>CAVVQP010000006.1:0-1034013 GCA_963750405.1 uncultured Actinomycetota bacterium
CCCCGCCCCAGGCACGCCGCGCGCGATGCCTCTTCAGTCACACCGGCATCACCGGCACCTGTTCTCGGGCCGGTTCCCGGGTGCGGGAGACTTTCCGCCCAGCGCCAGTCTCCGTAGTCATGGTCCGGGGCATGATCACGGAGATAGACGCAGGTCAGGGCAGGTGTCATGCTCCGTGATCACGCCCGCGATCGTGATCACGGAAACTAGCGCCGGTCGGCCTCTGGCGGGCAGCACCCACCCGGCACAGCCGCACCACCCGCCTCCGGCACCTCAGATTCACCCCGCAGCCCGAGCCTCCAATAAGCCAACAGATTTCGATGCGCGCTGCGCGCTCCCGTGGATGAGAAGGCTGGGCGATTCACGTATCAGGAACATCAATACGCAACGCCGATGCCCGGCTGCTCCACGCGCGCCGGGCGGAAGCGCTCATCGGACTGAAAGGCGTCACGGGCGGCAGTAGGGTTCCCGGGTGGACATTGCGGCTTCCGGGGATGGGCTTGGCGACAATGCGCGGCTCGCGCGTGAGAGCGGCGAGCCGTCGCTCGCTTCCCTACTCAAGCGCAGCGGGGAGCTGAAGCGGAGCCTGGTCGACTTCGCGCTCAGGCCGCGGTTCCAACGGCAACTGGGGCAGTTCACGGTCGACTCCGCCGGTCCCGGCCAGGGTCTGCGCGAGGGCCATGAGATCAGTGTCATCGACCGGTTCGCGCTCCAGCATCGCCTGCCGAACGGCAAGACCGTGCTGGATCTATTCCTGGCTGGGCAGCCTGGGCAGCCTCGGCTGACAGCGGCTGACCGGGAGTTGCTGCGAGGTTGGCGCGACCCGGTGGAGGGGGTCTTCGAGATCCGCCGCAACGACCGGGACTCCCTCGTCTTGCTTAACCTGCTCGATGATCTGGAGTACCGCGTGTACTCCAACCTTGGCCCGGCCCCTTTCGGCCAGTTGCCCGAGGGCGGATTCGTAATCGCCAGGCTCGTACGCGTTAACCCCATCCCAGGCGCATGGCAGCTCTCCGGGACGCTGTCGCCGTACCCTAAGTCCGGCGCTGGGGAGGTCGCGCAGGTCGCGCTCGCGCTGGCGATGACACAGCCCGAACTGGTCTACCGTAACCCCCGGAAACTCGAGCAAGGCTGGATCCAGATGCGGGAGGACAGGACCGCGTTCATGGAGTTCTTCGGCACCGACGAGCTGGTCCTTCCGCCTTTCGAAGCCGAGGAACGGCTCAACGCCTACTACCGTCACCGCCAGGAGATCGCGCTGGCCCGCAGGCCAGCTGACCGTCGGCCACCGAACCTCCCCGGCGTGGACATGCCCGCGTCGTCCTGCCGCCCGGACTCGTCGACGCCGATACCGTCGGCCTCATCTACGACGAGACCGACGGACTCAGCTTCTACTACGAGTACGGGATGCTGCGTGCCCTGTTCGCCGACCCGGCTCTCGCAGCCGACGAGCTGCACGCCCACGCCCTGAGTGAGTACCTGCGATCGGAATCGATCGGCCCGGCGCCGTTCCGCCGCCTGGCTGCCGCCTATCCGGAAACGGTCGACGCGGTGTTCCGGAAGGTCTTGCGCAAGCCGAAATTCACCTGGGCCGAGGACGGCGAGTCGCTGATGCGCCGCGGAAGCCCTGGTACTACAAGCGCGTGCCCTGTCCCGGCGTCTCCGTGATCGGCGCGCGCCTCGAAGAACTCGTCAGCGCCTAGAGCGGAGACAGTTGTCTGCTCAATTGAAAGCCCTTGAGGAAAGGCGGGCTGCGCTCCTCTCCGAACTGGGCGAGTAGCGAGCTAATTGTCCGCATCGCCCCGGGCACCGAGCTCGTCAAGCGCCTGGGCTACGGCTTCCGCGCGGGGAGCGCCGATCCGCTCGGTAGATCACCAGCGCCCGCGACAGCGCGGCCGCGCCCTCGCCCGGCGTGACCGGTCCGCAGGTCGCATCGGCCGATTCCCTCAAGAGCCCTGGCCTGCCCGAGCGGCGAGTCGATCTCGGTCGCGATCGCGATCGCGCTGGGAGAAGAAGGCTCTGGCATCGGCTGGCCGCCCAGCCTCCAGCGTGATCTCGGCTAGGCGTATGAGCGCGTCGGATTCGCCGGTCCGGTCACGAAGCTGGCGGTACAGCTCAAGCGCCATGCGCTGGCTTTCGCCCGCGGCATCGCTATCGCCCGTAGCCTGCTGCACCGCGCCAAGCTGGTGCAGTACGTTCGCCTTGCCGAGCCGGTCGTCAATTGAGTTGTAGAGCTCGAGCGCGCCGGTCAGGCCGGCGAGGGCGGCGGCGTAATCGCCCGTCGCCTGCTGGACGCTACCGAGGTCGAGCAGCGCGTTGGCCTCGCCCAGGCGGTCACCGAGTTCCCTGTAGATGCCAAGCGCGCTGCCAAGATCGGCGGCCGCCTCGTCGGTATCTCCCGGTCGCCTGCCTGACGGCGCCGAGATCGTTCAGAGCGTAGGCCTCTCCGAGACGGTCTCCCAGCTGCCGGTAGAACTCGAAGGCCCTGGACAGCCCGTGACCGGCGGCCAGGTAGTCACCGGTCACGATCTGCACGCTGCCGAGCCTGCTGAGCGCGAGCGCCTCTCCCTGCAGATCACCAAGATCGCGGTACAGCTCAAGCGCGCGCCCCAGGTGCTCAGCCGCCGTCTGATTGTCGCCGGTGAGGTACAGCGCCGCACCGAGCTGGGTCAGCGCGGCCGCCTCCCCTGGCTGGTCGGCAAGGTTGCGGCAGACCTGCATCGCCTTGCTCAGGCTGGTCGCGGCGGCCGGGTAGTCGCGCGCCGCCATCTGCATGTCACCGAGGTTCGTCAGTGCCCTTGCCTCGGCCCGTTCGTCTCCCATGCCTGATCGCCCGCGTCCAGGCGCGATCTTGTGCAGCCCGAGCGCGTGATCCCAGTGGCCGTGGAACCGCAGGAAGGCGTGCATCGCGGCGGCGAGCTCAACCGCGAAGGCGGGCCGGTCGCGGCGGATGGCCTCCATGATCAGTGCATCGACATTCAGCCGCTCGCGTTCCAGCCACTCCGTTGCCGCCTCACGCGTGGTGAAGTTCGGGGACCGCCAGGTTCCGCCGGTGCCGGGCGCTGGTGCTGCCGGGGCAGCGGGCGCGACCCGGCCGCGCCTGGTCAGGTGGACGTCGGCGGCGCGAGCCGCGCGCAGGTAGTAGCTCATCAGCCGGTCAGAAGCCGCGCTTGTCTCGGCCGCCGGATCAGCGGCTGCCAGGCTGCGGGCGTGCTCGCGCATGAGATCGTGGAGAACGTAGCGGCCTGCGGCGTGCTCGGTGATCAGGTGCTGGTCGTACAAGGTCTCCAGGCGCGCGGCGGGTCGTGCCAACGTCGGCGTCGTCGAGCGCTGCCGCGGCATAGACGTCGATGTCGCCGCCGCCATGCAGGGCAAGACGACGGAACAGCCGCTGCTGTGCGGGCACCAGGTCCTGATAGGACAGGTCGAACGCGGCCGCGACCGACAGGTCCTCCGTGCGCATGAGGTCCAGCCGGTCCCGTGCGGACGCCAGATCGGCGGCCAGGTCGGACACGGACCAGGCCGGATGATGCCGCAGGCCGGCCATCATCCCGATCGCGAGCGGCAGGTACCCGCACAGCCTGGTGATCTCGCCGATCGCGGGGCTCCGTGGCGGCCAGGCCCGGCCGGCCGGAAAGCCGGATGAGAAGCGCGGCCGCCTCATCGGGCGGCATGGTGTCGAGGCTGATCAGATAGGCGTCATCGAGTGCGGTGAGGTGCCTGCGGCTTGTGATCAGCACCAGGCTGCCCGCGGCGCCCGGCAGCAGCGGCTTGATCTGGTCGTATCCGGCGACGTCGTCGAGCAGCAGCAGGACTTGCCTGCCAGCGAGGTGGTCACGCCACAGCCGGCTTCTCTCTTCAACGCCCGCCGGAATCTGGCCGGAGTCGACTCCGGCTGTCACCAGCAGGCTGGCCAGCGCGCTGGCTGGTTCCACGGGCCGCTGCCCGGGGGTGTGGGCGTGCAGGCTCATGAAGATCTGGCCGTCGGGGAACCGGGGCGCGAGCTGATGGGCGGCATGAATGGCGAACGCGGTCTTCCCGATTCCGGCCATGCCGCCGATCGCGCAGATCCCGACGATCCCGCCCGATTTGCGGGCGCTGCCCGCCAGGCGCACCACGGCGCGCAACTCCGGCTGGCGGCCGGTGAAGGCGCCGATGTCCCTCGGCAGGGTGCGCGTCGCCGTCGCCGCCCCGCCGGCCGGGAACGCCTGGCCGGGGGTCAGCCCGCGCGCCGCAGCCTGAAACCCGGTCCTCGCCGCCCCGGTCAGGCTGAGCGCATCGGCGAGCAGCCGCACGGTTTCCCTGCGGGCCGTCAGGTTGACGCCTCGCTCCAGGTCGCTGATCGAGCGCGGGCTCAGGGCCGCCGCCGTCGCGAGCTGTTCCTGGGTCAGCCCGGCCGCGAGCCGCAATTGCCTGAGCAGCCCGGCAAAGGTGCTGCCATTCGGCTCGCGCGCTGGCTCAGGCCCCATCCCCGCCTCACCCATCGCCGACTGTTTCTACACTAGGTTAAAGCCGACGGAGATTCGGGGTGGCGATGCCAGTAGCCAGGAAGTCAGCCAGGAAAGTCTTGTTTCGTGCCGCATTGCCGGCCGCCTGCGTTTTGGCTGCTGCTTGCCTTTCCTGGGAAGGGCCGGCTGCCTCGGCGACGTCCGGTTCGACCGCGCCGGTGAAGTGGTCGCCAGAGCAAGGGCCGGTCCCGGCCGCGAAAACGAGCTCGGCCCCGGCCCTGGCCAGCATCAGCCTCGGGAAGAACAGATCGAACCTGCTCCTTTTCTGGGCCGGACCTAGCGATCCATCCGGTTCCGAGATCTCCTACCAAAGGTCGCTCAGCCTGCGGAAAAACGCCTGGTCTCCGCCCGCCCAGGTGCTCTTCGGCAAGGCCCGCACCCGCAACCGCCCAGCGGCGGCGGCGTTCGGCGCCCAGTCATCAGCCGAGGTCATCGTGGTGTGGAAGGACGCGGCGACCTCGCGGCTGCTCTATTCGATCGGACTCGAGGGCAAGTCCGGCACCCTGCGATGGCTCGGCGTTCAGTCCGTCCCGGGAGCCGCCACCTCGGCCGGCCCGGCCGTGCTCAGGCCGCTGCACTCCGACGAGATCGTCGTCGCCTGGAAGGCGGCGTCCACCGGGGCGATCGATGACATCGTCGGCTTCCCCGGCCGGGCCACGGTGAACTGGGAGCAGGCGGGCACCATACCGCGCGCGACGACGACGGGCACCCCGGCGCTCGCGGAGGCCAGCACGGGCAGCCGGAACGGTCAGGTCTACGCGGTGTGGCGGGTGCCAGGCAGCGCCGGGCAGGTCGATTTCGCGACCACGGAAGAGCCGTTGCGAGGCATCGCGAAATGGAGCGCGCCGCGTGCCCTGCCGTCCTCGGTCAGCACGGGCGCTCCGCCGTCGGCGGAAGCACTCGGCAAGGACGCGACTTTCCCGCTGCTAATCGTGTTCCGCGCGCGGCACGGCTCCGCGCTGTCCTACGTCACTCTGGCCCGGGGCGGCAAGGCGACAAGCCCGCTGAGCGTCCCGCACTTCCGCAGCTTCAATGGCACGGCGATCAGCCCTGGCGTGCTCGCGGCGCAGGACCCTGGCCACGTGTTCTACCAGCCGTTTGTCCGGGCCTGCGCCGGCTGCTGAGCGGCTGGCACGCACAGTTCTTATGTGAGCATCCTGTGGGTGCTGACGCATGGTCGGCGGCTGGCCGGCGGGCGCACATTGGTGCCTAAGCGCAACATCATGCGGCGCCAACGCCAAAGGAGAAGTACATGCATCGATCACGGTTCCTTGCCAGAATGCGGGGAAGAGCCCTAGGGAGAAAAATTCTCGGGGCGGTAGCCATCGCAGGCATCGTGACGACGCTCGGGGCATCGTCGGGGGCCATCGCGAGCGGCCGGTCAGACCCAGGCAGGACGGCGAAATGGCAGCAGGCCATGGAAAAGCTCCGGGTTCCGGGCAAGGGCTGCTTTACCGCAGCGTTCCCTAAAGTCGCGTGGGCGAAAACCGCCTGCAAGAAGGCCCCCCGTCATCCATACCCGCCCGCGCACGGGCATCATCCGCAGATCGTCGGAAACGGCGTCGACTACTCCGCTGAGGTCAGCGGTCACCTGACAAGCGTGACCGGCTCTTTCGATGCGGTGAGCCCTGGCCTCACCGAGACTGGCCAGGAGAACGGCGTCGGTCCGCAGGTCGCCAACATTTACTCGTTGCAGATCAACGCGAAGCCGTTCACCACGTCGGCATGCGCGGGAGCGGGAAACCCCGCCGTGTGCCAGGGCTGGCAGCAGTTCGTCTACTCGGCGACCGTCAACGACGTCTTCATGCAGTACTGGCTGCTGGCGTACAACCACGACTTGCCCCGGCGGGTGGAATACATTCATCGCCGGGTCAGACACGGACTGCTATAAGAACTCGACCGCTAACACGCTGACCGGCGGGGTCCCGGCAGTGTCGACCCTGGGCAGCGTCACGCTGACCGGCAACGCCGCATCGGGCGGTAACGACTCTGTCGTCATGGTCACCGGCACGGGCCACGCCACGGCGACCGCCTTCGACAGCGTGCTGCACCTGGCGAACGGCTGGACCGGCGTGGAGTTCGCCATCGTCGGCGACTGCTGCGGCGTCCAGGCGAACTTCAACTCGGGGGCAGCGCTGACCGTCAGGACCACCGTGCACAACGGGACCACGATGGCCCCGACCTGCGTGATGGAAGGGTTCACCGGCGAGACCAACAACCTTCACCTCGGCACGACCGCCGCGATCGGTGTCTCGCCTGCTCCAGCCATCGTCTCCCATCAGACCTTCGCGCCGGGCACGGCTTCTTGCGACGCCTCCAGCGGCACCGGAGACACCCACCTGGTCACGTTCCGTAACCTGCTGTATGACTTCCAGGCGTATGGTGACTTCGAACTCGCGACGACCGGGCCGAAGTTCATCGTGGAGAACAGGCAGATCTCAGGGGCTCCGAGCTGGCCCAACGCCGCCGTCAACGACGGGGTCGCGACGCACATTGGCAAGTCGGACGTCGCCGTGTGCGTCTCGCCGAAGTCGTCTATCACTGGCGGGCTGGATTCCAAGCTGGTCATCAACCACAAGCTCGTGAACCTCCCGGTCGGCGGCCAGCGCAACCTGGCCGACGGCGGCGACGTATCGCTGAGCCTGAATCAGTACGGCGAGAGGGAGTACCTGATCAGGGGCGCGAGCGGGGACTCGGTGACCGCGGTGCTCGCCCCGGGCACTCCTGAGCACATCGACGTCTAGGTAGGCCTCGGCCGCTGGCCAGAGGCGGTGCACGGCCTGCTCGCCAACGCGGGCACCAATGCCACCGCACTCGCCTCGCGCCCCGGCGACGTGTTCCACGCGCCGTTCGCCTTCAACACCTTCTACAACAAGTACGGCAACAGCTGGCGCGTCCCCGCCAAGGACGACTCGCTGCTGGCCGACTGCGGACGCAAGGTCGCGACCGGCAACCCGACCAACCTCATGTACGCGGGCAACCTCGATCCCAAGCTCGCCAGGGTCGCGCAGGACACCTGCACCCAGGCCGGGGTCAAGATTCCCGCGCTACTCGACGCCTGCACCGTAGACGTCGCGGTCCTCGGCACCAAGGCCGCGACGCAGATCTACCTCCACCTGCCGACCAGGGTCATCTGGGGCAAGATCTCGCTGCCGCCGTTCAGCCCGGCGGTAACAAGGCACTAACACTAGGCAGTGCGGCCGTCGCTTTCGCGGCGGCCGCACTACTGCGTTGCCAGACCCGCTTTCGCGAGGTTTGCTCATGGCGGCCGTACTGTATCGCGAATGGCTCGGGTACCGTTCGTTGTGATATTCGGTACGTAGAGACGGCCTCACGTCTTGGAGCACGAATGGCAGCGGAGACGGGCGGAGACCCGGCGGGCGGCAGTCTTCCTGAGATCGTCATAGCGCCCGCACGCCAGGACGTCCGCCCAGGTCATGAGGGCGATGTGATCTTCGAGGTCCGGGAGATTTCCGACGGCGGCCGGGCGCTGCCAGTCTTCACGAACGTCAAGCGGCTGGTAGCGGCGCTCGGCCCTGACCAGCCTTGGGTCGCGCTGCCGCTGCGGAACCTTCAGGCGATCATGGGTGGCGCGGGCGTGGACCGGGTCGTGATTGACCCCGAGGCCAGCCCCGGCGCCTGGAGGTGGCAGGCAAGTGATCTGCGAGCCCTGACGGGGAGGCGCTAGTGGCGTATGTAACGGGCGGCGGTGGCGGCGACGGCTTCCAGGTCGTGATGTCCGACCTGCTGGATGCGTCGGCCACGTTCGGGACCGAGGCCGCGACGTACAAGGCGATCATGCCCACCGACGGCCCCGCCTGCCCGGATGGCGGAGACGGCGCGTTCGATCAGAGCCTTCAGGTCGTCGTCCAGATGATCGGCGCCCTGCACCTCCAGGCCGCCGGGGTGATGGAGGTCGATGCCGCCAAGCTCAAGAAGGCCCACGACAACTACGCGCACACCGAGGAGAGCCTGACCCAACTCTGTCACCAGATCAGCTCCCCGCTCAAGATCAACTGACGCCCGCGAGGGACGAGCCGTGACTGTTACTACTTCCCTGCCGACGAAATCGCTCTTGCCCCTGGCCCCGTTCGCCCATAACTGGGTGGGTGGCGACATCCACGGGCTCGCCGCGTTCGCTGGCACGCTGTATGGCTACGTGCCCGAGATGGAAGCCGTGGTCACCGCCCTGAACAGGAAAGTGAGCCAGATCGTCACCGATGCCGGCTGGCAAGGTACGGCGGCTCAGGCATTTACCGGCAACTGGGAGAACGTCTCGGCGGAGATCAACGCCGTCGGCTTGGTGGTGATCGAGACCGGGAGCGTTGTCGATCAACTCGCCGCGAACCTCTCCAAGATCGAGAATGCGCTGGAGAGCGCCGCTTCCCAGGCCGGGGCGCACGGCGTCCAGATCGGTGCCGACGGGCAGCCGCCTGCCGTCTGCTATGGCAACAAGACCCAGGAGGACTGGCGGCTCGGCTACGACTCGTTCTACCGGCAGTGCAAGGCCGCCGCCGAGAATGCCCGGGTCCAGGCCGCAGGCGCGCTGGTGAAGATGGGCCACGCGATCACGTCAGGCAAGCCGGGCAAGGTCGGCGGTGACTCGGGCGGCGTGGGGACGAAGGTCGGCGAGGGCGGTACTCTCGGCGACCTACTTGCCGACCTGCTGGCGGTGAAGACCACCTACGCCTTCCAGGTTGCCGACAAGATGGCCGAGGCTAGCGCCGGCCTGACCAAAGCGCAGAAAACCTGGCTGGCGGCGCAGGCGGCAGCACGGCAAGCGGACGGCCGATTCGGGGTAATGCCCGACGACCCCAAGACCGGGTTGAAAGATGCTAAGTCCGAACTCGCCTCGGTCGAGGGAGACCTGGCCAGCGCGCGGTCAGAAGAGAACGCGGTGTCCAAGTTGTTCGGCACCCGCTTGGCCAACGTGCCTGGTCTGAGCAACGTCGACGACGCCGGCCTGCTCGGCAAAGCGCTCGAGCTTCCCGTCGTGGACGTCGTTACCGGCGGCCTCAGCACCGTACTCAACGCTCAGCAGGACATCGGCAAGGGCGTGCCGGCCTGGCTGGCCTACCCGCTTGAGGCCGGCAACACGGTGGGCACCATCGCCCTGGCCACGGTGGCCGGCGGAGCGGTTGCCGGGCTCAGCATCTTCGCCGGCGCGCCCGTGCTGGGTGTGGCCGCCGGTGTCGCGACGGCCGGCGTGGTCGCTTACGGCGTCGGTGACTACGTCCATAACTACATCGCCGACTTCGGCGAGCAGTGGAAGGAGCACGGGGCGCTGGGAATCGTGACCGACTTCGGCGCGGCCGGGGCCGATACCTGGAATGACACCAAGCACCTGGCCTCCGACGTCGGAAACGTGGCCAGCAGCGCGTGGCATGGCATTACGTCCCTGTTCTAGATTGGAGGCGCGGATGGGCCTGTTCGATCGTTCCGCCAGCAAGCTGTCGGGCCGGACCGCGCTGCTGCTGACCGCCGACCCGGGCGGCTCGCTCATCGACGCCGCGCGGCTATATGACCCGCTGGTGCGTCCCTGGCACGGCAGGCTGGTCTTCCGCAATGGGGTGCTGCTCTTCGGCCCGGTCACGGTGACGCCCAAGCTTGAGCAGCAGGCCGGGCTGCCCGCTGGGACCGCCGTCGCCTACTACACCGGCGCGGCCGTGCAGAAGTCCAGCGAACTGCGCGGCCATGAGGCGAAGCAGTTCGACGGGGACCGGCTGGTTCGCGGCCTGGCTGACCGGCTCGGCGGGACTGTCAAGTATGCCGGAGCGCCACTGGACCTGGCTCAGGTCACATCCGTCTACAGCGAGCAGGCCGTGGCCCCTGACCAGGTGATCGAGGTGCTGCGTCCTTATGGCGGGGACTTCAAGGTCGAGGACCAGACTCACGACTCCTACAGCCTCAGCGGCAAGGGGATCTATTTCTATGTCGCTTACTGGTCGCCTCGGCTGTACCGGGAGTCAGACGCTCCGCCTGCCCTCGGCGCGGCGCGCTCGAAGCCGCTGCATCACTGGGACCTGCACCCGGGCACGGACAGGAAGCACATCGCGCCCGAACTGGCCCGCAAGGTCGGCGAGGCCGCGCTCGCGCTCGCTAGCCGATCTGGCGGAGTCGCGCTCGACGTTCTCGGATTCCCCATCACCAGTGCCGACGACCTGCTTCCGCGACTATGAACCGGATCGCTCTTGTGGTGCTGGGCGCGGCGCTCGCCACGACCGCTGTGGCGCCCGTGGCAACGGCCGCACCGGCCGCGGCTGCGCATAGGCCGTCGCCCAAGCCATCCCATAAGCCGTCGCCCAGGCATTCGGTCGGGAAACGGCACCAGCACGCCCGGTCGCCGTTCCCGAAGCCGGTCGCGACCATGCCGACGCCGACGAGGAACTGCCCTGGCCAGCGCGGGGCCGCGCGGGTCAGCCGGGAGCCGTGGGCACAGCGGGCACTGGGCTTCAGCAACGTGTGGCCGCTGACCCAGGGCAAGGGCGTCACGGTCGCGGTGGTGGACAGCGGCGTGGACTACAGCAGGCAGCTCGCCGGCCGGGTCACCGCCATCGACCTGACCAAGACGGGGCTCGCCGACTGCGTCGGGCACGGCACGGCGGTGGCGGCGATCATCGCGGCCAGCGACCTCCAGGCCCAGGGCATGCCGTTCGAGGGCGTAGCGCCTGCCGCGCGGATTCTCTCGGTCAAGGTGAACGCGGAGGACACCGGCAGCAACCTGCTCCTGGCTGAGGGGATTCGCGCCGCGGCGACGCTGGGAGCCCAGGTCATCAACGTCTCGATCACTTCGCGCGATACCCCCGCCCTCCGGTCGGCAGTGGAGTTCGCGCTGGGAAAGAACGTGGTCATTGTCGCCGCCGGAGGCAACGATGGCACCAGCACTGGCACAGGCCCGTTCTATCCCGCGAGCTACCCAGGCGTGCTATCAGTCGGCGCCGTGGACGAGAGCGGAGCGCTGGCGCCGTTCTCCGACCGGAAGTCCCGCGTGGCGGTGACAGCGCCAGGCGTGAACGTCACCAGCGCCTTCCCAGGCGGTTACCAGCAGGACGACCTGACCGGGACGAGCTATGCCACGCCATTCGTATCAGGGGTCGTCGCGCTCATGCGATCGCTTTACCCGCAGCTCACAGCGCAGCAGGTCGTAGCGCGAATCGAGGCGACCGCTGACGGCGGCACCGGGCCGGGGACCGGCTATGGCCTGGTCAGCCCGGTCGAGGCGGTCACCGCGATCCTCGGCGGCCAGTCTGGGCAGCCAGGCCCGAGCCCCTCGCCACTGGCGACGGCGCCGGTCCCGGTATCCAGGACGCTGCCGCCAGACCCGACGACCGGCGTCGCCCTGGCGGCGGTCGGGGGCTCGCTTGGTGTCGCGGCGCTGGTCGTCATCGGTGCCGTGATCGGCAGCGCTGGCCGTCGGCGCCGCTGGCGCTCTGGGCGGCCGCGGCCCGCTATCGACTAGCCATCGACTAGCGCGACCTGGACCAGCCGGGCTGCCCGTGCGGCGCTCGACGAAGAAGCCCCGACCGGGCGGCTGTGCCGTCGGCTTGACGCTGCCGATCAGCGCGCCCTCGTCCCTGCTTCCCGACATGATCATCCCAGGTGAGCCCATCTCGCGGGCGCGCTGGATGATCGGGTCGAACATGGCGCGCCCGGCGCCGCCGGCCGACCGGGCCAGGATCAGGTGCAACCCGATATCGCGGGCCTGCGGGATAAGGTCGGCGATCGGGAGCAGCGGATTGGCGGCCCCGGCCACGAGGTCGTAGTCGTCAACGACGAGGAACAGATCCGATCCGTTCCACCAAGAGCGATTTCGGAGTTGCTGCGGCGTTAGCTCGGGCGGTGGCAGCCGCGCGATGAGCGCCTCGCGAGCCTCCATAATGAGGGCGGCAGCGGCGACCGATGACGCGGCGTAGCCGATCGTGTGCTTGCCGTCCGAGCTGTCCAGAAGCGATCGCCGGTAGTCGATGAAGATCAGCATGGCCTGGTCGGGCGTGTACCGATCGGCCACGCTCTCGGCGAGCAGGCGCAGCAGGTTCGATTTCCCGCACTCGGTGTCACCGAAGATCAGCAGGTGGGCGTCGGCGCTGAAGTCGAGCAGCACCGGTGACAAGGTGCTCTCATCCACCCCGAACGGAATCTGGGTGCCGGTCTGGGCGGCGCCGGGGAGATCGCGCACCGGGAAGGACGCTGGCAGCAGGCGAACCCGCGGCGCCCGGTCACCGGGCCAGGCCGTCGCTACCGTCTCCGCCAGTTTCCGCGCGCCCTCGCTCAGAGTCTCGGGCGCGGACTGGGAGTCCGCGCGCGGCAGCGCCGTCAGGAAGTGCAGGCCGTCGCGGGTGATGCCGCGACCCGGCGAGGCCTGCGGTACGTTCGCCGCCAGCTTCCTGTCGACGTCGGATTCGTACAAGTCGCCAAGCCGCAACTCCAGCCTGGTGCCGAACAGGTCACGGATAGCCGCCCGGAACTCCGTCCACTTGCCGGCCGAGGCAAGGACGTGCACGCCGTAGTTCAGGCCCCTGGCCGCGATGACCGTGACCTCCTGCTCAAGTTCCTCGAAATCCTGGCGCAGCGTCAGCCAGCCGTCCACGACCAGGAACACGTCACCGAATCCGTCGCCGGTGATCTCGCCCTTGGCGCGCATAGCACGGTAAGCGGAGATCGACTCGATGCCGCGGTCGGCGAAGTCTTTTTCGCGGCGCACCAGAATGCCTCGCACCTCCGCGACCGTGCGCCTGACCCGCGTCGGGTCAAGCCGCGTGGCGACACCGCCGACGTGCGGCAGCGCGTCCAGGCTGGCCAGCGACCCGCCGCCGAAATCGAGGCAGTAGAACTGCGCCTGCGCCGGAGTGTGCAGCAGCGCCAGCGAGCAGGTCAGGGTCCGCAGCATGGTGGACTTTCCGCTGCGCGGCGCGCCGACGACCGCCGCGTGGCCGGCTCCGCCCGAAAGGTCGACCCACAGGGGGTCACGGCGCTGATCGAATGGCCGGTCCACGATCCCGGTAGGCGCCCGGAGTCGGCCGCGCATTTTTTCATCCATAATCGTGTAACCGTTGCGCGCAGTGCTCGCCAGCGGTGGCAGCAGCTGGTCGAGCGTGGGCGGCAAGCCCAGTGGCGGCAGCCAGATCTGGTGCGCGGCCGGCCCGTGCCCGGCTAGCTGGCCGATCACCACGTCGAGCAGGCTTTCCGCTAGGCCCGTCCGGTCCGCCAGGCTCGCCGGGTCGGCCGCGGTGACCGCTCCGATGCCCTCAGCCATCTCCGGCCTGATGTAGTCGGCTCCGAACAGCGCGATGGCCTGCCGGGTGCTTGGCTGGCGGACTCTGGCTGGTTCCGCGGTGACGGGTCCCGAGACGTAAGCGGCCTTGAACCTGGTCATGTCTTCCGTGCCGAACTTCAGGTACCCGCTGCCCGGCTGCCGGGGCAGCTCATAGGCGTCGGGCACGCCGAGCACCACGCGCGATTCCATCGCCGAGAACGTGCGCAGGCCGATCCGGTATGACAGGTGCGAGTCGAGTCCGCGCAGCCTGCCTTCCTCAAGCCGCTGCGATGCGAGCAGCAGGTGCACGCCGAGCGACCGGCCAAGCCGCCCGATCATCACGAACAGGTCGATGAACTCCGGCCGGGCGGACAGTAGCTCGGAGAACTCGTCGATGACCACGAACAGGCTGGGCACGGCTGGCAGCTCGGCTCCGTGCTCGCGCGCCCTGGCGTAGTCACGGAGCGAATCGTATTTGCCCGCCGCGCGCAGCAGCTCCTGCCGGCGGGTGACCTCGCCATTCAGCGCGTCGTACATCCGGTCGACAAGCGGAAGCTCGTCCGCCAGGTTCGTGATCACGGCGGACACATGGGGAGCCGCTCCAGGCCCCCGAAGGTAGCGCCCCCCTTGAAGTCCACGAGCACGAAGTTGAGCACATCCGACGGATGGGTCATGGCCAGGCCAAGTACCAGCGTCCTGAGCAGCTCGGATTTGCCCGAGCCGGTGGCGCCGATGATAAGGCCGTGCGGTCCCATGCCGCCCTGGGCTGATTCTTTGATATCCAGCTCGACCGGCTGGCCGTCGGCCCCGTTGCCGATCGGCACCCGCAGCCGGGCCTGCGGGTGACCTGGGCAGCCACAGGGTCGCGGGGTCGAGGGCGAACGGGCTGGGGAGCCCGAGCAGCGATGTCAGCGTGGTGTCGGCCGTGAGCGGATCGTCGGCCGGGCCGCCGGCGCCTGGCCGCAACGGCGCGAGCTGCCTGGCGAACGCGGTGGCCTCGGCGAGCGACATCGAGTCAGGGACGCCGATCGGCGAGCGTACCTCGGCGCCGGTCCTGTCCCTGGCGACCATGTCGGTCGCGCCGGGCGCGACGCTCAGGCGGAGAGCCGGAGCGGTCGGTACCGACGGCGCGGTGAGCATCGGCTGCGTGACGTCGATGATCACGGCACCCTCGATGCCCTCGGTGCCAAGACGGGACTCGGCCAGCTGGCCGCCGTCGTCGACCAGCACCACGTGGAAGGGAATGGCAGGCATACCGCCAGGTGTGAATGGCGGCCGGCCAGCCAGTTCGGCGCCGATCAGCTCCTCGAGCTGTGACAGGCCCGACGCCATCAGGCGGACAGGTCCCGCCGCGTCGGTCTGCGCCGGATGCATGTTGTGCGGTAGCCACTTGATCCATTGCCACCACCACATCCGCTCCGGCGAGGCGCACACGCTGATCCGGACGTCGTCGGGGGAGTGGAAGAGAGCGAGTTGCGCGATCATCGCCCGCACCATGCCGTAGACAGCCTCGGGCTCGCCGCTGGGCGCGATCCGGGCGAACGCGTCAAGCGAAATCCCGATCGGCAGGCCAGCAACGCTGTTGTGCGCCCTGATGAACCGCCGCAAGGCTCCCGCGCACAGCGGATCGAGATCCTCGACCGGCTTGGTGTCGGGCGGCACGAGCCTGACCGCCAGCGGGTGCGTGCCAGTGCCGATCCTGACCTTGGCGAAGTCCTCGCCTGACGGGCGCCGCTCCCAGATCCGCCGCAGCTCGGGATCGACCAGCAGGCAGGCAAGCCCTCGGGGGTCGGGGTGCACCCATTCCAGCGCCTCGCGCTGAGCCGCGGCGGCCGTTCGCACCCTGCGCCGCACCTGGCCCAGGTAGCGCAGGTAGTCGCGGCGCTGGCCGCTGAGCTTCTGGTTCCGCTCGCCGCGGCCGCGTCCCATCTGGGTGAGCATCATGCCGCCCATGCCCAGGGCCATCGCGCCGCCGCCGACATAGAGGATCTTGTTCGAGCTGTTCCCGACGAACATCGAGCCCATCCCGACCATCATCGCGATCATCGGAAGGTACATCAGCGTCTGCCGGAAGCTGTCGGGCGCGGCCTCGGGAACTTCAGGCGGGGGCTCGAGCCGGATCTCGCCCGCGGGCAGCTCTGGCGGGTCGTGCCGCTCGGTCCGGCGGACGACGACGGTGCTCACCGCCTGCGCCTCCTTTCCTCAGCTCCGGTCACGCGCGACGCGATTCGGCCGGCCGGTCCGTGCTCAGTATTATGATTTTAAGGCAGCATTTCCGGCCTGGTCGGCGACGCCTCAATGCGCGTTCGCCGTCATTATGAGACCGTAGCGCAACGTGCCGCTCTTGTGAGTACCCTGAAATCATCACGAACGGCGTGCAGGCGGCCGATACGTGAAGGGAGCCTTATGACGTCGGCAGCCGGATCGGACTTGTGCCGGGTAACGGTGGTCGGGCCGTCCAGGCGAGTCGACATCGCGCTCCCGTATTACGTGACGTTCGCCGACCTCTTTCCAGCGATGGCCAGGTACGCGGGGCTTGATGGTCCCGATCTGGTAGGAAAAATTGGCGGCTGGGTGCTCCAGCGTCTAGGCGAGGAGCCGTTCGACTTCGCCCGCACCCCCCAGCAGGTCGGACTTCGTGACGGCGAGATGATCTACCTGCGGCCGCGCCCAAGCCAGCTGCCGAGGATGGCCTTCGACGACGTCGCCGACGTGATCGCCAGCGGCCTGCGCGACCAGCCGGGCCGGTGGGCGGCCCGCCATGCCCGCTTGGTGGCGCTGGGCGCCGGTGTCGTGGCACTGGCCGCCGGCACAGTGCTCATACTCCGATCGGGGCCGCCTGGACCCGCGCCCGCGCTGGCGGCGGCGGCGGTCGCGGTCGCCCTGCTCATCGCCGTGCTGGCGGTGTCGAGGGCGGCGGGTGACTCGGTGGCGGGCGCGCTGCTCGGGTTCGCGGCGCTGCCCTACGCGTTCCTGGCCGGGCTGCTCGGGCCGGCCAGGGCGGTTCCGCTCACGCATCTTGGTGCCGTGCATGTGCTGTCGGGATTCGGCGCGACGGCGCTCGCCGCCGTGGTGGCCGCCGTAGCGTCGGCCGAACTGTCGCTGTATTCCGGCGTCGTGATCGCCTCGCTGCTCGCGGTGCTCGGCACCTGGGCCGGGTACGCGCTCGGCATCGGCTTCGCCGCGGCGGCGGCCATGGTCGCGATTCTCGCCCTGATTCTCACCCCCGTGATCCCTGCGGTGTCGTTCTGGATGGCGCGGATGAGGCTCCCCGAAGTGCCTAGGAACGCCGACGATCTGCGGCGGGACACGCTCACCATCGACGGGGCTGAGGTATTCGACCGGACGGCGTCGGCTGACCGGTTCGTGACCGGAGCCGCGTCAGGCATCGGGCTGGTGGGCGGCGCCGCGCTGGCAGCGCTGGCCTTCACCAGGAGTTGGCCCGGCCTGCTTACCTGCGCGGTGCTGGCCTGCGCGCTGCTGCTGCGCTCGCGGCTCTTCCGCGGCCTGGGCCAGCGGCTCTGGCTGCTGGTTCCCGGCTTCGGCGGCCTCGTGCTGCTCGCGGTCGGCGAGGTACGCGGGTCTTCGCAGGCACAGCACCTCGCGTT
Organism: uncultured Actinomycetota bacterium; assembly: GCA_963750405.1. GTDB lineage: Bacteria > Actinomycetota > Actinomycetes > Streptosporangiales > Streptosporangiaceae > Chersky-822. Next base: position 17,370 of record CAVVQP010000006.1, read on the forward strand.
CGCGCTCGGGCCGCTTGCCGTCGGCGTCGCGGCGGTCGTCGGCATCGGCATCTGGCTGTCAGGACACCGGCCGTCGCCGTTCTGGGGACGGCTGGCCGACATCGCCGACACGGCACTCAACGTCGGCCTCATCCCGCTCGCTATCGGCGTCGCCGGCGTCTTCGGCAGGGTACGCGGGCTGGGTGGCTGACGTCATGACCGCGGGATTGACGCCATGACCATGCAAAGCCGCAGGGACTTGTTCCAGGCCCACCGGCTGATGACGCAGCGGGCGGCGCTCGCGCTGCTGCGCGGCGAGCCGGACGTCCCTGACCAGCCGTTGCGCCGCCTGAACGTGGCGGCTTTCTCAGGGGTGCTAGTCGCCGCGATCGTCACCGTGCTGTTCTTCATCTGGGGCCTGATCGGGCACAGCGGCTCTGCGCTGCGCTACCAGCCGGGCACCCTGGTCATCGACAACCAGACCGGCACCTCTTTCGTGTTCTGCAGGCATCACGAGCTGTGCCCGGTGGTCAACTATGCGTCGGCCCGGCTGGCGCTGGACAGCACGTCGCTGAACCAGCAGACGGTGAGCCAGTCGGCGCTCGCGACCTTCGCCCGGGGGCCGCTGATCGGCATTCCAGGACTGCCGCAGCCGCTGCCCGATCCCGGCCTGCTCGTCCGCCAGCCCTGGTCGGTCTGCACCGCCCGTCGGTCAACGCTCGTGAGCCGCGCGCATACCGTCACGGCGCTGGCCGGCGGCATCGGCGTCGACGGCCGTTCGCTGGGCACCGGAGCCCTGGTTGTCCGGGATGCCGCCGGCCAGGACTGGGTGATCTGGAACGGCCAGCGCATGGTCATCGAGCAGAGCGCGCTCCCGGCGCTCCGCGCGGTGCAGTCGGTGGTGCCGGTGCCGTCGGTCTGGCTCAACGCCCTGCCGGAGGGGCCGGCGTTCGCGCCGCCGGCGATACCGCACCAGGGCGCGACGGTCACCGGCCCGGCCGGCACGCCAGTGAAGGTCGGGCAGGTCTTCGGCGTGCCCGCGGTCTCCGGCACGCAGTACTACGTGATGCTCGCCGATGGCCTGGCCCCGATCACCTCGATGCAGGCGCAGCTCATCGACTTCGAGGCGGGGGAGCCCGCGCGGGTCACGCTGAGCCCGTCGCTGATCAGCGGCCACCTGTCGGCGGCCACGGTACCGGGTGGCGGCCTTCCGGCCAGCATCCCGCAGGTACAGGCGCCAAGCCCGGCAGTGCCGATCTGCGTGGTGTACGCCGCCGCTAGAGGCGATGGGAGCGGCGGCCTGACCAGGCAGGTCGAGACCGGCGGGCACATGCCGCAGGGCGGGGTGCCCGCCAGTTCGCCTGACGACGTCGATCAGGTGGTGCTGCCGCCTGGTGCCGGGGCACTGGTCGGCGCCGATCCCGGCACCGGCTCGGACCCCGGCGTGATCAGTTACTACCTGGTGGCGGACGGCCGCAGGTTCGCGCTCGCATCGACCAAGGTGGCCGGCGTGCTCGGCTACCGCCTCTCCCGCGCCGTGCTGCTGCCCGCTGGCGTGGTTCACCTGATCCCGGCGGGGCCGGCGCTGGATCCGGCCCGGGCTGTTAAACCGGTGCCGTCTAGCGGGTGACGATCGGGTGGAATTTCGCGGGCCAACTGATCCGGTCATAACGCCCAAGGGTGATCTCTTGGAGAGAGACAATGACAAAACGCTGAACGGATTCCGTGTCATCTAATGGTCGGCACGCGCACGCCCGTCTTAGTTCGCGCTAGTATCGAACTCGGCGAGGCTTGGCCCTGTTCGTGCGGCGCGGAGCGTTCCTCAGTTCTCCGCCGTTGACGGGGTTTGGTCATCGACATGGCGGCAGAGGCTGGAGGTGTGGCATGGCTGGACAGGTAACTGTAAACAGAGCGGCGATGGTGACCGCTGCCCAGCAGGTCGAGAGCGCGCTTGGAGAGATCCGCGCCCAGCAGGCCCGGCTGGTCGGCACCCACGACACGTTGCAGGGTGGCTGGCAGGGCGAGGCGTCCGCGGCGTTCACCAACGCTTTCAATGAGTTCAATAGCGATTTCGCCATCGTGATCAACGCGCTCAACGGGATCCACGAGCGGCTCGTTGGCAGTCATGCCAACTACAACACTGTTGAGTCGGCGAACACGGCATCGTCGAGCAAGCTCGCCGGCATGCTGAACAGGTAGGAGACCCCACGATGAGCGACTACACGGCAGTGCAGTTCGGCGCGATGCAGACCGCGGAGGGCGACTTCGCCTCGACTTACCAGGCGCTGCAGGGCACCCTGACCTCGCTGGAGGCCCAGCTTCAGTCCAGCCTGAACCAATGGACAGGCGAGGCTCAGACCGCGTACTACGCGGCTAAGAAGAAGTGGGACGCGGCCGCGGCCGACATGGCGACCGTGGTGTCCCAGCTTGGCCAGGTCGTCGGCGTCGCGAACGAGAATTACATGAATGCCGAGCGGACCAATACCTCGATGTGGGCCTAGCGTATCTGCGGAGGTGCACGATGGGCGCGGTCCACGGTCAGGTGCCGTTCACCGATCAGGAGCGGATTGACCACCTGGTATCGGCTACCGAAAGCCAAAGCGAATTCCACGCGGACGGGTCGGGGAAGGCGAACGACTTCCACCCCTCTGGACTGCCCCGTTCGCACTGGCCGCCAGGCCTGCGGGCCGACGGGCACATCAGTGTGCACCGGGAGACGCTGACTCGGGTGGGCGCGCACATGTCAGCGGACATGACCGCTTTGCGGGGTGCGTTGAGCGCGCTGAATGGTGGCGGCGCCGGTGGCGCGACGCTCGGCGGCTGGGCCACCGCGGACGGGATGGGGATCAACTCCGGCCAGGCCTATTACGGCATCACCACCTTCTGCCAGAGGCTGGTCGACGATCTAGACGAGACGATCGGTCATCTGCGTCAGACGTTCACCAACTACGCCGACGCCGAGCTCACTACGGCGACAGCGGCGAACAAAGTGGGCACGGGCACCGCGTAGGCGATCTGAGCAGCGGCTAAGGCGGCAGGGAGACGTATCATGCGCATCGGAGGTGGCGGCGGATGGGGCGCGATCACCGGCAACACCTACCAGGTTAAGACCGAGGCGGTCACGCCCGCGTCCGCGAGCGGCCTGACCGCGAAGGAGATCGAAGCACTGTTCGCTGGCCTCGATCCCGCGGCGGTAGCCGAGGCGGGCCGGGCGCACATGGCGATGGCCAAGGGCCTGCAATCGTGCGCGGACTCCTTGGTCACGCACGCCCGTGTCCTCGCCGGCGCCTGGAGCGGAGTGGCGGCGCAGGCAGCGATCACCAAGCTGCAGCAGCGCTACGAGACGACCGTGGAGCTCGCGCGGGCGTCTGCTCAGACTGGCCAGGTGCTGACCTGGCTGGGCGAGACGATCCTGCCCTATTACAAGAACTGGAAGGCGCCAGGCAACGGGATCGTTGGCAAAGTGGAGAGCCTGCTCGGCAGCAATCCGCAAGACCATGACGCCCAGAAGGTACTGGAACGGCTCAATGACCAGCTCAGCCAGGCCAACGCCGGCTTGCCTGCCAGCATCAGCTTCAACCCGGCGAGGCTCGGCCAGTCAAACCGGGCTCCGGTCGCCTCGGGCGGCGCCTGGCTCTGCTCGCGGCGTCGGAGTGGCAGTCGCGAGCGCGGGACCGGCAGGCAGCCCCGGCGGCGTGACCAGCCCGGCTGACGGTGGCGTGGGTGGCGTCACCGGCGTGAGCAGTGGCGGCTCGGGAGCTAGCGGTCAGCTGGGGACGACGACTACGCCCGCGGCGCCGATCGGGCCTGGCGGGCATGCTGGGCAACCCCCGAGCCTTGGCGATCCGCCCACGCATCTCGCGGGTCCTATCCCTGGTGGCGGCACGCCCCCAGGCACGGGCGGTCTCCCTGGTCAGGGCGGCCTGCCCGGTGGCGGCCTGCCCGGTGGCGGCCCGCCTGGCGGTGGCTTGCCTGGCGGGCCTGGGCCGGTAGGCCCGGTGCCGGTGCCTGGCCAGCCGCCTGGTGCGGGAGGGGGCGGTGCCCCCGGTGATGGCCCGCCTCAGCCTGGCACTGGCCTGGGCGGGGGTGTCCCAGGAAGTCCTGGCCTGGCGAGCGAGGCCGTGGCGTTCCCGTCCGGCGAGAGCGCGGTCATGGGCTCAAACGGCATGCTTATCGCCGGGCCGGGGATGGACGAGGGCGGCGTCGGCTCTGGCGGCGCGGGCACAACTGGCTTCATCGGGGCCGGCGACGCCGCGGGTCGGCCAGGCGGTCTGCCGATGGCCGGTGGCTCCGGCAGCAGCCGGCGCGAGAACGACCGCTACCGCCAGGCCTGGATGACCGAGGACCTCGACACCTGGCAAGGTGATGGACCCGGTGAGTGACGGATACAGCGTGGTGATGGCCGACCTGGAGAGCGCGGCGAGCACGTTCAGCGCCGAGGCCAGCACCCTGCGCGGGCTGATCCCGGAGGGCGGTCCGGCCTGCCCTGACGGCGGCGACGGTACAATTGACGGCGCGATGCACGCGGCGCTGGGCAAGATCGGGTCGCTGAGTCAGTCGCTGGCCGCGGCGATGGCCGCGCACGGGCAGAAGCTAGCCAAGGCGCACGTCAGCTACTCCCGCGCGGAGACGAGCGCCACCCAGTTCAGTCACGAGCTACTGACCGCGCTCACGCGCGGCGGCTCCACCGGGTAACCAGAGCGAGAGGACACCCCTGGTGCTGGCGGAATCTCCCGGCGGCGGTACTGGTGGCCCGACGGCAGTGTCGGCCCTGGCGCAGTTCTCCTACGACTGGATCGGCGGCGACATCCGCGGGCTGTCGGCTCTGGCTGGCACGCTGTACGGGTACGTCCCCGAGATCAGCGGCGTCACCTCGGCTCTGGACGACGAGGTGACCGGGCTGGTCGGAGCCTCCCGCTGGACCGGCTCGGCCGCGACGGCATTCGAGAACGCCTACGAGGCCGACGCACGGGCCGCGCACGGCCTGGCCGCCCTTATCGAGGACGCGGGCGAGATCATCGACGCGCTGGCCGTGGCGTTGTCCAGGATCGAGAGTGACCTGGAGCAGGCCGCGGCCAAGGCCAAGCAGCACGGCGCCCCGGTCGAGGCGCAGGGTCGCCCCCTGATGGCGTGCCTCGCAGCCAGCACTCCCAAGGAGAAAGAGGCCGCGCTCTGGCTTGAGTGGTACCAGAAGGAGTACGCCGCCTGCATGGCCGCCGCGCAGAAGGTACGCTCCCAGGCCGCCGGTGACCTGCAGGGGCTGCCGCTGACCGCCATCCCGACCGGCAAGGGCTCCGGGTCCGACTGGGAGACGGCGCTGGTCGCGATCGGCACTGGCATTGACGCCATCGCCGGCGGGGCGCAGGGCGGCATCGCGGGCGTGGGCAAGGCTACTTCTGAGGCCAGCGCTCTGCTGCGCGCCGGCGACCCGGCTGGCGGCCGGATCCTGAGCCTGCTGTCCCGCAACGGCACCTGGCAGACGCTCGGTGAGCTCGGCCGGAGCGACGCGGTCGAACTGGGAGGGAAGTTTCTGCTCGGCGCGGGCACGGTGCTTACCGGCATCGGCGTCTACCAGCAGACGCATAGCCTCCCGCAGGCGGCGGTCGACGCCGTGGGTGACACCGCGATCTCGTGGGGCGCCACGTGGGCGGGTACTCAGGGCGGCATGGAGGCTGGCGGGGCGGTCGGCTCGTTGGTCGGCCCGGAGGGCACCCTCATCGGCGGCGGTATCGGCGCGGTGGTCGGCGCGGGTGTCGGCTTCTTCGGCAGCGGCGAGTTCAACCATCTGGTCGGCGACATCTTCGGCTGACGTGTGGCCATGACCGGTCAGGCAAGGGAAGACCGATGAACGCGGCGTCGGCTGGCGGCGTGATCACGCTGTCGCGCACCGCATCAGGATGGCGGGACCGCCTCCGTCGCTATCAGGTCATCATCGACGGCGAACTGGTCGCCTGGATTAAGCGCGGTGAGCGGCTCGACCTGCCAGTGACACCGGGTCGGCACACGGTTCAGCTGCGGATCAGCTGGGCGCGCAGCCCGCAGCTTGGGCTTGAGGTGCCCGCTGGTGAGATCGTCGCCCTGGAATGCGCGCCTGGCCACGTCCCGCCGTTCGGCCCGGGTGCGGAGAACTACATCGAACTGCGCCGCGCCGCTAGCTAATGTGAGATCGCCGGGAGCGAGGTCACCTGGCGTATCCAGCGGAACATCGAGTCGTCGGCCGGGAGGCCGGAGAACTGCCTGACGGCTGCTACCAGGTCCTCCAGTGTCGCCCCGGACACCGAGCGCTCGCTGCCCAGAATGTCCCGCGCCGTCAGGGCGCCGGCGTACCCGGAGATGTCGAAGATCGGACCGCTGTGGTACGCCCATGGGCAGATGGCGAGCTGCAACTCCGCATCCGGCAATGGCGGATGCCGGGCGTAGAGCACGGCTACCGCCGCGGCGGCCTGATCGGCCGCCTGGGTCAATGACGACGCCTGGATACGCGGCGGCCACAGCCCGTCACCGGTCCACGTGACCGACCATCCGCCCGCCGGGTCCGCACCGACGGCCCCGGTGATCAGCGCCGCAGGCTGCCGTTTCTTCGCGCCCAGCAGGCGGCGCAGCAGCGAGCCCATAACCAGGTCATCTTACTAATGCGCAGCTATGCGGGACGGGTGTTGGCTCTTTCTGGGTGAGCCAGCCGGGTGGTGCCGTGTCCGGGAGGGTTCCCGTCCTTGCCGTGGAGGGTTTCCGGGTTCCTGTAGGAGCGTTGTCGCATGAAGGAGGGTTGTCGTCGGATAGTCCGGTCAACTCTCCTAGATGCGAAAACCCTCCTGCACGAACCCGAAAACCCTCCTGCCAGAGCAGCCTCACCCCGAAAGAGCCACACCGTGTGTCACGAACGCAGAAGGGAGCCTGCCATGTAGGTAGGAAGGTTCTTTGATGTGGTGCTGTACGGGAGATGGGGGATTGCTGGCCCCCCGGAGCCGCCCTGCGGGGGGTGGTTTCAAGCCGCCTCATGCTGCGCTGGCTGAAGACCGTCGTGGTGAGCGATGGGGAAAAGGCGCACTGGATGCGTCAGGCAGGGACCCGGAAGACGACCACTGCTGAAGCGTCGTAACTCTTTCAGATGGCATCAGAACCGGGGCGCTGGCGTGTGTTCCGGGATGAGCCTGGCGGATACCCGTTTACTGGCCAGGCGGTGCCCGGCGTGCGCGGCGAGGGACCACGAGCCCGGCGGCACGATCGCGGTGCTCGCCGGCCGGGTCCGCAAGAAAGAAGCCGCCGTCGCCAAGTGGGAGAAAGCGGCCTCGGACCGGCTGGAGGACCGGGCGCGCAAGACCGCCGCCGGGCAGCGAGTCTGACACTCCCGCGGCACCCGCCCCGTCACCTCGATCGACCAGGACCGCGAGGTCAAGCGCGCCCGCAAGGCCCTGGCCGCCACCCGCGCGGACTACGACGCCGCCCGCGCGCGGGCCTTCGCGCCCGCCCCCGGCCCCGGCGCCAAGGTCAACGCCACCGACCCCTCCAGCCGCGTCATGCCGCTGAAGAAAGGCGGCCACGACCAGCTGCACAACATCCAGGCCCTGGCCACCGCCCGCACCCAGGTCATCCTCGCCATCCTGCGCCACCCCAGCCCCGCCGACACCCGCGCCCTGGCCCCCCTCATGGCCAGGGCCCGCGAGATCCTCGACGCCGCCGGCATCACCGGCGAGATCCTCCGCGCCCTGTCCGGCGCCGGCTACGCCAGCGACGCCAGCTTCACCCTCGATCTCGCCGCCCTGCCCTGCATCGCCGTCACCCGCGAAGCCCGTCAGACCGGCCGCTCCGACCAGGGCCGCGACCCCGCCACCATGCCCCCAGCTGGCAGGACATGGCCGCCCGCCTCGCCACCGACGAAGGCAAGGAACTGTACAAGCAGCGCGCCGCCACCATCGAGCCCGTCTTCGCCCAGCTCATCGCCCGCCTCGGCCGCACCCTGAACTACCGCGGCGACACCGCCGACGCCGAACTCGCCCTCTGGGCCGCCAGCCACAACACCCTCAAAGCCATCAACGCCCGCACCCGCCGCCACGCACCCGCCACCCCCGCGCAAGCACCCGCCGCCGCCTAACCCCACCCCCTGCAGCACCCGCCACCAGCAACACACCGCGAAACAACAACCCGCCAACAGTCACTCGACAGTCTCCCTGACCTGGGTGATGTTCCGTGATCGTGGTCACGTTCATGATCGCGGAACATTGCCCCGCGTCCCAGGCCCGCGTCTGTCCCGGAGGGGGCGGCGCGGGCGGCGGGACCGGCGCGGGCGGCGGGTTCGCGGACGCTTTTCCGGTACTGGAGGCTGCCGGGTGGCTGTTCCCCGGGCTCCGTCAGGCGGGTTCGGCTGCCCGGCGCGGCCGGATGCTGCCGGCGCCCAGCGGGCTTACGGGGTCGCCGGCGGGAGTATGTACAGGCCGACTACACGGCCGGAGCGGTCGAACGTCACCCGGCCCTTGAGCAGGCCAGATTCGAACTCCAGCGGCACGTCGGCCACGGTGTGGTCGCTGGCCTGCCTGACCATGGGCTCCGTATCGCCCAGCCGCCGGTACGGGCAGGCCGGCCGGTCAGGTGGGCGCGGGCCTCGGCCAGGCCGGCCACGGGGAACGTCCCGGCGAGAGTCTCGTCGAACGCGGCGACCACCGCGTCATAGCGCGCTTCGAACCAGTCAGCCAGGACTGTGATAGCGCGATCGGCCGCGTCGGTGACCACAGGGGGCGCGAGTTCGGTGTCCGCCGGCTCGGATCGGCGGCCGAACCGCTGGCAGGCTGCCTGCGGGCTGACCCCGAGCACGTCCCCGATCTGCTGCCAGCTGTGCCCGTCCGCCTGGGCGCGCGCCACGGCCAGCCGCAGCGCGGTGCGCGCCATCGTGCCCAGGTCCCTCGCCAGCCGGACCAGTTCCAGGTCCGCTACGGTGTCCGGGGCGTCCGGAGCATCTGGGGAGCCGGTACTCGAGGTCTCGGTGTCTGCCGTGGATGCCGGTAATACCGGCTCTGATCCGGTGACGCGCACGGCAAGCAACCGGGTCTGGTTGGCCAGCACACCAGCAACCGAGGCCAGCTCATCTGTACCAGTGCTCATGGCTGCACAGCCTAGCCACGGCCTCCGGCCGCAGCCAGCCTCACGCTGACTCCCGGCGAGGGCTTACGCGGGCTTACGGCCAACCATCAAGGTGTCTGCGGGACGTCCCACCTTTTCCGCGGTCGTCACGGTGAATCCCGCGTCGGCCAGCCACGCCCGGCAATCCGCGACCGCGTATTCGGAACCGCCCGCAGATCTCACCATCATGGTCAGGCTCAGTACGTGGCTGTATAGCTGCGGCGAGTCCTCGTCGATCATCTGGTCGTATACGAGGGTCGCGCCACCCGGGCGGATGGCGTCGAAGGACTTGCGTAGCAGCAGTGCGCGCTTGTCCGGTGGGCAGTTGTGCAGGACATGCCCGAAAATGTGGACATCCGCTGTCGGCAGCGGGTCGGTGAAGAAGTCCCCGGCCTGGAACCTGGCCCGGTCAGCGAACCCGAACTTCTCGATGTGCGTGTTGAACGTCGCCTCGGCGTGCGGCAGGTCGAACACCACCGCGGTCAGGTGCGGCTGCGCGGCGAGGACCATCGCGGCCACGTTTCCCCGCGAGCCGCCGATGTCGGCGAAGGAACCGTACTCCTGCCAGTCCATGCTGGCGATCCGGCGCGCAACCACCTCGTTGAACCGGTCCAGGGCAGAGACGAAGCTCTCCCAGGCGGCCGGATCGGCGGCCATCGCGACGGAGGCGTCCGCCGCCGCGGAGTTCTGCGGCTCTCCCGTGCGCAGCGTACCCAGCAGACCCGTCCAGCTCGGGTTCAGCACCTTGTCGCACAGGTTCAGGAACCCGCCGAAGTAGTTGTCCCGCCCGCGCACCAGGTACTCGTCGGCCAGGGAGGTGTTGTGGTAGCGGCCATCTGCACGCCGCAGCAAGCCCAGGATGGTCAGAGCGCCAAGGAAGTCGCGCAGAGCCCGTGGATGCAGCTTCAGCCGGTCCCCGATCTCAGCTTCCGTCGCTGGCGCCTTCGCGAGTTCGCCGAACAGGTCCAGTTCGGAGGCGGTCAGCAGCACCTTGGCCTTCCAGTATCCGGTCGCCAGATCGACGATGGTGTCGGAGACTGGGGAGACGGCAGATGTCGGTGTGGTAATGGACACGGTTATTTCCTCTGATGGATGGCCATTGTTCCCTCTGATGGATGGCCGTCGGGTCGATTACCAAAGGAATGCTAGGCAAGCGCGGTCGAGGAAGGATCGAGGCTGGTACGCGGGCTGGAGCCTGCTCTTGAGCGAGTCTCTAAGACGATCTGCGACGCTGCGGGTATACAAGAGATAACGCATCGCATCCGTTCCTGGCTGCTAACCGGGAGCTGATCGTTCGCACAACCGGAGGTTTCACATGAAGGTACGCACTCTAGGACGGTCCGGGCCGACGGTCTCCGCCCTTGGGCTCGGCTGCATGGGGATGTCCGAGTTCTACGGCCCGGCTGATGAAAAAGAGGCGGTCAGCACTATCCGCCAGGCGCTCGAACTCGGCGTAACCATGTTCGACACCGGAGCGTCATACGGGCTCGGCGAGAATGAACGGCTGCTCGGCCGCACCCTTGGCAGCCGGCGCGGCGACGTCGTCGTGGCGACGAAGTTCAGCGGGATCCGCGACGAGAGCGGCAACTGGCGCATCGAGGGCAGGCCGGAGTTCGTCAAGAGCTTCTGCGATGAATCGCTGCAGCGGCTGGGCAGCGATTACCTCGACATCTTCTACATGGGCCGGCGTAATCCGGAGATCCCCATCGAGGACACAGTCGGGGCCATGGCCGACCTTAAAGCCGAGGGAAAGATCCGCTACATCGGGCTCTGCGAGGTCAATGCGCGGACGCTGCGGGCAGGCCACGCGGTCCATCCCATCACGGCGCTCCAGAGCGAGTACTCGCTGTGGACGCGCGGCATCGAGCAGGAAATCCTGCCGGCGGCGCGGGATCTCGGCGTCGGGATCGTCCCGTACTCTCCGCTTGGTCATGGCTTCCTGACGGGCACGGTCAGGTCGGCTGCGGAGTTGACCGACAACGACCTGCGCAAGACACTTCCGCGGTTCTCCGAGGAGAACCTCTCGCGCAACGTCGAACTGCTGGCAGGCCTGCAGGCCGTCGCTACGGAGGTCAACGTGACTCCCGCGCAGATCGCCCTGGCGTGGCTGCTGGCGCAGGGCGACGACATCGTGCCCATCCCGGGCACCAAGCGCGTGCGCTACCTGCGGGAGAACGTCGCGGCGGCAGAGATCGGGCTCAGCGACGAACAACTCCGCCGGCTCGACGACGCCATGTCCCCGGAGAAGATCGCGGGAGAGCGCTACCCGGAGTACGGCATGGCAACGGTCGAGAACTGAGCCTAGGGGCTCATGCCGTCACGCGGCTGGCGCTGACACGATCCGATGGAGCCGTGTCAGCGCCAGCTGGTTCTCTGAGTGCTGGCGCACGACCGATAGATGCTCCCGGAAGCTGCTGTCGCGCACCGCTTCCTGGAAATGGCGGGTCGTGGCCCAGCGGACGAACTCGAAGAAGCTCCGCCCATCGATGCCGACGTGGAAGGCGGCCGAGACGAACCCGGGAATGTCCTTGACGACGTGCCGGGTCGCGTCGACGCAGTACTCGCTTATCCAGGCCTGCTTCCCGGGCGCGCACATCGACATGACCATCACGGCCGTGCTGGGATCGCCCTCGGCGATGCGTACCGTGCTGCTGGCGGCGGTGCCATTGACCACCGCGCCATTGACCACCGCGCCATTGACCACCGCGGACGTCAGGTAGCCGCCTATCGGCCGTACCGCAGGGGAAGCGTGGCTGCCAGCAATGAGCAGCGTCGGGTTGTCCCGGCTCGCCTTCTCGAAGTGATCCTGGCTGTGCCACTGCGCGTAACAGAGCATCTCGCGGGACGGCCCGGGCTGAGCGGGCCCTGCATGGTCGCCGGACTGGACGTCGTCGGACTGAACGTAGAACGCGGCGGCGGCGAACCCCGGCGAATGGCAGACGGACGTGGTGAATCCGCCGATGATGGCGGCCGCCTGACCCGTGAGGTCAGCGCTTGGGATGTTGTAGGCCGTCACCGTGGTGAAGACGTCTGTATCGTCCGTGATCTCCAGCATCGGATGGCTCCTTCCAGCTAAGGCGGTGCCGGGTAACCAGGGCCAGGATGGCCGCGGCCGCGGCGGCGAGGGACGCGGTGACCAGTACCGCCGACAACCCGGCTGCGCTCGCTGTGCGGGCCGCGGCCACGGCCCGCACGCCGAACCTCGCCAGCGAGGACAATTGCCCGGCCGCCACCTGGCTGGCCTCGGCGGCGAGCGCGGGCGGCAGCGAGTGCGCGACATAGAGATTGGTGACGCCGCCGAGCACGGCCACGCCGAGGGCGGTGCCCAGCGGCAGGCAGGCGTTGACAATGCCTGCCGCCATGCCCCGGCGCTCGGCTCGGACCTCGTCGATCGCGGTCCCGAGCAGCAGCGGGAAGTACAGGCCGCCGCCGATGCCGCTGAGCGCCATAGCCGGGACGAGAACCGTCCATGGCGAACCGGCGGTCACAGCCGATGACCAGGCGAGGCCGGCGCCGCTGAGCGCGAGGCCGGCCGCGATCACCAGGTCAGGCCGACGCATGGACGCGCGCAGGCGGGATGTGAGAGCGGTGGCGATGACGAAGGTCGAGGGCATGATGGCCAGCCGCAGGCTGGCCTGGAACGGCGAGTACCGCAGGGCGCCTTCGAGGTACAGCGCCATGAAGAGCACGACGCCGAAACTGCTGAAACGAGCCAGCACGCTGACCAGCGCCATGCCGCTGAAGGTCGCCGAGCGGAAGACCGAGATGTCGATCAGGCCATCACGATGGCGCGCCTGGTGCACAACGAAGAAGGTGAGAGACGCCCACCCGCCCGCCATGGAGGCGATCACGCCGGGTGAGGTCCAGCCGTTCGCCGGTCCCTGCAGCAGGCCGACGTTGACCAGCATCAGCCCGGCCGTGGCGAGCACGAACCCGGTCACGTCGAGCGGCTGTGCCTGCCGCCCGGCCCGGCGCTGGCGAGCGGACCGGCGGGCGGCCAGCACCACGGCAAGGCCTACCGGGACGTTGACGCCGAAGATCCACCGCCAGCCGAGCTGCTGCACGATGATCCCGCCGAGCAGCGGAGCGGACGCGGCGGCGACCGCGCTCACCGCGGAGTAGACAGCGATGGCAGCCTGCCGCGGCCTGCCCTGCGGGTAGGCGGACGAAATGAGCGCTAGTGCGGATGACAGGACCAGCGCGGCCCCCGCCCCCTGCACCACCCGCCCGGCGATCAGCAAGGCACTGACCGGGGCCACGAGGCAATCGGCAGAACCCGCGGTGAAGACGATGACGCCGGTGACGAACACCGCCATCTGATCGAAACGATCCGACAGCGAGCCACTGGGGAGGAGCAGCGCCGCGAACGTGAGGCTATAGCCGTTGGTGAGCCATTGCAGTCCCATCAGCGTGCTGTGCAGGGAGGATGCGATTGCGGGCGCCGCGATGGTGACCACCGTGAGGTCCATGGTCCCCATCGCCACCGCAACGGATGTCAGCAACAGAATCCGGGTAGCGTCGTGATCTCGCACCGGGCCAGCCAGTCAGCCTAAGCACACCGGGAAGGACTCGAAATCCCGCAGCGGGAGCGAGCGGCGCCTGACCGGCTCGGCCGCCAGGCGCAGCGCCGGCATCCGCGCCTGTATGCGCCGCAGCAACGCTGACATCTCCAGCCGGGTCAGGCTCGCGCCCATGCAGAAGTGAATGCCGGCGCCGAAGGCCAGCGCGGGGGGTCCGCTGCGGCGCGGGTCGAACCGGTCAGAGTCGGGGTAGGCGGCAGGATCCCGGTTGGCGGCATTGAGCAGCAGCCGTACCTGGGCACCAGCCGGGATGCGGATCCCGCCGAGTTCGGTGTCAGCGGTCGCGTAGCGGCGGCCTGTCGAGATGGAGCCGGGCGTGTCCCAGCGCAGTAGTTCGTCCACCCATGCCAGGGCGGATGACTCGTCGGTGAGCCATTGCCCGTGCCGCCGGTCGCGCAGCAACGTCAGCACCGCATTGTCGAGAGCGATGGCGACCGTCTCGAAACCGGCTGCCCACAGCATCTGGAGCATGACGATGAGCTCGGCTTCGGACAGCTGGTCGTTCATTCCGCCGTGGGCAGAGACCAGCGCCGAGATGAGGTCATCGCATGGGTCGCCGCGGCGCGCGGTGATCAGCGCGCGGAGGTAGTCGCCGAACTCCGCGAAAGCCTGGTCCGCCGCGTCAAGCTGGGCTTCTGTGGCTGCCTGGTTCACCACGTGAACCATGGCGGGCACCAGCGCGGCGACCTTCGGGAGATCCTCGCCCGGAATGCCGATCAGCCGCGCGGCCACCTGCATGGGAATCGGAGTGGACACCTCCCGGTGCAAGTCGATGACCGCGCCGTCGCTTAGCTTGCGCTCCACGTCCGTCAGCAACTCATCGCAGAGCCGTTCCACCTCAGGCCGCAGCCGCTCCACCCGTCGCGGCGTGAAGTCCCTGGCCAGCAGACCCCTTACGCGCGTGTGCTGAGGCGGGTTCAGCGCGGGCAGCGCGCTGAGCAGGATGCGGTACGAATCGTGCCGGCGCGCCTGCGGGAACACCGCCATCAGCTCGGACGTCTCCGGCCCGCGAAATAGTGCGGGGTTACGCAGCACCCGAGAGCAGTCGGCGTACCGGCTGAGCATGTACGCGCCGAACTGGAAGTCATAAAAGACGGGTTCATGCTCGCGCAGCCACCCATACAGCGGGTACGGGTCGGCGGAGCCATCTGTGAGCAGCTGACGCAGAATATCCTGCGCGCGATCGCTCGTGACCTGCTCTGTCATCGAACCGGCTTCCCCTAGGCGTCAGTGAACCTCACCTAGGGTGCGCCGCCCGGATCGACGCTCGTTCGCGGTGCGTTCGAGCCGCCGCGTCCCAGCGCGGCTGGACACAGCCTCTAACGCCGGTAGCGAGCATCGCGGTCATGACTACAACCACACGGCACCCGGATCTGCAAAGCGGCCAGGCATCAAGCCCGCTTCCCGTCATCCGGCTGGCGACAGCGTTCTACCAGTCCAGGGTCCTGATGAGCGCGCTGGAACTCGACGTCTTCGGCGCGCTCGCCGACGCCCCCGCCACCGAGCCCGATCTCAGGGAGCGGCTCGGGCTGCATCCGCGCGGCTCACGTGACTTCTTCGACTCACTCGTCGCGCTCGGGCTGCTGAACCGGGACGAGGGCCGCTACGCGAACAGCGAACTTGCCAGCCAGTTCCTCCGGCACGACATATCCGGCTACGCGGGCGGGTTCGCCGAGATGACCGGACATGTCCTCTACCACGTCTGGGCCGACCTGACGAAGGCGCTGCGGACCGGTGAGCCCCAGGTCTCGCTGACCGCTAACTTCCTCGACGACACCGTCTACAAGGACAAGGAGGGCACCCGCAAGTTCATGTCGGCGCTCGACGCCGTAAACGGGCGGGCGGCCGCGGAACTCGGCAGTGAGCTCGACTGGAGCCGGTACAGCACACTGTGCGACATCGGCGGGGCACGGGGGAACATGGCGGCCATCCTGGTCAAGGCACACCCGCACTTGCGCGCGACCTGCTTTGACCTGCCCGCGGTCGAGCCGCTCTTCGATGAGCACATGGCCGCGCTCGAAGTCGGTGACCGGGTACGCTACCAGGCTGGCGACTTCGAGTCCGACCCGTTGCCAGCGGCGGACGTCATGATCCTCGGCCACGTCCTGCACGGATTCGGCGAACCGGCGCGCAGGTCACTGATCGCCAAGATCGTCGGCGCGCTCAGCCCGGGCGGCCTGGTCTGCGTCTATGACCGGATGATTGACGATGACCGGCGAGGCGACATAGTCAGCCTCACCGGCAGCCTGAACATGCTGATCACCACCCGGGCCGGCTCGGAGTACACGGTCTCGGACGGCTGCGCGCGGCTGGTAGCGGCCGGGCTGGAGATCGTTACCACCAAGCCGATCGCGGGTACCGACACGCTGGTCGTCGCGCGCAAGCCGGTGGCGTGAGCCGTCACGCGAGTGCACGGCGAGGATGCCTGTGCCTGAAGCCCGCCGGGCGCGCCATGAGGCGGCCTGGCGGGCTTCAGGCAAGGAGCGGCCGCCCGGTCAGCCGTGCAGGGCGGTCTGGTGAACTTCCTGCAAGACTTCGGAGGGTTCCAGGCCGAGGTCGTCCCGCAGGACGCGCCGCGCACGCTGATAGGCGGCGAGTGCCTCACCGCGCCGCCCGGAACGGTGCAGGGCGGTCATGAGCTGAGCGTGCATCCACTCGTTATAGGGGTGGTTCATGACCAGGGATTTGAGCTCCGCGATCAGCTCGCGGTGCCGCCCGAGTTCCATGTCCGACCGCAGGCGCAGTTCGAGTGCGCAGATCCGCTCCTCCTCGAGTTGCGCGGCATAGGGCTCGAGTAGCGTGCCGCGGTCAACGCCCAGCAGAGCCGGCCCCGACCATATGCCGAGCGCGCTGCTGAGCAGCGTCGACGCGGCAGCGGCGGATCCGTTGCCGAGCATGGTCCGCGCCCGGGCAACCGCCTGCTCGAAGCGCCAGTAGTCAAGGTCTTTCGGATCGCATGCACACAGATAGCCCGCGGGAACCGTCTGGATGGTGTCAGCGGCGAAGTCCTCCCCGCCGTACCGCGCGAACAGCTTCCTGAGCTGGTAGACGTAGGTCTGCGCGGTAGTCACCGCGCTGCACGGAGGATTGTCTCCCCACAACTCGCCGATCATCGAATCTAGGCTCAGTACCGTGTTGCCCCGTAACATGAGAAGCGCGAGCACTTGCCGGACCTTCGGTGCGGTCGGCGTGCACACGCTGTTGTTGATCTCCACTGTGAGTTGGCCAAGTATCTTCACTCTGATCATGATGCAGCTCCGCTATCGGCGACTGTCTTTTAGCTTCGCATAACCGATTCCATCGCTTCGCCTCCCCTCTATGTCGGGGCCAAGTAGCGGAACAAACCTACCGCAAGGCTATTAGGTCAGAGAAATACCTGCGGTATCTGATGCTATACTCATGCGGTATGAATGAGGTAGAGACTCGTGAGCTGAGGTATTTCGTCGCAGTAGCGGAGGAGTTAAACTTCAGTCACGCTGCCATATGCCTTGGCATTGCCCAGCCTCCGCTATCCAGGGCAATTAGGAAACTGGAGGATAAGCTCGGCATCCAGCTTCTCAAGCGGAACACGCGGGAGGTCATCCTCACCGCCGCCGGCCAGGAGTTTCTCGTGCACGCACGGGTGGCAATCGAGGCTGTCTCCATGGCTTGCAGGCGCGCGCGGCAGGTCGGCGCGCCTAGTCCGCAGTTGCGGCTGGCGGTGAAGCCGGGCAGTGACACCGCGCTCATCAATGACATCGTGACCGCATATGAGGCTGACGCGACGCTGCCCCGGGTCGAGACCATCGCTTCCCGGTGGGATGGCCCGCTCGCACTAGTCCGGGACGGGCGCGCGGATGTGGCACTGCTCCGCACCCCGTTCAACGACAGGGGACTTGACGTCGAGCCTCTGCTGACCGAACCCCGGGTGGCCGCCCTGCCAGCCAGCCACCCTCTCGCTCGCCGGCGCGTGCTCGGTCGCGTCGACCTGGCCGACGAAGCCGTCCCGCGGTGGTCCAACGTGATGGACGAGCGCGCGGTGGCCTACTGGTCCGGCCTCGACAGGCCGGGCGGCACCGAGAACGGCCGGGTGCTGCGAGCCACGCCGCCGCCGGGGCCGGTCGTGGACGACATCGTTCAGCTTCTCGACGTCGTCGCGCTCGGCAAGGCGGTGGCGTTCCTGCCCGTCTCGGTCAGGAACCGCTTTCCGCGCAGCGATGTCGTGTACCGGCCGGTAATGGATCTGAGCCCGAGCGTCACCGCCCTCGCGTGGCCGGAGTCCTGCCGCTCAGCGGCGATGGCCGCGTTCGTACGAGCAGCGGTCGAGACGGCGTGGGCTCGCTGTGAGCTCCTCGCCGCCCACCGCTGAGCGCCGTCACCCGGCCGCTGTGTCACCCGGCCGCGAACGCGGGCATGACCTCGGTGGCGAACAACGCGATGGTGCGGACGGATTCGGCTAGCGGCATCGGGCCGGCATTGACCTGCAGGCTCAGCGAGACGTCACCGAACCAGTCCCGGATGCACTCCACCTGCTGCCTGACGTCGTCCGGGGTTCCCGCCAGAATCTTGGTGCCGGCCAGCGACTTCTCGAACGTTCCCGCCGTGACCTGCTCCACCAGCCGTTCATAGCCGGGATACTGATCGTTCTTGGTCCGGCCCCATGACGTCACGGCATCAGCGAGCTTCGACGTGTAGTTCTCGTGGCAAGCCCGGGCGCCCTCGTAGCCTTGCGACCTTTCTGGCGCAAGGTAACAGGTGTAACTGAGCTGGATGCGTTCCGAGCCAGGCTGGTGACCGGCCGCCATCCAGGCCTTCCGGTACAGCGCCAGCATCTCCTGCGCCCGTTCGGTGGTGGTGATAGTCGGTACGAGGAGCAGATGGTGACCTTCACGGCCGGCGTTCTCGCAGGACTCAGGGCTGAACGCGGCCGCCACCATGACGGGGGGATGCGGCCGCTGATAAGGCCGTGGCAGGAGCGTGACCGGGCCGAATTGGTAGAACTGGCCTTCCCAGACCACGTTCTCCTCCGACCACAAGCGCTTGCACGCCGCAACGCCCTCGGCGAACCGTGCCCGGCTCTCGTCCATCGAGACGCCGAACGCCTCGAACTCGTCGGGCAGGAAGGCACGGCCGAACCCGGCATCGAGTCTGCCGCCGGACAGGTTGTCCAGCATCGCCAGCTTGCCTGCCAGCTTGACCGGGTGGGTGAAGGCCGGGATGACCGCGCCGGTGACCAGGCGGATCCGCCGTGTCCGGGCAGCGGCCGCGGCCAGGAACGTCACCGGGTCCGGGCTGTAACCTCCATAAGGGTGGAAATAGTGCTCCACCGTCTTCACGTGGTCGAAACCAAGCTCTTCCGCCCGGGTGACCAATTCCAGGCACTCCTGGTAATACTGGTGCGCATCCTTTTCGGCGGGGCTTAGCGTGGGGAAGAAATTAATGCCGAATCGCATTGTTACTCCTTGCTTCTGTCGCGTTGTCCTGTCGCGTTGTCCTGTCGCGTTGTCCTGTGGCGGGAGTGAAACCTAGCGACTGTTTGTCGCCTCCCTGATGCCTGACGGCCCAGCCTCGCCGCGACTGCTCGAAGCCCGTTCGAACCGCGTTGGAAGCGGGCATTCCGGTCCGGCTGCCGACGGCGCCACGAGCCTTGAGCCAGTGTCGAACTCGCCTCGAACGGTAGCGGTGAACCTGCTCAGGGACGGCAGCGAACACCGAAAGGGAGAAACAGTGACCATTCCAAGCACTGCCGACGGCACCGCCGTCAGCGGCGATCTTTACCAGCGGATCCAGCACTTCTACGCCCGGCAGACCCAGCTGCTCGATGCCGGGGATGTCATGTCCTGGGTCGATACGTTCACCGAGGACGCCACCTTCGCGTCTAATGCACGGACCGAGCCGACGGTCGGCCGCAGCGCCATCATCGCCAACGTGCAGAAGGCGGTCGACGACCGGGTCGCGAAGGGACTGATCAGGCGTCACTGGCTCGGCATGTTCGCGGTCACCCCGCACTCCGATGGCGAGTTGCGGGTCCGCTGCTACGCGATCGTGCTGGCTATCCCGCGAAATGGGCAGGCCGGCATCCACGTCAGCGCGACCTGCGAGGACGCCCTCGTTCCCGTGGATGGCGGCTGGCTGGTTCGTGAGCGGTCGCTCAGGCACGACGACATCACGCCGCCCGCCAGCGCCTGACGGTAGCGGGCAACCCGCCACAGGCGTCTGCCAGCACACCAAGGAGGCAAGCGATGCTCATGATCGTCAATCGCTTCACCACGACCGGGCCCGCGGCGGAGTTCGAGCGGGCCTTCGCCGGCGTCTCCGAGATTCTCGCCGCGCAGCCCGGCTTCATCTGGCACCGGCTCGTGCGCTCGCACGCCGATCCGGCGCTCTACATCAACGTGGCGGAGTGGGCGGACGGCGCGGCGTTCGAGCGCGCTGTCGCCGCACCCGAATTGCGTGACCGCTTCAAGGCGCTGCGGGCTCTGGCCAGCAGCGACCCGCAGCGCTGCACGGCAGTGCTGGAGCGGCGGGCCTGACCGGCAGGAGAAACGCGTGCTCTACGAGGTTGTGACCAAGGCCAATCTGACAGGCATCGACGGGCAGGAATTCCTGCGGCGGCTGCCGGAGGGACGGGAGTACATGGGGAAGCTGCGGAAACAAGGAGCAATCCTGCACTCCTGGCTGCGGGTTGGCGGCTACGGCGCCACCACGATCTTCTCAGTCGGCAGCCACGAGGAACTGATCCGGCTGCTCTACGGGAACCCGCTGGTGCCGCACGTGAGCTTCGACGTCATCCCGCTGGTGGCCGCCGAGGACTACGAGGGCCTCGACCAGCGGGCTGCGCCGTGAGCAGCCCGGGTCCCGGCCCGCGTCCAGTGGTGCTGCTGTTCCCAGGGCAGGGCGCGCAGTACCGGCGGATGGCCGTCGGCCTCTACGGGTATGAGCCGGTTTTCACCGCAGCGATGGATACCGCCTTCGCGGCCGCCCCGCAGGGAAGCCGGCTCCGCTCGGCCTGGCTTGCTGCCGGTGCTGACCGGTCCATTGACGACACCCGCCTGGCTCAGCCCTTGCTATTCGCGATCGACCACGCGCTCGGGCTTGCCCTGATCCGGCGCGGCATCACGCCGGCCGGCCTGCTCGGGCACAGCGTGGGCGAGATGGCAGCCGCCGCGCTGGCGGGAGTCTGCAGCGCTGAAGACGCGATCGCCGTCATGGTCGACCGCTCCGCCCGGCTGGCGGAAACGCCGGCCGGGGGGATGCTGGCCGTGGCCTCCTCCGCCGAAAGGGTGCTGCCGCTGCTGCCTGCGGGCGCCACCATCGGCGCGGTGAATGCTGCCTGGCAGTGCATGGTGGCCGGGGACGAGGCAAGCCTCCGCGCCGCCGGGGAAGAACTCAGCCGCCACCAGATCACCCACCGGCGGGTCGCGGCGAGGAATGCCTTCCACAGTCCGGTAATCGCCCAGGCCGCACTCGAATCCGAACCCGCCCTCGCGCGGCTACCGCTGCGGCCGCCCGCGCTGACGCTCTACTCGGCCTACACCGCGGCGGTACTGCGCCCGGAAGAAGCGACCTCGCCCCGCTTCTGGGCCCAGCAGCCGAGCCGTCCGGTCTTGTTCGGCCCGGCCCTGGACGGGCTGTTAGCTAATGATGGCGTGCTGCTGGTGGAATGCGGTCCAGGGCAAAGTCTTGCCACGGTCGCCCGGCGGCATCCCGCGGTACGGGCCGGCCGCAGTGCCGTGGTGCCGCTCTCTCCCGCCCGCCCCGGCCCGCCAGCCGACGACCGGCGCGCCTTCGACTCGGCGCTGATCCAGTTAGGCGCGGAGGGATATCGGCCGCACCCGCCGCCGGCTAGCGATCGCGGCACCTAGCGGCAATAAGCCTGCCGCAGGTCACGCAGGATATCGCGCAGCGGCACGGCCGCTACGGTGCTGCCTGACGAAAAAACCCTAGGCAAGTCCCAGACCGTGAATCCGAGCCGGGAGAAGCCCAGATCGCCATGCGATCCCGCGCCATGGCGGTGCTGCTGGTACGCCCGGACCAGGGTGGCGAGCCGGCCGGCGGCGTCGGGTACCGGCCCGTCCCTTGCCCACAGGAAAGGCGCGACGCCAGCACCGCATGAGCCGAACACGTCCGCGTAAAACGCCTCCGATGCCGGGTCGCGGCCGCTCAGCAAGCCGGCAACGACGTTGACAAACCGGCCGGCGATGCCCTCGCTGAGCACGTTGGTGTCATAGGTGGCCGTCAGCACCGCAACCTCGGACACAGCCAGGTCGCTGTGCAGATCGGGCGGCATGCCCGCGACTGCCGGGGGGAACTCGACCGCGCCCATCCCGATCATCAGGCTCTGCCCCGGCATGAGTCTCGGCACCGAGTATGTGGTTCCCAGCGGCCCGGGATTGGTGAGCACGACGGTGGCGCCGATGGAGTCACTCACCGCCAGCGACTGCTCGCGTGCCCCGCGCACAAGCTCATCGTTCCGCTGGCAGAAGTCCGGGAAGGTCAGCTCCTGCGCGTTTTTGATGGTCGGGGCCCGCACCTGCCTGGTGCCGTCGCTACGCCTGACATCGGCGAGCACGCCCAGGTTGACCTGGGAGCCGTGCGGATTCACCGCTGGGATCAGCGCACTGCCTCGCACGATGGCGAACCCGGCCAGGTGAGTGAACGAGACCCGGCTCGCCCGCGGGCTGCCGTTGAGGAGCCGCCGGTTCTCGATCGCGACCCGCATGGGCACGCTGACCGCGAGCGTGGCGGCCGGAATCGCCAGGCTGCGCCGCATGGTCAGCACCGTGCTGGCGGCGCCGGACCCCATCAGCCGGGCTCGGGCGACGTCATCTGCCATAAGAACCACCTCCGCCAAGAGGCCCCCATGCTCGGCGGGACCGCTCAAGACCGCTTGGAGCCAAGACAGAGCGCCGCACAGCAGCCTCAGCCCAGGCTCGAACATGCCTCGAACAGAGGTTGCCAGCATTCTGCCGAGACCTGGCAGGAGGGAAGCAAAGCATGGCTCATCGAGTAGCGGTAACCGGGATAGGCGTCGTTGCTCCGGGCGGAATCGGTACCAATGCCTTCTGGAAGCTCCTCGTCTCTGGCCGTACCGCGACCCGCACGATCACATTCTTCGATCCGGCTCCGTTTCGCTCTCGCGTCGCCGCCGAATGCGACTTCGAAGGCGAAGGGCTGACTCCCCAGGAGATCCGCCGCATGGACCGGGCGACCCAGTTCGCGGTGGTCGCCGCCCGCGAGGCTGTCGCGGACAGCGGATACGGCGACGGGACCGGCGACCCGCTGCGCACCGGCGTCTCTTTAGGCACGGCCATCGGCGCCACGATGACGATGGACGCCGAATACCGTGTGGTCAGCAACAATGGCCGCGAATGGCTCGTGGATCACGAATACGCGGATCCTCATCTGTACGGCGCCATGGTGCCAAGCACGATGGCCGCCGAGGTGGCCTGGACCGTAGCCGCGGAGGGTCCCGCCATCGTCGTGTCGGCCGGATGCACCTCGGGCCTGGACTCGATCGGGCATGCCGCCGAAGTGATCAGGGAGGGCAGCGCCGACGTCATGGTCACCGGGGCCACCGACGCTCCGGTCTCGCCGATCACCCTCGCCTGCTTCGACGCGATCAGGGCGACCTCGCCGCGCAATGACGATCCCGAGCACTGCTCGCGCCCGTTCGACCGGACCCGTGACGGCTTCGTCCTCGGCGAGGGCGCAGCCATCTTGATACTCGAAGAACTCAGCCGCGCCCGTGCCCGCGGTGCCCGCGTGTACGCGGAGGTCGCCGGTTTCGCTACCCGCTGCAACGCCTACCACATGACGGGCCTTAAGCCGGATGGGCGGGAGATGGCTGAGGCCATAAAGGCCGCGCTCGCCGAGGCCAGGATCGACCCCTCCGAGGTGGGGCACGTGAATGGCCATGGCTCAGGCACCAAGCAGAACGACCGCCATGAGACCGCTGCGTTTAAGCGAATCCTCGGCGCACATGCGTACGACGTGCCGGTAAACGGCCTGAAGTCGATGGTCGGCCATTCGCTCGGTGCCATCGGGTCGATAGAGGCAGCGGCATGCGCGCTGAGCATCGACACCGGCGTGATACCACCGACGGCCAACCTGCATGAGCGCGATCCCGAGTGTGATCTTGACTATGTCCCGCTAACCGCGCGTGAGCAGGCCGTCGACGTGGTGGTGAGCGTGGGCAGCGGCTTTGGCGGCTTCCAGAGCGCGCTTGTGCTGACCCGGCCAGAACGGCGGGACCGGATATGAGCAGCACAGCCGTGATCACCGGGATAGGGGTCACCGCACCCAACGGGCTCGGCCTCAAGGCGTACTGGACGGCGACATTGCGGGGTGAATCCGGGATAGGGCCGGTGCGAAGGTTCGACGCCACCAGATATCCCTCGAAGCTGGCCGGGGAGGTTCCCGAGTTCGACCCGGCGCAGCACATCTCGAGCCGGCTCATCCCCCAGACCGATCACATGACCAGGCTGGCACTGGCCGCGGCCTCCGAGGCCCTGGACGACGCCGGGGTCGACCCTCAGACGCTTGATGAATATGACATGGGAGTGGTGACCGCCGCCGCTTCCGGCGGATTCGAGTTCGGCCACCGGGAACTAGCGAACCTCTGGTCGCAGGGTCCCGAGTATGTCAGCGCCTACCAGTCGTTCGCCTGGTTCTACGCGGTGAACACCGGTCAGATCTCGATCCGGTACGGGATGCGCGGTCCCAGTGGCGTGCTGGTCTCTGAGCAGGCGGGCGGGCTCGACGCGGTCGGCCACGCGCGCCGTCACGTACGCAGAGGCACCCCATTTGTATTGAGCGGCGGAGTGGACGGCTCGTTGTGCCCATGGGGCTGGGTGATGCAGCTCGCCAGCGGCAGGCTGAGTACCAGGACCGAGTCTGACCGCGCCTACCTCCCCTTCGACTCCCAGGCTTGCGGCATGGTGCCCGGGGAGGGCGGCGCCATCTTCATCGTCGAGGATGCCGCCGAGCGTCGTGGCAGGCATTGCTACGGCCGGATCGCCGGATACGGCGCATCATTCGACTCCAAGCCGGAGCTGCACCGCGAGCCGGGCATCGGGCGCGCCGCCGAGCTCGCGCTCAGCGATGCCGGGCTGTCCGCCGCCGACGTGGACGCGATCTTCGCCGACGCGGCCGGGACCGTGGAACTGGACCAGGCGGAAGCCGCCGCCCTGACGCGGATATTCGGGCCTCGCGCGACTCCCGTGACCGCGCCCAAGACGATGACCGGCCGGCTCTACTCTGGTGGCGCAGCCCTCGACGTGGCGGCGGCTCTGCTCGCGATCAGGGACGAGGTCATACCGCCCACCATCAACGTGACCAGACCGGATCACCGGCTCGACCTCGTGATCGGTGATCCGCGGCCGGCCACCCTTCGCAACGTCCTCGTGCTTGCCCGAGGGTACGGCGGATTCAACGCCGCCCTCGTGCTGGCCGCCGACTGATCTCGGAATCCTTAGATCGCCACGCCCATAGAAGGAGGAACGCAATGCGTGAGCTGAGCACTGATGACCTGCGGCAGCTGCTGCGGGAATGCGCCGGTGAGGATGAACTCGCCGATCTTGACGGCGACTTCGCCGACACTCCCTTCACCGACCTCGGCTACGACTCGCTGGCCGTCATCGAGACCGCCAGCCGGCTGGAACGCGCGCACAACATCCGGCTGTCTGAGGACTCGGTCATGGATGCCGGTACCCCCAGGGCACTGGTCGCCCTGGTCAACAGGTCGCTAGCTGCCGTCCCGTAGGCGGCTGGAACAGGCTGGAGCGCTCATGAGCACAGATGACGACCTGGTCGCCGTGGTCACGGGCGGCGGTCGGGGCATAGGCGCGGCGACGGCTATCGAGCTGGGCCGACGCGGTTACCGCACGGTGGTCAACTACCGCCGCGATGCCGGTGCCGCGCTGCGCACGGTTCGGCAGATCGAGGCGTGCGGCGGCCGTGCCATGGCCGCGGCGGCGGACGTAACGGATGAGACCAGTGCGCGCGGGCTCATGGGCGCCACGATGGACGCCTATGGCCGCCTGGACGTGCTGGTCTGCAACGCCAACGTCGGGCTGGGGTTCGGCGCGGTCGAGTCGGTCGGATGGGAGCCTTTCGCGGCCAAGATCCTCGACGAGCTGGCCGCGGCGTTCCATCCGACCGTCGCCGCGCTGCCGATCATGAAAGACCAGCGCTCCGGCAGGATCGTCTACGTCTCAAGCGAGGCGGCTAAGGGGCCGGTAGCGGTTGGTATGGGCGGGCACAGTACGGCCAAGGCGGCGCTGAACGCGTTCGGGCGGATCGTCGCGGCGGAAGCAGGGCGTTATGGCGTGCTGGCCAACGTGGTGTCCTGCGGCTTCGTGCGCACCGAGGCGAACGCGCAACTCAACGAGGACAGGCTGCGGGGCATCGTGGCCCGGACTCCGCTGCGGCCGGCTTGCCGAGCCAGCCGATGTGGCGAGGGTCGTCGCCTTCATGGCCTCTGACGACGCCCGCTTCATGACTGGGACGGTCATGCCTGTCGACGGAGGCGCTGATGTCCCGCTCCGGTGATCTTTATGCGGACCGGCTCGGAAAAACCTACTGATCTCTCGGAGGATTCATGACCGCGGCAGATTTGGGCCGTACAAGCCACCAGGCACTCATCAACGCCGCGCCAGCGGCGGTTTACGCGCTGATAGCCGACGCGTCCCGGTGGCCGCTGATCTTCGGCCCGACCATCAGTGTCGAATACCTTGCGCGGCGCGGCAACGAGGAAAAACTCCAGCTCTGGGCGTTCACTGACGAGAAGGTGCGGAGCTGGGTCTCCCGCAGGAAGCTGGAGCCCGGGCCCGCCGGATCGGTTTCTGGCGGGAACGCTCTCAGCCGCCGACTCAGTCCATGTCCGGCGAATGGACGGTCGAGGACGCCGGCGATGACCGGTCACTGGTCACACTGCGTCACGCGTTCTCGGCAGTAGACAACGATCCGGCCGGATTGCGCTGGATAACGGAGGCCACCAATCACAACAGCGAGCGGGAACTGGCAGCGCTCGCGGAAACCGCCGAGACCGGCCGGAACGCTCCGTACCTGACCTTCGATTTCGCCGATTCCGTGCAGGTGAGCGCAGCGGCGGCCGCCGTCTACGGCTTCGTCTACCGCGCTGACCTCTGGCCGGACCGGCTCCCGCATGTCAGCCGGCTCGAACTCAGGGAAGACACGCCGAATCAGCAAGTCATGACCATGGAAACGATCAGGCAAGACGGCTCGCCGCACACCACGCGATCGGTGCGCCTTTGCGTACCCGAAGTCCAGATCACCTACAAGCAGCTCGTCACGCCCGCGTTGCTATCGGGTCATCTCGGCGAGTGGTCATTCGCTGACACGCCCGAAGGCGCCACTGTCACCTCGCGCCACACCGTGACGGTCAACCCGGCCGCGATCCCGGACGTCCTGGGACCCGATGCCGATCTCGACCTGGCCAAGAGCGTGGTTCGGGAGCGGATAGGCGCCAACAGCCGTGTCACGCTCGCGCACGCCAAGTCCCATGCGGAGAGCGAGACGAGCGGCCGTCAGAGCCTCCCGTGAGCCGCCGAACCGAACCCGCTCTGCGGGCAGTAGCGGACAACGTATACGCCTGGGTGCAGCCGGACGGCTCGTGGTGGGTCAACAACGCCGGCGCGATAGCCGCTCCCGACGAAACGATCCTCATCGACACGTGCGCAACCGAACGCCGCACTCGCGCGTTCCTGCAGGCGGTAGCCCACGCGACGCACGGCTTGCCCCTCACATTCGCGGTCAACACCCACGGGCACGGGGATCACGCCTACGGCAATAGCCTGCTGCCGGATTCGACCGTGATCATCGGGCATGAGGCCGCCCGGGCCGGCCTGCTCGCTGACCCGCTGATCGACGGTTGCCCGCCGTTCTGGGATCCGCTGCCCGACTGGGGAAATGTCAGCCGCCGTCCGCCAGTCCTGACGACCAGCACCGGGCTCAGACTCCACAGCGGCAGCATCCAGGTCGAATTGCGCCATCCCGGTTATCCCGCGCACACCGCCGGCGATCTTGCGGTATGGCTCCCCGGATCACGGGTCCTGTTCACCGGAGACCTGCTGTTCAACCAGGTGACACCGCTGGTGATGGCGGGCTCAATCGAAGGTGCCATTCGCGCGCTGGACTGGATCGCCGCATTCGGACCCGATCACGTCGTCCCTGGCCACGGCCCAGTCCTCGACAGGCGAACTCTGCCAGCTACCTTGGACGCCTGCAGGCGCTATTACTGGCTCCTGCTCGACACGGCCAATGCCGGCCTGCGCGGCGGACTGTCCCCGCTCGACGCTGCCCGCCGCTGCGAGCTTGGCCCATTCGCCGACCTGCCCGATTCCGAACGAGTCGTCCTGAATCTTCACCGCGCCTACGCCGATATCGCCGACCGTGAATTCAGCCTCGCCGAGGCCCTGACTGACACGGTCACGTTCCACGGCGGCCCCATGCGCACAGCCGTCTAGCGAGGCCATCAGCTGATTCTCTAGCTGGCTCTCGCCAGGCACGTACGGGTGCGCCGCCAGGGACTTGAACCCCGAACCCGCAGATTAAGAGTCTGCTGCTCTGCCAATTGAGCTAGCGGCGCCAGAGTCGGTCCCAGCCTCAGCGGCCGGGAACCTCAGTGATGTTATCAGTGGCAGACGCCCCAGCGCGAACTAGATCGCCAGTCCGGTTCGCCGGAAACGATGCCAGATCAGCCGCCGAGGAACCGGCCAGCCAGCGTGGCCGCCCGTGACGGCTGACCGGTCCGCGCCTCAGCGGCATCCGCCCACGTCATGGTCCGCAGGCCAGCGTTGATGCCGAGCCAGCGGAGCGGCTCGGGCTCCCACGAGCGCGACCGGTGCCCGACCCAGGGCAGCCGGGTCAGTGAACTGTCGCGACCCAGCACCAGGTCAGCCAGCGTCCGCCCGGCCAGGTTGGTCGTCGACAAGCCGTCGCCGACGTAGCCGCCGGCCCAGCCGACGCCGGTCGCCGAGTCCAGGCCTACCGACGCGCACCAGTCCCTGGCGATCCCGATCGGCCCGCCCCACGCATGCGTGACGACGACATCGGCCAGCGCGGGGAACAACTCGACGAGCGTCGAGCGCAGCGCCGCGAACACGGCAGGCACCCGGTCAAACGACGGCCGCACCGCCGAGCCGAAGTGGTAGGGCGCGCCGCGCCCGCCGAAGATCAGCCGGCCGTCAGCGGTCCGCTGCCCGTAGATGATCACGTGCCTCAGGTCGGCGAACGTCGGCCTGAGGTCGAGGCCGATCTGTTTCCACACCGGCTCGGGCACCGGCGCGGTCGCGATGACCAGCGAGTAGACCGGCACGATCGCCCGCTCCGAGCCAGGCAGGCCGGGCGTGTAGCCTTCGGTCGCCCTGATCACGTAGCGGGCCTTAACCGTCCCTGTGGCGGTGATGAGCTTGCCCGGCTCGATCCGCCGCACAGGCGTCTGCTCGTAGATGGTGACATCGCGCTCGGCGAGCAACCGGGCCAGCCCGCGCACCAGCCGGGCCGGGTGGATCGCCGCGCAGTGCGGCGTGTAAACGCCGCCGAGCACCTCAGACGCGCGACCCAGATCCTGCGCCTCCCCGGCGGAGAGCAGCCTGAGGTCGCTCTGGTCGAACCCGTATAGCCTGGCCTGGTCGACCTCTTCCCTTGCTCGCTCCAGTTGCGCTGGCGACCGGGCGAAGGTCACGGTGCCGCCCTTGGCCCAGTGGCAGTCGAGGTCTTCCTTGATCGCGACGCTGCCGACCTCGTCTACCGTCTGCTGCATCGCCCGGTACATGGCGATCGCCTGCTCGCGGCCTGCCATCCGGTCGAGCTTGGCCAGCGAGGCGGGGAAGAGGGCCGAGCACCAGCCGCCGTTCCGCCCCGAGGCGCCGTAGCCCGCGATCTCACGTTCGCACACGGCGATCGACAGCCGAGGGTCGGCCCTGCTGAGGTAGTACGCCGTCCACAGCCCGGTGAGACCACCGCCCGCGATCGCGACGTCAACATCCACATCGTGAGTCAGGCCAGGGCGTGGTTCGAGCGACCCGGGTACCGTGTCATGCCAGAAGGACAACTGGCGATAGCGGTCTTCGGCACTCATCTATCTACCGTCCCACGTGCGCGGTCAGTCCGGCTCGCCGGCCATGCTGGTGTCATGCCCGCTGATCGTCCTGCCCTGGTTTCGGCACCAGCGCCGAGGAATTCGTTCAAGATATATGAGATTTGCGTGGTATGCCTGGGGAACATTTGCCGTTCTCCGATGGCAGAGACCCTGATCAGGGCGAAACTGGACAGTTCGGCGCTGGCCGACCGGGTCAGCGTGCAGAGCGCGGGGACCGGCGACTGGCACCTCGGCGAGCGGATGGATCACGGTGCGCTGGCCGAGTTGCGGCGGCGCGGGTTTGACGGCAGTGCGCATCGCGCCAGGCAGATCGGCCCCGACTGGCTTGGCCAGTTCGACCTGCTGCGTCGACCATGGACTCCAGCAATCTGCGCAACTTGCAACTGATGGCGGCCAGGCGGCCCGAGGTCGAGGACCGGATCAGGCTGCTGCGCTCGTTCGACCCGCAGGCGCCGGCCGGGGCGCAGGTGCCTGACCCCTACGGCGGCGGGCCGACGAGTTCGCCCAGGTCTTCGACCTGATCGAGGCTGCTGCGCGCGGGCTTGTCGCCGCGCTGGCCCGCGCGCTCGCGGAGCCGGGGAGTGCCTGAGTCCGGCGTCGCGGGCGAACTCGAACGCGGCACCGGGCTGCCAGTGCGCGGATTGCGCCAGGTCGGCGGTGGCCACGGGGCACTGCACTACCGGGCCGCGCTCGCCGACGGGCGTGAACTCTTCATCAAGTCAGCCGCCGACTTCTCAGCAGGCGCCGCCTTGGAAACCGAGGCACGCGGGCTGCGCTGGCTCGGCGAGGCTGGTGCCGTCACCGTACCCGAGATTATTTTCAGTATGAAAGGGGTGCTGGCGCTGGCCTACATCCGCGAGGGCGGTGTTGGCGCGCCGGGGGCCGACCTGGCGGTCGCCGAGCGGTTCGGTCGGGAACTGGCGGGGCTGCATGATGCTGGGGCGGGGTCTTTCGGGGCGCCGTGGCCCGGCTTCATCGCCAGCCTGCCGCTGCCGAACGACGCGGCGAGCGCCTGGCCTGCCTGGTTCGCGCAGGCGCGGCTGCTGCCGTACTGCAGGATCGCGCGTGACGCCGGGACGCTCGCTGGTGCCGACGTGGCGCTGATCGAGTCTGTGGCCGGGCGGATCGAGGAACTGGCGGGGCCGGGAGAGCCGGCGAGCAGGATTCATGGTGACTGCTGGTCGGGGAACCTGCTGTGGTCTGGCGGGCGGGGGTGGCTGATCGACCCGGCCGCGCATGGCGGGCACCGGGAGAGTGATCTGGCCATGCTGGCGTTGTTCGGGGCACCGAACCTTGACCGGATCCTGGCCGCGTACGACGAGGCCGCGCCGCTGGCTGACGGGTGGCGGGCGCGGGTGCCGTTGCACCAGCTTCATCCGCTGCTCGTGCACGTGTGCCTGTTCGGCGGCGCTTACCGCGATGCGGCGGTGGCCGCGGCGCGGGCTGCGCTAGCGGGGTGAGCGGAATCAGGTGACGCTGTGTTCAGGCGACGCTGTGTTCAGGCGACGCTGTGTTCAGGCGACACTGTGCTCGGCGGCCGACAGGCGGGCTTCCGGGGCGAGCGGCAGCGCGAAGCCGAAGGTGGCGCCGCTGCCTGGCGTGGAGTCCACCCAGACCTGGCCGTGGTGGGCCTTGACCATGGAGGCGACGATGGCGAGGCCGAGGCCGGTGCCGCCCGCGGCCCGGCTCCGCGACCGGTCCGTGCGGTAGAACCGCTCGAACACGTGCTCTCGCTGATCCTCGGACAGGCCGGCGCCCTGGTCGGTCACCTCGAGAATGACCGCGGGCTCGTCGGGGTCGGCTGGCGGTCCGCCCGTTGCTGAGCTTGCCGACCCTGATCGTGATGTCGACCGGAGTGCCGTTCGGGGTGTGCGTCATCGCGTTGTTCATCAGGTTGCCGACGACCTGGCGCAGGCCGACCTCATCGCCCAGTACCAGCGCCGCGTCGGGGGAGCCGACGGTGAGGCTGATCTTCCGGTCAGGAGCGATGACCCGCGCGTCGTGCATCGCGTCGGCGGCGATGGCGAGCACGTCAACCGTGCGGAACTCCAGCGGCCGCTGCTGGTCGAGCCGGGCGAGCAGCAGCAAGTCGTCGACGAGCACGCCCATGCGCTTGGCTTCCTGCTCCACGCGCTTGACGAGGTGGTCGAGATCGCCTCGGCTCAGGCCGCCCGCTGGCTGGTCGCCAGTGAAGGAATCGTGTGAGCCGTTCGGGGCCGCGGCTTGGGTCGCTGCGCGCGACGCCGCCGCGCTGCCGGTAGTACTCCGCGTATCCCCTGATCGCGGTCAGCGGGGTGCGGAGTTCGTGGCTCGCGTCGGCGACGAACCGCCGCATCCTGTCCTCCGACCTGCTGGCGGTCAGCGCGGAGTAGCGCGGCCGCCTCCTCCGACCTGCGCGCCGCCTCCTCCGAGGCCGTCCGCGCCCTGAACGAGCTCTCGATGTGCGCCAGCATGATGTTGAGCGACCGGCCTAGCTTGCCCACCTCGGTGTGCGGGTCGTTGTCCGGCACCCGGCGGCCGAGGTCACCCGCCGCGATCGCCTCGGCGGTCTGCTCGATGTCGTTCAGCGGCCGCAGGCTCGAGCGGATTACGGTGATGCCCAAGATCGCGAGCACGATCAGCAAGACGCCGCTGATGATCAGGTCGATGATCGTAAGCTCGTTGATCGTCTTGTAGATGTTCGTGACGTCATAGCCGAGGATGATGATGCCGTTGACCGGCTCGCTCCCCGGATTGATGGTGAGCGTGATCGATGAGCTGACCACCCGCCATCTGGTGTCGCCCGACATGGCGTGCACGGTGACGGGGTCGTCAATGCCCCTGTTGAGCCAGCTTGATCCCTCCCGGGCGTCGGGTCCGGGCACCGGATGGGTCGGCTGGCCGTTGCGCAGGCCCGCGTACTCGATCGCGACCATCTCTGCCTTGCCGGACGACTGTGGCAGCCATTCGATCGAGAAGCCGTTGTTGGCGACCGTCTGGATGCCGTTCAGGTACGCCGGCCACGATCGTCGGGATGTCGTTGTGATGGGCCGCGTGGATCAGCCTCTCGTCGGCCTGGCTGAGCAGGTATCCGCGCAGGACGAGGACGCCAGCGATGCTGATGACGGTCAGCGCGACCGTGACCAGGGCGAGCATGGCGGCGATCAGCTTGACCCGCAGCGGCGTGCGGCTCGGACAGCGGCCCGAGCCGCCGCCAGCATCGTCGCCCGCACCGTTGGGTGAGTCATGCCGCTGTCCCCTGGCTACGCCGATGGCAGTCGCATGACATAGCCGACCCCGCGCAGAGTATGCAGCAGGTGCGGCTCGGAGGTGTCGATCTTGCGGCGCAGGACGGAGACGTAGGACTCGACGATGCCGGTGTCGCCGCGGAAGTCGTAGTCCCACACGTGGTCCAGGATCTGCATCTTGGACAGCACCCGGCCCGAGTTGCGCATGAAGTACCTGAGCAGCTTGAACTCGGTGGGCGACAGCTGCACCTGGGTGCCGTTGCGCCATACCTCGTGGCTGTCCTCATCGAGCTCGAGGTCAGCGAAGGCGAGCCTGGGCGACGGCTCGATGCTAGCCGCCGCTGGTGCGCCGCAGCACCGCCTCGATCCTGGCGATGACCTCTTCGAGGCTGAACGGCTTGGTGACGTAGTCGTCGCCGCCGAGCGTGAGGCCGCGAACCTTGTCCTCGGTGGAGTCGCGCGCGGTCAGGAACAGGACCGGCGTCCGGGTGCCGCCGCCGCGCAGCCGGTGCAGCACCTCGAAGCCGTCCATGTCGGGCAGCATCACGTCGAGCACGATCAGATCGGGCCGGTGCCGCTGGGCGGCCTGCACCGCGTCCGTGCCGGCCGCCGCGGTGACGACTTCGAAGCCCGCGTAACGCAGGCTGGCCGCGAGCAGTTCGAGGATATTCGGCTCATCCTCGACGACCAGCAGCTTGGCCGTCGTCTGCGCGCGCTCAGCTGGCAGCAGTGCTCATCTGCACTATTATCTGCGCCAGCCTGAGCGTTACCTGAAGCAGCGCTGAAACAGATGCTGAAGCTACCCCTAGGGGATTAGCTCGGCGGGTCAGCCTTGACCAGCAGCTTGGAGCCGGAGATGATGGACTTGGGGATGGGCTTGCCGGCGTTGAGGCCGTCGTGAGCTCTTGAGCTCGGTGCTGTCGATCAGCAGCGAGGTCGCCCGCCGTCGTCTCGTAGTTGGAGTTCGAGATCGGCACCGTCGTGGTGATCGGGTGCTTGCAGCGCGAACGCGGCCTGGACCAGCTGGTACAGGCTGGTGCCGTTGTCGACGTCAAGCGAACCGGTCATGCTGCTGAAGCGGCCGGTAGTCCCGTCAGAACGGGTTGAGGATCACGCCGGTGCTGGTCAGCTTGCGCAGCAGCGCGCTGAGGAAGAGGCGCTGATTCTGGATCCGCTGCAGGTCCTGGGTGGCGTAGGTATGCCTGCTGCGTACGAACCCGAGCGCCTCGTCGCCGCTGAGCACCTGGCAGCCGGCCTTCAGGTGCAGCCCGGCGCACGGGTCGGTCAGCGGCTGCTTGAGGCAGATCCTGACCCCGCCGATCGCGTCGACGACATGCACGAAACCGCCGAAGCCGATGCCCATGTAGTGGTCGATTCGCAGGCCGGTGAGGTTCTGCACGGTCTCGGCCAGCAGCGCGGGGCCGCCGAACGCGTAGGCGGCGTTGATCTTGTTCTGCCGAAGCCGGGAATCGGCACGTAGGAGTCGCGCGGGATGCTGATCAGCACCGGCTGCCCGCCGCCGGACGGTATGTGGAGCACCATGATGGTGTCCGACCGCTGGCCGCCGATGTCGAAGCCGGTGGAGAGCTTCCTGATCTCCTTGTCGGTCAGGCCCTGCCGGCTGTCGGATCCGGTGATGAGCCAGTTGGCGCCGTCGCCCTGGGCCGGCCTGCCCGAGTAGTTGACCAGGACGTTCTTCTTGACCAGGTTCGAGTCAAGTAGAAGTACATGGCAACGGTGCCGATGAGGGCCAGCGACACGATCACGACCAGGGCGAGCGCGATCGGGCGCGGCCTCAGCCAGCGGCGCCAGCCGGTCCTGGCCGGCATGGCCGGCCGGCCTGGACCGCCTGGACCGCCTGGACCGCCTGGCCTGCCTGCCGGCCCGCCTGGGCGGCGCCGCGAGGGCGCGCCGTGCGGATGGCTGGCTGGTCTGGCCAGCCACCCTGGCCGCCTGGCCCTGGCCCTGGTCCTGGTCCTGGTCCGCCGGGTCCCCGGGTCGCGCCTGGTCCGCGAGGCTGCCCCTGGCCGCCCGGCCAGGGGCGCGGGCGGTGCCTGGCTGGGTGAGATCGTCGGCTCCGGCACGGCCTGCGCGGCGAGGTCGCCCCCGCCCGGCTCGAGCCGCCTGCCGTGGGCGGTCCTGAGCTGCCCCGGGCTGTCGCGGCCCGCCCCACCCGCGCCTTCACGGAACCAGTCGTCTGGCCAGTCGGTCATGGGTGCTGCCTCACCCGTCGCTTCACACTGTCCCATCGTCTCTACAACATGACGCTCCGGCAGCCAAATCGGCTGGCCCGCTCATGACTTTAATCGTTGTTCGCAGGCCCGTGACCAATGCCTGCCCCCCATGATGGTGAGAACGTCGCTTCCCGAGGAGCCCAGATCGGCCGGCCTGGTCTGGATCGACCCCGGACGCGACCAGCGCGGCTGCCACTTCGCCGGCCCGCTCGGGCGGCAGGCAGAGCCTGCGCCTGGTGACGTCGACGAGCTCGGCCATGCTCGGGTAGTCGGGTCCGCCAGGGCGGCGCCAGCTGCTGCGACCGTAGCTTCGATGCCCATCGCGGCCAGGATCGCGAGCAAGTCGGCGCCGTCGGACCATTGCGGCCTGACCAGGCCATGGAACGTGCGCCAGAGGTCATTCAGCGAGTCAGCGGATGGGTCGATCGTCGTCTCGACGACGACCAGCCGGCGGGCGTGCCTGGTCAGCGCGGCCAGGAACGGCTGCGAGGTCGGGAACGTTGTAAAGCACGTGATGGCAGGTGACCACGTCGGCGGCGGGCACCGCGCCGCGCCGCCTGCGGCCAGGTGCCGCGCACCCGTCGCAGCGCGAGCCCGCGCGCGGCGGCTCGCTCACCAGCAGGTCGAGCATCGGCTGGCTGCGAGTCGACCGCGGTCAGCTCGGTCGTCGCGGGGCGCGAGCGGCAGGCAGGCGGCGCCAGCGCCTGAGCCGATGTCGAGCACGCTGCCCGGGCGGGTCGAGCGCCGCCCAGGCCCGCTCAAAGGAGGCGCCGGCCGGCTGCGCGCTCAGCTGGTCGGCTCGCCTGGCGAAGACCTGCGTCGGCAGCACCCAGGGTGACTCGGTGACGGCGGCGGTGATGTGCTCAGGGATCGCCCACGCGGCCAGGTCGTCGCGCCACCGGTCCAGCAGCCGGCGGCTAGCTTCATGCCCAGGAGCTTACTGTGCCGCAGTTCAGCTGGCTGATCTACGCCGACGTTACTGGGTCGGCAGCTTGACGACGGTGACGAAGAAGTCGTCGATCTGGCGGACGACGCTCGAGGAAGCGCTCGAAGTCGACCGGCTTGGTGACGTAGGCGTTCGCGTGCAGGTCGTAGCTGCGCAAGCACGTCTTCCTCGGCGTCGGAGGTGGTGAGCACGACGACCGGGATGCGCTGCAGGTCAGCGTCCGACTTGATCTGCTCGAGCACCTCGTGGCCGGCCATCTTGGGCAGGTTAAGGTCGAGCAGGATGAGGTCGGGGCGCGGCGCGTCCGCGTAGCCGCCCTCCCGGCGCAGGAAGGCCAGCGCGTTCACGCCGTCGTTGACGACGCTGAGCTGGTTGCGGACCTTGTTCTCCGCGAACGCCTCCCTGGTGATGAGCACGTCACCTGGGTCGTCCTCGACCAGCAGTACGTGGATCATCGTCTCCAGCCTCGTCAGGCGTCATCGCGTCACGCCCTGGCGCGTTGTGGTAGCTGGGCAGCGTCCATTTATCGTGGTGCCGGCTGGCCTGGCGGCCGGTCGTCGATCCAGATCTTGCCGCCGTGGAAGTCGACGATCTTCCTGCAGAGCGCGAGCCCGATGCCGGTGCCAGGATAAGCGTCGCGCGGATGCAGGCGCTGGAAGATCACGAAGACCCGCTCCCGGTAGGCGGGCTCGATCCCGATGCCGTTGTCCTGGCAGGTGAACTCCCACATGCCGTTGCTGATGCGCGGCGGTGACCTGATGACCGGCGGCGCGTCGACCCGCCGGAACTTGATCGAGTTGCCGATCAGGTTCGCGAACAGCTGGATCAGCAAAGTCCGGTCGCCAGGCACCATCGGGCAGCCGGTCGACGGTGATCGTCGCGTCGCTGTCCTCGATCGCCGCTTCAAGCTCGGAGACCGCCTGACCGGTGACCTCGTTGAGGTCGACCGGCCGGAAGTCGGCCCCGGGCTGGCCGACCCGCGAGAATGCCAGCAGGTCGTTGATCAGCCCTTGCATGCGCTTGGCGCCGTCGACCGCGTAGGCGATGTACTGCTTGGCGCGCTCGTCGAGCTGCTCGGCGTACCTGGCCTCGAGCATCTGGCAGAAGCTCGCCACTTTGCGAAGCGGCTCCTGCAGGTCGTGCGAGGCGACGTAGGCGAACTGCTCGAGATCCCGGTTGGAACGCTGGAGTTCCGAGGCCTTGAACGACAGGTCGTCCAGGCTGAGGATCAGCTGCTGGCGCATGGCCTCCACGTCGGCGGCGAGTTCCATGATCTCACGCGGTCCGGTGATGTGCGACCTGGTGATTGAGGTCGCCGGAGGCGACGGTCTGGGCTTCCATCCTGACGGACTCGAGCGGTCTCCTGACCCAGGCGCCCAGGCCCGCCCAGCTAGCGACGGCCGCCAGGATGAGCAGCGCGCCGAGCGCGATGGCCTCGGTCGATCGTCGCCGTGGTAGCCGTCGTGCAGCCGGCTCAGCGCGGCGGCGCGCTCGGAGTTGGCCTCGTTGTTGAAGCGCCTGACGGCGTCGCGCAGCCCGTCGAAGTCGTGTTTGCCCGGCCACTTCGACCGCCGTGCGAGATCTGCTCGCCGCGCTCCACGGCGGCTGATCGCGGGCAGCGCGTAGTCGCTCCGCCAGCGGGTGGCCTGATTGAGTAGTGTCGACCAGGTCGGCCCGCAGCCTGGGGTAGGGGTCGACCAGGCTGGTGCAGCGCGCCGCGTCGACCGGAGCGGCCGGGCGGTGCCAGCGTGTAGGGCTGCAGGAAGGACTTCTGCTTGGTCAGCGCGTAGCCGCGGACGCCGGTCTCCTGGTTGATCAGCGAGTTGTACAGGTAGCTGCTGTACCGAAGCGCCGGATCGAGCCGGTTGACCTGCAAGGTTGACCGCGCTGATCGTGTGGCCAAGGCCCAGTCCGCCGACCACGAAGCCGACCACGAGCAGCACCCGGCGACCGTGAACGCCAAAGCAAGCCGCCGTTTCAGCGACCAGCCGCTGCCGGCGAGTTTTCCCGCGTCCGTGCCCAGATGCTGGCTGCTGCTTCCCGCTCGGCGGTCGCAGTAGGCCTTCCAGGCGCTCGGTCACGGTCGTCGCCCGACCACCAGGACGGCGATGTCATCGGCGACCGCTTGGCCGTTGAGCCGCTCGACCTGTTTGACCAGGGTGTCGGGCAGCGACTCGGGGAAGTCGGGCAGGTCGCAGGTGGTCGGCTGACTCGGAGATCAGCTCGACCAGCCCGTCGCAGCCGAGGATTTCGGACCGAGCTCCGGCTCGCCGCGGCCTTCGATCAGGCCGTCGGTGTAGAGCATCAGCGACCACTTCTGCGCCCAGCGAGACCGGGATCGGCTGCCATTCGACGTCAAAGAGCCCGAGCGGCGGGCCCGGGCGCGCGTCGGTCAGCAGGCTGCGGGTTCTTGCCGAGCACCACAGGCGGCGGGTGGCCGGCCAGGCGCAGGGCTGCCGGTGCCGGTCGCCACCTCAAGGCTGAGCATGGCGACGGTGGCGAATACTTCTCTTCTGTGCCGCTCACGCTCAAGCACTTCCTGCAAGCAGGCGAGCGTCTGCTCGGGCCGCCGGCCAGAAAGCACGAGCGTGCGCCAGGCGACTCGCAGGCAGACCCCGAGCGCCGCCTCGTCGGGCCCGTGACCGGCGACGTCGCCAATGAGCGCGTGCAAGGTGCCGTCGTTGAGCTCGATCAGGTCGTAGAAGTCACCGCCGAGCAGGGCCTGGTCGCGGCCGGGCCGGTAGCTCAGCGCGTGGTACAAGGCCGGGTCGTTCAGGATCGGCACGGGCAGCAGCCCGCGCTCCAGCCGCGCGTACTCAGCCTGCCGGATCGCGGCCTCGTGCAACTGGCGGGCCGACTCGTCGGCGCGCTTCCGCTCGATCGCGTACCTGATGCACCGTCCGAGCATGGTGCCGTCGACCCGGCCTTTGACCAGGTAGTCCTGAGCGCCCGCGGTGACCGCGCTGACGCCGAGCGACTCGTCATCGGCACCGGTCAGGACGAGAACCGCCGCGTCAGGGGCTGACTCAAGTACCCGGCGCAGCCCTTCGAATCCCTCGGAGTCCGGCAGGCCCAGGTCGAGCAGCACGCACGAGGGCGACTTCGCCAGCTCGGGCACGGCCGCGCCGATGCTCTGCTGCCAGGTCAGCGAGATCTGCAATCCGGTATCATGCAAAAGTTCCCTGGTCAGCAGCGAGTCGGCCTCGTCGTCTTCGATCAGGAGCACGGAGATTACCGGTACGGCGGTCCCGGCGGTGGTTCCAATACGGAACATGCTGTCAATTCCTCGCACGCTTTCACAGGTCAGTCCAACGACCCGGAGCATACTCGCGGATGACGAGATAGCGGTCAGTTCACCCGGCAACGGGTCGCGCCACAGTTCCGGGACCAATCCGCCTGTTGTGCGCGCGGAGCCGGTCACTGTTCGATGTATTCCTCGATCGTTACGTCCGGGGTGGGTGCGGCAGGCGGCTCCGCCACGGCTGGGTCGACGGGCCGATCGAGCGGCTGGGTCCGCGGCTCATCCGATGGCAGACCGCTCTGCGGGACGCCGGTGTCAGGCTGGGGGGCTTGGTCGGGCGGGGCTTGGTCGGGCTGGGCCTGGTCGGGCGGGGCCTGGGACCGGGTGCGCTGCCGGGTTGCCCGGCTGGCACGCGCGCCGCCCGGCGCTCCGCGCACGATGATCCTGCGCCGCAGCCAGTTCCGGCCGCGCGGCGTCAGCGCGATGCCGCACGCGCCGGTCAGCATGAAGATCCAGCCGACCGTGTTCAGGTCGAGGAAGCTCGGGCTGGCGGTGATGGCGAACGCGAGGATCGCGCCGATCGCGATAACGGTCAGGCTGGTTGCTGTCTTCATGGCAATTCGATCCTCTTCGTATGCTCGTCAGCCGTGGTCGTGCCCGCCGCGACCCGCGAGCAGTTCGCTGAGGGAAACTCGGGCGGCGTCATCTCTGGCTAGGTCTGCTGTGAATGCCTCGAAGGATTCCGTGCCGCGGGCGACGGCCGTCTTGAGGCGGCCAACGCAGCGAGCCCTGCGCTTGGCGCCGATGCCAAGCCACAGTCCGGTCGCGCCCCGGATGAGCAGGATCAGGCCGACGATCTGGAGGTTCAGGAAGAAGGGATGGCCGTTGATCGCGAAGAGCAAGACGCAGCCGCAGGCCATCCACCCGCATGCCTGGACAGGGGTCACCAGTATCACCAGTCGTTTCGCGAGCAGCCGCGCCGCCGGTCAGGTCGCCGATGGGCAGGTCTGCTATTTTGGTTCGTGTTTGGCCTGACACTGCCCGCAAAATTGTCGTTAAACCTGTTATCAGGCCTGGCACGTCAAGGCCAGCGCCGGTCAGCCGCGCTGGCCGCGCCTTCTGCGGATCAGCGGGATGGCAAACCAGACGGTGCCGAACAGGCAGGCCATGAGGACCCCGATCACGGTCGCGGGAGTGCCCGCGTCGACAAAGCTGGTGACTAGCAGCACTGCCACGACGATCGCCAAGCCGACAGCCGCCAGGCCCGCAAGCGCCATCACATTGGCCGCGCGCACGAGGGGCTCTTTCAGCCGCTGGCGGAATACCAGCCTGTGATAGGCGACCGGCGCCACGAGCAACGCCGTGGCGATGGCCGCGAGCAGCAGGTCGGCCAGATACAGCTGGCGCTGTCCGTCGCTGAGCCGGGTGAACCGCATCGTGAACGGCAACGACAGCAAGAATCCGAAAAGCACCTGCACGCCAAGACCGGCCACCCGCAGTTCTTGCAGCAACTCCATCAGGTTGCGGTCATCGCGCTGCGCCGCGGACTCCTCCCTGCCGTCGAACTCAGGTGGATCGTGTGGCGAACCCATGATGCTCGTGTGCCCTCATGACGGCGTTATCTCACTTGATCTGCACTTCGGGTGCGCGATGCCCAGGAGGCACGCACCTCGCCGCGGCGAAACTGGCTACTCCGGCCACGCCGCGGCTGTTAGCCGCCGGGCACCTGGCCAACGCCGGCGCGGTGACGCTGAACGCGATCACCACCGACACCATGACAATAATTAAAAATGGTATGAATCCTATTATAGCAAGATTCGCCAGATGTGTGTGCAGTGTGCCCCTGGTACCCGGACCGGGCGTTCTGCGCCTTACGGTGGCTCTCGTTCGTGATCGCGCTGACCAGGCAAGAAAGTCCCACCAGCGCGCGGTAATCGTCTCGAAGTGCGGCAGCACCTCGTCTTGAGTAAGCCGGGTAAATATGGCGAACTTGGACGTCAGCGCAGGCTCGCGAGCACGCAGCCGCCTCTCGATCGACTCAAGGGCCCGGCGCTGGCTCGGGGGCAACCCCATCGGCGTCCTCCGAATGTCTGATCGGCCGGGCCAGTCTCCTGACCAGCTGACAGCGATAGCATGCTGCCTCGCATCACCTGACCTGGTATCGCCCGTTTAAACCAACCGGCCATCCGATCCGCCTTCGGCCGTCACCCCGGATCGGGAGGCTTTGCCCACGCGGGCGGGGCAATCCCGGCCTGCGGGAGGCCCCTCGTTGTGACATGGGTGCGGCTCTTTCGGGGTGAGGCTGCTCTCGCAGGAGGGTTCTCGGGTTCGTGCGGGAGGGTTTCCGCATCTAGGAGAGTTGACCGGACTATACGACGACAACCCTCCTTCATGCGACAACGCTCCTACAGGAACCCGGAAACCCTCCACGGTAAGGACGAGAACCCTCCCGGACACGGCAACTCTCCTCCCGGAGCAGGACAACCCTCCCGGGTCGCGGCACCACCCAGCTGGCTCACCCCCAAGAGCCGCACCCAAGTGACATTGCTGGCGCTCCAGCGCCGTCGTTGCGACATTGCTGGGCCTGCCGCAGCCATCCCAGGCTTAGATAACTACGTTTATGCGATGCTTCTGGTGGTAGTTGGTGCCCGTCCGCACGGCAGGGGCAGCGAGCGTGACCTCGACCTTGTCAGGCGGTGCAGGCGGTCATGGCGACCGTCTTTGAGAACCGGAGGATTTCCATGCGCATTGGTGCGGTTTTGTTGATCATCTGGCTAATTATTGGTGTCATCGCAGGTGCGCAGCGCGGCTATTACAACGGAAACGTTTCCTGCGCCCGAGCGGGCACCATTCTTGTCACCGTCGTGGCCGGTCCGCTGAACTACGTGGGCGTGAACCCGAAGATCCATTGCACTGTCCCCAAGCCGAGCAAATAGGCAGCGCCCGCCCAAGTGCCGGCCGAGCAGGCGAGCAGCCGGCTGCCCGCGAATGATCAAGGCCGGCGCCGTTCGAACCCGGCGCCGGCCTTGCTCATTCGCGAAGCGGCCAGGCCTGGCGAAGCGGCTAGGCCTCTGGAACGGCCATCTCGCCGAGCAGGGACCAGTCGTCTTGCGGCAAGTCCATGTTGACGATGCGCGGCGTCGCGGCAAGGTGCGGCGGGAGCGTCTGCTGAGCCTTCCTGAAATGCTCGGACTGTACGTGCGCACCGCCGGCGTCGCCGTCGCGGAACGCCTCGACCAGGACATACTCCGTCGGATCGGCCACGCTTCTTGACCAGTCGAACCAGAGGCAGCCGGGCTCAGCCCTGGTCGCCTCGGTGAACTCGGCAGCGATCGCGGGCCACTGGTCGGCGTACTGCGGCCGCACAGCGAACTTAGCGGTGATGAAGATCATCGGTCTCTCTGCTTCTGTCGGGGCTTCTGCCTGGTCGGAAACGAGTCAGCGCTCACCGCCACGATAACTACGCCAGCGATGAGGCCGCCAGCCGGCCGAGGCATCACCGGGCCAGGGGGCAGTCTCCGCATAGTCCGCCGTCCTCCACCTGGTAATACAGGCAGCAGCTGCGCCGGATAAAGGCTGGCTCGCCCGCCTGCAGCGTGCCGCACCCGAACAGGCGGGGGTGGGCCAGAACCTGCGCGGCAAGGGATCGCCAGCCGCCGTGGAGTTGCGCGTCGAGCAAGCGGATGGCGCCGATCAGAGCGGAGGCCGCGTTGTCCCTGAGCAGATCGGCGGAGATCCGCACCCGTGCCTTGATGGCAGCGGTCAGCGGCGCGACATGCTCATCGAGCGTCTGCCTGATGATGAGGTCCATGAGCACCTGATCGGGCGCGCGCCACCCTGGTCCGGCCTCCAGGGCCAGTTCGATCATCTCGCTGCGCGGTTGCCGCCAGTACAGCCGGCTCGCCGGCACGGCCGGCACGCATCCGGCGAGGACCAGGCAGCCAACCTGCGGAGTGACCAGGCGCGTGGAATAGCCGCTGAGAAATAGCGAAGCAGCCACCCGCCGCTCGCAGTCGCCCAGCTTCCGCATGACTTCGTCGATGATGGCATCGAGCGGGCTTTCGTCGGCCGAGTACAGCTCGCCGGCCGGATGCC
Source organism: uncultured Actinomycetota bacterium (assembly GCA_963750405.1). Lineage (GTDB taxonomy): Bacteria > Actinomycetota > Actinomycetes > Streptosporangiales > Streptosporangiaceae > Chersky-822. The sequence goes on from CAVVQP010000006.1 coordinate 60,891, forward strand.
AGTCCTCGCTTTCGGAGGGATCGGCGAGCCCGAAAAACATCCCGAGCCTCGACGCTTTGGCGCGCGCCGACTTGAGCATTGTTGCCGTCGCCGGCCAGAAATGCCGTTGAAGCTCGTCTTCGCCGCCCACGAGGCGACCTTACGCGAGTTATCTCGTGAATAGCCTCCCGCGAGGCAGAATAGCCAGGAGTAACGGGGAGTTTACGTTCGAGCACGCCCTGACACCAGGCGCGCGCCAGCAACCACGCCAGCAAACCGCGCCGGCACTCTGAGCAACCGGCCTTGACAGGTCCTTAATTCATGTCTTGAATCAAGGTCTGAAGTTAGTGGACTGAGCGGCTGCCCCACAAGGCCCGGTCGCCTACGCGCGCAACGGCAGTACCTCGAGTAGCGCCAGTCCGGCCGCGGCCGGCGGTCCCGCGATCGGCTGCGGTCACCGAATCGATCCCCGTGATCGAGGTAGGAGGCTCATCCGATGTCAGACCCGACGTCAGGCATCATCCCAGCGATTAGGAATAGCGCGGCTGGCCGCAGGCGACGGCTGGTCGCCGGGGTAGCGGCGCTGACGGCAGCGTTATCAGCGTCTATGGTCGCCGCGGTCGTGCTGACGCAGCCGGTGTCGGCGACGACCGTGCCGGCACCGCCGGCCGGCTTCAGCACCGTCTTCAGCGACAGCTTCGCCGGCGCCGCCGGATCGGCGGTCAACTCAGCCAACTGGAAGTACGACACCGGCCCCGGCTCTAGCTTCGGCACGGGCGAGATCGAGACGATGACGAACTCGGCAAGCAACGTGTTCCTCGACGGCAGCGGCCACCTCGTCATCAAGGCAATCAACTCCGGCGGGGCGTGGACCTCGGGCCGGATCCAGACCAACACCGCGAACGTCGGCGCCCCGGCAGGCGGCGAGCTTGAGGTCACCGCCTCGATCGAGCAGCCTAACCCGGCGAGCGGCCTCGGCTACTGGCCGGCGTTCTGGATGCTCGGCCCGGGCACCTGGCCCATGACCGGCGAGATCGACATCCTGGAGGACGTCAACGCGCTGTCCGACCACTCCAGCACCTTCCACTGCGGCGTCGACCCAGGCGGGCCGTGTAACGAGACGACGGGCATCGGCAGCGGGCTGCTCAGCTGCGCCGGCTGCCAGACCGCATTCCACACCTACACCGTCATCGTGAACCGCACCAACACCGCAGCGGAGTCCATTACCTGGTTCGTGGACGGCGCCCAGGTCTTCCAGGTGAACGAGAGCCAGGTCCCCGTCGCCACCTGGCAGGCCGCGATCGACCATAACTTCTCCGTCATCTTCGACCTCGCGATGGGCGGCGGCTTCCCGAACGGGGTCTGCGGCTGCACCACCCCGACGAGCGCCACCAGCTCCGGCGCGACCATGACGGTCGCCTACGTCGCCGCTTACGAAAAGGCCGCCAGCGGCAACCCCACTCCGACGCCCACCCCGACCCCAAGTTCCTCACCGCCGCCGGGCGGCAAGTCCTGCACCGCCACCGCCACCTCCGACATCTCGGCTGACTGCTTCTCCGCCAGCCAGGGCACGATCTCGGTCACGGCGGCGACCGGAGATACCAATCCCGCTGGCGTGGACGGAAACCAGGCCGCACAACTCACGAACGGAGATTATCTCGAATACCCCAATGTCAATTTCGGCACAGCCGGCTCCACCCAATTCGACGCGCGCGTGGCGTCGGGCGCGGTTGGTGGCGTGAGCGGCCTCGTCGAGGTGGTGATCGACAATCCGGCTAACGCCCCGGTCGGCTCATTCGCGGTCGGTAATACCGGGGGCTGGAGCACGTGGAAAACAGTTCCGGCAAATATCACCAAGGTGACCGGTACTCATAACGTGTACCTGGAGTTCTCCTCGAACGCCGGAGGCAATCCGCCTTACGCCAGCCTGCACTACTTCAACTTCCCAGCGGCATAACGGCTCGCCCAGGCTGGTGCCGCCGCCTCACCCGCGTACCGGCAGCGGCACCTAGCCTGGCCCCGGCCCACCCCATCGGCTAGCGTCTGACTCAGCATCAGATAGCAGGAAATCGCCGCCGAGGCACCTGATGCCCGGATAAGCGAGCCGACGGGAGCGATGTCATGACTGGTCAGGCCGGTGCTGGCGAACACAGGAGCTGGCCGGTCAGCGGCGGCGTCTTCGAGTTCGGCGAGCTGCCGGCCGAGCGCGGCGGCGTGATCGCGGACGCGAGACTGGCCTGGCAGTCGCACGGCACCCTGAATGAGGCGCGCGACAACGTCATCGTCTACCCGTGCAGCTACACCGCGACTCACGACGACCTGGCCGGGCTGATCGGCCCCGACAAGGTCCTCGACCCCGAGCGGTGGTTCATCGTGATCCCCGACATGTTCTCCAACGGCGTGTCATCGGGCGCCGCCGACACGCCCGGCTACCCCGCCGTGGTGACCATGGCCGACAACGTGCGGGCCCAGCACCGGCTGCTGACCGAGCACTTCGGCGTGGCCAGGGTGGCGGCCGCGTACGGCTTCTCGATGGGAGCCGGCCAGTCCTACCACTGGGCTGCCCTGTATCCGGAATTCGTCGAGCGGGCGATCATCGTGTGCGGCAGTGCGAGGACATCGCCGCACAACAAGGTGTTCCTGTCCGGCCTGCTGCGCACGCTCGAGGCGGCGCCCGAGTACCAGGGCAACGGCCGCTTCAGCGCCGAGCCGAAGGCCGCCTTGCGTGCCTACGGCCATATCTACGCGGGCTGGGGCCTGTCCCAGGACTTCTACCGGGAGCGGCTGTTCGAGACCGTGCTCGGCCATGCCGATCTCGAGACATTCCTGCGCGAGGAGTGGGAGGAGTCCTTCGGCGCGTACCAGGCGGCCAATGTCTACGCCCAGGCGCTCACCTGGCAGGAGGCCGACATCAGCGCGAACGACCTGTACGGGGGCGACCTTCCGGCGGCGCTCGCGGCGGTTCAGGCCCGGGTGCTGCTCGTGCCGAGCGAGACCGACCTGTACTTCCGCGTGGCCGATAACGAGGCGGAGCTTGCCCACCTGCGGCACGGCGAGCTCGCCGTGATCCCCAGCATCTGGGGCCACCGGGCCGGTGCCCCAGAAGGCCTCCCCGACGAGCTGGAATTCCTTACCACGCACGTCCGCAACTGGCTCGGTAACTAAGCGATCAGAGGAGCTTTTCATGAAGGTCTGCGTGACCGGAGCCAGCGGCCGGGCCGGCCGGGCCGTCGTGGCCGACCTGCTCGCTCACCAGCATGAGGTCATCGCGACCGACCTGGTGCCGCCGGCGCCCGGAGTGCTCGGCGATGCCGAGTTCGTGCGCGCCGACCTGACCGACTACGGCCAGGCGGCCGAGATCTTCGAAGACGCGGTCGCGGTGATCCATCTGGCCAACATCCCGGCGCCGTTTCTGCGCACTCCCGCCGTCACGTTTAACCAGAACATGACGATGAACTTCAATGTCTTCCACGCCGCCGCCCAGGCCAAGCTCTCCCGGGTTGTGTGGGCGTCCAGCGAAACCACGATCGGCCTGCCCTTCGATACGCCGCCTGAGTACGCGCCGATCGACGAGGATCACTATCCGTTCCCGACCTCGACCTACGCGCTGTCCAAGGTGGCCAGCGAGACGGTCGCCGGTCAGATCGCCGGCTGGTCGGGCATACCGTTCGTGGCGCTGCGGTTCTCTAACATCCTCGGCCCCGCCGAATACGCGGAGTTCCCGGCGGTCTGGGACCACCCGGAGAAGCGGAAGTGGAACCTCTGGGGCTACATCGACGAGCGCGACGCGGCCACCGCGTGCCGCCTGGCGCTGACCGCCGACGTGACCGGCAGCCCCAGCTTCATCATCGCCGCCGCCGACACGGTCATGACCCGCCCGTCCGAGGAACTCCTGCACGAGGTCTTCCCCGGCGTGCCGCTGACCGCCCCGGTGCCCGGCACTGCCACCTTGCTGTCCATTGACCGCGCGCGGCAGGCCCTCGGCTTCGAGCCAGCCCACTCCTGGCGAAACCACATAACCCCGTAACCCCCATTCCCCGCCCGTCCCCGCCCTGCCCAACAACATGAAACCCCGCATTGATGTTGCAAATCGAGTATCAATTCGCGCATTGATATTGTCCGGGTTGAGACCAGGCCCGATCAGCGGCAGTGGGAGCATGGCTTTATGGGGTTGATCGGGGCTTTCGGGCCGATTTGGATTCTGACTGCTGCCGGATATCTCACCCGCCGCCAGGGGCTGTTCTCCGAAAGCGCCGCGCTCGCGCTCGGCCAGTTCGTCTTTCACCTGGCGATCCCGGCTGACCTCTACCTGACGCTGGCCAGGACGCCGCTGTCCGGCTACGCGATCGCGCCGATCGGCGCGTTCGCGGCGACGACGGTGCTGGTGATCGGCGCTGGCTGGATCATCGCCCGCCGCTGGTTCGGCCGCAAGCCGGGCGAGCAGGCGATCTGGGGAATGGCCGCCGGGTACGTGAACTCCGCGAACCTGGGAATCCCGATCGCGATGCAGGTGCTGGGCAACGTCTCGTTCATCATCGAAGTGCTGTTGCTGCAAACCCTGATCGTGACGCCGGTCATCTTGATCGTCCTTGACCGGCACGACGACGCCGCGGGCGGATCCCGGTTCAGGCGCCTCGCGACGTTGCCGCTGCGTAATCCCGTGATCCTCGCGTCCGCGCTCGGCGTCATCGCCGCCGCGACCGGCTTCCGGGCGCCGTCGCTGATCGAGACGACACTGACCCTGCTCGGCGGCGCGGCAGTGCCGACGGCGCTGATCGCGCTCGGCATGTCGCTGTACCGGCCGCCGCCGCCCGAGAACACCGCCGCCGACGCCGACACCGCGAACCGCGCTCCGAGTCCCCGCCCGCCGAGGTATCGCTGATCACGATCCTGAAGCTCGTCGTGCAGCCGGCCATCGGCTTCCTGATCGGCGCGTTCGTGTTCAGGCTGCCGCATCCCGAACTGGTCGCTGTCGTGGTGTGCGCTGGCCTGCCGACCGCCCAGAACACCTTCGTCTACGCGCAGCGCTATCAGGTCGGCCAAGCGCTCGCGACGCGATCTGTGCTGGTCACGACGACGCTGTCGCTGGGCACGGTGCTGGCTACGGCCGCGCTGCTCGGTCGCTAGGCGCGCCACCAGACTCGCCAATGTCCCAGAACAGTGCCGCCATCAGTTGCAGTGCCTGCCTGGCCAGCGGCGCGAGCAGGTGCTCGTCCGGGGCGTGCTGGGCGCAGGCCGGGTAGGAGTGCGGGATCCAGATCGTCGGCAGGCCGAGTTCGTCGGTGAACACGTCATTGGGCAAGCTGCCCCCGAGGTTGGGCAGTAGCGCCGGCTCGACGCCGGCGTCCGACGCAGGCGGTCGATCGTGAACTGGACCCAAGGGTGTCGGGATCGGTGCGCGAGGCCCCCATGACGCCGCCCGGTTCGACGCTGACCATCGAGAATCCATGCTGGTCGAGCCAGGGCGCGCACCGCCGTGGCCAGGTTCGCAACATCGGTGCCGACCACGAACCGGAGCTGGCAGTGCGCGTGCGCGGAGCCCGGGATGGCATTGACCGGGGTGTCCGGATTCCCTGCCGCGATCGACAGGACCTCCAGTGTGTTCCACCCCCGATCGGCGCTCGGCGGGGTCAGGCCGGGCTCGCCCCAGTCCTCGTCGATGTCAGGATCGCCAGGACGGTGCCGACCTCGATCGTCGCCAGCGCGGCCCGGACTAGCAGGGAACGGCGGCGGGCGCAGGCCCGGAATCAACGATCTTGCCCTGGCCGTCGACCAGGCAACCGATCGCGCCGGCCAGCATGGTCGCCGGGTTGCGCAGGGCCCCGCCCCAGTTCCCCGAATGGTAGGAGCGCTCGCGCAGCGGCACCCGCAGCGTGAACCCGCCGAGCCGCGAGTGCCGAGAAACACGGTCGGCCGCCCGGCCGCGACCCTCGGGCCGTCCGAGCCAATCAGCAGGTCGGCGGCCAGGTCGCGCGATGCCGGGCGCAGAACTCCCCCAGCCCAGGCGAACCTGACTCCTCGCTGGTCTCGATCAGGATCGTCAGGTTGAAGCCAAGCTGGCCGCCCGCGCGCACCAAGGACCTGCTCGAGCGCGGCCAGGTTGATCGTGTGCTGGCCTTTGTTGTCCGCCGTGCCCCGGCCGTACCAGCGGTCACCTTCGACGGTCACCCGCCAGGGATCAAGCCCGGTGCGCCAGCGATGTTCCTCGGCGAGCACAACATCGGCATGGCCATAGGTCAGTACTGTCGGCAACTGATCGGCCTCGTGCCGGTGCGCGATCAGCAGCGGCCCGGCGCCTGGATCAGGGTTGTCGAGCACCCGGGCGCTTGCCCCGAGGCGGGCGGCGGCTGGGACCATTTCCTGCTCGAGGTAGGCGGGCAGTCGCCCAGGCGCCCGGCGTCCTGGCTCTCCGTGCGGTAGCCGACCCGGCGCGTGAGATCGGCCAGGAAATTCCCTGAGTCGAAATATTGGCTGGCGTACTCGATGGCAGCAGAGCGGGTCACCTATCCAGTCGATCACGGAATGCCCCGGTGATCGAGCCCCGGTGACCGAGTCTCAGTGATCGCCTCTCAGTGATCGCCTCTCAGTGATCGCCTCTCAGGCGGGAGCCGGATCTGAGTGGACCGTGAGCACCGTCCAGGCGCCCAGGCAGATCCGGTCGCCCTCGTGCAGGGCGACGGGCACGCCGGCGGCGATCTCGTCGCCGTTGACCTGAGTGCCGTTGGCCGACCCCCGGTCCTCGACCGACCAGGTGCCGTCGCCGGCGGCAACGAGCACGGCGTGCAGGTGCGAGACGCCCGGATCGAGCGGCGGCCCGGTCAGGTCGATCTCGGGGGAGAGCCCGCGGGAAACGCTGCGGCGGCCGATCCGCATCTGCGGCCCCGACAGCTCAAACCGGCGGACCGGGCAATGCGCCGGGAACTCGATCGACGTCGCCTCACCATGCCCGTCGGCGATCACGCTGTCAAAGTAAGCCCGGTCAGCGGTCACGACGGCAGTCCAGGCCGGGCCTGGGACCGCCGGGCGGACGCCGGCCTTGAGCGGCTCTTGCCTGGCACGATGCCGTCCCGGCGATTGCTGGCGGCCCATGCCGGGGTCCGCCAGGGTCGGCGCGGGTGCGCCCGGCCGAGGTCCCGGATCAGGCTTGGCCTGCGGCCAGACCGGACGCGGGCCCGCTTCGTTCCTGGGAGGCTGTGCTTCCATGGCCGGCGTCGAAGCCGTCTCGGTCAACGCCGGCAGCGTGTGGACCTCAGGTCCGGCCGCGAACCGGGCCGTGGCCGACGGGCTGAAGGTGGGCGCGGGCGGGTCCTCCTCGGTCAGGCCGAGCGCGAGCGCGATCTCGCTCACTACCCAGTGACACGCCTCGGGCGCGAACATGGTCGCGTCCGCGAACGACGAGGCGACCAGCCGCGATGCCGTCTTCGGGTCCATGCCGACCGAGGTGTGCTCGCGCAGGTCGTCGGCTATCCGGTCCTGGGCCGCGGCTACCAGGATCCTGGCGATCCTCGGTGCGTCGGGAAGGAGGTCGGCCAGCAGATTCGACAGGGTGCGGGGATTGGACAAGGTGCCAGGGCCGTGTTCGGCCACGATTGTACGCAGCGCAAGCCGAGCTTGCTCTGCGTGTTCAACCGGCGCAGCGGCCATCTAATCCCTCCACACAAAGCCTCCGCCCCCAACTGTGGTCGAAGTCCCACACCACCGCAAACCCACTGACTCCTAGGTAAACACAAGGTGTCGAGCTGATGAGAACTGAGAATACGGTCGGCGCTGCCTTGCCGGCTGCGTCTTTCGCGCGGGCCGGGGTTCGCGCCGCTGTGCCGTTGGTGCTGTCCTGATGGCACCGCTGGCACTTTGGTGCTCGCCGGGCTCGCTGCCGACCGGGGCTGTTGAGGCCGAATTAACCGGTTGCAGTATGGTTCTGCGTTATCGGGTGGTGTCGTATTACTTCGGGGGATCAGTTCGCGACCAGCGGCAACGGAGTGCTGAGGTGTCTATGACGAGGGACCTGACCGGCAAGACCGCGGTGGTCACCGGGACGGCGCACGGGATCGGCGCGGCGATCGCCGACGCGCTCACCGCGGACGGCGCGATCGTGCATAGCGTGGACAAGGACACCGTCGACCTGACCGATGCCGACGCCGTACGCGGGTTTTTCGCCGGCCGCGGGCGCCATCGACATCCTGGTCAACAACGCCGGCGGGGTCTGCGGGCAGGTCGGCCGGCCGCTGGAAGAGGTCAGCGACGACGACTGGCACGCGGTCGTGAACGCAAACCTCACTACGGCGTTCCACTGCACGCGAGCGGCCGTGCCCGGGATGAAGGAGCGCCGCTGGGGGCGGATCGTCAACATCTCGTCCGCGGCCGGCCTCGGCGTCAGCAAGACCGGCATCCAGGCTTATGCCAGCGCGAAGGCCGCGCAGATCGCATTTACCCGGCAGATGGCACTCGAACTCGGCCGGTCCGGCATCACGGTGAACTGCATCGCCCCCGGTTTCATCCTGTCCAACCCGACGACGCGAAGCAGTGGGACAGCTACGGCCCGGACGGCCAGCGTGACCTGATCAAGGGGATCGCCACCGGCCGGCTCGGAGATCCGGCTGACATCGCCAACGGCGTGCGGTTCTTCACCGCCGAGGCGTCCTCGTGGGTGACCGGGCAGACGATCGCGATTGACGGTGGCAGTGCTTTCCTCTGATGGGCTTTCCTCTGATGGGCCTCTTTCCTCTTCACAGCGATGACTCCGCTTACCTCGCCGAGCTCAGCGAGTTCGTGGCCATCCCGAGCGTGAGCCGGGACGCCGACCCGCCGACCATGCGGGCGGCGGCGCACTGGCTCGCGAGCCAGCTGAGCTTCGCGAACGGCCGGGTGCTCCCGACGGCCGGGCATCCCGTCGTGCGCGGTGAATGGCAGCACCCCGAGCCAGGTGCGCCCACCATCCTCGTGTACGGCCACTATGACGTGCAGCCGACCGGCGACCTGGCCGAGTGGATCACCCCGCCGTTCGAGCCAGCCGTGGACGGTGACGTCATCCGGGGGCGCGGCTCCACGGACGACAAGGGCCCCATCTACATCGTCCTGAAGACTGCCCAGGCGTTCATGGCGGACGAGGGCGGGCTGCCGCTGAATGTGAAGTTCCTGTTCGAGGGCGAGGAGGAGATCGGAAGCCCGAACCTGCCCTCCTACGTCCGCGAGCACGCGGCCGAACTCGCCGCCGACCTCGTGATCTCCGCCGACGGCGCGATGTGGCGGCCGAGCGAGCCGTCGGTCTCGCTCGCCTCCAAGGGCCTGGTCTCGCTCGACATCATTGTCGATGGCGCCAGCACGGACCTGCATTCGGGCCGGTACGGCGGCACCGTGGCCAACCCGCTGCACGCGCTGGCGGAGATCCTCGCGAGCTTGCACGACCCGGACGGCACGGTCGCCGTGGACGGCTTCTACGACGGAATCCCGGAGCTCAGTGCCAGCCGCCGGGCCGAGATTGCCGGGATTCAGTTTTCAGCTGAAAAATTCCTTGCCGAACTCGGGCTGACACAGGCGCACGGGGAGCGGGGCTACTCGACGCTCGAACGCTTGTGGGAGCGCCCCACGCTTGAGGTCAACGGCGTGCGCGGCGGCGGGAAGTACACGGTCATCCCGCATGTGGCCGTGGCCCACGTGTCCTGCCGGCTAGTGCCGGGCCAGGACCCGGACGCCGTGCTCGCGGCGATCGCGGCGCACGTCGCGGGCAGGCCGGCGCCCGGAGTGGCTGTCAGCGTGCGCGCCGACGAGGCCAGGGTGCCCGCGTACACGATCCCGGCCGGTCACCCGGCGATCCGCGCGGCGACCGCCGCGCTCGAGGCGGTCTACCCGGGCCAGCACGTCCTGCAAGCGTGCGTGCCAGGCACCCTCCCGGCGACCGCGCTGTTCGAGGACGCGCTCGGGGTCAAGACGCTGTTCTTCTCCTTCTCGACCGCCGACGAGAAGCTGCACGCGCCGAACGAGTTCCTCCGCATCCGCCGGCTCCGGGAGGGCATGGCCGCCTGGGAGCGGCTCTGGCGGCTGCTCGCCGACGGGCCGCACCGGCTGGCGCCGGCCGCGCTGGAGCCGGGTGCTCGCGATGGCGCCTGAGGCGGGCGCGGCGGCGGGTGTGGCTGAGTTGCGCGCGCTGGGCGATGAGTATTTCGATGTCGTGCACAGCGCCGATCCCTTCGGGGCGACGCAACTGGGCGTGACCGGGTTCGACGGGCTGGTGCCTGACCCGAGCCGGGAAGGCTCGGCGGCGGTCATCCGGCAGCTCGCGGACATCGAGCGGCGGCTCGGTGCCATCGACGTGGACCTGCTCGACGACGCGGGGCGCACCGATCACGCGGTGCTGGCGCATCTGGCCTGGGCGGCACGTTCTGACCGGGAGCATTGCCTGTGGGAGGCGGACATCTCGGCGGAGGGCTATGCCTCGCCGCAGGCCGCCGTCTACATGTCGGTGCCGACCGCGCTGATCGCCGATCCCGGCGCGGCTCACGGGTATCTGGCCGGCTCAGGCAGCTAGGCGGGTTCTTCGACGCGCTGACTCGCCGTTACGAGCTGGCGCGGGCCGAAGGGCGGCTTCCGGCTCAGGTCGGGGTGCGGCAGGCGATCGGACAGCTGGCCGGGCACCTTTCGAGGGATGTCTCGGCCGACCGGCTGGTCACGGTGCCGGTCCGGGGACTTGCCTCGGAGGAGGCGTTCCGGGCCGAGGCAGCCTCGGCGGTAGCGGACGTGGTGCGTCCGGCGGCCGCCCGGCTCCTCGCCTACCTGGAGGCTGACCTGCTGCCGGTCGCGCGGCCGGACGAGCAGGCGGGCATCGGGTCGGTGCCGGGCGGCTCGGAGGGCTACCTCGCGGCGGTGCGGCGGCATACGACTACGGACCTGTCGCCCGAGGAAATCCACCAGGTCGGGCTCGACGTGCTGGCCTCGCTCGAGGCCGAGTGGGCTGAGCTCGGCGGCCGGGTGCTCGGCGTTACGCCGGCGCGGCGAGATCCTCGACCGGCTGCGGACCGACCCTGCGTTGCGGTTCGGCAGTTCTTCCCAGATCGTCTCCGTGGTAGGCGACGCGCTGGCACGGGCGCAGGCGGCGCGGGACGACTGGTTCCCGCCCATGGAGATTGCCGAGTGCGTGATCGAGGAGATCGATCCGGTCGAAGCCGGCAACTCGGCGCTGGCGTACTACCGGCCGCCCGCGGCTGGTGGCGCCCGGCCCGGAGCGCACTGCGTGCTGACGGCCGATCCTTCGTCGCGATTTGCTTACGAGTACGAGGCGCTCGCCTTCCACGAGAGCACGCCTGGCCATCATCTGCAGATCGCGTACGCGCAGACGCTGGAGGGGCTGCCTGTTTACAGGCGGTTCCTGGACGCGGAGGTCTGCGGATTCGTTGAGGGCTGGGGGCTGTACTGCGAGCGACTGGCCGACGAGATGGGGCTCTACACCTCGGACCTGGCGCGGCTCGGCATGCTGTCGTTCGACGCGCTGCGGGCCTGCCGGCTCGTCGTGGATACGGGGATGCACTACTACGGCTGGTCACGGTCGGCGGCGATCGACTTCATGTGGTCGCACACGGCGACAACGCGCGCCAATGTGGTGAACGAGATCGACCGCTACATCGGCTGGCCCGGCCAGGCGCTCGCCTACCTGGTCGGGCGCCAGGAGATCCAGCGGCTCCGGTCGGAGGCGGCGCGGTCGCTGGGGGCGGGGTTCGACGTGCGGGCGTTCCACGGGGTGGTGCTCGGGGACGGCGCCGTGCCGCTCTTTGTGCTCGGGCAGCTGGTGCGCCGGTGGGTCGAGTCGAACCGGAGGGCGGAGCGATGATCGTCACTATTAACGGCAATGACCTCAACGTCGAGGTGCTCGGGCGCTCTGACGCGCCAGTGCTGATTTCCCATCATGGGGGAGGGGGTATCGGGTCGCTGGCCGAGCCGAAGTCGACGTTCGGGCCGCTGGCGGACTTCCTTCGGGTCGTCGTGTTCGACGCGCGCGGGTGCGGGCGCAGCGAGGGGAAGCCGCCGTTCTCGCACGCGCAATGGGCCGCCGACCTGGACGGGCTGCGGGAGTGGATCGGCGCCGAGCAGGTCATCGTGGCCGGCGGTTCTTATGGCGGCTTCATTGCCATGGAGTACGCGATCGCTTACCCCGACCGCGCGCTCGCGATGATCTTGCGGGACACCTCGGCCGACAACTCCAACCTGGAGCGCGCTTACGACAACGCCCGCGATCAGGACCGGGTCGAGATCAACTGGGACAACTTCAACCGGTACTGGAAAGGCCAGATCACCGACAACGAGGACCTCAAGGCGCGCTGGGCCGAGATCATCCCGCTGTACGACTTCGAGTACGACCCGGTGCGGTCGGGGAGCCGAGTGGAGGCCGGGATCTACCGTTACGAGGCGCACAACTACTGCTTCACAGCCAACATGCCCGGCTTTGACCTCAAGCCGCTGCTGCCCGGCGTGCGCTGCCCGACGCTGGTCACGGTCGGGCGGACTGACTGGATCACGCCAGTGTCCTCAGCGGAGACGATCGCCTCGCTGATCCCGGACTCGCGGCTGGTGATCTTCGAGCGGTCCGGGCATTCGCCGCAGGTCGAAGAGGCTGAGAAGTTCCAGGCCGTGATGCGCGAGTTTCTCGGCGAGGCGCTGGGCGGCTGACATGGACCGCGTGGAGGTGTTCAGGGGTGGGTACGGTGACTCAAAGCCCTTATTCGGACCGCTGCCCGGTGTTCGCCTGCGCAACGCCATCGCCTACGAATTCGCCCTCCCTGAGCGGTTCGAGCCCAAGCCGGGCCGGACCAGGCTGGAGCGCGTGTTCATCCTGGCCGACGTCGGCGTCAGCATGGCGCAACCCTGCTGGCGGCGGGCGGTGCGGGCCGATGGTTCGGTGGTACCAGGTCTCGACGGTGACCTTGACGGCTCCTGGTACGTGGACCTGATCGAGCTCACCGACAACGGCGGCTCGGTCATCTCGCGCGATCTGTATGCCGATGTGATCGTGCCGACGGACGGCCGGCATCAGCGCCTGCTGGACCTCGACGAGTTCGGTGACGCTCTTGCTGAGGGCGTGCTGCCTGTCGACGCGGCGGTCGACGGGCTCCGGCGCTGGCAGCGGTTCCTCGATTCGTGCCTGCACCGCGACCGCGACCCGTCGGGTACCTGGACAGACTTCCCGCCCAAGGCGATCGAGGAACTGGCCGCGCTCCCCGGCCCGCTCGGCCCGGTCGTCACCTTCGACGGCTAGTAGCGGCTCAACTCTGAGCGCCGGGCCGGGCCGGGCCGAGGCCGGGACAGCATCAGGTCGGGCCACGTTGTTGTCGCGGCTGTCCGGCAACAGCAACGCGGCCCGCCCTGATGATGTGGGGACGACAACGGGGCGGGCCACGTTGCTCACGCCTGCGCGGCCCGCAACAGCAACAGGGAGGGCCGCGTTGCTCACAACGCCAGTCCCCGCCTCGGCGGTTTCGCCAAGGTCAGCCGGCGCGATAATCAGTAGATGGGTCCCGCGGCTATGACCTGGGCTGATGTGGCCGACCGACTCGCCGGAGCTCGTAGCTACTGGCTGGGTACGACCAACCCTTCTGGAGCGCCGCATGCGGCGCCCGGCTGGGGCGCGATGGTGGCCGGAACGCTGCATTTCTATAGCGAGCGCGGCACAGTCAAGGCACGCAACATGGCTGCGGAGCCGCGGGTCGTGGTCCACCTTGAGGACGCCGAGGACGTGCTGATCATCAGGGGCGTCGCGGAAGACCTGGGTACTCCGCGCGAGAATCCGCAGGTGGTCAGCGCGCTCGCGGCGAAGTACGCGAGTGCGCGAGACCGGCGGTACTTGCCGGACGCCGACCCCAGCTTCGACGTCGTGTGGGCGATCAGGCCCCGGTCGGCTGCCGCCTGGCGGCTCGATGATTATGAGAGTTCCCAGCGGCGCTGGTCGGCCTAACCAGTTTGGTGCCAGTTTGTGGCAGGCTTTCCGGGTGACCATGCGACAAGGCTGGGAGTCCGAGGCAGCGAACTGGGCGGCCTTCGCGCGGACTCCCGGGTATGACCAGGCGCACGAGAACGTGAACTTGCCGGCGCTGCGCGAGTTGCTGCCCGCGCCGGGGGAGCGGACCCTTGATCTCGCCTGCGGTGAAGGCCGGCTCAGCCGGCTGCTGCGATCGCTTGGTCACCAGGTCGTCGGGGTTGACGCGGCTCCCTCGATGGTCAGGCTCGCCGTCACGCACGAGGACGCCGAAATGGCTCTCCTGGGGGACGGGACGCTGCTGCCATTCGCTAGCGGAGCTTTCGACCTGGTCGTGGCCTACATGTGCCTGCAGGACTTCGATGAGATGCCACCGGCCGTGGCTGAGATCGGCCGGGTGCTCGCACCGGGCGGCCGGGTCCTCATCGCCATCCCGCATCCGGTCAACACAGCCGGGACGTTCCTGGCCAAGGACAAGGACGCGCCATTCGTGATCTCGGGCGCGTACCTGGACCCGGCGCCGCTGCGCGACACGGTTGACCGGGAGGACGTCCGGCTCACGTTCTACGGCGAGCACCGGCCTCTCGAGACCTACGCCCGCGCCATCGAGGCCGCCGGCCTGCTGATCGAGAAGATCAGGGAAATTGGCTCGGCAGGCGACCCTATCCCGAGCAGGTGGCAGCGCATCCCGCTGTTCCTGCACGTCCTGGCGGCCAAGCCAGCGGCCTAGGGCGCCGCGTGCTCGTCCCGCTCGTGGGGCATCGCCAGCGGCCAGCCGCCGGCGGCGAGCCTGGCCCGACCCGCGCGATGTCGGCATCGAGCGGCTTGCCGGAGCTGGCCGACCTGACCGCGTTCTGATTGCCTGGCGCGGAGGCGGCATCGGTCGAGCCTTCGAGCTCAGCGGCGACCGCCGCGATGTCCTCGTCGGTCAGATGGCTGCCGAGCAAGGCGAACAGCGGGATGTAGTCGTGCTCAGGAACGCCCTCCGGATACGCCGGCGCGCATCCAGCCGACAATCGACTTCAGGACTTCAGGCAAGGCCATGTTCGCAAGACCTCTCAGTGTCCAAGCTCTCAGTGTCCAAGCTCTCGGTGTCCGGCTTCGTAGATCGCCCAGATGCCCCAGCCGATGGCGGCGAGCACGATGAGGAAACACGCGCCGCCCGCGACCAGGCCGACCGTGCTGCCGCCGACGAGCTGGCTGGAGCCGCCCTGCGCTGTCTGCGGTGCGCCCGCCCGCAGGGACAGGGCGCGCAGGCCAACGGCGAAGAGCGCGGGGAGCCCGGCTCCCGCGACCAGGGCGAGGAGCGACGATCTGCCAGAGAGCGTGAAATTGACCCAGGGCGGGAGTGGCGTTGCGGAGGGGCTGCCATTACCTAGTCATCCAGTTATTCTGGTTGGTCATGCGGCTGCGGCGACAGCGGTCTCGGCCGGCACCGGAGGAGCGACCGTGCCTGTCCACTCCGCGTTGACGTTGTCGGGGTTGACGCTGGTCTTGCGCGAACGCCAGTAGATCGAGGCCGCGATCGCGATCAGCAGGATGGTGTCGACGACGACGCCTGCGGTGCCGCCGATGGCGTTTGCCAGCGCGTAAGCGCCGGCGCCGACGAGGCCGGCCAGGGCAGCGTGAACACCCAGGCCGTCGCCATCCGCCCGGCGACGTTCCACCTGACCTCGGCGCCCTTCTTGCCCAGGCCGGTGCCGATGATCGAGCCCGTCGCCACGTGCGTCGTGGACAGGGAGTACCCGAAGTGGCTGGACAGCAAGATGACCGCGGCGGAAGCTGATTCGGCGGCCATGCCCTGCGGCGGCTCGATCTCGACCAGGCCCTTGCCGAGCGTCCTGATGACCCGCCAGCCGCCGACGAAGGTGCCGATCGCGATCGCGAGGCCGCAGGACAGGATCACCCAGAACGGGGCGCCGGCGGTGGCGGACAGGCGTTGTTGACGATCAGGGCCAGCGTGATGACGCCCATCGTCTTCTGCGCGTCGTTCGTGCCGTGCGCCAGTGAAACCATGGACGCGGACCCGATCTGGCCGATCCGGAAGCCCTGGCGAGCGCGCGCCTTCGGTCAGGTTCCGGCTGATCCGGTACAGCATGCAGGTGCCGCTGCCAGCGACCAGCGCGGCGACGATGGGCGACAGCCCCGCCGGGATGATGACCTTCGCGAAGAGGTTGTGCCACTGGACGGCGTGGCCGCCCGCCGCGCCGATGGTCGCGCCGATCACTCCGCCGATCAGTGCGTGCGACGAGCTTGACGGGATGCCGAAAAGCCAGGTAACCAGGTTCCAGATGATGCCGCCTGCCAGCCCGCCGCCACGACGGTCAGCGTCACGATGCCGGTATCCACGAGCCCGCTGGCGATCGTCGCCGCGACGGTGAGCGAGAGGAACGCGCCTACGAGGTTCAGCACCGCCGACAGGCCTACCGCGACGCGTGGAGTCAGCGCCTTGGTGGCGATCGACGTCGCCATCGCGTTGCCGGTGTCGTGGAAGCCGTTCGTAAATCGAACGACAACGCGGTGATAACTACCAGGACAAGCAGAAAGTCGTTCACGCTGCCAGGATCAGGGCAGACCGGCAAGATATGAAGTAGCCAGGCCAAATATCCCTAAACATGTCGGTTGCCGGTAACTCGACGTTAACCGGAAGTTCGCTTAGCCTGGCGCGAGGTGCGGTCCCGGGTCCTGAGGAGATGCGAGAGATGCCCGCGATGCCTGGCAGCATGTACACCTGCCCCTACTGCCGGCTGCCGAGCGACGGCTCCGCGCAGTCGTGCCCTAACTGCGGCGCCCCGGTCGACGTCCGGCTGCGCGTGTCCAACTCGGGCTGGATCAAGCAGCCGCCGATCAAGGACATGGCGCGGATCAGGTTCAACCGGTCGACCTGCCAGATCAGCGGCAGCTACGTTCCTGTTGCCGAGATGGCGCTGCATCCGGAGGACTGGGTCTACTTCCATCACCACGTGCTGCTGCATACCGATCAGCAGGTGCGGCTCGAGGCGCTCAGGATGGGCGGCGGCTACAACCGGCAGGCTGGCCGGCATCCCGCTGATCATGATGAAGGCTCAGGGTCCCGGTTACATCGCGTTCAGCGCCGACCACCCGGGTGAGACGCTCGCGATCCCCCTGCAGCAAAATCAGTCGGTTGACGTCGTCGAGCACCGGTTCCTCCTGGGCACCGGCAACATCAACTATCAGTGGCTCAAATCCGGCATCTGGTACACCACCAAAAACGGCGACGACACCGAGTGGCATTACCCGATCGGCCGGATGATCGACAGGTTCACCGCGGTGAGCATGCCGGGATTGCTCCTGCTGCACGCTCCGGGCAACACGTTCGTCCGCGACCTCGCCCACGGCGAGAGCATGCTGGTCCAGCCGGGCGGGCTCATCTGGAAGGACCCGAGCGTCCGGATGTCCCTGCACTATGAGTACCCGCGCGCGTTCGCCGCGGCACGGCGGCAGACCAAGTGCGCCTGGCTCACCGTGCAGGGTCCTGGCCGGGTCGCGATTCAGTCGGTCTTCGAACGCCCCGAATACGTCGGCTACGTCCGCAGCAGCTCGCCGTCCACCTCGCAGCGGTGGTAGCCGCCACCTAGGCCACGGTGACCGGGAGCTGATCGAAGCCGCGCAGCACCAGCGTGTCCCGCCTGACCGGCTCGCCGGCGGCGCTGATCTTCGGGAACCGGCGGAGCAGGCGCGGAAATGACGACCGAGCCCTCGAGCCTGGCCAGCGCGGCGCCGATGCAGAAGTGGGCTCCGCCGCCGAAGCTGAGCGGTCCGGCGTCGGGCCTGCCCGGATCGAAGACACCCGGGTCGGCTGAACCGGCGGGGGTCCCTATTACCCGCTCCGAGCAACGTGGTCACTCCCAGTCCCTCGGTCACCGGGACGCCGCCGAGCTCGGTGTCGTAGCCGATCCGGCTGGTGAGCTGGACGGGCGAGTCGAACCGCAGCACTTCTTCGACGAAGGCCGCCGGAGAGACGGAGCCGTCGCTGGCCGCGGCGCGCGGCTTGCTGGTCGTGCAGGATGATCTGCATGCCGTTCCCCAGCAGGTTCGTGGTCGTCTCGAAGCCGGCGACGAGCAGCAGCGTGAGGTTGTGCAGCAGTTCGGCATCGGTCAGCCTGCCGTCGCCGGAGTCGGCGATCGCGAGCAGGTCGGTGAGCAGGTCGTCGCCCGGGGTCGGCGCGGCGGCTGGCGGCCAGCGCCGGTGAAGTAGTCGAGCAACTCGACCGCGGCGGCGTCGATCGGCGGCAAGGTCTCCATGCCGTGGAGCTCGAAGACGCCGGCCAGGTTCCTGGCGACCGGCCGGAATCCCTCCCGGTCCGACTCGGGGATCCCGATCAGCTCGCAGATCACGGTGACCGGCAGCAGGTAGGCGAAGTCGTGCATGAACTCGACCGCCGAGCCGTCCGCGCCCGCGATCGGCCATGCGCGTCGAGCAGTCAGTCGGCCATCTTGGCGATCGCGGGCTCGAGGCTGGCGATGCGCCTCGCGGTGAACGCGCGGCCGATCAGGCTCCTGATCCGCGAATGCTGCGGCGCGTTAAGATTCAAGATCCAGTCGGCGGCCTGGACGAAGACCGGGTTCTGCCGCCAGCTGGGCAGGCTCGGCTCGAAGGTGGTTGGTCGGAGACGCTTGTATCCGGGGTCGCGCAAGACCGAGTTGATGGCGTCGTAGCCGACGACGAAAAGCTCCTGGTCGCCGATCTCGACGACTTCGCCGATCTCGTGCAGCGCGTCGTACAGCGGATACGGATCCGCCCTGCCTGCCGGCGTGCCGAGCGCGATGAGGATCTCCACTGCGTCCAAGATGCTGCTCCAGGGCTGCGGGTCGGCCAACAGCAGCGACAATAAGTACTATCGCGTCTGACGTCAAGCTATATCGCGAATTCGGCGCAGGGGGCCATGCAGGAATCCCTCAGGTAACTGGACAACTTTGAGCTAATATTCAGCTAGTCCTAAGCTTGCATTAATTCGCGCCTGCTAATCTCAGCTATTCTTTTCCTGATGATGAATTGCTCATCACTGGCGGCCTCCGGAGAAACATGCCTGCCACGGGTCATGGATATGTCATTGCCAGCCAAAAACTTAGGTCCGCGGCTCAGCTTGCTGCCTGTTGTGCCGGTGTCACTGGCCGTGTCCTGGGGTAGTTCTCCACGGAGAATGCCCTGCTCACAGGCTTGAACGAGCGACCGGTCCAGGAAAGTTCCAGGTAGCGGAGAATTACGCTTCAACCAGCCTGACGGTAAACCTGCTACGAATAAGGTCAATGCGTTCGGGTACCACCATGAACCTGCTGTAGCATCGGCGCCTATGCCGTAATGGCGGCTGGGCGGATGCTATTGCCCCGCCAGCGTCATGTGAAATTGATCATTCATCGTATGAAGGAGCGCCATGTCAGCAGCGGACCGAAGCGAGACGGAGATCGGGAGCCTAGACACGTCGCTGTGGGACGCTGACCTCGCCGCGGGCATGCCAGTGCTGTGCACGCCGGCTGTCGCTGTTCCCGAGCATGTCATCACTCAAGCCGAGACCCTCGAGCTCGCCAGGCGGCTGCACGCCGATCACCCGCAGGCACAACTGGTCCTCCGGCTGATCGAGAACACCGGAGTCGCCAAGCGGCACCTGATCAGGCCGATCGAGGAGACGCTCGTCCACACCGGGTTCGGGCACCGCAACCAGGTGTTCGAGGCCGAGGCGAAGAAGCGCATCCCGGCTGTGGTCGACGACGCGCTGGCCAACGCTGGCCTTAAGCGTGAGGACATCGGCGCGATCGTGCTCGTCTCGTGCACCGGCTTCATGATGCCGTCGCTGACGGCGTGGATGATCAACGAGCTCGGGTTCCGCACCAATACCGCCCAGCTGCCGATCGCGCAGCTCGGCTGCGCAGCCGGCACCGCCGCGATCAACCGCGCCTCTGACTTCTGCGGCGCACGCCCGGTGCCAACGCCCTCATCGTCGCCTGCGAGTTCTGCTCGCTGTGCTATCAGCCGACGACCTCGATGTGGGCAGCCTGCTGTCGAACGGCCTGTTCGGCGACGCGATCGCCGCCGCGGTCGTGCGCGGTGACGGGCGGGGCACCGGGGTCAGGCTGCAGGCTCAGACCTCGTACGTCATGCCGGGCACCGACACTGGATCGCTTACGAGGTCAAGGAGACCGGATTCCACTTCCGGCTGAACAAGGGCGTGCCAGGCACCATGCAGCAGGTGATGCCCGAGCTGGTGCAGTTCGTCTGTGACCAGGGTCATGAACTGGCGAAGCTGGACTTCCACGTCATCCACACCGGCGGCCCGCGGGTGCTCGACGCGCTGCGCTCTCCGGGCGGCGTGCCGCCGAGGCGCTGAAGGATAGCTGGGACACCCTGGCCAATCATGGCAACATCGCCTCGGCGGCCGTGTTCGACGTGCTGCGGCGGGTCGCCGAGCGGCCGGCCGAGTCGGCGCCACGGGCATCATCGCCGGATTCGGCCCTGGGATCACCATGGAACTCGCGCTGGGCGGCTGGAGTACGACGGGCCGATGCGCTGGCGCGGCGCCGGCGGCGGCCGGGGCGCTACGGGAAAGGACAGGGTCGCCCATGGGGTTCGGTAGGTCCTTCGAGGAGTTCGAGGTCGGCGCCGTCTACCAGCACTGGCCGGGCAAGACCATCACCGAGTACGACCATCACCTGTTCTCGCTGCTGACGATGGTCAGGCATCCGCTGCACCTGGACGCGAACTACGCCAAGACCGCGACGAAGTACCAGCAGCCGCTGGTGATCGGCAGCTACATCTTCTCGCTGCTGCTCGGCCTGTCCGAGCCCGACGTGGCGGGCATGGCGATCACGCACAAGGGTTTCGAGAAGATCGACCACTTCGCCCCGATGATGCACGGGGACACGCTCTACGGCGAGAGCGAGGTCATCGCCAAGGAGCCGATCACCGACCGGCCAGAGCGCGGCCTGGTCGAGGTCGAGACCAGGGGCCGCAATCAGGACGGCACGCTGATCATGACCTTCCGCCGCAAGCTCGTCGTGCCGGTCACCTTGGCGGCCGAGCAGGCCGCTGCGCCCGAGCCAGCCCTGCGGCAATCCGGGATGTAGGGCTGGCTCGGTTCTGCGGCCTTCCTGGCTCAGGGCGGGGGGATTTTGGGTGGCTTGCCGTTGCCGAACGCCCAGCCTTCGACCGAGCCGGGCTTCGGGTGGTAGCTGCCGGCGCCCAGCGTGCTGTACATCCACTTGCCGTGCGGCTTGGCGTGCCAGTAGGACCAGTACGCCGTGGTCGGCGCGCCGTTGCACTTCTTCGGCCTGTGATCGATCGTGCAGATGAAGCCGGGCTGCCGGGGCACGAACGTGTAGCTGAACCCGGCCCGCTTCAGCGCCGCCAGGCCGCTGGCGGGCTTCTTGTGATCGCAGCCGATCTTGACCTTGCCGTGCAGCTTGGCTGAAGTCGACGACCACCGTGATGCCGGTCTTGCCGGTGCACGTGCCGCGGCGGCGGCACGCGCGGGCGTCGCGCCAGCCACGCCGGCGACCAGGCCGCGCGCCGCCAGCAGACGACGACCGCGACCTTCCAAGTGACGCGCACCGAAGACGGTCCCGGACCGACTGTACCGTCGCCACCGTCGCCGCCGTCATGACGCGCACGCCAGCCGAGGCGCCCCGCTGCTGGCGCCCGTGCGCTGAGCTTCCCCAGGCGCAACGTCCGCGAGGCCGAGAATCCCCTGCGCCGTCGCGCTCACGGCCGTAGTCGTGCGCGAACCCCGTGGCGTCAAAGGCGATCGCGCCGCGCTCGGCCGGCCGTGGCCGAGCAGCCGACCTGCAGGCTGAGCAGGAACTTGGCCGCCAGGGCGGCCCGTGCCGTCCAGTGCCGGCGGCGAAAGCCTCCCCGGCCAGGCCGGTGCTGTTGGCGTTCGGCGCGGCGCCGGCGGTCGAGGCGAATCCGCCGTCGGAGCGCTGCGTCCTTGGCCAGCCAGTGCAGTCCGCGGCTGGCCGCGACGTCCGGCCGGCGGCCAGCAGCGCCTGGACGTCCATGGCGGTCGCGTCCGGGTCGCTCACGCACGTCTTCTGGCCGAAGTTCAGCGGGAAGCCGCCATTCTTGCACTCGGTCGAGACCAGGAAGCGCACCGCGCTGGCCGGCGCGCCGGCCATCGCGGCTGAGCGCGATGATCGCCAGCGACTGGCTGAACGCGTTGCTGAAGTCGCCGAAGCTCGAGTGGTCGGAGTAGCGGCCTGACTTGGTCAGCAGCGTGGCCGAGCCGGGCGATCAGGTTGACGCTTGCCGAAGTTCGCCGGGTTGATGCCGCTGACCTCGGCGGCCAGGGCGGCCTTGGCGGTCGCCCCTGCGAAGAACTGGCCTTCCCGTCGCCGATGTAACCGGAAAGCATGCTGGGCTGCTGCAGCCAGGTCAATGGCCCGCGCGCCGTAGTCGCTTCGCCGTCTGGGTCGCCGCGAACGCGAGGATCGCGTCGATGGTCACGGCCTTGAGTCGGCGAACGTCGAGCCATCGAAGACGGTGACGAAGTGGCTGCGGCCGTGTCATCTGCCGGGCCAGCCAGCCGGCGGCCGCCTGAGCCTTGGTCGGCGCCGGCACGGCGCGGGCCAGCTGCCACGGCGGGCGCGGCGGAGCGGCCGCACCGCCAGTGCAGCGGAAAGACCACGGTAAGTGAGAGCGCCGCGAGCGGTGCCCGGAAACGGTTCATCTGGGGGCCTTTCCAGTCCGGCGACTGCCGGGACCGGGACCCGCCCGGAGCCCAGACTCCGGCCTGCGGACCACGACAGGTGGGGAGTATCGACGCGAGGTCGCGGGTAATCGGGCTCGGCGGCGACTCAGGTGCGCCGCTCTTACCGTTGCGGGTCAGCGCCGGGATTTCACCGGACTTCCCCCGCTAGCTCGCTTGTTCAGTTGTGGCGGCCTGCCGCTTACGGGCATGCATGCCTGAAGTCACTGTCCCGCACCGGCGAAGGCGTGTCAACGCCAGGAGACCGGCCCGCGCCCGGCCGGCGTTGACCGCGGTGAGCTGGGTGTGTTCAGATAGGTTCGTCAGCGCCCGTCAGGGGAAGCCGGTGAGATTCCGGCACTGGCCCGCAGCCGTGGGCCCGCAGTCGCGGGCGAGTCGGAGCACCTGGCGCCGGCAGATCGTCTGAGCGTCGTCGTGGACCACGGCGCGGAACGTTCAGGTTCCCGGGGCGGGCCGGGCGGATCTGGGGTTTCGCTGGCTGGCCGCCGGTTCCGGGAGAGTCATGCCGCAGCCGGCAGCCAGCAGGCTGCCTGCCGCCTTTCGCGTGCTCTCATGGCCGTCGTGCCAGCTACCTCGGCGTCAGCCGCCCCGGCCGCCTGCGGCGGCGCGCCCCGCGCTCGGCAGCCGGTACCTGACCTGGCGCAAGGCACCGCCTACCTAATCTCGCCCGCGCAACCTGATCGACGGTCACTATTACCAGTCACTCCCGCGCATCGCGGACTTCGGGCTGACAATTGACGGCGCTCTCGCCCTGGCCGCGACCGGTGACAACAACCTGGCTTTGAAAAATATCGCGGGCTTCATCGTAGCGACAGGCAAGGACCCGTCCGGGAAAACTGTCAATTACTGGACCGGGATCGGGACAAAGTACGCCAGCGGCGGCTCGATCGCCAAGGAAGCCCTGCTCGCCGAGGTCATCGGCGACAACCCGCGTGATTTCGGCGGTCAGGACCTGATCAGCGCTCTCGATGCCACCGATCTGCGGGCAGGCCGTCGGCTGCGGCGTACCGGCCCGTGCCCGGGGCCGGGGAGCTACAGCTACGCCGGCCTCGGTCTTCGACCAGGCACTTGGCATCATCGCCCAGCTCCGGGCTGGCCAGGTCACGAAGGCCAAAGCCGCCGATCGCCTACCTGGAGAGCCTGCAGAACCCCGACGGCTCATTCCCCAGCCTCATCCCTGCCGAGTCCGACCAGGACGTCGACAGCACCGCGATGGCGGTGATGGCGCTGGCGCTGCGTACGCGGCGCGCGAGGCCGCGCCAAGGTCACGGCCGGCCTCGCCTGGATCGCCGGCCGGCAGGCAGCCAGTGGCGGCTTCCACGGGAGTCGGCGCGGATCTCGATGAACTCCACCGGGCTGGCGATCCAGGCCCTGTCGCTGGAGCGGGCCCGTTACCGGCCGCGCGATCCGCGCGGCCCTGGCTTTCCTGGCCAGCGAGCAGAACGCGAACGGCGGCTTCAACGCCGATGCCGCAGGCCAGCCAGGCTCTGACCTCCGCGCGTCCACCCAGGCGGTGAGTGGTGCGACGGGCATCTCGTTCGGCGTCCTGACCCGTGACCTGAATCCGGCTGGCAGCCCGCGACAGCCTACGGGCGGCGGCCCGGGGTGGGCCTGGATCATCGCGGCCGTCATCGCGGCCGTCGGCGGCCTCGGGCTGGTGCTGCGCCGCCGGAAGTCGGAGCGGCACCGGCGCGGCGTGAGTCCGCTCCTGACGTGCCTGACCAGGTCGGCTCGTGACCGGCGCTAGCCGGCCGACGGCCGCGGGTCTAGGCGCGGGGAGCCCTCGCTGCCAGCACGGTGATGCCGCCCGGCACCGGTAGCCGCGGTGGCTCACCGGTCCAGCGCTGGCGGCGGCCAGGCCGGTCAGTGCCTGCGCCGGCGGTCAGGCGTGACCGTGGTGGTCGATTTCCGCCAGTTGGGAGGGCCGTTGCTGCGGGCGTGCGGGTCGACGCCGACGACGGGATTCGCGTTGCTGAACCAGGGCGGCTGGCGCACCAGCCGGTACCGAGCACGACGGGCCGGCGTTCGTATGCCGGATCGGGTACGCCGGGTTCCAGCACGGGACGCAGTACCCGACTCCAGCGCAGCAGCCGTGCGTGGATACCCCGCCGGTCAACGCGTACTGGACGTACTGGGTGGCCGGTCCTGGCCAGAACACCTGGCACTACAGTGAGATCGGCGCGACGAGCTTCAGCCCGCGGGCTGGCAGCGTGGACCTGTGGGTGTTCGGGGGCACCAACATGGCCGGCACCTCAGGCTCGGCCGTTCCGGCGATCAGCCCCGACAGCGTGCGCGTGGCGAGGCCAGGACCGCCTCGGCGCCTGGCCGGCCCGCGATCATCAATGCGCCGCCGGTCGCCGAGCGCGCGACTGGCGGCCGCGGCTCGGCCCTGCCCGCCGTGATCACGCTGGCGATCGTCGCGGCGCTGGTGGCGGCCGGGATCGCCGCCGCGTGACGGCGGCGCGAGCGGCTGGCCACGTGACCGGGCGGGCGGGGAAGAGACTGCCGAGGGCGCTGCACCCGGTGGCCTGGTGGGCGTGGGCGATCGGGCTGGCGACGGCGGCGAGCCGGACGGATAATCCGCTGCTGCTGCTGCTCATCTTCGCGGTGGCGGGCCTCGTCGTCACGATGCGGCGCCCTGAGGCTCCCTGGGCGCGTGGTTACCGCTTCTACCTTCGCCTGGCCCTGCTGGTCATCGTCATCAGGATCGCGTTCCGGGTGATCTTCGCTAGTGGCGGCACGGCTGGCGAGCACATCCTGTTCACTCTCCCGGTCGTCCCGATGCCCGCGTGGTACGCGGGCGTGCACATCGGCGGGCCGGTCTCGGCTGAGGCGATCGTCTCGGCCGCCGTGGACGGCGCGCGGCTGGCGTGCCTGCTGTGCTGCATCGGCGCGGCCAATACGCTGGCCAATCCCAAGCGGGCGCTGCGGCTGCTGCCGGGCGCGCTGTACGAGCTCGGGGTCGCGGTCACGGTCGCGCTGTCAGTGGCGCCGCAACTCGTCGAGAGCGTGGGGCGGGTGCGGAACGCTCGGCGGCTGCGCGGCGGCGGGCCGGCGGGCGCAGGTTCGCCGGGCTGCGGACGATCGCGATCCCGGTGCTGCACGATGCGCTCGACCGGTCGCTCCGGCTGGCTGCGGCCATGGACTCGCGCGGCTACGGCCGTACCGCCGGCCGCTCGCGGGCCGCGCGGCTGCTGACGTCGGCCCTGTTGCTGGCCGGCCTCGCGGCGCTGTGCCTCGGCGGCTACGGCCTGCTCGACCCGACCGTGCCGCGCGCGGTGGGCACCGGCGGGTTCGCGGCCGGGGCGGCGCTGTGCGTGGCCGGTCTCGCGCTCGGCAGCCGGCGGGTCTCGCGGACCGCTTACCGGCCCGATCCCTGGCGCTGGCCCGAATGGGTGGTGGCGGGGTGCGGGCTGGGGTGCGCGGCTGTGTTCTGCCTGAATGTCGGGTACGATCCGGCGGCGCTGAACCTCGCCTTCAGCCCGTTGCGATGGCCGGTGCTGCCGGTGCTGCCCGCTGTCGCGATCGTCGTGGCCGGGCTAGCGGCGTTCGCCGCGCCGCCGCTGGGGCTGCCCGCGCCGTTCCTCCGGGCGGACGCGGCGGGCGCGCGAGTCCCGGCCGGGGCGAGCCAGTGATCGAGTTCGAGCGGGTGAGCATCACCTATGATGGCGCGGTCGCGCCCGTGCTGGCCAATGTGAGCCTGCGGCTTGACGAAGGAGAGCTCTGCCTCGTCATCGGGAATACCGGGAGCGGCAAATCGACGCTGCTCGGCGCGATCAACGGCCTCGTGCCGCATTTCACCGGCGGGACGCTGAGCGGGCGGGTCGCGGTGTACGGGCGGTCGACGGCCCAGTTCAGGCCGCGTGAGCTTGCCGACGTAGTGGGGGTGGTCGGGCAGGACCCGCTGGCCGGGTTCGTGACCGACACAGTCGAGGAAGAACTCGCCTACACGATGGAGCAGCTCGCCGTCGAGCCCGGCGGCGATGCGGGCGCGCCTTGAGGAGACGCTGGACCTGCTAGGCATCGCTGAGCTGCGGCACCGTTCACTGCGGACATTGTCGGGCGGGCAGCAGCAGCGGGTCGCGATCGGCGCGGCTTTGACCGCGCACCCGAGGGTGCTCGTGCTCGACGAGCCCACGTCGGCGCTCGATCCGGCGAGCGCGGAGGACGTGCTCGCGGCGATCACCCGGCTCGTGCACGACCTCGGCATCACGGTCGTGCTGGCCGAGCACCGGCTCGAACGGGTGCTGCCCTACGCCGACACCGTCATCTACCTGGCCGGGGACGGCCGGTCCTTGCCGGTGATCCCGCCAGGTCCTGCGCGACGCGCGGACCGGGCCGCCGGTCAGTCGAGCTTGGCCGGCTGGCCGGCTGGGAGCCGCTGCCGCTGTCGGTCCGCGATGCGCGGCGGCGGGCGGGGGAGTTGCGTGACCGGCTTCCCGGGCAGCCTGCGCTGCCGCCGTTCGCGGTTCGCGGCCCGGCCCGCTGCCAGCGCCCGGCGATCGGGTCGCGCTTGAGGCGCGGGGGATCGTGGTGCGTTACGGATCGCTGATCGCCGTGCGCGGGGCCGGGCTATCGCTGCCCGCCGGCGGGATAACCGCGCTGATGGGGCGCAACGGGTCGGGTAAGTCCTCGCTGCTGTGGGCTCTCGCAGGGCGCTGGCCGGCGCGACGCGGGCACGGTACGCGCGGGCGAGGCGGGCGCCGACCCGGCGAAACTGCGGCCTGCGGCGGCGCGGCGGCTGGTCGGGCTGGTCCCGCAGACGCCCGCCGACCTGCTCTACCTCGATTCGGTGGCGGCCGAGCTGGCCCAGGCCGATCGTGATGCGAGCGCGGGCGCGGGCGCGGCGCGCCGGCTGCGGGCGGTGCGGGCGGCGGCGCGCGGGAGATCCTTGACGCGATCGCGCCGGGGATCGGCGGCGCGGCGCACCCGCGCGATCTGTCCGCCGGGCAGCAACTCGCGCTCGTGCTCGCCATCCAGCTCGCCGCGACGCCTGCGGTGGTCCTGCTCGATGAGCCGACTCGCGGGCTTGACTACCAGGCCAAGGCGGCGCTCACCGGCGTGCTCGGCAAGCTTGCCTGCGCGGGTCACGCGGTCGTCGTCGCCACCCACGACGTGGAGTTCGCGGCCCTTGCCTGCGACCGTGTGATGGTCATGGCCGAGGGCGAGATCGTCACGGACGGTCCGCAGGGACGGTGCTGACAGCGTCGCCGACCTTCGCGCCTCAGGTGGCCAAGATTCTGGCGCCGCTGCCGTTCCTCACTGTGCGGCAGGTCGCTGCCGCGCTCGACCGGGTCTGGGGGCGCCGTGACGGCTACCGGGCGCGCGGCGATCGCGGTCCGGCCAGGTCGGCGGTGACGATCGGGCTGGCATCGTTCCTCGGCTTGATCGCGTTCGGCTGGCCTTTCGCCGTCTCGCCCGGGGCGATCTCGTCGGCGCAGACGGCGCCGATCATGTTCGGCGTGCTGCTGGCCCTGGTGCTGGCCGTGGTGTTCGCCGAGATCGCCGAAGGCGGCTTCGACGCGAAGGCGATCGCCATGCTCGGCGTCCTGGCCGCGATCAACGCGGCACTCCGGCCCCTGGGCGGCGGCGTTGCCGGGGTAGAGACTGTTTTCTTCCTCCTGGTGCTGGCCGGCCGGGTGTTCGGGCCGGGCTTCGGGTTCGCGCTCGGCTGCACGTCGCTGTTCGCTTCCGCCTTGCTGACCGGCGGGGTCGGGCCGTGGATGCCGTATCAGATGTTCGGCTGCGCGTGGATCGGGATGTTCGCGGGCCTGCTGCCACCGCTTCGGGGCAAAGCTGAGCTGGTGATGCTGGCCGGATACGGGGCTGTCGCCGGGTATCTGTTCGGGTTCTTGCTGAACCTGTCTTTCTGGCCGTTCTCTGTCGATCCCGGGAGCTCGATTGCTTACCGGCCCGGACTGTCCCTTGCCGCCGAACTGCATCGGTACCTGATCTTTGACGCCACTACGTCGCTCGGCTGGGACACCGGCCGGGCCGTGACGAACGCGCTGGCGATCGTGATCGTGGGCCCGGTGGCCCTGGCCGCCTTCCGCCGAGCCGCCAGGCGCGCGAACTTCCAGCCCGCGGTGACGTTCGAGGCCGGGCCGGTCGAGCCGCTGGCGCCGGTCCCTGCCTGCCGATCCCTGCCGAAGCCTGCCGGGCCCCTGCCGCGCGAGGCCCCGCGTTGTGACCTGGGTGCGGCTCTTTCGGGGTGAGGCTGCTCTCGCGGGAGGGTTCTCGGGTTCGTGCAGGAGGGTTTCCGCATCTAGGAGCGTTGCCCGGACTATACGACGACAACCCTCCTTCATGCGACAACGCTCCTCCAGGAACCCGGAAACCCTCCACGGCAAGGACGAAAACTCTCCCGTACACGGCAACCCTCCTCCCGGAGCACGAAAACCCTCCCGGACACGGCACCACCCAGCTGGCTCACCCCGAAAGAGCCAGACCCTTCTGACATTGCTGGCGCGACAGCGCCGTCGTTGCGACATTGCTGGGCCCGCTTGAGCCGCTCCAGGCCCGTCGTTGTGACCAACGGGCTGGCGCCGCCAGCTCAGGGCACCGGCGAAGAGGTCAGGCCAGCCTGAAGTCGGCGAAGTCGAAGCCCGGGGCGACCACGCAGGTGACCAGGACCGGTTCATCGCCTGCGGGGGCGGCGGCCTGCCAGGTGCCGCCCGGTACCAGGACCTGAGGTCGCTGTCCGGCATCCAGGTCGCTGCCGAGCAGGATGACGGCTGGCTCGCAGGGCTCGTCGACGGAGCCCCCAAGGCTCAGTTCGAGGGGACCGCCGCTGTGCCAGAGCCAGAGTTCGTCGGAGCGGACCAGGTGCCAGCGGGAGCGTTCCCCCGGATGGAGCAGGAAGTAGATCGCGGTCGCCGCGCTGCGCTCACCTGGGTAACCAGCGGGCCGGAAAGTAACGGGCGACTGCCACGTCTGGCGGAACCAGCCGCCCTCCGGATGCGGCTGCAAGTCCAGCCGCTCGGCCAGTGGCGTGCGCATGTCCTGAGCCTTCCTGCGAGTCGGTCTACGGTGCTGCTAGCGGCTGCCAATTTGCCACATCGATGCGCGCGTTCATGCGCTTTCCGGGAGTACCTGGCCGCCGTCGATGATCAGCGTCTGCCCGGTGATGTAGCCGGCTTCCCTGGAAGCGAGGAAACGGACGGCCCAGCCGACGTCTTCCGGCTGGCCGAACCGGCCAAGCGGGATCGCCGCGAGCATGCGCCTGGCGTGGTCAGGACCGAGACCGGTAAAGCCCGGGGTCTGGATATTGCCGGGCAGCACGGCGTTGATCGTGATCCCGTCGGTGGCCACCTCCAGGGCAGCCGAGCGCATGAGGCCGATCATCGCGGCCTTGGTCGCGCCGTAGTGGGCATAGCCGGGCTGCCCGACGACCGAGCCGGTGATGGACGACGTAAGCACGATCCGGCCGTACCGCTGGATGGTCATCTGAGGCAGGCACGCCTGCATGGCCAGCAACGCGCCCCGGACGTTGACCGCCACGATGTGATCAAAGTCGGCGACCGTGAGTTCGCGGAAACCGATGTGCGGATAGATCCCCGCGTTGGCCGCAAGGATGTCGATCCGCCCCCAGCGGTTCTCGGCCTGGGCGGCGAGCCGGGCCAGATCCTGGTCGAGGTGACATCAACCGCGATGCCAATCGCATGCTGGCCTCGCGGGCACAGTTGCGCGGCCGCCGCCTGGGCCGCTTCCTCGTTCAGGTCGGCGACCAGGACCTCCGCGCCTTCGCTCCGGAGCACCCCGGCGATGCCGAGCCCGATGCCGCGTGCTCCTCCGGTGACGATCGCTACCTGGCCGTGCAAGCTGTCCATGCTGCCCGCTCCCGGGGAGGCGTGAGGCCGGGCTCCGTCGGCGGCCGGACTCTGCCCGACATCATCCCAGCCACCCGCAGCACCACGACACCGCGCGTCCCGCCCGCCCCGCCCGCCCCGCGCGGGCCGAGGCGCCCGGGCTGTGGCAGGCCCCGCGTTGTGACATTGCTGGCGCTATCGCACCCTCGTTGTGACATTTGCTGGGCCTGCCTGAGCCACCGGGGCCGATCGCTCCGGACCGTCACTGCTGCTGGTGACGGATCTGGCCCGCGACCATGGTCAGCTCGACGCGGCAGTCCTTGATCTGGCTGGCAGGCAGTTCGAAGAGGTTGCCGGACAAGATGATCAGGTCCGCGGCTTTGCCCGGGGCCAGGCTGCCCCGGTCGCGTTCGCAGAAGTTCGCGTAGGCGCCGCCGGTGGTGTAAGCGCTGATCGCGGTCGCGAGGTCAATGGCCTGCTCGGGGACGAACGCCTCCCCGCCCGCCAGATCTTGCCTGGTCAGAGCCGTGTAGATGCCCAGGAGCGGGTCCATCTCGGCGACGTTCCAGTCGCTGCTGAAGGCGAGCGCCGCTCCGGCCTGGTGCAGGCTGCGCACGGGCCACGCCAGCGGCCACCGGCCCGGGCCGACGGCGGCCCGCCATTCGGCGCCGCCGACGTCGGCGGCGCAGTGACGTGGCTGCATGCAGGCCACCACCCCGAGCCCGGCAAACCGGCCGAGGTCCTCCGCCGCGGCCAGTTCGACGTGCACTAGCTGATGGCGGGCGTCGCGGTGACCGTTCACGTGACGGGCGTAGGCAATGGCATCCAGCGCTACCCGGACTCCCCGGTCCCCGACGGCATGGATCAGCACCTGGAAGCGGCGGGCATCGAGGTGCGCCACCAGTTCCGCGAAGTCCGAAGGATCATAAAAGAGGCGGCCAAGATTGCCCGGCTGCCGGTCATAGGGCTCGAGCAGCGCCGCCGTGTGCTGCTCCATCACGTCATCGATGTAGAGCTTCACGGGCCCGACCCGCAGCCAGTCATCGTCGTAGCGGCGCATCGCCGCTCGAAGTCCGCCAGCGAATCCAGGCTGGCCCCAGGCGCGAGGAACATGGCAGCGATCAGCCGGCTAGCCAGCACGCCCTCATCCCGCGCCCGCTGATACAACGGCAGGTCATCAGTCCCGCTCTGCGGCTCAACGACGGTGGTGATGCCGCACCTGATCGCCTCCCGCAGGCTGTGCGCCAGCCGGCGGAACCGCCGCTCGCCGCTGCCCCAGGGCAGCTGAGCGGCCAGCGCCCGGTGCCCCTCGCCGGCGAGGCCCATGACCGCGAACCCGGACACGAACCCGCTCGGCTCGCCAGTAGCGGGGTCCTTCTCCACGACCCCGAACGGCACCTGGTCCACTCCGCGGCCGATCCCCAGCCGCGCCATCGCCGCCCGGTTGAGCCACAATCCGTGACCGGTGTAATCAAACAGCAGCACTGGCCGGCCACCGCTCACCTCGTCCAGATCGTCCGCGCCTGGCCGGATCGCCGGATAGTCGAATCCCTCGCCCTCCACCCACTCGGCCTCGGCGTGCCCGGCCAGCCAGGCCGCGATCTGGCCCCGGCGAGTGCATCGTGCAAACCCGCGCATTACGCACGATCAGGTCAGCCGCTACTCCCGCTGCCACGACACAGTACCTCTTCCGATGACGGTCCCTGACGCGTCCCTTTCAGAAATAGAGGTGAGTGCGAAATGGCCACATTCGCGGTCCGGTCGCAATCCCCGCCGGCAAGCCAATATCCGGGCAGCGGCGCGGATTTCCTAGCCGAATCGCGCCGGCGGCCCGACAAGATCGGGCCTGATCGTCTCCGCGTGCGCCACGAGCTCCGGCCATGCTCGGATAAGAAGTGAGTAATCGGCTACGCCTCGCCGGATATCGTCATTCACCGCTTCCTTGGCGCGGGCGCTCGCCGCTGCGACCGCCCGCAGCCGCGTTGCGACGTCAGCCGTCGCGTCGTCTGCCGCGGCGGCGTAAATCTCGCTGTACCGCTGCGGGATCTCGCGCAGGTCCGGCGCTTGCTGGTGATAGGTGGCCTCCAGTTGGGCGGCCAGGCGATCCGGGCGCAGGCGGCCATCACCATATGTGAAATAGTGCGGCCGGTCCTGAACCTCCTGACATAGCCCTGTCCTTACCGGGAGGAACATTACATTCCGCAAATCCCGCAGCGCATAGCCTGTCACCGCCGCGATGTCGGAGTTCCGCGCTCGGGCATCCTCGTAGGTGTGCCGCATCTTCCGCGAGTGGAATACCACCGGGTACCCGAGGGCTCCGAGCATGCTCTTCTGGAAATAATCGGATCCGAGCATGCTTTCGATGGGCATCTCGGGAAGCTCACGGAAAATGTCCTTGACGCACGACGCTCCCACCGACACCCGGCCGGGTTCATCGCTGTCCCAGTAGTCCTCTTCGTGCCTGCGAGCGGGCTCCTCCACGAACTTCCTGTGAACGGCCGCTTTCGCTTCACCGAGGGTCAGGGCCGGCCTGGAGAGCCTCTCCAGCGCCACGACGTGCTCCTCGCCCGAGGCGAGCAGGTCGCGTCGGTCATGCCCGGCGTCTCCGAAGACGCTGGTGCCCACGAACCGTATCGTGGCGTGCTCAGCCGGCGTACTGTCCTGGCCGGGGCTGGCGCCTGGCAGGTCGGTGATCGCCTTCCCGATGGCCGCGGCCTCCAGCACGCCGGGAAACGCCTTGGTCCCGTCCCTGATGTCGGCGACCTGGTCGGAGTCGCGCCGGTGGAGAGTGGTGACGCCAAGGGCCGCGCCCACCAGAAAGCACTTGTTGGGTCCGCCGCTGTACGTGACCGCCTCCGGAGCCAGGAGCCGCCGCACCCGCTCGCGCACCACCGCGCTGAAAGAGCACGCGCTGAGCAGCGACGCCAGCGCGGAGTTCCAGGTGTCCCGGGTGAGCTGGAGATAGCGGACATCGGTGCCGGCGAACTTCACCAGCATTTCCGCGTGCGCGCGCTCATACCGCGGGCCGTGCTCGATCAGAATAAAGAGGCAGCTATCGCCGGTCGACTGCTGAAGGAACCGCGACTCCTCGATACCGTCCCGGATCGAGTCTTCCCCTGGCCTGTTCGACGGCATGTAGATGACTCTCAAGCGGATACCTTTCGCTCAGGGAGTCTCATCATGAGCCCAAGGCCGGCGAGCCCGAGCGCGCAGAGAAGGCTCGCCACCAGGAAGACCATGCGGTTCCCGAAATACTGGCCGTAACCGACGACTGGGCCCGCGATCATGCTGCTGATCCGGATGATGTTGATGTACCACGCCGTCGCGGAACCTCCGCGCTTCGGGCTGATGTCCTGAAACATCCCGATCCCCAGTCCCATGACCGCTGACACGAACACCGCGCTCAGGATCTGGGCCGCCACGACTTCCCATACCTGACCGGCTTCGCCGACCAGGGCGTAGTAGGCGGTCCCGGCAGCCGCGCCGACGCACAGCAATACCTGCGGCGAAATCCGCTGAGTCGCCCGGCCCGCCGCTAGCATCAGCGGAATCTCCAGGGCGGCGGCAATGCCGACGGTAACCCCGACGACCGTGGTGCTTGCCCGGAGATCACGGGTGATGAGCAATGGCAGGGCCAGCACGCCGATGCCGCTCGCGGTCTGCAGGGCCATGAAAATCCCGGACATGGCAAGCACCCGCCACAGTCCAGCGGAGACGCCGCCTGCCGCCGCTGCTGATGGCGAGGCCAGCGTGCCGGCCAGACTCACGCACATCACGAGAACCGCGGCGAAGGTCAGGGCCAGGGCGGCGAAGAGGCCGCGGAATCCCCAGGCCGCGATCATCGCCGCCCCCGCGACCGGCCCGACCGCCCATGCCGCCGAGAACTGCGCCCTCAGCGCCGCCAGCCTGTATCGCACCCCCGGTGCCTCGGCGCTCCCCAGCAGCCTGCGGGCGGTTGCGAAGATCTGCGGCACGAGGCTCGACCCGCAAGCGGCCAGCGTTCCCGTCACCACCAGCAGGAGCGGGTAACTTCGCGAGACCGCGAAAACCAGCGCCCCGGCAAGACCGGCCAGGGCAGCCGTGACCAGCAGTCGCTGCTGCGAGACGCCGCGATCACTCGCCAGGCCGCATGCGACATTGACCGCGACCGCGGCCGCGGCCGTAACGAAGAGGAACGTCGCCAGCTCCGACGGCGTCGCATGAAGCGACCTGGTCACGAAAATCGGGATGAAGGGCGTGGTCAGGGACGTCGTCATCCCGATAAGAACGGCCAGGATCAGCAACCGCCCGAACCGCGTACTTCCGGCTCCCCCTGACGATCCGCCAGTCGGAGCCGGAGGTCCCTTCTCCTCGATCCTCGAAGGCGCGCCGCGAGCCTGAGTCACCGCTGTCGTCGCTGGTACCAGGCATCGCCGACAACCATGTCGCTGATGCCGCGGGATTCGCAGTACTCCGTCAGGTGCGACATGCGGTTGATGAAGCCGTGACCGTTGAAGTTCAGGCTGGTATTGCACAGCACCCCGACTCCGCTGTGACTGGCGAACGCCGTGAGGAGGCCGTGCAGCGGCTGGTTCGCCTCCGAGGTGACGGTCTGCGCCCGTGCGGAACCGTCGACATGGGTCACGGCCTGCAGCCGGGAATCCTTGACGCGGCGGAAGTACAACATGTAGGGATCCTCGAAGTCGTCAACAAAAATGCTGGGCAGGTCCTCGACGCGGGCCACCGGCGCGATCGGGCGGTACGCCTCGCGCTGCTTGATCTCATTGAGCCGGTCGCGGGTCGACGCGTGGAATGGCTCGGCCAGGAGCGAGCGGTTGCCGAGCGCGCGCGGCCCGATCTCCCAGCGGCCCTGCACCCAGGCGACAACGGCACCCAGTCGCAGGCTGGCGGCCAGGTCGGCGTTGTGCAGCGGCCGACGGTGCCAGCGCGACGGGTCGGGCGTGGTGTCGCCGACGAACTCAAGCCCGCTGTAGGCACTCCAGTCGATATACGGGTCGCCGGAAAAGGCGGTTGCCGCGTCGATTGCCGTCCCGATCGCTGAGCCGGAATCATTAGGGCAGGGCGGCACGAAGACCTCGCTGAAATGACCCAGCTCACGCCACTGGTAGTTCCAGTCACAGTTCAGGCCGCACCCGCCAGAAATACGCAGAGGTATGCCCGGGGGTATCTCGCGGGTGGCAACATTCGCGAATACGCGGAAGATCCGTTCTGTGAGCAGAGCGGCGGCGGACTTGCACAGCTCCGACTCAACGCCGCAGTTGTACAGGGGCGAATCGGCGAAGTCCGCTTTGGGCACCGGGAAAACATTTGGAGCCGACATAATGCGGTCCACGACGTCAGTCGCTTCCCGGCCAGCCTGGCTTGGGTCCGCGAATGCGGCCAGGGCCATCTGCTTGCCCGCATCACCGAGGCGCACGAAGCCGCCAGTGGCCGGAAACTTCGGGTCGCAGATGGAGAAGAGCGCCGCGAACCGTCCGCCAGGCTGGCTAAGCACCGGAATCGCGCGCACGACTTGGTAGGAGCCGTCCACTAAATAGAAGCTGCCGGTGATGCCTTCCCAGACAAGCACAGCCTGTAGCTGGTGGTCGCCGCGTGGTGCGAGGCCGATGGCGCCGAAGATGTGTGAACGCTCATGCGAAGAGGTGAAGTAGCGCACGCGCTTACCGAAGAAGCTCGAATCTCGTGACTCCAGGGCATTCTCACCGAAGTACCCGGCGCCGAAGATACTGCGCACCTTGAACGCCTCCCGGCCGCCCTCCACCTTCGACTGCCAGCCTCCGACCGCGACCACGTCCGGCAGGCTGCCAAGCTGGGCAGCGAATTTCAGGATAATGTCCGGGCTGAGTACCGAGTAACGCGCGAATGAGTCCTTCTCTGCCTCCAGCGAGCACAGCAGCTCGCCATCTTCGATCGCGGCGATCGTGCCGTCATGGCCGGGCTTCATCGCGACGATGAGCATGAAGTCTCCTTTTCTGGTGGCCACTGCCGTGCAGTCTCCGCGAGCACCCGCGCCGCGGTCGAGACCTCGGCGCTGTCCCGCCCAAGCGCCACCCGCAGCATCCGGCGGCCCTCATCGGGCCGGGTCCAGTGAAACGGGCCGCACGGAAGTGTGTGCAGCCCGCGGGACGCGAGTTCCTCGTACATGTCGGTGGCGTCAGGGCCTGCGGCGTCCCAGCTCACCCTGGCAACGCTGATCTTCGAGCCCGGATCGGCGACGGTGAGCGGGCTGCCGGCAAGGCCGTCCGTCAGCAGCGTCCGGTTGGTCGCGAGCAGCCGGTGAAGCTCCCGGTAGCCGCCGCGAACGCCATCCTCGGCTAGTCGCTGGATCAGCAGGAGGATGAGCGGCGACATAGTGAGCAGCACATCGCTGAACGCGTCAAGCAGCGACAGCTCGGTACGCTCGCCCCAGGCAAGGAAACCGGCCTTCAGCTCAAGCACCGGCCAGATCTTGCCGGTGTCCTCAATAACCACCCATTCCGCGCCAGACTCATCAAGGATGTCGTAGGTGTCGTACTGGGCGCGGGGGTCGTGCGCGCGGAAGCAGGTATCCAGCGCGAGCACCCGGCCTGTGCGCGCGCACAGCTCCGCCACCCGGGCCAGTCCGTCAGCCGGCAAGACCCAGCCTGTCGGGTTGTTCGGGGTCGTAATGAACACAGCGCCGGAATCGGCGGGCAATTGCGGGGCCGTGGCGCCGTCAAGCTCGTGCTCGGCAACTGGGTGCAGAGTCAGCCCGCGGGCCTTGAGCAGGTCGGGAATGTTGTCGAACGTCGGGTGGATCAGGGCGACCGCCGAGGTGCGATCGGCAAGCGTGCGCGCGAAGATGTCCATCGCGGTAGATGATGAGTAGCAGCTGACCAGCAGGCCGGTGCCGATCGGCGCCCGGAGCTGCCCGATTCCGTGCAGGAACGCCCGCTGGGCTTGTTCTTCGACCTCCTCGAAAGGACGCTGCCTCGCCTCGTGGAACAGCCGGGGCAGGTCCGCGACGATCGCGGAGCTGGGTCTCGCTGAGCGGCATCCTCGGATGGCCGTCAGAGACGTTGAGCCCGTTCCTGAGCGCCTTGCTCTCGAGGTGCGTGAGCGTATTCCGGTAGGCGCTTAGCACGCGCAGCCCTTCCGGAGCTTGCTTGCCGCCACTTGACCGAGCAGCTCGAATGCCATGACGGCCGCGGCGTGGCTGGTGATGTCGCCGTGGTCGTAGGGCGGTGCTACCTCGACGAGGTCGATGCTGCGGTAGTCCAGCGGGCCGAGCGCCCTGATGAGCTGAATTGCCTGGTAGGTAGTAGGCCCTCCGACCTCAGGCGTCCCGGTGCCCGGGGCGTAGGCGGGATCGAGGAAGTCGATGTCGAACGACACCATGACGGGGTAGTCGCCGACCCGGTCGCGTACCCGGCGGCCGAACTCGGCAGCCGGCATCTCAGCCAGTTCCGGCCACCACACCACGTCGTAACCCAGAGCTTCACCCGCCCTGGTGTCATCGGGATGAACCGAGCCTCGCATTCCGGCCTGGATGCTGTGCGCCGGATCCACCAGCCCTTCCTCGACGGCGCGGCGAAACATCGTGCCGTGAAAGTGCTTGACCCCGTAGTAGTCATCGAGCACGTCGCCATGCGCATCGAAATGGACCACGGCGATGGGACCCGCGCTGTCGGCCAGCGCACGCATCTCGGCCATCGCCAGGCTGTGATCACCGCCGAGCAGTAGCGGCACCACGCCAGCCTGGTAGACGGGGGCCAGGTGCTCTTGGAGCCGCTGCAGGGTCAGCTCATGGTAGCCGGGAACAACGGGAGCATCACCGGCATCCACCATTGAGAGGACCGAGGTGATGTCGATACCGGTCGCCGGATTGTGATCACGGAGCAGGACGCTGGCGGCGCGGATTGCCTCAGGACCGAAACGGGCACCTGAGCGATAGGACACCGCTGAATCCGTCGGAACGCCGATCGCCGCGATGTCGACATCGGCGGCGATCGCGCTCAGGTCCTCTATCACGGGCAACCGCATGAAAGAGCGCGGGCCGCTGGCGATCCTCGGCTGGGTCATGCTGTCGCGCGGGCGGTAATGAGTCATCAGTTCCGCCTCAGCAGCCAGCCGATCTCGAATCCAGTGGAGTCCATCGACGGATCAGCCGCGCCCGAGTCGACCACTTTGAGACCGCAATCGGCGTAAAGCTCCTCCCACCATTGCCGCGGCATCAGGCGCTGGCTGGTGAATGGATGGAGCAGGAAATAGGCGTTGTAGTAATTGCGGGCGAGCGGATGCGCCATGGCCGACTGGTCGGCCGAGCGCAGATCGATATCTATGACCACCAGGTCCAGGTCCGGCGCGGCGTCGAACAAGCCAGTGAGCAGCTTGCGCACGCCGGTCTCGCCCTCCTGGCCGAGGACCTCGTGGATCACGAACGCCAGAATGGCCAAGTCGGGCTGCTCGGTAGCCCGTTCAACCCATTCGGTGGCGCTGGCCTGCTCGACGCTCACCCGGTCACTGCCAGGCTGGCCGCTGACCCACAGCCTGGCGGCACGCACCGCGTCGGCATCAGGTTCGATACCGACAGCTCGCATTTGCGGGAATTGAGCGCACATCTCGGTCAGGTACACTCCGCTGCCGCAGCCCAGGTCGATCAGCCGCCGGTAGTCGCGGCCGGACGTGGCAAGCAGGCGGCGCAGCAACGGGACCGAGTCGTGAACGCTGATGCCGCAACTGCCGCTTCCGACATAGCCGCCTACCCTTGGCGCCGGTGAGGTACCGGCACCGAGGTGATCGGCGAGCGAAAGGAAGGTCACGCCATAACCGCCGACCATCATTTCATACCAGGCGCCCGCTTCCCGGTAGGATTGCGCGAGTTCGGTTAGCTTATACGTGTCACCAGCTACCGTTACCAGGCCGGCCGCGCGCAGGTAGTCAAGAAATGCGGCGAGCCGCTCGCGGTCTCGCGGGCCGTTGCCTGCCAGTTGATCGATGCTCGCCCCGCTGGCCAGTTCTTGCTCGAGGCCGCTCTTTTGCATTGCATAAATAGCTGTACTCAGGACGAATCCCCTGAAGGGTTCCAGGGCCGCTATTAACGTACTCTCCCTGATTGGCACAGAGTTTCCTTTCGGTGCTACCTATTTCGCGCTACCTATTTTGCTTCCATGAGAAGGCGCAGCATCTCGTCGTCGCCGCGTCCGGCCCGGTCATAGATGTCATAGAATTTCGCGCGGAATGCGTCCGGCGGCCCGACGAATACCCGCTCATAGAGCACCTGGCGGGCGCCGAATTTGTCTAGCGCGAGCTCAGCCGCGGCGCGGAGCAGGCGGCTGTGCTCGGTGGCGGTGACGCCGTCCCCCGCGAAGTACCGGCCGAAGAAAGCATGCGAGTGCGCAGCCGGATCCTCGTCGGCGGCCAGCGGGTGCATGATCAGGCCGCTGCTGGACACGAGCTGCAGCAGTTCCACGGCCCGTGGGTACAGCGTTGAGTTGAGCATCGCTGCCGCAGCCAGCGGCGCGTGGTCGCAGACGTAGTAGCCCCTGCTGTCCTTGCTCGCGCCGTTCTCGGCGCTGATCACCAGGGCGCGCAGCGTTTCCGCGATGCCGGCGATTTCGCCTAGCTGCTGGCGGGTCGCGTCCTGAGTGCTCCGGCCGCTCGCGTCCGCGCAGGCTTGCGCGAGGGCGAAGACCAGCGCGGCCTTGATCCAGGAGCGGACCGCGGACTGGTGCCAGGCGTAGGTTGTCATGCCGGTGTTCTCGCGGAGGCGGTTAGCCGTGGTGATATCACGGCAGATGAACACGCGCTCCCAGGGCACGAAGACGTGGTCGAATACGCAGATCGCGTCTAGCTCGTCGAACCGCCCGGCGAAGGGGTGGTCAAGTACGGTCCCGTCGGCGAGCGAAGGCCGGCAGAAGAGCGTCAGCCCCTCGGCGGCGACGGGTACCGCGAAGCAGAGGGCCTGATCGGCCTCAGTTTCACGAAGCGCCCGGTAAGGGTAGATGAGCAGTTCGTCAGCGAACGGCGCCAGGGTGGCCAGCATCTTCGCGCCGCTGACAACGATGCCATCCTCCCGCTGATCGACGAGCCGCAACGCCTGCGGTGCCCCGGCGGCCCCGGCTGCCCCGGAAGGCAGGTAACGATCGCCCGGCGGGTCACTGATGGCATGAGTGAGCACCGTATTCTCAGAACGGCATCGCGCCCAGTACCGGGTTACGTTCTCCGCGTATTCGCCAAACGAATCCGCGGCGGCTGCCCAGGAGGTCAGGATGGTGCCCAGGAAGTCCGGGCTGCGCCCTAACAGGCCTCCGCTGATCCTGGCGATGGCTTCGAAAGCCCTGCCGCGCGCCGCTACGCCGGGGTACGTGAGCGCCGGGGAGCAGGCCCACGGCCAGCCATTGCCGTCAAGTAAACGCCGGTCGTCGTGATGCGCATCAAGTAGCTCGCCGATGGAGGCGGCCATCGCGCTAGTGGCGGGGTAACTGGCAATATCGTCAATTACGTTATTGGCAATGATGATCCTGCGGCCATCATTTAGCGATGATAAGTAATCT
Organism: uncultured Actinomycetota bacterium; assembly: GCA_963750405.1. Taxonomy (GTDB): domain Bacteria; phylum Actinomycetota; class Actinomycetes; order Streptosporangiales; family Streptosporangiaceae; genus Chersky-822. The sequence goes on from CAVVQP010000006.1 coordinate 101,872, forward strand.
CTGCCCGAATTCAGTCTTGCGGCATGGTCGTCCATAGCCCCTCCTGAACTGGTTGGCCCGGTGCGCGGCAGAGGCGCTGAATCGAACTTGTCATGGCTCGGAGTACTTTATGGCCTAGAGTAGCATATATGGCAAGAACGACCCTGCCGCTCCACTGCGCTATCCCCGAACGGCTGGTTAAGCCGGCCACGGTCAGGCTGTCCGCCACGCTCGGACGCCAAGTTGCCCTGGTCCCGTGGGAGGAGAGCGCGGCGGGCGGTGACGTGCTGCTGATGGCACCGCATGAGTTTGCAGGGAGCGAGCGAAGGGCCGCCCTTGGCGCCCGGCAATGGTCCTGGGTCCACCTGACATCGGCTGGCCTGGACTTCGTGGACGTGGCCAGCTGGAGTCCAGCAGTGCTCCTCACGCGCAGCTGGCAGTGCTATGCGGCGCCGCTGGCCGAGTACGCGGTGCATGCCGTGCTCAGCCATGAATGGCGGGGGCAGGTTAGGTGGGACCCCGCCGGGGCGGCGGGACCGGAGCCGGCCGCCGCTGGCCTGTGGCGGGCGCGGATCGGCGTGGCGGGCTGGGGGGCGGTCGGGCAGCGCGTAGCCGCGGTCACGAATGCGCTTGGCGCATCGGTCCGGGTGCTGAGCCGGACATCCAGGCAGGCTGATCGCGCAGGCATCACTCACACGACCCGGCTGGCTGATGTGCTCGATGTCGACCATCTGGTGGTCGCCTTGCCGCTGACGCCATCGACGCACGGCCTGTTTGACCGGGCCGCGCTGGCCACCGCGCGCGCCGGACTGCACCTGGTCAATGTCTCACGGGCGCAGATAGTCGACCAGACGGCACTCCACGCGCTATGCGCCGCGGGCAAGCTGTCAGCGACCCTCGATGTCACGGACCCAGAGCCGCTGCCAGGAGACCACCCGCTGCGGCGCTTGCCCTCGGTGCGGGTGTCCGACCACGTCGCGTGGCGCAGCCGGGACAGCGACCTCGCCTTCACCGACGACTTCGCGGCAATCTGGCGAGCACTGGCCAGCGATGCGGCCCTGATCCCGGGAGCCGTGAATGGCCAGACGGCGGGCGGGCTCGCGCGAGAGCGGCTCCGGGGCCGGTTCTAGGCTGCCTGCCTACTGATAGCTGTGCTCGGCTCCGGGAAATACGCCCCTGGCTACCTCGTCCACGTAGCTCGCCGCCGCGCCGGCCAGGATTTCGCGTAGCTGCGCGTACTGCTTCACGAACTTGGGCAGGTGGCCATCGGTCAGTCCGGCGAAGTCCTGCCAGACCAGGATCTGCGCATCACAGCCCGGCCCGGCGCCGATTCCCACGGTCGGGATGGTCAGTTCCTCGGAGACCCGGGCGGCGAGCTGAGCCGGTACCGCCTCGAGCACTACCGCGAAGGCCCCGGCGTTCTCAAGTGCCCGCGCATCCTCAAGTAGCTTGTCGCCGGCGCCGCCGCGACCCTGCACGCGGTATCCGCCGAGTGCGTGCACACTTTGCGGAGTGAGCCCAAGATGGCCCATGCACGGAATCCCCGCGCCAGCCACGGCCGCGACCTGCGGCACAACCGCCGCGCCACCCTCCAGCTTGACGGCGTGCGCACCGCCCTCCTTGAGGTGGCGCGCCGCGTTCTCCACCGCCTGCTGGGGCGAGGACTGGTAGGAACCCATCGGCAGATCGCCCACGACAAGCGCCGTTCTGGTCCCGCGAACCACTGCCTGGACAAGAGGAACGAGGTGATCCATGGTCGCCGGCACTGTCGTCTCGTGTCCGTAGACGGTGACCGCCGCCGTGTCGCCGACTAGTAAGGCCCGGACACCAGCCTGCTCGAAGATACCGGCAGTCATGGTGTCGTAGCTGGTCAGCATGGTCCAGCGCTCGCCGCGGTCGGTCGCCGCCTGCAAGTCCCTGATCGTGATGCGCCGGTGTTCTGGCCAGCCGGGATGCTGCTCAGCGTCCGTCATCTGGCACCTCCGTAGTCGCATCCGCATACGCCGCAGAACGGTAACACACAACCGCTGCCGCCCTCATCGGCGCGATTTCCGGTGTGAGCGAGACAGGAGGCCAGAGACGGTTAAGCGACTCTGCCAAAGACTGGCGGCTGGCCAGTGGTCAGCACCTGGCGGACTCCGTGCGCCACCCTGCGGCGCACGCTGACCTCCGATTCGGCGGAAAGGAACGCGCGATGAGCGGACACAATTACGTCTGGCCTGCGGAGTAGTTCCTTACCGACCATGCTGTCGTTGGGGTCCTCCGGCGAGAAGACATCCGAGGCGAAGCCGCCTAGGCGGCCAGAGCCGAGCGCATCGAGCACGGCCGCGAGGTCCACTAGCCCGCCGCGCGCGACATTCACGAGCAGCGCCCCAGGCTTGCAGTCAGACAGCGCGGACGCGCCGACGAGGCCCGCGGTCTCCGCCGTCAGTTCGGCGTGCAAGACGACCAAGTCGCACAGCCTGAATAGCTCGTGCAGGCTCTGGCACTCGGCCACGCCGTGGCTGGCCATGAGATCGCCGGGAACGTAGGGGTCAAAGGCCAGCACCCGGCCGTAGAACGCGCCGAGCTTCCGGCTGGTCGCGCGGCCAATGCGACCGAAGCCGACGATGCCTGCACCAAGGCTCGCCGTCCGGCGCGGGATGCGGCCCCCGTGGATCGACCACATGCCGGAGCGGATCATCTGGTCTTGAACGCACACCCCCCGCTCCAGCGCCAGCGCGAGCGCGAGCGCGTGCGTGCTCACCTCGTCACCGCAGTAGTCGGGCACATGGAAACCCCAGATGCCTGCGGCGAGCAGGACGGGCACGTTGAGATTGTCCAGGCCCACGCCTTGCCTGACCACCACCTTGCAGGCTGGTCCGATCGCCCTCAGCAACTCTGGCGTGACCTGGCACCGGTAGACCACGACGGCATCGGCGCCGCTGATGTATGCGTCGAACTCCTGGCCGCTCACCACGAATCGCCCATCGCGCCGGATGCCGAGGTCGAAGCTGATGTCATTGCCGAATATCTCCGCCTCCGCGCTGGCCAGGCGGCGATCGATGACGCCGTCAGGGCCAACCGCCCAAGCGGGATCGGTGAAGACGACGCGCATCAGCCTCTCCCGTCCGCTGCGATGTCGTAGCCCCACGTCGCCCGGTCACGGCGTCCCCTGGCCAGGGTCGATCGCGCATCGAACGTGCCTGAGAGCGCTAGCTGGTCAAGATGTCCGAGGTGGTTGCCGCTGGCCATGCAGGCAAGCGAGCCTTCTCCGCCGAATCCGTGCTCGACGAAAGGGCCTACCCAGATGCTGTCGTCCGCGAAGAGTTGCTCGGTGCGGACCGATCCATCCGGCTCCCGCCACGATAGGGCGAGGCCGCCGCTGCCGACCAGGTAGTGCGTCTCGCTGTGCCCGGTCAGGTCAAGCTCAGGCTCGCCAGGCCGGGGCGGCACGCGCATGAAGAGGCCGACCAGGTCAGGCAGGTGCGGCGCCGACGCCATGGACGCCACGACATAGCGCTTGAACTCCCGCATTGTCTGGCGGCTCTGCTCGATCGAGCAGAACGTCTTGCCGACGGCGTCGCGCTTGTGCGGCGCGGGCAGGATCACCCGGTAGTCAAATCCCAGCGCGTGGCCGATGGACCATGCGTCATCCACGCCCAGCGTCCCGCGCCCCGCGACGGCCGCTTCGAGCACATCCGGATCGACGCGGCTGGCGGCCGCGGCCTGGGGCACGCTATAGGCGCGCCGGTCAAGAAGCAGGCGCAACCAGGACGCTGGGCCCGCGTCGCCTATTCGGTCGAGCAGCACGTCGAACGACGGCGATGACCACTGGTTGCTCTCCTCGACGAGCGAGCCTATGGCCGGGGAGCAGGTATACGAGATGATCCGGGCGGGCTCCTCGCTAGCCAGCGAGTAGCTGTGCGGGCAATACGAAGGTTCGATGTAGGAGTCGCCGGCGATCCAGCTGTCATCGCCAGAGTTGCTCTGGAGCACCTGCCAGGTACCCGGATTCAGGTCGGCTCGCCATCGCCCGTTGATCGGCCCGGGTCCTATGTTGATAGTGATCGCGGGCTCGAGATGGCCGTTGTTCAACGCCGGCAGGCGGTCGCCCGGGCACAGGATGTCGAGAATGACCGGTGCTACCCGCCCCTTAGGGGCGGCCATGGAGTAGTAGTTGTAGAAATGAATGCCATCGCGCCGGATAGCACGCCGCGTTGCCTGCGCCTGCGCTGCCCGCATGAGGATCACGCATTGCTCGCGCTGCCCCGAGGCCGTGATCGCGGAGATGTCCACGGCGAGTTCGCCAGCGAGCTGGCCGCATACCTCGGTGTCAACCTCGGACACCTCGCAGCGCAGGATCGCTTCCAGCGCGGCGGTATCTAAGCCTGCGGCGGAAGCCAGGTCAGCAGCTGTTATCTTGCGAATGTTCATCCATCGTCGGAGCCGGATCGTGTCCACCTGCAGCAAGGTTGCGTCCTTTCGCCAGCCGTCCCGAAGCTCTGAGGAAGATCGCGCGTCAGCGGAGGCGCCGCACCGAGAGAATCCGGTCCCCGGGCTTGCCTGGCAGGGCGATGTGCGCGAATCGCACCTTCCATTCCTGCTCGTCGCAGACCTCTGCGACGAGGGCGTCGAGCTCTCCCGGCCGAAGCCGGTGCTCACGTCCGCGTGCCGCATAGAACTGCGCCACAGTCTCGGGCCGGAGACTGCCATGCGCGGGAAGGACATCTTTCAGCCAGTCCCGTGCGCCCGAGTAGTCGATGTCGAATGCTGCCTCATCGAAGACGTCGGCCAGGCAACCGCGCCGCCGTGCGTGGTCGAGCACCAGCAGATCCCGGTCATAAAGACCCAGGCGGTAGCTCAGCCGGGCCTCGCCGCCAACCCGCAGCGCGCCGAGCAGCGTCCGCGACGCCGCTCGCAGTTCTGCCCCGGTGAAGCGATTGAGCAGCCGGTCCGCCACCACGGCGCGAAAGCGGTGCGACGGCAGCGACCCAGGCTGGCAGACGTCCGCCAGGACGTAATCCGCGCGCTTCCCGAGCACCTGGCGAAGGTCGTCCAGCATCACCGCCGAGAAGTCGCACACCGTCAGGGCGACACCAAGGTCGGCGGCGGCGAACGCCAGGCGAGCTGTGCTCGCCCCCGCCAGAAGCAGCGGCTCGCCCGCTGCCACGCCGGCGAGATACAGGTCGCAATCGGCTGACGACGGGCCGCCGTCATAGTCCCGGTTCCAGTAGGACGCGCCAAGCAGGTCCCAGGCCGCTGACTTGGCGCTGCCGCTGGCTGGCGAGGAAGCTTGAGCGTTCATCACCAGACGATCGTCTTGAGGCGGGTCATCTCGGCTATGGCATAACGTGCGCCTTCGCGGCCGAGCCCGCTGCTTTTCACGCCGCCGAACGGTATATTCGGCGCCTCGAACTGCGGCCCGCCGTTGATGATCACAGCACCGACCTCCAGCTCAGCGGCGGCCCGCCAGGCGGACGCCAGGTCGGACGTGAAGACTCCGGTCTGCAGGCCGTAGGGGGAGTCGTTCACGCACTTGAGTGCGTCTTCCAGGTCGCGGACCCTGATCACGGGGGCGCACGGGCCGAAGGTCTCTGCCTGCACTAGCTCGGTGTCCCTCGGGGTCCTGTCCAGTACGGTCGGCCAGTACTGTGCCCCCTCGCGGCGGCCACCGCAGACCAGGTACGCGCCGTCGGCGATCGCGCCGCGCACCCGCTCGTCGACTCCGTCAGCGGCGTCGAGATCGATCAATGTGCCGATGTCGGTGCCCGGATCGCGCGGATCGCCGACCCGGAGCGCTGCGGCCGCGGCTGCCAGCCGCTCTACGAACGCATCGGCTACCTGCGCCTGGACAAGTATCCGCTTGACTCCGCGGCACGATTGACCGGCCGTCGCGAAGGCGCCGGTGACAGCGGCGGCGACCGCCTCGTCGAGATCGGCGTCGGCCAGCACGATAAGCGCGCCGCTGTCACCGAGCTCGAGCGTTACCCGGATCATGCCCGCGTCCCCGGCTAGTTTCCTGCCCACCGAACTGCTGCCGGTGAAGGTCAGCATGTCGACCTGACCGCTGCCGAGCACCGCTCGCACGATGTCCGCTGGCTGCCCGGTCACCATCGCGATCATTCCGGCTGGCAGGCCCGCGTTGAGCAGTTGCTCCATGAGCAGCGTCGCGGTGAGCGGCGTCTTTTCTGACGGCTTGAGCAGCACTCTGTTATTGGCGGCTATAGCGGGCGCGATCTTCGTGACGACCTGGTTGAGCGGCCGGTTGAATGGCGTGATCGCCGCCACCACCCCGACTGGCTCCGGTAATGTGACGGCGATCCGGCGCTGGCTCTGCGCCGTCACGTCTGTCCGGATCGCCTCGCCCGTGATGCGCTTGCTCTCCTCTCCGCAGTAACGCAGAAAGGCCACGGCCCGGTCGACCTCGCGCTGGCAGTCCTTCCAGGCTGATCCCGACTCGGCGCAGATCGACTCGGCGAACCTGTCGCGGCCGGACGCGACGGCCACGGCGGCACGTTCGAGAATTGCGCCGCGCTCGTGGCCGGTCAGCGATGAGCGGTAGGCGCCGACCGCGCGTGCCGCGGCGACTGCCTGATCCGGGGTGGCCTGGCCGACGACGCCGACAACAGCAGACGTGTACGGGTTGACGACCTCGATCGTCTCCTGGCAATGCACCCATTCGCCCTCGACCAGCACGCCCTTCGCGGGTTCGGCGGCCATGCCAGCGCTCCTTCGGTCCGGATCAGCTAAAGCAAAGGGCGTTTTGTTATCTATTTAAACACAAATAGTCAGTATTGTCAGCCCCGCGGCGATCCAGCCACGGGCGGGCGGGGCGGGCCGCCGTCCTTGGCCGGGGTCAGTCGGGCGGTGTGTCCGCCGGGTGCTGCGCGCAGTCTCGGGCGTAACTCGCCAGGTCACCCAGGACCGGGTGGCCAAGCAAATCAGCTAGCGAGATCGGAACCCCGTATTCGCGCAGACGGTCGATCATCGTGATCGCGAGTATGCTATCGCCGCCGAGATCAAAGAAATCATCGAGAACGCCGATGTCGCTTACCTCAAGCACATTCTCCCAGATACGTATCAGCGTGGCTGTGATAGAGGCGGCCACGGTAACGTCTTCGAAATTATCACTCATACGATGGCCCGATACACTAGGTCTTTGAACCATTCCTGATAGAAGCGAGCCTTCCAGTATCGCTGCGTCATCAGCACGCCGATGAGTTCTTCACGCGCATCTACGAAGAAGCTGGTCGCGCCCCGGCCAAGCCACCAGGCGTCGTGCGCCGTCACGCCAACGGCCAGGCCGAGTCCAAATGTGTAGCCGGCACCCGGGATATAGTCCGGCCCGGTGCCGGCCAGAGGTCCTAGCTGGTCGCTCATCATCAGGTCTAGTGACTTCCGCGTGACCGGCGTCCGGCCTCCCGCATCCTGGCGGTCGCTTTCTCCCGGGCTGAGCAGCATGCGCGCGAAGCGCAGATAGTCAGCGGGCGTGCTGTAACAGCCGCTGCCGCCGGACCGGAATCTGGGCACCTGAGTGAAGTTCACCAGCGTGACGTCCTCCCTGAATGGGGTCAGCGGCTGGACGACCCGGCCCGCGTGCTCAGCCGGGACGAAGAGCCCGGTGTCGCGCAGGCCGAGTGGCTGGCACAGCCGGTCCCGCAGGATCACGTCGAGTGGCTGCCCGGCGACCACTTCGAGCAATCTGCCGAGGACCTCGCCTGAGCAGCCATACTCCCAGGCCGTGCCGGGCTGGTGCGCCAGAGGCACAGTCGCCAGGGCGGATACGAGATCCTCGGGTGAGTACTCGTGCGCCAGCTGGCTGGTGTGGTCGAAAGAGACGATTCCCGCACGCTGGTAGGCCGCGCTCAGCTCCGGCGAGCTGCGGTGACTGCCGGCGAACCCCGACGTATGCCGGAGCAGATCGATCACGGTGATGGGGCGCTCCGCGGGCACGGTTGTCCCGCGGCCATCGGAGCCGTCGCCGAGCACCCTCAAGCCGTCCAGTTCTGGCAGCCAGCGCCCGATGGGGTCGCCGAAGCTGAACAGCCCTTCCTCGGCCAGGATCGCGGCGGCCACGCTGGTGAGGGGCTTGGTCATCGAATAGATGCGGAAGATGCTCTCGACTGTGGTGTCGCCGACGGTGGCCACCCACGCCACCTGTCCGGCCCGCTGCACAATGGCGACCGCGCCGGGGATCTCGCCACGAGCCAGTTGCTCGTCTAGCTCGGACCTGATCCGTTCCAGTGCCACCGCGCTCAGGCCGACGTCCCGCGGTTCGGCGCACGCGCGCAGGTGCCCGCTCTCGCTCAACTGACCTCCAGTTGCCTCTGGTCAGGCTCCATCACACCGGGAATCAGCAGGACCGATCCCGTGGACGCGGCCATCAGCCCGCCGATGATCAGCGTGAGCCGGACACCCACCACCGTGGCAAGGGCGCCTCCCACAACGGTGCCGAGCGGGGCGAGCGCCAGCGAGATCATCCAGTCCACCGATGCCGCCCGGCCAAGGAGCTCTGGCGGCACTTCCTGCTGCATCAGCGGGAACCACAAGATGTTGCCATAGGTGACCGCGCCCCAGGTGAGGCCCGCGCAGACGACCGCCAGCCAGAGCCACGGGGACAGGCCAAGCACGATGGCGGCGAGGCCGGCTCCTGCCCATGCTGTCCAGATGACGCCAACTCGCCGCCGGGGCGTCGGGCGCCGGGAGGCGATCAGGGCCGCGAGCGTTCCGCCGACGCCGCTGGCGGCGTACATTATTCCGAGCGCGACCGGTCCCGCGTGAAAGGCATTCCGAACAAGCAGCGGCTCCAGAATGATAAAAGGTACGTAACAGACCAGATTCGCGATGCCGACAGCGATCATGCTCCACCACAGCCACGGCTGCGACCGGCAATACCTCAGCCCTTCCCTGATACTTTCAAGCAGCCGCGAGGATTGTCCTCCCCGGCCCCTGGTCGGGCGCATGGCTGCCAGGCATGCCGCGCTGACAGCGAAGCTAAGTGCGTCAAGGCCGAATGCCCACGCGCCGCCAGTCAAGGCGACGATGACCCCGCCAGCCAGCGGGCCGAGCAGATACTGGGCGAGAGACTGGCTCAGCGCGGACAGCGAACTGGCGGACACCAGCAGCTCGGACGGGAGGATCTCGGCGGTGATGGCCGTCGAGGCGGGCCTGAAGAAGGCGTTGGCTACCCCGAAGAACGTCGTGAGCGCGGCCAGTTCCCACAGGCGCGCCGTGCTCGTCGCGATCAGGACCGCCACCAGGCACACCGACGCGGCGCACGCGCCGTCTGAGGTGAGCATGACCAGGCGCCGGGAGACCCTGTCGACGACCGTGCCGCCGGCGAGCAGCAGCAATACGGAGGGGACAGTGCGGGCGGCGACGATCAGCGCGAGGTCGATGGCGCTGCCGGTCAGCCTGAACACCTCAAGAGGCAGGGCAACTGTGAAGATGCCGTTGCCAGCCAGGGAGATCGTCTGGCCACTCCACAGCAGCGCGAAGTCGCGATGCCGCAGGGCGTTTCCGGCGGGCCGTTCTCGAGTTGCTTTCACAGGCGGCCAGCGAGACGAACGCGATCGACCTTGCCAGCGGTCGTCTTAGGCAGCGAGGGCTCGATGAAGACCCGTCCTGGCCGCACGCCTGCCGGCAGGCGCTCAGCCAGCCAGCCGCGCAGTTCACGGACAGTCACGCCGCCACCGGCGCGGGCAACATCGACCACCACGTAAGCGGCGATGTGGGCTCGCTCAGGACGGTCGGCATCGCGCAGCAAGGCAGCGGCTTCGAGCACTGCGGGGTGGGCCTCAAGTACCGTTTCGAGTTCGCCGAGCTCGATCCTGTTCCCGCGCAGCTTTACCTGGCTGTCCAGCCGCCCGAGAAAGCTGAGCGTGCCGTCGGCGCTGTGCCGCGCCCGGTCCCCGGTCAGGTAGCACAACCTCGGGCCATCAGGCGTCCTGCGCACGCGGAACCGCTGAGCGGTGAGCTCGGGCTGGTTAAGGTACCCGTCAGCAAGCCCGGCGCCATACAGCACGATCTCGCCGGCCTTGCCGCGCACCGCGATCGGCTCGCCGTGCTCATCGGCGAGGAACTGGCCGCTTCCCGGTAGCGGGGCGCCCAGGCAGATGGCCTCCGCTGACTCGATTCGCGCGGCGCAGGCCCAGATGGTCGCCTCAGTTGGCCCGTACAGGTTCCACAGCTCCGCGCATGCCGGGAGCAGCCCGGCTGCCAGGCTGGGGGTCAGCGCCTCCCCGCCGCACCAGACGCGGCTGCCAGGCAGCCCGCGCCACCCCGATGCCAGCGCCAGCCGCCAGAAGCTAGGCGTCGCCTGAACCACCTCGGGCTTGAACTCCCCGGCAAACCCGGCGAAGATCGCCGGATCGAGGCGCGCGGTCGGCGGGGCGGCGACAAGACAGCCGCCCACGGCGAGCGGCAGCAGCAACTCGGCTACGGAGACGTCGAAGGACAGGGCCGTCATCGCGAGGATCGAGTCCCCCGAGCGGAATCCCGGCACGCGGGCCAGTCCGGCGAGCCGTTCGAGCAGAGCCTGGTGCGACACCATGACGCCTTTGGGCCGCCCGGTCGATCCGGAGGTGTGCATGATGTACGCGACCTCGCGCATCGCGGCCGGAGGAGCCCCCGCGTCCGGGGCAGCCGCAGCAGGGCCGGTGGTCACGCCATCCTCCGTCTCGGTCATGATCAGTGCCGGGCGGGCGTTCTCCAGCACCGCCGCGCGGTGCAGCGGCGGGCTCTGCGGATTCATCGGCATGATCGGGCACCTGGACTGCGCGGCTGCCAGGAAGGCGATCGCTCCCGCGCGGGACCCGCTAGCATCGAGCGCCACGACAGCCCCGGGTGCCGCTCGCGCGCGGATCAGCCTGCCGGCCTCGTCGGCTCGCTCGGCCAGCTCGGTGTAGGAGCAATCCCGCCCCATGGCCCTGATGGCCACCGCCGCCGGCGTGCGCTCCGCCTGCTCGGCGAAGGCCTCCCAGATTGTCCTCACGCGGTCGCCCGCGCGATCAGCTCCGACATTCCCGCAACGGTGGGCGCGTGAATCATGTCGATGAGCGGTATGCGGATCCCGCACGTCTCCTGCACCGCTGCCAGCACCGCCAGCGCAAGGATTGAGTTGCCGCCCACGTCGAAGAAATTGTCATCGACGGCAAGGTCATCGATTTCCAGGAGGTCCTGAATCAGAGCGGTCAATTCGGATGGAGTCACGCGGACCCTCCCGTCAACGTCTGCCCGCAGATTCGCTCCAGCCACGCGCTCTCCTTGACACGCGCGCCCGTCTCGTCGCTGAAACAGAACTCATCAGTGAGGAACCCAGCTAGATCAATGAGACGCGCGTGCAGTTCGTCGTGGCTGTCGGCCGCGAGCCACACCTTGGCGGCCGACCGGTTCGAGCCGTCGCGCCAGTCCACAGGAGTGTTCTCGCCAGCAATGTCATCCACGCTCAGGACGCCGGGCCGGCGGGTGATGACGCGGCGCGACGGCGCCGTGGTAACAACGCGTGCGCGGGCGGGAGGCTGAAAGAACAGCATCAGCACGCATCTCTGCCAATTCAGGGCTAGTTCGGCAGTATTGCCGAGCGCGCAGGACAGCGCGGCTCGTCCGAGATCGCCGCCGGTCGCATAGCGGAAGAGACGAGGGACAAAGCCGCCGAGCCGTCCGTTCACCTCGATGATTTCCGGTCGCGGCTGCGTGAGCTTCAGCTCGACGTGGAAAGCTCCGTTGCCCGCTCCGAGCGCGTCGATGGCGTCGCGGGCGGCCGCGGTCACGACCTGTTGCCCGGCCGGATCCAGCATCGACGGCAGGACGACACCAGCCTCCCGCAGCGGCCAGACCGGGGGAAGCCGATCTGTGACGAACGAGGCCGCTGGCGCACCGGGACGAAATACCTCGACCGAGACATAATCGGCGAGGTGCGGCGCTGGCGGCTGGCCTGCGATGAACCGCTCGGCGAGCATGACGCCCGGCTGGCCCTCGGCGCGCAGCCTGCCACTGCCGACTAGCTCGCGGAGGTCGTCCTCGCCTCGCAGCAGCCAGGCGTCTCGGCTGGCGACCCCGTCAGCCGGCTTGACGACGACAGGAAACCCGGCAGTCGCCAGGAAGGCTCGCAGCGACTCCTCGTCACTGACCGGCGCCGATGAGACCCCGGAGACGCCGGCGGCCACGAGCATCCGCCGCTGCACGTCCTTTCTGCCCCACGGCGGACCGGCCGCCGCGTCACCCTTGATCCGCCGGTCCAATCGGGCGGCCGCTGGGCAGAGCACGTCTACGAAAGTGGTGACCGCACTGACCTGCCTGCCGCGGAGTGCGCCAAGGCAGGCGTCAACGTCGCCGAAATCGACCACCTCGGTATCCGCGAGGGCTTCAGCGATCGGGCGCAGGCCGGACGCGGTGCTGTCGCCCGAGTCGAGCAGGAAGCAGATGTCGGCGAGGTCCGTCGCGGACCTGACGATCTCGGCAGGAGGCAGCGAGCCTTCCGGTCCGAGCAGGACGGCGAGCCGCCGCCGGTCAGTGGCGGTCAACGGCCAGCTTCTTTACTTCGCCGGCGCTCAGCACCCCGCCGGAGAGTTCGGTAAAGAGGGCGCCGCGCGAGGACTTCGGCACCTCCGCCGCCACGCCCGCCCTGATGGTCCGCAGGCCGCGACGGGCGGCAAGGTCACGCGGCTGGTGAAAGAGCAGGCTCAGGTATGCGGCAAGCCGCTCGCGCCCATTTTCTCCGGTAAGCCCTATCTCATACAATTCCAGCTCGTCTTCCCAGGCGAGCGCGGTGAGGAAGCCACTGATCGCGGGCGAGCTTACACCGAAGACTAAGAGGTCCACGCCCGCGCACTGACTCCATTCGGCGTGGCGCATGCGCACGAACTCGGGATGATCGGGCTGGCCCTTGCGCACGTTGTGGCTGGCGATCAGCTCGCTGGCCTTGTCTGCCACGGAGTGCCAGTCGGTGACCGAGGTGGTGAGGTCGCATTCCTGCATTAAACGCCGATCGCGGCGCAGGACCCCGCGTACGCGTGAGGGCAGGCGGCGTTCCCAGTCTGCCTCGTGCACGTCGGCGTAGCGCGCCTCCCTGGCCAGCGGAGCCCAGGTGATCCCGCCACCGGCAGCCGCCGTCAGCGCCATCCTCGCGGCGGGGTCGAAGTACGGGAAGATCAGGCACCGCTGCCGCGCTGCGGCGAACGCCGCGATCGCGGTGAGGAGCTGGCGCAATCGCGGGCCGCGCCGGGTGCTGTCGTCGACATGGAGCGCTGAGCGCAGGTCGCCAAAGCCGCCGATCAAGAGGCAGTCACCGGGGGAGTGCCCAGATAGCGCGTCCGGCGGCAGGCCCCAGCCAGCCGGATCATAGGCGGGGTCGGGCCAGGACCGCCCGCGGCACGCGTAGACGGGAACGGCCGCGGCCAGCCGGCCATTGTCAAGGCAGCACAAGTGGCTGGCAAGCCATCGACCGTCAGCCTGACGTTGCCGTACGCGCCCGTAACATCCGGCGGCGCCGGCCGCCCGGTCGAGGGCACCGAAATCCCCCGGCGGTAATTCGTCAATGGTGTCGCGCCAGTACATGTCCAGAGGGTAGTGCTCGTGACTCAGCCCCGCTTGAGGGCGTTCCGTTCGACCGACGGAGGTCAACCGTGCACCTTCCCTGATTGGGCTGTATATGCAGATACGCCGTGCCGACATTGCCCGCGAACCGGCTTTTGCCCTATTCCAGCGTAACAGCCGCCCCGGCTGCCCCGTGGTGCCGGCCGGAACGGCGAGCCTAGGCCGCCGACTCCGCCTTGGCGAGCAGGCGATGTTGCAGCTCGGCCAGGACCTCACCGGCGCCGGCCTTGAGCAGGAAGTGCCCGCCGGGCACGCGGGTCATGGTGAACAGCCCGGTCGTCAGCTCTGACCAGGCCGCGACATCGGACAACTCCAGCTGGTCATCGTCCGACCCGTGGAAGGCAACGAGGTCGCATCCAAGCCTCGGTTCAAGTCCGGCAGAATACGTTTCGAGCGCCTGGTAGTCGGCCCGCAATGCCGGCTCGACCGTGATCCAGACTTCATCGTTGTCCAACACGACTGAGTCGGTGCCGCCCAGCGAGCGAAGGATCTCCTTGAGCTCGCGGCTGGGGCGGGCATGGACCGACGGCCTGGTCGCGGGCACCTGCGGAGCTACCTGTGAGCAGATGGCCAGCACGGATGGCGGCCCCAGCCGCTCAGTCATGCGCCTCGCCACCTCCAGGGCAGCATAGGCGCCCGCGCAGTAACCGAAAAGGCCGAGCGGAACAGCGCCGTCGCGCTGCACCAGGATATCGCCGAGCGACCTGCCGATCACCTTCAAATCAGCGACCAGCGGCTGGCTGAACAGGCTCTCCCTGCCAGGAAGCCGCAAGGCGACGAGTTCCACGTCGTCTCTGACCTGCTTGCGCCACCGGTTGAACGCGCCCGTGCCCGCGCCTACCTGGGGAAAACAGATCAGGCGCGCTCGAGGTGATCCTGGACGGGTGAGCCGGACCAGGTTCTGCTCCGTCAGCATCGGTCTCCCTGACAGTTCGCGGTCGTCAGCCTTCGCGCGCCACTTTGACGATGGCGCGCAGGAGGTCCTGCATCGTCCCTTCGTCGGTAGCCGGAGACATGATCGATGCGCGCAGATAGGTCAGCCCGGCAAGCTCCGTCGATGATAGGTAAAATCTGCCTTCCCGGCGCAACCGGTCCCTGATCCGCAGTTGCCCGTCGGGGAAATCGGCATAGCGGAAACACAAGACGTTGCTCTCAGGCCGGTACGGTACTTCGAAGCCGTCGCTCTCGCGCAGCAGTTGCCAGAGCGTCTCGGCCTTGGCGTACTGCGACTCCACGTAGGCACCTAGCTCGGCTTCGCCGGCCCACGCGAGGTTCAGGAAGAGCTTCAGTCCCAATGGCGCCCTGGACGTCTCGAAGGTCCGCTGGCCCATGTCGAGCGCCGCCGCGTCCTCGTGGAACAGATACGAGGCATCCTGCCGGAACAGCCCGTCGAACCGGCACGCCTCGCGGAAGAGCACGCCGGTGCAGAGCGCGGAGGTGCGCAGCATCTTGTGCGCGTCCCACACGAGCGAGTCGGCCCGCTCCAGCCCGTCGAGCCGGCGCCGCAGCCGTTGCGACAGCAGGGCCGACGCCCCGTGCGCCCCGTCGACGTGCAGCCAGATGCCGTGCGCGGCGCAGATCTCGCCGATCTCGCCGATCGGGTCGTGCAGGCCGGTCGCCGTGGCGCACGCGGCCGCGACGACCGCGATCGGCTGGCCGCCGCCGTCACGGACGGCGGCGATCCGGGCTGGCAGCCTGGTGACATCGGTCCGGCCGAGCGAGTCAACATCTAGTTCGACCACGTTCGCCGACCCCAGCCCCATGACCGCCGCTGCCTTGCGGATGGAGTAGTGGCTCGCCTGCGGCGCCAGGATGACGAGATTGCCTGCGTTGCCGCTCTGCCAGCTTCGCGGCGCGGCGTGCGCTCTTGCTGCCAGCAATGCCGTGAGATTGCCCAGCGAGCCGCCGTTGGTGAGGGTGCCCGTGCCCGTTGAGTGCCAGCCCGCCTTCGCCACCATCCAGCGGTAGACCTCCCGGTCGATTACCGTGCCGGGCGGGGCCAGCTCGTAGGTGATCGCGATGTTGTTGGTCACGGCCTGCATGAAGTCCGCCATGATGGCAGGCAGCGCGGGTGGCGCGATCTGGTGCGCGAGGTTGCCCGGGTGGTGATTGCTCGCCGCCAGTTCGCCGTAGGTGCGCACGAATGACAGCAGTTCCGCCTGGCCCATGCCGCCTTCGGCCAGCCAGCGGTGTACCTGGAGCTTCTCGGCGGCGTCGGCCGCCGGCAAGAAGCCGACCGCCCGCCCGGCTCCGCTCTCGGCCTCGTCAAGCTGGCGCGCTAGTTCTCTCACGACCGCGTGCGCGACCGCCTCGAATCCATCCATTGGTCAGCCGTGCTGCGACGCGGCGCAGGCGGGCTCGTCGGGCGGCGGGCCGCCGATCGCTATCGCCTCGCCGTCGAGCCTCCTGAACATGATGCGGTCGATGTCGTGTTCTGGCACCGAGAAGTCCCGCACGAAGATCTCCTCCATCAGCAAGATGCTCAGCGCCTGCAGGTAGGTGTGCCCGACTGGGTAGGGGAGGGACCGCCCGCCCGCGGCGACCACGGCGTCGACGAGCTTCGTGACTGCCTTGGGGTCAAGCAGTTGCGATGCGCGCAAGGACCGCGGTGACAAGATCGCTGCCACCCAGTCGTCGGGGCCGCCGGGAAGCAGCGCGGTCGGGCCGGGGATCCGCATGCCGAACTTCGGCCGGTCCACCACGTGAGCAGGCACCGCGTCGCGGAAAGCCTCGCGCAGGATGTGCTTCTCGCGAACGGCCTCGTGCAGTTTCCATGAGACAGGAAACTTCGCCGCCAGGGCGACAAGCGCGGGATCGAGAAACGGAAATCGCGTCTCGACACCGCAGCCCGTGCCAGGCCGGTCACCATGGCACGTCATCCCGTAGCCGATCAGCAGCGTGTGAACGTCGAGCCACTGCGCCTTGTCGACCTGGCTCCACTGACGGAAGCCCGGTGCTTGCGTCTGGATCCACGCCATCAGCCGGGCGTCGGCGTGATGCCGGTCCGGGGCGTCGAGGAGCAGGTCTTCCAATCTCTCCGCGTCGAACCGGCGGATGTGCGGGCCGAGCGGCGGACCGCTCTCCCCATCCTGGCGCTGGTAGTAGCTCAGAATCTCCGCGCCGTCGATCTCCATCGAATGCCGCATATCGGTTGAGGCCGCCTCCAGGCGAGCCATGCTCTGCGCAGGCGAGGCGCCGCCCAGGAAGTCGTCTATCGCGAGCGCCTCCTTGGCGATGTCATAGCCAAGGAACAGCTCGTCGGCGCCCTCTCCGCCGAGCACGATGCGCACGCCAGACTCACCGGCAAGCTCGGCGAGCATTCCGCACCCGACCGCCGCTACGCGGTGCAACGGAACCTCGCACTGCTCGATCACCTTAGGGAATCTGGCACGCACGTCACTGTCACGGACCAGCACAGACGTGTGGTCGAGCCCGAAGGCGGCCACCACCTTGTCCTGATACTCCGACTCGTCGACCTGCGGCGAGTCGACCCGGACGGAAAACGTCCGAAGCTGAGCCTGGAGAAGCTCACCCATCATTGCCGCGATGATGGCGGAGTCGACGCCGCCGCTGACAAAGGCGCCCAGCGGGTAGTCACCGCGCAGGCGCAGTCGTACCGACTCCCGCAGGGCGTGCCTAAGCTGCTCCTTGCCCTCGTCAAAGGTGAGGTCGGCTGGTTCCGTTCCCTCGCGGCCGGCCTCGAAGCCGGTGTCGTACTTCGTAACCTTGACCTGCCCATGCCGCATGGACAGGTAGTGACCCTGCGGCAGGCACTCGACCCCGGCGAAGCAGGTCTCGTTCGCGATGGGGGTCCACAGCCGGCTGGCGGCCAGGACCCGGTCGGGGTCGAGTTCCCGTGCGATGCGCGGGAAGGAAAAGATCCCCTTGACCTCTGAGGCGAAGTAGAAGGCGCCGTCGCAGCTGGTGTAATACATGGGACGCTGGCCGAACGGGTCGCGACCGAGCACGAGCCGTTTGTCCAGGCGGTCGTAGAACGCGAAACCGAACTGGCCATTGAGCCTTGGGAGCGCTCCGTCAATTCCCCAGTGGGCCAGGCTCTGGAGCAGGACTTCAGTATCCGACCGAGTGCTGAACCGGATCCCGTATCCCTCAAGCTCGGCCCGCAGCTCGACAAAATTGAAGATCTCGCCGTTGAACCCGAGGAGGAAACGCCCGTCCCGCGTCATCATTGGCTGCTTGCCCATCAGCGGGTCTACGATCGACAGCCGCACCGTTCCAAGCGACAGCGCGGAGTCGACGTAGTATCCGACTTCTTCAGGACCCCGGTGCAAGATGGCCCGTACGCCGCGGCGGACGGCCCCGATCCGCTCATCTCTCGTCGCGATTCCGCCGTAGCATCCAACAACTCCGCACATGCGCGCCTCCCAATCACCTAGACCGCTTCGAGGTAACGAGCTCTCTCCCAGTCGGCCACCTGCGCGCGCGCTACTGCTGCCTCACGCTCCAGCACCGTGACGAGCGCCCCCACCGCGAGCTCGCCGAGCACGCTGATCGCGAACTCGCTTCCCGCGAGCAGCCTGGCCGCGTGATCTGGATCGGTCGGCAGCAGGCCGTTGCCAGCCTCGCGGTAGCTGTCGGTCGTCGCCTCGGGCTGGAGCGGCAGCTTCTCGTGCACGCCGGTGAGCCCAGCCTTGAGCAGCAGGGCGGTCAGCAGGTACGGGTTAGCGTCTGAGGCGGCACTGCGCGCTTCAAGCCTGGTGCCGCGCTGCCCGCGCACCAGCGCCCTGACCGCGGTTGCGCGGTTGTCAGGCCCCCAGGTCACGGTGGTGGGCGCGAACGAATGCTGGCTGATCCGCTTGTATCCGTTCGGTGTCGGTACCGCGACGGCCTGAATCTGCGCCAGGTACCGCAGCAAGCCGGCCGCGTACGAATGGGCGGTCTCGCTGAGGCCGGCAGCGGCCGCGTCCCAGAAGACATTGGCTCCATTGGTGTCATCCAGGCTCTGGTGCACGTGCAGTCCGCTGCCTGAGGACTCCCCGAACGGTTTCGGCATGAAGGTCGCCAGCAGCTGATGACGCGCGGCGATCTGCTTGACCGCGTATCTGAAGAACACCAGGTCGTCGGCTGCACCGAGCGGATCGCGGTAGCGGAGGTTGATCTCTACCTGGCCTGCGCCGTATTCGGCGCCTGATGCCTCTACTTCGATTCCCGCTGCCTCAAGGCTCTGGCGCACCTCGGCGAGCATGGGTTCCAGGTGCGAGTCGTCGTGCAGGCTGTAGCAGGGTATGCGACTGGTGCTCGGCTGTCCGCTCGCCGCGTCGAGCACGTAGAACTCGGTCTCAAGCCCCACGTTCGCCTCGTAGCCCGCTACGCGCAGTTCCTTGATGACCTGCCGCAGGATGTGCCGTGGCGAAACCTCCGCCGGGCGCCCGGCCTCGTCAACCACGTCGCAAGTGACAAACGCGGTGTCAGGGCGCCACGCCACGACCCGCAGCGTGTCGAGGTCGGGCCGGAGGAACACATCCGGGTAGCCATTGGCCCAGTTGTACCGGTCGTTCGTAAAGACCTCGGCCCCGTAATCCCAGGCGAACAGCGCTGAAGAAAAGCCGACCTCGCCATCCAATCCACCGGACTTGAATGCCCGCACGGGGAGGCGCTTGCCTCGCAGGGCGCCCGTCAAGTCGACGAGCGACATTTCGACCGTCTTGATCTTATGCTTGTCGAGGAACTCGCTTACCGCGTTCATCCCGATCCCTCATCACGCTTATTCACTATCGTGGTCACCGCGACAGCCTCAGTTGAGCAGGGCAAGAAGGCTCGACCTTACGATGTGCGCGGCAGCTGCGACATCGCAATTCCTGGGGTTGTTGCCCGCGCGGTCATAGTTCACCGATTCTTGCGCCACCACGTGCGGCGAGGGCGCGTCCCAGGAGTCAGAGTAGAACCGCGCCGACTGGCGGACTATCCCGCCGATTACCTTTGCCGCGTCGCCCACCGACGGCTGGCCTATCGCCGATGCCAGCCCCTCCAGGGCGGTGCGAACGGCAGAGGGCCCGCGCGGGTGCGCGCATGACGCGAACTCCACGGCCGCGTTGAATGCCATGACCTCGGCCAGGGTCACCGCGCACGCCAGACCGTGCGGTATGCCGTAGCTCGAGGTCAGCGGATAGGACAGCGCATGGCACAAGGTGGTGCGGGTCTTGGCGATCGCCATGCCTGCCCACATGCTCGCCCGGCCGATCTCAAGCAATGCCGAGTCCGACGCTGGCCATCCGGAGGTGCCTCGCATGGCCGCGACCAGCGCGGCGACGGCGTCAAGGGCGCAGCAGGCGGACTCGCGCACGGCGGTCACCGCCCATGCCGACTCCATTGCCTGTGCCAGAGCGTCGAGCGCCGCGCTCGCCTGCACCGCGGGCGGGGCAGAGGCCGACAGGCACGGATCGACGACCGCCAGCAACGGCGCCATCGCGCTGTGGGCGATGGAGAGCTTTCGTCCGGCTTGCCAGTCCCACACCGTCGCCGTGCTCGTCATCTCGGCGCCGCTGCCCGCAGTAGTCGGCACTGCGACTAAGGCGACCGGGTCCGGATCGAGTCGCAGTCCCGAAGTCGCCTCCAGCGTCGACAGCGAGCTTCTCATCAGCGTGGCGACCACCTTGGCCGTGTCGATGACACTGCCGCCGCCGATGGCCACGATCGTTCCTGGTGACATCGCGCGGGCGACGGCTAACGCGGAATCGATCGCGTCGCAGGTCGGATACGCCGCGACGGCGTGGAGCCGCACCGGGCTTCCGGCTCGGCGCACGCTGCTGAGTACATCGGCCAGCCACGGTTTCGACGAGACGCCCGCACATACAAGCACAGGACCGGGACCGGCTGGCAACCCGTGCTCGCCCATTACCTGACCGATACGCCGCGCCAGACCAGCGCCGAAATGGACGGATACACCGAGATAGGACGGTGTCCGCACAAGCGTCCCTTTTCCCATCACGCTGCCCAGGCGGCAAGACCGGATGTGACCGCCGAGACTCTCATCGCCATCCAATCCGGCTCTGCAGCTGTCGATAATCCGCGTGGTCCTGCGTGCCAATCAGGTCTTTCTTGGGGCAGATCATAACATGATAATCTTCATTGGGTCATATAGTAAGGATCGACCACAGGAGGGGACTCACTGGATGTCTTATCCGGTGGACTCGCAGGGCCCGTCGCCAACAGCGCGGCGCCGGGTGGGCGTGATCGGCGTAGGTCGTGCGGGCGTAGCCATAGCGACCGCGCTGGCGCGAGCCGGCCACCAGACCGTGTCGGCCTGTGCCGTGTCCGACGCGTCGCAGCTTCGTGCCAGGCAGTTACTGCCAGGCGTCCCGGTCATGTCCGCGCCCGCTGTGCTCGCCGAGGCTGACCTCGTCTTGCTCACGGTCCGCGATGACGCGCTGGCCGAGGTGGTCACGCGGCTTGCCGCCGCTGGCGCATCCTTTCCCGGCCGGATACTCGCGCACGCGAGCGGCTACCACGGCCTGCGGGTGCTGGATGAGGCGACGCGCCGGGGCGCGCTGCCGCTGGCCATGCACCCGGTGATGACCTTCACCGGCAGGCCAGATGACGTCGACAAGATGGGCGGGATCTACTTCGGAGTCACGGCGCCAGAAGAGCTCAAGCCCCTCGCGCGGGCTCTGGTGACCGGGATGGGCGGCAATCCAGTCTTCATTGACGAGCCGAACCGCGCGCTGTACCACGCGGCGATCGCGGGCGCGGCTAACCACCTCGTGACCCTCACCGCCCAGGCGGCCGAGTTGCTCAGCAAAGCCGGCGTGCCAGATCCGAACCCGATGCTCAGGCCGATCCTCTTCGAGGCACTCGACAACGCCCTGCGGCTCGGCGATCTCGGCCTGACCGGGCCAGTGGCACGCGGCGATGCGGAGACCATCGCGGGCCACATCGACGCGCTAAGCCAGGTATCGGCGGCCGCGCTGCGCGCCTACCTGGCATTAGCCGAGCTCACCGCCAACCGGGCACTAGGGGTCGGCATCTTGGCCCAGCCCAGGGCCCAGGACGTGCTCGACATGCTCGCCGGGGCGCAGCGGTGATCGCGGTCGCGCGTACGAGGACCGACCTGGCCGCCGCCCGCCGGACGCTCGGCGCTCCGGTCGTGCTGGTCCCGACCATGGGCGCGCTGCACCGGGGGCACGCCGCGCTGCTCCGCCGGGCCGCTGAGCTTGCCGGGTCGCGCGGCAGCGTCGTGGTCACCATTTTCGTCAATCCGATGCAGTTCGGGGCCGGCGAGGATTTCGACCGCTATCCGCGTCCCCTGGAGGCTGACCTGGCGCTTTGCGAGCAGGAGGGAGCGGCACTGGCGTTCGCACCTCAAGACTCGGAGGTCTATCCGAGGGAGCAGTTGATCACCGTCAGTCCAGGGCCGATAGGCCAGATACTGGAAGGCGCATCCAGGCCTGGCTTCTTCACTGGCGTGCTGACGGTGATCTTGAAGCTGTTCCAGCTCGTCCAGCCCGCGATCGCCGTATTCGGGGAAAAGGACGCGCAGCAACTCGCCCTTGTCAGGAGGATGAGCGAGGATCTGGATCTCGGTATCGAAATCGTCGGCGAACCTGTCGTCCGCGACGCCGATGGCCTCGCCACCTCCAGCCGCAACGTCTATCTGTCCGCCACGGAACGGGTCACCGCCCTGGCACTGCCCGCAGCCTTGAGCGCCGGAGCGGAGGCCAGGCGGGACGGCCCGGTCGCCGTGCTCGCCGCTGCCGAGCGCGTGCTCGATGACGCCTCCCGCCTCAGCCCGCCGCTTGCCGTCGACTACCTCGCCCTGGTTGATCCGGCGACGTTCACGCCCGTCCTAGGCGAATTCGATGGCGAGGCGGTGCTCCTCGTGGCAGCCAAGGCCGGCGCCGTCAGGCTCATTGACAACATGCTGGTTCCGTTTGCCGGGCGCTAATCCGCACCGCCCCTAAACCGCACTGAGATTACGTGCGAAACACGCGGCCAGCGCGCGGACCATTGAGTCCGAGATGACATCCCGGCGGTACGCGATTGTCGAATAGAGCTGACCCTGGTCTTCCTCAAGCCAGAGATTTAGCCCATTCGTGTAGAACTCATAGGGATCATCGAAGTCCCCGAGCGCGGCGTCGGGGTACCGGTGAGCCACTGTCCCAGCGAAGGAGATCTCTTTGCCCCAGGTCGAGTCATAGGAGAAAACTATCTCCGACAAGGCCGAATATCTCTCGGCTCCCGGCAGATCGGGCCAGACGTGCTCGCGTATCTCTCGATGGCTGGTCACCGAATTCCTGGCGGACCAGAAGATCGAATTGCCAAGGGCGGCGATCCGCTCGTTGAAGTCTGGTCGCCATTCCTCGGGCAGTGCGATCACGCCATTATGCGCAAAATATCCAACCAGCCTGAGCGTCCCGGCTTGAGAGCGGTTATGAAAACCTGTGATAACCGAGCGCAGCTCGTGTCCGGAGACTTCACGGACCGCGCGCGCCAGAGCATCCAAAGCCACGGCAAAGGGCGTGCTCGAGGCGGAACGAGCCTGCGCGCGGATCTGCTCCGCAGCTACCAGGCGCGGCCGGAGAACTGCGGCAGCACTCTCCGTGCTGGCTCCGGCGTCCCGCCTCAGCCAGTTGTTACGCATCTCCTCTGGTGGCGGGAGCACCTCGCGCCAGCTATCGAGGACGTGAAGGTACTCGGGCGACAAGCGCCGCTGCCTGTCCCAGAGCGCCCAGTCGTAATAGTCGAGCCGCGTGACACGCAACGGCCGCCCGTTGTACGCCTGGGCGAGGTCGCTCAGGAGAATACTAGAAGACCTGCCGTCCGAGAAGAGATGGTCGACCACCATCAGCAGAACGTGATATCCGACTCCGTCGGTCACGAGCCTCAATCGAGGCAAGAATTGCCCGGGCGTGCCGATCGCGTCGGCTCGGCAATTGCTGATCTCAGTTTTCAGCCAATTGTTGAGCCACTGCTCATTCCGCACCGAATCGTCCGTGACGACGGTCAAGCTGACACGACCATCACCGAGAGCGGGTTCCATTGCGCAGAGTTTGTCGCCAGTCAGATTCAGCGGCGCTAGCAAGACGGCATGGTAGGAGAGGACATCCGCCCACGCGCGCCGCAATCGATTTACGTCAAGCGCGCCGCTCACGGTGTAGATGTCGATGACCTGCGGATGATCTCCGTACTTCACCGATGCCGAGAACATCCGCCGCTGGTTAGCGGAGGCTTCCGCGGGCCACTTAGGCACCCGGGGCAGCACATCAGAGGTCATGGCGCCGCCGAGTAGCAGGTACCCGCGGCATCGACTGCGACAGGCCGCTGTGTGAGGGGGCGCCGTGATACATAGGCCAGTCAGGCCGGGTGCCAGCGGTGGATCTCACAGACGGCGTCGCAGGCGAAGGCCGCTCGCCGGCCCGAGCAGTCGGCGCCCGCCAGGACGCCCAGGACAGCAAGCACTCCACCAGCACGATCGCGAACCCGAGCATCCATAGCGGATTTCTACCACCAATCGGCCGGCTCATTCGCAAACGGGCCGCGCCATGAGCACTGACGCTGAGCCTTCCTCGATTCCGTCAAGCGGATTTCGCTTCCCGGCCTGGCGTCCGGGGCGGCGTGAGCAACGCGGCCCTCCCCGTTGCTGTCGCGGGCTGCGCGGCCGTGAGCAACGCGGCCCTCCCTGTTGTTGTCCCCACAGCATCAGGGCGGGCCGCGTTGCTGTTGCCGGACGGCCGCGGCAACAACGTGGCCCGCCCTGATGCTGTCCCGGCCCCGCCCCGCCCCGCCCGGCCCGCCCCGCCCTCCCCGCCCGGCCAGCGCTGATGCTCGTGTTGCGGGTGAGGTGGCAGTGCCTGGCTTGGCTTCTGGTGCCCGGGCGCGACCGCATGGATGCGGTTATTGATGTTCCGGATCGGGTGTCGTTTCGCGTATTGATGTTGCCGGGCTCGGTCCTGCCCGGACTCGCCCGCCACGACCGGCACCCGTCAAGAAAGAGCCCGGCCGTATCGACCGACCGGGCTCGTCTAGCTGTGCGGTGACAAAATGGGGTGGACGATGGGACTTGAACCCACGGCATCCAGGACCACAACCTGGCGCTCTACCAGCTGAGCTACGCCCACCATGCCCGCCGCTGCACGCGGCGGCAACAGAAAGCATACAGGGCCGAGCTCACTTCGCAGAACTCGATTCCGTCACGCCGGTCGGCGCGGCTCCCGAAGTGTGCGCCGCTGTCCTGGCCGCGATCTCGCGCGCTGTCGCCGTGTCCGGGCCTGGCATCGGGACGAACACGGCTTCCCGGTAGTACCGGAGCTCCGCGATGCTCTCCCTGATGTCGGCCAGCGCGCGGTGCCCGCCTACCTTGACCGGGCTGGCGAAGTAGGCACGCGGGTACCAGCGCCTGGCCAGCTCCTTGATCGACGATACGTCGATCATCCGGTAGTGCAGGTACTCATCGAGCCTGGGCAGGTCGCGGGCGATGAACGACCGGTCGGTGCCGATCGAGTTCCCGCATAGGGGTGCCTTGCGCACCTCAGGCACGTGGCCCTTGATGTAGCCGAGCACCTGGTCCTGGGCTTCGGCCAGGGTAATGCCGCTGGCCAGTTCGGTCAGCAGGCCCGAGCTAGTGTGCATCTGCCTGACGAGGTCGGGCATGTGGTCAAGAGCTTCGGCCGGAGGCTTGATGATGACGTCGAGCCCCGCGTCGAGTTCGTTCAGTTCACCGTCGGTGACTACGCACGCGACCTCCACCAGCGCGTCGCTAGCGATATTCAGGCCGGTCATCTCGCAGTCAATCCAGACCAGTCGGTCAGTCACCGTCCTAGCCTAGGCCAGTTCTGCCCGCAGAGCGCACTCACTGGTGAGCTGCTGTTCAAGATCGGCGATGTGCCGGGGCACGGGAATGCCCGGCCGCAGCAGCGGATCCGGCTCGGCAACGCCGATCGTCTGGGTGATCGGCAACACGCCGGCCCAGTAGCCGAGCTCGTAGTCCTCGTCTTCGTCGTGGGGGCCGCCGGTGCGGATCTTCACCGACGCCTCGTCGAGCGGCAGCGCGATCACCGAGGTCGCGGCGAGTTCCTTCTTGGTGGGCTGCCGCGAGTTGTCCCAGCTGCCGGGTATCAGGTGATCCGAGATCGCCCGGAGTGAGGCGAGGCGCTCATCCTCCTGCGTGACCGGCCTCGCCGTTCCGAAGATCACGGCGCTGCGGTAATTCATCGAGTTGTTGAACACCGACCTAGCGCAGACCAGGCCATCGAGCAAAGTAACCGTTACACAAATGTCTTGGTCTTGACCCGAGCGAAGCGAACGGCTGCCTGACGAGCCGTGCAGGTACAATATGTCGCCGATCCGCCCATATCCGGTCGGCAGCACTACTGGTGAACCGTCGATGATCACGCCAAGATGGCAGATCAGGCCCGCGTCGAGTACGGCGTGCAGCGCGGACCTGTCCGTCGCGCTGCGTTCTCGTAGCCGGTGCAGAGTTGTTCGTTCCGTGGTCGAAAGCGCGCGAGAGGGGTTCATATGCCCTACGGTATCGAGGTACCCAGCGTCCCAGGAATCGCCGATCCGGTCCGGCTCGACGCGTGGATCAGCGCAAACGTGGCCGCTGAGGAACTGCGGGGGGCGGGGGAGGACGCCGGGGACGGTCACCTCACCGGAGCATCCTTTATCTCGGGCGGCAGGTCTAACCTCACGTACCGGCTCGACTTCGGCGAGATCGCCCTGGTGCTGCGCCGCCCGCCGCTCGGGCACGTGCTGCCGACCGCGCATGACATGAGCCGCGAGTACCGGGTGCTGTCCGCGCTGGCTGGCACGGACATCCCGGTCCCCGTGCCAGTCGCGTTCTGCGAGGACAAGGAGATCGTGGACGCGCCGTTCTACCTGATGCGCTATGTGCCCGGCCGGGTGATGCGCACCAGGGAACACGCCGCCGACGTCACCCCCGAACAGGCCAGGGAACTGTCCGAGCAACTGGTCGACATGCTCGCGGCGATCCACGGGGTGGACATCGAGGCCGTGGGGCTGACCGGGTTCGGCCGGCCCGATGGCTATATGACCAGGCAGCTCGCGCGGTGGCAGCGGCAATGGGAGCTGTCGAACTCGCGGGAAGTCAGCGGTTACGACGACCTCGTGCGGCGGCTGACCGACGGCCTGCCGCGATCCGCCGATGGCACGCTCGTGCACGGCGACCTGCGGCTGGACAACATGCTGGTCAGCACCGAGCCGCGGGTGGCCGTCGCCGCGGTGGTCGACTGGGAGATGTCCACGCTCGGCGACCCGCTCGCCGATCTCGGCCTGACGCTGATGTACTGGACCGACCCGGGCGACGAGGACTGGCTGCGAGCGTCAGAAGGCGGCTCGGTCACGACGATTCCCGGGTTCCTGCGCCGGGCCGAGGCCGCTGCCAGGTATGCGGAGCTGACCGGACGCGATATTTCCGGCATCGGGTACTACATGGCCTTCGGTTGCTTCAAGCTCGCGGTAGTACTCGAAGGAATACACGCACGATTTTTGCAGAACAAAACCGTCGGGGAAGGCTTTGAGCGCGAAGGCCCGGCAGTGCCGAGGCTCATCGAGCGAGCCCACGCCTTGCTGGACGCCGATTAGGGGCGAGTTAGGGTGCGAGGCAGCTCGGGTCGCAGAGGCGCTGGGCGAGCGCCTGGTAGAAGACCTCATCGACCTGGGCCGGCTTGGTGATCTCGTAGGCCTGGCCGCCGGTGGCCGCAGCGATCTGCTCAAGTTCAGGGAAGTTAGGCTGCGCTCCGAACACGATCATGATCACGACTACCTTGCGGGCCGGGTTGCTGAGCTTGGTCAGCCGCTTGATCAGGTCTTCGGCGGTGATGTCGTGCGGGTCGTTCTCAATCCCGGAACCGAGCACTACCTCGGCGTTGAAGTACTTGGGCTGGTACGTCTTGAGCAGGTACTTGTAGCCAGCGAGGATCGAGCCGTAGAGCGCGACCTCCGAGTTCGTGGTCGGTGTCAGGTTGGAGGCGATGTGCGTGAGCTCGGTACGCCTGGACAGGACGCCGAGCTGGCTTGGCAGCGGGCCGATCGAGACCAGCTGCTTGTAGGGCCGCGAGCCGTTCAGATTGGAGGAGAATTCCCACAGGCCGAGGTTCGACGTATCAGCGAACAGCTGCAGGCCCAGGGCGGCGGCCTGGCTGAGCTGCTGCATGTAAGTCGGGCCGCCTGCCAGCGACGATTTGGCCATGTTGGCTGAGACGTCGACCATGGTCAGGTCGCGTGAGCCGGTGGAGAGCTTGTTCCAGGACTGCAAGGCGGTCGGCGCTTCGATGGTGGTCGCGGGCGTTGCGACCTGGAGCAACTGGCTGTCCAGGCCGTAGGAGCGGGCGAACTTGTCCGGGCGCCCTGGAGCCTGGCCAGCCGACCTGAACCCGGCGAACCTGATCACGCTCGCCGCGTATCCGGTGCGCAGCATCTGGCCGAACGCGGACGCGCCTGCTATCTGCGCGTTAGTCGAAGTTGTGAGCAGTACGTACGGGTAGTCGAGCTCGGGGCTCCCGAGCGCGATGTTCTTCCCTGACGGATAGAGGGCCGCGAGTGGCTGGTGCGGATTGGCCGCGTCGTAGGCCAGCACAGCCTGCTCCGTCGTGACAGTCACGGGGTCGCCGTTGAGCGGCGCCGCCGCCAGGCTGACGAAGGATGTGAGCGAGGCCGGATCATCGAAGTACGAGGTCACGGCTGACGCGTGGGCGAACTTCGTGAACTTGAGCTGCGCCTCTTTGCCGGTCCCGAGCAGCCTGCTCACTTCGATGAGCGCCGCTAGCCCGGCGGCCGACTGCGACGGATCGGGCAGGTCGACTCGCAGATCGCCGGGCGAGGCCGGGCCGCCCGCGGCGTGCGGCAGCAGCAGCCGCCAGCCGTCCTTGGCGAACGCCGGCGTCCTGGCCGCCGCCGTGGCGGGCATAACGATCATCAGCGGCGATCTGGCCACGCTGAATCCGGCCGGATTGACGTCCCGGGCGCCGGTGGCGACGTCGCGCACCTCGTCCACCCACAGGCTCGAGTCGGGGATCCAGGCATTGATCTCGGGCTGATTGGGGCTGCGATGCTGGCCGTCGATCTGCCCGGCCGCCTCCGCCGGAGAGCCCGCATCGACCTGAACCGCGATGCACCGGCCACCGGTCTGATGCTGCTGGCGGTTGAACACGCCGGCGATCTCGTCGATCGCGGGGGCGATGTCGGTGCTGACGGCGACGTTGATCACGAGCGGCTGGTTCGCGCAGTCGAGCTGACTCACTAGCTGGGCCGAGCCCCGCCCGATCATGAGCGTGAGACACGAGAGCACCGCGATGAATACCAGCGACCTGGTGCGCAGCCGGCGCTTGCGGCGCCTGGCCGCCTTGGTCCGGCCCAGTTCGCTTGGCTCTGGGCCGGGGCCGGGGCCGGGGCGGCTTGGGGGGTCAGCGGGCGGGAAGGTCACTTCGTCCTTCGATCGTGGAGATGCCTTGGGCTGATGTGGTTCAGCGCGGTGTGCTCGGTGCGGTGTGCGCGGGTAGCAATGCCACGGTGCGGGACTTGCCCCCGCGCGACGGTAAGCCGGGCAACCCCCGGCTAAACCGGCGCCCGTTACTGAACTGTACCGAATTGAGCTTCTTTGGGACCGCTATCCTCCCGTGTCGCTCCACAGTTTGGTGGCGTCCGGGCCAGCGCGCGCGAACAGCAACGTGGCCGATCTGTTGCTCTTGCTCGTCTTTGAGGTCCGCGATCAGCCGGCGCGAGCATCCGTGATCATGATCCAATGCCACTTAGCTTATTTTGATCATGCGCTGACCTGCATGTTCCGGCCCGGGCTGAAGCGCCCGGGCAGGCCGCCTGCCCGGGCGGGACCGAGCCCGGCAACATGGGTGCGCGAAACGACACCCGATCCGGAACATCAATACCCGCATTCATGCGGCCACGCCCGGGCACCAGAAGCCGCGCCAGGCACTGCCACCTCACCAGCAACATGAGCATCAGCGCTGGCGACCTGCCGGGCCGCATCACGGTGCGGCACATAAACTCCAAGATCAACTTAGGCTAAGTCGCATGGGCGCGGCTCTTCGGGCGTGCGGCCGTTCTCACAGGAGGGTTTTCGGGTTCGTGCAGGAGGGTTTCCGCATCTAGGAGAGTTGACCGGACTATACGACGACAACCCTCCTGCATGCGACAACGCTCCTCCAGGAACCCGGAAACCCTCCCCGGTAACGACGAAAACCCTCCTGGACCCGGCAACTCTCCTCCCCGAGCACGAAAACCCTCCCGGAAACGGCGGCTCCCAACTGGCCCACCCCCAAGAGCCGCACCCAAGTCGCGCTGGATCATGATCGATCATGATCAGTGTCGTGATCAGGGAATCTGAAGCTGCTTGGTAGCCAGTCCGAAGTACCGTGATCACAACTTGAACCATGATCGCGGAACACCCTGGCCGCGCTGGCCGCGAGTCTGCTGCGCCAGTCAGGTGAGGGCGAACTCTTGGCGCAGGCGGGTCATCGCGCTGACAGGTGCGCCGACGCGGTCCAGGCCGAGGAGGGCAGCGCCGGCGACTGGGGCGGCTTCGATCACGCGGATTGTCGAGGCGGGTGCTACGGCGCCGATCCGGGTCGTGATCTCCTCGATTAGCAGCGGATTGCGGGCTGCGAGCACTCCGCCGCCCAGGACGACAGGCACGGCCGCGCCGGTCAGCCCGAGTCGCCTGATCACCGCGATCGCCATCAGGCTGACCTCGTCGGCGAGCCGGATGACGATCGCGCGCGCGACCTGGTCGCCGCTGCCGGCCACCTTGAACACCAGCGGCGCGAGTTCGCCGAGCCGGTATTCCGGGATCTTGCCCAGGTGGGCCGCTATGGCGACGTCGGTCGGCGTAGCGAGCCCGAAGTAAGCGGGCACGAGCTCGCGGAGCGCGGTATGCGGGCCGCGCCCGTCCTCGGCTCGGATCGCTGCCCATTGCGCCTCGGCGCCGACGCTGCCGCCGCCGCCCCAGTCACCGGTGATCGGGCCGAGAGCCAGGAATCCGGTGGTCGTGCCGTCAGGTGCCACGCCCGCGCAGTTGATGCCGGCGCCGCAGGTGACTCCGACGCCCCAGAGCAGGTCAGCGCCCGCCACGGGAACGTCATTGAGCCCGGCTCGCAGCACCGCGAAGGTGTCGTTGGCCACCCGGGTCGACGTAGTCCAGCCTTGGGCGGCGAGCATTTGCTGGAGCTGGCGTTCCTCGTCGGGCAGGTCCACGTTGGCGACGCAGGCCACGGTGTCGGTGGCGATCCCGGCGAGCTTGGGCTCGCCGCCGGCCCGGCCTCCGCCCCAGCCCCAGCCCCGTTCGCGACCACGGCCGACCGAAGCAGGTCAGCGATTATCTGGACGGTCTCGCCGCCGAGCCGGCCTGGCATCCCGGGTCCGCGTACCTTCGCGAGTACGGTGCCATCGGCGGCTACGAGAGCGAGGTCGGTCTTGCTGTTGCCGCCATCGACGGCGATGATCGCCGGCCCCAGCGGGCTCACCGGCCGAGAGCAGGCGCGGCTTCCCCGCCAGCCCCGCCCGCCCCGCCTGCCCAGGACAGGAACCTCGCGTTCTCCGCCAGCAGCCGGTCAGCCAGCTGGGTTGCCAGGTCAAACTGACCGACGATCGGGTTGGCCAGCAGCGCCGCCACGACCCGGTCCCGGCCGCCGTGCAGGGCGGCCTCGATCGCGAGTTCCTCATAGGCGCAGGCGTGCGCGACCAGCCCACGCAGCAACGGGCTGAGCGGCGCGATAGGCACCGGCACAGGACCGGCCCGGCCGATTACAGCGGGCACCTCGATCACCGCGTCGTCGGACAGGAACGGCATCGTGCCGTTGTTGCGCACGTTTACCACCTGGGTGTCACCGGTGTCATTGACCAGCGAGGCGAGCAGCGCCACGGCGGCCTCAGAATAAAAGGCGCCCCCGCGCCCCTCAAGCAGCGCAGGCTTGCGGTCGAGCGCCGGATCGGCATACATCTCCAGCAACTCGCGCTCCATCCCGGCGACGACCTGCGCCCGCGTGGGCCTGCCACGCAGCTCGGACACGACGACGTCGTGCGCGTAGTAGTAGCGCAGGTAGTACGACGGCACGGTGCCGCCGGTCAGGTACAGCGCCTCCTCAGGCAGTTCAATCCGCGCCGCCAGCTCGGCACCGTGCTCGGCGAGGAGCCCGGGCAGCCGGTCGGTGCCGTCTACGACAGCAGCCCGCTCCCAGGTCAGGTGGTTCAGCCCGACGTGGTCGAGCTGAACCTGCTCGGGAGTGACTCCCAGCCACCCGGCGAACGTCCGCTGGAAGCCGATCGCCACATTGCACAGCCCGACGGCCCGGTGCCCGGCATCCAGCAGCGCCCTGGTCACGATGCCGACCGGATTGGTGAAATCGATGATCCACGCGTCAGGCGCCGCCAAGGCACGCGCCCGCTCCGCGATGTCCAGCACGATTGGCACGGTGCGCAGCGCCTTGGCCAGCCCGCCCGCGCCGGTCGTCTCCTGGCCCACGCACCCGCACTCGAGCGGCCAGGTCTCGTCCCGGTTCCGCGCCGCCTGCCCGCCCACGCGGAGCTGCAGCAGCACGGCACCAGCGCCATCGAGTCCGTCGTCGGTGTCAGTAGTCCACCGGACGGCAGCCGGGTGCCCGTAGGCGCGCATGATCCGCGCGGAGAACGGCCCGACCACCGACAGCCGCGACTCATCCGGGTCGACCAGCACCAGCTCGGTGACCTTGACCTGGTCGGCCAGCCTGGCGATCCCGTCGACCAGCTCGGGGGTGTAGGTGGAGCCTCCGCCAATGACAGCGAGTTTCATCCGAATGCCTTTACTTCCGCACCCGACTGGGCGACGTGACAGGCGGCCTCATGGCCGTCCGCGATGGGTTTCGGTTGGGGCGTGACGGTGTGGCAGATGTCGATCGCCAGCGGGCAGCGCCACCTGAACCGGCAGCCCGGGGTCGGATCGATCACCCTGGGCGGCTCGCCGCGGTCGGTCTCCGCCCCCACGTTGAGCTCGGCGCGCGGATCGGGCGCCGCGGACAACAGCAACTGCGTGTACGGGTGCCTGGGGTTAGCCAGGACTTCCTCGACCGGCCCGGTCTCGGCGATCTGCCCCGCGTACATGACGATCAGCCGGTCGGCGACGTACCTGGCGCTGGCCAGGTCGTGCGTGATGAACAGGATTGACACGTCCTGCGTGTCGCGCAGCGTCACCATCAGGTTCAGCAGGCCGATGCGGATCGACACGTCGAGCATCGACACCGGCTCGTCGGCCAGGATCAGCTTGGGCCGCATGGACAGGGCCTGGGCGAACCCGACGCGCTGCCGCTGGCCGCCGCTCAGCTCGTGCGGGTAGCGCTCGAGCACGTCAGCGGCCGGCGACAGCCCGACGACCTCGAAGACCCGTTTGGCCTCGTCATACCGCTGCGCGGGGGACAGGTCGGGCCTGTGCAGCTTGAGCCCGCGCATGACGCCGTGCGACACGCGGAACACCGGGTTAATGGAGGCGAACGGGTCCTGGAACACCATCGGCGCCAGCCCCGAGTACCTGAGCCGCTCAGGCCGCGACCTGAGCGAAGACAATTTTTTACCTTGAAAGTAAATTTCCCCGCTGGTCGGCTTGTAAATGCGCGCGAGCAGCCTGGCAATCGTGGATTTGCCGCTGCCGCTCTCACCGGCCAGCGCGACGATCTCCCGCTCCCCGATCTCCAGGCTGACGTCGTCGACCGCGTGCAGGGTGCGCCGGGACAGCGCATTGCCGATCTTGAACGTCTTGGTCAGCCCGTCCGTCCGCAGGATCGGCTCCGCCGCTTCGGTCATGACGCGCCCTCCGTGCTTGGCATGGCTGCGTCTTTCATGGCCGGGCCTTCCGTGGCTGGGTCGTACAGGAAGCAGCGCACGTCCGTGCCCTCGACCGGGTAAAGCGGCGGCCGCTCGGCCTTGCACCGGTCGAACGCCTTCGGGCAGCGCGGCGCGAACCAGCAGCCTTCGGTCCTCCGCGCCAGGTTGGGCGGGCTGCCGGGGATGCCGCTGAGCGGGAGCTTCGGCCCTTTGATCGAGGGGAACGCATCCATCAGCCCTGATGAGTAGGGATGTCTAGGCGAGTCGAACAGCTGCCTGGTCGAGCCCGGCCTCGGCGACCTGGCCCGCGTACATCACCAAGAGCCGGTCGGAGAAGTGGCTGACCAGCGACATGTCGTGGGTGACGAAGACGACGGCGAAGCCGAACTGGTCCTGCAGTTCGGAGATCTGGACCATGAGCGAGCGCTGCGCCACCACATCGAGCGCC
Source organism: uncultured Actinomycetota bacterium (assembly GCA_963750405.1). Taxonomy (GTDB): domain Bacteria; phylum Actinomycetota; class Actinomycetes; order Streptosporangiales; family Streptosporangiaceae; genus Chersky-822. The sequence continues at coordinate 135,659 of CAVVQP010000006.1, forward strand.
GACGTCGGCTCGTCCATGATCACCAGCTCGGGCGTGAACAGCAGCGCCATCGCGATCATCGACCGCTGCCGCATCCCGCCGGACAGCTGGTGCGGATAGCTGCCCAAGTGCACCGGGTCGATGCCGACCATCTTCATTACCTCGTCCGACCGGCTCGCGATCTCCTGCCTGGACGTCACGCCGTGCGCCCGCATCGCGTCCTTGAACTGGGCGCCGATCGACTTCACCGGGTTGAGCGCGTTCATCGCGCTCTGCATGACGACGGACAGGTCCTGCCACCTGATCGCGGTGAGCGGTGTCGTCGGTCAGGCCGACCAGGTTCCTGCCCTTGAAGGTCACGCTGCCGCCGGTGATCTCGGCCGGGCGGCGACAGCAACTGGGCTATCGCGAAGAGCATCGTCGACTTGCCGCAGCCGGACTCGCCGACGACGGCGACGAACTCGCCGCCGCCCGAGCGAGAAGCTGACGTTGTCGACGGCGAGCACGCTGCCGCTGTCCGTAAGATATTCGACGGACAGCTCGCGAACGTCGAGGATGGTACCGGCTGGTGCCTCAGCGACCGGTACACGATCGGCCACGACGGCCTGGCGGTCAGCTCGTCTGCCTGGCATTTTTCCTCCGCCTGATGGGCCGCAGCGCTGGATTGCCGATCTCGTCGAAGGCGTAGTTGAGCAGGGCGAACGCGGCGCCGAGCGCGACGATGCACAGGCCAGGCGCGATGATCCACAGCGACTGGCCGGTCTGGAACGCCTCATTGTTCTCGGCCGCGCGCAGCATCGTTCCCCAGCTCACGGCGTTCGGGTCGCCGAGCCCGATGAACTGCAGGCTGGTGGAGAACAGCACCGCGTACAGCGCGTTGGTCAGGAAGCTGGCCACGATCAGCGACGTCATCGTCGGGATGATCTCGACCACGACGATGTACAGCGGCCGCTCGCCCCTGACCCGGGCGGCCTCGAGGAAGTCGCGCTTGCGCAGCGACAGCGCCTGGGACCTGAGCTGCCTGGCGGTGTAGGACCAGCCGGTCAGCGTGATCACCGCGATCATCACGGGGTGCCGCGCCGTGCAGGTAGCCGGCGATGACGATCAGCAGCGGGAACAGCGGGATCACCAGCAGCACGTCGGTCAGCAAGTTGAGCACCGCGTCCCAGGCGCCGCCGAGGTAGGCGGCGGCGACGCCGATCATCACCGCGATGGCGGTGGCGCCGATGCCGACGCCGAACGCGATCTCGAGCACCGGCCGCGCGCCCCAGATGACCTGAGCCCACATGTCCTTGCCGAGGCCGGTCGTGCCGAGCAGGTGGTGCAGGGACGGGCCGAGGGCGGTCTTGTAGGTGCCGATCGCATCGGGTCATCATGCGCGATCAGTCCAGGGAAGAACGAGATCAGCGCGAACAGCAGCAGCAGCCCGGCGCCCCAGGTCGCCTTGCGGTTCGACCTGATCGCCTTGCCCATCCGCTGCAGCGCGCGGACGCCGGGCGAGCGGCTGGCGCCGGTGCGCTGGTCATCGGCGGCGAGTTCGGCGAGGTCACGCGGCGGGGGGACGCCGGGCTCGGCCGCGCCTGACGGCATCTGGATCATGGCCATGGCTTAACCTGCGTCCCTGGTCCGTGGATCGAGCAGGGCGGTCGCGATATCGGAGATCAGGATCGCCACGAGCACCGCCAGGGTGATCAGCAGGAACAGCGCCTGCATGAGCGGATAGTCCTCGTTGTTGACGGCCGCGAGCAGCCAGTAGCCGACGCCCTGGTAGTTGAAGACGTACTCGATCAGGATCGCGCCGCCGAGCACGAAGCCGAGCGACATCGCGAAGCCCGTGAGGTTCGGCAGGATCGCGTTGCTGCGCCGCGTAGTCGAGCATGATCCGTCGGCCCGACAGGCCCTTGGCCCTGGCCATCCGCACGTAGTCCTCGGCCAGCGTGGTGATCATCGTGTTGCGCATGGTCAGGATCCAGGTGCCGATCGTCGTGATCAGCAAGCGTCGCGGCCGGCAAGATCGCGTGCTCGATCACGTCCCAGATGAAGGTCACCGAGTTAACGGCGGGGTCAGCGTGTAGTCATGGGAGAAGAGATAGGGCAGCCAGTTCAGCTTGATGCCGAAGATCAAGATGAGCACCAGGCCGAGACAGAAGTACGGGATCACCGAGGTGATCACGAACAGCGGCGGCATGACGCTGTCCAGCGTGCCGCCTCGGCGCCAGGCGCCCAGGATGCCGATCAGCGTGCCGAGGATGAACGACAAGATCGTGGTCACGTCCGACCAGGCCGAGCGTCCACCAGATGGCGGAGCCGATGATGTGGCCCGACGGAGGCCGGGTACTGCGATAGCGACGTGCCGAAATTGCCGGTCGCAGATGTTCTTCAGGTAGTGCAGTACTGGCTGATCAAGCTCTGCCGGGTGTTCACGCCGAACTGGACTTCGAGCGCGTGCAGCGCCTGCGGCGAAACCCCGCCCTTGAACTTCGCGATCATGGCGATCGGCCGGGTTGCCCGGCATCAGCCTCGGCAGTACGAAGTTCAGCGTGACCGCCGCCCACAAGCGTGAGCAAGAAGAAGGCCAGACGGCGAAGCGCGAATCTCATACTCCCGTCCTCCCAGTCACCACTCGTCGTCTGGCCACGGCCGATTCGGCTAGACCGGGCGGTGTGGGCCGCAGGTGTTGGCGTCACCGCGGCCGAATGCGGGGCGGCTTACTTCTTGGTCGGGGTCAGGTCGCAGCATCACTTGCTCCCAGTCCGGGTAGTTGTACGCGGCTGGCTGCGCGTACTGGTTGACTGGGCGAGGGCCAGCCGCAGAAGGTGGCGGTGTCGTACTGGAACCAGTCGACCGCCTCGGTGACCGGGATCACCGGGACGTCGGCGAGCAGGACCTTCTCGAGCCCGCAGACGATCGCCTGCTGCTCGGCCGGGCTCGTGGTGGCCGGGTAAGCTGGTTGATCAGCGTTGTCGGTCGCCTGGCTGCTGTACCGCTCGAAGTTCGAGCCGGCCGGCGTGCCGATCGGCGCGGAGTTGGCCGAGTACAGCCACTGGCGCAACTCGAAGTACGGACTCGGGACCGCCGGTCTCGGCGCCGTAGGCGAGCTCGAACTGGCCGGAGAACAGCTTGTCCTGGTAGGTCGTCTGGGACAGGTCCTCTGGGTCCGGCCGATGCCGACCGCCTTGAAGTCGGACGACGATCACGTTGACGGCGTTGACCCAGTCGGAGAATCCGCCGTTGTTGATGATCGTGAAGGACAGCTTCTTGCCGTTCTTGGCGAAGATGCCGTCCGAGCCCTTCTTGTAGCCGTCCGCCGGTCGAGGATCGACTCGGCCTTGGCCGGGTCGTAGGCGTAGTTGTTGCCGAACTGCGCTGCCTGCGAGCTGTCAAGCCAGCTGGTGAACGTCGGGGTGACGATGCCGGTCTGGTTGGACGCGGGCTCTTCGCCGAACTCACCTAGCTGCTGACGCCTTCGCCCGGTCGATCGCGTACGCCATGGCCTGGCGGACCGCGAGTCCTTGAGCAGCGGGTTGGTCAGGTTGATGAACACCGAGACGTTGGCGACCGGCGGGAACCAGTGCTTGATCGCGGGCTGGCCCGCGAGGAACTTGCCGATGTCGGGGATGAACTGGCTGCCCCACTGCGCCCCGCCGCTTGGCCAGGACGTTGTTGGCGGAGTCGTTGGTGAGGTAGGCCGGGTAGTTGACGGTCGCGACCTTCGGCAGCCCTGGCTCCCAGAAGTGCGGGTTGGCCTGGTACTGGATGTTCTGCGGGGTGCAGGTCTTCGAGCTGACCTGTAGGGCCCGGTGCCGATCGGGTTCGTGTCCGGGTACTTGGACGGGTCGGAGATCTTGGACCAGATCTTCGGCGTCCACGATGCCGATCTGGTCGGCGATGTAGTAGAAGTACGTCACCGCGGGCGCCTTGAACTGCATGACGACCTGGTGCAGCCCTGCTGGGAGACGCCGCTCAGCACCGCCCAGACCGCGTTGATGTCCAGCGTCTTGTTGGCCTTGAGCAGGTTGAAGGTGTACACCACGTCGGCGGCGGTCAGCGGATCGCCGTTAGTGAACTTCACGCCATTGCGGATCGTGAAGGTCAGCGTCTTGTTCCCGTTGCTCCAGGCGAAGCTGGAGGCGAGCCAGGGGAGGTCTTGGCGTTCTCCAGCGTGTCGACGAACATCAGCGGCTCGTAGACCGTGCCGAGCGAGAACGAGATGTCGGAGAGGTTGAACGGGTTGAAGTCACACGTCCAGTTGCCGCCGCTCTCGTTGTCGATGGACAGGACACCGCTGGCGGAAGACCGCTGCCGCCTTGCCGCCGCTGCCACCACCGCTGCTGCTGGAGCAGGCAGCCGCCGCCAGGCAGCATGTCGCGATGACGACCCCGTATTTGATAAGGCGTCTCATTGCTTAGCCCTTCGGTTGCGCTGCGCGCCGCACTGACGATCCCCGCACCGGCTCGCGCGCTGGCGCCGGGCGGTCTTGCGAGCCGGGGGAATTCCGGCAGGGCCGGGGAGCCTCCGGCGGTCGGGGTGCCGACGGTCGTACCGTTGGCGACTATGCCAGTTATCACCATGAATGTCGTGAATATCAGGAGGTGGCGGATGGTAGTAATTTTGGGAGTCACGCGCCAGTAATGATGCATGGCCACGCTAATCTGTGAGATTGTTAGGACAGTATCCTAACTATCCGGACGGTAACAGAGTTTGTGGCCGAACCGTGACCTCGCGCGTGAAGCCTGGATAAGACCCCACGCGCCGGGCCGGTCCGGGACTTGGCAGGCAGTCGGTGCGCAAGCGCAGCAGGGGGCTACGGAGGCTGTTTCGTGGACATGATCTCGTTCGGCACGGTCTTCCTCGAGCTGGTCTTCGGCCAGCTCGAGCGGCTGCCCGGACCCGGCGAGGAGGTCTTTACCGACGAGTTCGCCATCTCCTGCGGCGGGGCGGTGACCAGCGCGACGGCCGCCGCGGCCGGCGGAGCGCAAGACGGCAATCTGCACCAGGCTCGGCGATGATGTCGGCTCGCAGGTGGCGATCGAGCACTGCGCGGCCGTCGGCATCAGCGTGTCCGCCTCGGCGCGGATCGCCGGGTCGCCGCCGGCATCACGGTCGTGCTCAACTTCGCCGGGGACCGGGGGTTCGTGACCCACGTGCCGCCGGCGGCACCGGGCTCCCAGCGCGAGATCGACCGCTGGCTCGGGGTCCTGCGAGCCGAACGGCCTGCCTGGTGTTATCTGCACGCTGGCCACGGGATCCCCGCGTTCATGCGGGAAGCACGGGCACTGGGCTGCAAAGTGATGCTTGACATCTCACTCGGTGATGAGCGCGAGGGCGAGATCATTACCGAGTGCATCAAGCTGGCAGATTTGTTCGTGCCAAATTCTGATGAGCTGCTGAGGCTGACCGGCGCTCCGGCGATTGAGCAGGCCGTCGCGGCCGCTTCGGCGTGGGGCACCCAGCTGGTGGTGACCAGGGGCGCGGCCGGGGCGCTGGTCACGCATGCGGACGGCTCGTTCACCGAGGTGACTGCGGGTGTCCGTGAGGTCAAGGTGCGCGACCTGACCGGAGCGGGCGACAACTTCGCCGGAGCGCTGATCGCCGGGCTGCTGTCGGGAGTCCCGATCACCGATGCGGTCGTGCTTGCCAACGCGGCAGGCTCGAAGGCCGTTGAACAGTTCGGCGCGATTGGTGAGGTTGGTGCCGGGACCAGCGCCGGGTGGCCGTTGCAGCCAATGATTTTGCGGCAGATAGCCACGGCGACGTCAGCTACTACGGGAGCGTGACCGATGAAGTTGTCGATACTCGGCGGCGGGGGCGTCCGGATGCCGGCGTTCGTACGCTCGGTGCTGGCCGGGCGGCCAGGGGTCTTTGACGAGATCTGCCTCTTCGAGCCCGACCCGGTGCGGCGGGCTACGACCGCCCGGCTCGCCATGGAGGTCGGCGCCGTGCTCGGTCACCCGGAAGTGGTGACGGTGACGGAGGACGCGGTGCGAGGCGTTCACGGGCGCGGACTACGTGTTCTCCGCGATCAGGGTCGGCGGTGACCGCGGGCGGGTCATCGATGAGCAAGTCGCGCTGCGGCGCGGGATCGTGGGCCAGGAAACGACCGGCCCTGGCGGCGGCGCGATGGCGCTGCGGACGATCCCGGTGGTGCTCTCGTATTGCGAGTTGCTGAGCCAGTGCTCGCCCGGGGCCGTGCTGATCAATTTCACGAACCCGGCGGGGCTGATCACCCAGGCGATCGCCGCCCAGGGGCAGGTGACCGCCGTCGGGGTGTGCGATACGCCGTCGGGGACCATCGCGGAGCTGACCGGTTTTGTCGGTGCCGACCCTGCCCAGGTCAGCGCCGGTTACAGCGGGCTCAATCACCTGGGATGGGTGACGTCGCTCGCGAGTCGGCGGCGCTGAGCTGCTGCCCGAGCTGGTGGCGAAGTTCGCCGAGTTGCAGCGGTCTTCGCGGCACTTCGCCGGGTTTGACGCTGACCTGGTCGCGCGGGTCGGGGCGCTGCCGACTGAGTACGTGTACTACTACTACGACCCGCGCCGCTACGTCGACGGGGTGACCCGCGCTGGCAACAGCCGGGGCCAGGACATTCTCGCGCTGAACGAGGAGCTGCTCACCGCGATCGGCAAGGCGTTCGCCGACGGCGACACCCATGCCGCCTGGACCGCCTACGCGCACCTGCTCGGGGTGCGGCGCGACACCTATATGCGCACCGATACCGACGGAGCCAGCGGCCAGGCGCAGGCTCGGGAAAGCCGGGCGGCACGGGGGAGTGTTCCGATCGAGGCGCAGGAGATCGGCGGGTATGAGGGGCTCGCGCTGCGGGTCATCGACGGGTTGTCCGGGACGGCAGCCGGGCAACGGTGATCGTGAATGTCCGCAACGGCGACGCGCTGCCGTTCCTTGAGCCCGATGACATCGTGGAGGTTCCCTGTTCGGTGTCGGCGCAGGGGCTGGTGCCCGGCGGCGGGTCCGCTCCGCTGCCCCGGTCGGCCAGGGCGCTCGTGGAGGCGGTCAAGGAGTACGAGCGCGGTCTGGTGACGGCCGCCCTGACCGGCGACGCTACCGCCGCCGCTGTCGCGTTTGCCCAGCATCCGCTGGTCCCTGGCAGCACGGCGGCCAGGGAGCTGCTGGCCGACTACATCGACCTGCACGGCGAGCACCTCGCCTACCTCGCGCCTGCCTCAGCTAGATGACTGACGTTATCGCCGGGGCCGGGGGTGGGGCTGGGGCCGGGGGTGCGGTGCGGTGCCGGGGTCGGTCAGGCGGCCAGGCCGCAGCTGATCAGGGCGATGAACGAGCAGTTGCTGCTCAGCCAGATCCGCCGGCTCGGCATCTGCTCGCGCGCTGACCTCGCCCGGCTGTCGGGCTTGTCCAAGCCGACCGTCTCGCTGGCGCTGGCCAACGTCGAGCGGTCTGGCCTGGTCAGGATCGCCGGGCAGCGCACCGGGGTGCCGGGGCGGTCCGCCGTGCTGTACGAGATCCGGCCGGAGGCCGGCTATGTGCTCGGGCTCGACATCGGGCACGAGTACCTGCGCGGCGCCGTCGCTGACCTGACCGGCGAGGTCAGGGCGAAGGCCGAGGCGCGCAGCCCGGCCGGAAGCGTGAGCAAGCGGGTGGGCGAGCTGATCAGGCTAGCCGACGGCATCTGCACGGCGGCTGGTATCGGCCGCGCCGACGTCACCCAGACCGTGCTCGGCAGCCCGGGCGTCTACGACCCGAGCCGCGATGTGATCGCGCTGGCCGGCGGGCTCGCCGGCTGGGACAAGCGAGCGGTGCTCGCCAGTCTCAGGGAGGCGTTCGGGCCGAATTTCGTGGTCGAGAACGACACGGACGCCGCCGCGCTGGCCGAGCGCGAGCACGGGCACGGCCGGGAGTTCGCGAGCTTCGCGTTCGTGTCGATCGGCAGTGGCATCGGGATGGGCCTGGTGCTCGACGGCAAACTGCACCGGGGCGCGCACGGCGTGGCCGGTGAGATCGCGTTCTTGCCGATCACCGAGGGTCCGGCCGGGGCCGGGGCCGGGATGGCCGGGGCTGGGGCTGGGGCTGGGATGGCTGGGATGGCTCGGGGCGCCGGGCCGCCGATGACGAGGTGCGCAGGCGCGGCGCACTCGAAGCCGCTGGCTCGTCGTCGGCCATCGTGCGGTCGGCGCGCCAGGCCGGCCTGCGCGCGACCTCGGCCCGCCAGGTGTTCGCCGCGGCAGCGGCGGGCGACGAACGGGCGGTTGAGGTCGTCGCGACCGAGGCCCGCCTGGTCGCCAAGGCCATCTGCGCGATCATCACCGTGATCGACCCCGGGCTGGTCGTGCTGGGTGGCGGCATCGGGCAGGCGCCTGGTTTCGCCGCCGCGGTCAGTGCCGAGCTCGCCAAGATAGCCCCGGTGCTGCCGGAAGTCAGGGTCAGCGCCCTGGGCACGAGCGCGGTCGTGGACGGCTGCCTCGCCAGCGGCGCCGACATTGCCTGGGGCCGCCTGACCTCCCAGCTAGCCCAGGCCCAGCCCGACGCCGACGGCGGGCTGACTGCCCTCCCAGCCGCATCCCGGTAGGCGCGTGCGGCGGAATCACCGGGCGTGATGTTCCGTGATCACGAGCCAGAGCTTGATTTCCGGGTTCCTGCAGGAGCGTTGTCGCATGAAGGAGGGTTGTCGTCGTATAGTCCGGTCAACTCTCCTAGATGCGAAAACTCTCCTCCAGGAACCCGACAACCCTCCCGCCCGCGGAAACTCTCCTCCAGGAACCCGGCAGCGTGCGGTCAAAGGCGCAGTTCGACCGCACTACGTGTGATGGTGGTGGTGCCGCTTGCCGTAGGCGTCGGCCGGGATGTACTTGAGAAGCCAGACCTTCTCGAGTTCCCGGTCGCCGCAGACCGTGCCGGGCTGCGAAGGCACCATGCAGCCAAGGCGGACCCGGCGGAAGCCGAGCCGCCGCAAATACGCCTCCACCTTGTCGAGTCGTTGGATCGGGTGGTTGGACCGCCACAGGTTGGTCCATTCGATCGCCCAGCCGATGTTGAGCGTCTTGAGGTCGGCCGCGGCCGCCCTCAGTTCGTACCGCTTCGGATACGACGTCGCGTTCTGGTACTTGAGCAGGTAGTGGTAGAACGGGTGCTTCGTGATCGCCTTGACCGTCGGCAGCGGCACCCACGCCGTATAGGACACTGAGCGCGGATGCCCGTCACTGGTGGCGAGCAGCATCGCCCGCTCGGAGATGCCTGATCCGACCAGCCGCAAGCCTCCGCGCAGGCCGAACGGCACGTCGAGCACGGCCTTGTCCGAGTGATCCGCCTTCAGCATCGCATCGAACCCCGGCATCGTGGTCGGCATCGTCTCGGTCGGAGTAACGGGCGGCCCGCTCGTGCCGCCGGCCCAGCCGGCCTCGAAGACGCAGGCCGCCGTCACCAGGGCAATGAGCGGTACCGATAGCCACCACCGGCGCTTGCTGATCCACTGCACCACGATCCCGGCGAGCAGAGCCACGCCGATCATGGCTACCAGGGCGAACCGGTCAGCCTCCCGCAAGCCGGAGAGCGGCGGGAAGCGCACCAGCCAGGTATAGGGCATGAGGTTCGATACCCGGACCTGCTCCCACGCGTCTACCCCGATGTGGTGGACGTAGACCCAGTGGATGTGGCTGAGCAACGGCATGTATTGCTGGCAGGCCCGGCCGTACACTTCCCCCGGCTTGGCCTGGTTGACGACGCAGGCGCTGCCGATGACCAGGCTCGTTCCGAGCGCCAGGATCGCGCCGCCGAGCCAGAGCAGTACGAACCACCAGGTGGTGCGCTTGCGCCAGGCGATCAGCGCGCCAAGGCCGGCGAGCACGCTGGCGGCCAGCCCGAATCCGGGTAGCCCTTCCTCCGGCTGCACTGAGGTGCCGAACTGCGGCGTCGTGTTGAACGCCCAGCCAGTCGGCACTACATGCCCGAGGCCGTAGTACGAGATCCTCGGCGACGGCGCGAAGAGGGTTTGCAGCGGCACCCCGAACTGGGTGTAGTTCATGGCGAGGGTGCCAGGCGGCGTTGTCGCTCCGCCTGCGGCTATCTGCTGCAGCATCGCGATCAGCTGCGGGCTCGCGACCACGAACGCTACGAGTGCCCCGATCCCGAGCGGGATCAAGACCTTACGCAGCGACTCTCTGTCATTGAACAGTTTCCCGACAATCCACGGGATCAAGATCACCGCCGCCAGCAGCAACGCTATGGCGGCGCCCTCCTGGCTGGTCATGACCGCCGCGCCGAGCGCGAGACCGAGGCAGATCGCCGGGCCGATCTTCTGGCTGCGGCGCAGCCGGACGGCGGCCTCGATGGTCAGCGGCAGGAAGATCAGGCCGACGGCGATGTTGATGTGATACCAGACCTGCCACAGCACCATCGACGACAAACCGTAAATGGCGCCAGCGGCGATGGAACCCGGCTGATTCAGCCACAGCCTGGCCGCCCGGTACATGGCGTAGCACAGCAGGCCGGGGGTGATAAGCGTGAGCGAGGTGAATGCGGCCGACGGACCCCACAGCAACGTGACCGGCATCATCACGAGACCAGCGAGCGGCATCAATGTGCTGAACCCGAGCTGGATGCCGACGGGAGCGGCCATGAATTTAGTGAAGAAAGGATTGCCCAGGTGCGTCACCTGGTGGGCCACCCACCAGAAGCCCCAGACGAAGCTCGCCACATCCGTGGTCCTTGGCAGCTTGCCGTTGGTCAGGTAGCTGAACCTCGGCCACGTAGCCGCGATCCCGGCGCCGATGTAGATCAGCAGGAGCACCACGTGCCTGACCCAGGCTGGCCGCCAGATTCGCCGGAAGAAGCCTCCGAGCGCCCCGAACACCGACCTGACCGGTCCCCCCCGGGCACCGCCGGGCTGGCTGGCACCGCCTGGACCGCCCGCCTGGGCCTGACCGGGGTCAGCCGAGGTCGTGCCGGGTACAGCCGTCGCGATCGCGGCTTCCGCCCGTGCTGAGCCGCAGGACGCAGGCTTGCCGTCGTGGCTGCCGCCTGCTGCACTCATCGGACCATCCTGTCTACGCTCGCTACGACCGATCCATGTCTACCTTGCGGGCACGAGGTATGCCGCATGATCGGGCAACACCGGCCCTACCACGCTATCGGCCAAGTACACGCCGAGTGTGAGGACTTTTCCGCTCGCCGGCGGGGTATCGGCAACCGATTACGGTCACCGGCACAAGCTAGAGTCCTTCAGTGGCACTCAGGGAAACTAGCGTACGCCCGCTATCCCCATCGTTGATCCGCTGGGAGATCTTCGCGGTATTCGCCGTGTCTCTTGGTGCGAGTGCGCTCAATGCCTTGCTCTCCCTGATCGGATCGCTGCTCGCGCCCCAGCCGCTGTCGGGCCAGCAAGCATTGCTCGTCGGCTCGCAGGCCGCCAATCACTGGCTCGACCTCGTGCTGCAACTCGCCTCCATCGCAGAGAACCTCGCGCCCGTCCTCCTCGTGCTCTACCTGCTGGTCAGGTCGGACGACTCGCCCGCGGTGATCGGCCTGGACGCCACGCAGCCGGCCAGGGACGGCGTCCGCGGTGCGGTACTCGCGGCGATCATCGGCGGCGCGGGCCTCGGGCTCTATGTCGTCGCGTTCAAGCTAGGCGTCAGCCTGAACGTCGTGCCAGAGAGCCTGCCCGCGGTCTGGTGGCGGATACCGGTACTGGCGCTTTACGCCTTCCAGAACGGGATGCTCGAAGAGACTCTCGTTCTCGGCTATCTGCTCACCAGGCTCGATCAGCTAGGCGTCAAGCCGTGGAAAGCGGTTGCGATTAGCGCCATCCTTCGCGGGTCCTACCACCTCTATCAGGGATTCGGCGGATTCCTTGGCAATGCCACCATGGGCGTCATCTTCGGAGTGCTATTCCGCCGCTGGCGCCGGGTGACGCCGATGATCATCGCGCACACGCTGATCGACGCCGGGGCGTTCATCGGCTACGCGGTATTGCACGGCAAGGTCTCCTGGCTCCCCTGAGCCCGGCAGCCAGATCAGCGGCCCAGGCCCTCAACCACCACGGCGCCAGGCAGTGCGGCGAGGGTCTGCCCCGCCAGCGCGAGCTTGGACCTGCGCACGCCGCTTCCGATGACCACGGCCGCTGAGGCCGCGACGGCCGAGTCGATCAGGATAGGCCAGCCCGAAGGCAAGCCGATCGGCGTGATTCCGCCGTACTCCATGGCAGTTTCCGCGACGGCGAGGTCGATGGGTGCGAACGATGCCTTGCGCACGTCAAGTGCCCGCCTGGCCACGTTGTTGACGTCGGCCCTGGTAGTCGCCAGCACGACGCACGCGGCAAACCTGGTCTCGCCCTCACGCTTGCCCGCGATGACCACGCAGTTAGCCGACTCGGCGAGCGAGACGTCGTAACGCTCGCAGAAGGCAGCGGTATCGGCGAGGTCAGGGTCGATCTCCGCGACCCCGACCGCGTCCGCCGGGTGCGGCCACTGCGGGATGCTGATGGCGGCGGCAACTGGCGCGGCGAGCAGGTCCAGGAAGCTGGCGGCCGGCTCGAAGTCCAGCTTGCCGATGGTGAAGGTCATGCCGGCAGTCTAGGCAGTGTCCAGATCGCCTCAGGCCGGTGGCAGCGCCAGCGTAGTCCCGCACCGAGTAATCCAACGCCGGTCATCGGGCGTCTATCATCCGTGCGGCTTTGCCGAGTCCGCGCGGCTCACAAGAGCGCTCAGAGAAGGGGAATCCGGTGAAATTCAGAAGGCGAATGATCTCGTCAGCCGCGTGGATCGCGTTCGCCATCGCCATGCCTGGCCTGACGGTCCTGGCCGGCCAGGCGCAGGCACAGGCGCGGGCAAGCACGGGCGGATCGGCCGGTGCCTGGGGCGTGGCTGTGGCGTCGCCGGTCGGAGCAGGGCAACAGGCGTGCGCGTCGCCCGGCTACTGCGTGACGCCGGCCGTAGGTCCCAGCGTCCTCGTCGCCAGGAATGGCACCGGCGTCTGGGGTAAGCCCGTGCCCATCGACACGACACCGCTCGGTCTCGGATCATCCGGCAGCGGCCCCGAATCTGGCTCTGCGTCAATCGGCCGGGTGGCGTGCCCATCGGCAGGCAACTGCAGCGCCGTCGGCTCTTATGAGTCGCCGGCCTGTTTCGACTGTCTCTTCACTGTGAATCAGCGGAACTTCGTCTGGGGCAAGGCCGAGCCAGTCGCAGGCCTCGCGCAAATCGGCGACGTGGCGGGCGCTAACTTCCAGGCGCTGGCGTGCTCGTCGCCAGGCAACTGCGTGGCCGGCGGGTTCTTCGTCGGCGATGACGCCGACAATACGGACTCTCCTTTCGTCGTCAGCGACCGTCACGGCACCTGGGGCAATGCCCAGCTCTTGCCAGGCACCGAGAATTCCAGCGGCGGCTACGTCGGCGAACTGTCGTGCGTACCGGGGGGCAATAGCTGCCTCGCCGACGGCTTCGACGCGAACGACAGCGGACACGGGTATTTCGTGGCGCTCGCCAGGAACGGCATCTGGGGAAGCGCGATCAGGCTTCCTGGTGTCAGGCCGCTGACATTCATCGGTTCGATAGCCTGCTCTCGCCGCGGCAGCTGCACCGTGGTGGTCCCTGGCTCGGGCACGCAAAGCACCTCGACGTTTAGCGAGAGCAACGGCAAATGGGGTCCCAGGCACCGTGTCCCAGGGACGACCGGGTTCACCTTGCCCGTCCTGGCCTGTCCGTCGGCCGGCAACTGCACGATCGCGACAGCCGATCCGGCCGCGATCGCCACCGAGCGGGATGGCAAGTGGTCCAAGCCGAGACGCGTTCCTGGCCTGGCTCCCGGTAGCAAGGCGTTCATGAGCGTCCTGGCCTGCCCGGCCGAGGGAGACTGCGAAGCGGGCGGCTACATCACCTCAGGGAAGTCGAGCCAGGAGGCGTTCTTGATTAGCGAGCGGCATGGAGTGCTCGGCAAGGCCGGGATCGTCCGCGGCATCGTCAAGCTGGACGAAGGCAACGCCTCGTTCATCAACTCGATCGCTTGTGCCTCGGCCGGCCATTGCGTCGCCGCTGGCTTCTACGGCGGGACCGATACGTCGTTCCTGGTGAGCCAGCACTGACTGGTGCCCGCCCGAGGATCCTGGTCAGCGCTGCCCGCTGGCCAGGCTCCCCAGCTTCACGGCGACCTGCCGCAGCTTCCCGTCTCATAGCCTGACCTCCACCGTGACCTTCTGGCCAGGGCGGTAGTCGACCAGCAGGTTCTCGAGCCGGGAGAGCGTCGCCGTCTTGTCGCCGTTGATGGCGACGATGACATCGCCAGGCTTGATGCCGGCCAGTTCCGCCGCCCCGTCAGGCGCCGTCGTGGTGACGCCCACGCCGGCGGCTATGCCGCTCGCCTCCGTCGTATCACCGCGGAACTGCAGCGACGCCCGGTCCGACCGCGTCACGTGCCCGGTCTTGATGAGCTGGTCCGCGATGTCCCGCACGGTGTCGGACGGGATCGCGAAGCCGATCCCGCTGGCCACGCCGCCGAGTTCGGGATCACGCGCTGCTAGCGTCGGTATGCCGAGCACCTCGCCTGAGAGCGATACCAGCGCGCCGCCGCTATTGCCCGGGTTGATCGCGGCGCTTGTCTGCAACGCGTCCGTCAGCACCGTGGGCGGCTGGCCGGCGATCGTCGGTCCGGTCACGGTCCGGCCGGTCGCCGAGATGATGCCCTGGGTCACGCTGTCGACCAGCCCGAACGGGCTGCCCATCGCGAGCACGATCTGCCCGACCTGCGCCCGCGCCGAGTCGGCCCACCGGACCGGCCGCAGGCCCGAGCCCCGGGCGACCTGGATCACCGCGAGGTCGTCCGGGGTAAACAGGCCCACGAGCCGAGCCCGGAGCGGCTTCGCCGAGGCGGACATAACGACCTGTATCTTCCTTGAGTCGCCGAGCACGTGCGCATTGGTGACGATGTCATCGCGGGAATCGAAGACCACGCCAGAGCCCGTGAGGTTCCCGGCCTGGATCTCCACCACCGATGGCAGCACCTGCTTGATGACCCGCTCGTAGTCGCTCTCGCCTGAACTAGCCGGCGAGTTCTGGCCGGTGCTGCCTGAGCCGCACCCGGCGATCAACGCCGACAGAACAGCCAGCGCCGCCAGCATCGCGGCCCGCACCCGGCCGCGCCTGCGCCAACAGGCCATCCGCCCGACCCCCGATGCACCTATGCCCCGCCCGCCGCGACCCCCTTCGGCTCTCCTAGTCTTCCACCATGTCAGTTGAACAACCCCCCAGCGAGTCCCGCAGAGAAGAGATCGCCAACTCTGGCCTGGATACGGCGTCGGTCACAGTGGCCGGGCTGCGCGCGGCCATGAGTTCGCGGCGGCTGACGGCCGCCGAGCTCACCAGCTTCTACACCGGCAGGATCGAGCGCCTGAATGACGGACTCGGCGCGGTCATCTCGGTCAGCGCCGACGCCGCCGAGCAGGCGGCCGCGATCGACGCGGCCGGACGGCGTCGGCTGCCAGGGGGCAGGGTCCGCTCGCTGGCATCCCCGTCCTGATCAAGGACAACATCTCCGCGCAGGGCTCGCCGGCGACAGCCGGGCTCGCCTGCGCTGGCCGGCGCTGAGGCGAAAGACGCGTTCATGTCGGAAAGCTGCGTGCGGCCGGGGCGATCGTGCTCGGGAAGGCCAATCTGTCCGAGTGGGCTAACTTCCGCTCGACCCACTCGACGAGCGGCTGGTCCACGCTTGGCGGCCAGGCAGTGAACCCGCACGGCCCCGGCCGGAACCCGTCAGGCTCCAGCTCAGGCTCGGGCGTGGCGATGGCAGCGGGCCTCGCGGCGCTCACGATCGGCACCGAGACCGACGGCTCGATCATCAGCCCGTCCAACAACTGCGGCGTCGTCGGGATCAAGCCGACGCTCGGCCTGGTCAGCCGGACCGGCATCGTCCCGATCTCGTCCGCGCAGGACACCGCCGGGCCGATGACCAGGTGCGTGGCCGACGCCGCGGCGCTGCTTGGCGCGATCGCGGGCGCTCGACCCGGCGACCCGGCGACCGAGGACACCCCGGACGGCCAGTCCGCGCCGGGCTCGATCCACGCCGACTACACGCAGTTCCTCGACCCGGCCGCGCTGGCCGGCGCGCGGATCGGCATCTGGCGCGCGGGCTCGGCCGACGCGGTCCCCGGCGCGGCGCCGTGCTCGACAGCGTCGCAACACTGCTGCGCGAGCACGGCGCGGTCATCGTCGACCCCGTCGACCTCGCCGGCGCCGAGGGCATCAGCAAGCCCGAATTCGCCGCGCTCGGCTGCGAGTTCAAGGACGACCTGAACGCCTACCTCGCGCGGCTCGGCGGCGAGCACCCGATGTCGCTCGAAGAACTCATTGAATTCAACAGTGTGAATAATGCTGCGGGTGCTGGCCAGGTTCGGTCAGGAAATCTTCGTCCAGGCTCAGCAGACCGGCGGCCGCGCGGACCCGGCCTGGAAGCCGCTCGCGACGAGGCGCGGGCGCTGGCACGGGGAGCGCTCGACGGCGCGCTGGCCGAGCACGGCCTCGATGCCGTGCTCGCGCTCAGCGGCAACCCGGCCTGGCTCACCGACTACGTGCTCGGCGACCACGTCACGGTCGGGACGACCTCCCCGGCGGCGGTGAGCGGCTATCCCTCGGTCACGGTGCCAGCGGGTTTCGTTGCCGGACTGCCGGTCGGGCGTCTCGTTCACGGGTCCGGCCTGGAGTGAGCCGAGGCTGCTCGGCACTCTCCTACGCGTTCGAACAGGTACGCTCCCTCCGATAGCACGCAAGCAGAACGATAATCTTGCCGCCATGGACTCCTGGCGCTGCTCCGAGCGTTCCGAAGCTGCCCGGGCGGGCACCCGAGACCCGCGATACGGGACACGTCGACAAGAGCGCTGCCGTGGAAGCGGCGCAGGGCCGGCAGGCGACGATCTATGCGTGCGGGATCACGCCCTACGATGCGACGCACCTGGGCCATGCGGCGACTTACATCGCCTGGGACCTGCTGAACCGAAGCTGGCTCGATTCCGGCCATGAAGTGCGTTATGCCCAAAATGTCACTGACGTGGATGACCCGTTGCTCGAGCGCGCGGCGAGAGACGCCCAGGACTGGCGCGAACTGGCTGAGCGCGAGACGCAGCGTTACCGATCCGACATGACCGCGCTGCGGGTATTGCCCCCCGACCACCTGATCGGCGCGGTCGAGGCGCTCGACGTGATCGGCGACTTCAGCGCGCTGCTAGCCGCCCGGGATGCGCTGTACGAGCTCGGCGGCGACGTCTACGGGCTCAAGTCGGCTGACCGCTCTTCGGCTCGGTCTCGGGTTACGACGTCAAGACGATGATCGAGCTCTCCGCGGAGCGCGGCGGAGACCCGGGCCGGCGCGGCAAGAAGGATCCGCTCGACCCCTTGGTCTGGCTCGCCGAGCGGCCGGGTGAGCCGCACTGGGAGTCCAGATTCGGACCGGGACGGCCAGGCTGGCACGTGGAATGCGCCGCGATCGCCTCGACGTACCTCGGGGCCAGCTTCGATGTGCAGGCTGGCGGCTCTGACCTCGATCTTCCCGCACCACGAGATGAGCGCCTCGCACGCGCGCGTCGCGTTCGCCGATGCCGAGTCCGGCGTGAAGCCGGACCACGGGATCTTCGCGCGCAACTACGTGCACGCCGGGATGGTGCGCTATCAGGGCGCCAAAATGTCCAAGTCGCTTGGCAACCTCGTCTTCGTATCGAGGTTGCGCGAGGCCGGCGTCGATCCGATGGCGATCAGGCTGGCGATCCTCGCTCATCACTACCGCAGCGACTGGGACTGGACCAACGAAGTGCTCACGATCGCGACGGACAAGCTGGCACGGTGGCGGTCCGCCGTCGCCAGCGTGGCCGCGATGTCGGGTGCGCCTTCGGGTGAAGTGGTGCTCGCCCAGGTCAGGGAGCGAATGGCCGACGACCTTGACGCGCCTGGAGCCCTGGCTGCAGTCGATGCCTGGGCCGACGCGGTCTTGGCGGGCGAAGGCGGATCTGACTCGCCGGGCGTGGCGTCGGCGTCGCTCGTCGGCGACGTGACCGACGCCCTGCTCGGTGTTCGCCTGTAGCGGTATCCCCGCATCCACAGGCCAGCGAGAAATTCCTCGTATTGAACAGACACAGAAGTCGCCTCGCGAGCCCGCGCCCCGCAAGGCGAATCTGGTCCCATGAACGCATCCCACCCTCCCGAAAATAGCCCGGAACGTGACGAACAGGCCCAGCGAAACGATCACGCCGGGTCCCGCAAGCCCGGCAACTGCGGACCAGCCGGCCCAGCCGGACGAGCGCCGAGCCGCGGCAAGCTGCCCAAGCCCGCCGCGCAGGGCAGCGGCGCGGCCCAGGCTGGCAGCCGCTGCAAAGTCAAGGTCGGCTCGGCCGACGGCATCCTCGCCGTCGTGCCGCACCTACTCGGATTCCACCCCGCGAACAGCCTGGTAGTGCTCGGGATCGGCGGCCCGCACGCGCGGATCAGGCTCGCCTTCCGCTATGACCTGCCAGACCCGGCCGATCAGGGGCTGAGCCAGGACATAGCGGCGCACGCGGGCGTCGTCCTTGCCCGCGAGCACCTCACTATGGCGATCCTGGTCGGCTACGGCGACGGCGTGCCCGTGACGTCGGTAGTCGACGTCGTCGCGCCCGCGCTGCGCGCGGACGGGATCGTGATCCACGACGCGTTGCGGGTGCACGATGGGCGCTACTGGTCCTACCTGTGCCCCGACCCGGCCTGCTGCCCGCCGGACGGACGGCCCTACAACCTGGACAGTCACCCGGCGGCCGCCGTTCTCGCCGCTGCCGGGCTCAAGGTGCGCAGCGACAGGTCCGCCCTGGTCGGCACGCTGGCGAGGGACGCAGACTCGATCGAGCCCATGACCGGCGCCGTCGAGCGAGCCCGGCAGCGCGCCGCACGACTGATCGAGGAGCGGCTCAGCATGCGGGACGGTGCCGACCTGCTGCAGCCCATCGCCGACGCGGGCCGCCGCTCCATGCGCCGGGCCGTGACGGCCTATCGGCGAAGCGCCGAGGTTACCGATCTTGATGAGATCGCATGGCTCGGGTTCGCGCTTTCGGACATGCGGGTCAGGGATGACGCGTGGGCCCGCATGGACCCGCAGTTCAATGAGGCTCACCAGCGTCTTTGGACACACCTGGTACGCATGCTTCCCGCCGAGTTCATTCCGGCGCCGGCAGCCCTGCTCGCGTTCACCGCCTGGCAGTCAGGCGACGGCGCGCTGGCCAGCATCGCGATCGAGCGCGCGCTCGACGCGGACCCGTCTTACTCAATGGCCCTCCTGATCGCGGACGCGTTGCAAGCAGGTCTGCCTCCGTCGGCGGCGCGTTTGTCCATGACGCCCAAGCAGGTCGCGGCCAGCTACGCCAAGCATCGCCGCCCATCATCATCGAAGCCGCCCCGCCGGCCCAGCTAGCAGCCGCCGGGCCGGCTAGCGGTTCGGCCCATGCTGCGCTGTAGCACGCCAGTCTGACCCTTGGCCGGGCCGGCCTTAGGAGACGGCGATCCCTGCGGTGGAGTCGCGCCCGGCGTCAAGCTGAGCCAGTTCCCTGCCCTGGCGGTAGATCAGCGCGGTCGGCGGCAGTGCTCCCGGTCGACCGCTGAGCAGGACAGTCAGCGTGCCGATCTGAGCTTCGCCCTCGGCGACGCGCGGGTCGAGACCGGCTTCGCTGGCTCGCTTGAGGGCCTGGGCGGCAACCGCTGTCGCCGAGCCGAAGAGGATCGCATTGGGGACAGCGGCACCGATCTGATCCGCGACGAGTTCGTACTCAGTGCAGCCCAGCACGATTGCGCCGCACTCGGCAGGCGTCCGCCCGGCTGCGTGGGCGATCGCGCTGGAAACAGCTGAGCGATCGCCGGCATCGACCGCTGTGGCCAGTCCCGGGCACGGCACCGGGGTCACCCCGGCCCCGCTGCCGAAGTCGCCGATCAGCTTCCGCAAATAGCCGCTTTCGCTGGTAGCGACGGTCGACCAGATAGCAACGGAACTAGCGGCGGCCGCCGCTGGCTTGATCGCCGGTACCGTTCCCACAACCGGGATGCGCGGCTCGAACTCCGCGCGCAGCATGTCAAGTGCGTGAACCGACCCTGTGTTGCAGGCCATGACGATCACATCGGGCTCGTAGCCCGCAACCGCTTCAGCGGCTACCATCGAGCGCTCGGTGATATCGTCCGGGCTGCGCGGTCCCCAAGGCATGCCATCAGGGTCCATGGCGATCACCAGGTCGGCGGCCGGACGTAGCTTGTGCAGTTCGCTGGCCGTGGCGAGCAGCCCGAGACCGGAGTTGATCAGCGCGAATCGCATGCGCCCAACGATAAGAGACGCCGGGTATGTCCATGGCCAAAGTCCGGTATCAGTTGCGTCAGCACCACCTGCATCTGGCCAAGGCTGGTCACCTCACTTTCCGCCTGGCCCGCCTGCGGCCCCCACCTGCCCGGCCTCCGCCCCGCTCGCCCGCAGCCTGTGCCTGCGGCCCGGTCAACTGAGTGCGGGCAGTCCGTCGATGCTTTCGGTGTTGTGCTTGATGCGATAGTCGACGAGTTGCTGGGGGGAGCGGCGTTCGGCCCATCGGGAGAGTACGTCGCGTTCCTCGACTAGTTCCATGATAGGAACGGCGTAGCCGCAGGCGTCAGAGATGCGGTCGATCGACACCACGATGATGGCCCGCCGGTTGTCGCGTTCCATTCCTGTTCCGTAGCCGCGTGCCGCGCAGTCATCGTCGGCAGCGGGGAAACAGCCCGAATAGGTCGGCCAGTTCGGGTCACCCGGCACGATGACCTGCCCGGTGCCGTAGAGCCTCAGGATCTTCGGAGCCCGGTCGAACGAGCAGAACATGATCGTGATGCGGCCGTTCTGCCGCAGGTGGGCGACCGTCTCGGCACCGCTACCGGTGAGGTCGAGATAGGCGACGGTCAGCGAATCGAGGATCGCGAAGGTGTCGCAGTAGCCCTTCGGCGAGACGTTGACGTGTCCGCCGGCCCCAGTCGCGTCCAGGCATGGCGCCGTCGCCACGAAGAACATCGGCTGGCTAGTTATGAACTTGATCAGCTTCTCATCGAGTTCGGAATAGAGCGTAGCCATGGGTTCCTCCCGTTAGCATTCTCTGCCACATCCGAACTCACGACAGCGTGCGGGGGAGTTCAACGCGAGCCTCCCAGCCTCCCGCCCGGCGTTTGCCGGAGCAGCATCAGGTCGGGTCACGTTGTTGTTCACGGCCCGCGGCAACAGCAGCGTGGCCCTCCTTGTTGCTCTCGGGACGACGACAGGGAGGGCCGCGTTGCTCACCCCGCCCCGGGCACGCCGCGCCACGCGCGCAGTCCGCCTGACCGGGTCAAGGGCGAGCCACCCGACAGCCTCCAGCGCCAGAGGCATATTCCGTGATCATGGTCCAATGCCGCTTAGCTTATTTTGATCATGCGCTGACCTGCATGTTCCGGGCCGGCTGAACTGCCCGGGCAGGCACCCGCCGGAGGGTGCCCAAGGCCCGGCAACATCGACACGCGAATCGACACCCGATCCGGAACATCAATACCCGCAGCCATGCGGCCACCCCCGCGCACCAGCCGCCACGCCAGCCGCCGGCACCTCACCCGCGACATGAGCGCCAGCGCGGCCGGCTTGCCAGGCCGCACTTCCGCTGCGGCACATCAACTCCAAGATCAACTCAGGCTTAGCGGCATTGGATCATGATCCGACGCGACCTGGGTGCGGCTCCCGGGGGCGGGCCAGCCTGGGAGCCGCCGCTTCCGGGAGGGTTTTCGTGCTCCGGGAGGAGAGTTGCCGGGTCCAGGAGGGTTTTCGTCATGATCGGGGAGGGTTTCCGGGTTCCCGCAGGAGCGTTGCCGCATGAAGGAGGGTTGTCGTCGTATAGTCCGGTCAACTCTCCTAGATGCGGAAACCCTCCTGCACGAACCCGAAAACCCTCCTGCGAGAGCAGCCGCACGCCCGAAGAGCCGCGCCCATGCGACTTAGCCTAAGTTGATCTTGGAGTTTATGTGCCGCACCGTGATGCGGCCCGGCAGGTCGCCAGCGCTGATGCTCATGTTGCTGGTGAGGTGCCGGTGCCTGGCGCGGCTTCTGGTGCCCGGGCGTGGCCGCATGAATGCGGGTATTGATGTTCCGGATCGGGTGTCGTTTCGCGCACCCATGTTGCCGGGCTCGGTCCCGCCCGGGCAGGCGGCCTGCCCGGGCGCTTCAGCCCGGGCCGGAACATGCAGGTCAGCGCATGATCAAAATAAGCTAAGTGGCATTGGATCATGATCGCGGGCGTAATCACGGAAATATCGCACCTGCCCGGACCTGCGTTTACCTCCGTGATCACGCCCCGGACCATGATCACGGAGGCTAGCGCTGGCCAGCTCGGACGGCCCGGCCGCCTCACCCCTGCACTGCTCACCTCGCCGCCTGAACCCAATTAGCCAACGGGATCATTCAGGCGGGCCCGTCCCGGCAGGGAACCGGGCAGGTGCAACACTCGCCACGCCCGTAGCATCCAAGTGAGGGTGGCTTGGGCCGGCCCGCGACCGGGGGTGAGCTGCGGCTTCCGTACGCTGGGGGCTAGTTTCAGCTACCGATCGGGGGGCGGTGGTCTGGGGTGAGCAGGATGTCGCCTGGCGTGCTCGCGCCGCCGCATGAGGTGTTCACACCGGATGAGTGGCGGCTGCAGGGACGCGCCAAGCGCGCGCAGGTGCCTAGGTCGAGTCATGTCGAGTGGGCGGAGCCGCCCGACCGGCCTGACCCGATCACGGTGCTCGAACGGCAAGCAGGCGAGCGAGTCCCCGACCTGGTCCCGATCAGGTACGGGCGGATGGTCGAGTCCCCGTTCGCCTACTACCGGGGCGCGGCCGCGCCGATGGCGTGGGATCTCGCGCACACCCCGACGACGGACGTCAGGGTCCAGTGCTGCGGCGACGCGCACCTGATGAACTTCGGCATGTTCGCCTCCCCTGACCGGCGGCTGATCTTCGACGTGAACGACTTCGACGAGACGCTGCCAGGCCCCTTCGACTGGGACGTGAAGCGGCTGGCCGCCAGCTTCGCCGTCGCGGCGGATGACAATGGCTTCAAGCCGAGTGTCGGCGCGACGGCCGCCAGGAACTGCGCTCGCAGCTACCGGGTCGAGATGGCGAAGTTCGCGACGATGCGGTTCCTTGATGTCTGGTACGCCAGGATCGATGTCGAGCGCATCCAGGCGATCTTCGATGTACTGCAGCCAAGGAAGGCGGTGCGGCGCAGGCAGCGGGACATCGACAAGGCCAGGCACCGGACCAGCCGCAAGGCCTTCCTCAAGCTCTGCCAGCTGGTTGACGGGGAGTACAAGATCAAGCCGGACTACCCCATGGTCGTCAGGTATCCAGTTGACCTGGATCCGGGTATCTTCGACCAGTTGCACGGCGCGGTCGCCCAGTACCAGCAGACGCTCAAGGCTGACGCCCGTGAGGTGCTCAGCAGGTACTACTTCGGCGACTTCGCGCGCAAGGTGGTCGGCGTCGGCTCGGTGGGCACCGAGGCTTTCATCTTGCTGCTCATGGGCGATCGCCCCGACGAGCCGTTGTTCTTGCAGCTCAAGGAGGCGCAGGAGTCCGTGCTCGCGCCGTTCGCCGGGCCGAGCGATTACAAGCACCAAGGTGAACGGGTGGTGCGCGGCCAGCGAGTCACCCAGGCCGCGTCTGATCCGTTCCTGGGCTGGACCCAGGGCGTCCCGGCCGACGGCACCGAGCCGCGCGACTATTACGTCAGGCAACTCCGTGACATGAAGGGCAACATGGACGTGCCGGTCATGGACTCCGACCAGCTGAAGTTCTACGCGCGGCTGTGCGGCTGGGCGCTAGCCAGGGCGCACGCGCGCACCGGGCGGGCCAGCATGATTTCGGGCTACCTCGGCTCGAGCGAGGTCTTCGATCACGCGATCGCCGAATTCTCCGCCGCCTACGCCGAGCAGAACGCCCGCGATCACCAGCGGCTGGTCAGCGCGGTCGCGTCCGGACGGGTGCACGCCATGACCGGCGTCTGAGCGAGCGACGGCAGGCCCGGGTGTTCCGCGCCGCGCGAGGCCTGTTTTCCGGCGAACTGGCGATGTAGCCTCGCAGCATGTCAGCCTTGGTGCGCGGGTCGGTGCGGCTCCTTGCCCTGATTGCTTTCGCGGGACTCCTGGTCGGGCCGCCACTGACGGCCAGCACGGCGACGGCCAGCACGGCGACTGCCGGTACTGCGGCGGCGGCTAACGGCGGCTGGTCCCAGGTCACGCCGAGGGACACCGATATCGCCGCTGATATCGGCCTCGCCCGCGGCAACGACGGCGTGCTGCACGTGCTCTGGCTGGCCGGCGACAGCCCGATGCAGAAGATCATGGACACGCAGATCTCTGCGAAGGGAACAGCCAGCCATCCGAGGACGGTTGCCTCCGGCTGGTTCGGCGCGAACGTTCCCGACGCCACGGCGACGCCGCATGGCCTGTTCGTCTTCTGGAATGGGCTGCCCAAGGGCTCAGGCACGCTTGAGCCCGGCATCTACGGTGCGTCCAGGCCGCTCAAGGCAGGGCAGTGGACGGTCGCGAAGAAGCTGAGGAGCACAGGCCTCGAGGAGACCGAGGACGTAGCCGACACCGCGGGGGCGGGTCCTGGCGGCCACCCGTGGGTGGCGTTTACGCTCACCGACGTACTCGGGGTCTACCCGGTCACGGACGCCAAGATCCAGGTGATCCCGCCGTCTGCGTGCTGCGTCTACTTCCCTGGCCTAGCCGACGATCCTGTTTCCAAGACCATGTGGGTGACCTACTTCTCCCTGATCACCCACCACGAGGGTATCTTTGCCCAGAAGCTGACCGGCAACGGCCGCGCGGCCGGCCCGGCAGAACTGCTGCCCGGCTCGCAGACCGGCGGGAACATCGTGGAGCCCGAGCAGCGCATCGGGACGGCGGCGCGCGGTGCGGGGCACGCTGGCGTCTACGTGGCCTACGGCAGTGGCTATCCCCAGCTGAAGCGAGTCGACGTGGTCAAGGTCGGCGCCAAGACTCCGAAGGTGCTGGCCAAAACCGCGGGACTCGATGAGTTCGGGCCTGTCACCCTCGCGTCGGGTGCGTCCGGGCGGCTCTGGGTGGCCTGGGTACTTCGGACGTCGGGGGTGCCGTTGCTGTTCCTTACCGAGTCCAACCCGGCCGTCACCTCGTTCGCCAAGCCGGTGAAGGTGGCGTTGCCTAAGGGAACGACGACCGTATGGAAGCTCTACCTGAATGGTCACGGGGGCAGCGTGGACGTGCTCGCTCTCACCAGCAAGGTCGCCAGCAGCACCGCGGCCTACTGGTCGCGCGTCGTCACGCCGAGATCGTGACTTGCGCCCGACGCACTCCTTAAGAGTTGGCCTACTGAACGGTAAGATAGGCGGGTGCAAACACCGGCGCCGCAGACGCGAGATGGCCTGCAAGAGCAGGGATCAGCAATCGCAAGCCCTCAGCTAGCCAGCAGGCACGCCGCCGCGGCCCGGCTCAGGCACCAGTACGCGGCCATTCCCAAGGGCGCCCACGTCAGGCTGGCGAAGTCCACGTCGAATCTCTTCCGGTTCCGTGATGCCGCCGCCGACCTGATCACGCTGGACGTCTCGGCCTTCTCCAGCGTGCTGCACGTCGACCCGCAGGCACGAACCGCGATCGTCGGCGGCATGACGACCTACGAAGACCTCGTCGACGCAACCTTGCCGCACGGCTTGATGCCGCTCGTCGTCCCGCAACTCAAGACGATCACCCTGGGCGGCGCCGTCTCCGGCCTCGGAATCGAGTCGACCTCCCTGCGCGATGGCCTTCCCCACGAGTCCGTGCTCGAGCTGGAAATCCTGACCGGGGACGGCCGCGTGGTCACCGCCGCGCCCGGCTCCAAGCACGATGACCTGTACTGGGGGTTTCCCAACTCTTACGGCACGCTCGGCTACGCGCTCTGGCTGACGATCGAGCTCGCGCCGGTTGCCCCCTACGTGCACCTGCACCACTTCAGGTTCGGCTGTGCCGCTGACGCGATGGCGGCGATCGAGGCCGCGGCGGCGGACGGCAGCTACTCCGGGCACAAGGCCGATTTCCTGGACGGCACCGCCTTCAGCCCGGACGAGATCTACCTGACCGTCGGCGCGTTCAGCGAGGTAGCGCCCTGGGTCAGCGACTACACCGGGCAGCGGATCTATTACGAGTCCCTGCGAGGTCCGGCCGAGGACTTCCTCACCATTCGTGATTACCTCTGGCGCTGGGACACCGACTGGTTCTGGTGCTCGCGCGCGTTCGGCGTGCAGCGCCCGCTGGTCCGCCACCTCTGGCCGCGACGGTACCGGCGGTCCGATGTCTACCGCAAGCTGGTGGCGTTCGATAAGAAACATAGCCTGACCAGCGCCATCGGTGCCCGAGCAGGCAAGCCTGCGCAGGAGTCAGTCATTCAGGACGTCGAGATCCCGGTCGAGCGGTCCGCGGACTTCCTCGACTTTTTCGCGGCCGAGGTCGGGATGAGCCCGGTCTGGCTGTGCCCGCTGCGGCTGCGAGGAGACCGGGCCTGGCCGCTTTATCCGCTGGCGCCTGGCCGGGTCTACGTGAACTTCGGATTCTGGGGCAACGTGTCGCTGCCCGCCGGTGCGGCTGACGGCTACTTCAACCGGAAGATCGAGGACAAGGTCACCGAGCTGGAAGGCCACAAGGGGCTGTACTCGACCTCGTTCTACTCGCCGGAAGAGTTCAGGCGGCTCTACAACGGGGCCGCGTACGACGAGCTCAAGGGCGAGTACGACGGGGACGGGCGGCTCGCCAATCTCTATGACAAGTGCGTGCGCGGCAGGTAGCTGCAGGCGGGAGTTCAAAGCAAGGAGGACGCATGACGCTGGCCAAGGTTTTCGAGAAAGTGGCTGGCCCCGATGCGCCGGTGGAGTTCCGTGCTTACGACGGCAGCACGGCAGGACTGACAGGCACGCCGCCGGTCACCGTGACCGTGCGCGACGGGACCGCCGTGAAGTACCTCGCGCAGGCACCGGGGGCGATCGGCCTCGCGCGGGCCTACGTCTCCGGTCACCTGGACGTGGACGGCGATATGTACACGGCGCTGCAGCGGCTGGCCCGGGCGCAGGACGTCGATCTGGGCCCGGGCGAAAGGCTCAGGATTCTTCGCGGGCTCGGCGGCCCGAAGCTGCTCTTCCCGAGAGTTCCGCCGCCGCCGCAAGAGGTCCGCGTTCACCGCAGCTGGATGGGCGGCCGACGGCATTCACGCGGCCGGGACGCGAGCGCTATCTCCCATCATTACGACGTATCCAATGCGTTCTACGAATGGGTACTAGGCCCCTCGATGGCCTACACGTGCGCCTGCTATCCGCGCGACGATGCCACCCTGGAGCAGGCTCAGGAGCACAAGTTCGACCTGGTCGCGCGCAAGATCGCGCTCGAGCCGGGCATGCGGCTGCTCGATGTCGGCTGCGGCTGGGGCGGCATGGTGATGCACGCGGCCCGGCACTACGGGGTCAGGGCGCTCGGCGTCACGCTGTCCGAGCAGCAGGCGCTGTGGGCGCAGAAGGCGATCAAGGAGGCCGGGCTGGAAGACCTGGCCGAGGTGCGGCACCTGGACTACCGGGAAGTCACCGAGACCGACTTCGACGCCATCAGCTCCATCGGCCTGACCGAGCACGTCGGCAAGGCGAATATCCCCGGCTACTTCGCGTTCCTGGCCGGCAAGCTCAGGCCGGGCGGGCGGATGCTGAATCACTGCATCACCAGGCCAGACGACAGCGGCAGGGCGAGCGTGGAGGGCGGGTTCATCTTCAGGTACGTCTTCCCTGACGGTGAGCTCGAAGGACCCGGCTACATCGTCTCCGCGATGCACGACAACGGGTTCGAGGTCAGGCACCTCGAGAACCTGCGCGAGCATTACGCGAAGACGCTGGCGGCCTGGTGCGCGAACCTGGAGGAGCACTGGGACCAGGCGGTAGCCGAGGTCGGCGAGCCGATCGCGCGGGTCTGGCGGCTGTACATGGCCGGCTCGCGGCTCGGGTTCGAGCGCAACGTGATCCAGCTGCACCAGGTGCTCGGCGTCAAGCTGGCCGACGGCGGTACCTCAGCGATGCCGCTGCGGCCCAACTGGGAGCCGCCGTCGGGGTCCTAGCCGTTGTCGAGCACCACGTGGTCCTGGCCTGGGTGGCTGCGCGCACGCACTCCCGAGGCGCTGAAGTAGCGCGCGTACCGCGCCTCGAGGCTGCGGTGCACGACGATCAGCAGCCGGCCGCGCTTGGCGCGGGCGAGCAATCCTGCCATCAGCGAGGCGCTCGCGGCGACATCGACGTGCGTTGGGACGTTGCACACGGTCAGCGCGGTCGCCGGGACCGTACCCGGGTCGGCGGAGCAGCGCGCGTCGAGTTCGACGCCGGCCGCGACGGCGTTGCGCCCGGCAAGCCACAAGGCGATGCTGTCCACATCGGTCGCGACCGCGCGCTCGGCGATCGCGTTGCGTACCAGGCCGATCGCCAGCGGTCCGTATCCAGTCCCGATGTCGGCGACGACCGGCACCGGTTCGGACTTGAGCGCGATCCGCAGCAGGAGCTCGGTCCCCTGGTCGATGCCCTGAGGCGAGAACACGCCGTAGTCAGCCTCGAGGCAGACTGCCTGATCGCCGAGCCTGGCGCTGAGCGACCGCGGCCCGGGCAACGTGGCCAGCGCTGGCGGGGTCCCGGCCAGCGTGATGTCCTGTCCTGTCCTGGACCGGCGCAGGTTCCAGCCGAGATCGGCCAGCAGGCGCAGCACCGAGTCGGGACCCTGCTGCTTGCGCAGGTGCCAGGTCACCTGGGCGCCGGGCTCGGCCAGCCTGGTGGCGGCCAGCCAGCTGAGCACCGGGATGAGGCTCTTGCCGCGGTAACCGGGCAGGTAGATATCGATGCCGGCCGCCTGCGCGACCTGGCCGGCCATCGCCGAATGAAAGGCCAGCACAGCGGCAGGCCGTCCGGTGGGCGACAGCTCCGCCGCGGTCAGCGCCACCAGCGCGTCGGCAGGGCCGAGAGGCTCTGGCGGCAGGCCCACGCACCACCTGGCTAGCCCGTCCACGAGCAGACAGTCTAAGAGCAGGGGTGCGGCCACGCGGAGACGATCGGGCATGACAGCAGAGATCCTCGTGACAGGCGCGGCGGGTTTCATCGGCAGCTTGGCTGCCTGGCGCGGTGTTAGCCGGTCGACCAAGGTGGGCAGATCGTCAAAGTCGTGAGCTGCTGTTGTCACGACCACAAGTCAACCCTCTTAGGCGCCCGTCAGCGGCGGTAGCTGTCGGCCACGGTGAAGGCCAGGTCGAGGGCCTGGCTGCGATTCAGCCTCGGGTCGCAGGCGGTCTCGTAACGCTGGTGCAGATCATCGACAGCTAGCTTGTAGCTGCCGCCGGTGCACTCGGTGACGTTGTCGCCGGTGAACTCGATGTGGATGCCGCCCGGGTGGGTGCCGGCCTGGCGGTGCACGTCGAAGAAGCTGGTCAGCTCATCGAGCACGTCGTCGAAGTGCCGGGTCTTGACGCCTGACGGCGCTTCGAAGGTGTTGCCGTGCATGGGGTCGCACACCCAGGCGACCGGGGTGCCGTCCCGGCGGACCGCGTCGACGAGCGGCGGCAGTGACTTGGCGACCCGGCTGGCGCCCATCCGGGTGATCAGCGTGAGGCGGCCTGGCGTGCCGTCGGGGTTGAGCTTGCGGATCAGGCCGAGCAGGTCCGATGGGGTGGTGCCCGGCCCGATCTTGACGCCAACGGGATTGGTGATCGCGCTGGCGAACGCCACGTGGGCGCCGTCGAGCGACCTGGTCCGCTCGCCGATCCAGACCAGGTGGGCCGAGGTGTCGTAGATCTTCCCGGTTCGCGAGTCGACCCGGGCCAGCGCGTGCTCGTAGTCGAGCAACAGGGCCTCATGGCTTGAGTAGAACTCGACCCTGCGCAGTTCGTCCGGGTCGGCGCCGCAGGCGCGCATGAAGCTCATCGCCCGGTCGATCTCGCCGGCCAGCCGTTCGTAGCGCTGGCCTGACGGGCTGCCTGCCACGAAATCCTGGTTCCAGGTGTGCACCTGGTGCAGGTCGGCGTACCCGCCGGTGGTGAAGGCACGGCACAGGTTCAGCGTGACGGCCGAGCTGTGGTAGGCCCGCATCAGCCGGCCCGGATCCGGGGTCCTGGCCGCCGCGGTGAAGTCGAGCCCGTTGACGGCGTCGCCCCGGTACGCCGGGAGCTCCAGCCCGTCCCTGACCTCGGTCTGCTTGGACCTTGGCTTGGCGAACTGGCCGGCCATCCGGCCGATCTTGACGATGGGCACGCTCGCGCCGTAGGTCAGCACCACCGCCATCTGCAGCAAGGTCCGCAGCTTGGCGCGCACGGAGTTGGCCGTGGAGCCGGCGAAGGTCTCGGCGCAGTCACCGCCCTGCAAGACGAAGGCCTCGCCCCTGGTCACTGCCGCCAGCCGCTCGGTCAGCAGGTCGCACTCACCGGCGAAGACCAGCGGCGGCAGCTTGGCCAGTTCGGCGGTCACCGCCTCCACGTGACCGCGGTCGGGCCAGTCGACCTGCTGGGCCAGCGGCCGTTCCCGCCAGCTGTCGAGCAGGAGGCGCTCGCCCGCGACGGTGAGATCGGTGAGCTCGGCGGTTAGGCCAAGGCTGTCTCTGGCCCAGTTGTTCCTTTTGGCCCCGTGCTTCCATTTGGAACTGTGCTCGCAGTCATCTCGGCTTCAGGCCAGCGATCTGTGGAGAGGGAAGGCGGTTGCCCGTCTCGGAGTCTAGCTAAGCTCAGCAACATGCACTCCTCCTCCAGCGGCGCGGCTGACGATGCCCGAGCTGTAGTCGTACTTGGCTCGACCGGATCGATCGGCACTCAGGCGGCCGACATCATCCGGCGTAACCCGGGCAAGTTCCGGCTCGTGGCGCTGGCCGCGGGCGGCGGCAATCCCGGCCTGCTCGCCAGCCAGGCGCTGGAATTCGGCGTCGAGGTAATCGCGGTCGCCAACACCTGCGCCGTGGCCGACGTCGAGGCCGCGCTGCGGGCGGCGGCATCGTCTTGCGCCGTCCCGGCCGCGAGGGACCCCGGGCGGCTGCCCAGGGTGCTTGGCGGGCCTGACAGCGTCGCTGAACTGGCTGCCTGGCCCGCTGACGTCGTGCTCAACGCGGTGACCGGCGCCGTCGGGCTGGCCGCGACGCTGTCGGCGCTGGACGCCGGGCGCACGCTCGCGCTGGCCAACAAGGAATCGCTGATCATGGGCGGCGAGCTGGTCACCAGCCGGGCCGCGCCCGGTCAGATCATCCCGGTGGACTCCGAGCACTCGGCCATCGCCCAGTGCCTGCGCAGCGGGCAGGCCGACGAGGTACACAAGCTGGTGCTGACCGCGAGCGGCGGGCCGTTCCTGCACTGGAGCGCGGAGCAGATGGTCGGCGTCACCCCGCAGCAGGCGCTCGCGCACCCGACCTGGAACATGGGGCCGGTCATCACGATCAATTCGGCGACGTTGGTCAACAAGGGCCTGGAGGTGATCGAGGCGCACCTGCTCTTCGGCGTTCCGTTCGACCGGCTGGCCGTGGTGGTGCACCGCCAGTCGGTGATCCACTCGATGGTGGAGTTCACCGACGGCTCCACGATCGCCCAGGCCAGCCCGCCCGACATGCGGATTCCGATCGCGCTGAGCCTGGCCTGGCCGCAGCGGGTGCGCGGCGCCGCTACCCCCGTCGACTGGACCCTGGCGCACACCTGGACGTTCGAGCCGCTCGACGAGAGCGCTTTCCCGGCCGTGCCGCTCGCACGTGAGGTCGGCATGGCCGGCGGTACCGCGCCGGCGGCCTATAACGCGGCCAACGAGGAATGCGTCGCGGCCTTCCTGGCCGGCGCCATTCCATTCACTGGGATCGTGCGGACGGTGGCACAGGTAATCTCTGAACATGGCGGCTCCCGTGGGCCGGCGAGCGGGATAGACGAGATTCTTGCCGCCGACGGCTGGGCGCGAGCCCGGGCTCGCGAGCTGACGAAGGCGCAACAGGCTGAGGAGAGCTAGCGCATATGAGCTATCTGCTTGGCGTGCTGATCTTCGTGGTGGCATTGCTGGTCTCGATCATGCTGCACGAATTCGGGCACCTGCTGACGGCGAAGGCCTTCGGTATGAAGGCGACCAGGTTCTTCGTCGGGTTCGGCAACACGATCTGGTCCAAGATGAGGGGCGAGACCGAGTACGGCATCAAGGCGCTGCCGCTCGGTGGCTTCGTCGACATCTCCGGGATGAGCAACCTGGACGAGGTCGACCCGGCTGACGAGCCGCGCACCTTCCGCGCCAAGCCGCCATGGCAGCGCTCGGTCGTGCTGCTGGCCGGGTCGTTCATGCACTTCGTGATCGGCTTCGTGCTGCTCTTCGCGGTGGCGGCCGGGCTGGGCATCCAGAACACGACGGTGATCACCCTGGACGAGTGCGTCCCGGTTTCTCCGGCGCAGATCAAGTGCCCGGCCGGGGCGCCGTCCTCGCCCGCGGCGATGGCGGGCCTGCGCACGGGCGACAAGATCGTCGCGGTGGACGGCAGGCCGGTGAGCACCTGGGACCAGCTCACAGGCAAGATCGCCGGGCACCATGGCGGCTCCATGGTGAGCTTCACCATCTCGCGCGACGGCAGGCAGTTCACCAAGACTGTCACGCTCGCGACGCTGACCTGGCGCAAGGGCTCGCAGTCCTGGCGCAAGAGCGGATTCCTCGGCGTCGAGGAAGTCCCGTTCGTGCACGTGAACCCGATCTCGGCGGTCAGCAACACCGGGTCGCAGTTCGGCTCGGTGGTGACCAGTTCGGTGGCGGGGCTCGGCAAGCTGCCGGGCGAGATTCCCAAGCTGTTCTCGGCGAACCGGGCGAAGTCCGGCGGGGGAGTCTCGAGCGTGGTCGGGGTCGGCGAGGCGACCGGTCAGGTTGTCAGCGCCAGCGGCGTGTCCTGGCAGGAGAAAGCCGCCTTCGTGCTGCTCGTGGTCGCCTCGGTCAACATCTTCGTCGGGCTCTTTAACCTGCTGCCGCTCCTGCCGCTTGACGGCGGCAAGCTCGCGATCGTCATCTTCGAGTGGATCAGGTCCTGGATTGCCAGGCTGCTCCGCAGGCCTGATCCTGGACCTGTAGACATGCAACGCCTGATTCCGCTTAGCGTTGGTTTCCTGTTTGTGTTCGTCTGCCTCGGGGTGCTGCTGATCGCGGCGGACATCTTCAACCCGATCCGACTTCAGTAAGGCGATAAAACATGACTGTCAACCTCGGCATGCCCGAAGTGGCTCCGGCGCCGCTCGCGCCGCGCCGCATGTCCCGCCAGATCATGGTGGGCAAGGGTCAGCACGCGGTGGCCGTCGGCGGGGGCGCGCCTGTCTCTGTGCAATCGATGACGACAACGCTGACCGCGGACGTGAACGCCACGCTCCAGCAGATCGCTGAGCTCACCGCGGCAGGCTGCCAGATCGTGCGGGTGGCCGTCCCGTCCCAGGACGATGCTGATGCTCTCCCGCAAATAGCAAGCAAGTCTCAAATACCAGTGATCGCGGACATCCATTTTCAGCCTAAATATGTTTTTGCCGCGATCGACGCCGGATGCGCGGCCGTCCGGGTGAACCCCGGCAATATCAAGGCATTCGATGACAAGGTGGGCGAGATAGCTCGCGCGGCGGCCGATGCCGAGGTCCCGATCAGGATCGGGGTCAACGCGGGCTCGCTGGACAAGCGACTGCTCGCCAAGTACGGCAAGGCGACGCCGGAGGCGCTGACCGAGTCGGCGCTGTGGGAGTGCTCGCTGTTCGAGGAGCACGGCTTCCGCGACATCAAGATCTCGGTCAAGCACCACGATCCGGTCGTGATGATCCAGGCCTACCGGATGCTCGCCGCCGCTTGCGACTACCCGCTGCACCTCGGGGTGACCGAGGCCGGGCCGGCGTTCCAGGGGACGATCAAGTCGTCCGTGGCGTTCGGCGCGCTGCTCGCCGAGGGCATCGGCGACACGATCCGGGTCTCGCTGTCGGCGCCGCCGGTCGAGGAGGTCAAGGTCGGCGCGGCCATCCTGGAGTCCCTTGGCCTGCGCGAGCGCGGGCTCGAGATCGTGTCCTGCCCCTCCTGCGGCCGCGCCCAGGTCGATGTCTACAAGCTCGCCGACGAGGTCACGGCGGCGCTTGAGGGCATGGACGTGCCGTTGCGGGTCGCGGTCATGGGCTGCGTGGTGAATGGCCCTGGCGAGGCCAGGGAAGCCGACCTCGGCGTCGCGTCGGGCAACGGCAAGGGACAGATCTTCGTGCGCGGAGAGGTGATCGCGACGGTGCCGGAGTCACAGATCGTGGAGCGCCTGATCGAGGAGGCCATGAAACTGGCCGAAACCATGACCGCCACCGATGCCTAAGCCCGGGCGTTTGGTCGCGGCTATCGCCGCCGCGACGCTGCTCGGTATCGCCGGCTGCTCCCATGTGACGACGTTCGGGGGTGCGGGGGGCGGGCCTGCGGGCGGCGGGACGTCCGGTTCGGGGGCTTCGGGGGGAAGCGGTCCCTCGTCCGGCACCTCATCCGCGCTGCACTGGCATGCCTGCTCGCAAGGCGACCCGAAGCAGCGCTGCGGGCAGGTCCGGGTGCCGCTCAACTACGCTGACCCGGGCGGCAGGAAGATCTCGCTGGCGTTGAGCGAGGTGCCCGCCACGGTGCCGCCAAGCCAGCAAAAAGGCATCTTGCTGGTCAACCCAGGCGGCCCTGGCGGCGGCGGCATCAGCCTGGCTGGTTTCGTCGCCCAGGGGCTCGACCCGCAAGTCGCCGCCGAGTACGACATCATCGGCTTTGACCCGCGCGGCGTCGGCTCATCGCAGCCCTCGCTGACCTGCGACCCGTCGTTCTTCAGCAAGGTCAGGCCGAACTACATCCCGGCCAGCGCGGCAGCCGAGAAGGTGCTGGAGAACCGGGCGAAGACGTACGCGGCCGACTGCGAGAAGCGGTTCGGCTGGATGCTGCCTTACATGACCACGGTCAACGTCGCCAAGGACATGGACCAGATCAGGTCGGCGATGGGCCAGAGCAAGCTCAGCTACCTGGGCTACTCCTACGGGACGTACATCGGGCAGGTCTACGCGACGCTGTTCCCGCAGCGCGTGCAGCGGATGGTGCTCGACAGCACGGTCGATCCGGCCGGCGTCTGGTACAACGACAACATCGCCCAGGATTACGCCTTCCAGGGCAGGCAGAACGCCTTCCTGGGCTGGATGGCGAAGTATGACCAGGCTTACCACATGGGCGGCACCCTGGCCGCGGTCCGCAAGTCCTGGTACGAGGCGCGGTCAAGGCTCGCCGAGCACCCGATCCCCGGGCCGTCGGGCGCGCCGCTGATCGGCGCGGACGAGTACGACGACACCATGCTGGTCGGCGGTTACGACGACGGCTACTGGCCAGGACTGGCCTCGGCGTTGTCCTCCTACCTGCAGACCGGCGCGACCTCGCAGCTGGTCAGCATGTACGACCAGATCGGCAAGCAGAACGAGAACGAGTTCGCCGTCTACAACGCGGTGGAGTGCGCCGACGTCGCCTGGCCGCGCACCTGGCCGAAGTGGGACGCCGACGCGAGGAAGGTCTACTCCACGGCACCGGTCGAAGCCTGGGACAACCTGTGGTTCAACGCCTCCTGCGCGTTCTGGCCGGTGCAAGGGCCAGCCAAGCCGTTCAAGATCGGCGCGCCAGGGCTGCCTGGCATCTTGATGCTGCAAGGTACGCTCGACGCGGCGACGCCGTATCAGGGCGCGCAGGATGCGCACCGGCTGCTGCCGACCGCCAGGATGGTCGTCGTGCAAGGCGGCGGCAACCACGGCCAGTCACTCGCGGTGCCGCCGAATAGCTGCGTGGATGGATACCTGAACAGGTACCTGGCTACCGGGGCACTGCCGTCGGCGCCTGGACCCGTCAACGCCACTTGCCCAGCTCTGCCCGCGCCAACGCCTAACGGCTGAGCGCCGGTTAGTCTTAGGACGTGTTGCGCACCAGGCCCGGGCGCTCGTCAGCGCTTCGCCTGCTCGTTGACCGCGATCGCGCGGAGGCGCTGGCCTTGTGCGATCGCGACCCTGTCACGAACGTGTTCGTGGCGGCAAGGATCAGGTCAGGCGGCCTCGACCCGGTCGGTCTCGGCGCTCAGATCTGGGGTTATTACGAGTCAGGCAAGCTCGTGTCGGCCTGCTACGCGGGTGCCAACCTGGTGCCCGTTGAGGCGGTTCCGGCCGCGATCGAGGCGTTCGCCGAGCGGGCCAGGCTGCAGGGGCGCCGCTGCAGTTCGATCGCCGGGCCGGCTGACGCCGTGCGCGACCTGTGGGAGCACCTGGCGCCGTTCTGGGAGAGGCCGCGTGAGATCAGGGTCAGCCAGCCGCTGATGGCGATCTCCGGTTCGCCGCTGGTGGCCCCCGATCCGCTCGTCAGGCAGGTGCGCAGGGACGAGATCGGCGTGCTGCTGCCCGCCAGCATCGCGATGTTCACCGAAGAGGTAGGTGTCTCGCCGATCGGCGCCGATGGCGGTGCCATGTACCGGGCGCGGGTCACCGAACTCGTCGCCACCGGCCGGTCGTTCGCCAGGATCGAGAACGGCAAGGTCGTCTTCAAGGCCGAGATAGGCGCTGTAACACCAGCCGCGTGCCAGGTACAAGGGGTCTGGGTACCACCTGAGCTGCGCAATCGCGGTCACGCGGCCCACGGCATGGCGGCCGTGGTGGAACTCGCCCGCCACGCCCTGGCCCCGGTCGTCAGCTTGTACGTCAACGACTTCAACGCGCCCGCCAGGGCGGCCTACCAGCGGGTCGGCTTCACCCAGGTCGGCACGTTCATGTCAGTGCTGTTCTGAGCCTGACACCAGGGGCTCTTCTGAGCCTGATCGCGAGCCCGCCGGATAGGCGGCAGGCCCAGCGTTGTGACTTGGCTGGCGCTGGGGCGCCACCGTTGTGACGTTGGCGGGGCTCTCGGCGGGCTCGCGGGGGTCTGGCACGACCTGCCGGCCGCCGTCGCGGGCGACGAACGCACCGCCAAGTACCTCGCGGCGCATGGGCGGAATCTCGTTCTGGTAGCCGTGCGGATGTTTGTCCGCCCGGAGTACAAGCCAGATCCACAGTGCCATGGCGACGGCGAACGCCGCCGCCATGATGCCAAGCCAGTAGTTATGAATTGCCGGAACCATAGCGCCCCCCTGCGGTTAGCATTACCGCTGCTCACCGCCGGTATGCATGACGAGCGCCGGGTTCTGGGCGAGCGGGGCTCTCCCGGGCGAAATTCAGATGACAGGCGGCTGGGGGTGTTGCTAGGCTCCTGTGCCCTTGTGCCGACCCCGGAACGCTACCCAAGGAGTTGAGCCATGGCCGCTACTACGGAGGACGATACCGGGGCAGATCAGGTGCTGGCCGTCGAGCGCGAACACCTGGCCCAATCGCGCGACTTCCTCAATCTGATGCGACAGGACGTGCTCTCGCTGCCCGCGCTGGCGGGGGACCGGGTGTCGCAGGAGTACCTCAAGGCCGACCTTCACCGGCGGGCCGAGTCGCTTCGTGATCTGCCAGACACGCCGCTTTTCTTCGGCAGGCTCGATTACGCGAGTACGCCAGCCGATGACTTTCACATAGGCAGGCGCCACGTTCACGATCCGGACGGCCATCCGGTCGTGATCGACTGGCGCGCCCCCATCTCCAGGCCCTTCTACCGCGCCAGCCAGGCGGATCCGATGGACCTCGCCAGGCGGCGGCGGTTCGGCTTCAGCGGCGGCCAGCTCACCGC
Organism: uncultured Actinomycetota bacterium; assembly: GCA_963750405.1. Classification (GTDB taxonomy): domain Bacteria; phylum Actinomycetota; class Actinomycetes; order Streptosporangiales; family Streptosporangiaceae; genus Chersky-822. Next base: position 173,337 of record CAVVQP010000006.1, read on the forward strand.
CTACGAAGACGAGCTTTTCACGGCGAACACGGCCGCCCTGCCTGCCGACGGCCAGCCCCTGAGCCGGATCATGATCCAGGAGATCGAGCGGCCCCGATCGGGCGCGATGCGGGACATCGTCGCGACCATCCAGCCTGAGCAGGATGACATCGTCAGGGCGGACGCCACGCTGTCGGTCTGCGTCCAGGGTGCGCCTGGCACCGGCAAGACGGCGGTCGGCCTGCACCGGATCGCCTTCCTCCTCTACGCGTACCGGGAGCGGATGACGCGCGGCGGCGTGCTCGTCATCGGGCCGAACCGCGCGTTCCTGACCTACATCCGCAACGTGCTTCCGGCGCTCGGCGAGTTCGACGCAACCCAGACCTCGGTGACCGAGCTGCTCGCGACCGTGCCGATCCGCGGCACCGACTCCGAGTTCGCGGCCAGGGTCAAGGGCGACGCCAGGATGGCGGCCGTGCTGCACCGGGTGCTGTGGGAGCGCACCAGGCCTGCCGCTGAGCCGATCATGCTGTCGCGCGGATCGCGCCGCTGGCGGGTGTCCGCCGACCGGCTGGCCAGCCTGCTCGCTGAGCTGCGCGAACGCGGGGTCAGGTACGGCACGGGCCGGGACATGCTGTCGCACCGGATCGCGCACGTGATCTTGACCCAGATGGAGGGCTCGGGCGAGACGTGCGATGACCGGACGCACGAAGCCGTGCGCAGGACCAGCGTGGTCAAGACGGCCGTCGACTCGATGTGGCCGAAAACTGACCCGGCCCGCGTCGTCTTCGGGCTGCTCTCGGACCGCGAGGCGATCGCCCGGTGCGCCGGCGGCGTGCTGACCGAGCAGGAGCAGGAGGCGATCGCCTGGGCCAAGCCGCCGCGCAGCCCGGGATCGGCCAGCTGGTCCGCCGCCGACGCCGTGCTCATCGACGAGGTAGCCGACCTGATGGAGCGGACCCCGAGCCTGGCTCACATCGTGGTGGACGAGGCGCAGGACCTCTCGGCGATGGCATGCCGCGCGATCGGCCGCAGGTGCACGACCGGATCGGTGACCGTGCTCGGAGACATCGCGCAGGGCACGACGGCGTGGGCGGCGACAAGCTGGGAGCAGATGCTCAGTGACCTCGGCAAGCCAGAGGCCGCGCTCGAAGTGCTCGATACCGGCTACCGGGTCCCCCGCCAGATCCTCGACTTCGCGAGCAGGCTGCTGACCGACATCGCGCCCGACCTCTCCCCGGCCCGGTCCATCCGCCAGGACCCTGGCTCGCTCATCATCAGGCAGACCACGCCGGCCGGGCTGGACGATGAGCTGTCCGGCATCTGCGTTGAGGGCCTCCGCCAGCCCGGCTCCATCGCCGTGATTACCGCCGACCACGACGCCGGGCGAGTGGCGGCCGCGCTAAGCTCCGCCGGCCTGCCGCACGCCATGCTCGACGGCGAAGCGGAAACGACCCAGCTGACCGTCGTCCCCGTTGGCCTGGCCAAGGGCCTTGAGTTTGACCACGTGATCGTCGTCGAGCCCGCCACCATCGCCGCCGCCGAGGCGCGCGGCCTCCAGCGCCTGTATGTCGCCCTTACCCGCGCCGTGTCCAGGCTCACCGTCCTGCACGCCGCCCCGCTCCCCGCCCGCCTCCGCTAAGCCGCCCGCTCGGGCATTTGTCCAGGCATGCACCCTCAGGCCGGTCCAATTACTGGACACCGCGTATCGTAACTCGGGCCCGTTCAGGCGTCCTCTGCCAATGCGGGCGCTTCTGCTGTATAACCGGACCTAAGCAACGCGCGGCCAAAGCCGCGCGACAGCGAGGGGAGCGGGCAGATGAGCGTCCTGAGCAGGTTCTTAGGCAAGGCGATGCAACTCCCCGCGGCGCAGTCCCGCGCGATCAAGGTTGAGCGTAACCTCAAGATCCCGATGGACGACGGCGTCGTGCTGCTGGCCGACCGCTACATCCCCGCTAGCGGGGACGGGCCGCTCGTGCTGGTGAGGTCGCCGTACGGCCGCAAGAACATGTTCGGCACGCTCTTCGGGACCTTGTTCGCCGAGCGCGGCCTGCAGGCACTCGTCCAGAGTTGCCGGGGCACGTTCGGCTCGGGGGGCGAGCTCGATGCGTTCGCGGAGCGCGGCGACGGCCTCGCCACCGTGGCCTGGATGCGCAAGCAGGAGTGGTATCCGGGCGAGTTCGCGACCGCTGGCCCAGTTACCTCGGCATAGTCCAGTGGGCAATCGCCAGCGAGGTCGGCCCAGAGCTCAAGGCGATGGCTGCGCTAGTGACTAGTTCAGACCCTTATCGGTCTTTGTTTGAAGGCGGCTCTTTTTCCCTGCAAACCTGCCTGACCTGGATCAACATCGTGGCGGGCCAGGAGAAGCGGTTCGCGTTGATCAAGCAGGGGCCCGGGAGCCGCCGGCTCGGGCCGCTGTACGGCCAGTTGCCGCTCGGCGAGCTTGACAGCCGCGCTACCGGCGGCAAGGTGAACGACTGGCAGGGCTGGCTCACCCATCCAGAGGGCGATGAGCCGTACTGGGCGCCCCGGCGGTTCGCCGACGGCCGCGCCCAGGTCAGCGCGCCGGTGAGCTTCGTCGGCGGGTGGTACGACATTTTCCTGCCTGGCCAGCTCCGGGATTACGCGGCGTTGCGCGCGGCGGGCCAGGAGCCGTTCTTGCTGATCGGCCCCTGGCAGCACACCGACACCAACGGAATGGGCGCGTCGATCAAGGAGTCGGTGGTCTGGCTGCGCGCGCGGTTGCTCGATGACACGAGCCAGCTGCGGACCGCGCCGGTGCGGATCTTCGTCGGCGGCCTAGGCGAGTGGCGCGACCTGCCGAGCTGGCCTCCGGCGGCCCAGGAGCAGCGCCTGCATCTGCAAGCAGGCGGCGGCCTGGCGCAGGACGCGCCCGCCGAAGGCGCCCCGGACGCTTACACCTACGATCCGGCGGACCCTACGCCGAGCGTCGGCGGGCCCGTGCTCTCGGCCAGCCCGCTGCGATCGTCGGCCCCGCCGGACAACCGCGAGCTCGAGGCCCGCCCCGACGTCCTGACCTACACGACCGCGCCGCTCGAACGCGATCTTGAGGTCATCGGGCAGGTCAGCGCGGACTTGTTCGTGCGTTCGAGCCTTGAGCACACCGACTTCTTCGCCCGGCTCTGCGACGTGGATCCGGCGGGCCGGTCGACGGGGGTGTGCGATGCGCTGCGCCGCCTGACCCCGGGTGCGCCCGCCGCTGAGCCCGACGGCACAGTCCGGGTGGGAATCGACTTGTGGCCGGCGGCGCACGTGTTCAAGGCCGGGCATCGGGTGAGGCTGCAGGTCTCGAGCGGCGCCCATCCCAGGTACGCGCGCAATACCGGCTCGGGTGAGCCGCTGCGGACGGCGACCACCTTGAAGACCGCTGATCAGCAGGTCTGCCACGATCCCGAGCATCCGTCGGCGCTGATCCTGCCGGTGACGCCCGCGTCGTAACGCCCCGCCGGCGCCCGCCGGTGCCCCGCCAGCGCCCGCCGGCGCGCGACATTCCGGGCCTGGCGGCTCGTCATGGGTCAGCGGGACCGCCACCTGCAACGATTTCTGCAGCAGAACTTGCACTTTTCCTCATGCGCGGAGCATCCTTTGATCCTGGGCATTACTCAGTGCTGTGAAAAAATTACTCTAAGTTACAGGTGACAGGGTGACATTGGTAGCTGGTCAGCTCGGAGGCGGGTCCGGCATGGCGCCGCGATCGCAGCTCTTCCTCGACCGGCTCGAAGGACTAGCCGGGGCACTGGCCAAGCGCGGCCTGCGCGCGACAGTGGTGACTCCGGCCGGCCGCGTTCCGAGCTTGCATGTGGTGAACCCGTCCGTGGCCAGGCTGGCCGAAGACGTCTATGTCGGCCGCAGTCAGGACGGGTTGTGGTGGTACTGGTGGTCATGGGCGGAGCGGATCGCGCCAGGCGACGACATTGCCGAAGCCGCGACGGTCATCGCCAGAGTGCTTGACGCGGACTCCTGACCGAGCCCGCCCTAGTGCCTGGCCGCCAGCCCGGGGAAGGACTGAGGCGTGCCTCCCCAGCGAGCCGCGCGGACAGCGGCGCCCTGCATGCGGGTCGCGGCGAGCCGACGCAAGGCGGTGTCGGGGACCGCGACCAGGCCGAGGTACCCGGCCGCGACGCCGTTTTCAAGGTCAGCGGCCAGTCTCGCGGCCTCGTGCGCCGTCTTCACGGCGATCGGCATCCGGTACGCGATGGCCGCTGGCCGCGGGGTGGCTCCAAGCGCCGTGATCACGGCGGTCAGGCCGTCCCGTGCGCGCTCATGAGTGACGCAGTCGGCTGTGGCCAGGGTGAATGCCCGGCCGGTGAGGTGCGCCCCGACCACGCCATAGCCATAGCTCGCGGCCTGCTCGGCGGCGAGCGCGGTTTGCAGCGCGGTGATCTTGGCGCTGGCGGCCGCGCTGGCGGCGGCACCGGTCGTCAAGCCGACTCACCCTCTCGCAAGAACACCACGTGCGCCGCCTCCGATGCGCTAATGCTGGCGAGTAGCTGCGCGAGCGGCGCCGGGGCATCGAGCAGCTGCCCGGTCAGCCGGGCGGCGGCGGCTCGCTCGGCGGCCGCCAGCGTCGCGAGCAGCTGCCTGGGATCTGCGGGCAGGCTGGGCGGCCTGGCAGGCTTGGCGCGCAGCCTGATCCTGGCGTGCCCTGGCGGAACGATCAGCCTGGCCCTGAGCTGAGCCAGGTGCGCCTGATGCTCGGCCGAGATGGCGGTGATCACGGCAGCCGCCGTACTGACCCTGGCGATCGAGTGCGCCGCCGTCCGGTACATCGCCACCAGAGCTTCCTCGGATTCGATCGCGTGCTCAAGCGTCACCACTGCTGGCCCGATCGCCGGAACGGGGCCGAGGGCGGTGATGCCCTTGCAGCCCGCCAGGCTCAGGGAGCCAGTGACACCGGCGAGAGTGGCCGCGAGCATGGCCCGGCGTGTTGATTCGGCCGCCACCTTGCCGCGCCCTCCCGTCTGTCACCTGCTTCTGCTCGCCATCATCGATGCGCGGGCACAAGCATGCCACGCCGTTCGTTGGTCAGGTGTGCCATCCCGGCGTCGGCTCCGTCGCCGGAGGTCAGAACGTTAAGTGGCGGTCCCGGATAGGCTAGTGGCCTGGCTAGGCGCTGCTGCGGAGCTACCGACAGCAGAGCTATCGGCGTCAGGGTTACCAACAGCACAGCTGCGCAGCAGCAGACAACAGCAATAGTTCGCTGGCGAGGAGGCGTGATGGGCGAGGATTCCCGTCGCGGTGCGCCGCGGTCGTCGCCGTCCGGGCGGCCGGACCGGCCTGCGGGGTCGGCGCGGCCGGAGCGTTCGGCAAGCCGGGCCGCCTCGCGGCGTGACCCGTACCCGCCGCGTCCCGGTGCGCAGCCCGGCGGTGGCGGCCAGGGCGGCGGCAGGCCTGGCGGCGCTAGTCAGGGCGGGCAGCGCAAGGCGGCGAGCACAGACAGGCTGACCAGCGTGATCGAGCCCGTGCTGCGGGCGATGGAGATCGACCTTGAGGCCGTCAAGGTCTCCTCGGCCGGCCGCCGGGCCGTGCTGCGGGTGGTCATCGATGCCGACGGCGGCGTCAGCCTCGACGACATGGCCGAGGTGAGCAGGGAGCTGTCGGCCAGGCTCGATGCCAAGAACACCATGGGCGACGCGCCTTACACGCTTGAGGTGACCTCGCCCGGCGTGGACCGGCCGCTGACGCAGCCGCGGCACTGGCGGCGCGCGGCCGGAAGGCTCGTCGCCGTCCAGCCGGCCAATCAGGATCAAGAGGTTGAACGGGATGCTCCTGGTGCTCGTGTTGAGTATCGAGGGCGAGTAGTCGGCGCTGATCACGACCACGTCATCCTGGAGATCGACGGCGCGCGGCGGACTTTTAGCTATGGCGAGCTCGGCCCGGGCCGGGTTCAGGTGGAATTCGGGCGCCTCGACGAGACCGACGACGTTGACGACGTTGACGGCGCCGACATTGACGCGATTGACGTTGCCGATGACTCCTGGCAGGGCGAGGACATTGCCGACGGCGGTGGCCCGGACGAGGAGGAACCCGATGGACATTGACGTCTCGGTGCTAAAAAGCCTGGAGGCTGAGAAGGACATCTCGATGGACTTGGTCATCAAGGCCATCGAGGATGCGCTGCTAGTCGCGTATCACAAGTCGGAGGGCGCGGCGGCGTCGGCGCGAGTAGAGGTCGACCGCCGTACCGGCCACGTCACGGTGTGGGCCGCCGAGACCGATGAGAGCGGCGCCGTGCTCACCGAGTACGAAGACACGCCGGCCGGGTTCGGCCGGATCGCTGCCACCACGGCCGGGCAGGTCATCCTGCAGCGCCTGCGGGACGCGGAGGACGAGTTGACGTTCGGCGAGTTCGCCGGGCAAGAGGGCAACATTGTCGCTGGCGTGATTCAGCAGGGCAAGGACCCCAAGGCGGTGCTCGTCGATCTGGGCCGGATCGAGGCGATCTTGCCGCCGACCGAGCAGGTGCCAGGCGAGCGGTACGTCCACGGGGAGCGCCTCAAGTGCTACGTCCTGCTCGTCAGGAAGGGGTTCAGGGGCCCGTCGGTCACGCTCTCGCGCACGCACCCGAGCCTGGTGCGCAAGCTCTTCGCTCTCGAGGTTCCCGAAATCGCCTCGGGCGCGGTCGAGATCGCCGCCATCGCGCGCGAGGCCGGGCATCGCACCAAGATCGCCGTGATCGCGCGGGAACCCGGAATCAACGCCAAGGGCTCGTGCATCGGCCCGATGGGCAGCCGGGTCAGGAACGTGATGGCCGAGTTGCACGGCGAGAAGATCGACATCGTCGACTACTCAGATGATGCGGGTGAGTTCGTCGGGCACGCGCTCTCGCCCGCCAGGGTGTCTGAGGTGCGGATCCTTGATGAGGCCAGCCGGGTCGCCCAGGTCATCGTCCCCGATTACCAGCTGTCGCTGGCAATCGGCAAGGAAGGGCAGAATGTCAGGCTCGCGGCTCGCCTTACCGGCTGGCGGATCGATATCCAGCCCGACAACCAGGCCGGGGCGGAGCCTGCTGGCGGCCCGGTGAGCGCGGCCGGTGCCGGCGGAACTGCTGGCCGGGCCGGTCGGGCCGGTCGCGGCGACCGGGCGGGCAAGGTGCCTGGTGCCGCAGACGCGCCGGCCCTGTAAGCTGTTAGTCAGGCGGCAATGCGGTCTTCGTCTCCCGTCGTGTCCGGATCAGTGATCCGGACGTGCGTGGGATGCAGAAGCCGTGCCGTTAAGTCGGACTTGCTCCGCGTGGTGGCGGTCAATGGCGAACTCGTCGCTGACCCTGCGGCGCGTGGCCCTGGCAGGGGGGCGTACTTGCACCCCGGCGAGGATTGCTTTGAGCAAGCCAGGCGTCGCAAGGCGTTTCCGAGAGCGTTGCGCGTGACGGGCACACTTGCCGACGACGGGCTTGCCAGATATCTGTCGCAGGCGTGACGCACGTCGGTGCCGGTTTCACTGGGCGGCTCACAAGCGGCCCTATGGAGCGGCACCGATGGGCGGCACGGCGGACGGGTACGAGCGGCGAAGTATTCGCCGGAGAGACAGGCTGTGATTGTGATGAGCGCTCGATGAGCAAGCGGCGATGAACAGCAGGTACTGACGCCGGACGGAGCATGCGCTGCCCCGGACCGGCTGACTGGCCCGGACAACCCGGGCCGAGGCAGGGAGCGTAGTGGCGAAAGTCCGGGTGTACGAGCTCGCGAAGGAGTTCGGCGTAGAGAGCAAGGCCGTGATGGCCAAGCTCGGCGAAATGGGCGAGTTCGTTCGATCAGCGTCATCGACTATCGAGGCGCCGGTCGTCCGCAGGCTCAAAGAAGCGTTCGCTGGTCAAGCAGCGGCCGCGAAATCATCCGCAGGTCAAGGTGATGGTGGCAGGCACGCCGCTAACGGCCGTGCGGCCGCGGCGGCACGCGCCGATGGTGGCAGTTCAGCTGCTACCGCGGCTGAAGCCGCGCCCAGCACTCCGGTGACCCCGGCCGCTCCGGTGACTCCGGCCCCTCCGGCCGCACCACCCGAGCCAGCCGTGGTCGAGCAGCCCCGACCGGTGGCCGAGGCGCCGCCCGGCCCCGCCGAGACGGTCGAGTCCCCGCGCGGTGGTGACGACGGACGCGGCGTGACCTCTGGCGTGCCGCAGGTGCCGTTCAGCCAGCCCGAGCAGCCGCAACTGCAGGCGCGGCCAGCCGGCGAGGATACGCAAGCTAATCGCGGCCGGGTGCCGAGCCCAGGTCAGGGTGCCACGCCTCGCGCCGTTCCAGGCCCGGGCCAGGCACGTCCAGGACCCGGTCCAGGCGCGGCGCGGCCAGGTCCGCCGAGCGGCCCGACTCCAGGTCCTCGGCCAGGTGCGCCGCGCCCTGGACCGCGTCCCGGCAACAACCCGTTCAGCTCGACCTCCACCGGCATGGGCTCGGCCGGGCGCGGGCCGAGGCCCGGCCCTGCGAGCCAGGCCGGTCCGGCTGGCACCGCCAGCCCGGGTGCGGGTGCCCCAGGTCAGGGTGCCCGGCCGGCGGCCGGGCCGAGTTCGGGCGGCGGGCCGCGTCCCGCTGGCCCGCGCCCGATGGGCGGCAGGCCGGGGCCGGGTGGTCCAGGTGACGCCGGCAGGCCAGGCGGCCCTCGTCCGGGCGGGCCGCGTCCCAGCCCGAGCAGCATGCCGCCACGGCCCTTCGGCGCCCGCAGCGGTCCTGGCGGCGGCGGCGGCGCTGGCGGTCCGGGTGCCGGTACCAGGCCAGGCGGCGGCCGTGGCGGTCCGGGTGCCGGTCGTGGCGGTCCTGGCGGCGGGGGCGGCGGCGCTGGCGCGCCGCGCACTGGTGCGGGTCCAGCCAGGCCAGGCGCTGGCGGTCGCGGCCGGAGCGGCACCCAGGGCGCGTTCGGGCGCCCGGGCGGACGGCCGTCTCGCGGCCGGAAGTCGAAGAAGCAGCGGCGTCAAGAGTTCGACAACATGCAGGCGCCGTCGATTGGCGGCGTATCCGTACCGCGCGGCAGCGGGCAGACGATCAGGCTGTCGCGAGGCGCGTCGCTGAGCGACTTCGCCGACAAGATCGGCGTCAACCCGGCTTCACTCGTCCAGGTGCTGTTCCACCTGGGCGAGATGGTGACGGCAACCCAGTCGGTCAACGACGAGACCTTGCAGCTCCTCGGTGCCGAGCTGAATTTCAACGTTCAGGTCGTGTCGCCTGAAGAGGAAGACCGCGAGCTGCTCGAGACGTTCAGCATCGAGTTCGGCGAGAACGAGGGCGGCGAGGAAGACCTCGAGATCAGGCCGCCGGTGGTGACCGTGATGGGTCACGTCGACCACGGCAAGACCAAGCTGCTCGACGCGATCAGGCACACCAACATGGTGGCGAAGGAGGCTGGCGGCATCACCCAGCACATCGGGGCCTACCAGGTGACGAGCGAGATAGATGGCCAGGACCGGACCATCACCTTCATCGACACGCCTGGTCACGAGGCGTTCACGGCGATGCGAGCACGCGGTGCCGAGACGACCGACCTGGTGATCCTGGTCGTCGCCGCCGACGACGGCGTGAAGCCGCAGACCACCGAGGCGCTGAACCACGCCCAGGCGGCTGGCGTGCCGATCGTGGTCGCGGTCAACAAGGTCGACAAGGAGGGCGCCGACCCGGCGCGCGTGCGGTCCCAGCTCACCGAGTACGGCCTGATCGCCGAGGAGTTCGGCGGCCAGTCGCTGTTCGTCGATGTGTCCGCGCGCAACGGCACCGGGATCGCCGAGCTGCTCGAAGCCGTGGTCCTGACCGCCGACGCGGAGCTCGACCTGCGGGCGAACCCGCACCAGCCAGCCCAGGGTGTCGCGATCGAAGCGCACCTGGACAAGGGCCGCGGGCCAGTGGCGACCGTGCTCGTGCAGCGCGGCACGCTCAAGGTCGGTGACTCGATCGTCACCGGCGAGGCCTACGGCCGGGTCAGGGCGATGCTCGACGAGAACGGCGACCAGGTGGCGCAGGCGCCGCCGTCCCGTCCAGTCCTCGTGCTCGGCCTGACGGCGGTGCCGGACGCTGGCGACAGCTTCCTGGTCGTCAGCGATGACCGGGTCGCCAGGCAGATCGCCGAGCGCCGCGAGGCGAGGGAGCGGACCGCTCAGTTCGCGCAGCGCAGGCCGCGGGTCACTCTCGAGGATCTGGAGTCCGCGCTCAAGTCCGGTGCCCGCGAGGAATTGCTGCTCATCATCAAGGGTGACGTGTCCGGGTCCGTTGAGGCACTCGAAGACGCGCTGCTCAAGATCGATGTCGGCGAGGATGTGGTGCTCCGCGTGATCGGCCGCGGTGTCGGCGCGATTACGCAGGACGACGTCAACCTGGCGATCGCCTCCGAAGCGGTGATCATCGGCTTCAACGTCCGGCCGGCTGGCCGGGCGGGAGAGCTCGCTCAGCGCGAGGGCGTGGACATCAGGTACTACTCGATCATCTACCAGGCGATCGAGGAGATCGAGGCCGCGCTCAAGGGTCTGCTCAAGCCGGAGTTCGAAGAGGCACAGCTCGGCACGGCCGAGGTCAGGGAAGTGTTCCGGGTGCCGAAGATCGGCAACGTGGCCGGGTGCATCGTCCGGTCCGGCACGATCACGAGGAACTCGCGGGCGCGCCTGATCAGGGACGGCGTCGTTCTCTCGGAGAACCTGAACATCGATTCGCTGCGCCGGTTCAAGGACGATGCCACCGAGGTCAGGGAAGGCTTCGAGTGCGGCATCGGCGTCGGTCACGGCGACATCAAGATCGGCGACGTGATCGAGACCTTCGAAATGCGGGAGAAGCCACGCGCCTGAGTGGGCAAGCGCGCTTAGATCCATCTGATCCAGTGCCGGCCGGGAGTCTCGTCCGGGCGGCACTGGATCAGAGGTCGGTGCCGGCCAGGACTTCCGTCCCGGTGGGCGCTAGGCGAAGGGGCCGAGTGTGTATGTGGGAGCGCTGACCCTGGACCTGCTGCTCGGTGATGTGCGATCACTGAAGCAGAAGCGGTCCGCGGTCAGGCCACTGATCGCTGAGGTGCACAGGAAGTTTCCTGGACTCGCCGTTGCTGAGACCGGGTACCTGGACTTGCATCGCAGGACGGAGATCGGAGTGGCCGTGGTGACATCGACAGCGTCACACGCCGTCGAGGTGCTCGAGGCGTGCGAGCGATTCGTAGCGGCGCGCCCGGATGTCGAATTGCTGTCCGCGCGGCAGCGCTTGTTTAATGATGAGGGGGAGTGAGCGATGGATCCGGCGAGAGCGCGACGCCTAAGTGAGCGGATCACCCAGATCGTCGCCGAGATGCTCGAGCGGCGGATCAAGGATCCGCGTCTCGGATTCGTCACGATCACTGATACCCGGGTGACCGGTGACCTGCGTGATGCCACCGTGTTCTACACCGTGTACGGGTCGGAGTCCGAGGTCGAGGCTACCGCCGCGGCGCTGGCCAGCGCTACCGGCGTGATCCGCTCCGAGGTCGGCAGGCAGACCGGAATCAAGCACACTCCGTCGATCACGTTCAAGCGGGACACGCTGCCCGAGGGCGCCAAGTCCATTGAGGACCTGGTTTCCAGGGCGAAGCAGGCCGACGCGGAGCTTGCGGCCAGCCGGGCCGGCGCCGTGCATGCCGGAGATAGCAATCCATATCGCACGGCGGATGTGCCGGACGAAGGTGAGGACATGTGACTACCTACGCAACCTCAAGCGCGATTAGTAATAGTGGCTTAGTGCCACAGTCCGGACTGGTGATCGTGGCTAAGCCGGGCGGGATGACGTCACACGACGTGGTAGCGAAGATGCGGAAACTGGCCGGGACTCGCCGCGTCGGTCACGCCGGGACGCTTGACCCGATGGCCACCGGTGTCCTCGTCGTGGGAATCGAGAAGGCCACGAGGCTTCTCGGTCACCTCACCCTGACCGAGAAGGAGTACGCCGCCACGATCAGGCTCGGCCAGTCGACCGTCACCGATGACGCCGAAGGCGACATCCTGTCGCCTGAGGACGGCGCGCTGCCGGCGAGTTCGGTCACCCGCGAGGCGCTGCTGGCCGCGCTCGCCGACCTGACCGGCGAAATCCAGCAGGTTCCGCCCAAGATCAGTGCGATCAAGGTCAAGGGCCAGCGCGCCTACCACCTGACCCGATCAGGAGCCGCACCCGAACTGAACGCGCGCCGGGTCACGGTCTGGCGCCTTGACCTGATCGCGATCCGCCAGGCCGGCGCCCTGCTCGACATCGATGTCGAGGTCACCTGCTCCAGCGGTACCTACATCAGGGCCATCGCCAGGGACCTCGGCGCCGCCCTGCGCACCGGAGGTCACCTCGCCGCGCTGCGCCGGACCAGAGTCGGTCCGTACCGGATCGACGAGGCGCGGACGCTGGAGCAGCTAGCCGAGCAGGTCGACATCATCCCGCTGGCGAGGGCTGCTGCCGAGGCGTTCCCCAGCATGCAACTCAATGAAACGGAGACCAGGCTCCTCTCACACGGAGTGAGGCTGCCCGTGTCAGCCAGCACCATGACGAGCCGCGTAGTCGCCCCCATGCCTGTCGCCGCGGCCACCGTGGCCCATTCGAGCGAGGCCGGCACCCACCCAGTCGCGGCAGGAGATCCGATCGCCGCTTTCGGCCCGGACGGCAGCCTGATCGCCCTGGTAGCCGAACACGACGCCGAATTGCAGCCGCTAGCCGTCTTCGTCCCCTAGCCAATTCCGCCCCGCGTAGCCAACTCGCGCCCCGGCGTAGCACTCCCACCGCGCCAGCTCGTCTGGCGCCGATCGCGCGCGTTCCCCTGCGCCGAGCCCGGCCCCTCGCGCCAGCCGACTGAGCACCTGCTCGTCCCGCATGCCAGCCGGCCCAGCCACGTGATCAGGGAACATTACGCCGGTACTCGGGGCTGTCGGTTGCTTCTCCCGTGATCCCGTCAGGCGGATTCTGGTGCCGGGCTGGACGTGGCTGGAGGGGCAACAGCAGCGCGGCCCTCCCTGCTGCTGTTGCGGTGGCCTGGCGTGAGCAGCGCGGCCCTCTCTGTTGCGATTGGGACGACAGCGGGGAGGGCCGCGTTGCTGTCAGATCTTGGATGAGAACAGCAGGATGGTCCTTCCTGCTGCTGTTGCGGTGCCGCCTGAGACAGTGGTGTGGCACTACTCCGGCGGGTCTGTCGTCGGCTGTGCCTGAGCCGACGGCAAGGTGAGGGTTTTGAGCAAAATATGCGATATATGCGCCTTGGGTGTGGCTCTTTGGGGGTGAGGTTGCTCTCGCAGGAGGGTTTCCGGGTTCCTGTAGGAGAGTTTCCGCATCTAGGAGAGTTGACCGGACTATACGACGACAATCCTCCTTTATGCGACAACGCTCCTTCAGGAACCCGGAAACCCTCCCCGGTAAGGACGAGAACCCTCCCAGACACGACAACCCTCCTCCCGGAGCACGACAACCCTCCCGGACACAGCAACTCTCCTCCCGGGGACGAAAATCTCCTCCCGGGACGAACCTCCCGGGCACAGCAGCACCCAGATGGCTCACCCCAAGGGAGCCTCACCCATGTGCCTCGGAGACGGGGTTACCGCTCGCGGCTCGCCTTCGCCGGGGCGGCCGGAGTGGCGGGGCAGAGTCGGTACGCTCGGTTGACTCGCACCGCTGTGCGGTTGGTGTCGTTCAGTCCGCGCCGATGGCACATTGGTGCGAGCCTGCTGACAGCAGGCGACGCCGCCATGGCAGGCTTGTAGTGCAGGGGAAGGCGGTTGTTCGAATGGCGGCCTGCCATCCGGCGCTCTGGTGAAGGGAAGCTAACCGTGTACCGCTGGAACGGCCTGCATGAGGTGCCTGCGGCTTGGGGCCGGTGCGTCATGACCATCGGGGTTTTCGACGGCGTCCATCGAGGTCATCAGGCCATCATCGGCAGGGCCGCCCAGCTCGGCTCGGAACTAGACTTGCCGCTGGTCGTCGTCACGTTCGATCCGCATCCTGATGAAGTGACCAGGCCAGGGTCGCATCCCCTGCTGCTGTGCACCACCAGGTTCCGCACCGAGCTGCTCGGCCGGCTCGGCGCCGACGCTGTGTGCGTGGTGCCGTTCACTTATGAGTTCTCGCAGCAGTCAGCCGAGGATTTCGTGCGATCGGTGCTGGTCGACAGCCTCCACGCGGCCGCGGTCGTCATCGGCGAGGACTTCCGGTTCGGTCACCGGGCGGCGGGCAATGTGGCCTTGCTCGGCGAACTCGGGGAGAAATATGACTTCGTCGCTGAGGGAGTGCCGCTCCTGACCGATCAGGGCGTGACCGTGTCATCAAGCTGGATCAGGCAGCTCCTGTCTGACGGCGAGGTCGCCGTTGCCGCGGACGAGCTCGCGCGCCCTCATCGGGTGGAGGGCACCGTGATCAGGGGCAGGCAGCGCGGACGGGCGCTTGGTTTCCCCACGGCCAACATAGAGCACCCGCCCTACATGGCCATCCCCGGCGATGGCGTGTACGCGGGCTGGCTGGCTAGCCTTGAGCCGGATGGTGCGGCGTCCGAGCGCTGGTGGGCCGCGATCTCCGTGGGCACCAACCCGACCTTCGACGGAGCGGAGCGCACCGTTGAAGCCTATGCCCTGGATCGTGATGACCTCGACCTTTACGGGGTGCACGTTGCCGCTGAGTTTGCCGCGCGGCTTCGCGGCCAGGTCAAGTTCGCGTCGGCAGACGAACTGGTCACCCAGATGCGGGCCGATGTCGCCGCCGCGGCGCAAGTCCTGGCCGCCAGGGACTGAGCAGCCTGTTGGCGCGCCCGGGCTCAGGTAAGCGCTGTACCGTCTGCGTCACTTGCGTGGTAGCGTGACTGTGGCCAAAGTATCTGGCCCGGTCAGGCTGCGCCCTCATGCGGCTGGCCAATCTGGATGCCGGGCAGGTCTGCTGTGCATCCTTCTCGCGATCTGGCGTGACGGCTTGCCGTCGCGCCAGGCTACCGATAGCCCACGAACCAGAGGAACGCAACGTTGCCGCTCGATACGCAGGTTAAGAAGGAGATCATCACCGAGCACGCGACCAGTGAGGGTGACACCGGCTCGCCGGAGGTCCAGGTCGCGCTGCTGACGAAGCGGATCAATGGTCTCACCGAGCACCTCAAGGTGCACAAGCATGACCACCACAGCCGCCGCGGGCTCTTGCTGCTCGTCGGCCGCCGACGTCGGCTGCTCAAGTACCTTTCCCGTGAGGACGTGACCAGGTACCGGGCGCTGATCGAGAAGCTTGGCTTGCGCCGCTAGCTCGGCCAAGATCGCGCCGCCCGGCCGCGCCGCGACTCCTTAGGGCGGGACGTCTCACTGTCCGTCGGCTGCTAGCGCTACATTGGTGGTCGGGGTGGGTTCGGCCCGCCCGCACGCAAACTGAATATGCCTAGCTGAGGGCTTCTGGCGCGCCAGGGACTCTGTTGTATCGGGAATACTGGATAGTGTTATCCGTGATCTGCGGTACGCCGGGGTTTCTAGCTGCCAGAAGACCAAAGCAGGCAACACCGACGTACTAGCAGGAAACGTCCCGCGGTCCCGGCCCGGAGCGCCCAGCATGCCTAAGGGCCGGTCCTCGGTAGTGGTTCTCGGATTGGCCCAGCCGCGACTTGCCGCGTGATCCCTGGGGAACCGAGGGCTTCGATCGAAGACCGGTCGGCAGCCATCGTCCAGCCCAGCGCTGGACGTCTATGGCGCTCCGCTGGCGGCGGGCAGACGCGGGACCTCATTGGAGGAGGTCTCACCCGATGGAGGGTGTGCATACCGCAGAAGCCATTATCGACAATGGCTCATTTGGGCAACACAGAATTCGATTCGAGACCGGCAGGCTGGCCAAGCAGGCATCAGGTTCGGCAGTCGTCTACCTTGACGACGAAACCATGGTGCTCTCGGCCACGACGGTCTCCAAGTCTCCCAGGGACAACCTGGACTTTTTCCCGCTCACGGTGGACGTGGAAGAGCGGATGTACGCGGCGGGCCGGATTCCCGGCTCGTTCTTCCGCCGCGAGGGCCGTCCGTCAGAAGACGCGATCTTGACCTGCCGGCTGATCGACCGCCCGCTTCGGCCGTCGTTCATCAAGGGTCTGCGCAACGAGGTGCAGATCGTCGAGACGATCATGGCGCTTCATCCAGAGCATCTGTACGACGTGGTCGCGATCAACGCGGCCTCGCTCTCCACCCAGATCTCCGGGCTGCCCTTCTCCGGGCCTATCGGAGGCGTCAGGGTCGCTCTGATCAAGGGCCAGTGGGTCGGCTTCCCGACCCACCCGCAACTCGAAGACGCCACCTTCGACATGGTCGTCGCGGGCCGCCTCCTTGAGGACGGCGACGTCGCGATCATGATGGTGGAGGCCGAGTCCACGCCGAGCACGCTCAAGCTGCTCGCCGATTCCTCGTCGGGCGCTGTCGCGCCTGATGAGGACGTCGTCGCCGAGGGTCTCGAGGCGGCCAAGCCGTTCATCAAGACGCTGTGCGAGGCCCAGTCGCAGATCGCCGCGGTCGCCGCGAAAGAGACCGGTACGTTCCCGACCTTCGCCGACTACGGCCAGGACGTCTACGACGCACTGTCCGCCGAGGCTTCCGCCGATCTGGCTGCCGCGCTGACGATCGCGGGCAAGCAAGAGCGTAACAACGAGACCGACCGCGTTCAGGCCGGCGCGACCGAGCGGCTCGCCGCGAAGTTCGAAGGCAGGGAAAGCGAGATCTCGGCCGCGTTCCGCTCCTTGACCAAGAAGCTGGTCCGGGAGCGGGTTACTGCCGACGGCCTGCGGATGGACGGGCGCGGTCTGGCGGACATCAGGCAGTTGTCCGCGGAGACCGGCATCGTGCCGCGCGTGCACGGCTCGGCGCTCTTTGAGCGGGGCGAGACTCAGATCATCGGCGTCACGACGCTGAACATGCTCCGGATGGAGCAGATGATCGACACGCTCAACCCCGAGCGCACCAAGCGCTACATGCACAACTACAACATGCCGCCCTACTCGACCGGCGAGACCGGCCGGGTCGGCTCGCCCAAGCGCCGGGAGATCGGTCACGGCGCGCTGGCCGAGCGGGCACTGGTCCCCGTGCTGCCGACCCGCGAGGAGTTCCCCTACGCGATCAGGCAGGTGTCCGAGGCGATCGGGTCGAACGGCTCGACGTCGATGGGCTCGGTCTGCGCCTCCACGATGGCGCTGCTCGACGCTGGCGTGCCGCTCAAGGCCCTGGTAGCCGGTATCGCCATGGGCCTGATCTACGAAGGCGGCACCTACGTCACGCTCACCGACATCCTCGGCGCCGAGGACGCCTTCGGCGACATGGACTTCAAGGTCGCCGGCACCAGGGACGTGATCACGGCACTGCAGCTGGACACCAAGCTCGACGGCATCCCAGCCTCGGTCCTGGCCGCGGCGCTCAAGCAGGCGCGGGACGCCCGGCTCACGATCCTCGGCGTCATGGCCGAGGCGATCAGCACGCCGGCCGACATGAGCGAGAACGCGCCCCGCATCATCACCGTGAAGGTGCCAGTTGACAAGATCGGCGAGGTCATCGGGCCGAAGGGCAAGATGATCAACTCGATCCAGGAGGACACCGGCGCCGAGATCACTATCGAGGATGACGGCACGATCTACATCGGGGCCACCGACGGTACGTCGGCCGAAGCCGCCAGGTCTGCCATCAACGCCATCGCCAACCCGCACGTGCCCGAGGTGGGGGAGCGGTTCCTCGGCACGGTCGTGAAGACGACCACGTTCGGCGCGTTCGTGTCGCTGCTGCCCGGCAAGGACGGCCTGCTGCACATCACTCAGATTCGCAAGCTGCACGGCGGCGTGCGGATCGAGAACGTCGACGACGTGATCAAGGTCGGGGACAAGATCCAGGTCGAGATCCGCGAGGTCGACGACCGCGGCAAGCTCTCGCTTGTGCCGGTCGAAGTGGTCGAGCGCGAAGCCGCGGGCGAAGACCTCGGCGGTGGCAGGGACGACAGCCCGCGCGATCGCGGTGGTGAGCGAAGTGACCGCGGCCGGGACCGTGGCGACCGGAGTCGTGGCGACCGCAGGGGCGGCGACCACGGCGACGGAGAGAATCGCGGCAGCGGCGATCACTTCAGGACCCGTCATCGCGAGCGCGAAACCGGCAACTCATGACCGCTGACGGGCAGCGACCGGATCGCGGCGCTGAGCTCGCGGCGGACGGCGTGAGCGAAGACGACAGCACCGTCAAGCGCACCGTACTGCCCGGTGGGCTGAGGGTGATCACCGAGTCGCTGCCAGCGGTCAGGTCGGCGTCGTTCGGCATCTGGGCTGGTGTCGGGTCCCGCGATGAGGACACGGCGCACGCCGGGGCGACGCACTACCTTGAGCACCTGCTCTTCAAGGGCACGGGCAAGCGATCGGCGCTGGACATCTCAGCCTCGATCGACGCCGTTGGCGGTGAGCTGAACGCGTTCACCACCAAGGAGTACACGTGCTACTACGCGCGCGTGCTCGACGACGACCTGCCCCTGGCCATCGACGTTCTGGCCGACATGATGACCGGCTCGGTGCTCGATCGGCAGGAGATCGAGTCCGAGCGCGCGGTCATACTCGAAGAGATCGCCATGACCGAGGACGAGCCCTCCGACGTCGCAGTCGAGGCTTTTACCTGGCAGCTCTTCGGTGACACTCCGCTCGGCAGGCCAGTCCTCGGCACGGTTGAGTCGATCGAGACGATCTCGCGCGAGCAGATCGCCGAGCATTACGCGGCCGAGTACATCCCGGCCAACCTCGTCGTGGCCGCCGCTGGCCGGCTGGATCACGACGAGGTGGTCGAGCTCACCCGGCAGTGCTTCGGCACCGTGCTCGACGCTCAGGCGACCCCGGCAGCTCCCAGGCTGCCCGGGTTCGCCGGGCCTGAGGTCGGATCAGGTACCGGTGTCCGGCTGATCTCGCGGCCCATCGAGCAAGCCAACCTGGTGCTCGGCTGCGCCGGGCTGGCGCGGACCGATGAACGGCGCTTCGCGCTCGGCGTGCTGAACGCCGCGCTCGGCGGCGGCATGTCGTCGCGGCTGTTCCAGGAGATCAGGGAGAAGCGCGGGCTCGCCTACACGGTCCAGAGCTTCAGCTCCCAGCACGCGGACGCCGGGGTGTGGGGCATCTACACGGGCTGCCTGCCGGCCAAGGCCGCGGACGTAGTGAAGATCTGCATCGAAGAGGTCACCAGAGTCTGCGACGATGGCCTGACCGACGAAGAAGTCGCCCGGGGCAAGGGCCAGTTGCGCGGCTCGATGGTGCTCGGCTTCGAAGACCCGGCGTCCCGGATGACCAGGCTCGGGAAGTCCGAGCTGGTCTACCCGAGGCTCGAGCCGCTCGATGAGACCCTCAGCCGCATCGAGGCCGTGACGCTCGATGAGATTCGCGAGGTCGCGAAGACCATCTTGACTCGTCCGAAGGCTCTCGCTGTCGTCGGGCCGTTCGAGGACGCGGACTCGTTCGCGCAGGTCATCGCGGGCTGACGACGGGCTGACGAGATGATCAAGGTCGGAGTACTGGGCGCCAGAGGACGCATGGGATCGCTGGTATGCCAGACCGTCCGGTCAGCTGATGACCTTGAGCTCGTCGCCGAGGTCGACCTTGGCGACGAGCTCGGTTCCCTGAGCGACTGCGATGTCGTGATCGACTTCACGACACCCGGTGCCGTGATGAGCAACCTGCGCTGGTGCGTGGAGCACGGCAAGAGCGTTGTGCTCGGGACGTCGGGATTTGACACCGGCAGGCTGGCTCAGGTCGAGGCCCTTGTCGCCGAACTGACTGGCGGGAGTGCGCACGGTGCGGCATCAGCGCCGACAATTTTCATTGTCCCGAATTTTTCGGTGGGCGCCGTGCTGATGATGAAGTTCGCCGAGCAGGCCGCCCGGTTCTTCGATTCGGCCGAGATCATCGAATTGCATCATGCGGGCAAGGTCGATGCTCCCTCGGGCACGGCCGCGCGGACCGCGTCCATGATCAGGGCCGCGCGGGCCGCCGCCGGGCTCGGGCGGAGCCCGGACGCGACGACTACGCAAGCGCCGGGCGCGCGCGGCGCGGACATCGACGAGGTGCGAGTGCACTCGGTGCGGCTCGCTGGCCTGGTCGCGCACCAGGAGGTGCTACTCGGCGGCGCTGGCGAGACCCTCACGATCAGGCACGACTCGCTGGACCGGGCATCTTTCATGCCCGGGGTCTTGCGCGCTGTGCGCGGGATCGAGTCGCTGCCGGCCGGGCTCACCGTGGGACTGGAATCTTTGCTCGGCCTGTAAGCGCCGGCGCCGTGCTGGTTCAGGGCTGCCGGTTCGGGGCATGGATCCGCATGTCAGCGGGGGTGCGAGAGTTCGCGAGCTAAGAGGGGACCCGGCGCCGTGCGAGTGATACTTAACGTGATCTGGCTTGTGCTCTGCGGCTTCTGGCTGGCGATCGCGTACGCGCTGGCGGGACTTATCGCGTTCGTGCTGATTATCACGATTCCGTTCGGCGTCGCGTCGTTCCGGATCGCCAACTATGTGCTCTGGCCGTTCGGCCGCACGATCGCGCCGCGCGAGGATGCCGGGGTCGGGTCGATGATTGGCAACATCGTGTGGATCATCTTTTTTGGCTGGTGGCTGGCCGTCGGTCACTTGCTGACCGGTATCGCGCTTTGCGTCACGATTATCGGCATTCCGCTGGGCATCGCCAACTTCAAGCTGATCCCGATCTCGCTTCTGCCGCTCGGCGTCCGCATCGTGCCCTCTGACCAGGTCAGCACCTACGCGTTCTAGCGACCCTGCGCTGGGCGGAGCGGTCATTTGCCGTTCACCCGGATGTTTGGTGATATGAGCTATCAAGTGTGGGTTTTTTGTTCGTGATGATTTATGGTGAGCGCTGAGACGCGGAGTCGGGCGTCATTGGCGATCGAAAGGGCATCATGACTTCCTCACGGGCTTGCATGAGGCTGGGCGGTGTGCGGCTGGGCGGCCGCGTGGTCGCCGTGCTGGCTGTGGCCGGCGCGACACTGGCGGCTGGGGTCGTACCTAGTCAGGCGGCGGCGCCGCTGCCGGTGAAGACTTCGTCAGGAACCAACCACGACACGCCTGACCCTGGCGTGCTGCTCAACAACGGCAACTTCTACGCGTTCTCAACCGGGACCGGGCTGCAAGAGTCGACGTCCGCCATCGCGGCCGGGCCTTGGTCGACGCCGGCTAACACCCTGGACATGAGCACGATCCCGAGCTGGGTCGACAAGTCCAAGGCGATGTGGGCACCGGACATGATCGAGACGACGTCCGGCACGTTCGTTGTCTACTTCGCGGCCGCCCTCGCCGGGGTTTCGGGGGGCGCCGGGAGCGATGCCAGCCCGGCTAGCGGCGCGCGCTGCATCGGGACAGCGCAGAGTTCGTCGCCGATGGGCCCGTTCACGATGAACGCCGCGCCGCTCACCTGCTTTTCCCAGTACGGGCCGGCCGATGCCATGACCGCCGACCCGGCCAACCGGGTCAGGGGCGAGGGCGTGATCGATCCTTCGCCGGCCTTTCCTCACGATCAGCGGCGCCCAGGAGCTGTTCCTGGTCTACAAGACTCAGGGCGACCCGGGCAGCGGGCAGATCGTCACGATCCGGATGGTCAGGCTGTCGGACACCGACGGCACGACCGTGCTCGGCGACAGCCACCAGTTGCTCTTCTCCAGCACCGGGTCATTCGCTGACACGATCGAGGCGCCTTCGCTGATCCAGAATGGCAGCTGGTTTATCCTCTTCGTGGCCCACGGCAACTTCGACAACTGCGGTTACGCAACCGAGTGGTTCAAGTCGCAGCACGAGTGGTCGTGGACGAACACCGGTGGCACCACGCTGATGGACAGCTCGAGCAACGGGCTGTGCGGCCCAGGCAGCGCCGACGTCAGCACGTCGGAAGTAGCCGGGCAGTACCGGATCTTCTTCCACGCCTGGGTCAAGGAGAGTAGCGGAGTGATCTCGACGACGCCGCTGCCCTCGACCACCACGCCCGACGAGAATGTCAATGCCGCCCGCGTCATGTATGCGGCGGTGCTGACCTTCGGCTCCGACGGTTTCACTCCCACGGTCGGTGCTTTCCAGGGGCAGTAAGCACCGCTCCGGCTACAGCATGCCGACGGCGGTGATCCAGATCACGGCTTCGCCGGCCTCGTCCGATCCGGCCAGGTCGACCTCGGCTGAGAATCCCCAGTCGTGGTCGCCGGCCGGGTCGTCGAAGATCTGGCGCAGCCGCCACACGTCGGAGTCGCTGTCGTCGATGATCAGCATCGCCGGGCCGCGCGCGTTCGCCGCCGTGCTGATCTGATCGTGCTCCTCGAAGTAGGGTGCCAGCGAGTCGGCCCAGGCGTCGGCGTCGAAGCCGGCTTCGCCGTCGAGTTCTCCCAGCTCGTACCACTTGCGCAGGGCGGCCAGCTCGACCCGGCGGAACATGGCATTGCGGACCAGTACCCTGAACGCCCGTTGGTTGCGGGTCACAGGGGGCGGTACGCTCGTCCAGCTCCGAGCCAGGCCCGCCTAGTCCGGCCGAGTCGTCAGGGTTAGCCAGCCGTTCCCACTCATCGAGCAGACTTGAGTCGACCTGCCTGACCAGCTCTCCGAGCCACTCGATCAAGTCGGTCAGCTCTTCGGTCTTCGCCTCGTCGGGCACCGTCTGGCGCAGCGCCTTGTAGGCATCGGCGAGGTAGCGCAGCAGCAGGCCCTCCGACCGGGCGAGGCCGAGCCAGCTGACGTACTCGGTGAACGTCATCGCCCGCTCGAACATGTCGCGCGCGACGGACTTCGGCGCCAGTTCGTAGTCGGCGACCCAGGGGTGGCCGCGCGCGTACATGGAGTAAGCGGCCTCGAGCAGGTCGACCAGCGGCCGTGCGTAGGAGACCGAGTCGAGCAACTCGAGCCTGGTGTCGTAGTCGATGCCCTCGGCCTTCATCTCCGCGACGGCCTCGCCCCGCGCCTTGAACAGCTGGGCGGACAGCGCCGCCCGAGGGTTGTCGAGCGTCGACTCGATCACCGAGAGCACGTCGAGCGGGTACTCGGGTGCACGCTACGTCCAGCAACTCTATGGCCGCGAGCGCGAGCGGTGACAGCGCCTGGTTGAGCGCGAAGTCCTGCTGCAGGTCGACGGTCAGCCGTGACCTGCCTGCCCTGGTCGTCGGGTCTCGGCCAGCCGCTCGACCACGCCGCCCGCGAGCAGCGCCCGGTAGATCGCGATGGCGCGGTGGATGTGCCGCCGCTGGGCTGGCCGGTCCTCGTGGTTGTCGGTCAGCAGGTGCCGCATGGAAGTGAACGCGTCGCCAGGACGGCTGATCACGTTCAGCAGCATCGCGTGAGTCACGGTGAAACGAGGAGCGCAGGGGTTCAGGTTCGGCGGCGACGAGCCTGTCGAAGGTGGGCTGACCCCAGGAGACCAGGCCGGGCGGCGGCTTCCTGCGGACGAACTTGCGCCGCTTCTTCGGGTCGTCGCCGATCTTGGCAAGCGATTTCTCGTTGGCGATGACGTGCTCGGGTGCCTGGACGACCACGGTGCCCGCGTCGTCGTAGCCCGGCGCGGCCCGCGCGGCCCGCGATCTGGTGGAACTCCCTGGCCTGCAGCAGCCTGGTCACGTTGCCGTCATATTTGCTCAGCGAGGTGAAGAGCACGGTGCGGATCGGCACGTTGATGCCGACGCCGAGCGTGTCGGTGCCGCAGATCACCTTGAGCAGGCCGGCCTGGGCGAGCGTTTCGACGAGGCGGCGGTAGCGTGGGCAGCATGCCGGCGTGATGCACCCCGATGCCGTGCCTGACCAGCCGCGACAGCGTCTTGCCGAACCCGGCCGCGAACCGGAACCGCCCGATCAGCTCGGCGATGGCGTCCTTTTCCGCCCTGGTGCAGACGTTGACGCTCATCAGCGCCTGAGCCTGGTCAATGGCGGCGGCCTGGGTGAAATGCACGATGTAGATGGGCGCTTGCTTGGTGGCGAGCAGCTCCTCGATGGTCTCGTGCAATGGCTCGACGACGTATCTGAAGAGCAGCGGGACCGGCCGCTCGGCGGACTTGATCGTGGCCGTGGGACGGCCGGTGCGCCTGGTCAGGTCCTCCTCGAACCTGGTCACGTCGCCGAGCGTGGCCGACATCAGCAGGAACTGCGCCTTTGGCAGCTCGAGCAGCGGCACCTGCCACGCCCAGCCCCGGTCGGGGTCGGCGTAGTAGTGGAACTCGTCCATGATCACCAGGCCGACGTCGGTCGCGGCGCCGTCCCGCAGCGCCATGGTTGGCGAGGATCTCGGCGGTGCAGCAGATGATGGGGGCGTCACCGTTCACGCTGCCATCGCCGGTCATCATGCCGACGCTGGCCGGGCCGAACGTCTCGCAGAGCGCGAAGAATTTCTCCGAGACCAGCGCCTTGATCGGCGCGGTGTAGAAACTGCGGTCGCCGTTGGCGAGCGCGACGAAGTGGGCGGCGGTCGCGACGAGGCTCTTGCCTGACCCGGTAGGCGTCGACAAGATCACGTTGGCGCCGGAGAGGAGCTCGATGAGCGCGTCGTCCTGGTGCGGGTACAGCGTCAGGCCCTGCTCGTCGGCCCAGCCGCGAGAAGGCCGCGTAGAGCGCGTCGGGGTCCGCCGATTCCGGCAACAGGTCTGTAAGCGTCATGACGTATCCATGGTGCCAGATTTCGCGCCGTGCTCCGTCCCCGCGCCATGCTCGCCGAGCCTTGGAGCGCCGGCCCGGCGCTCATGACTGCAAGTCATCCCAAAAGGGATCAATGCGACAAAGTTCGTATTTGGCTGGCCGTGAGTGAGACGGCCAGGTCAGGTGAGAGTCGTTTGACGCCCTATTTACCTGGTTGATCCCGGTTTGCCGCCTCCGGCGATTCGCATGGATCGCGCAATTCATGTTGGGAATCGGGTGTCGATTCACGCATTGATGTTGTCCCGCCTGAGGCGGGGCGGGATCACGGCGCGCTAAGTTGGACGCATGTGCCGCAGCATCAAGACATTGCGTGAACCGTACACCGAGCAGGTCACCGAGGCCGACGTCACGGCGGCCGCCCTGCAGTATGTCCGCAAGATCAGCGGATTCCGAGCGCCGGCCGCGCACAACGCGGAGGCGTTCAACGCGGCCGTCGACGCGATCGCCCGCGCGACCGGCGACCTGCTCGACAACCTCAAGGTCCGCGGCGCGACGACAAACACCTGACCTTACAAGTCGCTGTATCGGTTTAGCCGCATTTGGCGAGGCAGCATCTCGTTTAAGGCCGTGTCTAACTCTGCCGTTGCGTTCATCTTATGTCACTATATGATGATGCTACTCGCTTATATCGATGAGTCAGGAAATACTGGAGACGTCAAGTCGGGCGGCTCTCTGACTTTCACCCTCGGGTGTGTTCTGATCGACGCAGACCATTGGCCGATGGCATTTGACGAGTTGCTGTCGTTCCGTAGGAGAATTCGGACGACCTTCGGTCTTCCGATGCGAGCCGAGGTTAAGGCCAACTACCTGTTGCGTAATAGCGGAGACTTGAGATCGCTCAGCCTTGGTCATGGCGCGCGTCGCATCATCTACCGGGCGCATATGCGGGTATTGGAGGACTTGCCAGCTCGGGCCTTCGGCCAGATAGCCGATCTTGTCGCTTATGCGGCCTTCCGTGCGGTAGTGCCGCCAGGAGCAGCCATTGCAACTGTCTGCCCGCAGGACATGTGGGATGAAATTGGAGGAGCTACCCATAAGGCAGTTTCGGGGCTAAAGCCGCGCTCCAAGCCCGGCATCGTCGTACGATAAAAAGGCCCCCGGCAAAGGCCGGGGGCGGAAAGTGCCTAGCCGGGTCATTGGACCCGGGTGAGCGCTTAGCCATAGTGTACCGACAGGAACCCTGTCCGTCTACTGAGCATCGACTTTGTCGGTGACCCGGATTTTCTGTATCCGAGCGCGACTTCCTAGATCTCGCTGATGATCCGCTGGCGCTGGGCGTCGTACTCGGACTGGGTCAGCACGCCCTCGGAGAGCAGCGCGTCGAGCTTGGCGAGCCGGTCCTTGACCGTACCGCCGCCCTGGTCGCTCGCCGGCCCGTGCGCGGGCTGAGCTACGGCGGGGCCGGTCACCCTGGCCCTGAGCTGGTGCCATTTATCGATCGCGGTCTTGCGGGCCGCCGGGTCAGCGGACCTCATGGCGTGCGCGAGCTCAGAGATCTCGTCCCGGCCGAGGTCCACCTGGCGGCCGTCGGGTCCGGTCATGACCACCGAGGTCGCGTCTGGCTCGTTGCGCAGCAGCATAAGCACCAACGCGAGCGAGTTAGACGACTGCGCCGGCGTCCCGACTCCGGCGCCGCCGGCGACGCTGAACTGGATGAGGTTCTGATCGTCGTGCAGTTTGCTGTACGACCCGAAGCTGGGCTTGCTCGCGGTCTCCTCGAAGTGCGGCGGATACCGGTGCTGGCCGAACGCAGCTGACGCCTCCGCGATCTGGTCGGACAGGTCCATCGTGCTGATGATCGCGGCTTCGCCTGGCAGGCTGGGGTCGATCCTGATCTCGTTGCTGTCGGAGATCTGGATCTTGACCTTGGTGCCCACCGTCGTAGGGCGGGGACGTCTTGTACTTGACGACCCGCCTGATCAGCGGGCCGTCCCACTTCCTGGACTCGATCGTGAACTTGAGCTCATGGTGGCCGAATCGCGCTCTCCACGTCCACGATCGTCCCCTCGGTAGGCCACCACTGTTCCTTGCTCATCGTCAGGCCGTCCTCGTCTCGCCTGGCGGCCTGTCAGGCCAAGCTCGCCGATGGAAGTCTCCCGCATCTTGAACTTCTGCACCTTACCGGTCACCGTCATCGGGAACTCGGCCGAGAACCTGACGTAGCGCGGGATCTTGAAGTGCGCGATCTTGCCCCGGCAGTACTCCTTGACCTCGTCCTCGGTCAGCTCCTCGCCCGGCCGCAGCTTGACCCAGGCGCACAGCTCCTCGCCGTATTTCAGGTCGGGCACGCCAACGACCTGGACGTCCTCGATCGCCGGATGTGCGTACAGGAACTCTTCGACCTCGCGCGGGTAGACGTTCTCGCCGCCCCTGATCACCATGTCCTTGATCCGGCCGACGATGTTGAGGTACCCGGCCTCGTCCATCTCGGCCAGGTCGCCGGTGTGCATCCAGCGCGCCGAGTCGATCGCCTCGGCGGTCTTCTCCGGCTCGTCCCAGTAGCCGAGCATCACCGAGTATCCGCGCGTGCACAGCTCGCCCGGCGCCGAACCGCGCGGCAGCACCCGCCCGGTCTCCGGATCGATGACCTTGACCTCGACGTGCGGGTGCACCCGGCCGACCGTGGAGACCCGGCGCTCCATGTCGTCATCGGCTGTCGTCTGGGTGGAGACCGGCGACGTCTCGGTCATCCCGTAGCAGATCGTGACCTCGGTCATGTGCATCTCGCTGACCACTCGCTTCATGACCTCGACCGGGCACGGCGATCCGGCCATGATGCCGGTGCGCAGCGTGGACAGGTCATAGTCCGCGAAGTCAGCCAGCGCCAGTTCCGCGATGAACATCGTCGGCACCCCGTACAGCGACGTGCACCGCTCGGCCTGCACGGTCGCGCAGCGTCTGGGCAGCGTCGAATCCCGGAGCCGGGATCACGATGCAGGCACCGTGCGTGGTGCACGCCAGATTCCCGAGAACCATTCCAAAGCAGTGATAGAAAGGTACTGGTATGCAAACTCGATCTTTCTGGGTGTATCGGCATCCTTCGCCGATGAAGTAGCCGTTATTCAGGATGTTGTGGTGCGAGAGCGTCGCGCCCTTGGGGAACCCGGTCGTGCCGCTCGTGTACTGGATGTTGATCGGGTCATCGAACGACAGGCTGGCCTCGCGCTCCGCCAGCGGATCTGGCGCGCCACCACCAGCGCCGTCCGCGGCACTCGCCGAAGCCAGCGCCTCCCACTCCGGCGTCCCCAGGTAGATCACGTCCTCGAGCCCGGGCAGGTCGGCTCGCACCTCGTCGACCATCGCGCGGTAGTCGCTGGTCTTGAAGCTCTCCGCGCTGACCAGCAGCCGCACGCCCGACTGGCGCAGCGCGTAGGCGAGCTCGTGGCCGCGATAGGCCGGGTTGATGTTGACCAGGACGATGCCCGCCTTGGCGGTGGCGTACTGCAGCAGCACCCACTCGGCGCAGTTCGGCGCCCAGATCCCGACCCGGTCCCCGGCGCCGATGCCCGCCTCGATCAGGCCGCGCGCGAGCGTATCGGTCTCCGCGTCGAACATCGCGTACGTCCACCGCTTGCCCGTAGGCGCGTCAACCAGGACTTCGGCGTCTGGATAGGCGGCCGCTACCCGTCGCAGGTTCGCGCCGATGGTCTCGCCGAGCAGTTCGGTGCCCGATGCTCCGTGACTGTAGGACAGGGTTGGCATGACACCCATCGTGCCCGGTTTGCTGCCGGGTGTGAAGCTCGCCCCGCCAGCAGGCCTGGACTTAGTGCGTTATCAGTGCCCGCAGTGCAATAGTGTGTTGATTGTAGGATTCGATCCGACTTAGCCGGAGCGACCAGTGCACCTGTGGGTGATCTGGATTATTGCCGCCGCCGTTCTTGGCGTCGCGGAGTTGCTTACGACGACGTTCGCCCTTGTCCTTATCGCCGTCGGTGCGGTGGCCGCTGCGCTCGCCAGCGCGGCTGGCGGCGGCATCGGCGTCCAGACTGGCGGCGTTCGTGGTCGTATCCCTGGCCGGGATCGTGGTGATCAGGCCGCTCGGCCTGCGGCGGCTCCGCCGGGGGCCGCAGCTGCGCACCGGCACGGCGGCCCTCGTAGGCGCGACGGGGTACGTGCTCGCCGACGTCACGCCGCACGCTGGCCGGATCAGGATCGGCGGCGAGGAATGGTCCGCGCGGCCCTATGACGAGGTAACGGTCATTCCGGCTGGCTCGACGGTCGATATCCTGCAGATCAAGGGCGCGACCGCCCTAGTGCACCCGAGGGAGTAAAGATGTCGGGAGCGGCCATAGCCATCCTGGTGGTGGCAGTATTCGCGATCTTGCTGATCGTCGTTGTTCATCAGCCGGTCCATCTGGCTGGTGCCGCCCTCGCGGGCGCGCAACGTCGAGCGGCTCGGACAGTTCCACAAGACCATGCAGCCCGGGCTGAATCTTGTCCTGCCGATGATCGACAAGGTCAAGGACCTGATCGACCTGCGCGAGCAGGTGGTGTCCTTCACCGGCCAGCGGGTGATCACCGAGGACAACGTCGTCGTGTCGATCGATACCGTGCTGTTCTTCCAGGTCACCGATCCGCGGGCGGCGGACTACGAGATCGTCAACTACATCCAGGCGATCGAGCAGCTCGCCGCGACCATGCTCCGCAGCGTGATCGGCAGCATGGATCTCGAGCAGACGCTGACCTCCCGCGACAAGATCAATACCCTGCTGCGCGGCGTGCTCGACGACGCCTCGGGCAAGTGGGGCATCCGCGTGACCCGGGTGGAAATCCGCTCCATCGACCCGCCGCAGACGATCAAGGACGCGATGGAGAAGCAACTCAAGGCCGAACGGGAGAAGCGCGCCGCGATCTTGCACGCCGAGGGCATGCAGCAGTCCCAGATCCTGACCGCCGAGGGCGACAAGCGCGGCGCGATCCTGCGGGCCGAAGGCGAGAAGCAGGCGGCGATCCTGCGTTCCGAGGGCCAGGCGCAGGCGATCGCGACCGTGTTCCAGTCCATTCACGACGGCGATCCCGATCCCAAGCTGCTCGCCTATCAGTACCTGCAGACGCTGCCGCAACTCGCGCAGGGCGAGGGCAACACCGTCTGGATGATCCCGAGCGAGCTCACCGGCGCGCTCAGGATGCTCAGCTCCGCCTTCGGCGGAGACTCGGCCTCCGCCGAGCCCGAGCCTGCTCCTGTGCGGCGTAAGCCGGCCGAGCAGGATGGGTCGCAAAGGCAGGATGTGCCGCAAAGGGAGGTGCCGCCGCGGCTGCTGCCGCAGTCGCCGCGACCGCCGAGCTTGCAGCCGCCGGGTCCCGTGCTCGGCGTCGACCTGCGGGATTCGCGAACCATGCCGAGGCCGGACGAGCTCGGGGCGGCGCTGGTGTCAGACTCGGATGGCCAGGCCCGCGGTTAGCAGCACGCCGAACGCGAGTTGCAGCCGCCCGGTCTGACCGAGCACGGTAATCAGCCCGCGACCGGTGGTTCCGGCCAGGACCTGCCTGGCCGGAATCACCGCGAGCGGCACGGCCGCCAGCGCCAGCAAGGCGAACGGCGCCTCCGGCGCCAGGGCGATCGCGGCCAGGAATGGCACCACCACGCACCCGGCGTACAAGACCCGGGTCCGCCGGTCGCCGAGCACCACGGCAAGCGTGCGCTTGCCTGAGGTCTCATCGGTCGGGATGTCGCGCAAGTTATTGATCACCAGCAGCGCGCAGGCCAGCAGCCCGACCGGAATGGCCGCCCCCAGGGCGATCCAGCTAAGCCTGTCCATTTGCACGTACGCGGTGCCGATCACGGCGGCGAGCCCGAAGAACACGAAGACCGACACCTCGCCCAGCGCCCGGTACCCGTACGGACGACTGCCCCCGGTGTAAAACCACGCCGCCGCGATCGCCGCCGCACCAAGCGCCAGGAGCCACCACGAGACGACGACCGCGAGCGCCAGCCCGGCGAAGCCGGCGATGAGAAAGCAGCCGAGCGCGGCGGCGAGCACCCGCTTGGGCGCGGCAAGCCCGGAGCCCACCAGCCGGACCGGCCCGACCCGCTGCTCGTCGGTGCCCCTGACCCCGTCGCTGTAGTCGTTGGCGTAATTGACGCCCACCTGCAGGGCGAGCGCGACTACGAGCGCGAGTACCGCCCGCCAGCCGATAAACGCGCCACAGCCGGTAGCCACCCCGGAACCGACGGCGACAGGCACCACGGCCGCTGGCAGCGTCCGCGGCCGCGTCCCGGCCACCCAGTCCTTCGCCGCTGTCACGACCCCTGCCCCATCTCAGCCGAAGAGGGTCACAGGTTAGCGCGTACCCGACCCTGCCCCGACCGCCCGGGTCAACCCCGGCAGGGCCTCAGAGACCCGGCGTTAGTCGAGAGCGGGGAGGGCGTGGGCGGCGGCGGCGAAGACCAGGGCTACCTGGGCGCTGTCCAGGTGATGACCGGCCGTGTTCTTCGACTGGCGGCGGAAGTAGGAGCTCACGTGCTTGCCGTCGAACACGTCGACGCCCTTGAGCCGCATGATGACCCAGGGCACGCTGGGGCCGTAGACGACCATGGTGGGCCGTACCCGGACGCGCTGGCCGAGTTCGGTGCCGATCAGGGTGGCCGCTTGCTGCGCCTCGAACCGGGCGTGGTCGATCTTCTGCGTCTGCGGGTTCGGGCCGTGGAACAGCATGCCGCCGATGGCCCTGACCGGCAGCCTGGTGTCCATTCGCTGTGAATCGATGATGAACACGCCGCTCGGCCCGATGACGATGTGGTCGATGACCGATTCGGTGCCGGGAATCCTCCGGGCGTGCAGCGCCATATAGCCCGCGGCTTTCAGCACCTGCAGCCGTCGGCCGGTGGCCCGCTGGGCCGTGGTGACCCGGACGGCGGCCGGGGTGATGCTGGTGGTCCTTGACCGCAAGATAGTGTCCGCGACGGCCACGATCGCGGTCGCCGAGACGGCGAATCGCCAGTCCTTCCAGATGCTGACCGCGATGAAGACGACGAGGCAGATGAGCAGCCTGCTGATCCAGACCCGCAGCCGGGGGTCGGCCCGCAGCCGCGGGTTGACGAGCGGCCGGCTGACCAGCGGCGTGCGCGGGCGTGCCGGGCGTGCGGTCTGACGCCGGAAGGCGGCCAGCCGGCCCGGCTGGCTAGGCTGTCCCCGCCGGCCATCGCCGGCGTCCGGTCCCGCCGGCCCGGCTCCCTCATAATCGTCTAGCTCAGCGTCGTCATCCGCCCCGTCAAAGTCGGCATCGGCCGGTGCGTCCTCATCGGCAGCGACCTGAGCGTCGTTTTTGCGGAACCAGGAGCGCCAGCCCGGCGGCCTGTCGCCCGGGGATGTCGGCTCCTCCTGCGCTGGCGGCTGCACTGAACCCGGCTCTGGGGGCCGCGCCGGGGGCTGCTCGGCGTGCTCGGCCGCGTTCTGAACCTCGGCGTCCACAATCTTGAGC
Organism: uncultured Actinomycetota bacterium; assembly: GCA_963750405.1. Classification (GTDB taxonomy): domain Bacteria; phylum Actinomycetota; class Actinomycetes; order Streptosporangiales; family Streptosporangiaceae; genus Chersky-822. The sequence continues at coordinate 205,328 of CAVVQP010000006.1, forward strand.
GTAACCCATTCTGTCCTGCCAGAACATGGTGGCGCGGTGCGGCGGCGGCCCATTGTGCGATGTGCGGGAGGCCGGCGGGGCATAGAGCGTGGCCTGGGCGCCGCCCGCCCTAGACGCTCTGGGCGGGTGCGAATACTGTTCGGTAGCGTGACAGAAATACATGACTTGACCGTGCTTGAGCTTGCCGCCTCGATCCGGCGAGGTGAGCTGTCCCCGGTTGAGATCACCGACCACTACCTTGACCGGATCGACCGGCTGAACGAGCAGACCGGCGCGTTCTATACGGTCACCGCCGATCTTGCGAAGGAGCAGGCCGCCGCCGCTGAGCAGGCCGCCGCCGACAGCCGCAAGGCAGGCACCGAGTCGCGGTTGCCGCCCCTGACCGGAGTGCCGATTCCGATCAAGGACCTGAACCTGGTCAAAGGCGTCCGCGTGACGTTCGGCTCGACGACTGCTTCGCCGACAACATCGCCGCCGAAGATGACTACGTCGTCGCCGAGCTGCGCAAGGCGGGGATCGTCATCACCGGCAAGACCGCGACTCCCGAGTTCGGCCTGCCGTGCTATACCGAGACGAAGATCGGGCCGCCGGCCAGGACGCCGTGGGACCTGACCAGGTCGGCGGGAGGATCGAGCGGCGGCGCGGGCGCCGCCGTGGCGGCGGGGCTCGCCCCGGCCGCCCAGGGCAGCGACGGCGGCGGCTCGATCCGCATTCCCGCCAGCTTTGCGGCCTGTTCGGGATCAAGCCGAGCCGCGGCCGGATCTCCGGCGGCCCGCTGATGCCCGACCTCTTCGGGCTGTCCACTGACGGTCCGCTGGCGCGCACGGTGGCCGACGCCGCGCTGCCTTGCTCGACGCGATGACCTGCAGCTATCCGGGCGACCTGTACTCGGTGCCGCCGCCGCCCGACGGCGAGAGTTTCCTCGGTTATGCCCGTCTCGAGCCAGGCAAGCTGCGGATCGGCCGCTCAGCGAAGAACGTCGTGCCCGGAGCTGCGGTGCACGAGGACTGCATGGCCGCCTACGAGGACGCTAGCACGCTGCTGGCCAGCCTGGGCCACGAGGTGGTAGACGTCGAGCTGCCGTTCGGCGACGACGCCGTGCCGATGTTCGAGTACCTCTGGTACACGATGGCGACGCTGGCCCCGATCAGCCCCGAGCAGGAGGACCAGCTGCTGCCGCTCACCAGGTACCTGCGCGGCCGCGGCCTGAAGGTGCAGGCCGACGAGCTGATCTTCGCCCAGGCCTACCTGCAGGCCGTCACCAGGAACGCGATCAGCGTGTTCAACTCCTACGACGCTTTCCTCAGCCCGACGCTCGCGTCGCCGCCGGTTCCGGTCGGCTATTTCGACGAAGTCGATCCCGCCGAGAACTTCGAGCGGCAGAAGCGATTCACGCCGTACACCGCGCTGTACAACATCTCGGGCCAGCCCGCCGTAAACCTGCCCTTGTACTGGAATGCCGATGGCCTGCCGATCGGGGTCATGCTGGCCGGCCGGATCGGCGATGAGGCCACGCTGATCTCGCTGTCTGCGCAGGTAGAGGCGGCCAGGCCGTGGCGGGACAAGCACCCGGCGATCTGGTAGATCGAGAGACCGGAGTTCCTGGGACAGCGGCCCGCGCGCCGCAATGGTGCGGGGTCACTGCCAGTTCGTGCCTCCCGGGAATACCATCGGCGGGCTGGTTTCGCTGTGGCGGCTGGTCAGGCAGGTTGGCAACGTCGTGGTCGCGACGTGCGCGGCGCTGGCCGTCCTGGTGCTGTGCGCGGCTGGCTTCGGCCCGTGCCCGCGCTCGGCCGGGCGCTCGACCCGGGCCACGGCGCCTGGACGTCCGCCGCTGGCGGCCAGCTGCCGGCCTCGCAGACCCTGCGGCTGCCGGGCCTGCACCGCCCGGTGACCGTCTCCTTCGACAGCCACGGCAGCGCCTCGATCGGAGCCGCCAGCGAGACCGACGCCATGCTCGCGCTCGGCTACGTCCACGCCACCTTCCGGCTCACCGAGATGGACCTTGAACGGCGCCAGGCCGAAGGCACCCTCGCCCAGCTCGCCGGGCCGTCGGCGGTCCCCTCGGACGAGTTCGAGCTCAGGCTGGGCCTGCTGCGCACGGCGAGACTCGAATGGGCGCGAATGCCCAAGGACAGCCTGCCGGCGCAACTGCTCGTGAGCTACTCCGAAGGCGTCAATGACTATCTCAATCAGTTGCATGAAACAAAGCGCTGGCCGGCTGTATTTTCGCTGGCCGGCGTCTATCCGGCGTACTGGACTCCGGTGGACAGCCTCGCCGTTCAGGGCGATCTCACCCAGGAGCTGGACTACACCGACGCGCCGCTGGACTACGCGGTGCTGGCCAGGTCGCTCGGGCTAGCGCGGACCAAGGCGTGGTTCCCCGTGCTGCCCGTCGGCAGGCAGAGTGCGTACGACCCCGGTCCCTACCGGTTCCGTGGCATCGCCCCGCTCGCGACGGCGATGGCGAAGACGCCCGCGCGGCCAAGGCCGGCTGGCGGCAAGCCCGCCGCCAGGCCGGCGGCCAGCGGGTCACAGGCGCTGCCGTCGGCGTCGGTCGCGCAGGCGGCCGCCGCCATGCTGACCGAGGCGAGCGCGCTGCCGGCTGGCCAGCTGCACGGCTACCCGGACAGCAACGCCTGGGCGGCCAGCGGGCCGAGGGTCTCCGGCGGCGGAGCCATGCTGGCCGGTGACCCGCACCTGCCGCAGACGCTCCCCTCGGTCTGGTACGAGGTCGGGCTGTCGGCGCCTGGCTACGACGTGACTGGCGCCAGCGTGCCGGGAGTTCCCGGCGTGCTGCTCGGGCACAACAAGCACATCGCCTGGTCACTCACCGACACGCAGAATCAGGCCGCCCTGTTCTACGTGGAGAAGACCAGCAAGTCGCGGCCCGGGCAGTATTTCTGGCGCGGTCAATGGCGCCCGATGCGCAAGCTCCAGTACACGATCGGCGTGCGCGGGCAGTCAGCCAGGCACCTGACGGTCAGCCTGACCGTGCACGGCCCGGTGATGACGCAGGTCGGCCAGACCGTCTCGGTCGACTGGATGGGCAGCGTGCCGTCGCCCGATGTCGCGGTCCTCCAGCAGATCAGCACCGCGCGGGATTTCAGCCAGTTCCGCTCCGCCCTCGCTGGCTGGCGTGCCCCGACGCAGAATTTCGTCTACGCCGACGACCGCGGCAACATCGGCGCGATCTCGGCCGGCGACTACCCGGTCGTCAGGCACGGCACTCCCTGGCTGCCGATGCCGGGCACCGGCGCCGACGACGTCGCCGGAGTCATTCCCTATGCCGCCGTGCCGCAGAGCTACGACCCGCCCGGCCACGTCATCGCGACGGCCAATCAGCGGCCGGTCACCTCGGCCTATCCGTATTACATCGGCACGACGGCGGATTTCTTCGACGCCAGTTACCGGGCGAGCACGGAATACGCGTTCCTGCGGCGCGGGTCAGCGATGAAAGAGTCGAGCTTCGCCGCGCTGCAGTCCAGCGACGTCGACGGGCTGGCCGCCGCTGTGCTGTCGGCGATCAGCGCCATGCTCAAGAGCGCGCCGCTCACCCCGGTGCAGCAGCGGGCGGCCAGCCTGCTCGCCAAGTGGAACGACTCCATGGACGCGAACTCGCCGGCCGCCGCCATCTGGTGGACGCTGTGGAGTGACTACCTGTCCGCCACCTTCGAGCCGTGGTGGAAGGCCGGGCGGGTGCCCGCCGGTCTTGATCCCGATTCGCTGTCGGTCTCGGCCGGCCAGATCAGTCTTGTCCAGGTACTCGAGCGGTGGACGCTGGCGGACCGGGGAAATCCGGCGTTCAGCCCGCCGGGCGAGTCGCGCGGGACCGCGGTGACCGTGCTGCGCGGCGCTTTCGCGAAGGCGGTGTCGGCACTGCACGCTAAGCTCGGCGGCGAGCCATCAAGCTGGACCTGGGGCAAGCTGCATAGCAGGCAGTTCCCGTCGCTGACCCGGTCGCCGCGGCTCGGTTACGGCCCAAGGGCGGCGGGCGGCGACCCTTGGACGGTAGACGCGGCTGACGGCGTCCCGGTGGCGACCGCAGGACCGAGCTGGCGCATGATCGTGCGCTGGCTCGGCGTTCGCGGCAAGGGCCGGGTAAGCGCTGAGGGTATCTATCCGGGTGGCCAGAGCGAGAACCCGGCCTCGCCCTGGTACGAAAACCTGATCGCCGACTGGTGGGCCGGCAGGTACCTGCCGCTCCCGTCCGGCCCGACCGCCTCCGGTGCCGCCGGGAAGCACGCCGCCTCAGGGGGCAGCCAGGGCAAGACGGCGTCCGCGCCTGGCCGGCTGATTCGCTGGGAGCTGATGCCATGACTAAGCCGATCAGCAGGTCCGAGCTCGGCAGGCTCGGCCGGCGCGGGTCCTACCGGCTCGGCCTGCTCGCGCCGCAGGGAGTCGGGCGGCCCGGAGCGCCGAGGCAGTTCACCCCGTCGTTCAGCCGGTCGGGGCGTGCGGGGCTGACCTGGGTGCCGATAGTGGCCGCGCTGGGCGGCGCCGGCCTGATCGCTCTGGGTGCGAGCGCCGGACTATGGTTCATCCCTATGGTTGTGGGGGTGATCTCGGGGATGGCGGTCCGGTGGGCAGAGTGGCGGCTCAGCGCGACCGCTCTTGCCGTGATGGCGATGAGCGCGCTCGGGTGGGGCGCCCCGCTGTTCGGCCTGGCCTTGCGCGGGCTGCCGGCCGGGGCGGCTGCCAGGACGATCGCCGGGGTCGCCGGGCTGCCCGCGTACGCGGTGGTGGGCGTCGGGATGACGCTGGCGGTGGCCGTGCTGCAGGGCCTGGTGGGGCTGTGGCTCGGCCGCGCGATCACCCCTTCGGGCTAGAGTTCCTGCGCGCAGGGTGTCGGGCACCGCGGCGGCCCTCGGCGCGGCGAGTTTCCGGGTCGTGGCCAGGCTGGCGGCCAGCGCGCCGAAGCAGGTGAGGGCAGCGCCGAGGATCTGGAGCAGGGTGGGCCGCTCGTCGATGACGGCGGCGGCGATCACGAGTGAGGCGACGGGCTGCAGCACTAGCATCAGCGACGAGACCGCGGCCGGCAGCCTGGGCAGCGACGAGGTGATGAGAAGCCAGCCCGCGACCTGGCTGACCAGTCCGAGCACGATCAGCCAGCCGAGCGACGGCCACAGCGGATGGAGCCCGAGCCCGCCGAGTACAAGGCCCGCGACCAGTGAGGCTGCCGTCGCTCCTGCGGTAGAGTCCGCGACCGGGCCGGCGATGTGCGGCGAGTCGGCCGACGACCTGCGCAAGATCATCAGGAATCCTGAGTAGGCGACCGCCGTGCCAAGGCCGTAGAGGACGCCGGCAAGCGGATGCTGGCCGGTGGCCGGCGTGCCGACCAGGCCGGAGACGAGCACGACCCCGGCCATGACCACGGGAATGGCCAGGGCGACGGCGCGGCTGGGCCGTTCGTGCCAGATCAGCCAGCTGATTCCGGCCACGATCAGCACCTGCAAGTTCCCGAGCACGGTCGCCACGCCCGCGCCGATATCGGCGATCGAGTGCGTCCACAAGATCAGGTCAACGGCGAGGAACACGCCTGCCGAGCCGGCGGTCAGCCGCTGCCTGAGCGACCGGCTGCCGTGCTTGCGCTGCTCGAGCGCCGCGAGGGCGATCAGCACCGGCAGCGCGATCGCCGACCGGTAAAATGCCGTGCTCACCGCGCTCGCGCCCGACAGCACCACGAGCACGGGCGATGACGAGATCGTCGCCGCGCCCAGGCCGGCCAGGAGCAGCGGCTGCCTTTCGAGCAGCCCACGCGCGCCCGTTTTTGAGCCGGATGCCGCAATCGGCGCGTCACTGCCAGTAATGACCGTAGCGCTTTTTGGTGCTGTCATGGCATCAGCATACGGCCCGGCCTGGCCGGGAGGTGGTCAGGCCTGGACTGAGGTGGTCAGCGAGGCCTGGTCGGGCTGGGCGGGGGTGGCGATAGGGCGGCGGGCCTGGCGGAGCAGCCTGACCGCGACCAGGATCGGGCCGGCGATGCTGGCGACCAGCACGGTGATTGCCAAGATGATGGCCAGCCATGGTGGCAGCAGGGCGCCGGAGCAATGGGTGACGATGACGTGGCTGGAGCTGGCGGCTGGCCCGCCGAGCGGCACGGGATGCGCCGAGCTTGCCGTCGAGCACACGCCTCCGAACGGTGCGACCGCGGTGGCGCCGAGGATGGCGAGCACGATGAACGGCGCGAGCAGGCCGCCTGGCCAGATCAGCGTGCCGAGCAGCTTGTCGCGCGTCCGCCAGTCGTTCGACACCCAGAGCAGCACCACGCCGACGAGCCAGCCGACCAGTGGGACGATCAGCCCTCCGACGAGCAGCAACACGACGGCGACGATTTCGAGCGTGCCGGGGCGGCCGACGGGCGCCGGGGCCTGGGCGAACGCTGGTGGCGTCGCGAAGGCAGGGGGCGTCGCGAAAGCCGGGCCGCCCGGGTTCGCGCCGGCGGCCAGGACGATGTCCTCTGGCGCGCCAAGCTGATCGAGCACGGTACGCACGCCGCCGGGCTGAGCCGGATCGGCGGCCCTCGCCTCAGCGATGTGCGCGGAGATCTCGTCGATCAGCTCGCGTCTCCGGTCCGCGGGCAGGCCGCTCGCCACGGCCTCGAGCCGTCGCAGGTACTCGCTGACAAGTTCGTCGTCGCTGTCACTCACTGCGTTCGCTCCTTGGGGGGTCGAGCCAATCGTCGAGCTAGGCCGTACTCGGGCCGGAATCTGGCAGAGCCGTGCCTAGCAGGGCACTGACGGTGCCGCTGAGGATCTGCCAGGAGTGGGAGAACTCATCGAGCGCGTCTTTGCCGTCGGAGGAGAGCCGGTAGTAGCGGCGCGGCGGACCAGCTTCCGACTCACGCCAGCTCGTGTCGACCAGACCCTGCCGCCGCAGCCGCGCCAGCAACGGGTAGATCGTGCCCTCGCCCGTCACCAGGCCGTACGTGGTGCCGAGTGAGTGCACCAGCTCGAAGCCGTAGCGCTCCTTGTCGCGCAGCATGGCCAGCACGCAGTAGGGGAGTACGCCGCGCCGCATCTGCGTCACCAGGTTCCCGGCTTCACCAGCTACCATGCACCACATAGTACCTGGCCGAGCCCACTCGTCAAGTGCCCGCCCGGCGGGGAAGAGGCCCGCGTGTCTTGGGTATCTGGCGAGGCGGCGAAGGTCGCGCGGCGATCATAGATGGATGACCGAAGCCGACCTGATCACCAGAGCCGAGGCCGCCGGGATCTGCGTGAGCTACCTGGACTGGCGCCAGCGACGCGTTCAGGTGCCCGAGCGGACGCTGGCCGCCATCTTGGACGCGCTCGATCCGCCGGTCGATGCCGCCGAGCCTGCACCGGCCGGCCCGGGCGCGCTGCCGAGGCGGCCGGATGAGCGCAGCTGGGGTTTCGCTGTGCAGCTGTACTCCGTGCGGTCGCGCCAGTCCTGGGGGCATGGCGATTTCCGCGATCTCGCGGAGCTCGCCGCGTGGTCGGCGCGGGAGCTCGGCGCGGGATTCATCCTGGTGAACCCGTTGCACGCGGCCGAGCCAGTGCCCCCGCTCAGCAATTCTCCTTACCTGCCGATGACCAGGCGGTACCTCAGCCCGCTCTACATCAGGGTCGAGGACGTTCCCGAGTACGAGCGGCTCACCAGGCAGCAGCGGCAGCAGGTTACCGAGAAGGCCGGCCCGCTCCGGGCGGCGAGCCGGACTCCTGACCTGATCGACAGGGACTGGGTGTGGGCAGCGAAGCTGCACGCGCTCGAGCTCATCTTCGCGACGGGACTGACCGGCGCCCGCGCGACCTCCTACCAGGAGTTCGTCACCGGCGAAGGCGAAGCGCTCAGGGACTGGTCGACGTGGTGCGCGCTCGCCGAGATCCATGGCTCCGACTGGCGGCGATGGCGCGGCGGGCTCGCCGATCCGCGCCGGGCGGCAGCGGCCCAGATAGCAGGTGAGCTCGCCGATAGGATCGCGTTCCACGCCTGGTTGCAGTGGATAGCCGACGCTCAGCTCGCCCAGGCCCAGGCAGCGGCGGTCGACCGCCGGCATGTCGGTCGGGCTCATCGCAGACCTGGCCGTCGGCGTGCATCCCGGCGGCGCGGACGCGTGGGCCCAGCAGGATCTTCTGGTGCGCGGCGTCAGCGTGGGCGCGCCGCCAGATGAGTTCAATCGGCTCGGGCAGGACTGGGCTCAGCCGCCGCTCAGCCCGGCAAGGCTGGCGAGTACGGGAGGACGGCCGTTCGCCGAGTTGCTGAGAGCGGCGTTCCGGAACGCCGGCGGGCTGCGGATGGATCATGTGATGGGGCTGACGCGGCTGTGGTGGATTCCCGACGGCATGCCGCCCGAGCACGGCGCGTACGTGACCTACGACCACGGGCTCATGGTCGGCACCCTGGCCGCCGAGGCGGCGCGGGCGGGGGCGCTGGCGATCGGCGAGGACCTCGGCACGGTCGAACCATGGCTCAGCCGCTACCTGGCCGGCCGGCACATCCTGGGCACGGAGATGGCGTGGTTCGCCCGGCAGCCAGATGGCTCCCTCACTCCGCCTTCGGCGTGGCGACGGTGGTGCATGGCCACTGTCGGCACGCACGACGTGCCGCCGATCGCCGGGTTCGTCGCCGGAGATCAGGTGACCGTTCGTGAGCGGCTGGGCCTGCTTTCACACCCCCAGGATGAACGCAGAGCTCTCGAGCAATCCCTCGCTGGCTGGCGCGACGCCCTGAGGGCGCATCAGCTGCTGCCGCCTGGCCGTGAGCCGACGATGCAGGAACTGGCGGTCGCGCTGTACGGGTACCTCGCGCTGACGCCTGCCGTGCTGGTCGGGGTCGCGCTGGCCGACGCGGTCGGCGACCGGCGCACGCAGAACATCCCCGGTACTTTCGACGAGTACCCCAACTGGCGCATTCCGCTGTGCAACGGCGACGGGGAGTCGGTGCTGATTGAGGACCTAGGTGAGCTGCCGCTGGTGCGGAGCGTCGTCGGAGCCGCTACCGGGCGATCGGCCTGACCTCGGCCTGTGCGGTGCCGGCCGCGGGCCCGGAGCCGCCGGCGGCGTCGCGCTCGCGGCAGCGCAGCGCGCGGATGACGTCGTCGCGGCCTTCGGAGACCAGCCTTCGCAGTGAGGGGGCCAGGTCAGGGCGCGCGAGGAACTCGGTGGCGTCGTCAATTGCCTGCTGGGTGACGACCGCCGACGGATAGCCGCGCTGCGCGAAGTGCACCGCCAGGTCGGGACCCCACGTTTCCCACCTGTCCGCTATGACGCCGAAGTACCTCGCCGCGAATGGCGCGAGCAACTCCTCTTGATCGCACGACTGAAAGCCGCTGATCACGGCGCGGAACGTGGCGTTGGGCAGGTCACCGGACACGAGGCTGGCCCAGGCGGCTTCTTTGGAAGCCGGGTCGGGGATGGCCGCGATGCACGTGAGCGCGTAGCGGTGGCCTTCGTCGGTCTGGTCCTTGCGCCGCTGCACGTCGATCGCGGCCTGACCGGCCGCGCCGCGGCTGACCAGCCGGCGCAGGAACTGCCAGCGCAGGTCGGTGTCGACCCTGAGCCCGGCGATCTCGGCCGAGCCTGCCAGCAAGCGCGGCCAGCAACTCGAGGTCGGCCCGTGACATGGCGACCGAGCCGAGCACCTGCGCGTAGGTAAGCTGCTCATCGGAGCCCGGCGCCGCGCTCGTCATCAGGTCCCGCAGCGACCAGGCCATCTGCCCGAGGCCGGCCTGGCGCCAGGCGGGGTCGCCGAACTGCCGCACAGCCGACGTCGCCTGGCCGAGGACGGTGCGCAGCACGGCGATGTCGGTCACCGATGGCGCGGCGGCGAGCACCAGCGTGACGTAGTCCCTGGCCCGCAGCTCACCGTCCCGGCACATGTCCCAGGCCGCCGCGAGGCACAGGGCCGCCGGGAGCGGCTCGGCGAACTCGGCGATCGAGGCGGTCAGAGTACGCAGTGACCGCTCGTCGAGCCTGATCTTGGCGAACGTGAGGTCGTCGTCGTTGACGAGCACGAGGTCAGGTGCCGCGACCCCGATGAGCTCGGGGACGTCAGTGCGCTCGCCTGCCACGTCGAGCTCGATCCGCTGGCGCCTGCGCAGCTTGCCGTCGGCGCCTTCGGCCACGTCGGCCTTGTCGGCCCTGTCGTAGAGGCCGATCGCGATGCGGTGCGGCCGCAGCAGCGGGTGGGCGTCCGGAGCCTGCTGCAGCACGGCGAACTCGCTGAACGTGCCGTCAGCCGCAGTCGAGTAGGCCGGGCGCAGCGTGTTGACGCCCGCGGTCTCCAGCCAGGCCTGCGACCAGGACGTGAGCTGCCGTCCTGACGCCTGGTCAAGCGCTTCAAGCAGATCGGCGAGGGTCGCGTTGCCCCACTCATGCCTGGCGAAGTAGGCGCGGAGCGCGGCGAGGAAGTTCTCCTGGCCGGTGAACGCGACCAGTTGCCTGAGCACTGCCGCGCCCTTGGCATAGGTGATGCCGTCGAAGTTCACCTCGGCGGTTTCGATGTCGGGCATGTCAGCCACGATCGGATGGGTGGACGGCAACTGGTCCTGCCGGTACGCCCAGGCCTTGAGATCCTGGCTGAACGTCGTCCAGGCGGTCCGCCACCGGGTGTTCTCCGCCATCGCCACGAGGCTGGCCCAGGTGGCGAAGGACTCCTTCAGCCACAGGTCGTCCCACCACGTCATCGTGACCAGGTCGCCGAACCACATGTGCGCCATTTCGTGGAGCAGCGTCTCGGCCCTTGCCTCGCGCCGCGACTCGGTCACCCGCGACCTGAAGATGAAGTCCTCGGCGACGGTCACCGCGGCGGCGTTCTCCTCGGCTCCGAAGTTGAACTCAGGCACGAAGAGCTGGTCGTACTTGCCGAACGGGTACCGGCGGCCGAACGCGGCGTGGAAATAGTCAAAGCCCTGCCCGGTGAGCTCGAAGATCTCGTCCGGGTCGAGCGCGCTGGCCAGCGACTGCCTGCAGTACAGGCCGAGCGGGATTCCGTCGTGCTCGCCGCGCACCACATGATAAGGGCCGGCCGCGACGGCAGTGACATAGGTCGGCAAGGGCGGCGTCGGCGGGAAGTGCCAGCTTTCCAGGCCCTCTCCGGCCAGCGGCGCGGGCGCGTCGGGTGCCGTGTTCGCGACGACCTGCCAGCCAGCCGGGCAGCGCACGGTGAACTCGAAGGTGGCCTTCAGGTCGGGCTGGTCGAAGCACGCATAGACCAGGTGCGCGCACCAGGTCTCGAAGTTGGTGTACAGGTAGACGCGGTCATCGACCGGGTCGGTGAACTTGTGCAGGCCCTCGCCCGTGCGCGAGTACGCGCACTCGGCACTGACCGTCAACTCGTTGGCGCTGGCCAGGCCGGACAGCATTATGCGGTCCCCGTCGAACGCCGTCGCAGGCAACTCGCGGCCGTTCAGGGTCATCGACTTGACGGCGTCGGCGGTCAGGTCGATGAACGTCTCCGCCCCCGCCTCACGGCAGTCGAACCGCACGGTCGTCAGGGACGTGAACATGTCGGTGTCCCCGCGGCTGCCTGCGTGCAGGCCGAGTTCGATCTGATACGACTCGACGCGCACCAGCGCGGAGCGCTGCGCTGCCTCGGCGCGGGTCAGGTTGGCTGTCACGGTAGGCATGATGTCACGCCCGGAGAGAGGAATGCCGGGTCGGCGCGTCAGGTTGTGATGTTCGACTGATAGGCGTCGATTGACCCGTCGATTGACGGCGCCGAATGATCCCCATCGAAATGGTCGCATCGAAGGAGATGGCATGACCGAGCAGGTCCCCACGAAGGTCGATTTCTGGTTTGATCCGCTGTGCCCGTGGGCGTGGATCACCTCGCGCTGGATCGTCGAGGTCACGCAGGTGCGCCCGGTCGAGGTGCAATGGCACGTGATGAGCCTCGCCGTGCTCAACGAGAAGGCGGAGGATCTGCCGGACAATTACAAGGAGTTGATGGCGCAGGCGTGGGGGCCGGTCAGGGTGTGCGTCGCCGCTGAGCAGAAGTACGGCAACGACCGCGTGGGGCCGCTGTACACGGCGATCGGCACCAAGTTCCACAACGAGAAGGCCGACCGCAGCCGCGCCACCATCGAGGCGGCGCTGGCCGAGGCCGGCCTCCCCGCCGACCTGGCCGACGCGATGGAGTCGACCGAGTACGACGAGGCGGTGCGCGCGTCGCACGCCGAGGGCATCGACCGGGTCGGATACGAGGTCGGCACCCCTGTGATTTCGGTCAACGGAGCGTCGATCTTCGGGCCCGTGATATCCCCGATCCCGCGCGGCGAAGCCGCCGCGAAGCTGTGGGACGGCGTTCTGCTCGTCACCGGCACCGATGGGTTCTTTGAGCTCAAGCGCAGCCGGACCAGGGACCCGATCTTCGACTGAGCTGTCACATCTGGGCTGGCAGCACTCCTGCCAGGTTGAGGAGGATGCTGATGTCCCGGTAGGCAGCGCTCGTGCCGTCGCGGAGATGGCTCGCATCTCCGGGGTCGCCTGAGTCGAGCGGGCTGGGCGCGCTGCCGGGGTCTCGGACCTCTCTGCGGGGGCCGGGGCCTCCGCCAGGGCTCGGGCCTGTGCGGGGGCTGGGGCCTGTGCGCGGGCGCGAGCCTTTGCGGGAGCCGCCGCCTTTGCGGGAGCCGCCGCCTGCGCGCGGGCTGGCGCTCGCCGGGGTGCGTGGATTCGAGTGGACTGGCTGGTTGCCAGTGCCCCGCGCCTTGCCGTGGCTGCCCGAACTAGGCGTGGTGCTCGGGGCGGGCGGGCTGGCCGGGCTCGCGTGCGTCGCGGAGCCTGGGCCGCCGGGCACGCCAGGGACTGTCGTGCCCTTTGTGCCGCTGCCGCTGGCCTCGCCGTCACCGTAGCTTCCGTGGCCGCTGCGGTCGCCCGGTGGCCCGGTGCCTGGCGGCGTGACGCTGACGTGCTGCGAAGGCGTCGGGGAACTCGTCGCGGTGACGTTCGCCGCTTCCGTCCCGCTGAGTGTCACCACCAGCACGACCATGGCGAGCACGACGCAGAACCCGGCGCCGGCCATGCCGATGACGATCGCCAGGCGCAGCGCCCGGTACCTGGTTGCCAGCCCAACGCGCTGGCCGACGGAGACCCCGACCTGGCCACCGCGGCGAGGACGCTCCCGAGTCTCGTCAGCTAAGCAAGTGTGCCGGCCTATTTCGCTGAGCAACGATCGTCGGACTGGGGAATGTCGCATAAAACCCTCCCGTCAAAATAGATCCCTCAATAGATTGGTGAAAAAACTCGCGACAAGCGCTGGCATCCGGCATTAATATCATTAACGCCCTGAAATCGTCACTACCGGCAGCCGTGCCGCCCGCGCATATCGAGAGCGTTGTATCATGGATCGCTTTCGCGGTCGCGGAGAATGACAATTCTGTCCGGTCAGATTTGCCTTGGCGCCGGGCCGGGCGGGCCGCGCTCCGGCAAAGTCGGGCACTAATATGAATGGGCGAAATCGGTAAAGTCACTCACAGAACCGGACGTAACTCCCGGTGGCCTCCAGACAGAACTGGCGTGTACCCTTACAATCGAGTTATCCGCATTTAAGTCCATTCCCGCGAGAGGCGCTGGCCGGGAACCGTCCCGGAACCCGAGGCGGCGGCCTCGCGTCACCGAAGCCAGCCCCGGCTCACTCAGAAAGAGCGCCAGCTTTGTCACATTGCCGGTGTCCCAGCGCCGCCGTTGTGGCATTGCTGGGCCTGCCCGGGGCGGCCAGCGACTGGCGGACAAGCACTCCACCCTCCACGGTCCGCGCCATCCGCCTCCAGGGCCTCAGACTCACGCCCGCGGCCTGAACGTCAGTAACCGACAGGGTCATCCATGCGCAGCGTCCCGGGCGCCTGCGGCTAGCTGGGCGGATGCGACAATGCAACCATGCGCAAGAACTACGTAAACGGCACCTGGGCAGCGTCGGCGGACTCTGGCGGCATTGATGTTGTCAACCCTGCCACTTCGGCTGTCATCGACCGGGTGCCCGCCGGTCATGAGGACGATGTCGACGCTGCCGTGCGCGCGGCCCGGGCCGCGTTCGCGTCCTGGTCGGCCACGACGCCGCAGCAGCGGGCCGAGCGGCTGGAAGCGGCGAGGCTGCTGCTCACTGAGCGCGCCGACCAGGTGGCGGCGACGATCAGTGCCGATATGGGCTCGCCCATCTCCTTTGCGCGCAAGGTGCAGGTCGGCACCCCGCTCGCCGTGCTCGGCGAGCTACGTGGAACTGCTGTCCGGCTACGACTTCGGCGGGACGAGGATCGGCAACGCGCTTGTGGTGCGCGAGCCGGTGGGGGTTATCGGCGCGATCACGCCGTGGAACTACCCGCTGCACCAGATCGTCGCGAAGGTCGCTGCCGCGCTGGCGGCGGGTTGCACGGTAGTGCTGAAGCCGAGCGAAGTGGCGCCGCTCGCGGCGTACGAGCTGCCGGCATCTTCCACGAGACCGGCCTGCCAGCGGGCGTGTTCAACCTGGTCAGCGGCACCGGCAAGGTCACCGGTGAGGCCATCGCCGCCACCAGGACGTGGACGCGGTGTCGTTCACCGGGTCGGTTCAGGCGGGCAAGCGCGTCGCTGAGGTCGCCGCGGCGACGGTCAAGCGGGTGACGCTCGAACTCGGCGGCAAGTCCGCCAATGTGATCCTGCCCGACGCCGACCTCGCGACGGCGGTCAAAGTAGGGGTGGCCAAGGCGTTTGTCAACGCGGGCCAGACCTGTAACGCGCAGACGAGAATGCTCGTCCCGGCGGCCAGCTATGACCAGGCCGTCGACCTGGCGGTCGCGAACGCGGCCCGCTACACGGTTGGCGACCCGCTTGACGAGGGCACCAGGCTCGGCCCGCTCGCCTCGGCGGCTCAGCTTGAGCGGGTGCGGAACTACATCGAGCGCGGCATCTCCGAAGGCGCGCGGCTCGCTGCGGGCGGAGCCGATCCGCTCCCAGGGCTGGAAGCGGGAAGCTACGTGCGGCCGACGGTCTTCGCTGACGTCACTCCCGACCTGAGCATCGCCAGAGAGGAAATTTTCGGGCCGGTGCTGTGCCTGCTGCGCTATGAGACCGAGGACGAGGCCGTGGCGATCGCGAACGCACCGCCGTACGGTCTGGCCGCCGCTGTGTGGTCGGCCGACCAGGAGCATGCCGTGAGGGTCGCGCGGCAACTCCGGGCGGGCCAGGTCGAGATCAACGGCGGGGCGTTCAACGTGGCGGCACCGTTCGGCGGGTTTGGCCAGTCCGGCTACGGCCGAGAGCTAGGCGTCCACGGACTCGAAGAATTCCTCGAGGTCAAGGCCCTCCTCTTCTAGCGCCCAGGCACAGAGGTTAGAACGAGGTGGGTGCCCAGGGGGCCGGGTCCCACCACATCGCGGTGGACAGGGCGGCTACCGCGCCCGGGCGGTGCTCGGTGATGACGCCGGCTGTCGGCCAGGCCGCCGAGCCTGGTCCCGCCGAGGTAGGCCGCGCCGAGCGCGATGATGGGCATGGTCAGGTCAGGGTCGGCCGTCGTCAGCTCGCAGCTCGGCTTGGCCTGGTCGGCGCGGCCGCCGGCCTGGAGGCGCCAGCGGCCGGCGTTCGCCGGGAGCCGCTCATCGGTCACCTCGATGACGAGGTCGACGGGACAGGAGTACTGGCCGCTGGATCAGAGCCGCCGGCAGGTCGACCAGCCTGATCCACAGGCCGTCCTGATAGTGGCGCGGGCCCGGCGCGGGTCGGCCAGCTGGTGCAGCAGCGGGTCATCGACCGGCCTGGACCTGGCACTCACCTCGCCGACCAGGTCGCGCGAGAACAGGTCGGCCCACAGGGTCAGTGTCGCGTCCCAGTCAAGGCCAAACAGCTCATGGACGTGAGGACCTGGGCGGGGAGGCCGTCAGACTCCAGTTCGGCCGGACGGAGTACAGCGCGTAGCCGCGGGCACCGGACTCGTCCTCGGCCAGCACGCAGCGCGTGCGGGGTAGCGCCTTCCCTGACGAACTCTGGGTCGGCGAGGATGACGTCCCAGTAAGCGCTTGTTCCTGGTCAGCATGCCTGGCCTGGTCAGCCGGATCGCGTCGTGGACCTCAGCCATGCGCTCGGCCGCGTCCTTGGGCTCGGCCAGCCGCAGCGCGGACGGTCTTGCCGGCGCGGGCAGCAGCGCCTCGCCGCGCTTGATCGAAGTAGCTGCAGCGTGCCCGTCGCGGCTGCCGTAGCCGTACCTGCCGTAGATGAGCGACTCGGAGGCGAACAGCGCGGCTACCGGCTCGGTGCCTGCGGCGATGTCCGCCAGCTGGCCTAGCCATCAGCGAGGAGAGCACGCCCGGCGGCGGTGCGATGGCAGCACGCCCACGCCGGTGACGCCGGCGCAGCCCGACCTGGCCGCCGCCCGGCACGGTCAGCTCGAAGGACATGATGTCGTGGTGCCGATGATCTGGTCGCCGTCGAACGCGGCTAGGCTGCGCTCGGGCTCGAAGACCTTCCGCTCCCACTCCAGAGCTGCTCGCTGATGGCCAGTTTGAGTTGAATGCGTGCTCACCAACGCGCATGAATTGTGGCAATTCCGACATGACGATCGGCCGGATCGGGTAGCTGAGCGTCCATGCTGGCCTTAGTACCCTATGCCAGCAGGATTATGGCGAGTTCTTTTCGCTGGTCGCAGCCGGCCCTGATGCTGCACACCGGCCTGCCCGGCAATCGGGGCCAGCCGAATTGCCAGCGCCAGAACCGGTACAGTTTCGCCATCATGGTTTCGGGTTCTGGGCATCGGCTCTGGTCGGCGGCGTATGCGGCGGCATTGTCGTTTCGCGGCCTTGTGAGGCGGCAGTTCATCACCCAGAACAGGCGGCTGGCCTTCGTGCTCGCGCTTGCCGTAGCAGGAATCGGCATCGCCGCCGTGTGGCTCTCGGCGTCGTGGTTCTCGCCTGGGCTGATGATCTTGCCGGTCCTCGCCGGCGGCCTGCTGCTCTGGCCGCGGGCTTTGCGGATCTTGTTCGTGATCGTCGGCCGTGATGCTCGGCTACGACGTGGCCAAGGCGGGTCAGCGCACCGGGTTCGGCATCGTGGCCACCATCGCGATCGTCGCGATCTTCGCTGACGTGCTGGCGCGGACCAGGGCCAAGCTCGGGCTGCAGGGGCTGCGCGGTGACCAGATGCTGATGGAGCTGCGGGACCGGATCAAGGTGCAGAGCGCGCTGCCGAGCCTGCCGGAGGGCTGGGCGCTGTGAGTCGGTGCTGCGGCCTGCCGGTGGAGTGCTGTTCGGCGGGCGATTTCGTCGTGTCGGCGTGCGACGGCAAGACCCTGGAGGTCGCCGTCGTCGATGTGTCAGGCAAGGGCATTGAGGCGGGCACCAGGGCGCTGCTGCTATCTGGCGCATTCGGCGGCTTGCTCGGCTCGGTACCGGCTGCGCAATTCTTGCCTCGTGCAACGCCTACCTGCAGGCGCACTGAGCCGGTCGAGGGATTTGTTACTGCTGTACATCTTTGCCTTGACCTGACGACCGGCAACTACGTGATCGCGTCGGCCGGGCACCCGCCGGCGGCCCATTTTGAATCATGGCAGCGGATCGTGGCGGCTGACGAATGCGCGCGGCATCGTCCTCGGGCGTGGTGCCCGACCTGCGCGATCTGCCCGAGCACGGCACGCTTCGGCCGGGTGACGCACTGATGCTCTACACCGACGGGCTGATCGAGCAGCCTGGGGTGGACATCGATGTCGGAATTGACCGGCTGCTCGGCGCGGCCGACACGGTCGTCGTGATAGGGTTTCACCGGTGGCGCGGCCAACCTGGTGCAGGCAACTGCAGGACAGCGGCCGGACGACCGATGACCGCGGCCTGGTGCTTATCTGGCGGAAGTGACGTGGTCGCCGCTGTTAATCCTGCGCGACGGCGTGCTCCACCAGCGAGACCAGCACGTCCCGGCTTGAGTTGCGCTGACGGGCATCGCAGAGCACAAGCGGGACGTCGGGGGTGAGGTTGAGCGCCGCGCGCATGGTGTCGAGCGGGTAGCGGCGGGCGTCGTCGAAGCAGTTCACGGCTACGACGAATGGCATGCCCCGGCGCTCGAAGATAGTCGATCGAAGGAAAGCAGTCGGCGAGCCGCCTGGTGTCGGCGATCACGACCGCGCCGAGCGCTCCGTAGGAAAGCTCGTCCCACATGAACCAGAATCGCTTCTGGCCCGGCGTGCCGAACAGGTAGACGACCAGGTCGTCGCTGATCGAGATCCGGCCGAAATCCATGGCGACAGTCGTCGTGGTCTTGCGCTCGACCCCGTCGAGCGGGTCGACGAGCGTGCTTGGCTCGCTCAGTGTCTCCTCGGTCCGCAGCGGGCGTACTTCGCTGACGGCGCCGACAAGCGTGGTCTTGCCCGCGCCGAAGCCGCCTGCGATCAGGATCTTGATCGCGACCGGAGCGCGAGTACGGTCAGCTACAGCTTCAGAGTCTCCGTAGGGCATCGGCGACTTCCTTGAGTATTCCTACGTCATCTGAGGCCGGAAGGAGCTGGCTGGCGGACGTTTACCAGGCCTTGCTCGCGCAAGTCCGCGATCAGGATGCGGACAACGCCGAGCGGCAGGTCGAGGTCTGAGGCCAGGTCGGCTACCGCGATGGGCAGCCGGCAGGCGGTCAAGCAGCCGCAGGTGCTCGGGCCCGAGCTTGGGCTCCTGCTCGGGTTCCAGGTCGGCCACTGAGATGCTGCGCAGCGCCGAGACCAAGCGCGACCATGTCGATCGCCGCGCCAGTCGGCTTGAGTTCGGCCCGAAGTGACGGCGTAGGGCCTGACAACCGGGCCTCTGCTGTCCCGGTTCCCGCGATCTCGCCTCGGGGTCATGCGGAACTTCACGGCACCTAGGAGCTGACCTGGGCCGGTCGCGGCCGCACGCCCAGATGCTGGCCGACTCGCTTCACTAGCAGCGCCATCTCGTAGGCGATCAGCCCGGCGTCGGCACCGAGGCTCGCGAGCACGGCCAGGCAGCTTCCGTCGCCCGCGGCAGTCACGAACAAGAACGCGGACTCTAGCTCGACGATCGTCTGGCGCGGGCTGCCGCAGGCAAAGTGCTGGCCGAATCCCCTGGCCAGGCTCTGGAATCCGGCCGCGACGGCGGCCAGGTGCTCCGCGTCCTCGCGGCGCAGGCCTGACGATGCCCCGATCGCGAGTCCGTCCCTGGACAAGATCACTGCCTTCTCCACGCTCGCGACCCTGGCGACCAGGTCATCGAGCAGCCAGTCCAAGCTGCCACCGGTGTTCATTGCGCTCCTTCTGCTGCCATCGGCTGCCCGGGTATCACGACTGCTCTCCGTCTGATTCTTCGGTTATCTGCTCGGCCATGGAGCGACCACGCTCCCAGCCACGTTGCAGGGCGGACATGAAGTTTCTGGCGGCCTCGGGGGAGGACTCGCCAATTGGCGGACTGGACGGTACGGACGCCGAGGACTGCTTCGATGCGGCAGCGGAATCGGCTGGCATCTCTGGCGCCGCGACGAACTGCTGAGCGCCTGCGCCGGCATGGCCGACTCCCGTAGCTGGGGCGCGATGTTGGCCTGGCGGACCCGGACCGGCAGGCCCTCAAGCTCTGCCACGGGAGTGTGCTCGGGCTCGGGGAGCGGATCTGGCACCGGCGACCGCCGGCGCCCGCTGAGGGCGAACGGCGAGGTGAAGCTACCGGTGTCGGCATTGTCATCGCCGTCATCGCCGAACGACAAGCTCGGCGTCCGCGGCTGGCGCTTGGGCAGGAGCGACTCGTGGCCAGCTGCCGGCTCCCCGGCTAGCGCGGCTGGCGCCGTCGTCGGCTGGATGGTCAGGTCGGCTGATCCGGATCCGCCGGAAAGATTGAGCCAGCCCTGCGCGGCCGGGCTGTCGTCGGGCCAGCCAGCCGAGCCGCTCAAGGGGCTGTCGCCGCCTCGGGCGGCGTGCGCGCCGCCGCTGCCGGCCTCGGGGGCCTCGCGGGCGGGCCGCGGGCCAGCCGACGGGCTGGTCGGCCGAGGTGAGCCCGGCGTCGGTATCGGCCGTTCGCTCGGCGCGGCCGAAGTCGTTGGCCGGGCCGTAGTCGGTGACCGGCCCGAAATCGGTGACCGGCCGGAAGCTGGTAGCTGGCTCGGATGAGTGGTCCACCAGGCCGAACTCTGCTGCCGCACCTGACGGATCGGCTACGGGTCCGAGCACCAGCATCGGTGGCTCGGAGTTGTAGCTTGCCGGGTTGTAGTCGGCCGGGCTGTATTCCGCCTGAACGTAGTCGGCGTCGGCGGCACCGCGGCCGTCTCGGCTCGCGCTGGCGCGGTCACCGGCGCTGTTGCTGCCGTTGCCGGTGCCAGCCAGAACGTCGGCCAGCGGATCGTCAGCGGAGGCGCCCCGGTCACGGTACGCGGCACCGACCTGGGTGGCGGTCGTCGTGACCGCCGTTGCCGCCGTCTCCAGGTCGACGAGGTAGCCCGTGCCCGTGTCCGCGCCGTAGCCGGTGCCGCCGGTGCCGACTGCGGCGGCCAGGCCGTCATCAGGTGCTTGCGGCGAGGCCCGGGCAGCTGCGGAACCGGCCGCCCGCCGAGCTCGCGGATGCCGATCGAGGTCAGCGGCTCGACGTAACCGGCGTCCATCACCAGCGCGCTCGGGATCAGCACCACGGCGGTCGATGCCGCCATAGGCCGAGCCGCGCATCGTGATCCTGCACGTCGTGCCGCTTGGCGAGCTGGCCGGCGATGAACAGCCCGAGCTGCTCGCTACCCGACAGGTCGAGCATCGGCGGGTCACTGAGCTTGGTGTTGAGCTCAGCGATCTGCGCCTTCGCTCATGCCAAGGCCCCGGTCCTCGATCTCCACGATCAGGCCCTTGGCGACGATGTCCGCCTCGATCCGCACGGGCGTGTTCGCGGGCGAGAACGTAGTGGCGTTCTCGACGATCTCCGCGAGCAGGTGAATGATGTCGGCCACCGCATGCCCGGCCACCGACGAGGTAGTCCGCGAGGTCACCCTGATCCGGGTGTAGTCCTCGATCTCGGCGACGGCGGCGCGCATGACATCCATGATCGGCACCGGGTCGCGCCAGACCCGCCCTGACGTGCCTCCGGCGACGATCAGCAGGCCTTCGGCGTGCCGCCGCATGCGGGTGGTCAGGTGGTCAACCCTGAACAGGTCGGCGAGTTCCTCCGGGTCGTGTACCCGCCGCTCCATCGCGTCGAGCAGTTCGAGTTGCCTGGTAAGCAGCGACTGGTTGCGCCTCGCGAGGTTCCTGAACACGTCGTTGACGCCGCGCCGCAGCGCGACCTCGTCCACGGCCGCGCCGATCGCCGTCCTGGCGGCGACGTTGATGGCCTCCTGCAGCTGCCCGATCTCGCTGGGGCCGGCCTCGAGTTGCGGCGTGTCGGTGCCGACGTCGATCTCCTCGCCCGCCCGCAGCCGGGCCAGGATGGCGGGCAAGCCGCTGCGATGACAGGCTGAGCGCGGATTGCCGCAGCTCATTGAGTTGCTGAGCAGGGTCCTGCTGACATGACCGCGATCCCGACCGCGGCGACGATGGCGAGCAGGCCGAGGCCGCCGACCAGGATCAGCTTGAGCAGCAGCCCCCGTTCCTTGCTGATGGTGAGGCCTTCCAGTGACCTGGCACCGCTGTCAAGCGCCTTGCGGAACGCGAGATCGTAGGCGGCGTTCGTGGCCACCCAGGCCGGGGGTGACACCCGCAGCGCATTGTGCGGGCCGCTAGTGATCTGATTCTCAAGTCTGGCTCAGCGTCGATGAAGTGCTCGCCGGAATGTCGCTCTTGAAATAATTCTGATAGGCGCCGTTAAGGCCCGTCATTGCCTCATCGAGCAATCTGCCGGCGCTGCACGATCAGCTGATTGACGAGATGCTGATCAGCGGCCGGATAAGACCTGCGCGGTGAGGTCGGCGCTGAAGAGATCGCTTTCCTCGGCCACGGATTGCAATGACTCGTCGAGCACGACTAGGTCGTTGGCCTGCACTACGCCGGGGGTGTCAAGGAGCGGGTAGAGAGCCTGGTTGATGACGTTGTTGCCGCCGGTGACGATCACGGAGTACGAGGCCGCCGCCGCTGCCCGGCTCGAGCCCGAGGCTCACGACCGTCGTCCGCAGTTCGTGCAAGATCGCCAGGTCATTAGCCCAGGTCCGCATCGCGTGGAGTTCGCCGGCCTCGGCGTGCCGTTGCGCGGCGGCCTTAGCTGTCAGGAATGTCCTGACGGCCGAGTCGGATCTTCGGCTCCTGCCCGAGCAACTTAGCCAGCCTGGCGTGAGTGGGATCGGCGAGGTATTGCAATGCCAGCGCGCGCTCGACGCTGACCTGAAGCTGCACGTTCGATACTGGCGTCGTGACTTCGTTGCCGACTCTCGAGCCCTGCTGGAACGAGAACAGCGAGCCGAGCGTTAGCGAGAGCACAACGCCGTACAGGCCAATCAGCGCGACCACTGGGACAAGCACGAGCACGACGATCCGCATGCGGACTGATCGGCGACGCAGCATAGCTGTTTGGTCCTCATGGGATCGAGCCAGCGCTCGGCTGACGTTGTTACTCGCGATCTGAGCACAGATATCGGATCTTACTCGCCTATCGGAGAGGCTACAGTGCCATCTGCCAGGCCTGTGGCTAGTTTTCGCAGGCCGTTCCGGGTATCTGAACTCCGTGTTATCTATTCGCTACTTAATGTAGTCACATGGTGTCTTGGTCAGGTCGTGACTACGCGGTGATTACGCTCAGACCACGCCTTGATCACTAGGTAGCTCTACCGCGACGTTTCCGTGCCTGGCTCCGGCACCTCGGCACCGTCTGGTCGATGACGGGCAAACCAAGCGGGACCGCGCGGTCCGGACGGCTGGGCGTTTGTTGGCATGAGCGCGACGGCGCGTGGCTACG
The DNA here is from genome assembly GCA_963750405.1 of uncultured Actinomycetota bacterium. Taxonomy (GTDB): domain Bacteria; phylum Actinomycetota; class Actinomycetes; order Streptosporangiales; family Streptosporangiaceae; genus Chersky-822. Next base: position 228,099 of record CAVVQP010000006.1, read on the forward strand.
ATTAGGACGCTGGCCTGATGCGACGCTGAGCCTGGTGCGCGCCGAGAGGCCCTGATATTCGATACTTTCGTTAGCTGCCCGGTTGACTCCGGAGGTTGAGACATCATGACTTCACCCAGCGGGTCATCGGCGTTGGGACAGGCGGCTGACAATGACACCGCCAGGGCCGCTGGAAGTGACTGACCAGCCCGTAGCGGCCGGCCGGAACTGGGGCGACCGCGCAAGCCGCGGGGTCGGAGGCTGCTGAATCGCAGGCCCCGGGGTCGCGGGTCCCGGGGTCGCAGGCCCCGGTGCCTCAGGTGGCGGCGTCCGGCGGCGCATACGATCACGGGCCGGTATGGGCGCTGCTGCTGCCGCCGCTGGTCGCGCTCGCGCTGGCGCTGTGGGGCATCACGACCCCGTCTTTCTGGCGAGATGAGGCGGCGACGATCGCCGCGGTCTCGCCGTCCGTTCGGCGACCTGATCAGCATGCTCGGCAACGTCGACGCCGTGCACGCCGCCTACTACCTGATGATGTGGCCGCTGGCGCACGTGCTCGGCTCTGGTGAGTTCGTCATGCGGCTGCCCTCCGCGCTGGCCGCCGCCGTAGCCGCCGCATTCGTCGCGGCCATCGGGCGGCGGGTGGTCTCTGCCTTGGGCCGGCCTTGCCGCCGGGCTGCTCTTCGCCGTCTTGCCCGTCGCGACCAGGTACGGGCAAGAGGCCAGGTCGTACGAGATGGTGGTAGCCGTCGCGTGCATCGCCAGCTACTTGCTCATCCGCGTGCTCGGCGCGGAGCCGTCGCACGCCGGCGGCTGGCTCATCGGCTACGGCGCCGGCCTGGCCGTTCTCGGCATCTTGAACATCTTCGGGCTCCTGCTGATCCCGGCACATGCCATCACGGTGGCGTTGCAGTGGCGGCGCCGGGGCGGTGACCAGGACGTCCGCCGGCTGCCGCCGGCTGGCTGGCCGCGGCGGTGGCTGGCGTGGTGCTGTCGAGCCCGCTGCTGCTGCTCGGCTTTGAGCAGCGCGGCCAGGTGGCGTGGATCGCGATCAACCAGTCGTCATCCGGATTGTCCACGCTGCTGACGCTGAGCGGCTCGGCGCTGGTAACGGTCGTGATCGGCGGCATCATCGCTATCGCGCTGATCCTCGGCTCCGAGGCGGCAGGCCCGCGGCGGGCCGCCTGGCGCTGGCAGCTGACCGAGCTGAGCTTGCCGTGGATGCTCGTGCCGCCCGCGCTGCTGCTCGGGGCCTCGGCCATCTCGCCGATCTACACCTCGCGGTACATCCTGATGTGCGTGCCAGCCGTCGCGCTGCTCGGCGGCATGGCGCTGGTGGCGCTCGGCCGGATCATCGGCCCGGTCGCGCTTGTGCTCGTCGTGCTCGCCGGGTTCACTGCTCAGGTTGCCCAGCGTCAGCCCTACGGGCACTACGACAACGTCAGGGCACTTGACCAGATCGTGGCGGCCCACGCGCGCCCAGGCGATGTCGTGCTCTACACCAACCCCAACGCCGAGAGCTTCGGCGCCGCCTATGGCTACGGCCTGCGCAAGCTGCCCAACATCGCCACCAAGCAGGCCGCGAATTCCGTCCGGCACGCTGGCAGGTACCTCGGTGCCGCTGCCGGAGCTCAGGTCAAGGCTCAGCCACGCGAGCAGGGTCTGGGTAGTCGAGATCAACCATTGCGTGTCCAACCCGGCCGCGCTGTCGCTCAGCGGCGTGCAGCAGGGCCCCGCGATCGCCGGCCTGCCGCTCGCGTTCACCAAGGTCTGGCACGAGCGCGGCGACTGGCTGCTGCTCTACACCCACGGGGCGGGGGACCAGCAACTCGCGACCGCCTGCACGCACGCGCCCTGACCCAGGGCAGGTGACGCGCCCGCGGGCCGGGAGAGTAACCCGGCCGCGGCGGCAGGCTGTCAGCTGGTTTGGCTCGCTCCGCCGGGCTGGCGACAGGCCCATCTCTGGGACATCGATGGCGCGGGAGCGCCATCGATGTGACCTGGGTGCGGCTCTTTTGGGGTGAGCCAGCTAGGTGGTGCCGTGTCCGGGAGGGTTCTCGTCCTTACCGGGGAGGGTTTCCGGGTTCCTGAAGGAGCGTTGTCGCATGAAGGAGGATTGTCGTCGTATAGTCCGGTCAACTCTCCTAGATGCGGAAACCCTCCTGCACGAACCCGAGAACCCTCCTGCGAGGACAACCTCACCCCGAAGAGCCACACCCTGTGCCGGGGGATGCGAGCGTGATGTTCCGCCGTGATCATCATCGTGACCGTGATCACGGAAGTTCGCCCAGCTCAGCGAGGCTGTCGGGTGACTGTTCCTTGGGGTCAAGCGGGTTCCGTTGCCCGGCGCGGCGTGCCCGGGGCAGCGACAGCAGCCCCGGCAACCCGATACCGGTCACCGCCGCATATCGCCCGGCCGTACGCCGTCAACCGCACGCCGCCGGCCGCGCGGAACGACGGCAACGCCGTGCGACATTGACCGCGCACCGCAAGAACGTCGCGTGGACACCCTCGAAGGTGGCGTCGACCCCCCAGCCAGCAAAGGCCGTGGCCGTTGCGCTAGCCCTTAGTCACGTTGAGTGACGAAAGGCTAGCGCAACGACCCCTTGCTTACTAGCGGCAAGTGCCAAGGCTAGACCCGTCCGGCTGGCGTGGCCGCTGGCCGAAACGGGTACTGTTATGGCCGAGCAGACCCGCTGATCTGGTCGAGCAGCGCGCTGAACCTCGGCTTCTGGGTATCTACGGTGGCCACCAAGCGTGCGTACCGAGGTGAGCTTGCCATCCTTAGCCCATCTCGTAACTGTCTTCGGGTCCACCCGGAACATGGCTGCGACTTCAGCGGGAGTAAGCAGCCTGGTGAACTCTGGTGACTGTCGGCTAGTGCTCATATTGTTCGATTCCTCCCCATGATCGACCACGGACTAGGCAAGATCCGCGAACGATCATAATCTCTCTTATTGAAGCATAAACCAGACGAGTTGAGAAGACATTCCGACTACGACGTTTTGTAGCGTTCTGAACGGCAGTCTGTGGCGTTCTGCCTGCTAGATGAGGTTCCGCCGGGCCTGATCGTCGCCGCAGCTGCCACGGCGGCCAGCCCGCGGCGCCAGGGTTTGGCTGCGGCCGAACCTGCGGAGACTGACATCGGCCGCCGCCAGCGCCGCACGCGCACGTGGCCGCCGCGGCGCCCGCCGCCGCCGAATCGGCCGCAGGTGTTGCTTCAGCCGGGGGCGGCGCCGCAGGGGGGTGGTGCCGTCCGGTGGCCGGGGTCGCGCTGGTCGCCTGGGCTGGCAGCCGGCACTTGAACGGGCGCTCCGGCCTGTCTTGCGAAGCCCTGGCCGTTGGCGGAACGGATAGCTCGCACCAGACGACCTTGCCGGCCCGGCGCGGCGGGTGCCCCAGCGGTGCGCGACCTGGCTCACGACTGCAGGCCGCGGCCGCGCTCGTCGTCCTCATCGGCGTGCCGCAGCCTTGGCACGGCGGCGGAGTCGTCGAAGCACCTCGATGAAGAGGCCGCTCTTCGAAGACCAGGCGCAGGCCAATGGTGCCCTGGGCATACCGAACGGCGTTCGTGACCAGTTCGGAAACGGCGAGCTCAGCTAGCGGGATCAGATCGGCCAGGCCCCACCGCCGCATCGGACTGCGGATCAGCGAGCGGGCCCGGCTTGGCGGCGGTGAGCTTGGAGGCGAGCCGCCAGGAGATATGCCGGTCCTGGCTGATCTGCTACAGCCTGGCGACCAGGATCGCGATGTCGTCGCGCTGGTGGTCGTCGTAGACGTCGGCGAGCGCCTCGCGGCAGAGTTCGTCCAGGCACTGCTCGGTGGAGTCGGGGCCGAAGATCTTGCTCAGGCGTTCCAGGCCCAGGTCGATGTCCTCGGTGCGGCGCTCGACAAGGCCGTCGGTGTACATGACGAGGAGGCGTGCCGTCTTCGATCGGTCAGGGTGCGGCTGACGATCGGGCTGGCCCCGATGCCGAGCGGCGGTGCCGGAGAGACGTCAAGGAACTCGTTGGTGCCGTCCGGGTGGACGAGCAGCGGCGGCAGGTGACCGGCCGAGGCCACCTCGCAGGTGCCGTCGACCGAGTCGTAGACCGCGTAGACGCAGGTGGCGAAGTGCGGCTCGAACACGCCGAGTTCGTGCATCAGGTCATCGAGGCGCTGCAGCGTCTCCGCAGGCGGCAGCTCAAGCATGGTCAGCGTCTTGATCGCGGTGCGGAGCCTGCCCATCGTGACCGCTGCCCGCACGCCGTGCCCGGCCACGTCACCGACGACTAGCGCGACCCGGCCGCCGGGCAGCGCGATCGACTCGTACCAGTCGCCGCCGACCTCGATGAGCTTGCTGCCCGGCAGGTAGCGATGCTTGACATCGACGCGACGAAGGGTGCGATAGCCCGGTCGGCAGCATGCTGCGCTGCAGCGTGAGGGCGGTCGCGCGTTCCCGGCTGTACCGGCGCGCGCCGTCGACGAACAGCGCGGCCCGGCTGGCGAATTCCATCCCGATCTCGGTGTCGTAGGCGTCGAACCGGTGGAACCCCTGCTGCCTGACGCAGACGAAGAAGCCGAGCAGGGTGTCTGCCGGCCAGGATCGGCAGTGCCAGCATCGACGTGCCTGAGATGAGCCTCGCCACCGGCGTGCGCCGCCAGGCGGTGGCTAGCTCTGCGCGGCCTCCGGCGTCATGACCATGCTGACCGGCGCGCTGGTGTCCAGGCAGCGGGTGTAGATGCTGTTCGGCGGGTAGCGCAGGATCTCGCCGACCGGGAAGGCTGCGTGCCATCCGGCGTCGCCGTCGTCATAGGCCAGGGCCAGCCTGCGGACGAATTGCGTGCCGCCGCGCGCCGTCTCCTCGTAGTCGCTGTCGCCGAGCAGGCCCTCGAGGATCATGCAGGCCAGCTGAGTTGCAGAAGTGGGGGACGAGGATATTCACCAGCTCAGGGGCGAGCTGGTCGATGTCGAGAGCGCCGCCGATCCTGCGCACGGCTCCGTCGAGCAGCGCGTGCCGCATCAGGGCCGGGTCGATGAAGCGCTCGGCCGCCGGCGCCGGGATGCGCATCGTCACCTGCGCGAATAGCTCAGGATCGGCCGACCGGATCGGCTCGAACGTGACCACGGCGTCGACCAGCGACCTGTTGGAGGTGCGCAGCGTCAGCACCGTCGTGCTCTGGCGATCGGTCCTGGTCGCGTCGATCAGGCCGGCCAGCGTGCGCGACGGATCGCCGGGCCCGGTGATCAGGCCGCACAGGTCGGTGCCGAGCAGCGAGCCGGTCGGGTTAGCGAGGATGTCACCGGCACTGCGGTCGTGCTGGCGGATCAGCCCAGCCTCGTCGATGCCGAGCGTCAGCGTTCTGGCCGAGGCATTGGCGATCGCCGCCGATACCTCGGTCGCTATCGCGGACGCCACCAGGCCGCTCCCATCCAGCGCGAGTTCGAGCTACCTGCATCAGTCTAGGGAAGATTGCCTCGCCAAATGAGAGTGAAAGCATGAATCGCCGGTGCTGTCCGCTGATATGGCCAGCCGGTTGACCCGGACTCACGTATCCTTCGCTGGCTCCCCGTGCCCCGCATTGGCCCGGCCTTTGCCCCAGTACGCCTTCGGCGAGATCTGGTCGGCCACGATCCCGCGTCCAGCGAGGACTTCGCGCAGTTTCAGCACTACAGAGGCTTCGCCGAACAGGTAAACGTGACCGGCTCCCGGTGGCAGCTCAACCTCGGCGGCCTCGGCTGCCAGCAGTGCCGGGTCCCCTGGCAGCGGTCCGAGCCGGTGCAGCCAAGTCGCCCTGGTCCGAGCGGCGGCAATTATTTCCTGCTCATCGCCGGGATCAGGTACCTCGATGACCAGCGTCGCTTCCGTCGATTCCGGCAGCGACTCGGTCATCGCGAGAATCGCCGCCATCGCCGACTCGTCGCCCATGAACAGGTGCCAGTCGGCCGAAGGCGATGCCGCGATCTTCCCGCGCGGCCCGAGGCCCTCGATGCTGTCGCCCGGGCGGGCCGCGATCAGCCACTGCTCGCCTGGGCCCTGGCCGTGCCGGACGATGTTGAGAGTCAGCAGCAGCTTCTCGGGGTGCAGTGCCCTGATCGTGTAGCGGCGCCTGATCGGCCGCTGGCCGTCGGCCGCCACGAGCAGCATCACGTCCTGGCCGGGTGAGTAGGTGAAGCCGGCTAGCTCGGGCGCGGTGAGCGTGACTCGCTGCATGCTGACCGACATCCGCTCGTTGCTGACCACTTCGAAGCGCAGCTTCCTGGTGCCGGCCAGTCGTAGCTCAGCGAACGGGTCGTCGAGTTCCTCGCGCAGGTGTTGCGGCAGGGCGTCAGTCACGCTGACCTCTCTCGTGCTAGTCGGGCTGCTTGCCGGGCTGCACTCACATTAAGCGAGACGGCCGGGCGGCTGTCGAGGCCCAGGTTTTGACTACTTTTAGTAGTCATGTCGCTAAGCTCGGCCCGTCGTACTTTTGAGGCTGTTCCCGGCCGCCTTACCTGGTCCGAAAGGGTCTTGTACTCGACTACGACTTGCGTGTTTCCCCAGGCTAAGCGCTATGAATACCTATTTTGGGCCTTTCGATCGCTGCCAAATCGTAATCTAAATCAAGAGCAGCTTCAATTACTCTCTGCGACTTAGTGCTAACGTCACGTAGTGAACTGGCAGGGCGGGAATTACTGAGAGCAACCGTTGCCAGGCAGTTTCTTTCGCCGCAGACCGGTCGGTCTTGACCGCCCAAGCGTCCGGGATGCGACAGCGGCAACCATAGGAAGGAACCACATATGCGCAAGCGCATTACCAGGGCGTTCTTCGCGGTATCGGCGGCGACGGTGATCACGGCCGGCATTGGTCTGTCCGCCGGCGTCGCGTCCGCGTCGACCCAGGGCCCGAAGGACACCGAGGCGTGCGGCTCGCTCTGCGTCAGCATCTTCAGCGACCAGCTCGGCTCCGGTACCACGATGAACGCCTTCATCAACGGCGACACTGGTGTCGGCGGCCGCGTCGGCACGCCGGTCAACATGCACGTCGCGGGTAACTTCCGGCCGAACGGCGACTTCACGCCGTCGCTGTCCGGATTCGTGTTCCAGTTCTGCGGCTTCCTTGCGAATGACTTCTTCTCGCCGACGTCGTTCGTCTGCACGCACTACCCGCTGTTCGCCGTCATCGAGCTGAACTGGTCGCCGTTCGGCAACCAGTCAGGCCTGTGCGCCGGCGTCTCCCGGGCAACCGCGGGCCGCCAGGTCACCCTGCAGCCCTGTGGCACCACCGCCAGGACCGTGTGGATCGCCGACCGCATCCACAGCACGCAGGGCACGAACTGCCTGCTGCCGGCCTCGCCGCCAGTGTCGCCAGGCGACCCGTCGGTGAATTTCTGCCCGCTGATCAACGGCGGCGACACCAACTTCAGCCAGCCGTTGGTGCTCACCCTGGACACCGGCACGAACCGCCCGGCCAACCAGCTCTCGCTCGAGCGTGAGCTGCTCGTCGGCAGCGTGGCCCGGTCCAACCAGCAGTTCGCCTACTTCTTCGGCCCAGTCAGCTGACTTCCGAAGCGCAGGCTTGGCAGCCCGTTCCCCGGCACCGGCCGGGGGGCGGGCTGCCGCGGCTTGTGGCCGGCGGGCTCTTATTCGGTCGAGCGGGCCGGGCCTCGATGGCACAATCGGCGTGGTGGACGCGCATCCGTACTGGCCCGTGCCTGGGTTGCGGCTGCACACCAGCAGGCTCGAGCTCAGGCTGCCCGATGATGGCGACCTGACAGCGCTGGCCAGGCTCGCTGAGGCGGGAGTGCATGACCCCGCCGTGCAGCCATTCGCTGTCCCGTGGACTGATGCCGCTCCGGTTGATCGGGCGCTGGCAACCATCCGTTATCACTGGTCTTGCTGGAGTTCGTGGGAGCCCGGCAACTGGACGCTCAACCTGGTGGCATTGACGGCTGGCCAGGTGATCGGAACGATCGGGCTCTCGGCGGAGCGCTTCGCGATCATGCGCGAGGTCGGCACCGGATCGTGGCTCGGCCAGTCCTACCAGGGCCGCGGGTTCGGTACCGAGATGCGGGCCGCCGTCCTTGCCCTGGCCTTCGACGGTCTCGGGGCGCAATTCGCGACGTCGTCAGCGTTTACCGACAACCCCGCCTCGCTTGGCGTGTCGCGCAAGCTCGGATACGTCGCTGACGGTCGTGACCGGCGCCTGATCCGGGGCAAGGCCGCCGAGCTGATCCGGCTTCGAGCCGACCGGGAGTCGTGGCTGGCGCACCGGGTTATTGAGGTAGCAATATCGGGGCTTGAGCCCTGTTTGCCATTCTTTGGCTGCTGCTAGCTTTTCTGGTTACTCAGATATCCCGGTCGCGTGTCATGGACGCTCTACTATTGACGCGGCGGCCATACATGCGCAGGCCAACACCGCCACGCCAGATCTCGAACCCGGCCATCACGCTGACCAGACGACTCAGTACATAGTGCGGACCTGAGGGAGAAAAGCTACGACAGGTACTTGCGGTAGCGGACCTGGTTGAGCTGGTATCCGCTCAGGTCGTCGGACTTGGCCGCACCGTCGAGTACCCAGCCGCTCTTCTCGTAAAAACGCCTCGCGCGGGCGTTGGTCGCCAGCGCCCACAGGGTCGCCTGGGCATAATCGGCCGCGGCGAGCCGCCTGACCGCGGCGTACATCAGCCGCTGCCCGAAGCCCTTGCCCCATGCCTCGGGAAGCAAGTAGATCTGCCTGATCTCCCCAACGCCGGTCTCGTCTTCGTCCCTGCTTGGCCCGAATCCGGCGAATCCGAGCAGGTCAGGGCCGGGAACCGCGACGACCACGCCGCCCTTGGACCAGTCGGTGGCGTGCAGCGCGCGCTGCCAGCTCTCAGTTCGCCGCGAGACGTCCAGCGCGTCGAGGTAATCCTGCGGGACCAGGCCCCGGTAAGCGGCCTGCCAGGAGCGGATGTGGACAGTCGCGATGTGAGCGGCGTCCTTGACTGTAGCGGCCCGGACCGAAGGACGCGGGACGGCAGTCATTGACCTCTCCTCGACTCAGGGCGCGCGAATTCAAGGCGCGCGGCAACCCTGGGCCACCTGTCACCAAGTGTGACCGATGGGGAGCGTAAAATCTAGACCCTAGCGACTATTTAGGCGCAGGTCGGGATGGATTGGGTGACATTGGACTAGCGACGGCCAGCGCTCGGCCGGCCGCAGGAAATGCCGCAGGTTCAGCCAGGACTCCTCGGTGTCCGCTGTCAGGCCGTGCGGCGCGCGGAACAGCCTGAGGTATCCGCCGATCTCGACCAGGTCGTACCACAGCCGGTAGAGCGCTAGGGCGTCCTCATCGATCTCCACCCCGGTTGCCGAGGAATACCGGGCGAGCAGGGACTTGTCGCGTTCGGCCAGCGACCACAGGTCACGCTCGGGAGCCGCTCGCAGCGCGGTATCCCAGTCGACCATGACCAGGCCGGCCGGCGTGACGACGACATTGCCGGCGTGCGGTTCACCGTGAGTGACCACCATCCGCTCCGGGCGCTCGGCCACCCGGCCCGCAAGAACGCCGTACGCCTCGATCAGCAGCTCCAGCTCGCCGGCCCGAGCCTGCACTAGTTCCCTGGCGCGCTCCGCGAACGGGCCGGTGTCCCAGCTGCCGCTGGTCTCACTCATGATGGCCAGCAGCGAGTCCAGATTCGGCACCACGAAATCCTCAGAAATAGCGGCTGACGCCGGCGCCCGGTGGATCTCCGCGAGCATGCCGATCACGACGTGGCGGTCGGCATCGCTGGTGAACTCGCCGTGATCACCCGCGTGCGTGCCGTCCAGGACAGGGTGGACAACAAGTGAATACCGCTCGGTGAGCCGGTGCAGCACGCGTCCGTCCGCCGCCGGGATCGGGGCAACCACGAACTCCAGGCCGCTGTCGTGCCGGAGCGACCAGGCTGTCGCGAACGCGGCGCTGAGCTGCCCGAAGGCGAAGTCGGTGTCTTCCAGCGTTGTCCGCGTCTTCGCCGCGAGATCATCGACGGTGGCAAACCACCGGTTTCCGCTCTCATCGCCAGCCAGCCAGTGATGACTGCCGAATCCGACTGCCTGGTAGTCGAGCGAAGCGACCGCGAACCGCCAGCCGTCGCGCAGCCCTGCCGCGAGAACCTGATCAGGCAAATCATCCGGCTTGGTGAACACGCGGCACTATAACCCGCGGCCAGCCCCGCCAGCGAGCCAATTTACGGATGCCCGTGATTGGGACAGTAGCGCCGCAGCCATACTGGCGACTCCGCTCGACGGCGTTGCAGGCCGGGAGTCGCCAGTCGTGGCGCGGTAGGTGCTGGGTCGCTCAGCTGTTCGGTTGCAGGCTGGACAGCACGGCGAGGTCCTGGGCTGAGTCGCTCTGGTCATTGGCGACGGCGACGCATCCGGCTGGCACCGGGCAGCTCAGGTCGGGCGCGATGTCGAGTGGCGCGTGCGCGACCATGGGCTCGAACGTCCAGGTCCGGCCGGCGTCGCGGGTGGTCTCGATGGTGGCTTTCAGATAGGTCGCGACGACGAGCTTTGACGTTTCCAGGAAACAGTCACGGCCGGTCGCGCAGCTGATGGCGATGCCGGTCTGCGGCGCGCCCTTGGGGAAGAGCTCGACCCGCACGCTGGCGTGGCCTGATGGCGTGACGTGCAGCCAGGCCAGGGTCCCGTCGTTGGAGCCGATCACGCAGTTTCGCGCGTCGCCGCAGGAGACGACCCACTGCTCCATGTACCCCATCGGACGGGTGGCGGATTCGGCCCAGGTCCGGCCGCCGTCGCGGGAGTACAGCGTGGCGGCGGTCGCCCTGTTTTCCACGCCGCCGGAGATGGGCGCGATGCAGGCACCGTTCGCGTCGCATCGTATTGCGGCGATATGCCCTTGCTGAAAGGGGACACTGGGGCTGCTCGCCGCGGTCCAGGAGACGCCTCCGTTGTCTGAGTACATGAACGACTGGGCGTCGCCCTCGACGACTGCGACGCAATGTTCTGTGGTCGGGCAGGACACCCACTCCACCTGATCGGCAGGCGACGTCACCGGCTGGATGTGGATATGCGCGAACCCGTCAGTGGTCTCGATCAGGCTGGAGCCGAAGGCGGAAAAGCAGGTCAGCGGCTTGGGGCAGGATATTCCGGCGTTCCACTCGAACTTGAAGCTAGGCAGCTGAGCGCCAGCCTTCCACGTCGCGCCGCCGTCGTCAGACCTGGCGATGTCGGCGAACTTCTTGTGGTGCACGAACCCCTCGATGTAGCAGACCTGCGTGGTCACGCAGGTGAGGAAGTCGTCACCGTTGCCGACCACGCCGATCGCCTTCAGCTGGCCCGGGTGGCTGATGACCGTCATGGCGGTCAGCGTGGCCGGCTCCGGGTGCGAGCTCTTCGGACGGGGCTTGCCGGTACTTGTGTCCTTGCCCGTGCCGACGTGGCCCGCGAGGCCGGTGCCGTGCGATCCGGTCGTCAGCAGCACGCCGGCGATGACCAGAGCCGCGGCGGCCGCGGCGGCCGTCGCGGCCGCGATCCAGCGCGCTCGGGGCGAGCGGGCAGGGGCGGTCGCGTGGTCGCGGTGGATCGCGGCGGCGACGTTCGCGGCGATCCAGTCGCCGGCCTCGTCGGCGGGCCAGTCCATCGCGCTGAGCTTGGACAGCTCGGCGACAAGTGCCTCGTCGGAGCCCGGCTGGGCGTTGCCGCCTGCCGCGCGCCGTGCGATCACCTTGTCGATGAGCAGGTCTGCGTGCAGATCGCCGTCCCTGCCATTCATCTCGTTCAATGGTCAATCCTTCCTGAAGTCTGAGATCGATCCGCCCGGCTGGTTGCCCAGCGCGGTGCGGAGCGCGGCGAGCGCGCGGACTTGCAACTGGCGTACGGCCGCCGCGCTGCGGTCGGTGAGCGCGGCCACTTCGGCCGATGACCGGCCTTCGAGGATGCGCAACCGGAGCACCGCGCGCTGGGCGGGCGCGAGCTGGTCGAGAGCGCGCAGCAGCGTGGTCCGCCGGTCGCTTTCCACGGCCAGCCCATCGGGGCCGGGTCCGAGCGCCGGCTCCTCGGGCAGGTTCCCTACCGGCACGGCTCGTGCCGGGGCCGCTCGCCACCTGTCGCGCGCCAGGTTGGCCGCGATGCGCAGCAGATACGCGGTGTAAGGCACGCCGGTGTCGGTGAACTGCGGCAAGGCTCGCAGCGCACGGAGGAAGACCTCCTGAGTCAGGTCCTCGGCCTCGAACGGGTCCTTCGTGTACCTCGCGAACGACCGGTACACCAGACGCCAGTTGCGCTGGCACAGTTTTTCAAGAGCTTGCTGATCGCCGGCTCTGGCGAGGGAAAGCAGCGCGGAGTCATCTGGCTCTCGATGACCAGGGTCAGCTGGGTCGGCTAGCCCTGGTCCCAGGTCGTTCTCAGCGCGGACCAGGTGGTTCAAGGCGCCTCATCTCCGTTCGGGGTGCAGGCGGCCAGTGGTCGCCCTGCCTAAGGGAACGAGCCGGCCTCGGATCTGTGACGGTCGCGGCGATCTCGCTCGGAGCTCAGGCGGCGGACCGCCGTATCCCCGCCAGCGACTCGCGCAGCAGCACGGGCCGCCTGTCGTCGGCCGCGTACTCAGCGAGAGCGGAGGCGAGTGACAGCGCGCAGGTCCTGGCCGCCAGTTCCCTGGCCGCGCCGACCGGGTGGGCATAAGCCGCCAGCAGCGCATCGCGTGCCCGCCCATCGAACGCCAGGTAGGCAATGGACAGGTCGATCGCCGGGTCGCCCAGGCACAGATCGCCCCAGTCGATGACGCCGGTCACCGAACCGATCTCGTCTACCAGCACGTGCCGCAAGTGCAGGTCACCGTGGCAGACGACAAGGCTCCCGGGCTCGCCCAGTTCGCTGTCGGCCGTCTGGGCGGCATGGTCGAGCAAGCCGGCCACGGCGCGGTCACCCGGCCAGATCCCGCGCTCGGCGAGCCGGTCAAGCGTGCCCGCCGCCCTGGCCGCCCGCACCACCGGATTAGCCCGGCCCATCGGATCGACGGGAAACCCTGGCCCGGTCAGGTCGGCCACGACCTCCGCGTGCGCGGGATCGTGCAGCGCCCGCAGGAAGTTCCCGACCGCCGCCGCCGCCCGTGCGCGCTCCGCGCTCGGGAGTTCGGCCTCGGCAAATTCCACCCCGGGAAGCATCTTCGCTCCGAAAAATGGCCATCGGAAACGCGCCGATGGCTTTCCGGCGAATCGCGGATCTGGGATAGACAACGGCAACCGCGGCGCGAGGTGGGGGAGGACCGCGATTTCCCGCTCGATGCCGGGGATCGCGATTTGCCGGCGAGGGAACCTGAACAGCCACTGCCCGTCCACGATGAACGCGTTGTTGTCCCATCCCGTCGCGATGAGGCGCACTTCCCGGGCGCTCAGACTGGGAAACTGTTCGCGGACCAAACTGCCCGCGAGCTGGGAAGTGACGTCTATCTCCGCGGTCCATTGCGATCTCGGGGCGTCTCCGCCAGGTCCGGAAGTCACAACTAGGACAGTACCGACCCGTGACTTGCCTGATCGCCTATAAGACGATGACCACGAACGTCGCAAGCTTCGTCGGGAGGCGTGGACGCAGCCGAATGGAGTGACTGGCTCGGCTGCGTGGTCGCGCAGGACAAGCCCATCGGCATCGCCGAGTACGGACTGAACTGCGGCGATGCAGGAACTGCGGCCCCGGACAACCTCACCACGTCACAAGGCATGGCCGCTGACAACACCTACCTGGCGGGCGAGCCCGACGGTCTGCCGGCACTGACCGCCGCTGACCGCACTGACCGCGCGGGTCCAGAGATCATGAGCCTCGGTGATCCGGCGCGGGCGCCGTCGAGGCCCGAGGGATGTCGGCGAAGCGCCATGAGAAGCCGGTGTCGTTCTCGGCTGACGCGACGCCATTCAATGAACGATAAAGCGCCTGCGCCGGACCGTTGCTTTCGCCTGTGAACAGGTAAACGCCCGCGTGGCCGTCACGGCGGCCGACGTTGAGGAAGGCCGCGAGCAGGGCTCGGCCAATGCCTTGGCGGCGTACTGACCCCGCGACCTCGATCTCGTACAGCATGAGCTGCGAGTATCCGCACACGTGGCGCTCCGCGTGGCCCCAAGCCCAGCCGATTATCTCGTCTCCATCCAGAGCCACTAGCGCGACGGTGCCGGGGTCGCGAAGGAACGGCTGGTGGTCGACGTTGGCGATGCCGCGAAACTGCACGACAGCGCGATCCAGAATAACATGATCGTGCTCGGTCAGTTCCACGATCCGCACGGGTCAATGGTGCCATGGCTTTCATATAATCAAGACCATGGACGCATCCCGGGCCGAAGAGGAGCGCAACCTTGAGGTCGTACGCCGGTACCTGAGGGTTTTCGTGACCAGAAACCTAGCCGAGCTCGCCGAGATTATGGCCGGTGACGTCGAGATCTATGGCGCCGGGCACCACGTCCAGGGCAGACACAACGTCGAGGCAGCTGTCTGCGCCCCCGGCTTGACGGTAGTAAGCCAGCGGCTCATTGAATTGTTCGCGGCGCGGGATCAAGCACTGTCGTGATCGAGCAGACCTACCGGCAGGACAGCACAGAAAAGACGGCAGTGCAAGCCGCCTGCAAGATGTATCAGCTGCGGGACGGCAAGATCGTCAGGTTCTGGGGTGAGGCGGACTCGTTCGGCTTGCTGCGAGGGCTCGACCTGCTGCCCGTCGGTGAGATCGACTTCGCGAGCGGCGGCTAAGCACTGGCGGCTAGTGCCATGACTTAGCGCAGGCCCAGCACGTGCCTGACCAGGGTCCGGCCGTGCGGGTCGCGCCACCGCTCGGCTTCGACAGCGGCCGCGGCGCGGGCGACCCGCAATGAGGCAGTGTTGTCCGCGTCGATGATCAAGTGCGCCGACCGGGCGCCGGTGTGATCGCGCAGGAACTGCGTCAGCAGCCGAACGGCCCTGCTGACGTTGCCCTGCCCGCGGTGCGAAGGATGCGCGGCGTAGGAGATGTTCGCCTCGCCGGGCGGCACGTGGTCGCCCGGCGCGGCGAGGTCGGCGGCACCGGCCTGGCCAGCACGATGTCGCCGTCTATCTGCCGCCGCCGCGCGAAGCCGGCCGCCTGGGCGACTGTCAGTGAGCGCGCGTCGTCCGGCCTGACGGCCAGCAACGCGGTCCGGGCGGTCGTGGCTACAGCCAGGTGATGCATCAGCAACTGGACCGCCCGCAGCGCGCAATCGCTCTGGCGCGGGATCGCCCGGAGGCTGTAGCGCAGCAGCACCTCGTCGGCCTGGACCCAGCCTGGCGCCTGATCGCAGGTCACCCAGCCCACGGCATCGTCAGGTCCGCCGCCGCGGCGGGTATGACCCGGGACGGCGATGATGCCGAGTCCGTAGTCCGCGTCGGCGGCCTCGGCGAGCAGAGGCTCGGAATCGTGCATTTGCGGCGGCCGAATGGAGATTCGCCCGTCGGTCACCGAGATCAGCTCACCCAAATTTTCCGCCTGTCTTGTCGTCGGCACCGGCCCCCGCATCGACGCGCGTCGGCCAGACCTGACCGCGGCTGAGCCTGAAGATCTTGGGTGAAAGATACCCCCGGCCACTCGACCGGCAGCTACCTGCGTTCTCGCATCAGGCCCTGCCTGTCCGCGGCTGGCGCGTGCTGGGACGTTCGCCTTGCTCTCCTCTTGCGAATCATGTACGCGGTCGTACCGACCAGGACCAGCAGGCCTGGGCCAGCATGGACGGCGAAGACACCCGCCAGGCTGGGACCGCCCCAGGCGTTGCGGTAACTGGCTGGGTCGTTGTAGTTGACAATGAAGAATTCAGCGATGCCGCGTATCACTAGATAGAGGCCTACTAGTACGCCTAACGTCCAGGCGCCGATCTTGAGAATCGGACGTCTGCGTCGGGGTGACGCAATTGCGACAATCGCCAGGATGATGAGGAAGATGAGGAGCACCAGGACCGCGTAACCGGCCAGGTGCCCGCCCGAGTGTTTCATCGTGAGGTTCCTCTCGCGTCAACTCACGTTCCGCGCCGTAACCTGACCCATTACCAGTACCCTAAACCAAGTTTAACCAGGAACTTCGCACGGCAGCGACGCGGTTCTCGGTGTTTTAAGATCAGGGCGGACCGAAGCCCGGACCCTGGGAGCCTGGACCAGCATCACCATGCGGCGAACCGCCGCATCCCGTAAAGGAGCGGAGGATGCGGGCCGCTGACAGCGTGGACGACCTCGCCCAAAACCACCGCGTGGTCACCAACCTCCGAAATGCCGGTCACCCGGCACTCGGCGAACGCGCAGGTGTCGTTTTCCAGCCAGGGAACTCCGATCACCTCGGATGGGCGCCACGGTACCTTTGCGAAGCGGTCAGGTGCGGGGAGGAGAAGATCTCGGCAACCCGGCGGGCACGGGCACGCAGGAGGTTAACTCCGAAGCCGCGCGTTGCCCGCGCCGCCCTCAGCGTGCCACTGCCTGAGCACAAGCACACCAGCAGCGTCGGTGGGTTCAGCGTCACGCTCGCCAGGGATGTACACGTCATCCCGTGGCTCTCGGAATGACCGTCCAGAGCAGTGACGACAGCGACTCCGGTCGGGAAGCAACTCATCAGATTCCGATACTCGCACTCTAAAGTTGCCGCAGGTCGGAGAGGCGAGGGCTCATCGGGCAGTGGAGTAAGTCTGTGGATCGTGGTCATGGCGTTCTCGCTTTAACTGTTGGCCAGAGCGACCCGTCTAGCTCGGGGAAGTCGGCTAGAAGCCGTTCTAGTTCCGGCTGGTAGGCACGCGCGAGCGCTTCGCTGGTTGCGTCGTTGAGCGCTGGTCTCGGCGCGCTGGCCGGACCGGCTGGCCGGGTCGTCTCTTCTGACAACTGCCACCTGTCGGGGTCAAGACCGAGAAAAGAGAAGGTCAGTCTTGCCTGCCTGGCCACGGCGGCGACGCATTGCTCGTATTGCAAAATGAGGACGTTGCCTCGATCGAAGTACCTCAGCAGGTTCTGCAGCTGGCACCAGTAGAGACCTCGGCTGAACTGCTCATGGTGAGCGAAGGTTTCCGGTTCGTAATCGAAGCCCAGGGCCTGGGCCATTCTGGTGGCATGCGCGAGACCGGAAAAGAATCGGTCAAGCGGATCGCGAAGCATTACGAGGATCTTGGCCTCTGGCGCCAGGCTGTGCAGCATGGGCGGAGTCCAGAAATCATACATGTATCGCGGTGTCCACTCTTCCCGACTATTCGTCCTTCTGGGCGCGGGAAGTGGCGATGATAGAGCGCCGGGTCTACGTTCTCGATCTTCCCGTAATGATCGAAGAAGTGCAGTTCCTTCCGCTGGTTCAACGTGCGGAGCAGGAGTTGCGGAGGCGGGCGGTCGTCGCCGTCTAAGCCGGCCAGGGCGACCTGCGGGTGGCTATTGATCACCGACCACCACCAGGTGGTGCCTGATCGCTGTGCCCCGACGCCGACGAAGTCGGGAGGGCCGGCGCCGCAGCCCGCCGACACGCCAGGTGGTGGCGGCGGCGTGGGTACCATCATCAGCGGGTGCACGTTCACGCGACTGGCAGCCGCCGGCCGGTTATCGAGGATGGACGAGTTCACGGTCGGACTCCTTGGAACCGTTGAGCGAGCGGCAGCCGTTGAGCTCGGATAGGTATTCGCGGCAGCTAGGCAGCGATGCGGTGAGCACCTCCCCGAGGTGGCGGACAGCCTCGAACTGCCGCCTGGCGCTTGCCGGGCCGATCAGGGAAAGAGCCGGCCGGGCCGGAGGCCGATGACCAAGCCCTAGGAGCATCGTGTTCCACGAGTATGCCTCGAAGCCGTGGTAGCGGGAGTAAATCGTGTGCTCGTCGAGTAGCAGCCGGCCTGCCTGTTCCAATTTCTCGGCGAGACCATCGGGGATGGGCCGCAGCTTGGCTTCCTTCCAGTACGGCGTGTCGTTCCGTTCCGCCACGCGGTAATGCAGCACCAGGAACTCCTTGACGCCATCTACCGCGTGCGCGAAGACCGAGTTGTAGCGGTCGATCATCGTGGCATCCCACCCAGCGTCGGGGAAATGCTTGACGAGTTGCTCGATGCCGTGCTGGATAAAGAAGATTCCCGTGGATTCCAGCGGCTCGACGAAGGCGCTCGACAGGCCGATCGCCACGCAGTTGCCCACCCACGAGCGGGCGCTCCGGCCGATCCGCATCCTGATGTGGTTGGCCTCAAGGTCGTCTCCGAGGGGCGCGACCTTCGCGCGGAGCGCGCGCTCGGCCTCTTCCGGACTGCAGAAGTCGGCTGAGTACACGTATCCGGTGCCGTTGCGCTGGTAGAGCGGGATTGTCCACATCCAGCCGGCGTCCATGGCGGTCGCGGTGGTGTACGGCGCGATCTCCGCGCGGACGTCCCTTGGCACCCGCAGGGCCACCGCCCGGTCGTTCGGCAGCACGTCACTGAATGACACGAATGGCTCGGCCAGGGCCTGGCTCATGAGCAGCCCGCGGAATCCTGTGCAGTCGATGAACAGGTCGCCGTAGAGATCTCCGTGCTCACGGGTGGTGACGTTGCTGATGAAACCGCGGTCGGAGCGGTTGACGCGGACCACGTCGTCGACCACGCGCCGCACGCCCCGGGCGGTGCTGAAGCCGGTCAGGAACCGCGCCAGCATCGCCGCGTCGAAGTGATACGCGTACGGGAACTGCTCGTTCTGCTGCTCCAGCGTAGAGCGGTGCCCGGCGCCGCCATCGGCAACGGGGACGAATAGGGAGCCATCGAGCATCCGGGGGGCTCGCCTGGCCTCGCAGAGCGCGGGTGCGACGAAGCAACTGCGGTCATAGGAGCTGGCGGGAGCTCCGACCGCCAGCCACCAATCGGCGAGGCTGAATCCGTCGGCGACTCGCAGCCGCTCGAATGGATGATAAAAATGGTGCCCCGGGCTGCGCCAGTTCTCGAATCTGATCGCCAGTTTGTAAGATGCCGCGCACTGCGGCATCCACTCGTCCTCGGTGAGCCCGAGATAATCGAAGAAGTGCCGTACCGTGCTGAAGGTCGCTTCGCCGACGCCGATGGTCGGCACGCGATCCGACTCGACTAAGGTGATCGCCAGCCGATCACCGAATGCTGTTTTCAGATAGGCGGCGCTCATCCAGCCCGCGGTGCCGCCGCCGACAATCACAACTGACCTGACCACTGCTATTCCTCCTTGATAAGGCAGGGTGGTTCGATTTGGGCATGCCGTCCTTAACGCCGGCGGACGTACCGCCAGACGGAAAGCGGCACGAAGACCAGGAGTATGACCGCTATCCACGCCAGGGCGCCCCGCAGGGGATCGGCAACTGGCCCGCCTACGAGCAGGCCGCGCGAAGCGTTGACCACGAGAGTCATCGGGTTGACCCTGACGAAGGCCTGGAGCGAGCCAGGCAGCGTCTTTGCCGCCACAAAAAGTGAGCTGCCGAATTGCAGCGGCACCATCCACAGGGCAGTGACGGTCGAAACGGTCTGCATGCTGCGCATCGAGAGGCCGATGAATGCCGATATCCAGGCCAGGGCGAATCCGAACGCGCTGAGCAGCGCAAGCGCGGCCAGTGCGGGCAGCACGCCGGTGTGGATGCGGAACCCGATCGCCAGCGCGAAAGCCAGGATCACCAGCAGGCTCAAGAGCATCCGCGCGTAGTCAGCTACGATCCGCCCGGTCAGTACGACTGACCTCGCGATCGGCAGGGCCCGGAACCGGTCCACCAGCCTGGTGTGAAAGTCCATGGCCAGGCCGATGCCTGACGACCGGGAGACGATGGTGATCGTCAGGGCCATGATGCCGGGCATGAAGAACTCGCGGTAATTGCCCACCGAGCCTGCGATAGCGCCGCCGAGAACGTAGACGAACATCAGCGCGAACACCATCGGCATGACGGTAGCGTCAAGCAGCAGGCCTGGATCGCCCGAGATCTTCATGAGGTTGCGGCGCGCTATGACCAGCGTGTGGCGCACGGGCCGCAGGCCGCCGGCGATGGCTGATGTCGCTTCCCGGCCAGCGCGGTGGCCAGCCCGGCCTGGGTTGATTGCTGTTTCCGTCATGCCAGATCCCTGTCTCCTGCGAGTTCGTCGCGCTGACCTGGGCGGCTCGTGAGTGTCAGGAAGACCTCGTCAAGGCTCGGCACCTTGGTGTCGATGGCAGCGATCGCTGCCCCGGTCGCGGTGAGTACCTTCAGCGCATGGGCGAGTTGCCACTCCTCGATGATCGGGATCTTGATCACTGGCTCGCCGTCGTCACCAGCGGGCACCAGGTCTAAGCCCGCTGTCTCCAGCGCAGCGGCTACCCCAGGCAGATCCGCCGCGCAGGCGGGCCTGATGTGCAGCACCTGCCCCCCCACCTGAGCTCGCAGCTCAGCTGGTGGCGCTGTCGCGATGATCCGTCCGTCGAGCAGGATGTTCACGACGTCGGCGAGGGCCTCAGCCTCTTCCATGTACTGGGTCGTGAGCAGGATAGTCACCCCCCGCCCCGCCATTGACCTGATCATGTCCCAGAAGATCTTCCTGCTTTGCGGGTCGAGCCCTGTCGTCGGCTCGTCCAGGAAAAGCACCCGGGGGTCGCCGACCAGGCTCATCGCCAGATCGAGCCGGCGGCGCATGCCGCCGGAGTAACCACGGGTGGTCTTGCCGGCGACGCCGGAAAGGCCGAATCGCTCGAGCAGCTCATCCGCGCGCGCTCTGGCCTGCCGGTGCGACTGGTTAAGCAGGCGAGCGACCAGGTAGAGGTTCTCGCGGCCCGATATGTCCTCGTCAACGGCGGTGAACTGGCCGGTGAGGCCAATGCGCCGACGGACCATCCTGGCCTGCGAAAGCACATCGCAGCCATCGACGATGGCGCGTCCGCTATCTGCCCGGTCAAGCGTTGCGAGAATTCGCACTATTGTTGTCTTGCCCGCGCCATTAGGGCCAAGCAGGCCGACAATCGCGCCCTCCGGTGCCTCAAGGTCGACACCGCGCAGGGCCTGCGTCCCGCCATATCTTTTGGTGACGCCCCTGACCTCGATCGCAAACCCCATCGGGCTCGTCTCCTCCTGGGTAAAGGAAATTCTCGCGGACAGCTTAGGGATGCCCGCCAAGGTTTACCCATTCGATGCGGCGTTCTCCGAGAGAGTTATTCTCACGCCATCGGGGGTACCTATGGCTTTACTTTAACGTCCATTCGTATCGGGCCAATATCGGCGTCGTATTTCACAGTTGCCAGTTGGCGGCGTGCGCGGCCAGCCCGGCCTGGGCGTCCTCGATGTTCGCGCGCTCTCTGGCGTGCAGCGCCAGCAGCCTCGGCATCCGATAGCGGAACTGCCCTTCGGGTCCCCTGCCAGCTACCTTGAGCATTCCGGCGTCGGTGAGCTGTTCCATCATGTGTTCCGCGTGCACCGGGCTGGTCTTGAGCCAGACAGCGCCTGCCTCGACATCAAGTTCCGTGCGATCCAGCAGGCCGAGCCGGCGATAGGTGCGTGCGACCGCGGGCTTCAAGTCCTGGTAGGCAAGGTCGAAGGCCGACCTCAGCCCGGGTTCCGCGCAGCTCAGCTCACTGAGCCGGTGGCAGGGGTCACGCAACCGGCCCACTAGGTCACCGAAGGTCCAGTGCTGCTTGACCGTGAGCCGCGCAGCGGCCGCGGCAAGAGCTAGCGGAAGACCCTCGCAGAACCTGGCCACTTGCTCGGCCGCCTTCTGGTCCCTGTCCACCCGGTCTTCTCCGACTAGTCCGCCCAGGAGGGTCACCGCTTCACTCGTGCGCAGCGGGGCCAGGGTCAGGCGGGTCGGCGCCAGCGCGCAGTGAATGCTCTGCTGCGCGCGGCTGATCGCCAGCAAGCAGCAGGTACGGTCTTTCGGAAGCGCCTCTTCCAGCATTACCCCGACTGGCACGTTGTCGATAAGGATGAGCAACCGGTGGCCATCGACAATGCGCCTGAAGATCGCCGCCCGCTCGTGCCGGACGGACGGGATTTCCTCATCACCCAGGCCAAGCGCCCGTAGCAGCCGTCCGAGCACGGCCGAGGTGGGATCCTGAGCCCTGGCCGCGTCCTGGCCCAGGTCGATGAATAGCTGGCCGCCGGGAAACTGGTCGGCGACGCGACGCGCCCAGTGAACTGCCAGCGCGGTCTTTCCCACGCCAGGCTGGCCGAGGACGAGCCCGGCCGCGCCATGCCGTCCTGGGCGGCTGTCATCCAGGATGCTGTCAAGCGCTGCCAGTTCCTGCTCGCGGCCGACGAAAATCGGCACGTCGGGAGGGAACTCGGTGGCTAATTTATTAGCGTCGATCGTCGTGGCGACGGCCGGCGGCATGAGCGCAGGGTCGTCCCTGAGAATCTGGTCATGAAGTTTCTGCAGCATTCGTCCGGGCTCGAGGCCAAGCTCCTCGACGAAAACCTGCCGCGCCTGCCGGAATAGGGCCAGTGCTTCGGACCGGCGGCCCGACCGGTAGAGCGCGAGCATCAGCGTTGCGCGGGCCTCCTCACGCAGCGGCTGCTCCTGGACCAGGGCAATGAGTCTCGGCACGATCTGGTGATGCCGCCCGAGCTCAAGGCTTAGGGCCGCGTGCTGCTCGGACGCGGTCACCTGCTGTTCGGTCAGCCAGGCGGCATCAGTGGATGCCGCAGGGCTGGAGAGGCCGGCCAGCACCGGGCCGCGCCAGAGGTCCAGGGCATCACTGAGCAGGCTGGCCGCTTCCGCCGTCCTTCCTCGCTCCGCGAGAACCCCGGCTGACCGCACCAGGCTCGTGAAATTCATCGCGTCGATCCGGTGCTGGTCAGCCATCAGCATGTACCCGGGTGCGGTTGTGATGAGGATCTCGCCAGCAGGCCCGGCGACCTGAAACGCCTTGCGCAGGCTGGCCACGCAGATGGCGATCTGGGTCCGGCTCGTCAGCCGGCGGGCTGTCACCCCAGACCGCCTCGGCCAGCCGGTCAAGTGAGATGACCCGCTGCGGCTCAAGCAGCAACATCGCAAGCACGGCTCGTTGCCGCGGGCCAGCTATCGGGACCGGCCTGCCATTCGCCAGGACCTCGAGGGGACCGAGGATACGGAAGTCGAGTGTGACGGCCATAAGATCACCTTTGCCGTTGTAGTCATCCCCCTGGACGGGTGTCGCCAGACGTTCGCGACTTTCTACGGCGTTAGTCCGTAACTGCTGCTGCTCTGTCTTAGTTGACCAATCATTCCGTGCTCGCACGGTATCCTCCTGCGTGTCTCCCAATGCATAGAGCTCAGGTCCCGTGCGCCAGGCAGGACTGGAAGCCATATGTTCAAGCCCATGTTAACGACAGAGATTCGGATACCGGATCGAGCTATCACCCAACTACGACTGGGTGATAACACCCAAAGCGCTCCCTGGGCCAAGGCATTTCAAGATTCAGGCAGACGGGCCTTCACCGGCGAGCGGCCACGGGTCTGGCCTGACGCAGTCAGCGATCAAGTCTGTGAAAACGTCATCGAGTGAAGGCCGCCTCGGCGTGAGCTCGTACACGAGCAGGCCGGCCTCGGCTGCCAGTTCGGCGATCCGCCGGGCGCCGATCCCCGAGACTAGCAGCGCGTCGTCCGCGCGGCGGCGAATCCGCCCGCCCTCGTCCCCGATCAGTTCCGCCAGCGGACCCGGGGCTGAGGTACGCACGAACGTCGACTCGTCAGCGTCGCTGACGACGAACTCCGGAGCCGGGCAATCGGCGAGCAGCCTGCCTGCGCTGATCACTACAAGGTCATCGGCGGTGACCACGAGTTCGGAGACCTGGTTGCTAGCGACCAGGACGGCGCGGCCCTCTGCGGCCAGCCCCCTGATGAATCCCCGCATCCACCGGGCCTCGACCGGATCGAGGCCGCGCACGGGCTCGTCAAGCACGAGGGCCGCGGGATCGCCGAGCAGAGCGGCCGCGACGCCCAGGCGCCGGCTCAGCTGCAGAGGTAATGTCCCGGCCCGCGTTTCCGCCACGTCGGCCAGGCCCACCAGCTCTGTCACCGCGCTGACCCGGCTAGCAGGTAGCCGCTGGCTCCGGGCCAGGGAGAGCAAGTGGTCGTGGACGGTGCGGCCTGGATGCCAGGTAGGGAATTCCAGGAGCGCGCCGCCCGCGACGAGGGGCCAGGGCAGTTCGCGATACGGCTTGCCGCAGATGGTAGCGCGACCGGCGTCGGGCTTGGTGAGCCCGAACAACAGCCGTATGATCGTGGACTTCCCCGCGCCGTTAGGCCCGAGGATGCCGGTGACCTTACCTGCCTGCGCGGTGAACGACAGATCCTCGACCACGATTCTGCCGCCGTAACGCTTGGTAAGGTGTTCGGCCTTGATCACGATTCCTCCACGGCCGGGCCGGCCTTGCGGCGATGCTTATAGTTGATAATGGCGCATCGGCCATGGATATACAGCCGTGCTGCCACGTGCATCAAAGTTCGGTTTACCGTCCTTGGCTCAAGCGAGGATAACAAGCGAAAAGATATCAATAAAGCCCTGATACCCGGCCTGGATAGCCTGCAGATCGATACCGAAGCAGACATGGGACAGGCAGATGTCGATCGCAGTCAGAGCTGAGCTTACTGGTACCCGGCAGGAGCGTTCCCTGGGCCTTGACGGTCTCAGGCAGAATGCCGGCGAGATCAAGCAAATCGAGCAGGCGGCACGGCTGGTGCTAGCCACGGCTCCTTCGGCGGTGGATGATCCCAGGTGGATCGCCGCGGCCAGGAACGGCTGGGAGCGGCTGCCAGTCAGGCTGCGCAGCGCGGTCAGGGAATTCCGCCGCGACAGCGGCCCGCACGGCTCGCTCCTGCTTGGCGGCTTCCCGGTGCCCGAGCGCTCCTTGCCGGGCGACGCCGGCCGTCCCGGGATCGGCTCAGCGTCGTGCGAGCCTGCCGGCGGCCATGCTGACAGCCATTGCCTGCGGGCTCGGCGACCCTGTCTCCTACGCCTCGGAAAAGGGCGGTGCCCTGGTCCATGACGTCGTGCCGGTAGCGGGACGGGAGAGTTTCCAGGGTAATGCGGGATCGGTGTCGCTGTCATTCCACACCGAGAACGCATTTCACGCGCACCGGCCTGACTTCGTCTTGCTGCTCTGCCTGCGGGCCGATCATGACGGGATTGCGGGCTTGCGGGTCGCCTGTACCAGGACAGTCCTGGCCTCGCTGTCCCAGTCAGCCCGCGAAGTGCTGGCCAGCTCAAGCTTCGTCACCTCGCCGCCGCCCTCATTCGGCATGGGCCGCGCTACGGCACCGTGCCCGGTCTTGTCCGGAGCCGCCGAGGACCCCGACCTGCGGGTTGACCTGGCAGCGACAAAGCCGCTCGGATCGGAAGCGGCCGCCGCGCTCGCCGAGCTCGCTACTGAGCTCGACCGGACGGCGCAGACGATCCTGCTGCGGCCCGGGAACCTGGCGATCGTGGACAACCGGGTCGCGGCGCACGGGCGCACCTCGTTCCGGCCACGCTACGACGGAGGCGACCGCTGGCTGCAGCGCGTGTTCGTCAGCACGGATCTGCGGAGATCTCGCGCCTGGCGGACCGGCGACGGTTACGTGCTGGCGGACTGAGCCCAATGTCAGGCAGAACAGCGTCAGGCAAAAATCCGATGATGAAAAATCTCGCCCGTACTGTTGCCGCGCAGCCGGCTCCCCGAGTCGCGCCGGCCGCGGTAATTCCTCGCTGGGCCTGCATGCAGCCGGCGGCCGGCCCGGCGACGGCGCGGCTGGATGTGGCCGGCCCGGCCGGCCTCGCCGGCGGCGCAGGCCGGCTGGCAGCAGGCCGCGGCGTTCCGTGGTCAGCCGTCGCGCTGGCCGCGTGCGCCAAGGTTCTGAGCTTGCTCGCCGGGGACGCCGAGGTTCTGGCTGGGTACGTGGCGCCGGACAGCGGGCCGGGCTCCGCTCCGGTGGCTGTGCGATTGCCCGTGCCGCCGGGTACCTGGGCAGACCTCATTGACCAGGCCGTCAGCCAGGTCGCCGGCCTCTCGCCGGAGGTGCTGTACCCGCCCGCGCCCCCCGCGGCCGCCTTCGAGACGGTGATCGACCTGACCGGCAACGTTCCCGATGAGCTAGCGGACGACCTGGTGCTGTGGGTGGGCCTGCGCTGGAACGCCAGGCGGCTCAGCCTCAGCCTGCGGTACCGGACCAGCGTGCTGGACGCGGCCAGCGCGGCCAGAGTGGCCGGTTACCACCTGAGCGCGCTGGCGGCGATCACCTCGGGCGACTCGGCTTCTCATGGCGACCTGAGCCTGCTCTCCGCTGACGAGCTTCGCTTCCAGGACCAGTCCCTGGCCGGCCCGGCCCGGCCGCTCCCGGACTGCTGCTTCCACGAGTTGTTCGAGGCTCGGGTCCGCCTGCACCCGGAGGCCGTCGCGGTCAGGTACCGCGACCAGCACCTGACTTACGAGGCGCTGAACCGCCGGGCCAACCGGGTCGCGCGGGCACTGCTCGAAGCTGGTCTCGGCGCCGAGGCCGTCGTCGCCGTCGTGGCGGAACGCAACCTGGACTGGCTAGCCTGCGCGCTCGGCATCTTCAAGGCCGGATGCGCGTACCTTCCCGTGGAGCCTGGCCTGCCCCCGGCCCGGATCGCCGGGATGCTTGGCCGTAGTGGCTGCCGCACGGTCCTGGCCGACGGCACGGCCAGCCTTGAGCGAGCGATCGCCAGCGGGGCGCGGGCCAGGTTCATACGCGCGGACCTGCTGCCCGGCTCGCTGGCTGAGACCAACCCTGGAGTGCCCGTCCCTCCCAGCCAGCTCGCGTACCTGTTCTTCACCTCGGGCTCCACGGGCGAGCCTAAGGGCGCGATGTGCGAGCACGCGGGCATGCTCAACCACCTGCTCGCCAAGGTCGAGGACCTCGGACTCGAGGCAGGCGACATCGTCGCGCAGACCGCCCCGATCAGCTTCGACATCTCGCTCTGGCAACTGGTCGCCGGCCTGCTCGCGGGCAGCCAGACGTTGCTCGTGGAGCAGGACATCATCCATGACGTCCCCACCTTCATCGAGTCGCTTGCCGGACGGGAGGTGACGGTGGCGCAACTGGTGCCTTCCTACCTTGAGCTCGTCGTGTCCGAGCTTGAGCAGCGCCCGCTTCCGCTGCCCAGGCTCCGCCGGGTGCTGGCCACCGGCGAGGCGCTGAAAAAAGAGCTGGCATCACGGTGGTTCGCAGCCTGTCCTGGCATTCCCCTGGTCAACGCCTATGGCCTGACCGAGACCTGCGATGACACCAACCATCACCAGCTGACACGGCCGCCCGAACTCGACCGGGTGCCGCTTGGCCGCCCGGTGCGAAACGTGCGGGTCGCGGTGGTCGACGAGCGGTTGCGGCCGGTGCCGCTTGGCGCGCCCGGCGAGATCGTCTTCAGCGGCGTGTGCGTAGGCCGCGGCTACATCAACGATCCCGAGCGCACCCGGCTGGCCTTCCTGCCAGATCCGGCGGTGCCTGGCGGGCGCCGGTACCGGTCGGGCGATATCGGCCGGTGGCTGCCGGACGGCACCTTGGAGTTCCTCGGCCGCGCGGACGCGCAGGTGAAGATCCGCGGCTTCAGGGTCGAGCTCGGCGAGGTCGAGAACCATCTGCTCCGCGCCCCCGGCGTGCGCGATGCCGCGGTCATCGCGGCGCAGGCCCCGGCCGGCGCGAGCCTGATCGCTTTCTACGCCGGTCCAGCGCCGGCCTGGCAGGTCCGGAAAGTGATCGCCGCGGCCCTTCCGGCGTACCTGATGCCGGACAGCCTGCGCCGGCTCGACGTGCTCCCGGTCACCGGCAACGGGAAGGTGGACAGGAAGGCGCTGGCAGTCCTGGCCGCCGGAGCGGAGCCTGATCATGCCCGGGCGGGCAGCGGTGAGCGGCCGTGCACGAGCGCTGAGCTACGGCTGGCCGCCGGCTGGGCCGAGGTCCTCGGGCTCAGCGTCGAGCGGATCTCGCGCAGTGATCACTTCTTCAACCTGGGCGGCACCTCACTGACCGCGATCCGGCTCGCGATCAGGCTCGACCAGGCGGTGTCGGTTCCTGACGTCATCAAGCACCCGGTCCTGGCCGATCTGGCCGCGCGCCTAGACGGCCCGGTCCTGGCTGGCCCGGTCCTGCCAGGCGATGGCGCCCTCGCCCGGTGAGCGCACTCGAAGAGAAGGAGCAGCAGGTGTCATTGTTATCGGAGCAGGCTGACTGCCGGCCGCTATCCGGAGATCCTGGCTGCGGCGCTGACCTGGTGCTTGACGCGGAGCGTCCGCCGACTGTCGATGCCGGCGACGCGGCCGCCGCTGGCGGCGGGCCGCTGCCGTGGCTGACCGCTCACCGGGCTGCCTTGCACGAGGTGGTCAGTCATCACGGCGCGATCCTGATCAGGGGGACTCGGCGTGCGCGATCCGGCCGCTACCGCCGCCGTCGCGGCACGGCTGCTCGGCCCGCCCATGAGCGAGCGGGAAGCGTTCGCGCCGAGGGCCGCTCATCCCAGCGGCGTGTACTCCGGTTCGAAGTGGCCAGCGGACGAGCCGATGTGCCCGCACAACGAGCTGAGCTACGCCGCGGAGTTCCCGAGGCTGATGCTGTTCGCCTGCGCGATCGCCCCGGAGACCGGGGGGGCGACGACTCTCGCGGATGGCGGCCGGATGCTGACCGAGCTTCCGCCGGCCTTCGTGGCCGGCTTCGAAGAGCACGGCTGGACTCTGCGCCGGCAGTACGGCGAGGTACTGGGCATCGGGCTGGCCGAGGCCTTCGGCGCGAGCTCGCGCCAGGAGATAGAGCGGTACTGCCACGCCAGCGAGATCGCCTTCGACTGGGCGGCGGACGGGCAGCTGCGAACCTGGCAGCGCCGTCCTGCTGTCGCGCGGCATCCGGTCACCGGCCGGCGTTCGTGGTTCAACCAGATCGCGTTCCTGAACGCGTGGACCCTGGACCCCGACATACGCGCGTACATCCTCGCCGTGCACGGGCCTTCCTGGCTGCCATTTGACACCGCCAGAGGCGACGGGCAGCCCGTCAGCCAAGAGGACGTCGATGTACTGCACCGGGCTTATGAGCGGGCCACGGTGCGCGTGCCATGGCAGGACGGCGATCTGCTGCTGGTCGACAACATCGCCATGGCGCACGGCCGGGAGCCATACCAGGGGCAGCGGGAAATCCTGGTCGCCATGGGAGCGCCCGCGCGCGGCGCGGACCTCGTCTAGGGGACCGCGGTGCCAGTGATCAGAGCTCCTGACCAGTACTACGCGGAGGATGTGTTCGTAGAT
Organism: uncultured Actinomycetota bacterium; assembly: GCA_963750405.1. Classification (GTDB taxonomy): domain Bacteria; phylum Actinomycetota; class Actinomycetes; order Streptosporangiales; family Streptosporangiaceae; genus Chersky-822. The sequence goes on from CAVVQP010000006.1 coordinate 257,171, forward strand.
CTCGCTCCCGTATTCGGCCGCCGCCTTTACCTGAAATGCGAAGGGTTTAACTTTGCCGGCTCAGTCAAGCTGAAGGCGGCGGCCGAAATGGTGAACAAAGCCGAGTGCCTTGGCCTGCTGAGGCCCGGCTCAGTGCTCGTCGAGTCTTCCTCAGGCAACCTAGGCATAGCGCTCGCCATGATCGCGGCGAACCGCGGATACGGGTTTATCTGCGTCACCGACAGCCGATGCGGCGGCTCAGCTCTCGCGATGATGAGAGCGCTTGGCGCCCGCGTCCTCGTGATCACCACCCCAGACCCCGATAGCGGCCTGCTCGGCGCCCGGATCAACTACGTTCGCAACTTGTGCCTGGCCAGCGATCGGTACGTATGGCTTAACCAGTACGCCAATTCCGGCAACTGGGAGGCCCATCACAGGCGGACCGGCCCGGCGATAGCGCGGCAGTTCCCCGATGTGGACGTGATCTTCATCGGCGCCGGCACCACCGGGACGCTCATGGGGTGCGCGCGATACTTCCGCGAGGCAGCCGGGCAGGTGATCATCGTCGCGGTCGACGTCGTCGGCTCGGTGGCGTTCGGCGGCCCTGCGCTGCCCAGGGTAATACCCGGGCTAGGCACCACAGTGCGGCCGCCGCTCCTCGATGAGCGATACGTCGACGCGGTGGTGCGCGTGAGCGAGCCGGATACGATCCGGACCTGTCACCGGCTGGCCAGGCACGGGTTCTTGTTCGGCGGTTCCACGGGTTCGGTGGTGACCGGCGCGCTCGGCTGGCTGGCCGACAACTTTCCGGGGCGCCAGGTGTGCGCCGTGGCCGTCGCCCCGGACCTCGGCGAACGCTACCTCGACTCGGTGTACCTGGAGACGTGGCTGCGCGAGCACTTCGACCTGGAACTGCCCGACCTTGGCCAGGACGTCCCGACCGAGAGCGACAACTGGGCCGTCAATGCCATGGAAATATCGCGCTAGCGCAGGAAGCTGCCGGCCCGGGCCGACCGGGCCGGGCCGGGTCCGGGCGCGCGGCGCGGCCCGGCCGCGCGCGGCGCGACAGCATCAGGTCGGGCCACGTTGCTGTTCACGGCCCGCGGCGTGAGCAACGCGGCCCTCCCTGATGCTGACGGGACGACAACAGGGAGGGCCGTGTTGCTCACCCGGACCGCCCGCAACAGCAACAGGAAGGGCCACGCTGCTCAGGCCGCTCCGGAAGGTGACGTGGCCATGCCGTCCGAACTAGCCAGCGCTAGTCTCTGTGATCAGCCCCTGGATCCTGATCACGGAACATCGCTCCCGCGCTCCGCGCCCGGATCCCAGCGCGGAGCGAGTCTCACCACTGAACAACCAAGGCTCACTCAGGACCAGCCACACCGTGCGCGACATTGCCGGTCTCCAGCACCGCCGTTGTGACATGGGTGCGGCTCTCTCGGGGTGAGGCTGCTCTAGCAGGAGGGTTCTCGGGTTCCTGTAGGAGGGTTTCCGCATCTAGGAGAGTTGACCGGACTATACGACGACAACCCTCCTACATGCGACAACGCTCCTCCATGCACCCGGAAACCCTCCACGATCATGACGACAACCCTCCCGCAGACGACAACCCTCCTGCCGGAACCTGAGAATCCTCCCTCAGACGACAGCACTCCTGCCGGAACCTGAGAATCCTCCCTCAGACGACAGCGCTCCTGGCGGGACCCGGGAATCCTTCCTCAGACGACAGCACTCCTTCCTCACCCGCACCAGGAGGCGCACGCCAGAGCCCGGAACATCACACCGGCCGGTGTTGGCAGGCAGGCACCCCCACCTGGCACATCCCGCACCACCCGCCTCAACCACCTCACACTCGCCGCGCGGCCTCTGACCCCCGATAAAGCAACAGGGTCATCAATGCGCGAATCGACACCCGACTTCAACATCAATACGTGAATCCGTGCGCAGGTCGATGCACCCGGGAAATATTTTTCGATAATGAATCGAAATCGGCTGCGGCTAGCTTGTTGATTGGCGCAAGTACTGAACCGAATCTTGTCGGTGGAGGGTGTTGTGACGAGCCAGTCGACGATCGTTGAGTTGTTTGACGAGCAGGTCGCTAAGACGCCATCCGCCGCTGCGGTAGCCACGGCCGGATTAACGCTCAGTTATGCGGAACTGGGCGCATCGGCGAACCGGCTGGCGCGGGTACTCGCCGGCCGGGGGATCGGGCCGAGCAGGTGGTAGCGGTGGCGCTGCCGCCGTCCGCCGAGGTGATCGTGGCGATGCTCGCGGTGCTCAAGGCCGGCGCCGCCTATCTTCCGATTGACCTTTCGTACCCGGCCGGCCGCGTCGGTTTCATGCTTGCGGACGCCCGGCCTTCCTGCCTGATCACTCAGCGGGCCGCGAGCGAGCGCCTGAACGTGGCGGACGTTCCGATGTTGCTCATTGACGATGCCGCGACGTCAGGACTGCTGGCCAGCGTCTGCGCGGCGCCGGTGGCTGACGAGGATCGGGTCGTACCGGCGGCGGCGGGCCAGATGGCCTACGTGATGTATACCTCTGGCTCTACCGGAACCCCGAAGGCGGTGATCATCGAGCACCGGGCGCTTGGTGATTACCTGACCTGGTCCAAGCGCACGTACCCGAGCCTGGTCGGCGCATCCTTGTGGCATTCGTCGGTGTCGTTCGACCAGACGATCACCTCGCTGTGGTCGACGCTGGTGTGCGGTGGTCAGGTGCTCGTGGGAGCGCTCGTCGGCGGCGGCCACGCCGCCAGCCCTGCCCTGCGACTTCCTCAAGGCGACGCCGAGCCACCTGTCCCTGCTTGACGACCTGCCCGAGCGGTTCTCGCCCAGGCAGGAGCTGATGCTGGGCGGGGAGGCGCTGCCAGGCGCTGCGCTCGACGGCTGGCGCCGCCGGCACCCGTCCGTCAACGTCATCAGCGTGTACGGGCCTACCGAGGTCACGGTCAACTGCGCCGAGCACGTGATTCCGCCAGGGGAGCCGACGCCGTCCGGACTGGTGCCGCTCGGACTGCCCATGGCAGGAAGAACCCGGATGTACGTGCTTGACGCCCAGCTCCGGCCGTTGCCCGCCGGATCGGTCGGCGAGCTGTATGTCTCCTGCACGGGCCTGGCTCGCGGTTATCTCGGCCAGCCCGGCCTGACCGCCACCCGGTTCGTTGCCGACCCGTTCGCCGGGGCCGGCAGCCGGATGTACCGGACCGGCGACCTGGCCTCCCGCCGTGAGGATGGCATCTTTGACTTCGCGGGCCGGGTCGATGACCAGGTGAAGCTGCGCGGGTACCGGATCGAGCTCGGTGAGATCGAGTCGGTGCTCGCCAGTCATCCGGCTGTGAGCCGGGCCGCCGCCGCGCTCAGGGAAGACCGGCCAGGCGACCAGCGCATCGTAGCCTATCTGCTGGCCAAGGACGGCGCCTCGCTTGATCAGGCCAGCCTGCGCGGGCACGCCGCGGCGGCGCTGCCCGACTACATGGTGCCGTCGGCCTTCGTGACCCTGGATGAGCTCCCGCTCACCACGAACGGGAAGCTGGACCGGGCTTCGCTGCCGGCACCGACGTTTGCGGCACCGACGTTTGCGGCACCGACGTTTGCGGCACCGACGTTTGCGGCGACAGATGCCGCCCGCGACCGCCCGCAGACGGAGACTCAGCGGCGGCTGTGCGAGCTGTTCGCCGACGTGCTGGGGCTGCCCGGGGTAGGGGCTGACGACGACTTCTTCGAGCTGGGCGGCCACTCACTCCTGGTCACCCGGCTGGTCAGCCGGATCCGCTCGGCCCTGGAGGTCGAACTGTCGGTCCGGGCGGTGTTCGAGGCGCCCACGGCGGCCGCCCTGGCGCAGCGGCTGGACAGCGCGGGCCCGGCCCGGCCAGTCATGTCCCCCGGCGAGCGGCCCGCCCGGATACCGCTTTCGCCCGCGCAGCAGCGGCTGAGGTTCGTGCACCGGCTGGAGCCAAGCGCCCTGTACAACATGCCGCGAGTGGTGCGGCTGGACGGAACCCTGGACCGCGCCGCGTTCCGCGCCGCCGTGGGCGACGTCGTCGCCAGGCACGAAAGCCTGCGGACGCTGATCACCGATGCCGATCCCGAACCTGCCCTGCGAATAGTCGATGCCGCCGAGGCGACGCCGGTGGTGCGTTTCGTCAGCGCGAGCGCGGCCGGATTGAGCGAGGTACTGCTCGATGGCGTCAGGCATGTCTTTGACCTGGGCGAAGAGCTGCCGTTCCGGGTCACCGTCGTCTCGCTGGGACCAGCCGAGCACGTGCTGCTCCTGCTTGCCCATCACATCGCGGCCGACGGCTGGTCTTTCACGCCGATCGCGCGGGATCTGTCGCAGGCCTACGCGGCCCGGTGCCGCGGGCAGGCACCGGCCTGGCCCGCGCTCCCGGCGCAATACGCCGACTTCGCCATCTGGCAGCGCCAGGCGCTCGGAGACGTGACCGACCCTGGCAGCGCCGCCGCGCATCAGCTCAGTTTCTGGCGCCTGGCGCTTGCCGGGCTGCCGCGGGCGATCGACTTGCCGTTCGACCGGCCGAGGTCAGCCCTGCCGGCTCACCTGGGCGGGATTGTGCCATTCACGCTGGCACCCCGGCTGCACAGGGACGTGATCGCGCTTGCCCGGCGGTCAGGCAGCACCGTGTTCATGGTCATGCAAGCGGCGATCGCGGTCCTGCTGACCCGGCTGGGCGCGGGCACCGACATCCCGATCGGCACCGCCATAGCCGGACGGGCCGATCACCTGACCGAGGACCTTGTCGGCTGCTTCGTCAACACGCTGGCGCTGCGCACCGACACCTCAGGTGACCCGGGCTTTGCCGCGCTGCTGAGCCGGGTCAGGGATGCTGACCTGGCCGCCTACGCGAACAGCGACGTTCCGTTCGAGCGGGTAGTCGAGGCGGTCAACCCGGGTCGGTCGCTCGCGCACCACCCGCTGTTCCAGGTCATGCTCACCTTCCAGAACGACGTGGCGCCCGGGTTCGCGCTGCGGGGACTGCGCGCGAGCGCCTGCGGCAAGGACGTCGCCGGCACCGGGCTCGCCAGGTTCGACCTGAGCTTCGACATGCGGGAGCGGCCTGGTGCGGCGGGGATCGAGGCCAGCCTCGAGTATGCCAGCGACGTGCTGGACGCCGGCACCGCCGCCGCCATCGCCGCCCGGCTGACCAGGCTGCTGCGGGCCGTGATAGCCAGCCCGGGCCTGCCGCTCAGCAAGCTGAAGATCCTGCTGCCCGGCGAACGGCACACCGTGCTCAGGCGCTGGAATGGCACGGCGCGCCCGGTGTCCGCGGCGACCCTGCCTGAGCTGGTCGCCGCGAGCGTCAGGCGGGCACCGCACGCGCCGGCGATCAGGTGCGGCGAGGAACGCCTGACCTACGCCGAGCTCGACGACCGGGTGAACCGGCTGGCGCGGGTGCTCGCCGCTCGCGGGATAGGTCCCGAGCGCTTCGCCGCCGTGCTCCTGCCGAAGTCGGCCGACCTGGTCGTCGCGCTGCTCGCCGTGATGCGGGCCGGCGGCGCCTACCTGGTTCTCGAGCCTTCCTACCCGGCCGGGCGGATTGAGGCGATGCTCGGCCAGGTCGGCCCGGCGCTAGTGCTGAGCCGCGCCGCGCTGGCCGGCCGGCTCCGCCGGACGCGCCGGTGCTGGTACTCGACGATCCTGGCACCGAGGCCGCCCTGACCGGGCACTGCGAGCCTGAGCCGGGCACCCTGGCCCAGAGAACACGGCTGACGCCGGCGAACGCCGCGTTCGTGGTATTCACCTCTGGCTCTACTGGCCGTCCCAAGGGCGTGGTGGTCGAGCACCGTTCCGTGAATCTCTACCTCGCCTGGTCCCGGCACGCCTACCGCAGTGTCGCCGGCCAGGCGCTCGTGCACTCGCCCGCGTCTTTTGACCTGACCGTGACCGGGCTGTTCGCCCCCTTGTCCGCTGGCGGCTGCGTGGACCTGACCGAGCTGAACGACGGCTCGCCCGGAAACCCGCAGGCGCCGGCGCAGGCCCCGAGCTTCGTCAAGGCGACCCCGAGCCACCTGCCGATCTTGATGTCGCTGCCGCCATCGTTCTCGCCGACCGGGCAGCTGGTCCTTGGCGGCGAGGCGCTGCCCGGTGAGGTGCTCGACCAGTGGCGCTCCCGCCACCCTGGCGTCACAGTCATCAACGAGTACGGCCCGACCGAGACCACCGTCGGCTGCATGGAGTACCGGATTGAGCCGGGCGACGTCGTGCCGCCCGGCGTGGTCACGATCGGCCGGCCGATCTGGAACACCCGCATGTACCTGCTTGACGCCGACTTGCAGCCGGTGCCAGTCGGGGTGGTCGGCGAGGTCTACATCGCCGGCGGGCTGGTCACCAGGGGCTACCTCGGCCAGCCTGGCCGCACCGCGGAGCGGTACGTGGCCGACCCTTACGGGCCAAGAGGAACGCGCATGTACCGCTCGGGCGACCAGGCGCGCTGGCGGTCCGACGGCCAGATGGCCTTCGCCGGCCGGGTAGATGACCAGGTCAAGCTGCGCGGGTACCGGATCGAGCCAGGTGAGATCGCGGCCGTGCTCGGCCAGCATCCCAAGGTCAGGAACGCCGCCGTCATCGTGCGCGAGGACCGGCCAGGTGACCGCAGGCTCGTCGGTTACGTAGTCTGCGGCCGGACGGCGCGGACCACCGCGAGCTCGCGGCCTACCTCGCCCGGTTGCTGCCTGACTACCTGATCCCCTCGGCCCTGGTCACGCTCGACGCGCTGCCCGTCACTGCCAACCGCAAGCTGGACCGGGCGGCGCTGCCGGCGCCGGCCTACGCGGCGGACAGCCCCAGGGCGCCGCGGTCACCCCAGGAGCAGATCCTCTGCCGGATCTTCGGCGAGGTGCTGAACGTGGAAAACGTCGGCACCGAGGCCAGCTTCTTCGACCTGGGCGGTCACTCGCTGCTGGCGACGAGGCTCATCGGCCGGATACGAGCGGAGCTGGGCGCGGACCTGCCGCTGCGGGCGGTATTCGAAGCGCCGACGGTCGCGGGCCTGGCCAGGCTCCTGGAAAGCGCCGAGCGCGCCCGGCCGCCGCTGCGCGGTCTCACCAGGCCAGACCCGCTGCCGCTGTCGCCTGCCCAGGAACGGCTCTGGTTCCTGCACCGCATCGAAGGGGCAGCCGCCACCTACAACGTCCCCGTCGCCATCTCGCTGACCGGATCACTTCAGCTCGCCGCGCTGCGGGACGCGATCGGCGACGTGACCGACCGGCACGAGGTGCTGCGGACGACCTTCCCGCAGCGCGACGGCGACCCGTGCCAGCTGATCGCGCCGCCGGGGGCGAATCGCCCGGTACTGCACCTGGCGCAGGCGCAGGATGGCGAGCTGCCTGCGTTGCTAGCGCAGGCAGCGAGGTACCGGTTCGACCTGACCGCTGAACGGCCGTTGCGAGCGACCGTCTTCAGGATCGGCGCGCAGTCGCACGTGCTGCTCCTGGTGATCCACCACATCGCGATGGACGGCGGCTCGGCGGCGCCCCTGGCCCGCGACTTGTCCAGCGCCTACAGCGCGAGGCTGGCCGGCGCGAGCCAGGCCAGGCAGCTCTTGCCGCCGCTCCCGCTGCAGTACGCCGACTACGCCGTGTGGCAGCGCGGGCTGCTTGACGAGGACGGACCCGACGCCGCGATGGCACGGCAACTGGAGTACTGGAAGTCCGAGCTCGCGGGCTTGCCCGCACTGGCGACGCTGCCCGGCGACTATCCGCGCCCGGTCAGGCCGAGCTTCGAGGGAGGGTCGGTGGGCCTGCGGATCGAGGGCGACCTCCACCGGCGGATAGCGGACCTGGCGATCGCCGCAGGCGGCACCGTCTTCATGGTGCTGCAGGCGGCCCTCGCCGCCCTGGTGACCCGGATGGGAGCCGGTACCGACGTGCCGATCGGCACGCCGGCTGGCGGTCGCGCCCAGGCCGAACTCGATGACCTCATCGGTCCGTTCATCAACACGCTGGTGCTGCGCACCGACGCGAGCGGTAACCCCAGCTTCGCCGAGTTGCTGCGCCGGGTCAGGGAGACCGACCTGCGGGCCTACGCCAACTCCGACGTGCCGTTTGAACGGGTGGTCGAGTCCGTCAATCCGGATAGGTCGCTTTCCCACCATCCTTTGTTCCAGATCATGCTTGTCCTCCAGAACAACGCCGCCGACGTGCCCGCACTGGCGGGGCTGCGGACGGAGCCGGTGCCGGTGGAGGTCGGCGTGGCCAAGTTCGACCTCTGCGTCAACCTCGGCGAGGAGCGGGCGGCGGCGCCAGGCGCCAGTGGCCTGGTCGGCGAGATCCAGTACGCGGTCGACCTGTTTGACCGCCGCACCGCCTGCGATCTGGCCGCCCGGCTGGTATGCCTGCTGGAGTCCGCGATCGCGGATCCCGGCGTTCCGATCGGGCGGCTGGCGATCACGTCAGCGGATGAGCGGTCGCGGCTGCTTGAGGCCGGCCGGGGCGAGGCGCATCCGGTGCCGGCGGACACGCTGGCCGGGTTGTTCGAGGCCCAGGTCGCGAGAACTCCCTCCGCGCCCGCGGTGATCTTCGGCGCGCGGCGGCTGAGCTTCGCGGGGCTGAACGAGCGTGCCAACCGGCTCGCGCGCCGTCTCAGCTCGCTGGGCGCTGGCCCGCGGGTGCCGGTCGCGATCCTGCTTGACCGGTCTGAGCTCGTGGTCGTGGCCTCGCTGGCCTGCGCCAAGGCCGGGGCGGCCTACGTGCCGCTCGAGCCCTGACTACCCCGCTGACCGGATGCGCCTGATCATTACGCAGACCGGGGCGGGCGTGCTCCTGACCGACCAGGCGCGGCGCGGTCGTGACCTCGGGCCGGGGATCACCGTCCTGACCCCCGGCGACGAGCCGGGCGACGACGGCCAGCCCGCCGGAAATCCTGACCTGCCCGGTTCACCCGACCAGCTGGCGTATGTCATCTATACCTCGGGTTCGACCGGCCAGCCCAAGGGCGTTGCGGTCAGCCCAGGCGGCCGTGGCCGCGCTTGCCGCTGACCACCGCTGGCGCGGCGGCGGGCACGCCCGCGTGCTCATGCACTCGTCCTACGCCTTCGACGCGTCCACCTACGAGATCTGGGTGCCGCTGCTGACCGGCGGCGCCGTCGTGGTCGCGCCGCCAGGGGAGCTGACCGTCGCCGCGCTCGACGAGCTGATCGGCTATCACGAGATCACCGCGATCTTCCTCACCACCGCCTTGTTCAACCTGGTAGTCGCCGAGCAGCCTGAATGCTTCGCGCGGGTACAGCAGGTGTGGACCGGCGGCGAGCACGGTATCGGTCCAGGCGTTCGCCGCCATGCTGGCCGGCCTGCCCGCGTACCCAGGCGGTCCACGTCTACGGGCCGACCGAGACCACCACGTTCGCCACGTGCGTCCCGCTCCGGTTCCCCGACCGGGTCGCCGGGACCGTGCCGATCGGCAGGCCGATGGACAACATGCGCGGCTACGTGCTCGATGACGCGCTTGCGGCCGGTGCCGCCCGGCGTGGCCGGCGAGCTTTACCTCGGCGGCGCGGGAGTGGCCCAGGGCTACGTGGGCCAGCCGGGGCTCACCGCCGAGCGTTTCGTCGCCGACCCTTTCGGCCCGGCACGGCAGCCGCATGTACCGCACCGGCGACCTGGTGCGGTGGAACCGCCGAGGGCCAGCTCGAGTTCCTGGGCCGCGCCGACCAGCAGGTCAAGCTGCGCGGCTTCCGGATCGAGCTCGGCGAGATCGAGAGTGCCCTGCTTGACCGTGCTGACCTGGCCGACGCGGCCGTCGTGCTGCGGCAGGACGCCGCGACCGGGCCCGCGCTGATCGCCTATGCCACGCCGTGCCGATGGCAGCTCGCCTGACCCGGCCGAACTCCGCCAGCACCTGGCGGCGCGGCTGCCCAGGTACATGGTGCCCGCCAGCGTGGTGCTGCTCGACGGCCTGCCGCTCAACGCCGAACGGCAAGGTCGATAAGGACCGGCTGCCCGCGCCCCCGCCGCCGCGCGCCGGCCGCGCGCCGGCGTCGGCGCGCGAGGCGAGCCTGTGCGCCGTGTTCGCCGAACTGCTCGGCCGCCGCGAAGTTGGCGCCGACGACGACTTCTTCGATCTCGGCGGGCACTCCCTGCTCGCCACCAGGCTCGTCGGCCGGGTCCGATCCGGGCTACGGACTCGAATTGTCGGTCCGTGACGTGTTCGAGTGCCCGACCGCCGCTGAACTCGCCGCTCGCCAGCGCGGCGAAAGCCCGGCCATCCCTGCGCGCCCGGTCATCCGCACTCGACAGCCGCGCGACCACGCTCACTGCCAAGGAGGCGCCGTGACCCCGCAGCCGACCCCGCTGTCGTATCCGCAGCAGCAACTCTGGATCATCCACAAGCTCGAGGGTCCCGCGGCTACCTACAACATCCCGCTGGCCCTGACCCTCCGCGGCGAGCTTGACCGCGCTGCCCTGGCCGCGGCGTTCCGCGACCTGCTCGCCCGGCACGTGCCGCTGCGCGCCAGGATCGCCGAGGCCGACGGGACGCCGGGACAGGTCATCGCTGACCCGCCGGCGCCCGACCGTGCCATGACCGTCGTGGCGGTCCGGGCCAGGCGAGCTCGACCGGCGCTGGCCCGCGGCGCGGCGCACCGGTTCGACCTGGCCGCCGAGCCACCCGTGCGCGCCACCTTGTTCGCGGTCGGCCCGGACACCCATGTCCTGCTCATCGTGCTGCACCATATCGCCGCCGACGGCTGGTCGCTGCGGCCGATCGCCAGGGATCTGTCCGCCGCCTATGCCGCGCGGCGTGCATCGGAGGCGCCGGCGTGGCCGCCGCTTCCGGCGGAGTACCCCGACTACGTGGCCTGGCAGCGCGAGATGCTCGGCGATGAAGCTGACACCGGCAGCCTGCTGGCCCGTCAGCTCGGGCACTGGCGCCGGGCCCTCGCGGGCCTGCCAGGACTGCTCAGCCTCCCGCTTGACCGGCCGCGCCTGGCCGCCGCCAGCTACCGCGGCGAGCAGGTCCGGGTCCGCCTGGACGCTGGCCTGCATGCCGAGATCGCTGACCTGGCCAGGAGGTCGGGCGGCACGGTTTTCATGGTGCTCCAGGCGGCTTTGGCCGCGTTGCTGACCCGCCTCGGCGCGGGCTGCGACATCCCCATCGGCACGGCCGTGGCCGGGCGCACCGATGAGGCCCTGGAAGAGCTGGTTGGCTGTTTCGTCAACACCCTCGTGCTGCGTACCGACACCGGCGGCAACCCCACCTTCTCCGAACTGCTCGGCAGGGTCAGGGAGACGGCTCTGGCCGCCTACGCCAACTCCGACGTGCCATTCCAGCGGGTGGTCGAGGCCGTGAACCCGGGCCGGTCGCTGGCGCCACAATCCCTTGTTCCAGGTCATGCTCACCTTGCACGAGGCGGCGCCCGGGGACTACTCGATGCCCGGCTTGCGGGTTGAGCCGGCGGAGCTTCCCATCGGCGCGGCCAAGGTGGATCTCGCGTTCTCCATGGCCCAGCGACGCGACGACGCCGGCGCCCCGGCTGGCCTGACCGGCGATGTGCAGTACGCCGCCGACCTCTTCGACCGCGGCACCGTCGAAAGTCTCGTGACGCGCTGGGTGCGGCTGCTGCGCGGCGTTCTCGCCGAGCCTGACCAGCCGATCGGCCTGATCGACCTGCTGTCCGAGCAGGAGCGGCACGACGTGCTGACCGCGTGGAATCAGGCCGGAGGCCCCGCGCCATCGACGCTGCCCGCGCTTTTCGAGGCTCAGGTGGCGCGGGCGCCCGGCGTTCCGGCGGCCACCTTCGGCGCCGACGCTCTTACCTATGCGCAGCTCGACGAGCGCGCTAACCGGCTCGCGCACCACCTGATCGCGGCGGGAGCCGGGCCGGAACGGCTCGTCGCGGTGGCCGTGCCGCGCTCGCTTGACCTGCTCGTGACGCTGCTCGCCGTGCACAAGGCCGGTGCCGCCTACCTGCCAGTCGATCCCGCCTACCCGGCCAGCCGCATCGCCTTCATGCTGAGCGACTCCGCTCCGATCCTGATGGTCAGTACCGGCGTCACGCTGGCCGGCCTGCCTGACTCCGCTGTTCCCGTGCTGCTGCTTGACGACCCTGACATCACCGCCGCGATCGCCGCTCGCCCCGCGCACGCGCCCGGTGACCAGGACAGGAGGGTTCCGCTACGGCCAGAGCACCCCGCGTACGTGATCTACACGTCGGGGTCGACCGGGACGCCCAAGGGCGTGGTCGTCCCGCACGCCGGGATCGCGGCCCTGTCGGCGAGCCAGATCGCCGCTTTCCGGCTGGGGCCGGGAAGCCGGGTGCTCCAGTTCGCGGCGCTGAGCTTCGACGCCGCGGCCTGGGAGGTGTGCATGGCCGTGCTGTCGGGGGCCTGCCTGGTCTTGGCGCCGCCCGATCAGCTACGTCCCGGGCGGCCGCTGGCCGAGCTTATGACGAGCAGCCGGGTCACCCACGCCACCGTGCCCCCGACCGCCCTCGCGGCGCTGCCAGGAGATGCGGACCTGCCTGACCTGGCGGTACTGGTGGTCGCGGGTGAGGCCTGCCAGCCCGAACTGGCCCTGCGGTGGTCGCGCGGCCGTCGCCTGATCAACGCCTACGGGCCGACAGAGACAACTGTCTGCGCGACCATGAGCGCCCCGCATGAGGGGGCGGCGACCCCGCCGATCGGCCGGGCGATCGAGGGTACCGCCGTCTATGTCCTTGACCGCTGGCTGCGGCCGGTACCTCCCGCCGTGGCAGGCGAGCTGTATATCAGCGGAGCCGGACTGGCCCGCGGGTACCTGAACCGGACTGCCATGACCGCGCAGCGGTTCGTCGCCGATCCGTTCGGGCCTGCCGGGTCGCGAATGTACCGGTCGGGCGATCTGGCCAGGTGGGAGCGCCGGCGGCACGCTCGAGTACCTGGGCCGGGCGGACTCGCAGGTCAAGGTTCGCGGTTTCCGGATCGAGCCAGGCGAGGTCGAGGCCGCGCTGACCGCTCGCGCCGACGTCGTCGCCGCCATCGTCGTGGTTCGCGAGGACCGCCCGGGTGACCAGCGCCTGGTGGCCTATGTGGTTCCGGCTGACTCGCGGGCTCCTGACCCGGCCGACTTGCGGGCGCACCTGGAGAGCCAGCTGCCCGGCGCACCTGGTGCCCGCCGCCTTCATCACGCTCGCGGCGCTGCCCTTGCTTCCCAACGGGAAGGTGGACCGGCGTGCCCTGCCAGCCCCCGATCCGGCTTCGGGGGCCGGGGGCCGGCGGCTGGCCACGGCACGCGAGGAAATCCTCTGCGAGCTGTTCGCCGATGTGCTCGGCCTGGCCCAGGTGGGAGTCGACGACGACTTCTTCGCGTGCGGCGGTCACTCGCTGCTGGCCTCGCGGCTTGTCAGCCGGATCAGGTCCGCCCTAGGTGCGGAGCTGCCCCTGCGCAGCGTCTTTGAGTCGCCTACGGTGGCCGGGCTGGCACAACAGCTTGCGGGGGCGGGCCAGGAGCTGCCGGCACTGCCCGGCGCTCGCGCGGGCGGCTCGCCCGTCGGTCTTGCCGCTCTCCTTCGCCCAGCGCCGGCTGTGGTTCATCAGCAAGCTGGAGGGCACCAGCGCCGCCTACAACGTGCCGCTGGCCTGGCGGCTGGCGGGGCACCTGGACCGGGCGGCGCTCGCCGGCGCCCTGGCCGACGTCGTCGGCAGGCACGAGAGCCTGCGCACGGTGTTCCCCGAGGTGGCCGCCGCTGACGGAACGGCGGCCGGCCGCTGTCAGTCTGTCCTGGACCCGCAGGAGGTGCCTGAGTTCCTGACCGAGGTGGAGGTCACCACGGCCGGGCTGGACGAGGCGGTGCGCGAGGCGGCCGCGCGGCCGTTCGATCTTGCCGCCGAGCCGCCGGTGCGCTGCTGGCTTTTCATCGCGGGAGCCGAGGCTGTGCTCCTGGTACTGCTGCACCACATCGCGGCCGACGGGTTGTCGGTCGGGCCTTTCGCCCGTGACTTGGCCGCGGCTTACACGCAGCGCCGCGCGGGCCTGGAGCCGCGATGGACGCCGCTCGCGGTCCAGTATGCCGACTACGCGCTGTGGCAGCGGCAAGCGCTCGGCGCCGAGGATGACCCTGGCAGCCTGATCTGCGCGCAGCTCGAATTCTGGCGGAAGGCCCTCAGCGGGATGCCGGAGTGCGCTGACCTGCCGACGGACCGGCCGCGCCCGGCGCTGCCGAGCGGCCGGGGCGGCAGCGTGCCATTCCGGCTCGGTCCCTCGCTGCACCAGGAACTGACCGCGCTGGCCCGCAGGACAGGGACCACGGCTATTCATGGTCGTTCAGGCTGGCCTGGCAGCGCTGCTGAGCAGGCTGGGCGCGGGCCAGGACGTGCCAATCGGGACCTCGGTGGCGGGGCGGGCCGACCAGGTGCTCGACGACCTGATCGGGATGTTCGTCAACCCGCTCGTGCTGCGCACCGACACCTCCGGCGATCCGAGCTTCGCTGACCTGCTGACCAGGGTGCGGGAGGCTGACCTGGCCGCATACGCGCACCAGGACCTGCCATTCGAGCGCCTGGTCGAGGTCGTCAACCCAGTCCGCTCGCTGTCATACCACCCGCTGTTCCAGGTGAGCATGGCGTTCCAGAGCGAGGCCGAGCCGATGCTGGAGCTGCCGGGTCTGCGGGTGAGCAAGGAGCCGGTCCGCACCGACGCGGTCAAGCTTGACCTGGCCTTCGGGCTGCGCGAGGTGCGGGACCTCAGCTGGCCGCCGGCCGGAATCAATGGCGTGGCCGAGTACTCAGCCGACCTGTTCGATCAGGAAAGCATCGCCGCTCTCACCAGGCGGCTGACGCGACTGCTCGGCAGCGCGATGGCGGACCCGGCTCGCCGGGTGAGCCAACTGGAAGTGCTGGACGAGGACGAGCGGCGGTGCCTGCTGGCTGACTGGCAGGGCGAGGAGCGCGGGCTGAAGGCGCGCACGCTGCCAGCCATGTTCGAATCGCAGGCGCGGCGCGCCCCGGCCGCTCCGGCACTGATCTTCGACGACGTCACCATTTCCTACGGCGAGCTCAACCGCCAGGCCAACCAGCTTGCCCGCCACCTGATCACGCTAGGGGTGGGACCGGAAAGCTTCGTGGCGGTCGCGCTGCCCAGGTCGCCGACGCTGATCATCACCGCCATCGCGGTGACCAAGGCCGGCGGTGCCTACCTGCCCGTCGATCCCGCGTATCCGGCTGACCGGATCGCGCTGATGCTCGGCGACGCCAGCCCGGCTTGCGTCATCACCGACCGGGCCACCGCCGCGCGGCTGGACGGCGTGCTTGAGGCGGATCGGCGGCCGGTGGCGGACAGCGAGCTGATGCGGGCGCAGGCGGCGCGGGCGCCGGGCGCCGACCTCGCCGACGCTGAGCGCCTGTCGCCTTTGCATCCGTCGCATCCGGCCTACGTGATCTACACCTCGGGTTCGACCGGCCGCCCGAAAGGCGTCGTCGTGTCCCATAGCGGGCTCGCCGCGTTGGTGGCTGGCATGGCCGGTCCCATGAAGATCGGCAGCGGCAGCCGGGTACTGCAATTCTCGTCGCTGAGTTTCGACGCCAGCGTCTATGAGCTCGTGACCGCCCTGACCACGGGCGGCTGCCTGGTACTCGCCTCCGCCGGTGACCTGATGCCCGGTCCCTCGCTGGCGACGCTAACCCAGCGTCACGACGTGACGCACCTCACGCTGCCGCCTACCGCGCTGAGCGTGCTCCCGCTCGACGGCCTCCCGGCGGGCGCCACCCTGCTGGTGGCGGGCGAGGCCATCGCGCCGGCTACGGCGGCGGCCTGGTCGGAGAACCGGATGATGTTCAACGGCTACGGCGCCACCGAGGCGACCGTGTGCGCGACGCTCGGCGGGCCGCTGTCGGGCACCGAGGTGCCGATCGGCACGCCGATCACCGACACCAGGGTGCATGTCCTGGACAACTCGCTTGGCCTGGTGCCGGCCGGGACGGCGGGGGAGCTGTACATCGCCAGCAACGGGCTGGCCCGCGGTTACCTCCGCCAGCCTGCGCTGACTAGCGGGCGATTCGTGGCCAGTCCGTTCGGGCCGCCAGGCAGCCGCCTGTACCGCACCGGCGACCTCGGCCGGTGGAACTCAGCCGGCCAGCTGGAGTACCTGGGCCGGGCCGACAGCCAGGTCAAGGTCCGCGGGTTCCGGATCGAGCTCGGGGAGATCGAGTCCGTGCTCGCCGGCTGCCCTGGGGTGACCCAGGCCGTGGTGACCGTGCGCCAGGACCAGCCAGGGGACTCCAGGCTCGTGGCCTACCTGGTCGCCGGGACGGGGGCGCGGATCGAGCTGTCCGCCGTCCGTGAGCACCTGGAGTCGGCGCTACCCGGATACATGGTCCCCGCCGCGTTCGCGGTGCTTGACGAGCTGCCGCTCACTCCCAGCGGCAAGGTCGACCGCCGGGCTCTGCCCGCCCCCGATCCGGCCGCGATGACCTCTGGCCGTGCAGCCGGCGACGCCTGCCGAGGCCATGCTGTGCCGGCTGTTCGAGGAGGTACTCAGGCTGCCACTGGTAGGAGCCGACGGCGACTTCTTCCAGCTTGGCGGCGACAGCATCTTGTCGATCCACCTGGTGTCCGCTGCCCGCAACGCCGGATTCCAGCTCACCGTAGCCGACATTTTCCTGCACAAGACAGTGGCGGCGCTGGCCGCCGCCGGCAGCGGCGCCGGCCAGCGCGCTGCCTGCCAGCCCGAGGGGCCGGTGACTGGCCCGGTTCCGCTCACCCCGATCACGGCGTGGCTCAGGGAACTCCGGGGCCGGCTCGACGGGCTCAACCAGGCGATGGTGCTGGCCTCACCCGGTGGTCTCGGGCTAGCTTCGCTGGTAACTGCCGTCCAGGCGCTGCTGGACTGTCACGATGCGCTGCGCCTGCGGCTGACCATCGGCTCGGGCGATGCACCTGACCAGGTGGCGGACTGGGCGCTCGAGGTCCGGGCACCGGGTGAGGTGCAGGCCGCGACGTGCGTCCGCCGGGTGGACACCCGCGGCCTTTCGGGAGAGCCGCTGGCCGCTGTCGTGGCTGAGCAAGGCGAGGCCGCGCGCCGCAGGCTGCGGGCCGATGGGCGGCTCGTTCAGGTCGTGTGGTTCGACGCCCGCCGACCAGCGCGGAGCCCTGCTGCTGGTCCTGCATCACCTGGCGATCGACACCGTCTCCTGGCAGATCCTGCTGCCGGACCTCGCCGCCGCCTGGCAGGCGGCGCAGGCGGGGCGGGACCCGCGGCCCGATCCGGTACCGACCGCCCTGGCCAGGTGGGCGAACCTGGTGAACGCGGCCGCCCATGACCCCGTCTGGGCCGCGCAACTGCCCGGGTGGACCCGGATTCTGTCCGGGCCCGATCCGCTGCTTGGCAGTCGTCCGCTAGATCCGGCGCGCGACGTGGCCGGCACGGCGCTGAAGCTGGTGCGGTCCATGCCGGGCACGCTAGCCAGGCTGCAAGGTCCGCTCCAGGCCAGCGTGAACGAGTTGCTGCTGTGCGCGCTGGCGCTGACGGTCGGCGAGTGGCGGCGTCGCCGGGACGGCCTGGACGAGTCCGGCCTGCTGGCGGACGTGGAGGGGCACGGCCGCGAGGTCAGCGTGGCCGACGTGGATCTTTCCCGCACGGTGGGCTGGCTGACCAGTCTCTACCCGGTGCGGATAGACCCTGGCCGGGCGCCCTGGCCCGAGGTCAAGTCCGGAGCGCCCATCATCGGGACCGTGCTGCGGCGGGTGCTCCAGAGCCTGCGGGACACCCCTGGCAACGGAATCGGCTACGGGCTGCTCCGCTACCTGAACCCCCGCACCGGTTCGGTGCTCGCGGCATTGCCGGCGCCGCAACTCGGTTTCAACTACCTCGGGCGATCCGCTGCCGCCGACGGCTCCGCCGTTGGCGGCACCTCCGCCCTAGACAACACTGCCGGGCTGGCTGACTGGGCTGCCCGCACCGACCTGCCCCGGCCCGCGGCCCGGGACCCTGAGCTGCCGCTGACTCACGCCCTCCAGGTCACCGCCCGCATCGAGGACCGAAAGGACGAGTCCCGGCTCTTCGTGACCTGGTCCTGGGCTTCGGGCTTGCTCACGCACGCGCAGGTCGCCGAGCTGGCCGACCTGTGGCAGGAAGCCGTGGACGGCCTCTGCGCCCACGCCGGCAGGCCGGACGCGGGCAGGCCGGACGCGGGCGGGCGCATCAGGCCCGGCATCTTCCTCGACCTTGACCAGGACGAAATCGACGATCTCGAGGCCTCGCTAGGGAGCGCGCGATGAGCACTACCCGACTCGAAGACGCGCTGCCGCTCTCGCCGCTGCAGGAGGGGCTGCTCTTCCACTCGCTGTACGACGAGGCGGTCGACGTCTACCAAGCCCAGCTCGTGCTGCGACTGCGCGGCCCGCTGGACGGCGCGGCGCTGCGCTCGGCGGCCGGGGCGCTGCTGCCAAGGCACGCCGCCCTTCGCACCGGGTTCGGTCAGCGGCGCAATGGCCAGCCGATCCAGGTCGTGCACGGCGAGGCGCCCCTGCACTGGACCGAGCTGGACCTGTCCGGCCGTGACCCCGGCGCGGGCGAAGCGGGCGAAGCGGCGCTGTCCGCCTACGCTGCCGCCGACCGGGCGCGCCGGTTCGACCTCGCCAGGCCGCCGCTGCTGCGGTTCACGCTCGCCTGCCTTGAGCCGGAGGTGCACTGCCTGATCGTCACCGGCCATCACGTCGCGCTCGACGGCTGGTCGATGGCGATCGTGGTCCGTGAGCTCTTCGCGCTCTACGCCAGTCGCGGCGACCAGGCTGTCTTGCCGGAGGTGCCCGCATACCGTGACTATCTCGCCTGGCTAAGCCGGCAGGACGACGCCCTGGCCCAGGCGGCCTGGGCCAGGGCGCTCGACGGCCTGGCCGGGCCCACCCTGATCGCCCCCGCCCTGACCGGAATTGACGCCGCGCTCCGCGTACCTCAGCTGCCAGCGCTCATCCCCGTGCCGGTATCGGACCAGCTGCGGTCCACGCTGGACGGCACCATCCGCCGGGCCGGGCTCACCACGAACACGTTCATTCAAGGTTCCTGGGGACTCCTGCTCGCGCAGCTCACCGGAACCACCGACGTCGTGTTCGGCACCTTGGTGTCAGGGCGGCCGCCAGAAGTGGCCGGCGTTGACCGGATGGTCGGGATGTTCATCAACACCATCCCGCTGCGAATGCGGATCGCGCCTGACCGGTCCGCGCTCGACAACCTCGTCAGGTTGCAGGACGAGCAGGCCGCGCTTACCACCTGGCATCATGTCGGCCTCGGCCAGCTGCAGCGATCGCTTGGCGTGGGCCCGCTGTTCGACACCTTCACGGTTTTCGAGAACCAGCCGGGCGACAACGCGACGGCGATCGCGGCCACCGGCCTGAAGCTGGAGCGGGTCCGCGGGCACGACGCGGCTCACTATCCGCTGCGGCTGATCGCCGGCCTGGCGAGCGGACAGCTCCGCGTCAAGCTGGAGTACCGTCCCGACGTCTTTGATCAGGCGGCCGCCGAGTCGCTGGCCGGGCAGCTGGCGCGGCTCATCAACGACCTCGCCGCCGATCCGGGCCGCCTCGCCGGCGATCTGGCCGCGTCTTCCCCCGCGCGCTTTCAGCCGGCACCGCGCCCGCCGGCCGGCGAGACCGTGAAGACCGTGAAGACCGTGGCACCAGCCGCCGCCCAGGCGGGCCGAAGACTTCCTGGCTCACCGCTGGAAGAGATCCTGTGCGGCCTGTTCGCGGAGACCCTCAGGCGCGCCGGGGTGGGTCCGGACGAGAGCTTCTTCGAACTCGGCGGGCAGTCGCTCTCGGCCATCCGCCTGCTCAGCCAGGTCCGCTCGGCGACCGGCGCGGAACTGCCGATCCGGGCGCTGTTCGAGGCACCGACGGTACGCGAGCTGGCAGTCAGGATGGAGTCGGCCACGGGCCGGCGCGGCCGCCGCTGGCGCCGCGCGGCCGGCCTCCGCGCATCCCGCTGTCGTTCGCGCAGCAGCGGCTGTGGTTCCTGCACCAGGCGCAGGGACCCGCGCCGCGCTACAACCTGCCGGTGG
Organism: uncultured Actinomycetota bacterium; assembly: GCA_963750405.1. Lineage (GTDB taxonomy): Bacteria > Actinomycetota > Actinomycetes > Streptosporangiales > Streptosporangiaceae > Chersky-822. The sequence continues at coordinate 277,132 of CAVVQP010000006.1, forward strand.
CCGTCAGGCTGCGCGGCGAGCTCGACGTCGACGCGCTGCGATCGGCGGTCAGCGACGTCGTGTGCCGGCACGAGGCGCTGCGGACGGCGTTCGGCGTCTGCGATGGCGAGGTGTACCAGCACATCCTGGACCCGAGGTCCTGGCCGGCCACCGACGTGGTCAGCGCAGGCGTGGTCAGCACCGGTGAGGCCGAGCTGGGGGAGCGGCTCAGCGCGGCGGCCAGCTACCAGTTCGACCTGGCGGCGCAGTGCCCGGTGCGCTCCTGGCTGTTCGCCCTTGACCGGACCGGCCGCGACCAGACCGACCACGTGCTGCTGCTCCTGATCCACCACATCGCGGCCGATGGCTGGTCGATCGCGCCCCTGCTGCGCGACCTCGGGGTGGCTTATTCGGCGCGCAAGTCCGGCCATTCGCCCGCCTGGGAGCCGCTGGCCGTCCAGTACGCCGACTACGCGCTCTGGCAGCGGGAGCTGCTTGGCAGCGGCGATGACCCGGGCAGTGCCATGTCCGGCCACCTGCGGTTCTGGCGGGAGCACCTGGCCGGCCTGCCCGGGCGGCTTGAGCTTCCCGCGGACCGGCGGGGTGCGGCGCCCGGTCATCGCCGGCGGCACCGTCGAATTTCACGTCGACGCTGGCGTGCACGCGGCGCTGGCCGGGGTGGCCAGGCGGGCTAAGGCGACCGTCTTCATGACGGTGCAGGCGGGGCTGGCGGCCCTGCTGACCCGGCTGGGTGCCGGTACCGACATCGCGCTCGGCACCGTTGTCGCCGGGCGAACCGACGTGGCACTCGACGCGCTCGTTGGTTTCTTCGTGAACACGATCGTGCTCAGGACCGATACGTCGGGCGACCCCGGCTTCACCGAGCTGCTGGCCAGGGTGCGCGACGGCGACCTAGCCGCGTACGCCCACCAGGACCTGCCATTCGAGCGGATCGTGCAGGAGCTCAACCCGGTCAGGAACAGTGCCGGCAACCCGCTGTTCAGCGTCATGCTCGCCTTCCAGAACGCCGCCGCCGCCGCCCCGGCGCTGCCCGGGCTCGCTGTCGAGCCGGTCCGGGTCGAGACCGGCACGGCCAGGCTGGACCTCGCCTTGAACCTGCGCGAGCGCAAGCTGGCCGACGGAACGGCCGACGGGATCGAGGGAATCGTCGAGTACTCCGCCGAGCTGTTCGACGCGCGTAGCGCCGGGCGGCTGGCGGGCCGGCTAGCCCGGCTGCTCGCCGCCGTCGCGGCCGAGCCGCAGGTGCGGATCGGCGCCGTGGACGTGCTCGCGCCCCAGGAACGGGACCTGCTGCTGACCGGCTGGAACGGCCCGGCTGTCGACGTGCCCGCGCTGACCCTGGCCGGCTTGTTCGAGCGGCAGGTATCGCGGACGCCGGAAAGCGCCGCGGTGAGCTTCCAGGGGCAAACTGTCACCTACGCGGAGCTCAACGCTCGCGCGAACGTACTCGCGCGCCGGCTCATCAGGCGCGGCGTCGGCCCTGAGCGCCTGGTCGCCCTGGTGCTGCCGCGCTCGGCCGACCTGATCACCGCCGTGCTGGCGGTCACCAAGGCCGGGGGCGCGTATCTGCCGGTCGACGTGCGGTACCCGCCGCGGCGGATCGAGCTCATGCTGGCTGATGCCGGGCTCCCGCTGGTGATCGCCATGCAGGACACCACGTCGCTGCTTCCGACAGGCGCCGATGACCTGCTGCTGCTGGACGGCTCCTGGCCTGCCGCAGGTGCCCTTCGCGAGGAGCGCGACGTCGCCGATGCCGAGCGGACGAGCCCGCTGACGCTGGCCAGCCCCGCCTACGTGATCTACACCTCGGGGTCCACCGGGCGCCCGCGCGGGGTCGTGGTGTCGCACCAGGGCCTCGCGGGACTGGCGGCCAACCAGGCCGCGTCGTTCGGGGCGGGTCCAGGGAGCCGGGTACTCCAGTTCGTCTCGCCGGGCTTTGACGCTTTCGTAGCAGAGTTGTGCCTAGCTTTACTTTCAGGCTCCTGCTTGGTTGTACCCGAGCGGGCGCCGGTCGGCGGCGAGCTGGCCGCGGCACTAGCCGATGAGCAGATCACGCACGTGCACCTGCCGCCATCGGTGCTGGCCAGCATGCCGAGGGTCGCGCTTCCGCGCTTGCGCACCCTGATCACCGGGGGCGAGGCGTGCCCCGCCGAAGTGGCCAGCTTCTGGTCGGCGGGCAGGTTGCTGGTTAATGCCTACGGACCGACCGAGGCCACTGTGGATGTCAGCTTCGCGATCTGCCAGCCGGGGCACGCGGGCCCGGTTCCGATCGGCAGGCCAATCGGCAACGTGAGCGTCTACGTGCTCGACGCGGCGCTCCGGCCGGTTCCCGCCGGCGTAGTCGGCGAGCTGTACGTGTCGGGACCAGGACTGGCTCGCGGCTACCTGAACAATCCCGGGGTCACGGCCGAGCGGTTCGTGGCCAGCCCGTTCCTGCCTGGCGCGCGGATGGACCGGACCGGGGACCTGGCCCGCTGGCGTGCCGACGGGCAGCTTGAATTCGCCGGCCGCGCCGACGGCCAGGTGAAGGTCAGGGGGTTCCGGATCGAGCTCGGCGAGATCGAGGCGGTCCTGCGCCGCCAGCCTGGCGTCAGCGATGCGGCAGTGGTGGTCCGTGACGACCCCGCCCGTGACCGGGAACTGGTCGCCTACGTCGTCCCGGCCTGCGCCGACCTGGCCGCGTTGCGGGCGGAACTCGCCGAGGAACTGCCGCACTACCTGGTCCCCGCGGCGTTCGTGCCGCTCGGCCGGCTGCCGCTGACCCCGAATGGCAAGCTGGACCGAGCCGCCCTGCCGCCACCGGCGCTCCGCGTGCGCGGAGCCGATGGCCGGGCTCCGCGCTCGCCCAGGGAACAGTTGCTGTGCGAGCTGTTCAGCGAGGTGACGGGCGAGGCGCTAGGACCCGACGACAACTTCTTCGAAGCTGGCGGGCATTCGCTGGCCGCGGCGAAGCTGGCCGCCCGGATCAATGACCTGCTCGGAATCGACCTGGCCGTCGGCGCGGTTTTCAGCGCTCCCACTCCGGCGGGCCTGCTCGAGCTGCTTGAGCCGGGCGGTGAGCGCCTGAGCGCGCTGGACGTGCTGTTGCCGCTGCGCGAGGCCGGCGACCGGCTCCCCTTGTTCTGCGTTCACCCGCTGGGTGGCCTGAGCTGGCGTTACGCCAGGCTCCTGACCGGACTCGGGCCCGGATATCCCGTCTACGGGGTGCAGTCGCGCGGCCTGAACGGGGCCGGCGGGCTTGGCCGGCCACCCGAGTCTCTGGCGGAAATGGTCAGCCAGTACGCGGACGAGATCAGGGCGGTGCAGCCCGCCGGGCCCTACCATCTGCTCGGCTGGTCGCTGGGCGCGAACATCGCCCACGCGCTGGCCGCCTCGCTGCAGCGGGACGGTGACGAGGTCTCCCTGCTGGCGCTGCTCGACGGCTACCCGATGGATGCGGCCGTGCGCGAGAAGGTGGCTGACCATCAGATCCTCGCCGACATGTACGAGGAGTACGCCAAGGCCTACGGGCAGCCAGGCGACCGCGTCCCCGCTCGCGAGGACGACGCCGCGCTCGCTCAGGCGGTCGCCGCCCTGCTCGGCCGGGGCCGGAGCGAACTGCGGCACTTCGACGAAGGCCAGCGCGCGATGATCGTCGGCCTGATGGTGCGGAACGTCCGCCTGGTCGCCGCGCACGATCCGGTCCCGTTCCGCGGCGAGGTCCTGCTCGTCACGGCTGGCCGGAACTCTCCGGACAGCGCCAGCGGCGGCAGCTGGGCGCCTCTTGTCGAGGGCAGCATCGACGTACGCGGCGTGGACTGCGCGCACGCGGAAATGCTCGACGCGCCAGCCGCCGCCCGTATCGGCTCAATGCTCGCCAGCCGGATTCAGCTAGAAAAGCCACAAACCTGAAAAATTCACGATCCAGAGAGGAAATAATTCTCATGACTAACCCATTCGAAGATGCCGCCGCCAGCTACCAGGTGCTCGTCAATGACGAGGGCCAGCACTCGCTCTGGCCGGCCAGCATCGAGGTGCCTGGCGGCTGGACAGTCGCCTTCGGCGAGGACACGCGCCAGGCCTGCCTGGACTACATCGAGAGCAACTGGACGGATATGCGTCCGAAGAGCCTTGTGGCGTTCATGAGCGCCAGTGCCGGATAACGCGCGAGCAGGGATTCACATGAGAAATTCTGGTGATGCGACGCTCGGCATCCTCGGCGGAATGGGACCGCTGGCTACGGCCGAATTCGTGCGCACCATCTACGAATTCAATCTGGCGCCCACCGATCAGGGCATGCCCCGGATATTTCTCGATTGCGATCCCGGGCTGCCTGATCGCACCGAGGCCATCCGCGCGAATGGCGCCAGCGAACTGGCGGGTCTGCTTGATTACCGGCTGCGGCGCCTGTGCGAGGTCGGCTCGACCAAGATCGTGATCGCCTGCGTTACGGTGCACCACTTCCTTCCGCAGGTCGACGCCGCGCTGCGGGCGAGGGTGCTGTCGCTGGTAGCGGTCGCGGCGTCGGCGCTGGCGGCGGCTCCGGGCCGGTTCTTGATGCTGGCTACCCAGGGCGCGCGGGAGTCAGGTGTATTCGAACGGGAGCCCGGCTGGCAGCTCGTCGCCGACCGGGTGGTGCCGCTGGCGCCTCCTGACCAGGACCTGGTGCACCGGCTCGTGTACCGGATCAAGCGGCTCGACGCGACGCCGGATGAAGTCATCGCGGTCGTGGACCGCCTCCGCGAACGTTACGGATGCTCGGGCGTGGTCCTCGGGTGCACGGAGTTCCACCTGTTCTCACGCGAACTCGCGGCCAGGCTCGGCGCCGCGAACGTGGTAGACCCGCTGCGCAGCATCGCGGCCGGCCTGCCCGGTTACCTCAGCTCCACTACGGGAAGGGAAGCCCAGTTGTGCTTATGAAGGCCCAGCGCGCCCTGACGCGCCACTATTCGCTCGCGTGCCCATTATGCGGCAGCGAGGCGGACGACGACGGGCTCGTGCTTGAATGCGCTGAGCGACACGGACCGGCGTTGCTTCACACCCAGTACGCGACCGAGAAGTTCAGCCCGTGCACCGACGACGAAGGACTCTTCCGCTACCGGGACTGGCTGCCTGTCGTCCGGACCTATGAGAATGTCGGGCGGACGGTCGTCTACCGTAGCGAGAAACTCGCGCGCTTTCTCGGCCTGTCCAATCTCTGGATCGCCTTCAATGGCTACTGGCCTGAGCGGGGCGCCTTTCTCGAGACCGCGACGTTCAAGGAGCTCGAGGCATATACGGTCCTCGCCAGGCTGCCGGGACAGCCTATGGTCCTGACGGTGCCGTCCTCGGGCAACACCGGAGCGGCCTTCGCCTGGGCCTGTTCTCGCGAGCGGGTACCGTGCCTGATCATCATTCCGGCGTCGGGCCTCCGCAAGTTCCGGTTCAGGGAGCCGCTTCATCCGTGCGTGGGCATCGCGGTGATCGACGATGGCGACTATCCGGACGCGATCTCGTTCGCCGGCGAGGTCTCGCACTCGCTTCCTTTCCAGCCTGAAGGCGGCGTAAAGAATGTAGGCCGCCGGGATGGGCTGGCTACCGTCATGCTCTCCGCGTTCGAGGAAATGCAGGAACTTCCCGCCTGCTACTTTCAGGCGGTCGGCAGCGGCACCGGTGCGATCGCCGCCCACGAGGCGTCGAAACGGCTCGCGCGCATGATCGCTGATCCGGTCCTGCCCAAGCTCATGCTGTGCCAGAACAAGCCCTTCGCGCCGATCTATGACTCCTGGCGACCCGGCGGCGGGGCGATCACAGGCGGCTCAAATGACCATTTCCGCAGGGCCATCAAGCAGATCCTGGCGACTGAGCTGACGAACTGGGCGCCGCCTTACAGCGTCCGAGGTGGTGTCTTCGACGTGCTGACCGAAAGCGGGGGCGACGTGCTGTGTGCCGACAATGACTCGGTCAGGGCGGCTATGGCTACCTTCGGTGAGCTGGAGGGGATCGACATCGAGCCCGCGGCCGCGGTAGCGGTCGCGTGCCTGCGGCAGGCCGCGGCGGACAAGCTGATAGACACGCGGTCGGCCGTGCTGCTGAATGTCACCGGCGGCGGCCGGGCCAGGTACGGCCAGGAGCATTCCCTGATCCAGGCGGACGTCCAGTTCCACTTCACCAGGGACTTGCTGCGATTCGTCCGTCCGGCCGCGGACCGGGTCTGCGACTTCTACCTCAGCAGGTCTGGCGGCGCGGCGGCGGATTACGCCTGCAGGTAGCGCACGACGGCAAGAACCCGGCGATTGTCGGCATCCGACTGCGGTAGTCCGAGCTTGTCAAAGACTCTGGCCACGTGCTTCTCCACGACCCTCGCGGAGACGAAGAGGGTCGCGGCGATGCCTGCGTTGGACCGGCCCTGCGCCATCAGGGCGAGTACGTCGCGTTCCCTCGGGGTCAGCGAGGTCAGGCCGCTCGCGTGCCGGCTGGACCGTACTAGCTGGCTGACTACCTCGGGGTCCAGGGCGGTGCCGCCCGCGGCAACCCGGGTCAGCGCGTCGATGAACTCACCCACGTCGGCGACTCGCTCCTTGAGCAGGTAACCGACGCCGGACAGGTTGTCTTCCAGCAGCCGCGCCGTGTACTTGGTCTCGATGTACTGGGAGAGCACGATCACGCCGGTCCGCGGATGACTAGAGCGCAACTCCACGGCGGCGCGCAGCCCATCGTCGGTATGCGTCGGCGGCATGCGGATGTCGACCACGGCGACGTCAGGATCGTGCTCGGCCACGGCCGCGAGCAGCGCCGCCCCATCCGGCACGGCGGCGCACACCTCGTGCCCGCGATCGACGAGTACGCCGGCTAAGACCCTCGCGGAATAGGGCGGCATCTTCCGCGATCACCACGCGCATGAATCCTCGCCCATCCCGTCTTCGCCGTTCATCGGACGCCTGGGCGTCGATGCTGGAATGCCAGGCACCTCAGGCACGAACCGGCAGCCGAATGGTGACCACCGTCGGGCCGCCCGCGGGACTTACGATATCGACTTCGCCATCAACAGTGCGCACCCGCTGGGCCAGCCCGGCCAGGCCGCCGCCAGGAGCGGCAGCAGCCCCGCCATGTCCATCGTCGCTCACCCGCAGTTCCAGCGTTGTCTTCCCGCCGGTCACCTCAACGCCGATCTTGGTACCGTCGCTGTGCTTGACGGCATTCGCCAGCAGTTCAGCGGCGCAGAAATACGCGATGGTCTCGATGGCAGGCGTCGGCCGGGTCGCGATGTCGGCACTCAGTTCCGCCGGGATGGCGCTCGTGCCGGCCAGCGTGGCGAGCGCGTCGGCCAGGCCGTTGTCCAGCACCGGCGGATGGATGCCCCTGACAAGGCTGCGGAGCTCGGCAATGGCGTCCTTGGCGCCGCAGTGCGCCGCGTCGACTAGCTCGCGGAGTATCGGGTCGGCGTCGTCGCCGAGTTTCTCTCTGGCCATTCCGAGATTCATCGCCAGTGTCACCAGCCGGATCTGCGCGCCGTCGTGCAGGTCCCGCTCCAGCCGGCGCAAGAGCGCCGCTGAATCCTGCACGGCCAGTGCCCTGGTCTCCTCCAGATTGGCGACCCGCTGCGCCAGGTCATTGGGGGCCAGCATCGCTCGCATCAGCAATCGGTCGGCGAAGCAGCACGCCCGCGCTGCCCACGGAGCGGCCAGCACCATGCCGATGCCGATAGCGGAGGCAGCGCAGGTACCTGAGAAGGTGCCGACTCGCAGCGAGCCGAAAGGCGTCAGCGCTGGTACCGCCCGCGGCCCCGGGCCCGCGGTGAGAGACGCGACCACCTGCCACCACAGCGGATACGACAGGTTAGCTACCCCGACGATCGCAAGGAAGGCGGCGTAGCCTTCGCCGAGCGCTAACGGCAGCTTCAGCAGCAGATACCCGGCCGCTTTCCAGCCGTAGCCGTCACGCAGCAAGACGTCAGGCCGCCTGAGCGCACCGCTTACCGTGCGGGCGAACGGCTTCTCGATCCGCTCGCCTAGCAGCCGCGCCGCGAGGCACCGGTGAACCGCGGCGAGCGCGCGTGCGGTCAGCGGCACCAGAATCGCCGTCGTCAATGGCGTGACGGCCAGGGCGAGGAAGACCAGGGGCCTGGATGGATGCTCGTGCGCGTGGCCGAATGGAGGGAAGCTCTTCGCGGCGATGATGGCGAAGACCGGCAATCCGAGCACCGCGACCAGGAGCACGATTCCCGACGGTCCCAGTACGGCTTCGACGCCGCAGAAGACCAGTTCCCTGAGGGCGCGGGCTGAGAACTGCGCCCTGAGCCCTTGCCTGATCCTTTCCCTGATCCCTTCCTGGCTCATTTCGGCGGCTGTACCGCCTTGCTGGCGACCAGGCAGCGCGCTACCGGCCGCCACTTGGGTGCGACCGGTCGCGTGCATGCGCTCGCCCATGCGCTCATTGTGCACTCACGCGTCACGGCGAGCGAGCATCCAGCATCCGATTGCTAGCGTCACGCCCGCGTACAGGCAGAGCAAGCCGAGGCCAGCGACGGGCGGCAGGAAGTGCCGGCACTGCGTCGCGGCGCTAGCGCAGGCTAGCGGCTTGGTCGCGCTCAGCGAGTTCGCGACAATCAGGATCGGCATGTAGGCATCCACCCGAGGGGCAATGGCACCGATCATCTGCGCGACTACGTACACTCCGCCGACGAGCACCGCTACCGCTGCGGCCGTGTGGCGAATGATGGCTCCGAGCCCGAGGCCGAGCAAGCCGATCAGGCAGAAACTGGCTCCGGAGAACAGCACGGCCCGCAGGACGCCCGGCTGGCTCAGCGCAGGCGCCGCGATCCCGTGGCGCAGGGCCGCGCTGCCCGCGAAGAAGGAGATGAACGAGGCTGCCTCGCCCACGGCCAGGGCCACCGCGCCGAAAACCGCTGCCTTGGCTACCAGCACGAGCGGTCGCCTCGGAACCGCCATCAGCGTGCTTTGAATCATCCCGGCGGTGTATTCGCTGGTGATCACAAGTACGCCGAGCACACCTACCAGCAGTAGTCCGACAATGACTCCTGATAGTGCGTTGTTGGTGAGATCGCCGGCCGAATTATTGGTGCTGATCCCGACTACGACGCCGAATCCGATAGCGCACGCCTCGGTCACGGCAAGCGCCCACCAGGTCGAGCGCAGGCTGCGCAGCTTGATCCATTCCATTCGCGCTACGTGCCTGAACCGGTAATGCCCGGATGGGACCCGCGCCGTGTACGCAGTCATGCCTAGCCTTCCTTTCGTGATGTCAGCGGATGGTGGCCTTCGGGATCGCTTTCGAATTCGCTGCTGTACTGCGCCATGCCATCAGTCAGCTCAAGAAACGACTCTTCCAGTGAGTTGCGAGCAGACAGTTCGGCGACCGTTGCGTCCGCAAGCAGCCGTCCCGCGCCAATGACCAGGACATGGTCGGCGATCCTGGCCATTTCACCGATGAGGTGGCTGGAAACGAATACCGTGCGCCCATCCTCAGCGAGTGACTTCAACAGGCCGCGAATCCAGTGGATGCCCGCCGGATCAAGCCCGTTGGTCGGCTCATCGAATAGCAGCACTGGCGGATCTCCGAGCAGCGCGGCGGCGATGCCGAGGCGCTGGACCATGCCCAGCGAGAATGTTCCGGCACGCCTGCGGCCGACGGTGTGGAGCCCGACAATGCCGAGCACCTCATCTACCCGTGCCTGCGGAATCGCGTTGCCCGCGGCCAGTGCGGACAGGTGGTCGCGGGCCGACCGGCCCGGATGGAATGCCCTGGCCTCAAGCAGTGCCCCGCACTCGCGCGATGGCCAGCGGAGGTCGCGGTAACGACGGCCGCCGATCAGTGCCTGCCCGGTGTCGGGTGAGTCCAGTCCCAAGATCATCCGCATGGTAGTGGACTTCCCTGACCCGTTGGGGCCGAGGAAGCCAGTCACTAGCCCCGACCGCACCTCGAAGCTCAGCGAATCGACCGCCAGTACTGAGCCGTACCGCTTACTCAGATGACGAACCTCAATCATAGGGTGGTCCTCCTGATCCGGGTCATGGCCGGAGTCCTGCCGACGCTCTGTTGCCTTCGGCCCAAAGTCAGGTTATGAGTCGCCCACTCCGTGCGGAACTCGGTTAACACCCATCTTGGGCGGGCGGATTCCCCCCGACACGCAGCTATGGTGGCTCCGGCGGACCAGCATTGCCCGACTGCTCTGCTCGATCAAGACCATCCATAGAACCGGGTTATCGGACGGTTATCGAACTAGTTCGCGTGCTTTATCGGAAGGTACTTGGCTGCCCTCGGCGCCCGCGTGAAGTGCTAGCATGCGAACTGAGAGTACTCGATACCTACCTCGATTCCTACAGGGCGCCTCAGAGCGCCGCCGAACTGGCAGGAGTGGCAATATCGATGAATTCGATGTCAATTCCTCAATGGATCGTGCCTATTTCCGGTCATCCGGAAACCGCGCGTATGAGGTTATTCTGTTTCCCCTACTCTGGCGGCGGCGCGTGGATCTACCGGGAATGGGACAAGTACCTACCTCAGGACATCGACGCCCGCGCTATCTTGCTACCCGGGCGAGAGACCAGGCTGTTTGAGGGTCCCGTCAGCAGCCTCGAAGTTCTGCTGAAGCATCTGGTCCCCGCGATCAAGCCTTACCTCGATATTCCGTTCGCTTTTTTCGGTCATAGCATGGGCGCGCTCATATGCTGGGAGCTAGCAAGGTGGCTGCGTGAATGCAACGGGCTCGCGCCGTCGCACATGTTTGTCTCTGGCAGCGCGGCGTTGCCCTACCTGCATGAGAAGCGCAAGGACACCAAATCGCTGTCTGACACCGAATTGGTTGCCGAACTCGGTGGTATGAACGGGACTCACGAGGAGATCCTGAAGGATGCTGAGCTGATGGCACTTCTGCTGCCAGGGATCAGAGCCGATTTCGATCTGGTTTACGACTACGACTACAAGCCAGCCGAGACACTCGAATGCCCCGTCACCGCCCTCGGGGGAGATCTCGACCCAGAGGTATTCCCCGAGGACCTGGTCAGGTGGGCGGAGCTCACGACCGGCGAGACCGAGGTTGAGCTGCTCCCAGGCGGGCATTTTTACCTCCACGACTGCCGCGCGAAGCTCATTGACCTGATAGCCGCTCGCCTCGGCTATGCGTGCCCTGCTCGCGCGGCGGGATCGACTCGTTCGGCGATGACAATGAGCCGTTTGCTGTCGAATGCGTACGGTGAACCGTCGATCCCGCCGTAGGCTCCGATGATCCGGTAGCCGGCCGTGCGCAGCATGGAGTCAAGTTCGGGGACCGTGTAGATGCGGACCGACTGCGCCATCGTGAAGTGGTCCCGCTCGGGGGTAATCAATTCCACCCTGCCGATCAGCCTGCCGGCCAGGAAGTCGTACTCGCGCTCCTCGATGTAGAGCGTGCCGTCCTCGAGGCGCTCCCATCGGCGCGGCACGATCATGGTCCTGGCCACGCGGAAGAGGCTGACCGAGTCGATCAGCAGCTTGCCGCCGGGCAGCAGCGACTTCCTGACGTTCCGCAGCACGTCAAGGTCCTGCTCATCGGTCGCCATGAAGCCGAAGGAAGTTTGCATGACGATGACCGCGTTGGCGGGCTCGGCTGAGGTGAAAGTCCTCATGTCACCCACGTGAAAACTGGCAAGCGCCTCGAGCGAGGCGTCCCTAGCGGTCTCGATGGCGGTGCGAATCGACGCGGGACTCAAGTCGACGCCGGTCACAGCGACGCCGCGACGCGCCAGCTCGATCGAATGCCGCCCGTGGCCGCACGGCATGTCCAGTACCCGCATCCCGGGTTCAAGCCCGAGTTCGCGCACGGCGAAGTCGATCTCGTCGTCCGCCAGTTTGCCGGGGAAGTTCAACGCCACCCGCAACCAGGTCTCGCCGAAGTAGGTCTCATGCCATGCCGGGTCCACGTCTATCGGCACCAGACCTCCCTGAGACCGGCGTGTTTGTATCGCCATCAGCGAACCGGCGACGAGGCGGCCGACGATCGCGTCCTAATTATCCGGCTCCGACGCCAATAGTGGGGGGAAACGTGCAATACGCCACGTGCCGGATCCCGGCTCACGGCCCGGCCGGCCGCGCAGCACCCCTTCCTCGTCCGCAGCCAGAAGGCGCACACTGACGCCTGCAGGCAGGCGTCCGCCCGGGCGGACCGAGCCCGGCAACATGGGTGCGCGAATCGACACCCGATCCGGAACATCAATAGCCGCATTCATGTGGCCGCGCCCGCGCACCAGCCGCCACGCCAGCCACTGCGGCCTCGCCCGCAACCCGGGCACCAGCGCGCTGACCTTCGTGGGCCGGTGGCTGCCAGGGTGCTGGCTGGCCGTGGAGTCGCTGGGGCGGCGGGTTGCTTGGGGCGGCGGATCGCGGGCTTGCTGCTGCATGTGGGTGAACATGGCGGATGTCACTGTTTGATGTGTCATGGTGGGTGGATGGACCGGTTGCCCGGGAGGATAAGTGAAGATCGAGCCTTATCAGGCCATCGGCCTGGTGCCGACAATGCGCGGCATTCGGCACCGCTCGGAGATTCAGGTCAATCTCGAGCACTTGTCGCACCTGATTAAGGCGGCGTCATGGCTGTCGAGCCTGGATCTGCCGGTGCGGCTGATCGCGGTGCCCGAGGGCGCGCTGCAGGGATTCAACGATGAGGTACTTGACCTTGATCATGAGGAGTTCGCGCGTGAGTGCGCGATCGATATTCCGGGGCCGGAGACTGACTATCTGGGCGGGCTAGCCCGGCAGTGGAACGCGTTCGTCATGGCCCAGGCGAAGGCCAGGCATCCCGAGTTCCCCGGACGCTTTTTCAACGTGGGATTTGTACTTGACCCGGATGGCGAGATCATCTTGCGGCACCACAAGGTGGTGCCACTGCTCCCGGTGGAGCACTCCGTTAGCCCGCACAATGTCTGGGACAAGTGGATCGAGTTGTACGGGCGGAACCTGGACGCGTTTTACCCGGTGGCCGATACCCCGATCGGCAGGCTCGGCTTCCTGATGGCCAACGAGGGGTCGTATCCGGAGAACGCGCGCGGGCTGGCGATGAACGGCGCAGAAGTCCTGTACCGGGGTCCGTATCCGCATCCGCATGTCGGCAACGGGCTGTTCGAGGTGCAGAACAGGGCTCGGGCGCTCGACAACAACCTGTACCTGGTCGCCTGTAACGTCGGCACCTACTACCTGAACGCGGAGTCCGACATCCCGATCGACACGTTCGGCGGCGGCTCGGCGGTCATTGACTACCGGGGCCAGATCGTCGGGCGGCACGACTACAGCGGCGGTTCCTCGTGGGTGGCCGGGACCATCGACATTGAGGCGCTGCGCTCGTTCCGGGCGAGCGCGCAGTGGGACAACTGGATGAAGGACCTGACGACCGAGCAGTACCAGCTCATCTATGAGAAGCCGATCTACCCCAAGAACCTTTACCTCGACCGCGAGCCCTACGGCCACGCCGACTACCGCCGTGAGGTGACCGACCGGCAGATCCGGCTCATGCAAGAGCGTGGCATCTGGGTCCCGCCAGCCTAAGCCGTCGATGCTGGCCTAGTGGTAGCGTCGTGCCATGACCCCGCAAGAGCTCGCCAACCTCGCGCATTTGCGCCGGGCTCGGGATCTGATCGACCGGGAGTACGCGCGCCCTCTCGACGTGCCGACCATGGCTCAGCGAGCTCTCATGTCGCCGGCGCATTTCTCCCGGCAGTTCCGGGCCGCCTACGGCGAGACGCCGTACAGCTACCTCATGACCCGCCGGATCGAGCGCGCGATGGCCCTGCTGCGGGGCGGCATGAGCGTGACCGACGCCTGCATGGCCGTTGGCTGTACCTCACTCGGGTCCTTCAGTTCGCGCTTCACCGAGGTCGTCGGGGAGACGCCGAGCGCGTACCGCAGCCGGGAGCATGACGCCGTAGCCGCGATGCCCGCCTGCGTGGCGAAGGTGCGCACCCGGCCGGCCAGGCACAAACCGATCAGGAATCGAGAAGCGGCTCCGGGGGCAACTGCCTACTGTTGACCGCATGACAATCGCACTCCAGTACTGCCACATCACCGTCAATGACGTCGATACCGCGCTCGGCTTCTACCGCGACGCGCTCGGCCTTGAACTGCGCAACGACGTTGGTTCCGATGGGTTCCGCTGGGTTACCCTCGGCAGCCCTGATCAGCCCCGTCTCGGGATCGTGCTCTCGGAGCCGCACGCCGGCCGGTCCCAGGCCGACGGTGACGCCTTGCAGGAACTGCTCACTAAGGGAGTCCTGCCGATGACCATCTTCGAGGTCGATGATCTCGACCTGGTTTTCGAGAAGGTCCGGGCCTCCGGCGCTGAGGTGCTGCAGGAGCCCATCGACCAGCCCTGGGGTCCGCGTGACTGCGCGTTCCGCGATCCTTCGGGCAACATGGTGCGGATTTCGCAGGCATCCGCAGGCTAGGCCGGGCTCTGCGCGCAGCCTGGCCCTAGTCCCGGAACACTTCCTCCTGGAACCACTCCCAGGTCCTGGGGATGCCGACTTCGCGGGCGACTGACGGCGCGTAGCCGAGCATCTGGTTCGCCAGGTCGTAGGAGGCGAAGTTGCGCTCCACCTCGCCGGCTCGCTTCGGCCGGTACTCGATCGGGTGGCCGGGAACTCCCGCGGCCTGGCGGCACAGGTCGGCCAGTTCCTTGACCGAGGTCTCGACGCCCGAGGCGGCATGCAGCACGGTGCCGCCCGGTACGTCCTTCTCCAGGGCGAGCTGGAGGGCGCTGGAGATGTCGTCCACGTGCACGTAGTCGCGCGACGCCGACCCGTCGCCGTAGATCGATCATGGGCACGCCGGAGTGGATCGACTCGAAGAAGACGTTAAGCACGCCGCGCTTGCGAGCGCACCACGGCCCGTACACGTTGCCGAACCTGATCGCGACCGTCCGTAGCCCGTAGGTCTTGGCGAAGGCGTGCGCGTAACCCTCGCCGGCCAGCTTGCTCGCCCCGTAGGGGGAGATCGGCTTGGGCAGCGAACGCTCGTTGACCGGCGGCGTCGCGTCTCCGATCAGCGCGCCGCCGGTCGACGCCAGCACCACGCGCTCGACGCCCGCCCGGCGGGCCGCGTCGAGCACGCGGAATGTGCCGAGCACGTTGACCTCGAAGTTCATCTCCGGGTCCTGCACCGAGCCGATCACCGAGCCAGCGGCGGCGAGGTGGATGACCGCCCGCCAGCCCGTCAAGCGCGGCGTCCAGCGCGGCCGCGTCGCGGATATCGCCCTTGACCAGTTCGGCGTCCACGCCGGCCAGGTGCGCGGCGTCCCCGGTGCTGAGGTTGTCGAGCACCCGGACCCGGTAGCCAGCTGCGACCAGCCGTCGTACCAGCGTCGCACCCACGAAACCGGCGCCGCCGGTCACCAAGATTCCGTCAGAAGCAGTCACAAGAGGGGGAGTGTACCGTCCGCCCGCAGGCCAGCAGACTAAGCCCGCCGGCGCGTGAGCGCGAGGTAGCCGGCGGTGATCGCTATCCAGGCAAGCTCTGTTCCGAGGAAGATCCGCTCATACAGGCCGCCGGGCGCGCGGGAATGGCTGAACGCATGGCCGAGCGCTCGCCGCCGGGCCGCCCGCCTGCCAGGGCCGCCAGGCCAGCCCGGCGACGAGTGGGCTGATGGTTACCAGACTTCGTTGTTAGCGGCATTGCCGTTGGCGGGAGCTAGCGGCACGAGCTTTCCGTGATCGATCCAGCCGTTCAGCCGGGCGTTGCCGGCGCCAGCGTCGAGTATCAGGTACCGCACTGACGGGTCAGCGCTGAAGAACCGCAGGAACACCCCCTCGAACGGGGTGCCGGTACGCGTCCGGTACAGCACGCGGATCACCCGCCCCGTGCTGACCGAGACCCGGGCCACGGACAGCGTGCAGGTGCCGTGCTTGGGGCAGTTGATCTGGGTCCCGGTCAGTGCCGAGCCGTCTGGGCTGATGAACGCATTATCCAGGGAGGTTCGCGCCGGCGCGTTGAGCAATATCCGGCCCTTTTCCAATGAACCGCCGCTTGCCGCCGGGCTATAGGCTCGTACCTGGGTGTCGTTACGGCCGGAGCAGTTCTCTTGCGTGTGATTCCGGTGGCACCGCGCTTCCATCAGCACTAGTTCAGTCCCGTCCCCGGTGAATGACATGGTCGAGGCGCCGGCGTATTGAATTGTGCCGGGTACGTACGGCCCGCTATGCCAGAAGGCCTTGCTGCCGGTCGCTGTATTGATGACGAAGACTCCGGCCGGGACCGTGTTGGTGTAGATCACGCCGTTAACGGGTCGCAGCACCTGGACAGCGACCTCGGACCCGCCGGGGGACGCCGCGAGGTTGCTGGCCAGCTCGCCCTTGAGCGCGCTGCCCTTGACGAGTGAGTAATTGACGACCTGGCCCGTTCGCGTGACCTGGAATCTGTAGATAAGCGTCTCCAGGAAAGCGATCTTTCCCGGCCGCCTGGCTATCGCGCCGTGCCTGCTCGGTCCGGCCGGCTTCGAGCGCCAGATCTCGCAGGTCATGAAGAACGTCTGGTGATTGGCGGCGGCGAGGTTTCCGCCGCAGCGCGTTCCCGGCCGCGGATCTCGCACTCTGGCGGTGACGCGGCCAGTGGCGGTGGCCCGTACGACAGCGGCCACCGCGGGGGCGTTCTGATCGAATACCGCGGCGACGTAATAGCGCGGCGGGCCGGCTGGCTTGTGGGTACCGCTAGTCTTGTGGGCACCGCCAGTACTGGGTGAGCCGATCCTGATCGCCCCGGCGGACAAGGTAGCGCCGAGCCCGATCACGGCAGCCAGGCCGATCACGCTCGCCTGCGTCACTCGGCGCCTGACGGCGCGCCGGCGGATCGCTTCGATGCTCAGCCACCGCGGTGGCTCGCCAACGGTGAGTTCCATCAGGTCACGCAGGTTCCAGTCCATCTGATTCACTTCCAGCCCGTCCCTGTTTGGTTTTTTCGTTCCGGCAAGTCGGCTAGGCGGCGATCGGCGCGCAGTTTGGCCAGCGCCTGAGACGCGGTGCTCTTTACGGTGCCTACGGCACAGCCGAGAACCTCCGCCGTCTGCGCTTCGGTCAGGTCGTCGAAGACCCGGAGCACCAGCACCGCGCGCTGGCGCCTGGTCAGCGACCCCAGCGCACTTTGCACCGCGATCCGCGCGACCGCCTCGCTGGCCAGGTCGCCAGGTGCTGGTCCGTCAGGGATGTCATACGCGGGGCGTTCACCGCGCCATTTGCGGCGGCTCCAATTCACCCACGTGCTGACGATCACGCGGCGCACGTAGATTTCCGGATCATCGCGGCGCCTGATCCGCTCCCAGCGCAGCCAGGTCCGGGCCAGCGCCGCCTGGACTAGGTCCTCGGCCAGCGCCCAGTCACCAGTCAGCAGCCAGGCACTTCGCAGCAGTGCGCGTTGCCGCTGGTCAACGAATTTGGCGAAATCCTCGCCATTAGCCTTCACCGTTCCTCCGGGTAGCTCGCGGTTGGCTCGCGTGCGTCACCCGATGGACAGCGTGGACCGGCAAGAAGGTTCAGTGGAAGCTACGAAGTCGCGGGGCTCGGCTGATGCGGGCTCCGCCGATAAGTCGCTGTGGTAGTGGTCAGGCTGATCGCGGATAGCTGTCTCCAGCGCTGTCAGGCTGGCCGGAAGATCCTCGCCGGCGTACTGCCTGACCCATATCCTGAGCATCGCTGGCAGGGGTAGGGGCAGGGCAGCGGACACCGTAGTCGTGATCCCGTAGACATCCGCGAGCTGGTCCCGCAGCACTTCAGGCGGAGCGCCCTCCTCGGGCGTGCAGATGAGCCGGCCGAGCGGGAACTCGCGCTCGGCCGAGCAGTCCACCTTGTCCTTGATCTGCAGCAGCGTGGCGTCGCGAAGCTGCGGATACCTCGGCATCCACTCGCTGATTCGCCGTCGCTCGGTAATACTGAGGTGCACCTCGTCGATGGTCACGTTGGGCGGGATGTTCTCGACGACCACCTTGCCGTCATCGCTGATCGTCATGCGGGCCCGCAAGGTCAGCTCCGTCTCCTCACCTGCGGCGAGCGCGGCAAGGTCGCCGCTGACCAGGCAGCCAGTCAGGTAGTCCGGTGGCCCGGCGAGATCGGTCAGGTCCGCGTCGGAGACTTCGGGACGCTCGATCACCTGTCGCAGCGCGTCGATGATCCGCTGTGGTGCAAACGCCGGCCTGGTGCCTTCACGGTAGGCATTGCCGTTGATCATCCCGATGGGCACTGGAGCAAGTTCACCGCGCTCGACCGCCAGGGCAACCTGGCCTGGCCAGGACAACTTGGAATTGGTGGAACTGTAGCCCCCGGCGGCCTCGCTGAACCGGCTGCCGAGGTTGCCGCGGCCGCTGATCAGCGGAATCGCCATCTTCCACGGCAACGCCATGTCAGCGAGGACCTGGTAGGCATAGCTGGGCGCGAGGCCGATCTCGTCCGCCACGATGGCAAGCACCTTGGCGTTCCTGACCGGCTTTCTGTCAGGCCGCCCGGCTAGCCGGTCAAGCGCATCGAGGATGGCGACCTCGACCAACCCGACGCCGCTGCGCTCGGCCATGCCTCACTCCTTGAACCGACGCCTAAGCGAGTCGGTCGCGTGCTAGCAGGAAGTCAATTTTCGCACAAGAAGTGGCAACTGGTAACGAGCGGCAGGCTGAGCAGGCTCCGATATTTGTTCGCGGCCTGGTGAGCGGTGACTCCCGGAACGCGGGGTACGGCGCTACCTTGCCTGCCGAGGGCGACCTGGCGCCTGCTGGCAAGGTGGACCGGTAGCCGAGCGCTTGGAGGCGCGATGAGACTGGAGATCCTGCAGGTGCCGGACTGCCCGAGTGCGACCGTCCTGGCCGCCCGGCTGGCTGAGCTGGCCGACGCCTGGCCAGGTCTTACGGTGACCCGCGAGATCGTGACGACCGCCCACGACGCAGGGCGCCTGGGGATGACCGGCTCTCCGACACTGCTCGCCGATGGCGCCGACCCGTTCGCCCGCCCTGGCCAGAACCCCTCGATCTCCTGCCGCCTCTACCGCGACGAGCTAGGCCGTGCCGCGCCGGCGCCATCGCTTGAGCAACTCCGCGCGGCTCTTCTCCCTCTCCGCCGGGCGTCGGCCGGTCCTGATCCTGGCTGATCAGCAGGGGCGAGGGACTGGTTCTCTGCGCTTGGTGCCGGGTACCGGGCCACAATGATGAAGGTGAACACCACTCAGCTTGAGAAGATCAGGAGCGGCCGCGGATTTTTCGCCGCACTCGACCAAAGCGGCGGGAGCACGCCCAAGGCGCTAGCCGAGTACGGCATCGAGGGGGATCGCTACAGCTCCGACGCCGAGATGTTCGACTTGGTTCATGCCATGCGCGCCCGCGTCATGACCAGTCCCGCGTTTGACGGCAGGCGAGTGCTTGCGGCGATCTTGTTCGAGCAGACCATGGAACGGGACATCAGCGGCCTGCCCACGGCACGGTACCTGTGGGAGCGAAAGCAGGTGGTGCCGTTCTTGAAGGTTGACCTGGGGCTTGCTGCTGAGCAGGACGGCGCGCAGCTCATGAAGCCCATCAATACCCTGGACGATCTGCTTGAGCGCGCACAGCGGCATCAGATTTTCGGTACCAAGATGCGATCGGTGATCAATGACGCCGACGAGACCGGGATCTCGGCGATCGTCAGCCAGCAGTTCGACTACGCGAGCC
The DNA here is from genome assembly GCA_963750405.1 of uncultured Actinomycetota bacterium. Taxonomy (GTDB): domain Bacteria; phylum Actinomycetota; class Actinomycetes; order Streptosporangiales; family Streptosporangiaceae; genus Chersky-822. Next base: position 296,753 of record CAVVQP010000006.1, read on the forward strand.
GGATCATGGCCGCTGGCCTAGTGCCGATCATGGAGCCCGAAGTCAATATTTCCTCCCCGCATAAGGAGCAAGCGGAAACGCTGCTGCATGACGCGATCGCTCAGCGCCTGCAAGCGCTGCCCGCAGACGCAAGGATGATGCTGAAGGTCACCATCCCGACCCGGCCCGGCTTGTACGGCGACCTGGCGTCTGACTCGCGCGTTGTGCGGATTGTCGCCCTGTCGGGCGGCTACAGCCGTGACGAGGCCTGCGCCCTGCTCACCCGCGATCCCACCCTCATCGCCAGTTTCTCGCGGGCGCTGCTCGAGGGGCTGACGCAAGGCCAGACCGATGGGCAGTTCAACGACCAGCTTGAGTCGTCGATCGAGCAGATCTACCGGGCGTCGGTTGACAAGCAGCAGATCAGCTCCTGAACCAGCCGTGCGTTATGGCATGGATTGCACTAGCGTTCTCCAGATGAGTGGCGTGTCTGAGGGTGGTCCGCTTCCGTGGCGGCGTTTTGGCGTGCGGCAGGTGTTCGAGAGTCCCGAAGTTTCCTTAGCCGCGCTTGATATCGGGCTGCCGAATCATGAGCGGGTCTGGCTGCATCTGGTGCGGGCGCCGATGGCGGTGGCAGTGGTCCTGCTAGACGGTGACCGGGTGCTGCTGGTGTGGCGTTATCGGTTTGCCCAGGAGCGGTGGGGCTGGGAATTGCCTGGCGGCCAGGTCGACGATGACGAAGGGGCCGCCGAGGCGGCTGCGCGCGAACTGGACGAGCTGACTGGATTCGGCGCCGGCCGACTTGACCACCTGATCACGTACCAGCCGCTCGCTGAGATAGCCGATGCTGAACGGGTTGTGATGGTCGGCCGCGATCCGCTGGCGTTGAGTACCCCGGTAGGTCTTGATGCTGGCGAGCGTGCTGAGTGGGTGCCTCTGGCGGATGTGCCTGGGCTGATAGCTGCGGGCCTGATCTGGAACGGATCGACGGTGATCGGCTTGCTGAGCGTGCTGGCCCAGAATGTCGGGCGCTGAAAGGCATCGGGCTGTGACTGTCCTCATGAGCGCACCTTGACACCCGCGATCCCTAGGCGAGGGACGAGTCACCGTCAGGCGGCCTGCCAGCATCCGGGCTGGTAGAGGTTGGTTCCATCTTGGCCAGTACCGACATCATCACGGCGCCGAGTGCCAGCCACGCGACGAAGATTGGCAGCTCTAACTCTCCCCAGGCTAGGCCGGGAACGTCGGCACCGTACGCTCCCACGACTGCGACCAGGACCATGAGCGCGATACCCGCGACCCACGCACCGGCCCATGCAGCCGTGCGGAGCCAGTTGCGCCGCCGCCAGCCACGGAACCGGACGAACCCCGCCAGCAGCAATGGCGCAGTCAGCAGCACCCAAGCCGCCGCCGCCAGCGCGCCCACATCGGCGATCACCGAGGGTTCCCCGTTATATAGCGGAAACCAGAATTCGTCGTTGACGCACTGGCTGGTGGTGCAGCCATACATGGTGCAGACAAGGGCGTAACCAGCCCCGCCAGCGCCTATCACCACCCACAGCATCGACAGCCGCCAGACCCAGCCGCGCGTGCGCAGCCCTCCGGGGATCAACTCCCGCGCGACGCGGAAGGAGGGCCGTCGCCTGCCGGGCGCGCCAGCCCTGCCGCTAACCGGACTTGCGCGAGGCATAGGCCCAAGATAGTCACAAGATCGGCGCACCGGGTGTTTCTGCACCTCCCCGTCCTCCTCCTAGGCGCCAGACCGCCACGCATGCCGACCGCGCCGATCGCCTCGCCGACGCGCTCAGATGCGGCACGGCGTCGCCGCAAGGCGTCCTGAGAGGGCTAGACAAGAAGTTGATCATGACCCTGACCTGGGCTGGAGCGGTGGAGCGGGCGAAGGGAATCGAACCCTCATGACCAGCTTGGAAGGCTGGAGCTCTACCATTGAGCTACGCCCGCGCAGCGGCTGCGCGCTACCCCGTAGCGTACCGGGTCCGCGCCCGTAAGACGACGCGGACCGCGCCGCAGCCACGCCCGTGACGGTATAGGCTTCGGATGCCAACGGGATGTGGCGCAGCTTGGTTAGCGCGCCTGCTTTGGGAGCAGGAGGCCGCGGGTTCGAATCCCGCCATCCCGACTCATGTGCTAGCCCCTGTTCGACCTGGCCACGGGGCGCAGGTACCAGCCAGTTGCGCCAGCTCATCACAGCACCCGCCAGCGGTTGCGGCGGTCTTCGGGCGTTGCATCTATGCCCGAGGCTGCTTCGGCTGGGACTCCGCGGGTGAGCCCGCCGTCGCTGGTGTCGGCGAGCGGTTCCAGGTGCGCCAGATGAGGCGGTGTATCGGGATCAGGCGAGGTATGTCGCGGAGGCCGGGGATGAAGGGGATGAACAGGAGCAGGGTGGTGCAGATGCCGGTGGCGAGCACGGCCCAGACGTCGGCGTTGGCGGCCCAGGTGGTGCTGCCTGGCGGGATCTGGTACCAGAGCTGGTAGAGCCAGAGCCAGGGCTGGCCTGGGTAGTTACCGGTCTCGTTCATCACGCCCCACTGGCTGGCCTGCAGGTGCTGGGCGGTGGCCAGGTTCCCGAAGTAGGCGCCGTCTTCGATGAACAGCAGCGGCTTGGTGAAGTCGGTGCCGTAGAACTGGCGCTGAGCCAGCAGGTTCGTGTCGAGGGCGCCGGTCTTGGCCATGGTCAGCTCGTAGGACATCAGGACCGGGACGGGGCCGGCTGCCGGCAGGTTGAGGTCGCCGTGGTTGAACGGAACCTTGGTCGTCGGTCCCGCGGTTGCCTTGTCGTATGCCGAGGCCCACTTCGCCTGCTCGGCCGGGGTGGCGCTGGTGTAGGCGGTCAGCGCGGCGGCTAGCGGCGGAGTTGACCGGGCGAGCGTGGATAGCGGGCCGGTCACGAACGCCTGTGCCGCGTTGATCCGCTGGGTGATGCCTGACAGCTTCTGCCAGCTCACCGGCCCGAGCTGCTGCACCGAGCCGGTGCCGTTGTTGTACGGCGGCCCGTAGCTGGCGGTCTCGCTTGACCCGTCGAGTTCCATGGCCGCGGTGTTGACGAAGCCGAGCTGGTCGTGGCTGGCCCAGGCCTGCACGGTGACCGCCGGGATGTCAGGAGAGGAGAGCAACCCTGCCAGGATGAACGTCAGCGCCCCGACGATGACCGTGGCAACGGTGGCTTCCTTGAGGATGTCGTAGCGGCGGGTCGGCCCGCGCCACGGCCCGGCGTCGGCGGCCGCGGCGGCCTTGCGCGCGGCCCGCCCGGTGACCCGGCGCTCGGGAAGCGGGTGGCTTACACCGCGGACCCGGACCAGCAGGATGTGCGCGCCGACGATCGCGACCAGGATCAGCGGCAGTAGCACGATGTGCCACATAAGCATCTGGCCGAAGTTCAACGGATTGAAAAACGCCCCTACGCCGACCGAGTTGAACGCGTCCTTGCCGCTGGTCGCGATCCACTGCGAGTCGAAGTTCTGCTGCGACAGGTACCCGGTGAACGCTGTCAGCACTGACGCCGCGAACGCGATGACACCAGTGATCCAGGTCAGGGACCGGCGACCGCGCCAGGCCGCCATCCAGAACTTCCCCCACAGGTGGATGACCAGGAACGCCATGAACAGTTCGACCGACCACAAGTGCAGGCTGTTGAAGAAATGACCGACCGGATTGGTGTGCCACCAGTCCGACCCGCCAAGCGCCAGCCCGAACCCCGACACGATCACGATCCCGAGCGCCACCAGCGAAGCCACGCCGAAGGTATAGATCCACGATGCCACGTAGGCGGGCTGCCGGTCCGGCAGCAGCTTCTTCGGCGGCAGCAGCACCGCGGCCCTCGACCGCAACCTTGCCGTCCACATCCCGGCATCACCAGGCTCCGGAACCGCAGCAGCCCTCGCGTCGCCTTCACCCGCTTCCGCCGGCGGCAGGCTGCCAGGATGGGGGAACCGGATCACCAGCGCCGCTCCGAAGATCAGCACCATGACCGCGACCACGATCAGATTCGCCAAAGTTATATCGATAAAAGACCAGTTGAGGATGTAACTCGGATGATTCAGGTTGACCGCAAGGGTGCCCGTACGGGCCGCTATGGAGAGATACATTTTCCTGCCAGCTCCTGCTGTGTCAGTTGGCCAACAATAGAGACTAAGCGTGACGGGAAGTTTGGCCACCGAGGTCCAGAGCAGCGGGAGTCGCAGTTTCGTATGCGCTAAATAAACGAGCGCGATAGTCCCAATTGGTAGATTACGCTCGATCCACCGGGGCGGCAAGGGCGCGAACGGTCACGAGCGGATGACCAGGTGTTCTCTCGCCTGGGGGCGTCCGCAGGGATCTGCAAGGGGTGCGGCTCTTCTGGGGTGATGCAGCGTGAAGTGGTTTAGGGCGCTCGCCGCTGCCATGTCCGGTTTGCTGGTGTCGGTGCGTGCATAAAGGGCTCCTTCTCGTTACGGTCTCGGTTGTCTGACGACCGGATCGTAAAAGAAGGAGCCCGATGCAAGGGTACGTGCCTGCCCGGGACGAGGCGTTCGCGGAGTCGGGGAAGTGCTTCCGCGAGCTTGAGGAGTGGGCAGCGTCGGAGGTGGCGGCGGGTCTGCAGCACTCTGAACTGGAGGAACAGCTTGGCGTGCGGGGCCGGGAGCTGATGCGGCAGTTGTTCCAGGACCGTCTTAACGCGACGGCCGCGGCCGAGGAGCGTCGTCATGACGTGACCGGGGAGGACGGCATCGTTCGCACGCGGGCGGAAAGAGACAGGGAACGGCCGCTGATGACGAAGTTCGGGCAGGTTACGGTATCGCGGATCGCCTGCCGTTCGCCGGGCAGGCCGAACGTGCACCCGGCGGATGCCGCGCTGAACCTGCCGGTGGAGAAGCACTCGCACGGGCTGCGGAAGCTCGCCGCGATCGAGGCCGCCCGCGGCTCGATGGAAGCGGCATGCGCCGCGGTCACCCGCGCGACCGGAGTGCGGATAGGGAAACGGCAGGCAGAGGGGCTGATCCGCCGGGCCGCCCTGGACGTGGACTCGTTTTACCTGTGGCGCGAGGTCCTGCCGGCGCCGGACGGGCACCCGCTGGTGCTGACCTTCGACGGGAAGGGCATCGTGATGCTGCCGGACGCGCTGCGGCCCGCTACCGCGAGGGCCGCTGCCGCCGCGGAGGGCAAGCTGGTCACCCGCCTGTCGCCGGGGGAGAAGAACGGCCGCAAGCGGATGGCCGAGCTGGCCTGCGTCTATGACGCGGTCCCGGTCCCGCGCACGCCGGAGGACGTCATCAGCACGCCCGCGCAGCAGCGGCGGAAGAAGAAAGCGCAGGCCGCGAAGCCGGCAGGCAGGCAGAAGCCGCGGGAGCCGCAGGCCAGGGGCAAGTGGCTGACAGCCTCGGTCACTGACGGCATCCCCGCCGTCATCGCCGCCGCCTTTGACGAGGCGGAACGCCGTGACCCGCATCACAAGCGGGAATGGGCGGTCCTGGTGGATGGCAACAGCACGCAGATCGATGCCGTCACGGCCGGGGCCGCGAGCCGCGGTATCACCCTCACGATCGTCATTGACTTCATCCACGTGCTCGAATACCTGCGGAAGGCCGCCTGGTCCTTCTACGACAAGGGCCAGCCCGCCTCCGAGGAGCGGGTCGCTGACCAGGCCCGCAAGATCCTGCACGGCAAGGCCCGCCAGGTCGCGGCCGGGATCCGGCGCCGCGCCACCACATACCGCTACTCCGGCCCTGAGCGCGCCGGCGCCGACGAGTGCGCCCGCTACCTGGACAACAAGCAGCACCACCTGGACTACGCCACCGCACTCGGGAAAGGCTGGCCCATCGCCACCGGGATCATCGAAGGCGCCTGCAGGCACATCGTGAAGGACAGAATGGATATCACAGGCGCCAGATGGGGCCTCGAAGGCGCCGAGGCCGTCCTCAAACTCCGCGCCCTCATCGCCACTGAAGACTTCGACGACTACTGGCGCTTCCACCTCCGCCGCGAACACGAACGCATCCACCACGCCAGATATCGCGACAACGTCGTCCTCGCAGCCTAACTAGCTCACCCCAGAAGAGCCGCACCGTGCGTCACGAACACTGAAGGGAGCCTGCCATGTAGGCGGAAGGTTTTCTGATGTGGTGCTGTACGGGAGATGGGGGATTGATGGCCCCCCGGAGCCGCCCTGCGGGGGGTGGTTTCAAGCCGCCTCATGCTGCGCTGGCTGAAGACCGTCGTGGTGAGCGATGAGGAAAAGGCGCACAGGATGCGTCAGGCAGGGACCCGGAAGACGACCACTGCTGAAGCGTCGTAACTCTTTCAGATGACATCAGAACCGGGGCGTTGGTGTGTGTCCCGGGATGAGCCTGGCGGGCGTCCCGTTTACTGGCCAGGCGGTGTCCGGCGCAGAGGTGGCGTGAGCCTGGTCTGCGGCTTCCGTGCGGAACGTGAGAAGGCGTGCCCGGAAACTGCCGTCTCAGCGGGCGGTGAGAGGGAGTGCCCGAGCCGGGAGTGCCCCGTAGGGACTCGTGTACCGTCGCCGGCACGCTGGCGGACCGGCCCGTAGTAGCGGTGATGCCCTTGTAATGGGGGCGGAGCGAAGGAGCCGGGCTGTTCGTGGCTGTTGTTCATCCGGTCAACCGGGCTGTGGCCTGGGAGGAGTTGCGTGGACGAGCTGAAAGCATCTGGCAAGCCGTTCCAGATCAGCAGGGAAGAGGTCTGGGACGCCTGGCTCAAGGTGAAAGGGAACAAGGGCGCACCTGGGGTCGACGGGCAGTCCATCGAGGCGTTCGAGGCCGGTCTGAAGGACAATCTGTACAAGATCTGGAACCGGATGTCCTCGGGGACGTATTTCTCGTCCCCGGTGAGGGCGGTGGAGATCCCGAAGCCGCATGGCGGCGGGACCCGCGTGCTCGGGGTGCCGACTGTCGCGGACAGGATCGCGCAGACCGTGGCCGCTGCCCGGCTGGAGAAAGCGGTGGAACCTGTGTTCCACCGCGACTCCTGCGGGTACCGGCCCGGCAGATCGGGCCTGGACGCGGTGGCGGCATGCCGGGAACGCTGCTGGAAGACAACTGGGTCATCGATCTTGATGTCGCGAAGTTCTTTGACAGCGTGCGGCGGGACCTGATCGTCAAAGCGGTGGAGAAGCACACCGACCACGAAACCCGCTGGGTGGTGCTGTACGTGAAGCGGTGGCTGGCCGCTCCGCTGCGGCTGCCTGACGGGACCTTGCGAGAACGGGACCGCGGGACCCCTCAGGGGTCAGCGATCAGTCCCGTCCTGGCGAACCTGTTCATGCACTACGCGTTCGACAAGTGGCTGGAACGCGAGTTCCCGGCCGTGGAGTTCGAGCGCTACGCCGACGACGCCGTGATCCATTGCGTCAGTGAGTACCAGGCCCGCAAGGTCCTGGCCGCGCTGCATGAGCGGATGGCCCAGGTCGGGCTGGAACTGCACCCGGAGAAGACCAGGATCGTGTACTGCAAGGACAGTAACCGGCGCGGCTCTCACGAGCACACGTCGTTCACGTTCCTCGGGTTCACGTTCCGGCCGCGCCGGGCCCGGCGGAGGGACGGGGTACAGTTCACCTCGTTCCTGCCCGCGATCAGCAAGGACGCCCTGAAGAAAATCAGCGCGGAAGTGCGGTCCTGGAGGCTGCACCGGCGCACCAGGGACACCGAGGCAGACCTTGCCCGGCTGATCAACCCCAAGGTGCGCGGGTGGATGAACTACTACGGAGCCTTCTACCGCTCCGCGCTGTATCCCGTGCTCCGCCGCATCAGCACCTACCTGCTGCGGTGGATCATGAACAAGTACAAGAAGCTGCGGACCTGGAAGAAAGCCACCCGGTCCATGGCCGAAGCGGCCGCGACCCGGCCGCAGTACTTCGCGCACTGGGACTGGGTGAAACCGGCCCGCCAGATGACCAGGACGGCAGGAGCCGTATGACGGGAGACTGTCACGTACGGATCTGAGGGAGCCCGGGGCTGAAATGCCCCGGGCCACCCGACCATCTGCAAGTGGGCGGCGGCGCGCCGCCGCCCAGATCCCGGGCTATGGCCGAGACGGCGGTTGAGAATACCGCCGTCTCGGTCATAGTCGAGCGCAGTCCTATCGCAAGGCCTTTGTCGAGGATGGCGAGCCGTCGATTGCGGCCACGATTCGGGGCCAGTGGTCTTCGTCAAGTCCTGCTATTTTCACTCCTTGTTGTCCTGACGCAGACCGGCATGCTGGTGACGGACTCTGGGCAGGTCATGCGGAACCTGAGTCCGGGATACCTGGCGAGGTGCTGACGAGGCGGTCGCTGACCGGCTTGTTGCCGTTCGCGGTGATGGGGACCGGGGTGGTGGCCACGGCGGGACCGCGTGCCGGGTGGCCGGCGAGGATCTCAGCGTCCGGTCCGGCCCGGCGGGCGTGGATCAGTCCGGCGCCGCCCAGGATCAGCATCATGGCGGCGGCGATGAACGCGACGATGGCGGCGATGCCGGCGATAGTGCCCATGGTGCCGAACGCGTAGGCGTTGAGCAGCAGGCCGCGCAGGGTCTCGCCCTTGAACACGGTCGCGACGGTGCCTGCGAGCACGGCGTTGTTGGGCTGGGCCAGAGACTCAGCCGACAGCTGGGCGTAGGTCTTGCCGCCGCCTATGGCCTTGAGGTGGTTGGCGATGAAGTGATCGGCGTAGACCTCAGCTTGCGCGCCGGTGGTCAGCTGCTGCCCGCCGTACTGGCGCATGGCCGCGAACTCCGGGGCCGCGACTGCCTGGCTGTTCGCGGCCGGGAAATAGATCTTCTGGGCGGCGAGCTGGGCGTGCACCTCGTTGCCGATGAAGTTGTGGCCCCATAGCGCGAGCCCGCCGGCGGCTGCCAGCGTGACGGCCAGTAGCAGCCCGGCGATGGCCATCAAAATGTCGAATGTTCTGCGTCTCATAACAGTTCTCCTTGGAAAGGAAACAAGCTCTCGGTGACGGTGGTCAGGTTGCCTGCCCGGCTGGGGCAGCGTCTTTGAGATCGCGGCTGGGCGAATGGCCACGCCGGGGATCAGCGCGAGGAACCTTAGAGAAATCTCGAACCCGAGGGAGCGATCCGGAGGTCGACCAAGCCGATGATGGCCCGCGCAGGCGAACTGGTGGCCACGGCATGCGCTGGCACTGCGGCACCGCTGGGAGGTGTCAGCATCTGCTGGCCGCTGACACCCGGGGATTGATCTTATCTATCGATGACAGACACGTTTCCTAGGTTCTTCCTGTTGACTTGATGCAGAATCATTTTTCGGCGGCTGTCTCGGTGATGATCCGCTTTTATCAACGTCGTTGACCTTAAGTTAACACTATGAAGAGCCATTGTCAACACCGTAGACCTACGTCGAAGTTAACATTGGAGATTTTCTCAACTATCGGAATGCGCCACGCTATCGGAGTGGTCGACTACGTGATCGCAGCGCATCCGACACGGCCATCTGCTAAGGGCGAAGTCAGCTGGTCTGAGGGGCGAGCGTGGACGTGAGCCCCGTGAGAAGTATGTCGAGTCCGCGCTCTAGCTCGGCGGCGCCGTCGTATGAGGCCAGGACGGAGGCAAGGCTGCGGAGGAGGGGAAATTCGCCGATCGGGAGCCGGTGCAGGCCAAGCCGCAACAGATCGTCGGTCTCGTCCGGGTTGTCGACAAGCTCCTGAAGCTCGTTGAGTATATGTCCGTGCAGGAAGCCGAAAAGGGCGCGGTAGATATGCAGAGCGTCTGGTCCGCTGAACCCAGCCCGGGTGAGCAGGGCGAGGACGTCCTCAAGCGGGCGCAGGGCGCCGCGGGGTCGCAGCCCGAGCGGTGTGGCCAGAGGCCGGGTGACCAGCATGGGCACCACGTGCGGGTGGGCGAGGGCGAGGGTGCGATAGCTACGGGCAACGGCGCGGAGCTGGCCGGCCCAGTCGGGGTCGGTTGCGTCGACCGTGAGCTGGGCGAGGACGGTCTCGGCGACGCCGTCGAGCAGGGCAGCCTTGCTCGGCGCGTGCCGGTAGAGGATCATCGGGTCACGGTCCAGGGCGGCTGCCAGGCGGCGCATGGACAGCTTGTCGGCGCCGTCACGGTCGATGATGTCCAGCGCGGCGGCCAGCACCACGTCACGGGTGACCTTGCCTTCACCGCTCGCGCTGGCGTTACCAGCGGCGCGGCCGGCCGGCGGGGTCATCACAGCACCTTCTCTCAATCTGCCTCATGCTGAGAATACCTGGGCTGTCTCTTGTAGATCTACGGCGTTGACAACTTCTCAGCGACTGGCCGGCGCGTATCGCCCTGTTCACCAGCGAGACAGCGGAGGGCCGGACCTGCTCGGCCCGACCCTCCGCTGCCGCTACTGGCTACAGTTGGGTAGTAACTGCCTTGACCTCGGTGTAGTTGTTCAGGACCTCGTGGCCCATCTCGCGGCCCCAGCCGGACTGCTTGTATCCGCCGAACGGCAGTGCCGCGTCGAACACGTTGTAGCAGTTGATCCAGACGGTGCCTGCCCTGAGCTTCTTGGCCAGGGCGTGCGCCTTGGAGATATCCCTGGTCCAAATGCCGGCGCCCAGGCCGTACTCGGAGTCGTTGGCGATCCTGGCGATCTCATCGAGATCGCTGAACGGCGCCGCGACCAGGACCGGCCCGAAGATCTCCTCGCGGACGACCTTCATGTCGGGCCTGGTGTTGGTCAGTACGGTCGGCTCGATGAAATAACCGCGGTCGCCGTACCGGCCGCCGCCGGCCAGCGCGGTCGCGCCATCGGACTTGCCGGACTCAAGGAACGAACTGACCCGGCGGAACTGCTCGTCAGACACCAGCGGGCCCATCTGCGTCCCCGGCTCCATTCCCGGCCCCATCTTGATCGACTTGGCGATCGCGGCCACACCGTCGACTACCTCGTCGAACCTGCTCTGCTGCACGTACAGCCGTGACCCGGCCACACAGCATTGCCCGTGGTTGAAGAAGATGGCGTTAGCCGCACCCTCGATGGCTGCGGGTCCCGCATCGTCGAAGACGATGTTCGGGCTCTTGCCGCCCAGTTCCAGGGTCAGCTTCTTCAGGTTGCTCTTCCCGGCGGCGGCGACGATCAGCTTGCCGACCTCGGTGGAGCCAGTGAACGCCACCTTGTCCACGTCCGGATGCGCGGCCAGCGCGGCGCCGGCCGTCTCGCCGAAGCCCGGCACCACGTTCACCACACCGTCCGGCACGCCTGCTTCGGCCATCAGCCCAGCCAGCCGCAGCGCGGTCAGCGGAGTCTGCTCGGCGGGCTTGAGCACCACGCAGTTGCCGGTCGCCAGCGCGGGTGCCAGCTTCCAGGCGGCCATCAGCAGCGGGAAGTTCCACGGGATGATCTGCCCCACGACGCCCAGCGGCTCGCGCATCGTGTAGGAGTGGAAATTGGCACCCGGCATGTACGGCACCGAGATGTTGATCGAGTTGCCCTCGATCTTGGTCGCCCAGCCGGCCATGTAGTGGAACATGTCGGCGGCCAGCGGCACATCTGCGGCCTGAGCTACGGCGAACGGCTTGCCGTTGTCGAGCGACTCGAGCTGAGCTAGCTCGTCGGCGTGCTCGATGATCAGGTCCCCGATCCGCCAGATGATGCGCCCTCGCTCAGATGGCGTCATCCTGCTCCACGGACCATCCTCGAATGCTCGGCGGGCGGCCCGGACGGCGCGGTTGATGTCTTCGGCGTCGCCTTCAGCTATGCGGGCAAGTATCTCGCCGGTGGCGGGGTTGGGGGTCTCGAATGTCTTGCCTGACGCTGCATCAGTCCACTGCCCGTTGATAAACAGCTGGCGTGGCGAGCCGATGAACGATTCGACAGTCCGGTCCAGGGTCACGGTCATTAAAGTCGGTCAACTCCCTCGACCGCGCGGCGGGACAGCGGCCACTGATTGCGGCCAATCATCACCTTCATGCGCGGTCTACGACGTTACTCTACACAATCTGTCTACGACGTAGGGAGCCCGGGTGCGGTCTCCAGTGCCGGTCCGGGTCCAAACGGGTCGCCTAGGAGTGACTCCGCGGTCCGAGAGCACAAACCTGTGCTCCACCTCGCCTGCCGACGACCAAGGGATGATGGACTTGTGCCGGGTAACTGGCGCAATCGCTGGGACGGGAGTGCGATGACGGCGATCATGCATCGGCCTCGGACCCGCGAGCACGGCGAGGACCTGCCCGAGGTAGCGAACTGGACCTGGCCGCGCGACGGCGAGCCGGCGTCATGACGAGCGTGCTGGTCGTCAACGCCGGGTCAAGCAGCCTGAAGGTCAGCGTCCTGCGTTCAGTCGGCGAGATCACCGCCAGCCTCGACCTCGATCCGTGGGACGGCAGCCCCGATCACGCCGACCTCGGGGCGTTCCTGCGCAGCCAGTCCGGCGTCGGCGGGATCGGACACCGGGTGGTGCACGGCGGCAGCCGGTACACCCAGGCGACCCTGATCAACGCGGCGGTGACAGCCGGAATCGCCGAGCTGACCGACCTGGCTCCGCTGCACCAGCCGCGGGCGCTGGCCGGCATCAGGGCCACGGCGGCCATGCTGCCTGGCGTGCCGGCGGTCGCCTGCTTTGATACCGCGTTCCATGCCGGCCTGCCGCCAGAAGCGGCCAGCTACGCTCTGCCGCACGCCTGGACGGAGCGCTTCGGCCTGCGGCGGTACGGGTTCCACGGGCTGTCGCACTCCTACGCCGCGCGCCGCTGCGCCGAGTTGCTCGGCACCGATGCCGGCCAGCTTCGCGTGGTGACCTGTCATCTCGGCGCCGGCTCCTCGCTCGCGGCGGTGCGAGGCGGCGTGAGCGTGGATACCACCATGGGCTTCACGCCGCTGGAGGGACTGGTGATGGCGACCAGATCGGGAAGCGTCGATCCGGGCCTGCTGATCTGGCTGCTCCAGCCCGGCAGGCTTGGCATCGACGAACTCGCACGCGGCCTTGAGCACGCCGCGGGCCTCGCCGGCCTCGCCGGCCTGCCGGACGGCTCAGGCGACATGCGCGACGTGCGCGCGGGCGCCCAGGCCGGCAGCCTTGCCGCCGAGCTCGCGATCAGCGTGCACGCGCACCGGCTGCGCCGGGAGATCGCAGCCATGACCGCCGCGCTGAACGGCCTCGACGCGCTGGTCTTCACCGGCGGAATCGGCGAGCATCAGCCGCTGGTCAGAGCCGAAGCAGCAGCGGGTCTCGGCTTTCTCGGCATCGCCATCGACACCGAACTCAACAACCGCGCCGCCGCGGACTCCGACATCTCCGCGGCATCAGCCCGCGTGCGCACCCTCGTGATCACGGCGCGGGAAGACATCGAGATCGCCCGCCAGGTACGTGCAATAGTAGGGTAAGGTAAGTAACGAACTCCGGACCCAGGTGCCATGCAGCCGCGCTATTCGCGGCAGCGGCAAGGGCCCGGATTTTTTTGTACACGGACCGGCTCCGGCAGGACGCTATGGGCCAAAGGACGGCGAGAACTCCGGGAGAGCAGTTTCTCCCGCGTCGATCTGCCCAGCAATACCGACCACCGCGCACGACATCCGCGTCACTGACTAAGGAGTGGGTTATGGGCATCATCGCATGGATCGTTCTCGGCCTGATCGCTGGCCTGATCGCCAGCAGGCTGACCGGCGGGAGATCGCAGGGTCTGGTCCTGACCTGCGTCATCGGCATTGTCGGGGCGTTGCTCGGCGGCTGGGTCGCCACCAAGCTGTTCCACATCCACAGCCTGCAGGGATTCTTCAACCTGTCTACCTGGCTCACCGCCATCGCCGGGGCTGCCGCACTGCTCCTGCTCTATCACCTGGTCAGCGGCCGGTCGTCCAGCCGCCGCGGCTGGTTCGCGCACCGCTGACAAACCGCCGGGGACGCGCTCCGGCTCTCGGGCTGCCTCCCGGCAACGCTTCAGCGTTTGCCGGCCCTCGCGATGTTCTCTTCCACAACATGGTTTCGGAGTTGTCATGATCATCATTCTCGGTCTCATCATCTTGGCCGCCGCCCTGATAGTGGGGGTGGCCGGTGTTCTGGGGAACGGCGGCAGCGCGCACGCGGTCAGCCATTTCTCGGTATTCGGCTATCACCTGACTGGCTCGGCCGGCACGCTGTTCCTGGCCGGCATCGTGGTCGGGGCAGCGGGCCTGCTCGGGCTGAGCCTCCTGCTGGCCGGCGCGCGCCGCACCGCACGCCGCGGCAGCGCCGCGCGGCGCGGGCTCCGGCAGTCGCGCCGCGAGACCGCAGCGGTCAGCCAGGAACGCGACGACCTGATTGACCAGCGCGACACCGCCCGGGCCTATGCCGCCAGCCAGCCGGGCAACGGCACAGGCCTCCGCGATGCCTCGCTCAAGCCGGCCAGCGATCGCTGGAGCAGACTCCGCGACGTGAGGCACTGGCACGCTGCCGCACAGACTGCCGAGCAGTCAGATGCGCTCGCCGACGGGCCAGCCTCCGACGTCCCCGCGAGCGAATCTGCCCCCGACGTGGCTGCCCCCGCCCTAGACGCGCGTGCCGCCGCGTCCGCACCCACGGAGTGAACGGCTTAGTCCGGTGTACCTGCTGCTCCCCAGGAACGTCGCTCCAGACCTTGGTGACACCGCCGAGTCACTTAAGGAGGATCATCAATGGACGTTTTCTCTGGGCCGGATTTGCTGGCGCCGGTCACTGGCACGCGGGGCCCGCTTTCTCCCGAGCTGATGAGCCGGATGGATGCGTACTGGCGGGCTGCTAATTATCTCTCGGTCGGCCAGATCTATCTTTACGATAACCCGCTGCTGAAGCGGCCCCTGGAGCTTTCTGACGTTAAGCCGCTGGTGGTGGGGCACTGGGGCACGACTCCGGGCCAGAATTTCATCTACGTGCACCTGAACCGGGTCATCAAGAAATTCGGGCTGGACATGTTCTACGTGGCCGGGCCTGGTCACGGCGGGCCGGCGCTGGTGGGCAACACGTACCTGGAGGGAACCTACAGCGAGGTCTATCCCGACGTCGGCCAGGACGAGGCCGGACTGAAGAAGCTGTTCACCCAGTTCTCGTTTCCTGGCGGCATTTCCAGCCATGTCGCGCCCACGACGCCGGGGTCGATCCACGAGGGCGGCGAGCTCGGGTACTCGCTGAGCCACGCGTTCGGGGCTGCTTTCGACAATCCTGGCCTGATCGTCGCGTGCGTCATCGGCGACGGCGAGGCCGAGACGGGCCCGCTAGCGGCCTCCTGGCAGTCCAACAAGTTCCTGAACCCCGTAAGTGACGGGGCTGTGCTGCCGATCCTGCACCTCAACGGCTACAAGATCAGCAACCCGGCAGTCCTGGCACGCCTGGAGGACGGGGAGCTTGAGCAGTTCCTGCGGGGCTGCGGCTGGGATCCACGATTCGTGGAAGGGGATCAGCCTCAGGAGATGCACCAGCTCATGGCCGCTGCGCTGGACGAGGTAGTCGCGGGCATCCGCGACATCCAGGCCAGCGCGCGCGCCGGCGGGGACGCGGCCCGCCCGTGCTGGCCCATGATCGTGCTGAAATCACCCAAGGGCTGGACAGGCCCGAAGGTCGTCGACGGCTTGCCCGTGGAGGGCACGTTCCGGTCGCACCAGGTACCGCTCCTGGTCGACGCCGACCACCCGGACCACGTCGCGCAACTCGAGGACTGGATGCGCAGCTACCGGCCCGAGGAGCTGTTCGATACCAGCGGCCGCCTGCTGCCGGACCTCGCCGGGCTGGCGCCTGAGGGTGACCAGCGGATGGGCGCCAGTCCGCATGCGAACGGCGGCGGGCTGCTGCGCGACCTGCGCATGCCGGACTTCCGGGAGCACGCGGTCGCCGTGCCGGCGCCCGGAGCCGTTACCGCGCAGGACACGCTCGTTCTCGGCGAGTTCCTGCGTGACGTCATCCGGCTCAACGCCGCTCGCAGGAACTTCCGCGTCTTCGGTCCCGACGAGACGCTTTCCAACTTCCTGGGCGCGGTCTTCGAGGAAACCAGCCGCCAGTGGAATGCGCGGACGCTGCCCGGCGACGAATTCCTGGCCCCCGAAGGGCGCGTGCTGGACTCGATGCTCAGCGAGCACCAGTGCCAGGGCTGGCTGGAGGGCTACCTGCTTACCGGGCGACACGGGCTGTTCAGCTGCTACGAGGCGTTCATCCATATCGTCGGCTCCATGTTCAACCAGCACGCCAAGTGGCTGAAGGTCACCGCGCAACTGCCATGGCGGCGGAATATCGCCTCGCTGAACTACCTGCTCACCTCGCACGTCTGGCAGCAAGACCACAATGGTTTCACGCACCAGGATCCCGGTTTCCTCGACCATGTAGTCAACAAGAAGGCCGGCATCGTCCGGGTCTACCTGCCGCCCGATGCGAACTGCCTGCTATCGGTCTTCGATCACTGCCTGCGCAGCCGGCACTACGTCAACGTCGTCGTCGCCGGCAAGCGCGCGATGCCGCAGTGGCTGACCATGGAAGCCGCCGCCGTGCACTGCACCGAGGGGATCGGCATCTGGGAGTGGGCCAGCACCGACGAAGGCGGCGAACCGGACATAGTGCTGGCCTGCTGCGGGGACACGCCCACGCTGGAGGTCCTCGCCGCCGTCACCATCCTGCGCACCCACCTGCCCAGCCTGAAGGTGCGGGTCGTGAACGTCGTCGACCTGATGAAGCTGCAGCCCAGCGCCGACCACCCGCATGGCCTCAGCGACGCGGACTACGACTCGCTGTTCACCAGGGACAAGCACATCATCTTCGCCTTTCACGGGTACCCGTGGCTGATCCACCGGCTCACCTACCGGCGGGCCAACCATGACCTGCACGTACGCGGATACAACGAGGAAGGCACGATCACGACGGCCTTCGACATGCGGGTGCAGAACCGCCTGGACCGGTTTCACCTGGTGCAGGACGTCGTCGACCGCTCGCCGCAGCTGGGCGCCGCCGGTGACTACCTCAAGCAGATGATGCGCGACAAGCTCGTCGAGCATGACCTGTACATCAGCCGGCATGGCCTGGACCTGCCCGAGGTCAGGGACTGGACCTGGGACCGCCCGCAGGGATGACTCGCTGCCGGCGGCGAACCGCGACCTTACGGTACTCGTCGGCGCCGCCACTTAGATCTTGATGCGATAGCACGAGCTAGCAGAACTCCAGGCGTCGCAGGTCAGGAGCACCAGGTCACTGTACGCCACCCCGGCAGCCAGTCAGGCGCGGCCGGAGGTAGCCCAGAGCGTGCGCGAGCAGGCGGGAGACCTGCATCTGGGAGATGCCGAGTTGCTGGCCGACCTGGGCCTGGGTCATGCCGCCGTAAAAACGCAGGAGCAGGATCTTCTGCTCGGTCGCTGGCAGCTCGGACCAGTGCGTCTCGACGGCCAGCATGCCGAGCACGTGCTCTAGTCGCGGGTCTTCGCCGCCGATAAGGTCAGCCAGGCTGGCCGCGCTGCCGTGACCTCTGGCGGGCTCGTCCAGCGATCTTGGCTGTAGCACCAGTTCCGCCCGGCGGGCGTTCCTGACATCAGCATCGCGCACTCCCAGGCAGCTCGCCACATCAGCGTCCGCCGGGGTGCGGCCAAGCTGCTGAGTCAGCCGGCTGGTCGCTTCCCGGACCTGTAGTACCAGCTCCTGCGTCGGACGGTCGACATACACCTGCCAGCGCTTGTCCCGGAAGTGCCGCTTGATCTCGCCGAGGATGCACGACCTGGCGTAGGAAGACAGGCCGAACCCGAAAGCGGGATCGAAGTTATTGATCGCCTTCAGCAGGCCGACGTACCCTACCTGCATCAGGTCCTCGGTCAGCTCGGGTCCGCGCGAGTACTGCCGCACGCACGACACGACCAGAGCGCGGTACCGGCCGACCAGCACGTCACGCGCGGCTGCGCGGTGCTCCCCGGAACTGGGGAGCGAACTCGCGAGCGCCAGCAATTCCCGGTCGTCCAGTCCAGACAAATCCTGGCGAACCTCGCCCGCCAGAGCCGGCATGACGAGCATGGACCCTGGGGCGGGGGCGGCCCGTGCGGAAATGACTGCCATTGGCACCTCGGCTCAGGTAATTACCAGTTGAGAGCGCCGAGGTCCTGGGCGGGCCGAGGAACGCCGCCCGCGCGCGGCGTAGTTCCCCTGCTATGGCTCAGGTTAGGCCACGCTGACAGCGACCGCAATGCCCGTATTCGACAGCACCGGACCGCAGGTAACGCATGATATCCGGCGGTCACCCGCATCCGGCCGTCAGACGCCACCACGATGAACGGACCAGGAGCGAGCAGCTCGGTAACGGGCTCGACAGTACGCCCGCCGGACGTCTGACACTGCCGGAGATCCAGACCGTGATGCGCCACGCGCGAGCAGGCGCAGGTGAACTATGCTGCTGGCGTGCCGGTCAGCAGCCTTGAGACCATGGGATGGATGCGAGCCGCGGTCGGTGTCGCGCTCATTGTGGCGCCCGGAGCGCCGATACGGCTGGCGGGCCGGGAGGCGCCCGACGGCACCAGCATGCTGCTCATGCGGACCATCGGTATCAGGGATCTTGTTCTGGGCTTGGGCGTAGTTGCCGCGGCACGATCGGATGATGCGAACGAAAAGCGCCGCTGGAGCACCGCGGCACTGGCGAGTGATTCGCTCGACGCCGTTGCCAGCCTTGCCAGCTTTAGTTCGATCGGCAAGCGGGATTCCTGGAGCGCAGCCCTGCTGTCGCTGGCCTTCGTCGGCGGGGACCTTCAGGCACGCCGGTGCCTGGGAAGAGCCGAGGCGAAAAAGTAGCGGTCACTGGCTCTACCCCGGGGATTCCGCCTAGGCATTGCGGGCGCACCGACCGCCCGTGCGTTAGCCAGCCAGTGGCGCCTCGCCGCAGCCGCGGATACCGGCCAGCTCGCGTGGCGTGGCCGGTATCCGCGTGGTTCAGCGGATGTGCACTGCGCCTGCTTTCTGCAGGGTCTGGAAGACGGCTCCGGCCAGGTTGGCGAGGTCGTCGCTGGTGGCTGAGCTGTTGGCGGCGACGGCGATGAGCAAGCCGGTGCGGGGGAAGTAGTAGTTGATGACCCGGGCGCCGAAGGCCTGGCCCTCATAGGCCCAGAAGATGCCAGTCTGGGGGTTGAATACCTGCTGGACGCCGAGCCCGTAGCCAGCAGAGGTGGCGGTGGCGCGGCGGATGGGCTTGCCGGTTGCTTCGGACACCAGGGATTCGAGCTGGTGCTGCTGGCGGGGCGGCAGGAGCCGTCCGGTGTAGAGGGCGCGGTCCCAGGTGGTCATGTCGGCCAGTGAGCTGACGATGCCGCCAGCAGCCTGCGCCCAGGTCAGGGCGAGGCGGGGCATGGCCTTGCCGATCAGTGACGGCGGGCTGCCGGCGATGTCGAAGTAGCCGGTCGGCACCCGGGCGGCGTCGGACGGGGGGCAGGTGTAGGGCGCCAGGCAGGTGGTGCGCAGCCGCAGGGGGGTGATGATCCGCTTGGTGAGCTGGTCGGCGTAGGTGTCGTGGGTGACCTTCTCGATGATCATCTGGGCGAGGAGGTAATCGGTGTTGGTGTAGTGGTAACCCGCTGGCCCGAGAGGCAGGCTGGCGACGTAGGAGACCAGCCGGGCAGCGGTGAAGCGGGTGTGCTGATCCGCCGCGAACGCGGTGGCGAAGGCGGGCTGGAAGAGGTAGTCGGGGATGCGGCTGGTCATGTCGAGCAGCTGGCGGATGGTGATGTGGCGCCAGGCCGGGTACTGGGGCAGCCATTTCCCGATCGGATCGCTGATCGACAGCTTGCCCTTGGCTTCGAGCTGCAGCATGATCACCGCCGTGAATGCCTTGGTGTTGCTGCCGATCTGCCATAGCGCACTGGCCGATACCGGCGGGCCGCCATCGAAGCGGGTGGTCCCAGTGGCCAGGCTGATGGCCGGCCTGCTCCCGGGGAAGGTGACCCGCAGCGAGTCGGCGGAGATGTGCTCGGCGGTGCGCCGCGCGGTCAGGTACCGGCTGAGGTCACGGTGCAGCGCCGTCCGCAGCGCGGTTCCGCTCTCGCGGCCGCGGCTGGCCGAGGCGCTGGCGGCGCCGGCGGATACCATCGCGGCCGTGGCGAGCAGGGCGACCGCGGTCACGGCCAGCTTGTTCCGGATTGGCTTCAGGCGCGGGCTGTGGGTTGTCATGTCAGATTCCTTTGGCTGAGCCGGTCAGCTGACCGGTCTTGGAATGAAGCTTGCGCAGCGGGCCTGTTGCGGCACTGTCGCGGCGCTGAGGTGCACAGCCAGGGCGGCCGCGAAGCTGACCGGCCATCGGCGGGCGACTGGCCGTACGGTGGGATCGTGGAAGTGCGCCCATCGGCCAATTCGGAGCATGAGCCGCCGAAGGCGGCGCACCGGGTCGGATGGGGTTTCATCTCGCTGTACACGCTGGCGTACATGAGCACCTCGCTGCTGTTTCTCGCGCCTTTGCTGGTGACCCTGGCATTGAAGGTGGATTCGCTTGTCGGGATCGGGCGGGCACCGGGCAGCCTGGCGCTTGTCGCCGGGACCGGCGCGCTGCTGGCGTTGGTCGCTAATCCGTTATTCGGCAAGCTGAGCGACCGCACCGCATCGCCGCTGGGCATGCGCCGGCCATGGATGATCACCGGGCTGGCGGGCGGCTCCCTCGGCATCGTGATCGTCGCGCTGGCGCCCAGCATCCCGGTCGTCCTGGCCGGATGGTGCGTCGCTCAGCTGTTCTTCAACGCGCTGCTCGCGGCCATGGTGGCGGTGATGCCGGATCAGGTGCCGTCGGTTCAGCGCGGCCTGGTCTCCGGTGTCCTGGGGGTCTGCATGCCCGTCGGGGCGGTGTTCGGCACCTTCGTGGTCAAGCTGTTCACCGGCCAACTGCTGGCCATGTTCCTGGGCCCGTGCGCGATCGGCGGATTCTTCATCCTCCTGTTCGCGGTCAGCCTGAAAGATCGCCGGCTAGCCAAGGCCGAGAAGCCGGCCTGGTCGCTGCGGGAATTTGCCAGCACGTTCTATGTCAGCCCGCGCAAGGACCCGGACTTTGCCTGGGCTTTCGCCAGCCGTTTCATGTTCGTCCTCGCCTACGCGTTCCTGGTCACCTACCAGGCCTACTACCTGCTGGACAAGATCGGCAGCGCTAGGGCCGAGGTGCCGCAGCAGATATTTCTGGGCACGCTCGCCCAGTCCGCCGTCATCGTCGCCGCTTCCCTTATCGGCGGGAAGGTCTCTGACCGTACGGGCAGGCGGAAGATCTTCGTCTTCACCGCGTCGATCGTGTATGGCCTGGCGTTATTCGTGATCGCAATCGCCAGCGACTTCAGCGGTTTCCTGGTCGGCATGGCCATCAGCGGACTTGGCTTCGGCGTGTACCTGGCGGTTGATCTCGCGCTCGTGGTGGATGTGTTGCCCGGCAGGCGCAGCGCCGCCAAGGATCTGGGCGTGTTCAACATCGCCGGCGCTCTCCCCTTTTCGATCGCGCCGGCGATCGCGCCCGCCATCCTGACCATCGGAGGCGGCAGCTACGGCGTGCTGTACACGGTCGCCGGACTGGGCGCGATCATCGGCGCTGCCGCGATCCTGCCCGTGCGCCGGGTCCGGTGAGTCCGTGTCGTCCTGGCGGGGTCAGGCCGCGGCGTCCATCGCGGCGGTGATCGGGGAGGGGCGGAAGCCCTTCACGGTCAGCCACAGGCCCAGCGACAGCTCCCAGGCAGCTACCGGGAGCGCGGCGAGCTCGGGGGAGCCCAGTTTCATGGCGCCGAACAGGGTCGCGATGACGGTGCAGATGAGGAACGGGGCGCCGATGAGCCCTATGACCGGAATGATCCGGGGCACGAGCCGGGACCGGTAGAGCACCGAGCCAAGCAGCAGCGCGTTGATGCCCGGCATGAGGCTCTGCGAGAGCAGGAACGTCCAGTTGTAGACCGCGACGTGCGACGCGCTGGTGGTGACCAGCGCGGCTGTATTTGCTCCGGCCGCTCCGCCCAGGTCCTGCCGCAAGGTCACCAGCGACAGCAGGCTGATGACGCCCGTGAAGATCATGACGGCTTCCAGGACGCGAGCGGTCACAAAGCCGAGCGCGGCGCCTTCGTTCTGCCGCTTGACGACCGGGTACAGCGTGACGGCGGTGCCGATGCCGGCCAGGGCGACGATCACCTCGAGGAAGCCGCCCGCCAGCACGCCAGCGTGGCCGCCGGAGCCGAGGATCCAGTCCCGGTGGTTTTTCACCGGGCCGTAGAGGGCGAGCGTGGGGATCGAGATGAAGGTGATCAGGTAGAAGACGCCCGCGACGAGCGCGGTCTTCCTTGTCGAGGTCATCGGGACTCCTTTCGCCTGCGATCTCCTTGCTGCGGTTCGGATGGTGGTGGCCATGTCGGTCTCCTTTTCGTGAAACTGCTGAGTTACGGCGTCTCGGCGTCGGGTGCCGGGGGATGGCCGGGTTCGACGAACGTGACCGAGATCAGGGGCAGGCCCAGGTCGCGTGTTTTCTGCAGCAGGCCGTGCAGCGCGGCCTGGTCGGCCACCGGGCCGTGAATGACGGTGGTGCCGTCGCCGCAACGGGCAATGCTCAGTCCGTCGAACCAGGCGGCCCACCGGCTGTCGAGGTGGCCCTTGAGGCGGATCTCATACCGCCCGGGGCCGCCATGGTGGCCGGCCGGTATCTGGCTCATGGCGCTTCCTTAGCTGGTGCTCGCGTGGCTGGACTGCGCCGCCACGCGGGCGTTTCCTGGTCTGACCGGAAGCTATGAGCGGATGTGGTGAGCAGGCATCATCACATCTGGTGACTGGCCTGTGGTGATTCAGCCGGCGGAGGGTGCCGGGGAGGCGTGCGCCTGCCGGGAACGACGGTCAGGGGCGGCGGCTGCGGTTTGGCGGCAGCAGGTCGAGTTCCGCGGCCCGCCGGACCGCTGCCCGGCGGCTGGTCACCGCGAGCTTGGCGTAGATGTTCTTGGTGTGAGTCCGCATCGTGTTCAGGGACACCGTGAGCTCGCGGGCGATGGCCGGGCCGCCCAGTTCGGATCCGAGCAGCCGGAGCACGTCGAGCTCGCGTTCGCTCAGCGGGTCGATCAAGGCCAGTGTCGTGCGGCTGCCGGTTGCGGTCCCGCCGGCGGCGGCTAGGAGCCGGCGGGCATAGTTCTGCCTGGCCCCCTGTTTGGCGACCGCCCTCAGCAAGGGGACGAGAGGCGGGCCCTCAGCTGCGAAGATCCGGACGTAACCTTCCGGCTCGGCCAGCGCCACCGCCCGTTCCATACAGGCATGCGCCGCTGGCATGTCCCCTTGCGCCTGGTAAGCGAGCGCCCGCAGCAAGACGAGCTCGATGACACGTCCCGCCCTCCCGCCTTTTTCCGCCGCGAGGAGCAGGCGCTGCAGGAGCCCTGTCGCCTCATGCACCGAGCGCTCCGGGCGCTCGTCCTCATGCTGGGCCAGCAGCAGCCTGGCCAGGGTGATGTGCTCGAACTCGCGCAGGTAACTGAGATCGTCATCAACGGACAGGCCGTGCTCACGCGCCCAGCCGAGGGCTTCACCGAATCTGCCCTGCCTGATCCAGACCCGTGCCCTCAGCGCCGGAACCGGCCGCACATTCGGGAAGAAGTCACTCACATAGCAGCGCTCCGCCTCGTTGAGGAGGTCAAGGGCACCGGCCAGGTCTCCCTCAGCCTGCGCCACCCGGGCCATCGCGACCCGCCGGCGATACCGGTGCTGCGGCAATCCGGTGTGCTCGCCCAGCTCCTGGCTCGCCGCCAGATGCTGGGTGGCGGCGCGCAGGTCGCCTCGCTCGCAGTGGATCTCGCTGATCCCCACGTGCATGTCTGCTGTTCCCCGCAGGACCGGCCCGGCGTGCTCAGGGGCCAGCTGCAATGCCTGCTCGTAGGTGCGCATCGCCTCGCCGAGACGACCTTGCGTGATCCGGATGTCGGCAAGAGCGATCGAGCAGCCCAGGATGTCAGCAATGAACCCGGCCCGCCGCAGGCCGTCCACGCACGCGGAATAAGCCCGGTGCCCGGCCTCCAGGTCACCGCTTCCCCAGGAGGCGAGGCCCAGGAACCCCGCCGCTGAGGCACGGTTGAGGTAGTCCTCCTCAAGCGAAAGATCAAGCGCCCGCCGGGCGTGCCGGACAGTGCCCGCTGGCTCGCCCCGGGCCAGAGCCAGCGCGGCCCGGTACACCTCGATCGCCGCCGGGAGACGCCGGTATTCCTCCTCGTCGGCGACGACCAGCCCGGCCGGGCTGGCTGGTGGTTCCTCCTGGAAGGCTGCCGCCGCGTCCAGCCATCGCTCGGCGTCTCGCAGCCGCGCCTCGGCTCCCTCGACCTCGTCGGTGTTCAGCAATGCCCCGGCAAAAGTAACGCTGAGCACCGGCCTGACACCGATCACGTCGTCGGGGAGTTCCTCGAGCCAGCGACGCACCACGGCCTCCTGCCTGGCCGGGCGCAGGGCCGGGATCGCCAGCTCGACCAGGTCCGCCGCCCGCCCGAAATCTGCGGCGGCCAGCGCGTGGCCAATGGCCAGGGACCGCTCGCCGTTCTGCTCATACCACGCGCTCGCCCGCCGGTGCAGCTCCGGCACCTGGCCGGGCTGCTCGTCGAGCAGCCGCGCCTGCAGCACGTCAGCAAACAGGTGGTGGTAGCGATACCACCGGCGGCGGTCATCCAGCGGGACCAGAAAGAGGTTCCCCCGGTCCAGCGCCGCCAGCATGGCCTTGCCGCCGCCCTGCCCGGTGACCGCATCGCACAGCGGGCCGCTCAGCCGGCCAAGGATAGAGGTCTGCAGCAAGAAGGCCTGGACCCGGTCAGTCTGGCGCTGCAGCACCTCCTCGGCCAGGTAGTCGACAACGTAACGATGATCCCCCGCGAAGCCGGCAATGAAGCCGGCGACGTCGTCTCGCCCCTGCATCGACAGGGCCGCCAGCTGCAGCGCGGCGATCCAGCCCTCGGTGCGGGACTCCAGCGCGGTCACGTCCCGCGTCGTCAGCCGCAGGCCCATCATCTCGTTGAGGTACGCCGCGGCCTCATCAGGGGTGAAGCGCAGCTCGGCCGCGCGGATCTCGGCCAGTTCGCCGCGCGCCCGCAACCGGGCCAGCGGCAGCGCCGGATCGGCCCGGCTGGCGATCACTACATGCAGCCCCGGCGGCACGTGGTCGAGCAGGAACGTCATCCCGTCCTGCACCTCGCGTACGTCGATAACGTGATAGTCATCGAGCACCAGCACGATGTCGCCCGCGATCGCGGCCAGGTCGTTGAGCAGCGCCGTCAGCACCGCTTCGACCGGAGGCGGCTGCGGCGCCCGCAGAAGTGCCAGCGCGCTCTCGCCTATCCCGGGTGCCGCCGTCCGCAGGGCGGCGATCACATAGGCCCAGAAGGATGCCGGATCGTTGTCGCCCCGATCGAGTGACAGCCACGCGGCCAGCCGCTCATCGGCGGGCGCCGCCGGTCCCGCCGCCAGCCACTCGGTGAGCAGCGTCGTCTTGCCGAAACCAGCAGGCGCGGAGACGAGCATCAGCTTCGACGCGGTCCCGCGGTCCAGCCGCTCGCTCAGCCGCGGACGCGAGACCAGGCCACGCGGCGGCCTGGGCACGTAGAACTTCGTCTCGAGCACGGCACCTGGTACCCAGGCAATCTCCTCCCTCCGAGCCTGGGCCAGCCGGCGGCCAGCGACGGATCCTGGGCCAGGATGCGGGCCTGAAGTTCGCGCAGCGCCGGGCCCGGATCGATGCCCAGCTCATCCACCAGGTGGTCACGGATCGCGGTACAGGCCCGCAACGCCTCGCCCTGGCGGCCGGACCGGTACAGGGACACGATCAGCAGTTCCCACAGGCGCTCGCGGAGCGGGTGCTGGCGGCACGCGGCGTCCAGTTCGGCGGCCACGTCGGCATGCCGCCCCAGGTCCAGGTCCGCTGCGGCGCGGGCCTCGACCGCCACCAGGGCCAGTTCGTCCAGATGCGCCCTCTCGGCGTCGGCGAAGCCGGCGTAGGCGAATTCGGCCAGCGGCTCGCCGCGCCGCAGGCCAAGCGCCTCACCCAGCGCGGCTGACGCCAGCGCCGCCTCGCCCGCCTCGCTCAGGCGGCGTCCCTTCGCCACCAGCTGCTCAAAGCGGATGACGTCGACGTCCCCGGGACCGATGGCGAGGGCATAGCCGGCTTCGGTGGTAACGATCGCCGCTGGCCCGAGCACACGGCGCAGCTGGCCGATCTGGGCCTGCAGCGCATTGGCCGGGTTCGCCGCCTGCCCGTCGTCCCACAGCGTGTCGATCAGGCGGTCGGCACTGACCGGCTCGCCGCGGTGCAGCGCCAGTAAAGCTAGCAGTGCCCGCTGCTTGGTACCCCGGACCGGCACCGCAATGCCGTCCTGCACCGCCTCAAGCTCACCGAACAGCCGGACCTCCACCACCCCACCGTACGGCCATTCACCACGCCGGCCTCAGCTATGGCAGCACCACTTCAAGAAATTCGGCCCCATTGTTGAAATAGGACCACAGGTGCTCCAGTAACTCGGCTGACGTTGTACGAGCATGAAGCGCTCGGGGAATTGGCGCGAACGGAAAGGGCGGGTGTTTATTGATACGCAGTACGGAAGTTGGCTGGGCCGTGTCAATGCTGGGTTGCGGTGAAGTTCGGACGCGCCGGCTAGCGTGCCACGCGGTAGCGGAGGTAGAGGACTCTCGAGCTGAAGGTGCGGGTCTCGACGAGTTCGAGATCCACCCGGCGCTCGCGCTGGGGAAAGAACGGAATCCCGCCGCCGACGAGCACCGGGTAGACCCTGGCCCGGTACTCGTCGATCAGGCCCAGCGCGGCCGCCTCGGCGGCGAGAGCCGCGCCGCCGATCGCGATGTCGCCTTCCCCCGGCTCGGCCCGCAACCGCTCGATCTCCTCAGCCAGGCCGCCGGAGGCCAGGCGGGCATTGCCCTGCACCGCCGGCAGCGTGGCGGAGAACACCACCTTCGGGAGCGGCTTCCAGATCGCGGCCCACTCGAGCATTGAGTCGCCGAGCGAGGGATCCTGGTCGGCGGTCTCCCAGTACAGCATCGTCTCGTACAGCTTTCGTCCCAGCAGGTGGACGCCGACCTGCCGGATCTCGTCGGTGACGAAGCGAAAGACCTCCTCATCAGGCGCCGTCCAGTCGAAGCTGCCGCCCGGCCCGGTGATGTAGCCGTCAGCTGAGACGCCCATCGAATAGGTCACGCTGCGCATCAGAAGTCCTCCTCGGTAACGGGCTCGACCGGGCTACTCCGGCGGGGTTTCCGGAACGCGCCGGCGTGATCGGAGACCCACTGGCGAAACGTCCGCGCTGGCGCTCCGGCGACGTCGGCCACGGTGGAAGTCACGAACGCCGGGTGTCCGATCGTCGCACCCCACGCGGCGAGCAGCATCTCCACGACCGGACCCGGCCAGGTACCCGCCGTCTCACGCCGGAACTCATCGGGCGACAGTTCGTCGAACCGGATCTGGTGGCCGAGAACGTCGCCGATCATGCTCACCTGCTCCGCCTGGCTCAGCGACTCGGGGCCGGTGAGTACGTAATCGCCGCCCGCGTGCCCGACGACCCGCCGCGGGTCCGGCGCGAGGCGGTCGACAACAGCCGCGGCGGCGGCGAGCGGCGCGGTCCAGAGAAGGAACACCGCGCGCACGCCCCGCAGCGCGGGGTCGAGGGAGCCGGGCTCAGTGAAGTCGCCCGCCATGACCTCCACCATCGTCGGCAGCGCGGCCGTCGCAGGGTTGCGCGACCTCCCGAACCTCATCTTGACTAGTCTGTCGGCTTGCGGGCCAGGTCGTAGACGAAGCCCACGTCGTGCGGGAAGGTGCCGTCGGCCGCGAACGGGCCGATGGTGGCCGCGAGGTCGTGGTCGAAGGCGGCCCCCTGGTCGCCGAGGACCGAGGGCGGGAGGAACGAGGTGGACCGGACAAAGCCGGCCAGTTCCGCCAGACTCCACCGGTGCTCGACAGGGAACTCCCAGCGCCCGGCCGTCTCGAACCCGGCCTCGGACAGCACCTGGGCGTCGGGCCGCCGCCGCCGCGGCTCGGCCCAGTTCGCGGGGACCCGGCCGGTCGCGCCGAGCGCGGTCCGCCACCGGTCGAGCAGCGCCGCGAGCGCCCGCTGCCACTCCCGGTCACCCAGCTGCGGAACGTTCGCCCAGCACAGCGCCACGCACCCGCCGGGCCGCAGCCAGTGCAGCAGCCTGGCGGCGACCAGGTCGCGGTCGAGCCGGTGGAAGGCGTTGCCGATGACGACAAGTTCGAAGTGCCCGGCTTCCGCGTCGAGGGTCTCGGCGTCCGCCGTGACCGGGCGGATGTTCCCGGCGCCCAGCTTGTTGGCCTTGGCCCGGACCATCTGCGTGAAGTCGGGTTCCCTGTCCACGGCCCAGACTTCCGCGAAGGACCGGCGCAGCGGGAAGGCGAGCTGCCCGGTACCGCAGGCCAGGTCAAGCAGCCGCCCCTGCCCGGAGACCCCGGTGCGCGCGATCAGGTCCTCGGTCATCGCCTCCGGGTATGGCAGCCGGTAGCGGTCGTAATACTCGGCGGTCCCGTGGAAGAGGTCGACCGCGAAGTGCAACTTGTCGTCCATGAACCCCAGCCCTTTCGGTAACGGCTTTCCGCACATGTTTTCTTCATGACGCTAAGCCACTCTGGCGGCTAACGGGTGTCGGCCAGGGCTAGTGCACGGTGAACCGGGAGCGGCTCATGACGGCGATCCCGCTGGTGGCGATGAGCCCGTAGAGAGCCGGGGCGAAGAACACATGCGGCAGGCCGAGAACGCTGACGCCGAGGCTGCCGGTCAGCCCGCCGAGGGCGCTGGCGATCGCCGCGGAGCTCATGAAGACGGCTGAGGCGGTCGCGACGGCCTGGGGCAGCAGCCGCTGGGCGACGATGATGCCCAGGGCCGCGAACACGCCCCATACCCCGCCCATGAGGATCTGCCCGGCGAACATTCCGGCCGCGTCGCCGGTCAGGGCGAAGCAGAGATTCGCGCCGACGCCGAACGCCGCGCCGAGGATCATCAGGGCCATCATGCCGATACGGCGGGCGACGACCACGGCTACGGGCATCAGGATCAGCTCTATCAGAGGCTGGATGCCGATGACCGCGCCGCTGACCGCCGTCGGCAGAAGGAGGTCGTCGCGCATGTAGATCGGCAGGTAGCCGTACTTGATCGGCTCACCCGCGTAGACGAGCACGTACAGCCCGGTGAACGCGAGCAGCGGCAGCATCTCCCGGAGCTTCGGGCGCTGCGCCAGGCGCCCGGGCCGCACTTCGGACGCGGACGCGGTGCGCGGGCCGCTCCGGGCCGGGCCAGTGCGCGCTAAGCCCATGGGGAGGATCTGCGCGAGGGCGCACGCCCCGGTGGCCGCGAGCATCACGCGCGAGCCGGCGGCAGTCGCCAGGATCGAGCCCAGGACGGGGCCGACGACCCAGCCGGCCGTCAGCGCCATCCGCACGATGGAGACGACCCCGTCGGCCACGGGGCTCGCGGTCGCTTGCAGGTCGTCGTGGACCGCCGCGAACAGTTGCGAGCCGGCGGCGCCAGTGAAGGCCAGGACGACGGCGCTGATCACGAAGGGCATCCACACCTCGTCGGCCAGGGCCATCGCGACCCACCCGAGGAATCCCGCCAGGGCACACCACCGGAACAGCCCGAGCCGCTTTCCTGAGCGGTCCGAGCGTGCGCCGATGAGGTAGCCGGCGAGCGGGGCGGTGATGTTCGTGAGGTAGAACAGCCCGGCCGTGGTCAGCGAGACGTGCAGGTCGTTGACCAGGAACAGGGTGATCTGCGGCGCGGCGGCGGACGTCCCCAGCCCGGAGAGGAACAGCGCGACGGTCGCTCCGCGGTACAGAGGCGAGGTCCAGACCGAGCGCACCGCGGACGGGGTGGCCGCGACCTCGGCGGCGGCGAGTGCGGGTGGCATGGGAGAGATCCCTTGAATCTAGGCGGTTCTGACGACGGTGCCGGTTCCTTCGAGCGCCGCTACTTCGTCGGCGGGCGCCGTGCTGTCGGTGACAAGGGTGTGCACGAGGGTGGAGGCGCCGACGTAGGCGTGGGCGGTGCGGCCGAGCTTGCTGCCGTCGGCGGCGGCGATGATGCGGCGCGCGGAGGCGATGATCGCCTTCTTCACCGCCGCGTCGTCGAGGTCGTAAGCGGTCAGGCCCTCGGCGGCGCTCACGCCGCAGCAGCCGAGGACCGCGGTATCGAAGCGCAGCGCTGCGAGGGAGGCAAGGGTGAGAGGGCCGGTCAGGGCGCCCTCACCGTTGCGAGGCCGTCCGCCCGGCACCATGAGGGTGACCGGGGCGGGGGCGTCGCTGAGCGCGTGGATGGCCTGCAACGACAAGGGCATCACGGTGACCTTCCGGCCGTGCAGCAGCCGGGCGACCTCCAGGCAGGTGGTGCCGCTGTCGAGCAGGACGGTCTCGCCGTCCGCGATGAGCCGGGAGACCTCGGCTGCGATCCGGCGCTTGGCGTCGACAGCCTCATGGGAGCGCAACGCGAAGGGCGGCTCCTCGCCCCGCAGCAGCAGGGTGCGCGCCCCGCCCCGGAATCGTTCGAGGACACCTTGCGCGGCGAGGGTGTCCAGATCGCGCCGGATGGTCATCTCCGAGGCGCCGGCCAGCTCAGCCAGTTCCGGGACCGTGGCACTCCCCGAGTCCTTCACAGCCCGGGCGATCAGCCGCTGCCGGCCCGCGTTGCTCATGCCGCGATTGAACACCACCCAGAACGAACACGCAAGCTGTTCGTAAAGCGACTACTGAACACTACTTATGTTAGTTATGGTGGTCGCATGGACCGTTCGCCGTGAGCCAGCTATGTCATCTGTGACAGATAGATCAGAACACTGGACCTTACCGGGCGGCCCTTCCGCGCCCCCGCTAGCGGTATGCGCTGGCTAGGCATCGATCCGCGCGAGCCTGCTGGTAGCAATCACCGGTCTCGCGGGCGAGGGCGAGCGCTGCGAGGAGGTGGCTGCGGGCGTGAGCAGAGTTACCCGCAGCGAGCAGGCATTCTCCGATGCCATTCAGGGCGCCGGTCTCGCCGCCCCTGTCGCCTATATCCCGGAACAGCGGTATAGCTTGCCGGTAAGAGCCGATGGCTTGCTCGTAGCTTCCCTGGAGCAGCTCGGCTGCGGCGAGACCGGCCAGGGCCCGGCCCTGCTGCTGCTGATCGCCCGTCTCGCGGGCGAAAGTGAGTGCCGTTGCATGACGGGCACGGGCATCCGCGTGCTGGTTGCTGGCGAGCAGGCATTCGCCAATGCTGTTAAGGGCATCGGCTTCCCTGCTCCGGTCGCCGACATCCCGGAACAGCGCGAGGGCCTGCTGGTGGTAAGTAAGAGCCTGTTCATGCCGGCCCAGGCGGTGGCTTATCTGGCCAAGCCTGATGAGGGTGTCAGCCTCGCTATACGGATCGCCGAGCTGGCGTGAGAGAGCAATATGTCGCTGGTAATGCACGGCTATCTGCTGGTGGCGGCTCTGCGGGTTGCGATCGTCACCTAGGTCGGCTGGTGACAGGACCGCGGCGTCCGCAGGAGGAGCCAGCTGTCTGTAGAGGGCGAAGGCATGCTGCTGGTACTCAAGGCCTAGCTGATAATGGCCCTGCAGGAGATAGATAGTACCCAGATTGTCCAGTGCTATGACTTCTGGCAGCGTCCGACCGAGTTCACGCGCCAGGGCCAGGGCTTGCTCTTGGCATTCTGCCGCCTGGCGGTAACGGCCCTGCTGCACGCGCATGGTTCCGGTGTTACCCAGGATCACTAGCTTGCAGGAACGATCATCGACCTCCTCGGCTGCGGCGAGTGCCCGCCGGTAGAGGCCGATAGCCTGCGGGTAGCGGGCTTGCCAGCTGTAAAAGTCGGCGATACGAGTCAGATTCCTGATCTCTGCTACGTGGTCGCCGCAGTCGCGAGCGGCCTGCTCGGCCTGCGCGTAAATGGCCAGGGCCTCAGCGTGGTATCCGCCGTCAAGGTATCGGCACAGCGTTTCCGCCAGGCGGATGGCATGGACGGGCCAGCCGTGCCTGGCGGCATACGCGACGACCGCGACAAGCGTGGCGCGCTCGGCGTCCAGCCAGATCCGGGCGAGCGGACCGGCTAGTTCGGGGACGATCGTTTCCGGAGGCAGGTCAAAGTTGCGTCTTTCTATCGGAACCAGGACGTGCATGGCGGCCAGGGCGCTGGCCAGGTAGTAATCAAAGAGGAGGGTCCGCGCTGACCGCCGTGCATCGTCTCGGTCGTGGATGCTGGCGAGGCGGGCCGCATAAGCGCGCAACAGGTCGTGCATGCCAAAGCGTTGTGACCCGGCGGGCTGGATAAGGTGAGCCCGGGCCAGCATGACCAGCAGCCGGCTGGCCTCCTCGGCGCCAGTTCCGGAGAGCGCGGCGGCCGCGAAGCAGCCGAAGTCCGGGCCAGGGTGCAGGGCTAGCATCCGGAACATCCGGGCCGCCGCTGCGGGCAGCTGGCAGTAGGACCAGGAGAACACGCTTGTCACCGCCGCCCGCTGGTCTCCGCCCGCATCCAGCAGATCCAGGCGCCTTTCCTCGCAGGCCAGCTCGGCGGTCAGCTCTGCCAGCGGGATCTGGGGGCGGGCAGCGGCCAGTTCGGCCGCCACCCGCAGCGCCAGCGGCAACCGGGCGCACTGCTCCGCCAGCGTCCGGGCGGCTGCGAGGTCGGCATCGACCCGCTCGCCGATCAGCACGCGCAGTAGCGCTATAGCGTCAGCGACGGGTAGGACATCAAGTTCCAGGCGCCGGGCACCGTCACGGGCGACTAGCCCGGGCAGCGAGTCCCGGCTGGTTACCAGCACCATCACCCCGGCCATGCCGGGCAGCAACGGTCGCACCTGCTCCTCGGTGGCGGCATTGTCGAGTACCACCAGCATCCGCCGCCCGGCCAGTAACGACCGGTACCGGGCAGCCCGTTCCGCTTCCTCCGCCGGGATGTCCCGGCTGGTTACCCCCAGCGCACGCAAGAACCCGGCCAGCGCCCCAAGAGCCGATACCGGCTGCTCCGGGTCATAACCGCGCAGATTGATATACAGCTGCCCATCGGGAAAGCGCTCCGCCACCCGATGAGCCCACCGCAACGCGAGTGCGGTCTTTCCCGCGCCGGCCGATCCCGACACCGCCGAAATCACCACCGGGCCGTACGCCGCGCCACAGTTCGCAACCGGTATCAGAGCATCCAGGCTGGCAAGCTCGGCCGACCGGCCGGTGAATGCGCCCACATCGGCGGGCAACTCCCGCGGCACCGGCCCCGCGACAGCCGGCCCTGCGACAGCCGCCCCCGCGACAGCCGGCAGTGCCTGCGCAGCCGGGTGCTGACCACGGGCCGCTGCCATGAACAACCCGCGCACCCGCTCGGTCAGATCCAGGGCATCGGCCAGCAGCCGCGCCGTATTCTGGCGAGCTGACCGGTGGATCCCCCGCTCCAGGTCGCTGACCGTTCTCGGGCTCAGCCCCGCCGCCTCGGCTAACTGCTCCTGGGTCAGCCCTGCCTCGGCTCTCAGCTGTTGCAGCAACCCGGCGAAATCTGGCCCAGGCTGGCTGGTCACAGCCTTACCGCCTCCTCGCCCGCTGCGCCGCTATTTCGCAGCCCGGAACTCCGTTCCAGCCCAGCGTACGCGGACTCTCGGCCATCTACCATATGTGCCTTGCGGCTCCGAATTGCGTGAGCATGGTGTGGGCGTTATGTGGCCGCCGCGTATGGTGATCAGCTGCCCTTCTGGCCAAAGTCGAGATATCCCGTGAAAGACCAAGCGGAATCAGATCACCGGCTACAGAAGGAGCCAGCATGAAACACCCAGTACGCGCCGTGCTTGCTACGGCAGCCATGCTCGCGGCTGCGGCGGCTGCCGCCATTACGGCGGTCGCGATCCCCGCGTCCGCCAGTTCCTCACCAGCATCGAGCCAGCTCACCGCCAACACTCCCGTGTTCCCCCCGACGCTTGTGAACTACTTCTTCGGCGAGGTCAATCCCCCCAACGGCTCGGCCACCTGGGAATGGGCAAGCAGCACCGTCGGCGAGAACTTCGCGAACGCCACCTCTCGTGCCGTCGTGTCAGGCAACATCGCGCTCGGCAGCAGCAACGGACTCGCGGTCAGTGGCCAGCTGGGCGTGTGCTATCAGCAAGGCGCCGGCCCGATCAGGTTCGGGAACTGGAAGCTGCTCAACTTCACCGCACCGGCGGGCCAGTGGGTCTCCCAGTCTTTCACCGGCACCATCCTGCCCGGGACCAACGGGCTTCCCGCCGGCGTCTATCAGGTCGGCCTGTGCGTCAACCAGACCTCGGCGAACCTCGTCTATGACCAGGCAACTGGCAGCACGTCCGGCGACGTGATCGTCGCCCAGGACTCCGGACCCTGACCCGAAGAACCACAACGGCAGCTAACTGCAACGGCCCTGGCGCGCGATGTCACGCCAGGGCCGTAGTTTGTTTGAAGCCGCCCCCTCCTGGAAAGGGCGTGGAGGCAATTCGGGTGGGGCAGTGCTCGCTCCCGCTCGGCACTCACCGCATTTACCCGGTCACTGTAAAGCAATGGAAGGCTCCGAATCCGTAGTTGGCCGCCGCGCCCTGGCAGGAATTAAGGGTGTTGTGAGGACGAGCGACCGCATCGGCTGGATAGAATAATTTCGACCTTCCCTCATGAACGGAGTAGCTCATGGCTCAGAAGATAGAGACCGTCCTGATCGATGACATCGATGGCAGCCACGCAGATACGACTATCCGCTTCGGACTTAACGGAGCCGAGTACGAAATTGACCTGAACGCCACGCACGCTGAGGAACTCCGCAAGGCCGTGGGCCAGTACCTGGAAGTAGGCCGCAGGGCAAACGGCAGCGCCCGGCGGGCATCGCAAGGGACGGCACGCCGGAGCACGGGAGGCGGACTGAAGTCCTCCGAGATCCGCGACTGGGCCAAGAGCCAGGGCATGGATGTCAAGGAGCGGGGCCGGATACCGAGCGAGCTTGTCGTCAAGTTCAGGGCAGCCACGAGCGCGTAGCACCTGAATCGCTCCGGCATGAACAGTAGCGCGGAGCCTAGTTGGTCAGCACCCTGGTGCCGGTCCCGCCGGGGCGCCGGGAGGCGGCCGATGTTCCGTGATTGCGCCCAAGAGCACGATGACGGAACATCGCGCCGGCCCCCGCTAGCGAGACCCGCGCAGCCGCCTGAGCATCCGGTTCGCCTTGGGCAGCGGGGCGCCGAGTTCCTCCAGGACCTGCTGACGTGCCCGACGCAGGGTTACTCCGGAGCTGGCGAGCACTTTGGCGGCTGTCCCGTTCTGCTCGCGGATCAGTCCGAGCAGGATGTGCTCGGTGCCTATGTAGCTCTGTCCTAGTTCGACGGCTTCCCTGAGCGCGAGCTGGAGCGCCTGCTTGGCACCGGGGGTAAACGGGATGTGGCCGTCCTCGCTGCCCTTAGCTGCGGGGTCAGATTCCAGCAGGTCCCGTGCTTGCCCGGCGACCTCCTGCGGGCTGGCGCCGAGAGCCTCAAGCGCCGCCGCGCCGACGCCGCCCTCACCGGTCAGGGCAAGCAGCAGGTGCGTGGTGTCGATGCAGTCGTGGTGCCGACTTCTGGCTTCTTCCTGCGCCTGGACGACAACCCGGCGCGCACGATCGGTAAAACGCTCGAACATCGGGACTCCCAGGCCGCGGGCGGAAGTGCGGGCAATGCGCCGAGCCAGCACGCTTACCATAATCCGATTCGTTAACCATGGCTCCCGCCCGCGAGCACGATCGCGGAAACCGGTGACCCTGCAGGAACCCGACAACCCTCCCGCAACCGACAACCCTCCCCCAGGAACAACGAGATCCCTCCCGCACGCCACATGAGGTGCCCCGAGGCCGGCGCCTGCCCAGGGAGTTCAGCCGGCCAGGAACCTGAAGGCCAGCGCATGATCAAAACAATCTAAGCGGCATTGCGCGGCCCGGTCGTCCGGCGGATCGGCGAGCCGGCCCGGCTGCCGGCGCTGAATCTCCCGGCCAGTTCAACCCCGGCTCTTATTTTATTCGCTGAAAATTTGCGCCAGCTCGGCTTCGATTATAGCGACTCCGGCTTAGGGCGGACCGGGTGAGCTGGCGGGGGCGAGTGAGCCCCGTAATGGTTGCCGATAGCGCGGTCTATTATCGTACTATCCGCGGGCGAAGGGACCAGATGTGACCTCAGGCAGCGCGAGCCGAAGGCGTCATGACGGGTCGGCGGCCGGTGCGGCCGCTGGCAATGATAAGAAGCCCCAGGTCGGTGCGCTGCGGGCGATCGCGCGCAGGCTCGATTACATGATCGGCCAGGTCACGCCGGACGAATTTGCCTGGCAGGACGCGAACTATGATCGCGACTCGGCCCTTGGCCGCGAGTTGCTGTTCCTGATTGCCAACGACGGGTGGATAAGGTCTACGTCGGAGATTATTGATATCGCGCGATCTGACGCTATTGAGACGACTATCGACATTGATATCGATTTGAGCCGCATCACCCATGAGGCGTTCCGTGACTGGAGCGGGCAGATCTGGCTCCCCATTGTCGTGCTGCCGCCGCTGCGGCAGCGGCTTCCTGACCCCGAGCCCTTTTCCACGCTCGCCGTGACAGATGCCAGCGGCACCCAGCTGATGACCTTGCCACGTGCTGACGTGCGGCACCGGCTCGCGGCGGCGCTGACGGAGATCATCTTGAATGTCGCGGCTGCCCGGCTTCCTGATGTCAGTGACCAGGACTTCAGCGTCAGCCGCGATCATCGGCTTGTCCTGTCGGCGGCCAGCTACCGGCTGCTCCGTGATGAGACTGTGCCCGCGCTCCTGCTCAAAGGAGACGAGCCAATGCGACCGGCCCTGCGGGAGCCGCTCGCGCGCATCGACCGGGCGCGGGAAGAGGTCGGCAGGGTACTCGAAGCCTTCGCTGACCTCCTGGCTCAGGCAGGTCAGGACGCGAGCAAGGCCGCTGCCCGTCAGCTCACCGAGCGGGCCGCCCAAGTGCTCAGCGCCTTCACCGAGTCCGCGGTGATCGTGATCCCTGCCAGCCGCGAGCAGCCGCCCACCCAGTTGACGGTCAGGCTGCCTGGCAGGGCTTTGCACCTGGCCGCCGCCACCTGGCCCGATGTCTTCGGGCCAGGAGTTGCCCCGCACCGCAGGTGGTCCAGATCACGCAACTGGCGACGGCATCTGCGGCTCTCTAACTGGATCTTCCCGAGTGCCAGCTTGCACCTGGATTTGCTGCTGCCGTCGGCGGATGCTGACCGTCAGGTGAGGGTGAATCTTCCTGACGGCATTTCCCCTGATCCGTCGTTGCCGCTGGAAAGGCGCGCGGAACTGGACGTCCGATGCGAGCAGCCGTTTCCGATGAGGCAACTGGCGGCGGTCACAGATCAGCTCCTGAAGGCGGAAGCGGACTGGCCCGAGCCGCTGCACCAGAGCCTGGCCGACCTGGCCCTGGCCAAGGTCAACGCGGTGGCGGCGACCTTACGTGACCACCGCGTGGGGGCCGGCCCGGAGCAGGAGGCGTTGAGCCCGCAGCGGACCACGAAGCTGACGAGGGCCTTCCGCGACAGGCTCAGGACTCTCAGGCTGGCGTTGCGCGAGATCGCGACCCACGGTCATAGCGACGCCGCTTACCGGGTGCTCACAACGGAGTGGTCAGGCGGGGAATGGCTGGCCTCCCCGATGCAGCGACGTACGTCGACCGACACGATCAGCCCGGGCGTGGTCGCGGCCAGAGTCCGGGCGATCGACGATGTCCCGCAGCGATCCGCGGCTTTCTCGGCGAGGATGGAAGTACGGATCGCGGTCACGGACTCGACCTACTACTCGACGGCTCGGCTGGCAGGCTGGATCAACACCGTGCTGATGGCAGTTGAGCTGCTGTTCTTCCCGCTTGCCCGCAGGCTCGGGTTTGCGCAGCTGCAGGTGAGCGCGGAGGTGCTGGCGTTCGTCCTCACGCTGTTCTCGGCGATCCAGCTCGGCCGGATCGAACGGCCGGACCGGTCCGCCGTGCGCGGGGTGCTCGTGCCGTCAGGCAATCCCCTGATTGTCGCCGCGATCTTGCCCAGCGTGGTGCTCGCCGTTGCCATAGCCTTTTCCCGTTCGCTGACCTGGGTCATGACCTGGGCGGGAGCCTGCATCGTTCTCCAGCTCTTCGGGCTCTGGGTGACGTGGCGCTGGCAGACAAAGGCGCTCGACAGAGGTGACGCTAACCTCCACGCGCAGCGGCAGCCGCCGCCGGATGACGTGCGGTTCGAGTCGGACCTGCTCTTCTACACCGATGCTCCGGACTACAGCCATGACGCGGTAATCCACAGCAACTGGTGGTGCAGCATCACGGCAGAAGCGCTGATGATCGACCGTGCCGCTTTTAGCTATGTCATCTGGCAGCACGATGATCCGCAGGCCCTGAGCACGTTGCTGGATTTCGCGCGGCCGGCCAGGCCAACCGCGCGGCAGGCCGCTCAGTGGTTTTACCGCCACTCCCGTCTTGACCAGTACCAGGCACCGGCGCCGAACGGCGAAACGGGGGAGTCATCGGACAGTTCGGCCAAGTCACCGCTAGAGCAGCCGGCGAACGTGCTCGCCCTGCAAAGGTCGGGGACCGGATCGCAGTCGCTTAACTTCGTCGTGTTCAGGGAGCAGCCAGATGCCCCGCTGCACGCGGCCCTCGAGAACACCAGGCAGCTCGATCTTGATCCCAGCCTGCTCACCTTGGCTGAGGACGCGACCAGCACGATCAGCGTGTTCCTCGGCCTGCCAGCTGAAGCGGAGGCGAAGGTAGCCCAGCACCCGATCACGGTGGTGCTTCAACTCGCCGCCGGATCTGGCCTGATCGTCGCTGAGGTTCAGCTGCCGATCCCGGCCCCTGAGGTCAGGTACGCGCACTTGCAGTGGGGTCGTGTCCAGCTCAACGTCAGGCCCG
Organism: uncultured Actinomycetota bacterium; assembly: GCA_963750405.1. Classification (GTDB taxonomy): domain Bacteria; phylum Actinomycetota; class Actinomycetes; order Streptosporangiales; family Streptosporangiaceae; genus Chersky-822. Next base: position 335,461 of record CAVVQP010000006.1, read on the forward strand.
ATGGGCTCGATCAGATCCAGGCCTTCCTGGTCAGCTTGATTCCGCTCACCGGGTCGGCCGTCGTGGGAATCCAGTCCCGTGCCGACGGGATACCGCGGCTGCTTGGCGCGGCGCCGCCGCAGTCCGCGAGCAATGCCGAGCCGGGCCAGCCCGCGAACCATGCCCTGCCCGTGCTAGCTACCGACCTGGATGTCGTGGCACGGAGCCCGGTCCGGCATCATGATGGCGCCCGCACCTGGCGCTTCCTGGCGATCTGCGCGGCCTGGCAGCCTGGGATCGAGAGCCAGTTGCTGGCATGGATCGATCCTGGCCTTGCCCTCGTCGGCCTGACGGCTACCGTCTTGTACGGGCAGTCGGTTCTGATGGTGCTGTGCCATGGCGCCTCGGAGCGGGCAAGCGACGACGATCCCCGGCTGAGCCAGGCTCTCGTCTTCGACAGATGGCAAAGCCGGCGCGAGCTCGGTACCGCGCCGCCGCGGCCGCTGCTCCGGGTTCACCTGCGCACCCCCGACCGGCCCGGGGCTACTGTCGCGGTTCTCAATTCACTGCACGAAGCCATCCAGCATGAGTTCCCGGGCATTTTCAGCAGCGGTGACTGGAACGTGTGGTATGCGAGGGCGGTAGTGCGGGACGGCAATACGGCGAACGTGGAGCTCACGATCATGCTGCCGGTCAACAGCGGCAGCGGTCATCTGCCAGCCGAGAAGTGGGGTCCCGGCGAGTTCTCGAGAATAGAGCGCCGGGCGCTCGTGCACCTGACCGTCGGGATGGCCGACGGCAGGCACTACCCCGAGCCTGGCGTCGCTGCCGCGGAGCTGCCGCCCAACACGATCATCCGGCTTGGCCTGGTCAAGACGCCGGACCTGACCTTTGCGCAATCCGAGGCCGACCAGAATCCCTCGCTCGAGACCGGCACGCAGTCATTGCCTGACGACGTTGCCCCCGCAGCGGATGTGCCGGCACGTGGCAGGTACGGACACCGACTTCGCAGATAGCGCGGGCTTGAGGTAAACCGCGCGGCGTCCGCAGGCGTCTAGATTGCGGATAGTTCAGTCAGCCGACGGAGTCAGCGATGGGGTGGGATCTGCGGGCCGGCTCGTCGCCCGGCCGGTCGCTGTCCTCTGCTCGGTGCTGGGTCATCGGTACGGTCATCCCGGCCACCACTGCGGTGGCCGGGATCGCCGCCCGCCGCCGAAGACCGACCGCCGCCGGGGTGACCAAGCCGCAACGCTGTCCGCATGGATTGCGTAATTGATGTTGTGATTTGGGTGTCGATACGCGAATCGATGTTGTCCCGCCACGGGTGGGTGGTCCGCTCGGCGCCGGGTTAGGGTGGCGGCATGGCGCAGAACCAGCGGGAGCCCGTGCCGCGGGTTGACTCAGGCGAGCTTGACACGGCTCTGGCGTTCTTGTCCTTCGCGCGGCACTGCGTGCTGAAGAAGGCGGACGGGCTGACCGACGGGCAGTTGCGCCGGGTCCTGGTGGACAGCGGCACCTCCGTCCTTGGCCTTGTCCAGCACCTAGCCGAAGCGGAGCGGTACTGGTTCGGCTACCACCTGGTCGGGGCCGCCTGGGATGCGGACGCCGACCTCGGCATGGCCGTCCCGGCCGATCGCGCCGCTTCCGCTATGCTACGGGAATACGGGGCAGCGATCGAGGACAGCGACCGTGCGATCCGCGCTGTCGGCGACCCGGGAGCGCGCGTGGCTGTGCCGGTCGAGGGCAACCGGCACACGCTCCGGTGGGTCATGGCCCACATGACGAGCGAAACTGCCCGGCACGCCGGGCACGCGGACATCCTCAGGGAACAACTCGACGGCACCACAGGCCGATGAGCCGTAGGTTCACCGGCCGGGCACGCGCCAGCGGATTCGGCCTCGCCGCGCCGGATGATGAGCAACGTGGCGCCTTTGTTGCTCTTCGCGACGGATCTCAAAGTTCGTGCGGAATCGGGAAGTTCGCGTGGCCAATCGCGATTCCGGGTATCGGCCCGGTTCGCCCTGCCACGACGACGTTTCAGCGCTGAAAACTGCTCTGTTCTCAGTTAACATGGGTTGCGGTTCTTCTTTTAGGGTTGTCTGAGTGGATAGCGGTCTCAGATAGCCCGCTCTTGAATCTGGCTCACGCAGAGACACCATCGAGCGGAACATATTGAGCCGTAGGCCTGGCAGGCGGGGATGTCGATGAGCAGCAGTGATCCGGGCGTCGGGGGCGACAGCGATGTCGTGAACCTCGTGCTGGTTCTTGACCTGGGCCAGGATGTGGATCTTGAGGTGCATGAGCGGCTGAGCCGCCGGTTACGCGCGGAGATCGCCGACCTCGACCTGGTGTCCATCGGGTTCCGGCCGGCGGGTCCGGCTCCGGCCGGCGCTAAGGGTGCCGGTGATCTCGCGCTGGGCGCGGTCCTCGTCGCGCTGAGCGCGTCCGGTGGGGTGTTTACCGCGCTGATCGCGACCGTTCGTGACTGGCTGGGCCGCCAGTCGGGCCGGCACCGAATCTCGGTGACGATTGACGGGGACACGATCGAGCTCGGGCATGCCCCGGCGGAGCAGCAGCAGGAGCTCGTCGATGCCTACATCCGCCGTCATTCGGGGCATTGACCGTGGGCAGGCGAGTGGCGCTGCTGGTGGCGAGCTACGACTACCAGGACCCCGGGCTGCGGCGGCTGACTGCTCCGGCGCACGACGCGGAGTCGCTGGCCGCGGTCCTGCGGGACCCCGACGTCGCCGGGTTCGACGTCACCATCTTGGTCAACGAGCCGCATCACCGGGTGGGGGAGGCAATCGGCAGTTTCTACCGGGAACGGCGCCACGACGACCTGACCCTGCTCTACTTCACTGGTCACGGCCTGAAGGACGACGCCGGGCGGCTGTACCTGGCCATGAGCAATACCCGGCGCGACAGCCTGCTGTTCACGGCGCTGTCCGCCGGGCAGATCGATCAGGCGATGGAGGACTGCGCGTCACGGCAGATGGTGCTGATCCTCGACTGCTGCTACAGCGGCGCGTATCCCGCCGGCCGCCTGGCGAAGGCCGATACCGAAGTCCACGCCCTGCAGCGGTTTCAGGGCACGGGCCGCACGGTACTGACCGCGTCTGACTCCACCCAGTACTCCTTCGAGGGCAACCAGGTGGAAGGCGAGGCAGCGCAGTCGGTGTTCACCCGCTACCTGGTCGAAGGACTGCGGGAAGGTACCGCCGATCCGGACGGCGACGGCGACATCACCGTCGATGAGCTCTACAGCTACGTGCACGACCGGGTCGTGGAGGAGATGCCGCAGCAGCGGCCGAAGAAACAGGTCAACGTCGAGGGCCGCACCGTCATCGCCAGGAACGTCAACTGGTCCCTGCCGTCCTACCTGCGCAACGCGGTCAGCAGCCCGATCGCCGCGGACCGGCTCAGCTCGCTGGCGGGCCTCGAGCACCTGCACAGGATCGGCAACGACGCTGTGCGTGCCCGCGTCCGGGACGAGATCCACCGCCTCGCCGGCGACGACAGCCGGCAGGTGTCGGCCGCCGCCACGCAATGGCTGCGGTCAGTCCTTCCGCCTTCGCCCGGGAAGATGCCAGGAACTGCGGCGGAGGCGGCGGAGGCGGCGGAGGCACCCGGGCCAGCCACCAGCACGCTGGAGTCCGCTGCCCTTGGCATCGGACCGGTAGCCCGATCCGATCAGGCCGGCGTGTCAGCGCGGGATCCGGCCGCCTTGCCCACGGAAGGGCATGCGGCCGGAGCGCCTGCCATTCCCCCTGGCCGCGAGCCGCCGGGCAGCGGCCTGACGCGGGCTGCCCCTCAGCCGGCGCTCCCCCGCCAGGACCAAGGACGGCCTGGCGGAACTCTGAGGTCACAACGGACTCTCGCGCCCGCGGCCGGGCTGCTGGCGGTCGTGGCCGCGTTTCTGCTGATCATCGGAGCGCAGAGCGGCGGGTCCGCGTCCGTCCTCCCGCATGTCCTCTTGCCGCCGGCCCTTGTCTGGTGCGTGGCGGCGCTCGCGGCCGCCGCGGGCGCCTGCGCGATCCTGCCTCGCACGCGATCACTGATCGGACCAGGTGCGCTGCTCGGCTTGGCGGCCGCCTCGGCGTGGGGGCTGGTGTACGTCACGTGGGAGCTGGGGTTCACCAGCGGCGGGCTGGGGACGAGCGCCCGCGCGTACGGGTTCGAGCTCGCGGGGCACCTGGTCCTGCTCTCAGCGGCGGGCGTCGCGGGCGTCGCCCTGAGACGGGACCCCGCTGCTCATTTCGGGCCTGCCGTGCCGCGGGACCTGTTCAGGTGGACGGCGCTCCTTCTTGGCGCCCTGGGGATGCTGGCCCTGCTGGGCCAGCTCCTCGAAGTAGTGCTCGCTCAGCGCACGGACGACAGGTTCGGCGCGTGGGCTCCCGCGTCCATCACGGCCGCCGTGCTGGCGCTCGCCGTGCCTGCGCTCGCGGTCGTCACGGCTCCTCGCCGGCTGCAGCTGGCCCTCCTGTCGGGCTGGGTCGCTGGCGGCGTGCCCATTCTCCTCGGCATGTTCGACCTTGCCGACGGGAACAACTCGCTGCGTATTGACTCGCACCTGAAGGATTCCGTCCTACAGGTTCCCGTCCTCGGCTTCGGGTGCACGCTGCTGCTCCTGGCCGCGGCAGCCGCCTGGCTGCGGCACCCCGATCCGCTCACCGGGCCCGGCCCTGACGGACCCGCTCCCGCCGAGGTGAGCCCGGACGCGGGGCCGAGACGCCGCACCGTGATCGCTGCCGGCCTGGCCATCGCGGGCCTGCCAGTCGCCGTCGGATCGGCCATGATCGGCCTCACGAACACTTTTCAGCTAATTACCGCGCTGGCGATCAGCCGGGACGGCAGCCGCCTTTACTGCACCAATCTTGAAGAGCCGGCGAGCATCTGGGTGATCGATACGATGACGAGGAAGATCATCGCGGGACCGACGCCAGTCGGCCCGGGCCGCGGCTTCCCCTACAGCCTGGCAGTCAGCCCCGATGACCTCCACGTCTACGTCACCCTCGGCGACTTGGACAGTGTCCTGGTGATCGATACGAAGTCGGCCGAACCTGCAGGGAAGCCGATTCCCGTCGGGAAAACCCCCGTCGCGGCGGTGGTCAGCCCGGACGGCCGCCGCCTATTCGTCGTCAACGAAGGCTCCAACGACGTGTCGGTGATCGACACCGCGACGAACGAGCCGGCCGAAGCACCGATTCCGATCGGATACGGCCCTGGCCCTGCCGCAGTGGCGGTCAGCCCGGACGGCAGCCGCGTGTACGTCGCCGCTTACGGCGGTCCCGTGCCCAGCGTCTCGGTCATCGACACGAGGACGGGCAAGACAACAGGACACCCGATAGCCATTGGCACAGGGTCCGATAGGGACACTGTGAGCGGCATCGCGGTCAGTCCGGACGGCCGCCGCCTATACGTCGCCCAAAGCGGTCCCTCGCCCAGGATCTCGGTCATCGATACGACAACAGGCAAGACAACAGGACACCCGATACCCATTGGGCCTAGTTCCGAATCCGTCTATTTGAGCGGCATCGGGGTCAGCCCGGACGGCCGCGCGGTATATGTCATCCGCAACACCCCCCCGACCGGCATCTGGGTAATTGCCACGCTCACCAACAGGACTGACGGCCAGTTGCATTCGCTGAGAGGTTTTTCTGTTGGCATCGCGGTCAGCCCGGACGGCAGGCGAATCTACACCGGCGCCTCCGGCGGCGTAGCCCTCATCGACGTGATCTCGGGCGGGAGCGAGTTGATCGGCATCTCCCCTTAAAACTCTCGATACTTGCGGTACCAGAATGGTTCCCCCGGAGTGAGAAGTCTCCCCGTACCCGCCCAGTCAGCGGCCCGCGCCGCCCTGCAGCCTTGACCAGGCGTCGGCGCCGACTGCCAGTAGCAGTAGCACGCCAAGCGCGATCTGGTCGTAGAGCGGGTTCAGGCCGAGCAGGTCTGAGCCGTTGCCGATCAGGGCGATGAAGAGCACGCCGACGACGGTCCGCCAGATCGCGCCGTCGCCGCCGAGGATGCTAGTGCCGCCGACCACGATGCCAGCCAGGACGGTGAAGGTCAGCGTGGTCTGGCCGTTCGACGCCTGGGCGGACAGGACGCGGGACGCGTCAATGACCCCGCCGAGCGCGGCCGCGCCGCCGCTGAGCACGAACGTCAGCAACCTGATCTGCTGGACCCTGACCCCCGCCAGTCGTGCCGCCTGCGCGTTACTGCCCGCCGCGTACATGTAGCGACCTGCGGTGGTGCGCGACAGGACCACCGCGAGCAGCACTACAACGACGAGCATTGTCCAGCTCGACGTATTTACCGTGAGGAACGACCAGCGCGCCAGGTCGCCGAACGCGGGGTGGCTGTAGTCGATGATCAGGTTCCCGCTGGTGACCAGGCTGGCCAGGCCGCTGATCACGAAGGACATCGCGAGCGTGGCGATCAGGGAGTTGATGCGGAAGAAGGTCGCGATCACGCCGTTGACAAGGCCTACCGCGAGTCCGACCGCCACGCCGGCCACGACAGCCAGCAACGGCGGCACAGACAAAGCCAGGTGGGCCGCCGTGACCCCGGCAAGCGCGTAGATGGCTCCCACGGACAGGTCGATTCCGCCCGAGACGAGCACCAGCGTCCCGGCGGCCGCGATGATCAGCGTGGAGGCCTGCTGGTCAAGGATGTCGAGCAGGTTGACCTTGGTCAGGAACGGCCCGCTGGCGATCGAGAGCACGATGAAGAGCACAAGGAACGGCACGGCAATGCCGCCCCGCCTGGCCCTGGAGCCAGGTCACCCGCTGAAGGAAGGCTGATCCGCCTAGCGGGCGGCGAGTCAGGAGGAGCCGTCATCAATTACCTCTCTCGGCAGAGCCGAAGGCCGCGCCGAGCACCGACGCTTCCGTCGCTGTCCCGCCGGGGTACTCGGCGACGATGCGGCCGCCGCGCATGACGAGGACGCGATGCGCGAGGCCGAGCACCTCCTCGACATCGGAGGAGATCATGAGAATCCCCAGGCCACGCGCCGCCAGCGAGGCCAGCAGCTCGTAGATCGCTCGCTTGGCGCCGACGTCGACGCCCCTGGTCGGCTCGTCGGCGATCAGCACCCGCGGCGATGCCAGCAGCGTCCTGGCGAAGAGCAGCTTCTGCTGGTTGCCGCCTGACAGCGTGCCAGCGGCGGCTGACGGCCGGCGAGGCGGACGTCGAGTTCGCCGAGCATCCGCCTGACCTCGGCCCGCTCGGCTCCCGGCCTGACCAGCCCGTCCGGCTCAGCCGCCCGAGGCTGGACAGGCTGACGTTCTCGGTGACCGAGCGGCGCAGCAAGAGCCCCTCGTGCTTGCGCGACTCAGGGATCATCGCGATTCCGCCGCGAAGGGCCGCCGGGGCCCGCCCGAGCGAAGGGGCTCGCCGGCCACGGTTACCGTCCCGGCGGTCGGCCGCACAGCGAGCGAAATAGCCCGGGCGAGTTCGGTCCGGCCTGCGCCGACGAGCCCGGCCAGGCCGACGATCTCGCCGCGCCTGACGTCGAGCGAGACGCCGGTAATCCCCGGCGCGGTCAGCGCGCTGATCGAGAGCACCGCCGGGGCGTCGGCCGCCACTGGCCGCCTGACCGGGAAGGTGGCGCCCAGAGTCCGGCCGAGCATCGCGTTGAGCAGAGTTTCCTCGGTCTGGCCGGCCGACGGAGCGCTCGCCGCGACGCGGCCGTCGCGCAGGACGGTGATCTCGTCGGCGAGTTCGAGCACCTCGCCAAGAAAGTGCGAGACGAGCACGATCGTGGTGCCGGCCCTGGCGAGCCCGCGGATGATGTCGTGCAGGTTCTCGACGTCAGGCCGCGGCAGCGCGGCCGTCGGCTCGTCCATCACGATCAGCCGCGCCTTCGAGTTCAGGGCGCGCAGGATCTCGGTCTTCTGCTGAGCGGCGGTCCGCAGCGAGCCCGCGTTGGCCTCGCCGTCGAGGTCGAAGCCGGTCCGTTGGGCCAGCTCGGCATAGCGCCTGCGCAGCTCGCGTCTGCGGAGCAGGCCGGCCCGCCGGGGCTCAGCGCCGAGGAACACGTTCTCGGCTACCGACAGGGCCGGGACGATCGAGAGTTCCTGAGCGATCCCGGCGATGCCGCTCGACCTGGCGGCACGCGGCGAGCGGAAATGCGCCACCTGCCCGTCCACGAGCAACTGGCCGTGGTCCGGCGCGAGATCTCCCGAGATGATCTTGCCCAGCGTTGACTTGCCCGCGCCGTTCTCGCCGACCAGCGCGTGGATCGAGCCCCGGCGGATCTTCAGGCTGACCGCCTCAAGGGCGCGCGCGCCGCCGAAGGACTTGCTGACGTCCCTCAACTCGACGTGCGCGCCCCGGTGGCCCCGATGCTCGGGTCCGGCAAGATCGGGCATCGTAGGGTCAGGCAACTTGTCAGCCTGGCCACTCGGCCGTGAACTGACTGACGTTTGCCTTGGTGACCACCCCGCCGTTCGGCAGCGCGCCGACCGGGTCGATGCCGCCGCTGTTCTTGCCGGTACGCAACGCGGCGACGAGCGCCTGCACGGCGAGGCGCCCTTCGCTGGCCGGAGCCTGCGCCACGTCGGCGTACCAGGCGCCGGAGGCAACGCCTGCCAGCGCCGCAGCGCTCGCGCCGTAGCCGACCAGGATGACCTTGCCAGTCAGGTGCGCGGACGAGACCGCCTGGGAGCCGCCTTCGATGCCCTGGTCGGAGCCGACGATCAGGTTAAGGCCGGGAGTGGCCTGCAGCATGTTCTGCACCGCGGTCAGGCCTGTCGTCGGGCTGAAGAAGCTCTGGCCCTGGGCGACGATCTTGACGGCCGGGTCGGACGCGATGGCCTTCTTGAACGCTCCGCTGATCGCCACGTCCAGAGCGGAGGCCTTGATGTCGTAGAGGTAGCCGACCTTGCACGGGTTCAGCTTCTTTGCTTTGCAGGCACCGACGACGAGATTGCCGAGCTTGGTGCCGATATCGGTCGGCACGAAGGTCACGTTCGCCGACAAGCCGGGGACCTGCGGGGAGTCGGTGGACAGGTCAGGGCCGAGGATCTGGTCCATGTTGACGACCTTGATGCCCTTGGCGATCGCCTGCTTGACCAGGCTGATGAGCCCGGTCCCGAAGATCGGCTGGACGATGATCCCCTGGTACTGACCCGAGTTGATCGCGTCCTGCAGCTGGCTGAACTGGGTCTGCGGGCTGTTGTTCGCGTCGAACACCTTCAGCGTCGCGTTGTTGTCGGACGCGACCGCCTGGGCGGCCGCCAGCATCGGGGCGTCGTAGCTGTTCTCGACGGCGAACGACAGGTACGCGATGCTCAGCGGACCGCTCGAGCCGGCCGAAGCTGAGGGCGAGCCGCCCTGGCTGGGCTGGCTGGTCGTGCTTGAACTGCTGCCGCTGCTGCAGGCGGCTAGGGCCAGGCTTGCCGCGAGGGCCGCGGCCGCGACGGCCGCGGCGGCCTTGCCGGTCGGGTTGCGCGTGACGACTGATGACACGGCTAGACTCCTTTGTGCTTACTCACTGGACGGTGGGTTAGTGATGGTGCCGGTGAGTCGGGTGGCCGCCCGGCTCACCGGCTTTTAAGGCATAAGCACCGCTCGCTTGTGCGGAGTTGCCCCGCATCGTGACCAGGCATCAGCCGCCTTCTCAAGCGGCAGCACCTCCCGGTCAGTGGTCAGCCGCCCGGCGGCGGCATGGTTCAGGATCTCCTCGAGCGCCGCCGCCTTCTGCTGGCCGCTCAGCGCGTTGTTGGTGTAGCCGAGTACGCTCAGCATGCCGCCGCGCAGCGGCGCCGATCCGAGGCTGGCCGCCGGACCGGCCGATGAGCCGAGGTTGACTAGCCGCCCGCCCGGCGCGAGCAAGCCGAAGGCCAGCCTCCGCAGGCAGTCCCCAGAGCGGGTCGAGTACGAGGTCCACCTTTCCGCCTGATGCCTCAGCCAGCCGCTGACCGATCGTTTCCGGATCAGAGCCGCTGAGGTCGGCGGCCGCGTCGGCGCCTAGCTCAAGCGCCCGCGCGCGGCCGTGCGCATCACGGCACGCCGCGATGACCCGGCCCGCGCCGAGCAGGCGCGCCGCCTGGACGCCGACCTGGCCGACGGTGCCGCTGGCGCCGAGCACCAGCACGCTCTGGCCGGCGGCAAGCTCGCCGCGCCACTTCAGCGCCATCCACGCGGCGATCGCCGACAGCCCGAGCGCGGCGGCGAGGTCATCGTCAACCCCGTCGGGCAGGGGGAGCACGGCATCGTCAGCGGCGACGCAGTACTCGGCCAGGGCGCCGTCACCGGCGGCCATCCCGGCGCTGCAGCTGAACCACACCCGCTGACCGGGGGCCAGCTCATCGCTCGACTCGATGACCCCCACGCCCTGCGCCCCCGGCACGTACGGCAGCGCGGGCGTGCCGAAGTACGAGGTGCCCGAGGCGCAGAGCAGGTCGAGCGGGTTGACCGGCGCGGCGGTCACCCGCACGAGGGCCTGGCCAGCGCCGCGCTCCGGCTCTGGGTGCGACGCGAACTCCGGCGGCGCGCCGTGGGCGCGCAGCACTGCTGCCCGCAACAGTCACTCTCCCGTATAGGTGTACGTGTACGGATTTTCCAGAACCCGGGTCTCCGGGATTTCCGGGTGCATGCCCTCGGCCCAGGCCTCCGGGCCAAGCTCGCCGCGCAGGTAGTCAACGGTCTGCCCGATCGCCTGCCGCGCCTTGCCGAGACCGTCGCCGACCAGCCGGTGGTCGTGCTTGACCACCTGGCCGTTGACGACGACCGTGTGCACGTCGCCCCGCTGGGCCTGGAACACCACGTGCCCGTAGGGGTTGAGCAGCGGGAACATGACGGGGGAGGCGTCATTCTTGATCAGGATGACGTCGGCCTTCTTGCCGGGTTCCAGGCTGCCGGTCACCGAGTCGAGGCCGAGCGCCTTAGCCCCGCCCCGCGTCGCCCAGTCCACGACCTGCTCGGCGCGGAGCTTGTGGTGGGTCACGGTCTCGTCCCGCCCATGCGCTTCCAGGTGCTCGCGGACGCGGTCGGCGCTCAGCGTCGCCCGCATCGCGGAGAACAGGTCAGCGCTCCACCACACGCTGGTGTCCATCGACAGCGAGATCGGAATCCCGTGCTCACGCAGCTTCCAGGTGGGCGGGTAGCCCTGCCCGGCGCTCTGCTCGCTCTCGGTGGACAGCGACGCCGCGCCGCCGGTCGCGGCGATCCGGTGGTAGGAGTCCGCCGACAGGCTGGACGCGTGCACGTAGATCGTGCGCTCGTTCATGAACCCGTTCTCGTACATGAGCCGGATGCCGTCGTCGGTGGTCACCTTCCAGACCCCGGCGTGCGTGGTGACCGGCACGCCCAGGTCGCGGGCCACCTCGAAAGCGGCCTTCTCGGGGAAGTCCGGGCTGGCCGGCGGAACGTCGAACGCCAGCTGGAACCCGAGCATGTCGGTCCCCCCGCCGCTGAACCGCCGGCTGACGAAGTCGCGGAACTCCGGTGCCGCCGACCACTCCCACGGCGCCGCCTGGATGTTGCCGAAGGCGAGCACGAACCGGCCAGGCACCTCGGTCAGCGCGTCGGCGGCCGCCTCGGCGTGGTCGATCGTGTGCAGGTTGTGCGACCAGTCGACCGACGTGGTCACGCCAGCGTCGATCGCCTCGAGGCCACTCAGCAAGTTGCCCGCGTAAATGTCCTGCGGGCGGAATGACTTGCCCCACTGCAAGTAGTTCCACACGAAGTACTGAGTCAGCGTCCAGTCAGCACCGTAGCCGCGCATCGCGGTCTGCCACATGTGCCGGTGCGTGTCGATCATGCCGGGCATGACGATGCCGCCGCTCGCGTCGATCTCCGTCGTGCCCTCGGGGACCGGCAGGTTCTTGCCAACCGCGCTGATCTGCTCCCCTTCGATCAGGACATCAGCATCGCGCTCGACGTGATGAGCGTCGTCCATGGTGAGCACGGTGGCGTTGCGGAACACCAGTGGCCGGCCGGGCGCCAGGCCCGCTAGATCAGAAGCGGCAGTCACGAGAGGTCTCCGTCCTCGGTGGTCAAACAAGGTCGGGCAACAAGATAGATAATAAAACCTGAAGCGGACGTTTGTCCGCATCACGGCTGCGAGAGACTTGACCGGAAGCGTTGCCGGTTTGCAGGCTGATGTCAAGAGGCAGGATCGCCAGCCAAGTTAGGCGCAAGCACAGCCAAGTCCAGCCTAAGCACAGCGCAGTGGAGAAGCCGATGGCACGAACCGAAGTAGGCCCGGATTTCATCGAGGCGCTCGCGCGCGGGCTTGACGTGATCCGGGCTTTCGAGCCGCGCCAGCCGGTAATGTCGCTGGCCGCGATGGCCGGCGCCACCGGGCTGGCCAGGCCGACGGTGCGCCGGATCCTGCTGACCCTGGAGGAACTCGGCTACGTCCGGGCCGCGGCCGGCGGCTACGAGCTGACCCCGAAAGTGCTCGACCTCGGGATGTCGTACGTGCTGTCGCACAACCTGTGGGCGGTCGCCAGGCCGCACATGGAGGCGCTCGTCGCGCGTACGCACGAATCGAGTTCCATCGCCCAGCTCGACGGCTCGGACATCGTCTACGTCGCGCGGGTCGCCGTGCCGAAGATCATCGCACTTGCCGTGACGATCGGCACCAGGTTCCCGGCCATGCAGACCTCGCTCGGCAAGGTGCTGCTGGCTGGCCTGCCGCCCGAGCAGGTCGAGCGGGTCCTGGCCGAGCCCAGCCGGTCAGGCATCGCCGCCCGATGGCAGCCGGACCTGCCGGAACGGGAGGCGGCGCTGCGCGAGGTGCGGGCACGCGGCTGGTCGCTGACCGACGAGCAGCTTGCCCTGGGCATCAGGTCTGTAGCCGCGCCGCTCCGTGATGGCGACGGCAGGGTCGTCGCCGCGATGAACGTCACCGTCCACGCCGCCGAGACGCCAGTGGAGTTGCTGACCGGCGAGTACCTGCCCTTGCTGCTCCAGGCAGCCGGAGCGATCAGCGCTGACTGGGCCGCCTGCCAGTCGGCACCCTCGATCACGGTGCTGTCTTGACACGGTGCTGTCTTGACACGGTGCTGTCTTGACACGGTGATCCACGGCGACCCAGACTAACCACGATCTCCGGACTAATGTCCGCCAGACGGACAGAAGGATGCCGCAAGCGCACATGACCGCCCCAGCATCAGAACCAGGCACCCCCCGCGGACCGCTGACCGGCCTGCTTGTCGCCGACTTTTCCCGCATCCTGGCCGGGCCCTACGGCACGATGCTGCTCGCCGACCTCGGCGCCGACGTGATCAAGGTCGAAAGTCCGGCCGGGGACGACACCCGCCGCTGGATGCCCCCGGTTACGGGTGACGGTATTTCAACTTATTATCTAGCGATTAATAGAAATAAGCGTTCGGTCGCACTCGACCTGTCCAGGCCAGACGACCTGGCGGCGGCTCGTGAGCTCGCCCGGCGGGCGGATGTCATGGTGGAGAACTTCAAGCCGGGCGGCCTGGCCAGGTTCGGCCTGGACTACGAGGGCGTGCGGGCCGGGAACCCCGCCATCATCTACGCCTCGATCAGCGGGTTCGGGGCCGGCCCGGCGGCAGGGACCTGCCCGGGTACGACCTGATGGTGCAGGCGATGTCGGGCCTGATGAGCCTGACCGGCAGCGCGGACGGGCCGCCGTACCGGGCGGGCATCTCCGTCTTCGACGTCATGGCGGGGATGCACGCCATCATCGGCATCCTGGCCGCGCTCAATCACCGTCACCTGACGGGGGAGGGCCAGCATGTGGAGGCCAGCCTGATGGCCTCGGCCTTGTCCGGGATGGTCAACCAGACCAGCGCCTACGCCGCCGGGGGAGTGGTGCCGTTCCGGATGGGCAATTCGCACCCGAGCCTTTTCCCCTACGAGCCGCTGCCCACGGGCGACGGCGAGCTCATCGTGACGGCGGGCAATGACGGGCAGTTCCGCAAGCTCTGCGACGTGCTCGGGGTGCCTGACCTGCCCGCCGACCCTCGGTTCGCGACGTCGGACCTGCGCACGGCGAACCGTGAGCTGCTGCGGCCGCTGCTCGTCGAGCGGCTCGCGGCCCGGCCGGCCGCGTCGTGGTTCGATGAGCTGATCGCGGCCGGGGTGCCGTGCGGGCCGATCAACACTGTCGAGCAGGGCGTCGAGTTCGCGCGGCAGGTCGGGCTCGAGCCGGTTGTCATCGCCGGTGAGGGTGCGGCCGGGCGGCCGGTGATCAGGCATCCGCTGACGTTCTCGGTGACCCCGCCCCGCTACGACCTGCCGCCGCCCGGGCTTGACGAACACGGGCAGGAGATCAGGGAGTGGCTGAGATCATGAAGGAGCCGACATGGCGCAGGTCGTCGCGGTTATCGCATCTACGCACCACCCGTTCTATTACCGGGCGAGTACCTCCACCGGCGATGAACGGCCACCGTTCGCCGATGAGTGGGTCGCCAAGATCGAGAGGTTCCGGGAGACCCTGACCAGGGCCAGGCCGGACGTGCTCGTGATGGTCGGCAGCGACCACTTCCACCAGCTGTGGCTGGACAACATGCCGCAGTTCCTGGTCGGCAAGGCACCGTTTTACGACGCGAACTACTACAACGAGGAACGCGAGTTCGGCCTGCCCCGGATGCTGGTGGCCGGTCATGAGGACCTGTCGGCCTATCTGCTGCGTTCGGGACTCGATGCCGGCTTCGACCTGGCGTTCAGCAATGAGCTGCGGATCGACCACAGCATCACGTGCCCGCTGATCACGCTGCGGCCTAAGGCTGACCTGCCGATCGTGCCGATCTACACGAACATCTTCGCCCCGCCGCTGCCGCAGCCGAAGCGCTTCGTCGCTCTCGGGAAGCTCATCAGGGAGCTGGTCGAGTCGTGGCCGAGCGACCAGCGGGTCGCCATCATCGGTACCGGCCACCTGTCGCTTGAGCTCGGCGGCCCGCGCCAGTTCGGGCCGCACGGCGCCGATCCCGAGTTCGACCGCAAGGCTGTCGAGTGGATCGCCTCGGGCGACCTGTCATCGGCGCTGGCCGAGGTCAGCCTGGACAGCCTGTGGCAGCCCGGCAACGCCACTCACGGCTTCATGGACTTCATGCTGATGATGGGCGTGGCAGGCGAGAACGCCAAGGCGGACCACGTGGACTCGCTGGACCTGTTCCACACGATGGAGGCTTACTTCACCTGGTATCCCTCGCCAAAGGGCGCGGCGCCGCCTGGACTGACGAGCGAAGCGAGGAGGGAAGGCGGTGCGTAATCAGCGCCCGGAGGCGAAAGGAAATAGGGCATGAGCAAGTACCTTCTGAATAAGTTTCTCTATACCGTGGACCGGGACCCTGAGCTGGTCGAGCGGTACCGGGAGGACCCGCGCGGGACTGTTGATTGGTGGGAGGCCGAGCGCGCCAACGTGATCTTGAACTGCCCCTCGCAAGAGCGGAGCACGTGGCTCAAGTTCACCGATGCCGAACGTGAGGCGCTCGCGGCTCATGACTATGTGGCGCTGTTCGAGTTGGGTGCGCACAACTTTTTGCTGCTGACCCTTTTCATCGCCCTGTTCGAGCGGGATTATGCCGAGCCGCTAGCCTTCCAGCGCGAGTTCGCCGCGAGCCTGAGCCACTGGTCAGTCCCCTACCCGGACATCTCGACCTAGCCTGGCTCCGGCGATCCTCGGCCGGATCTCTGTCAACGGCTGAGATATCACGGTGCAAGATTGCGAATGAAGGCCACGGCAAGTGCCTCAACAGACTCAGGTGGCAAGGCGCCCGCGAGAGCATCCTTCGCCATCGCGATGCCAGCTGCACGCGTGCGCCCGAACTGAGTTTTTAGCAGATCCAGGCCCGTTTCGGCGGTGCTCGCTATCCGGGGATCGCCGTGTGCGAGTAGAGTCGAAAAGGACTCAGAGGCTGCGGCGACATCGCTCGTCCGCATCAACCTGATAACATCCGCCGCGTCTTTGAACGCCTCGCGGCCGGGAGTTGGGTCTGTTGCACGATCGCGGATTTTATATGCCTTGGCAACGAGAAGCGCCACTGGACCTGCAATCTTCATCCTGACCGATCGACGATCGTCAGGTTCGAGACTCTCAACTAACATGATGTCGTTGTCGATTGTGGCCAGTTCGATTCCTTCGACCTTCCGGGCTGCCATCTTGTCGTGTGGTGGAATCCGTGCGCTCCTTCTTGATGCGGTGGTACCAGAGAATTGGCTTGGGACAAGTAGGTCGATCGGGATCGTCAAATGCTTTGATCCAATATGTATGATTTTGTACCAGGTGCCGGGCTGGCGCCGTGCCGGATCGGGATGCAGGTCGAACCCCGCGCTGCGCATGGCATCCTGGAGACGCGGATCTCCTTCGAGGAGACCCCGATCTATGCCAATGTCAGCATCGGCCGTATAAATTGCAACAGGAATATCCGCGTCACCTGAGCGAAGATATACAGCCTGGGCGCCGACAAGGATCAGCGCCTCAAGTTGGCTGGCGAGCGCCTCTGTAGCGTCCAGCAGGGCGCATCTTGCTGCGACGAATTGTTCTTGTTTATCTGCGGTCAGATTCAATTTGACAAGATAGTGACCCTTGAGCGACGAGATGTGATTTGCCGCTCAGTTTAGGCGGTCTTGCGCCTTAGTTGTGGAAGGCTCTCGGCGCGCCACCGGGAAATGTGACCTGCCATGTACCTCAGCAGGGCGTTACCTTCCTGAGGCATTCGGCCTGTACCGCCGAGCAAGTCGATGGCAAGCTGGCTAAGCCCGACACATGGGAGCTCGCTAAGGACCGACGCTCGCTCGAAAACGCCGTGATTGGCAGGTGCAATCAGGAGAACGTCGGCGTGCAAGTCGGTCCTCAGCAGTCCGAGTGCTTGAGAGACGCGGTTGAACGCACCGCTCTGACGAGGGTCCGGTTGAACATAAATCATGAGCTGTCCGCCGATGGCCGCGTCTTGTATGACCTCCCTTGCGGCATAACTCCCGGTTACTGCCACATTGCCAAGTTCTCTGAGTTCCAAGTCATTGGAACGAAGACGGTCCAGTACATCGCGCGGGCCGCGTTGTGCCAGCGCCTCGACATATGGGTTGACCTTGAGCAACTCGTACTGCGACGCGCGCGCACGCAGTAGTTGCTGCCAATCCACATCCACCACGAGTTTGCCGTCGCGGGTGATGAGCGCTTCATCCTCCAGGGCATCCAGTAGCCGCGACACATAGGAGATGGTGACTCCGGAAGCCTTGGCTAGGTCCGTGACTCGATAGGGAGGCGCTGAGTCAACCAGTACTCGGACGAGTCTGCCGGCGGTCGCGCCGCGCAACTTTTGGTATTCGCGCCGCCCAGAACGTGATGGGTTCTGCCGCGCACCCTCGGTACGGATGACCACCGCCGGTTGTTGGAGCCTTAGGGATACGTTTCCCGTCAAATCGAGGTAGTTATAACCCAATTCGTCCAGTGTGTCACGAGTTCTAGGACTCAACCAGGGAGCGAGAACCAGAACGGCGGAAGTTCCGATCAGGTTGTGCATCAGCGCGACCTTTGCCTGGAACTCAGTGCGTGCTTGGAGCGGCGACAGGTCCCGGCGAGCCTCCACCAGTACTTGAACCCCGCCGCCACCGCTTTTAGCCGGGGGTTGGATGCCTATGACTTGTTCGCCTTTGGGACTAGGGGCCGGAACGGGTGCTCCCTGTTGCACCGCACGCTGGACTGGTTCAACCTGCCACGCGGCTCCCAGCGTCTTACGCAACAGATCCAGTCCTTGAGCCAGAATCTGCGGCTCGTCTATGACGTCCACTGGCTTCTCCAGACAAGGAAAGTATGTTCTTGAAGGCAAAATTGCCTGTTTCCCCGACTTGAAGGTATCACGAAACTTTCAGTTTCAGGAAATTTTTCCTGATGGGTCAAGTTGCGGAGATGCCGCAAGCTGGGCGTCCAGGAAATATTGCAAGTTGAGGCACGAGCAACCGGCTATCAGCCGCCTGCCGTGTATCAGAGCCTTCTAGCTGGGCAGGTTGGCCTGCTGCTTGAGCAACTCGGCTACCGAGGCGAAGTCGGCGTCGGCCAGGCCTGCCGCGCAGGCCGCGTCCAGGAAGTCCCGCGCCGCCTTGGTGACCGGCAGCTCGACCGGACCTGCCGCCGAGCTGGCTACGGACCTGGCCAGGTCGAGGTCCTTGCGCATGAGCGCGGTCGTGAACGCCACCTCGCCATCGCCCGGTTCGAGGAACGCCCCGCGCTTGTAACTCACGAACGGCGACGCCACCGCGCTGGCGGCGATCGTGTCGTACGCGGCGGCCGGGTCGATGCCGCACAGCTGGGCCAGCGTGAGCGCCTCGGCGATCGCCTGGTTGGTCGCGGCGATCATGATGTTGACGGCCAGCTTCATCGCCGCCCCGCTGCCAGAAGGCCCGAGGTGCAACTGCGCGCGGCTTAGCGCCTCGAATACCGGCCTGGCCCGGGCGAAGGCCTCCGCCGAGCCGCCAGCCATCACGGTCAGCGCACCCGAATCGGCCAGGGCGACGCTGCCGGAGACCGGGGCGTCGAGGAAGTCGACGCCGTATTCCGCCGCCTGGGCCTCGAGCGCCCGCGCCGCCACCGGCCCGATCGTGCTCATCTCGATGACGAGCGTGCCCGGGCCGCACGAGGCCAGCACGCCGGTCTCGCCGGCCAGCACCGACGCCGCGACGTCCCCGTCGGCCAGCATCGTGATCACGATGTCGCAGCTGGCCCCGAGTTCCCGCGGAGAATCGGCGAGCCAGGCACCCTCGGCGACAATGGGGGCAGCCTTGCTGGCCGTCCTATTCCACACCATAAGAGGAAAATTGGCGGCCAGCAGGCGACGCGCCATCGGCAGGCCCATGTGGCCGAGGCCGATGACGCCAACGTTGACCATGAGCTCAGGCGTCCGTAGCGGTCGGCGTTTCCGGGGCGACCCGAGTTTCGCCCCGGCCCGCAGCGGTGTTGAGGTGCGACTGGCTCTCCCTGAGCGTGTTGAGCGGGCCGCCCACGGTCCAGAACCGCTGGCCCGCGACCAGCAGCTCCTCGGCCGGGAACTTGGTGATGACCTCGCACCCGTCCGCCGTCACGATCAGCTCTTCCTCGATCCGCGCCGCTGACCAGCCGTCGCTGGCCGGCCAGTACGTCTCGAGGGCGAAGACCATGCCCTCCTCGAGCGTCTCTGGATGGTCGAGCGAGACCAGCCGGCTGAAGATCGGCTTCTCCCAGATCGACAGGCCGACGCCGTGACCGTACTGGAGCGCGAACGCCGCCAGCTCATCGGGGAAGCCGAACTCGGTCGCCTTAGGCCAGAGCGCCACGATGTCGGCCGTGGTCGCTCCTGGCTTGACCAGCGCGATCGCCTGATCCATGTACTCGCGGCAGCGCACGTAGGCATCGCGCTGCGCTACCGATGCGCTCCCCACCGCGAACGTCCGGTAGTAGCAGGTCCGGTAGCCGAGATAGGAGTGCAAGATGTCGAAGAACGCCGGGTCTCCCGGCCGCAGCAGCCGGTCCGAATAGACGTGCGGGTGCGGCGAGCAGCGCTCGCCGGAGATCGCGTTCACGCCCTCGACGTGCTCGCTGCCCAGGTCATACAAGATCTTGCTGACCAGGCCGACGCATTCATTCTCCCGGACACCCGGCCGCATGAATTCATACAGCTGCGTATACGCGGCGTCGACCATCGAGCAGGCCTGGGAAAGCAGGGAGATCTCGTCCCGGGTCTTGATGCGCCTGGCCTCGAGGAATACCTGCTGGCCATCGACCGCCGTGATTCCCTCGGCCGCGAGCGCGGCGAGCACCGGCATCTCGGCGACGTCGATGCCGACCGGCGCGTCGGCCAGGCCATGCTCACGCAGGACGGCGGCGACCTTGGCCGCCACGTCCTGGGCGATGCCGGCGTCCGGGTGGAAAGCCCCGCGCAAGGTCGAGATGCCCGCGCGTGCTCCGGTCATGGCCGCGCCTTCGGGGGTCGGCGGGCCGTCCGTGTAGTCAAGCCACGGGTTGTAGATCTGATGATGCCGGGCCGCTGAGCCGAAATCCCAGGTGATTGGTTCCCCGCCGCGAGGCAGCAGGGCGAACCTGATCAGCTTGTCCATCGCCCAGGTGCCGATATGGGTCGACGTCATGTACCGCATGTTGGCGAAGTCGAAGGTCAGCAGCGCGCCGAGTTCCGAGCGCTCAAGCTCGGCCTTGAGCCGGGCCAGGCGCTCGGCCCGGAGTCTGCCCAGATCGACTCGCTCTTCCCAGTCGACTGCGTTGGAGCCGAAGGTCTGGGTGATCCTCACCGCCACGGCACGCTCCTGCCAGCCATCGTGCAATACCTCCACCAGGATATTCCGGAGGGCTGGGTCAGCCTGCTCCGGCACGCATCCGTAGTATCGTTCCTGCGCAATGGATGTCAAGGGTTACTGAACACATGCCTCCATGTATAGTTCTGCTAACCGCGTTCCACCCAGGGGATAAGAGCGTGCTGTCGTGAACGTCAAGGTAGGTGCCCTGATCCGGCGCGAGCGCCAGAAGCAGGGGATCTCCCTGCGCGAGCTGGCCCGCCGGGTGGGGATCTCGGGCAGCATGCTGTCTCAGGTCGAGACCGACAGGACGCGGCCGTCGGTGAGCACGATCTACGGCATCGCCAACGAGCTTGGCCTGTCGATCGACGCTCTGCTATCGGACAGCGATGACGCGGCGGTGACGACCGTGCCGACCGTGACGGGCAACACCGTGCTGCGCGGCATCGCCGCCTCCGAGCTCGCCTGCCAGCTCGTCGTACCCGGCGACCGCCGCAAGCTGGAGCTTGAGTCGGGCGTGACCTGGGAGTTGCTCAGCGACTACCTGCCGCACCTCGTTGACTTCATGTTCGTGACCTACGAGCCGGGCGGAAGCTCAAGCGCATCGGGCAAGTTCATGCGGCACACCGGCACCGAGTTCGCGTTCTTGCTGCGCGGGGAGCTGAAGATCCAGGTCGGCTTCGAGGTGTTCGTCCTGCGGGCAGGCGATGCGCTGTCGTTCGACTCGTCCGAGCCGCACCTGCTGGTGAACGAGGGCTCCGAGCCGGCCGCGGGCGTCTGGTTCGTGCTCGGCCGCAGGCTCACCCCCGAATCGCACGCGGCCAGGTTCTCGACGGCGGCTGAGCTGAGCCTCGCCCACCCGCATTTCGCCAGGACCACCGCCCCCCGCCCCCGCACCGACCCCGACTCAGACGCCTAGCCCCGCCACCCAGTTCGCCGTCTAGCCCCGCCAGGCAGGCCGGTCGGCAAGGCCCAACGTTGGGACATTGCTGGCGCTCTGGCGCCATCGTTGGGACTTTGCTGGGCCTGGTCAGGCGTGCCCGGCGGTGGCTAGACCCGTGGGTGGTCGGGCGGGGGTTGCGGGGCTTAACACTTGTGCGTCCCTGCTTCCCACGTTAGTATCACTGAACATCGCGTAAGCTCCCGCTAAACAACGTGTTCAGGGACGCGGTATGCGCGCAGCGAGAGGCGAAGTGGGAAATGGCAAATTCCTTTCGTGTAGGCATCGGTGATGTCGCGCCGGTCCCCGGTCTCGGGCCAGACCAGGGCTGGGTGGGAATGACCGTCCAGTTTCTTGTCGATGCGGCCGGGGCGGGCGCTGAGCACGTGGTTTTCGGGCGGGCGGTATTCGCGCCAGGGAAGGCGGAGCACCAGTGGCACCGTCATCCTGGTGCCGAGGAGTTCGCCTTGATTATGCGCGGTAAAGGCGTTGTGCTCGACGGCGATAACGAGATCCCAGTGAGCGCCGGTGACGTCGTCTTTCACCGTAAGGGCGCATGGCACGGATTCCGTAATACCTCTGATTCGCAGGAAGCGGAGATGCTCTGGGGCTGGGCTGGTGCGGCCTCGCGGGCTGAGGCGGGTTATGAGTTGCGGTACCCGGCAGACGATGGCGAGCAGCACCACCATGGCGACGGCAGCTAGGCCACGCCCGCGCGCCGGCGAGGGCAGGTCCGGGGTGAGGCACAGGTCCGGGGTGAGGAACAGGCCCAGGCCCAGGGTAAGGCGCAGGTCCGGGGTTACGTCATGATCGACTTTGGGCTCGCGCGGTGGTCGCGGTCGGCTGGCATCTGGGTGGCGACCGGGCTGGTCTTCGCGCTCAGTGCCGTCATCGAGCCGAACAGCCTGGGCAGCAGCGCCCTCGCTTCGCTGTGGCCATTCGCCGCCGTGCTCATCCTCGCCTCGGTCGGGCAGACGCTCGTCGTGCAGCAGCGCGGCATTGACCTGTCCGTGCCTGGCTTTATCTCGCTGACCGTCGTGCTGGTGACCCACATCCCGAATGGCAACGCAGGCAAGCTTGGCCCGGCGATCGCTCTTGCCTACGGCATAGCGCTGGCGGCGGGCCTGGTGAATGGCCTGCTCGTTACCCGCGTCAGGATCACGCCCATTGTGCAGACGCTCGGCATGAACGCCGTGCTCTACGGCATCAACCTGGGCGTCTCGCAGGGCACGCCGACGCAGACCACCAATGCGCTCCAGTCCTTCACCAATACTCCGTTCCTCGGCATCCCGCGACCGCTGGTCATCGCGCTCGTGCTCGTGCTCGTGATCGCGTTCACGATCAAGCGGACGAGCTTCGGCCGCCGGTTCGAGGCCTGCGGCGCCAGCGAGAGCGCCGGCCGGGCGGCAGGCCTGCCCGGCGACAGGTACCAGATCGCCGCCTACGTCGGCGCCGCGCTCCTGTACTGCACCGCGGGCGTGCTGCTCGCCGGCATCGTCAGCCAGCCTGACCCGTTCCAGGGAGACGCCTACCTGCTGCCGTCGGTCGCCGCGGTGGCGCTCGGCGGCACCTCGCTGCTCGGCGGAGTGGGCAGTGTGATCGCTAGCGCGACCGGCGCGGTCTTCCTCAGCCAACTCCAGCAATTCGTGCTGGCCACCGGGGCCAGCGCGGCCGTCCAGAACCTCGTTCAGGCAGGCACGCTCGCGCTCGCCGTCACCGTCTACGGCCTGCAGTCACGCACTCTCCGCTTCCGGCCGCGCCTGCGGCGGACAGCGGCCTTCGAGACTTAGCGCCCGCCGCAGCATCCCAGTCCCCAATAGCCACCCACCTAAAGGCAACCGCCCCGATCGAGGCGACCAGACGCATAACGCAATTCGCGCACATTGAGGAGTGACCTAAATGAGAACTATGAGAGACGGGTCTACCAGCCCGACCAGCTCCGCCGGACGCGGCTGGCGCCGGCCAGGCGTGGTGGCCGGCGTGTCGGTCGCGGCCATGTCGCTGGCGCTGGCCGCGTGCAGCAGCGGCAGCAGCAGCGCCGGCGGCGGCTCAGGTTCGGTGCCGAAGTCGGTTTCCAGCAAGTACCCGTGGTGCGGGCCCAAACAGGCGTCGATCGCGCTGGCCGACGGCTTTGGCGACAACACCTGGCGTGAGCTCACCCGCTATTCGGCGGTCACGATTGCCGCGCAGTGCCCGAGCGTGACCAAGTACGTCTACGCCAACGGCGAGGGCAACACCCAGAAGGCGATCTCGGACATCAACGCCCTGGTCGCCCAGGGCACCACCGCGATCGTGGACTTCCCCGACGCGGGCAAGGCGATGCTGCCCGAGCTGACCAAGGCCTTCCAGGCCGGGACGATCGTGGTGCCTTACCGCGTCTCGCCCGGCGGCAAGGCCGGCGTCAACTACAACGCGTACTTGTCCACCGACTTCACCTCGGCTGGCGTGCTGTGGGGCAAGGACGTGGCGACCGCGCTGCACGGCAAGGGCAACGTCGTCTTCCTCGGCGGACCGCCTGCCAACTCCCAGAGCCTGGATGAGTACAACGGGCTGGAGAGCGTCTTCAAGAAGTTCCCCGGGATTCACCTGCTTGGCCAGCAGCCGTACAACGTCACGAACTGGGACCCGGCGCAGACCCAGCAGGTTGTCTCCTCGCTGCTGTCCAAGTACCCGAAGATCGACGCCGTGGTCAGTGACTTCGGCACTGCGCTCGCCGCCGCGTTCCCCGAGTTCAGCAAGGCCGGCCGCCAGATCCCGGTGATCGCGACCGAGGACGGCAACTCGCTCGGCTGCGACTGGGCCACCGAGCACGCCAAGGACCCCAACTTCAAGCTGTTCACGGTGTCCTCGCAGACCTGGATGGTCGAGTACGCCATGCGCTACGCCATCGCCCTGGCCACCAAGGGCAAGGTGCCCTCGTCCACCGTGGTGCCGCAGCAGAACTACGAGAACTCAGTCACCGGCAGCCCGAACCAGCCGGTCTGCAACAACGCGCTGCCAGCCACCGCGATCATGTCGAGCGGCCTGACCCCATCTGAGCAGCTCGCCGCGCTGAAGGGCGTCATCCCGACGCTCACCTCGCTGCGGTAACCCTCGCGGCCACGATCAGGCCGGGGAGACGGCGCGAATGACCCACGCGCCGCCTCCCCGGCCCGCCCCACTAACTGGAAGGCAAGCGCGATGGCGGTGATCACCCGCGGCGTGCAGGCGCTGAAGCTCACCGACGTGTGGAAGAGCTTCGACGGCGTGGACGCGCTCAAGGGCGTCACATTCGAGGCCCATGCGGGCGAGGTCCACGCCCTTCTCGGCGAGAACGGCGCGGGCAAGTCCACGCTGATGGCCATTGCCGCCGGCGCACTGGTGCCTGACCGCGGTCAGCTCGAGCTCAAGGGCGAGCTTGTCCAGGCGTCAGCTCCGCTGCTGGTGCGCCAGCGCGGGCTCTCCATCGCCTACCAGCATCCGGCGCTGATCCCCGATCTCACCGTCTACGAGAACTTCGCCATGTGGCTGCCCGCCAGGGCGCGCGAGGACGGCGCGGCCTGGGCGCTGCCGGCGCTGCAGCGGGTCGGCTGTACCGCCGAGCTAAGCCAGCGGGTCGCCAGCCTGAGCGTGGTCCAGCGGCAGCTGCTTGAGATCGCCAAGTCGCTCGCTGCCGACCCTGCCGTGCTCATCCTGGACGAGCCGACCGCATCGCTTGGTGCCGAGGAGACCGAGATCTTGTTCGCCGAGCTGCGGCGGCTGGCGGGCAGCGGCGTGGCGGTCGTGTACATCACGCACCGGCTCGCCGAGGTCCGCGAGCTGTGCCAGCAGGTGACGGTCCTGCGCGATGGCGCGGTGCGCGGCACGTTCGGCGTGGACGAGGTCACCGACGAGCAGTTGCTCGAGCTGATCGTCGGGCGCGAGGTCACCACCGAGTTCCCGCTGAAAAGCGGAGCAGCGCAGGCCAGCACCGTGCTGAGCGTCGATCACTTCTCCAGCCGGGCCTTTCACGAGGTGTCCATGACCGTGTCCGGCGGCGAGATCGTCGGCCTGGCCGGCATCGTGGGCAACGGCCAGAGCGAATTCCTGCGGGCGGTGGCAGGCCTCGTGCACGCCACCGGCAGCGCCGAACTGCTCGGGGCGCGGCTCAAGCCGGCCCGGCCGGAGGCGGCGCTGCGGGCCGGCGCGGTGTACCTGTCGCCCGACCGCCTGCACGAGGGACTGTTCGGCACCCTGTCGGTGCGCGAGAACTCCGTCGTCTCCTCGCTCGCGCAGTTCAGCCGCGGCGGCGTGATGAACCAGCGTGCCGAGGCCAGGGTGGTCGAAGCCGAGCGAGACAGCCTGTCGATTAAGGCCGCGTCGATCGACGCCAACGTCCTGAGCTTGTCCGGCGGCAATCAGCAGAAGGTCCTGCTGGCCAGGACCCTGCTCAACAAGAAAGCCAGCCTCCTGCTCGCCGACGAGCCGACGCAGGGCGTGGACGTCGGCGCCCGGGCCGAGATCTACCGGATCCTGCGCCAGGTCGCCGAGTCCGGCGCCGGCGTGGTCGTCGTCTCCTCCGACATCAGGGAGCTCGCGGGGCTGTGCGACCGCGTGATCGTCTTCTCCTCGGGCCAGGTGGTAGCGGAGTTGCGCGGCGCCGGCGTCAAGGAAGATGCCATCGCGCACGCCATGCTGACCTCGACCAGGCGCCGTGCTGAAGCGCAGCGGCGGCCTGACGCGGCGCAGGCGACCGGCCGGGCGGGCCGCTCGCGGGCCTGGCTGTCAAGGCTGTCCAGGGGCGACTTCGTCCCGCCGGTGGTGCTGGCCGTCGCGATCATCGCGATCTCCATCTACACCCAGGCCCACAACGCGAGGTTCCTGTCCACGTTCAACCTCAGCACGCTGACCGTGCTGATCGCCGCGCTCGCCTTTATCGCCCTCGGCCAGGAGACAGTGATCCTCACCGGTGGCATCGACCTGTCGGTCGGGCCGCTGGCGGGCCTGATGGTCGTCATCGGCTCGTTTTTCGAGAACGCGGGCAGGGGCGCGGCGACGATCATCACCGGGTTCGTGGTGATGGCGGCCGTCGCGGCCGTCGTCGGGCTCTTCAACGGCGCCATGGTGTACTACGCCAAGTTCACGCCGATCGTCGCGACGCTTGTCAGCTACACCGCCATCCAGGGCGTTTCGCTGGTCCTGCGACCGTTCCAGGCCGGGTACATCTCGTTCTCGATCATCAATAACGTCACCAAGGCGATCGGCCCGATCGCCATCGCGTTCATCGTGGCCGCGGTCCTCGCCATCGGGATGGAACGCGCGCTGCACCGGGCCAGGTGGGGCCGCAGCCTGCGGGCCATTGGCTCCGACGCGGCGGCGGCGTTCCGGCTCGGTGTACGGCCGTCGGTCACTGTGATCGGCGCCTATGTCCTGTCCGCGCTGCTGGCCTTCGTCGGCGGCGTCCTGCTGATGTCCCAGGTCGGCGTCGGCGACCCGACCCAGGGCGTCAGTTACACGCTCGCCTCGGTCACCGCCGTCGTGCTTGGCGGCACCAGCATCTCCGGCGGCCGGGGTTCCTTCATCGGCGCGCTGTTCGGCGCCGTGCTGGTCGAGCAGCTGCTGAACGTGACCACGTTCCTGCAGCTGTCCCAGGCCTGGCAGTACTGGTTCGAGGGCGTGCTCGTCATGGTCGCCGTCGGCCTCTACACCCAAGTCCGCGGCGGGCGGCTCCCCTCCCTAGCAAGAAGCAGGTGAGACCATGCGCGCTCTAGTCTTCTCCGGCCCGGCCAAGGCCGAGGTCGCCGAGGTCGCGGACGTCGGCCACCCCGGGCCTGGCGAGGTTATCGTGCGGTCGCGCATGGTCGGCGTCTGCCACTCCGATCTCGAGCTGCTGGCCGGCCGCTACATCATCCCGATCAGCTACCCGATTACCCCCGGCCACGAATGGGCGGGCGAGGTGGCGGCGATCGGCCCGAGGTGACGGGCCTGCGCCCCGGAGATCCCGTGGTGGGCGAGTGTGTTGTCGGCCCGGGCGGCCGCGACCACTTCGGCTTCTCGATCTCGGGCGCCGTCGCCGAGCATTTCGTCGCCCGGGCCGAATGGCTGCACAAGCTCCCCGAGCACCTCAGCTTCACCACGGGCGCGCTAGTCGAGCCCTTCAGCGTCGCGTACGCGGCGGTGCGCACCGGGGTCATCGACCCCAGCGACCGCGTCGCCGTGCTCGGCGGCGGGCCGATCGGCCTGCTGTCAGCCATGGCCGCCGTGGGCCGCAACGCGAGCGTGGTCCTGGTCGAGCCCCGCGCCGACCGGCGGGCGAAGGCACTTGAGCTAGGCGTGACCCAGGTCATCGACCCGGCCGCCGGCGACCTGCGGCAACAGGCACTCGAGGTCACCGATGGGGATAATTTCAACGTGGTGATTGAGTCGGCGGGTCATCCGGAGGCGATGGCGCAGGCGCTGACGATCGCGGGCAACCACGGCCGGGTGGTGTATGTCGGGATCGACGTCGGGGGCAAGGTCCAGGCCGAGCTTGGCCTGATTCAGGCCAGGTCGCTGCACCTTCAGGGCATCGTCGGCTCGGCGGGCGTGTGGCCGCAGGCGATCAGGTTCCTGGGCAGTGGCGTCGTTGACCCGAGCCCGATCGTGACGGCGATGTACCCGCTGGCGCAGGCGGCCGAGGCGCTTGAGGCCGCAGCGCTCGGCTCGGGCAACATCAAGGTCCACATCGACACGGCGTCCGCGACGGCGGGCGCATGAGAGCAGCCGTCTACCACGCGCCCGGGGACGTCAGGATCGAGGCGGTGCCCGAGCCGCCGGAGCCGGCCGACGGCGAGGTGCTGATCGAGGTCACGAAGGCGGCGATCTGCGGCACCGACTCGGCCGAGTGGGCGCACGGGCCGCTGCTGGCCCGGCCGCCGGTCGTTCTCGGGCACGAGTTCACGGGCCGCGTAGTCATGGCCGGGCCGGGGGCGGCCGCGTTCCCGCCCGGGACCCGGGTGGTCAGCGGCGCGGGGATCTCGTGCGGCCGGTGCGAGTGGTGCGCGGCGGGGCGGACGAACCTGTGCGCCGGGTACCGGACGCTCGGGCTGCACGTGGACGGCGGGCTCGCCGAGTACGTGCTATCGCCGGCCTCGATCTGCCGGGCCGTGCCGGACGAACTCGACGACCTCGGCGCGGCGATGGCGCAGCCGTTCGCCGTGGCGCTGCACGCGGCGCGGCGCGGGCGGGTCGGGCCAGGGCGGTCATGCGCGGTGATCGGGGCCGGGGGAATCGGGGCCTTCGTAGTAGCGGCGGCAGTCGCTCTTGGCGCGTCGCCTGTCATCGCGGCGGACGTCTCCGCAGCCCGGCTGGAGACGGCCGCCGCGCTCGGGGCCACGGTACTGGTCAACGCGGACAGCGAGGACGTCGCGGCGCGGGTGCTGGCCGAGACCGGCGGGCACGGCACGCACGTCGTCATCGAGGCGTCGGGGGCGGCGGCTAGCCCGGCGACGGCGCTGCGATGCGTGCGGCGGGGCGGTGACGTGGTGATCGTGGGATTGCAGCCGGGACCCGTGCCGGTCGACCTGTTCTCGGTGTCGACCAGGGAGATCGACGTGCACGGCACGCTCGCGCACGTGTGCGGCGAGGACCTGGGCGAAGCCCTGGCGGTGCTGGCCGGCACGCAGCTCGCGCCCATCGTGCTGGGCGGGGTGATCGCGCTCGACGACCTGGTCAGCGGCGGATTGCGCCCGCTGGCCGAGCGGACCGCCACCGGCAAGATAGTCGTCGACATCAGACCGGTCAACAGCTGAGGAGTTCGGCAATGCGCGCACTGCGGTTCCACGGTGAACGCCAGATCACCGTCGATGACGTCGCCCCGCCCGGTGCGCCGGGGCCGGCGAAGTGCTGGTCAGGCCGGTGATGTGCGGTATCTGCGGCACCGACCTGCATGAATACACCAACGGGCCGATCGTGGTGCCGTCGAGCCCGCATCCGCTGACCGGCGCGGCGATGCCGCAGATCCTCGGGCACGAGTTCTCGTGCGAGGTGGTCGAGGCCGGGCCAGGGGTTTCGGCCGTGGCGGCCGGCGAGCTGTGCACGGTGATGCCGCTGATCTCGTGCGGCCACTGCCACGAGTGCGTGCGCGGGATGGGGCATTTGTGCCGGACGATGGCGTGCACCGGGCTGAGCAGCGCCTGGGGCGGGCTCGCCGGGCTGGCCATCGTGCAGGCGCGGCAGCTGGTGCCCGTCGGGGAGCGGGTCACCGCTCGGCAGGCGGCGGTGATCGAGCCGGCCGCCGTGGCCGCCTACGGCGTCGACCGCGGGCGGCTTGCGCCGGGGCAGACCGTGCTGGTGACCGGCGCCGGGCCGATCGGGTCGCTGGCGACGATGTACGCGCTGGCCGGGGGCGCGCGCCGGGTCGTGGTGTCCGAGCCAGATCCGTCGCGGCGTGCCCTGGCCGCCACGCTCGGCGAGGGGCTCGGCGAGGTGCTGGCCGTCGACCCCCTGACCGAGTCCGTGGGCGAGATCGTGGCTGAGATGACTCGCGGCGTCGGCGCTGACCTGGCGGTGGAGTGCGCCGGCATCGAGAGCGCGCTGAGCCTGTGCATCGACGCGGTCCGGCCCGCCGGAACGGTGGTGCAGACCGCGCTTCACATCCGCCCGGCGTCGATCCGCGCCGACCTGCTCGCGCTCAAGGACCTGACGCTGATCGGGACCTGGTGCTACCCGGTGACCGACTTCGCCCGCGTGGTCGGCCTCGTCGCCGCCGGGCGGCTGCCGGTCGAGCGGGTGATCAGCTCGGTGGTGCCGCTCGACCAGGCCGTGACCGGCGGATTCGACCAGCTGATCACGCGCGGCAGCGGCGAGGTCAAGGTCCTGATCGAGGTGGCGGCATGACCCGGCTCGGCGTCTGGTACGACTTCCGCAACCCGGCCAGGTGGCGGCAGCCCTGGCCCGCGTTCTACCGCGAGACTCTTGATCAGATCGCGGCGGCCGAGGACCTGGGCTTCGACTCGGTCTGGCTGTCCGAGCATCACTTCACCGACGAGGGCTACCTGCCGTCCATGCCCGCCGTGCTCGGCGCGCTGGCGGAGCGCACCTCGCGGGTCAGGCTCGGCACGGCGGTGCTGCTAGCGCCCCTGCACCACCCGCTCCGCCTGGCCGAGGATCTCGCCGTGGTGGACCAGTTGTCCGGCGGGCGGCTGGATGTCGGGATCGCGCCCGGGTACCGGCCCAAGGAATTCACCGTGATGGGCGTGCCCAAGCGCGAGCGCGGCGGGCGGACCGACGAGACCATCGAGCTGCTGCGGCTGGCGTGGACAGGCGAGCCGTTCTCTTACAGCGGGCGTCATTTCGAGTTCACCGACGTCGTGGTCACCCCGCCGCCGGCACAGCAGCCCGGACCGCCGATCTGGATCGGGGGCAGCAGCATTGCGGCGGCCCGGCGCGCGGGCCGGTACGGGCTGGCTTTCATGCCGGACTCCGGCGCCGGGCCGAGGTCTACGAGGCCTACCGCGGCGAACTGCCGGCCGGGGTCGCGCCCAGGATCGCGACCAACCGGGTGCTGTTCGCCGCGTCGAGCACTGAGGCGGCCTGGGAGTTGTGCGGCGAGCACCTGCTGTACCAGTTCAACGGGTACCGGAAGTGGTTCTCCGACGCTGGCGACGACGACTCGCATGGCGCTGAGCTGACAGACCCCTCGGTATTTTCACGCTCGCATTATTTTGTGGGGACGCCCGACGACATCCTGTCTTCGATCAAGGAGAGCCAGGAGCGGTTCGGCTATGAGGAGCTGATCTTCTGGGCCAGGCCGCCCGGGATGCCGGTCGAGCATGCCGCGGCCTCCCTTGAGCTGATCGCCAGGCACGTGCTGCCTGCCTTGCGATGATGTGCGGCTTGTGGCCTGGCAGACTGGCATGCGGCGAGAAGCGGAGGTTTGCCGATGACGGCGGGTGAGTACGGCGCTGATGAACTGCTCGCGATGTACGAGCAGATGGAGGTAATCAGGCGGACCGAGCGCGCGGCGCACGACCTCTTCCTGTCCGGGCTGGTCAAGGGCACGACGCACCTGGCAGCCGGGCACGAGGCGGTCGCCGTGGGCACGAGCGCCGCGCTGCGGCCGGGCGACTACGTGTTCGCGACCTATCGCGGCCATCATCACGCGATCGCGCGGGGCGCGACGCCCGAGGAGTGCCTGGCCGAGCTGATGAGCAAGAGCACCGGGCTGTGCAAGGCCAAGGGCGGCTCGATGCACCTGACCAAGGCTTCGTCGGGAATGCTCGGCTCCTACGCGATCGTCGGCGCGCACCTGCCAATGGCCGCCGGCGCGGCGTGGGCCGCGAAGCTGCGCGGGAGCGGCGAGGTCGCCGTCGCCTTCTTCGGGGACGGCGCGACCAACATCGGCGCCTTCCACGAGGCGCTGAACCTGGCCGCTGTCTGGGCCCTGCCCGTGCTCTTCATCTGCGAGAACAACCTGTACATGGAGTACACGCCGATCGGCTCGGTCACGGCGGTCCCCAACCCGGCCGCCGACCGGGCGCCAGCCTACGGCCTGCCCGCCGAGCTCATCGACGGCAACGACGTCGTCGTGGTCGCGGCCGCCGTGGGCCGGGCGGTTTCGCGGGCCAGGTCGGGCGGCGGGCCGACCGTGATCGAAGCCCGCACCTACCGGCACTTCGGGCACAGCCGCACCGATCCCGCCAAGTACCGGCCGGCCTCCGAGGTGGAGGAGTGGATGCGGCGCGACCCGCTCCAGCTCGCTCAAGAGCGGCTCGCCGCGTTCGGCGTGCCCTACGGCGAGATCTCGGCGGCAGCGGAGCGGGCGGCGCAGGTCGTCGCGGACGCGGTCGCGGGCGCGAAGGCTGCGCCCCCGCCTGACCCGGCGGACGCGTTTACTGACGTGTGGGCGGATGGAGGCTCGGCATGGCGGACGTGAACCCCAACCTGGTGACCTACCGCGACGCGGTATCGGAGGGCATCGCCCGCGAGTTGCGCCGCGACCCGACCGTGGTCTGCCTGGGCGAGGACATCGGCGCGGCGGGCGGCGTGTTCAAGACCACCGCCGGCTTGTTCGAGGAGTTCGGCAAGGAGCGCATCTGGGACACGCCGATCTCCGAGCAGGCGATCCTCGGCGTGGCCATGGGAGCTGCGATGGCCGGGTACCGCCCGGTGGCCGAGATCATGTTCTCGGACTTTTTCGCGTGCTGCTGGGACTACCTGGCCAACGAGATCCCCAAGATGCGTTACATGACCGGAGGCCAGGTCACCGTGCCCCTGGTGGTCCGCACAGCCAACGGCGGCGGTCTCGGCTTCGGCGCGCAGCACTCCCAGGCGGTGGAGAACTGGACGCTCACCATCCCCGGCCTCAAGATCGCCGCGCCGTCCACGCCTTCTGATGTGGTCGGCATGATGGCTGCCGCTATCCGCAGCGATGACCCGGTGGTGTTCTTTGAGCACAAGGGGCTTTTTGCGAGCAAGGGCTCGCCTGCGCCTGAGGGGCATGTGGTTGAGCTTGGCAAGGCCTCGGTTGCCCGGGCGGGCACCGACGTGACGGTGGTCGCGCTGGCGGCGACGGTGCCCATGGCCCTGGCGGCGGCCTCGCAGGTGGCCGTCGAGGGTATCTCGGCTGAGGTCATCGACCTGCGCTGCCTGGTACCGCTCGACATGGCGTCCGTGCTCGCCTCGGTGCGGCGCACCTCCCGGCTGGTTGTCGTGGAGGAGAACCCGTACCAGGGCGGCTGGGGCGGCACGGTCGTGTCGATCGTCGCCGACGAGGGCTTCGAGTTGCTCGACGCCCCGATCCGCCGGGTCGCGGCCGCGTGCGTGCCGCTGCCCTTCGCCGATGCCCTCGAAGACGAGGTGATCCCCACCGTCGCGAAGGTAGCCGCCGCCATCCGCAGCCTGACCAGCTACTAAGGCCGCCTGCGTCCGGTTCGTCGGTTTCGCCGGCTATGGTCAAGCCGGCGATGCGGGCCAGCGTGCGGGAGGTAGTTGCGTGAGCGTCGACGAACGGCTTGAGCGGGCGCGCCGGGATCACGAGCAGGCAGTGTTCGGCCGCGACGAGGACGGGCTGGTCGCGGCAGACGCGGACCTCGACTCGCTTGAGGCCGACCTCGCGATCGCGCGCGGCCGGGTCGCTCATGCCAGGTACTTGCAGCAGCGCCGCGCTGGTGACGAGCGACCGGCGGAGGATCCGCGCGAGCTTGAGTTGTTCACGCGGGCAGCGCAGTTGTATCGCGGCGTTGGCGACAGCCGGGGTGAGGCCGATGCGCTGTTCTGGATTGGCTGCTGCCTTCAAGTGATCCGCGATGACGACGGCCTCGCGGTGCCGTACTTCGAACGAGCACGCGACCTTGCGGACCAGGCTGGCGACAAGCTATCCGTTTCTTACTCACTAAGGCATTTGGGCTTTGCGCGGTTGACCGCAGGCGACCTCGATGCGGCCTGGCAGTTGATGCAGGAGTCCACCGTGCTCCGCAGAGAGGCCGACTTCCTGCCCGGAGTGGCCGCCAACCTGATCGCGCTCGCGGACATCGCGGCCCTGCAGGGGCGGCGCGACGAGGCGCTCGCGCTGGCCGCCGAGGCCGAAGCGACCGCCAGCGAGTGCGAGGCGCACGGCCTGGCCGCGATGGCGGTGCAGACGCGGGCACGGATCAGTGAGGCGAAGGGCGAGCCAGTCTAGCGCTGGCGTCGTCTAGGGCTGGCTCACGGGCGGGTCGGCCAGCCTGGCGGGCGTGGTTCCCTCATCGATGCTGACCTCGTCGAACCAGCCGCAGCGCGGCTCACCGGGCGGCCGGTCGAAGCGGGCGACATAGGGTTTCAGATCGAGAACGGGGGTGCCGTCGAGCAGGTCGACCCCGGCAAAGCTGATCGACGTTCCCGCGACGCCGAGGATCTGGATGAGGCTGAGCCCGATGGGATTCACTCGCCTCGGACCTCGCGTCGCGAAGATGCCGACGCGGCGCTGCTGCCTGCGCAGCAGGAACGGCACCTGACGCATCGCCGGCGCCGCAGCCGGGTCGTCCGGCCGGTGCAGCCAGGTGATCAGCCATGCGTAGTCGAACTCGGGCAGGCCATCGAGGCCATCGGCATACGGCGCCGCGAGTTCGATGACGCCGTGCTCGGCGCGGTTGACCGACGACTGGATCGGGGTTGTCTCCAGCTCGGCGTGGCTGGTACGAACTGTGCCGATGACGTGCAGGTCCATGCGGTGATGGTGTCATGCGGCGACTAGCGTGGTACCCATGGTGCGCGTCAGTGCGGAACTGGCAGGCAACTCCGATCGGCTGCGCTGGAACGCGAAGTACGCCGCAGGCTTCGGCGCCGCGTTCACGGTGCACCCGCTCGCCGTTGAGGCGCTGTCCAGGCGGCTGCCGCCGGGGCCGGTGCTCGAGCTAGCGAGCGGCTTGTCCGGCGGCGTGCTGCTGGCCGCGGCGGCGGGCCGGGCCGTGGTGGCCGTCGATGCCTCCGACGTGGCGCTCGGGTTGCTCGAAGCCGAGGCGGACCGGCGCGGGCTGGCCGAGCTTGTCACGCTTGTGCATGCTGACCTGGGGAAATGGCGTCCCGAGCCCGCGGTGCTACGCGTTGGTGCTGTGCACTGGGTACTGGGATCGGGAGGTGTTCCCGGCGGCGGTCGATGCGGTGATGCCGGGCGGCTCGCTCGGCTGGGAAGCGCTCACGATGGCGGCGCGCCGCGCGCGGCCTAGCCTGCCCGAGGACTGGTGCGTGCGCGACGGCGAGCCAGCCTCTTTGCTGCCGGCATCCTGGCAGGTCAATGCCCAGTACGAGCCGGACGGCGCGGGTGGCGCCACTCGCCGCCTCCTGACCACCCGCGCGGCGTAGCGTGGCTCGGCCGTGGCTGGCACCGCTGTGCCGTTGGTGTCGTTCATGGAGCACCAACGGCACAGCGGTGCGAGGCTACGCAGTCGCGCCGCACAGCCAGCACGGCTGCCGGGCTACAGCAGTGTGGTGACTGCCTTGACCTCGGTGTAATTGTTGAGTGCCTCGTGGCCCATCTCACGGCCCCAGCCGGACTGCTTGTACCCGCCGAACGGCAGCGACGCGTCGAACACGTTGTAGCAGTTGATCCACACCGTGCCGGCCCTGATCTTCTTGGCCAGTGCGTGGGCCTTGGAAATGTCCTTGGTCCAGATGCCCGCGCCAAGGCCGTACGTGGTGTCGTTCGCGACAGCGGCGATCTCATCCAGCGACTGGAACGGCGCGGCCACGACCACAGGACCGAAGATCTCCTCGCGCACGATGCTCATCTCTGGGCTCGTGTTGGTGATGACCGTCGGCTCGACGAAGTAACCTGCGTCGCCGTGGCGTCCGCCGCCGGTGAGGGCGGTCGCGCCGTCGGCCCGGCCGGCGTCCAGGAAGCCGGTCACCCGCTGGAGTTGCTCAGCGGAGACGAGCGGCCCCATCTGGGTGGTCTCGTCCATGCCAGCGCCGAGCTTGATCGACTTGGCGATCTCCGAGACGCCGTCGACGACCTCGTCGAACCTGCTCTCCTGCACGAACAGGCGCGAGCCAGCGACACAGCACTGGCCGTGGTTGAAGAAGATCGCGTTGGCGGCGCCGGCCACGGCGTCGTCGCTGGCGTCGTCGAACACGATGTTCGGGCTCTTGCCGCCGAGTTCGAGCGTGAGCTTCTTCAGGTTGCCGGTCGCGGCCTGGACAATCAGCTTGCCGACCTCGGTCGACCCGGTGAAGGCCACCTTGTCCACGTCGTTGTGCGCGGCCAGCGCGGCGCCAGCCGTCTCGCCGAAGCCTGGCACCACGTTGACGACGCCATCGGGCAGGCCGGCCTCGGCCATGACCTGCGCCAGCAGCATGGCGCTGAGCGGCGTCTGCTCGGCTGGCTTCAGGATGGCGCAGTTGCCCGTGGTCAGGGCAGGACCCAGCTTCCATGCCGCCATGAGCAGCGGGAAGTTCCACGGGATGATCTGGCCGACGACGCCGACCGGCTCGCGGAGCGTGTAGGAGTGGAAGTTGGCGCCCGGCATGTAGGGCACCGAGATGTTGATCGTGTTGCCCTCGATCTTGGTGGCCCAGCCGGCCATGTAGTGGAAGAGGTCGGCGGCCAGCGGCACGTCGGCGCCCTTGGCGATCAGGTAGGGCTTGCCGTTGTCGAGCGCCTCAAGCTGGGCGAACTCCTCCGCGTGCTCCAGGATGAGGTCGCCGATCCGCCAGATGATCCGGCCGCGCTCCGACGGCGTCATCCGGCTCCAGGGACCGTTGAAGGCGGCGCGGGCCGCGCTGACGGCACGGTTGATGTCCTCGGCGTCGCCCTCCGCGATGTGGGCGAGGGTCTCCCCGGTCGCAGGGTTGGGCGTCGCGAAGGTCTTACCCGACGCGGCGTCCACGAACTGCCCGTTGATGAACAACTGCCGTGGCGTGCCGATGAACTGCTCGACTTTGCTGTCGATTGTGACTGTCACGAATACCCATCTCCCTTGGCACCGATGGCAACGTGTACCGGTAGCGGGCCGACACGATCCTGAGGGGCTCAGCGGCAGCCCGAGCAGCGCGGCCCTGAAGGGCCGCATGGCAGGTCCGGTAGTCACAATGAGACTACAGATGGTGGCTGGGGCACAAGGGCCTGGGTGCGCGACTATCCCATACCGGCAACTGCCTGCTTTTGCTGAATAACTCACCCCGGTGCTGTTGGTAGCCGCGAGGCCGGTGTGGGGCCAGCCGGCCGGGCTGCCCAGTTACCGGCCGGCGCTGGAAGTGCTGCCAGCCAGATCGCGGTCAAGCAGGGCATCAAGAAACCGCAGTGTGGCCGAGACGGTCTCTGACCGCCAGAGGATCAGCGTGCGGTCAAACCCAGAGGCCGTGGCCAGCCGGGCTTCGAGCGCCCGGGCCACAGGCAGCAGTTGCTCGCGCTGGGCGTCCAGCAGCCGGCCAGGGTCGCCGCCCGAGCGATCGAGCAGCGCGAGCTTGACCAGCAACTCAGACCGCACGTCCCGGTTATGGCCCGCTGGCTGGGACAGCCAGGCAATCGCCAATCTGCGTCCGGCTCTGGTGACGCTGACGGGGGAGCGGGCCGGCCCTTGCGTGGACGGCTCCTGCGCGGCCGACTCGACCAGTCCAAGCTGCTCAAGCCGCTGGAGCGCCCGGTATACGACCGGCTTGGGTACTCGCCAGATCCTGCCCACGGTGCCGCCGCTGTCGAGCAGCCTGGCGAGCGCGAACCCGTGCCTGGGCTCCTCGCAGACCAGGCACAGCACCAGCCACTCCGCGAGCGACAACGCGGGCACAGCACTCCGGTGCGCGCGCGAGTAACCACGCTCCTCGTGCCCGTGCTCGTGCTGCCCGTGTTCGTCGTGCCCGTGTTCGTCGTGCCCGTGTTCGTCGTGCCCGTGCTCGTCATGCCCGTGCTGGTCGTAGCTGGGCTCGCCGGTGGCCGCCATGTTCTCAGGCTACGCGCGGCGGGACGTCTTGTTTCGTCGCAGCCCGCGGCAGGTATCGCCGCGGCACCCCGGCGCCCGCCCCGGACTCTCGCGGCTAACGCGGTCAGCCCTTGGCGATCATGACCTCGGTCGACTTGATGACCACGGAGACCTGGTCGCCCTCCTTGAGGTTCATCCGTTCGCGCGAGGCGTCGGTAATGGCGGCGGTGACCAGCCCGGCATCGACGCTCACGGTGACCTCGGCCATGACTGAACCTGACTTGACGCTCTTGACGGTGCCGGGCAATTGGTTGCGTGCGCTGAGCTCCATGGCTGTTGCTCCCTTTGTCGTTTCCCGATCAGTTCGGCACCATGTGGGCACCTTGCAGCACGAGTAGGCCGCGTTGGGTGTCCTTACCCGTGCCATCGCCTTGTAACGCCGCGTCCGGGACAAGCGGCGGTCAGGTTCTCCAGCCTGGCCTGACCGGTGCTGGCGCAGGGCTGACCCGGCAATGTCGCAAGGGTGCAGCTCTTCTGAAGTGAGCCTTGGTTCTCAGCCGGTGCGGGGTGGCCGCGCTGGTAAGCGCGGGGCGCACCTGCCATTGAGGCTGTCGGGTGACTCGTTGAACTGACGCGGCGACGCGACCGAGTCTGGCCGGGCTGGGCGGTCCGGGACAGCATCAGTCCGGGACAGCATCAGTCCGGGCCACGTTGTTGTCGCGGCCGTCCGGCAACAGCAACGCGGCCCGCCCTGATGATGTCGGGACGACAACAGGCAGGGCCGCGTTGCTCAGGCCCTGCGTGGCCGGCGACAGCAACGGGGAGGGCCGCGTTGCTCACGCCGCCCCGGCGTGCCAGGCCGGGTAACGAAATCCTTGACGGAATCAAGGGAAGAATTCACCCGACAGCCTCTATGGCCTGGGCAAACCTCCATGATCACGATCACGACGCTGGCATCCCCTGCGACGATCGTCCCCGCCGGGACTCACCGCTCGGGTGCCGATCACCCGCTCACTCCAAAGGATGCTGCACCCATGTCGCAAGGGTGTGGCTCTTTCGGGGTGAGGCTGCTGCTCTCGCAGGAGGGTTTTCGGGTTCGTGCAGGAGGGTTTCCGCATCTAGGAGAGTTGACCGGACTATACGACGACAACCCTCCTTCATGCGACAACGCTCCTTCAGGAACCCGGAAACCCTCCCCGATCATGACGACAACCCTCCCGGATGCGACAACCCTCCAGCAGGAACACGGCAACCCTCCCGGATGCGACAACCCTCCAGCAGGAACACGACAACCCTCCCGGACGTGACAGCACGCAGTTGGCTCACCCGCATGGAGCCGCACCCAGGTCACAACGCTGGCGCTGGAGTGCCGCCAATGCGACAACGCTGGGCCTGCCCTGCCGACGCTCGGCTTGATCAGCTAGTGACCGGCGTGCTCGATGGCAGTAGTCTCTCTGTGACTAGTGCTGACTAGTGTGGAAGCGGGAGGCAGATCGTGTCAGCCGAGATGGCCGCGAGCCCGGCTACTGCGCCGCAGTCTCCTAGCCGCCGGGACCGGCTGATCAGGCCTGTCGTTGATGTGCTTCCTGACGGCACGGTGTGCTACGCGCCCCTGGGCGAGGTCATCGTCGATGGCACGCACGTCGTCTGCCACCTGTGCGGTCGCCGGTTCCGCTCGGTCGCGGCGCACCTGGCCTCGCACGGGTGGACCAAGGAGCGATACTGCGCCGCCTTCGGCCTCGAGCGCAGCCAGCCGCTTGAAGGCCCGCAGACCCGCAAGCTCCGCGCCGCGGCGCTCGCCGCCCGCCTGATCTTCGACCCGGCGATCAGGGAAGGCAGCGCGGCTGGCCGGGCAAGGGCCAGGTCAGGAGAACTCGCCAGGGATGCGGCGGTGGCCGCGAAGGGCCGGTCCTTCCCGGAACAGCGCAGGAG
The DNA here is from genome assembly GCA_963750405.1 of uncultured Actinomycetota bacterium. GTDB lineage: Bacteria > Actinomycetota > Actinomycetes > Streptosporangiales > Streptosporangiaceae > Chersky-822. The sequence continues at coordinate 374,854 of CAVVQP010000006.1, forward strand.
AAGGGCGGCCCAGGCGCGGACGGCAAGCCCGTCCACGATCGCGGCTCAGGCGAACCGGGACCGGGCTGACCGCAAGCTGGCCGAGGTCGGGGCGCAGGCCGCCCGCAGGCTCGGGTACACCGATCTCCGATCCTTCGTAGCCGACCGGCGGCAAGCGGGCGCCAGCCTCGCGGAGATCAGCAGGGAAGCCGGGCTGCACAAGGACTGGCTATCACGGCACCTGCGCCGGATCGATCCCGAAGGGGCAACCGCCGCCCGCGGCGTCACGACCGATCGCGCACAGGCGCGGTGGCTGGCGGCGATCGAGCCGCTCGGCTTTCAGGACGTGGTCAGCTACCTCCGAGACCGCCACGTCGATCAACACCACACGATGAACGCCATGGCCGCCGAGCTTGGCCTCTCCCGGCACACCATCGAGGCGGCGCTGCGCGCGCATGGCCTGGGGCCAGTCGCCCACGCCGCCAAACGCCACGCCGCCGATCAGCGAGCGCTTCAGGTAGCGAGCCGCCTCGGTTACCCGACGATCGCGCACTACGTCGCGGCGCGCCGGGCAGCGGGGCTGACCTGGCGCGCTCTGGCAGCGGAGTCGGGTGAGCCGCAGACCTGGCTCCGCAGGCACGCCCGCTGAGCGAGTCTCCGCCGGATTCCAGGCCGACGAGGCTGCTCTAGGACGCTGAGACCCGCGGCGCCGCAGGCGCGCGGCCGATCACGGCCAGGTCGGCGCCGACTTCGGCTGCTTGCGGGTGGCCCAGGTCGGTGAAGATCGCGAACGCCTCGGTCCACAGCGCGCGGGCCTGGTCTAGCTGCCCGAGCTCCCGCCTGGCCCGGCCGAGCTCGGCCAGCGCCCGGGCCCGGCCGAACTCACTGCCGAGCTGCCGGTAGAGCTCGAGCGCCGCCTCGGCCGCATCGATGGCTTCTGCTGGCCGGCCACGGCCGAGCTGGGCGGGAGCGAGCTGGAGCAGCGTCGCGCCGATGTTTACCCGGTCGTTGGCCTTGCTCAGCACATCGAGCGCGCGCTCGCAGTAGTCGATCGCCTCGTCGAACCGGTCGATCCGCCGGTAGACCTTGGCCAGTACCGCCCAGGCGAGGCCTTCGCCCGCCAGGTTGCCCGCCTCCTGGTAGAACCGCAGCGACTCGGTCAGCAGCGGCAGCGCTTCGTCAACCCGGCCGGACTCGGAGAGCGCATAGCCGAGGTTGGCCTTCGCGAGGGCGAGACCCTGCTCACCCCGCTCGGCGGCCAGCGGCAGGCACTCGCTCAGGCAGTCGATGGCCGGGCCCATCTGCCGCCCGTGGATGTAGGCGGCACCGAGGTTGTTCAGCATAAGCTCCAGGCGGCCAGCGTCCCCGAGCCGCCTGGCGCAGGCGACCGCGATCTGCTGGGTCTCGATCCAGGCGGCGGTATTACCTCGCAGGTCGAATGGCGCGGTCAGGTACCAGGCGAGGTCCCACGCTAGCTCGTGCTCGGCTAGGCTCGCCGCCTGGCGGACAGCGCTGACCAGATTCGCCAGCTCGGCATCGCACCACGCCGCCGCATCGTCACCTGAGCCGAACCTAAGCGAGGGCTCCTGCGGCTCCGCAGGTTTCAGCTGGGCGTTCTTAGCGCCAGGCCGGATCGCGATTGCGGCGGCAGTCGCGGTGCGCGCGTACCAGGTAAGCATCCGCCGCAGCGCGGCTGACCTGCTGGCGTCGGGCTCCTCGGCGAGCGCCTGCTCAAGGGCGAAGGCGCGCAGCAGGTCGTGCAGGTGATAACGGCCTGCCGAGGCGGACTGCAGCAGGTGGCAGTCCACCAGCAGTTCCAGCGCTCGCTCGGCCGCCGCGGCGGGCAGCCCGAACAGCTCGGCGGCGGCCGGAAGGGCGATGTCCGGCCCCTCGGTCAGGCCGAGCAGGCGGAAGACGCGGTCAGGCGCTGCCTCGCCCGCGTCCGCCGAACGCACGCTCTCGTAACTGACCAGCAAGCTCGCTCGAACCGCCAGATCGCCTGCCTGCAGCTCGGCCAGCCAGGAACGGGCGTCCGCCAGGCGGTCGGCCAGCGCTGAGATCGCCCAGCCAGGCCTGACCGCCAGCCGCGCGGCGGCGATCCGGACGGCAAGCGGCAGCCCGCCGCAGACGGCTAGCACGAACTTGGCCGCCTCCGGTTCGGCGGCCACCCTGGCCGGCTCGACGATCGTGGTGAAAAGCTCGGCCGCTTCATCTTCACCCAGCAGGTCAAGGTCGATGAGCTGGGCACCGGCCAGCTCAGGCATCCGGTGCCGGCTGGTGATCAGGATCGCGCAGCCCGCTACGCCTGGCACCAGCGGCCTGACCTGGGCGGCATCGCGTGCGTCGTCCAGCACGATCAGCAGGCGCAGCCCGGCGAGCAAGCTGCGGTACCTGGCCGCGCACTCGTCCTCATCGACCAGCACGGTCGCCTTATCGGCGCCAAGGTCCCGGGCGAGCCGCGCAAGCGCGTCCCGAGGCTGCACTGGCCTGGCACTTGAGCCGCGCAGATTCAGGTAGAGCTGGCCGTCGGGAAAATGCGCCGAGATCTGATGGGCCGCGTGCACGGCGAGCGCGCTCTTGCCGACCCCGCCGATTCCCGCGATCAGGCAGATCGGCACCCGGCCGGGGGAAGTACTGTCATGCGCCTGGGCCATTGCGCTGAGGAGCTGCTTGACCTGGTCATCGCGGCCCGTGAAGTCGGCGATATCGGCCTGCAGCTGCGCGCGCGCCGGGGTTCTCGCCACTGGTTCTTCGCGTGCTGGCAGCTCAAGCACCGCGAGCAGCTGGCGGACAGTGCTCGGCCGCGGCCGGGTCTTGCCGCGCTCGAGGTCGCTGATCGTCCGGACGCCAAGCCCGGAGCGCTCGGCCAGCTCCTCCTGAGTCAGGCGGGCCGCCTCCCGGGCCCGGCGGAGCCGCGTACCCAGGTCAAGACTCGCAGTCGCGTCGGGCGTCAATGAGGCCCTGCCAGCGGGCGGATCGCGTCAGGCAAGAGGTCCTTCACGACGGCGATAGGGGATGCGGTCGCGCCGCATCGTGCTGCTCGTGCTCGTGCTCGCGCCGGGACCTGGCCCGCCCCCTGGACAGTGACTCGCTGTGCTCACCGCCGGCCCGCAGGCCGCTGATCAGAGGCGAGTGGGCGAGAGCGAACGCGCCGCCGAAGGCGACCAGCAGGGAAAGCGCTTCGAGGGGGATCGATGCCCCGCTCGTCTGCAAGTCGTCGCCGAACAGGCTGACCCCGATGAGGATGCTGGCAAGCGGGTCAATGAGGACGAGCGTCGACTGAGAAGCGACGATGGGTCCCGCGTGCATAGCGTTCTGCGCCAAAAAAACAGCGGTGGCGCCGAATATGGCCAGCGCGTAGGTCTGCCAGTGCCGGTAGAGCTGGGTCCAGTCAGCCGCCGCGTAATCGGACACCACCTTGGTGCACGCCGCCGTGAAGGCAAAACTGATGGCCGCCGCCGTGCCGAACATGGCGGCCCGCCACCAGCGCGGCCCGCGCCGCGCCAGCAGGACAGTCACGACGATCACGATAATGCTCGCGCAGCCGGCGATGACCCACCGCCAGATTGGCGGCGGCTGCATGCCATACTCTGGGTGCGCGAAGTAGAGGAAGCCCGACAGGCCGCCGACCGCCAGCGAGCCGAGCCACTCGCGGCGGCCCATCCGGAAGCCGAACCAGATCGACAAGATCGCCGCCAGGAACACGAGTTCCGTCGTCAGGATTGGCTGGACCTGGGAAAGCCGGCCGAAATGCAGCGCGATGGCCTGCGCGATGAACGATACGATCATCAGCGCGAAGCCAAGCAGCCAGACCCCGCGGTGAACGGCGTAGCGCAGCAGGCTCAGGCGCAAGGTCGTGTCCTCGGGCGCGTCCTCGACCCCGATCCGCTGGAAGACGCTCGTCAGAGCGTTCGCCAGGGCCGAGCACAGGGCGAGTACGTAGACCACTGGGCTTAGCCCTCATCTCCCGAGCCGCTTATCACAGGAACTTAACTGTAGTCAGGGCATAGGTGGGACTGCCCGCTCGCCACGGTATTAATGCGTGTGTCAAGCAGGGGTCTAGGCCGCCGCGGCTGTGGATGCTGACCCCGGGGCTGTGCCGTTCGGGGTGATTCGCGGCGCTCTGGACGACCTAGGCCCAAGGCCGGAGTGGCGGAGTCGCCGTCACGGGCCGACGTCCCCGCCGGCGAGCTAACCCTCCGGCGGGGACACCAGTCCGGCCTGCCCCCCTCGGTTGACAAGCAGATCGCGAATCGGCGGCGCGGGACATCCCCGAAGTCAGGGATGTCCCGCTCACGTCGCGGACTTAGAATGCGCGAACCGCACTCATGACAATGAACACCGCGCGGTGGCGCTGGAACACCGCGAGGTAGCGCGAGCGGGTAGCCGGGAAGGCGGGCGATGACGGCCGAGGGGTCGGTGACAGGGGCGCATGTCACCATGCCATCTGGCCGGGTAATCGGGATTCCCGATGGCGGCCGGCTCGTGTTCGGCCGGGGACCTGACGCTGATCTTGTCATCGCCGCGGGCCGGGGTTTGTCGCGCCGGGCCGGCGTCATCCGGGCGATCGCCGGCGGTGCCCTCGTGGCCAACATCAGTTACACCCATGCGTTGTACGCGGAGGGAGACGGGTTCAGGATCAGGCTGCCCAGGCTGGACGCTCCTGGCGAGCCGGCCGGGGGCTGGTTCGTCCAGCGCGGCACCGCGCTCGTGGGCTCGCGGGCCATGCTCGACGAGGGCGAGCCGCTCCGGCTCGTCGTCTCGGACCTGTCCGCGCAGGCCGACACGGGCGAGTCGGCCTGCGGCCCGGGCGGCGACGCGACGGTGCTCCCGCTCTACCTGGACCCGAACACCAAGCTCTTCCTGGTCGCGCTCATCTGGTGCCGCCCGTGGCTGATCGATCCGGCTCGCAGCACGCCGATACCCAGGACGCCGGAGATCGCCCGCGCCGCGCTTGAGGTGACCGATGCTCACCACGAGATCGAGTGCTTCGACACCGACCCGGCGTTCCGTGACCGGTTGTCAGCCAGGGTCGGGGAGCACCTGAAGGTCTTGCGCAGGAAGATCACCGAGCGCGGGCTGGTGCGGCCCGACATCAGGCTGTCCGACGAAGTTGCCGTGGGCGTGCTGATCGAGAACGGCGTCATCACCACCGCTGACCTGGGCCGGCTGGCCGACCCGGCGTGGTGCTCACGCCAGGAGGACCTCTGGTGGACGCGGGCGTGAGAACCGCCTGCCGTCGCCGGGTCCCGGCGCGGCAGGCGTCGTCAGGGCGGTGGCGGCGGTCCTCCGGGACCGCCCGGTGGCGGTCCGAGCACCAGGAACCTCGCGGTGGCGCGTGACCGGCCTGGCCCCGTCACGACGACGGTGTACTGTCCTGGCCGCATGCCGCCTTTGAAGAACTCGTGGTCCTGGTTGATCGCGTAATTGAACGAACCGACGCCGTCAACCGGCGGGTGTACCGGCGAGGCTCCGATCCCCTTGAGCGCAACCGTGAGGTGCGAGCCCGGCAGCCAGCCGCGGCCTTCGACCACGAAGATCGTGTGCGGGTCGCCCTGCGGCTGAGTCATCACGATGATCGGCTTGCCGCTCGGGTCGCTCGGCGGGCTCCTGACCAGGGGCGGTGCCTGGCCGGGCGGCGGGTTCAGCGCCGGGTTGAATCCCCGCCTCGTGTGCGTGCCGGTGCCCGGCCTCCCGCTCGCCTTGGCCTGCGAACTGCCCGCCAGGTGCGAGCCGATGAGCAATCCCGCCCCGACCAGCGCGACAGCAAGCGCGGAGCAAACAGCGGCCAGCGCCCGCCCGCGCAAGGAAAGCGCTGACCGGGACTGGCGGCCCCGCGCGCCGGGAGTGCTGGGCGCGCCTGGCGGCACGGGAGCCTGCGGCGCGGGAGCTCGCTGCGGGGCCGAATGCCGGGAGGCCCCCTTCCGGCGCTCAGCCGGCGACGGGAGGGAACCGAAGGTGTCATCGGGGTCGGCTCGCGCACCCGGCTGGCTCGCTGGCCTCGGGTCCTGGCGGTACTGCTCCATCAGCGCCAGGACCGGCGGCGGCAGCGGAGCCCGCCCGAAGTCGTCGTCGTGCGGCGCGCCCGCACCAGAGGCCAGGTACGCGAGGACGGAGGCCGACGTCGGCCGGCGGCGCGGGTCACGTTCGAGGCACGCCACGACGACGTTCATCAGGTCTGCGGGCAGCCCGCCCAGGTCTGGCTCCTCGGTGGCCAGGTGGACCAGCACGTCCATCACCGAGTCGCCCTGATAGGCCCGTGGCCGGTGGCGGCGAACAAGATCGTGGCGCCGAGAGAGTAGACGTCACTGGCCGTCGTCGCCCGGCTGGTGTCCCTGGCCTGCTCGGGTGCCATGTAGGCGGGCGTGCCGACAGCGCCTCGCGTCATCGTGAGCGCGATGCGCTCGACCGCCCTGGCCACGCCGAAGTCGATGACGCGCGGGCCGTCGGATGAGACCAGCACGTTCGACGGCTTGAGGTCGCGGTGGACGAGCCCGACGCCATGGATGGACTCGAGCGCCTCGGCGCAGCCGGCGGCGAGCCAGCGGACCGCGGGCACCGGGAGCGGGCCGCACTCACCGACGAGCGTGCTCAGCGGCGGCGCCGGCACGTAGGCCGTCGCGAGCCACGGCACGTCCGCCTCGGGGTCAGCCGCGATCACGGGCGCGGTGAAGGCGCCGCTCACCCGGCGCGCGGCCGTCACCTCATTGGTGAATCTGGTGCGGAAGTCGGGCTCTTCGGCAAACTCGGCCCTGATCGTCTTGACCGCGACCAGGCGTCCGGCCGCCGAGCGGCCGAGATAGACCCGGCCCATGGCGCCCGCCCCGAGGCGGGCGAGAAGCAGGTAACCGCCAATCCGCTCCGGATCCCAGGGACGCAGCGGCTCGACTAGCGGATGACCTTCGGCCACGCCACGTCCTGTCACCTGCGGAGTTGCCTTTCTGAAGGCGCGCGGTTGCCCGGATAATATCGCCAATTATGCATCCATGGCCTTCTTGCGCTCCGGCAATGAGGGCCATCAGGCGCGCGAATCGGACGAGGCGCCGCATAGCGGCCAGGCCTCACTCCTGACTGGCGTCGTCTCGACCTGCCGCCGGCACTGCCTGCTGCGACTGCGGGCGGAACGCGGCGACCAGCCTGGCCACGAGGGTAGCCAGGAAGATCTGGCCGGTCATCGCCTCGATCATGGCGACCGCGCGCCCGCCTGATACCGCCGCCGTGAAGTCGCCGTAGCCGAGGGTCGTCAGCGTCGTGAAGCTGAAATACTGAAAGGTGGCGCCCGTAGCCTGCTCGTGGCCGACGAAGAACTGCCTGCCGTGCAGGAAGTAGATCGCCGAATAGAACGCGGCGAACATGAGGCCGATGATCAGGTAGGCGCTCACTACCCCGTAGATGCTCTGAATGGTCACCGCAGGCAGCGCCAGGATCTGGCGAAGCAGCAAGGTGACGGTGACGATCAGCAGGACGCCGGTCCAGATCCCGGCCAGCGCGCGCCCGACGTCGGTGCCAGTGCTCGCCGAGATGGCGATGATCACCGCGGATACCAGCAGGCCGGCCGAGATCGTCACCCTGAGCGCCGGACGGCGCACCGGGGAGTTCCGCAGCGCGAGCAGCCCGGCGATCGTGAAGAGCCCGAGTTCGAGCTCGGTGATCCACCTCGCCTCGAGGAACGCCGACAGCAGGTAGGAGGCGAGCAAGATCACGAGCAACAGGCCGTACCGCCGCGGTTCCTGGCCCGCAGGCGGCTTCGCCTGCGCCGGACGAGGACCGCCGCGCCCGGCCCGGCCGCCATGCCCGGCGTGGCCTTCGCCGGCGTGCTCGCTTGGCGTCGTGCCTCCCTGTCTGCTTCAGCCGTGACTCCGCCGCGGCCAGGCGGCCGCGGCGGAGCACTCGCTGGTTCGCTGACGGCGGCTATCGGAGCCCGCGGTCAGCGGGCGCTAAAACTCTCCCGCAGCGTGCCTCGGGGTGAGGAGCGCCCAGATGATCAACGCGTCGAGGGCGATCAGGGCGATCGACCACAGCGGCTGGTACGGGATGAACACGAAGTTGGCCACCGCGCTGAGCACCGCGATGAAGGCACCCACGTAGCGAGCCCACGCCATGCCGAGGAACACGCACATCCCCGTCGCGAAGATCACGACGCCCAGCGCGAGTTCGGTCCAGCCCCAGCCCCGGATGTTGTACCGGAAAGCGTAGGCCGGCGCAGTGTTGAAGGTGTGCCCGTGGGATAGCGCGATGACTGCGATGGTCGCCATCCACAGGCCGCCGAGCAGCATCAGCGTCCCGGCCAGGGCGGTGAAGCCCATCACGGCGCCACGGTGGCGCCCGCCTGCCTCGCCGCGTCCGGCCTGCTCGTAGCCCCGGCCTTGCTCGTAGGCCCGGCCTTGCTCGTAGGCCCGGCCCTGCTCGTAGGCCCTGTCCTGGGGCCGCGCGGGCATCTGGCCTTGCGCTTCCGTCTGGGCCTGATCCTGCTCGTAGCCCGTGGTGGAGCCTGATGTGCCGGCTTGCCGGTCGTGTGCACTACTCATGTCAAGCCGCCCCCTCTCATTTTGGCCGCGGGCCGATAGCCCGATGCCGGGCCCCGCAGGCGCCGTTCTCGCATTCCCCTGGCGACCAGCGAGTATGTCATCCGTTGGCGTCCATACCCGATCCGGTGACTTCGAACGCATGTCCCTATCTAGCCGACGTGGCCGGCTAGGCGGCGGCGTACCGTCCAGGTCCTCCCTGGCCTGACCCGGCACGGCGCAGGCGGAGTGCCAGTGCCGCCGCGAGCACCCCGTAGATGATCAGCCAGATGCCGATGACCGCCACGAGCACGGTCAGCGAGATCGTCGGCCAGAACAGCACGATCAGGCCGGCGAACAAGCTCAGGACCCCGGTCAGCACCGTCAGGCCCCGGCCGGGGATCTTCCCGGCGAAGAGCCCGATCCCGAGGTCAGCGATGCCGTGGATGACCCAGAACAGGCCGACGATGATCGCGAGCACGGTGATAGTCAGGTGGTAGTGCCTCATGCAGAACAGGCCGAGGACGATGGCGATCAGGCCTATGACCACGCTCGCGACTCGTCTGCCGCCGCTGGTCTCGTGCGCGGTGAAGCCGTCCACCAGCCGGAGTATCCCGGCCACGAGCAATGCGGTGCCGATCAGCACCGCGACGACCACGAGCGTCTCCTTAGGCCAGGCCAGCAAGATGGCGCCGAGGATGACCGAGCCGATGCCCGCGGCCAGGAAGGCCGGCCAGGCCGCTGCCGCGAACTCGGGACCGAGCCGGTTTCCGAGCCCCCCAGAAGGCCGGCCTGAGGTTCGAGTCGTTCACCTCGCTGCTCGCCTGCGAGCGGCTGGCCGGGCTCGCCCGGCCTGCTCGGTCGCGGTGTGGCCATGTGAACCTCCTATGCGATCGGGGGTCACTTCTGCCGTCCGGCGTACTCATGATCGGGCGACTGATCCGGGCCGTTCACCACCCGTGGCGGGTGAATGTGGCCGCGAGGCCCTAGACTTGGCGCGCGAAGCCGCCAGCGCCGCGCCTGTCGATCAGGCGCGCAGGCGGCAGCGGTGCCGGTTCCGCCGAGGGCACCGACCCGATCCGGCCGGGGGCAAGATGCCGGGCAGCGACAAGCCAGAAAGCCAAGGAGTGACCACGTCGTGAAGACCGACGTCGAGGAACTGAGCCCGACCCGCGTGCGGCTGACCGTCGGGGTTCCTTTCGATGAGCTCAAGACCAGCCTGGACCACGCGTACCGCGAGGTCGGGCAGCAGGTGCGGATTCCGGGCTTTCGGCCAGGGCACGTGCCGCGCCAGGTACTCGACCAGCGCGTCGGCCGGGGTGCCCTGCTCGAGCACGCGATCAATGAGGCCGTGCCCGACCTGTACGCCAAGGCGGTACGCGAGGCGCAACTGGTCGCGCTCGGCCAGCCGGAGGTCGAGATCACCAAGCTCGACGACGGCACCGAGATCGAGTTCACCGCTGAGGTCGATGTCAGGCCGAGCTTCGAGTTGCCAGACGTCGATCAGCTCAGGGTTACCGTCGATGACGCGGATGTCAGTCCTGACCAGGTCGAGGAGTACCTGCGGGCGCTCCGCGAGCGGTTCGCCTCGCTGCGCTCCGTCGAACGGCCGGTCGAGATGGGGGACTACGTCTCCATCGATCTCGCTGCTCAGGTTGACGGCGAGGATGTGGAGGACGCGCAGGCCACGGGCATCTCTTACGAGGTGGGCAGCGGCAACATCCTGGACGGCCTCGACGAGGCGCTCGTCGGGATGAGCGCCGACGAGACGGCCGCATTCTCCACTGAGCTGGCCGGCGGCCAGCACGCGGGCAGCGAGGCCGAGGTGTCGGTGACGGTGCGCGGCGTCAAGGTCAAGGACCTGCCCGAGCTCGACGATGACTTCGCCCAGTCGGCAAGCGAGTTCAACACGGTTGGCGAGCTGCGCTCGAATACCCGCAAGCAGATGGAGACGATGCGCCGGGCCGGCCAGGCGGGGCAGGCGCGAGACCGGGCGCTTGAAGCCCTGCTTGAGCAGGTCGACATGCCGCTGCCGGAAGCGGTCGTGGAGCATGAGCTCGAGCATCGCCGCGAGAGCCTGACTGCCGAGCTTGAGCGCGCGGGTCTCACCATGGCTGACTACCTGTCCGGGCGTGACCTTACCGAGGCCGACGTCGACAAGGAGCTCTCCGATGACGTGCGCCGGTCGGTGAAGGCCGGCTTTATCCTCGACAAGTTCGCCGACCAGGAGGATCTGGGCGTCGAGCAGGACGACATCGCCCAGTACGTGACCCAGCTGGCGTACCAGCAGGGAGTTCCGCCCGACGCGCTGGCCCGGCAGCTCACCAGTTCCGGTCAGCTGCCAGCGGTGGTCTCCGACGTGATGCGGAACAAGGCGGCCGACCTGATCTCCCGCCGCGCCAAGGTCAGTGACCAGTCGGGCCGGACGATTGATCTCGGCAGCGAAGCCGCCGACGACGAGGCCGCCGAGCCAGAGGATGCTGGCACCGCCGACGCTGGTGCCGAGGGCGAGCAGCGCGCCAAGGGCGCCAGGCGCGGCGGCCGGCGCGGCGCGGCCAAGGATGACGACGCGGCTGCCGCCAAGCCCAAGGGCCGTGCCAGGCGCGGAGCCGGCAAGGATGCGGAGGCAGCGCAGGAGGCTGCCGCCGAGTCCGAGCAGGAGGCCGAAGCCGAGTAACCGGACCGTCCCGCGTAGCGGCCTGCGCTGCCAGCGAACAACGCCCAGAGCGAACAGGCCGCCGCTACGGGCGTTACCGGTTCGGCAGCGGGTTAGGGTCGCATTCGTAAGTGTCAGTCACAGTCAGTATGAGTTCGCCAATCATTGGCGCGAGGGCAACGCGAAGTTCGCGGTGCCTGATCGAAGTGAGGAGGGCACCGTGACCATGTCGGGCGACGAAGAGCTGCCAGCCCGGATACTCGCGCGGGCTACGGAGGCCCCGCTGTTTCCGATAGGCGACCAGCTATTCCAGCGTTTGCTCAGGCATCGGATCATCTTCCTCGGCCAGCAGGTCGACGACGACCTGGCAAACAGGATCTGCGCCGAGCTCGTCTTGCTCGCGGCCGAGGACCCGAAGCGCGACATCAACATCTACATCAACTCGCCAGGCGGCTCGGTCAGCGCCGGCCTGGCGATTTACGACATGATGCAGTACGTCCCCAACGAAGTCGCGACGTACGCGATGGGGATGGCGGCGTCCATGGGCCAGTTCCTGCTGTGCGCAGGAGCCTCCGGCAAGCGCTTCGCGATGCCGCACGCTCAGGTCATGCTGCACCAGCCGCACGGCGGCATCGGCGGTACGGCGTCTGACATCAGGATCCAGGCCGAGCAGATCCTGTACGTCAAGCGGATCCTCGCCGAGCGCACGGCGTTTCACACCGGCCAGTCCGTGGAGCAGGTAGAGAAGGACTCCGACCGCGACCGGTGGTTCACGGCCGAGCAGGCGAAGGAGTACGGATTCATCGACCACGTGGTGCGCAGCGCCACGGAAGTCCCATCGGAGGGTGCGGTCTCATGAGCATGATCCCCAGAGCGGAACAGCGCGGGTTGCTCGAGGCGCGGTACGTGCTGCCATCGTTCGTCGAGCGCACGCCGTACGGGATCAAGGAGATGAACCCGTACAACAAGCTGTTCGAGGAGCGGATCATCTTTCTCGGCGTGCAGATCGACGACGCCTCGGCGAACGACGTCATGGCGCAGCTGATCACGCTCGAGTCGATGGACCCGGACCGGGACATCCTGATGTACATCAACTCGCCCGGCGGGTCGATGACTTCGATGATGGCCATCTACGACACCATGCAGTACGTGAAGCCGGACATTCAGACCTTCTGCCTCGGCCAGGCCGCCTCGGCGGCAGCCGTCCTGCTGGCCGCGGGTACGAAGGGCAAGCGGATGGCGCTGCCCAACTCGCGGATCCTGATTCACCAGCCGGCTATCGAGAGCGGCTACGGTCAGTCAAGTGACCTGGAGATCCAGGCCAGGGAGATCCAGCGGATGCGGCAGGCGATGGAGATGGTGCTTGCCAAGCACACCGGCAAGGACGAGGCCGAGATCCGCCACGACATCGAGCGCGACAAGTTCCTGACCGCCCACGAGGCACAGACGTACGGGCTAGTGGATGACGTACTGACCATGCTTAAGCGCCAGCCCGATGTAGTGTCTTCCTAAGCGCGTGTCGCGGTGCTGACGGCACAGGTCCGCCGGTGTCGCGACGCGCAAGTAGTGACGGCCCGGAGGAAGCGACTACGGTTTGAGAAGAGGTACCGTCTAGTTTCCCGGTCTGCTGCGCAGCAGTAGCGCTGCGGCAGGCGGAGGCGGGTCCGGCAGATGACCGTAGCTGGTCCAAAGTCGCCCATGATGGGCGGTGCGGGAGAGGGAGTAATGCGGTGGCACGCATTGGCGATGGCGCTGATCTGCTGAAGTGCTCGTTCTGCGGGAAGAGCCAAAAGCAGGTCAAGAAGCTGATAGCCGGACCTGGCGTGTACATTTGCGATGAATGCATTGATTTGTGCAACGAGATCATTGAGGAAGAGCTCGTTGAACGCGCCGAGGTCAAATGGGACAGTCTTCCCAAACCTCGTGAGATCTATGAGTTCCTCGATTCGTACGTGATCGGTCAGGAGAAGGCGAAGAAGGGTCTCTCCGTTGCCGTTTACAACCACTACAAGCGGATACAGTCCGGTGGCGAGCGAGTCGGCGAGGACGGTGTCGAGCTGGCCAAGTCGAACATCCTGCTTCTCGGCCCGACCGGCTCGGGCAAGACGCTGCTCGCCCAGACGCTGGCCAGGCTGCTGAACGTTCCCTTCGCCATCGCGGACGCCACGGCGCTGACCGAGGCAGGCTACGTTGGCGAGGACGTCGAGAACATCCTGCTCAAGCTCATCCAGGCCGCGGATTACGACGTCAAGAAGGCCGAGACGGGGATCATCTATATCGACGAGATCGACAAGATCGCGCGCAAGAGCGAGAATCCGTCGATCACCCGTGACGTCTCTGGTGAAGGTGTCCAGCAAGCTCTGCTCAAGATCCTGGAGGGCACGACCGCCTCGGTGCCGCCGCAGGGCGGCAGGAAGCACCCGCACCAGGAGTTCATCCAGATCGATACCACGAACGTGCTGTTTATCTGCGGCGGGGCGTTCGCGGGCCTGGAGAAGATCATCGAGCAGCGAGTCGGCCGGAGCGGCATGGGTTTCGGCGCCGTGCTGCGGGTCAAGACCGACCATCCCAAATCGGACCAGTTCGCCGATGTCATGCCGGAGGACCTGCTCAAGTTCGGCATGATTCCCGAGTTCGTCGGGCGGCTGCCGGTCATCACGAGCGTGCACAACCTGGACCGCGAGGCGCTGATCCGGATCTTGACCGAGCCGAGGAACGCGCTGATCCGCCAGTACCGGAGGCTGTTCGAGCTCGATGGCGTGGACCTCGAATTCACCGAGGACGCGCTTGAGGCCGTCGCGGACCAGGCGATCCTGCGTGGCACCGGGGCTCGCGGGCTGCGCGCCATCCTCGAAGAGGTACTGCTCTCCGTGATGTACGAGGTGCCGAGCCGCAAGGACATCGAGCGTGTCGTCATCACGGCCGAGGTCGTGCTCGAGAACGTGAACCCGACGCTCGTACCGCGCGACGTGGCCAGGCGAACCCCGCGCGAGAAGTCGGCCTGAGCTTTACCCGGCTCCGCCCCGACGCGCACCTCCGGTCTCCTACGCCGCTCGCCACCACCCGCATCTCGCCGGCCGCCGCCGGCCCCTTCTGGCTCGCCCGTGTCCCTGGCCCGAGGCAGGCCCAGCAATGTCCCAACGTGGGCGCTATCGCGCCAACAAACGTGCCTTGGGTGCGGCTCTTTCGGGGTGAGGCTGCTCTCGCAGGAGGGTTCTCGGGTTCGTGCAGGAGGGTTTCCGCATCTAGGAGAGTTGACGGGACTATACGACGACAATCCTCCTTTATGCGACAACGCTCCTTCAGGAACCCGGAAACCCTCCACTGTAAGGACGACAACCCTCCCGTACGCGACAACCCTCCCGCAGGAATCCGACAACCCTCCCGTACGCGACAACCCTCCCGCAGGAATCCGACACCCTCCCGCACCCGACGACCCTCCCGCCCGGACACGACAATCCTCCCGCGCGCGGCGGTGCCCCTTCCTCATCGCAGCCAGAAGGCACACATCGACGCTGGCGATGCTGGCGCGCATGGATGAGCGAATTGATGGTGGAAATTGGGTGTCGATCCGCGTACCCACGTTGGCGGGAAGCGCGAACCGGCTACGCCGACTCGGCCTGTGCTCGGGACCGGCCCGTGCCTCGGGCGGGATCAGCCGGGCTGAAGATCAAGTCGCATGAGCGGAGTCAGAACTGCGAGTTCGTTCCCCCTGGTATCCGATGTGGGGGAGAGCAGCGCGCCGACGTTGTGCTCGGTAGCCCAAGCGCAGACCGAAACTGTCGTGCCTAGCATCACCGCGATGGCGCAGCGTGTGCTGCCGCCGCGTGCTCCCGGGTCGGCGCGCCAGGAGGTGGCGGGGGCTGACGTCTGGATCAGGTCGGCCATCAGCCGGTTGACGGTAGAACCCGGCGAGCCGAGGCTCGCGCTCGAGTTGAACCCTAGGTACTGCACCCAGCCGGGCTGATCCGAGATCGGGTCAATGGTCGCCGGCTCGCGATACAAGCCGGTCGGCTCGCCGGTGTCCGTGCCGGAGAATACCGTGAACCTGCGCATGAACTCGCCGATGATCTGGAGCGTTTCCGGGTTGCGGAGGGGTTCGTAGTGCTGCCGAAGTCCTCCGGCCACAGGCGGGGCCGGCATCGCCAGCGGGCTCGCTGCTGCCGCCGCGCCAGTGGCGGTGTAAATGGCTGCGCTCACCAGGCCGCCGATGGTGGACAGCAGCACGACGCCGGCTGCTACGAGCACGCCCAGGACCGGGATGCCCAGGACCGGCCGTACGGCTCGCAGCGGACGCCTGGCCGGTTCTTTGCCATTGGCGTTGGGCGCGCGGCCCGCGCCGGCCGGTCGGCTGCCGCCGTCGCCGACCGAGTTCAGGTCGATGTCGGAGGCGAAGCCATCGCCGAAATCAAGATCTGGCGCCTGCCGGGCACCAACCCCCGCAGGGCCGTCCCCCGCAGGGCCGTCCCCCGCAAGGCCGTCCCCCGCAAGGCCCACTCCCGAACGGCCGGCCACCGCAGAACCGACCGCCACGGGTCCGGCCGCCGCTGAGGCGACTACTCCGGACCCGACCGCCGCGGAACCGGATGACACGGCCAGGCCGCCGACCGCGACGCCGACGGTGACTACCTCGGCCAGTTGCGTCCCTGCGGTCCCAGTCGCTGCGCTTGCAGCGTCGGCGGGATGCCCGCCCTCGACGGTCCCGTTGAGTCCTCGTCGCGCGAGGCCGTTGACACGAGACAACCCGAGCGCATCGCTCATCGGGAACCTCGCGAGGCGGCGCCGGCCGCGCTTACGGTTCCGGCGGACGGTCCATGGCCCGGCCAATGGATCGATCACCTCAGCCTTCGCAGGGTAGGCACACGAGACGTTCGGCTACGGAGGCGGCCGGCTCTCGGGACGGTCGGTCAACGGGGGCTCGCCGCAAATGAGCGGCTCGGCAAACAGGCGGTGACCACAAGGTTAGACCAGGACGGGCTCGTCAATTGCCTATATGTCGCCAATGAGGTCAAGAGCGCCGGCCCGCCACGACTGGTCCGGACAGCGATACCGGGTCGTTGCTGCGCTGGCACCCTCGTGCGGTCCGTAGACTCTGCTGACGTGACAACCGCTGACCAGACGGAGCAACTCGCCGCCCGGGCGCCAGGCGCAGCCAAGGCCGCAAGCACCGGCCCCGAGGGCGAGTCCCGGGCTGACCTACGCCAACTCGCGCCGCAATATGTGCCCGGCGACGTCGAAGACCGCCGCTATCAGGGCTGGGTCGACTCCGGCTACTTCACGGCCGACGCCTACTCGGACGCTCCGACCTTTACGATCATGATCCCGCCGCCGAACGTGACCGGCTCGCTGCACATCGGCCACGCCCTCGACCACACGCTGATCGACGCGCTGGTCAGGCGCCGGCGAATGCAGGGATACAGCACTTTGTGGCTGCCTGGCACCGACCACGCTGGCATAGCCACCCAGAACGTTGTCGAGCGCGAACTCGCCAAGGAAGGCCTCTCGCGCCACGACCTCGGACGAGAAGCGTTCGTTGAGCGGGTCTGGCAGTGGAAGGCTACCTACGGTGGCAAGATCCTCGGCCAGATGCGCAGGCTGGGCGACAGCGTGGACTGGACGCGCGAGCGGTTCACCATGGATGAGGGCCTGAGCCGCGCGGTCCAGACTATCTTCAAGCGGCTCTATGACGACGGGCTGATCTACCGGGCTCAGCGCATCATCAACTGGTGCCCGCGCTGCATGACCGCGCTGTCCGACATCGAGGTCGACCACTCCGACGACGACGGCGAGCTAGTCAGCATCAGGTACGGCGACGGCGCCGATGCCGTGGTGGTCGCGACCACGAGAGTCGAGACCATGCTCGGCGACACCGCCGTGGCCGTGCATCCCGACGACTCCAGGTACGCCCACCTGGTCGGCAAGAGCGTCGAACTCCCCCTGACCGGCCGTCGCATCCCCATCGTCGCCGACAGCCACGTCGATCCCGAGTTCGGCACCGGGGCGGTCAAGGTCACCCCGGCGCACGACCCCGATGACTTCGAGATCGGCCGCCGCCACGACCTGCCGAGCCTGGTCATCATGGACGAGCGCGGCGTGGTCACCGCGCACGGCCCGTTCCAGGGTCTTGACCGCTTCGAAGCAAGGCCGGCGGTGCTCGCGGCATTGCGCGAAGAAGGCCGCGTTATCGCTGAAAAAAGACCGTACGTGCATGCTGTCGGGCACTGCGGTCGATGCGGCACTACCGTCGAGCCCCGGCTGTCCCTGCAGTGGTTCGTCAAGGTCGCTCCGCTCGCCAAGGCGGCCGGCGACGCCGTCCGCGACGGGCGGGTCAAGATCTACCCGGGGCAACTGGCGGCCAGGTACTTCGACTGGGTCGACGACATGCACGACTGGTGCATCAGCCGCCAGTTGTGGTGGGGGCACCGCATCCCGGTCTGGTACGGACCGGACGGCGAGGTCCGCTGCGTCGGCCCGGACGAGGCGCCGCCGACGGAGGATGGCTGGAGCCAGGACGCCGATGTGCTCGACACCTGGTTCTCCTCGGCGCTCTGGCCGTTCTCGACGCTGGGCTGGCCGGACGACACGGCGGATCTGCGTGCGTTCTACCCGACGAGCGTGCTGGTCACGGGCTACGACATCCTCTTCTTCTGGGTCGCCCGGATGATGCTCTTCGGCCTGTACGCGATGGGCGACGCCGGCCCGGAAGGTTCCGTGCCGTTCCGCCAGGTCTCGCTGCACGGCCTGGTGCGGGACCAGTTCGGCAAGAAGATGTCCAAGTCGCGCGGCAACACCGTAGACCCGCTCGACTGGATCAGCCGCTTCGGCGCGGACGCGACCAGGTTCACGCTCGCGAGGGGCGCCAGCCCGGGCGGTGACGTCGCGCTCAGCGAGGAGTGGGTCGTCGGCTCCCGTAACTTCTGCAACAAATTGTGGAACGCAGTGCGCTTCGCCCTCATCAACGGCGCGCAGGCCAGCCCAGCTCCAGGCTGGAGTCCACCCCCGGTCCGGGGCGCGGCCCCGACGAGCGAAGCGAGGCGGAAAGTCCGGGGCGCGGCGCCGCCTGGACTGACGAGCGAGGTTTGCGAGGAGGGAAGGCGGCGCCTGAGGGCGCCCCGGACAATGGGGGGTTCCGGGGGGTGTCCCCCCGGGCCAGCACAGATAGGTGGGTCCTGTCCAGGCTGGCTGCCGTGACCGGGCAGGCCGACGAGCTGTTCGAGGAGTTCGAGTTCGCCAAGGTCAGTGACCTGCTGTATCACTTCGCCTGGGACGAGGTCTGCGACTGGTACCTGGAGCTCGCCAAGGCCGCCCTCAACGGCGGCGACGACGTGGCCGCTGACCAAACCCGCCGGGTGCTCGGGTTCGTGCTCGATCAGCTGCTGCGCCTAATTCATCCTCTTATGCCGTTCGTGACCGAGGAGTTGTGGACTGCGCTGACTGGCGGCGAGTCCGTCATGATCGCGCCGTGGCCGAGCGGGCAGGTGACCGGCTCGGCGTCGTTGGTTGCCGGCTTGCGGGACGCCGAGGCCGAAGCCGAGATCGAGTCGCTGATGCGGCTGGTGACAGCGGTGCGGCGGTTCCGCGCGGATCAGGGACTGCGCCCGTCGCAGCCCGTGCCTGCCGTTCTCGGCGGGATCGCCGGTACGCGGCTGGCTCCGCACGAGCGGTCGATCAGGTCGCTGCTGCGGCTGACCGAGCCGGAGGACGCAGCCACCTTTACCCCGAACGCCTCCGTCGAAGCCGAGTCGGTCACCGTCCGGCTCGATACGTCCGCGGGCATCGACATCGCCGCCGAGCGGCGCAGGCTTGAGAAAGACCTGGCTGCCGCCGTGACGGACGCCGAGGTGTCGGAGCGCAAGCTGGCCAACAAGTCGTTCGTCGACAAGGCGCCAGCCGATGTCGTCGCCAAGAGCCGTGACCGGCTGGCCGCTGCCCGGGCCGAGATCACCCGCCTGGAAGAGCGCCTGGCGGCGATTGGCCAGGGTGCGCCGTGACTCCCGACGTCAGGGGCGAGCTTGCGTCGATCGAGCGGGAGATCTTCGCGCGGCGGCCCGAGCACTCGATCGACCCGTCGCTCGACCGGATCATCACGCTGACCAGCCTGCTGGGCGATCCGCAGCGGTCCTATCCGGTGATTCACATCACTGGCACTAACGGCAAGACGTCGACCGCGCGAATGACGGAGACGCTGCTCCGGGTGCGCGGGTTGCGGACCGGGCTCTTCACGAGCCCGCACCTGACATCGATCAGGGAGCGGATCAGTATTGACGGCGAGCCGTTGTCCGGCGAGCGGTTCATTGAGATTTACCGTGAGATCGAGCCTTACCTGAAGCTGGTCGACACTGAGCAGCCGGTACGGCTCTCGTTTTTCGAAGTGCTGACCGGGATGGCTTTCGCCGCATTCGCCGACGCCCCGGTTGACGTCGCGGTAATTGAGGTCGGCATGGGCGGGACCTGGGACAACACGAACGTCGCCGACGGCGTGGTCGCGATTGTCACGCCGATCTCCATCGACCACGCGCAGCACCTTGGTCACACGGTTGAGGCGATCGCCACTGATAAGGCCGGCATCATCAAGCCGGGCGCCATCGCTGTACTCGGCCAGCAGCCGGTCGGCGCGGCCGCCGAGCTGATCAGGCGAGCGGTCCGGGTGGGCGCGTCCGTGGCCAGGGAGGGCATCGAGTTCGGCGTACTGAACAGGGAACTAGCCGTTGGCGGGCAGCAACTGGCGATCAAGGGCCTGCTGGGGGAGTACCACGACCTGTACCTGCCGCTGTTCGGGGCGTACCAGGCCGGCAATGCCGCGTGCGCGCTGGCCGCCGTCGAGGCCTTCTCAGGTGCGGCCGGCTCGCCTGGCGGCTCGCCTGCTGAGTCGAATGGCCACGCCGATGCGGAATCTGACGAGGATGACCAGGCTGATGTCCTGCCAGCAGGTCTAGGGCCGATGGGAGTGGGCGCGATGGGCGCGCCGCCCGGAGGCCTTGACGCGGAACTGGTCAGGACGGCGTTCGCGATGATGTCGTCGCCTGGCCGGTTCGAGATCGTCAGGCGCAGCCCGGTCGTGCTGATCGACTCCGCGCACAATCCGGCCGGGATGGCCGCGACGGCGGCGACCCTGACCGAGTCATTCGGCCCGGCCGAGGTGATCGCAGTCGTGGCGGTGAGCGCGGACAAGGACGTCGCGGGAATCCTTGACGAGCTTGAGCCCGTGGCTGCCGGGATCGTGCTTACGACGAATTCGTCGCCGCGCGCGATGCGGGCCGCTGAACTGGGCGAGCTCGCGGTGCCCGTCTTCGGTCCTGACCGGGTGCATGTCGCCGAGCGGCTTGATGATGCCATCGAGGTGGCGGTGGGACTGGCTGACGAGGCCTCCGCCGCGATGGGCGGGCCGCTGGCCGGGCTGGTCGACGATGGCTCCGGCTCACCCGAGGCCGGGGCCGGGACCGTCGTGCTGATTACCGGCTCGGTGATCACGGCAGGCGATGCTCGCCTGCTGCTCACTGGAGCGGGAGAATGATAGGCATGAGAAACGCCGTGCGCGAGGATGCCGCTGTGATGGCCGCCGCGGGTGCCAAGCGCGCGTCAAGCGACGGTCACAAGCGGGCCGCGAACGTCCCTGGATGGCCGGCGTGAGCCGGCTGAGCGCGACGGTGCTCATTCTTGAAGCAATCGTTATCGCGCTCACGGTCGTCCCGGCCGTCAAGCTCGGGCACGCGACGCCGGGGTCGGCAGGCCTGGCCGCCGGGATCGCCGTGCTGGCCGCCATCGTGTTCGCCGGCCTGGCCAGGCGCCTGCTGCCGGTGACGCTGGTTGGCGGGAGCCTGCTGCAGGCGTTCGTGATCGCGGCCGGCGCGGTACTGTCGGTTATGTATATTCTCGGCGGAATATTTGCGTTGCTCTGGGTAACTGGAATATGGCTTGGCCATAGGGTGGAAAACTCTTCCTAATGTTATTGCAACGATTACCGGAGAGTCTTCTCTTAAGGCACGCCCGGTGCGGAGTGACCCCCGAACTGCGGGTAGGCTCCTCAGCAGCGGATCGTAGGTGGCTCGCTGCCCGATCCATTGAAGGCAATATGTGTGAGGTGCCCTGTATGGGGGTAGATCATGCGGAATATGCCGAAAACCACATACAGCAGAGCTGCTGCGTGGTATGGCGCAGCGGCGTGGCATTCAATCCAGGCACACTGGTCCGGTGACACTGTGGTCCGGGTGACACTGTGGTCCGGCGACACTACGGTCCGGCGAAGCTGTGGTCCTGTGACTGTAGTCCGGCGAAACTGTACAGATCAATCGGTTGACCTGAGGGAAGGTTCTCATTCCAGATGAGCAACGCGCTGGCCTTTCTTGGCCGTGACATGGCCGTGGACCTCGGCACCGCCAATACTCTCGTGTACGTCAGGGGTCGCGGGATCGTCCTTAATGAACCCTCGGTCGTAGCGATTAATACTAATACCGGCCAGATTGTCGCGGTCGGTCTTGAGGCGAAACGCATGATCGGCCGGACGCCTGGCAATATCATCGCCGTCCGGCCGCTCAAGGATGGCGTTATTGCCGACTTCGATGTTACCGAGCGAATGCTGCGGTATTTCATCCAGAAAGTGCACCGGCGTGGCGGCCTGGCTAAACCGCGTATCGTCATCGCGGTGCCGAGCGGTATTACCGGCGTCGAGCAGAGCGCGGTTAAAGAAGCCGGGCATCAGGCCGGCGCGCGCCGGGTTTACATCATCGAAGAGCCCATGGCCGCGGCCATCGGGGCCGGGCTGCCCGTCAACGAGCCGACCGGCAACATGGTCGTGGACATCGGCGGCGGTACGACCGAGGTCGCCGTCATCTCACTCGGCGGCATCGTCACCGCGCAGTCGATCAGGGTCGGCGGCGACGAGCTCGACCAGGCGATCATCACCTTCGCAAAGAAGGAGTACTCGCTGACGCTCGGCGAGCGGACGGCCGAGGAGATCAAGATGGCGCTTGGCTCCGCGTATCCGGCCTCTGACGAGCCGAGCGCCGAGATCCGCGGCCGTGACCTGGTCAGCGGCCTGCCCAAGACAATCGTCATCTCGGCCGCCGAGGTGCGTAACGCCATTTCCGAGCCGCTCACCGTCATTGTCGACGCGGTGCGTACCACGCTCGACAAGTGCCCGCCTGAGCTCGCCGGGGACGTGATGGACCGCGGCATCGCGCTGACCGGCGGCGGCGCCCTGCTGCGCGGGCTCGACGAGCGGCTGCGCGAGGACACCGGCATGCCGATCCACGTCGCCGACAACCCGCTTGACTCCGTCGCGCTTGGCACGGGCAAGTGCGTGGAAGACTTCGAAACCCTCCGCCAGGTACTCGTTCCCGAGTCGCGGCGCTGATCTTGTAGAAGGGACAACCGCCGTGCGCGACACGGGACGGACCAGGTTGCTGCTCAGCCTCGCATTGATCGTCGCGCTCGCCCTGATCGCTATCGACTACGAGAACGGCTCGTCGCCGGTCGTCAGGGGAGTGCGCAGCACGGCCGGCTCGCTGTTCGGCGGCGTCGAACGCGCGGTCAGCGTCGTGACCAGCCCGATCGGCCGGTTCTTCGGCGGCGGCTTCGCTGGTTCTGACGCGGGCGGCCAGAGCGCCGCGCTCCAGCGGAAGCTGGCTACCCTCCGCGCCGAGCTGAGCGAGGCCAGGCTGAGCAAGGGCGACTCCGCGCAGCTCGAGCACCTCCTGCAGCTGGCCGGCTCGGGCGGTTACCGGGTGGTCGCTGCCTCGGTGATCGCGTTCGGGCAGGGCTACCAGCAGACGATCACGCTCAATGCTGGCAGCGCCGACGGAGTGCGCGCGCAGCAGACCGTGCTCAACGGCGATGGGCTGGTCGGCCAGGTGATCTCGGTCAGCAGGACCACCTGCACGGTGCTGCTCGCGACCGACGCGAGTTCGGTGGTCGGGATCAGGCTGGCGCCGAGCGGAGAGGTTGGCTGGGTGACCGGCGAGGGGTCGTCGCGTACCGGATCCGGGCTGCTCAAGTTGTCCGTGCTTGATTCGTCGGCCGTGCTCAAGCCGGGCGAGCAGCTGGTGACGACCGCGTCGGTCAAGGATCGCCCGTTCGTGCCTGGCGTGCCGGTTGGCGTCATCGCCTCAGTGCGTAACCGGGCCGGTGCGCTGACCGCGCAGGCCTTCGTGCGCCCTTATGCCAGCTTCAGCTCGCTCGACGTCGTCGCCGTGGTGATCTCGCCGCCGAAGCACAGTCCCCGCTTCTCCGTGCTGGCCCGCCCAAGCTGTCGCCTAAGCCGACGGCCACGCCTGCGGCGAGCCCGTCGGCGTCAGCGTCCCCGGCGCCCGGGGTAACGCCCGGCCAGGGTCACTGACGAGGCCCGAGGATGAAGCGACTGATCGTTGCCGCCATCGCGATTGCCGGCGCCCTGCTGATCCAGCTGACAATCATCAACGGGCTGCCGTTGCCTGGCGGCGGTGCCCCGGATCTGGTGCTGCTCTGCGTGGTCGCGATCGGCCTGGTTGCCGGGCCGCAGCCTGGTATCGTCGCCGGATTCTGCGCCGGGCTGGCGCTCGACGTCGCACCGCCCGCGCACCAGCTGATCGGCCAGTACGCGCTGGTGTTCTGCCTGGCCGGCTACTGCTGCGGGCGCCTGCGGTCCGCGTTGCGCCAGTCAGCCCTCTTCGCGCTCGCCGTCGTCGCCGGGGCGGTCGTTGCTGGCGAGGTGCTGTCCGCGTGCCTCGTGCTCGTGCTCGATACGCCGGAGGCCACGCTCGCGACGGTGGCGCACGTGCTGCCCTCATCGCTTGCTTACGACATCGCGGTAAGCCCGCTTGTCCTGTTCGCCGCAGTGAGGATCGCGGTCGCGCTTGGGATGAGCTTTGACCCGGGCGAGGACTCGCCCGCCCTGGAGACCGGCGGCAGCGCGCGGCCGATGGGCCTGGCCAGGCTCGCCCGGCTCAGGCAGCTCAGGCGCTCCGTCAGCGGCGCGGGCGGCGCGGGGATCGGCTGGCTGACCGGCGATTCGGCGGCCGAGATAGCGCCGGTCGGCGCGGTTGGCTGGCTCAACGGGCCGGCGACCTCCCGCCGTGCCCGCCGGGAGCAGGCCAGGGTGATCGCCGCTCTCACCGGCGCGGCGCCGCGCAAGGGCGCGTTCTGGGTCGGCAGCCGCCCGCCCGGCCTGCGGCCTGGGAGCTCGGCGGCGGTCACGCCGCAGTCCGGGCTCAGCAAGCTGCGGCCCGATACGGGCGTCGCGGGCTCGGCGACGCAGCCGGCCTGCCGGCTCCAGGCCGGCCCGGCGTGAAGGGCCCCGGCCTGCCCAGCATCTCGTTCGGCGGCGGCAAGACCGCGGCGGCACCTAGCGGCCGCCCTGCTGGCGGCGTTCCCAGGATCGCGTTCGGCACCGGCGGGCTGCCGGGCGCGGGGCGGGCTTCGGGCCGCGGCGTTCCCAAGATCGCCTTCAAGACCGGCGGGATGGCTGGCGTGCCCGATGGCGGGCGACCCTCGGCGAGTGCTGGCCCGCCCAAGATCGCGTTCGGTACCGGAGGGCTCTCTGGCTCGGGCCGCGCGGCCGGCCGTGGCACGCCCAAGATCGGCTTCGGCGGAGGAGGGCTGGCCAGCGGCCCTCGCAGCCATCAGGGCCGTCCAGCGTCGCCCAGGTTCCGGTCCAGGTCGTCGGCGACAGGTCAGTGGCTTGCCGGGACCAGGCTCCGTGAGGCCGGTTTCAGCTACGTGAGCTCGGCCGGTCCCGTCAGGCGGCGGCGATTCGGGGGCGGCGCCCTCGGCGGCGGCGCCCTCGGCGGCGGCGCCCTCGGCAACCGCCCGGCACGGACCAGGCGACTCAAGACCGCCAGGCTGCGGCGGCGCGGCATTACCCGATGGCTGCCCTGGCTTCGCCGGTCAGGCGGCCGGTCCGCGATCTGGCGGATCAGCAGGCGCCTAGGAGGAGAGCGATGATCCCGGTGTCGCGGCCACGGCTGCTCGTCCTTTACCTAATCGTGGCCGCGATGCTGGCAGGACTGCTGACCCGGGTGTGGTTCCTGCAGGTCAAGAGCGCTCCCGCCTACGCCAGCCAGGCAAGCTCGGAGCGGGTGCGGCAGGTTGTGCAGCCGCCCGTGCGCGGGCCGATACTCGATGACATCGGCGCTCCGATCGTAAATAGCCATCCGGCCCTCGTCATCTCGGTCAGCATGCCGACCTTGTGGAAGCTGCCCGGCGGCGGGAAGGCGGTGCTGGCCAGGCTCGCGGGCTTGCTGCATGTCAAGCAGAGCGCCATGGTGCGCGAGACCAGGCTCTGCACCCGCGGCGTGGGCCAGCCATGCTGGCCGGGCTCGCCTTATCAGCCCATACCTGTCGCCTCGAAGGTGCCGGCCAAGATCGCGCTGCAGGTACTTGAGAATCAGCGCCTCTTTCCCGGGGTCACGGCGGCGATCCAGCCGGTGACGCACTATTCCCAGCCGGTCGCCACGAACATGTCGCAGGTCGTCGGCTACCTGCAGCCGATCACCGCGGGCGAACTCAAGAAGGAGGGCCTGCCCGTCACCGGGTTCTCCGCCGTCGACCTGGTTGGCCAGTCCGGGCTCGAGCAGGAATATGACAAGGAACTTCGCGGGATCCCGGGCATTCAGCGCCTGGCGGTCAACGCGGCCGGCCAGGTGACGGGGACGCTCAGCCGGGTCAGGCCCCGAGCCGGCGACTACCTGGTCACCAGCATCAACTCCGCGCTCCAGCAGGACACGATGGCGGCGCTGACAACGGCCGTGCGCAAGAGCCAGTTCGCCGGCAGCCCGACCAGCAACGGCGGCGCGGCCGTGGTCATGACGACGGCCGGCCGGGTGCTCGCGATGGCCAGCTACCCGACCTACAACCCGGTGGTCTGGACCGGCGGCATCTCCAAAGGCGAATTCAGCACGCTATTCAGCACCAGAAAAGGCGAGCCTGTGCTCGACCGGGCGACGCAGGGCCAGTACCCGCCAGGATCGACCTGGAAGGTGACGTCGGTCGCGGCCGCGGTGGCCGACGGCGACTCGCTAAACGGCACGTACAACTGCCCGGCGAGCGTGACGATCGGCGGTCACAACTACCAGAACGACGGCAGCCCGTCGCTTGGCCCGATGAGCTTCTCCGAGGCGCTAATAGTCTCCTGCGACACCGTGTTCTATAACCTCGCCGTACAACATCTACCTGCATGACCATGTCTCGGCTGACACGGTCACCTCACCGCGTGCGCCGGTGCAGGAGATGCAGAAGATGGAGCTTGCCTGGGGCTTCGGCCGCGACACGGGCATCGACCTGCCGGAGGAGAATCCCGGCCATGTGCCGACCCGCCGGTGGCTCTACTACTTCTGGAAAGACAACGCCCACCAGGGCCAGAACTGGTGCAAGCACGGGAAGCAAAACGGCAGCTACGTGCAGCAGATCGAATGGCAGGACTGCCGGTCAGGCAACGTGTGGACGGCGGGCCAGTCGGTCATCGCGGCGATCGGGCAGGGGTACGTCGCGGTGACGCCGCTGCAACTGGCCCGTGCCTACGTGGCGCTCGCCAACGGCGGCACGCTCTACAGCCCGCGCGCGGGCGAGGCGCTGCTCAGCCCGTCCGGCAAGGTAGTGCGCAAGATCACGCCGCCGGTGACCGGTCATCTGCCGGTCGCCAAGTCGACGCTCGCGTACATCAGGCGCGCGCTGGCTGGCGTGGTGACGAGCGGCACGGCGGCCAGCACCTTCGGCGGGTTCCCGCTCGGCAAGGTCTGCGTGGCGGGCAAGACCGGTACCGCGCAGGTGCAGGGCAACCAGTCGACGTCGGTGTTCGCGTCATTCGCGCCGTGCGATCACCCCAAGTACGTGGTCGTCGTCATGATCCCTAACTCCGGGTTCGGCGCCCAGGTATCAGGACCTGCCGTGCGCCAGATCTGGGACGGGCTGTTCGGCCTTGAGGGTCACAAAGCCGACCTGCCAGGCGGTGTCCTGCCTGGGCTTCCGCATCTGGATAAGGCGGGTCAGGTCGTATCCCCGGCCAGCTTCGGCCCGCCAGCCACTAAGCCGAAACAGGGCAAGCCAGGACGGGGGCAGCACGGATGAGCTGGGTCAGCGGGCACCCGCGCAGCCGGCCAACGCCGGCGTGGGTCGCGCTTCGGTGGATAGGGACTCACCTGGCGGGCCGTGACTCGGCGCTGCGCCAGGCCGACTGGCTGCTGCTCGGCACGGTGGTCGCGCTCAGTGTCCTCGGTACCGTAGTGATCTGGTCAGCCACTGCCCCGATGGAGCTGCAGCAGGGCGCGAACCCGCATACTTTCCTGCTCAAGCAATTGCTGAACATCGCGCTCGGCGTGATCCTCATGCTGATCGTGAGCTCGCTCGATGCCCGCCAGTTGAGGCTCTACGCGCCGGTACTCTACGTGATCTCCTCCATCGGCCTGCTCGCGGTCCTGACCCCGCTCGGCAGCATCGTGAACGGAGCCAAGTCGTGGATCTCGCTCGGCGCCGGCTTCCAGATCGAGCCATCTGAGTTCGCCAAGCTGTCGGTCATCGTGATCACCGCGATCCTGCTGTCCAACCTCCGCCATGGCGAGACCCGGCCAGCTACCAAGGCCGTCGGCCTGGCCATCGGCATCGCCGGGCTGCCGATCCTGCTCGTGGTCGCGGAGCCGGACCTCGGCGTCGTGATCGTGCTCATGCTGCTGCTGCTCGGGCTGGTCGCGCTGTCAGGCGTGCGGCTGCGCTGGCTAGCCGGCATCCTCGCGGCCGGCGCGGCCGGCATATTCGGCGTCATTAAACTCCACTTGCTCAAGGCCTACCAGGTGAGCAGGCTCACCGCCTTCATCAACCCGTCGGCCGATCCGCGCGGTACGGGCTACAGCGCGGCCCAGTCCAAGATCGCGATCGGGTCGGGCGGGATGCACGGCACTGGCCTTTTCCACAGCCAGCTCGTCGCCGGCAACTTCGTGCCAGAGCAGCACACCGACTTCATCTTCGCCGTGATCGGCAATGAGCTTGGCTTCGCCGGCGCCTGCCTCGTGATCGGCTTGCTCGGGTTGCTGCTGTTCTGCGCGCTGCGGATCGCGACCAAGGCCGAAGACCAGTTCGGCATGCTGATCGCCTCGGGCATCGCGATCTGGTTCGCCGTGCAATCGTTCGTGAATATCGGCATGACCATGGGGATCATGCCCGTGACCGGCCTGCCGCTGCCCTTCGTCTCCTACGGCGGCTCGGCCATGTTCGCCGACATGATCGCCGTGGGCCTGCTCCAGTCCGTCCGCCGCCGCCGCTGCCTCTTCACGAACTAACCAGGCCCGCCGCCCCGGCCCCGCTGCCGCCCCGGGCGTGCCGGGCGCGCCGCGCGGGCTAGTCGGGGGTCGGGGCGGTCAGTGCGGCTTCGCCGGTCTTCTCGGCCGGCTCGTCGGCCTGCGAATCGCCGTTGCGCCAGGGCCGCGCGACGGCAAGCCAGGCCAGCATGCCGCCGATCGCGACGGTCGCCAGGATCCAGCCGAGCGCTGTGGTGCCCACGCCCACGTACTTGAGGCCGGAGGCGAAGATCACGAACGTGATGACCGGCCGGACGTACTTGTCAGGGGCGTGCGAGGAGAAGTACGAGCCTATGAGCACGGCCGGCACGGCGCCGATGACGATCGAGGCAGTCACGCCGAATTGCACCTGGCCGAAGACGAGCGCGCCGAGCGCGGCCGCCGCTGTCAGCGGAACGGCTTGCGTCAGGTCGGTCCCGACCAGCTGGTTCGCGCCGATCACCGGGTACAGGAAGAGCAGCAAGACGATCATGAGCGAGCCGGAGCCGACCGACGTCATGCCGACGATGAACCCGCCGACGGCGCCGATGGCGATCGTCGGGATCGGCTTGAGCTTGATCTGGGCGATCGTGCCGGCGCGCTTGTTGCCTGACCGGCGGTCGAGCAGGTAGCGCAGGACCATCGCGCCCGCGCCGATCAGCAGCGCCGACCCGAGCACGATCTCGACGTTGGTCTGCGCCGACGAGGAATCGCCAAGCAGGTGGAGTACGTAGGACCCGAGGAGCGCCATCGGCACGGAACCGATGACCAGCCAGCCGACCATCCTCAGGTTGACCGTGCCCTTGCGCAGGTGGACGAGCGCGCCGACCGGGCGCATCAGCACGGCGGCGACCAGGTCGCTTGAGATGGCCGAGGACGGCGTGATGTTGAAGAGCAAGATCAACATCGGGGTCATCAGGGCTCCGCCGCCTGCGCCGGTGCTTCCGACGAGCAATCCGACGATCGCGCTGCCGAGGACGATGTACGGGTCAACGTGCATCCGAAGCCCCCTTCGCATCCAGCTCGTTCCTGCCTCAACCTGCCCAGGAGAATAGTCCATATTCCAGATCAAAACCATGGGCAATTTTCCGGAGCCGTAAATTCCGCCTATATTTCAGATCAAAATTATCGATTATTGCCTACTTCGCTGATCGGGGCATTCTTGGCGGCCGCGACGCCGGACTGGGCTGGGACCGGCTAGGTCTCGGTAAGCTGTATGGATGCCTGTGCAATCGGTCTATTCGCGGCTTGAACCGCTGCTCCCGCTGGTCCGCAAGCCGGTCCAGTATGTCGGCGGCGAGGTCAACAGCGTCGTCAAGGACTGGGACGCGACAGACGTGCGGTGGGCGCTGCTGTACCCGGACGCCTACGAGGTCGGCGTGCCGAACCAGGGTATTCAGATCTTGTACGAGGTACTGAACGAGCGCGAAGACACTTTGGCTGAACGCACCTATTGCGTGTTCCCCGACCTTGAAGAGCTGATGCGCGCCCACGGGCTGCCGCAGTTCACCGTGGACGCGCATCGCCCGGTGCGGGCGTTTGACGTGCTCGGCGTCAGCTTCTCGACCGAGCTGGGATACACCAACCTGCTGACAGCGCTCGATCTGGCCGGGATACCTCTTTCCGCGGCCGACCGCGGCGACGAGGACCCGATCGTGCTGGGGGGCGGGCACGCGGCGTTCAACCCGGAGCCGATCGCCGATTTCATCGACGGCGCGGTGCTGGGCGACGGCGAGGAAGTTGTGCTCGCCATCACGGACGAGATCAGGGACTGGAAACGGGCCGGGCGGCCAGGCGGGCGCGACGGGCTGCTGCTGCGGCTCGCGGGCCGCGGCGGCGTGTACGTGCCGCGCTTCTACGACGTCACCTACAACGACGACGGCACCATCGGCTCTGTGCTGCCCAACCGCCCGGGCGTGCCACGGGCGGTAGCCAAGCACACCGTCTCTGACCTGGATGCCTGGCCATACCCGGCAAAACCGCTGGTTCCCGTGGCCGAGTCGGTCCACGAGCGGTTCAGCGTGGAGATTTTCAGGGGATGTACCCGGGGCTGCCGGTTCTGTCAGGCAGGCATGATCACCAGGCCGGTCCGTGAGCGCTCCATCACGACGATCGGCCAGATGACGCAGGCCGGGCTGGAGGCGAGCGGGTTCAACGAAGTGGGCCTGCTGTCACTGTCCAGCGCCGACCACAGCGAGATCAACGAGATCGCGACGGACCTGGCCGACCGGTACGAAGGCACCAACACGGGATTGTCACTGCCCTCGACTAGAGTCGACGCGTTCAACATCACGCTGGCCAACGAGTTGAGCCGCAACGGGCGCAGGTCAGGGCTCACGTTCGCGCCTGAGGGCGGCACCGACCGGATCCGCAGGGTAATTAACAAGATGGTCACCGAGGATGACCTGATCGCGACGGTGAGCACCGCGTACGCGAATGGCTGGCGGCAGGTCAAGCTTTACTTCATGTGCGGGCTGCCGACCGAGACGGACGAGGACGTGCAGGCCATCGCCAGGGTGGCGCACCGGGTGATCGAGGCTGGCCGGGCCGCGAGCGGGCGGCGCGACATCAGGTGCACGGTGTCGATCGGCGGGTTCGTGCCCAAGCCGCATACGCCGTTCCAGTGGGCGGCGCAGTGCGATCACGAGACGGTTGACGCCCGGCTCAAGGCGCTCGGGGCGGCCATGCGCGCCGACCGGGGCTACGGGTCAGCTATCGGGTTCAGGTACCACGACGGGAAGCCGTCCGTGGTCGAGGGGCTGCTGTCGCGCGGCGACCGCCGGGTCGGCAAGGTGATCAGGGCCGTGTGGGAGGACGGCGGGCGGTTCGACGGCTGGAGCGAGCACTTCTCCTACGAGCGCTGGGCCGGGTGCGCGGCCGTCGCGCTGGCTCCGTACGGCGTTGACCTGGCCTGGTACACCACCCGTGAGCGCGGCTACGACGAGATCCTGCCGTGGGATCACCTGGACGCGGGGCTCGACCGTGACTGGCTGTGGCAGGACTGGCTGGCGGCCATTGATCCTGATGGGGCGGCCGAGGTCGACGACTGCCGGTGGACCCCCTGCTTCGAGTGCGGGGTCTGCCCCGCGATGGACACGCAGATCGAGCAGGGGCCGACCGGCGCCCGGCTGCTGCCGCTGACCGTGCTGGGGCAGGGCTAGTGGCACGGCAGCCTCAGCGGATGCCGCAGGGGCCGCCGCCCGCGCCCATCGCCGCGCGGGTGACCATCAGGTACGCTAAGAGGGGCAGGATGCGATTCGCGAGCCACAGGGACGTGGCGCGAGCAATCGAGCGGGGTGTGCGAAAGGCTGGTTTGCCGGTCGCGTACTCTGCGGGCTTTTCACCGCATCCGAGGATTTCGTATATGGGCGGGGCTCCGACGGGTGCTGCGAGCGAGGCTGAGTACCTCGAGATCTCGCTGACCCGCCGTTGCGAGCCCGCCGACCTCGGGCGTTTGCTTGACGCAGCCCTGCCGGACGGGATTGACGTGGTCGAAGTTGTCGAGGCGGATGGCAAGTCCGCTGGGCTGCAGCTTGACGCCTCCAAGTGGGAGGTGCTCGTGCCTGGAGTGGCTGGGGACGCCGCTCGCTGTGCCGTTGACGCGTTCATGGCGTCATCGAGCGTGGTGGTCGAGCGCCTGACCAGCAAGGGCAAGCGGCAACTCGACGCACGAGCGGCTGTTATCAGCCTCGACGTGGACGCCAGCACCAACGTCAGTACGGACGTTGGCACGGACGTCGGCGGCGGTCGGCATGTCGGAACGGACACCGCTGCCGGATGTGCGATACTTCGAATGGTTGTTCAGCAGATGACACCTGCTGTACGGCCCGACGACGTTCTGACAGCGCTCGGCCAGTTCTCGGCGCTCACGCCTTCGTCACCACCCGTGGTGACGCGGCTATGGCAGGGGCCATTGGGGCAGGAGACACTGGACAGCGCGGTCGCAGCACAGGCGACACAGGCGAGCCAAGCCGCGCAAGGACTTGTACCAGACAAGGCAATGCGCCTTGAGGCCGGCAGCGCCGATGAGGCGCCTGCCGGACAGGCGCGTGCGAACGAACAGCTCTCGCGCGGCGAGCGGGCAGTTAGCGCTGACCTGCGCGCCCGGGAGCCTGACGGAAGAGATTGCCCGAATGCTCGAAACCGAGCCACAGAATCGACAGCCAGATCCGAATGAATCAGAAAGCAGCCGCCAGGGTGCGGCTCAGGAAGGAAGCCAGCGGCGTGGCCTGCTCCGCAGGTCTAGGCGCGGCGTAAGCAAGGCGGCCGAGCCTGAGTTCCGCTCAGGCGACCAGGGAGCCCGCGACCAGGCGGGCAAGAGCGCAGCGGCTGGCCAGCCGGGCGGAGCGGGCTCGCAGGGCGAGTCGGCCGATCAGGGCGCTGGCCAGGGCAGGAGCCGGGCGAGCGCGCCGGTGCCGGTCGTGCCGGGCATGCAGCCCCAGCCCGCCGCGGCCCGCGGGGGCCAGGTCAGCTCGCCGCCTCAGCCGATACCGGCGGCGGCTTTCCAGGCACCGGTCGTGGTCTTCCAGCCGCCGGATCTGACTGAGCGCAGGTCGGTCCCGGCTGATGCCGTCCGGGGCAAGCAGGAAAGTACAGACGCGCCGCCGGCCAAGGCCGCGGAGACCGCGGACGGTGACCAGGACGACCAAGGCGGGTCGCGCCGGAGGCGCCGCGGCGGGAGAGGCCGCGGCAAGAGTTCAGGCAGCGAAACCGGGACCAGCCAGGACGGCCAGAGCGGTCAGGCAGGTTCTGGTGCCGGCCAGGGCGGTCAGGCGGCAGGTGGCGGCCAGGACCGCTCAGGCCAGGCTGCGGGCGGTAGCGCCTCAGCCTGGCAGCGCGGCCGACGGCAGCGCTGCTGGCCGTCCTGCGGCTGGCCGGCGGGACGGCAGCGCCGAAGGCCGTGGCGCCGAGGGCGATCGCGCCGACGAGGCCGACGGCGACGAGGGCCACTCATCGAGCCGCCGCAGGCGGCGGCGCAGGCAGCGCGGCGGTGCCGGGACGGCCGATGGTGATGCTCCGGCCGCGGACGACCCGGCCGATACGGTTGTCCACGTCCGCGAGCCACGGCCAGCGGCCGAATCGGATGACGTTCGCTCGGTCAAGGGCTCGACCAGGCTGGAGGCCAAGCGGCAGCGCCGCCGGGAGAGCCGGGACACGGGCAGGCGCCGCCCGCCGATCATCAGCGAGTCCGAGTTCCTGGCCAGGCGCGAGGCGGTCGAGCGCGTCATGCTGGTACGCCAGCAAGGCGAGCGCACCCAGATCGCCGCGCTGGAAGACGGCATCCTCGTCGAGCACTATGTCGATCGCGCCACCCACCAGTCCTACGTGGGCAACGTGTACCTCGGCAAGGTGCAGAACGTGCTGCCCTCCATGGAGGCGGCCTTCGTCGACATCGGCAAGGGGCGCAATGCCGTCCTCTACGCCGGTGAGGTCAACTTCGACGCGAGCGGCCTCGAGGGAGTCGCCAAGCGCATCGAGTCGGCGCTCAAGTCAGGCCAGTCGATCATGGTGCAGGTCACCAAGGACCCGATCGGCCACAAGGGCGCGCGGCTGACCAGCCAGATCAGCCTCCCCGGGCGGTACCTGGTGTACGTGCCGGGCGCGTCCATGACCGGCATCAGCCGCAAGCTGCCCGACACCGAGCGGACCAGGCTCAAGCAGATACTGAAGAAGGTCGCGCCCGAGGATGGCGGGATCATCGTCAGGACGGCCGCCGAAGGCGCGTCGGAGGAAGAACTGCTCCACGACGTGACCAGGCTGGTCGCGCAGTGGCAGGCGATCGAGCGCAAGGCAAAGACCGCCTCGGCGCCAGACTTGCTGTATGGCGAACCCGACCTCACGATCAGGGTCGTACGAGACATCTTTAACGAGGACTTCACCAAGCTCGTCATCGCAAGTGACAGCGAGTGGGACCTGGTCGATGAGTATGTCCGCTACGTCGCGCCCAACCTTGCTGACCGGCTCGAGCGGTGGGGTGACGAGAGCGACTTGTTCGCTGCGTACCGGATCGACGAGCAGCTCACCAAGGCGCTGGACCGCAAGGTCTGGCTGCCAAGCGGCGGCTCGCTCGTCATCGACACGACCGAGGCTATGACGGTCATCGACGTCAACACCGGGAAGTTCACCGGTCAGGGCGGCAACCTCGAGCAGACAGTGACCAGGAACAACCTGGAGGCCGCCGAGGAGATCGTCAGGCAGTTGAGGCTGCGGGACATCGGCGGCATCATCGTCATCGACTTCATCGACATGGTGCTCGAGAGCAACAGGGACCTGGTGCTGCGCAGGATGATCGAGTGCCTGGCGCGCGATCGCACCAAGCACCAGGTCGCCGAGGTCACCTCGCTCGGCCTGGTG
The DNA here is from genome assembly GCA_963750405.1 of uncultured Actinomycetota bacterium. Classification (GTDB taxonomy): domain Bacteria; phylum Actinomycetota; class Actinomycetes; order Streptosporangiales; family Streptosporangiaceae; genus Chersky-822. Next base: position 409,587 of record CAVVQP010000006.1, read on the forward strand.
CAGATGACCAGGAAGCGGGTCGGGTCGGGGCTGCTGGCCGCGTTCTCGGCGCCGTGCGAGCACTGCAACGGCCGTGGCGTGCTCATCTCGACGGATCTGACAGAAGCCCCGCACCGGGGCGGGGTGGTGTCGAAGCCAGGGCCCGCGCGTTCGCGCTCAGCAAGGACCAAGGCCATCGCCCAGGTCGCGGCGAAGACGATCGATCCGGCGCAGCCCGACCGGGATGGTGCGGACATCGCGGTTGCCGGGGATGAGGCGCCCGCAGAGGAGTCCGCGAAGGCGGAGACGCTGAGCATGCAGGGCGAGGCGATTGACAAGCAAGCTGAGGCGCCTGAGAAGACCGAAGCGTCGGGGTCGGGCAGGCAGGCAAGCGCGAAGTCGGCCTCCGGCAGGAATGGGTCCTCCCGGTCAGGGTCGAGCAGATCGAGGCGCTCCGGGGCTGCGGCAGCGGGTGCTGAGGCTGTTGCCGGTGCTGAGGCTGTGGCCGGTGCTGAGCCGGTTGCGGGTTCTCAGGCTGAGTCCGGGGTGGCGGCCGGGTCTGCTTCGGCTTATGACAATGCGGCGCCGGGTGACGCCGCACCGGCTCACGCGGCAAGCGTGACCGAGGCCGGTGACGGCCAGCCGGGTGCCGTCGTTGCGGGCGCTGGCTCCGATGACCAGCCAGCTGGCGCGCGCCGGCGGGTCAGGCGATCGGCGTACCGGCAGGCAGGACCGCCGGATGCGGCCCTGGCCAACGGCGCGGCGGAAGGCGCCCAGCCTGCCGCTCAGGGCGCTGCGGAGCAAGCCGCGACTGCCTCAGACGGCTCTGGCTCCGCCCAGCCTGCCGCCGATACTCAGGTAACCGCGTCGTCAGAGGCTGCCGGGGCGCCGGCTGAGGCAGCAGGCGCTGCGGGCGAACGTCCGGCCCGATCGACTCGCGGGCGGGCAAGCGAAGGCGCGACGAAGGCCAGCACCGGCAAGGGACAGTCTGACCCGGCCGAGGTAGAGTCGCCGTCCGCAGAGCCCGAGCCGGTGCCAGAACGGCCCGCATCGGAACTGTCAGCATCCGCGCCGTCAGCATCAGAAGTCCCGGCCTCGGAGCCCTCCGTGCCGGAGGCTGCCGTGCCTGAGGCTGCGGTGCCGGAGGCTGCGGTGCCGGAAGTCACGGTGAGCGGCATGGAGAGCTAGAGCATGATGGTCTGGGCTTAGCCGACGGCACCGAAGCGCGCAGTCTGGTATTCTTTGTCGTCGGCGCGCCCAGGTACCGTCGGTTAAGTACTGACCAGGTGATGGCGCGCCTCATTGGCAGAACCGGCCTCCTCGAAGTCGAACGAGACCCCGATTCCCACGGCAGGCTGGCCCCAGGGAGAGTGAGTTCTTTCGTGTACGCGATCGTTCGCTGCGGCGGCAGGCAGGAGAGGGCATCGATCGACGATGTCCTGACTGTCGACAAGCTCGCCGGTGAGATTGGCTCCACCGTGACGCTGCCGGCTGTGCTCATCGTTGATGGCGGCCAGGTGATCAGCGACCGTGATGAGCTTGGTGAGTACCAGGTCACCGCGGAGATCCTCGGGCCGATCGCCGGCCCCAAGATCAACATGATTCACTACAAGAATAAGACCGGCTATCGGCGCCGTCAGGGCCACCGGCAGAAGTACACGCAGGTGAAGATCACCGCCATAGGCACTGAGAAGGTCTGAGATGGCACACAAGAAGGGCGCCTCGTCCAGCAGGAACGGACGTGACTCGAAGGCGCAGAGGCTCGGCGTCAAGCGCTTCGGCGGCCAGTTCGTCAAGGCTGGCGAGATCATCGTGCGCCAGCGGGGCACGCACTTCCACCCGGGTGTTGGCGTGGGGCGCGGCGACGACGACACGCTGTTCGCGCTGGTGGCCGGCAAGGTTGAGTTCGGGACCAGGCGGGGCCGTCGGGCGATCAGCATTGTCCCGGTGCAGGACGCCGGACTAGCACGGACTACCTAGCCGCGGCGCCGGTCCGGCGCCTGCGGCTGTTCGCGGCGTAGGGAGAGACTGGCGTGGCTGAGTTCGCTGATCAGGCCGAATTGCGCGTGCACGCCGGAAACGGCGGGCACGGTTGCGCTTCGGTTCACCGGGAGAAGTTCAAGCCGCTTGGCGGTCCCGACGGCGGGAATGGCGGTCGTGGCGGCGAGGTCATACTCAGGGTTGATCCAGGTTCGGTGACCCTGCTTGACTTCCATCGCAGGCCGTTGCGCAGGGCCGGAGACGGCAAGGCGGGCGCGGGCGGCCATCGCAACGGCGCCAACGGCAGCGACCTAGTCGTTAACGTGCCCGACGGCACCGTGGTCAAGGACGCGTCCGGTGAGGTACTCGCCGATCTGATCGGCCTCGGCACCGAATACGTGGCCGCCAGTGGTGGTCACGGCGGCCTTGGCAACGCGGCGCTCGCATCGACCAAGCGCAAGGCCCCGGGCTTCGCGTTGCGAGGCGAGCCCGGGCAGCAGGCTGACCTGCTGCTCGAGCTCAAGACCATCGCTGACGTCGGCCTAGTCGGATTCCCGAATGCAGGCAAGTCTTCGCTGATTTCCGCGATGTCGGCAGCCCGGCCCAAGATCGCGAACTATCCGTTTACCACCTTGATCCCGCACCTCGGGGTGGTTGAGGCAGGCCAAGTTCAGTTCGTCGTGGCGGATGTGCCCGGTCTTATTCCGGGCGCCAGCGATGGCAAGGGCCTCGGCCTTGACTTCCTGCGGCATGTCGAGCGCTGCTCTGCGCTGGTGCACGTGATCGACTGCGCGACGCAGGAGCCAGGTCGCGACCCGATCACCGACCTCGACGTCATCGGAGCGGAACTGTCCGCTTATGACGAATTGACCGGCGCAGGTATGACGAGTCGCCCGCGCATCGTCGTGCTCAACAAGATTGATGTTCCCGAGGCTCGCGACCTCGCCGACATCGTCACGCCCGACTTGGTCGCCAGAGGCCTGGACGTCCGCCAGATCTCGGCCGCGTCGGGTGAGGGACTGCGCGAGCTTGCCTTCGCCATGGCATCGATTGTCGAGCAGGCCAGGAAGTCGGCACCGGCGGCAGTCCCGACCCGGCTTGTCATCAGGCCAGAGCCGGTGGCCGGTCCCGACTTCGAACTCGTGCGGATGGGACCCAACTCGTTCCTCATCACCGGCGCGAAGCCGCGCAGGTGGATCGTCCAGACCGACTTCAGCAATGATGAGGCGGTCGGGTACCTGGCCGATCGCCTCGCCAAGCTCGGCGTCGAAGAAGCACTCGCTGGCGCCGGTGCTCAGCCCGGCGCCGAGGTGCTAATCGGCGAGCCCGATGACGCCGTCGTCTTCGACTGGGACCCCAAACTGCCAGCCGGCGCCGGTTTCGGCCCGCGCGGCACCGACCCGCGCCTCGAAGGTCGCTTCTAAGGCTCGCGTTGGCGCCAGGGGGCCGGACCGAAGCCCGCCAACATGGGTCCGCGCATCGACACCCAATTTCACCATCGATCCGCGTATTGATGATCCCGTGGGCGCGGCTCTTTTTTGGGTGAGCCAGTTGGGTGCTGCTGTGTCCGGGAGGGTTTTCGTCTCCCGGGAGGAGGGTTGTCGTGTCGGGGAGGGTTCTCGTGCTTACCGTGGAGGGTTTCCGGGTTCCTGAAGGAGCGTTGTCGCATGAAGGAGGGTTGTCGTCGTATGGTCCGGTCAACTCTCTTAGATGCGGAAACCCTCCTGCACGAACCCGAGAACCCTCCTGCGAGAGCAACCTCACCCCGAAAGAGCCACACCCTGATCCCGTTGGCTTAATGGCTAGTTTCCGTGATCATGGTCCGCGGCGCGATCACGGAGATTTGCGCAGGTCGGGGCAGGCGTGATGGTCCGTGATCACGTTCGCACTCGTGATCACGGAAGCTGGCGCTGGCGCGGATTTCGTGATCCATGCTCGTGGTCGTGATCATGGATGTGCCGGCGTGAGAAATACCTGTTCACTCACATCGGCACCACTGGCACCTATTTCGGGTCCTGCGCGCTACTAGCGGCAACTGGCAGCTTGCGGGCGGCTCAGGGGCTGGCGGGGAGGCGGGCATGGCGGATGGCGACTAAGCTGTATGGGCAGTTTTTTGCGCCTAGCGGAGGGGGACCGGTTGTCCATCCAGGACAGTACCGATGTCGAGCAGGACCGCGAGCAGGCTTACATCAGCACGCTTTACCGTCGGCTTGACGAGCTGAGGAAACGGGCCGCGGACCGGCTGGCAACAGTCATGCGGCAGGCCGGCGGCACGCATGCGGCGCGGACTGAGCGAGACGCGCTGACTGTCATGTACAGGCAGCAGATGGCTCAGTTCGACGCCGCGGAGAACGGGCTGTGCTTCGGGCGGCTTGAGTTCACCGGCGGTGCCAGGACTTACATCGGCCGGCTCGGCATGCACGCCGAGAACGACGACTACGACCAGCTCCTGATGGACTGGCGAGCCGATGCCGCGCGGCCGTTCTACCTGGCGACGGCGGCGTCTCCCGGCGACGTGAAAGTGCGCAGGCACATCAAGACCAAGGGCCGGGCCGTGACCAGGCTCGACGACGAGGTGCTCGACCTGGCGGCGGCCGATCCGACCAAGCACGAGGCGCTGACCGGCGAGTCTGCCCTGCTCGCGGCTTTGGACGCGAGCAGGACCGGCCGGATGCGCGACATCGTGGAGACGATCCAGGCCGAGCAGGATCACATCATCAGGTCGGGGCTCCAAGGAGTCCTGGTGGTGCAAGGCGGCCCAGGGACCGGCAAGACCGCCGTGGCGCTGCACCGGGCCGCCTACTTGCTCTACACCTACCGGCGGCAGCTTGAGAAGCGCGGGGTCCTGGTCATCGGGCCCAACGCTACGTTCTTGCGCTACATCGGACAGGTACTGCCGTCCCTGGGAGAGACGAGCGTCATGCTTTCCACCATTGGTGACCTGATGCCGGGGGTCACGGCGACCGGCTCCGAACCGCCCGAAGCGGCACTCATCAAAGGCCGGCCTGAGATGGCGAAAGTGGTGGCCGCCGCCGTCCGAGACCGGCAGAGCGTGCCACATGCCGGGCTGACCATCCGTTTCGACAAAGATCTTTACAAGATCAGCAGGCAGTCGATCTCACGGGCGAGGGAACGCGCGCGCCGGTCACGGATGCGGCACAACCAGGCGCGCCAGGTCTTCGTCAGGGAGATGCTCAGCGAGCTGGCGCGGGTCGTGTCCGGGCGGCTGGGCGCCAACCCCTACGGCCAGGGCAACCTCATGGGCCGGGCTGACATCGATGACCTGCGGGGCGAGTTGCGGGATGATCCCGAGGTGCGGATGGCGATCGGCCGCGCTGTGGCCGGTGCTCACGCCGCAGCAGCTGATCAGCGACCTGTACGCGTCGCCTCGGCGGCTGGCGGCGGCCGCGCCTTCGCTGAGCGCGGCCGACCGCGAACTGCTGCGCCGGGCGGCCGGCGCGCCGTGGACGTCGGCCGATGTGCCGCTGCTCGATGAGGCGGCCGAACTGCTGGGCGAGGACGACCGGGTGGCGAAGGCGGTCGCGCGGCGCAAACGAGAGCAGGAGGAGGCCTACGCCCAGGGCGTGCTTGACATCATCGGGCGCGACGAAGACGACGACGACCCTGAGATCTTGATGGGCGCTGACATGCTGGACGCGGTCAGGCTGGCGCAGCGCTTTGACGCTGACGAGTTCCTGACGCCGGCGGAGCGGGCGGCGGCCGACCGGACGTGGGCGTTCGGCCACGTGATCGTGGACGAGGCGCAGGAGCTTTCGCCGATGGCGTGGCGCGCGGTGATGCGGCGGTGCCCGGTGAAGTCGATGACGATCGTCGGGGACGTGGCGCAGACTGGTGATATCTCGGGCTCGGCGTCATGGGCGAGCGCGCTCGGCCCGTACATGGGGGACCGGTGGCGGCTGGCGCCGCTGACGGTCAACTACCGGACGCCGGCCGAGATCATGGCCGTGGCTGCCGACGTGCTGGCCGAGATCGATCCCGGTGCGAAGCCGCCCCGGTCGGTTCGGGATACCGGTGTCGTACCGTGGCGGCTGCGGGCTGATGAGGCTGGGCTGGCTGAGGCGGCGGGTTCGGCGGCCGCGGCGATGGCGGCCGGGCAGGCGGGGGACGGGACGCTGGCGGTGCTCGTGCCAGCTGGGCGGCTTGAGGCCGTGCGGGCGGCGGTAGACGCGGCCCTGCCTGGCGGGCTGAACGGTGATGGCGAGGGCCCGGCCGGCGGCGAGGCATCGGCCGGGGGCGGAGACGGCTCGGATCTGGAGCGCCCGGTGGTGGTGCTGACCGTGCGGGAGGCCAAGGGGCTTGAGTTCGACTCGGTGCTGGTGGCCGATCCCGCGATGATGCTCGGTGAGTCCTCGCGCGGGCTCGGGGACCTGTACGTAGCGCTGACCAGGGCCACTCAGCGGGCGGGTGTGGTTTATACCGGCGAGATTCCCGCCGTCCTGGCTCGGCTGACCGAAGTGGCGGGCGTGGCGGGCGTGGCCGAGCTGATGGCGCCTGCCGCGTAGCCGTTATTCGGTGGCCTCGCGGACGGTTGAGTCGCTACCGTGATGCGGCTGGCTATGGTTGACCGGCGGCTGATCAGGCAGCTTGTCGCGGGCGGCGGCAGCGGCCGCGGTCCTGGCGAGCTAGTGCTCGATCTCGGGGCCGGGTACGGCGCGCTGACTAAGCCGCTCGCCGAGACCGGCGCCCGCATCATCGCCGTCGAGCTTGATCCGGCTCTGGCGAGCACACTGCGCCGGCGATTTTTCAACCACCAGCACGTGACCGTCGTCGAGGCGGACCTCAGGCTCATGCCGCTGCCACGGCGGCCGTTCTCCGTCGTGGCCAATCCGCCGTTCGCGCTCACGACCCTGCTGTGCCGCAGGCTGCTCGGCGATCCCGCGATCAGGCTGACGGGTGCCGAGCTGCTGCTGGAATGGGGTGCGGCGAAATGGCTGACCAGCCGCGAGCCACGTGACGCCGAGCTGCGCCGCTGGCGGGCCAGGTACGACATCGAACTGGTGCGGCGGGTGCCGGCGGCCAGCTTTTCCCCCAAGCCAGCAAGCGACGCCGCCTACGTCCGCATCAGGCCGCACGGCCCGCTGGCCCAGAAGGCAGGTCCCCGCTAGAGCCCGATCGTCGCCAGCGCAGCGGTGAGCGCCGCGCGCCAGGCGTCAGGCGACCGGGTCGGCGCGGCTGACGGAGGCTTAGCATGAGCCAGCTCGGCCAGCGCGACGCGCACCACATCGGAAGCCCGCCCCGACGACACCGCCGCGTCCCCGAGCTCCAGCTCATGCTGCAGGTTTTCCCGGCCATGCCCTTGCACGACATCGAGGAGCAGCAGGGGCCGGCCCACCACCCGGGCCTCGGTGCACGTGTCGCCGGACGCGGTGATGACCAGGTCGGACGCCGCCATCAGCTCGGGTATCCGGCCGGTGAACCCAAAGGCATGCACGCGCGCCTGCCGCCGGGAAGCCGCGACCAGCCGCTGCTCCAGCTTCGCGTTGCGACCCGCCACGGCCAGCACGTGCACGCCGGCGTCGGCAAGCGCCTCGGCGGCCTGGGCGACCGGGCCGAGCCCCCACGCACCGGTCGTCAGCAGCACGCACGGATCCTCCGGCGGCACGTCCAGGTGCTCGCGAGCGCGAGGCTGAGGCGGCGGGTGGTAAAACTCATCCCGCACCGGCGCCGCCACCACAAGCACCTGTGCCTCGGGCTCGAACCGCCGCACCGCCCGCTCGGCCGCCTCCGACGTCACCAGGTACAGGTCGACGCCCGGATGCACCCACAGCCGGTGCGGGGTGACATCGGTGCAGAACACCACGTGCCGAAGACCCGGATACCGGCCAGCCAAGCGCAGCCTGCTCAGCGCGGACGCCCCCGTGGAAAAGACCGAGATAGCCAGGTCAGCGGGATGGGCATCGAGACACCGCCGCAGCCTGGGCACGAGCCGGCGCCGCGCCGCCGCGTCCGTCGCCCGGGCAAGGCGGCTGCCGGTGCGCAGTGCCGCGAAATGGAATGCGTCATACAGGCCGGGCACCGCGAGCATCGCCCGGAACACCGCGTCGCCCGCCGTGCCGGCACCAGAGCCGAGCAGCCGCATCAGGTCGAGCGTCTCGGTCGACCAGCCCTCGGATTCCAGCGACCGGGCGCACGCCAGCGCGAGCTGGTCGTGCCCGGCCCCGATCGAGCCGGACAGCAATACCGCCCGGCGGGCAGCGGCAGCCATGCTCAGCGTCTACCCGCCGGATCGGCGAGCCATGACAGGTAGCGCCGGATTCCTTCGGCGAGCGGAGTCACCGGCGACCAGTTGAGCAGTTCCTTCGCGAGCCGGTTCGAGATCGTCAGGCCCGCGTAGTCGGCCGGCCGCCCGGGTACGTGCTCGACCGGCACGGAACCCACCAGGTGCCGGACGGTCTCGGCGATCTCGTTCACGGTGACGGGAGTGTCGCCCTCGATCGCCAGCGTCTGGTTCGCCGCCGCCGACGACAGCGCCAGCACGTGGGCTTGCGCCAGGTCCTCGACGTAGACGAAGTTACGCTGCTGGTTGCCCGTGCCGGCGATGGTGATCGGCTCGCCCGCCGCCGCCGCGCGCACGAACGCGGCGATCACGAGGGCGTCCCGCATGCGCGGGCCGTACGGGATGCCGTAACGCAAGATCGTGAACTCCTGGCCGAACATCTCCGCGTAGCTGTGCATCAGCAGCTCGGCGGCCAGCTTGGTCGATGCGTACAGGTGCCCGGCCCGGCGCAGGTCGACCAGCGCGTCCTCGGTGCGCTCGCCCGAGCCCGCCCCCGCCGTGGCGCCGTAGACCCACACGGTGCTGGCGAGCACGACCCGCTCGCACGCCTGCCGCCGGGCCGCGTCCAGCACGCGCCCGACCCCGTCAATGTTGAGCCGGATCGCCAGGGCGGGGTTGGTGCCGACCTGGTTCACATCCGAGGCGCCGGCCAGGTGGAAGATGACCTCGCGCTCAGCCAGCGCGGCGTCAAGCGCCGCCGGGTCAAACAGGTCGGCGATCACGTACCGGGCCGCCGGGTTCCGCCACTGCTCGCGCTGGTCGAACACCACCACGTCGTGGCCGGCCTCGACCATCCGGTCGACCACATGCGACCCGATGAACCCGCAGCCGCCCGTTACCGCGACCCGCATGCGCGCTCCCCGATGACGTCGGTCACGGCCTTGCACACCTCGTCGATCTCGTCGTCGGTCATGTCCGAGTGCACCGGCAGGCAGATCTGCCTGGCGCACAGGTCCTCGGCCACCGGCAGGCTCGTGCCCAGTGCGTGCTCCTCGAAGATCGGCTGCTGGTGCAGTGACAGGTCGTATACCTCCCCTGACAGCCTGACGTCATGCCTGGCAGCAAGCTCATCCTTCAGCCAGGACCGGTCGATGCCAGGGTCAAGCACGGCGGGGTACTTGTAGTAGTTGCTGCGGCAGCCAGGAGGCTCGGCTACCGTCCGCAGCCCGGCGACGCCGGCAAGCCCGGCAGCATAACGCTCCGCGACCTCACGACGCCGCGCGATCGACGCCGCCATCCTTCGCAGGTGCACGATGCCTGTCACCGCGTGAAGTTCGCTCATCCGCCAGGCGTAGCCGTGCCGCACATGGTGATTCGCCCCGAACGAGCCTTTGCCCTGATCGCGGTAGATCCGCGCCTCGTCGGCCAGGCGGGCCGACGCGGTCAGGATCATCCCGCCCTCGCCGCTGGTCACGATTTTGGTGGGGTAGAAAGAAAACGCGGCGGCGACTCCGAACGAGCCGGCGAATCGCCCGCCGGTGCAAGCGCCGTGCGCATGCGCCGCGTCCTCGACCAGCGCGGCGCCGCGTTCGTCGCACAACTCGCGCAAAGCGATGGCATCCGGGCTGATCAGGCCGCCGATGTGGACGAGGATCACGGCGGCGGTGTCCGCGGTCCACGCGGCCCGTGCCGTCGCCGGGCTCAGCGCGAAGGTAGCCGCGTCGATGTCCGCGAACACCGGCCGCGCGCCCGCGCTGATCACGGCGGCGGCGGTCGCGTAGAAGGTGTTCGCGGGGACGATGACGTCGCGGCCCGCCACGCTGACGTCCAGCGAGCGCAGCGCGATCTCCAGCGCCGACGTGCCGCTCGACGTGGCGACGGCATGACTGGCCTTGTGCGCGGCGGCGAACTGCTCCTCGAACGCCCGGGTGTAGGGGCCAAGGGTCAGCGCCCCGCTCGCCAGGATGCCGGCGATGGCCGACGCGATCTCGGCTCGATCCGCTTCTGGAAACACCACGCGCGCCGCTCGAACGCTCACTGACACCTCGTTACGTGGCTCGTCAATCCTCGGTCATGACATGATGACAGGAATGACAAAGCTCCTGGTCAGGGACTTGAGTTGAAGTCCGGAAAGAGAACTTACGGATCATTGGCCATAGCCAAACCAGGAATACGGGGATAGGTGCTGGTGTGAAGATCATCCGGTCGCTCGCGGCCGTGACCGCGGGAATGGCGGTCGTTCAGGCGGCACCGGGCATCGCCGGACTCGGCCCGGTTCGTCACGCCTTTTTTCCCCGGCTGTCAGGACTTGGCCTGCCTGATCATGTGGCGCTGACCTTCGACGACGGGCCGGATCAAGATACGACGCCGCTGTTCCTTGACGCGCTTGCGCGGCGCGGGGTGCGCGCGACGTTCTTCCTGCTGGGTTCGCGGGTGGCGATGATGCCGCGCCTTGCCGCGCGAATTGCCGAGGCGGGTCACGAGGTGGGGGTGCACGGCTGGGTGCACCGCTATCTGATCCTTCGCGGGCCGACGGCGGTCTACGACGATCTGGCCAGGGCCGCCGAGGTGATCGCGGCCGCCGCGGGCACGGCGCCGCGGCTATTCAGGCCGCCGTACGGAGTGCTGAGCGGCCCGGCGCTCATCGCCGCCAGAAGGCTTGAGCTCACCCCGGTCCTGTGGAGTTGCTGGGGACGGGAGTGGACGCCGGGTGCCACTGCGCAGGCAGTGTTCGCGACGCTGCGGACCGGGTTGCGCGGTGGCGCCACGGTGCTGCTGCACGACTCCGACTGCACGTCGCCGGCCGGGTCGGCGCAGGCGGCCCTGGGCGCGCTGCCCCTGCTGCTTGACGAGTGCGCCCGGCAGTCCCTGCGAGTCGGCCCGCTCGGCGAGCACGGCCTGTCCGGCGGACAGGGTTAGTCCGGCGGATTGGCGCGCGGATTGTGCTTGCCGCGAAGCCGCGTAATGAGATATATCTTGGTGTGTGAGCAGCACGTCGCTAACGCCAGATGAGATTCGCGCTGCGGCCGAGACGCACCGGGAACTCGGCCCTGATTACCAGTCGGCCGTGATCGACTCTTTCATCGACAAGGTCGGCAAGGAAATCGACGCTCGGGTCGACGCGCGGCTCGCGAGCGCGAGGTCTGTGCAAGGTGACCGGCGTCTAGACCGGCCGAGCCAATCCAACGGACGGGGCGCCGCCCTTGCCCTGGGCATTGTCTCGATAGCGCTGGCCATTCCGGTCACCGCCATCATGGCCGCGGGCCACTACAACGCCGTCGCGCTCGTGCTCGTGTGGGCGGCCATCGCGGTGATCAACGTCGCCTTCAGCCGCCACCACGACGGCCAGTCCGGTGCCAACTGACCGCTGCTTCGGCGGCTCGTTCGGCAGGCCCAGCAATGTCGCAACGGCGGCGCTATCACGCCAGCAATGTCACAACGCGGGGCCTCGCAAAGGCCGGGCCCCGCGTTGCTGAGGCTGCCGGATGAGGGTTAGCCCTTGGTCTGCTCCGGGATCGCGTGCGGCGGGATGGTGATGACCTGATGCTGGCCGAAGCCGCTGAACGTCACCGACACCTTCGCGACCTGCAGGTCGCGGCGGACCTTGGCCGACAGGTGGCGGTCGATGCCGACCGTCACGTGGTAGTTCTTGCGCATGCTCCTGGCCTCCGCCCTGGCCTCCTTCAGGTAGGCCTTGCTCGGCACGACGATCTTGAGGTCGCCGTTCTTGTTCTTCTCCAGGTACATGGGGTCCGTCGTATGGTTGTGCTTCACCCGAAGCGCCATCTGGTGCACGACATCGTGCCTGTCCACCGAGACCGTCAGGAGCTCAACGCGGGCTCCGGGCATTACGCCGGGCAGCCAGCCCAGGGCGTGCAGCCGGGGCGGCTGCGTCGCGCGCAGCACGGTGAGCCGCACGCCGCCGACCACCCGGTGGCCGATGACCTTGAATTTGGCGGAGGGATTCAGCAGGCCGAAAAGGGTACGGGGATCAGGGATCGTCACGCTCGGATGCCCGCTCGTGGTGGTGTCGTGGTACCACCGCACGTGGTTGTCGGCTCCCGCCACGTGCAGGTAGAACTGCCCGCCGACGATGCGGTTGATCGCGGTCTGGGTCGTCGACGGCTGGCCGTTGCTGGCCGGGAAGGTCTGCGAGATCACGTCATTCCAGTCGCGCCCGGCGAAGGTGATCTTGTCCGAGCCGGAGACTTGCTCGGCGCCGTTGTCGAAAAGCCGGTACGCGATCGTCGCCCGGCCGGACCGTGCCAGCGCGTGCCGCGACTGGCTGGTCACTCGCCGGACCATCGCCGCGGTGAGCACGGCGGACTTCGCGGACGGCCCCGCCTTCGAGGACGGCGCGGGCGCGACGGTAGCCCCCGTCCCTGACAGGACCACGGCCGCTGCCGCCGCGGCGGCAGCGACGGGAACCGCGACGACCCCGATCCGCGTGGTCAGTGACCGCCGGGCTTGCCGGCGGCGCAGGCTGGCGAGCAGGTCCGCGCGCGGCTCGATGGTGGCTGTCTCGTCGTGCAGCCGGGTACGCAGCAGCCGAGTGAGCTGATCCTCAGTTTCCATGAAATACCTCCGGGGTGACGCGGTCTTCAGCCGCGGCAAGGTCATTAAGGGTGATGCGAAGACTGGACAAGGCACGGGAGGTGTAGGACTTCACCGTCCCCGCGGAGATACCGAGGAGCTCAGCGGTCTCCGCCACCGACAGATCCTCGAGGAACCGCAGGACGACGACGTGGCGCTGACCTTCGGGCAGCCTCATCAGCGCCGAGATGACAAAGTGCCGCTCGCCCACCTGATCGGCCAGCGCATCCGCCACTGCCGACGATTCGGTCCCGTCGGGCAGCAAGGTCTCCCGCGGACGCCGCAGTAGCCAGCGCACCCGGTCCCGGCAGAGATTCACCAGCACTTTGCGGGCGTAAGCCTCGGGCGCGTCCCTGGCCGCGTTCCAGCGCCGCGCGGTGCGCAGCAGAGCCACTTGCAGCAGGTCCTCGGCGTGGCCACGATCGCCGACCAGCGCATAGGCAGTTCGCAGCAGGATTGCCGATCGCTCCCGCACGAAATCTTCGAACTCCTGACCCATCCTCATGCCTATCAGAACTCCGCCCCCGGCTATTCCGGTTGCCATCCCCCAGCCGGACGCCTGTCGGCAGGCGCATAAAAAACTCGTGCCCGGGCTGTGAGGTCACAGCCCGGGCACGAGTGGAGGGGACAGAAAACGTTCTGCGGACCGGCTAGTCGTCGGAGTCGGCTCCGGAGTCGTCGCGCCGGTTGAACCTATTCATGATCCGCTCGCCAGCACCCACGGCTGACCCGGCCACGCCTCGCACGGCCCCGATCAGCGGGTCGGCCGACCGGTTCCACGAGTCCTGGTAGGCCTTGGCGGCCGACTTGAATTCGTCCCCGACCGACGCGTCAGAGTCGTCGTCGCGGCGCGGGTAGTTGCCGGCCAGGATGTCGTCGTACTCGCCCGCGGTCGCCCAGTGGTCAAGCTCAGCGAACCGCACCACGGCGAACGGGTGCGTCGTGCCCTGCATCTGCAGCAGCTTGATCAGGCTTTCCCGCACGTCGGGAACGGCGTCGTACTCGCGCGCCTGCTCAAGGAAGGCGTCCGCGCTCAGCTCGGCCAGCTGCGGCCCGCCCGCGAGCTTCATCAGCGAGCGGCGCCCGGCGGCCACGTCCTGGCAGGCCAGCAGCCCGGCCCGGTCGCACGACAGCTCAGACTTGCGGAACCACTCCTCAAGGCCCCAGATCACGGCCTTCAGCCCGATCCACGCGACCGGTACCAGGGCGAACCGCGCCGCCAGCGCGACCAGCGCGTACAGCATGGTCCGGTAGACGGTGTGACCAGAAAGGACGTGCCCGAGCTCGTGCCCGATGACGAACCTGGTCTCCTCCTCGTCCATCAAGTCGATCAGCCCGGTCGTGATCACAATGAACGGCTTGTCCGTGCCAATCGCCATCGCGTTGACCGTCGGGTCCTGCATGATGTACAGCTCAGGCACCCGGGGCAGGTCAAGGACGTAGGCGCCGTCGAGCAGCATCTGGTGCAGGTGCGGGAACTGCCGCTCCGACGCCCGGACCGAGCTGGCGAGGAAAAGCAGCCGCAGGCTCCGGTCGCTGAACAGCCCGGCGAGGTTACGCAGAATTGTGTCAAAGCCGGTGAGCTTGCGCAGCGCGACCAGGGCGGACCGGTCGGCTGGGTGCTCGTATGCGCGGGAGCTAATGTCCGGCAGACGGACACGAGAACGTTCGGGCACAGTGTTCATGCCGTCATGGTACGTGCCATAAGGAAGGCTGGCTGTCATGGTCGAGATATATTTCGATGGCGATTCGGTTGCACCGAGGTTTGCGGCACCGAGGTTTGCGGCACCGATGTTCGAGCCCGAAGCCGAGTCGATGCCCGCGGACCAGCGGGCCGAACTCCAGAGCGACCGGCTGCGCACGCTTATCGGCAGGCTGCTCCAGGCGGGCGGCCTGCAGTCGGAGCGGCTGACCGCCGCCGGGGTGACCAGCGGGCACGACGTCAGCCTCGAGAACCTGGCCAGCCTGCCGACCACGGCCAAGCAGGACCTCTGGGACGCTTACCCGTTCGGGCTCCTCGCCGTGCCGCGCGAGGAGGTCGTCGCCGTGCACGGGTCGAGCGGGACTGGCGGACGGCCGACGCTGGTGTCCTACTCCCGGGGTGACCTCCGCCTCTGGGCGCGGGTCTGCGCCAGGGCGCTCGCGGCCGCCGGGGCCGGACCCGGCAGCATCGTGCACAACGCGTACGGGTACGGGCTTTTCACCGGGGGAGTCGGGATTCATCAGGGGGCGATCGAGTTGGGCGCCACGGTCATTCCTGTCTCTGGCGGCATGACCTCGCGGCAGGTCACGCTGATCCGGGATTTGCGGCCGGACGTCCTGACCTGCACGCCCTCCTACGCGATCCGCCTCGGCGAGGCACTGGCCGACGCCGGGCTCACGCCGGGCAACGGGCTGTCGCTCAAGGTTGGCGTGTTCGGCGCTGAGCCGTGGACCGATGAAATGCGGATCAGGATCAATGCCCTGCTCGGCATCCGCGCGCTCGACATCTACGGCCTGTCCGAGGTGATCGGCCCCGGCGTGGCCTGCGAGTGCGCGGTCGCCGCCGACGGCCTGCATGTCAACGAGGACCACTTCCTCGTCGAGGCACTCGACCCCGTGACGGGCAACCCAGTGGCTGACGGCAGTCCCGGGGAGCTTGCTTTCACCACTCTTACCAAAGAGGCCATGCCGCTGCTGCGGTACCGCACGGGCGACATCGCCGCGCTGCGCCGCGGCCCCGTGTGACTGCGGCCGCACGCTGGTCAAGATGTCCAAGGTGACCGGCCGCAAAGACGACATGCTCGTGATCAGGGGCGTGAACGTCTATCCCAGCGAGATCGAGCGCGTTCTCCTCGCCGAGCCCGCGGTGGCGCCTGATTACCTGCTGGTCATCGACGAAAGGGAGAGTCAGGTCGGCTTGATCGCCGCCTGCGAACGGGGAACGGATGGGATCCCCGGCTCGCCCGGTCTAGGTGACCCGGTACTCGCGGCGAGGCTGGAGGCCGCCCTGCGCGAGACGACCGGTGTCCGCGTCGACGTCGCGATCGTGCCGCAAGGCTCGGTGCCGCGCACGGAGGTCGGCAAGGCGGTCAGGGTCCGGCGCTGGTCTTCTGGCGAGCCCCCGATTCCCGGGCTCACGGCGCGAGACAGCCGGGCATGATCAGCGGCCCGGGCCGGATCGGCGTGATGGGCGGCACGTTCGATCCCGTTCACAACGGTCACCTGATGGCGGCGAATGAGGCCGGGCGGGCGTTCGAGCTCGACGAGGTGATCTTCGTGCCGGCCGGCCAGCCGTGGCAGAAGAACGGCCGGAAGATCGCGCCCGCCGAAGACCGGTATGCGATGGCCGTGATCGCGACCGCATCCAATCCGCTGTTCTCGGTGAGCCGGCTGGAAATCGACCGGCCCGGCGACACTTACACCGTCGACACGCTGCGCGAGCTTCGCGCCCAGCGGGGACCAGGTACTGAGTTCTATTTCATCATCGGCGCCGACGCTCTCAGCGGCCTTTCCACGTGGCATGAGCCCGCCGAATTGCTGACGATGGTGCACTTCATCGGGCTGACCAGGGACGGCCACCCCCTTGCTGACGGCAGCCTCGGGGCCGCGCAATTCAGCCTGCTGGAGGTGCCCGCGCTGCAGATCTCCTCCACCATGTGCCGAGAACGCCTCCAGGCCGGACTCCCCCTGCGCTATTTCGTCCCTGACGAGGTAATCAGCTACATTTTCAAGCGAGGCCTCTATCGCGAGTAGCGAGAAGCTCGGGCGCGGGGCCGGCAACTGAGCACCCGATTCTCACCGGTCCCCCGTTCCTGCCTCCTCGATCGCCTGGTTGATCAGCCTCCGCCTGTACTCGGGCGCGACGGAAGCCAGCCGTTCCCAGGCCCGCACCGTCACCGAGGAAAGAGCCGCGCGCACGGACGCGCTCAGCAGATCCGGCGACGCCGACCACACGCCGGCAACAGGCACCGAAGACCAGGCTCTCCACGGCCCCCCGTCATACCCGGGCACTGCTACCACCGAAGCGAAAGCAACGCCGCCCTCAACTGGTACCAGAAGTTCCCCGCGCTGACGTTCAGTCGTGGTGTAACGGAGCCGGATGATCACCGGAATCTCGGCTTCCGCGGTAGTGGACATCTCTAGGAAGTACTCGCCATCACCCCAGTCGATAACGGCGAAGCGCGTCAGGCCATCCGGAGAAGCTGCCTCACCAACCGGAGGCGCGCCCTCAGCCGGATCGGCGGCGGCCAGGTCAGCAGGGCCAGGCGGGACAGGCAGCGGGAAGCTGAGCAGGCGACCTCCGCCCCTGCCGGGGAAGCTGCTCTCGGTTGTTTGCCCCGCATCAACCTCGTCCGGAAGGTCGATGACTTCCTCAAACAGGTCCGCCACGGCCATTGCCGACAGCTCCTCGGGCGACATAGCCGAGACTCCCGGCTCGTACCGCCGTGACTCCAGCTCATGCCCGCCCAGATCGCCCGGCAGGAGCCGGTCCCACAGATCATGCTTGACCCGGATGGCCGATGAGAAGACCGGTGTAGAGCCGGGTCCGAAAGGCCAGAACAGGTAATGCTCGCGGTCGCTCCTGGCGACGCGGGCGTGCCCATCAGCCTTTGCCTCAAAGCTCCGCCCCGAGCCGAGGGAAACAGCCGCGAAGCCCTGACGCGCCTCCGTGCGGCGGGCCACGAGGACCAGGTCGACATCCCACTCGCCGCTGAGCAGGAGCGCTTTGATCCGCGACAGGACCGCTTCAACGTTCCCGATCCACGCCTCGCTGAGGTCACGCATGTGCAAGATGCAGGCGTGCTCTCGCTTCGACGTCGCCTTAAACCCCGCACCGAGTGAACCCGCTGCACCCACTAGGGCAGAAGACTGCCCCGATGCCTTGAGGTCCAGGTGAAAATCGTCTTCTGACAACACCAGCTCACTTCGGCCGGGCCGCTCCGCAGTCGCGATCTCCGGTGCGATCCCGTAGTCGGCAAGCGTCCTGTAGTGGTGTGCAAAGACCTGATCCCTGTCGAAGAAGCCGAGGGTTCCCGGCTCTACCCGGTCTCCCGGCTTCCACGTGGCCCAGTCACCAGTGAGGTCGTGATACCAGGTCAGGTAAGATCTGCCCGCCAGCCCGCTCATACCCGCTCCGCACGATCCCGGCCAAGGCCCTGGCACTCAGCCACGCTAGCCGCTCGCGCCTTTGCTAGATCCGATAAACATTCATTGCATGACGGAACAATGCGCCGAATTACACGGAAAGCTTAACTCCCGCCGGATCATCCCGCAGGAGTCCCGGCCAGGATGAGCGGCGCACGCCGCAGGTTGTCGCGGGCTGGCGTGACGTTTGAGGGCAATGTGGCCTTGGCTCGTGATCGGTGGTGCCGCCGCCCGGCGTGGCGCTGTCGCTGCGCGATCTCGTGCCGGACGGCGTGATCAGCTACATTTTCAAGCGAGGCCTGTACCGCGAGTAGGGAGCACCGGCCATGCGGGTCGACGGGGTCAGCAAGCGGTATGGGTTCCGGCAGCCTTGGGTTGTCCGTGATGTCAGCCTGGAGATCAAGCCGGGCGGACTGGTGCGGCTCGAGGGCAAGAACGGCACGGGGAAGTCGACCTTGCTCCGGGTCATCGCCGGGGTGTCCGCGCCGACAAAGGGAACGGTCAGCGGCCGGCCGGTCACCGGCTACGTGCCTGAGCGGTTTCCGCCGGCACTGCCATTTACCGCGCGGGACTACCTCGCGCATCTCGGGCGCGTGCACGGGCTGGCCGACGAGGACCTGTCCCCGCGGATCGTGGCCTGCCTGGACAAGCTCAGCGGGCTTGAGTTCGCCGACGTGCCGTTGCGCAACATGTCCAAGGGCATGTGCCAGAAGGTCGCCGTTGCCCAGGCGCTGCTGCCGAACTCGGGGCTGCTCGTGCTGGACGAAGCGTGGACCGGCCTCGACGTCGATGCGAAGGCCGCGCTCGACGACGCGGTCGCGCAGCGGCTCGGCCGCGGCGGCTCGGTCGTATTCGTCGACCACGATCCCCGGCGGCTCGAGCACCTGGAGGCCGAGCGCTGGCGCATCGAGCGCGGTCAGGCGATCCGGGTCGCCGATGACCCTGACCTCAGCGTGGCTCAGCCGCCGGGCAACGTCAGCCTCGTCCCGCCCGTCGGGCCCGCTGGCCGGGGCAGGCATGCCAAGCAGGCTGCCGCGAGCCACGGCGACGGGGCGGTCGTGATCGAGGTGAGCGGCTTTCCTGGCACTGAACTGGCCGGGCTGCCTGGCGTGATCGCGGCGGAATCCGATGCTGAGGTCACCCTGATCCAGGTCGAGCCCGGCGGGTCGGACGCGGTGCTCAGGAAACTGCTTGCCGCTGGCGATGGCGTGCATGTCCGCCATGTCGGGCGGGAATCATGGAATCAGGAGAGAAAGGACCGCGGTGATCGCGCTTAGCCGGTACCAGGTGTCGCTGCTGCTGCGGTCACACCGGTGGATTCCCGCCGCGGTCGTGTACATCATCGGCGTGATCGGGCTCGGGGGCGTCGGCGGCCCCGCCGTGGCGCACGGTGCCGCGCTCACGCAAGGGCTGAGCTGGAGCGCCCTCATGCTGGTTCCGTGCGTGGCCTGGCTGACCAGGTCGGTGCTCACGGCCGAGCCGGCGGCGGCGCGGTCCTGCGTGGCGGCGGCGGGCGGGCCGCGCCGGGCCCAGCTGGCCGCGCTCATCGCCGCGTTCGGCCTGACCGCGGCGTTCGGCGTCGTCGGCATCCTCTGGGAGCTGGTGACCTGCGGGGTCATCCGGTCGCACCTGACGAACTCGGTGCTGATCGGCTCGACACTCGGCGAGGTGGGCAAGGGCATCGGCACCTCCCTGATCTGCCTGCTGGTCGGTTCGGCCATCGGCGCGCTGTGCAACCCGCCGATCATCAGGCGCCCGGCCGCGAGCATGCTGCTGAGCACGACTGCCGTGGTGGTCGGGCTGGCGTCCGGCGTCTCGCCGGCGAACGCGGCGGTGCGGAGCGGTTACGGCCAGGCGTCGAGTTCGTGGCCTGCCGGACTGCAGGTCATCGCGGCGATCGCCCTGCTCGTGGTGGCTTGGAGCGTTTCGGCACTAGTTGCGGCGCGGCGCAATGGCTGAGGATTCCGCGTGAGCGCGATCGCGGGATACGCTGAACGTGCCGCTGTGGCGTCCTGACCGGGACGGCAGGCCCAGTGGTCGTAGCCAAGCCAAGGAGGGCACGCAGCTTTTGACTGCCACCGACCGGGCCGTTGAGCTTGTCGAGATCGCGGCGACCGCCGCCTCCGACAAGCTGGCCACCGACATCATCGCCTATGACGTCAGCGAGCAACTCGTGATCACCGACGCGTTCGTGCTCTGCGCGGCGACGAACGACCGGCAGGTACGCGCGATCGTCGATGAGATCGAAGACAAGCTAGCCAAGGCGGGAGCCAAGCCGGTGCGCCGCGAGGGCGAGCGCGAGGGGCGCTGGGTGCTGCTGGACTACGTCGACGTGGTGGTGCACGTCCAGCATGCGGAAGAGCGGGTGTTCTACGCGCTCGAGCGCCTCTGGAAGGACTGCCCGCAGATACCGCTCCCTGAGACAGTGACCGCGACCGCCGAGCAGGCTAGCCGGGGGCGGCGCTGAGCGCCGCCGGGCCCGGGCCGAGAGCGGCTCTGGCGGCGACAGCGGTCCTGCGAGCCTGTTCCGCATGGTGCTGTGGCGGCACGGGCAGACGACGTGGAACGCCGAGCGCAGGTTTCAGGGGCAGCACGATGTGCCGCTCAACCCGCTCGGGCGGGCGCAGGCGCAGCGAGCGGCGCGGCACCTGGCCGGTCTCGAGCCGTCCCAGATCTGGTCATCTGACCTGGTCAGAGCGAGCGCGACGGCCGAGTTCCTGGCCGCGCTGACCGGGCTGCCCGTGCAGCTTGACAAGGACCTGCGCGAGCGGCATGGCGGGGCGTGGGAGGGCCTGACGACCGATGAGATCAGGGAGCGGTATCCCGACGATCTCGCGGCCTGGAACCCGCCGGACGGCGAGCCGGTGGCCGCGGTCGCCGAGCGGACGTGCGCCGCGCTGCAGCGGATCGCGCAGGGAGCCGACCCGGGTTCGCTGGTCGTGGTGGCCGGGCATGGCGCCTCGCTGACGTGGGGCCTGTCGCGGTTGCTCGGCCTGGACGAGCGGGTGACCGGCGGCCTGGGCAACTGCTGCTGGTGCCTGGTATCGCGGCGGGCGGGCGGCGGCCGGTGGCGGCTGCTCGAGTACAACGTCGGCGCGTTGCCTGAGCCAGTTGAGGTGGCGGAGCTAGGCGACGACGCCTAAATTGCCGTCATGACCGTGGCAAGCGGCGAACCGGCTGAAGCCGGCGACGAGGCGGATGTCGTTCCCGGGTTCGATCTGCGGGCCGCCCGGCATGGCCTGGCGCTGCTGCAGATGCAGGCGCGGGCGGCGGACCCGAAGTCACAGCCAGGCTGGGTGCACCGTCGGGTGCAGCAGCTTGAGTTCCTCGATAGCCGGGCGGTCAGGTGGCGGGTGAGCGTCGATTTCGTGGTGCCGCAGGATGCGCCGATGGTGGAGATGGGGGATAAGCCGTTCCGCTTGGTGCCGATTACCAGCCTCGCTAAGAGCGACCTGGTCGCGTTCAGCCTGCGGGATGAGCTCGGCGCCGCGGTGTGGATGCCGACCTCGGGGGAGACCACGACGTGCCTCGCGTCCGCGCTGGTGTACTGGGCGGCCCATGACCTGGGCCTGTCAGTCGGTGACGTGCCGCTCGGCTTGGTCGACGACATCTGGCGGATCGTCCAGGAGCGGCCTGGTCCGCTCGCTGCGCACGTTCCCGGGTTGCTGCTGGCGGCGGCGCTGATCGATGAGCGCGGCCGCGACTTCGCTGCCGGGCGGGCTCTGGCCGAGCTCGAGGAGGACCTGGCTGACGTGCCGTGGTGGCGGGCTGGCCGCCGGTTGTCGGCGCGGGGGCAGGTGGTGCGCGCGCGGCGGCTGGCAGGTATGGCGGCGCGGGCGCTTTCGTCGGCGGAGGAGGCGTTCAGTGACGTCGCCGCCGAGGTGAGGCCGCTGGCGGAACGGCTGATGGCGAGCGCGAATTTCCGCAGCCAGGTCGAGGAACTTGCGCAGAACTTCATCGTCCATGTCGGCGCGAACAGTCCGCCGGGGTCCCGCCGGATCATCAAGCTAGCGTATGAGTCGGAGATCCGGTTCGCCCGTCCTGGCGGCCGGTCCCACCGGCTGTGGCAGAGTCTCGGCTGGCGCTGCTGGCAGATGGACGTGCGGATCGGCGGCCGGGGCGGCAGCCATCACCTGGAAGTGGCGGCGCCGCCGGGGATCGACGTCGTGGGGATCACTGCTGACCGGGTGGAGGTGAGCGCCGACGGCGGTGCCGGGGTGGTCGGCGCGCGGGCCGGTGGTGGTGCGCGGGCACGCGGTGGTACGCGGGTCGGCGGTGGCGGGGGTGCCTGGCCAGGTGGTGCGGTGGTGCGGTGGGTTCGCAGGTGGTGGCATCAGCTGATCTTCTGGCAGCCGGCGGCGGCCCTCTCGGTGTCCGGGTACGCGCCGCACGTGCACATCAATCCGCCCGGTGGCTCGCTGTTCAGGTACCGCTGCGCCATCTTCGTCCGGGTAAGCCGGCCCGGGTGGCTGACCGCGTCGTGGCTGGTGGCGGTGGCGATCGGCATCGTTACGGTGATCGGGCGGTTCAGCTTGACAGCGTTGTTCAGCAAGAGCCAGACCGGGGAGGCCGGGACAGCCGCGACGTTGCTGCTCGCGCTGCTCGGCGTGTTCGCGACGATGCTCGTGCGGCCCGGCGAGCATCCGCTGGCCGCGCGGCTTCTGGTCGTGGCGCGAACGCTGATCCTGACCGAGGTGGCCGTGGTGCTCATCGGCGTCGGCAACCTGGTGCTGCACCAGACCGCTCACGGGCTGCCGGTCACCTTGTGGACCTGGCTCGCTGTAGTGGCCGGGGCAGCGACTGTGCTGTTTACTATTTCTTGGCTGTTGCCGGTTGCGGTGCGGCCGCACAGGGAATTATGACTGGGTAGGGTGCGGTTTAAGCCTGGTTGGGACTGTATGCGGGAGGACCGGCATGGCGACAAGATCGAAATCATCACAGCCTGATCCTGGTGCCCTGTCCATCACGCCAGCCGACGGTTATCACTATGGCGATGATCACCCGTGGAGTACGGACAAGCAAACCGGGCTCGTTGCTCACCTGGACAAGCTGATCGACACGCTGCCTGAGGCGTAGCTAGTACCGCCGCCGCCAGCCTTGATGCCGATGTGACTGAAGAGGTACTTTCACGCGGGTACGGCGTCGCGCAGCGACATTGAGGCTCTCCTGGAGTGAGCTTCTCTGGAGTGATGGCGCGTCTGAAGGAGGCTTGCGTGATCACGGTCATGATCGCGGAACAACGCCCGCGTCCGCGGCACTCGACAGCCCCGGCACCCGCCTGCCAGGCGCGGGCGGCACCTGCACGGAAAACAGCGGGCGAACCCTCGGTGAAACAACCTCACCGAAGCCAGCACCAGCACACTCAGAGATAAGTTGCGCACGTGCGCCTCCTGGACTTGCGCGATCGGGGCCGTGGGCGTGATTCGCGCGGTCTCGCCAGCCGTTGCCGGGCTGGCTGGGCTTTCATCTTCAGCGTGTTCGCCAATTTTGTGAGGTCTACCGGCGGTCAGCGAACATCGCGGAAACGCGCGGAAACATTCGCGCCCGGACGGGCCAGCTAAAGATCGCCAGTTAGCGCGTGCTGCCATTACATAGGGAGGTCTCACCCGAAGATGGGGCGTCATCCCCATGGCTCGGGCGCGCTGACCTGCATACGGTCGCAGTCGTGCCGCGATAGCGGCCTAGAGAGGTCCGGCCTGCCATTGGCCGGCGACTGCGAAGGGCGACAACATGAAGATCCCGCGAGAATCCCGGCGACTGGTGCGGATCGCCAGTAGCGCCGCGCTCACGCTAGGGCTGGCGGCCGGCGTTCTGGCCACGTCTGGCGCCGCTTCCGCCGCGACTGCGGGCCCGGCCCGCACCTGCTGCACGCTCCCGAGCCGGTCCGTCGCGGTCAGCTGGGGCAACAACTCGGTCGGCCAGCTAGGCGATGGCAGCACTGACGACAGCGCGACGGACGTCGGAGTCGGCGGCCTGGGCGGCGTCACCCGGGTGTCGGCCGGTTACACCCATGGCCTGGCCCTGACCTCAGACGGGACCGTCTGGGCCTGGGGAGATGACGGCCAGGGCCAGCTCGGCAACGGCAGCACGATCGGCAGCCTCGTGCCTGAGCAGGTACCCGGTCTGGCCGGGGTCACCCAGATCGCCACCGGGTCGGGTTCGAGCCTCGCCCTGACCTCGGATGGCCACGTGTGGGCCTGGGGATATAACGGCAATGGCCAGCTTGGCAACGGGAGTACCGTCAACAGCGACATGCCGGTCCCGGTTTCCGCGCTGACGGGGGTCACCCAGATCGCGGCCGGAGCTTTCTTCGACCTGGCGCTGCGGTCCGACGGGACCGTCTGGGCCTGGGGTGACAATACCTACGGTCAGCTTGGCAATGGCGGCACCACTGGCAGCGCAGTGCCGATCCAGGTCCCCGGCCTATCAGGGGTCACTCAGATCGCCGCAGGCGGGAATACGGCGCTGGTGGCCCGCACGCAGGGCTTTATCACCAATCTCACAACGGCGTGGACCTGGGGGCAGAACAACCTATTTCAGCTCGGCGACGGCACG
Organism: uncultured Actinomycetota bacterium; assembly: GCA_963750405.1. Classification (GTDB taxonomy): domain Bacteria; phylum Actinomycetota; class Actinomycetes; order Streptosporangiales; family Streptosporangiaceae; genus Chersky-822. The sequence goes on from CAVVQP010000006.1 coordinate 434,059, forward strand.
CAGGTCAATAGGAGCACACCGGAGCAGGTCTCCGGCCTGAGCGTGCCTGGCATCCGGCAGATCGCCGTCGGCGGCAACTTCTCGCTTGTGCTCGGCTCGGACGGATCGGTCTGGGGATGGGGTTCAGACATTGACAGTCAGCTCGGCAACGCCGCCTCGCTCGCGGATATCCGGCCGACCGAGACGATCGGAATGGACAGCGGAATCACTCAGATCGCGGCAGGATTCTTTCACGCCCTGGCGTTGCGGTCAGACGGCACCGTGCTCGCCTGGGGCGACGACCAGTACGGCGAGCTCGGGAATGGTGCCATGTCGGTCGGTCCCACGCTGCCTGCGGAAGTCACTGGCCTGGCAAACGTCACGCAGGTGTCCGCCGGCGCCAATTTCAGCCTGGCCGCGCACACCATCTACCTGATCGGGCGGCTGGCTGGCGCACCGGGCGCATCGGCCCAGCGCCGCTAGTGAGCCCTTGGCCGTGATCATGGCGGGTTAGCTACTGACCGGAGCCCGCTATGATCACGGCCTGCGGCCGCCTCGCCGGGCGTCAGCTTGGCGCGCGATGGGCGCGATCAGGCACCTGAGTGGAGGTAAGCCGCCCAGGTGGACGGGACGCCTGGGCGGCTGTCGCGCAACTGGCGGATGACCTGGTGCAGGGCGACGGCGCTGCGGCCGGTGTCGGCCGCAGGATCCTCTGCTGCCTGGTCAGCCGATCTAAGCCGCTCGTAGAATCCGGCGGCTATGCTGACCGCCGCTGCGTCGTTAATAGCCCAGAGCGTGCCAATGACGTGCGGGAAGCCGATTAGCTGGAAGGCCGAGGTCAGGTGGATGGCTTCGTCGAGGAAAACCGGCACCGCGTTCTGCGCGGTCTCGCAGGCCGACAGGTAGGCCAGGCGAGCCTGGTCCAGCCTGATGCTGGCCAGGCTCTGCACCGTGAACGGGTCCTGGGCGTGGTCATGCAGCAGGAGCAGGCTCGCGGAAGGGTCGGCGGGATGGCTGCTCGCGTGGCAGGCGAAGTGCGCTATGCCGCAGTCAGCCAGGTTGGCGAGGACCGAGGCCTTGGTCGGCGGCAGGCCCGTCCCAGTGCTGTCAGCCATGAGGACGACCGGGTCGGGCAGCAGCCTGGCCACGCTGCTGACCTCGCGTTCGACGTTCGGCAGGGTGCCCGCACCGGGAGTCTCCGGGGCATGGCCACGATCAGGCTCCGGTGGGGCAAACCGGGAGTCCCGTGCTCGCGAGCGTGCCCGAGTGCCCGGATAGTCGGGGTGTATGAGGAGACCGCCCGGTCGAGGACAGTCCGGCCGCTCCCGTCTCGGTGGTAGCCGGCCGCGTGCAGCGGCAGCATGCTGAACCAGCCGCTGGGCACCCACCAGATGCGCTGCCCGGTGTTGCCCGTCGCGAACTGCTCGCGGTAGCGGAGGCAGTGCAGCACGGGTAAGGCGACGGTGTGACAAAGCGACTCAAGCACGCGATGAATAGCTGCTTGGGCGTTCGCGGCGTGCTCGGAGCGAAACTGGGGCGACGGCGTGCTGCACGGCGACTCGCAGGGTAGGCGATCTGGGTCACGATAGAGTGAGACGTGACTGAGGGCAGCGGTACGTGCGCTGATACGGGTAGGCGGTGAGCGTAAGGGCGTAGCTGCGGTACTTGCTGATGTTGAGCGCTATGACGGGACCTGGCTGGCGTGCGGGATGAGTTCTTAAGCGGGTGGCGGCAGCGGGATCGATACGAATACGTATTGATGCGGGCGGATCTCGTAAAGCAGGGCGAGTCGAACTCCGCGGCAGAGCAGTGGGCATAGGTAGCATTGAGCACTGCGGATTCGGGGTTGGGAGAGCGAGTTGTTTCGGGAGCAGGGCCGGTGTTAGTGCCGGTCAAGCTCGGGACTGTAGCTTAGTGAAGCGCGAGGCTAGCTCAGGGGCAGCGGCGTGAAGGCGAGTCAGGTAGCCCGGGTGTCGAGTGACTGGTTATAGAGCACAGCGTGGCAGAGTTCGAGCAGGCAGAGTGCACGCGTTAGGGGCATAGGGTAAGCGCGCTAGCGAGGGTGAGAGCGGCAGCGTAGCTGGCAATGGAAACGTAGGTACTGTAGCAGGTTCTGCTGGTAGGCACGGCGCAATTGCAGGCGTATGGCATGCGGCAAGAGCAGGACGGCGGCGTCGAAGTAGCAGGCTGCGTTCGCAGGATATGCGACTTTCTACGATAAGGTTGGCAGCTATATGTTGTTCAGGATATGAGTGTTAGTAACGAGGGAAGTCATGCTGGCGGCGCGGGCAGACACCTCCGCTGCGGCTGCGAAATATTACGGCGCGCGGGTGACAAGCGCGCGCGCGCTTAGCGCGAGGCTCAGAACTATAGACTGCCTGACAAGGCGCGGAGATTCGCTATCACTAGCGCGCGCAGCCTCACGGGCGAGCGCGATGGCATGCTCGATGTGAGCTGCATAACAGGATTGCTCGTAACGGGTACGCAGCGCGCCACTGAGGTTGGCCACTCTGCTGGAGTGCAGGGGATGCGCCGCTGGAGTAGCGGCGAGCGCCTCTCGGCTCACCTTGATAGCGAGGTGTAGGTCGGTCTGCTCGCAGGAGTGCCGGTACCTGGCCTTTAGCGCGCGAGCGAGGCTCGTGAGATAGATAGCGAGGCTCGGCACGCCGGATGCTGTAGTCTCGGCGGCCTCGCGCAGGAGCGAGATAGCCTCGTATAGGCTGGCGAGTTCACTGGTGCGGGCGAAGTGGTAGTGCAGCCTGAGGGCGAGATTGTTCTGATGCGCAGGGCGGTTATGGTGACAGGCGGGCGCGCCGCTGAGGGCCTGGCGGTAGGTGTCGATGGAGTTTTCGAGGTAGGACAGGTAGTCGGTAAGTTCGAATCTGGTGTGCAGTGCATTGGCGACGCTGTTTAGACGTGGCTTCGCATGGCAGCGTGGATTGGCGAGGTCTGGACGGCTTGCAGCTCGACGTCGATGGCTTAGGCAAGGTCGCTCTCTGTTTCTGTAAGGTAGTACCTGGCCTGCAGGGCAGACCGAGGCAGGCGAGGATCCTCGCAGGCTTACGCATAGGCGGGCGTGGCGCTAGCGAGATGCGAGCGGGAGAGACCGATGACCTGCTCGACGTGAACGAGGTCACAGGTAAGCGCGGACCTTTCTGACAGCGCATAGGCGAGGTTCGCGAGGTACGACGACTGGTTGATGTGATAGGGAACGGCTAGGTCGACTTTTCGACGGCACAGCGTGACGGGCTCGGCGAGGTAGCAGGGAGCGCAGGTAAGGTTGAACTGGCGAATGAACGCGATGCGCAGGTTCGACGCTACGGCAGCGTGATAAGGCGAGAGCAGCGCGGCGTGCCTGCGCGCCTCGATAGAGCAGTGCAGGTACGCGATGTCGCTCGTATGATAGAAACGCTATTCAGCGCACTGGGCAGGCATGAGTGGAGTATCGGCAGATTGCTGTAGTAGGTAGGCGCGATACGCAGCGCCTCGGTAATTCAGGCGATGAAGTAGTTCAGGTAGTTCAGGTAAGGTGCCTCGGCGGAGACGGCGAGCAGGGCGCTGGCGAGGTTCAGCATGATGGCGGTACGGTTGCGGTAGCGGGCGGCATAAGGTAATGAGCTTGTCGCGCGGCGGCAACCGCCGCGCGCGCGTAGGCGAGGTCGCCGGTATGATGGGATCTGGCAGCGAGCGCGGCGCACAGAACACCGAGGCTGGCCGACAGTTCAGTTCGCTGGAGCCGCTGGCGGACTCGGCGTCGCGCAGCACAGTGATCGCCTCGTTGAGGCAAGCTATGTCGCGCGTGCGATCGAACCAGGCCTTGAGCGCCTTGCGCAGGTGGAACAGCCACTTCGCGTGGTAGGAGAAACCCGGTCCGTACACCCCGGTCAGGGTGCGCAAGGTGCTGACCAGCGCCTGCACGCAGGCCAGGTCATCGGGTAGCTCGCCAGTCGACTCGAACCGCGACACCAAGGTCACGCGCTCGGCGGGTGTCAGCGGCTCCCGCTGAGCTGATTCCCCCTGCCGCGATCGCCGCCGATTGCGCCGTGACCATTCGCTCAATCGCATGTCCCCCCATAAAAACCTATACCCCTTAAGGATGAAATATAGCTCGCGCAGCACCGGTATCGACAGATGTAAATGTCTTCACTAGGCAAATGTAATATGCGTGAATCTGGCTAGGTGAGGCGGCGTCTTATGCGGGATCGGCTGCTCGGGGCCGTGCGGGGTCGGATCGGCAAAAGTATCCGCGACGGAGATCCCCGGCACGTTCTTGGCCGGGCAGCGCTGGATGAGGCGACGGAACTGCTCGGGGCAGCAGCGGCGGCGGCGCCGGGCGGAGAGTTGGTAGTTAACGACGTCGAGGTGCTGCACGCAGTAGGCTGGCTGCACTGGTTGCGCCATCTGGCTGAGCCGGAGGGGACTGGGCAGGTCGAGCTGAGCGCTGCGGCGACGCTGCTCACGCCGGTGGCCTCGGTAGCACCTGCGGCGGTGCACGCTGCGCTGCGCTACCTCGCCGACCCGCTCGGGGAATATGAGCGGACGGGCGACGAGCGGCACCTCGTCAGCGCGTGTGCGATGCTGCGCATGCTCATTGCCATTCCGGCAGGCGAGCGGACCGGGGATTGGCTCGCGGGCCTCGGGGCGGCGCTTCAGCTCGAATTCGAGCGGACGGAGAGCGCGCCGCGCTGGCTGAGGCCATGGAACTGGGCCGGGCCGCTCTTGACGCGGCGGACGACCACCTGCGCAGCCCGTGCGCCGCCGATACCAGCGCGGCGCTTGTACTGCGCTATGAGCACACAGGGGAGACCGGCGCGCTGGATGAGGCCATTGCTCTGGGGCGGGCGGCCCTTGCCGGGGCGCAGGGTGATGGCGCTCTTGCCGGGTACGCCTCGAACCTCAGCGCCGCGCTGGTGCTTCAGCATGAGCGCACCGCCGACGCCGAAGTCATCGGCGAAGCCGTGTATCTGGCTCGGCGCGCGGCTGCTGCCGCGGCCCGCCCCGACGAGGCGCTCTTCGCCTCGAACCTGTGCGCCAGCCTCCAGTTGAGCTATGACGATCCCGGTGACACGAGCCCGCTCGCCGATGCGATCGCCGCGGGCCGCCAGGCGCTGCCCTTTTACCCGCCGGCAAGCCCGGCTTATGCCGCTGCTCTGAGCAATCTCAGCAATGCGCTGCGAGCTGAAGCCGAACGCGCCGACAACGCTGTTCTCGCCGCCGAGGCCCTCGCGATGGCAAGGCGCGCCGCAGGCGCGACACCGGCCGGTCACCCGGATCGGCCCTGCTACCTGAACAACGTGGCGAATGCTTTCATCTGCACGTCAGAATTGGCGACGGACCGCGCTGCGTTGATTAAAGCGCTTGGCGTCGGCCGCCTGGCCGTGGCCGCGACTCCGGCCGATCATCTTGAGCGAGCCCGCTTACCTGACGTAACATTCACCACCGCTCGACGGCGTTGTTCGAGCTCACGGAAGACCCCGCCCTTCTCGACGAGGCGGTGGCGGCCGCCAGGGAGGCCGTGCGGGCAACACCGCCTGGCCACCCGAGCAGGTTCAACCGTCTGGCCTGCCTCAACGCCGCGCTCAGGAGACTGGACAAGGTGTCTGGCAACGTGTACGCGCTGGCAGAGAGGGTCTGGGCCAAGCGGGAGATGTTATCTGCGGTAGGTCATGACAAAGAGCAACAGCGGGAGAGGATGCGCGGGCTTGCGATGGACCTCGCAGAATACACCTATAGGACGGACGACGCGCCCAGCCTGGCCGAGGCGTTCGCCCTGATCGAGGCCGCAATGCAGGCAGTATATGGAGGCGGATAGGCTGGATTTCATGGTCTACCTGTGCTCAATATCGTTCGACTACTTCAATCTGACCGGTGAGATCGAGTTATTCACGCATGCGTTCGATGTGCTGCGGTTAGGCTTCCCTGGCCGGGCTGAGGGGAATGCCGGACATCTGAACTACGCCAATTACCTGTTCTATTTCATCGATCTGCTGCACCAGCACACCTCGGACTCTGCGCTGACGGCGGAGGCGGCCTCGGTAGCGATGAGCGCGCTCGTCGACCGCCGGCAGCCACGACGAGGATCGAGCAGGCGACCTGGAAGGATTGCACTTCATCCTCAAGGAACTTCAGGAACGAGCGCACGAACTCGACGTGGTACGCGCCATCGAAATCGTGGCGAGGGAGCAGGTAGGGCAAGCCGATTCCGACGCGCAGCCCCTCGCGGAGTTTCTCTACTGGCACGCTGACGCGCTGACGGACCTCCTTGAGCAGACAGGAGATCTTCAAGCGGGCGTCGAGGCGGTGGAGGTGGCTCGTCGTGTCGTCGCGATGACGCCGACAGAGGACGACGACTACCGAGAGCACTTGTCGCAATTGGCTCTTAGCCTGCTGCTCCTGCACCAGCGAAACGGCTCCGTGGACGCGTTGCGAGAGGCGGCGACGCTGGCCGAGCAGGCGGTCGGGCTCTGCGGACCAGGAGACCCCGATCGAGCGGCGCGCCTGTCACTGTACGGGACCTGCCTGCTGAACTTGCTTGAGCAAACCGGCGGCCCCGCCATCGGAGCCAAGGCCGCCGAAATGATGAGGCTGGCTGTGGCGGAACCGGAGATCAGCCACACCGCCCGGGCCGCGCGCCTGACCAATCTCGGACTGGCCTTGCGCAGGCTTCATGAGCGCTCTGGCGATCTGGACCTGGTGCGAGAAGCGGTTGATTGCGACCGGTCGGCGATTGCCGCCCTTCCTTTCGGTCACCCCAATCGGCTTGTCTTGCAGGCCAATCTCAGCGGAAGCCTGTACGGGTCGTACGAGGCCACCGGGGACCAGGCTGTGCTGGAAGAAGCGGTGGAGTCTGGCCGTCTTGGCATCGGCTTGCCGCAGGGTCATCCGGAGCTGGCAATGGCGCAGGCAAACCTGGCGATCTGCCTGACCCGGCTGCACGAGCGCACAGGCCACCTGGAGTCGCTGACCGAGGCCATGGCCCTGGCCCGGGCAGCGGTCAACGGGACGCCCGCTGACCACCGCGACTACTCGACTCGTACCCTCAGCCTGGCGCTCGGCTTGCTCGCCCTCTTTCAGCGGCTTGGCGATGAACAGGTGGGCATCGAGGCCATAGCGGCGGCGAGGGCAGCCCTGGCGGCCATTCCGGACCGTTTTCCGCTCCGGGCACTGCTCCAGTCGGATCTCGGGCTGGCGCTCCGGAGTCGATACGAGGTAACCGGCGATCATCGAGATCCTGCGCGAGGCCATCGCGGCTGATACTGGCGCCATGGCCGCTGGCGAGGCCGATCCTGCCCTGCCCCGATACCAGTCCAATCTCGGGCTGGCACTCATGAGGCTCTATGAGCACACTGGCGATGCTGGCGCGCTGGAGCAAGCGGTCGAGCTGACTTCCGCGGCCGTAGCCGCAATCGCTGGCGCTAACCCCGACCGCGCGATGTACCTGAACAATCTCGCGATCTTGCGCAGGCTGGCCGCGCAGGCATCAGACCTTGATGAGCTGCGCCGTGCGGTCGAGATCGCGGCAGCGGCCGTGGCATCGATCGACGTCCATCATGTGAACCGCCCGCTTCTGCTGTCGACCCTTGCGACGAGTCTGCAAAGCCTCGCCGATCACACTAGCGACATCGACGGGTTCCGGCGGGCAGTGGCAGCGATGGCGGAGGCAATCGCCGCAAGTCCGGCCGGCCATCCGAATCGTCCGCTGTGGCTGTTCAAGCTGGCGTCTTGCCTCTGGTCGCTGTTCGACCGCACCACGGACCTGGACCTGTTGCGCCAGGCGGTTGACGCGGCCAGGGCGGCCGTGGCCGCCACCCCGGCCAGCAATGCGCGACGCGCAATCTACCTGCGGCAATATGCGCAATACCTGACTGATCTGAGTGTCCGCACCACCGATCCCGCCATTGGCCGCGAGGCGGTGCTCGTCGCACGGTTGGCGCTCGCGGCCATGCCAGCTGGGCACGTCGGACGTGTGAACGCCCTGTTCGACCTTGGCGCCGCGCTGATGACGCTCTTCGAGCAGACAGAAGAGTTTGGCCTCGCGCGCGAGGCGGTCGCCGTCGGCGCGCGACGGTCGCGGCCGTCGCCGAATTCGATCTGAACCCGGCTGGCAGCCTGCACGCGCTCGGCACGACGCTGACGGCTCAGGCGCGATGGACAGGCAGTCTCTCAACGCTTCGCGCGGCAGCCGAGGCAGAACGTGCTGCGATCGATGCGCTGGGTGAGAACGCACTGAACGCGGATCGCTACAGCTCTGGCCTTGCCTCGACGCTGTGGACCGTGCTCTGTCGCGAGCACGATGAATCGGTACTGCCCGAGGCCCGAGAGCATTTCAAGGCCGTGGCGGATTCTCCCGTGGCGCCTATCGGGATGCGCATCTCGGCGGCCAGGGCGCTAGCCCCGATCACACTGCCCTCGGTGATTATCAGTCTGCCCTGGATCGCATGGAAGAGGTCGTGCGCCTGCTGCCCATGACCGCCTCGCGCGGCTTGCGCAGGCTCGACCGCGAGCACGCGCTCAAGGCGTTCACGGGTGCGGCCTCGCAGGCCGCCGCTGCGGCCGTGTCGGCCGGGCAACCGGTGCGCGCGGTGGAGTTGTTCGAGCACGCGCGCGGTTTCCTGCTGGCCGAAGCCATGGGCGGCAGGAGCGGGTGAGCAGGATACACGAGGCCGAGGCAGACGACCTGGCTGATGAGTTCGAGCGGCTACTCGCTGACTTCGCGGCGCTGGATGCCAGCCCGCTGACTGACGCCGAGCAGTCGTTGTTCCGAGACCAGCGCGTTCGCGCGTTGGGAGACCGCGCGCGACATCGCTGACCGGCATCGTGTGGCTTCCAGCTCATGGGATGACCTGCTGGAGCGAATCCGTGACCGGCCGGGTTTGTGGGACTTCATGGCACCGCCGTCCATCGACCAACTCCGGGCTCACTGCACCAGTGGGCCAGTGGTGCTCGTCTTCACCTGGTACGAGCGATGCGACGCGCTCATCGTCATGCCCCAGGGAGATCGCCCCGTCATTCACGTTCCGCTGAGCGATCTCACGCAGGACACACTGCTAGATCGTATGGTCAGCTTCACGGTGGCGCAGGGTGTCGTGCAGAATCCTGACTCCGGTATTCCGGAGATGAGGCGAGCGGAGCGCATCATGCTTGATGTCTCGCCTGGTTGTGGGACACGCTCGCCGAGCCTGTCTTGATGCTCTTGGCTATACCGAGAGCATTCGTGCCGGCGGTCCGCCTCCCCTGTGGTGCCCGAGCGGCGGCATGTCGCTGGTGCCGTTGCATGCCGCAGGTCACCACGAGGAAGCCGGGCAAGGCCAGGCCCGCAACCCTATCGACCGGGTGGTCTCCTCCTACACCGTCAGCCTTCGCGCGCTCGGCTACGCGAAGTCGGCTGGCAGCGGGTCTGCCCGGTCGGCACTGATCGTGGGCATGCCAGATACGCCGCGGGCAGCACCGCTTCCGGGTGTCGAGGCCGAGGTGAGCCTGCTGACCGGGCTGCTCAAGAACGCCGATGTCTGCAGCAGCTCGAGGCCACGCACGACGCCGTGCTCGAGGAATTGCCCAAGCACGCCATCGCGCATTTCGCGTGCCATTGTCAGGGCGACGCCAAGTCTCCCGGTGAGAGCCGAGCTGCTGCTCCACGACCACCTGTCTCGTGCGCTCACCGTGAGCGCCATCAGCCAGCTATCGCTACCCGATGCGGCCTTCGCCTACTTGTCGGCCTGCGAGACAAGCGCGACGGCTCCCGCCCTGGCGGACGAGGCCATCCACCTGACGGGCGCCTTCCAGCTCGCGGGCTATCGACACGTGATCGGCACGCTGTGGCCGGTCCACGACGGCGCAGCCCTGCGCATCACCACCAGCGTGTACCAGGAGATGGCAAGCGACGGCGGGGCCGAGCTGGACGTCACGAGCGCGGCGCTCGCTTTGCACAACGCGGTTCGCGCCCTTCGCGCCAGGTGCCGGGGCGAACGCCCGTCGTGGTGGGCGGCCCATGTTCACCTGGGGCACTGAGCGCGATCAGCTATCGCGGGAAGTGCCCGGACGGCCGCGCTGGTCCTGCCGGGACCGGCTAGTACGGGGGACGCGCGCAATGTTCCATGATAGTGACGGTGACCGTGATCACGGAACGTCTCCCAGCTCGAGGGCACGTCAAGTTTCCGTGATCACGCCCTGGCTCATGATCACGGAACATCACTCCCGTGCCCAGCACCCGGGTCCCCGCAGGCCCGCACCCCGCGCACCGACGGCCTGGCCCGCCCGGATCTGGCACCCGGCGCGGCCATGCCTCACCCCTGAACAACCAAGGCTCACTCAGAAGAGTCACCCCCCTTGGCCCTAGCCTCGAGGACTTCGCGCCTGCCGCTGACGGCCCACCCGAAGTCGGGTCGCAGCCCGAGGGCACGGTCGAAATCCGCGAGCGCCTGGTCATAACGCCCCATTGCTGAGCGCGCCTGGGCGCCGCCGCCGATCGCCCAGGCACAGTCGGGCCGGAGTTCGATCGCGCGATCGAAATCGGCGATGGCGTTCTCGAAATGCCCGGCAAGGCGCAGCGTCTCGGCCCGATCAGCGAACGTTTCCCAACTGTCGGGACGGAGCTCGATCACCCGGCTGAAATCGGAGATCGCCTGCTCGTAGCAACGCGCCGCCTGGTGCGCGCGGCCCCGGCGACTGATAGCCCAGGGATAGTCTGGCCGGAGCGCGATGGCGCGATCGAAATCGGCGATGGCGTCATCATGACGCCCGGCAAGGCGCAGCGCGTCACCGCGCTCGCCTATCACCCAGAGAAGTGCCGGATCAAGCTCGATAGCCCGGTCGAAGTCCGCGAGAGCCTGCTGACCATGACCGAGCGCCTGGTGGGCCTGTCCGCGACCTCCGATCACAACTGCGTTGTCCGGCTGACATTCGATGGCGCGATCGAACTCCGGAAGCGCCTCATCGTGACGCCCAAGCCGCAGCAGCGCCTCCGCCCGGGTCGCGAGTAGCCAGCTATAACCCGGTTGAAGGTGAAGCGCAAGATCTAGGTCGGACAGCGCTTGGTGGTAATTGCCTAGATCATGGTGTGCGCGGCCGCGGTTGGCTAGCGCCCAGTCATAGTCGGGCTTGAGTTCGATCGCGCGACTGAAGTCGCTAACAGCTTCTGCGGGCAGACCCGCCCGGCGATAGGTCTCGCCACGCTAGGCGAGGGCCCAGTCCCAGTCCGGATCTGCCTCAATCGCGCGATCGAGATCAGCGATCGCATCCTGGTAGGCACCGAGGAACCGCTGGGTGCGACCGCGTTCGGCAAGCGCCCAGATGTAGCCGGTCTTAAGTTCGAAGGCGCGATCGAAGTCCGCGAGCGCCTCGTGCTGGCGGCCGAGCGCTCCGTATGCGAATCCGCGACGGCCGATCGCCTGCGCATAGTCAGGCCGGATTTCGATCGCGCGGTCAAAGGACGCGACGGCCTCTTCAGTACGGCCAGCGAGCCGCAACGCCTGGCCTCGAAAGTTGAAGGGCATAGCCAGATTAGGCCGGAGCCTGATCGCGCGATCGAGGTCAGCGATCGCCTCGTCATAGCTGCCCGCTTCTAGCAGGGCTTTGCCGCGCTCGATGATCGTCCCTACCTGAGGCTGGTCTGACAAGAGGGCGATGTCGAAGTAGTACAACGCGTCATCGTGTCGACCCAGCGCCTGAAGCACCTCTCCTTGACTTCTGAGTACCCACGGGTCGGTCGCGCGGTTATCGATCGCCTGGCCGAAGTCAGCGGCCGCGCGCTCGTAGTCGTCAAGCAGCCGGTAAGTCTCACCTCTGCTGGCGTAGGCGAACCCGTAAGCAGGATTCTCCGCGATGACCTGGCTGAAGTCGGCGATCGCCGCCTCGTGCAGGCCCGCTAGCCGGAAGGCGAGACCGCGCTCCACCATCACCCAGGCGTCGGCTGGATCAAGCGCGAGCGCGCGGTCGAAGTCAGCAACGGCCTCGTCGTAGCGCTGCATCGATCGGTAGGCGCGTCCGCGACTCCCGTATGCCCACGCATTGCCGGAGTCCAGTTCGATCGCGCGGTCGAAGCCCGCAAGCGCCTGCTCGTAGTTGCCCTCGTGGAGGTGTGCTTCGGCGCGCCCGGCGGCGACAATCGGGTCGTGGGAGTCAGGCCGGGTGAGACGGTCAAGCTCAGCCAAGGTCGGTGTGTAGCCACTGAATGGTTCATCGGCCTGCGGCTGGCGGACTCCGGAACTACTACGAGGGGAATACTCCGATGGCTGCGCGTCATTCATGGGTTCCACGCCGACTCCCGTCCCGCCCTCGGGTCGCCGATATCTGGCCGGTTCTTGGAGTTTATTGTGCTATCGGCTCGCGCACGTCGGCGCGGGCCGCTGGCTGGGCGATAATCTTGAAGGCGCTCGGGTGATGCCCCGGTACCGAGCCGAACATCGTGAGCGGAGTGACGGCGAGGGCCTTGGCATTAGCAGAGCAAGACCTGGCAGTCAATCTCTTCGCCCCGATGGACGGTCCGCTCGCCGATGAAGCATGGACCTCGATACGGCGCCTCTGGACAGAATGCGGAACCAGATTCGGAATGACAGAATCGATCCCGCTGCGCGGCGTTTCATCGGAATTCTCTCATAATCTTCATGATTTGCCAAGACGCTGAGGTGATCGCTGGCAGCCAAACTCCGGGTGTGGGTTTCTAGGCTGTTCTCAGACGCGAGCACGACGTGCTTAACCTCTCCATCCTGCTGGCCAGGCCAGAGCGGCCGGGACCCGTCGTCGCCGCTGTGGCCAGAACTGGACCAGCTGTGGACAGCGGCCGCCGGCTCGGGCGCTAGCTGGCTGATCGGCTCAGGGCTGCTCTACCTGGCGAAGGCGGACGATCCGGCTAGGGCCGGGCAGGAGGTGGAGCACCTGTTGCCTTTCCCGCCGGAGCCCGGGTGGCGGCAGACGGCGGTGAACATCGGCGCCGGGCTGATCGCGTGGGAGATCTCAGCCCCCGATGACCTGCGCGCTGACCGGCGTTTCGTCGTGGTGGCAGGTCATGAGGCTGAAGCCCAGGTCAGTAAGTGGACCTGGTCACGCGGCGACGCAACCATGCCGTCCTTCGCCCGCTATCTCATGCACATGGCCAAGATCAGATATGAGCTGCGGGTGCATGCCAAGTCCTCCGGGGTCGCGCGGCTGTGCGGGGACTCAGACAAGGCCATGGCTGAAGTCCGCGGTCTTGTCAGCTCCGCAACCGCGCCCGGGACCTCGCGCGGCGATGATCATCGCCTGTTGCTGGCTGGCCCGCTTGCCGCGCTGCGGAGTGCTGGCCTTGAAATAGCGGAATTGAGCACGCTGCTCAAGGCGATGCGGCGAACAGCGGAGATCGCCGAGGCAAACGCGGTGAACGCGCTTGGCGCCGGCCTGCTTGGCGCGAGCCTGCCCGGCGAGTCCGAGCGGAACTTCGTCGCCGACGACCGGGCTGTGACGCGGTCGCTTCTCGAGCGCCTGGACGACGAGCTCGCCTACCTGGCCGCCTCGCTTGAGGGAGTGCACCAGGTCCGCGAGCTAGCCGGCGGCGACCAGGCCCTGGCCCAGACGCCGGTACTTGTCACAGGCGCGAGCCACCACGGCCCGAGCCTCCACGCGGGCACGGCCGTGGTGCTGTGCGCGCTGAATGTCGAGTACCTGGCCATGCGGGCCCGGCTGACCGGGCTCCGGCGTCGCGAGCATCCGGCGGGCACGAGGTTCGAGGTCGGGGAGCTGCGCGGCACCGACTGGCGAGTTGCGCTGGCCATTACCGGGTCCGGCAACGTCGATGCCGCGGTCCTCACGGAGCGGGCCATAGCCCTATTCGGTCCCGACGTTGTGCTGTGCGTTGGAGTCGCCGGTTCGCTCAAGGAGTTCATCCAGCTGGGGGACATCGTCGTGGCCACGCGGGTGGACGCGTATCAGGGCGGAACGGCGGCGGAGGACTTCCTGGCGCGCCCGCGCAGCTGGCCTGCCCCGCACCGGCTCGATCAGCTTGCCCGCGAGCTGGTACGGCCGCCAACGTGGTGGGAGCGCCTGCCCTCCCCGCCCCCTGGCGAGCCGCCAGTGGTGCATTTCAGGCCCATCGCGGCCGGGGAGGTCGTGCTGAACTCCCGCCAGGCGGAGCTGTACGCCCAGCTTCGCCTGCACAATAACGATGCCGTCGCGATCGAGATGGAGGGCGCGGGCATCGCCCAGGCGGCGCATTTCAACGACGTGCCTGCGCTGGTCATCCGCGGCATCAGCGATCTAGCCGACGGGGCCAAGGCCGTCGCTGACCGGGAAGGCTGGCAGCAGCGCGCCTCGCTCAACGCCGCCCTCTTCGCGGCCAGCTTGCTGGCGGACCTCACTCTGCCCGGTCGGCATCCCGGCGCAGGCGCGGGCGCGCGCTAGCTCGTCCGGAGCGGCTGGTGCTGGTGCTGGTGTTGCCGATGATGGGCGAGTGCCGGATGCGGGCGGCCCGGGCGCGGGCGCGTCCGCATGGATGGATGCGGGGATTGATGGTGGATTTTGGGTGTCGATTCACGTATTGATGTTGCCGGCTTTTCCGGCGTTACCCGGGTAGCGGCGCATGTTCGTTACGCTCGGCAGCATGGTTTCCGCAGACGAGACATCCCGCGATCGCGGCGGCCTTGTCGACGTGCAGGCAGAGGCTCTCGAAGTCGTCCTGAACGCTGGTCGCTGGCAGTTGACCGAAACACGCTGGCATGCGGTGGAGCAGGCGCTCACAGCGATGGACCTTGCCGTGGAAGCCGGCGACCTTGAGGCTCTGGAGGCGGCCTGCGCTGATCTGGTCATGATCGGGCCGACGCGGATCATCAGGATCGGCGCCGACCTGACCGAGCCGCCGCCGCCGGTCCGTGACCGGCTCAACAGGCTCGTGCACTCCCTGCGCGCGACGACGACCTCGGCGGACCAGCCCCCAGTCCCAGGCCCAGCCACCCCAGCCCCAGGCTTAGCTGCCGTCCGCCGGGAAGAGTCCCCTCAGCTCGGCTTCAGCCTCAAGCGGCATGTTCGCCAGCGCGTACATCCGTGCCCGGCGCAGCGTTCTCAGGGCCTCGATCAGCTGACGCGTGACCTCAAGGCGATCAGCCGCCACGGTCGGCGGCGGAAAATTGGCGCTGCCAGGATTTTCAGTGGGTCCCTCGGCGACGGAGTAAAGAGCGTGCAAGAAGAACCGGTACAACCCCTCGAACGGCTGCGTTGAGTCGGCCCCGGCCTCCAGCGCCAGTGTCTTGATGTTCCACGAGTAAAACGGTTTCTCGCTCTGCCCGCTCCGCCAGTGCTTGACCAGGCGCACGGTCCGTGAGAAAGACCCGCCTGACGCCGCGTCAGCCTGCCTGAGCAACTCGACGTGCCCGCGGGGGTCGTTCTCGTCCCAGCCGGCGGACACGCCCGTATTGGGGATCAGCAGGGTCCTGTCGGGTTTGGCCTTGTCGGGCTTGGTCCTGCTGATCCGGGGCCTGCCGGGCTGCTCGAGAGCGATGATCACGTCGCAGGTGAAGTCGTCGGCGCCGGGCGTTGCCGGATCGTTGAACTCAAGGACGATCGACCGCTTATTGTTCGGGTCGGCGGTGACGTTGGGAAACTGGGGCCTCAGCAGGTCCGCCAGGCGGGCGGCGGTCCGCCGCATCTCCTCCTGCGGCCCGCTCTGGCCAGGATCAGGGCCGAGGTCGGGCCGGTTCGTCAGGATGACGCCGAGGTCGACGTCGTTGAGCGGCGACAGCGCGTCGCCGTGGGCGATGCTGCCTGTCTGGTAGACGTCCGCTCCGGGATAGATCGCCGCCAGCGCTTCAGTGACTGCCTGCGCGCGGCTCTCGGCCACGGCGAGCTCGGCGGGAGTCGCGGCCACCCGCTCGGCGCGCTCGCTCAGCCAGTCGTCCAGCGCCCCCAAGGCCGGGTCACGCAGTTCGGCTGGTTCCCGGCGTCGCGGGACTCCGGCATCGGCGTCCAGAAACGGCAGTCCGTGCCGAATCTCCCGCATCCGCTGCCGCTGAGCTGTGTCCTCGTCCAGTCCGCGCGTGGTCAGCAGCCCGAGCCAGGGCGGGGCGTCGCGCCGGATGCGGGCAGCGGAGGCGGCCTGAGCCGAGGACTCCTTGCTCGCCGACAGGACCGACGAGCTTTCCCGCTTGAGCCTTGCGTACTCCATAGCTGCCTCGCGATAACCGACAGTGCCAAATCTCTCTCCTCGTAGCATGCCGCGAATTCCCTTTGACGTACAGTTTCTCTCCCTGGTCGCCTGAAAGGGCATCACAGCGTGAAAGGTGTGCGGACGAATCTTGCCGTGAAGCGCGAGGGGTCCGAGACTTGAGTCAAGGCGTCGAACACGCGCATGTCTTTTAGCGAGACGAAAAGACGGCGATCGAATGTTCGGACGGCACTAAATACTACGACTGTTGTTACCTCGCGTGAAAGGCGACCCAAGCGTCCTCCTCATACTTATTCTTGCGACTATTGAACCCAGGCAGGCCGCATGACGCCGGCGTATCTGCCGATCGCGGCATCGCGAGCTGGCCTCGGAAGCCATGGACCAGCAGACCCGAGTCAGGACGCGGGAACTCGCGGCCAGGGACGCAGAACGGCGTTTCGCTGCGCAACGTGCCGCTGCCGCGCCTTCGACCACGGATCCGCCTGCCGCCGCGCCTTCAACCATCGAGTTGCCTGTCGCCGAGCCTGCCGTGGGCGAAGAGGTTGCCGCGGGGGAATCGCCGGCGAGCGCGCGTCTTCGCGCGCTGATCGACGCGCGGTACCGCCGTCCTCGAGCACAGTACTTCTGGATGAACGGGGCGACGGCACGCGATACGGTGCCTGACGAGGACTTCGTCGTGAACGACCTGGCTAGCGAGCCGATCCCGGCGACCTGGGGCGCTCCGGCTGCTCCGGGCGGGCCGCTGTTCCTGGTTCGCATGATGACCAGGCAGTTCGACGACGGCCTTGGCGGCCTGTGAGTCGATTTCTCACAGCGGGCAGGTGAGGATACGGGGTTCTCGGTGCGGCGGATTGAGGCACCGACTGAGGACTTCACCGGTCCCCGGTTCGAGGCGCTCGACGACAATGCCGTCCGGCCGCTCACCGAGGCATCTGGCCGGGTGGCCTCAATTGCTGACGTCCCCGCTCTGGTGGAACGGCGACACGGCCTTGGTCCGGAGTTCGAAGGGCTCTGGATGAACGGCACCAACTCGGCCGATCAGAATCCGGGCGAGGAATTCGTGGTCAACGACCTGATGAGTGAGCCGATCAGGGCGTCCTGGAGCGCGCAGGCCGCTTTGGGCGGGCCATTGTTCCTGGTTCGGATGATGACCGATCAGTTCGATGATGGGCTTGGCGGTTTGTGAGTGGATTTCTAGCGGAGGGTAGGTGAGGATCCGGGGTGCTCGGGTGCGCCGGTGGAGGCGCCCGCAGAGGATTTCACCGGGCCGCTCTTTGAGGCAATGTTCGACAACGTCGTCCATCCGATTGCCGACGCGTCTGGGCGGGTCGGCTCGCTTGATGATGTCCCTGCCCTGGTGGAACGGCGCTACGGTCTGGGTACGGCGTTCGAAGGGTTCTGGATGAACGGCATCAATTCGGCCGATCCGGTCCCGGACGAGGACTTCGTGGTCAACGACCTGACGAGCGAGCCGATCCCGGCGTCCTGGGATACCGAGGCCGCTGGCGGGCCGCTGTTCTATGTCGCCATCATGACCGACGCGTTCGACGGCGAGGAAGGGTACTGGGTGGAGTTCTCACGGCGGGCTGGCGATGACCCGGGATTCTCGGTGCGCCGGATCGCCGCACCGCCCGAGGACTTCAGCGACCCCCGATTCCAGGCGCACGGCAACGTCGCGCACCCCGATCCGAACTTCGATCAGGAGTGAAGCATGAGCGATTTCGTCATCATCGACGGCGACACCCTCAGCGGTGAATTTCGGACACCACCGTGATTCCGCAGGCCCAGGGCGCCGAAGCCGCTCTCGGGATCGAGTCCTGATTTCTTCGTCAAGAAGGTTCAACGGTCTGCCAGGCAAGGGCGATGAGATACCGCAGTCGCTGCAGGGCCCCTGCACTACACCGAGGGCGCATTCACCGATGCCTGGCAAGGGCACGCTCGCCGTCTCCCCGAAGACCACGACGGTGCTGAAGAACGGCGAAATCGCGCTGCTGCTGAAAGGGACCAGTTCCAGGCTACGTTACCGTCACCCAGCCAGCGACCAACCAGGGCGTGCCGATCCAGGGCTCACCAAGCCAGGCACCGCCTCCTTCGCCACCACCAACAACATCCTCTCCGCCAAGTGACGCCACCGTACATCGTCGGCAACTACCCTGGGTCTATCGCATTACTAACGCAGTCCTACTCCGTATCGATATCGGCTTCGCCTTGCAACTCTGGAGAAGGCGCAATCCGTCTGACCTATGAAGGCGCGCTCAAGCCCAGCTAGATGCTCTGCGCGTTCCTTTACGAATCCTTCAGCATCGCCAGCTCGGGTTGCGGCGAGTCCGTGCCCGGCCAGCACCTCCTGATCCCAGCCGCCGCCCGAGATGGCAGCGGACAACCCCGACCAGCGATGATGCGTCCACGTGCACGGTTCTTCTGATGATCAATCCGGCCTTCGACACCTAGATGATCAGCAGCGACCTTGCCCCAGATCTAGCGCATCCGCTCAGTCGAAACCCCGTGTCGCGGGCAGCCTGCCCGCCCCGAACCCGGCTCGCCACCAGCCCGGCCACACCTCGCCGCATGACCGCCAGTGCCACGAACCACACGCCCTTTCGGTCACCCACAGTCACACTGACTTTGACAAGTCCCTGGATAGTCGACTCGCCTGTCGTGATGTGAAAACCGGACAACCTTTCACCCTCCCAGATTGATGATTATCGCCTGTTGCCTATCCAAGAACACCGTCAGTGTTGCCTTGTTGCCTTGTTGCCTTGTTGCCTTGGTACTAAACGCGGACGTCTGTTTGCCAAGAAGTTCGAGTATGCCGCGTTCGCCCAGCACATCCTGCAGGCCTGCAATCGCCGCACCGTCACAGGCGCTATCGAGTCGCTAGCCCACACGATCATCCTGGTCGACAAAATCGACAAGGCGATCCAGTATCGGTCCATCACTGCGGCAGGCGAGGTGACCGTCGTCTCTTCCAGGCGGGTGGATCTAAGGCAAAGCCGAGGATGAGGCTAAATACCGCCGGAGAGAGGCTCACCAAGGAACGTAATGGGTTCCCTTTATATTCGGCGAGAGCAAGATCTAAGCTGCCGTACCTCCAACTCCTGCACCGAGAACGGTGAGCGAGATTATCTTTCGCCACCTCGGAACCGTTTCATCTCGTTCTAGTAGCCGTTCATCAACATCAATCAAGGGATTATCGCATTTCAGCGAAACTTTCGAGCTATTGATCAGCAGTGCAACTCTGATTCGCTGAGCTCTTGCGATTTTGCATGGGCCAAACTGGACTCGCGTGTCATCTATCGACCACTCAGGTTCCGTGTGAGGTGGCACAAAGTCATGGCTCAGCGAGGCAATGATTTGGACCTCTAGATCCAAGACGAGAGGTTTCTGCCGATCGAAGTCATCGCTACTAATATCCCGGCGTCTCCGTTTTTCTATCAATAGCTAGACTACGCTCGGGTCCGACAGGGCCGCCTTGCGTTAGCTGACCGAAGGTCCGACGTCGGGATCGACGGTGTATGGCTGATCAGGGATGTAATCGACTCCAGGCTATAAGCAATCTGTCGGCGAACTGTTCTAAGGAAATAAGGTACTAGGGCAACTGCGGCGCCAGCAATGACAGCTACGACCACGCCGACCACAGTCCATGTCGTGACGGATGTGTACGACGGTCCACTGGCCAACATTCTCACATCTAACCGTTCTTTGCCTGCCGGTGCACCTAACCCTCACGATTAGAGCCTCGTTGTCGGAAAAATACCAGTTGGCGGCGGCCAACGGCGAGGGCGTTATGCCCGGCCATCTGCTGAGCTACCTGCTGACCTAGGTGGGGCACTTGCATCACTAGTTCCTGAGCCCGAATGGGATCACCTTGAGCGGCCTCACCACCAGGGAGGCGCAGATCCTGAAACTGGCCTCGGAGGGTTATGACACCGCCGGAATCGCCCGCCGCCTCGGATTTTCTGAGCGGACAGTGAAGTCACTCCTGCACGGCGTAGTTGTCCGGTACGGGTTGCGCAACCGTATCCATGCGGTCGCTTACGCGATCCGGGCAGGCATGGTGTAGCTGGAGTGGGCCGGGCGCGCTCGCCTGGGCCGGGGATTTGCGGGGGTGGCCGCGTATGGGCCACAATGGCGGCTGGCGATGAAGCTCGCCCGAACCGCGGCGTTGCCGCTGATGGCTTCTACCCCGTATCGAACCGTGGGAGGAGCGCGCCGCGATGAGCCCCGTCTTGCCCATTCCGGTCGTTCAGGCGCTGCAAGTCCTGACGGTCGCCGGGTCGGCTCCGCTTGTGTCGGGCGTGATCTCGCGGGCCGGGGCCAGGCTGCAGGGCCGCCGGGGGCCGCGGGTGCTGCAGCCCTATTACGACCTGGCCAAGCTGTTCCGCAAGGAGTCGCTGGCACCGGAGGGGTCCAGCTGGGTGTTTCTCGCGGCCCCGGTCGCCGCGTTCACCTGCTACCTGACGGTGCCCCTGCTCATCCCGGTCCTCACGACGTTCCCGCTGCCGCTGGGCTACATGGGCGACATACTCGGCGGCGGGTTCATCTTGTCCCTGGCGGGTTTCGTCGTCGCCGTGGCAGCGTTGCAGACGGGCAGTCCCTACGCCCAGCTCGGCGCGAGCCGGGCCAAGACGTTCGGCGCGATCACCGAGCCGGTGGTCCTGTTCGTGGTTTTCACCGTGGCGCTGCTGACCGCTACCGACTTGCCGTACGCCCTTGCCGCTACGGTCCGGTCATCGGCCGGGCAGATCATCCGGCCCGCGCACCTGCTGGCCGCGGCCGCCCTGTTCATGGTCATCTTGCATGAGACGGGCCGCATCCCGGTCGAGACGCACACAGGCACC
Organism: uncultured Actinomycetota bacterium; assembly: GCA_963750405.1. Taxonomy (GTDB): domain Bacteria; phylum Actinomycetota; class Actinomycetes; order Streptosporangiales; family Streptosporangiaceae; genus Chersky-822. Next base: position 455,005 of record CAVVQP010000006.1, read on the forward strand.
AACGAGTTCGGGATGATCGAGGAGGCCAGGCCGTTCGAGCACTCGGGGCCGTATTTCGCGCTGCTGAAGTGGGGGTCGGCAGCCAAGCAGCTGATCTTGTTCACGATCTTCCTCGACGTGTTCGCCGCTCCGTGGGGACTGGCCGCGACCAGCCAGCTTGGCGCGGTGGTGATCGCCATGGTCGCCCTGCCCGCGAAGGCGTGCCTGCTGGGCGTCGTGGTCGCGGTGATCGACAACTCGTTCGCCAAGCTGAGGCTGTTCAAGATCACCGAGTTCGTGTCCGCCGCGTTCCTGCTTGCCGTGCTTGGCGTCTTCACCCTCTACCTGGGAGGTGGCTGATGCTCGCGGCTCAGGGCGCGCAGGCGCCCGGTGTCTTCGCGGGCGGCGCCAACGTGATCGCGGTGCTGATCCTGCTGGCGGAGTTCGGCATGTTCCGGCAGGCCCTGCTGCGCGACCAGGTCCGCCTGTACATCGGCCAGTCTGGCCTCATCGCGGCGCTGGCGGTACTGGTCGGAGCCGTCAAAGGCCTGGCCGAGCTGTACGTGCTCGCCGCCGTCACCGTCGCGCTGAAAGTAGTCGCGATCCCGCTGGTGCTCCGCAGGCTGCTGCGCGGCACCGGGCCGGCGGACGGGCCAGAAGCCGGTCATGACATCGCCGGCAGCGGCAGCCTCTCGCTGGCCAGCACGGTCCTGATCGGGATCGCCGTCGCCGCGTTCGGCTTCTTCGCGGCAGGCGTGGTGCCGGAGCGGGGCAGCGGCGCGCCGGCCACCGCCCTGTCCGTATCCGTGTCCGTAGTGCTTGTCGCCTTCGTCGTGATGATCCATCGCCGCGACGTGGCGTCGCAGGCGATCGGGCTGTTCTCGCTGGAGAACGGGATCTCGCTCGCCGCGCTGGTGATCGCGCCCAGCCTGCCGCTCATCCTGGAGGTCGCGCTGCTCTTTGACCTGCTGCTCGCCGTCGTGGTGTTCGGCCTGCTGATCAGGCTGCATCACGGCCGGGCCGACACGCTGTCCACCACGGGCCTGACCAGGCTGCGCGGGTGACGCGGAAGCCATGAGCGTCATCGCCATCATCCTGCTGGCTATCCCGCTGGCCGCCGCCATCGCCGCCTTCTGGCTGCTGCCAAGGGCTGCCGGGGCGATCTCCGCCGTCGCGGGCGTGGCCAGCTTCGGGCTCGTCCTGGCCCTGATACCCGCCATCTCCGGCCGCGAGGTCGCGGCGCTGGGCTTCATCCGCATCGACGCGCTGAGCGGCGTGTTCATGCTCGCCACCAGCTTCCTGTACGCGTGCGTGGCTGTGTACTCGATCGGATACCTGCGATCCGCGGCCAAGCACGAGGCCGGCGAGCGCTACTCCCGCCGCTTCTGGACCGGGCTGAACATTTTCGCCTGGTCCATGCTCGCTGCCCCGGCTATGAGCAACCTCGCGCTGCTGTGGGTCGCCATTGAGGTCACCACCATCGTCTCGGCGCTGCTCGTCGCGCTTGAGGGCACCGACGGCGCCGTCGAGGCGGCCTGGAAATACGTGCTGCTCGCCTCCGCCGGCCTCGCTGTCGCCCTGCTCGGGACGATCTTCCTGTACTACGCGGGCGCGACCGCGCTCGGATCGTCCTACAACCTGGCGTTCGCGCCGCTGCTCGGCGCCGCGGGCCAGCTGCCCGCCACGGTGGTGCGGCTCGCCTTCGTGCTGGCCGTGCTGGGATTCGGCACCAAGGTCGGGCTCTTCCCTGTGCACACCTGGCTTCCTGACGCGCACTCGGAAGCGCCGACCCCGGTCTCGGCGCTGCTGTCCGGCTCCCTGCTGGCGGTCAGCTTCTACGCGATCCTGCGGTTCTACCAGGTCACCGCGGCCAGTGTGGGCTCGGCGTTCCCCCGTGACGTGCTGCTGGCCTTCGGGATCGCCTCGCTGCTACTCGCCGCCTTGTACCTGCTCGACCAGCAGGACTACAAGCGGCTGCTGGCCTACTCCAGCGTCGAGCACATGGGCATCCTCGCGATCGGGGTCGGCTTCGGCGCGCCCGTCGCGCTCACCGGGGTACTGCTGCATGTCCTGGCGCACGCGGCGGCCAAGGGCAACGCCTTCATGGGAGCCGGGGTGCTCGTCCGCAAGTTCGGCACCAAGCACATCTCCGGGGTGAGCGGCGGCCTTGACGTCCTGCCGTGGAGCGGGCCGCTCTTCCTCACCGCGGTGCTCGCGCTTTCCGCGCTGCCGCCATTCGGGATTTTCCGCAGCGAGTTCGAGATCGTCTCGGGCGGGCTCGCCGCCTCGCGCGATACCGCCGCCGTCGTGGCGGTGGTCCTGATCACCGTCGCGTTCCTCGGCCTGTCGCTGGCGGCCAACCGGATGCTCCTGCGGCCCAGCCGGGACACCGCCGCCGTGCGAGGCGAGCCGAGCGCCTGGATGGTGGTGCCGGTGATCGCCGGGGTAGTAGCGCTGCTGGTACTTGGCCTGCATCCGCCCGGTGAGCTGCTCAGCTTGCTGAACCATGCCGTGACCGCCCTGCGGGGACAGGCGTGACGGGGCTTGCCGGTCTGCTCGGCAGCGAGATCGCCGCCGGCAGGCGCTTCGCTGGCCTGATGGGCACGGAGGCCGGCGAGGCCGTCCGGCTCTCCGCTCACGTGGCCGGGCCGGACGGGATCGCCGTTCACGACGTGGTCCTGCCGGCCGGAGCTGCCAGCTACCCCTCGCTGACGCCCGTCCTGGAAGCCGCGTCCTGGTACGAACGAGAGGTGCATGACCGGTTCGGGATCGTGCCGGACGGGCATCCGGGGCTCGAGCCGCTGATCTTGCCACCCGATGAGCACGAGGTGCCCCGGCGCCAGGAACCCGGCCTGTTCACGATCCCGCACGGCCCGGTCCGCTCCGGCGTGCTGGAGTCGATCGAGTACCTGGTCCAGACCCCGGGCGAGGACATCTCGCATCTCAGCCTGCGCGTGTTCTACAAGCACCGAGGCGTCGAGGAGCGATTCGAGCAACTGCCGCCGGCGGACGGGGTGCTGCTGGCCGAGCGGACCGAGGGAATGGCGTCCGTTGCTCACGCGCTGGCCTACAGCCACGCGATCGAGCGGATCGGCGGCATCGGCGAGGTGCCGCGGCGGGCCGCGCTGATCCGCGTGCTGCACGCCGAGCTTGAACGCATAGCCGCCCACCTCGACGTCGCCGTGCGCCTCGCCGACGCGGCCGGGCTCGCGGTCGCGACCGCCCGGTTCGGCCTGCATAGGGAGAGGCTCATGCGGCTGGTCAGCCGCATGTGCGGCAGCCGGTTCGGCCGCGGCGTCGTCGTGCCAGGCGGAGTTACCGGCCTGCCGCGACTCTCAGCGACGGACCTGCTGGCAGAGATCGCCAAGATCGAGAGCGGCATCACCGGCGACGCCCGCGCGCTCATGGGCACCGCCTCTTTCCTCGACCGCCTCCGGCGCACCGGGCCGCTCACGCCGGCACGGGCGGCCGGGCACGGCGCGCTCGGCCCGGTCGGCAAGGCCTCGGGGTACAGCGACGATGCCCGCGTCGCCCGCCCGTACGACGCTTACCGCTGGCTGGCCTCGGGCGAGCAAGCTGAGCATCGCGCCGGCGACGCCCTCGCCCGGCTGCGAGTGCGCTGGGACGAAGTCGGGCAGGCCTTCGGCCTGCTGCGGCAAGCCGCCCGGGAGCTGGCCGGCGCGGCCGACGGCCCGCTTCAGGCCCCGGTCGAGGCGGTGAGCGGACGGGCCGTCGGCTGGGCGGAAGCTCCGCACGGCGAGGTTCTCTACGATCTGGCCATCGATGCGGGCCGGATCGCCCGCTGCCGGCCCCGGTCGCCGTCCTTCCATAATCTCGCGCTGTTTCCCGAGGTCTTCGCGGGCGACATCCTGACCGACTTCCCCTTCATCGAGGCTAGCTTCGGGCTGTCAGTCGCGGGGGTGGCGCTGTGAGCCCGTGGGCGCTGCGCGGCCTGCGCGAGGGCGTGGTGACCACCCGCTGGCCGGCCGCCCGACCCCTACGCCGACGACTGGCACGGCCCCGCGACCGTAGTGCGACCCCACCCGCCGGACCAGGCCAAGGAGCAGGCCATGGACCTGGCCAGGTTGTGCCCGACCGGGGCCATCGCCAGCCAGGCCGGCGACGGAAGCCTCGCGATCGACCAGGGACGATGCGTGCTCTGCGGGCGCTGCGTAGCCGCGCGCCCTGACCTGTTCGGCTGGTCCCGTGGCACCGCGAGCGCGCGGCTGACCAGAGCGGGCCTGGTCGTGCCCCAGATGACCGAGAGCGAAGAGGCGCTGGCCGTGGTGCGCGCCGAGCTTGCCAGAAGGACGAGGGCACTGCGCCGTTCGGTGCACCTGCGGCACGTAGACGCGGGATCAGACGGCGCTGAGGAACTGGAGATCGCCGCCCTGCTTAACCCTGTCTACGACATACATCGGCTCGGCATATTTTTCACCGCTAGTCCTCGACATGCTGACGTGCTGCTCGTTACCGGCGCGGGAGCGCGCGGCATGGCCGGCCGCTGCGGCGAACCTACGAAGGCATGCCGGAGCCGAAGATCGTCATCGCGGTCGGGACCGACGCGGTCAGCGGGGGCCTTCTCGGCGGCAGCGAGGCCGGAGAGCAAGCCGACGGCGCGGCCTCCGGTGGCGTCGGCGCCCTGGTGCCGGTTGACCTCTGGCTGCCCGGGTCCCCGCCGCCGCCGTTCGCCATCCTGCATGCGTTGCTCGCCGCGCTCGGCAGGCTCCCGGCTGGCCGGGCAGCGGCGGAGGCTAGCTCATGAGCTGGGCAGGGATGGTCTTCGCCGCCGGCTTCGCGGCGTTCGCCGTCGCGGCTGGCATCGACCTGGCGCTCCCCTCGGGTCGCGGCTGGCTGCGCGGTGCCCCGTACCTGATCGAAGGCGCCGGCGCCGCCTGTCTCGCCGTGGCCGGGGGAGCGGCGCTCGCCGGTCACGCCGTTCGCCTGCCGGTCGCGGGATGGCTCGGGCCGGGCACGGCGCCGGTGGCCGCCGATCACCTGTCCGGGCTGTTCCTCCTGATCGCGTTCGGCGCGGCGTTCGCGGTGTCGCTCGCCTTCGCCGCGTGGGCGGCCCGCCCGGAATCGGCCGCACGCCGGGGTCTCGGCGCGAGTACCGCGCTCGCGCTGGGCTCGGTCGCGCTCTTCCTGACGGCGCAGGACGCGTTCACCACCTTGCTGTCGTGGGAACTGCTGACCGTCGCGTTCTACCTGCTCGCCGGGTTCGACCGCGGCCTGCCCGGCCTGCTCGTCCGGGGCGCTGGTCACCCTGGCTTTCGGCAAGGTCAGCGGCGCGGCGCTGCTGCTCGGGCTGCTGTTGCTGGCCGTCAGGTCCGGGTCCGGTGGCCTCGGGTCGTTCGCCGCCGTGCCGCACGGCCTGGCCCGCGACGCGGCGCAAACCCTGCTGCTCGCCGGCTTCGCGGTCAAGGTGGGCCTGGTGCCGTTCGGTGTCTGGCTGCCTCGCGGCTACGCGGCGGCACCGGGTCCCGCTCGCGCGATCATGGGCGGCGTCGCGGTGAACGCCGGCTTCTACGGCATGTGGCGTACCCTGGCGCTGCTCGGCCCGCCGCCCGCCTGGCTGACCGGGGTGCTGCTGGTGCTGGCGGGCTTGACCGCCCTGCTCGGCATCGCGCACTCGGCGGTCCAGCCGAGGCTGCAGCGCGTGATCGCCTACTCCAGCGTGGAGAACAGCGGGCTGATCGTAGCCGGATACGGAGTCGCGCTGGTCGGCGCCGCGATCGGCGACGACCGCCTAGTCGCGGCCGGCCTGCTCGCCGGGACCTTGCAGATCATCGCCCACGCCGCTGCCAAGTCCCTGCTCTTCACCTCGAGCGCGATCATTACCTCTGGAGGTAGCCCGGGCGAGCCGGGCGAGTCCGACGATCTGCTCGATGCGCTGCGCGGGTCGGCGCGCCGCAGGCCCTGGGGCTCGGCTGGGCTCGCCGTCGGTTCACTCACGCTGGCCGGGCTGCCCCTGACGATGGGGTTCGCGTCCGAATGGTTCCTGCTCGAGGCGATGATGCAGCAGTTCCGGGTGCACGCGCTCGACTATCGCCTGCTGCTCGCCGTCGCCGGAGCCGCCGTAGCGCTGACCGCCGGATTCGCCGGGGTGACCTTCGTCCGGCTGATCGGGCTGGTCGTGCTCGGCCCGCCAGCGGAGGAGGCCGGCGCGGCGGAGGAAGCCAGCGCGGCGGGGGAGGCGGCGGACGGCCGCCGGCCGTGGGACGGGGGCTGGCTCGGACGGGCCGGCATCGTCGTGCTGTCCGCGTGCTGCCTGCTGATGACCGCCGCCCTGCCGTTGCTCATCCGCGTGATCGCGACCGGCCTGTCCCCGGTCGTGGCGGCGGCCGTGACCAACCAGGCCAGGCAGTCCCCGCTGGTGCTAGGGCCGGTCTTCGCCGGGTTCTCCGCGCTATCGCCCACCTGGCTCTGGATCGTCATGCCGCTCCTGGCGCTGGCCGTCCTCGCGTTCACCAGGCTCGCGGCAGGCACCCGCATGACCCGGGTACGGCGCGTCCCGGCCTGGCGCTCTGCCACCGCCGGGGTGGATGGGCCCGACTCCTACACGGCCGGCGGGTTCGCCAACCCCACCCGCCGCATCCTGGCGACCATACTCAATTCGCGCTCGCAAGTGCTCCCGCAGCCGGAGCCGCTCTCGCCCGGGAACTCAGCGGAGAATGAGGATGAAAAAGGCGCCGCCCGAACTCTCGCCCCGACGCTCAGCCCTGGCCCGGACGTCATCGAAATCGTCGAGGCCTATCTCTACCGGCCCGCCCAGACGTTTATCTTGCGGGTCGTCGGTGTGCTCAAGCGGCTTCAGTCTGGCCGCATCGATGCCTACCTCGCCTACATGCTGTTCGCGCTCATCGCCGTGATCGCCGCCGTCACCGCCCTGGCCTGACCTGGGCTCGCCTCAGGCCGGGCGGATGCGCTCTGGCGCCCAGTTCGGCGGTGGCGCCAGAGCGCATCCCAGGTTACTTAGTGCGTGCTCGCGATCCCTGTGATCGGATTCTTTGAGCTCTGGAACGGGTGCGCGCCATGGACCTCGGCGTTAAAGCCGCCGATGAGGCCGAAGGCGGTGGTGAGCCAGTAGCCGCCGGGGCCGCCGGAGGCCGGGTCACCCGCGATGCCGGTGATGTTGCCGAACAGGTTGCCAGCCGGCATCGAGCCCTGGCCGTTGACGTTGAAGCCGTAGACGTGACCGTTGGCGGTGACCAGCCAGTAGGCCTGCTTGGCTGGATCGGCGGCGATGCTGGTCACCTTGGACAGCTTCTTGCCCTTGTAGTTACCGGCGTCGAACGCATAGACCTTGCCGGCCGCGGTGACCACCCAGTACCCGCTGGTGAACGGGTCAGCCGCGATGCCCACGACCGGCGCGGCCAGCTTGCCCGTGACCGAGCCATGAGCCGGCGCGCCGAGCGCGTACACGTGGCCCTTGGCGGTGACCAGCCAGTAGCCGGTGCCTGCCTCGTCGGCGGCGATGCCGACGACCGGCGACTGGACGTTCTTGGCCGATCCGTGGAACGGCGCGTGGAATGCCGAGACCGAGCCCTTGGCCGTGACCAGCCAGTAACCGTTCGTCTTCGGGTCGTCGGCGATCCCGACGACTTTGGAATTGGGGTGGCTGGCCGAGCCGTAGCCGGGCGCGCGGAACGAGTACACGTGGCCTTGCGCCGTCACCAGCCGGTACCCCCCGGCCTGGGTACTTGTCTTGCACAGTTGCGTCGCCAGCACGCTGCCGACCGGGCTGCCGAGGCCGGTGGCCAGGTCATAGCCGGCCAGCACCGGGTACTGCCCGCCGCCGTCGCCGGTGTAGTCATTGCTGGTGTTGTCCGCGAAGTTCGTGTCCTTCTGGATGTCGTTGATCACGATGGCCTTGACCTTGGGCGATGCCGCGAAGTAAATCGCCGGGTTGACGAACCCGACCGGCGAGGACGGGCATTTCGCGTTGGTCAGTGCCAGCAGCGCCGCCCACATCGGCGCTGCCGCGCTGGTGCCGCCGACCTGAATCCAGCCGCCGTTGTGAAGGACGAGGTAGCCAGTCTCCGGATCAGCGTCAGCCGACACATCGGGCACGCCGCGGGTACCGCCGGAGGAGACACCGAAGCTCTTCTGGTAGGACGGCTCGGCGAAGAACTGCGACTTGCCGCCGCCGCCCGCGCCGTGCTGATCGGTGCTGTCGTTCCACACCACCTCTTCGTTGCGCGGCAAGGGATCCGAGCTGATCACCGCGGTGCCGCCGACGCCGAGCACGAAGGGGTCGCTGCCGGGGAACTCGGCACTGAGCAGGCCGGGCTGCTTGGTGTCTATCCGCAGGCAGCCCTCGGATCCGGTGTCGCCAGAGGACACCACGACCGTCTGCCCTTGCACGGCCTGCTGCTCGAAGATCACGTTCAGCGTCCCGGCCAGGTTCTTGCCGAGTAGCTGGCCGATGCCGGCCTTCGCAGAGGCCATAGGACACCGACTCGACCTGGGCCACATCCTGCGCCGCGGCCGTGGCGAACGTGTCATACCAGCCGGCGCCGGTGGCCAGGCCACGGTAGACGACCACGTTGGATTCCGGCGCCTCGGCGATCACGGTCTCGATGTCGAGCGCGGCCTCGCCCTCGCCCGGGCCCTTCGGCTTGAAGCCACCGATGTTCTGGTAACTCACCGGCACGTCGGTGCCGTAGCACGCCTGGAACGCCGAGATGTCGGAGTTCAGGTTTGACTCGCTGAACTCGATGATCCCGACCGTCTCGCCCTTGCCGAGGTCGCCCGCCTTGTAGAGGTTGTCGTACTCGTACTCGTGGGCCAACTGGTCGGCGGTGAGCACCTACTGGGTCTCGCCGCTGCCCTCGAAGATCGACTCCTGCTGGTTGAGGGCCGACTGGCACGGCTGCGGACCGCCGGTCGGGACGTGCGGCTGGACCTTGGACGCGGGGTGGTTCGCCGGCGTGGTCGTCGGCTTGGTCGCCCTCTTGGCGGGTCTCGCCAGCTGCGGCCGCAGGCTGATCAGGGTGTCGAGCCCGATGATCGACTCGACGTACCGCGCCGCTGTGGCCGGCAGCCTTGGCGCGGCTACGTTGGCGTACCCGACCCGGCCTCCTGCCAGCCGGTACCTGTCCAGCTTGGTACCGAGTGCGCGCTGGACTTGCCCGGCCGTCGCGGTCACCGGGATAGCCAGGTGGTTCGCGCTGATCTTGCCCGGGTGCAGCCCGAGGCCGCTCAGCGCCGACCGCACGGCCGCGATCGCCGCCCGAGTCGGGCCGAAGACCGACGGGAAGGCACCGCGGGGCAGGTAGTCGTGGTACAGCGGAGAGCCGGGCGCAGCGACCTGCGTCGCGTACCGGGTCAGGGCGGCCGGGTCACGCGGCGAGAGCACGACATCGAGATGCACGATGCTGCGGCTCCGCTCGACGCCCAGCCGGGTCGCCCCGGGCGGGACCGTGGCGGTCGCGCCAGTCAGCGCCACGGCCGGGCCCGGCTGGCGATCCGGTGCCTGCCGACGGGGCCGCCGTGGCGGCCCCGGCCGCCGCCAGGAACGCGACGGCGGCTGACAAGCTGCCGAGCAGCGCCAGCAGGCGTCCAGGTCCCGTCCTGGTGGCGCGGCCGCGCGCACGCGCGAATGGTCTATTGCTCATCAAGGTCCCCTCTCGGGCGGTTTCGCCAAGATTGCACCGGCCGACCAGCTCGTCCCTGTAAATCCCCCGAGTCGGCGGTACGCCGGATGCCCTGTTATGTGATGTTGGCTCAGCCCGGCGGGCAAAGCAAGAACCCTGCGACGTTTTGTCGTGGTGCTACCGGAATTTTCGGTGGCCTGCGCGTCTTTGTAACGGGGTCTGATGAAGTGTCGCGAAGTGTCGCCGGTTGAGGATGCCGTGGAGGCCCGGATCAGCCAGAAGGTAGCGGTCGGCGTTGTTTTCGTCGCGGCCATGTTCATGTCGATCATGGACGCGACGATCGTCAACGTCGCGTTGCCGACGATCGGGCGGGGCTTCGGCGTCAGCCCGACGGCGGTCGACAGCATTGCGATCTCGTACCTGGTCAGCCTGGCTGTGTTCATCCCGGCCTCGGGCTGGCTCGGCGACCGGTTCGGCGGCAAGCGGGTGCTGCTGATCGCGATCGTGGTATTCACCGGGGCGTCGGCGCTCTGTGGCATAGCCTCCAGCCTGGGCGAGCTTGTGGCATTCCGGATCCTGCAGGGCGCTGGCGGCGGGATGCTCGCGCCAGTCGGCATGGCCATGCTGTACCGCGTGTTCCCTCCCGAGGAGCGGGTCAGGGCCGCGGCGATCCTCACCGTGCCGACCACGCTGGCGCCCGCGCTTGGTCCGGTGCTGGGCGGGCTGCTGACGACCGACCTGTCCTGGCGCTGGGTCTTCTACGTGAACGTGCCGATCGGCGCCGCGGCGTTCCTGTTCGGGGCACTATTCGTGCTGGAAGTCAGGCAGTCTCATCCGGGGCGGTTCGACGTGCCCGGCTTCCTGCTGTCCGGGTTCGGCCTCGGGCTGCTGATGTACGGGGTTTCCGAGGGGCCGGTGAAGGGCTGGCACTCTGCTGACGTACTGGCCGCCATTCCGGCCGGGACTGTGCTGCTGGCCGCGATGGTGGCCGTCGCGCTGCGCACGGCCGAGCCGATGGTGAATCTGCGGCTGCTGGGCAACAGGCTCTTCCGCTCCGGCAACGGCGTGATGGTGCTCAGCTCGATAGCGTTCCTCGGCAGCCTGTACGCGATCTCGCTGTACTACCAGGACGGTCGCGGGCTCAGCGCGCTTGGCTCGGGACTGAGTACTTTTCCCGAGGCGATCGGCGTGATGGGCGGAGCCCAGCTCGCGACGCGCTGGCTGTATCCGAGGTTCGGCCCGCGCCGGCACATCACCGGCGGCCTGATCGGGATCGCGGTCTCGATTGGCCTGCTCGGACTGCTCGGGCCGGGAACGAGCCTGTGGTGGGCGCGGCTGCTGATGCTGACCCTCGGCGTGGCCGTAGGGCAGGTATTCGTGCCGGTGCAAGCCGCGGCGTTCGCCACGATCACGCCCGAGGCCACAGGGCGGGCATCCACCATGTTCAACGCGGTCCGCCAACTCGGCGGGGCGATCGGCGTCGCCGTGCTGACCACGGTGATCGTGGCGATCGGGCCGGTGCATGTCGTCGGTGGTCATCCGGCGGCGAACCTGACCGCGTACCGGGCCGCGTTCGGCGTGGCGGCCGCGATCGCGCTGCTTGCCACGGTGTGCTCGCTATCGATCCGTGACGCTGATGCGGCGCGGACAATCCCGGCGCGCAAGAGCCGGCCAGCCGCGCCTGACCAGCGAGGCGCCGTCCCGAGCCTCGCGGACTGAGCGCCGCTGCCCAATTTGCCAGCGATGCCGCAGTTGCGCCCAGAGGCTGGGCAGTAGCCCGCCAACATCGATGACCCCTGCTGGTTTTGGGTTCAGGTGGCGGGGTGAGCAGTGCAGGGGTGACGTGGCCGGGCCGTCCGCGCCTGGTCAGCGCTAGTCTCCGTGATCATGGCCCAGGACGTGATCACGGAGATTTACGCAGGTCATGGAGGCTGTCGCGTAACTCGCGTTCGGGTCATGGCCGCGCCGCGATGGCCCGGGCAGGCCCGGCAAGGTCACCTGGGTGTGGCTCTTTCTGGGTGAGCAAGCCGGGTGGTGCCGTGCCCGGGAGGGTCTCGTCCTTACCGTGGAGGGTTCCCGGGTTCCTGGAGGAGCGTTGCCGCATGAAGGAGAGTTGTCGTCGTATAGTCCGGTCAACTCTCCTAGATGCGGAAACCCTCCTGCGCGAACCCGGGAACCCTCCTGCGAGAACAGCCTCACCCCCGAAAGAGCCACATCCATGTCACAACGGCGGTACTGGAGACCGGCGATGTCGCGCGCGGTGTGGCTGGTGCTGAGTGAGCCTTGGTTGCTCAGTGGTGAGACTCGCTCCGCGCCGGGATCCGGGCGCGGAGCGCGGGAGCGATGTTCCGTGATCAGGATCCAGGGGCTGAACACGGAATCTTGCGCTTGTCCTGACCTGGGTGATCTTCCGTGATCACGGTCACTTTCATGTTCACGGAACATCGCCCGCGCTCCCGGGGCTGCGGGTGACTCGCTGATCTGGCGCGGCGACGCGACCGGGCCGCGCCAAGGCCGCGCCGGAGCCGGGCCGGAGCCGGGCCGAGGCCGGGACAGCATCAGGTCGGGCCACGTTGCTCACGCCTGCGCAGCCCGCGACAGCAACAGGGAGGGTTGCGTTGCTCACGCCGCCCCGGCACGCCCGGCCGGGTAACGAAATCCGGTTGACGCAATTAAGGAAGAAGTCACGCGACAGCCTCCAGGGCCGGTGTGATGTTCGGTGATCACGTCCGCGATCGTGATCACGGAAAACTAGGCCCGGGCCGGCCCTGGCGGGCAAGCGCCGCGCCGGGCACAGGCCGCACCGGCCGAGCCGACGGCTTGCGGCCATGCCGGTCCCGTGTTGCGAGAAGTCGCGATAGCTCTTATACTTTCGTTAAGACATCTAAGTGAAAGTGTAAGAGCGTGCGACGTGCTCATCCCTACTCACCGCAGACGATCGACGCAGTCGGGGTCCTTGGCCTGGAGGTGGCACGTGCCCGGCGAGCCAGGCGCTGGACCGAGGCTGCGCTGGCAGAGCGGGCCGGCATCTCGGCTGTCACGCTGAGGAATATTGAGCGAGGGGTGCCCAGCGTCGGGATAGGGACGGTCTTCGAGGTCGCGACCATTCTGGGGATCGAGTTGTTCGGCACTGACCGTGAAGGGCTGCGCTTGATGGTGGATCGCGGCCGCGATCGGCTCGCGCTCTTGCCCTCCCGTGTCCGCGAGCCCACAGGCCCGGTAAGCGATGACTTCTGAGCCGACCGAAGCGTTCGTGTGGGCATGGCTCCCTGGTGCCGCTGACCCGGTGATCGCCGGTCGGCTGGATAAGAGCGGCGAGATCGTTCACTTCACCTATGGACGCAGCTATCTTGGCCGTTCCGACGCGATTTCTTTGTACGAGCCAGAGTTGCCGCTCCGCCGGGGCCAACTCCGGCCGCTGGCCGGGCTCACCGCCGCCGGATGCATCCGCGACGCGGGACCTAACGCCTGGGGACAGCAGGTCATCCTCGCCAAGCATGCCGGGCACCTGACGGCGGACAGCGACACAGGCGATCTGGGCCTGCTCACCTACTTGCTCGAATCCGGCTCCGACCGCGTCGGTGCCCTCGATTTCCAGGCGAGCGCGACCATGTACCAGGCGCGGGCTACCTCAGCTGCCGCCCTCGAAGAACTGGTGACAGCAGCCGGGCTGCTCGAATCCGGTCAGCCGCTGCCACCTGCGCTTGAGGTTGCCCTGCTGCGTGGAACATCCGTCGGTGGCGCGCGGCCGAAGGTGCTCCTGAACGATGGGGGGCGGAGGCTCATCGCCAAGCTATCGTCGCGTACGGATATCTATCCGGTCGTAAAGGCCGAGGCGGTCGCGATGGATCTAGCCCGGCGGGTCGGACTAGATGTCCCGGGAACAGAGCTGATTGAGGTGCTCGGCCACGATGTCCTGCTCGTTGATCGTTTCGACCGACCCGAAGACGGACGGCATCGCCGGATGGTCGTCTCGGCACTGACCATTCTCAGCTTGGACGTCATGATGGCGCGTTACGCCACCTATTACGACCTAGCTGACGCGATCCGGAGCCGCTTCACGGAGCCCAGGCGAACACTCCGCGAGCTTTTCTCGCGCATCGTTTTCAACATTTGCGTCAGCAATACCGACGACCACGCTCGCAATCACGCTGCGTTCTGGGATGGCGAGAACCTCACGCTCACTCCCGCCTACGACATCTGCCCGCAACCGAGGGCAGGTGGGGAGGCGACGCAAGCCATGGCGATCCGCAGGGACGGTTACCGCTATAGCCCACTCGCCGGCTGCCTCGGCGCTGCCACCGACACGTACTTGCTGTCGAAGACCGAGGCGAAGAACATCATTGATCATCACGTAAACATCATCCGGTCGCAGTGGCACGAGGCCGCGGAAGCTGCCCGGCTCACCGCTGCCGAGCGGAGCCAGTTGTGGGGGAGGCAGATCCTGAATCCATACGCTCTTCAAGATGCGGCGTGAAGAGTCCGGCGGCCGGGAGCACTGGTTTGTCCGGGTGCGCATGCCTGCGCTGGGTGGGGTCGATGAAGACGTGGGGCACTTGCGGCAAGATGTCGGTGAGCCGGTGGTCTAGGCGATCGGCGAGGTCCTCGACGTCATCGGCGTCGAGCCCGTCGGTCAGCCAGACGCGGGCGGCAATAATGAGGTGATCGGGTCCCAGGTGCATGGTCAGCAGGTCGGCCACCTGGTCGATCCCGGGGGCGGCCTCGATCTCGGACCGTATTCGCTCTTGCTCCGGAGGGCTGGCGGCCCGGCCGATGAGCAGGTCACGGCTGTCGAGGCCGAGCCTGATCGCGACGAAAACCAGCAGCGCGCCGATGCCGATCGACGCAGCCCCGTCCCAGACGCCCGAGCCGGTCAGCTGGCGAAGCCCGATGCCCGCAGCCGCCAGGGCGAGCCCGGCTACGGCGGCGGAGTCTTCGAACAGGGCGGCCTTGACCGTGGTGTCGGGGCTGGTGCGGACGTGTTCGGGAACGCTGACGTGGTCGTTCCTAGCTTCGGCGCGTACCTGGCGGTAGGCACGGATGAAAGAGACGCTCTCGGCGGCGCCCGCAAGGGCAAGCACGATGTAGGCCACGAGCACGTCGCCTGAGGTGCCGGGCCGGGTAAGCGCGAGGATGCCCTCGAAGACCGAGAATCCAGCGCCGGCCATGAAGATCCCGAAGGCCGCGAGCAGCGACCAGAAGTAACGTTCCTGCCCGTAGCCGAAGGGGTGCTGCCGGTCAGCGGCCTTGTTGCTCTTGTTCAGCGAGGTGAGCAGGAAGGCCTGGTTCATCGTGTCGGCGGCGGAGTGGGCGGCTTCGGCGAGCATCGCGCTCGACCCCGTCAGCACTCCCGCGCCGGCCTTGATTACTACGACGCACAAATTCGCCAGCCCGGCGATGACGACGGTCCGGCGCGTCGCTGCCTGCCTGGCGGCGGTCTTGGTTCCTGGCATCGAGACCCGCTACCCGCAGGCCCGCCGTCTAGCCATCGTGATCACTCGCGCCGCTTTCCGGCTCCCTCAGGCGCATGTGCACGCGGATCGTGTTGCCCGCTGGGCCCGATCTGATCTGGACTAGGTCGCTGACCTGGTGTACTAGCCAGAGTCCTCGGCTTCCGAGGTCGGCCGGATCTGGCCTGAGCGTCCCCGCCAGGGGATCGGTGATCTCGCCCTTATCACTTACCTGGCAGATGATTTCCCCCGCGTCGGTCCAGATTGTCAGGACACCCGCAGTGCTGGTGTGCTGCAAGGTGTTGGCGGCCAGTTCGGCCACGGCGATGACGAGGTCTGTGACGCGGCTAGCCGACAGGCCGGCGTGCCGTGCGTGATCAGCGGTGAAGCCCCGCACCGCGGCCTGGTCGCCGCGGAAAGTCAGGACGCTCACGCGATCCGGCGGAGCGCGCAGTCGTCCTTCCGCTATCTCGGTTACCGGGGATTCATCGAGGGATGTCCGGATCTCGCGGCGCGGGCAGCCTCGCAGTACGACGGGATGCGCGTGCTCGGCCGCGGCGAGCAGGGCGCCATCGAGCCGCTGGTCATAGCAGCACAGCGCGTCCGCATCCGACCCTGTCAGTGCCGCGCACATGAGTGCGTCATAGCGGATGGCTTCTGCTAAGTGCTCCGGTCGGCCGGCCGAGCCAGCCGACGTCCAGAAGGAATCGCACCGGCCGTCCCGCATGTTCCCTGGCGAACATCCGGATCAGCGACAGCACCCGGCCAGGATCGCTTCCCTCGCTGGTCAGGTCGGTGAGCCGGACGTGATCTCCGGGCACTGCGAGCCCGGCGCGAATGCTGTCCGCCTGCCGCCGGGTCGCGGTGACCAGCACCGCCGCGCCAGCGGCGGCGCCGGCATTGATATACGCCGCGCAGGCAGCGGCGTGCGCGTGGAGGTCGCGATACAGCAGCATCGCGTGGCTTACGCCGCATGGGCCAGCCATTGCTCGGTCACCGCCGTTCCGTCCCTCCGGGAGTACCTTCCTAGCACTCGTGATACCGGACGGCTGCCCAGAAATGCCCGATCCATCCGAGCGAATTCGCGCCGGAGTGACCGCCCGGCGAGTGGAGGGAGCGGCGAGGGGTTTGCCATGGCCATGACGAGGTAGCTGCGGGCCGGAGACCGCGATGCACTTTGGAGGTGACTCGTGGAGGTCACCGCCGACCTGCAGATCACGGACCTGGCACTCAGGGACCACGCATGCCTGACGTTCGGAGATAGTGCCGAGCAGCTGGATCTCACCGCCGCTTTCCTCCGGGACGGCCTGGCTCATGGCCTCAAAGTGCTCTGGGTCAGTGAATCGGCTGGCCTGCTCGAGTCAGATCTGGCTGAGCGGGGGCTGCCGGCCGAAGCCGCGCTCGCATCCGGGCAAATGTCGGCGGTGGGCTGCGAAGGCCACCTATTGTCGGGGCAGGCGTTCACCTCCGGCCGGGCGGTCAGCTGGCTGAGCGGGCAGGTCGCCGCTTGCCAGGCGGAGGGATTTGCTGGCCTGAGGGTGGCGGTGGATATGAGCTGGGCGTTGCGGCCGGTCAGCGGCGTTGAAGAGCTGCCGGCCTTTGAAGAGCGCGTCGCTGGCACGCTAGCCGACTCCAATGTGACGATGCTGTGCCAGTACGACAGGGAGAGGTTTGATCCGGTTACCCTCGCCTCGATCGCTCCGTGGCATACGCACGCCGTGGCGGCGGCCACCTATCACGCCGACGCAGTGCTCCGGATCTGCCGCCAGTACGCGCCGCCGGGAGTCCGCCTGGCCGGCGAGATCGACTACCGAGCCGAGGAACCGCTGACTGTCGCTCTGGGTGAGGCATTGCGGATCGACTCTGATATCACTATCAATATGTCTGATTTGCGGTTCATCGATGCCTTCTGCAGCCGGATGATCCTGAACGCCGCCCGCAGCCTCAGCCGCCCTCGCACGATGATCCTGCGATGCGCACCGGCAACCGCGAGCCAGTTCCTCCTGTTCGGCGCGACTGAGGTACCCGGTGTGGCCATGGTGACGGTTCATGACATCTGATCCGCGCACCAGCCCGCGAGCGGCTGACAACGACAGCATCAGCGACGCTGCCGGGTCGGGTCCGGCTGGCCTCAGTCCTGTTGTGCATGTGCTCGACCAGCGTTTCGACTTGTCGAGCCTGTACCAGGTTCGCGCGGCCGTAGCAGCCCACGCCGCCGACCTCGGCCTGCCGCTCCACCAGGCGAACGACATTGTGACCGCGGTGCACGAACTGGCGAGCAACTCGGTGCGACACGGCCCTGGCCACGGTCGGCTCAGGCTCTGGGGCTCTCCGCAGACGCTGATCTGCGAGATCGCTGACGGCGATGCCGTGCGCTCCGCCCGGCCAGCGCCAGCGACAGCGCCGGCCATAGCGAGCCACCCGATGGCCGAGCTGCCGTGGCCGGTTGTGCACGGCCATGGGCTGTGGCTGGTCCGCCAGGTGGCCGACAACCTGGTGATTCGCCGCGACGATCACGGCGTGATCGCCGTCGTCAGGTTCACGCTCAGGCCATGGGCCGGCAGCCCCTGAGACGAGCAACGCGGCCCTCCCTGTTGCTGTCCCAGAGCCCGGCTTCGGCGAATCCGCGCCCAGGCCTGGGCGGCTCACCGGCGGAGGGCCTGCTCGGCGTCGGCGAAGGTTGGTATTACCAAGCCAAGGCCGCTCAGCTCAAATATGCGGCCGACGGGTGAGGTGCCGAGCGCGACCCGCAGTTCGCCGTTGTAGGCGAGGACTGTCTGACGGACGCGCGTGAGCGCGCTCAGCCCCGCGGAGTCGCAGAAGGTGGTGCTCGTCAGGTCCGCGACGAGCACGTCGGGCCGCTGCGCGGCCACCGCGGCCAGGAGCTGGTAGACGCGTGCGGCGGTGGTCACGTCGATCTCAGCTGGCAGTGTGACCACGGCACGCCTGCCAGACCAGCGGACGCTCGCGCCCTCGACGCCGACAGCACCAGCACCAGCAGCACCACCAGCACCAGCCCCGGCAGCGCTATCAGGCGGCACCTCGGCCGGGCGTGATGCTCCCGCGCTCAGGAGGAAGACGAGCAGCGCGATATCGTCGCCTGGCGGCCTTACGTCCGCCATCGCGGTCATCGCGGCGGCGCAGCAGCTCTCTGGGTCACTGTGCCTGACTGCCTTGCACAGGCGGGCGATGCCGTCGTCGATCGGCACGTCCCTGCGCTCGACCAGGCCATCGGTGTAAAAGCAGAGCAGCGCGTCGGGCGGCAACTCCACGCTCACCTGGCGCCTGTCATAGTCAGATGCGCCGATCACAGGGTCGGCGGTCACCTGGACAACGCCGGCTGACTGGCCAGGCAGTGCCATGAGCGGCGGCAGGTGACCGGCGTTCGAGATCTGCACCCGGTCAAGCTCGTGGCTGAACACCGCGCACAGCACCGTTGCCATGGCATCCGGCTCGAAGTGCCGCATCTTCCGTTCCAGCCGCGTGAGAATCTCCGCCGGATCGGGGGTCTCCAGGGCGTACGCGCGCAGCGCGCTGCGCATACGGCCCATCACCGCGGCGGCCTTGAGCCCGCTGCCAGCCACGTCCCCGATCACCGCGCACACCTGGCCCGATGGCAGGCAGAACACGTCATACCAGTCACCGCCCACGTTGCCCCGGCCCGGGACGAACCGGGCGGCCATCTGGACATGAGGCAGTGCGGGCAGTGCGGATGGCAGCAGGCTCCGCTGCAGCGCGGCGGCGGCTGCCCGGTCCAGCCTGCTCGCCAGTGCCTCGACCGCCGAGGCCGCCCGGTCCGCCGCGAGCTGAAGCAGTTCCACGTCCTCGCTGGTGAACTCCCGCGGGGTGAGCGTGCCGACGTGCAGCACCCCGAGCACCTTCTGATGCGAGATCAGCGGTGCGCCCATGAGCGACCGGATGCCCTTATCGACCAGCAGCGGGTTGACGACCTTGAAATGATCGACCTCGGTCAGGACGATCGGCCGGCGCTCCGCCGCGATCCGGCCGGCGTATCCCTTGCCGACCGGGACCCGAACGCCCTGGTTGACCTCCTCTTCCAGCCCGCTCGCGGCAGTAGCGATCAGGAACGCAGCGGAATCATCGAGCAGCAGCACGGCGGCCGTGTCGGCCTGCAGTACCCGGCGCACCCTGTCTACCAGGACATCCAGCACAGCCTGCGGCCCCAGGGCCGACAGCGCAGAGTCGGTCAGCGCCTGAATGTCGCGCAGCTTATCGGTGAGTCGCTGAGCCTCAGCCGAGCGGAGATCGTCCATTAATCGCACCCCAGTCCAGGCCGAGGGTGGCCGCTACGTGCGGAAGGCGGCCCGGGCGGCGGCGCTGCCTGGGCGGGCCAGTTCCCAGTAGCCGTAGGTGCCGTGGTCGCGCAACTCGCGGCCGGCTTCGGCGAGTGCTCCCAGGGCGGTGAACGCGAAGGCGCCCCCGACACTGACCCGGGCGACGCCGATCGCGGCCAGGTTGGCCACGGACGGCACTCCGGGCAGGGCGAGCACGTTGACCGGGCGATCGACCGACGAAACGATCTCCCGCAATTCGGCCAGCTTGGTCACGGACGGGGCGTAGAGCACGTCGGCGCCGGCTGCCGCGTAGGCCTGCAACCGGGCGATCGTGTCGGCGAGGTCGGGCTCGGCGCGCAGGTAGTTTTCAGCGCGGGCGGTGAGTACCAGGTGGACGGGACCGGCGTGCGCGGCCTCGGCGGCAGCCGCCACTCGCTCCGTAGCCAGCCCGAGGTCATACAGCGGCGAGTCAGGCCGGTTCGGGTAGTCCTCGATCGAGCACCCGGCCAGGCCGGCCTCGACGGCCAGCCGCACGGTCGCGGCGACCCCGGCCGGATCGTCCGCGTAGCAGTTCTCCAGGTCGGCCGATACCGGCAGGTCGGTCGCGGCGACCAGTTCGGCTGAGTGCGCGAGCGCCTCCTCGCGGGTCACCGTCCCGTCTAGGCGGCCCAGGGTCGCGGCGTAGCCGCTGCTAGTCGTGGCCAGCGCGGTGAAGCCCAGCGACGCCAGCAGGACGGCCGAGCCTCGATCCCAGGCGTTCGGCATCAGCAAGGGCGAGTCGCCCCGATGCAGTTCGAGAAAGCGCGCGGCCTTCTCCAGTTGAGTTGGCATAGCCAGAATGTCTTAGACCGACGTCACGGCATGCGCTCATAGGCCGGGAGGGTCAGGAACTCCACGTACCGGTCGGCCAGCGCGACCTCCTTGAACAGCGCGACGGCGTCGGCGTACTGGCCGGCATCAGAACGCATCCCCGGCGGCGTCAGCGATCTTGGCCAGTTCCTCGTCGATGAGCTGCTCGACCAGCTCCCGCGTTACCCGAGGTCCGTCGGCCAGCTCGACATCGTTGTGCAGCCACTGCCAGACCTGAGACCGGGAGATCTCGGCGGTCGCCGCGTCCTCCATCAGGTTGAAGATCGCCACCGCTCCGGTGCCCGCCAGCCAGCTCGCCAGGTACTGCAGGCCCACGCTCACGTTGTTGCGCAGGCCCGCCTCGGTGACCGACCCGGGCGTCGACGACACGTCGAGCAGCTGCGCGGCGGCGACCGACACATCGTCGCGCAGCTTCGTCAGCTGGTTCGGCGCTTCGCCGAGCACCCCGTCGAACACCTCGCGGCACACCGGCACCAGGTCAGGATGCGCCACCCAGGACCCGTCGAACCCGTCCCGCGATTCCCGCGACTTGTCGTCCCGCACCTTGGCCAGGGCGACCTCGTTGACCTGCGGGTCACGCCGGCTCGGGATGAACGCGGCCATGCCGCCCATCGCATGCGCCCCGCGCGAGTGGCACGTCTTGACCAGCAACTCGGTGTACGCGCGCATGAACGGGCGCCGTCATCGTGACCGCGTTCCGCTCAGGGAGCACGAAGTCCGCGGCCCCGGGTCCTGAACTTCTTGATGATTGAAAATAGGTAGTCCCACCGGCCCGCGTTCAGGCCGGCGCTGTGCTCGCGGAGCTCATAGAGGATCTCGTCCATCTCGAACGCCGCCGGGATCGTCTCGATCAGCACGGTGGCCCTGATCGTGCCGCGCGGCAGGCCGAGCTCATCCTGCGCGATGCTGAACGCCTCGTTCCACAGCCTCGCCTCCAGATGGCTCTCCATCTTGGCGAGGTAGAAGTAGGGTCCCTTGCCCTTGCCCAGCTGGCGCTGCGCGCAGTGGTAGAAGTACAGCCCGAAGTCGAACAGGCTGCCCGACACGCGCTGGCCGTCGACCAGCAGGTGCTTCTCGTCCAGGTGCCAGCCACGGGGCCGGACGACGATCGTGGCCAGCTCGTCGTCGGGGCGGAGCTTGTAGTCCTTGCCCTCGGCGCTGGTGAAGTCGATCGCCCGGTCGAGCGCGTCGGCGAGGTTGAGCTGGCCGCTGACCATGTTTTCCCAGAGCGGGAGTGTTGGCGTCCTCGAAGTCGGCCAGCCAGACCTTCGCGCCTGAGTTCAGCGCGTTGATCGTCATCTTCTGGTCGGTCGGCCCGGTGATCTCCACCCGGCGGTCGATCAGGCCAGGGGCCGGCGGAGCGACCCGCCAGGTTTTGTCGGCCCTGATGTGCTCGGTGTCAGGAAGGAAGTCGAACGTGGCGCCGGCGATGAGGTCCTCCTGCCGGCGTGCCCTGGCGGCCAGCAACTCGGCCCGGCGCGGCGATCAGTTCCCGCTGCAGGCTTCGCGACCAGGGCAACCGCTTCAGGGGTGAGGATCTCGTCGAAACGATCCTTGATCGCGCCCTGTGATCTCGATGCCATGGCCGTAGCTCATCTGCGTGCGCCTCCCGTTCAGCTAATCCGGGGTTATATCGTGACTAGCCCGGTCCGGCGAGCTGCCCCTCACCGATCGATCTAACCTTGGCACATCGTGCCCGGCGGGCACATCCTGGCCCGCTGCGGTGTTATTAAGGTGACGATGCGGTGCATGCGTGCAAGCATCGAGTGACCGCTCTTCCGATGGGCGGTCCCGTACTGGATGGCAGATGACAGCAGACTTCGAAAGTATTCGGCGAATCTCGATCACCGCCGATGAGGCTCCCGAGGTTTACGATACCGGGCAGGCGGACCTGGAGGACCGGCACTCGCTGCGCCGGGTAGCCGGCCTCTCGACCGAGCTCCAGGATGTCAGCGAGGTCGAATACCGGGCCCTGCGGCTCGAGCGGGTGGTCTTGCTCGGCGTCTGGACCGAGGGCACCCAGGCCGACGGCCGAGAACTCACTGCGCGAGCTGGCCGCCCTGGCCGAGACCGCCGGGTCGGAGGTGCTTGACGGGCTGACGCAGCGCCGGAGCCGCCCGGACGCGTCCACCTATGTCGGCGCGGGCAAGGCCGCGAGAACTGGCCGACCTGGTCGCCGCGACCGGTGCCGACACGGTGATCTGCGACGGCGAGCTGGCGCCGGGCCAGCTCGCGCAAGCTGGAGGGCGTGGTCAAGGTCAAGGTCGTCGACAGGACCGCGCTGATCCTGGACATCTTCGCCCAGCACGCGCAAGCAGCAAGGAAGGCAAGGCCCAGGTCGAGCTCGCCCAGATGCAGTACATGCTGCCGCGATTGCGCGGCTGGGGCGAGTCGCTGTCCAGGCAGGCCGGAGGGCGCGTAGCGGGCGGCGGGGGGATCGGTACCCGGGGTCCTGGCGAGACCAAGATCGAGACCGACCGGCGCCGGATCAGGACGCAGGATCGCCAAGCTGCGCCGCGAGATCGCCGAGCTGTCGGTCGGCCGTGAGGTGCAAGCGCGGCCAGCGGCGGCGGCGACGAGGTGCCTTCGGTCGCGATCGCCGGCTACACCAATGCCGGCAAGTCCAGCCTGCTCAACCGGCTGACCGGCGCGCACGTGCTGGTGGACAACTCGTTGTTCGCGACGCTCGATCCGGCCGTCCGCAGGGCGAAGCTGCCGTCGGGGCGCCGTTTACGCTGACCGACACCGTCGGGTTCGTCCGGCACCTGCCGCATCAGCTGGTGGACGCTTTCAGGTCGACGCTTGAGGAAGTCACCGATGCGGATCTGCTGCTTGCACGTGGTAGACAGCTCCGACGCCGACCCCGGTCGCAGCTCGCGGCCGTGCGCGAGGTGCTGGCCGAGATCGGCGCCCGCGAGGTGCCTGAGCTGATCGTCTTCAACAAGTCCGACGCCGCTGACCCGATCCTTCTCAAGGGCCTGCAGCTGGTCGAGCCGCAGTCGATCGTGGTGTCGGCGAAGACCGGGGACGGCGTGGCAGGGCTGCTGGCCGAGATCGAGCGGCTGCTGCCCCGCCCTGCCAAGGAGGTCAGCGTGCTGCTGCCGTATCCCGTGGTGACCTGCTCGCGCGGGCGCACCGCGAGGGTGAGGTGATCTAGGTCGAGCACACCGATGCCGGGACCGCGCTGACCGCGCCGGGTGCCAGGCCGCGACCTGGCGCGCGAACTGGACCGGTTCGTGGTCACCACGGGGTCGGCAAAAGGTTCGCTGAGAAACACCGGCAGTGCGGTCCGCGGACTGCCAGTTCGCGGGCCGTACTGGGTTGGCAAGCATCGCACTGCGCAAGTTCGTCGCGGTAGCACGGGTAGGGTCATTGAGTAGTGCAATACCGGCACGCAACCGATATGGTATGTGCGTTCCCGTAG
Source organism: uncultured Actinomycetota bacterium (assembly GCA_963750405.1). GTDB lineage: Bacteria > Actinomycetota > Actinomycetes > Streptosporangiales > Streptosporangiaceae > Chersky-822. Next base: position 478,622 of record CAVVQP010000006.1, read on the forward strand.
AGCGGGCCGTGCAGTCACATATCGCTATCCGCTTAGTCGCTAGACGAGACCACGGCTTATTCGATGAGATCAGTGCAGTCTTGAGATCCAGGGCAGGCAGCTCCAGGCCAGCGGTCTCCAGGCCTGCCCTGGCCGGGTCAGGAGGTCGCCGGTGATCCGCCTCCTCGACCAATATCGGCCGTTTGTGGACTGGCACTGAAATACTCAGCAACACCGCCATTTTGATGCAAGATGACCGTATTGTCTGGGCCGGGGTCGCGAACGCAGCTGCCGCCTAGCCTGCCCGGGGTCATCGACGACATCGTCGATGTCGATCAGGTCGAGAACCTTGGCGGTGCGCTGGTCACGCCTGGGCTCATCGATGCGCACACGCATCCGGTCTACGCGGGCAACCGCTGGGCTGAGCTCGCCATGAAGTCAGGCGGCGCGTCCACTGAGCGAGATCGTCTCCGCTGGCGGCGGGCTGTCTTCGACGGTGACGGTGACGCAGCGGGAACCGACCCGTGGACGCTGTGCAACCACGTGCGCGGTCGCATGCAGCGACTGGCTGCTGAGCGGGACGACGACGATCGAGGCCAAGACCGGCTATCACCTGACCAGGGACGGCGAGCTGGCCGACGTGCGGCTTCTGCGCTCGCTCGAAGCCGAGCAGGACATGCCGCGGGTGCACGCCACGTTCTTCGCCGCGCACGCCCTGCCGCCCGAGTACTTCGGCCGCCGGCACGACTACGTCGACGCGGTCGGCAGTTCCTGGTGCTCGGACGCGGTCGCGGCCGGGCGCGGACAGCATCGACGTGTACTGCGACGAGGGCCGGTTCACCGAGCACGAGGCGCGCTGGATGCTGGGCGTCGGCCGGTCGGCGGGCCTGCTGCCGCGCATTCATGCCAGTGGCGACTCGCGGTTCGGCGCGGCCAAGCTCGCCGCCGAGATCGGCTGCGTGTCGGCTGACCTGCTCAGCGACGCCGACGACGAGGACGTCATCGTGCTCGCCAAGGCTAATGTCACCGCCGTCGTCTGCCCGGCGACCGTCGCCGGAGAACGGCCGGGTCGCGCCGGTGCGGGCGCTGCTCGACCGGGGCGCCAACGTGGCGCTCGGCTCCGGCCACTCGCCAGGCACCAACGGGATCACCTCGATGCCGCTGGTCATGACGCTGGCCATCGCCAACTTCGGCATGAGCGTGACCGAGGCGCTCAGGGCCGCGACCGTGGGCGGCGCGCAAGCCCTCCGCACGCCCGACCGGGGCGCGATGGGTCGCGGCAGGCTGGCCGACATCGTGGCCTGGGACGCTGACCACGAAGGCGCGTTCGCGTGGTCGCACGGCCTGCGGCCGTACCGGGTCTGGCGCGGCGGCGAGCCAGTGACGCTATAACGACCGGAGTCAGCAGCGCGCTTCGGGTACGTCGGCTGCTCGCCAGGCCCAGCGCGACGGGCAGGCCAGGACGGTGATGATGATGGCGACCACCAGGTAGAACCTGAAGTTGCCGCGGGCAGTGCCGTCGGCGGTGATCAGCGGGACCACGTTCAGCGCGGCGAACGAGGCGGCCGTCCACAAGGGCATCGGCCTGCGGCTGCCGAGCAGGTCCCAGAGCAGCGCGCCGAGCATGATTTCTGGCGTGTAATAGCCGTGGGAACCGGGATCGAGCGCGATGCGGGCGCCGAGGCCGAGCAGCAGTACGGCTGGCCAGCGGTTGCGGTAGATCGCCGCGGCCCCGAGCAGGCAGCCGAGCGCGATCTGGGCGAGCCTGTCCCACGGCGGCGTCCGCGGCGTGCTGACGCCGAGCGCGCGCAGCGCTGAGTCGGGCATGTTCGCGATCGTGTAATGCAGGGCCAGCGCCGTCTGCGGCTCGGCGATGAAGAACGGGAGCCAGGCGAGCAGGATGACCGCGAGCGCGCCGAGGGCCGCGATGAGCCAGGCCCGGCGGCTGGCGCTGGCCGGCCTCGCCGCCTGATCCGGGGCCCTCCACTTCGAGATGCCGCCCGACAGGAGCAGCACGGGCAGGAAGATCAGCGCCCACGGCTTGGCGTCGACGGCCAGTCCGACAGCGACTCCGGTCAGCAGCGGATGGCCGCTGATCGCGGTCAGCACGGCCACGGCGGCGAGAAGCAGGGCAATCGCGTCATCGAGGTGACCGTAGGCGACCGCCAGCTCAGTCCAGGCCACCATGAACGCGGCGCCGCCAAGCAGGAAGGTCCAGCCGAAGTCACGTTGCCCGGCGAGATCCACCCTGACCCGCAGCGCGATGCGGCGGACAACGACCAGCGTCACCAGGCCCATGGCCGACATCACCAGCTGCGCGAGCACGACGTCCTGGTAGGGCCCTTGCTGCTGGCCCGCCGGGGCGCTCCTGATCACCTGCGCGACGCTGAACGCCAGCGGGCCGATCTGCATGCCCGGATAGCTGGCGTACAGGTGCAGGAATCCAGGCCGGTTGTGGCCGTTGTAGTTTCCGCTAAAGAGAAGACTGCTACCCTTTACGAAGAATATCCAGGCGATTCCGCCGTGCCTGGCGAGAATGGCGAACCAGATCGCCGTCCAGCCGGTGAGCAGCGCTAGCGAATGCCGGAACATGAGACGAACACAAGTTCGATTCCATGCGTATGAGCGGCCTAGTTGCCTCTTCGGCAAAGTCTGGGCCGCAGCGACGTTATCGCGAGTATGACTGGATTCGGCAGACATAGTGTCAGTGGTGGAGAATTGATCCTGAGCTTATCAGCCATAATGCGATGGTGTGCCGGGCTCACGGGGCGATGGCAGCTTTATGCCATGGCAGTGACCCGACGGCGCTTGAGCTGTGGCATGCTGCGGTCATGGCAGCGCGATCAGCGGACGAGGTCAGCGGGGCGGCGGTTACCTTGATCGTCGGCGAGGAGGACCTGCTGGTGGAGCGCGCCGTCAAGAGCGTGCTGTCCGGGCTCGCCGCGGCTCAGGGTTCGGTCCAGCAAGGATCAGGACCCGACGTGCACGACGTGCGTGCTACCGACCTGGCGGCCGGTGAACTGGGCATGCTGATGTCCCCGTCGCTATTCGGCGGCGAGACCGTGGTCATCGTGCGGGGAGCGCAGGAGGCCAACGCCGCGACCGCGGCCGAGCTTGGCAAGCTTGCGGCGGACCTGCCGCCAGAGGTGACCCTGGTGATCACGCACGGAGGCGGGGCCAAGCACAAGTCGCTGCTGACCGGGCTGCGCGGCGCGCGGAGGATCGACTGCCCGGCTGTGCGCCGGTTCGGCGAGCGGATGGACTTTCTCCGGGCTGAGTTCGCCAGGACGGGACGTAAGGCTGACGACGGCGGCTTGCGGGCGCTGCTGGATGCGGTAGGTACCGACCTGCGCGATCTCGCGGCCGCGTGCGATCAGCTGGCGTCCGACACCACCGGGGTGATCAACGCGGCCACGGTGGCCAGGTACTGGCGCGGGCGAGCCGAGGCAACGGGATTCAGCGTGGCCGACCGCGCGCTCGAGGGTAACCTCACCCAGGCCATGGCCCAGCTGAGATGGGCGCTGGCGGTCGGCACCGCTCCCGTGCTCATCACCAGCGCGCTCGCCCGCGGGCTGCGCACCCTGGGACTGGTTGGCGCCGCGTCGCGCGGTAAGAGCGGTCCCGCGCTCGCTTCGGAGCTTGGAATGCCGCCCTGGATGATCGACAAGGCCCGCCAGCAGCTGCGCGGCTGGACCTCGGCAGGCCTGGCGCGGGCACACTGCGCCGTCGCCCTGGCGGACGCCCAGGTCAAGGGCGAGGCCGCCAGCGCCGGGTACGCACTTGAGCACGTGGTGCGCGTCATCGCAGAGCGCCGCTCGGCCAGCTAAGGCAGAGTCGCCCGTTGGGCGAGCGCTGCATGCGCAATCTTCCGTGATCATGAAACAAAGCGTGATCACGGAAGCCCGCACCGGCCATGAACTGGGTAAACTTCCGTGATCAAACTTTCGAGCACGATCACTGAACTTCAGCCCGGTCCGGCCCGGCTCAGGTGCGGCGCTACAGGGCCGCGGCGCGCTTCGCGAGCGCGGACTTGCGGTTCGCGGCCTGCTTCTTGTGGATGATGCCCTTGCTCGCGGCCTTGTCGAGCTTGATGTAGGCAGCGCGCAGCGCTTCGCTCGTCTTCTCGGTGTCGCCCGAGTCGGCCGCCTCGCGGAACCCGCGCACGGCGGTCTTGAGGGACGACTTGACAGCCTTGTTGCGCTGCCGGGCCTTCTCGTTCTGCTTGTTGCGCTTGATCTGGGACTTGATGTTCGCCACGCGAAAAGCCTCGCTAGTTCTGCCGGGATGTGAGTCAGGTCGTGCCCGGCGAGCCGCAGCGCTGTAAGGCATCCGCCGCAGTCGCGCTAGCAATAGGCCGTGGGCAACCGGGTAAGCGTATCCGAGAAACAGCCGACTGCCCAAACTCGTTGCGGAATCGTGCGACGACCGGTTGCTGGCGTGGGCACTCGGCGCGGCATGCAACCATAGACGGCGACTGGTCAACCGAGACCGAGTGGATGATTGTGCCATCAATGTCCGATCCGGCGGCGACGAAACCGACGAACCCGACGACGCCCGTGTCCGCCGCGCCCGCGCGCGCGAAGTCGGCGGCGGGCTCTCTCACGCTGCCCGAACCCTCGCGCACCGATCAGGCCGTCATCAGGAACTTCTGCATCATCGCGCATATCGATCACGGCAAATCGACGCTGGCCGACCGGATGCTGCAGCTCACCGGGGTGGTAGAGGGCCGCCAGATGCGGGCGCAGTACCTGGACCGGATGGACATCGAGCGTGAGCGCGGCATCACGATCAAGAGCCAGGCGGTCAGGCTGCCGTGGCGCGGCCTCGACGGCCAGGACTACGTGCTCAACCTGATCGACACGCCCGGGCACGTCGACTTCTCCTACGAAGTGTCCAGGTCGCTCGCCGCCTGCGAAGGCGCGATCTTGCTTGTCGACGCCGCTCAGGGCATCGAGGCGCAAACGCTGGCCAACCTGTACCTCGCGCTCGACGCTGACCTGCACCTCATCCCGGTGCTGAACAAGATCGACCTGCCGGCCGCCCAGCCAGAGAAGTACGCCGCGGAACTGGCCAAGATCATCGGCTGTGAGCCGTCCGATGTGCTCAGGGTCTCCGCGAAGACCGGCGAAGGCGTCACCGAGCTGCTGAACGCGGTCGTCGCCCAGGTCCCGGCGCCGGCCGGTGACCTCGACGCGCCAGCCCGCGCGCTGATCTTCGACTCGGTCTACGACACTTACCGGGGCGTGGTCACCTATGTGCGGATGATGGACGGCAGGCTGTCGCACCGGGAGCGCACGCTGATGCTGTCGACCCGCGCGATCCACGAGACGCTCGAAGTCGGCGTGATCTCACCGGAGCCAGTGCCATCGGATGGCATCGCGGCAGGCGAGGTCGGCTACCTGATCACCGGCGTCAAGGACGTCAGGCAGGCCCGGGTCGGCGACACGGTGACGAGCGCCGTCCGCCCGGCGACCCAGCCTCTGGCCGGATACGCCCACCCGAGGCCGATGGTGTTCTCCGGGCTATATCCGGTGGAGGGCGACGAGTACCCGGACATGCGTGACGCGCTCGACAAGCTCAGGCTCAACGACGCCTCGCTGGTCTACGAGCCGGAGACCTCGACGGCGCTCGGATTCGGCTTCCGCTGCGGCTTCCTCGGCCTGCTGCACATGGAGATCGTCAGGGAGCGGCTCGAGCGCGAGTTCGACCTGTCCCTGATCTCCACCGCTCCGAACGTGGTCTACCGCGTCGTCATGGACTCCGGCGCCGAGGTCGTGGTGACCAACCCGAGCGAGTTCCCGGGCGGGCCAGGTGGCGTCCCGACGAAGACCGGCGTCATCGCGGCTGGCAAGATCGGCCAGGTATTCGAGCCGGTAGTTCGCGCTACCGTGCTGGCCCCGAGCGACTATATCGGCGCCATCATGGAACTGTGCCAGGGCCGGCGCGGGCTGCTGCTCGGGATGGAGTACCTCTCGGAGGACCGGGTGGAGATCCGGTACACGATGCCGCTCGGTGAGATCATCTTTGGCTTCTTTGATCAGCTGAAATCCCGGACCCGCGGCTACGCCTCGCTCGATTACGAGCCGGCCGGCGAGCAGGAGGCCGACCTGGTCAAGGTGGACATCTTGCTGCAAGGCCAGCCGGTGGATGCTTTCAGCCAAATTGTGCACTCGGACAAGTCGCGTGAGTACGGCCTCGCGATGACAGCCCGGCTCAAGGAACTGATCCCGCGCCAGCAGTTCGAGGTGCCCATTCAGGCCGCCATCGGCGCCAGGATTATCGCCCGTGAGAACATCAGGGCGCTGCGCAAGGATGTGCTGGCCAAGTGCTACGGCGGCGACATCACCCGTAAGCGCAAGCTGCTGGAAAAGCAGAAGGAAGGCAAGAAGCGGATGAAGACCATCGGCCGGGTCGAGGTCCCGCAGGAAGCCTTCGTCGCCGCCCTGTCGGCCGACCAAACCCCCGATAAGACCCGCTAACCGAGTCCGAGGCGCTCCGCCCCGCCGCGCTCCGCCCCGCAGCCCGAAGCGGGCGCTTCGCCCCCTGAAAACTCTCCCCGATCACACGCGGACCCGGACCGCGTCAGGTTCTGCGGGCCGCCGAACGACTCGCCGTCATGCCTTTCTGACCGCAATGTCGCATGGGCGCGGCTCTTTCGGGGTGAGGCTGCTCTCGCAGGAGGGTTCTCGGGTTCGTGCAGGAGGGTTTCCGCATCTAGGAGAGTTGACCGGACTATACGACGACAATCCTCCTTCATGCGACAACGCTCCTTCAGGAACCCGGAAGCCCTCCACGGTAAGGACGAGAACCCTCCCGGATACGACAACCCTCCCGCCAGAACGCCACAACCCTCCCGGATACGACAACCCTCCCGCCAGGACGCGACGCCTGGGGGGCACAGCAGCTCATTCACTAGGAGCGGCACCCAGGTCACGCTGGCGGTGCTCTTCTTGAGCGAGCTCTGGTGGTGTCCGGACGCCGCCAACATGGGTGCGCGGATCGACACCCGAATCGCAACCTCAATCCGCGCACCCATGCGGCGAGTCCGGCTCTCCGAGCCGGGCAAACGGAACTTTTCGCCCGTCAGATACGGCGGCGGGCTCGCTGACCGCCCGACCGAGTCGGGCAACAGGGCCTTTTGCTCGCCGGACCTAACGTGAACCGGGCCGGCTAGCCGGAGCTAAGGACTTGGCGGGGGCTGGAAGTTGTTGGTGCTATGCGCCGCAAATGCCACGATCAATACGAACGCGATGGCGAACAGTACCGCGAACACCAGTCCCACGTACCCGAGGATCATCCCTGCGAGCGCCATGCCCGCGCCTTGCTCGCCGGTCGCCCGGATCTGCCTGCGCGCGATGTGCCCGAGAATGATGGCCGGAATCCCGGTGAAGAACCAGAAGAACAGTTGCAGCACGCCGCAGATCAAGGCCGCGATGGCCATGCTGTTGGTAGCCGTCACCGGCCCGAACGGCCCGCCGCCAGCGTAACCGCCGCCGAAACCGCCCGGGTTGGCGTTGCCCTGGAAGGCATTGCCCTGGAAGGCATTGCCCTGGAAGGCATTGCCCTGGATAGCGTTGCCCTGGTAGCCGGTGCCCGGGAAGGCATTGCCCTGGTAGGCGGCATCCTGGTAGCCGGTGCCGGGGAAGGCATTGCCCTGGTAGGCGATGCCCTGAGTGTCCTGGAGCGCTTGCGGCGTAGTGGAAGTCCGGTTCTGCAGGTCCGCGGTCAGCCCGGCCAGCTGGTCATGAGTCTGCGCACTGACAAGAGCCGTACTGCGCGAATCGAATTCTTCCCAGCTCAGCCGGCCCTGGGCATGTGCGTCCTGCAGAGTCGTCCGGACTTTTTCCCGATCCGCGTCGGTCGCTCGCATCGAGCCGTATCCGTAGTCGCCAGCTGTCATCGCGTTATCCGTTCACCCGTCTAGCGCCCATCCCCGGTAAACACTGTCCCGATAAGCGCAGAGCCTCGATAGTAGTGCCATTACCGGGAAGCCGCGAGCACGATCAGCGCCGCGGTCACAAGCGGGAGCAGCACGCCCAGGTAACCGAGCACCAGGCCGGCAACCGCCATGCCGTCGCCGCGCTGGCCGGTCTTGCGGATCTGGTTGCGCGCCACGTGCCCGCAGACGATCGCGACGACCCCGCCGAGGCCCAGCAAGAAGATCTGCCCGATCCCGAACACCAGCGAGACGGCGGCGAGCCCGTTCGTCGTGGTGGGCTGCGGCACGGCCCGCGCCACCGGGCGGTACGGCACTGGCCGGTGCAAGTCGGCCGTGAGCGTCGATAGCTCGTTGTACGTCTTTGCCACGACAAGCTCCGACGACCTGTGGTCGAACTCATCCCAGGTCAGCCTGCCGTCCGCATAGGCGGACTGCAGTACCTGGTGGACGTTCTCCCGGTCGGTGTCGGTTGCCCGCATCGCCCCGTAGTAGCTGCTCGTTGCCATCGGCGCCCCGTCACCTCGCTCGGCTCCGCAGGGAAGACCCGTTCCCAGGGTAACCCCTGATTCGGCTAGCCTGCGGGTATGGTCAGCGCGCGCATCATCTCCGTCAATGTCGGCGTGACCCGGGACCTGGCCCCAGAGCTCCAGACCGCCATCGACAAGCGGGCGGTGCGCGGTCGCGTGTTCGCACGGCGACTCGGCCTGGACGGTGACGAGCAGGCGGACAGGGAGCATCACGGCGGTCCTGAGCAGGCCCTGTACGCCTACGCCAGGGAAGACCTGGACTGGTGGACTGAGCAGACGGGCCGGGAATTGCTGAACGGGATGTTCGGGGAGAACATCACCGCCTCTGGGCTCGACATCAGCGGGGCACTCATCGGCGAGGTCTGGCAGCTTGGCCAGGACGCGGTCGTGCAGGTCACGGCGCCGCGAATCCCGTGCCGCGTGTTCGCGGAGTGGACCGACGAACGGCACTGGATCAAGCGGTTCGCGGCCGCCGGGCGTCCGGGGGCGTACCTGCGCGTGCTGGCCGAAGGCGAGGTGGGCGCTGGTGACCCAGTTACCGTGCTGAGCCGGCCGGAGCAGCGGGTCACGGTCGCCGAGGCGATGCGCGCCTACTACGGCGACGCCGACCTCATGCGCGTGCTGCTCACCGTGGAAGGACGCGGCGCCAAATGGGACTCGATCGGCGCCGGCGTGCTCGGCCGGGTACGGGTCTAGGCTTCCGGTGCCGGGCCTGCCGCCGGACGGCGCCGCCATGCCTCCCGATGGACGGCTCGCTGCTGCCGGACTCGACGGGCTGGCCGACATACCGTTCGGAATGTATGTGCATGTGCCTTTCTGCCGGACTAGGTGCGGCTACTGCGACTTCAACACCTACACCGCCGCCGAGCTAGGGGGTACTGGCCTGGGCGGTACGGCGTCGAGCTACGCGGGCCTCGCGATCGAGGAGATCAGGTTCGCGCGGCGGGTGCTGGGCGAGTCGGGCGCCGTGCCGCGAGTCAGCACGGTGTTCTTCGGCGGCGGGACGCCGACCCTGCTGCCGCCGGGTGAGCTGGGCGCGATCCTGGGCGCGATCTCCGACGAGTTCGGGCTGACCGCCGGGGCCGAGGTGACAACCGAGGCCAACCCGGACAGCGTCGATGCGCGGTCACTGGGCGAGCTGCGGGCGGCCGGGTTCACCCGGGTGTCGTTCGGGATGCAGAGCGCGGTGAGCCATGTGCTCGCCGTGCTCGACCGGTCGCACACGCCCGGGCGGCCGCAGCAGTGCGTGGCGTGGGCGCGGGCCGCCGGATTCTCCCAGGTCAGCCTGGACTTGATCTACGGAACGCCGGGGGAGAGCGCTCGCTGACTGGGAGCAGTCGGTGCGCAGCGCGATCGAGGCCGGTCCCGACCACATTTCCGCGTACGCGCTGATCGTCGAGGACGGCACCAGGCTGGCCGCGCGGATCAGGCGCGGCGAGCTCGCGCCGCCGGACGACGACGAGCTGGCTGACCGCTACCTGGCGGCGGACGCTGCCTTCGGCGCGGCGGGGCTTGAGCTGGTACGAGGTGTCGAACTGGGCGGCGGGCTCGGGGTCGGCTTGCGCGGGCTCGGCTTGCCGGCACAACCTGCTGTACTGGACCGGCGGCAACTGGTGGGGCGTCGGGCCGGGCGCGCACAGCCACGTCGGCGGCACCCGCTGGTGGAACGTCCGCCATCCTTCCGCCTACGCGGCCGGATCGACGGCCGGGGTGAGCCCGGGCCAGGCCCGGGAGGAACTGACCGGTGCCGAACGGCGGACCGAGCGGATCATGCTGACGACGCGGCTGGCGTCTGGCTGCGACCTCGCCGAGCTCAGCGCCGCTGGCCTGCGGGGCGCCGAGACGCGCGGTGGCGGACGGCCTGGCCGAGGGAAGCGCATGCGAGGCCGGGGGCGTGGTGCTGACGACTGCGCGGGCCGGCTCCTAGCCGACGCGGTGATCAGGGACCTGACCGACTAGCGCTCCGCCGGGCCGAGGTCGCGGGGTGCCCGCGGCGGGGCGCAGAGCGGGCCGGGCGGCGACTGGGGCCAGAGGAGCTCGGCGCAGAGACAGGCCGGGATGTGGTAATGACGGCCGCGGGCGGCGGCGATCGCCGCGCCGACCAGGTAGCCGAGGGTGACCAGCCAGGCGAACAATCCGCCGGTGATCGCGACCTGGAGGCCGAGGTGCAGCGAGTCGAGCGTCGAGGAGGCGCGCCGATGATCGCCGAGCAGAGCGCGTAGAGCGCGGTCGTGATCGCGGCGTTGAACGCCTGCGCGGCATGTGACCGTCACGCATGGCGACTTATCGCCGGCTGATCGCGTAAACGACGAGCGGCGGCACGAAACTCAGCAAGCCAGCGCCGAGGTAGCTGGTGACCGCGGCCGGCCTGGCGCGGGTACCGACGCCGGCAGGTCGGCTTCCGCCGGTCTGGCCTGCGCGAGGATGGAGATCGCGATGGTACCGCTGTGCTCGCGAGGCTCGCGCGGGCGGCGCAGGTGGCTTGCTCTGAGCCCCATATCGGCTGCTCCCGGCGGTTGGCATCCGGATGTCTTTGATCACCTTGCGTACCTGGACAGGACTGACGTGACATACGTTAGCTCGCTTCGCGAAACCCGGTAGGTTCCACCCGGTGACTTCGCCTGGGCTGTCCAAGTATCGTTCGGCCATAGACTTGGCACTCGGGATGATGAGTGCCAGGGGAGGTGAACGCGTGCTAGATGACAGGAAGCTGGCGGTGCTGCGGGCCATCGTCGAGGACTATGTCTCCACCAACGAGCCAGTCGGCTCGAAGACCCTGGTGGACCGGCACAACCTGGACGTGTCACCCGGCGACGATCCGCAACGACATGGCGGTGCTCGAAGAGCAGGGATACATCGTCCAGCCCCACACCAGCGCCGGGCGGATTCCCGACCGACAAGGGCTACCGCCTGTTCGTCGACCGGCTCTCGGCAATCAAGCCCTTCTCCAGGGCCGAGCGGCGCGCGATCGAGACGTTCCTCATCGGCGCCTACGACCTCGACGACGTGGTGATGCGCACGGTGCGGCTGCTCGCCCAGCTGACCAGGCAGGTCGCGGTCGTGCAGTACCCGTCACTGAGCAAGTCCTCGATCAGGCACGTCGAGCTGGTGCCGCTGCATGAGACCAGGCTGCTGCTGGTGCTGATCACCGACACCGGCCGGGTCGAGCAGCGGGTGGTCGAGCTGCCAGGCAGCTACGACGAGGACTCGGTGACCCAGCTGCGGGCGGTGCTCAATGCCTGCCTGGACGGGCGCAAGCTGACCGATGTCGCCTCGATCGTGGCCGAGCTTCCCGAGCGGGTCGCGCCGAGGGAACGGGCTAACGCGGCGGCGGTGTTCTCTGTCATCCTGGAGACGCTTGTCGCCCGGCATGAGGAGAAGATCGTCGTCGGCGGTGCCTCGAACCTGACCGCGGCCGACTTCTCGAGCAGGCCTGCGCGAGGTGCTTGAGGCGCTGGAGGAGCAGGTCGTCCTGATGCGGTTGCTCGGGCGAGTTTGACGAGCAGGTCAGCGGTCACGGTCAGGATCGGTGCGGAGAACGATGTGTCAGGCCTGCGCAGCACGTCGGTGGTGGCGGCAGGCTACGGCTCGGGCGACCGCCCGCTGGCCAAGCTCGGCGTGGTCGGGCCCGACCAGAATGGACTATCCAACAGCGATGGGAGCGGTACGCGCGGTGGCACGGTACACGGGCCAGATCCTGGCGGAGTCGTAGGGGTGAGCGTGGCAACGGACTACTACGCCGCCCTTGGCGTGCGCCGGGACGCGAATGCCGATGAGATCAAGAAGGCCTACCGGCGGCTCGCCAGGGAGCTGCACCCGGACGTCAATCCGGATCCGGTGACGCAGGAGCGGTTCAAGGAGATCACCCAGGCCTACGAGGTGCTCTCCGATCCCGAGAAGCGCCAGATGTACGACCTCGGCGGCGATCCGTTCGCGCGAGCCGGGGCGGGCGGCTTCGGCACCGCCGCCGCCGGCTTCCCGTTCAGCGATATCATGGACGCGTTCTTCGGCGGCACCGGCGCCGCGACGCGCGGGCCGCGCAGCCGCGCGCGCCGGGGCCGCAACGCGACGATCAGGGTCGACCTCGACCTGTCCGAGTGCGTGTTCGGCGCGACCCGCGACCTGACCGTGGACACGGCCGTGGTCTGCCCGACCTGCTCAGGCGAGGGCAGCGCGCCTGGCAGCCATCCGAGCACCTGCGACGTCTGCAACGGGCGGGGCGAGGTCAGTCAGGTCACCAGGTCCTTCCTCGGCCAGGTGATGACGTCGCGGCCGTGCCCTGGCTGCGGCGGTTTCGGCACCGTGATCCGGCGGCCGTGCCCGGAGTGCGACGGCGACGGCCGAGTCAGGACCAGGCGCACGGTCAAGGTCAGGATTCCGGCCGGGGTCGAGGACGGCACGCACATCCAGCTCGCCGGCGAAGGCGAGGTCGGCCCTGGCGGCGGGCCGCCTGGCGACCTGTTCCTTGAGATCGTCCAGCGGCCGCATGCAGATCTTCGAGCGGAACGGCGACGACCTGCACTGCACGCTCACGATCCCGATGACGGCGGCCGCGCTCGGCGCGACGCTGCCCATCCAGACCCTGGACGGCCCGGCCAACATCGACCTCAGGCCGGGCACGCAGTCGGGCCAGACGATACCGCTTTACAACCAGGGCTCATCGCACCTGCACGGCCCTGGGCGAGGCGACCTGATCATCCACGTGACGGTGGAGACGCCGACCAAGCTGGAGCCCGAGCAGGAGGAGCTCATGCGCCAGCTCGCCAGGCTGCGCGGCGAGGAGTCGCCCCCTGGCCGGTTCGCGCCTGGCGAGCAAGGGTTCTTCTCCCGGCTCAGGGACGCCTTCAACGGGCGCTGAGGCTGGCAGGACGGCGGGGGCTGGCAGGGTGACCCCGCCGGTATTCGTGTGCGATGACGGCTCGCTGGGCGACGCTGAGCGGGTCCGGCTGACCGGTCCTGAGGGCAGGCACGCGACGACCGTGCGCCGGATCGGCCCGGGCGAGCGCGTGGACCTGACCGACGGCTCGGGCCTGCTCGCGCGCTGCGTGGTGATCAGCGCGCGGGCGGGCGAGCTAGAGCTTGCCGTTCAGGAGCGAGTCTCGTGGCCGGCGCCGCGCTGCCGGGTGATCGTGGCCCAGGCAATCTTGAAGGGCGACCGGGGCGAACTGGCCGTCGAGTTGATGACCGAGGTCGGGGTCGATGAGATCGTGCCCTGGGCAGCCGAGCGCTGCGTCGCCCGGTGGCGGCCCGGCCGGGACTCGCTCGGGCGCTGGCGGTCGACCGCGCGCGAGGCGGCCAAGCAGTCGCGGCGGCCGTGGTTTCCCGAGGTCTCGGCGCTGGCGGGGACCACTGAGCTGACCGGGCGCGTGGCCGGAGCCGACCTCGCTTTGCTGCTCGACCCGGCCGCGGCGCGCCGGATGACGGACGTCAGGCTGCCTGAGGCCGGGTCGGTCGTCCTCGTGGTCGGTCCGGAGGGCGGCGTGACGGATGCCGAGGCCGCCGCGCTGACCGGCGCTGGCGCGATCGCCGCCAGGCTCGGCCCGCCGTGCTGCGCGGCTCGACCGCGGGCGCTGTCGCCTGCGCCCTAGTGCTCAGCGGCTGCGGGCGCTGGGACTAGGGCGTAAAGCACGGCTTTGGCCGCACTGGCGGGCCAGTCGGTGCGGGCGAGTCCGCAGGCGGCGGCACCGTCGGGGTGGGCGTCGTACTGGGATCGACCGGTGCCAGGATCACGTCGTCGAGCGCCGCGCTGGCTCGGCTGAGCAGCGCCTTGCCTGTCGCATTCGGGCTCGCTGAGCTGGCCGGTACCGCCGGGGACGTCGGCGCCGCAGGCGACGGCGTCGTGTTGGCTGAGCTGGCAGGCGGCGAAGGAGTGTTCGTGTCCGGCGGAGTCGACGCCGAGGTTGACGGGTTCGTGCTAGGTGCCGTGGTGTCCGGCGGCGACGACGGGCTGATTGTTGGCGTCTGCGTCGGGGAGTTCGTGCAACTCGGCGACACGGCCGGGTTGGGCGCTCCTTGCGAGCCAATGGGCGGGGGGGCGCCGCCGATATTGCCGATGCCCGGGCTCGGGTAGGACTGCTGCGAGCCGCTGGCAGTATGCGAGTGGCTTGGCGAGTGGCCGCCGGGGGTGCTGTGGTGCTTGTGGCCGGTGACGTTATTGATCGCCGCGGGCAGGGCAGCGACTGCCAGGCCCGCCGCACCTACGACGAACAAGCCAGTGATGACAGCGGCGGCGGGCCGCAGCCAGCTGAACCAGCCCGGCCTGCCGGGATCGGGCCTGAAGCGCTCGCTGACCTCAGCGAGCGCGGCCAGCACCCAGGCCGTCCGGTGGTCATCTGGCTGCGAGCGGCGCCGCCAGAACCGGAGGTACTGCCAGAACCGGTAATTCAGCCGCAGCCGGGAGCGCGCGGCCTGCCGGGCGGCTATCTTCGCCTGGATCTGGTCAAGCCCGTCGGTGCCTGGTTCTACTGAGTCGACCGCCAGGTGCAGAGCACTGCGGAGCGCCTGGTCGAGGTCGCCGTTGCCCGGCTGGAATCCGCTCATGACGAAGGCTCCAGCACAGAGCGGAGCGCGGCCATCGCGCGCGAGGTGTGGCTCTTGACCGCCCCGCGGGTGATTCCCATGGTAGAGGCGATCTGAGCCTCGGACAGGTCACCGTAGTACCGCAGCACTACAACCTCGCGCTGCCTGACCGGAAGGGCGCGCAGCGCGGTGATGACATCCGAGCGGTCGATGAGCGCCATCGCGCCGTGCTCAGCGCTTGGCATGTCTGGCGCGGGCTTGGGCGCGTTGCGGTCGACCACAACCCGATGCCTGAGCACTGAGCGTGACCGGTTGACCACTGCTGTGCGCAGGTAGGCGAGCGCCTTCTCACTGTCACGCAGCCGGTTCAGCCCGGAATGCAGCGCGACGAACGAGTCCTGCACAACTTCCTCCGCGGTAGCAACATCGTGGACAAGGAACATGGCAAGCCGGACAAGTGACCGATAGTGAGCACCGTACAGCTCGACGATCGCCGTATCAGCGCTCGTGGCGCGGTCAGTGAGCCCGGTAAGCTCGCTGCTCTTGGCCGCTCAAACCCTGCCGAGTCGCGCTCGGCGTCCGGCGGCACGGGTGCCGTCAGCGGCACCATGGCCGGCCTGGATTGAGCCGGGACCGATTCGAGTGCTGGCCCGAGTGCTCCAGCCACGAGGGTTTCGGTCACCTTGTCTTGACGCGCGGGAGGGCCGCTTGGTTTACGCACTGTCATCACAAAGTGCGGCGCGGGTCCCGCGCGAACCGCCTTGCCTCACGATCCCGACCGCTCCAAGGTGCTTACGCACATGCTTCCTTGCACGATGTCTCCCCGGGGGTTCGCTGTGGTGCAACCATATATGTCGGCAGTGAGCTAGTCGAAGCACACGTTAAGATCGGCCCGTGCTTGATTGCCTATTCTGCGGAATCGCATCCGGTGAGGTGCCGGCTACGGTCGTTCGTGAAAGCCCTCGTACGCTCGCATTCCGCGACATAAATCCCCAGGCTCCGATACACGTGCTCGTGATTCCCAGGGAGCACCACCGCGACCTGGCTGCCGTTGCCGCTGACGCGGACCTGCTCGCGGAGCTGGCAGCGCAGGCGCACGAGGTCGCGCTGGCCGAGGGAATAGCAGATACCGGATACCGAGTGGTCTTCAATACCGGCAGCCACGGCGGCCAGACCGTCGCTCACGTGCACGCGCACGTGCTGGGCGGCAGGGCGATGTCGTGGCCGCCCGGCTGAGGCGGGGGTAAGTGAAGAGACAACCGAGCGATCACGGCGCAGGCGAACTCGGCCAGGGCCGCGCTCAACGAGATGGCGCCCATCAGGGCAGCGGGGGCGCGACGTCACTGCGGATCGTCATTCCCGAGCCGCACTCGATGGTCAGCCTGCTCGGCTCGCGCGACGAACTGCTGCACGTCATCGAGGAAGCCTTCGAATCCGACATCCACGTCCGCGGCAACGAGATCACGGTGACGGGCTCGGCGAGCGAGGCCGCCGTCATCGGCGAGTTGTTCGAGGAGCTGACCAGGCTGGTCGCGAGCGGCACCGAGGTGACGCCGATGTGGTCGAGCGCAGCATGGCGATGCTCCGCCGCAAGTCGGGAGCCCGTCCGGCAGACATCCTCACGCTGGACATCCTGTCTTCGCGCGGCCGGACGATCAGGCCCAAGACGCTGAACCAGAAGCGCTACGTAGACGCCATCGACGATCACACGATCGTTTTCGCGATCGGCCCGGCCGGAACCGGGAAGACCTACCTGGCGATGGCGAAAGCGGTGAAGGCACTCCAGGCCAAAGAGGTCAATCGGATCATTTTGACCAGGCCCGCCGTCGAGGCTGGCGAGCGGCTCGGGTTCTTGCCAGGCACCCTTTACGAGAAGATCGACCCGTACCTGCGGCCGTTGTACGACGCGCTGCACGACATGGTGGACCCGGACTCGATTCCCAGGCTGCTCACCGCGGGCACGATCGAGATCGCCCCGCTGGCCTACATGCGCGGGCGGTCGCTCAACGACTCGTTCATCATCTTGGATGAGGCGCAGAACACCTCCGCTGAGCAGATGAAGATGTTCCTGACCAGGCTGGGCTTCGGCTCAAGGATGGTCGTGACCGGAGACGTCACCCAGGTCGACCTGCCATCAGGCCAGGTTTCCGGCCTGCGCGTGGTGCAGGACGTGCTCGATGGCGTTCCTGACGTGTACTTCTGCAAGCTGACCGCGCATGACGTGGTCAGGCACAAGCTCGTGGCCGACATCGTGGACGCCTACGCGCGCTTTGACGCGGCGAAGGCTGCCGCGGACGCCGGCCGGCTCTCGGCCAGCCGGGCCAGGCGAGACGCCGGCAGGCCGCGGTGAGCATCGAGATCGCCAACGAATCCGGGGTCGACGTCGACGAGGCCGCGCTGGCCGGCCTGGCCAGGCACGTGCTCGACGAGATGCGGGTGCACCCGCTGGCTGAGCTTTCGGTGCTGCTCGTCGACGAGCCTGCGATGACCGACCTGCATATGCGGTGGATGGGTGAGCAGGGCCCGACCGACGTCCTGGCGTTCCCCATGGACGAGCTGCGGCCGCCGCCGCCCGGCGGCCCGCACGGCGATCGGGACCAGCGCGATTCGGCTGACATCCCCGGGCTGCTCGGCGACGTGGTGATCTGCCCGCAGGTCGCCGCCGGGCAGGCGCGCAAGGCCGAGGCACTCTGCGTCGAGGACGAGATCGACCTGCTCTGCGCGCACGGAATCTTGCATCTGCTCGGCTACGATCACGCCGACCCGGCGGAGTACACGGCGATGTTCAGCCTGCAGGACAGGCTGCTCAGCGTCCTGGCGGTCTGAGCGAGCGGACGCGACTGGCACTGCTGTAGCTCAGGCGGCCGACGATCCGGACGGCGGCCCGACGGCGGACCGGCCGGTTTCGGGGTAGGCGAGCCGTGGGCTGGCTGATCGTCGCGGCCGTGGTGCTCGTCCTGTTCGCCGGGCTGTGCGCGAGCGCGGATACCGCGCTGCTGCGTGTTTCCAGGGCGGGCGCCAAGGAGCTCGCACTCATCGGCGAGCGAAGCCTCGGCGCCGCTGCAGGCAGTGCTTGCCGAGGTACCCAAGTACATTGCCGTGCTGCTGCTGGCCAGGATCGCGGCTGAGCTGACCGCGACCGTGATGGTCACCGCCGCGCTAGTCAGCTGGATCGGGCCGGGCTGGCGCCCGTACCTGATCACGGGTGCTGTCATGACGGCGGTCATCTATGTCGTCGCCGGCATCGTCCCGAGGACTCTCGGCCGCGAGTACGCGGCCAGCGTGGCCGACCGCGCGGCGTCGATCATGCACCCGGTCGTGCGGATGATGGGCCCGATCCCGGCGATGCTGCTCGCTGTAGGCCGGGCGCTCGGCCGCGACGGCAGCAATCAGGCCGGCCCTTCCGGCGAGGAAGAGGATCTCCGCGGCTTGGTCGACCTGCTCGAGCGCCGCCGGGTCATCGAGCCTGGCGAGCGCGCGATGATCCACTCGGTCTTCGAGCTCGGAGACACCATCGTCCGCGAGGTGATGGTGCCGCGCACCGACATGATCTACGTCGAGGGCGGCAAGACGCTGCGCCAGGCCATGTCGCTAGCGCTGCGCAGCGGCTTCTCCCGGATCCCGGTCGTCGGGCAGAACCTGGATGACGTGGTAGGCATCGCGTACCTGAAGGACATCGTGCGCCGTACCTACGACGACGCCGACGGCCTGGCAACGGAGACCGTCTCGTCCGATCATGCGCCCGGCCACGTTCGTGCCCGACAGCAAGCCGGTCGATGACCTGCTCAGGGAGATGCAGGCCAGGCAGATCCACGTCGCGATCGTGATCGATGAGTACGGCGGCACTGCCGGGCTGGCCACGATCGAGGACATACTCGAGGAGATCGTCGGCGAGATAGCTGACGAATACGACAAAGAGCAGCCGCCGGTCGAATGGCTCGGCCCCGAACACGCCCGGGTGACCGCCAGGCTGTCCGTCGATGAGCTGGCCGAGTTGTTCGCGGTGCGAATCGAGGCCGAGGACGTGGAGACCGTCGGCGGGCTGCTCGCGCAGCGGCTCGGGCGGGTGCCGATCGCCGGATCGACCGCTACGGTCGCGGGACTCAAGCTCACCGCCGAGAGCCTCGCGGGCCGCCGCAACCGGATCAGCACGGTCACGATACGCCGCGTCCGAAGCACCGGCTCCAAGCGCGCGAGCGACGAAGCGGAACAGGAGCAGCCGGCCAGCCAGGACGCCAAGGACGACGCCAGCCGAGATGCGAACCGGAACGCAGATCAGCGCGCGGAGCGGGACGTCGAGCGGGGCACAGGCCAGGACGCGGAGCGGGGTGCGGGCCAGGACGCGGAGCGGGGTGCGCAGCGGAGCGTAGACCAGAAGATGGACCGGCGTGCGGACCAAGGAGGGCCGCCAGACAGCGCCAGCGAGCCGAGTGCGTCGACGGCCCCCGCAGCACCTGCCGGGGCCAACGGCGTGACCTCCGGCGACGATCGGCTCGCCTGGGCCGCCGCCGACGAGCGGGGCTCCCCGGCGTCAGAACTCGCCGACCGCGCGGCCGACCTCGAGCGAGACTCAAACGATCATCCCGGCGCCGGCGGGGCCTAGCCCCGCGCTGAGGCATGGGTGCGACTCCTTCGAAAGCGAGCAGCCGTTCGCTGTACGGGCGTGGCGTGGCTTGGGGCCCGGGAGGCTCAGCGATGTCACAACGCGGGGCCTGGGGTGGTCCGGCCAGGCCCAGCAATGTGATTTGGGTGTGGCTCTTTCGGGGTGAGGCTGTTCTCGCAGGAGGGTTCTCGGGTTCGTGCAGGAGGGTTTCCGCATCTAGGAGAGTTGACCGGACTATACGACGACAATCCTCCTTCATGCGACAACGCTCCTCCAGGAACCCGGAAACCCTCCACGGTAAGGACGAGAACCCTCCCGGGCACGGCAACTCTCCTGCCAGGACACGGCAACCCTCCCGGACGAGGCAGCACCCAGCTGGCTCACTTCTAGGAGTTGTGCCCAGGTGACATGGGCGTGGTTCTTGTGGAGTGAGCGGCTGATCAGCACCCGGGTGGCGGTCCGCTGCAGGTGGTGGGTGCCGGGAGGCAGGCGTAGTGTTCCGTGATCATGATCGTTGGCCTGATCGCGGAGGTTTGCCCAGGTCATGGCAGGTGTGATGTTCCGTGGGCACGGCCGGCGGCAGGATAGCGGACATTACGCGCGTACCTCTGCGGCCTGGCCGTGGGCCAGCGGGTGGGCGGCGTTGGGTGCTGGTCCGGGGGTGTCATTCGCCGGCCAGTAGGCTCTTTCGGGTGGATGAGGCTCGGGTGGATGAGGGTCAGTTGGGGCCCGAGGATCTGAAGATCGTGACGCTGGCGCGGTCGGCTCGGGCGCGAACCGGGTCGGCGGAGGGTGCGGCCGTCAGGGACGAGACGGGCCGGACGTATGCGGCGGTCACGGTGACCCTGCCGTCGCTGCGACTGTCGGCGCTCGCCGTCGCCGTCGCCATGGCCGCGTCGAGCGGCGCGACGGCGCTTGAGGCCGCTGCCCTGGTGAGCGAGGATGCGGGTCCGGCTCCCGTTGATGTTCAGGTGGTCAGGGATCTCGGACCGGAGGCGCTGGTCATCTACGCGACGCCTGACGGCACCATCCAGCGGGCAATTCATCTATGCAATTGACGAGCCCGTCCCTGGTCTACCTCTATCGCGAATGAGGTCAGGAGCGCCGGCTCGCCAGGACTGGTCCGGCTCGTCCGCCGCAGCGAGCGCAATAGCAGCAAAGGCGCGGCGTTGCTGTACGCGGTTGGCGGTTAACGACAACGCAGGAGCAACGTTGCCGGCCCAGTAGCAAGAGGGCGGCGACGTTGCTGTCCGCGACGCTGGGTGAAGAGCAACAGGGGGGCGACGTTGGTCTGTAAACGGGGATGATTTGCCCCCGTCTACACCGATGCACCAGCGCCAGCCCGCCGGCCTGCCGGCATGGGTGGTTGCTGTTCGCTGGGGGTTCGCGGCCAAGGTCAGGCGCAACCGCCGTAACCCCGCAACCGTGCGAGGCACGCCAGCCCTGTCCTGCCCGGCAAGGCGCGGGATGACCAGCACCTCCGGGTAGGGGAGAATCGCCAGCGTGGAAGCCACGCCGACACCGCCAGCCCAGAAGGCCCTGCCCCAGAAGGCCCTGCCCCAGAAGACCCTGCCCCAGAAAGCTCCAGCCCAGAAGGCCCCGGCCCGGAAGGCCCCAGCCCAGAAGGCCCCGGCCCGGAAAGCCCCGGCCCGGAAAGCCCCGGCCCAGAAAGCCCCGGCCCAGAAAGCCCCGGTCCGGAAAGCGCAGGCCCGGAAAGCGCAGGCCCAGAAAGCCCCGGCCCGGAATGCGCAGGCCGAGGAGATCGCCTCTGGGTTCGCCTGCTTCGCGGGCCGGCCGAATGTCGGCAAGTCGACCCTCATGAACGCGCTGGTCGGCACGAAGGTCGCGATCACCAGCAGCCGCCCGCAGACCACGCGCCGGGTCATCAGGGGCATCGTGCGCCGCCCCGGCGCCGAGTTGATCATCATCGATACGCCCGGCCTGCACCGGCCGAGAACGCTGCTCGGCGAGCGCCTGGACAGCCTGGTCCGGTCGACGCTGACCGAGGTCGATGTGATCGGGTTCTGCGTGCCCGCCGCCGAACGGATCGGGCCAGGCGACAAGTACCTTGCCGCCGAGCTGTCGGGCCAGACCCACGCGAATACCCCGGTCGTCGCGATCGTCACCAAGGTTGACGAGGCGTCCAAGGAGCAGGTCGCCAGCCAGCTATCGGCCGTGGCCGGCCTGGCCGACTGGGCCGACATCGTGCCGGTCTCCGCCCTGACCGGATTCCAGCTCGACGTGCTGACGGACGTGCTGGTCAGCCACCTCCCGGCCGGGCCCGCGCTTTATCCGGACGGCGAGCTGACCGACGAGCCTGAGCAGCAACTGGTCGCCGAGCTGATCAGGGAAGCGATACTCGAAGGCGTCAGGGACGAGCTTCCGCATTCGATCGCCGTCGTGGTCGAGGAGATGGCACCGCGCGAGGGACGCGATGACCTGATCGATGTCAGCGCCATCATGTACGTCGAGCGGCCCAGCCAGAAGGCGATCGTCATCGGGGCCAAGGGCACCCGGCTGAAGGAGGTCGGGTCGCGCGCGCGGGCGCAGATCGAGGCGCTGCTCGGCAGCAGGGTGTATCTCGACTTGCGGATCAAGGTAGCCAAAGACTGGCAGCGTGACCCGAGGCAGTTGCGCAGGCTAGGTTTCTGACGTTACGAATTTATCCGGAATCGGGTAACTTCTACTTACAGGGGGGATTCAAGTACGCTTAGCGAATTTCCCTGGCTGAGAATCTCAGCCGGGCTCGGAATTTCTGCAAATCGTTTACCGCAGATCGCTGGTCATGTGATGATCGGCGTTGCCGGGCGGGGACCAGGGGAGGAAGGCACATGCGGGTCAGGCTCAGTTCCCGGGTGTACTACCGCACGATCGCGAACGGCCTCTTCCACTGTGAGCGCTGCGGCGGGGACCGGCCGTACCGGCACCGGACGGGTCGTCGCTGGGCTCAGCTCCTGGGCCTGCCTGTCGTCCCGCTTGAGCACACCGGCGAGCACCTGCGGTGCACGATCTGCCGTACCTGCTACCGGGTCGAGCTTCTCGCCGTGCCGACCATCGAGCAGATGCAGGCGGCGCTGCGCAACGCGGCCACGGCGGCGGCGCTTGCCATGCTGTGGGCTGGCGGATCGGATAGCCAGGCTGCCAGGCGCAGGGCGGTGGACCTGATCGTCGGCTCCGGATCGCCCGGCTACAGCGAACCCGATCTGATCACCCAGCTTGAGGGCACCCAGCTTGAGGGCACCCAGTTCGAAGGCCCAGGGCTGGTGGGCACAAGGCTCGAAGCCACCCAGCTAGAGGGCGCTGGACCCGCGAGCGCGGATCCCGGTGGCACGGAACTGGAGGGCGCGGAGCCTGCGGTGCCGGCCGCCTTCGGCGCGATCCCGGGCCTGCGATCAGCGATGGAATCTCTCGCCATCCAACTGGAGACCCACGCCAGGGAGTGGTTCCTCGCGAAGGTTGTTCAGGTGGGACTAGCCGATGGCTTGCTGACCTCGGCCGAGCGCGATGTGGTCGGGATCGTCGCTCGCTACCTCGGGCTGACCCAGGCCAAGGCGCAGGACGTGATTGCGCTGGCCGAGGAGGCCGCGCAGGCCGGCTAGCCGGAAGTCGCCACCAGATGGCTGTTCTACCTGCCCGAATGCGCGACAATAGTCGCCGTGAGCCTCTACCGTGACGACGGGGTCGTGCTGCGCACCCAGAAGCTGGGTGAGGCCGACCGGATCGTCACCATCCTCACCCGCAAGACCGGCCGGGTCAGGGCCGTCGCCAAGGGCGTCCGGCGTACCAAGTCGCGATTCGGGGCGCGGGTCGAGCCGTTCACCCACGTCGACCTGCTGCTCTACACCGGCCGCTCGCTCGACGTGATCACGCAGGCCGAGACCGTGCGGAGCTACGGTGACCCGCTGGCCGGGGACTACTGCCGGTACACGACCGGCATCGCCATGCTGGAGACCGCGGAAAGATTCACGACCGTAGAGAAGGAACCAGCCCTGCGCCAGTTCCTGTTGCTCGTCGGCGGGCTGCGGACGCTGGTTGATGCCGGCCATGACCCGAGGCTGGTGCTCGATGCCTTCCTGCTGAGGTCCCTGGCTGTCGCCGGATACGCCCCGGCCCTGGACGAATGCGCGATCTGCGGCACCAGGGCGCCAGACATGGAGGGCGCCCCGGCAGGCGCGGGGCCCGCGCAGGGACGGCGCACGTTCGGCGTCGCGGCTGGCGGGCTGGTGTGCCGGTCCTGCCACGCGCCAGGCGCCGCGACGGCGTCGCTGCCGACAATCGACCTGATGAGCGCGCTGCTGCGGGGCGAGTGGGAAGCGGCCGACGCCAGCGAGCGGCGCCACCAGGTCGAGTGCAGCGGGCTGGTAGCCGCGTACGTGCAGTGGCACCTGGAGCATTCGCTGCGCTCGCTACGTCATGTGGAGCATGCATGAGCCCGACACGTTTCAAGCCTCCAGAGCCGCATTCGTCCGGCGCGAAGCCGCCGGGGATCCCGCGCGACCTGGTACCCCGGCACGTGGCGCTGGTGATGGACGGCAACGGGCGCTGGGCTAAGCAGCGCGGCCTGCCCCGCACCGAAGGTCACAAGGCGGGCGAGCACTCGCTGTTCGACGTGATCATGGGCGCGATCGAGCTTGGCATCCCGTACCTGTCCGCGTACGCGTTCTCCACCGAGAACTGGCGGCGCTCGCCCGACGAGGTCCGCTTCCTGATGGGCTTCAACCGTGATGTCATCAGGCGCCGTCGTGACCAGCTCAACGAGATGGGAGTGCGCGTCCGCTGGGCCGGGCGCAGGCCCAGGCTGTGGCGTAGCGTGATCTCCGAGCTTGAGGACGCCGAGCAGCTGACAGCCGGCAACTCCGTGCTCACCTTGCAGTTCTGCGTCAATTACGGCGGCCGGGCCGAGATCGCTGACGCCGCCGCGGCCCTGGCCGCCGACGTCGCGGCCGGCAAGCTCAGGGCCGACAAGATCGACGAGAAGGTCTTCGCCAAGTACCTGGACGAGCCCGGCATCCCCGACGTCGACCTCTTCGTCCGCTCGTCCGGCGAGCAGCGCATCTCCAACTTCCTGATCTGGCAGTCGGCGTACGCGGAGTTCGTTTTCCTGGACACGCTGTTCCCGGACTTCGACCGGCGCCAGCTGTGGCAGGCCTGCGAGATCTACGCGAGCCGGGACCGCCGCTACGGCGGCGCCAGGCCCAACTCGGTGACCGACCCGGCCACCGCCGGGTGACGACCGCCGCCGGTTTCCGCTATCAGTGCAGGCCACGCACCACGGCAGCGACCAGCGCGATCACGACGACCATGAATCGAAGCAGGCGTCCCTGCGCCGAAAGCCGGGGCCACGAGATCGCGGCCAGCCAGGCCAGCACGGCGGCCAGCCCCACGAGCGCGGTACCGCCGGCCCACGCCGTGCAGCGCCAGCCCGAGCACCAGCAAGCAGACCGCCAGGATCGGGGGCAGCCAGGCCGGCAGCTGGTGCAGCCAGAGCAGTGAAGTCGCGCTGCGCTGCTCGAACGTTTGGCGCGACGACGTGGCGTCCGGCGTGAAGAGCGCGTCACCCGGCGGAAGCGGGCGCGCCCGGCGACCTCGCGTCTTGCTTCGGCTGCTGCTCACGCGCGGCGTCCCTCCGTGTTACTAAACAAGTTGCGACCACTGGAGTCACCGACCACGATAGCGGCACGACGTCGGCGGCTGATCACAGCTAAGCTGGCAGGCACCGCCGCCCGCTATTCCTGGGATCGGCCACGTCTGGATACCCACTTTCGCCTCAGGCGCTGGAGAAATCTTGATGGCTCGACGCAATGACCGTATGGAAACCATCGTCAGCTTGTCGAAGCGACGGGGGATCGTCTACCCGTCGAGCGAGATCTACGGCGGTCTGCGAGCATCCTGGGATTACGGTCCGCTCGGCGTCGAGATTAAGAACAACATCAAGCGCCAGTGGTGGAAGTCGATGGTCACCGAGCGCGATGACATCGTCGGCATCGACTCGAGCGTGATCCTGGCTCCCGAGGTGTGGCAGGCGAGCGGCCACATCACCGAGTTCGTGGACCCGCTGACCGAGTGCCAGAGCTGCCACAGGCGGTTCCGGGCCGACCACCTGATCGAGGCCTACCAGGAAAAGCACGACGGCAAGGAGCCCGAGCACGGCCTCGCCGACCTCGCCTGCCCGAACTGCGGCACCCGAGGCGCCTTCACCGAGCCGAGGATGTTCAACGGGCTGCTGCGGACTTACCTCGGAGCGGTGGAGCGGGACGGCGAGGACGGGGAGTCCGGGCTCGCCTATCTGCGGCCAGAGACCGCGCAGGGCATCTTCATCAACTACAAGAACGTGCAGCAGACCTCGCGCAAAAAGATTCCGTTCGGCATCGGCCAGATCGGCAAGTCGTTCCGCAACGAGATCACGCCGGGCAACTTCATCTTCCGCACCCGCGAATTCGAGCAGATGGAGATGGAATTCTTCGTCAGGCCGGGCACCGACGAGGAGTGGCACGAGCGCTGGATCCAGGCGCGGCTGGCCTGGTACCTGGGCCTGGGGATCGCCGAGGACAACCTGCGGCTGTACGAGCACCCGGCCGAGAAGCGCTCGCACTACTCTAAGCGAACCGTGGACATCGAGTACCGCTTCGAATTCGGTGGCAGTGAGTGGGGCGAGCTCGAGGGCGTCGCGAACCGGACCGACTTCGACCTGTCCGTTCACGCGAAGGCCTCAGGCCAGGATCTGTCGTACCTGGACACCCAGACCAACGAGCGGTTCATCCCGTATGTGGTCGAGCCGGCCGCGGGCGTCGACCGCATGATGCTTGCTTTCCTCCTCGACGCCTATGCCGAAGACGAAGCGCCAGACGCGAAGGGAGCGATGGAGAAGCGGACCGTCCTGCGCCTGGACTACCGGCTCGCGCCGGTGAAGGTGGCGGTGCTGCCGTTGTCACGCAACGCCGACCTGTCGCCCAAGGCGCGCGAGGTGGCTGACTCCATCCGTCAGCGCTGGAACGCCGAATTCGACGACGCTGGCGCGATCGGCCGCCGCTACCGCCGGCAGGACGAAATCGGGACTCCGTACTGCGTGACCGTCGATTTCGACAGTCTTTCTGATCACGCCGTGACCGTTCGCGAGCGCGACTCGATGAAACAAGACAGAATCGGTATCGACGGGCTGATCGCTTATTTGGATGAACGGCTCGCTGGGTGCTGATCGCCCGTCGCAAGAGAATCCGGCACCGGGGGGAAATTGGCCCGGGTGACCGGGCGGCGAGATCGCCATCCGGTCACCCGGGTGAGGCGCTGAACGCGGTCGCGCTCCCCAGCCACTGTCCCATGCCGCATCAGGGACGCGGGGACTGCCGGTAGACCTCGGCGGCGGCTTGATGGAAGCCAGCGGGCAATCCGGCCGCGGCCATGGTCGCGGCGATCTCCTCCATCTCAGCGACCCAGCGCCAGCCTTTCTTAGCCGCTGAGCTCCCGGCGCCCTTCGCCCGGTTCTCCAGTGCTGGCTGTGACATCGCCCACTCCGCTCGCAGGTCGTCTTCGACTCCTTGCGCCTCGGCGAGTGCGAGCGCCGTGAGCAGCAAGGCGCCTGACCCCTTGG
The DNA here is from genome assembly GCA_963750405.1 of uncultured Actinomycetota bacterium. GTDB lineage: Bacteria > Actinomycetota > Actinomycetes > Streptosporangiales > Streptosporangiaceae > Chersky-822. The sequence continues at coordinate 505,777 of CAVVQP010000006.1, forward strand.
TCCAGGCCGCGTAGGCCATCTTGACCGAGGACGCCGCATACGGGCCTGAGGTGATGACCCTGGCGTCGAGTGGCGTGCCGGTGAACAGTGCCTGCGCCTTGGCGGCGCCGTGGCCGTCGCCCGACAGGTAGAGCCGGGTGCTGCCGGCGGTGAGTGGCGGCGGGCCGATGATGCCGCCGTCGACGTAGGCCGCGCCGGCTTGCCCGATGGCTTCGGCGATCCGGGCCGCTGTCTGCGGCGAGACCGCGTTCGCGTCGACGTAGAGCCCGCGGAAGTTTTCCGTGGCCGCGAGCTCGCGGGCAACGTCAAGGGCGGCGTGCGGCGGGCAGATCGACATGATGACGTCAGCCCGCGCAGCGAGGTCAGTGATCGTGACGGCGTCGGTCAGCCCGGCTGCCTTCGCCCTGGCTGCCGTCTGCTGCCCCCGGTCCTGTGACGCCCAGAGCACCCGATGTCCTTGCCCGGTGAGGCAATGACCGACGGCCGCGCCCATTTCACCTGGATGCAAGAGCCCGATGACCGGCGCGATGTCCTGACCGTGTGAGGTTCCCATAGGTGGAGGGTAGCTGTCAGCCCGTAGGCTGTTGCATATGCCAGACTTTATGGGGATAGCGGCGCAGGCACGGCTCAAGTCGAGCGACAAGGAGTGGGCTGAGGCGGCGGAGTTGTGGGGAAAGGTGACCTTCGCCAATCCAGTGAACGGGGATTACTGGGCGCGCTTGGGTGAGGCCAGGTTCGGCGCCCGGGACTACGCCGGAGCGCGGGAGGCGTACGAGAGGGCCCTGCGGCTTGGGATTCGGGAGACGGGCCTGGCAGACGAGGCGCCACCGCTCATGCCGGGAGAGGTTGCCTACCGCATCGCCTGCTGCGAGGCCGCCGCAGGCGACCGTGAGGCGGCCGTCGTGGCACTGCAGGCGGCGCTCGACCGGGGGATGCGCGACCTGACTCGGGTCAAATCCGACGAGCACTGGCAAGAGCTGCGCGATGACCAGCGGATACGCGACATGGTCGGCATCATCGACGCGGACGCCCTGTCTCGGGACGCAGGCTGGCGCTACGACCTGGCGTTCCTCGCCAGAGAGATCAAGCGCCTGGCTTACGCGCCGTTCGCTCTTCAGCCGGAGGCTGAGTTCGACCTGGCTGTCGCCGAACTCAACGCCGCGATCCCCGGTCTCACGGACCCGCAGATCATCGTCGGCATGATGAGGCTGGTCCGCCAGCTGGACGACGGGCACGCGTTCGTCGGCTGGCCCAAAGACGACAAGGATGAGCTGGACCGTGTGCTCCCGGTCGACCTGTTCTTGTTCGCCGAGGGCTTGTACGTGATCGGCGCCGGTCCCGGCTGCGAGCACCTGCTGGGCGCGCGGGTAGACAGGATCGGCGGGCTCGCCATCAATGAGGTCATGGCCGCGCTTGACCCGATTATCACCAGGGACAACGACCACTGGGTCACGTTCCGGTTCCCGCTGCTCGTGCGCTGCCCCGCGATCTTGCAGGCTGTGGGTATCGACCATGCCCTGACCGTGAGCCTGCCGGACGGAACCACCGACGAGGTCAGGCTGGAGACCAGTCCGGCCAAGGTTCGCCTATTCAGCTACCCGCCTGGGTGGGTGGCCCTGACTGACACCGTCACCACGGACGGCGGCGTGACCGTGCCGCGGCCGCTGCACCTGCGCAACCGCGAGTTGCCGTTCTGGTTCGAGTACCTGCCGGGCGATGACCTGGTCTACTTCCAGTTCAACTCCGTCCGCGATCATCCGGCGGAGAGCTTCGCGGCGTTCTGCGACCGGTTGTTCGGCTTCATCGAGGACCGCCATGTCGGCCGGCTCGTCATCGACATCCGGTGGAACGGCGGCGGCAACACCCCGCTCTCCCAGCAACTGCTCCACCACCTGATCGCCAGCAGCCGGCTAGGCCGGCGCGGCGCGCTGTTCGTCATCATCGGCAGGCTGACGGCCTCTGCCGCGCAGAACACCGTCACCGCCATCGAACGCGAGACCCGCGCGATCTTCGTCGGCGAGCCCACCGCGTCGCGCCCCAACTTCATCGGTGAGCGGATCGACTTCGAACTGCCCTACAGCAAGGCGCAGGCGAACGCGGCCGACCTGTTCTGGCAGACCTCCTGGCCAACTGATCACCGGACCTGGACCGCGCCCGACATCTACGCGCCGCCGACCTTCGAGGCCTACCGCCGCAACGATGACCCGGCGCTGGACGCGATCCTCGCCATCAGGGAGCAGGTACCCGGCTAGCGAAGTGGCGGCTGGCTGTACCGGGGTTGCTGGGCCTGCCCGGGCAGGCCCAGCAACGTCAGGCGGATGGCGTGAGGTGGTCGAGCATGGCGGTGAGGCTGGCTTCCGCGACGCCGACAACGGTGTCGGCGGCTCCGTAGTACAGGTGGACGGTGTCGCCGTCGTCGCGGAGGAGCCAGCCGCAGGGGAACACAACATGGCCGACGTCGCCCAGCCGTTCGTAATCGTCCTCGGGGCCGAGGATCCACTCCTGGCCGCGCGCGATTACCTTGGCGGGATCGTCTCGGTCGAGCAGGGCCAGGCCAGCGCGGTAGATCGCGCCCGCAGCGGTGATGCGGACGCCGTGGTAGCACAGCAGCCAGCCAGCTTTGGTCAGCAGCGGCTGGGGGCCGAGGCCGATCTTGTGATTGTCCCACCAGCCGCCTTTGCGGGCTGTGAGCACCGGCTTGGCGTCACCCCAGTGACGGAGGTCGGGGCTGTAGGACACCCAGATGTTCGAGCCCTTGCCGGTTGCCGGGCGGTGCATCATGGCCCACCGGTCGTCGAACTTGACGGGGAACAGCGCCGCGTCCTTGTCGTCTGGCCGGAGCGCGGCGCCGAGGCGTTCCCACGTCGCGAAGTCCTTGGTCCTGGCCAGGCACACCAGCGGGCCCTCGGCCGAGAACCCGGTGTAGGCGACGTAATACTCGTCACCCACCTGGGTGATGCGGGGATCTTCGATGCCGCCCTGTTCCTCGGCTGTGTCGAGTCGTGGCAGCAGCCCGCGCGCCGGGTCGATCTTCCAGCCGGTGAGGCCGTCGTGGCTCGTGGCCACGGCGAACGAGGAGTGGCCGGTCCGATCCTCCACCCGGAGCAGCAGCAAGGTCTGGCCGTCGATGACCGCTGCTCCCGGGTTAAAGACCGCGCTAACTCCGTCAGGAAAATCGCTTGGCGACAGAATCGGATTGCCGGTGAACCGGTGAACAAGCTCAGTGTGGTGACCTGCGTCACGCATGAGTGATCCTTCCGGTGATGACTGGCTGGCTCGAGCGACGTACCTGGAGCAGGTGAAGCTTAGCCGTGCCGGGCCAGCACCAGAAATCCGAGTCCGAATGACAAATATTTGCAGGTCGGGGGTGACAACATCACCACGCCGCGAACGGGAAGGTGATGCGGGCGGAGGCAGGCAGCAGGGTCACCTTGCTGGAGCGGACGATCGCCAGCCGGTCACGGTGGCCCGGTGGCGACCACACGATCAGCTTCTGGCCCGCCGGGTCTGACCACAGCACGTCACTTGACGCTGTCGGTCCCGTATCGAACGTGGTGATCAGGCGGCCGGTCCGCATTGAGAACCTGGCGAAGCCCGACCCAGCCGCGCTCATGCTGGTCACCGCCGCGACCGCCGTCGTGCCTCCTGGCGCGAGGAGGATATTGCCGATCAGAGAGCCGCCGGGCACAGAAATCTGCGGCTGGTGACTCTCGTCGAGTGAGGCGGTCACTGGCACCACAAGGCGGCTTTCGCGGCTGAGCAGATGCCCGGGAGCCGCCGTGTCGAGCAAGCGCAGGCCGGGGCCTGCCGCGTACCAGCTGCCAAAACCTGATCCCGACCAGTTGAATGCGAGTCTTCTGCTGTCACTGGCCCAGGTCAGCGCGCCTAGCGACACGATTGGGAAGCCGTCGGGCCCGGCCCACGTACGCGCCTTGCCTGAGTAAATATCGAGCACTTTGAGAACCGACGTGGGTTCTGGAAGCCGGGCGTAGCTGTAGGCGACTTCGGTGCCGTCGGGGGAGAGCGCGAGTCCCCTAAGGGGCAGGAACCCGTAGTTTTTCGCCGCGTGAATAATCGTCACTCGATTGTCACTGAATTGAAGAAGGTAGAACGCTAGCTGCTCGAACCTGCCGTGACGGAGCGAGCGCGTCGCGGCGACGGCAAACGTCTGATCGTCCGAGGCGGCGGTGACACCGATGATGTGCTGCCTGGGAGGCAGCGTGATCCTGGTCAGCAGCTTGCCGGTGGCCGTCGAGAAGATGGCAGCCCCGAGGCTGTGGACCGAGTAGGGCCGCCCGCTGCCTGTCTGGGCGATGTAGTACCGCGGGATGCCGCCCGCGGCCGAGGTTCCGCGCGGAGTGCTCTGGTCCGTGGGGTGGGGAGTAGCCCGGCCCGTCTCGCGAGGCATGCTCTCGTCCGTTCCGTGTGGTCGGACCGCCAGGACAGAAACCGCGACCGCGATGCCGGCCACCGCGACCGCTGCCGCCGCGGGGGCGAGCCAGCGCGCCGGCAGGCGTGGCAGCCGCTGCGGTTGGCTCTCCTGAAACTCGGCCGGCAGACGCAGTGGCGGCGCGCTGGTGACCTCGGCGCCGGTCTGCACCAGGGCTTCCGCCAGTTCGTCCTCGAAGCTGATCATTGTGTCTCCTTGAGCGCCCGCCGCAGTGCCGCCAGACCCCGTCGCCTGCTCGATCTGATCGTGCTCGGGTTCATCCGCAGGTCGCGGGCGATCTCCTCGTCGTCGAGCCCGAGGAAATACCTGAGCACGAGTACCTCGCGCTGGCGGTCGGGCAGCGCCCGGAGCGCCCCGACGATCTCCTGGCGCCGCTCGCTGGTCAGTACCCAGTCCTCGGCTGAATCGAGACCCTGCGCCGCGCCGGTCACCGCGCCGACGGCAAGCGCAAGGCCGCGACGCGTCCCCGCTGCTCGCAGCGCGCTCCGGCAGCCGTTGAGGACGGAGGTACGCAGGTAGCCGAGCGCCTTGTCTTTGTCCGCCAGTTGCTCCCAGCGGCGGTAGATGCCGCAGAACGCGTCCTGAACAACGTCCTCGGCCGCGGCCTGGCTGCCGAGCATGATGTGGGCGAGCCTGATCAGGCTCAGGGCGTGATCGCGATACAGGTCCGTCACGGCGGACTCCGGATCGACCTGGGCTCCCCGCCCGCTACCCGGGCCAGCACTTGCCTCGGCCAGGTTTGGGTTCATGCCCTTAAGACGAGACAGGGGCGGATTTGTTGCACCTGCCGCAAAGATCGGCCTCAGATCCGCGATCAGCGGCGGCGGCGCACCGCTCAACCTCGGTAGAGTCGTCCTGGGGCAGAGACGACCGGGGACACAGAATGACCGGGGCTATTCCAAGGAGATGCAGCGCAGTGCCTAACAGTGCCATGCCGAAGCTTGTCTATGACTTCAGTTGAAGGCAACAAGGACATGAAGGACCTGCTCGGCGGCAAGGGTGCCAACCTCGCCGAGATGACCAACCTAGGCCTTCCAGTCCCTCCTGGCTTCATTATCAGTACCGACGCCTGCCGGTATTACCTGGAGAATGGCTCTGTGCCCGATGGGCTCGCCGCCGAGGTGATCGGAGCACCTTGCGCGGCTTGAGCAGGCCATGGGCCTCGAAGCTTGGCGCGGCTGACGACCCGCTGCTGGTCAGCGTGCGGTCGGGCGCGAAGTTCTCGATGCCGGGGATGATGGAGACGGTGCTGAACATCGGCTTGTCCGACGCGTCGGTGCAGGGGCTGGCCAAGAAGGCGGGCAGCGACCGGTTCGCCTGGGACTCCTACCGCCGGCTGATCCAGATGTTCGGCAAGACCGTGCTCGACATCGAGGGCGATGAAGTTCGAGCATGCGCTCGACGCGGCCAAGAAGGCCAAGGGCACCAAGAACGACCTCGACCTGGACGCCGACGACCTGCGGGCCGTGGTCGACACCTACAAGCAGATCGTCAAGACCGAGACCGGCCGTGACTTCCCGCAAGACCCGCGCGAGCAGATGGACATGGCCGTCAACGCGGTATTCGACAGCTGGAACGCCGATCGCGCCATCCTGTACCGCCGCCAGGAGCGCATCCCGTCCGACCTCGGCACCGCCGTCAACGTCGTCGCCATGGTCTTCGGTAACCTCGGCCAGGACTCGGGCACCGGCGTCGCCTTCACCCGTGACCCCGGCTGCGGCCAGCAGGGCGTCTACGGCGACTACCTGGAGAACGCCCAGGGCGAGGACGTCGTCGCCGGTATCCGCAACACTGTGCCGCTGCAGGATCTCGAGCAGATCGACGCCAAGTGCTACGGCGAGCTGATGGGCATCATGTCCACGCTCGAGAACCACTACAAGGACCTGTGCGACATCGAATTCACGATCGAGCGCGGCAAGCTGTGGATGCTGCAGACCCGCGTCGGCAAGCGCACGGCGGGCGCCGCGTTCCGGATCGCGACCCAGCTCGTGGACCAGGGCCTGATCGACATCGACGAGGCGCTGCGCCGGGTGAGCGGCGCGCAGCTGGCCCAGCTGATGTTCCCCAGGTTTGACGCCGACGCCAAGGCGACCGTGATCACCAAGGCGATCAGCGCGTCGCCCGGTGCGGCAGTGGGCAAGGCCGTGTTCGACTCGGCCACCGCCGTGGAGTGGGCGGCCAGGGGCGAGGACGTCATCCTGGTCCGCCGCGAGACCAACCCCGACGACCTGCACGGCATGATCGCCGCCCAGGGCATCCTGACCAGCCGGGGCGGCAAGACCAGCCACGCCGCCGTCGTCGCCCGGGGCATGGGCAAGACCTGCGTCTGCGGCGCCGACGAGCTTGAGGTCGACGTCGCCGGGCGCAAGTTCACCGCCAAGAGGTCTGACGGTTAGCGAGGGCGACGTCATCTCGATCGACGGGACCTCGGGGACCGTGTACGCGGGCGACGTGCCGGTCGTGGCGTCCCCCGTGGTCGAGTACTTCGAGGGCAACATTGCACCGCACGAGGCCGATGAGCTGGTGCAAGCGGTGCACCGCATCATGGCGCAGGCCGACGACCGCCGGCGGCTCGGCGTCCGCGCCAACTCCGACAACGGCCCAGACTCGGCCCGTGCCGTCCGGTTCGGCGCTCAGGGCATCGGCCTGACCAGGACCGAGCACATGTTCCTGGGCGAGCGGCGGCAGCTCGTGGAGCACCTGATCCTGGCCGAGGACGACGCGGGCCGCGAGGCCGCGCTGGCGCAACTCGAGCCGCTGCAGCGCGGCGACTTCGTCGAGATCCTCGAGGCGATGGACGGGCTGCCCGTCACGATCAGGCTGCTCGACCCGCCGCTGCACGAATTCCTGCCCGACCTGACCGAGCTTTCGGTCAAGATCGCGCTCGACGGCGACAAGGCGACCGAGAAGGACCGCAAGCTGCTCGACGCGGTCCGCCGCCTGCACGAGCAGAACCCGATGCTCGGCCTGCGCGGCGTCCGCCTCGGCATCGTGATCCCCGGCCTGTACCAGATGCAGGTGCGGGCGATCGCGCACGCGGCCGTGGACCGGGTCAAGGCCGGCGGCGACCCGAAGCCGGAGATCATGATCCCGCTGGTCGGCGCCGTCCAGGAGCTTGAGGTCGCCAGGCACGAGACCGAGCAGGTGCTCAAGCAGGTGGCGGACGAGACCGGCGTCACCGTGCACACGCTGATCGGCACGATGATCGAGGTGCCGAGGGCAGCGCTGACCGCCGGCCAGATCGCCGAGGCCGCCGAGTTCTTCTCGTTCGGCACGAACGACCTGACCCAGATGGGCTGGGGCTTCTCGCGCGACGACGTTGAGGGCTCGTTCTTCAGCAAGTACATCGAGCTGGGCATCTTCGGCGTCTCGCCGTTCGAGACCCTCGACGCCGAGGGCATCGGCCGCCTGGTCAAGATCGCGGTCGAGGAAGGCCGCAGCACCAGGCCTGACCTCAAGATCGGCGTCTGCGGCGAGCATGGCGGCGACCCCGACTCGGTGCACTTCTTCCACGAGGCCGGCCTGGACTACGTCTCGTGCTCGCCGTTCCGCGTCCCGGTCGCACGCCTTGAGGCAGGTCGCGCGGTCGCGCTCGCCGAAATCGGAGGCAGCGACAGCAGGTGACCGCCGGCAGCGCCGCGTATGACGGGCACGCCACAGCAAGGTTCGCCGCCGAGGCACCGAAGCGCCTGGGGCGCACCGCGTTCCAGCGGGACCGGGCGCGGGTGCTGCACAGCTCAGCCCTGCGCAGGCTCGCGGCGAAGACGCAGGTGGTCGAGGTGGGGCAGGCCGACTTCCCGCGCACGAGGCTGACGCACTCCCTGGAGTGCGCTCAGATCGGGCGGGAGTTCGGCGCTGCCTTCGGCTGCGACGCCGACCTCGTCGATGCCGCGTGCCTGGCGCACGACCTGGGCCACCCGCCATTCGGCCACAACGGCGAGTACGCGCTGGCCCAGGTCGCCGAGCCCTGCGGCGGCTTTGAGGGCAACGCCCAGAGCCTCCGCCTGCTCACCAGGATCGAGGCGAAGGTCGCAGGCGCCGGCCTGAACCTGACCAGGGCCACGCTCGACGCGACGCTCAAGTACCCGTGGCTGGCCTCGGCCGCGCCGGCCTCAGGCAAGTACGGCTGCTACGACGAAGACGCCTCGACCTTCGAGTGGATCAGGCAAGGCGCCCCGGAGGGCCGGCGTTGCCTGGAGGCGCAGGTCATGGACTGGGCCGACGACATCGCCTACTCGGTGCACGATCTGGAAGACGGGCTGCACAGCGGCCTGATCACGCTGGAAAACCTTCGGGACCACGATGAACGCAGTGCCGTCGTCCAGCTCACGCTTGCAGAGTACTGTCCGCCGGGGTCGGTCACGGAGTCCGAGCTCGCGGACACCTTCGACCGGCTGCTGAAGCTGGACTGCTGGCCGGCGGCCTTCGACGGCGAGCCCCGGACGGCAGCCGCCGTCAAGAACCTGACCAGCGAGCTGATCGGACGGTTCTGCGGTGCCGCCGAACGAGCAACCCAGAAGCGATCGGGCAGCGGTCCGCACACCCGTTACTCCACTGATCTTGAGGTTCCTGTCGGGCAACGACTGGAGTGCGCGCTGCTCAAAGGCGTGACCGCCTGGTACGTGATGCGGCGCGAAGGCGCCGCCGAATCCCAGGCGAAGGAGCGGGCCGTGCTTACGGAGCTAGCCGCGGCGCTCGCCGCCGAGCCCGGCGAGCTCGACCCGACGTTCAGGCCGGCCTACGCGGCGGCCGAGACCGACGCCGGGCGGCTGCGGGTGATCGTCGACCAGGTCGCCTCGCTCACTGATACCTCGGCCCTGGCCTGGCACGGCGTGCTGGCCCGGGGGGACCCCCGGAACCCCCGGCAGTGTTAGCCCGGGGGGACACCCCCCGGAACCCTCATTGTCCGGGGGCTTTAGGCGCCGCCTTCCCTCCTCGCCAGAACCCGGCTCGTCAGTCCAGGCGGCACCGCGCCCCGGACGCCAGCCTGTGCTGGCCCGGGGCGGCCGGGGAGCGGCTCCGGGCAGCGGAATCGCGCCGGGCGATTTTCCGTGAAGGAGGGTTTTCGCATCTAGGAGAGTTGACCGGACTATACGACGACAACCCTCCTTCATGCGACAACGCTCCTTCAGGAACCCGGAAACCCTCCACGGTAAGGACGAGAACCCTCCCGGACACGGCACCACCCGGCGCGTCGCGCCCGACGCTATGGGTTGAGGGCGGTGAGGGGGTCGCGGCCGGATCTGACTAGGGTCAGGATCTCGCCTAGGCCGTCTAGTGACCAGTTGTCCTCGGTGACGTCAATGGCTACCCGGGCGCCGGCCACGTGCATGGACTCGATGTGCAGCGGCAGGAACGCGGGTGGCAGCGCCGGGTCGCACCAGAGCTTGCCGTTCGGTACGGACGGGTCGAACCGCAGGAGGGTCCGCAGCAAGTGAAATGGTGCCGCCGATGCCCACGCCTGCGGGGAGCAGGACGTCGGGTAGGAGACGGGCTCGGGGAAGTCGCTGCGGTCGAAGCCGCAGAACAGCTCGGGCAGCCGGCCGCCGAACCACTCGGCGGCCTCCAGGATGCCGACTGCCACCTGCTGGGCCTCGCGGATGAAGCCGTACCTCATCAGCCCGGCCGCGCAGATCGCGTTGTCGTGCGGCCAGACCGAGCCGTTGTGGTAGCTCATCGGGTTGTAGGCGCAGTTCGCCGTGGACAGCGTCCTGATCCCGAAGCCCGAGAACATCTCCGGGCTGGTCAGGTTGCGGGCGACCGCCGAGGCCTTGCCCGCGTCGACGATGCCAGTCCACAGGCAGTGGCCCTGGTTCGAGGCCAGCGAGTCGATCTGGCGCTTGTCCGCGTCGAGCCCGAGCGCGAAATAGCCTTTCTCCGGCATCCAGAACGCGCGGTTGAAGTCGTCCTTGAGCTGCTCGGCCTTGCCGCCCCAGTAAGCGGCGCCCTCGGTGTCATCGCGCTCGACGCAGAAGTGCGACTTTGCCAGGTACGCCGCGTAGACGTAGCCCTGGACCTCGGCCAGGGCGATCGGCGGCTCGGCGATCGTGCCGTCGGCGAACGTGACGCCGTCGAAGCTATCCTTCCAGCCCTGGTTGGCCAGGCCGAGTTCGCTGCTGCGAGCGTACTCGACGAAGCCGTCACCGTCGGCGTCGCCGTAATTCACGATCCAGTCAAGGGCTCGGTCGGCATGGGGGAGCAGCTCGTCGACGAGCCTGCGGTTCAGGCCCCAGCGGCGCAGCTCGCCGAGCAGCATCACGAACAACGGCGTGGCGTCGACGGAGCCGTAGTACACGCTGCTGCCGCCAAGCCACAGCGACGCCTGCATGCCGAAGCGCATCTCGTGCAAGATCTTGCCCGGCTCCTCCTCGGTCGCCGGGTCGGTCTTTGTGCCCTGCAGGCCCGCCAGCGTGCGCAGCGTGCCGAGCGCCAGCGACGGGTCGAGCGGCAGGATCATCCACGAGGTGAGCAGCGAGTCCCGGCCGAAGATGGTCATGAACCACGGCGCGCCCGCCGCGATTACCGCCCGGTCGGCGTGCTCAGGATCGAAGACGCGCAGGCTGCCCAGATCCTCGGTGCTGGCCGCGAAGACTGCTGCCAGCCGGCTATCCGACGCCTGTACCAGCGGGCTCTGGCGGCGCCAGTCGGCCAGCCGCTGTTCGGGGCCTTCGGTGGCCGCGAAGGCCGCCACCGACCTGAACTCCGTCAGGTCGCGGCCGTCGAGCGACGGCGTGATGTGCAGGGCGGTCTCCCAGGTGCCGTGCCCGGGCACGACCGCGTGCCAGCGGAGGCTGGTGGCCCCGGCCTCGAGTTCGGTGCCGCTGCTGTTCGCTGTGCCGTTTACGCCGGTGACGGTCGCGCCGCGCAGGTGGGCTCCGGCCTTGCGATTCAGCCTGATCGTGTCGCCGTCGAGATCGACGGTGATGCCGTCCGGTTCGGCCAGCGCCCGGCCTTCCTTGACCTCGAACACGTCGGCGAAGTCGCCCCGCAGGCCGATCCGCAGATGGACGGGCAGGGGCTCGGCGCTCATGTTCCGCAGCGTGATCGTCTCATCCATGCCATCGCTGAGCACCCGCCGCCTGGTGACCAGCAGAGTGCTATCGGCCAGGCCGTCCTTCGGCGGCATGCGAGACAGGAATGTGCAGGCGAACGGCTCGCGTGACTGCGGGGTAAGCGGCTCGGGCACATGCCCGTTGACGGTCAGCTCGAGCCGGCTGATCAGCCGGGTGTCCCTGACGAACAGCCCCTGCGAGTTGCCAGGGCGGACGTCACCCGAGGTTTCGCAGATGCAGAACGTCGTACCTTCGAGCAACGTGACCAGGCCGCTACTCACTGTGCTCGCAGGCGGGCCGTCGAAAGTCCAGACCTGCCCCATCCGGGTGCCTCCTAGAGTGGACTGACCAAGATCGTTTACCCGGCCGGGGCATGGGGCTAACACCGCGCCGTGCAAGCTGTGAACCCCGGCGCCGCCGATATCCTGACCGGTATCGACATCTCAGGGAGGATTCGTGACGGCCGTGCCTGCCCCGTCACTCGGCGTCCTTGCGCTGCAAGGCGATGTGGCCGAGCACCTGCGCGCGATCGAGGCGGCCGGCGGCGTCGGGGTGCCGGTCCGCCGGCTGGCCGAGCTCGATGCGGTAGACGGGCTGATCATCCCGGGCGGTGAGTCGACAACAATCTGGAAACTGCTCTCGATCTTCGAGCTGGCCGCGCCGCTGCGGGAGCGGATCGGCGCCGGGCTGCCGGTGTTCGGCTCCTGCGCGGGGATGATCCTGCTGGCCGGCAACCTGGTGGAGCGGGCCTCTGACCAGGAGCCGCTTGGCGGGATTGACATGACGGTGCGGCGGAACGCGTTCGGCCGCCAGGTCGACTCGTTCGAGAGCGATATCTCGCTGGCCGGCGTTTCCGGGCCGCCATTCCGGGCGGTATTCATCAGGGCGCCGTGGGTCGAGAAGGTCGGTCCGGAGGTCGAGGTTCTGGCGACCGAGCCAACCACGGGTAAGATCGTCGCCGTCCGCCAGGGTCAGGCGCTCGCTACCGCGTTCCATCCCGAGCTCACCCCGGACAACCGCGTGCACAAGATCTTTATCGACATGGTGAGGGACGGACCGTGAGCGGCCACTCTAAGTGGGCTACGACGAAGCACAAGAAGGCTGTCGTCGACGCCAGGCGAGGCAAGCTGTTCGCCAAGCTGATCAAGAACATCGAGGTGGCCGCGCAGGAGCGGCGGACCTGACCTCAGCGCGAACCCGACGCTTGTACGACGCGGTGCAGAAGGCCAAGCGCAGCTCGGTGCCCAACGACAACATCGACCGCGCGTTGCGGCGCGGCGCCGGCCTGGAGGCCGGCGGCGCTCAGTACGAGACGATCACCTACGAGGGCTACGCGCCGGGAGGGGTCGCCCTGCTCGTCGAGTGCCTGACCGACAACCGGAACCGGGCCGCCTCCGAGGTCAGGGTCGCGCTCACCCGCAACGGCGGGTCGATGGCGGACGCGGGGTCGGTGTCGTACCTGTTCAGCCGCAAGGGCGTCGTCATCGTGCCGAAGGGCGGCAGCCTCGGCGAGGACGACGTGCTGATGGCCGTGCTCGACGCCGGCGCCGAGGAGGTCAACGACATCGGTGAGTCGTATGAGGTCGTGAGCGAGGCGACCGACCTGGTGCCGGTCAGGACCGCGCTGGCCGACGCCGGCATCGAGTATGACTCGGCCGAGACGCCGTTCCTGCCGTCGGTCGAAATTCCTCTGGACGAGGAGACCGCGCGGAAGGTGTTCAGGCTCATCGACGTGCTCGAAGAGTCCGACGAGGTCCAGGACGTCTACGCCAACTACTCGGTTCCCGACGACATCATGGAGAAGCTGGCCGCCGAGTAGCTGGCGGGCGGGGCTGGAGCGAGGCGCGACACGCGTTCACGGGTTGCTCGCTGGAACAGCGAACAACCTATAGGGTCGTGCTCCGAACAAGTGTTTGAGTCCAGGGTGGTTGCCGCATGCGGGTACTCGGGGTTGATCCGGGGCTGACCCGGTGCGGGGTCGGGGTCGTCGAGGGCGGGCCGGGGGTGTCCCTGCGCCTGATCGCGACCACGGTGGTGAGGACGCCGGCTGGCGCGGAGATCGGCGGCAGGCTGCTGGCGATCGAAGAGCAGCTCGAAGAATGGCTGCGGCTGCACAAGCCGGACGCGGTGGCGGTGGAGCGGGTGTTCAGCCAGCACAACGTGCGCACCGTGATGGGCACCGCGCAGGCCGGCGCGGTCGCGATCGTGTGCGCGGCCAGGCATGGCATGCCGGTCGCGCTGCATACGCCGAGCGAGGTCAAGGCGGCGGTGACCGGCAACGGCCGTGCCGACAAGGCGCAGGTCACGCACATGGTGGCCAGGTTGCTGCGGATGGCCGATCCGCCGAGGCCCGCCGATGCGGCCGACGCGCTCGCGCTGGCGATCTGCCATCTGTGGCGCGGCGGCGCGCAGGCGAGGCTGGCGGTCGCGTCGGCTCAGGTCCACACCGAAGGGATTGTCATGATCGCGCATCTGGAAGGCACAGTCGCGACGGTCGCGCCAGAGGGCGCGGTCATCGATGTCGGCGGGGTCGGCCTGCTGGTGCAGTGCTCGCCGGGGACGCTGGCCGGGCTGCGGCCTGGGGAGCGGGCCAAGGTCAGCACCTCGCTGGTGGTGCAGGGAGGACGCGCTGACCCTCTACGGGTTCGGCACCGACGATGAGCGCAATACCTTCGAGCTGCTGCAGACGGCGAGCGGGATCGGGCCGAGGCTCGCGCTGGCCATGCTGGCGACGTTCAGCCCGGACGCGCTGCGCAGCGCGGTCGCCGCCGCCGACCTGACTGCCCTGACCAGGGTGCCGGGGATCGGGCGCAAGGGCGCGCAGCGGATCGTGCTCGAGCTGGCCGGGCGGCTCGGCTCGCCCGGCGATGGCGCCGTCACCGCCGGGGTTGCGGTCGGCGCTGGCGCCGGGGCGTGGCGGGACCAGGTGCGGACCGGGCTGGTCAGCCTCGGCTGGCAGCCCAGGGACGCCGACCAGGCCATCGCCGCGATCGAGCCCGAGCACGGCGAGCGGCGACGTGGACGTCGCGCTCGCGTTGCGGGCAGCGCTGCGGGTGCTGGGCCGGCCGATGACCGAGAGCAGCCCGGTCTCGCCGCTGGCTGAGGCGGATGAGCGGCTGATCGAAGGCGCGCTCCGGCCTAAGCAACTGTCGGAGTTCGTCGGCCAGGCGCGGCTGCGCGAGCAGCTGACCCTGGTGCTCGAAGGCGCGATGCGGCGCGGCAAGGCGCCCGATCACGTGCTGCTGTCAGGTCCGCCGGGCCTCGGCAAGACGACGATCGCGATGATCATCGCGGCTGAGCTTGGGTCGCCGCTGCGGATCAGTAGCGGCCCGGCTATCGAGCGAGCCGGTGATCTCGCCTCGATGCTGACCTCCCTGACCGGCGGCGAGGTCGTGTTCATCGACGAGATTCACCGGCTCGCCAGGCCCGCTGAGGAAATGCTGTACCTCGCGATGGAGGACTTCAGGGTCGACGTGATACTCGGCAAGGGCCCGGAGCCACCGCTGTGCCGCTCGACATCGCGCCGTTCACCCTGGTGGGGGCTACGACCAGGGCGGGCCTGCTGCCAGCGCCGCTGCGTGACAGGTTCGGCTTCACCGGGCACCTTGACTTCTACGACCCGGCCGAGCTCGGCATCATCATCCGCCGGTCGGCCGGGCTGCTCGGGGTCGAACTGCGGGAGGAAGGCGCCGACGAGATCGCCGGCCGGTCCCGTGGCACGCCGCGGATCGCCAACCGGCTGCTGCGCCGGGTCAGGGATTACGCGGAGGTGCGAGGTGACGGAATTGTCACGATCGAGGCTGCGCGGGCGGCGCTCGCTCTCTACGAGGTAGATGAAAGCGGTCTCGACCGGCTCGACCGCGCTGTGCTCACCGCGCTCATCTGCAGATTCGGCGGCGGGCCGGTCGGGCTCTCGACGCTCGCGGTCGCGGTCGCTGAGGAGGCCGAGACCGTCGAGGTGGTCGCCGAGCCCTTCCTGGTCAGGGCAGGGCTGATCCTCCGCACGCCGCGCGGCCGGGTCGCGACGCCGGCGGCCTGGGAGCATCTTGGCCTCACCCCTGGGGATGAGCGCGGCGCGGCGACGTTGTTTGATTAGCTGGAACTGACGAGAAGCGGTACCAGGCTGGTCACGATCACTCCGTGAAAGCCGTAGCCTGTTTGTGGTCGGCCCGCCCACCGCTAAACTTCGGCAGTTGGTCTTTCCGGCCGCCGGGCGTTCCGGCTGCCGCGTCATCAACTGGAAGGAACCCCCGTGATGGGGACTATGATTCTCGCCGCAGGGACGAGCTTGGCCACGGCGCCGGCGACCACGTCCAAGTCAAACCCGGCGTATACATTCCTGATCCTTGCCGTGCTGATCGGCCTTTTCTACGTGCTGATCATGCGCCCGCAGCGGAACAGGCAGCGCAAGGCGGTGCAGACCCAGAGCCAGGTCATGCCGGGCCAGCGCGTCCGCACGACGGCTGGCATGTACGGCACCGTGATCTCCGGCGATGACCGGGACGTCGTTGTCGAGATCGCACCAGGCGTGCAGGTGTCCATGCTGCGCCGGGCAATCATGGAAGTCGTGTCCGAGGATCAGCCCGAGGACGAGCCGATGCCGGAGACGATCGACGAGCCCGAGCAGCCGGAAGACAGCAAAGACCGCAACGCCTAAATAGGGACTGGCACAGGTGACTCCCCCAAGTAAGCCGTCACGGCCGCAGTCGTCAGGTTCATCATCATCCCGGTCCGCGTGGCCTGGGGGGACCTCGCGGCAAGGCGCGGGCGCCACGCAATCGCGCCCAGGCATCCATCTCGCTGTCCTCGCCGTGCTCTTGGTGATCATGGTCGCGTCCGTGATCGGCGGCGCGTTCTTGCACCCGGGTGACTGGCACTCGAAGTTCAAGGTCGGTCTCGGCCTTGACCTGCATGGCGGTACGTCGGTCACGCTCAAGGCGGTCGCAGAGAAGGGTGGCGTGCCGAGCAAGTCCGACATGAACCAGGCCATCGCGATCCTGGAAAGCCGGTTCAACGGCCTCGGCATCAACAACACGACGGTGCAGCAGCAGGGCTCGCAGTTCATCAACATCTCGATTCCTGGCAAGAGCGCCACGCAGATCCAGCCGCTGCTGAGCGCGGCGGAGTTGCGGTTCAGGCAAGTGCTGCTGTGCACGACGCCGGTGCCGGGCGGAGTCCAGTGCGCGCCGGGTGTCAAGGCGGCTGGCGCCGGGTTGCCGGCCGTCGTGCCCGCGACCACCCCCACGCCAATCGCGCCGGTGCCGACGCCGAGCGGTGCGGCGAAGTCAACGCCTAAGGCGAGCTCAACCCCGAAGACCAGTTCCACGCCGAACGCCAGCCCCAGCCCATCAGGCGGTACAGGCCAGGCGGCGGGGGCGCACAAGCTGAAGGCAGCCAGCCCGTCGCCGTCAGCGTCAGCGAAGGCGTCGGCGAAGGCGTCGCCCTCGCCGTCTAGCTCGGTGTCTCCGTCAGCTTCTCCCTCGGTGTCTCCGTCGGGCGCGGGCTCGTCGGCGCCGCTGCCGACCCCGTCGGCCACGCCTCCATCGGCGAGCGCGCTCTACACCATCGGTGACCAGACCAAGGTGACGCCCCAGGCGCTCGCGCAGTTCAAGAAGCTGAATTGCCAGAACAAGGGCTGGCAGCGCACCATTTACGGCGATCAGTCGTTCAAATACGACGCTCAGACCCAGACCGTCGCATGTGATAAGCAAGGCATCAAATACGTACTCGGCTTGCCAATCGTTCTCGGCACCCAGCTCAAATCTCCGAGCGCCGGGCTGTCGTCCACAACCAACCAGTGGCTGGTCACCTTCAACCTGAATGGCGAGGGGTCGCAGAAATTCGGTGCCGCGACCACCCAGATGGTCGGCTCCTACTACAACACCTCGACCGGCCAGCAGACCTCGCCGCTCGACCAGTTCGCGATCGTGCTGGACGGCAAGGTCGTCTCGGCGCCCTTCGTGCAGCAGGCGATCACTCAGGGCTCAGGTCAGATCACGGGTAACTTCACCCAGAAGAGCGCTACGAACCTGGCCAACGTGCTGAAGTACGGCGCGCTGCCGCTGAGCTTCTCCAGCCAGCAGATCGAGTCGGTCTCGGCTCAACTGGGCGGGCAGCAGCTGGACGCGGGGCTGATCGCGGCGGCCATCGGCCTGCTGCTAGTCGTCTTCTACTCGGCGTTCTACTACCGGGGGCTGGCGCTCGTGTCGGTCTTCAGCCTCGCGATCGCGGCCGCACTGTCCTACCTCGCCGTCATCTTGCTCGGCAAGTACCAGGGCTACTCGCTGTCGCTGGCTGGTGTCGCCGGCCTCATCGTCGCGATCGGTATCACGGCGGATTCCTTTGTCGTGTACTTCGAGCGATTGCGCGACGAGGTGAGGGAAGGCAGGACCCTGCGAGCCGCGGTCGAGCGAGGCTGGGGCCGGGCCAGGCGCACCATCCTGGTCTCGGACACCGTGTCATTCCTGGCGGCATTGCTCCTGTATATCTTCGCGCTCGGCGATGTGAAGGGCTTTGCGTTTACGCTGGGCCTGACGACTCTCATCGACATCGCGGTGGTCTTCTTGTTCACCAAGCCCATGGTCACGCTGCTGGCCAGGACGAAGTTCTATAGCTCAGGCCGGCCTATGTCGGGCCTGGACCCGAACAGGCTCGGGGCGCGATCGCCATGGCGGGGCTCGCGGACCGCGGTCACCCCGAAGGAGGCCTGAGGTGGCGACTGAAAAGCGGCAGTTCCGGCTCGCCGCTCTCGGCGGGCGCCTGTACCGAGGCGAGGTCTCGGTCGATTTCGTCGGCCGCAAGAAGCTCTGGTACACCATGTCCGGCATCATTCTGCTGGTCAGCCTCGGTGCCCTGCTCATCGGCGGCCTGAACTTCAGCGTCGATTTCAAGGGCGGTGACGTCTACAAGTTCACCACGCCGGCCGCCGTCCACCTGACCCAGAGCCAGGTCCTGAGCACCGCGATTAGCGGCGGCGCTCCGACCGACACGATCGCCCAGCAGGTCGGGTCACACGGGTGGAGCGTGCAGAACGCAGACGCTGCCCCACAGCAGGACGCAATTCCACGATACTCAATGCGCTCGCCAAGGCAGCCCACGTCGGCAACAATAAGGTCAGCCTCCAGGCGATCGGGCCGACGTGGGGCGGACAGATCTCGCAGAAGGCGCTCGAGGCCCTGATCGGGTTCCTGATCGTCATCGTGCTGTACCTGTCGGTGGCGTTCGAGTGGCGAATGGCGGCCGCCGCCTTCGTAGCCCTCGCGCATGACATCGTGATCACCGTCGGTGTTTATGCGCTTGTCCGCTTCGAGGTCAGCCCGGCGACCGTCATCGGACTGCTGACGATCCTCGGTTACTCGCTCTACGACACCGTCGTGGTGTTCGACAAGGTCAGGGAGAATACGGCCGGCCTGCTCGCGACGAGACGGACCCGATATAGCGAGGCCGCCAACCTGGCGCTGAACCAGACCCTGGTGCGCTCGATCAACACCTCGCTGATCGCCTTGCTGCCGGTCGTCGCGATCCTCGTGATCAGCGTCTTCCTGCTCGGTAACGGCGAACTGAAGGACCTGTCGCTGGTGCTGTTCGTCGGCATGCTGTCAGGCACCTACTCCTCGATCTGCATCGCGACGCCGGTGCTCGCTGACCTCAAGGAACGCCAGCCCGAGTTCAAGCAGCTGGCCAAGCAGATCGCGCAGCGGGCTACGAGCACCAAGCGGCAGGCGCGCGAGGCAGTGGCCGCCGCAGGCGGTGCCCGCACCGCACGCGGCACGGCTAGCGCCAGGCCAGGCAGCGGCAGTACAGCCAGTGCAGGCACAGGCAGCCGCGGGGTGGCCAGCAATGGGACCGGCGCGGTCGGCACGGTGCAGGACGCGGTGTCCGACGAGGCCAGCGAGGTCGACGAGATCGAGGACACCGAGGAGGCAACCGCAGCTCCGCTGATCTCCGACCGGCCCGTGCGGGTCGGCCCGAGGCAGCAGCCGCGCCGGTCGACGTCATCCCAGCGCAAGCCGTCATCGGGCAGCAAGAAAAAGCGCCGGTGACCATGACGCTTCCTGAGCAGCTGCAAAGGCTGATCAGGGACGTGCCCGACTATCCGCAGCCGGGCGTGGTGTTCAAGGACATCACGCCCCTGCTCGGGGACGCCAAGGGGTTCGCCGCCGCGGTCGATGCGCTGGCCGGAGGACACGAGCGGATCGACAAGGTGGCCGGGATCGAGGCGCGCGGCTTCATCCTGGCCGCACCGGTCGCCTGCCAGCTCGGGGTCGGGTTCGTGCCGGTGCGCAAGCTTGGCAAGCTACCCGGTCCCACGCACAGCCAGAGCTACGAGCTTGAGTACGGGACGGCGGCGGTTGAGGTCAAGACCGACGCGTTCGGCCCCGGAGACCGGGTGCTGCTGATCGATGACGTGCTCGCCACCGGCGGGACCGCAGCGGCGACCTCGGCGCTGATCAGGCGCTGCGGTGCGGAGGTCGCCTCGCTCGCCGTGCTGATCGAGCTAGGTTTTCTCGGCGGCCGGGCCAATCTGGCCGATCTGGACGTCCGTGCGCTGATTGAGGTCTGATCCAGTACCTGCTAGCCCCTGACACCTGCCCCCTGTCAGCCAGCACTCTAGCCACCCGAGCGCGGCATTCCACTTGCCTGGATAGACTGGGTCTTTCACCTGATGCGGGGAGCGGCAGTGGCCGGTGACGTAGCGACGGCCGGGATGGCCGGAAGCCCAGTCACCCACGAGGCTCAGGTACCGGCCGACGGGGTGGCTGCGGGCACCGGCGTGCCTGAACGCGTCTTTGCTGCCCAGGAGCGGGCGAGCGAGCCGCGGCCTAGCGAGCACGGGCATGTCAGGCGCAGGCTTGGCAGGTTTGCCACGCCGCGAGTCGGGGCAGTCAACCCCGTGCTCGAGCCGCTGATCAAGACTGCGCGCACCACCCATCCCAAGGCCGATATCAAGCTGATCGAGCGCGCCTACGAGGTGGCAGCCAGGTGCCACGCCGATCAGTCGCGCCTGTCCGGTGATCCGTTCATCACTCACCCGCTGGCAGTGGCGACGATCCTGGCCGAACTCGGCATGAACCACGAGACGTTGTGCGCCGCCCTGCTGCACGACACGATCGAGGACACCCCGTACACGCTGGACGAGCTTCGCGCCGACTTCGGCGACGACATCGCCGCGCTGGTCGACGGCGTCACCAAGCTCGACAAGGTCAAGTACGGGGACGCGGCCCAGGCCGAGACCGTGCGCAAGATGGTCGTCGCGATGTCGCGCGACATCAGGGTGCTCGTAATCAAGCTGGCCGACCGGCTGCACAACATGCGGACACTGCGCTACCTAGCCCAGGCCTAAGCAGGAGCGCAAGTCCCGCGAGACGCTTGAGATCTACGCGCCTCTCGCGCACCGGCTCGGGATGAATACGGTCAAGTGGGAGCTTGAGGATCTCGCGTTCGCCACGTTGTTCCCCAAGCGGTACGACGAGATCGCGAGGCTGGTCTCCGAGCGCGCGCCGCGCCGCGAAGCGTTCTTGCAGGACGTGATCGAGGAGGTCTCCGCAGACTTGCGCGAGGCCAAGATCAAGGCCCGGGTCACCGGCCGCCCGAAGCATATGTACTCGGTGTACCAGAAGATGATCGCGAAGAATAAGAGCTTCGACGACATCTACGACCTGGTGGGCATCCGCATCCTGGTGGACACCGTCCGCGACTGCTATGCGGTGCTCGGTGCCGCGCATGCCCGCTGGAACCCGGTACCTGGCCGGTTCAAAGACTATATAGCGATGCCGAAGTTCAACATGTACCAGTCGCTGCATACGACGGTAATCGGCCCGGGCGGCAACCCGGTCGAATTGCAGATCAGGACCTGGGGCATGCACCGCCGCTCCGAGTACGGGGTAGCGGCGCACTGGAAGTACCGCGAGGAGATGACCACCGGATCGAGCCCGTCCGACCTCGCCTGGCTGCGCCAGCTCGTCGACTGGCAGCGGGAGACGGCCGATCCCGGCCGAGTTCCTCGAATCGCTGCGGTTCGAGGTCGGCAGCGCCGAGGTCTACGTCTTTACCCCGCGCGGCGAGGTCATCGCGCTGCCGCAGGGCGCGACCCCGGTGGACTTTGCCTACGCTATCCACACCGAAGTCGGGCACCGCACCATCGGCGCCAAGGTCGACGGCAGGCTGGTGCCGCTCGAGTCGACCCTCAGCAACGGCGAGACGGTCGAGGTGCTTACCTCCAAGGCCCTTGACGCTGGGCCGAGCCAGGACTGGCTCGGCTTCATCAAGAGCGCCAGGGCGCGTAACAAGATCAAGCACTGGTTCTCCAAGGAGCGGCGCGAGGCGTCGGCCGACACCGGCAAGTCCATGATCGCTCGCACGATGCGCAAGCAAGGCCTGCCCTTGCAGCGGCTCGCCACCGCTGGCGCGCTGCAGGCGATCGCGCACGAGCTGCGATACCAGGATCTGGCGGCTCTGTACGCGGCCGTGGGTGACGGGCATGTGAGCGCACAGTCAGTAGTGGGCAAGCTCGTCAACGCGGCTGGCGGGCTGGCTGGGGCTCAGGAGGACATCGCTGAGGCCACCGTGCTTACCAGGCCGAGCCCGCAGGTAGCGCCAGGGGATTCTGGCGTCGCGGTAGAGGGCGCCGGCGACGTCTGGGCGCGGCTGTCGAAGTGCTGCACCCCGGTGCCGGGTGACAAGATCACCGGGTTCGTGACCAGGGGCAACGGGGTGTCCGTGCACCGTACAGACTGCGTCAACGTCCAGCACCTGGTCCAGTCGCAGCCCGAGCGCGTCGTGGCCGTGCACTGGTCACCGAAGGAAAGCTCGCGATTCCTGGCCGCCATCTGCGTCGAGGCGCTCGACCGCAACGGGTTGTTGTCGGATGTCACCAGGTCAATCTCCGAGCAGCACGTCAACATCCTGTCCGCCATGGTCACCACCAGGCGCGACCGGGTCGCGCTGAGCAAGTTCACCTTCGAGATGGGCGATCCCGAGCACCTGCGGCACGTGCTCAAGGCAGTACGCAACGTCGACGGCGTCTACGACGCCCAGCGCGTGATCAGCTAGCCCCGCGCTCCGTAGCCCGCGCTCCGTAGCCCCGCGTTGTGACAACGCTGGCGCGATAACGCCGCCGTTGTGACAACGCTGGGCCTGCCGCGATCGGCTTGCCGGGGCAGGGTGGCGGGGCAGGGCGGAGTGCGGCGGGCCTGCAACCTGTCACTTTGTGACCCATGGACAACATGGGTCACAAATATTCAGGTTGTCCTGGCCGACGACCGTCCCCGCCGGCCATGCGGGAGCGCCGTCGCCGCGCGCTAGCGGCTCGCGGCGGCAACTCTTTGTGGTCACCACCTGCGACCGCCCGTTTTGTATCGATTACCGCAGCCGCCGAGGCTAGCCGCACCAGGCCTAACCGGAGCAAGGGTCCGTGATCATGGTCGTAGGCGTGACCACGGAAGCTTGCCCAGGTCATGGAGGCTGTCGGGTGACCTCTTCCTTGATTCCGTCAAGCGGGTTTCGTTTGCCCGGCCTGGCGTGCCGGGGCGGCGTGAGCAACGTAGCCCTCCCTGTTGCTGTGGCGGGCCGCAGAGGGCGTGAGCAACGTGGCCCTGCCTGTTGTCGTCCCCAGAGCATCAGGGCGGGCCGCGTTGCTGTTGCCTGACGGCCGCAACAACAACGTGGCCCTCCCTGATGCTGTCCCGGCCCCCCGGCCCCCCGGCCCCCCGGCCCCCCGGCCGCGTCGCCGCGCCAGTTCAACGAGTCATCCGACAGCCTCCATGGCAGGCGCAGGCTTCCGTGATCACGCCTAGTTTCATGATCACGGCATATGCCGCGCCTCAGGAGGCTGTCGGATGACTCGGGATCTTCGAAATTCAAGCTCCGGCGGGTCAGCGGGGAGGCTTCTTCAGCTATCGCGCAGACTTTCTGGGCGTGGGCTGAGCGGGGGCGAGGTGGCGGGCCGACCTGGGCGGGGTTAACGGCATGGGCGGGTTAACAGGATGGGGGGGGTGGCTAGCTGGTTAGGTCGGCCAGGGTCTTCTCGGCTTCGGTTAGCCAGGATTGCCTGGTCTGGATCGCTGACCTGGCGCGCTCGCACGCCGTCTCGTCGCCGCGTTCGGTGGCCTGGGCTAGCTGGCGCTCAAGCTGAGTGATCGTCTTGCGGATCTGCTCGACGGTGTCCCTGGCCCGGGACAGTGCTTCCGGGTTCGTCCGGCGCCATTGGATGTCCTCGGCCTTGCGCACCGCCTCGTCGACCTTGCGCAGCCCGCCCTCAAGTCGCTCCTGCGCCTCCTTGGCGACCGAGCCGATCTTGTCCCAGCGCTGGTGGATGCCGCGCAGCGCGTTGCGCGCCGCCTTCGGGTCGGTGATGGGCATCAGCCGCTCAGCCTCGCCGAGCAGTTGCTCCTTCGCCTCAGCCCGCTCCCGCAGTTGGCCGTCCTTCGCCGACATCGCCGCCGACCTGGCGTCGAAGAACGTGCTCTGCGCGGTCCTGAACCGCTTCCACAGCTCATCCTCGGTGGCACGGTCGGCGCGGCCCGCCTCCTTCCAAGAGGCCATCAGGTCGCGGTACGCGGCCGCCGTCGGGCGCCCAGTCCGTGGACGCCGCCAGCTCCTCGGCCCGGGACACGAGTTGCTGCTTGGCGTCCCTGACCACCTCGCGCTCGTCCTCGAGCGTGGCGAAGTAGGCCTTGCGCCGCTTGGCGAACGCGGTCCTGGCGGCCGACATGCGCTTCCAGAGCGCCGCCTCGGCCGTCCTGTCGCCGTGCGGCGCGGCCTTCCAGTCGTCGAGCAGCTGCTTGAGCCGCTCGCCGCCCGACTTCCAGTGCGTCGCCTCGGCCGCGATCTGCTCGGCCTCGGCGACGATGCGCTCCTTGACGTCGATGGCCTCAACCCTGGCCCGGTCCCGCGCCGCCTTGTGCTCTTCGCGGCGATGCTCGGCCCGCTCGGAGAGCGAGTCGAGACGGCGCTTGAGACCGGCGAGGTCACCGATGCACTTCGCCTCTTCGATCGTCGCGTGCAGTCGCGCGATCGTGGCCTTGGCCTGGCCAGGCGCCAGATCGGTGGTTGAGATCCTGCGCTCAAGCAGGCTCACCTCGGTAGAGAGCGAGTCGTACCTGCGCGTGAAGAACTCAAGCGCCTCGTCGGGACTGCCTGCCTGCCAGATCCCGACGACACGCTCGCCCTCGTCGGTGCGCACGTAGACGGTGCCGTCATCGGCTACCCGGCCCCACGGATGGTTTCCCGCGCTCACCGATTACCTCCCGTTAGTAACCTGACCTACCCGACGGTCCCGTCTTGACCGCGTTCTGTCAGGTCTTCTTGATTGTGACGCTCTCGATTTCGACCTTTTCCTTCGGATGCCCGTCGCCGGTTCCGTTGGAGTTGTCCGAGCCCGCCTTTGCCACCTGCTGGATGACATTGAGCCCGCTCACGATCGTGCCAAACGGCGTATAGCTGGGCGGCAGGGGAGTGTTCTTGTAGACCAGGAAGAACTGGCTTCCGTTGGTGTTCGGCCCCGCGTTCGCCATGGCCACGGTGGCGGCCGGGTACGCCGCGCCGGCCAGGTTCTCGTCGCTGAACTCATAGCCTGGCCCGCCCGTGCCGGTCCCGGTCGGGTCGCCGCACTGCAGCACGAAGATGCCGGTCGTCGTGAGCCTGTGGCAGGTGGTGTTGCTGAAGTAACTCTGCTGCGCCAGGTACACAAACGAGTTGACGGTGCAGGTGGCCTTGGAGTTCAGCAGGTCGATCACGATCACGCCGCGATTGGTGGTGATCGTGGCCTGGTAGGTCGCCTTGAAGTCCGGCGTGCTCGGCGGCAGGCCGCTGATCTTCTTGGATGACGTGGTCTCGGACGTGTACGTGCAGTGCGTCGCCGGCTCCTTGACCGTGGTCGCGCTGGGACTGGCGCTGGGACTCGCGCTAGACGTCGCACTCGGCGTCGCCGCCGGGGTGGTCGCCGCCGGGGTGGCGCTCGGCGAAGCGAGCGGCGTCGCACTCGAGTGGCTCGAGTGCGTGAGCGCTATGACTCCCACGACGACTACGGCGACGATGACCAGCACAACTACGCCGCCCGCGGTCACCTGGGTCATCCTGCGCACTCTCGCCTGGTGGTCTGCCTCTCGGGCAAGCCGCCGTTGGTAGCGCTCCCTGGCCAGCTTGCGCTGCCGATCCTGCTTACCCGCCACGCCCTGCCTCCGGTTCGGTAGTGCCGCTCTTGTCAAAACTTCGCGCATGGTATCCGGGCTATGCAAGTGCGTAGGCCCGCCGTTATCGGTTCGACGCACCAACCGCAGCCGACCTGTAACTGGGAACCGCCCTTAACGGCCTTGACAGACGGGTTCCGGGCGCCCTAGTAGCCTGGGAACAGTTTGCCCTAGGGAGGTTTCGTTGCTGATCGCTGGATTCGCCGCCGGGTCGTTCGCCGCGAACTGTTATGTCATCGCAACGGGACCCGGAGAGGACTGCCTGATCATCGATCCGGGTCAGGATGCCGAGCCGGGAATCGTGGAAATAATGACCAGGCACCGGCTGCGGCCGGTCGCCGTTCTGGCCACGCACGGCCACATCGATCACATCTGGTCGATCGCGCCAGTGTGCGACACCGCTGGCATCCCCGCGTACATCCACCCGGCTGACCGGGCGCTGCTCTCGGACCCTGGGCGCGGCATCTCCGGGGCGATCGGCCAGCAGATTTTCGGCGGCCTGACGTTCAGTGAGCCTGCCGACGTGCTCGAGCTTGCCGACGGCATGACGCTCGACCTGGCCGGGGTCAGCCTGGTGGCCGATCACGCTCCCGGGCATACGCCGGGCTCGGTGGCGTTCAGGCTGGAGGCGACGATGTTCAGCGGCGACCTGCTGTTCGCGGGCTCGATCGGCCGGACCGACTTGCCGGGCGGTGACTATCAGGCGATGCTCGATAGCCTGTCAAGGGTCTGCCTGTCACTGCCCGACGATACGGTCGTGCTCTCCGGGCACGGGCCGCAGACGACGATCGGCGCCGAGCGGGCATCGAATCCGTATTTGCGCGGCCTCGCGCCTGCGGCAGGCCCGAGTCGCGGGATGTAGCGGGATGTGAGGGCCACCTAGACCGGGCGAGCCCGCGCGGTCCGATCCGTTCCACCCTTGGGTAGTTGCTCGCGATCACGTTCGAACAGAAGGGCTTGACTGCGATGATCCGCACGCACGAGGCGGGCGGCCTGCGCGCCTCCGACGCTGACCAGCAGGTGACGCTCGCTGGCTGGGTGGCGCGGCGCCGTGACCACGGCGGCGTGGTCTTCATTGACCTGCGCGATGCCAGCGGGGTGGTCCAGGTCGTGCTGCGGGTGCAGGACGTCGCGCACGAGCTGCGGGCCGAGTTCTGCGTGCTGGTGACCGGCCAGGTGCGGCGCCGGCCCGAGGGCAACGAGAATCCCGAGCTGCCGACCGGTGACATCGAGATCGCGGCCGATGCGGTCGAGGTGCTTTCTGAGTGCGACCCGCTGCCGTTCCCCGTGGACGGGCAGCGGGGACCTCAACGAGGAGGTCCGGCTGCGGTACCGGTACCTGGACATCCGCCGGGCCGAGATGGCGGCGGCGCTGCGGGCCAGGTCCAAGGCGGCCTACCTGGTGGCCGACATGATGCGCCAGCGCGGCTTCGTGAACGTGGAGACCCCGTTCCTGACCAGGTCCACGCCGGAGGGGGCGCGGGACTTCCTGGTGCCCGTGCGGCTGCGGCCCGGCAGCTGGTACGCGCTGCCGCAGTCGCCGCAGCTGTTCAAGCAGCTGCTGATGGTCTCCGGGCTCGAACGCTACTACCAGCTCGTGCGGTGCTTCCGCGACGAGGACTTCAAGGGCCGACCGGCAGCCGGAATTCACTCAGATCGACATCGAGATGTCGTTCGTGACCAGGGCCGACGTGGTCGAGATCGCCGAGGACCTGGTGCAGCGGCTCTGGCGGGAGATCGCCGGGTACGAGGTCTGCCTTCCGATCCCGCACATGACCTACGCGGACGCGATGGCGCGGTTCGGCTCCGACAAGCCCGACCTGCGGTTCGGGTGCGAGCTCGCCGACCTGAGCGTCGTACTTCGCCGGGCAGCGGGTTCCGGGTGTTCCAGGCGCAGTACGTCGGAGCCGTGGTGATGCCAGGCGGCGCTGAGCAGTCGCGCAAGGAACTGGACGGCTGGCAGGACTGGGCGAAGTCACGCGGGTGCTCGCGGGCTGGCCTACGTGCTCATGGGGGCTGACGGGACGGTGACTGACGCCGGGCCCGGTCGTCAAGCACCTGTCGGAGGCCGAGCGGGCTGGGCTGCCTGCCGCTGCTGGGCGCCTCGGCGGGGACTGCGTGTTCTTCGCGGCGGGCACCCCGGCGGCGGCGCGGTCGCTGCTCGGCGCCGCTCGGCTGGAGATCGGGGCGCGGTGCGGGCTGATCGACCCGTCGGCGTGGGCGTTCACCTGGGTGGTCGACGCGCCGATGTTCGAGGAGACGGTGAGGGCGGGCTGGACGGCGGTGCACCACCCGTTCACCTCGCCGCTGCCCGAGTGGGCCGACAAGTTCGCGTCCGAGCCGGGCGGGGCGCTGGCCGACGCCTACGACATCGTCTGCAACGGGACCGAGATCGGCGGCGGATCGATCAGGATCCACCGGCCGGCGATGCAGCAGCAGGTGTTCGACGTGATCGGGCTGTCGCGGGCCGAGGCGGAGTCGCAGTTCGGGTTCCTGCTCGACGCGCTGCGGTTCGGGCCGCCGCCGCACGGCGGGATCGCGTTCGGCTGGGACCGGCTGCTGATGCTGCTGACCGGGCGGGACTCGATCAGGGACGTGATCGCGTTCCCGAAGGCCGCATCCGGGCACGACCCGCTCACCGGGCGCGCCGACCCCGATCACTGCCGCGCAGCGCAAGGAGGCCGGGCATCGACGCGGCGGCCGACTGGCCCCGGCGCCCGCGCCCGTGCGGGCGTGGCCGGTGAGTGGCTAGAGGGGGCTGGCCGGGAGCGGCGACCGGGCTCCGGCCCGAGCCTGTTCGATGACGCCGCTGACGAGGCCGCGACAGGCAGTCGCGCCGCTCGCGGTGCGGATGCGGCCGCGGAGCCTGGACGAGGTGGTCGGGCAGCCGAAGCTGACCGCGGCCGGGTCGCCGCTGCGCAAGCTGGCCGAGCACGACCGCGCCGATGTCGGTGCTGCTGTGGGGGCCGCCGGGGACCGGCAAGACCACGCTCGCCTACGTGCTCGGCGTCGGTGACCAGCAGGCGGTTCGTGGAGATCTCGGCGGTGTCGGCCGGGGTGGCGCAGGTGCGGGCCGCGATCGACGCCGCGCGCGGCGAGCTTGGCCTGACCGGCAGGCAGACGCTGCTGTTCATCGACGAGGTGCACAGGTTCAACAAGGCGCAGCAGGACGCGCTGCTGCCGGCGGTGGAGAACCGCTGGGTCTCCTTCATCGGGGCGACGACCGAGAACCCGTCGTTCTCGGTGGTCGGACCGCTGATGTCGCGATCGCTGCTGCTGCGGCTGCAGCCGCTGGGCGACGAAGACCTGCGGGTGGTAATCGACCGGGCGCTGGCCGACGAGCGCGGGCTCGGCGGCGCGGTGTCGCTGGACCCGCAGGCGCTACGAGCAGTTGCTGCGGCTGGCCGGGGGAGACGCGCGGCGGGCGCTGACCTACCTGGAGGCGGCGGCGCTCGGGCTGGCCGACGGCGGCGTCATCGACGGCCAGGTGCTCGAGCAGGCCGTGGACCAGGCGGCGGTGCGCTACGACCGGGCCGGCGACCAGCACTACGACGTGATCAGCGCGTTCATCAAGAGCATCAGGGGCAGCGACGCGGACGCCGCGCTGCACTACCTCGCGCTGATGATCGAGGCGGGCGAGGACCCGCGGTTCATCGCGCGGCGGATCATCGTGCACGCCAGCGAGGATGTCGGGATGGCCGATCCGACCGCGCTGCCGGTCGCGATCGCGGCGGCGCAGGCAGTGCAGCTGATCGGGCTGCCCGAGGCCAGGATCAACCTGGCCCAGGCGGTGATCCACCTCGCGCTCGCGCCCAAGTCCAATTCTGTGGTCAAGGCGATCAACGCCGCCATGGAGGACGTGCGGGCCGGGCGGACCGGGACGGTGCCCGCGCACCTGCGGGACGCTAGCTACCCGGGCGCCGCCAGGCTCGGTCACGGCAAGGGCTACCAGTACCCGCACGACTACCCGGAAGGCATCGTCGCGGCAGGGCTACCTGCCTGCCGAGGCCGCCGGCCGCCGGTACTACGAGCCGTCCAGGCACGGCGCCGAAGCCAGGTACGCCGACCGGTACGAGCGGATCAGGGCGGTGCTCGACGGCAACGACGAGCAGCCGGGCTGACGACCGCGATAGGGTCGGCGCAGCATGGCGGAAGCGACGCGCCCGTGTTGCTTTCCGGGCATTGCAGTGTCGCGTTTGAGCCTTATTAGCGTGAAGGAGCGCTGGAGCTGATGGATGCCGGACAGCTAGCAGCGCTCATCGCAGCCTTCTTTTTCGCCGTCGGGGTGTGCGTCGCCGTCTACGTGCTCGTGCGGCTGGCCAGGCTGATCACGCTGGCCACCGGGGTGCTGACCGGTTACCAGGACGCGACGCGGACACTGCTGCAGCGGGCACAGGCCACCGTGGACCGTGCCGATGAGCAACTGGCCAGGACGCACGCACTCAGCGAGAGCGTCGAGGCGGTCTCGGCGAGCATGACCGACCTGTCCGAGCAGGTGTCGGCGGTCGCTGGCTCGGCTCGGCTGGTCGCCAGCGGGCTCGGAGCCCCGGTGCTGCGGGTGGCGGCGGCGCAGTTACGGGGTCAGGCGGGCACTGGCGGTCCGCCGGACAGGCCGGGCACAGCCATGAGCCGGGCAGACACAGCCGTGAGCGGGAGGGCACAGCCATGAGCGGGAGGGTGCGGTCATGATCCGCGCATGATGCTGGCTGACCGCTGGGGCGGTGCTCGGCATCGCCGGGTACCGGCGGCTTGACCGGGCCGCGAAGGCGCTCACGGGCAAGGCTGGTCAGGCCACGCGGCCGGCGGCCGGTCGAACCTTGCCCGCGGTGCGGCAGTCGGCCGGGATGCCGGTCGGTGGCCCGCTCAGTCTGCCCGCCGGGCGATCGGCAGGGCAGGCCCCGCGGCCGCCGTGTTCCGGGCTGCCGGCCTGGGCTCGTGCGGCGAGATGCGCGCCAGTGCCGGGTTCGCATGAGTCGAGGCACGGCGCCGGAGATCGGACGAGATACGACTCGCAATGCCCGGCAGCCGCAATATCTATCAGCGTGCAGCAGACCGTGACGCTATCCGGTCGGCCAGGCGGCGCGCTCGACCAGGCGGCCTGAACCTGATCTGGTGCAGGCCGAATCGACGAGACGTAAGGATGGCCGTTATGGAGTCGGCTGAGATTGCCCGCCGTTTCCTTGAGTATTTCTCCCAGCGCGGGCACACGGTGGTGCCTTCGGCCAGCCTGGTCGCTGAGGACCCAACCCTGCTGCTGGTGCAACGCCGGAATGGTGCCGTTCAAGCCGTATTTCCTGGGCCAGCGGATGCCGCCGTGGCCGCGCGCCGTCTCCGTGCAGAAGTGCGTGCGGACGCCGGACATCGATGAGGTCGGCAAGACCACCAGGCACGCGACGTTCTTCCAGATGCTCGGCAACTTCTCGTTCGGCGATTACTTCAAGGAGCAGGCGATTCCGCTGGCCTGGGAATTGCTCACCAGGCCGGAGTCCGACGGCGGGTTCGGGTTCGCCGAGAGCAAGCTCTGGGCGACCGTCTACACCGGGGACGACGAGGCGTTCTCGATCTGGCGGGACCAGGTCGGCGTACCTGAGAGCCGGATCCAGCGGCGCGGGCTGGCCGACAACTACTGGCACATGGGGGTCGCCAGGACCCGGCGGGCCGTGCTCGGAGATCTACTACGACCGAGGGCCTGAGTACGGCCGCGAGGGCGGGCCAGAGGCTCGACGAGGACCGTTACCTCGAGGTCTGGAACCTGGTCTTCATGCAGTTCCAGCTCAGCGCGGTGCGGAGCAAGGTGGACTTCGACATCCAGGGTGAGCTGCCCTCGCGCAACATCGACACCGGCATGGGCCTGGAGCGGATGGCGATCCTGCTCCAGGGCGTCGACAATATCTACGAGATCGACACCATGTGGAAGGTGCTGGACCGGGCCGCCGAGCTGACCGACCAGAAGTACGGCCGCGACCCGCGCACCGACGTCTCGCTTCGAGTCGATCGCGGACCACGTCAGGGCGGCGGTCATGCTGGTGGCCGACGGCGTGATCCCGTCCAACGAGGGACGTGGCTACGTGCTTCGCCGCATCGTCCGGCGCAGCGTCCGGGACCTGCGGCTGCTCGGCGGGCAGCCAGCGCGGCGGCGACGGGGGCACAGCAGGCGCGGCGGCCAGAATGAGCGCTACCTGCACGAGCTCGTCGTCGGTGGCGATCGGCGCGCTCGGCGATCAGTACCCCGACCTGATCAGGGACGCGCCGAACATCCACACCGTGCTCGACGCCGAGGAGGGCGCGTTCCTCGGCACGCTGCGCACCGGTACCGCGATGTTCGAGGCGGCGGTCTCCGAGGTGGAGCGGCGCGGCGAGCGGTCGATCAGCGGGTCGCAGGCGTTCCGCTGCACGATACCTACGGCTTCCCGATCGACCTGACCCTGGAAATGGCGTCGGAGCAGGGCCTGCAGGTCGATGAGGCTGGGTTCAAGCGACTGATGGCCGAGCAGCGGCAGCGGGCCAAGGACGACGCGGCGTCCAAGAAGACCGGCAACGCCGACATCTCGGTCGTTCGCGCAGCTACTGGAGCGCGTCTGGCAAGGTCGTCTTCACCGGGTACGACGAGATCGTGGGCGAGGCGACCGTGGTCGGCCTGCTTTCGCGGGGAGCCTCGGTGCCCGCGGCGGGCGCAGGCACCGAGGTCGACATCGTCCTGGACCGCACGCCCTGTTACGCCGAAGGCGGCGGCCAGCTTGCCGATGCCGGAATCATGCGGCTGACCGGCAGCGGCGCCGGGGGCGACGCGACGATCGAGATTCTCGACGTGCAGACGCCGGTGCCCGGGCTGATCGTGCACCGGAGCCGCGTGATCTCCGGCGAGGTCACGGTCGGTGACCACGTACTCGTCGAGATCGATGTCGACCGGCGCCGCGCGATCTCCAGGTCGCACACGGCGACGCATCTGGTCCACCGGGCTTTTCGTGGCGCGCTCGGCGAGTCGGCGGCTCAGGCAGGCTCGGAGAATTCGCCGGGCCGGTTCAGGTTCGACTTCACGGCGATCGGCGCGGTGCCGACGGCGATGCTCGCCGAAGTGGAGGATGAGGTCAACGAGATCCTGACCAGCGACCTGGATGTCCGTGCCTTCTACACCTCGATCGGCGAGGCCCGTGCGATGGGCGCGCTCGCGCTGTTCGGCGAGAAGTACGGCGACGAAGTCCGGGTAGTAGAGGTGGGTGACTACTCGCGTGAGCTGTGCGGCGGCACCCACGTCGCCAGGTCGGGGCAGCTCGGCCTGGTGAAGATCATGGGTGAGTCGTCGATCGGCTCCGGCGTCAGGCGCGTCGAGGCGCTGGTGGGCATGGACGCGTTCAGGCACCTGGCCAGGGAAAGCCTGCTGGTAAGCCAGCTGTCCGAGCAGCTCAGGACGCCCCGGGCGGAGTTGCCCGACCGGGTCGCCGGCATAGTCGCCAAGCTCCGGGACGCCGAACGCGAACTGCAGCGGATGCAGTCGGCGCAGCTGGCCACCGTGGCGGTCGGGCTCGTCGGCCAGGCCTTGGACGTCGGCGGTGTCGCGTACGTCGCGCACCTGATGCCGGGGGGCACCGCGGTCGACGGCATCCGCAAGCTCGCGCTCGACATCCGGGGCCAGATCCCGGCCAGCCGGCCCGGCGTGGT
Source organism: uncultured Actinomycetota bacterium (assembly GCA_963750405.1). Lineage (GTDB taxonomy): Bacteria > Actinomycetota > Actinomycetes > Streptosporangiales > Streptosporangiaceae > Chersky-822. The sequence goes on from CAVVQP010000006.1 coordinate 539,127, forward strand.
GGTGACGGCCGGGGTCCCGGCCGACCGGCCATCGGTGGTCGTCGCCGTGAACGAGGCGGCGCGGTCGCGCGGCATCGGGGCTGGCAGCGCTGATCGGGACGGCGACAGCCGCGCTCGGTGGCCGCGGCGGCGGCAAGGACGATATCGCCCAGGGCGGAGGCGCGGTGCTCGGTGACCGGACGGCGCAGGCAGATGGCGGAGGCGTTTGATGCGGTTCGAGACGTTATTGCCGACATCGGCGCCTCGGGTAGCGTAACGTGAAACCATGCCGCAGCCAGGTTGTGTCGATTCTGAGACCAAACTTTACGGGATTGGTGACTTGAGATCGGGTAAAAGGCTGGCTATCGACGTGGGATCGGTTCGGATCGGAGTGGCCAGTTGCGACCCAGGCGGCGTGCTGGCCACCCCGCTGGCAACCGTGCGACGTGGTCGCGGAGATCTGGACGAGATCTCCCGGCTGTGCGCCGAGCATGCTCCCATTGAGATAGTCGTTGGCCTGCCGACCAGCCTGTCAGGCAAGGCGGGCGCGGCGGCGGCGGACGCGCGTTCTTTCGCGAGCGAAATGGCGAGGCGAGTGGCGCCGGTACCGGTGCGGCTGGTGGACGAGCGGTTCACGACCACGCTCGCGCACTCGGCGCTGCGGGCCGGCGGGCGCGATGGACGGCAACGCCGGCAGAGGGTAGACAAGGCAGCCGCCGCGCTGCTGCTGCAAAGCGCGCTCGACGCGGAGCGGCTGTCGGGTGCCCCGTCCGGTGAGCTCCTCACCATGAGCGGCGGTGCCCAGTGAACCATCCAGGCAGCCAGGGCGGCCGGTATGCCGGCGATGACTTCGGCCAGGATGGCGATTTCGTCTACCCGTCGGAGAGCGGGCAGGCATGGCAGCCGGGCTGGGATCTTGGGAGGCAGGACGCCGGCTACGGCGGCGCGGCCCTCCCCGGCACTGGCTACAACGGCGCCGGCTACAACGGCGGTGAGTACGGCAACGGCGGGTACAGCACTGGCGGGTACAGCAACCGTGCCAACGACAACGGTGCCTACGACAGCGGCACGTATAACGCCGGAGGGTACGGTCAGGACGCCTACGGCCCAGAGGCTGGCACGGAGTACGGCAGGGCTGACTACGGTCAGGCAGGCCAGCCTAGCCAGGCGGCTAGCCCGGGCGGTTACGGCGGCGATCCCGGTTACGGGCAGAACGGCTACCCCCAAGGCGGCCATGGTCATGACGACTATGGCCAGGGCGCGTCCGCGAACGGCTACAGGCCGCCGGAGCACGGGTCAGGGCCGGACTCTTACGGCCGGGACCTGCACGCTCAGGAAACCTACGGGCAAAGCTACGGATCACCGGACCAGTACGGCTACCAGCCCGGCACCGCCCCGGCAGAAACGGGCGACAGCGGCTGGTTCAGCCGCCCGGACACGGGTTCGCTAGGCCGCCCGGACACGGGTTCGTTCGCCCGCCCGGACACGGGCAGTTTCGCCCGCCCGGACACGGGCAGTTTCGGCCGCCCGGACACGGGTTCGTTCGCCCGCCCGGACACGGGCAGTTTCGCCCGCCCGGATACAGGTTCGTTCGGCCGCCCGGATGACTACTCCCGCAGTGACCAGCAATACGACGCCCAGGCTGGCTACGAGCAGTACCCGGGCGACCAGTACCCCGCCGACCCGTACCCCGCTGACCAGCACCCCGCCGACCCGTACAGCGCCGACCAGTACCAAGCCGACCAGTACCAAGCCGATGGCTACAGCGCCGATCAGTACAACGCCGGCGACGCCGAGGATGCCGGCGACTGGGATGATCCCGGTCAGGGTCGGGCGGCCGGCTGGGAAGACGATCACGAGGGCGGGCTGCTATCCAGGCGCTTCGGCGGCGATGACGATGATGACGATGACGACGGCGGTCGCCGCCGGGGGAGAAGGTCAGGGCGCGCCAAGCGGCCAAAGCGGGTGCGCGGCAAAGTCGCGTTCACCACATCGATCGCTGCCGTAGCCGTCATAGTCCTCGCCGCCGGAATCTTTGGGTACACGCGCTACCTGGCCTGGCATACGAGCAGGTACGGCGACTATCAGGGCGCCGGCACCGGCAAGGTGGATATTACGGTGGCGCCTGGCACCGTGCTGACCGAGCTCGGCCCGCGCTGATGCGCCAGGGCGTGATCAAGGAGCTGCGGCCGTTCGACAGCGCTGCGGGTGCGGCGCACAACGCCGATGACCTCCAGCCGGGCGTCTACCAGTTGCGCCGTCACATGAGCTCAGCCCTCGCGGTGGCCTACCTGCTCAACACGGCCCACCGGATCAAGGACCAGGTCACGATCATCGAGGGCATGCGCGCCTCGAAGATCGCGCCATCCTCTCGACGCAGACCAAGATTCCGGTCAGCCCAGTTCACCCAGATCATCGAGCATCCGCCGACGTCGCTCGGGCTGCCGAGCTGGGCGCCGGAGAACGTGAGCGCCGAAGGCTTCCTCTTCCCGGACACGTACACGCTGCTGCCGCACATGACCGCGCTGCAGATCCTGCAGACGATGGTCAAGGAATTCAACGAGAAGGTCGACAGGCATCAATCTGGCCGGCGTCGCGCAGGCCAAGAGTCTTCACCACGCCGTGGCACGCGCTGATCGTGGCCAGCATGATCCAGGCGGAGGCTGGTAACCCCGGCGACTTCGGCAAGATCTCCCGGGTCGCGTGGAACCGGCTCGGTAAGAACATGCCGCTTCAGTTCGACAGCACCGTCTTCTACGCGCTGAGCACCTACGGCACGGCAGCCAACGGCAAGCAGCAGGACGTGAAGTCGCCGTACAACACCTACCTCCACACCGGCCTGCCGCCAGGTCCCGATCGGCAACCCGGGAGTCGGAGCGCTGAACGCGGCGGTGCACCCGACCAAGGGCAACATGGCTGTACTTCATCGCTGACACCAGGAAAAAGCCATACCTGACTCACTTCACGCTAGCTTCACCCAGTTCCAGCAGTGGAAGCACGAGTTCGAGGGACTGAGCGGCGGCCAGCCGTACGGTGACGCCAGACCGACGGGCGCGGCATCAGGGCGGCGGTGCTCGGCTCGCCGATCGGGCACTCGCTGTCGCCGGTCCTGCACAACGCCGCCTACGCCGCGCTCGGGCTGACCTGGTGGCGCTACGAGGCGATCGAATGCGGGGAGGCCGGACTGCCGGCGCTGCTCGACTCGTGCGGGCCGGACTGGGCTGGCCTGTCGCTGACGATGCCGCTCAAGCGGACCGTGCTGCCGTTGCTTGATCGCGTCGACCCCCTCGCCACACAGGTCGGCTGCGCCAACACAGTGGTGTTCGCGGCGGCGCAGCGCCTCGGCTACAACACTGACGTGCCCGGCATGGTCTGGCGCGCTGGCTGAGCGAGGGGCCGACGGAGCCGGTCCCGCGCTGGTCATCGGCGCGGGGGCGACGGCCTGCGCGGCGCTCGGCGCGCTGCGCCGTGCTCGGGCGAAGTCGGCGACCGTCGCCGTCCGCGATCCGGCTCGGACGGCGGAGTTGCGCCTTGCCGCTGACCGGCTCGGAGTAGAGCTCACCCTCGCGCCATTGACGCCCTCCGCGCTGCGCGGCGCACGATTGGTGATCTCCACCGTGCCAGCAGGCGGAGCCGACTTCCTTGCTGAAAAAATCTCCGCCCACATCACCACATCATCAGCAGTGCTTGATGTGGTCTATCACCCCTGGCCCACGCCACTGGCGGTTGCCGCGCAGTCAGCAGGCGCTGTCGTGGTGAGCGGGTTTGACCTGCTGCTGCATCAGGCAGCGGGTCAAGTCGCATTGATGACGGACAGGCCCGCTCCGCTTGAGACGATGCGGCGGGCCGGCCTGGCCGCGATCGAAGCGCAACCGACATGGCGTGGTCAGCAGCGTGGCCCTCCCTGATGCTGTCAGCGGCCGGTTTGGTGAGCAACGTGGCCCCCCTTGATGCTGTCCCAAGAGCATCAGGGAGGGCCACGTTGCTGTCGGGGCTCGGCTGGCAACAGCAGGAAGGTCCTGCTTGCTGCTGTTGAGACCTGTTGAGCGGTCGGATTCACATGCTGGCTGGGCGTACTGGCCTTACAACGGGGGCCAGTCTCGCGGTGAGGAGCGGGCTCATGGTTACGGGCGCGGCATTGGGATATGACGATGTCGCCGGTATGCGGTAACCTGAATACCAGAACTCAACGACCCGGCGTAATGTCGGGTTCGAAAGCGGAGGACCACCTCGGCCACCTCCCACCTAGCCGGCTTAATTGCTGGCGGGTAGAAGTCCACAAAGCCACACGCATGTCTGGCTAGCGGGCTTTGGCCGGACGTGCCGGACTCGGGGATTGCCGGGTTGCGGTGCGGTACGCGGCTAACGTGACGCGCCTGGGAGGCGGCGTCGCGGCAGTTGCGCTCTTATGGTGGCCCCGCATGCGACGTGTGCGGGGCTTTTGCGTTCCGTACGGGTGGCAAGGCAGTAAAACCGGCCGGGACTGGCCCGAGCCGGGACGATAGTGACGCAGGAGGTCACATCAGCACTGAACCTCGAATCAACGAGCGTATCCGGGTACCTGAAGTCCGTCTGGTAGGCCCATCGGGAGAGCAGGTCGGAATCGTGTCGATTAACGACGCGCTCCGGCTGGCCCAGGAGTCCGATCTGGACCTGGTGGAGGTCGCGCCCACGGCGCGCCCGCCTGTCTGCAAGCTGATGGACTACGGCAAGTTCAAGTACGAGTCCGCGCTCAAGGCGAGGGAATCGCGCAAGAACCAGGCGCAGACGGTCATCAAGGAAATCAAGATCCGTCCCAAGATCGATCCGCATGACTACGGGACCAAGAAGGGTCACGTCGAGCGGTTCCTCAAAGCGGGCGACAAGGTCAAGGTGACCATCATGTTCCGCGGTCGCGAGCAGTCAAGGCCGGAGCTTGGCTACAAGCTGCTCCAGCGGCTTGCCGGCGACGTCGAAGAGCTTGGTTTCGTGGAGTCGCAGCCTAAGCAGGATGGCCGGAACATGATCATGGTGATCGGCCCTCACCGCAAGAAGGCGGACACCAAGCCGGCCAGGGTTCCTGACCGGGCGAGCGCGCGGGCGTGCCTGCCTGCCGCGGACCTGGCGCGCTAGCAGGCCAGCGCAGAGCGAGGCGGACGCGCCGAATCCTTTCAGCGCGCCGAATCCTTTCATCACAGCGAGTCCTGTCAGTGCCGCGAGTCAGGCCCGTCCGGTGAGCCAGGCCAGCGCACCGAGCCAGACCAGCGCACCGAGCCATGCCAGCGCACCGAGCCATGCCAGCGCACCGAGCCATGCCAGCGCACCGAGCCATGCCAGCGCACCGAGTCATGCCAGCGCAGGCAGTCAGGCCGCGGCAAGTCAGGGCCGCCAGGCGAGTCAGGCCGGCACAATGAGCCGGGCCGGTACGGTGGGCTCGGCCGGCGCTGCTTCGCGTCCGGTCGCGCCCAGGCCCGGACCAGCCGGCGCCCCGCGCCCGGGCGCGCCAAGGCCGGCTCCGTCGTCCGCGCAGACCGCGCCCAGGCCTGGCGCGCCGAGGCCAGGCGCGCAGACCGCGCCGCGCCCGGCTCCGCCGGTCGCCCAGGCGGCACCGCGACCGGGAGTACCGGCTGCGCAGGCAGCGGCCGACGGCGCCGCGCCCAGCTCCGCCTGGCGCGCCACGGCCAGCCGCACCCAGGCCTGCCGCGCCCAAGCCGACCGCGCCGAGGTCAGCCGCGATCGCGCCTAAGCCGGCCGCGCCAAGGCCAGCCGCGCCGGAGGCCAAGCCGGGCGACGGGACTGCCGTGCCCGCGGTTTCCGAAGACACAGCGGAAGACGGAGGCTGACTGGCACCGCTGAGCTAGTCGCAGACAGACTTACCCACGACGCGCGATAGCGTCGCGGGCCACTACAGGACGCGTGCCCGAGCACGCATGGAACGAGGGATGCGGCGAGATGCCGAAGATGAAGACGCACAGCGGCGCCAAGAAGCGGTTCAGGATTACCGGGACCGGCAAGATCATGCGCCGCCGCGCGAATCGCCAGCACTACTTTGAGCACAAGCCCACCACGCGGACGCGCCGCTTGGACAACGAGGTGACGGTGTCACCCGGGAATCTGAAAACTGTCAGGAAATTGCTGGGCAAGTGACCCGGTCCGACGTGAGGGAGCCGAATTAATGGCACGCGTAAAACGGGCGGTCAATGCCCATAAGAAGCGCAGGGTAGTTCTCGAGCGGGCAAGCGGCTACCGCGGCCAGCGGTCCAGACTGTACCGCAAGGCCAAGGAACAGTCGCTGCACTCGATGACCTATGCCTACCGGGATCGCAAGGATCGTAAGGGCGCCTTCCGCAGGCTCTGGATCCAGCGCATCAACGCGGCCGCCCGCGCCGAGGGCATCACGTACAACCGCTTCATCCAGGGCCTCAAGGCCGCGGGGGTCGAGGTCGACCGGAAGATGCTGGCTGACATGGCGGTCACCGACGCGGCCGCATTCGCCGCGCTTGTCGAGGTCGCACGGAACGCGCTGCCCGCCGACGTGGACGCGCCGAGGCCCGCTGCTGCCTAGCAAGCCAGCCGCACGCGACCCGCGAGCGGCGAGCGGGCAAGCACGGGTCAGGGCGGCCCGCCAGCTGGCCAAGCGGGCGCTCAGGGAACGATCGCGGCTCTTCCTGGCTGAGGGCCCGCAGGCAGTCAGGGAGGCGCTGGCGGCCGGCGGGCTGATCAGGGAACTTTTTGTCACCACCGACGCGCGGGCACGGCACGGCGAACTCGTTGCTGCCGTGGCCGCGGCCGGGGCACCCGTCCACGAAGTGGGCGGTGAGCTGATGGCCGAGCTAGCGCAGACCGTGACGCCGCAGGGCGTGCTCGCGGTCTGCCCGTTCATCGATGTACCGCTCACTGACCTGACGACCGTGCTCACGAACAGGGCTGGGCTTGCGGGCGAGGCTGGCCGGGCCGGGGAACAGCCGCCGCTGGTCGTCGTGCTCGCCAATGTCCGCGATCCTGGCAACGCTGGCACCGTGCTGCGCTCGGCCGACGCGGCCGGTGCCGTGGGAGTCGTATTCGCCGGGGCGACCGTCGACCCGTACAACAGCAAGTGCGTCAGGTCATCGGCAGGCTCGATCTTCCACCTGCCGATCGTGGCGGGCGTATCCGGTAGCTGAGGCGGTCACCGGGCTCCGGGAGGCCGGGCTGGCAGTACTTGCGGCCGACGGCAGCGGAGGCGCCAGCCTCGACGAGGCCGAGCTCGGTCGGCCTACAGCCTGGCTGTTCGGCAACGAGGCCTGGGGGCTCCCGCGCGAGCTGCTCGCGCTCGCCGATGAGGTGGTCGCGGTTCCCATCTACGGCAAGGCGGAGAGCCTCAACCTGGCGGCGGCGGCCGCTGTCTGCCTTTATGCGTCTGCTCGCGCAAGTCGGGGGTGCCGCAGCGGGCACCTGACGCGCTAGGCTTTGGTCACGTTGCGTCATGAGTAGCCTGAGATGGGTCACTCAAGGTGGCGTGTCGCTCGCGGGTTACCCCCCGGACCTGCGAGCGGTGAATACCAGGCGTGCCGGGGCCAGTCTGTTCTGGCGAGGGTGAAAGTCCGATGTGGACCGGCAGGTGAATGTGGTAACCGCGATCAATGCGGCAGGCCTGTTCTGTCCTGACGAGCTACCCGATGGGCTTATCGTGGCCGATGGCGATGGCGTCGTCACCATTTTCAACCGCGCGGCGGAACGGCTTACCGGGATTGCCGCGAAGGACGCCGTCGGCGCGAAACTGCCCGCCGCATTGCCATTGATCGACAGCGAAGGCCGATGCTGGTGGCAGATGTCGCGGCCCTACGACGGGCTCTCGACCAGGACCAGGCATCCGGAATGCTCGCTGTATCTCTCCGACGGCACCGAATTGCTTGTCACGATCGGCTACGTGCGCGGTCCGCGCAATGGCGAGTCCGCGTGAGCGCGGCGCGGTGCAGCGGCTGACCATCACGCTGCGGAGCGCGTCCGCGCGCGCCAGGCTCGAGCGGACCAGAGCCGATCTGGTGTCCACCGTCGCGCACGAGCTACGCTCACCGCTGACCAGCGTCAAAGGCTTCACGGCCACCCTGCTTGCCAAGTGGCCGAGGTTCACCGACGATCAGAAGCGCGTGATGCTCGAGACCGTCAACGCCGACGCGGACCGCGTCACCAGGCTCATCACCGAGTTGCTTGACGTCTCCAGGATCGAAGCTGGCCGCATCGAGCTGCACCGCGAACTCGTCGATATCGGGGTGCGGGCGGCCAGGCTGATCGCCGGCCGGGTGGCGGCGGGGGAGTCCGCGGACAAGTTCAAGATCCAGGTCGGGGAAAGATTGCCCGAGGCATGGCTCGATGCCGACAAGGTCGATCAGATCCTCGCCAACCTTATTGAGAACGCCGTCAGGCACGGTGCTGGTACCGTAACTACTGTGGTTGAGGCGGCGCAGGTCTGCGGCGGACCGGGGATCGCGGTGTCGGTACGCGATCAGGGCCCGGGAATCGCGCCTGAGTTCGCCCCGCGGGTATTCCGCCAGTTCTGGCGCGCGAAGCGGCGTGGCGGTGCCGGGCTCGGCCTGTTCATCGTCAAAGGCCTGGTCGAGGCGCACGACGGGTCCATCGCAGTGACGCAGGCGCCGGGCGGCGGTGCTGAGTTCCGATTTACCATGCCCGCCGGCGCCCCAGATCACGGCTAACCAGATCTGCGCTGACTGGCGGGCGGGCACCCGAGATCAGAGATACCACGCGGGCGATTAGGCGTGCTTGCGCGAGTACCGGCGCGAGCCATTCTTCATGAAGCTTTTTATGGTTTTCCGGTTAGAACAGGACTGATTCCCGATGTCAGCACCGAATAAGACTTACGACCCCGTGCGGGTGGCCGCGCTCGCGCCCGCTGAGGTCCAGCGGATGGTGGACGAGGCGCTCGCCGCGATCAACGGCGCCGCCACGTTCGAGGAACTCAAGGCGGCGCGGCTTGCTCATCTCGACAAGCGGGCGCCGCTCATCCTGGCGAGCGCGGAGATCGGCGCCCTGCCGCCTGAGGCGAAAGCGGAGGCGGGGCGGCGGATCGGCGAGGCGAAGCGGCAGCTCACCGAGGCCAACTCGGCCCGGCAGGCTCAGCTTGAGGCCGACCGGGACCGCATGGTCCTGGTGGACGAGGTCGCTGACGTGACGCTGCCGTGGGACAGGAATCCCGCTGGCGCCAGGCATCCGGTCGTGGCGCTCGGCGACCGGCTGGCCGACGTGTTCATCGGCATGGGTTACGAGATCGCCGAAGGACCCGAGATCGAGGCCGAATGGTACAACTTCGACGCGCTGAACTTCCCGCCCGACCACCCCGCGCGGGAAATGCAGGACACGTTCTTCGTGGCCGGGCCGGGACCGGCACAGCGGTCCAACCTGGTGCTGCGCACGCATACCTCGCCGGTGCAGATCAGGGCCATGCTGACCAGGCCGCTGCCGCTCTACGTGGTCGCGCCAGGGAAGTGCTTCAGGGCGGACGCGCTCGATGCCACGCACAGCCCGGTGTTCCATCAGATCGAAGGGCTCGCCGTGGACGAGGGCCTGACGATGGCCGATCTGCGCGGCGCGATCGCCGCGTTCGTCGAGGCGCTGTTCGGGCCGGGGCTTAAGACGAGGCTGCGGCCTGACTATTTCCCGTTCACCGAGCCGTCGGCCGATGTATCGATGGAGTGCCACGTGTGCCGGGGTGCGTCCGCGCGACCGGGCGGTAAGCCGTGCCGGGTGTGCAAGTCGCAGGGCTGGATCGAGATCGCCGGCTGCGGCATGGTCAACCCCCGAGTGCTCCGCGCCTGCGGGATCGACTCCGAGCGCTACAGCGGGTTCGCGTTCGGGCTTGGCATCGAGCGGTCGCTCATGATCCGCAACGGGCTCGCTGACATCAGGGACACGGTCGAGGGCGACGTGAGGTTCTCCCGCGGCTTCGGAGAGGAGGCTTAGATGCTGGTACCGCTTTCCTGGCTGCTCGAGTACGCCCATCTTGAGCAAGCACAACTGCCCGCGCCGGTCGATGCTGGCGAGGTCGGGCGGCGGCTGACCGCCGTCGGGCTGGAGATCGAGGCCGTGGCGGAAGTCGGGCACGACGTGTCCGGCGTTGTCGTCGCGCGGGTGCTCGAGATAGAGGAACTCACCGGGCACAAGAAGCCGATCAGGTACTGCCGGGTGACGACCGGCGGCTCGCCGTCGGACGAGCGCTGGGTGATCTGCGGGGCGGCGAACTTCGCGGTCGGCGACCTGGTGGCGCTCTCGCTGCCCGGCGCTGTGCTGCCCGGCGGCTTCGAGATCGCCGCCCGCAAGGCGTACGGCAAGCTGTCGGACGGGATGATCTGCTCGGCGGCCGAGCTGGCCCTGGGCGATGATCATTCCGGCATCCTGGTGCTGCCCGCCGAATCGCCGCTTGGCGCCGACTTCGTGGCCCTGGCTGGCTTGCGTGACGTCGTGTTCGACGTGAACGTCACGCCGGACAAGGGCCATGCGCTGTCGGTCAGGGGCATGGCCAGGGAACTGGCCAGCGCGTTCGGGGTGGCCTACACCGACCCTGCCGGCGTGCTCACCGGCGATGACACGCCGGATGCCTCGGTGCATCAGGCGAGCATCGCCGACCCGTCGGCCTGTGACCGGATCGCGCTGCGCGAGGTGCGCGGCATCGACCCTGCTCGTCCTACGCCGCTGGCCATGCGAGTCAGGCTGGCCCGCTGCGGCATGCGGAGCGTGTCGCTCGCCGTGGACATCACGAACTACCTGATGCTCGAGCTCGGGCAGCCGCTGCACGCCTTCGACCGGGCGGCGTTGCGCGGGCCGATCGTGGTGCGGCGGGCGCTGGACGGCGAGAAGCTCGAGACGCTCGATCATGTCGTGCGCCAACTCGACCCCGACGACATCCTGATCACCGATTCGTCCGGCCCGATCTCGCTGGCAGGCACGATGGGCGGGCTGGCGACCGAGGTTGGCGCTGGCTCGACCGACCTGGTGGTTGAGGCCGCGCACTTCTCGGCGCCGGGGATCGCGCGGATGAGCCGGCGGCACCGGCTGTTCAGCGAGGCATCGGCTCGGTTCGAGCGCGGCGTCGACTACGAACTGCCGTTGCGCGCGTCGGCGCGGGCTGTCGCGATGCTGGCCTCGCTTGGAGGCGGCACGGCGGTGCCCGGATACTCGCTGGCCGCCGAGCCGATCGAGCCGGCGCTTATCCCGATCGCCGCGGACCTGCCTGAGCGGGTGGCCGGGGTGCCGTACGGCGACTCGACCGTGGTGAGCAGGCTGCGCGAGGTGGGGTGCGAGGTCTCCGAGGTCGCTGGTTCTGGTTCTGGGCCGGCCTTCGGCTGGTGGTGCGGCCGCCGTCGTGGCGGCCTGACCTGACCGACCCGAACGATCTCGCCGAAGAGGTCATCAGGTTCGAAGGCTATGACAAGGTCGGGATCGCCAAGCCGCGGGCGCTGGCTGGCAAGGGCAGGACACCGGCCCAGCGCCTGCGCATCTCAGCTGGCCGCGCACTGGCGGGGGCGGGGTACGTCGAGGTGATCAGCAGCGCGTTCGGGTCGGAGGGCGACTTCGACCGGATGCTGCTGCCGGCCGGTGACGTGCGCAGGCGAGCCGTCCGGCTGGCGAACCCGATCAGGGACGAAGAGCCGCTGATGCGCAGCACGCTGCTGCCTGGCCTATTCCGCGTCGCGACCAGGAACATCGGGCTGGGCTTCGCCGACCTGGCGCTGTTCGAGATCGGCAACGCGTTCCGGCTGCGCGGTCCTGGCGGCGGCACGATCGCGCCGGTGCTGGCCGTCGATCACGGGCCGCCGCCCGGACGAGCTCGCGTCGGTCAATGACGCGCTGCCCGACCAGCCTCGGCTGGCGGCGTGCGTGCTGACTGGCAGGTTCGAGCCTGCTGGTTGGTGGGGCGCGGGCCGGGAGGCCAGCTTCAACGACGCGATCGAGGCGGCCAGTTCGCTGCTGCGGCTGGCGCGGCTTGACTTCCAGGTGCGGGCGGGGCAGACGGAGCCGTGGCATCCGGGCCGGTGCGCGGAGTTCGTGGTGGCTGCTGGTGGCTCCGGTGCTGGTGGCTCCGGTGCTGTCGTGATCGGGCATGCGGGCGAGTTGCATCCGCGGGTGATCAACTCCTACAAGCTGCCGGCCCGGGCGTGCGCGATGGAACTCGACTTCTCGCTGATCGAGCAGGCTGCGGGTGCCCTGCCCCCGGCGCAGGCCCCCCGGATCTCGGGTTACCCGATGGCGACGCAAGATGTCGCCCTCGTCGTGGCCGAGGAGACGCCGGCCGCCGACGTGGAGGCGGCGCTGATCGCGGGCGCCGCTGCTGGCTCTGCTGAGTCGCTGCTTGAGCAGGTACGGCTGTTCGACTTGTATACGGGCGAGCAGACTCGGCGCGGGCAGGAAATCGCTCGCATACTCGCTCAGGTTCCGCGCCGCCGACCGTACCCTGACCGACGACGAGGTCGCCGTCGTCAGGGACGCTGCCGTAGCCGAAGCGGCCCGCCGCACCGGCGCGGTCCTCCGCAGCAGCTAGCCCCGGCGATGTTACAAAACAGCGGCGCTATCGTGCGCTACCGCGCCAGGTAGGTCGCAAAGGTGCGGCTCTTTTGGGGTGAGGCTGCTCTCGCAGGAGGGTTTTCGGGTTCGTGCAGGAGGGTTTCCGCATCTAGGAGAGTTGACCGGACTATACGACGACAACCCTCCTTCATGCGACAACGCTCCTTCAGGAACCCGAAAACCCTCCCCGGTAAGGACGAGAACCCTCCAGGACACGACAACTCTCCTCCCGGAGCACGACAAACCTCCCGCGCACGGCATGTTGTTGTTGCGGGCCATCGGGCGACAGCAACGGGGAGGGTCCCGTTGCTGTCGTCGCCCCGGCACGCCAGGTCGGCTCCGGGCCGGAGCTACGCAGAGGTGGGCAGGATCGCCAGGATCTGATTGCCGCCGTCGGTGCAGCGGGAAGCTTTGCCGGTGTGGAGTACCACGGGGGTTGAGTAGCCCTGGCACGTCCACCCATTGACCTTGACCGGGCCGCCGCCGCCATTGCCCGGAGCGTCGCCCGATCTGACTTCCTGGGCGTATTTCCGCTCGATCGCCATTGCCGTGCCGCAGGTCACCTTGCCTGAGGTTACCTCGACGTGAATTGGCACATTGGCCGCTGTCTTGGTAGTGCCACAGCCGACGAACTCGGTCTTCGTCGCGGTCTTGGGCTGCTGAGCCGATGTACCGCCGCAGCCGGCCACCAGCGCGAGTATCGCGGCGGCGAGTACGACGCGACTGAATCGCATGTGCCTCGACACCACTGACTTCGGCGCCATGCACCGCGAGATCGCGGACCCCGGTACCACATACCCGGGCACCAAGAACCTCGTCGCCACGGACCGCGGCACACCGACCTGAGCGGAAAAGCCGCGGGGGTGCATGTCGTCTCCTTCCTGCGCCTCAACATCATGCGCCAGCGACAGGCCGTCGCGAAGCTGAACACGCGGTTCGATATGTATTCCTCCGACATCGGTCGAACTCTCACGATCCGCTATTGCTTGGTCACGGTCTCGGTCCTCCACAAGAGATACCGAAGCCAAATCCGAGGCCAGCCAACCACGCCCGCGGCCGTGCTGCTGGGTCGGCGGGCGGGTCGGAGACCCAGCTTGCATATTCAAACATTGAATTGCATAATGATGCGGTCGGTAGCTGGGGTGGAGGGTCGATGACTGTGCGAGTCGCGGTAGCCGGAGCGAGCGGGTACGCGGGCCGTGAGCTGCTACGGCTGATCGCTGGTCATCCCCAGCTCCGGGTCGAAGTCGTGACGGCGGACTCCAGCGTGGGCAAGACCGTCGGCGAGGTACATCGCAATCTCGCTGGCCACACGGGTGATGCGGGTGGCTGCGGTGGGCGGGCACGGCTCGCTGATCTCGTGTTCGAGGCTCATCATGCGATCAAGCGGGCCGATTGCGATCTGGTTTTCCTGGCGTTGCCGAGCGGGCAGTCGGGGCCGCTCGCCGCTGGGCTGGCCGATGACGTCAAGGTGGTGGATCTCGGGCCGGACTTCAGGCTGGCCGATGCGGACGCCTGGACCAGGCACTACGGCGGTGAGCACGCCGGAAGGTGGGTCACTGGCCTGCCGGAACTGCCGGGAGCCCGGTCGCTGATCAAGGGCGCGGCCAAGGTGGCGGCGCCGGGGTGTTACTCGACGGCGGCGATTATCGGCCTGGCGCCGCTGGTGAAAGCGGGGCTCGTCGAGATTGAGGACATCGTGGTCGTCGCGGCTTCCGGAACCTCGGGGGCCGGCAAGTCGCTGCGCGCGGAGTTGCTCGGCAGCGAGGTCATGGGCTCGGTCAGCGCCTATCAGGTCGGCGGCGCGCACCGGCACACGCCTGAGATCGAGCAAGCCCTGAGCGAGATCGGCGGCGGCGGCCGGCGGCGGCGGCGGGGTCGGCGGCGGCGAAAGGGGCGGTGCGGGAGAGGGCCGCGTCAGCGTGTCGTTTACGCCCATCCTGGTGCCGATGCCCAGGGGTATTCTCGCCACCTCGACGGCGAGGCTGGCGGGGGCGCATACGACCGCTGCACTGAGAGAGGCGCTGGCCAGCGCCTACAAAGATGAGCCTTTTATCTGCGTGCTCAAGGAGGGGCAGTGGCCGGGCACGGGGGCGGTCTCGGGCTCGAACGGCGTGCACCTGCAGGTCGTCGCTGACCAGCGTGCCGGGCGCGCGGTCGTCGTCGCGGCCATCGACAACCTCGGCAAGGGCGCGGCCGGACAGGCCATCCAGAACGCCAACCTGATGCTCGGCCTGCCGGAGACAGCGGGCCTGACCTCGATCGGAGTAGCCCCGTGACCCAGAAGAGCCCCGTGACCGGCGTAACACCATGACCGTGACAGCCCCGCAGGGATTCCGCGCCACTGGCGTCGCCGCCGGGATCAAGAACTCCGGCAAGCCGGATGTCGCGGTCGTGATCAACGACGGGCCGTCGGCGGCGGCCGCGGCCGTGTTCACCGCCAACCGGGTCAAGGCCGCGCCGGTCCGCTGGAGCGAAAAGGCCGTCGCCGACGGGCAGATCCGGGCGGTCGTGCTCAACTCCGGCGGCGCCAACGCCTGCACCGGGCCGGCCGGCTATCAGGACACCGAGCGGACCGCCGAGTATCTCGCCAGGATCCTGGGCATCGAGGCCAGTGACGTCGCGGTCTGCTCCACCGGCCTGATCGGTGAACGCCTGTCCATGCACCAGCTGCTCGCCGGCGTCGACGCGGCCACAGTGGCAGCCGCCAGAACCGGCGGCCACGCTGCCGCGACCGCGATCATGACCACCGACACCGTCCCGAAAACCTGCGAGCTCAAGGGCTCCGGCTACACGATCGGCGGCATGGCCAAGGGCGCCGCCATGCTCGCGCCCGCGCTCGCGACCATGCTCGTCGTGCTGACCACGGACGCCGACGTCGCCGCCAGCGACCTGGACAAGGCCCTGCGCGATGCGGTGCGCACCACGTTCGACCGGCTGGACTCCGACGGCTGCATGTCGACCAACGACACCGTGCTGCTGCTGGCCAGCGGCGCCTCCGGCGTCCAGCCCGACCCCGCCGAGTTCAGCGCACTGCTCGCGCAAGGCTGCGACGACCTGGCGCATCAGCTCCTGCTCGACGCCGAAGGCGCGACCAAGGCGATCTCCGTGCAGGTGATCGGTGCCGCCAGCGAGGACGACGCGGTTGCCGTCGGCCGGGCCGTCGCCCGGTCAAGCCTGCTCAAGTGCGCGATACACGGCCAGGACCCGAACTGGGGGCGAGTGCTGGCCGCTGTCGGCACGACGAGCGCGGCATTCGACGCCGATCAGGTAAACGTTGCGATGAACGGGGTCTGGGTGTGCGAGAACGGCGCGCCCGCGCAGGACCGGACCGCCGTCGACCTGTCGCCCAGGGACGTGACGATCACCGTCGACCTGTCCGCTGGCCGGGCTGCCGCCACGATCAGGACGACTGACCTCACCGCTGCCTACGTGCACGAGAACTCGGCGTACTCGACGTGAGCGCGCACACCAGCCCGCACGCCGGCGCGCACACCGGCGCGCTCGCCAAGGCCGCCACCCTGATCGAGGCGCTGCCCTGGCTGCGGCGCTTCCACGGCCAGACCGTCGTGATCAAGTACGGCGGCCACGCGATGACCGATGAGCCGCTGCGGCAGGCATTCGCGGAGGACGTCGTATTCCTCAGGTATGCCGGCCTGCGCCCCGTCGTAGTGCACGGCGGCGGCCCGCAGATCAGCGCGCACCTCGACAAGCTCGGCATGAAGTCGACGTTCAGGGCCGGGCTGAGGGTGACCACTCCCGAGGCGATGGATGTCGTGCGCATGGTGCTGACTGGCCAGGTCAACAGGGACGTGGTCGGCCTGATCAACCAGCACGGGCCGTTCGCGGTCGGACTGTCGGGCGAGGACGCGCACCTGATGACCGCCCGCCGGATCACCGCGACCGGCGACAACGGGGAGCCCGTCGATCTCGGCCAGGTCGGCGAGGTCGAGTCGGTGGACCCCGGCGCGGTCAGGGCGCTGCTCGGTGACGGGCGCATCCCGGTGATCTCGAGCGTCGCCCGCAGCGAGCGAGCCGAGGTGCTCAACGTCAACGCCGACACTGCCGCCGCCGCGCTGGCGGTCGCGCTCGGCGCGGTCAAGCTGATCGTGCTCACCGATGTCGCCGGGCTCTACGCCAACTGGCCGGGACCGGGTGCGGTGCCCGCTCCGGACCAGCCGCCCGAGGTGATCAGCGAGTTGAGCGCCAGCAGCCTGGCTTCGATGCTGCCCGGGCTCAGCGACGGCATGATCCCCAAGATGACCGCGTGCCTGACGGCGGTCCAGGGCGGCGTGCCGCAAGCTCACGTGCTCGACGGTCGGCTCCCGCACGCGGTACTGCTGGAAATTTTCACCGACTCGGGGATCGGCACGATGGTCGTGCCGGACAGGGAGCACGGACCCGGTAAGGAGCACAGGGCAGCATGACCAGAACCACGAGCTTCCAGGACCGCTACGCGGCCACCATGATGCCGAACTACGGCGTGCCGCCACTCATGCTCGCCAGAGGCGAAGGCTGCGTCGTCTGGGACGCCGACGACAATTCCTACCTCGATCTCGTTGGCGGCATCGCGGTCAGCGCGCTCGGGCACGCCCATCCGGCGCTCGTGGCGGCGGTGACCGCCCAGGTCGGCAAGCTCGCCCACTGCTCCAACCTGTATGCCCACGAAGGCCAGATCGTCCTGGCCGAGCGCCTGCTGGAGCTGGTGGGCGGCGATGGCAGGGTGTTCTTCGCGAACTCGGGTACCGAGGCCAACGAGGCGGCCGTCAAGCTGGTCCGGCGGGCGCAGGGAGCCGCGGCCGGTCTTCGTCGCGGCCGAGCACGGCTTCCACGGCCGGTCCATGGGCTCGCTCAGCCTGACGGGCAAAGAGTCGATCCGCGAGCCATTCATGCCGTATGGGGTTGAAGTTAGGTTTGTGCCTTTCGGCGATCAAGCCGCGCTGACAGCGGCCGTCGGTCCCGATTGCGCCGCCGTCTTCCTCGAGCCGTGCCTGGGCGAGGGCGGTGTGGTGCCGGCGCCGCCCGGGTACCTGGCCGCGGCGCGCGCGGCGTGCGATGCCAGCGGCGCCCTGCTCGTGCTCGACGAGATCCAGAGCGGCATCGGCCGGACTGGCGACTGGTTCGCGTTCCAGGCTGAGGGGATCGTGCCGGACGTGATCACGCTGGCCAAGGGCCTCGGCGGCGGCCTGCCGATCGGCGCCTGCATCGGCCTGGGCGCGGCGGCCAGCGCGTTCAGCCGAGGCGACCACGGCAGCACGTTCGGCGGCAACCCGGTCGCCTGCGCGGCTGCGCTCGCCGTGCTCGACACCATTGCGGAGGAGGGGCTGCTCGGCAACGTCAGGCAGGTCGGGGCCCGGCTCAGTACCGGGATCGCCGACTGCGACCACAAGCTGCTGACCGGCGTGCGCGGCACCGGGCTCTGGCAGGCCATCGCGCTCGCTCAGCCCGCTGCGGCCGCAGTCGAATCCGCGGCCATGGAGGCAGGATTTTTGGTGAACGCAGTGCAGCCCGACGCGGTCAGGCTTGCTCCGCCGCTCATTCTCAGCGCCGATCAAGCCGACTCGTTCGTGGCCGCGTTGCCATGGATCCTGACCGAGGCGGCCGAACTGCCGCGGCGGGCGGCGTGAGCCGGTCTGGTGCGGTGAGCACGCCGGCTACCAAGGCGGCCAGGCAAGCCAAGATCACCGGGATTCTCGCCAGCACCCCGGTCAGGTCCCAGGATGAGCTCGTCGACCTGCTCGCGGCGGACGGCATCGTCGTCACCCAGGCGACGCTGTCCCGCGACCTCGATGAGCTCGGCGCGGTGCGGCTCCGCGGCGCGGACGGCGCGCTGGTCTACGCGCTGCCGCCTGATTATCCGGACACGCTCTCGACCGGCACGCTCTCGACCGGCACGGGGGCTCCGCCGCCGCCCGCGGACCCGCAGGGGACCGGCCCGCTGATCAGCCTGCCAGCCAGCGTGCTCGCCACGCTTGGCAAGGTTGCGGCTGACCTGCTGCTGTCCGCCGAGGCGAGCGGCAACCTCGTCGTGCTGAGGACGCCTCCAGGGGCGGCTCAGCTGATGGCTTCAATGATCGACCGGGCCGGCGCTTCGGCCGTGCTCGGGACAGTAGCCGGAGACGACACGGTGCTCGTCGTCGCGCGCGATCCGCTCGGCGGGAACGACCTCGCCGCGGCGCTGCTACGACTCGCCGAACGTCGCACACAACCACGGAGGGGCAAGTGACGCAACGAGTAGTACTGGCTTATTCGGGCGGCCTGGATACGTCGGTCGCGATCGGCTGGATCGCCGAGCAGACCGGAGCCGAGGTCATCGCGCTGGCGGTGGACGTCGGCCAGGGCGGCGAGGACCTGGAGACCATCAAGGCCCGCGCGCTTGCCTGCGGCGCGGCCGAGGCGGTCGTGGCCGACGTCAAGGATGAGTTCGCGGCCGGCTACTGCCTGCCCGCGCTCCGCGCGAACGCGCTCTATATGGACAAGTACCCGCTGGTCTCCGCGCTTTCTCGGCCGGTGATCGTGGCCCATCTGGCCCGGGTGGCCCGCGAGTACGGCGCCACCTTGGTGGCGCACGGCTGCACCGGTAAGGGCAACGACCAGGTGCGGTTCGAGGTGGGCATCGCGGCTCTGGCTCCTGAGGTGAACGTGTTCGCACCCGTTCGGGATTCGGGCATGACGCGCGATAAGGCAATCGAGTTCGCCGCCGCGAAGGGCCTGCCGATCGACGTCACCTCCAAGTCCCCGTACTCCGTCGACCAGAACGTCTGGGGCCGGTCGATCGAGACCGGCCACCTGGAAGACATCTGGGAAGCCCCGCACGACGATGTCTGGTCCTAACGGCTGACCCGTCCGCGGGCCTGCCCACCGGCGAGGTCGTGATCAGCTTCGTCGACGGCCTGCCGGTCGCGGTCGACGGTGAGGCGCTGTCGCCGTTGCAGATCATCACCAGGCTCAACGTCCTCGCCGGCGCCCACGGCGTCGGCCGCATCGACCTGGTCGAAGACCGCCTGGTCGGCATCAAGAGCCGCGAGATCTACGAAGCCCCGGGCGCCATGACGCTGATCGCCGCCCACGCCGAGCTGGAAAACGTCTGCCTGGAGCGCGATCTCGCGCGCTTCAAGCGCCAGGCGGCCCAGCGCTGGACGGAACTGGTGTACGACGGACTGTGGTTCTCCCCGTTGCGGCAGTCGCTTGAGGCCTTCATGACCGAGGCGTCGAAGAACGTGACCGGCGACGTGCGGGTGAGGCTCCGGCCGGCCAGGCAGTCGTGACGGGCCGCCGCAGCCCGCTGGCGCTCTATGACTACGGGCTTGCCACCTACGACACGGGCGACTTGTTCGACCAGAAGCTGTCCAAGGGCTTCGTCGAGCTCTGGGGCCTGCCAAGCAAGATCGCCGCGTCGCGGGATCTTAAGGCACAGACCTTGCACTAGCTGGTCGGCAGCCTCAAGGCGGCGCCTTGAGGCTGCCGACCGGCAGCCAGCGCATGGATGCGCTGATCGATGTTGGAAATCGGGTGTCGATTCGCGCTTCGATGTTGCCGGGTTTCCCGGCCGGCGGCCTGCTGGGCCGGGGTTGGCCGGAATTGATGCTCTCGACGGGATTTCGGGCTCGCTCGGCAAGCCGTTCAGGCTGGCCGGGCGAGTCCGATCCCGTCGACACCGGCCCCGAGCCAGGTCTTGCGCCCGAGCACCCCAAGCACGACAGCCCTTCGGTAACTTAGGCGGGCAATGAAATTACGAGGTAGGAGCTGATGTGAGTAGTGAGGCTGGAGGGTCAGGGCCGGTGCGGTTGTGGGGCGGGCGGTTTGAGTCCGGGCCGGCCGAGGCGCTGGCACGGTTGTCGGTCAGCGTGCAGTTTGACTGGCGGCTCGCGCAGTATGACCTGCTCGCATCGAAGGCTCATGCACGGGTGCTGCACAAGGCTGGCCTTCTTGATGACGCTGAGCTTGCCCGGCTGCTCGGCGCGCTTGACGAGCTGAGCCGGGACTCTGTCAGCGGTATCTTCCGCCCTACTGTCGCCGACGAGGATGTCCACACGGCGCTTGAACGAGGGCTGCTCGAGCGGGTCGGGTCGCTGGGCGGCAAGCTGCGCGCCGGGCGGAGCAGAAACGATCAGGTGGCGACCGACCTGCGGCTCTACCTGCGCGACCATGCTCGGCAGGTCGCGGCGCGGCTGATCGAGTTGCAGACGGCGCTGATGGACCAGGCGCAGCGGCATCTGGGGGAGTCGCCCACGCCGGCGCCTGGGCTGACGCACACGCAGCATGCGCAGCCGGTGTTGCTGTCGCATCAGCTGCTCGCGCATGTGCAGGCGTTTGCGCGGGATGTGGCGAGGTTGCGGGACTGGGACAAGCGGGCGGCGGTGTCGCCGCTGGGGTCCGGGGCGCTGGCCGGGTCGTCGCTGGCGGTTGATCCTGAGGCGGTCGCGGCCGAGCTCGGGTTTGACGCGGCCGCGGGGAACTCGATGGATGCGGTAGCCGACCGGGATTTCGCGGCCGAGTTCTGCTTCGCGGCAGCCCTGGCCGGGGTGCACTTGTCGCGGCTTGGCGAAGAGGTCGTGCTGTGGACGTCGCATGAGTTCGGGTGGGCAGAGATCGACGATGCGTACGCGACTGGGTCGTCGATCATGCCGCAAAAGAAGAACGCGGACGTGGCCGAACTGGCCCGGGGAAAGGCTGGGCGGCTGATCGGGGGGCTCACCGGGCTGCTGACGGTGCTCAAGGGGCTGCCGCTCACCTATAACCGGGACCTGCAGGAGGATAAAGAGCCGGTCTTCGATGCGGTCGACACCTTGCTGCTGGTATTGCCGGCGATGGCTGGGCTGGTCAGCTCGATGAGCTTCCGGGTCGAACGGCTCGTGCGCAGTGCTGCCGCTGGGCATGTGCTCGCGACCGATCTGGCTGAGTTGCTGGTCAAGCGCGGGGTGCCGTTCCGTGAGGCGCATGAGGCCGTCGGGCACCTTGTGGTGTGGTGCGAGGTCAATGAGTGCCAGCTTGGTGACGTGAGCGACGAGGATCTGGCGAAAGTGTCACCGTATTTCACGCCTGATGTGCGGGAAGTGCTGTCGGTGCCGGGGGCGCTCGCGGCTCGCGACACCTACGGCGGGACCGCGCCGGCTCGCGTCGCCCAGCAGCTAGCTGAGCTGCATCAGCGCGTTGAAGCGGACGCCGCGTGGTCCGCTCGGTGACGGTGCTCGGTGAGCGTGCTCGCTGACCTGCTGCCGCGCCAGTTCTTCGGCCGGCCGGCGACGGAGGTCGCTCCGCTGCTGCTCGGCTGCGTGCTCGTGCACGAGACCGCCGAGGGCGTGGTCGCTGCTGAGCTGACTGAGGTCGAGGCGTATACGGGGCATACAGATCCCGCGTCCCATGCGTTCCGCGGAAGGACGCCTCGGAACGAGGTCATGTTCGGCGAGCCTGGGCACGCGTACGTCTATTTCACCTACGGAATGCATTTCTGCGTGAACCTCGTCTGCCAGCCGGCCGGCGAGGCCGCCGCGGTCCTGCTGAGGGCGGGGCGGGTCGTCGATGGCGCCGACCTCGCGACGCGACGGCGGGCGGGACGCGACGGCGGGCTACCCGGGTCGCCGGCGCGGCGGCAGGCGCAGCTGGCGAGCGGGCCGGCGAGGCTGTGTCAGGCGCTGGGGATCGCCCGCGAGCAAGACGGGGCGGACGTGTGCGACCTGGCCGGAGCGCTGCGCATCTGCGCGGGCGCCGGGGCTGGGGGGATCGCGGTTGAGCGGATCGCCAGCGGGCCGCGGGTCGGGGTCAGCACCGGCGCGGAGGTGCCCTGGCGGTACTGGATCGCCGGCGACCCGACGGTGTCGGCCTACCGGCCCCACGTGCCCCGTCGCCGGCCGGCTGGCTGACTCCGCGTGCGGGCGCCCCGCTGACCGGCCGGCTGCTTCCGGGAAGCCGGGCCGTGCTGCCGGTCGGCGCATCCGCGCGTG
This sequence comes from uncultured Actinomycetota bacterium, assembly GCA_963750405.1. Classification (GTDB taxonomy): domain Bacteria; phylum Actinomycetota; class Actinomycetes; order Streptosporangiales; family Streptosporangiaceae; genus Chersky-822. The sequence goes on from CAVVQP010000006.1 coordinate 561,584, forward strand.
GCGGTGATCATGGAGAGCGCGGCTGCCGGCGGGTGAAATCAAGTGGGTTCGGCGCCCGGCGAGATGGGAGTATGCAGCGGTGAGCGACATCATCGACGAATTGACGTGGCGCGGCCTGATCGCCCACTCCACTGACCTGGACGAGTTGCGGAAAGCGCTGGATGCCGGGCCTGTGACGTTTTACGGCGGGTTTGACCCCACTGCTCCTGGACTGCACATTGGAAACCTGGTCCTGCTGCTGACGATGCGCCGGCTGCAACTGGCTGGTCATCGGCCGATCGGCTTGGCGGGCGGGGCGACGGGGCTGATCGGCGATCCGAGCGGCAAATCCGTTGAGCGGGTCCTGAACCCACGGGATGTGGTGGCGGGCTGGGTCGAGCGGATCCAGGCTGAGATCGGGCGGTTCCTTGACTTCTCGTCCGGTCCGGCTGGGGCCATCGCGGTCAGCAATCTGGACTGGACCAGTGAGCTGAGCGCGATCGATTTCCTGCGCGACATCGGCAAGCATTTCCCTGTCAACCAGATGCTGAGCCGGGAAGTGGTCAAGGCCAGGCTCGACGAGGGCGGGCTGAGCTACACCGAGTTCAGCTACCAGATCCTGCAGGCCAATGACTTCCTTGAGTTGTACCGGCGCCACGAGTGCTCGCTCCAGCTCGGCGGCAGTGACCAGTGGGGCAACCTCGTTTCCGGCGTCGACCTCATCCGCCGGGTGACGGGGAACTCGGTGCATGCCCTGGCGACCCCGCTCATCACCAAGCCGGACGGCACCAAGTACGGCAAGACAGCGGGCGGTGCTGTCTGGCTGAGCCCTGAGCTGATGAGCCCGTACGCGTTCTACCAGTTCTGGCTGAACCGCAGTGACGAGGAGATGCCTGGATTGCTCCGGGTGTTCTCGTTCAAGTCGCGGGAGGAGATTGCCGGACTGGAGCGCGAGACCGCGCAGCGGCCGGCGGCACGGGCGGCGCAGCGATCGCTCGCCGACGAGGTGACAACCCTGGTGCACGGCGCTGAGGAGGTCGCGAAGGTGGCGGCGGCGGGCCGGGCATTGTTCGGCCAGGGCGAGCTGCGCGACCTGGACGGGCCGACTCTGGCGGGCGCGTTTGACGAAATCCCGTTCGCGAAGGTGTCGCCTGACCTGACCACGTGGGAGGCGCATCCGGTCGGGTCGGCCGAGCCCGTTCATGGGCGGGCGCTCGAAGGGCAGCGGCTGACCGTCTCCGATCTGATGGCCGCCTGCGGGATTGTGGCGAGCAAGTCGGCGGCCCGGCGAGCCATTGATGAGGGCGGGGCGTACCTCAACAACGTGAAGGTCACCGATGTCGAACTGGTGCCGGGGGACGGCGACTTCCTGACCGGCAGGTACGCGGTCCTACGTCGTGGTAAGCGGACAGTGGGCGGCATCGTGCGCGAACGGAGCTAGGACACCGCTAGCACGCCCGCGCTTGGGGTTTTCTGGCGTTCGGGCGGATACGTGGATGGATCGGGAGGGTGCCCCGCATGGCCTGCCCAGGCCCAGGCCCAGGCCCAGGCGCCATGGGCCTGGGCAGGCCCAGCAATGTCGCAACGGCGGCGCTGGGATGCCAGCTATGTGGCAAAGCTGGGCCTCGAATGGCTCGGGCTGCCTGCTCCAGCGCATTCTGGGCGCAGTTGGTCTCCGTCTCCGTCCGCTACGAGCACGGTCTCCAGCGACCACTCACCCATGCCCGGCTCGGAATGTAACAGTGCAACAACGTTCCCGGCCGAGTTTCGGCATGTGCGGAGCCTGTGACTGCCCTCGGTCACGAAGAGACAACATCCCGGCGTCGGACTCGGGGTGACTTGGTCGGTATTGAACCAGCGACGGTAACGGTGCGACAACGTTCTTCGTCCGGCGTCGAGGGCTGAGAGCGCCGTGTGGACCGGACGGCAGGTACAGACCGGAAGCTTGGGTAACGGTGCGACAACGTTTGGGACCGCTCTTGGCATCGAGTCGCGTCGACTTCGCCGCCAGAACACAAGCGAGGCGCGGAGTTCTCTGGCGAAGTCCAGGTACCGGGCGAACTCTCTTGACTCGCGTTCATGATGGTGCGGCAACCGTCTACGCGGGGGACCCGACGCTCAAGGCGCCGTGTGCCTGGCCCGCATAGCGCCACGGCAACTTTGAGATGGCGGCCCGTCAACGACAGAGTTAGGCGGCTCAAAACGGTCACTTGCGGACATGTCGCCGCGCTGCTCCGCGTCATACTGTCCCAGACATGGGGGAATCGACCAAAGCGACTACATCGCAGCGCAGTCCGGGCACGACGCCCAGCGCGCGCTTCCCGGCAACCCGCGCTGGTGCCTCGCCCATAGCCGCCCCGCCAGTTGCTGCCCGTGTATAGCCGCGGCCTCGTCCGCGCCCCGCCCTCGCCGCCCCAAGTGAGCAGTTCCTGCGCCGTCGCGAACCTCAACAGATGCGGACGGCGGCCGCCGAGATCGCGCCTTGGGGCACGCGGGTCCCCGCCAGCTGGCTCGGATGCGTCTCAAAATACGGAAATAAAGGCACTAAGATACCCATTGAGTGCAACTTTTGGGGAACTTGCGACTTCGATTTGACACCCACGCCGAGCTTCCCTAATGTTCTCTTCGGCCGGTAACGAGCCGGGCGGTCCGCAAGATCGCCGGTCGTGCGAGGCCCTCCCCGCAGACTCCTGTTGGTAGCTCAGGGTGTTCGCACCCTGCGGCTACAACGTGGCCTATGATGGGAGGCAGGAAGTAGTAAAAACTGAATCTGCTGACGAACTTGACAGTCGCATGACGATCCGGTAAGTTAGCAGGGTTGCCCCAGACGGAGTTGAAACACTCCGGACGGTGAGCGTCCGCTCCTTGAGAACTCAACAGCGTGCTAAAAGCCAGTGCACATGCACATACCCCGTCAAATGGGACTGTGCCGCAGGCAATCTTAGGATTGTTTACTGCGCAGTGCTAGACGGAAAATGCCAGATCGCTTCATCGCTCGGCAAGCCGAAACGATGAGGCAATCTCTTCAGTCTGTGGCCTTGGTGTCCGTGAGGGATGCCGTGGTCACGATAGACATTCAATGGAGAGTTTGATCCTGGCTCAGGACGAACGCTGGCGGCGTGCTTAACACATGCAAGTCGAGCGGAAAGGCCCTTCGGGGTACTCGAGCGGCGAACGGGTGAGTAACACGTGAGGAACCTGCCTTTAGCTCTGGGATAGCTTCGGGAAACCGGAATTAATACCGGATATGACTGCGATCGGCATCGATCGCGGTGGAAAGATTTATCGGCTAGAGATGGACTCGCGGCCTATCAGCTTGTTGGTGAGGTAACGGCTCACCAAGGCGACGACGGGTAGCCGGCCTGAGAGGGCGACCGGCCACACTGGGACTGAGACACGGCCCAGACTCCTACGGGAGGCAGCAGTGGGGAATATTGCGCAATGGGCGAAAGCCTGACGCAGCAACGCCGCGTGGGGGATGAAGGCCTTCGGGTTGTAAACCGCTTTCAGCAGGGACGAAGCGAGAGTGACGGTACCTGCAGAAAAGCGCCGGCTAACTACGTGCCAGCAGCCGCGGTAATACGTAGGGCGCAAGCGTTGTCCGGAATTATTGGGCGTAAAGAGCTCGTAGGTGGTTTGCTACGTCCGCTGTGAAAACCTAGGGCTTAACCCTGGGCCTGCAGTGGATACGGGCAGACTAGAGGTAGGTAGGGGAGAATGGAATTCCCGGTGTAGCGGTGAAATGCGCAGATATCGGGAGGAACACCGGTGGCGAAGGCGGTTCTCTGGGCCTTACCTGACACTGAGGAGCGAAAGCGTGGGGAGCGAACAGGATTAGATACCCTGGTAGTCCACGCCGTAAACGTTGGGCGCTAGGTGTGGGGTCCTTCCACGGACTCCGTGCCGCAGCTAACGCATTAAGCGCCCCGCCTGGGGAGTACGGCCGCAAGGCTAAAACTCAAAGGAATTGACGGGGGCCCGCACAAGCGGCGGAGCATGTTGCTTAATTCGATGCAACGCGAAGAACCTTACCAAGGTTTGACATGCAGGGAAAAGCCGTAGAGATATGGTGTCCGTAAGGGTCCTGCACAGGTGGTGCATGGCTGTCGTCAGCTCGTGTCGTGAGATGTTGGGTTAAGTCCCGCAACGAGCGCAACCCTCGTCCTATGTTGCCAGCGGGTAATGCCGGGAACTCATAGGAGACTGCCGGGGTCAACTCGGAGGAAGGTGGGGATGACGTCAAGTCCTCATGCCCCTTATATCTTGGGCTGCAAACATGCTACAATGGCCGGTACAGAGGGCTGCGAAACCGCAAGGTCGAGCGAATCTCAAAAAGCCGGTCTCAGTTCGGATTGGGGTCTGCAACTCGACCCCATGAAGTCGGAGTCGCTAGTAATCGCGAATCAGCAACGTCGCGGTGAATACGTTCCCGGGCCTTGTACACACCGCCCGTCACGTCACGAAAGTTGGCAACACCCGAAGCCGGTGGCCTAACCCTTTTGGGAGGGAGCCGTCGAAGGTGGGGCCAGCGATTGGGACGAAGTCGTAACAAGGTAGCCGTACCGGAAGGTGCGGCTGGATCACCTCCTTTCTAAGGAGCAACTTGGCGCAGCTACTTCGGTATTAGCGTCCAGAGCCATATCCAGGGCGAATGTTCTTGGGTGGCTAGCTCGTTAGTGGAGCACTGGTTATTCGGTCTGAGGCATTGCTCAGGTCTGGTTAGTACAGCCGCTTGCGGCATGGAACGCCAGATCCTGAGGATTGAGTGGGCCGAGCACGCTGTTGGGTCCTGAGGGAACGGCCGTTAGGCTATTACCTCTGTCGGACCGAATCTTCACTGCCAAAGCATTGGCGGTGAAGTTCGGGTTCCGCCCGTATCTTAAGAACTGCACAGTGGACGCGAGCATCATCTGTAGTTGCCAAGTTAATAAGGGCACACGGTGAATGCCTTGGTACCAGGAGCCGAAGAAGGACGTAGGAACCTGCGATAAGCCCCGGGGAGTCGGTAACCAGACTTAGATCCGGGGATTTCCGAATGGGGAAACCCGGCGGCCGTAATGGGTCGTCACCCCTGCCTGAACACATAGGGCAGGTGGAGGTAACGTGGGGAAGTGAAACATCTCAGTACCCACAGGAAGAGAAAGCAACCGCGATTCCCTGAGTAGTGGTGAGCGAAAAGGGAATAGGCCAAACCGATCACGTGTGATAGCCGGCAGGCGTTGCGTGATCGGGGTAGCGGGACCACTTGGTCGGAGCTGCTGATCCGACAGAGAGTAAGAAATCGCATTGGTAGCCGAAGACGCATGGAAATCGTCGGCACAGAAGGTGATACCCCTGTAGGCGAAACCTTTGCGACTCTCTAGTGGTATCCCAAGTAGCACGGGGCCCGAGAAATCCCGTGTGAATCCGGGAGGACCACCTCCTAAGCCTAAATACTCCCTGGTAACCGATAGTGAACAAGTACCGTGAGGGAAAGGTGAAAAGTACCCCGGTGAGGGGTCGTGAAATAGTACCTGAAACCGTGTGCCTACAAGCCGTGGGAGCGCATTCAGCCTTTGTGCTGAGTGAAGTGACCGCGTGCCTTTTGAAGAATGAGCCTGCGAGTTATGGTGTGTGGCAAGGTTAACCCGTGTGGGGAAGCCGTAGCGAAAGCGAGTCTGAATAGGGCGTCTGAGTCGCATGCTATAGACCCGAAGCGGAGTGATCTATCCATGGGCAGGTTGAAGCGCGGGTAAGACCGCGTGGAGGACCGAACCCACCAGGGTTGAAAACCTGGGGGATGACCTGTGGATAGGGGTGAAAGGCCAATCAAACTCCGTGATAGCTGGTTCTCCCCGAAATGCATCTAGGTGCAGCGTCGCGTGTTTCTTACCGGAGGTAGAGCTACTGGATGGCCTAGGGGGCCTACAAGCTTACTGAAATCAGCCAAACTCCGAATGCCGGTAAGTTAGAGCGCGGCAGTGAGACTGCGAGGGATAAGCTCCGTAGTCGAGAGGGAAACAACCCAGATCACCAGCTAAGGCCCCTAAGCGTGTGCTAAGTGGGAAAGGATGTGGAGTTGCAGAGACAACCAGGAGGTTGGCTTAGAAGCAGCCACCCTTGAAAGAGTGCGTAATAGCTCACTGGTCAAGTGATTCTGCGCCGACAATGTAGCGGGGCTCAAGCACACCGCCGAAGCTGTGACATTCGCGTGATAACCCGGCCCGCCATTAGCGCGGTCCAGGTGCGCGGATGGGTAGGGGAGCGTCGGGTGGCGAGCGAAGCGGCGGAGGAATCCAGCCGTGGATGCCACTCGAGTGAGAATGCAGGCATGAGTAGCGAAAGAGGGGTGAGAAACCCCTCCGCCGAATGACCAAGGGTTCCTGGGGCAGGCTAATCCGCCCAGGGTAAGTCGGGACCTAAGGCGAGGCCGACAGGCGTAGTCGATGGACAACGGGTTTATATTCCCGTACCCGCAAAAGTATGCCCATGCCGAATCTGGCGATGCTAAGCGAACAAAGTGACAGATCCTTCGGGACGAGTCGTGGAGTACGTAACCCAGACTAGTAGTAGGCAAGCCGAAGGGGTGACGCAGGAGGGTAGCTCTACCGGGTGTTGGAAGTCCCGGGGTAAGGATGTAGGGCGATGTGTAGGCAAATCCGCACATCACGAGCCTGAGATCTGATGCCGAGCCGATTTGGTGAAGTGAGTAATCCCATGCTGCCAAGAAAAGCCTCGCGGTTAGTACTGAGCGGCCCGTACCCTAAACCGACTCAGGTGGTCAGGTAGAGAATACTAAGGCGATCGGGTGAACTGTGGTTAAGGAACTCGGCAAATTATCCCCGTAACTTTGGGAGAAGGGGAGCCGTGTCCGGTGATGAGGACTTGCTCCCTGAGCTGGATGCGGCCGCAGATACCAGGGGAAAGCGACTGTTTACTAAAAACACAGGTCCGTGCTAAGTCGCAAGACGACGTATACGGACTGACGCCTGCCCGGTGCTGGAACGTTAAGGGGAGAGGTTAGTGGCTTTGGCTGCGAAGCTTTGAACTTAAGCGCCAGTAAACGGCGGTGGTAACTATAACCATCCTAAGGTAGCGAAATTCCTTGTCGGGTAAGTTCCGACCTGCACGAATGGCGTAACGACTTTCCCACTGTCTCAACCACAGACCCGGCGAAATTGCACTACGAGTAAAGATGCTCGTTACGCGCAGCAGGACGGAAAGACCCCGGGACCTTCACTGCAGCTTGACATTGGCGTTTGGGACGTCTTGTGTAGGATAGGTGGGAGACTTTGAAGCAGAAACGCTAGTTTCTGTGGAGTCAACGGTGAAATACCACTCTGGTCGTTCTGGATGTCTAACCTAGGTCCGTGATCCGGATCAGGGACAGTGTCTGGTGGGTAGTTTAACTGGGGCGGTTGCCTCCTAAAAGGTAACGGAGGCGCCCAAAGGTACCCTCAGCCTGGTTGGCAATCAGGTGTCGAGTGTAAGTGCACAAGGGTGCTTGACTGTGAGACAGACATGTCGAACAGGAGCGAAAGCTGGGACTAGTGATCCGGCGGTGGCATGTGGAAGCGCCGTCGCTAAACGGCTAAAAGGTACCCCGGGGATAACAGGCTGATCTTCCCCAAGAGTCCATATCGACGGGATGGTTTGGCACCTCGATGTCGGCTCGTCGCATCCTGGGGCCGGAGCAGGTCCCAAGGGTTGGGCTGTTCGCCCATTAAAGCGGTACGCGAGCTGGGTTTAGAACGTCGTGAGACAGTTCGGTCCCTATCCGCTGCGCGCGTAGGAGACTTGAGAGGGGCTGTCCCTAGTACGAGAGGACCGGGACGGACAAACCTCTGGTGTGCCAGTTGTTCTGCCAAGAGCACGGCTGGTTGGCTACGTTTGGAAGGGATAACCGCTGAAAGCATCTAAGCGGGAAGCTCGCCTCAAGATTAGGTCTCCCTCAGGGTTAACCTGGTAAGGCCCCCAGCTAGACGACTGGGTTGATAGGCCGGAGGTGGAAGCACGGCAACGTGCGGAGCTGACCGGTACTAATAGGCCGAGTGGCTTGGCTTCTACTTTTTGCTCTTGAAGCATTGATCTTGCTCCGCGTCCACTGTGCGGTTCTTGAGATGCGGTCGGTCCTAGGTTGGCCTAGGGCAATACATCTCCATAGTGTTTCGGTGGCCATAGCGAAGGGGAAACACCCGGTCCCATTCCGAACCCGGAAGTTAAGCCCTTCAGCGCCGATGGTACTGCGTGGGGGACCGCGTGGGAGAGTAGGACGCCGCCGGACATTTTCCGCTGAAGGGCCGTCGCGTATTGCGACGGCCCTTCAGCGTCTTATGCTGCCTGCGACGCTTGGTTCGAGCATCGCAGGGGCGCTTCAAGTGATTGGTGGAGATGAGTGGTGGCTGTTGGAGCTGCCGGGCGTTCGCCGCGTAGCCGGATGAGCGAGAACGAGAGCAAGGACGGACGCGAGCCTTCCGGCAATGCCGGTAGTGATGCGGATGCCAATGGGCGGGCGGCGGATCGGAGAGCCACTGGGCCTGCGGGTGGCAAGTCTGCGTCCGGGCGGCCAACAGGTGCCAGGTATGGGGGTACCGGGTCGACGAGCGCCAGGTCCGGGGGTACGAGGTCCGCGGGTGGCGGGCAGGGGAGTGCCAGGCCTCGGACTGGCGGTTCTCAGAGTGGCGGATCTCGAGGCGCGGGACCTCGAGGCGCGGGACCTCGAGATGCGGGGTCCCGAGATGCGGGGCCTAGAGGTGCTGGAGTTCGGAGTGCTGGACCGCGGGGCAGTGGCGCAAGGGATGCCGGACCGAGAGGCGCTAGCTTCGGAGGCGGCCGGTTTGGGGATACGAGCTTCAGGGACAGTGACCCGAGGGGGCGTGGGTCTGGACGGGGTGCGGGCGGCAGGCCGGGCAGCGGCGACGACAGGCCTGATCCTCGCGGCGGCGACAGGACGCGCGGTGGCTACGCCAGCAGAGGTGGCAGCGGCGGCAGAACGAGTACAGGTGCTCCGGGTGCCGGCCGAGGTACTGGCGGTGACCGTGATTCAGGTAGCGCCGGCACCGGCCGGAACTGGCCAGGGAGAGGCGGACGAGAATCAGAGGCCTGCGAGAAGCCCTGGGAGCAGCGAAACACGGGCGGCCCTCGGGGAAGCGGCGGCACCTGGACCGACAGGAACACTCGCGGTGACGACCGTGCGCGCGTTGACCGCGGCGACCGGGTTACGCGCGGTGGCAGGGACACGCCGGGTGACAGAGATACACGCGGCTACGGGGGCGGACGCAGCGAGAACGACACAAAGAGCGATAGATATCCCCGGGAAGCACGACCGGCTGGTCCGCGCCGTGAATACGGTGCGCGTGGCGGACGGCCGACCGGCGACCGCCAGGGGAGTAGCGCCGGTGGCGGAGGCGACTCCAGGCCGCGGCAGTTTGGCGCGCCGCGTGAGGACCGGGCGCCGCGTGAAGGCGGTGCCTGGCGCGATTCGCGGCGGACCGGCGACGCGAGAACCAGCGGCGATGACGCGGGCCGGGGTCGCGCTCGTCCGGGCAGCGAGCCACGGCGGGCACCAGATGGCAAGCGGCCAGCTTGGCGCGACCAGGGGGCCAGATCGGGAGATAGCCGGTCTCGCGATGCCAGGCCCCCGAATAGCTGGTCCCGCGACGGTGGCTCAACAGATGGCAGCCCCAGGGACAGCAGCCCGAGATATGGCCGGGCAGAGCCGGCGGACCGCCGGACGGCGGCACGCGAGCGGATCAGCTACCCAGCCGTTCCCGCGTCCATCACGGCCGATCAGCTCGACCCCGATGCGCGGGCCGAACTGAGAACGCTGCCCGGCGATCTGGCGGATGCCGTGGCTCGGTTGCTGGTCGCGTCCGGGCTGGCCGAAGATCCTGATCGCGGTTACCAGTACGCGGTCGCGGCCCGGGAGCTAGCCGCGCGGGTCGGTGTCGTCCGCGAGACGTGCGGGATCGCCGCCTACCAGGCGGGCAAGTGGGCCGATGCGCTAGCCGAGCTTCGAGCGGCCCGACGCCTGACCGGCCAGGAGGGCTACCTGCCCATGATGGCGGACTGCGAGCGCGCGCTGGGCAGACTCGACCGGGCACTCGACCTGATCAGCGGTGCGCCGGAGCAGAAACTGAGCCGCGAGACACAGATCGAGCTCCGTATTGTCGAGTCAGGTATTCGCCGGGATCAGGGCTTCCCTGAAGCGGGTGTAGCGGCACTGCAGATCGCCGAGCTTAACGATGACAGGAAGAACGCCCGCTGCGGCGCGGTTGCGGTATGCCTACGCTGACGCGCTCGATGACGCCGGCCGGACCGACGAGGCGCGACATTGGTTTGGCAAGGCCGCGGCCGCTGATCCGGGCGGCCTGACCGACGCCGCGGACCGGGTCGAAAACTTCGACCTCCTGATCGTGGACGACCTCGCCGACTTCGAAGACGACACAGACGACCACACCGAGCACGACAACGACACCGATGAGAGCGCGCTGACAGAAGGCACCGACTCCGGGTAAGGCCCGGGTTGGCCCGCGTCAGGCCCACCAAAGCCACAACGCTGGCGCTGTGGCGCCGCCGTTGTGACAACGGTGGGCCTGACGCAACCAGGAACCCGAGAACCCCCCGCTGATGGAGGGCCAAGGCCCTACCGCCGGGTCAGGACTCAGGCGTGACTTGCCGGGCAGGCTTGTTGAGCCAGTGCATGATGCCGGCCACGTTCGATGCGGTGCCAGCGATTCTGTTGTACTTGGCGGCCAGCTCCGGGTCGGCATCGGGGGCGAATATCGCGTATCGCTCCGCCGTCCGCTCGGCCACCATGGCCACCGCGTGATCGAGATCGAGGCCACGCTCAACGCAGGTCCGGGTCTCCGCGACCCACAGGCGCAGCTCCTCGGCTGACCGGTCGAGCGCGTCGGTCACGGCATCGACCGGTCCGTAGTGGCTGAACAGCAGCCGGGACGGGCTTAGCCCCGCGAAGGTCCGCAGCGAAGCGAGCGCGGTCTCCAGGTCGAAGTCCGGCGGCGGCGTCGCCGGGCGCTGGTCGCCGGTTTCCGGGATGTAGATGCCGGCGGCGTCGCCGACATACAGATCGCCGCTCACGGAGTCGAGCAACCCGACATGATGCTTCGCGTGCCCAGGTGAATAGTGGCTTTCCAGAGACCGCCCGCCCCCGAGGTCGATCACGCCGGTCCGCTCGACGGCCCTGATCCGCTCGGGTGGAGTAGGGGCTAGTTCCCCGAACAGCAGGTCGAGTTCGTCGCCGTACACCATCCGGGCGCTAGCCATCAGCCTGGCCGGGTCGGCCAGGTGCCGCGCGCCGCGCTCGTGCACGACAACCTCGGCGCCTGGGTACCTCCGCGCGATGTCGCCGACGCCGCCAGCATGGTCCAGGTGGATGTGCGTCACCACGACAGTCGCGAGGTCGCCGGCGCCAACCCCGAGCGCCGTTAGCGCCGCGGAGACCACTGGCGCTGACGGCGCCGTGCCGGTCTCCACCAGGCACGGCCGGTCCGACCTGATCAGGTAACCGGCGGTGATCCCCTGATAGCCGGCCATCCGCGTGTCGAGCTGGAAGACCTCGTGCCCGAGCGGGGTGATGACGTCGCTGTCCAGGCCGCCCGGCCGCCTTATCGTCGCCCATGCCGCTATCGTCCCAGGTTGCCCGGCGGGCGTCGCGCAACTGGTCAGGCCGCGCACGGCGATTCAGCCCTGAGCGAACGTCCGCAGCACCAGCCCCGTCCTGGGCTTCGGGCGCGAATGAGGTCGACTTGCGAGGAACCTTCTCACCGTGCGCGGCCACCTCGTAGACGTCGGCTGGTGACATGGGGCTGCACAGGACGGCCGTGCCGGCGGCTTCGCGAGCCGCCCGCAGCGCCGCGCCCGCGTCGTGGTGGATCGCGCGCACTGAGCGCTCGTCGTCGGTCACCGCCCATACCCGGCTGATCAGCAGTTCCTGAAGCACCGCGGCCGGCAGGGCGCGCCAGTGCGCGGAGTGCCCGTCGGGCATGGCCGCCGCCGCTTGCACTGGGTCCGGGCTGGTGAGCAGGTAGAAACGATCCTCGCCGGCCAGCACGAAAGCGGGCCCGGACGTACTCGCATCCGCCAGCTCGCCTAGCGCCCCCGGCAGATCCGCGGCCAGCGGCCGAACGTCGAACGCCCCAGCCGCGAGCTTCGCGGCGCGCTGGATCTCCAGGCCCGCGACAACACGGTGAATCGCCCCGATATGTGCCGGGTAGATGCTCGAATCGACGAGCAGCGCGAGGCCGTAGTCCCATGGCCCGGCGCCGTCGCCAGCCTGCCGGCGGTGCTCCTGCAACCTGAGATAGGCCGCATACCGGTGATGCCCGTCAGCGATCAGCGCCTGGCGCGGTGCCAGATCCGCGGCGATCGCGGCGAGTTCCGCTTCATCGGTCACCGCCCACAGCCGGTGCCTGCTCCCGTCCTCTGTCCGCGCTTCGACCAGCGGCGTCCTGGCCGCCGTCGCCGCGACGATCCTGGCCGTGGCGCCCGGCCCGCTGCCGCTGCCCGGCTCCCGCCCGACGTCGGCACCGTCGTACAGCAGGAAGATCGGCTCCAGGTTGGCCTCCGTCGCCTCCATCAGCGCCAGCCGGCCGGCCACCGGGCCGGGGGAGACGTCCTCATGCGGCAGCACGATGCCCGCGTCGGCCGGGACCAGCCGCAGCCTGCCGATCAGTCCCCGCTGGAGCTCAGGCTGCCCGTCACCGCCTGAGTCAGCGGCGGCTTGCTCATAGACGTAAAGTGCAGGTTCGGGGTCGATGATCAGGATCTGCTCCGTCAGCCACTCCCGGAGCAGGACGGCGGCATCGCGGTACTCCTCACCGGGCCTGCCTGGCACTGGCCTGGGCAGGATCAGCCGGACTACGTTGTGCGGGTCGGCCGCGATCAGCTGGTCCTCGTTGTCACGAAAGATGACGTCGTACGGTGGAGAGGTCACATCGGCCAGCCCGCTTACCCGGTCCTGCGCATAGCGGACGCCGCGAAACGGCGCCAGCTCAAGCCCGGCGACCGGCTGGTCAGCTGACGTTCGGTAAGACGGAGGGATCTGCACATATGTCAGAAGGATCTTCGGGCGGCAAGGATTCCCGATCTAGCGGAAAGCCTGGCGAGTCAGCGGCCGGACCTTGACTCGCGGCGCCAGTCTCCGACACCTACGACCTGTACCGGCGCGGGCTGGACTTGCTCGGGCGCGGCAGTGCCGCCGCTGCCGCCCAGCTGCTCGAGCGCGCCGCGGCCGCCGAGCCGGACTCGCGCAGCATCCTTGAGGCGCTGGGCCGCGCCCAGTTCGACACCAGGCACTACGAGGCGGCGGCGGCAGCTTCCGGCGGATCGTCGAAGCGAGCCCGAGCGATGACTATGCCCAGTTCGCGCTGGGGCTCGCGCTGTCGAGGACCGGCGACCACGGCGGAGCCGCCGAGCACCTGGCACTGGCCGCTGCCATGCGCCCGGATCTGCGGCACTACACCGAGGCCCTGCGCAGCGTGCGGGCCACCCTGCGCGCCCGGCATGTTGTCGAAGGTAAAGAATCTGAATAATGCGGAACGACAAGCTTCCTCCGACCGAAACGCTGCCTCTAGGCGAACGCCCCCCGGCTACCGACTATGACGTCGCGCTGCTCGACCTGGACGGGGTGGTGTATACCGGGCGCGGGGCTGTCCCGGGCGCCGTGCCGGCGCTGGCCAAGGCCCGCGATGCCGGGATGCGGCTCGCGTTCGTCACCAACAACGCGTCGAGGTCGCCTTCGGCCGTCGCCGCCCAGTCTGACCTCGCTCGGCGTACCCGCGATCGCGGCGGACGTAGTCACTTCCGCGCAGGCCGCGGCGAGCCTGATCGCGGCCAGAGTGCCCGCCGGGTCGCCCGTGCTGGTCGCCGGCGCGATCGGGCTCCGGCTCGCGCTCCGCGCCCGGGGCCTGCGGCCGGTGTCGGTTGCCGCGGACCGGCCTGTGGCCGTCGTTCAGGGCTACGCGCCCGATCTGAGCTACAGCCTGCTCGCCGAGGCCATGATGGCGGTCCGCGACGGCGCCTTGTTCGTCGCGGCCAACACCGATGCCACCTTGCCATCGCCGCGCGGCCTGCAGCCAGGCAACGGCTCCCTGGTGCAGGTCATCACCCACGCCACCGGCGTCAAGCCGGTCGTGGCCGGAAAGCCGGAGCCGCCGCTGCACCGCGAAGCCGTCGAGCGCACGGGCGCGCGGCGCCCGCTCGTGGTCGGTGACCGGCTCGATACCGACATCGAAGGCGCGGTGAACGGCAACGCCGACAGCATGTTCGTCCTCACCGGCGTCAGTACCCCGGCCGAGCTCGTCCTCGCGCCGCCAGCCCAGCGCCCCACGTATATAGCGGCCGACCTGGGCGGCCTGCTCGTGCCGCAGCCCGTGGTCGGCCCGGTCGCAAGGGGGAGACGGCGCGTCAGGAGCCAGGACCGCAGGTCCCCCCGACGCGGTCGAGGACGGTGAGCTGCGGAGGCTGGACCGCGCACCGCCCGGAGGCCGGACCGGCCGAGCTGACGGGCGACGGCGACCCGGTGGACGGACTGCGAGCGCTGTGCGCCGTTGCCTGGTCCGGCCCCCGGCTCATCCGTGAGCAAGCCGAGTCCGCCCTGCACGTGCTCAAACGAGCCTTCTGAGCCGCTGCCTGGAGGACTACTTTTGAATGCCGGTCGGCTGCGAAAATCAGCCTTAAGTCGTATGCCAGACTCAACCTCGGGCCGATGTGGCGACCGACTGTGCCGGGCAGACTGATCACGCTTGCCTTAACCAGGAGGGATTCTGACATGATCGAGGCGCGAGGCCTCACCAAAAAATACGGCACGACTGTCGCCGTAGATAATTTGTCGTTCGATGTGACGCCGGGCAGGATTACCGGGTTCCTTGGTCCGAATGGCGCGGGAAAGACCACCACGATGCGCCTGATCCTGGGTCTTGACCGGCCGACCAGCGGCACGGTCACCATCAACGGCAAGCGGCTCAGCCAGCTCGCCTGGCCCATGCGCGAGGTCGGCGCGCTGCTCGACGCCAAGTCCGTTCACGGCGGTCGCAGCGCCTATAACCACCTGCTGTGCCTGGCCCAGACCAGCAACCTGCCCGCCAGCCGGGTCGGCGAGGTGCTCGACCTGGTCGGCCTGCACGACGTTGCGAGGAAGCGGTCCAAGGGCTTCTCGCTCGGCATGGGGCAGCGGCTCGGCATCGCCGCCGCGCTGCTCGGCGACCCGAAGATCCTGATGTTCGACGAGCCGGTCAACGGCCTGGACCCTGAGGGCATCTTGTGGATCCGCAACCTGATGAAGGCTCTGGCGGCCGAAGGCCGGACGGTCTTTGTCTCCAGTCACCTGATGTCGGAGATGGAGTACACGGCGGAGTACCTGATCGTGATCGGCCGGGGCAAGCTGATCGCGCAGAGCACGATTGCCGAGTTCATCTCCGCCAATTCCC
Organism: uncultured Actinomycetota bacterium; assembly: GCA_963750405.1. Taxonomy (GTDB): domain Bacteria; phylum Actinomycetota; class Actinomycetes; order Streptosporangiales; family Streptosporangiaceae; genus Chersky-822. The sequence continues at coordinate 576,991 of CAVVQP010000006.1, forward strand.
AGCAGTCGGTGCGGGTCCGCACGCCGCAGCGCGACCTGATGATCTCGGCCGCGGCCGCGGCCGGCGCCACCGTGCGGGATGAGGATGTGCCTGAGGACACGGGGTCAGGGAACGGCGCGCTGATCGTGCTCGGCCTGACCCCGGCCCAGGTCGGTGACCTGGCCTTCGCCAACGGCATCAGGCTGCACGAACTGGCGCCCGCGCACGCCACGCTCGAGCAGGCCTTCATGGAACTGACCGCGGGCAGCCTGGAGTTCGCCGCTGGCCTGCCCGCCGACCAGGGCGATCCGGTCGCCCACGCCGGAAAGGCGGTCTGACAATGGCAACGGTAGCTGCGCACGAAAAGCTCGTCGGGGGAGCCGTCCTGCCGCATCCGCGCGGCCGGGCCGGGTTCATCGGCGCGATGCGCTCGGAATTCACCAAGATCAGGTCGGTGCGGTCGACGTACTGGACGCTCTTCTCGCTGCTGGTCGTCTGCGTCGGCATCGGCGCGCTGTTCAGCTGGGGCCAGACCCAGCACATCATCAGCCTCGAGCACGGCAGCAGGCTGCGCGGCGGGACGATCCCGCCGGACCAGGTCGCGCGGGTGGTGGCGAACGCCACGGCCGACGCCAGGTCGCATGCCGTGGCGATCAGCCTGTTCGGCCTGCTGTTCGGGCAACTGGTGATCGTGGTGCTCGGCTCGCTGGCGATCACGTCCGAGTACTCGACCGGGATGATCAGGACGTCGCTGACCACGATGCCGAGGCGAGGCACCGTCTTCGCGGCCAAGGGCATCGTGTTCGGCCTGGTGGCGCTGGTGACCGGGCTGGTGACCAGCTTCCTGGCGTTCTTCGTCGGCCAGGCGATCTTGTCTAGTCAGCACCTGAACGCCAGCCTCGGCCAGCCTGACGTCCTGCGCTCGGTGATCGGGGGCGGCCTCTTCCTCGCCGTGTGCGGGGTGCTCGCGTTCGGCCTCGGCGCGATGCTCAGGCACACGGCCGGCGCGGTGACCGCGGGCGTCGGCCTGCTGTTCGTGCTGCTGATCCTGAGCAACTTCCTGCCGAGCCCGCCGAGCGGCTGGTTCGGCCAGGCGGACGTCGACAAGTGGATCCCGTTCTTCGCGGGGGCGCACATCTGGCAAAACGATCTCGTGGGGGTGAACCCATTCTCCCCCTGGATCGGGTTCGGCGTGTTCTGCGCCTACGCGGCGGCGGCGGTGATCGGCGGCCTCGTCCTGTTCCTGCGCCGCGACGCCTAACTCACGTCACGGTCCCGGCGATTCAGGCTTGCATGAGCGGCCTAATCGCCGGGACCATGACGTGCGGCAACTAGTTCCTACCAAATATAAGTCAATTCAACCGGCGGCCCCTTGCTTTGCTTGAGAGGCTTGAACGACCCGTCGGCCAGGTCAATTTCCCGCGCGACGAACCGTATGCTCACGACTACGTGAGTCGGTTTCTGCGCTGGGACGCGGCGAACGACCTGCAACGTGATGACCGCGATCGCCCTGACTGTCGCCGGATCGGTCACCAGGTACACCAGCGAACCCCGGTAGGTCCCGATCACCCGGCTCTGGCCGGTGGCGACGCTGGCGAGGCGGATCTGCCACCCGCTGCGCTCCCCTCCCGAAGTGCCGGAGGTGCGGAAGGTGGTGAAGTAGACGGCCCGGCCGTCGCTGGTCAGCGCGGCCGAGGTGATGCTGGTGCGCGGGCCGAAGCGGGCCGCCTTGACCACTGTCCTGCTTCGTTCATCCGCCGGGCCGGGGGCAGCGCTGGTAGGCAGCACGTCAAGGACCGAGCGGTGGTACTTCGTGAGCTCGACGGCATAGGCGAGGTAATTGCCGTTTCGGCTCAGGCTTAGCGAGGTAATCGCCTCCCCCGTACCAGGGACTGCGCCGGTCGGGACTGACCAGATCTTGTGCTTCCCCGTCACCAGGTTGTAGGTGCTGAGTTCGCGCGGCGCAGCGTTTCCTGGGTCGCACTGGCGGCCAAGGACCGCGAGCATGGTGCCGTTCTTGCTTATAGCCATCTCGCCAATGTCGAGGGGAAGGCTGGTCAGCGTGGTGAGTTTGCCCGGACGCCCCTGGCCGTCGAGTGAGAACTGATACAGGGCCGTGTCGCAGCTCAGCTGCTCTGTCGCCGCAATCACATAGTGCCTGCCGTCGCCGGTGGCGGCGTGGCGGAACTGCACCGTCCTCGGCCCTGGCGCTGCGATGGCGGCCACGACGCTGCCGGTCTTGATCCTGCGGATCGTGATCGACCTTCCTGAGCTGGCGATGGCGAGCACGAAGTTCGTGGCTGGTGGCCGGTCTGCGGGCACTGATGGCGCGCCGTGCTGGTTCGGGCCTCGGGCGCCAGGCAAGACGCGGGGGAGTACGGTCGCGGTCAGCGTGACCACGAGCGCGAAGGCGGCGGCGGCGCTGAGCGGCAGCAGCCACTGCCTGCGGGCCAGGCGCGGCGCCCTGGTGATCGCGACTGACGGCCGGTGACTCTCGTTCGGGCCGCGAATGGTCTCGTGGCGTACGGTCTGGGTGGCGGCTTGGTAGGCGTCTCGCAGCCGGTCTTCGATGTCGTTCACGTGGGCTCCTCAAGCGTGCGCGCGAGCGTGGCCAGCGCCCGGGACGCTGTCGATGACACGGTGGACCTGCTGATCCCCAGGGCGGCGGCGATCTCGCCGTCGGGCAGGTCGAGGAAGTAGCGGAACGCGAGCACCTCGCGGGCCCGCTCGGGCAGTGCTGCGACGGCGGCGAGTACCGCCCGGCGGTCCTCGCCGGCGATCGCGGCCGACTCGGCTGACCAGACGGGTGCGGGCTGCTCTTGCCGGGTCGCGCGGGCATAGGTGCGGCTGCGGCGGCGCTGGACGGTTCGGCAGCCGTTCACCACCGAGGCACGCAGGTAGGCGAGGGCCTTGGCCTGGTCGCGCAGCCTGGGCAGGCCGCGCTGCAGGCCGAGGAACGCGTCTTGCACGACGTCTTCGGCACTGGGCTGGTCGCCGAGCAGCAGCAGCCCGATCCTGATGAGCTGCAGGGCATGCGCGCGGTAGAGGCTGGCGATGAATTCGCTGGCCTGGTCGTGGCTGGCGGCCTGGTCGTGGCTGGGGGCGTGGTCGGCGGATGGGGCGTGGTCAGTGCGCACCTAACCGCCTCCGTGGGTCGTCTCGTGGTGGGTGGCTTGCATGTTCCTAAGACGCGGCCGGCCCGGATTTGCTGAGAGACTATGGCTGCCAGTGTTTTTGGCTGTCAGTGTTTGGCCGGGTCAGCGCAGGGTGAGGATGAGCGCTCGCTTGACCGGGGCGTTTTCAAGGTCGGCTACGACCGGGACCTCGTAGGCGGCTAGCTCGCGCATTGCCTGCCTGGGCAGGAAGGCCCGGCCCACGTCGCCGACCAGGACCGACGCTCCCTGGGCGCGGGCGCGCATGAGGAAGGCGAGTGCCTTGGCTGACAACTGCCGCTCGTACCAGATATCGGCGGCGAGGACGAGGTCGGTGTCGTCAGGGTCGGTGTCCAGGACGTTGCCGGTGGTGCTGACGCGGACGTTGTTCGCGGCGGCGTTTACGTTGATTGCCGCGATGGCGAAAGGGTCGAGTTCGCTGGCCGTGACGATCGCGGCCCCGGCGAGCGCCGCCGCGATCGCCGTGAGGCCAGAGCCGGAGCCGAGGTCGAGCACCCGGCGGCCCTTGACCTGATCGGGGTGGTCGAGCAGGTAGCGCGCCATGGCCAGGCCGCCGGGCCAGGCGAAACCCCAGAATGGCGGCTGCTGGTCGGACTCGCCGAGTTCCCGTTCGGTCTGCTCCCAGAGGCTGAACGCGTCCTCGCTTTGGTGCAGCCTGATCTCGGGAATGGCAGGAACCGGGGCAAGCCTGGTATTGGCCAGGATGAAGGCGGTCGCGTTTACGCGTTCACGCGGGCTGGTGGTCATGCGGGCTGGCAGGCTGGGCACCAGAAGGTGATGCGTTCCATGGTGGCGTTTCCTTGCCCGGCGTAGCCGTCCGCCTTGATCGGGGTGCCGCAGCGCCGGCAGGGGCGGCCGTGGCGGCGGTAGACCCAGGTCTCGTGGCCGCGCGCGGGGTTGCCGGTCGTGACCTGGCCGATCCTTTCCTTGTTGGCGTCGAGCAACCGCCTGGCCAGCTCGACGAGGGCGGCGAGGCCGGGGACCTCGCCGATCGTCCGCCAGGGGTTCACGCCAGTGAGGAAAAGTGCCTCAGCCTTGTACAGGTTGCCGATGCCGGCCAGATTGGACTGGTCGAGCAGCGCCTCGCCGACCGGTCTTGCCGGCTGCGCCGACAGGCGGCGCACGGCTTCGGCCCTGGACGCGTCATCCCAGTCCCGGGCGAGGAGGTCGGGGCCGAGATGGCCGACGGCCTGGTGTTCTCGGCTGGACGGCAGCACCTCCACGATGCCGAGCTGATAGCCGACGGCCTGCCATTGCTGATTGGCGAGCACGAGGCGGACCCGGTGATCGCGGGGCGGGTACCGGGGCGGCGCTCCGGGGCCTGCTCCGGGCTGCGCTGCCGCCTGGCCGATGCGCCAGGAGCCGTCCATCCGCAGGTGAGTATGGATAGTGACCTCGCCCTCCACCCTGATCAGCAGGTGCTTGCCGCGTGGAACCGCCTCGCGTACCTCGCGGCCGGTCAGGTCGGCGGTCGCGAACCGGGGCACCCGGAAATCCGAGCAGGTCAGCACCCGGCCCGCGAGCGCGGCGTGGAGCTGGCCGGCAACCCGCCAGACGACGTCGCCCTCAGGCATCGGGCTGGTCCGGTGGCGCCGGATGCGCCAGCTCCAGGCCGGACTCGCGCAGGGTGATGTTGAGGCGCCCGGACGGCAGCCCGAGGTCGGGCCGGTCGGTGCCTGGCAGCGTCTTGATCACCCCGTGGTAGGCGTACCGTGAGTCTGCGCCGAAGACGAACAGATCGCCTGATTCGAGCTGGATATCCTGCCACGGCCGGTTCCGGCTGGCGGCATTGCCGAACCTGAAGACGCAAGTCGCGCCCAGGCTGATCGATACGACCGGCGCGTCGCCGCGTTCGTCCTTGTCGACGTGCATGCCCATCTTGGCGTGTTCGTCGTAGAAGTTGATCAGCGCTACATCGGGGTTGTACGGGGCCGGATTCGCTGTGCGGGGCCGGATCGCGGTACGCCGCGGCGACCGCCTCCCGGCCGAGGTCAGCCAGCCAGGCCGGAAACGGCTTGACGGGCGCCCCGTCTACGTCGACCGCCGTTGGCGTGTACTTGTAGGGCGTCCAGTGCCAGCCAAGGCAGACCGTCTGGACCGACATGACCCCGCCCGACGGCATCTTCGTGTGCCTGATGCCCGCCGGCGGCCTGGCCCACTCACGGCAGGCGGCCACAAGCTCGCGCTGCCGTTCGGCCGACAGCCAGCCAGGCACATGCACCGCGCCGGGCGCGATCACGGCCCTCGGCCTGCCGAACAGCACGCTCACCGCTTCACGGTAGTCCCAACCAGGACGACCCGGCGCGCGGATCGCCCCCCTGGCCCGGATCCGCCTGGATCGCCGGTAGTCAGGCAACATGGGTGCGCGTACCGACACCTGATTTGCCACATCGATTCGCGGGTTAGAGCATCTTCCTTAGCTGGAGCAGGTCGCTGAGGCTGCCTTGCACCTTGAGCCGGCCAGTGAGCCATGCCTTGGCAAAGCTTGCGGGGTCCTCGGCGATGGCGACAACGTCATCGCTCTTGGCGGTGAACCTGATCTGCGCGGCAGGCGAGCCTTCCTGGGCTTCAACAACCGGCTCGGCGCCGTGCGGGCCGAGCCTGGTGATGAACGTGACCTCCAGATCGGAGACCCGGCAGCTCAGAGTCCGGTCCGCCAGCTTGGTCGCCCGGGTCTGGGCATCCATGCCCGAAAGGCGGCCTATCAGTGACTCAAGTGCCTTACGGCACTCTTGCGTAGTTGCCATCCGCACCTCGCTCCCAAGCTCATTCTGCCCGCCAGCGGGGCTTGCCCTGCCCGGGACGTTACCAAGCCGCATCCCGGCGCGTCGGCCGCGCAAACGGTAGCGTTCCTGGCAGGACGTGCCGCCAAACTGCTCGCGCCTGCGCTGAGCACGCGGCGCGCGGACGCGGAATGGGCGATCCACACGAGAACGGAGCTGGTCGGCGTGGGAGAGGACACAGGTGCGGAGGTCCTGCAGCCGCATCCCGGCGCGCCTGAGCAGGCGCTTGAGAGGACCGTCACAGGTGAGCCTCGGGTAGACGCGGCGCTGCGGGCGCTCGATGACCTGACTGGGTTGCCACTTGAGGCGCATCCGGGCGTTTTTGAGCGGGTGCACGGCCAGTTGGTCGAGGTCCTAGGAGAATTGCGGTCAGGACCAGACGCCCGTGAGCCACACCGAACTGGTCCACAGCAGTGATACAAGGCTGGGGACCGGCGCGCCGCCATCCACAAGTAGCTTGGCGGCGGTTGGCTTGCGATGGCTCGCAGGTTACTAAGTAAGTAGTACCCCTGCCAGCAACCACGGAAGCCGGCCAGGACACGGGAACGAGAGGACGCGGGAAACGGAGAGATGGCCAGGAGGGCACGGCTTGACGCGGAGCTTGTCCGCCGCGGCATGGCCAGGTCGCGTGCGCAGGCCGCTGATCTCATCGCGGCCGGTCAGGTGCTTGTTCGCGGCCAGGCAGCGGCCAAGGCCGCTACTCAGGTTGGCCTGGACGAGGCGATCTCGATCGACCACGCGGGCGGCAACGACGGCATGCCTGACTACGCGTCCCGAGGCGGGCACAAGCTGGCGGGAGCGCTCGCGGCCTTCGCCGGCCTCGACGTGGCGGGCCGTCGCTGCCTGGATGCCGGCGCGTCCACTGGCGGGTTCACTGACGTGCTGCTGCGGACCGGGGCGGCGCACGTGGTGGCCGTCGACGTGGGCTACGGCCAGCTGGCCTGGCCGCTGCGAACGGACGACCGGGTGACCGTGCTCGAGCGGGTGAATATCAGGAACCTTGTGCCCGCCCAGGTGGCGCCGCCGCCCGGCCTGGTCACCGCCGACTTGTCCTTTATCTCGCTGACCCAGGTTCTTCCGGCCCTGATCGCCGCCGCGCAACCGGACGCCGACTTCGTGCTTCTGGTCAAGCCGCAGTTCGAGGTCGGCAAAGGCCAGGTCGGCTCGGGCGGGGTCGTGCGCGATCCGGACCTGCGGGCGGCGGCGGTGCGCGCGGTCGCGACCGCTGCGCAGGAGCACAAGCTGGGCGTACGCGGGATCACAGCCTCGCCGCTACCCGGGCCAGCGGGGAATGTCGAGTACTTCCTTTGGCTAGCCGCCGGCGCGCCGCCCCTTGAGGACGCGATGCTGCTCGCGGCCATCGAGGCGGGACCGCAATGACCGGCGGCGGGCTGACCGGCGGCGGGCCGACCGGCGGAGCGGCGTCCGGGGCGAGCGCGTCCGGCCGGACGATGCTGCTCGTGGTGCATACTGGCCGGCCGGAGGGCGTCCGGATCGCCAGGGTAATCGCTGAGCGGCTCGGAGCCGCCGGGGTCGGCGTCCGCGTGCTGAAACCAGAAGCCGCTGACCTGGCCTGCCAGGGCGCCACAGAGATGCCAGTGTCGCCAGCTGCCGCCGTGGACGCGGAGATGGTCCTGGTGATCGGCGGTGATGGCACGCTACTGCGCGCAGCAGAGCTGGCCAGGCCAGCGGGGGCGCCGCTGTTCGGGGTGAATCTCGGCCATGTCGGATTCCTCGCCGAGACCGAGCCGGATGCTCTCGACGGCGCGGTCGACGACGTGCTCGCCGGGCGGTACGTGGTCGAGCCCCGCATGACGGTTGACGTCACCATCCGGCGGAATGGCTCGCAAGTCGCAACAGCCTGGGCATTGAACGAGGCCACTGTCGAGAAGGCGGCCAGGGAGCGGATGCTCGAACTGGTCACCGAGGTCGATGGCCGGCCGCTATCGCGGTGGGGAGGCGACGGCGTCGTGTTCGCTACCCCGACCGGCTCGACTGCCTATGCGTTCTCCGCGGGGGGGCCGGTCGTCTGGCCGGACGTGGAGGCGCTGCTGCTGGTGCCGATTAGTGCCCACGCCCTTTTCGCAGGGCCTATGGTGGTATCGCCAGAATCTGTGCTCGCGGCGGAGGTTATCGGAGCCACCGGTGCCCAGGGCGAGATGTCAGGAGCCGTTCTGTGGTGCGATGGCCGTCGCGCGGTTGACTTGCCGCCCGGTGCCAGGGTCGAGGTCAGGCGCGGTGCGCAGCCAGTTCTGCTGGCGAGACTGCAGGTTCGGCCTGACGGTGTCGGCCCGCACGGTGCCGGGACGGCGAGCTCGAACATCGGGGCGTCGTTTACCGACCGGCTCGTGGTGAAGTTCGGACTGCCGGTCGCCGGATGGCGCGGCCGCGGCGGCCGGACTGGTGCACTAGGCGAGGAGCTTGCTGACGATGCTTGAGGAAGTCAGGATCAGCGGCCTCGGAGTCATCGATGACGCGGTGCTGGAACTGTCGCCAGGCTTCAACGTCGTGACCGGGGAGACCGGCGCGGGCAAGACCATGGTCGTGTCGGGCCTCGGGCCTGCTGTTCGGCGGGCAGCGCCGACCCGAGCCCGGGTAAGGCCGGGCGCGGAGCGCGCCAGCGTAGAAGGCAGGATGCGCGTCGACCCCGACAGCGAGGTCGCCAGGCAGGTCAATAACTCCGGCGGCGACCTAGACGATGACGGCAGCACGCTCGTGCTGCTACGCTCGGTCTCCGCCGAAGGACGGTCCCGCGCCTATGCGGGCGGCCGGTCCGTGCCCGTGTCGCTGCTCACCTACCTCGCAGACGATCTGGTCGCGGTGCACGGCCAGGCCGATCAGCAGCAATTGCTCAAGCCGGGCAGGCAGCGGGCGGCGCTCGACCGGTTCGCCGGGCCCAAGTTCGCCCGACTGCTGAGCGACTACCAGCGGGTCTACCAGCGCCACCTCAAGGTCAGAGGCGGAGCTGGACGAGCTGACGTCGCTCGCCCGCGAGCGGGCGCGGGAAGCCGACGACCTGCGCGTCGGGCTGGAAGAGATCGAGCGGCTCGAGCCGCTCGAAGGCGAGGATCTCGACCTGCAAGCCGAGGCCGAGCGGCTCACTAACGCCGATACGCTGCACAACGCCGCGACGACCGCCCACGAGGCCCTGATCGGCGACCCGACGTGGCTGCGAGGGCTCGCGACGCGCTGACGCTGCTCGGCTCGGCGCGGCACGGCTCGGAAGCCGCCGCGATCCACGACAAGGCGCTCGGCGCCCTGGCCACCAGGCTGACCGAAGCGACCTACCTGATCTCGGATGTCGCCGCCGACCTGGCGTCCTACGCCGACTCGATCGAGGCCGATCCCGGCAGGCTCGCCGTCGTCCAGGACCGCAGGGCCGAGCTGACCCGCCTGATCCGCGTCTACGGGTCGGCCCCGGTACCCCAGGCCAGCCGGCGGGACGCAGCTTCGAACAGCACAACGACAGACACGACACGGGGTATGAACGCAGTGCCCGCCTCCGACCCCGCCCCCGGCAGCAAGCGCGCCGGCCGGAGCGGGCGAGGTGACCGCCCGCCACCCGGCGCCGGACGCGGCAGAACTCTCGCCCGGGGTTAATGACGACAGCATGCTGCCTCCGGTGCCCGACCTGACATCGGTGCTCAGCCTGGGCCAAGGGAGCGGCCGCGCGGCTGGCCGAGCTGGACGGCGACGACGACAAGATCACTGGCCTGGAGGCCGCCGAGGCCGAGCTGGCCGCGTCCGTCAGGGATCTGGGCAGCCAGCTCACGGCGCTGCGCCAGGAGGCGGCGGCGAAGTTCGAAACCGAGGTCACCGCCGAGCTGGCGGCGCTGGCGATGCCCCACGCCACGGCTGAGCGCGGCGGTCAGCCCGCTGCGCGAGTACGGCCCGCACGGCGGCAGACGACGTCGAGATCAGGCTCGCCGCTCATAAGGGCGCGCCGCCGCTGCCGCTGCACAAGGGCGCCTCGGGCGGCGAGCTATCGCGGGTCATGCTCGGCATCGAGGTCGTATTCGCTGGTGCTGACCCGGTGCCGACGTTCGTGTTCGACGAGGTCGACGCCGGGGTGGGCGGCAAGGCGGCGGTCGAGATCGGCAGGCGCCTGGCCCGGCTGGCCAGGCTGGCCCAGGTGATCGTCGTCACGCACCTGCCGCAGGTCGCGGCCTTCGCCGACACGCATCTGGTGGTCGAGAAGGCAGGCGACGGCTCGGTGGTATCGAGCGGCGTCACCAGGCTGAACGACGATGGCCGGGTCAGGGAGCTGTCCAGGATGCTGGCCGGGCTTGAAGACTCGGAGTTCGGCCGCGCGCACGCGACCGAGCTGCTGGCCGCCGCGGCGGCCGAGCGGGCCGGTGCCGCGAGGTCGCAGTGATCGCTGATGACCCGCTGCTGGGCCAGGCCGTCCTGTGCCCGACCGTCCTGGGCCAGAGCGGATGTGCCGGATCGTAGTTGGCCTGGCGCAATTGAGTGAGGTTATTCGCGGCTGTTTTCGGCCGGCGCCGGACTGGATCGGCTGACTTGCCTGGACTCGATGGCGCCCGCGCGGCTCGACCGGCGCACCAAGAACCTGACCAGGCGGCTGCAGCCGGGCGATATCGCGGTGATCGACCACGCTGACCTGGATCGGGTCAGCGCCGAGTCGATGCTGCGCTGCAACGTGGCCGCCGTGATCAATGCCGCGCCGAGCATCACCGGCCGTTACCCGAACCTCGGCCCGCAGCTTCTCATCGAGGCCGGCGATGCCGCTCATCGACGACGTCGGGCCGGATGTGTTCGACAAGATCGCCGACGGCAAGGCGGTACGGCTGGACGGTGACACGCTTGTACGCGGGCGACTCGATCGTCGCCAAGGGCACGGTGCAGAGCGCCGAGTCGGTATCCCGCCGCCATGATCAAGGCCAAGGAGGGCCTGTCCGACCAGATCAGGGCATTCATGGCGAACACCGTCGAGTACATCGGCCGTGACTTCGAAGAGCTGATCGACGGCATCAGGGTCCCCGACCTGCGGACCAAGCTGGAGGGCAAGCACGCGCTGGTGATCGCGCGCGGCTACCGGCACCATGAGGACCTGCTGGCGCTGCGCGCCTACATCAGGGAGTTCAAGCCGGTCATGGTCGCGGTCGACGGCGGCGCCGACGCGCTGCTCGACGCCGGGTACCGGCCTGACCTGATCGTCGGCGACATGGACTCGGTCACCGACCGCGCGCTGACCTGCGGGGCCGAGGTCGTGGTGCACGCCTATCCCGACGGCACGGCGCCTGGCCTCGCGCGGGTGCAAGCGCTCGGTCTCGACTCGGTGCTGCTGCCCGGCCACCGGGACCAGCGAGGACGTCGCGCTGCTGCTCTCCGACGAGGCCGGAGCGGTGCTGATCGTCGCGGTCGGCATGCGGTTCACGCTGGTAGAGTTCCTGGACAAGGGCCGGCCGGGATGGCCAGCGCGATCTTGACCAGGATGCGGGTCGGCGACAAGATCGTCGAGCCCAAGGGCGTCAGCCGCCTCTACCACAGCCGGGTCTCGACTTCGTGGCTGGTCGTGCTCGTGCTCGCCGCCGTGGCCACGATCGCCGTCGCCATGTGGTTCCTGCCCGTAGGCCACATCATCATCACCTATGTCGACCTGCGGCTGACCCTCATCTGGCACCGGCTAACAGGATTGTTTAAGTGATTGATTTCCGGTACCACCTCGTGTCGATCGTGGCGGTGTTCCTCGCGCTCGCGATCGGGATCGTGGTCGGAGCCGTCGCGCTGACGCCGAAGGTCGCCAACAAGCTCAACAGCGAAACGCAGAGCGTCGCCAAGCGCAACGGGCTGCTCTTCGCGCAAAACGGGCAGCTCAAGCAGCAGATCAGCGCGGACAACGCGTTCGCGCAGACCTCGTCGGGGATTCTGCTCGCCCATCTCCTCGAGGGCGAGAAGGTCGTCATCGTGACCGCGCCAGGTGCGGACACCGCGACCGTGACCGGCATCAGCGCCGCGCTCACCCGGTCCGGAGCGGACGTGACCGGCACGGTCAGCCTGGCACCGCAGTTCTTCGACGTCACCGCCACCAATGAGTCGTCGCTGACCAACACCGCCGGGCAGCTGGCCCCGGCGGGCGTCAGCACCTCGGACCCGGCCAGCGCGCAGATCCCCGGCCAGCAGGTCGCGTCCAGGGTCGTCGCTGCCGCGCTCATGGACAAGTTCGACCTGTCCAGCCTGACGACCAGGCAGGCGAATTCCATCCTTACCGGCTTCGGTGACGAGGGTTTCCTGCAGGTCAGCAACGGGAGCGGCGGCACCTCGGTGACGGGGCAGGCGGCCCTTGCCGTGGTCGTGGAGCCCGGCTCGGTGCCGGCCAACGCGAGCAGCCTGAGCCCGGCGAACCTGGCGCTCATTGACCTCACCCACGACCTGGACCTGGCGGGCAAGGCCGCCCTGCTCGCCGGGTCGCTGCAAGGCGCGGGCGCGGGCAGTGCGATCGACGCGGTGACCAGCGGCGGAGCCGGATTCCCGCTGACAACCGTGGATGACGCGGACAGCGCCTTCGGCCAGATCATCGTGGTCCAGGCGCTGCGCAAGCTGCTTGACCCGCACGCAACCGCGACCCCGTACGGCGTCAGCTCTGGTACCGTGCCAAGCCCGGCGCCGACTGCGGCGCCGACGCCGACGCCGACGCCGAGCAGGACACCGCCCAAGAAGAAAACACGGTGAAGAAACCACGGTGAGGTCAGCGAACACGGTGAGATCTGAGAACAGCAGGCGCGGGAAGGCGCGGCCGCTACTGCGCCTGACCTGCGCCGCGGGCTGCGCACGGCTCGCCTACCGGGTGCTGACCAGCCGGCCGCCCGGTGGCGCGAAAGCCTGGACGAGGACCAACCACAGGGACGAGCCGGTCACGTTGCTCGAAGGGCCGGCGGCAGCGGCCGGAGCCACCTGGTCCGTGCTCACGGTACCCGGACTGCCAGCGGGCGAGCGGTTCGCGATGGCGGCGGCCGGACTCGGCGCCGCGGCCGTCGGCTGTTACGACGACCTGGCCGGCAGCGGGGACCGGCGCGGCTTTCGCGGCCACCTCGGCGCCCTCGCTCACGGCGAGGTGACAACAGGCGCGGTGAAACTGCTCGGCGTCGGCGCGGCCGGGCTCGTCGCCGCGATCGCCCTCAGCCGCGACAGCCGGCCCAGCGCGGCTGCCGCCCCGCTCGGCCTCGCTGCGCCCGGTTCCGCCGCGCCCGGTTCCGCCGCGCCCGGTTCCGCCGCGCCCGGTTCCGCCGCGCCCGGTTCCGCCGCACTCGGTTCCGCCGCACTCGGCCCCGGTCGGCTCGGGGCTGCCGTTGATGTCGTGATCAACACCGGGCTGGTGGCTGGATCGGCGAACCTGCTCAACCTGTTTGACCTGCGGCCGGGACGCGCCATCAAGGTGCTCCTGCTGGCATCGGGAGCGCTGGCGGTCGCGGGAGCCGGTGACTCGATCGCCGCGCCTGCCGGCGCCGCGATCGCGCTGCTCCCTGATGACCTGGGTGAACGGTCGATGCTCGGGGACGCCGGCGCCAACGCGCTCGGCGCGATGGCGGGAGTCGCGGCAGCCTCCTCGCTGTCCCGTCGCGCCCGGCTTGGCGTGCTGGCAGGGCTGGTAGGCCTGACGGCGGCCAGCGAGAAGATCAGCTTCACCAAGGTGATCGCCCGCACGCGGGTGCTGAACCGGCTCGACCAGTTCGGCCGCCGCCCGTCCGCGCCGCCCGTGCACGCGGATGCCGGCCGGCCTGAGGGCGGCGCCCCCCTGGCCGGCACGGGACCGGCCGGGACGGGGCTGGCCGGGGCGGGACCGGCTGACATGGCCGCAAGTCAGCGCATTCAGTGATCGACCGGGCGGACCAGGCTGGCGGTGACGCCCCAGCCGCCGCCAAGCGTGGCCAGGGCACCGGGATCGGCCGGGCGGCGCTGCTGATCAGCGGCCTGACCGTGGTGGCCAGGATTCTCGGGCTGGCCAGGACGCTGGTGTTCGCCGGGACGGTCAAGACGTTCTGCCTCAGCGCCGCCTACGTGACCGCCAACCAGGTGCCGAACGTCATCTACGACATCGTGCTCGGCGGTGCGCTGACCGCGATCGTGGTGCCTGTCCTGGCCGGACCGGCCGCCCGCACTGCGGCCGAACCTGATGCCAGGTCAGAGGTCAGCGCGATCTCCTCAGCGCTGCTGACCTGGACGGTGGTCATCCTGGTCCCGGTCAGCAGCGCGCTGGCACTGGCGGCTGGCCCGGTCATCTCGGCGCTGATGCCGGCCAACCCGGCCTCCGGCTGCGTGCGCACCGACCTGGTGCCGATCGCGTCGCGCATGCTGGTCGTGTTCGCTCCCCAGATCGTCCTGTACGGCCTGGCTGTGGTGCTGTACGGCATCTTGCAGTCGCACCGGAGGTTCACCGCGCCCGCTTTCGCCCCGATCCTGTCCAGCGTGGTCGTCATCGCCGCCTACGTGATCTTCGTCCCGCTCGGCCACCGCTACACCAGCCACGTCGCGGGCCTGCCCGCGGCCGCCGAGTACACCCTGTCCGCCGGGACGACACTCGGCGTCGCCGCGCTCGTGCTGACCGCCCTGTGGCCAGTCGCGCGGCTGCGGCTGCGACTAAGGCCAGCGTTTAATTTCCCTCCTGGAATTGCGGCACGGGCCAGGAGCCTGGCCGGCGTCGGGATCGCGGCACTGGTCGCCCAGGACGCTTCCGTGCTGGTGGTGACCGAGCTCGCGAACGCGCACGGAGGCGGTGCGGCGGTGACCGTGTACAGCTACGGCTGGCAGGTCTTCGTCTCCGTCTACGCGGTGCTGGCGATCCCGATCGCGATCAGCGCCTTCCCGGTGCTGGCGGCCAGGAAGGGCGACGCGTTCGATGAAGCGGCGGCGTCTTCGACCCGGGCGACCGCGCTGGCGTCCTGGCTCGGCGCGGCGCTGCTGGCTGGCGCGGCGCTCCCGGTGGCGCGGGCGTTCCCCTCCCTGAGCCATGCCGTCGCCGGGCAGTTCGCGCTCGCGCTGGCCGCGTTCGCGCCCGGGCTCGCCGGTTACGGGCTCACGGCGTGCCTGTCCCGGGTGCTGCTCGCTGATGGCCGCAACCGGGCCGCCGCCTTCTCGATGGTGGCTGGCTGGATCGTCGTGATCGTGGCTGACCTGGTGGTGGTGCCGCTGGTACCGGCGCGTTCGGTGGTTCCCGCGCTCGGCCTGATCAACACGATCGGCATGACCGCGTCCGGGGCCGTGCTGCTCGTCGCCGTGGCCAGGACCAGGGGAGCGGCGGCACTGGCTGGCTGCGGGCGGGCGATCGGCGCGGGCTTCGCCGGCGCGGTGGCCGGTGCCGGGATCGGGCTGCTGCTGACCGGCGCGGTGCCGCTGACCGGGCACTGGCCGAACGCGGGCCTCGCGGCGGCGGCCGGGATGTGCGTGCTCGTGGCTTTCTGCGCGGTCGTCGCTGTCCTTGACGGGGGCGACCTGCGTGGCCTCCTGAAGCGGCTCCGGCCGTGACTCCCTCGCGCATCGGGTTCGTGCTCGGCACCACTGCGGGCGGCACGGGCCGCCATGTCGCGATGCTGGCGTCGGCCTGCGCGGCTGCTGGCGCGGAGGTCAAGGTGTACGGACCCGAGTCGGTGCGCGCATTGTTCGAGCCCGGTCCCGCCCCTGCCGCGGGCCGGTCAGCGGAGTTCGTCCCGGTCGCGATCACCGACCGGCCGCGGCCCGCAGGCGATCTGGCCGCCCTGCGGCTGCTGCGCCGGGAGTTGTCGCGCTGGCGGCCCGGCGTGCTGCACGCGCACGGCCTGCGAGCCGGGGCGCTCGCGGCGCTGGCCTTGCTCGCGGTGCCGGCGCGGGTGCCGCTGCTCGTGACCGTGCACAACGCGCGCCCGGCCGGCGCGCGGCTCGCCGCGATCTACGGCGTTCTCGAGCGCATCGTGGCCAGGCGCGCCAGCATCGTGCTGTGCGTGTCGCCGGACTTGTCCGCGCGCATGCGCGCGCTCGGCGCCAGGTCTGTGCAGCGGGCGGTAGTGCCAGCTCCTGTTCTTGCTCCCGGGCAGGCGTCGGTCGGCTCGCCGGAGGCGGCCGAACTGGCCGCCGAAGGCCGCCCGATCGTGCTCGGGGTCGGGCGGCTGGCTCCGCAGAAGGGGTTCGACCTGCTGCTGGCGGCGGCGCCGGCCTGGCGGGACCGGGAGCCAGTGCCGCTGGTAGTGATCGCCGGCGACGGTCCGCTGGCCGCTGACCTGGCCGCTCAGGCGGACAAGCTCGGGGTTGATGCCAGGTTCCTGGGCGCGAGGGACGACGTGGCCGAACTCCTCGAGGTGGCCGAGGTCTTTGTGCTGCCCAGCCGCTGGGAGGGCCAGCCACTGATCCTGCAGGAGGCCCTGCGCGCCGGCCGCCCGATCGTGGCGGCCGACGTAGGCGGCGTCCGCGACCTCAGCGGTGCCGCCGGCGCGCTGCTCGTGCCGGCCGCCGACCCCGCCGCGCTGGGTGCGGCGATTCTGTCCGTACTCGACGACCCCGGCCTAGCGCGCCGCCTCAGGGAGGCCGCCTCCGCCCGGGCCGCCGACCTGCCCACCGAGGCCGCCGCGGCCGCGGCCGCCCTGGACCTCTACCGCGCGATTGTGGGGTAGCCGAGCCACTCCCAGACCCGCCGTCGTGACTTGGGTGCGGCTCTTAATAGAGCGAGTTCGCGGGTGCTGCGCTGTCCGGGAGGCTTGTCGTGTCCTGGCAGGAGGGTTGCCGCGTCCGGGAGGGTTCTCGTCCTTACCGTGGAGGGTTTCCGGGTTCCTGAAGGAGCGTTGTCGCATGAAGGAGGGTTGTCGTCGTATAGTCCGGTCAACTCTCCTAGATGCGAAAACCCTCCTGCACGAACCCGAAAACCCGCCGCGCAGAGGCGCGGCTAGCCGCGCAGCATCTCCAGGTACGTGCGGTACACGGTGGCGAACGGCTCGCGGCCGTCGCCCAGAGCTACCTGAAGCCACGCGGCGGCACGCTCGGACTCGGCGATGACCTCAGCGGGGTAGGAGTACTTGACCTGGTGCTCGGCGAACTCGTCCTCATCGAGCAGCATGATCAGGCCGTCGCGCCTGCGGCACACGTCGAGATCGAGGTCGACCATCGTGACCTCGCCGGGGTTCGGCCAGACCGACTGGGTGCTGATGTCGCAGTAGATCTCCGTCCTGGCCGGCGCGGCGTTGAAGGACGCCGTCCACCAGCCACTGCGGGGAAACAGCCGGACCTGCGCATGCTCGACTACTATGGCCGGGCCGTTGCCCCGGTACGAGACATTCATCGCGGGTGCGCCGGTCCAGATCCCGTGCTCATCCTCACCGAGCCGGGTCACGGTCGTGTTCCAGTGCAGCGAGCCGTCGTATTTGCGATAGACCACGCGTACTTCATCGCCCATACCTGGACTTTACTTGCGTCAGAACCGGTTCAGCGCAAAAGACTCCGGCGGCGCCCCTGACCCGGTAGCGAGCGCCGCCAGCCATTCGCCGATGAGCGGCCCGAACTTAAAACCGTGGCCCGAGGTGCCCGACCCGAACACGATCGAGCCGATCCGGTCGACGATGAAGTCGGTGTCAGGAGTGTTGTCATAGATGCAGCGCTCGGTTGCGACTGGATCGGGATGAAATTCCGGGAGGAACGCAGTGGCCGCGGCCTTGATCCGGGCGACTAGGCCGGCGTCGTCCCCGTGATCCTGCCCGTCCGGGTCGACGGCGGGTCCGCCGAAATGGATGCCGATCTTGTACCGGTCGGAGCCAGGGACCGGCAGCCCGTACGGGAACTCCCCGCCATAGTGCACGAAGATCGGCATGGGCCCGGCGCCTGAACGGACCGGAGCCAGGTAGCCGACCTGCTCCATCGTCGCGGCACCGGGCATGGCGATCCCGGCGCTGGCGGCCAGCTTCGGGGTCCACGGGCCAGCGCACACGATCGCCCGGCCGGCGTCGAGGTCGCCCGCCGTGGTGCTCACCCGCACGCCAGAACCCTGCTCGGCCAGCCCAGTCACCCGGGCGTCCATCCGCGCGGACGGTGTCGTCTGGCCGGGCTGTGTTGACTGCCCCGACAGGACCGCGAGCGCGGCGAGCGCCCGGTCGGCCGCGATCACCGCCGAGTCAGGCTCGTACAGGACGGGGCCTGGCACCGTGATGCCGGTGAATCGCTCGGCGGCGGCACGGGCCGTCAGCAACTCGCCGGGCGCCCCGGCGGCGGCCAGTGCCGACCTCACCTGCTCCATGTCCGGCCCGAACGTCAGCTGCGGGGTCGGGTGCAGCAGCCGCTCGCCGCAGGCATCCTCGAGCTCGGTCCAGGCCTCCCTGGCCTGGCGGGCGAGCGTGACGTAGGCGGGGGTCTCGTAGCCGAGCCTGAAGATCCGGCAGGCGCCGTGCGACCCGCCGCCCCGGTGGCCTGTCGGAGCCTGGTCAATGACCGTGACCTCGTAGCCGCGCCTGGCCAGTGCCCAGGCCGCCGACAGGCCGCAGATTCCCGCGCCGATTACGGCGAAGTCGGTACGCACACCGTGCTCCTGTACCGTCTACCAGCCGCGTGCGCGCCACTCCGGCACGTGCGGCCGCTCTGCCCCGATCGTGGTGTCCTTGCCGTGGCCCGGATACACCCAGGTGCCATCGGGCAGGTCGGCGAAGATCCTTTCCTCTAGATCCGTGATCAGGGAGTTGAACCGGTCGGAGTCCTGCTGGGTGTTCCCCGGCCCGCCGGGGAACAGCGAGTCGCCGGTGAACAGGTGCGGCTGGTCGGCTAGCTCGCCGCCGCCGTCGTAGAGGATCGCGATGCTGCCCGGGGTGTGGCCGCGCAGGTGGATGATCTTGAGCGCGGCCTCGCCGACGCTGATCGTGTCGCCGTGGCTGACCAGCATCGTCGGCGCGAGCGGCAGCGCCGGGGCGTCCTCGACGTGGGCGATCGTGTCGGCGCCGGTCTCGCGGGCCACCGCTTCGAGCGCGGCCGTGTGGTCACCGTGCCGGTGCGTGGTGAGGATCGTGCCGAGCTGCTCGCCGCCGAGCAGGCCGATCAGCGTCTCAGGCTCGTTCGCCGCGTCGATGAGCAGCAGGTTGCCGGTGCTGGCGCAGCGGAGCAGGTAGGCGTTGTTGTCCATCGGGCCAACAGCCACCTTGGTGATGGTCAGGCCGGGGAGTTCCCTGGTCTGAGCCGGCCCGCCCACGCTCACGTTGCCGTCGTAGGTCATCGGAGTCCTCTCGGTTTTGGTCGTTAGAGTCAGGATGCCAGTCGCTGGCGTTACCCGTACGAGGGGATGTCAGGTAGCGTGCCTGCCGGGTCGGCCGTCAGCTCGCCGTCGCTGTCCCTGCCGATCAGCCAGGCGAGGAGGGCGTATCCGGGGCCGGTCACCGTCAGGTCAGAAGGCTCGCCCAGGAAATACTGCCTCCCGGTGTCGCCGTCGTTCAGCAGGACGGCCGGGGTCCCGGGGCTGGCGCTCAGCTCGCCGCAGACGCGGTAGAGCTCATCGGACACGAACCAGTCTGGCCAGTCGTCCGGCCGGTACCCGGCGTCGAGGTCCGCATGGTGCACCTCGACCTCGAAGATCCGGCGGTGCAGCGTGAACCAGGCGGGATGAGCTGGCCCCCTGATCGCCCGGACCTGGGCCAGCCAGGCTTCCTCAGGCACGCCGCGCGCCTCGTCGACGAACGCCTTGGCCGAGCTGGCCAGGTCTTCGCTGATCTCCTGGGCGGACCTGCCCGCGCCGGCCTTGATCCCCGCCGCCCGCGCTTCGGCGCTCGGGTACTGCGGCGTCTCCTGCCCGGTCCTGGCCCAGCTCAGCAGGTTGCGCAGCCCGTCGCCGCTGCGGGCTATGTGGGTCAGCACGTGGCCACGGCTCCAGCCGGGCAGCAGCGAAGGCTCGCGCAGTTGCTCGTCGGACAGCGCCGAGGCCGATGCGAGCAGGCGGCCGACTGATTCATCGATGCGCCGGATCAGCAGGTCAACCGAGTGCGGCCCGGCAGCGGGCTGGCTCACTTGCGCTCCTCTCAGTCGCGGCCCAGTAGCGGCTCAGTAGCGGCTCAGTAGCGGCCGGTCTCTGGGCGGCCGACGCGCGCCATTGCCATCTTCTCGCATCAGGCGCTGAACCGCTTGGCGGACCAGAACCGCGCCTGCCATCCCGCCCGGGCGCGGCCAGTCCGAGTGCGGGGCTCGGCGGGGTGCGGGGTTCGTCCGGGATGCGGGGTCAATCTGGCTTCCGCGACTGGTACGACGAATGCGACAAATATCGCCAGATGCGTTGGCAGACCTTTCGAACTGGCCGGCGCTAGTCTCCGTGATCATGGCCCCATGGGGTGCTCACGGAGATTTGTGCTGGTCGGGACCGGTGTGATGTCCGTGATCACGCCCTCGATCGTGATCACGGAAACTTAGGCCCGGGCCTGCCCCGGCCAGCCCCGGCGGCTGGCACCCCGCCCGGCCAGCCCGTACCACCCGCCTCCCGCGTCTCAGGTTCACCCCGCTGCGAGTTGGCGTGCCGGGCAACAGCATCAGGGCGGGTCACGTTGCTGTTCACGGCCCGCGGCAACAGCAACGCGGCCCGCCCTGTTGCTCTCGGGACGACAACGGGGAGGGCCGCGTTGCTCACGCTGGCCGGCCCCAACAGCAACAGGGAGGGCCGCGATGCTCACGCCGCCCCGGGCACGCCGCGCCGCGCCATCCGCCTGACCGGTTAAGGGGGGCGAACCCGGCCCGCGGCCTCCAGGGCAGGCGCGATGTCCCGTGATCAAGCCGCCGGCCATGATCCAATGCCACTTAGCCTAAGTTGATCTTGGAGTGGGTGCCGCAGCGGGAAATGCGGCCTGGCAAGCCGCCCGCGCTGGTGCTCATGTTGCGGGGGAGGTGCCAGTGCCTGGTGTGGCTTCTGGTGCCCGGGCGCGGCCACATGAATGCGGCTATTGATGTTCCGGATCGGGTGTCGATTCGCGCACCCATGTTGCCGGGCTCGGTCCCGCCCGGGCGGGCGCCTGCCTGAGCGCTTCAGCCCGGGCCGGAACATGCAGGTCAGCGCATGATCAAAATAAGCTAAGCGGCATTGGACCATGACCACCGGAATCAGCCCCGGCCGACCCCAGCGGGCAAGCTCCCCACCTGGCACCACCCGCACCACCCACATCACCCGCCTCCAGTAACTCACACTCACCCCTGTAGTCCGAACCCGATAAACAATAGATTTCGATGCGCGATGCGCGTTCCCGTGGATGAGAATGGCAGCGCCACGCAAGAACCCGGCTCCGCTGCGCGCCGCCGCGCGCCCAGCCGGGACCCAGGCACGTATCAGGGACATCGATGTTGTCAGGGTCATCGATGTTGCCGGGTCACCCGGCGGTCTTCGCGCCGGGAAGTGTCCAGGGGCCGCGATGGTTATGCATGAAGGCGTGAGAGGCGCGAGGCTTTTGGGATGCCGCGGACCCGGGTCGGTTGACGCGCGGGAAATTGTCGTACCCCCCGACTACCATGGGCCGGGCAGCTTTCGCCCCGATCGCAGCACCCCAGACCTGGAGAGACCGGACGCTCAGCCCCGCTGGGCACGCTCAGCTCACTGGGCGCGCCCAGCCCAAGGGCTGCTCAGTCCGCAGAACGCTTACCCGGCAGAACGCTTACCCGCAGAAACGCTCAGCCCAGAAGGAAAACAGTGGCAGAACGACTGGTTGTCCGCGGTGCCCGCGAGCACAACCTGAAGGATGTCTCGCTGGACCTGCCCAGAGACGCCATGATCGTCTTTACCGGGCTATCCGGTTCGGGCAAGTCGAGCCTGGCCTTCGACACGATCTTCGCCGAGGGCCAGCGCCGTTACGTCGAGTCGCTGTCGGCCTATGCCAGGCAGTTCCTCGGCCAGATGGACAAGCCCGACGTCGACTTCATCGACGGGCTGTCCCCGGCTGTCTCGATCGACCAGAAGGCAGCCAGCCGCAACCCGCGCTCGACCGTGGGCACGGTCACCGAGGTCTACGACTACCTGCGCCTGCTGTTCGCCAGGATCGGCAAGCCGCACTGCCCGGTATGCGGCCGGCCGATCGCGAGGCAGATGCCGCAGCAGATCGTGGACCGGGTGCTCGAGCTGGAGGAGGGCGCCAGGTTCCAGGTGCTCGCTCCGGTGATCAGGGGCCGCAAGGGCGAGTACACCGAACTGCTGCGCGAACTGCAGACCAAGGGTTACTCGCGGGCGAGAGTGGACGGCGTCACGATCAGGCTGGACGACGCGGTCGATGACTCCGGCAGCCGGCTGCCGACGCTGAAGAAGTACGAGAAGCACACGATCGAGGTGATCGTCGACCGGCTCGCGGTGCAGGAGTCCGCCCGGCGGCGGCTCACCGACTCGGTCGAGACGGCGCTCGGGTTGTCGGGCGGGGTGGTGGTGCTGGACTTCGTCGACCTGCCGGACTCCGATCCGAACCGGGAGCGGATGTACTCAGAGCACCTGGCCTGCCTGTACGACGATCTTTCTTTTGAAGAGCTTGAGCCCAGGTCCTTTTCTTTCAACTCGCCCTGGGGCGCCTGCCCGGACTGCACCGGCCTTGGCACGAAGATGGAGGTCGACCCAGAACTGGTCGTGTCCGACCAGGACTTGTCGCTGGCTGACGGCGCGATCAGCGTGTGGAGCGGCGGGCATGTCAGCGACTACTTCAGCGGCTGATGGAGGCGCTGGGCAACGAACTCGGCTTCAGCCTCAAGACGCCGTGGCGGAAGCCTGCCGGCCGCCGCGCAAGAAGGCGCTGATGTACGGCCACACGAGCAGGTGCACGTCAAGTACAAGAACAGGTACGGCCGGGAACGGTCGTACTACACGAACTTCGAAGGCGCGATTCCGTATGTCCAGCGCCGCCACGACGACGCCGAAAGCGACACAAGCCGGGATCAGGTTCGCCGAGTACATGCGTGAAGTGCCGTGTCCGTCCTGCAAGGGGACCAGGCTCAAGCCGCTGATCGCTGGCGGTCACGATGGACGGCCGGTCGATCGCGCGAGTACGTCTCGCTGCCAATCGGCGAGCTGGCCAAGCTGCTGATGGTGCTCGAGCTGTCGGAGCGGGACCACGCGATCGCCGGGCGGGTACTCAAGGAGATCAACGCCAGGCTCGGGTTCCTGCTCGATGTCGGACTCGACTACCTGACCCTTGACCGGGCGTCGGCGACGCTGGCGGGAGGCGAGGCGCAGCGGATCAGGCTGGCGACGCAGATCGGCTCCGGGCTGGTCGGAGTGCTGTACGTGCTGGACGAGCCGTCGATCGGGCTGCACCAGCGGGACAATCACCGGCTGCTCGAGACGCTGCTGCGACTGCGTGATCTCGGCAACACGCTGATCGTGGTCGAGCACGACGAGGACACGATCAGGGCGGCCGACTGGGTGGTCGACATCGGGCCGCGGGCAGGCGAGCACGGCGGCCAGATCGTGGTGTCCGGTCCGCTTGAGGACCTGCTGGCCAGCGAGGATTCGCTGACCGGCGCGTATCTGACCGGACGAGAGCAGATCCCGCTGCCGGCCAAGCGGCGCAAGGTGTCCAAGAGCCGCGAGGTCGTGGTCAAGGGCGCGATCGCGCACAATCTGCGCGGCGTCGACGTGGCGTTCCCGCTCGGTTGTTTCGTCGCCGTGACCGGGGTGTCAGGCTCCGGCAAGTCGACGCTGGTCAACGACATCTTGTACAGCGCGCTGGCCAAGGAGCTGCACGGCACGCAGGATCGTGCCTGGCAAGCACTCCAAGGTCATCGGCATGCATAACCTCGACAAGGTCGTGCACGTGGACCAGGGCCCGATCGGCCGGACGCCGAGCTCCAACCCGGCGACTTACACCGGGGTGTTCGACCACATCAGGCGGCTGTTCGCGCAGACGACCGAGGCCAAGATCCGCGGTTACCAGCCGGGCCGGTTCTCCTTCAACATCAAGGGCGGCCGGTGCGAGGCGTGCGCAGGTGACGGCACGATCAAGATAGAGATGCAGTTCCTGCCCGACGTGTACGTACCGTGCGAGGTATGTCATGGCGCCCGGTATAACACCGACACCCTCGGCGTGCACTACAAGGGCAAGACGATCTCCGACGTGCTCAACATGCCGATCGAGGAAGCGTCCGAGTTCTTCGAGCCGGTCCCGGCGATTCACCGCCACCTGAAGACGCTGGTGGACGTCGGCCTCGGCTACGTGCGGCTTGGCCAGCCGGCGCCGACTCTGTCCGGCGGCGAGGCGCAGCGGGTCAAGCTGGCGTCCGAGTTGCAGCGGCGGTCCACCGGGCGGACGATCTACGTGCTCGACGAGCCGACGACCGGGCTGCACTTCGACGACATCCGCAAATTGCTCGGCGTGCTGAGCCGACTTGTCGACACTGGCAATACGGTGATCGTGATCGAGCACAACCTCGACGTCATCAAGACGGCCGACTGGGTGATCGACCTCGGTCCCGAGGGCGGCTCGCGCGGTGGCCAGGTCATCGCGACCGGCACGCCCGAGCAAGTCGCGAAGGTCGAGGAGAGCTTCACGGGCCAGTTCCTCGCGAAGATGCTGTAACGGTTAGCCCTGCGGACCGGAGCGCTGAAGCTCGGCGATCCGGGCAATGGTGGCCGATACTAAATAGAAACTTTAGTTTCTGGTAGTTACTTGCGCGAAAACTCAAGTTTTCGTATAGGATCTTGCCTTGCCGATGGACCGACGTGACCTGCGACGAAGACTGTTCCACCTGGCTGCTGGCCAGGGCGGGTACTTCACCGCAGCTCAGGCCAAGGAGATCGGCTACTCGTACCAGGCCCAGGCTCACCACGTCGCTGCTGGTAACTGGCTGCGCGTTGATCGTGGGATGTTCCGTCTCGCTGAGTGGATCCCCGCCATCCATGATGACCTTGCGCGGTGGACGCTGTGGTCAAGGGGCCACGGCGTCGTGTCGCATGAGACGGCCTTGGCCGTTTATGGCATTGGCGAGTTTGAATCGGCCCGGGTCCAGTTGACCGTGCCGCCGGAATTCACCAGGAGCGACAGCGCCGTTGTGCTGCATCGAGTGCGGCTGGCTGATGCCGATGTGGCCGAGCAACAGTCGGGATTCCGTGTCACGACGCCAGTCCGGTCGATCATCGATATAGCCGCCCTCTCGCCCGATGAGGACCAGCTAGCACGAGTTATCGACGATGCGCGCCGAAGGGGGCTCCTGACAATTCGCAACCTCCGGGCACGGGCGGAGGCGGTTGACGCGAGGGCCGCTCTGCACATCGAGCGGGCACTGCAACGAACGGATACAACGTGACCATCTACAAGTCTCCGCAGGCGCTGCGTACAGCCCTTGAGCACCGACTTCTGACGCGGTCACTTGAGGCCGGGATCGGTCTCGACCGGCTCCGCCTGCGCGTTCTTGTCGAGCGAGTCCTCGCCCGATTCCAGGCCGCTGAGCCCGAGCAGTGGGTGCTGAAGGGCGGGATGGCATTAGAGGTCCGGCTGCGTGACGAGGCACGGCTGACAAAGGATCTCGACCTAGGACTTCGTGACAAGGTCGCGGACTCGGCCGACCTCCACGAGCGGCTCATCGACGCTCTGTCCGCTGACCCTGATCGCGACGGGTTCGTAGTCACTGCTGGGGTGCCTAGCCGACTGAGCGAAGATGGCGGCGGCCATCTGACCTGGCGGGCAAAGATTGTTGCTGACCTTGCCGGCAAGCCCTTCGGAAGCATCCATCTCGACGTCTCTCCTCGCGCGCATGAACTCGACATCACTGACAGGCTGATGCTGCCCAACTCGCTTGAGTTCGCCGGCATCAGGGCCACGGAGTTCGAAATAGTTGATGTGCACCGGCACGCAGCAGAGAAATTCCATGCTATGAGCCGCGATTTTGGTGATCGCGAGAATACTAGGGTCCGTGATCTCGTGGATCTCGTCATCTTGATCGAACACCGCCTGCTCACGCCTGCAATCGTCGCGGCAGCGGTCCGGATAGTCTGGGCCGAACGCGACGCCATCGAGCCGCCGGGTGCTATCGCGCAGTTGCCCAACTCATGGGTCGGCCGCTACGAGCGGATTGCAGCGGAACACGACATGGACACGCGGTCCTTCCCCGCCGCTATCGCCCGCGTAACCCGGTTGTGGGTAGACATGTTCCCCAACAAGGAGACTTGATCGATACGGCTCGCCCAACCCGTCGGGAAGGATGAGGGGTCACGGGGCCAGTTCCTCGCGAAAGTGCTCGATGCTCCGCCCGGGCGCCACCATTTCCTCCTGCAGAGAACTAGCTTGCCGCCGCAGTACTAGTCGCGAGCTATTTCATCGTGATGGTGCGTCGACGGCCGGGGCGTGGCCTGGCTTGAGGAGGCCGAGAGTATGGCCGAGGTGCGTTCTGCGGCTGCGGTGATGTCGGCTGCCGTCGCCATAATGGTCCTGGTGACGACGTGACCCGGGCCGTATCTGGCGCGGATCTCGACGAGGCGCTGGGCCACGGGCACGGTCTGGCCATCGGGGCCGGTGGTCATGTCGCAGAACGTCATCGCATCGGCCAGGTCGCCAGGCGGCGCCGGGAACTCAGCGGCCAGGTCATCGGCCAGGCCGAGTTCGGCCGCCCCGGCCAGGGCGTAGGAGTGGTGCGCGACGAGTTGGCCCACCATCGTGGCGGCGCCCACGACATCGCGCAGATATCGGGCGCCATCGAGCGGGTGGAAGCCGGTACCCGAATCGGCGAGGGCGGGCGCGTAACCGATGTCATGCAGCCACGCCGACGCCACGAGGACCTCGCCGCCCGGGTAGGCATGGGCGATCGAGCAGGCGGCCGCCGCGACGCCCTCGGTGTGCGCCCAGCGGCGCGGCAGGGTCTCGCGAAGCAGGTTGCGTGCGATCGCCTCGGCGTGCTCCGGGGTGATGGAGCGGCCCGCGTGACGCCCGCGCGGGTCAGGCCGCGGTCCGTCCAGGCGGTCATCAGCTGGTCGCGGGTCGGAGGTTGTCACAAAGCTGACGATAGCCGTCGTAACGCCTGCCTCGCGGTGCGACGGCAGCGGATTGCCGGGGCCTGCCCGGGGCCAGCCCGGATGGCACCCCGATCCTGCATAGTCACTGGGGCGCCCACCGCCGCCTGATCGGGCGGCGGGAGCTGGCCTGCGGGCGCCAGTCGTTCGGCAGTGCCGCATAACTGGGATGATTCGTGGCGTTATCGGCAAGCAAATGCTGCGAAACGAGTTATTGGGCGTCGCACATGACGCACCATAGCTGTAAAGGAGGTACGAGCAGTGGTGATGAAATCCTGGCGGCTCGCCGCCGTGTTGCTCGGTGCCTCGCTGGCCGTGGCGAGCAGCGTCCCTGCCCTGGCCGGCTCGGCCACGGCCGCGGTCGCTGCCGCTATCGCGGGCTTTCGGGCTCGCGGGTCCTCGCGTGCTATCCATTCCCTCTCATGACCTCGACGGCGTCTTCTGCAACTCAGCGTCCGACTGCTGGGCCGTCGGGACCTTCGAGAGCAAAGGAGCCACGCTGGACCAGGTGCTGCACTGGACCGGCACGAAGTGGTTCAGGGTGAAGACGCCGAACCCAGGCGGCACCGGCAACTCCAGCACGAGCGAGCTCTTCGCCGTGCGGTGTACCACGGCATCGAACTGCTGGGCGGTCGGGGACTACAGCAAGAACGGGGCTCAGCTCGATCAGGTGCTGCACTGGACCGGCAAGAAGTGGTTCCTGGTGCCCACGCCCACACCGGGCGGGACCGTCATGAACGACACCAATACGCTGAACGATGTCGCGTGCACCTCGGCCAAGAGCTGCTGGGCGGTCGGGTCGTACGGAGACATGATCGAGACGTCGATTAGCGAGTCCGAGCTTGCGCTGAACCAGGCGCTGCACTGGGACGGCACGAAGTGGTCGCTCAGCTCCACCCCGCAGCCGGGCGGTACCGCGGTCAACCACGCCAACTCGCTGGAGAGCGTCAGGTGCTCCGCGCCAAAGGACTGCTGGGCGGCAGGTACCTTCGGCAAGCTGCGGGCGATGAATAAGAGCACGCTCACGAGCGAGATGCTGCACTGGAACGGCAGCAAATGGGCGACGGTGACCGTCCCGAGTCCGGGCGGCACAGGCAAGGGCAGCTTGACGGAAATCGCCAGCCTGTCGTGCACCTCGGCGTCGAATTGCTGGGCGACCGGCGTAGCCGGCAAGTTCGGCCCGACCACGGTGCGAATCCTGAACCTCGCCTTGCACTGGAATGGCAGGAAGTGGTTCAGGGCGGCCACGCCCAACCCGAACAAGGGTAACGCGCTCAATAGCCTCATCTCCGTCACTTGCGCCTCCGCGCGCGACTGCTGGGCAGTGGGAGAAGCCGTGGGCAAGTCCAGCCTCAATCAGATCCTGCACTGGAACGGAGTCAAGTGGTCGCTCGTCAAGGCTCCGAATCCGGCGGGCACAGGAATGGACAGCCGGCAGTCCCTGAACTCGGTCCGCTGCGTGAGTAAGGCAGATTGCTGGGCCGTAGGCGCCCAGCAGACCAAGACCGGCGCCCAGCAGAACGAGATCCTGCACTGGAACGGCACGAAATGGTCAGGCTAGCTAAATTGCTCAGTGCCGCGCTCGGCGCGACGCTCAGTATGGCCAGCGTGCTGACGGGCACCGCGCCTGCCATCGCCGGCTCGTTGCCAGGCCTGCCGGCCACGCTGGCCAGAGGCCTGGCCCCGGGGGCCGCCCCTGCCGGTTCCCACGTTCTCGACGGAGTCTTCTGTACCTCGGCGTCCAACTGCTGGTCCGTCGGCAGCTTCGCGAGCAAGCAAGCAAGCCTGAACCAGGTGCTGCACTGGACCGGCAAGAAATGGTTCAGGGTCAGCGTGCCGAACCCCGGAGGCACCGCCAAGTTTGACATCAGCGAGCTTGCGGCTGTGCGTTGCACGTCCGCCTCGAATTGCTGGGCAGTCGGCGACTACGTCAAGAACAACGCGCGACTTGACCAGGTGCTGCACTGGACCGGCAAGAAGTGGTTCGTGGTTCGCGCCCCGACACCGGGCGGGACGGTCAAGGACGACATGAACAGCCTGACCGACGTCGCGTGCACGTCGGCTCGCAGTTGCTGGGCCGTGGGTTCTTACGGCAGCACGACGGAGGTCTCCCACTCCGAGTCGGAACTGGCCTTCAACCAGGCATTGCACTGGGACGGCAAGACCTGGTCGCTGGTCGCCACGCCTCAGCCGGGTGGTACCGGGCCGAATCACGTCAGCACGCTCATCGCCATCCGGTGTGCCTCACCCGGGGACTGCTGGGCGGCCTGCTCTATGGCCGGCTGCGCGCGAACAACAAGAGCACCGTGCAGAGCCAGATGCTGCACTGGAATGGCGGGAAGTGGGCGAAGGTCACCGTTCCCAGCCCTGGCGGAACCACCAAGGGTTCCTTGACCCTGCTCGACGGCCTGTCGTGCACGTCGGCGTCGAACTGCTGGGCCGTCGGCCTGGGCGGTCGCTTTGGCGCCAGTTCCCTGCGGTTCCTTGACCTGGCGCTGCGCTGGGACGGCAAGAAATGGCTCAGAGTCGGCACGCCCAACCCCGCCGGCGTTAAGGCGGGTTCGATCAACAGTCTCGCCAGCGTCACCTGCTCCTCAGCGCGTGACTGCCTGGCAGCGGGAAGCGCACAGCGTGTCTCCGGCAAGATCGTCAACCTGAACCAGGTCCTGCGCTGGAACGGAGTCAGCTGGTCGCAGCTCAAGGTGCCGAATCCGGCAGGCTTTGGCGCGGATGTCCATCAGTTCCTCAGTTCGATCCGGTGCGTCAGCAGGGCGGATTGCTGGGCGGTCGGTGTGCAGCAGGCCAGCCCGATCCCCCAGCAGAACGAGATCCTGCACTGGGACGGCACTCGGTGGTCAGCTAGCTGTGCCCCCGTAGCGGAGGTGTGCATAGCGGCCCGCTTCGGCGCGATTCCGTGAGCCCGATCTCCCGGTTGGACTGGCCCGCCGCGCATCAGGCGCAGCACCTGCGATTCGCGCGGCGTCCAGCCTGGGTACCCATCGCGATGCTGCTCCGCCGGACCGCTACGCTGGCCGTCAAGTCCCGCGCGGCGTCCGCGCGGGCGGCGACCCGTGCCGCCGCAGTGCTAGGCGCTCCCGGCCCGGCCGTCAACGTAATAGGCTAAGGTTTGGAGGTCCCCGATGATTCATATGATCATGAAGCTCGTCAGGAAACTGCGCGCTCGTAAGGACGGCGCCGCCGGACAATAGGCGGGTGCGGATTACGATCCGGGTCAAGCCGGGATCAGCACGATCGGGCGTCGGCGGAGAATACGCCGGCGCCCTGGTGGTGCAGGTCACGGCCCGGGCGGTCGATGGCAAGGCTACCGAGGCCGCGCTGATGGCGGTCGCGGACGCGTTCGGCGTTCGCCGCGGTGACATGGCGCTGGTTTCCGGCGCGACCGCGCGCACGAAGATAATCGAGATAACGAATGGTGATCCCGCCATTCTGCGCCGCTTGCTCACCTGCTATCAAAGGTAATCTTCCCGGCGCATGACGCCGGTGACCGGCTCGCCGTGCAGGTAGCGAAGCACGTTCCCGGCCGCCCTCCTGGCGGCCTGCGGGATGATGCCAGGCACGAAGCAGGAGTTGTGCGGCGACCCGATTACATTCGGCAGGTTGAAAAATGGGTAACTGGTACTGAATCCCGCATCTCGGCGTGGCTCGTGCCACCAGGCGTCGATTCCAGCGCCGAAACCCGGATTCCGCGCCAGATGCTCATGCAGCGCTTGCTCGTCAATAATCGCGCCC
The DNA here is from genome assembly GCA_963750405.1 of uncultured Actinomycetota bacterium. Classification (GTDB taxonomy): domain Bacteria; phylum Actinomycetota; class Actinomycetes; order Streptosporangiales; family Streptosporangiaceae; genus Chersky-822. The sequence continues at coordinate 607,581 of CAVVQP010000006.1, forward strand.
CGGGCGACGTTGACGATGATGGCGTCAGATTTCATCAGGGCGAGTTCCCTGGCCCCGATCAGCCCGCGCGTGGCCTTGGTCAGCGGCAGCGATACCACGAGCACGTCGGCGGCCGGCAGCACCTGGTCCAGGTCGGCGAGCGTGCCGGCGAACTCGGCATCGTCCCCGGTGCTTCCCGAGGTGTTGACGGCGTAGATGCGCGCCCCGAAAGCTCGCAGGAGGCGCGCCGCCGTCGCGCCTATGCCGCCGTAGCCGAGGATGACGCAGACCGCGCCGTCCAGCGTGATCAGCGGCTCCCGCTGATTCCACTGGCCGCTGGCGAGACTCGCGTGCCGCTGCGGCAGTCGCCTGGCCAGCGCCAGCGTCATCGCCAGAACGTGCTCGGCGATCGGCGCGGAGTAGGCGCCGACGTTGCCGGCCACGGTGACGTGCTCGGGCACCACCGAGAAATCCACGCCATCAGCGCCAGCCGACAAGAGCTGGATGAACTTCAGGTGCTGCGCATCGGCGAGCGATCCGGCCTCGCGGACCGGATTCCAGCCGATGAGGGCTTCCGCCCTCGACAGGACCCCGGGCCGGTCGGCCTCGGGCAGCTGCTGCACGAACTCGATGGCGGCGTCGGCGGCGAGCACCTCGGAGTTGATCTTGATGTACTCATCGTCGACTTGGTAGCAGACGGCCACGAGCCGGTTGCTGCGCATTCATCCTCTTTCAGTTCCCACCCGGAGCGGATGATGACGGACAGGGGGACAGGCATGCAGGGTGATACGAGTGGATGCGGATCACTCACAGACTCTAACTGGCCCTCTCAGCGCCGCTGAGTTTCGAGACCTCTATGACGAATTGCGCAACCGGCTGCCCTGGGCCGGCCGACAGGCGGGGGGCGCTGAACTATCTCACGCCAGCCGAGGTGCTGGCGGCGGTCGGGGAGGTCAGGCAGGGGATCACGGTCTCGATGGCGGCTCCGGTTGGCAACGAGGTCACCCTCGACGATCCGGAGCCAGCCGTGCACACGATGACGGGCGTCGGCGCGGCCAGGGCGGGGCTGTCGTTCGCGACCGACCGGATCTCGATGAACATCCACGGCAACGCGGACAGCCACATCGACGCGCTCTGCCATGTGATGTTCGACAAGGCGCTCTACAACGACGTGCCCGCCGAGAAGGTCACCGAGCACGGGGCCGACGACCTGTCAATCGCGGTCGCCGCCGACGGGATCGTCGGCCGGGGCGTGCTCCTGGACATCCCGCGGGTCAGGGGCGTCGAGTGGCTTGAGCCAGGCTCGTACGTGACCACCGAGGACCTGCTGGCCGCCGAGGAGGCACAGCACGTCCGGATCGGCCGGGGCGATCTGCTCTTCATCCGGGTCGGTCACCGGCTCCGCCGGGCCGCGCGCGGGCCGTGGAACGCCGCGGTATCGCGGGCTGGCCTGCATCCGACCGTACTGCCGCTGCTGGCCGAGCGTCAGATCGCCGTGCTCGGCAGCGACAGCAACAACGACGCGGCCGGCCGCTCAGCGAGGGGCATCGGATTTCCCGTTCATGTGCTGGCGATCAAGGCACTGGGCCTGCACTTGCTCGACTACCTGCAGTTCGAGAACCTGGTGCCGCTGTGCGCCGAGAGCGGGCGGTGGTCGTTCCTGTGCGTGATCGCGCCGTTGCGGCTGCCGCGCGGCACGGGCTCTCCGATCAACCCGATCGCCATCTTGTGAGATCCCGCCCGGAACCGCCTAGCGGCAGCTGAGCCAGCCAGAATGAGTTGTGACCGTGAAGACGCCGGTCGTGGTGAAGTCAGCCCTCGCTGTTACCTCGGCGGCCACGGCGTCATGCTCGGCGGGGCTGATCGGGAGCCCCATGCTGGTCACATAGCGGGCGACCGGGTCCGGGCCTGGCACCTTGAGCTGGCTCGTGACCTCGTGCGGGTCGACGGAGCTGAAGCAGCCGGCGGCCAGTGCCGCGCCGTCGGTCAGCGTGAGCCGCTCGGCGGCGGCGTGCCCGGGTTCGTGACCGCGCTCGGCCAGCACCGTTCGGATCAGGAGGCGCAGTTCAGCTAGGTGATCGCCGCAGTTGAGCGCGATAACCACGCGCCCGGCCGTGATCCGGCGCAGTTCGCGCAGCACCTGCTGCGGGTCGGGCATGTGATACAGCATGTGCATCGCTAGCGTGACCTGGGCCTGCCCGGTGCGCAGCGGGAGCGTCATCGCGTCGCCGGTGACCAGTGCCGCGGCCGGCGCCTTCGGCCGGGCCGAGGCCAGCATGCCTGGTGAGGCGTCCACGCCGACTAGCCGGCCCCGGTGACCGCGCCGCGTCAGCTCGGCCAGGTAAGCGCCGTTGCCGCAGCCGATGTCGGCGACCAGTTCGGTCCCTTCGAGCCGCAGCGAGTCGAGCACCGCGGCCGGCAGGTCGATCACCGGGTCGCCGAAGGCGTAAATGGACTGCCTGGCGGCCAGGTTGCCGTCCGTGGCGTACTGAACCGTCCGCAGGTAAGCCTGGTCGGTGTAGAGCATATCCGGCACGACAGTCAGCCTAGCCCGGCTTCCCGACCGGCCAAATCGGGAGTTACCGTGCTGAGGGCGGCAGTCGTTGTGCGAGCCGTTCAACCCTTGAAAAGCAGGACCGGAAATCTGGGGAGCGGCGCCATGACGACCAAGCCGGAGACCGTGACGGCACCAGCCGGCGGAGCGGAACCGATCGCGGCGCGTACCGGCCTCGCCATGGCGTGGCGGTGGATCTTCTGGATCAACGTGCCGATCGGGGGCGCGGCGCTCGTGCTGGCTACCCGGGTCCTCGCTGACCGGGGTCAGCGCGCCCGGCGGCGGCTCGACCTCGCGGGGATGCTGGCCCTGGGCCTCGGGTTGTTCGGCGTGCTGTGGGCGATGACGAAGCTGGCCACGTCGTCCTTCAACGCTGAGCTGGCTGGATACCTCGCAGGCGGGCTAGTGCTGCTGGTGGCGTTCGTGTTCATCGAGCGCAGGCAATCCGAGCCGATGCTCGACCTCGGGCTGTTCAAGATCCCGATGCTGGCCCCGTCGCTCGGCGCCTCATTCTTCCAGGGTCTGGCGAACTTCGCCGTGCTGTTCCTGGTGATCATGTACTTGCAGGGACCGCGCGGGCTGTCGCCGCTGCACGCCTCGCTGCTGCTCGTGCCCGGGTACGTGGGCGGGTCGGCGGTCGGGCCGTGGGCGGGGCGGCTGGCGGTCGCGTTCACGTCCGGGCTGCACTCGGCCTTCTACACGTCGATGTTCGTCATGGTGATCGCCGCCGGGCTGTCCGCCAGCCGGGGACGGCCGCGCAGGAGCAGGGTGGAATAACCTCCTGGGATGGAGATCAGTACTGCGGCCGGACCGGCTCGGATCGAACTGGACGAGGCTGTGCTGGCCGACGGCGGGGCGGCGAGGTTCCTGCTCGTGCTCACGCATGGTGCGGGCGGGGGAGTGGACAGCGAGGACCTGCTCGCGGCGCGCGAGGCCGGGCTGGCCTGCGGCGGGGCCGTGGCCAGGGTGCTGCAGCCTTACCGGGTCCGGGGGGCGCGCGCACCAGGATCGGCTGTGCGCCAGGATGCGGCGTGGCTGGAGGTCATCGGCGCGCTGCGCCAGCGCATCAGGACTGCCGCTAGTCCAGGGCGGCCGGAGCAACGGGGCGCGGGTCGCGTGCCGGACGGCGCGGGAGGCTGGCGCCGCCGGGGTGATCGCGCTGGCATTTCCGCTGCACCCGCCAGGCAAGGCAGGCAGCCGGAAAGTCTCGGGCTGGCGAGCTTCGCGCGGCTGGGTCGGCTGGCGTGCCGGTGCTGGTGATCAACGGCGATCGGGACCCGTTCGGCGTACCGGACGCGGCCGACGCCGATCGTCTCGTGGTGCTCGCCGGGGAAGCCCACGCGCTGGGACGTAGCCGGGACGCCATCGCGACAGCCGTCACGTCCTGGCTGGGTGATCGGGTACTTCGAACCTAGCTGGGCTTAGCTAGCGCGGTCAGGCAGCGGGTGACGCTGGGATGGCGGGCGACGCTGGCATGGCGACTGCGGGGGCAGCCACGAACGTCGGCCTGGTCATCACAATGTCGGTTGGCCGGTGCGGTGCGATCACAGCGCCGCCCGGGAGCAACTCACCTGTATCTTCGAATACCACTATGCCGTTGCAGAGCAAGCTCCAACCTTGCTCGGGGTGGCTGATGAGGGTACGGGCCGCCTCGTGATCCGGTTCGCTCGCGGCCGGGCACGGGGGCGTGTGCGGGCACATCGTGCGCCTCCGAAGTCGGGGGTGTGTTGATCATCGTTTTGTCTAAATCTGCCAGGTCACGGGGTGTGGGTGACATGGCACATTGGGATGGTTTTGTGGCATGGTCTTTGTAGATTTCCGCGTAGCCCGCGCTAACCGGCAGCTAGCACATGGCTACTACTAGTGTCAACGCTGGATACCTTCCGGCGCGTCCCAGACGCGGAAAGTTCTTGCCGTGATCCGGATAGCCGTGCGCCATCCGTACGCGACGTCATCCCCCGTGTCTACCTCTCAGCGGCACTGGCGGACCGGACTACCTGCTCCGACCCTACGCAGTGCCACTCGCTAATGCCTTGAGTGCGAACCTGCTGTGTCCGGACTGAGACCAACGCCTACCGGACGTGGCGGTATGCCCGTCAGCCGGTGCGTCTCGCGCAGCGTCAGCAGGCGCTCGGCTTCGGTGTTGAGCGCATGCACGACCGGCGTGGCCATCGCCTTGCGGGTGACGATCCGGTCGTCATAGCCGCGCGGGCCGATCTCGGCGCGGACCGCCGCGTAAGCGGACCGCATCGCGTCGGTGAGCACCGCGTCCAGTCTCTTCGCCAGCGCGTACTGCTCGGCCAGCGGCCGGGTAGTCGGCCTGAGCGGCCCGGAACTCGTTTTCGGCGATTTTCGCCGCCTGAAGTAGATCGTCAAAGTTCGCGGCAAGCGCGACATCGGCGAGGTGATGCGCCTGCGCGTCCGCGCTAGCTTGCTTACGTCCCACGATCACGCCGGCCAGCTTAGCGGAAGTTATGGACCTGTCAGCGCAAGGGGCCGCGCTATCCGGGGCACAGCTGCTTAGGCAAGGCTGGCCAGCCACTCTGATGCAATTCGGAGTACTCACCGCCGCTTACCAGCAGTTCATGCTGGCGTGCCGTCTTCGATGATCCGGCCGTGATCGAGCACGAGCACCCGGTCGGCGATCTTGACCGTCGACAGCCGGTGCGCGATGATCACGGCCGTCCGCCCGGCCAGCACGGTCTGGAGCGCCTGCTGCACGATCCGCTCGCTCGGCAGGTCGAGCAGCGAGGTGGCCTCGTCGAGCAGCAGTACGCTCGGTGCGGCGATGAACGCCCGCGCGAACGAGATCAGCTGCCGCTGGCCGGCCGAGAGCCGCCCGCCGCGCTTGCCGACCTGCGTGTCGTAGCCCTCGGGCAGCGCAGCGATGAATTCGCCCGCCCCGACCGCCAGGGCCGCTGTCGATGATCTCTGCCCGGGTCGCGTCCGGCTTGCCGAGCGCGATGTTCTCCGCGATCGTCGCGCTGAACAGGAAGTTCTCCTGGGTGATCAGCACGATCTCGCGGCGCAGGTCCTCGTCGGCGACGTCGCGCAGGTCCACGCCATCCAGCAGCACCCGGCCCTGCGCCGGGTCGTAGAACCTGGCCAGCAGTCTCGCGATCGTGGTCTTGCCCGCGCCGGTCTCGCCGACCAGCGCGACCTTCTGCCCGGCGGGGATAGTCCAGATCAATCTCGGGCAGCACGACCGCGTCCCGGTAGGCAAACGTGACCGAGCGAGATGGATCCGGCGGCCTGGAGCTGAAACCTTCGGCTGCGCGGGGAGCGTCGACCGGATGAGGTGGGCTCGGGCACCGACGGCGCCTCGTCGAGTACGCCGGAGATCTTCTCCAAGGCCGGCCGCGGCCGACTGGAAGGTGCTGTAGAACTGCGACACGTCCTGCAGCGGCTCGAAGAACTGCCGCAGGTACAGCAGGAACGTGACCAGGATCCCGACCTGCATGGCGTGGTCGATGACCCGACCCGCCGTACAGCAGCACCACGCCGATCGCGAGGTTGCCGACCAGGGTGACGCCCGGGAAGTACAGCGCGACGAGCCGCATGGACCGCCTCGGTCGCTCGGCGTAGTCGGTGTTCAGCTCGCCGAAGATCTCCTCGTTGCGGCGCTCCCGGCGGAACGTCTGGACCGCCCTGATCCCGTTGAACGTCTCCACGAAGTGCACGATGACCAGCGCGATCGTCTCCCTGGTCCGCCGGTAGGCGAGCGAGGACTCCCGCCTGAACCAGCGGTCAGCCAGGTCAGCGGGATGAAGCCGACCATCACCGCGAGCGCGAGCGGCCAGTCGAGCAGCAGCATCCCGGTGCCGACGAAGATCATCGAGAACGCCGCGCTGACCAGCGAGTCCAGGCCCTCGTCGAAGAGCTCGGAGATCGAGTCGATGTCGGAGACCTGGCGGGAGATCACCCGGCCGGAGGTGTAGCGCTCGTGGAAGGCGACCGGCAAGCCGCTGGAAGTGCCAGAACAGCGCTGGACCTCAGCTCGAGCACGACCTGGCCGCCCATCGGCCGATCGCCGAGATGAACCCGGGGTGGCGAACGCCTGGACGAGACGCGAGCAGGAACTCGGTGACGACGATCGATGATCGGCACCGGGTCCTTGGTCGCGATCAGCGCCGGGATCTTATCGATCGCCGATGCCGACTAGCCACGGGCCGGCCAGGCCGGCCAGGTTGGCCGCCAGGATCATCGCCGTGATCGAGCGCGACCGTCTTGCGGTGCGGCCGGAGCAGGCTCGCCGAGCAGCGCCCGGCTGCGCCGCGCAGCAGCAGCGACACGCCCTTGGGCAGCTCGTCGATCTCCTCGGCCGCGATGCCGCGCCAGGACGGCTGGGAATCTGGCGGCAGGGGCACTTGAGTCATCGCCTGGCTCCGGCTCGCGGTCTCCGCTCCGGTCGGTGTCTGTGCTCATCAGATGCTGGTAGCGGGCGTTGCTGGCATGAGCAGCTCGTGATGGGTGCCGGAGGCGATGATCTCGCCGCTGGTCAAGTACGGCGACCCGGTCGGCGAGCGCCACCGTCGACGGCCGGTGCGCGACGACGAGCGCGGTTGAGCTGGCGAGGATCTGGCCGAGCGCGGCGGTGACCTTAGCCTCGGTGTGCACGTCCAGCGCGGACAGCGGGTCATCGAGCAGCAGGACGGACGGGTTCGCGAGGATCGCCCGGGCCAGCGCGATCCGCTGCCGCTGGCCGCCGGACAGCGACATGCCCTGCTCGCCGATCCTGGTCTCGAGGCCCCACGGCAGGTCATCGACGAAGTCGGCCTGGGCGGCGGCCAGCGCGGCCTGCACCGCGTCGTCTGAGCGCGTCAGGCCGGCCGAGGGTGACGTTCTCCCTGACGCTGACCGAGAACAGGGTCGGATCCTCGAACGCGCAGGCCACTGCGGTGCGCAGCTCGGCCAGCGGCAGCTTCTTGATGTCGGTGCCGTCGAGCCAGATCGTGCCGGCGGTCGCGTCGGCGAGCCGGACGATCAGGCTGAGCAAGGTGGTCTTGCCCGAGCCGGTCGCGCCGACGAGGGCGACGGTCTCGCCCGGGGTGAGTTCCAGGCAGACGTCGCGCAGGACGGGCCGCCCCGCATAGCCGAAGGCGACGTGGTCGAGCACCAGCCTGCCCGCGGACTGGCGCGGCGGCCCGTGGCTTCGGCACGGGCGCGGTCAGCGCGGGCGGGCCGGCCGGGCTGACGATGGCTGGCTGCGTGTCGAGGATCTCGTAGACCCGCTGGGCCGCGGTGGCGGCTTCCTGGCCGAGCGCCAGGATGTAGCCCAGCGCTTCGATCGGCCAGACCAGCATGAGACCAGCGCGATGAAGGCGACCAGGCCGCCGGTGGACAGGTGGCCCTCGCTGACGGCGAAGCACGCCGAGCAGCAAGATCAGCGCGATGGCGACGTTCGGCACCAGGTCGAGGCTGGCCCAGAACGTGCCGCGCAGCCTCGCCTTGACTGACCTGGGTGCTGGTAGACGGACCTTGGCCAGCTTGATGTGCGTTACCCGGCGACCTAGCGTCGCGCCGCCCGAGCGCCTTGAGCACCCGGATGCCCGCGGCGGCCTCCTCGACGTAGGTGGCGAGGACGTCCTGCTGGTCCTGGACGCGGCGGGACAGGATCCGGTAGCGGCGTTCGAAGCGCAGGCACAGCGCGGTGACGGGGGCGAATGCCGCCGCGGTGACCAGGCCGAGCAGCGGGTCCATGCCGCATGAGCAGCAGCACGATCACGATGAAGCTGACGACGCTGGTGATCAGGAAGACGACGCCGAACCCGGCGAACCGCCTGATCGCCGACAGGTCGGTGGTTGCCCTGGACAGCAGCTGGCCTGACTGCCAGGCGTCGTGGAAGCCTGGCTCGAGCCGCTGCAGGTGCGCGTAGAGGTCGTCGCGCATCGCCTGCTCGAGGGTGACGACCGCGGTGGCCTGGACCCAGCGCCTGACGGGCGTTGACGCCCACCTCGACGACGCCGAGCGCGAAGGCGGCGAGCCGATGGGACCAGCAGCCCGTCGCCGTGCATGGCCGGGATTGGCGCGGCGGCCTTGGCGATCGGGCCGTCGATCGCGGCCTTGGCCAGCAGCGGGATGATGATCTCGGCGAACGCGCCGAGCAGCGGCGGCCCAGCATCGAAGGCCAGCTGGCCGTAGTAGGGGCGCAGGTATTCGCGCAGCCGCCAGAGAGCTGCCATCGGAGTCTGCCGGGCATCAGGAGCGTGCGGCGGCCCGGTTAGCTGCGCAGCGGGCGGATGCTGACGGTCCGGAGGGTTCTGACCTGTGGGAACTGGCCCGGCTTGTCTTGTCTGCTGAACGTCCGGGGTGGCCACTTGCTGGATGGTAACTGGACAGCTCCTTAACTGTCACCTTCTTTTTCCGGCCGATCGCCGGTAGCGAAGCGCTCTTTAGTTCTGGCACTCTGGCGAAACGCGCCCGTGGATCGCGGTACTCAAGTCGGCTGGCCGCCGGATGTAGGGTCGGTCATATGGGATTTCACGTAGCTAAAGTGCGCGACTCCTACCCGGCGCTTAATGACGGCTACGCCTACCTTGACGGTGCGGCAGGCACTCAGACGCCGTCGTCGGTCATCGACGCGATTAGCCATGCGTACGTGGCCGGCCTGTCGAACGCGGGCGGCATGTTCCCGGCCAGCCAGCGTGCGGACGAGATTACGGCAGCCTGCCGGGACGCGGTTGCCGATCTTGTGGGCGGCCTTGCTGACGGCGTCGTCCTCGGACCTAACATGACCACGCTCACCTACCGGATGGCGGCTGCCCTCGCCGATGCCTGGCGCGAGGGAGATGAGGTCATCGTGTCCCGGCTCGACCACGACGCGAATGTCAGGCCGTGGGTGCAGGCCGCGCGGCGAGCTGGCGCGGTGGTCCGCTGGGCCGAGCCCGATGCCGACACCGGTGAGCTGCCCGTCGAGCAGTACGCGGACCTGCTGTCGGAGCGGACCAGGCTGGTCGCCGTCACCGCGGCGAGCAATGTGCTCGGGACCCGTCCTGACGTGGCCGCGATCACGGCGCTGGCGAGGGCAGCCGGAGCGATGAGCTACGTGGACGGCGTGCATGCCACGCCGCACGGTCCCGTCGATGTGCGCGCTCTCGGTGCCGATTTCTACGTGACGAGCGCGTACAAGTGGTCAGGTCCGCACGTCGGAGCCCTGATAGCCGATCCCGGGCTGCTCGAGTCGCTGCGGCCCGACAAGCTGGTCCCGTCGCCGGACGATATTCCCGACCGGTTCGAGCTTGGCACGCCGCCTTTCGCCGATCAGGCCGGAGTGACCGCCGCCGTCGAGCACCTCGCGGACCTTGACGAATCGGCTTGCGGCACGAGGAGGGAGCGGCTGCTCACCTCCATGGCGGCGGTCGAGGAGCACGAGCGGCGGCTGTTCGCCACGATGCTCGCTGGCCTTGACGCGATGCCGCACGTGACGACCTACGGGCGGGCCGCCCGCCGGACGGCGACCGCGTACTTCAATGTGGCCGGCTTGTCGCCTACGCAGGTCGCGTCACGGCTGGCCGAGCGCAAGATCAACGTGTGGAACGGCGACAACTACGCCTGGGAGGTGACCGGCGTGCTCGGCATCAGGGACAAGGGCAGCGCCGTACGCGCCGGGCTCGTTCACTACAACGACGAGTCCGACGTCAGCAGGCTGCTGGAAGCAGTGGCCGAGTTGGGCTAGGTCAGCTTGTAGCGGTACATCCTGGTCTCGCGCTGCTCGAACCCGATCCGCTCGTAGAGCCGTCCCGCTGATTCCCTCGACGGCCGCGAGGTCAGGTCCACCGTGCGCGCGCCCGCCTGCCTGCCGAGCTTGATCGCCTCGTCGATGAGCTGCGAGGCGACTCGCTGGCCCCTCGCTGCATCATCGACGACCACGTCCTCGATCCAGGCCCGCACGCCGGTCGGGATCGTGAAGGTGGCTAGCGTCAGCGTGCCGACGATCTTCTCGCCAATCCGGGCAATCAGTACCGTGCTGGCCGGGTCGCTGGCCACGGCGGCGAGCGCGACGGCATCGAGTTGCTTGGCGCTAGTAGAAAGCTGCGGCAGCAAGCGGCCGAACGCCTCGACCACTTCGTCCGTGACTGTGCTCAGTACCTCGACGTTGACGTCCACCGAGGCAATCTATCCTGCTCCGGCACCTGCTCGGCCGCCCGCGCGGCCGGCACGGCAACGTAACCCGGCCCGCTGCTCGCCGGAATGGGCGGGGAACGGGGTATAAAGGACTGTATGGCGGATAAAGCTCTGGTACTGGGTGGCGGCGGGCTGACGGGCGTTGCCTGGGAGATCGGCATCCTGGCCGGGCTGGCCGAGCACGGCGTGGATCTCACTGACGCTGACCTGGTAGTCGGGACCTCGGCGGGTTCGGTGGTCGGCGTCGATGTGCGATCTGGCATCAGCCTCGCGGAGTTCTACAAGGTTCAGTCGGCGCCCTATGAGCCCGGCGAGGTGACCGCGAAGATGGGCCCGGCCGTGCTCGCGAAGTACGGGCTCGCCGTCGGATTCACCAGGAAGCCCGCAGTGGCCATGAAGCGAGTGGGCCGGCTCGCCCTGCGGTCGAAGACCGAGTCAGAAGCGGAGCGGCGCAAGGTCTTCGAGTCCCGCGTCCCCATTCGCGACTGGCCGGCCAGGAGACTTCAGCTCACGGCGGTGGAGGCGGCCACCGGAGAGTTCACCGTGTTCGACGCCACGAGCGGGGCCACCCTGATCGACGCTGTCGGCGCGAGCTGCGCGGTCCCCGGGATCTGGCCTCCGGTGACGATCAACGGCAAGCGGTACATGGACGGCGGCATGCGCTCAGCGGCGAACGTCGACCTGGCGGCCTCCTGCGAGCGGGTTGTCGTGATCGCGCCGCTCGTCCAGGGGTTCGGGCCGATCGTGAGCGTGGCCAGTCAGGTGCGTCAGCTCACAGCCAACGGCAGCACCGTGATCGTGATCAAGCCCGACAAGGCGGCCCTGGCTGCCATCGGCAAGAACGTCCTAGACCCGGTCAACCGCGCAGCCGCCGCGAAAGCCGGTTTCACCCAGGCCGCGACGGAAGCCCAGGCGGTCGCCAAAATCTGGTAGGCCCGCGGGCTCAGGGCCAGCGTTGTCACTTGGGTGTGGCTCTTTCGGGGTGAGCCAGCTGGGTGGTGCCGTGTCCGGGGGGGGTTCTCGTGCTCTGGGAGGAGGGTTGTCGTGTCCGGGAGGGTTCTCGCCCTTGCCGTGGAGGGTTTCCGGGTTCGTGAAGGAGCTTTTTCGCATGTAGGAGGGTTGTCGTCGTATAGTCCGGTCAACTCTCCTAGATGCGGAAACCCTCCTCCAGGAACCCGAGAACCCTCCTGCGAGAGCAGCCTCACCCCGAAAGAGCCGCACCCTTGTCACATGGGTGCGGGACCCGGCAATGTCGCGGGGACGGGCCTGGAGCGGCCAGTACGTAGGGGCAGGCAGCCCAGATCAGACCGCGTACTCGAGCAGCGGCTGTGCCCTGCTCGGGTGGCGCAGCTTAGACAGCGACTGCTTCTCCAGCTGCCTGATGCGCTCCCTGGTCAGGCCAAGCGCCTTGCCTATCTCATCGAGCGTGTGCGGGTTCCCGTCGTACAGGCCGAACCGCATCGCCATGATGGTCGCCTCACGAGGCGTCAGCGCGTCCAGGGCGTGCCGAAGCTGGTCAGCCATCAGCTGCCGGTCGACGAGCTCGGACGCCTCAGGCGCGTCCGTGTCCTCGATCAGGTCGCCGATCGAGGTCTCGCCGTCCTCGCCGATGGTCGAGTCCAGGCTGATCGGCTGCCTGCTCGTGCGCAGCAGCTCCTCGATCTGGTCAGGCGTGCGGTCAAGCTCGACGGCCAGTTCCTCGGGAGTTGGCTCCCGGCCGAGGCGCTGGTGCATGTCGCGCTCGACCCGGCTCAGCTTGCTCAGCATCTCGAGCACGTGCACGGGCAGCCGGATCGTCCTGGCCGAGTCCGCGAACCCGCGCTGGATCGCCTGCCTGATCCACCACATCGCGTAGGTGGAGAACTTGTAGCCCTTGCTGTAGTCGAACTTCTCGACCGCCCTGATCAGGCCCAGGTTGCCCTCCTGCACGACATCGAGCAGGGATAGGCCGCGATCGCTGTACTTCTTGGCCACGGAGACGACCAGGCGCAGGTTGGCCTCGAGCATGTGTGCCTTGGCCCGGCGGCCGTCGGCCGCTACTGCGTCGAGGTCGGCGGCCAGGTCGGCGGGAAGATCGGCCAGGGTCTCGAGCTTGTGCTCGGCGAACAGGCCGGCCTCGATCCGCTTGGCCAGGTTGACCTCCTGCTCGGCGGTCAGCAGGCTAGTCCGGCCGATCGACTTGAGGTACGTATGCACCGAGTCGCCCATGACGGAGGTCTGGTCGTCGAGATCCGCCTCGGATGTTCCCTCGTCCTCGCCTGCCGCCGCCACCGCGACCGTCGCGGTGGCGGTGGCGGCCTTCGCGCGGCCGCCACGGCTCCGGCTGGGTGCTCCGGCGGCTGCCGCGGTGTCCGCGTCGCCCGCATCGTCATCGCCCTCATCGATCAGCGCGTGCAGGTCCCCGTCGGCCAGCTCAGCAACCTCATCGAGGTCCGTCTCGGCTAGGTCAACGTCGTCCGCTTCGACCTCGGCGAGATCGGCCTGTGCGTGAGTCACGTCGGCATGCTCCAATTCCCGGCGCCCACGCCTCGCGTCCGCGGCGGTTTCGTTGTCGCGGCGCTTGGAGAGCGCGCTTGCGGTCCTCGGCATGTGACACCTCCGTTCAAATGCACATCGGCTGCGCCCCGCAGGCAGTGTCCAAGACTCGCGCTACTTGGTATTGTGCAGTGCGGGCGATACGTATAACGCGCGACGAGCCTGTTTGTTTCCCCCGCTGCGGTAGCGTGCCCGAACTTCTCACTTCTCAGGCGCCGCGATCGACCTCAGCTTCAGCCGGTCAGGCTTTCCAGATGCCAGCATCGGGATCTCCGTGACGTAGATTACCGCCTTGGGCGCGGCGTAGCCCGGCAGCTTGTCCTGTACCTGCTCCCGCAGCTCAGCAAGGCCGGGAGGCGCCTTGTGATCGGCCGGAACGATGATCGCGGTCACTCGCTCACCCCAGATCGCGTCAGGCAGGCCGACCACCGCCACCTCGCGCACGGACCCAAGCCCGGCAAGCGCCTCCTCGACGACGACGGGCACAACTTTCTCCCCGCCGGTATTGATCACGTCGTCGGCGCGGCCGAGCAGAGTCAGCCGGCCATCCGCCGCCAGCCCGCCTAGGTCAGAGGTCACGAACCAGCCATCGCGCAGGGAGGCGGCGGTTAGCTCAGGCGCGCCCCGGTACCGGGAGAACAGCACCGGCCCCGAGATCCTGATCAGCCCGTCAGCGTCGCTGGCGATCCGCACGCCGTCAAGCGGCAGCCCGTCGTACACGCAGCCGCCGCAGGTTTCCGTCATCCCGTAGGTCGTCACGACCCGCGCGCCAGCGGCCGCCGCCTCCGCGAGCAGCACGGGCGAGATCGCCGCGCCGCCGAGCAGGATGCCCTTGAACTTAGCTAGCGGAGCACTAGCTAGCGGAGCACGAGCTAGGGGAGCACTGGCCGGGGGAGCAGCGGCCTTGAGCAGCCGTTGCAGCTGGGTCGGCACCAGCGATACGTAGTCGCATCCGGCTGGAAGCCCGGCATCGATCCGGTCGGCGAGCACCGGTTCCGAGCCGGATTCCAGCGACCTGACCAGTACCCCGAGCCCGGCGATGTGGTGCGTGGGCAGGCAGCACAGCCAGCGGGCGCCCGCGGGCGCGCCCAGCCGGCGCAGCGAGGCTCGCGCTGAGGCGCGGAGCGCGGTGGCGGTGAGTTCGGCCCCTTTCGGCAGTCCCGTCGATCCCGAGGTCGCGAGCACCACGGCCACGTCCTCCGATACCCCCGAGCCGGCGCGTGCCTGCCCGGGCTGACCAGCGGGGGCGAGCCATTTCATACCTTCGGTTGTCTCCATGGCCGCTGGCGCGAACGCCGCGATCAGTTCATCGAGCCTGGCCCGTGGCAGGCCCGGATCGAGCGGCAGGATCGCGGGCCCGCTGCCATCGAGCGCCGCGGCCAGCGCCTCGAAGAGCCGCCGGGAGGAAGCCAGGACCGCGTGCAGGGGGCGAGAAAGCACGGTCGTAAGGTTAATCGGCGAATCCGGACACCCGAAGGGGGGACCGTGGTCGAAGACGTTCTGGCAGACCTGCTGCCCACGCTGCGGGCTTTCGCGATCCCCATGCGGACCCGGTTCCGCGGCATCACCGTGCGCGAGGGCGCGCTGATGCGCGGGCCGGCGGGCTGGGGGGAGTTCTCGCCGTTCGCTGAGTACGGTCCGGCGGAGAGCTCACGGTGGCTGGCGAGCGCGATCGAGTCGGCGATGGCCGGCTGGCCCGCCCCGGTCAGGACGGCCGTCGGCGTCAACGTGACAGTCCCGGCGGTCGGGCCGCGGGCGGCGCACGAACTCGTGGCCAATTCCGGCTGCCGCACCGCGAAGGTCAAGGTAGCCGAGCCCGGCCAGGCGGCCGCCGACGATCTCGACCGGGTCGCCGCGGTCAGGGACGCGCTCGGGCCGTCGGGGAAGGTCAGGATCGACGCCAACGGCGGCTGGGATGTGGATACGGCCGCGGCTATGCTCGCGCGGCTCGCGGCCTACGACCTCGAGTACGCCGAGCAGCCGTGCGCGACCCTGGACGAGCTCGCTGACCTGCGCAAACGTACCGATATACCGCTAGCCGCCGACGAGTCCATCCGCAAGGCATCCGATCCGCTCGCCGTCAGGGCGGCGGGCGCGGCCGACATCGTGGTGCTCAAGGTCGCCCCGCTCGGCGGCGTACGGCCGGCGCTGGCCGTCGCGCAGGCCTGCGGCCTGCCAGTCGTGGTATCGAGCGCGGTCGAGTCGTCGGTCGGGCTCGCCGCCGGGGTGGCGCTGGCCGCCGCGCTGCCCGCGCTCGACTACGACTGCGGCCTGGCGACGATGAGCCTGCTGACCGGCGACGTGACCGCCGACTCGCTGGTGGCTGCCGATCCGCTGGGGCCCGACCGCGGCACGCTGCCGGTCCGGCCCGTCACCCTAGATGAGGAACGACTAGCGCACTGGGAATGTGAGCCGCGAGCCTGGCGTGCGCGGGCGCTGGCCGCCGCGGAGTTCTTGTGAGTAATCACCCGGAGCCGGCCCCCGAAAGGCCGGCGCGATCGCGCTGGCGGCCGCCGTAGTCGACGAGCTGATTCGCTGCGGTCTCCGCGAGGTCGTGCTCTCCCCGGGATCGCGGAGCGCGCCGCTGGCGATGGAGTTCTTCAGCCGGGCCGCGCTCGGCGACCTGCGGCTGAATGTGCGCATCGATGAGCGGAGCGCCGCGTTCATCGCGCTTGGCCTGGCGAAGGCGAGCCGGGCGCCGGTAGCCGTGGTGTGTACCTCGGGCACGGCGGCCGCGCACTTCCATGCCGCCGTGATCGAGGCGGACGAGTCCTGCGTGCCGCTGCTCGTGCTGACCGCCGACCGGCCGCCGGAGCTGCGCGGCACCGGGGCGAACCAGACGATCGACCAGCTCAAGCTCTACGGGTCGGCGGTGCGATGGTTCTGCGAGCTGGGGCCGGACGGCCCGGCCGGGTACTGGCGGTCGGCGGTGGCGCGAGGGTGGGGGCTGGCCTCCGGCGCGGCTGGCGGGCCTGCCGGGCCGGTGCACGTCAACCTGCCGCTGCGCGAGCCGCTGGTGCCAGAGGCCGGTGCGGCCGGGGCCGGCGTGACGGGAGTCGCTGGCCGGGCCGCTGCCGGGGAGCTGGGCGGCCGGCCTGGGGGCGCGCCGTGGACGCGGTTCGGGCCTGTCGCCCGGGTTAGCTGGACCGAGCGCGGGCTGATCGTCTGCGGCGACGGCGACTACGACGCCGCCCCGCTGCTTGAGCTGGCCGCGGCGGCGGGCTGGCCGGTGCTGGCCGAGCCATCGTCGAACGCCAGGTCAGGGCCACTGGCGCTGTCCGCCTACCAGTACCTCATCGGGGACGGGCGGTTCCTCGCCGCGCACCGGCCTGACGTGATCGTGTCGGCCGGGCGGCCTGGCCTGTCGCGCGGCCAGCTCGCGCTGCTGCGGGGGGTCGTGCCCCGGCACGTGGTGCTCGCGCAAAGCTCGGGCCGGTGGTCGGACCCGGCCAGGACGGCGACCGACGTTGCCGGGCGGGTCGAGCTTGGCGGTGCGGCTCCCGGCCGGGATGGCAGGCTGGCAGAGGATGGCAGGCTGGCAGAGGGTGGCAGGCTGGCAGAGGGCGGCTGGCTCGCGGACTGGCTGGAGGCCGACGCGGCGGTGCGGGCGGCGGTCGATGCGATGGTCGACGAGTCCCCGGCGCTGAGCGAGCCCAGGCTCGCGAGGGAGGTCGCGGCGGCGCTGCCGGACGGCGGCTTGCTCTGGGTCGCGTCGAGCCAGCCGATCAGGGACCTCGATGCTCACCTGCGACCGCGAACCGGCCTGCGGGTGCTGGCGAGCAGGGGAGCGAGCGGCATCGACGGGCTGGTCTCCTCGGCGATCGGCGCCGCGCTCGCGCATCAGGCCGCTGGCGGCGGTCGCGCGGTCGCGCTGCTCGGCGATCTGGCCGTGCTCCACGACTCGCCCGGCCTGGTGCTCGGTCCGGCCGAGCCGCGGCCTGACCTCTGCCTGATCGTGGTCAACAACAATGGCGGCGGCATCTTCTCGATGCTGGAGCAGGCGGCGTTTCCCGAGCCGTTCGAGCGGGTGTTCGGCACGCCGCATGACGCCGATTTCAGCAAGCTCGCCGCGGCGGCCGGGGTGCCTTACCGGCGGATCGAGAATACTGAAGACGTCGCTGGCGTCGTATGCGGTAGCGGGTTCATGCTCGCGGAGCTGCGAAGCGAACGCCCCGGCCAGGCCGCGCTGCGCGCG
Organism: uncultured Actinomycetota bacterium; assembly: GCA_963750405.1. Classification (GTDB taxonomy): domain Bacteria; phylum Actinomycetota; class Actinomycetes; order Streptosporangiales; family Streptosporangiaceae; genus Chersky-822. The sequence continues at coordinate 624,969 of CAVVQP010000006.1, forward strand.
GCGCTGACCGGGGCGGCCACTGCCGTACTCGGGTCTGGCGTACTCGGGACCGGGTAGTCCGCCTCGGGCAATCCGGCCTCAGGTAATCCAGCCTCAGCTGATCCTGACGCGGGGGTCGAGCAGCGCGTACGACATGTCGACGATGATGTTAGCGGCGACCACGAACAGGGCCGCCAGGATCACGAAGCCGATGACGACCGGCTGGTCGCCCTGCTGGATCGCGCCCACGACCTGAGAGCCGACGCCGTGCATCCCGTAAACTGTCTCGACGACCACGACGCCGCCGAGCAGAGCGCCGACGTCGACGCCGAGTTGCGAGACGACCGGGGTCATCGCCGAGCGGACCGCGTGCCGGTACAGTACCCGGCGCTCAGACAGGCCCTTGGACCTGGCGGTCCTGATGTAGTCCTCGCCCAGGGTGTCGAGCAGCGAGCCGCGCGACAGCCTGGTGTAGACGGCGGCCTGGACGATCGCCAGCGTGATCCAGGGCAGGATCAGCGTGCCCAGCCACCCGCCGACGCCAGCGGACAGCGAGTTGTACCCGGTCTGGATGAAGCCGATGCCGTGGTCCTGGAGCTGCACGAATACGAAGATGATCAGCAACTCGCCGACGACGAAGGTAGGGGCGGAGACTCCGGCGAGCACGCTGACCGTGGCGAGGCGGTCAAAGAGGCTGCGGGCCTTGGTCGCGCTCAGGATGCCCACTGCCAGTCCGACGATCAGCCAGAGTATGACGCCGCCGATCACCAGCGAGACCGTCGGAGGCAGGTCCTGCTTGATGATCGTCGTGACCGGTTCCTGCGTGTAGTACGACAGCCCGAGGTTGCCGTGAATGAGCTTGTTGAGGAAGGAGCCGTACTGGGCGATGATCGGCCTGTTCAGCCCGTAGTACTTGCTCACCTCGGCGAGCACCGCCGGTGAGGCGGCGCGGCCGGCCAGGTTGCGTGCTACCGCCTGCTCAGGAATGGCGACGAAGAACAGGAAGAACGTGCCGGTCGCGACGACCCAGAGCACCAGGATGCCGGTCAAGATCCGGCGGATGAGAAATCGCAGCATGCTCATGAGATCAGCCCTCCCCGCCGGCCGGAACAGCCCCGTCAACGCCCAGGTCGCGCTCCGTGCCGACCGTGATCGCCTGGTCCAGGTCGAGCTTCCGGCGCTTGCCAAGCCGCCGGCGCTTGCGCTGGCTGCTCGCGAAGATCCGCTCGGTTCTCGGGTCGATGGCGTCCCTGATGCCGTCGCCGAGAAGGTTAAAGGCGAGCGTGGTGATCAGCAGCGCGGCGGCGGGGAACACCACGTACCACCACGAGGTGTCGTAGAACTGCTGCGCCTCGGAGAGGATGTTGCCCCAGCTTGGCGCGGGCTCGGGGATGCCGATGCCGAGGAAGGACAGCGTGGCCTCGAAGGTCACCGCGGTCGGGATGTACAGCGTCGACAGCACGAGCACCGGGCCGAGCAGGTTGGGCAGGATGTCGATGAACATGATCCGCCCGGGTCCCGCGCCCAGCGACTTGGCCGCCTCGATGTACTCCTTTTCCTTCAGCGACAGAGTCTGGCCGCGCACGATTCGCGAGATGCCCGCCCAGGAGAAGAACGAGATGACGCCGATCACGATCGAGAGGCTGGGGTGGAACACCGACGCGAGGGCCAGCGCGAACACGATCACCGGGAACGCCAGCGCAGCGTCGAACAGCCTCGCCAGGATCGCGTCGACGACGCCGCCGAAGTAGCCGGCGACCAGGCCGAGCGTAACGCCCGCGATCGCCGCGATCGCCGTGGTCAAGATCCCGACGAACAGTGAGATGCGGGCACCGTAAGCGATCCTGACCAGCAGGTCCCTGCCGATCTGGTCGGTGCCGAGTATGAACCCGTGCGTGCCGGGAGGCACGGGCAGCCCGTCGGCGGTCTCCCCGGTGTTCACGTACTGCGTATCAACCGGATGCCCGGTGAGGTGCGCGATGATCGGCGCGCCAATCGCGAAGATGATCATGAGGATGATAACGCCGATCGAGGCGATCGCGACCTTGTCGGCTCGCAGCCGGCGCCAGGTGAGCTGCCATTGGCTGCGGCCCTGAATGGCGGCAACGGGGGCGTCCTGGACTTGATTGGCCCGAAATTGAACTTCGGTAATGCTCATCGCTGTTCCCTCCGACCCGCCCTGGCCAGATTCTCGCCCTCTTCAACGGGGAAATGGCACGCGGTCAGGTGAGTAATCGGATCGCCCGCCTTGCTCTCGAGCACGGGCTCAGCGGTGCCGCACAGGTCTTGCGCCTTGGGGCATCGCGGATGGAATCGGCATCCAGTTGGCGGGTTGATCGGCGATGGCACGTCACCGGTCAGGATGATCCGCTGCCGTTCCGCAGCGGCATCAGGGTCAGCAGCAGGCGCCGCCGACAGCAGGGCGGCGGAATAGGGATGCCTTGGGCGTTCGTAGACCTCGTCGCCAGTGCCCGCCTCGGCGACGCGGCCCAGGTACATGACCATGACCGAGTCGCTGACGTGCCTGACGACCTCAAGGTCGTGGGCGATGAAGAGATAAGACAGTCCGAAGTCGTCCTGCAGGTCGGCGAGCAGGTTGAGCACCTGGGCCTGGATCGAGACGTCGAGCGCGGACACCGGCTCGTCGCAGATGATCAGCTTGGGCCGCAGGGCGAGAGCCCTGGCGACGCCGATCCGCTGGCGCTGGCCGCCGGAGAATTCCGCGGGGAACCGGTTGTAATGCTCTGGGTTGAGGCCGACCCGCTCCATCAGCTCCTGCACGGCGCGCTTGCGTTCGTTGCCGGTGGCGGTGCCATGCACGGCGAACGGGTCGCCGATGATCGATCCGACCCGGCGGCGGGGGTTAAGCGCGCCGTACGGGTCCTGGAAGATCATCTGGATCTCGCGGCGGTAGGGCCGCATGGCCCGCCTGGGCAGGTTGGTGATGTCGTGGCCCTCGAAACGCACCGTGCCGGACGTGGCCGGGATGAGCCCGGCGATGCACCGGGCGAGCGTGGACTTACCGCAGCCGGTCTCGCCCACCAGCCCGAGGGTCTGGCCGCGCTTGATGGACAGCGAGACTCCGTCGACCGCCTGGACATTGGTGACGCTGCGGCCGAGCATGCCGTTGCCGCGTACGGGGAAATACTTCACCAGGTTGTCAACCCGGACGAGCGCGTCCCCGTCCAGGTCAGCGTCCGACGGGAAGCCTGTGCTCGCCTGGCCGGTCAGCGAATCCGTCATGCGATCACGCTTCCTTCTGATTCTGGCGCGGCCGCGATGGCCTCGGCGACCTGCACCGCCTGGCCGCTGCGCCCAAGCTGAACGGTGCTGCCTGCGCAGGTCCTCGGCCTCTGCGCTCAGCCCGATGGCCGCGGCGGGCAGGAAGCAGGCCGACCTGTGCTCGCCCGCGTCGCCGCCGACCGGAGTCAGGTTGGGCTGCTCGCTCAGGCAGCGGTCCATCACGTACGCGCAGCGCGGGTGGAAGGCGCAGCCCGACGGCAGATTGATCAGGCTGGGCGGCTGGCCGGTAATTGGCTTGAGCCGGTCCCCGGCGGTCGCTGAGCTGTGCGGAATGGACTCGAGCAGTCCCTTGGTGTAAGGGTGATGCGGCTGGTAGAAGATGTCGCGCTTGCTGGCCTTCTCCGCGGCCCGGCCCGCGTACATGACCATGACGTTGTCGGCGATGTCCGCGACGACGCCGAGGTCGTGGGTGATCATCAGCAAGGCGGTATCAGATTCCTGCTGGAGCCGTAGCAGCAGGTCAAGTATCTGGGCCTGGACGGTGGCGTCCAGCGCCGTGGTCGGCTCGTCGGCGATGATCAGCTTGGGGCTCAGCGAGATCGCCATCGCGATCATGGCCCGCTGCCGCATGCCGCCAGAGAACTGGTGCGGGTAGTCGTTGACCCGCTCGCGCGGCTTGGGAATCCCGACGTGGCCGAGCAGTTCGACGGCCCGCTCAAGTGCCTGAGACTTGCTGATCGACTTGTCGTGCGACCTGATCATCTCGACGATCTGCCAGCCGACCTTGTACAGCGGGTGCAGGCTGGTGAGCGGGTCCTGGAAGATAACGGCGATTTCCTTGCCGCGGATTCGCTGCATCGCGCGGGAGCCGAGCCCGACGAGGTTGACCCCGTCGAACATGGCCTGACCGGAAATCTGGCCGCCGGGCGCCAGCCCGAGAAGACTCTGGGTCAGCACGGTCTTGCCGCTACCTGACTCACCGACGATTCCTAGCGTCCTACCGCGCTCGACGCTGAACGACACGCCGCGCACCGCCTGTACGACGCCATCAGCTGTCGGGAAACTGACCCGCAGGTCGGTCACCTCGAGCAGGCTCATTTGTACCTCCACAGGTTGACCGCTGCGATGGCGCTCCTAGCGACTCCTGGCAGCACAAACGCACTTGGCCATCTGAACGTGATCATAACTAACCGTAGCGTTCTACGCTCGTGGGCCCGGCCCGGTACACACCTGGCATACCCAGCCGGACCCACATCTAGCGAATCTTATTCAGTTAGGGCTTGTTCGGGTTAAGCCAGACATTGGTGATGTCCGGGCCGCCGATGTTCGGCGCGTAGACGATCGCCGTGGAACCAGCGTTCTGGACGCGGGCGCTTGAGTAGAACGGCGCCTGCCCGTCGGTCAGCGGCACGATGACCGCGTTCGACATGACGTTCAGGTCCGCCTGGTGCCAGAGCGACGCGGCCTGGGGGATGCTGCTTGCCGTCTCGGCCTTGGTGATCAGGCTGTCCAGCACCTTGCTGCTGTAGCAGCCGTAGTTGTTGGTGTTGACGACGCAGCGAGTCTTGAACAGCGGGTCGATGACGGTGCGGCCGTTCGGGCCGAACCAGTCGGGGATCCAGCCAGGCTGGCCGACGTCCCAGGTGCCAGCCTTGTTGTTGACCGGCGAGTTGCCAAGGTCGACGAAGAAGCTCGAGCCGGGCTCAGGCTTGCCAACCAGGTTGACGCCGCACGGCTTCATGCTGGCCTGGATCGCCGCGAAGATCCGGGCGTTCACGGTGTCGTTGGCGTACAGGTAGGTCATCGACACGCCGTGCGGGAAGCCGGCCTGGGTGACCAGCTGCTTGCACTTGGTGATGTTGCCCTGGCCGTTGTTGTCCGGGTACAGCGTTGTAGTTCTGGAAGCCGACGTTGCCAATCGGGATGGCGGAGTTGAGGATCTTCGACACCTCGGGGCCACCCTGAGCCTTCTGGACGGCGACCTTGCTGATGCCGTACTCGAATGCCTGACGGATCTTCAGGTTGCCAGCGGCGTGGTTCTCGTTCGGGCTGCGCAGGTTGAACACGACGTATGGCAGCGTCGAGGCCCACGGCCAGATCTTGAACTTCGGGTCCTTCTTGGCGATAAGGCCAGGAATGGCGGTCGGCTCGACCGTGGTGTCGTCGACCATGTCGTACTGGCCGATCTTGCCGGCCTGCATGTCAGACAGCTGGGTCTGAGCAGAGGTAACGCCAATGGTCAGCGTGATCTCGTTGACGTACTGGTGCCTGACCGGGTCGGTCGACTGCTTCCAGGCCGGGTTCTTCTGCATCGTGATGGACTTGCCAGGCACGTAGGACGTGATCTGGTACGGGCCATCGGAGATGGTGTGCTGGTCCAGCTGGAGGCTGTTCGGCAGGTAGCTGTCGTACTCGACCGGGCGGGCCGAGGTGAACGGCATCGACAGCATGTACTCGAAGTCGCTCGCCGGCTGAATCAGGTGGAACTGCAGCTGGAAGAGTTCACGGCCGTCAGTCCGTCAATGGTGTGCGAGTTCTGGAAGCCAGCGATGTTGGCCGCCGTGACCGGGTGCTTCTTCGCGTTGGCGAAGTAGGCGGTCTCAGCGTCGCAGTACTGGGACAGGCCCTTGATCGTGGAGCTGTAGTAGTTCAGGTTTCCGACGAAACCGCCAGGCGCCGGGTTGCAGAACGCCTTGAACTCGCGGATGAAGTCGTCGGACGTTACCTGGCGCGGCGGGGTGGTGTTCCAGTCGACACCCGGCTTGATCTTGAAGGTGTAGGTCAGGCCGTTGTCGGTGATGCCGCCGTTAGCCGCGGAGGGCACCTCGGTCGCGATGTCCGCGGTCGGGGTGGTGTCCGTCTTCCAACCCGATGAGGTTAGCGTCGGGTCCGGGACGGTCTTGTACGAGAGCAGCTGGCGAGCGTACGCACGCTCCATAATGTAGTCAGCTGTGTAGTACGCAGGCACCGTGTCAAGGTGGTCTGGCCCAGAGGCAGCCACCAGCCTGAGCGTCCCGCCCGTAACCGGCGTATTAGCCGACTTCGAGCCGGAGCCGCTGGTGCCTTTGGTCGAACTGCTGCAGGCGGCTAGCAACCCGGCAGCTGCCAGGCTAGCCATCGCCATGACGGCAATTCGCTGCGAACGACTTGTCATGAGCAGACTCCTTCTAGCCTGGCACGGGGCACAGGCGTATCCGTGGTCACCTTCCGTGAGTACACGCAATGCCTGGCCATGTCTACCCAGGTGCGCCAAGCGGTCTGCGAGCATTTATGTAACCGCAATCGCCCCGTGACCATCGAAATCACTCTGTGACCATAGGCGCGATCTAGCCCAGAGCCATCCAGATCCCAACTCGAACATAACCTCCTGGTGCCGCCGCTGGCTACCCCTCGAGAGCGTGGCGCATCGGCCGGAATTTGGTCTGCGCCTCGGCCAGTTCCGCCGCCGGATCAGAGCCCGCGACGATCCCGCACCCGGCGATCAGGCGCGCGTTCCGGCCAGAGACCTCGCCGCAGCGCAGCGCGATGCCCCACTCCCCGTTGCCTTTGCTGTCGACCCAGCCAGCCGGTCCGCTCCAGCGTGCCCTGTCCATGCATTCGAGCTCGCGGATCAGCTCCATCGCCGTCTCGGTCGGCGTACCGCAGACCGCTGCCGTCGGATGCAGCGCGGCAGCGAGCGCGAGCGCCGAGTGCTTCGCCGCCTCCCCGGCGGCGAGCTCGCCGTAGACATCGGTCGCCAGGTGCTGGACATTGGCCAGCCGGAGCAGGAAGGGCTCCTCGTCGATCCGCAGGTCGGCGCACAGCGGCGTCAGCGCCGCCCGCACGTCGGCGACCGCGTACTGATGCTCCTCCTGGTCCTTGGCCGACGCCAGCAGGGAGTTACCGAGCGTAATGTCCTGCTCGGGCGTGCTGCCGCGCGCCACCGTGCCCGCGAGCACCAGTGAGTAAAGCTGGCTGCCCATCCGCCTGATCAGCAATTCGGGCGTCGCGCCGAGCAGCCCGGCGCACGCGAACGCGTAGCAGTCCGGATAGCGCTCAGCCAGCCTGGTGAGCAGCACCCGCGAGTCGATGTCCTGCGCCGCTGTCACGTTGAGCTCGAGCGCGAGCACCACCTTGCGCAACTGGCCCTGAGCGATGGCGTCGACAGCGGTGGCCACCGCCCGTTCCCACTGCGGTGCGGTCAGGTGCCCGTCCGACCACCGCAGCCCGGTTGGCGCTTGCAGCGGTACCAGGGGCAGGTCCGCGCTCGCGTCCCACTGCCGGGGTGCCCGCCCCGGTGCCCGCCCCGGTGCCCGCCGCTGCGGTTCGCTGCCTGGCTCGGGCTCGGCCTCTATCGTGGTCAGCCACGAGTTGCCCTCGCGCCGGCCGAGCACGGCCCGGGGGATCACCAGCACCGAGCCATCGCTCGTGGGATCGAAGGTGAAGCTGCCGAAGGCGACTGGGCCGGTGCCGGGAACGGCGACCTCGTCGGCCACCCGCGCACTATCAAACAGCTCGCGCAGCCATTTTTCCCCAGCGGCGAATCGGTCGTGTCCTGCCGGCAACGTGACTTTGGCGATGGCGCCCCAGCCGACAAGGCCCTCGCCGCGCCGAACCCAGGCCAGGGCATCAGGCTCGGGCAGCCTGCCGATCAGATCGCCGGGGTCCGCGACCGGCACGGTTCTGACAACCAGCCGCCCAGGGTCGCGTGTTGAGCCATCATCGCACTGAGATCTCACGGCAGTTAACTCTACGTGCGCGCTTGTGCTTGTTTTCACACGGGATCGATCCCTTCCATACAGCAGGTCGAGGGATGCGGCTGGGCGCCGCCGCACGCATACAGCAGCAGGTCGCGCGGGCTCCTATTCAGGACGGCAGGCATGGCCAGTCGCGGCACAGCAACCTAGCTGGGGCACAGCAACCCAGTCGGGGCACAGCAACAGGGCGGCGACGTTGCTGTCTCGCGGCGTCGGCCTAGCAGCAACGTGGGAGCTACGTTGCCACCTAGGCAGCAACGGAGCGACGACGCTGCTGTCGCCGCCACCCGTTCAACGACAACAAAGCGCCCGCGCTGCTGTCCGGGTGCGGCTATGCGGAGTGAGCGACTGATCAGCACGTGGGCCGCGGGTCCCGCCGAGCTGACGGGGTGCGGTGCGCGGGTGTCATCTTCCGTGCTCATGACCGAGACCTTGATCACGGAAGTTCGCCCAGGTCAGGGTAGGTGCAGTGTTCCGTGATCACGCCATGCTTCATGATCACGGAAGATAACCCCGGTCTCCCGAGGCTGTCGGATGACTCGTTGAGTTGCCATGGCGGCGTTGACCGGTATCGGGCTGGCCGGGGCTGCGGGCGTTCCGCAGCTCTCCCGGACCCGGGCGGCCGGTGGTTCCCGCCGGGTCGCCGTGTCCGCTCCGGCGGGTCGGTGATGTCAGCGCGGCGCGGGGGACGGCCGCCAGCCGGCCCGAGCCCGGCCCTGCCCCGGCCGCAACAGCAGCAGGGCGGGCCGCGCTGCTCACCCCGGACCACCCGCAACAGCAGCAGGGAGGGCCACGCTGCTGTCGCCGCCCCAGGTGCACCGCGCCAGGCCACGAACCCGCCTGACGGAACCCAAGGAGCAGTAACCCGACAGCCTCTCCCGGCCTGCGGCCCGCCCGGCATGGAGACCGGGTGCCAGCGAGGGCCACCGCGCTGGCACCCGGCGATTTGCCTGCTCCGGCTGGCGCGATCGCGTCAGAGCAGGGTGAGTTGCGTCCCGGTCAGCCCCGCTTTCGCCGGTGCCGCTTTCGCCGGTGCCGGCTTCGCGGCGGAAGGCTCGCGGCGGAGGGCTTCGTGGCCGGGGGGTGAGAGGCCGGGGGAGGGGCGAGTTGGCGGCGTGGCGGGGGCGTGCGACTCTCCGGGTGCTGGCCGGACTCGCTCGGCCGACGCCATATTTGCGGGCCAGTTCGGTGACCATTCCTGAGATCCGCTGCTGATAGTGCTTGGGTGCGTACGCGCCCGATCCGTACATCTGGCGGTATCGGTCGACCAGGTCGGGATGATTCTCGGCCAGCCAGGCCAGGTACCACTCGCGCGCGCCGGGGCGCAGGTGCAGCACGATCGGGGTGACGCTGGCCGCGCCTGACGCCGCGATCTGCCTGACCGTCAGGTCAAGTTGCTCAGGTGAATCGGATAGGTACGGCAGCACCGGGCCCATCAGCACGCCGCACCGCAGCCCTCGTCTGGTGATCGCGGCGCAGGCGTCGAGCCGTCGCTGCGGGCTCGGCGTTCCCGGCTCGACCGATGCGGACAGGCCGGCGTCGACGAAGCCGACCGAGAGGTTAAGCCCGACGGTGGTGACCTGCGCCGCCTGCTCGAGCAGGTCAAGGTCGCGCTGGATCAGCGTGCCCTTGGTGAGGATGGAGAACGGGTTGCCGGCGGCGGTCAGCGCCCGGATGATCCCCGGCATCAGCTGGTACCTGCCCTCGGCGCGCTGGTAAGGATCCACGTTGGTGCCCATCGCGATGTGCTCGCCCGCCCAGCGCGGCAGCGGCGAGTTCCTTCCTGGCGAGCTCGGCCGCGTTGACCTTCACGATGATCTTCGAGTTGAAGTCGAGTCCGGTATCGAGATCGAGATAGGAGTGGGTGTTCCTCGCAAAGCAGTAGACGCAGGCATGGCCGCAGCCGCGGTAGGGATTGATGGTCGCCCGAAACGGCATCCGCGATTTATCGGGCACTTTGTTGATAATCGACCGGGCATGGACCTCATAAAACGTCATCCCCCGGAAGCCCGGCGTATCGAATGTTCGCGCCACGGCATCCCGCCCGAACAGGCGTCGCCTGGGCCTGATCGGGGTGCTGCCGGACCAGGTGAGGTCAGCCTGCACCAGGCTCGGGTGCGTCTGGCTCGCCCCGGGGCTGACCGCCGTGGCGTCGGCGGCTGGCCCGGGAGGCTGGCTCCGCTCGTTGGCTCTGAGCCCGTCCCATCGCATGATCCACAACACTAGAACATATTTTCGAATCTTTCAACCAGGGTATGGTCGCGCTTAGTCTTGGTGATGGGCAGGTAAAAAATCTTCCAACTGGGGATAGTTAGGAGCAGTCCCGCCCGGATTGGCGGACTGCGGGACAGTGGCGGTGGAGGTGACTCATGGCGCTTCCGATGGATGAGCAGCGCATTCTTGAAGAGATGGAGCGCATGCTCGCCGCTGATGATCCGCGGCTTGCCGCCAAGCTCGCCGCGTTCGGCCAGCCAGGGTCGTCCAGGTCTTCGCACCGGCCGCGCCAGGCGGTGCTGTCGCTTTGCATGCTCGCCTCATCGCTGCCGCGGCCGCTGTCATCTATCTGTTGAGCGCGTTCAGGAACGGCTGTGGCGACCCGTCGGTGCTGCCAGGCAGCATACGCCCAGCCAGCCACCCGCCCTGCGCAGCGGACCGGCCGCTGCTGACCCCGGCGCGCTGCACGGTGCGGCACCCCGCGCCTGTGCTGTCTGGCGCCCGCCGTTGCCGCGGAGTAGGAGCGCCGCGGTGAGCGTGGCGAACCGGCCTGGTGGACGGGCAGGCGGCGTCGGGCGGCCAAGAAACCAGCCCGGCGGGTGAGCAACACCCTAGGATCGCGGGGCGAATGCGGTAAACAATCCGATCCGGCTATTGTGCCTTTATGTCGTTAACTAGAAGCGCCGCTGACGGCATCACTCATCGATTCGTCGAAGTCGGCGGCTTCGTCATGCACATCGCCGAGGCGGGTCGGGGCCGCTCGTGCTGCTGCTGCACGGGTTTCCCGAGTGCTGGTACTCCTGGCGGCACCAGCTGACCGCGCTAGGCGGAGGCCGGGTATCACGTCGTCGCGCCCGACCAGCGCGGTTACGGCCGGACCGGCGCCGCCGGCGGTCGGCGAGTCGAGCCAGGACCAGTACACGATGCTGCATCTGATCGGCGACGTCATCGGGCTGATGGACGCGCTCGATGCCGATGAGGCTGTCGTGGCCGGGCATGACTGGGGTGCGCCGGTGGCGTGGAATACCGCGCTGCTGCGCCCTGACCGGATCAGGGGCGTGATCGGGCTGAGCGTTCCCTATATCCCGCGCGGGAGCGCGCCGCCGCTTCCTGCACTGCGCGCAGTTCTATACCGACAACTTCTACATCTGCTATTTCCAGGCACCGGGCGTGGCCGACGCGGAGCTGAGCCAGGACCCCCGCGCGACGTTCAGGCGGATGCTCGTCGCGGCATCGGGCGACGGCCCGCTGGGCGGCACCCCGATTGTGCCGGATGGCGGCGGGTTCCTTGACCTCTGCCCTGAGCCCGCGGCCTGCCCGGCTGGCTGACCGAGCACGACATTGACGTGTTCGTTGCCGAGTTCGCTCAGAGCGGGTTCACCGGGGGGCTGAACTGGTATCGCAACCTCGATCGGAGCTGGGAGCTGATGGCAGCGTGGCGGCATGCCCCGGTGACCGTGCCAGCGCTGTATCTCGCCGGAGACCGTGACCTGGCCGTGGCCTTCTCCGGCGGCGCCGCGATGGTGGCTGGCCTCAAGCAGGTCGTGCCGCAGTTGCGCGAGGCTACGCTGCTGCCCGGCTGCGGGCACTGGACGCAGCAGGAGCGGCCGGACGAGGTCAATGCCGCGATGATTGAGTTCATCGGCGGGCTGGGCTAGCTCGGGCTGGGCTAGCTCGGGCTGGGCGGCGCTGGCAGGGCGGCGCGGTTCCTGGCCTCCACCATAGCTCTCGGTAGTAGCGGGCGGCCAGGCTGCGGGGGGCGGTCGCGGTGACCGGGGCGCGGTGCACCGACATTTGCTCGATCGCCGAGAGCGCGGGGATCGCGGTCTTGGCGACGTCGTCGTTCTTGCGCTGACCGGGCAGCTCTTCGGCGATCTCGCGATGCAGCCGCTTGCGCCGGTCGAGCATCGAGAAGAACGCCAGGATCTGCGGCCGCCGGCGGTCGAAGTCGCGCGATGAACTCGGTGAGCTGGTCGAGCGTCCTGACCGACAGCGTGGTCGGGATCAGCGGGACGAGCAGGAGATCGGCGGCGTGCAGGACGTTCTCCGAGAGCAGCGAGATGCTTGGCGGGCAGTCGAGTACCACCAGGTCGTACTCGCGCCGCAGCGGTGCCAGGAGGCTGCGGAGCCTGGTCGCTGACTTGCGCTCGCCGTCCAGGTGCAGGTCGAGGTTGCGGTAGGTGAAGTCGGCTGGCAGCAGGTCGAGATTGTCGTAGTCGGTGGCCTTGATCGCGTCGTCGACCGGGCGCTTGCCCGCGATCAGCGCTTTGCCGCCGCCTTTGACCTTGGGCCGACCCGGAACAGGAAGCTGGCGGCCGCCTGCGGGTCGAGGTCCCAGATCAGCACCCGGTAGCCGTCGCTGGCGGCGAGGTAGGCGATGTTGACCGCGGTCGCCGTCTTGCCGACGCCGCCCTTGATGTTGTAAGCGCGCGATGACTTTCATGCCGGCCGCACCCCCGCTGTCTCGTGAGCGCGGCGATCCTGGCCCGGCCGCGCGGGCTGGCGAATTCGGTGAACCGGCCGGCGAACTCGGCCCGCGCCTTGGCCTGCCGGACGGCGAGGGTCGCGGCGATCTCGCCCATGGCGAGCAGGGTCTGCAGCTGGCGCGGACTGCGATCGGCCATCATCGGGCCGGCGAATGCCCGCAACTCGGTGATCTGAACGTCGGTGTCCTGGAACTCGCCCAGGCAATCCTGCAGTGATTTCAGCTCGTTCACCGCCCGCCACTGCTCGGCCGGATCGTGCAGGGACGCGAACACCTCGAGCAGGTAGCGCAATTCCTTGCAGCTCTTGCGCAAGTCATGCAGATCCTGCGGGGGTGACGCGGGTCCGATCGCGCCGCCCGCGGCCAGCACTTGCTGGTGCTTCTTGCCGGTCTTGCGGGCGGCGAAGGGCTCGACCACCGGCGCTGCGGCCGGGGTCGGCGGCGAGCTGCCGAGGTCAGCCGCCACGAGCTGGCTAGTGACTTGAATTTGGCCGAGCGCAGTCCCTTGACGAGCTGCCGGTAGGCGATGGCGCGCTGCTGCACCAGGTGCTGCCGGAACGGGGTGAGGTCATGCATCGCTCGCCGCGACCAGCGGTCGTCGCCATGGAGGGATAGTCGAGCAGGTACACATCGAGGTCACGGGTCGGCGTGGTCAGGTCGGCGAGCCACTTGAACTCAGCGCGGTAGCTGGCGTAAGAAGCTGGCCGGGGAGCGCGGCCTTGCGCTGACTTCAGCACCGATCTGGTGCGGCTGACCGCGACTCTGAGGTCATGCAGGAATTCGGTGTCGATGTCGCTGATCGTTCCGTACAGGTTCGACCTCGAAGGTGTCGAACAGCCGCTGCAGCACCGTCGTCAGTGCCAGCGCGGCATAGGCATCGCGTCGCTGAGCTGGACGTCGATCTTGCCTGTGTAGTCACCTGGCCGGCGGCCGGCCGTGGCGAGCGCCGCCTCGAACGGCGAGTCGGCCGCGGGGGACACGCCCGGCGATCGCTCGAGCAGGTCGGCGAGCTTGGCTGCCTGCGCCTGATAGCCGCGCAGCGGGAGGATGGCGAGCCGGGCGGTGGCTGGCTGGGGTTGGGGCTGAGACTGGGGGTGGGGCTCGGGCCGGGGCCGGGGCTCGGGGTGGGGCTTGAGCTTGGGCGGGGCTGGGTCACGCTCATCTGGTCCATGGCCAGCATCGCGATCGTCTTCTCGTCCTCGTTGACGGCGCGCAGTTCGGTGAGCATGCTGGTGGCCCGGGTGACCGGGACCAGGGCGCGCACTCCGGCGATGGGCGCGAGGTGCTCGCGCAGAGGGCCGGGCGGCAGCGCGTCGATGCGGCTCGGCCAGCGGATGTGGCCGTTGCTCCCGCCCGACGGAGCTGTCTCGGTCGCGACCGGCTGACCGTCCCTGCCCGTCAGGATGAGCTCGGCGGTACCGCGGTCGGCTCGTAGTTCCAGCGTCAGTCCAGCCCGGAAGAGCCGCCAGTCGAAGGTATCGAGCCAGGTTCGCCTGATGGTCCGTGACCTGGCGCCCGCTGCGATGCCAAATCGCGGATCGTCGATCTCGGGTAGCTGAGGTCCCCGTGAGTTCCGGGAGAGGGGCGGGGTAGCGGGTTGCTGCTGTGGGGCTTGCTCATCGCCGGCTAGGACAAATTCCTGCAGAGCGGTCAGCAACGGAGCATCCTCACTGCAAAGGTTTCCTTGGAATTAGTCTTCCAGACTACCTGTCGTTACCTTCGATCACACCAGGTCGCGGCGTCTAATTCGGACAAGTCTGGCCAAGATCGGCTGCCTCGTTGAGCTGGCGCGGCGACGCGACCGGCGGGCCGGCCCGGGCCGGGCGAGGCCGGGCCGGGACAGCAACAGGGAGGGCCACGTTGCTCACGCCGTGCGAGCGGGCAGTGCGTGTTTAGTCCGGTTTGGGTGGGGCGGCTCGGGCGGCTAGCTGGTCGAGGGCCGCTCGGCCGGTTTCGCCGGTGCGGCGGTTGTCGACGATGCCGAGCACTAGCGCGATGACCGTGTCGGCGAAGATGCCTACGCCCTCCCAGCGGGAGGACGCGAAGTCCTCGGGCTGGATGCGGTATCTGAGAAGGAAGCCATCGAGCGCCGCCTGCAGCGCCAGCGTCATCCGCTGCGGTGTCCACTCCGGGCGCAGGACGACGCCAAGCTCGTCGAGCAAGGCGGCGAATCCTTGCGCCCACACCTCGATGCCTTCACGCATCGAGGGCACGAGCGCATGCCACAAGGCAGGGTGCTGCGGCAGCAACGGGCCGATGTGCAAGGTGAGATAGCTGCGCGGATGTCGTTGCAGGGATTCGAGGACGCCTTCGGAAATGTCTACTATGGCCTGCGATATCGAGGCTGTGGCCGCCGCGGCCGCCGCCTCTGGCGGCATTTGCTTAGCGAGGTCCTTGGGGTCGTCAGGAACTTCGTCATAGACAAGGGCATAGACCAGTGCGTCCGGCAAGAAATCGTCTCGGGTCGGCCACCGGTTGAAGAATGCCTTCCTGCTTGCGCCGGCCTTGCCGTCGGCGGCCGCGAGCCTGATGACGTCCTCGGTTCGCAGCCAGTCGAGCGCGGCGGGGAAGTGGATCGACCGAAGCCTGGCTGGTCGCTGCTGGTGCGGCTGGTCGTCGAGGTAGGCATCGATGAGCTGGACCGCGGCTCGCAGGAACTGCTGCGCCGTGTCGTCATGCCTGGACGGCGCGGGCCGGGGGCTCATCGCCGGTCTTCTGAGAGCAGGTTTCGAAACATGAGGGGACTTGGTTATATCCCTACTGAGATGCCAGGTGCGCCATTTGGCACTGTATCGTCGTGACGTTCAGCGATGAGGCCATTCCGCTGTATTGGTGGTCGGCGAGCCGGGTCGTGGTCGGCAAGGCCGGACACGGGCGGCGCACTCAGCGCTGATGAGCGTTTCCCGGGAGAGGGGAAGATCCCTGGGGGCGCCCACTGTGGGGGGGGCCGTGAGGGGACCTGGCCGACGGCCGGGTCCCCTCACGGGAAGTCCTTGCAGGTCCAGGCTCGGCTCGTAGGTCCGCGCTCAGCCGCAGCCGCAGGCTCCGCCGCAGCAGCCACCCCGGGTGCTGCCTCCGGGTGAGCCGCGCTCAGTTGCCCGGCCGCCTACGGCGACGGTTGATAGCAGGCGCACGGTGTCGTCGTGGCCCTGGGGGCACTGGCAAGGTGCCGATGACTCGCTCATCGGGCGGGTGCGCTCGAAGGTGTCGCCGCAAGCCCGGCACCGGTACTCATATCTGGGCACGTGAATCAGCTTAGCTCAGGGCGAGATTTTCTGGGTGTCAGCGGGAGCCGCGCTGGCCACGGCCGGGTCACTGGCGGTCAGGGCGGGACCACTGGCGGCCAGAACGGGCTCCACCGCCGGGCTCGTGGCGTCAGGAGAGTCGTAGTAGAACTGGCTGCCGCGCATCAGTGACACGATCGCGCCGATGACCGACATGGCGATCGACACGCCGAACACGATCACGAGCCCGTGGTGGAACGGTCCCGAGATCAGGTGCGGGAAGTACTCCTTGCTTGTCAGCACGTTGGCGTCTGCCTTCGGCAGCCGGTGCAGGACACCGGATGGCCGTAGCAGGCTGCCGATCGGGTTGTAGCCGAGGAAGGAGGCGAACAGCGTGCTCACTGGCGGCAGGTTCGCGACGTGGGCGGCTACCGCAGCCGGTACGCCGTGGGCGCGCAGGCCGGCGCTGAGAGTCTTCGGCAGCGTCGCCGCCAGCCCGGCGATCATGAGTGAGAAGAAGATGCCGATGGACAGCGACATGCCGGAGTTCTGGAAGGTCGACCGCATGCCAGAGGCCGAGCCGCGGTACCTGGCCGGCACGCTGCTCATGATCGCTGAGGTGTTCGGCGAGGCGAACAGACCTGAGCCGATGCCGTTGAAGAAGATGATCAGCGCGAACGCCCAGTAAGAGAAGTTGACCGGCAAGAGCAGCAAGCCAGCGAACGCCCCCGCCGAGACCAGCAGCCCGGCTGTGGCGAACGGCCGCGTGCCGTACCGGTCGGACAGGTAGCCGGAGATCGGGCCGGCGACCAGGAAGCCGACGGTCAGCGGCAGCAAGTAGATGCCTGCGAGCAGCGGGGTCTGCGAGAAGTTGTAGCCGCGTTCTGGCAGCCAGATCCCCTGAAGCCAGATGATCAGCATGAACTGCAGGCCGCCTCGGGCGATCGAGCCCATGAGGCTGGTCGCGTTGCCGGCGGCGAACGCCCGGATGCTGAACAGCCCGAGCTGGAACATCGGCTCGGCGATCTTGGTCTCGATCAGGCAGAAGGTCGCCAGCAGCAGGACGCCTGCCGCGATGCCGCCGATGACTCGCGGACTGGTCCAGCCGGTCGAGTGCCCGCCGTAGGGCTGGATGCCGTAGGTGATCGCGACGAGGATCAGGCCGGCGCCTAGCGCGAACGTGATGTTGCCCCACCAGTCGATCTTGGCGCGGTTGACCGTCGCGATCTCATGCAGCTTGCGGTAGGACCAGATCGTGCCGAAGATGCCGATCGGCACGTTGATCCAGAAGATCGCGCGCCAGTCCCAGGCAGCCAGCACGCCGCCGAGCATCAGGCCGACGAACTGGCCGGCGATGGCGGAGATCTGGTTAATGCCGAGCGCCATCCCGCGCTGCCTGGCCGGGAAGGCATCGGTCAGGATCGCGGCGGAGTTGGCCATCAGCATCGCGCCGCCGAAAGCCTGAACGATGCGCCACAAGATTAGCCAGAGCGCACCGGCCGGGCCGGTCAGCGGATCAAATGACAACGCGATCGAGGCGAGCGTGAAGATCACGAAGCCGAGGTTGTAGATCCGCACCCGGCCGAACATGTCTCCGAGCCGGCCGAGCGTGACGACGAGCACGGCGGTGACTAGCAGGTAGCCGATGATCATCCAGAGCAGGTAGCTGATGTTGCCCGGCGCTGTCGGGTCAAGGTGAATGCCGCGGAAGATGGCCGGCATCGAGATGATCACGATCGATGCATCGATCGTGGCCATCGTGATGCTGAGCGTGGTGTTGGAGAGCGCTATCCACTTGTACCTGTCGCCGTACTGCGACGCCCCGTCTGCCTCGCCCTGACTCGCCGCTGCCTGACCTGCCGCTGTCCGCTCCGCCCCGGTTCGCTGCACTGATTAAATTTAGCACGGCTAACTATATTGATGGAAATCCGATCGGCGGGTCGATGGACCTGACGGTCGCGCAGTCGTCGGCGAAGGTGATCGTGGCGACGACCCGCTGGCCGCTGAGCACGATCGGGAGCCAGTACCTGGCGTCGTCCCACATGCCGTCGAAGGGGAGTGCGGGGCGGCTGAACCAGCGCGGGATCACCTCGTCGGACTCGGCCGGCTGCCCTGAATACTGCGAGGTGACGAAGACCTCGGCAGTCTGGTCCCAGGACGGCCGAGCCGGGAAACACGAACGCCAGCGAGGCCATGTGGCTAAGCGAATCAGGCGGCACCACGAGGCTGGATTCTTCGGCAACCTCGCGGACCGCGGCTGCCGCTGGCTTCTCGCCCTCCTCGATATGCCCGCCGAGACCGACCCACCGGCCCGCGCCGAAGCCGGTCTTCTTGTAGCCGAGCAGGACCGTGCCGTCAGCTTCGTCGCTGCTGGCTGGCCGCGTAATCAGGCACAGGCAGGTCCGGATCATCAACCGATGCTCCTTCGCAGGTCGATAGTCCTGGTCACAGCTAGATGATTCCGCGCACCATCGCGATCAGCCGGTCCAGCACGGCGTCGTCGCCCGCGCTGAGCCCGTCATGCTCGTATTCGCTGGTGACCCAGCTCGCGCAGGCCACCGATGGCGCGGCCGTCCGCACCGACAACTGCCGCGGGCACGTACATGTCGTTGTAGTAGATGGCGGCCGCGACCGGGACCTCATTGACGGCGAGCCTGGCCGGGTCGTACAGCGGGGGCCATTCATCATGCTCGGCGAGGAGGTCAGCGACTTCAGCGAGCGGAGCGAGCACCGGATCGCTGGTGAACATCCACGGGTAGATCATCTCGCCGGTGAAGAGCAGCGGCTCGCCGCCTGGCTCCGGCAGCCGCGTCGAACTCGGCGGGCCTGACCCGGCTGAGCCGCCCACCGGGTCGCCGGCCCCTGCCCGTAGCAGGCCTCGTGCAAGCGTGCCGTACAGCGGTCCGCTGGCGAAGGTCAGCGATCGGCAGCACCCGGTACAGGAAATCGTCGCCGAGCCGCGCGCCGTCGAAGGCGTCCTCGAGCAGGAAGTGCAGCTGGTGGCTGCCGGTGCTTGAGCCGAGCGTGATGCCGAGCGCCTGGAAAGCCTCCGCGGTCAGCGGCGCGCCGGTCGGCAGCCGCTCGTCGTTCGCGGCCAGGTGCCGCGCGATTCGCTGCGCCAGCTCGACGTCGCCTGGATACCTGGCGTAGTGCTCACGGGTCTTCTCGGCCACCTTCGGATACGTGAGCCGGTACACATCCTCGGCGTGGCTGGTCAGGCCGGGCAGCCCGCCGGTGATGAACGCCTCGGCCAGGCCCTGCGGCGCCTTGGACAGGTAGGTCACCGCGCAGAAGCCGCCGAAGCTCTGCCCGAGCACGCTCCACGGCGCGCCGCCGGTGAGCTGGTGCCTGATCAGCTCGGCGTCGGCCACGATGGAGTCAGCCCTGAAGTGGGTGAGGTACCTGGCCTGCTCTCTTGCCGATCCTCGTGCGCCCAGGGTCAGCCTGGCTGGCAGGAGTCGATCGTCCCGTGCCCCGCTGGTCGAGCAGCAGCACGCGGTACTCGCGGAGCGCCCGGTCGAGCCAGCCGGTCTTGCGGCTGACCGGCCTCGGGCTCTTCATGCCCGGACCGCCCTGGAGGTACAGCAGCCAGGGCAGGTCATCCCGGCCGGCGTGCTCGACCGCCACCAGCTCCCTGGCGAAGACGGTGATCTTCTCGCCGGAAGGCGCGGAGTGGTCGAGCGGAACCTCGAAGAAGTGGCTGGCGAGCGCCACGCCAGGCTGGCGATCAGGGAGCTGGCGATCGGGGAGCATGAGCACACGTTACCGAGCCGTCCGCCTAGCATCGGCTGGTGAGTGAAACCGACGTAGCCGTGGTCGGCTCGGGACCGAACGGCCTGGCCGCCGCGCTCATCCTGGCCAGGGCCGGGCTCGAGGTCGAGGTCAGGGAGGCGGCCGTCACGCCGGGCGGCGGGCTGCGCACCGCGCAGACCATGCCTGGGTTCAGGTTCGACGCTTGCTCGGCCGTCCATCCGATGGCGCTTGCCTCGCCCTTCTTCCGGGCCTTCGACCTCGCCGGCCACGGGGTGCGCATGCTGCAGCCAGAGGTCGCCTTCGCTCACCCGCTGGACGGCGGGCGCGCCGGGCTCGCCTGGCGGGACCTGGACCGCACCGCCGGCGAGCTCGGCGAGGACGGCAGGGCCTGGCGTGCCCTGCTCGGGCCGCTCACCGCCAGCTGGCAGCAGGTCACCGCCTTCGCGATGTCCGACTTCAGGCACCTGCCGCCGGGCCGGGACACGGCGGCCGTCGCTCGCCTGGGCCTCCGGGTGCTGGAGCAAGGCTCCCCGCTGTGGAACGCGCGCTTTCGCGGCGATATCGCGCCAGCGCTGCTGACCGGGGTCAGCGCGCACGCGATCACCTCACCCCGCGCGCTGCCCGCGGCCGGCGTTGGGCTGCTGCTCACCGCGCTCGCGCACGCGGTCGGCTGGCCGCTGCCGCAGACCGGCAGCCAGGTCATCGCCGACGCGCTGGCCGCCGAGTTCGTCCGCAGCGGCGGCCGGATCGTCGCCGGCCACCACGTGACGAGCCTGGCCGAGCTGCCGCGAGCGCGGGCCGTGATCCTCAACCTGAGCCCCGCCGCAGCGCTGGACCTGGCCGGCGACCGCCTCCCTGACCGCTACGCTCGCCGGCTGCGGCGGTACCGCTACGGCGGCGCGGCCTGCAAGGTGGACTTCGCGCTCGCGGGCCCGGTGCCCTGGTCGGCCGCGGGCTGCGCGAAGGCGGGCACGCTGCACCTGGTCGGCAGCAGGGCGCAGGCGCTGCGGGCCGAAGCTCAGGTGGCCGAAGGCCGGCTGGCCGACCAGCCCTACGTACTCGCCGTGCAGCCAGGAGTCGTGGACCCGACCAGGGCGCCCGCGGGCCAGCACGTTCTGTCGACCTACGCCCACGTGCCGAACGGCTCGCCGGCCGACCTCACCGAGGCGGTGACCGCGCAGGTAGAGCGGTTCGCGCCCGGATTCCGCGACCTGATACTCCACAGTCAGGCCGTCACCGCCGACCGGCTATCGAGCGAGAACCCCAACTACCTCGGCGGTGACATCGCCGCCGGCGCGATGACGCTCAGGCAGACCGTGCTGCGGCCGGTTCCCCGGTGGGACCCTTACGTGATGCCGGTGCCCGGCCTTTATCTCTGCTCGGCCTCGGTGCCGCCTGGACCGGGCGTGCACGGCATGGCCGGGCTGCACGTGGCGGCGCGGGTACTGCGCAGGCAATTCGGGATCAATACGGACCCGCTTGACCTGGTCGGGGGACCGGGTCAGGCAGGATAGCGCCATGGCAGCGATCCAGCCGGGCAAGCGCAACGCGGCGGTGACGATGTTCGAAGCGGACGCAGCCTCGCGCGGGCTCGGCATGGAGCTGGTCGAGGCCGGCGACGGCCGCGCCGTCGTCACGATGCCCGTACGCCCCGACATGCTGAATGGCCACGGGATCGGTCACGGCGGCTACGTGTTCCTGCTGGCGGACACCGCGTTCGCGTGCGCGTGCAACAGCCACGGCCCGGTCACCGTCGCGGCCGGCGCGGACATCACCTTCATCGCGCCAGTACGCGCCGGTGACGTGCTTGTCGCCACCGCTGCCGAGCGGGTCACCTTCGGCCGCAGCGGCATCTACGACGTGACCGTGCGGCGCGGCGACCTGGTCGTGGCCGAGTTCCGCGGCCAGTCCCGGGCGATCGGAGCGCAGTGCTGACCGTCCCCGATTGGCTGCGCTCTGCCGTCGCGTACGAGGTCTACCCGCAGTCCTTCGCGGACTCCGGCGGCGACGGCATCGGGGACCTGCGCGGGCTGACCGAGCGCCTCGACTACCTGGAATGGCTCGGCGTTGATGTTCTCTGGCTGAATCCCTGCTTCGCCTCGCCCATGCGCGACGCCGGCTATGACGTCAGCGATTACCTCCGGATCGCTCCTAGATACGGGAGGAACGAGGATCTGGCCGAGCTAGTCGACGCTTCTAGGCGGCGCGGCATCAGGGTGCTCCTTGACCTGGTTGCCGGGCATACCTCGGATGAGCATCCGTGGTTCACCGCCGCGCGCGATGACCCGGCCGACGGCAGGTACATTTTCGCCGATCCAGGCCAGGTCACCCGCCACCGGCGAGATCCGCGGCCCGGTCACGCGGCCAGCGGGGCGGCGGAATCGGTGCCCTGGCCGGGCGAGGGCAACCCAGAAGCCGCGGCTCCCGGACCGCAATGGGTTCCTTCCCCTGGTTCTCGTCCCGGGTGGTACCTGCCGAACTTCTTTCCATTTCAGCCGGCGCTGAACTTCGGCTACGCCCGGATGGACGCCGCCGAGCCGTGGCGCCAGCCAGTGGACGCGCCCGGCCCGCGCGCGAACCGGGCCGCGCTGCGGGAGATCCTCGGGTACTGGCTCGGCCTCGGGGCGGCCGGGTTCCGCGTCGACCTGGCCAACACGCTGGTGAAGGACGACGCAGGGTGGCGCGAAACGGCGGCGCTGTGGCGGGAAGTCAGGGCGTGGCTGGACCGGGCGCACCCGGGCGCCGTGCTGATGTCGGAATGGAACGGCCCGGCCGTCGCCGTCGCGGCGGGCTTCCACGCGGACTTTTACCTGGCTGTCGGGCCGGAGCACGGGTCGCTGTTCAACAACGGCCAGGGGATGAGGCTGCCGGGGGCCGCGCCGCCGGGCCCGTGTTACTTCAGCGCGGGCGGGGGCGGGTCGGCGGCGCCTTTCCTCGCTTCCTGGCGCGCCGATGCGGCCTGCGTCGGCGACGCCGGGCTGATCGCGCTCTTCTCCTCTGACCATGACTTTTCCCGGCCGGCGTGCGGTGACCGGACCGCTGACCAGCTCGGGCCGGTGTTCGCTTTCCTGCTGACCTGGCCGACGCTGCCGGGGATTCACTGCGGCGACGAGCTCGGCATGCGCTACGTGTCCGGCCTGCCCGACGTCGAGGGCAGCCAGATCTGGGCCGGGTGGAACAGGGCCGGCTCGCGCACTCCCATGCAGTGGGACGACGGGCCGAACGCGGGCTTCTCGGCCGCGCCCGCCGGCTCGCTGTACTTGCCGGTTGACCCCGATCCCGGGCGGCCTGCCGTCGCCGCGCAGCGCGCTTCCGATGGGTCGCTGCTGCATCAGGTTCGGCGGCTCATCGCCTTGCGGAGGTCCGTGCCGGCGCTGCGGGCAGGCGGAGCTGTCCAGGTGATCAGCGACGGCTACCCGCTGGCGTACGTGCGGGGCGGCACGCACCTGGTGGTGATCAACCCGCGCCGGGAGCCGGCCAGCGTGGCGGTTGCGGGTGCTCGACCTGTTGAGTGCGTCGTATCTTCCGGGGTGACCGTTGAGGGCGGGGTGGCGCAGGCGGCAGGGTTCAGCTACGGCATCTTCGCGCTCTGAGGCCCGGCGGTGAGCTCGCGCAGCAGGTCGGTCAGGTTGGCGGGGAAGACTGGCTGGTCGGTCGCCTCGAGCTCGGCGATGGTCCACCAGCGGTGGCCGATGATGACCGCGGCCTCCTCGTCTTCGAGGCCACCGGGCTCGACCTCGGCTGAGCCGACGCGCAGCGCGAAGAAGTCCTCCTCTTGCCGGTACCGCCTGCCGTCGAAGGGGAACTCGGCGACGGCGTGCCAGACCGGGTCGCCGAGGTCGGCCGGCTCGGCGGCGATGCCGCTTTCCTCGCGCAATTCGCGGGCAGCGGCCTGCGCGAGGCTCTCGCCGGGCTTGGCGCCGCCGCCGACGGTGATCCAGTACGGCTCGCCGGGCCTCTGGGGGTCGATGCCATGGAGCAGCAGCACCCGGCCGGCCGGATCGATGACGATCACCCGGCCTGCCCGCCTTGAGATGGCCGCGTCGCGGGCCGGGACGTGCCAGCCGGTGGCGGCCGCCCACGGCTCGGCCACCGCGATCACCAGGTCGACGACGTAGTCCTTGGTGTCCGTGTAGCTGTCAATGCCGTCGGACATGGCCGCCAGCGATCGCTTGAAACCCGCGTAGGCAGGCACCGCCTCCTGATGTGCCCTGAACCAGTCGCGGAAAAGCAGCGCGAACCGCTCATTAGGCGAGCCGCAGACGCGGACGTGCAGGTTCACGTCGCCCTGCGGGTGGTTCCGCCGTGACCAGAGCCGCTTGACCCACTGTCCGGGGTCGTCCGGCCGCCCGGCCGGCACGTGATCGCGGTCGTACGGCTGGCGCGTGAACCCCAGTCCGCGCAGCGGGG
The DNA here is from genome assembly GCA_963750405.1 of uncultured Actinomycetota bacterium. Taxonomy (GTDB): domain Bacteria; phylum Actinomycetota; class Actinomycetes; order Streptosporangiales; family Streptosporangiaceae; genus Chersky-822. Next base: position 649,013 of record CAVVQP010000006.1, read on the forward strand.
CGTCGAACGACTGCGCCGCGGCCTCCAGGTCAGGGGTGCTGACCTGGAGGTCGATCACGTCCTTGGCCGCCATTCCGGGAATCGACGTGCTGCCGATGTGCTCGACGAGGACCACTTGGGGGCCAAGCCTGGCCCTGAGCTGCGCGATCAGAGTGGCCGCTCGCTCTGGCCAGTCGAGGTGGTAATCGGCGACAACCGGCCGTCTTGCCTGTCTTGCCGCGTGCTCAGTCACGCCATTCAACCTATACGGGGCGTGCTTTGGCCGCTACCTCCATCCCGGTTCACCTGCGACCAGCCGCAGGACGAAACCGGGCGTCTTTCGGGGTGAGGCTGCTCTGGTAGGAGGGTTTTCGGGTTCGTGCAGGAGGGTTTCCGCATCTAGGAGAGTTGACCGGACTATACGACGACAACCCTCCTTCATGCGACAACGCTCCTTCAGGAACCCGGAAACCCTCCACGGTAAGGACGAGAACCCTCCCGGACACGACAACTCTCCTCCCGGAGCACGAGAACCCTCCCGGGCACGGCACCACCCAGCTGGCTCACCCCGAAAAGCCACACCCATGTCCCAAAGATGGGCCTGCCGCCGCTGGCTCAGCGGAAACTCAGGCCGTATCGGCTTTGATCATGCGGACTAGCGCCCGGAGGCCGGTCTGGAGTTCCTGGTGATCGCTGAAGCCGTCGAGCGTCGCCTCGAAATGGCGGATCATCCAGTCGATCTTGCGGCCGAGCTCCTCGTCGCGCGACCGCGCGATCTCCCGGTCGGCGGCCTGCGCCTCCTGAACCCTGGACACGTCACCGGCGACCATCTTCGCGCTGTGCGTGATCTCCCCGCTCAGCCGGGACTCGACTCGCCGCACCTGCTCGGCCGTGTCCCGCTTCAGGTCAGGCAGTTCCTGGCTGAACTGCCTGACCAGCCGGTCCAATTCGGTGACTTTGACGCGAAGCGATACGACGTCGTCACGAGGATGCAGGCTTTCCCTGGACAGTACCCCGATCCGCTCCCTGAGATGGGAGAAGTAGGCGGCGGCCGGCCTGAACGTCGCTGTGAGCAGGTAGAAACCAGTGAAGTAGTACCCGATCGTGTGCCCGGAGACGAGCGTGACCACGCCGATCGCCAGGGCGGTGATGACATGCCCGCTCAGCGCGAACCACAGCATCCGGCGCTCGATCAGCCTGGCCTCGGCCTGGTTCGCTTCGGGGACGACGATCTCCCGGCTGAGCGAGACGGCCATCTGCACCACCACCCGGCGCGCCGCGAAATACAGGTTCCACGGCACGGCGACCAGCACGATCGCCCACGCCAGCCCGGCACCGCCCGCCACGATGGACAGCAGCGTCCTGAGCTGAATTCCGGCTAGCCGGGCCAGCCAGGTGATCAGCAGGGCCGCCGCCATCGCTACCGCGAGGGTCGCCCACCATTTGGCTACGCCTTTGCTTGTTTCGCTCATGGCCCTGAGCGTAAAAGCGGGACGTGCCCTCGCGTATCCGTCCGGATACTTAGTTACTCATGAGTAGCTTAGCTGCCTGGCGGTCGCGTGATCAGTGCCGGAGCACCCTGATCGATCCGAAGATCGCCCGTGCGCTGGCACCTGATCCAGTCAGCCCGAGCAGGAAGAACGTCGCCTTGTGCTGGTGCGGCCGGGAGACCGAGAAGATGAGCACGCCGCTGGACAAGCCGCCCTGCCCGGTGCCCTTGGACAGGCAGATCCGGGTGCCGCAGCGTACCCGGCAGCGGGCGAAACGCTTGGCGACCGACTTAGCCGCGTACTTCCCGGTGACTACCGTCAGGCCTGGCTGGGCCCGCTCGGCGGCCGCCGTGGGAAACGGAATCGGGCACGGCAGGGCGAGCGGGGGCCTGGTCGCATCGATCAGCAGCAGTGAGCGGGCGACCAGCCCGGTTCCGCAGGTGGCCCACTGATTCTCGTGCCGCAGGTGCCAGGATCGCGGCGTCGCGAACCGGACGCCGCCGAACCGGCTCCTGACCCAGCCGGCGGGCACCGGGCTTGCCGGGCCGCGGCTTAGCACGGCGGACAGCGGCGACGACGTCAGCGTGGCGAGCACGTGCCTGGCCTTCGGCCCGCTGGCTCCGACTCGCACCGCTAGCTTCGGCACCAGGTACAGCACTGATCCGGGGCCGCTTGGCAGCCGGTAGACGGGAATGCCGTTGATCAGGGCAGTAGGTTTCCGGTGCCTGATTCCCGGCGGGATGTGGTCGGCTGGCCTGATCCAGGCCAGGCTGGCGGTCAGGACGCAGTCCGACCCTTTCGGGATCTCGGGCTTGCTGCCGGCGAAGATCATGCCGCGGGACGGCGGCTCGCACCCGATCTGGTGCGGGCTCTCGACCAGCCAGGCTCCCGGCACAGCTAGCTGGGCGCGCTGGAAGGGCACGGGCGCCCACCCAGCCGGGACACCGGAACTGCTGGCCAGCGGACCGGCGGCCCGCCCGGTCCGGCTGATCCCTGCCGTCGCGTGCGACGCGGCCTGAGCCGCGCGTGGTGCCGCGAGCGTGCTGCTGACCGTTCCGAGCGCGGCCACTGCGACAGCCGCTACCGCTGCTCCGGTCACTGCCGCGCGCCTGCCCTGCCAGATTCGTCGCGTGCCGTGCTCTCTATCGGCCATCGCCACTGCCCCTCCTCGTTCGCTGCTGCCCCTTGTCCGCTTCGCCTGCCTGCCTTGGACGAACTGAGCGTGCTATCGGTTGCCATTTCTTGTACCAATTTCCGCCGAAGCGGATGGACCCCAGTGCTGTGATGAGCCGCGTCGGGCGGCACTTCACCTACCGGGGTCAGCCGCGCCGGAAAGGTAGGCTTCGGATCATGGAAGAGAACCGGGCTCGGCGGGTCACCGATGCCCTGCGGGAACGCGGCATCAATGCGCACCTGCAGAACGCCGGGGTAGGCATCTACGGGATCCGCGTCGTGATCGGCGACGGGCGCGAGGCCATCTGGGGCAACGAAGGCGTCGCGTCCCTGGAGGCCGAGGTGCTGCTCGATGGCGATCTTGTCGGTTTCGTCCCGGAGATCGAGGGATCGGATGAGTTCGATGAGGCCCAGATCGTGGACGCCATCGCGCGAGCGGACTACGCCGAGCCTGAGGGGCGGGAACGTCCGGTAGCACCGCCGCCGCAGGCGCCGCTGACTCCTGAGGGCGGGGTATTCCGGCGCTTCCTCGGCGGCTTCCGGGAGAGATCGGACTAAGTCGAGGGCGTGAGCTTGGCGATCATGAAGCAATGCCACTTGGATGTGGCTCCTTTGGGGTGAGCCAGCTGGGTGGTGCCGTGTCCGGGAGGGTTTTCGTCCCCCGGGAGGAGAGTTGTCGTGTCCGGGAGGGTTCTCGTCCTTACCGTGGAGGGTTTCCGGGTTCCTGAAGGAGCGTTGTCGCATGAAGGAGGGTTGTCGTCGTATAGTCCGGTCAACTCTCCTAGATGCGGAAACCCTCCTGCACGATCGCGTTAACCCTCCTGCGAGAACAACCTCACCCCGAAAGAGCCACACCCATGCCACTTTGGTGCGGCTCTTCTGGAGTGAGCCCTGGTTCTCAGCTGGTGCGGGTGGCCGCGCTGGTGAGCGCGGGGCGCGCCGGAGGTCAGGAACCCCGGTGGCGGGGGCAGGCGACCTACGGCCCTGCTTGTCCCCCGGAGCGCCACCCGGTTGCTCGTGGCTGCCGCCGGTCCCGGAAGAGATCAATGCGGCACATGCCGCGTGAGGCTGGCGGCGGGCGATGCGGCCGGCCCCGGGCAGCGGCTTCGTGAGCAACGCGGCCCTCCCTGTTGCTGTCAGCAGCCGGATTCGTGAGCAACGCGGCCCTCCCCGTTGCTCTGGTGATGACATCAGGGAGGGCCGCGTTGCTGATGCGCTCGCGGCCGGCTCTGGCGGCATTGCCCTGCTTGCCGCTGCCGGGGCTATCGGATGCCGGACCCGGCTGATCAGGGGCGGAGCAACATGGGTGCGCGAATCGATACCTGAATCACAACATCAATTTGCGCGATCCATGCGAACCGCCGGCAGCCGGGGCGGCGCTTCAAGCGCAAGCTAAGCGGCATTGGATCATGAAGCCGCGTCACCGGCCGCGTCACCAGGCGCGTCATCGGCGGGTGGAAGTGCTTCGGGATCGGCCAGTAGGTGTTTGTCGTGGCCGGTCAGTACCGCGATCGAGGCGATGATGCCGGTGTCGCGGTCGCCGACCAGTTCCCAGGCCCGGGCGATCCCGACGATCAGGGAGGTGACAAGCGCGTAGCTGACGATCTGGACCGCCTGAACCGCGCCGGGGGTCACGATCAGGATGATGCCGTTGACCAGCTCGACGCCGAAGATCCCCAGCAGCAGGACGATGAGCCCGACCTGGCGGCGCCAGTGCCGCCGCAGCATCGACTTGTCCGAGAACATCGACCTTGTACCCGCCGCCGTGAAGAGCAGGCCGATCACGCCGAGCACGGTGGCCGGGTCGCCGACATTGGTGCCGGGCACCAGCCCGAACAAGGTGACGGCGAGTGCGTTGGTAAAGGCGAGCAGGGCCGCGGCCGCGCGGACCTGATGGATCACCTGCCTGCCTGGCTCCCGAAGGCGGTGCGGTGCCACTGACATGGCGACGAACAGCAGCCCGGTCAGGGCACCGGCGGTACCGGCGATCGCCTCGAAAAGGCCGCGGAAGGTCTCAGACAACACCGCGCTTACGATACCGGCGAACCCCCGCGAACTGGTCAGCCTGCTAATACGTCGCTTCCTGCAGGCATAGTCGCCTCCAGCGGGCACACTGGATAATGCCATCGCAGTTCGCATCGAGGCGGGAGGGCGGCCATGCCGGTAGTGTGCACGGGCGCGGCACTGCAGTGCTCGTTCGGCACGACGCCCTCGACGTTCGCCGCCGCGGGGACCCAAGTGTCGGCGACCAGCCCGGCAGGTGTCGTGACCGATGTCGCCGCGGCCAACGTGCCGCCGTTCGGCATGTGCATGTCGCTGTCGAACCCGCAGGTGGCGTCGGCGACCGCGGCAGCGTCGAACGTGCTGACCCCGCAGCCCTGCGTGCCGGTGCTGTCCCCGTGGTCGCCGGGCTCGGCCCGGGTCACCATCGGGAACGTGGCTGCCCTCGATGACTCCTCCCAGTGCAACTGTGCCTGGGCCGGCGTCGTCACGGTGAGCTCGGCCGGGCAGACGGCCGCTAGCGTGCAGTGATCAGCCGGCCCGCCGCCCGCCGGCCGCTAGCCGCTGCCGGGCTTGGCTGGCGCGGGACGTTCAGGACGCTTCATCTGCTTGGTTACGGCGGTGCCTGACGCATCGCCGAAGGGCGTCCGCCGGAGAGCGTCCGCCGAAGTCGCTGCCGTCGCCGGGTCTGGCTTCGCGGCCTTGGCGGCGGCGAGGTTAGGGTCGTAGATGTACTTGCTGGCTGCGTTAGCGGCAGATGTGCCCGCCGGGGTGACGACCAGGACGTCCACGGTGCCGGTGCCTGCCGGGGTCTGGGCGCTGAGCTCGCTGTCGGATTGGGTCTGCAGGAGGACACTGCTCGCTGTCCCGAATAGGACGTCGGTGAACCCGGTGAACCCGCTGCCCGTGACCGTCACAGTGTCGCCGCCTGCTGCCGAGCCTCTCGTGGGCGAGATGTCAGTGACGACGGGCGGGGCTACGTACGCGATGACGGTGTTGAGCACGTCCCAGTCGGCAAGCACAGAAGGGACCGTCGGAGGACGCGGCGGGAGCAGCGTCGGATCGATGAATACGTTGCCGGTGATGGCCGCCGCGGGCGCGCCGAATGGTGACGTGAGGGCAAGCGCGATGCTGAAACTCGTGACCTGCCGCTCGATAGGAAAGGCTATCGGCGCGACCTCGTTCGCCACGATGTTTCCCGTAATGGTGGCCTCGGTGAGCGTGATCCCGGCCAGGGTCTCGCCCATCGGGAACCTGCTGCGCAGCCGGCAGCCATGGACGAGGGCCGACGCCCCGGCCTGGGTGAGGTCGGCCACGAACAGGGCAGCGCCCGAATAGGAATTGGCGAGGACCGCATCGACCTGGCAGTCGCACACATCCAGGCGCAGGATCACGCTCGTTCCCGTGTCGGCGGTCGGGACGGTCCCTTGTGTCGGCGCGAATCCGCGCGGCTCGAAGGCCAGGCTGATCGCCGGCGGCAGCCCGGCCTCAGCCGTTTCGGCCAAAGCCTGTTCAGCCCCTGGCTGCTCAGCCCCTGGCTGCTCAGCACCGGCCGCCTCGGCGCCAGGCTTCGCGGTCGGGGCCAGCGAGTAGATGGCGCTCATCGTCTGACGAGCGAGCGCGAGCTGTGCGTCGTCCGGCGCGAGAATCCGCCGCACGGGCCGCAACGCGTGAACGGACGGCGTGGCGGGGAGCACCCGCCCGATCCCGCTGGCTATCACCAGGAGCCGGTCGAGCAGGCAGGCAAGCCCTTTCCCGGCCGAGCTTGCGTACACCTCCTGGTCGCCGGTAGCGAGCATGTCTATCATCGTGAGCTGCGCCGCGCTGGCGAGCGACACGAGCCAGAATCCGCCGTAGCAATCGCGGACGATGTTCTGGTCGACCCGCAGCGTCCCGAGCTGGGCAAGCACCAGGACGGGCACGGTCACGCCCTGGAACGTGCAGCGCTCGATCGCGGCGTCGTGCAGCACAGGAGCGCCGACGTCAGCGGGGTCGGCCCTGACGTCCTGGTCAGGGAAGCTCGATACCTGCAGGTACCCGAAGACCGGCTGGTACGGGATCTCGACCGGGTTGCCGGCCGCCAGGTCGTAGAACGGCACCTTGGGCCGCTTGTTGTCCGAGACAAACGTGCACCCGGTGAGTGCCAGGCCGGTTATCGTGCCCCGTGCGAAGACCCCGGCGCCGAAGATGTCGGCCTCGCCGGGGCTGGTGAAGACGAACGTGCAGTCTTCGACGGCCAGGTTGGCCGCGTCGGCAGCCGAGATCGCGATCGCGACCTTGAGCCCGATCGAATAGGCCTTGAACAGATCCTGGTTCGCCCCGGGCAGGCCGGCGAATGACTCGGCCGGCGGCGCGAAGGCGACGTAAGGGGCCACCAGGTCGATGCCGCTGATGGTGACCGAGTCCAGCCCTTGCACCACGATGAGCCCGAGCGTGAACTGCGGTCCCGGCTCACTGCCGGCCCGCAGGATGACGCCGTCGCCGCAGGCCCGCAGCGCGATGCCGTCAAGGCCAGGCCGCAGGATGAGCGGCTCGGACAGCGTGTAGGTCCCGGGGGCCAGGCAGACCGCGACCCGGCCCTGGTTCGCCAGGCTCGCCACCAGTTTGGGCAGCGAGGCTCCGCCGTCCACATCGGAAGGCCCGACCTGCACCGTGCACTCACAGCAGCCCGTGCCCGTGCCCGTGCGGTCGACCAGGCTCGGGAAAGGCGGGACGCAGCTCGACGCGGTCGCGTCTCCGTTCTCCCAGGTCAGCACCGCAAGCGGGCAGGCCCAGGTACGCGGGCCCTCAGGCGGCTGCGGCCCGGCCAGGTAGCGTGCGGGGTAGACGATCGCAGGCTCGATCGGCCGAAGGGCGAAGAGCCAAAAATCACCGGCATGAAAATTGCCGCTCGTGCTCAGCGTCACCGCTAGGCCGGTGTCGCCGAGCGGGGTCGCCTGGCCCCCGGGCGCGGCGGCCGTCGCCTGCCAGGCGCGCAGGTAGAGCTGGGGAGTGGCGGCCGACAGGTAGTCGGCCGGCGGCTGCCCGGCGATCACCAGCTGCTGCTGAGTCGGGTCATAGGCCGAGGCGAGCGTCGATACGAAGCCGGCGGCCGAGGCTATGTAGTCATCGGGGGTCACCTGGACCGCGTCGCGCAGCAACTCGACGGCCTGGCCGAGTGCCGGGTAGTGGTAGCTGTCTACCGGCGAGCTCGCCAGCGTGACCGTCGTCACGTCGGCAGCGGAGTCGTAGGTCGCCGCCTGGAGCCGGTAAATGAAGGTGGCATTGTCGAATCCCCACACGATCGTGGGCACGCCGTCGCCGTCGAGGCTGGTCACCAGGACGCGGATGAGCTGGTTCTCGGCGCCGAGGTAACCCCCGGCCGCCACCGGCTGGCACAGGCTAGGCGGTCCTGGCTCGTTGGTGAACGACACCTGCAGCGCCGACGCCGACCTTAGCCTCATCGACGCGGGGTCGAAGGTCAGTCCCTGGCCGCTGAGCGAGTCGGTGAACTCGGCCCACGCGCCGGCGCAGTCGCCCGACTTGGCCGCCTGCCGGACGAAATGCTGCTGCAGGCGCAGGCGCGCCATGGTGTCTGGCCCGCCGAGCGCCACGTCAGCGAGCGCCGGGTCCTCGACTGCCGATACCTGCTGCTCGGCCGCGAGCAGGTAGACGAGCTCGAAGCTGGTGCCGTCGGCGTCCGGTATCGCCGGCGGTACCCAGAGCGGGTCGGTTGAGCTGTCCAGCCAGTCAGGCTGCGCGCTGTACGTGACTGGCGCGTCCAGATCGAGCCGCTCGCCCCCGAGGTACAGGGTGCCCGCGCCGATCTGGAGGTCGCCTGGCGTGGCCGGAGCCGGGCTGCCCGCCGGCACGGCGGTGACGCCGTAGCCGCCGTCTGGCGTCCCGGCCGGTCCGACGACATCGAGCGTCGTCAGCCGGTCGCGCTCGGCGGCGATCGCCGCGGCCTCGTTCCAGTCCGCTTCGACGGTCACCCGGCCCTGCTGCGCTACCAGCCCGCGCCACTTCCTGGTCGGGTCATAGCTCACTCGTGCGCGGTCGCCGGCCATGGCCGTCTCCCTCTCCTGCCCCGGGTGGGACGATGATCACGTGACATGCACGATCACGGGCGTGAGCCCGAGCGGCATGTACTCGGCGTACTTGATGAGCAGGCCTTGCTCTTTGCATGGATTGCGGTCAGCGGAGAAGGCGCCGAGCTCGGAGCCGTCGCCGGCGCCTGCCGAGATCGATGCGCCCGCGGCGCCCCCGGTGATCGCCGTGTCGGCGCTCTCGAGCAGTTGCGCGTAACCCGGCTGCCCGAACGCGTCGCTGGTGAAGATCGGCGCACCGGCCGGGATCACGGCAGACAGGTACTGCCTGGGGATCGTGCTGCCGCCGGTATACGCGCTGAGCCGCACGCAGCCGTCCTGGGTGTCGTCCACAGCGGCGAAATCGCGCAGAATAGCCTCGCTCGCCCAGAGCCGGTGCACCGCCAGCCGGCCGAGAACGGTGACCTGCGTGAGCCGCACGGTCGCCGCCGCGACCGCGATCGCCGCGACGCCGAGGGCGACTGGGAAGGCCTCGTCGAGCAGGCCGCGGTTGAGCTCGGCCAGCCCGGCCGGGTCGAGTCCGCCCTCCCTGGCAGCAAGCGCCAGGGTGCGGGCGCTGAGGCTGACCGTCGTGAACGCGGCCGGGTCGTAAAGCGACGGTCCGGCCACGAGCGCGTTGAGCGCGTCGATCACCGGCTGCGGCAGGCCGCTCTGCTGGCCGGCCAGCGGCAGCGCCGCGTAGGCCTGCAGGGCCGTGACGGCCGCGGCGGGCATCGCGCCGGTCAGCGCGCGGGCGAGCGGATCCTCGGCGAGCAGGCCGGTGGCGAGCAGGACGGGATCGAAGATGTCGGCGGCGGTGTACTCAGCGCCGGTCGTCGCGGCCAGGCCCTGGACGATGCTGCTGGTGATCGTCACCGTCTCGACCGATCCGCCGAACCTGGTGCGGACGGGGCCGAGGATGCTGTGGTCGACAATCAGCTCGCCGATCGCTCCCGGCTGGCCTGGCCCGGCCGCCGGGTCCGCCTCGATGAAGATCCGGCCCGGAGCCAGCCTCGCGCCGTCGGCGGCGGTCGCCAGCGGCGGCGCGCCGTCGGCGGCGGTGCCCGGGTCGACCGTGCAGGCGGTGATCCTGACCGTGGCAAACGAGCCTCTGATCACGAGGTCGCACCCGGAGACGGTCAGGCCGTCGAGCACGAGCTGCCCGCCGCTGCCGCCGGTGAAGATCCAGGGCCCGGCGCCTGGAGCCGGCCGCAGTACCGGCCGCTGGCGTGGGCCGGCCCGCACGAGCACGTCGCCGGCCGGCGCGGCGGCCGAGCCCACTGGCGCGAGCCCGGCGTAGGTCAGCGAGGTACCGATCGTAACCGTGCCGGTCGTGCCTAGCCCGGTGAGCGCGGCGTCCAGTCCGGCGGCGCCGGTCACCTCGGTGTCGTTTCCCGCCTGCGCCGGGCGGTCGGCGAGCACGTCGCGGTCGTACGGGCCAGCGCCCACCCGCGAGGAGAACCCGTACTGGTAGCTCACCGTGAGCGGCTCAGGAGGCGGGCCGGTCGTCTCGAACCGGCCGAGCTCCGGCCAGATCGCTGCCAGCTCCGCGCCGCCGCCCAGTGCGTAACGCTGCGGGACGTCGCCGGCCGGATAAGGCGGCCTGGCTGGCGGCGGCGGTGACGCCCCTCCGTCGGTGATCGCGGTTTCGAGCGAGCTGGTCAGCGGGGCGGGCACCTGCCACTCCCTGGCCGGTGCCCAGGTCTGGGCGAAGTCGTCGGGATCAGGCGGCTGAGGCAGGAAGAGCGGGATCTCGCGGCCGGTCGGGTCGAACACGTACTGGTCCGGGCAGCCCGCCACCGCGACCGGGGTCCCGGCCGAGACGGCGAAGCTGGTGAGCCGCCATAGGTACACCAGGAGCTTGGGAATGCCGTAATGGCCGATCGCGCCCCGGCCGGCCCGGAAGTCCGCCGTGTGGAAGCTCTCGTCGAAGGCCGAGCCGGCGAGCGCGGCGCCGTGCCGTGATCGCAGGTCGGCGAATCCGCCGGCGGCGCCGCCCGTGAGCAGCCCGGTCAGTCCTTCGGCCGCGAGCAGCGCGGCGACCTCGGCCTTGCTTGAGCGCGGGAAGGCGGCGGCGCCGACCGCCGGGTCAAGCCCGTGGCGAGTGCGAGCGAGGCGCCTGAAGCCCTCGACCACGTGCGCGGGCCAGCCGGTGATGTCGAGTGCCAGCTCTTCGAGCACCTCGACGGTGCCCTTGCGGCGGCGGTAGCCGATCGTCTTGGCGACGTCGAGCCGCTGCCCGCGCGGGTCAAGCTTGTTGACCAGATTCGTGCCGAGCAGGTCGCCGATATAGGGAATGACCCAGTCGTCGCAGGTTTCGATCGACTGGTCGGCCCACAGCCGGTCGATGCTCCGCCGCACGACGGCAAGCTGGATGCCGATCCTGTTGACAAGCTCCCTGAGCGGCCCGGCAGAGGTCAGGCTGTCGGTGTCGGCGGTGCGGTAGACGGCCGGGAACAGCTGCCAGAGCCGCTCGGCGTAGTAGGTGTCGTAGCCGTCATTGGCCGGCCCGGCCGTGTTCCCGGTCATCAGGCGCTCACCGGCGTGATCGAGACGTTGCCAGGCGGCAGGGCAAAGAATGAGCCGATGCCCGGGTCGAAGATCTGGTCGAGCGGCAGCTCGAGGCTCAGGCCGAGCACCTCCACGGCCGTGGTGACCGTGAGGTCATGCACGGCGATGACGCCAGGGACCGAGAGCGCCGCGTCGACGGCGCTCCGGTACAGGCGCCGCCCGATCCCCATGCTGGCCGGGCTGAACAGGCCGGATACGGCCGCCGTCGCCGCCGCGACCACGTCTGTCGTCACCCGGCCGGCGGCGATCTCGAGCTTGCAGGACAGGCCGACGTCGACTGGCGCGGCCGCCAGCACGCTGACCGGCCGGTTCGGGTCGTCGGAGCCCGCGAGCGCGGCCTGCGCGGCGGCGACGGCGGCATCGTCATCGCCTACGTAGACGCTGACGAGCGAGCGCTGCCTGGCCTGATCGAAGTTCCAGTAGGCGGTGACCCTGGCCACGCCTGGTGCCTGGGCGGCGACGACCTCGTAGTCCACCGCTGAGATCGCCCGGCCGAAGGTGAAGACGCTGGCGGGGGCGTCGGCACGCACGTCACCGGGCGACTGCGGATCGGCGCCGGGGGACACGGCTACCGGGTTCTGCGCCGAGGCGAGGTTAGGCTGCGGCTGGCTGATCGTGGTCAGGCGCCCCGCCGGCGGGCTGGCGGCGCCCGAGCCGTACCTGTAGCTGGCGACGACGGCGCCAGCTGGCCTGGCGCCGTTGATGCCGTCGCCGAAGGTGAGCGTCGTGACCGCCTGGTCAGCCGACCGCGCGACGACGTACACCTGGGCGCCGGCGGGCTGGCCGTAGAAGCTCGGGACCTGCAGCCAAGCCGCCCCGCCCACGTACACGGTGAGCTGGGCGACCGGGCTGTCGCCGCCGGCGAGATAGGTCAGCGGCGACTTCGCCAGCGTGAACGACTGACCGGGCACGGCCGCGTTCGCGGTACCGAGCACCTCGCCGCTGACCGTCGTGCCGCGGGCGACGGGCACGAGGTCGAGCAGGAGCTGGAGCGGTACGGCCAGCTGGGTGCTGACCGTCGCGGCCGGAGTGGCGGCGTCGAGCACGGTGAGCTGACCGGGTCCGGCGGCGCTGACGCTTACCAGGATCCCGGCGCCGGCGGAATCGGCCAGGAAGGCGGTGCAGGCCTTCGGCGGCGGTGCGTAGGACGCGGGCACGCCGAGGGTCGCCGGCAGGCTGGGGAGCGACTGCGCGGGAACCGCGATGATGGTGCCCGCGTCCTTGAAGGCGTACCTGACGGTCACCGTGCTCGGGTCGGACACGCCGGTGAGCACGCCGGCATCGGACGCCGCGAGAGTGAGCGCGAGCGCGGTGTGCGCTACGACGATGCCGGGCGGGGTCGGGGCCTGCCTCCAGCCGGATAGGGCACCGTCCACAGGGCCTCGGTGACCCCGGCGACGACGGCGAGCGCCGACGATGCCGCCGCGCCGCCGTCGAACAGCACGAGGTCACCTGGCGAGATCCCGCGTACCGCGGCCGACAGGTGCACCGGCGAGCCGTGCGCCGCGATGACCACCTGGCTGCCCGACGTGCCCCGGTTCCACAGCGCGGTCGCCGCTGCCGGGCGCATCAGCCGGTAGTCCGTGGCCTGCCTGGCCGCCGCCAAGTGATGCGCGGGCTGGCGCGGAGTCCAGTGATAGCTGCCGGCCGACACTTCGCTAATGCCCGGCCTGGCAGCGTCCCGGTTGGCCGCGCCCGGCGCAGGCGCCGGGCCCCACCCGCCGGTGAAGGTGACGAGCGTGTTGACGACGCCGGTGCCCTGGTCTGGCCGCGACGCCGTGGCCCGCACGGTGATCAGCGACCAGTTGTCGTCAGTGCCGGCGAAGTTCTTCGCGGCCAGCAGCAGCTGATCCCCGGCGGCGATGCCGGTTACCTTTCCGGCGAGCAGAAGCGCCTGCGAGCCGTCCGCGTTGGCGATGAACGCAGTGCTCGGCGCGATTGTCACCGGCACGCTCGACGGCCCGCTGAAGCTGAGCGGCACCGTGCCGGTCACCTCGAAGGCCTGCGAGGCCACGCCCGGGGTCGCCACGCTGGACAGCCGCATCCCCGGCGGGATCACGAGCGGCTCATCGGGGTGGGCCGTGGTGCGGGTGACCGCCAGGTTCCCGGTCGCGGCGATGCCGGGCGCCGGGGTGTAACCGAGGAGCGCGACCAGGTTCGCCACGCTCCCTGGCCTCGTGGCGGTGCGCAGGTAGCTCTCGTTCGCGTGCCGCTCGTTGTAAAAGGCGAGGATCTGGGCCAGGTAGGCCCACCACTCGACCACCTGGAGGCCGAGATCGCCCGGCGCCGGGCGCCAGTCGCCGATGGCCTGCTCGCCGGGCAGCGGGCGCAGCATCGCCAGCCGGAAACCGGTGAAGTCGTCGGCCTGGTACGCGATCTGCGCGAGACCGGGAGGGTTAGAGATCACGGGCTGGGCGGCGCAACGCCGCGGACACGGCGAGTCGCAGGAGCTGGTCATTTGGATCCCTCCACGCGCACCTGAAGCGATCCGGCTTCCGGACGGCTCGGATCGTTGTCGACCCGCAGGATCTGGTCGGCCGCGAACGTCAGCGTCTGCGGCAGCGGCGCCCAGTCAAGCTGCGCGCCGCGCTGCCGGTAGCTGACCTGGTACACGCCGGACACGCCAGGGCAGGACTGGATCGCCGCGAGCAGCGCGCTTGACTCGAACGGCTGGCCGAAGGTCCACAGCGAGTGGTCGAAGAACCCGGCGCCGCCGCCAGGCAGCGGACCTGGCTGCAGCCTGGCAAGCACGGCGGCGGCGACGTCGCTGCCGAACGACGTCGCCAGGCCGCACACGGTGATCAGCAGGTCGATCGAGACGTAGCGCGGCGGCAGTACGTAGCTCTCGTACCCGGCGAGCCGGCGCTGGTCGAGCAACTCGGTCAGCGCGGTGAGCTGGCCGGGGGCCGGCTCTTCGCTCCCGGCCGGGTCGGCGCTGGTCAGCACGGTCAGCCAGCTTCCTGTCCAGCGGAAGGCGGTGCCCGCCTGCGCCACCCACGGCAGCGACCTGGCGGCCGCGACGTAGTCAGCGGCCTGCACCACCCTGAGCGGCTCGGCGCGGAACATCTGCGGTGCCCGGTTGCGTACCTGGGCGATGGTCTCGGCGCTGGTTCCCCCGGTTGCCGGGAACGGGTTCGTGCAGGCGGCGACGACGGAACCCTGCGGCTGCCCGGGAACGACGGTCAGGATCGTGTCGGCGGGGACATTGCCGGCCGGGCCGCCGCCCGCCCGGTAGATCGCAGTGCAGACCGCGCCGGGCAGCGGCGCCGCGCCGAAGGTCCCGTTGCCGAACCTGACCGTCGTCCCGCCGTCTCCGTCGTAGTCGTACCAGGTCCGGCCGTTGCTGGTGAGCACGGGGGAGTACTGCTCGCTGGTTAGCGTGAACGCATCCTCCGCAGCCCCCGCGTCGAGCAGCCAGCGCTTGAACTCCCATGAAGTCGCCGGACCGCCAGGAGGCGCGGCCGAGAGCATGAGCTCCGGTCGCGCGGGCACCGGCGTGTCCTGGTCGGGCGCCGGTACGGCGAGCCAGGCCAGCGGCCCGCTGGCCAGGCAGTACCTGTAGTCAGGCGGCGCCGTCCCGGCCGCGGCGTTGGAGTCGGCCCTGACCACGACCGGCCCCGGCGGCGGCAGTGCCGGGTCGGGGATCGTGAAGGTGTCGGTGCACCGCAGGCCCTGGACGGCGGGGACCAGGTTGCCCGCCACCATGGTGCTGGCCAGATCGTGATCGGCCGTCGTCGGCGCGGCGAAAAACACCTGCGTCAGGTCGGCGCCGAGCAGGGGATCGGAGGTCTGCGCCGCCGAGGCGACCTGAACCAGCTCGCGGACCGGGGGATCGGCGCTGTCGGCCGCCGGCGAGTCGAGCAGCAGCTGCTGGCCCGCGTACAGCCCGAGGTTCCAGCCCGCGAGGTAGCAGCCGGCGCAGCCGGCCCGCAGGCACCGCACGGTGTCGTCCCAGTAGTAGGGCACGAGGCTGGCGCGGTTCCAGCGGACGTCGACGATAAAGCTGCCCGGGTTCGCGATCCCGCCCGCTGGATCTTCGATCTCGAAGTCGACGACGGAACCGTCGGCGCCGACCGCGCGGCAGCGCAGGGGCGTGTCGATCACCCAGCCCGTCTGGCCGGGCGGAGGCGCGGCCACGTCCAGCTGGAGCACGGTCGTCGCGGTCGTCGCGGGCGCTGGCTCGTAGTCGACCAGCCTGGCGTGCCTGACCGCGGACAGCCGCTGAGTCGCCGTCACGATGCTCGCCTCGGCGAGCACCCTGTCCTGGTAGTAGCTCAGCTCGTCGGCCATCGCGGCCAGCGCTTCCATCGCCACCATGCCGAAGTCGGCCTCTGACCGCTCGACCCAGTCCGGGTAGCGCAGCGCGGAGAATTCCGACAGCGCCTGCTTGAAGCTGCCGAAGTCCTTGGCCAGGTAGTCGATCCGCACCTGGTCGGCCTCTGGTTCGGGGCAGTCAGGACCTGGCGCGGCGCAGTCGAGAGTGGTGGGGCAGTTGGCCTTGAAGCTGAAGGATGCGGTGGCGAAGAACGGGTCGAGCTTGTCGCTGCCGATGGCCAGCGTGTAGGAGGAGAAGTCGCCTGGCGCCGCGACAGTCAGCCGGAGCACCGGTCGGCCCTCGCTATCGGCGCTCCAGTCGGCCGAGCCGGCCAGTCGTTGACCGGTCCGACCGCGACCGCGGTCACGACCTCGCCGCCGCTGATGACCACAGGCGGGCTGCCGGACAGGGTGCCTGCCACGGCAACCGCGTTGTGGAAATGAACAGAGAGCTCGGTCTGGCTGGGGGCGACGTCGATGAAGTCGATGCCATTGAGCACGGCGCCTGGCGCGAGCAGCAGCTGCCGGCGGTCACGGATCGGCGTCGTCATGCGACCGTCACCGTCACTGCCTGGTTCGTCTGGGTCTCGACCAGCGTGTAGGTCACCGTCACCGCAAGCGTGCCAGGCTCGAGCGCCGCGGCGACTTCGACGTCCACCACGTTCACCACGCCGGCCAGCCACCTGGTCAGCCCCTGCATGACGCGCAGCTTCGCCGTGGCGGCCAGCGCGTCCGTGCTGGGGGCGAAGATCAGCGACCGCAGCCCGCAGCCGAACTGCGGCAGGTTGACCCGCTCGCCGGGGTCGGTCAGCAGGAGCTGGCGCACCATCTGGTCGACGTGCGCCGGCGTACGCGGCCTGCGCGGTCTGCTGGGCTGCCGGGTCGATCCGGAACGGAAAGGCGAAGTCATGCCTGGGCAGGATCGTCACTGTACCTCCAGCGCGCCGTCGTTGACCGACACGCTCGAGCTGGTCGACGACGACGGTGACCGACTCGCCGCTGGCGAGCGTGATGCCCGGCGGCGCCGAGCGTCACCGTGTTGCCGTTGGGATCGGTGACCGTGAGCGTGGCCTGGGCGTCGTCGAGCTTGAGCTTGTGCGGGGCCGCCGTGACGATCACTTTGACGTGGTCGGCGGCGTCGGAGGGGCATCTCGCCTTCGCGCCAGTAGCCGCCGACCCAGATCGGGTAGGACACGTCGCCGCCTTCGAACTCGATCCACACGCCGCTGCCTTTTTCGGGGAGGAAAGCGAACCCCGTGCCCGGTCCGGCATACGGCACGCACGGCATGCACCAGCCGGTGCTCTGTCTCGCCGAGCACCGAGGGAACCCTCGCCTTGATCCGCATCGTCGGGGCGTCGGTGTCGGAGACGATGCCGCGGTACTTGCCGTAGAAGCGGGTGCGCAGCCGCTCGAGCAGGTCATCGAGCGCGCGGTCGGCGGCGGTCATAGCGCGGCCGCCGCTGATGCCGCCCGGCGCCGCGCCGGAGAACGTGCTGCAGGTGCCGCCGGCCGCGGCCGGGCCCATGGCGTTGCGCACCAGGGTGAACGCGCATCTTCCACGACTGCGGCGAGTAGCTGTGCCGCACGTTCCACACGAGCCAGTTGCCCGAGTGATGCTGCCCGCGCCCTCGATCGAGACGACGTCGCCGACCCGCAGCACCGTGGCCGAGCCTGTCGGCGTCGGCCTCGCCCGTGCAGCGCGCGAAGAAGCCCGACTCGATCAGCACGGCGGCGGTGCGCTGCGTCAGTTCGGGCAGGTCGGCGGGGCGGTCAGCAGCAGCGTCGATGACTGCCCGGCGTAGGTCGGGTAGTCCCGCGCGTCGAGCGCGTCGAGCCCGCTCGCGGTGGCGGCGACGTCGGTGCCTTCGTCGGAGCCCTGGGTCAGGTCGACCTGGCTCGCGTCCGACCTCGGTCGGGCGCATCACGTCCCAGTCGAAGTCGAGCGAGTCGACCGTCCAGCTGCGCCGGGTCGAGCAGCGAGATCGTCGCCGCCGGCTGGCCGGCGACGGCTGGCGTCACGAAGTAGCCGGTACGGACGCCCGGGGTGTCGGTGCAGGCGACCCGGCAGAGCTTGCCGTCGCGCCGGGCGAGCCCGCGCAGGAACTGCAGGTCGGTGGCGCGCTGGAGCAGGCGTGTGCCCGTCGGGGTCGTGCGCGGGCGAGTCGTCGTCGGTGTTGCCTGCCGCGGGGGTGAAGCCGTAGCTGGCGAAGATCGCGTTGGCGACTTCGCCGTCGGTCATGCCCTGACCATTCGCGTCACGGTGTCGTCGAGGTTCATCAGCCAGCGAGGCGTCCTGCGCCCAGATGTCGATCGTGGAGGAGGTCGAGGTGCGGTCCAGGTGCAGCTGCCAGGAGAGCACGTAGCCGTCGAAGATGCACTGGGCTTGCGATCCCGCGCTCCGGGGTGACGACGACGCGTGACGTTGGTGCACGGCTCGAAGGTGCCGTCGCCGACGAACTGCAGGTCGCCGGCCGACGTGCGGTTCACCGGCAGCCGCAGCAGCAGCGCGCCCGGCGGTCCTGCGAGTTCTCCTCGACCTCGAGCTGGCTGATCGCGTCGTAGAACGGAGCTGGCACCGGCGTGCCCGCCGAGGGCTGAGCTGGACGGTGACGCTCATCGCGGCCGCCGCTCTGCGGGATGCCGATGAGCGCGCGGGCCGCGAGGGCCGCCGCGGACCATGGCGTTGTTGGCGTCGCAGAGCCGCCAGAAGCCGGTCGGCGTCGTTGAGGTACTGCAGCGGCGACCAGGTCGAGGCGCTCGCCGGCCGCGCGCGGGTGATAGCCGGCCAGCGGCACCGGGACAGGCAGCGGCGGGCACGACGGCGCTGCCCTGGGTGCCGTCAGGCAGCGTCGCTGGTAGAGGTCGGCTGGTTCGCGTAGCGGCTGTCTGGAGTGAACATGGGCGGCCCCTTGCCTTTAGTGCGGGATCATCCCGATGATCGATGCGGCGGCGTTGCCAGGTTGGCCACGGCGAGCGGCTGGCGGAGGGCGAGGGTGTAGGTGTAGGCGACGATGGCGAGGCCGCCGAGCACGTCGTTGTCCGCCGAGGCCGCGACCAGCTCGGCCGGCGTGAGCACCCGGAGCGAGACCTGCGCCTGCGGCGTGGACCGGGTTCAGCGCCTGGTCATAGAGCTGCTCGGTGATCGTGAGCGCGGTCACCCGCACCGGCACGATCCGGCCAGGCCCCCAGATGAACAGCGTGACCGGCATCACGGACGCCGGCACCGTCCTTGTCGGCCCCCCGCCTCCGCCGCCGAGCGCCGAGCTGTCGCGGCCGATGCCGCGCCGAGCAGCGCGTTGGAGGTCCCGGTCGGGTACAGGAGCATCTCGAGCGCGGCGAGCCGCGCTGTAGAGCCCGCTGACCTCGGCGAGCGGCGCCGTAGAGCTCGAATTGGCGATGTCGTCGTTTGAGTCCATCGCGATCGTGAACGAGAACTCCTCGCCTGGCATGCCTTTCACCGCCAGCGGGTTGCTGGTCTCCGTGCCCGCGCCGCCAGCCGCCTCTGGCTGGGTCCAGGTGTGGGTCATGGTCTCCGGGTTGTACTGGAAGACGATCACATTCGGCAGCGGGATCGGCAGGAACGTCGGCGCGAACTAGACGAGCGCTCCTTTGAGAACGAATCCGCTCACTGTGTTTCCCCCGCCTGCCCGCGCGCCAGCGCCCGGCCGATCTCGTCGGCGATGTGCCTGGCCAGCGCGGCTTGGTCGTCCTTGCCGGGGGCGCCTTGCACCCGCACCTGGAGTGACTCGATGGCGGAGGTCCCGGCCAGCGGGAACATCCCGGGCGCCAGGTTCCTCGCGACCAGTTGCGCCAGTTCGCGGGCGGCGTCCTCGTCGAGACCGGCCACGTGCAGGGACAGCCGGTCAATGCGGACGTCGCCGGCGCTCGCCGCCATGGCGCGCGCGCTCACCGCTGCTCCAGCTGGCCTGGCCGGACGACGACGCCCTGCTTCTCGAGCTCGCGATTGGCGGCGGCGAGCATGTGTCGCTTGGCGATCGGGCTGCGCTCGGTGCAGGCGAGGAAGGCCGCGGCGAGCGCCACTGACTTGATGCCCGGCACCGGTCAGGTCGAGCTCGCGGCCGAGCGCCTGCCCAGTCGAGCTCGCCGGTCAGCGGCTGCCCGGCGAGGTCGCTGGCATCCTCCAGCGCGAGGCGCCACAGCCGCTCCCGCTCGGCTGGCCCTGGCGGCGCGAAGTCGATCATGAACCGCAGCCGCCGGATGAACGCGGTGTCGAGGTCGCCCTTGCGGTTGGTGGCGAGCACGGCGACGCCGTCGAACTGCTCCATGCGCTGCAGCAGGTAGTCGATCTCGATGTTGGCGAAGCGGTCGTGCGCGTCGCTGACCTGGGTGCGCTTGCCGAACAGCGCGTCGGCCTCGTCGAAGAGGAGCAGCACCGGCGCGCGCTCGCACGCCTCGAACAGCTCGCGCAGATGCTTCTCGGTCTCGCCGATGTACTTGTTGACCACGCCGGCCAGGTCCACGCGGTAGAGGTCGAGCCCGAGCGAGCGGGCGAGCACCTGCGCGGCCATCGTCTTGCCGGTGCCGCTGGGGCCGGCGAACAGGGCGGTGATGCCGCGGCCGAGCGGGGTGAGGCGCGCGAGGCCCCAGTCGTCGAGCACCTCGCCGCGACGGCGCGCCTGCACCTCGAACTCGCGCAGGTGCGCGGTCGTGGCTGGTGCCAGCACCAGGTCGGCCCAGCCGAAGGGAAGCGGCAGCGGGTTCGCCAGGTCTGGCGTGGCCGCCAGCAGCATCCTGCGGCAGACCGCGGCCACCTCGTCGTCCCCGGCTCGGCGCGACCCGCGCGGCGACGCTGATCTCGGCCGGGCGCAGCATCCAGCCGGCGACTGGTGCCGGGACCGGGGAGGCCGCTTGCGATGACCACAGCGCGATGCGCTCGCGCCGGCCGATGGCCCGCACCTGACCGAGCGCCGGATCGAGCGGTATCCCTGCGCCCCGGCCACCTGGTCTGGCACCGACAAGAACGCGACCGGCGCGGCCGGGATAGCCGCCCAGGTCCGGGCGGCGATGGATTCCGCGTGCTCCCAGGCGATGATCGACCCGTCCAGGCGGGCGCGGCGCACCTCGCGGGTCGCGGCGGCGGCGGCGTCCGCGCCGGGCCGCCAGGGCGGCTGCGTCCACGGCGACCAGCCTGGCGCCGAGCCGCGCCGCCGCCTGCGCGGCCAGTGCCGTCCGGCCAGATCCTGGCGGTCCGACGAGCTCGATCTCGACCGGCAGCCCGGCTTCGCCGCCCAGGCCAAGCGAGTCAAGGAATCCGGCGATCTCGGCCACCGCGGCGGCCCGCAGCACCGGCTCAGGCGGCGGCTCGATGAGCTGCCCGGTGGTGCCCGCAGACCACCCGGCGTCGCGGCCCATGAGAGCCGGCAGCAGCAGCGCGTCAGCCCGCCAGCCCGCCGACCAGGCGAAGGCGTCGCTGCCGGTCAGCGCCGGCGCGGCGAGCAGCCATCGCACGAGCGGGGAATCCGGGCCAGGCGGCAGATCTCCCGGCAGGTCAAACAGGGCGGCCGCGAGCGATGGCGTCGGGTCGGCGGCGTGCGGTGCCGTCGAGCAGGTACCCGTATACGCGGCCAATCGACTGGTCGGCGGCGCCAGCCATGGCCAGCGTGAGAATAGCCGTGTCCAGCGGCGGCAACCCGAAGGTCGCGACGAGGTGGTCGAGGCGGGGATCGCGGCCGAGGGCCGCTATCTGGGCGGTGAGATCCTTAGCCCGCTCGTCCGAGCCGTAGAAGGCGCGTTCGGCGTCGGCGGCGGTGGCCTTGGAGGTGAGCGCCCGGTCGACCTCGCTGTGGCTGATCGCCAGCAGGTGCTCGTCCGCGTAGTCGTGCCCGGACCAGAGTTGGCGCAGCCAGAGCACCCGGCGCGCCGCGCGGAGGCGCACCCCGGCGAGCCAGGCCGCTGCGGCCCCGGCCTTCGGCCGGGCCTGCGGCGCGGTCACGGTGCCCGCCGCCACTACAACCTCACCCACAAGGCCGGATCGGACTCGATGCCGCTGACCCTGACCCGTACCGGCAGCACGGTGCCCGGCGGGCCCGCGGGCGGCGCGAAGTCGAAGGAGTCGCCTGCCGGGCCGATCCGCACCTGACCGGCGGCCGGGGCTGACGAGGTCCCGGCCAGGGCGACGGTGCCGACCAGCACCTGGGTCTCCCCGGCCAGGAAGCCCGCCCCGGTCACCGTGAAAGGCCGCGGTCCCGACAGGACCGGGCCAGGAGCCGGGTCCACGTAGGCGGCCGCCGTGACCGAGATGGCGCCGCTCCTGACGGCATCGGGTGCGCCAGGAGCGCCGCTGCCCACCCGAAGCTGGTAGACGCCGGGCGCGGGGGCATCTGCCGGAGCCGTCCCGGCCGTGGCCGGGAGCGTGAGCACGAGCTTGGTCTTGCTCGATTCGGCCGGTGCCGTCCACGCGGTCACGTCCGTCTCGCCGCCGCCGGCGGCAGGCTGCAGGTACACGCTGTCCGACAGGCCATTGACGCCGAGGTCAGAGCCGAGCAGCCAGGCGGTCTGACCAGGCACCAGGGCCGTATTCGACAGCGAGAAACCGGCGGTTGCCCCGGCCGGGTCGACATAGCTGCCCTGCCTGGACGTGCCGAAGAGCACGGGGTAGTCGTCCGGGCCTTGCAGCGGCAGCGGCAGCGGTACCGGGTCGGCCGCCAGGGAGAAGGACGTAGTTATCGGAATGGTGGCTGACTCCGGCATCTGATCGGGGTCGATGAACACGACCGCCACCCGGTACACGACCGACATCCGCAGCGGTGTGGTGGTCGCCTGCCACAGCCGGCTGAGCTCGTCGTAGGAACGGTGCTCCATGGTGAGCGTCAGTTCCCACTGAGCCGCCGCGCCCGGGTCGCTGCGCAGGATCGAGTTGGCGTGGAAGATGCGCATGGCCACGCTCATCGCCTCCTGCTCCTGCGTCCAGCCCGTGTCGGCGTCGCAGTAGGCGAAGAGCAGGTAAAACAGGTCGAGCGCCAGCGGCTGGAACCTGATCGGCTCGCCTCCGGCGCTGAGCATCCAGGGCTGCCAGGACAGGCTCTGCTGAGCGTTGTCCGACTCCACGTGGTACAGGTACATGCTGAGCTGCGGACCTGACTGCTGGCGGGCCGCGTCCGGCGCCAGCCCGGTGAAGTTCGGGTGGAACGTCGGCCCGCCGCCGAGTTCTGTCCAGATCGGTGCCGACCCCCACTGGCCTTTCACTAGCTGGATCAGGGACTCGGTGATCGCCGACAGATCGAGGGTCATCACGTCCCCTAGCCCTGTGCGATCCCGTACCAGCGGCGAAGCCCGTCCCGCAGCCGGTCGGTGCCCGGGCTCCCGGCCAGCGGCGCGGGTGGCCGGGGCCGGGCACGCAGCGCCGGCTCGGCGATCCCGCGCGTGCTGGCTGGCTGAGCCGGGGGCAGCACCGTCACTTCGATGGTGCCGATCGACACGCTCGGCCCGCCGCTCGCCGCTCGCGGCGGCCCGGCCGGCTGGCGAGCGCGGCTGGCGACGGCCGGCGAGGGCAGGAGATCGAGCGCGCGGGGCTGCTCAGCCTGCGGGAGGTCGCGAGCATTGCCTGGCTGCTGGCTGCCCGGGGAGTTCGCCTTGGACCGCTGCCGGCCGGTGACCTGGCAGCTCGACCGGCATTCCCCAGCGCAACTCGGCCAGGGATCGCGGCGGCCCGGCCGGGGCGCTCCCGGTCACGGCCGCCGCTGGCCTGCCGGTGCCGGTCGGCCTGGGCGCGGCTGCCCTGGCGTCGGCCTGGCCTTCGTCGCCCGCCGTTCCCGGCGCCAAGGAGGTCGCGGAGCGTCCTGCGGCAGTGCTGCCGCCGCTTGCTATCGGGCTGGCCTGACCCGGCTCCGCGCCGGCCGCGTGCCAGTCGCTCGTGCCCGAGCCGGCCGCGTCGTCGCCGTGCGGACCCAGGCCTGGCGCACCCCGGCCGACCGCGCTGAGGCCGGCGGTGTCGTCGCTCCCGTCTTCCCGGCTGACTTGACCCGGCCCGCTCGCGGCGCCTGGGCCCGGATGACCGGCCCCCGTGCCAGGCAGCCGAGCGGGTGGCCCGGCCGCCGTCGCGTGGTGCGTCCCTGCCGACTTCGGCTGCTCGTGCCTGGGCGCCGCCCCCGGCGAACTGCGGGCCAGCGGCAAAGGGGACAGGTGGCAGCGGCTCGCCGCCCGCGTGCGGCTGGCGCGGCGGCCGCAACGCCGGCCGCTCGCCTGCCGGCCGGGTCAGCGCGGCCAGATAGGGGACTCGCGCCATCATGCGGCCGACCGTTCGCCGGCGATGATCGACGAGTAGTGCCTGCGCCGGCTGCGGGGGAGCGTGAGGATCACGTCTTCCGGCCAGCCGTAGGCCGCGGCGATCGCGTGAATCTCGAGGTGAATGGCGGAGAAGGCATTGCGAAGGTCGGCTAGCGCATAGCTGACCGGGTCGAAGCGCAGCGCTACGTCGCGTCCGCAGGCGGGGCAGTTGCCGCCAATCAGGTCGTCAAGGCTAGGTGCCAGTGCGGACAGCGCGCGGTCGAGCCGCCTGGCGAGCGCCCGGGAGATCACCGGCGGGCTGATGCACCGGCTGGCCAGCGCCTCAGCGGGCTCGGCCTGCGACTGTGCCGCGAGCACGTCACCGACCGTAGGGATGCGGAACCGCAGGTCCGACCCGGCCAGCGTGAACCAGCCGGCCTCCGGAGCGCCGATGACGCCGCGCGCCCGGCGCGGCCGGTGGTGCCCGAGGTAGTCGCCGATGCGAAAGCCAATGTCGATCCGCTCTCCGCAGCCCTGCGCCTGGCACCTGGTATCGGTCAGGATCACGTCGCCGAGCCAGGATCGCCTGATGACCAGCGCGGCGGCGGCCAGGTCAGCGACCGGCAGGCCCGGCCAGTCGACCTGACCTCCGGCCGCCGTGACCGCGACCCGGCGGGCGAACCCGAGCAACGCCGGCATCGGGGCGAGCGCGCTCTCGATGACGAACAGCTCGTCGTCGCCCGGTAGGCTCGCGCACCACCAGCTCGATGCCGCTGACTGGCAGCAAGGGTCACGTCTCCGTCGGCTCGGCCAGCGTCAGGTCCTGCTCCCAGCCCTCGTTCTCGAGCTTGATGTGCTCGATGGCGATGGCGTTGGCGCCGGCGTCGAGATCGGGCAGCGCCTGGAATTCCGAGACCCAGCAGCGGTGCACGAGATACCGCAGCACCGGCTGGGCCTCCTCGTTGAGCAGGGCGATGCTGATCTCCTGGCGCAGGTTCGCCAGCGAGGTGGTCGGCGCGCCCTGGTCGAGCACCTGGGCGTAGTTGGCCCAGGTGATGAAGTCGTGGTCCTGGGTGACGCCGCGCTCGAGCGTGATCGGGTCGTATTTGGTGCGGCCGAGGCCCTTGAGGATGATCGCGTTGCCGCCCTCCTTGTACTCGATGACGTCGGACGAGCGCTTGATCGCGCCGACCTTGCTCACGGCGGCGACCGGGGTCGGTGCTCGTGCCGAAATAGACGAGGAACCGGTAGGTCTTGTACGGGTCGTAGCGGTTGAGGTTGGCCGGGAACATGCTGCTGCTCATGATCGTCCCCCTAGCTCTGCGCCTGGCCGGCGAGCTGCGCGATCTGGATGATGACGAACTCCGCCGGCGTCGAGCGGCGCGAATCCGACGAGCGATGTTGACCACGCCGTTCGCGACGTCGGTCGGCGTGGTCGTGGTGACGTCGCACTGGACGATGAACGCGTTGCTCGGCGTTGTCGCCGGCGAACGCGCCCTGGCGGAACAGGCTGAGCATGAAGGCGTTGACCGTCCTGGGTGAGCGCGTTCCACAGCGGCGTGGCGTTCGGCTCGAAGACCGCCCAGTTCAGGCTGGCGTACAGGCGTCTGCTCGATGAAGAGCGCCATCCGCCGCACGGCCACGTACTTCCACTGCTGCTGCGCGGTGTTGGCGTCTGCCCCGGCCGTCGTGCGCGCGCCGAATACGACAGTGCCGACGCCGGGGAACTGCCGCAGGCAGTTGACGCGCGTTCTGGTTCAGGACCCCTTGCTGCGGGTCGGTCATCAGCCCGTCGGGATCGACGCCGGTCGTGCCGTTCAGCGCCGTCTCGATCCCCGCAGGTGACTTGCCATACCCCTGCGAGGCGTCGACCTTGCCGTAGATCCCGGCCACGAAGCCGCTCGGCGGAGCCAGGGCGGGCTGCTGGGTTACCGGGTCGGTGGTGGCCAGCCACGGATAGTAGACCGCGGCGTTGATGCTGACCGCCGGGCTCGGAGACAGCGCCGTGCCCCCGGCGAGGTCGTCGACGAGGGAGTTGGCGTCCCAGCCTGACACCTGCGGCGACGGCGTGTCGGCGATGTAGAAAGCCCGCTTGCCCTCGCAGAAGGCGACGGCCTCTGATGCGACGGCCGGGTCGCTGATCCCCGGTGTCGCCAGCAGGTTGAAGATCGGTACCTTGTCGAGCGACTGGTTGTTCTGGAATACCTGGCCGAAATCACCCGGGTTGATGACGGTCCAGCCTGCTTCTGGCGCGACGTCGGGCGCGGTATAGCCGAGCGAGTAGTTGGCTGAGGACGGCGTGGCGGACGCGACGTATGCGGTCGGTGCCGGGCTTGGGGCGGTGACCGACACCAGGCTCGAGTTCTGCAGGACGGACCGGATTTTCGTGATCACTACCTTGCGGTAGGTCTCGACGGTCGACCCGTAGGAGATCACGATGTCGGCCGTGTCGAGCGGCGCCGCCGGGGTGGGCGGCACGGTCGGTGCCGACGCCTGGAAATTGGACAGCGTTACCTGCAGGCCGACGCCGATCCCGGTGGTGGCCGGCGCGACGGCAGGTATCCCCACCGGCTGCAGCGCGGTGAAGGTGAGGTCGCCGTCCACGCACGTGACCTCGATGCTTGCCGGGGCGACGTCGCCCTGCCCGGGTGGCGACTGGGTGAAGTCGTAGTACTTCTGCGCCTGCAGGCCCACGACGTAGCACATCGGCCCGCCGTTGCTGAAGAACTGGAACACGGCCTGCCCGACGTAGTCCGGCTGCCAGGGGCTGGAGAAGAAGCCGCCGAAGTTGCTCTGATAGTCGGCGAAGCTGAACAGCGGCACGGCCGCCAGGAACTTCTTGGTGCGGAACGGGTGCGTGTAGCCGACGAATACAGCGATCGAGGTCGGGGCAGGCTGGATCGAGTGCGCCAGGCTCGGCAGCTCCTGGATGTAAATCCCCGGATAGGACGTCGTCACCGTCATGTGTCCTCCTCGCGCGCCTTGGTCGCGCCGCGTCGAGCGTGGTCGCGACTCAACCGTATGAAGCGGACCGTTATCGCAGCGTCAACAATTCATCACACTGTGCTGCAAACGATTGCTCTAGGCGGGATCTAGATCGTGGCTATCTGGCTCAGCAGCGAGCGCATCATCGGTGATGGTTCGACGCCGAGTTCCCTGGCCGCGATCAGCTCGTAGTGCCGGTACCGCCTGATCGCCTCACCCGCGTTGCCCTCGGCGAGGTGGACCTTTATCAGCGCGCGGTGCGCGCTCTCGCGCAATGGCTCCCGGTCGACTGCCGCCAGTCCGGCGAGGATGGCCGCTCCGTAGCGCCGCATAGCAGTGAGGTGCTCGCAGGCCGACTCAAGCGCGTGCAGGCTCAACTGCCGGTGCCGCTCCCGCTCGGCAATGACCCAATCGTCGTCCCACCCCGGCAGCAGTTCGGAGCCGAACCTGGGCTCAAGCAGCGCGACGACCATTTCATCGTCGAAGCAACCGGTGACCAGCGCCCTGGCCAGCCCGGAAGCCGGCCGGACATCGGTTTCCACGTGCGGGGAGAGCGCCAGGCTGTCGCCGCTATTCCAGACCACCCCCGGCCTGGTCATCTGCAGTTTCCACAGGGTCGAGCGCAAGCTTCCCTGAGCGTGCGCCTCCGTCGAGTCGCCCCGGAGCAGGCCGGCGACGTAACCACGATGCAGGGCCGAGTCGTGCAGCGCGAGCAGGGCGACGAGCCGCTGCGGGCCTGGCGAGAGCCGAACCACTTCGTCGCCGGCAGAGAGGCGAAACCCGCCGAGCAGGCTGAGGCGGGCGCCGTCCGCGCGAGGCGTCTGGCCGCAGCGTTGCCCGTCACCTGGCGCCAGCAGTTCTGGCGCCTGCGATGACCGTGCCTCGTGCCCCGCGAAGGTACTGATTTGCGTCATTTCCGGCAAGGACTGCCTCCCCTGGCGCCCCGTCCCGCAGGCCCGCAACTTCGGATTAACGGCCGTTGCCAGTCTCAATGGAGATTACGCGGTAAGCGCCCCGGAGCGCGCGGAAAATAAGGTCTACATATTGGCGGCTGTCGCGGAGTAAGGTCAGAAGAGTCACCGACAATCTGCCGTGTTTCATGGTGAGAGAGATGATTGGTCGGAATTTTGAGCCTGACAATTGCCCAGCAGGGCCACGGAGACCTGACGGCCGACCTGGCCGGCGGGCCGCGCCGGGCCGCTCGCCAGGATGGAAGACGCGGGCTGGCGGGTGCCGGGGCGCGGAGCGTTCGGGCGGTGGCTCCGAGCCGGGTGCTGCGACGTGCCTGCTGCGATGACGAGGCAGCCGGCGGCAAATGCGCCGATTGCGCGAGCGCGCCCGCGACCGGGGTGCACCGGGCGGCCCTGGAGACCGGCCAGATCGCGGGGGCAGTGGCAGGGTCGAGGGTGCCGGCGATTGTGGGGCAGGTTCTGAGCTCGGCCGGGACCGCGTTGCAGCCTGCCGTGCGTGCGGACCTGGAGGCGCGGCTCGGAGCTGACTTCGGCGCGGTGCGCGTGCACAGCGATGCCGCGGCCGCGCAGTCGGCAGCCGCCGTCGGCGCGCGAGCCTACACGGTTGGCAGCCAGATTGTCTTTGGCGCTGGTCGCTACGAGCCGGGGTCGGACGACGGACGACGGCTGCTGGCGCACGAACTGGCGCATGTCACCCAGCAGCCGGCAGCGGACCCGTCCGGCCCGCTGGAGCTCGGAGCCCCGGACAGCGACTTCGAGCGGGAAGCCGACCTCTTGGCCGCCAGCGCGACGCATCCGGCGGTCGGCGGTGCAACGGCCGGGCCGGGCGGGCGGAGCAGCGCGACTCCCGTGCTGCGCCGGAGCCCCGACGACTATCAGAGGGGCTACGACGACGGCGGCGCCTGCAAGGTGGCCCAGCCCGGGCCGCTCAAGCAGGATGGCCTTGACGATTACAGCCGGGGCTACGACGCGGCAAGCAAAAGTGCCCGCATGTGCCAGGCTCAGGTGCCAGACACCGGCCAATGCACCACTCCGTTTAAGAAAGCGGCGTCGTTCAGGGAACTGATCGATCTTGTCCGGGCTGCCGAGACCAGGCTGGCGGCAAAGGGCATTTCAGCGCCGAAGGATCAGATCCATGCGCTGCGAGGGATCTACTACGGGGCGACCTGGAGCCTTGACACGGACAAGAGCCCCACCAGGAATGAGGGCTTCCAGCGTTTCACCAGGCCATCGGAGGATCCCGCCAAGTCGGCCCCGGCCGACGTGCGCTCGATCTTGGACTGCCATCTCTTCGAGGCGCTGCAGGAGAGCCAGGACATGATCGACCCGAGCGGCCGCCAGGTCGACTTCGGCCATCTCATCATCGGCATCGACGCGCGCTACGACCCGGCGCTTTCCAGCGACGTCTCGTTCCCGGTACCGCTCCCGATAGGCAGTTACAACGTCCCGCTGGGAGGTACCGGCACCCAGCTGGTGACCTGGCTAGGCGACCTCGGCGGCGGAGCCGCGCAACTGGGGATAATGCGCGCCGGCGCCCCGGCCACCAGCGTCAGCGCGGTCTTCAGCGGCTCCGATTACGGCGGATCGATCAACCTTGAGGGAGACGTGGCCGGCTCGGTGGTGGCGACCGCCAGCACCAGCGCGCTGACCGCGCCGAACATCACGGGCGGCAAGCGGCTCTCCGACGTGCTTGAGGACTACCTCTCGCCCGCCGCGCCAGGCGCGGCCTGGAAGGACCGGGTCACGACCTTCATGACGATGAACGGGGCCACCTTCGACGCTTCGGGCACGCTCACCAACCGCGCGGTCCTGGTCGCCGCCTTCGAGACGAGGATCCAGACCTTCGCTTGCAATTACCTGGCGTCGCGGGTCAAGGACCATCACACCACTCTCGCGGTTGCTAAGACCGCGGGCACCCATGTGGCCGGGACGTCACAGGAAGTTGCCGCCGCCTTCATCGACGCGCTCGAGGACAGCCGCAAGTCAGGCGCGAAGATCGAGGCAAAGAGGTTCCCCGCGCCGACCCCGGCCGGCTCCCAGTCATGCTCGACCCAGTTGGCGGCCGGCGCGGCAGGCGGCCTCCTCGGCCTGTGACCGGAGTGTGACCGGAAGTGAGCATGGCGACCGCGCCGCCGGTTCTCGCCGACGAGGCAGAGCAGGTAGCCGCTCAGCCTCGCCGGGCGGCTGGCGCACGCCAGCCTGGGCGGGCCGCTGCCGGCAGCGGCGCGGGCACCTCCCGGCTGCGGCCAAGCCGGGTGCTGCGGCGGGATACCCAGGTGTCGACGACCTTCACGGCGCCGCCTCGCGCTTGCAGCCCCGCCCAGACAGACGAACTCAGGTCGGCCGTGGACACCGCTCAGCAGTGGCTGCGAAGTGCGGACCAGAGGATGACCCAATTTATTTCGAGCCCGGCCTCGGCGGCCTCGGCAGGCGTCGCGGTAGCGCTCAGGCGGCATTTCACGTCAGCCGGCGCCGCGACGGCGGCCTATGTCCGAGAACGGCTGCGCCAGATCGCCCAGCGCCTCCGCACGGATCTGGCAGCGCGCAGCCTGCTTACCGTGGAGTGCCACACCGGCGCGGATGATCCGAATTGCCGTTCGTTCGACGCCTACGTGTGGGTTGATCCCCAGCTGCTGGTGTTCTGTCCTACCTTTTTCGGAGGTACATCGATCCAGCAGGTCCGGGGGATGGTGCACGAGATAGCCCATTCGCTGGCAACAGGCGCGAACATGTTCATCGCTGACCGCGCCTACGGAAGTGACCGGAAATACGGAAACCTGGCGCCAGGTGAGGCGCTGACTAACGCCGAGTCTTATGCGATGCTCGCGGCCGAGCTTGGCCTCGGCTACGCGGTGGAGTCCTCAGCTCCCGTCGATCCTGTTCATGGCTGCCCGGCCGACTGGACGCCGCTGCTGGCCGCCGCGGTAGCAGACGCCCAGCGCTGGAACCGCGATGCCCTGACTGCGATAGTGGACCGTCGGCCCGGCATTCTGGCCCAGTACGCTTCGTTGTGCGACAGCTTTCTTGGCGGCCACGCGTCGGCCGTGCTCGATGCGGCCGCGCGAGACTACCGGGAAATGCTCACGGGCTTCAGCTATCCGATCGACTTCGAATGCGAGCCTGGCGGCGGTGGTGGCTGCGGTGCGCTCGACACCTATGTCGGCTGGCCCTCGCTCCATGTCTGCCCCCGCTGGAGGACGCGCGCGACGGCAGATGACCGGGCTGAAAGCATACTCATCGGCCTCTACGGCGACAGGGGCAATGTGGAGAGCGAGAGCCGAAGGCAGCATCTCGCGGGCCTGGCCAGGGCTATCCATTATCGGCTCTCCGCGCCGCCCAGCCAAGCCGACGTCGCGGCGGCTCTGGTGCCGCACGGACCTGGCACCCCACCAGCACCCTGACCACACCTGATAGGCCCATCTTTGGGACATCGACGGCGCAGGAGCGCCATCTTTGGGACATCGATGACCCTGTTGGTTAATTGGGTTCAGGCGGCGGGGGCCAGGGGTGCCGGGCGGGTGGCCCGGCCGCCGGGGCTGAGCCGGGTTAGTTTCCGCGGGTTTCACGCCTGGTTTTTGCCGCGTGCAGCGGGACGTCGTGCCGGGCGCGCGCACCGCTGTGCCGTTGGTGTCGTGCGGGCAGCACCAACGGCACAGCGGTGCGCGGGCGGCCGGCCGTGTCCGGCAGCCTTTGGGTGCGGATGGTGCGACTGGTGCGGGCGGGGTGAGCGGGGCCGGCTGGCG
Source organism: uncultured Actinomycetota bacterium (assembly GCA_963750405.1). Taxonomy (GTDB): domain Bacteria; phylum Actinomycetota; class Actinomycetes; order Streptosporangiales; family Streptosporangiaceae; genus Chersky-822. Next base: position 680,531 of record CAVVQP010000006.1, read on the forward strand.
TGGATGAAGGAGTCACCGGGCAGCCTCCGGTGCAGGTGCCCCCGGCGGCCAGGCGTCTCGCCCGGCACCACCGGCACCCCGCCTGCCCGCAGGGCGGGCTGACTTCCGTAGTAATAGGACTTAGCTCGGGAGGTTGTTGTTCGTGTAGTGACGCGTGAGATAGAACGTCCTCCTGTGCAGGTACGGGCTTGGTGTCCCAAGGCAGCAGGAGGACGTCCTATGAGTAAGGGTAGCGGGGTCACCCGGGGAGATCGGCGCAGGAATGCGCGGAAGGCCGGGTTGCGGGCGCTGGTGCCGGCGGGTAACGCGGTGCTGGGGCTGGACCTGGGCGAGGGCAAGCAGGCGCTGGCGGTGATTGATCATGACGGGCGGGTGCTGGCGCGCAGGAGCCCGCGGGTGCGGGCTTATGACCTGGGCGGGCATCTGGGACTGGGCTGCGGGGCAGGCGCGGGAGGCGGGGTTCGCGGGGTTGTCGGTGGCGTGCGAGCCGACGGGGTCGCGGTGGATGCACGTGCAGCAGTTGCGTGCCGGGCGGGGGCTGCCGATGGTCTGCGTCCAGCCGCTGGTGTCGCATATCGCCCGGGAGCAGCAGGACCTGACCGGGGATAAGACTGATGAGGGTGATTGCGTGCTGATCGCGCGGCTCGCGGTTCAGCTGCATTGCTATGTGCCCGAGGAGGTGGGCGGGCTGTGGGCGGTGCTGCGTGATGAGGGCCGCCGCCGCGCGCAGCTGATCACCGCCGCCACGGCGGCGGTGCAGCTGATCCGTGACAAGCTCGCCCTGGCGTGCCCGGCGCTGCTGGAGGCCTGCGCCGCGCCGTTTGACTCGCTGACCTGGCTGGCCGCGCTGGAAGTGGTCCTGGAGCACGGCGACGAGGAGCTGGCGGTGCTGGCGGACCGGGGTTATGAGTCGTTCGCGTGCCTGGTCCGCGCTGCCCTGCCCGGCTGGGGCGGGAAGCGGCTCGGCCCGTCCTGCAAGGCGGTGTTCGCTGCCCTCGGCGATGCCCGCGGCGTGGTGGCGATGCGCCGCGCGGCGCTGCGCCGCGCCCGGCACGCCCTGGGCGACCTGCGGTATGCCCGCGACCGGCGCGCCCTGGCCGAGGCGGAGATGACGGCCCTGCTCGGCGAGCTCGGCGCCGGTCACGCCGCGATCTGCCAGATCCCGGGGCTGACCCCGGCGGGACTGGCCGCGATCCTGGCCGAGACCGGCGACCTGCGCAAGTACGCCTCATCGTCCTCGGTGGTCAAGCATGCCGGGATGTCCCCGGCCCGCAACGAGTCCGGCGCCTTCAAGGGCACGACCAGGATCTCCCGGCGCGGCCGGCCCGGGCTGCGGCTGGCGGTATGGCGGGTCACCTGGGCAGTGCTGCGCCATTGTGACGTGCTCGCCGCCCGGCACGCCGCGCTGACCACCCGCGGCACCAGCAGGCTGCACGACGCCCAGGCCCGCGCCGCCTGCGCCGCGTCCCTGCTGCGCTGGATCTACTCCCTGACCGTGCACGGGTCTCTTAGGAAGCACAGACTGATACCCGAACGACCGCGTACTGCCAGGCGTGGTGCCAGTAAAGACACCTTTAGCGGCACCCGTTGAAGCAGGATCAGGCAGCGGTTGTTCCTGCCGTAGCTCAATCATTGGTCAGCCTCAACGCATCACGTAGTCCCAGCGCCCTCTGTGGGAGCGAAGGCCCGGCGTGCTCTGTTTCATGAAGCGGAAAAACTACTCAAAACGCCGTGCTCAGGATCTCCCTGGCCACCATGCGCACGCCGGGCCTTGCCCGAGTTTAGTTACGCTCGGTTACTGTCCGGTACGTTCCAGTGCACGGTATAGCGTGGCTCGGGATACTCCAAGCTCTGCCGCGATGTCAGATACGGTCATGGTCCCGATGCTGCTGCGCGCGTAGTTCACCTGGTACGGCTTGAGCTTGGGCTTGCGCCCGCCATTGTGGCCTCGCTTCGTCGTCGCGGCCAGGCCGTCCCTGGTGCGCTCGGCTATGAGATCGCGCTCGAACTCGGCGAACGCGGCCAGGATCGTGAAGAACATCTTGCCGACCGGCGAAGTGGTATCGATCGGCTGGTCGAGGCACACCAGGTCGATCTGGCGCTGCCGAAGATCCTCGGCTACCTCCAGCAGGTTCCGTACCGAGCGCCCGATGCGGTCGAGCTTGAGCGTCACGAGCTGGTCGCCCGGACGGAGATAGGCGAGGCAGGCATCCCACTGCGGACGGGATGCGAGCTTCCCGCTCACGTTACCGCGACGCCAAGTGTGACTGAGATGGCAATCACTAAATGTCCCGCCCCTTCTATCTACATGGCGGCACTATCCGACCACGTAAGGGCGATGCATCGCAAGATGACAAAATGAAGCATCGCCAGACAATCTCAGCCCTCGGTCGCGCACTTTAATGCACGAGGGTACCGGTCAGTACAGTTCAGCGAAGCTATACGCGACTGTCACGGTCGGGCTGTCCCGCTGGCGTCTTCCTCGGGTACCACCTGGCACTCTGAGAGGGGGCGACACTTGAGCGCGCTCCCGCTTTGTATCAGCACTTGCGCTTAATCGCCGCGATGATGTTCGCCGACTTGCCTGTGGCCACGTAGTTGCCCGATGAATCGTGGTAGTAGACCAGCATGCCCTTCGAGGCCGCGCGCTGACTCCCGGTGACCGCTTCAATGCCTAGTATCATGTTGAAGGCCTTGCCTGGCGCTAGCCGAAAGCCGTGCACGGGCTGGCGATTCTTCCAGTTGGGTTGCGCCGGGTGGTACGTCACCGGCCAGCGCGCTACTCCGAGAACCCTGTCGCCCGGAACCGCGAAGGAGCCGACCAGGCGCTCATTGCGCGGACGCAGCAGCACAACGCGGTCGAGGACTACCGTGGTGTGGCCGGAATTGGCGAACTGCTGGAAGCCAAACGCCCACGAGTGGCCGCCGGGAGCGCAGTTCGAACCTAGCGGGATCGAGTCATGGAGGCTCAGTGGGCCGTCCGTCGCCGGGCCACTATTGCTGCATCCGCCCAGAGCGGACATCAATGCCACCGCTACCACCGCTGACGGCAGCACCCTGAAGCCAATCGTTCGTGATCGCATGCTCCACCTTTCTCGTCCTGGCAGTCCAGGAACTCATACACCACCGAAGACGCAATCACTTGTGCGCGGCGGCTTGACACGGGATGCCCACTCGCGGGAGTCGCCCTAGACACTGACGGCAGCAGGCCTCCCGTGTCAAGCCGCACTCTCTTAATTGCTGCACAGAGCGCACTCTAATTTTCTGTTGTTACCAAAGGTCGAGTGCACGCGAAACTCAGGACATTCGCTACGCCTTATTGCCTCGCATGACCAGTTGCGCAGCCGTGCCGGTATCGTGGTTGGTGCCGCAGATCCAGCCCGCGTGCCCGAACGTGAATATCATCTGGGCGTTTGAATCGTAGCCAGTCTGCGCTGTACTGCTGAAGCTGGCCTTCAGGGTTACATTCTTGACTTTGTTTGAGACCCCTATATCAAATCCCTTTGACCACTGGACAGCCACCCCGTTAGAGGTCATGGCCGTCCCATTCTTTGGTTCCTGTCCGCAGAACTTTCCTGGGGTGGCAGGGGAACTTTTAGGATGCTGGATCTGCCCTGAGGGACCGAACCAGCCAGTCGACTTGTCCATCCAGAAGCACTTGTGAACAAAGAATGTCAGGCCACTGGTCGTGTACTTGCGCGGGCAGGGGCTGTGCTGCTTCTCCTGGGGAACGGTGTTGTCGTTGAAGTGACCATGGCACATTCCCCGGAACCGGGCGACATTGAACAACGTCCGGAACCACGTGTTCTTAGTATCGCTTCCGAAACCCTGCCCTTTGGTGGCGGTAGATGTGCTGGAACCATCGCCCTTGTACCCGGCATCGATGCCGTAACCCGATACTCCGAGGCCTAGCGTCGAGGTCTGATTCTTTGTAGTCGTCTGATTGTACAGGAACTTCAGAGAATCGCCCTTCGTCTTATCTCCGTCCGGGACGATGTAGCCCTGGCCGATGGTTGCAAACGCCGGGTGCAGCTGCTTCTGCTTCATGAATCCTGAGAAAGCGTACATACCACCGTTCGGGTTCTTGCCGCAGTTCACCCCGATATCAGGGCTCAGGTTGACAGTCGTCGGCGCTGACGGATGGGCTGGCAGGGCGCTGGTCTGATACGACAGGAACCACATTCCGCCGACCGGACTGTAGATTTCCAGGTTCGCGTAGCCCGACTCGACCGCAGCGGACATGAGTTTGGTCGCTGAGACTTGCAGCATGTACTTGCCGGCCCTGTTGGTCGTAGCCGTCGCGAGCAGGGTCGTCGGCACCATAGTTCCGGGCTCCATAGCCTTCAGCACTGCGTCTGAGGGCCAGGCGTAGAGATCGACGACCGCACCTGGCGCGGCGGCCCCGCTGGTACTGGTGACCGTCCCGCCGGCGACCGACTCCATGCCCGCTGCCGTGCGGAAGTTTGAGTTTCTCGCTCCGGCATGAGCCGGGCTGACTGTCATCGAGATGGCTAACAGTATCCCGAATGCGAGGACCGTCAGGTTGCGCACACGACGAGGTAGTGTCGCAGTTGCAGCCAATACTGCATGGCGTAACTTCATTGACTCCCTTTCAGTGACTTGGGCCGAACGATACAGTGACGGGTGGCATCGCGAGCCGTAAGACATGACGGGATGACGGGTTACAGAGAGATGGCGCAGCCCTCGCCAGTGCAGTAAGTCGCGCTTGAAGACGCTAATAAGGCGAGCGCAAAACAAGGATAAGCTGATCCCGAAAAACCCCGTGCATAACCCACATAGATCCTATCGTCGGCCCCCGGATGATCTACGGCGGTAAGCCGAACTCCCAGCAAACTTGACCGTCAAGCCTGTCAAAAGCACCAGCCTGTCATAGTACGCTTCGGGCGGTTGTCGTCTGATTGACCGACTAGGATAGGCAGTGCGTTGAGCGCTTAGGGCGTACTACATGCGACGACTTCGGACGGTAACGGCAAGTCACTGTGAATGCCACGGTGATCCGGTTGCCGTCGGGTCTCTGAGCTTGGTGCCGTTCGAGGGCGACCGTCCCGAGACACCGCACCCGCCCGAGGGCGACTTCACAACGTTCGGCGAGATCGCCACCAGCGGACACCGCCCGGATACTAGCTCCGGTCAGTCCGGACGGCGTGCAGGGGCGGCCCCAGGCCGGCCCCGGCCCCGGCCGGGTGGCTGGGTTGGGTGGCTGGCGGCTGTGTCCCGCGCGGTCCCGGCGCCCTGGCCTGGTGTTCCGGGGAGACTTTTCAGTTCCTGCGGGGAGTCTTTTCACTTGGGGGAGACTTTTCAGTTCTATTCACTGAAAAGTCTCCCCGGAACGGAAAAACTCCCCCAGGACAGCGGAAAACTCTCCCCGGCACCCGGCCGAGCACCGGAACCCTCCCCGGTCACGGCGCTCGCCGGCACCTCGCCCGGCACATCCCGCACCACCTGCCACTGGCGCCTCACGCTCACCCAACAGCCTGAGCCTCCAATAAGCCACCTGAGCCTCCAATAAGCCAACAGATTCCGATGGCCCTCCGGGCCGCTCGCGTGGATGACAATGACTGGGGCCATTCACGTATCAGGAACATCGACGGAGCTGACCAGGTGGGCATGTCAGTGGGGGCTGGAATGCTGCGCGCATGACACCGTCGAACGCTGCCCGCCCTGTTGAGAAGATCCTGCGGGACCAGGGTTATCTGATTACCAGATCGCAAGCTTTGTCGGCCGGGATGACCGTCGATGCGCTGCGGCACCGGTTACGCCAGGGAGGGCCGTGGACGGCCGTGCTGCCTGGCCTCTATGTGGCCGGCGGTGGCATGCTGACTGTCGGCCAGCGCGAGATCGCGGCCGCGCTCTATGGCGGCCCCGCATGCGTGATCACCGGCATTGCTGCCTTACAGCGGCAAGGCGTGCGAGTGCCTCCATGCGACTTCGTCGACGTGCTCATACCAGCGAACCTGAAGCGGCAGAACGCTGATTTCGTTCGTACGCACCGGACCGCGAGAATGCCGGAGCGGTTGTGGATCGCTGATGGCATCCGGTGGGCGCCTGCTGCCCGCGCCGTGGCGGATGCTGTTCGCGGTAAGTCCGAAATGCGCGAGGTCAGGGCACTAGTTGCCGCGCCCGTCCAGCAGCGCAAGTGCACCATCGCTGACCTGGCCGCGGAGTTGCGGGCAGGCGCCAAGCATGGCTCACGCGGCTTGCGCGCAGCGCTCGAGGAGGTAGCAGATGGTGTCAGATCAACGGCCGAAGGGGACTTGCGCCGGCTAGTAAAGGCGAGCCGGTTGCCTGAGCCGATCTATAACCCGGAGTTGTTTGTCGGGTCGGACTTCCTGTGCAAACCGGACGCATGGTGGCCAGACGCGGGCGTTGCTGGTGAGGTGGATTCGCGTGAGTGGCATCTCTTGCCTGATCAGTGGGCCGGGACGATGGCGCGGCATTCGAAGATGAGTGCTCAGGGGATCATCGTGGTGCACTTCACCCCACGCCAGATCAGGACCGAAGGGAGGCGCATCGCCGCCGAACTCAGCTCCGCCATCGCAGCAGGCCGGCGCCGCCCTCCGCTATCTATCGTCACCCGATAGACCCATCTTTGGGACATCGACGGCACAGGAGCGCCATCTTTGGGACATCGACGGGGTCCGGGCGAGGGGGCGGGGGGCGGGGCGGGTGGCAGAGGGGAGTCCACGTAGGTTGGGAAACTGGTGGTGGCACGCCGGGCGTTCTGAGGGGGCAGATAGCCGTGCGTACTTTTGTCGTGTCGCCGCCCGCGCTGCGCGGGCCGCAAGCCGGAACCGTCGAGTTGTCGGTCAACGGCCAGCCGCACGAAGCCGATCTTGAGCCGAGGGTCAGCCTGCTCGACGCCCTGCGCGAGCATCTCGGGCTGACCGGCTCCAAAAAAGGCTGTGACCAGGGCACCTGCGGAGCGTGCACCGTCTGGGTGGACGGCCGGCGGGTGCTGGCCTGCCTTACGCTCGCGATCACCTGCGAGGGCCGCGAGGTCACCACGATCGAGGGACTCGCCCGCGACGGCGAATTGCATCCGGTGCAGGAGGCGTTCATCGCCCGCGACGCGTTCCAGTGCGGCTACTGCACGCCAGGGCAGATCATGTCTGCGGTGGCACTGCTCGGCGAAGGGCACGCGGGCAGCGACGCCGAGATAGCCGAGTGGATGAGCGGCAACATCTGCCGATGCGCCGCCTACCCGCACATCCGCGCCGCGATCAGGCAGGTCAGGGATGAGGCCGGCGCGGCAGGTCCTGGCCAGGCCGGGCGCGACGCCGGGGGTGGCTGAGCATGCGGCCACTCACCTACGCCAGGGCCGCGAGCGTGGAGGACGCCATCGCGGCGGTTCGCGCCGACGAGCGCGGCGCGTTCCTCGCGGGCGGCACTACCGAGGTTGACCTGATCAGGCAAGGCGTCACCGAGCCCGACCTGCTCGTCGACATCAACGCGCTGCCGCTGACCGACGTCAAGGACCTCGCCGGCGGCGGCCTGCTCATCGGCGCGCTCGCCAGGATGAGCGACGTGGCGCAGGCGCCGAGCGTGATCGGGCAGTTCCCCGTGATCTCGCAGTCTTTGCTGCTAGGCGCCTCGGCCCAGCTGCGGAACATGGCCTCCATCGGCGGCAATCTCTGCCAGCGAGTGCGCTGCGGCTACTTCAGGGACCCAGGCTCCCCGTGCAACAAGCGCGACCCGGGCAGCGGCTGCGCGGCCCAGACCGGCGTCAACCGCGGCCATGCCATCCTCGGCACCAGCGAAAGCTGCATCGCGACCCACCCGTCCGACCTCGCCGTGGCCCTGGTCGCGCTCGACGCCACAGTCCTCACCGCAGGGCCGCTCGGTGACCGGGCCATCGCGATCGACGACTTCTACCTGCTGCCTGGCGATACCCCCGACCGGGAGCACCCGCTCGAGCACGGCGAGCTCATCGTGGCCGTGGAAGTACCCGCCGCCCCGATCGCCCGCCGCTCGGTGTACCTGAAAGTCCGCGACCGGGAGTCCTACGAGTTCGCCCTGGTCTCGGTCGCCGCCGCGATCAGCACCGAGAGCGGCGCCATAGCCGATGTCAGGCTCGCGCTCGGCGGGGTCGGCACCAAGCCCTGGCGCGCCCGCCGAGCCGAGCGCAGCCTGCTCGGCCAGCCCGCCACCCGCGACAGTTTCGCCCGGGCGGCCGGCGATGAACTGGCGCAGGCCACGCCGCGGCCCGCCAACGCGTTCAAGATTCCGCTCGCGCAGCGCGCGATGATCCGGGCGCTGACCATGCTGACTGGGGGAGAGCGATGACCGCGCCGACCGCAGCGATCGGCCAGGCCAGCAGGCGCGTCGACGGCCACGCCAAGGTGACCGGCTCCGCGCGCTACTCAGCCGAGATCAGCCTGCCCGGCCTGGCCTACGCGGAACTGGTGGGCGCCGCCGTGCCGGACGGCAAGATCATCTCGATCGAGACGGCCCGGGCCGAACGGGCAGACGGCGTGCTGGCGATCATGACCCACCGCACTATGCCGGAACTTAATCCTGTGCCGCTGGTGCCGTCCCTTCTAGGCGGACCGGCACCGGGGGAGACCTTCTTTCCCATGCAGGACGAGACGGTTTACTACGCGGGCCAGCCGGTCGCGATCGTGATCGCCGACAGCCTGGAGCGGGCGCGGCACGCGGCGAGCCTGGTCAAGATCAGCTACGCCGAGACGGCGTCAGTCACCACGATCGCGCAGAGGCGATCCGTACGAGCCGGAGCGGATCTTCGGCGGCCTGCTGCCCGGCCGGGTCGAGCGCGGCGACGTGGACCAGGGCCTGGCGCAAGCCGATCATCTGGTCGAAGCATCCTTCTCCTGCGCGGCGAATCACCACAACCCGATCGAAGTGTCCAACACCACCGCGATCTGGGACGGCGACCAGCTCACGCTCTACGACTCCTGCCAGGGCATCAAGGCCGTGCAGCTCACGGTGGCCGCGCTGCTCGGCTTGTCGCCGTCGAAGATCCGGGTACTCACCAAGTACGTCGGCGGCGCCTTCGGGTGCAAGGCGATGGTCTGGCCGCACGTGACGCTGGCCGCGCTGGCGGCCCAGCATGTGCGCAGGCCGGTGCGGCTGGTGCTGTCGCGCGGGCAGATGTTCACCTCATGCGGGCACCGCGAGGAGCAGGAACACCACATCGAGCTCGGCGCCACCACCCAGGGCAAGCTCACCGCGATCCGGCATCACAAGGTGTCGCTCACCTCGCCGTTCGACGACTGGGCCGAGCCCGCCTTCGGCGCCGCGTCGCAGCTGTACGAGTGCGCCAACTACGAGGGCGTGCACCGGCTGGTGCGCGGCAACACGATGACGCCGACCTTCACCCGGGGCCCTGGCGAGGGGATCGGCGTGTTCACGCTTGAATGCGCGATGGACCAGCTTGCCAGCGAGCTGGGCATCGACCCGATCGAGCTGCGGCTGCGCAACGTCGCCGACGCTGACCCGAACACCGGGCATCCGTGGTCGAGTCACGGGCTGCGGGAGTGCTACGAGCGCGGGGCGCGCAAGTTCGGCTGGGCCGGGCGCAACCCGGAGCCGCGCTCCGGGCGCGATGGCGACTGGCTGATCGGCACCGGCATGGCCACCGCCGGTTACCCGGTCGCCCTGTTCATGCACACGCAGCGGGCGCGGGCGCACCTGTACGCGGACGGAACGGCGATCGTGCAGAGCGCGACCCAGGAGTTCGGCACGGGCATGGCCACGGTGATGACCCAGGTCGCGGCCGACGGGCTGGGCATTGAGCTCCGGAATACGCGGTTCGAGTTCGGCGACACTGACCTGCCTACGGCCGGGTCCCCGGTCGGCTCGAATGGCGCGGGCATGATCAGCGCCGCCGTCCACAACGCGACGACCGCGCTCCGCGACCAGTTGATCGGCATCGCGGTGGCCGACAGCGACTCGCCGCTGCACGGCGCTGACCCGGCGTCTGTCGTGGTCAGCGCGGGGCGGAGGTTGACGGTGGGGGAGGGGTGGGAGTGGTGTTGGCGAGACTTACTCCGACTTGATGCGGCGGCACTTCATGAATGACGCCGAGGCGACCGGCAGCTGGGACCCGCCGCCGCTAGACACGCCGCACGGGCTGCTCACCTTCGGCGCGCAGTTCGCCAAGGTGGCCGTGGACTCCGAGCTCGGGCTGATCCGGGTCAGGCACCTGGTCGGCGCGTTCGCGCCCGGCCGCGTGCTGAACCCGATGACCGCGACCAGCCAGCTCATGGGCGGCATGCTGTGGGGACTGGGCCAGGCGCTGCTCGAGGGCACTCACATGGACCCGAACCTCGGCCGCTGGGCGAACACCAGCCTCGGCGACTACCTCGTGCCAGTCAACGCCGACGCGCCTGACGTGGACGTCGAGCTGATCGAGGTCGACGACGACGTGGTGAACCCGCTCGGCGTCAAGGGCGTCGGCGAGATCGGCCAGGTCGGCGCCGCTGCGGCGATCGCCAACGCGGTGTATCACGCCACCGGGGTGCGACCGCGCTCGCTGCCGATCATGCCCGAGCACCTGCTCGCTCACCTACCGCCCGCACCGTCGGTGCCGCGCCAGGGCCGCTAGCAGTGCCGGCCAGGGGGGAGCCGCCGGAACCCCCGCGGTGCTGGCGCGGGGGAGGACCCCGAACCCCCCGCGGTGCTGGCGCGGGGGAGGACCCCCGGAACCCCCCGCGGTGCTGGCGCGGGGGGAGCCCCCGGAACCCCCCGCGGTGCTGGCGCGGGGGAGGACCCCGGACCCCCCGCGGTGCTGGCGCGGGGGGACGACCCCCCGGAACCCCCCGCGGTGCTGGCGCGGGAGGACGACCCCCCGGAACCCCCCGCTGCGCCATGGGCGAGGCAGCCGTGGCTCGGGCTCGGCGGCATGGTTCTGGGTGCGGTGGTGTTCTTCGCGCTGGCGTTCGGGCTGGGGAGCGCGGGGTCGTCGCTGCTGGTGCTCGGGCCGCTGGCGGCGTTCGCGCTGCCCGCCGTGGCCATGATCGCGTTCTGGTGGCACGACTGGCCTGGGGCGAAGCTGACGACACCCTGGTCGGGCCTGCTCGACACGGTGCTGGTCGTCGCCTCGGCGGTGGTGCTGACGATCGCTGGTCAGGCGGTGGTCGAGCGGCCTGACGTGCGCGGCGTGTTCCTTGCCTCGCCGCCAGCGGGGACTCCGCTCACGTACCCGGCGACCCTGGCCCTGGCCGGGGCCGCGTTCACCGCGACGCTGCAACTGTCACTCGTCTGCGAGCGGTGGCCGCTGCGCCGGTTCGCACGGCTTCCATCAGGGTTGGCGGCGCTCGGGCTTTCGTGGGCGATCGCGGTGGGCGCTTATTTCCTCCTGGTGAATGTTGATGCTGTGCCTGCGGCTGAGCGTGCGGCGGCCGGGCTGCGCGATCCGGGCGGTCCTGTGGCCGCGCCGGACTTCGGCAGCGCGCTGATCGCGGTGGGGGTGTGGCAGGCGGTGCTGTATATCGCGCTGCGCGGCTGGCCGGTGAGCCGCATCGGCCGGTTCGGGTGGCGCATCGGTGCCGGGAACGCCGCCGTGATCGGCGCTGGCGCGGCGACGTACCTGGGGCTGCGCGACCTGGCCGGGCTCGAGCCGGCCGCGATCGGGGCGATCTGCGGTTGCGTGATCAGCGCGGTACTGATCGTGGCGATGCTGTTCGACTGCTGGCCGGCGGCGCGGCTGGCGGCTGGGCGGGGCCGGGTCCTGACGCTGGGGCTCGTCGCCGTGGTGGCGTTCGCGCTGAACCGGGCGCTCGCCGCGTACGCCGACGGAGTCGCCTGGACCAGGGCAACCCCGGACGAATGGATCACCTCGGCGGCGCTTAGCTTCATCGGAGCCGGGATTATCTTGCATGTCGGCATTGGGTTGCGCTGGCCGTTCGCGCGGCGGGATGACTTAGCCGGCTGTCAGCAGTCGCACGGCGGCCGATGGCGGGATCACGTCCGGGTGCAGGATCGAGGCGATCGCCTCGACGCCGTCGACCACGCGCGGACCCGGCCTGACGATGATGCCGTCGGCGTCGATCGCCCAGACCGGCACGCCGGGGAGCGCCCTGATGACGACGTCCGCCTGCTCGGCCGCGCCATCCAGGTGGTAGCCGCAGGGCGAGACGATGACGAGGTCCGGCCTGGCGCCGGCGATCGCCTCCCAGGTGGTCTCCACCGAGGGGATGCCGGGCCGGGCGGCGACGGGCCGGCCGCCGGCCGCCGTGATCAGGTCGGGGATCCAGTGCCCGGCGTTGAACGGCGGGTCCACCCACTCGACCAGAGCCACCGCCGGGCGCGGACGGCCGGCTGTGGCGGCCTTTATTCGGCCGAGACGGACCCGCAGGTCGCTGACCAGGGCTTCGGCCCGTGCGCGCACGCCCGTGCGGTCGCCGACGGTCATGATCGATTCGAGGACATCATCGAGTGAGTGCGGGTCGAGCGAGATGACGTCGGCCTGGCAGCCCAGGTACCCGAGCGCGTCCTGCACCTGGCCGGTCGGCAGCGCGCACACCCGGCACAGATCCTGAGTCAGGATCAGCTCCGGATCGAGGCCGGCGAGCGCGTCGGCGTGCAGGGTATACAGGTCAGCGCCAGCGGCCAGCTGGGCCTTCACATAGGCGTCGATCTCGGCCGGCGCCATCGCCTTGGTGTCCCGCCCGCCGACGACGACAGCCTTCTCGATCCTGGCGCTCGGCGGCTCGTCGCACTCGAACGTCACCCCGACCAGGTCCTCGCCCAGGCCGAGCGCGTACACAATCTCGGTAGCCGAGGGCAACAGCGACACCAACCGCACTGGTCCAGCATAGGCGCCACCGTCCCCGCTCCCTGCCCGCGCACCCGGGCAGGGCGGGCCGGTCCGGTCCGGTCCCGTCCGGGACAGCATCAGGGAGGGCCACGTTGTTGTTGCGACCGCCCGGCAACAGCAACGCGGCCCGCCCTGATGCTGTCGGGACGACAACAGGCAGGGCCGCGTTGCTCACGCCTCTGCGGCCCGCGACAGCAACAGGAAGGGCCGCGTTGCTTACGCTGCCCCGGCACGCCGGGCCGGGTAACGAAATCCGCTTGACGGAATCAAGAAGAAATCACCCGACAACCTCCAGGACCTGGGCGAACTCCGGTGATCAAGGTCTGCGAGCCCGCTCACTCCATCCGCACCATCGGCACCATCCGCACCAAAGGCTGCCGGACACGGCCGCCTGCCCGCGCACCGCTGTGCCGTTAGTGCTGCCCGCACGACACCAACGGCACAGCGGTGCGCGAGCCTGGCGCGACGTCCTGTCGTCACCTGCGTCACCTGCGCATCGTGCTCAACAGTCGGCACCGACGTGATGCTCCATACGAAGCTCGCCCTTGATCCCCAATCGCAACTTTGTTAGCCTAGTGAAGGAAGAAGTTGCGATCTGAGCAACTTGATATTAGGTATTGTGGTCCTGGTCGAGGGAGCAAATGTCATGGCTGACGAGATGACCGGCCCGGCTGCTCTTGGTTTGGCGGAGACTCCCGTGGAGTCTGCGGAGTTCGAGTTGTACGCCGCGCAGGTGGGAGCGCGCGTGGCAGCGGCGCGCAAGCGGCGCGGCATTACCGGGACCGAGCTGGGAGAGCTCGTAGGTCTTCGCAAAGACCAGATCTCGAAGATCGAGTCTGGTCGTCGGCGTCTAGACATCTCAGAGTTGCCGCGCGTCGCCGCTGCGCTGGGCCTGACTGTGCGATCTCTTGTCGGGCAGGCTGAGCGGCCGGCGCTAGCGATGGCTGGTCGGCTGGCGGCTGATGCTGGCCCTGAAGCGGTGCGCTCAGCGCGGCGGCGAGCCCGTCAACTGTTTGAGATAGATGACCTGCTGACCCAGGTGACCGGGATGCCGTCCGCGCGATCCAGCATTCAAGGGCTCCGGGTCGTAGAGCAGGCTCGGGCGAGTTTTCCTGCTCGGCCCAGATCGAAAGCAGAAGCGCAACGACAAGGGCGTGAGCTTGCTGAACTGACACGCCGCGAGCTTGACCTGGGCAGTGATGCACTCGGGGATATCGCGGGCCTAATCGAGCAGCATTTCGCTGTTGACGTCGCGTTGTCGCCGTTGGGTAGCGATGTTGACGGGTTGTGTATTCATGGTGGTGCCGCTGCGCTGATTCTGGCGAGTACTGATTCTTCTGATGGCCGAGTTCGGTTCACTCTGGCCCATGAACTGGGTCATCACCTGCTGGGTGACCCTCGTGAGGTCATCGAGGAAATGGAACGCGATATGTTCGCCGACAATTCTGTCGAGCGGCGTGCAAGCGCTTTTGCGGGCCACTTCCTGATGCCCGAACGGGGTGTTCGCTCAGTGCTGGCCTGGCTGGGCGAAGATCCTAGCACTGTCGGTGAGCGGGCCGTGATCGCGTTGATGGAGCACTTTGGAGTATCCATGGCGGCCTTGATCTACCAGCTCAACATCATCGGCGCGCTGAGCTACGACGAAGGACAGCAGTTGCGCAGTCGGGGCGTGATACCTCTGGTCGAACGGCACAGGGACGTCGCCCCATCCGGTGCCGCGACTACGATTAGGCATTTTCATCGTCCGCCGGAGCGACTCACGCGCCGGGCACTAGCGGCTGCACGCGATCAACGCCTAGGGCTGTCCGTAGTCGCGTCCTTGCTGGAACGTGATGACGACGAGCAGTTGTGGCAAGAAGTCATGGCAGGTCGCGCACAAGCAACTGGCACTACGGAGATTGTTCTGTGACGTCTGTCTCATCGGCCGCGCAATCGGTCAATGCGCAGCCTCAAGCGTGGTTTCTCGATACCAGCAAGGCTAGATCGAGCGCTTCCAGGCTTTGCCGTTCCAGCGGGCGATCAGGGCACAGCAGCCGCCGCCGCCGTAGCCGACGGCCCAGGCGTTGCCAGCCGAGGTGGCGACGACGCCGTTGAGGCCGTGACCGTGGCTGGAGAATGGCACCGACGGGGCTCGCACCTGGCTCCAGGCCGAGCCGTCCCAGCGCAGGATCAGGAAGCCGCCGCCGGTGTCGCCGACCGCCCAGGCGCTCTTGGCCGAGCTGACCGTGACGCTGACCAGGATGCTCGCCGCCGGGGACGGGCTCTTGACCCGGGTCCACGTGCTGCCGTTCCAGCGCTCGGTCAAGGTGACCGGACCGACGTTGCCCACCGCCCACGCGGTGGTGGCTGACAACGCGGCCACCGAGCTGAGTCGGCCGCTGGGGATCGCCGGACTCGCTTGGACGGCCCACCGGTGACCGTTCCAATGCTCGATGAGCGACCCGGCTTTGTCAGAGCCCACCGCCCAGGCGTTCTTGGCTGAGGTGACGGCAACGCCGCTCAGCCATTCGCCGCTGCCCGGGTCCGGGCTCGGCGTGCGCTTCCAGGTCCAGCCATTCCAGTGCAGGATGACAGTCTGGCCGCTTCCCGGCCTTGAGCTGCCGACCGCCCAGGCGTCGCGGCTGGAGACGGCGGCGATCGCGGTCAGCACGGCATGGCGGATGGGGCTGGATGCCCGGTTCCACCGGCTGCCGTTCCAGTGCATGATGGCGGCGTTTCCTGAGGGAGTGCTCCCGACCGCCCACGCGTCCCTGGCCGAGATCGCGGCCACTCCATTGAGCTGCACCCGCGACTGAGCTGAGCCGGGCGTGCTCATCGGACTCCACGCCTTGCCGTTCCAGCGTGCGATCAGCGATCCGCCGACAGCCCACGCGTCTTTGCCTCCGGCAGCGGATACTGCTTGCAAGATGCCGATGAACCGGGGTACCGCCGCTGGCCAGGCTTCCCGGTGTGCCTGCAGGCGCGCCCGGGTCACGCCGGGCACGTCGGATGCCATGCGGACAGCCGCGACGGCCCCGGCGGTCGCGGCGGCAGCAGCCAGTAAGGTCGCGACACCGGCGGCCACCGGCCTGACCCGGCGCTTACGCGAGCCCGCGGGGTCTGGACGAGCACCATTCATCGGACCACCTCGCCATTAAGAACTCCGCTGACTAGACGCCGTGCCCGGCCGGCCGGTTTACATCTGGTGGCTGTCAGTGCGCTCTCCTAGGATCTTCAATTGTGCGGATCAATAGTCAGTACCTGACGCTCTCGCTCGCTGCGGCGCTCGTCCTTGGGGTCGCGGCGCCGGCCAGCGCTGTGTCGGCCAGCGCCGTGGACCACGGCAACGTCGCGGGCGCGCCCAAGACGATCCGGCTCGGGAAGCTCACCTTGACCAGGTGCGCGCAGGGGCCGCTCACGTACTGCGGCGGGCGCCAGGTTCCGCTGGACTACTCAAAGAAGACCAGCCCGGACATCCACCTCGGATTTGTCTGGCTGCCAGCTATCCAGCGCAATCACGCCAAAGGCACTGTGCTCGCCGTCGAAGGCGGACCCGGGTTCGCCACGACCGGCACCGAGCCCGAGTACCTGGCGATGCTCGGCTCGCTGCGGCAGACCCGCAACCTGCTGCTGATCAACTTGCGCGGCACCGGCAACTCGACCCCGCTGAACTGCCCCGGGCTCGAGCACTACGGGCCGGTTCAGCAGCAGTCCGGCAAGGCATTCAACAAGCTGGTCGCCGGCTGCGGCAGCAAGCTCAATCACACCTGGCGTTACTCCCATGGCGGCTTCGTGCACGCGTCGGACCTGTTCAACACCGCCAACTCGGCCCGCGACGTGTCCGGCATTCTCGCCGCGATGCGACTTGGCCGGATTGACCTGTACGGCGACTCGTACGGCAGCTGGTTCGCCCAGGTGTTCGCGTCGCGGTACGCCGCCCAGCTCCGCTCCGTGACGCTCGACTCGACCTATCAGGTGCTCGGCCTTGACCCGTGGTACACGACGACCGTGATCACCGCGCGGCAGGCGTTCACGCAGGCATGCGAGCGTTCCAGGGCCTGCCAGTCGGCAGCGGGCGGCAAAGGAGCCTGGGCGCGGATCGGCAAGCTGGCCGCGCGGCTCGCGCGCAAGCCGGTCACCGGCCCGACGGTCTCCCCTGAGGGCACCGTGACCAGGCTGACCGTGACGGTGAACACGCTGGTCAACCTGATTAACAACGCGGGCTTCGACACCGTCGTCTACCAGGATCTCGACGCCGCCGCGCGGGCGCTGCTGCAGCACCACGACCAGGCGCCGCTGCTGCGGCTAGCGGCGCTATCGCTCGGGTTCGACAACACCAACTTCGGGCTGCCCGAGTTCAGCGACGGCCTGTACTTCGCGGTGGCCTGCACCGACTACGTGCAGCTCTTCGGCCGGTCGGCCGCGCCCGCGGTCCGCGGACAGCAGTTCGCGAAGTCGGTAAGGCGCGAGCCGCCGCGGACGTTCGCGCCGTTCACGGTCAGCCAGTGGATCGGCCTCGACCAGTACACCGAGGCCTACAGCGGCTGCCTGGGCTGGCCGACGCCAGTGCACCACCTGCCGCCCACCACCCGCAAGCCGCCGCTCGTGCCGTCCCGGGTGCACGTGCTGATCTTGTCGGGCACCTTCGACTCGCTCACGCCGTGGCTGGACGGGGCTACCCTCGTCGCGAGCCAGGTGGGCAAGTCGGCTCGCGTGGTGCGGGTCGCCAACCTTACCCACGTGACGTTGCAGGACGGGAACGACAGTTGCCCGGCATCAATTTTTCAGCGATTCGTGGCTGATCCTGGTGGACTGGCCCGTCAGGACACTGCCTGCGCGAGCCGCGTCGCGCCCGTTCACACGGTCGGCGCCTACCCGCTGAGCCTGGCGCAGGCCGCACCGGCTACGCCCGCGAAGGGAAACACGGCGAGCCGGGAGGCCTTGGCCGAGGCCTCGACCGCACTTTCCAGCGTCGGCGACGAGATCAGCCGGTGGCCGCTGCTCGACGGCATCACCGACCTCGGCCTGCGCGGCGGCAAGGTCGCGTTCAGCGGCGGCAACCTCCTTTCGATCAAGCTGACCGGCACCCGCTGGGTCGCCAATGCGACGATCAACGGCACGGCGACGTGGAACCAGCGCACGAACTTCGTGACCGCGCACCTGACCGTGACCGCGACCGGCTCCAAGCCGCTGAGGCTCACCGCGACCTGGCGGGTCTACGCGTCGCAGGATCAGCCCGCAGTGATCACGGGATCGCAGGGCAGCCGGCATCTAGCTGCGGTAACGCCGGCGCCCTGAGCTCGGCTCGCCCGGGCAGGCGGGCGAGCAGCAGCACCGCCGCGAGGCCGGCCATTACCGGAAGCCACCAGGTCCACGGGCTGTGCCACGGCACCTGGGACCCGTAGGTGAGCACGGTCCCGATCGCGGCGACGGCGATCAGCCGCCGCCAGCGGACGGCGGCCGTGATGAGCGCCACCGCCAGCACGGGCCACAGGTAGAACGCCACCATCACCGGCTCGAACGCGGACCGCAGCGCCAGCGTCACGGCGACCAGCCAGAGGATGCGCAGCAGCAGTTCATGGGTCCACTCCGGCAGCGCTCGCGCATCCCTGAACTGCCGCCACGCGATGAACCCGCACCCGCACGCCACCGCCACCGCCAGCAGCCGCACCGGCCCGGCCGCGACGGCGCCGCCAGGCAGCGACGTGGCCAAAGCCAGCCAGGGCGTGGGGTGATCGATGGTCGGCCAGTTCGGCTGGCGGGTCACGGCCGCGAACGTGGCAGTCCAGTTCGCGGCCGCCGCGATCCCCAGCAGGACGGCTCCCGGCGCCGGCCGCCTTAGCCAGGAAACCAGCTACTCGCCTAGGTTGGATAACGCAGACCAGCACCGGAACTGCCAGCACCACCAGTGGCTGAATGGCCAGGGCAGCTCCGACGAGCCAGGCGGACCGGCCGGTGCGGCCCCGGGCGAGCGCGAGCACCGCGTAGAGCAGCAGGCCGACCGCCACGGCGTCTTCGGGGTGACCCCACCGGACGGAGACGTTCCATGCCATGACGGCCCCGGCGGCGGCCAGCGCCGCCCGCTGGCGCTTGCGCAAGCCCAGGTGCTCGGCTATCGCGTCGGCGGCGAACAGCGCGACCGCCGAAAGCGCGGTCTCGTACGGACCGGCCAGCAGCCAGGCGCCTGGCTGCGGGAAGTGCGGGCCTGGCAGCCGCAGCGACAGCCCGGCCGCGTCGATCACCGCCACGACCGGGACCAGGATCAGCGCTCCCCCCGGCAGCGTGATCAGCCCGGTTGGCTTGGTGTACAGGCCGCCGAGGTCACCGTGCAGCAGGCGGCTCGCGGCCAGCATTGTGCCCCACAGATCGTGCGGAACCGACCAGACCAGCCGCCCGCCGCTGACCGGCGCCCACCAGAGCGTAGAGGTGATCCCGATCAGGATCAGCCCGGCGGTCGCCAGCAGCGGAAAGAGCCGCCTGCTGAGCATGCCGCGTACCTCCATAATGCCCGCCCTGGGCAACCCCGAGGATATTCGGCCTGCTCCCGGCCGTGCTCCCCGAGCCTGTCACCGGGACACGTTAGGGTGCGGACTGTGCGTGTACTCGATGTTTTCGCTGGCGCCGGAGGACTCTCGATCGGCCTGGAGCAAGCCGGCTTCGAAATCGCCGCCGGGGCCGAGTGGGATGCTGATGCATGCGAGACCTTCGCGAAGGCACACCCATCGGCGGACATTCTCCAGGTGGATGTGAGCGCCACGTCGTTCAGTCGCTGGCGCGACTCCGTCAATGTTGTCGTGGGCGGACCGCCTTGCCAGCCCTGGAGCACGGGCGGCAAGCAACTCGGGGCAGCTGACCCGCGTGACGGCTGGCCGGCGTTCATCAAGGTGCTCAATGAGGTCCAGCCGCAGGCCTTCATCGCCGAGAACGTGGCTGGCCTCGCGCTCGGGGCCGGCCGAGACCAGCTTTACTCATTGCTCGGAGAACTCAGGGGGTCGGCCGAGCTGGGCTACGGCCTCGCCGCGATGGTGCTCAACGCGGCCGATTACGGCGTGCCCCAGAAACGTCAGCGCCTGGTGATCGTAGGGGTGCGCGGAGCTGAGCTTCAGTTTCCCGAGCCCGCGTTCGGGCCGGTTAGTTCACGTCCGTGGCGGACTGCGGGCGAGACCGTCGGAGCGGAGCCGATCGGAGAGCCGAATCCGTCGATAGTTACCTATGCGCGCCTTCCCGATCTGAGGCCGAGTCCTTACGACGGCCTCATCTTCAATGGCGGCGGACGGCCGATGGATCTCACCAAGCCGGCCCCAACTCTCCTGGCAAGCATGGGCGGCAACAAGACGCCCTGGATAGATACCCTGGGCATAGTGCCCGCATATCATGCCCACCTCATGGCGGGCGGTGAGCCTCGGATCGGCCAGGTGCCCGGCGCCCGGCGTATTACGGTCCAAGAGGCGGCGCTCTTGCAGACCTTTCCGGTCGGCATGCATTTCGCTGGCCGCCGGTCGAGCTGTTACCGGCAGATCGGAAACGCTGTCCCTACGCTGCTCGCCCAGGCCGTAGGGGAGCGCTTGATGCAGGCACTCGCCTGAGACGTCTTACTGAGCTGTCAATCCGGCGTCAAATGCTCCCATAGCCTGCTCAGATCGGTACGCCTTGGGGTGGCTTACCCGCCAGAGGTGATCTCTGGCTTCGAAGTCCCCGAGCCCAGTTGCGCCTTGAGTGCGGCGAGTTCGTTGTCTACCTGTGCGTTCTGCCCGGCTTCGTCGAGTTCGCGCTGGATGTCGTCGGTGTCGCCGCCGACGTCCTCGAGCACTCCTGACTGGAGCAACTCGTCCATGGCGCCGGCCCTGGCCTGCATGTTCGCGATCTTGTCCTGAGCCCGCTGGAGGGCGGCACCGGTGTCGCCGATGGTGTTCGAGATGCCGGTGACATTTTCGTCGATGGAGGTCTGTGCCTGCGCGGCGGTGTACTGCGCCTTGAGCACTTCCTTGCGAGTGCGGAAGTCGTTGACCTTCTGCTGGAGGGCGCTGAGGGTCTGGCTGAGCTTCTCTTCTTGCTCGGTGAGCTGCTCGTGCTGCTCCTCCATGCCGTCGACCTGGGCCTGCGCGGTGGCCTTGCGTGATAGTGCCTCCCTGGCCAGCGCCTCGTTGCCCTGCGCCAGCGCCGCCTTGGCCTGGTCCTGCAGGTGATCGACTGAGTGCGTGAGCTGCTGTTCTTGCAGCTCTATCCGCTTTCTCGAGGCCGCTATCTCGACGAGAGCCCGGCGTACCTGGGTGATCTGGTCGAGCATCTGCTCATAGGAGAGGTCGAGCAATTCGTCGGGCTTCTCGGCCGCGTCGAGCGCCTTGTTGGCCTTGGCCGCGATCACATCGTGAGCGCGCTGAAAAAGCGACATGGCGATCCTGCTCCTTGCCGGTGGTGAGCGGACGTTAGTCGAGGCTACTGCCTGCGGCGGTTCTGCGGATCTGGCCCGGGTCGATCCGGGGGAGGCTTGCCGTGTTTCCTGGAGGAGGGTTTCCGGGTTTAGGAGGATCGACCGGGCCAGGACACGAAAACCCTCCTGGACCCGGAAATGCTCCTCCACGCACCCGGCAACCCTCCACGTTCATGACGACAACCCTCCCGCAGACGACAATCCTCCCGCCGGAACACGAGAATCCTCCCGCCTGCGGCAGTGCCCCTTCCTCATCCGCAGCCAGAAGGCGCACATCGACGCGACCGGCGCGCTTCACCTGGGAATCCGGGCGCCTCGTTTCCGGCGCGGACCCCGGCCAGCGCCCCGGCCCGCCCGGTTTGTCCCCGTGTTGCCCGGATGTTCAGATCAGCCGACGCGCCCATGGGACATGGGTGCGGCTCTTTCGGGGTGAGGCTGCTCTCGCAGGAGGGTTCCCGGGTTCGTGCAGGAGGGTTTCCGCATGTAGGAGAGTTGACCGGTCTATACGACGACAACCCTCCTTCATGCGACAACGCTCCTTCAGGAACCCGGAAACCCTCCACGGTAAGGACGAGAACCCTCCCGGACACGGCACCACCCAGCTGCCTCACCCCGAAAGAGCCACAGCCAGGTGCCATTGCTGGCCTGTGGGGGCCGGGCGCGGGGCGGCCGGGCCGGGTGCTAGGGAGCGCGCCACCAGGGGGTGCGGCGTAGTTTGGCTAGCTTCTCGGCCGGGCCGGGGAGGACGGCAGCGTGAAGCTCGAGTTGCTCCAGGTGCAGGCCGACCCAGAGCGCTTCGGGGTCGGCGCTGGCCAGCGCAACCAACTGGGCGGGCGGCGCGATCGGGACGAGGGCGGACGGTCTGTGCGCGGGCGGGCCGACCTGGGTCGCGATGCGATCGTAGAAGACCGCGAGATCGGCGTACTGGGGCGTGAGGACCGCGCTGGCCTGCTGGGAGTCGCTGGGCTGGAGGGGCTCTCTGGCCTGCTGGGGCTCTCTGGCCTGCTGAGGCTCTCTGGGCTGCCGGGGCTCGCTGGGCTGCCGGGATTCGCTGGGCTGGGGGGACCTGCTGGGCTGATCGGATTCGGCGGAACGGTACTCGCGTAGCGGCAGGCTGCTCAGCGAGTGGGCGGTGAGCCTGATCCGCTGCGCGGCCATGACCAGCGTCCACAGGTCGGCCTTCGCGATCCGCTTGGACCCTTGCTCGCCGACGAAACCGCGCATCGCGTCGTCTAGCCTGATGCCGGCCGCAACGGCGGTGATGGCGTGGGACGCATGGCGTTTGCCCAGGTCGAGAGCCCATCGGACCGATTCGGTCAAATAGTCGGCACCGCTGCGAAGCGCGATCGCCAGGTTGTCGCCCACGACCGCCGTCGCCCCGCGCGGCCAGAACAAGATGCCCACTGCGGCGCTGACCGCGCAGCCGAGTGCCACATCCTCGACTCTGATCAGCCCGATCCGCCAGCCGGCCGGGTCGAGCAGGTTGAAGAGCACGACGACGGCGACCGTGAACGCTGCCTGGCCCGCCGCGAATGGCGCCGTTCCCGGTGTGTAGGCCGCGATGAGCACGGCGACGGGGAACGCGGTCCACAAGGCGGCCTGGCCTACGCCGATCCCGGCCACCAGCAGACCGCCGATCGCGAATCCGGCGAGCGTGCCCGCCAGCGCCCGCACGACCGTCGCGCCCGTGGCCGACGCGCTGGTGCGCAGCACGGAAAGCGTGCCGAGCACCACCCAGAACCCGTGCTGCACGTTGGTCAGCTTCGCCACCGCGACGGCGCCGGCCAGGGCGATGGCTCCCCTGGCACTGTTGCGGAACCAGACCGATCGCCTGCTGGCGTCGGCCGCTACCGGTCCGGACACGCGGGCGAGGAGCCGGGCGCCCCAGTGGTTGCGGGTCGAAGCGCAGCTGGGACAGGCCGTCTATCCATTGCCGCCGCTGCCTGGCGACCTGGTCCGGGCTGGCTTTCCCCGCCGCGATCAGGGCGTCGGCGGCAGCCGATGAGACCGCCAGGCCGATGGCCTGGGCATGGAAGGCGTAGCCGACACCGCGCCGGACGCTGGGCGCCGGCCCCGACAGGCTGAGCATGTGGGTGGCGCTATCCGTCCGCGCGTGCCACATCCGCTGGAGGTCGATCTCAGCGTCCCCGCGCCGCAGCAGGGCAGCGATTGCCGACAGCTCCTGGCTTGCTTCGGCGAGCACTCGGCGGTCATGCGCGCACGCGGTCGACAGGTCGAGCTCCCCGTCGACCGCGTCGCAGGTCAGCTCGGTGCTCCAGGTAAGCATATGGATGACGCCGACGAACGCCTGGTCGATGGCGGCCAGGCCGATGGGGCGGAACGGCGTGCTGGCGAACGTGTCCAGCAGCCTGTGCTTGGCTGACCGGGCCGCGTCGAGGCCGGCTGGCGTTGCGGTGCCGGCCATGACCTCCTTCAGGTAGCTGCCAAGAGCGCCAGCCGAGTCCGCCGCTGCCTCTCGCAGCTGGTCGCCGGCCGAGCGCGGCGAGATCAGCAGCGCCGAGGCCGCGCACACCACCTGGGCGAGCCACCAGCCGGCCAGGCGGTCAGGCAGAACGCCCGCCGTCCCCGCCGAGGCGACGGGGAGCACGTAGGCGAGCAAGGTCGCGGTCACCCCGCCGGCCGGGTTCGGGCCGGCCGCGGTCGCGAGGAAGACCGCGAAGGCCACGGGGATCGTGACCACCGCCGCCAGCCAGACCGACCCGCTGACCAGCGTGCCGATGACGATCGTGATACTGCCCGCCACCGCGAGGCCGAGGTGCGCCAGCGCCTTGTCGCGCCTGCTGCCGCCGAACGAGGAGAAGATCAGCGCGCCGAAACTGCCGAAGACCGCGTAGACAGTCAGCTGCGGGCTGCCGATGGCATAGAAACACAAGGCGAAAAGGCCCGGCACGATGATCATCGCTCGCAACGCGCGAGCGGCGGCGGGCATGGACCAAGAGACCTTGAGGTTGCGCAACCAGGAACCGCCCCGCCCTGACCCCGGATGGTCAGGCCGGGCTGGCGGGTGCGTCGCCTCCGTCTGCTGAGTCATCGCCTCGTGCCATCGAATCATCACGCCCGCGAGCCCATACTGGCAGGGTCAGCACCGGCCAGGACAGCACCGGCGAAGTCGACACCGTGGGGATGGCGATGCCTACTGCAGGGACGGCGAGCTCGCTCGCCGGTCTCATCAGCCTGGTGCTGCTCACCGTCTCGGTCCTGTGCGGCATCGTGGTGAGCAAGCGACGGCAGGTGCCGCGATTCGCCAGGTATCCGAGCCGGAAGCTGCACGAGCAATCGTCGCTGGCCGCCCTCGGCTTCCTCGCGCTGCACATCGTGCTCGCCGTGGTCGGGCCGTTCAGCCGGGTGCCGGTGATCGCGGCCATCGACCCGCTCGGCCTCGGAAATATCTGGCTCGGGCTCGGCGCCATAGCCGCGGACGTGCTCGTGGTGCTGATTCTCACGAGCCTGATGCGGCGCCGGATCGGCCGCCGGGCCTGGCGTGCCGTGCACTGGACGTCCTATGCGTGCTGGCCGGCCGCCGAGGCACACAGCCTCGGCATCACCAACGCGATGCGGTCAGGCCGGCTGCTTGACCTGGCCATCGCGTGCCTGGCCGCCGTGGTTCTCGCGGCGGGCTGGCGGCTTGCTGTTCCGCTGGCCGGCTGGGTGCCGCCCGAGGCCGGGGTGAAGACGGGCTATCGTGCCAGGGATGAGCGATCTTCTTCCGCGACTGCGCCGGGCACTGCTCGAGGATCTGGACTCGTGCCAGCGGTCGAGCCTGGCGAGCTGGCTGGCGTTCACGACGACGTTCGGGGCCGTACGCGGCGTCACCTGGAGCATCAGGGGCGGCAAAGGGCCGTTCGGCAACCTCAGCGTCGGCGGTGAGCACCTGCATCACTACCTGTGGGGCATCGGATTGCTGGCCGGCGTGGGCGCGGTAGCCGTGCGCGGCAGCGAGCGGCAGCGGACGCATCCGGCCGTGGCGGTCAGCTACGGCACCGGGATGGCGCTGATCATCGATGAGTTCGCGCTGCTGCTCGACCTCAAGGACGTCTACTGGGCGAAGCAGGGGCGGATCTCGGTCGACCTGGGGGTGGGCGGGATCGCCGCCGTCGGCTCGTACTTCGCTGCGCTGCCGGTGATCCGCGCCGCGCGCGATCGTGCGAACGGCTCGCGTTAGCACTGTGAACTAACTCAACACCGTGAAGGGAACCTTGCAATGCAGCTGGGAGTACACGTCGCCGACTTCACCTGGCCGGGCGGCCCGGCGAGGCTAGGCGAAGACCTGCGTCGCGTCGCCGTCGCCGCCGAGGACGCGGGCTTCGCCAAGCTCAGCGTGATGGATCACGTATGGCAGATCGGCGTCGTCGGCCCGCCGGAGAACGACATGCTCGAGGCTTACACCGCGCTCGGCTACCTGGCCGCCTGCACGTCGAGGATCGAGCTGCTCGCCTGGGTGACCGCCGTGGTCTACCGGGAGCCCGGCCTGCTCGCCAAGTGCGTGACGACGCTCGACGTGATCTCGGGCGGACGGGCGTGGCTCGGCATCGGGGCGGCCTGGAACGAGGACGAATCGCGCGGGCTCGGGCTGTCTTTCCCGCCGACCGCCGAGCGGTTCGAGCGGCTCGAGGAAGCTCTGCAGATCTGCCTGCAGATGTGGAGCGACGACGAGAGCCCGTACAACGGCAAGCACTACCAGCTCACCCGCACGCTCAACGTGCCGCAGTCGCTGCGCCGGCCGCACCCGCCGATCCTCATCGGCGGCGGCGGCGAAAAGAAGACGCTGCGCATGGTCGCCCAGTACGCCCAGGCGTGCAACCTCTTCGGCGGCCCCGACCTGGCCCGCAAGCTGGACATCCTGCGCGGGCACTGCGAAGCCGTCGGCCGGGATTACGACGAGATCGAGAAGACCGTGATGTTCCCGATCGACCCGGGTCCCAACGGGGAGAACGCGGACTCGATC
Organism: uncultured Actinomycetota bacterium; assembly: GCA_963750405.1. Taxonomy (GTDB): domain Bacteria; phylum Actinomycetota; class Actinomycetes; order Streptosporangiales; family Streptosporangiaceae; genus Chersky-822. Next base: position 706,706 of record CAVVQP010000006.1, read on the forward strand.
CTGGAGCAGCTGCGCGAGCTGGCCGCGCTGGGCGTCTCGCACGCGCACAGCCGGATTCCCGACGCGGCGTCGATCAGGCCGCTCGAGCTCATGGGCGAGCTCGTGATCCCGGAGGCGGCCAAGTTCTGAGCGCAGGAGCCGTGCGCGGTCAGCCCGGCAATGAGCGGCCTAGAGGCCGAGCTGACCGCGCCGGCAATTTTTCCTACCCTGGGGGTTCCGTCAGCCGATGGACTCGATGAACTCAGCCGCCGTCATGGGCTTGGAGAACATCGGGAAGTCGAACCGGAGCGCGTTGTCGTGCTCCTCCGCCGAGGTCGCGGCCACGCAGTCGCTCAGGGTGATGACCTGGTAGCCGTTCTCGTAGCCTGAGCGCATCGTCGACTCGACGCAGCAGTTGGTGAGGAAGCCGCCGAGCACGATCGTGGTGATCCCCTTGCTGCGCAAGATGAAGTCCAGGTTCGTGCTCGCGAACGTGTCGAGGCCGCGCTTGCCCTCGATCACGATGTCGCCTTCCTGCGGCGCCAGCGGGTCGGCGATCGCGGCGCCCCAGCTGTCTTTCACGAACGCGTTGCCGTCGACCACGCCCTTCAGGATTCCGTACGGGTGAGAACTGAGTTCGTTGTAGCCCTTGGCGAACGTGATCGGCGCGTGCATGACCGTCGCCCCGGCCGTCCTTGCCTTCGCGACTACCTGCCGCGTGTTCTCCAGCATGCCGGTCTTGTCCATGACGTCGGCGACGGCTGAGTGCAGCACGCCGCCTTCGGTGACGAAGTCGTTCTGGTATTCGATAAGCACGATGGCGGTGGTCTTCGGGTCAATGGGCATCGCTCGCGTCCTCCCCGGTAGGAATCGGACTTCACGCCGGATGCGCCAGCACCGGCTAGAGCAAAGCCTAACCAGCCGGGCGAGTCGCGGCGATGACGTCGGCCGTCGCGAGCATCTGGCCGCCGACCGGCTGCATGCCGATCTGAACGCCGAGCAGGCCGGTCGACACTCGCTCGACGACGCCCCACTCCCAGATCGCGGTGGCGTCGAGCCCGCAGCGCCTGGCCAGCCAGTGCGCGCGATCCATCGGATCGCCGCGGAGCAATTCGACGGGGTCCTCGCGCATCATGACGCCCAGGTCGTATTCGGCCTCGGCAAGCAGCCCGTCAGGATCGACGAGCTTGAAGCTGCCGCCGCCGGCGGCCAGCGCGTTCCACTCGTGGATGTCACCGTGCACGAGCACGGCGCGCTCGTCGTCGTGCGCGGCGATCCGGCGGGTCGCGCATTCGATCGCGTGCTCGATGGCGCGCTCGGAGCACGGCCGCCCGAGTGCCTCCCAGGTCGCGGTGAGGTCGCCGATCAGCCAGCGGCCCTTGGCCGCCCCGGTCGGGAGGTCAGCGCCGGGCGCGGGACGCCAGATCCGCTCGGCCGCCGCGCACAGCAGTTCGTGCCGCTGCCCGATCGGCAGCCCGAGATCGTGCATGGAGGGGCCGAGCCGCTCGATCAGCAGCGCGCCCCTGGCCACGTCGTCGCGGAGCAGCCTCGGGCAGCCCTCGCCGTCGACCAGGCGCAGCACGGTGATTTCCTGCTCGGGGAGGTTGCCCTCGCGCGGCACGCAGAGCTTCAGCACCGCCGGCGTCCCGTCGGCCAGCGTGGCCTCGGCGACGAGTGCCTCGGTGGCGTCGGGGAAGACGCCGCCGATCGTGACCGACCACTCCTGTTCAAGGTCGGCGGCGAGGCCAGGCAGGTCGTCGAGCCACTGCCCGGCGCCGAATGCATGCGCCTTGGCGCGCACCGTGGCCGGAACCGCCAGCTTCATATTCACGGCATACGATCCTAAAGGTGAACGCGAACACCAGCATCCCGGTAATTACCAGGTCCGACGCCCTGACCAACGCGGTCGCCCAGGCCCGTGAACGCTACGCCGCCGCCCGTCCCCGTACCCGCGAGCTGCACGAGCGGGCCCGCAATTACCTGCCTGGCGGGGGACCAGTTGCGTGAGCAGCTCGCCGCGACGTTCCGCCAGGCCGGAGCCCCGTTCAGCGTCACCGGCATCGGCACCCTGCTCGCCATCCACGCCACGGCCGGTCCGGTCACCAGCCCGGCTGACCTCGTCACCGCCGAACCGCGCCTGCTCGAACTCGCCTTCCTCGACCTGCTGGAGCACGGGTACTACCTGGCGCCGCGCGGCTATCTGGCCCTGAGCCTGGCGCTCTCCGCTGACCAGCTCGCCGGTTTCGTGCGCGCGGTCGAGCAGGTGCTGGGCGATCGCGCCCCGCTGTGGAGCGACTCCTGAAAGGACACAACCCCGGGGCCGGAAATTATCCCGCCCCGCTACCCGCTGGCCTCTAGGCGAGCCTTACTTGACGATGCTCACGCTGTGCCTCGTCGTGGGACCCTTGGCCAGGCCGACGGCGGTCAGGCCAGCCGGGAGCTTGACCACCACGGGCACGTGGCTGTCTTTCTTGGTGCCGTTGCCCAGCTGACCCCAGGCGTTGTGGCCCCACGCGAGCACCTGTCCTGACGCCGTCACCGCCAGGCTGAACCCGCCGCCCGCGCTGATGGCGACCACTTTGTCGCCCTTCGGGATCCGGACCCGCACTGGCGTGACGCTGGCGCGGGCCGTCTTGCCGTTGCCGAGCTGGCCCCAGGTATTGCGGCCCCACGCGAGCACCCCGCCCGAGCTGGTCAGGGCCAGGCCGTGCTGACTGCCCCCGGCGACCGCGGTGATCTTGACGCCCTTGGGGAGCCTGACCGAGACCGGGAGCACGCTGGTCCTGGCATTGCCGTTGCCAAGCTGGCCGAACCCGTCGTCACCCCAGGACATGACGTGGCCGGACTCGGTCAGGGCCAGGCCGTCATAACCGCCCGACGCGAGCATCTTGACCTTGACCTTGGCCGGCAGCTTGACCCGGGCCGGGACCTCGCTCGCGGTCAGGAAGCCGTTGCCGAGCTGGCCTGACCCGTTGTAGCCCCAGGCGAGCACGCTGCCGGTCGAGGTGAGCGCCATGCTGTAGTTGTAGCTCGCGGTGACGCTGACCGCCTTGGTGCCATGAGGCAGGGCGACCCGGGCCGGCCGGAGCCGGTTGACCGTGCTGCCGTCGCCAAGCTCGCCGTAGTGGTTATTGCCCCAGGCGTAGACCTGCCCCGTGGACGTGACCGCCAGGCTGTCGCCATCGCCGGCCGCGACGGCCGTCGCGACCGTGCCCTTGGGCAGGTGCACCAGCACGGGCGTATGGCTGTCTGTCGTCGTGCCGTCGCCGAGCTGGCCGTACTGGTTGTCGCCCCAGGCATAGACCTGCCCGGCCGAGGTGACCGCGAGCGTGGCCTGGCCGCCAGCCGCCACCGCCGTGATCGTGACGCCGGCCGGGAGCTGCACGGTCACCGGCTTGTCGACGAGCCCGGTGGCGCCGTTGCCGAGCTGGCCCCGCAGATCATCGCCCCAGGCTTGCAGGGTGCCGCTGACGCTGGCCTTCGAGCTGGCGAATCCGGGCGTGACCGCCGCCATGAGCAGGCCGGCGCTGACCCCGAGCGCGGCCGGCGCGAGCAGGAATGCCCGACGGCGCTGAACCGATTGCCTCGTCATGATCATGCCTTTCCGGTCCGCGGATTTGCGACTTTGCGCGTGGGAGATTACCTCAATGCCATACTGAGCCAGTGAAGTCAACACGACGTGGTTTCCTGAAATCCGGTCTGGTCGGCGCGAGCGCCTCCGCGTTCAGTGCAGGAGCCCTGCTGTCTGACGCCGGGAACGCGGCTGCCGCAGTCACCATACCTGCCGCTGGCGGCGCGGTGCCCTTTTACGGCGCTCATCAGGCGGGGATTGCGACTCCAGCGCAGAATTACCTCCAGTTCGCCGCTCTTGACGTGACGGCCGATTCTCTTGCGGGTTTGCGCTCGTTGCTGCGCATCTGGTCCGATGCGGCGGCGCAACTGACGCTGGGCCACGCGGTCGGCGCGGTCAGCACGGGCAACAGGCCGCCAGTCGACACCGGCGAGGCGGCCGGGCTCGGCCCGGCTGAGCTGACGATCACGTTCGGCTTCGGGGCGACGCTTTTCAGAGGCCGGCGGCAAGGACAGGTTCGGCCTGGCGAAGCACCGCCCGCTGCCGCTCGTTGACCTGCCGTCGTTCCGCGGCGATGACCTGCAGGCCGCGATCAGCGGCGGGGACCTCGCCATCCAGGTGTGCTCTAACGATCCGCAGATCGCGTTTCACGCCGTGCATGACCTGATCAGGCTCGGCGCCGCGCACTCCAAGGCGCGCTGGCTGCTTTCCGGTTTCGGGCGGACAGGCAACAGTACTCATCAGAGGTTGCCGAGGAACCTCATGGGCTTCCAGGACGGCACGGAGAACATCATGGCGCAGGACTCCGCCGCGCTGGCCAAGTTCGTCTGGGCTGGCGAGCCGGCCTCGCCCGCGTGGATGCGCGGCGGTTCCTACCTGGTGGCGCGGCGGATCGAGATCGCACTCGGGCTGTGGGACGAGACCAGCCTCAACGGCCAGGAGCAGTCCATCGGCCGGGCCAAGGTAAGCGGCAAGCTGCTGGCGCACCAGCCGCCGACCGCGCACGTCGCGATGACCTCACCCGCCCGCAATAAGGGCGAGCGGATTTTGCGGCGCGGCTACTCCTATGTCGACGGGATCGACCAGAGCACGGACACCCCGGCTGTTGGCCTGTTGTTCTTGTGCTATCAGCGCGACCCGAGAAAGCAGTTCATCCCCATTCAGGAGACAATTGCCGGTAAGGATGCGCTGAGCACCTATCTCACCCATATAGGCAGCGCAGTCTTCGCGTGCCCGCCCGGTGCTGAGCACGGCGGATTCGTGGGGGCCGGACTGATCGGCTAGCGGCCCTAAACGCGAATGCTCGTATCTCCTGATCTAGCGGGGAAGGTCTGTCACGAATGCGACACGACTGAGTACCGTCAGTCATCATCGTGACTCGTGACCTCAACCTCATTTCCTGATACGGGCCGTGGCGGCGGCTCCGGTGGCGCGCTGTTACCCGGATCGCCGGATGTCTGCGTCAGCTTCCCCGGGATTCCCGCGACGATCTCCGCCGTCCGCAATGTTGTCGGGGACGCGCAGCCAGGCTGCCCCCGGACCGACGACGTCGTGCTGATCGCCTGCGAGTTCGCGACGAACGCGATTCGTCATTCGCCGAGCGGGCTGCCCGGCGGGGAGTTCACCATGCGGATGTGGACGCGGCCGGGGTGGGTGCGGCTTGAGGTAGCCGACCAGGGCTCGGGGGACTGGGTGGTGGCGCCGGCCGACTTCGACGGCGAGAGCGGCCGCGGCCTGGTCGTCGTCTCCGCGCTGGCCGATGTCTTCGGGCGCAGCGGTAGCTGTGCCTGGGCCGAGGTCAGCTGGCCGGACGGCCGGTAGCGGCGTCAGCAAACGTCCAGCGCGAGCAGGTCATCCTCGGTCTCGCGGCGGACTAGTACCCTGGCCGTGCCCGCGGCCACCGCGATGACGGGCGGCCGGGGCACGTGGTTGTACTGGCTGGCCATGCTGCGGCAGTAGGCTCCAGTGCCCGGGACGGCGAGCAGGTCACCTGGTGCCAAGTCCGATGGCAGGAACTCATCCATGACCACGATGTCGCCGGCCTCGCAGTGCTTGCCGACCACCCTGGTCAGCACCGGCTCGGCCGGGGAGCGCCGGGAGGCCAGCGTGGCCGAGTAGTCGGCGTCGTACAGCGCTGTCCTGATGTTGTCGCTCATCCCGCCGTCGACGGCCGCGTACCTGCGGGTCATCCCGTGCTCGAGCGCGACATCCTTGATTGCCCCCGCCGAATACAGCGTGAACGTGCTCAGCCCGGCGATCGCCCGGCCAGGCTCGACGCTGACCTTGGGCACGTCCACCCCGAGCGCGCGGCACTCGCTGGCGACGATCTCGGCGAGGGAGCCGGCCAGGTTCTTGACGTCCATCGGGTCGTGCTGGCTGGTGTAGGTGATGCCGAAGCCGCCGCCGAGGTCAAGCTGAGGCAGCACGACGCCGTGCTCGCGGGCGATCTTGGCGTGCAGGCTGAGCAGCCGGTGCGCGGCGACCTCGAAGCCAGAGGTATCGAAGATCTGCGAGCCGATGTGCGAGTGCAGCCCGACCAGCCGCAGCTCCGGCCTGGCCAGCGCGCGCAGGACGGCCGCCTCGGCCGCGCCGCCCGCCAGCGAGATGCCGAACTTCTGGTCCTCGTGCGCCGTGGCGATGTACTCGTGGGTGTGCGCCTCGACCCCGACGGTCACCCGGAGGAGCACGGGCGCGCGGACCTTGCGCAGCGCCGCCGCGTCAGCGATCCGGTCGAGTTCCGCGATGGAGTCGACCACGATCCGGCCGATCCCGGCGTCGATGGCACGGGAGATCTCGGCGTCGGACTTGTTGTTGCCGTGCATGGCCAGGCGGTCAGGCAGCACCCCGCCGCGAAGCGCGACCGCGAGTTCGCCGCCCGAGCAGGTGTCCAGGCCCAGGCCGTCGGCGGCGATCCAGCGCGCGACCTCGGTGCAGAGGAACGCCTTGCCCGCGTAGTACACGTCAGCGCCACCGCACAGGTCGGCGAAGGCGTCAGCGAAGGCGGCGCGGAATGCCCTGGCCCGGCCACGGAAGTCCGCCTCGTCAAGCACGTACGCCGGCGTACCGTACTGCGCCGCCAGGTCGCGCACGTCCACGCCGCCGGCTTCGAGCGCCCCGGCGTCGTTGCGCCGGGCCGTCCCGGGCCAGATCTGGGGCAACAGCTCATTGGCATCCGCGGGCGCACGCAGCCAGGCCGGGACGGTGGCAACGTCGCCGTATCTCGGCGTGTGCAGGGCTCCGGCCTCGTGGACAGGCATGCCAGCCAGCCTAGCGGGACCGCCCCCGCGAGCCTTACAGCCGCTGAGCCTCACCGCCGCGAGCCTCACCGCCGGATCGGCGTCTGCGCCGCGCCTTGCTACCGTGCCGCCATGGCATTCACGCTCAGCGCCGAGGCGCGCAGGCTCCTGGACGGCGCCAATTACGCGGTCCTCGCAACGATCAACGCCGACGGCAGCCCGCAAACCTCGGCGATGTGGGTCGGCCGCGAAGGCGATGACCTCCTGATGTCGACAGTCGAGGGCAGGGTCAAGCACCGCAACATGGTGCGCGACCCCCGGGTCAGCGTCACCGTCATCGACTCGGCCGACCCTGAGAACTACGTCGAGCTGCGCGGCCAAGTCTCGATGACCCCGGACCTCGGCCGCCGGGTCGACACCGAGTTGTCCTGGAAGTACGACGGCAAGGACCCAGGCGCGGACAAACCGGGTGCGGTCCGTGTAGTAGTCCGGCTCGCCATCCGCAAGGCCACCGGCCCGGCCGCGTAGCAAACCCGCGTAGCAACTCCGCGGCGTTGCTGTGGCAGGCCCCCGGCGGGTCCGGCGGCCAGTCGGGGTCAGTTGTCGGGGTGGGCCGGGCGGAGCGGGGTGTGCTCGTCGAGTGTCCAGTGCCGGCTGACCGATGCGATCCACCGGTCTTCCTGCACCGGGAGCAGCGCGAACCTGGTGATGGTCTGCTGCCCTCCGTTGAGGTCGGAGTTCAGCACTTCGACCGTCACCGCGGTGCGGTTCTTGATCGCCTCGGCGAACCCGTCATAGACGGGGTCGGCTGGGTCGCGCAGGGCTCCCTGCCAGAAACTGAGCCCGCCCGGCGGCACGTAAAGGGACCTGGTCTGCGGCCTGAACAACTCCACCGCCCCGTGCTCCGCTTGCCCCATGAGCCGCTCGGGCACCGCATGCCATCCTTGCAGGATGCCGAGGCCGCTGCCGAAGTTCCGCACGCCGAAGGCCAGGTAGATGGCGTCGTCACCCTGGCTGACCACGGCGGCGGGACCCTCGACGTGGAACCACTTATCGTCGGCGAAGCCGATCTTCTGCCGGGGGTCGCTGAGCTGGCCGCCCATCAGGACCGGCCGGAGTGTGGCGAGCAGCGAGCGTTCGGCGATGCGGGACGCGCGGTTCGCCGAACGGGTCGCGGCGAACGTCGCGACGGCGAGCACGAGCGTGCCGGCGGCGGTCGTGAGCGACGCGATTACCTCAGCGTTCATAGACCTATTGTCCCGATCTTGCCTGCTCGCGCTACGCCGGGCGCCGCCCGGGCCTGGAAGGCCCCGCGTTGTGACTTGGGTGCGGCTCTTTTGGGGTGAGGCAACTGGGTGCTGCTGTGTCCGGGAGGGTTTCGTCCTCCAGGAGGAGGGTTGTCGTGTCCGGGAGGGTTCTCGTCCTTACCGTGGAGGGTTTCCGGGTTCCTGAAGGAGCGTTGTCGCATGAAGGAGGGTTGTCGTCGGATAGTCCGGTCAACTCTCCTAGATGCGGAAACCCTCCTACAGGAACCCGAGAACCCTCCTGCGAGAACAACCTCACCCCGCAAGAGTCACACCAACGCGGCCATGTCGCTCGACGGCTTCATCGCCGACGACCATGACCAGGTTGGACCGCTATTCGACTGGTACAACAACGGCGACGTCGAGTTCACCGGCGCCGACCCGGCTCGGGTGTTCCACGTGTCAGCGACGACCGCTGATTACCTGCGCCCGATCTGGGACAACATCTCCGCCACGGTGATCGGCAGGCGGCTATTCGACCTGACCGGTGGCTGGGGCGGACGACCGCCGGTGGGCGACGCCGTGTTCGTGGTGACGCATGAGCCGCCGGCGGACTGGTGGACGAGGTGTCGGTCGCGCTCGCGCCAGCGGTGTTCGGCTCGGGAGTCAGGTTCTTCGGCGAATACGCCGGGACGCCAGTGCTGCTCGACGACCCGGTCGTCGTCCAGGGAGACCGGGTCACTCATTTGCACTACGGGTGTCAAAGGGCATCTAAAGCCACTAAGGCTTGCCTTCGTCGGACAATGGTGCGCATGACGTCCGGCGACTTGAGTGACAGCGACCCCAAGGACAGCGACGCGGAAGGCCGCGACCTGACTCCGGCGGAGCGACTGGCCTGGGACGCGTTCGCTTCTGGTCGCTGGGCTGACCTGCGCACCGGCGACGCGGAGGCAGACGACCCGAGGCGCGGAGCTACCTGGGGGGCCGAGCGGGTCGTGCGGGCCGAGGTGCTCCGCTCGCTGCTGCTCGGGGCCAGGCAGGCCGAGCCTGGCTCGGCGCCCGGGATCAGGTTGCGCGGGGCGCGCGTCGTGGGGCGGCTCGACTTGATGGGCGCCGTGACCGGCTGGCCGCTGGTCTGCGAGTACTGCAGCTTCGACACCGAGATCCGGCTGGTCGAGGCGGTCACCAAGACCGTGCGGATCACCTTCAGCCACCTGCCCGGCCTCAACGCCACCCGGATGCGGCTCGATGGCATCTTTAACCTGTGGGGCACCGTCATCGACGGGTTGCTGCGGCTGGACCAGGCCAAGGTGACCGGGCAGGTCTGCCTCAGCAAAGCGGACATCGGCGGGACTCCGGCGGTCACCAGCCACGGGACGGCCGCTCACGCCATCGCCGCCAGCGGGCTCACCATCGACGGGGGTCTCGAGGGCACCGGCCTCACGGCCCACGGCCTGGTGTCCATCCAGGTCGCGAGGATTGCCGGATCGGTTGACCTGACCGGCGCGCGCATCGTGAGCCGTCGCAGGCGCGCGCTCGATGCGGACTCGGCCGAAGTCGGGGGGCGGTTCGACTGCCGCGCCATGGTCGCCGAAGGCGAGGTATCGCTGCACAACGCCCATATCGGGGCGAGCCTGTCGTTCGACGGGGCGAAGCTGAGCTATCCGGACGGGCAGGCACTGAGCGCCGGGGGCATCGTGGTGAACGGCGGGCTGCACCTGTCAGGGGAGTTCACCTCGGCGGGCGAGGTGCGGCTGATCGGCGCGCAGTTGCCCGCCACCTTGACGATCGCCAGGGCGACGATGCGCAATCCGGGCGGGGTCGCGATCAATCTCGACCGCGCCTCGGTCGGAGTGTGCCAGGCGGCGGGGCTGACCTGCGAGGGGAGGTTCAGCTTCGCGGGCGCGCACTTCTCCAGCGGGCTCGACCTCACGGGTGCGCGGCTCGACGCGCCGGAGGACCGGGCAATGGCCGGCGACGGCGCGATCATCGACGGCGTGCTCGGCCTGCGCAAGCTCCGGGCCACCGGGGAGCTGAGCTTGCGGTCGGTCCAGGTCGGCCGGGGCGTGCTGATGATCGGCGCCGAGCTGGCCAACCCGGGTCGCATCGCATGCCGGCTGTCCGGGGCCGAGATCGCGGGCGACGTCGTCTGCCAGCAGTTGTCCGTCACGGGCGAGTTGCGGCTAACCGGCGGCCGGATCGGCGGCCGGCTCAACCTGGATCAGGTGCGCATCGCCAACGAAGGCGGTACGGCACTCGGAGCGCGGGCCTTGCAGGCCGGCGAGCTCTCACTGCGTCCGGCCGAGCCGGTTGCCGGCCTTGTGGACCTGGGCCATGCCCGGATCGAGGTGTTCCGCGATGATCCGGCCTCCTGGCCGGCCCGGCTCAGCCTGGACGGGCTGACCTACCAGGCGCTCGAGCCGAGGCTGCCGGCCAGGATCCGGCTGCGCTGGCTCAGCCGGGACCCGCTGGGAGCGCAGGCACAGCCGTATGAGCACCTCGCCGCCCACTACGTCCGGATCGGCCAGCCGGAGCAGGCGCGGACCGTCTGGTACGCCAGGGAGCGCGACGAGCACAAGGACGCCTCCCACCTCGCCAGGCTCTGGGGCCTGATCCAGGACATCACGCTGGGCTACGGCTACCGGCCGTGGCGCGCGCTTGCCTGGCTGGCCGTGCTGCTCGTGGTCGGCAGCGTGACGTTCGCCGTGCAGCGGCCGCCGCCTATTCCTGGCGGCATGGCCCCGCACTTCAATCCGGTGATCTACACCCTCGACCTGCTGCTACCCCTGGTCGATCTCGGGCTCAAGCATGCGTTCAACCCTAGTGGTTTTGGTCAGTGGCTGTCGTATGTGCTGAACGCGGCCGGGTGGGTGCTGGTGACCACGGTCGCGGCGGCAGCCGCGCGGGTGCTGCGGCGCGGCTGATATCACCATGTTGGCTGCTCATCAGGTCTTCCCACCGAATAGGTATCAGTAGTATGGTGCGCCGCCATCGGTCCTGATAACGTGCCCCTGCCGGGCCAGGGGAAAATGGCCGCGCTTGGGTCGGAACGCACGCTAGGGGCAAACATGGCCGAGATGGTCTTCTTCACCGATAACTACCAGGATCGCAGTACGCGCGATGGGTACCAGTTCGAGTTTTACTGCCGCAGGTGCGGGAACGGTTACGCGTCCTCGTTCCAGAAGTCCCTGTCCGGTTTCGGCGGCCAGATGCTCCGCATGGGCGGCGACCTGCTCGGCGGGACCATCGGGAGCAAGGCATCGGAGATCGGCTGGGACGCGCAGTGGCTCACCGACGGCACCCGCGGCACGGCCCGGGACAAGGCGCTGGCCAAGGCCGTCGACGAGATGAAGCCTTATTTCAAGCAGTGCCACCGGTGCGGTCAGTGGGTGTGCGGCCAGATCTGCTGGAACAACGAGCGCGGCCTGTGCACGACCTGCGCGCCCAAGCTCGATCAGGAGATCGCCGGCATGCAGGCGGCGGCGCAGGTCGACCAGCTCAACACGAAGATCCAGGCGACGGACTGGACCAAGGACGTCAATTACCGGGACCAGGCGACCGGGCTGTGCACGAACTGCAGCCAGGAGACCGGGGGCGGTAAGTTCTGCCGTAACTGCGGGCAGCCTCAGGCCGCGGCCGAGACGGCCAAGAAGTTCTGCGGCAATTGCGGCAGCCAGCTGGCCGGGGTGAAGTTCTGCGGCGAGTGCGGCACGCCGGCGTGACCTGGTGACGACCGCGCATTACCGGCTGCTGTCACCAGGCGGCGAGCCGAGCGAGGACGGCGGCGCGGACGTTGAGGTCGCCGAGGGCACGTTCGTGCTGACGCCGAAGGCCGGCGATGTGCTCCGCGTCCCGTTCGGCCAGATCGCATCGGTGGGCGAGGGCGAGCAGTTCACGCTGCGGGTCACGCTTGCCCAGGGCACGGTGATCGAGCTGTCGCGGATGGGCGCGATGCGCACCCAGGTGCTCGCCGAGTTGCGGGACGCGGCCGCCGATGCCGCCGCCGTGACGGCGTCGGCCGTGGGGGAGGCCGATTCCTTTTCCGGCGTCGCCGGCGGCGAGCAGGTCGAGCTCCGGGTCTACGACGACGCGCTGCTGGTGATCGGGCCGGCCGGGGCGCAGCGGGTGAGCTTCTCGTTCGTCAAGTCGGTGGACGTCGCGGACTACGTCGTGACGGTGCGGGCCGCCGGGAGCGACGCGGTTTCCCTGTCCCGGCTCGGCAACCGCACGGGCGAGTTCGAGCGGGCGCTGTCGGAGCGGATCGCGTCGGCGCGGAGCCGGACGTCGGCGTTTTTCGGGGCGCTGCTGCCCGGGCTCGACCCGCTGGCGCTGCGGCAGGCGGCCGGGCTGCTGCGAGATGGCGTCGCGGTGCCCGTTGCCGGGCTAGATGGTGTCCACCCTGAGCTCTCGGGAACGCTGCTCAAGATCGCCACGCTCGCTGACCGGCAGCCGTGCATGCGCGACCTGGCTCAGCGTGGTGAGCTGGCGATCGGGTTCCGGCAGGTGGCGTCCGTGAAGGTCGGCGCGGAGGGCGTCACGGCCTGGCGTGATTCCGCGGCGACGCCGCACCTCGGGGAGCATGAGAGCCCGGGCGGGACGTTCCGGCCCGGGTTCGGCGGGATGATGGCGGCCGGGGTCATGGCAGGCGGGCCTGGGGCGTTCGGGCCAGGCGGGTTCGGTGGCGGCGGTGGTTTCGGCGGCGGCGGGCTTGGCGGTGGTGGTTTCGGCGGCGGCGGGCTTGGCGGGTTCGGGCTTGGCGGGTTCGGCGGTGGTTACGCCGGCTCTGGCGGTGGTTACGGCTCTGGCGGTGGTTACGGTGCCGGGCCTTACGGTTATCGCGATGGCTGGGACTACGGCGATTACTGGGGTTACCGGGCGCTCGGCGCCGGCATGACCAACGCCAGCCAGTCCAGGCAGATGAGCAGCAGGCCGAACGTCGCCCGGGGCCAGCTCACCCCGGCGGGTCAGGATCTGTCGGCGCTGACCGTCGGCGGCGAGGATCCGACCGTGCTCGCGTTCGCCCTGGTGAGCGTGCCGGGGCGGGTGGTGTTCGAGGTGCTGAACCTGGCCGGGCCGGCGACGCTCGTGTTCCGGGCCGTGCCAGGTGCGGGTTCTGACGCGGTCGCGGTGATCAACCGGGCGCTGGTCGACTCGGGCTTCGCGCCGCCGGCCGCCGCTGGCGGCGGGCTGACCGGCCCGGCCAGGCGGGTTGGCGAGCCGGCGCTGCTGACCGACCTGTTCACCGGCCAGGTGCCGCACGACGAGAACTGGCCCGCTCAGCTCGCGTCGCTATTGTCGGCGAGCTAGGACTGTCGGCGAGCTAGGGTTAATGTCGGCGAGCTAGGGCTAACCCCGGGCGACCGGGCGGAGGGGAGTAGTCATGAGCGAGCCAACGGGCGGGGTCCGTGCGTCCGACGCCGACAGGGACGCGGCCGCCGAGGCACTCGCGGGTGCCGTGGCCTCGGGTCGGCTGTCGCTGACCGAGCACAGTGGCAGGCTGGACGCGATCTATGCGGCGACGACCTCAGCGCAGGTCGCGGCGGTCGTCGCTGACCTGCCGTCGCTGCCGGCCAAGCGCAGCGGCTTGTACCGGGCGGTTGACCCGTACAAGGTCGTGATCATCGGTGGGCAGGTGCAGCGGGCGGGGCGATTCAGGATCGGGCGGTTCTGCACGCTGACCGGGTTGTTCGGGCGGATCGACCTGGACCTGCGCAATGTGGTGCTAAGCCAGGACCAGGTGACGGTGGTCGTGCGTGGCCTGGCCACGTCGGTCTCAGTGATCGTGCCGAAGGGCTGGCGCATCCAGGAGCAGGTCTTCGTGCTCGGCTCGCGTCAGGCGATCGACTCCCGCGACGACCTGTCGAACGCGCCGATGATCCGGCTGCGCGGGACAATGCTCGGCGGCTCGTTCAGGTTGTCCGACGGGCTGTGAGCGCGCGGGCCGCTCTGGCGTCTTAGTCAGGTCTGGCGGGCTACGACCGGCGGGCTACGGGACCATGCCGTGGAGCAGGATGGTGCCGGCCTGCCTTCCGCTGTCGATGACATAGCCCGCCGCCCACATCGAGCTGGATTTCGGCACGGCGCTCAGCTGGTAGACGAAGTCGCCGGTCGCGGCCGAGCCGGTCGCGGAGCTGCCGAACCAGCGGCCGCCCGTGAAATGCCAGAACCTGGGTGCGGCGCCAGCACCGGTGACGGCCCAGAGGCTGCCGTGGCCGTCTAGAGCCGCCGCCCAGACGCTGTCCTTGGACGTGAGGTCGTAGACGGTCCAGTGATGCCCGTCCCAGTGCATCGCGCCGCCAGCGAGGCTGTTGTTGACGGAGGTGAGGTCGCCGGTCACCCAGATGCCGCCGCCGGGCTGAGCGAGAACGTTGTTGTAAAGCCCGAACTTGGAAATCAGCTTCGGAGTCGCGAACGTTTTCCAGCTCTTGCCGTTGAAGTGCAGCAGCAGGGCTTGCGGGCCGTTGCCGACGGCCCAGACGTTATTGGCGCTCGTGGCACTCACCGAGGTCAGGTTCGCGAACTGGTTCAGCGTCGATGCCGTCCATTTATGTCCGTTGTAATGCGCCAGGTAGGGCGCCGTGGATGCGCTCGACAGGTTCCCGACGACCCAGATGTCATTCCGGCTGACGATAGTCGCGCCTGTAATGACTTCCTGCGTCGAAGGCACGACGGGCATCTTCCCCGAGGTCCAGTGAGTTCCGTTCCAGTGCATCCAGGAATCGAGCGTGAACGCCCACACATCAGTGGAGGAGAGCGCTGCCGTCGCCGTCGCCCCGAAGCTCACGCCTGGCTTTGCCGCCGGCCCGGTGAGTGGGACGAACCGCCACTTATGCCCATTCCAGTGCTTGATCACCTGTGTCGAATCATCTGGGGGCAGCGACGAAGTGATGCGCCTGCCGAACGCCCAGGCGTCGGAAGGACTCACGGCAATGATGCCTGACTGCCAGAACTCGCCAGACTTGACGCTGGTCGTGTCGAAGACCCGCCACCCGGGCGCCGCGGCCGTCGCGGCGGACGCCACCCCGCCCGCTGTGCCGAGCGCCGCTCCGCCTGCTCCGATCAGCAGGGCAGGCGCCAGCCCGGCGATAGTCGCGCGCCGAATGAGCTTCTTGCAGGTCACGGTGTCTCCGATCGACATCGTCGTCAATTGTCACATCGTGCGTTAAATATAACCCATATAGGCATAAAGGCTGGGGCGGGGGCGTGGCCGGGGCGGGCCGGGACAGCATCAGGTCGGGTCACGTTGTTGTCGCGGCCATCCGGCAACAGCAATGCGGCCCTCCCTGATGCTGCGGGGATGACAACAGGGAGGGCCGCGTTGCTCACGCCGCCTGACGCACGCCGTGCCCGGCAAGGAATCCGCCTGACCGGGTCACGCGAAAGTCACCCGACAGCCTCCATGACCTGGGTGAACTTCCGTGATCAAGCACACGATCATGATCACGGAGCTCGCGATCGCGTCCCGGCACCTGTCATCTTCAGTGGGAGCGCCGTGCCAATGCTGATCAGCCGTTCACTTCACAAGAGCCACAGCAGCCACAGTCGTGACACAACGGCAGGCCCGGAATGGCTCGGGCTGGCCCACCAGAGCCACTTGGGTGAGGCTCTTTGGGGTGAGCCAACTGGGTGCTGCTGTGTCCGGGAGGGTTTTCGTCCTCCGGGAGGAGAGTTGTCGTGTCCGGGAGGGTTCTCGTCCTTGCCGTGGAGGGTTTCCGGGTTCCTGGAGGAGCGTTGTCGCATGAAGGAGGGTTGTCGTCGTATAGTCCGGTCAACTCTCCTAGATGCGGAAACCCTCCTGCACGAACCCGAAAACCCTCCTGCGAGAACAGCCTCACCCCGAAAGAACCTCACCCAAGCCACATCGCTGGCGCTGCGGCGTCGCCAAGATGACCAACGGCAGGCCCGGAGTGGCGCTCCAGGCCTGCCTGGCGCCGGGTAAACCGCCGGCGGCATTTGCCTGGCTAGAGGGATGGCTTCGACGCAGCGAGTTGCCTGCTGAAGTCCCGGTAGGCAATCACTGTTTTCCGCATGCCCTCGGTCCGGGCGTCCTCGCCGCCAGCCGGGGTGCTGCGCATAGCTTCCCGCCGCTCGCTTAGCTGTGCCAGGAACGCCGAGACGTCGTCTTCGGCGAGCTCGATCGCTGCCTGCACCGAGGCGCGCGGATCATCGACAAAGCCGGCCAGGATTTCCTGCCAGCGGCGCTCGTCGGATGCCGAGGGCGCGCTCGACGCGTCAGAGGCGACGGAAACGCTGGGGGCTTCGTGCGTCTCGGGAGCGGCGGGGGGTTCGTATGCGTCCGGGGCGTCGGCGACCTGCGCGTCCGGGGCGGCGGGGAGGTCGGTGACCTTGTGGACCTCAGGGGCGTCCTGCGGGTTGGGGACGTCGGTGATGACCTGAGCTGGTTCCATTTCCTCGTCGTCTACGGCGCGGAAACCAGCCTCGGGCGGGTCGTCTCGCTGTGCCGGCATGTCGTCCGGCAGGTCGGCTGCGCTGTGGTCAGAGCTGTAGTCGGAGCTGTAATCAGACTCGTGAATGGTCATCGCCGGCTGGTCCTTTCGCTTGGTACGGCGTCGGCGTTGGCGTCGGCCTCCGCGTCGAAGTCTGAGGCGGTTGCCTCGTCCGCGGCGGTTGTCTCGTCCGTGGCCGGCGCGGCGTCTGGAGCCAGCAGCTGCTCGAACAGCTCGCGGTAGTTAAGCACGGCGGCGCGGAGTTCTTCGGTCGTCGCCTGGCCTCCGGCGGCCTTGTCGTTGATGTCGTGCGCCGAGCGGAAATGCTCGAGCGCGGACGCGTGATTGACGGACAGATCCGCCAGCGTGTCCTCATAGTTGTCGACCGGGTAGCCGCGCTCGCTCATGACGGACTCGATCAGCGACTGCGCTTCCGCGACGGCTTCTGCGGGAGCCTCTACGAATCGCTCCTGCACGGCGATCCATTTCGCTGCGTAGTCCGCGCGGCTGCTGTCGCTCAGTTCCCTCAGCGCCAGTTTCTCGACTCGCCGCTGCCGGCTGCTGAGCTCGGCTTCGGCCAGCCTGCGACTTTCGTGATCAGTGACCGCCCGGTCATATTCGGGGCCGAAACGCGTTTGCAGCTTGCGACGCCGCATCGACATGGCAGCTGCAGTGCCGATCAGGACGACCAGCACAATCACCACCACGATCGTCAGGATTATCGATCCTGCAGACATGGGACCTCCTCTGTAGGTTCCGCCCCCATCAGCTGCCCGCGCCTATTGGCAGCAAACGCCCGGCTCACTGGATCAGCGGGCTGGTTTGGCAAGCCGCGCCCAGGGCAGCACTTTTCGGCCTCGTATTTCCTGAGGCGCGAGTAATGGGAGGCGTTATGTTCAGCGGATCGGTGCGGCGAGATAGCCGGCGGGCCAGGCGGCCGGCTCGTCCGGCGGCGCAAGGTCGTGCGGCGGCCAGGTCAGCGGCCCGGTCGCGCCCGATGCGCGCGCTGGCCAGAGCCGGGTTCGCAGCCAGGGGAACGATGTACGTGCTCGTCGGCTGGATCGCGCTGCAGGTCGCGTTCGGCCACGGGGGCACGACCGCCGACAACCACGGCGCGTTGCTGTCCGTCAGCTCGACGTCGGTCGGCTCGGTGCTGCTGTGGCTGCTCGGGATCGGGTTCGCCGGGCTCGCGCTGTGGCGCCTGAGCCAGGTGTGCTACGGCGCTCCTGGCCCTGACGGCCGCAAGCTGAGCTCGCGGGGGCTGTCGGCGGTCAAGACGCTGCTGTACGGCTTCCTCGCCTACGGCACGCTGCGGTTCGCCGCTGGCAGGGGAGCGCCCAAGTCGACCAATGCGCAATCGGTCGACATGACCGGGAAGCTGATGCGGTACCCAGGCGGCCAGATCGTCGTGGTAATCGCCGGCCTGGTGCTGATCGGCGCCGGCGGCTACCTGATCTGGACGGCCTGGAAGAAGGCGTTCCTCAAGGACCTGCTGACCGGCCAGATGACCGGTGGGCAGCGCCGGCTCGCGACCTGGCTGGGCGAGATCGGCGGGATCGCGCGCGGTGTCGTGTTCGCCGCCGCCGGCATCTTCCTCGTCATCGCGGGTGCGCAGCACAGCCCGGGCAAGGCCAAGGGGCTTGACTCGACCCTGCGCTCCTTCGCCCACACCCCGCTCGGTCCGTGGCTCCTCGTCCTCATCGCCGCCGGGCTCGTGGTGTTCGGCTGCTACTCCTGGCTAGAAGCCCGCTGGCGCCGTGTCTGACGGCGGTTCCAGGTCGGGGACGCAGACCGTCACCGACGACGGATGGATCTTGATGTTCAGCCTTGTCACCGCTGACCTGGCGCCGCCATCCAGCTCGTAGCGGAACGGCCGGGCGAACGTGCACCTGACCCGCTTGCCCCGGGTCAGGTGCACGAATGGTGACCTGGCCGCGTCGCCAGTCGCGACCCGGCTGAACGTCCTTGCCCATTGCACCGGGTGCTTCGCCGTCACCACGCCCACGTCGAGCAGGCCGTCATCGGGCCGCGCCGAGGGGAAGACGTCGATGCCGCCCAGGATTTTCCCCACATTGCCGACGAGAACGCACGAGATCTTGCCCTTGTAGAAGCGCTTGCCGTCGACCTTGACCGTCGCCTTGACCCGGCCCGCGCGAAGGCTCTTAGCCGCGGTGTAAATGTAGGCCGCGCGGCCGAACCGGTCCTTCAGCCCCCTGTCGGCCTGCTTGATCATGCTGGCATCCAGGCCGGCCCCGGCCATGACGGCGAACCGCTCGCCGTTGACCGACCCCGTGTCCAGCCGGCGGTGACTCCCGTACAGCCCCACGCGCACGGCCTCGGCGACATTGCCCGGGATCCCGAGGTTCTGCGCCAGCAGGTTCGCCGTGCCTGCTGGCAGGATCGCGAGCGCCGCGTCCGAGCCGGCGACCGCGTGGACGCAGCGTTGCACCATGCCGTCGCCGCCCCAGGCGAAGACCAGTTCCGCGCCCTCGGCCAGCGCGCGGCGGACCTGCTTAGGCGCCTTGCGGCTTTTCGGCACCTCGTGCCAGATCGGGTCATGGTACCCGGAGTCCGCGAGCACCCGCCTCAGCTCAGGCAACCCGCCGCCCAGCGTCTTGCCCGCATGCGCCACCACCGCTACAACGGGCATTGCGAGCCTCCAGGTAGGACCTCGGACCAGGGATGCTGCGCTGCCCCGGTTTGCCCGCGATATGCGGGGCAGCTACCGGCCATGGTCCAGCGAACAGCGGCAAGCCCGCTCAGGAATCTCGCTCCGCTGATCACGGTCACGACCGCGGCCCTGGTGTTCACGGTGCTGCTCGTGCTCGTGCTGCTGAAGTTCCGGCCGCTCGAATCCGCCGATCAGGCCGTGGCCGCGCACCTCACCGCCGTAGTAGCCGGTCACCCCGCGGCGATCACCGTGATCAAGGCGGTGACGACGCTCGGCAACTCGGCCGTGCTGGCCGGCGTCATCGCCGCCGCCGCGGTGTTCCTGGCGATCAGGCGGCGCTGGCTGCTGCTCCTGTACCTCGTCGCCACGGCCGCGGGCGCGTTCGTGCTAGTCCCGGTGACCAAGGCAGCGGTCGGCCGGCTGCGCCCGGTCGTCGCGGACCCCGTCGCGCACGCTCTGGGCAAGAGCTTCCCGAGCGGCCACGCGCTCGAATCGGTCGTGTGCTACGGAGCAGTGCTGCTTGTCTTCCTGCCTGCCGCGCGGGGCCGGTGGCGCCCGGCGTTCACCTGGGCGGTCGCCGTTGTCGTCGCGCTGATCGGGATCAGCCGGATCATGCTCGGCGTGCACTTCGTCTCGGATGTGCTGGCGGGCTGGGCGATCGGCGTCACCTGGCTCGGGGTCACGGCGACCGCGTTCCAGCTGACCAGGCACGCGTCCGGCCAGAAGATCACCGACCCGGTGACGGAGGGCCTCGCCCCGGAAGAAGGCGCCGAGCTGAGCCCGGGCGGCCCGGCCGGCGCCCGCCGGATCAAAGCGGGAGCATCCGCATGCGCGCCGCCGCCGTGCTGCTGGCGGCGTGGGTGCTGACGATCGGCCTCGTCGTCGGCCTCGGAGAGCTCGTCACTACAGTCGGGAACGGCAACGTGCTCGGTGACACCACCGTTCCTCGCTGGCTCGCGGCGCACCGTACTCCTGGCCTGACCGGCGTGAGCCAGTTCTTCACCGACCTTGGCTCGACCTTGCCCATCTTGATCGTCGCGTTCGCGGCGTGCCTGATCTTCGTCGCGGTCACCAGAAGCTGGCGGCCGGTGACCTACCTCGCCGTCGTGATGGCGGGCGAGCTCGGCGCGTTCCTGCTCAGTGCGGAGGTGATCAAGCGGCCGCGGCCGTTCGTCACGCACCTGGACTCCCAGGCGCCGCCGACCTCGTCGTACCCGTCCGGTCACACGGCGGCCACCCTCTGCCTCTACGTCGCCATCGCGGTCCTGGTGCTGGGCTACGTCCGCGGCTGGTGGCGCTGGCTGGCCCTGGTCCCCGCGATCGCCTTCCCCGTGCTGGTCGCGGCTTCCCGCCTGTACCGGGGCGAGCACCACCCGACCGACGTCGCGGGCAGCCTCCTGCTTGCCGCGCTCTGGCTCACGGCCGCGACGATAGTGATCAGGCCGCGTCCTCGTCGTCACCAAGCGTCACGGGCAGTTCGTTTGACACCCCTTTCACAGGGAAGCCGCTGATCTTGCCGGGCAGGACACCGGCACTGGGAGGCGGTCATGAGCGAGGTACAGACCGGGACGGTCACCACCAAAGTTCCCGGGCGCCTGGATCGGCTGCCGTGGTCGCGGTGGCACTGGATGATCGTCATCGGGCTCGGTACCGTCTGGATTCTCGACGGGCTCGAAGTCACGATCGTCGGTAACATCTCGGGCCAGCTTGGCAAGCCTGGCAGCGGGCTGCACATCACGCAGGCGCAGGTCTCGGGGTTCGGCGCCGCCACCTATGTCGCCGGGGCGTGCCTGGGGGCGCTGTTCTTCGGGTGGCTGACCGACCGGTTCGGCCGCAAGAAGCTGTTCATGATCACGCTGGGCACGTACCTGGTGGCCACCGCGCTGACCGCGCTGTCGTTCGCGCCGTGGTGGTTCTTCCTGTTCCGGTTCCTGACCGGGTTCGGGATCGGCGGCGAGTACGCGGCGATCAACTCGGCGATCGACGAGCTCATCCCGAGCAGGCATCGCGGGCACAATAGACATCGTGATTAACGGGACGTACTGGGCTGGTGCGGCGTTCGGAGCGCTCTTGACCGTGCCGGCGACCAACGACCTGCCGGTGGGCGTGGGCTGGCGGCTGTGCTTCGGGCTCGGCGTGGTGCTTGGCCTGGTCGTCCTGCTGGTCAGGCGGAACGTGCCGGAGAGCCCGCGGTGGCTGTTCATCCACGGGCACGCCAGGGAGGCCGAGGACCTGGTCGATGGCATCGAGCAGGAGGTGGAGCGGGAGACCGGTACGGAGCTGGCCGAGCCGAGCGAGTCGATCACGATCCGCCAGCGTAAGACCATCGGCTTCGTCACGATCGCCAGGACAATGGTGACGCTGTACCCGCGCCGGACCATCCTCGGGTTCTCGCTGTTCGTGGGGCAGGCGTTCTTGTACAACGCGATCACCTTCGGGTACGCGGAGATCCTCGCGACGTTCTTCCACGTCACCACGAACCCCGGCTACTACTTCGCGGTGATCGCGGTCGGCAACCTGCTCGGGCCGCTGGTGCTGGCCAGGTTCTTCGACGTGATCGGCCGCAAGCCCATGATCGCGGGGACCTACATCCTGTCCGGGGCGCTGCTGCTGCTCACCGCGTTCCTGTTCGACAAGGGGCTGCTGAGCGCGGTGACGATGACGGCGTGCTGGTGCGTGGTGCTGTTCTTCGCCTCGGCCGGCGCTAGCTCCGCGTACCTGACCGTGAGCGAGGTCTTCCCGATGGAGACCAGGGCGCTGGCCATCGCGTTCTTTTACGCGATCGGGACGGCGGCGGGCGGCATCACCGGTCCGCTGCTGTTCTCCTCGCTGGTCTCCAGCGGCAAGGTCAGCGAGACGGTGCTCGCGTTCTCGATCGGCGCGGTGCTGATGATCGTCGGTGGCCTGGTCGAGGTGTTCCTCGGCGTCAAGGCCGAGCGCAGGAGCCTGGAGGACATCGCCCAGCCGCTCACCGCCGCCGGCGCGGACGCCGCGCCTCGCGGCCATGCCCCGGCGACGGCCTAGCCGGAGGCCGCCAACATGGGTGCGCGTATCGACACCCAATTTCCAACATCGATTCGCGCACCAATGCGCTGCGGATCAGCTCTAGGAGCACGCCTTCCCCTACATGCCGGACGCGCACGTCATCGCCAGGAAGGCGGAACTCTTTAGGCAGCCGCATGGCCTCGCTCCTGTCATGAGTAACCTGTCATGAGTAAAGAGTCTCGCGATCGCCGTGCCGCCATGCCCTCTCCTTTGAGGATGAGTCCAGCGGCGTGAGCGGGGCACGGGGCGGTCCTGACTGGCCCAGCAACGTCGCAAGGTTGTGGCTCTTTCGGGGTGAGGCTGTTCTTGCAGGAGGGTTTCCGGGTTCCTGTAGGAGGGTTTTCGCTTCTAGGAGAGTTGACCGGACTATACGACGACAACCCTCCTTCATGCGACAACGCTCCTTCAGGAACCCGGAAACCCTCCCCGGTAAGGACGAGAACCGAGGCCGGGGTGCGGTGAACCTCGGTCTCGGCCCCGCTCAGCGGGCTATTCGAGGGGGTGGCGGGCTAGGAATGGCGGTTCCCGGCCGGCGAGCAGCCAGCTTACGGAGATCGCGATCAGCGGCATGCCGACCAGGATCAGCAGGAGGTTGGCGATGGGGATGCTGCTCAGCGCGGAGAGCCGGTCCAGGTGGTTGGTCCTGAAGAAGCCGATCGCCGCGAGGTAACCGCCGGCTGTTCCGATGATCGCGCCGGTCAGCGCGAGCACGCCGGCGGTCGCCGCGGTGAGGGTGCGGCGGGTCGTGGAGCTCGCCCCGGTGGCCGTCAGCGTGCGCAGGTCGCCGGCGGTCTCGCTGCGGACTAGGCCGATGTTCATCGCCAGGATGCCGAGCGCGAGCACTATCGCGAAGATCGTGGCCGCGTTAGTGACCTGCGTCAGTGACGGGATGCTGTTGGCGGTCTCGGTCGTCAGCCCGGCCGCCGCCGCGGTCTGCCTGGCGGCCGTGATCTGGCTGGGGGTCAGCGCGCCAGGCGCCTGGATCAGCCAGCCAACTGTGGCCGGCTTGAGGCTGAATTCCCGCACGGCATGCTCGGTGATCACCGTGTTCGGCGCCGAGGTGCCTGACGGCAGCGCGCTCATTTCCTGGATGGGCGGGTTGGGCAGGCAGCCGCTCGGCGGGCAGGGGAACGTGATGCCCTGTCCGCCCAGGGGCGGCGGGCCGCCCTTGACGCTCCCGGCCCAGATGAACTGCAGATGCGGCGTCGCGGACAGGCCCGGTCGCATGGTCAGGAAGTCGGCGTCGGGATTGACCTGTGTCGGCGTGATCCCGTATGCCCGCAAGAGCTGGGGGGTCGCGACGTAGATCGGCCCGTTCCAGTTCCGGCCGCGCGGCGTACCGCAGGTCGCCCGCGGTCTTCAGCGTGATCACGGAGCGGGCGCCGAGATCGGCGGCGATCCGCCTGGCGGTCGTCCCGGCGGCGGTGAGCTGGGTGGCGGTCGGTGCGGTTGGTGCTGGGGGTGCGGTTGCTGCGGGCGGGGCGTCTTGCTTGCCTGCCGGCGGGTTCCCGATCGGGCCGGCGCCACCTGGCCCGCTGCCTGGCCCGCCTCCCGGTCCGCTGCCTGGCCCACCGCCCGGGTAGACGATGAGCTGGCTGGAGGTCAGGTTCGGCCCGGCATAGTCGAGTACGTTGCTGAACCGCGCCGCCGTGACCACGATGACGCCCGCCGCTATCAGCACGCTGAG
Source organism: uncultured Actinomycetota bacterium (assembly GCA_963750405.1). Taxonomy (GTDB): domain Bacteria; phylum Actinomycetota; class Actinomycetes; order Streptosporangiales; family Streptosporangiaceae; genus Chersky-822. The sequence continues at coordinate 730,586 of CAVVQP010000006.1, forward strand.
GCTGATCGCCGCGAGCGCGGGGCCGGACCGGGCGCGGTACCTGGCCAGGTCTCGCACCGCGAGCCGCACCGCGACCGGCATCCGGCGGCCCAGCCTGGCCAGCAGCGCCAGGCAGGTCGGGGACAGCAGGACCACGGCGACGGCGAGCGCGATCAGGCCGTAGACGACTTCTCTCAGCGGCGTGCTCTGGTTGGCCGGACTAGCGCCGCCGGGGGCGCCGACACCGGAGCCGGCCATGCCGAGCAAGACGAACGCGAGGACAGCGAACGCGAGGCCGAACGGGACCGCCAGGTGACGAACCGGTTTCGGCGGGGCCGGCCGCCCGGACAGCGCGACCACGATCGGCACCCGGGCGATCGCCCTGGCCGGGCGGGCGGCGGCGAGGTACGCCGCCACCACGGCGAGGGCCATCGAGACGCCGATCACCCTCCACGGGAGCTGGAAGACGCCGATCACGTGGTGGGCACTGGCCTGCGCCTGCGGCCGGTAGGCCAGCCAGGCGAGCATCCCGAGAACGAAACCGGTCACCGCGCCTGCGACGCCGGTGGCCGCGCCGTTGGCGCGGACGACGAGCCGGATGTTGGCCTCGGTGGCGCCCTGGGCTGCCATCATCCCGATCGAGCGGAGCCGGCGCTGCGCCAGCACGGTGAAACCGCCGGCCGCGACCAGCGCGATCAGCAGCATCCCGAGCGTGGCCGCCGCCAGCGAGATCGTCTCAGGGTTGATCACGTTGCCGGATGCCGCCGCGGCCTGCCGGTTGGTCACGGTGACGCCGGTCGGGGGCCGCGCCGAGCGCGGTGCGTCGAACAGCACCGCGACCTGTGCCGGCCCGCTGAGCTGCCCGGACGTCACCAGGGCGAACTCATCCAGCAGGTTCTGCGGGTTCCGCACGATGCCGGTGACCTTCCGGCTGACACCGCCGACGGACCAGGAACTGCCGATCGCGAGGTGGAAATCCGCGGCCACCCCGCTGGTCACCGCCACCTGGCCGGGGCCGGCGGGGTAATGCCCGCTGACCAGGCCGAGCATTGGCTGCCCGAATCGCCCGTGCGGATTCTGCGCCCGCAGGCTGTAGGTCTGGATCGAGCCGGGAACCGACCTCGGCTGGGTCTCGATCACGTCGATCGGGCCGAAACGCTGCCGCAGGGACGCGATCTCGGTGGCGATGCGCGAGCCCGACCCGGTGAACGTGGCGAGGTACTGCGCGGTGCCGAAGCCCGCGGTCGCAGGGCTCGGCGCGGTCGTGGCGACCGCCGAAGCGACGAACGTTGCGCCCACCGTGACCGTGATCAGCGCCAGGACCAGCAACTGCTGCCGCCACTCGCGGCGCAGCAGCCGCACCGCCCAGCGGATGACCGCGCGGCGGGCGGGACCGCCTCCGTTCGAGGTCCGCCCCGGCCGTTCCAGCACGCCCGCGCTCATCGAGCCTCCTGCGGGGCAAGGAGGCTCTCGGGGCCCGCCGCCGGGTCGGTCTGGTCGGTTACCCGGCCGTCCTGCAAGAACACCACCCGGTCCGCCCACGAGGCGAGCTGCGCGTCGTGGGTCACTACCACGGAGGTTATTCCTCCGTTCTTGCAGGCGTCGTGCAGCAGGCGCATGACCGCCTCTCCGTTGGCCGAGTCCAGCGCGCCGGACGGCTCGTCGGCGAGTACCAGCTTCCGCTCGCCGACCATCGCGCGGGCGATCGCCACCCGCTGCCTTTCCCCGCCGGAGAGCTGGTCGGGGTAGTGCCCGGCCCGTTCGGCCAGGCCGAGCCGCTCGAGCGCCTCCAGCCCGGCGATCCTGGCCTTGCGGGCGGACACCCCGTCCAGTTCGAGCGGCAGCGCGACGTTCTCCGCGGCGGTCAGCCCCGGCAGCAGGTTGAAGTCCTGGAACACGTACCCGATCGTGCGCCGGCGCAGCCGGGCCCTGGCATTGCGGGACATGCCAGCGACCGGGTGCCCCGCGACCAGAACCTCACCGGCTGTCGGCGCCTCCAGGGTTCCGGCGATGGTGAGCAGCGTGCTCTTGCCGGAGCCGCTGGGTCCCATCACGGCGACCATCGCGCCCTCGTCGGCCGACAGGCTGACCTCGCGGAGTGCGTGCACCTCGGCGGTGCCCTGTCCGTAGGACTTCGATACCTGGCGTAGCTCCAGCATCGTCATTGAAAGGTCCTCAATTCCCGGCGGTGCCGTGGCAGCCGCCCTTGGATTTCTTCTGGCTTAGGTGCTGGGGCTTCGGCTCCGGATCGCTTGATGCGGGCGTCCGCGAGGCCCAGCCACCTGACCACCGAGTCCAGCCGGAACAGCTCGGCGTCGACCGCCAGCGCGAGACCCAGGTCCTCGTCGGCCGCGTCTTCCTTGATCCGTGTCCACTGCTGCATGAGCTGCACCAGGTAGCGACGGTGGGCCTGGATGACCTGATGCGGATCGGCGCCCGGCACCCGGATGGCGACCAGTACCTTCAGCACGAGCTCGTCGCGCGGGGGTGAGCTCAGGTCAGGCGGCGTACGCAGCCACGCGGCCAGCTCCCGCTCGCCGGCAGCGGTGATCCGGAATGCCTTCTGCGGGCCGTCTTCGCCGCTCCCGTCGGACTCGATAAGGCCATCGCGCTCGAGTCTTTGCAGCGTTGTGTACACCTGGCCCACGTTCAGGGGCCAGACCTCGCCGGTGCGGTCCTCGAACTCCTCGCGAAGCCGCAGCCCGTACTTGGGTCCCTCGCTCAGCAGCGCGAGCATCGCGTGCCGCACGCTCATGAGCGCTTCTTACTCAGTATCATGGTGAGTAGTATACTGAGTATCGTCGCTCTGGCAACGGCTCCTAGAGGAGGATTCTCGGGTCCTGGAGCTTTGACCGGGCTATGCCACGAAAACACTCCTTAACCCGGAAACGCTCCTCCGGGAACACGGCAAGTCTCCACGACCATGACGAAAAACTTCCCGACCCGCTCCCGCTAGAGCCGCTTGATGGCTAGCCAAGGCCTGCGACGGCAAGAAGCCGCTCAGTCAACTCTCTGAAGAGGCCGTACGCGTCGCGCACGGCCTGCTGATCAGCGCCGATGGCACCGTCAGCTGATCGGAGCAGGAATACAGGCTTGCGCGCTTCTTGCCCGAGCGGGGCGAGCGAATGATAATGCTTGATCAGGCCGAGGCAATGCTCATCGTCCGCCGCAAGTGGTATCTGAGCGCCTGGTGTTCCAAGAACGGATCGGCGGTACTCGTCGGGCACTCGCCGCAGCCAGCGGTCATACGCGCCGACGACTCGGTAAACGCGAGTGCCGTGGTTGAGAACCACATAGCCTCGCGGTCGCATATCCCCTGCCGGAAGCTCCAGATGGGCACCATGGGGCGCGGTCTGAACTCTGTCCGACCAGCCTTGGCGCCAGTAGTTAAGCGTGGGGCCGAGGTTACGGAGGCCTTGTAGCGAATACAGGTCTGGTCGGAGCGGGACAACCACATGATCTGCGGCCACCATGGCCGCTCGGTTGATGGCGCCCAGGTTTGACCCGACGTCTACCAGCACGATTTCGGCATCTGCTTGCCTCGCGGCGCGCTGAGCGACGGTAGCGAAGGCGGCGGTTACCCGAAAGGCGCGAAGTTGGCGGTCCAGGCTGCTGGCCCAGGCGAAGCTGAGTTCCTGCTCTGCCCCGGAGAGCAACAGATCGCCTGGTACCAGCCGGAGATTAGGCGCGATTTCCTCTACATGTGGCTCGCCGATCCCGCCTTCGCCCTCGAAGAGCGGAGCCAGGGCGCCGTAGACGCTGAGTCGCGCTGGCTCCGTCCACAGCCGCTCAACCCGCTCGTCATCAAGAAAGGATGCGGTGAGGTTGGCCTGTGGGTCCAGATCGAGGACGAGAACAGACTTCCCGAGCTCGTTGAGCATCCAGGCGACGTGGTACGCCAGCATTGTCTTGCCGACGCCGCCCCTGTTATTGAAGAAGGCAAGAACTGGCGGAGTCATTTCCTCAACCTCACAATGGCCACGACTGCCGCAACCGATGCCTGGAACTCCAGAGGCGGGTTTCCGTTCTGCGCAAGCCGGTCCCTAGCGATCTGGATTCCAACGCCGAACCGCTGGACAAACCCCAATTGACCGAGCGCGCCCGCAAGCGTGGGATTGCGGTAGTCGGTGAGACCGGGCTGCCCGATCGTCTTAACTGTTACCTGCCCGTATGGCCCGCCGGGTGAGTGGATTTCAACCCTGTCATCGAACCAGCTCACCCGGACGGGAGCGTTGCTGGACTCATAGGTACGGTGCAGCACGGCATTTCGGAGCAGTTGCTGGAGTGTCTCGAAAGGTACCGACGGCGTTCGCTCCTCGGTCGCAAGGCCCTCGAACGCGACGTTTGTGTCAATGTGCAAGCGCAACACCTCTTCAGCCCCCAGGAGAACTCTCGAAGCCGTGCCAGATACGCGATGCTGGCTGAGCACCGGGGCGCTGAGCTCTACTCCATCGAAACGCACGAACTGAACGTATGAACCGGGCAAATGTTCCTCAGGATCGCGCCCGATTACCAGCACCCCCGTTGGGGTGGGCCGCAATTCAGGCGGGGAGAGAAACCGGAGGGATGCCAGTTGCTGATCGACCGGACGACCATTCTCCCGAAGGACATCATCGGCAACCAATTGGGGCAAGACGTCGGCAAATAGGGTGAGGTCGAGATCATCGATCGTCGCAGAGGCAAGCGGACGGGCGTCGAATGGCAGGTTTGCGGCACGTCTGCGCTCGGTGAGGACGGCCTCCTCCTGCGGCGTGGCCAGTCTGGTGCTCGGCCCTACCCGGATCCACGTGCGCCCCCTGTACCGCAGAGGTGGCGACAGCGTGGGTTCCACGATCACGACAGCGAGTTCGGCACCCTGGAACTCAAGTCTCCTGACGCTGATCTGCGGGAAGGGCAAGATCCCGCCGTTGGTTCTCAGATCCGCCAGTTCCAGCATGAGTTTGTCGGTGACCGGGAAGCCGGCTGGCGCTCCGTCGTCGGCCTGGCCGATCACCACGACGCCAGCGAGACCCGATCGATGGATATCGTTCGCAAATGCGCAGATGGCCTGACAGACCTCATCTTTCTTGGCCTGCAACCGCTCCTTGCGCTCTACCTGCTCGCTCTCCGGACCCCGGATCAGCGCAAGCAGCTCGTCATAGTCCATGCCTCAGCCCGCCATGCACGCAATTGCGCTCGCTTGCCCGGGCGCCGCGCTGTCGGGGGATAGCTGATTTCCGCGCATGAGCTCTCCGAGCGTATAGAGCTTGTCCCGGACGATCTGGCGGCTTGCCTGATCTACCGCGCCAATGACAGTCAGGCCGTCTCGCATCGTCACCGCCCGCACCATCGAGACTTCTACATCATCGCGGTCAAGCAGATCCGGGCTCTGAGTTGTCACGAGAACCTGCACATGCTCGCTTGCCTCGCTTAGGGCGTCGAACAGGACGCCCGCCGCTGCGGGATGCAGCGCGATCTTAGGCTCCTCGATCCCGATCAGCTGGATCCGCCCGTCTATGGCCGCGAGCTGGAACAGCGCCACGAGAACGCCTGCCGCCCTGATCGTCCCATCCGACACCGCTTCAGGGCTGAACTCGATCTCCTCTCCATTTGCGGCAGTGGCCGCCCGAAACACCACCGTCACGTACCGGCCCGCCGAGTAACGGTCCACATGCTCGATCCCCGGTGCCACAGCACTTAGGTAGGAATCCACGCGCTCCTTGAGTTCCGGTTTGACCGCGTCAAGCGCACCTAGAGCCTCGCCGAGGTATTCTCCGTCCCGCTCCAGGATCGCGCCTGGCGAAGGACTCGTGAGCTCACGCAAGGATTCCAGAGCCAGGTGATAAAACTGCATGCCTGACAGGCCCGGCAGTAGCGGGCTGTACGGCGTGCGGCTAGCTGCTAGCGGCAGGTAAAGCCGGTCAGCCTCAATGCTCCGGGCAGGCGGAACCAGCCCCTCCTCGTGAATTGAGCCGCGCTCACCGCTGAAACTCCAGGTCCGCTCGCCAAAGCGCACGGTGCAACTCTCTCGCAGCACCTCGAAAGGCCGTAGCCCGCGAGGGTCAGCAAACCCGATCTCGAACCCATACTCGGCAACGCCGGGCTGACCGCTCGTACCCCAGGTGAACACGGCCTCGACGTCGATACTGAACGACTCCGCTGGCTCGGGCACCCGCCGCACGATCTCACCCAGGCCGCCGAAACCGTTGATCGCCTCGTAGGGCGTCGTGTTCACAGCCCGGCCAAGCAGCGCCAGAGCCTGCAGGAAGTTGCTCTTGCCGCTGCCGTTCGGTCCGACCAGCATGGTCAGCGGGCCAAGCCGCACGTCGCACTCGGCGATGCTCTTGAAATTCCGCAGGCGCACCCGGCTGATGAACGGTACTGGTCGCTCCATCGAGCCCCCTTGGTCAAGGTGCCCGCAGAAGTCATGGCGACCCGGAGGCGCTGCGGCTCCTGCCGGAGGCGAGTCCGACCGCGTCAGACTTTACAGGACGCGGTTCGACTTACGCGTAGGCGCGCGGCAGCGAGCGTTTGCCTACCAGACGCACGATCAGCAAGACCAGCCACGCTAGGACGCCCACGATGATCAGCGGAATGGCGGGGAGCAGCGCGGTGACGATCCCGCTGCCGATGCTGCCGCCGATAGCGAGTTCGGCGTGTGCGGGCACGGTCCCCGTCGTGGTGACGGCGAAACGACCGGGCCGCGTCACGCGCAGCGAAAAAACCGCGCGGCCTTCGTGCGCGCCGATGTTATAGGTCACGGTCGTCTGGTACTGCGTCAGGCTCGTGACGGCCGTGCCGGGTGAGACGGGGGCGACGTTGATGTGGAAGGACGGAACGTCCCCGTTCCCGGCGCCCGGGCCTTCGTAGTACAGGGTGTAGCCGCCGCCGTGCGCCAGGCTTACGGTTCCGGTTCCCGGCACCGGTACCCGCTGCAGTCCGTCGATCGTGCCGGTGACCGACGCCAGGCCGAATACCAGCCAGGCGATCCCGGCCGCCAGGATCCCGAGCGCGGGGACGTACCAGATCCGGCCAGGCCGCCACCGCCGCCGGTAAGCAAGGCCAGAGGCAAGCGGCGGACCCTGGAAGCCCGGGCCTTGCGGCTGATCAACGCCTCCGGGCGGGACATATGTCATGCGAGAGTTCCTTTCGGCAAGGAGCGGTGTCAACCGAGGCGCACCGGCCGCAACCCTGCTTACCGTAACTCTTCGTCATGGATCGCTCCTGCGGGACATAGATAGTTGTTACCGCAATCGGCACGGCAAGGGGTGACCCTGACACCGCCCGCGACGTGGCGGCGGACACGTTCCCGCGCATCCGTGGTCGCGCACCAAGCGGGCCTGGCCGGCCTTACCCCGCTGGCCAGGCCCGCCGTGTCAGCTCCGCCGGTTCGCATGGATTGCGTAACTGATGTTGGGATTTAGGTGTCGATTCGCGCATTGATGTTGTCCCGCCAGGGGGGAGCAGGCCGCGCACGTTCTGGCGGTCGATCAGGGTGCCGACTGCCTTTTCGATGCGCTCGACGTCGTCGGCGCCAAGACAGCGCGTCGCGTTGTCACGGAACTTGACCGCGAGCTCGTCGTCGGAAAGCGGCCGCTGCGGGCCGCCGCGGTTGACGTCTACTCGCTCGGTGAGCGTCTGCCCGCTGGTCGTCGTCGCGGTGAGCACGGCGGGGAACTGGCTCGGGAAGATCTCGTTGCACCTGTCGTCGGCCACGACCGCCACCTTGGCCATGAGCCGGCGGCGGGCCGGGTCACGGGCGAGGTCGTCGGTGAAGTCGTCGAGCCCCACCCCGAGGCCGTGCCCGCCGAACAGCGCGGCGGCGACGGCGTACGGGCCGCTGAACTGGGCCTGGTACCCGGTGTCGGGGCGGCGCTTGAGGTCGATGGGCTCGCCGATGGTCCGCAGCGGTGCCTGCGCGACGCCGAGCGTCAGGCTCGCGACGTCCGCGACCTCGAGGCCGCGGGCGCGCAGCGCGAGCGCCGCGTCGATCGCGGCATGGGTGAAATGGTTAGCCGGATACGGCTTGAAATGAATGCCGGGCACGGCCCACTGCCCGCCCAGCCCGTCGGAAATCGCGCCGGCCTCGAATTTGCCGTCGAGAAGCGCGGTGAACAGGCCAAAGCGCCCCTCGAGCACGGTGGGCGGCCCGGTGAAGCCGAGCTGGGCTAGCTGCCCGGCCGATACCGCCGCGTGCGCGGCCCAGCCGCAGTGCAGTCGTTTAACGTTGCCGCCGGTGCGGTTCGCCTCGATGATCCCGCTGGCCATGCTCGCCGCGACGGCCATCGCGTTCATGATCCCGGTGGCGTCGAGCCCGATCAGCGTGGCAACGGCGCCCGCTCCGGCGACCGATCCGCAGATCGAGGTCGCGTGCTGCCCTTTGTCGAAGTACGTCGAGCTGCGGCCCTCCGCGTCGTAGCCGGCCATGCCAAGCCGGACGCAGGCCTCGAGCCCGACGGCGATGGCGGCGATCAGCTGACGGCCGGTCGCCCCGACCTGCTCTGCCGCGGCGATGCAGGCGGGGATGATGGTCGCGCTCGGGTGGAGCACGGACGGCAGGTGAGTGTCGTCGTAGTCCAGCGAGTGCGCCAGCGTGCCGTTCACCAGTGCCGCCCACGTCGCTGGCACCGGCGAGGCCAGGCCGATTGCCACGGCCTGCGCCGCGCCGCCCTGGTCAAGCACGAACTGCGAGATCATCCGGCTCGTATCGAGTTCGCAGGCGGCGACGCAGATCCCGATCGTGTCGAGTACGCGCTGGCTGACGCTCGCGACGACGTCGTCGGGCAGCCGGTCAAAAGTCATCGTGGCCATGAAGCCGGCGAGTTGCCCGGCGAGGCTCCGCTCGCTCACGGCGACGCCGCGACGACGGCGAGCGGGCGCACCGGGGACCCGGTAGCGCCGACGAGGCGCAAGGGGGTGAGCACGAAGAGGAACTCGCGGACCCGGTCCGCCGCGAGGCGCTCGAGGTCGAGCATCTCGATGATGTAGATGCCCGCTTCGACCAGCAGCACGCGGTGCGCGGGAAGCAGGGCATGACCGGCGCCTGGCGCGAGCCGCTCGAACGCGATCGTGTCGGCGCCGGCCGCTCGCGGAGATTGCGCCGCGAGCCATTGCGCGCCGGCCTCGCCTGGACCGGGCACTCCGCTGGCCTGTCCGAGATAGCCGGCGCGATCGTCGAAGCGCTGCCCCCACCCCGTCCGCACCAGGATCACGTCACCGGGCCGGGGGGCGCTCGCGCCGGCCGCGGCGGCCGCCAGGTCCTCCGGGGTCACCTCGTAACCCGGCGGGCAGCACTCGATGCCGAGCACGGCGGGCACGTCGAGCAGCACGCCGCGGCACAGCATCGGGTCGACTGTCTCCATGCCGAGCTCGGAGAATCGCCCGCCGCCTGTGCCGTCGCGGCGTCGATCCCGCCGTGCAGCCGACCCTGGTAGGACACATGGCACAGGGCGTCGATGTGAGTGCCGACGTGACCGCCCGTGACGATGAGGTCGTTGGCGGCCGATGAGCCATCGGCGCGGAACTGGTCGCCATGCCGCCGGGGGAGCGCATGGCGGAATTCCGGATGGTTCGGCGACTGCGGCATTCCGGCGAACATCGGCCGGGCCAGGTCATAGATCTGCGCCGGAGTCGCCAGCGCCCGCAGCCACGCGTCAGCTCGGTCAGCCAATGACGTGTCGTTTCCGCAGCTCGGCCAGTTCGTCGGCGGCTAGCCCGAGCTCGGTGCCGAGCACCTCATCGGTGTCCTGGCCGAGGCGCCTGCCCGTCCACCTGATCTGGCCGGGGGTCGTGCCGAGCCTGAACATCACATTGGACATGCGCAACGCTCCGAGTTCGTCGTCGGGTACCTCAGGGAAGATCTGACGGTGCTCGACCTGCGGGTCAGCCATCAGGTCAGCGATGTCGTAGACCGTCGCGACCGCGGCCTGCGCCCGGTCGAACTCGGAAAGCACGACCTCGCAGGTCCGTTTCGCCACCCACTCCGCTACGTAACCGTCGAGCAGGTCGGCGTGGGCGGCCCGGCCTGATCCGGTCGCGAACCAGTCCTCGTCGATGACCTCGGGGTGACCCACGAGCGTCAGGACCCGGCGGGCCACGCTGGTCGCGCTTGTCGAGACGGCGACCCAGTTGCCGTCGGAGGTCTGATAGGTGTTGCGCGGAGCGTTGTTCGTCGACCGGTTGCCCGTGCGGACGGCGATCTCGCCCAGCTGGTCATAGGCGCTCGCCTGCGCGCCGAGCACCGAGATGAGCGGCTCGAGGATCGCCAGGTCAACAACCTGTCCGGTGCCGCCCCCGGTGTCGCGCGCGTAGAGCGCCATCATCGTCGCGGTGGCCGCCGCGATGCCGGCCACGCCGTCGGCAAGGCCGAATGGAGGCAGGGTCGGCGGGCCGTCCGGCTCGCCGGTCATCGCCGCGAACCCGGACATCGCCTCGATGAGCGTCCCGAACGCCGGGCGCCCCGAATACGGGCCATCCTGGCCGTAGCCGGTCACCCGGACGATAATGAGACCCGGATTGGCGGCATGCAGCGCCTGGACCCCGAGCCCCCAGCGCTCCAGCGTGCCCGGCCGGAAACTCTCCACGAGCACGTCCGCGCCGGCGGCGAGCCGGAGGAGCAGGCCGGCGCCGGCCTGATCGGACAGGTCGAGCGCCACGCAGCGCTTGTTGCGCCCGACCGTCTTCCACCACAGCGGCACGCCGTCCTTCGACCGGCCGTGACCGCGCAGGCCATCGCCGTGCACCGGATGCTCGATCTTGATGACATCAGCGCCGAAATCCCCGAGCAGCTGCGCGGCGAATGGCCCGGCGAAGACGGTGGCGCAATCAAGGACGCGGACGCCGCTGAGAGGTCCGTCGTCGGCCACTGCGTCACTACCTTTTCCGCTGGGGGGAACGTCGTTCCCAGCATAGTAGCGTCACAACCAGCCGCCAGGGCCAGCAGCCAGGCCAGGACGCGGTCAGGAGGCAGGGGCTGGCCGGAAGGACCAGCCGGCGATATCGCCCCGGACGCCAGTCGCGGCGCGGGCGCCCTGGCCACGAATCCGAGCTGCCTCGACAGGCGCTGGGACGCGTCCACCAGCAGCGCCGCCGCCTGCTCGCTCTCGCCACGGAAGCGCTCGAGCGGTCCCGAGACCGAGATGACCGCGGTGAGGCGCCCGTCCCGTTCGAAGACGGGCGCGGCCACCGACCCCGCGCTCGCGTCCCGCTCGCCGAAGGAGCTGGCGTAGCCGCGTTCCCTGACCAGCTCGAGCTGCGCGATCAGGGCGTCACGCTCGGTAACGGTGGCGGTGGTGAGCCGGACCAGATCCTGCGTGTCGAAATACTCGGCGCGCTCGGCCGCCGGCAGGAAGGCGAGCATGGCCTTCGACGACGCTCCGGTATGAAGAGGAAATGGGCGCCCGAGCTGCACCACCATCCGCACGTCCCGGTCAGGCACGACCTGGTCGATATAGACGCGGCTCCAGCCGACCCTGACCGAGAGGGTCGCGGTCTCGCCGGTGGCCTGAACCAGCGCCAGGAGGACATCGTGGCCCAGAGCCCGGACGTCGAGGCGGTCGAGATAGGCCAGCCCCAGGTGCATCGCGCTGGTGCCGAGCCGGTAGCGGTGAGTCTGCCCGTCGAGGTCGACGAAATTCTGCGCGCGGCAGGCGGTCAGCACCCGGTGCACGACCGCCTTGGACATGCCGAGCTGCTTGGCGATCTCGGTGACGCCGAGGGTCGGGGAGTCGGACTCGCCGAATAGCCGCAGCACCTCGAGCGCGCGCTCGATCCCGTTGACGCTCGCTGACGACGCCCCGTCGCTGCCTGGCCGCTCTGACATGAGGTCAGTCTAGGGATGAACCCCTTGGAACTGGCAGCTTTGGGTGCCCAGTCGCGGGCTCGTCAGCTCGGGCGCTCTCGCCGGGCGCGGCCAAGGACGTTCCGGGCGGCACGGACCACCGCCTCGTCCACCATGGCGCCATCGGCGGCCACGATGACGCCCGTCCCTGCCGAGGTAGCCGCCTCGAAGCGCTCGATGATTGCCCTGGCCGACTCGACCTCGGCCTGCGAGGGAGTGAATACCTCGTTCACGACCGGGAGCTGCGCCGGGTGGATCGTGGCCCGGCCGCCGAAGCCGAGCCGCCGCAGCCGCATCGTGGTGGTGCGGAACAGGCTCAGGTCGCGGAAATTGACGGAGACAGGCCCGATCGGCGCCTCGAGCCGCGCCGCCGCCGACGCGACCACGACGTGAGTTCGCAGCGCGACTAGCTCGATCTCGTCGGGCCCCGGCGTCATGGCTAGCTCGGCGAGGAGATCGGCTTCGCCGAGCTGCAGCCGGTCGACTCGCCGCGCCGCCGCGATCGCGGGGGCGGCCAGCCAGCCTCGCGCCGACTCGAGCAGGGCCGAGACGCGCACGCTGCCGGCCGCCAGGCCCGCTCGGGCCTCCGCCTGGTCGATCAGGCCGGCGAGGCGCTCGGCCTCCGCCGGGTCCTGGCATTTGGCGAGGCAGATCCCGGCAACGCCGGGCGCGACCGCCACCGCCAGGTCGCGCTCGGTGTCCGTTCCGGCGGCCGGGCCGAGCGGGTTGACCCGCACCCAGATCTCCGCGGGCGCGGCGCTCGCTGAGCTCTCGAGCCAGCGGGCGAGCACGCCCCGCGCGGACTGTTTCGCCGAGGCGGCCACGCCGTCCTCGAGATCGATGATGAGCGCGTCGGCGCCGCGCCCGGGTGCCCGGGCGAGAAGATCCGGCCGGTCACCAGGCACGTACAGGTAGCTGCGGGCGCCGTTCCCCATGGCCTCCATGATCGGGCAACCTCCAGGACTTCGTTGACCCATTGCGTCGAGTGGGTGTATATATCACGGATACGCCGTTCCGCTACGCGGGACAGACGGGAGCGCCCATGTCGAACCCGAAACACTCGGCTGATCTGTTGCTACGCGGAGTCGTCGTGACGATGAACGCGGAACGCGACGTCTGGTGCGATGGTTACGTCGCGGTCACCGACGGCAAGATCGTCGGCGCTGGTGACGCGGCCGCTTGCGAGTACGAGGCGGGCGAGGTCGTCGGCGGCCCTGACACCCTGATCCTGCCCGGCCTGGTCAACACGCACGACCACCTGGTCCAGGGCTGCATGCGCGGCATGGCGGAGGGCACGACCTTCCAGGAGCGGCTGTTCGGGTTCTACTACCCGATGACCGCCGCCTGCGACGAGGAGCGCTCGTACTGGTCGGCGCTGTCACCGCTGATCGACCTGGCCCTGTGCGGGGTCACGACGACGGCCGACGATCACTTCACCCACCTGCACAAGGACTCGATGGACGGCGTCTTCCGCGCCATCGACAGCGTCGGCATCCGCGCCCGGGTGTCCCGGCTGGTGATCAACGAGCCCGGCGTCGTGCCGGAGAACCTGCGGGAAACCATCGAGACCGGCCTGGCGGAGACCGAGCGGCTGCGCAAGCGGTGGCAGTCACCGCTCGTGAACGTCACGGCTGGCACGGTCGGGATCACCTACGTGGACCCGGGTGACCTGCACCAGCTCTTCGACTGGACCATCGCCAACGGCGAGCAGTTCGACATCCACGTGCCGTCGATGATGGACAAGGTCTACCTGGAAAAGAGGCGGGGCTGGAGCGGCGGCTCGTTCGAGTGGCTCGACCACGAGGGAATGCTCGGCCCCAACGTCATCGGCATTCACGCCCAGCGGCTGGCGCCCGGCGAGCACGAGCTCGTCGGCAAGCGCGGCGCCTCGGTGTCGATGGTGTCGGACATGGAGGCGCTGCTCGGGCTCATTCAGTTCGACTCGGCCAGCTACCTCAGGCACGGCGCCACGGTCGGCATCGGCCTCGACGGGCCCGTGGTCTCCTACGGCCAGAACCTCTGGCACTCCATGAAGAGCCTGATGATCGCGCAGCGGCTGCACGACGCCGCCGATCGGCTGATCAACGGGGACAGGGACTGGGATAACAACCTGATCTTCGGCAGCGCCGAGCAGGCACTCGAGCTCGCCACGATCGGCGGCGCGAAGGCGCTGATGATGGACGACCGGGTCGGCAGCCTCGAGCCGGGCAAGGACGCTGACGCGCTGGTCATCGACCTCACCCGCCAGACCACCCTCGTGCCGTACGCCGGCCTGATCCCCAACCTGGTCTACTCCGGCGGCCCGACCGCCGAAGCCCTGACCCGGGTGCTCGTGCGCGGCAAGGCGGTCGTCGTGGACGGGAACGTCGTCGGCGTCGACAAGCGGGAGGCCGTGCGGCAGGCGGAGAAGACGCAGCGCGACCTGCTCGAGGAGACAGGCTGCGGCAGCTATGTCCGCAAGGGCAGCCCATGGAAGTGGCATGGCGCGCCCGCCGCCGGTTGACTCGCTCCCGCGCTGGGTGATCCTCGGGGCCGGGCGCGTCGCGCCGGCGCACGCGTACGCCCTGTCCACGTCCGCGGACGCCGCGCTGCTCGGAGTCGTCGACACCGATCTTGATCGCGCCCGGGCCCTCGCGCAGGTCTACGGCGTGCGGGCCTGGCCGGACCTCGCGACGATGCTGGGCGAGGCCCGCCCGGACGCCGCCACGGTCGCGCTGCCGCACGACCAGCATCTGGCGGCGATCCGGACGCTGACGGAGTCCGGCGTCGCCGCCTTGTGCGAGAAGCCGCTCGCGCGCACCGCCGGGGAGTGCGAGGAGATCGTCGCCCTGGCCGCCGGATCGGCGGCACCGGTCGGGACGATCCTCAATCTGCGCGGCTACGGCTTCGCCCGGGCGATCATGGCGCTGCGTCAGTCGGGGGCCCTGACGCCGCGCCGGGTCCGGATCGGCGGGCGCATTCCGAAGCGCCCGCCGGCTGACTGGCTCTCGGACCCGGCCCGGGCGGGCGGCGGCGTGCTGCTCGAGGTCGGCGTCCACTACCTCGACCTGCTCCAGTGGTGGCTCGGCGAGCCGCGCCGGCTGAGCTGCGAGGCCGAGGGCGAGCCGGTCGAGCACTCGGTGCGGGCGTGCCTTGAGTTCGGGCCGGACTGCCCCGCCGAGCTGAGCCTGACCGGGACGGACGGCGAATACGTGCCGGTCGCGATCGACATCGACGCCGACCAGGGCCACGTGCGGATCGACGGAACCCGCGTCAGCACCGACGTCAGCGCCCTCGCCGACGTGGTCGCCGACGAACCCGCTCCAGTTGATTCGCTGCCCTACGGCCATGGCCACGTGACGGTCATTCACGAGGCCGCCGCCGCCCTGCGGCAGCGATCCAGCTTCCCGATCTCCGCCCGTGAAGGCGCCAAGAGCGTCGCCATCGCGTCAGCGCTCTACCGAATTCGCACCAGCCCGCCCCGACCAGAAAGGTCACCGAGATGACGAGAAAGAATGACGGCGTGGGCCGCGCGCCCATCGAGCGGCGCCAGTTCATGAAGGGTGCCGCGTTCGCGGGAGCGCTTGCCGCCGCGCCAGGCCTGCTCGCCGCCTGCGGCTCGTCGTCAGGCAGTTCCAGCTCGGGAGCGGGCGGGGCCGGCGGCGGCAGCGCGGGCAGCATGAACTACGGCATCGCGCAGGCGCTGGACGTGACCGCCGACCCGCTGCAGAAGACCGGCGCCAACATGAGCTACGCGGCCTGGGACTCGCTGACGTACGTCGCGCCCAAGGCCCCGATCGCCCCGCTGCTCGCCCAGTCGTGGAGCCGGGTCAGCGACACCGTCACCGAATTCAAGCTGAACCCCAAGGCCATCTTTTCCAATGGCCAGCCGGTGACGTCGGCGGACGTGGCCTTCAGTATCGAGGCCATCCTCACCAACAACTACCAGCTGGCGCCCGACATCGCGTCGATCAGCAAGGTCACGCCGGTCGGCGCGCACACGGTCCAGATCACCACCACGACCCCGGACGCGCTGCTGGAGAAGCGGCTCGGCCTGGTGTTCATCGTGCCGGCGGCTTACTACAAGAACCTCGGCCCGAACGGCTTCAGCGCCAAGCCGATCGGCAGCGGGAGATATACCGTCTCCAACTTCGTCGCCAACCAGAGCGTCAGTTTCGAGGCCAACCCCAAGTCGTGGCGCGGGCAGCCAGCGACGCCGAAGGTCCACTTCACCGAGTTCGGTGACGAGTCGGCGTTCCTCGACGCCTTCCTGGCCGGGCAGATCGACGTAGCGCAGGCGCTGCCCTCGACCGGCATTCCGCAGCTGGGCCGTGACTCGAACGCGGTCACGAACCTCGCGCTCGACGGCTCGGCCGTCGTCATGGGCCTGGACACCACCAAGCCGCCGTTCAACGACGTCCGCGTCCGCCGCGCGGTCAACATGGCCATCAACAACCAGCAGATGATCGACAAGGTGCTCAATGGCGCCTGGCCGCCCGCTCGGGTCGCAGCTGCCCGGTCCTGACACGGTCGGCTACGACCCCAGCCTGCAGCCCTACCCCTACGACCCGGCGGGCGCGAAGGCACTGCTCGCCTCGGCCGGGCACGCGGGCGGCTTCAGCACCACGATCGCCGGGCTCGACGTGAACCAGCCGGCCATGCAGGCGGTCTCCGGTTACCTGCAGGCGATCGGGATCAAGGCGACCGTGCTGACGCTCCCCTTCCCGGTGTGGGTCAAGCAGTTCGTCAATGGCAGCCCGTACGGCCTCTACACCACGGGCCTGTACCAGGGCCCGTTCTATGACGCCGACTTCGCGTTCCAGTGGGCGACGATCGGCTCGCACGTCAAGGGCGGCCGCCCCAACTGGGTCAATGCCAAGTGGGACAGCATGCTGGCCGCGGAGCGGGCCGAGCTCGACGCGGCCAAGCGGCTGACGCTGCTGCAGCAGATGTCGGCCTACCTCAAGGATCAGGCGCGCTACCTCTTCCTCTACGAGGAGAAGCTCGTCTACGGGATCAGCAAGCAGGTCAAGCACTTCGACCCGTCGACCGGCCTCTACATGCTGGTCGACTCCGCCACCAAGTCGGCTTAGAAACGCCACGCCGCAACACTCGCGAAAGGTGCGGATGCCACGGTGACCTCCTGGCCGAGATTCCTCGTGTCGAGAGCGCTGCAGCTCGTCCTGCTCGTAGTCGGGGCGGTGTCGCTGCTGTTCATCGCGCTTCGCCTGTCCGGGAGCCCGGCGGCCGTTCTGTCCGGTCCGAACGCGTCGCCGCAGGTGATCCACGCGACCACGATCCGGCTCGGCCTCGACAAGTCGTGGGCCGTTCAGTACGTGGATTTCCTGCGCAGCGGCTTCCGGCTGGACTTCGGCAACTCGTTCGCGAGCGGGACGCCGGCGTTCAGCGAGGCCGTCCGCAGCCTGCCCAACACGCTGCGGATCATGGTGCCCGGGCTCGTCATCATCATCGTGCTCGGGGTCAGCGTGGGCCTTGCCGCCGCCCTGTACCCGCACCGCCGGTGGCCGCGCTTCCTCGAGGCGTCGGCCTTCGGGCTGCAGGCGATGCCGTTCTTCTGGCTGGGCATCGTCCTGGTGCTGCTGCTGGCGATCGACACGCAAGTCCTGCCGGCCACCGGGAACCTCGGGTTCAGGTCGACCGTCCTGCCGGCCATCGTCCTGGCCACGCCGCAGATCGCGGCCGTCGCGCGGCTGCTGCGCGGGGAGGTGCTCGACGCGCTGGCCGAGCCTTACGCGATGACCGCGCGATCCAAGGGAGTCAGCCGCGCCGGCTGCTGCTGCATCACCTGGCGCCGAACGTGCTGCCGACCATGATCTCGTTCCTGGCCGTGATCTTCGCGTTCACCCTGGGTGCCGTGGTGGTCGTGGAGCCGCTCTTCAACTACCAGGGGCTGGGGAGCGTGCTCGTCAACGGGGTGCAGGAACGCGACTTCCCGGTCGTGGAGGCGGGGGTCTTCCTCGTCGCGATCCTGGTCGGGGTCGTGAATGTCTCCGCCGACGTGGTGTCCAGGCTCGTCGCGCCTGAGATCGCCGAGCGATCCGCATGAGAGGAGCCTCGTCGTGACCAACCTCGCGGTCACGCTTGATCATCACGCCGACGCGGAGCTTGACGCCGGCCTGCTCGCCGGCCTCGGCAGTTCCTCGACGGTCCTGCGCCGGCCAGCCGGCAGCGGCCGGGGCAGGCTCGCCCTCGTCCTGCTCACGATCCTGCTGATCATCGTCGTCTTCGGCTCGCTGCTCGCCCCCGACGACCCGACGAAACAGGACCTCGCGATCGTCAGCCAGTCGCCGTGGCTCTTCGGCGGCACGACGGCGCACCTGCTGGGCACCGACCAGTACGGCCGGGACATCCTGAGCCTGCTGCTGGTGGGCCTCCGGCCCTCGTTGCTCATCGGGCTGGGAGCGTCGACCGTCGGCGCGCTGATCGGCCTGGCGCTCGGCATCGTGGCCGGCACGTCGCGGCGGGTACTCGGCCCGCTCATCCTGCGGTTCGCCGAACTCGAGCTCGCGCTGCCCTTCTATATCGTCGCGATCGCGGTGGTGGCCTCGATCGGGCCCGGCCTGCTCCAGCTGTTCGTGCTGCTGACGCTGTGGGGCTGGCCGAGCTACGCGCGCACGATCTCCAACCAGGTGGCGCGGGTGCGGACGCTCGACTTCGTCTCGGCGGCCAGGCTCGCCGGCAGCCGTCCGGCGCAGATCATGCTCCGTCACGTCGCGCCCAATGTGCTGGCACCCACCGTCGTCCTGTGGTCAGGAACGATCGGCTACGTCATCGTGGCCGAGAGCGCACTCGACTTCATCGGGCTCGGGCTGAAGCCGCCCGCGTTCTCGCTCGGGACGATGCTCACCGACGCTGAGACCCAGCTCGGCAACTCCTGGTCGATCGTGATCTTTCCCGGCCTGCTCCTCGCGCTCACGATCATCGCCTTCAACGTCCTCGGCGACGCGGTGCGGGACGCGCTCAACCCAGAGATAAGCGAAAGGAAGAGCTGATGCGCATCGCCCTGCTGGTGCCAGGGGTCACCTCCGGGGAGGTCCTGGCCAGCACGTCCCGCGAGCTATCGGCGCAGGCGTCCCTGGGTCCCGCGACCACCGTCCAGTGCCTGCCGCTGCGGGCCTGCCTCGACTTCACCGGGTCCTTCTACGAGGACCTGGTGCTCGAGATGTACCTGGCGGACGCGGGCCTTCGGACCGGGGATCAGGGCTTCGACGCCGTCGTCATCGACAGCGTGACCGACGGCGCGATGCAGGCGCTGCGGTCCCGGCTGTCGATCCCCGTCATCGGCTCGGCGCAGGCCTCCTACGTCGCGGCGCTCATGCTGGGACAGCGTTTCTCCGTGGTCACGACCTGGGCCGGCTGGAACCACGCGCACGAGCGGAGCCTGGCCAGCTACGGCCTGCGCCACAAATGCGCGTCCGTTCAGGCGCTGTACCCGCGCGACGAACTGGAGCAGGCACGGGCCTGGCGCCCGCAGGATCAGCCGGACATCCTCGCCGCCGCGATCGGCCTGGCCTGGCCGACGGCGCCGACGTGATCGTGCTCGGGTCGAGCACCATGCGCGGCGCCTCGGCGGGAGCGGCAGCATCCGGCCTGCCAGTCATCGACCCGGGTTCGGTGGCGCTCAAGCTCGCGGAGACCTCGGTGTCGATGGGCCTGTCGCACTCCAAGGTTGCCTACCCAGCTCCGAAAGACCTGCTGGACTACCAGATCTTCTCGCTGCCGACGATCACAGCGCAGCCAACAATCACGGTGCAGCCGACGAGCACGGCGAGGTCCGAATGAAGATCAAGTACATCGTCCCTTATCCCGTCGACGCGGCGGGCCTCGCGCTGCGCTCGTCGCAGATCCCGGCGACGGCGCTCGACCCGTCGACCGTGGTCGATGTCGTCACCGTCCGCAACGTGACCCTGATGGGGCCGAGGCATTACGCCGACCTCATCTTCGACATGTACATCACCGAGGCCGGGCTCGCGGCCGAGGCCGAGGGCTACGACGCCGTGGTCATGGACACGCTGTCGGATTCCGCGCTGTTCGCCTTGCGCTCCCGGCTGTCGATCCCCGTGATCGGCCCGGGGATCGTGGCGTTCGCGATGGCGTCGCTGCTCGGCAAGCGGTTCGCCATTATCACGATGCGCGATATCGGAGCCGAGATTTACCACAAGGTCCTTTCACAATATCAAATGGGCAGTAAATGCACGGGAGTGCGTATTGTTGACGTGCCGTCGAATGTCGAGGCGCTCCTGACCGGCAAGGAGCACACGTTCGGCCTCTTCCTGGAGCAGGCCCGGCTCGCCGTCGAGCAGGACAGGGCCGACGTCCTGATCGTCGGGTCGACCACGATGCACCAGGTTGCCGACTACCTGCGGGAACGGCTCCCCGTTCCGGTGATCAGCGGCGGATCGCTGGCGATCAAGCTGGCGGAGACGTTCGTCAGCCTCGGCCTGTCGCACTCGAAGGTCGCGTTCCCGGCGCCCGAACGGCTGTATGACGAGGCGTTTCTCGCGCTCGTCGGCCTCGAAACCCCGCCCGATGACCATGCCGGCTCCTGACCTGAGCCAGCGCCCGCTCGCCGGGCTGCTCTCGCTCGCCGGCCGGCGCGCGGTGATCACCGGCGGGGGAGCCGGGATCGGGCTGGCCATCGCCGGCCGCTTCGCCGAGGCGGGCGCGTCGATCCTGATCGCCGACATCGACCCCGCCGCCGCGTCGGGGGCAGCGGCGGCCATCCGCGCAGCGCACGGCGTCACCGCGAGCTCGGTAACGCTTGACCTCGCCGCTCCCGGGGCCGCCGTCGCGGCGGTGCGGGCAGCGCGGCGCGACCTCGGCGGGCTCGACATCTGGGTCAATAACGCCGGCATCTGCGAGCCGCTCCCGTACGCGCAGATCGACGCGGCGCAATGGGACCGGACGCACCACCTCGACCTGCGCGGCGCGTTCTTCGGGGCTCAGGCGGCCGCGAACCACCTGGCTGAAAATGGCGGCGGCGGCGTGATCCTCAACCTGGCATCGATCTCAGGGTTCCGCGGCCGGGCCGGGCACGCCCACTACGTCGCGGCCAAGCATGGCGTGGTCGGGCTGACCAAGGCCCTGGCGCAGGAACTCGGCCCGCTGGGCATCCGGGTGGTGGCGATCGCGCCGACGCTGGTGGCGACGGAGGGTCAGCAGCGCAACGCGGCGGCGGCCGCCGCGCAAGGCAGCGACCTCCAGGCGGCCATCGCCGCCTCGATCGCGCTCGGCCGGATCGCGGTCCCTGACGACATCGCGCGGGTCGCTCTTTTCCTCGTCAGCGACCTTGCCGCGTTCGTCACGGGAAGCACGCTCTTCGTCGACGGCGGCGCGGCGGCGTGACCACGACGCCTAGCCGGCGGCCGGCCGTCACGCTGGAGCGGGCCTTTGACGTGCTGCAGCTCATCAGCCAGTCGAAGTCGCAGACCCTGGGCGTGACCGAGATCGCCACCAGGCTCGGGCTGTCCAAGACCGTCGTTCAGCGGCTGCTCGTCTCGCTGACGCGCCGCGATCTCGCGGTGCAGGACGCGGCGACCCGCCGGTACGCGCTCGCGCCGGCGTCCTGCTGCTCGGAGTGAATTACCTGGAGCACGCGGACCTGCGCACGCTGGCCCGGCAGGAACTCGAGGGACTGTCCGCCGGGTACAGCGAGACCGCGACGCTGTCGATCCGCCTGGAGCACACCCGGATCTACCTGGACCAGGTGACTCCGTCCCGCGAGGTCGTCATGTCGGTGCGCATCGGCGCGCGTTATCCGCTGGACGCCGGCGCCTCGTCCAAGGCCATCCTGGCGATGCTGGGTGACGACGAGATCTCGCGCTGCCTGGGCGCCTGCGCGCAGCCGGTCACCGCCGCGACGGCCGACCGGCCCGGGTTGAGGGCCGAGCTGCACGCTATCCGGCAGCGCGGGTACGCGGTCTCGTTCAATGAGCGCCAGACCGGCGCCGGCTCCGTCGCCGCGCCGCTGCTCGACCTGCGCGGCGATCCGGTCGGCGCGATCAGCCTGTGCGGGCCGGTGGAGCGCATCGTGCCGTGCGTGGATGAGCTGGCGCCGGCGGTGCAGGCATCGGCGCGCCGGATCTCAGCGCTTCTCGGCTTTCCTGGCATCGACGATGGGGCATGGTGAGATGGCAGCAGAAGCTGGCGAACCCTTCCTGGACGTGCGCGGGCTCAGCGTCAGGCATCGGCCGACCGGCCGGCGCGTCGTGCAGGACGTCGACCTTTCGGTCGCGCCCGGCGGCAGCCTCGGCCTGGTCGGCGAGTCCGGGTCAGGTAAGTCGATCACGTGCCTGGCCATGGTCGGGCTGCAGCCGCAGTCCATGGACGTCACCGGCACCGTCCTGATCGGGGGCGTCAGCACGGTCGGGCTGGCCGAGCGGCCGCTCAACGCGCTCCGCGCCGGGACCGCGCGGGTGGTCTTCCAGGACCCGTGGTCGACCTTGAATCCGGCGCTGCGGGTCGGCCCGCAGCTCACGGAGTCCGTGCGGCTGGCCCGGCCGGTCAGCAAGACGGAGGCCCGGGACGTGGCGGCGGAGATGCTCGTCCGGGTCGGCATCGCCGAGCCTGGGCTCCGAATGCGCTCGTACCCGCGCCAGCTCTCCGGCGGCATCTTGCAGCGGGTGGTCATCGCGATGGCGCTGGTGGCTCAGCCGAGGCTGCTGATCTGCGATGAGCCCACGACCGCGCTTGACGCGACGACCGAGATCCAGGTGCTCGAGCTGCTGCGGGGGCTCAGCCGCGAGTACGGGTTCGCGCTGATCCTGACCACGCACGATCTCGGGATCGCGGCGGAGTACACCGACTGGCTCGCGGTGCTCTACCAGGGCCGGGTCGTGGAGTTCGGCGACACTCTCGACTGCCTCCGCGCGCCCCATCATCCGTACACGCTCGCGCTCACCGCGGCGCTGCCAGGAGCCAGCAGCGCCGCCCCCCGCGAGGATCTGCCCGCGCTGGCGTCGGGCGGCCGGACGCAGCCGGGCGGGGCCGGGTGCTCGTTCGCGCCCCGGTGCGCGTTCGTGCACGAGCATTGCCTGCAGGCAGCCCCGCCGCTGATCCCGGTGGAACGGACGGACGGCCGCGCGGCCGCCTGCTGGCTGCCCGGCCATTCCCGTCGCGGCCGGCGACACCACGACGAGAGCGGGTTCCCAGTGACCGAGATCAAGGAGCCCGGCGAGGCGGTGCTGCGCGTCGCGGGGCTGACCAAGCACTTCAAGGTCGGCCGCCGGGGAGCTCAGCAGACGGTCCGCGCGCTCGACTCGGTCAGCCTCGAACTCGGGACCGGCGAGACGGTCGCGCTGGTCGGCGAGAGCGGCTGCGGCAAGAGCACGTTCGCGCGGACCGTGACCCGGCTCTACCGGCCCACGTCCGGCACGATCTCGGTGCGCGGTCACGAGATCGCCGGCCTCAGCGACCGGGAGGTGCGCCCGGTCCGGCCGCACATCCAGATGATCTTCCAGAACCCGGCGACCTCGCTTGACCCCCGGCTGCCGGTGCTGGACTCGATCATCGAGCCGCTGCGCAACTACCCCGAGTTCACGCCCCGCGACCAGCGCCGGCAGCGGCGCCGCGAGCTCTGCGAGCTGGTCGGGCTTGACCCTGGCATCCTGGCCAGCTATCCGCGTCAGCTCAGCGGCGGCGAGCGCCAGCGCATCGCGATCGCGCGGGCACTCGCGCTCTCGCCGGCGGTGATCGTCGCCGACGAGCCGACCGCCTCGCTGGACGTGTCGACGCAGGCCCAGATCGTGAACCTCCTGCTCGCCTTGCAGCGGTCGACGGGCGTGAGCTACCTCTTCATTACGCACAACCTCGCGCTCGCCCGGCACCTGAGCCATCGCGTCGCGGTGATGTATCTCGGCCGCGTCGTGGAGTTCACTGATGCCGATGAGCTCTTCGAGCGCCCGATGCACCCCTACAGCGTGGCGCTGCTGTCCCGCTGGGTGAAGCCGGGACAGGCCAGTCACCCCGGATCGTGCTGCGCGGCGAGGTGCCCTCACCCGCCAGCCCCCCGAGCGGGTGCCACTTCCGCACCAGGTGCCCGATCGCGGCGGACATCTGCGGTACCGAGTATCCGCCGCTGCGCGAGCTGAAGCCAGGCCACCAGATCGCCTGCCACTTTCCCGGCAAGTTCCGGGCCGACGGGATGGAGTCCTAGATGGAGTTCGCTCCGGACGCGGTCGCGCTCGTGGCGGGCGGCGCGTCAGGCATCGGCGCGGCGATCGCGCGGCGGCTCAGCGCGGAAGGCGTGCCGCTGACGATCGCCGATCTCGACCTGGCCGCCGCGACCCGGCTGGCGGGCGAGCTCGGCTGCGAGGCGCGGCCGGTCGACGTCACCGACCCGTCCTCGGTGGCGGCGCTCTTCGACGGTCTTGGCCGCGCTGCCCTCACTGCTCGTCCACTCCGCCGGCGGCGCCGCCAGGCACGCGGCGATCGAGATCGACGAGGCGACGTGGCGCCAGAGTTTCCAGCTCAACGCCGGGGGATTTTTCCGGACCGCGCAGCAGTTCGCCCGCGGGCTGATCGCGGCCCGGCGGCCCGGCTCGATCGTGCAGATCGCCTCGGCGCTGCACGAGGGGCCGGCGCCGGGCTCGCGCACTTCGCGGCCGCCAAGGCGGCGAGCGTGACGCTCGTGCGCTGCTTCGCCAACGAGTGGGCGGCGAGCGGCATCCGGGTGAACGCGCTGACGCCGGGGCCGATCGACACGCCCATGACCCGGCGGGCCTGGAAGGACCGTTCGGCGCGGGAGCAGGCCGACTTCGTGGCGCGGATCCCGCTTGGCCGGGTCGGCGAGCCGGAGGACGTCGCGTCGCTGGCGGCCTTCCTGCTGGCGCAGGATGCGCGCTGGATCACCGGCTCGGTGTTCGGCCTCGACGGCGGGCTCGCCGTCGGCCCGCACGGAGTCAAAGGCTGACCGGGGATGAGCGAGCGCGACTACTGGCATCCGGTGTGCGCGGCCACGGAACTGGCCGGCCAGCCGCTGGGAGTGACGCTGCTCGGCGAGGCGCTCGTCGTGTTCCGCGACGGGGCGGGGGCCGCGGTCTGCCTTGATGACCGGTGCGCGCACCGGGGAGCCGCGCTGTCGCTCGGGCGCGTCGCCGGCGGTGCCGTCACCTGCCCGTACCACGGCTGGCAGTACGACGCCTCCGGCCGCTGCATCCGCATCCCGCAATTCCGCGCCGACGAGCCGATCTCGGGCCGGGCGCGGGTGACCCGCTATGACTGCGCCGAGCGCTACGGCCTGGTCTGGGTACGCCTGGACAGCGACGGCGACCGTCGCATCCCCGCGCTGCCGGAATGGGACGACCCCGCCTATGAGACGGTGATCTGCCGGCCGTACCAATGGCGCGCGAGCGCACCCCGGATGATGGAGAACTTCACCGACTTCGGGCACTTCGCGACCGTTCACGCCGGCATCCTCGGCAGCCCGCTCGAGTCGATCCTCGCCTCGTACGACGTCGCGGCGGACGATGACGTGCTGCGCTACACGATGACCCTGCCGATGCCGCTCAGGTCGCAGCAGCAGACACTGGCACTCGGACGGGCCGCGATGGCGGGCATTGACGCCGCCGAGCTACTCGATTTCGGCACCCTGGAGCTGGCTGAGCTGGAGTTCCGGTATGAGCTGACGCTTCCGTTCACCGTCGTGGTGCGCCGGGTTACGCAGGGCACGCTGGCCCGGATCACCTACTTCGCTGTGCAACCGGTGTCTGGCAATGCCTGCCGGGGCTACGTCGTCCTGTGCGTACCGCGATCCGAGCGCGCTGCGCTGCCCGCTGACGCGTCGGGCAGCACCGACCAGGCCTGGGAGAACTACGCGGCGGCGCTGATCGAGATCCAGGACATCGTGGCTGAGCAGGACCGGCGCGTCGTTGAGTCGCAGCGGCCGGAGCAGTTGCCGGCCGACCTGTCCGCCGAGCTTCATTTCCGCTTCGACCGCCTGGCGGTCCGCTACCGCCAGGCCCTCTCCCGCCTGGAAATCACCTAGGCCGCCGGGTTGGCCTGCGGCGCGGGCCGGATCGGGGTCCGGGGTCAGCATCAGGTCGGGTCACGTTGCTGTTCAACGGCCCGCGGCAACAGCAACGTGGCCCTCTCTGTTGCTCTCAGGACGACAAAAGGGAGGGCCACGTTGCTCACCGATCTGGCCGTTGACAACAACAGGGAGGGCCGCGATGCTCACGCCGCCCCGGGCACGCCGCGCCACGCCGCGCAATCCGCCTGACCGGGTCAAGGACAATCATCCAAAGGATCACCCTGGAGGTGCGGCCCTGGCGGTCAGGCCGTGGGTCAGTCGGGTGGACAAAACAAGAGTGCGTTAGCATATGCTTGCAGTATGCGCGCCTACGAAAAGACGCATCCCTGGATCAATTTCATGGCTACCGACGTCAACGAAGTGCGACCTCGGCACTGGATGCTGGTCGGAGAGGCCCGCTCGAAGTGCGAGCATCTCGCGGGTGCGCCACTCAAGCCTGACGTGGCCAAGAAGCTGTACGGGGTCACCCTGGTCAAGGGTGCCCTTGCGACTACCGCGATTGAGGGCAACACGCTGACCGAGGATCAGGTCCGGGGCATCTTCGAGGGTTCCTACAAGGCTCCTCCGTCGCGGCAGTACCAGGAGCAGGAAGTCCGCAACGTCATTGAGGCCCTGCAATCCTTGCATGACCGCATTCTCGATGGCGAGGTCATGCGGCTCACTCCTGAGCTGATCTGCGAGTTCAACCATCAGATCCTCAAAGGGACCCGGTACCGCGACGGAGTGGTACCGGGAGTCATCCGGACTGAATCGGTCGTCGTCGGCGGATACAGGGCGGCCCCGGCTGAAGACTGTGCTTATCTGCTGGAGCGACTGACGGACTGGCTTAACAGCCCGATTTTTGAAAGCGATGATCCGGAGATCCAGTTCGCGCTCACGCTCGCCAAAGCGATCTTCGCGCATCTGTATATCGCATGGATACATCCGTTCGGTGACGGTAATGGTCGCACCGCCCGTCTGCTTGAGTTCCTCATTCTCGCGCGGTGCGGTTTCGTGCCAGTTCCCGCCGCGCATTTGCTGTCTAATCACTACAACTTGACTCGCGACCGGTATTACCACGAACTAGCGCTGTCCAGCAGGCCAGGGCAAAGCACCCTGGGTCTCCTCCATTACGCGATCGAAGGCTTCATCGACGGCATCCGGGAGACGATCGGCATGGTGCGCCAGAGTCAGATCTCTGTCGCCTGGGTCAACTACGTGCACGAGCGATTCGCGTCACAGCCGCACACTAAGGCCGCGGCCCGGCAGCGCATGCTCGTGCTGGCGATGCCAATGGATACTGTCGTGCCGCGCGGGGACTTGGAAGGACTTACGCCCAAGCTAGCCAAGCTGTACGCCAGTGCGGGACCGCGGACGTTGTCGCGCGACCTCAACACGCTAGCCGCGCTGGACCTGATCCGCCGCGTTCGCAGCGGTTATCGCACCCGATCGGAAGTTGTCCAGGCATTCCTGCCGCCAATGGCTACTGCTGAGGGCTAGCCGCCATCCTCGGTCACGTGGCGGCGAATGCCGAGGCGGGCGAGTTCCTGGCGGGCACCCTTTTCTGGTCAGGCGGCTGCGGTCGATGTGTCGGTGACGGGGAGGCGGATAGTCCTGTCGCCGAAGTCGGCGACGAGGTCCAGGCGTCCGCCGAGGGCTTCGACGTAGCGGGCGATGATCTGGAAGGAGGTGACTTCGCCGTGCTCGATCTGGGAGATCCTGGCGACGCTGACTCCCATGGCGGCGGCGATCTGCTTCTGGCCCGTGCCGAGGTGCTTGCGGCTTTCGGCGAGCTGGTGCCCTCGCGTCTGGGCGAGCATCTGGCGGGCGCCGGTCTCGATCTCCTCGGGGGAGACGCCGGCGGCGTGCAGTTCGCGTTCCAGGTCTTCCCAGTCAAGCGGGGGTGCGCTTGGGCATCGCGGTTACTCCTCTGTTTCAGCTGCGTAGTCCAGGTAGAGCTGCTCCGCGAGCGGGATGCCTTCAGGTGATGGACCTTGCTGCCCTTGATCCGGTCGACGAGTGGCCGTCCGAGGGTCGGTCCCTCTTCTCGCAGTGCAGCCACGGCCTGAGCCACCTGGGTCGCGGAGGCAAGGTCCTCTTTGATCAGCGCGGTGAACCAGGACGCATACTCCTCGGTGACCTTCACATGCCACGCCACCGGGTGGCTGGCAGTCACCTGGCGGCGAACGCTGCGGCGATCGCGGCGCGGTCGGCGCCGTTCGATAGCAGCACGAGCAGGAGGAGGCGGGCCTTGCGGGCGTCCAGGTCGCCGGCCCAGATCAGGCCGTTGGCCAGCAGGTGCGTCTCTGATCCGGGGAATCCGTAGGTGCCCTGGAGCGGTCCGCCCGCGCAGCAGCGGCTGGCCAGGACGACGGGCTTCTTCGCGGCTACCGCGATCGCGGCGGCCGCTGCCTGCTCGGAGAGGTGACCGGCGCCGAACGCCGCGACCACGACTCCGTCGTAGGGACCGGTGACGCGCTCGGACAGCAGGTCACCGCCGTCATCGAAGGTCGCCTCGATCAGGGCGACGTGGGCGACCGGCCCGGACGGCGGATCGAGCCGGGGCGCCGGCCGCCGCAAACCCGCGCGGATCACGGCCCGCCCTTCCTTGACCGAGCCCAGCGGGCCGGCGCCGGGCGAGACGAAGGCGGCCGGGCTGTGGCTGTGTTCCTTGCGCACGTACCGGGCGGCGTGCACCTCGTCGTTCATCACGACCAGCACGCCGGCGTCCCGGCAGGCCGGGTCGACGGCGACGGCGACGGCGGCGGCCAGGTTGGCGGGGCCGTCCGCTCCGGGCAGGGTCGGCCCGCGCATCGCTCCGGTGATGACCAGCGGCTCGCTGCGGTTCCACAGCAGGTCGAGCAGGAACGACGTCTCTTCCAGGTTGTCGGTTCCCTGCGTCACGACGACCCCGGAGGCGCCGTCCCGCACCGCGTCATCGGCGGCTTTCAGCAGGGCGAGCAGGTCGCTGACGGTCAGGGCGGCGCTCGGGCGGTTGACCAGGGTCCTGGCCTCGACCGAGATGCCGTCGCGCAGGCTGGGCACGGCCGCGACGAGATCCTCGGCGGTCAGCGCCGGCACGACGCCGGGGGCAGCGTCCCCGTGCGACATGGCGATCGTGCCGCCGAGGGCAAGCACGACCACGCGCGGCGACCGCGTCGGCGAGACTGACAAGGACGTCCCCCTGCTCTGCGGCGCCAGGTGGCTGCCGCGACCTTTCATAATGTTGTGAAGAACTCAGCTTGCCGGGACGCCGGCGCGCGTGCCGGGTCCCGGCAGGAAAGTACCGCTCCGGCCGCCGAGCGGCTTGCCCGCCTCGGCGATCAGCTCGCCGCGCAGGTAGGTGCGCACCACCGACCCGGTGACCTCGCGCCCGGCGTACGGCGTCCAGCCCGCCTTGGACAGTATGTCCGCGTCGCGCAGCACGCGCCGGTGACCGGGGTCCACCAGCAGCACGTCCGCGTCCGAGCCCGCGGCCAGCTGCCCCTTGCGCGGGAACAGCCCGTACCGCCGAGCCGGGTACGTCGAGTAGACCCGCACCACGTCCTCGAACGACAGTTCGCCCCGGCTGACCGCGTCGAGCAGCAGCGACATGGTCGAGTCGAGTCCCGGCAGGCCGAAATGCACCGACCAGATGTCGCCGTCGCGCTTCTGCGCGAGCGTCGAAGGCGCGTGGTCGCTGGACATGTGGGTGAGGGCGCCGTCCCGGAGCAGGGACCACATCCGGGCCTCGTCGTGGTCGTTGCGCGCGCGGGCCGGGGGAGTGAACTTGCGGAGCGCGCCGAGCTCGTGCACCTCGGACTCGCGCAGGAGGAAATACTGCGGGCACGCCTCGGCGGCCAGGGACGCTCCGAGGGCGCGCTCCCTGGCGATCAGCGCCACGGCGCCGGGATGGCTGACGTGCGCGATCGTGGCGCTCGCGCCGGTCAGGCGGACGAGGAGCGAGGCGACGCAGACGCCGACGAGCTCGGCTTCCCTGGTGCGCCACTCCGGGATAATGCCTTCGTCGAGCCGGCCGGCGGCGCGCAGCACCCGCTCGGCGTCGTCGGTCATCGACTCGTCCTCGCAGTGCATGAGCGTCGGCGCGCCGGCGGCGGCAGCGGCGTTGAGGTGCGTGAACGCCTGCGCCGCGTTGTGCCCGGGCACCCCGTGCGTCGTGCAGGTGAAGAGCTTGAAGAAGGCGACGCCTGCGGCCCACAGCCCGGCGACGTCCTGACCGGAATCCGGCCAGGCATGGGCCGCGAGCCCGTAGTCGACGAGCGCCCGGTCGCGGAGGTGGTCGCGCTTGGCCCGCAGGTCGCCGGCGGAGCGGATCGGGTGGCCGTGGGTGTGTTCCAGGATGGTGGTGACTCCGCTTGCCGCCGCCGCCGAGGTGCCGGCGATGAAGTCCTCGCGGTCAGGCGCGCCGGGGTCCATCAGGTGGACGTGCGTGTCGACCGCGCCCGGCAGCACGAACAGCCCGCCGGCGTCGACGGTGGCGGCGGCGGTCGCGCGGTCCGGTCCCACGTGCACGACGCGGCCGCCGGTGACCAGGACGTTCGCCCGGCGCCGGCCGGTGGCGCTGACGACCGTGCCGCCCTCGATGGCGAGATCGACCCGCGCCATCAGGCCGCGCCGGTCTCGCCGGCGCGTCGGCTGGCCCGGTCGCGCGGTCGAGGCGGGCAGGCGGGCCGGCCGGTGCAGGTACCGGCCCTGCGGCGATCCGGTGATGGCGCCGGCGGCCAGCACCGGCCGGCCGTCGGACGAAGGTGTCCGTCACCGAGGCGGAGAGCTCGAAGCCCTCGAAGGGCGTGTACTCCTGGGTCGACTCCGAGTCCCGCGCGCGCACCGTCCAGGGGGCCGCCGGGTCCACGACGGCGAAGTCGGCGTCGTAGCCCTCGGCGATGGTGCCCTTGGCGTGCAGGCCGAATCGCCGCGCCGGATTCCAGGCGGTGAGCTGGGCGACGCGGTGCAGCGGCAGGCCGCGCTTGCTGCCCTCGCTGACCAGGCCGGGCAGGAGGTACTCGGCGCCGCCGAAGCCCGACTTCGCACTGAAGACGTCGTCGCGAGGGTCACCGAATTTCTGCTCGTCCTGGCAGCAGGCATGGTCGCTGGCTACCCAGTCGAGGTCGCCGGCGAGCAGGTGATCCCACAGCGCGTCGACGTCCGCCCTGGACCGCAGCGGCGGGTTCACCTTCCCGCCCAGGCCGCTCGCGCTGTGGAAGTCGGCGAGCAGGTGGCCGATGGTCACCTCGCGGCGGAAGTCGATGTGCGGAAACGCCGCCGCCATCAGCAGCGCCGCCTCGAGCGCCTTGGCGCTGGACAGGTGAAGCAGGTTGATGTTGCGCAGCCTGGTCTCGTGCGCGAGGTAGGACGCGATCGTGATCGCGAGGCCCTCGGAGTGCGGCGGCCGCGCGGCCGAGTAGGCTTCCAGCCCGGTCAGGGTGCCGTCTGCCTGGACCATCGCGGTGTAAGCGGCCATGATCTCCGCGATCTCGCAGTGCAGCGACAGTGAGATGTCGTCAGCGAGCTGAGGCAGTTGCTCGCGTGCGGCCTGCACTCCTCGCATCACGAACTCGAAATGCGCAAGGTCATACGCCTCGTCGTCCGGAATCATCAGGAACTGGCGCTGATTGGCCGAGGCGCCATGCAGGCCGAACCCGCCGTAGAACATGAAGATCTTGAACGACGTGACGCCGAATTTCCCGACCAGCTCCGGGATTTCGGCGATGTGCTCTTTCATCATCGGCGCGAGGTGGAAAGCATAATCGATGTAGGACGCATTGTTAACAGCATCAAGCACTTGAGGAAAGAATTGGCGGTACGGCCCGCCCTGGTTAAGGTAATACTCGCCGGTGCGGATGTAGGTAATTCCCGTGGTGACTCCGCCTTGCGCGGAGGCGCGGCTCTCGGTGGCGGCGTCCTCGCGGAGCGGATTGTAGATGCCCCAGTGCTGATGAGCGTCCACCGCTCCGGGGAACACCAGCCTGCCGCCGGCCTCGAAGACCGCCGTGGCGTCGCCGGCGTCGAGTTCGGCGGCCAGCGCGGCGAACCTGCCGTCCTTGACCCCCAGGTCGAGCTCGGTCACGGCCTCCGTGTCCGGCCGGACCACTCGGGCGTTCTTGACCACCAGATCAAACGTTGCCACGGGACTCCCCATCCGAAGCGTCGTTCCGCTAGGCGAAACCTTGTTCCGCGAGTAACCTTACCTAGTCATGAGCATTCGCGGTGAGGATGTCCCGGATCTCGTCGTCGCGGGCGCCGGCGGCGGGCTCGTGGCGGCGGTGCGCGCGGCCCGGCTCGGGCGCAAGGTGCTCCTCGTCGAGGCGAGCGAGCACTTCCCCCGAGCCAACAACACGGCAATGTCGACGGCGATGGTGCCCGGTGCCGGGACCCGCTGGCAGGCCGAAGCCGGGATCGACGACTCGCCCGAGTGCTTCGCCGCCGATCTCGCGCGCAAGACCAAGGGCGAGGCCGACCCTGCCCTCGCCCGCGCGCTGGCGACGATCAGCGCCCGCCTCGTGACCTGGCTTGCCGACGACGCCGGGCTGGCGATCAGCCTCGTGACCGACTTCCCTTATCCCGGCCATTCGCGGCTGCGCTGTCACACCGTGCCGGGACGCACCGGGAAGACCCTGCTGGCGGGGCTTTTGGCGGCCGCCCGCGCCGAACCGGAGATCACGGTGATCTCGCCGGCCCGGCTGACCGGGATCGGCGCCGACGGGGGAGCGGTCGATCACGTGGTCCTGACCTACCCAGACGGCCGGACCGAAGCCGTCGGCACGCCGGCGGTCCTGCTCGCCACCAACGGCTTCGGAGCGAATCCCGCCCTGGTCCGCCAGTACCTTCCCGAAATCGCGGACGCCCTCTACCACGGGAGTCCGCAGTCGACGGGCGACGCCCTGCGCATCGGGATGGGCCTGGGGGCCGATACGGGATTCCTTGACGCCTACCAGGGGCACGCCGCGCTGGCCCTGCCTGCCGGGACCCTGGCCGGCTGGGCCACGGTCATGCACGGCGGCTTCCTGGTCAACGACCTCGGCGAGCGCTTCGGCGATGAGACGGTCGGCTACTCCGAATACGCGCGCTCGGTCCTGCGCCAGCCGGGCGGCCGGGCCGTGATCATGATCGACCAGCGCGTCCACGACGCGTGCCTGGCCTTCGACGACTTCCGGGACACCGCCGCGAGCGGCGCGCTGGTCTGGGCGGCGGATGTGCCGGGCCTGGCCTGCCGGCTCGGCCTCGACCCGGCCCGCCTCGCGGCCACCTTTGAGGAGGCAGCCTCGGCGGCGCGCGGCGAACTGGCCGACCGGCACGGCCGGACGCACTGGGGGAGCCGCTCCGGCCTGCTTACGCCGCTGTCCGGGTCGCTCCCGCGCTGTTCCACACCCAGGGCGGGTTGCGGGTCGACGGGAACGCGCGGGTCCTGCGGCCCGACGGCACCGCTATCACGGGCCTGTACGCATCGGGCGGCGCCGCCATGAGCATTTCCGGGCACGGAGCGGGGGGCTACCTCGCCGGCAATGGCCTGCTGCCCGCGCTGGGCCTTGCCCTGGCCGCGGCCGAGGATGTCGCGGGCTGAGCGGCGACACCCATTGCCGTTTGCAGGAACGTTGTCGTCGAATAGGGCGCGTCTGGTAATAATCGCAGGCTTCGGCGGGGTAACTCCGGCCTCGCGAGGCCCAGCGTTGTGACTTGGGTGTGGCTCTTTCAGGGTGAGGCTGTTCTCGCAGGAGGGTTAACGCGATCGTGCAGGAGGGTTTTCGCATCTAGGAGAGTTGACCGGACTATACGACGACAACCCTCCTTCATGCGACAACGCTCCTTCAGGAACCCGGAAACCCTCCACGGTAAGGACGAGAACCCTCCCGGACACGACAGCTCTCCTCCCGGGGGACGAAAACCCTCCCGGACACGGCAGCACCCAGTTGGCTCACCCCAAAGGAGCCACACCAATGTGACTTTGCTGGCGTGATAGCGCCGCCGTTGTGATATTGCTGGGCCTGCCCGAGCCGCTCCGGGGCGGGGTCGGTGCCGGGGCGTCTTGTGTCGTGACTCACGCCCCGGCCGCCATGTGATCGCGCTACTTCTTCTTGTTTGTCTTGGGCCTCCTGGCGCGTGGGCTCACGGGTTCCTCCTTTCAGGAAGCGGGTGCCGGTGCGGAGAGCTCGTCGATCGCGGACTGCGGGACTTCCTCCCCGATGGTCAGCAGGAAGCGGCCGGCCGGCGTGTCCACCCAGGTGATCTTGCCCCGGTGGTGGAGCACCGGGGTCGTCACGCCGGACGGCGGTCCTTCGAGTGGCAGGCCGAACGCAATCAGGCCTGCCGTCACCGCGGAGTGCGGGGGCATCCGGCGCGCTACGGCGTGCCAGCCGATGCCCTCGGCGCGTGCTGCCTGCCCCAGCATCTGCCGGCGCTGCAGGTTGCGCGCGGCGCAGCCGAGTGGCCTGCGCATGAAGCTCGCCTGGTACGCGAGCCGCCGTGACCGCGCGCTCGCGACTGCCCGGCGGCCGCCGGGCAGCGGCGGGAGCGGCGCCAGCTCCGCGGCCCTGACCAGCCCGGCGAGCTCGTGATACTCGGGGGCCAGGCAGAGTTCGGCGATGGCCTGGTGCAAGCTGCCAAGCTCGGCGCCCCGCAACTGCTCGTGCAGCAGGACGGTGTCGATGAGATCCCTGGCACGGAATGGCTGCTCATAGCGCTCATTCAGCAGCATGAGCATGTTCTTGACGGCGGGTGCCTGCCATGGGGGCGGCAGGCTGGCGACTGGCGGGATACCGGCCAGGTTGCCGTAGGAGTAGAGCATGCCGATCTCGGCGCTGTACGGAGCCTGATAGCGATCCTCGTGCGGGAGCATCATGCTGACCAGCATGCGCAGCTCACCGCCGACGCTGACGGCCGAGCCCGCGTCGATCGTCCAGCCATCGGCCATCAAGATGGCGATGACGTCCCACTGCGCCGGCTCGGAGGGAGCGACGACATCGACGTCGGTCATGTTCCTGACCAGGCCGGCCGGGTACAGGTCAGCCACTTCCAGGCCTTTGACGGTCGCCAGTCCTGGTACCTTGCCCCGCAGGCGCCCGATGAGGGCCCGGTAGAACTCCATCCGCTGCCGGACGGCCTCGACGTCGCCGCGTAACGCCGGGCTCAAATCAATGCCGGCCGCTTCCCAGGCCGAGAACAGCGTGACCGCCAGACCAGGCTCGGCCCGGCGCACCAGCTGCACGATCTCATCGGGCCGCTCGGCCGACTTACCCGTGCACGCGGTCAGCGCGTCGAGCACCTTGTCTGCGGTTAGTTCCACCCGTACCCCTAAGACAGATGACCTCTTACTTCGTGACCTGGCCCTTTCAAGGAAAAGACATAACTACCGCTTAGCGTAAGAAAAAACTCATGCCCGGTCAATGCCGGCATCAGCCGGTCAGCACCAGGCTGTCGATGAGCCCGGTAGTTTGCGCGGGCGTTGATGGTCGCGTTATGGCGTGGCGGGGCGCAGGGATCAGGCGGAGAGGATGGTGGCGACCAGGGTGCCAGACTGGCTGGTGACTCCCGTGGTCAGGCACAGCAGGGGGTTGGGCACGGTGTAGACCCAGACGAAGGTGCCGGTGGCCCCGGGGAACTCGCCGGAGGTGACGGTGCCAATGCCGGTGACGTTCTCGATGCCGGCGGCGATGGTGTCGGTAAAGGTCAGGTCGAAGGTGCTGGTCTGGCCGTTGTTCCAGGTGATGGTGTAGCCGGGGTCTTCGTCCACGGTCAGCGGGCTCAGGCAACTGAAGGAGCCGGTGGCGGTGCTGACCGAGGTGCCCGAGGTCAGGGCCGGGTCCGAGGAGGTGCACGAGCTGAAATCGTCCGTCTCGGTGTAGGTGATCGTCCGGGCCGTGACCGTCAGCCCGGGCGTGTAAGTGATCGGGGAAGTGCCCGTGCAGGTGACCGCCGCCACGGCCGCCTGCGCGGCCGGTCCGGCCGGGAGTGCCACTGCGGCGCAGGCCAGCAGGGGTGCCGTGACTAGCAGCATTGTGCGTAAACGCGTAAAGCGGATCATATAGGCATGTACCGACAAGGTGTCTCCTTGGTGGTTCTCTTCCGCGGGTCCACCTCTGCGGGCGGGCGGCCGACATTGGCGATAGCCGCACGGCCGCTGACCCGTATTTGATTTATCCGCGCCTCGTCCAGGCTCAGCATTCACCGCCGGGTGAGTATTACGCAAGTAAATGCGGCAACCATTTCGGAACCCCTCGCGAAGATGAAGGGCGGGATTGCCACCTATGGTGCGTGATCAGCCGCTAGGAGGATAATGTCCGACCAGTCAGCTGGGGCGCCTTGCGGAACACTGGCGGCGCGCGCGAACGCACACTTCCTGTCGCTCGAGCAGCAACTTCTGGGACGACACCTCCGCGCCAGTCCCTGCGCCGTCACGCTAGCCGCCTTCGGCGGTGGTCTGGTCGGCCTTGGGAAGGAATATCCCCAGTGGTTGTACTACGAGGCGGGCAGCGGTGCCGCTATCGTCCAGTTCGAACTCGGCGGTGATGGCGGGCTGGTCCTTTACCTTGAATCGCAGGCCCCGTACCGGCTGCAGCTCGATGGGCGGAGCGCCGGGCTCGGTCACGGTCAGTACATCGTCGCCTCTCAAGGCGACCACGACCTCGATCGGCCCCATCGCGTAATTGCCGCACAGCCGGCGCAGGACCTGAGGGTCCCGGGCGCGGGCGTCTGGCAGCCGGTCGAACCGCAGCGGTTCGAGCGTTGGCTCGAATGGGACGGTCAGAGCGGTGACATCGCCATCCGCGTCGGACAGGAACATGAGCGGGAAGATGTGTGACTGGTCGCCGGCTTCGTGCCAGTGGAGGTCGAACGTTTCGTAGTGGCGATGCGCGAGGCTCAGGTCCATCGTGCCGAAACGCGGCTGGAGCGCGTCCCGCACGACGGCGATGGTGAGGGTGCCGTACCCCGGGTGCTCGTAGTCGCCGGCGTAGGCATCCAGGGGCCTGGGCGACGGGGCGTCGGCGACGACGCGGCGGGCAGCCCTGGCCTCCCGGCCCCCGGCCATGCCCGCGTCGAAACGGGGCTTGAACTTCGAGAACCAGTCGAGAGGCTCAAGGCCGAGCAGCTCATCGAGCACCCGGTACGCCACGACGGACTCCATGGCGCTGGATGAGCTGTTGGTCATCACCGCAACGCCGACGCCGTCGTCAGGCAGCAGCATGCACTCGGCCTGGAACCCGTCGATGCCGCCGCCATGCTCGGCGAGGCGGCGACCGCGGTAGCGGCCGATCATCCACCCGAGTCCATAGGCGTGCCGGGTGGAGTCGGTGGAGGTCCGGTCTTCCGGGATCAGCATGTGGGGCGCATGCTGGCGCGCCATCGTGCCGGGTGACATGACAGTCTTGCCGCCAACCTGCCCACCGCCCAGTTGCGCCAGCAGCCACCGCGCCATATCGGCGGCGCACGAGTTGAGTGCCCCTGCGGGCGCCATGGCCGTCACCGGCCGCGGGGGCACGGGTACGACCACTCCCAGGCGCCGCTCGTAGGCCGTGGCGTGGTCGGGGGCGGCGCACAGGTCGCCGACCGTCAGGTTCGAGCGGTCCATACCCAGCGGGGCTAGCAGCCGGGATCGCAGGTGGTCTTCCCAAGAGGCGCTAGACAGCATGTCCACGACGTGCCCCGCGATCAGGTAACCCAGGTTGCAGTACTGGAACTGCTGGCGAAGGTCTTTGCTGAGCGGCAGGAACCGCAGACGGCGGAGCGACTCGGCGCGGGAACGGCCTGGATGGCCCAGCCAGACAAGATCGTGGCGAGGCAGACCAGACCGGTGCGACAGCAGGTCAACCACGCTCAGGCGATCGCTCACCACAAGATCGTGCAGCCGCAGGTCCGGCAGGTAGTCGCGCAGCGGCCGCTCCCACTCGAGTACCCCGTCGTCGACGAGGGCGCCGACCGCCGCCGCAGTGAACGCCTTCGTGACGGACCCGACGGCAAACAACGTGTCAGCGGTCACCGGCAGGACGGTCCCCACGTCACGCAGGCCCCATCCGCCTGCCAGGACGACCTCCCCGCCCCGGACAGCCGCGACAGCGCATCCCGGGACCTCCCAGGCAGCCAGCTGCTCGACGACGAATTGGCCGATGCTCTCCATGCTAAGCCGCCGAAGATCGCCCTTGACGGCGTCGTGATGACCCGATAGGTACATGTTTGCTCCTTGACAGGTGTACATCGGAGGTGTTTTAACCAAATAAGGGCTGCTCAGGCGTCTTGCCTGCCGTGGCCCGGACCCTGGAGGAGGGGTTTTGAGCAAGATCATGCGGAGTTTCGGTGCTCTCGCGGCAATGGCGCTCGCGATGGGCATCACCAGCGGGTCGGCCTTAGCGGCTACCCACCCGACCGTGAAGACGAAGGCGGAGTGGCGGTCAGCCATCTCGCGGGTCCGGCAGCCGGGCTCCGGTTGCTTCACCGCGTCGTATCCCGTCTTGAAGTGGCACTCTGTTAAGTGCGTGGCCGCGCCGAAGATACCTCTGGTGCCTGGGCCGCGCTCAACATCAGCAAAGCACGGCGCACCCGAGCTTGTCGGCGATGGCACCGACTTCTCGGCCGTGGTGTCGGGACTGATCTCCCGCGGCGTCGGAACGTTCACCGGTGTCAGTTCGGGCATCACCGAGAAGGGCCAGAACGGCGGCTCGGGCGGGCAGGTCACGAACGCCTTCTCCCTGCAGCTCAACACTCAGTTCATCTCTGGCGACCCGGCGTGTGCCCGTGCCGCCGTCCCGGCCAACTGCCAGGCATGGCAGCAGTTCGTCTACACCTATGCGAGCAGCCGCACCAGCGAGATCTTCATGCAGTACTGGCTGATCAACTTCGACGCCACGTGCCCCTCGGGCTGGATGGCGTTCGAGAGCGACTGCTTCACCAACAGCAACGCGACCACGGTGTCCACGGTTACTGCCGCGCAACTGGCCACTGTGAACCTGACAGGCAGCGCCGCGTCGGGCGGCCTGGACAGCGTGTCGCTGGCCGTTGGCACAGGGCGTGCGACGAGCGTCACCAACAGCGACAG
This sequence comes from uncultured Actinomycetota bacterium, assembly GCA_963750405.1. Classification (GTDB taxonomy): domain Bacteria; phylum Actinomycetota; class Actinomycetes; order Streptosporangiales; family Streptosporangiaceae; genus Chersky-822. The sequence continues at coordinate 769,415 of CAVVQP010000006.1, forward strand.
CAAGATTGATCTTGCTGCCTTCTGGAACACGACCGAGTGGGGCGTATACGGCGACGGCGGAGGCAGCGAGGCGAACTTCGGCGCCAACGCGACCCTGTCGGCGCAGACGGTCATCACGGCTACCAGCAACGCGGCGCCTGCCTGCGTCTCGGAAGGCTTCACCGGCGAGACAAACAACCTCAAGCTGACCAGCACGCCGGCGCTTGGAACCGAGTCATCGCCCACGATGTCCACCAAGCAGACCAACGGCACCAGCGGAACTGCGAGCTGTGCTGTCGCCGGCTAGGCGCTGACCTGCCGAGCGCGGATCGCCGGGCTAACCGGAAGGCTTCGGTCAGCCCGGCGATCCGTCCGCCCAGCACCCAGCGGTCAGCCCTGCCGGGTCAGCTTGCCGTCAGGGTCCGCACAGCTGATCGCTCTCGCCACCGAGAAATAGGACGGGAACGCCCTGACCGGAAGCCTGCCGTGGCGCCGCGTTTATTCGGTGCGCAAGGCGTTCTGGGTGCGCGTCTTCGCGGCCCATCCGGCCGGGAGTGCGGCACCCGCGACAGAGATGATCAGGCCGCCGGCGGCGAGCGCGATGAGTTCGGGCAAGTGATACACCGCGATGTCGGCCGAGGGGATGGCGGTGCCGACGGCGTCGCCCATAAGCGGCACGACGTAGTGGTGCGCGATGACTCCAAGCGGGACGCCGACGATCCCGGCGACCGCGCCGATCCCGGCGACGTGGACCAGGACCATGGTGACTACCTGGCGCGGGGACATCCCGAGCGCTTTGAAGATGCCGAGGTCGTGGACGCGTTGCCGGGTGTCGAGCACGGCGAGGTTGAGCACGCCTAGCCCGGCCGCGGCGACGATCATCGCGCCCAGCAGGGCGACGAGCGCCTCCATGGCGTCGATGACGGTGGCGCGGTTGTCGTTGTTCGGCTGGGCCTGGGCGGTGGTGGCGGCGAGTTTCGCGTTGAGCGCCCCGACGTAGCCGGCGAGGTTGGTGCCCGGCGCGATGCGGATGCTGAACCGCTGCGGCTCAAGGCTCAGGCGGAGCCTGTCCAGGGAGGATAGGTCGGTGAGGACCTGCAAGCCGTCGTCGTGCGTGTCCAGCGCCTCACCCGTGATCCGGAGCGAGACCTGGTGTCCGCCCTCGGAGAGGGTGACGATATCTCCGATCCTGTCGCCAGTGACAGCCAGGAACCGGGTGGGGACGACGGCCTGGCCGGGCCTGGTGAACCAGTTCCCCGCGATCATCTGATAGGCGGCTGCCGCGGTGTCGCCGGTGTAGCCGACAACCGTGACGCCGCCGGTAACGCCGGCGACTCCGCCTGGCTCTGGCTGGTGGCGAAGTAGTCGGCGGTGCCTGGTTGCGCGGCGATAGCCGCGGCCGCCCTGGCTGGGGACGCCGCTGTCGGCTCGCCGCCGCCGCGGCGGATCTGGCTGTCCGGGCCCGCACCGAGTGAGACGGTGACGTCCCCGGACCGATCTCGGTGCAGCGCTGCCTGCACGTCGCCGAGCGAAGTGGCCAGGCCCGCGGCGAATGCGACCGAGATCGCGCCGAGCAGGACCGCGGCACCCAGGGCAAAGCTGCGCGCGGGCCGCGTGAAGGGGTTCGCCAAGCCGATGACCACCGGCCGCGGCAGCGGGAGCCTGCCCGCGAGGCGGCGCGCCCGGCGTCCGCGCCCGGTGGCGGGGGTGCGGCCGACCGCGAGGGCGTCGACGGCGCGCAGCCGGCCGCCGCGCAGCGCGAGTGCCCAGGCAGCTCCGGTGACCAGGGCGAGGACGGCGGCGGTCACCGCGGCGTCGATCCATGCCGGGATGGTGAGGCTGCCGGTGCCGTAGGCGGTCTCGGCGTGGGCGAGCGCGGGGATGGCGAGCAGGTTACCGGCGGCCAGGCCAAGCGCGGCCCCGGCCAGGGCGGGGATCAGCGCTTGGCCGACGTAGGCGCGCACCACCTGTCCGGGAGTGAAGCCGAGGGACTTGAGGATGCCGACGCGCCGGGTCTGGGAGCTGACCGCGCTGCTGACCACGATGGCGACGATGAGCACGGACATGACCAGAGCCAGGATGGCGAAGGCAGCGACGAAGGGCACGAACGCCGCCGTCTTCCCGTCCGCCGCCAATTGGACCTCCAGCCAGGACTGCGCGCCGGCGAGCGCGCCCGAGGGGAGCGTGGCGGCGATCGCGGCACGGTCCGCGGCCACCTGGGCATCGTCGTCGGCGCGGGCGAAGCGGTAGAGCATCTGGTACTGAGTGGTCCCGGCGGTCATGGATGTCAGCTGGTCAGGGGTGACCCAGGCGTCGGCGGTGTCGCTGACCGAGCTGGCCAGGCCCGCCACCGTCAGCGTCGGATCGCCGGGCAGGTCAGGGAATCTCAGGCGAGCGCCGACGCCGAAACCCCACCCGCCTCCTCCGATGTTCATCACGATCTGGCCGGGGCCGGTGACTCAGGTGCCTGACCTGAGAGCCACGTCGTCCACCGGCCCGCCAGGGGACGAGCGACCGACCACGGTCAGCTGCCCGATCGGGAGGCCGGAGGGCATGCCGCTGCCCGGGCCGGCGACCGGGCGCAGCGACGCGGTCGCGTACGGACCCGCGGCCGCGGTCACCACGGGAGCGCGGGCGGTGGCGGCGAGCTGGGCGGCACTCACCTTGCTCCCGTTGAACCCGGCGGTCAGCTGAGAGCCGTGCTGCGCGGCGAAGGCGTGCTCAAACGGCGCCTGGGAGGCCGCCAGCACTCCTGCGGCCAGGATCGACGTGGCCACCGCGAGCAAGGTCGTCAGCGCCATCGCGAGGGTCTGCACACGCCGCCGGCCGACACCCGAGCGGACGACCCTGCCCAGTGCGGTCCTGCGGGCACGGGCGCTCATCGGTCCGCCGCCGCGGTGTCCCGGACGATCCGCCCGTCGACCAGATCGATGGTGCGCGTCGCGCAGGCGTCGGCAAGCGAGGTGTCGTGCGTGACCAGCATGATGGTCTGCCCGTCGCGGTTGAGCTCGGCCAGCAGTTGGCGTACCTCCTCGCCGGAGGCGGTGTCCAGCGCTCCTGTCGGCTCGTCGGCGAGCAGCAGGCGGGGCCGGTTCATCAGCGCGCGGGCCACGGCGACGCGCTGCCGCTCGCCGCCGGAGAGCCGGCCCGGGTAGGCGCGGGCGTGCCGGTCGATGCGCAGATAGGCGAGCAACTCCCTGGAGCGGGCAAGGGCCAGTGCCGCGGGCATCCCGGCCAGCTGCGCCGGCAGCAGCACGTTGTCGTGGACGGTCAGGTCGTCGAGCAGGTTGAAGAACTGGAAGACCATGCCGATGCGCTCGCGCCGGTACCTGGCGGACGCGGCCTCGCTCAGCGCGTCGACGCGAATTCCGTCGACAATGACCTGGCCAGAGGTCGGCTTGTCCAGCCCGGCGATGATGTTGAGCAGGGTGGACTTGCCGCTTCCCGACGGGCCAAGCGCCACCAGCGCCTCGCCTTTGCAGACGGTCAGGGACAGTTCGTCCAGTGCTGGCGGTCCGGCGTCGTAGGTTTTGCTAGCGTGGCTGATCTCGATGATCGGCGCGGTCACGGCCCCTCCTCGGATCGTTATCGGTCGCTGCTGCGAGATCCGGCCTGCGGCAGCCGGACACTGCGTCCACGCTAGGAGTCAGAACCCCGGCTGGCGCGTCGCCCGTGGCTCTGATCTGCGCTACCGCGCTGGTCGGACCTAGCCGGGGTCAGACCTGCGATGTACGCGCGAGTCGCATGAGCCTGGTCACCACGGCGGACGCGATCCGCGCGGCTCTTTGCGAGACTGAACCGGTGGGCAGGACGACAGTGATCACCCGAGCGTGCGGCGCAGGCAGGACCGCCCTGCTGCGCGCCCACGGCGTCCTGCCCCGCATGCCGCGGCGTCACTGGGCGTTCGACGCCGCCATCGCGATCTCGGTGCTCGTCTACGAGCTCAGCCGCCTCGGCCGGCTCGATCAGGGCACCACGGACGGCCTCATCGGCGGGCAGGCCGTCCCGCACGCCGTGGTGCTGATCGTCGTGGCGCTGAGCTCGGTGCCTCTGGCGCTGCGGCGGCGCCTCCCGCTGTCCGTATTCACGACCGTGATGGCGGCCGGGCTGCTGTACAGCGCCGTCGGCGGCGTGCAGCCGACGCTCGCGGCGGTGCCCGGGCTCATCGCGGTGTACAGCGCGCTGATCTACAGCCCCTACCGCGTCGCTGCGGTAACTGTCGTTGTCGCCGCCTCGGCGGTCGCGGCGTTCCAGGGCTTTGGCAGGCTGCCACTCATCCCGTCGGCGCTGCTGCCGATCCTGGTGATCGTTCCCGCCGGGCTGGCCTTCAACGTCGTCAACACGTGGAAGCAGCGTGCCGAGGCGACGCGGGAGATGCTGGCTGCGCTTGAGGCCGAGCAGCGGACCGCGACCAGGCTCGCGGTCGAGGAGGAACGGGCCAGGCTGGCCCGTGAGCTGCACGATGTGGTCACCCACAACGTCGCCATGATGGTGATCCAGGCGGGCGCCGCGCGCATGATCTGCGAGTCCGACCCCGGCCAGGCCCGCGAGGCGCTGCTGGCGGTCGAGACCGGCGGGCGCCACGCGATGAGCGAGCTCCGCCACGCCATGGGCCTGCTGACGATGAACACCGAGCTGGCCGCGGACGATCTGACCCCGCAGCCTGGACTGGCCGAGGTCCCGGCGCTCGCGGAGCGGGTCCGCCGGGCCGGGCTGCCGATCGACCTGACCATCACCGGGACTCCGTGCCCCCTTCCGCCAGGCGCCGACCTGGCCGCGTACCGCGTGGTGCAAGAGGCACTGACCAACGCGGTCAAGCACGCGCGGGGAGCGAGCGTCCAGATCACGCTCACCTACTCGCGCGCCGCGGTCACCATCGATGTCGCCGACACCGGAGGCCTGCCCGGAGCGGCCATTCGCCTCGGAGACGGCCAGGGTCTCGCGGGCCTGCGCGAGCGGCTCGCCCCCTACCAGGGCAAGCTCGTCGCCGGCAAGCGCCCTGCCGGCGGCTTCCGGGTGCAAGCGTTCCTGCCGACTCACCCCGGCGACGCGGCGCCGGGGCGGCGGCGGGGGAGGGACAGCCGTGACCGAGCCCCTGCGGGTCGTGATCGCGGACGATCAGCAGCTCGTGCGCACCGGATTCCGCCTGATCCTCACCTCCCAGCGGATCGAGGTCGTCGCCGAGGCGGCGGACGGCGTCCAGGCGGTGGACGCCGTCCGCCGCACGCACCCCGATGTGGTCCTCATGGATATCCGCATGCCCACGATGGACGGACTGGAGGCCACCAGGCGCATTCTCGCCGACGGTGCTTCACCGCCTCGCATCATCGTCCTGACCACCTTCGACCTCGACCGCTACGTGTATGCCGCGCTCAGCGCGGGCGCCAGCGGCTTCCTGCTCAAGGACGTCAGTCCCGAGCAGCTCACCGCGGCCGTCCAGCTTGTGCGATCCGGCGACGCGCTGCTCGCCCCCAGCATCACCCGCCGCCTGGTGGAGCGCTTCGCTTCCACCCGCGACCCCGCGACCTCCCCGCACGGCAACCTGGCCGCGCTCACCCCCCGCGAGCTTGAGGTCCTGCGAGCACTGGCGAAGGGCCTGAGCAATGCCGAACTCGCCGCGCTCTTCCACCTGAGCGAGGCAACCGTGAAGACCCATATCACCCGGATCCTCGCCAAGCTCAACCTCCGCGACCGCGCCCAAGCCGTCGTCGTCGCCTACGAGAGCGGACTGGTCACCCCAGGCGCGGCCGGCAGCGCGGAAGCTGGCCGCCTATAAGGCCCAGACGCGAACGTGTCGCCGGCGTGACTCAGCTTGCCGTCAGGGTCCACAGATGGTCGGGGGTGCCATTGTCGGTCCACTGCAAGACCTGGGCACCGGAGGCCGTGCTCTCGTTCTGCACCCCGAGCACCAGCCCGCTGTTGTAGTTCACGATCTTGAACTGGCCGTTGCCCTGGGAGACGAGCTGCCAGAGGTGGTCAGACGTGCCGTTGTTACCCCAGATGAGCGCGTCGGCTCCGGCCGAGATGCCCTCGTTGGTGACGCCGAGCACCATGCCGCTGGCTGTGTTCTGGATCTCGTAGAAGCTAGAGCCTTCCGGGGTCAGGGTCCAGTTCTGGGCGCTGCTGCCGGTCGCGGTGGCCTGGACGGCCAGCGTCCCCTGCGCGGTGCCGTTGCCCTGAGTGCCCAGCACGAGCCCGCTGCGGCTGTTCTTGATCACGAACGACCCGGAAAGCGCGATGCTGCTGCCAGGGGTGATCAGGAGGTGGTAGCCGTTCGCGGCGTTCATGGCGCTGACAGGGACGGTGATGGAACCGCTGGCAATGGTGACGTTGCCGCTGGAGATGATGACCGGCCCGACGGCTGCGGTGGTGCGGCCGGCTGAGACGGTCTGCTCCAGGACCACGTGGGCGGTGCCGCCAAAGGCGGCGCTGAGCCCGTTGACGGTGACGGCGGTAGAGCCGCTGCCGCCGCCAAAGATGACGCTGACCTGGTTGCCAGCGGAGTTGACCGAGGCGGCGCCGTCAAGTCCGGTCTGCGCCGGAGGGACGGTGGTGACCATGTTTCCCGTCATCGAGCCGTACCAGCGGTAAAGCCAGTAGGCCGCGTTGGGTGATGCCCCGGTATCGGTGAGGGTGTCGCCGAGGGTGCCGTAATGATTCCAGAACGCGAGTTCGGCGTTGTTCACGCCGGCGCGCTCGAACTTGGCGATGTAGCCGGCCAGCGGCCCTGGGACGCCGACCTCGCTGGGCTCGCCGTACTCCTCGATGGCGATGGGCAGCGGGCCGATGCCGAGTTTGGCCTCGATGGAGCGGTAAGCGGTAACGTCGGCGGCGATGCTGGCGGAGCCGTTGAGCTCATGCCAGCTGATGATGTTCGGCACGGTGCCGCTGGCCTTGGCGTCGGTCAGGAACGTGGTCATGAAACTCGCGTTGAAGGCGGAGATGCTGGGCCCTGGATCTGGGCGCTCGGGTCCAGGGAGCGGACCTCATTGAAAGTACGAGCCCAGCCAGCGTCGAAGGGGCCCGCTGCGGCGGTATTCCAGGTGTGGTCGGGCTCATTCCACAGCTCGAAGGCGCTGATGTTGCTGTCGCCTGCGGCGAGCACGGCCTTGACCTGGGTGTCGACGGCGCTGAGCCAGTTGCTCCAGCTGACCCACTGGTAGGGGAAGGTCGGGTACCAGTCGGGCATCCGCACCACGACCTTCGCTCCCGCCGCGGCTGCCTCGGGTGCGACGACCAGGGAGTCGCCGCCGGGGACTGCCTCGCCGTTGGGCAGTTGCTTGCCGCCGGGAGCCATCTGGACGAAGGTGTTCGGATGCAGAGGCTCGACGAGGCTGTCGGCCGGGATCGCGGCGGTGTCGAGCCCGTACAGCGCTCCCGATGCGACGTGCGTCACCGCCCGGAACGGCTGATTGGCGTCGACGACGAGCGTGGTCGCGGCATTGGCCGCTGGAGCGGCGACGACGACCACCCCAGCCATTCCGGAGCCCAGGACCAGCGCGGCGAGAGACCGGCTTAAGGCCGGAGGTGACGCGCGATCAGGTAGTCCTTCACTGACGCCTCCTGGCTGGCGGGACTGGCGGGCGAGTGCGGGAGCAAGCATCTTTCATAGATGAGAAAAGCTTTTCCTGCCAGAAGCTACGACTACTCCTGAGAACTCGTCAACACTTGCGCAATTTGCGAAAAGTTTCTCAGACTTGCTCAACTAGATCGCGGCTGGCACGATGGACACCGCCCGGCACCGACGAGGAGGCTGCTCATGTCAGGCTCCCGCTCCGCTGCCGCGCCGGCCAGGGCGACCCTCGCCAATGTCGCTACCCGCGCCGGGGTCAGCCTGGGCACCGCGTCGAAGGCACTGAGCGGCACCGGCCGGATGCGCCAGGAGACGCGGGAGCGGGTATTCGAGGCGGCGGACGCGCTCGGCTTCAGCCCGAACCGGCACGCGCAGAGCCTGCACACGGGCCGTAGCTGGACGGTCGGCCTGATGACCACCGACGGGATCGGCCGGTTCAGCACTCCGGTGCTGCTCGGTGCCGAGGACGCCCTGGGGGCCGGGAAGATCAGCGTCCTGCTCTGTGACACCCGCGGGCGACGCAGATCCGCGAGCAGCATCACCTGCGCACGCTGACCGAGCGCCGGGTAGACGGCATCATCGTGACCGGCCGGCGCACCGACCCGCGCCCTCCCCTGTCGGGGATCGGCCCGATCCCAGCCGTTTACGCCTTCTCGCCCTCCACAGACCCCGGCGACGTATCCGTGGTCTCAGATGACGCGGGCGGCGCGACGCTCGCGGTCGAGCACCTGCTCGGGCTCGGCCGCACCCGGATCGCGCATCTCACTGGCCCCATGCATCATGCCGCCGCCCGGATAAGGGCGCAGCGCACACTCGAACTGCTCGATCGCGCCGGCCTGCGACCAGCGACGGGCCGGGCTCACTACGGGGACTGGAGCGAGGCGTGGGGCCGGCGAGCGGCTGAAGTGGTACTACGCGGCGCACCGGATCTCGACGCGATCTTCTGCGGCAACGACCAGATCGCGCGCGGCGCGGCGGACACGCTGCGGGAGCGCGGCGCCGGTGTACCCGACGACATCGCGATCGTCGGGTACGACAACTGGGACAGCATGGCGCTAGCCTCACGGCCGCCGCTGACCACCATCGACATGGATCTCGGCGAAATCGGCCGGATCGCGGCCCTGAAGCTGCTTGCCCAGATCGGTCCCGGCGCGCCCGAAGATGCGGGCACGACCACGATCCCTTGCCGGCTGGTCGTTCGCGAGTCGGCGTGATGTCATGCCTGATAGCTGTCGCTAGCTCATCGGCTATAGCTTTATGTCGTTGAGGAAAGCGCCAAGGGCGTTGCCTGCGGACTTCAGCCAGTTGAGTGCACCATCGACTACGTTGGCGGCGCCTTGAGGCGAGGTAACAAGGTAATAGACTACGAAGATAAGTCCCGCCCAAGTCAGGATCTTCTTCAGCTTCATTGCGATCACCTCCTTCCGCCGCTTTTGACATACTTGCCGTCACTCGTCTCAACATAACCCAGCGGCTAGCCAAGACCAATAGGCGTATGGAGTTGCATCTTTTACTAACTGCGAGTTGGCGCAGCCTGACGCTGCGAATCCGCATGCCGGCAGATAGCGCTGTTGCTGCTCTTGCGTAACGCTGTTGCTGTTCTTGCTGCGACGTATCGCACGCAGGCCGCGAACGCACTGTGATTTGCTGAGAAAATTGCACCGGGCCTATCACTCATGCGAGGACAGGACGCCTGCGCCAGTGGTACAGCAGTGTAAGAAGCAGCGTCAGAAGCGGAAGCGGGTCAGGCCGCCTGGCTCGGCCGACGTGACGACGGTCGCCGAGCGCGTGTCGATGCGGTAGACGTTCCAGGGCGGTGGTCCTAGCGAGGGCGCGTTGAACGGAGCGGTGATACCTGACCCGCTCTCGTCGGGCTCGGCGGGCCAGCCGTTGTCCGCCCACGCCTTCGCGACCCGCGCCACGGCTCCCGGCTCGGTCACCCGCGCCGCGTTACCCTCGATCACCACGTCCGCGTCGCGGACTGACACCGCGACCGAGCACCGCGGATCGCGCTCGACGTTGCGCCCCTTGCGCGTGCCCGTGCCCGTCTGGAACCAGAACGCGCCGTCCACCCACAGGGCGCCCACCGCGGTCACGTGCGGGGTGCCGTCCTCGTTGACGGTCGCCAGCCACGTCGTGCGGGAGTTCACCGCGTCCGGGGCCGGCACCGACCCCGCGCCGAGCTTCCCGGCAACGACGTCCCAGTCCACCGGCGGCAGCCCGTCGGCCTTACCCAGGTTGATAATCTCCATCCGCTGAACCTACCCGCCCGTGCCTCGCCCGCACGCGCAATCCGCAGCGAGATCGGCGGACCTGATGATGTCAGCCGCCGCCGCCGCCTCGTAACTCTTCGCATCCGCTGTGACTGGCCTAGAAAGAACCAGTCGTCTCGCGGTTTTTCCGCCAAATAAGGGTGAAAATTGTCTCCAGATCTAGCGGCTTTCTAGTTCCGGGCCGTGACTTCTGGGAGCGGCGCATTCCGGACGCTGATCGTCCGGAATGCAGTCTACGGTGGCGCCATGACAAACAACGACTACCCGTGGGAACCACCCATGGCCGGCACCGAGGCCGAGCATCTGACCGGTGCGCTCCACCGGCTGCGCACGACGTTCCGGTTCAAGGCCGATGACCTCGACGCGGCCGGACTGCAGGTCAGGATCGGCGTCTCGGCACTGACCATTGGCGGACTGCTCAAGCATCTCGCTGTGTGCGAGGACTACATGTTCACCGTCAAGCTCAGCGGAGCACCGATCGGCGCGCCGTGGGAGGGCGCCGACTGGGATGGCGACAACGACTGGGAGCTCAGCTCAGCCGCCCATGACACCCCTGAACAGCTCTACGACCTGTGGGATGGCGCCGTCGAGCGATCCCGCGCCAGGCTCGGCGCGGCCCTGGCGAACGGCGGGCTTGATCAGTCTGTGCACCTCGCCCATCCCGACGGCCGCCACGCCAGCTTGCGCAGGCTGGTCTGCGACCTGATCGAGGAGTACGGCAGGCACACCGGCCACGCCGACTTGCTGCGCGAAGCGATCGACGGGCGTGTTGGCGAGGACCCGCCCGCCGGATGGCGCCCGAAGGCCGGCCACTTCAGCGTCACCGGCTAAGCTCGCCAATCACTAAGAGTAGCCGTCCTTACGGGACCTGGGTCAGGGCTGGGGCCTCCTGGCCGAAGGTAATCACGATGTCCCTGCCATTGGCGTAGCTGGTCACAGGCCGCTGGAGCAGGTCGCTCACCCGGCGGGCGACCTGCTGGAATAGTTTTACCTGGTCTGGCGTGTCGGCGGTCACCGTGAACCGTCCCCTGGCGGCAAGCATCCGGGCCACGAAGGGCGCCAGGTTCGCCTCGCCTCGGGCCATCTCCTCATCGCTCAAAGGGGCGCGGCGGTATCCGGGCTGCGAGCCGGCAGGGTGAGTCACCGCTTATCTCCTCAGGATCGGTGCTCTCCAGCATGTCATCCGCAAACGGTGGGGTGAACTCATAACCGGCATCTGACGGCAACCGGTTCGGGTAGTCCGGCCATATGATGAGCTTCGGCAGCGGCGCACGCGGCAAGGGAGCGTCCTTTCGTGACCGAGATTCGCACCGAGCCGGTGTCGGGGCCGAGCGTGTGGAGAGGCGACGAACTCGCAGGCACCGAGCATTGGATCATTCGCTTCACGGAGGAAGACCTAGCTGATTTCGAGCGCGCGCTCGCCCGCGTCTCTGCGGGGCACCTTCATGACGTCACCCAGATCCGGGCACAGGATTTCCCGCTTCCTCATTTCCGGGAGCGGATCGATGACATCGTGGACCGGCTAGAGCACGGCCTGGGCCTCGTTCTGCTGCGCGGGCTGCCCGTCTATGACAGGTTCAGCGAGGACGAGGCCGCCGCTATCTACTGGGGAATAGGCCGGCACATGGGGAAGCTGGTGCCGCAGAACCGCAAGGGCGACATGGTAGGCCATATCAAGGACCTCGGCAGGCGCGGGCCCCACGAGCGTGCGTACGCAACCAACGAGGATCTGGGGTTCCACACCGACTCCACCGACTTCGTGGGCCTGATGTGCCTGCGGCCCGCGCTCCGTGGCGGGGAGAGCTTCGCCGCCAGCTCGGGACTGCTCTACAACTTCGTCGTCGCCGAGCACCCCGAGTACCTGCCGATCCTCGCCAGGAACTTCCCGACCGACTGGCGGAGCGAGGAACCCCCGGGATCACCCGGCTGGTACACCGAGCCCCTCTACAGCTACTTCGGGGAGGCGCTATCGGCCACGGTCAGAACCGGGCGGGTCAGGTCAGCCACGCGCTTTCCGGAAGTGCCCAGACTGACCGAGGACGAGGTCTCCTGCTTCACGTATTTCGATTCGCTGCCGACAAGACCGGGCGTCGCCCTGGGCATGCAGCTCCAGACGGGGGACCTGCAGTTCATCAACAACTTCGTGACGGTGCACACCCGCACGGCATTCGTCGACGACAGCGAGAACCCAGCGCGTCAGCGCCACCTGCTGCGACTATGGATCAGCCGGCCCGAATCCGGCCGGCCGCTCTGCCCCGAGTACGCCGCCTGGCGCAGCGGCTACCCGACGTAACCAGACTGACTTGCCGCCTTGCTGACCAAACGGTTGCTAGTCCGGGCGTGGTCCAGGAGTGGCCTAGGGCCGGGGTGCCGATGACCAGGACGTCAAGGTCACGGGGCGGGAGGCCGGGTTGGTGGTGGTAGCGGGCGGCCCAGGATCCGAAGGTCAGCACCTGCCCGGTGCCGAGACGGCCACCGACCTCGTTGTTGTCGGTGGAGGTGACCCTGGCCGGCAGGTGGCGAGACATGACAATTGGGATTTTCCCAACGAGGGAGGTGTGCTGGCAGCATGTCTAGCATCGGAGAGCGCGTGCTCGAGAACCTGAAGCTGACATGCCCCGATTTGCGTCACCGGGAAGTTGCTCATCGGATCGGCATGACGCCGGATGCGTTCTCGCGAGCCCTCAACGGGCAACGCCGGTTTGCCTCGATCGAGCTCGCTCGTTATTCGGAGATGACCAGGGCTGACGTTCACCGGCTGATCACCGGGACCCCAGATCCCAACCGTCTGAGCATCGCGGCGCCTCATAACTTTGCCCCTGCGACAGGGGACCGGACCGTTCCAGGCGATCAGGACGACAGGCAAGTGCTTGAGGATATTGCCCTGGCGTACCGTCAGGCCTATCCCGAAGCCCGGCTCCGCCGAGCGGCGAAACTTGGCCAAGTCTCCGGAAGCAGTGCGTGAAGTTCTCGGGCCAGACTTCGTCAGGCTCTTCGCGGATCGCCTGGAGCAGCGGCTGGGCATCGGTGTCGTTCTAGTATCAGATCTTTCGACCGCATACTCGGTCACCGTTGGTGGTCGATCGGTCATCGCTATCCGGGCCACAGGCAACTGGTTTCGCGAGAACTGGGATTTCGCGCACGAACTTGGCCACCTCGTCATGGGTCATCATGAAGACGGGATCGGCGAGTCGGAGGCTGATCAGCGCGAGTCAGCCGCCAACGCGTTTGCGGCTGAGCTTCTCCTTCCGGCCGAGACCCTACAGGCCATTGACTGGGAGTCAGCAGCCCCAGGGCAACTGGCCACCTTCGTCTGGAACTGGGGCATATCGGTCGAGGCCCTCTGTAACCGCCTTCACGCACTCACTGGCCACGTCCCGGCACTTGTTGCCCAATGGTCAGCCTTCCCGACCCAGCGCCTCCTGCGGTATCACCTGCTGATCGAGTCAGAGCTTGACCAGATCACCGCCCGGATGGAGCACGCCGCCCAGCGACGATTCCCCTTGGCGCTCGAGCAGGCACACCTAGAGCGCGTCGCGTCGGGAGCCATCAGCACGTCGACGCTAGCGTGGATGCTCGGAATCGATCCAAGCTCGCTGGAAGTGGACTCTCCTGAGATCTCCGAGATCAATGCAGACGACCTAGCTACCGCGCTGGGCCTGTGACGCACCATGGCCGTCCTGATGTTCCCCGACAATACCGTCCTGGTTAATTTCGCGATCATCAATAGGATTGACCTGCTCAGCAGGCTTGCGAATGGCAACGGGCGACGGTGCGCCACTGTCGCGACCGAGTGCACGGAGTCGGTCGAACGCGGAGCCGCGCGTTCTTCGACAAATGGCTTTCTGGCTAAGCTCCCGATCCTGCCGTGTCCACTTCGTGGCGCTGGCCGGCGGGATCCGTCATCGTTTGGCCAGTTGGCGACCCTATGCGGCCGTCTACCAGCGGAGTGAGCGGCTAATCCGCTCGGGACCGTGCTTGGAGCAGGTCACGCAATGGCTCACCTCCTGCGCTCATCGAGGGCAAGGTGACATGTGGTGACCTGCGTTCAGTCAGTTCGCGACTCGCTGGCGGGGTCGCGTGGCCGCCGGAGCGGATGCTGGGAGAGCCAGGCCCCCAGACCCGCCGGCCAGCAGTATCACCGCCGGCACCAGGCCGAGCAGGCGCAACGCGGTCAGGGTCAGATCGGCGGCCCCGGTGGTGCCGCCCGCCAGCCCGCCGTTGTTGAACTGGGTGACTACCAGCGCGACGGCAAGGTAGATGGCGACGATGATGGCTAGCGCCGGACTGCGCCCGGCCCAGGCCAGTACCCACAGCAGAACCGCGATGATCACTAGCGGGCCTGCCTGGTGCGTGTCGTGCATCAGCCTGGTCAGCGAGCTGAACTGGCCGGCGAGAAGCGGCGCGAGGAGCACCAGTTCGCCCAGGACGAGGCCGGTGATGAGGAAGCCGCGTGCCGGAGTCCGCAGCCCGACCCGGTTGCCGCGCGAGCGGTACCAGAGCACGGTAAGCACCACGCCGGCCGGTATGGCGATCTGCCAGTAGTAGCCCAGTGCCGTCACGACCGTCAGATGTCCCGCCCCGGCCGGTACGTGGCAGGGGTGATTCACTATGGCCCTGCAGGGGCCGGGCGCTCGCAGACCCGCAAGGCCCGGCCGTGGTTGCCGCAGGCGCTCGAAGAACGGCAGGGAGCCGCAGATCAGTGCGCCGAACAGCAGCAGCGGCAGCCAGTAATCGCGCCCGGCGATGCTGGTCCGGTCGCGAAGCGCGTGCATTTCGCGGAGTAGCCGGTCCGGGCTGACCTCTTCTTGGCCGCCGTCTCCTACCGCCTTGGGCCTAGCTGTCCCGCTCATCGCTGCCTCCAGGGTTATCGGTGTCCTGCTCCTGGGCGTGTTCGCGGACCAGGCGCGTCAGCGCTTCTATTTCGGCAGCCAGGGCTTCACGGCCCTGGCGAGTGATGCTCACCCAGGTCCGCGGGCGGCGTCCCTCATAGCCTTTTTCCACCCGGACCAGGCCCGCATTCTCTAGCACCGTCAGGTGAGTCGACAGGTTTCCCGAGGTCAGTCCCAGCGCCTCCCGCAGGTAACCGAAGCCGGCCTGCCGCGCCCGCGAGGTGATCACCAAGATGCCGAGCCTGTGCCGCTGGTGCACCGTCTCGTCCAGGCTTGTGGCCGGATGCGCCTCAGTCGCATGTGCGCCAGGCACGGCGGCCTCGCGACGCCCGGCGCCGCCGTCCGTGCTCTGGCCTCGCCCGCTGCTTACCATCGCCTCACCTCTTACGGATTTACAATCAAGTTTGCATAGCAAACTTATTTTGTCAACCAGCAGCAGTCAGTTGCGGTCGCCGGACGGCGGCGCGCGTCAGGCGGTGTGAGCAACGCGGCGGGGCTCCGGTTCAGTGGCTGGCGGCTGTCTCGCAGGGCGCCGCGTGCGTCAGGGGTCACCACGCATGGCCCCACAGTGCAGGCGACCTCACGGAAGCCACTTAACAGAATCACGGGAGAAGCCACCCGACAGCCTCCATGGCAGGCGTGATGCTCCGTAGTAATAGGAAACATGATCGGAACATCGCCCCGCGACCTCTGCTTGCCGGGTCCCGGGCAAGCCCCGGATTCACCGATAGCTGCATATCTTGATGAGATCCGGGCTGTGCCACTTGTCCCTGATGCGGGCGGGCGGGGATGATTGGAGCGCTCTCGTGCTTGGGGGCAGTGCCCGGCGGCCACCGCTGGCTGCGCCATTCGCGATCCTTCGCCGTTGTCTCGTATTGCGGTCGGCGCTCTTGGCGGAGCGGTGTGACCGGTCACGCTCGGGAGTCCTGGAGGCCAGTTGAGTGATGATGTCCCCCCGCCGCGGGCTCTGGGCTGGTTGCCGGCGGGCTCGCTGATCGGCGGGTACCGGCTGGAGGACCGGATCGGCCAGGGTGGCATGGCGGTCGTGTTCCGGGCGTATGACGAGCGGCTGAACCGGCGGGTGGCGCTGAAGCTGCTGGCACCGGCGCTGGCCGGGGACGCAGGCGTTCCGGCAGCGCTTCGTCGGGCGAATCGATGGCGGCGGCAGCGGTGGACGACCCGCACATCATCCCGGTGTTCGAAGGCGGGCGAGGCCGACGGCGTGCTGTTTATCGCCATGCGCTACGTGGGCGGCGGGGACGTGCTGTCGCTGGTTCACCGGGACGGCCCGCTGCCGCCGCGCGCGGGTGGCGGCGATCATCTCCCCGGTGGCGTCGGCGCTGGACGCGGCGCACGCGGCGGGGCTGGTGCACAGGGACGTCAAGCCTGCCAACATGCTGCTGGATGTCCGGCCGGGCCGTCCTGATCATGTGTACCTGTCGGACTTCGGGCTGAGCAAGGGGTCGCTCGGCGGCCAGCGGGCTGACCGGTATCTGGGCAGTTCATCGGAACACTGGACTACATATCCCCGGAACAGCTAGAGGGCCGGCCGGTGGACGGCCGGGCCGACCAGTACGCGCTGGCGTGCGCGGCCTTTGAGCTGCTGACCGGCAGGCCGCCGTTCCGGCGTGATCAGGGCCTGGCGGTGGCGTTCGCGCAGCTTGTCCGCGCCGCCGCCGCCAGCGACGTGCCATGCGGCCCGGGCTGCCGCGGGCCAGGCGGATGACGTGTTCGCCCGGGCGCTCGCGAAGGCGCCGTCCGACCGGTTCGACGACCTGCGGGGACTTCGCTGAGGCACTGCGGGCGGCGCTCGGCCTCGCGCGCTCTTGACGCCGGACCGGAGGTCGGCCACCCGGGCGCCGGGCCTGCCCCGGTTGCCGAGCGCGCCACCGTCCCGCCTCAGCGCAGGCCCCAGCCACCGGCCCCCTGGCCCTCCGAGCTAGAACGAGGCCAGCCGACAGCGAGGCCGCTGCGGACGATCCGGCAGCGCCGACCCGGATCGCGCCGGGAGAAGCCAAGCCGGCCAAGCGGATGAGCGTCATCGCCGGTGCGGGCGCCTTGGTGGCGGGCGCGGCGGCGATCACGGCGGAAGTCATCGGCCGGGGACCAGCACCGCTGGGTTCGCCAGGGCCGGTGACGGCCTACGTCGCCAGCGCCGGGAGCGGCACGGTGACGCCGATCGACGTGGCGACCGGCCACGCCCGCACGCCGATCGGGTCGGGAACGCGCGCGGATGCGATCGCGATCACGCCTGACGGCAAGACCGCCTACGTCGCCAACTACGGCGCCAACGGCAGCGGCGATACCGTGACGCCGATCGACGTCGCCACCGGCCGCGCCGGGCACCTCGATCCAGGTCGGGAACGGCCCGGACGCGATCGCGATCACGCCGGACGGCAAGACCGCCTACGTCGCCAACTACGGCGACCAGGACGGCAACGGCGACACCATGACGCCGATCGACGTGGCGACCGGCCAGCGCGGGCGCCCCGATCGACGTCGGGAACGGCCCGTGGGCGATCGCGATCACGCCGGACGGCAAGACCGCCTACGTCGCCAACTACGGCTCCAACAGCGGCAGCACCGTGACGCCGATCGACGTGGCGACCGGCCGCGCCGGCACCCCGATCCAGGTCGGCGAACGGCCCGGACGCGATCGCGATCACGCCGGACGGCAAGACCGCCTACGTCGCCAACCACGGCAACGGCAGACGCGGCACCGTGACGCCAGATCGATGTGGCGACCGGCCGGGCGGGCACCCCGATCCAGGTCGGGACCGGCCCGTGGGGGATCGCGATCACGCCGGACGGCAAGACCGCCTACGTCGCCAATTACGGCGTCAGCGGCGACGGCGACACCGTGACGCCGATCGATGTGGCGACCGGCCGCGCGGGCACTCCGATCCGGGTCGGGAATGGCCCGGTGGCGATCGCGATCACGCCGGACGGCAAGACCGCCTACGTCGCCAACTACGGCGGCGGCACGGTGACGCCGATCGATGTGGCGACCGGCCGCGCGGGCACCCCGATCCGGGTCGGCAGCAGCCCACTGGCGATCGCGATCACGCCGTGACTCGCTAGCATGACGCCATGATTACCGGCATCCACGCGATCATCTTCTCTCCGGAGGCCGAGAAAGTCCGCAGCTTCCTCGCGGGCACCCTCGGCCTGGCCTCAGTCGATGCCGGCGGCGGCTGGCCCATCTTCGCTCTGCCGCCGGCCGAACTCGCCGTCCACCCGGCCGAAAACGGCGGCCAGCATCAGCTCTGCCTGATGTGCGACGACATCCGCGCCACCCTTGCCGACCTCAGCACACGCGGAGCAGAAATCAGCCAGGAACCCTCCGACAAAGGCTGGGGCATTCTCGCCGCCATCCGCCTGCCCGACGGCACCGAGCTTTCCATCTACGAGCCTAGGCATCCCTCGCCCCATCAGCCCTGACCGCCGGGCGGTTGGCTGCGACGTACTATTTACCTTATGAAGCTCGGTGCCGCTCGCCGATCCTGGTCGTTACGGCCGATCATGGCGGTCTAGTGTTAACGACCACTCTTGACGAGCTTATTTCCGGGACGCTGCGGTGGCTGAGCGGCAATCTTCATTTCTTCCCTGGAAATACCCAGGCAACTTTCGAGCTGGCGATCCTTTGCCGTTGCTGGGCGCGGTCAAGACCCGCCGACGCAAGGCTCGACGAGGCATCCTGCCTGCTCCGCGAGGTGTGGCGACAGCCAGGATTCGCCAAGCAGATCCGGGCCGATCCGCATCACGCGCACCTGTTCGAAGTTAGCTATCTGGCGCTGGCGCCTGCCGGCGTGGCCCTTCAGCGCGCTGGCATTCCGCGTACCCGGCCACGGCACGAAGACCCGAAGCTCAGCGCGCGGGACGCGGCGTATCTGCGGCTCGAAGCTCATTACTACTCGGAACTGGCGGGCCTGCCGCAGCCTGCGGCGCCGTATGCCGAGCTGTATAAGCCAACGCTCCTGGGGAATCTGCGCGATGTGAGCGCCGTGAGCGGCGACAGAGCGTACCTCGTCGCGCATATAGCGTTTTACCTGAGCGATTTCGGCGGGCGCCGCCCGGCCCTGAGCCAGAGTGATCTGGACCAGGCGGCGGCTATAGTCGCCGGACTCCTCGAGCGCTGCGTCGAGCGCGGCGACAACTGGGACCTGGCTAGCGAACTCGTCATCGCGCAACTTTGCCTCGGCGGCGATCCTCTGCGGACTGCCAGCGGGCAGGTCGCTATCAGGCGGCTGACGGCGGAGCAGTTGTCCGACGGCTCACTGCCCTCACGGCCGTCAGCCCGGCCGCAGGCGCCCTTGCCGGCGGCCGAGAGCTTCCGCATGCGTTACCACTCGACCCTCGCGGCGACGCTCATGGCGGTGCTCGTCTTAAGCGGGCCGGCGGTCAGATGACGCGAGGGGCTACCGCCCAGCGCCGCAGGCGGTAGGGGAGCCACCAGGCTATGCCGCCCGCGAACCCGACCAGTCGGGCCGCGCGGAACTCGCTCAGGATCTTCGCCGGTATCTCATCAGCGGGCGCTCCGTATTCCAGCCTGGCGACGGCCGCCAGGTAGTCCGGCTTGGCGATCGTGATGTTCCGCAGGTTTCCCCAGCGCCGGTCCCTGACCTGCAGCAGCTCCGGGCCGCGGCGGGTTACGCATTTCGTCATGACGTAACCGCTGACCCAGTCCGCCTGGGGGTCCTCGTCGCAGGCACCGCCGTCGCGAGCCGCCGCGTCGGAGGTCACGCTCGTCGGGGGGTAGAGATGACTCAGCTCGCGCCAGTCGTGGCCGGTTCCGACCTGCAGTTTCCAGTCGACCACGATGCCGCACCCGGTCAGGTCCCTGACAAGCGTCAGCGCGGTCACCACGTCGCGGGCATCCGTGCCGTTCACGCTGACAACCTCGTGAAACGTCACCTGGCGTGCGCCCGCGGCGAAAAGGTCGTCGGCGCTCACCTGGGGCTCGGCGGTCAGCTCCCAGGTGCCCAGGGACATGCTGTCCGTCAGGGCAATCACCGTCTGGTCGTAGTCCCGCCACGCGGAGATCGAGTGATGACCGCCTGGTTGACGCATCATTGCCGGCTCCACCCCTTCCTCGGCACCGCCTAGACGACTGCCAGCGAGGCCTTGGCCGGCGTCCATCGCTGCAGTTCCTGGTTGATGGCGTCCGTGGCGAGCTGAATGAACTGCTCGTTCTCCGTGAAAACGACGCCCATCGCCTGCCATCGCGTGAGGATCCCGGCGAGCTCTTCGCTGGTGACGCTAGTTCCGGAACCGGATAGCTTGCGCATCAGCACCGCTGCGGTGTGCGGCTGGTCAAGCAGGCGGAACACCCCGATTTCGACGGGGTCGGCAATCGAATAGAACCGCCAGTCGAAATCGGGCCTTGTATTGACCAGAATAATTTCCTGCTCCAGATCGAGGCGGGTAAGGCGGCTCTTGTCATAGTAGGCGCTCGTCCAGCGCGCAGCGGCCTCTCGCAGCCGTCGCACGACATGCTCGCCGACGCCGCACTGTGGTGCCGCGAAGAAATAAGACAGCCCGAATAGCTCCTGTTCGGGAAGATCATAGGTGATGCGATAGGCGGTGTTCACCGAGAGGTCAGCGAAACCCAGCTCAGGGCGGTCGAAATACGGGCTGAACCGCTCGACCATGATGTCGCCGACCGACTCAGGAGGCATCAGGTGGTGCAGCGCGGGAAACTGGTCGATCAGCTTGCCGTAGTCCTCTTCCTCTTCTCCGGGGAATCCGAAGATATAGTTCCACGCCGTTTGCAGGCCGAGTGACTCGGCGTCCCGCAGGATCCGGACGTTCTGGCAGCCGGTCACTCCCTTGTCCATGAGCTTAAGGACCCGGCTGCTCAGGCTCTCGATCCCGGGCTGCACATGGACGATGCCGGCCGCCCTGAGGACCCGGAGCTGGTCCCGCTTCAGATTCGCCTTGATCTCGTAGTGGATGCGCAGGTCGTAGCCGGCCGCGGTGATCGCGGGCAAGGCCGAGCCGAGGTAGCTCATGTCGAGAATGTTGTCGACGACCGAGATCTCGAGCACTTTGTAGCGCTTCACCGCCGCGAGCAGCTCGGACACGAACGTCTTCGCCGGTTTGCTGCGGAATTGCATGGAGGTTCCGTTGAGGCCGCAGAACGTGCAGTGATGCTTCTCTCCCCACCAGCATCCACGTGCGCTCTCCAGCACCAGGCGCGGCTCTGACCACATGCCGGCTCCGGAGACGGCGAAGCGCTCGAAGAACTCGTCGAATTCCGGGGCCACCAGCTCCGACGGCGGCAGCAGCGAGCGGGACATCGGATTCGCTGCTGTCCCGTCGTCCGACGGCCGCCAGCACAGGCCCGGTATCGCGGCGAGCCCCGCGTCGTCGCCAAGGCGCTCAATGAGCGCGGGAAACGTGACCTCGCCTTCGCCGCGGACCACGAAGTCGACGAACGGAAAGTTCCGGTGGAGGGTCTCCCCTTGCTCGCCGTCGCAGTTCGCCCCGCCGAAGACCGTCACTACTCGCGGGTGGCGCTGCTTAAGCTCGCGAGCGGTCGCGAGCGCGGCGGTATTCTGCTGGAACGCCGAGGTGAAGCCTACGACATCGGGCTCAAGGGCGGCGATCCGCCCGGCGAGGTCGCCGATGAATTCGGGCGCGAGCTTGTGCAGCGCCACGGCCTCAGCGATCCGCTCCGCGTCCGCCTGCCCGGTCATGTACTCCTCGAACTCGGTTACCCGCCATTCCGGATCGTGGTACAGCGCGGAGGAAAATACCCAGTCCCCGCATCCGAGGAAATATGAGCTTACGGCGTAGTAGTCATAGTCAACGAGGTCGAAGCGCCGGCGGTCGAGCAGCCAGTCCACGTAGTCAAGGTTGCCGTAGTGAACCGTGACGTCGGCGCCGGGCACTTTCTGGGTGATGGCCTGGCGAAGGATTCCGAGCGCCAGCGATGGCTTATCGACAGACGCCCACGGCATGTTCACCAAGATTATGCGCATCTCATCCTCCGCGGCTTCATTCTCCGGTAGGCCGGAATCATTGCGCGGCCGGGACCGGAGACCGGCTGAGGCGGTCGGCCGCGTAGAGCCAGTCCAGGATCGTGGCATCCACCGCGCGGCGGTACGCGACGGCGTCGGCTGAGTCGCGTGTGGCGGCAGCCTCGTATCCGCACGCTACCCAGCGCGAGCGGATAACGTCCTCGGGCGCGTAGCCTCCGCCTATAGTCCCCACCTCGTAGCCGTCTTTTCCCACCGACTCCCAGCAGCTATAGAGGGTTCCGTCCGCATTGACGACCGAGCCGGTGGCACCGCCGAACTCCCCGCAAGCGCCGCACTTAGAGAGAATAGGAAGGTTGACGTTGAAGCCGGCCTCGAGGGCCTGCACGTAGAGATCACCGACCCGCTGGACAAGGGCGGGAGATGGCGCCACCGAGTCGCTGAAATCAGCACTTGAATCGTGGACAAGCGAGAACGCGATGGTGAAACGCTCCGGGTTCAGTCGCTCCGCTAGCCGGTCCACCAGGGCATCGGCCGAGCCAATTGACTGGCCGGTGAGATTCACCCGCAGCACCCAGCGGAGGTTTGTCCGAGAGGAGGCCAGTTCCAGATTCCTGATGATGGGCGCGAACGTGCCCGCGCCCCCGATGGTCGTCCTGATCTGGTCATGGACAGGCGCATCGCCGTCGAGGGTGATCTGAACGGACTGCAGTCCCGCCCTCTCCAGCGCGACTGCGGCGTCGGGTCCGAGGCGGGTGCCGTTGGAGATCATGGCCGCGTTGGCCAGCCCTAGCTGACGTGCGCCGTTCAGGAGTCGCAGGCACTGGTCAAGCCGCAGGGTCGGCTCGCCGCCGAACAGCATCAGGTCCAGGCGCTCGGCGCCGCGCCTGGCCATCTGGCTTTCGCAGAAATCCAGGATGGCCGCGGTGGAGTCGTCGTGGAGTGCCGCGACGGGAATGCGGTCAGGGGTCAGGATCTGGCGTGAGCCGGCGGACCGGGCTTGCTTGAATGACCCGGTGTTCTGGAAGCAATATCCGCACGCCAGGTTGCACCTAGTGGTGATCACCACGGTCATGTGATACCAGGAAGACTGATTACCGGATTGCCCGTCCAGGCGACTTATGTGCTCCTCATAGCCCGGAAGTAAATGGCCGTCAGAAACCCCGGACAGCGGGACCCGATATACGCCGTGATGCCCGGGCACCCAGTAGCAATTGGCGCCCCGCATTGGATGGAACACGCGGTGTCTTGCCTCCTAGGCTTCGCCGACGCCCGATTCGCCTGACCGGAAGCAGGCGCCGGCGAAAATCAACCTGGTACCTCTAAACGCTCGAGTAATACTGTCCGCAGACGGTGTCGATGTTCCGGCCGTCCGCGTTGAATTCCTCCACGGTGACCCCGTGGCCCTCGACCTCTGCCTCATCCTGCGGGGTCTCTTCCGGGAGCTCCACCTTCTCGTCCTCAGCCATATCGTGCCTCCTGTCACCTGGCTTGTGCCGGATCGCAGTGTCCGGCCCATTCAGAGTGGCGCCCGCCGGATGGCTGAGTAAATCCCCGAACTCTCTATGTGGGTGACTGAACCTCTGCGTCTTCAAGATCGCTGACGAATCAGCTGACGGGTTTGCGAGTTAGTGTCCTGATTCGTCTGTTGATGATGCTGATTCGCCCGCCGGCTGATCGAGCGCTGACCCGAAGGCCTCCTAGACAGCCGACGCGTGATCTGACTACTCTGAGACCCAGCACGAAAGGATTGCGAGAAATGCCCGAAGAGTCCTGTACTTGTCGTCTTCGGAAGCTGACCACTCGCGAACTCGTTGTAGCGGAACTCCTGGCGCAAGGACTCTCCACCGAAAGGGCGGCGCGGGCCCTGTCGCTCAGCCATCACACGGTGACCGCCCATCTGGGAAAGATGTTACGTAGCCTGAACGCGAACAACCGCACCGAGCTGGTGGCGCGACTATACGCGTACGGAGTCCTGGCCAGCGGGGAGTGGCCGCCACGCGCGATCCCGCATCGAGATATCCCTATTTGCCAGTGCTTATGGACCCTGGAGCAGTCCAGAGCCGCTTCTCGTGTCGCTGAGGATCGCTGATCTCTGATGAGGTTGCCTAGCGCGGTCCTCATCAATCCCGATTACACCCGGCTCTGGTTCGGGCAGACCGTCTCTACCCTAGGCGACTACGTTTTCAATACGACGCTGGTGCTGTGGATAGCTACGACCCTGGCCGGCGGGAAACCGTGGGCGCCGCAGGCGGTGAGCGGCGTCCTGCTGTCGACCGGCGCTGCCGTGCTGCTGACCGGGCCGCTCGCGGGCGTGTTCGTCGATCGCTGGAACAGGCGGTCCACGATGCTCGGCACCGAGGTAGTCCGCGGACTGCTGGTCCTCATGCTGACTGCCTTGTCGTTCACGCCTGCCCATAGCCTTCCGGTCTCTGTGTGGCTAGCGGCCATCTACCCGGTGGTCTTCGTGCTGACCAGCGCCGGGCAATTTTTCAATCCCGCGCGTTTCGCGACGATCGCGGATGTGGTGACCGGGGATGCGGACCGGGCACGGGCGGCTGGCATCGGTCAGGTCACCAGCGCGACGGTGGCGATCATCGGTCCGCCGCTTGCCGCGCCGCTGCTGTTTACCGTCGGCCCGCAGTGGGCGCTGCTGTTCAACGCGGCCTCCTACGTGGTGTCCTTCTTCGCTATCCGCTCGGTTCGCGCCGGGCGCGAGACCGGCGCGGACAACTCGCCCGCGCGGGCGGCCGGACCGCGCGCCGGGCTCAGAAGGGAGTTCGCCGACGGACTGCGGTTCTTCGCCCGGCACGAGTTTCTCGTTGCCTTGCTGGTCATCGGGGTGATCAGCCAGTGCAGCACCGGCGCCCTGAACGCGCTCAACGTGTTTTTCGTGACCAGGAACCTGCACGCGCCCGGCAGCATGTATGGATACCTGGGAATGGCGGCCGGCGCCGGCAGTATCAGCGGCGCGCTCTTCGCCGGCCGCTGGTGCGCCGCCTGAGCACGCGGACGGCCGTGCTCGCAGGCATGCTGCTCACCGGGGTGTTCATCATCGCCTACTCCCGTCAGACCGAGCTTGCCGTCGCCGCCGTGCTGTTCTTCCTGCTGGTATTCCCGCTCGCCGTGATCAACACGGCGATGACGCCGCTATTGCTCGGCGCCGCGCCGACCGAGTACCGGGGTCGCGTGATGGCCGTGTTCAACCCGACGTTGCAGCTCGGGTCGATGCTGTCCGTGGCGGTCGCGAGCTGGCTCGCCGGGGCGGCGCGCACTTTCAGCGGCACGCTGGCCGGCGCCCGGTTCGGGATTATCGACCTGATCTTCGCCGGATCCGGGGTGCTCATGATCGCGGCGGCCGGATACTCGGTGTTCGCCCTGCGCGCCGTGACGTCCCCGGAATCCCGGGCACCGGCCGCCGCGGACTCTGCCAAGACAGCCACGGACCCCTAGCCCGGGCCAGCGAGGGACTGCCGCAGGGCGATGACGGGCAGCAGCCTGGCGTGCCTTGCCAGAGTTGGAGCGCGGCGGCCACGGACGCCTAGCGAACGCGCTGGTGCGGGATGCGCCATATGCGGGGGAAGGTCCACCTGGCATGCTGGGCTTATGATCGGCGCCGTGTGGCAGGGGCTGGAGCGTCAGGGGTTGCGGCGGCGGGGTCAGCGGATGGAGCGATCTCAGCCCGGCCAGCGGCCGGATCCGTCGCTGCCTGCCGGGACTGACCGGCTGCCGCAGGTCAAGCACATCGTCGTGCTCATGATGGAGAACCATTCCTTCGACAACTATCTGGGCACTCTAGCCGGGCGCGGCGAGGGACTGCCGCTGGGCAAGGACGGGCAGCCCGCGGCGGAGAATCCCGATGCGTCCGGCGGGGCTGTCCGCTCGTATCACCTGGCCTCGACTGTGCAGCAGCCTGGCGTGCCATGCCAGAGCTGGAGCGCGGCCCACGCGCAATGGGCCGATGGCAAGATGAACGGCTTCGTGACGGCCACCCAGGCAGCGGAGCCGGACGGTGACAAGACGGTGGCGATGGGGTACTGGACGGAGCGGGACCTGCCTTTCTACCACGGTCTGGCCAGCACGTTTCCGCTGGCGGATCGCTGGTTCAGCTCGTGCCTTGGCCCGACCTTCCCGAACCGGAGGTTCCTGCTGGCTGGGACAGCGCACGGGCTGATCGATGACCTGCCGGTCAACCTCCTGGATCACCCGCCGGCCGGCACGATCCTGGACCTGCTGACCAAGCACGGCAAGTCCTGGGTTAACTACCGGGCGGCCGGGGGGGACCGGTCCGAGTTCCGGCGCTATCTCCGGTACAAGCGGCGCCGGTCCCGGTATCACGCGCGGTCACTGGGGCGCCCGTTCCGCCGCGCGACGGGCGGAGTAAAGAGGGACCTGCAATTCACTGCGGGCCTGTACCCGCTTGGCATGGCCAGGTACATGCTGCATGTCCGCAGCCTGGAGCAGTTCTTTTCCGACGCTGATGCCGGCACGCTGCCTGATTTCTGCATCGTGGACCCGGACTTTGATGAGTATTCCGAGGAGAACCCGCAGGATGTCAGGAAGGGGGAGAGCTTCGCGGCTGAGGTCATCAACCGCGTGATGCACGGCAAGGGCTGGCCGGACACGATGCTGATCTGGACCTATGACGAGAACGGCGGCTACTACGACCATGTCACGCCGCCTGCCGCCGTGCCGCCGGATGACGTCCAGGGCCACAGCCTGGTCGCTCACCGGTCCTGGTTGCGGGGCGTTCTGCGGCCGCTTTTTCCTGGCTACGTCCGGCACGCTCAAGAGCTGGTCGCCGGGCCGCTGCAGTACGACACGTACGGCTTCCGGGTCCCGGCCGTGATCGTGTCGCCCTATGCGCGGCAAGGGTGCGTGCTGTCCGAGGTCTTTGACCACACCTCGGTGCTGAAACTCGTCGAGGAGAAATGGAACCTGCCCGCGCTGACGCGCCGCGACGCGGCTGCGGCAGCGCCGCTCGCGGCGCTTGACCTGTCCGCGCCGCCCGCGTTCCTCGAGCCACCCGAGCTGCCAGCTCCTGCCCTGGCGTGGGGGTCGTGGTAACCGGCTAGGGCCGGGGTCGGGATATTTCCCGGCATCCTGGGCAGTTGCGGGTTTGCGTCTGCGCGGCACGGCTCGCAAGTTCGTCCTTGCCAGCTTGCGGCAGGGATGTGATCGGGGCTGTCGCCCGCCGGAACGGCTATGAGTTTCTAGGAGGCTGCTGTGATTATTCTCGGTGTTATTTTGCTGATCATCGGTTTCGTGGCGAAGATCGCCATACTCTGGTCGATCGGCCTGATCGTCGTAGTGATAGGCGTCATCCTGGCGCTGCTGGGAGCGACTGGCCGCGCTGTCGGAGGCCGGCGGCATTACTTTTAACGGCCGGAGGACGGCGAGCTGATGTCTGGTCAGGTGAGTCAGCCAGGCGCGGGCCTTCCGCTGGCGGAGGCTGCCGGGGAGCAGCCGGACGTGGTGCTGGCGGAGGGCGGCGGTGTCCTGGCTGATGATCAGGGCGAGGATCCGATGCAGGAGGCGGTAGACCTGGCGGAGGCGGTGGCTGAGCAGACCGGCGGCCTGGGTGCGCCAGGGCGCCCGCTCGACAAGCGGTCGCCATTTTTCATCGGAATGGCAGCGGCCGCTGGCGTCGCGGTCACCTACGGTGTCGCGGAGCTGATCATCAGGGCGCGCGGGGTGCTGGTGCTGATCGGCCTGGCGCTGTTCATCGCGGCGGGGCTTGACCCCGTGGTGAGCTGGCTGGCCCGCCGCTGGATGCCTCGCTGGGCCGCGGTCATCACGATCCTGCTGGCCGCCGCCGTGATCGTGGCAAGTTTCATCGCCTCGGCTATCCCGCCGCTGTCCGCTCAGGTCGCCGCGCTCGGCCAGCACCTGCCTGGCTACCTGCACGCGCTGCAGAACCACAATTCGCAGCTAGGCAGGCTCAACGCGAAATTCCATGTGCAGAAGGACCTGACCAACCTGATCCACGCCAAGGGCACCGCCCTGATCGGCGGTGTGCTGGGGGCGGGCGAACTGGTGCTCAGCGCTGCCGGGTCGCTGTTCGTGGTGATCGTGCTGACGATCTACTTCCTGGCCGGCATGCCCCGCATCAAGCTCTTCGCCTACCGGCTGGCACCGCAGTCCCGGCGGACCAGGGTGATCCTGATCGGAGATGAGATCTTCACCAAGGTCGGCGGGTTCGTGCTGGGGAACTTCCTGACCTCAGCCGTCGCCGGGATCGGTACCTACATCTGGATGCTGATCTTCGGGGTGCCTTACCCGATCCTGCTGGCGCTGCTGGTAGCCCTGCTTGACCTGATCCCGGTAATAGGCTCGACTATCGGCGGCGCGATCGTCACCCTCGTTGCCCTGACCGTGTCACTGCCGGTCGCCATCGCCACCGCTGGCTTTTACGTCGGCTATCGCCTCGCCGAGGACTACCTCCTCGTCCCCAGGGTCATGGGCAGGACCGTCCAGGTACCGGGGGTGATCTCCGTCCTGGCCGTCCTCGTCGGCGGGGCGCTGATGGGAATCGTCGGCGCGCTCATCGCGATCCCGACAGCGGCGGCGATCCGGCTGCTCCTGCACGAGGTAGCGTTCCGGAGCCTGGACATCAGCTGACCGGGCCGGAAGCCCTGCTGGCGAGGAGAGCGGGGCGGCTAGTATCAGATCCAGGCTCTCGCCTGGTGGGCGTTGAGAAGGAAGCCGTCCCATAGCCTCACTTGATAGCTTACTCCGGGATCAGCCCGGTGAGGTTTGGCAGCGTGAACGCCTGTGATCCTTCGGCTAGCCCTTCCGGCCGCTCGAGCCCGATGAAAGTCACCGGCCCGTCAGGTACCGTCCCGTCCCACGACTGCACGTCGGCGCCGCTGGCCTTCAGCAGGTCCGTCAGGTAGCTCACGCGGAGATAGTCCCGCTCGATGATGGCGCGCGCCAGCAGCGAGGTGGTCACCTGATTGGCCTCCACCAAGTTGAACCTGGGACTTCCCTTGAGGTAAAGATGCAGCCACTTGGCGCGCCACTTCCCGTCGTCGCCTCGCATGAACGCCAGCGGCAGGGCAACGGTCCCTGACCCGCGGAGATCGGACTTCACTGCGACTGTGCGGGCCTCGAATGGAGCGCCGGCCTGCGCGGAATCGCGGAGCATGAAGCCGAAGAAAGCTTCCGCTGCCTCATCGAAGCCCTCGCCTGAGTAGATGTGCACCTGCGGGATGATGAATCGCCGGGTGACCGCGGGCAGGCGGATGTCGATGAACTCCGTCGCGCCATCGAGGGCGCTGGTGAGATCGCCGGAGTAAGTGGCATACTCTCCGGCTTGAAAGGCGGTCCACGAAACATGCTCGGCATTGCCGTAGTTCTCGTCCAGCATCAGCGCTGACAGGTCGTAGTCCGTGCGCTCCTGGCGCTGTTTCCAGTACACGAAGAACCGCAGGATCTCCCCGTCTACCCGGCTGACCGAGCCGCGCGGCATTATCCCGAGACCGGCCGGCGCGGCCTTCCCTGATAGCGGCAGCGCGACGCCCAGGATGGCCGGGTCGACGACGACGCGACCCCAGTCCGGCAGGCGGCGCGTGAGCTCGGCGTCGATCACCGCGCTCATCCGCTCGGCGGCCAGCGGGCCGAGCGCTTGCCGGCTGTCCGGCGCAACCCAGGCGCGGCCCTGGCGGTTCGCGAACACCCGGCTCACGTCAGTGGGCCGGGCGCGGTTGTGCAGGTGCTCGCGAACCGACATGAGCACGCGCCCGGAAACCTTCGGCGCGGCCGACTGAGCGCAGTGCAGGATCTCTTCTGCGTCCAGGTCGGTGCCGGCGAGCCGGAGCAGCCGGTCAAGCGAGCGGTAGAGGGCTCCCGGCGACCCCGCGAGAGTCCTGGCCGCGCCCGCCACGTCGCCGCCGGCGAGTTGCGCCTCCACGACACTGGCTGTCGTCGGCACGCGCAGGTCGCCGCGAGCGGCCGCGAACACTTCCAGCGCTCCGGGCCACTTCGGGTACTCGTGCGGGTGCAGTCGCTCCCCGAGCCGCTTCCAGGGCTCGCGGTGCGCCGCCACATCACTGAGCTTCACGCGGTTCGCGCTGACCACCTTGTCCAGCGCGGCCAGCATCGCCCGGCGCTCGGGGCGGCGGAACGACCGGAACTTCGCGGCTTCCTGCAGGGTCACGTCGCCGCCCGAGATGGCAGCGGCGACGCGCAGGATGTCGGTCACGGTGTCGGCCAGGAGCGGCCGGCCATGCTCCAGGCGGACCGCGTTGATCACGGCGCGGTTCTCGCGCACGGCGATGACCTCGGGCTGAGCGCCATCGGCGCAGTGCTCAGCCAGCACCCGCAGTGACACTAGGTCTTCCTCGGCCAGCGGGACAGTGCTCGCGGCCAGGGACAGATACAGCGCCCGCGCTTCCTCGTCCAGCGTGCCGCCCGGATGCAGAACGGTCACGCGGTCCCGCGCTCCGGGGATCAGCTCATCGTGGGCGGCCAGCATCGCCTCGTAGCTGTGCTGGTAACTGCCGTAGGACGGCAGGCTGAGCAGCGAGCCGAACTCGGCAGAATGCGCATCTGCCTGGGCGACCATCGCCGCCGGGTCCAGCAGCGCCTCGCGCAGGCACCGCACCCAGAACTCCATCGTGTCCGGGACGCCGGACGGGAAGTCCTTGAAATAAGCGTTGTGCCGCACGTGGTCGCCGGCCAGCGCGCGGACCACGGCCAGGACGCGAACCCCAGTGTCCAGTACGTCGCCTGCGGGCATGGCAGACAAGCGCTCCATCAGCGGCCGGGCGAGCTTGAACCCGGCAGACATCAGCACCGCGTCCAACTGCCGCGCCGGACCTGCTCCGTCGCCCGCGGGCGTGACGGGAAGCGGTACCCGTCGCGTGCTGGCGATTATCAGCGCCTCAAGCCCGTCGTTCATATCCGCCACTATCCCGTTGTCGGCGGCGATATGTCCAAGTGAATAGGTACGGTGACCGGCTAAGTTAGCTGGCGGACCATTTGACGCTGTTCCAGTGCAGCGTCACGTCCCGGTCCGGGCTGGGATCTTTTCTGCTGAAGCCGACGGCCCAGCAGTCTTTCTGGGTTACGCACCTGACGGAGTTGAGGCTCGTATCGTCTTCGGCGGCGGTTCCGCCTGGGTGAGGGGTCTTGGCCAGCTCCCATTTGCCGCCTTTCCAGTGCAATGCCTCACCCGTGGTCGCGCTGCTGGTGCTCAGGCTGCCGAGATTTCCGACCGCCCAGCAGTTGCCCGCGGATGAGCAACTGACGCTGGAGAGGATGTTGCTGTCGCTTGATGCGGTGCCGTCGGGGTTCGGCGTGGTTGCCTGGGACCATTTGCGGCCGTTCCAGTGCAGTGCCAGGTTGAGGAAGTGAGTCGAGGAAGCGCTCTCGCTGCCGTAGGCGCCGACGGCCCAGCAGTCGCGGGCAGAGGTGCAGGACAAGCTGTCGATCGCGTTAACGGCGCCGGCCGTGGAGCCGGCCGGGCTGGGCACGTCCGCGACTGACCACTTCTTGCCGTTCCAGTGAAGCATCTCGTCTTCCTCGATGGTGACGCTGGCATCGAGGCCCGTCAAGCCGGCTGCCCAGCAGTCCCTGACCGAGGCGCAGCGGACGGCGGCGAGGCTATTCACGTCGTTTGGGCTGGTACCTGCGGGGTTAGGAGTGGCGACCCTGAACCATTTCTTGCCGTTCCAGTGGATGGCGAGGTTGCCGGTCACCTGCGGGCCGATCCCGATGTTCCCGTCGTCTCCGACGGCCCAGCAACTGATCGCCGAGGTGCACGCGACGTCGTCAAGCTCGCTGAAGTCGCCTTCACTTGTGCCACCGGGCGACGGGGTGGATACCTGAGCCCACTTCTTGCCGTTCCAGTGCAGCGCCTGCGTGCGCGAGGACCTGGCAGCCTCGTAGCGGCCGACGGCCCAGCAATTAGCCGCTGTCGTGCAGCGGACTGCGGTCAGTTGGCTGGAGTCGTTCATCTTCGTGCCGCCCGGGCTGGGCGCGGGCGCCGCGAACCATCCCTGGCCGTTCCACCGGACTATCTGATTGAGCAGCGCGTTCTTTGGCGACTCCTTGACCCCGACGGCCCAGCAACTGGTGCTGGAAGTGCAGTAGACGTCGTTGAACTCGGCTGAGCCGGGCAGGAGCGTGCCTGGCTTGATGCCAGCCGGCGCGGTGGCTCCGGCAGGGCCGGCGACGGCGACCGTGCCCGCGAGGACTAAAGCTCCTGCGGCCAGCATGAAGCCCCAGGGCCGTCGCCTGACGTCGTCTCTCATCGGGCCGCCATCCCTCCTGCGCCGCGCTCGTCGCGCGCATCGTAGACCGTATGGCCCCAGGCGCGGAGCCTGATGACCCGCCGGTGAAACTATAGAGCCCAGGATCTGCGATCATGCTGGCCATCTCGGCAGCGTGCCCTGCCCGCAGCGGCACCAGGTCCAGTGAACCGGCCGCGATGATCTCGGTGACGATGTCCGTCATCCGGCCATCATGACGCCTCGCCGGGGCACGCCCGGACCAACATCGGGCCTGGCGTGCCGTACTATCGCGCCGCGAACCGGTTGAGCGTGTCGATCACGTGATCCAATTCAGCTTGGTTGCCCAGATGGCCGGCGTCCTCGATCACGGTGAGCTCGGCGCCGGGCCAGGCGCGGGCTAGCTGCCACGCGGTATCCAGCGGGCAGCTCATGTCCAGCCGGCCGTGGATCAGCACGCCGGGGATGCCGGCGCAGCCGGCGGGCCTCCCGCAGGAGCACGCCGTCCTCCAGCCAGGCACCGTTGGCGAAGTAGTGCGCGCAGATCCGCACCACGGCCAGCCTGGCCGTGAGCAGACGGCCTCCGAAGACGGCGCTGTTCGTCTCGCCGGAGAGCACCGCGTCCTCCCACGCGCACCAGTCGGCCGTGGCCTTCTCCCGGACCGCCGGGTCCGGGTCGTCGGTCAGGCGCGCGTAGGCGGCCACGATGTCTCCGTCGCGCGGCGTGCCGGGCGCGCCCGCCGCGAACCGCTCCCACTGCTCGGGGAAGAATCGGCCGGCCCCCCGGTAGAGCCAGTCGATCTCGGCTCGCCGGCACGTGGTGACGCTAGAGATAACGATCTCGCTCACCCGCCCGGGGTACTGCTGCGCATAGGCCAGGCTCAGCGTCGAGCCCCAGGAATACCCGTACAGCAGCCACCGGCCGATACCCAGATGATCGCGCAGCAACTCCATGTCCGCGATCAGGTGCGCGGTCGTGTTGCGGCGCATGTCGGTGGCCGGGTCGCTGGCGTGCGGCCTGCTCCGGCCGCAGCCACGCTGATCGAACAGCACCAGCCGGTAGCGCTCAGGGTCGAATGTCCGCCCCTGACCAGGCCGACAGCCCGAGCCGGGGCCGCCATGCACGATAAGCGCGGGCTTGCCGTCCGGGTTGCCGCAGGCCTCCCAGTACACCTGATTCCCGTCACCGACCTCAAGCATCCCCTGCGCATACGGCTTCGTAGCCGGATAAAGCTCGCTCACGGCCCAGATCGTAACGGCCCCGGCGGCGGGCCGCGAACCACCGTGTGGCCTGCGTTGCCTAAATCGCGATCCAAGCCAGACTTCGTTGGCCGGCGGCCGGTACTCGGTGTTCGCCCTGCGCGCAGTGACGTCCCCGGACTCCATGGCCCAGGCCAGCTCGCTGGATGCTATCTTTCGGTTAACTATTCTCTTGAAATCGGTAGCCAGCTCTGGTCATCTTCTTTCGTTCTAGCGTCCGCCAGGGAATACTTGCCATCTCTGCGGACTCGGAGCAATTGACCGGATTGCTGGAAGAGCATCCACTGAACGTCGAGTTCGTTCTCACCTGGGATCGGCTGGGTGATCAGCGCGCATCCGAGATCAAACTCAAATCGCGACCGGCCGTCTGCCGCATCTACCTCAACTGCGACCAATGCTTGTCCGTCCAGTACGGCAAGTGCGCGGTCAATCGTCTGCTCATCGGAGTCTCTGCAGGCGAGTTCGCGGCTGTCGAGAGTCAGTTCCCACCAGCAATGATAGAACCACATATGCTGCTGACCGTGAACGCGCGTTGGTCGGCGAGTCGAATACTCGGGTGCGCCGTCGATACCCACCGGCAGCTTCCGGAGGGCGTCAATGCTAAGTGTCGGAGGACCGAATTGCATGGTAAAGAATTTGTCCAAATCCGCGAGTTGTATTCTATGATGGAATACCCAGCAACGGCTCGAGCGCCGCTATAACGGGATTGCTCAAATTCTCGCTTCTCTCATATGAGATTCATCGAGGCGCCAGCCGAGTCTTCTGCTGGTTTCTGCTCTGATGTATCTCCACTGGCCGAGGAGAAGGAAGGTAGCATGTGCGGCGTGGAATTTGACCAGTTCACGATCGCGCTGCTGATCCGGGCCGACGATCCGCCTGAGCTGACAGCCGAGCAAAGCGCCGCGCTGCAGGACGCGCACCTGGCGCACCTGTCGGACCTGCATGACGCGGGCAAGTTGCTGGCGGCGGCCCGCTGCTCGACAGCGACAGGCACTATCGCGGCCTGTCGATCTTGCGCGCGAGCCAGGAGGAGGCGCGGGCACTCAAGGAAGCCGATCCCGCCGTGCAGGCCGGGGTGTTCCGGGTGGTCACGCTGCCCTGGATGGTTCCCGCCGGGGCGATGACCTTCTCGCGCTCGCATTTCCCCCGCTCGGCTGCTGAGGCCTCCGGCCCCTGACAGCACTTATTCAGGCTCTGGCGCGAATTCCGTGATCAACCCCGCGACGATGACGCGGCATCGCCGCTGCCAGGCCGATGCGGGAGGGTTGCCAGGTCCGGGCAGGAGGGTTGTCGTGCGCGGGAGGGTTGTCGTCATGATCGTGGAGGGTTTCCGGGTGCGTGAAGGAGCGGTTCCGGGTTGAGGAGCCTTGTCCTGGTCCGGTCGATCCTCCTTCACCCGGGAACCCTCCGCGAAAGCACGGCAGCCCTCCTGCAAGCGCAGCCTCGCCCCCGACAGCCCCACCCCCTAGGCGGCCTGACAGAATCCGCCGGACGGATCAAGGACAGAAGCCACCCCGGCAGCCTCGAGAACCAGGGTGAACATCGGTGATCACGACCAGAAGCACAGGATCACGGAACTCGTGCCAGAGCCCTCATTCATCGAGCCTGCGCAGTTCGTCTCGCAGCGATGACATCGCCCGGGAGGTATGGCTTTTCACTGCGCCCCGGCTGATGCCCATGGTGGAGGCGATCTGGGTCTCGGACAGGCCGGCGTAGTACCGCAGCACTACGGCCTCGCGCTGCCGGAGGGGCAGTGCCCGCAGCGCCGAGACCACATCGGAGCGCTCCTGCAAGGTGATCAGTTCCTGTTCGGCACCCGGCAGATCAGGCGCGGGTCCTGGCGCGAGCTTGTCCACGACGACCCGGTGGCGGAGCACCGAGCGGGAACGATTGACCACTGCCACTCGCAGGTAGGCGAGCGCCTTATCGGGGTCTCTGAGCCTCGACATGCCCGCGTGCAGGGCGACGAACGAGTCCTGCACGACTTCCTCGGCTGTGGGAATGTCGTGCACCAGCAACATTGCCAGCCTGACCAAAGGCCGGTAATGCGCACCGTAGAGCGCGGTAATCGTGTCGTCGGCGTCCCGGCCAGCCCCGGCTGAGGGGATTTCGGCGCGGATGTCTGCCGGCCGGGAGGCTGCCGGGTCCGCGGTCCCGGCGCCGCTGGCCAGCAGGGCCGTGGCCGTGCCCGCCCGGCTGGTTTCGAGCCTGGCGTGGTCCTCGGCAGCGTGGTCACGCAGCCAGGCCCGGTACCGGTCAAGGCCGGCCTCGAGGTCGTACACCCGGCCGAACTGGGCCGCCTGCTGCTCGGTGACTTGCTGGTAGAGCCGGGACAGCAGCGCGTCCTCGCGCGAGCTGCCGCCCGGGAGCCCGCCGGTGGTCATGACGCTCCTTCATGGTCGTCGCTGGCAAATGGGTAGTCGGGTCCTAGCTGGGCGATCAGGGTGCGGCGGCCGGCGCAAGTGCGTGCCCACCGTGTTCTCGGCGATGCCCAGGGCGGCGGCGATCTCGCCTTCCCTCATGTCCTGCTGCCAGCGCAGCAGCGCCACGGCGTGCTGCCGTTCTGGCATGAGCTGGATGATCTGCCAGCACCGCTGGAGCACGATTGAGGAAAATGCCTGTTCCGGGGTGTCCGCCGGAATCTGCCGGTACCGGGCCTCGATCCGCGGCATCCTGCTGCGGAAGGCCGCATCGCGGCGAAAGCCGCTCACCGCGATGTTGGCCAGGGTCACGCGCAGCCAGCCACGGCGCTGGCCCTCCGTCAGGCAGCGCACGGAACACCACGCCCGGCCTGCTGCCTCAAACGCGGCCTGAACCAGATCATCGGCCAGCGCGCGGTCCCCGCGGGTCATAAAGCACGCATACCCGAACAGATCACCGGCATGGGCAGTGAAACAGGCGGCGAGTTCCTCGGTGTCGCG
The DNA here is from genome assembly GCA_963750405.1 of uncultured Actinomycetota bacterium. Classification (GTDB taxonomy): domain Bacteria; phylum Actinomycetota; class Actinomycetes; order Streptosporangiales; family Streptosporangiaceae; genus Chersky-822. The sequence continues at coordinate 805,525 of CAVVQP010000006.1, forward strand.
CGAGGAGATCTTCTCATCACTCACGCTGACCCCCGCCGGATCCGGCCGAGCCCGGCCTGACCTGGCCCAGGACGGCCACGGCCACCGGCTTCACCGCAATGTCGAGATATCACGCAGGTTAGTCGCACAGCAGCCTTAGAACCCGTACCCGGTCCCGGCAATTTTTCGAGCATCACCGGCCCGCTAGGCGAATGGCTCCGCTTCCTTGCCGACAATCCTGCGGGAGGCCCGATAGGTAATCAATACCGCGTGCAGCTGGTAACCCCGCTGGGTAAAGCATCCAGGCTCAATGCGCCTGGCGGTGGTTCAGTTGACGGGGAGGTGCCCGGGCGAGCAAAGGATAAATCGGGCATACGACGCGGACGGGGCGGCCCGGGCGAGCCGCGGGACCAGGGGAGCCGGGACCCTGGCACCGAAGCACCGGCGCGATGTTCCGTGATCACGGACCACGGCATGATCACGGAACCTTGCACCCGCCCTGACCTGGGTGAACTTCCGTGATCACGGCCGCGATCATGATCACGGAACATCGCGCCCCCGTCCCCGGCCCTCGTCATCCCCGGCGGGACCCCGCGACCCCTGGAAACCGGTCAGCATCGCGTCTGGTGGAGGGTTGTCGTGCTCGGGGAGGAGGGTTTTCGGGTTCAGGAGGGTTGACCGGGCTATCCGACGACAATCCTCCTGAACCCGGCAACGCTCCTTCAGGAACCCGACCACCCTCCCGGACCCGAACCACCCCTCCCGGACCCGACCACCCCTCCCGGACCGACCACCCCTCCCGGACCGACCACCCCTCCCGGACCCGACCACCCTTCCCGGACACCGCGGCACGCAGCTGGCTCACTCCGAGAGAGCCGCACCTATGGCGGAGTGCCGGGTCAGGTGAATGGCATCGGCCTTTGCCGGTAACATCCGCGAATCTGTTGATTTTGACGCTGTCCGGGGCCATCCTAGGGCCGGGGGGATGGTGACTATTTCGGGACACGATGCTGCTCCGGCAACGGCTCTTGCTCTGGCCCGCCCGGCAGCGTACTCAAGTCGAGCTCGCGCGGCTCGGTGATGAGCACGGCAAATGGATTGCCAGGCGGCGCGGCGCTCCTGAGGCCAGCAGGTACAGGTCACAGCTCGGCGCCATTGATGCCGTAGTCCGGACCGGATTGGATCAACTCGGCGCCGGACTGGATGAAGTCGGCCTCTCGGCACCGCTCGGCGACGTCTACGAGGCGTGCCGGACATTTGACCTTCGCTTGCTCTGGCTGCGCCGGGTGAGGGACTTTTTCACCGAGAAATTTGACCAGCGCGATGGTGAGCTGTCCGAGGTTATCGAAGCGGCCGATGAGATCGTCTGGAGCTGCTATCACCAGGTATTCGAGCGGGCAAAAGAGCTGGCCGGGATAAGGGCGGGCGCGCCGCCGCTGCCGTTCATCGAGCCTAGGTACTCGCCGACGACGTTCCCGGCCGACCTGGTGCCTTCCGGCCTGCAAAGCGATATTGACCAGCCGTTTCTCCGCAAGCACCTGAACCGTCTGCCAGTGCCGGTCGTGCGGCTCCAGCCGGCCTGTGTCAGCGGCCCTGGTGGCTGCTGTACGCGGCGCATGAGGTCGGCCACAGCGTGCAGTTTGACCTGGCTGGCGAGCGTGCGCTGGTGGACGGTTACCGGAAGCTGGTCGAGCGGGCGGTCAGCGACGCTGGCGGTGACGCTGGCGATGCCGCCCGGTGGGGCACCTGGTCCAAGGAAATCTTCGCGGACATATTTTCCGTGCTGATGATGGGCCCGTGGGCGATCTGGGCGATGGTCGAGCTTGAGCTGCAGAGCGAGACCGCGATGGGTCAGCGCCGCGACCTCTATCCGCCCGGCGCGGTGCGGCTCGAGTTGCTGGCCGCTACGGCTGCCGCCGTCGGCCTGGACACCGGAACAGCGCTGCGCGGCGTCGACCCGAAGCGGATCGCGGCCAAGTCGGACGCTGCCCGCCGCGACCTCAGGTTCGTCGATGCCGTGGTCGCGGCAAGCATGAAGCCGCTGCCGGGTATGAAGTTCACGCTCAGTTACCTGTGCAACTTCAGGATCACGGATTTCCAGCCTGGCGCGGACGGCAAGCCCTCCGCAGTCGACAAACTGCGGGCCTCGCTCCGCGACGGCGGACCCGGCGCGGTCGAGCAGTCACTCGATGGTCCCAGGCTCGGCGCCGCAGCGGCGCTGGCCGCCTGGTCGGACCTCATGGGTACAGCGGATGAAGCAGAGCGCTCGGACCTGGTCGCCCGTTCCCTGAGGCTGATCAGGGAGAGCGGGCCTGCGGGTGACAGGGCTGCGCCGACGGCCGCGGACGCGACGGGAGTCGCGGCTGACCTCGCGGGAGCGCTGCGCACGGCGAGCCGACGCGAGCTGGAGGAGCAGTGATCCGGGTCGAGATCGACGTCAGCGATGCCGGGGGAGAGCGCTGGGAAGTGCGCATCAGCTCGCGCGACCTGTCGATCTCGATCGTCAGGTTCGTGACGCGGCTCGGCGGGCCAGCTGGCGCCTATCCGGTGGTACCGCCCGATGACCTGCCTGCCGGCCTCCCGGCCGCCGCTCGCGAACTGGCCACGGCCAGCGACGACGCCGCGATAGCCGACGTGAGGCTCAGGCTGGCCACCGGCCAGCCCCAGGCCGCCGACATCGCCACCTTCGGCGCTTACCTGCACGCCGTCTTGTTCGGTCGCTGCTGGCCTGAGATCGCCGCGGCCGCAGCCGGCCAGCCCCTGGAATTCGCGCTGCGCTGGCCGGTCACGCAGTGGCAGCTGGCCAGGCTGCCCTGGGAACTCGTCTATGCGCCAGATCAGGAGAGCGGCCGGTGGAAGGCGCTGGCCAGGCATAGCGTGATCACCCGGCTGATCCCGGGGCCAGCGAGCTGCGATGCGCGCAAGCTCACGATCTCGCCTAAGGTGCTCTTCGTGGTCGGTGCCGAGATCGACGATCCAGCGATCAGGCCGGGCGCGGAGTTTTTCTCCATCTGGGAACGGCTGCAACAGCAGGATGTCTACTTTGACTTCCGGGTGCTGCTGCGCCCGTCCAGCCAGCAGATCGAAGCCGAGCTCACAAGCTTCGAGCCGTCGGTAGTGCACTTCATCTGTCACGGTGACGACGCCGATGGCGGGGGCCGCCTCAAGTTGGTCAGCAAGGACGCACACGGCCGCCTGACACCCGACAGCAGATCCGCCGGGCATTTCCTCGACCTGCTCGAGGGCACCAAGGGCTACCCGCCGGTGGTGGTGCTGAGCGCCTGTTACTCGGGCGCCACCGGATCGGCCTCGGCACGAGTCGACGCGCCGCTTGCCGCCCAACTCGTCGATGGCGGCGTGCCGGTCGTGGTCGGGATGGGCGGCCGGGTGTCCGACCAGGCCTGCCGCCTGTTCGCCGAGCAGTTTTACCAGGCGCTGCTCTCCGGTCAGCCGATCACCGAGGCGACGGCCCTCGGCCGCCGGGCCGGCCTGAAGCACGGGGCAGATCCTGACCAGACGATCGACTGGGCGCTGCCGATGCTGTTCATCGCCGACGGCGTCGATCCGGTGCTTGACGTGGACTCCGGCGAGGTCGCGCGGGTCAGGCAGCGTGCGAGGTGGGCGAAAACGCTGCGGGCCAGCCCCCAGAATCCGATCGCGTTCTGTGGCCGGACCGAGGCCATGGAGGCGCTGCGCGCCTTGCTGGACGAGCACACGGGCACCCAGGTGCTTGTGCTCCACGAAACCGACTGGATGTCTGGAAAGGGCGACAAGTTCGGCATGACCAGGGTGCTGCGCGAACTGGCCGCCCGGTCGGTGCTCGACGGGCACGTGCCGGTCCTGCTGACCTTTCCGCCTGGCGACGCCCGGCCGACAACGGCCAATGATCTGCTCCGCGAACTGAGCAACGCAGTGCTCGACGCCGTGCCCTTCACCGGCGCGATGGCGGGCTTCGATTCTGAGTTGGCGCGGCTTTATCAGCTCGTCAAGGTTCCTGGGAGCACCCAGGTTGCGGATTTGCCCGTTGCGATCAAGCCCCTGTACGAGAACTGGCGGGCCTCGGGGGATCTCCAGGTTGCCGCCAAGATGATCAAGGAGGCGCTGCGCGCCGATCTCAAGAAGCTCTTGGCCCTGGGCCGGGCGACCCTCGGGTCAGAGAGTCTGCGAGCGATTGTACTGCTCGATGACCTGCACGAATTCGACGCGGCCGCCAGGACCTTCCTCGACTTGATCGATGCTGAGGGGCTCGGTGACGACGACGAGCCCGTGCCGGTCGTCTTCACCTTCTCCTCCCAATCAGACCGCGAGTTCGACTCCACGATCTCACTTCTTCGCGCCTTCGTTGAGAACAAGGGCCAGGGGCGCTATCTCAAGTGCGTCGAACTTGAGCGGTTCAGGAGTCCGAAGGACCCGAACCCATTCGCGGGCGACGACAGCGTCTGGTCTGACCCGCTGGCCCTGATCTACCGGCAGTACCTGTTCAACCTCGACCCGGGCATTGTCCTGCATGCCCATGCACCGACCGCGGACCTGAAGTGGTTCCTCGATGAAGTTCACCGGCTCGTCCTCGGTGTCCCGTCGCGGCTTCGAGTTCCCGAACAGCCCGGGCCGGTGCAAGTGGTCATCGATGTGCTGCTTGGACTTCAGGCGGTGAGGAAAAAGTCGATGGTTCCCATCATCGAACAGATCGACGACGAACTGGCACTCAGCGAATCGAGTTTGCCATGAGCGTCGGCAGCGACCTAGCCGCACTGGCCGAGAGCGTCGCCGCCGGGCTGGCGCAGAGCCGGGCACAGGGTCTGAGACCGCCGGCCGGGCTGCCTGAGCGCGCTGTGGTCTGGCTCGCGCTCGCGCCAGCGTGGACGGGCCGGATGGCGGCGTCCTGCGGGTTCCCCGCCGAAGCGGTTATGAGCGAGCGGACCGTCAGGCGGCGTGAAGAACAGGCCAGCCAGTCCGAGTCCGCCGTCGCCGCCAGGCATGCGCTCGGCGTGCTAGCGCTCAAGGACGGCCAGCTACGCAAAGCCGAGGAGCACTTCACCTCTGCCGTCAACGGGTTCAGCCGCCTCGGTATCTCCTCTGGCCTGGTCGCGGCCTATTATCACCTCGGCGAGGTCGCGTCCAGACGAGGCGATGTCGGAGAGTCGCAGCGGTGGCTGGGGTTGGCGAGGGACAGCGGGAGCGGCTGGGCCGACGACGTGTGTGACGCCGTGGTCGCGCGCAGGCTAGCTGAGAGTCCTGGCCTCACGCCAGCCGAGGGAGCCGGCTCTCTGATCACGTTGCGCGAGGGCCTGGGCCCGCTGACGCTTGAAGCCTGCCGGGTCCTCGAGCGGCTCGGGAGGCAGGGGCTGTGCGACCCTGCGGTCGGCGAGGCGCCGGAGTCGGCGACCTCGATTGGCACCCGTCTGACCGAGCGCCGCTACGTAATGGCTGACCAGCTTCGCGAGGAGGTCATCCAGCCGATAATCCGTGATCCGAAGCGCGGTATCAGGGAAGTTCAGACCGAATTGCGGCTGATCGCGGAGCGGGTGCTGGCGGCAGAGGCCGACGGCGTGCCGATGCTGCGCGGCGTGCTGCGCTGGGCCACGCTCGCGGCGCTGGCCGAAGACGTGAAGAGCATGGCGGGGCTGCTCAGCCGGGAGTGCAGCCTCCTGCTGAGACCGGACCAAGCCGACGATGGCCAGTCGGGAGTGGTCCTGGCCTGGATCCAGGCCGCCAAGCCGCTTGAGGCATTGCTTGAAGGCGAGCTTTCGGTCGCGCTGAGCCGGGCCAGACGGCAGCTTGACCTGTACCACCGGCGCCGCGACGACGACCAGCGGTACCTGTTGCATTTCCTCAAGCGCGCAGAGCAAATGAGCGCCGTAGACGAGTTGCTGGCCGATGATGACGCCTGGGCGCTGCACTTCATCGGCGCCGCCGGTACCGGCAAGACCATGCTCATGCGCTATATCTCCTCGGTGCGTGGCCCCGAGTTGCACGCGGCGACGGCGCGGATCGATTTCGACTACCTGAGCCCCAGCTACCCGGACAGCAAGCCGGGACTGCTACTTTCCGAGCTCGCCGAAGAACTCAGGCTGAGCGCGGACGGCGAGGCCATCTCCCTGTTCGGCATCTTCGACGAGGAGTTGCAGAAGCTGCACGAGGAGGGAACCCGCGATGGCGAGGGGGCTCCTGCCTCGATGGACGCGGTGACAGGCGCGTTCATCGACGCGCTGCGAGCCATGGACCGCAGGGTGATCCTGCTGATCGACACATGCGAGGAACTCGCCAAGGTCCGCGCCGACGGCGTCAGCCCTGAAGGAGTCACGAAGACCTTCGAGATCCTGGAACGCCTGCGTGATGGCGATGGCGATGGCGTGCCGGGCCTGCAGGTGATTTTCGCGGGCCAGGCGCCCGCTGGCGAGCACCGGATACGGCTGGAAACTGCCCTATGACAGCGACCTGCCCGAGCGTACGTACCTGCGGCTGCACGAGATCCGGGGTTTCAGCGAGGCTGAGGCACTGCGGTACCTCGAATCCCAGGGCGTCCCTGAGCGCCTCAGGCAGCCCGTGCTCAGCCAGTCAGCGGACCGTTCCCGCGCCTATCAGTTCAAGTGGACCGATCTTTCCCAGGCACCGGCGGAGATCGCCAGATTCAGCCCATTCGAGCTCAGCGGCTGGGCCGCGCTGGCCCAGGACCGAGATGGTGAGCAACTCACCCCGGAAGCCATCGTCTCCGCCGACTCCGACCGTTACATCGAGCTGCGGATCATTCAGGAGGATCTCCTACGCCCCGCTGAGGACGGCGCTGCCAGCGGTCGGCTTGCTCGGGCGGTTCGATCCGGACCTGCTCCGGGCCGCGCTGCCACAGATGTCCGACTTCGACGAGATGTTTTCCGAGCTAAGGCAGCAAGAGTGGATCAGCCGCCGTGGCCCTGACTACTACGAAATCGACGAGGCCCTGCGCCGGCGGCTGCTCGCGTACTGCGAGCAGTCCGCGTCAAAGCAGGTCGGCCAGGCTTACGAACTGGTGGCTGAGCACCTCGAGAAACTGACGGCCGACGATCCGCTGGACAGCCTGCTCCCGTTCCACTTCGACACGACGATGCGGGTGCTGCAGCGTGACCCGGTCAAGGCGGCGCGCTGGTGGGCGCAGGCGGAGGCAAGGTTCGCCCGTGAGGATCGGTACGAATGGGCCAGGCAACTCGTCGAGTTCATGCTCGAAGCCGAAGGCGCGTGTGCCGAGGCTGATCCCTACGGCGACCGGCCGGCAGCAGTGGCGGCCCTGCGAGCGGGCGTGCTGGCAACTCAGCAAGCTTGCCTGCTCCACACGAGACCGGGCGCCGACCGGACCGGCGGATGGCAGGACGTCAGGTCGCTGCTGGCCCAGTACCCGGATGCCGACCTGGCCGAGAAGCTCGAATTCAGGGCTGTCGCGGGGATCGTCGCCACGTCGTCGCTGACGAGCACAGAGCCGCCGCCGCAGGTCGCGGCGCTAGCTGAGCTGGTCCGCCAGGTGTCTTTGACCGACCCGGAGGTCGTCGCGGCCTTCGTCGCGGCCGCCGAGGCACTTGTCGAGCGCGCTGAGCAGGAGAGAGAGCCTGGCGGGTGGCTGGATGCCGCCGAGGCTGTCGATCCAGTGACAGCCAGTCGCCTGCTAGTGGAGTATGTCCTTCCGGCATCGTCAAGAATTGTTCATCCCTTTGCCTTTATGGGCTCGCTGGCGGGGCGCCTCACCCTGATTCGGCGAGATTTCGATAACGCAGAGCAACTGCTGAGAGATGCTGTCGGGTTCGCCGTGTACGCCGGCGAGCCGCACGACGGACGGTGGCTGGACTGGAGGGCACCCGACGATTTGCTTGCCAGGGTCAGGCTCGAATTTCTCAGGGGTACCTATCCGGCCATTCTGGATGCGGAACGGGCGCTGGAAGTCATCCCTCGGACGCCTGACGAGTCGCTCAACGTTGATACCGACCGCCTTGCCTCGGCAGTCCTGACTATAAGGGCGGCCATCGCACCGGTGAGCGTCAGCAGCTTGCTGCTTCTCGGGTCAGACCGGATCTTCCGTTCGCAGTGCAACGCGCATCGGGCCTTTCCTCCGCTTGCGATCTGCCAGGTTCAAGCGCTGGCTGGAACTGGCAAACCTGACGACGCGATCCGGTTGCTCGATGCGCTGAGGCACGAGTGGGAGCGATCCGGTGAGAATCTTGAGGCACTCGCCGAGTGTCAGCTAGCTACTCTCCGGATCATCAGGCGAATGCGGCTGAGAGACGAAGGTTTCGGGCTTGAATCTGGCCGAGCGCTGTCCGGGGATCTGGCGAGTACGGAACTGCGCTGGTCGCTTGACGGACTCGACGGCGCCAAGGCGGTGAGTCCCAGCGCCACCGGCATCAGGCTGGATATAGCTGAGTCAGCCGACCGGGCCGCCTGGTATCACGCACGGTGGCGTACCTTGTGCACGTCCGCGTGGCCGCCTGAGGCAGTCGCGGACTTCGCTGCCGAAATGGCCACGCTTAGTTGCAGTGAGCCAACCTTCGCTGCGCTTTCGCTGGAACTCGATCTAGTCGAGAGTGCCCTCACCAGTTTTGCTGAGGCACGTAGATCGAAGCCATCCCAGGCTCAGGACTGGTGGAGCGGCCATCCGCATCAGCCCGAGGAGGCGCTGCGGCTGCTGCTGAGGTCCGCCGCGATCCTCGGCGCAGTCGCACGTCGCGCGACTGTGCCCAGGGCACTGATCTCCCGGCTTGGCCGCCGCCGGGCCGCGCAGATCGCGTTCGACGAAGGCGAAATGCTGGCACTTCGGCTGCCGGAGCGGGCCTGGCCAATCGTGGAGTTGGCTGGCGAGTGGTTCGCGGAATGCGGCGATGTCCCGAACTCGGTCATCGCGCCGGCGCTTTCCGCTGTCCTGGCCGGGCGAGCGGGTCACCGAGAGAGCCTCATCTTTCTGCTGGGCAGGCTCAGGGGTGACCTGGCGTCGCTAGAGCACGTCTCGCCGTGGTCCGAGCTAGAGAAGTTCGCGAACGCGCCCGCGCCTGCCGTACTCGACCGGCTAGGTCCGCAAGGCTGGCGTCCTTGGCTGATCAGGATCGTCGCGTGCGAGGTCTGGGCTAGCCACTCCTCGAAACGGCTGGCCGCAGTCCGGCGGTTGCAGGACTGGATAGATGCGCACTATGGCACGGTCCAGCGGGCGTCGGCGGGCGCGCGGGCGCCGCAGGTCGCCGCGCCAGCCGAACTCGACGGCTGGCACGAGTCGAACTTGCCGACCGTTGGTTTCACGCTGCGAAACTACTTGGGCTCGCTGGGCTTCATTTTCAGCTCAGTCCTGAGACCGCTTGTGACAGTCCTCTCTCCGGCGGCCCTTTTCTCTGTCATCGGTAGCCTTATTTATTCGGCGGCGACAGCGAAGACGAGGTCGGTCATGGCCACCCTCGCGCTCACGTCAGAGTCGGCCGGGGATGACGCGATCGGCATTGTCCTGGCCGACGGAACTCAGAATCACGCCTCCCAGGAACTGGTCAAGCCTTCTGCCGACGAGCCGTACCAGCGACTGCCCGCCGTGCTGCCAGCGGGGCTCATCGCGGAAATCGACAAGCTCGGGCGGGCGCGGCGTAATCGCAGGCGGGTGCTTGAACTCCAGTTGGACGCTGGCCTGGCCGGGCCGTGCTGGGAAGCGGCCCTCGCCGGACCGGCCGGCGCGCCGGATGTTTCTTCGCTGCTCCGCGTGGTCCGCACGGTGCCGAGCAGGCGAGCGCGGGCGGCTCGTCCGTGGCGGGATCTCAAATCAGTAGTCAGCATCGTGGCCGATCTCAAGCAGGACTCGATGGTGACCCTTGGCTGGCAGGACCTGGCCGGGCGCCGTCGTTACCGCTACCAGCTACGCCGGCCGGACGAGGTGTACGGCGACGACACGCTCGGCGAGGACATCGACATCGTGCACATCGTGGGCACGCCCATCGACACCGCGTCCGGTCCGCGCCTTGACATCGGCCGGCTGACCGGTGAGCAGTACAGCAGCAGCACGAGCGGTCCGCCGCGCGGTGAGCTGATGCAGGCGGCCGACATCAGGAGGCTCTTCGCCGGCGTGACTTGCTGCGTGCTGCAGGGGACCCCGCACGAGCTTACGAACCGGACAGTGGCCGAGCGGAGGCAGGCCCAGAATCTGCGGATCATGGCCGAGGAAATTTTCAGCCTCGGGGTTATGGCCGTGATCACCGTGCCGCCACTGCCTTCCTCGCTTGCCGCGGCCGTGCTCGAAGAACTCAGCAAGGCCATCACCAGGCGGCCCGCGCATCCGGTGATCGCCCTGGCCGACGCGATCAGGGAAGCCGCTGCCAGGATCGCCGCCGTGCCGGAACTCGCGGCGGAGGCGCCGTTCGACCTGTGCCTGTACGCCTCCGACGCTCGATGACCAGGTCCCAAGGAGACAGAAAATGCCGCTGCGCGAGATGATCACCGGGCTTTTCGTCAAGGAAGCCAGTCGCTATGTGTATGCCGCGATTCCTTCAGACCAGGTCGCGGGCGGGCAAGCGGACACCGGCGCGCTCGTCGCTGGTCGGGATTACTTCCGGATCTGGCTCAGCGAGATGTCGCTGCGGCATGACCGGGAATGGTTCACGACCTGGCACCCCGCTGTCCATTCGCTGGTCAGCTTCCAGTTCGGCCAGCAGGTCATCGACCTGCCGAACATCGTGGGGGAGCAAAAGCTAGCGGGCGTTGACCCCGCTCACCTGGATCGGTCCATCCAGCTGAACCACAAGCTGACCCCGCTGATGCCGTTCAGCGGCGGGGTGGTGGAGCTGGATGTCGCCCTGCTGGCCATGCAAGGGCAGGACTACCTTAAGCGGTTCATCGGGGTGCTCAATAACTTCGCCGGGCTGCTCGCCGTGCCGCAACTCTCCGCCGTGCTGTCAGTCGCCGGGCCGGTCGCGACCGGCATCGCCGAGCTGCTTGGCTCGACCAACGGCGAGATGCACCTGGGCCTGCACCAGAGCTACGTGCAGAAAGGCGGTGGCGCGAATGAGCTCAAGCCCGGCTACTATGCGGTCGTCCTCGCCACTGAAGAGAAAGTCCCTCCGGCCTCGCTGTGCGTGGTCGACGATCGCCTGAGAAGCGGCTCCGCCCATGGCAAGAACGTGCCCTTTGTGGGCTACGCCTACATGCTGCTCCGTATTCAGAAAGAGACCGAGCGCGATGACTGGGAGGGTATTACCTCGATCATGCAGCCGTTCGGCGCAGCGATCGCCGCGCTCGGAGATGGCCGGCTTAAAGAGGCCAGGGCCTGGTACAGCAAGGCCCACGGCGCGGCCTTCAACTCGATCGACCTGACCCAGGCCGACCGGTACCGCGTAGTCGCCACGATGCGTAAGCGCTTCGAAGGTGCCAGGGACCTTGGCCTCGGCGCCGTTGCGACGTGGCCGTCGTTCGCAGAGCAGCTAGCGGAAATCCCGGTGAACGAGGCCCTGGCCGCTGGCCAACCGAAGATCACCGACTTCCTGGAGGGCGACGAGGCGGGCTGGACGCCGTCCGGACTCGCCGAATAGATTGCGGGCCGGCGTCGATGCCGGTCAGCCCCGCGCAGTTGCTCGATGGCGTCGATAGTGAACTGATGCTGGCCGGTGCGCGGGCCACCGCATTCGTCGGCTAGGCCGGCGTTGAAAGATCGACCTTCCATAGGGCCTTGAGGAATCCGGCCAGGTCCGCTGCGGGGAGGGCGGACTGGTCCAGGTGACCTTCAACGGGAGGATCGCCGTCAAGCCAGCGCAGCATGCCCGCGACGCCGGGTACTGCGCCGTGGTTCCGGCTATCAGCCTGGGGGTCAGATCAGCGGTGATGTCGATCTCACCAGCATGCAACTTCGGTGCCCGCATCGCAATCCCTGCAGTCGTGTAGTCCGGCCAACCCAGGTCTACCAGGAAGACTGCCAGGGAAAGAAGTCATTTTATGCCGTCACTTCATATGCGGCGGCCTGCAGGAGTGGCAGGGTGCGCAGGCACGCGCACTCAGGTCACACGCACCGGCGGAACTGCTGCTCGTCAACCGCCCAACATGTGCCTTAGGCCTGCATCAATGGTAGATGTCTGACGCGACCATCAATATGTTCCTTGATAAACGCAGGCATATACGGGTCATCGCTAACTTGAGGCCAGGTATTTCTTAGTTGACGAACCGCATCTCTCACAATAGTCGTCGTCTCATCCACGTCAGCGCCCAGTGTTTCAGCAAATTTCTTGAAATGCCGCACTTCCAGAAGTCGGGTTTCGTCCAGTCCGGCGATCGGCAGAGTCAGGCGGTCGTTGCGGAATCGAGAATACGAGGTAACCGCTTCGAGGTCGTAGGCAGGAGAAAGGCGCGCCGAACGAGTATCGGCATACTGGAGTGACCAATTCTTAAGATGTTCATCGGTATTTCCTGAGACAATACAGAAAACCAACCTCTTCACGTACTCATGGAAGTCTGTTGCCGGGCACTCGTCGAGGAGTACGCGACCGATCAACTCGTGGGAACCCCTGTCCTTCGCCGCAGGAATAGCGTCGAGAACCTGAGCGAAGTCCTCTTGATGCACGCGTCCTGCATGCGTCCGGTCAAAGCGGCGGACGGCGAAGGCGAGATCTCCCTCACCGATCAATCCATCGGGAAGACCATGTAGTTGTTCGGCCGTCACGAGTCGGTGATCGGGCACCTCAATTCCAATTTCAGATGCCCATGTCATCATACTTTGCTCGTTTGCAGGCATATCAGGGTAGACATCGCTTGGCAGCTTCACGATCCAATCACCGAACTCACCAGCATGAGGCAACGCGAACTCGTCAGCAGACTGGAGCATCGAGAATTTTAGTTGCATTCCCGACAGCGAGAAGCTGATCTCATTCTTCTTCCCAGCAGTGGCCGCTATTTCAAGGACCTCGGCCATCTGTGACGGCAGAGCGCTATCCGCTTCTATGCGAACTGCGCCAGGCAAGTCGTGCCCGAGGTATAGCAAAAGCAGGAAGTCAGATATATCTGATCGGCCGAGTTGGCGGCTGTAGAGCCTCCGAAGTCCGGATCCACGCTCCGGGAGCAGGTTGGCGAACCAACTTGGGACGGATACTTCTGGTCTGGAGCCGTAATCTGGGTCGTACTCGAAACGGAGGCCCAGGATAGGATGCCCGGGAGCCAAGTCCTCATATTTGAAAGATCCGCGACCGCCTCTATGCTGGAGCATGCCTATATACCTGCTACCCAGGTAAACCGCTGCCTTTGCGGCGATTTTAGTATTCATCGCCGTACCTATCGGCATATTGCGAGTCGCCGGAAATGCTTGGCAAATTCCCGTGATCTCGGAAGCCCCAGCGAGCCATCGACTGGACCCTGCTCAGAATTGCCGCAAAGATTTGATGTTCGCGATATTCTACGAATTCGCTGAAATCGCCGCGCGTCAATAGAGCGAGCGCGTGCCTGTCGATGCAATGCCCGGTAAGGCTATCGATGTCCTTCGGCTTTTCCGACATAATCGCTTCCATTAGCCGATCCTGCTCGGCAGGAGGATGGAGCAGGTACCTACCGAGTGAGTTCGACTGCCTAGCGGTGATGTTGCCTGGTAGAAGCTCACAGAATGCCGAAGCAGCATCGTCGAGCCACGGTAGGAGAATCTGCGGTGCGGTGATTGGCACACTATCTGAACCGACGACATTTTCCGAAGAAACGAGCAAGGGCGGCCGCAGTGATAGCAGGGCTAGTGCGTTAATTCTGCCGGTAGAGCTCTTGAGATCGGCAACAGACATGTCTGGTTGCCAGTCTGTTCTTGCAGATGATGGCAACGAGTCGAGCAGACTCGTCGCCTCTTCTATCGCGGTGTGTCCCAGATCGTAGACACGATGTGATGGAAGTGGGAAATGGCTAGGAACAGTGCCGTACCTCCAAACCCATCGTCTTAGCAACTCTTGATCACGTCCGGCTGGCGGTCCGTAGGTGTCAACAAAGTGAATAAGATTGGGCAAAATAACGCTTTGCGGCAGCAGCCTAATGTGAGGAATCGCGGCTTCCTGGCGGAGGAATTGGACCGCAGGAATCAGAGCGGATTGTGCGCGCTTTATGGCTTGCTGCTGAGAGGCACGCGGCAGCTGTTCGAAGCTTTGCTGGGGTCTTGTCCATACTGGCCTGCCGCCGATCTGGGCGTTATCCTCATTGATTGTCGCCCAAGCGCATTGTGCGGCTAGCTCAAGTGACATCTGTCCGAAACCGGCACGTTCAGTCTCGTTCTGAAGGCTGTCCAGACCGCTCTTAATTACGCTCAGTTGACCAGAGTGTGCTCTAGCAAGGTCAGAACGAGTCAACGAGACGCCGCTGGCGTTAATGCGAGTGAAGATTTCCTGTGCAGTAAGCCACGCCTCGGCTCCCGCCAATATAATAATAATTGGTACATCATAGGTCTTAATTGCGTTGTAAAGGCGCCAGCACGCATCTACCTCGCTTTCGCTAAGGAACGGATGGTCATGCATCCAAGATGTAAGCCGTTGACTGCTAGCTGCTATGGCAACGGGAAGCATCTGGGCACTGCGAGGATGACCGGCTACAAATTTGTCACCCTTAATGTCATAGCACACTGCAAGCCAGTCGTCGGTTGAGTGATCTCGTCGTTCGCTCAGAGCGCCAACGATCGCGGTCACGCGTTGGAGCCCATCTATAAGAATCGAGGCTCGCTCGTCGTTTAGTGCGTGGATCAGGATGTCGCCGAACAGCACGTCCTCTTCGCCAGCTGGTTGTTCGACAACCAGAAGTGTGCCTATTGGATATCCGCGCAGGATCGAGTCGAACAGGTCGGCTACCTGACGGGCGGTCCAGACCTGTGGCCGGGAGAACGCCGCTGGTCGAAGCTTTCCAGTCTCTGCCAGCTGAACTAGCGAGCCCAGCGAGACGTGACGGGACTGTTGCCTCACTTGCTCATGCACCTATGTCACCTCCTCCTCGTGCGAGCCTGTCACTTCCCCCGATACTAAGTTGATGCCGGACGATCGGCTGGCGCGACGTGGCCAGTGATGTGTGTCGGCTCGGGCACCGCACCGGCACGGGCCCGCTGTGGCTTTCCCCCGCCGCCGGGCCCAGCACCGCTGCCAGCAGCGGCGTCAGCTCGTCACGCCTGCCCGGCGCCTTCTCCAAGGTCCCTGACCGCCATCTCGACAAGCTCGTCGTCCAGTTGGCGGTCGGCGCACAGCCAGAGGTCGAACCCCTCGAAGCAGCCTGTCCTTGGCATTCTCGAAACCGGTCTCGTCGTCGTGACGGATCTGCAGCCGCATGGTCCCACCGTTCCACCCGTCACCGCCGCCCGTGGCGGAACAACATCGATACGCCACTGGGCGGGTGATCGCTACAGTGGCCCTTATGACTAAGTTCGGTGTGCAACTGCCGTATTTCTCGGGTTTTGAGCCTGCTGATCTGTTCGATCATGTTGCCGGGCTGGCGGTGGCGGCGGAGGGAGCCGGGTTCGACTCGGTGTGGGTGATGGATCACTTCTTCCAGTTGCCTGCGATGGGCGGCCCGGATCAGCCGATGCTGGAGGCGTACACGCTGCTGGGAGCGCTGGCCGCGCGCACGCGGAAGGTGCAGCTGGGCACGCTGGTCACCGGCGTGACGTACCGCAATCCGGCCATTCTCGCGAAGATCGTCACGACGCTGGACGTCATTTCCCGCGGCCGGGCCGTTCTCGGCATCGGGGCCGCCTGGTATGACGTGGAGCACAGAGGGCTGGGCGTGGCTTATCCGGGCGACCGGGTGCGCCTGGACATGCTCGAGGAAGCGGTTCAGATCTGCCGGGCGATGTTCGCCGGTGATGATGTGAGCTTCAGCGGCGCCCATTACCAGCTCGATCACGCCCGCAATCTGCCGCGGCCGGTGCAGGCCGGCGGTCCCAAGATCATGATCGGCGGCGGCGGGGAGAAGCGGACCCTGCGCCTGGTCGCGCGGTACGCCGACAAGTGCAACGTGACCGGTGACGCCGCCACCTTGGCCCGCAAGGTCAGCGTGCTGCACGGTCACTGCGCCGAAGCCGGCCGCGATCCGGCCGAAGTGGAGGTGACGTGGATGACCCCGCTCATTTTGACCACCTCCGATCAGAACACCGCCGAAACCCGGCAGATGCTCGCGGCAGCGGCCTCCGCCGAGGAGACGGCCGGCTTCACCGTCGGCCAGCTCCATGAGATCCCCGGCCTGGTGGCCGGCCACATCGACGCAGGCGCGGATGAAGTTATCTTCAGCGCCCCCTTCGCCACCGCCGACGACATCAGCGCGCTCGCCGAGGCGCTCGGGCTTGGCTCGCGGCCGGCCAGCTGACGAACGGCTACGCTCAGCCGGGATCCCCGGGCACTGCGCCTGACCGGCCAGATCGCTCCGTGCCGGCTGAGCCCGCCGTCGGCGGGAGTCCGAGGTAAACCGCTGGCGGCGGCATCGCGTCTTAGGGTCAGGCGGCTGAGCAGAGTGAGCGGTGCCGGAGGAACACGGGATCCGGCTGGCTGCGACCGTCGCGCGGCAGGGCTGGCCGCCAGGCCAGCGGGGAGGGTGATCGCGATGCGGATGCGTTCCGGGAATGCCTTACTAGCCGCGACGACGGCCCTGGCCTTGGCTGGCCTGGTCTGCGCCGGACCGTCGCTGGCCGTGAGCGCGGCCAGCGGCCGGGAGACCGCCGGCTCCCGCGCTCCGCTGTGGGCTGACCGGTACGTGGAAGGCGGTTCCCCTGCCGCAGCGGCCGCCAGCGCGGGCGAGGTGTTCGTCACTGGCGGCAGCGCCCTGCACCCTGATGGCGCTGCCTACGCCACGGAGGCCTATTCGGCCGCCACCGGCGCCAGGCTGTGGTCGGCGCGCTACCAGGTCTCGGCCGACAGCTTTGCCACGGCGATCGCCGCAAGCCCGGACGGGACCGCCGTCTTCGTCGCCGGCTCGGGCTACGCCACGGTCGGCTACAACGCGGCCACGGGCGCGCAACTGTGGGCCGCGCGTTACAACGGGACCGTGAATGGCTTCGAGAGCGCTAGCTCCATCGCGGTGAGCCCGGACAGCTCACAGGTCTTCGTTACCGGTGTCAGCACCGGTGCCCGATCCGCCCCGAATTTCCTGACCATCGACTACAACGCCCTGACCGGCGCCCGGTTGTGGCTGCGGCGTTACAGCGGCGCGGCCCAGGCCAGCTCGATCGCCGTCAATCCAGCTGGCGGCGCGGTGTACGTCACCGGGTACAGTGCTGCGGGCAGGAACGGCTCCGACTACGTCACCATCGCCTACGACACCGCCACTGGCGCGCGACTGTGGCTGGCGCGTTATAACGGCCCGGCGAACGGCAACGATGATGCCTCTCAGGTGGCCGTCAGCAAGGACGGCCGCGAGATCGCCGTCACCGGGAGCAGCCAGGGCGCCGCCAGTGGCCTGGACTACGCCACTGTCGCCTACAACGCCGCAACCGGCGCGCGGCTCTGGGCCAGACGGTATAACGGCCCGGCGAACAGCGACGACTTCGCGGCCGGCCTGGCCTTCAGCCCGGGCGGGAAGCTATTCGTGACCGGGACCAGCGGCGTCAGTGTCATCGGGTCGGACTACGCCACCGTCGCTTACACCTCCGCGCAGGGCCGCCAGATCTGGGCCAGCCGCTACAGCCCTCCTGGCAAGCTACCCTCCGGGGCAGCCGGGGTGGCGGTCGCGCTTGCGGGCGGGCAGGTGTACGTCACCGGCACGGCCGACGGCGGCAGGCGCGGGATCAACACGATCGCTTACAACACGGCCAGCGGGAAGGCGGACTGGGTCAGCAGGTACCCGCAGCCCGGCCAGAGCACCGCCGTAGCCAGGGCGATCGCGGTCAACCGGGATTTCCTCTTCGTGATCGGTCACACCGGTACCGGCGGCGGCTACATCACCCTCGCCTACCCCATCCCGCGGCAACATGGCCACCGTCAGAGCCTGGCTCGCGAATAAATCCTGGATCATACTCGGAAAGATCGAGCGCGCCAGCGCCCTACAAGGACGGACGCAACTCCGGTCAGGTAGCCGGCTAGCAGGCCAAGCACGGTGCCATGAACCCGCATTGTGGCCGCTACGGCGGAGGCCACTACGACCTAGACCGCGAGCACCAGGCATATTTTCTGGGCGGACAGGACGAGCGGGAAAAACAGGGGCGCGATGCGCTGCATCAGGCGAGAACGCCGAGATGGCGTCTCGGAGGACCAGGGTGTTACATATGCTGGCGGGCTGTGTCTTGCTTGGCTGGCCTGTACCGGCTGGCTTTCTGTCGCGCAGAGGCGAGCTGCCGCCCGCCCCTGCAAGTAGGGACGGGCGGGCTCTTGCAGATCTGAAGTCTAGGGGCAGACGAAGTAGTGGCCCGTTTCAAAGTTGGTGCTGAGCGAGACTACTTTACCGGATCCAGGTAGCTCGATCTTGGTCTTGCCGCCGCCGCCGAGGTAGGCCCATTCCTCGTGGTCAGTTCCGAGAGTCGTGCAACTGGTGTCGGAGTCTGAAAAGATGATGCCCTGCGTGGTAAATAGCTCGGTCCGGCCATTGGATGAGCAGTTTCCGGCATTATGCCCGCACACATGGTAGGAATTGAGTGAGTCCTCGGTGCCGTTGCCGGTGGCGAAACCTTGGTTTGCCGTGGCGTCAGCGCACTGGACGTAGTCGAGGTTGGAAAGGCGCTGGCAAAAGACTTCGGTGACAGGGAAGGCCTGGTAATCGCCAGGAGAGGGACCGTCGGCTGCCACTAGATCTATGCAGACAACACCTCGGTAGGTCCCGTCGTTTCCGAGAACGGTGCATACGTGGGCGGTGTCATGAGTGTTCGCGTGCAGGGTGGGGACGGTCGCCGCACTGGCGGTTGCGGTCGTTGCCAGCGACACGGCGGCGGGGATGGCGACCATGGTCAGCGCTCCCGCGAATCCGCGGCGCAAAGTTTTAGCTATCATGTTATCTCCGTTGGATTAGATGTCGTTAGCTGTGGCTGGCGGTTAGCAAAGTATCTGCCTCTTTTTTGCCGAGAAACTGATTGCTCTTTCACCTCCCTTTCGGGCTACATCCATAGCCAGGAAGAGGCCGGGCCTTGCTGGTAATGCACGCGGCACTGTGGCCCGGCAGGGGGACGTCCGCCTCGGAGACTGGCAGTGAGTCCTGCGACTCCGCCTGAGGCGCGCTGGGATTGCTGCTCATGGGTCTGGCCTCTCGCTGGCCATCTGTGTGGCCTCCTCGTGAGCTGACGGGATCTTCGCCTAGGCGAGGCTTGCTCTGGTAGCGGTTCCGTTTCCGGAAGGACGGCATGCTGCAGGGACAACATTGCCTATTCGATGTAGTTGCTTTGTAGCGTCTGGGTATCGCGAGGTATCGGGCACCGCCAACGGGATTGCTGGTGCGGTTCGTGATTTGGGCTCAGTGCGGATAGCCGGCGCCAGGTACCGGATCTTGCTGAGCCGGCCTGCTGCTGAGCCATAGCCCGGCGGTGTAGGCTGGCGATCTCGGAGGCGCGTGGTATTCTGCCTAGTTCGTCGCCATTGAGCAATGCTGTTCCTGTGCGCAGCTACGCGAAGCGGCGGCGGCAGCGTCCCGGCCAGTGACGCCATGGCCGCGTTTGCGCGTCGCGGGAGGATCGTGATGGCGACTGGAGTGGCTTTTTGTCTGCTCGGGCCGCTGACCGTGCGTATGGATGGCGTGGCCGTACCGATTGCGGTGGGCAAGCAACGGGTGGTCCTGGCCGCCTTGCTCCTTCGTGCCGGGCGCACCACGACCGCAGATCAGCTCACCGAACTGCTCTGGGGCTCGGCGCTTCCGCCGTCAGCGGCGGTTACTTTGCGAAATTACGTAAAGCTGCTTCGCCGGGCGTTCGGTGCTTCCCGGAACCGGATCGTAACGCAGCCGGGCGGCTACCTCATCGAGGTGGACCCCGGCGAGCTGGACATCACCGCGATGCAGGAGGAGGTGGCTTTCGCGCACCGGTCCGTCCAGGCGGGTGCCTGGGCGGACGCTGCCCGACACGCCGATACCGCTCTTGCTTTCTGGCGCGGTGACCCTTTGTGTGACATTGGCTCAGACGTGCTGGCCTTGCAGGAGATTCCGAGGCTGACCGAACTCCGATTCCAGGCCCGCGAGCTGCGGATCGAAGCCGGCCTGCACCTGAGCCGACATGCCGAGCTTGTAGGAGAGGCACGGCAGCTTACCGTCGAGGCGCCGATGCGTGAGCATTTGCATGTGCTGCTGTTGCGTGCACTGCATGAATGCGGTCGCAGGGCCGAGGCCCTGGAGGCTTATCAGGACGCTCGCAGGGTGCTAGCTGAAGAGCTGGGCTGCGAGCCCGGGACTGAGCTTCAGGTGCTCCACCGGGAGATCCTGAACGATCACGTGCTCATCCCGGCCACGCCTACGCCAGCCGCTCAAGCGTCCGCAGCCAGTGAACGGAAGGCACTGGCGCCGCATGAGCTGCCTGCGGCCGTCGCTAGTTTCACTGGCCGCGAAAGCGAGCTGGCCGCAATGGATTCCTTGCTCCACGCTCCGCCTGCGGACACGTCGCTGACCGTGCTGGTCACGGCGATAGCCGGGACTGCTGGGGTCGGGAAGACTGCTCTCGCTGTGCACTGGGCACACCGCGTCACTGATTCCTTCCCGGGCGGGCAGTTGTATGTGAACCTGCGCGGCTATGACCCGGGTCAGCCGGTGTCTGCCGGGGATGCGCTGGCTGGATTCTTGCGCTCCCTGGGCGTTGCGGGTCAGGACATCCCTGCCGAGGAGGGCGAGCGAGCAGGACGGTACCGGAGCCTGCTGGCCAGGCGACGGATGCTGGTGGTCTTGGACAACGCCCGCGACGCGGACCAGGTCAGGCCGCTGCTGCCCGGCACGCCCGGATGCGCTGCTCTGGTGACCAGCAGGGATGCGCTGGGAGGTCTAGTCGCCCGCGACGGCGCCCGGCGGCTTGACCTGGACCTGCTCCCGATCGCCGACGCCGTGGCATTGCTTCACGCGCTGATCGGCGCTCGTGCCGACACCGAGACCCAGGCGGCTGCTGCCCTGGCCATGTCCTGCTGCCGGCTGCCGCTGGCACTGCGGATTGCCGCGGAACTGGCAGTTGCCAGACCGTCTGCCTCACTGGCTGAGCTGGCGTCGGAGTTGGCTGACAAGCGACGACGGCTGAACACGCTGGACACGGGCAAGGACAGGATGACCGCGCTCCGGTCGGTGTTTTCCTGGTCTTACGGGCAGTTGGATGCCGATTGCGCCCGTGCGTTCCGGCTCTGCGGCCTTCACCCCGGACCTGAGCTTGACGCGTACGCGGCCGGAGCGCTGACGGGCACCACGGTCGAGAGCGCGGGCAAGACCATTGGCCTGCTCCGCCGCGCCCACCTCATCCAGGGCGCCAGCCCGGGCCGGTATGCCATGCATGACCTGCTGCGTGACTATGCCCGCGAACTCGCCCTCGCGCAGGACAGTGAGCAGGAACGGCGCGCTTCGCTGACACGGCTGCTCGACTATTACCTAAACGCCACCGCTGCGGCGGCGAGAGTCATGTTCCCTGCCGCGCAATACCGCGTGTCCCGCGTCATCGCGCCGGCCACTGATGCCCCGCTGCTCGCCGATCCTGCCGAAGCGGCGTGCTGGCTAGACGGCGAACGAGCCAGCCTGGTTGCAGCCACGGCGCACGCCGCCGCGCACGGCTGGCCCACGCATGCCGCCGAGATGGCTGGCATGATGTTTCGCTACCTCGACTCCGGCGGCCACTACGCCGAAGCTAGCGCCGTCCACGCACACGCGCGCCGCGCCGCCTCTCAAGCGAACGACCGTGCAGCCGAAGCCGACGCGCTGATCAGCCTCGCTATCGCAGAAGCACGGCAATGCTGCCACCGGCAGGCCATCGGCCACCTGCGGGATGCCCTGACCTTATTCCGCGATATTGGCGACCGGACTGGCCAAGCCCGCGCTCTGGCAAACCTTGGAGTGGCCTACCTGCGGCAAGGCCGCTTCCACGACGCCTTTACCCACCTCCAGAACACCCTGCCCCTGCTCCGCGAAACCGGGCACCGGCCAGGTGAAGCCAGTACGCTCAACAATCTCGGCCTGGCCTGCCTGCGCTTAGGCTGGCAGCAGCAGGCCACCAGCTACCTCCGCCGTGCTCTGACCCTCAGCCGCGAGATCAGCAACATCCCCAGCGAAGCTCGCGCGCTAACGAACCTAGGCGAAGTCGAGATGCTACAGGGCCGTCACCAGCGCGCTGCTGCTCACCTGCAGCAAGCCCTCACCCTGTTCCGTCAGACAGGTGACCGCATCGGCGAAGCCTACGGGCTGGCCAGCCTCGGCGATCTTAACCTGCGGCGGGGATACCACAACCGGGCCATCAGCTGTCACCAGCATGCGTTAACCCTGTTCCGCGAAATAGCTGACCGGTCCGGTGAAGCCGCAGCGCTCAATGGCCTAGCAGAAGTCCTCCTGACCACCGGCCCTGCCAGCGCAGCGCATGACGCCTACACAGCCGCGCTCGAACTCGCCGCCCAGATCAGCGAACCCTACGAGCGAGCCCGCGCTCATGACGGCCTCGCTAACGCCTGCCGCGCCCAAGGGGACAAGGACCGCGCTGACCGCCACCGGCAGCAGGCCCTTGCCCTCTACGCCGACCTGGGAATCCCAGCAGACCGCAATAACGCCGCAGAGACGACCCGGCGGCGGTAACCGAGAACCAGACACCGCTGGTCGGCAAGCGCCTGAAGATCGCGCCCGAAAAGCCGAGCCGGAAATGGCCGATCTGCACGGTACCGCAGGGAGGTTGATCAAGTCTCGGCGAAACAGGCAATCGTCGCTGCTCGTACTTTCGCTTGCGGAACACGTCATGGCGAACTCATAGCCGGTGCGAACAGGACGTGGGTCACGAGCTGGAATTGCGTTCGGGCTCGGGTCTGACTGACACTGGCGGCATGGTTTTGCAGGAACGGGATCTACCGCTGGCTCTGCTGGCGGAGTACGCCGGTGAGGCCCGGCAGGGCGAGGGCCGGGTAGTGCTCGTGGCCGGGGAGGCCGGGGTAGGCAAGTCGGCGCTGCTGGAGCAGTTCGCTGTCGGCTTGAGTGATGCGTGCTGGTGCTGGGGGC
The DNA here is from genome assembly GCA_963750405.1 of uncultured Actinomycetota bacterium. Taxonomy (GTDB): domain Bacteria; phylum Actinomycetota; class Actinomycetes; order Streptosporangiales; family Streptosporangiaceae; genus Chersky-822. The sequence goes on from CAVVQP010000006.1 coordinate 828,547, forward strand.
AATGTGACGGGCTGTTCACGCCGCGCCCGCTGGGACCTTTCCTTGATATCGCTGGTCAGCTTGGCGGGAAGCTGGCTCGCCTGGACCGGGCGCAGTCGCCCCGGGATGAGCTGTTTGCCGCGCTTCTTGGCGAGCTCGGCCAGCCGGCCGGGTTGCGCGTGGTCGTCATCGAGGACATCCACTGGGCCGATGAGGCGACGCTGGATCTGCTGCGGTTCCTGGCCCGTCGGATCCGCGAGCTCCCGGTCCTGATCGTGGCGACCTACCGCGAGGATGAGCTGGCGGCGAGCTATCCGCTGCGGGTGGCGCTCGGGCGAGCTCGCTGTGCAGCGCTGTACCCGGCGGATCGAACTAGTGCCGTTGTCGCCTGGGGCAGTCGACATCATGGCCGCCGGCAGCGGCCTGGATGCCGCCGAACTGTACCGGGTCACCGGCGGGAATCCTTTCTATGTCGCAGAGGTGATGCAGACCGGGCTGGACCGGGTACCGCAGTCGGCCAGGGACGCGGTGCTGGCCCGCGCCGCACGGCTCGGGCCGCAGGCGCGGGGCGTGCTGTATGTCGCGGCGCTGATCGGCGCCGCGGTCGAACCGTGGCTGCTCGAGCGGGCGGCCGCCACCTCGCCTGAGATGGTAGATGAGCTGGCTGAATCCGGCTTGCTGGTCGCGGATGGAGCAGCGCTGCGGTTCCGGCACGAGATCGCCCGCCGGGCGGCGGAAGATCGCGATCCCCGGCCACCGCGTGCAGGCCATCCACGCAGGCATCCTGGGCGTGCTGCGCGACTCCGGCTGCGAAGACCACGCCCGGCTGGCCTTCCACGCCGAGGCGGCCGGCGATGGGCCCGCCGCGCTGCACCACGCCACGCTGGCCGGGCGCCGGGCGGTCGAGCTTAGCTCACATCGCGAAGCTGCCGCGCAGTACGAGCGGGCGCTCCGTTTCGCCGGCGATGAGCCGTCCGCGGCGCTCGCGGCCCGATATGACGACCTGGCCGACGAGCTGCGCTTGATCGACAGTCTCGCCGCCGCTGCTGACGCCTACGAGCGAGCACTTGAGCTGTGGCGTGAGGCTGGCGACCGGCTCCGCGAAGGCGACACCCTCAGCCGGAGCGCAGCTACCCTGTGGCGGCTGTGCCGCGGCCGTGAGGCGGCCGCCGTATCGGCGGACGCACTGCGCATCCTGGCGCCGCTGGGCCCCACGGTCGAGCTGGCAAATGCCTACGTCAGCGTCGCGGGCGACGCGATCGTAGATCGGCGATTCAGCGACGCGAACGCGCTGGCCCGGCAAGCACGGGAGATCGCCGGACAACTCGGCTCCTACCAGGTGCAGAGTTCCGCGCTCACTGTCGAGGCATCGGCGGTGTGGTCCGCCGGGGGAGAATGGGAGGCGTTGCTCCGCCAGGCTCTTACCGAAGCGCTCGATCACGGTGCGGCCCCGGCGGCGGGCTTCGCCTACACGAACCTGCACGAGCTGAACTGCCGGAGCCGGCGATATGCCGAGTCCTGGCAGTACTATCTCGACGGCGTCGCCTACTGTGCGGAACACGACCTCGCCATCTACCTGTGCTGCCTGCAGGGCGTCAGGGCCGCGACGCTGGACCGGCTGGGGCGATGGGACGAGTCGGTCGCGCTCAGCGGGGAAGTGCTACGCCGGGTGCTGGCCTCGTCCGTCAACCGGATGATCCCGCTGGAAACCCTCGGCCGGATCCGGGCCCGCCGCCGCGAGCCCGGCGCCTGGGAGTGCCTGGACGAGGCCATGGCAGCCGCGGACGGCACCGGCGATCCCGAGTACGTCGTGCCCGCGCGGCTGAGCCGGGCCGAGGCGTACTGGCTGGCGGGCGAGCTAGCGGCGGCACGTCACGAAGCCGAGCTGGCCGACCAGGTCATCGGATGGCGCCGACCCCTGGCTGCGCGGCGAGGTGGCCACCTGGCTGCGCCGCACCGGATCAGACCGCGAAGCGCGGCCCGGGCTCGCCGAGCCCTACCGGCTCCAGCTCGACGGTGACTGGCGCGGCGCGGCCAAGCTATGGGACGAGATCGGCTGCCCCTACGACACGGCGCTCGCCTTGCTCGATTCAGCCCAGGAGACAGCCTTGCGCCGGGCCCTGGAGATCTGCCAGGACCTAGGCGCTACCGTCACAGCGAGCATCATCCGGCGCACGATGCGCAAGCTAGGCATCCGCTCGATCCCGGCCGGCCACCAGGCCGCCACCCGCGAGCATCCCTACGGCCTAACCCGCCGCGAAGGAGAGATCCTCGACCTCATCTGTACCGGGCGCACCAACGCGGAGATCGCCGCCCGCCTGGTCATCTCCGCCAAGACCGTCGACCATCACGTCTCCGCCATCTTGGCCAAGCTCGGCGTCCGCACCCGTCACGCAGCCGCGATGCTCGCCAATCCCATCCCCTCGTCGCGGTAACCCGAGATGCGTCGGGCGGGCCCGCCGACCGCCTGGTTCTGGGGCTTGTCGTGGTGAGGGAACGACCCAGTCCCCGCGTGGGTGTGCCGCTCCGGGCGAATCGGGTTCGGGTCGTAGGCTAGCTGCATGAATAGCCTCGGCGGGCTCGGCGACGCTGTGCTCGTTCGCCGAGGTTGATGCGGTCGTCGAGCGGGCTGTGGACGCTGGGGCAGGTTCCTGGCGTCGTTGCGGCTCTGGCCTGCGGTGAGGCCGTGCATGTCGCGATGGCGGGTGTGCTGGCGGTGGGCGGGGCGCCGATGCGGCGGGACACGCTGTTCCGGATTTCGTCGATGACCAAGCCGATGACGGCGGCGGCCGTGCTGTCGCTTGTCGATGACGGCGTGCTGGAGCTTGACGGGCCGGTCGAGGAGTTTTTGCCGGAGCTCGCCGATCGTCGGGTGCTGTGCAGTCCGGATGGGCCGCTGGAGCAGACGGTCGCGGCTCAGCGCTCGATTACGGTGCGCGACCTGCTCACGTTCACCTGGGGATTCGGGATGCAGGGGGCGATGTTCGCGACGCCGGATCCGTGGCCGATTACTGCTGCCGCGGCCGCGCGGCAGCTGGGAACTCTCGGGCCGCCGCAGCCTGGCGCGATGCCTGATCCGGACACCTGGATGGCGCGGCTCGGCGAGTTGCCGCTGCTGGCCCAGCCCGGGGAGAGGTGGCTGTACCAGTCCGGTTCCCAGGTGCTCGGCGTCCTGGCAGCCCGCGCCGCCGCCGCTCCGTTCCAGGACGTCCTGCGCGACCGGGTGTTCGGCCCGCTCGCGATGCGGGACACCGGCTTCTACACGGCCGATGCCGGCCGGCTGGCGACGGCGTATGAGCGGCGTGATGACCTGCTCGTGGTAAGCGACCCGCCGGACGGGCAGTGGTCACGCCCGCCGAAGTTTCCCGACGGGAGCGGCGGCCTGGTGTCCTCGGTCGATGACGTGGTGGCGTTCGGCCGGATGCTGATCCGCGGGGGAAGCCCGGTACTGAGGCCGGCAACGGCCGCCGAGATGACTCGTGATCAGCTGACCGCCTCGCAGCGAGCGAATGTCTGGCCTGGCTTCAGCTTCCTGGAGGACCGAGGCTGGGGCTATGGGGTGTCGGTGCTCGGCGACGGCCGGTACACGTGGGAGGGCGGGTTCGGGACGGCGTGGTCGAACGTGCCGTCTGAAGATCTCACCGTGGTGGTGCTGACCCAGCGCGCTGCCGACGAGACCGGGATGCCTGCCGTGTGCGACGACGTGCTGGCCGCCGCCCGCGCCCGCTGACCGGCTGCTCGCACTGCGGCAGGACGGCTGGCTCTGGCCGAGATCGTGGAGCATTTCCGGGTTTCTGCGGCGATGCCGTTTTAGGAATATTTGGTTCCGGCTGGAGCCGACCGGCTTGGCCCGCTTTGCTGCGGAAGCGGCGCTAAATAAAAGCCCGGCCACCTATCGTGTTGCTAGTTCTGTAGTTACCATGCCATCAGAGTTGGTGGTGTCCTGTGCCTTACTGGGAGACGGCATGACGATAGAGGACTTACGCCGGTCAAGCGCAGGGACGCTTGTGCGGCGGATGCTCTGGTACCGGGAGGTTGGTCGGCCCTGTCGTCCGCAGCCTGTGATTGTGCTACTAGGTCCCGTCGGCTCCGGCAAGTCTTTGGTTATGGAAGCCATTTCTCGTGACCTTGGCCAGGGAGTTGTACATGCGCGGTTCGACTTCGACCGGGATTCGCCGTCAGCACCGGATGAGCCGCCGACAACCCTGGAGGTAGTCATCAAGCTGGCGTACGGGTTATCTCGTGAATGGCCACGCCGGCCCAAGCCGCATTTTACTCGCTTCGCCATTGCTATTATCGCCCTGCTGACGCCCCTTGACGGGGTGAACCGGGAAGAGGACAGGGAGCAACTGCGTAACCGGCTGAACGATTTCCGGCGCAACCTGAGGGTTGAGAAGCTGCTCGAAGACCTGGTGGAACCGCTCGCCGAAGCGGCACTGGAGGCGCACCAGTTGGCCGCGCCGTTTATCGCCCCGTTTAAGAGGATCTTCCCGCTGCTGATCCGGGCTGTCGGACGGCGGAAGCTGGGCGATGCGATGCGCGCGCTTGCCCGTTCTCCGCATGCGGGCGGAGGCAGCCCGTTGGACGCGCTCGTTGATCTCAGCCTTCTCGCGCACGGACGGTCACAGGATGTCAAGAAGGTTACTGAATGGCTTATGGAAGCATTTCTTGCGGACGTTCGCGAAAATTACAGAAGGATGTCTGCTCCAGATGCGAAAAGCCCTTGTGACTGCAGGAATCCCGAGCGTGTTCCGCATTTGCATAGCTGGGTACTGGTGCTTGACAACATCGATCATGCTGGCGGCACAGACTTTCTCGACGACCTCACCGCCGCGCGGGAGGCGCATCGCCGCCGGAATCCCGACGATACCGAGGCGAACGACCCGCTGCTGATTGTGGCGACCAGCGGGCGATGGCATCGAGGGTGGGAATCAGGATGGCGCCCGCCCTGGAATCCCAAAGGGCCGGAGCTGGGTTCACAAGGCCGTTCACGCTCCGTGCCCGCATGCCATGCCGCTACCTATGAGCACTGGGCTAAGCCGACACCGGGCTTCCGCCATTCGCCGTATTACCCGATGCTCCTTGACGCGCTACAGATTGAGGAGATCGCCTATATGCTCGGGACCAGCCCGGCGGACCCGAAGGCTGCACTCGCCTATCGCGCCACCGGCGGGCTGCCCCTGGCAGTCGACCAGCTCAAGGCTGTGCTTCAGGAACGGGTTGTCGAGCACGGTGCGCGCGACCTGCTGGGCCCGGGCGAGCCCGCCGATCCTGCGAGTGACCTGTGGTGCGGGCGGCTGAGAGCGCTCAAGCTAACCGACCACCTCCCCGAGCTGAACATTGATGACTTCGTCACCGCGGCCCCGTTCGCCACTGCACCGTGGTTGATCCCAGCGTCTGCGATGAGCCGTAGCAGCCAGCCCTATATCGGGCAGATCCTCACGGAACTTCGCACCGCTCTGTGGGTGACCGCACGAGCGGAGGACGAGATACCCGGTCATGTGACCTTACATCAGTGGATCGCGGCGAATCTGGTGGCGGCGCTAGCCCACCGGAATACATCGGGAGGCCGCTTGCCTTACGACGATCAGTTCGCCGCATTAAGCGATGATGTGGATGCCTCCAAATACCCGATGCGTCTCGCGTACTGCCAGCTGGCTCTAGGCAAAGTCGGTGATGTAATAACACGATTCGAAGAGGAGTTTGACAAGATTCCCCACGAGGAGTGGGTCGGTTCTCTCAACTTTGTCGTGCACGCTCCGGACAGCCTGCCGCCCGACCGCAGTTACCGCCAGCTCTACGAAGAGCTCGTCGGGACGGACGTCGCGCTCGTGTCGCAGAAGCGCACCGTAATTCGCAATAATGTGGCGCGCCTGATCGTGGCCAGCTGGCTGACAGCGAATCCGTTTGCTGTACGCGGCCAAGACCAGAATAACGAGATCGCGAACGCGTTTCAGGCCCTGGCTTCCCTGTCCCAGCGTCCCGACGTCGACGCACTGTATGACGCCGCCAATCGCGCACGCCGCGGCCAACTGCCCTGACCTACCGATCGGAACTGGCTATGCCCCGACACCCTGCTTTTCTTGATCGTCTTCTTGGCAGGCTCGGCCCTGACCGCCGCGCCAGTCGTCCGCCCGTGCGCCCGCGCGGCTGGCTCCGCAGGCACTGGTGGTTGTTCGCGACCCCAGCGGCCCTGATCCTCGCGGTCGGGCTGGTCTGGTGGCACCCGTGGAGCCATCAGCCCTGCGGCCCGGGCATGAAGCCGGTCGGCTCGCCAGATGTCTGCGTGGGGCTAGATCTGGACTCTTCTGCCCTGCAGGCCGGGGATCGGCTGGCCCAGCTGGAGCGAATCATCGCCCGTCACGATGCGCGCACCTCCGGTGACTTCAGGACTATCGTGCTGCTGGAGAACTTAACGCCGAACCCAGCCGTCGATATCGCGTCGCTGTCGGGTGTCCGCCATGACATTGAAGGTGGAATCACAGCGGCATGGCCGGACGATAAACCGGGCGGCATTAAGCTCTTGCTGGCTAACGTCGGCAGCAATGCCGCTTACTGGCGGCAAACCGTGAACGAAATCATCAAATGGAGTAAGCCCGAGCACATCATAGCGGTGACCGACCTGGGCCAGAGCCTGGATAATACCCGGAATGCCGTCGCCGCGCTGTCCAAGGCGGGCATCGCCGCTGTCGGCTCCGCGGTCACCGCTGACGATATGAACAGGGGTACCGACAACGCTCAGTCTAAGTTCTTTTTCCGAGTCGGGCCGACAAATAGCGATGAGGCGAATGCCGCTGCCAGCTACATAGCCGCAGGCCACTTTCACCGGATCATGCTGGTCAAGGACCTGAATGTATCCGACAGTTACGCGGCCACGCTCACGGGCGCCTTCCTGAGGCAGTCCAGAGTCCAGACAAAGTTCACCCAAGAATACTATTCTCCCGATAGTGCGCTGATCGGTACGAGCAGGGAGCGGTATCTTGAAGCAGTATTCAAAGGCGAGCATGACACGATCTGCGGTGAACGACCCGATCTCATTTACTTCACCGGGCGGGGCGTCGATCTCCGGTCCTTCGTGGCCGCATTGTCATCTGGTGGGGCATGCCTGCTACGCTCAGTGACTGTCATGACTGGTGACGACGCGTCTCGTCTCATCGGCTCTCATTTGCCATTATCCGGAGATATCGGCGTGAACCTGCTGTATACCGGGCTCGCCTACCCGGGCGAGTGGGGCACCGGCAATGGTATCAACCAAATAAACTATGCCGATTTCGCGAAACAATTCACGGACATATACCGATTCCCCCAGGGGGACCTGGCCGATTCCGGTGCGATCATGGAACACGACGCGGTGCTCACTGCCGTCACAGCGGCGATGGAAGATCCCGCGACCAGCCCAAGCTCGATAGCCAACTTCCTTTTTAATTTCAACTGTCAAACGCCGATCCCGGGAGCCAGCGGCCAGATCGCATTCCAGCCGGACACTGGCAACCAGATCGACAAGGCAATGCCGATCCTGCAGCTCGAAGCTGATGGTTCCGTGCGCCAAGCGGGTCTGGCCTGGTCCCAGGGACATCCCCTGGATACGTCGCCGTCCTGCTCCTCCTGAGCACCGTGAAACACCAGGGCTAAGGGAAAATATTAAGAGACCGGTCGACTAGCATGTCGGAGCAGGACTCAATTTCCCGCCTGGTCAGTACCCGCTTAAGCCACCGGTCTCGGCCGTTATGGCGAAGCGGGTAGCTGTCGCGCCCGTGGATCGTCGTATTGTTATCCCAGATCACCATCTCACCAGGATTCAGCACCACCAACCTGCATTCCCGTTCCACAATGCCGGTCAGCGTCGCCAGCGCCTCTTGCTGCGCGGTTGTCAGGTCGTAGGCGTAGTAGCCGAGGTCGTAGTTCAGCCGGAACCTGCCCGGCACGGCGTCATCGGCGCCCGCGACAAAGGTGCTCGCCGGGTCGAGTTCGTCCATGGTGCCCTTCTGCAGAACCGCACTTGGCCGCACTGACGACAGTTCCCGTGCCACCGGCCCGGGAATGAACCCTGGCTTCAGGACAGACAGGGTCGTTCCGGCGCGGTCGTCGTTGTAGACGCAGTAGAGCCCGAGGTGGTCCGGCTTGCAACGGGCGAACCCTGCCTCCATGTGGAGTCTGAGTGCCCGGCCCATGGCGCCGCCCGCTCGCGCCGACCCTGGTGCATCGCTCGAGACGACGTCCTGAACCAGCCGGCCCTCCTGGGCCATGGTGAACCCCATCGGGAAGCCGAGTCCTGCCATCACCATCAACGGCACCAGATCAGGCGCCTGGGGAGCGTGCGGTGCATCAGCCTGGGATGCGGGGGTGCGGAACCCATCCCAGACCGGCAGCCCGCGCAGCAGCATCGGCAGCCCGCCATCGTCCGCCGTGCGCAGGACGCTCGCGGCGATAACCGACTCGTCCGCGTGATGCCTGACTGCGTCAAGTACGCGCAGCCAAGAGCCGCCGCTGCTCTCGATGATCGCGGCCGCCGCGTGCTTCAGTTCTTGGGCGATCTCAAGGTTCACGTCGATGACGGACAGCATGACGGGGCTGAGCCTGGTTGTTATCATCCGATTTACTCCATTTCCGGCATAGCATCACGAACTGGCTGTTGCCATCAAGGAGATCGCGCTAGCCTGAATAGGCCGTTTTATGTCGAAGAGCGCTTGCGGCTCGGTACTTCCCGCGCATTCCCATACTTTATCATCGCTCCCGATTGGTGCATCGAGGCTTATTCCCTGACATCGGGTGTCAGGCGTATGTTTCTTGCGCTCCGGGTGCGTCCCTGGTTGACCCGGCCCGGCCGCGCGCGGCGCGACAGCATCAGATCGGGCCACGTTGCTGTTCACGGCCCTCCGCAACAGCAACAGGAAGGGCACGCTGCTCACCCCGGCCCCCGCACACAACGCGCCACGCCGCGCAAACCGCCTGACCGAGTCAAGCAGCCTGAAGCCCCAATAGGCCAACAGGGTTGCCAATCCACGCCAGGCACGGCGCGTCAGCGGTGGTCCGTCAGTCGATGGCCGGGCTCTTAGGCACGGCCGATCCGGCTGATGTCCTCCAGCGGGTACAGGGTCTCCCTGCTCTCAAGCTGGAGCTTGCGAAAGAAGCCCGCCATCACCGCGGCGAGCGGCGAATGGCGGGCGAGAATCGCAGCGGCCGTCTTCGGGATTCCCGTGGGGCGCTCGCCTTGGGCATACCTGCGCACCTGCGCCTCGCGGTCGTGTCCCGTGTACCCGTACAGGGCGGTGACCAGCCAGTTCACCAGGTACGTGACCGAGTAGCAGCGGTCGTAGGTCTGGTGCCGGCCAAAGAATTCCGCCTCCTCCTGCGACAGATCGAACCGGGAGGAGATCGCAAGACCATAGTCCGCAAAGAAAAGGCGCTGGCCGTCGGTCAGGATGTTCTCGAAGTGGACGTCGAAGTGCAGGAGGCCGCGGCTGTTCATGAACGAGATTCCAGCTTCGAGGTTCTCCTCAGCCATAGTGCAGGCCCGGTCGGCGGCGTCGCCGTCGTCCAGTTGCTCGCCCAGCCACTGGTGCAGGTTCTGCGGGATGTACTCCAGGAACAGCGCGACGCTCGCCGAGGACTGCCGGAGTGCCTCGATCCGGCGGCGTACCTGCGATCCGCCGCCCCAGTAGGCGACTGCCCGTTCGACGTCGGCCAGTTCCTCGGGCAGGGGAGTCGAGTCCGGCAGCACCCGCCAGTGATACATCAGGGGGAAGCCGTCGTATTCTCCTGCGAGCACCCAGTTCGTCGTCATAGCGTGCACGGCGAGCTCTCTCCAGGCCCCGAACGCCGGCCCGCCGATGCCGTAGTGGCAGAAGACCGGCAGCTCGAACAGGTTCGCCGTGGACCGGATGCTGTCTGGCTGCCTCTCCGGATCGGTGAGGGGCACCCGCTTGACGAAGACCGGGGTTTCGGCGACCTCCAGCAGGGCCGACTTCCCGCCGACGCCGGAACCGATCGGCGCAGCCCCGTCCACGAGTTCGCGCAGCGCGCGATCACTGCGCAGGGCCAGGGATGTCGAGACGGCGCAATAGGCGGCAAGACGCGCAGCGCGCGACCTGTCAGGGCACTTCAATGCCGCCGTCACCTGGGCACCGACCTCGATCCTGCTGCCGAGCCCGACCACGCTCGACACGCAGCTCTGCGGCTTGACTGCACCTTATGTGAAGATCGACGACGGATTCTCGTGGCTGCCCCAGCGTGCCGACTGTCCGGCTAGCATCACCTGATGGGTGATCATTTCTTCGTTCCGGCGGACTTCGCGGTTCCTGGCGGGCTCATGGCTGAGGAGTTCCGGTTGGAACCGCTCGGGCCTCAGCACAATGACTCGGACTATGCGGCCTGGACGGTCAGCTTCAGCCACATTCAGGCGACGCCGGGATTCGCCGGAAGGGGCTGGCCGCACGAGATGAGCCTGGCGGAGAACCTGCGCGACCTCGAACGCCACGCGCAGGACTTCGCCGGGCGCCGCGGGTTTACCTACACCGTGCTCAGCACCCGCACCGGAGATGTCATCGGCTGCGTGTATATCTACCCGCCGCGCGGCGAGAACCAGGGCGGCGACAGCGCAGGCGACCATGACGCGGCCGTAAGTTCCTGGGTACGCGCGGACCATGCGGACCTCGACCCAGTGCTCTACCATACGGTCCGCGCATGGCTGGAACGCGCCTGGCCGTTCCGCTCGATTGAGTATGCGCCACGGGCCTGACCCAGGGCCACCCACGCGCTGGCCTGTCACATCCCTGGGCCAGCGGAGTTCCGCGCGTTTGGGCTAGGGAACGGTGCCGCGGGGGACAACCCAGCGGGCGGGCTGACCGGTGATCGCGCTGATGTGGTCATAGTCGCCGTCGTAATGCAAGATCGTTACTCGCTCGCGCTCGGCGACGGCAGCGATCAGCAGGTCAGGAAACCCGACTGCGCGCATCCGGCCGGCGCGCCACAGCGCTGCCTGCACGTCCAGCGCACGCCTCCAGTCCTCGTCCAAAATCGGGAGCCACTCATATCCAAGATCCCGGTCTGCCCGCAACTGGTCCAGTTCGTTGCTGCTGCGGGTCGCCCAGCCCAGCTCAAACTCGATCACCCCGCAAGTAGCCACCAGCCCGGCCTCAACCAGCGGCCCCAGCGCGTCCGCGACGGCCGCGTGACGCAAGCGGGCAAGTGCGCTGGTATCGGCGATGCACCGGGCTACCGCTGCCATGCGCCGAGCATGACCTGCTCATCGCTCAGGTCTGCCAGCTCACCTGATACCAGCCGCTGCAGATCCCGTCGCCGCGCTGCCATCGCCGCGACAGCCCGCAGCGCCGCGTTCACAGTGTCCTTCTTCGTCTCGGTCCGCAAGACCTCCTGCGCTGCCGCCAGGTAACCCTCGTCCACGTCGATCAGGGTCTTCGCCATGGGTGCCACCTCCTCCCTTGAGTATATCCGACAACTATCATGCAGGATATACGCGGCGGTCTCAAGCGAGCAGGACCGCGCTCCGCTCGGCGGCGAGCACCATCAAGCTTGAACTACACCAAGCCCTTTAACGCCCAGGCCGCAAGCGGACCCGGCTGGACCCAGAACACCATAGACAACGCGAACTCGATCCAGGGGCCGATCAACATGTCCGATTGCGCCGGCGCTGACACCGAACTCCGAAATCGATACCAACCCTCATACCACCAACATAAATTTGAAACTGAGGCCGGCTCGACGACCTAATCCGTTCTAATGGTCAGCAGGGACACCTGGCCTGCTGCCGAAGACCTGGCCCTGCCATTGCGGTCATAGTGCCATGCGCTGACAAACCGGGCTAGCCGCAGCAGCCGAAAGCTCAGCGAACTGCTCTCTCACGACCTAGGACGGTTCGCATAGCGCCCCGAATAGGCCAGCAACGGATTAACTGTTCAGTACTGCAAAGCTGGTGTTATATGTCGTCTCCATGCTGTCGCAGCCAACGTACCCGATGCAAGGTGGCAGCGGCACGCGCGGCGAGTAATGCTTGGTCTGGTACTGGCTCCGTGCACCATTGTTCGAGGTTGCGCTGCATGACATCGACGACAAGTTGTCCGGGTGACGTCAGCGCTCTGCTGCGACCCAAGACACCAGCGACATCCAGTGCCGCCACGCGCCATCGCGCGAACTCGGTGTGCGCCCGCAGGGCGCGCGTATGGCTGGTCTCGCAGAGCCGTTGGCGCCGCCAGAAACTTGCAACGCCGAAGTAGGCGAACGCGCCCTGTAGGAGCCCGCTCAACGGGCGCGGGTCGTCGCGCCAGGGCGCGTAGTACATCCGCCTATCCGGTTGGTATAGCAGCGGGAACATGTCATCTAGGGCCATGAGCTTGGTGTGCTGCACTTCGTGCGCGAATGTGACGGCCATCGTCAGGTCATCGGTGGGCAATGACAGGGCAACCGCGCCGAAAGACTCCCTGGCAGTGATGCTGAACTGTGTGCCTGCTGGGGCTTTCAGCGGCGTAAGTACGCTGATCACCTCGCTGACCTCAGCTGCAGTCGCCGGATGGTGGCACGCCAAGATCTGCCAGCCAGCCACAATGACTTTCCGCCAGGCCTGGATGTCGGTTGAGAGCAGGCGACCAGGTTCGGTGACGTGACCAGGGCGTCGATAAGGACTTTGCGCGTCGACAAGCACCGTTAACGCTCTGCTGTTGCACTCGACCGAGATGGCTGGCACAGGATGCCATCGGACTGCCGGCATCCGAGGGTTGGCCGGAATGGCCGTCTGACTGCCGCCGCATGTGAGCCGGGTCCCCCTGGCGTCAATGCGCAAAACAGCTGCGCCAACTACATTGCTGACGTCGACGAAAGTGGCGTATCCCACCGTCGGCAGCATGGCCTTGGGTACCGCGCCCGCCTTCACGGGCACCTGGACCTGGCAGTCAACCTGGCCGAGGATGGCGGCGGCCGCCGCTACTGCTGCAAGGCCGTCAGCGGCCTGCGTCCCTGCCCTACCGGGCGGCACTAAACCGCCTGACCCGTTTCGGCGAAGTAGCCGCAGTCCCCAAGCCCCAACAGCCGGACTTGAGACCACGGCATCTGCCGCATGCGGCGCAATGCGGCCGACTTCGGCCAGCACGTCGTAAGCCGCCGAAGCCCGGGCGGCCGCCGGGCTCGCCGCAGCCATATCCAGGACGGCGCGTACAAGCAGCATGTGTTTGCTGCGCTCAGCGGCGACCAGTCTCTTGATGGCGTGGCCCGATCCGCCTGGATCAGCGATCGCTTCAACTTCGGTCCGGCTCAGCGTGTGCTTGCCCAGTCTCATGAGCATGAGCGTCGCAACTGGGCCAGGTCAGCTGTCAGCGTGTCTCTGACATGACTAATCAGCCGGTACAAGTCGGCGCAATACACCGACGGGTTCGAGAAGCCGGACCCGGCACGGTAACGGTGCGGGTACAGCCCGCCTCCGCAGGCGGTGCGCAGCGAGCATGCCTGGCATTCCTGCGCCAGGCCGGCCGTGCCAGCCTGCCTGCTCGCCAGTTCCGGATGCTCCAGAGCGCGGTCGAACTCGTCTGTCCGCACGTGCAGGCCGGTAATCGGAGCCCCAGGATAGGCAGATTTCAGCAGGTCCGACTGCTGGATCGAACCGTCAGTCTCCACGACGGCCACGCACACCGGGCTGACACCGATTCCCTCTGTTCGGGACTGGCCGCCAAGTAGCACCGCGGCGATCTCGTCGAACACGCGCACTCTGGTCGGCGCCGGCTGGGCGGCGTACCACCGGTCGAAGATCTGGATCAGCCAGTCCGCATAGGGAGTTGATCCGGGAGTCCATCCCGGCGGCGGGCTCGACCAGTTGCCGTTGGGCAGCAGGAAGTCGACGGCAGGAGGCCTGTGGTCCAAGAGTTCGCGATAGGTGGCCAGGGGATCGTTGCGCAGGTCAATCGTGCACAGCAGGCCGCGGAACAGGTGCCGGTAGCGCGGGCTGGTCAGCAGCGACAGCGCAGCGGCGACTGAGCCGAAGCTGCCGCGGCCGGACCTGGTACGCCGGTGTCTGTCTTGGGCCGCCTGGCCGCCGTCGAGGCTGACACCTACGTGGACGCCGAGTCGGTCGAATAGCTGGAGATGAGCCTCCCGCAATCGGACCGCATTGGTCTGGATCCGTACGGAGACGGCAGCCTGGGCGCCTACCCAGTCCCTGGTGCTGGTAACGGCGTGCTCGATCAGGGCAGGTCCAGCGAGGAGTGGCTCGCCGCCATGCAATATCAGGTTCACCGAAGCGAGTTTGTGCGCCTTGACGTGCTCGGCGATACGCTCAGCGGTCTGACTGACAGTCCGTTGCGACATGACGGCCGGCTGATCTCGCCAGCCCTCGTCAGCCATGGTGTACATGTAACAGTAGTCACAGGCAAGGTCGCACCGGCTGTGGATTTTCAGAACGAAATCGCGGATGGCATGCACTGGCCCGGCTTGATGGCCTCGGCTCTCGTGAGAGGTCAATTACGTACCATCCCGTTCGACCTGCGACCAGCCCGCGTGTTTAAGACATTATCGGCTCACCAGCACGCCGGCGAAAGCTGGCCCCGTCATGGTTCGACGTACGGCTTACCGCTACCAGGATGACCTGGTACCAACAGGTTTGCCATAGCCGCAATCGACACAGTCCTATGTTACGGACTTTGACTATGATCTATCGTGGGCGCAGGATTGGCACGGGGACGCCACGGCGTAGCAGGAAGCGCTTTGCGGCCGTCCAGGCATCCAGGGACAGTGTTGCGCGATCCGGATAACTCTCGGACAGGGCGGTGCGAGGGCATGACTGACAGCGAGCTACAGCTCGAATCGGCGCTGATCGACACAAGCGATATCGATTTGGTTGAATTGCGAAATTTGCCAGATTCAGCACTAAAGGCCGCGTTGCTCAGGTTCCGTGAAGAAAACTCTCAGGAGACCGACATCTACGCCGGCTTCGATTCGGCTATCTGACCATTGCCTGATCGTGTTGTCGCAACAAGAACTGCGGGGCGGGATGAGTCACCCATCAGAGCGGGCCGGGGAGAGCAGCCAGGCGACCATCGTCAGTTTCTATTCTTACACCGGCGGGATAGGGCGGACGATGGCAATAGCCAACGTCTCCTGGATCATGGCGGCCGCAGCCAACAAGATCCTGATCATCGACTGGAGCACTGAATCGCCCGCATTAAACAGTTACCTTGAGCCGTTCCTGGCAGACGACAGTTTGTTCCTTGAGACGCGCCTTGCTGAGCACTTCGAGCGAGCGGAGCCCGAGATACCGCCTCTGCACCGGATCGACCGCAGTCATCATGACCTGCCCGACAACGCGATTGTGCTGAGGCGTTACGCCTTGCCAAATTACAGCGGTCAGATCGACGTGATCAGCGGAAACGATCGGAATGCGACGATTGGCAGCCGGTCGGGGGTAGAGATCCACCAGATCAAGGATGCGGTGACGGAATCCCCGCTGTGGCTGCTGAAGGAGGCATTGCGCGGCAGCAATTACGACTACGTGCTGATCGACTGCCCGAGCGGCCCAGCCGAACCGAACATTGGCTGTGCTGCCCGCCTGCCTGACGTGATAGCCGTCTTTTTCCGAATGGGCCGCGCAACCATTCAGACGGCGGCCAGGCAGATGGACATGCTGCTCGAGCGCACAGAACGGCGCGGCGACCTTATCGTGGTCCCTGTGCCAAGCAGTGTCGACTTGCGCTTGACCGACCGCATGCTCGCCAACCGGGCACTTGTTAGCCAGGAATTCTCCGGAAGGGATCACCATGGCGCGGCTCTCTCGGTGGAAATACCGTATATCGCCGAATATTCACATGGTGACATGCTGGCCGTGCTGGCGGATGAACCTGGCGAGCCCGGCACGCTGCTGACCTGCTATGAGTCATTGACCACCAAGATCACTGGCGGTGCTATAGCTGCGGCGCAGCCGATCGGCGAGAAGGTACGAGATCGTTACCGTAAGGCCCTGGCAATCACGGGCGGCCAGTATCCGGAGCGGATGCTCGTCGCGTACGCGGCGAGTGACCGCAGATGGGCCGATTGGATCAGGTACCAACTGGAGCGGGTCGGCGTCCGAGTGGATCGTTTGCTCGATCCGCCGGAGGAGCAGACCGCCGCAGGTGTCTCGGCCATCGTCGTCGTCGCGTCGGAAAGTTTCAATGCCTCGCCAGTCGTCGACACGGTGTGCGAATGGCTCGACCTGAAATCGGACGATCCAAGCCGCTGGAGCGCACTCGACCTGATGTTGGCCAGAATCGACTCGGCGTCGCTACCGAGTCCTTTTGCCCAGCTCCCGATCGTAGACCTCCTGCATAGCTCGGAGAGCGTGTCCCGTTCCAGGCTGCTGCTGTATTTCGGCCTCATCACGGGCGCGGGCGATAGCGGAACCTCCTTTGGCGTCGAGCCCCGGTTCCCGCACCAGGGGCATAACCGTCTCGGCACGTCCAGCAGCGCGGCCATCGCTCGCCTGCCAGCACGCAACGAATCTTTCGTCGGACGCGAACGAGCTCTCGAAGATCTGCGGGACCGGCTGAGCTTGTCCCCGGCGGCCGACGTTGAAGTGCTGCAGGGCGCGCCAGGGACTGGTAAGAGCGAGCTGGCAAAGGAATACGCATACCGGTTCCGCGCCGACTACGACGTCGTGTGGTGGATCCCCGCCGACACGAGGACCGCCGTTCTGGCCAGCCTGGCCGAGCTCGCGAACAGGCTCGGCATCCCGCCGTCGGGTGATCCAGCGATGACAGCCCTGCGCCAACTGGCTTCCGGAGACGAATTCGAGCCGTGCCTGCTGATTTACGACAATGCCAACGACCTCGACGAGATCCGCTCGCTGCTACCGCGGGAAGACTCATGCCATGTGCTCATCACCACGCGTGCCAGCGACACCGGCCGGCTTGCGGCCACTCAGGTGGGACCGTTCAGCCGGAATGACAGCGTGGACTTCCTGCGCACCTACGTACCGGCGCTGGTCGACGAGAGCGCACGGATGGTAGCCGAGCTCGTAGGCGACCTGCCGCTTGCCTTGCAGATGGCTGGCGCCTGGCTAAGGGAGTCCGCAGACAGGCTTCAGGATTTGGGCTCCACGGTCATGGAGGCCGAGTCCCTGGTGTGGTCGGCCGTCGAGTTCACCCGACGGGTGGGAGACAGAATCAGCGGGGGAACCGACCTGCCGGCGGCGCTGGCGGATGCTGTAACTGCGGCTGCCTGCACAAGCGTGTGCCTTGAGGCTCTCGCCGAGGCCAATCTCGGGCGGGTCGGCCACCGTCTGGTCGAGATGTGTTCGTTCATGGCGTCGGACGGCGTGGCCTTGCGCCTGATCTATTCCGGTGAGATGGTCAAGCAGCTCACCGAAGGCCTCGGGCAGCAGGGTGACAGCGTGCGCGCCGATACCGTCCTGCTCGACCAAGTCTGCTGGACTGTATCCAGGTACGGTCTGGCCGAGTTGCGCCGCGAGGACGATCCCACCCTGCGGCTGCATCCCTTGACTCAGCAACTGGTGCGCCTGTCGCTGAGCGCGCGGGAACGCAGTGACCGCCAAGGCGCCGCGCTCGCTGCGCTCGCGGCCTTCGCGCCGGCTGACGCCGAGGAGGACGCGCCAGAGCACGATGCGACATATGCGGAACTCCACCGGCACCTGATACCGTCGGGCGCCCTTGACAGCGCCGAGCCTTCGGTGAGGCGCTGGGTAGTCAACGAGATCCGGTATCTGTACCGCCGGTATCACGCGGAGATGTGGCAGGCCGCACGCGATCTTGCGGAGCGGACGCTGCAGCGCGGTCCTGACGACCCAGCGGCATCAGACGACCTGGGGTTGCGACTGAGGGTGCAACTGGCCAACATCTACCGAGCGCTGGGCCAATTCGAACTGGCGCAGCAACTCGACGAGCAGGTGCTGCACCAGCAGCGCAGGACGTTGACTCAAGTGCATCCGCGCACGCTGATGACTGCGCGTAGCCACGGCGGCGACCTGCGTGCTCTTGGACGATTCGACGAAGCGCTAGCTGAAGACCTGTCGACCCTGGCTGGGCTGCGCTCCGTCTTCGGCCCAGATCACGCTGCGACGCTGATGGCAAGGCATAACCTCGCGCTTTCGTGGTTCCTTAACGGCGACGCGGCCACGGCACTCAAAGAGGAGCGCGAGGTCTTTGAACGTCGGCAGAGGCTCTTTGGCGAGGATGATCGCAGGACCTGGCGGGCCAGGCTGCAAAGTCGGTGACTTCCTGCGCGAGATCGGCAGGATCGAGGAGTCGCGGCAGATCCTCTATGACGCGCACCTGCGTATTGGCATGCTTGATCGCAACGGCACCGAGTTCATGGCAGTCGAGAAGAGTCTCGGCATCACCTACCGGCGGATCAGCCGCCGCATTGGTGATGCCATCAAAATGACTAGCAATGCGCTGGTGCTCTATACGGCCGCGCTCGGCGCGAATCATCCTGACACGTTGTCGTGCAGGCTCGCGCTAGCCTCGAACTTCTTCCGCGATGGGCAAGCCACCGCGGCAGCCGATGAAGCGCGCGAGTGCCTGACTGGGTATGTCAGCAGCTTTCAGCAAGATCATCCGTTTGGCTACATCTGCCGCACTAACCTCGGGCTCTTCCTGCGCGAGGCCGGGGATGTCACAGGAGCGGTCGAGATGACTGACATCGGCCTGCGAGGTCTGCGTGCCCGGCTTAGTCCCTGGCATCCGTGGGTTATAGCGGCTGCTATCAACCACGCGGCCAGCCTGATCGCTTCCGGCGACAGTCAGCAGGGACGGGAACTCGACCGGTTCGCCTACGAGGAGAGCCGCGAGGGATTGTCGGCTGACCACCCTTGTGCCGAAGCCGCAGGGCACAACTGGTCCTACGGTCTGCGTGGACCTGACGAACGCGATGTCAGCCATCGCCGGGTCGTCGAGATCGACATCCCGCAGACATGAGGTATCAGCATTGGCGTGGCCGCGTAGTAGGGACGGGAGGAGTCGCATGACACAGGAAGAGCCGCAGATGACCGAGCTAGGATCCGGTACCTGGCGTGAGCCCACGACGGATCCCCCGAACGGGCCGCGTCCTTCGCCTGTGCCCCCCGTCATCGATCGGGCTCCGCATGTCGGCATGGAGTTTGATCGCATGATCGAACTCATCGCTGACCGCATCGCGGAGGCGGGTTCACTTCAGCGCGTAGCGCACTACACGAGTGGCATCTACGACTTCGGGGTCGACGTGCTCGACGGTCCGGCGTTGACGCGTCCGGACTCCGAAGGTTCGGTCGCTGTGCGCCGGGCCAGGTACCTGCGTGGTGGTCAGAACCTCACCTACATCGTCGGGCAAGAGGACGACAAGCTACAGGAACTGCGGACTGGCCGGCTGATCAGAACGGTCCTGCACTCCGACAACGGCGCGATCTTCTGCACGCCAGTTCGCCGCGGTGAGTACCTGACCGGGCTGAGCCTGGACGCCTCAAGGGAAGCGGTCGACGCCGCCGACAACGTGTTGACCGGCCTGGTGACTGATGTACGCGCGGATCTCGGTTTCGGCTCCCAGGACCCGGGCGGCTGGCGGACGGCGAGGCCGGCCCGCCGGGCGATAACGCTGCCAGGTAATGATGAAGAGGCCGGTGACAGTTCGCTCGTTCTGCTGGGCAATGAGACTCCTGCGAGTGCTGTCCTTGTCAAGAGCGCGGTCGAACCCCGATACCTTCACTATCTTGCCGTGTGCGAGAACGGCAATGTCGTATCGGCTACCGATTGCCTTGATGCCCCTGCCATCCGGCATCTATTCACCCAGATGACGCCAGAAGCGCGCCGCCGCAATTACTTTGAGCTGGCCAAGCGCTTCAAGGTCCTAGCCGAGGAGCTCGGCCAACTTATGCGAGCGGCAGTCAATGGACGCCTCGTCCGGATTGTGTTGGACGTCGAGCAAGGGGCGATCTATTACTACCGGCTTCCCGGCAAAAGCTATATGGTTGGCGTCACGCTGGTTCAGTCACAGGTCGGCGACGCCGATCAGCGCATGGCCAAACTGGCGCATGACTACGTGCAGGTGCGAGATGGAGAATCGCCGTGAGCCAGCCTGCCCTGTCTTCTCTGACGGACACGCATTTATCTCTTCTTATGATTATGGGTAATTCGGGACGGGTAGCGGCATGTTGAACCTGATGAGAAAGTCGGCGCTGCGGATGGAGCTCGTGCAGCGGCCTGACCGCCGGGCTGGGTCCTGGCCCCTGGGCACAAGGGGCGGTGGAGAGCGCTATCGCCTTGTGATCATCTTGCTCATAGTCGCCGGCGGTTACCTGGTAGCACGAATTGCTGGAGTCGACGATCTCAGTCACTCCCCTGTCTATCTTTACACCGCGACATCGCTTCTAGCCGTCGGCCTTTACGGCAGCACGTACACGATCTCGCTCACTGAAGCTAGGCGCAGCGCGAGCACGGTGGTGGCCGCGGTCACCCTCGGCGTGCTCGGCAAGTCGCTCCTGATCGGCGCGATAACTTTTGTGCTCTTCCGTCGGCCGGTCTTCTTCGTGCTCGGCGTGGCAGTCGCGCAGATCGATCCGCTGTCGGTAGCCGTTATGAACCGATCATCTTCGATGTCAACCCGGGCGAAGTCGATACTGGCCGCATGGGCATCCTTTGACGATCCCGTGACAGTGCTGATTACCATCTACGCTGCGGCTTTCGCCCGGCGAATTCTAGACGGCCGGGTCAATGCCGTCTCCGTCGTGCCTGGCCACGGCGGTGCGCTTGGCTATCTGGCGGGCTTGGGTGCCAATCTCGCCTTTGCCGCCGTTGTTGGAGCTGCGGTCGTGCTAGTACGCGTCGCTGCCCGGCGTGGCCTGCTCTCTCCGCGGCGTGGAACGCCGGTCGCTGGCCGTGAGGATCGGCCGCGACCGGTCATGACGCGCACGTCAGGAGTTAGGTACGCAGTCGTGATAGGTGTGCTGATCGGTCTGTTCGCGATCAGCGTCTGGCAATTCTGGATGCTCGGTCTCGCACTGATCGGGCTCTGCTTCCGGCCTCAAGTGATCGCCGCCTGGCTTGAGCGGGCAGTCGCGATCGCGTTCGTGCTTGTGGCTATCGTGCTCGGGATGCTCCTGGCCAGGGGAATCGATCTAGTGGATGGGGTCGCCCTGGGTGCCGTGGCGTTCGCCGCGCAAGCCTGTGTCAGCTTGCCGCTGACTAGGACGTTGCAGCGAAGCGATCGGGTCCAGCTCGCGTTGGCGCAGCAGAACGGCGTCACCGCGATCTTGCTCGCGCTCTTGCTCCAGCCAATGTTCCCCCAGGCCACCGCCATTGTCGGGCCTGCCATCCTGACGATAAACGCGTTGCACCAGTGCAGTCGCGCGTTTTGCGATCGCCGGTTTGGCACTGACTGTGCCCGAGGGGCGCAGCCCAGTTGGCGTTCACGTGCGTGCGGGCTGATCCTGCGCTAAGGCGGCACCCGTCAGGTGGCGGCCGCGGTGGTCGCGCTGTCCCGGGCGGCCAGGAACACGCGGCCCGCGAAGCCGTCAAAGGCATCCCGGACGTCACGGCGGCGCGAGACCGCGGCCTCAGTTGTCACGTGGTCCTCGCGCTCGTTGATGCCGGAGAGATCGACGAGCGGGTCGAGCCGGTAGGTCGGCAGGGTTTCGAACAGCATCTCGAACATATCGCACATGGTCCGCAAGCGTCTTTCGTCGCGCGAGTTTGGGTGCCGTCCAGCCAGATCGTCCAGCCAGCGCCACACGCCGTCCCGGAACGCCTCAAGTAGGCGCTGAAGCAGGGCCGCGATGCCGGCTGCCTCGATGACGCTTTTGTTGCCGAGCCTATCTCTCAGCATGCCGCGGCGTCCAAGCGCGGCCATCGCCGATTCACCGGCACTTGCGAAGACCTCGCCAAACTCCATGTCGACACGGCGGAGATCGTCGACAGCGGAAAATGCCCGGTCGAAATCGGCGGCCACTTCGCCAGGCAGCCTGGGGTGCCCCCTACCGGTGGTCCAGGTCTGACCTTGCTGGATCCCAGATGTCGGGTCGACAACCTCCTGCAGCGTCCGATAGATCGCGCTGAGTTGGCGATCGGAGGAAGCGCGCAGGTTGTCGAGGTGGACAGCGAGTTCACCGAGGAAGCTCTGGGTGTCCGCCTGCCTGCTGCTGATCAGGTCGACCCGGTCATGAATGATGCGCATGGTCTCGAGTTCCGCGGACGCGGAGACGCGCTTGACCGACTCGTTGACCCAGAGCAGGAAATTGTCTTTGAATCTAGGCTTGTCCTCGTAAACGAGAGGCTCAGCGTCGAAGGCCTGACGCAGCGGATCAGCCAGGTTGGCTGCCAGAAACCCGGCTACTACCAATAGCGCCTCACGGTGGCTGGCCACGCTGGCCAGGACTGCCGCTCGCGCGGCCAGGGCGTCGACATCATCTTGCGTCAGCACGGATTCCGCGATGATCAGCGCGCATCCCGCGCCCATGTCCCCGACGCGTACCCAAAAGTCAGCACGGCTCGCTTCGGTGTCGCCAAGCCGGATATTACGGTCGACAGGCAGTCCCAGGTGCTCCTGCAACAGCTTCCTGATTTCCAGGTGTGCATCCTCCGCCCGGACTGCGGGCTGGCCGGCTGCTCGCTCAATCATCCGGTCGGTGACGTCGCTTTGCTCCGCATATGCGGCGGCATACGCAGAATTGCACAATTTAATGATTTTTCGTACAACACCGCCACACAGTTTTACTACATAGCCGACTGTTTCCTCGCTGAACGGGGCCAGTACTGCTCTGCCGCTAGCTCGTTTTTGCAGGCCGATGATCAGATCCCTGGTCTGCTCTTCAGTGAAAGGCAAAGTGGGGACGATCCGGTCCATGCGCTCCTGCGCTGACGACGGCAACGACTCAAGGAAATCGGGAAGGCCTGCGAGCACCAGGAAGGCACCAGACCCGCGAAAGACGGTCAGCAATTTCTGGAATGCCTCGGCGACATCATCCGACGGCCTGCCGACGAGCAACCGTTCAAGTTCGTCGATAATCACGATGAATTTATGACTCTGACTACCGTAAAGCAAGGCGAAAACGCCAATCGCTTCCAGGGCTAAGGTAACCGAGTCGATTCTGGTCGCGACGCCGCGGTCGATGAGAATTTGATGTGGCTCGCCGCCGGACAGCCAGCCCCATATCGCATCGGCAAAGCCCGGCTTAACAGCCAATGCAAGTACCGTGCTGAAGTCATCGGTTTCCGTTACATTCCGGAGCCGGGCTCGCAAGCCATCTTGGAATATGTTTTCTGGCAAGCCGAGATCCTTGACAACCGTGCGCGGGTCAACCGATCGATCTCTTAATGGCTCGGCCAGCGTCGCGCTCAGCGGCGAGGTCTCCAGAGAATCTGCGATTACATCAGCGTAGTGTTCCTCTACTCGGTCCCAGACGTCATCTTGCTTGAGCTGGGTGACGAAGCGATCTCTGTACAAGGAAAGAAAGGTGGTCTGTGGCGCGTCGACGTAAAGACCGAACGCCCCAGGTGGGCGTCCCTTGCATGTCTGAGCAATGCGTCGGCGATGTGCGTCTTCCCCGTGCCAGACTGGCCCGTGATGGCGATCACGTTCATGGGCTCGACCATGGTCGCGTGGTCACGCCGGAGGTAGGCATCCATGCACTCGCATGCCGAGGCCATGGCCTCGGTGTTGAGCGTGTAGGGATCGGCCTCGGCTGACACTATGGCGATAGCGGGCGAGGAAAAAGGGTTCAGCGCGGAAAGCTTACGCTTCCTGCCCTTTGAGGTCATTGCCGGCCGTCCTTACCCCACCGTCCGCTGAACAATTTCATGACATAGTCTCCTATGTCGTCGTACGTTATGCTATTTACGGAATTAGCAATAGCTTTGTCGAAAACTCCCAAGAGAATCGTCTCCAGGGTACTGAGGTTCATGTCAGTCCAGTTGTCTATCATCCGGTGCACGGCGTCCTTCGGGATATCGGGCACGCCGCCGCTCTGATAATTCTGGATCCGATTCGTGACAAAATTCCAGCCGTCGTCCTGGCTGATGAGCCCAAGCTTCAGGGTGGATCACTGGCGCCGCGCCCGCAGCCGACAGCGACAGAACAGCCATATCCTGAGCATACGAGCTTTCGGCAAAGAAAAGTATTCTTTGCCGGGCTAGACGTGCGTACTCCCTGATTTCGTCCATGAGCTCGCCGGACGGTGGTAGCAAGATGATCACCACGGCGTTTTGCGGCAGGATGTTGCGTAGTAACGGATAGCCGCGAGACGCCGCGTCCTGCGGCGGGGCGGAGAGCAGTTCGGACTTTGCGGAGGCGGCGATTAGCTTGTTCTGTCCCAGTTCGTCGACAAGCCGCTCGAATACCTTGCGCTGCCGGGTCTCGACGGACTCGTTCTGCCTGACCTCCTGGGTCAGATCGATGATCTTTCCAATTAGCCCCTCGGCAGGGAGTCGGTTTATGGCCCACGTAACGCATCGGTTCACGAGTGAGGTTTTGCCACAGCCAACATCCCCGGTCACGAGGACCAGGCGGCCCTCGTCTAGCAGGACCCGCAGGCGCGGCAGTGCCTCGGTGAATGCCCTGAACTGCTCATCGGTGCCATCCACGGGGACATAGAACTTCCTGTCGTCGGTCCGGTCCGGGCGCCATGGCTGCAGCGGTCTTGGCCGCCCGTACACGGCATCGATCATGAAGGGGTTGTTCACGGACCGTTCCCTCCGGGTGCGCTTGGTAAGCCCGCCCGGGCCGTGCCTGAGTCCAGAAGTGGGCTCGCCGGGCTGGCGCCTCGCCATGCCGACGCCCGCAGGAGCGTGCCAGTCACGACGCCGACATCGACGCCGAGACTTTGCAGCGAAAGCTTGAGTTGATCGATCTTGTCGGGTCCGCCAAGCGGCCAGATTGCCATTGGCTAGATCCTGCTGGTGGTTAAGCATGACCTCAGGGAGCTCCTCTCCGAGGTCACCACGAAGTACCCGTTCCCGTAGGGACGAGATTCCTGTCCACCGCGGATGAGTTGACTGCACCAGCGCGAGTTGCGTCGCGAGTTCCGATCTCCTGGCTCTCAAGGCGGTATCTGATGGCCTGGCGCCGAGGCCCCGGTCCTGCCAGGCGGAAAGGTAGTCGTCGGCGGTCCGGTCAAATTCCCGCGCTGCCGCGCCTAGCGCCTCGGCTTGCGCGCGGTTGCGCTCGGCCGCGGCTCTGAACTCGCTGCTCATCCAGCCAATAAGTCCACCGACGAGAACGGCGGCCAGGTTGATCAGGAGCGAGACAATGACGCTGGGGTCGGCGGCGCCTTGGGACGGAATCTCCGCGCTCTCGGCCAGTGCTGAACAAGCCCGATAGAAGGCATGTGGATAAACTTGGCGCCACTCACGCAGCGTCAGTTCACGCCCTCTAGCCGCCAGATTCGTGGCGGGCCTAGCAGGCTCAGCCAGTCCGAGCGAAACCGCTGCGTCCGCTAGCTGGGCTCGCTGCGCGGTCGAAAGGCAGAAGACAATCTGAGAGTCACTAAGCTGCGGCGTCGCTGCGGGCGCGATTCCCAGCACGATCACTATGGCGGTTGGCGATCGCGCCGATAATTAGTACATAACGTACAGCCTGACGGACCTTCACTCGACGCTCATCGCCTCCCTTCAAGGACGATAGTGGCCGTTTGGGGCTAGTCGCCATATGCTACCGCGTAAAGGCAGTTGCCGATCTTCCGTCAGCGAACGGCAGTCAGGGTATATCCCGCGTCAATTCACCGCCAACTGGTTGAGTGAATCCGGTGGACGCGAGGGGGTGTTGCGCATCTCAGCTACCGTCAGACCGATGGTCCAGCCGTGAGAATCCAGGCTCAGATCGCTTTCACGCGCCAAGGGAACTCCTAGCGGCTGTCACGCCTCCGCTGAGGTCTAGCTCAGAGTGCCGGAAGCACCTTGGATCGACTGGCGCGCCGAAGACCCTGACTTGTGTCGCCGATGCAGGGCCGGCGGACCTGCTCGCCTGGCTGCAGCACGGGGCAGCGACCAGCTACGGCCAGCCTGACCCTGGCCAAGCCGCCGAGATCGCCGCGCTCCTCGCCGCGCACGGCAGCACCCGGCGGAGCGCAGCGGAGCCGGGGTCTTGGGTGGCGCCACCATTCTCATCCACGGGAGCGCGCAGCGCGCATCGAAATCTGTTGGTTCATTGGAGATTCAGGCGGCGGGGGTGAATCTGAGGCGCTGGAGGCGGGTGGTGCGGCCTGGCCGGGCGGGGTGCTTACCCGCCAGGGCCGGCCCGGTGCAAGTATCCGTGATCACGACCCCGAGCATGATCACGGAACATTGCCGCTGTCCTGACCTGCGCGGACTTCCGCAGTCAAGCCCACGACCATGATCACGGAGATTGGCGCCGACCAGTTCGGACGGCCCGGCCACGTCACCCCTGCACTGCTAGCCCCCGCAACCTGAACCCAATAAGCCAACGAGGTCATCAATGACGCAAATGATGCCTGAAATGCAGCCTGAGCGCCCGGAGCCTGGAGCTTTGAGGAACAATGATTTCACGGCAGAAGGGATCGGCAAATGTCGCGTGGATCGTCGGGGCTGCCGGTTAGCGCGCAGGCCCGCATGGCCGAGATCAAGAGGAGCGGGACCTGGGCGCTGAGCACGGCTGAGTTCACGGCAATCCGCAGCGTCGGCTTCGTGCCCGCTGGCCAGGCGTTCGGGGCGGCTGTCTTCAGCATTAAGAACGCGGGCAGCTATGGCTGCCCGACCTACCGGTTCAAGGAGGAGGGGCTGCTGGCCAGAGAGACGGCCAGCTCCCGGTACCGCCAGCCCGTGGTCCGGACGGTGGTGTCCGGCTCGAAGGGGCGAACGCATTCCGGCCGCTGGTGCGTCTTTGTATGCCGCGCGGCGTACCGCGATCGACCGGATGGCTGCCGAGGCCGCGGCGCTCGGCGGGCATGGCGTGGTGGGGGTCCGGCTTACCGTCGCGCCGTTCCCGGCCGGAGGGCTGGAGTTCAGCGCATTAGGGACCGCGATTTGCGCTCCAGGCGGGCCGCCAGTCCAGCAGCCGTTCACCTGCGAGCTTTCCGGTCAGGAGTTCACCAAGCTGATGCTGGCCGGGTGGGCGCCGGTCGCTTTAGCGCTGGGCATCTCGGTCGGGGTGCGGCATTGCGATGACCGCTCGGCCTTCGAGTCCACTGCGGGGGCTGCCTGGAACGCCACCGAGGTCAGCGGCCATACGGAGTTGGCAAATCAAACCAGGCGGGACGCGACGGCCAAGCTGCGCAGGGACGTCCTGGCGCACCATGCGTCTGGCGTGGTGACCAGGGACATTGATCTGCGGGTCGAAGAGTATGAGTGCAAGGCCTGGAGGGGGCCAAGGACCACATGGCTGAGGCCATCATCGTCGGCACCGCGATCACTAGGTTCGGCCAGGATCAGGCGAGTTCTGAAGGCATCGCGAGCCGGATGGTCCTCTCACTCGGCGATCGGGACAGGCCGGAGGACGTCGCGGCAAGCGCCTGGGAACAGCGATGACACACGCGGGCGAGCTAGGGGCCGGCACAATCGCGCATGCCGCGCTGCGCCGGCTAGGCGAGCTCAAAGGCGGCAAGTCTGGGTCCGTCTTCATCTCCGGCCTGTCGGTCAGCGAGTTCCTGCTAATCCGGGAGGCCCGCTTCCGGCCGCTGGGCATGGTGCTGGGCAGCTCGGTCTACCGCGGGTGAGCCAGGAGCTAGATGCGCTGTCGCACATCATGTCCCGCGCGCGAGCTGGCGATGATCCGGATGAGAAAGGAGGCCATGGCGCTGGGCGCGGATGGGGTCGTCGGGGGCGGCTCGACACCCGGGTCCATGATTTCGGCTCGGACGTGGCTGAGTTCGTGGCCATCGGCACTGCGGTCAAGGCCGAGTCGAGAGCGGGCGGCGGCACGCGGAAGTGGCGGAATAACAAGGACCAGCCGTTCACCTCGGACCTATCTGGCCAGGACTTCTGCGTGCTGATCAGGGCAGGCTACGCGCCGCTGGGAATGGTCGTCGGCACGTGCGTCTACCACATAACCCACCGGCAGCTCGGGAACGTGGTCGGCATGCTCGGGCGCAACGTGGAGCTCGAGCAGTTCACGCGGGCGCTGTATGACGCCCGCGAACTGGCGATGGGCCGGATTCAGGCCGCGGCGCAGGCGCTGGCCGCGGAGGGAATCGTAGGCCTGCAGCTGCGGCAGCACTCCCACACCTGGGGCAGCCATACGACCGAGTTCCTCGCCGTCGGAACAGCCATCCGGCCCCTGCGCGACAATCACAAGATCGAGCCTCCCACCATGGTGCTGAACCTGGACCACTGAGGCCCGACGGGGTACCGGCCAGTCAGCCGACGATGGGCGGCGCGTCGGGGCCAATCTGGTGAGCGCGGTGGGGCGAACCGAAGTCGGCTATGCCAGCACGGTGGCAGGCTGTCCGGTGGCCGGGTCCCACAGCCGCAGCGTGCCGTCGCTGCTGCCAGTAGCCAGGAGTTGCTGATCGCCGACGGTGACAGGGCACACCGCTTTGATGATGGCGCTCTTGTGCCAGAGCGACACGGTGACCCGCCACTTGGCGGCCGGATTCCACAGTTCCACCGTGTGGTCGCTGCCGGCGGTGGCCAGAAGCTGCCGCCAGCCGGCGGTGACGGGGCATACCGCGTTTACGTCATTGGAGTGCGCGAGCAGCACGGCGACCTGCTGCCTGGTGGCCGGGTCCCACAGTCGTGCCGTGCCGTCGCTGCTGGCGGTCGCCAGGAGTTGCCCGCCGCCGGCGGTGATCGGGCACACTGCGTTGACCTCGCGCTCGTGGCCTTTCAGGACGGCGGCCTGCTCTCCGGAGACCGGGTCCCACAGTCGCGCCGTGCGGTCGCTGCCTGCGGTGGCCAGGAGTTGCCGGTCGCCGACGGTGATGGGGCACATTCCGTTGATGGCGTGGGTGGACGCGCGCAGCACGGCGACCTGCTGCCTGGTGGCCGGGTCCCACAGTCGCGCCGTGCGGTCGCTGCTGGCGGTGGCCAGGAGTTGCCGGTCGCCGACGGTGATGGGGCACACTGCGTTGACCTCGCGCTCGTGGCCTACGAAGCTGGCGATCTGCTGCCTGGTGGCCGGGTCCCATAGTCGTGCTGTGCGGTCGCTGCTGGCGGTGGCCAGGAGTTGCCGGTCGCCGATGGTGACGGCGCATACGGCGTTGACGGCATTGGTGTGCGCGAGCAGCACGGCGATCTGCGACCTGGTGGCCGGGTCCCATAGTCGTGCTGTGCGGTCGCTGCTGGCGGTGGCCAGGAGTTGCCGGTCGCCGATGGTGACGGCGCACACTGCGTGGATGGCACGGGAGTGCGCGCGCAGCACGACAGCCTGCCGCCCGGCGGCCGGGACTTGCCGGGGCTTCACCACCACCGGGTCGGACGGCGGTCTCGTGACTTCGGGCGTGACAGGTGCCGGTGCCTGGACAGGTGGTGCCGGTGCCTGGACAGGTGGTGCCGGTGCCTGGCGAGGTGGTGCCGGTGCCTGGCGAGGTGGTGCGGTTATCGCGCCGGGTTTCCCTCGGAGCGCCCGGAGCGCGGTCGCGACCTGGCGGGCGTTTTCCGGCCGGGCCACGGGATCTTTCGCGAGCAGGTCCACGACGAGCTGGTCCAGGCCGGCGGGCACCGCAGGGCGCAAGGCCCGCGGTGCGGCGGGCGCGGAGGTGCGGTGCTGGGACATGACCGCCAGCGGCGGGCCAGCAGTGAACGGCGGCCGGCCGGTCAGCAGCGCGTACAGCACGCAGCCCAGGGAGTACAGGTCGGCGGACTCGCCCGCTTGCTGGCCGTCGCATTGCTCCGGGGACATGTACGCCGGCGTGCCCACTACATAGCTGAACGACGCCGGCAAGCTCGTGGCGTCCGCCGCGACAGCGATCCCGAAGTCACAGATCTTCAGCTGGCCGTTGTCTTGCAGGAACAGGTTCGCGGGCTTGAGATCCCGGTGTACCACGCCGCCCGCATGCGCGGCCCCGAGCGCGTCCGCGAACTGGATCGCCAGCGACACGACCTGGTCGGCCGGCATGCCACCGGGATAGTCCCGCAGGACCGTGTCCAGGTCACGCCCGTGCAGCAACTCCATGACGATGAACGGCTGGCCGCCATCCTCGCCGACATCGTGCACTACGGTGACGCCCGGATGCTGGAGCCGCCCCGCGATCCTGGCCTCGCCCAGGAAACCCCGCGCGAGCTTCGGATCAGAGATCCGCTCCCGGATCACCTTGACCGCTACGGCCCGGTCGAGCTCACGATCCCTCGCGCGCCAGACCTCGCCCACGGCGCCCTGACCAAGCAGCTCCTCTAAGACATAGCGCCCGGCCAGCTCATAGCCAGGGAGCACTCAAAGCCCTCAATTCAAGCCCTGGTTCTTGTGTCGAGCCAGCATAACAAGACCCATTCAGCACCTCACCATCATTCGTCCCCCGAGCCCGGAATGGTACGGCGACCGTGAGCGCTCCATGGATCTGCTGGCTGGGGTGGCCGGCCGGCATGCGAGGACTTGGGCGCGGTGAGGGGCGGCGGCGAGTCGCGGGTGCTGCCGGGGATTGTCGCGGCGTACGCCATCGAACTGACCGGCGGAGCGGGCGGGGCGGGTGCGCGTGCCGTCCCGGGTTAGTCCCTAGACGGCTAGTCGCCTGCTCGCATGACTATGAGCATATTCTCACAGCGACTCGTGTGGAGATATTCACACATCGAGAGATGCGTGAATATCCTCACGTCAAGCCCAAGCCCAGCATCTGGTCCGCGAAGCGGAGCGGTGGAACGCGCTCGGCGCCGGTGAGGCAGAGCGGCTTGTCACCGCGACGCTGGCCGACTTCGTGACGGCGCTCGACCACGTCGTGGTTCCGCGAGGCGTTTCCGCCGCTGCCGCAGCCCAGCTCGCGTGGAACGTCGAGCGCTTGCGGCGGGCGGGGAGATCGGTGAACGGCCGACCGGATACCGGCAGAGGCGCAACCGCCCCTGACTACGGTGCGCGGTTGGGAAACAGCCCGGGCTGAAACGCTCCCTCACAACCCCGGTCGCTCTGCGTGACCAGCCAGACTTCGCTTGTGCCAGGCTGGCGCGGGAGACCGGGGATCAAGTCCCGTCTTGGGGGTAGTGTGCGAACGCCCAGGCAGGCGGACGAGATCGCGGGAGTGAGCGGAATGGGGTTGCTCGACAAGCTGACGGGAACCAGGCCAGCGGAACCCGGGGTCGTACCGGTGCCGGCCGGTGACTTGCGGGCCGCGTTGCTCGGCCTGAGCCGGGATACGGCGCCCTGGACTGTCCGGGATGGGGCCGGGGAGAAGTGCGACCTCGTAGCGGAGTGGCGGATCACCGACGCGCAGTGGCACGGGGTCTTCTCGGCGTACGGCCTGGCAAGCGTGTTCCGGATCAAGATGAAGTTCGACCAGGCAGCGCATGAGGTGCGGAACCTGGACGAGCAATCGACCGTGACCTGGGACGGGGGCATCCCGTCGGTCAGCAGGTCGTGGTCCAGGGGCCAGTTGAACGAGATTCAGGTCGGCCAGGGGTATGGCTATACCGAAGAGGGCCAGTTCGGCCAGGTCTTCAGTTACAAGTTCCGCAGCAGCGAGATCAGGGACCCGCTGCGCGACGCCGTCAACGCCCGCGGCTGGGGCTGGAAAGCAGTCTCCTTCAGGCTCTGAGCTGGCCCGGCCCGGCCATCCCGAGGACGGTCGCCTCAGGCGAGCCAGTGCTGCCGCCCCCAGGCCTGGCCTGGACGGGGGCGGCGGCAGTGCGGGATTCGTAGTTAGTTGGTGCCTGTTAGGCCGCGACTACCCTGGTATCCCAGACGTCGACGCCGTCAACAGGGTGCGCGCCGTCTGTGAGATCGACGCCGTCGCCGATGGGGTGGTCGTTGGTGTCCGGGTCGCTGTCAAACCAGTCGTCCTGGAAGAGCCCGGCAGCCTCCGAGGTGCGTGAGCGCAAGGTGTCGCGGAGCGTGGTCGGGAGGTTCCCGGTCGCGCCGGCTTTCGGCGGCAGGACGATATTCAGCGTCCTGCGGGTGTTGGCGAGGAACCTGACGTCGAACCTGTCCGGCGGCTCAGGCTCCTCATCGACGGCCGATCCGGTGTCTCCGACGAGCCGGCGCCGGAATTCGTCGTCGACCATGGCTCGGGCGGCAATCGTCCGCACGCGCTTGTCGCCGTACCGCGGGTCGAGCAGGATCAGGTGCTCGTACCATGCGCGCAGCATGTTCTTGTCGTCCTCGCTCAGGCGGGCGCCGATCACGTCGTCGTTGCCGTAGGCCGCGTTTTCGTCACTCATTTTGACAACACCTCCATCAGTCCTTCGCTTATCAGTCGTTTCACCAGGTCGATCCGATCCGCCGCGGTCAGGTCACCGGGCAGTTCGCCGACAGCAAACCGGTCGTGCCGCGCGACGAATTCCAGCGCGGTGCCGGCAAGCCGTGGTCCGGTTACGAAGTTGCCCGCGAATTCGATCGTGGCTTCCTCCGGGGTGAGTCGCACCCGGCACAAGACTTCGGGTGGGCGGGCCACGACCGACTCGTCGGTCAGCCCGGCAAGGGCGTCCAGCGACCCGAACCGGCTGACGCCTACTGCCGCATCGGTCGCGACAAGCCTGGAGGCCAGGCCCTCTTTCGCCTTTTCGATGAGCACCCCGTCCGCCAGGGCCGCTGACATCCGGTGAGCGAGCGCCGCGATGTGCTCCGCGTCGAGCGGCTCGCTCAGGTACTGCCCCGGCAGGGCGCCGCGGAGCATGACGTCCTCGTCCGCGAAGAGCCTGAGCGCATCGCTGAGCAGGTCGTACCACCGAAACGCGTGGACGCCGACGGTGAGGTGCAACGATGACGAGCCGCCGGTGACGGCCTCGTGCGGGAAACCGCGCGGCAAGTAGAGCACGTCACCCGGCGCGAGCCTGAACGTCTGCGAATCTGGCAGCTTGAGCCTCTGATGCTGGCGTCGGGGGAGAGGCAGCTCAGCCGACGGGCTCGACACGTGCCATTCCTTCGACCCGTGAAGTTGCAGGACGAATACGTCGTGCGTGTCAGCGTGCGGAAGGAAACCCTGCGCGCGTGCGGGGGTCAGGTAAAGATTGGCGCCAACCGGATGGTGCAATGCGGCCTGCAGCGCGCGGCACAGGCGGCCTACGGCCGCCGAGCGGCGGTGCACCTGGTTGACGACCACCGTGAATCCGTCGTGATAAGAACGATAGATCGCCTGGATGTCGACTGCTGCGGCTCCCGTCAGCCGAACGTTCTGCTGCGACAAATTGCCGTCAGGTTCGGAACGGACGAGCCGCTCGCCCTCGGTCGGCCGCGAGCGGCTCGACACGGTGGTCGTGAGCAGGTCGTCAACCGCGTCCAGGCCCGGCAGGCTCGCGAAATACGCCTGTTCACCACGGTTGACGAGTAGTGGTGCGGCTTCGTAATGCCGCTCGTAGAAGTCCACCGGCTTGACCGGGTGGAGCAGCCAGGGAAGGCTAAATTCTCGGTCGGTCATGACGACATTGCCATTGTGGCGGGGGCTCATCACTGAGCCAAGTTCAGCGATGGCCTGCGGGCATCAGGCTGGAAGTCAGTCATCTCGTTCCTCCGTTTCAGGACTTCCGATCTAACTGTCAAGGGGGTGCTCGGGTTCGGCCAGATACATGCCGCCTTGGTGAATGTGAAGTCGGCCCAGGGCGGCGAAGCTTGCACGGCGTATCCGGGAGAGATGCCAAGCCTGTTCAGGTGCTGCCGCCTGCCAGTTCGTTGTGGGCGGCGCAGCTGAATCGTCATTTCATGGGTTGGGACTCTCATGGTCGGCGTTAGCAGGCAGCGCGCGGGCATCTGCCATGGTCACCTCGGAGGGGGCCGGACCGCTTGAGTCGGGCTGGGAAGATGGCCGCTGCCAGGTCAAAGTAATTTGCAGATGGCCTTCGGCGCTCGTCTGGGCGATGACGGCCCCAACCTCGGCATTCAGGGCTACTCCGAATTCGATGGTGACGCCATCGGGTGGTTGGGGGAGATCCTTGAAATGACGCAAAGCCGACAACGTGGCTTCCCGGACGCTTCCCATGGCTGACTCGAACGAGGTGGCGGCAGACCGGATCGCGTCGCTTGCCCTGGATGCCCGGGCCACTCCCTGTTCGGTGGTTGCTATTTCTGCTATCACCGAGCCTCCGTCGTCAAGGCTGAAGCGAACCAGTTCCTTCATCAGCGGTCTCCTCGCACTGCGGTCAGTTCAGTGAATCTCATTCTGGAGCAGATCATTGATTGGCAGCCAATTCGACCAGTTCGCTTTCTCCGTAAACCACTGTTGATACAAGGACCCGTCCGTGCAGGTAATAATGCATTCCATGTGCCCGGAGCTGTTTGAGGTGGCGGCAATGTCGGTTGCACGCTCGGGAGAGTGTTTGACGTGCCATCTCGACCATTTTTCAGACTTTCGGCTTAGCCAGCGGTGAATGATTTCTCCAACGCTGGTCAGGGCAAATATCTCCTCATGCCGGGTGTCGTCGCCTCGCCATCCGCATACCATCGCGACGCGAGTTAGGATCGGACTGGCCGTTTTGTCGGGAGCAGCTATTTTCTGCCACTCAGTCCAATTATCTCCTGTCCAAGACCTGTACCACAGGCGCCCGTGGACATCTGTGGCGGCGATGGATATCACCCCATCTGCGGGTGAGGTAGCGGCGATATCGCACAGCGCAACTGGGCTGTCCAGCAACTCCCAACCTGACCATTGCCCTGAATACGCCCAACGGTGCACCAGTTCCCCGGCTCCGGTTACAGCGAATATCTCCTGATGGCCCGGCTGACTGCTTACGGCAGCCACCCGGTCGAGCGCTGGGCTCGCGGTGACCGCTATCGGCCTCATCAGGTACCACGCCGACCATCCAGTTCCGTCGGGCTCTGATGCGGACCGCCTGACCCGTCCGTTGACATCGGTGATCACGCAGGTGCTGCGATCGGTATCAGGGGCTACAGCGGCGACGTCGAGGACCTGAGTATCTTCTCCTGTCGCTAGCCAGTGAGACCATCGGTTCCGGGCCCATCGCCGACGCAGAAGCGAGCCTGCTGCGGTCACTGCAGTGATTTCGTGGCCGCCTGGCCAGGGACTGCACTCAGCAACGGCAGTCAGCTTCAAGGGGCTGATTGAGACCGCGCCGTCAGCATGCTCGACCCGGTCCCCGAGTGGCGGCCAAAGACGGGCGATAGTATCCATCGGCAGCATCCACGCGACTTTCGCTACTGGATTGGTCAGTTCCGTGACCACGATTCCCACGACATCGCCGCTGCCGGAATCCACCACCCCAGCACCACTGAAACCGCCTTCGATGCGCTGGCCCGTCACCGCCACGGCATCCAGTTGCACCCATCTTGGCCCATTCCGGCCTCGAGACCGCGCGTCAGCCCACACACCGAAAGGTAGGTTGTCGGGATACCCGAGCACTCGTACGTGCTGGTCCATGTATGACTCCGGCAAGCCCAGCCGCGCCGGGCGCACGCCCTCGATGTCGCTGTCCAGCTCAAGGACTACGACATCACCGTCGCCGTGCTCCCCTACCGGAAACCACGCGCCACCCTTGACGCGGGCGTTCAGGCGGCCCAATCCTGGTTTATCGGGAAAATCGACCTCGACAGCGCCGTGATCCGGGGAGTTACGTCCTGATATGGCAGCGTCCCGGTCGACGACATGTGCGCACGTCAGCAGGTGCCTGTTTGAGATGAGTACGGCCGCACCAGCAATCCGGCCTGCCTCGTCCCGCACACGGACCTGCCATGCAGCCCGATCGGGCGCAGATGAAGCCACCGATTCCCTCCCGACTGTGCACGCCCACAGTAAACCTATCTCCGTCAGTCGTTCGCGGAGACGAATTGCCCAGGGAAGTGGCTCTATATGGCGGATCAGTCGCGCAAGACAATTACCCCGTTGCCGATGACTCAGATTGACACCCGTAGCTAGCACTGCGGTACCTCATAGATGGCACGGCCGACCGCTCCTGGCCGACACCGTGACCGATATCCTGTCGGTCGCCGCTGCCGTCTCGGCTCGGCTGGCGGGCATGGATCGATGTCGGCCTGCTAATTTCATCTGCACCAAGGGGGAGGCGATAGCCCAGGCGGGGCGACGGCTTCTTGGCTGGGGGAGTGGCGGACGCGAATTTGTTCAAATCCCGAGGATCTTCTGCGTATGTCTTCGAGCCAAACGGCAGCGTCCTCGCGATGGTAGACGAGGGCCTGGGCACGAAGTCGATCGTCGCGGACGGGCACCTGGAGGCGACCGGGACCAGCCGGTTCGCCGATGTTGCCAGGGACGCAGGGGCGCGCAGCCACATCAACCCAGCAGGTCGCTGAGGCCCAGAACGCATCCTTTGCCCGCAAGGCGAGCATCGAGAAAGGATCGCGCAAATCGTCGCGGCCCGGAAATGCCAGGACGCTGAGAGGAAGCTCGCATCCTGTGCTCGGCTTGGTTTGTCTCCCTGAGTCTCGCGTGTGATCGGTGGGTCTCATCCAGTGCGGCAATTGATTTTTGTTTGGGCTTCGAAATCATCGAGCTCGAGCTGGTCAACTAGCATCGCTGCCGGCGCGGTCGTCGTGCCGATGGCCGTTGAGCTGTTTCGGCGTGCGACCGTGCTGGCCATCCAGCGGGCTGGCGATGTTAGGTTCGCGGCGCTGGTCTCGGCCCATTTCCGGACTGTCTCGCTGGCAAGGGGCATCGCGCTCGTCGATGAGATCGGTCGGCTCGCAGACGTTGCCGAGCAGCAGTACCTCAACCTCGACCTACGCTCCGCCGGCCTTACGGTATCCCTGGGCAGGCGGGACATCGCTCTCGCCCGGCGGATCTCGGCCGCGGCCAGGGAACTGGGCATCCCTGCCGGCCCGGGTGCCGTGCAGCTGGTCAACGTCACCCTCGATGCACTGGCCGGCGCGGAGGTGCTGCCGTTCTGGCGGGCGCTGCTCGGTTACGGCCAGATCGGCGATGAATACCTGTCCGATCCGGCGCGCCGCGGCCTGGGCTTCGGGCTGCAGCAGATGGACACGGCGCGCCCGCAACGCAATCGCATGCACCTTGATGTCGCCGTCCCGCACGATCAGGCCGAGACGCGCATATCCGCTGCCCTGGCCGCGGGCGGGCACCTGGTCTCCGACGCGCACGCGCCGATGTGGTGGGTGCTGGCCGACGCCGAAGGCAACGAGGCTTGCGTCGCTACCTGGGTCGGCCGGGAATGACCGAGACGATCACGATCCGGACCGACGACGAGACCGAGCATGCCCTGGACATCCTGACCGGCGAGGGCATCTCGCGATCAGCGGCCATCCGGCAGGCAGTAATCCAGGCCGCCGAGCGCCGCGAACGCGGTGCAGAACTGCGCCGCGCTGTCCTGGCCATGGACCTAGGCGAACCAGACGGCGTAGACGTGGCCGCCGAACTCGCCCGCGACCGGGGGACGAGCGCTGATGACTACCTGGACACGGCTGACATCGTCAGGGTCGTACACGCCCAGCCGGAGTCCCCGGTACTGCGGGCCTGGCTTGACGAGCGGGCCGAAGCCGGGTGGGTCCGGGTCAAGGGCTACGGGACCGGGCGGATGTCGTCGGGTCCCGTCTAGCGAAGCGATCTGCGGAATGAGGGCTGGCAAGCGTAGATTGACGAGTCTGTTGGCGATCCCCAACAATAGGGTACCGTATTCCACGGAGGAGGTGGATGCCGTGGAAACCAAGATCATACTGAACGTCCGGAATGTCGATCTGAACGATATCGAGACGCTGGCTACGCTCGCTGAGCACCTCGATGACTTCGGTTGGGCGTCGGTTGATGGCCAGGTCACCGTCACCCTCTACACGGAATCGGCCGACGTGGTGGGCGCGGCCCTCGACGTCGCCCACGCCATCGAGAAGCACCTGCCGACCGCGACCGTCGTGCGGGTCGACGAGCAACTTGTTGCTGTCAGTGACATTGCCGACCGCGTAGGGATGAGCAGTGAAGGCGTGCGTCTGTGGACCGCGGGTAAACGCCGTACGACGGGGACCGCATTCCCGTCCTCCCGCGGACAGGTAAGCCGGGGCAGGACTCCGATGAAGGTATGGGCGTGGGCGGACGTGCTCTGCTGGCTGCGTGCCCAGTACCAGCTTGATCCAGAGGCAGGGGTGCGCTATCCATCCGACCGGGAGGTGGCAAACCTCAACGCGGCACTATGCAGTCGCG
This sequence comes from uncultured Actinomycetota bacterium, assembly GCA_963750405.1. Taxonomy (GTDB): domain Bacteria; phylum Actinomycetota; class Actinomycetes; order Streptosporangiales; family Streptosporangiaceae; genus Chersky-822. The sequence continues at coordinate 866,624 of CAVVQP010000006.1, forward strand.
CTGACGAGCCGACCAGGTCAAAGATTCGCGCATCGGCAGATTCACCAGATGGCCGCCATCGCCCCTGATCGTGATGTACAGATCCGGCAATCTCAGGTCGCCTGCCGCCTCACCCAGCGCGTCGTCCCCGGCTGCTGCAAGCCGGCGAATTGATCGGCGACCGGCCGTGGGAAGACCTGCTGGCGGCTCAGGTACTGCTTTTCCCGGGATTCCGCCGCCCGCCCGAGTCCGCCGACGTCGTGTACTCCTCATGGCTCGGATCAGCCGGTACGGCATCCGAACCTGAAGCTAGCCGGCACAGGCCGGGCCAGCCGAAGGTTCATAGCGGCCTCATCGCCAGCGGTGACCGATCATTGCGCTGTGCCAGGAAACGCGACGAGATCGCCGCTGCTTACGGCGTGCTCGCCATCGAGATGGAGAGCAAAGGTATCGGGAACGCGAGCTCCTCCGGAGGCGTGGAATGGTTCACGATCCGGGGCATCAGCGATTACGGCGACACCCACGTCACCGAGACTTGGCGCCGCTACGCCTCCATGGCAGCGGCGGCCCGCGCGCGCCCTGCTCGCAGCAACCCCCACCATTCACGCGGAAAGAAAGGCATTCCGATGATCGCCCAGCCCGAGCGGCTCCTTCATGGATGGGGCGGTCTCTGTCAGCCCGGTGGCCACGAGCCGAGCGGATGCCCGATTTCCCACTGGTGTCCGAACGGGTCAGTGATCCGGGCCAGGCGCCAGCCGTGCTCGCTGGCTGGCTGGGCGGTGGCGGTAGCGCCTGCGGTGACTGCCTGGCGAAAGACCGTGTCGGGGTCATCGGTGACGAGCAGGGTGCGGCCGGTCGCGCCGCCGATCGCGTTCGGGTGCAGCCGGTGCCCGGCGGAGCCTGCCGTGGAGACCCAGAACGCCGCGTCGCCGATGGCGAGCTGGGCGACGATGTCCTCGCCGTTCCCGACGCGGTGCACGATCGTGGCGCCGAACGCGGCCTGGTAGAACGCGACGGCCGCCGCGCCGCGATCGACCCACAGTTCAGGCTGGATGCTGATTCTTCCCACGCTCGCGAGCCTACGCCGGGCACTGAGAGCTGTCCTCCGAATCCGATCCGAGAAAACATCCACCGTCATCCCTGAAATTCTGATCACTTGTACAATTTGAGAACGCCGGGACCAGTTCATCGCCCAAGTCCAGCGGGACCGCGCGACCGACTGCTTCCTTCGATGCCACGTTCTCGGTGCCGAAGTCGCAACTGGAGGTGACCGTGGTGTCAGTATCCTGTCCGTCCGCAGGTCACTGCGTGGCAGTCGGGGAAGATAACGCCAACCAGATAACCGCCTGCCGTGACATATCTGCGGCACATCTAGTTCGGTAATCCCTGCACTATGCTGTTGCCATGTTAGAGCCAGGGCAGCCGCTCAACTATGCGGTACTCGTGCCTACCTCGCAGACCGTGACGGTCCAGTCGCTTCTTAGCCTCCGGCAAGGCGGCAATTATTTTGATGGCTACGACGTACGCCAGATCAGCGCGAACTGCATTCAGGTCACCCGGCGGTACACGCCCCAATGGGCGGTGGTGGTAGCGATAGCAGGCAGTTTCTTTTTCCTGCTCGGCCTGGTGGTACTCCTGGTGCGAGAGACTGAGACGCTCACCATCAACGTGTACCAGCGGGGCGAAGGCTCCCATCTGAGCGTCTGCGGCCGCTCCGCTCCGTCGGTTGCAGCTTCACTGAACCTTGTCATCGGCCGCCTGGCCAGCGGCGTCACGATGACTCCGGCCGCAGCAGCGATGCCGGCCGCGTCGGCAGGGCCTTTCAGCGGTCTCGACCCATCGGGGCGCGAACTGCTGCTCCGCGCCCAGCGTTCCCGGGAGGCAGTGCTGGCGTCCAAGGTATATGCCGAGGATCTGCTAGAGCACGCAGCAGGAGAAATGGCGCTCCGGCATCATGAACAGGAGATCACCGTCCTGCTTCACGACATCGCCAGGCTGCGAGCGCAACTACCATTCGGCCAGTCAACCGGACCAATGACATCTGCTGTCCTTGACCCTCAGCAGCGCATCCTCACGCAAGCTCGGGTGTCCGCCGAGTCCCGGGTTCAAGCGATGGAACGTTACGCCGCGGAGGTCAGTGCGGCCGATGCGGCCCGCCTTGACTGGGAGAATGCTGTGCGACTGTCGGGGCTCAACGAGAGATTCCTCGACCTCGCCGCCCGGACGGCGGCCGATGAGCATGCCATAGGAGAGCTTAAAGATCTGACAGGACAAGCCGCGGTCGCTGCCGAGGCGTTCCGCCAGAGCCTCCGCCAAGCTTCCATGGCTGCCGAAGCCCTAGCGCTCCCGCCGCAGTGACGTAACTCACCACAACCCCCGCCTGCGCGCTCGTCGATCGAGCGCACATCCGACCGCCTGTTTCGTGGCCATTTGGATGCGTTTGGCTGCCGATGATAACCTAGCGGGGCTGGCGTCGGACGAGTCAGGGGAGCATTCATGTCTGGTTACCTCGATTACTCCGGTCGTGCCGACGTGCTGAGCGGGGGAGCGCGGAAGATCCCGGTCGAAACGCCGTCCGGGACGTTCCGCGTGTGGGTGAAGCGGGTCGGTAACAACCCTGACCTGAAGGTACTGCTGCTGCATGGCGGGCCCGGTGCGACGCACGAGTACTTCGAGGCCTTCGACAGCTTCCTGCCTAAGGCCGGGATCGAGTACTACTACTACGATCAGCTTGGCTCGGGTTACAGTGATGCGCCCGAGGATGCCTCGCTCTGGGAACTGCCGCGATTCGTGGAGGAGGTCGAGCAGGTCCGCGAGGCACTCGGGCTCGACCAGTCAAACCTCGTGCTCCTCGGCCACTCCTGGGGCGGACTTCTGGCGATGGAGTACGCGCTGACGTACCAGCAGCACCTGCGCGGCATGGTCATCTCCAACATGATGTCCAGCGTCCCGGCGTACAACGCCTATGCCGAGAAGGTCTTGATGCCGGAGATGGATCAGGACGCCCTGGCCGAGATCAAGGCACTGGAGGCCGCGGGGCAGACCGAGGACCCGCGCTACCTGGAACTGCTGCTTGAGCAGCACTATGTGCATCACATCCTGCGGATGCCGCCGGAACAGTGGCCCGACCCGGCGCAGCGCGGCTTCGATCACATCAACCCGGCCATCTACGTCTCCATGCAAGGCCCGAGCGAACTCGGCATCAGCGCAGACGCAAGCCTGCACGACTGGGACCGAACCGAGGACCTCAGCTCTATCACCGTGCCCACGCTGGTGATCGGCGCCCGGTACGACAGCATGGACCCGTCCTACATGGAGATGATGGCGGGCCGGTTCCCGGCGGGTCAGTACCTGCACTGCCCGCAGGGCAGCCATATGGCCATGTATGACGACCAGCAGGCCTACTTCGATGGCCTGGTCAGTTTCCTGCACGGCCTCAGCCGAGGCTAATGGCCCCGAGATGGCGTGGTTCCCCGTTCATTCCACGAGCAGCCTGCTCGGGAAATTGGATGGCCTGCGATCACTGCTCGCGCAGCGCGCGTATATCGGTGACGTTGTCATGGCGCAACTCTGGTACCCGAAGGAATTCAGGACGCGGCATCCGATAAGCGCGACGAGGTGAAGATCGCGCTGAAGCATTGCAGGAGCGGCTCAAGTGGAGAGGCCGTAGTTCCCTCTGCTGACTGGATCGCCGAGCAGGCCGGTCATCGTCATCTGTACGACTACCTGCATGCGGCGACGAGCCGTGCGGTTCACTTCTCTGTCGGCGAGATCCTGAGCCGGGGCTGGGGAGAACCCTCAGGGAAAGTGATCACCCGACAAGCCGGAATTTCGAGAGCACCTTGCCTCGTTTGCGCTTGACCAGTTGTGGAGATTGTATTTCGAGGCATTGATAGCTGCGGCACCGCTTCTGGAAGAAGCGGGGATCAGCAGCAGCGAGAGTCTAAGTGATGGTGATATGGATCCCGTCCTGGAACGTCTTGCCGCCCTCGGCAAAGTCCCGCTCGTACACGCTTATGAATGGAACTTGCCTCCAGGCGGCCCTGTCTTTCCATGACAGAGGGACGCTTATCTCTACGTTCGGCGCCGCCGATATAGCCAGTGACCAGGCCTCCGAAATGCTCCAGCCTCTGCAGGTTCGACGGATTTGAGCTATCACTGCGACATTGGCGGAAACGGTCGCCTGGACCTCACGGGAGCGCTCGTTGCGTGGGTATCTGGACCTGCATGATCAGCGTTCGGACGTTGGTGATCCATCTGGTGAGTTCAGCGGCTGCGGGGGCTAGTTCGTATGAGTGATAGTGACATGCGTTGCTGAGAGCGGCCCACGTGTAAGCGGCCTGGAAGGCCGTCGGCCGATCTAGATAGAACGGCAGGCAGGCCAGTTGTGTCCGCATCGGGCACGAAGACAACTCGCTGGTTGCGGTTCTTGCGTTCCAGTACTGCGCGATAGCGCTCTCTAGGGCTTGTCGTGCCATTAGCGCTGCTGCCCTCGGCCATGCTCCTGCGCTCGTGGTATCGGGGCGGGCCATCAGATCCTCGGCGGCCCCGAGAAGATCGCCGGGTTTCATGGCAGGATATCCGCGATTTTCGCGGCTAGTTTCCGGCTTTCGGCGATCAGCCGAGCCAGGTCACCCGCGTGCGGCTCGTGTGCTCCCTTGTTGACCGCCCTGAGCGTGTCAGCGAATGCGGGTCCCTCGCTGTTGAACCTCGCCATTACCTTGTGGCCCTGATCCAGGTCGCCGAAGAGCGCGAGGCTGGCCAGGGTCATCAGCCGTCGGCGTGCGACATCGAGGTCGGCCTCGATGTCCTGGCGGGTCCGGCCACTGCGAAGCTGCTGCCGCCAGATGGCCTGGGTGAGCGCAGCCTCGACCGCGCTTCGGCACAGGCCCGGAACGACGCGCCTGGCTACCTCGGCGGGCGCCTTGTTGTCTGAGTTCACGGCGATGGCATCAGCGAGGGACTGGCTGACGGGGTCCAGGGACGTCCGGACCTGGACGACCGATCCGGGTCGCCGGGTCACCTCCAGGATGGTGGCGTTGATTCGGAGGTCCCGTACTGCTGTCGCCAGCCGGTTGTCATGGGTGAACACGATCACCTGCCTGTCGGCGGCCACCTGCTCAAGCACGCGTGCGAGGCCGTCGACCTTGGCAGGGTCCATGGCCTGAACCGGGTCGTCGATGACCAGGAACCGGAACGGACTCTGCGGCAGGGTCGCTCTCGGCAGGAAAACGCTCAGAGCCAGCGCGTTGACCTCGCCCTGGCTCATCACCCCCAGCGCCGCGCCGGGTGCGCCGTCGATGTTCACGTCCAGTTCGAGCTTGCGCTGGTTTCCCGTGCCCGCCAGCCGGAACACGCCAAGGTCCACGTTGCTCTCCTGGCGCAGCATCGCCCAGGTATCGCGGGCCTGATCGGCCAGCGGCGCGAGCCGCGCGTCCCGCAGTTCGGCCGTCGCGTTCACGAGCCACGTCCTGGCCTTCTTGAGAGCCGGGACAGGTCCTAGGGCCGCGCATGCCGGCCCGGCGTCAGCGCACCACGCAGCGACCTCAGCCGCCAGCGGTGCCCACCGATCGTCACGGTTGATGAGCTCCTGCGACGCCTGGAGAGCTAGCGCATCAACAGCACCGGCGAGTCCGCCTCGCAGACCTTCGAGATGATCTGCTACCGCGCGCAGCCAAGCCGGGTCAGTGACTGGTCCGGCAGGCGGCGTGGCCCAGCGAGCCCAGGCCTCCCTGGCCGAGGTGACGTCCTGGCCGGCTGTCGGCTGTCCTATGGCAAGAAAGCCAGGCGGAGGCTGCAGAATGCCTTGCGCTCGCTCTGCGGCAGCCAGCGCGATGCCGGTCGCCGTTTGAGCAGCACTTGCTTCTTCACGCAGGTCAGCAACATGCCGCGCGGCGTCCGTGCGCCACTGCAGGGTCAGTGCGCCCGGTCGGCCGCAGACGGGGCAATCCTGGTCGTCGTCACCGTGGGCTTCGTGGTGCCTGACCGCAAGATCGAGGAGGGAAGCGAGGGCCATAGCTCTCCCGGCCGGTGACCCAGCGATCTCGTCAAGGCCATCGGCAGCCATCCTTAGCGCTGTCACCGCATCGCGGACGTGCTCCGCCGATGGTCCCGATAGCTGGGCGATGCGACGCAAGATATCGAGTTCGCTTCCATCCGGTATGGCGGTCCCGGTCGCGACAGCCATGGCCGCCGCAATATCCCAGGTCCGGCCTGACAGCGAGTCCAGGCATTCCTTCGCCCGTTCCTCGCCTAGCTCGCCCAGTCGCGCTCGGAGCCGCTCGAGCCGTTCTTTCAGCTCGGCGTGCGCATCCTCCCGCGCTTTGCGCTCCGCGTTCAGGCGCGCGGAGGATGCGGTCAGCTCGTCAAGGCCCAGGACCGACGCCAGCAGGTCGTGCAGATCTGAGGGACGGCCGAAGAACGCCTCAAGCTCGGAGTGCGACAGGAAGGGCCGGTATTCGCTCAGGGCCTTGGACCATCCCAGCTTGGCAATGGCGCTTTGCTTTTCCCCATGCACCTGCAGCCGTGACACAGAGTCATCCAGACCGTCCGTCGGCTGCCAGCTGCGGCATACCTCCGCTCGCCCGCGTCCCTCGATCACGAACTCAGCGCGGACATCGACGACATCCCCGGCGTGCTTGTTCCGCCAGCTGTCACGCATAACGACCGGGGCTGGCTTTTCCCAGCGGCTTACGCTCCCTGTCAGCAGTATCTCCAGGCCCTCAGCGAAGCTAGATTTCCCGCTGCCGTTCCTGCCGACGACGAGAGTCAGCCCGGATCCCGGCGTCAGATCGAGCCTGACGGGCGTTCCGATACCCCGGAACCCGCTAACCGTGAGCGACGCGAGGTACGCGCCAACCGGCGCGGCGCGCTGCTCAGCCGACGTCGCGATCGCCCGTTCGCCGATGTTGGCGTGGAGCTGCGCTGACAGGGCATCATCCCCATCGAGTGCGGCCAGCAGCAGATCCGATGCATCTGCGCTAATTGGGACATCGTCGAGTCGCCGCACAATGATGCCAAGTAGTACTTCGTCCATGTCATGGGAATACCACAACTAGATACACGAGAGATGCGGATTCTCATCAAAATGGCGCGCTCTCTTGCGAGCTGCGATACCTTCTAGGCCGCTAATTACCGATTAGTGCGGGTTCGGGAAACGGCGGCGCATGGACCTGGCCGCAGCGGTCCTAATATCCAGGGACAGTTAATTCCGCATTCGCATGTATTGTTCACGAATGATGTGGTCGCGACGACCGGTCCGGGTGGATCACAGCGGAGCCAGAGCATTCAGAGCGCGGTGAGCGCGGTCACCGTAGCGACCAGCACGCAGTACGGCTAAGGATAATTAGCCACCTTGTTACGTTCTGGGGAAGGCAGGAACCATGAGGACCGCGTGACGGGCCAGCCACTCGATCGTGTATGGCGTGCCGGGAGGCGTGCGCGCTGTTCCTCGCCGCAGCGACGTCGGAACGGTCCCCGCGCGACGTCTCCCGGTGGCTGGACGACACCGCGTCGCCGACCCCGGCCGAACTACTGGACCTCGCCGGCTTCCGCGCGCTGGCCGGCGCGCAGCACGGTGTGCCGGAGACCCGCGACGGCATATACCAGACCGCCCGCACTGCGGCTGCGTGCCTGCACGACGACGAGGTCATGGCCTGGGTCACGCCCCCGGACCGGCCCCTGCCGTTCGACCCGGCGTCGTTCGCGGGCAGCACCGACACCATGTAGCTGACCGAGTCACGGGTCGCCGCTCGTCGCGGCGATGACCGATATCGCAGTGCGGGCGGGCGAACGGGCGCATCGACCCGCCGATGGTGCTGATCCTGGACGAGGCGGCCAACACCTGCCGCATCGCCGACCTCCCGACCTGTACAGCCACCTCGGCTCGCGGGGAATGGTGCCCGTCACGATCTTGCAGTTTTACCAGCAGGGCGTCTCCGTCTGGGGCGAGCCCGGCATGGCCGCCGTGTGGGCGCGGCCACCCGCAAGGTCATCGGCGCCGGCATAGACGACCCCCGTCCGGCCCGCGACCTCGCGACCCTGGTTGGCCAGCACGACGTCCGGGGTCCGGTCCGCGAGCTACGGGGGCGGCCGTTCGAGCGAGTAGGTGTATCGCTGCGCCGTTAGTTAGTTTTTTACCCGTGCCGGCAAAGATCGCTCCTGACTATCGGGTCCCGGCGGCGTCGGTGCGCAGACATTGCATCAACGCGAAGGAAACGGATCTCGCATTTCGCCCGCTGTGCCCGTATTATGGACATCTGGGTCCAAGATCGATTCTCTGATCTGGCTCCAGACGGGCGCGACTGGGGGGAGGCAAGGTGCCAGCCGGCGAGCTTTCACCTGGCGCCTGCCGAGGCGCGAGAATGCGCCACTGGGACGCCAAGTGACCAGCGCCGGTAGCCGCGTCGCCATCATCGGGGCCGGAGAACTCGCGAGCGCAGTTGTCTCCGGGCTCGGCCTTCCGGTGGCAATCAGCGACAATGGCTCCGGCCGGGCCGCCCGGCTGGCCGCCTCGTGCCAGGGAAGATCCGGCGCTAACGAGGTGATCTCCCGCGAGGCGATCGTCTTTCTAGCCCACCCAGTCTCCGCGCTCCATGCCGTCGCGGCCTCTGTCGATGGCCGCGCGGCCTGCGTTGTCTCCCTCCTGTCAGGGGTGCGCACCACGGCGCTGCGCAGCGCCTATGCCAGCTCTCCTGTAGTCCGTGCCACGGTCACCATCGCCAGCGCCCGCAATCAAGGCGTGGTCTCCTGGCCAGATCGCCGCCAGCTTCCTGCCGAGCTGGACGCCGAGGTGGCCGGCCTCCTGTCATCGCTTGGCGTCCTGTTCGAGCTTGACGAAGCGGTGATGACGCCGCTGATCTCGCTGGCAGGCGTCGCCCCCGCTTACTACTCGCTGCTGATTCAGGCGCAGGTGGATGCCGCTATCGCGGTCGGAGTACCCGCCGAGGTCGCCATGCCGATCGCGATCGAGTCGGCGTCGGCCAGCGTCGGCCTGCTCGCGGCCAGCGCCGGGGACACCGCCGCATTACGCCGCTCCGTTGCTACGCCTGGCGGGCGTACCGCGCGAGGCCTGGCGGCACTCGAGAACGCGGGGCTGCACGCGGCGTTCGAGAACGCGGCTCGAGCCGTCGTCAAGGACACCGGCAGCGGAGACGAGAAGCCATGACGGAACCAGCGATTCTCGCGAACCCGCTCCTGGCCTACCCGGATCAGCTGAGACTCGCCAGCACCATCCTGAGTCAGCGGGACAGCGCCCTGCCGGTCGGCATGTTCGCGCCCGGCTGGGACCTGGACTGCGCCGATCCGGGCATCAGGACACTGCTGACGACGTCGCCCATCCGCATGCGGGCCGTGTCCTTCGAAGGCGCTCGCACCTGGCTTCTCGACCTTATGACCGTCGAGGGCGTCAGGACGACAAAAGCGTGGCCGTCGCTGCTGATGGTCGCCAGGGCCGTGACGCACATCCGCTCGACCGGCGAAAGCGTGCTGCTCGTGACGCCTACGTCCGGCAACAAGGGGTCGGCGCTGCGGTACGCGGTCGGCGAGGCGCTCGCGGCCGGACTGGTCACGCCGGATCAGCTGAGGATCGTCTGCGTCGTGCCGCGGTCTGGCGCCCGGAAGATCTGGCACGGGTCCCTTGACAGGTCACCAGCCCTGGCCAGGCTGAATCCGCTGCTGCGGAGCGACCTGAGCGAGCCGGCCGACGTCAAGCGGATCGCGCTCGACGCCTGCCTTCGCGCCCAGGCGTCACTCGCTGACCGCGGCACACGCCTGTGGTACACCCTCGATATCCGCAACTACCAGCAGGCGGATGCGTTCCGCGCGTTCGCCGAGGCCCGGCTCGCTCCGGCTACGCCCGGCGGTGCGGGGCGGGTGCACGTGCACGCGGTATCCAGCGCGTTCGGCTTACTAGGGTATGAATTCGGCCGGGAGGTACTGGCGCGAGGTGGCCAGCCACTCGCGGGGCCGCCTCCGCGCTACCTGATCGTCCAGCATCTCAGGACTCCCGACATGGTGCTGCACTGGCAGCACGGCTCGTTCGACCGCGCGAACGTGCCACCCTACGCGCCGGCGACCGATGGCGCCGGGGTCGTGCAGAGCGTCAACCCCCGGTTCCCGGCGCTCGCGGCGACCGCCGATGAGGAAATCGACCCGACTTTCTACACCAAAGAGCCCGCTACCTCGGCTCTGATGACGCCCTTGCTTCGCGAACGCGGCATCGGCGGGCTCGTCGTCTCAGGAAACGACTGCGCGGCCTTCTATCCGAAGACCCGTGCGCTTTGCTCGTCTCTCGGGGTAGAGCTTCCTGGCGATCTTACGGAATTGCGGGAATGGTCACTGGTAATGGCTGTGACCGGGATGCTGATCGCGCGGGAGCGGGGATTTGCGGCGCCGTCCGATGAGGTCGTCATTCATGGCTCGGGCTCGTATTCGCGAGCCGGCTACCAGCCCGTGCCGTCGCAGGCCTGGCAGCCGGCGCCCGACGCGGAATCGATCGAGCGGATCCTGACGGGCAAGGACGCCGACGGGACAGGAGCGTGAGCGGGCATCGGGCGCCGACGGGATCTGAGCCGCTGGTCGGGTCGCTCTCGGTCTATTCGTATGGTTCCGCCGTCTAATTTGAATCGGTTTGACCGTCATGAATTGGCCCGTGGTGAGATCGTATTATCGGTTTACCAGGTAGATCAGGCCTGTCGTCGCGAGGCTGGGCGCGATCGGCATTATTGCTTGAGCCTTCCCGGTTGGGCTGTCTGATTCTCACGCCGTTCGCTACCGTCGGATGCGCGTAGGTCTAAGGGGACCCGGGGGGAGCATGACAAACGACAAATCGCCATTCGATGCCAGCGCGGCAGTAACGGCAGCATTCGACCTCGTCATCGCAGCCAAGGCTGACTTGCTCGAATGGCTCAATATTTACAACACCACGGGCCGGGAGTTGGCGGAGACCACGCGGGACCGTCTGCGGCAACTGAACGATCCCCCGGTGAGCCCCGTACGTACCGACGTCGTCGATAACCTCACCCGAGAACTCACCGCGTTTGGCCAGCTTTGGCTGCCGCTCGTCAGCAATGCTGGCTTGTTGCTCTTTGATCTAGACATCGCCCTGAATGGTCTGGCCGTGCGCATGATGTCCGTCACGCCGGCGCTTCCGGCCGATACTGAATATCAGGACATGACCGCAATGGCGCTGGCTCTTATGGATGCCGGGACGGATGCACAGCGACGCCGCGAACTAATAATGGCCAGCGCTGCCGTCGCCGCCAAGTCCGTAGCCGAGACCGTACAAGAGGTTGCCAGCCTCCTGATCGCTCGGCTCAACCTCCTGACGGCGCTGATTCGCCGCACTGATCAGACCCCTCCGAGCGCCACCGCACCTCCCACCTGGTTCGTGCGGACGATCGGCAAGGTTGTGACCAACGAGGCGGCTTTGGTGGCAGCCGAGGAGCTCCTGACGACCGCTGCGCAGGCGACCATTAGGGAACTACCCAAGCACGTGCCAGTAGGTGGCATCCTTGTATCGATCATCACCGTTCCGCTCGACGTTCATAAAGAGCTACAGGCGCTCCGTGAGCGACGGGAACTCTTGGAACGAGCCGCCGCCGCTTATTTCGAGCCCAACGTGATAGAGGACATGTCGATCTTGTTTGCCCAGTTCAGACGGGACGACGAGAGGATCGAGAAGTTTTTCCCGCGCATTGACAACCTCATCCACGACTTGAACTCCGATCGTGCGGAATAGGGCGACAGGCCGATTGTCTGTATGCCCACGGCTAGGTCGGCAGCCAGGTCATCGAGTTGTACGGAGAGATCGGTGCCGGCGGTTAGCCGGACGCCGACCTACCTCACGAGCCGAGGCGCGGCACTGAGGGGTGCGTGGCGCGCTTGTCGACCAGTTCGGCCGCCTCGTGCTCGCCAATCGGCCGGTTGGACTCGTCCACGTGGACGATCGTGGGCGCGTAAGTCTCCAGCTCCTCCGGCTCGTAGCTGCCGTAGGTCATGATGATGACGATGTCGCCGTAGTGCACGAGCCGCGCGGCCGCCCCGTTGATGATGACGTGGCCCGAGCCGCGCTCGCCCTCGGCGAGGTAAGTCTCGAAGCGCGCGCCGTTAGTGATGTCCACGACCGACACCTGCTCGTTAGGGCGCATGTCGGCGGCCTCGAGGAGCCCGATGTCCACCGTCACCGAGCCGACATAGTTGAGGTCGCTGGCGGTGACAGTCGCCCGGTGGATCTTCGAGCGCAGGAATGTTCTTCTCATTTGAACTCACCTCACTGGATCTGCTCTTGCGCGGGGCTGGTAATGATGTGGCCGATGGTGGTGACCCATGGCTGCTGGAGTAGCTGGAAATGGTCGGCGCCCGCGTGGGTGACCGACAGCGGGCCGGTGTGTGCCCGCCAGGTAGCGATGGCGTGCTCGCCGGATCGCTTGTCTTGATCGGCTGAAAGGATGAGGCGGGCTGGTCCGTCGAACCGTCTGGGCTGGTGTCGCGTCAGGCTGGTGAGCATGCGCTGCCAGAAGCGCATGAGGGTGGCGGCGGTGGCGGCGTCGAGTTCGGCGAATGAGGCCTGGTCGACGCCGAGTGCGGCGAGGAAGCGGTCTGCTCCCGGCTCGGCGAGCAGGCGCCCTGGCCCGTCGGCGAGGACGCGGGGCCGCAGGCGGTCCAGGTCGGCGGCGTCGGAGTCATCATCGTCCGGGGGGCTGGTGTCGATGAGGATGAGCTGGGTGGGCGGGATGCCGGTGGCTGCGAGCCGGGCGGCGAGTTCGTGGGCGATGACGCCGCCCGCTGACCAGCCGGCGATGACGGGCTCGGCGGCCGCCGAGCAGCGGGGTGAGCTGGCGGGCGTAGCCGGCGGCGCGTTCGGTGAGGGTGGCGGGCTGGGTGGTGCTGAGGGGGTCGGCGTGGATGCCGAGTATGTGGTGGCCGGTGCGCAGGGCGGCGGCGAGTTCGCGGTAGTGCAGGAGGGTGCCGCCGATGGGGTGGACCAGGATCAGGGGCGGGAGGTCGGGGGTGCCGCCCATGATCGTGATGGCGGTGGGTGGCTTGCTGGTTCCGGTGCTCTCGGCGCAGGTGGCCTGCCCGGCGATGGTCGGGTTGGTGAAGACCTGATGCAGCGGGATGCGGGTGCCGAGCTCGGCGGACAGGCGCAGCGCGAGCCGGGCGGCCAGGAGCGAGTGGCCGCCGAGGGCAAAGAAGTCATCGTGGATGCTGAGGCTGCCAGGCTCGTGGCCGAGCAGTTCGGCCCAGATGCCGGTGATCTGGTGTTCGGCGGGGGTCTGCGGCGGGGCAAGGGCGCGCCCCGAGTCGAGCCCGGCCAGGTCGGCGGCGAGGGCCTTGCGGTCGAGCTTGCCGCTCGCCGTCATCGGGAAGCTCGCGACGAACCGCATCCCCGCCGGGATGGCGGCGGCGGGGAGCCGCTGAGCGAGCCAGGTCCGCAGGGCTCCCGGATCAGGGGCGGCGGCCGCGGCGACGAGGTGGGCCGTCAGCTGGATGCCGGCCGGGGTGCGGTGCGGGGTGACCACGGCTGCGGCGATGCCGGGGTGGGCGCGGAGCACGGTCTCGACTTCTTCTGGCTCGACGCGCTGTCCGAGTACCTTGATCTGCAGGTCGTTGCGGCCGTGGTACTCCAGTTGCCCGTCACGGGTGAACCGCGCCAGGTCACCCGTACGGTACCTGCGGCTGCCTGGCGGACCCTCGGGGTCGGGGATGAAGACGGCGGCGGTCTGGGCCGCGGCCGAGGTAGCCGTAGCCGACGCCGGGCCCGGCGATGCACAGCTCCCCGGCCGTCCCGGGCGGCACGGGCCGCTGGAGGTCGTCAAGTAGCTGAACGCGGGTGTTGCCGTAGGCCCGCCCGATCGAGGGCACGGGGCTGTCGGCGACGTTGATCTGGGTGGCGTCCATCATGGCCTCGGCCGGCCCGTAGGCGTTCACCGAGACGATCGCCGGGTAGCCGCGCAGCTTCTCCCACAGGTCGGGCGGGCAGGCCTCGCCGGCGAACATCGCGACCCTGGGCGGGTGCGGGGCGTCGAGCAGCCCGGCGTCGGCGAGGAGGTGTAGCTGGCTGGTGGTGCACTCCAGGGCCGTGACGGCGCGGCCGGGGTCGGCGGCCAGGTCCAGGAGGTAGCGGGGGTCCTGGCGCTGGTCGCGGGACAGCAGGACCAGGGTGTGGCCGCCGGCGAGTGTGACGAGCTGGGCTATGAAGAAGTCGGAAATAAACGCCGAGGTACCCGCGGCGAGCCGGAGCGCACTGTCGCCCGCATGGGAACGCAGGCGCGGCAGCATCTGCGCCGCCGCGTAGTTCGACAGAGCCCCGTGGTGGATCATGACGGCCTTGGGCCGGCCGGTCGACCCTGAGGTGTAGATCAGGAAGGCGACCTGGTGCGGGCTGACCGCCGGCAGCACTGGATCAGGTGCGCTTTTGCCAGCCAGAGTGCCGGGGTCCAGGTCGAGGTGGGGGTGGGTGCTCGGGGTGGTGGTGAGGATGCGGGCAGGCTGGGCGTCGTCGATCATCGCGCCGATGCGGGCCGGGGGGAGGTCGGGGTCTAGGGGCAGGAACGCGGCTCCGGCTTTCCAGATGGCCAGGATGGCGGTGATGGCCGGGGCGGCTGGCGGCAGGTGGAGGGCGACGATGTCTCCCGGCCGGATGCCGTGGCCGGCGAGCTGCCGGGCCAGGACCGTCGAAGCAAGGTCGAGCTGGGCGTAGGTGAGGCTAGTGTCCTCCGCCTCGACAGCGACGACGTCCGGGGTGGCAGCGGCCTGCAGCGAAATCAGGTCGTGCAGCGGGGTGGTAACGGTAGGTGTCGCCGAGGCGTTCCAGCCCCGGAGCAAGGCGATCTCGCGGCGGGTCGGCTCGAGGAGCCGGCTGACCGGGGTGCGCGGCTCAGCGGTCAGCGTGGCCAGAAGGTCGCTCAGGGAGTCCAGGTAGCCGCTGATGGTGGCGGGCTCGTACAGCGCGGTGCTGTATTCAAGCGCGAGGATGAGTCCGTCCGGGGTGCGCGCGGTGTTCAGGGTGAGATCGAAGTGGCTGCCGCCCCCGCCGCCGGCGCCGTGCGGGGTGAGCGTCAGGCCGTCGGGCAGGCCCTGGGCAGTGCCGGCGCCGGTGGTGTCGTGGGCGTAGCTGGTGGTGAAGAGCGGGTTGCTGGCGGCGCTGCGCTGGGGCGCGACGGCGCGGACGATGTGCTCGAAGGGGATTTCCTGGTGCGCGAAGGCGTTCAGGACAACTTTCCGCACGTGAGCGATGTGGTCAGGGAACGTCGCCGCGGGGTCGATGTGGATGCGCAGAGCCAGGGTATTGACGAGGAACCCGACCAGGCCGGCGGTGTCGGGGTGGTCGCGGCCCGAGATCGGGGTGCCGATGGTCAGGTCACGGCGTCCGGCGTGCCGAGCCAGGAAGATGCTGTACAGGGCGAGGAGCACCACGAAATCGGTGGTCGCGGCGGCCGTCCTGGTGGCATCGAGCCAGGCAACAGCCTCAGCGCCGGCAGCGGCTACGGCCTGGTCGCCGGAGAAATCGGTGCGGTCGGGGATCGCGTGGTCGGGGACCGGGCTGGTGGGCTCGGCGCCGTTGAGCGTCCCGGTCCACCACGCCAGGTCATCCGCGCCCTGGGCGGCGATCAGCTCACGATGCCAGGCGGAGTAGTCGCCATACTGAATACAGAGATCAGCTAGCCCGGCACCTTCATACAGCGACCACAGTTCCTGCTCGAAGATGTCCAGTGACCATTCGTCGATGACGATGTGGTGGGCGGTGAAGAGCAGCAGGTGGGTGTCCGGCCCCGTGGCCCAGGCACGGACGCGCAGCAGCGGCCCGGCCGACAGGTCGAACAGCTCGCTGGCGGCGCGGTCAGCGGCGGCGGCTGCCTCGTCCGGGGTGGCGGGCACGGCGGTCAGGCCGCACTGCCAGGGCTCGCCGATGCGCTGGACGATCTGGCCGTCGTGGTCGTGCAGGGTGGTGCGGAAGACCTCGTGCCGCTCGATCATCGCGTCGACGGCCGCGGCGAGCCGCGCCTGTGTCCAGACCTGTGGTCTCGTAGGCCCAGGGCACGTGATAGGTCGGGCTGTCCGGGGCGAGCTGCCACAAGAACCACTGCCGCTCTTGGGCGTAGGAAGCCAGGACCACGGCGCCCGGTTTCCTGACCTCGCGGGGGATCGGCGCAGCGGCCGGGGTACCGGCGTGCTCGCTGATCCAGGTGGCCTGCCCGGCAATGGTCGGGTGGGTGAAGATCTCGTGCAGCGGAACGTCAGTTCTCAGCTCTGCCGATACTCGGAGGGCAAGGCGCGCGGCCAGCAGCGAATGGCCGCCGAGGGCGAAGAAGTCGTCGTGGGCGCCGAAGCTGTCGTGGCCCAGGAGGCCGGCCCAGATGCCGGCGATCTGGTGCTCGGCGGGGGTCGCGGGCGGCGTGACGGGGGCTCGGGCCTCGTCGAGTTCGGCGGCCTGGGTGGTGAGGGTCTTGCGGTCGAGCTTGCCGCCTGCGGTGAAGGGGAAACTGGCGGAGTATCGGATAGTGGCGGGGACGGCGGCGGCCGGGAGGCGCTCGGCGAGCCAGGCCCGGATCGCTGCGGGGTCGGGCGTCGCGCTGCCGTCGGCGATGAGGTGGGCGGTGAGCTGGTAGCCAGCCGGCGTGCGGTGCGCGGTGACGGCGGCGGCGGCGATCCGCGAGTGGGACCGCAGCGTGGCTTCGACTTCCTCGGGTTCGACGCGCTGGCCCAGGATCTTGATCTGGTGGTCGTTACGGCCATGGAATTCGAGCAGGCCGTCGCGGGTGTAACGGGCGAGGTCGCCGCTGCGGTACAGGCGGCTGCCTGGCGGTCCCCAGGGGTCGGGGATGAACGCGGCGGCGGTCTGGACGGGGCGGTTCAGGTAGCCGTAGCCGACACCTGGGCCGGCGATGCACAGCTCGCCGGTGGTGCCGGGGGGACCGGCCGTTGCCGGTCGTCCAGGATACGGATGACCGCGTTGCCGTAGGCGCGGCCGATCAGCGGCACGAGCCCTTCGGCGACGTCGGAAATCGTGGCGTCGACCGAGGTCTCGGCTGGCCCGTAAGCGTTGAGCGCGGTCAGGGCCGGATAGGACCGCAAGGCGGTCCACAGGTCAGGCGGGCAGGCCTCGCCGCCGAACGAGGTGACCTGGGGCGGGCAGGGGGCGTCCAGCAGTCCGGCTTCGACCAGGAGCTGGAGCTGGGAGGTGGTGCAGTCGAGGGCGGTGACCGCGCGGGCGGGGTCGGCGGCGAGGCCGGCCAGGTAGCGGGGGTCCTGCCGCTGGTCGCGGGTCAGCACGACCAGGGTGTGCCCGCCAGCCAGGGTGGCGAGCTGGCCTATGAAGAAGTCGGAGATGAACGCCGAGGTGCCGGCGGCGATGCGCATGGGGCCTGGTCCGGTGCGCGGCAGCACTTGCGCGACGGCGTGGTTGGACACCCCGCCGTGATGGATCATCACGGCCTTGGGCTGGCCGGTAGAACCCGAGGTGTACATCAGGTAGGCCAGGTGGTCAGGTCCGACCGCCGGCAGTCCGCCTTCGGTGTCCCGGTCGTCGTCTTCCTGCCCGTGGCGTCCGTCCAGCGAGGTAGTCCAGGCCGGGCGGGGGCTGGGGGCGTAGGTGACCAGAAGGGCCGGGCGGGCGTCGTCGATCATGGCGGTGATGCGGGCGGAAGGCAGGTCAGGGTCGAGCGGGAGGAACGCGGCGCCGGCTTTCCAGGCCGCCAGGATGGCGGTGATGGCGGTAGCGCCGGGACGCAGGTGCACGCCGATGATGTCGCCGTCACGGACCCCGGCCCGGCGCAGCCGCAGGGCCAGGCCGCCCGCCGCGGTGTCAAGCTCGCGGTAAGTCAGGCACGTGTCGGCGGCTTCGATCGCGGTGGCGTCAGGGGTGGCTGCGGCCTGCGCGGCGATGAGGTCCTGCAGCGGCACCGCAGACGTCGGGGCGGCTCCGGCGTCGTTCCAGGAGATCAGCCGGGCGGTCTCGCGCGGGGTTGGCTCGAGTAGCTGGCGTACCGGAGTTCCCGGGTCGGCGGTCAGGGTGGCCAGGAGGCCGGTCAGGGCGTCCAGGTAGCCGGTGATGGTGGCCTGGTCGTAGAGGGCAGTGCTGTACTGGAGGCCGAGGACGAGTCCGCCGGGGGTGCGGGCGGTGTTCAGCGTCAGGTCGAAGTGGCTGCCGTCGCCGCCGGCGGGGCGGGGGGTGAGGGTGAGGCCGCCGGGCAGCGCGCGGCCGGTGAGGCTGGTGGCGGGCTCGTGGGCGTAGCTGGTGGTGAAGAGGGGGTTGCTGGCGGCGGCGCGGTGCGGGGCGACGGCGCGGACCACGTGCTCGAACGGGATTTCCTGATGGGCGAAGGCATCGAGGACGACCTGGCGGATGTAAGCAACGTGGCCGGGGAAGGCCAGGGCGGTATCGACGCGGATGCGCAGGGCCACGGTGTTGACGAAGAACCCGATCATGGCGGCGGTATCGGGGTGGTCGCGGCCTGAGACGTGGGTGCCGATGGTGAGATCGCGGCGCCCGGCGTGGCGGGCCAGGAAGATGCTGTAGAGGGCGAGCAGGACGACGAAATCCGTAGCGGCCGCCGTGATGCGGGCGGCGTCGAGCCAGGCGAGAGCGGCCGGGCCGGCGGTGACCACGGCATTGCTGCCGGAGAAATCGGTGCGGTCAGGCACCGCGTGGTCGGGGACCGGGCTGACCGGCTCGGCGCCGTCGAGAGTGCTGGCCCACCAGGCCAGGTCCGCACCGGTCCGGGCGGCGATCAGGTCGCGGTGCCAGCTGGCGTAGTCGGCGTATCGGATCGCTGGTGCTGCCTGGATCGAGAGATCGGCAAGCCCGGCACCCGCATAGAGCGCCCACAGCTCGCGTTCAAAGATCTCCAGCGACCACTCGTCGATCACGACGTGGTGGGCGGTGAAGAGCAGCAGGTGAGTGTCAGGCCCGGTGGCCCAGGCCTGAACTCGCAGCAGCGGCCCTTGGGATAGGTTGAACAATTCGCTGGCGCTGGTCTGCGCGGCAGCCGCGGCTTCGTCGGGGGAAGCCAGGACTGTGCTGGCCGGGACTGGGGTGAGTCCGCATTTCCAGGGCAACCCGATGCGCTGGACGATCTGCCCGTCGAAGTCGTGCAGGGTGGTGCGGAAGACCTCGTGCCGCTCGATCATCGCGTCGACTGCGGCTGCCAGCCGCTCCACGTCCAGGCCGGTCGTCTCATACGCCCAGGGCACGTGGTAGGTGGAGCTGCCGGGGGCGAGCTGCCACAAGAACCACAGCCGTTCCTGTGCGAACGACGCCGGGACCGCTGCCCCCGGTTCCCTGGCCAGCCGCGGGATCGGCGCGGCCGCTGGCGTGCCGGCGTGCTCGCTGATCCAGGCGGCCTGCCCGGCGATAGTCGGGTGGGCGAACACCTGATGCAGCGGGAGATCGGTGCCCAGCTCGGCCGACAGGCGCAGGGCAAGGCGGGCGGCCAGCAGCGAATGGCCGCCGAGGGCGAAGAAGTCGTCGTGGACGCCCAGGCTGCCGGGGTCGTAGCCGAGCAGGCTGGACCAGATGGCGGCGATCTGGTGCTCCGACGAGGTCGAAGGCGGTGCCTCGGGAACCCGGCTGAGGTCGAGTTCGGCGGCCTGCGCGGTCAGGGTCTTGCGGTCGAGCTTGCCGCCTGCGGTGAAGGGGAAACTCGTCGTCAAGCGGAGGCTGGCGGGGACGACGGCGGCGGGGAGGCGCTGGGCGAGCCAGGTCCTGATCGCTCCGGGGTCGGGGCTGGTGCCCTCGGCCGCGATGAGGTGCGCGGTGAGCTGGATGCCGCGGGGACTGCCGTGGTGGGTGACGGCAGCGGCGGTGATCTCGGGGTGGTCCCGCAGGACGGCTTCGATTTCTTCGGGTTCGACGCGCTGGCCCAGGATCTTGATCTGAAGGTCAGTGCGGCCCAGGAACTCCAGCAGCCCGTCGCGGGTGAACCTGGCGAGGTCACCACTGCGGTACAGGCGGGTGCCTGGCGGCCCCCAGGGGTCGGGGATGAAGACGGCAGCGGTCTGGGCGGGGCGATTCAGGTAGCCGTAGCCGACGCCTGGGCCGGCGATGCACAACTCGCCGGTGGTGCCGGGCGGGACCGGCCTTTGCCGGTCGTCCAGGATGCGGATGACGGCGTTGCCGTAGGCGCGCCCGATCAGCGGCACGAGCCCTTCGGCGACGTCGACAATCGTGGCGTCGACCGAGGTCTCGGCGGGCCCGTAGGCGTTGAACGCGGTCAGGGCCGGATAGGACCGCAGCGTGGTCCACAGGTCGGGCGGGCACGCCTCGCCGCCGAGCGAGATGACCTGGGGCGGGCAGGGGGCATCTAGCAACCCGGATTCCACGTGAAGCTGTAGCTGGGAGGTGGTGCAGTCGAGGGCGGTAATCGCCCGGGCGGGGTCGCCCGCGAGGGCGACGAGGTAGCGGGGGTCCTGCCGCTGGTCGCGGTCCAGGACCACGAGGGTGTGGCCGCCGGCCAGGGTGGCGAGCTGGGAGATGAAGAAGTCGGCGATGAACGCCGAGGTGCCGGCCGCGACCCGCTTGCGCCCGGTGCGGCCGGGCGGGCTGGTGCGGGCCAGGACCTGCGCGACGGCGTGGTTGGACACCCCGCCGTGGTGGATCATGACGCCTTTGGGCTGGCCGGTAGACCCGGAGGTGTACATCAGGTAGGCCAGGTGACCAGGCCCCGCCACGGGCAGCTCCCCGACGGCGTTCCGGATCTCGTCCGGCCCGGGGAGTCCGGCCAGCACGAAGTCCAGCTCCGGGCGAGGCGTGGGGGCGTCGGTGACCAGCAGCGCGGGGCGCGCGTCGTCGATCATCGCCGTGATGCGGGCCTGCGGTAGATCAGGATCGAGCGGCAAGAACGCCGCCCCCGTCTTCCACGCCGCCAGGATCGCGGCAATGGCGACAGCGCCAGGACGCAGGTGCACGCCCACGATGTCGCCCTCACGGACCCCGGCCCGGCGCAGCCGCAAGGCCACAGTGGTGGCAGCGGCATCAAGCTCGCCGTAGGTCAGGCAAAGATCCTGGGCCTGCACCGCTATGACCTCGGGAGCGGCGGCGGCCTGGGCGGCGATCAGGTCGTGCAGCGGCACAGCCGAGGATGGGGCGGCTGCGGCGTCGTTCCAGGAAGCGAGCAGTTCCCGCTCAGGCGGGGCGGGTTCCAGCAACTGGCCGACCGGCGCATGCGGGTGCGTGGCGAGGGTGGCCAGGAGGCCGGCGAGCGAGTCCAGGTAGCCGGTGATGGTGGCGTGGTCGTACAGGTCGGTGCTGTAGGCCAGGTTCAGGGCGATGCCGCCGGGGGTGCGGGCGGTGTCGAGGCTGAGGTCGAAGTGGCTGCCGCCGGTCCCGCCGGCGGGGCGGGGGGTGAGCGTCAGGCCGCCCGGCAGGGTCCGGGTGGCGACGGCGGTGGTCTCGTGGCCGTAGCTGGTGGTGAAGAGCGGGTTGCGGGCGGCGGTGCGATGCGGCGCAACAGCACGGACCACGTGCTCGAACGGGATCTCCTGGCGGGCGAAGGCGTCCAGGACGGCCTGGCGGACCGCGGCGAGGTGGACGGGGAAGGTGACGTCGGGATCGACGCGGATGCGCAGCGCCAGGGTGTTGACGAAAAACCCGATCAAGGTGGCGGTGTCGGGGTGATCACGTCCGGAGACCAGGGTGCCGGTGGTCAGGTCGCGGCGGCCGGTGTGGCGGGCCAGGAACAGGCTCCAGACGGCGAGCAGGACGACGAAGTCCGTCGTGCTCGCGGTAGTGCGGGCGGCATCAAGCCAGGCAGCGGCCTGCGGGCCGGTGGTGATGGTGGCGCTGTCACCGGAGAAGTCGGTGCGGTCAGGCGCCGCGTGGTCAGGGACGGGGCTGGCCAGGCTCGGCGCCGTCAAGAGTATCGGTCCACCAGGCCAGGTCATCGCCGGTCCGGGCGGCGGCCAGGTCGCGGTGCCAGGCGGCGTAATCGCTGTACTGAACGGCCAGCGCAGGCAAGGCCGCCGCGGCGGCGTCGCCGCCAGCGGCGTACAGGACCCACAGCTCGCGTTCGAAGATCTCCGATGACCACTCGTCGATGACGATGTGGTGGGCGGTGAACAGCAGCAGGTGAGTGTCCGGGCCGGTGGCCCAGGCGCGTACCCGGAGCAGCGGCCCGGCGGACAGGTCGAACAGCTCGCCGGCGGCGGCCTGGGCGGCGGCCTGCGCTTGCGCGGGGGTGGCGGGGACGGCGGTCAGGCCGCAGCGCCAGGGCGGGCCGATCCGCTGGATGACCTGGCCGTCGCGGTCGTGCAAGGTGGTGCGGAAGATCTCGTGGCGCTCGATCATCGCGTCGACGGCGGCGGCCAGCGCTGCCACGTCCAGGCCCGTGGTCTCATACGCCCAGGGCACGTGGTAGGTCGGGCTGCCGGGGGCGAGCTGCCACAAGAACCACAGCCGTTCCTGCGCGAACGACGCCGGAACCACTGCCCCCGGTTCCCTGGCCAGGTACGGGATCGGCGCGGCGGCGGGGACGCCCGCCTGCTGGCCGATCCAGGTGGCCTGAGCGGCGATGGTGGGGTGGGTGAAGACCTGGTGCAGCGGGACGTCGACCTCGAGTTCGGCGGTCAGGCGCAGGGCGAGGCGGGCGGCCAGGAGTGAGTGGCCGCCGAGCGCGAAGAAGTCGTCGTGAACGCCGAAGCTGTCGTGGCCAAGGAGGGTGGCCCAGACGGCCGCGATGGCGTGCTCGGCCGGGGTCGACGGTGGTGTCAGGGCGCTGGTGGTGTCGTGCTCGGCGGCTTGGATGGTGAGGGTCTTGCGGTCGAGCTTGCCGCCGGTGGTGTAGGGGAAGGCGTCGGCGAACCGGTAGGCGGCGGGGACGGCGGCGGCGGGAAGGCGCTGGGTGAGCCAGCTCCGGAGCCCGGCGGCGTCGGGGGCGGTGCCGTCGCCTGTGATGAGGTGCGCGACCAGCCGGTAGCCGGCCGGGGTGCCATAGGAAGTCACGGCGGCGGCGGTGATGTCAGGGTGGTCCCGCAGGACCGCTTCGACTTCCTCCGGTTCGACGCGCTGGCCGAGGATCTTGATCTGGTGGTCGTTGCGGCCACGGAATTCGAGCAGGCCGTCGCGGGTGTGGCGGGCGAGGTCGCCGGTGCGGTACAGGCGGGTGCCTGGCGGTCCGCCGGGGTCGGGGATGAAGGCGGCAGCGGTCTGGGCGGGGCGGTTCAGGTAGCCGTAGCCGACACCGGGGCCGGCGATGCACAGCTCGCCCGCGGTGCCGGGCGGGACGGGCCGCTGGCGGTCATCGAGGATGCGGATGACGGCGTTGCCGAAGGGCCGGCCGATCACCGGCACGGGGCACTCGGCGATAGCGCCGATGGTGACCTCGACGGTGGTCTCGGCCGGGCCGTAGGAATTGAAGGAGGCGGTGCCTGGATGAGCGCACAGGGCGGCCCGCAGGTCAGCTGGGCAGGTCTCCCCGCCGAAGGCGATCAGGCGCGGCGGATGCGGGGCATCAAGCAGCCCGGCTTCCACCAGGAGCTGTAGCTGGGAGGTGGTGCATTCGATGGCGGTGATGGCGCGGCCGGGGTCGGCGGCGAGGGCGACGAGGTAGCGGGGGTCCTGCCGCTGCTCGGCGGTGAGGATCACCAAGGTGTGGCCGCCGGCCAGGGAGGCGAGGTGGATGATGAAGAAATCGGCGATGAACGCCGAGGTGCCGGCCACGACCCGCAGCGGTTGTGAGTCTTCCCCGGCGGCCAGCTTGGTCCAGGGCAGCACCTGGGCGACGGCGTGGTTGGACACGCCCCCGTGGTGGATCATCACGGCCTTGGGCTGGCCGGTCGATCCGGAGGTGTACATCAGGTACGCCAGCTGATCCGGCTTCACCGCCGGGAGCACGCCTGGGCCCTTTTCATCCTGATCTTGGTTTTGGTCGTGGTCTAGGCCGGACAGGAGATAGTCCAGGTCGGGACGGGGGCTGGGGGCATCAGTGAGGAGCAGGACGGGGCGCGCGTCGTCGATCATGGCGGTGATGCGGGCCGGGGGCAGGTCAGGGTCGAGGGGCAGGAACGCGGCGCCGGCCTTCCAGGCCGCCAGGACGGAAGTCACCGCCAGGGCAGTCGGAGCGAGGTGGATGCCGATGATGTCGCCGTCGCGGACCCCGGCCCGGCGCAGCAGGCGGGCCAGGGTGGTGGCGGCGGCGTCCAGCTCGCGGTAGGTCAGGCGGGTGTCGGCGGCCTCGACCGCGACGGCCTCAGGGGTGGCCGCGGCCTGGGCGGCGATCAGGTCGTGCAGCGGCACCGCGGAGGACGGGGCGGCGGCGGCTTCGTTCCAGGAGGCGAGCAACTGCCGTTCGCGGGGCGTCGGTTCGAGGAGTGCGTGCAGGGGTGCGCCCGGGTCGTGGCTCACGGCGGTGATCAGGCTGGCGAGTGAGCCGAGGTAGCCGTCGATGGTGGCGGGGTCGTACAGGTCGGTGCTGTAAGCAAGGCTCAGGGCGATGCCGCCGGGGGTGCGGGCGGTGGTCAGGGACAGGTCGAAGAGGCTGCTGCCGCCGCTGGCCGGGCGGAGGGCGAGGGTCAGGCCGCCGGGCAGGGTCCGGGTGGCGGCGGTGGCGGTGGTGGTGTCGTGGGCGTAGGCGACGGTGAACACCGGATTGCTGGCGGCAGCGCGGTGCGGGGCGACGGCGCGGACGACGTGGTCGAAGGGGATTTCCTGGTGGGCGAAGGCCTCCAGGACGACCTGGCGGACGTGAGCGACCAGGGCGGGGAAGGTGGCTCCGGGCTCGACGCGGATGCGCAGGGCCAGGGTGTTGACGAAGAACCCGATCAGGCCAGTGGTGTCAGGGTGGTCACGTCCGGACACGGGGGTGCCGATGGTCAGGTCGCGGCGGCCGGTGTGGCGGGCAAGGAACAAGGCGTACAGGGCGAGCAGGACAACGAAGTCCGTCGTGCTCGCGGTAGTGCGGGTGGCGTCGAGCCAGGCGGCGGCGTCGGGGCCGGTGGTGATGGCAGCGCTGTTGCCGGAGAAATCAGTGCGGTCGGGGGCGGTGCGGTCGGGGGCTGGGCTGGCCGGCTCGGCGCCGTCCAGGGTCCTGGTCCACCACGCGAGATCGTCCCCGGTCCGGGTGGCCATGAGCTCGCGCTGCCAGACGGAGTAGTCGCCATATTGGATAGCTGGCGCTGCCTGAATGGCCAGCGGAGGCATGGCCGCTGAAGCGACGTCGCCGCCAGTCTCGTAGAGCGCCCACAGCTCGCGTTCGAAGATCTCCCGTGACCAGTTGTCGATGACGATGTGGTGGGCGGTGAACAGCAGCAGGTGCGCGTCCGGGCCGGTAGCCCAGGCGCGTACCCGGAGCAGCGGCCCGGCGGACAGGTCGAACAGTTCGCCGGCGGCGGCCTGGGCGGCGGCCTGCGCTTGCGCGGGGGTGGCGGGGACGGCGGTCAGGCCGCAGCGCCAGGGAGGGCCGATCCGCTGGATGACCTGGCCGTCGCGGTCGTGCAAGGTGGTGCGGAAGACCTCGTGGCGTTCGATCATCGCGTCGACGGCGGCGGCCAGCGCTGCCACGTCCAGGCCCGTGGTCTCCTGCGCCCAGGGCACGTGGTAGGCGGGGCTGCCGGGGGCGAGCTGCCACAAGAACCACTGCCGTTCCTGCGCGAATGATGCCGGAACCTCAGCCCCTGGTTCCCTGGCCTGGCGTGCGATCGGCGCGGCGGCTGAGGTGCTGGCGTGCTCGCTGATCCAGGTGGCCTGCCCGGCGATGGTGGGGCTGGCCAGGACCTGATGCAGGGGGAGTCGGATACCGAATTCAGCGGAGAGGCGGAGGGCGAGCCGGGCGGCGAGTAGCGAGTGGCCGCCGAGAGCGAAGAAGTCGTCGTGGACGCCGAGGCTGGCCGGGTCGTGGCCGAGCACGGCGGCCCAGATGGCGGCGATCCGGTGCTCGGCCGGGGTGGACGCAGGGGTGGCCGCGATCCGGACGGAGGCGAGGCCGACCGCCTGCGTGGCGAGGGTCTTGCGGTCAAGCTTTCCGCTGAGGGTGGTGGGGAAGCTCGTCGCGTCACGGTAGGCGGCGGGGACGGCGGGGGCGGGCAGCCGCTGGGCGAGCCAGGCGCGGATGGCTGCCGGGTCGCAGGTCGCATCGGGCGCGGCCAGGAGGTGCGCGGTGAGCTGGTTGCCGGCGGGGGTGCGGTGCGCGGTGACCGCGGCGTCGGTGATGTCAGGGTGGGCACGCAGCACGGCTTCGATTTCTTCGGGTTCGACGCGCTGGCCCTGGATCTTGAGCTGCAGGTCGTTGCGGCCGTGGAATTCGAGGGCGCCGCTGCGGGTGTAGCGGGCGAGGTCGCCGGTGCGGTACAGGCGGCTGCCTGGCGGTCCGTCGGGATCGGGGATGAACACGGCGGCGGTCTGGGCGGGGCGGTTCAGGTAGCCGTAGCCGACGCCGGTGCCGCCGATGCACAGCTCGCCGGTTGTGCCGGGCGCGACGGGTCGCTGCTGGCT
This sequence comes from uncultured Actinomycetota bacterium, assembly GCA_963750405.1. Taxonomy (GTDB): domain Bacteria; phylum Actinomycetota; class Actinomycetes; order Streptosporangiales; family Streptosporangiaceae; genus Chersky-822. The sequence continues at coordinate 893,031 of CAVVQP010000006.1, forward strand.
GTCGAGAATGCGGATGATGGTGTTGCCGTAGGGGCGGCCGATGAGCACGTCGGGGGACTCGGCGAGGTTGACCTCGGTGCAGTCCATCATCGTCTCGGTGGGACCGTAGGAGTGGATGGCGATGGTCGACCGGTAGCGGCGCAGGGTGGCCCACAGGTCGGGCGGGCAGGCCTCGCCCACGAACATGACGATGCGGGGCGGGCAGGGGGCGTCGAGGAGCCCGGCCTCGACCAGGAGGTGTAGCTGGTTGGGGGTGCATTCGATGGCGGTGACGGCGCGGTCGGGGTCGTCGGCGAGGCTGACGAGGTAGCGGGGGTCCTGGCGCTGGTTGCGGTCCAGGACGACGAGGGTGTGGCCGCCGGCCAGGGTGGCGAGCTGGCCGATGAAGAAGTCGGAGATGAACGCGGAGGTTCCGGCGGGCAGGCGAAGCATGGTCCCGGGGACCCAGGAGCGCAGGCGTGGCAGCATCTGGGCGACGGTGTAGTTGGACATGGCCCCGTGGTGATTCATGCAGGCCTTGGGCTCGCCGGTTGTTCCTGAGGTGTACATCAGGTACGCAACCTGGTGAGGGCTGACCGCGGGCAGGGGCACGTCGGGCGGGTCGGGGGGCAAGCTGGCGGGGTTGAGGTCGAGGTGGGGGTGGGTGGTCGGGGTGCTGGTGAGGATGCGCGCCGGGCGGGCGTCGTTGATCATGGTGGCGATGCGGGCGCGGGGGAGATCGGGGTCCAGGGGGAGGAACGCGGCGCCGGCTTTCCAGATGGCGAGGATGGCGGTGGTGGCAGTGGCTGTGGGGTGCAGGTGCACGCCGATGATGTCGCCGGGGCGGATGCCGCCGGCGACGAGGTGGCGGGCGAGGCTGGTGGCGGCGGTGTCGAGCTGGGCGTAGGTGAGGGTGGTGTCCGGCGCTTCGACCGCGATGGCGCCGGGGGTCGCGGCGGCCTGGGCGGTGATCAGGTCGTGCAGCGGCGTTGTCGTGGTCGGCGTCGCCGTGTCGTTCCACGATGCCACGAGCGCCTGTTCCGCCGCGCTGAGCAGAACTGCCTGGTGATAGGCGGCCCGCGGGTCGGCGATCATCGCCTCGAAGGCTTTGAGGTAGTACCCGCGCAGCAGCAGCACCTGGTTCTCGGTCAGCACATCGGTGCGGTAGTCCAGGGACAGCAGGAGCCGGTCGGAGTACGGGCTGCGGATCACGCCGACGGTGAGCGGGAGGTCGGTCGGCTCGACCCGCATGGTGCTGAAGGCCGAGATCTTGCCGTCGACGATCTGGAGCCGGTCAGCGCCGAACCCCTCGCCCAGCACGTGGAAATGGAGGTAGAGGAACAAGACCTCGAACAAGGGGCCGCTGCCGAGCTTGCGCCGCAGGGCGCCGACGGGATAGCGGCGGTGCGGGAGCAACTCGCGCTCGGCGTCGAACGTCGCCTGGATCAGCTCGATCCAGCTGCCCTGCAGCAGCTCCATCCGGAGCGGGACGGTGTTGAGGAACAAGCCGCGGACCTCGGTCCCGCCCTCTTCTTCCAGGCGGCCGTTGCCCACCAGCCCGGTCAGCACGTCCTGGCTGCCGATGACCAGGGAGATCACCCGCAGGTGGGCCGCGAGCACCACGGACTTGACCGGCACGCCGCACCGCCGTGCGAGTGCCGCCAGGCCAGCGCAGATCTCCGCCGGCAGCAAGGTTTCGACGGCGCCGTAACTAGCCTTCTCGCTGCGCAGCCGCCACTCGTCGGCCAATGGCGGGACGGTCAGGTCGCCAGCCCGGTCCGGCTCCCAGCGCGGCAGCCCGCGGTCGGGCCGGTCGGCCACCTTGTCGAGCCAGAAGCGCTCGCTGTCCGCCGACTCGATCGCGGCCCGCTCGGCGACGATGAAGTCCCGATAACTGGATACCGGAGGCGCGCTCCCGGCGCCCTGCCCCGCCAGCAGCCGCTGGTAATTCGCGGCGATCTCGGAGAACGTCGAGTGCAGGCTCCAGCCGTCGAAGATCGCGTGATGCTCGGTCACCGTCCACTGGAACAATTCAGCAGACAGCATGTGGATGGCCACGCGCAGCAGCGGCGGCCGCGTGTGGTCGAACAAATGGCCCCGCTGCGCCGTCACGTACCCGGCGATGTCGTCTTCCTGAGCCTCGCGGCGCAGGCCGCGCAGGTCCGCCACCCTGAACGGCAGCTGCGCGGTGGCGTGCACCAGTTGCATCGGCTCGCGGTAGGTACTCAGGTCAAAGGAGGTACGCAAGATCGGGTGGCGCTCGACCACCAGGGCCACGGCCGCGCGGAACTTCGCCTCGTCAAACGGGCCGGCGATGCGCAGGCTGTCGACGTTGTGGTACGGGCTCCGGTCCGGGTTAAGCTCCATCTCATAGACCATGCCGGCCTGAAGCTCAGCCATCGGGTAGGCATCCACCAGGCCACCGGGCAGTTTGTCCCTGTCTTCGGGCGCGAGCAGCGCGAACGGCGCGAGCGCAGGCCTGGTCTCTTGCGGCTGGTCCGGCGCCGCTGTGGCTTGCGCGGCCGCCTGCGCCAGTTCGGCCAGCGTCGGGTAGCGGAAGAGGTCCTGGAGCGTGATGCCGATCCCGGCCGCCTTGGCCTGGCCGAGTACACCGATGCTGCGGATGGAGTCGCCGCCCAGGTCGAAGAAGTTGTCGTGCCGCCCGACCCGGTCCACCTTGAGAACCTGGCCCCAGATCCCGGCCAGCGTCTCCTCGGCGCCTGGGCGCGGAGCGGCGAACTCGGTGTCCAGGTCCGGGCGGACCTCCCCGGGCTCAGGCAGGGCCCGGCGGTCGATCTTGCCCTGGGCGGTCAGCGGCAGGGCGTCCAGGGTGACGAAGGCGCGGGGGATCATGTAGGCGGGCAGGCGCTGCCCGAGCCAGGCCCGCAGGTCGCTCGCGGACGGCGCTGACGGCGCGCCCTCGCGCGGTACCAGGTAGGCCGCCAGGTCGGTCTGCCCGCCGCCGCTCCTGGCGGCGACAACGCATTCGGCGACGCCTGGGTGCGCGGCTAGCGCTGCCTCGATCTCGCCGAGCTCGATGCGATAGCCGCGCACCTTGACCTGGGCATCGGACCGGCCGAGGTATTCCAGGCCCCCCTCGGCGTTCCAGCGGGCCAGGTCACCGCTCCGGTACAGGCGGCCGCCAGGCTGCCCGCCGAGGTGGTCAGGCACGAACTGCCCGGCGGTGAGCCCGGGCAGGCCCAGGTACCCGCGGGTGACGCCCGGTCCGCCGATGTACAGCTCGCCTGGTACGCCGACCGGGCACAGCTCGCCCCGCTCATCGAGCACGTAGACGCAGACGCCGGGCAGCGGCCCGCCGAGCTGAGTCAGCGCCCGCCCCAGCGGCTCTTCGCCCAGTTCCCCGAACGTGACGTGCACGGTCGTCTCGGTGATCCCGTACATGTTGATCATTCGCGGGCTGCCGTAGCCGTGCCGGGACGCCCACCGGCGCACTGAGGCCTGGTCAAGCGCCTCACCGCCGAATACCACCGCGCGCAGGCTCAGCTCGGCCCCCTCCCGCGCGTCCACGGCCTCGAACTGCCGGAACGCGGACGGGGTCTGGCTTAGCACGGTGACGCCGGCGTCCCTGACAAGCCGGTAGAACCTGTCGGTGTCGCGGCTGACCAGGGTCGGCACCACCACGACCCGGCCGCCGGTGATCAGTGCCCCCCAGATCTCCCAGACGGAGAAATCAAAGGCCAGGCTGTGGAACATCGTCCACACATCACCGGGCCCGACGTCCAGGCACTGGCCGGCCGAGCCGATCAGCCAGGTGACGTTGGCATGGGTGACCAGCGTGCCCTTGGGCAGGCCCGTGGTACCTGAGGTAAAAATGACGTAACAGGCATTGCCTGGATGCACAGGGATGAAAGGTTGCCCTTCGCCGGCCTCCCCCGCCTCTAGGCCGGCGTCGAGGTCAAGCACGCGCCAGGGCCCGGCCGGGACGGACCCTGCCGTCGCCGAATGCGCGAGTACCAGGCTGACGCCAGCATCGGCCAGCATGAACTCGATGCGCTCAGCCGGGAACGCGACGTCCAGCGGCACGTAGGCGCCACCCGCCTTCAGCACCGCCAGGCTGGCGATCACGGTTTCCAGGGACGGCTCGAGCAGCACCCCGACCCGCGACTGTGGGCCAATACCGGAACCGCGCAGCCGCCGGGCCAGCGCGCCTGCTCTGTTGTCCAGCTCCCGGTAAGTCAGCTGGCCGTCGCCGCAGACCACCGCGACCTCGTCCGGGGCAGTCGCCGCCGCCGCCGCGGCCACCAGCTCACCGATGGTGGCGGCCGGCGAAGCCGGCCCAGCGCAGGAGGAGCCGAGCCCGGACCACTGCTCTAGTGACTGACGCTCGGCGGCCGAGGTCAGGCCAAGCTGGCTGACGGAGGTGTCCGGGCTGGCCGCCACTTCGCCGAGCAAGGTCCGCCAGTGGCCGGCGAGCGCCTCGATGGTGGCGAGCTCGAACAAGTCCGTCGAGTACTCCACCTCAAGCCGCAGTGTTTGCCTACCCGGTGTTTGCCTGCCCTGGCCGTCCGGCCCCCGGGACACCGACCAGGTGAGGTCGAATTTAGCGGTGTCCGTCGGCACGAAGGCGCGCGTCACCTCGGTGCCGCCGGGCAGCGGGACCGCGCCTTGCTCTTCGTGGTAGGCGAACGTGACCTGGACGATGGGGCTGTAGCTGAGCGACCGCTCGGGACGCAGGTGGCTGACCGCCAGGTCGAAGGGAGTCGTGCTGCGCGAGAGCGCGCCGAGCACGGCCGCACGTGAACGCGAGAGGAGCTCACGGAAGCTGGGGTCACCTGCCAGGCTGACCCGGATGACCAGGGAATCAACGAAGAATCCGACCAGCTCGTCGAGCTGAGCCGAGCCCCGGGCCGCGCTCGGCGACCCGACGACGATGTCGTCGCTGCCTGAGTGCCTGGCTACCAGCGCACAGAAGGCCGCGAGCAGCACCATGTACAAGGTGGCACCGCTGCTGGTGCCGAGTTGCTCGAGCTCTGCCAGCGGCGCGTCCGCCAGCGGGAAGCTGACTGTCGCGCCCCGGTAACTCAGCTCGGCCGGCCGCGGATGATCGGGTCCCAGGTCAAGCAGGGCCGGCGCGCCGCGCAGAGCCTCGGCCCAGCTAGCCAGGCCGGAGTCCAGCCGACGGCCGCTGAGGCGCTCACGCTGCCAGAGCGCGTAGTCGGCGTACTGAACCGGCAGGTCCGAGTCCGGCGCCCCGTGGGTGTAGGCGTCGAGCAGCTGCGACTGAAACACGTCAATGGACCAGCCGTCGCTGGCGATGTGGTGGAAGGTCAGCGCGAGCCAGTGCTCGTCGTCGGCGATCTTGTACAGGCCCGCCCGCAGCATCGGATCCTTCGCCAGGTCAAAAGGCTGCTTGCTCTGGGCGAGGATCAGCTCGTCGGCCTGGCCGCGCCGCCGGTCGGCGGGCTGGCCGGTCAGGTCGATGACCGCGCACGCCAGTTCCCGGCCATCGAGCAGGTACTGCCGCGGCTGGCCGCCTTCCTCGGCGAACACCGAGAACAGCACGTCGTGCCTCGCCGCCACCGCTTGCAGGCTGGCCACCAGCCGATCCGGATCGACCAGGCCGTTGAACGTCAGCACGACCGGGATGTGGTAGACCGGGCTGCCTTCGAGCCATCGTTCAAGGAACCACAGCCGCTGCTGGCCGAACGACAGCACACCGCGCTCGGCGCCCCGGGCCCGCAGGTCGCTGCGGATGGTGTCATCGCTGCGTCGGCTCGTGGTCGGCGATGCTGTCGGGGACGCGCTATCGCTCATCTCGCAAGACCCTCTTTCGCATCGGCGGGCCGACCCGCTGCAATCCGCTTTCCCGGCTCAGCAGCGGCTGCGAGGTCATGCCTGGACGCTGCCGGTCCGCTCGGCGATCAGGGCGCGCCTGTTACCGTCCGCTGTCCTCGCCGAATGATCTCGATGCGCGTCAATAGCGTCCCGCCCCCCTTTGACCGCATTTTCGAGTAATTCCCCGTGCTTGAGCAGGCCAATCCCAGATCTCCCAAAGGCCAACTCACCGGCACTTGACCAGGCGGGGATGGCGGGCACTACCGGCAGAAGTCTCATCGTCCCAATGGGCAGCCATCCAGAGAAGATGGACTTAGGGACTAGAACTTTCATGCCTAGGCGACCGCAGGTGCGTCAGGCCGTGCACACCTGCGGGGCGCTGACGGGCCAGCCCGTTCGAGATGACCACCCGGGGCACTAGGCGGCGGTAGCAAGCTGCCTGCGGTCGCCACCCTGCTGGCTGGCAGATATCCGTGCAGGTTGGCCAGGTGCCGAATCGGGCCCGGGACAGGCTGTACCGCCTGGCCAGGCCGAGGGGCGTCGGGCGTGATCGATGTCATAGCGGGTAGGTAGCGGTCCCGGCGGCCGTGACGGAGGCCACCGGCGTACGCGGGAGGGCAGGCAGATGGCCTCGGAGACAACGGCGGCCCGGCCGGGGCGCAACGTGCTGGAGGATCTTGACTCGCGGATCCCGACGAATTTCTACTGGTACCTGGCGGTCCTGGCGTGCGTCGGCGGGTTCCTGTTCGGATATGACACGTCCAACATCGGCTCGGCTCTTGGCTTCATTCCCTATCACTTGTCGAGCTTTGCAACGGGCTATCTGGTGGCCGGGGCTTCGCTGGGCGCCGCGGCTGGCGCTCTGATAGCCGGTCCGGTTACGGACCATTTCGGGCGCAAGGTTCTGCTCCTGACCGACGCCGGCATTTATGCTGCCGGCGCGATCTTGTCGGCCGTCACCGTTAACGCGGGGATGCTGCTCGCGTCCCGCACGCTGATCGGGCTCGCGATCGGCGCCGATTCGGCGATCGCCACCGCCTACATCGCAGAGTTCGCGCCCCGGAGCCGGCGAGGACAGCTGAGCATCATCCAGCAGTGGATGATCACGGTGGGGATCCTCGTGTCGTATGTCGTGGCCGTGGTGGTTCTCAAGGTGGCGCCGGGCAGCGCTGGCGGCGCCGACTGGCGGATCATCCTCGGCTTGGGCGGGGTTCCGGCCCTCGTCGCGCTGGCGCTGCGGTCCAGGATGCCAGAATCGCCGCGATGGCTGATGCTGCACGGCCGGTACGACGACACCAGGCATGCCTTCGGCCGGCTGGGAATGGACGTTACCGACGAGGAGGTACGGCGGGCGGCGGACGAACTCGCGGCGCAGGAGCGGCAGCGCCGCCGGAAGACGCAGTGGACGGCAGGTGTCCGGCGCGCGCTGGTCGTGGTGTGCGTTTTCTTCATCTTCCAGCAGATCACTGGGATCAATGTCCCGTTCTACTACGGGCCGACGATCCTCGCGGGCTTCTTCCTGAGCGGCCATAGTGCCGTCAGCGCCGCCATAGCCGGGGTCGAGGTGACCGCGATCCTTGGCGCGGTCAACGTGATTGCTACCTACTTCGCATTCCGGTGGATCGACAAGGTTGGCCGCCGCCCGCTGGCCCTGTGGGGGTATGCGGGCATGACCGTGTTCATCCTGCTCGCGGCGGCCGGGGTGGCGTTTCTGACCGATATCCCGAAGACCGTGGTGGTGATGGTCGGGTTCTCCTTCTTCATCACGTCGTTCGCGATCGGAGTCGGGGGGACCGGGTGGCTGATTCAGGGGGAGGTCTTCCCCACCGCGGTCAGGGGAAGGGCCGCGGCTATCGGCGCCTGTGTCGACTGGCTGGCCAACTACGCGCTCATCGAGGCCTTCCCCGCCTGGCACAGGGCGATCGGGCTCGCATGGGTCATGGTGTCCTTCGCTGTCCTCTGCGTCATCGCGATCGGGTTCGTGTACCGGTTCCTGCCCGAGACCAAGGGGCTATCGGTAGAGAGAGCCGTACAGGTTTTCGAGGAAGAGGCAGCCAGGTGAATGGGTGCCGTGGTTTTCGATAGAGTCGCCATTCCCCCGGGAGGATGGCCCGCCTCCCCAAGGCCGGTCGCCACCGGCGGCCGGGCCGTCAAGAGCATTGGCGCTATCCACTTGATCTGGCAGTGGATTAAGGGATTACCAGGTCATCCGCGCCCGTTCCTGGATGTTCCTGGCGGAGTACAGCATCTCCAGTTCGGTGACGTCGCGGATGCCGACCAGTGCCCGCACCAACAGGGGCTCGAGTTCCTCGCGTACGGCGGGCAGGTGGAGCCTGGTAAGAGCGCTCTTGTCGGCGAGGTACCGGGTCATCCCCACATGAGCTCCTCGGTACCTGGCTCAAGGAGGAAGTCGAACGCGCCCGACTCGCCGAGGGCTACCAGGTCGTGAACGGCCGCCGCGCGGATCACTTCGCGGAACGCGGCGCTGATGGTTTCCCGGATAGACTCGGTTCCGAGGATCTCTCGCACCTTGTCGAGCTTCTCCATATCGATGTCGACGCTGGTCTTGGCCATCGGCCCGCTGGCCGCGCCCATCCGTTGACGCGCCTGCTCTATGGCGGGAAATGGCCGTCGCTGGCGCGCGGTCGGCCTGGTCCGGGCGATGTCGGCCCGGGAGATCTCGTTCCTCCTGTCGCGGGCAGTCCGCCGTCGGGCCGGAGCGCCCTGCCGTCACCGGAGCGTGCGCATGGTAGTACCGGCAAGGCGGGGGTTGATCCTGTTTGAGTCAAGGTTGAATGAATGTCAGCCGCCGTCCGGGTGGCGGTCTGGCTTGGAGGGCTGAAAAATGTAGCGGTGACCTCGGATGTGCTGAGAGCGCGAACTGCCGTGATACTCACGGCATTGCCCGTGGAGATGACGGCCGTGCTGGCGCGCCTCAACGCGGACAGATCTGTTGAGATGATCGGTCAGATTCTGTGCGAGACCGGGTATTTCATGGCCTCCGGTGGCGGATCGTGGCGGATCGTCGCCTGCGAGATCGGCCCGGGCAGTGTGGATACCGCGGGTGCCGTGGTCGCCGTGACTTCCAGGGTCAAGCCGGACATCTTGATGTTCGTGGGAATCGCCGGGGCGCTCAAGGACGATTTGCGGATCGGCGACGTTGTCGCCGCCAGCGAAATCGCCTGGACCGAGCGGGGAAAGTGGTCGCAGGGCGGTTACCTGCCGCGGATCCGGACGATTAGCCTGTCTGCCTCGCTCGTTCAGCTGGCCCGCAAGATCGCGCGTGACGGGAACTGGATCAATAGGCTCGCCGCTTCGCGGCCGGACGCCAGGGCCATCGTCGGGCAGATCGCCAGCGGTGAGAAAGTCAGCGCCGACGAGCATTACCGGGCCTGGTTGCAGGCGGCGTTCTCCGACGCGCTGGCCATAGAAAATGAGGGCTTCGCGCTCGCGCGGGCGGCTGAGGTGCACGCAGACGCCCAGCGCTTGGTGGTGCGCGGAATCTCCGACAGCGCCGATGGCAGCAAGACTGACGACGGCCATGCCAGCGCGGCCGATGCCGCGGCCGCGTTCGCGTTCGAGCTTCTGGATGCCTGCGGCCAGGCAGCGGCAGGTCCCGGCCGGAGGCAGGCACCGGACCAGATCCCGCGCTCGACGGTGCTGCCCCGGTTTTCGGGCGGGCCGGCGAGGCTGCTTGATCCTGATCGCGGAGTCGTGGAGTTCGCGGGGCGGACGGCTGAGCTATCCGGGTTGCTGGCGTGGTGTGAGGACGACGCGGCGGGGCGGGTGCGCCTGGTGACCGGGCCTGGTGGGGTCGGCAAGACGCGGCTGGCCCTTCAGCTCAGCTTGAGGTTGCGGGAGCTGGGCTGGCGGTGCGAATGGGTGGGAGACAGGCAAGAGTCACGCGTCCTGGCTGATGTCCGGGCGGTCAGTTCAGGCCGCGTTCTCCTGGTGGTGGATTACGCCGAGACCAGGATCGGGCTGCCGGACATGCTGCGCGCGACGGCTGTCGATGATGGGGCGGCGATTCGCGTGCTGCTGCTGGCTCGCGCTGCCGGCCAGTGGTGGGACTATCTGGGGGCGGGAGAGGGCGCTATCCGGGATCTTGTAGATGCCGCCGGACCGGAAGGGTTCATGTTAAGCGAGGTTCTCGATCGGCAGCTGACGGACGAGCAGCAAGTGCGGGCGGCGGTCCCGGTCTTCGCGGCGGCGCTGGGAACGGACCCGCCAGACTACGTCCTGGTCACGCCACAGGCCAGGCGGGCGCGGGTGCTGGAGTTGCATGCCGCGGCGCTGGTGGCGGTACTCGAGTGGATCGCGGCCCCGGGCGTGCAGGTCCGGGTGGACCTCGCGGGTGTGCTGGGCGAGTTGCTGCGCCACGAAGAGCGATTCTGGCTCGGCAGCGCCCGCGCCCTGGGGCTGCTGGACGGGCCGGCCGGGATGACACCGGAGCTACTGCGGCAGGCGGTCGCGGCGGCGTCCCTGCTCGGGGCGACGGACCAGGCCGACGCGGTGGTGCTGCTGACCCGCGTGCCGCAGGCGCCGCCTTCGGTCAAGGTCGCGACGTGGCTCAGGGAGCTGTACCCGCCGGATCCGGGCAGCAGGGAGTGGCTGGGAGCGATACAGCCAGACCGGCTGGCCGAGCGGCTGGTGGTGGGCCAGCTCAGCGGCTCGGCGATGCTCGCGCAGGCATGCCTGACCGATCTGGACCAGCGGCAGGCCCGCCGGGCCGTATTGCTGCTTGCTCGGGCAGCTACCGAGAACGATGCCGCTGAGCGGATGCTTTCGCGGCTGCTCCCGCTGGCAGCCCAGGTGGTCGCGGAGATTGATGCCCCGCTGGAGACGCTCGTCTCGATCGCCAATGCGATCCCTTACCCGTCGGTTGTGCTGGCCGCCGCGCACGCCGCTGTGACGGGACGAATTCTTAACGCGCGCCCCGCTAACGACCACCCAGCCTTGCGCGCCCGGTGGCTCGTCGTCCGCGGGCAGACGCTCGGTCAACTCGGCTCGCACGATGAGGCCTTCGCCGTCACCCAGCAGGCGGTCGATATTTACCAGCAGCTGGCCGCGAAGAACCCGGGGAGGTACCGGCCCGACCTCGCCGCTGGGCTGTCCAGCCTAGGCGCGCGATTCTCGCAGCTAGGCCGCCCGGCCGAGGCGCTGCCCGCCGAGCAGGAGGCGCTAGCCATCCGCCGGGAGCTAGCCGCAGCGAACCCGGATCGATTTAGCCCTGACCTGGCCAACTCGCTCACCAATCTCGCGGTCATCATGTCCGACCTCGGCAGGCCGGCCGAGTCGCTGACCGTGAACCAGGAGGCGGCGGACATCTACCGGGAGCTGGCCGTGGGGAACGCGGACCAGTTTCGCGCGAGCCTGGCCATCTCGCTGGAAAATCTCGCGGTGACCTTCTCGGAGCTGGGCTTGCTGGCCGAGACGCTGGTGGTCTCCGAGGAAGCAGCCGGCATCTACCGGGACCTCGCCGCTGTCAGCCCGGACCGTTACCGGCCTGACCTCGCCAGTTCGCTGTCCAGCCTCGGGGTGACCTTGTCCGACCTCGGCAGGCCAGCCGAGGGGCTGCCTATCGTTCAGGAGGCGGCGGGCATCTACTCGGAGCTGGCGGCGGGGAACGCGGACCGGTTTCGCGCTGACCTGGCTACCTCGCTGGCTAATCTCGCGGTGACCTTCTCGGAGCTGGGCCTGCTGACCGAGACGCTGGTGGTCTCCGAGGAAGCAGTTGGCATCTACCGGGACCTCGCCGCCGTCAGCCCGGACCGTTACTGGCCCGACCTCGCCAGCATGCTGTCCAACCACGGCATCTGGCTGTCACGCCTGGACCGCTCGGATGAGGCGCTCCTCACGGCGCAAGAGGCAGTCGGTATCTACCGGCAACTGGTGCAGGTGAACCCAGACCGGTTTCGCCCCGGCCTCGCCGCTTCCCTGTCCAACCTCGGCGTCCGGTTCCTGCGGCTGGGCCGCCCGGCCGAGGCGCTACCCGCCGAGGAGGAGGCAGCCCGTATCTACCGGGAAGTCGTAACGGTCAACCCCGGCCGCTACCAGGCCGACCTGATCACCTCACTGTCTAACGTCGCAAACACTTTGACGGTACTCGGACGGCATTCCGAAGCCAGGCAGATCCGCGCCGAGGCAGGCCTGATCAATCATGATCGATCCCCGTCGTCTTAGCCCACGTGAACTTGCAGGAAATCGGCTCCGCCATTTTGCTGGCACCCCCCCGGGAAAAGCGGATCAAGCGTCAGCCCGGCCTACGACCGTCTGCAGGCAGCCTCATCGCCGAGCGCTGGGTCAGCCGGTCACTGCGGAGATCACCGATAGAGCCCAGGCGCCGCGTTACGCTATGGCATATGGCTCAAGGTCTGCGGATTGTAGTGGCATCATATGGTTCAGCGCAGTTCCGGTTCCTGCACGAGACTCTGACAGATTCGGGTCACTTCCCTGTTGCGTATCTGATGAGCCGGTCGATGCGCCCGGCCGCCGAGCCGGAGTCGGACATCCTTGAGTCAGTTAAGACGATTATCGCTGATCTACCGGTCGGCATGGATCTTCTTCTGCCGGGCGGAACGGAGAATATTGCTGGCATGCTCGCTGGTTATAGGCCTGATGCCGTACTTGTTTTCGGCTTCAACTGGCGACCGCGCGATGTCCTTGAGCTGCCGAGGCTGGGAGTCCTGAATGTTCATCCATCTGTTCTGCCAAAGTATCGGGGTCCATCGCCTGTGCTCTGGGCTATTCGCAACGGTGATCCGTCAATAGGAGTAACAGTTCACCGGATGGACGAGCGAATCGACGCGGGTCCTATTCTCGCGCAGCTTGAAGGCATACCGCTCCCGGACAAGGTAACTAGTCAGGACGTGTGGCAGCTTGTGAGAACTGTGCTGCCGGATCTGGTCAAGGCCGCGCTGACTCGCGCGACGGAAGGTGATTCTGGAGTGCCGCAAGACGGGGCCAAGGCAACCTATGCGGGATTTCCGCCACCAGAGTGGTATACGGTTAACTGGGACGATGACCGGAATAGCCTCCATAATCGGATTCGCGTGCTGCGGTTTCTTAACGGAGGTCGGGGCCCGGTAACAGAGTTCCAGGGACGGCAGGTGCGGATTGATCAGACGAGTCTTCAGGCTGACGGCGGCGTACGGGTCGATTGCAATGATGGGCCATTGTGGCTGACCTGCTCTGAGTCAAGCTCAGGCTAGGCGCATCTTCAGGCTGTGCCTAAGCCGCATGGCCCGGCCGTCCGAGAACGGATGTGTCAGTTCAAGAGCCAGTGCCAGGTGCTCGCGGCTGGCAGCGTCCCGGCCCAGTGCCGCTTCGCACTCGGCGACGTGGACGGTGGCAAGTGCCTGCTGCCAGCCATCGCCTAACTGCTGATGCATCCGGGCCGCCTGGAGGTGGAAGGCTGCGGCATCTTCCGGGTTGTCCATGACCTGGAGTACATCTCCGGCACAGTCGAGCGCGGTGGCCTCACGGCTTGGATTCCCGATCTGGCGTTCAAGTGACGCGGCCATTCTGCAGCACCTCATAGCCTCATCGCTATCGCCAGCCGCGAGATGGATTCGTGCTCCTTCCATCAGCCAGAATGCTTCCCACATTCGGATCTGGGGGCTGCCGGCACGCGCCGGCGCCAGCCGGGACGGCGCCAGCCGGGACGGCGCCAGCCGGGACGGCGCCGGCGCCGCTGCGTGAGGTGCTGACGGCCTGGCTGACCGATCCGCGCAAGCGGCGGGGGATCCGGCACTCGCTGGGCTGGCTGGTATCGGTGCTGGTCGCTGGGGTGGCGTGCGGGTACGCCAGCCCGCTGGCGATCGCCGGGGCGGCGGCGGGCTGGGACCAGGACGTGCTGGCCGCGCACGGGACCCGACGCAACCCGCGGACCGGGCTGCATGAGCCGCCGTCGGCGTCCACGCTGGACCGGCTGCCAGCCCTGCTGGACGCCTGCGAGCTGGAGGCCGGGCTGACCGCGCTGGTGACCCCGGCGGCGCTGGACCCGCAGCTGGCGACCCGGATCGCCGCACGCGCCGCGGCGGGCAGGAAGGCCAGCGGCGGAAAGAAGAAGCGCCGCACGCCGCCGGCCGCAGCGAGCCAGGCTTGAGGGGGACGCTAGAGATAGTGCTTGAGGATCCCGATGATCAGTCTGCACGTGAGAGCCTCAAGTCCCTGCTCAGGGATCGCATTGTCCGCGACGCCGAGTTCAGCGACTGGCTGCAAGATCTGTGGAGCCAGGTCGCACCAGAGATCCAGATGGACGCTAGCAGGTCTGTGAATATCATCAGCGGAACCGTTCACGGGAATGCGGTCCAGGCCAGAGACGTGGAAGGCGGCATCCACATTGGCAGGGAAGATCACACAGCCCGGAGCCGGGACCAGCAGGCACCCGCGCCAGAAGCGAAATAGGGCATCGGCGCTATCCGCCTGATAGTGGTTAGCCCCAGAAGAGGCAGGTGGGGTCGAGGTCGATCTCGTTGAGCAGGTCATCGACGCGGTTCGAAGGTGCGAGCCAACCATAGATATGGAATCGGAGGTCGCGGTCACGCCAGTACAGGGTCCAGGACTTGGCGGAGGCGTTGTAGCGCAGGCGCGCGATCGGGAAGCTGGTCCATTCTGGCCCGGAGCTCTCGTGCCAGGGCGGCCGCCGCTCGACGATCGTCAGGTATCGCGGGGCGACCTGGCACTCGACGCGGACTTGGTGACGGGCATGCTCAGGCACTCGCTCGGCGCACCAACGCCGTACTCGCGCGATGTCCAGCTCAGGCAGGGCCATGGGATCATCAGCCGCCGGGCATCCGGGCCGCGGGCGCGCGCGGCACGGCGTCGGGTGGCGCGGTCACGAGACGGGCGGACTGGCCGGGGTGCGGCGTGGTCGCGGAAGCAGCTCGCCGCCGCAGTTGGGGCACCGGCCGCTGAACTCGCTGGTGCAGGCAGGGCAGAAGGTGCATTCGTAGCTGCAGATGCGGGCGTCGCCGTCGGCTGGCAGGGGCACGCTGCAGCCTTCGCAGACGGTCCGCATCTCAAGCATGGCCCGGACTCCTCAAGATGGCGGGGCCATAGCTGCGGCCGGTCCGCAGTCGCCGCTCGCCCGTTCCGACCGATAGTACCGTCGCTGGTCGGCGTATCAGGAGCCGCCCAGGCCGGAGGCTGGGGCCGTGGGTGGCAACACAGCACGCGCCAGTCGCCATGCCCTCCATGACGACCTAACCGAAGCTGTCCTGGCGTGACAGGAAGAGCAGGAATCGCCTTAACGAACGATTCTAACGGCCCGGGTTACTGCCCCTGGTAATGGTTAGCCAGGCGACGATGGTGCGCTGGTGCTTGTCGCGGGCTGCGTCGAGCGGGGTCTGACCGGACCAGGGCGCGCGCCAGTTGATGTCGGCGCCGCTGTCCGCTAGGTAGCGGGCGGCTTCAAGCTGGCCGGCCCGGCAGGCGTTCCAGAACGCGGCGGCTAGCTCTTCGGCGCCGGGTGACGGGGCCGTCGTTGCGAACTCGGTAACCAGCGGCATCAGGCCGAGTGCTGCGGCGCGGGACAGGTTCATCGCCGCGCCGCGCTCATAGAGCCTGCGCAGGGCCTTGTACTGGGCGTAGCCCAGGGCGGACTCGGCCGGCGGGCCGCCGCTGATGGACGAGCCCGGGTGCTCGATGTCAGCGCCGGCGTCGAGCAGCGCGTCGATGAGGTCGACGTCGTCGTTGCTCGCCGCCCAGTGCAGCGGGGTCTCGTGGTGCCACATCCCGGTCGCGTGAGCGTCGAGGTCCGCGCCTGCCTCGGCGAGCGCGGACACCACCGCGGCCGGGCTGGGCCGGTGACCGGGCGCGTCGGCGAACAGGTGCAGTGGCGTGCGCGAGTTGATGAGGATTCTGGCAAGGCCCGGGTCGGCCGCCAGGAACTCCCGCAACCTGGCCACGTCCCCGGTGGTAAGGGCGGTGGTGAACTCGAGGACACGCGGATCGGGCGCGGCGCCGGGACCCTGGTCACCCGCTGGCTGATCCGCCGGCCGCAGGGCGGGGCTGTCCCGCGACGGCGAGCCGAACAGGAGCAGGTTGCCGTCCGGGTCGATGTGCGCGAGCTCGCGCATCTTGCGGTCGGTATCGCGCGGGGTCCGGCCCTGGCCGGCGCCGCGGGCATCGAACTCCGCGCTCAGCTCGTCAGCGTCCTCGACGCAGATGTAAACCCAGGTCGCGGTGCGACCGGGGTCGTGATCTGGCTTGACCGCGAAGTGCAGCGCCACGCCGTCCCGCTCGCCGATGGCAAAGTCGGCCCCGGCGGGCGGGCCAGTCGAGCCGGGCGCCGAGAAGGTGAACCCCAGGCGCTGGTAATGCTCGACTGTGCGCGCCATGTTCGTCGTGGGGATGCCCGGTGCGGCGCTGAGCAGGCGCCCGAGCGGGATGTCATAGCTCCGCTGACTAGCCATCGCGCCCGGTCCTTTCCTTAGTCCTGGCCAGCGCTATGAGCCAGGACCATGTCAGTCAGTTTATTTGACGTGCGCTCAGGTCTGCGGCTGGACGGTCCACAGTCGGCCTTTTCAGCCTGAGGAAGTTTTTCAGAGCACCCTGCTTAAGACAACAAGCACATGGAAGAAAAATGGTCCGCAGCAGAACTCATTGCGTATTAGCTAATCAAAGATCACGCTCATTCGCCGTGGTAGAGGCGGTCAATGCCTACTAGCTCGATGTCGGGCCGGGTAGCGGCTTCGCTGGCGAGGCCGCTGGTGAAGCCGGTGCGGCTGAAGACCAGGAGCTTGGGTGGCTGGTCGACGCGCTGGCTCGGCAGCAGGCCGCGCAGGTGCTCGAGCCGCCGGAGCAGGTCCAGGCCGGCGGGGGCGTTAGTCGCCTTGGCCGCGCCGATCGCGCTGATGCGGCTAGCCGGGCCCGGGTCATCTGTCACGACGATGTCCAGCTGGTGACTTTGCTGATGTTCCCGGCACGCGATTTCGGTGGGGCGGACCGCGCTTGGCGCTCCGCCGAGCGTCGCCTCATCGGCGTAGAGCAGGCACCAGTGCCTCGCCAGGTCCTCGAAGTGCGGGCCGTAGATCTTCTCGGACACCATGGCCGCGCTGCGCTGCCATACCCGGTCCGCGCGGCCCGCTACCAGTTCGGGCTCATATCGCGCCGTGATGAGCTGGTGCAGCCGGACCACCGGCTCGGTGACCCGGAATACGCTCCGCTTGCCGCGCAGGGCGTCGTCGAGGTGCTGGATCAGCCCGATATCCTCTAGCCCGGTGACAAGGTGTGCCAGCGCGCTGGACGGCCGGGCGAGGGCAGCGGCGATTTCCGAGCGGCGGCTGGCGCCCGCGCTGATCGCGGCGAGTACCGAGGCATACGATGTCGGGTCGGCGATGGACGGCTCCTCCCGCAGCAGCAGCGTGCCCTCGCGGAACATGGCGCTCGCCGGGCTGAGTAGCCGCCGCTGCACCCACCGGTCGAACTCATCGAGGGACCGCGGCCCGTTACCGCCGCACATGTCCTTGTAGGCGGGCGTCCCGCCGGTCAGGGAGTTGAGCCGGAATGCGAGTTCAGGAGCGTGCGCCACATCCCAGAACTCGGCGGACTCGCGGAACTGGAACGGGCGGACGACCAGTTCTATTCGCGCTCGGCCGCGCAGCGGCGCACCCCCGCCGAGCAGTTGCGCCATGGTGGCAAGCGCGCTGCCGCACAGGATCAGCCGGGTCTTACTACGCTGCTTGGCGTGGCCGAGCGGGCTCAGCGCCTGCTGCAGGTAGGACGGGAGGGCGGGAGTGGTCGCGACCAGGTAGGGGAACTCGTCGATGATCACCGCGGTGGGCCGTTCCTCGCCAAGCCGGAAGAGCTCGGCGAAAGCCTCTCGGTACCCCGCGAAGGCGACCGGCTGGCCGAGCCGCCGGTAAGCCGCATACGCCGCCCCGAGGTCGGCGAGATTCTGCGCTTCGCTCTGCTGTGTCGCCCCGAACATGAACCCGTCGGTTTCCAGTGCCAGCAACTCAAGCAGCAGCGTCTTTCCCTGGCGCCGCCGTCCGTAGACGAGTCCGAGCGCCGCCCCCGGCTCGCCCGAGGACACGAACTCCGTCAGCTCCGCCCACTCGACGTCTCGGTCAAACAGGCGCTTCGGCTTAGATGCCACGTTTCCTTTCGAGGTTATGATAGGCCCAGCTATGATAGTCAAATCTATCATAGTTAAACCAGGCTGAGTGCCGCGCGCGGCTCGGCGTGTCTACCCTGAGCGGGATCGCTCCGGCGACCCAGTCTTCTGTCGAGGAAGGTGCGCTGCAAGGTCGCGGACGTAGGGAAACTCGGACCAGAGCGCGTAGTCGCCGATGACGTACAGCCGGTGGCGGGCTCGGCTCACCGCGACGTTCACGAGGTTAGGGCGCTGGGAGGCCCACTTCCTTGAGCCGGGCTTGTCCGGGTTGCTGCCCAGGATCAGGATCACGATATCGGCTTCCTTACCCTGTGCGGTGTGCACAGTCCCGCCGCGCAGGCTCGCTACCTCAGCCCGTAGTCGCTGGATATGGTCAGCGTCGTCGCGGAACGGCGAGAACATGAAAATCCGGCTTGGATCGATGCCATACCGCTGCACCAGCGCCGACAGGACCCTGCGCGCTTGCAGGCCCTCTCGCGGGACCCAGTTTCCTTCCGAGGGGGCAGCGGGGACGTCGATCCACGAGCTGTCCGGCGCCGCGAGCGGCCGGGCCAGGCTCGGCGGTTCCGTAGACCATCAGGCCGTCATAGGCGATCGTGTTCGAGATGGGGGCGCCAGGTCAGGTCGCTCTTCAGCTCGATCCGGCGCAAAGGGTGGCCGGAATCCCAGGGCAGCGGCCTGGTGCCGTCGAGCCTGTAGACGTGCCGGAGTGGGTTCAGTGCGGGAATGGCCTGCGGGGTGAAGATTTCCACCGCTTGCCAGAACTTTGATGACCCTAGCCTGGCCCTCGTCGGCACCGCTCCCTAACATGTCTCGCCTTTGCCCTCTCCGACAAATCGGCCAGCCGTCACTCTAATGAGAAAGGCGTGATGAGGGTGTGACAGGGCAGGCGGACGTTCGGGGAGCCCTAGACGCCATCGCTGCGGTAAGACCCCGGCGGCTGACGAGACAACCCGGCCCTGTCCTCCTGGGACAGTCGAGCCGCCGCCGGCCCGGGCTGATGTGGTGGTGGTAGGCGATCGGACCCATCCTGGCCCGCTGTAAGGCGCGGGCGACTAGGGCAGCAGTGTCAGTGCGTCCGCGTGGCGCGGCCTGACCACGGCGAAGTGCCGTCTGTCCAGAGTCGCCACATCCGTGACCTTCAATCGCTCGGCGGTTGCGACGACAGCCGAGTCTGTCGTGCCCAGTGGCAGGTCTCCGTACGTAATGACGAGTTCGGCCATCCGCTTGTAGTCTGCCATCACTAGGTCAGCCACGCCGAAGTCGCCATCGGCAAGCGAGCGCAAGAACATCGCCTCGATTCGCGGCCCAGCCTCACGAGCCAAGAGGTAGCCGACCTCGGCCACGACCGGCGCGGGAATCACCAGCTCCGTTCCAGCTTCATGCGGCGCCGTGAACATGTCCACGCAGGCAGCGTGGTGCTTGTCGTTCGACCGCGCCGCGGCCACCAGCGGCCCGGTATCGCAGACGATCACGCCGAGCGGCCGAATCCCTCTACAAGCAGATCCTCAGACCGGGCCGCGATGTCACTTGTCCTGCCCTCCGCCGAACTGAACCAGGCGGGGGGCCAGGACCGGCCATGGACAAGGCGAAGGTGACGGCGCACGTCATCGAGCACGGTCGGCACATCGTCCTCTGGCAGCTCCTCCACCAGCCGGATCAGCTCCTCGCGCTGCACGCTCATGAAATCAGTGTACGGCGACGAAGCCAGGTGAGCCACGGCACTCAGCGAGCCGCAGTTGGGTCACGGCGCCCGCCAGGCGGGCAAGGCTGGTCTGCGCCGGTGGGGCATCCGTGCGGCACGGTCATAAGAGTCTGCGGCGTGGCACAGTTCGCGGCGCGGGTGATCCGGGCCGGGGTCGCCTTCGCCACTGAGGGGTCCCGGTAGCACTGACGAAGTTTCGGTCGGAAAACCGTTTGAGGCTTCCTTCCGCGTTCCCGTAGGTTGGCTGCGGCCCGTCGCAGTGACGACAAAGGGACAAACCGCATGCCTGCTCTTTAGACCTGACACCTTCTTCCGCTCACGTGTAGCCGACGCTCTCGTCGGATCTGCCGGGCTGCCCTTGTGCGCCCCGGTCATGCAGCGTTTGAGGTCGCGCGTAATCGGCCTCGTGTCAGGTCTAGAGCGATCATGTCTTCACAACCTCATATCGTGCTGCCCTGGGTCGTTCGCCGGACCAGGCTGCCTCTGCTGTCGTTGCGGTGCGTGGACTGCCGGTCGGAGTCGGCCACCACCGGCGAGGGCAGGTTCCGCGTCAACGCCAACGGCAAGCTGCTGGACGTGTGGCTGCTGGTCCGCTGCGTTTTCTGCGATCGGACGCGCAAGCTCGCCGTGCACGAGCGAGCGCCGGTCAGGTCCTTCGATCCGGCTGAGCTCCACGGCTACCACGTCAACGACCCGGAACTGGTGGCGTCCAGGCTGCTGGATCCGCTGCTCGCCCGGCGCAACCACTTCACGCTGGACTGGACGGGGGCCTGGCGGCTGGACACCCCGCCGGCATGGCTCGACGAGGCGTGCCCGGTCCGAGTGGAGGTCGTCTTCGAGGATCCGGTACCGGTGCGCCCGGAACGGCTCATCGCGCAAGGGCTCGGCCTCAGCAGGAACGAGGTACTGCGCCGGATCAAGTGCGACATTCCGCTGCGCCGTCCGATGAGCGCCGGATTCGCCTTTACCGTGATGGCCGGGACTAGTACTAGCGGGGAATTGGCCGCAGCAGGCCACCGAGCTTGAACGCCAGTTCCCTCGATCTGCCATGGCGGCATGCGAACGCGCCGCGGCGGACGGCAAACCTTGACGGACCGGCAGGGAGCGGGAGGGCGAGGTCTTCCCTTCCTGCCAGGCTGGCGTTGGCGCACGGCCGCTGGCAAGCTTGCGTGCGGCAACATGCCGCGTCCCGCGCGCACGATTGTGACAGTCGGCGCGGACCTGGCCGAGACGACCTGCCGGGCCTGCCGCAGTGCCCCGGGATTCGACCAGCCAGCCGACGACCAGGCCAGGCTCGCGGTGCTGTTCGTCCTGGCGATCACGCTCGGCATTCGCCCTGGCGAGCTAAGGGCGCTCCGCTGGGATCACATCGACCTCGACCACGGCATGAATTGCCTGCACCCTAATCCCGGCGGGTGCAAAGTAGGCCCCCGCCGGGAAGACGCATGTAACCGGTTCAAATTTCGGCTGGCGATGCTTGGTTAAATCTTCCGGCGGTGCGCCATTACTCTCCCTCCACGTCCACTGAGAGTCCCGCAGATCGAAGGCGTTGCGCGAGATCCTTACGACATTCAATGTTATCGATGAGGCGAACGACGTTAAGACCATCAGTATCGCTAAGCTTTCGGCCGTGGCCAATTTCGACCAACACTACTCTGGTGCGGTCGAGAGCGATGGCCATTCCGGCCTCGAATACCACGTTGAGTCGCGCTTGCCCGGTGGGTTCGAGATCGTGGGGACCATCCGTGTCCAGGCGGAAGGTCGGATGCACATACCCTACGTCATCGGGAGTTAGCAGTACTACCACTCCATCTGCTAGTGCCATCCCCGCAGCTACGATATCGCCTGTATATGGTGTACCCCCTCCCGCATGCGCGGCCGCTTCGCGCCAGTGGACGACTTTCAGGTCGAAGGCCCTGAGCAATTCGATGAGAGCGTCGCGTGCCTTCAAATCGCGACCGTGCACCAAAAAGACCTTGCGGTTTACGGAGATTGATTCGGGTTGATCTGACGCTTGGAGGTTTTTTGCTGCCGCTGCGGTGTGATCTGTTCCTTGTGCCTTGTGCTTGGTGTCCATTGTTATCGCGATCAACCAGGAACGGCCCGTTTGCTTGCGTGACTTGCGAGGGTGTCCTGTCCTGGCCTTGGAGCGCAATTACCGTTCGCTGGCGGTTCGCGTCAACGTCTTCAAGGAATTGGCGTAGCTTATCGTCGGGTTCGCTTTCCCGGATGTTGGACGTAAGCGGGAGGTCCCTCAGAAGCTTCTTTGCATTCTCTGCGACTTTTCGATTCGTAACAGCTGCCAGGCAGTTCAAAAGGTCGCGAGTGCTTAGATATCCTGAGTCCGACGGGCGCATAGCAGATGCTAGAACAGTGCAGAGTTCCGAGGACGGGAGCAGCTGCCTACCTGAGGATTGCATTATGCTTATCTCGCGGAAGAAGTCAGCTTGGACGCTTGACATCAGCATGTCTATGCCGCGAGCGCTTGAGTGGCGTTTTGCGATCCCGAGCACCACATGGCCGGGTTCGACCTCGGCGTGGTGGTGCGTTACCGCTAGGCGGAACGCTTCGGTAAGCGCCTCGCCTACTTCGACACTCACGTCCATTACCATCGCCCGCTACGTCTCAGTTAGTTCCCTAGCACGGGTCTCTGTCGCCGACGAGTAGACGGTTGATTCCCGATCGCCGGCGTATCGGAATGACAAGGCTCATTGTTCCCTAGCCTGTGGATTTTGCATGATCATCTGCGGCGTTTCCTAGATCGATTGCTACCAACCCATCCACGGAGGCGATCACTAGCAGGCCGGAAGCTTCGCATAGCGCCCTTACTGGACGGTAAACGGGAACCACTAGCATGGCTGACCCGCTAACGAGCTCCCAGATCCGGACTGTGCGATCGTCGTTGCCAGTGGCCAGTAGCGTGCGGTTGCCGTCGCTGAAGGCGCACAATGCCGTCACGGCGTCGTCGTGTCCTTGCAGGGTGGTCAGGCAGGAGCCGTCGGCGGGGTCCCAGATCCGCATCGTCCGGTCGTCGCTCCCGGTAGCCAGGAGACCCTGTACGCGATCGGCAAGGGCGCAGACCGACGTGACGATATCCGTATGACCTAGCTACAAGCGTCACCTGGCTGGTACCGGTCTCAGGATCCCAGATCCGGATGGTGTGATCGCGGCTGGCCGCGGCCACAAGGCGGCGAGCGTCCGGCGTGACGACGCAGACCGAAGTGATGGCGTTCCCCCGCACTGTGAGCTGATGACTACCCGTCGCGGGATCCCAGATCCGCACTGTACGGTCGTAGCTGGTCGTGACGAGGAATGCGCGCCCGTCGCCCGCGTCGAAGGCGCATACCGAGGTGACCCACTCGTTGTGGCCATGCAGGGTTGCTCGGCAGGTGCCCGACGCGGGGTCCCAGATGCGGACGGTGCGATCATCGCTTGCGGCGGCCAGGAGAGGGCGGCCGTTGGCGACGAAAGCGCAGACCGACATAACAGCGTTGCCGTGGATGGTGACCAGGCAGGTTGCGCTGGCGGGATCCCAGATTCGCACGGTGCAGTCCCAGCTCGCCGACGCGAGCATCGTGCGGGAGCCGTCGCTGAACGCGCAGACCGAGGTGACCCAGTCGTTGTGGCCAACGAGTATGGCCTGGCAGGCGCCGGTAGCGGGGTCCCAGATCCGCAGCGTATGGTCGCGGCTGGCGGTCGCCAGGAGAGTGCGTGATCGGTCTGTGAAGGCGCAGACTGAGGTGACCCAGCCGTTGTGGCCGCTGAGGATGGCCTGGCAGGCACCAGTATTCGGGTTCCAGATCCGCACTGTGCGATCGTCGCTGGCGGTGGCTAGAAGGACACCGGTGCTATTGGTGAAAAAGGACACTGAGGTGACTGTGTCACCGTGTCCCTGGAGGGTCGAATGGCAGACTCCGGTAGCGGGGTCCCAGATCCGCACCGTACGGTCACGGCTGGCGGTGGCCAGAAGGACACGCGACCGCGAGGTGACGGCGCAGCATGAGGTGACGGCTTTGCGGTGCCCCTCGAGAACGTGGCTATCGTCCGATGACTGTGGCCGACCTGGCGGGTCATCACCTGGCGCCGCCGCACTAGGCCGAGCCCAGGGTGCTGCGACGGACAGCGGCGTGGGCGTCCTGGGTCGACGCAGACGCCCAAGAACCGGCACCCAGCGGCTTCGGATGAGAACATCAAGTTGAGCGCAAAGTGGTTGTACTACAAATTGTTTGTAGTACAAATAGCGTGTAGTATGAATTCGTGCAGCGGCTGATCGGGCGCGACCGGGAACTCGAAGACCTTGGCCATGCGTGGGAACGGGCCAGGTCGGGCAGGCCGCAGCTTGTCGTGATGTGGGGTCGGCGCCGTGTTGGCAAGACGTTCCTGCTGACCCATTTCGCTGAGGGCAAGAAGGCCGTTTACTTTACCGCCACACGCCAGGACAGCCTTGAGCGGCAGCTCACCCGGCTGACGGAAGGAATACGAGAGCAGCTCGGAGGAGCGGCGGACGATCTGCTGGGGGCGCCTCTCCGCGACTGGGACTCCGTCTTTCGCTTCCTGCTCCGGCTCGCTGAGACCGATCCGCTACTCGTAGTGATCGACGAGGCGCCGCGATTGCTCAGTTCCCAGCCTGACTTCGCCGACCTCGTGTCGGCCGTCTGGGAGGGCCGGGTCCGGAGCCAGCGTTTGATGCTCGTCCTCACCGGCTCAGCGGTGAGCGTCATGGAGCAGATGCTCGGTGCCCAGGGCGGCCTGCACCGTCGCGCTGCGCTCGAGTGCCGGCTTGACCCGTTCTCCGCTTCCGACGCTCGTCCGTTCCTGCCGTTGATCCCCGCAGCCGACTTCGTCACTGCGTATTCCGTATGCGGCGGGTATCCGCTTCACCTGGACCTGTGGGATCAATCCCGGCCGGTCCAGGACAACCTGCTCCGCCTCGCCTACGCGCCCGCAGGCGTCCTGGTCCGGGATGCGATGGACATTCTCAGCGAGGACCTGGACTGGCGTGGAGGATATGAGCGGGTGCTGACCGCGATCGGCCGGGGGGCACGGCGCCGGTCACGTATCGCGGGCCGGGCGCAGCAGCGCATTGATTACACGCTGGAGCGGCTGCGGAGAAGCGGGTTCGTGCAGCGGGTGGTGCCCCTCGGTGAGCCTGCCGCCGACCCGTTGTACGAGATCGCTGACGTCTATCTTGCTTTCTGGTTCGGTGTCCTTCGCGATGATGTTGACCTCATCGAAGGGGGGCAAGGTGATGCCGTCCGGCGCAGGACCGCGGAACGCTTGCAGCAGCACATCGGGCGTGTGTTCGAGAGCACCTGCCGTTCGCACGCAGCCGGGCTTGTCCGTGATGGCGTATTGCCTGCCGAGATGGTCATCGGGCGCTGGTGGCGCGACGAGACCGCCGAGGTTGACGTTCTTGGCATGGTTGATGACCAGACTGGGCTGCTAGGCGAATGCCGATGGCAGGCTGCTCCTTTGACCGGACGTGACCTCACCGAACTGGGCCGGAAGAGCGCCCATGTTCCTAACGCCGCTGATGACCTTCGACTCATGTTCTGGACACGTAGCGGGATGACAGAGCCCCCATTCCCGGCTACCGTGTTCTCGGCCGACGACGTGATCGCACAGATCCGGCCTCACCCATAACGGCAGGGCCCCCGACGTCCCAGGTTTGGGGTGTTGCCAAATCAAACGCAGGTCACCAGGCGAGAGCCGGGTCCTGCAGGCTGAGGTCGTTCAGCTGCCAGTCAGCATGCTCGTAAACAACTGTGCCAGCTGGCCGAAGTCGCACGTCGAGTACCGCTGCCGACCGTCGCACGCGTTCATCCGCCTCGAGCCCGCCCCACCAGCGCCGCTCGGCATCGTCGGCGACCGCCTGGCGGTTACCGCACAGCGCCCACAGCTAGAACCAGCTCGCGACGTCATGCGCAACGTCGGAGACGCCATGAGCTACGGCATGACCGACGGCAGCGACGCCGTGTCCGATGCCCCTGGCGACGTCCACGACCGCGTGACCGATGGGCTTCGCGATGTCATTTCTGAAGAAAGCCCAGTGTTTGTATGCGTGGGCGCCCGCCACGTAGAAGCCGGTGCCCACGGCGGCGGCGACGCCTACCGGGGGAAGCGAGAAGCCGAGCGCGTCCACGTTTCCCGCGAGGCCAGCTTGCGGCGGGTCCTTGATCGTGAGCACGTCGCCCCAGATGCCTACGGCCCGCCGCCGACCCTGCCCGCCCTGATCCATTTGGTCGTAGGACTCGTTGCTGGCCCACCAGATAACTCCGTCGTAGCCGGCGGTGCTGAGGAAGGCGTGCACTATCTCAGCCGTGTCGACCGGCCCAGCAGGTCTAGCCGCGCTACCACCAGTGAGTCACCCGGCCGCAGGTGGTTCAGGCATGCCGACAGCTCCGGCCGGTCCGCGTTCTAGATTATTCTGCTCGGGCGGATGGAGCGCCCGGTGCCGCCGCCGCAGCCGCATCACCAGGACGCGGGTCGCTTCCGGCGCCCCGCTGGGAGGCGCGCCGTCCCACACCAGCTCAGCCAGCTCATCGACCGGCACCGGCTGGTTCGCCCGCCACAGCAGCACCGCCAGCAGCGCCCGCAGCCGGGCCGCCGAGACCGTATCAGGCTCATCAGATTCCCCGGCGATCACCTGCAGTGGCCCCAGCACACCGAACTGCATGGCACTTCCCGTCCTGACCGCAGTCTTGATATCCCCCGGGGCAGGAGCCATTATCACGCAGTTATCACCGAAATGTCACGCCTTTCTGCAAGCCTCCACGTGCTGACAGATCCGACGGGGGAGCGGCCCATATGGACGAGCAAGCCGTGCGCTTCAGCGAGCTGGGAATGGAAGCCGAGCTGCCATGGCTCGGTACCGCGCTGGAGAATTACCGTGAATTGGCTCCAAGTCAGAAAACCATTCTCGGCTGTCTCGCCGCTGGGATGGATATCCGGACAACCGCTACGCATCTGTCCAGGAGCGAGCACACGGTCAAGTCGCACACGACGGCAATCCTCAATCGCCTCGGGGTCAACTCCAGGCTGCAGGCCGGCATTGCGGGTTACCAGCTCGTCCTGCGGGGAGAGCTGGACCTGCCCAGGCGGGGCCAGTTACCGTCGGCCCGTGGTCACTGGCACCGTGACCACGGGCACTGTGGTCACTGGAAGTAGCCGTTGATGTCCAGGAGGATGTCGACGGGACTGGCGGCGGAGTTGCCGATGACGAAGGAGTTGTTGCTCGCCGTGTAGATCAGGCCCAGCCCGGCGGTGCTCGCCGACGCCGGGAAGTTGAGGACGCTGGTGCCCGTGCTGGTGTCCTGGCCGGGGTAGGCCCGCAGGTAACCGCTACTGGCGGGGGCGACGGCCGTGATGTTGAGTACCAGCGTCGGGTCCTGGGCGATGATGCCGGCCGGATCGTTGAATGTGCGCGGGCTAGCGGAGCTGATGGGGTTGTTGGTCTGGCGGGTGTCGAGGATGCGAGCGGCGTCGAGCGGGTGGTAGTACTGGCCGCTGGCGGACGTGGTGAAGTAGCCGCTCAGGTCACCGACGAGATCGATGGGCTTGGCCGAGCCGTTGTAGATGTCGATCTTCCCGTCGCTGCCGACGGGGACGATGACGGTCGAGGCGTAGGTCTGCCCGCCGGTGAAGCTGACATTGCTGACCTCCGGACGGGTTGTGCCGTCGGGGTAGGCCGCGATCCAGCCGTTGTCGCCGCTAGGGGCGATGGCGCCGATGTTAAGCGCGATCGCGGTGACGCCGCTGGCGGGGAGGTTGGCGCCATTGGTGGTGTTTCCTTCGACCGGTATGAGAAGGGAAGTGCCCGCGGCTACCTGCGCCTTGGGGACGCCGGTGCCATTGGTGGTCAGGAAGATCCGGGTCGGGTTGGCCAGCGGGTGATAGGTGCTGGTAGCGACGCTACCGGCGGCGGCCGGCGTGATGAAGTACCCGGTGAGGTCGAGGAGCATCTGGTCGGTAGCGGTGCCGTAGTTGTAGATCGCGATCTTTCCGTCCGGGCCGACCGGGATGATGGCGTTGTTGCTCAGCGATCCGCTGGGGGGAAAGTCCAGCGTCGAGGTACCGGGCTTGGGCTCGCCGTCGGCGTAGAGGGTGACGTAGCCGGTCTGGGTCTGGCCGGTGATGCTGATGGACAGCGCGACGGCGGTGACCCCGGCCGGGATCGTGACGCCAGAGGAGGTCGTCGTGCCCGCGATGGGCACGCTGACGGTCGCGCCGGAACCAAGCGGCCCGGTGATGCTGCCGATCTTGCTGGCAGAACGGGTGTCCAGGATGCGGACGGGCGCGACCGGGACAAGGCCGCTCGCCGGGGTCGTCGGCTGGACGGGGGCGGCGAGGGTGTCCCAGATCTGGACATCGGCGGCCTGACCGGCGAGGAAGCCGCTGGCGACGCCGGCCACCTGAGCGGCGCCGACGGTGAACCTGCTGAAAGTGGTGGGCGGGCTGGTGTCGTCGAGGCTGGCGACCTCGGTGCCGTTGGCGTACAGGCGCAGCATCCCGTCACCGGCGGTGCCGCCGCCGTCATAGCTCAGCGTGAGATTGGTCCACAGCCCGGCCCGGGCGATCCCGCCGGTGACCGTGTTGTAGCTGGACCCGCTGGTGTTCATGCTCATGGACCACTGGCCGCCGGTGGTGGAGCTGACCTTGACGGTGGAGTAGGCGGAGCCGTTCTGAGCGAAGACGGTGCCGCCTAGGGCGGACGGATTGACCCAGGCCGAGATCGTGAAGGGCTGGCTCGGGTTGAAGCCGGTGGCCCCGGACGCGGTCGTCAGGAATCCGCTGGTCCCGTCGAAGGTGGCGTCGGGACTGAACATGTCGCCGGTGTTCCAGGTCACGCCGGGGTTCCCGGTCAGGTCGTCCTCGGGGTCGGTGGAGGTGGTCCCGTGGAAGTCGGTCGCGGTGGTGACGGTGCCGCTGGTGCCGTCGCCGAGCGGATAGGAGTGGTCGGCGGTGGTCAGCTGCTCAGGAGTTCCCGGCACCGGGCTGAGTACGCCGTTCTGCACGGTCCAGGACTCCGCCTTGCCGGCGCTGGTCACGTCAGTCAGGCCAGGCAGGCCGTTGATGGCGGCGGCCTGCAGGGTGTCGAGCGCGCCGGTGTGCCAGCTGGCGTCGACTTCGACCGGCAGGCCCGCCAGGGTGGCGGACGGCTGTAGCCAGGTACCTGCGCCGCAGCCGCCGGCGGTCGGGTTGGAAAGGCCGGTGAGCGGCCACATCCACAGGGCGCCGGTGTGGGAGTTCCAGAGGAACATGGTGGCGTCGCCGCCGGTCCCGGCGCTGGTGGTGATGGTCCAGTTCGACCAGTCCGTCCCGTCCGGGGACGCGTTCGCCAGGATGTAGGGGATGCCGAGGTTGCCGTCGCTGGAGTCGAAGCTGTTCTGGCTGTCGGCCTGGAAGTAGGTCAGGAAGCCGGACTGGCCCGCGAAGGGGGAGAGGCTGGCGTCGGAGTAGACCCCGATCTGGTCCGGGATGCCGCCGCTGGTGTTGCCGGACACGTCGTAGGCGTCGGCCAGCTGGAGCGGGTAGTCGGGGGTCGCGAGTTGGTCGAAGCCGCAGTCGATAAAGGGTGCTACGTCAAAAGCCCCCTGCGAATTATTTCCCTGGGAAGTCAAGACAGAGGTGACAGCCGAGCCGTCGCCCTGGGCAGGGATGACGTAGATGCCTGGATGGGCGCTGCTGCCGGGGGTGTAAGCCTCGATGGCGTTGAAACCCGGGCCGAGGAACTGTCCGGTGATGGCCTTCATGCCGTTCCAGCCGGCCGGGTCAGGTGCGGAGCCGGTGGCGTCAGTTCCCTGAGCGCCGTAGGGGGCGATGTCGGTGGGGGTGGTGCCCACCGTCCCGTCGAAGTTGCCGCTCGCTCCCTGCCCGGGGGCTAGCCACAGGCCGGGTGCTACCCCGGTGGTGCCGTCGCCGACGGTGAGCAGATCGGGGACTCCGTCGCCGGTCAGGTCCTGGTCAGCGGCAGTCGGCGGGGACTGCCCGTTGACTATGCAGGTGAATGCCTGGCCGACATTGACGCCGGACGCGACGGCGGTCACCGTCAGAACATTGGTCATGCGGGTCGGCGTGACGGTGATCTTGGCCTCGTAGGGCGAGGCGGTGCCGGCCGCCGCAGTGACCGGGTTGCCGCCGTTGAGCTGGTAGATGTAGGAGTCCGGGTTGGCCGGGGTGGTCGACGTGGTGTTGCCCGTCGCGTAGAAGCTGGCCGGCGTGCCGATGTTGTAGGTACCGCCGCATGGGATCGTCGCGGCCTGGTCCGTCCACACGTTCGGGGGGCCGGGCTTGGCCGTAGAGAACAAGAAGCTGCACGTGGCGGCCGGTGATGACAGGACGGTGCCCTGCAGGTTCACCTGCGCGGTGGCGGTCCAGGTGATCTTGACCGAGCCGCCGGTGCCGTACTTGGACAAGGCGGTTTTCAGATCGGCTTCCTTCAGCTGGACGTTGGAGCTGAAGGTCGTGCCGCTTCCGGCGGAGGCCGCCGACGCGGGCAGGTTGGTGGCGAAGGTGTCGGCGGTGGTCCCGGCCGCGTAGGCGGTGTAGCTGACGGTCGGGGCGAAGTGGTCCTTGTCCTGCATCGAGGCGTCGAGGGTGACGTTGCCGTCTCCGGATACGGCCGTGCCTGAGCAGTTGGTGCCGAGGGACGTGCTCAGCGCTGGGTGTGCCGGGTTTGAAGGCGTACTGAATGGTGATCGTGGCGTTGCTGGCGCCCCATTGCGTCTTCGGGTTGGCGAATAGCTTCCAGCCGTCGACGCCGGCGGACTCTGCTCGCAGGCCGACGTTGAGCGTCGGCATGGCCCCGGACGTGGTGCCCGCGTCGGTCGTGATCAGGGACTTGATGTCGTAGTGGACGTCCTGGGCGCCGACCGGGCAGCTTGATGAGCCGCCGAGGCCGGAGGAGGACCAGCCGAAGGCGACGTTGTCAGAGCCGAGCTTGGCGCCCCAGCCGGGCAGGTTGTTGTACGTCGTGGAGCTGGAGATCGCCTTGCTGGTCTGGTACAGGTCGACAGGGGAGGCGGTGCAGGAATCGGCCCAGACCTCAGGGAAGTACGCCGTCGCCGAGTTGATGGTCGCGCCCCGGATCGCCGAGGAGATCGGCAGTTGGTAGAAGGCGTAGGAGTGGAAGCCGGTGTCGGCGTTGCCGGTGACGGTGGGTTCCTCGCCGACCTGCAGGTAGTCGCTGCCGTCGTAATACGGCTGGCTGGGGAACTCGCTGGAGACGTAGGCCCAGTTGGAGGCCGAGGAGCCGGCCGTGTCCCAGTTCGGGTCGATGTACTCGGGGAAGACCGCGCCGGGGCGGTTAAGGAGGGCGGGGTCGGGGGCGAGGGTCAGGTGGTCTTGGGCGGCGGATACGCGGACCGATGCTATGTGCGCTCCGATGGCGGGGGCCGCCGCGGTGGACCGGACCGGGAAGCCGGCGTGGCCAGCGCCGGCGGCGCCTGACCTGGCCGGGGCCGCGCGGAGCTTCGGGCTGACCGCGGAGTCCCACATGCGGGGCGGAGGCGCGGAGAAGATGGCCTGGCCGCGGGCGTCCCGCGCGGTGAGGGTCCCGTTGCGGGCGGCGGCGACCGTGAGCCCGCGGGTGCGGGTGGCGAACTTCAGCGCGGCCAGAGCCGGATTGGCCGCGGCGGTGGCGTTCGCGATGCGGATGACATCGCTGTAGCCGCCGCTTGGCTTGGCGGTGACGATGAGGTCGACCCCGGGCAGGACGCTGGCGTAGGTCGCCGTTGCCCGGAAACAGACGGGACCGGCAGGCGCACGGGGCGGTTAGCGACAGGCGAGTAACCGCCGTAGTTCATGGTTGCCAGCGGGCCGGTGCCGCCGCCGGACAAGGTCAGCGGGTACGTGGACACTGCCGGGGACCAGGTGCCGTTGGCGTTGGCCGTCAGTCGCGGGTTAAGGGCGCGCCAGGTGCCGCCTGCACCATCGCCCGGACCGGCGCGGCGGCCTCTGTCAGCGTGAACGACCCATCCGGGTTCGCGGTCAGCGTGGAGGTCGGCGTAGTTGCCCCGGTCACCGGGACCGCCTTGCGGGTCCTGACCGCCTGCGCGACTGCCTGCTCGGGAGTCAGGTACAGGTGGTTGCCTGTGGTCCCGGGGTGCGCCGGGCCGGGTAGCCGCGGCAGGCGAGAGCGCCGCCGCGGCGGGCCCGGACCAGGCCAGTCCGCAAAGCAGGGAAACTGCGACGATAACGCAAGCGGCGCGAAGCAGTCGCGCGGGCCGTGCGAGGGATGTTGACAGCATGGCAGACCGGATCCGCTCCCTATTAAGGCGTTTTCCTGCACCCCGAAACCGAGCCCATCGTCCATTGTTGCCAGAACAAGCGTCAATAGATCGCGCAAGAGTGGGTCTAATACCTTTGTGTAATTGCGTGACGATCTGCGGCATGTCATTCTCAGGGCAATTTCATACCGTCTCCTGCTTTGCTGTTGCTCGCTGGCCGCGTTCGGGGCCACGGCGTTCCGGAGGGTGGATCGTGTCCTTGTTCAGGCGGGATGCAGGCGTTCGGTGCAGGTTCGGCATCGTGGCGGCGGTGGTAGCGGTGGCCCAGCTGGGTCTGAGCTTCCCGGTTGCCCCGCTGGCTAGTGCCAGCCCGCCGCGGGCTGGTACGGCGGCCCCGGCGCACCCGGCGGGAGTGCCGGTGAAGGTCCTGACGCCGCGGTCGGCCGGGCACGCGCGGGCCGCGAACCAGGCCAGCAAGCCGTTCCGGGCGACGGCCACGAGGTGGCCTGCGCCCGCGTCCGCGAGGGTGGTGCTGTCGGCCACGCGGTCCGGCCGGTGGCCGGCCCATGGTCCGGGTCGCGGGCACGCCGCTGTGGGTTCAGGTCATGCCCGGCGAGGGCAGGAGCGCTGCGGCGACGCCGGCCGCCGCAGCGAAAATGACAGCGGCGGTGCTGCCGCATTCCAGGTCGGCGGCGCTGGGCGTCTCGGGCGTGGTGTTCCAGCTCGGCGGGGCCGCCCCGGCCAGCGGCAGGATCAGGGTCAGGCTGGACTACTCCGCGTTCGCGCAGGCCTACGGCGGAAACTACGGGACCCGGCTGAGGCTGGTGGAGCTGCCCGCCTGCGCCCTGACTACCCCGAGGCGGGCCGGCTGCCGACAGGAGACACCGCTGCGATCCGTCCAGGACGTCAAGGCGGACACGGTCTCCGCGGTGGTCGCGCCGGGCGCGCGGCTGGCGCCGGGCTGGTGCTCGCGGCGACCGAGCACTACCGGAAAGGATGGCGGCGCGGCGGGAGCGTACCCGCCGACCAAGCTGTCGCCCGCCGGGACCTGGTCCGAGGCCGGGGACTCTGGCGCGTTCACGCTACTCCTACCCGATCACGGTCCCGCACGCGCGGGGCGGCCTGGTCCCGTCGGTGACGCTCGGCTACGACTCGCAGGACGTTGACGGGAAGACCGCCACGACCCAGGCCCAGTCGGACTGGCTGGGAGACGGCTGGTCGACGCCGGACTCGTTCATCTCCCTGCTCGACCACGTCGTGCAGCGACGACCCGGAGGGCACCGCGTCGCCGACGGCTACCGGGCGACCAGTGCTACGACGGCGAGATCGTGCAGATGTCGCTGGATGGCACCGACACGCCCGCTGGTCTTCGTCTCATCATCGACCTCGGGTGGCGTGACGACGTCGGTGTGGAAGGCTCAGGTCGGACGTCGGCGAGGTCATCACGCACGTGTCCGCGGCATCCACGGTGTTCGGGAAGTACGACTCGGCCAAGCCGCGGCAGCGACTACTGGACGGTGGCCGACCGGGACGGCACGCAGTACGAGTTCGGACTGCAGCACCTGCCCGGCTGGCCGTCCGGAAACGCGTCTAGCAACTCGGTGGACTGGATGCCGGTGTACTCGGCGCACTCCGGCGACCCGTGCTACAGCTCGGCCGGGTTCACCGCGTCGGTGTGCCCGATGGCGTATCGAGTGGCACCTGGACTACGTGACTGACGTCGCTTCCGACGCGATGGCCTACTTCTACACCCAGAACACGAACTACTACGGCGAGGACAACGGCGCCTCGAATGTCGCCTACATCTCCGACTCCTACCTAGACCACATCGCCTACGGATTCACCGACGGCAACGCCTACAAGACCCCGCCGGACCTGGTGAACTTCGCCGCCAACCCCCGTTGCACCGCCGCCACCTGCGGCGCGCTGTCCACGTCAAACTCGGCCGTCGTCGACTCAGTACCCCGACGTCCCCGTCGACCTGATCTGCGCCAGCGGTGCGACTTGCACTTCCCAGTCCCCCGCACTGTTCTCGCAGGTACGGCTGGACTCGATCACCACGCAGCAATATTCCGTGGCGGCGGGCGCCTACGAGAACGTCGACAGCTACCAGTTCGCGCAGGAGGAGCCGGCGTCCGGGGACGGGCTAGCCGCCACGCTGTGGCTGGATTCGATCACCAGGACCGGGCAGGACGCCGGCGGGGGCGGGCTCGGCCACGCCGGTGCAACTGCCGTCAGTGTCCTTCGGAAAGGTCGATCTGCAGAACCGGGTGTCCACCGCCGCCTACCCGGGCCTGTACCGGTACCGGATCGCATCGGTCGACGAACGAGACCGGCGGAGTCACCGACGTCTCCTACGGGAACCCCGACCCTGCCCGTCGTCGTACTCGTCCTCGTCGGGCTCGTCGGTGACGTCGGCGAACACCGCCTCGTGCTTCCCGGTCGAGTGGACCCCGCCCGGCAACAGCACCCCGGTGCTCGACTGGTTCGAGTCCTACGCGGTCACCCAGGTAGTCACCGGCGACACCACCGGCGGGGCGCTCAATCAGGAGACCGACTATTCCTACGGGAGACGCGGCCTGGCACTACGACGACAACCTGGCCGTCCAGCCGAAGTACCGGACCTGGGGGCAGTTCCGCGGCTACTCAACCGTTACCGCCAAGACCGGGCAGAGCGTCAACAACCCGCAGACCGAGACCGTCACTGCCTATTACCAGGGCATGAACGGCGACACCCTCCCGACCGGGACCGCGTCGGTAATCCTGAAGGACTCTCAGGGCGCCAGCCATACCGACTTCAACCAGCTCGCCGGCCGGCCGCTGGAGACGACCACTTACCAGGGGGCCGGCGGCCCCGTCCTGTCCTCGGTGATCAGCTCCTACTGGGTGTCGGCTGCCACCGCCGACATGAGCCCGGCCCAGCTCCCCGCCCTTACAGCGGGCGGGCTCGCGATGCCGGACCTCACCGCGACCATGACCAGGCCGGCCGAGACCTGGACCCGCACGGCGCTGACCGACGGCGGCGAGACCGGCACGTGGCGCGACACCGAGACCGACTCCACCTACGCCGCCGCCGCCACCGATCCGGATTTCGGCCTGCTCACCTACACCTACAGCCACACGGACCCGGTCAACGCGGCTTTCGACTCCTGTACCAAGGACCAGTACGCATCGGCCGACACCAGCGAGAACCTGGTCGGCCTGGTCTCCTATGCCGAGACCGACCAGGTCGCCTGCGCCAACTCGGCCGGTACCACCTACTCATCGGCCCCGGCCGGGTTCAACACCCTCAGCGCGCCCGCGACCGTGACCGCATCGCAGGTCACCAAGGCCACCGAGACGTTCTACAACGACAAGATCGACTCGACGTTCGCCACCACGTTCCCGCAGCCAACCCCGCCGGTGAACGGTGACGTCACGATGACCCGCCAGGCGTCCGCCGGGACGCCGGGCTCGTTCACCTGGCAGACCATGACCCGGGCCGTCTACGACCAGCACGGCCGGGTGACCGGCTCGTACGACGCTCTCGGCAACGAGACGACGACCAGCTACACCGATAACAGCGCCGGGCTTACCACTGGCATCGCCGTCACGGCGCCGGCCACCAGTTACGCCGGGTCGTCCGGCACCGTCACCACCACCCACGTCGCCTCGCAGACGATGGACCCGGCCCGTGGCCTCGTGCTTACCTCCACTGACCAGAACGGCAACGTCACCACCGAAAATTACGACGAGCTCGGTCGCCTCACCGACGTCTGGACCAACGGCCGGGCGACCGCCGGCACGCCGAACATCATCTACGCCTACACCGTCTCCAACGCCAAGAACGCGCTGTCCGGCGTCGTCACCCAGACCCTCAACGCCGAGGGAAACCAGGTTCCGTCGGCCACGATCTACGACTCGCTTGGCCGCGTCCGCCAGACCCAGACCCTTGGCACCACCCCGACCGGCAACGGCCGCCTGGTGACCGACACCCTCTACGACTCCCGCGGCTGGGTAGCAGAGGTCAGCCACAACTACTACGACAGCTCCTCCCTGCCCGCGCTCACTCTCGCCAATACCCCGCTGACCTCGGCTCCGGACCTGGACGAGTACACCTATGACGGGTCAGGGCGGCCGGTCGAGGATCTCTCCGTCACTAACTCAACCGCGGTCTCGGCCACCGTCACCGTCTACAACGGCGACTCCACCACCGTCATCCCCGGTATCCCGGCAGCCAGCGTCAAGAGCGGCGCCGTCCCCGCCACCGCCGGCACCGCCTCGACCACCACGGTCAATCCGCTCGGCCAGACCGCGTCCCTGACCCAGTACACGGCCAATCCCGCCCTGAACATCCCGGCGAACACCTCGACCGGGACGTTCTACCTCACCAGCGCGACCGGTACAGCCAGTACCACCAGCTACAGCTACGACGCCATGGGCAACCAGGTAAAGGAAGCGCTCGGCGGCGCGACCTGGACCCAGCAATACAACCTGCTCGGCCAGGAAACCCAGTCGACCAATGCCACCGGCGGCACCACGCACCTGTCCTACGACGCCGACGGGCACGCTGATCCAGTCGCAGGACCCCAGCGGCAGCTACCTGTCCTTCAGTTACGACGAGGAGGGCCGCCAGACCGCCGAGTACGCCTGCCCAGACCGGCGCAAGCAACCAGCACGCCTTCGGCACCGCCGGCGCGAACCAGCTCGCCTCGTGGGTCTACGACAACGCGAATGGCGCAGGCAGCTCCGCCGATGCCGACGGCCAGGCCACCACCGCGACGTCTTATGCGGGCGGGCACGCCTACGTCGTCCAGCAAGCCGGCTTCAACGGGTTCGGCGAGTCCAAAGGCGAGACGTTTACCTTTGACGCCTCCGCTCCCGGAGCTGGCCTGGGCACTGCCGCCAGTTCCGGCACCACGACCAGCCTCACGTTCGTGAACACCTACGAGCCGATCAACGGCGGCCTGACCAAGCAGTCGTTCCCGGCCGCCGGCGGCCTCCCGGCGGAAACGGTCACCTACAGCACGGTAGGCGCGCTGGACCTGCCTGGTGTCACCGGCGGGAACAGCGGCTACGCCGCCGCGGCTACCTACAGCGCCCAGAGCCAGCCCGAGCAAGTCACAGTCGGCTCAGGAGCCAGCGAGGCGACGGTCACCTATACCTACGACCCGAGGACCGGGGCGCTGACCGACCGGCTTGTGCAGCGGTCCACCACAACCCCCAAGACGGTCGACGACACCTCCTATGCCTACAGCCCCGCCGGCTGGCTGACGTCGGAGACAGACACTCACCTCGGGTCAAGTGCCACCTCGGAGCTGCAGTGCTTCGCCTACACCACCAACGGCCAGCTCGCCCAGGCGTGGAGCGCCGCGAGCAGTTGCTCGACGGTGCCGACCACGTCCAGTTTCTCGACCGTCGGAGACGGGCTGGGCACCTCGTCGAGTACGACGAGTCGTGGACCTTCAACGCCCTCGGTCGAGCCCCACACCAAGACCTCTCTCGTGCCGTCGGCCCAGGCGTTCGCCACCACTACCTTCGGCTATTCGAACTCCACCGAGCTGACCTCGGCCGCGACCGCCGGCGCCAGCACCGGATCCGCGTCCTATACCTACAACCCCAACGGCGAGCAGAGCACCCGGTCCCCGGACGGCGGCCAGACCCTCGCCTGGAACAACGCCGGCGACCTCACCGGCGTGACCGCCACCAGCGGCGGTGCCCAGGCCGCTTCCTATGTCTACGACGCCAGCGGGAACGTGCTCACCCAGACGACGGGCACCAAGACCACCGTCTACCTGCCCGGCGAGCAGCTCACCATCGACACCTCGGCCAGCCCGCACGCGGTCTCCGGGGTCAGGTTCTATCACCTGCCCGGCGGCCTCACCGCCGTCCGCACCGGGTCGGGCAGCGGCTACGGATTCGAGATTCAGTCCGACCAGCACGGCACGGAGACGCTGTATCTCGACTCCACCGCCCAGGTCCCGACCTGGCGGCAGTTCGACCCCTACGGCAACCCGCGCGGTACCGCCCCCACCGCCGGGTTCCCCGGCAGCCGGGGCTTCCTCAACGACCCCGCTGACGCCAGCACCGGCCTGACTAACATCGGCGCCCGCTGGTACGACCCCGCCACCGGCACCTTCGCCAGCCTCGACCCTGTCCTGGACCCGGCCAGCCCGCTGCAGCTCAACGGCTACACCTACGCCTCCGACAACCCGGTCGACGGTTCCGACCCGACTGGCAAGCACCAGTGCGCTGACACCTGCGGCGGCCCCGGCTCCGGCACGGCACCCGGCACTGGCCCCAGCAGCCCGGGCGGCTGGCAGTGCGGATGCGGGGGAGGCGCACCGCCGCCCTCGTCCCCGCCCCCGTCCCAGGCCCCGCCCTCGTACCAGGTACCCGGATGCGGCTACGACTGCTACGGCACCGGCCTCGCCTCGGCGATGCTGGCCGGCAGTAGCCAGAGCGCCCGCCCGGCCGCGCCACCGCCCCTCACCGGGTGCGGCGGAATGTCCTGCCTATTCCCCGCCGGCATGGGGCCTTCCGCCAACGGCACGGGCTCCAATCCTTATGCGACCTATTTCGACCTGCCAGGGACATCGGGCGTTAACTACAACAAGTCAGACCATCCGATCCGCAGAGCCTGCATGACAGCGGCCGTGTGGATCATGTGCCAGGGCACGGGGCAGAATCTGCCTGAGGGAGGCGCCAATCTCCCAGATGGGACGCCGGGCACCATCTCAGTCCCGGATGGAAGAGGCGAACAACCCGGGGTGACGACAGGCCCCGATGGCAAGCCCATCGGCGTCACCATACCCGGCGCCGCACCCCCGCCCGGCGACGCACCCGCCCCGGGCGAACTTCAGCCCGGTGAGGTACCCCCGTCCGACGATCCCGGCATTATCGAAATCCCCGGTGATGACGGCGTGATCTATGTCATTGGCCCGGGTATTGGCCAGGTCATCTTCCCACCCGAGATCTACCGGCCCGGCGACGCCCCGCCCGGCGAGACACCACCTGGCGAGGGACCGACCGGCGAGGCGTCCCCGCCTGTCGAGTTGATTCCATTCGGAGCGTAGCGAGTCGGCTCGTAAGACCACGTCCTGATGCAGTGAGCGCTAGCGCGGCGATGCCGCGCTAGCACCATTCTGGTAGGCGCGGGCCTCGCCGGCCTGGTCTCCGACTTGCTGGCAGATCGGCACGGAGGCGGTCAGGTGCGCGGGACCGTACCTGATCTTAGGGAAGCAGGGCGGGACGTAGGTTATGCCTCTGGTGCGAGCGAGCTGGCTTATCGTGTGCGGTCATCTGCCCCCGCAGATCGCCGCTGAGTGGCGCCGCAGCGATGCCATTCGTTTCCTAGCACCGTTGCTGTCGTCGGCGGTCAGCCGCCAGCGGGCGGCACTCGCTACCGACTACGGGCGCTGAGTGCCGGGGGGATTGCTCAGGACGCGTGGGAGACTGATTTGCCAGATCACATTCTGTGAGGCGATCTTCATGCCCGATGCCATCAGGACGTCGTTCGAGGTGCTGGACGAGCGGTTCCGCCGCTGTGACGGCGACGGCTGGACGCAGCGGCTGTACACCGGCTGCCGCTGGACCGAAGGTCCGGCCTACTTTCCGGCCGGCCGTTACCTGGTCTTCAGCGACATTCCCAACGACCGCATGCTGCGTTTCGACGAGACCACCGGCGCGGTCGGCGTGTTCCGCGAGCCGGCCAGATACGCCAACGGCCATACCACCGACCGGCAGGGCCGGCTGGTCAGCTGCGAGCAGGGTACCCGGCGGGTCACCCGCACCGAGCACGACGGCTCGATCACCGTCCTGGCCGACCGTTACGAGGGCAAGCGCCTAAACAGCCCCAACGACGTGGTCGAGCGCGCGGACGGCTCTGTCTGGTTCACCGACCCGAGCTACGGCATCGACAGCGACTACGAGGGGCACAAGGCGGCCAGCGAGATCGGCGCCTGCCACGTCTACCGCTGGGCGCCGGACACCGGACAGGTAAGGATCGTCGCCGACGACTTCGAGCGCCCCAACGGGCTCGCGTTCTCACCCGACGAACGCCAGCTCTACATCGTAGATACCCGCAATAAGCACATCCGCCTCTTCGACGTGACCGAAACGGGAACACTTTCCGGCGGTCACGTCTTCGCTACCTGCGACGCAGGGACCTTCGACGGGATCAGGCTCGACGACGCGGGCCGCGTCTGGGCCGCCGCCCACGACGGAGTGCACTGCTTGCACCCCGACGGCTCTCTGATCGGCAAGCTGAAGCTCCCCGAGATAGCGTCCAACCTCACCTTCGGCGGACCAAAGCGCAACGACCTCTACATCACCGCGTCCAGCTCGCTATACGCCCTGCGGGTCAACTTCACTGGCGCCCGCTACCCGGAAGGCCCCGCCTGATAGGCCCTCAGGCAAGAGCCATTGTCACCGGGAGTTGCTGCGGCTGGCCGAGTAGCGAGACATTGCAGATGAAAGACCCCACGCTGGATCAGCTCGCAGCCGTGAGCGAGAACTTGGCCGGGGTGCGGCGGGTGTTCGTGTCCGGGGCGAGAACCGCTGTTTCGCCGCGACGTCGTCGATGTGACCGGGCTTGTTCGCCGGGTACATCGTCGGGCTCCCGCCAACGCCCCCGGGTTCGCGGTGCCCAGGACAAGGTCCTTGTCGACGTACAGGCATTTCGAGACGCTGACGTTCCGATATCATTCTCGGCGGTAGGCTGCCGGTGACCAGCCTTATGACAACGGCGATGACGGCGGCGAGTCGCAGCGGCGGAACGCTGATCTCGCCGACCGCCGCCGAGCCGGCGGTCACCGGGCTCTGTGACTGCGGCCGGGCCTCGCGGGGAGATCCAGCGGCGGGCTGGGCCGTCTTCCGGACCGCCGAAAGGCCTGGCACCGAGCGAGGCGCCTTGCGGGAGTCTCTGCTGATCGGGTCGGTCCTGGACGGTTATGCGAGCATTCGCTATATGGTCCTCCAGGTCTGACAGGAGTCAGAAGTGGCGATTACGCCGGTTCCGCGTACAGAGGTCTATCCGTTTCCTCTCGATGGAGTGTCGCGTGGCGCGGATGGCATCGCACGGTATGTCGGCCTGCCCTCGTCGCTGCTCTCGATGCTGAAGGCCCAGGTTGACACCCGGCCGGACGGCGAGGCGCTAGTCGAGCTCGGCGGTCGCCGGCTGACCTACGGGGAGTTGTGGGACGCGGCGGCGCGGGTGGCCGGGGGGCTGCGCGCGGGCGGCCTGCGTCCCGGAGACCGGGTTGCGGTGCGTTACCCGGCCGGGGTGAACTGGGTGCTGGCGTTCTGGGGGACGCTGATGGCGGGCGGGATCGTGGTGGCGGTTAACACTCGCTGGGCGCCGCCTGAGGTCGAGTTCGCGCTCGCCGACTCGGGGGCGGCCGTTGATCTGCCTGCGGGCGCTTCGCTGCCCGACGGGGAGCCGGCCGGGCCGGCCGGGGCTGGTGCCGATGACGTGGCCGCGATTTTCTATACCTCGGGTACGACGGGGCGGCCGAAAGGGGTCCCGGTTACCCATAGCGCTTTCTTGTCTAATGCGGAAAGCATGGCGCGGGTTCTGGGCCTGCAGGCCGGAGCCGGGTCAGGCGGGGACGAGCCGGGACTGCGCACGCTGATCTCGGTGCCGCTGTTTCACGTGACCGGGTGCAACTCTCAGCTCATCGTCGCGGCCTATGCAGGCGGTACGGCGGTGATCTTGCCCGCGCTGGACCTGACGGCGCTGATCGAGGCGCTGGCCGTCGAGCGGATCTCGTTCCTGGTGACGGTGCCAGCCGTGTACGCGCTTATGCTCCGCCATCCGGGGTTCGCCGCGGCGGACACCTCCGGGGTGCGCTGGGTCGGCTATGGCGGCGCGCCGATCGCGCCATCGCTCGTGCTGGCGCTGAAGGGCGCGTTCAGCGCGAGCATGGTGTCCAACGGCTATGGCATGACCGAGACCGCCTCGCTGATGACCTCGCTGCCCGACGGCGATGCCGTCGAGCACGCGGACTCGGTCGGTTACGCGGTGCCGGTCGTAGATCTGGCGGTGGACCCGGCGGGCGGCGACCTGCTGGTCGGTGAGCTTCTGGCGCGTGGTCCTAACGTGCTGGCCGGGTACTGGCAGCGACCGGACGCCACCGAGAATGCCTTCGCCGGCGGCTGGCTGCGCACCGGCGATGTGGTGCGCGTGGATGACGCCGGGCGGGTGCACATCGTGGACCGGCTTAAGGACATCATCAACCGGGGCGGGGAGAACGTCTCCAGCGTGGAGGTGGAAGACGCGCTAGCCACCGCGCCCGGCGTGGCCGAGGCGGCGGTGATCGCGGTTCCCGACGAGGTGATGGGCGAGAAGGTCGGCGTGGTGCTGGTACCGATGCCCGGCATTGACCTCGACGTCAATTTGGTGCTCGCGCACTGCCGGGAACGGCTGGCCGACTTCAAGGTGCCGCAGTTCGCTGCCGTCGTGCCCGGGCCGTTGCCGCGCAACGCGGGCGGCAAGCTGCTCAAGGCTCAGCTCCGCGACGAGGTCCAGTGGGGGCCGCCCCTGCGGTGAGAACTATCCCTTCCAGCGGTCTTAGGGGCGGGTGGCCGTGCGGAATCCGGCACCGGCCAGAGCGGCGGGGGAGCGTCAGGCTTGATCGTCGCGGGGCAGCAAGGTGAAGCTGGCCTCGCCGGTCAGCGGTCGCACGGCAGCGAAATGCTTGTGGTCCAGCGACAAGATCCGGGTTGTCTTATGCCGGGCTGCTTGCACGACAATCGACGCGTCGGTCAGGCCCAGCTGCATATCGCCGTATTTGATCGCGACCTCGGACGCCAGCTGGAAATCATCGTCGGTGAAGGCGGCCAGCCGGTAGGCCGGGGATCTCAGCTCAGCCAGCACCGTTTTCTCGGCCTGCGCGCCGAGTCTGGCCAGGACGAAGTAGTCCAGCTCCGCCAGGACCAGGGCCGACAGGACCAGCGGTCCGCCGTCCCGCTCGACCGCGGCGCGCGCGGCCTGATGCTCGGGCTGGCGGCGGTTGAAGATGGAGTACAGTCCGCTGGTGTCGGCGATGATCACCGCTCGATCCCGTCCGCGCCCAGCCCTGCCGCCAGCGCCGCATCGACCTCGGCTGCGGTGACCGGGTCGCCGTCCAGGATCCCGAAGGTCGGCAGGACGGGGCCGGCCGCGTCGGCCAGGATCCGGCGGATGCCCTCGCGGATCAGCTCGGCCTCGGATTGATGCCGCCGCCGCGCGGCGGCTTTGAGCGCCAGCATGTCGGCTTCGGGTAGGTAGACTGTGGTCTTCACCATCCTAGCACTCTACCATACATGCCATATGTCGGCGAAAGTTCTGGCGAGTCTCGCTGAACCCAGGCCAGGACCTGGCCCTGTGCTGGCGCTGAGCGAGCAGCACCTCAGCGAAGTGCGCCACGAGTTCGCCGCCTTCCAATCCGTCGGCCTGCCGCTCCACCTGCCGGGTCCCGTCCTACCGAGGCTCGGAGACTCCTGAGCGGCCGGGACACGCTGTTGCTCGCCACCACCAACGTCCAAGCCGCCGAACTGGCCCGGCGCGCCCGCGACGAACTAGCCGCGCTCGGGCTGGGCGGCGGGGACGGCGGCTGGCGAACCGCGATGTGCTGCGGATTGACCGGTGGGAATAGATAGGAGGGGAAAGATTGGCGGTAGTACGGCGGCACCTGGGACCTGATCGTCGCACCGGGCAGGTGCGATGGTCCAGGCCCTTCGAACTGCCCGAGACCTACCTGGAGCGGCACGCCCAGCTCGCCTACGCCGGCAACGTGAGGCGTTCTACGTCAGGATGAACCGGGGGCGCCCGCGGAACACTGCCTACGTCGTTTGTGAACGAACCCGGATTTCTGATCCCTCGCCGGTTGTCCCGGCCCGCGCCGGACATCCGTGATCCGGCGGCGCAGGTTGCGGTACTTCCCTGCTGTGCATGCTGGCGGCGCGGAGGCTTGGCCGGATGCCCGGCGATGGGGGCGGGCATGTCAATATCGCGGCATTACTGCTCGCAGCGCCGGCGTGCGAGATGGACTGTGATGTCGGCGGTTACCTCAACCGTCTCCGGCAGGACCTGCAGGATCTGGCTATATGCCTGCTCTTGCGCCGAGGCCGGCAGTTCGAGATAAGCAGAGATGGTCGACAGGTGGCCCGCGTAGTCGCGGGCACTCATCGTCAAGCGCCGCTCGATCACGAACTGCCGAACATCGGCGAACCACTCAGACCGCTGGAGTTCGGTACCCGGCCACTGCATGTCATGTTCCGGTGGCGTCCCGTCTGGAGACGG
This sequence comes from uncultured Actinomycetota bacterium, assembly GCA_963750405.1. Classification (GTDB taxonomy): domain Bacteria; phylum Actinomycetota; class Actinomycetes; order Streptosporangiales; family Streptosporangiaceae; genus Chersky-822. Next base: position 937,121 of record CAVVQP010000006.1, read on the forward strand.
AACCTCGTCGCTGTCCAAGAACGGCGCCCGCGCCGCGCGGACAGCTTCCCCCACAGCCGGGTCAGCCAGCTGGGCCGGGCCGCCGAACGAGGCAAACACGCCACCGGGCTCCAGCAGCGCAGCCATGCGCGACCACCGGCCCTCCGGGCTCGTCCAATGCAGCGCAGCTGCCGCATACACCAGCCCGTAGCTCTCGCCCGGCCGCAAGTCCTCGAACGCGGCTTGCACGGTCCTGACATTCGCCGGCACGTGCTTAACCAGCTCGGCGAGCATGGCCCCATCAGGCTCCGTCGCGGTGACCGCGACCCCCCGCTGGGCGAACAGGCGGGTTGCCTTGCCTGTCCCGGCACCAATTTCCAGGGCAGTCCGAACCGGCTGATCCACGTACGTCATCACCATGTCGAAGAGCTCCGCGGGATACCCCGGCCGGAATCGTTCGTATGCTTCCGCCATCACTCCGAAGCTCAGCGCACGACTCGACATGCCCAGCATCCTGACACGATCCGCGCCGTCAATGCTCGTGTCGCGCTCCTGTAGGTGGTCGTGTTCGTGCTCGGGAGCTGGCTCTCAGGCGGGCTCGGACAACTCGGGCAAACCAGCGGCGGTTTCGCTCCCGGGCTCGGGGGACAGCTCAGCGGCGGGATCGCGGACGCGCTGGCTGACGATCCCGGCAGCGCCAGTTCGCGGAGCCCGGTCGCTTCCTGGCACGACGGACCGAAGCTCGGCCTCAGGGTCGGGCTCACAACCGCGCTCATGGTCGGGCTCACAACCGCTCTCGTGAACGGGCTCACAACTGCTCTCGTGAACGGGCTCTCAAGCGGGCTCAGGAACGGGCTAGAGAAAGGGCTCCCGGCCGGGGCCGGGGCCGGGATCGGGTTCGTTGTTTCCGTCGTCGGGATCGTGTTCCTCACCGAATTACGGATGGCCATTAAATGGCGCACTCCCGTCCGCCTGCTGAGATTCCTTGAAGATGCCCGCGGCAGGAACATCCTGCGCACCGTGGGGCCGGTCTGCCAGTTGCGCCACGCCCGCCTGCAAGACCGGCTCGCCGGGTCAGCGGCTGCACCCCGCCAGGACCCTTCCGGACCACGCGAGCCGCCGCCCTCCTCATCTCCGCCAGGCTGACCCTGCTGCCCCGCGCGCGATGCCCGGGAGCAGATCATCGCGACTCACGCGCGGCAGGACGCGCCAGTCTGGACCCACGATGACCTTCACCCCTCGTCCAGGACGGGACGCTGTCCGGCCTGATCGACTTCGGCGAACTGTGCTCCGCTACCGCGTCGAATGGAAGTTCCGCAGCCCGGAGGACAAGGAGAGCGCCCCTATGGCGACGATGAGCGCGGCCGAACGCATGCGATCACTGGACATCACTCAGGAAGGCGACCCGGTACTCGCCGAGGTGGCCCGACCGTTCGACCTGCCCGGCGAGGCCGAGGACGCGCGGCGTGTCGTGGCGAATTGGCATTCGGTTTCGCGGCCATCCGAGAGTCATGGCCGGCCAGCGTGGGGTGCTCCTTTCCGGGTTGCTGCCCGGTTGCCAGGAGTTGATGGGTGGTCAGCGCTCGGTCATTGCATCAGGTGGAGGCTGGATCGCGCTGGGGTCGCTGCTGACCGTATAGACAATCTCGAACCTGCCGGTCAGCAGGGAGATGTCCTCGTTCGTGATGCTGATGGCGGGGGAGCGGTTTTTCAAGATCATCCGCAGTTCGCGGGAAGGCCAGGAAAGCTGTCCGACGAAGGTGCTGAAGCTGCGCCCGCTTGCCTCGCCGTACTCCAGAACCCTATCGACGTGCCGCTCGCCGCTGGTCTCGCGGCGCACGGCAGTCACAGCCAGGTCCAGGTCGCCAAGCCGGCTGGCACCGGGATCGAGGTAGCTGCCGAAGACCGCGATCTGCGCGACAGTCAGCAGGTACTCAGGAGCAGCGTTGTACGCTTCCGCCCGTCCGATGACCTGCGCTAGATGCCGTTCCGCCGTCGCCCTGGTGATTGGCTTGCCGAAGCTCGCCTGCGCCAGTGCGTTGCCCTGCACGGTGGTTACCCACCGCTCGCCGGGGATGGAGATCGTGTTCTCCGCCCGCCGCACAAAGCCGGCAGCCTCGAAGGCCAGCAGTTGATCGCGGGCTGTGCCAACGTCAACGCCCAGCATCTCGGAGGCGACCTCAGCGGAGTGATCATCGAAGTAGGCGCGCATCAGCTGCCTGGCGGCGGATGCCGGGCAGACCGCAGATCACATCAGCTTTCGAAACCCGCATCTACGCTCCAGCACGCGACAATGACGAAGTTATTCTAGCTGCAATCGGAATTCAGTCCGCTTTGCGCAGTCTGCGCGGAATAATTCGCGGGTGATAGTCATGCTGTCCTGATCACTGAACGCGCGGGTCCCGGTACAGGCTGGTCAGTCTGGGGGAAGGTAGGCGGATGCTGCGGCGCGGGCGAGGATTCCCTGGGTGACGGCGGACAGGCCGATGCGGTTCCAGCGGAAGATCACGGTGTGCGCCAGGATGGCGCGCGTTCCTCCGGCTAGGTGTCGCTGCTCGGCTGCGGCGCAATACTCACGGCCTGCTGTCTCGAAAGCGCTGCGCCAGGTCGTCGCGAACCCGGCAGGTCGGCGTCCTCGGGCAGCGCGTGCGGGGATGCGGCCGCCAGCGTGCGCAGCTGGGCCGTGAGGTGTTCCATCCGGACCGCGCGGCTGGCAGGAGGGCCGGGGCGGAGTTGGGCTACGCGATCGAAGATATCTCCTCGCTCGGAGATACAAATGCGGTGTACAAGCTGCAGGGCCTGAACAAGACTCGCAGCCATGAGCGGAACTGATGAAAAGCAGACATTGCAGCGATACCTTCAGGACGTGCGCGGGGTCTTGCTATGGAAACTCGAGGGACTGTCCGATTACGACATCCGGCGGCCGATGACAGCCACCGGCACCAACCTGCTCGGGCTCGTCAAGCACTGCGCGGGGTTGGAATGCCGGTACTTCGGCGAAGTGGTGGACCGGCCGTTTCCCGGCTGGCACGACCTGGACTGGCACGATGACGACGACGCCGAGTTGAGCGGTCACATGTATGCCACCGGCGCCGAGTCCCGCAAGCAGGTGACGGACTTCTGCCAGCGGGTATGGGCGCACTCCGACGCCACGATCGGAGAGCTGCCACTGAATGCGCGGGGTACCGTGCCGTGGTGGCCAGAGGAGGTCAGGCACCCGACGCTGCACCATCTACTCGTGCACATGATCGAGGAGACCGCCCGGCACGCAGGGCATGCGGACATTATCAGGGAAACCATCGACGGTGACGTCGGCCTCATCGAGGGTGTCAGCAACATGCCGCCAGAAACCGATGCCGCCGCCTGGAAACAGCACTACAACAAGCTGGAAAGCATCGCCAGGTCCGAGCACACCGGCCTCAAGCCAGCCTGAACGGCAGGCTCTTGATCTGTGCGTTCAACGCGGACCACGATCAAGCCTGACCGGCAGGCCGTCACGTGCTGACCCAGCCCGGCGCGTATCGCCGGTCCACGTTCAGCTCCACGGTCAAATGACGGTCAGATGATCTTGGAAGAGGTCCGGCTGGCCGAGAACCGTCCCCTGACCTGCGATTCCTTGTGAGGTCTTCACGTTTGGTCTTGACCTGCGGCAACAGACGCTGATCGCGGGTCGGCCTCCCTTGTGGAGCTATGGGGATTCGAAACCCCGGACCTCTTGCGTGCCATCCGCAGGCAGGGCATCCGCCTGAGTCCATCGCAGCAGGTCATCTCCCGATGGCGTGTTCGCCGGTCCGCGGATGTCCGGCTGGGTTGCTGTACTTTCGTGCTGTGCCTTGAGGCTAGGGAACGGTGCCGCGGTATGACGCAAGCGGGCAAGTGCGCTGGTATCGGCGATGCACAGCGACACGGACACGGTGGCGCCCTCGCTCGTCACTGTCTCGCGGCCCGCTGCCGGGCCGGTGCGTCCGTGGGTCAGTGCATATCTGCTGCGGGGAGCGTAAGGACGCAGGGCGCTTCGGCGTCGTGGAGGATCTGGATGTCGGTGGGGACGAGCCGGGTGGCTGTTGCCTGGGGGTCTGCTGTTCCGGTGTTGCGCGCGTAGCGGGGGTGCGCGCCGCCGGAGACCTGGAGCCTGATCCGGTGCCCGGATCTGAACCGGTAGGCGGTGGAACTCATCGGGACGATGATCGTGGTTTCGTCGGCTGGGCTTTCGCCGGGCTGGTGCCGGATCAGGCCATCGCAGATGTTTCGCGAGTGCCCGCGCGGATCGACGTCGCACAGCCGCGCGAACACGTCGTGGTTCCGGTTGCTGGCGCGGATCCGCAGCCGGGCGCTGACCGGGCCGAGGATTTCCAGGGCCTCGGGGAGCGGGGCGCTGGTGAACGTGAGGACATCGGCGCGTGCCTCCATGTCGCCGTTGTCCACGCTGCCTGCGTTGCCCGACATGACAGGCCCGCCGATGGAGGGGTCGGGTCGGACGGGTCGTAGCGGAACGAGGACGCCCCTGCCTGCGCGGGGGGCTGGTCGCGTAGCGCGCCGCCGGCGTCGATGTACCAGGGCTGGTCACGGGCCTGCGGCGGCGGCCACTCGGGCAGGTCGCGCCACTGGCCGCTGTCGCCGACGTGCACGCGCACGGGCGGGCCCGCAGGGCTGCCGGGGGCGGCGGACAGGTCGGCGCGCAGATCGCTCAGCGCGCGGGGGAAGACAACCGGCCACCCTTTGTCGAATACGGAGGTGTGGTTCCAGGGGCCGACGATCAACCGGACGTCGCTGCCCTCGCCGCGGAGTCGGCCGTACTGCTCCAGGGTCTGGTCCAGCTGGGCGTCGTGCCAGCCGGTGACCAGGCTGACCTGGACAGCCAGCCTCGCGGTCGCGGCCCCCAGGTCCAGGCCGCTCCAGTACGGGCCGGCCGGATCAGGGCTGGTGAGCCACTGCTCGAACATCCTGGCCCGCCCCCGAGAGCGGCCGGGTAGGCGTCGATCAGCGGCAGGGACCGCGTGACCTTACTGCCGTCGGCGCTGCCGCCCTGGCATCACCATCAACCCAGCAGCGAACGGCAGACCAGAACTTCGAGTCCTGCCTGATCCGCCTCATCGACGGCGCACTGGGCGGATAGGCAGCAGGTACCTGTGCCGCTGCCCCAGCGGCCGCAATTCCGGACGCGGCCGATCCGACTGGTGCGGCCCGCGCAGGGCCGCAATGATGGTGACGTGCCCGCAAGCCTCCGCGCTTCGCTTCGCGACAGCCGGGCTGCCCGATCGTTTCAACCGTGACCTGGCCGTACGGCCCGCCCGGCGAGTGGATTTCGACCCTGTCATCGAACCAGCTCACCCGGACCGCTGCGTTGCTGGACTCATAGGTATGGTGCAGCACGGCATTTCGCAACAGCTGCTGGAGTGCTGCAAAGCGGGCTAGGTCGAGATCATCGATCGTCGCAGAGGCAAGCGGCTGGGCATCGAAGGCAGGTTAGCGGCACGCCGACGCTCGGTGAGGACGGAGCGTGTTCATCTAAGCGGTGTCCCGCACGCGGAAGATAGCGTCCCGGATATCCCGGATAGCCTGATCCAGCTCGTCCGTGGCGTGGCAGATCTTGACACTCGCGGGGTGATCGCCCAGCAGTCCCAGCGCGCCCTGGAGATCGAGGCCTGCGGCCAACAGTCGGCGGACCACGATGTCGTTCAGGTCCACGGCGATCCGCTCGCGGTCTTCGGCCTGGCCCGGGATGGTCTCAGACAGTTCGGTGGCGCCGCCGTCTTCGGGCGCTGGCGGGGGACCGCGGGTCGGCCGGACCCGGGGGACGGCCGGTGCCGGTGTAGTCGCTGCGGAAAGAACACCTGGTATCCGGTACATCGTGGCGGCTCCTTGCCTTCGTAGGGCCATGCTGGGCCGTGCCGCCAAGGTCTGGAGCGACGGGTTGTACTTACATCAGTATCGGCGCAGTGCAGGGTGGTATTGGGAGCGGGGCAAGGTAAGCAGAGCCGGCTCATTTGGCGGCAGGCCGCGCCGGTGGCTGAGGGAGCTGGCGTGACCACGACAGCAGCGCGCTCCCGATCACCAAGACCGACCTCAAGGGCGGGATCTTCGTCACCGGCCCGGGTGCGGAGTACACGATCGCCGATCCGACCAGTGAGGCCTCCGTCGGCTTCGCCGACAGAGACGCCATCAGCCCGCTTGAGCAGCTCAAGGCGTTCAGCCAGGACCCGGGTGCTTTCACCTATGTTCCGGCGAGCTCGCCCTCGGGCGAGCCCGTGCCGTCATCGGTGCTGTCGGACTCGGACACCTCGATCACCGGCGCGCTCGATCGCACTACCGGACCGGGCTCGCCGACCACGGATTCATCGCTGAACTTCACCAGCGCCGGAGGCGTCGGCCAGCTCGCGCCCGGCAGCTACACCTGGACCGGCGACGTGTTCGTGCCGGCGACCGACACCTACACTTTCCGGTTCCAGTTCAGCGGCGGCATCGCGAACTCGAACGTGACCTTCGCGCTCGACGGCGCGACGCAGAAGCTGAGCACCGCGGCCGACGTGTACGGCAACGGCGTGACCGGGGCGCACAGCGCCGCGCTGCCGGGAAGCCCCACCGGCGGCGGCTACACCGAGCCTGGCCTCACCAACCTGGCCGCGCCGGCGGCCAGCCTGACGGGCGGCAGCTTCCACCAGGTCACGATCACCTTTGACAACACCACCAGCGGGCCGGCCAGCTTCCGGTTCGCGTACTCCCGCGTCAGCGGCGACATCGCCGACGCCGCGGCGGCAGCGGCCGGCAAGAGCCTCGCGGTCGTCTTCCTGAACGACAACGGCGCCTCCACCACCATCCCCAACCCGTACGGCTCGAGCCCGGCCACCATCTCCGCGCCTGAATCGCTCAGCGCCGCTAACACCAACCTGATCAACGCGGTGGCAGCGGCCAACCCGAACACGGTCGTCGTGCTCAATACCGCCAACCCGGTCCTGCTTCCGTGGCTGCCCAGCGTGAAGTCGGTCCTGGAGATGTGGTTCTCCAGCGAGGAAGGCGGCACGTCGACGGCGCGGCTCCTGCTCGGCCTGGCCAATCCCGAAGGCCACACCGACGTCACCTGGCCGGCCAATGCCACCGACACCATCTGGGGCTACAACGAGACCGTGCCGCTGTCTCCGGGCGACACCACCGGCCCGCACACCGAACGGCTCAACAACGGGCCGAACGGCACCACCGACGAGACCGAGGGCATCTACAACGGCTACCGGTTCTTCGATAAAGAGGGCATCACCCCGATGTTCCCGTTCGGCTGGGGCCTGTCCTACACCCGCTTCTCCTTCTCCGGCCTGCACGTGACCAGAACCAGCGACGGCGGTCTCAGCGTCAGCGCCAAGGTCACGAACACCGGCCAGCTCGCGGGCAGCGAGGCGGCCCAGGTCTACCTCGGCGCACCGAGCCAGCAGCCCGCAGGCATCCAGTTCGCGGTGCGGCAGCTCGCCCAGTTCGGCCGCGTGACCCTGAATCCCGGCAAGTCAGCGGTGGTCCAGCTGCACGTGCCGCTCAGGGCACTGCAGTACTGGGACCAGGCACACCAGCAGTGGGTCACCGCGGCCGGGCCAAGGACCCTGTACGTCGGAGATGCCGACGCAACTGCCAGCCTGCCGCTGAGCAGCACGGTGACCATCCCTGCATCGGGCCATATCACCTGCGAGAACGAGCAGCTCAGCGCCGTCATGGTGGCTGGCAACGTGACCGTTCCCAGCGGTGACTGGTGTGACCTGGTCGACACATCGATCACCGGCAACCTGCGTATCGGCGGCATCGGCGTCCGCATCGTCGGCTCCACGATCGGCGGCGACGTCGAGGTCAGCAAGGTCGAGGCGGCCGACGACCCGCTGAGCTCGGGCGTCAACGTCATCTGCGACACGACGATTGACGGCAAGCTCCAGATCAGCGACAGCGGCGGTTCCGCGTCGTGGAACCTCGGCTTGTGCGGCCCGAACACCGTCAGGCGAGGTGTGTCGTTCACCCGATAACCAACTAGCCGCCGCAGCGAAGTCGGCACAGCCTGGCCGTCGCGGGGCCACCGCTCCCGCGACGGCCACGGCCGTTTTGCGACGGTCGCGGTGCTGCCGTCGGCGGCTGCGCATGTCAGAGCGGCGACGATCAACCGGAAGCTCGCCGCGGTGAGCACGTTCTATGCGCATCAGGCGTGCAAGGGCGCGGACGTGGGCGGCCTGCTGGCAGCAGGCAGGCGGGCGGGGCGGGTGGAAGCCGTTCCTGCATCACGTCAGCAAAGGCATGCCGCACCGCGGCCGGGCGGTCACGCTCAAGGAGTCGCGGAAGCTGCCCCGGGTCCTGACGGCCGCCGAGACACAGGCGATCCTGGACGCGTGCGCACCTTCCCCCGCGCCTGCCGCGCCCGCACCGCAACCACGACCGCCGCCGCCGTCATCACCCTCGCCAGCACACCCGCCTGACCAGCGCAGACACCCCGGAACCGCGCAGAACGCCAGCCCTGCGGCCCGTGGAACCGGCCGTCACCCGGCACCACACACCGGCCTCCGGCATGCCCACGACCCAGGAAATACCCACCGTAACCACAACCGGGAACCACGCGCGAACGCCCAAATACCTAAACCCCATGGCGAAGTCTGGGCACGACGATCTCGGCGAGGCCCTAGACCGCATATTCGATGATCATCACGGCGAGTTGGCCCGGCTGCTGCTGGATCAGATCGCCTCCGCTGACGCCACGATCACTTACCTCAGCGGCCGGATCGCCGAGCTGACCGCGGCGATGCCCGCAGGCTGGGGGGTCGACCCGGATGGAACGACCGGACCCGGCTCCGGGCCAGCCCGGACGCCCCGGTGCTGAACGCGGTCGTCCGCGTTCGAGCCGTCAAAGGTGCTGTTCATGAGCTCATGAGCCTGCCGCGGTCAGCAGCACGATTGCGCGATCCGCGGCGGTGCGCACTCGCGGCACCGGGTCGTCGCGCAGCTCAGCCACAGCCTGGAGCGCGGCCCCGATCCGGTATCTCGCGATCACCTTCGCGGCCATCTCCCGCACGCGCCAGTGCTCGTCGCCCAGAGCCTCGATCACGGCCTGCTCGGCCGGGTCTACGTAAGCATGCAGTAGTCCCCTGGCACCCCAGACCCGCAGCCAGTACAGGTAATCCTGCTTCGGGCCGCTGTCGAGTACGCCCCGGGCGACCGGTCCGCCCAGTGCCACCACGAGATCGTCGTCCACGTCTTGCCCGCGCAGAAGCGCGACACAGCCGGAGACCAGCTGAGCCTGGCCACGGCGGCCGCACTCCAGCTCGATGCTCTGTTTTGGCGTCAGCTCCCAATGCGAACCTCCCGGCACCATTCCACGATCCCACATGGTCTGCGCGAGGCATCCTGGTCTGGCTCAGGCCTGACTGCGATTAGTGCTCCCTACGGTTGCGAACCCGCAGGTCAGCCCCGTTTTGAAGTCGTCATGGCAAAACTGTGGCCCAACTCAGGTGAGATGTTTGCGTGTATCAGCCATTCCACCGTGCACCGGGCCACCTTCAGGCCATGTCGGTTCAGGTGCGCCCAGGTCTTGACCGCGCCGTACAGCGACTCCGGTTTCTTCCTGCCGTCCGGGCCAGGCCCGGACAACTGCGCCAGCCACCGGGTCACCAGCGCGTCCTTCGCCGCCCGCCGCGACGGCGGCCGGCTCTTGCGCGCCCAGTACGTGCGCGGCGCGACGGTCACGTGATGCGCGGGCAGCGCCCGGCAGATCGCCCGCACCCCGAACACGTGCCGGAACGCATCGATGAACCCGACGATCACCGCCGTTGCGGGTCGCCCTCCCGGGCGAAAAAACGGGTCGCCTCCACCAAGATCGCCAAAGTCGCCTCCAGCTCAGCGACCTTCCGCCTCAGCTCCCGAACCTGCTGAGCCTCGGCCGTCGTCCCCCGGCGCACCCGTGCAGCTGCGCAGGTCACGGCGTTACGCCGGTTAACTCGGGGCGGCAGAATGTCTCGCCAGTCCAATGCGTTGTTTCAACGTCTCAGGTCAACTACGCTGAGATTATGCCTGTGATCGCAGCGTGGCCGGTGGTGGTTCGGGATCGGATCGTGCACGCCTTCAAGCCAGTGGGGTCTCCAGGGGCGGAGGCGCCGTTCCGGACCTTGCGGCGGCACGCTTGGGTGAGCGCGGGGGTACGAGTACCCCGTCGTTCCGATCACGGACTCGCTGGCCAGATGACTGTTTTCAGCTCTCTCAACGTGGCGGCCGCGCGGTTGGCCCGTCGCGGCAACTCGCCTGCTGCCGAGCGGGTAGCCCGGGCTGCAGCGACCTTGGAATCGGGGCCAGAGTTTGCGTTGCTGCGCCGCCTGCTGTCAGAACTACCTGATCAGGAGGCAGACCAGGTGATCGGCGGGGTGTTGCCCGAAGGGGTGCCCGACGCGCTGGCCGGGACGCTACGCGCCATCGCGACCCGAACTGGGCAGGTATGCGCCGACGACATCATCTTGTCGTCGCCCGCCGAAGTGATCTTCGCCGGCCGCATCGCCGAGGTGCGCGAGGGGTACGTGCTCCTGGTGCAGTTGAAGGGCCCGTCGACTATGGTGCCTCGCTGGATGGCCGGGGCGGCGCACCGAGAGCAGGTTGGAGGACTTCTCGCGCTGGTATCCGACAAACTTGACGATGCGAGCGCGGTCGTCGAGGCGGTTCCGGCCATCGAGATCGACGATCCCCTCGAGATAGGCGGGTTCACGCCGTTCGGGCGCGACGACGTGCGGACGCGGAGCATTACGGCAGATGACGCCCGGCTCCTAGCCGGGCGTCCGCAGCCTTTGCGAATCCTCTTCCCGGTGATGATCGGCGAATGACTGGAGATAGCTGGCGGATTCGCGCGGGAAGCGCGGATGACCGCGAGTTGCTCGCATCCTTCGCATGCGCGGACCCGGCGGTGAGGTGGCAGGTCGAGGTCGAGCAGTTCATCCAGGCGCAACTGCTGGAATGGGCGTTCGAGCCGCTTGCCGCCGAGGGAGACCCACGTCTCCTGCTTGCGTTCACCGAGACCGGGGAACTCCTCGGAGTCGCCGCACATGAGCGGGCAATCCTCCGGGCCGCCGACAGGGCTCAGTTCCACGCCACGAAACTGGAGGTAATAGCGGTCGCGCTGAAATGGCAGGGACAGTCGCTCCCCACAGGGGAGCGGCCTAGCGACATCCTCATGTCAGCCGTCATGACTGACGTTAGCGCTCGCGTCCCGCCACGCGACGCACGCGTCTTTGCCATCGTTCATGAAGACAACCATCGCAGCATCGCATTGTGCCGCAGGCACGGCCTCTCCGAAGAGATGAGCCGCCCTCACCCGAGCTACCGAAGGATAGTAACTCCTCACAGGGTCCGTTGAACCCCGCAGACCCCCAGCGGCCTCGCGGGTGGCGAACACCGCAGGCAGGGGTCTTCTCCTGCCATGCTCCCAGGTCAAGCAGGCCACCGTCCACGGGAACGCGGTCCAGGCCAGAGACGTGGAAGGCGGCATCCACATTGGCGGGGAAGATCAGGCCCGGAGCCGGGACCAGCGGTCTACCGCTCCCCGGGGCGAAGTAGAGCATCGGCGCTATCCGCCTGATAGTGGTTAGCCCCAGAAGAGGCAGGTGGGGTCGAGGTCGATCTCGTTGAGCAGGTCATCGACGCGGTTCGAAGGTGCGAGCCAACCATAGATATGGAATCGGAGGTCGCGGTCACGCCAGTACAAGGTCCAGGACTTGGCGGAGGCGTTGTAGCGCAGGCGCGCGATCGGGAAGCTGGTCCATTCTGGCCCGGAGCTCTCGTGCCAGGGCGGCCGCCGCTCGACGATCGTCAGGTATCGCGGGGCGACCTGGCACTCGACGCGGACTTGGTGACGGGCATGCTCAGGCACTCGCTCGGCGCACCAACGCCGCACTCGCGCGATGTCTAGCTCAGGCACGGCCATGGGATCATCCGCCGCCGGGCATTCGGGCCGTGGGCGCGCGCGGCACGGCGTCGGGTGGCGCGGTCACGAGACGGGCGGACTGGCCGGGGCGCGGCTCGGTCGCGGGAGCAGTTCGCCGCCGCAGTTGGGGCACCGGCCGCTGAACTCGCTGGTGCAGGCAGGGCAGAAGGTGCATTCGTAGCTGCAGATGCGGGCGTCGCCGTCGGCTGGCAGGGCCACGCTGCAGCCTTCGCAGACGGTCCGCATCTCAAGCATGGCCCGGACTCCTCAAGATGGCGGGGCCATAGCTGCGGCCGGTCCGCAGTCGCCGCTCGCCCGTTCCGGCCGATAGTACCGGCGCTGGTCGCCGCCAGCCCGGCTGCGGGAATGGGGGGCGTTCGGCATCTGGCGGTACTACAGATCGCTCGGACTCGAACTGCCAGGCGCGGGCTGGAAGTCCACGTCTCCGCCAGCCAGTCGTACGCTCTGGAATCTTGGCCTGCGCGGCGGCCTTTCGGCCTGAGGAAGTTTTTTCAGAGCACTCGTGGTACTCAAGATAACAAATACCTGGGAGAAAAATGGTCCGAAGTGCATCCCAGTGCACGCCCGCAAACTGTTGCAGCCGACCGCTGCGCAACTGGGTTCCCGCCAGCCGAGAAGATAGCCTATGTCCCTTTCCGAATCCGCATATCCTCTCGTAGGCATAGAATGCGGTATACAATGGGCGCGCAAACGGGCTAGGACACCGGGTCAATCTTCGCAATTGGGGCAATGTGACGGTTTCAATGAGGGGTCGCTGGCGCCGGCCGAGTGCCCTGGCGCTAATCGCTGCCCTTCTGATTGTTCTTGGGTTTTCGCTGCGGCATGGCGGGCTCCCCGACGCCGCCAATGTCGCTCAGCTCGTGTCGATTATTCCGGTGGCAGCGGAGATCCGCGCATGGGGGCGCGTTAAGCCCAGCTCAGCAGTAACGTCCCCGGACTCGCGAGAGCAGCCAGGTGGCCAGTCTCATGCTGGTGTCGTAAAGGCTAGCCAGCCCGGTGGCGTCGGAAGCGATGGGCAGGCACTGCCGATCACCGCTACGCGAGTTCGCGGCCTGTGGGCTCGCCGGGCCGTTGCCTTGCTGACGGGCGTGGGCCTGCTCGTGCTCGTGCTCGGGATCGACGCCGCGCTCGGTGACTCCGGGGGCCTTGGAAGCCAGAGCGCCGACGGACAAGCAATCCTGGAGAAACTAGTCGGCCAGGAAGAGTTCTTGGCGGCGACTGCTACTTACGGAGTTCATGTCGTCATACACAATCACTCCATCCTGCCGCATTTCCTAGGAGGCATTGCTGATAGCACCTCAATTCTCCAAGGCGTGGGAACAGATAGCGCGCTTGTAAACTTTGGATCTCTGACTGGAGGTGACGTGGTCCGAGACGGAGGATCGATACGGGTCTTCCTTCCGCTACCTGTCATTGCCCGTCCGCGGCTCGATACAGCGAAACTGTCGATAACAACCCAAAGTGGCGTCCTTTACCGGCTCGGCCAGGTGATAGCCCAGCAGCCTAGCGCGGAGCAACCTCTGCTCGTGCTCGCAGACGCTACAATTCGGACTCAGGCACAGCGCAGCGCGCTGGTTCTAACCGCTGAGCAGAATACGCGTTTCTTTCTTCGCGGATTCCTCGCCCAGTACAACATTCATCACGTTGTCATCGAATTCGTGAAGTAGATTCTGCGCAGCCGGGCCTGCCATAACATTTCTCCAGGACAAATATCGGATAGCGGCGCCGCCAGCTGCATACCACAGTCATGAGCGCCATCCAGAGTCGCTGATTGCCTGGCTCACTGTCTGAAGCGTCTAGGTGTCCGATGAAGGCCGGGACGCCCGGGCGCTGGGTTCGGTCAGCCAGGCGACGATGGTGCGCTGGTGCTTGTCGCGGGCCGCGTCGAGCGGGGTCTGGCCGGACCAGGGTGCGCGCCAGTTGATGTCGGCGCCGCTGGCCGCTAGGTAGCGGGCGGCCTCAAGCTGGCCGGCGCGGCAGGCGTTCCAGAACGCGGCGGCTAGCTCTTCGGCGCCGGGTGGCGGGGTCGTCGTTGCGAACTCGGTAACCAGCGGCATCAGGCCGAGTGCTGCGGCGCGGGACAGGTTCATCGCCGCGCCGCGCTCATGGAGCCTGCGCAGGGCCTTGTACTGGGCGTAGCCCAGGGCGGACTCGGCCGGCGGGCCGCCGCTGATGGACGAGCCAGGGTGCTCGATGTCAGCGCCGGCGTCGGCCGCAGGGCGGGGCTGTCCCGCGACGGCGAGCCGAACAGGAGCAGGTTGCCGTCCGGGTCGATGTGCGCGAGCTCGCGCATCTTGCAGTTGGTATCGCGCGGGGTCCGGCCCTGGCCGGCGCCGCGGGCATCGAACTCCGCGCTCAGCTCGTCAGCGTCCTCGACGCAGATGTAAACCCAGGTCGCGGTGCGACCGGGGTCGTGATCCGGCTTGACCGCGAAGTGCAGCGCCACGCCGTCCCGCTCGCCGATGGCAAAGTCGGCCCCGGCGGGCGGGCCAGTCGAGCCGGGCGCCGAGAACGTGAACCCCAGGCGCTGGTAATGCTCGACTGTGCGCGCCATGTTCGTCGTGGGGATGCCCGGTGCGGCGCTGAGCAGGCGCCCGAGCGGGATGTCATAGCTCCGCTGACTGGCCATCGCGCCCGGTCCTTTCCTTGGTCCTGGCCAGCGCTATGAGCCAGGACCATGTCAGTCAGTTTATTTGACGTGCGCTCAGGTCTGCGGCTGGACGGTCCACAGTCGGCCTTTTCAGCCTGAGGAAGTTTTTCAGAGCACCCTGCTTAAGACAACAAGTACGTGGAAGAAAAATGGTCCGCAGCAGAACTCATTGCGTATTAGCTCATCAAAGGATCCGCTCATTCGCCGTGGTAGAGGCGGTCAATGCCTACTAGCTCGATGTCGGGGCGGGTAGCGGCTTCGCTGGCGAGGCCGCTGTTGAAGCCGGTGCGGCTGAAGACCAGGAGCTTGGGTGGCTGGTCGACGCGCTGGCTCGGCAGCAGGCCGCGCAGGTGCTCGAGCCGCCGGAGCAGGTCCAGGCCGGCGGGGCGTTAGTCGCCTTGGCCGCGCCGATCGCGCTGATGCGGCTAGCCGGGCCCGGGTCATCTGTCACGACGATGTCCAGCTGGTGACTTTGCTGATGTTCCCGGCAGCGATTTCGGTGGGGCGGACCGCGCTTGGCGCTCCGCCGAGCGTCGCTTCACGCGGCGGACACCTCCGGGGTGCGCTGGGTCGGCTATGGCGGTGCGCCGATCGCGCCATCGTTCGTGCTGGCGCTGAAGGGCGCGTTCAGCGCGAGCATGGTGTCCAACGGCTATGGCATGACCGGGACCGCCTCGCTGATGACCTCGCTGCCCGACGGCGATGCCGTCGAGCACGCGGACTCGGTCGGTTACGCGGTGCCGGTCGTAGATCTGGCGGTGGACCCGGCGGGCGGCGACCTGCTGGTCGGTGAGCTTCTGGCGCGTGGTCCTAACGTGCTGGCCGGGTACTGGCAGCGACCGGACGCCACCGAGAATGCCTTCGCCGGCGGCTGGCTGCGCACCGGCGATGTGGTGCGCGTGGATGACGCCGGGCGGGTGCACATCGTGGACCGGCTTAAGGACATCATCAACCGGGGCGGGGAGAACGTCTCCAGCGTGGAGGTGGAAGACGCGCTAGCCACCGCGCCCGGCGTGGCCGAGGCGGCGGTGATCGCGGTTCCCGACGAGGTGATGGGCGAGAAGGTCGGCGTGGTGCTGGTACCGATGCCCGGCATTGACCTCGACGTCAATTTGGTGCTCGCGCACTGCCGGGAACGGCTGGCCGACTTCAAGGTGCCGCAGTTCGCTGCCGTCGTGCCCGGGCCGTTGCCGCGCAACGCGGGCGGCAAGCTGCTCAAGGCTCAGCTCCGCGACGAGGTCCAGTGGGGGCCGCCCCTGCGGTGAGAACTATCCCTTCCAGCGGTCTTAGGGGCGGGTGGCCGTGCGGAATCCGGCACCGGCCAGAGCGGCGGGGGAGCGTCAGGCTTGATCGTCGCGGGGCAGCAAGGTGAAGCTGGCCTCGCCGGTCAGCGGTCGCACGGCAGCGAAATGCTTGTGGTCCAGCGACAAGATCCGGGTTGTCTTATGCCGGGCTGCTTGCACGACAATCGACGCGTCGGTCAGGCCCAGCTGCATATCGCCGTATTTGATCGCGACCTCGGACGCCAGCTGGAAATCATCGTCGGTGAAGGCGGCCAGCCGGTAGGCCGGGGATCTCAGCTCAGCCAGCACCGTTTTCTCGGCCTGCGCGCCGAGTCTGGCCAGGACGAAGTAGTCCAGCTCCGCCAGAACCAGGGCCGACAGGACCAGCGGTCCGCCGCCGGCGTGCGAGATGGACTGTGATGTCGGCGGCTACTTCAACCGTCTCCGGCAGGACCTGCAGGATCTGGCTATATGCCTGCTCTTGCGCCGAGGCCGGCAGTTCGAGATAAGCAGAGATGGTCGACAGGTGGCCCGCGTAGTCGCGGGCACTCATCGTCAAGCGCCGCTCGATCACGAACTGCCGAACATCGGCGAACCACTCAGACCGCTGGAGTTCGGTACCCGGCCACTGCATGTCATGTTCCGGTGGCGTCCCGTCTGGAGACGGAACCTCGTCGCTGTCCAAGAACGGCGCCCGCGCCGCGCGGACAGCTTCCCCCACAGCCGGGTCAGCCAGCTGGGCCGGGCCGCCGAACGAGGCAAACACGCCACCGGGCTCCAGCAGCGCAGCCATGCGCGACCACCGACCCTCCGGGCTCGTCCAATGCAGCGCAGCTGCCGCATACACCAGCCCGTAGCTCCCGCCCGGTCGCAAGTCCTCGAACGCGGCCTGCACGGTCCTGACATTCGCCGGCACGTGCTTAACCAGCTCGGCGAGCATGGCCCCATCAGGCTCCGTCGCGGTGACCGCGACCCCCCGCTGAGCGAACAGGCGGGTTGCCTTGCCTGTCCCGGCACCAATTTCCAGGGCAGTCCGAACCGGCTGATCCACGTACCTCATCACCATGTCGAAGAGCTCCGCGGGATACCCCGGCCGGAATCGTTCGTATGCTTCCGCCATCACTCCGAAGCTCAGCGCACGACTCGACATGCCCAGCATCCTGACACGACCCGCGCCGTCAATGCGCGTGGAAGAGCTGACCTGCTTGGAGATATGCGCTGGTGCTGGCGGCCAGTCGCCGGGGCTTGAGCAGCCAGGTTTCTCGCGTGTGGCGGCCGTGGAGATCGATGAGTATGCCTGCGGGACGCTTGCGCTGAACCGGCCAGAGTGGCATCCGGTCAAGATGGATGTCCACAAATTCGATGCCCGCCACTACCGGGGTGTGGACTTGCTCGCGGGCGGCGTGCCGTGCCCTCCGTTCTCGATCGCCGGCAAGCAGCTTGGCGCTGATGACGAGCGTGATCTGTTTCCGCAGGCCTTGCGGCTGGTCGAGGAGTGCGACCCCGCTGCTGTCATGCTGGAGAACGTCCGGGCCTGTCGGGTGCCCGTTTCGCCGGTTACCGTGAGCATGTAGTAGGCCGGTTGCAGCGACTCGGCTACGTGGTCGAGTGGCGGGTGCTGAATGCCTGCGAGTATGGCGTGCCGCAGTTGCGCCCCGCTTCATCCTTGTTGCGATGAAGCCCGATGCCGCCCGGAACTTCCAGTGGCCGAACCCCGTTGGGTCCCCGCCGACCGTCGGCGAGGTCCTGCGGGATCTGATGGCCGCTGATGGCTGGCCCGGTGCCGATGCGTGGGCGGCCAGGGCAAATGGCATCGGACCGACGCTGGTCGGCGGGTCCCGCAAGCACGGGGGACCCGACCTCGGTCCGACCCGGGCGCGCGAGGCTTGGCTCAAGCTCGGGGTAGACGGCAAGGGGCTCGCTGATTCCGCGCCGCGCCGGGACCATGCACTCGAACATGTGCCTCTGCTCACTGTGGAGATGGCGGCTGCCAGCCAGGGTTCCCGCCCGGATGGCAGTTCGCCGGCCGCAAGGACAGCGGCATACCGCCAGGTTGGCAACGCCTTCCCCCCGGTCGCGCACTCGGTCGGCATCAGCATGCGCGCGGCGATCGAGGCTGCTCGCGGGACTTCATCCGCCCGGGCGGAACGGCTGCTCCGAGCTGTCTGAGTCACCCGGCGAAGCCGCAGGCAGAATCGTATCTCCTCCATTGTCGGAGGATTACGCGCGCGTCTATGCAGAAGCCGTAAACCCGGCGAAGACGCAAAGCCGCTATTCTGATGACAAACACGAACGAGCGAGGCTTGCGACGGACACCAATACGGATTCCCCGCCAGACGTCACCGATTATGAGCTGGACGCAGTCGAATCAGAGCTGTACCGGCTCGATCCGGCCGGCGACAGAGTCGCCGCCGTCCTGAGGGACACCCTTGACCAGCAGCTCTACGACGGTCAGCATTCCGGGCGCTGGAGCTATGATCATCTGCACAAAACCGAGAAGACGCATATGGGGACGCTGGTTGAGATCAACCTGCACCGCGTGTTCGCCTTCGCCGACGGTGACATCACCGACTACCGGATCGCCGGGATCGAAGTCGACTGCAAGTATTCGATGACCTACGGCGGCTGGGAGCTGCCGCCAGAGGCCTTAGGTCACATCTGCCTCCTCATAACCGCGAACGATGCCACCAGCACCTGGACCGCCGGCCTGCTTCGTGTCCGCGAGTCCTACCTGCGCGGCCGGTCAAACCGCGACGCTAAGAACCGGTCAAACCGCGACGCTAAGAAACAGCTAGCCGCTGCCAGCCGTGGCCGCAGGCAGGGCGGACTGATGAGGCGATCAGTATTCAAGAGAGGGTCGCCGCCGACATGGCACGGGTACTTGGGCCCAGTCACCCGGCAGCGCTAGCAGCCACAGTTCAGCTGACCGAATGGAAGCAGGCCGACCCGATGAGACCCTCAGCAGACTCGGGCACGTGACCAACGAGTTGCCAGACGATGTGCGTGCGGGAGCTAGGTGATCGTGAGGCTCTGGTAGACCAGCGCGCCCGCCCTGGCTCACACCGCGATCTTGAACCGGGTGCTCAGAGACCACAGCCTTGCATCGCGCCCTAACGAAAGGCTGGCCTGGCGAACCCTCGACGGCGCCGAACTGTTCGCCGCTAAGGCCCGCTGTCGGCGCGATCGCGGAGCGGACGCTCGGCGAATACTTAACCGCCAGGCCCGGCGTGGAATGTATTGCGCGGACGGATGGAAACGGCTGAGAACTAGCTGTGGGCGCGCAGCGACATCCTGGTCGCGGCGCTCCGGCGCCGCGACCCCGGCAGTCATCCGGCACCAGTCTCGCAGCGAGTGGTCGGCGAGCACGGCGAGGCATTGCCGGCGGTGACGGTGTCAACGGTGCGTGGGGAAAAGGAACCCCGGCGCAGGCTGGTGACCGGTGATACGCCGTCCGGTTTGGATCGGACCAGGCAACCGCCGCTGATGCCTCCGGACACAGATACCGAAGAGTTGAGCGGCATGGTCCGAGGGCCTGGTGCCTGGAACCAGCCGGTGACGGCAACCTGGACACTGACCGGAGCCGCGCTCTCGTTGGTGATGGTCTCCTGCCCGGTCGGGGACAGCGTCGAGACTAGGCCGTTGTCGAATCCGGTGTCGCCGGCATCATCGGCCAGGAAGCTCACGACAGGCTGTTGCGCACCACCGCCCGGCTACCAATCGTTAACAATCTACCTAAAAACTCATACCTTATGCTATTTTGTTGCAGAATAACCTATGCGCCATGCAAGACCCTTTAGCCAGTTGAAACAACTTGTAGCTAAACCTGACCATGCGTCCTGCGCCCATCGTCTAGACTTCCGCTATTCCGCAATGGATCGCATGAGTCGAGATCCTGAGGCGTGGCGCTATCTGCTAGAGCAGTAACGATGGCCCGTTTTAGCTTCAAATGAGCTATGTGTTCTATTGGTCAGTCGTCTAAGTTGCCACGAGATGCAAGTTTAGAGTTGCTGAGGAGGACTACTTGTAGTGAGACAGCTTACTCGTCCCGTTGCCGCGGTGCTGTCAATTGCAGCACCCGTCACTCTCACCGTTTATCGCTGGGAATGGATATCGCATCATCAGCTGGTCTCAATCCTCCTCAGTTTGGTCTATTTCGTATTACTTTTGCTCACTAACCTTCTAGGCCAGGTCTGGATTAGACTGCGCTCGACATGGGCTGAGCGACTTTCTAATCGCATCGACGGTGCGGCAACCAGGCTGATGTCTGGTTTCGAGGGGCGCTACCTGGATTTCGTTGCTCAAACACATCGTTTTGTAGACCAAAAAGGTCTTGCGACACTTGGCGAGCGTACTCCTGAGCTTAATGATGTCTTTGTTGACGTCAGCCTTGCGATGCGTTCACCGCATCAAGTTTCAGGTGCCGTGCTCAGCGAACCGCCGGCACATGTGACTGAACGCCGATCGATATGGGAATTCCTAGACCGAAGGCCCAGACCGTGCGCAATTCTAGCGCTTATAGGTGCCCCCGGCAGCGGCAAGACGACACTTCTGCGACACGTTGCGGCACATTTGAGCCAAGGTGGCAGGCAACTTGGCGTTCCCGCACTGCTTTTACTACGCGAAAGCGCAGCAATCATAACTAGGGCGCCCGACATCACGCTGGCCAAGGTGATATGCGCCAACATCGAAGGCATTCTCGATCCGATTCCTGATGGGTGGTTCGAACTGCAACTAGCGGCCGGGCATTGCGTCGTAATGTTTGACGGCCTGGATGAAGTAGCTCTTCAAGAGCACCGTCAATTGATTGTCGATTGGGTAGACCGTCAGATAGCACGTTATCCACTCAATGACTTCCTCATCACTTCTAGGCCACACGGATACCAAGAATATCCACTTGAGCGGGCTGCGGTATTGCAAGTGCGAGGATTTACAATCGCGCAAATAACGCGGTTTGTGCATGGCTGGTATCTTGCTGCCGAACGGTACAGCACCGGAAGCGCCGATGAAGTCGTTGAGAGGCTAGCTTCCGAAGAAGCCGACAATCTGCTATCCAAACTTAGGGACTCGCCGGCGCTCGCTGAACTGGCCTCGAATCCACTTCTATTGACTATGATAGTCAACGTTCACCGCTATCGTGGCGCTCTACCCGGTACGAGAGCAGAATTGTACGCAGAAATGTGCGTAGTTCTCTTGGGCAGACGTCAGCAAGCCAAGAAACTAGTCGAACCCATCCGGCTAGACCAGAAGGAAGTCGTGCTTCGCGAACTTGCGTTTACAATGATGACCGAGACGGTCCGGGACCTGCCGGGCGATCGTATAACGGCTATAATCGGAGAAGTACTTCCCAGAGTGTCGGTCTCGCTAGGGCCGCGTGAATTTCTTGCGGAGATACGTGCCAATGGCATCTTGCTGGAACTTGAGCGAGGAATTTATTGTTTCGCTCATCATACGTTTCAAGAATATTTCGCTGCCGCTCACATAAGAGAGCGAAATAAAATCTATGCGCTGGCTTCTACAGTAGGGGATCCTTGGTGGCGTGAGACAGCCTTGCTTTATGTAGCCCGAGGTGATGCCGGGCCGATAGTAGAAGCTTGTCTCAACTCTCAGCGGATACCTGCACTTACCCTGGCTTTTGATTGTGCCGACGCAGCGAGCGAGCTAAGCCTGCGGCTGAGGGCAAAGCTGGAGTCGATTCTCTCACACGCAGCGGACCCGCAAGCGCCGCCAGAACAGCGAAGTCTAGCTGCGGCCGTAACAGCCTCGCGCTCATTTCGCAACACTGTCGCACTTGATGGTGGGGGTCGGGCGATTGCTATGCCAATTCGCGGCGAACTCTATAAGCTGTTTCGTAGCGACCATGGCATGCCGCGCATTGCGCGTTTTATAGAGCCGCAGTCCTTTGTGAATTGGATCAATCGCCTGCTAGACGGACATGGCGTCTATCGGCTTCTGACAGACGAGGAGGTTAACGACTCCGCAATTACCATGAATGCGGCGTACGACGACGCTTATTTCTGGTGTGCGGCCGGGGGTAATCCCGATCAAATTCAGCTTCGTGTTCCGCCCGGGAAACGCAATCCCTATGCAGTATCATTGCCTGAGCTTTTGCGCACGCTTCAATGCGATTCGACTGGACCGATTCGCATAGCCGCGACATGCTATCTAGCGCTAAGTCTTGTGCGCTATATTTCGTCTGTGCACATTTTGTGTCTAACTCATGCCCGAGTGTCAGGAGACAAGATTTCCGTAGCTCTCGCTAGGGACATGGACTTGGCCCTAGCCTTTGCTAACGAGATTGCAGACGATATCTGTAGCGAGTTGACTTCCGATAGGGCATCGCGCTTTCTCAGGAGTACGGCGACATATCGTAACTTGGACCATCAGGCTGCTGCTGCTCAACGAAACGCAGCACCCTTGCAATCGCTGGGAGAGGCTCTAAATTTCGCTACAACTATCTACGAAGCTCTAGATGCGATCCTGGAGGTCGAGCTAAAAGTTAACATCGGTGTTGACACTCACATAAGACGTGCCAAGTCACAGAATGTCTTCCTTGACTTCGCCCGAAGCCGTTCATCGGTTCTTAGGCGCGCTCTGGTCAGTGCCCATAGACATATTGCAAGTCTGGGTTGCGACGTCAAGCAGCCCGATGACTCGGGAACTTTTTCTTTTGCGCTTGCTGACATGGCGCCTGAAGTATGTAGTCATCTGGCCCTAAGTTTGGAGTTGGATGAAGAGCTTGCCGAGTTGGATAGGTTTTCGTTGAGTATGGTAGCCATAGAGCAAAGTGACTTTGACTGCAAAGTAGGAACGGTATGGTGGGTTTTGCTCGCGAGGGCTATAGCGCACTTTGACAGGCCCTTCTACTCGACGGCGAGGCTAAGTTGGTTGCGATCGTGTAGAGGCGTTTCGGAGCCAGACGAGTGCGTCATTTATCCCTCAGGTCTAACGCTACGTGCGGAGATGGGCGCCGCGAACGCATTGCAATTCGGTTGCTGGGATGACAACTCTGAGGCAATGAGATGTGTCGTTAGTCTTGCCGGTAATTTGATCGAACTGATCCGGATTGTTGTTAGCTCTGAGTCGGTCACCTCCGTTGAGTTGATAACATTTATGCGCCTGACGGCCTTGGCTCTCGCGCTCAGTCTCCATCAGCCTGAGCGCGAGGAGCAATTGGCGGCTTCCTTTATAGATATTGCGATAGGAATTACTGGACTAGATCAACAGAATCGTGCTGCAGACAGGGTGACTGAGACTATCGGATTGGCAACTGCTTAATTAGGCGGTCGGTATGACCTTATGGTCGACGGTTGTCGCCATTGTCACGGAGAGGCTTCTTCGACGATGCGGCGGCGGTTGATGTCTTCCCGCCCGGCGATGCATTTTCGCGTAGACGCGGAGGATGACCTGGACACTGTTGCCGGCCCATTCGGCGACTCGGGTCGGTTTCGACGCAGCCGTTGAGCCAGGTGGACAGGCAGGCGTGGCGTACGTCGTGTGAGCGCCGGGTGATTGACGTGTTCGCGAAGGCCGAAGCGAAGGCTAGGAGGCCCTGAGCGATCAGTTCATCAGCCAGTTGCCCCCTTGCACGCCCTCACGAGCCAGTCCGGCCGCTGCCGCCGCAGCCATGTAGCGGCGGGCGGTCTTGCGATCCACACCCGCCTGCTAAGCGACCCTCCGCAGCCAAGCCCCCGCCAACCACGTCCGCAAAACCTCACGGATCTCCTGCACCTCAACCTCCCGGAACGCCATTCCTTGAACCGAAGCCGAATTGGCCTAAGGAATGGCGTTAAAGCCAGCCAGATGATCTAGACCCGGCGCGACACGCGAGACGGGCCCATAACTGGCAACCAGGTGGTCCCGTGCTCGTGGCAGAAAACTGCCAAAGTGGTCCCATGACGGTGACAGGCAACAGTCGTCCGCAAATTCTACGGAATGTCGTTGATATCTCCGAGCGCAATACGTCAACTTGCGTGTTTCCATACGTAAACATTCAATGTAACTACGTAGTCGGAGATGGACCTTCACCCCTCGAAACGTCGTCCGAGACGTGCCCGGCGAGGCCGAGGACGCGCGGCGTGTGGTAGCGAACATGATGGTCGGAACTGCCTCGACCTCGTCTTCTGTTGGCTGGCCAGAGCAACTCGCCCGGGTTGATGCCCGCGTCATGCAAGATCGCGTCAAGCTGGCGCTGCGCGGCGTCGAGGATGTCCTGCTCTCTGCCGTTGGCGACATCGTCGATGGGAATCGGGACGTACCAGGTCGCCCGCTGGCCAGTTGCCTGATCACCTGGGCCAGGAACGCGCTCTTCCTGACCCGACAGCCCCGCGACAACTGTGAGTGGTGGCTGGCGCCCGCCAGTTCCGGTGCCGCAACAGCGCCGTCTGGATGATCGCCTCGCGGGCGGGGGTCTAGAGTTAACTGGTCGTCTACCCGCTGGCGGTCGAGCCGGGATAGGACGGTGCGTCGGTGCCTGGCTAGCAGCAAGGTCCGGCGGGACTCGCGCATCCAATTTCTTGCCGGGCTAGCGAAGTCGCACGAGTTTCATTGTGTCGCGCTCGCAAACCTCTTGCGGCAGGTGAGCCGTCGTGGCGCAATGCCACGGGGTTAGGGCCGAAGTGGCGTGTGGCTGGTTCTTGTTTTCGTGACGCTGGGTGATTGCGGCAGGCTGGTGGCGTGTTGCGGCGGTTTCGCGCGGGACGGGCGAGGCTCCTGCTAGAAGAGAGATTGTCTAGGTCTTCCTTCTTCGCAGGAGCCTCTTGTGTCTTTGTACCCTGTCGTGCCCGGTGCCGGTGACGTCTTCGCGGAGGACGGGCTGATGATCGCGGTCCGGCTGGAGGATGTGGCGTCGCCGCTGCGGAACGGCGCGCTGCCGGGGTCCGGGGGCGTGTCGGCGCTGGTTGCCGGGGGGACGGAGCGGATCCGGTCGGGGGAGCCGGTGGTGTTCTGCAAGGTGGTGGCGGTCGCGCCGGCGGTGGTCCGCCGGGACGGGAAGGTGCAGGCGGCGGGCGGCCCGGCCTCGCATGCCAGGCTCGGCCCGCTGGAGAAGTGGCTGGAGGACTGGGCGGGCCAGGGGGCGGTTGAGGAGGTCGCGGGGCGGGCGGTGCTGGATCCCCGGTTCGTGAAAGGGAAGCGGGAGCGGCTGCTGACCAGGGCTTTCATGATCCGTGCGATTGTCTTGATGACGCTGATGCCGGACGCGGGCGTGCGGGAGGCGGTCCTTTCGCTGGCCGGCGACCTCGCGGTGGTGCCGTGGGCGCGGCCGTGGAGGGCGGCGTCGGAGCGGGCGCTGGGTGACTGGCGGAACGCGCTGGGCCGGGCCCGCTGGAGGAACTGCTGTCCGTCGTGCTGGAGGCGTCCCGGCGGGAGCACGAGGCAAGGGGCTGGCGGGAGGCAGCCGCGGGGCGGCTGGCGGCGTGCTCGCTGGACGGGACGCTGATCCGGGTGCCGGACACGCCCGCGAACCGGGCAGCGTTCGGCTCGGTCGGCACTGGCGACGACTCGTCCCCGTTCCCGCAGCTCAGGGCACTGCCGCTGAACAACGTCTCCACCCGGGGACTGCTCGGGATGACGCACGGGCCATCCGGCGGCGGGAAAGGCAAGGCAGCCGGCGAGCAGAAACTGCTGGATGAGGCCATGGAGGCATACCCGCACCTGTTCGCGAAAGACCGCCTCTGGCTCATGGACCGGAACTTCCCCGGCGCGGCCCGGCTCGCCCGGCTCATCGCCCGCACCCACGTGCTGATCCGGCTGAAAAGCGATATACCGCTGAAGCGCGTCTCCCCGTTCCTGGCCGACGGCTCCTACATGGCGGACCTGTCCGGTGACGGCCTCACCGTCCGGGTCCGGGTCATCGAGTACGACGTCACGGTGGAAGGCCAGCAGGTACCCGAGATGTTCTGCCTCGTCACCGACCTGACTGACATCGGGGAGTTCCCGGCGGAGGACCTCGCGCGGCTTTATAAATGGCGGTGGGACGGGTCGGAGACCGCGCTCCGCGAGGCGAAAGCCAGCCTCGGCGGCGCCGGCCCGGGCACCGGGCCGATGCTCCGCTCCGGCTCCCCGGCCCTGGTCCGGCAGGAACTCGCGGCCTGGGCCGCCGCGACCGAGATGACCCGCGGCGTCGCCCGCGACGCCGCCCTCGCCGCCGTCCCCGCGCGGAAGGGACGCCGCGCCGGGCAGCCCGTCCGGCCCCGCGAGATCTCCTGCGCCCGCACCCGCCGCGCCGCCGTCCGCGCCGTCCAGGCGGGCCGCGCCTGCTACCAGGCCCTGACCAGGGAAATCGCGGAACACCGCGTCACCGTCGACCGGAACCGCCACCGCCCGCGCAAGTCCAAATCGCCCAGCGTCTTCGCCCACGCGACCGCGAAGGACACCCGCACCCGCATCGCCCCCGCCATCATCACCATGGCCAACGCCCCGGCCTGACCAGCGGAAACAAGAACCCTGCGCAGAAGACAGCTACCCACAGTCACTAAGACACAGAAAGGGTCAAAGATCCCAAATAACTAAAGCCCGCGGCATTGCGTCGTGGCGAGGCGCTCGGATCAGCGTGCGGCATGATCCGGCACGCCGGGACATGAACGCGGCTGAGTGCTTTCAACAAATAATGCGGAGTGTTTTCAGCAAAATGTTGTCGTCCGCGTCACAGTGGTCGATGCCAGCGGATTGCTCGGGTGACGCGCGCAGGGGCGGTGCCGCCGAGTTGCGCCCATATGTGTAAGGACGATGCCCTGCGGCTCATCCCTGGCCGGTAGCGGTGGGTGGTTATGCGATCGCGTGGACGGCGCCCGCCCGCCGGGCGCTCGGCCGGGTGCCGGAGAAGGTCGGGTCGGCCGTTGTCGAGTTCTGTTACGGGTCGCTGGCGGCGAGTCCGCACCGGGTCGGCAAGCCCCTCAGGCTCGGCATGGAAGGCCTGCACAGCGCGCCGCGGCGACTTGCACTGGCAACCGCACGGTTCTACGAGGCCTGATCTACGGGGTCCTGGGCCTGGACGGTTCGCTGTCAGGAAGGTCGTCGGCGCTGTGTTCGCCAGCCGTGGCGAGGCGGGCGCGGATTTCCGGGGCCTCGGGGGCGCCGATGGCGGTGTAACGGGTGAGGGCTTCCTGCCAGTGGTGCCGGGCTTGAGCGGAGTCTCCGCTGGCGTGGTAAGCGTGAGCGAGGCCGTCGTGAGCGCGGCCTTGGTGCCGGGGAGAGCCGACCTCGGATGCGAGCCGGAGAGCGGCGGCATAGTGTTCACGTGCTTCACCGGCTTCACCGGTCCGGAGCAGAACATCCCCGAGCCCGTGGAGTACTTCGGCCTCCAGTTCCCGATCGCCGATCTCGCGCAACATGGTAAGGGCCTGCTCGAAGAAGCTGACAGCCTGCGCGTAACTGCCGGATTCCAGGTAAACCTCGCCGAGCTTGACCAGGATCTCTGACTCGCCGGCTGTGTTACCCATTTCCCGCAACAGGATCAGGGACTGCTGGAGGTATTCAGCCGCGGGCTGGTAGCGGCCCAGCCGCATATCGGTAACGCCGAGTCGGGCCAGCGCCAGAGCTTCGCCGGTACGATCGCCGGCCGCGCGGGCCAGGTCCAGGGTCCGCCGGTAGCTGGGACTGACCTGGACCCAGTACGACAACGACGGCAACGAACTGTGGTCCACGACCCGGGGTCTACGAGCCAGGAAGCAGCACCGCCTCCTACTCGAGGACGACCTACCAGCTCTTCAGCGGCAACAGCTTGACCCTGGGCACGACGAACATCACCTGCTTGGCGACGCCGCCATCGCCGACCCTGCCATGCGCCACGGTCAATGCCGACGGCGTGGTAACCCAGCTAGTTTACTACACGGCGCAGGATGGGACCGGCGACTATCCCGGCGACCTCGAGTCCTCATCGACGCCCGACGGCAACTCCGCCGGCGAAAAGGCCAAGACGACCTACGCGTACGATGCGGACGGCGAACAGACGTCGGCCACGAGCCCCGACGGGAACCTGACCGGCGCGAACACGGGCAACTACACCGCTGTCACCGCTTACGACTCTGACGCGCACGGACTTCAGTTACCCAGGCTGGCGGGTCCGGCGCCACCGCTACCCCGAGGCAGACAAGCTACGGGTACGACGGCGACGGCAACCAGACGACGGTCAAGAGCCCGCGCGGTTTCACCACCACGACCACGTTCAACGCCGACGACCAGGCCACGCTCGTCAAGGACCCGGCGAACAACGCCACGCTGACCTGCTACGACGGCGACGGCAACGTCGCCCAGACCGTGCCGGCGGTTGGCGTCGCCGCGAATACCCTGAGCCCGGCGTCATGCCCGACCGCCTACCCGGTCGGCTACAACCCGGCTACGCACATGCTTGCCTCGGACGCGACCATGTTCACTTTCAACGCGCTCGCCCAGGAAACGAGCATGTACACCCCTGCCCCGGCCGGCCAGACGGGGCACGAAACCACGAGCTACGCCTACGACGCGGACGGCAACCTAGTCCAAGCCACCGAACCGTCGGCTACCAGCGGCGGGCCAGCCCAAGTCACTGTCGATACCTATAACGCCAACGGCGAGATAGCGACTCAGACGACAGGATCAGGCAGCCTGACATCTTCTACCACTAGCTATTGTTATGATCCCAATGGTTACGAGACGTCCGTCGTGTACGCGGACGGCAGCGCATCCGGCGTCGCTCAGTGCGAGACGTCGTCCCCCTGGGTCGTTTCATCAAGCAGCTATCCCACTCAGGCCGGCTACCAGACGACCTACAGCCTCGACTCGATCAACGAAGACGTAGCCACCGCCCGGCCCGCGACATCGGTAGCACCACATGGCGCCACGTATTCTTACACGTACGACCAGGCCGGAAACGTACTAACGTCCACCGACCCGAACGGCGTGACAACTACTTACACGCTGACGCCGCTTGGCTACGAGAGCGGGGCAAGCTACTCGGGCAGCTCGGCGCCCTCAGCTACCTTCAGCTATGACGCCGAAGGCAACCTCACATCCATGTCGGATGGAACGGGAAACTCCAGCTACCAGTACGACTCGTTCGGCGAGCTTATCTCGGCAGAGAATGGCGCGAGTCAGACGACTGGCTACGGTTACAACGCCGACGGCGAAGTTAACTCGATTACCTATCCGCTGCCAGCGACGGCGGTGTGGGCAACTTCCGACCAGGTCATTTACGGCTACAACAATGCCGATATGCTTACCGGCGCGACCGACTTCAACGCCAATAACATCACCATTGGCGAGACGGCCGACGGGCAGATCAACTCCGAGGGCCTAGGATCGTCAGGCGACACTATTTCTACTACCTACTCGAATACCGGCGAGATATCAAGCGTCGCTCTGAAGAACGCTACCTCAACTCTTCTGTCCTTCAGCTACTCGGACTCACCCGGCGGCACGATCCTCAACGAGGCCGACACGCCGAGTTCCTCTCAGTCCCCGGCGACGTACTCCTATGACGCCCAGGGACGGGTTACTTCGATGACCCCTGGCACCGGGACGACGCAGAATTACGGTCTTGATCAGGCGGGGAACTTGACCGCGCTGCCAGGGAATGCCACTGGGCACTATGACGACGCGGGCGAGCTTACGAGTTCGGTCCAGGGCGGAACCACGACGGCATACACCTATGACGCGGACGGCAACCGGCTCAGCGCCACCAGGGCGACAGGGTCGTGGAATGGCGCGGGACAGTTGACCTCTTACGCGGACTCGACGGCGGACATGACAAGCGCCGCCTACGACGGGACGGGCCTGCGGGCATCGACCGCCACGACCGTCGGAGGCACCCCGACGCAGGACTTTGTCTGGGATCTGACCAGCGATGTGCCGAATCTCCTTATGGACTCGGCACATGCCTACATCTACGTCAGCGATGCCACGCCCGCCGAGCAGGTCAGTCTTTCGAGCGGCAGTGTCACTTACCTGGTCACTGACAGCATCGGCTCGGTTCGCGGCACCGTCAGCGCCGCCGCTCGCTGACCGGAACGACAAACTACGACGCCTGGGGCAATCCCGAAACCGCGGGCGGGCTGACCGGCACGACGCCGTTCGGATACGCGGGCGGCTACACCGATCCGACCGGCCAGATCTACCTCATCAACCGTTACTATGACCCGGCCACCGGCCAGTTCACCTCGGTGGATCCTTACGTTGATCAGACTCTGGAAACCGTACGCGTACACGGGCGGTGATCCGGTTGAATGCACGGACCCAACCGGCCTGTACGAGCCGCCGGAAGGCGGCGGTTCCCCGCCGGGGCATCACCACAAGCCCAAGCCCAAAAAGAATCCTAATCCGGGTGGCGGGAGAAAGAGCTCGAATTACTGCACCTGGGGGAACGGCTGCCAGGAACTCAACGCCATAATTCCGACAATCCTGGGACTGATCTGCGATATCCTCAGCGGAGGAGTGCTCGCGCTGATCTGCGGCGGACGAATGGATGGCGTCGTGGCTGCCGCGCTTTACCTGATATATTCCCCGAAGCGGTCATTCTTCAAAATGCTGCTGGTGTTCGCCGAGAACGCAGTAGCCGGAACTATTCTGAGCTTCATAAGCGCACCGCTGATCCGTGGCATCGGCAGCGTTTTCGGTAGAGGCGTGGTAAAGATCGCCAAATATACCGAAAGTGAGGCGCTTGAGAAGGCCGGAAAGTTCATTCTCAAGAAGTTCTCCCTGGCCGTGGGGAAGCACGTGAAGAGGGATCTGGTTGGCTGGATCTATAGACTCTTCGGAGTATAAGCTCCAGTCCGGGCGGTGATCGGCCCCTTGATGCGGTAGAGTGGGCCGATCACCTGAGATCAGGGAAGCCGGCGGAGAGCTGACTAATGAAATAATGAAATTTAGCATCCATGTGATAATTTACCTATGTTTCTTCTCTGTCGTCCTGCTAGGGAGCTTGTCCTTCCTGATCCTGGGATCGATGGTCAGCAGGTTCCGGCAGCGGGCAGCCAGCCTTTCGGCCGCATCGGCCTCGGCTTTCTCGATCGCTGCTCTGATCGTTGTTATTGCTTTCGAGGTGAGCGGTAACGGCATTTCGCAGAGCATGCAGCACTGGTTGCTCTTGCCGGTATTTGCCCTGTTCGCAATATCCGTAGTTCTCGCCTGGAAGTCCAGGCAGGCCACCCTGGCTCGTTACGGTGCCGACGCTCCAGACTCCCTGCATGGCAAGCACGAAGCTAACACTCGCAGGTGAGGATCAATTGGCGCAGGCCGGTCGCTGTCGTTAGAGTTCGGCCGGACCTGAAAGGCGGCGAACCATGACCTCCGGATTTCGTTGAGCTCGTCGGCCATCTCGTCGGCGTCACTCGATGGCTCGCTGAAACTGGAGCCGACGCAATACAGCGGTGGGCGGCCGGTTCTGAGTACTGCCACCGCGACCGGTGTCCGGGTGAACCGGTTACTGAAAAGCGGAGCGGCTACGACGTCGAAACCCGTGACTTCCAGCCAGGGTACAAACTGTTTCGGATGGATTGAGCGCCTGACTAGTACGCCCTCTGGCCCGAGAATTATTCCCGAACGGAACGTCCGGATTGCGAGTGCGCAGGAGATCAGGCCGACAGCGAAACATCCAGCTGCAACGCCGTAACCGACATCAGCGCCGTTCTGGTAATGCGGCAGGTGGGTAGCGTACAAAATCATCGAGAAAATGAGCGTACCACCGAGCAAGAAGAGCAGGCTGCCGCGACTTAGCAGCGGTATCAGGTTTCTGAAGGCGCCGCCCGGTTCTGCTACCGCCCTACGCATTGTCACAACGACACTACCTTTCGGATAGGTGCGCGCGTGCCGTGACCGCGCCCAACCTGGCGAATGTTTTCTAGGCTATCTTCCTGCTTCAACAACAATCTGATGGCCATCCTTAAGGAGCGGAAATGGAGGGTGCACGCCTGCCCGGCACCAGTCACCAAGTTCGGCCGGGCCTCCCCAGCCGCTGCTGCGCTGGCCGGCTTGCTGATCGCCGTGGGGATTGCCGGGTTCTTCTGGGTGCGGGGCAGCGACGGCTTGACGTCAGTGCCATCTTGCTCGTGGGCGTTGCGGGTACGCAGTCACCCTGAGGACGGGCAAACCAGGCTCGTCCGCTGCTACCTGCGCGCTAGCCGCCAACAGCGCCGAGGGCCTGCTCGCAGTTGCCGATACCGCCAGCGCGCCTGTCCGCATCACGAAAGCATCCTTCACACATGCCCCGGACGGGCGCTCAGGGCTCGCCACAGCCACCTTTACCCGCAGTCAGATCGCCAGCGATGTGAGTAGCGTGACCATCGCGTTCGCTGACGGTGCCAGAGAGTCGCTCGAAATCGATCTGGCCAATCCGAGCTCCTGCAGATCCTGGCGACTGGTCATCGGCACATCCAGAGCACTGCAGGACTCCCCGCTGGTGCACCGCGACGGTGCGCTGCCTGCCGACAACGAGCTGATCGACGGATCTGTATTCAAAGGACCCTTCCCAGCAGCCCTTACGGGCTGTGACTTGCGGCGCGGCGAACACAAGGCCGCCGGTACCTTAGCGCTCGCCGTCAAACAAGGCGATGCCGCCGGCAGGCTCGGGTGGAATCCTCGACGGACATTGCAGATGGTGCACGCGATCGCAGATTCCGGTGGGTTAGGTCGGCAAGGTCCTCGCTGGCGGCTCGTTCAGCAGGGTGTCGTTCCGCCTGCTCCTGGTGACTCCGGCACCGCGATCGGCGTGGCGCTCGCCGCCCACTGGGCGATCTGGGGTGTCATGCCCGCCGGTCCTGTCGGTAGCGGCTATGTTTCGCAAGCTTCGCCAATTGACGCCGAGCAGAACGACGAATGGACCGAGGCCCGCAGTCCCATGGGACCGGGAGTACTCGCCGCCTGCCGCAAGACAACTGCCACCGATAAGCCCGGCGACACCGGCGACACCGAATCGGCAGTCGATACTATTAGCGGATAAAATTAACATAGATCGCGAAATGGTTTTCATGCACCCATTCGCCGGGACGTGATCTTGACGGAACCAGTTACCGTCGATCTATATTCGAATCGCACTCGTTTGGTTGCGCATTGTCTTGATCCTGCTATGACACTGTCCGTGAATGCTGCAGCCGAGCATCTTTTCGGCTATCTGATGTCAATTTTCACGCGTTATCTTACTCTTGGCGAGGCGGTGCATAAAGATGCCTGGGAACGACACGAGTATTTGCGCCTCGTTAGTCAAGAAGATCAGTGAATTCTGCTTGTTCCGGGGCAGAGCTATCAACTGCCACATATAAGCGCGGGAAGGCGATCTCAACGGCTACAAGCCAGTGCCTTCAGCCTGGCTGCGTCGGGAGCTCGACCGCCTCGGCGACGCCCACCCGCTGCTGTCGGCAGGACTTGCTCAGGGCGACCGGCAGAGGCCGAAGGTCGCTGCTGATAGCTGGGATGCTCACCTCACGCCCTCGCGAGCCAGCTCGTGCGGGGCTCCTTGCTAGGCCGAGGCGGTATGCCATCGTGGGCTATCCCACTCGGTAAGGGCAATCTGTGCATACTGCAGCCGTCACTGCGTCACTGGGTCAGCCTGCCAAGCCTGCGTAGTTTATTTGAAATAGACTACATAGGCAGCCGTCTGTTGCTTTGCCGTATTCGGCCAAGTGCGGAAACCGCTCACTCTCGAAGGCCGGGAAGATATCTCGAGGGGACTGGCGAAAGGACTGGAAAACAAGGACATAGCCGTCTCCATCGGGAGGGATGAGTCGGTCGTGTCACGGGAGATAGCCCGGCACAGCGGCCGGGAGGCGTATCGTGCCTTGAAGGCAGATGCCGGGCCCGTGAGTCCCGGAGCCGCCCCAAGGAACGAAAAATAGACACGTGTCCTGAATTGCGTCAAAGGGTCACCGGCGACCTGGTGAAAGGCTAGTCACCCCAGCAGGGTTGCGGGCAGGATACGTCACGAGGGCGAACGCGGGGAAACGGATATGTCCGTATCGCACGAGGCGATCTACACGTGGATCTACGCGCACCCGAAAGGCGAGCTGGAAAAGCCGGGATTGTCCTGCGCACCGGCCGCGAGGACCGTAAGCCGCGGGGCCGCAAGAAGTCCCCGGGCGCGAAGATCGTGGGCATGCGCCCGATTGACGACCGCCCGGCCGAGGCCGCGGGCCGCCAGGTGCCCGGCCACTGGGAAGGCGACCGTGCGACGTGGAAAGCCGCATGTGATGAGTGGTCACGCCGTTTGGAGGCTCTA
This sequence comes from uncultured Actinomycetota bacterium, assembly GCA_963750405.1. Classification (GTDB taxonomy): domain Bacteria; phylum Actinomycetota; class Actinomycetes; order Streptosporangiales; family Streptosporangiaceae; genus Chersky-822. The sequence goes on from CAVVQP010000006.1 coordinate 971,155, forward strand.
TTGGTGGCGGCATGATCCGGTTCAGTGTCAGCGGGACTGTCCCCGCCTTGGCGTGCGTCACGGGTGACTGCGGGGTGCGAAGCCCGGGGAAGAAGCCGAAGGGCCTCGTTCCATCCGGGGGCTGCGGGCAAGGGGAAGGCCGGACGGGTGAACCAAGTGAATCTTCGTATGCTCCGTAATCCCAGCCCTCCGCCGATGGGATGTTCCAGCGGGGGCAACAGGGCTGGCCGCTGTGAAGCGGCAGGCGCCGGTCGCAGAGGTCACGGCGATCGGGATGACACCGCCGCCCCGGAGTAAAGAAGACACCCACCCCGGCCGTGTCTCACGCATGCGGAACACGGGAACCCCGACAGAGTCCGGCCTGATAGTCAGGGCCGGTAGGCCGACCGTGAGGAAAGCGGAATCCCCTGGCGGGAAGAGGATGCCCCAAAAGCCAATGCCGGCAGGCGAAAGCCGACAGGAAACCAGGACTTCGTGGCCGCTCCTCCAGCGGCCGTCCCGGATAACTGGCCGGATACCGGGTCTGGTACCCGGGTCCCGAAAGGGACGCTGACGTGGGCAGGTGAGCCTTTGAAGCGATGTGGCGTGCCATCAGCAGGCTGACGTCGAGGGTCGCGACGGTGATGACGTTCCATTCAGGCTGTTCGATAATCACCTGGCCAAGGAAATCCGCCAGGTGCGCTCTCCACGCCTGGGTAAAGGCATCGGGTTTCCGGCGTGCGCTGTCCTGCTCGGCAACAGTTCGCTGGTAGGCCTCGCGCACGAGCGCCTGGACAGCTCCTCGCCGTGCCCCGGCGATCGACCAGTGCGTCGAGCGGCAGCTGCGGTTCGCTGGGTGCGACCTCATCGCGGCGGGCAGCCGGGCCAGGCGGCCAGGATCACGCCCCGCAGTTGGGAGCGGGTCTGGGAGCGGACTCCATAACAACTGCTGCAGCCTCATGCCGTCTCTAACTTCATGTCGCGACGCCATCTGCTTTGCCGGTCAAGGTCCTTAACGGCACGAGCACCGCCTCAAGCTGGCGTTTCACGTGTTCATCATGGCCCGCAATCGCCCCTGCTGGCCGCTGTCGCTAGACTCATTTGCGCCCGATCGATGTCACCAGTTCCTGCCTGATCCCGGTGACATCTGAGTGACAAATGATCTTGATCGCGATCAAGTAAACTGGTAACATGCCCCTGACCTGCGGGTTTGGGTGGAATTGCGGGGATGGGATTTGAACCCATGACCCCCCTCGATGCGAATTAGGTCACACAGCAACCGAAACACGGTTGTATAGCCCGGGGAGTCGGCCTGGCTTGTGAGCTCGCCCTGCTTGACAAGTATCTAGATCGCGATCCTACCATCTCCCTAGATCCAATTTAGTCTAGGAGAAATCGTGGAAGATGAAGACCTGCCGTCTGAGCTTGAGCGGGTAAACGCCGAACTGGCGGCGGCCAGGACACAGCACGCCAGGCTGGGGGCCAGGATCGCCGGCCTTGAGGCCCAAGCAGCCGCACTGGCCAAGGTGATCCAGGCCGACCTGGATGACGGCCGGGGGACTGCCGCGTCTGCCCTGGGGTACCGCACTGACGACATCGTCGAAGTCATCGAAGAGTCCGGCGCCGAGATGTCAATCAAAGACGTGATGGCAGCCCTGAGCGAGGCCGGGCGGCCCCGCGAGACTTACGACAACGTCAGCGCCGACCTTGCCTACCTAGCTGAGCGCGGGCGCATCGCCAGGGCTCGCCGAGGCATTTACAAGGCCATTGCCGAACCTGAGCCAGGCCCCGACCAGATCGTCATCCGGCTGACTCAGGGCAACCTCAAGAACAACCATGTCTACCTGTCCCGCCACCTCGGATTCTTCCCAGACGACACGAGAGGCGGCACCAACAAAGCGGCCGGGATAGGCAAGCTCATCACGCTGACCTTCGACGGGCTTACCGGCGACACTGAAACCGACATCGACCCCAAGCACAAGATCTTCCGGAAAAGAGACCGCTGGAGCGAATTCTTCCAGCGCCACAACCTCAAGGCCGGAGACAGAATCGTCATCGAGAAAACAGCGTCATACTACTACCTTGTCGGCGTAGCCGACTAAACAGAAGAGTCCACGTGGCCCGGAAGTACCGTCGTGAGCGATCCAAACGTTGATGCACAGCACCGCAGCCGCAGCCGCCGCCTGCTCGCCAGGAGCGCAGCCACCTGCGCAGGTCACTGTCTTGAGAGGTGTCAGCCAGTCCGCTCTAGTCCGCGTGGGTTGCTGTACTTCCTTGCTGTACTGCGCGGAGCGTCTGTCGGCGTCCTGCCAGATGGATCCCACCAGCGACGTTTCGGCCACAAGGCTACTGACACCTGGCTTGATTATCCCATCTCAGCGCCTCAGTCACAGGATGAGTGCTCCAGAGGTCTGCTCTGGCGGCAGCAATCGCTGAGGGGCCAGCGCTGGGCGCGCAGGGCAGTTCGAGTCCGCGCTAGGGGACCAGACTTAAAGCATCGACATGCTTGGGGCGGACAACAGTGAAGTGGCGCCGGTCCAAGGTGGCCACCTCGGCCAGATTCAGGCGCTCCGCTATCGCGACGACCGAGGCATCGACGGCCCCGAGGGGCAGTCCGCATACGTGCGGACGAGCTGAGCCATGCGGTTCAGATCAGCAGTGGTGATGGGGACGTGCGTGAACTCGCCTGAGGCGACGGACTCAATGAAAGCCGCCCTCAACATCGGGTCGTTCTTCCGCCAGCCAGCACACCTCGACCAAGACAGTCGCCGGGATCAGCAACGGGCCTTCCAGCGACTCCAGCAGAGCTGCGCAGCGGGCATGATGCTTACAACGATCGGGCCAGTATCGAGCAGCATCGTCACGCTGAGCGCTTCAGCCGCTCGCGGATGATCTCGTCATGGCGCTCGGAGAGGTCGCTGCGGCCGGACTCCCAGATCCCGATGACCGACAACCGCCGTCCGCGTGCTTCCCCGCCTCCGGGTTCGCGGACGGAGGCGAGGTCGGGATCGCTGGCGACAAGTACGCGCAGCTTCGCTGCCTGGCGCGGTGTTAGCCGGTCGACCAAGTGGTGCAGATCGTCAAAGTCGTGCGCTGCTGTCACGACGACAAGTCTACGGGCTCCCGCACCAAGGTGCCGTGCCGAAGGCATGTTCACCCGCTGACCTCCGTGGTCCATCAGGAAGTTCCGGAATTCCTGCACGATATCCAGCGGTGAAATCAAATTGCGTGACTTGTTGCGTACCTGGAACTGAAGACAGTGCGGACAGCAGGTGTCCACACCTACGCTGCATCGGGCGCTTAACGGCACCGCGTTGCCGTCGCCGAAGGCTCGTCGTGGCGGAGTCGGCCGAGGCCGATGAGCAGTGCGAGGGATGCATGAGCTTCTTCGACGTGCGCGGCATGGTGCCCAGGCCGCTGAGCATCGAGGTCGAGCATCAGGATATCGACGGGAAAATCAAGATCACTGTGTTTGAAAAAGGCCTCGCGCGACTCGTCTGCCACGAGGTCGATCACCTGTTCGGCACGCTGTACCGGACGCGGATGCGCCCTGGAGTCGAGCCGATCCCGGTCTCGGCATACAGGGGGGCTGGCCAGCAATGGACCTATCGGTAACCAGTGGCCTTCCGCAGCGGCCTGGCGTGGTTGCCTCCACGGTGACCGACGCGACGGGCAGCAGCACCGAACTGCGGCGGCGGGTTCGCGTACGGGTGCTCGCTGACATGGCCGGGAACGGCTTGAGCAGTTCCTCCCTGACACGGGTTCACACCACCTTGACCCGCGCCCTGAAGTGGGCTCAAGCCCGCGGCAAGGTCTACCGCAATGTCTCCGACCTCGTGGAAACACCCGGCGGCACCCAGTGGCCCTCCGTCGCACTGACCGTCATCCAGGTACAGCGCGCGCTGCGCGCCGCTCGGGGTGACCGTCTCGAAGCACTGTGGATACTCGGCTTCGTACTCGGCATGCGACCCGGCCAACTCACTGGCCTGAAATGGGAGCACGTCGACTTCAGCGCCGGCGTCATCTGGATTCGCGAGTCACTGAGGCACCGCAAGGGAACGCTGGCCCAGGACAGCACCAAGACCCGGCGATCCCGGCGCAGGCTCAAGGCACTCAAGATAGCCATCGACGCGCTCAGTGCCCGTCAGGCACGTCAGGCTGCGGAGAAAGCCGCGGCCAGCGGCCAGTGGACCGAGACCGGCTACGTTTTCACCACCAGCACCGGGACGCCCATCGATCCGGCCAACCTGCGCCGCGCCTTCCGCGCCCTGATCAAGGCGGAGTTAGCGGCCTCGTTGTCTGCACATGATTCGGCTGGGTTTAATGTTCACGATCTGGCATGGCTGGGTGAGCATGTGGTGCGGGCCGGGGCGGGTAGGGGCGCCGGTGGTCGGGGCGGGCAGGTGCGAAGGGCCGCTCGCGGGCGGAGCTGACCTGCTCCGAGTTTTCCGGACAGCGGATTTGTGGTCAATTCACGCTGCGGACTGCTGTTCCAGGTATTCCTCGTGGACTTGTCGCGGGATCCGATACTGAAGTCCAGAATGCCTGCGCTTCGAATTGTACCAGAATTCGATGTACCTTACAACATCCCGGCGCGCGTGCTCACGGGTCGGATACTGGGTCCGGTGGACGCGCTCGTTCTTCAGCGCGGCGAAGAACGATTCAGCCATCGCATTATCGTAGCATATCCCGGTGCGGCCGGAGGAATGCCGGAGGTTATATTTCTTCAGCGTCCCCGCGAACTGCCGGGAAGTGTAATTGCTGCCGCGGTCGGAATGGAAAACCGCATTCCCGGCGAGAGAGTGATTGCGGGCGGCCATCTCGATGGCCTTCTCGATGAGCGGCGTCTTGTAGTTGCCGTCAGTCGCCCAGCCGATCACTTCCTTCGAGTAGCAGTCGATAACCGTTGCCAGGTAAAGCCAGCCCTGCCAGGTCGGAATGTACGTGATGTCACCGATCATCTTCTCGCCCGGCGCGTCAGCGGTGAAGTCGCGGTTCACGAGGTCGGGAATGTCATGCTCCTGGCCGTCGCCCTCGGTGAGGCTGTGCCGCCACGGCCTCGGCTGGCACGGCTCCAGGCCCAGGTCACGCATGACCGACCGCACCAGTTCCAGCCCGGCAGGCACGCCCCAGGCCGCCAGGTCCGCATGCACGCGCCGGTACCCGTACGTACCATCCGATTCATCGAATGACTTTCTCACGACCAATGCGAGTATCCCGCGCCTCTTCGCCGTTGCCGATTCCGGCGCGTTCCGCCATTCATAGAACCCGGAACGTGAGACCGCCATCCAGATGCACATTTTCACGATCGACGGCACGTAACGCTCGCCCGATTCCCTGTAAGCCGCGTACTCCACGTCGATGAACTCGTACTTGTCGCTCACCGATGGTAAACATTCACGTCCCCGCTACGCCTGATCGGCTACCTGGGGCGATGTGACGGGATCGTCGGAGATCCGGGTCGTCAGTGGTTACGGAGGGTCAGGGACCGGCGGCATCCAGGGGTTGCCGGCGAGGGCGTCACGGATGGCGGTGAGGACGTTCTCGCCGTGCTTGGCGGCGGTGGAGATGTAGCCACGGATCGCGTACCTGTGCCTTGTGGTTTCCCGGACCGGAGCCTGCCGGAGATTTTCTGCTGTGTTTTGGCGGGGCGCACGTCCCGCTCCGCCTGGTTCGACGTCGGCGGGATCCGCAGGTCGGCGGTGAACCGCAGGACGTCGTCCTGCCGGTCGCGCAGGCATTCCAGCAGGTCCCGGCACGGCGCCTGCTTGCGGCCGCCGGTCTTCTTAACCTGGCCGAGGCCGAGGATGACCCCGTGCCGGAACGCGCGGAAGAGCGGCGCGGCGACATCGTCGGGTATGGCCGTCAGGTGCTGGCCGCGGGCGGTGTTCGCGGCGTGGATGAGTCCCTGCAGGGCCTCGCCGATCTGGACTGGCCAGTGCGCGCCGGGGTAGGTCTCGGCGGCGTCGGCCAGATCGCGCTGCAGGTGCTGGCAGCAAAGCTGGTGGATCACGCCCGGGAACTTGTCGTAGGGTGGGCTGCACGGCGAGGTTCCGTATCCGTGCGGATATGGGCCTTTTCCGTGCAGCCTCCCTCCAAACCGGACGTGCCCGTTTCCGGGCATCCGGCTTTCCAGCGATTTATGCCGCTTGCGCGACCGGGTTCACGTGGATCCAGTCATGGCAGGCTGCGCAGACGATGAGGGTCTTGCGCCGCATTTTCGCCATGAGGGCGGCCCACGCGGGCTGGCCCGGTCCCGGTTTCCCGAGCGTTTTGAGGCCGGTGACCTGGTGAACTGTCACTGTGGTGCCGGTCTCGCATAGCTCGCATTCCCGCCTGCGGAGCCGTCTGATCAGTTCCTTGCGGGGATAGGGCGCCGGGGCGGGCGCGGGGTCGGTGATGACCGCCCGCCGGTCTTGCCGCAGGATGATCCCGCCGAATCGTGCTGTCAGGTCCTTCTTGCCCTCGCGCGTGCTGGCTGGCCTGGAAGCAGGTCCGGGGGCCGTCGCCGGTGGTGACCTTCGCCTTGTGGCGGGCGGCCATCTTGGTGACGGTGGACCGGTGCTTGGCGGCGAGGGTTTTCAGCATCGACGTCTCGGCGTTCCACCGCAGGGTGCGCAGCCGCCATACGTCCTGGGCGAGCAGGTAGTAGTTGACGACGCCCGCTGTACTCGGCTCCGTAGATCCTGACGATGTCGTAGTCGTCGAGGTTCTGGAGCCGGGGCCGGTGCGAGGGTTTGCCCCGCCGCCGGTAGCGGGCGCACTGGGCCTTGACCACGTCCGGCGGCACCCGCAGCGCGATCGTCCCGTTGACCGACCTGCGGCCTCCGGTGATCTTCGTGCGCGAGTGCTGAACGATGATGTCATAGCCGAGGAACCGCGCAGGCTGGCTGCGTGCGCGGGTGATCAGGGTTTTCTGCTGGTTCAGTTCCAGTCCGAGGGTCTCCCGGAGGAACTCGCGCGAGCCTGGCCTTGATCTCCTCGGCTTCGGCCTTCGGCCCGATAAATCCCAGTATGTGGTCATCTGCGTACCTTGTGTATTTGAGGCGGCGGTAACCGGGGTCCATCGGGTCGGATGCGGGGAGAGAGCGCAGCTGCTTTTCCAGGTCGCGGGCTGCTGCCCGGTCCCCGTGCTTCCGCGCCCGCGCCAGCCGGTACTGTATCTTGTCGTATTCAGGATTACGTTTCCGGCGGGTTCCCCGCGTATATTGCGGGATCAGTTCCTGCTCGACGAATTCGTCGAGCTTGTGCAGGTAGACGTTACTGAGGATCGGGGATACCACGCCGCCTTGCGGAACAGCCGCTGAGCGAGTCGCGGTATTCCCAGTCTTCCAGGTACCCGGCTTTCAGCATGTTACGGATAAGCCTGAGGAACCGCTGGTCATGGATTTTCTCCGCCAGTATCCTGAGAAGGATTTCGTGGTCAAGCGACCCGAAGCAGTCGGAGATATCACCCTCGATGAACCAGGTGGTCCCGGTCCAGGTATCGCGGATATCCCGCAGTGCGGTATGGCATCCGCGTTTTCTCCGGAACCCGTGCGACCATCTGGAGAACTGCGGCTCGTAGATTGCCTCCAGCAGGAGGCGTACCACTTCGCCGACTAGTTTATCGGACCATGACGGAAGGCCGAGCGGGCGGAGCTTCCCGTTTTTCTTCGGGATGTAGATGCGGCGGGCCGGGGAGAACCGGTACCTTTCCTTCCGCATCAGCCCTATGATCTGTTCGATCTTTTCCTCGGACATGCCGTCAGCGGTTTCCTCGTTGGCCCCCGGCGTCATCGCTCCCTGGTTGGAGTAGATGTTCCCGTAGGCGGTCAGGTACAGATCCTTGTTGAACATCTGCCTGTAAAGCTGCGTGCACGGCAGGCCCTTCCTGCCGCGCTCGCGGAGAACGCCAAGTACCACTTCGGTTTTCTGCATTTCGCTTTCCTCATGGTTCCTTCATCGTTCATCGCCTGTGCCCCTTCGCCCTGTGGTCCGGTTCTCCCGGTCTCCAGATTGGACGGGTCGTTACGCCGCCGACTACATACGGGCACTCCGTCGCCATAGGACTCGCGTCCCTTAGGCGATCCCACGTTCACAACTGCTATACGTGCTAGCGCGACTTAGGTGCCCCGTTCGTCTCCTTAAATGCCCTGACAGGGCATCGCTCCAGCGTCCCGGAGGAATGCCGGGAGTAACTACTGAACCTCCCGGCAGGGACCGGCGCCGGTTACGGGCGTCTTTCCGGCGGGTGTACCATTGCACCTTCTGGAGACTGGGATTCAGGCAATCTAGCTTTTCACCTTATCGCGCGGATCTCCCGGCACGCCGTTCCTGACGCCTGGACACAGGCTGCCGGTTTTCTGCCATGCTGCGTTCCCATTCAGCCTTTCGGCCTCCGGTAAGGCATCAGATCCGAAGACATCTCCTCCATTCTCTGCCCGCTTAGCGGGCGATATAGCAGTGCGCCTCGTGGCGCACGTAGTTCTGGTACCGGTCGTGGACCACGACAGCGCCATCCATGTCCGGGAACACGAACGCGGCGAAGGTTTTCAGCGACCGGTCGCCGAGGAAGTAACAGGTGAGCAGGCTGGTGCAGGCGACCAGCAGGTAGCGCTTGCGGGTCTTCGGGCCGGGGCCGACCCGGATCGGGGTCTCATCCGCGCACACCACATGCGCGAGGATGATCAGGCACCGGATCAGCTTGTTCGCCCCGGCGACCGTGGCGGCGGCGCGGGCGATCATGGAGTGCACGAACCCGGGCGAGGGCCTGGCGCCGGTCAGCGACTCGATCAGCTCCGCGCAGCGGTGCACCGGGATCGGCATGCGCCGCCATCAGGAACACGCACCACGCCTGCAGGTTCAGGCCGTAGGTGACCGTGCCCGCCGCGCCGGCCCGGCCGGCGCTGCGGCCCGGTGCACCCGGCCGCAGCGCGCACGCCACCTCATGCAGGTCGTGCTGGGTCACCGCGCGGCGGCCAGCGGGATATCGACCTGCTGGTGGCTGGCCGCCACGCCCAGGTCAGCCGCGGCGGCCAGGTCCGCGCCGCACGCGCAAGTCCCTGCCGGGAAATAGCGGCACCGTGTAGTCAGGCTGATCGCTCCAGGCCAGGTGCGATCCCGGCGACCCCGGCTGCCCGCCCGGCTTGCGCCCGCCTCCCCGCTTCGGCTCTTCGGCTCCGGCGGCGTGCGGCCGGGAAGGTCATCCGCCGACGGCGGCCATCGACGAATTGCCGCTGTTACGGCCCAGCCGGCGCCGCAGCTCCCGGACCTCGGCCGCCAGGACCGCCAGATCCGACCGCAGCTCCCCGATCGCCGCCGCCTGCTCCGCGATCACCGCGTCCCGGGCGGCGCACGACGCGCAGTCCGGGGCAGCAGGCGGCAGAACGGCCATAAACCGCCATCATCATCGCCGGCCGGAAGTAATCAAGCCGACACGCGGGGCCGACTTCGCGAAGATCACAACACGCCCGGGCCGTCACGCCACGTAACCGAAAGCCTTCTCCGTCCGCCCACGGGGAGCTGAATGCTTACCACCGATGATCTCTGGCAAAGTACGCTGCGGCTTTTTTCAGGAAGTCATTCTCCATCTTCAGTTCCCTGGTTTCCCGCTCGAGCTCGCGCAACCGCGCACGCTCGCTCACGGTCAGCGGCGGCTCCTCGCCGGCATGCTCACGGCGATAGGCGTTCACCCAGTTACCGAGGGTGCCTTCGTTGATACCGAGCTCCTTAGCCACACGGGCAACCGGACGCGACGTCTCGATCACCATCTTGACGGCCTCATCCCGGAATTCGGGAGAGAAGCTCTTCTTCGGCCGAGGCAATTACTTTCACCTTTCCAGACATCCATCCTAATGGATGGACTGTCCGGAAGCCTCGGGGCACCTCAAGCGGCCCTTCGGGGGATGGGCGGGTGGCGGGGTTAGCCGTTTGCGCGGGTGATGGCGCCGGTGACAGTGACGAGGTTGATGTTGCGGTGGTCGAGGCTGCCGGGGTGGTGGCGGAGGTGGACGGGTATGTCGTTGTCGCCGAGGCTGGCGGCGATGCGGAGCACTGCTTCTTCGGAGCCGGTGCAGGGCAGGCGGCCGGTGTCGAGGGCAGTGATGGCGGCTTTCCGCCGGATGACGGCGGCTGGTCCTGTCGTGAGGGCCGGGCTGGCGGCGATGAGGCGGCGGAAGGCTGGCTGGTGCAGGAAGTGGTCGTGGGTGGTGATGAGCTCGATGGCGGCCAGGTCTGCGGCGATGCCGTCGGCGGTGTCGGCGAGCAGGCAGATGAGCTGGCGGACGGGGACGGCGGCGGTGTTCATCGTGTCTTCCTCCAGGGTCAGTCGCGGGTGAGCTCGGCGACGGCCTTCTTGGCGCAGGCGTCGTCGACGAGGTCCTTGCCGGCTCGCGGCGGCGGCGATGAGCGCGGCGGTGGCGGCGTTGTTGAGGGCTCGGGGCAGGCCGTTGGCGACGCGGTGGAGCCGGGCGATGGCGTCGTCGGCGAACAGGGGCTCCTCGCGGCCGGCGAGCGCGAGGTGGTGGCGCAGGTAGGCGGCGGACTCGGCCGATGTCCATGGGCTTGATGGTGAACCGGGTGGCGATCCGCTGGTCGAGGGCGGCGAAGGTGCCCATGCGCAGCTGGCGGTTCAAGGTGGGCTGGCCGACGAGATGCCGGCGAACGGGCGAGGCGGAGTCCATCTCGGCGTTGGTCAGCAGCCGCAGCTCTTCGAGCTGGGCCGGGTCGAGGAGGTGGGCCTCGTCGACGATGATCACCACCCGGCGGTGGCGTTCGGCCTCCTCGGCGGCGAGCAGGTCGGCGGCCTGGGCCATCAGCTCGGCCTTGAGGTAGCGGGGCTCGTCGCCGAGGGCGCGGACGATGGTGACGTAGAGGCCCCTGGTGCCGAAGGCCGGGTTGGCGACGTAGATGACCTGGTGCCGGGTGGGGTCGAGGCCGGCCACCGCGGCGCGGACGGCCACGGTCTTGCCGGCGCCGACGTCGCCGGTGATGACTCCGAGGGCGGACTTCGACCACGCAGAAGTTGATGCGGGCGACGGCTTCGGCGTGGGCCTGGCGGGCGAAGAGGTCGTTGGCCGCGATGGACTTGCCGAACGGGGTGCGGGTCAGGCCGAAGTGGGCCACCCAGGGCGCCGGGCTCACCGGGCCTGCTCCGTCGCCGTGCGCCGCCGGGTCACGGAGAGGCGGAGCTGGGTGAAGTCGATCTTGCTCCCGGTGCCGGCTTCGCTCGTCGTGGGCGGCGGCGACCAGGCCGAGGTAGTCGATCCCGGTCGCGTCTGGCTCGGGACGGGCGGCCTGGGGCACGGCGCGGTGGGTGTGGCGGCCGATGACGAACGGGACGGCCACCCCGGCGGGCTCTGCCCTCGAAGAACACGTCGATCATGGTCAGGTCTTCGGGGTCATAGCGCAGCTCGACCCGCCGGCCGACCAAGCGCGGGGTCGACCGCGTAGCTGTTGCCTTCCAGCGGCACCGTGGCGGTCCGGGTGACCTTGCGGGTGACCGACCAGCGGAAGGCCTCGAGCAGGCGGCGGGGTCGGCCTCCCGGTGCGGGCCCGCCGCGCTCGAACCGGTCGATCGGGCGCCTCGTCCGGTCTCGGCGTGCACCCGGCGGTTGGCGACCTGCTCGGCCCACGCAGCGAACAGGTCGTTCAGCTCGTCCAGGCGACTCGATGCCGTGGTGCTCGGCCTCGGCGAGGAACGCCTCGCGGATGTAGCGGTTGAGGCGTTCTTGCTTGCCCCGGCCCTCGGGCGAGTACGGCTTGGAGTGCACCAGGCGGATGCCGAGCACGGCGCAGGTCCGGGCCAGCCAGGCATTCGGAGAACGGGCGCGCCGTTGTCGGCATACAGAACCTCGGGGCAGGCCGCGGCGGGTAATCGCCCGGCGCAGCAGCTCCTGGCACGCCCGGGCGTTCTCCTGGCCGAAGAACCGGCCGTCGACCAACAGCCGGGAGTGGTCATCGACGATCAGGAACAGCTTGGCCCGCACCGAGCGCCTCGCGTTCCGGCCAGGGCACCCACGGGCCGACGAGCACGTCGGTGTGGACTGCCCCGGCTTCCTTGGAGGCTGCGACCTCCGGGAAGGTTGGGGCTCATGGCATCAAGGAAAGCGCATCCCGATGAGCTGCGGGAACGGGCAGTGAAGCTGGTCTTCGAAGTTGGGTGCGGCTCTTCTGGGGTGATGCAGTGTGAAGCGGTTTAATGTGCTCGCTGCTGCCATGTCCGGTTTGCTCGTGTCGGTGCGTGCATAAAGGGCTCCTTCTCGTTACGGTCCCGGTTGTCTGACGACCGGATCGCAAAAGAAGGAGCCCGATGCAAGGGTACGTGCCTGCCCGGGACGAGGCGTTCGCGGAGTCGAGGAAGTGCTTCCGTGAGCTTGAGGAGTGGGCAGCGTCGGAGGAGGCGGCGGGGCTGCAGCACGCTGAACTGGAGGAACAGCTGGACGTGCGGGGCCGGGAGCTGATGCGGCAGCTGTTCCAGGACCGGCTGAACGCGACGGCCGCGGCCGAGGAGCGGCGTCATGACGTGACCGGGGAGGACGGCATCGTTCGCACGCGGGCGGAAAGAGGCAGGGAACGGCCGCTGATGACGAAGTTCGGGCAGGTCACGGTATCGCGGATCGCCTATCGTTCGCCGGGCAGGCCGAACGTGCACCCGGCGGACGCCGCGCTGAACCTGCCGGTGGAGAAGCACTCGCACGGGCTGCGGAAGCTCGCCGCGATCGAGGCCGCGCGCGGCTCGATGGAGGCGGCATGCGCCGCGGTCACCCGCGCGACCGGAGTGCGGATAGGGAAACGGCAGGCAGAGGGGCTGATCCGCCGGGCCGCCGCTGGACGTGGACGCGTTTTACCTGTGGCGCGAGGTCCTGCCGGCGCCGGACGGGCACCCGCTGGTGCTGACCTTCGACGGGAAGGGCATCGTGATGCTGCCGGACGCGCTGCGGCCCGCTACCGCGAGGGCCGCTGCCGCCGCGGAGGGCAAGCTGGTCACCCGCCTGTCGCCCGGGGAGAAGAACGGCCGCAAGCGGATGGCCGAGCTGGCCTGCGTCTATGACGCGGTCCCGGTCCCGCGCACGCCGGAGGACGTCATCAGCACGCCCGCGCAGCAGCGGCGGAAGAAGAAAGCGCAGGCCGCGAAGCCGGCAGGGCAGGCAGAAGCCGCGGGAGCCGCAGGCCAGGGGCAAGTGGCTGACAGCCTCGGTCACTGACGGCATCCCCGCCGTCATCGCCGCCGCCTTTGACGAGGCGGAACGCCGTGACCCGCATCACAAGCGGGAATGGGCGGTCCTGGTAGATGGCAACAGCACGCAGATCGATGCCGTCACGGCCGGGGCCGCGAGCCGCGGTATCACCCTCACGATCGTCATTGACTTCATCCACGTGCTCGAATACCTGCGGAAGGCCGCCTGGTCCTTCTACGACAAGGGCCAGCCCGCCTCCGAGGAGCGGGCCGCTGACCAGGCCCGCAAGATCCTGCACGGCAAGGCCCGCCAGGTCGCGGCCGGGATCCGGCGCCGCGCCACCACATACCGCTACTCCGGCCCTGAGCGCGCCGGCGCCGACGAGTGCGCCCGCTACCTGGACAACAAGCAGCACCACCTGGACTACGCCACCGCACTCGGGAAAGGCTGGCCCATCGCCACCGGGATCATCGAAGGCGCCTGCAGGCACATCGTGAAGGACAGAATGGATATCACAGGCGCCAGATGGGGCCTCGAAGGCGCCGAGGCCGTCCTCAAACTCCGCGCCCTCATCGCCACTGAAGACTTCGACGACTACTGGCGCTTCCACCTCCGCCGCGAACACGAACGCATCCACCACGCCAGATATCGCGACAACCTCGTCCTCGCAGCCTAACTAGCTCACCCCAGAAGAGCCGCACCCTTCGAAGTTCGTGCGGAGACAGGAAATGAACGTGGGTCGATCGCAAGGGTCGGCCGCCAGCTCGGTATCAATACCGAGACTCTCCGTAACTGGGTGAATAAGGCTGAAGTTGATTCCGGCCAGCGCCCCGGCACCACCAGCGAGGATAAGAAAAGGATCACGGAACTGGAACGAGAAGTCCGTGAGCTGCGCCGTGCTAATGAGATCCTGAAGGCGGCGAGTGCTTATTTCGCGAAGGAACCCGACCCCAGGTATCCGCGCTAGTCGGGTTCATTGACTCACATCGTGACCTGTTCGGTGCCGGGCCGGCGTGCGCGGTACTGAAAATACGGCCGCCGGCCTATTACGCGGCGAAGAAACGCGAGCGCGAGGCGCCTGCCCGCGACAAGCGCGATGACTGGCTGAAGAAGGAAATCACGCGAGCGTGGGCGGATAAGAAGACCGGCCGCCGCGTGTACGGCGCGAGGAAAGTGTGGCGGCAGCTGGGGCGGGAAGGCATCGAGGTAGCCCCCTGCACGGTAGAGCGGCTGATGCGCGAGCTGGGCATCGCGGGAGCGACGCCCCGGAAGAAGAAGCCGCGGACCACTGTCCCGGCCCCAGCCGGAACGCCGCGTCCGTCTGACCTGCTCGAACGCGACTTCACCGCCGCTTCGCCGGCCAGCCGCTGGGTCGCCGGTATCACATATGCGGAAACGGCCCGCGGTTTCGCGTATACCTCGTTCGTCACTGATCTGTTTTCCCGAAGGATTGTCGGCTGGCAGGTGTCGGATTCGCTGCGCGCGGAACTCGCGCTCGATGCGCTGGAAATGGCTATCTGGTCAGCGCGCGGCAAGATCACGGAGGCGAGCTGATCCATCATTCCGACAGGGGAGTGCAGTACACGTCGATCCGGTACGCCGAGCGGCTGGGTGAAATCGGCGCGGTCCGCTCGGTGGGAAGTAAAGGTGATTCTTATGATAACGCGGCCGCGGAGTCGGTGAATAGTCTTTACAAGAAAGAACTCATTGACCGGGACGGGCCGTGGGACGGTGTCAGGGATGTCACCTTCGCCACCGTGGATTGGGTGGCCTGGTACAACAACCAGCGCCTCCACTCAAGCTGCGGCTACATTCCCCCGAGAGAATTCGAGGAAAACTATTACGAACGGCAAGAAGCACTGGTAGCATAGTCTTATTCGGCAAGCAAGGGCCTCCAAAATTGCCGGGGCGATCCAGTGATCCACCGCTCGTTCGGCGTGCCGGCCTCGTAGCGCCCGCAGGATTTCGGCTCGGCGGCCAGGGCTTCGCGGTGCAGCCCGGCCCGGCCCGGCCCGGCGCAGCTGCCCGCGGACCGTCCGTTCCGGCACCGTGATCCCGTGCCGGTGGCAGAGGATCGAGGCGATCTGGGCCGCCGGCCGGGAAGCTCCAGCCGCAGCGCGCAGGCCTCGGCGAACAGTTCCGGGTGGGCGCGCACCGTCCCGGTGTCCGACCGTTCCGCGGGCCGCAGCGCGTCCAGGCCGCCCTTTCGCCAGGCCCGCAGCCACCGGTCGATGGTGCCCCGCGAGTACGTGCGGGACGAGCCGTCCGGGTGCGCGTGCGGCCGCGCGGCGATCCGCCGGACCAGCGCCCCCCGTTCCTGGCTCGTCAGGTTCGCCCCGGCGGCCTCGGCGATCACCGCCCAGCGGTGCAACGCGACCTGCTCTTGCAGTTCGTGATCCGTTCCTTCTGCCTCCCTCGTGCCGGTTATGGCGGGATGGGAGGCATGAAACGCCGTCTGCCATCACGTACCAGGGCGAGGTTGCGCTGGCGGTGATCAGCTTCCCGCCGCTCACCGATGAGGCGAATCGCCACGACCCCGCGGCGAGCCATCCCGGCAGGCCGCAAGCGGCAGCGAACGCCACCCCGACCGCCGCCACCGCGAACCCTCCCGCACCGGCGGACGGGACGATCGCCGGGCCGCCCAGCTCAACAGCCAGCGCCGCGAACGCCGCCCCCAGCACCGGAGCGCGAGCCGCGAACCGGCGGACCCAGCCCCGCGCGGTCGTATACGGCACCCCCGCCCTCACCGCGGCCGGGCGCACCCCGCACCTGCCGCCCGCCACCTCTGCGAGCACCCCGCCGATCACCTCGGCCGCGTCCAGCCGCCAGGCCAGCGCAAACGCCGGCAGCAGCGCGTGGCTCACCCGGCACCGCCCGCACCGCACCCGCGGGACAAAGATCCGCCGGCACCGCCCAGCCTCGCGAACGAAACGCCGGTACCCCGACCAGAACACCATCGGCCCGGCGCAAGCCGGGCAGTCCGGACGCGGAAACTCCACGTCACGGCCGCCCGCGCGTACGCATCGACCGACAGCGGGCACGGCCATACGATGGCGAGGAGGGATCCCTCACATCCAACGGGGGATGGCACGATCCTGGCCCGCCCGGCCCGCTCAGGCAGAAAGATCGTCAAACAACGCGGCCGTACACAAGCCAGGAACGCTCAGATAATCAGGCCGCCAACACCGATTCGGGAGGCGAAGTGCTGCTGGTGAGCGCTCATGAGGGCTGGCACAGGCTCCGCAGGTCATGGGGACTATGGGTGCGCGAACAGGCTGATTCCGGCTATCTCGCCCGTGACATGATGCGGCCCTCGCTGGCGCTGCATCTGGGCGCATGGGCACCCGTACGGCGAACTTCTACACTGCGCTGACGGGCAGGGTCGGCTTCGGCGAAGCGGCGGTTACGGACGAAATCGTGGACGGCATGACGATCGCTGGCGACCCGGAGCCACCATGTTGATCGTCACTGGTGTCGCCTAGGCCAGAGTTGCGACGCGACCAGCTAGAGTGGATCACCAAGCTGGCACCAGATCCTTGACAATCTGACCGTTCAGAGGTCTGCTATTGGATGGATATGCCATTTAGAAGCTACCGCCGGGCGTCGGGTGGAATGCGAAATGGGTGGCCGCTGTCGGCGGCGCAGCGTGTGGTCTGGCTCGGGCACCAACTTGACAGTTCCTCCGCCGCGTTCAATATCGCAGGCTATTACGAGATAACGGGTCCGCTCGATGCGCGGGTCCTTGCCGAAGCGTGCCAGACGGTCATCCAGGAGGCCGGGGTACTGCGGCCCCGATTCGTCGATGACGACGAGGTGTGGCAGGTCATCGAGGAAGATGTTCCGATGCATCTGGAAATCGTCGATTTCACCACCGTTCAGGATCGGACCCGGCGGCCTTCTCCGTCCGGCAGTCCTCGGCGGCCGATGCCTGGCTGCCCTTCATCGGAGGCCGCATCGAGGTCCGCGATGTGGCCGTCGAACATAGCGGAATGCTTCAGCCCGGGTCGCTCGCCGTGATCGGCCCGGTCCTGAAGCTTGCACTCGCACGTGAGGTGCCGCATGAGTAGGCAGTCAGCCGGCCCGCCCGATCCGCCCGCGGACCTGAACCCGGCGAACCCGGGGCTCTATTCGCAAGGCGACCAGCACAAGCTGTGGCGCTGGCTCAGGGCGAACGATCCGGTGCGCTGGCAGCCGCCGACCGAACTGCCGGGATTCTGGATCCTGACCAAGTACGAGGACCTGCGCACGGTGTGCCGCGATCCCGCGACGTTCAGCTCGGCCAAGGGGATACTGCTGCGGCCAGAGGAACTCGGCAGCGATCCGGGCGGCGGGCGGACGCTGGCGCTGACCGACCCGCCGCGCCACCGGCAGCTCAGGGCGCTCGTCGATGACTGGTTCGCGCTTCGCTCGGTACGGGCGCTGGAAGGGGAGATGCGGCAGGTCACCTCCGAGGTGGTGGCCGATGCGGTGGAGCGCGGGAGCTGTGATTTCGTCAGCGACGTCGCTGCTCGTGTCCCGCTCTTCGTGAGTTGCAAGATGATGGGTGTCCCGCGCGCGGACTGGGAGCGCTTGTTCGCGCTCACTAACGATGCGTTCGGCACGGGCGACGCGGTGGTGCAGCGGCTGGCGCACCTGGACATCCTCCAGTATTTCGAGGACCTGGCCGACGCGCGCAGGAAGCACCCGGCCGATGATCTCGTGACCGTCCTGGCCACGGCGGAGATCGACGGCGAGAAGCTCACCCCGGATGAGCTGGTTCTGGACTGCGACAACCTGCTCGTGGGCGGCACTGAGAGCACCCGGATCACCGCCGCCGCCGGCGTGCTGGCGTTCTTCGACAATCCCGGGCAGTGGCACGCGGTGTCGCAGGATCGGTCCCTGCTGCCGGGCGCCGTCGAGGAAGTGCTCCGCTGGACATCTGTCGCCACCCACCTGATGCGGGTGGCGACGGAGCAGGTCGAGATACGCGGCCGCGGCATCGCGGCCGGTGACCGGGTCACGGTGTGGATCCCGTCGGCCAACCGCGATGAGGACGTGTTCGACGACCCGGACCGCTTCGACGTCAGCCGCATGCCGAACCGGCACCTGGCCCTGGGCACCGGCGAGCACTTCTGCCTCGGCAGCACCCTGGCCAGGGCCGAGCTCCGGCTCCTCTACGGCGAACTGCTCCGCCAGACCGCCCGCATCGAGCCAGCCGGCGAGCCGGCCCGCCTGAACTCCATCGTCGTCAACGGTCCCGAGCGCCTTCCCGTCACGCTCACCCCCCGCGCCTAACATCTGGGATCAAATTATGAGCGAGCCAGAAGCCGTGAATGTAAACGAGGATCGGTATCGGCCAGTGCTGGTCGCGCTATCCGAGGGTAAGACTCTGCGTGGCATCTGTCACACAGTTCCCGGCGCCCGCAGCCGCCGAAGTACGCGACAGGTGAACGAATTCGCTGATTGACAGGGAATCCTGGCTTCCGCAACAGGCGGCGTATTGCACTCCACTTCAGCAGGCGTGCAACGTGATGGCAGTCGGTGGGCTCCCTGGCCGGCTTACAGGCGATAAGGTGTCGTGATCAGGTGAAGATTATTTGTCTTGACCCCGACCGCGTCGTAAGTGCCGCGTGCCCGCGCGTCCCTGGTGGCAAGGGACAGTCCGTGTTCCTTGGCGGCTAGTGCGACGAGCGCATCGTAGACGGCACCGCCTGCGATGCCGAGGCGACTGAGCGTGTCCGGCAGGGTGCGGGCGCGGCGACTGCTTAGGACCAGTGGCGCGGAGAAGCGAACCTGGAGCAGGCGGGCGCCAGCCGGGCGTCCCCGGGGAGCCTGGTCAGGACGGAGTAGGTCTCGGCCAGGGCACGGCCGCTGAGCGTGATGCCCGGTCGTTCCACCAGCGGGCTGCGGTTGTGGTCACGGTGCGAGCGGACGAGCAGGGGAACGGCGACGCTCGTGTCGACGGCAACCGGCACTCGCGGCCTGTGTCGATGAGGGCGAGGACCGCATCGTCATCGACCGGGGTCTCGTCGGCCGCGACTAGCGCCGTCATCCACGACCAGTCGCGCTGTCCGGCCGCCGGGCGGGATCTGCGCGCCCGCACCGTAAGGAGAGATGTCGACTTTCGTGCCAGGAAGCAGGCCCAGCGCGTCGCGGATGGGCTTGGGCAGGACGATCCTGCCTGCCTGATCGATGGCAGCCTCCATGGGATTGTGATACCAGTCACCATTATGTCCAGACTTAAACGCCGACTCTGCGCGGCGCCCCCCGGCCTGGCTCATGCGTATAGTTCCGCTCGGTCCTGAGGCCACGGTCCGCCGCCTGCCAGGCAGGCCGGGGCGTCGGCTGGCAAGAGCGCGGCTGGCCAGCCGCGCGGGATCGGTGCCATAGGTAGCTTGGGATTGCCCGGCTGCGGCACGTCCGCGACATCGCCGCCGCGGACTGCCTGCTTGTCACAAAGGTCACGGTGGGACGTGTCCTGCACTTCTACATCCCCAATTAACAAACTACCGTTTAGTGCCGAATTTGTCCTTTGTTGACGGCATGTTGAATCGCGGGGTCTCTCGTTTTATCATGCGAGAAGTAACGATGCCGATCTGGGAGAGGCGTGAAGACGGGAGACCTAAGAGATGTCATTAACTAGAAAATTTCTCTGGAGATGTTTGTGATCGGGACTTCGATCGAGACCTCTGCCTTTCGGTCCGCCCTTTCTCCGCTACTGAGTGCGTTCTCGGACCTAGCGTGCAAGCACGGAGTGCCAGGCGCCCAACTCGCCATCCACCATGGCGGCGCGACCATTGCAAGTGAGTTCGGCGAGCTTGAATCCGGAACCGGTCACTGCATTACCCGGGATGCCGCAATTCCTGTCGGCTCGATCACTAAATGCTGCACGGCAACCGTGGCCATGGCTCTCGTAGCGGACGGTGACGTGGACCTGGACGCGTTGGTCCGCGACTATGTGCCCGAGCTCGGAGATCTGGGGGCTATGATTAGCCTCCGCCAGCTGCTGAGCCATACCAGCGGGCTTGCGGAAAGCTCCGGTGGCGAAGAGACGGCCACCTCAACAGTCCGGCATTATATCGTTGAGCGCGTCCGCTGCGGCGACCTTGTTCAGCCGCCCGGCATGGGTTTCTCGTATTCCAATCCGGGTTACATCGTGGTTGGTCGGCTGATCGAGACGGTAACGGGTATGTCGTGGTGCGAGGCGGTCGAGTCCATCCTGCTCCGGCCGCTGGGAATTGAGCCCGCCTTTGTCGGCCTGCCCGGGACCGCACCGGCCAGGCGTCCGGTGGGCACGGGCCATTCGGTTAATACCGCCACAGGCAGGATCCGGCCGGTCCGGCCCGAACTAGGACTGGCCCAGGCCCCGGCGGGAGCACTCGCCATGAGCGCGTTAGACCTGATCAAGCTGGGGTTGATCCACGTCGGGTCGGGAAAGCCAAGGATCCTTCCAACCTCCTGGGCTGCCCAGATGCGGCGGCCTGTTCCTGGCGCTGACCCGTTCGGGTTAGCCGACGGGTGGGGCCTGGGACTGGCGGTGTTCCGGCAGCAGGTCGCGGATTGGGTCGGACACGACGGCCATGCCAGCGGAACCTCGTGTTACCTGCGAATTAACCCGGCGGATGGGTGGGTAGTGGCGCTCACGAGCAACTCCAACACGGGTATCGGTCTGTGGCAGGATTTCCAGGCCGAATTAGCCCACGCCAACTGTCCGCTCGACCGCACTAGGATTCCGGCACCCAGCGAGGATCCGTTCGTGCCTCCGCCTGACTGTGCCGGTCTGTATGTCAATGGCGATATCCGGTATTCAGTGAAAGCGGACGGCGCTGGTGCTGTATACCTTTCTTTTGACGGTGGAAATTTTGTTCCTGTAACTTTTTATGAGGACCTCGCCTTCACCTTCTCAGCGCCGGGTCTCATATCCCTCGGCCAAGTGCTTACCGGGCGATTCGCGCGTGACCCGACCACGGGGAAGGTTTACGGAATTCAAGTTAGCGGCCGTCTGGCCCGCCGGGACTCTTTTCCCGGAATGGCGTTATCGGTCGAGACATCACTTTCGCGTGATCAAACTGCGGCGGGCGCCGCGGGAGAGGTCTAGTTGTCATGGTTATCGGCGGCGGCGCGTATGACTCTGGGGCGCTAGGGGCATCAGAGCGAGGGCGGGGGCTGGCGGGGCGGACTGGGGCGGCGGGTTCGGGGGTTTCGGTGGGTGAGGTGTTCGGGGCTCGGGTGGCGGGGGGGCCTGGTGCGGTGGCGGTGGCGTGGGATGGGGGGTGGTTGTCGTACGGGGAGTTGGATGTGGCGGCGGGGCGGGTGGCGGGGTGCCTGGCGGGTTTGGGGGTTGGGCGGGAGGATCGGGTGGGGGTGCTGGCGGAGCGGTCGGTTGAGCAGGTGGTGGGGGTTTTGGGGGTGGTGCGTGCGGGGGGTGCGTATGTGCCGTTGGATGGGCGGGCTCCGGCGGGGCGGCTGGGGGTGGTGCTGGCGCAGGCGGGGGTGGTGGCGCTGGTGTGTGACGGGGCGTGGCGTGAGGTGGGGGAGGGGTTGCTGCCGGGGCGGGTTGTGGTGGCGGGTGCGGAGGGCGGGGTGCCGGCGGGTGCGGGGGTGCCGGGGTGGGGGGGTGGTCATGGTGAGGGGCTGGTGTGCGTGATTTGCACGTCGGGGTCGTCGGGGGTGCCGAAGGCGGTGGCGGTGCGGCACCGGGATGTGGTGGCGCTGGCGGCTGACCGGCGGTTCGGCGGGCATCGGCGGGTGCTGCTGCATTCGCCGTTTGCTTTTGATGCTTCTACGTATGAGCTGTGGGTGGCGCTGCTGGGCGGGGGGCAGGTGGTGGTGGCGCCTGAGGGGGTTTTGGATGCGGGGACGCTGCGGCGGATGGTCAGGGAGCACGGGGTTACCGCGCTGTGGCTGACTTCGGGTCTTTTCCGTGCGTTCGCTCAGGACGCGCCGGATGCGCTGGCGGGGCTGCGGGAGGTGTGGACCGGTGGTGACGCTGTGCCCGCGGGTGCGGTGCGGCGGGTTCTGGCGGCGTGTCCTGGGCTGGTCGTGGTCGACGGGTACGGGCCGACGGAGGCGACGGTGTTCGCTACGTGTTATCCGATGGCTGACGGGGGGTCGGTGCCAGGGACGGTGCCGATCGGGCGGCCGCTGGACGGGATGCGGGTGTTCGTGCTGGACGGGGGTTTGCGGCCGGTGCCGGCGGGGGTGTTCGGGGAGTTGTTCATTGCGGGGGAGGGGGTGGCGCGGGGGTATCTGGGGCGGGCGGGGCTGACGGCGCAGCGGTTCGTGGCGTGCCCGTTCGGGGTGGCGGGGGAGCGGATGTATGCGACGGGGGATCTGGGGCGGTGGTCGGCGGGCGGGGTGCTGGAGTTCGCGGGGCGGGTTGATGACCAGGTGAAGATCCGGGGGTTCCGGGTTGAGCCGGGGGAGGTCGAGGCGGTGCTGGCCGGTCATCGGGGGGTGGGCGACGCGGTGGTGGTGGCGCGTGAGGATGAGCCGGGCCGTAAGCGGCTGGCGGCGTATGTGGTGCCCGCTGATCCGGCGGATCCGCCGGGGGCGGCGGGGCTGCGGGCGCATCTGGCCGGGGTGCTGCCGGATTACATGATCCCGGCCGCGTTCGTGATCATGGCGGCGTTGCCGCTGACCGGTAACGGCAAGCTCGACCGCGCCGCCCTGCCCGCCCCGGCGCGGGCTCAGGTGGCGGATCGTGACTACGTAGCCCCCCGTACCGATTTAGAGCGAGTCGTCGTCGGCATCTGGCGCCAGGTCCTGGGCCTGGACCAGGTCGGCGTCCACGACAACTTCTTCGAACTCGGCGGCGACTCCATCCTGTCTATCGACATCGCCTCCAGGATCGGCGAAGCGTTCGGCGTGCGGCTCCCGGCGCGGGCAGTGTTCGACGCAGGGACTCCCGCCCGGCTGGCCGGGGCACTGCCCGTGCCTGGCCGCCAGGACGCCCAGCGGGACCGCATCGTCCCAGCGCCGCGCGGCGCCGCGCCCACGGCGCCGCTGTCGGCCGCCCAACAGCGGTTGTGGTTTCTGGATGACCTCAATCCCGGTGGTACTGAGTACAACACGGGGATGGGGCTGCGGGTATCCGGCCAGCTTGACGTCGTCATGTTACGGCAGGCGCTAGACGCACTGACGAGTCGCCACGAGTCGCTGCGGACGACGTTCGACACCGTGGACGGGCGCGGAGTGCAGATGATCGCAGCCGAGGGTGACATCGCGCTCCGTATGGTGGACGTGCCCGCGGCAAGCGACGAGGCCCAGCTGGAGCGGACGCTGGCGAAGGAACTGAGGTTACCTTTTGACCTGCGGCGAGGGCCGCTGACCAAAATAACGCTGCTGCGGCTGGCCCAGGACGACCACATACTGCTGCTCTGCCAGCACCACATCATAACCGACGGCTGGTCGATCAAGGTGCTCGTCGACGAACTGGCCGAACTCTACTCGGCCCAAGTGCGCGGTGCGGCCGCCGTTCTGCCCGAGCTCCCGATTCAGTACCGGGACTTCGCGGTGTGGCAGAGCAAGCGGCTATCCGGTCCGGCTCTGGGCGACCAACTGGACTACTGGGATCGCAAGCTCGCCGACCTCGAGACACTTGAGCTGCCGACCGACCGGCCCCGGCCGCCCGTGCGAACCACCGCAGGCGCCGTCTTCCGGCACGACCTGCCGGCCGACCTGGTGGAGAAGCTGACCAGGGCGGGGCAGGCGCGCTCGGTCACGTTGTTCATAACCCTGGCCGCCGCGGTGCAGCTGCTGCTGGCCCAGTACAGTGGCCAGCCCGATATCGCGATCGGCACCGTGACGTCCGGGCGCGACAGGGCCGAGCTCAGGCACTTAGTCGGGTTCTTCGTCAATACTGTGGTGCTGCGCACCCGAATCGAAGACACCGCGACCGTGGGCGAACTGCTGTCCCA
The DNA here is from genome assembly GCA_963750405.1 of uncultured Actinomycetota bacterium. Taxonomy (GTDB): domain Bacteria; phylum Actinomycetota; class Actinomycetes; order Streptosporangiales; family Streptosporangiaceae; genus Chersky-822. Next base: position 995,192 of record CAVVQP010000006.1, read on the forward strand.
GGTCAGAGAGACGGTGCTTGAGGCCTTCGCCCATGACGAAGCACCGTTCGACCGCGTGGTAGAGCGGCTGCAACCGGTACGCGCCCTTGGCCGCACTCCCTTGGTCCAGGCCATGGTCGTGCTTCAGAACGCGACAGTACGTCCGCGAAACGTCGGTGAGATAGGGCTCTCTCATTATGATCTGCCCCGGCCGGTCGCTCGGTTCGATTTGGTCTTCGAGTTCCATCCGCGGGATCACTCGCTGAACCTCACGATCGAGTACGACTCGGGTTTGTTTGATGCGGTGACGGTGGAGCGGATGGCGGGGCATCTGGAGTTGCTGCTGGGGGTGTTTGCGGTGGATCCGGGTCGGCCGGTGGGGGGGATTTCGTTGTTGTCGGGTGCGGAGCGGGGGCGGGTGCTGGGGGAGTGGGGCGGGGGTTCGGGTGGGGGCGGGGCGGGTTCGGGGGTTTCGGTGGGTGAGGTGTTCGGGGCTCGGGTGGCGGGGGGGCCTGGTGCGGTGGCGGTGGCGTGGGATGGGGGGTGGTTGTCGTACGGGGAGTTGGATGTGGCGGCGGGGCGGGTGGCGGGGTGCCTGGCGGGTTTGGGGGTTGGGCGGGAGGATCGGGTGGGGGTGCTGGCGGAGCGGTCGGTTGAGCAGGTGGTGGGGGTTTTGGGGGTGGTGCGTGCGGGGGGTGCGTATGTGCCGTTGGATGGGCGGGCTCCGGCGGGGCGGCTGGGGGTGGTGCTGGCGCAGGCGGGGGTGGTGGCGCTGGTGTGTGACGGGGCGTGGCGTGAGGTGGGGGAGGGGTTGCTGCCGGGGCGGGTTGTGGTGGCGGGTGCGGAGGGCGGGGTGCCGGCGGGTGCGGGGGTGCCGGGGTGGGGGGGTGGTCATGGTGAGGGGCTGGTGTGCGTGATTTGCACGTCGGGGTCGTCGGGGGTGCCGAAGGCGGTGGCGGTGCGGCACCGGGATGTGGTGGCGCTGGCGGCTGACCGGCGGTTCGGCGGGCATCGGCGGGTGCTGCTGCATTCGCCGTTTGCTTTTGATGCTTCTACGTATGAGCTGTGGGTGGCGCTGCTGGGCGGGGGGCAGGTGGTGGTGGCGCCTGAGGGGGTTTTGGATGCGGGGACGCTGCGGCGGATGGTCAGGGAGCACGGGGTTACCGCGCTGTGGCTGACTTCGGGTCTTTTCCGTGCGTTCGCTCAGGACGCGCCGGATGCGCTGGCGGGGCTGCGGGAGGTGTGGACCGGTGGTGACGCTGTGCCCGCGGGTGCGGTGCGGCGGGTTCTGGCGGCGTGTCCTGGGCTGGTCGTGGTCGACGGGTACGGGCCGACGGAGGCGACGGTGTTCGCTACGTGTTATCCGATGGCTGACGGGGGGTCGGTGCCAGGGACGGTGCCGATCGGGCGGCCGCTGGACGGGATGCGGGTGTTCGTGCTGGACGGGGGTTTGCGGCCGGTGCCGGCGGGGGTGTTCGGGGAGTTGTTCATTGCGGGGGAGGGGGTGGCGCGGGGGTATCTGGGGCGGGCGGGGCTGACGGCGCAGCGGTTCGTGGCGTGCCCGTTCGGGGTGGCGGGGGAGCGGATGTATGCGACGGGGGATCTGGGGCGGTGGTCGGCGGGCGGGGTGCTGGAGTTCGCGGGGCGGGTTGATGACCAGGTGAAGATCCGGGGGTTCCGGGTTGAGCCGGGGGAGGTCGAGGCGGTGCTGGCCGGTCATCGGGGGGTGGGCGACGCGGTGGTGGTGGCGCGTGAGGATGAGCCGGGCCGTAAGCGGCTGGCGGCGTATGTGGTGCCCGCTGATCCGGCGGATCCGCCGGGGGCGGCGGGGCTGCGGGCGCATCTGGCCGGGGTGCTGCCGGATTACATGATCCCGGCCGCGTTCGTGATCATGGCGGCGTTGCCGCTGACCGGTAACGGCAAGCTCGACCGCGCCGCCCTGCCCGCCCCGGCGCGGGCTGGCGGGGACGGGACCGGCGGCCGGGAGCGGGTGCCGCCGCGTACCGGCACCGAGCAGGCCCTGGCCGGCATCTGGCCCAGGTCCTGGGCCTGGACCAGGTCGGCGTCCACGACAACTTCTTCGAGCTCGGCGGCGACTCCATCTTGTCCATCCAGGCGGTCTCCCGCGCCCGCCAGGCCGGCCTCAGCCTCGCCTCCAAGGACATCTTCCTCCACCAGACCATCGCATCCCTCGCCGAGAAGGCAGAGCCTTCCGCCCGGGAGGTGGCCGACACAGGGCCGGTGAGCGGTCCTGTGCCCCTGACTCCGGTGCAGCGGAGGTTCCTCGACAGCGGCCCGGCCCGGCCCTGGCACTTCGACCAGTGGATGATGCTGGAGCTGGCCGCGTCCCCCGACCCCGCTGCGCTGGGCGTGGCGCTGGCCGCGCTCACCGGCCACCATGACGCGCTGCGGATGCGATTCACCCGCGACGCCGACGGTTGGCGGCAGTACAACCCACCGACCGGCTCGGCTGGCGCGCTAGACGTGCGGGACCTAACCAGCGTAACCCAAGACCGGCAGCGGGACGTCATCAATGAGGTGGCCGCACGGGTCCACTCAAGCTTCGACCTGACCACCGGGCGGCTGCTGCGCGCGGTGCTGTTCGAGCGGGGCCGCGGCCGGCGTCCGGTGCTGCTGCTGGCGGCCCATCACCTGGTGGTCGACGGGGTGTCGTGGCGGATCCTGCTCGATGACCTGGAGACGGCGTACCAGCACGCGACGACCGGCGCCGCCGTGGACCTGGGCCGCAAGACCACCGCGTTCCGTGACTGGGCGCTGCGGCTCGACGACCGCGCGCGCGACGGTGGCTTCGATGACGAACTCGCTCACTGGGCACGGCTCACCGGCGGCTCAGGCACCGCCGTGCCCGCAGACGGCCACGGGCCGAACACCACCGCCTCCACCCGGTCGATCACCCGTTCTCTACCCTCGCGCAGGACCCTGGCCCTGCTGCACGAGGTCCCTGGCGCCTACCGCACTCAGATCAACGACATCCTGCTCACCGCGCTGGGCAGCGTACTGCGCCGCTGGGCGGGCCGCGACCGCGTGCTGATCGACCTGGAAGGTCACGGTCGTGAAGAAGGCGTCATCAAGGGCACCGACCTGTCCAGGACGGTCGGCTGGTTCACGGCCATCTTTCCCGTCGTGCTCGACATGCCGTCCGGCGGCTGGGGCCAGGCGCTCAAATCCGTCAAGGAACAGCTGCGCGCTATCCCGCGCCGCGGCCTCGGTTACGGCGCCCTGCGCTACCTCGCTGACCGCGCCGGCCTGGCGTGCCAGCCTGCGGTCAGCTTCAACTACCTTGGCCAGCTCGACCGCGCCGTCCCCGTCGGCGGCATTATCAGCGCTGTTGAGCACGGCCTGGACGCCGGATTGAGTTCCGACACCCCGCGCACCCACCAGCTGGAGGTGGTCGGCCGGATCGAGAACCAGCGCCTCCAGGTCACCTGGACCTACTCGGTCAACCTGCACCACCACGAGACGATCGCCGCCCTGGCCAACCGCATGATCCAGGCGCTGGACGAGATCATCGCGCACTGCTCGACACCAGGCTCGGGCGGCCGGACCCCCTCCGATTTCCCCCTGGCCCGCCTCGACCAGGCCGCCATCGACGAGCTGGCGGGCAGCGGTCGCGACGTCGAGGACATCTACCCGCTCACTCCCATGCAGGCCGGGATGGCGTTCCACGGCATTTCCCAGGCAGGCCAGGGGGTCTACGTCGAGCAAGTCACCTTCATCCTGGATGGTGTCGCTGACCCCGGTGCCCTCGCCGCCGCCTGGCAGCGCGTGACCGACAGAACACCCATTCTCCGCACCGCCATCGCCTGGGACAACGACTGTGCGCCCGTGCAGGTTGTGCACCACCGCGCGCCCCTGCCCGTCACCCACCTGGACTGGATCGGTCACGGCGAGGCGGCCCGCCGCGACGCCCTCTCCAAGTTCCTCGACGACGACCGTGCCGTCGGCCTCGACCTGGCCGTGCCGCCACTCATGCGGCTGGCCATCGCCCGTCTGTCCGCTACTGAAGTCCACGTCATCTGGACCTTCCACCACGTCCTCCTTGATGGATGGAGCGTCTTTCACGTACTAACCGATGTCTTTGCCGCCCACGCGGCCCCGGCCGACGGCCGCTCTCCGAGTCCTTCCGCCCGGCCGCCGTTCCGCGGCTACCTGCAGTGGCTCGCTAGCCAGGATCCGGCCGGCGTCCGAAACCTACTGGCGCGGCGCCCTCGCCGGCTTCGACTCCCCGACCCCCCTCCCTTACGATCGGCGGCCGGCGCGCCAGCACGCCGCGCAGTCGGCCCGATGGCATTCCCTTCTCGTGGACTCGGCGCCCCTGCACGGGTTTGCTCAGCGGCACGGCCTCACGGTCAACAGCCTGATGCAGGGTGCCTGGGCGCTGCTGCTGTCCCGGTATACCGGCCAGCGCGACCTGGTCTTTGGCGCCACGGTCTCCGGCCGCCCGGCCGACCTTCCGCACGCCGCTGACATGGTCGGGATCTTCATCAACACACTGCCCGTCCGGGTTCAGGTAGACGAGGCCAGCGCCGTGACCAGATGGCTGCGAGATTTGCAGGAGACCCAGGCGGAGGCACGCCAGCATGACACGGTCGCGCTCGCCCAGGTTCAGGCATGGGCCGGCATGTCAGAGGGCACCCGCCTGTTCGACAGCATCGTGGTGTACGAGAACTACCCCATCAACCAGGACGCGCCGGCGGCAGGCGGCCTGCGGCTGCGCGATCTGCAGGCCCGGGAGAAGACCAGCTACCCCCTCAGCATCGTGACCTCCCCAGGGCCGCAGCTGCGGCTTGACATCGGTTATGACCCGGCGCTGTTCGACGCGGTGACGGTAGAGCGGATGGCGGAGCATCTGCGGTTGCTGCTGACCGGGCTCGCCGCGGATCCAGACCGGCCGGTGGGCGAGGTGCCGCTGACGACCGAGGCTGAGCGGTCCCGGGTTCTGCGAGAGTGGAACGACACCGCGCGACCCGTGACCCCCGCCACGCTGGGCGAGCTGTTCGGGACCCAGGCCGCCCGCACCCCCGACGCCCCTGCGGTGATCTTCGACGGAGGGCAGCTGTCGTATGCCGAGCTGGAGGCTGCGGCCAACAGGCTGGCGCACCTGCTGATCGCCCGCGGAGGCGGGCCGGAACAGGTGGTGGCCCTGGCGCTGCCGCGGTCGATGGAGATAATCGTGGCGGAGCTGGCGGTGGCCAAGGCCGGCGCAGCATTCTGCCCGGTGGATCCGGCGTATCCGCCGGAGCGGATCGCATTCATGCTTGCCGACGCCGGGCCGGTGCTGACGCTGACCCGCCGCGATCTCGCCGAGGGCCTGGCCGGGCTAGATCCGGCCGGGGTGCTCGTGGTCGATGAGCCGGACACCATGGACGCGGTGGCCCAGATGCCCGGGCATGCTCCGGCCGGCGCCGACCTGGCAGCCCCGTCGCATCGCGCCCACCCGGCCTACGTGATCTACACCTCGGGCTCAACCGGGCGACCTAAGGGCGTGGTGATCCCGCACGCCGGGCTGGCCAGCTTCGCCGCCGCCGCAGCCGAGCACTACCAAGTGCGACCGGGCGACCGTGTGCTCCAGTTCTCGTCGCCGAGCTTCGACGCCTCCGTGCTGGAGCTGTGCATGTCGCTGCCGGCCGGGGCAGCGCTCGTAGTGCCGCCATCAGGGCCGCTGCTTGGCGACCAGTTGGCCGCCGTGCTGGCCGGTCGGCGCATCACTCATGCGCTGATCCCCCCGTCGGCGCTAGCCACCGTCACCGCCGAGGTAGCCGAGCATGGCGTTCCCGGCTTTCGCACCATCATTGTCGGCGGCGAGGCCTGCACCGCCGCGCTGGTCGATCGGTGGGCACCGGGCCGCCGGATGATCAACTCTTACGGCCCGAGCGAGGCCACCGTCGTGGCTACGTGGAGCGACCCGCTGACCCCCGGCCGCGATGTCCAGCCGATCGGCCGGCCTATCAGGAACATGCGGGTGTTCGTGCTGGACGGGGGTTTGCGGCCGGTGCCGGCGGGGGTGTTCGGGGAGTTGTTCATTGCGGGGGAGGGGGTGGCGCGGGGGTATCTGGGGCGGGCGGGGCTGACGGCGCAGCGGTTCGTGGCGTGCCCGTTCGGGGTGGCGGGGGAGCGGATGTATGCGACGGGGGATCTGGGGCGGTGGTCGGCGGGCGGGGTGCTGGAGTTCGCGGGGCGGGTTGATGACCAGGTGAAGATCCGGGGGTTCCGGGTTGAGCCGGGGGAGGTCGAGGCGGTGCTGGCCGGTCATCGGGGGGTGGGCGACGCGGTGGTGGTGGCGCGTGAGGATGAGCCGGGCCGTAAGCGGCTGGCGGCGTATGTGGTGCCCGCTGATCCGGCGGATCCGCCGGGGGCGGCGGGGCTGCGGGCGCATCTGGCCGGGGTGCTGCCGGATTACATGATCCCGGCCGCGTTCGTGATCATGGCGGCGTTGCCGCTGACCGGTAACGGCAAGCTCGACCGCGCCGCCCTGCCCGCCCCGGCGCGGGCTGGCGGGGACGGGGCCGCGGCCGGGAGCGGGTGCCGCCGCGTACCGGCACCGAGCAGGCCCTGGCCGGCATCTGGGCCCAGGTCCTGGGCCTGGACCAGGTCGGCGTCCACGACAACTTCTTCGAGCTCGGCGGCGACTCACTGCGCAGCCTAAGCGTGGCGAGACGGGCCAAGGCCGCCTTCGACGTCGCCCTGACCCCGCAAGACGTCCTGGTTACAAGTTCGCTGGCCACGCTGGCCGCGCTTATCGAAGAGAAGATCTTGCACGACTTCGGACTCCTCCCGCTCGGCAACGGTGAGGATGGCGGCCACTTAGACATCCCAGGAGCTTAGGTGTCAAGCTGCGACGGAAGATTGAGGGAGATTTGCCTGGTGGGGCCAGGCGGTGGCCTCGTCGTAGAGGGTGCGGGTTTTGAGGCATCCGTGCAGGATTCCGACGAGGCGGTTGGCCAGGCGGCGGAGCGCGTCGTTGTGCCCGATCCCGCGGGCGCGGAGGTCGTCGTAGAGGGCGCGGGCGCCGGGGGAGGCGTTCAGGGACGTGAAGGCCTGCGAGTGCAGCGCGTCGACGAGCCGGTCGTTGTGGATGAACCGGGCGGCGACGACTTTCTTCTTGCCCGACGCGCGGGTGACGGGGCTGGTGGCGGCGTAGTTCCTGCGGGCCTTGCCGTCGGCGTACCGGTGCGGGTCGTCGCCGAATTCGCCGAGCACCCGGGCGCCGAGGATGGCGCCCATGCCGGGCTGGGACCGGTAGATCTCAGCGTCCGGGTGCCGGCCAAAATTCTCCTCCACCTGCCCTTGCAGGGCCTTGACCTGCTCATTCAGGAAGGTGATCACCGCGATCAGGGACCGGACGGTGACCGCGTAGGCGGCGGTGAGGGCCGGCGGCTGGCCCAGCTGCTCGCCGCGCAGCGCCGCCAGGATCGCGGTGGCCTTGTCCGGGATGTCGCGGCGGCGGGCGCGCTTGAGCGCGGCGCTGACCTGCGCGCGGGTCAGCCTGGCGGCCCGCGCCGGATCCGGGGCCTTGCCCAGCAGCTCCAGGGCGTCGGCGGCGTCCAGGTCCTCGAAGGCCTCCAGCGCGGCGGGGAAGTACTCGCGCAGCTGGTGCCGCAGCCGCTGCACCTGCCGGGTCCGCTCCCAGATCAGCGTCTTGTGGGTACGGGCCAGCACCTTGACGCCCTCGGCCTCCGCGCTGTCGCCCGGCCACCGGGCGGAGCTGATGGGAATCGGTGCGCACCATGTCAGCGAGCATGTGCGCGTCGCCGCTGTCGCTCTTGGCCCCCGACACGCCGTGCCGCTCCCGGTACCGCGATGCCTGCAGCGGGTTCACCGCGAACACCGTGTACCCGGCCGCGACCAGCGCCGCCACCCACGGGCCGCGGTCGGTCTCGATCCCGATCACCACCTCCGCACCGTCCGCGTCCTCGCCCAGCTGCTCGCCGATCAGCTCATGCAGCCGCGCCATCCCCGCCACGCCCTCGGGCAGCCGCCGCTTCGCCAGCACCTTCCCGGCCTCGTCCATCACCTCCACGTCATGATGGTCCTCAGCCCAGTCATCACCCACGAACAACCGCATCCGCTCTCCCGTCCAAGATGTCGAAAACCGGCAGCAGCCAGCGGGAGAACCATCAGCGACCTAATGAAACAGTGCTCACCCCATCCGGAGGGCACGACATCCCAGCAGCGATCAACTCTCCCGGTCACCGGCAGGGGCACGATCTTTCGTTCAGGGCTCAAAACCCAGGAGCAACAAAGTGCTCACCTGCCGGCGGCCACCGGCACCGAGTCTGCCGGACGGCGGACCCGCTAAGACTCATTAGGAGATAGGCACATGGCATCGTCACTGGAAGCTCGCATTTCCGCGCTGCCCCCAGATGTTCAGCAGAAGCTCCGCCGTCGGCTGGCCGGGCAGGCCGATCCGAGCGGCAGGATCCGCCCGGCGGACCGCACCGGACCGTTAGCCCTGTCGTTCGCCCAGCAGCGGCTTTGGTTCCTCGAACATCTGGAGCCAGGAGTCGGCGCCTACAACAGCGCCATCGCGCTGCGCCTGACCGGCGTGCTGAACGTCCCCGCCCTGACGGGCGCGTTGCGGGCGCTCGTTGCTCGCCATGAATCCTTGCGGACAACATTCGACGAGGTCGACGGCGAGGCCGTGCAGGTCATCCGCCCGGCTGCCGGATTCGCTGTGCAGCTGGCAAAACTGGCTGACGCGCCCGGGGAAGCCCTGAACCAGCTGCTCGCCAGCGAGTACGCGCGGCCCTTCGACCTCAGGCAGGGTCCGTTGTTCCGTGCGCTCCTTATCCATTCTTCCCAGGACCAGTGGGTACTGCTGCTCGCCGCGCATCACATCGTGACCGATGGCTGGTCGATGGGGGTTCTGGTGGAGGAGCTGGGGGTGTTGTACGGGGCGGTGCTGGGCGGTCGGGAGCCGGGGCTGGCGCCGGTGGCGGTGCAGTATGCCGATTTCGCGGTGTGGCAGCGGGGGCTGCTGACTGATGCGGTGCTGGCGGGGGGGCTGGATTACTGGCGGGCGCGGCTGGCGGGTCTTGTGCCGGTGGAGTTGCCGGCTGACCGGCCGCGGCCGGCGGTCCGCACTTCCCGGGGGGCCGCGTGCGGGTTCGTGGTGCCAGCTGGGGTGGCGGGGGGGCTGAGGGGGCTGGCGCGGGCGCATGATGCGACGTTGTTCATGGTGCTGGCGGCTGCGTGGCAGGTGCTGCTGTGCCGGTGGTCGGGTCAGGATGACATCGCGGTGGGCACGGTGGTGGCGGGGCGTGACCGGGTGGAGCTCGAGCGGGTGGTGGGGTTCTTCGTCAATACGGTGGTGCTGCGGTCGGCGGTCGATGGTCGGCGTGGTTTCGCGGAGTTCCTTGGCCGGGTGCGGGAGGCGGTGCTGGGTGCCTTCGCTCATCAGGATGTGCCTTTCGATCGTGTGGTGGACGCGGTCCAGCCCCGCCGTGACACCAGCCGTACCCCCCTGTTCCAGACCATGGTCACCCTGCAGAACATGCATCGCGAATTGCCTGTATTCGAAGGATTAACACGAGAATATATTGATTTTTCAAGAGACAAGGTGAATTTCGATCTCAGTGCCGAGTTCTCCGAATCGGGCGATGCCCTGTCCGGTGTGATCGAGTACGACTCGGGTTTGTTTGATGCGGTGACGGTGGAGCGGATGGCGGGGCATCTGGAGTTGCTGCTGGGGGTGTTTGCGGTGGATCCGGGTCGGCCGGTGGGGGGGATTTCGTTGTTGTCGGGTGCGGAGCGGGGGCGGGTGCTGGGGGAGTGGGGCGGGGGTTCGGGTGGGGGCGGGGCGGGTTCGGGGGTTTCGGTGGGTGAGGTGTTCGGGGCTCGGGTGGCGGGGGGGCCTGGTGCGGTGGCGGTGGCGTGGGATGGGGGGTGGTTGTCGTACGGGGAGCTGGATGTGGCGGCGGGGCGGGTGGCGGGGTGCCTGGCGGGTTTGGGGGTTGGGCGGGAGGATCGGGTGGGGGTGCTGGCGGAGCGGTCGGTTGAGCAGGTGGTGGGGGTTTTGGGGGTGGTGCGTGCGGGGGGTGCGTATGTGCCGTTGGATGGGCGGGCTCCGGCGGGGCGGCTGGGGGTGGTGCTGGCGCAGGCGGGGGTGGTGGCGCTGGTGTGTGACGGGGCGTGGCGTGAGGTGGGGGAGGGGTTGCTGCCGGGGCGGGTTGTGGTGGCGGGTGCGGAGGGCGGGGTGCCGGCGGGTGCGGGGGTGCCGGGGTGGGGGGGTGGTCATGGTGAGGGGCTGGTGTGCGTGATTTGCACGTCGGGGTCGTCGGGGGTGCCGAAGGCGGTGGCGGTGCGGCACCGGGATGTGGTGGCGCTGGCGGCTGACCGGCGGTTCGGCGGGCATCGGCGGGTGCTGCTGCATTCGCCGTTTGCTTTTGATGCTTCTACGTATGAGCTGTGGGTGGCGCTGCTGGGCGGGGGGCAGGTGGTGGTGGCGCCTGAGGGGGTTTTGGATGCGGGGACGCTGCGGCGGATGGTCAGGGAGCACGGGGTTACCGCGCTGTGGCTGACTTCGGGTCTTTTCCGTGCGTTCGCTCAGGACGCGCCGGATGCGCTGGCGGGGCTGCGGGAGGTGTGGACCGGTGGTGACGCTGTGCCCGCGGGTGCGGTGCGGCGGGTTCTGGCGGCGTGTCCTGGGCTGGTCGTGGTCGACGGGTACGGGCCGACGGAGGCGACGGTGTTCGCTACGTGTTATCCGATGGCTGACGGGGGGTCGGTGCCAGGGACGGTGCCGATCGGGCGGCCGCTGGACGGGATGCGGGTGTTCGTGCTGGACGGGGGTTTGCGGCCGGTGCCGGCGGGGGTGTTCGGGGAGTTGTTCATTGCGGGGGAGGGGGTGGCGCGGGGGTATCTGGGGCGGGCGGGGCTGACGGCGCAGCGGTTCGTGGCGTGCCCGTTCGGGGTGGCGGGGGAGCGGATGTATGCGACGGGGGATCTGGGGCGGTGGTCGGCGGGCGGGGTGCTGGAGTTCGCGGGGCGGGTTGATGACCAGGTGAAGATCCGGGGGTTCCGGGTTGAGCCGGGGGAGGTCGAGGCGGTGCTGGCCGGTCATCGGGGGGTGGGCGACGCGGTGGTGGTGGCGCGTGAGGATGAGCCGGGCCGTAAGCGGCTGGCGGCGTATGTGGTGCCCGCTGATCCGGCGGATCCGCCGGGGGCGGCGGGGCTGCGGGCGCATCTGGCCGGGGTGCTGCCGGATTACATGATCCCGGCCGCGTTCGTGATCATGGCGGCGTTGCCGCTGACCGGTAACGGCAAGCTCGACCGCGCCGCCCTGCCCGCCCCGGCGCGGGCTGGCGGGGACGGGGCCGCGGCCGGGAGCGGGTGCCGCCGCGTACCGGCACCGAGCAGGCCCTGCGCCGGCATCTGGGCCCAGGTCCTGGGCCTGGACCAGGTCGGCGTCCACGACAACTTCTTCGAGCTCGGCGGCGACTCCATCTTGTCCATCCAGGCGGTCTCCCGCGCCCGCCAGGCCGGCCTCAGCCTCGCCTCCAAGGACATCTTCCTCCACCAGACCATCGCATCCCTCGCATCCCACGTCACCGATGCCCGTCGGCCCGCCGCGCACCAGGCCACCAGCGGTCCCGCCCCCCTCACGCCCATCCAGCGCTGGTTCTTCGCCAGTTCTGTCGGTGAGGAACTGCCCGGCTGCACCATGTCGATACTGCTGCGGGCGCCGGATGACCTCGACGAGCAAGCGCTTGGGGCGGCCATCGACACGGTGGTGGCCCACCACGACGCGCTCCGTTCGCGGTTTCTCCGGCTCGATGACCAGTGGCAGCAGCAGCAGATGACCTCACCGACCGGGCTGCTTCAGCGCCGCGACGTGAGGGCGATGGACGATGTGGCACGGCGGGCCGCTATAGATGCTTCGGCCAAGGCAGCGCGGATGAGTCTCGATCCCCGTTCCGGGCGTCTCGTCGCGCCCATACTGTTCACGCGCGGTACGGCTCTCCCGCCGCTATTGTTCATCGCTATTCACCATCTCGTGGTCGACGGCGTGTCGTGGCGGATCCTGCTCGATGACCTGGAGACGGCATACCAGGGCATCCGGTCGGGCCAGCTGCCGAAACTGGAACCAGCCGGGACCCCGTTTGCCCGCTGGGCCCGCGAGCTGACCGCCCAGGTCCGCAGCGGCAGGTTCGATGATGACCTGGAGTACTGGGTCGGCGCGGCCCGCGGCGCGCCGGCCGAGCTTCCGGCGGATCGGCCAGCCGGCGCCGCGGTCGGGCCTGTCCGCTTCGTGTCGGTGCGGCTAGGCCGTGAGCGAACCGACGCGCTGCTGCACCTAGTCCCTCCGGTCTACCGCACCCAGATCAACGACGTCCTGCTCACCGCGTTAGGCCGGGTGCTGACGGACTGGACCGGCCGAGACAGCGTACTGGTCGCGATGGAGGGACACGGCCGCGAGGACGTGATCGAGGACACCGACCTGTCCCGCACAGTCGGCTGGTTCACCACCGAATTCCCCGTCGCGGTCCGCCTGCCGCTTGGCTCCGGCTGGGGAGAGGCGCTGAAGTCTGTCAAAGAACAACTGCGCGCCATCCCGCGCCGCGGGCTCAGCTACGGCGCCCTGCGTTACCTCAGCGACGACGGCACACCCGCCGCCGCGCTGCGCGACGATCCGGCCCCGTACATCTGCCTTAACTATCACGGCCAGTGGGATCTCCAGGGCAGGACGCTGCTCCAGCTGCGCGAGGGTGCCGGACCGGACTTCACCCCCTGGACACGGCCGCTCAACGTCACGGGCCTCGTGACGGACGGTGAGCTGGAACTGACCTGGATCTATTCCAGCGAAGCTTACGAGGCTGCCACGGTGCGGCGGCTGGCCGAGCAGATGATCGATGCGCTCGGCCAGATCACGGACTATTGCGGCCGTCCAGGGGCCGGCGGCCGCACGCCTTCAGATTTCCCGCTGACCACCCTGGACCAGGCCGCTGTGGACCGGCTGGCCGGCGACGGCGGCATGGTGGAAGATATCTGGCCGCTAACCCCGCTGCAGGTCGGCATGCTGTTCCACAGTGTGCTCGACGACGGCTCCCCTCAGTACCTCGACCAGGTCAGGATGCTGCTCGACGGGGTAGAGGATCCGAGGGCGCTCGGCAGGGCCTGGCAGCGGGTGATTGATCGGACACCGATCCTGCGCAGCTGCCTGATCTGGGAAAACGTTGACGAGCCGGTGCTGGTGATCCACCGGCGGATCGACGTTCCCGTGAGCTACCACGACTGGCGATCACTGCCGGAAGCAGAACGCGGCACCCGGCTGCGGAGGGTGCTGGACGACGATTCCGTCCTGGACCTCACCCGAGCTCCATTGCTGCGCCTGTCTATCGCCCATCTCCCCGGCGACCAGGCGCTCTTGATTTGGACCTTCCATCACGTCATCCTGGACGGCTGGAGCCTCAGCCAGGTCCTTGACGAGGTATTCGAGCTTTACGCGGCGATTACCCGCGGTCGTGAACCTGACCTGACAGTCCGCCGGCCTTTCCCCGACTACCTGCACTGGATGCGCGGCCAGGACTATCACCAGGCCGAGCGCTACTGGCGCCAGGTCCTGGCCGGGCTCGGCGAACCCACCCCGCTGCCCTACGGCGTTATGACGGCCGACGTCCATCGCACCGAATCGACCCGCAGGGTCCCGGTCACGCTGCCCGCCAGCGTATCGGCGCAGCTGAACCGCATCGCCCGGCAGAACGGCCTGACACTCAACACTGTGCTGGAAGGGGCCTGGGCACTGCTGCTGACTCGCTGCGGCGGAGGCCGCGAGGCGGTATTCGGCACCACGGTCTCCGGGCGGTCGGCCGAGGTGCCCGGCGTCGAGTCGATGATCGGGATGTTCATCAACACCATTCCTGTTCGCGTTCGGGTCCCTCATGGACAGGACACTCTGTCCTGGCTGCAAGACCTGCAAGCCAGGCAAAGCCAGTCACGTCAGTTCGAGTTCGTCGCCCTATCCCAGCTCCAGTCGTGGAGCGACCTCGCTCCTGGCGCGAACCTCTTCAACAGCATGATCGTTTTCGAGAATTACCCTCACGACGAGAATTCCGCCGCCCGGGCAGGCCTGCGCGTCCGCGAGGTCCAGGTCAGAGAGTCCACCAACTATCCCCTTACCCTCTCGGCCCAGTTCGCTGGTGAGCTCCAGATCGACCTGGCATACGACCCGCAGATGTTTGGCGCGGCCATCGCCACCGACATAGCTCGTCGGCTCGCCCTCCTGCTCACCGCTGTCGCGGTTGATCCTGGCCGGGCGCTGGGCGGCATCGAGCTGGTCACGGCGGCCGAGCGGGGTGAGTTGCTGGCTGCCGGGGCTGGCCCGGTGCGGGCGGTGGCGGCGGTGACGTTCCCGGAGTTGTTCGAGGCGCAGGCCGCGCGGACTCCTGGTGCGACGGCGGTGGTGGCGGGGGCGGTGCGGCTCAGTTATGCCGAGCTGAACGTGCGTGCCAACCGGCTGGCCCGGGTGCTGGCAGGCGCGAGCGCCGGCCCTGAGCGCATCGTGGCGCTGCTCTTGCCGCGTACTGCGGAGATGGTGGTCGCCGTCTTGGCGGTGCTGAAGGCGGGCGCGGCGTATCTGGCGGTCGATCCGGCCCTGCCCGCGTCGCGGGTAGGGGTGCTGGTCGATGACGCCTGCCCGGTGCTGGTGGTCACCACCGGCGGGGCCGGGCGGCCGGGCGGCGGGGCCGGGGACCTGCCCTGGCTGCGGCTGGATGACCCTGAGGTCGCGGCGGCCCTGGCTGGCCGGCCGGGCACCGACCTGACCGATGCTGACCGGGCGGCCCCGCTGGCCGCAGGCAACGCCGCGTACGTCATCTCCACCTCTGGTTCCACCGGGGTCCCCAAGAGCGTCGTCCTGACCCATCAGGGCCTGGCCAACCTGCTCGTTGGCCAGCGCGAGGGCTTCCTCGCCCGGGCCGGGCAGCGGCCGCTGCGCGCCACCCTCACCGCGTCATTCTCCTTCGACGGGTCGTGGGAGAACCTCCTGCTGCTGGCGAGCGGTCAGGAACTCCACGTGATCGATGAGGACATGCGGATGGACGCCGCCGCGCTGACCCGGTACGTAGAGGATCACCGCATCGGTTTTGTCAACGTCACCCCGGCCTTCCTCGAGCAACTCCTGGCGGCCGGGCTGCTGACCGGGCAGCGGCACCGGCCAGAGATTGTCCTCACAGGTGGTGAAGCGGCCAGTGACCGGCTGTGGCAGTCCCTGGCCGAAACGCCGGGCGTCACGAGCTACAACTTCTACGGTCCGACGGAGACCATGGTTAACGCCACTGGCTGCGTGATCCGCGCCGGGTCGCGGCCGGGGATCGGGCGGGTGCTGCCGAACATGAGTGGTTACGTGCTCGGCCCGGATCTGGGCGTTGTGCCGGCTGGGCTGCCGGGTGAGCTGTTCCTGGCTGGTCCTCAGCTGGCGCGCGGCTACCTGAATCGTCCGGGCTTGACCGCCGAGAGGTTCATCGCCTGCCCGTTCGGCGTTCCTGGGGAGCGGATGTACGCGACCGGGGACCGGGTCCGCTGGAGCGGCGGCGGTACCCTGGAATACCTGGGCCGGGCCGATGACCAGGTCAAGATCCGCGGTTTCCGGGTCGAGCCCGGCGAGATCGAAGCTGCCCTGCTCGGTCACCCTGGTATCGGCGAGGCGGCCGTTATCGCGCGCGACGACGACGGTCACCGCCGCCTGGTCGGCTACGTCGTCCCCGCGGCCCTGGCTCCGGCGCCGGCCCCGGCGGAGCTGCGCGGCTGGCTCGAGCGGACCTTGCCGGACTACATGATCCCCGCCGCGTTCGTCGCGCTGGAAAGCCTGCCGCTGACACCCAACGGCAAGCTCGACCGCCGCGCCCTGCCCCCGCCCGGCCGCGACCCCTCCGCAAGCAGCTACATCGCGCCCCGCACCCCAGCCGAGCACAGCATCGCCGCCATCTGGGCGCAGGTCCTCGGCCTTGACCGGGTCGGCATCCACGACAGCTTCTTCGAACTCGGCGGCGACTCCATCCTCTCCATCCGGATTACGGCCCGGCTGCGGGCCGCACTCGGGGCGGACGTGTCTCCGCGAGTCATATTCACCAACCCCACGGTCGCCAGGCTGGCAAGCCGCATAGCGGTGGCCAGGGCCGACATGCGGGACACGGCGGCAAGGGCCATCCCCGCCGTGCCTCATGAGGGTCCGCTGCCGCTATCCTTCGCCCAGCAACGGCTGTGGTTCCTTGACCAATTCGATCCGGGCAGCGCTGAGTACGTGTCGCCATGGGCGGCACGGCTGCGCGGCCAACTGGATGCCGGTGCCCTCAGCACGGCCCTGACCGGGCTCGTCGCCAGGCACGAGTCGCTACGGACGACGCTCGGCATGGTCGAAGGACGCGGAGTGCAGCTCATCAATGCCCCGTACGAGGTGCGGGTATCAGTGCTCGATCTGTCCGTGTTGCCGGTGGCGCGACACGAAGACGAGATCGTCCGGGTACTCGCCGAGGAGTGCGCCGAGCCCTTCGACCTCAGGCGGGGCCCTCTCCTGCGCGTCCGGCTGCTGCGCGCCGCCGCGGACGACCACGTGCTCGCCCTGACCATGCACCACGTGATCACCGATGGCTGGTCGATGGGGGTTCTGGTGGAGGAGCTGGGGGTGTTGTACGGGGCGGTGCTGGGCGGTCGGGAGCCGGGGCTGGCGCCGGTGGCGGTGCAGTATGCCGATTTCGCGGTGTGGCAGCGGGGGCTGCTGACTGATGCGGTGCTGGCGGGGGGGCTGGATTACTGGCGGGCGCGGCTGGCGGGTCTTGTGCCGGTGGAGTTGCCGGCTGACCGGCCGCGGCCGGCGGTCCGCACTTCCCGGGGGGCCGCGTGCGGGTTCGTGGTGCCAGCTGGGGTGGCGGGGGGGCTGAGGGGGCTGGCGCGGGCGCATGATGCGACGTTGTTCATGGTGCTGGCGGCTGCGTGGCAGGTGCTGCTGTGCCGGTGGTCGGGTCAGGATGACATCGCGGTGGGCACGGTGGTGGCGGGGCGTGACCGGGTGGAGCTCGAGCGGGTGGTGGGGTTCTTCGTCAATACGGTGGTGCTGCGGTCGGCGGTCGATGGTCGGCGTGGTTTCGCGGAGTTCCTTGGCCGGGTGCGGGAGGCGGTGCTGGGTGCCTTCGCTCATCAGGATGTGCCTTTCGATCGTGTGGTGGACGCGGTCCAGCCCCGCCGTGACACCAGCCGTACCCCCCTGTTCCAGACCATGATTGGCCTGCAGAACGCGCCGGCCGGGACCCTGGCACTGCCGGGGCTGGACGTCCGGCCGTTCCCGCTGCCGCTGGCCGCTGTCAGCCACGACGTGGTCGTGGCGTTCCACGAGAACGAAGGCGCGCTCGCGGGCGCGCTGACCTACAACTCGGACTTGTTCGACCAGGCGACGGCGGAGCGAATGAGCCGGCATCTTCTCACGCTGCTCACCGCTGTCGCGGTTGATCCTGGCCGGGCGCTGGGCGGCATCGAGCTGGTCACGGCGGCCGAGCGGGGTGAGTTGCTGGCTGCCGGGGCTGGCCCGGTGCGGGCGGTGGCGGCGGTGACGTTCCCGGAGTTGTTCGAGGCGCAGGCCGCGCGGACTCCTGGTGCGACGGCGGTGGTGGCGGGGGCGGTGCGGCTCAGTTATGCCGAGCTGAACGTGCGTGCCAACCGGCTGGCCCGGGTGCTGGCCGGCGCGGGCGCCGGCCCTGAGCGCATCGTGGCGCTGCTCTTGCCGCGTACTGCGGAGATGGTGGTCGCCGTCTTGGCGGTGCTGAAGGCGGGCGCGGCGTATCTGGCGGTCGATCCGGCCCTGCCCGCGTCGCGGGTAGGGGTGCTGGTCGATGACGCCTGCCCGGTGCTGGTGGTCACCACCGGCGGGGCCGGGCGGCCTGGCGGCGGGGCCGGGGACCTGCCCTGGCTGCGGCTGGATGACCCTGAGGTCGCGGCGGCCCTGGCTGGCCGGCCGGGCACCGACCTGACCGATGCTGACCGGGCGGCCCCGCTGGCCGCAGGCAACGCCGCGTACGTCATCTCCACCTCTGGTTCCACCGGGGTCCCCAAGAGCGTCGTCCTGACCCATCAGGGCCTGGCCAACCTGCTCGTTGGCCAGCGCGAGGGCTTCCTCGCCCGGGCCGGGCAGCGGCCGCTGCGCGCCACCCTCACCGCGTCATTCTCCTTCGACTCGTCGTGGGAGAACCTCCTGCTGCTGGCGAGCGGTCAGGAACTCCACGTGATCGATGAGGACATGCGGATGGACGCCGCCGCGCTGACCCGGTACGTAGAGGATCATCAAATTGACGTCATCACCGTCACTCCGTCGTTCGTGGAGCAGCTTCTGGCGACCGGTTTGCTGACCGGGCAGCGGCACCGGCCAAGAATCGTGCTGGTCGCTGGCGAGGCGGTCAGTGACCGGCTGTGGCAGTCCCTGGCCGAAACGCCGGGCGTCACGAGCTACAACCTGTACGGTCCGACGGAGACTACGGTGGACGGCACCACTGGCTGCGTGATCCGCGCCGGGTCGCGGCCGGGGATCGGGCGGGTGCTGCCGAACATGAGTGGTTACGTGCTCGGCCCGGATCTGGGCGTTGTGCCGGCTGGGCTGCCGGGTGAGCTGTTCCTGGCTGGTCCTCAGCTGGCGCGCGGCTACCTGAATCGTCCGGGCTTGACCGCCGAGAGGTTCATCGCCTGCCCGTTCGGCGTTCCTGGGGAGCGGATGTACGCGACCGGGGACCGGGTCCGCTGGAGCGGCGGCGGTACCCTGGAATACCTGGGCCGGGCCGATGACCAGGTCAAGATCCGCGGTTTCCGGGTCGAGCCCGGCGAGATCGAAGCTGCCCTGCTCGGTCACCCTGGTATCGGCGAGGCGGCCGTTATCGCGCGCGACGACGACGGTCACCGCCGCCTGGTCGGCTACGTCGTCCCCGCGGCCCTGGCTCCGGCGCCGGCCCCGGCGGAGCTGCGCGGCTGGCTCGAGCGGACCTTGCCGGACTACATGATCCCCGCCGCGTTCGTCGCGCTGGAAAGCCTGCCGCTGACACCCAACGGCAAGCTCGACCGCCGCGCCCTGCCCCCGCCCGGCCGCGACCCCTCCGCAAGCAGCTACATCGCGCCCCGCACCCCAGCCGAGCACAGCATCGCCGCCATCTGGGCGCAGGTCCTCGGCCTTGACCGGGTCGGCATCCACGACAGCTTCTTCGAACTCGGCGGCGACTCCATCCTCTCCATCCAGGCCGTCCGTCAAGCCCGCGAGGCCGGCCACCGCTTCACCGCCAAGGACCTTTTCCACCACCAGACAATCGCCGAACTCGCACCGCACATCACTCCTGCCGCCAAGGACCCGGTGCGTCAGCCTGTCAGCGGAACCGCTCCCCTCACGCCCATCCAGCACTGGTTCTTTCAGGCCCACAGTGCGAATCCGCGCCACTACAACCAGTCGGTGCTCATCGAGCTGTCGGCCGATGTCGATGAGACGGCCCTGCGGCACGCCCTCGACGCACTGCTCGCGCATCATGACGCCCTGCGGAGCCGGTTCGAGCGAAGTGGAGGGGAATGGCGCGGATCCATCGCGCCCGTCGCACCGGCGGATCTGCGCAGACATGACCACGCAGGGGTCGATCCGCGCCAGCGGGACGCGATCATGGAGAGCATCGCCAACGAGGTCCACGCGAGTTTCGACCTCGCGACCGGTCCGTTGTTCAAGGCCGTGCTGTTCTGCTCGGAGCGGCGGCCCCGCCTATTCCTCGCCGCCCATCACCTCGTGATCGACGTCGTGTCCTGGCGGATACTGCTCGACGATCTTGAGATCGCATACCGGAAGGCGATGGATCGGGTACCGGCGGATCTCGGGTCCGCGACCACGCCGTTCCCCGAGTGGGCAGAGCGGCTGGGATCCCACGTCGCCGCGGGCAACCTGGACGGTGAGCTGGAGTACTGGGCCGGGACACTCGGTGCGTGCGCGCCGCTACCGGTAGACCACGCACCCGCACGGCGGACGAGCCCGGCCGCGACGGTGCAGGTGCGCCTAGGCGCCGAGGAAACCAACGCGCTGCTCCGTGGCGCGCCGACGGTATATCGCACCCGGATCAACGACGTCCTGCTCGCGGCCCTGGCATGGGCCCTCTGCCGGTGGACAGGGACAGGCCTGGCCTGCATCGATCTCGAAGGCCACGGCAGGGAAGATCTCCTAGACCGAATGGACCTATCCAGGACCATCGGCTGGTTCACCACGGTGTTTCCTATCGCGCTTGAGGTTCCCTGGCCGGATCAGCCAGCCTGGCGTCCGTTGATCAAATCGGTGCGCCGCCAGCTCCGGGCCGTGCCAGGGAACGGTATCGGCTTCGGCGCGCTCCGTTATCTGGGCTCGGCTGCCGCTCGCGACAGGCTATCCGCGTTCCGTGGGCCCGAGGTCGAGTTCAACTACCTCGGTCAGTTCGATGGGTGGTCGCTGGATGCGGGGGGCAGCATGCTGCGCCGGGCCGTCCTCGGCTCGCTTGGCGAGGACCGCGACCCGTCAAGCCACGATTCCCATCTGATCCAGATCCTCGGAGCGGCTCAGGCCGGCCGCATGGAATTCGCCTGGTCCTATCGGCCAGACGTGCACGAGGAGTCCACCATCGAGCACGTGGCCTCGGAATTTGCCGATGCCTTGCGGCACATCGCCCGTGAATGCCAGGCCTCTTAGTGCAGCCGCCGCTATCGAGGAACCGTAACTACCAGCTGCTGTGGAGCAGCAGCATGCTTTCTGGATTCGGCTACAACGGCGTGACGATCGCCTTTCCGCTGCTGATGCTGGCGACCACACGTTCCGCCGCGGCTTCGGGCATCGTGCTCGGGACGATCGCAGCGACCCAGCTCGCCGCCGGGTTGCCAGCCGGTGCCCTGGCCGATCGCTGGAACCTCAAGTACATCATGCTCGGCTGCGAGCCTACCCAGGCCGCCGCGGCTGCCAGCCTCGTCGTGGCGTTCATGCGGCACGACGTGACGATCCCGCACGTGATCGTCGTCGCGGGCTTGATCGGGGCATGCACGGCATTATTCGGCCGGCGAAAACGCGTCGCTGCCCAACCTGGTGCAAGAACGCCAGGTGCCTACGGCGGTGGCGATGAATTCCGCCAGAACGTCTCTCGGCCACTTCTGTGGTACCGCGGCGGGCGGATTCCTGTTCGCTATCGGCAGAGCGGTACCGTTCGCGGCAGACATGGCCAGCCACGCCGTGGCCTCTTTCGCGCTGGCGCTCCTGCGCATGCCTTCCCCGCCGGCGCGGCCCGCGCGGGCGGGCAGCTTCCACCGCGAGATGCTCGGCGGCCTGCGCTGGGTATGGCAGCAGCGCCTGATCCGGGCCACCGCGCTCTGCGCGGTGGTGCTGAACCGCTTCTTCAGTGCCTCTTATCTTGTCATTATCGTGCTGGCCCGGCGCAGGGGCATTCCGCCCGATGAAATCGGGGTAATGGCGGCCATGCTGGGCGCGGGCGGTGTGGCCGGCTCCCTGCTGGCACCCTATTTGCGCAGCAAGATGAGCCCGTTCATGTCGATCGTCTCGGTGTTCTGGGTTCTTGCCGCGCTGATCCCGACGGCCATCGTCATCCACAGCGGCTACCTGATGGGTGCGCTTTTCTTCGGCATCGCGCTCCTGCCGCCGACCGCGAACACCACGATTCAGGCCCGGCAGCTCCTGATCACGCCAGATCATCTGCGCGGCAGGCTCAGCGGCGTGCTCGGGCTGATCCTGGGGGTCGCCGCCGTCGTGAGCCCGATGCTCGGCGGCACCTTAATACAACTGCTTCCCAGCACCCAGGCAGTGCTGGTCTGCGCCGCAGGCATCATCGCCATCACGGCGGTGGTCACGGCGAGTCCCACCTTGCGCCGCTTCCCAGGGCTTGAAGGTGCCAAGCCTCAGGTCGCCGAAGCCGGAAAGGCAAGGCTCGTTACCGAAGGAGATAGCGAAATGAATGACGACGCCATGTACCAGGTCCTGCGCAACGACGAGGATCAGTACTCGCTATGGCCAGCCGACCACGACGTCCCGGCCGGCTGGTACGAGATCGGCAAGCAGGGCACCAGGGATGAACGCTCAGGCTACGTCGATGAGATGTGGACGGACATGCGACCGCGCAGCTTGCGCGAACGGATGGATGCCGAGGCTCAGTCCTGACCGGCGCGCTTCAACCGGACCGAGGGGAACTCGCCATGCCTGATGGCAGCATCACGCACACCGACGACAGTCACTCCGGCGCTACCAGCCGGTGGCTCGCCGATGAAGATGAACCCGGCGCGATATGGCAGCTGTTCTGCTTCGCGCACGGCGGCGGCGGCCCGTCCTTCTTCCGACCCTGGCGAGCCGTGCTCGCTCCTGAAATCATCGTCCGTCGCGTCGTGCTCCCTGGACGTGAGTCGCGGTTGGATGAGCCACCATTGCGGCGCGTCCCAGACCTGGTGGAGTCGCTCTGCGAAGCGCTGGAGCCGTACCTGGACCGGCCCTACGCGCTCTTCGGCCATAGCGTGGGTGCGGTGGTCGCGTACGAGTTGGCTCGCCGGCTCTCCGTACCGCGCAGACTGGGTCCTGCCTGCCTGATCGTGTCCGGGCGCCGGGCGCCAGGACGCCACTCTGACCCAAGGCGGCTGTCTGCGCTGCCAGACGGAGAGTTCCTCGCCGAGGTCACGCAGCTCAACGGGATACCGCCGGAGGTAATCAGCGAACCCGAGTTCCTCAGCATGGTCCTGCCCGCGTTGCGGGCAGACTACGAGCTCGCCGAAACGTATGAGCCGCTTCCTGGCCGCCGGCTGGACTGCCCGGTTACCGCTTATCTGAGCACCTCAGACCCGGAAGCCGACTACGCCAGCGTGCTGGCGTGGCGAGAGGTGACGACCGGTCCGTTCAGCATGCGGATTTTCCGCGGGGATCACTTCTACCTCAAGGGAGGCCGACCCGACGTGCTGAACGCCGTCCGCGACGACCTGTGTCTCGTAAGGCCCAACCCCGAGTAAGGACAATCATGATTAAGGGCAAACAGAGGGTGGTAGGTCAGTTTGATTTTCCGACTGGCTAGCACGGCAGCCGCCATTGTCTATATGACCAGGGGATTCATGGTGATTTGCTGGTCTCGTTCGAGCCGGGTGCGCTGGTGGAACCAGCGTGACCCGTGCCTGGTGGGTGCGCGTCCAGCCGGACCAGTGCTCGATGTGGCCCCGGCGGGCACGGCCGGGTGGTCTCGGCGGCGACCAGCCGCCGGACTTCCGGGACGGTCAGCGGGATCATGCCGGGGTCGGGCGGCGGTGCCTGGCCGGGCCGGGGCGGGTGCCCGGGTGTCGGTGCGGTCCTAGAGCAGGGCAGCAGTGACGGCGCAGATGGCCAGGGCGGCCATGACCAGGACAGTGTGCCGGGCGATCGCGGTGCAGAGGCGGACCTGTGACTGTCCAGGCCGAAGCCGTTCGTCGCGCATTCCAGGTATACGGACAGGCGGGCCTGGGCTGGCCCGTGCACGTTCCCGGCATTCTGCGCCGCTGACAGGATGTCGCGGAGCGTGCGGAGCACGTCGCCTCGGTTCGCGCCGGGATACAGGTCACGAACATGGCGTGCCTCTCGGGAATCGGGCGTACCAGGCGGCGGGTGCTGGCGGCTACCCGTTGTATATCTTCCTGAGCTTGATCTCCCACAGGTCGTGTTCGAGCTTGCCCCAGCCCATGACCTTGTTGATGCGCATGTAGGTCTGGCCGAACGCGGCGATCGCCATCTGGACCGTGCTGTCCAGCACTTCCGGGCGAAGGCGCCAGCTCAGCAGTTCGGATCCGTCGGCCGCGACCTCGGGTTTCATGAAGTTCAACAGCCCGTAGAACGTGCCTTGGGTGACGGCCGAGTAGGTGCGGTAGATGGACGAGCCGGGTCCGGACTTTCGCAGGACGTCCTTGAGTACCCCGGCTGTCGCTTCGGTTGCGGACTCAGCTTTCTCGGTTTCGACTTTCGGTGAGAGCCCTGGCGAGGGCGGGGCGATGCCCAGGTCCGCGATCCGCTGCAGGACACAGGCCTCCAGTTGGAGAGCGTCGGTGATCTCCTGACCGGTCTGGATGCCGTAAGCGAGGGCGTGGGCCTTGAACTCCTCGGCGACCGTCCTGGCCCGGCGAGCGCTCTCCAGGCTCAGCGCGAGCTCGCGGCATGCCCTGCGGCGCGCGCCGATACCCGGCTCCATCAGCCACCAGGCACCGGAGGCGATCTCGATCGCCGAACGCGCGATCACGGTCGGCCCGATCACCGGCATCTCGATCCCGATCAGGTTGTGGATGCTCGCGAGATTGTCCAGGACACCGGTCATCATAAGGTTCGCCGCCGCGTAGGCAGTCCTCAGCGGCACCTCACCCCAGGGGCCACCAGTCTGCCGGACTTCGGTGTTCGCGATCTCAGCCGTCGCCTCAGACCCGGAGACCGGTTCCCACGTCGCCGGAGCTAGATGCCTGCGCCCGAAGCGCGCCGTCGCCTCAAGGGCAGCCCGTCCCTCCAGCGCCACGCCCAGATGGCTCATAAGATCCCCGATGTCCACAAGCCCATGAGTCTAGGCAGTTAGCCGTCCACCGTCGCTAAGCTTCGGTGGCATTGGATCCGAGGAACTGGCGTGGCCGGAGGCCGCGCAGGATGGCCCCGCCGATGCGCCATAGTCTTCCGCGAGGCTTGGGTCCGTCATAATCAGGACCGTGCCTGAAGATCACGATGCTGACGGGCAGGAAGACGACCTGCCTGACGACGGCCTGGGCAACGTTCCGGGGCGGAAGCGCATCGCCGAACTGGCGATGCTTGCGTCGCTGTACGTGCAGGTCCTCGGCCCCCAGGGGACCAGCAAGGCCAGCGCGACGGGCTTCGTGCTGCGCGGCGCGGACAGGATCGCGTATCTCATCACCAACAGGCACGTGGTGACCGGGCAGAACAGCCTCAACGGACTGAAGGTGCCCGACAGTTCCCTGGCCATCTCAGCGCTGCGAGTAGCTATGCACAAGGCAGGACGGCTCGGCACCTGGCTGCCCGTCGCGATGCGCCTCGCGCGCGGAGCGCTTCAGCCATGTACTCGAACTGGCGCTGCTTGTCGCCCGCGCCAGGAGTGGTCCAGTGGTCGAGCACCATCAGGAGAGCATTGACGTCTTCGCGCAGCTCCGCGATCTCGGCTAGCTGCTGACGGTGAAGATGAGCCCAGACCCGCGCGCACAGGCTCTTGATCTGCCGCCATGGCCTGGCGCGCTGCCAAAGCCATCCGCCCGCCGTCACGATCATGGCCGCGACCAGCGCCCAGACCAGGTCTACGGTGAGACTGTCCATGGTTCTCCGACCACCTTTCAGCGCAGAAACACAATCCGATATCGACCGGGGCTAGCCGCCACAGCGAGGGCACAGGCCCCTGCGCCCGGCGACGTGGCCCAGAGAGTAACCGCATTCGGTCGGGCCGCCGAAGACAGACTTGACTTCAACGCCGACGCTCGGCACAGCGTGAGGGTCGACTGGCTCCCACCGGCCGCCATCAGGCGCGCAGACCTTCAAGCTCGCCATCTCAGGCTTGTTGTTGGGGAACGGCAGCCCGAGCGAGCCATGTTCGCGCGCTAGCTGGCGCAGCCTGACTGCCTCATTGGCATTGCGGGCGCTGAGAGTGACAACACGATCGTCGAGGCGCGCGGTGACTGCTTCCTCGATCAGGTCGTTGATAGACACCCCCATCTGCGCCGCCGCCCTCTTGACCTCATCATGAATGCCCTCAGCCAGCCGGATCGTGATCGCTCTACTCATGACCCCACGATAGCACTGATAATGCTTCAAGAGCGGTGCGAATTCGGTGCGTACCCCGCGCCGAGAGAAGGCTTCCTCCCGGCACGGGTACGAGATTGCCGACGGCGAACGGCGAGGCATCTTAGCCCTGATCAGGGCAGGCGACGCAGATGATCTTGGACGGTCTGCCGGAGCGGGCTAGTGCGGGTCCAGGTGAAGCGCGGACGAGCGCTTCGTCGATGTCGGGGAGTCGGGAGTGCGCGAGGTGGTTGCGCAGGTCGTAGAGGTTGGCCCAGGTCCGGTCTGCGCGGACGGACTGTCCGGTTGCCGTGGCGTAGGCCAGGACCTCGTTGCCGGCGGCTATCCACAGCCGGTGCAGCATCCACCGGTACCGGTCGTCCTTGTCGAAGCGTGCGACGTTGCTCTCGTCGTGGAGGAGGGGGCCGACCAGCAACGTCCTGCTGGTGACGAAGTCGCTGCCATTGACGGCTGTTCCTCCTCCGTTTTGACCCGCAACGGCTGTACATGTCGCGTAGCCTCGGCGTCACCGCCAGGCTCAGTGCCGACGAGCGCACTGGAACCTGGTATGCGGTCCGCGCCGACTAACCGCTCGAAGCCTTTCACCACCAGCGGCATCTGCTTTCGAACGCTCCTTACCAGATGGTGGCCTGGTTCTGCCGCGAGCGTCCGGCAGAGAGCATCGCATGGTGCCCCTGGGGATGCGATGACCGACCGCCGCGCGGCTGAAGCGGCCGACGTCCCGTCCCGCGCCGGATATCCGGGCACCGCTCTGCCGGAAACCTCGAGCGCGCTCGGGCTGGTGCCAGCCGGGCGGGAGCTGGCGTTCGGCACGGAGATCGCGCCGGGGACAAGGTCGTTCTGCTGGAGAGCTGGTTGCACGCCGGTGGCGTGTCGCTGGCCTGTCGGGTCGCGTCCGGGCTGTGGGACGGTGGCTGACCTAGTTTGCCTAGCGGTAGGGATTTGGGTGACGCGTTGTGCGATCCGGCGGTGATCTAGGGGCGGTTTGTGCGGGCGCTGCTGGCGTCGGGAGTCGTTCCGGTGTTCATGAACGCGATCACCGAGCACGGGTTCCTGAAGATCAAATGCTCGCCGGGCATTCTGGTTCAGTGAACGCGCCCGGTGGTAACCAGGATGGTAGCCAGCAGTGCCCCGCCTGCAGTTAGGCGGCGGTATCGCTTGCCGGCTTGCAAGCGACGCGCCCAAGGTCGGCCGCGGGCCGCCTGCCATGCCTGTGACCTGCGGGAATGTCAGCTCTTTCGAAGGATCAGTCTTCGCGAACTGATCACCTAGGTCAGGGCCGAGCAAGCGCGCTGGTGATCGCTTTGGCCCTGCGACCTGCGGAAACATCAATGTGGAGCTATGGAGATTCGAACTCCAGACCTCTTGCATGCCATTCCTGACGATTTCGTTTGGCTTGGTATGCGGTGGTCCCGATCCCGCAGGTCAGCGTGGTCTGCCGATCTGACTGAGTCCGTCCTGGTCCGATGCAACCAGGGAATCGTAGTCACTTGGCTAGTCACT
Organism: uncultured Actinomycetota bacterium; assembly: GCA_963750405.1. GTDB lineage: Bacteria > Actinomycetota > Actinomycetes > Streptosporangiales > Streptosporangiaceae > Chersky-822. The sequence continues at coordinate 1,022,454 of CAVVQP010000006.1, forward strand.
GGCTTTCCAGACCTCACCACAGGAGGTGAGGCACTATGTCTATCCAGATCAACGACGACCTCATGACGCTAGAGCTTGATGGCAAGACCATCGCCGAGGCGAAGCGACGGCCTGGCGGTTGGTGGGAGGTCACCAACTGGCCGAGGTACTACAACCGCGATCATGCGATCACCGCCCTGACGGTCACTGAGTTGCTTGAGATAGGTCATGCCAGCGACAGTCCGGTGGTCGTAGCGCTCCGAGAGGAACTGCTATGACTGACCGACTCATCAGGATCACCACGGCCCTTGCCGTCGCGACGGTTGCAGCCGTCGCCGCAGTCATCTCATATCGACATGCCTATGAGCTGGTCAGCACTCATGGCGAAACGGGCCTCACCGCCCGGCTAGTGCCGTTCACTGTCGACGGTCTGATCCTGGCAGCGAGCATGCTCATCCTCGATGCCAACCGGCGCAACCTGTCCGTACATCGACTTGCACATTGGTGTCTTGGTTCGGGCGTACTCGCCACCATCGGCGCCAACCTGGCGCACGGACTGAGCCACGGTCCTATAGGCGCCGTGATCAGCGCTTGGCCAGCATTGGCGCTGGCTGGCTCGTTCGAGTTGCTCATGCTGCTGATAAGGGCCGAGCGCCAGGAAGCAGCCAAACAAAGTCCTGGCGCAGACAATGCGTGGGTTGGAGCAAAGGTGGCACACTCCGCGCCAGCTGCACCGCCGCTGGAACAGACGGTCAGGGAATGGCACCAAGCCGGTCACAGCCAGCGCGCTATAGCCCGAGAACTCAGCATTGACCGCCGCAAGGTCAAGCAGATCATCGACCAAGCCGCATGAAATCAGGCGTGGCGTGCCAGGCGAGTCCGTCGGGCACGCCACATTCATGGTGGCTGCGCGCTGCTACCTCTCGATGTAGTGGTGCCTGCGCCTCGGTTTGACGTGAACCTCGAAGGTACTTCCCCAAAGTTTGCGGGTCGTGGCCACTCGACTTTCGCAGTTTTGGCCTGAGGAAATCTGCGGGGTGAACGGCTGATCGCAGTTGCGGGCAGGCCATCGGCGATGACAACCAGGAGTTAGCGGCGGCTCACGGCAGGCCGCGGCAGGCTGCGGCATCTGGGGCGGATAAGACACGCAGCGTCACCTGGTGTGATGCGTGGATGCTTCGGGTGCGGGCGTGAGGAAGGGAGCATCAGCGGTGCTTATGACACCGCCGTTGAAACGGAATCCCGCTGATGCTCCCGGATGCCACGCTACAGGTTCCCGCGTCCCTGATGACGCTGCTCGCTACGTTCGCGCCGCTGTTCACCGCGCCTTCGTTCCGCACGTTCACCATGCTGGCCTGCGGTTTCCTGGCTCAGCCCGGGAAACGGACGGTCTGCGGGATGCTGGCCGGCGCTGGGCTTGCCCGGCTGTGGCCGCATGACCGGGCGCACTGGTTCTTCTCCCGCGCCCGGTGGAGCCCCGATGACCTGGGCCTGGCCGTCGCGAAGCTCGTGGTGGCGCTGCTGGTCCCGGCCGGGGAGCCCGTCCTGATCGCGATCGATGACACCCTGTTCAAAAGGCGGGGAAAGAAGATCTGGGCGGTGTCGTGGTTCCATGACGGTTCCGCGCAGGGCAGGCCAAGACCGGGAAGGGAAACAACTGGGTCGTGCTCGCGGTCATCGTCGGCTGCCGTTCCGCACCCGGCCCGTCGCGCTGCCGGTGCATGGCGAAACTCGTGGTCAAGGGCACCATGTCCGCGTCCCGGCTGTGGCTGGCCCGCCGCATGACCCAGTCGCTCGCGGACGCGCTGCCCGGCCGTGACCTGCATGCCGTCGCTGATTCCGCCTATGCCGGGGAGGAGCTGAGGCAGCTGGGGAAGAAGGTCACCTGGACGACCCGGCTGCGGAAGGACGCCGCCCTGCACGGGCTCCCGCCGGAGCGCACCGGGAAGCCAGGACGGCCCCGCGTCCGCGGCGGCCGGCTCCCGTCCCTGGCTAAAATCGCCGCGGCCGCCGTATTCACGCAGGTCACCGTCACCCGCTACGGCAAGACCGAGACCGTGCAGCGCCGCCGCGCGTGACCTGCCTGTGGTACTCCGTCTTCGGTACCCGCCACGTCCAGGTCGTGCTCGCTCCGTGACAAGTCCGCGTCCGGCTTCGACCTCGCCCTGGTCACCACCGACCTGCGGGCAGCTCCCGTCCAGGTAATCGAAAGATACGCCGCGAGGTGGAGCATCGAAGTCGCGATCGAGGACGCGAAACAGGAATTCGGCGCCGGGCAGGCCCGCAACCGCACCGCGAACGCGGTCCGCCGCACCATCCCGTTCCAGCTCGCCTGCCAGGCCCTCGCCGTGACTCTGGTACGCCACCGCCGGCCACGACCCCGCCGACATCGAGGACCGCCGCAGCCGGGCTCCCTGGTACACGACCAAGACCCGCCGTCCACGCCGACATGACCGCCAAGCTCCGCCGCGTCCTCATCGCCGCCAGATTTAAGTCAACTCGCCCTGACCAGCCGACACCCGAAGAAATCCGCACCATCCGCCTGGCCTGGGAAACCACCGCCGCGTAACTGCGAAAGTCGAGTGGCCAGGGAACCCTACGAGCGGTTAGGTTATGAGGCCACCGACGTGCCACTTGTACCTGCCACGATGACAAGTTTCGTGACCGCGCTTAGTCACGAGAGGACACGCACGCCGCGACCGTCGCTCGCATAGCACCCCGGGCCGATGATTGGCTGATCGCCAATCCACTCGGGCAGACCGCGCGGACGGTAAAAACGTTCGGGAGACGGTATGATCTCAACGCCAGGCACCGGATGCTCTGTGACGGTATCATCATGAGTGCTCCCGGATTTACGGTATACGCTCCGGAGTCGGAAGGTCGATAGCTCAACCTATCCCAAATTCGCTCGCACGGAGACATAGATTGGCCCATCAAGCCAGACATCAAGTATTTGTTAGTTCGACATACACTGATCTAATGAACGAGCGGCAGGCCGTGATCGCTGCATTGCTGCAACTCGGTGCTCTTCCGGCCGGGATGGAGCTTTTCCCTGCCGCAAATGACGAGGCTTGGGTATTGATAAAACGGGTAATCGATGAATCTGATTACTATTTACTAGTAATAGGAGGGCGATATGGCTCAGTAGATACCGAAGGCCTGAGCTACACGGAAAAGGAATACGACTACGCAACGCAGGCTGGTTTACCTGTAATGGCCTTTCTCCATGGTAACCCAGGTAAGCTTGCCTTCGAGAATAGCGAACCAGATCCGGCCGCTAGAGAAAAATTGCAGCAATTTCGCGATAAAGTCCAGAGCGCTAAACATGTAAAATACTGGGCGTCGTCAGATGATCTGGCTGGTAAAATCGCGCTGTCATACTTCAGTTTTGTTCAGTCTTATCCAGCTGTAGGCTGGGTTAGAGCCGATGCCGGTGACTCTCCCGAGACTCTACGCAAACTAACGTCTTCGCAAGAAGAAATTGAGAGACTAAATAAGCAACTACATAGTCGTACGATTGAGCCGCCGCGCGAAGCGGCAGGACTTGCCGATAAGGATGAACTGCTGACCGTGGAAACTACCGTTCGCATAAAGATATCTAACTTGGGGCCGAAAGCTACAATTTCCGGTTCACAGAAGATACTGAGAACTTCTTCGATTTCATGGAACGAGATTCTGTCGGCATTGGCGCCGGGGATGCTCGATGAGGCTAATCAACATGACTTGAATGAGCGATTTACGCAAGCAATTCATCAAGTCAATCACGAGAAAGCTCGAATACAAGTTCGTCGCTGGCTCATATCCGACGTGTCATCGGATACTTATGTCGATAGCGAAGGCGATCCGGGACAGCCGCGATTTACAATAGAAATCGTCAGTCGAAATAGCGATTTCGAGACTGCGGTTTTGCAACTAGAGGCTCTGGGCATAATAGAAAGAGGGTCGAAGAAGCGTCCGGTGGCCGATCGCACCGTGTATTGGACGCTTACCCCGTGGGGAAGGACGCGCCTTACCAGGCTCCGTGCGGTCCGAGCAGGCAAGACTCGTCCACCCACCAAGGATGAGTTGCTGCTCGATCTAAGCAATGAGCGATTGTCCGATGATATTCAGCCCGAGATGAGTGATGGTGACTCAAAAAAAACCACCAGAGTGCGGCGATCGCGCTAGATCTGGGCGCTAACCGGAACAGTTCCGTACGGGCGGGGCGAGGCAGAGCATATCGGTTGTCCAATAGACCCTCGTCTGGGAACGGAGAAAATCTCCGCATATTGCCAGTTCGAACTATTCTCAATGAAGGGATACTGTCTGTGCATATTACTGAGGAGGGCGAAGACCGGATTGCATGAAATGCGGCGATCCGTGGGACATCCGGAATGATTGCCAGAATCCTGGCACCGGACTGAGGTTATATTTGGAGACGCGCTTAACTCTTTGATTTCCGACTTCAAAGATAGAGTTAAATGCCAGTTGGCCTGTATGGAGATATGCGTGACAGAATATATTGAAGTGCATTCGACTACTAATTCCCGAGAAGAAGCCGATAAGATTTGCGCTGCCGTTGTGCGGGCGCGACTGGCGGCGTGCGCGCAGATATCTAATACGATCAGGTCGTCTTATTGGTGGCGGGGGAAGATCGAGCAGGCCGACGAATATTTTCTGATTATGAAGACGACGCGGGATAAGTTCGGTGAGTTGGCTCGGGTGATTCGTGAGAATCATTCGTATGAGACACCAGATATCGTGGCGGTGCCGATCCTTGAGGGGTCGGAGGACTACCTGGCGTGGATCAGTGCGGAGACGCGAGAGTCCGGCGCGTCTGCCTGATCTCGGCCCGCAGTTCGCGGGCCTTCGGCTCTTGGGCGAGCGCGCGTGCGAGTTCTTCCAGGCGCCACAGCCCGAAGGACGTTTCGGAGGTCTTTACGGCTTCGAGAGAGCGTCGGCCGTAGCTGATGCCGCTGTTCACGTCCCCGAGGCGTATCGATGCGATGCCCACGTCGGCGTTGATCAGGGCGGCTCGCTTGCTTGCTGGGGTGACGGTGGCCAGGAGGTCGCCTGCCAGGTCGTGGACCTTCTGCTCGTTGCCCAGGCGCGTGTACGTGGCCAGTTCGAGCGCGTTCATGCGGGTCTGGTCAAGGAACCGCGTCCACGGGCGTTCTTTCTGCGGTCGTGCACGGTCGAAGGCTTCGGCGGCTTGCTTGATCAGGTCATCGGCAGCTGGGTCGCCGATCGCGGCGGCTTCCTCGGCTTCGCGGCCGAGTACCCATGCGCGGGTTGCGTCTTCTCCTGTGTCGGGGAGACATCGGCGTGCTTCTGTGAGGAGCTTGCGGGCGTCTTCGTGGGCGGTCGGCCCTGAGGTGTTGTAGCTGCGGAAAGTGTTGGCACACGCCATGATGGCGGGGTCGCCGGCGGCGCGGGCGGCTATCTCGGTGATGCGGTACATCCTCACGCTGTGGGCGATCTCGCCCAGGTCCCATGCTGTCCAGGCGGCCAGGACCGCGCTTTCGCCTGCGAGGCGAGCCAGGCGTGAGCGCAGCGGGTCGTCAGGATGGCCCTCTAGTAGCGCGGTGATCTCGCGCAGGTGGCTGGTGATCGAGCGGTGCACGATCCGGGCCTGGAACATTGGCTCGATTCGGTGCAGGCCGATGGTCCGTTGCTCTAGGAAGTGGATCGTGTCTTCCTGCAACGACATAGGGCCAGTGAGCGCGAAGGCGAGTCGTTCTGTCGGCTCGTCAGCGCCTAAGAGCGGCGCTGAGACGAGGGTTGCGGCGAGTTGCAGGACCGTGCGGCGGTCGACGTGGTTGTTCAGTGATCCTGCCATCCATGCCACCGTGAGCAGATCGGGTGCGCTAGCCGGGTCGGCGTTGCTGCCTGCCTCTAACGCTGCGCCCTGACTGCCCGCCGGCACAAGCCCCAGGGCACGCTGGGCTTCGGCCGGGATCTCCAGGCCAGCCGCGAACTTCTCGATGGTTTCCAGGGTGGGCTCGCGTTTGCCGTGCTCGTACTCGCTGAGCCGGCCCTGGGCGATGCCCGTCAGGCCAGATATCACGCCCTGCGATATCCCGTGGCCGCGCAGGGCGGTTACGACCGATCCGATCCGGCGGTGCAAGCACGCATCCATAACGTCCTGCCGCGCGAAGGCACGGTTCACGCGGGCCCGGATTTCCTGCCGGTCTAAGGCCATGATCGGGCATCCATTCAAGCTGCGGTGCGGAGCTGGGCGCGTCAGCGCACTAAGTCAATCACACCGCGTCATATCACGGTGTGATGGCTTTCGCCGTGACCGCCATGGAACCTCGTCGCGTTGATGACCAAGTATTTCCGGGGAAGGCGAGGCGTTGCGACGTGACCGAGCACGAGGTAACAGGTAGCTCTGCGGCAGATCGTGAGGCCGCTGAATCGGCACCCGATGGCGTTGATCCGGGTGTTCCGTCGCTCGCGCGAATGCATGACTACTTCCTGAGCGGCAGCGAGAACTATGCCGCCGACCGTGCGGCTGCGGAGTTGGTGCTGGCGGTCGCGCCGTCCGCGCGGAGCATTGCCCGGGCTAACAGGTACTTCCTGATGCACGCCGCCGTGCAGATGGCAGACGCGGGTATCCGCCAGTTCATCGATCTGGGGACCGGGATCGCGACCAGGCCAAGCGTTCACCAGATCGCGCAGGCGATCTGTCCCGATGCGAGGGTGGTCTACGTTGATCGCGACCCAGTGGCGGTCGCGCACAATAAGGCGATACTGGCCGGCGCTGACGGGGTGGCGATGATTCAGGCCGACATCAGCGATCCTGGTGGAGTCATCGCGGACCCGGTCTTCCGGGACATGATCGATCTCAGTGCAGCCGGCCGGGCTGCTGTGCATCGCCGTGCTGCATTTCGTGCCGGACCCGCGCTCGGTGTGTCCGGGAGTTCACTGACTGCCTGGCGCCGGGCAGCTTCCTGGCACTGTCGCACGCCGCCGTAGACGACACGCGCCCTGGTGGCATAGCCGTCGTCAACGACCTGCGGACGATCGCGGACCCGCCGGCCGTGTTCCGCATCAGGCTGCCGGTCGGGGATTTGTTCGCCGGCCTGGATCTTGTCCCTCCCGGAGTAGCCGACGTGACCCGGTGGCTGCGCTACGGCCAGGAACTCACGGCCCGTGACGCGGACCTGGGATTCACGGCCGGCCTGGCCCGCAAGCCGTGGCAGCAGGCGATTGAGCCCGCGCGCGTATCCTGCGGCTAACCGGGCTGGTATGAGGCCGGGAAGGTTGCGGAAGCAGTGGAGTTGGCAGCGATCGGGGCGAGATTACGCGAGACCAGGAAGCGGCGCGGGCTGACGCAGCGGGAGCTGGCGCGCGCGTCGGGAGTGTCGGTGTCCCTGATCCGCAAGCTGGAGCAAGGAGACTATGACAACGGCCTGCGGCTGGAGACCGTGCACAAGCTGGCCGTGGCCCTGTCCGTCCCTACCTCGGCACTGGCGATAGGCGTCCGGCCGTCCCCTCCTGATGAGGAAAGCGTTACTCTCTGGGAACCGGTCCGCCAGGCGCTTGAGGGCAATGCCAGCCGCGAGCCTGACCAGGAACCCGCTGTTGACGGTGTCAGCCAGGCTGCTGGCGAGGCGATGCGGCTGTTGCGTGATGGCAGTCTGACGGACCTGGCCGTATTCCTGCCGGCGCTGCTCACCGCTGCGAACGCGCGGGTGACCATCGGTACCAGCGGGACTCAAGCCCTAGCGCGTGCGGAACGGTCGCGCATCCGGGTGATGGCTGGCTCGCTGCTGGTCCATACCTGGCAGTTCGAGGCAGCCGAGCGGGCGTTCGCGCTGGCAGCCGAAGATGCGGACGTGCCATTAGCCCAGATCGCGGTGACCGGTCAGCGGTGCTTCGCGCTGACTCGCCAGGGCCTGGTGGCCGAGTGCCGAGAACTGGCGGTCCGCGACGCTGAGCAGGCCGAGCCGCGCCTGTCCACGGCAACCAGGGAAGAACTGGCCGCGTGGGGTGGCCTGTTGCTGTGGGGCGCGGGCGCGTCGGCGCGCGATAACCGGCCCGATGACGCCGAGGGGCTGATCCGGCTGGCCAGGGCGGCGGCTGCCGCCGCTGGCGGGGACTTCGTCCCGCCGCATGCTCCCTGGCTTCGGTTCGGGCCGTCCGTGGTGACGGTGGCTGAAGCGGAAATCGCGCTGATCCGGGATCGGCCGGACCGGGTGCTCGACATCGGCCAGCGCCTCAGCCCGGTAGCGGACCGGCATCCCCGGCACCGGCTGGACGTTGCGGCGGCGTACGTGGCGCTGCGCCAGTACGGCGAGGCCGTCGAAGTGCTCCGGGAATTGCGGCAGGCCAGGCCGCAATGGCTGCTCCAGCAGCGATACGCGGCCCGCATCCTCACTACGGTCATCGGCCGCCGGCGGACGCTTACCGCTGAGATGCGCGACCTGGCCGGTTACCTGCGCCTGCCGCTCTGACTGGCACATCAAACCGGACCGCCCGTCAAGCTGCCAGCCAGGTCGGCGCGCTGACGGTACGTGGCGCATCGGCTAGCTACCCGCTCCGGAATGCCATAGCAGCGGCATTCGTCTTATTCATAGCGTTGAATACGTGAAAGATGGCAGTAAGGATTTCTTAACCGCCGTAACAGATCCTGACCGCATCGCGGCAGCGCTTGGCGTGCTCATCGCGAAGTACCCGGCTTTCCGCTTCTACCCGGCCCCGTTGGGCGGCGCAGGCCGCGCTGGATTGCCTATCGCGTCAACGGGCGCGAACCCGGCCTGCACACCGTGATCACGGCGGACCTCGGCGAACTCCTAGGCGCGCTCGCGCAGGACCGGAGCCGTCGGCATGTACGGTAACAGCGGCAATACGCCGAGCCTGGCCAGGCTGATTCAGGACTTCGGCCAGCGATGGGAAATCGAGCGAATCAGCCGCAGCACTGAATGGGTCGCCGTGCTGTGCGACGGCAGCCGGCACAAGTTCGTCTGGGCCTCCGAACTAGACACGCTCAGGCTCAACCTTGAGTCAGCCGAGCGCGACGAAGCTGAAGCGGGCAGCCCGGATGAACGATGACGACACCGTGATCGACCGGGACAGCATCAGGCATGTCTACCAGCAGATAGCCGACGCCATCGCCGGCCGCATCGCGACCGGCGTATACACCATCAGGCTGCCGAGCGAAGTCGCCCACGCCGAGCAGTTTGACGTGACCCCAGCGACCGTGCGACACGCGATGGCCATCCTCCGCGAGCGTGGGCTGATCGTGAGCATCCACGGGCGCGGAACGTACGTCGCTGCGTATGTTGAGAATCGCCGCGAGTCGAGCTGACCAGCTACCTGGCACCTTTTGCAAAACGCAGAATCTCATCGCGGGATCGAGTCCATATCACGCTGTAATAAATCCGATCTCACCGTAACCATGTCATCCGGTAATTGAGCCACCTTCGGCTGCGGGATTAATTTTGCCTCATAAGCAAAACCCGTAGTCGAAAGGTTTTACCGATGATTACTGTCAGCTTAATTCTCGCCGGAACCGCGCTCGCCGCTTTCGCGGTGATGGTCGCGGGCATCCGCCGCAGCGAACGCCGTCACAGCCTCTTCACCCCGGAGCGAGACGGCTTCGGCGGCAGGCTCACCCGCGCATTCCTCGGCCTGCGCGTCGAGTACCCGTCCGCAACCGTGGCCCGCAGGCCCGCGAGCGCGTCTACCCGCCAGGCAGGGCGGTGAGATGACGATGCCCGATCTCCAGGTCTCGGCTGGCGGCCCGCCGCTGCTCCTGCGGCGCATCAGCGGACAACGGCACCCGCCTGTGCTCCAAGTGCCGTGACCGTGCCCGGTGGAACCGCCGCCGCCGGCGCGGTCGCGGCACTCGCCCGCAAGCCTCCCAGCCGGACGCCTGCCGCAGCCGATCGCGGGGGAGGTGAGAAGTGACGATCTCCATTCCGCTCATCGTCGTGCTCGGCGCGCTGGTCTGGGCGGCCTGGCGGTTCATGGGCCTGCGCACCTGGCAGGCCGTGCTGTGCCTGCTCGCAGGGTTCCTGCTCGCCGCCACCAGCGCCGCACCCGACATTCACCGCGCCCTGACCACCATCATCCGGTCCCTGACCGGCCACTGAACCTCTTCGGAGGTGATGCCCGCATGACCGACAGCCCCGGCTCCAGCCGCTGGACATCGCAGGAGGCTCAGATACGCGCTGACAACGCCCGGCACATCGTCGACCGGACTCGCAACCGCCCACCCCGCGCTCGCGCAGCTGTGGCAGCAGATCAACGACTCGCTCTCCGACATCCCCGCGCTGGCCGCCGAGATCCCGCGGCTGCGACAGCCAGCTCGGCGCCACGCGGCTGGCCCGCGCCAACCTCGCCGCAGCCTGCCAGGCCACCATACGCGCCTGGCGCAACGGCGAACCCGACCCCCTGTCATACCTCCGTGACGAGCTAGCCGCCCAGGGCTTCGACCGGAGGCGCGCATGACCAGGGCCACCAGATCCGCCGCCAAGCCCGCAGGATGCGCCGCTACGGCATGCAACCCATGATCGTGATGAACACCGGCGACAGCCTCCCGGACCTCGTCAGCGGTCGTGCATCGCCCGCTGGGCCTGGCGGTACCGCTCCGAACTCGCACCCCTCACCCTCGCCGCCGGCTCTTGTAGTCGCCGCATGGGCGCTGCACGCCACCACCGGCACGCCTGGCCGTCATCGCCCTGGCCGCGATCGTGACCGGCTATCGGCGCTGCTCACAGCCGGCCGCAGGATCGGGCTGGCCACCCGGCTCGAACGGCTGTACGCTGCCACGGTCACCACGGCGACCGGGATCTGGCTCGCCATAGCGACAGCCGCCGGCCCGTGGCGGCCGCCTGTTGCCGCGCCTGGTGCTGGCGGGCGGCGCTGGTGCTCGCCGTGCCATGGTGGGCGCACCGCCGGCGCCGTGCCAAGGTCCGCGTCGAGCGGACGCTGGCCGCGTGGCCGCAGATCGCCCAGGCCACCGGCCTGCCCGGATCACGGGTCATGTCCGCCGTCGCCGACGTGTGGGGCTGGCGGGCCCGGTTCGCCCTGGCACGCGGCCAGACCATCGATGACGTGATCGGCAAGATTCCCGCGATCGAGTCCGGGCTCGGCACGTTCCGGGGCGCCGTCCGCGTCTCCCCGACCCCCGACGACCTGGCCAACCGGTTCGAGCTGCGCGTGCTCGAGCGCCGATCCGCATGCCGACGCCATCATCTGGCCAGGCCCGTCCGCCACTGCGATCACTCGAGCCCATCGACCTCGGCCCGTTCGAGGACGCCACCCCCGCGACGGTGCTGTTCCTGCGCCGGCACGCCCTGTTCGGCGGCGTGTCCGGATCGGGCAAGAGCGGCGGCCTCAACGTCCTCATGGCGAACCTGTCGGCCTGTGCTGACGTGGTCATCTGGGCCATCGACCTCAAGCGCGGCATGGAACTCGGGCCGTGGGCACCCTGCATTGCCCGCCTGGCCACCACCCCGGCCCAAGCCCGCGCCTCCTGGCCGACGCCGTCCGCGTCCTTGAAGCCAGGGCTGAACACCTCGCCGCCACCGGGCAGCGCGTCTGGCAGCCCACGCCACAGGCACCCGCACTGATCATCATCGTGGACGAGTAC
>CAVVQP010000007.1:0-277933 GCA_963750405.1 uncultured Actinomycetota bacterium
CGCCGCGCCGGGCACGCCACGGAGATCCCGCGAGCCAAAGGGCGCGGCGCTGTCTGGACTGACGAGCGAAGCGAGGAGGGAAGACAGTGCGTTTAAGCGCCCGGAGGGGAGCGGGGCTAGCCCCGGAGGCGAGCGGGGCTAGCACAGTATTGTCTCTCCCATGACTCGCGAAGCCACGTTCGGCGCTACCCTGCGCGACTACACGGGGACCATTCCCCGGCTGCTTGACCACGCCGCGCAGCGTTCTCCTTCCGTCGGCTGGCTGCGCACCGACGAGCTGAGCCTGACGTTCGGCGAGGCGGCCGCACGGGCTGGTGGCATCGCTGCCAGGCTGGCCGACACTGGCATCGGGCACGGCGACTTGGTGATGATGACGGCGAGGACGACTCCCGCGTACTTGCTGAGCTGGCTGGCGCTGGCCTCGATCGGCGCCGTGACCGTACCCGTGAACCCGGCGAGCAGCCCGGCGGAGCTGGCGGGGCTCCTGGGCCAGGTGCAGCCCGTCGCCGTGCTGACCGACCCTGATCTCGAACCGGCGATTACCGGCGCGATGGCGCAGGCTGCCGATGGCGGCTGGCGGGTACGAGCCGTTCTGAATGTGAATGGTCTTCTGAGTGAAGATCAGGCCGGGCCGCAGTCCGCTGGCCCGCTTGATGTTGCACTGCCTGATGGTGGCGTGCGGCCCGATGATCTCGCGGTGCTGATCCCCACCTCGGGCACGACCGGCCGGTCCAAGCTGGTCATGCAGACTCACCGGGCCTACGCGATGGCGGGCGAGGGGTTCCCGTTCTGGATGGGGCTCTCTTCCGATGACCGGCTGATGACGTCGCTGCCGCTGTTCCACATCAACGCGCCGATCTACTCGGTGCTCGGGTCGCTGGCGTGCGGTGCGGGTCTCGTGCTGCTGCCCAGGTTCTCCGCCAGCGGGTTCCTAGACGCGGCGCGGCGGCATGAGGCGACCGAGTTCAACGCGATCGGGGCGATGCTCGAGATCTTGATGCGCCAGCCCGAGCGGCCCGATGACGCCGACAACCGGCTGCGGCTCTGCTACGCCGGGCCGGCCCCTGAGCGTGAGCGGCAACTGGAGATCGAGCGCAGGTTCGGCATCGAGATCGTGGTCGGGTACGCGATGTCGGAGTCGCCGTACGGGCTGATCTGGGCACGCGGCACCCGGCCGTACGGCACGCTCGGGGCGGTGCGCCAGCATCCTTACCTCGGCACGATCAACGAGGCTAAGGTGCTCGCCGGTGACGATGATGCCGACGGCGAGGCCGGTGCTGGCCGCGTTCTGGCTGCGGCTACTGTCGATGGTTCGCGGGAGCTTGGCCCGGGCGAGACGGGCGAGATCCTGCTGCGCAACCCGGTGATCATGCCCGGTTACCTCGGCATGCCGGAGGAGACGGCGGCAGTGCTGACCGGTGACGGCTGGCTGCGCACGGGCGACCTGGTCACGGTGAACGCGGACGGCACCTATACGTTTGTCGGCCGCCGCAAGGAAGTGCTGCGGCGGCGCGGCGAGAACCTGTCACCGCTCGAGGTCGAGGAAGTGCTGGACAGCCACCCCGCTGTACTGGAATCCGCTGTCGTCGGGGTAGCGTCCGAGCTGACCGAGGAAGAGATCAAGGCGTTCGTGGTTCCGGCACCAGGGGCTGAGCTGGATCTCGGCGAGTTGCGCGGCTATGCGGCGGAGCGGCTGACGGCGTTCAAGGTGCCGAGGTTCTGGCAGGTGATCGATGAGCTTCCGCGCACGCCGACCGCGCGGATCGCTAAGCACAGGCTGCCCGATGGTCACCAGCCGGGAGAATACGACGCCGAGGCCGGCTAGGTCCTTCGGCTCGTGCCCGCGCTGTCTTGCTCGCGCACCGCTGTGCCGTTGGTGTCGTCACGCAGCACCAATGGCACAGCGGTGCGAGGCAGTTCGAGCTAGATCCTGTAGAAGAGGTTGAGGAAGCGGTTGGCGAGGGCCGTGTCACCACTCGCGGCACCGCCATTGATGCGCCCGAAGGCCGTCAGCACGAGGCCGGCCGGGTCGAACTCGATGATCGCGGGCAGGTCGCTGATGTCGCCCGGCTCGTAGCTCATGCCGCTCTCGCTGACCGTCACGCGGGTGTCGCCGCCGTTGCGGCCGCTGACCCTGATGCCGATGGTGAACGGCGACGTGTCGGACTCAGGGTGAATCGTCGACTGCCAGATGATGAACATGAACGGAACGAGCAGGTCGGCGGCATCCGCGTCGAGCGCGTGGGCCTTACCGGAGCCCTCCCGGATGTCCCAGGTGTGCACGCCGAAGTCCATCAGCTGACCGGCCGCGTAGATGAACGCCGGCACCGGGCCCATGTAGAAGTGCGGCACGATCATCGAGGTCCACTCTTCTTCGCTGAGCGGCTCGAGGATGCCGATCATCTTGTCGAAGTCGGTGCGGACTCGCCCCATCATTTCCTGCTGGGAGAGGTTCCTGAACGATCTTGCCTCACCGCCGGCCCGCTCATGCATGCCGAGCAGCCCGTAAGCGTTCTCGGCGTTCGCGCCCGACCTGGCGACCTCGAACGCCTTGAAGTAGCCCTCCATGGTGTCGACGAGATGCCCGATGACATCCCTGACTTCCCAGTTCTCGCAGGCGGTCTTGTGTTCCCAGGCGTCCGGCTGCTCGGCCAGGGCGAACATCTGGTTGGCCTGATCCTGTACGACGCGCAGGATGGTGCCCTTGCCTTCGTACGTCATTGCGTTCCACTCGCTCATGCGGTTCCCCTTTGCGGTGCGTCAAGTCGCTGCCGCGCAGTTACTACGGACAGCGTCATCGAGATGATGTAAAGAAGCTCGCCCCGGCGGCACGGTGTCAGCGGCACGGTGTCAACACACAGTGGCAGCGGCACCGGGCCGGGATGCGCACAGTTGTTACCTCAGCGCACAACGGCCTGGTCTGTCAATGGCTGGCGGTCTGTCAATGGCTGGCGACGCTGAGACGCGCCAGGGCCTCACCGTAGCGGACCGCGACAAGCTGGGCGATGGCCGGGTGAGCCCCAAGCGGCGGCGCGCACGGTGCGTCAATAGCCGAACTGAGCGCTGTCAACTCCGCCGGGTCAGTCTCAGGTCCGATGAGGCAGGGCGCGATCGCCGGACGCGTGGCGCCAGCTTCCCTGAGCCGCTCGAGCCCGGTCTGAATGCTCGCAGGGTCGCCGAGCGAAGCGGGAACTACGGGAACCGCCAGCCTCGCCGCGAGCAGCACAGCGGTCACGCCTGCATCGCTGACTGCCTGAGGGCCGCGGTCGGCGATGACGAGGACGCCGTTAGCGCCGGCTGAGATGTTGAGGCCGCGTGCGCGGCTGGCCCTTGCCAGGCCAACCTCGGACAGGCGGTCATGCAAGGCCCCGGCAAGCAATGGATGCGGGCCCAGATGCGAAGCCAGCATGACCGGCGCGTGCGTCTGCGACAAGATGACCGCGAGGTGGCGATCGATCACCGGGTGCGCGCCAGCGAGCAACGGGACCACCACGGCAAGCGGCGCGGCGCTTCCGTTGGGCTCACGGTCCCAGGTCAGCGCCTCGGTGAGGTGATCGGTCCGCCCGGCGAGATAACCGATCCTGATCTCGGCGCCCGGGCAGGACTCGGCCGCCGCCTCGGCGACCTGGTCGGCGAGTCCGGAATCGGCCAGGTCAGAGCCAGGAACCGCGAGCACCAGCGCGGGGGCGTTCGACGCCACGCTTATCCGGTGCATGCTGCGATGGCGGCCTACCCGTCTGACCGCGCTCGTTCTGCGCGGTAGGCTCGGCCTGGCCCCGTCCGGCTGTACCGGTCGGCGCTGGGGTAGCGGTGCCGCGTCCGGGCTCACATCAGTCACGCTGATGTATCGTAATGCCCCGGCCGCATACCCGTCGTCATTTCGAGATGTTCGCACCGATACGTGATTGTCAGGGCGATTAGTGATGCCTCTGAGTGGGACGCCTGGTGCTGGTGCTGCGGTCCGGCGTCGGGTCAGTCGCTGCGGAGCATGCTCTGGTATACCGAGATCAGCGCTGCCTTCTGCTGATCCGAGAGCCGGGCGTCACCGCCGATCGCGTCCTCGACGGCAAGAAACTCGGGCCTGTCCGCGCTGGCCTGGTCTTCGCCGCGGTGCAGTACGCCGGCCTGGGTCAGCAGCGTCTCGGCTGAGACGTTAAGCGCGTCGGCGATGAGCTTGATCACTCGCATCGAAGGCTGATGCAGGCCGCGCTCAATCTGGCTCAGATACGGGTTGGACAGTCTTGTCTTCTCTGCCAGTTGCCGCAGCGAGAGGTTCGCCTGCTTGCGCCGGTTGCGGATGAAGCCGCCGAGCGCCTCCATCTGGGCATCCCAGGGTTCTTTCACGGTTGTTCCCTCGCGTCACGGGCTGGCGGCAGTGGCTGGTGGGACGGGCTTGGCGGGACGGGCTGGCCCGTCGCCCGGCCCGGCGGTGAGACGAGTAAACGTGTCGGTCCGGGTCGCGGCGACGGGCCTGGGGCTCGGGGGAGCCGCCGGGTTTAGGAGTCGGTCGGCTTCGAGCGCGGCTTCTTAGCGCTGCTCGCGCTCGACGAGGCTGGACGCGTGCCGGACTTGGCTGAGGTACCGGGCTTGGCCGAATTGCCCGAGTTGGCCGAGGTGCCGGATTTGGCTGCGTCGCCGGACTTGGCCGAGCTCCCGGTCTTCGCCGAGGCGGTGCTGCCGCTTGGCTTCGAGTCCTTGCCCTCGGAGCTCTTGCCCTCGCCGCCCTTGGTCACGGACACGTGGCTGACCCTGGTGGTCGTCTCTGACTTGCCGACCGGTGAGCCCACTTGGCCGAACCGCGCGGATGCCTGCTGCGCCAGCGGCGCAGCAGCGCTGCGGACCTGGCCAACTACATTGCGCTGGAGAGTGCGCGCATGCACCGCGAACTGCTGCGCGGAGGATTTGACTTGGTCAGGACTGGGCAGTCTGCTCTGAAGCGTGCCCGGCAGCCGTGAGTGGAGCTTGGTGGCAAGTTCGGGTGCCCGCTCGCGCAGGTGCGCCTGACCGGGCACCGAAGACAAATTGAGCGTCGGCTTGGGCAGGTTGGCCAGCTGAGGCCGGATGTGCTGGGCAGCGGACGTCACGTTCTTCACGGTGCTCTGCATGCGGCGCTGCCCCTTGCGGGCCGCGGCTAGGACCTGGCTCTGCAGCTCCTGTCCGGCTGCACGACGGTCGTTCATGGGGATCCTCCCTCTCATGTAATGAGCTAACTATAGTTAGCAAGAAGCATATATGTCAAGCGTGCCAGGTCAGCGGGGTGGGGGTCCGAGTGGGTGGGGTGCCGGGTGGGACTCCGGGTGCGGTGGCCAAGGTGGTGGGGCGTCCGGGAGGGTGGTGTGTCCCGGATGCGGCTGGGGCCGTAACCAGGCCCGGCAATGTCGCACCTCAGTGCAACTCTCTGGGAGTGAGCCAGTTAATGGGAGTGAGCCAGTTGGGTGCTGCCTTGTCCGGGAGGGTTGCCGTGTTCTGGCAGGAGGGTTGTCGTGTCCGGGAGGGTTGTCGTCCCCCGGGAGGAGAGTTGCCGTGTTCGGGAGGGTTCTCGTCCTTACCGTGGAGGGTTTCCGGGTTCCTGGAGGAGCGTTGTCGCATGAAGGAGGGTTGTCGTCGTATAGTCCGGTCAACTCTCCTAGACGCGGAAACCCTCCTAGAGGAACCCGAGAACCCTCCTGCGAGAGCAGCCTCACCCGAAAAAGCCACACCCAGGTCACAACGAGGGGCCTAGCGCCGCCCTGGTGCGGTGGGGCCGGGTGCGGGTGGGGGCCGGCGCAGTGAGCCGGGTGCGGTTGGGCCGGGGGTGCGCTGAGCTAGTTGGCGGCTAGTTCAGGCCGCGGGCTCTGACCAGGCCGGTTTCGTAGGCGAAGACGACGGCCTGGACCCGGTCGCGCAGGCCTAGCTTGGCGAGTACCCGGCCGACGTGCGTTTTCACGGTGGCTTCGGACACGTACAGGCGCTCGCCGATCTCGGTGTTGGACAGGCCTTGCGCGATGAGCGCTAGGACCTCGCGCTCCCGGCTGGTGAGGCCGCTCAGATTCGGGTCGGCGCTTTCGGCGCCCGATGGCAGCATCGGGGCGAACCGGTCGATCAGGCGCCGGGTGGTGGACGGGGCGACGACGGCGTCGCCTGAGTGAACGGCCCTGATGCCGAACAGCAGTTCTTCAGGAGGCACGTCCTTCAGCAGGAAGCCGCTGGCTCCGGCCTTGAGCGCCGCGAACGCGTATTCGTCAAGGTCAAACGTGGTCAGCATCAGGACCCGGGGCCGGTCGCCGGCCTGGCAGATCCGCCTGGTCGCCTCGATGCCGTCCAGTCGCGGCATCCGCACGTCCATCACGACAACGTCGGCCTGCGTGCAGCGCAGCGTCTCGACAGCGGCCAGGCCATCGCCGGCCTCGCCGACCACGGTCATGTCGGATTGCGCGTCGAGCACCATGCGGAACCCGGCCCGTACCAGCTCCTGGTCGTCCACCAGCATGATCCGGATACTCATGCGCCCGCTTCCCGCAAGCGCTTCGCGCCGCCTTCCCGCAAGCCCTTCACGCCGCGCCTGCCGTCACGGCCGCGATGGGGAGCCTGGCCATCACGCCGAACCCGCCGCCCGGCTGCGGCCCGGCCTGTACCGTCCCGCCGTACATGGCCGCTCGCTCGGTCATCCCGGTCAATCCGTGACCCGCGCCGTCGCAGGCGGCGGCCGAGCCGACGCCGTTATCGGTGACCGCGAGTTCGACAGCGTTGTCGGTGTACCGGAGCAACACGTTCGCGCTGGCCATCGAGCCCGCGTGCTTGCGGGTATTGGTCAGCGACTCCTGGATGATCCGGTACACGGTCAGCGCGGTGCCGGCGGCAAGCGGCCGCGGCCGCCCTTCGACCGAGCAAAATACAGGCACGCCAGCCGCTCGGGTCTGATCCAGCAGCTCATCGAGCTGGTCGAGGCCCGGCATCGGGGCCAGCGCGGTCAGCGCGGCCTCGGCAGGCGCGGGCTGCTCGAGGTCACCGCCCCGGCGGAGCACGCCGAGCAGCGCCCGCATCTCGGCGAGCGCCTGCCTGCCCGTGGCAGAAATGGCCGCGAGCGCCTCGCGGGCCCGGCCCGGGTCCGAGCCGAGCGCGTACGCCGCGCCGTCCGCCTGCACGACCATCACGCTGACGTTGTGCGCGACCACGTCGTGCAGTTCCCGCGCGATCCTGGCGCGCTCGGCCGCGGCCGCGATCTGGGCATTGGCGTCGCGTTCGCGTTCCAGCCGTTCCGCGCGCTCCTCCAGGCTCACGTAGTAGGCCCGGCGGTACCTGGTCGAATCGCCGAGTACCCAGGCGATCAGCGACGGCCCCGCGAACATCACCGAGCCGACGAGCAGCCAGTCGGCCGTGCTGATCCCCGGGCCGGGCAGTTGCACCCTGACCACCTCGACCGCGCAGCCGAACAGGCAGACGGCCAGCCCGATCAGCGAGTTCCGCCTTGTTGAGTACGCGGCCAGCGTGTACAGCATGATGACGATCGCGAAGTCAGACACGAGAGGCCTGATATCGAACGCGACCTGGAGCGCGCCGACGACGACAACGGCCGCGAACGCTCCCACGGGGTGCATGCGGCGTTCGACGAGCGGGATCGTCAGCGCGAGCGCCACCAGCACCAGAACGAGCCGGTGCGTGACAAAACTGCTGGCAATCCCGATCAGCCCGAACGGGGCGGCCATGACCGAGTCGACGAACCGGGGGTGGCGACGCAGCCACGCGTACAGCGCTGACACGAGACCAGGCTAACCGCGCTCGCCCGCCGCGGCGTCAGCCTGTGGTCGAAGGCGCCTGTCAGCCAAATGGATGACAGAGGGCTGGCGGTTCGGGCGACGCGGCGCTGATGGCGCGGGACCGACGATTGAGCCATGGCAAAGACAACTGGCGAGCCATCGCACGCGATCACTGTCCGCGGGCTGCGCAAGCAGTACCAGGGCAAGGCCGCGGTCGATGGCATTGACCTGGAAATTGAGCGCGGTGAAGTCTTCGCGCTGCTCGGCCCCAATGGCGCCGGCAAGACCACGACGGTCGAGATCCTCGAAGGATACCGGCGCAGGGACGGCGGCGACGTGACGGTGCTCGGCGCCGACCCGTCAGACGGCAACCGGGCGTGGCGGGCGCGGATCGGCATCGTGCCGCAGTCGGACCTGCCGGCCGGCGAGCTGACGGTCCGCGAGATGATCGCGCAGTACGGCGCCTACTTCCCGAACCCTCGCGCCGTCGCCGAGGTACTGGCGGCCATCGGCCTGACCGAGCAGGCGGGTACCAGGCTGCGCAGACTGTCGGGCGGCCAGCGGCGGCGCGTCGACGTCGGGATCGGCATCGTGGGACGTCCTGAGGTGCTGTTCCTCGACGAGCCGACGACCGGTTTCGACCCGCAGGCGCGCCGCCAGTTCTGGGAGCTGATCAGCGGCCTGTCCGACGACGGCACCACGATCTTGCTCACCACCCACTACCTCGACGAGGCCGAGGCGCTGGCGAGCCGGGTCGCGGTGCTGGCCGAAGGCCGGGTCGCGGCGCTCGGGACGCCGGCCGATCTTGGCAACGCCGACCGGGCTGCCACGGTCAGCTGGCAAGCCGAGGACGGCGTCCGCTCAGTGCAGACGGCCGAGCCGACACAATTCGTTCTCACCCTTGCTCAGAGCACTGGCGGGGAAATACCCGGCCTCCGGGTCACCAGGCCATCGCTCGAAGACAGGTACCTGGAGCTCATCGCGGCGGCCGGCACTGGCGACGCGGTACCGACTGGAGGCACGAAATGATCACCACCGCCGAGCCGGCCAGGAACGTGGGGAGCGAGCGGGCGGGAAGCCGGCTGCCGTCGCTGCCCAGGCAAGCTGCCGTTCGCGGTATGGTCGAGCTGAAACTATTTTTCCGGCAACGGGAATCAGTGGTTTTTACGTTTGCGCTGCCAATAATCTTGCTGGTGCTATTCGGCCAGATCTTCCACGGCCCGATCGGCCGGACCGGAGTGGATTTCCGGCAGTACTTTATCCCCGGAATCATTGCCAGCGGGCTCATGTCGGCCACCTTCGTGAATCTCGGCGTCAGCATTGCCGCCGATCGTGACGATGGCACGCTCGCCCGGCTGGCCGGGACGCCGCTTTCGCCGGTCGGCTATTTCGCGGGCAAGGCGATTCTCGCGTTCACGGTGGCGCTGCTCGAGGTCATCGTGCTGCTCACGGTCGGCTCGCTGCTGCTCGGGCTGCACCTGCCGACCAGCGCGGGCCGGTGGCTGACGCTGGCCTGGGTGCTCGTGCTCGGCGCCGCGACCTGCTCGCTGCTCGGCATCGCGCTGAGCTGCCTGGTCAGGGCGTCCACCAGGAGTGCCGTCGCGGTGATGAACCTCCCCTACCTGGTTCTCTCCTTTATCTCCGGGGTCTACTTCGTGTTCAGCCGGCTGCCCGCCGGATTGCAGCAGGTGGCCGCGATCTTCCCGCTCAAGTGGATCTGCCAGGGGCTGCGATCCGCGTTCCTGCCGGACACGCTGCTCGCGGCCGAGCCTGCGCACAGCTGGGAACGCGGCCGGATCGCGCTGGTGCTCGGGGCCTGGCTGGTCGCAAGCTTGGTCATATGTATCAGGACGTTCCGCTGGCAGGGCAGGGACCGGTGATGAACTGCCCGGCCGAGGCTGATGCCTGGACTGTCGGCGAGCGGCGCTGGGACATGTTCTTCGCCGTGGTCCTCCTCGCTACGCTCGGCATCACGCTGGTGTCCGGGCCAAGCAGCGGGGCTGACCGGCTGCTTGGCAGCGCGGTGCTGCTCGCGATGGTGCCGTGGTACCTGCTCGTCGGGCGGCAGGTCATGTACCGCGACCACGATCTCGACCTGCGCGGGACGATCTACTTGGCTGGCCTGGTGCCGCTGCTCGTGGTGGCCCAGGCCTTCGCCAGCTCCAACACGTTCATCCTGCTGGCGCTCTGCCCGCAGTGTTTCATGATCGTGGGGTTCCGCCGGGCCTTGGCCGCGGTCGTCGTGCTGAGCGCGACCCAGCCGCTGGTCACCCTGGCCCAGGGTGATCCCGCGGCCGAGGTCGAGGCCCTGGCAGGGATCGCGGTGGCCGGTGTCGCGTTCTCGATCGCGTTCGGCACCTGGATCATGCAGATCATCAACCAGAGCGCCGAGCGGGCTGAGCTGATCGGCCAGCTTGAGCGGACCAGGGCGGAGCTGGCCGACGTCAGCAGGGAGGCCGGCATGCTCGCCGAGCGGGACCGGCTGGCCAGCGAGATCCACGACACGATCGCTCAGGGCTTCAGCAGCATCGTGATGCTCGTCCAGGCGGCCGACTCGCTGCTCGAAGCCGATCCGGCCAGGGCTCGGCGGCAGCTCGAGCTGATCGGGCGGACGGCAAGGGAAAACCTGGCCGAGGCCCGGGCGCTGGTGGCCGGCCTGACGCCCGCGATGCTGACCTCGGCGACGCTGGCGGATGCGCTGGCACGGCTGACCGACCGGGCCGGGCAGGAATTGGGGGTCGAGGCGTCCTTCGCGGTGACCGGGCAGCCTAGGGGGCTAGGGACCGGCACAGAGGTCGTCTTGTTGCGAGTCTGCCAGGAGGCCCTGTCGAACGTGCGCAAGCACGCCAAGGCGAGTTCGGTCGAGGTTGCGCTGAGCTTCTGCGATGACGGCGTTCGGCTCGAAGTGCGTGATGACGGGGTCGGGTTCGAGGCGGAGCTGGCCGGCGGGGGCTACGGGCTGCGGGGCATGCGGGCGCGGGTCGCCGACGCGGCCGGCTGGCTCGTGGTGCGCAGCGAGCACGGCGAGGGCACCACGGTCTGCGTGGAGTTGCCGTGAGCGGGCCGGGGCCGAGCGGGGGGCCGGCGTCGATCCGGGTGCTGCTGGCTGATGATCATCCGGTGGTGCGCGAGGGGCTGCGCGGGATGCTTGCGGCCGAGCCCGATATCGACGTGGTTGCCGAGGCTGGCTCTGGCCGGGAGGCGGTAGCCAGGGCGCTGGCGAGCGACCCGGACGTGATCTTGATGGACCTGCGGATGCCGGATGGCGATGGCGTCGAGGCCATCACGCGGTTGCAGGAAGCCGGTCACGCGGGGCGCGTCATCGTGCTCACGACGTATGACACGGACTCGGACATTCTCCGGGCAGTCGAAGCCGGGGCGAGCGGCTACCTGCTCAAGGACACCGCACGGTCCGACCTGGTCGCCGCGATCCGCGCGGCGGCGCGGGGCGAGACCGTTCTTGCGCCGGTCGTCGCTGGCCGGCTGGTCACCCAGGTGCGCGGCCGGGCTGGAGCCTTCGGGGGCAGAACGGGAGCCGCCCGGGGCAGGGCGGGAGCCGCCGCCGAAGCGCTGTCCGCGGCGTTGACCGCCCGCGAGGTCGAGGTGCTCGCGCTTGTGGCCCGCGGGCTGACCAACGGGCAGATCGGGCGGGCGCTGTTCGTCAGTGAGGCGACTGTGAAGACGCACCTGACCCGCGCCTGCGCCAAGCTGGGGGTCGCTGGCAGGACCGCCGCTGTCACCAAGGCGATGGAGATCGGCGCGCTGCCGGCGCCCGGCTAAGCCGCTGCCCTCGACCACCCGCGCGCCTGATCTTCTTGCTTTCCATGGCGTCAGCTTGCATGAGCACGGGAACGTATCACGCTTAGGGCCGAACACTGGTTAGCCTCGGCTCTATGGACGCGCCGAGCCGGAAGGACCACCCGCATGACTGACGAGCACGCCGAGCACGCGCACGATCCCACGTTCTACCGCTCGCCGCGCGACGCGGCGGCTGGCCCGCCGGAGAAGCTCGCCTACGTCGCCGCCTTCTCACGTCCGGCGGACACCCCGGATGCCATCGCCGTGATCGACACCGACCCGGCGTCCGCGAGCTATGCGTCGGTGATCGGCTTCACCGAGCTTCCGCACCTTGGCGATGAACTGCATCACTTCGGCTGGAACGCCTGCTCGAGCGCGCTGTGCCCCACCGGCGACCACAACCATGGCGACCGCCGTTACCTAGTCGTCCCCGGCATCCGCTCCTCGCGCATCTACATCCTGGATACCAAGGACGACCCCACGGCGCCGAAAGTGGTCAAGACGCTCGAAGCGGACGAGCTGGGCAAGCGCGCCAGCTACTCGCGCCCGCACACCGTGCACTGCGGTCCCGGCTACCTCTACGTCTCGTGCCTGGGCGGTGCTGACGGCGCCGAGGGCCCTGGTGGCGTGGCGCTGCTCGACCACGCGAATTTCGACGTGATCGGCCAGTTCGAGCAGGACCGCGGTGACCAGTACCTGGCCTACGACGTCTGGTGGCACATCAACGACGACGTCCTGGTCACCTCAGAGTGGGCAACGCCGTCGATGATCGAGAACGGCGTTGTGCCCGAGTTGCTGCTCGGCCGCAAATACGGCCACCGGCTGCACTTCTGGGACATGCGGACGCGCCGCCACGTCCAGACCGTTGACCTGGGCGACGAGCACCAGATGGCGCTCGAGTTGCGTCCCGCGCACGACCCCGCGAAGAAGTGGGGATTCGTCGGCGTCGTGGTCAGCGTCGAGGACCTGTCCGCGTCGATCTGGCTCTGGCACGAGCAGGACGGCCAGTGGGCCGCGAGCAAGGTCATCACGATCCCGGCGGAGCCAGCCCCGGCCGAGGAACTGCCGCCGCTGCTGCAGGGGTTCGGCGCCGTGCCGCCGCTCGTGACCGATATCGCGCTCTCGGTGGACGACAAGTACCTGTACGTGTCGTGCTGGGGGACCGGTGAGCTGAAGCAGTTCGACGTCACCGACCCGTTCCACCCGCGCGAGACCGGCTCGGTCCGGATCGGCGGCATCATCGGGCGCAAGCCGCATCCGTCCCGGCCCGGCCAGCCACTGGCCGGCGGGCCGCAGATGGTGGAGGTCAGCCGCGACGGCAAGCGAGTCTACTTCTCCAACTCGCTCTACGGTGCCTGGGACGACCAGTTCTACCCAGACGGTGTTGGCGCCTGGCTCACCAAGCTCGACGTCGCCGAAGGCGGCGGCATCGCCTTCGACGACCGGTTCTTCCTGGAAGGCGACGTGTTCCGGGGCCGGCGCGTGCACCAGATCAGGCTGGAGGGCGGCGATGCGTCGAGCGATTCTTACTGCTACTCGTGATCGGTGCCTGGCTTGAACCTGAGCTCGCGACCCTGACCAAGGACAGGTTCTCCGATCCGGCCTGGATGTACGAGCGCAAGTTCGATGGTGAAAGATGCCTGGCCTACCGGTCGGGCAGCGAGGTGGCGCTGATGACGAGGAACGTTCTTGACGTCAGCGCCACCTACCCTGAGGTACGGGACGTGCTGCTTCGCCAGCCGGCCGGCGACTTCGTCGTCGATGGTGAGATCGTCGCCTTCGACGGCGAAGCGACGAGTTTCGGCAGGCTGCAGCAACGGCTTGGCGTCCGTGCTCCGAGGCCGGAACTGGTCAGCAAGGTTCCGGTTGTCTACTTCGTTTTCGACGTGCTGAAGGCGGACGGCCAGGATGTCAGGAAGCTGCCGCTGCGCGAGCGCAAGCCGGTGCTGGCTGACTTGCTGACCTTCACTGACTCGGTCAGGTTCGCTGAGCACCGGCAGGGCAATGGCGAGCCATTCTGGGACGAGGCCTGCGCGCAGGGCTGGGAAGGGCTCATCGCCAAGCGCGCGGCGGCGTCCTACCGGGCCGGGCGGACCAGGGACTGGCTCAAGTTCAAGTGCCTGAGCAGCCAGGAGTTCGTCATCGGCGG
Organism: uncultured Actinomycetota bacterium; assembly: GCA_963750405.1. Lineage (GTDB taxonomy): Bacteria > Actinomycetota > Actinomycetes > Streptosporangiales > Streptosporangiaceae > Chersky-822. The sequence goes on from CAVVQP010000007.1 coordinate 13,684, forward strand.
TTACACCGACCCGCAGGGTTCGCGGGTCGGGCTCGGCGCGCTGCTGATCGGCTATTACGACAGCCAGGGGCGCCTGGTCTCAGCTGGCAAGGTGGGCACGGGCTTCAGCGCCGCCACGCTCGCGAGCCTGCACGGCTCGCTCTCGCGGATCGAGCGGGACAGTTCGCCGTTCGAGGCGGGCGAGGTGCCCGGATCTGGCCAGCACTGGGTGGAGCCGCGGCTTGTCGCCCAGATCGGGTTCTCGGAATGGACGGCTGGCGGGCAATTGCGGCACCCGAGATTTGAGGGATTGCGTCAGGACAAGGACCCGGCGAGCGTGGTGCGTGAGATCCCTAGCTAACCGATGGCACGCGCCGATACCATGGCGGCCAGACGACGCCGTGCGCGGCCTAGACCCTGCCTGCATGCGGAAGGTGATGTGTGTCAGTGCAACGCTGGCCAGTCCAGTGGACAGGAATGCGTGTCGTCGTCGAGTTCCCCCCGGACGTCGACACTAGCAATGCCGGCAGCGTCCGCGACCAGCTCACGGCCTTGGTCGAGCACGACGGCGCCGCGATGGTCATTGCGGACATGAGCAGCACGACGTTCTGCGACTCGGCGGGGATTACCGCGCTGGCCACGGTGAACAAGAAGGCCGCGGCGGCGGGGGTGGACATGAAGGTGATCGCGACGTCGCCCCAGGTGCTGCGGATCCTCGAGCTCACCGGGCTTGATCATGTGCTGCAGGTCTACCCGAGCATGGCGGCCGCGCTCGGGTAGCTACTGGCCGGGATGATCTTCGGCGCTTGCCGGCCGCAGGCCGGATCGACGGTCAAGAGCGAGGGCCTGCCGCTGGTGACGGCGGGCCCGGGCAGGGTCGCCGGCGGTGCTGCTGAGGCCATGGTGGGCGCGGGCCTCCGCGTCCAGGTCTCCGATCTGGCGGGCCAGGTCAAGCGCTGCCGTGTGCTCGCTGCCCGCCTGATCGAGCTGGCCGGCGGCCAGGAGGGCCTCGCCGAGGCCGTTGCGGGCCTGGGCCTCACCGGCCGGGTCGCCGGCCTCGAGGAACAAGCCGAGTGCCTGGCGCTGGTGGCTGGCGGCCTCCTCAGGCCTACCTTGCCGCAGGTGGACGTCACCCAGGTACGCGAGCGCGTAGGCCTCAGTGGGCTTTTCGCCGGTCTGACGGCACAAAGCCAGAGTCTGCAGCAGGTGGCTGGCGGCTTCTTCATAGCGGCCCTGGCGCAGGTAGAGACCACCGAGATTGCCTAGCGAGTAGGCCTCGCCTGGCCGGTCGTTCGCCTGGCGGTATAGGGCCAGGGCTTGCTCATGGCGGCTGGCGGCCTGCTCGTACTGGCCCAGCCGCCGCTCGACGCCGCCGAGGTTGTTCAGCGTCTGCGCCTCGCCGGCGAGATTCCCGAGCTGACGGTACAGCTCCAGGGCTTGCTTCTGGCGGCTGGCGGCTTGCTTGTAACGGCCGCGCCGTAGCTCGACTCCTCCGAGAATGTTTACCGCGCGGGCTTCGCCGGAGCGGTCGCCGACCTGGCGGAACAGGATCAGCGCCTGGCGCAGGTCATCGGCCGCTTGCTGGTAACGGCCGCGCCACAGATCGATGCCAGCGAGGTTAGCCAGTACGCGGGCTTCCCCGGTGCGGTCGGCTGCCCGGCGGTACACGGTCAGCGCCTCGTGCAGGCATTCGGCGGCTTGCTGGTAGCGGCCCTGGCGACGCTCGATCACGCCGAGGCTGGTCAGGGCGATCGCCTCGGCGGCGAGATCGCCGAGGAGGCTGGCGGCGCCGCGGGCGTGACTGTGGAGGGCGGTGGCCTCGGGGTAGTGGCCGCCGGTGTCGAGGTAGCGGTACAAGGTGGCGGCCAGCTGGATAGTGTGGCCTGGCCAGCCGTGGGCTGAGGCATAAGCGGCGGCAGCCACCAGGTTGGGCCGTTGCGCGTCCAGCCAGGCCCGCGCCGTCGCGGCGTCGGCGGCTGGCGGCGCTGGCGTGGCTGGCGCGGGGATGCGGGGCCGGCGGTGGCGCTCGGTCGGCCGGAGGGTGTCCATCGCGGTGGCCGCAGTGTGCAGGTAGTGGTCGAATAGCCGGGTCAAGGCCGCCTGCCTGTCCTCGTCACTGTCCTGCGCCGCCAGTTCGGCCGCATAGGCGCGGAGCAGGTCGTGCATCTGGTAGCGACCGGGCTGCGCGGGCTGGATCAGGTGGGCCCGCGCCAGAGTCGCCAGCAGGTCGCCCGCCTGTCCGGCCGTGGAGCCAAGGAGCGCGGCGGCGGCATACCGGTCGAGGTCCGCTCCGGGATGCAGGCCCGACAGCCGGAATGCCCGCGCGGCTGGGGAGCTCAGCTGGTGGTAGGACCAGGAGAACACCACCCGGACCGCGGTCCCTCCATCCCCGCCGGCGTTCAGCAGGTCCAGCCGCCGGTGCCGGTCTGCCAGTTCCGCCACGAGCTCGGCGAGAGGTACTGCGGCTTGGACGATGGCCAGTTCGGCGGCCACTCGTAGCGCGAGCGGCAGGCGGCAGCATTGCCCGGCCAGGGCCGCGGTAGCGGCCGGGTCGGCGACGGCCCGGTCGCCGATCAGCACGCGCAGCAGGTCGGCCGCTTCCTCGCGGGGCAGCAGGTCCAGATTCAGCCGGGCGGCGCCGTCGCGGGCGACCAGCCCGGGCAGCGCGTCGCGGCTGGTCACCACCGTCAGGCAGGAATTGCTCGCAGGCAGCAGCAGCCGTACCTGGTCCGCGGACCAGGCGTTGTCCAGCAGCATCAGCATCCGCCGCCCGGCTACCAGGCTCCTGTAAGTGGCGGCTCGCTCCTCTGCTTCGGCCGGGATGTCCTTTCCGGCCAGCCCCAGGGCGCGCAGGAACCCGGCTAGCGCGTCGGCTGCTGTTACCGGCCGAGCCGGGTCATAGCCGCGCAGGTTCACGTACAGCTGCCCGTCAGGGAACCGGTGGGCGGCCTGGTGCGCCCAGTGCACGGCGAGCGCGGTCTTTCCTACCCCCGCTGTTCCGCCGATCGCCGAGATGACTACCGCTCCCGGCTCCTGCTGGCCAGGGCGATCCAGTAAGGCGGTCAGTGCCGCCAGTTCGTCGGCCCGGCCGGTGAAATGCCGCACCCCTGCTGGCAACTGCCTCGGCACCCCCGGCTCGGGGACGTCGGCTGGTATCGCCGACCGGGCGAGTGCAGGGTCAGCGGCCAGGATTTGCTGGTGTAATCCTTGCAGTTTGGCGTCGGGCTCAGCGCCAAGCTCTTCGATGAGCACCCGCCGAGCTTGCTGGTACACGGCCAGGGCCTCACTTTGCCGGCCATCCCGGTACAACGCCAGCATCAGCAGCCCGTACACCCGCTCTCGCAGCGGATAGACGCTGGACAGCCGCCGCAGGTCGCCGACGACCCCAGCACCCCGGTCCAGGTGCAGCTCCGCCTCCAGCCGCGTCTCAGTGGCCTGCACCCGCATCTCGGTCAGCCGCGCCACCTCCCGCGCTGACAGCAGCTCCGACCCGGCATCAGCCAGCGGTTCGCCGCGCCACAGCGCTACGGCCTCATTCGCCCGTGCTGCCGCGGCCGGCCAGGCTTGCTGCCGGGCGGCGCTCTGCGCCGCGTCCAGCAACTCTTCGAACCGGGACACGTCCAGCTCGTGAGCGGCGACGCGGATCACGTACCCCCTGGGCACCGTGCTGATCCGCTCTCGGCCTGCCTCGCCCAGTGCCTTGCGAAGCCGCACGACGTAGTTCTGGACGGTCACCCGGGCCGAAGGCGGCGGGTCGGATCCCCACAGCGCCTCTGCGAGTTCCTCCACGCTGACCGCTCGTCCCGCGCTCAGCAGCAATGCCGCCAGGACCGCTCGCTGCTTGCCGACCGCGACCGGCACCACGACTCCATCACGCCGCACTACCAACGGGCCGAGCAGGCAGAACTCAAACTTGGCCGCCGCCTGGCCGCTGCCAGCCCGCTCGCTAGAAGGGCCGGACGCCAGTGGCGGCACTAAGCCTCCTCGCTGCCGGGACCAATCTGCGGTCCTCCTCGAAACCACCATGCCCCGCGACAGCGGGAACGTGGCTACCCCCAGTGTGCCACAATCCGTATTCCGCCAGCCGCCGGCAAACCATTTGGCGCTGTAAACAATGCCATTGAGCCAACCTCAGTGAATCAGGCCCGCTTTCCCTGACCCCTGTCAGGCTAATGCGCACCTCGGGGGAGTAATGTTCCGTGATCAATGTGCGGGACTTGATCACGGAAGTTCGCCCAGGTCATGACCGGCGCAAGCATCCGTGATCACGGCCGCGAGCATGATCACGGAAACCAGTACCGCCCCGGCTCTCGGCATTGTCATCTCAAGCGGAAGTGCGTCGTTTCCTGCCGTACCGTTCCGGCGCTTTGCGACATTGCTGGGCCTCCCCGGCCCCAGGCGGCGCTATGCCGTGCGCTGATCGGCTGCCCGGTCCGCAGGAGCCGCGCCCTTGTGACGTGCGCGTGGCTCCTGCGAAGTGAGGCTGCGCCTGCCCGTGCTGATCGATTGCTAGCGCGATGCTGATGGTGCGGCTGAGACTCGGATCGTGCAGCATGCGGCCTGAATGTGTCATTAAAAGCATATGCCCTCGGTCCGTATCGTCTCGGTCTGCGTCGTTTAGGAGCTCGGATTCATGCGCGAGTCTGTTCGGGTGCTCGTTATCGGTGGTGGCCCGGCTGGCGCCACCGCGGCCGGCCTGCTGGCCCAGCAGGGACTAGAGGTCATGGTGGCGGAACGCGAGCACTTTCCCCGCTATCACATCGGAGAGTCGATTCTTCCCTCGTCGCTTCCCATCCTGGAGTTGCTTGGCGCGCGGCAGAAGATTGAGAAGCACGGCTTTCAGGTGAAGCATGGAGTTTACTTCCGGTGGGGACTCGACGAATGGTCGGTTCATTTCAACGAGCTCGGTGATAACACCGCTTACGCCTGGCAGGTCGTGCGCTCGGAGTTCGATGAGATCCTCCTGAATCATGCCGCCGAGCTTGGCGCCGACGTCAATCAGGGATTGACGATCCGGGAGCTGAGATTTGAGGATGGCCGACCGGTGGCGGCGACGTGGGCTCGCTCCCGGGACGCGGGTAAGACTGGCACTATCGCGTTCGACTACTTGATTGATGCCTCAGGCAGAGGCGGGATTCTGGCCAACCGTTACCTGAAGAGCCGCCGCTTCAACGAGACGTTCAAGAATATTGCCGTCTGGCGGTACTGGACTAGCGCGGGGAGTCTGCCTGGCGGGCCGGACGGTTCGACCGGCGTGTTCTCTCTGCCTGGCGGGTGGTTCTGGGTAATCCCCTTGCATGACGGTACGCAGAGCGTAGGCCTGGTCACCGGGCGGGAGGCATTTAATAAACGACGCCAGGAACTCGGCAGCAACCAGGCGGTCTACGAAGAGGCTATTGAAGAGTGTCCAGGAGTCCGGGCTGTCCTCGATGGCGCCAGGCCAGTCTCGGAACTCCGGCTTGAGCAGGACTACTCGTATACCGCAGATAAGTTCACCGGCCCCGGCTATCTCCTCACCGGAGATGCCGCCTGCTTTCTCGACCCGCTGCTGTCCACCGGGGTACACCTGGCAACTTTCAGCGGGATGGCGGCAGCGGCGAGTGTCGGCAGCGTCCTGCGCGGCGAGCTGCCGGAAAGGGAAGCGTTCGACTTCTACCAGCGGACCTATCGTCGCGCATATGAACGGATGGTCCTGCTCGTCTCCGCCTTCTATGAGACCTACCGGGGAAGGGACTACCACTTCTATAACGCGCAGCAATTGTCCTTTCGGGAGAAGCAGGATTTGCGGCTCCATGAGTCTTTCGTGCGTATTGTCGCTGGCATCGAGGACCTGGATGACGCCAAGGACGCGGCTTATGACCTGGCCATCTCCGAACTCATCGGCGGGCTGGAGCCCGGCGACAGCCCATTTCGGCCCCGGCCCGAACTGAGCAAAGAGCCAACCAGCGAACCAAACGCCATCGGCGGCATTTACATCCGAACGGCGCCTCAGCTTGGCCTGGCACGAGCGGGCGACCTGGACGGTGCCACCTCAGCGAGCGACGGCGTCAATGCCGGTGTGTGACGGGATTCGCGCAGTGCCCAGTGTGATTGAGCCCAGTGAGATTGAGCACAGTGAGATTGGCTGGCTGGCGGGTGTCTCGCCTGCCGAGCGAGCCGAATCGGCAGGCGCCTGGGTGCAGATGGGGATCGCGCCCGCTAGAGAATGCTGGCGACGAGTTTATTCCGATCTATTCAGCCTGGCTTCACAGCTGCTCGAAGATTCATTGGTTTCTAACTTCTTCTATATGAACAAGCCCCCGGGCTTGCGGGTTCGTTTCCAGACCGGTCCTGACCAGCGCCAGTCGCTGGGAACCGCCTTGCGCGAGCGAGTCAGCGGCTGGCAAGCCGAAGGCATTGCTGAACGCGTCACCGGCGGAGTCTATGAGCCAGAGCAGACTCTGTTCGGCGGACCGGAATCCATGCGTCACGTGCATCGGTTGTTCACTATCGACGCGCTGGCCTGGCTGGCATTCTACGGATCATCGCCATGCCCGCCCTGGGCATTCTCGCTCGCCCTGATAGACGGCTTGCTTGACGGCCTCGGGGTCATCGACTGGGAAGACCTGGACGTGTGGGAGCGGATCCGGCGGCAGGCACACAGGACCCTGCCGGCGAGCCTGCCCGCAGGCAGGGCGGGCGCTGCCGCGAGCGGACTCCAGGCTGCCTGGGCAGAGCGCGCGGACTTTATCGCCTCGCTTCCCGGCAAAGCGGCCGCATTGGTCAGTAAGTACCGTCCCCTCTTGGAGGCGGCCGCGCTGGAGTGGAGCAACGAGTACTTCCTCGGCGCCGACGCCAGCATCGGCCCCAGAGAGGCAGCCGCCTTTTTCATAATATTTCATTGGAACCGGGGCGGCTTGCCCGGCGCGACTCAGGCCATCATCGCCACCGCGCTCTCTGACCGGTCGGGACGGCAGTGACCCGGCCGCGCGCCGTGCCCGGCGGTGCCGCGCTGCTGCGCACAGCGGCCGTGTCCATGCAGAGCATGGCCGGCGGGGCAGCGCCAGGACTGGACAGGCTGCTCGACCGGCTGGCCCGGCTGACCGAGGCTTATGAGCGAGAGGCCGCGGAACTCGCCGAGCGAGTCGGTGAGCAACTGGTGCCTCGCGGCCAGCTGACGGCCCGCCAGCGGGGAGACTTGCTGCAGGTTCGCCGGGCGCTCCACAACGGCTCAGCCATACCAGCAGCAGGTCTTGCCGGCGTGGCGAGGCTCGCCGAGGGCAGCGCGGACTCCCGCGTGCTCGCGGCGAGACTCCGGGCGCTGGCGGTCGCGTCCGCCGAGTTGTCCGAGGTCCGCGCGGTGGCGCAGGGTCAGATAGCGCACGAGGAACAGCGGCTGCTGGCACTTCCGTGGCAGTTGCTTCACGCTAGCCCCGCAGGAGCCTGCGCGCTGCGGTCCGGCGACCTCTCCGTCTATGGCGACATCGCGGAGCGGGTCGCGGCCGGCGAACCATGGACGACCAAGCGCATGCGCCAGCGCAGCGATTATCTGTGGCGAATGCTCACCCGGGCCAGCACGAACGCTACGCCGCGCGGCTGGCTGAGCCATGTGACGCTGCTGCGGGTGGGACAGCCGGGAGGGTGGCCCGGCTGCGGGCAGCTAGTGCTGCGGGACCGCGCCGCGGCAGAGGCCGCCGACAACCTCGACCGGTCCCGGCTGCCGCGCACCGAGGCGGAAAGCGCGATCAGCGATGACGAGGTCAAGCTCAGCTTCTCGGCACTGGTACAGCCCGCCGGCCTGCCTGCGGGCGTGGCGGATCGACGGGGAGGGCGGCGGGAGCCTCACCGAGGTCCGGGTCCGGCGGACCCCTATGGTGAACGCCGTCCTGTCGGCGCTGACAGCACGGCCCCGGCCAGGCCGGGAACTGCTCGACGAACTCGTCGGCGACGATCCCGATGCCAGGCAGTCGCTCCGGGGATTCCTCGTTCATCTCCTGGGACTCGGAATGATCGAGGCCGTCAGCCCGCAACGATCGACCATCACCGGCTGGAACCGCCTGAGCCACTTCTCCGCCATGCCGCCGGCACGATCGGCCAGGCAGGACTCCTACGTTGACGTCTATCGGGAAATGGCAGGCGGCATCACCGCGGAGCACGCTCAGCGGCTCGCTGATCTAGTTGCCCTGGCCCTGCGGGTCATGACGCTGGCGGATGGCGACGCGCCGCCAGCACAGCCCGAACTGCCCTGGCACGGCGAGGAAATAAGACCGGTACTCGATCTGGCCGCCGACTGCATCAGCGCCGGGCAGCCGGTCCTTCGCGGCCTGCCGCACCATCACGACTGGCCGGCGGTGACAGCTCCGGACTCGCCTTACGGCCGGTTCATCGGGTGGCTCGATGGCCAGCTAGACGGCGCGCGCGAGGTAGACATCTCCGAGGCGGCATTAGACCGGTTCATCGCCAGGGAATCGAGCCTCGACTGGCCCGCCGACTGCCTGCTGCGGCCTATGCGCAGCGCTTCGGGCCCGGTGGCACTGCTCGCCCAGTGCCTTCCCGCAGGGCTGATGGACGCCCGGTTCGTCCCGGCCCTGCGCCTGCTGGGGGCGGACCTGCCGCAGGTTCAGGCTTACCAGCGGTTCCTCTCCGAGCTCAGCGACCTCGCGGGCATCCGTTGCGTGGAAATACTGGCACCGCCCTTGTCCAGGCAGGCGGCCAACGCGGTTCGACGGCCTGCCTACACCCAGCTGTGGACGGGCGATCCGGACCCCGCGGGCTACTTTCATACTGAAGCCCTGATGCCGGCCACGTACCTGCCGCTGTCCGAGATCACCTTGCGCAGGCAGGGCAGGACGGTGGTCGCCGAGGCCGGCGGCCAGCGGATCTGGCCGGTCTCCCACACCGCCCGTATCGTGCCGCCGCCATGGGACACGATCAGCGGGCTGCTCATGCTCGCGTCACCGCAACCTGAACGAGAGCGCTGGCGTGCCCTGACTCACTCGCTGCCAGCTTTCCCCGGGCGCGACTACGTACCCAGGATCAGCGTGGGCGGTGGCCTGGCGATTTCGGCCGCCCAGTGGCGGCTGCCCCGCACGAGCCTCTGGCGCAGCCGTGACGCGGCCCTGGACAAGGCAGCCGCGCTGCTCCGCATCCGGCGCACGCTCGGACTGCCCCGATGGGTGTCAGTGACCTCTGATGTCCACGACGAGGGGCGGGTGGTCGACCTCGCCAGCTTGCACGCGCTGCGAGTGCTCGACCGCCTGGCAGCCGGCGGGCAGCCGGCGCTGCTGGTAACAGAGCTCCTGCCCGACCAGGAGCAGCTAGCGGTGCGTGATGAGTCCGAAGGCGGCGCACCCACCTTCGCCGAGGTACTGCTGCGGCTGCTGCCCCCCGAAGCTTCCGGCGATCACGCCGGGAGACGCGCAGGCCCGCCCGGGCCCTGCGATCAGCACGAGCGCTCTGACGGGAGGTGACACCATGAGCGAAAGCAACCGCAAGGTCATGACGCCGAACCTGGATGACATCAACGGCCTCATCAAAGACCTGGAAGTTGAGGTCCGGCACCTGGGCACTCTGAACGAGGCTCCGGCGAAGAACCGTACCACCAACAACTGCACCGTCCACCTCTGCTACACCTTCTGATCACCGCGGCGGGTGGGCGCCCAGACGACTGCGGTGCCCACCCGCCCTGGCAGCCGGGATACGAAGATGAAGGCTGATCTGGCCAGCTCGCGAGATGCCTCCGCCGTCGAGCTGACCCGGAACCTGCTCGCCGGCCTTCCCCGGCTTCCCCGGCCGTGAGCCGGCGGCAGAGCTGGACTGGGGGATTCCCCTGCTCGCCAGGCTGGCCCTCGCCGTCGACGCGGGAACTCCGGCCGCGGAGCCGACCCGCCAGGCAGCTCACGCCGCCGTGCTGGCCTGGTCCGCCGCCTACCGCGGCCGGATGAATCATCCCGGGCTCTTCGGCTGGGGACTGGCGGGATACGCGATCGGCCTTGTTCAGGCCGCAGACGTGGAAGCTCGCCTGGCGGCGGTTGCGCGCGCGGCCCGCGACAAGGTCGTGAGCTGGTGCCGGGAACGCCAGCCCGGCAAGGCTCGCCTGGCCTTCGCCGACTACGACCTGATCCTCGGCCTGAGCGGCGTGGTACTGGCCCTGGCCTCGCTGCCAGGATGCCTGCCCGAGCACGTCGAGCCGGGCCTGCGGCAGCTCGTCGCCCGGTGCCATGATCCGGCTCTGCCGGGCCTTCTGGTCACAGCCGACGGCGGCGATGCCCGGAATAGGTGGAGCGTCGGACGGCTCAACCATGGACTGGCTCACGGAGTGCCCGGCGTCCTCGCCGCGCTGGTCGCGGCCTGGCCGCTGGCCCGCTCCGCCGATCGTGACTCGGTTGCCGCGGCTATCGGCGACCTTGCCCGCTACCTGATCCGGGCCAGCGCGACGGACGGCCGGGGAGTCCTCACCTGGGCGCCCGCCAGCGGGCTGCGGCTTGCCGGCACGACGCCGCGCCGCCAGGCCTGGTGTTACGGAACACCGGGGGTGGCCTGGCAGCTCGCCGAAGCCGGCCGCGTACTCGATGATCACGACCTGCGTGCTTGCGCCATCGCCAGCATCACCTCGCTCTGCGAGGCGTGGGATGACGACTACTACCTGACGCCCGAGCCGGTCAGCTCTCGGCTAGGGTTCTGCCACGGTGCTGCCGGCATCCTCGCCGTTGCCCGGGCCTTCAGCCGCGATCTCGGGCTTGCCAGCGCCGGCGGGCTCGCTCAGCACCTTTCGCGCCTGCTCAGGAGCGAAGCCGGGAGCATCAGCGAGCTAGCCAGGGCGGACCTCACGCTGCTCAGCGGCGCCACGGGCGTCCTGGCTGTGCAGCTCGACCAGGCTGCGCCAGCCGGATCCTGGCAGCTCCCGCTCGGACTCGGCGCGTCCGGCGAGGTCCGTGATTCCTAGTCAGTCGCTCAACGGGCCGCCGCGCGACGCCGAGTCGAAATCCCCGGTGCCATCGGGCGCGCCCGGCCTCGTGACTGCGCGGGTAAGCCGTCCGGCCCTGCGCGGGCACTTTCTCCGGGTGCAGTTGCTGCCCCGACAACTGCCTGATCTTCAGGTAGCGCTTGATGTCCGGCCAGCTGCCCGCAACCGCCAGGCCGACCGCGAGCATCGTCGCCAGTCCCAGTGACTTTCTGAACATGGCGATTTCCTTCCCTGACCTGCCTCGATCGAACCGGCGGCGCCGCCCGTCTCCTGGCAGCGCCGCCGATTCGCCGGGGCTAGGCGGCGTGCCCGCTAGCCCGCACCAGGGCCGGCCGCATGCGGGCGGTCGGCCGCGCGGAGCTCGCGAGCTGCATGGCGGCGGGCTTGATGGACTTGCCTGGCTTGGGTGACACGGCTGGGAAGGCTGGGATGACACCGGCTGGGATGACACCGTCGCGGCGCGTGCGGCTGCTTCCGGCTGCGGCGCACGGGCCAGGGCGCGCTCGTAGGAGGTCACCAGCTCGCTCGCGACTCGCTCCCAGGGGTACCTGGACCTGGCGCGGTCGGCCGCCGCGATGCCGTAGGCGGCCAGCCGCATCGGGTTGGCCAGCAGGTCCCGCAGGCGCCTGGCCAGCATGTCTGGCCGGCCTGGCGGGATAAGCATCCCCGTCGTCCCGTCGACCACGGCGTCGCGGTAGATGCCGATGGCCGGCGCGATGACCGGGACGCCGCAGGCCATTGCCCGCAGTGCCGTGATCGCGTGCGGTTCGTAGCGCGCGCTGCTTACCAGCACGTCGGCTGAGCGCAGCAGCGCCGGGAGGTTGGCGTCACTGACATGGCCGGTGAACTGCACCCGGTCGGTGACGCCGAGCTCAGCGGCGAGCTTGGCGAGAATCCGGTAGCCGTGGTCCGCCTCGAGGCTCTCGGCAGGCGGCCCGCCGGCGATGACCAGTTCGGCCCCCGGCAGCTCGGTCAGGCACCTGAGCAGGGAGTCGAGGCTCCGGTACTCGGCCAGCGGACCGACCGCGACCAGCCGGGCCTGCCGCTTGCGCTTGGCGACCAGCCCGTCCGGCTTGAAGCGGCTGACGTCCACGCCAAGCGGGACGACGCTAACCCGCGCATTGGGGATCCCGAGCCTGGACAGCTCGGCCACCTCGTCCGAGGTAATGGCCAGCACGCTAGCCGCGTTCTTGGCGACGCACGACTCCATCTTGATCCTGGTGGCCGGGTTCTCGCCGGCGATCCGGTGCCGCCGTTCGGCGGTGCCAAGAGAGCCGAACGTGACAGTGACCGGCACCGGGCACTCGCGAGCGGCGCCAAGGGCGGCTAGCCCGCTCGTCCAGTGAAATGCGTGCACGATGTCAGGCTTGTCCTTGCTCCAACTGCTCACCAGGTGGCTCGCGATGTCCTTCACGTACTGGGGCAGTTCGTCGGCAGGGACCGGGGACTGCGGCCCGGCGGTGATGTACTGAACGCGCAGGCGCGGCGCGATCCGCGCCGTTGCGGGAAGCTCAGGTGAGTCCTTGCGTGCGTACACCACGACGTGGTGACCCTGAGCGGCGAGAGCGCGGCTCAGGCCATCGATGTGGGCGGCCTGATCGGCTGAGTAGGGGTCCACTGAGTGGGTAGGCGGCGTTGCATGCCGTGCGACGAGGGCGATCTTCATCCCAGAGTCTCCTTGCGGGTGTCCGGCTGATGTCACGGAGGTCGCAAGGTGGGCCTGGTGGCCTGTGCCGACGGGGAAGTCCGCTAAAGCAAAGAAGGCACACCCAGCATCGTCACTCCGTGACAATAGGGGTGTGCCTGCGTCGTAAGCACTGCCCATGAGGCTAGCGCATCCATGCCCGCGTGTCCAGTGTGCCCGGCGATGAGCGACTACCCAGGCACTGGTCCGGCGTTTGATCGGGCTGGCCTTGGGCAGCCGCCAGGCTCACCTTGGGCAGTCGGCAAGGGGGGTGGGGTGCTGTTAGCAGCTGCGCTGGTCGTTGAGCACTTTGATGCCGACACCCAGGTTCAGCACATAATGGGTGCCGCCGGACTCGTAGTAGACGCGCTCTGACCTGGCGGCGCCCTGTCTGCCAGCGGGTTTCAGGACGAGCACCAGATTGATCGTGTCTTTACTCGGGATGTGCCGGATCACCGCGCCGTTAGCGCGCTGGCGCTGCGCCCACTGGATGCCTGGGCTCAATGTCCCCGGCGGGTACCCGTCGAGGACGCCCAGCAGGTTGTGCCCCGTAATCGGTACCACCCAGGCGGCGACGATCCGCAGATGATGGGACCCGACGAGGGCGACCCTGTCGATCTGGGCCGACCCGCCGTTGTTGTTGAACGACAGGGCGCCGAAGGTGCCGACGCCGTTATGCCGTACCGGAAAGCATTGGGAGCCGACGTTCGTGGCGCTCTGGCCAAACGGACCATTGGTCTTCAGGCTTGTGCTGCATCCGGCCAGCAGGAGGGCCAGCACGACGGCCAGCCCTCCTGCGCTGTTGCGACGGATCACTTGTTTCCGGACTTCTTAGCATCGGCGACCACGCCACGTGCTGTCGCTCGCAATGGGAAACCTTTTATTCCGCAAGCGTATCCCTTGGCCGTAAATACATACTTAATCGAGGCGGGCTTGGTGTACCCGGTCAGGGATTCCGTCTGAGAAGGTGACGGACGTAGGCGATGAGCGGCTACCCAGGCACCGGTCCGGCGTTTGATCTGGCTGACCTTGGGCAGCCGGAATGGGTCCCCTGACCAAGGAGGCCCAGATGCCAGCCTGGACCATCGCCGTACTCGCCGTCCTCCTCGTGCTGCTAGCGGCCGCGGTGTCAGCAGGTGCCTGGATCGGACTGCGCAGGCGAGGTCTGCGGAAGCGGTTCGGCCCGGAATATGACCGGACCGTGGCCGCACGCTCCAGCCGGAGGCAGGCTGATACCGAGCTGGGCGAGCGGCAGCGGCGAGTGCAGAACTACCCGCTGCGCGAGGTCAGCGACACCGCCAGGAAGCTCTACGAGGCGCAGTGGACCGACGTGCAGGAACTCTTCGTCGAGAGCCCCGCGAAGGCGATCGCTGACGGGCAGTTGCTGGTCGAGGCGGTCATCCAAGAGAGCGGGTATCCGCTCGCCGAGTTCGGCCAGATAGCCGAGGACCTGTCCGTGCGGCACGCGAGCGCGGTTGATCACTTCCGGTCGGCTCACGAGGTCAGCGAGAAGGCGGCAGCTGGTGACGCGTCGACCGAAGAGATCCGGGTGGCACTGCTCCAGTACCGGCAGATTTTCACTGAGTTGCTGGGCCCGGTGCCGATCGCGGGCGCGCGGGCGGGCGAGAAAGCGAGCGCGCGGGCGGGTGAGGCTCGCGGCGCTGTTCCGGGCTCTGCTCAGGGCTCGGTCGAGGCTATGTCCGGGCAGGTCCAGCGCTAAGGGCTCGCAGATGATCAACACGCAGGTTTTGGCTGGGTGACCCGAGCTATGCCAGACCCAGCAATGCCACAACGACGGCACTGGGGTGCCAGCGCTGTGACATTGCTGGGCCTGCCCGAGCCGCTCCAGGCGTTGTCCCATCGCCGGGCCTGCCTGGTCCCGCCCGCGCTAGCCGGTGGCGCCGGCAACCAGACTCCGCTGGCGCGGCTCTGCCCTGCACCACGCTAGAAGGCGAAAGATTGGGAGTAGACATGTTGGATCAGGGTGATACACCAGTTATTCCCCGGTTCGGGGTAGGCCCGGACGGCGAGCCGGCCTCAGCCGACTCGGCTCCTGGGGCGGCGGAGGCGGGTGCGGCGGGGACTGGGTCCGCGGAGAGTGGCGCGGGGGAGAGCGGCGCGGGGGAGTCGGTCGTACCCAGGTACTGGACGATCGGAGACCAGGAGCCGGTCGCTTCGCAGCGGCACGCACCGACGACTGGGGCAGAGCGCGGGCCGGACGAATCCATCATCGTCATCAGGCCGGAGGACATCGTGAGCCAAGGCTCTGGGCCAGGCAATGACGCCGGACCGAGCGTGACTACGGAAGCGCGTGAAGATACCGCGCCAAGGGCAGCCGGCTCAGCCCCGGCGGACTGGTCCGGTGAGTCTGGTGAGTTCGGCGCGCCCGGTGAGCGCGGTGAGCGCGGCGCGCCCGGTGAGTTCGATGAGCGAGGTGAGTCCGGTGAGCGCGATCAGCCTGGGACGCACTGGGCCGACGCGGAGGACGACGAGGCGGCGGCGCGTGTTGCCGGCCCCTCTGCTGAGGCTGTGCCGGGCGAGGCAGTATTGGGCGAGGCTGTGCCGGATGAGGCCGTGCCGGGCGAGGCTGAAGCGGGCGACGGCTCTGCGGAAGCTGAAGCTGAGGTAGCGGGCGGGGTTGAAGTCGTCAGCGAACCCGAGGACAACGTGGCGGACGGGCGAGCCTCAGCGATCTTTGCCGACGACGAACGCTGGCACGGGATCATGGTCAGCTTCCTCGACGACCCGCGGATGTCCGTCGAGGAAGCCGCATCGCATGTCGATGAGGAGATCGCCGGATATGTCGCGTTGCTGAGCCGGCGTCAGGAGGTGATGCGCGAGTCCTGGCACGGTAATCAGGACACCGAGGCCCTCAGGATCGCGCTGCGGAGCTACCGGGACTTCCGCAAGCAACTCGCTGAGATCGGGACCGCGCTCTTGGCCGGCCCGAACTAGAGTGTGGCTCCCTCTGGAGCGTGCTGCGGTATCCGGGAGGGTTGTCGTGTCCTGGCAGGAGAGTTGCCGCGTCTGGGAGGGTTCTCGTCATGATCGGGGAGCGTTGTCGGGTTCCGGGAGGAGCGTTGTCGCATGAAGGAGGGTTGTCGTCGTATAGTCCGGTCAAGTCTCCTGGACACGGAAATCCTCCTCCAGGGCGACGAGAACCCTCCTCCAGGCGCAGCCTCACGCCAAATGAGCTACACCACCCGAACTGAGCGGGCCCGAACTGAGCCACACCACCCGGGCTGAGCCGGGCCGAGCCACACCACCCGGGCTGAGCCGGGCCGGACTAGGGCAGGCGCATGTGCAACCGGACCTGGGTGCCGCCCTGGTCGGTGCGCATCTCGGTCAGGTCGCAGACCTGGTGCACTAGCCACAGGCCCTGACCGCCCGGGTGATCAGGGTCAGGCGGGCGGCGGCCGGCCAGCGGGTCGGCGATGTGGCCACTGTCCCGCAGTTCGCAGAGCAACTCGCGGTCGGTGCGCCAGATGCTGATGGTCCCGCCCGCGCTGGTGTGGCGGAGGGTGTTCGCCGCGATCTCGCTGACCGCGAGCACGAGGTCAACGGTCCTGACGTCGGGCAGGTCAGCCCTGCGAGCGTGCGCGGCGATCAGGTCGCGAACCTCGCGCAGGTTGTCCTGGTAGGCGAGCACTCCGGCGTACGCGGGAACGGGCGGCAGGGCGTCATCGCACTCAGCCGGCACCACCCCGTGCCCGGCGAATCCGGGACTCGGCTCCTGGGTGCCCCGGCTGGTCAGGAGCGGGTGCGTCCGGCCGACATCGGCGATCACGCACCGCGGCAGCCCGGTGACGTCATACGGGCACAAGATCGTCGCGTCAGCGTCGGCGAACGCCAGGTTGATCAGTGCCTCATGCCTCATCGCCTCGCGGATCTCGGCGGCGCTGCGTCCTGGCCACACCGGTTCGCCGACGAACCGGACCGGCCCGCCGATGCAGGTGTTGATGAACGTCTGGATCGCAGGCAGGATGCGCGCCGGGTTGCAGCCGAGTTCGCGCATGTCGGCGAAACTCGTCCGGCCCGGCTCGAGCACCTGGCGCAGTTGCGCCTGCCTGCGGCCCGGTACGGCGATCAGGACCGGCTCGGCCGCTGCTGAAGCTGCCCGGACGAAGTCTGCGACTGCCGATGAGTACTCTTCGGCGGTCCGGTACAAGAGCGCGAAATGCCGAAGCCCGGTACCTGCGGCCTCCCTCATCGGCACTCCACCCATGCCCTACCGCGGCCCAGCGGCGAGACCAGGCAGGTGCCCGGAATAGCGCTGCCCCCCGATCACGGCCGGTATCTCATGCTGGACGCTACCCCGCTCACTCTCTCACGATATACATAGCAGGTGCCCGCGGCCGGTCTCCGGCTGCGGCGCCGTGCATAATATGTCGCCTGCGAAACAGTCCCGGCCCCAGTAGTTCCGACCCAGTAGTCCCGACCCAGATTGTCCCGATCCAGATGTCCCGACACAGTCAGCCGTCCACGTGAGGTGCGTACTTGGAAGGGTTCAAGCTCTCTTGGCAGGTGGCGGACGGCGTCTGCGTCATCAAGCCTGCCGGTGATCTCGACATCATCACGAGCCGGCAGCTCGACGAGGCCATCCTGGAGGCGCGCAAGTCGTTCAGGCAGGTCGTGCTCGACCTGTCCGCCGTCGACTTCATGGACACAAGCTCGCTGGCAGTGATCGTCGGGCACTGGAAAAGCCTGGAAGAGGCCGGCGGGTCGCTGGCGCTGGCCGGAGCGAGGTACCAGAGCACCAGGTCATTGTGGATCACCGGGCTCTCTGACCGGATACCGCTTTATCAGAGCGTCGACCTCGCTCTTGAAGCGGCCAGGTCAGGCGCCGGGGACGGCGAATAACCGCAGCGTCACGGCGACCAGGCAGGCGTCGTCACCCGTGTCCGAGCCCGCGCGGGCGACCAGCAGGTCGGCGTACTCATCGAGATCGGTCACCGGCCTGCTCGCGACCTGGAGCAGGTCATCCAGGCACTCATCGATCGAGGCGTCGCGCCGCTCGATGAGCCCGTCGGTGAAGAGCAGCAGCGTGTCACCGAGCCGCAACCGGATCGTGGCCTCGGAGAACGTTGCCTGCGAGTCGACGCCAAGCAGCACCCCCTGCGGCTGCGGCAGCAACTCGGCCTTCGCGTCCCGTACCAGGACAGCGGGCAGGTGACCGGCGCGGGCCCAGCGCAGCAGGCCATCCGCCGGGTCGAAGAGCCCGCAGATCGCGGTGCCGAGTATGTCATCGGTCAGGTGACAGGCGATTTCGTTCAGCCAGGTCAGCAGGCAGGCCGGGCCAGCGCCCGTGATCGTGAGGCCGCGCAGGCAGTTGCGGAGCGCGACCATGCCGGTCACGGCGTCGATCCCGTGCCCGGCAACATCGCCGACGGCTAGCATGACCTGCTTGCTCGGCAGCATCACGGTGTCGTACCAGTCGCCGCTGACGAGGTGCCCGGCCCCGGCCGGGCGGTACCGCGCCGCTACCTCCAGTCCGGCGGCCTCGACCGGGTGCGAGGACTGCGGCGTGATCGCCTGCTGCAGGCGGAGCGCCAGGCGATGCTCCTCGTCGCGGCGTTCCTCGGTGTCGGACAGCAGGTCTCTGGTCGCGGCCAGCGCCAGCTCAGTATGGTAATGCGTGGATATGTCCTGATAAGCGCCCCGGACAGCGACGAGCTCGCCGTAGTGGTCGGTCACCGGCTCGGCGAACGCCCGTACCTGCCGGACGCTGGCGTCGTCCTTCCTGATGACGCGGAAGACCGCCGCCGTCGCCACCTTGTCCCGCAGCAGCCTGCCGCGGAACGTCTCCACGGCGCCCGCGTCCTCGCTGACGACCTGCGTGTGCAGCTGCGAGAGCCTGACCGGCTGGTCGGCGGGCAGACCGAAAAGGGTGAACATAGCCTGCGACCAGTGCACCGTGCCGGCCGTGAGGTTCTCCTCCCAGCCCCCGAATCGACCGAGCCGCTGTGCGTGCCCGAGCAGCGCCGCGAGCCGGTCGGCCTCAGCGGCGTGCCGCAGGCTGATCGCGATGCCGTCGGCCAGGCTCGCGATGCGAACGCTCGCGATCCCCGTAATGAGCTCGCCCGACACATGCTGGGCAACCCCGGTCCGCGCGACCTGCGTCGCGTGCTCCAGGAGCCCGCCTGGCAGCGCGGCCGCCGGGTAGGCCTCAAGCAGCGACTGGCCGATCAGCTCCGCCGGCGACCGTCCCGCCGGATCGCGGAAGCCCTCGCTGGCATGCACGATGCGGAAATCGGAGGGAGCATCGCCTGGATCCAGGCCGCCCTGATCGCGGACCGGCAGCGCGAAGAGTATCGACTCGTGCAGGCCATCAAGCAGGTCAAGCACCCACGACGTGCGGTGATCAGCGACGGCGACTCCGGCGCCGGTAGTCAGCGCCTGGGCGGTGAGCCTGGCCAGCGCCCTGACCTGCCGGCGCAGCGGGTCATGGAAGCCGGGCAGGCTGGCCGGCCAGCAGATCTCCAGCGCGCCGATGCAGCGCGCGTTCTCGGTGAGCACCGGCACCGTGGCCTTGGCGCCGTCGGCCCAGGAGCCGATCACGGGCGTAGCGGTGCCGGGCGGGCGGCCGGCTGGCCACCAGAGTTCGGCCGCGGTGCGGGCGGCTCGCTCGCCCGGCGCTCCGGTTCCCGGCGGCATCCGCTGCCAGCGGCTGGCCTCGCCAGCCCTGAAACCGGCCGCGCCCGCCAGCTCTACCGCGCCGTCTGGCGTCACCAGCCAGATAGCGACGGCCACCGCGCCTTCGGCGGCCAGTGTCTCGGAGAGCATCGCGGCGGCAAGGCCTGAACCGTCCGCGGAAAGCTCCATCGCGACGCCGGCGAGTGCCACCGAGCCTGACCATGGCTCAGGTGCCGCCCCCGCCGGGATGGCCCGCTCACCAGCGATCTCGGCGGCCAGTTCCGCCAGCGGCGTCCTGGCGTCCGCGGCGATCCTGGCGAGCTGGCTCCCGGCCGCCGCCGCCGAGCAGCCGAGCCGCTCCATCAAGATTCCCCTGGCCAGATCGGTGACCGAGCGCGCGGCGGCCTGCTGGCGCAGCGCATCGATCTCCTGCCGCTGCCGCGCGACGAGCGCGCTCAGCCGCGCCAGCTGCCCGTCATAGTTGCCCGTCACAATCCCTAACCTTCTCTGAGCATCGTCTCCGCGTCGAGCGGAATGCCCCCAACCTGGGAAACCTGGTCCTCTTGGTCGTGCAAGATTGGATTATCGCCATCTCGCACTATCAGTTTGTGACCACCATCAGTGTGAGACCACTATCAGTTTGCGACACTGTCAGTTTGCGACACTCGCAGTTTGCGACACTGTGCCGGCGCTCTCGTCCGCTGGCGCAGCTGGGAGGATCGACACAATGTCCGCCGCACGAAGCAGTCATCAGCCGGCCGCCGCTACGCGGGAGGAAGGCGGCCTGACGCAGCTGCTCGCTGGCCTGACAGCGGTCCGGGGCGGCGACTTCAGCACCAGGCTACCTCAGGCGGATGATCCGCTTTTGAATGAAATCGCCACGGTTTTTAACGGGATGAACGACCAGCTCGCCCTGTTTACCTCGGAAGTCACCCGGGTGGCGATGCAGGTCGGAACGGAGGGCAAGCTCGGCGGCCAGGCCGAGGTCCAGGGCGTTGAGGGCACCTGGAAGGACCTGACTGACTCGGTCAACGCGATGGCGGGCAACCTGACCGGCCAGGTGCGTGACATCGCCCAGGTGGCGACGGCGGTCGCGCGCGGTGACCTGAGCCAGAAGATCACCGTGACCGCCGAGGGTGAGCTGCTCGAGCTCAAGGACACCATGAACACGATGGTGGATCAGCTGTCCTCGTTCGCCGACGAGGTGACCAGGGTGGCGCGCGAGGTCGGCACCGACGGGCGCCTCGGCGGCCAGGCCGAGGTGCCGGGCGTCGACGGCACCTGGAAGGACCTGACTGACTCGGTCAACGCGATGGCGGGCAACCTGACCGGCCAGGTGCGTGACATCGCCCAGGTCACCACGGCGGTCGCGCGCGGTGACCTGAGCCAGAAGATCACGGTCGATGCGCGGGGCGAGATCGCCGAACTGAAAAACACCGTCAACACCATGGTGGAACAGTTGTCGTCGTTCGCCGATGAGGTGACTAGGGTCGCCCGCGAGGTGGGAACTGACGGGAGCCTCGGCGGCCAGGCCCAGGTGCCGGGCATCGGCGGCACCTGGCGCGACCTGACCGACTCGGTGAACTTCATGGCGGGCAACCTCACCGCGCAGGTGCGCTCGATCGCCCAGGTGGCGACGGCGGTGGCCAAGGGCGACCTGAGCCAGAAGATCACGGTGGACGCGCGCGGCGAGATCCTGGAATTGAAGAACACCATGAACACGATGGTGGAGCAGCTGTCGTCGTTCGCTGACGAGGTGACCAGGGTCGCCCGCGAGGTCGGCACCGACGGGCGCCTCGGCGGCCAGGCGGACGTGCAGGGGGTGTCGGGCACCTGGAAGGACCTGACCGAGTCCGTGAACGTGATGGGCGCCAACCTGACCAACCAGGTGCGGGCCATCGCCGCCGTGACCACGGCCGTGGCCAAGGGCGACCTGACCCAGAAGATCAGGGTCGATGCGCGCGGCGAGATCGCCGAGCTGAAGGAGACCGTCAACACGATGGTCGACCAGCTCTCCGCCTTCGCCGATGAGGTGACGAGGGTGGCACGGGATGTCGGGACCCGCGGCCAGCTCGGCGGCCAGGCGACCGTACGCGGGGTGTCGGGTACCTGGGGAGACCTGACCGACAACGTCAACGTGATGGCCTCGAACCTGACCGATCAGGTGCGCTCGATCGCCGCGGTGGCCACGGCGGTGGCCAGGGGAGACCTGAGCCAGAAGATCACCGTGGAGGCCAAGGGCGAGGTCGCGGCGCTCGCGGAGGCGATCAACCGCATGGTGGACACGCTCGGCGCGTTCGCCGGAGAGGTGACCCGGGTCGCGAAAGAGGTCGGGAGCGATGGCGTGCTCGGCGGCCAGGCCGCCGTGCCCAACGTCGCCGGCACCTGGAAGGACCTGACCGACAACGTGAACTCGATGGCGTTCAACCTGACCAGCCAGGTGCGCAACATCGCCGAGGTCACCACGGCCGTCGCGCAAGGTGACCTGTCCAAGAAGATCGACGTGGACGCGCGCGGCGAGATCCTGGAATTGAAAACCACGATCAACACGATGGTGGACCAGCTTTCCTCGTTCGCGGCCGAGGTAACTCGCGTTGCCCGGGAAGTCGGGAGCCATGGCAGGCTCGGCGGGCAGGCCGAGGTCGAGGGCGTATCGGGTACCTGGAAGCGGCTGACCGAGAACGTCAACGAGCTGGCGGGCAACCTGACCAGGCAGGTCAGGGCCATCGCCGAGGTGACGAGCGCGGTCGCGACCGGCGACCTGACCCGGACGATCTCGGTCGAGGCGCAAGGCGAGGTAGCCGAGCTCAAGGACAACATCAACGCGATGGTGCAGTCGCTGCGCGAGACCACCAAGGCCAATACCGAGCAGGACTGGCTGCAGACCAGCCTGGCGCGGATCTCCAGCCTGATGCAGGGCCACCGGGACCTCACCAATGTCGCCGAGCTGATCATGAACGAGCTGATACCGCTTATTGACGCGCAACATGGGACATTTTTCCTGACCGAAAGCAGCAGCAGCGACCGGCTCAAGCTCATCGCCGGCTATGGCCTGCGCGCGGACATCGAGGCGCCGAGCCAGGTCAGGCTGGGCCAGTCGCTGATCGGCCAGGTCGCCAAGACCAAGAAGCCGATCGTGCTCGCCGACGTCCCGGACGGTTACGTCAGGATCTCATCGGGCCTCGGCGAGGCGGCGCCGGTGAACCTGATCGTGCTGCCGATCGTCTTCGAAGACCAGGTGCTCGGCGTGATCGAGGCCGGCTCGTTCTTCCCGTTCACCCAGGTGCACAGGGACTTCCTCGAGCAGCTGATGGAGACCATCGGCATCAACGTCAACACGATCCTCGCCAACGCCAGGACCGACGCGCTGCTGGCCGAGTCGCAGCGGCTGGCGGCCGAGCTGCAGGCCAGGTCGAGCGAGCTGCAGATCAGGCAGGACGAGCTGCAGAGTTCCAACGCGGAACTGGAGGACAAGGCGGTGCAGCTCGCCCGGCAGAACCGGGACATCGAGCTCAAGAATGAGCAGATCGAGCAGGCCCGGCAGGAAATCGAGGAACGGGCCAGGCAGCTCGACCAGGCGTCGCGGTACAAGTCGCAGTTCCTCGCGAACATGTCGCACGAGCTGCGCACGCCGCTCAACAGCCTGCTCGTGCTGGCCAGGCTGCTCGCCCAGAACCCGGCCGAGAACCTGAGCCCCAAGCAGGTCGAGTACGCCAATGTCATCCACTCATCGGGCTCGGACCTGCTGCAGCTGATCAACGACATCCTTGACCTGTCCAAGGTCGAGGCGGGCAAGATGAACCTGCACCCCGAGCGGTTCGCGCTCAGCGGCCTGGTCGACGAGCTCGAGGCCATCTTCCTGCCGCTGACAGCGGAGAAGCGGCTCGAGTTCGCGGTCACGCTCGACGGCGACGTACCCGCGCAGATCTTCACCGACAAGCAGCGGCTCCGCCAGATTCTGCACAACCTGCTGTCCAACGCCGTGAAGTTCACTGGCCGCGGCAGCGTTGACGTGCGGATCTCGGCCACGCCCGGCCGGCAGCGGCCAGCCACCTGAGGTGGAATTCGCCGTCACTGACTCGGGGATCGGCATCGCCGAGGAGAACCTGACCACGATCTTCGGCGCGTTCCAGCAGGGCGACGGGACGACCAGCCGTCAGTACGGCGGCACCGGCCTTGGCCTGGCGATCTGCCGGGAGATGGCGGCGCAGCTCGGCGGCCGGATCACGGTGCACAGCACGATCGACGCCGGAAGCACGTTCACTTTGCATCTGCCGGTTGCCTGGCCTGGCCAGCTCAGCCCCGGCGGCTCAGCCGATGAGCCCGTGCTGCTCGCGGCTGCCGGAGCGCAGACCGCCAGACGTCAAATCGTTCCCCCGCTGGAATCGGGTAGGGCTCCCGGGGCAGTACGCCCGGTAGCGAAGGCTGCCGCGCACGAGAGCCTGCGGGGCAGGCGAGTGCTGATCGTGGACGATGACCCGCGCAACGTGTTCGCGCTCACCGGCGTGCTCGAGCTCTACGGGCTGACGGTGATCCACGCCGATAACGGGCAGCACGGCATCGAGGCGCTGCGTGACGGCAACATCGACCTGGTGCTGATGGACGTGATGATGCCGCAGCTGGACGGGCATGCCACGACCAGGGCGATCAGGGAGATGCCGCAGTTCGCCGACCTGCCGGTGATCGCGGTCACGGCGCGGGCGATGCAGGGCGACCGTGACAAGAGCATCGGGGCTGGCGCCAGCGACTACGTGACCAAGCCGGTCGACACCGAGCAACTGCTTACCTGCATGGAGCGCTGGCTGAACCGCTGACCGCCGGCGGACCGGGGTGCCGGGCGCTCGTGTGCTTTAGGCGCTGGAAAGTGGCACGATTGAGGCAGTATCGCAACCAGCGGTCGCAACCAGCGGAGCGGAGGTGCCATGCCAGGCTCGGATCTGACTGAGCTGCTTGATTTCGAGACGGCGTCGGACGCGCGCTCGCTGCATCAGCTCGCGAGCGCCGCGGCGGCGTCCGTTCCGGGCTGCTCGGCCGCGAATGTGGTCATGTGGAGCCAGGGCGAGCCGGTCCTGGTCGCCTCTACCCATCCTGACCTGCCTCAGCTTGTCCAGGTGCAGCTCGATGCCGGCCGCGGGCCTTCGCTGGCGGTGCTGGCTGAGAACGCCGGCCCTGTGGCCTGTCCTGATACGCTCACGGAGGAGAGGTGGCCCGAGTACGCGTCCGCCGCACTCGTGATCGGCGTCCGGTGCTCGCTCACCTTCGCCTACCTGGCGGGCTCGGGCGCCATGTCGCTAACCTTGTTCGGCGCCCGGCCGCGTTCGATCGACCCTAAGAATGCGCAGCCGGCCGAGACTCTCGGTGCCCTCGGCGGCGCGCTGCTCGGTGCCGTGTCGGTCTACAACGACGCCCGGCGCACGGCGAGCCAGCTCAGGGACGCGGCCGAGGGACGCGCCGTGGTCGACCAGGCCAAGGGCATCTTGATGCACGCGCTCGGCTGCAGCGCCGATGAGGCGCTCGACCGGATGCGGCAGACCTCGCAGCAGAAAAACGTCAAGGCGATTGACGTGGCCAGGGAGATCGTGGCGTCCGGCGGGCGGCCCGCGTCCGGCGGACGGCCGGCGGCTGCCCGGCCCCGATCGCGAACCAGGTAAGAATCGTGAGAATCGCGCTGCGGATAGCCCGTAGTTAGGAGTTTTCTATTTGGCCACAGCTCAGCACCCAGAGAGCGCAGGCAGCGCGACCGGCCTGAAGACCAGGGTCGGCGCCCTCCGGCAGGCCGCTGGCATGCCTGAGGCCGAGCCTCGCTCGCTGCTCGACGCGGCGCTGACCGAGCTCGACGCGGCCGTGACGGCCCTGGGCAGGGTCGGCCAGGGCGGGGCTGGCCAGGGCGGGGCCGCGCGTCTCGACGCGCGCGATGACGACCCGGCCGGGCAGGATGGGCGCAGCGCTGATCGCCGGCTGCTGCAAGCGATCTTCCAGCAGGTGCCGGTGGCGCTGTTCCTGCTGGGCCGGGATGGCACGGTGCGCCGCGCGAACGCGGCCGCTGCCGAATTGGTCGGGGCTACGCCTGGGTACGCGACCGGCCGGCTGTTCGCCGCGCTGGCCGAGCCGGCCTCGCGGGCGGCGGTGCGTTCTCAGCTCGCGGCGCTCGCCCGGACGGGTCAGCCGCACGTGCTGACGTGCGGGTTGTACGGGCCGGCCGGGGTGGTTCCCTGTCATTTGCACATGCGCACGGTGAGCGTACGGGGCGACGATGACCGCCTGCTGGTCGTGGCGACCCCGCGAGGCGCTGCGGAGGCCGCTCCTGCCGCTCCTGCGGCTCAGGCCGCTCGGGCCGGAGCGCGGCCGGCGAAGCCAGCCAGGCCAGCGAAGCCAGCCAGGCCTCCTGAGCCTCCCGAGCCTGGCACGGGCGACTCCGCGGCCGCCGCGGCCGCCGCGACGGCCGCCGGCGTGGCAGTCGCCGTCGCGCGGATGACGCGGCAAGTCGACGTGGTGACGGCGGTGAACAGGCTGCTGCTCGAGCATGTGGCGGCGAGCGAGGGCCAGCTTGTGCAGCGGTTTGGCCGGCTGCTCGCCGACCAGGTCGCGACGTGGGCGATCATCGACATGACCGACGGCGGCCAGCTTTTGCGGCATTCGGTTGCCGGGCCAGACGAGGAGGATTCGGCGTGGCGGGCGCAGGCGGCCATGGCCGTGCACCCGCCGGCCCTGTCCGTGCCCGCGCAGGTCGCGGAGTCGGGTAGTTCCACGCTGATCGCTCACCCGGACGACGAGCAGGTGCTCGGCGCGACAGGCGATGGCAAGCCGCTGATGCTCCTGCTCGGCGGCGCTTCCGTGCTCTGCGCCCCGATCGCCGCCGCCGGCGTTGGCTACGGCACGCTGACGCTGCTCAGGTCGGCAGCGGCCGGGACGTTCGGGCTGGCCGACGTGGGCCTGGCTGAAGAGGCCGCCGAGCAACTGGCCAGGACCATCACGGTGCAGCGCGCGATGCGCCAGCGCACCGATGCCGCCGAGGCGCTGCAGGGGAGCCTGCTGCCGCGCGAGCCGAAGCCGATCCCGGGGGTAGAGCTAGCCGCCGCGCACATCTCGCCCACGCGGGGCAAGGAGGTCGGCGGCGACTTTTACGACATCTACCCGACCCCGGACGGCTGGGGGATCGCGATCGGTGACGTCTGCGGCAAAGGCCAGGACGCCGCCGCCGTCACCGCGGCGGCCAGGCACGCCATCCGGGTGCTCGCGCACTGGAATGCCGATCCCGCCGCGGTGCTGCGCGGTGCCAACGAGATCATGCTGGCCGAGGCGTTCGGCGGCCGGTTCGTCACTGCGGAGGCCGCGCACTTGCGCTGGCAGGACGGCAGCCTGCGGGTCGTGCTCGGCAGCGCTGGCCATCCGGGGCCAGTGCTGGTCATGCAAGACGGCAGGACGCAGCTGATCGAAGGCGGCGGCGTGCCGCTCGGCATCTTTCCTGACGGCGAGGCCGAGGTCAGGGAGCTTGAGCTGCGGCCCGGCGACATCCTGTTCTTCTGCACCGACGGGCTGACCGGCGCTAAGAGCGCCGATCACGGCTACTTCGGCGAGCGTCTCGCCGACGCGCTGGCCGGCCTTGCCGGTCACCAGCCAGCCGACGTGGTCTCCACCATGCAGCGCATCCTCGTCGATTTCTGCGACGGCGTGCTGCTCGACGACGTGACGATGCTGGCCATGCGCGTCGGCGCCGCGCCGGGCTAGCCGGGCTCGGTGTCGTCAGTATTCCTCG
Organism: uncultured Actinomycetota bacterium; assembly: GCA_963750405.1. Classification (GTDB taxonomy): domain Bacteria; phylum Actinomycetota; class Actinomycetes; order Streptosporangiales; family Streptosporangiaceae; genus Chersky-822. The sequence continues at coordinate 40,681 of CAVVQP010000007.1, forward strand.
ACCGTCTCGACCCGTTCCGGCCGCTGAGACTGGCTCAGGTCGTCGCTGCTGGCCACCAGGTCCGCCGGGTCGTCGCCGGCCGTGAGGGCGTTGGGGTTCAGCCTGATGTACGGGGGATAGCGGCGCTCGTCGACCTCGACTACGCCGCCCGCTGGCCTGCGGCGGACGATGCGGCGGCGTACCGCCGCGTAGCCGGCCCTGGGCACCAGCATGCCGGCCAGGCCGGTCAGAATGATCACCCAGCCGACGACCTGGATGTTCAGGAACGACGGGTGACCCTTGACCGCGAAGGCCAGGATCGCTCCTAATGCGATGAGGGCAAGCCCGCTAGCGGTTCGCAAGGTCATTCGCCTCCTTCTGGTGAGTCCAGCATCCGCTCCCGCAGATAGGAGAGCGCGTGCGCGAGCAGCCTGGACACGTGCATCTGGGAGATGCCGAGCTCGTCGCCGATCTCGGTCTGGGTCATGTTGCCGTAGAAGCGCATGAGCAGCAGGTTCTGCTCTCGCTCGGGCAGCTCGCCAAGATGCCCCCAGACCGCGTCCATCTCAAGCGTGGCCTCGAGCTGCGGATCTTCGCACCCGAGCACGTCGGCAAGCGTCCCGGCGTCGCCGCTGTCAGACAGCGGCGCGTCCAGCGATGAGGCCTGGAACGCCAGGTCGGCGCGCTGCGCGTCGAGCAGGTCGGCGGCGCTGACGCCAAGGTGCTCGGCGAGTTCGGCGTCGGTCGGCGTCCTGGACAGTTCCTGCGACAGTTCGCTCTTGACCTTGCGGATCTCGAGCCGCAGTTCCTGAGCGGACCGCCGGACATGCACCTGCCAGCGCTTGTCGCGGAAATGCCGCTTGATCTCGCCGCTGATGCATGGCTGGGCGTAGGCGGCGAGGCTCCCGCCGATGTCGGGATCGAAGTTGTTGATCGCCTTGAGCAGCCCGACATAGCCAACCTGCATCAGCTCTTCGGTGGGCTCGGGGCTGTCACGGTAGCGGAGCACGCACGACCTGACCAGCGCCTGGTATCGCACGACCAGGGTCGCGCAGGCCTCCTCGCGGGCACGGCTGCCCGCAGGCTCGGACTGGACCACCGTGAGCAGTTCGGCGTCCGGGTTCTCTTCAAACTCCACGATATTCGTTTCATTGCGGTTCGCAACTGTTGTCATGTTTTGCCGCCTCCGTCCGGGACCACGCCTAGCTATGCCCGCTGTGCGAGCTCTAAACATGTGACTTTTCCGTGGCCCGCCGCTTCGCTGCTCAAGTGGCGTGGTGCATGCCCGCGCTCGCGCGATGGGCGATAGCCGACTTGGCCCGGCGTTCGCTCGCTGCCTGCCGCCGGCTGAGCAGTCGCCGCTCGTCATCGGTGAGGCCGCCCCAGATGCCCTGTTCCTGGCGATGACGCAAGGCATAGCTCAGGCATTGCGCGCTGACCGGGCAGGACGCGCACACCTGCTTGGCGCGCTGGATCGTGGCGCCGGAAGCGGACGTAGCCGAGATGGGGAAGAACAGGTCGGGCTCAGCACTCCGGCAGGCTGCTGCGCTCCACCATTCGTCGGACAACATGGCGGTCATTGACTATCCTCACATCGCTCTGTAGCCGCGGCTTGAATTGAACTGCGCCGGTTCCGCGAGCCACTCCACTGCCCGGCTCGCCCGCAACTATGCGTCGCTTTCCGGCGCAAATTTGCTCTGCGCCCTGCGTGCGGCCACGACCCGGGATGTAGTGGGAGTATCGAGTCATGGTCAAGGGCAGCCGCAAGCAGGACGCACAGCCCGCCGACACACGCGAACCGCACGAGAAGCTCGGCACCTACCGGGCGAAGCGCGACTTCGCCCGCACGCCCGAGCCCCAGGGTCCGGCGTCCGCCGACCCCGAAGCGGGCTCCGGCCAGCGCCGCTTCGTCGTGCAGCGGCACCGTGCCCGCCGGCTCCACTACGACCTGCGGTTCGAGATTGACGGAGTGCTGGTCAGCTGGGCGGTGCCGAATGGCCCGACACTCGACCCCGCCGTCAAGCGGCTCGCCGTCCACGTCGAGGACCACCCGATCGAGTACCTGGACTTCGAGGGCGTCATCCCCAGTGGCGAGTACGGCGGCGGCGACGTGATCGTCTGGGATATCGGCACCTGGGAGCCGCACGACACCGATGACCCGGCGGCCGCGGTCGCGAGCGGGCAGTTCCACGTCGACGTCACGGGGCACAAGCTGGCCGGGCGCCTGGTGCTGATCAGGCGCGGCCCATCCAGCAGCACAGAGCAGGGTCAGTGGCTGCTGCTGCATAAGGACGACGAGTTCGCGGTCAGGGGCTGGGACACCGAAGACCATCCGCGCTCGGCGCTGACCGGGCGTACCAACGACGAGGTGAAGGCCGATCCTGACCGGCTCTGGCGCTCCGACCTGCCGCCCGGCCAGGCTTCCGTGGAATTGAAGCCAGCAACGGTCGCCGCCGCGACCAGCGAAGACCTCGCCGCCCTGGACTCCCTCGGCGCCAGCGGCCGGTGGGACGTCTTCGGCAGGCAACTGCGGCTGACCAACCTGGACAAGGAAATCTTCCCGGGCCGGCCCGGCGAGCCCGCGGTGACCAAGCGGGAGCTGATCAGCTACACGGCGCGGATCGCGCCGGTCATCCTGCCCTACCTGACCGGCCGCCCGCTGAACATGCACCGGTTCCCCGGCGGCGCGTCCCAGAGCGGGTTCTGGCACAAGCAACTGCCCGACCACGCGCCCGGCTGGGTGCCGCGCTGGCGCAATCCCGAGGCCAAGGAGGGCCGGACGACCACCTACCTGGTGATCGACGAGCCGGCTGCCCTGGTGTGGGCCGCGAACTTCGGCGCGCTCGAGTGGCACGCCTGGACCGCGCCCGCAGCCGATCCGCATCACCCCAGCTACGCGCTCATCGACATTGACCCCGGCCCGGCCACCTCCTGGGAAGACGTGCTGACGCTGGCCAGGCTGCACCGCACCGCGCTCGAGCACGTCGGCGTCCGGGCAGCGCCGAAGCTGACCGGCCAGCGCGGCCTCCAGATCTGGATTCCGGTCGAGCCCGGGCTGACGTTCGAGGACACCAGGATCTGGGTCGAGCAGCTTTCCAAGGCGATCGGCGCGGTCGTCCCCGAGCTGGTGAGCTGGAAATGGGACGTACGCGCGCGCGCTGGCCTGGCCCGCCTGGACTACACCCAGAACGTCTCGAACAAGACGCTCGTCGCCCCCTACAGCCCGAGGCCAGCGCCGAGCGCGCCGGTCTCGGCACCCATCAGCTGGGATGAGCTCGACGATCCTGAACTGGCGCCCGACCGGTTCACCATCAGGACGGTGCTCGACCGCGTCGCCGAGCGCGGTGACCTCTTCAGGCCCGTTCTCGGACCTGGGCAGCCGCTCCCCGTGATCCAGTAGCCACCCAGCCGCGCAGCTCATCGACGCGCACCAGGGCGACGCCCGCCAGGATGAGCGCGCCGCCGCCGAACTGCGCGGGCGCGGGCAGTTGCCCGAGCAGCAGCCACGCGAACAGCACCGCGAAGAGCACCTCGGCCAGCCCGACGAAGGAGGCGAGCTTGGCGCCAAGCCTGCGGGCAGCTCCAATACCGGCAACATAAGGCAGAACGGCCGCTATCACCGACAAACCCACCACCGGCAAAGCCCAGCTAACCCGGTGGCCGATCATAGTGACGTCGCTGGTGTGCGCGACGACGGGGAAGGCGCGGCAGAGCCCGAGCACTGCCAGCGCGACCGCGCCGACGCTCAGCCCGGCCCAGGCCATGACCACCGGGGGCATCGGCTCTTCGCCTTCGGCCGCGGAGATCACGAAATAAGAAGCCAGGCCAACCGCGGCCAGCAGTCCCCACATCACGCCCAGCGGATTGAGCTGCGTCGATCCGGTCAGGTTGAGCACCATCGCGAGCCCGGCGAGCGCGATCACCGCGCCGCCGACCGTGAGGCGCCTCGGCCGCTGGCCGCGGCTGAGCCAGAGCCAGCCGACCACGAGGACGATTCCCAGGTACTCGAGCAGCAGCGCGACCCCGACCGGCATTTGCTGGATCGCGTTGAAGTAGCACAGCTGAGCCCCGGCCACCGCGAGCATCCCGAACGCCGTCGCCTTGCCCGCTCCCCGGCGCAAGAGCCGCCACCGGCCGCGAAGCTGGATAATCGCGGGAATTGTGAGCAGGAGCGCGGCTAGCGTGATGCGCGCCAGCACCGCTGCCGCCGGGCTCCAGCCCCCGTCGATCAGTGCCGAGGCGAAGGCTCCCGACGTGCTGAACGTCGCTGCCGAGACCATGGCGAGCACCAGCCCGGTACCGCCGAGACCCGGTCGGCCCGTGCTGGGTCGTCCCGTGCTGGGGCGGCCCGTGCTGGGTCGGCTGGCGACGGTGCGCGCGGTGGTCACTGCATCCTCCTGTAATTGGTAAAACGAGTTACACTGGTGACGGTAGCCGGTAAGACTGAAAGGAGTCAAGGTGCTTTTTGCCCATGACACCGAGGTGGCGCTGGCTTCGGTCGCGGCGCTGGTCAACACTGGCCGCGACGGCCAGGAACTGCTGCCCGACCTGGCCTCGCTCGATGAGTTCGTCCGCGAGTGGGGGTGGACCGGGACGCGGACGCGCGACCAGGCCGAGCTCGACGCTGTCCGCAGGCTGAGGCCCCGGCTTGAGCGACTGTGGGAGCTTCCGACAGACGATGCCGTCGTCCTGGTCAACAGGCTGCTACGGGAGGCGGCCGCGGTGCCTCAACTGGTCAAGCACGACGGCTGGGACTATCACCTGCACGCCACCTCGAGCGACGCGCCGCTCGCTGACCGGATGGCGGTCGAGGCGGCTATGGCGTTCACCGACGTGATCAGGGTCGGTCAGCTTGACCGGCTCAGGTTCTGCGCGGCCGAAGACTGCCAGGGCGTCCACGTCGACCTGTCCAAGAACCGGTCACGGCGGTTCTGCAGCACCTCGTGCTCAAACCGCACCAACGTCGCTGCCTACCGCAGCCGCCAGGCAGCGAGGGCGGACACAGCCGTCAGCTAGCCGAGCTCCGCGAGCGGCCCCGGAGGGCAATCGCAATCTGCTGGTTGATTGGAGGTTCAGGCTGCGGGGGTGAGTCTGGGGCGCTGGAGGCAGGTGGTGCGGGTTGTGCCGGCTGGGGAGCTTGTCCGCCGGGGCCGGCCGGGGCTAGTTGCCGTGATCTTCGTCGCGGGCATTACTACGGAACATCACACCTGCCCTGGAGGCTGTCGGGTGACTCTTGCCGTGGCTCGGTCAGGCGGATTCCGTGCCAGGCATGGTGTGCGTCAGGCGGTGTGAGCAACGCGGCCCGCCCTGTTGCTGTTGCGGCCAGGCGGCGTGAGCAACGCGGCCCGCCCTGTTGTCGTCCCCGCAGCATCAGGAAGGGCCGCGTTGCTGTTGCCGCGGGCCAGGAACAACAACGTGGTCTGCCTGATGCTGTCTCTCCCCGGGCCGGGCCGGGCCGGGCGGGGGCCGGGCTCCGGGTCAGGTGACTGGCGGCGTCTCACAGGCGCCACGTGCATCAGGAGTCACCGGGCATGGCGCCAGCCCGAGCACCGCTGTGCCGTCGGTGCTGCTCACACGACACCAACGGCACAGCGGTGCGAGACAGCCCGCGCGACTCCTCCTGACACGCAGCACGCACTCGCGGGCCGTCGTGCACCGAACGTTCTTCACGGTGCGGGCGGACCTAACGGAACCGCTTGACGGATCACGGGAGAAAGCCACCCGACAGCCTCTGATAGCCCTCAACTCTCCGGGATGATGCTCCCGGAGGGGGACCCGTCAGTTGATGTCGAACTCGTTGCCCTCGGGGTCCCTCAGCGCGACCGCGTAGTGGTCAAGGCCCTCGTCAAGTTCCTCGCTCAGGTCGCTGAGCAGCGTGGCACCGAGGTCGCACAGCCGCCTGGCCTCGGCGTCCACGCGCTTCTTGCGGGTCTCGATCGGGAGGTCCCGCGCGCCGCTGGCGTGGATGTCGAGGTGGAGGCGGTTGCTGACGGTCTTGCGGTCGGGCACGACCTGGATCCAGATGCGAGGTCCGGCGCCATCCGGGTCGATGATGCAGTCCGTGCCCCGGCGCCAGGACTCGGGCAGCCCGATGTCCCGCCGCCAGTCGTCCCAGGTGACGAAGCCGGCCGGCGGCGGCTCCAGCACGTAGCCCAGGGCCTCGGCCCAGAAGCGGGCCAGCGGCTCGGGGTGGCCGACGCAGTTGATGACGAGTTGGTATCGGACAGCCATGGGTCTCCTCTAGTCAGGCCGCCGCCTCGCCGGACGGTCCGGGCAAGTATGCCGGGGGCCTACGACAGTCCGGCGCGACCCGAGCGGGCCGGCTCAGAAGAGGGTTGGCGGGCCCCGCGCGATCGGAGAACCATGGCATGTGCGGAACCTTCATGCGCGAGAACCGGGAGAGCCCGTGCCAGCCCAGCCGGCTTCGGCAAAGCCTCCTAGGGCGGCGCCGTTAACTAGAACGCGTTACAGTTCCGGAGATGGACCGCGGGAGGCGAGCGATGCCGCAGGCGTGGGACGTGGAAGCGGATGTCGTGGTGATCGGCTTCGGTGCCGCCGGCGCGGCCGCCGCGCTCGAGGCTGCGGCGGCCGGTGCCGAGGTGCTGGTGATCGACCGGTTTGGCGGCGGGGGAGCGACGGCGCTGTCGGGCGGCGTCGTCTACGCCGGCGGCGGCACGATCCAGCAGATCTCCGCCGGAGTGCCGGATTCGCCCGATGCCATGTACCGCTACCTGGCCGCTGAGGTTGGAGACGCGGTGGGAGAACAGACGCTGCGGGAGTTCTGCGACGGCAGCGCGGCCATGCTGGCCTGGCTGGTCGATCATGGAGTGCCGTTCGAGGGCAGCCTCTGCCCGGACAAGACCTCGTACCCGACTAACAAGCATTATCTGTACTACTCGGGCAGTGAACTGTCGCTGGCTGACGTGGCCGCCCCGGCGCCGCGCGGGCATCGGGCTGTCGGCCGCGGCACGTCGGGACGGGTGCTGTTCGACCGGCTGGCGGCCGCCGTCCGGACCTCTGGCGCCCGGGTGCTGCCGCAGACCCGGGCTGTCGGTCTCGTGCGTGATGCGGGTGGCCGGGTGACCGGCGTCGAATGCCTGACCTTGCTGAACCTGCCAGGACTGCGGGGCTCGCCGGCGTGGGCCAGGACCGGCCATCGGGTGCTGCACCGGCTGGGCAAGAAGCCGTTCTTGTACGCGGGGCGGTTCGGGCAGCGCCTGCACAAGCCGGTCGAGTGGCTTGAGGCGTCCCGCGCCAGGCCGATACGGGTGGGCGCCAGGCAGGGAGTCGTGATCGCGGCGGGCGGATTCGTCGCCAGTCGCGCCATGATGCGCGAGCACGCGCCCGCTTACCGTGGCGGCCTGGCACTCGGCACGGTGGCTGATGACGGCAGCGGGATCGGACTCGGCGTCGCCGCCGGTGGCGCGACCAAGTTCCTTGACCGGGTCTCCTGCTGGCGATTCATTACGCCGCCGACTGCGTTCCTGCAGGGCCTGATCGTGAACTCGGCCGGCCGGAGGATCTGTGACGAGTCCAGATATGGCGCTGCCATCGGCGAGGCCATGGTGACGCGGGGCGACCGGCGCGGCTGGCTATTTCTCGATCAAAAATCAGTGGCGCAGGCGCGGCAGTGGCGCACGCTGCGCGGTAGCACACTGTGGTTCCAGTTGCTCCAGGCCGCCTACCTGCTGACCAGGGCACGGATGAGCGCGCCGTCCGTGCAGGCGGTGGCCGCCAAGGCCGGGGTCGATCCAGACGGCTTGCTGGCGACGGTCAGCGCCTACAACGCGGCTGCGGCTGCCGGTGACGCCGATCCGTTCGGCAAGCCGGAGGCTCTGGTCAGCAGGCTCACGACGCCGCCCTATTCGCTGATTGACCTGTCGATCCGGCCGAGGCCAGCCTATCCGGCGCCGATGCTGACGCTCGGCGGCCTGGTCGTGGCCGAGGACACCGGCCAGGTGCGGCGCGCCGATGGCTCGGTCATCAGCGGGCTGTACGCGGCTGGGCGGAGCGCTGTCGGGGTGTGCTCGCGCTCGTACGTCAGCGGGCTGTCGCTTGCCGACTGCGTGTTCTCTGGCCGCCGGGCGGGCCGTCACGCCGCCGGTCAGGCCGTCGCCGGTCAGGCTGTTCGGGCAGGTGAGGGGTCTGCGGGGGCGGCTGCGATCGAACGTGAGGGCTAATTGTCAGACCCGTTCGATAGCGTTGCCGAGAAAGGTTCGCTGATCTGGAATTGGAGCGGCCTATGTCCGATCCGCCAACGGAGGCGCCGTTCGAGGCGCCCGGATTACCTGCCATTCCCTGGGATCAGGACCGGGATGGCCCTGAACCCGAGGAGCCCAGTGACGCTGAGCTGCTCGGGATCTGGCCCGATCCGTTCGCCGGGCCGCCTGACGGCGCCGACGAGTGGCTGGCCGACCTGAGCCTGCCAGACCTGGAAGCTCTGGCCGCGCGCTGGATTGCCGAGAGTGGTGCCGAAAGCGATGCTGCCGAGAGCGGGCCGCTGGCCGCCGGGTTCACGCATGACCTGCCGACGGAGGCGGCGGTCGGATTCGCGGCGGGCGGTGCGCTCGACCTGATGGTTCCCGATCCGGTGCTGGCCGGCTTCGCTGCTGACGCCTATGAGGCTGGCCTGGGCCAGCTTTCCGACGATGAGCTCATCGGGATGCTGTGCGCGACCCGGCGGCTGGCGTCCTGGCAGACGGCGATGGAGCTGTCGGCCGTCGCTGAGCTGGATGCCCGCCGCCAGGCCCGGGCGGCGCGCCCGGTCTCATCGCGGCTGAATGAGCATGTGAGTTCGGAGATCGCGGCCGCGCTCGTGCTCACCGGCCGGTCGGCCGAGGATTTGCTTGACCTCGCGCGCGGTCTGGCCAGGCTGCCGATGGTGCTCGCGGCGCTGACTGAGGGCCGGATCGACCGGGCGAGGGCAGCGGTATTCGCCGCTGAACTGGCGGCGCTCAGCGACGATCACGCCCGGGTCGTGGCGGGCGCGCTGGGCCGGGCGGCGGCGAAGATGACGACCGGCCAACTCCGGGCCGAGTTGCGGGCGCTGGTGCTGATCGTGGACCCGGACTCGGTGCGACGGCGCCGCGAGCGGGCCAGGGAGAAGGCGCGGGTGGAATCGTGGCAGGAGACGTCGGGTAACGGTGCGATCGCCGGGCGCGAGCTGTCCTCGGCCGAGATGATCACTGCTGACAAGCGGATCACGGCCATCGCGCAGGCGCTGAAGAAGGGCGGCGCGGCGGGGGGCATTGACGAGCTGCGGGCGGCTGTGTTCACGGCTCTGCTGACCGGCCGTGACCCGCTGACGTTGCTGAAGCCTGGCCCGGCCGGCACCGATGGCCCGGCTGGCCCTAGCGGCGCTGACCCCGGAATCAGGGGCAACGTGCATCTGACGATGCCTTTGTCGGCGTGGACTGGCCTGACCGATGCGCCGGGAGAGGTCGCTGGGCTCGGGCCTGTTGACGCGGACACCTGCCGTGACCTGGCTACCCGGCTGCGGACCAGCCCGGCGACCCGCTGGTGCCTGACGCTGACCGACAGTGATGGCAGGGCCGTAGGGCACGCGTGCGCACGGGCCGGCCCGGGGCGGACCCGCCGGGCACCGCCGCCTGGGTGGCCTCGCTGGCCATTGACTGGCTTGAGCGCGGTACCTGTCAGCACCGTCGGCAGGTACACCGGTACCGGCCGGGTGCGCGGCTGGGCCACCTGATCAACATCCGCCAGCGGACGTGCGCGTTTCCTGGCTGCCGCGGCCGGCCGAGGCCTGCGATCTGGAGCACACCGTGCCTTACCACCAGGGCGGCCTGACCTGCGAATGCGGGGTCGCGCCGGTCTGCCGTCAGCACCACAGATGCAAGCAGGCACCCGGCTGGCAGCTGACCCAGCCTCAGCCAGGCACCCTGATCTGGACGACGCCGAGCGGGCGCCAGTACACGAGTCAGCCAGGGAGGTATCTGTAATCTGTCACCATGCAGTTCGCGGAGACCGACTGGGAACCCAGCGAGGAGCGCCGCGAGCTGGGCGAGGCACTGCGGCGGCTGCTTGATGTCGTGGTTCAGACCGGCGCATCGCCGGATGCGCTTCGTGCCGCGGCGACCACGATCGACGGCGTGACCGCAGCGCTCACCGGCCCGGTCATCCGCCCGAGCCGATCGGTGGAGGCAGGGTCCTACCGAGCGCACCTGAGCCTGGTCGGCGGCCTGTCGCACCCGGCCGCGCCGCAGCTGATCATGGACGTATTCCAGGACAGCGGCCGGGGTGAGGTTGTCGTGGGGCCGGTATTCCAAGGCGGTCCCGGGCTCGTGCACGGCGGAGTGCTCGCGCTGCTCGATCGATCACGCGATGGGCTGCGTCGCGGCGGGGCCGGAGCGGCCGGCCATGACGGCCAGTCTCACGACGCACTACCGCAAGCCAACGCCGCTCGGCGTGCCGCTGACGGTCGTTGTCACCCTTGACCGGGTCGAGGGGCGCAAGCTGCACCTGTCCGCGTCCATCACGGCCAACGGCCAGGTGACGGTCGAGGCCGACGCGGTGTTCCTGACCTTGACCGCGCAGAACCTGGAGTCAGTCTTCGGCAGTCCTGATTCCCAGACGCCCGGCCAGGCGCGCAATATGGGCAGCAACCTCGTCTGATTCCCGATCAGGCAGGCCGAACCAAGCCTCAGCAACCCCAGCCGAATCCCAGGCCGCCAGAGTCGCCGGGTCCGGCCGTCCGGCGAGCGCGACCACCGTCGGCAGCCCGTCCCGCCCCGAGTCCTGCCAGATCTTCCGCAGCAAGGCGACTTGCCGCACTACATCGAGGTCGCGCGGCGTGGTGATCCAGCCGTCGGCACTGCGCGCGATCCAGCGGAACGTCCGCTCGGTCCCGCCAGCGCCGACCAGCACAGGCAGTGCCGCGGACTGGGCGGGCTTCGGCCAGGCCCAGGAGGGGCCGAAGCTGATGAACTCGCCGCTATAGCTCGCCTCCTCCTGCGACCACAGCGCTCGCATGGCCTCCAGGTGCTCGCGGGCGACTGTGCGCCGCTGGCCGGGCGGAACGCCGTGGTCGGCAAGCTCATCGGTGTTCCAGCCGAACCCCAGGCCCAGCGTGACCCGCCCGCCTGACAGGTGATCGAGCGTCGCGATGGTCTTGGCCAGCGAGATCGGATCGTGCTCGGCCGGCAGCGCGACCGCGGTGCACAGCCTGATCCTGCTCGTGACGGCGGCCGCCGTGGCCAGCGCCACCCACGGGATCGAGCACGCGCAGGTACCGGTCATCGGGCAGCGAACTGTCACCGGTGCCGGGATGCGCTGCCGTGCGGCGCACGGGGATGTGCGTGTGCTCCGGCACGGCGAACGAGTCGAACCCCGAGTCCTCGGCTACCTGCGCCGCACGGGCCGGGGTGATGCCGCGATCGCTGGCGAACAGCACGACCCCGAACTTCACCGAAGCTCAGCCACTGCCGCAAGGCTCACCGGCTGCCCCGAAGCTCAGCCACTGCCGTAGGGCCTGGTGATGATCTCCATCAGATGGCCGTCCGGGTCCTCGAAGTACAGGCCACGACCGCTGTCGCGGGTGTTGACCTCACCTTGCCTGGTCTGCGCGGGATCGGCCCAGTACGTCAGCCCCCGCTCGGTGATCCGCGCGAAGGCTGCATCGAATTCGGCCTCACCTACAAGGAAGGCGTAATGCTGCGGCCTGATCTCGCGATCGGTCTGGCTGTAGTCCAGGGAGACGCCGTTGTCGGCTTCGACCACATGGAAGTGCGCGAACCTGGTCGCCGGCGGCAAACCCAGGATGCCCGTAAGAAAGGCGGAGGACTTCTCCTGATCACGGCAGGAGACGATGGTGTGGTTCAGTTGTACGCTCACGCTTGTGATTGTGCCCGGCGATGATGACATTGAACTGCTCCCGCCCGGCCGCATGACAACCGGGGTGGTGCGGCGCGGCGGCGAGGTATGGCGGCCGACGGGCTCGTGGTCACCGGCCGTGCATGAGTACCTGCGGCATCTGCAATCGGCCGGATTCGATGGCGCGCCCCGAGTGCTGGCGGATCAGCGGCGACCGCGAGGTGCTGACCTATCTCGACGGCGAAGTCGCGGCCGATCCGTCCTGGCATCCGGGGCACGGGCACCGGCTGCCCGCCTACACCAGGACAACCGAGTCCCTGCGCGCGGCGGCGCGGCTGCTGCGCGGGCTGCATGAGGCGGCGGCCGGGTTCAGGCCGGGCGAGACCAGCTACCGGTTCCATCCGCATCCGCCCGGGCCGGGCGAGGTCGTCTGCCACGGCGACCTCGGGCCGTGGAACACGGTGTACCGCGACGGCCTTCCGGTCGCGTTCATCGACTGGGACAGCGCTGAGCCCGCCAGCCCGCTGACCGATCTGGCGGCAGCGGCCTGGGCATTCGTGCCGCTCGCTCCGGCCGGGCAACTGGCCGAGGCGGGCTTTGGCGGGCCGGAGTACATCGCGGACATGGCGACTCGGCTGGCCGAGTTCGCCGTCGCATACGGGCTGGCCGACCCGTGTTCGATCCTGCCCGAGCTAGCGCGCTGCAAGCTGGTCTCCGCCGGCCGGATCGGGTACCTGGCCCCGACGACGGCGAGCGCCGCCGACTCCTTCGAGCACCTGGCCAGCCAGTTGCGCTGGATCGACCAGGTGCTGCCCGAGCTAGCCCGGGCCTTCTGACCGAGCGCCGCCTGGCCCGCCCGGCCCTGCGGCCCCCGCTGGCCCCGCCGGCCCTGTCGGCCCCGCTGGCCCCGCCGCGTGCCCGTGCAGCATCGCGATCGCGAGCGCGGCCTGCGCGGACCTGGTCGCGCAGGTCCGGCGGGCTGATCAGCTCCGCATCCGGGCCCAGCGCGAGCAAGTCCAGCACTGTCGCCTCAGCCGACTCGACCGGTATCCACGCCTCAGTCCAGCCCTGCGGCCCGGGTTCCGGGCTTACGCTGCGGCGCGGCCGGATCTCGGGCTGGCCGAGCAGCACCGCAAGCCTGCGGCCGCGCGGCGACAGCCTGACCCGGGCGCGGGTACGCGGGAGGCCGCCGTGGCTGGGCGGGCGAGCGGGCAACTCGATTTCGCCGCTGAACCCCTCGATCAGCCTGAACCCGCCCATCCTGCCGCGCACGCCGTACACCGGAAAGCCAGCCGAGCTCAGCGCCTCGATGTCGCGCAGCACGGTCCGCTGGGACACTTCCAGGTCAGCGGCGAGCTGAGCGGTGGTCACGAGCCCGCCGGCCTGGAGCAGGCTGAGCAACCTGACGAGTCGGCTGGCACGCATCAGCCCAGATTAGCCGGGAATCATGACACGAGATGTCAGGTATCAGCTGCGATAATTCAGCTGACCGATGTTGCTGAAGCGACTGGAGGGATCATGACCGGATCAGACACCGGCGGCACGGGCACTGCTGGCACGGGCACCGCGGCGGACCCGTGGATTCTCGCGACACCGCCGGGCAAGTCCGATTTCGAGGCCTGGCGCGACGAGGCCGCGGACCCGCCCGCGCTGGTAGTGCAGGTCGGCACCACCCAGCTCCGCTATCAGCTTCGCTGCGTCGACGACCTGCACGCGATGCTGAAGGACCACGGCGACTGGATGCCGCTAGGCAATGCTGACGAGCAGAAACCGGCCCAGGACGGCACTGTCGAGGCCTGGGGCCGCTCAGCGTCCAACCCGGTCGGCGGCTGGTACGGCCTGAAGAAAGGGCTGCGCGGAAGATTCGGCAACTATGTGCCGCCTGTACTCGAAGTGCTAGGCCTAGCCGAAGTAGAGCACAATGCGAGAAACAACCGCATACGCGCGCTGTAATCTGCGTATTGACGTTGTTGGGGTACCTGCGCTAACTCAGTCCGGCGGCTGCGAGTTCCTCGTATACAGCGTCGGGCACGGTCATGGACAGGTATCCGGCATCCGCGGTGATCTCGGCCGGCGTCCGCGCCCCCACGAGCGTCGCCGTGACGGCGGGATGCCGCAGCGGGTACGGCAGCGCTACCGCGCCGATCGGCAGCCCGTGCGCCGCGCACACGGCCCTGATCCGCTGCGCCCGCTCGACCAGGTTCGCCGGCGCAGGGGCGTAGTCGTACGTCGAGCCTGGTCTGGGATCGGCCAGGATGCGGCTATTAAAAACCCCGCCAGCAAGAACGGAAACTTGCCGGAGCTCACATTCCGGCAGCAGGCTCTCGCCCGCGGAACTATCCAGCAGCGTGTACCGGCCAGCGATGAGAACGCAATCCAGATCCGCCCTCGCGATGAACCACCTCGGCACCTCGCACTGATTCATCCCGATGCCGATCGCCCGGATCACTCCGGACGACCTGAGCTCGTGCAATGCCGGATAAGCGCCCGCGAGTGATTCAACCGCGAAATCGTCGGGGTCGTGGATCAGCACCAGGTCAATCCGGTCAAGGTCGAGTCGTTCCAGGCTTTCCTCGATGGACCGGCGGGCGCCGTCGGCGCTGAAATCCCAGACGCGGGCGAGCGGCGGCGTGTCGTAGAAGCCCTCCACGCCCTGCGTCGGGTTGGCCGCCGGGACGAGCCGGCGCCCGATCTTCGTGGAGATCACGTACTCGGAGCGGGGCTTGCCGGCGAGGAATTCGCCGAGGCGGCGTTCGGGATCAGCCTGGTGACGCGGACTCCGGTGGCGCCGATTTCAGGGAGGCTAGTCATGGGCCGTGCCCGCCTTTACTGAGAAGAATTCCAGCGACTCGGGTCGCATCTCGGTGGACGCGCCAGGGGCTGCGGGGGCCGCGTACCTGCCGTGCCGCACGGTGGCCGGGCTGGTGAAGTGCTCGTGCAGGTGGTCGATCCACTCGATGGACCTGCGGGTCAGGTCCCTGTCTCCGGGGAGCGCCACGTAGTCGAACATTGCCAGGTGCTGGACTAGCTCGCACAGGCCGACGCCGCCGGCGTGCGGGATGACCGGCACCCCGAACTTAGCGGCGAGAAGCAGGTTGGCCAGGTTCTCGCTGACCCCGGCGACCCGGGCCGCGTCGATCTGCATCACGTCGATGGCCTGGGCCTGGAGCAACTGCTTGAAGATCACCCGGTTGGCGACGTGCTCGCCCGTCGCGACCGGCACCGGGCTGATCGCGCGGCGGATCGCGGCGGTGCCGAGGATGTCGTGCGGGCTGGTCGGCTCCTCGATCCAGTGCGGGCGCAGCGGGGCGAGCGCCTTGATCCAGGAGATCGCGGTCGGCACGTCCCAGACCTGGTTCGCGTCGACGGCGATCGCGATGTCCTCGCCCGCGGCCTCGCGTGCGATGCGCAGCCGGCGCAGGTCGTCGTCCAGGTTCGCGCCGACCTTGATCTTGATCAGCGCGAAGCCGTCGGAGACCGCCTCGCGGCACAGGCTGGCCAGCTTGTCGTCTGAGTAGCCAAGCCAGCCGGGCGAGGTGGTGTAAGCCGGGTAGCCATCGCGCTCGAGCTGCCCGATACGCTCGGCTTTGCCGTCGGCACCGCGTTCGAGCAGTGCGATGGCATCATCCCTGGTCAGGGCGTCGGCGAGGTAACGGAAGTCCACGAGGTCGGCGAGCTGGGCCGGGCTGAAGCTGGCGAGATAGCGCCAGAGCGGCAGGCCCGCGCGCCGGGAGGCCAGGTCCCAGCAGGCGTTGAGCACCGCGCCGATGGCCATGTGAACGATGCCGCACTCGGGTCCCAGCCAGCGCAGCGGGCTGTCGCCGGTCAGCTCGCGGTACAAGTCGCCTAGATCCAGGGATTCCAGGTCACGTCCGGCCAGGAACGGCTCGAGCATCCGGATCGCCGCTAGCTGCACGTCGTTGCCGCGCCCGATCGTGAAGGCGTAGCCGTGCCCGGCCAGGCCGTCCGGCGAGTCGGTGGTGATGGTGAGGTAGGCCGCCGAGTAGTCCGGGCTCGGGTTCATCGCGTCGGAGCCGTCGAGCTGCCGCGACGTCGGGAACCTGACGTCGCGGGTCTCGAAGCCCGTGATCTTAGCCATTATTCCGGGGGAAGCGGCCTGACGCGCAGGCCGTTCATGCCGCCGTCGACCGCCAGGGCCATGCCGGTGACGGACGCGGCCAGGGGGCTGGTGAGGTAGGCGATCGCGGCCGCTACCTCGTTCGCGGTGACCAGCCGGCCGAGTGGCTGGCGGGCGTTCAGGGCCAGGCGCTCGGCCTCGGGGTCATCGGCGGCCGCGAGCAGCCGGCCGATCCACGGCGTCTCGACGGTGCCGGGGGTCACGCAGTTCACCCGGACATGTTCGCGCACGTGGTCGGCCGCCATTGCCAGGGTGAGCGAGTAGACGGCGCCCTTGGTCGCCGAGTACAAGGCACGGTCGGGCAGGCCGGCGGTCGCCGTGATCGAGCAGGTGTTGACGATGGCGGCCTGGCCTTTTTCACGCGCGGCGGCCCTGAGATAGGGGAGGGCAGCACGGGCAGCGCGGACCATGCCGAAGACGTTGATGTCGAACACCCGCCGCCATTCGTCGTCGTCATTGGTCTCGACGGTTCCGATCGCCCCGATCCCGGCGTTGTTGACCAGGATGTCGACGCCGCCCAGCGTGCCTGCCGTGGTGGCGACGGCCGCCCTGACCGCCTCGTCGTCGGTGACGTCGGCCTTGATCGCGAGGAACTCGCCGGGCAGGCCGGGGAGCTCGCGGTCGAGCACGGCGACGCGCGCGCCGCGCGCGGCGAGCAGCGAGGCGGTGGCCAGGCCGATGCCGGACGCTCCGCCCGTGACGATGGCGACTCGGCCGGCGAATTCAGCTGGCGCGGTGAGGGACGGGCCGAGGGACGGAACAGCGGACGGGTCAGTGGACACGGTGCCTGCCTCCTGCGGATCGGGTTCAGTCACGGCACGTCGTTCGGCCTCGTGGGAGCTTATCCCGGCTGTTCCGGGCCGCAAGCTGGCTGCGAGGTCGACCGGGCCAAGGTGAACCCCTTGGCGGAGGGATCTCGCGCCAGCGGAACGCGCTAAATCGCCCTAGTTTCTGCCTGCCTGCGATGCGAAGCTACGACTAGCCTGACGCTGAGGATTCAAGGATCGGGAGGGGATGTCTCCATGGCCAGATTAGGTCGTGACTTCGAGGTGTACGGGACAGCGATCGCGCCGGACCCGGCCGAGAGCGACCCCCTCCGGCTCATCGCCGAGTTCGCGCAGCGGGCGGAGCGCTACGGGATGGACGGGCTGCTCGCCTTCTACAATCACCATTTCCTTGACCCGTGGACAGTGGCGGCCACGATCCTGCAGCAGACCAAGACAATCACGCCGCTGGTAGCCATGCAGCCTTACGCGCTTGCGCCGTTCACCGCCGCCAAGATCATCTGGTCGCTCACCACGTTGCATCATCGCCGCGTCGACATCAACTTGATCACGGGCGCGACCAAGCAAGAACTTGAGCAAATCGACGAGCAGCTTGATCACGATGGGCGCTACGAGCGAGCTACCGAGTACATGTCGGTGGTCCGCGCGCTGCTCTCCTCGGACGAACCGCTCATGCACGACGGGCGCTTTTACCGTTACCGGGCGCTGCGCATGCACTCGCGGCTGGATCCGGAGGTCCGGCCGCGGACGTTCGTCGCTGGCTCTTCGCCTGCCGGGCAGCGGATGGCCGCCGCCGTGGCCGACGTCGCGATCACTCACCCCGAGCCGGTCGGTCAGTTCGCGGAGACGTTCTTGGGCCGGGCCCGCGAGGACCTGAGGATCGGCATCCGCATCGGCCTCGTTGCCAGACCAACCGCGCAGGAGGCGTGGTCCGCCGCGCAGGAGCTGTTCCCCGCGGAGCGCCTCGGCCGGCTTAAGACGGAGATGCGCAAGAAATCCGAGTCCGACTGGATCAAGCGCCTCGCCCATCTGGCTACCGAGGAGGGCGTGTACGACGAGGTGTACTGGACTGGCGCCTATCGTAACGACAAGGGCAACATGCCAGTCTTCGTCGGCACTTACGGCAAGGTGGCTGACTATCTGGACCGCTATCTGACCCTAGGGGTCAGCAATGTGATCCTCGCCGGCACCGAGAGCGAAGAGGACTTCCAGCACGCGGCCGTTGTCATAGACGATCTGCGGCGCCGGGAATGAGCAACGTGCCTGGCCCTGGAATTTCCAGGGCCAGGCATGCTCTACTTCGCTATTCGGTTCGGTCGGCCTCGTCGAGAGCGCGCTCGCGGTCCCAGGCGAGCAGGTCGTGGGCGAAGAGCACGCGGCGCAGGTCAAGCCGCAGGGCATCGCGCAGCCAGGGGCGCGAGCTGTACGGTTCCCGGTCCGGGTCGCCGCCGTCGGTGTCCAGCGTGAACTGTGCCCTCGCGTAGTCGGAGGCGAAGTCCATCGCCTGGCCCGCGAGCAGGACGCGGCCCGCTGAGGTCTCGACCAGCAGCGACTGGTGGCCGGGCGTGTGGCCGGGCGTCGGGATGATCGTCAGCCCGGGCGCGAGGTCCGCCTCGCCGGAGTGGATCTCGAGCCGGGCTCCTTCGAAGTCGATCAGCCCGGGCATGACGTAGCGCAGCGTGGGCAGTGCGTCGAGTTCCTGCCGCTGCACGAAGATCGGTACGCGCGGGAATAGCGGGTTGTTGCCGCAGTGATCGAGGTGGAGGTGGCAGTTCGCGATCGTCGTGATGTCGGCCACCCGCACCCCGGCGCTGGCGAGCGCGTCACGGAAGGGGCGCCGCCAGATGGGCCCGAACTGCTCTTCGACGTCGGCAGGCCCGGTCGCCATGCCGGTGTCGAACAGCACCATGCCGGCCGGCGACCGGATCAGGTAGGCGCAGACGACGATCTTCTGGCCGGCGAGCGGCGTGTCCGGCGCAGCCGTGTAGCGGGCTACCGTCAGTCGCCGGATGTCGGAGGGGCTGATCATCGGTTACCAGGCGTAGGCTTCGGGAGCCGCGCCGCCCGGGCCGGGGAAGATCTCGTCCAGGCGGCTGAGCGCCTTGTCGTCGAGCTTGAGCTCCGCTGCGCGGATGGCGCTCTCCAGGTGGTCCAGGATGCGGGGACCGACAATCGGCGCGGTCACCGCGGGCTGATGCAGGAGCCAGGCAAGCGCGACCTCGCCGGCGGGCGCGCCGAGCGAGGCGCAGAACGACTCGTACGCCTCGATCTGCTCCCGCTTGCCCGCGAGCATCTCGGCTGCCCGCCCGCCGCCGCTGCGGCCCGCGTCCTCCTGCTTGGCCAGGATGCCGCCGAGCAAGCCGCCGTGCAGCGGGCTCCACGGGATGACGCCGATCCCGTAGCCCTGGCACGCCGGCAGCACCTCGAGTTCCACGGTGCGGGCCGCCAGGTTGTACAGCGATTGCTCGCTGACCAGGCCGAAAGCTCCGTGCCTGCGCGCCGTTTCCTGAGCCTGGGCGATGTGCCAGCCCGCGAAGTTCGACGAGCCGAAGTAGATGACCTTGCCTTGCTGGCGCAGCACGGTCAAGGCTTCCCAGATCTCATCCCACGGCGTCGACCGGTCGATATGGTGCATCTGGTAGAGGTCGATGTGATCGGTCCGCAGCCGGCGCAGCGACGCCTCGCAGGCCTGCCGGATGTTGAAGGCCGACAGGAACCTGTCGTTCGGCCACTCGCCCTTGCCGCCATACAGCTTGGTGGCCAGCACCACCTTCTCCCGGCGGCCGCCGCCGGAGGCGAACCATTCACCGACGATCGACTCGGTCACGCCCTCGGCCCGCGGAGTGCCATAGGTGTTCGCCGTGTCGAAGAAGTTAATATCGTTCTCCAGGGCGTGATTCATGATCACGCGCGCGTCCTCGGGCTCGGTGTACGAGCCGAAGTTCATGGTGCCCAGGCAGATCCTGCTGACTGACATGCCGCTGCGGCCAAGATGGGTGTAATCCATACCGCCAACCGTAACGCTGCCAGGCATGACGCCGCCGGCGCGGCTAGGGTCTTGCCGAGGCGGGCCTGGAGTGCGTGTCGCTTCGCGTTTTCGCGCCTCAGCTGAGGTACGGTTTCGCGAAGTTGCGACTGGATGCGGTGCGAGAGGTGGGCCAGGATGGCGTGTCGGGTGCTTGCCGAGGTGGAGGCTATCGACCGGCTGGCCGACTTCGGCCTCAGCGTGGAGCTGATCGAGCGCGTGGTGCGCAGGGCCGACGCGGACGCCAGCATGTGCACGGCGTTCGACCCGCCGATCATGGAGGGCCTGACGCGCTGGGGCCGGACCAACAGGTACTTGCGCGAAGAGCTCGTGCCGGTCGGCTGGCGGTTCGACAACCCGAGGAATCTGCCCAGGACGATCCACCCCGCGGGCGAGTTCGCGATCGTGGCGACCACCGGCGATGACCTGACCGGCCTGGCTGAGCTGCTGCCGACGACGAAATACTCCAAGGGGTACGCGACGGCCGCGGCAGTCGAGATGAACGGGCAGCTCACCCTCGACTTCGCCGACGCCGACTACGCGGAGGACTACGACCGGATCGCCGTCAGCGCCCGCCTGCGGACCTGGTTCATGCTGTTCCACGTCGATGATGACGGCTTCCGGGTCGAGCTGTCGCTCCCCGACGCGATCGCGGACGGCCGCATTACCAGCTGGGCTGAGCGCATTATCGTGCCGTCGTTCCCGCGCGACGATGACCGGCTGGCCGACCTGATCTCGGCGGGCGGCACCGGCGGTACCGGGGGCACCAGCGATGTCGATGTCGCGGTCAGCCGCCGCTAGCCGGGGGGCGGCGCAAGGCGGACGGGGCCGGCGGGGTCGGCCCGGCCGGCGCGGCCGGCAGGGCCGGTGCAGCAGGTGGCTGTCGTGCTGACGCCCTCGCGCCTGACGATCGCCCGCAAGCGGCACGGCCTGACGCTGACCAGGCTCGCCGCCCTCACCGGCCTGAGCACCAGGAGCATCTCCCTGTACGAGAACGGGCACGCCGAGCCATCGCCCGAGACCCTGCTGCAGCTAGCCGGAGCGCTCCAGGTCGCGCCCGGCTTCCTGAGCGGCCTGGACATCGACGAGATCCCCGTGGACGCGGTGAGTTTCAGGGCGCTGAGCAAGATGACGGCACGGCAGCGGGACCGGGCGCTGAGCGCTGGCCGGGTCGCCTTGCTGCTCAACGACTGGATCGACGCCAGATTCCAGCTGCCCGCGATCGACGTCCCGGTCCTGACCGGCCACGATCCTGAGTCAGCGGCCCAGGTCGTCCGGGCCCGATGGGGGCTAGGGGAGCGGCCGGTGGGCAACATGCTGCACTTGCTCGAGTCCCGCGGCATCCGGATCTACTCGCTGACCGCTGAGAATAGCCAACTCGACGCGTACTCCCTGTACTGGCACGCGCAGCCGTTCATCTTCCTCAACACGGCCAAGTCTGGCGAGCGGGGTCGGTTCGATGCGGCGCATGAGCTCGGGCACCTCGTGCTCCACGGGGAGCATCTGGTGCCGAACAGGCCGAACGCCGAGACGGAGGCCAACCGGTTCGCCGCCGCATTCTTGATGCCCAGGGCCAGCATCATCGCCCAGGGCTTGCGCGATGCCACGCCGGACACGATCTTGCAGGCCAAGCGGGTATGGAAGGTGTCGGCCACCGCGCTGGCCCACCGGCTCTACGAACTGGACCTGCTCACCGACTGGGGCTACCGTGCTGCCTGCGTCCAGTTGTCACAATGGGGCTACCGGCGCGCCGAGCCCGATGGCATTACCCGTGAGTCGTCGCAACTGCTCGCCAAGGTCTTCCGGTCGCTGCGCGAGCACGGCGAGACGCTGGCCAGCGTCGCGGCCGACATCGGCGTGACGCCCGGGGAACTGCAAGATCACATTTTCGGGCTGGCCCTGACGGCTATCCCGGGCACAAGCCAGGGAACGGGGCCGAGCGCGGGGCGCGCGCACCTGCACATCGTCTAGGCCTGTGCGCTCTGATCTCAGGCTGGCTTGCGGGCGCGGATAGCCAGGTTGTTGGGCAAGGGCCGCCGGCCTAGCTCGGCGACATGCTCGATCGCCAGCCCGGCGGCGAAGAAGCCGTTGAGCAGTTCGGGCAGCGGGTGCTGGCGCATGCCGACGCGCTTGCGGACGAACTCGCCCCACCAGGGCGCCTCCTGGTGCCAGCCTGCCGTGCTGTAGGTGGGGTGCGCGATGATCCCGCCGTCCTCCAGCCACTGCACATGCGGTCCGTTGAAGCAGGGGTGGGCGCCGTAGAAAAGCAGCGTCCCGCCCGGCTCCAGGACGCGGGCCGCCTCCGCCAGCACGGCCGGGAAGTCGTCGACGTCGGTCGAGATCCACATGGTCGTCACAGTCGGGAACGTGCCGTCGGCGAACGGCAGCGCCGCCGCGTCGCCCTGCAGGATGGCAGGGGACCGGGTGCGCGCGAAGCGCAACTGGTCGGCCGACCGGTCTAGCCCGACGACCGTCCGCCCCGTCTGCGCCAGGGTCTCCAGGTAATGCCCGCTGCCGCAGCCCAGATCGAGGCACAAGCCGCTGCCGGGGCCAAGCAGTTCCCTGACGTCGGCCGCGTTGTGCTCGGCGTTGGGCCGGTTCCACTCCTCATACCACTCGGCGTGTCCGTCGTAGCGCGATTTCGTGCTTTGCATAGGCTTGGGCCTCCAATCGGCGCAAGCTCCATTCTAGGAGAATCGGATACGACGCCGATGGTCCGAGTAAGCAGTTACCACGAAAGCGGAAAATGCAGCCAGAAGAGATTGTCGCGCTCGCGCTCGAGGTCGCCGAGGAGGGCATGGCGCTGGGCGAGCTGCCCATCGGCGCGGTCGTGCTCCGGGGCACCGAGGTCGTCGGGCGCGCGTTCACGCAGGAACGGACGCTCAGGCGGCACATCGTGCACGCCGACTTGATGGCCATGCTCGAAGCGGACGCCACGCTCGGATTCAGGAAGAGCGCCGAGCCGCTGACGCTCGCAGTGAACCTCGAGCCGTGCCTGATGTGCTTCGGCGCCGCGATGACGATGGGCGTTGACCGGGTGCTGTTCGGCCTGGAGTCTCCTGACGACGGCGGGACCGAACTGCTTGACCACTGGAATCCCGCGGCCGAGCTCCCGTTCTTCCGGCGCCCGGAAATTGCCGGAGGCTTCTTCCGGTCCGAGGTCAAGGACCAGTTCGCCCGGTTCGCGGCGCTGGACGGCGCGCCTGAAGGCATGCGCCGGTGGGCGCTTGGCCTGTCGGAACTGCAATGAGCGACAGCCAGCCTTATGACCCTTCGCCGGAGGCGCTGCGCATCCTGGCTGATACGTTCTGGACGCCGCAGGGCTGGCGGCGCGGCCGGGCCTGGCCGGGCCCTGACGCGATGCGGACCGCCGTGGACGCGGGCGTGATGTTCAGTGCGGACCGCACCGAGGACCACGACGGGTGGGTCGCCGCCGCGCGGGCGGCCGCTGCGCCGTTGTCAGCGTTCGAGGTGGGAGAGGCATTCCTGGCCAGCCTGACGAGCCGCCGGCTTGACCTGCGCTCTGCGCTTGGGTCCTACGCGGTGGCCCGGTTCCTGCCCGAGCACTCCATCGAGCCCGAGAGTTATGGCTACATGTGCCAGGTGTGCGCGCTGAGCGAGTCCGCCGGAACTGACGAACCCGCGGACCTGAACGTGCTGAACTTCGAGCGGTTCAAGTGGGGCGGCGTCCGCAGGGACGATGTCGAGTACGTCGCGTTCGACCTGGAGCAATTCGTCAGGGCACCCCGCCTGCCGCCGACCCGGGCCGACATCGAGCTAGGGCAGCGGCTCATCGACCAGTTGCGCGAGCTTCCGGGCGGGACTACCGCCGCCCGCGCGGTCACGTACCTGAAGATGATCAAGGGAAACAAGGCCGAGCGGGAGATCATCATCGGCATTCTCGGCGTCTGCGGCATCCTGGAGACCGACGACCATCGCGGTTACTCCAGATCATTCATTCCGCGCCGCGATCGCCACCTTCCCGGGCGGGCATACATCGACCAGAATTACCCGGCCTGCTGGTGGACCGCTGATGACGGGGTCAATGACGTGGCGCTTGAGATCTTCCTGCCGCAGCTGAGCTGACTGGCTGCGGCGCCGGCTTCCACGCACATTTCCGGAAAATTCCCGGACTATTGCTCACGGCCACGTTACTTGTTTATTCTCCTTCCTGTTTGTATGCCTGACAGGGGAGGGAAAATGATTGGTCTCGTTGGTCCGGCCGGTAGCCTCGCGGTATGCCCTGGCTGGACTCGGTGATGGCGGCCAGGTTTACCGGGCTTCTGGCGGCGGTGCTGGCAGTGGTGTCATGCGCTGGGATGGTCATCGGCTCAACTGCCCAAGCGGCACTGGCCACAGGTCCCGGATCTGGAATGGCGTATGGCGACTCTGCCGCCGCCTGGTGACGTTCACCATTGGCGGGAATGACGCGCTCTTCGCGAGAGTCATGAAGTACTGCGCGACTCGCACCAAGAAGGGCCTGACTTGCCGGGCCCGCTGGAGACACGGGGCTGAGGCACGAGTCACGAACGCCGGTCCGCTAACTTATGGGCGGATGGATGTCGGCGCTGCCCTCCGGGGCCTCACCATGGAGAGCAGGAGTCGCGATGCCCCCAGGCAACCTTCCTGAGGACGGAGAACTGCAGCTCGGAGCGATCCGCCTGCCGGCGGGCAAGCGGATCGTGGCGGGCTACGGAGCTGGCGAGCCCGTCGCGTGGGCAACCGTCGCGCCGGTTGCCGATCCGGGGCGCACCTGGCAAGCACTGTCCGAGCTCAGCCCGGACACCGGCCTGGTGCCGTTCCTGCTGGCGGGCCTTGACGACACGACTCGCCGGCCCTGGGACGACAACGAGTTCAGCGACCCGGCCGATATCAGCACGATCGGCGAGCTTGACACCGCAGCTCTGCTCGCTGAGATGTGGAGCGGCGAATTCGAGGATGAGGACGCAGAATCCGAAGACGTGGAAGATGAGGACGACGAGTTCCGGGAGATGATCGCCCCGTTCTCCCGCCAGTTCCCGGGCCTCGCGCCAGCGGCGGAGCAGCGCCTGACCGACCACGAGATCGAGCAGGCGCTGCGATCGCTGCCGCCGGCCAGGGTCGGCGTCGCCGTCGCGTCCCGCCCCGCTGACGTCCTGCCCCTCATCGGCTGGGATGGTGCGGTAAACCACGGAGACTATGCCGTGATGATCGCGGCTGTACTGCGGTCGTGGGAGGAGCGTTTCGGGGCGCGGCTGCTCCAGATCGGCTTCGCCGAAATCCGGCTGCTCGCCGAGCGGCCGCCCCGCACCCTGCAGGCCGCCCGGCAGTTGGCCGCCGAGCAGTTCGCTTTCTGCGACGAATGCGCTGGCCGGGGCCTGCACGATGTCTCGTCGATCACCGATCATCTGCTCCGATCGCCCATCTGGACTTTCTGGTGGGACTAGCTCGTCCGGTTAATCCGTCGGTCGGCTAGCCCCGGGAGGCGAGGGCTTGCAACTGGGTGAGGGCGCCGTTGAAGACGTCCTGGTCACCGGGCAGCGAGCCGGAGTCGGCGTACTGCCAGAAGGTGTAGAAGGTCCATCCGTTCGGCAGGGTGCCGCCGTGGCTAGCCGAGTAGTTGGCTATCCAGAGCGGATCGTTGCTCCCGAAACCGCTGCTGTTGCCGGTGCAGGTGGTCCACCAGTCCGTGGTGCTGTAGATCACCGGGTAGACGCCTTCACGGAGGGCGTACTCGTTGACGAAATTGTGCAGCCAGGTGACCATCTGCGATTGCGTCAGCCCGTAGCACTCGGCCCCGTATGGGTTGTACTCGATATCGAGCACCCCAGGCAGGGTCAGGCCGTCCGCGGACCAGCCGCCGCCGTGACTGATGAAGTAGTCAGCCTGGGTCTGGCCCTGGGAATTGTCGGGAATGCCGAAGTGATACGCGCCGCGGATCACGCCACTGGCGTCGGGGCCATCGTACTGATTGGTGAAGTCCGGGTTGGTGTAGTACGTGCCTTCCGTCGCCTTCGCGTAAGAGAAGTCGATGCTGGGCGCCACCGAGGCCCAGTTGATGTTGCCCTGGTGGCTGCTGACGTCAATCCCGGGCAACTGGGGGACGGCAGCCGCGATCGCGGCCGGCGGGCCGGTTCGGCTTCTTCCCGGGTGCGTGAGCCGCGGTAACTGTTCCCATCGAGTCGGTGGCTGGATGGGTGAGCTTTTCCGGGTGGACCGGGGTCGGCTTGAACACGGGCTTAGTCAGCGGCACTTTGACGCCTGAGGCTGTCACGACCCAGACGGTCGCGGCAGCCTGCCCGGTCGCTGCGGCCTGACCCGGCAGCCCGGCGGGAGCCGCGTGGGCTGGCGCCCGCAGGCTGGCCAGGCCCAGCATCCCCGCTGCCAGGGCTAAGACCGAGACAGCGGCTAACGGGCGGGAACTGGGACGGGCGGTGATTCGGCGGGATCCGGGCACGATGTCCTCCAGGTTACGAAGTGAAGTCAACCTGAGAATCTCGCAAACAGGAGTGCCTGGTATGGGCAAAACGGCGGCTTTTACAGTCATATCCGTGCGCCGCGAAGTATGCCTGGTCACCGGCTTCCGGGCGTCACGGGCGTGGCCGTTCCTTGACCCCGTCCGCGAGCAGGGCCACTACCTCAGTGATGCGCGCCGCGCGCAGGTCCGGCCGGCGGGTCGTCGCATCGATATAACGGAGGTAGGCCTTGCGGTAGAACTGCGCGAGCGTGTCGAAGAACGCCCCTGCGGCCGGATTAGCTTCCAGTTCCGAGGCGATGTCATCGGCCAGATCGTCGCGCTGCGGGCCTTCCGGCGCTAGTTCCGCGATCACGTCGGAGCCGTCGGCGATGCCCATGGCGCGCATCCTGGCCGAGTTCAGGGCGAACGCCCATCCGCTCTCGCCGGGCGCGATCGTCACCCGCACCCGGCAGCCGTTGACAGTGCCGTTGACATGATGCTTAGCCTTGGCGCCCCACGCCTCGTCCGGGTCAAACGGAACCACGATCACCGCCTGGCCGCGAGCATCGGCAGTGACGCGGACGCTGAACCGCTGATCGCGCATGGCCTTATCGTGGCACGGCGAAGTAGGCCCTGGCACCACGCCTGGACAGCACGATGCAGGAACGGGCCGGATGTCCCAGGCGCTAGCGTCGGGAAAGTCGGAAATTCCGTAATCCCGATCCTGACTCTGGTAAGCGACAGCTGAAGGAAGTGGCTATGTCTATGCATTGAAATTGAGTGCGGGTATCCATGGCGGCGATTCGAGCATCCGGTTGCCTTCTGGCTCGGAGCCGTGGCCTGCGTCACCGGTGTTGCCTTACTTCCGCTCTCCGCTGCCGGGGCCACCAAGGCGGGCGGGGTGCTCATCATCGCGATGGTGGTCGGCGCTGCTACAACTCTGTCCATCGTCTTTACCGCGCTGATAGCGATAATCCCGTTGCTCATAGGCACGGTGGTCTTCGCCTGGGCCGGCCGGGAGACCCGGCGACGGCGTCTTGAGGAACTCAGCGCTTTACCCGGCGTCCAGTTACGGGAACAGCTTGAGAGAGGCCGGTATGACCAATATCGAGCGCGCGGACGTAGTAGTGATTGGCAGTGGCTTCGGCGGGACGATTCCCGCTTATCATCTAGCGGCCGGCGGCGCCAGGGTTGTCGTGCTCGAGCGCGGACCCTGGCTTACCAGTGACGAGTTCGAGCACGATTACAAGCTCGGGTCATCGTTTACCCGGATATTCGACTTCGTCGTCGGCGATGGCATGAGCATCCTCGGCGGCAACTGCGTCGGCGGCGGCAGCGTCGTGTACTTCGCCGCGATGCCACGCGCGCCCCGGTTCGTTTTCGACCGTCAGGGCAGCATCGGCCGCCGCCTGTGGCCGGCGAGCATCGACCGGGACGCGCTTGAGCCGTGGTACGACCGGGTAGCCGAGGCCCTGCCGGTGACGGCGCAGGAGTGGAGCCAGGTCAGTTACGCTGGCGGGCTCTGGGCGGCGGCGTGCGACCGGGCCGGCCGCACGGCGAATCCGGTACCGGTGGCGATCGACGCCGCCAAGTGCACCATGTGCAACTGGATGATGGCCGGCTGCCATTTCGATGCCAAGCGATCGCTGCTGCTGAACTATCTCCCCGCGGCCGTCGAGCATGGCGCGGAAGTCCGGCCGCTGCACGAGGTCCAGATGATCTCCCGGACCGGCGACGGCCTCTATCGCGTGCACTACAACCTCGTCGATGGCGAGGACTACCGGGTGACCGCGGGCAACGGCATGATCGACGCCAAGATCATTGTCCTGGCGGCCGGCGCCGGGGCGACGCCCGTGATCCTGCAGCGCAGCGTGTCATCGCTCGGATCTATGCCTTACGCCGTTGGCCGGTTCTTCTCAGGAAACGGGGAGCGGCTGAATACCGCCATTCTTGACGAAGACCGCGTCCGCGAGGTGCTGGGGCTATGCCGCGACGACGGCGTCCCTTACGAGGCCTATCAGATCGGCAAAGGGCCGTGCGTCGCGACCTGGGACAGGCTAGATGGCTCGCTGCCTGAGTTCTCGCGCTATTCGCTGGAGCAGCTGTACTTCCCGCTCGGGCTTGGCACCATACTCGCCCAGGTTCCCGGTGCGACCGGAGCTAGCTGGTTCGGCGTGGAAAAAAAGCGCATGCTTACCCGCCTTCGCTCCTGGCTGACCATTTTCCAGATGATCGAGGACGACAACGAAGGCGTGTTCGGTCCGCCGCCCGCGTCGGGCAATGCCGATCGGATCTCACAGCAGATGCTCGGGGTCGGCCGCCTGAGCTACCGGCCTTCGGCTACCACGCGGCAGGCCTGGGCGCGGGCCGACGCCGATGTCAGGCACATCCTCGAGAGCGACGGCCTTGGCGAGGTCGCGGCGTGGACGAACGACCTGATCGGTGCCTACACCGTCCATCCGCTCGCCTCCTGCCGGATCGGGGATGACCCGGCCACCTCGGCCCTCGATGACGGGCATGAGTTGCGCGGTCATCCGGGCATCTTTGTCACCGACGGCTCGGCCGTGCCCTGCGCCCTGACCGTCAATCCGGCGATGACTATCGCCGCACTCGCCGAGCGGGCGGTGCCGGGCATCGTCGCCGCCGCGCGGCAGCGCGGCGTGGCGGTCAGGTACGGCCCGCTGTCGCCTGGCGGGGAAACGAGTGCCCGGCCCGCAGCCAATCGGCTCATACCTGGCCTTGCGCGCGAGTAAATGCTAAATGCGCACGTTCCCGCGCTGCCCGGGCGAGCGACCCTGGTCACCCGCCACTATTTCTCTGAGGTCACACGTCAGTGGCGCCTTATGAGAATCTGCGGAAACGGTATTTGAAGGAGGAGATATGCCGACATCACTGGGCGCCTTACGCAGGCTCACCAGAGCGCAGTCGCGGCGTGAGGTCGGCATCCTCAAGGCGCGGTGCATCGCGCATGGCGTTGATTAGCAGCCGGCATTACCGACTCCGCCTGAGTTTCCACACCAGCTCCGGCTCGTCTTCGGGTACTGGCAGCCGCGAGTAACCCGCGCAACGCCATCTCGCTTTATCCGGTAATGCGCAAATGCCGCATTAAAGGGATAAGGCGATTTTTTACGCTCAATAGTAAAGGCGATTCCACGTACCCAAATGACGGGTTTTTGGCAAGTGGTATTGTGCGCATTCTCGAAGAAGCGGTTCGCGGTATTGCTGATGATCATTGTGACTGAGGCGCGCGATTTCATTGTTAGCGCGTCGCCGGGAAACTTGCCGGTCGTTTGGCTGAATAAGGAAAGGCGATACGAAGAATATCTTTGCGCGCTAGTCCATGGGAGTGGGAATGAGTGATACAGCTCACGCGGCCGTCGAGCGGGTCGTCAGATATATCTATGGTAACCTGGCGGAAGAAATCACGATCGATGATATGGCGCAGACTGCCATATTCAGTAAGTTCCACTTCTCCCGCATCTTTCTCGGCGTCACAGGGATCTCGCCCGGCAGGTTTCTGTCCGCTATCCGGATGCAAACAGCCAAGAACCTGCTCATCTCCACTCCGTTATCTGTGACCGAGATATGCTATCGCTCAGGCTATACAAGTGTCGGAACTTTCAGCTCTAGATTCGCGGCCGTCGTCGGCGTGTCTCCAACCGGATATCGTAACAGCGGCGGATTCATTTCCAAGGTTCCGGTCAACGCGCGACGCAACGACTGGGGCGCGTGCGGAACTATCCACGCTCGCGTCTCAGCGCCCGCTGAAATGGAGTGCGGGCCTATCTTCGTGGGCGTCTTCCCCGACCCGATCATCCAAGGGCGGCCGATCAGGTATGCCGTGGCCAGCGCAGGCGGCCCATGCGCGCTTGACGGGATACCGCAGGGTACCTGGCATGTGCTGGCTCACTCGTTTAATTGCGCGAGCACGGCCGTCGTCTACATCCCGACGAATAACGAGCCGCCGCCTCTATTCGCCTCATGCGGGCCGACAACTGTCGAGGCAAGCCGTCAGGTCAGGCACATCGAGTTGCGGATGCAGCCAATACGGATGACCGACCCTCCCATGCTACTTGCCTTCCCTGAGGTACGGCATGAATGCGGTCGGCCGCCTGATGCGCGGCTGGCGGCAGGCTGCGCGCAGTGCTGATAGCCAGGCGCCGCCTTATGCGTGCGCAAACTTGGCGCGAGCGGGCGCCCGGCGCGTGGCAAGGTGCGCGCGCTCCGGGCTTCCGCCGTCTCAGGTCAGCCCTGGACTGGTGTGTTCTGATAGGCGTAAATGAGCCACTCTGGCTCCCGGCGGGACAGAAGCCAGCTAGCCCTGATCTCCCGTTCAGCGGCGACCTGGGTCTCCCCGGCCATAAGAACGCCGCCTTGCGTGATGACAAGAACGCCATCAGGGAGCTGTTTCATTGCCAGCGGCCTGCCGGTGACGTTCGTTCCCTTGTACGGACCCGCGAAAGCCTGGGCCATGAAGGCGCGGATCTCCTCACGGCTGCCGAGAAATACTCCCGGCAGAATGAGGCTGCCATCCTCGGTGAAGGTCGCGGCGAAAGCGTCCGCGTCATTCTTAGCCCAGGCGGAGACGATACGATCGATTACCTTTTGCGCAGCCAGCGCCTGATCAGCAGGCATGAGATTCCTTTCGGATCGGAGCGCGGTCTTATCTGCCGCCATATCAGATTCACGCCACCCGGTTGCTGGCGCATCTCCTGGCGTGCGCGATGGCGCGGCGTCTGCGGGCGCCAGATAAGCGCACGTGCAGAGACGAGCCGCCACGGTAGTTTTCTTAAAATTACCGTACCGACGACGCTAGGGATAGTTATGCATGCATCACCTGACCACCTGCTCAGTACTCCTGGCGCGACGATCTATTATGAAACACGGGGCAATGGCCCGGCGCTTTTAATCATCCCGACCGGCAATGGTGATGCGACGCCGCTCGCGCCCGTGGCTGAGGCCCTGGCGGACAGGTACACCGTTATCACCTACGACCGGCGCGGGTTTTCTCGCAGTCAGCTGCACGAGCCGGTCAACAGTGAGCGCAGGCTCGCGGACGACGTGCTCGACGCCCGCCAGCTGCTTGAGCGGGTCGCCGGGGCGCCCGCGCACGTGCTCGGCGCTTGCTCAGGCGCGATTGTCGCCCTCGCGCTGCTTGAAAGGCACCCGGATCAGATCAGGACTCTGGTCGCACATGAACCGCCGCTGACCGGCCTGCTGCCCGAGGCGGCCACGTGGACGGAGTTTCATGCGAGCCTGTACGACACGTACACCACCTCCGGGCCCGATGCGGCGAGGGACATCTTCAAGGCGCGCATGGGCCTTGAAGGTCAGACCCGGCCTCCCAAGGGATCAGAGCTCCCGCCCGACCAGCTCGCCGAGTTGCTTGACCGGCTTCGCCGCAACCACGTGTTCTGGCTCGAGCACGAGATGCGCAGCTACTCGGAGTACCGGCCGGACCTGGCGGCGCTGCGATCGGCGGCCGGCCGCCTGATTCTGGCGGGAGGCGAGGCGTCGCGCGAGCACGTGCCGTACCGGCCCAACGTCGTCATCGCGGAACTGCTCGGAACTGAGGTGACGCACCTGCCGGGTGGCCACCTCGGCTATGTCACCCACCCCTTCGAGTTCGCCAGCCAGCTCGCGGCGCTGCTCGGGGCCTGACCTCGTCGCGGCGCGCCTCCCGGCACCCGGGCGAGACCGCCAGATCGAGCCCCACTCCGCAAGTGCCCCGCCTAGTCACATTGGCGGCGCTGGGGCGTCAGCCGCGCACCCATGAGGGCAGATCCGGAGCCAGCGGTCACACCAGGCACTTCCGCCTCACAGACGATGGCAGCATCAGCGGGGATTGCTCGCCACGGCAACTTCCGGCCCCGCCTCAGCTGCCCGCCTCAGCTGGCCCGCTACGCGTGTCCGGGTACCTGGCTGAGCAGTTCGAGCAGCCGTTTCTTGTCGGGCTTGCCCATGGCCGTGCGGGGAAGCGCCGCGAAGATCTCCAATCGCTCCGGAATCTTGAAGGCCGCGATCCCCAGCGCCGCCAGGCCCTGGCGTACGTCGTCGATGGCCAGCTCGAAGCCTGGATTCAGGCGGGCGCACAGGCACACGCGCTCGCCGGTCGACGGATCGGGCACGGCCACCACCATGGCCTCGGCCACTTGCGGAAGCCGCTGGGCCAGGGACTCGATCTCGGCTGGCGACACCTTCTCCCCGGCCCGGTTGACCAGGTCTTTCACCCGGCCGCACACCACGACATTCCCGTCCGCCGTGATCTTGACCAGGTCGCCCGTCCGGTACCAGCCTTCTTGGGTGTAGGCGAGCGCGTTCAGCTCAGGAGCGCCGTAATACCCGCGAGGCGTGTAGAGGCCCCTGGTAAGCAGCTCGCCTGCCTGTCCCGCTTGTACCGGCTGGCCGTCGGAGCCGACGACCAGCAACTCGTCGTAGGGACTGATCGGGCGTCCCTGGGTAGTGTGGACGACCTCGTCCGGTGCTTCTGCCGGGGTGAAGCAGACCAGGCCCTCAGCCATGCCGTACACCTGCCGCAGGCGGCAGTTCAGCGCCGGACCGATCCTCGCGGCGGCCTCGGCGGGCAGGACGGAGCCACCGACGTGGATGCACTTGAGACTGGACAGGTCATGGCGGCGGAGCGCGGCCTCGCGCATCCACTCAAGGGCCACGGCCGGTACCGCGGCGGCGTCGGTGACGCCATAGGCCCCGATGGCACGGAGTACCTGCTCCGGTCGCGGCGACGGCACGAGCACGACGTGGCCGCCGCACAGCAGCGTCCCGAGGATTCCCGGGTTGGCCAGGGGGAAGTTGTGGCTCGCGGGTAGCGCCACGAGGTACACGGTGTCTGGCCCGAAGCCGCAGGCCTGGCTCGCCCGCCTGGCGTTGTACTCGTAGTCGTCGTGAGTCCGGCTGATCACCTTGGGCACGCCGGTGGTGCCGCCGGAGAGCAGGCAGATGGCCAGGGCTCGCGTCCGGAGCGTGTTCATCCAGCCAGCGCCGCCAGGCCGTCGACGTCGTCGCCCTGGTCGAGCAGGGTGGCAAGGCCGATGCTGTCCCGGCCCAGGCGGCCCGCCTGCCGCTTACCGGCCACGAGGACATGCGTGGTCCCCGGCAGGGTGGCCGCCACCCGGTGAGCGAGCGCCTCATGGTCGTAGCCGCGCCAGGATGCTGGCACGACCAGGGCCTTCGCCTGCACATGGGCGCCGATGGCGCCTAGCTCGTGCTCGCGATGGGCGGGCAGCATCATCACCGGGACGACGCCGAGCCGAAGGCACGCGAGCGTCACCACCACGAACTCCCAGCAGTTCGGCAGCTGCAGCAGCGCCGAGTCGCCGTCGCGCAAGCCGATTCCGGCTAGCCCGGCTGCCAGGCTGTCCGCCCGCACGGCCAGTTCGCGGTAACTGAGCTGGTACTCACCGTCAGTGACGGCGAGCCGATCGGCCCATCGCCGCGCCCACCGCCACAGCTGCGAGCCGAGCGGACGACCACGCCAGCAGCCCGCCTGCCGGTAGAACCCGGCCGCCTCGGCGGGCCAGGGCACCACCTTGTCGAGGTTCATCCGGCGGCCAGCTTCCCGGCCGGCGCCGGATTCGAGGCGGCGAGGCGCTCGCCGAGGTAGTCGGCGACCGCGTCGATGGTCGGGCGCTCCCAGAACATCGTGGCGGGGAGGTCAAGCCGGAACGCGCGTTCCAGCCCGCGCCTGATCCGCACGGTCATGACGGAATCCACGCCCAGCTCCGCCAGGGGCCTGCGCGGGTCGATCTCGCTGGCCGAGTGCCCAGTCTCGGCCGCGACCTGCCGTGAGGTCTCGGCACGCAGATAGGCGTGCAGTTCGGGTTCTGGCAGTGCCCGCCAGGGCGCGTCGGCGGCCCGCGCCGGGGGTGCCGCGGGACGAGCGTCGGCGGGCAGTTCGCTAAGCAGCGGCAGCCTGCGCTCACCTGGCTCAAGCCGCATCGTCCGCAGCACGGCCGCGTAGCCGAGTCCGTACCGGCCGGCCAGCCACCAGGCGCTGAAGGCCTCGGTCGGGCTGATGTCCGCCACGCCCCTGGCCGCCAGTTCCGCGTCGGTGACCGCCGATGACGTCGACATGCCCTGCCCGCGCCACGAGGTCCAGCCGAGGCTGGTCGCTCCGGCATCGCCCGCGGCCCGGCGGTGCGCGGCGAGCGCGTCCAGGAAGGCGTTCCCGGCCGCGTAACTGGCCTGGCCGGGCAGCCCGAGAAGCTGTCCGCACGAGGAGAACAGTACGAAGAAGTCCACGCTGCCAGGCGGGAACAGCTCGTGCAGCACCAGGGCTCCGGCCACCTTCGGGTGCAGGACACTGCGCAGCGATGCCTCGGTCAGGGCGTGAATGCCGAGGTTGTCAAGCACGCCCGCGGCGTGCACGACTCCCTTGATCGCGGGCATTCCCAGCGCGCCCGCATCGAGCGCCTTGCCAGCCGCCGCGAGGTCGGCGACGTCAAGCGCGACGGTGCGCACGGTCACCCCGAGCCGTTCCAGAGCGCGGAGCTCGCGCACCTGACCGGCGACGGGCGGATCGGCGATCAGGTCCCACTGCTCGCGCGGGGGCAGGGCGCGCCTGCCAGCCAGCACGATGCGCCGCGCGCCCGGTCGGCCAGCCACCGGGCTACCTGCAGTCCCAGGCTGCCAAGGCCGCCGGTGATCAGGTAAGTGCCATCGGGGCGGCAGGTCAGCGGCGGCTTGACCGGCTCGCCCTCGATGCGGCGCAGCCTGGCGACGGAAGGACCGCCGTCACGCACGACCACGACGTCCTCGCCGCGTACGGTGCGAAGCACGTCGCCCAGCTTCTCCAGGTCTGCCGGGGAGCGGCCGAGGTCGATGATGCCGCCCCAGAACTCCGGGTGCTCGCCGCCGATGACCCGGCCCAGGCCCCACAGGCAGGCGTGCCCCAGGTCCCGTCGTCGCGCGCTCTCCAGGACGCCCTGCGTCACGCACCACAATCTGGCCGGGCTGATGAGCCCAGCTCCGGCCAGCCCAGCTCCGGCCAGCCCAGCTCCGGCCAGCCCAGATCCGGCCAGCCCAGATCCGGCTAGCCCCGCGCTGGTCAGGCGTTGCGCGGCCCTGGTCAGCAGCCACGAGGCGCTCGCGGCGGTCTCCGCCTCGCTGCCATCCTGCCCGCGCGGGGCAACCACGGCGATCATGCGGCCGCCGGACAGTTCCGCGCCGGACAGCTCTTCCGGCCCCGCTACCGTTCGGCAGGCAAAGCCCGCGGCGACGAGCCCGCCGTGTACCGCGTCGAGCAGCGCGCTGCCCGGCCCGACGAGGGTCACGTCCGGCTTCGCGCCGGCGTCCGGCCCGGCGCCCGCGTCGTTCGCGAATGGCGGCTGCCACGTGAGCTCGTGCACCAGCCGGCGCGGGCTGGCCAGCACGCCGGTATCGCCATCGAGCGTGCCGTACCTGAGCCGGGTCAGCTTGCCGATCGCGGCGCCGGCGCCGTCCGTGATCACCACGTCGACGGTGTCCTCGCTGATCGTCCTGACCGTCACGCGCGCCGAGGACGGCGGCCGTTCCGCTAGCGTGAGCCGCTGGAGGTGCGCTGGCATGCGCAGCACTGGCGTACCGCTGAACGCGAGCGACGCGGCTGACAGCACCGCATCGAGGACGGGAGCCCAGGTAACCGGGGCCTCGTCGTGGTCACCGCCGGCCCGGACGGCGACTGTCATCAGCCCGTCACCGCAGCTAAGCTCGTCCGCTTCCCACGCGAACCCCATGGCCGCGACCCCGATCGATGCGAGCCGTTCCGCGATGCCCGGCGGGCCGGCGCTGCCGGGTGCCGCCTGCTCCGCAACGCCGGTCGGCGCGGCACCCGGTTCAGCCTGCTGGCCGAGGTCGGTGCGTGCCTCGATGGCGGCGGTCGTATGAGTGACCCAGCCGTGGTCGGCCGCGCCTTCGGCAACCCGGGACGACAGCCGGATGGTGCCGTCCTGTACCGCCACCTGGATCTCGCGTGGCCTGGTGACCGTGACCGGCACCCGCAGCGCCACGTCGGCCAGGTCGGGCCAGGGGCCGCTGCCGCCGGGGCTGGCTCTGGCGGCGGCAAGGAATGTGCAGAGCAGGACGGCGGCGGGCACGATCTCCACGCCGTGCACGGGGTGGTCCCCTGGGTAGGGCCGGCGGCTCCGGTCGAGCAAGGTCTGCCACACCGTCGCCGGCGTCATGCCGTTCACGCTGGTCCGCGCGCCGAGCAAGGTGTGGCTGGCAGGGTCGTGCCCTCCGGCCGGGGTGGCGGCCGGCGCATCGTCCAGCCAGTACGGCCGGTGCTGCCAGGCTGTCGGCGGCAGGTCGGCCAGGCGCCCGCGCGGCCACAAGGCCGGCCACCTGACCTCGGCGCCGTGGCAGTACAGCAGGCCGAGGCTGGCCAGCAGCGTCTCCCGCTCGGGGCGGCGGCGCCGCAGCGAGTGCGTCACGCAGCTGTCGTCGATGCCGAGGTCAGCCAGGGTCTCGAGGATCGAGTGCGCGACGACCGGGTGCGGGGACACCTCGGTGAACAGGCGGTAGCCATCGGCGGCGGCGGCCGCGACGGCCTGCGCGAACCTGACCCGGCCGCGCAGGTTCGCCGCCCAGTACGCACCGTCTCTGGGCTGGCCGGACCTGGGATCAGCGAGCGCGGTGCTGTACACGTCGATCACGGGCCTGGCGGGCGGCAGCCCGGCGGCGGCGTCAGCGAGCGGGCCGAGCAGCGGGTCCATCTGGGGGCCGTGGAAGGCGACGTCCGAGTCAACCGGACGGACCATGATCCCGTCCGCCCGCCACTGACGGGCAAGGTCGCGGATCTCGGCGACGCCACCCGAGATCACGGTTGACCGCGGAGCTGCCGCTACCGCGACCGCGAGGCCGGGCAGCCCGGCGATGCGCCGCTCTGCGGCCTCCTCGGCCAGGCTGGCCATCAGCATGGCCCCCTGGCCGGCGACCCGGCGAAGCAGCAACGAGCGGCGGCAGACTAGCCGGCCACCCTGTTCCAGGGTCAGTATCCCTGCGACCACGGCGGCGGCGATCTCGCCGACGCTGTGGCCGAGAACGGCTGCGGGCGCCAGCCCGCACGAACGCCAGGTGGCTGCGAGCGCGACTTGCACCGCGAAGATCGCCGGCTGGGCGAGATCGACCGGCAGCGGCTGCCGCGCCGCGAGCAACGCGCGGATCGAGCATCCGAGTTCGGCGGCGAAGACGGGGTCAAGCTCGTCGATCACGGCCGAGAACGCCGGATCGGCCGCCGCGAGCTCCCTGCCCATCCCGGTCCACTGCGAGCCCTGGCCGGAAAATACCCAGACCAGGCCGCGTCCGGCAGCCGCCAGGGGCAGTACCGACCCCGTCGCCGTCCCGGCCACCGGGCCGGAGTTGGTGCGGCCGAGCTCGCGCAGCCTGCTGATCAGCTGCTCACGATCCGCGGCGAGCACGCAGGCCCGGTGCGGCAGGTGGGCTCGGCGGACGGCGAGCGTGTACCCGGCATCGGCGGTTCCGATCGGCGGGCCGGCCGAGGCGGGCACTGAGGCGATTGGCACTGGGGCGATTGGCACTGGGACGATTGGCGCTGAGGCGATCGGCGAGCCGCCCGGCGTACTGGCGGACCGCCGCCAGGCTGGCGCCGGAGATCGGGTACAACGCCAGGCCCGCATCCTGGCCGGCGGCGCCGGGAGGCGTGTCGCCTTCCTCCAGGACGAGGTGCGCGATCGTCCCGCCGTAGCCGTAACCAGAGACTCCTGCCCTGCGCGGCCTCCGGCCTGCCCGCCCTTGCCCGCCTGCCACGGGGTCAGCTCGGTCACGACGCGCAGGCCCGCGGTGTCCCAGGGAATGGCGGGGTTCGGGACGACGAGGTTGAGCGTGGGCGGGATCTCCCCGTGCCGCAGCGCGAGCACCGTCTTGATCACGCCCGCCACGCCGGCCGCGGCCTCGAGGTGGCCGATGTTCGGCTTGACCGAGCCGACGAGCAGCGGCCGGTCCGGGCTCCGCCCTTTCCCGTACACCGCTGCCAGCGCGCGCGCTTCGACCGGATCGCCTAGCCGGGTGCCAGTGCCGTGGGCTTCGACGAAGGAAACCGCGGACGGCGCGATCCGGGCCTGCGCGCAGGCCCGGCGGAAAAGGTGCGCTTGCGCCCCGTCGCTCGGGGCCATGATGCCGTTGGTCTTGCCGTCCTGGTGGACGGCGCTGCCCACGATGACGGCAAGTACCTCATCACCGTCGCGCCTGGCGTCACTGAGCCGCTTCAGGACCACGACCGCGCCGCCCTCGCCTCGCCCGTAACCGTCGGCGTCGCGGTCGAACGGCTTGCAGCGGCCATCCGGCGCGATCGCGCCCGCAGCGTCGAGCACCAGTGAAAGGCCAGGCGCGGCCATGACCAGCACCCCGCCAGCGAGCGCGAGCGGGCACTCGTCGGCGCTCAGCGCCCGCCCGGCCAGGTGGATGGCCACCAGGGAGGACGAGCACGCGGTGTCGACGGCGACGCTCGGACCGCGCAGGTCGAGCAGGTAGGAGACGCGGTTCGGTACCCCGCAGTACGCCCCGCCGATCCCCGACCACGCCTGCACCCCCGGCAGGTCCTCGAGCATCCGCCGGCCATAGTCGTCGGCGCCGACCCCGGTGAAAATGCCGGTGTCGCTCCCAGCCAGGCTCAGCGGCGAAATCCCGGCGTGTTCCAGCGCCTCCCAGGCGAGCTCGAGCGTGATCCGCTGCTGCGGGTCCATCAGCCGGGCCTCGCGCGGCGCGATGCCGAAGAAGTCGGCGTCGAAACCGGCTACGTCATCGAGGTAAGCGCCGCGGCTGGTGACGCCGCGTACGGCGGCGGCGTGCTCAGGCCCTTTCCCGGCATACCAGTCCCAGCGGCCGGCCGGGAGCTCCGTGATGGTGTCAGCGCCGTCGCGCAGCAAAGCCCAGAATTTCTCCGGCGAATCGATACCACGCGCGAATCTGCAGGCCATACCGATGATGGCGATCGGTTCGCTCACTTTCTCAGCATGAGCTGCCTTGGCCTGGTCGGCTTCTTCGTGAATGCGCGCTGCCGTCCCGGCGGCTGGGGAGAAAGGACACAAGAAGAAAAAGCACAGGGGAGAAAAAAGGCGCAGGAGGGAACGCGATGGTCACGGGCGAGATCGTGGTGGTCGGCGCTGGACCCGCCGGGCTGTGCTTTGCCCGGATGGCCGGCCTCGCGATGCGGGGATGCCGGGTCGTCGTGCTCGAGCGGGACGGCCCCGATGACTCCTACGGCTTTGGCGTGAGCCTTTCCGAGCGGACCTTGCGGGAGCTAGCGCGGCATGATCCGCAGACCCACCGGCGGATCGCCGAGGCGAGCGTCAACATATCCGGGCTTGAAATCCGGCTGCCCGCGGGTGCCGTGCGCTATGACGGCTTCGGGTTCGCGACCATTTCCCGGCGGGCGCTGCTCACGATCTTGCGGGAACAGGCCATCGACGCGGGCGCGTCCATTCAATTCCGGCGCGAGGCCGGCCCCGTTTTCGGCGCCGGCCCGGCCTGATCGCCTTCGCCGACGGCGCTGCCTCGGTCAATCGCTCGGCGCGCCGCCAGGAATACGGCACCAGTGAAAGCACAGGGTCCGCGCGCTTCATCTGGCTGGGCACCGGTGCCGACTTCAAGGACACCGCGACGTTCATCTTCGTGCTCACCGAGTACGGCCCGATGGCGGCCCATGCCTACTCCTGCGGGGCGGGCCTGAGCACCGTGGTGGTCGAGCTCGGCGAGCTGGCCTGGCGCAGCGCCGGTTTCGCCGCCGACGGAGCAGGCCCGGTCAGCGACCGCGCGCTCGCGGCCCTCTCCCGCATCTTCGCCGGGCACCTCGGCGGTCACCCGCTGATCAGCAACAGGAGCAGGTGGAGCAGGTTCACCACGGTGCGGAACGCGCGGTGGTCGCATCGCAACACCGTGCTGCTCGGCGACGCGGCGCACACCGCCCACTTCACGGTGGGCTCGGGAACCAAGCTGGCACTGGAAGACGGCATCGCGCTCGCGGCGGCGCTGCTCGCCGCCGACGGTTACGCGGACGCGTTCGCGGCCTACGAACGGGCGCGGCGAGGACCCGTGACTCGCACCCAGAGCCTGGCGGGGCCGAGCATGGGCTGGTGGGAGACCTACGGCACGCGCCTGCACCTGCGGCCTGAGCAATTCGGCCTGCACTTCCTCACTCGTACCGGTGCCCTTGGCTATCTCACCCTGCGGGCTCAGTGCGGCAAGCGGATGGAGGAGGCGGAGGAAAGGTTCCGCGCCGACGCCGGGCTCAGCTCCGCGGCGCCTGCGGGTAACGCCATCGGCGTGCCGTTCACCCCCGGCGCCATGCGGCTGCCCAGCCGGCTGGCTGCGGTCGTGCCGCCGTCCTTCGCCGAGCTGAGGTGCCCGCCGGAACCCGAGTGGACGCTGCTCGCCGACGATCTAGTGAGCAAGGCCGCGCGGCTGCGCGAGCTCGGCCAGCGCGGTGTTCTGCTGCGGGCCAGCCACCTCGCCGGGCCCGCGCGGACGCTGGCGGAATGGACGCACCTGCTCAGGCACGCGAGCCGGATCAGGTTCGAGGTCGGCCTGGCCGTCGCCGTCCAGGTTCCCGCCGACTGGCCCTTGACCTGATGAAAGACGCGCGCACGGACAACTGGGCGACCCGGATACACCTGGCATTGGTCAGCGGCCGGATCGACCTGGTGGTGACCTGGCCGGGCTAGCGCCTGGCGGCCCGGCGGCCGGGCCGCAGAACAGCCGCATTCGCGAAGTTGTGCCCGGTCCGCTCGTGCGGGATAGTTGTTAGGACGGTATTACCGGACTGCCCGCTCAGGGTGCGAGCGAGCAGATCGGCGGGCTAGCCACTGACCTGGCTAGCCCGCCGAAACGCGCTACTGCGGGTAGCGCGAGCGGCCTGCGCGAGGCTCAACCTTGAGCAGCCGCGAGGATCTCCTCGAGCTTGGCGAAGGAGCTCTCCCTGCCCGCCTTCGCCATCGGCAGCATCCCCTCCGAGTGGGGACCCTGCCGCAGCACCACGCGGGTCTTCTGGCCTTCGTCGTGGAACTCGATCCGCACGTCGAGCTTGCCGGGCTCCTGGAGGCCGGGCACGCCGACGAAGTCCTCGCTGGTGGCGATGAGCTCGTTCTCGACGACCTCGGTGAAGGTCGCGTTCACGGGCGCCTTGAAGTTAGGGTCGCTGTCGTTGAGCATGACGAACCGCTGTGCGCCGCCGACCCGGACGTCCATCTCGATGGTGTCGCGCGGTACGGAGAAGCCTGTGGGCGGGTACCACTGCGCGAGCTGGTCAGGGTCGGTGAAGGCCCGGTAGACGAGCTTGCGCGGGGCGTTGAAAATCCTGGTCATGATGAGTTCTTCTGTTGCCTCGATAGGCATGGGTGCTCCCTTCGGATGCCCTGTGGTCACCACTGGGCTTGCTGTGCTCTGAGCCGTGGTCTCTACGGAGACTTCTGCCCCCTCCCGCATGACGCGATCTAGGTGCGCGTCAAGCCGGTCGAAGTTGGCGTCCCAGAACGCCTGGTTACCCTCCATCCAGGTCATGACGTCTTGCAACGACCCAACCCGGAGACTGCTTGATCGCCACTGCGCTGTCCGGCTCCGTGAGATCAGCCCGGCCTGCTCGAGCACCTTGAGATGCCTCGAGATGGCCGGGAGGCTGATCGAGAACGGTTCAGCCAGCTCCGAGACCGTCGCGTCTCCCTGAGTTAGCCGCGCCAGGATGGCCCGGCGAGTCGGATCTGCGAGCGCTGCGAAGATCATGCTGAGACGATCGTTGGCCACTGCATTTGTCCAGTTCGTTAATTAACCGACATGTTAAATGTACCCCAGGTCTGGCTCACGTCAAGCACATCGCCAGGAAGCGGGGCCGGGTCGTGCCGCGGCCGCCTCAGGGCCGGGCGGCCGCCTCAGGGCCGCAGCAAGATCTTGCCAAGCGTCTCGCGCGAACTGAGCGCGGCGTGCGCGGCCGGCGCCTCGCGCAGGTCGAGCCTGGCATGAACGCGAAGCCGCAGCCGCCCGGCCGCCACCAGGCCAAGCACCTCGCCGGCCCGCCGCAGGAGCTGTTCGCGGGTCGTGTCGTAATGCCCGAGCGAGGCCTTGGTGAGGAACAGCGAGCCGCGCGCGTTCAGCACCTGGGGGTCGACCGGATCGACCGGGCCGCTGGCCTGGCCGTAGAGCACGTAGGTGCCCGCGCGCCGCAGGCAGTACAGCCCCTCGGCGAAGGTGTCGCGCCCGACCGCGTCGTAGACGACGTCCACCCCCGCGCCGCCGCTGAGCTCCCTCACCCGGTCGGCGAACCGCCCGCCCGAGTAGTCGATGACGTGCCGGGCACCGGCCGCCAGGGCCGATCCGGCCTTGGCGGCCCGTGAGACCGTGCCGATGACCAGGGCGTCGCGCGCCGAGGCCAGCTGGCAGAGCAGGCCGCCCACGCCGCCGGCCGCGGAGTGCACGAGGCAGGTGCTCGCCGGGCCGAGCGGTACCACGTCCGACACGAGGAAGTGCGCGGTCATCCCGTGCACGAGCGTGGCGGCGGCGTCGTCGAGGCTGACCCCGGCCGGCACCGGCACCAGGCGGTCCGCGGGCACGACGCAGTGCGAGGCGTAGGAGCCGGGCACCCCCATCCAGGCGACCTCGTCCCCCTCGGCGGCCCCGGTCACTCCGGGGCAGGCGCGCATGACGGTCCCGCTGCCTTCCATCCCGGGTGTCATCGGCAACCTGACGGAGTACGCGCCGCTGCGCTGGAGCAGGTCGACGAAGTTGACCCCGGCCCACGCGACCCGCACGAGCACCTCGCCGCCGGCAGGCTCCGGCACGGCCGTCTCGACGACGCGCATGACCCCGGGCGGCCCCTGGGCGTCGATGACCACCCGCCTGGCCGGCCGCCTGGCCGGTCTCGGGCCGGGCACGTCAGCCGCCGGCCATCGGCGAGATGATCGTGATCACGCTGCCCGCCCCGACCACCGCGCTGCCCCTCTGATCACGCGGGACGATCTGCTCCCCGATGCAGATGTTGAGGTAGGAGACGGGCTCGCCGTCCGGTCCGAGCACCCGGCGGCGCAGCTCAGGGTTATCGGCGGCGAACCGCTTGATGACCTCGGGAAGCGGCCCGTGGATTCCCTCGAACTCGGTCTGGCCGTCCTTCGCCCATACCGAGGGAATTGCTATCTTCGTCACGGCACCTCCCGATGTCCATCTATTCGTCCGTCTTAAGGGGCGTCTTTCGCGCAGCGGAAGCCATGCGCGAAGGAAGACCATCCGGTCGGGTCGCCGTGCATCCGCTCGCTGCACCTGACCTGGTAGCGGAAGTTCATCCAGGACCCGCCCCGGATCACGCGGTACTTGCCGGCCGCCATCGCGACTGTGGGGTCGCAGCTCGTCGCGTCGTCATAGAGGCAGGAGAGCGTGCCGGTCCACTCGTACACGTTCCCCGCGAGGTCGGCGCACCCGAAGACGCTGTCGCCTAGCGGCGAAAACGAGCCGACGCTGGTCGTC
Organism: uncultured Actinomycetota bacterium; assembly: GCA_963750405.1. Lineage (GTDB taxonomy): Bacteria > Actinomycetota > Actinomycetes > Streptosporangiales > Streptosporangiaceae > Chersky-822. Next base: position 84,333 of record CAVVQP010000007.1, read on the forward strand.
CTGGGCACCGGGCCGTCCTTCCCGCACTCGGCCGCCCACCAGGCCCGCCAGTCCGCGAGGGTGCCCATCGCCCCGGCCCAGAGTTCGGCCGTATTCGCACGGCGCGGGTCCCAGTCATCGCCCCACGGCCAGATTCGAAACCCCGGGCCCCGGGCCGCGAACTCCCACTCAGCCTCGGTCGGCAGCCGCTTGCCCGCCCAGCCGGCGTACGCCCGGGCGTCCGGCCAGGAGACGTGAACGACCGGGTGATCGGCGTAACCTCCGGTGCCCGTGCCCGGCCCGCCCGGCGCGTTCCACGTCACGCCTTCCCGCTCCGCCCAGCCGTCGGCGTCGTAGATCATCCCGAACCCGCGCCGCTCCGCGTCGGTCAGGTAGCCGGTTTCGCGCGCGAACTGCCCGAATTCGGCGACCGTCACCAGGTGCCGGTCGATGAGGTAGGCCGGTAACTCCCGCCTGACCTGAGGCGTCTCGTCGCCGAACCAGATCCGGGGCAGCGGCTGATCCTGGCCGGCCAGCCAGTCGATGACCCAGCCGGGCGAGCCCTGAAGAAGCGTGCCGCCGCCGATCAGCACCATCTGTCCCATCGCTGCCTCCATCGCGCCCTGACCAGCCTCCTCACAGGATGATTACCCGTGGTCTCTAGAAAGGACAACAGCAATTACCAAGATGCCGTCGTCGCCCGGCACGGGATAGTTTCCAGCTGAATAGTCACTGACGCAGGGACGCCGGAAAGGATCTGATCATGTCATGGACAATTCAGGATGCCTTTTCCGCGCAAGCGGCCAGGTCGCCGGGGATGCCAGCAGTGTCGGCTGCGGGTGTTACGTTTTCTTTTGATGAAATAAACCAGCGCGCTAACTGCCTTGCCCATTACCTGATGTCGCTCGGCGTCGGAACGGATGCGCCCGTAGCCGTCCTCATGGCGCACTCACCGGACGTGGTCATCACTTTCCTGGCCATAGCGAAAAGCCGGCGGCTGCTACCTGCCGTTGCATCCCGCCTACCCTCGCGACCGCCAGCAGGCGATCATCGCCCAGTCCGGCGCGGCCGTGCTGGTGACCGACGAGTCCATGCGGCGGCGTGGCCTCCCCCGCGCCAGGCACGTGGCGATGGCGGCGGGCCTGCCCGCGGGCGTGCCGTCCGGACCGCCGTCCGTGCGGCCCGATCCCGGCGCGCTCGCTTACGTGATGTACACCTCAGGCTCGACCGGACGGCCCAAGGGGGTGGCGATCAGCCACCGCAGCGCCGTGACCATGGCACTCGACAGTTGCTGGACGGCCGGGCGCCAGCAGCGGGTGCCGATGCTCGCGCCGCTGGCGTTCGACGTCTCGATCTACGAGATGCTCGTGCCCCTGCTGCACGGCGGCTGCGTCGTGATACCCCCGGCGGCCGACCTCGGGATCGCGGAACTCGGCCGGTTCATCGCCGCGGCGGGGCTCACCGCCGTGCACCTGACGGCTGGGCTGTTCCGGGTGGTGGCCGAGGAGGCGCCCGGGTTGCTCGCCGGCGTCAGCGAGGTACTGACCGGCGGTGACGTCATCGCCCCAGGCGCGGTGGCCAAGGTGCTGGACGCCTGCCCCGGGCTGATCGTGCGCGCGCTGTACGGCACCACGGAGGCCGCGGTGTTCAGCACCCAGGCCGAGTTGCCGGCTCCTTACAGCGCCGGGACCGCGGTCCCGATCGGCCGGCCGATGGACGGCGAGCGCGTGTACGTGCTTGACGAGCGGCTTGACCCGGTGCCGGACGGCGTGGTCGGCGAGCTGTACCTGGCGGGCACGGGCGTGGGCCGGGGTTACCTCGGCCGTCCTGATCTCACCTGCGAGCGCTTCGTCGCCGACCCCCTGGGCGACGGAGAGCGGATGTACCGCAGCGGTGACCTCGCGCGCAAGGTCGCCGGCGACTCGCTCGAGTACGTCGGGCGGGCCGGGGACCTGCTGAAGGTGCTCGGGTTCCGGGTCGAGCCCGGCGAGGTCGAGGCCGTGCTCGCGACCTGCCCGGGGGTTGCGGACGCGGCGGTAGTAGCGCGCGAGGCCGGCTCCGGCGACAGGCGCCTGGTCGCCTACGTGGTGCCCGATGGCGCGGTACCCGATGGCGCGGCGGGGCCTGACCCGCAGGCGCTCCGCGAGCACGTGCGCCGGGCGCTGCCCGAGTACATGGTGCCCGCCGCGTTCGTGGCCATCGGCCGGCTGCCGCTCACCGCGAACGGCAAGGTCGACCGCGACGCGCTCCCGGTGCCCGAGTTCCGGAGCGCCGCGGCTTACCGGCGCCCGGTCGGCGGGACCGAGGAAGCGCTCTGCGGGCTGTTCGCCGAACTGCTGAGGCTCGACCGGATCGGCGTCGAGGATGACTTCTTCGACCTCGGCGGCCATTCCCTGCTCGGGATGCGGCTGATGAACCGCATCCGGGCCGAGCTTGGCGCGGAACTGCAGATCCGCCAGTTGTTCGACACTCCCACCGTGGCCGGCCTGGCCGGCGCGGTACGGGCGGCCCTGGCGGCCAGCGTGGCCGGCAAGCCCGGTGCGGCGAAAGGAGCGCGATGACGAACCCGTTCGATGACCCAGATGGCAACTACACCGTCCTGGTGAACGCCGTGCGCGAGCACTCCCTCTGGCCAGCCGGCATCCCCGCGCCGCCGGGCTGGAGCACCGCCTTCGGCCCTGGCGGCCGGGCCGCGTGCCTCGCCTATGTCAACGGCGCGTGGCCCGGCCTGGGCCTGCCCGGGCCGGCGGCGGCCGATGAGGGCGAGCGCATACCGCTGTCAGCGAACCTCAGCCTGTTCACCATCTTCGACCGGGGCGACACCCACGGCGCGTTCGGCCCCCGGCACCTGGTCATCCTCGGCTGGCGGCTCGAGGGCGAGCTTGACCTGGAAGCCTTCCGGCTGGCGCTCGACGATGTCGTGGCCAGGCACGAGATGCTGCGCACCTCGGTCGTGCGCGACGACGGGCCGGCGTACCAGAAAGTTCACCCGCCGAGCTCGCCGCGCCTCGAGGCCGTTGACCTGGCGCGCGATGACCCGAGACCGCGTGCTGAGGTGGCAGACGAGTTCATCAACGGTGTCGAGGCCGCCACGCTGAGCGTGGCTGAGCTGCCGCACCTGCGCGCGGTTCTCGGCCGGCTGGACGATCAGGACTCGGTGCTCGTGCTCGTCACGCACCACATCGCCAGCGACGGCTGGTCGATGCACGTCATCATCAGCGATCTCGCGCATCGTTACGCGGCCAGGCGCGGATTCGACGTGCCTGCGCTGCCGCCCATGCGCCAGTACCAGGACTACGCGGTGTGGCAGGAAGGCGCGCTGGCGAGCGCGGAAGCCGATCAGTCCCGTGCCTTCTGGCGGGACAACTACCGCGGCGCCGAGATCCTCGACATCCGGGCGGACCGGCCGGTAGCGCCAGGCGACGTCGCGGTCTACTCGGTGCTGCGATTCGGCATCGACGCCGGGCTGACGACCGCCGCCACGCAGTTCGCCAGGGCGACGCGCGGCTCGCTCTTCATGGTCCTGCTCGCGGCGTTCAACCTTCTCCTGCACAAGCTGACCGGCGCGGTTGACCTGGTCTGCACCACCATCACCTCGGGTCGGGTCGACCCGTCGTTCAACGAGACCGTCGGCCCGTTCTTTAACCTGGTCCCGCTGCGGACCGACCTGTCCGGCTGCCGCACCTTCATCGACCTGTCCCGCCAGCTCAGGCAGACCTGCCTGGACGCGTACGCGCACGAGTTGCCGTTCAGCGAGATCGTGGCGCAGGCACCCGAGCTGACCAGGACCTACGAGCGTGACGACGGCGCGGTGTGCGCCTTCCAGTTGCTCCAGTACCCGGGCATGACCGAGCCGGTGACCATCGGCGGCATCAGGTACGCCGAAGTTCGTGACCGGACGAAGGGCTGCCAGCGCACGTCCGACATCCCCAACGGGGTCCTGTGGGGCCTCGACGTCCTGCCCGGAGGGCAGATCAGCGGCACGGTGCGCTTCAACAGCAAGCAGTTCGACGAGGCGACGATGGCCGCGATGATCGACAGCTTCCGTCAGGTACTGCGCCGGGCGCTGGCCGACCCGAGCGCGCCGATTGCCGTGAAGGGGTGAACGATGGGCGCGCACGATGAGGTCTTCGATGTAGTGGTGGTAGGCGGCGGGCCCGGTGGCGCCGCGACGGCCGGGCTGCTGGCCATGCGCGGTCACCGGGTGCTGGTGCTTGAGCGGGAGAAGTTCCCCCGCTACCACATCGGCGAATCGCTGATCACCGGTGCCCTGCCCGCGCTTGAACGGCTCGGCCTGCGCGAGCGGCTGGACGCGATGGGCTTCACCAGGAAGTACGGCGGCACGCTGCTGTGGGGAAGGAACCAGGGCACCTGGGGTTTCCGGTTCAGCGAGTCATCGCTGTACGAGTACGCCTATCAGGTCCGCCGCGCCGACTTCGACGCCCTGCTGCTCGCCCGGGCCAGGGAACTCGGCGTCCAGGTCATCGAGGAGGTGCACGCCAGGGAGGCGGTCCTGGAGGGCGACCGGGTGGCCGGGGTGACCTACTCGGAAAAGGGCGTCGGCCTGCCGAAGACGGCGCGCTGCCGCCTGCTCGTCGACGCGTCGGGGCAGAGCCGGCTGTTAGGCAGCCAGTTCGGCCTGGTGCGCTGGCACGAGGATCTGCGCAACCTCGCCGTGTGGACGTACTTTCAGGGCTGCGCGCTCTACGGCGGCACGAAGGCGGGTGACATCGTCGCCGAGAACAGGCCATCGGGCTGGTTCTGGTTCATTCCGCTCGCCGACCAGACCGTCAGCGTCGGCTACGTGACGCCGGTGACCGAGTACAAGGCGTCGGGCAAGCGCCTTGAGCAGATCTTCGCCGAGGAGCTTGCCCAGACCCTCGAGGTCAGGACGCTGACGGCGGGCGCCCGGCGGGTCAGCGGATTCCGCACGATCAGGGACTGGTCCTACACCTGCCGGCGGTTCTCGGGCCCGGCTGGGCACTAGTCGGCGACGCGGCCGCGTTCGTCGACCCGCTGCTGTCCACCGGTGTCACCCTGGCCCTGCGCGGTTCGGACGCGCTCGCCGGCGCGATCGCGGAGTCGCTCGCCGACCCGGCCGGCGAGCAGGCCGCGCTCGGCCGGTACGAGGAGAAATACCGGTCCTTCCTGGATTCCGTTATTGATTTCGTCCGGTTCTTCTATGACCGCACGAAACACAAGGAGGAGTACTGGGAAAAGGCGCAGCGATCCATTGACCCGCAGAAGCTGCGTCCGCAGGAAGCGGATTTCGCGACGATGCTGTCCGGGCTGACCGGGGTCAATGACATTTTCTAGTCCAATCCCAGCCAGGGGAGGTGCCGTGAGCAATCCGATCGCTCCCGAGGACATCGGCAGGCTGTACGACGAGGCGAGCCGCATGTCCGGGGTGTTCAACGACGGCCAGGAGCACCTGGCCTACTGGTACGGAGACGACGACGAGGCCGGAGTTGTCGAGGCGGGCCACCGCATCACCCGCAAGGTGGTGCAGGCGCTCGGCCTGCGGGCGGGTGCGCACGTGCTTGACGCCGGCTGCGGCGTCGGCGCACCGGGGATCCTGGTCGCGGCCGAGACGGGCGCCAGGGTCACCGGCATCACGATCAGCGCGGCCGAGGCCAGCGAGGCCGCTCGGCGCGCGCTGGCGGCCGGCCTTTCCGGCTCGGTGGCTTTCGAGCGCGGCGACTACCGGTCGATCAGCTACCCGGCCGCGACGTTCGACGCGATCATGGCGATCGAGTCGCTGCTGCACGCCCCTGACCTGGGCTCGGTGCTAGGCGAGTTCTTCCGCGTGCTCCGACCGGGCGGGCGGCTCGCGATCGCGGAGTGCACGCTGGACACGAGACTCGGCGGACGACCCGACTCAGATTCCTGACCAGTTCAGGGCCAACCTGCTGCTGACCGTGCCGCAGTGGCTCAGCGAGCTTGAGGCGGGCGGCTTCCGCGTCGAGGAGCACACCCAGTGCGGCCAGCGGGTGTTCAGCATGGGAATGCGCTATCTCGACCACGCGAACAAGCTGCACGACGTCCTGGTCGGCGAGTTCGGGGAGGCGGCGATCGCCGCGCTCAAGCAGGGCTATCGCGACATGTTCGCGCCGGGCCAGCACCTGGGGTACGCCATCATCGTCGCGCGCAAGCCAGTGTCAGGGGCGCGGCCAGGAGCGCGGCCATGAGCGCGGCGCCGGGCGAGGCCAGGGGCGCGGCCGTGAGCGTGGCCCGGGGCGGCGCCTCACCGGTCGCCGGCGAGGTGGCGGTGATCGCCGGCACCCCGTACGACGCCGCGCTCGGCGTCAGGCTGCTCGCGGCCCGGGGCGTGCCGGGTCACGCCTGCCCGCTGGCCGGATCGCCAGATGAGCAGGACTTGCTGCAATACGCGTACCCGGACAAGCTGAACGGGCTGTTCACCGCCTGCCTGCGCGGCGCCCGCGCTCGCGGCGCGCGGACCGCGCTGGTGTTCTGCAACTCGCTGGCGGCGGTGATTGACTCCGGCGCCCTCCGCGACGCGCGGGTTATCGCGCCCGCCGAGGTCTACCGGGCCATACCGCGCGATTACCGGCAGCTCATGGTGCTCACGGGTAATGCCCAGGCGGCCGTGGCGTTCGAGCGGTCGGTCGTGTCGGCGGCCGGTGACCGCCGGGTGCTGACCGTCTGCGACCAGGCGCTGGTGCGAGCGATCGAGGCTGGTGATCCGGCCGGCGGGTTCCGGTCGTCCCGGCTTCCCGAGTTGCTGCGGATCGCCGAGCGGCGCGGAATGCAGGCGATCGTGCTGGCGTGCACGCACTTCACCGGCATTCTGCCCGAGGTCAGCGCAGCGTGCGCCCTGCCGGTGATAGACGTCGGCACCGAGTTGGTCCGCCTGGCCAGCGAGGCGAGCCTGGGGGAGCGCGAGCGGCAGCGCTCCGGCTAGGACTGCCGGCCTGGCAGGTCTGGCGCCGTCCAGCCATCCAGGTCGTACTCGCTCATGCACTGCTCGGCAAAGGCCTTGTAGTCGTCTAGCTGCCCGGATGCGACCTGACCGAACAGCAGCTCTATGCGCGTGTTCTCGTGGTTGCCCGCGTAGTTACGCTCGTACAGTTCGTGACGGCCGCCGAACTCAGTGCCCACGGCATCCCACAGCAGCTTCATGACCTTGACCCGCTCCACGGCGCCGATGCCGTTCGAGCCGCGCACATAGGTCTCCAGGTAACGGCGGAGCTGCGGATTCTTGAAGTCGCTGGCACTCGAATTTACGTAGATAAGGCTGCCCGCCACGTCCTGCAGGACAATCTCCCGCACCCGCGGGTAGCCGATTTGCATGAACCACCGGTACGCCTGGCCATACTGCGGGTTGGGCAGCAGGGCGCCGTTCTTCCATTCGACCGGATTCCGCGCGGCCGCGTCCGACAGGCCCCAGAATAGGTTCCGCCAGGCCAGCACCTCGCCAAGCCGGGCCTGGACCCCGCGGAAAGCCTCGGTTCCGGTGATCTCGAGCGCCTTGGCGAGCAGCCCGGCGATAAACTCCAGCTTGACGGCCAGCCGCGTGCAGCCGTGAAAGGTGGATCGCTCGATGAAGCCAGATTCCCCGGTGAATACCTGCGCTTTTCCCACGTCGCCGTAGATAAAGACGTTCTCCCACGGGATCAGCACCTTGTCGAGTACCAGGATGGTGTCGTTCTCGTCGAGCCTGGCCGACAGCGGGTAGTCGAATGGCGAGCCAGCCGCCGCCTGTGCGTAAGAGGCGCGGCAGATCAGCTTCATGCCGGGTGCGCTCATGGGGATGGTGGCGACCAGCGCGAATTCCTTCTTCTTGAACGGCAGGCCGTAGTGGGCGATGAAGTTGTAGTGGGTCAGCGCCGAGCCGGTGGCCACCATCTTGGCCCCGCTGACGACCAGGCCGGCATCGGTTTCCCGCTCGACGTGCACGAAGACGTCCGGCACCTGATCGGCGGGCAAGCTCCGGTCAACCGGCGGGTGCACCAGTGCGTGATTCCAGAACAGCACCTTCTCCTGGGACTCCCGGTACCACCGGCGGGCGTTGTCAGCGAACGGCTCGTAGAACTCGGCGTTGGCGCCCAGGGTCCCGAGAAACGACGCCTTGTAATCCGGGCTGCGGCCCATCCAGCCATAGGTCAGCCTGGCCCAGGTCGCGATGGCACGCTGGTCGGCCACCAGGTCATCGACGCTGCGCGGGGTGGTGAAGAACCGGTGCGTGTACCCGCCGGCCGCGTCGGCCCTGGCGGTGAGCACGGGCTTTGTCGCGGGCGCGTGCAGCGCGTCATAGAGCCGGGCGGTCATGGCAACGGGGGCGGCGAACGCTGGATGCCGCGTGACGTCTTCGACCCGTTCGCCGTGCAGGTAGATCTCGCGGCCGTCGAGCAGGCTGGCCGCGTACTCGGCGCCGTTCATCGGCCTGGCCTCGGGGACAGCGGTCATCGCACTTCTCTCTGTTGGCCCGGTTCCGGGTCGGCCCGGCTCTGGGTTGGCCGGTTCTGGGTCGGCCAGACGGCTACTTCTTGCGGGCGATGGTCACGCCGTCGGCGACGGGAAGCATGGTCGTCTCGAGCCTGGGGTCGCTGGCCAGCGTGGCGTTGATCTCGCGCATGGTCTGCGCGGCCATCCTCGGCAGTTCGTCAGGCACCGCGTCCGGGTCGAGCACCGTGCCCTTGAGCAGCACGTTGTCGAGGATGAGCAGTCCGCCGGAGCGCAGCAGCGGCACGGCCGCCCGGTAGTAGCGCGGGTAGCTCAGCTTGTCGGCATCGACGAAGATGATGTCCACCCGGGCACCGTCGGCAAGTTCGGCGAGCGTCTTCCAGGCCGGCCCGAGGCGGAACTCGATCCGGTCATCGACGCCGGCCAGCCGCCAGTGTTCTTGCGCGACCGGGAGCCATTCGGTCGTGACGTCACAGGTGATGACCCGCCCGCCGGGCTCAAGGCCGCGCGCGAAGGACAGCGCGGACATTCCGGTGAAGGTTCCGATATCGACGACGGTTCGCGCGGACAGGCTTTGTGCCAGCAGGGTCAGCAATCCGGCTTGCTCGACTGGCGTCATCATCTCGAATAATTCGCCTGCCCGCGCGGTGTGCTCGACCAGGCTTCGCACGATCTCGTCGGGCGGTGAGCACGACCGGACTATGTAGTCGCTCATGGCCTCGTCCCGCCGGAATGTGCTCACGCCCCAATGATCGGCGTGGATGAGCCCGCACGGCTTCTTCCCGCGTGCGCTCGGCTCCGGCGCGCCGTGAGCACGACGCGAGAAGCATTCAGCGCCCGGCCGGGACGACAATTGGTGCGCATGGGCCAGCATATTCAGGGAGCTTAGGAATGTCAGGTCAAGCTGAGAACGCTGTGCGCCTTGAGCCGGAACTGTTCGGCAATCCTCCGGCGCTGCTCGCCAAGCTGGGTAAATCCGCGCCGATCCACCGGGTGATCTTTCCCGATGGCATGCCCGCCTGGCTTGTCACCGGTTACAGCGAAGGCAGGAAAGCGCTTGCTGATCCACGGCTACGGCGCAGCGGCAAGATGGCATCCGCCGAATTCGATCCATTTCTGCGGGGAATCTACAAAGACGATTTCTTCCCGCACTCCATGGTATTCAACGACGCGCCCGACCACACCCGCATGAAGAAGGTGGTATCGCAGGCCTTCACGCCACGCCAGCTCGAGCGGCTGCGCCCGCAAGTGCAGCGCATCGTGGACGGCCTCATCGACGCGGTCGCGGAGACCGGACGCGCCGACGTGCTCGAATCCTTCGCGCTGCCCCTGCCCAACCAGGTCATCTGCGAGTGGTTCAACATCCCCACCTCCGACCGGGCCGAGTTCGTCAGGCACTGCGAGGTCGTCACCGGCCTGTCCGTGTCGACCGGGGACGACCACCTCGCGAGCGCTGGCCGCTGGTTCGACGGCTACCTCACCACGATCATCGCCGAGCGGCGGCAGCATCCGGGTGAGGACATGGTGTCGGCCATGCTCGCCTCGCAGGAGGATGAGAGGACAGTATCGGACCTTGAGCTGCGGTCCAACATCTTCCTCATGCTGATCGGGTCGGTCGAGACCGCGGTCAACATGATCTCGAACGGAACGCTCGCGCTGCTGCGCAATCCGGATTCGCTGGCGCTGCTGGCCAGCGATCCCGCATACATCACCCGGGCGATCGAGGAAATCCTCCGGATCGACGCGCCGGTCATGACGGTGATGTATCACTTCGCGGCCGAGCCGCTGCGGATCGGAGATGCGGACATCAAGGCGGGAGAGCACGTCGCGGTCTCGCTCATGGCCGCCAACTACGACTCATGCCATTTCGATGAACCGACCAGATTCGACATCCGCCGGCACTCGTCGCCGCACCTGAGCTTCAGCCACGGGGCGCATTTCTGCCTCGGTGCGCCGCTGGCCCGCATCGAAGGCGAGGTCTTCTTCGGCACGATGGTGCGCCGGCTCGCGGACCTGCGGCTCGACGTGCCCGAGGAGACCCTGACCTGGCGCCCGAGTTTCCTGGTCAGGCGCCTGACGAAGCTGCCGGTACGGTTCACCCCCGCCAGCCGCGTCCTGGCGTAGCCGCGGCGGCCGCCTCGTCACCCTAGGGAGCGGCCCGGACCGTGACGGGGCCGCTCCCGCACGCACCCGAAACCGCTCCCCGACCGCGACGACAATCCTCCCCGGCGTGACTACCCTCCTTCAGCAACACGGCAACCCTCCCGGCAGACAGCACCACTCCCCTTCCGCCCGGAGTGACGGATTCAGGGACGCGGGCGTGATGTTCCGCGATCATGTCAGTGACCTTGATCACGGAAGTTCGCCCCGGTCGGGGAGGCTGTCGGTTGCTTCTCCCGTGATCCCGTCAGGCGGATTCTGGTGCCGGGCTGGACGTGGCTGGAGGGGCAACAGCAGCGCGGCCCTCCCTGCTGCTGTTGCGGTGGCCTGGCGTGAGCAACGTGGCCCTCTCTGTTGCGATTGGGACGACAGCAGGGAGGGCCGCGTTGCTGTCAGATCTTGGACGAGAACAGCAGCATGGTCCTTCCTGCTGCTGTTGCGGTGCCGCCTGCGACAGTGGCGTGGCACTACTCCGGCGGGTTTGTCGTCGGCTGTGCCTGAGCAGGCGGCAAGGTGAGGGTTTTGAGTAAAATAGCGGTATATGTGCCTTGGGGGTGGCTCTTTCGGGGTGAGGCTGCTCTCGCAGGAGGGTTCCCGGGTTCGTGCAGGAGGGTTTCCGCATCTAGGAGAGTTGACCGGACTATACGACGACAATCCTCCTTCATGCGACAACGCTCCTCAGGAACCCGGAAACCCTCCACGGTAAGGACGAGAACCCTCCCGGACACGACAACTCTCCTCCCGGAGCACGACAACCCTCCCGGGAACGGCACCACCCAGTTGGCTCACCCCAAAGGAGCCTCACCCATGTGGCTCGCCTCGGCGCTCAGTAGGTGACCACGGCCCGGAACCGCACCTGGCCCTTGCTGGTCTTCTCCACCGCCGCTGCGACGTCCTCCTTGGCGAAGACCTCGACCATGGGCCGCACCTTGCCGCTGGCGACCAGGTCTAGGGCTTCACGCAGATAGTGCTGGCCGAGGTGGGTGGCGCCGATGATCCGCTGGCCCAGTGCGAAGAATGGCAGGCCGGCCGGGATGGTAAACGGGGTGCCGAGGTCGATGCCGGCGAGGACGAGGCGCCCGCCCGGGCGCAAGCCTGTCAGAGCGGCGGACGCGGCGGCGTGTGACGGGCCGGTCATCAAGATGACGTCGGCGCCGCCGGCCGCGCGCAACTGCTCGCCGTCGGCCACCACGGCGCTGACGCCGAGTTCCTTCGCGATCTCGTGCTTGTCAGGAGAGCTGGTGATGGCGATGGTCTCCAGCCCGCACGCGGCGGCGAACTGGATGGCCAGGTGCCCGAGACCGCCGATGCCCAGGACGGCCACCCGCTCGTGCGGCGCGGGCTCGGCGATTCGCAGCGCCGACCAGCTCGTGTATCCGGCGCACAGGACCGGAGCGGCCAGCTCGGGCGGCAGGCCGTCCGGAATGAGCACCGTCTGTTCCGCGCGCGCCGTCAGGTACTCAGCGTGCCCGCCCGGCACGGTGAACCCGGTGGAGACCGGCGCGGCGCACAAGAACGCCGCCTGCCCCGTGAGCGGCTGGTCGCGCCGGCAATAGGCGCAGCGCCCGCACGAGCCGCGCACCCAGGTGATGCCGACCAGGTCGCCGACGGCGCGGGAGGTCACGGCTTGTCCCGCCGCCACCACTTCGCCGACCGCCTCATGCCCGGTGACCGCGGGTGAGATCGCGGGGAAAGGGATGACGTTCCTGGTCGCCAGGATGTCGTTGTAACAGACCCCGCACGCGCGCACCCTGACGAGTACCTCGTCGGGGCCAGGTCGTGGGCTCGCTACCTCTCTAAGCTCCCAGGTGCCGTTGACCTGCGGAATGACTGCTGCCTTCACTTGTCGTCCCTCCAGAGTCGCGGTCGGGTGCAGACGCATCGTCTCTGCTGGCGGCGGGCCGCGCATCTCGCAGGTTGCCGGGCCTGCCGCGCAACCAGAGAGATGCGCGGCGCGCTGGCGGCGGCTCAGGATCAAGGGAGACGGGCGGAAAGGGACGAGTCACTGGAGCTAGCCGTGCGCGAGAACACGAGCGTCGCCGTTGTCGGCATGGGATACGTCGGATCCTGCATCGCGGCGACGCTCGCCGACCGGGGATTCGACGTCACCGGCATCGACACCGACGACGCGTTAGTCAAGGAGCTGAGCGGCGGGCACGTGCGGTTCCGCGAGCAGGAACTCGCCGAGATCTTCGCCGCCGCCCTGGTCGCTGGCCGGCTCCGGGTGACCGCCGACTATTCGGCGGCTGCCGGGGCCGACGTCGTGATCGTCGCCGTCGGCACGCCGGTGCACGAGGACGGGTCCCTTTCCGGCGCGCAGCTTCGCGGCGCGTGCGAGGCGCTGAGCAGGTACGTCAGGCCGGGCCAGCTGCTGATCTTCAAGAGCACGGTCCCGCCGGGGACTAGCCGGAACCTGATAGTTCCCCTGCTGGAGCAGAGCGGGCTTACCGCAGGCACCGACTTCCTGCTTGCTTTCAGCCCGGAAAGGATCGCCGAGGCCACCGCAATGGCCGAGCTTCGGTCGATCCCGACGGTGGTGGGCGGGATCGACCCGGCGAGTGCCCGCGCGGCGGCCGGCTTCTGGCGGCGAGCGCTCGGCGGCCAGGTACTGCCCCTGGCCTCGCTGGAAGCCGCGGAGATCGTGAAGCTGGCCGACAACTGGTGGATCGACCTGAACATCGCGCTCGCGAACGAGCTGGCCAAGTTCTGCTCGCTCTACGGAGTGGACGTCCTCGAGGTGATCGAGGCGGCGAATTCGGTACCCAAAGGCAACGGCCACGTCAATATCTTGCTGCCGAGCGTCGGGGTGGGCGGTTCCTGCCTTACCAAGGACCCGTGGATGGTCGTGCACTCGGCCAGGAGCCGCGGCCTGGACATCCGCACGGCCGCCGCCGGCCGGGAGGTGAACTCGGGCATGCCGGGCTACACGGCGGGGCTGATCATCGATGAGCTGCGCGCGCTCGGCAAGGATCTGGGTGCCTGCACGGTGACCGTGCTCGGCCTGGCCTTCAAGAACGACACCGGCGACCTGCGGGCCACGCCCGCCAGGGAGGTCATCGCCGCGCTGAGGGAGGCCGGGCTGCGGGTGCGCGCGTTCGATCCGCTCGTCGATGCTGCCCAGGCGCGAGAACTGCTTGGCGTCACTCCGGCCGGCACGCTCGCCGAGGCGGTCAGGGGCGCCGACTGCCTGGCCGTCCTTGCCCTGCACCGCGAATTCGCGGCTCTGGACTTCGCCTGCATGCCGGTCGCCGATCCCTGCCTGATCCTCGACGGCCGGGCGTATTACGCGCGGGAGAAGATCGCTTACCTGCGCCAGCTCGGCTATATCTACCGGGGGATCGGGCGGTGACCGCGCCGCGAGCGGTCATCACGGGCGGTGCCGGGTTCATCGGGAGCCACCTGGCCCGGCGGCTGGTCGCGCTCGGCCACGAGGTGACCGTGTTCGACCGGGTACCGGCGCCACCGGGACCGGAAGCTGAGGTCGCGAGGCACGTCAGGGGCGACATCCGCGACGCCGGCCAACTCGCGAGCGCGATCTCGGCGGACGTGGACGTGGTCTACCACCTGGCCGCGCTGGTGGGCGTGGACCAGTACCTCGCCAGGCCGCTTGAAGTGATCGACTCCGCCATAGCCGGCACTCGCAACGTGCTTGACCTGGCTGCCCGCGCCGATGCCAGGGTCGTGATCGCCAGCACCAGCGAGGTCTTCGGGAAGAACCCGGCGGTGCCCTGGCGCGAGGACGGCGACCGGGTGCTCGGTCCGACGACGGCCGACCGCTGGGCCTACTCGACCGCCAAGGCACTCAGCGAACACGTCGCCTTCGCGTTCGGCCGCAGCCACGGGCTTCCGGTCACGGTGGTCCGTTACTTCAATGTGTACGGCCCGGGCCAGCGGCCGGCCTTCGTGATCAGCCGCAGCGTGCACCGGGCACTGAACGGGATCCCCCCGGTCGTGTACGACCGGGGGGACCAGACGAGGTGCTTCACCTTCGTCGATGACGCAGTCGCCGGCACGGTGCTGGCCGGCACGGGGCTGGCGGGGGAGAGCCAGGTGGCCGCGGGCGAGGTCTTCAACATCGGCAGCACCCAGGAGACCACGGTCGCCGAGGCCGTCGGCCTGATCGCCGAGCTGACCGGCTTCGGCGCCCGCGTCACGCTGGTGGACACGGCTAGCCGGCTCGGCGCGGGCTATGAGGACCTGCGGCGCCGGGTGCCCGACACGGCCAAGGCACGCGCGGTCCTTGGCTGGGACTGCGTCACCCCGCTGGCCGACGGCATCGTCAGGACCATCGGCTGGGCTCGTGCCAGTCCCTGGTGGCTGGCGCTGCCCGACAGCGGCGCGTCCTGAGAAGAATCGCTCGCGGAGAGGAAAAGCCCATGCCAGAGCAGAACGTGATCGACGATCTCACGGCCGAGAGCCTGCAGATCGATCAGCTAGTCGGCGGGATAACCGAGGTCAGCTGGGCCTTGGCCACCCCGGCGCCCGGCTGGACGATCGCCGACCAGGTCGCCCACCTGGCCTTCATCTTCAGGCTCGCGGGGACGGCGGCATCGGACCCCGCTGAGTTCACCGCGATGACCGCCGCTGCCAAGAGCGACTTCAACGGCGCGGTGAACGCCGCGCTGGCCGGGTACAGGCAGCTGTCATCGGCCGCGCTGCTGGCACGGTGGCAGGCCGAACGCGACGCCGCGATCAGGGCGCTGGCCGCCGTGCCCGCCGACCAGACGGTTCCCTGGCTGGTCAACCCGCTGCCACCGGCCATCCTGGCCTGCGCGGGGATCATGGAACTGTTCGCCCATGGCCAGGACATCGCCGACGCGCTCGGCGTCGCGATCGAGCGCACTGACCGGATCGGGCGCCTGGCCGGGTTCGCGGTTCTCACCAGGGACTTCGGCTATCAGGCGCGCGGGCTGACGCCGCCGGAAGAACAGTTCAGGTTCGAGCTGACGGCGCCGTCCGGCGCGCTCTGGGAATTCGGGCCGGCCGACTCAGGTCAGCGCGTCACCGGGCCGGCGGTCGACTTCTGCCTGCTCGCGACCAGGCGCAGGCATCGCGCCGACCTCGCCGTCACGGCGTCGGGCAAGGAGGCGGATGCCTGGCTCGACATCGCCCAGGCCTACCGGGGTCCCGCTGGTCCAGGCCGGTCGCCCGGCCAGTTCGCGCCGGCCGCGCACTGATCGCCGCGCTGGTCACCACCGGAAGGAGTCACCATGCGGAGCGCTCACGATCACGGCGGGCACCTGGTTTATCGCGGGGTGTCTTACGACACGGGCTCCAACTTCGCCACCGGGCAAGGGCCTCTGTCTCGCGCGGTCTGGAGCGCGGAACGGATGCGCGAGGAGATAGCCGCCATCGCCGGCCCGCTGCACTGCAACTCGGTGACCATCTACGGCAGCGACTTCGCCCGGCTGACCGAGACGGTCACCGAGGCGGCCGACCGCGGGCTGCACGTCTGGCTGCAGCCCAGGCTGGTGGATCGCGCGCAAGAAGAGATACTCGATCACCTGGCTGAGGGCGCGCGGATAGCCGAGTCCTTCCGGCGCCAGGGCGCGGCCATTCGCTACAGCATCGGCTGCACGCACCCGATCGGGACACCTGGAATCATTCCGGGCGAGAGGTATCACGATCGGATGGCGAACCTCTTCACCCAGGACGAGCACCATTTTCTCAGGCCAACGGGCGGCTACGACAGGGCACTGAGCGCGTCCCGGCTCAATGAGTTCCTGACCCGCGCGGCGAATGTCGTCAGGAGAAATTTCTCTGGTGAGCTGATCTACTCGGCCGGCAATTTCGAGGATGTCGACTGGAGCCTTCTCGACTACGTAGGCCTCACCTATTACTTCTCCCATCATCGGTCCAGGGAAGGCCACGCGGACGAGATCGGAGGCTACCGGCGGTGGGGCAAGCCGATCGTGATCTCCGAATACGGCAGTCCTGCCTACGCGGGCGCCGCCGAACGAGGCATGCTCGCCTTCGACGTCATCGACCGGTCCGGGCCGGTGCCCACGGTCTTCGACGGATACGTGCGCGACGAGCAGGCACAGGCCGCCTATCACCTGGCGATGCTGGCCATGTTCGAAGAACTCGGCATCTACAGCGTGGCGATCGCGGAGTTCATCCATCCGACCCACCCGCACTCCGACGATCCGCGCTACGACCTGGACATCGCGAGCTGGGCGCTGGTCAAGACGATCCGCGAGGACTACTCGGACTGGGCGTCGCCGTACCGCTGGGAGCCGAAAGCCGCGTTCCGCGCCGTGGCCAGGTACTACGAGCAGGCCCGGCAGCGCGAGCAGCCCGCCCGGTGACACCCGCGAGCCCGGGGAAGCTCGTCTGGCCCGCCGAATTCAGCGATGAGCCCGATAAGGGCTTCCCGCAGGTCAGTGAGGGCAGCTGCGGGGTTATCACCCTCTCCGCTCGCTCCCACGCCTGGACGTAGCTGCGCATGAGCGCACCAAATGCCGTCTTCGTCCTGCTCGACGGTGTAGGGGACATGCGCGGTTCCAGTCATCGCATCCGGCTCCCTGGACGCAGAACGTAACGTGAATTACGCGGCATTGTAACTGGGGTGCGGCTCTTCTGGGGTGAGCCAACTGGGTGCTGCTGTGTCCGGGAGGGTTTTCGTCTCCCGGGAGGAGAGTTGTCGTGTCCGGGAGGGTTCTCGTCCTTACCGGGGAGGGTTTTCGGGTTCCTGTAGGAGCGTTGTCGCATGAAGGAGGATTGTCGTCGTATAGTCCGGTCAACTCTCCTAGATGCGGAAACCCTCCTGCACGAACAAGAAAACCCTCCTGCGAGAGCAGCCTCACCCGAAAGAGCCGCACCGAAGCGGCATTGGATCATGATCGTGGCCGTAATCACGGTGATATGCGCAGGTCGGGGAGGCTGTCGGATGACTCGTTGAGTTGCCATGGCGGCGGTGACCGGTATCGGGTTGCCGGGGCTGCGGGCGCTCCTCGTCTTTCCCGGACCAGGCGGCCGGCGGTTCCGCCGGGTCGCCGTGCCTGCTCTCCGGGTCGCGGCTCAGCGTTTGGCCGCCGCCAGCACCCGGTTCGACGTGCGCAGCGCCCCGACGACCAGGCCTGGCCTGGTCAGTGCCCTCGGGTGATCGACCATGCCGGCGGACCGCATGAACGCCTCGGTGAACCTGGCGTCCTGGGTCGCGGCGATCAGCAGCCGCTGCATGTACGCCTGGATCATCTTGAGCTTCATTGTCCGGCGGCCGGGAACGCCGGGAAAGCTGAGGTCCACGCCCGTGGTCATGTCCCACGCGGGGTCGATGATGGCGCCGACTTCCTTCATGAAATCGAGCGAGCGGACCGGCCGGCCGTCCCGCAGGTGCCGCCAGAGCGCCAGGGCCTCGAGCGCGGCGAGGGTCTGGGCCTGGGCGAAGACCGGGTTAGGCGTGCAGACCGCGTCACCGATCACGATGAAATTCTCCGGGAAGCTGGTCATCTTGTCGTACCGGTGCCGCAGCGTGGCCGGGAACTTGTAGAGAACCGGATCATCGATCGGCCTGGCGTCGCTGATGGCCTCGAAGATCTCCGGTGCCGTCAGCGTCTTCGCGAAGGCGTTGAAGCCGTCGGCGTCGGTCGGCGGATGATCGCCGAGGATCCCGTAGATGGTCAGCTCGACCGTGCCGCCATCGGTCTTGGTGAAGATCGCCCCGCGCGGCCGGTCAGGTGAGGCGACCGAGATGATCGAATGGTTGGTGCCGAAAGGGTCCGTCCCGAGCACGTAGTGACGGCTGGCGTAGCCGAGGCCGATTTTCGCTCCCTCGTCCCTGACCCGCCCGTAGCCAAGCGCCTCGAGCCACACCGGGGTGCGCGAGCCTCGCCCGGTGGCGTCGACGACGAGGTCGGCGGTGAGCACGGTCTCCTCGGCGGCCCTGCTGCCCGTGCCGCCGTTATCCGTGCCGCCGCGGGCCGCACCCGCGCCCCGGTCACCGTGCCCCGGTCCTGCGTGGTCACCAGGCCGGCGATGTCGTGTTCCTCCAGGAACGTGACATTGCCGAGCGCCTGCACCCGCTCGCGCACGTGGGCTTCCATCAGCGGGCGCCTCGCGGCCACGTTGGTCAGCCCGGCCCTGGTCTGGCGCAGCGGCACCCCGCCTACGTACCAGCGGACCGTCCCGGCCAGGTCGGTGATCGGGCAGCCGTCCCTGACCAGTTCGGCCGTGATCTCAGGAAACAGCTCCTCCATCGCGCGGGCGCCGCGCGCGAGCAGGCCGTTGATATGGCGCCCCTGCGGTGCTCCGCGTCGCGCCTCGCGCACCCCGATCAGCTTGTCGCGGTCGACGAGCACGACTTCGCCGTAACCATCGCTGAGCGCCCTGGCAGCGAACAAGGCCGCGATGCTCCCGCCAAGTACCAGGGCGCGGTCTCCGATCTTGGTAGCCACCGTGTTCCTTTCCTGAGCAGTAAAGATTGTCGCTTTTACCGTCACAGCCGCCGTATCAGCGGGCATCTCCTGAAATGCGCAAAGCGCAAATTCACCACAGCACCGGCAGCGACTCGAACGTGTGCACGATCCGGCCGGGCATCAGCCGCAGGTCGGAATCAGGCACGGCAAGCCGCAGCCCGGGCATGCGGGTCATCAGCCCGCGCAGCGCCTCTTGCAGTTCCACCCTGGCCAGCCCTGAGCCGAGGCAGCGGTGCGCCCCCGCCCCGAAGCCAAAGTGCGCGATCTTGCCGTCGCGAGTCACGTCGAGCCGATCCGGATCGCGGAACAGCGCCGGGTCCCGGCCGGCCGGGATAAAGGCGGGCAGGACCAGGGCGCCGGCGGGAATCGTCACTCCGCCGAGTTCCACGTCTTCGGTCGTGACCCGGGGAAACCCGGTACCGACATCGGTGAGCAGGCAAAAGCGCATCAGTTCTTCGACCGCTTGCGGCAGCAATTCCTGATGGGCCTTGAGCCGTTCCCATTCCTGCCGATAGCGAAATAGGGAAAGGACGAACATATTGATCTCGGCAGCCGTCGACTCATAGCCCGCGATCAGCGTGACCAGGCCGAGCAGCCTGAGCTCATGGTGGGAGAGCTTGCCGCCGGTGTCCTTGGCCTGGACCAGCGCCGAGATCAGGTCGTCGGCCGGGTGCTCGCGCTTGCGGGCGATGAGCTTCTCGAAGTACTCGAGCAGCCGGCCGAGCATCACCCTGCTCACGTCCGGGTCGCGCAGTTCGTCGCCCACGACCACCTCGGCGGAGCTGCGGAAGAACCCCTGATCCTCTGCCGGCACGCCGAGCAGTTCGCACAAGACCCTGATTGGTAGCTGGAGCGAGAAGTCCTCGGCGAGATCGCCAGGCTGCGGGCGCGCCATCAGGCCGTCGATCAGCTCGTTGACCAGGGCCCGCACCTTGGGTCGCATCGCCTCGGTCTTGCGGAACGTGAAGGTGCCGGCGACCAGGCCGCGCAGCCGCGCGTGCTCTGCCCCCTCCATGCCGATGATCGACTCGCAGCCCGCCGCCATGCTGACGCCGCCCTGCCCGGCCTCGGTCGCGGCCGCGGCGGCCGCGGCCCGGCTGAACCTGGGGTCGAAGAAGACCTGCCGGACGTCGTCGGCGCGCGTCACCAGCCAGGCCAGCGTCCCGTCCGGCATCTGAATCCGAGCGACTGGCCGGCTGGATCTGAGCTCGGCCCATTCCGGGGCCGGCTGGTAGAGCGATTCTGGCCGGAATGGGAACGACAGCGGAGCCTGCTCGATAGTCATGGCACGAGACCCTTCGTACGCGCCGGCGCGCATTACTCGGCATATTTAAGCCGATGCTAGGCATTCGGGCCGCAAAAATGCTTCCTGCTGAATGCGAAATCTGATGCGCGATCGCACATCTGAAGATGCGTTCCCAGGGTGGTGCGAGGAACCTGAGGCAGAAGCACAGGTAACGGCCACCAGGAGAGAAAATTGCCTAGCTGGCGACGGATGCGCAGCCGGATTCTGACACCGGACGACTCGGCGACCCAGCTCGAGGTCCGCGGCTTCCATGTCAAGAGCCCGCAGGCGCGGCAATTGCTCGAGACAATCGGCCGCACCTTCCTGAGCGGCTTTGGCTCCGCCACCCAATCACGCGATGCGGCTGAGGCGCAGCAGTTGCTTGATCAGGTCCCTGTCCGCTTCCGCGGGTTCGCGTACGAGGGCGCGGCCATGGGTTTCTCGGTGCTTGACGCCCTGTCGGCTGGCGGCCGCAGGTGCGAGCGCTTCGCCAGCGGACCGGGCGCCAGCCACATTTACATGGTGCACGTCGGGATGGGCTGGGCGATGGCCAGGCTGCCAAGGTTCCGCTGGCGGACAATCAGTGCCCCCGATCCGCTGCTGCGCTGGCTGGTGCTTGACGGCTACGGCTTTCATCAGGCCTACTTCCGCACCGATCGCTATGTCAGGCAGCACGAGCAGGCGCGGGCCTTTCCCTGGCCGGAAAACGGTTCGTCGCGGTACTCACCGCGCGCGATCGATCAGGGCATCGGGCGCGCGCTGTGGTTCGTCTGCGGCACCGACGCGGACCTTGTCGCCAGCACCATCGCCGGATTCCCGGCGCACCGCAGGGACGACCTGTACAGCGGCGTCGGCCTCGCGGCGACCTACGCCGGCGGCGCCGACGAAGGCGAACTGCGCCGCCTGCGGGAACTGGCGGGCGCGCACCGCCCGTTCGTGGCGCAGGGCAGTGCTTTCGCCGCCGAGGCCAGGCTGCTGGCCGGCCTCGTGGTCCCGCAGGTCGAACTCGCGACCAGGGTGCTGTGCGACCTGACGCCCGCGCTGGCCGCCGAGGTGTGCGCACAACGGCGCCCGGCGCTGACGGCCGCGCCCGATGCGATCGCGGATGGCGCGGAGCCCGCGTATGAGACGTGGCGGCGAAGAGTCGCCGAGGAGTTCAGCCTACGAGAAGGCCGAAGGAATCTGCGCCGATGAACAGGATCGCGGTAGTCGGGATGGCGTGCCGGTATCCGGATGCCTCCTCGCCAGCGGAGCTGTGGGAGAACGCGATCGCCGGCAGGCGGGCGTTCCGTCAGCTCCCTGACGTCCGGATGCGGCTGGAAGATTACTGGTCGGCCACGCCTGGCACGCCCGACCGGTTCTACGCCGCTACGGCGGCAGTGCTCGAGGGCTACTCATTCGACCGGGTGGCCCACAAGATCGCCGGCAGCACCTACCGGTCTACCGACCTCACCCACTGGCTCGCGCTCGACGTGGCCGCCGGCCCTGTGCGACGGGGGATTCGCCCAGGGCGATGGCCTGCCGCGCGAGCGTACGGGCGTGATCGTGGGAAACACGCTGACCGGCGAGTTCACCCGGGCCAACCTGATGCGGCTGCGCTGGCCGTACGTGCGCCGGACGGTCGCCGCCGCGCTGCGGGAACAGGAGTGGGACGACGAGCGGCTGGCCCTGTTCCTCGATGACCTCGAGGTCCGCTACAAGGACCCGTTCCCGCCGGTGGACGAGGACACTCTGGCTGGCGGCCTTTCCAACACGATCGCGGGCCGGATCTGCAACTACTTCGACTTCAAGGGCGGCGGCTACACGGTGGACGGCGCGTGCTCGTCCTCGCTGCTCGCGGTCACCACCGGCTGCAGGGCACTGGCCGACGGCGACCTTGACGTGGCGATCGCCGGCGGCGTCGACCTGTCTATCGACCCGTTCGAGATAGTCGGGTTCGCTATGACCGGGGCCCTGGCGAGATCGCAGATGCGAGTCTACGACCGCGCCTCCAACGGGTTCTGGCCTGGCGAAGGCTGCGGCATGCTCGTGCTGATGCGCGAGCGCGACGCGGTCGCGCTCGGGCGCCCGGGCTACGCCACCATCGCCGGCTGGGGAATCTCGTCCGACGGCAAGGGCAGCATCACCCGGCCGGAGATCAGCGGCTACCGGCTGGCGCTCAGCCGCGCCTACGAGCGGGCCGGCTTCGGCATTGAGTCTGTCGCGCTGTTCGAGGGCCATGGCACGGGCACCCAGGTGGGCGACACCACCGAGCTTACGGCGCTGTCGCAGGCCAGGCTGGCAGCTCTCGAGTCGGCGTCAGCCATCGCGCGGGCCGCTGCCCCGGCCGCCGCCCCGGCCGCGATCGGCTCGATCAAGGGCATGATCGGCCACACGAAGGCGGCGGCGGGGGCCGCTGGCCTCATCAAGGCGGTGCTGGCGGTCCAGGCCCAGGTCCTGCCGCCGGCGATCGGCTGCGTCGAGCCGCACGAACTGGTGTCCGGCGACGGATCGGCGCTGCGGGTGCTGCGCCAGGCCGAGGCGTGGCCGCGGGACCTGCCGGTCAGGGCCGGGGTCACCGCGATGGGCTTCGGCGGCATCAATACCCACGTCGTGGTCGAGGGAGCCGGGCCGCGCCTGCCTGGCCTCGACGCCAGGACGAGGAGGCTGTCCGCGTCCGCGCAGGACGCGGAGCTCATCGCCCTGGACGCCGCGTCCGCGGGCGAATTGCGCACCCGGCTAGGCGAACTGGCTGACTGGGTGCCCGGGCTCTCTTACGCCGAGCTCGCCGACCTCGCCTTCGCCGCCCAGGACGGGCTGTCCGGGCTGCCGTGGCGGGCGGCTGTCGTCGCCTCGTCACCGCAGCAGGCCGCGCAGTTGCTCCGCGACCTCGCTGACCGGGCCGGCGGCGGCTCCGCGCCGGACCCTGGCGGCCCCGGCCTGCTCGGCCAGGTCACCCGGCCGGGAAAAGTCGGCTACCTGTTCCCCGGCCAGGGTTCCGGGCACCGGACCAGCGGCGGCGCGCTGCGCCGACGGTTCCCGCAGGCCGGCGAGGTCTACGCCAGTGCCTGCCTGCCTGCCTGCGGCGACCTGTCGGCGACCCGCGTTGCCCAGCCCCGGATCGTCACCGGGAGCGCTGCCGGGCTGCGGGTGCTCGGCGGGCTCGGGCTCAGCGCGGCGGTGGCTGTCGGTCACAGCCTCGGCGAGCTCACCGCGCTGCACTGGGCGGGCTCGATCGACGAGCAGGCCCTGCTGCGGGTGGCCAGGATCCGGGGCCAGGCCATGACCGAGCACAGCGAGCCGGGCGTGATGGCGAGCATAGCCGCGACTCCTGCCCTGGCGGAGAGCCTGATCAGCGGCCTGCCCGTGGTCATCGCCGGCTACAACGGGCCGGCGCAGACAGTGATCTCCGGGTCGCCGCGGGCCGTGCGCGACGCCGGGCAGCGGGCCGCGGACGCCGGGCTGCCTTGGACTCTGCTCCCGGTGTCGCACGCCTTTCATTCGCCGCTGGTGTCGCGGGCCGCCGGCGTGTTCGCTGGCTGGCTTGCCTCCGAGCCTCTCGGCCCGGTGAAGCGGCGGGTCATTTCCACGGTCACCGGCGAAGTGCTCGAGCCTGACGCGGATCTCAGCGGGCTGCTGCGGCGCCAGATCACCGCGCCCGTGCTGTTCAGCCAGGCGGTCGCGCTCGCTGCCGGGGAGGTCGACCTGTTCGTCGAGGTGGGACCTGGCCGGGTGCTCACGTCGCTGGCGCACGAGATCACCGGCGTCGCGGCAGTGGCGCTTGACACCGACGACACCTCGCTGACCTCGCTGCTGCGGACCGCCGCCACGGCCTGGGTACTTGGCGCCCCGGTCGATCTGGGGATGCTCTTCCTGGACCGGCTGACCAGGCCTCTCGAGATCGGCCGCGAACTGGCCTTCCTGGCCAGCCCGTGCGAGAAGGCGCCAGCCGTGCGGCTGCGGCCGGCCAGCGCGGCCGCGGCACCTGCACCACCGCCCGGCGCGGGCTCGCCGCGCGGCGCGGCGGTGCCCGGCGCAGCGGTGCCCGGCGGCGCAACCGGCGACCCGGGCGAGGCTACCATCGAGATCCTGCGGCGGCGGGCCGCCGAGCGGGCCGAGTTGCCGGTGGAACTGGTCAGCGATGACAGCAGGCTCCTCGATGACCTGCACCTCAGCTCTATCACCGTCGGCCAGCTGGTGAGCCAGGCCGCGATGGCTCGCGGGATCGGCCGCCATGACCCCGGCCAACTTCGCCACCGCCACGCTGCGTGAACTGGCCGATGCCCTCGACACCCTGGCCGATACGGGCCTGGGCGCTGTTCCCGCCCGCGTGATCAGCGGGATCGCGCCCTGGGTGCGCGCGTTCACGGTGGATCTCGACGAGGTGCCGCCGCCACCAGGAAGGTCCGCTGACGACCCCGCCCGGCCCGCGGGTGGCAGCGGCGAATGGCAGGTGCACGCGCCTGGTCACGAGCAGCTCGCCGGAACCCTGCGCCAGGCGCTGTGCGAGGCCGGCGTCGGCGGCGGCTTCCTGGTGGTCCTGCCCCGGGACTGCGCGGTCGCGCAGCTTGAGCCGGCCTTCGAGGCGGCTCGCCAGGCCCTGAGCTGCCCGCCTGGCACCAGGTTCGTGCTCGCGCAGCACGGCCGCGGCGCCGCCGGCCTCGCCAAGACCCTCCACCTTGAAGCCCCGCAGCTGCTGGTCACCGTCGTGCAGGCGCCGCTTGGGCCGGCTGTCATCGAACCGGTCGTAACGGAGGTGGCCGGCACCGCCGGGTACGCCGAGGCGCACTATGACGACAGCGGCCGGCGGCTGGTGCCGACGCTGCGGCCCATGCCGGTGCTCGCGGCGCGGCCGGTCCCGCTGCTCGGCGGCGCCGACGTGCTGCTGGTGACCGGCGGCGGCAAGGGCATCACCGCGGAGTGCGCGCTTGCCCTTGCCGACGACAGCGGGGCGAGCCTGGCCATTCTGGGCCGGTCCGACCCCGAGCACGACCCGGAGCTGGCGGCCAACCTGGCCCGCATGTCGGCAAGCGGCGCCGACGTCCGCTACCTCAGGGCCGACGTCACCGACCCCCGCCAGGTTCTCCGCGCCGTCGAAGAGGCGACGCGAACGCTCGGGCCGGTGACCGGCGTGCTGCACGGGGCGGGGCGCAACGAGCCGGCCGCCCTGTCCGGCCTTGACGCGGCCGAGCTGCGGCGGACGATGGCGCCGAAGATCGACGGCCTGAGCGCGGTGCTCGACGCCGTGGACCAGGCCAGGCTGAAGCTGCTGATCACCTTCGGCAGCATCATCGGCCGCTGCGGGCTCAACGGCGAGGCGCACTACGCCGTCGCGAATGAATGGCTGGCGGCGCTCACGCAGGCGACGGCTGAGCGCCTGCCGCAGTGCCGCTGCCTGTGCCTGGAATGGTCGGTCTGGTCCGGGACCGGCATGGGCGAGCGGCTGTCGGTCGTGGAGTCGCTGGCCCGCGACGACATCACCGCCATCACCACCGACCAGGGAGTGAGCGTCCTGCGCCGGCTCGTCGCCGACCCGGACGCGCCCGTAGTCGTCGTGATCAGCGGCCGCACCGGCGTGATGGACACCATCCGCCGGGACGAGCCCGAGTTGCCGATCCTGCGCTTCACCGACCGGCCGCTCGTCCGCTACCACGGCATCGAGCTGGTCTGCGAAACCGAGCTGAACCCCGGCACCGACAGGTACCTGCTCGACCACGAGCTTGACGGGAACCTGCTGTTCCCCGCCGTCTTCGGCCTGGAGGCGATGACGCAGGTCGGGCTCGCGGCGGCAGGACGGCGCGACGTGCCCGTGATCGAGCGGGCCGAGTTTCACCGGCCGATCGTGGTCCCGCCGGACGGGCACACCGTCGTCCGCGTCGTTGCCCTGGTCACCGGCCCGGACACGGTCGAGGCCGCTATCCGCAGCGCGGAGACGGGGTTCGCCGCCGATCATTTCCGCGCGACGCTCCGGTTCGGCCGGGAGGCGGTACCGGCCGGGCCGCCCGATCAGCTCGGTGACGGCGTGCCCATGGTGCGGCTTGACCCGGCGGCCGATCTGTACGGGCGGGTGCTGTTCCAGGGGCGGCGCTTCCAGCGCCTGACCGGCTACCACCGTGCCGGCCGCGCGCGCGGTCGATGCTGACGTGGCCGCCGGTCCGGGCAGCGACTGGTTCGCCGACTACCTGCCAGGCCAGCTCCTGCTCGGAGACCCCGGCGTCCGGGACGCGCTGATGCACGGGAACCAGGTGTGCGTCCCCGACGTGACGCTGCTGCCTGTCGGCATCGACCGCCTCTACCCGGGCGGCGCGCTGGCGGGGAGCGGAACGCTGCGCTACTGCGCCGCCGAACGGCACCGGGACGGTGACACTTACACCTACGACATCGCGCTGCGGACCGGAGCCGGCCAGCTGATCGAGCGCTGGGAAGGGCTGCGGCTGCGCGCGGTGCGCACGGACGCCGGCCGCGGCCCGTGGGTGATCCCGCTGCTCGGCCCCTACCTTGAGCGCGCCATCGAGGACCTGACCGGGACGCCGGTGGCGATCGTCACCGAGCCGGTGCCGGGCGGCGGCCTGGCTGAGGCCGATACGGCCAGCCGCAGGAAGCTGACCGCGCTGGCGGCGAGCCGGGCGGTCGGTGCTCCCGCCGAGGTCAGGTACCGGCCGGACGGACGCCCGGAGATCGGCGGCGAGCGGGTCATCTCGGCTTCGCACTGCCGCTGGCTGACCCTCTGCGCGGTCGCCGCCGGCACTGTGGCCTGCGACGTTGAGGTGGCGGCGGCACGGCCTCCGCGCGTGTGGGCCGATCTGCTCGGCTTCAGGGCCGGCCTCGCCGAGTTGCTGGCCAGCGAGCTCGGCGATCCGCCCGAGGTGGCGCGCACCAGGGTGTGGGCTGCCATCGAATGCCTGCAGAAGGCCGGCCTGCCACCTGGCGCCCCGCTGACGGCGGCGACGCCGCGGCGTCCTGGGTGGGCGGTGCTGACGGCGGGCTCGTTGCGCATCGCCACGTTCGCGACCAGCCTGCGGGACGTCCCTGATCAGGTGGTATTCGCCGTGCTAGCCGAAGAAGGGCGGTCGTGACGTGGGGCGCTATTTCGAGTACCTGCATACGGTCGGCTTCGAGGAGACCAACCTCGTCGGCAATGTCTATTACGTCAATTACCTGCGCTGGCAGGGCCGGTGCCGGGAAATGTTCCTGAAGGAGAAGGCGCCTGGCCTAGTGGCGGAGATTTTCGCCGATCTCAAACTTTTCACTCTGAAGGTCGATTGTGAGTTTTTCGCCGAGATCACCGCGTTCGATGAGCTGTCCGTCCGGATGCAGCTCATCGAGCTGGCGCAGACGCAGCTTGAATTCGGCTTCGACTACCTGAAGCTGGAAACAGGCGGGGGTGAAACGCTCGTCGCCAGGGGCAGGCAGCGAGTGGCCTGCATGCGGGGGGAGAGCGGCCGGACGGCTCCGGTCCGCGTCCCTGAGTCGCTGGCGGCCGCGCTTCGCCCCTACCTCCCTGCCCAGGCCGGGCAGGCCAGGGGCGCGTGAGTGCCATGTCAGCTCTCGATGAGATCACCGACGCCGCGAGGCTCCGCCGGGCGTTCGGCACCTTCGCGACCGGCGTCACGGTCATGACCGTCGGCGGCGCCTTCCCGCACGGCATGACCGCGAACTCGTTCGCCTCGGTGTCCCTGGACCCGCCGCTCGTGCTCGTCTGCGTCGCCAGGGACGCGGTCATGCACGCCCGGCTCGGGGCATCGGCCTGCTTCGGGATCTCGGTGCTCGCGGCCCACCAGGAAACGGTGGCACGCCATTTCGCCAGCCGGCGCCGCGGCACCGGCCCGGCCGAGTTCGACGGCGTCCCCTGGCTGGCCGGCCCGCTCACCGGCGTACCCCTGATAGCCGGCGCCCTGTCCTGCTATGAGTGCGAGCTCTGGCGCACCTTCGACGGCGGCGATCACACGATCGTCACCGGGCGGCTGCTGGCTCTGAGCCGTCAGGACGCGGGCGATGCGCTCGTGTTCTACAACGGCCGATTCCATCAGCTCGGCCAGCGATTTACCGAGGTGAGAGCGTGAGCCTGACCAATGAGGCGGGCCAGCGGCCCGCGCCCGGCGACGCGGCCCGCCGGCTCCCGCCCGGGCCGCCGCGCCGCGCACTGCCTGGCCTGTTCGTCCGGCTGGTGCGAGACCGGCTTGGCCTGATCTCGTCGGCGACTGAAGACTACGGTGACGCGGTCCGCGTGGTGATGGGACCCAAGACTCTTTACATCTTCAACCATCCTGATCACGCCAGGCGCGTGCTGGCCGACAACAGCGCCAACTACCGCAAGGGGATGGGCCTGGCCCAGGCGCGCCGCGTCCTGGGCGATGGCCTGCTGACCAGCGAGGGCGACATATGGCGGGCGCAGCGCGAGATCATGCAGCCCGCGTTCCAGAGCGGCCGGATGGCCCAGCAGGCGGCGGCCGTGGCGCGGGAGGCTTCCGGGCTGGTGGCGCGCCTGAAGGCGCAGGCAGGCGGCGGGCCGGTGGACTTGACCGCCGAGCTCACCGATTTCACCTTAGGCGTGCTTGGCGCCACCCTGCTCGACGCTGACCTGCGCGCGTTCTCCTCGATCGGCCACGCCTTCGAGGCCGTCCAGGACCAGGCGATGTTCGAGATGGTCTCGCTCAGCCTGCTGCCGATCTGGCTGCCGCTGCGCAGGCACCGGCACTTCCGGCAGGCCAGCGGTCAGCTGAGGGGGATCGCCGACCGACTGGTGGCTGAGCGGCTGGACGCTGGCCGGCTGGACGCTGGCCGGCTGGACAGGGGCGCGGGAGCGGCGGATTCCGCCGACGTGCTGTCCAGGCTGGTCGCGGCGGTGCTGCGGGAGCCCGACCTGATCGCGGGCCGGCAGCGGCTCCGCGACCAGATCATCACCTTGCTGCTCGCCGGGCACGAGACGACCGCGAGCACCCTTGGCTGGGCGCTGTACCTGATCGACAAGAACCCGCAGGTCCGCGAGCGGCTGCGGGCCGAGGCCCAGGCTGTGCTGGGGGACCGGCTGCCCGAGTACCAGGACCTGCGCCGGCTCACCTACACGGCCAGCGTGATCTCCGAGACCCTGCGGCTGTATCCGCCCGTGTGGGCGCTGACCCGGATAGCCAGCTCGGACGACAACGTCGGCGGTTACCACGTGCCGGCCGGCGCCGACGTCATGATCTGCCCCTACACGCTGCACCGGCATCCCGGATTCTGGCCGGATCCCGGTACCTTCGATCCTGACCGGTTCGACGCCAGCCGGCCTGCCGACCGGCCGAGGTATGCCTACCTGCCGTTCGGCGCGGGCCCGCGGTTCTGCGTCGGCAGCGGCCTCGGCTTGCTGGAGGCCACCTTCGTGCTGGCGATGCTCGCCAGGGAAGTGACCCTCCGCGCCGACGCGGGCTACCTGGCCGTCCCTGAGCCGATGCTGTCGCTGCGGATCCGGGGCGGCCTGCGCATGACGGCTCACCTGACCTGACCGCCCGGTCCGCCCGAGCCGGGCGCGGCAATCAAGAGGATGTGCGCCTTTCCTATTGGTGCGAGGCTGAAATGAATCTCCACGCCGCACGATAGGAGGACCGGTACTGATGGCCATTATGAATACGGCACCCAGGACCACGTGGCGCGAATGGGCCGGGTTAATCGTGCTCTGCCTGCCGACAATGCTAGCGACAGTCGATATCAGCGTGACGGTCCTGGCGCTGCCGCACATTAGCGTTGAGCTGGGCGCGACCAGTATCCAGCAGCTCTGGATCGCCGACATTTACGGGTTCATGATCGCTGGCTGGCTGATCACGATGGGCACGCTTGGCGAGCGGATCGGTCACCGTAAGGTGCTGCTCGGCGGCGCCGTGCTCTTCATCGCGGCATCTTTGACGGCCGCGTACTCCACGTCCACCGCGATGCTGATCGGCGCGCGGGCGGTCATCGGGATCGCCGGGGCGACTATCATGCCGTCAGTCCTGACTCTGATCGCGGCGACGTTCCGCAATCCGAAGCAGCTGGCCACGGCCATGGGCTTGTGGGGTTCCTCGATCATGGTCGGCCTTATCAGCGGCCCGATAGTCGGCGGCTTGCTGCTCACCGAATTCTGGTGGGGCTCGGTATTCCTCATCAGCATCCCGGTGATGGGCCTGCTGCTGATTACCGGCCCGTTCCTGCTGCCCGAATTCCGTAACCCGCACGCTCGCCGCCTTGATTTGCCGAGCGTCGTCTTGTCGCTCGGCGCCATCATCCCGGCTATCTATGGCATCAAGACCCTGGGCGGCAGCGGGTTCAGCTGGCCTCCGGTGATCGCGATAGTCGCCGGCGTTGTCATCGCCGGGGCATTCATCGCGCGCCAGGCCGCGATCGAGAATCCATTGCTCGACCTCAGCTTGTTCCGGATCCGCTCGCTGAGCGCGGCTCTCCTGCTTGGCCTGCTGATCGCGATGATCATGGGCGGAACGGGCCTGACCGTCACCATCTTCATGCAGACGGTCAGGGGCATGACGCCGCTGAGCGTGGCCCTGTGGCTCATCGTGCCGGCGGTGGCGCTGGTCGTCGCTGGCAACCTGGCGCTCGGCCTGTCCAGGCGGGTGCGCCCGGTGTACCTGCTGATGACCGGCGCGCTGGTCGGCGCGACCGGGATGGTCGTCGTGGCCGGCGTGAGCGGCGGCAGCGGGCTCGCCCTGCTGATCGCCGGCCTGGTCCTGGTTTACATCGGCGGCAGCCCCACGGCCATGATGGGCACCCTGCTGGTGATGTCCTCGTCGCCGCCGGAAAAAATGGGCTCGGCTAGCTCGGTATCCGCGACCAGCGGCGAGCTGGGGTCAGCGCTCGGCGTCGCCTTGCTCGGCGTCGTCGCCACGGTCGTCTACCGGGGCGACCTGACGACGCCGGCCGCGCTGCCCGCCGGGGCGGCCGGGTCCGCCAAGGCGAGCATTGTCGCCGCGGAGTCCGTTGCCGGGCACGCACCTGGCCTGGCCGGCGTCGCGCTGCTGCACTCGGCGAGGTCCGCCTACACGCTGGGCATGCACACCGTGGTGAGCTGCGCCGCCGTGCTCTTCGTCCTCATCGCCGCGGTCGCCTACGTCGGCCTGCGGCACATCCCGCCGACCGGCACGATGCCGCCGCCTCCGGTCGACGCCGACGCCGGCCGGCCCCAGGCCCCGCGTTGTGACCTTGCTGGCGCGATAGCGCCGCCGTTGTGGCATTGCTGGGGATGGCTCTTTCGGGGTTAGCCGGCTGGGTGGTGCCGTGTCCGGGCGGGTTGTCGTGCTCCGGGAGGAGAGTTGCCGCGTCCGGGAGGATTCTCGTCCTTACCATGGAGGGTTTTCGGGTTCCTGGAGGAGCGTTGTCGCATGAAGGAGGGTTGTCGTCGTATAGTCCGGTCAACTCTCCTAGATGCGGAAACCCTCCTGCACGAACCCGAGAACCCTCCTGCGAGAGCAGCCTCACCCCGAAAGAGCCGCACCGTGTGTCACGAACGCAGAAGGGAGCCAGCCATGTAGGTAGGAAGGTTCTTTGATGTGGTGCTGTACGGGAGATGGGGGATTGCTGGCCCCCCGGAGCCGCCCTGCGGGGGGTGGTTTCAAGCCGCCTCATGCTGCGCTGGCTGAAGACCGTCGTGGTGAGCGATGGGGAAAAGGCGCACTGGATGCGTCAGGCAGGGACCCGGAAGACGACCACTGTTGAAGCGTCGTAACTCTTTCAGATGGCATCAGAACCGGGGCGTTGGCGTGTGTTCCGGGATGAGCCTCGCGGATACCCGTTTACTGGCCAGGCGGTGCCCGGCGCAGAGGTGGCGTGAGCCTGGTCTGCGGCTTCCGTGCGGAACGTGAGAAGGCGTGCCTGGATACTGCCGTCGCAGCGGGCGGTGAGAGGGAGTGCCCGAGCCGGGAGTGCCCCGCAGGGACATGCGTACCGTCGCCGGGCGCGCTGGCGGACCGGCCCGTAGTAGCGGTGATGCCCTTGTAATGGGGGCGGAGCGAAGGAGCCGGGCTGTTCGTGGCTGTGTTTGCCTGATCAACCGGGCCGTTTGCCTGGGAGGAGCGGAGCGGGCGAGCTGAAAGCATCTGGCAAGCCGTTCCAGATCAGCAGGGAAGAGGTCTGGGACGCCTGGCTCAAGGTGAAAGGGAACAAGGGCGCACCGGGAGTTGACGGGCAGTCCATCGAGGCGTTCGGGTCAGATCTGAAGGACAACTTGTACAAGATCTGGAACCGGATGTCCTCGGGGACGTATTTCCCGCCCCCGGTGAAGGCGGCGGGGATCCCGAAGCCGCATGGCGTCGGGACCCGCGTGCTCGGGGTGCCGGCTGTGGCGGACAGGATCGCGCAGACCGTGGCAGCTGCCCGGCTGGAGAAAGCGGTGGAACCGGTGTTCCACCGCGACTCCTGCGGGTACCGTCCCGGCAGATCGGGCCTGGACGCGGTGGCGGCATGCCGGGAACGCTGCTGGGAGAGCAACTGGGTCATCGATCTTGATGTCGCCAAGTTCTTCGACAGCGTGCGCTGGGACCTGATCGTCAAAGCGGCCGGGAAGCACACCGGCCACGAAACCCGCTGGATCGTGCTGTACGTGAAGCGGTGGCTGGCCGCTCCGCTGCGGCACCCCGGCGGGTTCTTGCAAGAACGGGACCGCGGGACCCCTCAGGGGTCAGCGATCAGCCCCGTCCTCGCCAATCTGTTCATGCATTACGCGTTCGACACATGGCTGGAACGCGAGTTCCCGGCCGTGGAGTCCGGGCGGTACGCGGATGACGCGGTGATCCATTGCGTCAGTGAGTTCCAGGCCCGCAAGGTCCTGGCCGCTCTGCATGAGCGGATGAGCGAGGTCGGGCTGGAGTTACACCCGGAGAAGACCAGGATCGTGTACTGCAAGGACAGCAGGCGGCGCGGCTCGGCTGAGCACACGTCGTTCACGTTCCCGGGGTACACGTTCCGGCCGCGCCGGGCCCGGCGGAAGGACGGGGTGCAGTTCACCTCGTTCCTGCCCGCGATCAGCAAGGACGCCCTGAAGAAGATCAGCGCCGAGGTCCGGTCCTGGAAACTGCACCGGCAGGTACGGCTGACCTCAGCGGACATCGCCCGCTGGGTCAATCCGGTAATCAGGGGCTGGATGAACTACTACGGCGAGTTTTACCGCTCGGCGCTGTATCCCCTGCTCCGCCGCATCAGCACCTACCTGATGCGGTGGCTGATGAACAAGTACAAACGGTACCGGACCTGGAAGAAAGCCATCCGGGCCTGGACCGGGGCGGCCAAGACCTGGCCGCTGTTCTTCCACCACTGGGACTGGGTGAAACCGGCCCGCCAGATGACCAGGACGGCAAGAGCCGTATGACGGGAGACTGTCACGTACGGATCTGAGGAAGCCCGGGGCTGAAATGCCCCGGGCCACCCGACCTAGTGGCATTGCTGGGGGTGCGCCGCGAGGCGCCGGCCCGCGCTACTTGCGGCCCACCACCAGCGCGTGACTGAAGCCCAGCCCGGGATACCGGCCGATCCGCGCGAACCCCGCGTCCCGCACCGCCGTCTCCATGTCGCTGACCGGGTACACCATGCCCTCGCCGGAGGCCAGGGTGAGGAAGTAGGCAGACATGAACGCGGCGATGGGCGGCCCGGTCCCGGCATCGTTCGACGCGAAATTGAACACCAGCACAGCGCCTCCCGGGCGCAGCGCCGCATGGCATTTGCGCAGCAGCCTGGTGTTGTTCGCCAGGGACCAGACCTCGAAGATGTGCATGAACAAGATCGCGTCGGCGCCCTCCGGGAACGGATCGCGGAACAAGTCACCGCAGCAGACCTGGATCTGGTGCTCGACCCCGGCTTCCCGGGCGTTCCGCTCGGCCAGCTTCAGCGCCGGCTCCTGATCGAACACGGTCACCGTGAGGTCCGGATACGACCGGGCCAGCGCGATTGCATTGCTGCCGTCGCCGCCGCCGAGGTCGAGCACGTGGCGCGCGCCAGAAAAGTCGAAGTTGTCCAGGACCTGCGAGAACAGCCTCCCTGACGCATCACTGAGGTTGGCGTAGAAGACCCGCTGGAGCTCGGGGTGCGCCGCCAGGCGCTGGTACAGGGTGGTCCCCGGGCCGTCGAGGTGACGCAGGCCCACATTGGTATAGCGCCGCGCCGACGTGGCCAGGTCGGCCATGCTCGCATTGATGACCCGAGCCTGAACGTCGACCAGCGGGCCCAGGAAGCCCGGGCTCCCGGCGAGCAGCTTGCGGCGGGTGATGGCGGTGTTCAGGTAGAGATCGCCGGCCTTGGTCACCAGGCGCAGCGACGCCAGGCCCATGAGCAGGATGCCGGCCGGCTGCCGCCGCATCACCAGCGCGTCCGCGAGCTGGTCCGCGTCCAGCCCGCCGGCCGCTTCGAGCCGCTCGAACACTCCGAACTCCAGCGCCGTCCTGAGCAGCTCGAACGCCGTCACGCCATGGATGATCACCCGCAGGAACTCCGCGTCGTCCACCGGGGCGGTCCCGTCCCCGGGCGCGAGCTCGCCCGGGATGTCAGCTTCACTGGTCACTATCGGTCCTTCCTTCACCTCACCAGAGCGCGGGCACGTGCGGGCGCTAAGACGCATAGCGTCGGCCGAGGCTGGCGAGCATGGCGTCAATCTCGGCCCGGTGCCGGTCGACGGTGGCGGCGAGAGTCCGGGCCGGCGCAGGACCTGGCCGTTGCCGTATTCGGCGGTCAGGCGCTCGAGGACCGGGACAATGTCGGCCGGGCTGGGCGTGCCCAGCCATTGCTCATAGATGGCTGCCGCGCCCTGCCGGTAGGAATCCGAGGTCGCGACCTGCCAGATCAGGTCCCGTATCTCCGCTATGGATAGGTTCCTGTGGTCAAGCCGGGCGCCCGCGCCCCGGGCGATGACGAACTCGGAAATGACAGGCGCCTCGAGCTTTTTCGCCGGCAGTTCCCAGTTCCCGCCTTCGGCAGCGGTCTGTTCTTTCAGGCCGAGCTCCACTCCGACCTGGTACAAGCCCGACTCGAGCGCGTCCGGCCGTTCCTCCGCGGTCCTTAGCAGCAGCGACTCCCCGGCCAGGTCGCACACCAGCTGCGGGGTCCTGGCGGCGACCGCTGCCGAGTAGGTCCCGATGCCGCCGTGGTGAATGAGCGCCGAGCAGGTCGGCAGCAAGTGCGTGAGATTCACCCAGTCGATCGTGCGCACGTTGTCGGGGACCTTCTCGACGCCGTCGAGCTGAGCGCTGTTCAGCGTGGCCACCACGTCGAGGTCGAGCCCGTCGAGGGCCCGCATGATCTTGGGCGTCCGGTCCCAGTCGCCGACGATGAACCGCCGGGTCGACTCGCCCAGCGACATGGCGATCCGCGGCCGGGCCGGCTGCTCGTACAGCCAGGAGGGGAACTGGTCGGGACCGGCGTAGGGGATGTGCCGCGTCCGGACCCGGATCGTCCGCGTGCGCGGCGTCAGCGCTTCAGGCATCGAGTCCACGCTCCACTGGCCGACGAGCAGTTCCCGGTCGACCTCCAGGCCGTACCGCCTGGCGAGCGGCGCCAGCATGGTCGCCAGCGGGTTCGGGTCAAGCCCGGCCGCGCTGAGCCTGGCCGCGTTGTCGTCGAGCCGGTCGAGGGAGTAGGCGAGCACGTCCTCGCCGTTCACCAGCCGGGCGTGCGCGGCCCCGCAGGCACGGGCCGCTATCCCTCCGGCCGGGATGGTGACATCCCAGAGCACCAGGTCAGGCCGCCAGGTGCGGGCGAAGTCCACCAGGTCCGCGGCCTCGGGCCGGTCGAGCCGCACGTAGTCCGAGATCGGCACGAACAGGTACTGGAAGAAATGGATCCAGCGCTCCCGGTCAACCGCGTCCAGCCCCATCACCTCGGCGTAGCGCTCGACCTCCGCCGGGCTCCTGGGTGCCGAGCAGTCGTCGGTAAGCCGGACTGGCGGGCCGGCCGGGTCGCCGAGCGCCACCGGTGTCAGGCCCGTGGTGCTGATCTGCTCAGCGGAACTGGCGTGGGACGCGATCCGGACTTCGTGCCCGGCGCCTTGCAGTGCCCAGGCGAGCGGTGCGACCGGATAGAGGTGAGCGATCGAATTCGGATAGATAGTGAAAAGGACGCGCATCTGTTTTCCTCTCAATTATGGCGATGGAAAATTCCCCGGGCTCCGGCGCCCTCACCGAGGTCAGACGATGCGGACCTCGGGCACGTAAAGAATCCACTTGCCGCCGCTTTCCCGGAATCCTGTCTCTTTCGCCATGATCTCCTCGGCGTGATTCCAGGCGAAGAGAAGCGCGTAGTCCGGGTAATTCGCGGAGAACTCGTCCGGGTGGCGCACGGGTATGCGCGACCCTGGCACCAGCCGCCCCTGCTTGGCCGGTGTCGAGTCGCAGACGAACGGCACCAGGTCGGGCCCGATTCCGCAGAAGTTGGACACGGTCGTGGCCTTGGCCGGCGCACCGTAGCCAAGTACCCGGCGCCCGTCGGCCCGCAGGCCGGTCAGCAAGCCGGTCAGTTCGTCCCTGACCCCGCGGACAGCGTCCCCGAAGCGCAGCAGATTGCCCAGGTCGGCTAGTCCGGCGGCGCGTTCGCCGGCCAGCGCCTCGGCTAGCGCGGGCGCGACCGGCCGCGCGCCTGGCCGGGCGATCGTGTACCGGAGCTCGCCGCCGTGCAGCGGCAGCCGCTCCGCGTTGACTAACTCGAGGCCGGAGCGATTCGCCGCCTCCCGCACCGACCTGACGGTGAAGTAAAAGACGTGCTCGTCGTAAATCTGGTCGAAGGCCATCCCGGTCACGACGGTGCCAAGGTACGGCTCCTCGAACACGAAGATGCCCCGCTCGGTGAGCAGGTCACCGGCACCCCGCATGAGACCGCCGATGTCCTCGATGTGGCAGATGGTGTTCGCCCCGAAGATGACATCGGCGCGGCCGTGCCGGCCAAGGATCGCGGCCGCCGTGCGCGCGTCGAAGAACTCGGTGAGCACGTTGATCCCCCTGGCCGCTGCCAGCGCCGCCACGTGCTTGGCCGGCTCAACCCCCAGGTGCCGCACGCCCGACCTGGCGATGGCGTCCAGCATCACGCCATCGTTACACCCGATTTCTATGATGAAAGGGTCGCGGCGGTGCAACTCGGTCTCGAGCAAGCGCTGCGCCTGGTGCCTGAAATGGTCGCGGTGCCCGGCCGATCCTGAGGCGAGATAGCGATAGGTGTCCGGGTACCTGCGCTCCCGGCTTGAGTTCTCGGCCAGCTGGACCATCGTGCAGGATTCACAGATCCCGACGGCCAGGCGGAGGTACTCCTCCTGGCCCGCGTCGGCGGGCCGCGGGAATGCGTTGGCCGAGGGCTGGGGCCCAGGTCAAGGAACTCGGTGACCGCGCCAGCGCAGACCCGGCAGGCCCCGGTGCCGGGAACCGCCCGGCTCACGCGGGGATGGCGGTGGTCAGCCCGCCATCGATCACGAGTTCCTGGCCGGTGAGATAGGACGACTGCGGCGACAGGAGGAACGCGACCACGCTCGCGACGTCTTCGGGCTGGCCGAGCCGGCGCAGCGCCACCATGAGCCGGTGGCTCTCCCGCAGCTCCTCGGTCGTGCAGATGGAGTTGAACATGTCGGTCTCTATGTAGCCGGGGCTGACCACATTGACCCTGATCTCGCGCTCGGCCAGGTCGGCCCCGAGGGTCCTGACCAGGTTGACAACCGCCGCTTTGGTCGCCGCGTAGACGGAGGTGAACGCGATCCCCCGGTGCGTCAGCCAGGAGCCGTTCAGCACGATCGCGGAGCCGTCGGCCAGCAGCGGCAGCGCCTTGGTGACGGTGAAATAGACGCCCTTGAAGTTGACATTCGACAAATCGTCGAATTCGGCCTCCGAGACCTCCGCGCTGCGCTTGAACACTGCTATGCCGGCGTTCGCGAAAACGCCGTCAAGCCGGCCGAAGCGCTGCCTGGTGGCGGCCATGAGCGCGTCGAGGTCAGCGACCCTTCCGACATCGGTCGGCACGGTGAGCACCCGGTCACCCGCTCCGAGTTCCCTCGCTGCCTTTTCCAGCCGTTCCGCGTTGCGTCCGGCGATGATCACGTTCGCGCCATCGCCGATGAGCCGCCTGGCGGTGGCCAGGCCAATGCCGCTGCCGCCGCCGGTGATGAGGATGGTCTTGTTCTCGAATGCAGGCATGGCAATAGCGTGATCGCCCCGGCCAGAGATCGGCATCTTCCGAATAGCTCATCAAATGCGCCGTCAAATAGGCGCACGGCGCACGATCGGAGATGCCCGGCCCGGCGCCGCATATGACGATGCCCAGGAACGCCTCCCGTGCGATCCGCTGACTTTAGGAGGAATGGTGAAGCTCGCGCAATATCCGACTCGCGCCGATCTCGTGAAGCGCGCCGCTGATCTCATACCGCTGCTGCGATCCAGGGCGCTGTGGAACGAGGAGAACCGGCGCCTGCATGACGAGGTCGTGGAGGCGATGGCGGAAGCGGGAATCTTCAGGATGCGGATGCCCGCCCGTTATGGCGGGTATGAGTCCGACACCGGGACCTTGTGCGCGGTCGCGGCTGAGCTAGCCCGCGGCGACGGCTCGGCGGCGTGGAACGCGGCCGTCTGGTGGATCCCGGCCTGGATGGTCGGCCTGTTTCCCGACCAGGTGCAGAACGAGGTGTTCTCGACCCCGCACGTGCGGGTGTGCGGCACGCTGAGCCCGGGCGGGACCGCGACCCCGGCCGACGGAGGCTGCGTGGTGACCGGCAAGTGGGGTTTCATCAGCGGCGCCTGGCACAGCCAGTGGCAGGAGATCATCGCCGTCGCGCCGTCGCCCGACGGCATGCAGCCGGTGATGGCGCTGGTCCCGATGGCCGAGCTGGAGATCGACGACGACTGGCATACCTCGGGCCTGAAGGGCTCAGGCAGCGTGACCACCATTGCCCGCGAGGTATTCATCCCGAGCGAGCGGATTCTCCCGCTCGGCGCGGTGCTGCGGCAGCAGTACGCCTCATCGGCGAACGCGTCGTCGGCCATGTACCGCGCGCCGATGCTGCCGGTCGCCTCGGCCTCGTCGATCGGCACGATGCTCGGCCTGGCGACGGCGGCCAGGGACGCGTTCCTGGAACGGCTGCCAGGCCGGAAGATTACCTATACGAGCTACGGCAGCCAGAGCGAGGCGCCGCTCACTCATCTGCAGGTCGCCGAGGCGAGCCTGCTGATCGACGAGGCGAGGTTCCAGGCTGGCAGCCTGACCGACCTCGTTGATTCCAAGGCGGTGGCCGGGCAGCCGTGGACGGTGCAGGAGCGAGTGCTCGCCCGGGCCCGCCTGGGCCGTGCCTGCAAGCTGGGCCGGGAAGCGGTTGACCTGCTCAGCCTGGCGAGCGGCGGCTCGTCGATCTACCGCGACGTGCCGATTCAGCGCATCCAGCGGGACGCGCAGGCCATCACGATGCACGCCCTCATGCACCCGGACACGAACGCTGAGCTCTACGGCCGGGTCATCTGCGGTCTCGAGCCGAACTCCATGTATATCTGAGGCCAGCCGGCCGGACTTCCTTCGTCATCGTGAAAGGCAGCGGCTCAGTGAATACGCTCATCGGCGGCCGCGCGATCGTGCTCGGCGGAAGCATGGCGGGGCTGCTCGCGGCCCGCGTCCTCGCGGAGTCGTACCTCGACGTGCTGGTCGTCGATCGCGACAAGGTACTCGGGGTGCGTGAATCGCGCCGGGGCGCGCCGCATACGGTGCACGCGCACGGGCTGCACGCGCGGGGCCAGCTCATCATCGAAGACCTGTTTCCCGGTTTCACCGGCGAGCTCGAGGCGGCCGGCATCCCGACCGGGGATCTCGGTGAGATGCGCTGGTACTTCAATGCCCGCAGGCTCCGGCCCGCCAGGACGCGGTTAGTCTCGGTCACCGGGCCTCGCCCTGTCCTCGAGAACCACGTGCGGGACCGGGTCGCGGCCCTGCCCAACGTCACGTTCCTGGAAAGCTGCGACATCCTCTCGCTCATTACCTCACCGGGTGCCGCGCGGGTCACGGGAATCCGGGTGCGGCGGCGGGACGAGGCGGCCGAGCCCGAGGACCTCGCGGCCGACCTGCTGGTCGACGCGACCGGCCGGGGTTCCCGGACTCCCGCCTGGCTCGCCGACCTGGGCTACCGGCGGCCGCCTGAAGAGCGGGTCAAGGTCGGCCTGGCCTACACGACCAGGCACTACCGCACCCGCCCGGAGATGTTCGACGGCGTCCAGTCGATCAATCCGGTCGCGTCACCGGCCCATCCGCGCGGCGCGTTCTTCGGTCAGATCGGCCCGGACGTGTGCATCTTGTCGCTCACCGGGGTCCTGGGTGACCACCCGCCCACCGAACCCGAGGCCTTCCTCGAGTTCGTCAGATCCCTGCCAGTTCCCGACATTTATCACGCGGTGAAGGACGCGCAGGCGCTCGACGATCCGGTCTCGTTCAAGTTCCCGGCCAGCGTGCGGCGGCGGTACGAGCGGCTGGCCAGCTTCCCCGACGGATTGCTGGTGCTCGGGGACGCGGCGTGCAGCTTCAACCCGGTCTACGGCCAGGGCATGAGCGTGGCCGCCATCGAAGCGGTCGCGCTGCGCGAGCACCTTCGACGGAACACCCGGCCCCGGCCGCGCGAATTCCTCGCCGAGGTAGCCAAGATCGTTGACGTGCCGTGGGAGATCTCCGCTGGCGGAGACCTGGACTTCCCGGGCGTGGAGGGCAAGCGGACGCTGAAGGTCAGGCTAGGCAATGCCTACCTGGCCAGGCTCCAGTACGCCGCCACCAAGGACGCCAAGGTCACCGAAGGCTTCATGCGGGTGGCCGGGCTCATCGATCCGCCGCCCGCCCTGATGCGCCCGGCGATGGTCGCCAGGGTACTGCGCCACGCGGTCCGCCGCCCGGCTCCGGGCAACTCCTGGCTCGACGCGCCGCCGGATGCCAGCACGACGATGACCCCGCCCGCCCCGGCCTCGCCGCCCTTATGATCCAACGCTGCCTAGGGGGTCGTGGCGGGGGGCGCTACGTAGCCGTGCGCCACGGTCCGCCTGGCGCTGGCCGCGTAGCTGAGCGGGTCGTCGGGGGCGATCGTGGCCAGCCCGTCGACGTACCTGTTGTACATGCAGAAGGCGGCGGCGATGAGCACGGTGTCATGAATCTCGGTATCAGTCGCGCCTTCGGCCCGGGCGGCGGCGACGTCGTCGGCGCCGACGTGCGACCCGCCGCGCTGCACCGCC
The DNA here is from genome assembly GCA_963750405.1 of uncultured Actinomycetota bacterium. Taxonomy (GTDB): domain Bacteria; phylum Actinomycetota; class Actinomycetes; order Streptosporangiales; family Streptosporangiaceae; genus Chersky-822. The sequence goes on from CAVVQP010000007.1 coordinate 125,750, forward strand.
GCCGCCAGGGCGAGCAGCGCTTTCAGTTTCGGCGAGATCGGGGCGGCGCCCGGGTCGGCGCGGACCTGGCCCACCAGTTCGTCGCCGCCGGGCAGCTGGGCGGCGGCGCAGGCGGCGTGCGAGGACGAGCAGAACTGGCAGTTGTTGAGCGTCGACACGTAGGCGGCGATCAGTTCCCGCTCGCCGGGCGTCAGCGAATTCGGCGCGCGCAGCAAGACCTCGGCGAGGTCGCACAGCGGGCCGGCCGTCTCCGGGCGGTACCGCAGCAAGCCCCGGATCCCCGGCTCGTCAGAATTCAGCGTGATGTGTGGCATGAATGCTCCCTGAATGCGTTCCTGATGTTCTGCCGCCAGAGCTCGTACGCCGGAGTGGCCTGGTCGCCGGGTTCATCGACGGCCGTGTCCATTCCGAGCGCGACGGCGTCCTCGATGGACAGGCCGGTCAGCGCTCGCACCGCGTCGGCCGTGTACCCGGGCACTGCCTCCGAGTACGCCCGTGCCGTCGCCGCGAACACCGCTCCGGCGAAAAGCTGGTCGGCGTGCCCCGAAGCCTGGCAGAGCCAGGCGAGTTCCTCGGTCGTGGCACCGCCCGCGAAGGCCGACGCCAGCCCGATGCCGCTCCACAGGTCGGGTTGCCGGGAAGGGGCGAACCGCCCGATCGCCGTCGCGATGTCCTTGACCTGGGCGCCGTGGATGAACCAGAGGGCGCGGCCGATTCCCTGGTCCACGGCGCGCGGGAAGTACCCGGGCGAGCCTAGCCATGGGTAGGGCGCGGGGACCCGCTGCCGTTCGACCACGTTCTTGGTGTCGAAGTAAGCCCGGTCGAAGCCGTAGCCGTCGACCGCGAGCCAGCTCATAGTCGGGTAGAACGACGAGCCAGACAGATCTGGCAGCACTTTCTTCCACAGCGGCCTCGGCAGCCGGGCCATGGCGAAGCCGATCCCGATGTAGGCGAGGAAGATGTGGGGCTGGCCTGGCCCGGTCAGCAACTCGCGGGTGCGGGAGTCGCGGCCTGGCCGCATGGCGTCGAGCACGGTGAACGCCATCGCGGCCCCTTCATAGGCGAACCCGCGCAGGTCAGCATCGACGAGGTCGAGGCGGCGCTCGACCTCCCATTGCGAGCGCGCGTCAATGCCCCATTCAAATCCGCAGATCACCGCCTGCGGAATGGCCTCGAGCCGTGCGGTCACCGGGGAAGCGGCCACCGGGAAGCCCCTGGCCTGGAAGGTCACCTCGCGCAGCGACGGCGCCAGGACCAGCCTGCGCAACGATCCTAAGGCGGTCGGCATGTCACCCTCCTGGTCGGCGGTATCGGGTCGCTCGCCCGTCAGGTTCCCGGCGGCCGCTCACGGCAGGCTCCCCGAGGGCGTCGTCTCCGGGTGCAGCCTGGCGAGCGGGCGGCCGTAGGAGTTGCCCGGGTACCGCCACAGGCCGTCCGGGCCGGGCGCGGTCAGGCCGAGCGCCGCGAGCCCGGGGTGACCGCCGGCGATCGCGTCCGCCGTGTGCAGGTGCGCGGCCGAGTCGAAGGCCATGTAGCTGAACAGGGCGAGCAGCACCCACATGGCCTTTTCCGGATGTCCTGGCGCGGTCAGGGTCCTGGCCAGGGCGGTGCGGTGCTCGAACGGCAGCGCGACGAACGCCGGCAGGCGCTCGTCGATCGCGAGCCCGTGCCCGGCGGCATAGGCCGCCGCGTGCTGGTTCAGCGACCTGGCCAGGTCACCGAGACCGCTGGAGATCCCGGTAGCCGGCCAGGTGAGCAGTTCCAGTGCGCCGGCGGCGACCGCTCCGGGGCCGGCCGCCGCTCCGGCTATCGCGACGTCGCCGGGCGAGCGCTTCTCGCCGGGCAGGATCGTGTCGGCGAAGGCTTCGAGCGTCATGGTGACTGACTCGTCGTCGGTGGTGTCCGGCGGCACTTGTCCTCCTGTCAGGTCAGGCCTGCTGGCTGAGCGCGGGCGCCGTCCTGGCGCGGCCGCGCGTGCTCACGTGGACGGCCCACCAGCCGATCCCGCGGAGCGCGCAGACGATCGACACCGCGAAAAACAGCGTGTACACGACGTTGAACAGCATGAGCACGGCGTAGACGAAGGCGATCGAGCTGCCGAACATGAACTGGGACCGGCCCGAGGATGGCGAGGTGCCCGGGTCAGTGATCATGTAGTTCGTGAAGAGCACGAACGCCACGCCGGTCATCACGCCGAGCGCGGTGTTGAGCTGGACGTGCCAGATCCAGTGCCGCAGGAACGCCTGGATGGCGAATCCGCCGGCCCAGCCGACGATCAGCGGGATCTTCTTGGTGAGCAGGGCGTTGATCACCGTGCCCGCGGTGATGATGATCAGCGGGATCATGATCTTGACGTAGGTATTGGCCCACTCGGTGAACTGGTAGGGCGGCGCGATGCTCACCCACGAGCCGAGCAGCAGCAGGGTGGCCGAGATGCCGAGGTTGGACGGGTTCATGAAGTGCCGCATGCGGCCCTTGACCGGCGCCTGCAGGAAGTGCTTCTGGCTGATCGCGATGACCACCGTCAAGATGATCGGCCAGAGCTCGCTGTTGGCGTACATCAGCATGTTGCAGGCCAGGCCGGTGATGTGGGCGGGCAGCAGGAACTCGTACATGCCCCTGGGCCCGCTGCCGCCGAACTTGGCCGGCCGCTTCTGCGCCCAGGCGCTGATGAGCTCCAGGCCGATGTCGGTCACGTAGGCGGTGAGCACGGCCAGGATCGACCACAGCCACGGCTGCTCGAAGCCGAGCAGCGTGTAGCCGAAGATGTTGAACACGGTGATCGAGAGGGCGAAGTTGCGCAGCGCCAGGTAACGCGGGTCGCGCGGGCGCGTGCCCGTGGCGCTGCTCGTGGCCGGCGAGCCCGGCTGGGTGACTGATTGCTGCTGGATCGTGTCTGTCATCGAAAGTCAGATCTCCCGAGCCGTGCTGGTGAGCATCAGGTCATGGGTGCCGGGGAGCAGCCGCAGGTTGCCGCCGCGCAGGACGCCGCCGCTGTCCCGCCAGGTCAGGTGGACCCGGACCGGGCCGTCGTAGCGGCCGAGGCCGAAGCTGATCTCGAAGCTGCGCTTGCCGTCGCCCCCGCCGCCGCCGTCAAGCTGAGCGAGCTGGGTGTGGCCGCCGAAGGAGATCTGCGCCGTCGTGCCGTAGGCAGGGGTGCCCGCGTTCTCCAGGTCACGGCCGGGGACGCCGCCGCCGGCCGCCGGCCGGTAGACCTCGAGCCCCAGGTAGTGGCCACGGCGGGGAGACTCGTTCGCGTAGAAGGCCGGCGGCCCACTGCCGGGAGACGGCGAAGTCAAGCGCGCCGTCGGCCCTGGTGTCGGCGATGGCGACGCCGCGGGTCGGGGTCCTGACGCACAATCCGAGGTTCTTGCTGATGTTCGCGTACCGGCCGGTCGGCGCCTTGGCGTAGAAGGCCAGGCACTGGTGCCCGGCGACGTCATCGCCGGGCTTGACTACCGGCCAGTCCGCCGGGTTGGTCAGCAGGTCGTCATTGCTCATGGCCATTTCCTGAAGCCACGGCCAGCGGTCGGTCTTTCCCTTGATGAAGCCGTCGGTCTGCACCACGTCGAGGTTTCCGCTGTTGAGGAAATCGCCTGCCTTGAGGTCCCAGCCCCAGCCGGTCCACGCCATCCCGAGCTGAGCGGCGTCCTGGCTGAAAGGCGCCACGCCCGCGCTCAGGTCCGAGGTCAGCTCAGCGTGATCGCGAGCGTTGTTCATCCAGACGAAGTTGCTCTCCTCGAGCCCGTACGCCGTGGTGATGTTGCTGACGGCTATGTCGAACCGGCCGTTGTCGGCCAGGTCGGCGAAGTCCACGCCCATGCCCTTGAACGAGTCCTTGCCGAGCACGAACGACTTGGGCGTGGTCGGCGTGCGCCGCCCGATCGCCGCGGTGAACTTGATGCCGCCCCGAGCCGAGGTGTTGTAGAGCAGGTGATCGGGCCCGAAGTCGTTGGCGATATACAGGTCGGGCAGGCCGTCGCCGGTCAGGTCCGCGCTGGCCGCCGCCAGCGTCCAGCCGGTGGTGTCGCGGTAGGGGATGGCGTCCGGCTGCGGGACGTACCTGACGGACGGCTCCCGGCCTGACGTCGCGTCGGCCCAGCGGTAGACGTAGTCGCCGCCGCCGTTGGTCCCGTCAGACAGCGAGGACGTCATCTGGACGTTGTCCAGGCCGTGCGGGTTGAGTACCTGGGAATCAGGAAAATAATTACCGATGAAAATATCCGGATGGCCGGTGCCGGCGAAATCGGCGATGTCCACGGCGTTGGTGTTCCAGTACGGCCCGTCGTACTCGCCGTTGTCCGAGACCTCGGGGACCAGTTCAACCGGCCGGTAGGCGCGGGCCGACGGCTCGGCGGCTCCTGACCTGGGCAGGAAAAAGATCGGCGTCCGGCCCCAGTAGTAGACCAGGAAGCCGGTCTTGCCGTCCCCGGTGAAATCACCGGGCGCGCAGCCCATCGGCGCCATGGCCGCGTTCATCGGCAGCGGCGCCGGGTTAAGAACGAATGGCACGAACCGGTCGGCCTCAGGCGCCGTCGGCGCGTAGGTCACGATGACGTCATTGGTCCGGGTGTCCACGATGCACATGCCATCGTCCCTGCCGTGACCGGTCACGTCAGTCAGCGCGACGGATGCCCCGACCGACGAGATCCACGATCGCAGGTGATAGTAGGCCGGATTCACCGGCCGGATCGTGGCCAGGGGCCGGTAGCCGGGCGGCATGGCAATCGGCATTTGCCGGAATTTATAAGGCGATGCCACCTGTGCCAGCAGGCTGGTAGAGGGAGAAGCTATCGAATCTCGCGACATCACGAATATCGCGGCGATCGCTATGAGCGATACGATGCCCGCCGCAAATTTGCGCAGGCCTCGCATGAGAGCCATTGTGTACTCCGCCCGAGAGCATCGGCGACCGTATCCCCGGCCTGCCGATACCGGCGGGGACAGATCCTTGCATGCCAGACGCTACAAAACGGGGGCGTGATCAGGCTTCTCGTATATTGCCCTCTTGCCCCGGGCCGCGCCATTCCGGCCCGAATTTTACGCGTGATCCATTGTCTCGGTTGCGCTGGCGCACTTGCCATCAAGGCGACCCGAGCTTTCTTGTAATCGATACATGACGGAGGGTAGTCGGGCGGTGTAGCGTAAGTATGAGGGGAGGAACAGCCAACTTATTGGGGGTTAAAACATGCAAGTCAGGCTGAGGCTCACGACGATAGCCGCGATGGGAAGCGTTACCGCGCTGCTATTGGGAGGGTCGCTTTTCTTCGCGGGGGGATCCGCCGTGGCCAGCACGCGCACGGTTCACCCGGCGTGGACCACTGGCCGGGAAGTCGTAAGGCACGCCAGCAAGGAGTCCTATGCTCAGGCGACAAAGAGAGAAGAAAGGCTCAAACTGCGGCTCAGGGGAGTGGTCAACACCCACGGGTTCATCGACCTGGGCGGTCACGCTCGGGTACGCCCGATCTTCACCCGGGTAGGCAGGTTCACGCTGGACGCCACCAGCGAGCACATCCACGCCAAGGTCCTGAGCTTCAGGTTCTGCCACCTGCAGGAGACCGTGCGCGACAGGCTCGTGGTGCTCGGCAAGAGGAGCACCGGGAGGTTCGCGGATGCCAGCGGGCGCGGCCGAGTGGTCGTCAAGTTCAGGTTCTTCTTCCCGAAGAAGCCCAACGGCAAGTGCAACTTCCACGCCAAGCCGTTCAAGCACGGCGGCAGGATCTCGTTCTTGCTCGTGATCCCTAGGCTCACGGTGCGGTAGTCGGCAACCCGGCGCGGGCCAGGCCCCTTTCATGGAATGAGGGGCCTGGCCCGCGCCCGCAGTCGACGATCGCGAAGACCGCGAAAGCCGGTCGGCTGTTACACATTGCTGTGAAACATTTTGCGGTATGACGTCCCTTGGAGCCATCAGCGGGGCTGCGGGAGCTGCGCCACCACACCAGTGAGGTGATCGCTCGCGTGCGCCGGCGAGACGATCGAAGTCACCGAGCACGGAACGCCTGTCGCCCGGCTGGTCCCGTTCTTGCGGCCTGAACGTCCCGCGATCCTTGCCCGGCTGGAGGCTGAAGGGCGCCTGCGTCCCGCCAAGAACCCCGGCTACATGCCTCAGCGGCTGCATCCGGTTACCGGCGCCGACCCGAACCCGCTCACGCGGGCGCTGCTGGAGGAGCGCGAGAGCGAGCGCTGACGACCCGTGGCTCTCTACTACCTGGACACCAGCGCCGCGTTCAAGCTCCTGGCCGCCGAGGAGCACGCTGACGCGTTCCTCGCCTTCCACCGCGAGCATCGCGGCGACAACTGGATCAGGCTGCGGATCGAGGTCAGTCGTGCCGTGGCACGAAACTGGCCCGCGCTGATCCCAGACGCCCAGCGGCTGGTTGACGCTTTCGAGCATGTCCAGGTCGACGAGGACGTCGTCCGCTCCGCCATCGTCGAGCCTGACCGGCTGCTGCGCTCCCTGGAGCGATCCACCTGGCAACAGCGCGGCTGCTCGGCCCGGAACTTACCGCCCTGCTCACATATGACGAACGGCTCGCCAAAGCCGCCGTTGACGCCGGGCTACCTGTCCTTGCACCACGCGATGCCTGAACGCGCCCAGCGTCGCGTGTCTCATCCCTAACCTCACGGTGCAGTAGCCGACAACCGGAATGGTGATAGCTGGGCGTCGCGGCGGGCGGTTGCGGCCGACCGGATGGTCCGGTCGGCGAGCCCGCCGAATCTGTGCCGGGCCGTGCTGACGACCTGGTGGGGGGCGGCGACGGTAAAACTTATGCCCAGCTGGTGACAGCGTGGAACAACTCTGCAACGCGTCCGGCGACTCGAGTAAGCATCCACATCCTGTTGACGTCCAGATCGCACTGGCTACTGACCGATCAGCATCAGTGCTGTGTGACCCTGATCGGCTAGGTCGGCGACCATATAAGACCATGCATCGCAGGACCGGTCGGCGAGCGCCGGCGCGGCTAGCCTGCGGCGATAACTGGGCTTGAGTTGGCTGGGGAACTCAACAGGGTCGTCCATTTTCCTCAGCAATCCGTGCGCCGGGTTCGCGAGCACGTCGGCATCAGTCGTTTGTCGAACGGGAAGCTCAGCCTCCAGAGCGAGCAGGTAGACCATGTACCCGCCGATCAGGCACCACTGACCGGGAAACTCGTCATGTAGGGAGAACAGGAGCTGGAATAGCTCCTGTGTCCGTTCGTCAGGATCGGGAATCTCGACAGTCACGGGCACGAGCTCATCAACCTGCGAGCCGCATCGCGTTCCCGGGCCTGCGGCCGGTCTGCCAAGTCCGCTGCGACCACCGGGGCGGGTGCCACAGGCCGGTCAAAGAGCCACTCGGCCGCCTGCGGAACCTCATCAAAAACATGCATGATCACATTGGCCCGGTGACGGTCAACATCGGACTCCAGCGCGTACTTAGCACACAACTCACGGATGTCTTGCGCTCGTACGTAACACTCAGCTTCGCCACCCTCGGCCAGCCCGACATTGTGCGCGTTGAGCGCGCTGACGCCGCTGCGTACTACCCCAGGCTCATCCAGAATTCGTCGAAGGACGTCGGGGTGACCGTAGAAGACCTGCACATCGGCCCTCGCGGCCAGCTGGTCGAACCACGCTGGATCGGATTTTACGGCTTCTGCCAACTCCCTCGCGCGCTGCCTGGCACGGCACCTCATGGGAGCGGTCAGAGATCTGAGAGCGGCCTCCTCGCCAGAAAGCGCGGCCAGGATGTGCCAGGCAGACGACCGGGACAGCGGGCGACCGCTCGGGTGCCGCTGGCGCTTCCGGCTCTCCACGGCTGCGCGTTCGATTAGCCAGCGACCACCAACTTGACGACCGGCGAGTTGAGCGCTCCCCGCCATCGACCGGACTCGGCGCGGCGAAACACCTAGCGCCTCGGCAGCCTCCGCGACAGATACGTAGTCCACCCAGTTCACCTCCCTGGCTAGCTGAACTGTACCGTGACAGGATCGATTACCGTAACTGTACCGTCAAAAGGTTGATTCCAGTAATTGTGCCGTAATCGGAACAGTTTTGTATACGTCGTCGGTGCGGCTGATCGTGTCGCTAGATCTGGCGCCCGCATCTCGTCCGATGTTGGACGGTTACGCGGCCGGAGCAGGCAGGTTTGCTCGCGATGCCCTGGCGAAGCACGCGCAAGCGGTCATGGACCTTATGCGTTGGATCGGGCTGATCGTGCCAGCTGCGGCAAGGCTGCTGCGGGTTAGGCGGTGCTCTTGCCCCCCGACCTACCGCACATGCAGGAAGCCCGGAATGTCTAGGGTCATCGTTGCTTGCGCTGGTGGAACCTGTGCCGCTGGCCATTAGACCGAACTGATCGAGAATGCCCAGGAACTGACCCTGTATCCGCTGATCCGATGAGACCGGTGAGGGAAGGGAAGTGCATGATGAAATTGGTCATCGCGTGAGCGGCGAGACCGCCGATGATGGTGGCTGCGCCGGCGGCGTGCGGCCGGTGCGGCTGGCGATGACATCGCGGGCGTAGCCGCTGGGCGGGGGGATGGGTGCGGCGGTTAGATCCTTGTCGGTCAACTCGGCGTAGCCGTTCGGACGTCCAGTTCATGGCGGCAGCCGACGGGACCGTGAGCGCGGACCGGGACGCTATGTGCTCGGCGGGAGTGGTCCTCGGTCGAGGATTTCGGCCAGGCGGGCGGCGGCCTGCTGGAGCACTGCGCGTCGCCTGCCCAGGCGTTCCAGGCGAGGGCCGAGCCCGATGTGCAGCTCGTAGCAGTGGTGCCGCTCAGAAGCGTCGAGCCAGGCGTCGGCGTCATCTCGGATCGAGGGTTCCCGGTGGACAGGTCGCCATGGGTCGGCGGCTGCGATCCCCGGGTACCAGATGGCTGAGCAGAAGGTGCACCATGCCGTGTCGAACAGGAAGTCACCGCGCAGCGAGCACTTCCAGGAGAAGACGGCGTTCGGACGGCTGGCGTCCTCGGCCACCAGCACGTTGGCGTGGAGGAGGTCCCCGTGGACCAGGTCGCGGCGCTCGGGGCAGGCTTCGATCAGGTCGCGGAAGCGTGCTTCGCTGGCCCGGTAGAGGGGGTCGAGCTCGCTGTGCGCGGCGAGGGCTGCCCGCCAGCCGTGGACTCCCTGGCGCCGGGTCGTCAGACTAGCCGGTCCGAAGCCAGCCGCGCCAGGTGAGGTCGCTGCGGCGGGGCTGCCAGTGCCAGCCAACCGGCAGGTCCGGGCTCTTCGGCACCTTGAACAGGGCGCCGAGCAGGGACGCCAGCATCGGGCCTGTGGCGTCGGACTGGTCAGGCCGGACATCTTCGAGGTTGATGCCGCAATGGCGGACTGAGATGGCGTAGGCGCCGTCGAAGGCGTCGCCGATTTCGACGACCTCTGGGCACGGGCAGCTCCGGCGAGGAGAAGGACATGGCTGCCCTGTCGGCCTCGAACCAGTCCTTGCTGGGCCCCGAAGCGGAGGACCAGCGCATGGCCAGCGCGGGAGAAGGAGTAGGCGGAGGACCAGGCTCCGCCGCTGAGCGGCTGCAGTTCGTCGACCGCGCCGTACTTGCCCGCCAGGAATTCCCGCGCCTGGCTCTCGAGACCCGATGACCCATGCCCCCCCATGCTGGCCTGCCGTCGTCCCGGCTGCCACCTGTGGCCTGGAGCCGGCTCAGCATTCAGAACTGGCAGATCCGGGCGGCCGTCTGCCTGATGATGCGGGATGGAGAAGGAGGTACCGTGTCGGCATTCGGCGCGGTTCGGCTCCCAGCGGAGACAGCCGGTTAGCACGCTCCGTGACAGCCGTTGCCGCGGCGCCCAGGCCAGCAGGCTCGTAGACAGAACAGGCGCTTGCCGTGGCCCAAGATCACGGGGAAGACCGTCCAGCGTAGACAGCGACAGCCGGGAACCTGCTAACAAACCTGCTAAACACGCTAATCAGGACTAGGATTAGGTTGTTTAGCAGGTTGATTGGGAGGTTCCTTGCGCAGTTTCGCTGATCTTGACGAGCTCATCGGGCTGGTGCCAGCCCAGGTCGTCACCTGGCTCAGCGCTATCGACCTACCACCGGCCGCGGTGCACGACCTCGCTGAACGGCCGCCGATCGGGACGCCTGATCGGGACAAGCGGCCGGTCGGCGGGATAGCCGAGCGAGATCAGGAACGCCCAGTCGCGGTCTGCCGGGAATCCGAGAAGCTCACGGGCGAGGCCGAGGTCGGCGACCCCGGCGTGGCAGCTGCCGATGCCCAGGTCGGTTGCTGCCAGCGTCATGGCCATGATCGCCTGGCCCAGATCGAGCTGGGCCCGCCCGAACTCGTTGTCGGCCGCCGGGCCGATCACCACTATGGTCGCCGCCGATCCTTCCACATGACCGGCACCGCGCCACACCTTCGCCAGTTCCGCGAGTCGCGCGCGGTCGGTGACGACGATGAAGTCCCAGGGCTGCCAGTTCTGTGAAGACGGAGACCGGCGGCCCGCTTCGAGTATCTGGTCCAGGTCGGAGTCAGCGATCGAACGGCCGGTGAATGTTCGCACGTTGCGCCGCGAGGTTATGGCGTCCCAGGTCTGCATAGCTCAACTTATAGCCCGCACACGGTTCATCCGCCGGGCTGCGGCTAGCATTCCTCGGCCCGCACGTAGCGCACGCCGAGCAGGCCTCCGGCAATCCCTTGCCGTCTGCCGCGAGACAGGCGACAGCGTGGGCGATGAGTCGACCCGTCCTGAAGATGACCGCTGGCATGTAATCGCCGGAAGCCCAGCAACCCGATTGTGAACTAATCCAGCGCCGCCGCTCGATGCCTCTGGGTGCCCGTCCTGCAGATGCAGGCCATGCCTGACGCGCGCGGGCCAGCCTTCACCGGGTGAGCTGGGGTGTCGGCGAAGAATGCCTCTCGGTACCCCGCGAAGGCGACCGGCGGCCGTGGCGTTGTGCGTGATAGTGAGGCAAGAGGTGACACTAGGTGCGTCCTGGTGCCGCCGGCTCTACGCTGGGAGATCCTGGCTGGCCACGCGGCCACGTGAGAGGTGGGTTCGTTAGTGGGGTACAGCAAGCACCTGTCCGCTGTTGCCGTGGTTGGGCTCGTCGGCGGGATAACTGCCCCGGGTATCGCGGCGGCCGGGACTAAGGCGTCCTGGGTGATCCAGTCCACCCCGAGTCCCAACAGCCGTCAGGGCAGCGTCCTGCTGGGGGTGTCCTGTCCGTCCGCCACGGCCTGCACCGCAGTCGGGGGCTATGCTCCCCGGCCCGATGCCCTTGTGATGCTCGCCGAGCGCTGGAATGGCGTGAAGTGGAAGGTCCAGTCCACCCCGAATCCGCCCGGCTCTAAGGACAGCGCCCTGTACGGGGTGTCCTGTTCGTCGGCCAAAGCCTGCACCGCAGTCGGGCAAGACCTCAAGGGGACGCTCGCTGAGCGCTGGAACGGCGTGAAGTGGATGGTCCAGCCCACCCCGAACCCGTCCGGCACCAAGGACATCATCCTGATGGCGGTGTCCTGTTCGTCGGCGAAGGCTTGCACCGCAGTCGGGAGCTATGGCGAGAGGGCTGGGGGATCCACCCTCGCCGAGCGCTGGAATGGCAAGAAGTGGGCGCTCCAGTCCACCCCGAACCCCGTCACCGGCACCGATGGCAGCGAACTGCTTGGGGTGTCCTGTTCATCGGCCACCTCCTGCACCGCTGTCGGAGATAGCGCCATTTCCGGCTCCAAGTCCGACACCCTCGTCGAGCACTGGAACGGCTCGAAGTGGGCGCTCCAGGCCACCCCGAAACATCCGGACGGAAACGAGTCTGAGCTGACTGGGGTGTCCTGTCCGTCCGCCAGGGCCTGCACCGCGGTCGGGAACTCCGGCAACGTCTCGCGCACGGTGACTCTCGCCGAGCACTGGAACGGCGTGAAGTGGGTGGTCCAGCCCACCCCGAATCCGGCCGGCAGCCAGGGCAGTGAGCTAGCTGGGGTGTCCTGTCCGTCCGCCAGGGCCTGCACCGCGACCGGGAATTACGACAACAGGGCCGGGACCGACGTGACCCTCGCCGAGCGCTGGAACGGCACGAAATGGGCGCTCCAGTCCACCCCGAACCCTTCCGATGCCGGGGCCAGCCACCTGAAGGGGGTGTCCTGTTCGTCAGCCACGGCCTGCACCGCAGTCGGGCCCTACATCAAGAGGTCCGGGGCCGAGCCGACCCTCGCCGAGCGCTACTCCTGACAGCAACGGCTGATCCGGAGTCCTAGCCCCTGCCCGTCTTCCCCGCACGCGCGGATCAGCCGGTGGTGGCGGACAGCCGGCCGGTGACGTTTTGGGAGTTGCTACAGGTTCGGGCGCGTTGAGGCCCGGGTCAATGGCGCGGACCTAGCCGGGTGGTGCGCCGGTGCCCGGGGCGCCGCCCGGCCGGAGCCGCGGGAGGGTTCTCGTCCTTACCGGGGAGGGTTTCCGGGTTCCTGCGGGAGCGTTGTCGCATGAAGGAGGGTTGTCGTCGTATAGTCCGGTCAACTCTCCTAGATGCGGAAACCCTCCTGCAGGAACCCGAGAACCCTCCTGCTAGAGCAGCCTCACCCCGAAAAAGCCACACCTATGCCACAAGACGGGGCCTGAGCCAGCCGGGCGGGCGTTTGCGTGGGCGCCCCGGCCCGGGCCGGAACATGCAGGTCAGCGCATGATCAAAATAAGCTAAGTGGCATTGGGCCAAGACCTAAACGTGAACAAGGCCCTCACCGAAACGTGAAGACCACCGAAACGTGAAGACCTCCGGGTGGGCGGTAGAGGATTTGAACCTCTGACCTTCTCCGTGTCAGGGAGACGCGCTCCCGCTGCGCCAACCGCCCCGGGAATGTGGAGAGCCTACCAGAGTGCCAAGAGTCAGGCGACCCGCCCCGATCCTCACGGCGAACTGCCCTGGCGGGCTGTCCGTGCTCTGACGCCAAGCGCTGTCACGAGACTGGCCTAGTTGAGGCGGAAGCGGGAATCGAACCCGCGTACAGGGCTTTGCAGGCCCTTGCCTAAGCCACTCGGCCATTCCGCCACCAGCCGCCGCCGCGTCAGCGGACCGGCCAAGGTGTCTTCAGAGCGACGGCTCCGGCACCTCCGAGCGGACGACGGGATTCGAACCCGCGACCCTCACCTTGGCAAGGTGATGCTCTACCAGCTGAGCCACGTCCGCATTGCTGCCGCTGCCCGGTCGAAGACCGGCCGAGCGCGCGAACAGAACTGTAGCCTATCCGCGCCCGGCCGCCAATTCGCCCCGGCGAACAGCAAGAGCTAGCTTACCGCAGATCGACCCCCGATGGCTCGTGGCCGAAGGTTCAGGCACGTGGGAGGCTGTCTGCCATGCGAACTGCGATGCGAACTGTGATAGTCAGCGGCGACCCGCTTTCGGTGGAAGACGTGATCGATATCGCCCTAGGCGCGGCGAAGGCGGAGCTTGGCCCGGATGTAACCGCGCGGATGGAGGCCAGCCTCCAGGTCGTGAAGGACGCTAGCCACGGTGAAGCGGCTGTCTATGGCGTCAACACCGGGTTCGGCGCACTTGCTGACACCAGGGTCAGCGGGGAAGAAATGACCACCATGCAGCGGGCCATCGTCATGTCGCACGCGGCCGCGACGGGGGAGCCCCTGGGCGACGAGACGGTCAGGGCACTGCTGCTCCTTCGCGCCCGGACGCTCGCCGCCGGCTACTCGGGGGTCCGTGCCGACCTGCCCGCGCGCCTCATCGAGTTGCTGAACAAGGGCCTCTTGCCAGTCGTGCCCGGCAAGGGATCGGTTGGCGCCTCGGGGGACCTGGCCCAGCTCGCTCACCTGGCCCAGCCGCTGATCGGGGAGGGACGGATCAGGACCGAGGGCGACGGCAAGCGCGGCCGGCCAGCGGCGGAAGTCCTCGCCGAGCACGGCATCGAGCCGCTGGTGCTCGCCCCGAAGGAGGGGCTCTCGCTCGTCAACGGCACCGAGCCGATGCAGGCATTGCTCGCGTTCTCGGTGCACGACGCCGAGTTGCTGGTCACCGCGGCCGACGTGGCGTGCGCGCTGTCCGTGGAGGCGCTGCTCGCTACCGGGCGGCCCTACGACGAGCGGGTCCAGGTGATCAGGCCCCATCCGGGTCAGCTCATCAGCGCGGCCAACCTGAGGGCTCTGCTTTCCGGATCTGAATTGGTGGCAAGTCACCGCGACAGCACCCATGCCGTCCAGGACGCGTACTGCCTGCGCTGCGCACCGCAGGTGCACGGGGCGGTCAGGGACGTGCTCGGCTTCGCGCGGCGGGTCATCGACACCGAACTCGGCGCGATCGTCGACAACCCGGTCATCGTGCCCGACGGCGAGGTCATGACCACGGGGAACTTCCACGGCGAGCCACTCGCCTTCGCCGCCGACATGCTGGCGATGGCGATCTCCGAGCTCGCCAGCATCAGCGAGCGGCGGGTCGACCGGATGCTGGACCCGGCGTTCTCGCGCGGGCTGCCGCCGTTCCTGGCGCCGGCGGCCGGCACGAACTCGGGCTTCATGCTGGCCCAGTACACCGCCGCGTCCCTGGTCAGCGAGAACAAGGTGCTCGCCCACCCGGCCAGCGTGGACACCATCCCGACGTCGGGCAAGCAGGAAGATCACGTGTCCATGGGGTGGACGGCCGTGCGCAAGCTGCGCGAAGTTGTCACGAACGTCCGCACGTGCCTGGCAGTCGAGATTTTGTGTGCAACGCAGGGCATCGGGCTGAGATCTGGCATAGCGCCGCCGAGTGCCGCGGCGGTGGCTGCCTATGACGTGGTCCGGGCGGTTGTGCCCGCGATGGAGGTCGACCGGGAGGTAAGTGACCAGATCATGGCGGTCGAGACCTTGATTCCCGATATCTGCGCGGCGGCCGGTGCCGCCTGCGGCGGGTTGCGGTAGGTCGATGTGACCGACTAGCCGCGTCGGAGTCGCGCCGGGCGCCCTGACCGGCTAGCGTCGGGGTTCGTGACGGTATGGATAAACGGGGAGTTGGTCCCCGACGACGATGCACGAGTCTCCGTGTTCGACCACGGTCTTGTGGTGGGCGACGGAGTCTTCGAGACAGTGAAGGTGGCCGCGGGCGTCCCGTTCGCGATGACTCGCCATCTGCAACGATTGCGCAGGTCAGCTGCTGGTCTCGGGTTGCCTGAGCCTGACCTCGAGCAGATCAGGGCAGGGGCGATGGCCGTGGTCGCCGCCTCGGGCCCGCCGCCGCTGGCGCGGATGCGGATCACGTTCACCGCAGGCAACGCGCCGCTCGGCTCAGAGCGCGGCAACTCGGCGGGCACCGCGATCGTGGCGATGGCCGAGCAGCCGTTCCCGGCTCCGACCGTGGACGTGGTGACGGTGCCGTGGCCGCGCAACGAGCGCGGGGCGCTGTCCGGGCTCAAGACCACTTCTTATGGTGAAAACGTGCGCGGGCTGGCGTACGCGGCCGAGCGCGGCGGCGGTGAGGCGATCTTCGCCAACACGGTCGGCCAGCTGTGCGAGGGTACCGGGACGAACGTGTTCGTGGTGCGCGGGCGGCCGGCTGCTGACGCCGCCGCTAGCCTCGGGCTGCCTGGCCGGGGTCACCAGGGCGCTGGTGATCGAGTGGGCCGGGGCCGTGGAAGAGGAGTTGCCTCTGGACGCGCTGGCGTCGGCCGACGAGGCGTTCCTGTCCGGGACGACCAGGGACGTGCAGCCGATTAAGCGCGTGAACGGTGTCGCGCTGGCTGCCGCACCCGGTCCGGTGACCAGGAAGGCCGCCGAAATCTTCGCCCAGCGCGCCGCCGAGACTATCGATCCGTGAAGTGGCCCGCGGCGAACGGCTTTTGTCCTGTCGTTCGCCGCGGACCGGGCTTTATCGCATGTTGAGACGCCTGCCTCAGGCCTGCCAGAGCAGGCCGTCAAGCTCGTCGTCGACGTCGATGAAGTCGCTTTCGGCACCGGCGGGCACAATCCCGTAGGTGCTTAGCAGGAAAGCGGCGACTTCGCTGTGCGGTGCCTCGAAGTGAGCCTCGCCGAACGGGGACGAGAGGGCGAGATTCACGAGGTCGGCATCGTCGGCGTCGGCGTTGCCAGGCCACACCTGGACATCGCCTTCGCCTGCCGGGGCTTGCAGGCCGGCCGCAAGCAGTTCACGTCCGAAAATCCACTCGACCGGTTCATCCGCACCGACGTGAAACGCCATCTTGATCGCATAAGGATCATCAGCGCAGTAATCGAGACTGGCCACCAGGGGAACGGCTCCGTGCTCGGGAACCACCAAGCTGAGGCACAGCTCAGCGGAGACCGTAACGCTGTTCATCATGGGGTTCTGACCTTTGCCTTGTGCATGACGAAACTCCGTCATGCGTCATTGGTGCGGGTGCCACCCGGATGCCGTCGCATTCGGATAGCTGTGGTCTCGCGGATTTATTTGACTTGGGGGGTACTTCCGCGATCCTCGCCGCTCGTAACCTCGGTCACTGGTCATCAAAACGCTTGTGACCTGGGCAAACGCTTCAGCAGACAGAACGCGGATTTCGTCGCGGAGTGTTCCTGTGACCTGCGGTTACACGGTGTGATGTTGGTCTCACTCGGCGTGGCGCAAAGTCTCGGCATAGCTTGTGCTGCGGTGCGGCCCGGGGCCTTGATGCGCTACGCTGTGATCGCCCCGGGCTAGAGCGTTCAGAGCCTGTCGGCGCGGGCGATTAGCTCAGCGGAAGAGCGCTGCCTTCACACGGCAGAAGTCACTGGTTCGATCCCAGTATCGCCCACCATCGAAATCCGGCAGTCTGGCCTAGTCGGCGGCTCCTTGTGCTTGGTCCACCCTACTTTGGTGCGGATGGGGCGTTGAACCGTGCTGGGAGGATCTGGGAGATCACCTTCTCGCCGGACTGGCGCGGGCCAGCTGATCGGCGGGGTAACTCGGGCCTCGCGAGGCCCGAGTTGTGAGGTGGGTGTGGCTCTTTCGGGGTGAGGCTGCTCTCGTAGGAGGGTTCTCGGGTTCGTGCAGGAGGGTTTCCGCGTCTAGGAGAGTTGACCGGACTATACGACGACAACCCTCCTTCATGCGACAACGCTCCTTCAGGAACCCGGAAACCCTCCACGGCAAGGACGAGAACCCTCCCGGACACAGCAGCACCCAACTGGCTCACCCCAAAAGAGCCCCAGTTGTGACATCGCTGGGCATGCTCAGGGCGGGCTCAGGTGAGGATGTCGCGGGTCACGCTGGTGTCGCCGTTGGGCAGTGCGTAGTGGGAGAGCACGGGGGAGCCGGCAGGATCGCCGCTCTCGCGGGCGGTGCCGGTGAGGTCCTGGAGCCTGCTGACGGCGGTGCTGCTGGCCCTCTGCTGGGAGGTGATCAGGACGCCGGTCATCGCGCCGACCTTGCCGGGGCCCGTCAGGTTGCCTTTCCAGCGGAATTGCTGCCGGTCCGCGCCGTCGAATGGCAGGAAGACGCTCCCCCCTATGCCGCCGGGGGAGCCGATGATGGCCAGGATGCCGCCGGGCCAGATGAACTCACCCTCGACGTTGTTGATCAGGGTTCCCCTGTCGATCCAGGCGAAGTAGTCGGGCAGGACCTGTACCTGGACGTTCTCGCCGGAGGCGTGCTCGCTTGTCCAGGAGGTTCCCATGGTCGTGGTCATGGAGGCCGAGACGATGCCCTTGATGCCGGCGGTGACGGTGGCGGTGAGCTCGAGGCTGAGGGTGATGGAGGTGCGGTCTTCCCAGCTCATCCCATAGAAGGCATCGCCCGGGCCGGGGTTGTAGACGACGTTGGGGCTCACCTGGTGGATGTCGCTGAAGGTGTACCACTGGCGGGCTATCTTGGCGAACACGGGCCCGCCGGTGCCGCTCATGTGCCGTTGCAGCCGCTCCCTGTAGGGGCTGCGGGTCACGTCTACCTCGGGAACGGCCGATAAGTCGGCGATCCCGCAGGCGGTCAGCTTCCTCTGTAAGTCTGCGTGATCGAGGGCCGCCGGCGGCGGGGGTGGTGGTAACGGGTCGGGCACGGCCCGGCTCCTTTCGGCTGCGGCCTCCGCTGGTCAGCGGCCATACATGGAGAGTAATGCAGTGGGTTCGCTTTGTAACGGGCAAGGGCCGGGGATGCCCGGCATGAGGTCGCGGTAGGAATGCGCTGACGGCCGGGGTTCGGTCGGGGCGGATGACAGCGGGTTTGTCAGGTGGCTGGTGTAGATGTGCTCGATGATCGCGCGTGCCAGGCGACTTCAAGGCGCTGGTCGAAGCCGACCGACTGGTACCAGGTCTGTATTGTGACAATGGCCAGGCTTAAAGCCCGCACCTGCGACACAGTGCACCCGCGACGCACCTGCGCATCGCCGGCTGGCGGCCCGTCTCATTGTCTCGTATCAACGCCGGATGTGGCCTAACACGCGCAGACGACTGCATGCCCCGCGCGAGGCGAGACAATCAGCGGCCCCGCGCTAAGTGAACGTCGGCGCGCGAGCGGACGGCTCGCGCGCATCTGCACCCTATGAGCGAGGCTTGCGCGTTGCTGGCAATGCCTGGTTTGCAATTGAGAGGTACAGTGCTCAGCGATTCCATGCTCGCAGGGAGGATCTCCCGGTGCACCCAACGTGACATCACCGGTATGTCGCCTCAGCCCGCACAGTCATGCCGCAGGCAAAATGGACCGGACCAGCTACCGCCGACCTTACGCCCTCTGCTGACCGCGGTAAAGGCAAGCCGCGTGCGCAGAAGCCGCGTACGCCTAAGCTTCGTTGCGGCGGTACCGCAGGGGACGGGGTTTCCTGCGGACGATTCAGGGGAATTGGCGCAGAGCTAAACGGCCACGTTGCAGATACGTCTCTCTCCAGCGGCGTGACGAACTCCACGCGGTCGGCTGGAATGAGGCAGACTGTGACTTCAACCGGAGCCTGCGTCGCGGCGGAGATGCCGACCCGGATGATTTCCATCACGACGGCCCTGACTGCGATCTCTAGGAGGTCAGCTTCTCCGGGGTCCGGCATGCGCGCCCGGATGTACTCCGTCCATCCGATCGGGCCGTGGCCAGCTTCTTCGATCCTGTCCAGGTAGCCGCCCGGCCCTGTATCAGCCTGGGCGGCACGGGGAGCGCTGGCTACGGCTGCGGGGTGTATCCAGGAGTCAACGAGCTGGTAGGGCGGCTCCCCCGCCGGGCTCGTCACGCGGCGACGGCGGGTGATCCTCTCGCCGGGTGCAACCTGCAAGTGCTCAGCGACCCGCGCGGGGCACGGCTGAGCCGAGACGCGCGGCAGACCGTGAACCTGCCAGCTTTCGGCCTGCGCGGAAGGGAAGTTGTACCCGGTCGAGCCCTGCGTGGCTGTCCCTCGTGCGGTGTAAGCGGCATTCCTGGTGATTTTCGTGCCACGCCGGATACGCCGGCGCGTGACCGGCCACTGCACGACAGTGCCGCGCTTGCGGACGGGCCGGACCAGACCCTCGCCTTCGAGCACGCGGACAGCTTCCGCGATGACGGCGCGCGTCGTGGTGTAGGCGGCGCCGAGATCAGTCATCCGGGGCAGGGACCTGCCCGTCGGGAACTCTCCGGATGTGATCCGCTTCCGTAGGTCATCAGCGATCACTCGGTACCTGGCTGTCATCAGCTATCACTCCTCAACCACATTATGCCCCCGCATATTGACTGGCAGCGCACGGGGGCGCACACTCCGGAATATGCCCCTGCATATTCCGGAGCAGGTGGCTGAACTGCGGAGAATCGGAGCCACGAATGCGTGATCGTGCTCTAGCAGGCACACGGCCCGGACTGATGTCCGTACCGCGCGAGGCGGCGCGCGGTAGGAATGAGCGCATGACGATTCTCAACTGGCCAGGGCGGGACGCCCTGCCCCCTGTACGGAAATGGTCCGCGTCTGAGCCCAGGCAGCTCTACCGGGACCGGCGCATATCGGTAGAGGAAGTACAGGTGAGCACTGGTACGGGGAAGCCCTTCTCGCACCAGGTGATCCGGTTCGCGTCTGAGTCTGTCGCTGCTGTGGTGCACAACCAAGGACGCGGTGTGCTCATGCTCTACCGGCACCGCTTCATAACCTCCCGCGCAGGCCTGGCGCTGCCCGCCGGCGGTATCGAACCTGGCGAGCACCCTGTGGACGCGGGGTCCCGCGAGGTCTTCGAGGAGACCGGATGCAAGCTCCGAGATGCCAGGCTGATGGGCTCAGCCGATGTCCTGCCGGGGTTGGCTGACAAACGGTTCTGGTTCGTATTCGGGACAGCGGTGGGGAACGGCGTTCCCGAACCTGCCGACACTCACGAATCGACGGCCCTGTACTGGGTGCCGGTCAGTGAACTGTTCAGCTTGATGTCCGGCGGCCTGATCTCCGCCCAGCCGAGCATGCTCGCCCTACTGTACGCAGAACGGGCAGGGCTGCTCAGGGAATTACCACACGGAAAGTAGCCTGTCATGGCAGAACACAGCGAAACATGGGACGGCGGCCTGACTGTATCCGCCGGTAGCGACGGCACGGACTCCTACGACTTCGGCTCCCGCGCGGCAGCGGTCACCAGCCTCAAATCCGGGCTGCGCCTGCCGGAGATGACCCCACTCCCGTCGCCCTGGACGCTCGAAATCGAGCCTACTTTGCTGTGCAACGCCCGGTGCCATTTCTGTTCCTACGAGGATTTCATCAGGGATTTCCGCGAGCGGCAGCGCGCGCTCCCGGTAATCCAGCGCAGCCGTGGGTTGGCGTGGGAACGGGTCAAGTATCTCCTTGAGGAGATCCGTGGCTGCGGGACCACGCGGGGAATTTTCTGGTCAGGTGGCGGGGAACCGCTCGTGTGGCCACACCTTACCGACGCGATTATCGCGTCAAGTGAATTTGCGGACGTATCGCTGCAGACAAACGGCATCATGCTGGACAGGCTGCTTACCGGGCCACGCGCGTTGGGTAACCTGTCGGTTCTGAGCGTCAGTGTATATTCCGATCTCCGGGAGCAGCATAAGGAGATCGCCGGCGTCGATTCATTCGAGCGTATATCTCGCAACATCCAAGACGTGGTTGCCATGCGGGACCAGCATGGCTGGAGTCTTACGATCGGGGCGAAAATCCTCGTAGACAGGATCAACTACGGCCGACTTCCCGAGATCATCCGGTTCTACCGAGCACTCGGGGCCGATTCTGTCGCGCTTCGGGAAGTCCAGGGTGCTAATCATGGTGAGGCCGGGGCGGAACGCGAAATCGGTCTCCGCGAGAATGAGCGTCACGAAGTCCGCCGTCAGGCATCAGAGAGGGACGCAGATCCCGCGCTCCTTTTATTCGCGCGGGCACTCAGCGGAACCCACAGCGCAATCCGGCCGACGCGGCACTGCTACAATGCCACGGACGGGCATTTCGCATGTGTCGATGCGGAGGGGGAGGTATATCTCGGCAATCCCGAAATCGGGGACCGCCAGTACAGTATCGGGAACATCCTGGTTTCCTCCTGGCACGACATATGGAGGTCAGGCCGCCATCTCGAAGTCATCAGGCTTATGGACATGCTTCAGAGATCTGCACAGTGTCGGCTGAGCGTATGCCGCCACGTCAGGGCGAACATCGGCGCTGAGCACGCACTGACCCTGATCAAGCCTGCCCGGCCACTGGATTCATTCCTTTAGGTGAAGGAACGGTCCCGCCCCAGGATCTAAGGGCGGGCGAAGCTTAGCTTCTAGCGTTGATGGTGACTCCGGCGTTGCTGCCCGGTGGGCATTGGGTGGTATGGCGGGGAAGCTGAACTGGAGCTGCATGCCTCCTTCGCTGCGGACGAGCGTGGTGATGGTGGCGTGGTGGGCGTGGGCGATGGCGGCGACGATGGATATGCCTAGGCCGTGCCCTTCGTCGCTGCCGTTGCCGGCGCGGGTGCCGGTCAGGCGTTCGAACGGAGTGAAAATCCGGTTGAGGTCGCCGGGCGGGATGACCGGGCCGGTGTTGGTCACGTGATGATGGCGCGGCCGTTGTGCTGGCGGGTGCTGAGCTGGACTATGCCGCCGGTGGTGTTGTGGCGGACGGCGTTTGTCGACCAGGTCGACGGCCAGACGCTCGATCAGGTGCGGCTCGCCGAGCAGGGGGCGGGGTGGAGTGTGGCCTGGATGTCCAGGTGCTGGCGGCTCGCGGCGGGGCCGGTGGCATGAAGGCCGGCGGCGGCCTCGGATAGGTCGGCGGAGCCCAGCGGGGCAACTACACCAGGACCCCGATGCCGCCGCGCCCGGCAGACTGGCGTGAGGTCCTCGACGCGCTTCTCGCGCTCGGCGAGGAGCGGCCTGTCACGGTGGTCATCGACGAGTTCCCGTACCTGGCGAGGGCGAACCCGGAACTGCCGTCCGTGATCCAGGCCGCGTTCGGGCCGCGCAGGGAGGAGCGGCTGCATTCGCGGACCCGGCTGCTGCTGTGCGGCTCGGCGATGTCGTTCATGGGCCGCCTGCTGTCCGGAGCGGCCCCGCTCCGCGGCCGGGCCGGGCTGGAGATGATCGTGCCGACCCTGGACTACCACCTGGCCGCCCAGTTCTGGAGGATCGACGATCCGCGTCTCGCGGTCTTGCTGTACTCGATAGTCGGCGGCACGCCAGCCTACCGGGACGGGGTCGCGGGCGGCTGCGGGCCACGGTCCGTGGCGGACCTGGACCTCTGGGTGGCGGAGAACGTCCTGAGCAGGTTCAGCCCGCTCTTCCGCGAGGCCCGCTACCTGCTTGCCGAGGAACCCGACATCAGGGACAACGCCGTCTACCACTCCGTCCTCAGCGCTGTCGCCGAGGGCAACGGCACCCGCGGCGGCATCGCCGGCTACCTGGAGCGCAAGGCCACCGACATCTCTCATCACCTGTCGGTCCTCGAAAACGTCGGCCTGCTCGCCCGAGACGTCGACGTCTTCCGCCCCGGCCGGAGCGTCTACCGGATCAGCGAGCCGCTGATGGCCTTCTACCACGCGATCATGCGGCCCGAGTGGAGCCGTCTGGAACGGCGAGGGCAGGCTGCCCAGGTCTGGCACGATAATGCCCACTGGTTCGCCGCCAGTGTCGTCGGTCCGCGATTCGAGCAGATCTGCCGCGACTGGATGCAGGCCTACGCACCACCCGAGATCAACGGCATCCCCGTCTCCCAGGTCGGCAGCGGCTTGGTCAACGACCCGGAACAGAAGAAGTCACACCAGATCGACGTCGCGGCCTTCGGCAACGACGCCCACGGCCGGCGTGTCCTGCTCGCGATCGGCGAGGCCAAATGGGCCGAGACGATCGGCATGGGGCATCTCGCCCGCTTGCGCCGCATCAGGGACCTCCTGGTCCGCGCCGGACGGCCTGGCGCGGAAACCGCCCGCCTGCTCCTGTTCGGCAGCACCGAGCCCTCCCCGCAACTCCGCATCCCGGCCGCAGACGGCGATGTCCAGCTCATCGGTCTCAAGGATCTCTACGCGTGAACCTGGTCTAGCTGTGTCAGCCCGAAGCGAGGCTTGTTCCTCGGCGGCCGCGCATCGCGTAACTACCGGCAGCCGGGCCGTCACCGATATCTCGGCTGAAGTCATAGCCCTGACCAGATGGTGTCAGCGCAGATTACGGACGCCGACAGTTCCGGACACTGCCGGACAGCGGCGATTCGCCGAGTCAACGACGTGAGCGGGCGGCCGATTAGTTCCTCTTGGGGGTAGGGCGCTTAAAGGCCACGCTGATCGCGCTGTCCTTCTTGAGGATCGCCCCGGCTGGTGGCGAGGGAAGGCTGAGACACGGGAGCGCTTGCCCGGGCACAGGTCGGCCGCCGCTGGTTGCCGGGTCCATGCCGCCGGGCCGGCGGCCGTAGTCTTATGGCATGCATCCGGTAATGCGCCGCATCGGCCAGGTCAGCGGCGGCCTTTTCCTGGTCCTGGGCATCTTCTGGACGGGCAGGGAGAGTACGCACGGTCTGGCTGCGTTCTGGGAGCACTGGTGGTGCCCGATCCCGCTCGCGCTGATGGTGCTGGGCCTGGTCGCGGCGATCACCACCCGGCGCGCCTCACCCGCCGCCTAATGTCCGGGCGGGCCGGCTGGCCTGCCTCAAGACCCAGGCCCCGGCAACCCGTCCGCCTCGGCATCACGGCCTTTCTGCGCCCAGCTGAGAACCTTCCGGATCGGCCCGACTTCGCTCCTGTGTCCCCGTTGCACGCTCAGCGCCTCGGTATCCGCGCCTTGCGGCTTCCGGTACTAGCGCGAGCAGGGGAACCAGAGCATGCTCGGCCGGTTTGCGGAGCCCCCGGGCGGAGCCGCCGGCCTCGCGCCGGGCGATCACGCGCTTCTCGGTCGCATGCGTAGTCCGCCGCGCCCAGGCGGCGCTGCGGTATGTGCCTGCCTGCCGGCAGGCAGCAATGATGTCGTGCGTTCCCTCGCAGATTTCACTTGAGCCCCAAGCGGCGCGGTAACTGGATCGCGCCGCCGCTGTCACCGCCCAGGGTCCGAAGACCCGGGCAACACGCGGGGGATGGGGGACATTTATCTGCACGCTGGCAGAGACTCGCAATCGGCCACATGCGGGGATTTTCTTGGGGCTGGGATGATTGGTACCCGCAGGTCTTCTCGTCCGAGGGGCGGTGGCAGGACTCACGCGTTCGGCCCGGATGACGAGTCGCCGTCTTGCCTTTAACAAGGTGGAATGAAATTATTAATAGAACCATTAAGATCCGGCCTAACCTGCCCGGCCTAGCCTCAATTTTGCTTGCCGGGTCAACTCACGTGAAAGGTAGCGTGCTTCATTCATGATCAGAAGAGGCTTAAGCAAGGGGGCGGCCGCCGTCTGGCCGGCGATCGCCGCGGTTGTGCTGGTGGGGTCCGCCGCGTCGCCGGCCGCCTCGGCCGCGCCGCGAACTGGCGCGGGGACAGCGGCGCCTTCCGCTGCCGCGCTGGCGCCGGCGGGTACGCGGCAAGTCTGCGCGGCCCCGGCGACGCCGGGCTGGGCGCGTTGCCTGTCCCTGATCCGGACCAATGTCCAGCCGAGCGCGCTGGCCACCCCGGCTTTCGTGCCGGCCGGATACGGGCCCTCGAGCCTTCAGTTGGCCTACAATCTGCCGTCCACGACGGCGGGCGGGGGCCGCACCGTCGCGATCGTGGACGCCTACGAGGACCCGAACGCGGCATCGGACCTGGCTGCCTACCGGTCTCAGTACGGCCTGCCGGCCTGCACGGCGGCCAGCGGCTGCTTCACCAAGGTCAACGAGCTCGGGCAGGCCAGCCCGCTGCCGGTCGCGTCCGGCAGCACCGGGTGGGCCACCGAGGAGTCGCTCGATATTGACATGGTGTCGGCGATCTGCCCGAACTGCCGCATCCTGCTGGTCGAAGCCAATACCCCGGCCACATCGGACCTGGGCACCGCGGTCAACAGCGCGGTCAGCCTCGGCGCCAAGTTCATCTCGAACAGCTACGGTGCGTCGGAGTCCCCCGCAGAGACAGGCTATGACTCGTCTTACTACAACCACCCGGGAGTGGCGATCACCGCCGCGGCTGGAGACGACGGGTACGGCGTGGAGTTCCCCGCGGCCTCGCCGCACGTGGTGGCAGTCGGCGGTACCTCGCTGACTGCTGACGGCCGGCGGCAGGCGCTGGGCGGAGACCGCGTGGAGTGGCACCGGGTCGGGCTGCTCGGCGTATGAGCCGAAGCCGTCCTGGCAGGCTGATAGCGGCTGCTCCCGCCGCACCAACAATGACGTGTCCGCAGTCGCTGACCCAAACACCGGGGTAGCGGTGTACGACACCTACGATCAGGGCGGCTGGGTCGTCCTCGGCGGCACTAGCGTCGCATCCCCGATCATCGCCTCAACCTATGCCCTGGGCGGCTACCCCGCTTCAGGCAGTTACCCGGCATCCTTCACCTACGCCCATTCAGGTCCCCTGTTCGACGTGACATCGGGGGCGGACGGATCCTGCAGCCCGGCATACCTGTGCACCGCCGGCCTGCACTACGACGGGCCAACCGGCCTGGGCACCCCGAACGGCCCGGCCGCCTTCATCTCCGGAGGAGGCCCAGGTGACGAGGTCGCGTTCCAGGCCAGCACCGGGCACCTGTGGGTCACGGGATCTGCCGGCAGTGGCGATACCGGGCTGGGCATGGCCGCCGGGACCAGCCCGAGCATCGCCGGGCTGACGGGTGGCGGTTACGAGGTCGCGTTCCAGGCCAGCACCGGGGACCTGTGGGTCACGGGACCTGCCGGCAGTAGCGACACTGGGCTGGGCATGGCCGCCGGGACCAGCCCGAGCATCGCCGCGCTGCCCGGTGGCGGTTACGAGGTAGCCTTCCAGGCCAGCACCGGGCACCTGTGGATTGAGGGATCTGCCGGTACTAGCGATACCGGCCTCACCATGAAACCGGGCACCAGCCCCGCCATCACCGATCTGCCGCCGGAAGACAACACGTTCTACCCCAACGGCGGCATCGAGGCCGTCTTCCAGGGCAGCGATGGTCACCCGTGGGACTACTCGCCCGGCAGCGGGGGCGGCCCGATGAGCAGCTCTGTCTCCCTGGCACCGGGCACCAGCATGGCCATCGTCCCCACGCCTGCTGGCGGGGGCAGCTGGCAAGGCCTGTGGCAAGGCGCCAACAACCACCTGTGGACCACCGGCGCCGGCCCGACCGACACCGGCCTCACCATGAAACCGGGCACCAGCCCCGCCATCACCGATCTGCCGCCGGAAGGCAACACGTTCTACCCCAACGGCGGCATCGTGGCCGTCTTCCAGGGCAGCGATGGTCACCCGTGGGACTACTCGCCCGGCAGCGGGGGCGGCCCGATGAGCAGCTCTGTCTCCCTGGCACCGGGCACCAGCATGGCCATCGTCCCCACGCCTGCTGGCGGGGGCAGCTGGCAAGGCCTGTGGCAAGGCGCCAACAACCACCTGTGGACCACCGGCGCCGGCCCGACCGACACCGGCCTCACCATGATGCCGGGCACCAGCCCGGCCATAACGGCGCTGTCCTAACGGCAGTCCGCCGCCGCACCAGCAGGCGGCCGGTTCCGCCATGGGAAAGCACCACCGCCCGTTCGGAGAGAAACGATCAATCCGAACGGGCGGTGGTACGGTCGGCCAGGAAGCGATCCTGCACGGCCGCACGCTGGCACGAATCGTGGCTGCCAAACTCGCCGCTGCCTATCTCAAATATCGATATCCCGCAGCACTCCTGTCGATTAAAAGCTCAGTGAATAGCAGCAACTGCAACCTGGTCGCGGGCCGGTGTTACTGGGCCGAGATGAGTTTCCAGCGGGTGCCGTTCCAGAAACCGGACAGGGGGTTCCCGTTGGGACCCTGCGGGCCGACAGCGACGCAGGCCGCCGCGGACAGGCAGCTGACGCTCCAGAGTATGCGGTAGGTGCCCCTGCGGGCGGGCGGGATCTTGGTCGCCTTCCAGGTCTTGCCGTCCCACCGGACAGCGGCCGCCTTGCCGCCGGTAAAGAAGTCCTGGGGGAATCCGGTGTCGCCGACCGCCATGCAGGTTCTCGCTGACGCGCATGACACGCTGAGGAGGAAGGAATTGCCGGTTCGCCTGGGCCAGGTCACCGGCGCGAGGGTCCAGGCCCTGCCGTTCCACAGCTCGCTGAACCCGGTCAGGTTCTGGCCGCTGACGGCGTCGGTGCCGCCGACCGCGACGCACCGTGTCCTGGACGCGCACGAGACTCCGGCCAGGATCGAGTACTGGCCGCCTGGCCGGATCTGGCGCGGGCATTCTCCTCCAGGACGAGCCGTTCCAGGAATCGATGAGCACGAAGGTACCGACAGCGTTCTGGTACTCGCCGACCGCGACGCAGTACGCCGCCGAGACGCACGACACGCCAGTGAATCCGCTGCTCGGGCTGCCCTTGACGGCAGGCGGCATGGCCAGCTTCCACCGCCCGCCGCTCCGTAGCTCGGCGAGCGGAGCGTCGTCGTCATCGCGCAACGTGTAGCTGCCCACCGCGACGCAGTTTCTCGCAGTCGCGCACGATACCGCGGACAAGCTGGCGCCGAATGCCGGCGAGGTTCCGCGGGGCGACGGCGGCCTGGCGCGCGTCCAGGCCCTGCCGTTCCAGGTGTCCGCGAGGTTAGCCTGGCGATAGTTGCCGACCGCGACGCACTCGGTCATCGACGGGCACGATACCCCCGCCAGGTTGCCCTCGCCCGCCCGTGCCGGCCGGGCGCCGGCACCCGGTCCATCTTCTTCCAGGACTTCCCGCGCCATCGTTCGGCCAGCACCCCGGGAGGCTCGTTGGAGGGGGTGCTGCCCACGGCCATGCAGTTCGCCGGCGTCGGGCATGAGACGCCCAGCAGCCAGTTCCCCGACCCCGGCGCGGCCGGCCTGGCCCGGATCGTCGTCCCGGACACGGCGCCAGCCGCTGTCGCGGCCTTACCGGCCATCGCCGAACCAGATGACAGCACAACAGCTGTCGCGGTGACGGCTAAGGCCGCGCTTTTCACTAACATGCCCATCCGATCATCCTTCCCCTCGTACCGCCGGACCTGGCATCCGGCCGCCCGCGCCGCCCTTCGCGCCCGGCCTGCGCGCGGATCAGGCCTCAGCCCGCGAATCGCTGCGCCGTCGCCAGCCGGCGGCTTGCTCACGCTCCCAGCATCTACCGCACGCGGCACCCGCGCCTGAGCAGCGCTACTCACTGCGGACTGAGTATGTTCCGCGCGTCGGTGCTGTGTTCTGCGGTGGCGGGGTTAGTCGATGATGGCTCCGCAGCTGAGGTTGATCATTGCGCCGGTGACGGCGCCGGCGGCGTCTGATGCGAGGTAGACGGCGGTTCCGGCGAGCTGGGCGAGGGTCGGCAGGCGGCCGAGCAGGGTGTCCTTGAGCAGTGGCTGCAGGTCCTCGTCGCTGACGCCGGGGTAGGTCTGCGGGGTGAAGTTGGACCGCATTCCGGCAACCCGGACTCCGTGCCTGCCGATCTCGCCGGCCAGGCTCCGGGCGAGTGCCTCAAGTGCGGCGTTGGCCAGGCTGAAGCCGCCCATCTGGTGGCGGCTTTCCTTGGCGGACGTCGCGGTGAGGATCACGATGACGCCTGATCCTTGCGCCGTCATGTGGCGGGCGGCCGCGGTCGCGGTCAGGAAGTTGCTGCGGCAGATCCCGGTGACCGGGGCCAGGAAGTCATCCGGCGAGATCTCGGTCAGCGGGATGTTCTGCACGACGTTCACGGCCACGGCGTTGAATGAGATGTCGATGCTGCCGGCTGTGTTGGCTACCTGGGCGGCGTGCGCGTCAACGGCGGCTTTGTCCATGGCGTCGACCTGGGCCGTCTCGGCCGTGCCTCCCTGGGCGCGGATGTCGGCTGCCGCCTGTTCCAGCGCTGCCAGGGTGCGGCCGGCCAGGAAGACCCGGGCGCCCTCACGGGCGTAGGCGCGGGCCACGGCTCCGCCGATGGCTCCGCCTGCCCCGTAGACGATGGCGTTCTTGTTTTCCAGCTGCACAACGCACTCCTTTGCACTGCGGCTGCCCGGCTCGCGGGCAGCCGCTATCACGACGCGGGCACTGACAGGTCAGACCGGCCGGCCGCGCCGGATTAATCGGTCCGGCCCCTCGCGGGCCCGCCAGGCGGACAGTTCCTGGCTGACCTGGGCGGCCAGGATGACAGCGACGCCGCGACGAACAAGGCGCGGTGAGCACCAGAACTCCCTTCGCTGTCGGCATCACGCACGTCATCTCGACGTGTCCGACGTTGCCGGTACGCTCCTGTCCAGTCAGGTCGAGGGTGATCGGCAGGAATTTGGATGACAGAGCAAGGGCCTGTGCTGAGCAGCGAACAGCATCATGCACTTCAGGTGATCTATGACAAGTTTTGCGAACATGGCAAATGGGTGACCGTCGGCGAAGTCGATCGACCACTACGAAGAAGAGGCGTGAAGCCCGACGAGGTCATTAAGAGCATTCCTAATGACCTCCTTTGCCGTTCCGAGCCGGCCGCCAGAGTCCGATTGCGCGTGACGAGCTGCAACTGAGCCTCAGAGGTATCGCAGCGTGCGAGGGCGGCCAGGAGGACATCGATCTCTTTCTTAGCCTACTTCCGTGGCTGGCGGAGCGGGATTTGAACTTTTAACCAAACGGCGCCAGTGCTGATGACTACATGCGCGTTATGGCAAACGAGATTGGGGACTTCCTCCTGCTGCCCGATGAACCATGTGGGGCTATCGTGAGACTTCGGCAGATCATTGAGCTTCAACGTTGAGGCTGGTCAGGTGGCGAGTATGCCACCGGCGAGTGGTATGTGCAGGTCGGACGTGACATCTCCCGCTTTGCGGAGGTCGAGACCCTCGACGACTACCAGGGCGTGATGGCCAAGTGGGAAGAGGAAAGTCGGCGGCCGTACGCGTCTGGACATGAGCGATCGGTTAGTTAAAGGCTCATACCTACCGACTGGAACTATCGTGCAGAGAGACTATTGTCAGCACCTGTCCGTATCCCGATCCATGAACACCTGGGCACCTGTCGTAGCCGCGCTCGGAGCCTCCCTGCTAACCGGACTCTTCACCTGGGGAGCGAACTGGTGGGTCGAACGCCGCCGTGACCGAACTGCCGAAAGGCGCGAGAAGACGCTTGCCTACCAACAACTCATCTCCCGATCGTTGACCTTCTGTGGGCGAACTGAAGCTCTGCGTAAGCTCATCGATTCTGCTCTCAATGAAAATGACGCTGTCCGCGCTAGCCTCGGGCGGCCCTTTGGCCAGCTCGATGTGTACGACTGGCTAGAGAAGGACTACGTGCCTATCAACGATGCCTGGTCGAAGATCCGGGTGATCGGTTCACCGGAAGCCGTCGATGAGGCGACCCAACTCCTTGACGCTTGCGCCGAATTGCTTGACCTCGCTACCTCTTCCGGCGACGTGGATCAGCAAGTCCTCAACGACGCAGGCACACGAGTGATTGAGACCGGCGAAACCTTTATCCGGGTTGCTCGCAAGGAAGTAGGAGAAGAAGCAGTGGCGAGCCAGCGAAAAGAAGCCAACGGCAAGGACACTGCGGGCCAAGAGCTAACACAAGAGATCGAATGACCGATGTACATCTAGCTCGATGCCAAGCGCTATTGGGAAAGGTCAAGACTCGTCACTAGTCCTCTCGGTAATCCCATCATCCACTTGCTGAAGACGGGGGATAATCGCAGTTGACCCCTTTGATTTCTGGCTCAACTGGATACGGCGCTCGTCTGCCGGTCAACCTCTCCCACTTGCGAATGGCGCTTCGTATCGCGCAGACCAGGTGGATGGCCGCCCGGTTGCTCGTGGCTGCCGCCGGTCCCGGAAGAGGTCAATGTGGCACATGCTGCGTGAGGCTGGCCGCGGGCGATGCGGCCGGTCCCCCGGGCCGCAGCTTCATGAGCAACGCGGCCCTCCCTGTTGCTCTGGTGATGACATCAGGGAGGGCCCGTTGCTGTTGCGCCTCCGGCCGCCGCCTCCGGCCGCCGCCTCCGGCGGCATTGCCCGGCTTGCCGCTGCCAGGGCCATCAGGCCCGGCTGGTCAGGAGCCGAACAACATGGGTGCGCGAATCGATACCTGAATCACAACATCCATCGCGCAATCCATGCGAACCGCCGGCGGCCGGGGCGGCGGGGCGGTGCTTCAAGGCGCAGCCTGAGCGGCATTGACCTAGACCGGGCATTATGACCAGCCCGAACGAGGTGCCCGACTGAGCTAGCCGTCGGCTGAGCGGGGGCGTTGACTTACGTCCTGAATCATACTGTTCTGCCCACCTGCTGTCCGGTACGGGAATGTGAGAGATCAATGCCGGAGTTGCGATCTGTACGCGAGGTGTCCTGCTGGTTGTCGATGCCGTCGGCGGAGACCTTCCCCTACGACGGCGTCATAGAAGATTTCCTCCGCGTCGGCAAGCACTTCGCCGCCGAGGAACTGCTCGACCTGTTACAGCAGGCCCGGCAGCGGCTGCCGGGCGTCGGCGGAGCCGGCCAGGTCAAAGCGCAGTTAGCCGCCTTCCTTGATGTGGCGCTTGACAAGCGCGAGAACCGCTACAACTACGTCAGCTACTTAGCGCTGTCCCTGCTGCCGCTGCCTGGCACGGACTCGCGGGAAGGGCCGGGCACCGCCGGTACCTCAGTCCAGTTAAAGCATGACCGGCTCTTCATGCATTTGATTGCCGACACGATCCGGTTCGAGCTCGATGTACTTGAAGGTCGCTGCCAGCAGCTGCCGAAGCTAAGGCCGGCCGCGCCGACGTCGGTTAAGCGACTCCGGCTGGCGGCACGGATCGTGCGGCCGCCCATGGGCCGGCTCGGCCTGGCGGTGCCGCGCCATCCGAGCCTGGCGAAGGAACTGACTCGGACATGCTCGCCATCGCGGCCGGCTTAGTCGCGGCGGCCGACGCTGACCTGGGCGCGGACGACCGGAGGATGTTACGGCTGACCATGCTGCCGGTCTGGACCGCGCACGATGAGTACCTGTTCATCCGGGTGCTGCAGGCATTCGAGACGACATTTGCGCTGCTCGCCGCGCGACTCCGGGCAGCGGTCACGGCTCTTGCCGAACGCGCCCCTGAGCGGGCGCAGACGGCGATTAGCGAAGCCGAGGAATCTCTTCGCGAGACCGCGTTGGCCTTCTCGCTGATGGCGACCATGCAGGCGACATCTTTCCTGACATTCCGCGAGTACACCGAGGGCGCCAGCGCCATCCAGTCGCGGAACTACAAGATCGTGGAGTCGTTATGCGCGCCACCGGAACGCTCACGGCTGAACTCAGTGGCCTACCAGTCCGTTCCTGAGATCAGGGAAGAACTAATCTCCGGGCAGCTCAACTTGCAGGATCTGCTCCTGGCCGCGCGGTGCAGCTGGCTCCTCCCTGCCGTGTACGCCGACCTGAAAGCAGCGATGCTGAGCTTCGAATCCGTTCTCCTGCAATGGCGCCGGACTCACTATCGCCTCGCCGTGCGGATGCTCGGGGACCGGCCGGGAAGCGGATATACAGAGGGCACGCCATACCTGAAGAGCGCTCAATCGATTCGAGTATTCACGTTGTCTTGATTCCATCGCCAATCGGGACGCTGACCGGGAAGGTGATTTCGAGATATGTCGATTGCGCAGTACAGTGCCCAGATCATAACGGTGTTAGAACCCGATGCCAGCCCGGCCCCCGGGGTGCTGGTCATCGGATCAAGCGAGGTAGTCCGGTCGGGTCTGCGTGCGATGCTCGCTAGCCTGCCCGAGGTTGCCAGCGTGCAGGAAGGCATGGACTCTGACGCCAGCTTGCGGCTGCTCGCCTCCGGGATGATCTCGGTCGTGCTCGTCTCCGCGCCATTGGCGGCCGAGGACTACGGCGCCATCTCCGAGGCCGCCGGCCGCGGCAGCGCCCGGGTCCTGGTGCTGCTGCGGGACTATGGCATGCCCGATCGTGACCTGATCGCCCAGGCGGTGGCGCTGCCAGCCGATGGCTACATCCTGGAGTCGGGGCTGACGCAAGCCTCGCTTGAGCAGACGCTGCGCCAGCTCGACCAGGGCCAGGCACCGATGCCGGCTCTGCTCGGCCGCGGGCTGGTGACCAGGCTGGCCGCCACCGAGGCCAGGATGGCCGACCGGCCGTTCCTGCTCACCGCGCGGGAACGGCAGGTGCTCTCGCTGATGGTCGACGGCCGCAGCAACAAGGAGATCGCGAGGCACCTGCGGGTCTCCGAGCATGGCGCCAAGCGGCACGTCGCCTTCGTGCTCGCGAAGCTCAATTGCCCCAACCGCACGGCCGCGGTCGCGCTTGTGCTTCAGCAGGGCTTCTCCGCTCAGCGATGAACAGCCGGCCGGGCATTCGGCGTAGCCGTCCGAGGTGGCTGGCCGAGTCCCCGCCTGGCTATCAGCCCGGTGTGCCGGGCGTTCTTACGCTTGTAGTTGCAGGCCAGACCGCCGCGGCGGCGCCGGCGCACGATCGGTCCGCGTGATCGGTGAGGAGCTTGGCGTGGAACTGCGCAACGTGCGCGATACGGCGATGATGACCTATAGCGAGCTGATCAGGACCGATGAGCTCCGGGTCATGCAGCAGGACATCCCGGGAGCCGCCGACGGCCTGTTCTTCGTCGCGGCGCACCAGATCACCGAGCTGTGGTTCACGGTCATCCTGCACGAGCTGCAGCTCGCCCGCGCGGCCATCGACGCCGACCACCTGGCGCGGGCCTGCTCCCGGCTGCACCGGGTCGCGCGCGGCGAGGACGTGCTGCTCTGGCACCTGCGCGCGGTCGAGACGATCACCCCGGCCGGCTTCTGCCAGGTGCGGGCCAGGCTCGGCTCGTCGAGCGCGTTCGAGTCCGTGCAGTTCCGCGAGATCGAGTTCCTGTCCGGGCTCAAGGACGAGCGCTATACCGCGACCGAGCAGCTGACCGCCGCCGAGCGGCAGCGGCTCGAAACCCGGTTAGCTGAGCCCTCGTTGCTCGACGCGTTCGAGGCGCTGCTGGCCAGGCGGGGCGATCCGGACTTAGTGAAAGTGGTCGGCACCGATGCCGACCCGGAGTTGCGGGCGCTGATCGAGGCGATGCTCGACCACGACCACGGCTTCGCGCGCTGGCGGCAGGAGCACGCCCTGATGGCCGAGCGGCTGATCGGCTACAAGCCGGGCACCGGAGGGTCGATGGGCGTGGCCTACCTGCAGCGCACAGGCGCCAAGAGGTTCTACCCGGTGCTGTGGGAGATCCGGTCCGCACTATGAACGGGAGATGAACGAGGATGAGCGACACGGTCACGGCGCCGCTGGGAGAACTACCTGACCTTGCCGCCGCCAGGCACGGAAATACCCCATTCCTGAGCGACCTGCCATGGACCGCCTATGGCCGGCCGGTCACCGACATCGCTGGCTTCGCGGCCGCCACCCGCGACTACGCCGACCGGTTCTGGGCGGCTGGCGTCCGGGCCGGGGCCACGGTGGCGGTCGTGCAGCGCAACCACATCGAGGTGCAGGCCCTGGCGTGCGGGCTGAGCCGGATCGGCGCGCTGCCGGTCCTGCTCTCGGTCGGCATCGAGCCCGGCGAGCTGGTCGAGTGCCTGGCCAGGCTGGACGATCCCTACGTCGTGGTCGATCAGGCGGGCGCCCGGCGTTTGCGCGACCAGCGCGACGCGGTCACCGGCCTGGCTAGGCGAGTGTGCTACCTGACACCAGCCGGCGGGCCGGAAGCTGCGGGGGAGCCCGTGTGGGCCGCGCCCACCGCGGAGCGCTCGGCGCATCAGCCGCGCCCCCGCGACGATGACGAGTGGGCCGTGGTCACGCACACCTCGGGTACCACGGACGTGCCCAAGCTCGCCGCCCACTCCACCAGGTCCCTGTACGGCGTGGTGGCGACCCAGATCCGGGCGCAGACCCTGGTGTCGCGCCAGTACGGCGACGTGGCGCTGTCCGCCAAGCACTTGTCCTTCGTGCACGCCAGGACCTGCTCGATCGTGCTGGCGTTCCTCGAGGTCGCGACTCCGATCCTGGCCATCGCCGACCCGCGCCCGGCGCCCGTGCGCGACCTGCTGCGCAAGCACCGCGCCGACTCGATCGAGACGCACCCGAACATTTTCATCCAGTGGGAGCCCGTCGCCTCCGATCCGTCCAGGCCGTTCGGCCAGGTCCGCCGGTTCGTCAGCACATTCGACGCCATCCATCCCCGCACGGTCCGCATCTTGCTGGACGGCTCTGACCAGCCAGACGCCTACTACATCCAGGCCTACGGGCAGACCGAGACGGGAGCGGTCACGATGCGGCAGGTAGGCCGCGCCGAGGTGGCCGGCTACCGGCCGCGCGACGTGGGCGGCACGGTGCCAGGCGCCAGGGTGCGCGTCGTCGACGGGTCGGGCCAGCCTGTCCCGCCTGACCAGCCAGGAATGATCGAGAGCTGGACGCCGGGCAGGTTCCGCGGCTATATCGGCCAGCCGCCGGCACCGGCAAACGGGGACTGGTGGCCGATGGGCGACGTCGGGCGCTTGTCCGCCGGCGGCACGCTTATGCTGCTCGACCGGCTCATCGACCAGGCCGAAGGCACGGACAGCGTACTTGAGCTTGAGGATGAATTACTCGACCAGCTACCCGAGCTCGTCGAGTTCGTGCTGCTGAAGGAGGTAGGCGACCATCCTTTGCTCGCGGTGGCCTGTCCGCGTGATGGCGGAATCGACACCAGCCGGGTCACCGGAGCGATGGCCAGGGCCGGGCTAGGGGCAGTGCCGCTGCGGGTCATGCCATGGGAGTCGATGCCGCTGACCGGTTCCTACAAGGTCCGCCGCCGGGTGCTGCGAGCGCGGCTGACCGCCGCGCCGGACGCCGGCGCGGCGGTCATGTCGCAGGCGCGGAGCTGAGCTATGGACCACCTGTGGCAGATCATGGAGCGGGCCAGCGCGGGCACCGGCCTCCTGCACCAGCCGCTGCTCGGCGGTGACCCGATGCCGCTCGGCCAGCTTCTTGACCGGGCCGAGCGGACGGCGGGCGACGTGCTCGCCGCCCTGGGCGGGCGGCATCCGCGCCGGCTCGGCATCCTCATGGACAACGGCGAGCCCTGGCTGCGCGGCGCGCTCGCCGCGACCCGGCTGGACGCGGCATTCGTGCCGCTGCCCAGGGCAGTCGGCTTCGCCGGCGCCCAGGCCTATACCGCGCACCTGCGGCGGATCGCGGCCGACGCCGAGTTAGACGGCGTGCTGGCGGACAGCACGGTCGGCCGGGCCATGTCCTCGGCGACGGCCGCCGCGCTCAGCCCTGTTCCGCTGATCGATATCACCGAACCGGTCAGCTCGCGCGGGTCAGCGGCCGGCCCCTGCGAAGGCGGCGGCGCCCTCGCGGTGATCCAGTACACCTCGGGCAGCACCGCGCGGCCCAAGGGCGTGCCGCTGACCCACGGCAACGTCGCCGCCGGGCTGCGGGCGGTCACCGGGTCACTGGGCTGGACCAGCGACGACGCCTTCGGCATCTGGATACCGCTGTTCCACGACATGGGCCTGTTCTCCGCGCTCAGCGCTCTCGCGGCCGGCTCTTCGGTCTGCCTCTGGCGGCCGTCGGACTTCGTCAGGCGGCCGCTGGACTGGCTGACGAGCTTCGCCGCCTCGCCCGCCACAGTGCTGCCCGCGCCGAACTTCTGCTACGACCTGCTGGTCACCGCGGCGCTCAGGCAACCTCCGCCTGCCGGGCTCGACTTGTCGGGCTGGCGGGTCGCCTGCAACGGCGCCGAGCCGGTGCAGCGCAGGTCGCTTGAGGCGTTCGGCGAGGTTTTCGGGCGCTACGGGCTCGCCGGGACGACCCTCGCCCCGGTCTACGGCATGGCCGAGGCCACCTTGGTAGTGACGGCGCCGGCACCGGGCTCGGCGTGGCGCTCGATGGCCGTCGGCCGGGACAGCCTGCACCTCGGCGACCGGATCGAGCCAGGGGAGGATGACGCCCCGGGCACGCGCAGCGTGGTCTCCTGCGGCCGGCCAGCGCCGGCAATGGACCTGCGGGTTGCCCGCCCGGACGGCGCGAACTGTCCGGACGGCGTGGTCGGCGAGGTGCAGATCACCGGCCCGGCGGTGATGAGCGGCTACCTGGGCGTGCCCGACGACGAGCAGCCATTCACGCCCGACGGCTGGCTGCGAACCGGCGACCTGGCCTTTCTGCGCGACGGCGAGCTGCACATCGCCGGCCTGCTCAAGGACATGATCACGGTGCGAGGGCAGAACTACTACGCGGAGGACGTGGAGGAAATCGTCAGGACCGCTCCAGGTGTCGACCGGTCGCGCAACGCCGCGATCACCTGGAGCGACGGCACGCAGGAACGCATGGTCGTGCTGCTCGAGACCGCGCGCGAGGGCGCCGCCGCCGCCGAAGTCGCCGCCGCGGCCAGGGACCGGGTCAGGAAGCTGCTCGGCCTCGACGCGATCGACGTCATCCCCGTCCCGCCGGCGACGATCCCGCACACCTCATCGGGAAAGGTGCGGCGCCAGGCGGCCAGGCAGCTGGCCATCGACCAGCGGCTGGCAGGCAGTAGCCAGGGGATGGCCAGCGGGGGTGACGGGCGATGACCAGCGTCCCCCGCGACCTCGATTACCTGGCCATCGTCGTCGCCGCGCTCGCGTCCGAGGTAGGACTGCACCCCGACCTGATCGAAGCCAGCCAGGAGCTCTCCGCTATCGAGGGAATCGAGTCGCTGAATATTCTCCGCGCCGTCGTCCAGATCGAGGAGGAGTGCGGCATCGCCGTGCCTGATGACTTCCTCTTCGAAACCGCGACCGTGCGTGAGCTAGCCGAACTGGTGTCAGAACTCGCAGGGCGCAGGCGGTGAACGCGGTCCAGGCCGCGGCCGGCCAGCGCGGTGCGCCGTCCAGGTTCGCCCGGATGCCCGGGGAGTTCGCCCGCTACGTCATCGACACCGCCGCGGCCGGCCGGATCCTCGGGGTCGAGCCCGAGCTCGTGGCCGGGCTGGCCGCCGACGTCCTGCCCTGCGAAGCCGATCCCGCGCGCGGCCCGCTCTACGACTACGTCGACGTGATCAACCTGGCCCTGTTCGGCGGCGCGAACGGCCGGAGCATCCCCGACCTCGCGCTCCGGTTCCTGCTGCGCTTCGCCGCCGAGGAACCCGAGGCCTGGTACGCGCCACGCCAGTGGCTGGTCCGGGTGCGGGCACCGGAATCGGCGGCGGGTGATGCCTGGCCGGCCGCCGGCCTTCCGGCGGTGAGGCCCGCCGACCTCGCGGCGCCCGGGATCGAGCCGCTGAGCCAGGAGTACCTTGACCGGACCGCGGGCAGGCTCGCGGCCGGCCGCGTCGAGCCTCCTGGCTACCAGGTGGCGGTGCGGGTCACCGGCGCGGCCGGCGTTGTGCGAAGCGCCACTGCCAACCTGATTCACGAGGAAATGCTGGCCAGGCTGCTTGCCGGGGACGTGATCTACCAGTCGGTCACCGAGGAGCTCCGGATGCTGCACCAGCGGGCGTGGGATCTTGGCATGGCGGATTGCGTCGTCATCAGCCGCCTGTTCGCTGACCGGCTGCGGCAGGCCGGCCTGACCGCCCGCGCCCGGCGGGGGTACCTGCTCGGGCTGGTCGGCAGCGACCACTCCTGGTGCGAGGTGCTCGAAGAGGGCCGCTGGAAGCCGATGGACGTGGTCTTCGAGTTCCTGGCCAGCAGCACGGACAGCATCCGCGCCATCAGGGCGGCGCCCGGGTTCGCGCAGGCCTGCCGCGGCGGCCGGTTCAACCGGCTGCTGCCTTGCCAGGCGCCCGAGGCGGCCGCGGTCGTCCTGCTGGCCGGCCGGCTGGCGCCGCCGTGGTGGACCTGCGCGATCAGCGCGAACGCATGGCGGTCGTGATGGACAGCGCCCGCGAGCTGATCAAGACGGGGCTTGACTACCCGCCGCTGCTCGACCGGATCGGCGACCACGAGGATCTCGTCACGGTGGGGGTCAACTCAGGGGAGATGATCCGGATCGCCCTGGCCTGCGAGGAGTACCTCGGCCGCCCGGCTGACCGACGCTGAGCTGACCGGCATGACGTCGGTCTGGTCCATTACCGCTGTGCTCACCGGACAGCTGGAGAGCTGATATGTGGCTTGCTGATGTACTGCGCCGCAACCAGATCCGCTACCCGGACGGCGTCGCGTTCAGGGACGTCAGGCGCGAGGTGACGTGGGCCAGGCTGAACAGCGAGGTGAGCGCGCTAGCCGCGGAGCTCTGCGCCCGCGTTCCGCCGGGCGGCCGGGTCGTGCTGCTCAGCGGCAACCGGGTGGAACTGCTCGAGGCGTACCTGGCGTGCGCGCGCGCGGGCGTCATCGCGGCACCGGTCAACCCAGCGCTGACCGCCGCGGAAATCGCGCAGCTCGTCGCCGCGCTCCAGCCGGCGCTCGCACTGGCCGATGCCGCTGGCCGCGACCGGCTGCGAGCCGGGCACCCCGGGCTGTCCCTGCTCGGCATCGAGCAGGTTCCCGTGCTGCCGCCCGGCCAGCCACCGCCGCCCGGCACCGATCTGCTGACCAGGCCGGTGGCCATCATGCACACGTCGGCGACGACCGGCCAGCCCAAGGGAGTGGTCGTCGACCAGCGCAGCCTGCAGATCAAGGCACTGTCCTTCCTCGCCGAGGTCAGGTGCGAGCCTGGCACGGTCTTCCTTGACGCCTGCCCGCTCTTCCACGGCAGTGTCGTGCAGGCCTTCAACTACCTCGCCTCCGCGTCCACCATCTGCGTGCTCGACCGGTTCACCCCGCGGGCGTGCGTGACCGCGATCAGGGACTGGCGGGTGCGGCACCTGCTCGTCGTCCCTTCGATGATCCAGCTGCTGCTCGCCAGCGCCGAGCTGGAGGACGCGGACTTCGGCCAGCTGGAACTGGTCATGCACGCGGCGGCGCCGATGCCCGCCGAGCTCGCCGACCGTGCCCGCGCCGCCTTCGGCGCCGACCTGATGACGGTTTTCGGGATCACCGAGGGCGGCGGGCCGACGTTCGCGCTGCGCGCCGGCGACCGCCCGGCCGGCCCGCCGGTCCCTGGTGCCACCTGCATCGGCTTGCCGATGCCCGCGGTCAGCTACCTGATCGCCAGGCCGGATGGCTCGGCCGCCGAGCCTGGCGAGGTCGGGGAGATCTGGCTGGCCGGCGACGGGCTCATGCACGGCTACTGGAACGACCCGGGGGCCACGGCGACGGCGGTGCGGGACGGCTGGCTCAGCACCGCCGACCTGGGCTGCACCGACTCCCGCGGCTACCTCTGGGTCGTTGACCGGCGCAACGACCTCATACTGCGCGGCGGGCAGAACGTGTACCCGGCCGAGATCGAGCAGACCCTGCGCTTGGCCCCGTGGGTCGCCGACGTCGCGGTGGTGCCGGCCAGCTCGGAGATCTGGGGCCAGACGCCAGTTGCCTTCGTGCTGCCGGCCACGCCAGCGGCTTATGCCGAAGGCGACCTGCTCGAGCTGTGCGTGACCAGGCTGGCCAGCTACAAGCGGCCCAGCCGGTTCATCCAGGTCGACACGCTGCCGCGCAGTGCCGCCGGCAAGCTGATCCGCGCCCAGCTGCGACAGCGCGCCGAGCTGGCTATTGCCGAGGGAGACCGGCCATGAGCGCCGCTAAAGACTGGAGCGTGCCGCTGTCGGGCACGGCCGTGCTCGCCACCGACTACGGCACGGGCGACGAACTGATGCACAGGCTCTACAGCGTCGGCAAGCAGCGCCAGTGGGACGCTGACACCGGTCTCGACTGGTCGACCCCGGTCGACTACGACAATCCGCTCGGCATGCCGGACAGCTTCGTCTGGATCGCCGGGTCACGGCTGTGGGACCGGCTGCCCGAGCGGGACAGGATCGTGCTGCGCCGGCATACCGCGGCGTGGAGCACCTCCCAGCTCCTGCACGGCGAGCAGCTCGGCCTGCTGAGCGTCGCCAAGATCGCCCAGACCGTGCCGGACGCCGATGCCAAGCTGTTCGCCGCTACCCAGGTCATGGATGAGGCCCGGCACGCCGAGGTGTTCAGCCGCTACCTGACCACGAAGATCGGGATCAGCTACGAGCTGACCGAATCGCTGTCGAGCCTGTTCGCCAGCATCCTGGCCGACAGCAGGTGGGATCTGGCCGCCCTCGGGGTGCAGATCATGATCGAGAACCTGGCGATGGCGATCTTCGCGCTGCAGCGCGACCACACCACCGAGCCGCTGGCACGGGCGATGATGGCCCGCATCATGCAAGATGAGGCCAGGCACGTGGCCTTCGGCCGGGTCCTGCTGCGCAGGTACTACGGTGACCTCACCGCGGCGGAACGGCGCGATCGCGAGGAGTTCGTGACCGAGGGCTGCTGGGCCCTGCGTGACGGCTTCGTCGGCGAGTCCATGTGGCGCAACCTCGACTACGGCGCGGAGGAATGCATCGCGATCGCCAAGTCGTCGGTGGCCTTGCGGCAGTACCGCCGCCGCCTTTTCATGCGGATCGTTCCCGCGCTCAAGGATATCGGCCTCTTCGGTCCCGCCGTCAGGGACGCCCTTGACAAGATGGGCGTGCTCGGCTTCGCCGAGGCCGCCGCCGACCAGGAGCCCTGGGACGGCACGCCCGAGCCCGGCCGGGCGCCGGGCGCCGGGGAGCCGGCGTGACCGCGGCGGTCACCGGCAAGGCCAGCGCCGGCGAGAGCTACTACGATCCGCGCCGCGCGGCCTGGGCGGTCGGCCTCGTGCTCACCGCCTCGTTCGTGATCTTCGCCGACGTGACGATCGTGGCCATCGCCGCGCCGGCGATCCAGCGGAGCCTGGGGGCGACCGTGCCGGAAATCGAGATGACCGTGGCCTCCTACCAGATCGGGTTCGCCGCTACCGTGATCACCAGCGGCCGCCTCGGCGACATCCACGGGCGCCGGGTCATGTTCATAGCCGGCTTCACCGGGTTCGCGGTGACCTCGGCCGCCTGCGGCCTGGCGACCTCTCCGATCGAGCTGATCGCCTTCCGGGCACTGCAGGGCGTGACCAGCGCGATGCTTTCGCCGCAGGTGCTCGCGACGATTCAGATCGTGCTGCCGCCTGAGAAGCGGACCAGGGCCTACGCCGCCCAGGGCGCTATCCTCGCGCTCGCCTCGATGACCGGCCCGGCGCTGGCCGGCCTGCTGATCTCGGCTAACCTGCTCGGCCTGGGCTGGCGCCCGATCTTCCTCATCAACCTGCCGTTCAGCCTGGTCGCGATCCTCCTGGGCAGCCGGCTGATCCCCACGCTGCGCAGCCCGACCGCCAAGAGCCTGGACCTCAGGGGCAGCCTGATCGTCTTCGTCATGCTGGCCTGCGTGATGGCGGCACTCACCCTTGGCCAGCTCTACGGCTGGCCCTTCTGGACGTGGCTGTGCCTGGCCGTCGGCGCGGTGCTGGCCTGGGTCTTCCTGCGCAGCCAGCGCGCACAGGAGCGGGCGGGACGCTCTCCGCTGCTGCCGGCCACCCTCTGGCGCGACCGGGCGTTCCGCGTCGGCGCGCTGCTCTACGTGGCCTTGTTCAGCGCGGTCGGCACGTTCTACGTCTTCTACTACATCCTTCTGCAAACCGGCTATCACGTGCCGACCTGGCTAGCCGGCCTGACCACCATCTCCGTCGGCGGCGGCACGATCGCCACGTCGGTGCTGTCCACCCGGCTAGTCAGGCGGTGGGGCGGCAGGAGCGTGGTCGCCGCGGGCGCCATAGTGGCCGGGCTGGGGTTCGGCTCGATGCTGATCCCGGTCAACGCGGTGCACGGCATCGCGCTCGCGGCCCTCACCATGCCGTCGCAGTTCCTCGGCGGCTGCGGAGTCGGCCTGGTGATCGCGCCCTTGCTGTCGGTCGTCCTGGCCGGCATCCGCAGCGCCGAG
Organism: uncultured Actinomycetota bacterium; assembly: GCA_963750405.1. Lineage (GTDB taxonomy): Bacteria > Actinomycetota > Actinomycetes > Streptosporangiales > Streptosporangiaceae > Chersky-822. Next base: position 168,840 of record CAVVQP010000007.1, read on the forward strand.
GTGGGCGCCGCGGTCGGCTTGCTCGCCACGGCGCAGATCATCGGCCGCGCGCTCGGAGTCGGCCTGACCGGTCAGCTGTTCGTCCTGCCGCTGCCGGCCGCCATCGCCACCGCGACCGCCGCCCAGCTTGTCACCGGCATGTCGTACGGCCTGCTTTACGCCCCGGTGCTCTTCGCGGTCTCGCTGGTGATCATCTTCGCGGGCGTGCCGAGACGGGCCGCCCCGGCTGACGCGGCGGCAGTCCATGCGTGACGGCGCCCTAGGGCCGGCGCACGGACCGGCCGCACCGCCCCCTGACGGCTTTCCCGAGGCTGGCCAGCCGACCGGCTACCGGGCGCTGCTCGACCTGATCGTGGCCGGGGGAGCACCGCCGCCCGCCTATGTGCGGCGCCTCGCACTGCCCAGGCCGACCACCTGGCTGCCCGGGCGGGTCGAGTCGGCGACGAGCGTCGGCGACGAGGTCACCTGGACCCCGGGAGCCGTCTTCGGCGGATACCTGACCTGCGTCGCCGACCAGTTCGCCGGGCTGGCCATGTTCACGGTGCTGCCCGACGGGACCCGGTTCCTGACCGCGGCCGCCGAGACCGCCTTTCACCGGCCGGTCAGGCCCGGTCAGCTCAGGATCGAGGCCACCATCGTGGAGCTGACCCCGCGTAACGCCGTCGTCGAGGTGCTCATGTACCAGGATGGCCAGGTGGCCGCCGCGACGCGCACCGCTCAGGCCATCTGGCGAGACGACGCGGGTACCGCGCCCGAGCTGACCGGGATCGGCTCGCTGCCGTCGCCGGCTGAGCAGGCCGGTGCCGCCGGAAGGCCTGGCCACCTGGCTATCAGCACAGCCATCACCCGGTTCCTACGATCAGGTCGCAGGACAAACCGAGGTCGCCGCGAGAGGAATTGCCTTGGATCAGCAGCAGGGCTTCGAAGTCAGCTACGTCGACCGGATTCTGGACAACTTCGCGGCCCATCCCGGCCGGGAGGCGGTGGTAGACGAGGCCAGGCGCGTCACGTACGCGCAGGCACGGTCCTGGGTGCTGCGGATGGCCCAGGACCTGCGGCGGCGAGGTGTGAGCCGGGAGGACACGGTCGCGATCTTCACGGCGAACCGGGCCGAAGGGGTATTACTGCCGCTCGCTGTCCATCTCACTGGCGCCCGCCTGGCGATTATCCCGACGGTGCCGTCACCAGGTGAGCAGCTCGGCTTCGTCGCGGGCGCCGAGGCGACCGCTTTCGTGATCGGCCCGGAGATCGACCGTGCGGCCGAGCTCGCCAGGCGGACGGACGTTCGGGTGACCCTGGTGCTCGAGGATTTCTTCGCGCCGGTCGCCGGCGACGAGCCGGTGCTCACTGACCGGGCCGGGCCGGACGACGTCGCGACCCTGTTCTATACCGGCGGGACCACCGGCCGGCCCAAGATGGTGCTGCACGGCCACGGCTACTACGGCGCGCTGGTCCAGGCGAGCGCGCGGCGGGAGGCAGAGTCCCCGGTACCACACAGGTTCCTGCTCTGCACCATGCTCGACCACACCAGCGGGCACATCTCGGCGATCATCGCGCTGCTGGCCGGGGGCACAGTGGTGCTGCGCGACCGCTTCGAGCCTGGCGCGGCCATCGCCGCCATGCTGGCGGAGAAGATCACCAGCCTGGTGCTCGTGCCGCCGATGCTCATCGAGCTGCTCGACCACGCGGCCCTGCCGGCCGATGGCTTCCCCGACCTGGTCAGGCTCCACTACGGCGGCGGCCCGACTCCCTCCGCGAGGATCCGGCAGGCGATCGAGCGCTTCGGCCCGGTGCTGCGCCAGACCTACGGCCTGACCGAGATTCCTGTCGTGACCGTGCTGGAGCCAGCTGACCACGACACCTCGGCGCCTGGCCGGCTGACTGCCGTGGGCAGGCCGCTGCCTGGGCTGCGGGAGCGAGGCGGGATCTCGCTGCGCGACGAGGACGGCGAGGTGCCGCCAGGTGCCGTCGGCGAGGTGTGCGTCCGCGGCCCGCTCGTCATGCGGGAGTACTGGAATGACCCGGAGAAGACGGCCGAGGTGATGAGGGACGGCTGGTTCCGCACCGGCGACCTTGGCCGGTGGGACGATGACGGGTACCTGCACCTGGTCGACCGGATCCGGGACCTGATCATCACCGGCCAGTCAGCTGACAACGTGTACTGCGGCCTCCTTGAGGAGGTGCTCGCCAGCCATCAGGGGGTCAGGCTGGCCGCCGCCGTGGGGATGCCAGACGATGCCGTCGCCGAGGCCGTTCACGTGGTCTGCGTCACCGATCCGGCGACTCCCGTCGACGCGGACGAGTTGCGCCGGCTGGTGACGGCCACGCTCGGGCCGCTGTACGAGCCGCGCACGGTGACCTTCACCGACTCGCTGCCGCTGACGCGGCTCGGCAAGATCGACAAGAAAGCGCTGCGTGAGTGGCTGCGCAGCGGAGTGCGCGCGTGAGGACCACGCGGCCAGCGGGACCGGCCCGGCCGGCGGCGGCTCCGGTTAGCCGTGATGACGCCGTCAGGCTGGACCGCGCCGACCCGCTGGCCAGCTTCAGGGACCTGTTCCTGCATTCCGATCCTGACCTGATCTACCTGGACGGCAACTCACTTGGCCCGCTGCCGCTCGCCACCATCGGCAGGCTCGCCAGGGTCGTGGAGCACGAGTGGGGCGGCCGGCTGATCCGCGGCTGGCGAGAGCACTGGTTCGACCTGCCCCGGCTGGTCGGCGACCAGCTCGGGGCCGACTTCCTTGGCGCGGCGCCCGGCCAGGTGCTCGTCGCCGACTCGACCACCGTGAACTTCTACAAGCTGGCCGGCGCGGCGCTCGACGCGGCGGGCCGGGCCGCGACGTGATCGTCACGGACCTGGGCAACTTCCCGACTGACCGGTACGTGCTCGAGGGCCTGGCCGCCAGGGGCGGCTGGAAACTGCGGTTACTCGAATTCGACGACGTGGGCGGCCCGACCGCGGCCGGGATCGCCGCCGCGGTCGGCCCTGACACGGCGCTGGTGACGCTCACGCACGTGGACTACAGGTCGGGGGCGATCGCCGACATGACCGCGATCAACGAGGTGACGCACGCCGCCGGCGCCATGGTGCTCTGGGACCTGTGCCACTCAGCGGGCGTGGTACCGCTCGAGCTGGACGGCACGGGCACCGACCTGGCGGTGGGCTGCACCTACAAGTACCTCAACGGCGGGCCGGGCGCGCCCGCCTACCTGTACGTGCGGCACGGCCTGATCCGGACGCTGCTGCCGCCGGTCTGGGGCTGGCACGGCCAGCGGGACCAGTTCGCGATGGGCCAGGGATTCGATCCGATGCCCGACATCGGCCGGTTCCTGTCCGGAACGCCGGCCGTGCTGAGCCTGGTCGCCGTGGAGGAGGGGGCGAAGGTCGTCGCGCAAGCAGGCGTCGCCGGCCTGCGGCGCAAGTCGATCCAGCTCACCGAGCTCGCGATCGCGCTGGCCGACGCGTGGCTGGCCGATGACGGCTTCACGCTAGCGTCGCCACGCGACTCGCGGTGCCGCGGCTCGCAGATCTCCTTGCGGCACCCCGGCGCCGCCGGCATCGTCGCAGCGCTGATCGAGCAGGCCGGCGTGCTGGCCGACTTCCGTGCCCCGGATCGCGTCAGGCTCGGCCTGACGCCGATTACCACCCGGTTCGTTGACGTGTGGGACGCCATGGACAGGCTGCGATCCCTGGCGCGCGGCGCGGGTACCGAAGACCCCAGTCCCCGATAGGAGAAGGTCCGCATGACATTACAGGTCATCGGCGCCGGGCTTGCCAGGACCGGCACAATGTCGCTCAAGCTCGCTCTTGAAGAGCTGCTCGGGCGGCCTTGCTATCACATGTTCGAGGTGTTCGCCCGGTCGGCGCACATCGCGGCCTGGCAAGACGCCAGCAGCGGCCGGCTGCCGGACTGGCATCCTTTCTTCGCGGGCTACGGCGCGGCCGTCGACCTGCCGGCGTCCGCGTACTGGCGGGAGCTCGCGAGCGCATACCCGGACGCGCTGATCATCTTGTCCGTCAGGGAGAGCCCGGGGCAATGGTGGGACAGTGTCAGCCAGACCCTGTTCACCACGTCCAGGCCGGCGGCACCCGAAGGGTCACCGCTGGCCGCGCTCGCCGCGATGGTCACCGACCTCTGGCGGGTCAGGCTCGGCGTCCCTGACGTGTTCGACAAGGACGCCATGATGGCCGCCTACCAGCGGCACAATCAGGCCGTACGCGAGCAGGCGCCGCGGGCGAGGTTCCTGGAGTGGAAGGCCACGGACGGCTGGGAACCGATCGCCGGGGCGCTTGGGCTGCCGGTCCCGGCCAGGCCCTTCCCGCACGTCAACTCCCGCGCCGAGTTCCGCATCCCGGAATTTGACGGCCTGCCGGCCGACACGTCCTAGGGCGCCGCCCGCGCCAGGCGCTCGCGCAGTTGCCGGAGGGCCTCCGGGTATTCGGGGCGGTGGATGTAGCCGCTGTGATCGCAGACGGTCAGGTACGAGCCGGTGCGCGGATCCTTGTCGAGGCTGAGCGGGTCAGGGATCATCAGCTGGTCATCGCAGCGGAGGTCGCGTTCGTCACTTTCCGTGTCGTCGGGGTTCCGGGCGATCCAGGCGCCGACGGGATCGGTTGTCGCCCACAGGTTCTGCCAGCTGCCGTTGGCCCGGTCGGACACCTGGCAGAGTACCTCCCGCGAGAAGTAGGCGGGAAAGGCGCGGGCGTACAGCCTGCGCAGCGGTGATCCGTAGGTCAAGAGGGCCATTCGGGACAAGTTCTGCTCCGATTGGCCAGCGTTCAGGTGCAGAAGTGCGGCGGCGCCCAGGATGCTTCCCTGGCTATGTGCTGACAGGACCAGGGTGCTGCCGGGAGCGTCTGTCAGCGTTGTGATGCGGTCGCGGAGCTGCGGTACCGCGCGCTGGGCCGAGCAGGCTGGCGTGAGCGGGTGATTGGCCTTCGGCCAGAAGGTCGTGACGTCCCAGAGAATCCCGACGATGCGCCGGGTCGATGGCTGGCGGTAGGCCGCATAGCTGGCGAGCAGGACGACGGCCGTCCCCGTCGTGGTGAGCCATGCGCCGGCTGATGGCAGCCAGGCCAGCCCGCTCGGGAGACGGCGGATGAATAGGGGCAGGAACGGGTGGAGCTGCACGTACGGATGAAAGAATGCCAGGCCGTCGATGGCCGCGGCGACTAGGCCGGTCGCGGCGACGGCAGCCAACATGACCGGGATCGTCTCGACGGACTCAGCGAGGATCTGCCAGCGCGCGGCTCCGCGCGCCTGTCCCATTCGCTGCGCACGGCGTGTCTCGTCCGGGTAGCCGGGCTGCTGCCGCTGGATCTGGTCCGCTACGTCGGCCTTCCCGGACTTGAGCCTGTAGTACAGGAACGCCAGCCACAGCAGGACCACGGCGACGGCGGCGACCGCCCAGACGTCGACTTGCCGGTCCAGCGCCGGGAGGATGGGGCGGAATTTGCGGCCCGCCTCTCCTTTCATGCGGTCGGCCGCCCACTGGCCGTAGCCCGAGCCGAGCGCCAGCGCGAGCAGCCAGCCGAGAAACGGGACGACGACCGCGAGGCTGCCTCGCAGCATGGGCCGGTAGCCCTCGTCATAATGCGAGTCCTTCGACGCCTGCCGGGCAAGGAAACCGACGCACACCGCCAGCGCGAGCAGCAAGACAGCTTGCACGGCCGCCAGCCGGGTCATCGCACCCTGAATGTAAGGCATCGCCGGGTGAGAGAAATGGTGGCGTGGCGCGTCGGCTACCGTCACGAGCAGGCTCGCTGCCAGCCACCCGATTGCCACGCCGTTCACCCACCGGTATCCGCGCATCGAGGTCGGTCCCCGCCCGCCGCGCCCGAAGTAAGGGAAGAAAGTCAGAATGGCCGCTACGAGGAACGCGACCAGGCTGACACCGAGGAGCACGAGGCTGATCCCTCCAACCAGGGCACCGTGATGGTGGACGGCAGCTGACATCATCTTCAGCGCGATCTTCGACGCGGACCACGTGGCCTTTCCGGAGACTCGGGGCACATTGACCGCTGCGATGGCGACGGCTCCTACCGTGGCGCACCATGCGATGACGTGCAGGGATCGCAGCCATTGCGTCGACCGGTCGACCGACCAGAATCCCTGGTGGCTCAAGGCGGGCTGCCTGCTCGCGGGGACGGGCTGGACGACGGGAGCGAGATTGAGAACGTCAGGACCAGGCGGCTGGCCATCGCTATCAGGCAGCTGATCAAACCGGTCCCGCCCCGCCAGCAGCATCACGATGAGCACCAGGCCAAGGAGTGCGCCGCCGGCCGCGATTTTCAGGCCCAGGTCATGGGCCACCGTGCTGATCAGCCTGACCGGCGCGAATCCGCTCCGGCACGCACGGGCCGAGCCGCATTGCCAGGCACCCAGATCCATCGTGATCTCAGCCCCCGCGAGCGCCAGCGTGACGGTAAACGTCAGAGCCAGCGCTCGAAGGAGACAGGCCGCGAGTAGCGCGAAGAACCTCCGGCTGTCCACTCACCATCTTTGTGCCGGTAGGGCAGGATCATCCAGTGCGCGATGTTGACCAGCGAGAAAGGCAGCAGGAGCAGCCACAGAGCTTGCCACGATGCGCGCGAGGTCAGGCCGCCCCAGCAGAACGCCTCAATACGGGACTTGCCCGGCTTGTCCTCCTGAGGGCCGCCGAGCATCCAGCGCCGCCAGAAACCGGAATCCGCGTTACCTCGAATCAGCGTGACCATTCCGTCCGGATACTGAAGCACATCCTGCGGCGGCGGCCCGGAGACTCCGTGAACCCTCAGCTCAGTGAATCCGGCGTTAGTACGGTCCACATTGGCAGACGGCGCAAGTGGCAATGACAGCCAATCGGCAACTCGTGAACGCTCGGTAGACCCGACAGAATCCGGAGTTTCCATACCGAACCGTCCCAATCTGGAAATAAGCCGTACAATAGATAGATCCTGATGCTATTGCATTCCTTTTCTTACTGTCTTTAGAACCGCCGATACCGCGCATATTTGCGCGGAACTAGCAGTGGTCAGCCATTCTGCCTGACCACGTCGGCGCCGACGATCACGCTGCAATCGGCTCGTCACGTCATTGTCGGCTCGCTTCTGCCGGACAGTAGCCCCGATGTGCGGTGGCGGGCTGATGCACGGCGGGGAAGTCAGCACTGTTGTCCGCCTTCGTGCCGCGCTCGCGGCCCAAATGGCAGGCATGTGCTCGGTCTTCGGGTCTCTACTCCTGCGCGGTGCGATCGCCGCAGCCCAGCACGAACAGCGCGCCACCGCCCAACGAACTACTCGAAGAAGCCGACGACGCAGCCCAGCGGTTTGATGCGGATGGCAATCTGCGTTGGACCGCTTCGGCTCCGCTGGGTGACACGTCCGCCGAGTTGGCCTGGGCCATCTTTTTTCCAGGTGCTTGTGCTCGACTGGGCGATCTCTGTCCAGAGCCGGATGTTGGCTCGCGCGAAGATGCCGATGTGGGCAGGATGGGTGTTTTTGTAGGCGGGATGCTTGCTGTTCGGCCTGGCGGGCGGTGTGAACACCTGATGCCATGAGCCAGAGTATCCAGCATGCCGGGTCGGTCTAGCCTGCGCCGAGAGTTGGTCAGGCCCAGTCGATGAGCCAGGCACGATGGTCTGAGATGAGCACGTTGTCCGGGGTCCAGTCCGAGTGCGTGAGTGCAGGTCCGGCGAAGACTGACGCGGTTACGGGGTCATCGAGGTAGGGCTTCCACCGGTCTTCTGCGCGTTTGAACAGGCCGACGTCATCGGGGACCGTGATCTGGCTGAGGGCTTCCATGAGCTGGACGAGCCGGTCAAGGTCCGGTGAGCCCGGGGTTTAGTCGGCGTGGCGGCCGGGGGCGTACTGGTAGCCCAGGACATTCCAACTGGGCGTCAGCCTGAGCAGGTCACCGAGCGGTAGCCTCTAACTAGTCTGAGCGGTCCGGGCGCGAGTTGGCGGCTCTGATCGGGCGTCCCAGTCTTCGGCCGCGTCTGCCCAGTCGTCCTGGTTAAGGAAGTGGCACCAGGGCCGGTTACTGCTGGCGAATCGCAGCGGCTTGGCTCCTGACCAGCAGGCGACCTCGACGTGACCAAGCCGCAGGCTGACGACGAGCTCCAGCGCCGGGAGCAGGTCGGTGTCACCGGAGAAGACAACGAGCGCGTCATATTGCTTGCGGTACGCCAGGTGCACTAAGTCAACGGCGAGCGCGACATCGATGCCCTTTTCCTGCGGCGGCAGGCCCTGCCGGTACCGCAACTGGCGGCGGATCACCTGCACCCGCCGATCCCTGCTCCAGGCAGAAGCCTGAGCGTCGTTCGTCGCGGCTTGCAGGGGATCGTGCTGCGGGTGCGGCTGCCCGCGGTACACGCGGATGGCGGCCGCCTCGCTGGCCCGCAGCCGCCCGGCCGCGATCAGGTCGCCGATCCGCGCCGGGTTCGGGACGCAACGGTGCAGAGCGCTGCCGTGATCGAACATGTCATGTCCGGTGAGATGGACGTTCTGGAAGTCGAGGAACACTGCGACGCGCTCGGGCATAGGGCATCTTCGCACAAAAAAGCCCCGCCAATCCCGGAGGAAGGCGGGGAACTATGGCACAACAGTATCTGCACACCTGCGCTGTAGTCAAACAAGAGCAGCCACATCTTGGGAGCAAACACAACTATCTCAAAGCAAAATAAATCTCCCGCAGGGAGCATACATGGTACAGGACAGATCGAACTAGAACTAAAACGGCCAGTTAGGAACCCTGGGCATACGGCGCGGCGATCTCGCCCCGCACATTTCACGCGCGCCGGTCGCGGCCGCCGTCGCGGCGGGCGGTGCGCGGCGCATGGCTGACGGGCTGCTGGCTGCGATGTTCGAGCCCGGCCCGGATGGCGAGAGGAAGCCGGAGTCCCCGTACGGGGCGGTTAAGGCACGGGCGCACCTGCGCCGGGAGTGCGTCGAGGTGGCACGGTCCACGGTGGACCGGCTAATGCGGACCAACGGGTGGCGCGGCAATGTGCGGGGCCACGGCTCACTGCACTGACCTTCAAGAGCATCACCGGACCTGAATCGTGGCGGGCGTGGCTCGAGGGGGTGTGGCAGATTCCGGATTTCCGCGACGCGGTGGAGGCAGCCAGCCCGGACCCAGCGCGCCGGGCGGGCCAGATCCGCGCCGGGCGGCAGGTAGGCGAGCCTGATCTGCGCCGCGCGGTGCCATCCACATTGCGGTACCTTCTGCGCGCCACCAACCGCGCGGCTCCTTTCGGCCTGTCCGCCGGGGTAGCGCCGGCCCGGATCGGCCTGGCGGCGGAGGTTCGCGCGGGGACCGAGCACCGCGCGATGGCGAGGCCGGGGGCGGAGTGGGTCGCGGAAGTGATCGGCCTTTTGGAGGCCGACGCGGCGCTGTGGCCGCACCTCACAGTGGTTGCCAGCAAATCTCGCAGCCTGGCGGGACGGGCACCTGGTGATCGACTACCTGCCGCGTGGCACGGGGAGGCGGCCCGGTTCGGGTGCGGATACGGGCGACCCCGCCTGTGCGCGCGCCTAGCTGGCCAGTTCGCTGAAGTTCCGGAAGCCGTGATCGACGGGTTGGTTGCCGAGATGGTCAGGCAGAGGTTCCTGATCACGAACCTGCGGCCGCCCATGACCGTGACCGACCCGCTCAGTGCACTGCTGGAGGTGCTGAGCACGGTCGGCGGTCGCGCACGAGGAGGTGGCCGGCCGGCCCGCCGTCCGCCGGCTCGTCCGGCAGCTTGCCAGCACGGCTCCGCCCACCGTCCGGCGCGATTATGCGCGTTTCGCGGCGGCGATTGGAGTATGCCTGTGACCGGAGAACGAGGTAACCGGGTCCTGTCGGCCATCGTGTGCGGCGCGGGTCCCGCCACCGCGACTGGCTCGTTCGTCACGCTCGCGCAAGAGCGTGGATGGACGGTACAGGTCATCGCCACCCCGAGCGCGCTTGACTTCTTCGACCAAGCCGCAGTCGAGCTGCAGACCGGCAGGCCGGTCAAGAGCCAGTACGGCAAGCCAGGCGCACCAAGGTCCCCGATACCGGACGCCATCATCGTGGCTCCGGCAACCTACAACACGGTCCGTGTATTCGCCGGGCGGTCGCCGGTGAGTTGCCTGAGCGTGGCTGGCCTAGTCGGGGGAGTTTGGCCAGGGACATCCCGTTCCGCCTAAAAGCAGCTTCCCGGGCGCCGAGCCTTTCCATTCGCTTTTCGCAAGAACAGTCCGGCCGCGCCAATTCCTGTGCCCATCATTATTGGCGGGGAGCTGTGGATCAGGCGGCGGCGAAGGTCAGCGCGTAGTACCCGAGAGCGATCAGCGCGGCGGCCGGCACGAGCGTGATCACCGCCAGGGCCGCCTGCAGCCGGCCGTGGCGCCGTGGTGAGATGGCCTGGCCGGCCGAGACTTTCGCGGTTACCTGACCGCAGCGGGCACGGAACGTAGGCGGGTGGTACCAGCGCGATGCCTGGCGGCTGGTCACGTGGCGCTCGGCGAACCAGAGCTGGACCCCGTCGAAGACCTTGCGCAGTGGCCTGCGGCCGAAGCAGAACGATGCCGCCAGGCCGATAACCTTCTTGTCCCAGTTGGCCGTGTCCATTGACGCCGTGCGCTGCCACATCGACGCGTGCGCACTCAGCGCGAGGACCGTGTGCTGGAGCCGGGCGATGTCACGCTGGATGACCGAGTCGAGCAAGTAGGTCACGGTAAAGCCCGCGGAGCCGTAGATCGGGGCCCAGATCAGCAGCGCGTAGGGGATCTGCCAGAAGGACAGGTCCCGGCTGCTGCGCAGGTTCGGTATCCGCAGCAGGTCCTCGAGGCGGTCCAGCCGGTTCATCGGCTTGGCGAGATACCTGGCCCGCCGTTCCTTGAACGGGTTCCAGATGAGCTGCTGCGCGATCGCGCCGCCGTAGAAGCCTTCGGCGACATCCCTGATCGTGTGCCGCAAGGCGGCATCGGGAATGGCCGAGTGCCACCATGCGGCCGCGCTCGGATTGACTTCGAACAGCAGGTAGTACAGCCCGGTGATGAGCAGCGCGGCGAGATGGGCGAAGACGACTGCGGCGGCCAGCGTCGCGGCGGTGATGGCGAGCCACCTCAGCGGATGCCGCAGCGGATTGGTCAGCGGCGCGGGCGGCTGGTAACGGCGGGCGGTGGCGGCCGCCGCGCTCAGCCGGGTCGTAATGGTCCGGCCGGCTGAGACGACGGGGACAGCCGGGAGACGCGGGGTGAAGGGCACAGCCGGGACGCGCGGAGCGACCGGGCTGACGGCCGGGGTGGCCGGGGTGGCCGGACTGGCCGGGGTGATCCTGACAGTCGGAGCGGACGGGCTGACCCGGCCGCCGGGCGGGAGCCTGGGCGGCTCCGCGCCGTCAGGGCTGAGGCCGGGCGCCTTGTCTGCCGCCATGGTGCATATTGTGCCTGCTAGCTAGTGCCGAACAGAAGTCGTTGCCAGTGAATGGCCTGCGAATTAGCCATCGGTGATCCCGTTTGGCTCATTGGGTTGAGGCGGCGGGGTTAGCAGTGCGGAGTGACGTGGCCGGGCCGTCCGAATTGGCCCAGCGCTAGTCTCCGTGATCATGGCCCGGAGCGTGATCATGGAGATTTATGCAGGTCAGAGCCGGTGTGATGTTCTGTGATCACGCCCGTGATCGTGATCACGGAAACTGGCGCGAGTTCTCCCGGAGGAGGGTTTCCGGGTGAAGGAGGATCGGCCGGGCCAGGACACGGCAATCCTCCTTAACCCGGAAATGCTCCTCCGCGCACCCGGAAACCCTCCACGATCATGACGACAACCCTCCTGCACCCGATAACCCTCCTGCCGGGACCTGAGAATCCTCCCTCAGACGACGACCCTCCCGCCCGGACCTGAGAATCCTCCCGCAGACGACAGCACTCCTTCCTCATCCGCAGCCAGAGGGCACGCACCGACGCTGGCCGCGTCACCGTCGCGCTTCACCGGGCAATCCGGCTGCATCCAGGGCAGCGGCGATGTTCCGTGATCGTGCTCCTGGCCTAGTGCTACGGAAGTTCACCCAGGTCCTGGCAGCGGCGATGCCGCGTCATCGTCGCGTCCTATTACTACGGAATTCGCGCCAGAACCCGGAAACTAGCACCGGGCCGGCCCCGGCGGCCAAGCACCTGACCCGGCACAACCCGCCTCCAGCACCTCACGCTCACCTCCGCAGCCTGAACCCCCAATAACCAACAAGGTCATCGATGCCCGATCTGCGCGGCACGGCGGTGATCAACCGGACCTCGGCCTCGGCCTGACTCGGTGTCCTGGAGGCTACTTGGCGGGATTGACCGGGTAGGCGAGCGTGACGAAGCCGGGGCCTTGGCCGACGTGACCGACCGAGAACACCTCGCTGGCATTGGCGGCGATGGCGATCGCGGTGATCGGTATGCCAGGAGGGATGTAGCGCTCGGTCCGCTGGGGCGTTCCGCTCATGGTGTTGTAGGCGATGGTGACGAGCCCGCCTATGCCGTTCTTGCCGGTGCCGTTCATCCATAGCTGCCCGCCCGGCGCGACGGTGATGGCCGCACTGCTATCGAAGCGGCGGCCGATGGAGGTGTAGCGGCTGAGCCAGCTCTGGGCGCCGGTCATGGCGCTGTAGCCGATCGTCGTGAAGTCATATCCGGTGAAGCCGGCCACATCGCTGTACCCGGCCACGGCAACGTTCCAGCCGCCGCCGGAGGCGGCGCCGATCGTCAGGCCGGTCGCCACGTCGGTGCGGCTGGCCGGGCCGTTGTACCGGGTGGCCCAGAGCTGGGCCCCGTCGGCTGCGTTGTAGGCGACAGTGGCGTAGTCGTCGCCGTCACGGACGCCCTGGCTGGTGCCGGTGACCGCCACTTCGCGCCCGTCCGGGGTGACGGCCACGCCGCTGGGGACGTCGTTGCCGTTCGCCTTGCCGTTGTAGCGCGCCGTCCATAGCCGGGCGCCGGAACCGGTGTCGTAGCCGATCGTGACGTAGTCGAAGCCTGCCCTGAGGGTGAAGCTGCGGCCGGTGACATACACCGCGCCGCCAGCTGGACTGGCGGCGATCGAGGTGGCCACGTCGCTGCGCCCGCCAGCGCTGGTGTAGCGCTCGCGCCACAACTGGGCACCGGTAGCGGCGTCATAGGCGATCGTCACGTAGTCAGGGCCGGAACCGCGCCCTGCACTCGTCCCGGTCACGAACAGCTTGGTGCCGTCCGGGCTGACCGTGATCGCGGCCGCGATGTCGGTGCCGTTTCCCGTGCCGTTGTACCGGCTGACCCAGAGCGGAGCCCCGGTGACGGCGTTGTAGGCAATAGTCGCGTAGTCCAGGCCGGTGCCGTGGCCCGTACTGCCGCCTGTGACGAACACAACCGTGCCATCGGGACTAACCGCGATCGCGCGGGCCGAGTCCGCGCCCTTCGCCTGGCCGTTGTACCGGGCGGCCCAGAGCCGGGTCCCGGTAGCGGCGTTGTAGGCGACCGTGGCGTAGTCGAGGCCGGTACCCTGGCCGGCGCTGCTGCCGGTGACGAACACCGCAGCCGCGCTGGCGGCGACCGCCGCCGGCGTGCCGCCAATTGCGTATCTCTGAGCCCACAGCGGAGGCTGACTAGAGACGGCCGGGCGGCCGAGCGACGATGAACCCGCAGGCGCGGCTGTCGCGGTCGCCGCGCTGCCGCCGACCAGGCCGACCAGAGTCAGCGTGATCGCGGCTCGCCCTAGGTGCCTGGAATTCGCCCGCATCGGGACCATCCTTCGGGGTTATCAGCCATGGCAGCCTGCCTAGCCGTGAGTTCTCCTGTTTTTGCCGTTCTCAAGACGCGCCCGGGACGCGCCTGGTTTACCTGTCCTGTGGCCGGTTTTCAATGTCCAGACTTCAAGGCAATGACCGTCGGCTCGATGCCGAGAGGACTCCCTGGGCTGGGCCGGGAGAACAGGACAGCCACGCTTCATTCTGGCCACCTGGCGGCTAGAGGTGTAGCTGGTCCCGGACTTCGGCATCAACTGGTAGCCGACACCAGCGAAAGGAGTGCCCGTCATGACCTCCTACTCAGGCCTTCCGAACAGGCTGGTCAGCGCGCCCAACGGCGTCGACTATGCCTATCGTGACGCCGGTGAGGGCGACGTGCCGCTCATCTTGCTCCAGCACTTCCGCGGGAACCTCGACAACTGGGACCCCGCGCTAGTCGACGACCTGGCCGCGGCCCGGCGCGTCGTCGCCTTCGACAACGCCGGGGTCGGCGGTTCCTCCGGGGCCACGCCGCACGTCATCGAGCAGATGGCCCACGACGCGATCGCCTTCATCGCCGCCCTGGGCTTCACCCGGGCCGACATCCTCGGGTTTTCCATCGGCAGCTTCATCGCGCAGCAGATCGCGCTGACCAGGCCAGCCATCGTGCGACGGCTGATCCTTGCGTCCGCCGCGCCGCAGGGCGCGGCCGGCATGCACGGCTGGGCACCTGAGGTGATCGGCGCCATCGGCACGCCCGAAACCAGCCCCGAGGAATACCTCGGCGTCTTCTTCGCCCGATCCTCGTCAAGCCGGCAGGCCGGACAGGAAGCCATGAAGCGCATGTACGCCCGAACCGAGGACCGGGACACGGCAACAACCTGGGCGACTCGTGAAGCGCAGTATGACGCGGTCTGCACGTGGGGGATCCCCGATCACGCGCTGCTCCGGCGGCTTAGCTGCCTTCAGATGCCGGTGTTCGTGGCGAACGGCGACAGCGACCCGATGATCCTGCCGCATTACTCCTACCTGCTCGCAGGCTTGATCCCGCAGGCCCGGGTGAAGATCTACCCCGACTCGGCGCACGGATTCCTATTCCAGCACCACGCGGACTTTGCCGCTGACGTGGAGGCCTTCCTCAGCGACCTTGAGCACTGAAGGAGAAAGCGATGAGCCTTGACTTTGACGTATTCACCGTGGCATCCCAAGCCCATTCCGAGCGCAATACCGGGTTTCGAGGAGGCAGTTGGCCCGGCGACCTGGCCGCCGTCCACCTCGACCCTGATCAGTGATGATGACGGCGCCTTGCTAGTCGACTGCCTCATTACCGAGCAGGAGGGACGGGAGCTGGCGGCGTGGGTGAAGTCCCGCGGCCGCGAGCCCGGGTACGTGTACATCACCCATCCCCACGCCGATCACTTCCTGGGCCTGCCGGAGATCCTCGCGGCGTTCCCGCAAGCCAGGCCGGTCGCCCTGGCCGAGTCCATCCCCGCGATGGAAGAACAGATCTCGCCGGGGTACATGCAGGTCTGGGGCGGGTTCTTTCCCGGCCAGCTGACCGGTAAGCCCGTCCTGCCCGCGCCGCTAGCGGGCACCACGGTCCCGGTCGGCGGCTCGGCGGCCACGCTGATCCCGGTCGGGACCACCGATACCGGGCACTCCAGCGTCGTCCACGTCCCCGGCCTGAGCCTGGTCGTCTCCGGCGACGTCGTCTACAACCAGACGCACATGTGGCTGATGGGGTCGACGCCCGGACTCCCGCGCTAGCTGGGCGAGGGCGCTGGATACTGTGGCGGCGCTGGAAGCCGACACCCTTATCGCCGGCCACCGCAACCCGCTGGCCGCGGACGACGACGCCCGCCGCCAGCTCGGCGAATGCCTCCGCTACCTCGCCGATTTCGAGGCAGCGCTGGAACGCAGCTCCGCCCCGGCCGAGCTCATCGACCGGATGACGGCGGCCTACCCGGACCTGGCGAACCCCTACACGCTGTGGGTCGCGGCCTACGACCTCCTCGGCACCAGAACCTGACGAGGCGAGGCCGGAGCGCCGAACCAGGCGAGGGAGACCTGTCGGATGCGCTGGACACCGCCGGTGCCTGCCCCGGTGCCGTGGCCGGGGCAGGCACCGGCCGGGATGTCTTTAGCGCCGGGCGGCGTCCAGGCCGAGGATTGCCCGTTCGACTAGGCGGGCCGTGTTGGCCTGTCCGGCCGAGTTTGGGTGTACCAGGGCGGGCCTGCCCTGGGTGTCGAGGATGCCTTCTACCCACTTGTCCGGGTCGCAGACGCTGTGGCCGCGGCTGGAGTCGTAGATGTTGACGAAGGTGTCGCCGCTGCGGGTTGTCTCTTCCTCGATCACGCTGTTGAGCCGCTCGAGCACGCTGGTGCGCAGCCAGTTCAGGTCACCGTGGGTGATGGTGCTGAACTGCTTCATGGCTTCTGGCGTCACGCCGAACGTGCATTTGCTGGTGTCGTCGGGGATGATGAACGGGTAGCCGACCGTGATGACCCTGGCGGCCGGCGCCGCCGCTGTGGATGGCGAAGAGCATGTCGTCGTATTCGGCGCCCAGGTCACGGAACCGCGCGTCAAACGGCTCATCGCCTACCGTGTCCCTGGTGAAGAAGTCCTTGCAGGGCGTTCCGCGGTTACCTGTCTGCGCCCCGAGGGCGAGGCAGGTCTGGAGGATCTCGCCGAACCCGAGAGTGTTGCCGCCGACCCCGACGGTGACCAGTCTCGTGTTGAGGTTAACTGCCCTGAGCTGTACCGGGACCTGCGGGAACGGAAAGTCGGGGTCAGTGGAGATGCCCGGGATCTGGTGGCCGATGGGGAACTGCCCGACCGTGGTGATGTTGTCGATCGTGGCGTTGCCGCAGCTGACGTTTTTCAGGCTGATCAGCGGTCCGAGATCGCGGGCGATCACCTCGGGGTAGGAGTCGGTCGTGCGGACGCAGCCGTCGCGCGGCTGCTCGAATTCCTGGCCGGCCGCCGCGATCGCGCCGGCCGTGTAGGAATCGCCGAGCGCCACCCAGGCCAGGCCGGCCTGGACCTGCGGCCGGGCCGTGTGCCCGCCCGCCGCGAGGGCGGGGACGGACGCGGCGGACGCTAATAAGGCGGCCGTGGTAAATGCCGCTAACCGGAAAATGCGACGTGCCATTCGAGCCTCCTGCGGATTGCGCATGTATTCTCGCTCGCGCTTGTGCTGATAAGCAGGAACGCGACGCCCGGATCGTAACGCCCGGCACGCACGACGAACGAAGGCGAGCAATATCTCCCTCTGGACATCCCAGAAATGGGGCCGTGCTGTGCGCGCCTTTACCGTTTGCGCGGGCGGGATGGCAGGGCGCTTTCCAGGGCGGTCAGGCTGGCGTGCAGGTCTTCGTGCTGGTGGGTGCGGACCCAGGTCCTGATCATTGCTGGCAGCGGACGGGGTAGCGCGACCGAGATGTACACGGTGACTCCGTGGACCTTGAGGAGTTGGTCGCGCAGCGCTTCGGGCTCGGTGCCGGTGCTCGGGACGCAGACGAACCAGTAGTCGCGGTCGCTGGTGAGGTCGCTCAGGTGCTTGATCGGCAGTCCGGTTCGCTCAGCGAGTTCGGGATGGCGGGCCTTCCACGCATAGTCGCGGGCGCGCTGGTCGATGCTGATCGCGATGTCGTCGGTGCTGACGTAGGGCGGGAAGCTGTCCAGGATGATGACCGGCTGGCTTGCGTCTCGTTGCGTAAACCCCGGCGCGGTGTGTCCGGGGATGGCGGCCCTGGCCACCCTTGCCTTGACGTAGGCGGCGTCGGTGATCTTCACCCGGGACTGGAGCCCCAGTTCGGTGCGGCGGCCCGCGATGAGCCCGGCTATGTCGCCGGTGACGGCGCAGCCGGTCATGAAGTCGGGAGTGCCGATGAGGTCAGTGATCTGCCTGGCGGTGAGCCTGGGCCGGGCCAGGAGTTGCCGGATGGCGTCGATGACGGCGTCCGGGCGGAACGGGGGCCTGGTGCCTTGCCGGTGGGTGTTGCCGTTGATCAGCCCGATGGGCGCGGGCGGGATATCGCCCCGCTCGGCGGCGAGCGCGATCTGGCCTGCCGGGACAGCCGTGCCTCGGTGTAGTACGGGCTTGCGGGCGGGTCGTTGCCGCGGCTGCCGAAGTTGCCTTGCGGCTCGACCAGCGGGACCGGTATCTTCCACGGCAGCGCCAGGTCGGTAAGCACCTGGTAGGTCTAGCCCCGGGCAAGCCCGATCTGGTCTTCGAGGGCGAGCATCAGCTTGAGGCAGCTGACATGCCGCCGGTTAGGCCAGGCCCGCCGCGCGTCGAGCGCTTCGAGGATGGCGAACTCGACTAGGCCCACGCCGCTGCGTTCTCCCACTGTCCTCTCACTTCTTGAACCGGCGCCGAAGCGCCCAGGCATCATCCGCGCTCGCGGTGAGCACCGGCGCGTCCGCTACGGCCACGTGCCCCGCATTCCGGGCAAGATGGTCCCAGTCTCGTCGGCCGCGCTCGAGCAGGCAGTCCACCCGGCCGTAAGAAGTGACGGCCGTCGCCACCGACACGTCACGCAGCCGGTATACCGCTGGGATGGCGTCCGGCCGGACCGCCAGCCCGGCCAGTGCCTTATGCAACCGGCGCAGGTTCGGCTCGCCAGGCTCGATCACCGCATCGACATCACCAACCGTGACCGGCTCGCCGCGCAGCCACAATGCCGCGCTGCCCACCAGCACAAACGAAACCCGCTCAGCGGCCAGGACCGCCGCAGCGAGCACCACCACGGGAAACCCGGATCCGTTCGAGGCCAGCTCGCTCACTGGCAGGTCGCCGTCACGGGCTCATCCGGCGATCCCCAGGGCACCGGCACGCAACCTCCTCCGGGGCCAGGCCACGGACCTGCCGCCGAGGATCATGAACAGGAGCGGCAGCATGAGGATGAGCAAGATCAGGCCGCCCACCGCGATCGCGGCGGTGATCGCGCGCTGGTGCAGTGTTTGCGCGCGGGCAACGGCCTGGCCAGCCAGACTCTCCTCGACGGCATGGACGTGCGAGATCGCGTTGGTCATGTCGCCGTACCACTCCTGGGGCACGAGCGGCACCTGGCTGACGTCTCCGGCATGGCTGATCACGTCAGCCAGGTCAGAGTTGACGCGGTCCTCAAGTGACTCGGCCATCGCGCTGGCCAGCAGGGCGTCCTGGCTGGTGGTCGCGAAAAGGTCGAATCCGTTGATATCGGCTTGCTGATTCGCTAGTGAGGCATTGAGTTGGCTCAGCAGGATCGTGCTGAGGCTCTTTGAGACAAGCGCGTACATCACGATCGCACGCTGAACTGAGTCTTCGTTCTCCGCCCGCGAGATGGTGCCGAGCGCCCTGGCGGTCGACGCCAGTCGAGGGTCGCTGCTGCTCAGCGAGACCTGATCGTCAAAGGCGAGCAGCGTGCCGAGGAGGCTGCCGTAGTCGTTGATCACGAAGGCCGCGGCAGCCTCGGTGGTCAGCGCGAGTTTCCGCAAGCTCGTCAGTACGGCCAGCCGTGATGCCACCGCGTGCGCGGTCCGCTGAACCGAGGACGGAAAACCCGAGCCGATCTCGCGCAGAGCGGCCTGCGCGATCGTAACGGACCGGGCCGTGAAGGTGAACTGCTGCTGAACGAGCCGCAGCATGGTGAGCGAATTGACGCGGTCCGCAGGCGATTGATGGCCGGCTGAAGTATCCGTCCCTGCCGCCCTTACCTGAGGCTAGGTACCAGATGACCGCGTCGCGTTCGGCTTCAAGCTGGAAGGAAAGCTTAGTGATCTTGGTGCTGACGCTCGCTAGAACCTCTGTGCGCCCGTTAGCGGCTGCGCTCCGCCAGGAACCCGCGATGCTAATACCGCCGAGCGCCACCGCGGCGACCGTAGGGATCGCGATCAGCAGCGTTAGCTTCGAGCGCGCCTGCCCGTTCCGAAGCAAGCGTGGCAAGAGGCGAGACTGACCGGACCCGATAGTCGGCACTGGCATATCCAATCCAATCCAGCCGGGAAACGAACCTGCGGCATAACGCGTCGCCGCATAGCTATGGGGACCCTATCCCCGACCTGTCGATGGGCAATAAGGTATGCCTTCCGTGCTCCCTGTCAGCGGCGGGCTGGGGTACGGTCTTGATCGAGGCTGGTTTCATCAGGAGCGCTTCGGCGGGGCGAACGCATGACGGGCAGCCACGGTGCCGTTCCCGCCGCCCTGCTGCTGCGAGCCGACTCGGGCGCGAGCGCCGACGAGCTCATCGCGATGGTCTGGGGCCAGAGCGTCGCTTCCGGCGGCTGGTGTCGCAGGCGCCCGCGTCTCGGCTCCGGATGACACCCACACGGCGCAGGGCTGTGAGGGTAGAGCCGTGGTAGTTGAGGGTAAACGGCTCATGGGGTCAGGTACTGCGCGGCCTCGATGGGCGGGATGGACATGACGCAGGTTGCCCGATGGCTGCTGGCCGGGCTGGTGACACTCGCGGCCTTCGCGGGGGTGACGTGGCTCTTCGGAGGCCTGGTCCTGCTGGTCTTCGGGCTGGACGCCGACTTACGCTGGAGCATTGCGGGTGGTGCCGGCGTCGCCACTGCCGCGCTCGCGGCCCTGTGGGGTCAGGGCTTCGCGACCAGATCCGCCGATGACACCGGCGATGTCGGCCGACCGCCGACAACTGCCGGGCCAGAAAACGGGGGTTCGGTGCCAGACGGCGGGAACGTTCGAAACGAGATCAAAGGCGGAGTCTCGGGTCAGGTGGTCCAGGGTCGTGATTTCTACGGTCCGCTATCGTTTGGTTCTGCTGAAGCGCCGCGCGACGCTGACGGGGACCTTAGCTAACATGACCGCGGGTCAGTACTGAGCAACATGACCCGCAGTCCGGGAAATAGGCAACTGCGATTAGCGACGGCCGAGCATGTGGATCAAAACGCCCATCCAGAACATTCCGGGCAAAACAAATACCACTATCTCAGTCGTTGGCATATTGTCGATCTCCTTGTGGCTGATGTTAAGGTCTGGGATTAGAGCAAACTATATCTGAAATCGGCTGCCACGTACGGACAAAGGCGAATCTCCTGATACAGAACAGCAGAGGGCCTGAAACAGTACAGATTGGTACTGGCTGCCGGGATTGCTGTGGCTCCCTCGCGTCGGCACACTCAGGGGATGTCCAGACGCTGCCCGTCGGGCATCGTGCGCCTGGCAGCCCCAGCCAGCCTTTCGTCCGGCAACAAGCGGTCTGCGGCCAATGGTCACAGATGCGAGCGCTGGAGATCTCGCAGAAGCTTGCGGCCTATAGACGGCAGATCGAGGCGATCATCGCGCAGTGTGAGAGCAACTCGCTCGCTCCGGACGATGCGCGGGCCGCCTTGCTCGGCTGAGGCGTGGGCTCGCTCAGCTTGGGGCGGGCAAGCGGCAGGACGACCCGTGGTCCTCGGACTGAAGGACGGCGATTGGGCCAGCCCAGATGGCGGCGCGGGCGGGCAAGCCACGGTCTCGAGGACAAGCCGCACCGAGGGCAGTTGCTTCATCTTGGCGAGCTGGGCGTCCGCTATCGTTTGGTTCTGCCGAAGCGCCGCGCGACGCTGACGGGAACCTTAGCTAACAGGACCGCGGGCCAGCACTGAGCAACCTGACCCGCGGTCCTGCCGCATGGATGGTGCAGGGTTAGACGCCGCCCTGCAAACCCATCCAAAACATATCGGGGTCATCGATGTCAGATATAATAAGCATAAGCATAACAAAAATGCTCCCGTTCCTTATTTTATAAAGTTGCATCTTTTCGCATATTGTATCGGGCGACAGGCGACGTCGGGTAGGAGAAGAACTAATCAGGACAGGCGGGATCAGAAGCAGGACAGGCGTAGCTGCGGGATTGCCATGGCTCCCTCGCGTCGGCACACTCAGGGTTGCAGGAAAAAACGTCGGTACCCGGGGTCAAAGTGACAGCGAGCGATCGTCCTTCGGCGAGCCGAAGCGAACAGGACGCACCTGATCCATCGCTGACGGTGAGCAACGAGATCCTGGGCGACGTCCTCGGGCAGGCGGTGCAGGCCAGGGACATCCACGGCGGCATCCACGTGCACCAGGCCGACCCGGTCTTACCGCCGCCGAGCCAGCTCCCGCCGCCCGTCGAGCTATGCGGCCGGTCAGCGGATCTCGCGGTGATCGACACCGCGGCCGGCAACCGCACCGTGGTCGTCAGCGGGCCGCCCGGGATCGGCAAGACGGCGCTTGTCGTGGCCTGGGGCACCGACAAACGCGACGGATACCCCGACGGGCAGCTTTTCGCTGATCTGCGCGGCCACGCTGGCGACGGCCCTGCCATGCCTGGCGAGATCCTTGGCCGCTTCTTGCGTGCCCTCGGCGTCCAGCGGCAGAGCCTGCCGGCCGAGCTGGCTGAGCTGACCGCTTTGTACCGCTCCTTGACCAGCGGTCGGCGGCTGATGGTCGTGCTTGACGACGCGATTTCTGCCGCGCAGGTGAGGCCGCTCATACCGGCATCGGCGCGGAGCGTCACGCTGGTGACCAGCAGGTGGCGGCTCGCTAGCCTGGTGGCGGGTGGCGCCCGCAGCGTTCAGCTCGATCGGCTCGAGACCGCTGCAGCGCTCGACCTGCTGCGCCAGCTGCTCGGCGCGGATCGAGTCGCTGCCGAGTTAGCCGCGGCTGCTGAGCTGGCCAGCCTGTGCGCTTATTTCCCGCTGGCCTTATGTGTGTGCGCCGCACGGCTCGCGGTGCGGCCCAGGTGGCGGATCAGCGAGCTGGTGCACGCGCTCAGGCGCGAGCGGCGCCGCCTGGCTGAGTTCGCCGTCGATGATGAGCTGGCGGTGCGGGCGGCGCTCGATCTGTCCTATGCGCCGCTCGGATCGCAGGCGGCCCGGATGTACCGGCTGATGGGCCTGTTCCCCGGCGTGTCGTTCGAGGTATCGATCGCGGCCGCGGCCGCCGATGTTCCGGTCGATGCCGCCGCGCAGCTGCTCAGCGTGCTGGCCGACGCGAACTTGCTCGACGACGCGGTCGGCGGACGTTACCGATTTCACGACCTGATCAGGCTGCACGCGCTCGGCCTGGCCGAAGAGAAAGATGCGGGCGCGCACGCAGAGTCGGCCCGGAGGCGGATGCTCGACTGGTACCTGGTCGCGGCTATCGACGCCGGCCAGCTGATCCTTCCTTACCGCCATGGCCAGTCGCGTGACGTCAGGTACCGCCCGGCCGAGCCAGTCACCTTTGCCGGTCAGGGAGAGGCGCTGGAATGGCTTGAACAGGAGCTTCCGAACCTGACCGCCGCCATCAGGTTCGCGGCCGGCCATGGCTTTCCGCAGGCAGCCTGGCAGCTGGTGGACGCGCTCTGGCCGCTGTTCCTGCGGCGCGGGCTCTACCGGGAACGGCTCGAGCTCGACCGGCTCGGATTGGCGGCGGCGCGCGAGTCCGGGGCGAAGGAAGGCGAAGCCAAGTTGCTCGGCAGGCTGGCGCTGGCCCTTCAGCAGATAGGCGAGCTCGACGAGGCGGCCGAGCGCACGCTCCAGGCGCTGGACATCTGGCGGGAGACGGGAGACGGGCGCCGCATGGCGGGCTCGCTGAAGCGGCTGGGCCTGATCGAGCTGGCCAGAGGCCGGGCGGACGGCGCGCTCGAGGTTTTCCAGCAGGCCCTCGAGGCTTACGACCGCCTCGGCGAGAGCAGGTCAGCCGCGCTGATCCTCATCAGCATCGGCGAAGCGCTCACCGGCGAAGGCCGGGCGGGCGAGGCGATAGACGAGCTGGTCAGGGCGCGCGAGCTGCTCGCCGCCGTTCCTGATCCGTACAACGAGGCCCGGGCGCTGGCCGAGCTAGGCCGCGCCCGGGCCAGCCTGGGCCAGCGATCCGAGAGCGCCGCCACCTTGGACCTCGCCTTGCGGATGATGCGCGACCTGGGGTCCATGCCCGGTGAGGCCGACGTGCTCACGTCGCTTGGCGATCTCGCCGGAGCCGCCGGCCAGCCGGAGCAGGCGCGCCAGCGCTACCAGGCCGCTCTGGCAATCGCCGACCGGATCGGTTCGTCGGCGGCGGCCCGGCTCAGGGAGGTGCTGGCGCGCCTGGACCAGGCAACCTGACGCTGGCCCGCTCAGCCCTCGTCCCAGCGGGTAACGGTCGCCTTGACCGGGCAGACAGCCTCGAGCAGGTCAAGCTCGGCGGCCGTGAGGGGGCCGCGCACGGGAATGAGTCCCCGATCACCCAGCCCGCATGCAGCGCGGCTCGCTCAATCGCTCGCAGCGGATTGCCGGCCGCCAGCCAGCCGTGCAGGAAGGACGCGAACAGCGAGTCGCCCGCCCCTGCCGTGCTGACGACGCCGCGCGGGGCTGCCGCCGGGACCCGGACAAGCCGTCCGTCGCTCAGCCCGAGAACGCAGCCCGCGCTGCCGCAGCCGACGCCCGCGATCGCGCATCCCGGGTACTGGTCAAAGATCCGGCGTACCCATTCGGCTGGGGGGCACGGGAGTTTCTCGTGGCTGCAGAAGATCACGTCGGCGACTTCGAGCCACGGCCGGTGGTAGCTGTCGCCGACGTCCGCGATGAGATGGACGTCGACCGCGATGGGAACGCCGAGCTGGCGCGCGTGCCGCAGCAGCGGACGGGCGAACCTGGCGTTCGTGATCACTGCCAGGTCGGCGTCACGCGCATGCTGCCTGAACAGCTCCGCGGGATATTCGACCGAATTCACGGTCGCCAGGTACGGATGTCCCATCCGGCGCCCGTCGGGGGCGACGAGCACGATGCCGAGCGACGATGCGGGCGCGCTTACCGCGCCTGGCCCGAGCAGCCCCGCGCCGCGTAACTCGGTCGTGATCAGGGCACCAGGCAGGTCACGGCCAACGATCGTGCACAGGCTGACATCGTCGCCCAGCGTGCGCAGGATCTTCGCGATGTGGCAGCCCGCGCCCGCCACTCCGGCCCGCAGCCAGTGCGGCGAGCGGCTGGGCTGATAGCCGAACGGGAATTCATCAACTGGCATCGACATGTACAGGCTCGTCACGCCGACGACGACAATCTTGCAGGGCATAGCAACTGCTCTCTTCTGAAGTACCTGCGCCGGGCCTTAGCTAGCCCGCGCCGGTGAGAAACGGGAGCGCCGCTACCTGCGGCGCCTGAACCGCGCCTGGCGGCCGCAGCCGCAGCAGCCGGTACATCAGCTCGCGCATGTTCGGGTCGAATCGGCCCGGCTGCGAGGTGATCCTGGCCGTCACCGGCGCGAAGAGGTCAGGGCGGTAGCTCGCCTCGGCGCGGGAAAGCTGCCGTAGCAGCGACCGGCCTGGGCGGAGCCTGGGTGCGATGGCGGCGAGCATTGCCCCGGGGGAGCCGGGGTCGAGTTCAGGCGTGGTGCCGGTGAGCAGGAGCGGCCTGCCGACGGCAGTCGCGTACACGGCCAGCGATCCATGGTCGGCGAGTATCAGGTCGGCGGCGACCAGCGCCGCGCGCCAGTCGGCCTCGGGAGGCAGCAGCCCGAGCCCTTGGTCAAGGCAGTTCTGCAGCCACGCGCGGATCTGCCAGGCTCCATGGCCATGCCAGATATTCGGGTGCATCAGCGCGACGACGCGGAAACTGTCCGGCGGCAGTTCGGCGAGCAGTTTCAGCAGTAAGTCCTGGGCCTGGCCGAAGAGCGACAGCGGCCCCAGGTAGAGCTCACCGCTATCAGCTTGCGCCGCTCGCCGGCGCCGAGCCGGTCCCGGTAGGCGGGCCGCCTCGGCGCGCTCGCCTTCAGCACGTCGTAGCAGGGATCACCGGCTACGGCCGCTACTGGCAGCGCGCCGGGGCAGGTGAGGGCCAGCCGGGCCAGGTCAGCCTCGTGGGGTAACACGATCGCCGCGGGTATCACCCGGCCGTCCCTGACGAGCCGCTGCGCGTCAAGGCCGTACGGCGGGCGCGGGCCGGGCGCGCCGGGTCCCGGCCTGCCGGCGGCCAGCTTGCTGTAGCCCGCGCCGTGCGGCATGACGATCAGCGGCGCGTGCAGTTCGTCGATCGAGCCGTAGCTGGCTGCCAGGGCGAGATCGAAGACGGTCTGCGTCGCCTGGAGCCAGGAGATCACGATGCCGCCGGCGGCGCGGAGGAACTGGCCGACGCCCTCGCCGAACACGTCGGGGGCGCAGGTAAAGACCACCTGGATGCGCAGATCAGGCCCGAGCAGACGGACGACGTCCAGGAGCCGCTGCCCTGATGTCACGGTGTGGACGACGACCAGGACGGTCCGGCATCGTGATCTTGTCACCCATCGGTTCGCGTCAAGGCCGATAGGTACGTAACGCCAGTCCATGCTCGCCATCGCAATTCCATTCCCCGCGTGCTCACCAACTGTCGGCGGATCAGATAGGGGTAAAGTTTGAATAAACCTTGATGCGGGCTTGCATAGCCTTGAGGCCCGCGGAGGACGCCGGTGGAGTTCCGCATCCTTGGACCGGTCGAGATCTGGAGAAGCAGGCCTCAGGCACGACTTAGGCTCGCCCAAGCAGGCGTGCGTGCTCGCTAATCTTTTGCTGACCCCGGGGCGGCCGGTATCGGCCGAGACGCTCATAGATCATGTCTGGGGAGCGGATCCCCCGGCCAAGGTTCGCGGGTCACTGTGGAGCTACATCGCCAGGCTGCGGCGCATCCTGGCCGGCGATGCCGAGGCCAGGCTCGCGTCCCGGTCCGGGTTATATGTGCTCGAGGCTGCTTCGGAGTCGATTGACCTGCACCGCTTCCGCAGCTTACGCACCCAGGCCCGCGCGCTTTCCGGAAGCGGTGAGAAGGAGCACGCGGCCCGCCTGCTGCGCGAGGCCGACCTGTTGTGGAATGGCGAAGCCCTGGCGGGCCTTCCCGGTGACTGGGCGCGGCGAACTCGTACCGCTCTCGAACATGAGCGCGTGGCGGCGGCAATCGATCGCGTCGAACTTGACCTGGCGCTGGGAAAGGAAAGCGAGCTGACCGGAGAATTGTCCGAGCTCATCTCGCGCCATCCGTTCGATGAGCGGCTCGTCGAAATTCAGATGGTCGCTCTCTACCGTACCGGCCGGCAGGCCGAGGCGATGGAAGCGTACCGGCAGGCTCGTGAGCGGCTGCGCGACGAGCTCGGCGCCGAACCGGGGCCTGGCCTGCGCGGCCTGCACCAGAAGATCCTTCTGGCCGACCCGGACCTGGCCGCTCCCGCCCGGGGCTGGGCCGGGCGAGCCGCCGGCCCGAACAACCTGCCCAGGGACATCTCCTACTTCACGGGCCGCGCCGAGGAGCTGAACACGCTGGCCGAGGCGATCGTGACCGGCCAGGCTGGGACAGCGATCACGGTCGTGGCGATCGACGGCATGGCCGGGGTAGGGAAGAGCACCCTGGCCGTCCACTTGGCGCACCTGCTGGCCGGCCAGTTCCCCGATGGCCAGATCTATCTCGGCCTGCAAGCCCACGATCCTTATGAGGAACCAGTTGACCCGGCGGCTGCTCTTGACACGTTGCTGCACGTCGCGGGGACGGTCGGCGGCGCCGCCGCCGTCGCCGAGCGTCATCGCAAGCCGGGCACGCTGGACATGCATGCCGCGCTCTGGCGCGAGCAGGTCGCCGGCCGCCGCATGCTGATCGTGCTTGACGACGCGGGCAGCCGCGATCAGGTGGGTCCGCTACTGCCCGGCACCCCGGGCTGCCTGGTCCTGATCACCAGCCGCCGCAGGCTCACCGGGCTCGCAGGGGCGATCTCGCTCTCGCTGAACGTGATGGGCACGCAGGACGCTGCCGAGCTGTTCGCCCGCGTCGTCGGGCCAGGGCGCAAGTCTGACGCCGATGCGATAGCCGAGGTAGTCAGGCTCTGCGGCAACGTGCCGCTGGCGATCCAACTGGCGGCCAGCCGGCTGCGCCACCGTCCCGCCTGGACCGCGACCGACCTGGTGCGCTTGCTCGCGCGCACGCAGCACCGGCTGCGCGAGATCCGCGGCGAGGAACTGGAAGTGGCCGCGTCCTTCGAATTGTCCTACCGGTACCTGCCGCGCTCGCAGCAGAGCGCCTTCCGCCAGGTTGGCTGCTACCCGGGACCGGACTTCTCGCTGCACGCGGCGGCGGCTGCCAGCGGCCTGTCGCTCGCTGACACCGATCGCGTTCTCAGCGGGCTGCTCGACTATCACATGCTCGAAGAGCCGGTGCACGGGCGCTTCCGCTGCCACGACCTGCTCAGGGAGTACTCAAGGGAGCGCAGCTTGGGCGAAGAGCCCGAACCGGAACGGAGGGCCGCCATGCACCGGCTGCTCGACTACTACCTGCAGGTGGCGGCGAGCGCCGACTTGCTCGTTTTCCCGCACCGCCGCCGCCTGGCTGTCGCCGCCGCGCACGTTCCGGCCGAGCCGCCCGAGTTTGCCGGCCGCCACGACGCCCAGCTTTGGACGGAGGCCGAGCGGCAGAATATTCTCGCTGCCATTCAGTACGCGGCCGCGAACGACTTCGACGCTCATGTCACGCTGCTGCCGCATGTCATCGCCCAGTTCCTCGAGGATGGCGGCCACTGGGCCGACGCCGCCACCGCTCACGGCTACGCGCTCGAAGCATGGCGCCGCCTTGGTGACCGGCGCGGCGAGGCGCAGGCCCGGGTCGATCTGTGCCTGTCGCGGCTGCGCGCCGGTTATGTCGATGACGCGCTCGGGCATGGAGCGCAAGCCCTGGGCATCTG
Source organism: uncultured Actinomycetota bacterium (assembly GCA_963750405.1). Lineage (GTDB taxonomy): Bacteria > Actinomycetota > Actinomycetes > Streptosporangiales > Streptosporangiaceae > Chersky-822. The sequence goes on from CAVVQP010000007.1 coordinate 197,141, forward strand.
CCGCTCGCTTGGCGATGACGCCGGAGCGGCCGACGCGCTCGACCGGCTCGGTCAGGTGCACTGGCAGGCGGCACGCTACCCGGAGGCGCTCGTGCACTTCGAGGAGTCCCTGGCTATCCGCCGCATCACGGCGAACCGGCATGGCGAGGCGGAGGTGCTCGGCCATACCGGTGTCGTGAGCTGGCATCTTGGCCGTTATGGCGACTCCCGGAGTGCTTTTGAGCAGGCGCTTGAGCTGTACAGAGGCATTGGCGACATCCTGGGGGAGGCGAAGATGCTCTGCAACATCGGTGAATTGGAGCAGAGCCTCGGCTCTTACGGCGAAGCGCTCGCCCATTACCAGCAGGCCCTTCCCATCGCCCGCGAAGGCAACAGGCAGGCCGAGGCGGTGCTGCTCAACAACATCGGCAACGCGCAGGCGAACCTAGGTCGCTATGACGGCGCCCTGGTGAGTCTGCGTGACGCACTGCGCATCTATCGCGACATCGGCGACAGCCGGTGCGAGGCGGACACGCTGAACAACATCGGCACGACGTTCCAGCGGATGCACAGGAGCGAGGAGTCGCTGGTGCACCATCGCAAGGCCCTGTCGATCGCGCGCGTGCTTTCTGAGGATTACGAGGCCGCGCGCGCGTTGCGCAGCATGGGCGACGTCTACCACCACCTGGGCAAGGATGCCCTGGCGCTGGACCACTACGAGCAGGCCCTTGACCTGAGCCGCCGGATCGGCGACCAGTACGGGGAAGCGTGCTCGCTCGACGGGCTTGGCAACGCGACCAGGCGCACCCAGGGCGAAGAGGCCGCTCGCCCCTACTGGCGGGCCGCCCTCTACCTCTTTGAGCGCATCGGCGTGCCAGAGGCGGCTATCGTCAGGTCACGCCTTGATCCCTGACTTCCGGCGCACTGACGGCGGCCGCCCGCGGCCGGCCTGGCTACCGCACCGCGTGCATCCAGTGGTGCGGGTCGGCGGCGCGACCCTGATGCAGGGCGACCAGCGCGTTGCGAAGGGCTAGCGTGATCTCGCCTGGGTTGCCGTCGCCGATCGTCCAGTCGCCCGCCTCGTCGCGCACCTGGCCGATCGGCGTCACCACCGCCGCCGTGCCGCAGGCGAAGGACTCGGTGATGGTGCCATCGGCGCACTCCTGCCGCCACTGGCCGACCGACATCTTCTCCTGCACGGGGTGATAGCCCAGATCGGCCGCGAGCGTCAGGATCGAGTCCCTGGTCACCCCGGCTAGCAGCGTCCCGGTCAGCTCCGGGGTCGACACCTGCGCTCCCGGGCCCCTCCCGCGCACGAAGAAGATGTTCGTGGCGCCTAGCTCCTCGATCCACTGGTGCTCCGCCGCGTCCACCCAGACGACCTGCTGGCAGCCTGCCTCCTCGGCCTCGAGGTGGGCCGCGTAGGACGCGGCGTAGTTCCCGGCGAACTTAGCCGCGCCCGTGCCGCCGGGCGCGGCCCGGCTGTAGCGGTGGCTGACCATGACCGATAGCGGCTTGGGCTGGCTCCCGAAGAAGCCTCCGGTCACGAAGGCGATCAGCACGAAGAGGTACTCGCGGGCCGGCCGCAGGGCCAGGCAGGCTTCCGACGCGAACATGACCGGCCGCAGGTAGAGGCTGACCTCGGGATCGTCTGGCAGTTCGGCTTCGTCCGCGCGCACGAGGGTCTCGACGGCCTCAAGGAAGACATCCTGGGGGAGCTCCGGCATCGTCACCCGCTGCGCTGACAGCTGGAACCGCCGCGCGTGCAAGTCCGGCCTGAACAGCGCGATCGAGCCGTCCGCCTGGCGGTGGGCCTTCAGCCCTTCGAAGATGGCCTGCCCGTAGTGCAGGCCCACCATTGCCGGATCCATCGGCAAGCTGCCGTAGGGCAGCAGCTTCAGGCCGTGCCAGCCCGTGCCGCTGTTCCAGGCCATCGTCATCATGTGGCCGGTGAAGACCTCACCGAAGCTGGGTACTGCTTTCTCGTTGCTCATGGGTCACACCAGCGGGGCGAAGAAGTAGGTGTCGCGCCGGGCGAAAAGGTCGCCGGACCCGAAGGAAAAGAAGTCAGCGAACCGGAGGCTGACCTCGCGCCCGTCGCGCAGCACGCCGCTGAACTCGCCCTGCACCGCGATGTCGCTGTCGGCCGCGACAATGCACGTGATCGTGTGCGCGCCTCGCTCGATCACCCGCTCGCCCCGGTAGAAGCGCTCCAGTTCGCCCCGGCCGTTGAGCGGCTCATAGCCGGGGCGGTGGTAACAGGCGTCCGGGGCGAACAGGTTGATGAGCCCGGTCACGTCGTCCGCGTCAACCAGCTGGTAGTAGCGGCGCACCGCTGAAACGCGGGTGGCCTCCGGGGCGGCGTTCTCGTCGAGCAGGTTGGTGCTGGTCATGATTCCTCCACGGTGGTCGTCTCGTTCATCCGGGCGCCCGGCCGATCACACTACGGTGAGGGGGCCGGCGAGTTCTTGCCTGGCTCGATTTCGCACCCACATTCCTGCTGCTTGACGCGAGGTAGGTCGTTGACCGCACCAATCACAAAATGGTGTGCGCATTGGCCTTGAGCTGAGAAGAGGGACCTTCGATCTAGAACTTTCGTATGTAGAGCACTCATAGCAGCGTGGCTGGTCCTGAGAGAGCCTCGAGCGCCCCTCAACCACCCGTCAAGCGACAGCGGCGCTAGACTGTCCAATTCGTCGTCTATCCGCAACATTTGCGCGAAATGGCCGGACTTGGCGCACTCGACCCGTTGACCTATGATTCGAGGACTAGCAGCAGCGACGTATGGTTTTGGTGCGCCTATGGATGCTCCGATCATGACATGCCGACCGCCGGGCGCGGTTGGCCCATTCCCGCCTGTCTGGCTTCTTGAGGCAAGCAGCAAGGTAGACACGCTCACTGAACGGCAGCGTGATGTCATGGAATTATTGGGGCAGGGCCTCGCCAACTCGGAGATCGCACGAGAACTCTCATGCAGCGAGCGCACGGTCAAGCAGCACCTCAGCACGATCTTCGCCCGGCTGAATGTGTACTCACGGCTCCAGGCGGGGCTGATCGCATACCACAGCAGGCTAAGCAAGATCGAGTCAGGCGGCCCTGGCTGCCTGGGTCAGGGCTCCTGAGTTCCTGAGAAGTCCGGTCGGCTCGGCTCCGGTTGGCGCGAGGCCTCCACTCCGGGTTCCGGGACGGTTGCCGGCCCCGGACCTTGATCATGAAGAGTTTCCGCCTCTTTGCGGGAAGTACCCGGCGGCGCGAGCAGCGTGGCCCTCCCTGTTGCTGTCGCGGGCTGCGGGGGCGTGAGCAACGCGGCCCTCCCCGTTGTCGTTCCGACATCATCAGGGCGGGCCGCGTTGCTGTTGCCGGGCGGCCGCAACAACAACGTGGCCCGACCTGATGCTGTCCCGGCCCGGCCCGGCAAGGGGCCTGCCGCAGGCCGGGCTGGCCCCGGGCCGCGCAGGCGGAGCGCATACTGCCAGGCTCCATGCCCCGGCACCTGCTGCGACACGGTTCTATGGCCAATCGTTTGCGGTGGCTATGGATATCCGATGAAACCGCCCGGGTATCGATCGATGACACACAGTAGTCATGGCGATACGGTCTGCTCGAGGCAGCTCGGCTGACCGTGGCATGAACGGGAGGACCCGTGCTTGAGGAGCGGCAGCCCGGTCCGGGCGACGAGACTCAGCGACAGGCTGATGGCAATACAAAGGCACACGGAAGCGGCGCCGCGTCAGGTGGAAGCGGAGGCCCGCCCGGCGGGACCGCCGCTGAGATCCTCCAAGATGGCGGCTCGAATGGCAGGCCGCGGATCGCGACGAGAGTCGGGATGACGGCGGCGGTCATCATCGGAGTGGCGGTCGCGGCAGGCATTGCAGGGCTCGTCCTGCTGACGAATTCGAACGGCGGCAAGGGGTCAGCGGCCAGCGCGAGCGCTGTGCACGCAGCGCCGCTCAAGGTCGAGTCGGTGTCGCCTGGTGCGAAATCGTCGCACGTTAGCGGGGACATCAACGTGCTGGTCGCGTTCTCATCCAAGCTGGCACCCAATTCGGTCGTGCCGACCTTTCACCCGGCAGTCCCTGGCCAGTGGCAGGCGACAGGCAACCTGCTGAGCTTCACGCCTCGCGCGCCGTTCGCTCCTTCGACGCGCTACACGCTCACGATCCCGGCCGGGCACGCTGGACTGCGCTCGGTAGCTGGCGGGCTGATCGTCAGACCCGTGGTCTATCGCTTCAGGACCGGCTCGTACTCCAACACCAGGGTGGCCCAGGTACTCAGCCAGCTCGGTTACCTGCCGCTGACCTGGCAGCCAGCCGTCTCCGACCGGGTGTCCGGCGGTACTGCGGCCGGCGGGCTGGCGGGGCAGGAGCAACTCGCGTACAGCCCTCCGCCAGGCTCGTTCACGTGGGAGAACGGATACCCGGTCAGCCTGCGGGCCGCCTGGTCGCCCGACCATCCCAACAGCGTGCTGCGCGGCGCTGTGATGGCGTTCCAGGCGCAGCACCACCTGGCGATCAATGGTGAGGTCACCAAGAAATTCTGGGACAAGCTACTGCTCGCGGCCACCAGGTCTGAGCGCAACGGCCTTGGCTACACCTACGCGATAGCGAACAAGGGGTCACCAGAGACGCTGACGGTCTGGCACAACGGCCACGTCGTGCTGCACAGTCTCGCCAACACGGGTGGCGCTGGCGTGCCGACAGTGTCCGGTACCTTCCCGGTCTACCAGCGCTACCGGTTCCAGATCATGCAAGGAACCAACCCAGGCGGAGGCCATTACGCCGACCCGGTGAGCTTCGTGGCCTACTTCAACGGCGGCGACGCGGTCCACTACTACCCGCGCGGTTCTTACGGTTTCCCGCAGAGCCTCGGGTGCGTCGAACTGCCGTACAACGATGCGCGGAAGGCATGGCCCTTCCTGACGTACGGAAGCCTGGTGACGGTAACCGGCTAAAGCTCGGCGGGCCGCGCCGCGCGCGGCCCGCCGACCCAACTCGCTACTGCCCTGCGGCGGCCAGGCTCCGGATCACCGGGCCTGGCCGCCGTCATGTTTGGAGTCGCTTCACGAAGTGCTCACCGGGCCGTCGCGAACAGGCATTTGTGTTCGATTCTTCACCTGATCTGCCGACCGATCATGGCATGTGGTATCTACACTCGCCTTTGAGAAAGAGGTGGTACAGATCGGGGCACACAGCAAGCCTCCCGGCTCGGATGCCGAGGACGCGACACAGGGTGGGGAGACTGAGTCTCTCGGCGCGAGTAGTAGTGGTCAAGCAGGCCAGGGTGGCGCGCCGGAGTTCCGCGCGTCGCTGAGCCCGTCGGGTGCGTTCGTGCCAGACGCGATCACTGATCTGCCTAGGCCAGCGAAGCCAGCTAGCCCGGTTTCTCCGGCTAGCCCGGCTACCTCGACTAGCCCGGCTAGCTCGGCTAGCTCGGCCAGGTCCAACGGGACGTCGGCCTCCGCAGGCTCGGCCAGATCCAGGTCGGCGCCTTCCACTCCATCGGGGTGGGGGTCCGATCCGCTGGGTACCACCGAGTCGGTATTTGCCAGGCGCAAAGCCGAGCGCAAACAGGCGACCGCCCCCGCCCCGACGGCCGGCGCGGCCGACCCGGATGCGAAGGTCACAGCGCCCGAAGCGGCCGAAGCTGGCGCCGCGAAGGCTGAGCCGCCCCGCGTCGGATCGCCCAAGGCCGAGTCGCCCCGCGCCGAGTCGCCAGGTGCCGGATCCCCCCGTGTCGGATCGCCCCGCGTCGGATCGGGCGTGACCGTGCCCGCGCAGGCCAGGCCGGTGCCGGCGGAGGCCCTGAACGATGGCGGTGCCGACATCGCCTGGAAGGCCGATCCGATGAGCCCGTCCGGATCGGTGTTCAAGCTGAGTGCGTCCGCCTTCAGCAAGCAGGACGCGGCTCCGGTCGCGGCGGAGGCCGCCGATCCGGACGCGGTCGATCTGGCCGGCGATACCGCCGATACCAGCACCTCTGGCACCGCGCTGGAGGAACTCGACGCCACGCGGCCGCTGGCCGCCGTCACCGCAGCCGCCGTCGCTGGCGCCGCCGTCACCGTGGCCACTGACGCCGTGGCCGCTGACGCCGATCCGGAAGGCGGCACCGGCGAAGTGGAGGATTCAGCCGCCGGCCAGGTGCCCCCGACCGCCGGGCAGGCGCCGCCGACGCGCCAGCACTCCGTCTTCGAGCCCGCCCCGAAGCCCTCGGTCTTCGAGCGACCTGCCGTTGCGCCTGCGCCGCCCAGGAGCCCGCCGCCCAAGAGTCGGCCGCTCAGGAGACCGCCGTCGACGACTCGGCCCCATACGAGGCCGCCGCTTACGAACCGGCTGCGTTCAAGCCGGCCCGTACGAGCCTGCTCTCTCGGGGTCCGCATTCTCCCAGCCGGCTGGCGACCAGGCAGGCGGCGGGGCCACAGCCGGTTTCGGCGCCGCGGCCGGCATCGGTGCCGGAGAGTGGGCGCCATCGTCGCTTGGCGTTCCCGCCGCGGCCAGGCCGGCCTCGGCTGCTTCAGCAACCGCGGCCGGGGGTACCGGCGGCCCGGGCGGGTCAGACACCTCAGGGCCGTGGCAGGGCTCGCCCGGCCGGCGCCGCTTCCCGATCATCATCGGCATCGCCGCCGCGCTCGTCGTGCTTCTCGGCGGGGGCGGCTTCTACGTCATCCACGGCATGCACAAGACTGCCGGCACTACGAGCGCCTCCGGCAAGGCCAAGCAGGTACCCGGCAAGCCCGCCGGACCCGCCAAGGGTCCCGAGCAGGTGACGTCGGTCACTCCGGCCGACGGCGCGACGGACGTCAACGGCGGGGCGCCGATCCAGGTGGTTTTCTCCGAGCCACTGAGCCAGACATCCCCGACGCCAACGCTCAAGCCCGCGATCCCAGGCAACTGGCACGTGTCAGGGAACAAGGCGACCTTCGTCCCCGCCGTCGGCTTCTGGCAGCGGACCAAGGTCAAGGTCATGATCCCTGCTGGTGCCGCGGGCGTCGAATCCGACGGCGGCGGCAAGCTCACGAGCGCATTCACGGCGAGCTTCACCACAGGCAAGTTCAGCGTGGTGCGGCTTGAGCAAGACCTGGCCCAGCTTGGCTACCTGCCGCTCACCTGGGCGCAGTCATCGGGCACTCCGGCGGCACTGTCCGACGCCAACGCCCAGTACAACGCGGCGTACGCGCCGCCGGCGGGCACCTATTCATGGGAAGCCGGATATCCGGTTAGGCTCACCAGCTTCTGGAAGCCCGACGCGCCGAGCGAGATCCTGCGCGGCGCGGTGGCCGCGTTCCAGGCCGATCACGGACTCACGCTCGACATGATCGCCGAGAACCAGGACGGCCTCGTGGTCACCGGCTCGATCGGGCACCGGCTGTGGAAGGCGATATTCAAGGCGCTGGCGCGCAACGCGATGAACCACCACGGTTACACCTACGCCGTTGCCAGCCAGCACGTGCCCGAGACCCTCACGGTCTGGCATGACGGCAAGGTGATCTTCCACCACCTGGCGAACACCGGCATCCCCGTGTCACCCACCGCGCCCGGCACCAACCCGGTCTACATCAGGTACCAGAACCAGATCATGCGCGGCACCAACCCGGACGGCACCAAGTACGCGGACCCGGTTGCGTGGGTCGCCTACTTCCACGCGGGCGAGGCCGTGCACTACTTCCCGAGGTACAGCTACGGCTCCCAGCAAAGCCTTGGCTGCGTAGAGCTGCCGTACAACGAGGCGAAGGTCATCTGGCCCTACCTCACCTACGGCACCCTAGTAACAGTCACCAAGGTCTAGCTGCCGTTTGCCCGGGCATCCACCCGGGCAAAACGGCCGGGGCGCGGCGCTGCCTGGACTGACGAGCCGGGTTTTGGCGAGGAGGGAAGGCAGCGCCTGAGGCGCCCCGGCCATTGGGGGGCTCCGGGGGGTGTCCCCCCGGGATAACACAGTGCGAGGCTTGGCTTGCGACCGCTAGCCTTAAGGCTCGCGATGTTCGCCCCAACAAGTAATCAAGGAGTCAGCTGTGCCTGCCGACAAGCTTCACATCACCCTCGCCGGACGCGAGCACGTGGTGGAAGCTGGCACGACGGCCGGCGAGGCCCTCAGCGCGCTGGTCGGCAAGGCAGCCGGCGACGCCGGCGACATCATCGCGGCGCGGGTCGGCGGTGAGCTGCGTGACCTGGCGGTCAGGCTGGGCGACGGCGACGTTGTCGAGCCGGTCGGCATCAAGTCGGCTGACGGCCTGGCTATCCTGCGGCACTCCACCGCGCATGTACTCGCGCAGGCCGTTCAGGACACCCGCCCCGAGGCGAAACTCGGCATCGGCCCGCCGGTCGAGAATGGCTTTTACTACGACTTCGACGTGGACAACCCTTTCAGCCCTGAAGATCTTAAAGCGCTCGAACAGAAGATGCGCCAGCTCATCAAGCAGGGCCAGCGATTCAGCCGCCGGGTGGTCACTGGTGATGAGGCCCGAGCAGAGCTCGCCTCCGAGCCCTACAAGCTTGAGCTCATCGGGCTCAAAGGCGGCGCGCTGGCCTCGGACGAGGAGTCCGTCGAGGTCGGCGGCAGCGAGTTGACCATCTACGACAACCTCGACGCGCAGACCGGCGCGACCTGCTGGAAGGACCTGTGCCGGGGGCCGCACCTGCCGACCACCCGCCAGATCCCGGCGTTCAAGCTGATGCGGACCGGCGGCGCGTACTGGCGCGGCAGCGAGAAAAACCCGCAGCTTCAGCGGATCTACGGCACCGCGTGGCCATCGCGCGACGAGCAGGACGCCCACCTCAAGATGCTCGCCGAGGCCGAGCGGCGCGACCACCGCAAACTCGGTGCCGAACTCGACCTGTTCTCGTTCCCGACTGAGATCGGGAGCGGCCTGCCCGTGTTCCACCCCAAGGGCGGGACCATCAGGCGGGTGCTCGAGGACTACTCACGGCGTCGGCATGAGGAGGCCGGGTACGACTTCGTCACCACCCCGCACATCACGAAGTCGACCCTGTTCGAGACCTCGGGCCACCTCGACTGGTACGCCGACGGCATGTACCCGCCCATGGAAATGGAGGGCGCGAGCTACTACCCGAAGCCGATGAACTGCCCGATGCACATCCTGATTTACGCATCGCGCGGCCGGTCGTACCGCGAGTTGCCGCTGCGGCTGTTCGAGTTCGGGACGGTGTACCGGTTCGAGAAGTCGGGCGTGGTGCACGGGCTGACCAGGGCGCGGGGATTCACCCAGGACGACTCGCATATCTTCTGCCGGCCGGACCAGCTCGCCGACGAACTGGCGAGCCTGCTCGAATTCGTGGTCGGGCTGCTGCGGGATTACGGGCTCACCGAGTTCGAAGCCGAACTTTCGACTAGGCCTGAAAAATTCGTCGGGGAAATCGCCGAATGGGAGGTAGCCGAGGCAGCGCTGAAACACGCCCTCGACACCTCTGGCCTCCCCTACGTGATCGCCGAGGGGGAGGGCGCGTTCTACGCGCCGAAGATCGACGTGCACGTGCGGGACGCGATCGGCCGGCGGTGGCAGTTGTCCACCCTGCAGGTGGACTTCCAGGAGCCTGGGCGGTTCGGGATCGAGTACACCGCCGCCGACGGGACCAGGCAGCGGCCGCAGATGATCCACCGGGCGCTGTTCGGGTCGATCGAGCGGTTCTTCGGGATTCTGGTCGAGCACTACGCGGGGGCTTTCCCGCCGTGGCTGGCGCCGATTCAGGTCGTCGGCATCCCGATCGCCGATCACCACGTGCCGTACCTGGACGAGGTGGCCGCGCGGCTGCGCAAGCGCGGGGTGCGGGTCCAGGTCGACTCCGGGGCGGACCGGATGCAGAAGAAGATCAGGACGCAGCAGCAGCAGAAGGTGCCGTACATGCTGCTGGCCGGGGACGACGACGTCGCGGCGAGTGCTGTGTCGTTCCGGTACCGCAGCGGCGAGCAGCGCAACGGCGTGCCGATCGACGAGGCGATCGAGGAGATCGTGTCGGCGATTGAGAGCCGGGTGCAGGTCTAGGTCGGTGTTCAGGCCTGGCACGGGGCGGGGTGGTTTGGGTCAGGCCTGGCATGGGCGCGGTGGCTTGGGTTAGATCTGGCACGGGGCGCGGCGGGCGGCACGAACGCGGTGCTGTGCTGCTTCGCTTTACGCACTGCACCGCGCCCGTGCCGCCCGCCGCTAACTCAAGTCCGCCGAGCTGGTCGCCGCACGGCTGCCGCCGTGCACGGCAACGTGGCCGCGTCGTTGCTGTTGAGGCATTGTTGCTAACGGCAACGTCGCCGCTTCCTTGCTGCTGTGGCGGCAACGTTGCTCCTTTGTTGCTGTTGCGCGTGCTCTGCCATCAGCAACGTTGCGCCTTTGCTGCTGTCCGCATGGGCCGCGCGACAGCCTCGCCCAGCCTGGTGACTTCCCCGTGGTTCGGTCAGGCGGATTCGTTGCCGGGCATGGCGTGCGTGAGGCGGCGTGAGCAGCGCGGCCCTCCCTGTTGCTGTTGCGGGCGGGGCGGCGTGAGCAACGCGGCCCGCCCTGCTGTCGTCCCCGCAGCATCAGGGAGGGCCGCGTTGCTGTTGCCGCGGGCCAGGAACAACAACGTGGTCCGCCTGATGCTGCCCCGCCCCGCCCCGCCCGCAAACCGCCCGGAACCTCCCAGCACCTCCCAGCAGCTCCCGGGCCGGGCGGGACCGGGCTCCGGTTCAGGTGCCTGGTGTCGTCTGCCTCACCGGCGCCACGTGCATCAGGGGTCACCGGGCGGCGGGCCGTCGCGCACCGAACGTTCTTCACAGTGGGGGCGACCTCACCGAAACCGCCTGACAGAATCTCGGGAGAAGCCACCCGACAGCCTCCATGAGCTGCGCAAACTTCCGTGATCACGCCCGGCCTCTTGATCACGGAACATCGCGCCCGCTCCCGGGACTCGTCACCTGGCGGAACCCGCATGAGACGGCCAACGGCAGGCGCCCCTGTCCGCTTGAGCAAGCGGCGGGCGGTGTGGGCGGGATGCGGTGCGTCAAGCGAAGCAGCACAGCATCCCGTCCATGCCGTCCGCCGCTCCCCTGCATGGTCTAAGTCGCGCCCCGGCATGGGTCTTCTGCGCCCCGGCAAGGGTGTGTCGCGCCCCGGCAAGCGTGGTCTAAGTCGCGCCCCGGCATGGTCAAAGCCGCGCCTCGGCAAGGGTGGTCTAAGTGGCGCCTCGGCCACGTGGTCTAAGTCGCGCCCCCGGCGAGGTGCGGGCTAATTGCTGCGCTCTAGTTTGCTTGTTTTATTGGCTGTTACGCCGGGGGAGGCGTGATCGAGGATTCCTATTTTGCAGAGCGGGCTGGCGGCGTCGAGAAGGCCGTCGAGGCTGACACTGATGCTGGCTGCTAGGTTCTCGTAGCTGCGAATCCCGTCGCAGAGCCGGAGGAACTGAATGGCCAGTTCCGGAGAGGACGAAACGCTATAGGTGACGGGCGTGTCGTTGAAGCCTATGAGTACCTTGCCTTTGGACTGCTCCAGCTCATCGGTGGCCGTGTGCTCCAGAGTGTAAGCGACGGACACGCTGGCGACTCGCAGGCCCAGGAGCGGGATGTCCTTCGGCGAAGGTCGCTCGATCAGGCCGCGAATGCGGGTGGCGGCTCCCGCACGGGAATGTGACTTCAGTATGAGCATGTCATCGAGCACCAGCGCGTCAAGCGCGCAGTCCAGGAAGAACGAAAGAGCCTCTTCCGGAGTCTCGACGATGGGCATGCCTCGCTTGTTGAGAGAAGTATTGAGCAGGACCGGCAGGCCGGTCAGGGCCTTAAATTCTTGCAGGAGCCGGAAATAGCTTGGCTCGCTCTCCTCGGTGACCGTGTGCAGTCGTGAGCTGCCGTCGCGGTGCACCACGTTGGCGAGCAGTTCCCTGTAGTGCGGGCGTACATTGAACACGAGGATCATGTACGGGCTGTCGTAGCCGTCGCATTCGAAGTACCGCGACGCCTCATCGGCGATCACCGATGGCGCGAACGGGCGGAAGTCCTCGCGGAACTTGATGTTCGAATTGATGTGGTCCCCGAGCCCGGGAATCCCCGGATGCCCGAGGATGCTGCGATGTCCGAGCGCTCTTGGTCCGAATTCTGACTCGCCGCGATACCACGCCACGACCTTTCCGTCAGCGAGTAGCCTGGCGACTTGCGGCTCTATTTCGGCGCACGGCTCGACGATGACGCGATCCCCGCAGTCGGCGACCGCGCGCTTGACCCTGTCGGCCGGATACACGGGGCCGAAGTAGGTCGTGCCGTTGCTGCGGACGTTTCTTTGCTCAAGGGTCTCGAGCCAGCCGTAGTACGCGCAGCCGATTGCCAGCCCGTTGTCCCCGGCCGCAGGCTGGATAAACAGGTGCTCAAAGCCGGTCTCGCGCAGGATTCGGCTATTCGCGACCGCGTTGAGGGCGACGCCGCCAGCGTACGCGAGGTTAGGCGACGGGTTGCGCTCGAATCGATCGTTCGCGAGATAGAGCAATGCGCGCTCGATCTCCGTCTGCACGTATTTTGCCACATTGGCGTAGTACTGAAAATCGGACTTCAGGGCCGTCCGCGATTTGGCTGGCTTCGTGAACCTGTCGAGAGTCTCCCGGCTTCAGGAATGACCGGCCATCGCGCAGCTCGAAAAGAGGGAAGTCGAACTGATGCGGAGTCCCGTAGGGAGCCAGTCCCATCAGCTTCCCGCTGTCCGAGAAGTCACCGAAGACGTACTGGCTGAAAGCCTGATACACCCCGCCTATCGAATGCATCGTAAAGAGGGGCGAGAGCGGCCGGCCCTGCGCGCCCCACGGTGAGAAGTCTTTGGCAACCGCCTGCAGGATGCCGTCCGCGGTCGTGTAGTAGCTGTCCTTCTCGTAAAAAACATGCCCGAGTTCCGGCGGCACGTCACCTAGGACCGAGCCCTTCGCAAGGTCCATGCAGTCCTCGTACGAGTTGCCGCAGCCATCGATCACGAGCACGGAGGCCTGGTCGAATCCGCTGGCGCCGAGGGCGCTGTAGGCGTGGGCCAGGTGATGCGAGATGGTAACAACTCGAGTGGCGTCGGTCAGGAGCCGGTCTTCGTTATTATAGACGGTATTGCCGTCGCAGAACATTCCGAAATTCTCATTCTGAACGACGAGAGCGATATCGTCCAGGGTGATTCCCGCCCAATCGAGAACGTATTGCATGGCCGCCCGGTCGTTTCCGCCGTCATGCTTGACTCGGGTTATCCGCTCTTTCTCCACGGCGAGAACGACTTTACCGTCCGCGAGCAGGCAAACTGAACCGTCATGTGAAAGTCCGGAACCGAGTACATATACGGGTGAATTAGCCATGTAAAGTTCCTAGCATGCGTGGAGACAAGAGGTCAATTGGCTGGCGTTAGCTGGCCTTGGCGGAGCCGTCGGCCGGGACTTCGGAGAGTTCCGGCGTCGGGGCCGGGCTGACGTCGGGGCCGGGTTCGGGTTCTGGATCGCGATTGACGACCGGGCGGTGGCCGCTCAGCGGGATGAAGACGACGATCAGGCCGAGTGCGGCCATCGCCACTCCGGCGATGGCGAAGACCCAGCCGACTCCGGACGCCGCGATGATCGCCGCTCCGACGACGGGGCCGGCGAGTTGCAGGCCGGTCGGCACGAAGTCGGCGAAGGCTGACACGCGCCCGACCATTTCCGGCGGCGTCTGGCTCATCAGCAGATACGGGAACGCGACCAGCAGGCCGGACGCGAAGAACCCGAGGGCGACGATCAGCAGGAACAAGCCGATGACCGGGTTGTGCAGCCCTACGAGGATCATCACGCCCATCGCGGCCACCATCAGCCCGACGAGTGCCTGGGAGATGCTCATCAGCCGGAGCGGGGCCGCGCGCTCACCCCACTGGCCGACCAGCACGACGCCGATCCCGGTGCCGATCCCGGAGGCGGCATACGCGAATCCCAGGAACGACGGATGGAAGCTGAGCGCCCGGAGAGCGAGCGGCACGAAGGTGTCGAACATGAATACGAGGAAGATCGCCGCGCCGAAGCTGCCGATGCCCAGCAGCAGCACCGGCCTGGCCCGGATGAAGCGCAGGCCCTCAAGCGCGTCCGCCCTGAACGTCGACGCGCTCGCGCGCTCCGGCGGCGGAGACGGGCGCCAGGCGGAGCGTCACCAGGATCACGGCGGAGATCAGGTACGAGGCCGAGTCGCACACGAAGGTGATATAGACGCTGGTCAGCGCGACGAGCAGGCCGCCTAGCGCCGGGCCGGCGATCTTCGTGGCCTGCGTCACGAATTCACTGAGCGCGTTGGCCTGCAGCAGCTTGTCCTCGGGCACGAGCTTGCGGACCTGAGCCATCTCGGCCGGGCCGAACAGGCTGCTGAAGCAGACCTTCACCGCCATCACCGCGAGCAGGACCGGAATGTTGGGGGCGATGAGGTAACACAGCACGAGCCCGACCCTGGCCAGGTCGGAGCCGACCAGGGAGAGCCTGGGCGGCAGCCGGTCGGCCAGCACGCCGGTGAACGGCCCCACCAGCAGGTACACGATGGCCTGGGTGATCGCCACCGCCGCGAGGCCGGCCGGGCCGCCCTTCCAGACGTAAGCGACGAGCGTCAGCAGGCCCACGTAGTCGAGCCAGTCGCCAAGCTGGGACACGACCTGACCGGCGAAGATCCGGCGGTACTGGGGTGCCTGAAGCGCGGACAAGATCTTCAGATCTGGCATGATGGCTCCGATTATGGGTTCTGTCGCCGGTCGTGAGCGCCCGCTACCAGCGCCACTCGTGCTGGCCGTACAGATGACCGGCCTTGATACCCCGGTCGGAGCACCAGGTCGTGAATTCGTCCACCTGCTGCAGCTGATAGGAATCGGGGGTGTAGCTCGTGGCCATCACGTGCCCGAGCCAGCTCTCCTCGCCCATGGCGTAGACGTAGGCCTCGGTGGCGCCTAGTTCGGTCATGATCGCGCTGGCCTGCGCGGCGTTCGAACCTGACAGCGTCCGCGAGTCGCTCATCTTCTTGGTCACCGGCGCGGTCAGCAAGGCCTGGTACAGCCAGGTCAGCGGTGCCCCCGCGCACTCCATGCCGAGGAACGCGATGTCGACCTGGCCCACGTGGTCGCGCACGTACCGGTAGAGCACCGGGTCGATGCCCGAGGAATCGGCACCTATATACATAGTCTTCCCGGCCAGCCGGACGCAGTACGTGGACTTGGCGCGGATGTCCAGGTCGGCGTGCTCACCCAGGAACGGCGTCGCGGTCACCGTCCCGCCCGGGAACTCCACCTCGCCGAAGTCATCCACCTCGACGACGGGCAGGCCGACTGCCGCCAGAACCAGGGCCAGGGACGGGTCGGCCAGGTTGCCGCGCGAGGACCGGGGTACTACGACCGCGCCGACGCGGCCGCGCAATTGCAGCAGCGTCTCCAGCACGACATGGTCCTGGTGCCCGTGGGTGATCAGGACCAGGTCGATGTGATCGGGCAGGTCACGGAGGGTATAGCGGTCGGTCGCGGTGGTGTCCGCGCTGATGAAGGGGTCGGTGAGGATCGCGGCCTGCGGGGTCTGCAGCAGCAGGCAGGCGTGCCCGAAGTACCGGATCCGGCCCCCGCCGTCGAGGTGCCGGTCGCCGGCCAGGTCAGGTTCCGCGGTCAGCAGGCCGCTCAGCTGCGCCGCCTGCTCGTCGCTGAGCTCCAGGGCCTCGCGCAGCCGCTGCGGCGTCGTGGCCCGGAGCCGGGCGCCGAAGAGCTCGGCCAGGCCCGGATGCCGGAACGGGATCTTGAGGTCAAGCACGTCGGGCGAGGCCAGCCGGGGCGTGCTGAGGATGAACGGGCGCTCGACACCGGTCTCGAGGGACAGCTGAACCGACTGCCGGCCCTCCGCGTAGACGCTGCTCCGGTACACCAGCGGCTCGATGAACCGGATCGATGCCTGGTTGCTCGTGTCATAGGCCAGCTCGACCAGGCCGTTCAGTTCGGCCGGGAGCTTCGGGTACAGCGGCGAGAGATCGAAACCCGTGGCGCTGTCCCGCACCAGTTCCATGGCCTCGGTGACCGCCGAGGCGAAGCGCAGCAGGTCGGACCGGTCGCGGCGGATGGACTTGAGCAGCTCCTGTACCTCGCCGCGCCTGCTCTCGCCGATGCCGACGTAGTATCCGCCCCGCAGCTGCGGATTCGCAGCTGCGGCGAGGTGGACCTGCGGCGATTGCAGGTAGGACTCGAGCAGGGGTACCTGCACGCGCGCGAGGTTCATGGCCGCCTGCACCGGCGCCAGGGTATGCGACCACGCGTAGAAGCCGTCTGCTAATGGTTCGATGATCGCATTCGACCGCAGGAATACATGACCATTATTCATGGCGGCCCCCTGAACCTAAGTATCCTGGTCCAGCGAAACAGACCAGTCCGATGTCATTCCTAGTTTACTGTGGTAGGCAATCAGCCCCGCCTGGAGCCGGGAGTATATATCAAGCCTGGTGAAGATCGTGCTGAGATGCTGCTTGACTGTACGCTCGCTGCAGGAGAGCTGGCGCGCGATCTCCGAATTACCTAAACCCTGGCTCAGTAGTTCCATTACGGCTCGCTGCCGTTCGGTCAGCGTCTCCAATCTGCTGGCTGCGTCGAGCAGCCACCTGGGCGGGAATGAGGAGGTCACGTCCTGCGGAACATACTTCACATCTGGGACAGACATAGCCATTTCTGATCGCAGTTCGCTTCGCCGTTGCTACACGGCATCATAGGTCAACGTCGTGAGCGCGCCTAGACCCGGGTCACTCCAGTCTCGGCAGGGCTCCTGACCCCCGCTGCCTGCGCCGCGACCCCTTCTGCCTGCGTGGCGACGCCGTGCGCCGGGTCGCGGGCAGTGTATCCGGATGCCCTGGGTCCCGGGTACTACGCCCAAAAGTACTACGCCCGAAAGTCCCTCTTCCCGAGCCGATCCCGGGTGCTGCAACCTTAGGTGTCGTACGCCAGCCGCTAGTCGGCCCCTCGGAAGTCTTAGGCTGGGGTTGTCGCATGCTACCGGGAGTATTCGTAAGACGCGGTCTTACCGTCACGAGGTATTCTTCACCAGCGTGCTTGACCGGGCGAATCCCGACGTGATGCGAGGCATTTCTAATTTCCACGGCCGACAGGCTTACCTGACGCTGAGCGCGAAATTATGGGCGCGATACCTGGGCCTTCCATTGCGGCAGGTCAGACGATAGAACGGATAGCACCCAACGGCGTGCCGACGCGAAAGAGAGTCCTGCTGAAATGAGTGACAGCACGTCCGCGACACCATCGCCGACCACGAGCCCAGGTGGCGGGCGCAGTGCCCGCGCTGACCTGCGCGCCCGTCCCGCCGAGCGCGGTCCGTTGTCATTCGGCCAGCAGCGGCTGTGGTTCCTGCACCGCTGGCTCGACGGCAGCCCGGTCTACCACGCTCCGATGGTGCTGACCTTCCGCGGCCCGGTCGATCAGGACCGGCTGGTGGCCAGCCTGGCGGCCGGTGGCCGCCCGGCATGACGTCCTGTTCTCGGTGTTCGCGCAGGACGGCGGGGAGCCCCGGCAGCACCGCCTTGAGGGCCGTGAGCTGGAGTGCCCGGTCATCGACCTGACCGGCCAGCCCGCCGGCCAGCGGCGCGGCGAGGCCGACGAGCTGATCCTCGCCGAGAGCAGGCAGCCTTTTGACCTGACGAAAGACCCGATGCTGCGGGCGAGCCTGTACAAGCTCGCCGACGACGAGTACCGGCTCGCGCTGACCTTCCACCACATCGCCAGCGACGGCTGGTCCCTCGACGTCTTCCAGTCGCAGTTGCTTGCCGCCTACGCCGGCGACGCGCCGGCCGCCAGCCTGCCGGTCCAGTACGCCGACTACGCGCTCTGGCAGCGCGAGCACCTCAGCGGCGACCGGCGCCAGGCAGGCCTGGAGACCTGGACGAAGGACCTGAGCGGCGCGCCCGGCCTCTGCTCGACCTCGGACCCGATTACCCGCGCCCGGCCGAGGTGAGCTACCGGGGCGCGACGGTCAGCTTCCCGCTGGCCGACGCGCCGCTGGCCGAGCTCGAGCAACTCGGCACGAGCAACGGCGCCACTCTTTACATGGTGCTGCTCGCGGCCTTCCAGGCACTGGTGGCCCGGCGCTCGGGGAGCGACGACATCGTCATCGGCTCGCCCAGCGCCGCCCGGGGCTCGGCCAAGCTGGACGAGCTGATCGGATTCTTCATCGACTCCCTCGTGGTCCGGGTCAGCCTCGCGGGCGATCCCAGTTTCCGCGAGCTGATCTCCCGTACGCGGGCCGCCGTCATCAAGGCGCTCTCGCGCAGCGCGGTCCCCTTCGACCTGGCGGTCAGCCACCTGCGTCCCGAGCGATCGCTCAGCTACAACCCTGTCTTCCAGGTGGTATTCGCCTTCCACGAGGAGGACCGTACGGTCGCGCTGCCCGGCGAGGTCGAGGTGCGGCGGGCCTTGCTGCCGACTGACACCGCCAAGTTCGACCTCACCTGGTCGGTCTACCGCCAAATGGGACAAACACGGCCGGACGGCCCGGGTAGGCAAACACTGCGGCTCGAGGTGGAGTACTCGACGGACTTGTTCGAGCCGGGCACCATCGCGGCGCTCGTCGGCCAGTGGCGGGCACTGCTCGGCGAGGTGGCGGCCAGCCCGGACATTCCCGTCGGCCGGATTAACGTGATCCCGCCCGCCGAGGCCAGCTCGCTCGGGCAGTGGGCGGGGACCGGCACCCCGGCTGTGCGGACTATGCCGACTGTGCGGACTATGCCGACTGCGTCGGCGGGGCGGGGGCGGACGGCGAGCTTACCGTGCACGGGCTGGTAGCCGCGGCCGCCGCGGGCAGCCCCGACGAGGTCGCGGTGGCCTGCGGGAACGACTACCCTCACCTACCGCGAGCTTGACGACCGGGCCTGCGCGCTCGCCCGGCGCCTGCGCGCGCGGGGGGTCGGCCCGGAGTCCTTCGTCGGAGTGCTGCTCGAGCCGTCCCTGGACACCGTCATAGCCAGCCTGGCCGTGCTGAAGGCGGGCGGCGCCTATGTTCCGCTGGACGTCGCCTTCCCGGCGGAGCGCATCGAGTTCATGCTGACCGAGGCCGGCACCGAACTCGTGCTCGCCACTCCGCGACGGCCGCTTCCGTGACGGCCGGCCCCTGGACGGTACTCGAACTCGACGCCGGCCTAGACCAGGGCGAGTCGCGCGGCCGAGCATCCGTTCCTCCCTGCGGGCGGGGACAATGCCTGCTACGTCATCTTTACCTCAGGCACCACCGGCCGCCCCAAGGGCACGGTGGTCACGCACGCCAACGTCACCCGGCTGATCAGCTCGGCCCGCCAGCGCCTGGAGGTCGGGCGCGATGACGTGTGGACGATGTTCCACAGCCTGGCCTTTGACTTCTCGGTGTGGGAGATCTGGGGGGCGCTGATCACCGGCGGGCGCCTGGTGGTGGTGCCGCGCCTGGTCAGCCGCGACACCGACACGTTCTACGGCCTCGTCCGCGATGCCGGTGTCACCGTGCTCAGCCAGACCCCCTCGGCGTTCCGCCAGTTCGAGGCCGTGGACTCAGCGGTCCGCGGCCCGCTGAGCCTGCGCGCGGTGGTATTCGGCGGCGAGGCGCTTGACCAGGCTTCCGTGCGCCGGTGGGCTTCCCGCCGCGGTTACGGCCAGCCGCGCCTGATCAACATGTACGGGATCACCGAAACGACCGTGCATGTCACGTTCGAGGAACTCGACGACGGGAAACTAGGCCGGGCGCTGACTCAGCTCGGCATCCCGCTGCCAGGTGTCCGCGTGCACGTCCTGGACGACAGGGGCGAGCTGTGCCCGGTCGGCGTCCCGGGCGAGATGTTCGTCGGGGGATCGGGCGTCACCCGCGGCTACCTGGGCCGCCCGGAGTTGACCGCCGGGCGCTTCGTGCCCGACCACCTTGGCGGCGAGCCGGGCGGCCGCCTGTACCGCAGCGGTGACCTGGCGCGCTGGAATTCGGGCGGCGGCCTGGAATATGTCGGCCGGTCCGACAACCAGGTCAAGGTGCGCGGCTATCGCATCGAGCTCGGCGAGGTGGAGTCAGCGCTGGCCACGCATCCCGGCGTGGCCGAGTGCGTGGTGGTGGCCCACGACGATGGCGGGCAGACCGACCTGACGGCGTACCTGGTGCCGCGCGGGACGGCGCCGTCCACGAGCGAGCTGCGGTCCTGGCTGGGCCGGCTCCTCCCCGCGTACATGATCCCCAGGGCATTCGCCGTCATCGGCGCCCTGCCGCTGACGCCCCAGGGCAAGATCGACCGGCACGCGCTGCGCCCGGCCGGCGGGATCCGCCCGGACCTGGCGCAGGAGTACGTCGCCCCGCTTCCTGGCGTGGAGGAGACGCTGGCTGAGGTCTGGGGCCGCGTGCTGGCTGTGGACCGGGTCGGCCGCCACGACAACTTCTTTGACCTGGGCGGCGACTCCATTCGCAGCATTCAGGTGCTGGGCCAGGCGCAGGCCGCGGGGATTCAGGTCGCGCTTCAGGATCTGTTCCGCTTTCCGACGCTGGCCGAGCTCGCCGGCGCGACGTCTCGGCATCAGGGCCCGCGGCAGGCCAGGCCGGCCCTCGAGCCGTTCGAGCTCGTGGCGCCGGAGGACACCGAGCGGCTGCCCGCCGGGCTGGTGGACGCCTATCCCATGGCCGAGCTGCAGGTCGGCATGGTCTACGAGATGGAACGCAACCGGAGCCGGAGCGCGTACCACAATGTGGACAGCCTGCGGATCGCCGGCCCGTTCGACGAGGCGAAATTCAGCGAGGCCGTGGCGCTGGTCGTCGAGCGGCACCCGAACCTGCGCACCTCGTTTGACCCGAGCAGCTACCGCGAGCCGTTGCAGCTCGTGCACGCCACCGCGCAGATGCCGATCCTGGTGACAGACCTGCGCGGGCTCGACAGCGAACTCCAGGAGAGCGCGATCGCCGAGTACGTGGCGGCGGAGCGGGCTCGCCTGTTCGACCAGGCGAAGCCGCCGCTGCTGCGCTTCGCGATCCACCTTCTGTCCGACCGGCTCTTCCAGTGGACCATTACCGAGCACCACGCGATCCTGGACGGCTGGAGCCTGCACTCTACTTTCTCGGAGATCGGCGCGAACTACGAGAGCCTCCTGGCGGGCCGGACCGCCGGGCGCAAGCCGCCGGCGTCGGCGTACCGCGATTTCATCGTCGCGGAGCGCGGCGCCATCGAGTCCGCGGAGAGCGAGAGCTTCTGGCTGGGCAAAGTGTCGGACCGGCCCGACTGCCGGCTGCCGAGCTGGCCGGCGGGCAGCGTGGCGCGGCTCGCCAGCGAGCCGGGACCCGACGAATGGCGGCTGCGAAGCGAGACCGCCGGCTACGGCTCGGTCGAGACCCTGCTGCCGGAGGACGTCTGCGATGGTCTCGTGGCGCTGGCCCGGCGCTGCGGGGTTCCGGTGAAGTCCGTGGCGCTGGCGGCCCACCTGCGGGTGCTCAGCCTGGTCACCGGCAGCCCTGACTTGCTGACCGGGCTGACCGCTAACGGCCGCCTGGAAGAGGAGGACGGCGCCGAGGTCCGCGGTCTGTTCCTGAACACCGTCCCGCTCCGGCTCCGGCTTCCCGAGGGAAGCTGGCTCGACCTGATCACCGCGACCTTCGACGCCGAGCGCGAGTTGCTGCCGCACCGCCGCTACCCGCTGGGCGCCCTGCAGCGCAAGCTGGGCGGCGGCGCGCTGTTCGAGGCGAACTTCGTCTATAACCATTTCCACGTGATGGGCGCGGCCTTCGGGGCCGAGCACCTGGAGATCATCGATGACAAGATCCAGAGCTTCAGCACGATGCGGGTGGAGCCCACCAACTTCCCCCTGAGCGTCGGCGTGCTCCGCAGCCCGTTCTCGAACCGGCTGCTGCTGGCCGTTGACTACCACACCGATGTCCTCACCGACGACCAGGCGGTACTGCTGCGCGGGTATTACCTGCGGGTCTTCGAGGCGATGACCACTGATCCGCAGGCGCCGCACTATCTGGCCCAGTTGCGCGGCGAGGCCGAGCGGGCGCTGGCCGCCTCCTGGAACGACACTCGGGCCGAGATACCGCCGGTCATGGTCCACCAGCTGGTGCAGGCCAGGGCGGAGGAGGCGCCGGACGCGGTCGCCGTGGCCTGCGGGCCGCGGTCGCTGACCTACGGCCAGCTCAACGCGCGGGCGAACCAGCTCGCCTGGCGGCTGCGCGAGCTAGGGGTCGGCCCCGAGGTCGTCGTCGGCGTCTGCCTGGAGCGATCGGCGGACCTGGTGATCGCGCTGCTGGCCGTGCTCAAGGCGGGCGGCCTCTACGCGGCGCTGGACGCGGAAATCCGCGCCGACCGGCTCGGCACCATGCTCCGCCAGGCCGGCGCCCCGGTCGTGCTGGCGCACGACGGCACCGCGGGCAGGCTCCCCGCCGGGCCGTGGCAGGTCATCAACCTCGACGCCGAGGCCCCGGCCGCGCCGGCCGCCCCGGCCGGCGACCTGCCTGAACTGGCCACGCCCGGCAACGCGTGTTACGTCACCTTCACCCCGGGCCGCGCCGGCCAGCCCAAGGGCGTGGTCACCACGCACCGCAACGTCACCGGGCTGCTGCGCGGCGGGGACTGCCTGGCGCTCACCCCCGCCGACACCCTCCTGCAGCTGGCTTCCCTGTCCTCCGAGGTCTCGACGTTCGAGCTGTGGGCGCCGCTCGCCGCCGGCGCCCGGCTGGTCCTGGCCCCGGCGAGCAGGTACACCCCCGCTGACATCGCGGCGTGGGCGGCCGAGCACCAGGTCACCGTCCTGTACGTCGGCTCGTCGTCGTTCGGCCTGCTCGTTGAGCACGAGCCCCAGCTCTTCGATCAGCTGCGGCGCCTGCTGACCGCCGGCGAGACCGTCTCGTCCCGGTACGCGGCCCAGATCCTGGCCCGGTGCCCCCAGCTTGAAATCGTCAGCTGCTGGGGACCCAGCGAGACCACCGCCTTCTCCGTCTGCGGCACCTACACCCGCGATACCCTGCCCGAGGGACCGCTCCCGCTGGGCACCCCGCTGGCCAGCACCGGCGTCTACGTACTCGACCACCACGGCCGGCCCGTCCCGGTCGGCACCCCTGGCGAGCTCTGCGTCTCCGGGCCGTGCGTGGCCCGCGGCTACCTCGGCAACCCGGCCCTCACCGCCGGGCGGTTCACCCCGCACCCGTACGGCCCGCCCGGCAGCCGGATCTACCGCACGGGCGACCGCGGCCGCTGGTCCCCCGACGGCCACGTCGAGTTCGCCGGCCGCGCGTCGTCGCCTGCCGGTCCCCGGCCGGCGAGCCCGACCTGGTGGCCGGCGAGCGGCCGCCGTCCGTCACGCGCGCGCCCGGAGCTGGACCAGGCGTTCGTCGCGCCCGAGCCCGGCGTGGAGAAGCTGCTCGCTGACCTGTGGTGCCGGGTACTCGACCTGGATCAGATCGGCCGGCACGACAGCTTCTTCGACCTGGGCGTGGACTCGATCCGGAGCATCCAGCTGCTCGGGCAGGCGCGGACGGCGGGCCTGCAGCTCGCCCTTGACGACATCCTGACCAATTCGACCCTCGCGGAGCTGGCCATGGTGGTCGGCTCCGTCGACCAGGCGGCGGCGCCGCCGGATCCCTTCGCGCTCGTCGCGCCGGGCGGACCGGGAGCGGCTGCCGGCCGGGCTGGTGGACGCCTACCCGATGGCCGAGCTCCAGGTCGGCATGGTGTACGAGATGGAGCGGGACCGCGACCGGCTCCCGTACCACAACGTGACCTCCTTGCGGGTCGAGGCGCCGTTCGACGCGGAGAAGTTCCGCGCGGCGGTGGCCCGCGTCGTAGCTCGCCACCCGATCCTGCGCACCTCCTTCGACCTGACCGGCTACCGCGAGCCGCTCCAGCTGATCCACGCCGCCACCGAGGTCGAGCTGACCGTGTCCGACGTGCGCGGCCTGGCCCCCGAAGAGCAGCGCGCCGCGCTGGCCGGGTTCAATCGCCAGGAGCGGCATCACACCTTCGAGGTGAACGTCGCGCCGTTGTGCCGGATGGGCGCGCACGTGCTGGACGATGAGGCGTTCCAGTGGACGATCACCGAGCACCATTCGATCTTCGACGGCTGGAGCCTGGCGTCCGCCATCTCGGAGATCATCGAGAACTATCAGCTCCTGCTCGCCGGGAATGACCCGCGCCGCCGTCCGATGCGGTCGCTGTACCGGGACTTCATCGTGGCCGAGCGGGCCGCGCTGGGCTCGGCCCAGAGCGAGAGCTTCTGGCTCGACCAGGCGTCGGACCGTCCTGACAGCCGGCTGCCGCGCTGGCAGCCGGACCGGACGGGCGAGCTGACCGGGGAAGTCAGGGATGGCGAGCAGCACCACCGCGACGACGAGCGCGGCTGGGGCGAGCTGACGACGCTCCTGCCGGAGGAGCTGCTGATCCGGCTCACGGCGCTGGCCCGGCGGTGCCGGGTCCCGGTGAAGTCGGTGATCCTCGCGGCGCACCTGCGGGTGCTCAGCCTGGTCACCGGTAGTCCTGACCTGGTGATCGGGTTCGGCACCAACGGCCGCCTGGAGGAGGAGGACGGCGCCGAGGTACTCGGCCTGTTCATGAACACCGTCCCGCTGCGGGTCAAGCTGCCCGAGGGAAGCTGGATGGACCTGATCCGCGCCGCGTTCGATGCCGAGCGGGAAATGCTGCCGCACCGCCGTTACCCGTTCGGGGCGTTGCAGCGGCTGCTCGGCGGCAGTGCCCTGTTCGAAGTCAACTTCGGCTACAACAACTTCCGCCAGCTCGCGTCCGACTCCGTGCTGAGCCTCGCCGGGCAGCAGGAGGACGGGGTCGGCGGGATGGCCAGGACCAACTTCCCGCTCGTCGTCGCCGTGAGCCACGAGCCGGGGACCGCGGGCCTGCGGCTGGACCTGGAGTACGACGCGCGGGAGCTAGCCCCGCTCCAGATGAGCCTGCTCCGCGACTACTACGTGCGCGCACTGGAGTCCATGACCGCCGACCCCGGGGCGGCTCACCAGCTCGCGCCGCTGCTGGGCGAGACCGAGCGGGCGCTGACCGCCTCCTGGAACGACACCGGCGCCGAGATCCCGCCGCTGCTGGTGCACCAGCTGGTGCAGGCGCGGGCGGCCGCGACGCCGGACGAGGTGGCCGTGGTCAGCGGGCAGGATCAGCTGACCTACGCCGAGCTGAACTCCCGTGCCAACCAGCTCGCCTGGCAGCTTCGCCAGTTCGGGGTCGGCCCCGAGATCATGGTCGGGGTCTGCCTGGAGCGCTCGGCCGAGCTGGTGGTGGCGCTGCTGGCCGTGCTGAAGGCCGGCGGGGTGTACGTGCCGCTGGACGCGGCCTTCCCGGCTGACCGGCTCGCCTACATGCTGCGCCAGGTCGGCGCCCTGGTCGTGCTGGCGCACGACAGCACGGCCGACGAGCTCCCCGCCGGATTGTGGCAGGTCATCAACCTCGACACCGACGCGCCGCCGCCCAGCGCGCCGGCCGGGAACCTGCCCGAGCTGGCCACGCCCGACAATGCCTGCTACGTCATCTTCACCTCGGGGTCCACCGGCCAGCCCAAGGGCGTGGTCACGGTGCACCGCAACGTCACCGAGCTGCTGCACGGCGGGGACTGCATGGCGCTCACCCCAGCCGACACCATCTTGCAGCTGGCCTCCCTCTCCTTCGATGTCTCGACGTTCGAGCTGTGGGCGCCGCTCGCGGCGGGCGCCCGGCTGGTCCTGGCGCCGCCGGTGCGTTACGGTCCCGCCGAGATCGCCGCCTGGGCCGCCGAGCACAAGGTGACCGTCCTGCATGTCACCGCCTCGCTGTTCGCCCTGCTCGTCGAGCACGAGCCCCAGCTCTTCGGCCAGCTGCGCCGCCTGCTCACCGGCAGCGAGACCGTCTCGCCCCGGCACACCGCCCAGATCCTGGCCCGCTTCCCGGAGCTGGAGGTCGTCAACTGCTGGGGACCCACCGAGACCACGACCTTCTCCGTCTGCGGCACCTACACCCGCGACACCCTGCCCGGGGGACCGCTCCCGCTCGGTACTCCGCTGGCCAACACCGGCGTCTACGTACTCGATCACCACGGCCAGCCCGTGCCTCGGCACCGGCGGCGAGCTCTACGTGTCCGGGCCGTGCCTGGCCCGCGGCTACCTCGGCAATCCGGCCCTCACCGCCGAGCGGTTCATCCCGCATCCCGCCATCCCGGGCGCCCGCCTGTACCGCACGGGCGACCGCGGCCGGTGGTCACCCGACGGCCGCGTCGACTTCCTCGGCCGCGTCGACCACATGGTCAAGATCCGCGGCTTCCGCATCGAGCTCGGCGAGGTTCAGGCCGCGCTCGAGCGCTCGCCGGACGTCCAGCAGGCCGCCGCTCTCGCGGCGCCGGGTCCCTATGGCGACAGCGAGCTGCGCGTCTACGCCGCCGCCGCTGTCGGGCGCCACCCGGACTCCGCTACCCTGCGGACGTACCTGGAATCGGTGCTCCCGCGCTACCTGGTGCCCAGCGTCATCATCGTGCTGGACGAACTGCCGGTCAACGCCAACGGCAAGGTCGACACCGGCGTCCTGCTCGGCCTGGAACGAGCCCCGGAGGGCCGCCGCGCCGATGCGCGCCCGCCGCGGACGCCGCTGGAGCAGGAGATAGCGGGGATCTGGGCTGAGACGCTGGATGTCGAAGCCGTCGACCTGCGTGACGATTTCTTCGGGATCGGCGGGAACTCCCTGCTCGCGGTGCGCATGCTGTTCCTCCTGCGGGACCGCCTGCTCGTCGATATTTCCCTGGCCGCGCTGATGCGCACCTCGGATCTGGCGGCCTTCTGCACCGAGGTCGAGAAGCAGTTCGCCGAGCTCATGGGGAACGTCGACCTCGGCTCCGTGATCGCCGAGCAGGCAGGCGAGGCACGCGCATGACCCAGCCCGTGAGCCACTGTCCCGTCTACGAAAGGTCATAAAGTTGCTGGTACTCGGGATCAGCGGTCTCGACCGTTCGCTCGGGTTCAAGGAGCGCGTTGTTCCTGGCCTGGACGGGCGTGAGCTGCGCTACCGGCAGGGCCTGGACTCAGCCGCCGCCATCGTCAGCGAGGACGGGGTGCTCGCCGCCTCCGCGCAGGAGCGGCACGACGGCGTGAAGACCACCGGCGCCTTTCCCGCCGATGCCATCGACGCCTGCCTGCGCATGGCGGGCGTCACGCTCGACGAGGTGGACTTCGTAGCACACAGCTTCTGCTACGAGCGGTCCGTGGTCCATGACCTCGACGACTTCGCGGGCCGCTGGTACGACGAGGTATACAGCAAGCAAGTGCAGCTCGAGCTGCTGCGGGCGCACTACCCGGGCCACGACTGGGAAAGCAAGCTGGTCCGCGTTCGCCATCACCTGGCCCACGCCGCCAGCGCGTACTACGTGAGCGGCTTCGGCGAGGCGATCGTGCTGGTCGCCGATGGCATGGGCGAGAGCGAGTCGACCTCGATCCTGGCCGGCCGGGGCAGCGAGCTGAGCCCGGTCCGCAGCTACCCGATCTCGGCCTCGCTGGGGATCTTGTACAGCGTCGTGACGCACTACCTCGGCTTCCTGCCGGGCATGGACGAGTACAAGGTGATGGGCCTGGCCCCCTACGGTGACCGCGGCCGGTTCGCCGGCGTCGCGGGGAGCCTGACGGAGCTGGGCGCGAACGGCCGGCTCCTCGTCCCGGTGCTGTCCCGCGACCAGTCGCCGACGGAGCGGGAGACCCACCGGGGCGTGCTCAACGCGCTCGAGGAGCTGTTCGGCCCGGCCAGGCACCCGGACGAGCCGATGGAGCAGCGGCACATGGACGTGGCCGCCACGCTGCAAGATTGCCTGGAACGCAGCCTCCTGCACGTGCTGGGGGAAGCCGGCGAGCAGGTGGGCTCGGCGCACCTGTGCATGGCCGGCGGGGTTGCCCTGAACTGCACGGCGAACGGGCTGATCCAGCGCAGCGGCCAGTTCGACGACATCTTCGTCCAGCCGGCCGCGGGTGACGACGGCACGGCCCTGGGTGCAGCGCTGTGGCAGCTGCACCAGCAGGTTCCGGTCGCGCCCGCCCGGATGACCATGCCCTACTGGGGAGATTCCTACAGCGACGAGCAGCTCGCGGAGGCGGTACGCGGGCTCGGGGCCGGGCACGAGGTCGCCGCGCTGGGAGACGACGAGCTCACGGCGGCGGTGGCTGAGCTGATCGCCGGGGGCTCGATCGTCGCCTGGTTCCAGGGGCGGATGGAGTTCGGGCCGCGGGCACTGGGCAACCGGAGCATCCTCGCCGATCCCACCCGTCCTGGCATGCGCGCGCACCTCAACGCAGTCGTCAAGCAGCGCGAGGAATTCCGGCCCTTCGCCCCGGCCGTGCTTGCCGAGGAGGCGGGCACGTACTTCGAGATCACGCCGGGGACCGAGCGGAGCTTCGAGCACATGCTGTTCGTCGCCCAGGTGCGCGAGAAGTACCGCGACCGGCTCCCCGCGATTACCCACGTGGACGGCTCCGCCCGGCTGCAGGTCGTCGACCGGGAGAGCGCGCCCCTGTTCTGGAAGCTGATCAGCGCGCTCGGCGGCCGCATCGGGGATGCCGATGGTGCTCAACACCTCGTTTAACCTGCGCGGGCAGCCCGTCATCCGCACGCCTGACGAGGCGGTCGCCACCTACGCGCGCTCGGCCATAGATGCCCTGGCACTCGGCAACTGGCTGATCACCCGGTCACCGCAGGAAGCGGCCGCCCCGAAGAGGACGGTTGGCTCCAATGTCTGACCACGGCGCGCCTCCGCCTGGCCGGGCACGACCGACATTCGGGCGGCGCTCGCGCAGGTCTGGCGGGAGGAACTGGCCGTCGGCGAGGTGGCGGACGAGGACGACTTCTTCCGCCTGGGCGGCCACTCGGCGCTGGCGGTGCAGGTCGCGCTCCGCCTGCGCCAGCTCCTGGGCACGGACACCGAGCTGGACATCCTCTACATGTACCCGGAGTTCGGCAAGCTCGCCGTGGCGCTCGCCGCCGAGGTCAGCGGCGCGGCCGCCGCCGAGCAGCGCGAGCTCTCCGCCGCCGAGGAGCGGATCTGGTTCGTCGAGCAGGTCCACGCCAGGACGGCCGTCTACCACATCAGCGTCCTCTACCGTTTCGACGGCAAGCTCGACGTCGGACGGCTGCGGCAGGCCTTCGCGGCACTGGCGGAACGGCATCAGGCGCTGCGGACCGGCTTCCGCAGGCCGGGCCAGGCCGTCGTGCTCGGGGCCGCGACGGTGCCGGTCCGGCAGGTCGACGCGGCCGGCGCGGCCGAGCTGACCGTGTCGCGGATGCTGGACTCCGAGGCCAGGCAGCCCTTCGACCTCGACCGCCCGCCGCTGGTCAGGGCGCTGGTGGTAGGCCGGGGCGAGGCGGGCGACTGGCTGCTGATCACCGCGCATCACCTGGTCTGCGACGGGGCGTCCCTTGACCTCATCGAGGCGGCCTTGCGGCGCGCCTGCGCCGGGGACGGCGAAGCTGACCACCCGGGCATCCCGGTTGCCCAGGCGGTCACCCAGCACCTGCAGGACCCCGATGCGGGGCTGGAATACTGGCGTACCGCGCTCGCCGGGCTTCCCGCTGAGAACTCGCTGCCCTACGACCGGCCGCGACCGAAGGTGCTGGGGGTCGCCGGCTCAACCCATCAGGCGGAAATACCAGCCCGCGCGCTCGCCGTGCTCGACAGCCTCGCCCGGCAGGAGGGACTGAGCCCGTTCATGACCTGGGCGGCGGCCTACCTGGTGGGGCTGGCGGCGGCGACCGGCGAGCGCGACCTGGCCGTGGTGACGCCCCTGTCATCGCGCGGACCTGAGCAGGCCCGCGACCTCGGGATGTTCGTGAACACCGTGCCGCTGCGCTTCGTCCTGCCGCCGGGGGCTACCGCGCGCACCGCTGTCAGGCTGGTCCGCCGGGTGGTCGCCGGGGCACTGGCGCACTCCGCTGTCCCCATGCAGGCGATGATCGAGCAGCTCGGCCTCGGCGGCGACCTGTCGCGGGTGCCGCTGGGGCAGACCACGCTGACCTACATCGACGACTCCGGCTGGAGCTGGGGTTCCGGCGGCTTGTCCGCGAGCCGCGAGCTGTATCCGACCGGCACCACCAAATACGAGCTGACGTGGATGGTGACCAGGCGGGCGGCCGGGGTCAGCGCCGTCCTCGAGTTCAACACGGAGCTGTTCTCGCCGCAGGCGGCCAGCAGGCTTCATGAGCGCATGGTGGCGGCGGTCACCGCCGCGTTCGCGCGACCGGACACCGAGATCCTGGCCGCGGTCGCTGCCGAGGCGCCGGTGGCGCCGGCGCTGGCCAGCGCCCGGGCTACCGCCCGGTCACCGAGCTGATCGCTCAGCATGGCCGCGAGCGCGCGGACTCCGTCGCCATCATCCACGGCGAGGACCGGCTCAGCTACGCCGAGCTCAACCAGCGGGCGGCCGCCGTGGCGGCCGGGCTCCTCCGCTCCGGGGTCGGCCGCGGCGACATCGTGGCTATCCCGATGACCCGCAGCGCCAGTTCGGTGACGGCGGCCCTGGGGGCGTTGCGGGCAGGCTGCGCCTACCTTCCGCTCGACGTGAGCCTGCCCCCGCCCGGATGCGGATGCTCATCGAGCAGTGCCGGCCGCGAGCCGCGATCGTCGGCACTCCCGGCACCGCCGCACGGCCGGCAAGGTCGACACAGCCGAGCTCGCCGAGTCGATCGCCGACCTCGTGCCGGTGCACAGGATCGATCGCCTGCTGGCGCCTGACGCCTCCGGCGGGCCTGGCCGGGCGCCCCGTGGCGGTGACCGAGCAGGACCCGGCCTGCGTGATCTGCACGTCCGGTTCCACCGGCCAGCCGAAGGCGGTGATCGTGCCGCACGGGGCGATCAGCGCGCTGGTCCCGGACGCGAACTACCTGACCTTCACGCCGGACGACAGGGTCGCCTACTAGTCCAATCCGGCGTTCGATGCCGTCCTCATCGAGATCTGGGGAGCGCTCACCAGCGGGGCCACCCTGGTCGTTGTGGACCGCGAGATCGCGCTGACGCCTCGCCGGATGCGGGCGCTCCTGGCCGAGCAGCGCATCACCGTCATGGTCATGGCGACGTCGCTGTTCAACCAGATAGCGGATTTCGAGCCTGACGCGTTCTCCGGGATGCGCACGCTGCTCTTCGGCGGCGAGGTGTGCCGACCCGAGGCGGCTGGAGAAGCTGCTGACCGGACGCCCGCCGCCCCGCGTGGTCAATATCTACGGGCCGACCGAGAACACGACGGCCACCACCACCCACGACATCACCCTGGCCGACGTCGCGGGCGTCGTGCCCATCGGCCGGCCGGTTTCCGGCGCCGTGCTGCACGTCGTGCGCCCCGACGGGACCGAGGCCGAGCCGGGTGAAGCGGGCGAGCTTTACATCGGCGGCACCGGCCTGGCCAATGGCTACCACCTGGCACCGGCCATGACGGCCGCGGCCTTCGTGCCCGACCCGTTCGGCCAGGCGAGCGGCGGCCGGCTGTACCGGACCGGCGATTTCGTCCGGCAGCTCCCCGATGGTGCTTTCGGCTTCGTGGGGCGCAACGACGACCAGGTGAAGGTCCGGGGTTTCCGCGTCGAGCTCGGCGAGATCGACCTCGCGATCCGGCGCCAGGAGCACGTCGCGGACGTGGCGGTGCTCAGCCGCAGCACACCGGACAGCGCCGAGCTCACCGCGTTCGTCACGGGGACGGCGCCGCTTGACGGGGCCGAGCTGACCCGGCGGCTGCGGCAGGAGCTACCCGACCAGATGGTCCCCGCCATCGTGGTGCTAGACCGGATGCCGATGACCTCGAACGGCAAGATCGACCGGCGCGCCCTGGCCACCGCGATCCCGGGTCCCGAGCCGGACAGCGCCGCATCCGCTGGCTCGCCTAAGCAGGGCGCCTGACCCGGCCCAGGAGGGCGGCGAGCTGATGGCGAGCATGGCCGCGCTGTGGCGGGAGATCCTCGCGGTAGGGCAGGTCGGGCCCGATGACGATTTCATCGCGCTCGGCGGTCAGTCGATCAAGGCGCTGCGGCTGCTTGCCCGCGTCGACGAGGCGTTCGACGTCCAGCTGGACCTGGCTGAGGTCCTGAGCAATCCCACCCTGCTCGCCGTCACCAACCTAGTCAGTGCCGCCCAGGAAGGGGCCGCCCAGGACGGGAACGCCCAGGACGGGGACGTGAGTTCCAGTGCCTGATCCCAGCTCCGCCACCCTCGCGCGGTTCCTCGGCGGAACGCGGGCGCACCCGCAGGCACCAGCGCTCGAGGATGAACATGGCCGCCTGACCTACGCCGAGCTCCTGGCCACGGCCCGGGCAGCGGCCGGGAAGCTTGCCGCCCAGGGGGTAGTGCCCGGCTCGCGGGTGGCCGTCGAGTGCGGCTACGGCCGCGATTACCTCATCGCCTTGCTCGCCGTCTGGCTGCTCGGCGCGACAGCCGTCCCGCTTGATCCGGCCTCGCCGGCCGAGCGGCGGCTCTACCAGGTCCGGCGGGCTGGCTGCGACGCGGCGGTGACCAGGCCGGAGTCCGACGGAGTCATCGCCGCCGAGGTCGCCGGACGCGAGCCGGCCGGGCAGGACGAGCCGATAGCGGCGGCCTACATCCTGTTCACCTCGGGCTCGACCGGCCGGCCCAAGGGCGTGGTGATCGAGCACGCCGCTCTAGCCGGGATGCTGGACTCGGTCGCCGGCCGGATGGGGCTCGGTCGCGGTGACCGGACGGTCGCGCACAGTAACCCCGTCTTTGACATGTCCATGTTCGAGACCGTGCTCCCGCTGGTGATCGGGGGCTGCCTGACCGTCGCGCCTCCTCGCTCCGCGCGGAATCCGGAGATCTTCGCGAACTGGCTGCTGTCCAGCCAGGCGGACGCCGCGATCGCCACGCCAAGCCAGCTGCGGCTGCTGCTTCCCTTCCTGGCCGGCCGCACGGCGGTAGGCAAGCTCATCAGCGGCGGGGAAGCGCTGACCGCCGCACTGGCCCAGGAGCTGCAGGCGGTGTGCGAGGTGCTGTGGAACGCCTACGGCCCCACCGAGGCCACGATCATCGCGACCTGCGCCGAGGTGACGCCGCCCTGGCAGGACCCGATGCCGATCGGGCGCGTGGTCGACGGCCTCGAGGCCCACGTGCTCGACGAGGCGCTGCGCCCGGTGCCAGCGGGCGAGCCCGGTGAGCTGTGCCTGTCCGGACCCGGACTGGCCCGCGGCTACGTCGCGGACCCCGGCGAGACCGCCCGCGCCTTCGTGACAGGGCCGGGAGGCCTGCGCATCTACCGGACCGGCGACCTCGTCGCGGCCCGGCCCGACGGCCAGTACCGTTTCCACGGCCGCCGCGATGATCAGGTCAAGGTGCGGGGTCACCGGGTGGAGCTTGGCGAGCTCGAGGCGGTGGCCCAGCGCGACCCGTCGGTCGGGCATGCGGCGGCCGTCATCTGCGACGTGCTGCACGCCCAGCCCGAGCTGTACCTGGCGGTGGCGGCGGCGCCCGGCCGCGAGCCGCAGGCCGACGGACTGCGCGAGCACCTGCGGCAGCAACTGCCCGCGCACATGCTCCCGAGCAAGCTCCTGTACTTCGCCGAGCTGCCCACGAACTCTTCCGGCAAGATCGACCGCCAGGCCGTGCGGAAACTCGTCGAGAGCCGCCTGACCTAGCGGAACCCCAGAAAAGATAAGGAAAGGAAGCGCCACGCCATGTCCGAGCCAGACCCGCAGATCCCGCACGTAGTCGTCATCAATGACGAGGAGCAGTACTCGATCTGGGCAGCCGACCGCGAGATCCCGGCCGGCTGGCACGCGACCGGAGTGTCAGGCACCCGCGACGAGTGCCTGGCCCACATCGGCGAAGTGTGGACCGACATGCGTCCCCGCAGCCTCCGGCTGGCCATGGCGGCCAGCGCGGGCTCGGACGGGGCCGATGACCCGGCAGCCGCGTCCTCTCCTGACGCAGCTGTCTGACCGCGCTCGCATGGTCCGCCTGCGCGCTGACGGCACCCGGATGCTGGCCTGCCTGCGGGAACTCGCGCTGATCGGCGCCGATCCCCGCGGCGGCCTGAGCCGGCTCGGGCTGACCAAGGCAGAGAGCCAGGCTCGCGCTTTCATCGGCGAGCTGAGCCGCTCGGCGGGACTGGTGACCGAGATCGACCCGGCGGCGAACCTGTTCGTCCGCCGTCCGGGCGCCGATCGCGGCAAGCCAGTCCTGCTGATGGGCTCGCACCTGGATACCGTCGTGCAGGGCGGCTGGCTGGACGGTGCCTTCGGAGTGGCCGCCGCGGTCGAGGCGCTCCGGGTGATCACCGAACTCGGGGCCGACCTGGCTTGCGAGCCGGTCGCGGTCGCGTTCGCCAACGAGGAAGGCGCGCTGATCCAGGAGCCCTTCTGGGGATCGCGGGCCATCTGCGGCGGGCTGGGTGAGGCGCTGGCCGCGGCGGATGAGGCCGGCCGCCCGGCCCGCGACTACCTCGCCGAGGCCGGCGGGGACCCTGGCCGGCTGGCCGAGGCGGCGTGGGAGCCGGACCGGATCAGGGCCTTCCTCGAGCTGCACATCGAGCAGGGCCCGGTACTCGAGCGCCTCGGCCTGCCGATCGGGATCGTGGACGGGATCGTGGGCCGGACCATCCTGGAGGCCGAGATCCGCGGCGTTCAGCAGCACGCCGGTACCACGCCGATGCCTGACCGCTGCGACGCGCTGGCCGCCGCCGCCGAGCTCGTGCTGCGGATCCGCCAGATCGCGGCGGAGGACCAGACCTGCTCGACCGCCACTGTCGGGCACCTGGAGGTCTCGCCCAACACGACGAACACCATCCCCGGCCTGGTGCGGCTGCGCGCCGACATCAGGGACACCGACACAGGGCGGCTCGCCCGCGCCGAGTCGGCCGTCCTGGCGGCCGCCGCCCGCACGCAGCAGGCGACGGGGTGCCAGGTCACCGTGCAGACAACGCTCAGGTCGCCGCCCGCCCGCACCGATCCCGGGCTGCGAGAGGTCATCGCGACTACCGCGGCCGAACTCGGGCTGCCCGGTCAGGTCATGCCAAGCGGGGCCGGCCACGACGCCCAGATCGTCGCCCGGATCGCCCCGGTCGGCATGATCTTCGTTCCCAGCCGAGGCGGAGTGAGCCACGCTCCCTCCGAGGACACCAGCGACGCCGCGCTGGTCCGGGGCGCCGATGTGCTGCTGCGGGCCGCCTTCCGGCTCGCGGCCGGCCCGGCCTCGGCCGGTCAGGCCTCCGCCGGTCAAGTCTCCGCCGGTCAAGTCTCCGCCAGTCAAGATCAGG
Organism: uncultured Actinomycetota bacterium; assembly: GCA_963750405.1. Classification (GTDB taxonomy): domain Bacteria; phylum Actinomycetota; class Actinomycetes; order Streptosporangiales; family Streptosporangiaceae; genus Chersky-822. The sequence goes on from CAVVQP010000007.1 coordinate 232,279, forward strand.
ACGAGCTGGGCACCATGGTCAGGAACGGGACGCTATGACCGCCGCGACCGACGCCGCCTGGTTCCCCGTCTACCGGCCGGAGAGCGGCGTGCCCCCGGTGACGCGTCCCGGCGCGAGTCAGCTGTTCTGCCTGCCGCACGCCGGGGCCGGTGCCTCCGCGTACTGGGAGTGGGTGCCGCTGCTTGCCCCCGACGTCGACGTAGTGCCCATCCAGCTGCCAGGCCGGGAGAGCCGGTACAAAGAGTTTCCCCGGCGGTCGGCCTTCGAGCTTGCCGGGGAGCTGGTCGGGCCGCTGATGGACCGCGCTGGTCCTAATTTCTCCTTCTTCGGTCATAGCATGGGAGCACTGCTGGCCTATGAGCTGACGCGGGCGATGACAGCCAAGGGCGCCCCGCCCCGGCAGCTGTTCGTGTCGGGCCTGCGCGCGCCGCAGCTCGCGCCGCCCGCGCGGATCGTGCACCTGCTGCCGGACCCCGAGCTGGTGGCCGTCATGGAAGAGCTGGAAGGCACCTCGCCCGAGGTCCTGGCCCACCCCGAGCTCGTCCGGCTGCTGCTCCCCGTGATGCGCGCCGACTTCGAGATCTGCGAGACCTACAGCCACCCGCATGAGGCCGCGCTGCCGGTGCCGATCACGGTGCTTGGCGGCCGGGGCGATCCCAGCGTCAGCGTCAGTGAACTGCGGGCCTGGCGGGACCTGACCTCGGCTGGCTTCGAAGCCGAGATCTATCCCGGAGGGCATTTCTACCTGCACGCTCATCGCGCCGAGGTCATCGGGGCGCTGCTGGCGCGGCTGTAGGCAGCTAGCCCCCTGCCGGCGCCGGGGGGCCGATGGCCTCGGCGACCGCCGAGATCCCCGGCTGGGTCAGCAGGCCGAAGTGGTCCGCGCCTGATCGCGTGACCGACAACGTGCCCGTGAGTGCCTGCCACGCCGAGACGGCTTGCTCGCTGGATTGCTCGTCCTGGTCGGCTGAAAGGATGAGGCGGGCTGGTCCTTCGAATCTTCTGGGCTGGTGCTGCGCGAGGCTGGTCAGCATGTCCTGCCAGAAGCGCATGAGGGCGGCGGCGGTGCCGGCGTCGAGTTCGGCGAACGATGCCTGGTCCACGCCCAGCGCGGCCAGGAAGCGGTCGGCTCCGGGCTCGGCCAGCAGGCGGCCGGGTCCGTGCCCGAGCACCTCCGGGCGGAGGCGGTCCAGGGCGGCGGCGGTGGAGTCGTCGTCGTCGGGCGGGCTGGTGTCGATGAGGATCAGCCGCTCGGCGGTGATGCCGGACCCCGCCAGCTCAACGGCCAGCTCCTGGGCGATGACGCCGCCCGCTGACCAGCCGGCGATGACGGGCGGGCGGCCGTCGAGCACCGGGGCGAGCTGGCGCGCGTAGTCCGCTGCCCGCTGGGTGAGGGTGCGGGCCTGGCCGTTGCTGAGGGGATCGGCGTGGATCCCGAGTACGTGGTAGCTGGCGGCGAGGGTGCCGGCTAGCTCCCGGTAGTGAGCGATGGCGCCGCCGAGGGGGTGGACGAGGATCAGCGGGGGCAGGCCGGGGGTTCCGCTCAGGTGCTGGAGGTTGCTGGCCGCCTGGGCTGTTCCGGTGCGGCCGGCGTGGTCGGCGTAGGCGGCTTGCCCGGCGATGGTGGGGGTGGTGAAGATCTGGTGGAGCGGGATGCTGGTGCCGAGGCTGGCTGACAGGTGCAGGGCGAGGCGGGCGGCGAGGAGTGAGTGGCCGCCGGCGGCGAAGAAGTCGTCATGAATGCTGAGGCTGGCGGGGTCGCGGCCGAGGACGGCGGCCCAGCTGGCGGCGATCTGGTGCTCGGCTGGGGTGCCGGGCGGCGTGGCCGGGGTTCGGGGGGTGTCGGCGTCGGCGGCGGCGGCCAGGGCGAGTGCCTGGCGGTCGAGCTTGCCGCTGAGGGTCATGGGGAAGGCGGCGGCGAAGCGGAAGCTGGCGGGCACGGCGGCGGCGGGGAGCCGCTGGGCGAGCCAGGCGCGGATGGCAGCCGCGTCGGGGGCAGTGCTGTCGGGGGCAGTGCTGTCGGAGGCGGTGCCGTCGGGGGTGATGCCGTCGGGGGTGATGACGTCGGCTGGCACGAGGTGGGCGGTGAGCTGGAATCCGGCCGGGGTGCGGTGGGCGGTCACGGCGGCAGCGCCGACCTGCGGGTGGGCGCGGAGTACGCTCTCGACTTCCTCGGGTTCGACCCGCTGGCCGAGGATCTTGAGCTGGTTGTCGTTCCGGCCGTGGAATTCGATCGTGCCGTCGCGGGTGTAACGGCCGAGGTCGCCGGTGCGGTAGAGGCGGCTGCCTGGCGGGCCGCCGGCGTCGGGGATGAAGGCGGCCGCGGTCTGGGCGGGCCGGCCGAGGTAGCCATAGCCGACGCCGGGCCCGGCGATGCACAGCTCGCCGATGGTGCCAGGCGGCACCGCCCGCTGCCGGTCGTCGAGCAGGCGGACGATCGTGTTGCCGTACGGGCGGCCGATCAGCGGCACCGGGCCCTCGGCGACGCTGATCTGGGTGGCGTCCATCATCGTCTCGGCGGGACCGTAGGCATTGACGGAGACGGTGGACGGGTAGCCGCGCAGGCTCGTCCACAGGTCGGGCGGGCACGCCTCGCCGGCGATCATGGCGATCCGGGGCGGGTACGGCGCGCTCAGGAGACCGGCTTCGACAAGGAGCTGAAGCTGGGAGGTGGTGCATTCCAGGGCGGTGACCGCGCGGCCGGGGTCGGCGGCGAGGCCGACGAGGTAGCGGGGGTCCTGCCGCTGCTCGCGGGACAGGACGACCAGGGTGTGGCCGCCGGCGAGCGTGACGAGCTGGGCGATGAAGAAGTCGGAGATGAACGCCGAGGTCCCGGCCGGCAGGCGCAGCGGGTGCTCGCCGGCGAAGGTGCGCAGGCGCGGGAGCATCTGGGCGGCGGCGTAGTTGGACAAGGCGCCGTGGTGGATCATGATCGCCTTGGGCTGGCCGGTGGATCCTGAGGTGTAGATCAGGAAGGCGAGCTGGCTGGGGCTCACCGCCGGGAGGGCCGCTCGCGGCGGCTCGCCGGTGAGGGCGGTGACCTCGAGATCGAGGTCGGGGTGGGTCGTGGGGGTCGCCGTGATGATCCGCGCGGGCCTGGCGTCGTTGATCATGGTGGCCACGCGGGCGGGCGGGAGGTCGGGGTCAAGCGGGAGGAACGCGGCGCCGGCTTTCCAGATGGCGAGGATCGCGGCGATCGCGGCCGCGGTGGGCGCGAGGTGCACGCCGACAATGTCGCCGGGGCGGATGCCGCCGGCGATGAGGTGGCGGGCCATGGTGGTCGCGGCGGAGTCGAACTGGGCATAGGAAAGGGTGGTATCGGGCGCCTCGATCGCGGTGGCGTCGGGGGTCGCTGCGGCCTGGGCGGTGATGAGGTCGTGCAGCGGCGTCGTGGTGGTCGGCGTCGCCGTGTCATTCCAGTCGCGGAGCAGGGCGGCCTCGCGCGGGGTGGGCTCGAGTAGCTGGCCGACCGTGGTGCCGGGATTGGCGGTAAGGGTGCGGAGGAGGCCGGTGAGCGACGCCAGGTAGCTGTCGACGGTGGACCGCTCGTAGAGGGCAGTGCTGTATTCGAGGCCGAGGTAGAGGCCGTCCGGGGCGCGGGTGGTGTTGAGCGTGAGGTCGAAGTGGCTGCCGCTGCCGCCGCCGGCCGCGTGCGGGGTGAGGGTGAGGCCGCCAGGGAGGCTCGTCGTGCCAGGGGTGATCAGGCTGTGGGCGAAGCTGGTGGTGAACAGGGGGTTGGCGGCGGCGCTGCGGTGGGGGGCGGCGGCGCGGACGACGTGCTCGAAGGGGATTTCCTGGTGGGCGAAGGCATCCAGGACGACGCCGCGGACGTAAGCAACGTGGTCAGGGAATGCCAGAGCTGTATCGATGCGGATGCGCAGGGCCAGGGTGTTGACGAGGAACCCGATCAGGCCGGCGGTGTCGGGGTGGTCGCGGCCTGAGACGGGGGTGCCGATGGTGAGGTCGCGGCGGCCGGCGTGGCGGGCCAGGAAGACGGCGTACAGCGCCAGCAGGACGACGAAGTCGGTGGTGGCCGCGGCGGTGCGGGTGGCGTCAAGCCAGGCTAGGGTCCCCGGGCCGGTGGCGGCCTCGGCGATGTCGCCGGAGAAGTCGGTGCGGTCGGGCGCGGAGTGGTCGGGGACGGGACTGGCGGGCTCGGCTCCGTCAAGGGTTTCGGTCCACCAGGCCAGGTCCGCCTCCGTCCGGCTGGCGGTCAGCTCGCGGTGCCAGGCGGCGTAGTCGGCGTACTGGATGCCTGGCTCAGGCAAGGCCGCGGGGTCGCCGGCGGCGGCGTACAGGTCCCAGAGTTCGCGTTCGAAGATTTCCGAGGACCACTCGTCGATGATCACGTGGTGGGCGGTGAACTGGACCAGGTGGGTGCCCGGGGCGGTGGCCCAGGCCCGGACTCGCAGCAGCGGCCCGCGCGACAGGTCGAAGAGCTCGTCGGCAGCGGCATCGGCAGCGGCGGCGGCCTGTTCCGGGGTGGCCTGCGCGGCGGTCAGGCCGCAGTGCCAGGCCGGGCCGATGCGCTGCGCGACCTGGCCGTCGTGGTCGTGCAGGGTGGTGCGGAGGATCTCGTGGCGTTCGATCATCGCGTCGACCGCGGCGGCCAGCCGGGCCACGTCCAGGCCGGTGGTCTCGTAGGCCCAGGGCACGTGGTAGGTCGGGCTGTCGGGGGCGAGCTGCCAGAGGAACCACATGCGTTCCTGGGCGTAGGAGGCCGCTGTCTCGACTGAGTCCGCCCCGCCCGCTGAGTCCGCCCCGCCCGCCGAGTCCGCCCCGCCCGCCGCCCTGCTGGCCGGGCGGGGGATGGGCGCCGCGGCGGCGGCGCCGGCGTTCTCCTCGATCCAGGTGGCCTGGCCGGCGATGGTCGGGCTGGTGAAGATCTGGTGCAGCGGGATGTCGGCGCCGAACCCGGCGGACAGCCGCAGGGCAAGCCGGGCGGCCAGCAGCGAGTGGCCGCCGAGGGCGAAGAAGTCGTCGTGGATGCCCAGGCCGCCGGCGTCCTGGCCGATGAGGTCGGCCCAGATCACGGCGATCTGGTGCTGCGCGGGGGTGCTGGGCGGGGCGGCCGGAGCGCGGGTGACGTCGAGGTCAGCGGCGGCGGCGGTGAGGGCTTTGCGGTCGAGCTTGCCGCCGGTGGTGAGAGGGAAGCTGGCGGTGAGCGTGAACGCGGCCGGCACGGCGGCGGCCGGGAGCCGCTGGGCGAGCCAGGCCCGGATTTCCTGCGGGTCGGGGGCGGTGCCGGCCGCGGGGATGAGGTGGGCGGTGAGCTGGTGGCCGGCGGGGCCGCTGTGGACGGTGACGGCGGCGGCGGTGACGTGCGGGTGGGCGCGGAGCGTGGCCTCGACTTCTTCTGGCTCGACGCGCTGGCCGAGGATCTTGATCTGGTGGTCATTGCGGCCCAGGAACTCGAGCAGCCCGCCGGTAGTGAAGCGGGCCAGGTCGCCGGTCCGGTAGATCCGGCTCCCGGCCGGCCCGTCCGGGTCGGGGATGAAGACGGCGGCGGTCTGGGCGGGGCGGCGCAGGTAGCCGGGGCCGACGCCGGGACCCGCGATGCACAGCTCGCCGATGACGCCGGGCGGGACGGGGCGCTGGTTCTCGTCCAGGATGCGGATGACCACGTTGCCGTAGGGGCGGCCGATCAGCGGCACCGGGCTCTCGGTGACCTTGAGCAGGGAAGCGTCTACTGACGTCTCGGCCGGGCCGTAGGTGTTCACGGCGGTCAGGGCGGGATAGGACCGCAGCGTGGTCCACAGGTCGGGCGGGCAGTGCTCGCCGCCGAACATCACGACCTGCGGCGGGTGCGGGGCGTCGAGCAGGCCGGCTTCGACAAGGAGCTGTAGTTGTGACGTCGTGCATTCCAGGGCGGTGACGGCGCGGGCGGGGTCGGCGGCGAGGCCGGTGAGGTAGCGGGGGTCCTGCCGCTGCTCGCCGGAAAGGACGACGAGAGTGTGGCCGCCGCCGAGCATGACGAGCTGCGCCATGAAGAAGTCGGAGATGAACGCCGAGGTCCCCGTCGCCATCCGCAGCGGCTGGTCGCCGGCGAAGACGCGCAGGCGCGGGAGCATCTGCGCGGCGGCGAAGTTCGAGACTCCGCCGTGGTGGATCATGACGGCCTTCGGCTGGCCGGTCGACCCGGACGTGTACATCAGGTAGGCCAGCTGGTGCGGGCTGACCTCGGGAAGCGGCGTATCCGGGGGCTCGCTGCCCAGGGTGGTGATATCGAGGTCGAGGCGGGGGCGGGCGGTGGGCGTGACAGTGAGAATGCGGGCGGGCCTGGCATCGTCGATCATCGCGGCGACCCGGGCCGGGGGGAGCTCGGGGTCGAGGGGGAGGAACGCGGCCCCGGCCTTCCAGGCGGCCAGGATGGCGGTGATGGCGGTCGCGCCGGGCGGCAGGTGGATGGCGATGATGTCGCCTGGCTGGGTGCCGTGGCCGATGAGGTGGCGGGCGAGGACGGCGGCGTTCGCCTCGAGCTGGCGGTAGCTGAGCGTGGTGTCCGGGGCCTCGACCGCGGTGGCGTCGGGGGTGGCGGCGGCCTGGCGGGCGATGAGGTCGTGCACGGGCGTCGCGGTCGCGGGCGTCGCGGTCTGGTTCCAGTCGCGCAACCGGGTCGCCTCGCGGGGGGTGGGCTCCAGGAGCGCCCGGATCGCGGTCTCGGGCTGGCTGGTGAGCGCGGCGAGGAGGTCGGTGAGGGACGCCAGGTAGGCGGTGATCGTGGCGTGCTCGTACAGGGCGGTGCTGTATTCGAGGCCAAGGGTGAGCGCGCCGGGGGTGCGGGTGGTGTTCAGCGAGAGGTCGAAGTGACTGCCGCCCGTGCCGCCGGCGGAGTACGGGGCGAGAGTGAGGCCGCCGGGCAGGCTCACGGCGCCCGGCGAGGCGATGTCGTGGGCGAAGCTGGTGGTGAACAGGGGGTTGCTGGCGGCGGTGCGCTGGGGAGCGGCGGCGCGGACGACGTGCTCGAAGGGGATTTCCTGGTGCGCGAAGGCATCCAGGACGACCTGCCGCACGTGCGTGACGTGCTCGGGGAACGTGGCGGCTGGATCGACCTGGATGCGCAGTGCCAGGGTGTTGACGAGGAACCCGATGAGCTCGGCGGTATCGGGGTGATCGCGCCCCGAGACCATGGTGCCGACGGTGAGATCGCGGCGGCCGGCGTGGCGCGCCAGGAAGACGCTGTACAGGGCGAGCAGGACCACGAAGTCGGTGGTGGCGGCGGCGGTGCGCGCGGCGTCGAGCCAGGCGAGGACCGCCGGGCCTGCGGCGGTCTCGGCGTGGGCGCCGGAGAAGTCGGTGCGGTCGGGTGCGGGGTGGTCCGGGACGGGGCTGGCCGGCTCGGCGCCGTCGAGGGTCTGCGTCCACCAGGCCAGGTCCTCGTCCGTCCGGCTGGCGGTCAGCTCGCGGTGCCAGGCCGCGTAGCTGGCGTACTGGATGGCCGGCTCGCCCAGCCCGGCGGCGCTGGCGTCGCCGCCCGCGGCGTACAGGCCCCAGAGCTCGCGTTCGAAGATCTCCAGTGACCACTCGTCGATGACGATGTGGTGAGCGACGAACAGGACCAGGTGGGTGCCGGTGCCGGTAGCCCAGGCCCGGACTCGCAGGAGCGGCCCCTGCGACAGGTCGAACAACTCGGTGGCGGCGGCGTCAGCGGCGGCGGCGGCCTGCGCCGGGGTGGCGGGGACGGCGGTCAGGCCGCAGTGCCAGGCCGGGCCGATGCGCTGCACGATCTGCCCGGCCTGGTCGTGCATGGTGGTGCGCAGGATCTCGTGGCGTTCGATCATCGCGTCGACGGCGGCGGCCAGCGCATCGACGTCCAGGCCGGTCGCCTGGTAGGCCCACGGCACGCGGTAGGTCGCGCTGCCGGGGGCGAGCTGCCACAGGAACCACAGCCGTTCCTGGGCGTAGGACGCTGGCGACGTGGCCGCTGTGTCTCGTGGCAGGCGGGGGATCGGCGCGGCGGCGGGGGTGTCGGCGTGCTCGCCGATCCAAATGGCCTGCCCGGCGATGGTGGGATAAGTGAAGATCTGGTGCAGGGGCAGGTCGGTGCCGAATTCGGCGGACAGGCGCAGGGCGAGGCGGGCGGCGAGTAGCGAGTGGCCGCCGAGGGCGAAGAAGTCGTCTCCGATGCCGAGGCTGCCGGGGTCGCGGCCGAGGATCGCGGCCCAGATGGCGGCGATCTGGTATTCGGCGGGCGTGCCGGGCGGGGTGGCCGGGAGGCGGGTGGTCTCGAGGTCAGCCGCGGCCGCCGTAAGGGTCTTCCGGTCGAGCTTGCCGCCAGTGGTGAACGGGAAGCCGTCGGTGAACCGGAATGCGGCCGGGATAGCGGCGGCGGGGAGGTGCTGAGCGAGCCAGGTGCGGAGCTGGTCCGGGTCAGGAGTGGTGCCGCGCGCGGGGATGAGGTGGGCGGTGAGCTGGGGCCCGGCGGGGGTGAGGTGGGCGGTGACGACGGCGGCGGAGATATCGGGGTGGGCACGGAAGATGGCTTCGACTTCCTCGGGCTCGACGCGCTGGCCGAGGATCTTGATCTGGTAGTCGTTGCGCCCGTGGTATTCCAGGGCGCCTTCGCGGGTGAAGCGGGCCAGGTCGCCGGTCCGGTACAGGCGGCTGCCGGGCGGGCCGCCGGGGTCGGGAATGAACACGGCGGCGGTCTGGGCGGGGCGGCCGAGGTAACCCGGGCCGACACCCGGGCCGGCGATGCACAGCTCGCCGACGGTGCCGGGCGGTACCGGCCGCTGCTGGTCGTCCAGGATGCGGATGACGGCGTTGCCGAACGGCCGGCCGATCAGCGGCACCGTGCTGTCGGTGACGGCGGCCATGGTGGCCTCGACGGTGGTCTCGGCCGGGCCGTAACTGTTCAAGGCCGTCGTGGCGGGGTGAGCGCGCAGCGTCGTCCAGAGGTCGGGAGGGCAGGCCTCGCCGCCGAAAGCGGCGACGTACGGGGGGTGGGGGGCGTCGAGCAGCCCGGCCTCGACCAGGAGCTGGAGCTGGGAGGTAGTGCAGTCAAGGGCGGTGACCGCGCGAACGGGATCAGCGGCCAGGGCGACGAGGTAGCGGGGGTCCTGCCGCTGCTCACGGGTCAGCACGACCAGCGTGTGCCCCCCGGCCAGCGTCACGAGCTGAGCGATGAAGAAGTCCGCGATGAACGCCGACGTGCCGGTCGCGACCCGCATCCGCTCGCCGCCGGCCGGGCTGGTACGGGGCAGGGCCTGGGCGGTGGTGTGGTTGGACAGGCCGCGGTGCTGGATCATCACTGCCTTGGGCTGCCCGGTCGACCCGGAGGTGTACATCAGGTACGCCAGGTGATCGGGTCCCACCGCCGGCAGGGCGCCGTTCCTGTCGTCCCCGCCGTCGCCCGGGTCCTGGTCCTGGCCGGGCGGCGCGGCGAGGAGGAAATCCAGGTCGGGCCAGGGGCTGGGGGCCTCAGTGATCAGGAGGGCGGGGCCGGCGTCGCTGATCATGGTGGTGGTGCGGGCGGGCGGGAGCTCGGGGTCGAGGGGGAGGATGGCGCCGCCGGCCTTCCAGGCAGCCAGGATCGCGGTGATGGCGGCCGCGCCAGGACGCAGGTGAATGCCGACGATGTCGCCGTCGCGGACCCCGGACCGGCGGAGCCTGCGGGCCAGGGTGGTCGCGGCATCGTCGAGCTGGCCGAAGGTCAGGCAGGTGTCGGCGGCCTCGATGGCGGCGGCGTCGGGGCCGGCCGCGGCCTGGGCGCGGATCAGGTCGTGCAGCGGCTCGGCTGACGCCGGGGCCACGGCGGCATCGTTCCAGGAGGCCAGCAATTCCCGCTCACGCGGTGAGGGCTCAAGGAAGGCGTGCAGGCGGGCGGCCGGGCGGGCCGCCAGGCTGGCCAGCAGGCCGGTGAGGGAGTCGAGATGGCCGGTGATGGTGGCGCGGTCATACAGGTCAGTGCTGTAGTCCAGGTACAGGGCCAGGCCGGCGGGGATGCGGGCGGCGGTGAGGGAAAGGTCGAAGTGACTGCCGCCATCGCCGGCGGGGACCGGGGTGAGGGCCAGCCCGCCGGGCAGGGCCCGGTCGGGCTGACTGGCGGCCGGGTCATGGGCGAAGCTGGTCGTGAACAGGGGGTTGCGGGCGGCGGCGCGCTGGGGCGCGACGGCCCGGACGACGTGGTCGAAGGGAATCTCCTGGTGCGCGAAGGCGTCCAGGACGACCTGGCGGACGTGAGCGACCAGGGCAGGGAAATCGTCGGCGGCGTCGATGCGGACGCGCAGGGCCAGGGTGTTGACGAAGAAGCCGATCAGGGCCGCGGTGTCGGGGTGGGTGCGGCCGGAAATGTGGGTGCCGACGGTGAGGTCGCGGCGGCCCGTATGCCGGGCCAGGAACAGGCACCAGACGGCGAGCAGGACGACGAAGTCGGTGGTGGCGGCTTCGGTGCGCTGGGCGGTGAGCCAGTCAGCGACGCCAGGGCCGGCGGTGGCCGCGACCTGGTCGCCGGAGAAGCTGGTGTGGTCGGGCTCGGGGTGGTCATGAGCCGGGCTGGCGGGGGCAGCGCCGTCGAGCGCCTGCTTCCACCACGCCACGTCATCGTCGGCCGTGGCGGCGGTCAGCTCGCGGTGCCAGGCGGCGTAGTCGGCGTACTGGATGGCGGGGCCGGTCAGGCCGGCGGCGGCGGTGTCGCCGGCGGCGGCGTAGAGCGCCCACAGCTCGCGCTCGAAGACCTCAAGAGACCATTCGTCGATGACGACGTGGTGGGCGCTGAACTGGAGCAGGTGAGTGCCGGTGCCGGTGTGCCAGGCCCGGACGCGCAGCAGCGGCCCCTGCGACAGGTCGAACAGCTCGCTGGCGGCGGTCTCGGCGGCGGCGGCGGCCTGGGCGGGCGTGGCCGGGGTCGGCGTGAGATGACAGTGCCAGGCCGGGCCGATCCGCTGGATGACGTGGCCGTCGTGGTCGTGCAGGGTGGTGCGGAAGATCTCGTGGCGTTCGATCATGGCGTTGACGGCGGCGGCGAGCGCCGCGAGGTCCAGGCCGGTGGCCTCGTAAGCCCAGGTGATCTGGTACGTGGGGCTGTCGGGGGCGAGCTGCCACAAGAACCAGAGGCGTTCCTGGGCGTAGGACGCGGGGATCTCGGCGCCGGTTTCGCGAGCCTGGCGGGGGATGGGGGCGGCGGGGGTGTCGGCGTGCTCGCCGATCCAGGTGGCCTGCCCGGCGATGGTGGGGTGGGCGAAGACCTGGTGCAGCGGGATGTCGGTGCCGAATTCGGCGGACAGGCGCAGGGCGAGGCGGGCGGCCAGTAGCGAGTGGCCGCCGAGGGCGAAGAAGTCGTCCCCGATGCCGAGGCTGCCGGGGTCGTGGCCGAGGATCGCGGCCCAGATGGCGGCGATCTGGTATTCAGCGGGCGTGCCGGGCGGGGTGGCCGGGAGGCGGGTGGTCTCGAGGTCAGCCGCGGCGGCGGTGAGAGTCTTGCGGTCGAGCTTGCCCCCGGTGGTGAACGGGAAGGCGTCGGTGAACCGGAAAGCGGCCGGGACGGCGGCGGCGGGGAGGCGCTCGGCGAGCCACGCCCGGAGGCTGCCCTGGTCGGGGCTGAGGCTGGCCGCGAGGATCAGGTGGGCGGTGAGCTGGTGACCGGCGGGAGTGCGGTGCGCGGTCACCGCGGCGGCGGTGATGTCGGGGTGGGCGCGCAGCGCTGTCTCGACCTCTTCTGGCTCGACGCGCTGGCCGAGGACCTTGATCTGGTGGTCGTTGCGGCCGAGGAATTCCAGGGCGCCGTCGCGGGTGTAGCGGGCGAGGTCGCCGGTCCGGTACAGGCGGCTGCCTGGCGGGCCCTCGGGATCCGGGATGAACACGTCAGCGGTCTGGGCGGGACGGTGGAGGTAACCGGTGCCCACGCCCGGGCCGGCGATGCACAGCTCGCCGGCGGTGCCGGGCGGCACCGGCCGCTGGCGGTCGTCCAGGAGGTGGGCGCGGGTGTTGCCGTAGGGGCGGCCGATGAGCGGCACGGGGCTCTCGGTCACGTCCATGCCGGTGGCGTCGACGGTAGCCTCAGTCGGCCCGTAGGTGTTCATGGCCACCAGCGCGGGGGATGCGCGGAGCGTGTCCCACAGGTCCTGCGGGCAGGACTCGCCGCCGAAGACCGCGATGCGGGGCGGGTACCTGGACTCCAGCAGGCCGGCTTCGATGAAGAGCTGGAGCTGGGACGGGGTGCATTCCAGGGCGGTGACCGCGCGGTGCGGGTCGGCGGCGAGGCCGACGAGGTAGCGGGGGTCCTGCCGCTGCTCGCGGGACAGGACGACGAGCGCGTGCCCGTCGGCCAGGGCGGCGAGCTGGGCGATGAAGAAGTCCGTGATGAACGCCGAGGTCCCGGTCGCCATGCGCAGCGGGCCGGCGACGACGCCCAGGCGCGGCAGGATGTGGGCGACGGCGTAGTTGGAGACGCCGCCGTGCTGGATCATGATCGCCTTGGGCTGGCCGGTCGTGCCTGAGGTGTACATCAGGTAGGCCAGGTGGTGCGGCCCGACCGTGGGCAGGCCGGGCTCCTCGTCCTCGTCGCCGCGCCAGTCATGAGCGGTGCTCTCGAGCGCGGCGTTGTCGAGGCCGGCGTTGTCGAGCGCGGTGATGTCGAGGTCGAGGTGGGGGTAACTGGTGGGAGTCGCGGTGAGGATGAGGACGGGCGTGGCGTCGTCGATCATGGTGGCGACGCGGGCGGGGGGCAGGTCGGGGTCGAGGGGGAGGAACGCGGCGCCGGCTTTCCAGATGGCCAGGACGGCGGTGACCGCGGTAGCGGTGGGCGGCAGGTTGATGGCGACGACATCGCCTGGCCGGGTGCCGTGGCGGATGAGCTGGCGGGCCAGGGTGGTCGCGGCGGTGTCGAGCTGCCGGTAGGTCAGGGTGGTGTCGGGGGCCTCGACCGCGGTGGCGTCCGGGGTGGCGGCGGCCTGGGCGGCGATGAGGTCGTGCAGCGGCGTCGTCGTCGTCGGCGCGGTGACCTGCTCGTTCCAGGATCGCAGCTGGGCGGTCTCGCTGGCCGAGGGCTCGAGGAAGGCACGCAGCGGGGCGGCCGGGCGGGTGACCAGGGCGGTGAGCAACTCGGTCAGCGAGCCGAGGTAGCCGGCGATCGTGCCGGGGTCATACAGGTCAGTGCTGTACGCCAGGTGCAGCGCCAGGCCGGCGGGGGTGCGGGCGGTGGTGAGGGAGAGGTCGAAATGACTGCCGTCGTCGGCGGGCAGCACCGGGGTGAGGGTCAGCCCGCCCGGCCGGTGGCGGTCGGGCTCGCTGGTGGCGGGGTCGTGAGCGTAGGCGATCGTGAAGAGGGGGTTGCGGGCGGCGCTGCGCTGCGGCGCGGCGGCGCGGACGACGTGGTCGAAGGGGATTTCCTGGTGCGCGAAGGCGTCCAGGACGGTGGCGCGGACGGAGCGGAGGTAGGCAGGGAAGCCGGCGTCGGGGTCGATGCGCACCCGCAGGGCCAGGGTGTTGACGAAGAACCCGATCAAGGCGGCGGTGTCGGGGTGGTTACGGCCGGAGACCGGGGTGCCGACGGTGACGTCGCGGCGGCCCGTGTGCCGGGCCAGGAACAGGCACCAGACGGCGAGCAGGACGACGAAGTCGGTGGTGGCGGCGGCGGTGCGGGTGGCGTCCAGCCAGGCCGTGACCGCGGGGCTGGCGGTGACCGCGGCCTGGTCGCCGGAGAAGCTGGTGCGGTCGGGGGCAGCGCGGTCAGGGGCCGGGCTGACCGGGACGGCGCCGTCGAGGGTCTCCTTCCACCAGGTCAGGTCATCCTCGGCGGTCGCGGTCAGGTCGCGGTGCCAGGCGGCGTAGTCGGCGTACTGGAGAGTCAGGTCCGGCAACGCTGCGGTGACCGGGTCGCCGGCGGTGGCGTACAGCTCCCACAGCTCGCGTTCGAAGACCTCCTGCGACCATTCGTCGATGACGACGTGGTGGGCGGTGAACAGGAGCAGGTGAGCGCCGGGGCCGGTGGCCCAGGCCCGGACCCGCAGGAGCGGCCCCCGCGACAGGTCGAACAGCTCGGCGGTGGCGGCTCCGGCAGCGGCGGCGGCCTGCGCCGGGGTAGCCGGGACGGCCGTCAGGCCGCACTGCCAGGCCGGGCCGATCCGCTGCACGATCTGCTCGTCCTGCTCGTGCAGGGTGGTGCGCAGGATCTCGTGGCGTCCGACCATCGCGTCGACGGCGGCGGCCAGGGCGGCCACGTCCAGGCCGGAGGCCTCGTAGCACCACGACACGTGGTAGGTGGGGCTGTCCGGGGCGAGCTGCCACAAGAACCAGAGGCGTTCCTGGGCGTACGACGCCGGGACCTCAGCTCCCTCCTCGCGGGCCTGGCGGGGGATGGGGGCGGCGGGGGAGTCGGCGTGCTCGCCGATCCAGGCGGCCTGCCCGGCGATCGTGGGGTGGGCGAAGATCTGGTGCAGGGGGATGTCGGCGTCGAGTTCAGTGCCGAGGCGCAGGGCGAGGCGGGCGGCGAGTAGTGAGTGGCCGCCGAGGGCGAAGAAGTCGTCGTGGATGCCGAGGCTGCCGGCGTCCTGGCCGAGCAGGTCAGCCCAGATGGCGGTGATGGCGTGCTCGGCGGGAGTGACCGGCGGGCTGACAGGGGCGCGGTCCGAGTCGAGGTCGGCCGCGGCGGCGGTGAGGGCCTTGCGGTCGAGCTTGCCGCCGGGGGTGAGGGGGAGGGCGTCGGCGAAGCGGATGGTGGCCGGCACGGCGGCGGCGGGGAGGCGCTCGGCGAGCCACGCCCGGAGCTGGCCGGGGTCCGGGATGGTGCCGGGACCGGGAATGAGGTGGGCGGTGAGCTGGATGCCGGCGCGGGTGCCGTGGGCGGTGACGGCAGCCGCGGTGATGCCGGGGTGGGCGCGCAGCGCCGTCTCGACTTCCTCTGGCTCGACGCGCTGGCCCAGGATCTTGATCTGGTGGTCGTTGCGCCCGTGGTATTCCAGCAGCCCGGCGGTGGTGAAGCGGGCCAGGTCGCCGGTGCGGTACAGGCGGCTGCCCGGGGAGCCGCCTGGGTCGGGGATGAACACGGCGGCGGTCTGGGCCTGGCCGGCCGAGGTAGCCGGGCCCGACGCCAGGCCCGGCGATGCACAGCTCGCCGATGGTGCCGGGCGGTACCGGCCGCTGCTGGTCATCGAGCAAGCTGACGCGGACGTTGCCGTAGGGCCGGCCGATGAGGGGCAGCGGGCTTTCTGCCACGTTGAAGATCGTGGCGTCCACCGCGGTCTCGGCTGGCCCGTAGGTATTGACCGCGGTCAGGGCCGGATAGGCCCGCAGCGCGGCCCACAGGTCAGGCGGGCAGGCCTCACCGCCGAAAGACGCTACCCGCGGCGGGTGCGGCGCATCAAGCAGGCCGGCTTCGACAAAGAGCTGAAGCTGGGAGGTCGTGCAGTCCAGGGCCGTGATCGCGCGATCGGGGTCGGCGGCGAGGCCGACGAGGTAGCGCGGGTCCTGCCGCTGCTCCCGGGTCAGCACGACCAGCGTGTGCCCCCCGGCCAGCGCGGCGAGCTGCGAGATGAAGAAGTCAGCGATGAACGCTGACGTGCCGGTCGCTACCCGTTTCCGCTCCGCGCCGGTCCTGGGCAGCAGTTGCGCGGTGGCATGGTTGGACAGGCCGCGGTGCGCGATCATCACCGCCTTGGGCTGTCCCGTCGATCCCGACGTGTACATCAGGTACGCCAGGTGATGGGGCCCGACCGCGGGCAGCGCGGCGTCCTCGTCGTCGTGGCGCTCGCCCTGGCCGGGAGGCTGGCCGAGCAGGAAATCCAGGCCGGGGCAGGCACTGGGCTTGTCGGTGACCAGCAGGGCAGCGTGAGCGTCGTCGACCATGGCGATGATGCGGGCGGGCGGCAGGTCGGGGTCCAGCGGCAAGAACGCGGCGCCGGCCTTCCAGGCCGCCAGGATGGCGGTGATGGCGACGGCACCGGGACGCAGGTGAATGCCGACGATGTCGCCGTCCCGGACTCCGGCCCGGCGCAGCCGGCGGGCCAGGCTGGTCGCCCCGGTGTCGAGCTGGCGGTACGTCAGGCTGGTGTCCTGGGCTTCGATCGCGATGACGTCAGGGGTAGCGGCGGCCTGGACGGCGATCAGGTCGTGCAGCGGGCCGGGGGCTGCCGGGGCCGCCGAGACGTCATTCCAGGCGGTGAGCAGCTGCCGTTCGCGGGGCGTGGGCTCCAGGAAGGCGTGCAGGCGGGCAGCCGGGTCGTGGCTGACGGCGCCGAGGAGGCTCGTGAGGGAGCCGAGGTAGCCGTCGATCGTGGCCGGGTCGTACAGGTCAGTGCTGTACTCCAGCCGCAGCACCAGGCCGCCCGGCGTGCGGGCAGCGGTCAGCGACAAGTCGAAATGGCTGCCGCCGCCGACAGACGGCACCGGAGTCAGGGAGAGCCCGCCCGGCAGGTCGCGGGTATTGATGTCCTCATCGGTCTCGGTGAGGTAGGAGAACATGGTGGTGAAGAGGGGGTTGCGGGCGGCGGTGCGGCGGGGGGCGACGGCGCGGACGACGTGGTCGAAGGGGATTTCCTGGTGGGCGAAGGCGTCCAGGACGGTGGCGCGGACGGCGCGGAGGTAGGCGGGGAAGTCGGTGCCGGGGTCGATGCGGACGCGCAGGGCGAGGGTGTTGACGAAGTAGCCGATGAGGGCGGCGGTGTCGGGGTGGGAGCGGCCGGAGACCAGGGTGCCGACGGTGAGGTCGCGCTGGCCGGTGTGGCGGGCCAGGAAGAGGCACCAGATGGCGAAGAGGGCGACGAAGTCGGTGCCCGCGGCGGTGCGGGTGGTGGTGAGCCAGTGGAGTTCGCTGGCGGGCACGGTGATGGCGGTCTGGTCGCCGGAGAAGTCGGTGCGGTCGGGTGCGGGGTGGTCGGGTGCGGGGCAGGCGGGGGTGGCGCCGTCGAGTGCGTGGCGCCAGTAGGCGAGGTCTTCGTCGGCGCGGGTGGCGGTCAGGCCGCGGTGCCAGGAGGCGTAGTCGGCGTACTGGATGTCCAGGGCGCTCAGCCCGGCGGCGGCCGCGTCACCCCCAGCCCCGTACAACGCCCACAATTCCTGCTCGAAGACCTCCAGCGACCATTCGTCGATGACCACATGATGGGCGGTGAACAGGAGCAGGTGGGCGCCCTGCCCGGTGTCCCAGGCCCGCACCCGCAGCAGCGGCCCGGCGGACAGGTCGAACAGCTCGCCGGCGGCGGCGGCCGCGTCGGCGGCCGCCTCGGCGGGCGCGGCAGGGGCGGCGGTGAGAGCGCACCGCCAGGGCGGGCCGACCCGCTGCACGATCTGCCCGTCCTGCTCGTGCATGGTGGTGCGCAAGATCTCGTGCCGGGCGATCATGGCGTCGACCGCGGCGGCGAGCGCGGGCACGTCAAGCCCGCGAGCCTGATAGCACCACGACACGTGGTAGGTCGCACTGTCGGGGGCGAGCTGCCACAGGAACCACAGCCGCTCCTGCCCGAACGACGCCGGCCGGGACCCGCTGTCCCCGGAGTCCGGGAGGGCCGGAATCGGCGGCATCGCCGGCTGCCCTCCGAGCGCATCAGCGTAGGCGGCCTGCCCGGTGATGGTGGGAGTCGCGAAGACCTGGTGAACCGGGAAGTCGATCCGCAGGTCGGTGCTCAGCTTCAGCGCCAGGCGGACGGCGAGCAGGGAGTGGCCGCCGATGGCGAAGAAGTCATCGCCGGCGCCGATCTCGGCAACGTCGAGGCTGAGCTGGCCTGCCCAGATCTGCGCGATCTGCTGCTCGGTCTCCGTCGCGGGCTCGACAAACTCCGTGCCGGCAAACCCCGGGTCGCCGCTCCCCGTGCCGGCAGACCCCGCGCCGGCAGACCCCGGGTCGCCGTTCTCCGCGGTCGCGGGCTGCCCGTCGCCGACCAGGGCGCGCAAGGGCGCGGCCGGGTCGCGGCTGACAGCCTCGATGAGGCTGGCGAGGGAGCCGAGGTAGCCGTCGATGGTGGCCGGGTCGTACAGGTCGGTGCTGTACTCCAGCCGCAGCACCAGGCCCTGCGGCGTGGCTGAGGCGGTGAGCCCCAGGTCCAGATGGCTGCCGCCGGCGGTGACCGGCAGGGCGCTCAGCTTCAGGCCGTTGGCCAGGGTGCGATTCTGCCAGTCGGCCCCCTCGGCCGGCGTGTAGGAGAACATGGTGGTGAAGAGGGGGTTGCGGGCGGCGGTGCGGCGGGGGGCGACGGCGCGGACGACGTGGTCGAAGGGGATTTCCTGGTGGGCGAAGGCGTCCAGGACGGTGGCGCGGACGGCGCGGAGGTAGGCGGGGAAGTCGGTGCCGGGGTCGATGCGGACGCGCAGGGCGAGGGTGTTGACGAAGTAGCCGATGAGGGCGGCGGTGTCGGGGTGGGAGCGGCCGGAGACCAGGGTGCCGACGGTGAGGTCGCGCTGGCCGGTGTGGCGGGCCAGGAAGAGGCACCAGATGGCGAAGAGGGCGACGAAGTCGGTGCCCGCGGCGGTGCGGGTGGTGGTGAGCCAGTGGAGTTCGCTGGCGGGCACGGTGATGGCGGTCTGGTCGCCGGAGAAGTCGGTGCGGTCGGGTGCGGGGTGGTCGGGTGCGGGGCAGGCGGGGGTGGCGCCGTCGAGTGCGTGGCGCCAGTAGGCGAGGTCTTCGTCGGCGCGGGTGGCGGTCAGGCCGCGGTGCCAGGAGGCGTAGTCGGCGTACTGGATGTCCAGGGCGCTCAGCCCGGCGGCGGCCGCGTCACCCCCAGCCTCATACAGCGCCCACAGCTCGCGTTCGAAAACGTCAAGTGACCAGCCGTCCATGACGACGTGGTGCGTGGTGAACGCCACCACGTGCCGGTCGGGCGCCAGCTCCCAGGCCCGTACCCGCAGCAGCGGTCCGGCGGACAGGTCGAACAGCTCTCGCGCGGCCTGCGTGGCCGCCTCGAAGGCCTGCTCGCTCGTCGCCGGGACCGCGGCCAGCCCGCACCGCCAGGGCGGGCCGACCCGCTGCACGATCTGCCCGTCCTGCTCGTGCAGGGTGGTACGCAGTACTTCGTGCCTGAGCACCAGCGCGTCGACGGCCGCGGCCAGCCGGTCTACCTCCAGGCCGCCGGCCACCTCATAGGACCACGCCACGTGATACGTCGCGCTGCCCGGCGCGAGCTGCCACAAGAACCACAGCCGGTCCTGCCCGAACGACGCCGGCAGCGCGACATCACCGGACAGGCGGTCAAGCCTGGGGATGGACGAGCTGCCCGCCCCGCTTTTCCGCACCTGTTCCAGCACGGCACGGCGTTGCTCAGGTGACAGCTTCATCAGCTGAGCCAGCAGCGGCTGGGTCACGGCTTGACGCCGTCGGTCTGCTCGACGATCAGGGCACCCAGGTCAAGCTCCCCGGCAAGCTCGGTGAATGCCTTCTCGACCAGCGCGCTGAAGGCTTCGAGCTTCGTGGTCCGGATGAGGATCGCGAGCGGGATCTGCACGAGCAGGCGTTCTTGCAGGAGGACCAGCACGCGCAGCGCGAGGTCCTGATTCCCGCCGAGCAGGAAGAAGTCGTCCGCCAGGTCAGCGACGCCGGTCTGCAGGACTTCCGCCCAGATCGCGGCCACCTCCTGCTGCATCGGGGTCTGCGGCGGCCGCGGCTTGCCGCCGCGGGAACCAGCCCGCGGCAGCGCCAGCAGGGCCTTCCCGTCGATCTTGCCGTTCCTGGTGACGGGCAGCTCGTCCAGGACCGTGATGCTGCCTGGCAGCATGTAGCGGGGGAGCAGCGATTCCAGGTGCGCTCGCAGTCCGGTCGCGCCTGGACGGCTGCCGGCGGCGGCGGCGGCGAAGGCCCGCAGTTCGGGGTTGCCGTCGGGTCCCGGCGCCGCGATTACCTTGGCCTGCCGGACATCGGGTGAGCGTTCCAGTGCGGCTTCGACCTCGCCTAGTTCGATGCGGTAGCCGCGGATCTTGACCATGTGGTCGACGCGGCCGAGGAAGTCGACGCGGCCGTCGGGGGACCACCGGCCGCGGTCGCCCGTGCGGTAAAGCCGGCTGCCCGGCGCCCCGTAAGGGTGCGGGGCGAACCGGTCGGCCGTGAGGACCGGGTTGCCCAGGTAACCCCGGGCCAGGCAGGGACCGGCGACGTAAAGCTCGCCCGGAGTGCCCACGGGGGCGGGCTGGCCGGCCTGGTCGAGTACCCAGACCTCGGTGTTGGCCAGGGGAGTGCCAAGGGGGAGCGGCCCGTCGGGCAGCGTGCCGCGGGTGAAGGTGCCGCAGACGGAGAAGGTCGTGGTCTCGGTGGGTCCCCAGCAGTTGACGATTTCCAGCTCCGGGCAGCGGTCCAGGATCTGGGCGGTGTGCCGGGGCGAGACGGTCTCGCTGCCGGTGAGGAAGCGGCGCAGCTGGTCGAACAACTGGGGCTCGTGATCAACGAGGAGGGCGAAGAAGGACGCGGTCACGTGCAGGACCGTGACGTCATGCCCGGTGACCCAGCCGGCGATGTCCGAGGGGGTGTACCGGCCTGCCGGGGCCAGGACGAGCCGGGCGCCGGCGGTCAGCGTTGCCCACAGCTCGAAGGTGGAGTTGTCGAAGGGGAGCGGCGCGAGCTGCAGGAGGGTATCGGCGGGCGTGAGAGTGACGCAGTCTCCGCCGTACACCAGCTCGGTGACGTTGCGGTGCAAGGTCATGACGCCCTTGGGCTGGCCGGTGGAGCCCGAGGTGAAGATGATGTAGCAGGCGTTGTCGCCCGTCACCAGCTCGGGCAGGTCGGCTGCCGGCGCGCGGCGCGGGGGCGCGTCGGTGTCGAGATTGATTGCCCGCCACGGCCCGCCGGGGAGCCGGACGCAGGTGTTGTCGTGCGTCAGCACGATCTTCGCGCCGACCTGGCCGAGCATGAAAGCGAGCCGGTCCGCCGGGAAGGCGGCGTCGAGCGGCACGTAGATGCCGCCGGCCTTGGCGATGGCGAGGAGCGCGACCACCATTTCCAGCGAGCGCTCCAGGCACAGGCCCACGGCTACGTCCGGACCTACCCCGAGGTCGCGCAGCCACCAGGCGAGCCGGTTCGCCCTGGCGTTCAGCTGACCGTAGGTCAGCGACCGCGACTCCGTCACCACCGCGACCGCGTCCGGCGACGCGGCGGCGCGGGCCTGCACCATTTGGTGCACCAGCACGGGCGGTACCTCGGCGGCGGTGTCATTCCACGACGCCATCAGTGCCCGCTCGGCGTCGCCGAGCAATGGTGCCAGGTGATGGGCAGCCCGCGGGTCGGCGGTCATCGCCTCGAAGACTGTCAGGTAGTACCCGCGCAGGCGCAGCACCTGCTCCGCCGCGAGGACGCCGGCCTGGTACTCAATGGCCAGCAGCAGCAGGCCGGAGTCCGGGCTGCGGATCACCCGCACGTTCAGCGGGAAGCTCGCCGCCTCGGCCGGGCCGGCACCCGGCGCCTGGTCGTAGCCGAAATTGACCTCGAACAACGGGTCGCCGCCCAGCTTGCCCTGAATCACGTCGAGCGGGTAACCCAGGTGGGGGCGCAGTTCGCGCTCGGCGTCGGAGGCGGCCGTGATGAGGCCGAGCCAGCTGCCCTGCGGAAGGCGGACCCGCAGCGGCACGCCGCTCAGCCCGACGAGCAGGTCGGCACCGCCGGTCACCAGGCTCATCACCCGCAGGTGCGCCGCCAGCACCACCGATCCCACCGGCACCCCGCACCGGCTCGCCAGGGCCACCACCCGATCACACAGCTCGGCCGGCAGCAGGGTCTCTAGCTGCCCGGGCTCCGCCACCTCGCGACGCAGCCGCCAGCGCGGCAGCCGGCAATCCGGCCGGTCAGAGACCTTGTCGAGCCAGAACCGCTCGCTCTCCGCCGACTCGATTGCAGCATGCTCCGCCACCACGAAATCCCCCTCCGACACCGTTTAACGCCCTTCGACTACTTTGGTAGTAAAGGCGAATAAAAGACCAGGTTAGACCGAATTCCAGAGGATCTCAGCGTCATGCAGCCATTTCTCGGGTGCTCGCGCAGAACGTGGCGCTTGCGGTGACCGGTATGGGTCCCATAGTCCCCATGGATGAGCGTCCGTCGAAAGATGGACTTTGGGACTAGTACTTTCATGCGTACCGAAGCCCGACAGCGGGACGGGCCGCGTTGCTCACCCGGACCGCCCGCAACAGCAACAGGAAGGGCCGCGCTGCTCACCCCGCCCGGGCACCCGGCGCCACGCCACGTCCGGCCCTGGCTCCTGGGCGCTTATGCTGCATTCATGGTGGGTAGCGGAGCTGAGCAGCCGGGAGCCCAGGCGGAGCGAGCCGGGCTCGTTCCCCAGGAGGGCGCGGGAGACCCGGACGGCTTCCAGAGGCTATGGATGCCGCACCGGATGGCCTACATCAAGGGTGAAAACAAACCCGCCGGTCAGGGCGAGGACGAAGGCTGCCCGTTCTGCCGGATACAGTCGCTGTCCGACGCGGAGGGGCTGATCGTGGCGCGCGGCACGCTGGTGTACGCGGTGCTGAATCTGTATCCGTACAACAGCGGCCACCTGATGATCTGCCCGAACAGGCACGTGGCGGACTACACGGACCTGTCCGGGGCCGAGACCGCCGAGCTGGCGACCTTCACCAAGACGGCGATGACCGTGCTGCGGTCGGTCTCCGGAGCCCAGGGATTCAACATCGGGATGAACATGGGCGGCGTCGCCGGCGCGGGCATCGCCGCTCACCTGCACCAGCACATCGTGCCCCGCTGGGGCGGCGACGCGAACTTCATGCCCGTCATCGGCCAGACCAAGGTCCTGCCGCAGCTGCTAGCCGACACCCGCGACATGCTCGCCAAGTCCTGGCAGTGAGGCTGAGTTGCCGGTTCTGTGGCATGGGTGTGGCTCTTTCGGGGTGAGGCTGTTCTCGCAGGAGGGTTCTCGGGTTCCTGTAGGAGGGTTTCCGCGTCTAGGAGAGTTGACCGGACTATCCGACGACAACCCTCCTTCATGCGACAACGCTCCTACAGGAACCCGGAAACCCTCCACGGTAAATACGAGAACCCTCCCGGACACGGCAAACTCTCCTCCCGGAGCACGACAACCCTCCCGGGCACGGCACCACCCAGCTGGCTCACCCCGAAAGAGCCAGACCCAAGTGGCATTGGCCGACTGCCTCGGGGTGCCGCGCCTGCGGCACCCCGAGGGCACGCTTGCGCCCTAGCCCGGCTTCGAGTCCGCGGTCACCTTCTCGTGCAGGTGCGACGGCAGCGGCTCGTAGCGCAGGTAGGACCGGGAGAATGAGCCCGTCCCGTGCGACATCGACCGCAGGTCGATCGCGTACCTGACTAGCTCGAGCTCAGGGATCTCCGCCTTGACCAGCGTCCGCCCCCCGGCGACCGGCTCGGTGCCGAGCACCCGCCCGCGCCGTGAGGACAGGTCGGACATGACCGCGCCGACGTAGTCGTCGCCGACCAGCACCGACACCTCGTCCACCGGTTCGAGCAGCTGGGGCTGGGCCTTTTCGGCGGCGTCGCGCAGCGCGGCGCGGCCGGCCTTCTGGAATGCCATGTCCGAGGAGTCGACCGAGTGCGCCTTGCCGTCGAAGAGCGTGACCTTGATGTCGACCACCGGATAGCCCGCGACCAGGCCCTGCTCCATCTGATAGCGGACGCCCTTCTCGACCGACGGGATGAACTGCCGCGGCACCACCCCGCCCACGATCTTGTCCACGAACTCCAGGCCACTGCCCGACGGCAGCGGCTCGAGCTCGATGTGGCAGATCGCGTACTCGCCGTGGCCGCCGGTCTGCTTGACGTTACGGCCTAGGCCCTGCGCCTTGCTGCCGACGGTCTCGCGTAGCGGCACGCGGAGCGGCACCGTCTCCACCGCGACGCCGAACCGGCTCGTCAGCCGGTCGAGCAGCAGGTCGGCGTGGGCCTCGCCCATGCACCAGAGCACGAGCTGGTGGGTCTCGGCGTTGTTCTCCAGCCGGAGCGTCGAGTCCTCGGCGACCAGCCTGGCGAGCGCCTGGGACATCTTGTCCTCGTCGGCCTTGGACTTCGCCGTGATCGCGATCGGGAGCAGCGGCTCCGGCACCGTCCAGGACTCCATCAGGAGCGGCCGCTCCTTGTCCGACAGCGTGTCGCCGGTCTCCGCCGAGGTCAGCTTCGCCACGGCGCAGATGTCGCCGGCGCCGCACGCGGAGATGGTGCGCTGGGTCTTGCCGAGCGGCGACGTGAGCGCGCCGATCCGCTCGTCCTGATCGTGATCGGGGTGCCCGCTCTCCGAGCGCCCGTGCCCGGAGACGTGCACGGTCATGTCGGGACGCAGCGTTCCGGAAAACACCCGAACCAGGCTGATCCGCCCTACGTAGGGATCCGAGGCGGTCTTGACCACCTCGGCCAGCAGCGGGCCGTCAGCCTCGGCCTTGATGCCGCTGACCGACTTCCCGTCAGGCGTCGTCACGGCCGGCATCGGGTGCTCGTCCGGCGCCGGGAAGGCCTGCGTCATCAGCTCGAGCAGTTCCTCCAGGCCGATGCCGAGCGGCGAGGAGACGGGGATCACCGGGTAGAAGGTGCCTTGGGCGACCGCCTTCTCGAGGTCATCGATCAGAACTTTCTGATCGATCACCTCGCCGGACAGGTACCTGTCCATGAGGCTTTCGTCTTCGCTCTCCTCGATGACCGACTCGATCAGCGCGCCGCGCGCCTCGGCAAGCCTGTCCAGTTCGCCCGCGTCGGGGTCGCGCTCGGTGCGCTTGCCGCCCGAGTACTCGTAGTAGCGCTCGGAGAGCAGCCCGATCAGCCCGCTGACCGAGCCTTCGGCGTCGGCGACCGGCAGGTAGAGGGGGGCGACCGAGTTACCGAACGCGGACCGGCAGGCGTCGAGTGCCTCATCGAAGTTGCCGCGCTGGTGATCAAGCTTGGTGATGACGACCGCGCGCGGCGTGCCCGCGCTCGCGCACTCGTCCCACAGCATCGCGGTCAGGCCGTCCACGCCATCGGCCGCGGACACAGTAAAAAGGGCGGCGTCGGCCGCCCGGAGCCCGGCCCGCAGGTCGCCCATGAAATCGGCGTAACCCGGCGTGTCGAGCAGGTTGACCTTGACGCCGGCGTGCGTCAGCGGCGCCAAGGTAAGGTTGACCGAGCGCTGCTGCCTGACCTCGACCTCGTCGAAATCGCTGACGGTGCTGCCGTCCTCGACCCGGCCAAGCCGGCCGATCGTGCCCGTGGCCACAAGCAGCGCCTCTACCAGAGTGGTCTTCCCTGCTCCGGAGTGGCCGACCAGCACGACGTTTCGCACGCTGTCAGGCTGGCCGGCCGAAGGTGCCCTGCCCGCGGCGCCCGATGTTGCCCTCTCCGCCATACCACCGCCTCCTTGTGTTCATGTGGCTACTGCTGTAGCCAGCCTTTACCCACGGCACCGTGACCACAAGCCCCCAGCGGGAAACAGCGGGAATCGCCGCCGCGAGGTCCCCGCCAGTAAGATCAGACGGAAATGCTCAAGGTACTCAGACCTGGCCTTGGCCGCCTGCTCACGCCGGTCGGCAAGGCACTCGCCCGTACTCCGGTGACGCCGAACATGCTGACGGTGCTCGGGGCTGTTGGCGTGGCCGCTGGCGCGCTCACGCTGTTCCCGACCGGGCACCTGTTCGCCGGATGCCTGGTGTGCACCGGATTCGTGCTCTCCGACATGCTCGATGGCGCGCTGGCCCGGATTCAGGGCACGACAGGGAAATTCGGCGCTTTTCTCGACTCGACCCTCGACCGGGTTGGCGACGCCTCGGTATTCGGGGGCATCGCGATCTGGCTCGCGACCGGCGGTCACGACAAGGTGGGCGCCGTCGTGGCACTGTTCTGCCTCGTGGCAGGTTTGCTCGTGTCCTATGCGAAAGCCAGGGCCGAAGGCCTGGGTATTAAGTGCGACGTGGGCATCGCCGAGCGGACCGAGCGGCTCACCATCGGCCTGGTCGCTATCGGCCTTGCCGGACTTGGCGTACCGTATGTCCTTTCCGCAGGGCTATGGATCCTGGCCGTGCTGAGCGCGATCACTTTCGGCCAGCGGGTATATGCGGTACGAAGGGCGACAATGTCCGGCGGCGCCCCGATCGGAGGTTAAAGGTGCCTGGTATGAAGGACAGGCTCACCGGGGCGGCGTACGGGCTCGGCTGGTCCGTCATCTGCAAGGTGCCGCTGTCGTGGGCCGCCGGCGCGTTCCGGTTTGGCGCGGACATCGCCTGGCGCCGCCAGGGCCCGTCGGTGCAGCTACTCGAGGGAAACCTGCTGCGCGTGCTCGGCGACGGCACGACCGGCAAGCAACTGCGCGCGATGTCCCGGGAGGCCATGCGATCCTACGCGCGCTACTGGCTCGAGGTATTCAGGCTGCCCGTCATGCCTAAGGACCGATTTCTGAAAGGTATGTCCGAGCGCGGTCACGTCGAGGAGTTGCTGGCCAATCTCGCGGCTGGTCGCGGGGTCGTCATACCGCTGCCGCATTGCGGGAACTGGGACGCGGCCGGAGCGTGGGTGATCAATCGCGGCGCCGGTTCATTCACCACTGTGATGGAGCGGCTAGAGCCCGAGTCGGTGTACGAGCGATTCATGGCCTTCAGACAGAACATCGGCATGGAGGTGCTGCCCGCTACCGGCGGCACCAGTCCGTTCGGGGTGCTGGCGCGCCGGCTGCGCGAGGGCAAGCTGGTCGTGCTGCTTTCTGACCGTGATGTGGCCGGCGGCGGCGTTGAAGTCGATTTCTTCGGGGAGAGTGCCCTTATGATGGGCGGTTCGGCGGCGCTGGCCGTGCAGACCGGAGCGGCGCTGATGCCCGCGACGCTGTGGTTCGATGGCGATGGCTGGGGCGTGCACATTCACGAGGAGATCCCGGTGCCGGATTCCGGTGACCGATGGCAGAAGGCCGCCGCGATGACGCAGGAGGTCGCCCGCATCTTCGAGGAGGGGATCAGGCAGCATCCGGCTGACTGGCACATGCTGCACCGGGTCTTTGTTTCTGACCTCGACCCGGAACGGCTCGCGGCCGCGAGGGCCAGGGCGGCCGCGCGCGAGCGCGCGACGGCAGCCCGCACCGGCGCGGCCAAGGAGCCCGGTGCTAGCCAGGAGCAGGAGGATCCCGGCCTGAGCGGCAGCGACCTGAACGGCGCGGGCGTGCCATGAGAGCGATGCGGATCGGCCTGGTCTGCCCCTATTCCTGGGACGTGCCGGGCGGCGTGCAAGAGCACATCAGGGACCTCGCGGAGGCGCTGATCGACCTCGGTCACGACGTGTCGGTGATCTCGCCCGCCGACGAGGAACACACCCTGCCCGGCTACGTCGTCCCGGCAGGCCGCGCCGTGGCCGTGCCTTACAACGGGTCGATCGCCCGGATGTCGTTCGGCCCCCTGTCGGCCAGCCGGGTGCGCCGCTGGGTCAAAGACGGCAACTTCGACCTGCTGCACGTGCACGAGCCGGTCGCGCCGAGCCTGTCGCTGCTCGCCTGCTGGGTCGCCGACATCCCCATCGTCGCGACCGTGCACGGCGCGACGGCGCGGTCACGGGTACTGCACGTGGCCGAGCCGATGCTGCGGTCGGCCCTGGAGAAGATCAACGGCTGGATCGCCGTCTCCGAGGCGGCCAGGACGACGCTCGTGCGGCACCTGGGCGGCGACGCGGTGCTGATCCCCAACGGGGTCACGATCAGCCGGTATGAGAAGGCTGAGCCGCTGCCAGGCTGGCCTGGCGAGGGCGGCGCGATCGGGTTCCTCGGCCGGATGGATGAGCCGCGCAAGGGGCTGCCGATCCTGCTGCGGGCGTTCGAGATCGTCGGCGCCGCCCGCCCTGGGCTGCGGCTGCTGCTCGCTGGGCCTGGCGACGTGGTCGAGATAGCCGGGCGGGTGCCGGCCGGGCTGCGCGACCGGGTCGTGCTGCTCGGCCAGGTCAGCGAGGCGGTCAAGGTGCAGGTCTATCACTCGGTCGACGTGTTCTGCGCGCCGAATACCGGTGGTGAGAGCTTCGGCATCGTGCTGGCCGAGGCGATGGCCGCCGGCGCGCCGATCGTGGCCAGCGACCTCGACGCGTTCCGCCGGGTGCTGCGCGGCGGCCGGGCCGGCGAACTCTTCGCCAACGGGAATTCCGACGAACTCGCCGCCGCCATCGGCAGGCTGCTCGATGACCCGGAGCGGCGCGCTTCGCTGTCGTCGGCGGCGTCGGCGGCCGTCAGGGATTACGACTGGCCCGCGATCGCGCGGGACGTGGTCAAGGTCTACGAGGCCGTGCTTCCGGCCGCCGGTACCGCTCCGAGCATTGCGATCGCGTGATGACAGCACTGATCAGCATCATCGTCCTGGCTGCCGTCGCGATGACCGGCGTCTACGTCTCCTGGCGGGCAGGGCGGCTCGACCGGCTGCACACCAGGCTGGAGACCGCCCGCGCCTCACTGGATGCCGCGCTGGTCAGGCGCAGCTCCGTCGCGCTCGAGCTGGCCGGCTCCGGGCTGCTCGACCCGGCCACCAGCCTGCTGCTCGCCGACCTCGCCCACCACGCCAGATCGGCGCAGACCGCGCGGGAGCTGGCGGAGAGCGATCTGACCCGCACGCTGCGCACTGTGTTCAGCCAGCCGGATTTCCGCGCCTATCTTGATGGCAAGGACGGCGCCGACGAGCTGCTCGAGGAACTTGAGTCGACGGCGCACCAGGTCTTCCTCGCCCGCAAGTTCTACAACGACGCGGTGGCGACCACGATCGCCGCCAGGGGCCGCTGGCTGGCGCGGGTATTCAGGCTGGCTGGCGGGGCGCCGATGCCGGACTTCTTCGAGATCGATGACACGCTGTCGCCGGCCGAGATGGACGAGCAGGGCACCGACATGCCGCATCTGGCAGGCTGACTCACGGTTCAGGGCTCGTTGCTCAGCCTTCACCGGCAGCCTCTACCATGGAAGCTGAACTAGCTGTACTACGGATCACGAGATTAAGGAAATCCCCGTGTCAGTCCTTGGCGCGACAGAAGGCACCCCCACTCCCGGCACTCATACCGGCACCCAGCGCGTCAAGCGCGGCATGGCAGACATGCTCAAGGGCGGCGTGATCATGGACGTCGTCACTCCTGAGCAGGCGAAGGTGGCAGAGGACGCGGGCGCGGTCGCGGTCATGGCGCTTGAGCGCGTCCCCGCCGACATCAGGGTCCAGGGCGGCGTCGCGCGGATGAGCGACCCGGACATGATCGACGGGATCATCGCCGCGGTCTCGATCCCGGTCATGGCCAAGTGCCGCATCGGGCACTTCGTCGAGGCGCAGGTGCTGCAGGCGATCGGCGTCGACTACATCGACGAGTCCGAGGTGCTGACGCCGGCCGACGAGGCGCATCACGTGGACAAGTGGCCGTTCACCGTGCCGTTCGTGTGCGGCGCGACCAACCTCGGCGAAGCGCTCAGGCGGATCACCGAGGGCGCGGCCATGGTCCGCTCTAAGGGCGAGGCCGGCACCGGCAACGTAGTCGAGGCCACCAGGCACATGCGCAACATCAGGGCCGGCATCCGCCGGCTGGCCGGGCTGTCCGAGGAGGAGCTGTACACGGCCGCGAAGGATCTCCAGGCGCCCTACGAACTGGTCGCTGAGGTCGCGGCCGCGGGCAAGCTGCCGGTCGTGCTCTTCACCGCCGGCGGCCTGGCTACGCCCGCGGACGCGGCGATGATGATGCAACTCGGCGCCGATGGCGTCTTCGTCGGCTCCGGCATCTTCAAGTCGGGCGACCCGGCGGCCCGCGCGGCCGCGATCGTCAAGGCCACGACCTTCTACGACGACCCCGGGGTGATCGCGAAGGTGTCACGCGGCCTGGGCGAGCCGATGGTGGGCATCAACCTGGACACCCTGGCCCCAGCCGACCGCTACGCCGACCGAGGCTGGTAACCGGGCCGGTCGCGGCTGGCCCGGGTTCAGGAGGCTGGGTCCGTGGCTGGCCGGGCGGCTGGTCCTAGCACGGCGGCGATGACCTGGGCGGTGTCGGTGAGGTCCGGCAGCACGGCATCCGCCCCGGCAGCCTCAAGCTCGTCCGCGCTGAACCTCCCCGTCGCGACTCCCACGGCACGAGCGCCGGCCGCCAGCGCGGCCTCGATGTCCAGCGGCGTGTCGCCGATCAGCACCGTCGCCTGCCCGTCGTAGCCCGCGCCATCGGACGTGGCCGTCCCGGCTCTGGCCGCCGCCCCGGCTCTGGCCCTGGCCAGGCCCACCAGGTCGGCCCTGACCTCGCTCTCGTTGCCGTAGGCGCCCGCGTCCAGGTCCAGGTGCGCGGTCAGGCCGAAGGGTTCCAGCTTGACCTGCGCCATCGCCCGCACATTGCCGGTCAGCAGCGACTGCCGTACCCCGGGGACCAAGGCGAGCGCCGCGGTGGCGGCGACGGCACCTGGCATCGCCCGGCCGACCCTGGCCACCATGTCAGCCGTGCCGGGCGCGAACCTGGCCAGCGCCGCCTCGAACCTGGCCACCTCGCCGGGCGGATCAGGGATGCCTGCGAGCGCGAGCACGTCGAGCGCGATCGCCCGGTCTGTCCGGCCGGCCATGTTGGCCCGCCCGGCCGTCTCAGGGAGGTCGCGGCCGTACAGATCAGCGAACGCGACCTGATACAGATGAATGCCTACCCCTCTGGTGTTGACGAGCGTGAAATCGACATCCCAGAGCACAAGAAACACCGGCACGCTCCGGACATTACCAGCGCCGCCTGACGTGACCCGGGACTAGACTCGGCTCGCAGCCCGCACACCCATGGGGCGGGCCGAAGAGGGAGTTGCCCGTGCCAGGCCGGATCAGCGATGAGGACCTGCAGCTCGTCCGCTCCCGCTCGCCAATCGCCGAGGTCGTGGGGGAGTACCTCCAGCTGCGCGGCGCGGGCGGCGGCTCGCTCAAGGGCCTGTGCCCGTTCCACGAGGAGAAGACTCCCTCCTTCAACGTCACCCCCGCCCGCGGCCTGTGGTATTGCTTCTCCTGCACCGAAGGCGGCGACGTGATCGCGTTCGTCCGCAGGATCGACAACCTCGGATTCACCGAAGCCGTGGAGCGGCTGGCCGCCAGGGCCGGCATCGAACTGCGCTACGAGCAGGGCGGCGCCGTGCCTGGCCAGGAGCAGTCGAGGCGGCGCAGGCTGATCGCGGCGCACCGCACGGCCGCGGACTTTTATGCTGAACAGCTCCACGGCGCCAGTGCCGGCATCGCGAGGGAGTTCCTTGACTCGCGCGGATTCGCCCTGGCCGATGCGGAGCGGTTCGGCGTTGGCTACGCGCCGGACGACTGGGAGGTCACGACCAGGCACCTGCGCGGGCGCGGCTTCACCGAGGACGAACTGCTCGCCGGGGGACTCGCGGGTGAGGGCAGGCGCGGCCTGGTCGACAAGTTCCGGGGACGGCTCATCTGGCCGATCAGGGACCTGGCCGGCGACGTGATCGCGTTCGGGGCTCGCAAACTTGCCGAAAGCGACAACGGCCCCAAGTACCTGAACACGCCAGAGAGCCCCATCTTCAAGAAGTCATCCGTGCTCTACGGCGCCGACCTGGCCAAGCGGGACATCGCGCAGCGCCGTCAGGCGGTGATCGTCGAGGGCTACACCGACGTGATGGCCTGTCACCTAGCCGGCGTGACCACCGCCGTCGCTACCAGCGGCACCTCGTTCGGTGAAGGTCATATCACTATCCTGCGACGGCTGATCATGGACGCGGACCGACTGGCCGGAGAGATTATTTTCACCTTCGATGGGGACGCAGCGGGCCGCAGGGCGGCGCTGCGCGCGTTCGGCATGGAGGAGAAGTTCAAGACGCAGACCTTCATCGCCGTGCAGCCCGATGGCATGGACCCGTGTGACCTGCGCGGCAAGGAAGGCGACGCGGCGGTGCGCGACCTGGTCGCGAGCCGGGTGCCGCTGTACGAGTTCGCGGTGCGCAGCGCGATGAGCGACTACGACCTCGAATCGGCCGAAGGCCGCGTCGCCGCGCTCGACGCGGCCGCCAAGATCGTCGCCGTGATCAAGGACATCGCGCTTCGCAAGGTCTATGCGGCCAAGGTAGACCGCTGGATCGGGCTCATGGACGAGGACTTGGTGATGAGCCGGATCGCCGCCTACATCCCCGGTGGCGCCGCAGCCGGCGCGGGCGGCGCCAGCCGGCGGCAGCCGGCGGTGCTGGCGCGGCCGACGGACCGTGGCGGCAGGGACAACCGCGGCGCGCCGCCCCGGCTGCAGGCGGCGACCGGGTATGACAGTCGCGATCCCGTCGTCAACCTGGAACGGCAAGTGCTCAAGCTGGCGATCCAGCGGCCCGCGCTGCTCGGGCCGGCCTTCGACGGCCTCGCGGCCGACGCGTTCACCGCGCCCGCGCATCAGGCCGTGCGCGAGCTGATCGCGGACTGCGGCGGCGTCGCTGACTCCGGACCGCCGAGGGAATGGGTCGACCGGCTGCTGGACGCCGCGCCGCACGATAACGCGAGGATGTTCCTGACCAGGCTGGCCGTCGAGCCGGTCGAAGCGCCAGGCGCCAGCGGCGACCCGGACGAGAAGTTCGCCGAAGACGTACTCACCCGGGTAGAAGAGCTCGCCGTTTCCCGCCGGATCGCCTTGGTTAAGTCCCGTTTGCAGCGGATGAACCCGCTCACCGAGCAGACCGAGTACAACCACATGTTCGGTGACCTGGTCGCTCTTGAGCAGCGGCGCAAGCTGCTCCTGGAGCGCCCGGGAGCAGCGTGACGCAGGCCGCTGGCGAGCTAAACTAACTCTCAGGTGACAATTTTCTAATCCCGCGACGGAGCGTAACTGCCGCACACTGGTGTCCATGACTCCTGTGCTTGCTCCAACGGCGGATCAGGTTACCGATCTCATCGTGCGTGCGAGAGAGACCGGAACCGTCTCGCTCCCCGATCTCAACGCGGCCTTCGAGCGTTCCGAACTGATGCCAGAGGCCATCGACGAAATCATGCGGATGCTGGCTGAAGATGGCGTCGAGATCACTGAATCGGGCCAAGACGACATCGACGACCCGCGTCCATCGGCAGCCGCTGACCGGGCCCGTCGTGGCGGCACGAGCGATCTGGTGCGCATCTACCTGCGGGAGATCGGCAAAGTGCCGCTGCTCACTGCCCACGACGAGGTTGAGCTCGCCAAGGCCATCGAGGCAGGCCTGTTCGCGCAGGAGATGCTGCTCGGCAGTTGCCCGCAGCCAGCGGACAGCGCGACAGCTTACGAACTCGGAGTGGTGGCTGAGGAGGGCGGGCGAGCCAGGCAGCGCCTGATCGAGGCGAACCTGCGGCTTGTGGTCTCCATCGCCAAGCGATATATCGGCCGGGGCATGGTCTTCCTCGACCTGATCCAGGAGGGCAATCTCGGCCTGATCAGGGCGGTCGAGAAGTTCGACTACACCAAGGGTTACAAGTTCTCCACGTACGCCACCTGGTGGATCAGGCAGGCGATCACCCGCGCCATCGCCGACCAGGCGCGCACGATCAGGATTCCGGTGCACATGGTCGAGACCATCAACAAGATGGCCCGCGTGCAGCGGCAGCTTCACCAGGATCTAGGCCGCGAGCCGACGCCCGCCGAGGTGGCGATCGAGATGGGGATGCCGGCTGACCGGGTCGCCGAGATCCAGCGCATCGCCCAGGAGCCCGTGTCGCTCCAGGCGCCGATCGGCGAAGAGGACTCCGACCTCGGCGACTTCATCGAGGACGCGGACGCGGTCGTGCCCATCGAGGCGGCGGCGTTCATGATGCTGCAAGACCAGCTCGAGCAGGTGCTCGACACGCTCTCGCCGCGCGAGCAGCGCGTCATCCAGCTCCGCTTCGGCCTGATCGACGGCCACCCGAGGACGCTGGAAGAGGTGGGCAGGGACTTCGGCGTCACCAGAGAGCGGATCAGGCAGATCGAGTCGAAGACGCTGATCAAGCTGCGTCATCCCGGCCGGGCCAGATGCTGCGGGAGTACCTGGCGACCTGAGCGGCGCTGGCCCGGCGGTGACCTCGGCAGGGCTTACAGCACGTCGTGCTCGCCGAAGTCACCGTTGACCGGGACGAAAGGGCGGCTGCCATCGCCTCCCGTGGCCTGCGGCGTGGCACCGTTGCCCGACGCCGGGGCCGCCCCGCCGGCCTTGCCCGTCGAAGGGCGCTTGCTGGTCACCTTGGCCGCGCCCTTGCGCATGCCCGTGGTCGCCTTGTCCTTGGCCGTCTTCGCGGTGGCGGATGCCTGTGCCTGCAGCGCGCCAGCGGTCTGCTGCATGGCCGGGCTCTCCGACGCCTTACGCGCGAGCTGCTTGAGCTGCTCGTAGCGTTCGCGTCCGGCCTGAGCACCCAGCACGTAGCCGATTGCCAGCCCGCCGATGAACGTGATCCTGTGAATGCGCATGTCAGCCTCTTCTCAACGTCAGGCAGCCGCGTCACCCGCAGTACCCCCGGCAGACTGCGCGCTTACAAGCACGGCGCTTGGCTCACGCTGTTCTGCCCCGTGCGGAGATTGTTATGCGCATGCGACCGGCGCAGGCCCAGGTGCGGCGCGCGCAGGTGCGCCAGTGCGCTAATCTTGTCCCCGGCGGAGCGGAGTTGTCAGGCGACAGCTCCGGACCGTGCGGTCCCGCGTAGCTCAATCGGCAGAGCGTCCGGCTGTTAACCGGCAGGTTATAGGTTCGAGTCCTATCGCGGGAGCCACTTGGCCAGGCCAGCGTCAGCCCTCCTGCCTGCGGAAACGCAGGAAGTGCGTGAGTCCGCATGACGCAGGCACTGTCCCCGGTTTTCAAGATCCCCACAGAATCCCCACAACTTGGGCGCGGCGGCCGCTGGTCGCGGCAGGGCTTCTTCGAGCGGACTGTCCGGGGGCAGTCATCACGGGTCTGCTCCCGCTGCGTCCCGGCCGTGGGTCTGCTGAGGTCACGGCGGAACCTCGCTGCCAGCTCTGCGGTCCGGGATTCAGTCGGGCCACTCGCTGGTTCTCGGTGACGATCAGCGGTGCGCATCTCAGGATGCCGGTGGCCCCGCCTACTCGCGGTCGAACCTGAGAGCCCCGGCCAGGCGGCCCGCCGGGACGATCAAATCGACGCAGCAGAGGATGCGCGTCCGAGTTCACCACCAGCGCCGCCGCCGCGATGCTCCCAGCCGCGTAGGTCACTGTTCATGGCAGGTTAGTGGTGTATGGCTTATCGCGCGGACTCCGGACGAGTGAAAGTGCTTAGCTCGGGAGGACGTCGCGGGCTTCGGCTGCGCCGATCCGCTGGAATATCTGGTGTGCCTGCTGCAGCAGCACCTCGGCTTTGGCGATATGGCCGGCTGCCGTGGCGGACCGGCCCAGGCCGGCCAGCGCGCAGGCCTCATCGCGGGGGCTGCCGATAGCGCGGGCTAGGTCCAGGGCCTGCTGGTGACATCCCTGAGCCCGGCCAGGGTCACCGCGGGCACCGTGCAGCATTCCTTGCTCATTGAGCGTCTCGGCCTCACCGCCCCGGTTGCCGAGGTCGCGGTAGATGCCCAGGGCTTCCGCCAGGACCCTGGCCGCGCCCAGGTGATCACCTGTCACTGACCGCGCGGTCCCGAGGCTGAGAAGGGTGTCGGCCTCGTCGTGCCGGTTGCCGAGGTCGCGGTAGATGCTCAGGGCCTCCGCCAGGACCCTGGCCGCGCCCGGGTGATCACCCGTCAATGACAGCACGGTCCCGAGGTTGCGGAGGGCGTGCGCGTCGCAGAGCCGACCGCTGATGCTGCGGTAGATGCCTACGGCCTCCTCCAGAAGCGCGGCGGCTTCCGGGTCGCCCGTCAGCCGCCGTACGTGCCCGAGAGCGCTGGCGGTGTTCGCCACGCCCAGCCGGTCGCCGAGGTCGCGCCAGATGCGCAGGGCATGTTCCAGAGCCGCGGCCGCCTCAGGATAATCACCCGCCAAAGACCGCACGATCCCGAGGTTGTAGAGGGCGAACGCCTCGCCGAGCTTGCCGCCGAGGTCGAGGTCGTGCACGATGCCCAGGGCCTCCTCCAGAAACCTAGCCGCACCCAGGTAATCACCCGCCAGATACCGCAGCCTTCCGAGGACGGTGCGGGTCTCCACCTCACCGATCCGATCGCCGAGGTCGCGGTAAATGCCCAGGACCTCCTCCGCAATTCCGGCCGCGCCCGGGGAATCAAGGCTCAGCTGCCCCGCCATGGCTCCGGCCTCGCCGAGCTGGTCACCGAGGTCCCGGTAGATGCCCAGGGCCTCATCAAGGACCCCGGCCGCGCCAGGGAAGTCACCAGTCAGCGTCCACACGAACCCGAGGTAGAACAGGGCGTTGGCCTCGCCGAGCCGGTCACCGAGGTCGCGGAAGGTGGCCAGGGCTTCCTCAAAGTTCCCGGCCGCGCCCGGGAAGTCGCCGGTCCGCCGCCGCGCGTCCCCGAGGTCGGTGAGGGCGCTGGCCTCGCCGAGCCGGTCACCGAGATACCGCGCGGCGTCGACGGCGGCGGCGTGGAGGGTGATGGCCTCGGCCCAGGGGCCGTCATATCTCAGCACAGAGGCCAGGCCGGCGGTGTGGGCGACGATGCGGGCGTGCTGCCTGGTGCTGGTGGCCAGGTTGAGGCAGGCGACAAGGCTGGCACGCTCGGCGCGGGCCCAGGCCAGCGCCTGCCCGACGTCTCGCAGGCCAGGAACCTCGATCTCTGGGGGAGCGGATGGCATGGGGCCGGGACGGGTCTGGCGGACGAGCCGCTTGGCGGCCTGGGCGGCGGTGTGCTGGTAGTAGTCCAGCAACCGGCCCAATGCCTGCTCGCTGTCACCGCTGTTCTCAGCGGCTGCGAGGCCGCGGGCATAGCGGCGGATCAGGTCGTGCATGCCGTACCGCCGGTACCCGGTCTCAGTCAGCAACCCCTCGCCGTACAGGGCCTCCAGGTGCCCGGCCGCCTCATCCACGCTGACGCCGGCGAACGCCGCGGCGGCGTAGGCGTCGGTCGTGGCACCGGGGTGCACCCCGAGCAGCCGGAAGAACCGCTGCGAAACGGGGTCCAGGTACCGGTAGGACACGTCGAACGCGGCCGCGATGCTGCCGTTCTCCGCAGTCAGGGTGAGCAGCCTGGCCCGGGTCTCGCCCGCCAGGTCCGCCAGCGTCCAGGACGGGTGCCGGGCGAAGACGCGGGCCAGCAGCGAGACCGCCAGCGGCAAGAACGCCGCCAGCCCCGCCACCTCCGCCACCCCCTCCGGGTCAGCCGCCGCACGGGGAGCCAGCCAGGTGAACATGTTCGCCGCCTCCTGCGGCGGCAACGTATCTAGCGGCACCGGGGTGACCGCGCCGGGCAGGTCGCCGAGGTGCCGGCGGCTGGTCATCAGCACCAGGCACCCCGCAGCGCCGGGCAGCAGCGGGGCGACCTGGCCGCTGTCGGCCGCGTTATCGAACACGAGCAGCGCCCGCTGCCCAGCCATCTTGTCCCGCCACAACCCCGCCCTGCCCTCCAGATCAGCCGGCACGAACCGCGGATCAACCCCTGCCGCGGCCAGCAGCTCGGCCAGCGCATCCTCCGGCCGCACGGGCTGGTGCCCCGGGGTATGGGCGTGCAAGTCGATGAACAGCTGCCGGTCGGGGAACTCCCCGGCCAGTTCATGCGCCGCGTGCACCGCCAGCGCCGTCTTGCCCACCCCCGGCATCCCGCCGATCGCATGAATGGCGACCATGCCGCCCAACGCGGATGCACCCGTGACTGCGGCGGTGACCCGGTCCAGTTCTCCGGCCCGGCCCGTGAACGCCGCCGTATCCGCCGGCAGCGAGAACGTCACCGCCGCCGCCGACGGTGATGGCGCGACCAAGGCCGGGTCGGCAGAAAGTATCTGCTGCTGGATTTGTTGCAGTCCGGCTCCTGGCTCGGTGCCGAGCTCGTCGATGAGTACATGCCGGGCCTGCTGGTAGGCGGCGAGCGCCTCGGCCTGGCGGCCGTCTCGGTAGAGGGCCATCATCAGCAGGGCCTGCAAGTGCTCGCGCAGGGGATGGGCGGCGGCCAGCTGCCTCAGTTCGCCGATCACCTCGCCCTGGCGGCCGCAGTGCAGCTCAGCGTCGACGCGGACCTCCAGGGCCTGCAGGCGCATCTCCGCCAGCCAGGGCACCTCCCGCACCGCCAGTAACTCGGACGCCACATCCTCCAGCGGCGCCCCCCGCCATAACGACAAGGCCGCGCCTGCCCGGGTGGCCGCAGTGTCCCAGGACCCGCCGCGCGCCGCCGTCCTTGCCGCGGCCAGGTGATCTTCGAACTGGGCTACGTCAAGCTCGCCCGCATCAACGGTGATCATGTAACCGTGCGGGAGCGTGCTGATCCGGGAGCCGCCGATGTCCCGCAGGGCCTTCCGCAGCCGCATCACGTAGTTATGCACCGCCCCGCGCGCCGAGAGCGGCGGGTCAGCACCCCACAGCGCCTCATCCAGCTCATCCAGCGACACGACCCGGCCGGCGTTCAGTAACAGGACAGCCAGGACCGCCCGCTGCTTCCCTGCCGGAACCGGCAACACCACCCCGCCACTGCGCACCACCAGCGGCCCGAGCAGGCAGAATTCCGTTTCCCCAGCCAAGAAACCCTCACCTCTGTCACCGATAGGCCCCCGCGCCCGGCGCTGATCAAATGTTAACCGGGTGTTTGCGCGGCATCCAAATTTGGCCTTACTGCATACCAAATCCGGCACGATTCCCTGGACGGGCAGGAAAACCAAGCGGCGCTGCCTGCCATAGACCAGGGGAATTTGCCGCCGGCGTCACGACCATCTTGGCCTCCACACCGGAAGGATCACCCACGATCCGCTCCCTGTCGCAGGGACGCTCGCCCTGCTCTCCGTCCCGATTACGTGGACCTTGCGGCCGACCCGCTCGCATCGTGGATCGAGACCACATTCGGGCTGCAAACGCGACAGTGGCGGGCGGTGGTCGCGGCGCCCGCCGGAGACCCTGCAGAATGCCGCACAGACCGGAGCCGATCCGGCTGAATCCGAGCGGGCACTGGAGCGCAACGTCGGGCGGGGTCCTGTACCCGCCACCTGGATAACAGTCGGCCGCTGTTCCCGTTCCGGCTGCACCGCTTCCTGTCCAAGGGCGACACAATCTGCGTGACGCTGGAGGAGGAGACCACCCACCACATCACCTGCCGCTACCAGATCGAACAGCCGGGTCAGGCAGGAAGGTACTGCTGCCGGTGGCGTTCTGCCGCGAATGAGGCCAGGAGTACATGGTTGCCCTGGCGGCGGATCCAGGCCAACGAGGTGTCCTACCTTCCCCGCCGCGACGCGGCCCGCGCCCGCCCCATGCGCGGCCCTTAGGCGACCCTAAGCCCTGGCCGGACTCGTCCTCCAAGACCAGCCAGGCACCCAGGTCTGCCGCCGTCCTCTTATCACGGGCCAGGGTCGCCTCCCGCCACGCGGCGATCGCCGCCTCCTCCCGCCCGGCGGGCCGGCACCTGCACGCTCCACCCGGACCGGTGCAGCAGCAGATCCAGCCCGGCCAGCGTGTATTTCACCCTAACCGCTGCCTGCACATCAGTGCGAAACGCCTCTCCCCGCGCCGGCAAATTTCGCGCGGGGAGAGGCGAGAGGAGCCCGGGGAAGTCAGCATCCGCGGGCGGGCGGGCGGGGCCCGCGGCGGCGCCCTAGCCGCGCTGGGCAGCGGCCACTGCCCGCTGCCGGGTGAGGTAGACAGAGCGCAGTTGCGTCAGCGTGGTGCTGGGCAGGGTGTGCAGCCAGTAGAGGAGCCCGTCGTGGCGGCGGCGCCGTAGTCCGGTGCGTGCGCCGCAGGCCGCGTCCGCGCCGGCGACCGCTCGCTGGTCCGCGGCCAGCGATCGGGCGGTGGTCATGCTGCGGGCGGCCAGTGCTTCGACTGACTTCAGCGCTGCCGCCGGGCTGGTGAAATGCTGCCCGGCTGCGGCCATGCACTGGCGCCAGCCGCGGAGCGCCGCAGTGTAGAGGCGGTAGCTGGCGAGGTAGGAGCCGAACCGCAGGTCTGCGACCTGCGGCAGGTAGCTGTCCAGGATGAACGCCGGGAGGCTGCCGAACAGCTGCCTGCGGGCGGTGCCGAGGCACCCTCCGGTGCCGTAGCTGACGGTGCCGCCCCCGGGGATCGGCGTCGTGGCCAGCTGGCTTTGGCTGCCGAGCAGGGCGGCGCTGTAGCGGGCACGCTGCGGACCAGGCAGCTGT
This sequence comes from uncultured Actinomycetota bacterium, assembly GCA_963750405.1. GTDB lineage: Bacteria > Actinomycetota > Actinomycetes > Streptosporangiales > Streptosporangiaceae > Chersky-822. The sequence continues at coordinate 272,237 of CAVVQP010000007.1, forward strand.
CGCAGGTACGCGTCCTCCGGGTCGGTGCCGGGCCGCCCGGGTGCAGCGGCACCCCGTAGGTGGCGTGTCCGGGCAGCCGCGACGTCGGCGGTGACGATCGCGGCGGTGGGCGGGCGGGCTGGACTGGGCGACAGGTAGCGGTAGCCCAGGCGCTGCATGCAGCCGGCCATGGACCGCTGTTGCGCGAGGTTGAGCTCCCGCTGCTGGCGGAGCGCGCTGGCGTCGTCGGTGAGCAGCCGCGCCGCTGCGGCGATCTGGCTGGCCCGCGCCTGCCCGGCGGGCCGCTGCGGCTGGACGGCCGCCTGCCGCGGCGGCCGGGACGACGCGCACCCCGCCGCCGCGGCCGCCGCCGCGAGCATTAGCGCCAGCAGGCGCACGGCTGGCCTGCGCCTCGCTGCGGCGATGCTGGTCATGGAAGGAGGCCGTCAGCAGCTCGCGCCGGGTTCCACGAAGTCGGCGCTCACCGCGTCGTTGAGGGGGTCGCCGTTGCTGAATGTGTGCTGGGTGAAGTCGGAGTAGCCGGTCATCGGGGTGACGCAGAAGAAGCCGCCCTTGTCACTGATGTTCTGCCACAGGTTGACCGCGTTGCCGCTCTTGTTGTTGAAGACCGAGGAGGCGCAGTCGTTCCAGCTCTTTTTCTGGCACAGGGCACCGCCGGGGAGTTCGGTGGCCCAGTTGCCGTTGCTGCCGGTGAAGCTCCCCTTCTCTCCTTTGAAGCCGATGCTCTGCCAGATGCAGACGCTGCCGGGCATGTTGCAGTCGTTTTGCACCGCGGGCGCCGCCTTAGCGGTCGCGGGTGAGGCCTGGGCCGTCACCGTCGTGACCGCGTAAAGGCCCGTCATGAGGATCGGAACGGCAGCCGCCAGGACCGCTGCCCGGGTTCCGGCCGGACGCCACGTCATTTTTCGCACTTGCGTACTCCCTGTCTGCCCGCACGGGGCAACGGAATGGCCCGGCGGCGCAACGCTGGTGGGGTACACCTCGGGCTGAGATGCCTGGGCCGCCGGATGCGGTTTTCCGCATGTGCGACGAGCGTGGCAGCCGCCGCTCACACCCGTCTCACACCGCGCTCACACGGCTCGCGGGCACCGCGCCTGGCCAGCCAGGGCAACCCTGACTGCGTCAGGTACCGGGGGCAGCCGCAGGTCAGGCCGCTTCCGACATCCAGGGCATAGCGCGGTTCTTTGGCGGCGATCCGGGTGAGCACCCGCTGGACCGGCGCCCGTCCATGTCCGAGGTGCAGTATCTGCGCGCGGCGTCGGGCCTTTACCCCGCTGCCATTCATCGTCAGCGCCGAGGTCGGCGAACATGGTCATCACCCGCCCGGAGACTCCGGACTCGACGGCGGCCAGAACGGTGCGGTGCAGCGCCGCCTGGGAGTCCTTGCCACCGGGAGATGCTTGACCACGATCCGGTCATAACTGGCCAGGCCAGGTACCCGATCACGTCACCCGACACTGGCGCGGGCGGGACCGGCGGCGGGCGTCCCCGGCATCTTGCGGTCCCCGAACTCGCCGTCGGCAGGCGCGGGCTGCTGCACGGGGCGGTCACAGCGCGCCTCCCAGCCGCAGCTCCAATGCGGCAGTGACCTGATCCGGCCGGCCCGTCCGACGCCGTCCAGGTCAGCGAGCGTCCAAGCCACTGTCAGGACCAGGCCCGCCGTACGGGAGCTGACCGGCCCAGCGCCACTGCTCGGTTCAGCGGGCCGACGCCACCCGGGCCGGGCGGAAACATTCGGCGCAGCTCGGTTCCCGGAACGTCGGTGTTGACCCGCCACGGCGTGCCGTCCAGCCGCCGGGCGGCCCGTGCCCGGGCGGCGGCCACCCGCGCCACGGCATCGCCCGCAGCAGCGGAATCCTCGCCAGCCGGGGCGGGGACGGCCGCGGCGGGCAGGATGGCCCTGATGTCGACCCGGTCCAGCAGCGGCCCGGACAGCCGGGCCAGGTACCGGCGCCGAGTCAGACGCGTGCACCCGCAGACGCCATCGACCCCGGCGTCTGCGGCCTGTCCGCCGCAGGGGCATGCCGCCGCCGAGGCGACCAGGGTGAACCGGGCCGGGAACCGGGCGACTACCCTGTGCCGCTCGATGACGACCTGGCCATGGACGAGCGGCTGGCGCAGCGCGTCCAGGACCTACTGGCCGAATTCCGGTGCGCCGGTCAGGTACAGCACGCCCCTGTGAGCAAGCGAAGCGATACCCGGCCGGATAACCGGGCTGCCGCCGATCATCGCCGCGACCGTGGTCGCGGGACCGGCCGCGCAAAGGCGGCCTGCTCACCAGCGGCCGCGCTAGGTCCAGGGCGCCGGCGGCGGAATGGATCGCGGTCACCTCGGCTGCCTGGTCAGGCGGCAGGGCTGGCATCATCTGAGCGACCAGGGCCGCGACCCCGGCGGCGGCCGGGCCGGGCGGCCCGAGCAGGAGCAGGCTGTGCCCGCCCGCCGCGCAGATCTCGGCTGCGCGCACTCCCCAGGGCAGGCCGCCGGGCAGGGCAGGGACCGGAACTGGCATCGGCGGGCCGCTGCCGGCGAGCGCAGCTGGCCCGGGAGCGGGCAGCGGCTCGGCCAGGTCGTAGTCGCTTGCCAGCAGCTGTACCGCGTCGCCCAGGTCGGGCGCGGTCAGGACCCGCATGCCGGTACGAGCAGGGCCTCGGCCTGGTTGGCGGGCGGCACCATCACGGTGGTCAGGCCCGCAGCCGCGGCGGCGGTGACCGCGGGCAGCACGCCGGGCACCGGGCGCAGCGCGCCATCCAGGCCCAGCTCGCCGGTGAATGCCGCTCCACGCAGCCGCGCGGCCGGCAGTGATCCGGCGGCAGTGAGTATGGCCACGGCGATGGCCAGGTCGAAGGCACCGCCCCTTCGGGGCGGGAGCGGCGGGTCGAGGGTCACGGTAATCCGCTCGCCCGGCCACGGCAGGCCGCTGTTGATCACCGCGGCCCGGATCCGGTCGCGAGCCGGGCGGACAGCTGTCTCGGCCAGGCCGGTCAGCTCGAACAGGGCCGGCCCTGGCCGGGTGACGGCGCCGACGCGGATTATTTCACCCTTGGTTCCGGTGACTGCTGCGAAGTACGCGGTCGCGGCGGCCATTTACCTCACCTCCGGGCTGGTCGTGCCGCCAGGCTGGTGGCCGGGCGGGTGCGAGCGGAGTTGCCCGGTGATGGTCGTGATGATGTCGTCGTAGTCTTTGCTCAGCGGCCTGACCTGGCCGTGATGGCCGGGGCCGCCGGTGACAGCGCCTCGCCGAAGAAGTCCCCGCGAACCTGGCTGCCGGACAGGAACGCGGCGATTGCCTCGGCCGCCGGGTTCAGGGCCAGCCTGCCGCGGGGACGCCGTCAGCCAGCCACATGTCCGCACCGGACTGCCCGGGCCCGGCTGGGCGAGGCGGACGACGGCCAGGGTGCCGCAGCCCAGGAGATCGCTGATCTCCCGGGCCGAGCCCGGTCCGGCGGTCAGGGTGACAGCCAGGGTGGTGGCGTCGGTGCGCACGAGTCGCGGGTGCATGGTCAGGACTCCTTTCTTATGCGCCGCCTTCCGGGCAGCGCAAAAGGCCCCTGGCCTCGGGTGAGGCCAGGGGCCTGAACTGATCTCGAGAGACGGGCGGGTGACTACCGGGAACTGGCGGCGAGGCGGAGTGCGCGCAGGGACTGGGATTCCAGGTTGTGGGCGGCGTCGGCGTCGGGCAGGGTCTGGGCGGCGCTGGTGACCGCGTGCATCACCCCGCCTGCGGTCAGGCTGCCTCCTTTTATGAAGTGGGCGAGCACCTTGCTGCGCTGCTCGTCGGTGAACCGGAGTTGCTGGGACACGAGCTCGATCGCTTCCTGTGGCCGGTCCACCGGAGCGGCCGCGTCGGCTTCCGTGCTGGTGATGACTTTGCGGACGTAGCGGGGGTCCAGGAAGCGGGTGACGGCGTCGCGGGCCTTGGCGGTGACCAGGTCCAGGTTCTTGCGGTGGGTGTCGGTGGACCAGTCGATCATGCCCTCGTCGAGCTTGCCGCCCAGGTGCACGGCCCGGTGCGCGTCTGCGGTGATCGTCATCCCGTTCCGGCACACCCGCACCACCAGGCGTGGGGTGATCGCGGCGGCGCCGCCGCCGGTCTCGGAGTTGGTGATCACCAGGCCGCCCCACACCACCGGGTTCGCCGCGCCCTCGGCCCCGGTGAACGGGGACCGGTAGCCGCCAGCAGCGCCAGCGCCATCGCGGAGACCTGCTCGGAGTACAGGCGGACGTACATCCGCCGCTCGGTCAGGTCACAGCCCTTGAACCCGCACGTCCACGCCGGCCTGGGCGGACGCCGTCCATGATCGCGGTCAGCACGTCCAGGTGATCGATCCGCTTGATACCCGTCCGACAGCAGCGCCCGCGCCACCCCGGACCCGTCCTGGCCCCGGAAGCAGCGGACCAGGAACTTGCGGGCCGGGTCGGCGCGGTCCAGCCAGCCGTTGACGTTTGCGTCGTACAGGTCGATCGCCTGGGCGCGGAGCTTGCGCAGGTAGGCCAGGTGGATGCCGAGCTTGTCGGCGATCCCCTCATCGAGCACCGCCGTCGGCCGGTACGTCCCGTCCGCCAGGTCGACCCCGTCCGGGGTCAGCACCGGCTCGCTGCCCGCGATGGCCAGCATCCCGTCCCGCGCCGCAGCGCCTGCGGCGCGGCGACGATATCGACCTTGCGGGCCTGCTGTTCGGTCAGCAGCACCTCCAGGTCCTCCAATGTGGCATGACGGGCCGTGAACGGTCCTGGCCGGGCAGGATCAGTCGTCATGGTCCCTCCTTGGTCACGGAGGGCGGGCGGTTCCTGCCCTCCGGTAAGGCGAGACCAGCCGCGGCCGTCAGCCGGGAGTCAACCGGGCGCAGGCCGGGCAGGGCAAGATGTTTCCCGCCCCAGGGCAGCGGCACCCGGAATGGCAAGCTAATGGGTCCGGCGAAGCGGGAAAGATCTTTGCCTGGGAGGGCCGATACGCCATGAGCTCGGTTGACCCCGGCCAGGCCGCCGCGACACTGTGCTCGGCTGGCAGGAACCGCCCGAGAGCTTAAGGGCTGCTGTTATCCGGGCGACTTCCAGCCGACGGCGCGCAACCGCCATCTCGGGGCAGCTTGTGGGCTGCCAATCGTGGCGGTCCAAGGCGGGATGCCGTGTCAGAGGTAGTCTGGCCTGTCGATAATGCGGTCGCAAAGTACGCCGCACCCCCCTGTTCGCAGACCCTAGCCTTCCCTTGGTCGCTAGCCATCCTTGGTCGATTCATATCCATTTGAGCGCCAGAATATCTCGCACCCGACGACCACTTTGCGGCAGGATACGGGAGTGACGACGATCTACGAGCTACTCGACGAGTTGCGGGCCTCGGCAATCTCCGAGGTCGACAAGGGCAGCAAGTTCGAGCGCTTGATGAAAGCGTCCCGCTCACTGACCCGGTCTACGCCGAGCAGTTCAAGGACGTCTGGTTGTGGGGTGAGTGGCCCGGCAATGGCGGCAAGCACGACACCGGCATCGATCTGGTCGCGCAGAATCGGCTCGGCGAAGGCTATATCGCGATTCAGTGCAAGATGTACGCTCCGACGTCGACGATCTCGAAGGATGACATCGACACCTTCTTGTCCGAGTCCGGCAAGGAGGGCTTCGTCGAACGGATTGTGGTCTCGACCACGGAGAAGTGGAACGCACACGCGGAGAACGCGATCAAGGGACAGCAGATCCCGGTGCGGC
>CAVVQP010000008.1:0-221688 GCA_963750405.1 uncultured Actinomycetota bacterium
GCAGCCCGAGCACCTGCGCGACGGCTCGCACCGAGATCTTGCTGGCCAGGTCCGCGGCGGCATCACCAGTTCCGGCCGCGTCGAATTCATCGAGCGCCGCTCCGACGATCGCGGCAACGGTGTCCTGAAGCTGGCGGGTGCGGCGCGGCGAGAAAAGCGGCTGGACGGCGCGCCTGGCGGTCAGGTGCTCCTGCCCGTCAAGCAGCACGAACCACCGGCGCAGGGTCTCGATCAGGTACGCGCACTCTTCGTGCATGTCGTCAGGCAGGTAGCTGAGGTTGGCGACCTCAAAAGTCCGCGACGACAGCCGCCGGTCCTCGAGCGCCTCCCGCGCGGTATCGCCCCAGGCCATCCAGCAGCCCAGATCGTCGTAATACCGGACGGCGGGTGACTCGTCAGGCGGCACTGGCCTCTGCACTGGCGCCCCCTACCCGCTGGCGGGAGCGGGCTGGGGCTCATCGGCGGAGCCATAGGTCTGCGGCAGGTCGCGCTCGCGGCGCATCGGGCTCAGCGCGAGGATCAGCCAGCAGGGCGCGATGACGCCGGTCATGATCCACAGGGCCGTCCGGTAGCCGACCAGGTCGCCGAGCACCCCGCCGAGCAGGGAGCCGAGCGGAATGGTGCTGTGGTTGATCACCATGGCCGTCGCCACGACCCGGCCGAGCATGCGAGGCGGGCAGTAGGCCTGCCGGAAACTGCCGACCACGATGTTGGCTACCGAGATGCCGACCCCCACGAAGAAGGCGCCAAATCCGAAGAGCAGCAGCCCGGGTCCCCGCGTCGCCAGCGGCATGAGCAGCGCGAACGGGGCGGTCACCGCCTGCAGGACCAGCAGGCAGCGCGCGGTGCCGTACCGCAGGCCGACCTTGGTGGCGACCAGCGCTCCCACGATGCCGCCGAGACTGCCGCTGGTCAGCAGCAGCCCGACCCCGGCCGAGTCGAGCCCGATGGTGCGCACCAGGAAGACGATCTGCACCGCCTGGAATCCCATGAGCGCCATGTTGACGATGGCACCCCAGGTGACCATGGGCCGTAGATATCGGTCCTGGCGCACGAACCTAAGTCCCTCGGCGATCTGCCGTCCGAGCGGATCGCGATCCGCGCGAGGGATGCTCGCCGGCTCGGCCGCCTTAATGCGGGCCAGGCAGAGCGCTGATATTCCGAAGGTCACAGCATCGGCCAGGAGGCCGGTCGCCGCGCCGAACGCCTGGGCAAGCAACCCGGCCGCACCCGGCCCGGCGACCTGGGTCGCGGCCTCGCTGCCCTGCAGCTTGGCATTGCCCTCCAGGAGATCACGGCCGTCGAGCACGGTCCTTATGTAGGCGTGATAGGCGGGATTGAAGCACGTCGCGCAGGCGCCGGAGACCAGCGCGATGGCGAGCAGGTAAGGAAAGGTGAGCGCGTGCAGCCAGGCCGCGACCGGGACGCTCGCGAACGCCGCCGCTGACACCAGGTCACACGCGATCATCAGCGGCCGGTTATGTATCCGGTCCACCCACGCGCCCGCTGGCAGGCCTACTAACAGCCAGGGCAGCCACACCGCGGCCGCGAGGAGACCGACGGCGGTGGCAGTGGCGTGCAGCACCACGACCGCGATCAGTGGCAGGGCGACCACGGTAATGCTGTTGCCCAGGCCGCTCGCGGTCTCGCCAATCCACAGCAGGCGGAAATCGCGCTTGGCCAATACCCCCACCGCGTTCTCAGATTCCTCATGCTGGTAATTTACGGCCGGGTCACGGCTGCCGGAAATTCCGGCGGCTCGTTCAGCCGCGATATTATCGGAATATCCCGTATGTCGTCGTGCCGCAGCACCCACATGAGGAACCGTTCCACCCCCATGCCAAAGCCCGAGGTCCGCATCGGAAATACCTCACGCAGGCGCACATACCAGGCGTATTCTTGCTCGCTGACTCCATGCGTCGCCATGCACCGGCGCAGGGCCTGCGCGTCGGCGTGCCGCTCACCTGACCCGACGATCTCACCCGGGCCGAAATGCAGGTCGGCGTTCCGCGCGGTCTTTCCCTGCCCGTCCTCGAACGCCTGGTAGAACGGCACGGCCAGCGAGTCGAAGTGGCGTACCCAGACGAACTCGCTCACCCGCTCGGTCAGCAGCCGCTCTGCCTTGCGGGTCAGCGTCCGGCCGGTGCCCTCATCGCGGACGCAGCCGTCGACATCGGCCACCACGCGCACCGCCTCGTCAAAGGTGACCTGCTCGAACGAGGTGCGGCAGGCCATCCGCTCCACATGAGAAATATCGCCCCGGGTGGCCGAAAGGCGGCCGCTAAGCTTCTCGAGGATGACGCCTGCCAGGGTGCTGACATAGCCGTCCACGTAGTCGATCAGGTCATCGAGGCCGCCGGGGATCTCGGCCTCGCTGTGCGTGTACTGATTCAGGTGCGTCTGGTCGGCGCCTTCGCCGCGGAACGACGGAGCGATGACGAAGCATCCGCCCGGAGCTAGCCGGCAGCCGTACTCCAGCGCGAACTGCGACGAGTCAGGCAGGTACGTGCGCACGCCCAGGACAGTCACGGGTACCGGCTCTGAGTCGCTGCCCGCGGCGGTCGGACAGGTCACGGACCGGGTGGTCGGCGGCAGCGGGAAGCTCCTGAGCCCGCGCGCGCGGGCATAATCGTCAGTTGCCTGCAGTACGACGTCGTACAGGTCGGCGACCAGCGCGGACCAGGGGGATCGCAGCGCCTTGACGAACGCGTCCGGCTCGTTGCTGCCGAACACGGCCGGCGGCTGCACGGAGTTGTGGATCACTGTCGTCTGCGTCATGCCTGTGTCCCTTTCAGTGCGCTGGTCATTGGCCGCGCGGCCGCCATGAGCTGGCCGTCGCGCAGGACGTGGCCCGGGTCGTAAGCCCGTTTAACGGCGGCGAGCCGCCGCAGTCGCCGTGTTCCGAAGATTTCCTCTGACGTCCAGTCCGCGCCTTGCACGTAATTCACGTACGCGCCTGGCCTTCCGAACGCGCTGAGAGCCTCGATGCCGCGGCGGGCCAGGCCGCGTTCTCCTCGTCGCCGGCCGGATCGGTCCACTGCGCCGAGGCCGTCACGATGTAAGGCGCGTCCCGGCTGGGAAAGGCGCCGTCGCGGGCTGGCTGGTCAGCGATCGCTCCGCGCAGGTACTCGAAGTCAATGCTCGACAGCTCCGATGGCATCTCCTTCGCACTGCCCAGCATCGACGCCGCCGCCTCGGCAGGCAGGTCGGTCAGGTAGCCGGACCTGGTGTAGTAGCGGTGCCCCATCGGCTCGCTGTGATCCCCGAGTCCCTGAAGCTCGGCGTAAGAGATCACCCGGCCGGTCACCGTGCGGGACGGCGCAAGCCGCATCAGCCGCGCGACCTGCCGGGGTCCGTCCTGCGGATCGCCGAAAAACGCTGAGCTCAGCCGGAGCACGACGCGGCCGGGCAGGGCGGCACCGGGGGGTTCTGGGGGGTCGTCCCCCGGTACTCGCTTGAGCGTTCCGACGGTGTGCAGCGTGCGCGGCTGGTGCCCGGCGAAGGCACGGTACGCGGCCAGGGCCTGCGCCGCCTCCTCCAGCGGATACTGCGCCACGTGATGATAGAGCGGCCTTACTGGTCTCAGCCGCAGGGAGAACCGGGTGACGACGCCGAAGGTTCCGCCGCCGCCGCGCAGCGCCCACAGCAGGTCCTGATGCTCACTGTCGCCGGCCTCGACGATCGAGCCGTCCGCGAGGACGACCTGCGCGGCGAGAATGTGGTCGCAGGTCAGGCCCCAGGTGCGGGCGAGCCATCCGTAGCCGCCGCCGAGCGCCAGGCCGCCAAGGCCGGTGTGCGATACCACCCCGGCCGGGCAGGCCAGGCCGTACCGGGCGGTGGCGGCGTCGACGTCGCGCAGCAGGCATCCGCCATCAGCGTGCGCCACCTTGGCTTTCGCGTCGACCAGTACCCCGCGCATCGGTGACAGGTCGATCATGGCCGCCCCGTCCGCGACGGCCGCCCCGGCGACATTGTGGCCGCCACCGCGCACCGTCACCTGGATTCCGTCAGACACGGCGAGCCGCAGGGCATCGCGTACCTGCGCCGCTGTCCGGCAGCGTGCGATCCACGCCGGGCGGCGGTCGTGCGCCGCGTTCCACACCGCCCGCGTCTCGTCATAGCCCGGGTCGCCGGGGTATAGCAGCGCCGCTCGGATCTGACTCACCGTGCCAGCGCTCCCCTGCGCTGGCTGGCCAACCCGAGCGCGGCGGAGACTGCCTCGGCGATTATCGTCCGCGGCTCGTCACTCAGCACTTCCTCGTGGCGGCACGGCAATGGCGTCTCAGCCAGATCGTCGGCGTATCGCCTCCAGTCCTGCGGTCCAGGCCAGCCCGGGCCGCGCTCTGGGTCGCGGTGAAGAACAACACCGTGCCGCGATACCGCGCCGGCGTCCACCCGGCTGCCAGCCGGCTGGCGTTGACCCCGACCTCCACGAGCCGCTGGAGCACCCGGTCATCCAGTGCCAGGCGGCGACCGGCCGTACGCCGGAGGTCAGCGAGGGCCTGCAGGAGCTGGCCGGCGGAGCCGACCTCGGCCGGAGGTTCCTCGCCGAGCGTGGCTAGCAGCGAGAACTCGTCCCACTGGGCCTGGGTCGCGAAGGCAGGGTAGCTCCAGGTCTCGCCGGGATACGCGTCGATCAGGGCGAGCAGCTCAACCTGCTCGCCTTCGTCCTGGAACCGCGTCGCCAGGGCGTGGGCGATGTTGCCGCCCAGCGACCAGCCGAGCAGCCGGTAAGGGCCCGGAAGGCCGCACCTGCCGGATTCCGGCGACCAGCTGGTCGAGCATGTCATCGAAGGACGCCAGCGGCGGCGAACCTTCTGACAGCCCGGGCGCCTGCACCCCGTACACGGTCGTATCGGCTGCCAGCTGCCCGGCCAGCTCCCGGTAGCCCCAGGCCAGGCCGGAGGCCGGGTGCACGCAGAACAGCGGCGTGCTGTCGCGGGCACCGCTGTCGGAAGGACCGCGAAGCGGCAGGATGATGTCGAAGTCCTGCCTTTCGTCCCCGTCCAGCTCGGCCGACAGTATCCCGGCCGGGGTGGGGGCACGGAACAGCGTGCGGATCGACACGGCCAGGCCGAGCTCGGAGCGGATCTCGGCGATCAGCCGCATCGCGCTCATCGAGTGCCCGCCGAGCTCGAAGAAGTCGTCATCCGCTCCGACCGGAGACCGGCCCAGAAGCCTCGCGAAAAGGCCGCACAATTTTTCCTCGCGAGGGGTCTTCGGCGTGGCAACGGAGCGTGCCTTCGCCGGAACATGCGCGGGCAGCGCGGCCCGGTCCAGTTTCCCGTGGACAGTGCGCGGCAGGGCCTCGAGCACGACGAAGGATGTCGGGATCATGTACTCGGGCACCAGGTCAGCCAGCCCGCGGCGGAGCTGCCCGGCCTGGACCTCCCCGCCTGGCCGGGCGGGCGTCACGTAAGCGACGAGATCGCCGCCGGTCGCCGTGACCGCGGCCTGGCCGACCGAGGGGTCTGCCTCGATCGCGGCCTGGATCTCCCCTGGCTCGGTCCTGTAGCCGCGGATCTTCAGCTGCTGGTCCACGCGGGCGACGAACTCAAGCTCGCCATCGCGGTTCCACCGCACGAGGTCGCCGGTTCGGTACATCCGGGCGCCGGCCGGGCCGAACGGGCTGGCCATGAAGCGCTCGGCGGTCAGCGCCGGCCGCCTGGCGTAGCCGCGGGCAACGCCGGCGCCCGCCACGTACAGCTCCCCGATGACGCCTGGCGGCACCATCCGCAGCTGGTCATCGAGCACATAGCACTGGGTGTTGGGCAGCGGCGGGCCGATCGGCGGCCTCGCCATCCCGGCCACGGCGTCACGGCGCAGGAACGCGATGGAGACGTCGTCGGTGCACTCGGCCGGACCGTAGACATTGGCAAGCGGTATGCCAGGGAACCGGTCGAACCAGCGCCTGGCCAGCTCGTTCGGCAGCTCCTCGCCGTGCACCAGCATCCACCGCAGGCCCGCGACCTTGGCCTGCGCGGCCGGGTCGGCGGCGCAGGCGCCCAGGATCGCGTCGAGCACCGCTGGCACGACCTGAAGCACCGTGATGCCATGCCTGGCCACGCTGTCCAGCATCGCGAAGGGGTCGCGCACGGTGTCGTCGTCCAGCACGTGGACCCGGCCGCCGACGGTCAGCATCGTGAGCGCCTGCCAGATCGCCACGTCGAACGTGAGCGGCGCGTTGAAAGCCATCGTGTCGCGCTCGCCGAGCCCGTACAAGTCGAGTACCGCAGACAGGTGATTCGCGAGCCCGCGACGGGTGACGAGCACTCCCTTGGGCGCGCCCGTGGACCCTGAGGTGAACACGCAGTAGGCGAGGGCGTCGCGCGGGACGTTTTCCGGCGGGTTGCCGGCGGGCACCGGTGCGCTTGAATCGGGTGTCAGCACCGTGACGCGATGATCGGCGCAGGCGGCCGCGATCGCCCCGGCGCGTTCGCTGAGGCCGGCGGCTGCGATCAGGACGGCTACGCCGGCGTCACGCAGCATCTGAGCGGCGCGGGCTACCGGTACCCCGGGGTCGAGCGGCAGGTAGCCGCCGCCGCTGTCGAGCACGCCGAGCGCGGCAGCCACGAACCACGGGCTGCGCTCGGACAGCACGGCCGTCACGGTGTCGGTCCTTGCCCCGGCGGCGGCAAGCTCGCCGCGAACGACGCCGGCCAGCCTGGCCAGCTCGGCGTAGGTCAGCGAGCTGTCCGCGGCGGATACCGCGACCGCGTCCGCTCGCCTGGCCGCCGCGGCGCGCACCTGGACGGCGGTGTCGTGGCCTGGCTCGGCCCTGTCCGGGCCATTCCAGCCGACGAGCAGGCGCTGCCGTTCAGCGGGCGACAGCAGTTCGATTCCGCTGATCCGCTGACCCGGGCCGGCGAGCACTGCCTCGAGCAGCCTGACGATCCGGTCGCGCAGCGCGATCACCGTGTCCCGGTCGAACAGGTCGGTCGCGTACTCGAGAACGATCCCCAGCCCGGACAACGCGCCATCAGAGTCGCGGCGCTGGTCGAAGTCCACCGACAAGTCGAACTTCGCCGTCTCGGTAGGCAGCGAGCGCAACGTGGCCTGGGCGCCGAAGAGACGCTCGCTTGAGCTCATGAAACCGTAGTCCAGCGCCACGAGAACCTGGAACAGCGGATGCCTGCCGAGCGACCGCTGCGGGTTGCACCGCTCGACCACCAGGTCAAACGGCACGTCCTGGTGCGCGAAGGCGCCCAGGTCGAGGTCCCTGGTCCTGGCCAGCAACTCGGCGAACGTCGGATCGCCCGAGGTGTCGACGCGGAGCACCAGCGTGTTGACGAAGAACCCGACCAGGTCGTCAAGGGCCGCGTCGGCACGCCCGCTGACCACGGTGCCGAGCGGGATGTCGTGGCCGGCACCGCATCGGCTCAGTACCGCGGCCACCGCGGCCTGCAGCACGATGAAGAGCGTGCAGTTGTGCCGCCTGGCCAGGTCAAGCAGCCCCTGGTGAAGTAACGGCCCGGTGACAACCTCGACCGTGTCGCCCAGGTAGCTAGCCGCCACCGGACGCGGCCGGTCGTAGGGCAGGTCGAGTTGCTCGGGCATCCCGGCGAGCGCCGCGGCCCAGTAGCCGAGCTGACTGGCCAGCGCGCTCGACTCGTCGTGATGCTCGCCCAGTACCGCTCGCTGCCACAGGGTGTAGTCCGCGTACTGGACAGCCAGCGGCTCGGCGTCCGGCCGCACGCCGGCGCCGCGCGCCCGGTAGGCGTGATCCAGGTCATTGAGCAGCGGGCGCAATGACACCCCGTCGCCGGCGATGTGGTGCATCAGGATCAGCAGCACGTGGTCGGGCACGGGGTCAGGATTGTCGGTCACAGCCAGCAGCCAGCAGCGCAGCGGCACCTCCACCGTGATGTCAAACACGTGCCGGGCGTGACGGCGCAGTTCGGCGTCCACCATGCTCCGGCTCACCGCCGCCGCCGGGAGGTCAATGCTCACCTCCTGGGATGTGATGATGCGCTGGCATGGCGTGCCGTTCACGGCGGGAAAGACGGTGCGCAGCGTCTCGTGGCGAGCGACGAGATCGTGCAGGGCTGAGCGCAGCGTGGCAGCGTCGAGCGCTCCGCGCAGCCGTACCACGAGCGGCATGTTGTAGGTCGCGCTCGGCCCTTCCAGCTGGGCGATGAACCACAGCCGCTGCTGCGCGAAGGACAGCGGTACCGGGTCGGGGCGCGGCCCGCCCCCGGCCAGCGGCACGGGCTCGGTGTCCGCAGTCGCGGCCTGGGCCAGCGTCCTGGCCAGCGCCCGTGCGACACCGGCCGGCGTGGGCTCGGCGAATAGCTGAGCCAGGGCGAGGTGCACGCCGAGCACGGACCGGATCCGGGTCACGAGCCGCATGGCGATCATCGAGTGGCCGCCGAGGTCGAAGAAGCTGTCCTGCGGGCCCACCTGCTCGGCGCCCAGCGCGTCGGCGAACAGCGCGCAGATGATGTCCTCCGCCACGCCGCGCGGTACAGCGCCCTGTCGCGGCCTGATAGCGGCCAGTGAGCCGGCCGGCGCTCGGGCGCCGGCAGCGCAGCCCTGTCCAGCTTGCCGTTGGCGGTCAGCGGCAGCGCGTCAAGTGGCACGAAGGCGGCCGGGACCATATAGCCGGGCAGCCGGGCGGCGAGGCGTTCGCGCAGGTCCGCGACTACGACGCCGGCGGCGGCGTCCGCGGGGACTACATACGCGATCAGGCTCAGGCCGCCGGCGGGGTCTTCCCCGGCCACCACCGCAGCCAGGCGAACCGCCGGATCGGCCTGGACCGCGGCCTGCACCTCACCCGGCTCGATCCTGAACCCGCGAATCTTGACCTGATCGTCGGTACGGCCGGCGAACTCCAGGTCGCCGCCGTCGCCGCGGCGCACCAGGTCGCCGGTACGGTACATCCGAGCGCCCGGCTCGCCGAACGGATCGGCGAGGAACCGCTGAGCGGTCAGCCCCGGGCGGCCGACATACCCTCGCGCCAGGCCAGCGCCTGCCACGTAGAGCTCGCCCAGCTCCCCCGGCCCGACGGGCCTGAGCTGGTCGTCGAGCACATAGGCGCGCACGCCGTCGAGGGGGCGGCCGATCGGCACGTTGTCAGGCAGCTCGCCGTCGGCTGGCACGAAGAACCTGGTCGAGAAGGTGGTCGCTTCGGTCGGCCCGTATCCGTTGACCACCTGGGTGCCTGGCTGGCTCGCGCGCAGCTTGCGGATCGCCCTGGCCGATACGGCCTCACCGCCGGTCCACACCTCCCGCAGGACTCCGAGCGCGGTACCGGCTTCCTCCACCATCAAGTTGAAAAGCGAGGTCGTCATCGCGGCGGCGCTTGGCCGGTGCTCGGCGATGGTCGCCGCCATCGTCGCCGCGTCGAGGTCGCCGGCCGGGGCGATCACGCAGCAGCCCCCATTGAGCAGCGGAACCCACATCTCATAGGTCGACGCGTCGAACGCGTGCGAGGAGTGCACGAGCACGCGGCGGTGCGCGTCGCCGGAGTAGGAGCTGTCGCGTGCCAGCGCGACGACGTCGCCGTGGGTGACGCCCACGCCCTTAGGGGTGCCGGTCGACCCTGAGGTGAACATGATGTACGCGAGCTGGTCGGGGTGGCGGCATGATCGTGGCAGCGGGCCATCGGGGGCGGCGGGCGCTGCGGGCGTGGCGGGCGCTCCTGGCTCGACGACGAGGATGGCGGCGCGGTGCTCGAACCGCACGCTCAGCGAGGCGGGGTCCGCCAGCAGTACCCTGGCCCCCGACTCCTCCATCACGACGGCGTGCCGTGCCGCCGGGTTGCGCCGCTCCAGCGGCACGAAGGCACCGCCCGCCTTCAGGACAGCGAGCAGCGATACCACCAGCTCGACCGAACGACCGACGAGCACGGCGACCGGCGTCTCCGGCCCTACTCCGAGTGCGAGGAGCCGGCGGGCGAGCGCGGTGGCGCGCCGGCCGAGTTCGGCGTACGTCACCTGCTGCGGCCCGCACACTAGCGCCAGGGCATCGGGCTGGCGGCTGACCTGGCCGGCGAACAGGTCATTGATGGTAGCGGTCACTGCCTCGCCGCCGGCCTGGTACCGGCGGACCTGGCTGGCTCAGCCAGGTCGAGCCGGTCAAGCGGGAGCGCCGGCTCAGCCGCGACCTGGCCGAGTACCCGGACGTAGTTCGCGGCGAGCAACTCGATCGTCGCCCGGTCGAACAACGCGGTCGAGTACTCGAAATAGCCGGCCACGCCGTGCGGCGTGCCGTCCGGCGCCGGCAGCTCGCGCAGGGCCACCCCGAACTCGAACTTGGCCACGACCGTTTCGACGTGGTAGTACTCGGCGCCGGGCAGGCCGTCAAGCTCATCGGCGCCGATCGCGGTCGGGCCGAAGCCGAAGGACACCGAGACGAGCGGGCTCCAGCCCCTGAAGGCGTTCGGGTTCACCGCCTCCACGACCCGGTCGAACGGGACTTCCTGGTGGGCGAAGGCGGCCATGTCGGCAGCCCTCACCCGCTCCACCAGGCCGGCGAAGCTGGGGTTGCCTGAGGTGTCGGCGCGGAGCACCACCGTGTTGGCGACCAGGCCGACCAGCTCGTCGAGGTCATCGTGGGAGCGGCTGGCCACCGCCGCGCAGACGCCGATATCGTCCCCGGCGCCGCTGCGCGTGAGCAGGGCGGCCAGCGCGGCCTGCATTACCATGAAGACCGTCGCCCCGCACTGCCTGGCCAGGCCAGCCAGGCGATCATGCAGCGCGGCGTCGATCGTGAAGCGGACTCCGGCCCCATGATGCGAGGGGATCGCTGACCTGGGACGGTCAAGCGGCAGCGCCAGCTGCTGCGGGATGCCGGCCAGGGCACGCCGCCAGAACTCGAGCTGCGCGGTCAGCGCGCCGCCAGGTCCCGACTCGCTCTCGAGCAGCGTCCGGTACCACTCGCTGTACTGGCGGTAGGTCACGGGCAGGGGCGGGAACTCGGGTGCCCTGCCGGCGAGCCGCGCGGCGTAAGCCTGGGACAGGCCCTTGAACAGCGGGCGCAGCGACCAGCCGTCGATGGCGATGTGGTGCATCAGCAGCAATAGCACATGCTCGCGCGCGCCGGCCGGGCCGTTTTCAGGCAGCACGGTGATGTGCCACACCCGCAGCGGCAGGTCGGCTGTGAGGTCGAAGGCCTCGCCAGTCACCTCGGCTAGCACGCTGGCCAGCTCGCCGGCTGCCACGGAGCGCTGGTGCAGGAGCTGTCCCACCTCGGCCATGTCGACTACGCGCTGAAATGGCACGCCGTCGTCGGGCGGGAAGATCGTGCGTAACGGTTCATGGCGGGCCACGACGTCGTGCACGGCGGCGCTCAGGGCCGCCGCGTCCACCCGCCCGCGCAGGCGGACCGCGACCGGCATGTTGTACCGGGGGTTCGTCCCTTCCAGCTGCGCCAGGAACCACAGCCGCTGCTGCGCGGCCGACAGCGGGGCGCGCTCCGGCACCGCCACCTTGGCAAGCTCAGACTGCGGCCCCGCCGGGGTGCCGTCCTTCCCGGCCGCCAGCGCCCGCGCCAGCCCGGCCACCGTAGGCGACTCGAAGAGCTTCCTGACGTGCGCCGCCGGGTCAAGCACGGCCCGGATTCGCTTGGCCAGCGCCATGGCCAGCAGCGAGTCGCCGCCGAGCTCAAAGAAGTTGTCGTCAAGGCCGAC
Source organism: uncultured Actinomycetota bacterium (assembly GCA_963750405.1). Taxonomy (GTDB): domain Bacteria; phylum Actinomycetota; class Actinomycetes; order Streptosporangiales; family Streptosporangiaceae; genus Chersky-822. The sequence goes on from CAVVQP010000008.1 coordinate 11,630, forward strand.
CGACGGCACGCCCAGCGTTTCCGCGAACAGCCCGCGCAGGATCTCCTCCTGCGGCGTGCGGAAGGCGTCGGTGCCGTGGAGCGAGGAGTGCATGCGATTCCCTTCGCCGGTCAACGTGGTTCCCGTGGCTCAAGCAGGACCTGGCGCAGCGCGTGCCGGAACCGGCCGGCCAGTTCGGAAGCGTCCTTCTTCGTGTAGGACTCGGACCCGGCCCGCAGCACGCCCCGGATGTTGCCGATCGTGCCCCAGGTGAATTCCCACAGCGCGGGCAAGTTGGCCCAGCGCGGCGCGACCGGGCGATGGGTCGCGTGAACCCCTGGCAACGGCAGGTCGGGGATCACTGTGTCGAAGTTGACGACGTGCGCGAGCAGCGGATCGGCGCCCGGACCGCGCGCAATGCCGGCCGCGCGCAGAATCTCCGGGTAGGGCACCTGCTTGCGCGCCAGGGCGTCGTCGATGGACTCGGCGTGAATCGCGACCAGGCCGGACCCGGGATTCCAGGTAGTCCGCACCGGCAGCGTGTTGACCAGGGCGCCACCGTGGCCTGCAGCGGCTCGGTGTCGCGGATGACGGCTGTCAGGCCGACGACCGACTCGCCTTGATCCCTGGCCACCGCGGTGCTCACCGCCGTGAACAGCACTGCCGCCGGCGAGACCCGTCCCGCCGCGGCCAGGCTCTTGATCTCGCGAGTGTCGTCGGCATCGAGCTCCAGGTCAACCGCGCGGAACAGGCCGCGCTCGCGGTCAGGCGGCTCGGCCCGGGCGGCAGGCCCGCAGGTGACGCCCCGCAGCCGATCACGCCACCAGGCGCCGTCCCAGTGCTGCTCCTGCTCCTGCGCCGCATGGTCGAAGAAGTCCGGAGCGGCGGGAAGGTCCGGCCGGGTACCGCCGGCCATCGCGGCATAGGCCGCGCCCAATTCGCGCAGGATCAGGGCCAGCGACCAGCTGTCGCCGGCGACGTGGTGCACGGCCAGCCCGAGCGCGTGCTCGTCCGCCGGATTCGCCTCGTTCGACACCAGGACGGCCCGCACCGGCGGCTCGGCGGCGAGGTCGAACAGGGTGTCCCACAGCCGGCCGAGCTCAGCGGCGCTCGCTGGCGTAGCGCTGGTCACCCGCTCCAGGTCGGGGAGCCGGCCCGGATACGGCAGGGCGACATCACTGTCGTAGGTGGACGACAGGACCGGATGCCTGCCCATGACGTGATGCAGCGCCTGCTCGAGCGCGCCCGCGTCCACCCGGCCCCGGAGAGCGAAGCACACCGGCATCGTGTACATCGGATGGCCGGTCAGGGCCTCCTGCACCAGCATCGCCTGCTGCATGCGGGAGAGCGGTCGGGCGTCGGACACCAGATCACGCCCTCACGGTGCCGCAGGCCCGCAGCACCTCGCCGGCCCACTGCGCGAAACTCACGGCCCGCAGGCACCCGCTCGGGCTGATCTCGGCACCGGTCACCTGCCGGACCCGGGTGGCGACGCGGAGCGCGAGCAGCGAGTGCCCGCCGAGCGAGACGAAGTCGTCGTCGTCGTTGACCTGGTCCGTGGCCAGCGCGGTGCGCCAGATCTCACGCAGGATCTCGCGTGGCGAGCCCGCCGCGCCAGAGACAGCCGCCGGCTCACGCGGGTCGGGCAGGTCAGGCTGAGGGAGGTCGCGCCTGGACACCTTGCCGTTGGGCAGCCGTGGCAGCGCTTCCATGAAGATGATCTGGCTGGGCCGCATCGCGGGGGGCAGCAGGCTGGCCGCGTGCCGGTGGAGCTCGCGGGCTGTCAGCAGCTGGGGCTGTCGCCGGGCGTGCCAGCCCGGCGAAGCCGGCGGCGGCCCTGGATCCCGGGTGGCATACACGTAGCTGACGTCGGCGTCCTGGCTCACCATCCAGTCGCGCTGCGTGTGCACCGTGTACCCTGCCCGCCTGAGCGTGCTCACGATCAGCGGGCCCGAGGTCGCGGCATGCTCAACCTCTATGCAGACCTGCTTTATGCGCGTCCAGTGCTCAGGGCGGATACCGCCAAGCACGCTGAGCTCAGCGCCCTCGACATTGATCTTCAGCAGGCCAACCTGGTCCACGTCGTTCTGGTCAAGTACCGCCGAGAGGCCCGTCGTCGAAACCGGACGCGACGTGGCGACGAGCCGCCCGGCCGCGTCCCTCCGCAGCTCCGCGAGTTCGCCGGCGGCCGCCGGCGAACTCGCGGGGGCGTGCGCGATATGGGACCTGATCAGGCCAGGCCGCCTCCGCGACCCGGTTACTGCCCAGGCCGGACAGGTACGTCAGGCCGGGGAACGACGTGAGCGTCGCCGTTCCGGCCCGGTCGGTCACCGCGACGGGGACCACCTGCGCGGGCACGTCGTTCAGCTCGAGATTGAGCCGCAGGTAAGGCAGGACGTCCGGGTTGGGCTCGATAGCCAGGACCCGGACACCGGGCGCCCGGCCATGCGCCCACAGCGAGAACAGGCCGATGTTCGCTCCGACGTCGACCACCAGGTCGCCTGGCCCGATCCTGATCCCGAACCGCGCGTACTCGTCCTCTTCAAAGATCTGCCGGTAAAGGAACATCGTCTCGTCGGGCGACGGCGTCGCCACGAGCTGCCCGTTAGGCAGCCGGATCCGCCGCAGGCCAGCGACTACCGGCGAGTTCGCCCGCCGCGCGACCACGTAGGCGACCAGCCGGACGCCGCCCGCGCCGTCGGGTGCTCCGACGACAGCCGCGTCCTGCAGCAGCGGGTGCTGGCGGATCGCGCCGGTCACCTCCTCAGGCTCCACCCGCACGCCGCGTACCTTGACCTGGTCATCGATCCGCCCCCGGAACTCCAGGTAACCCGCGGCGGCGAGCCTGACCAGGTCGCCGGTGCGGTAGATCCGGCCGGGTCCCCGCGGGTTGGGCAGGAACCGCCGCGCGGTCAGCGCGGCATCATTCAGATAGCCGGCGGCCACGCCACGGCCGCCGATCCACAGCTCTCCCGTGTGCCCGGCAGGTACCGGCGCGAGGTCTTTGCCGAGTACGTAGCACGTGACGTTGTCAATCGGCCTGCCGATCGGGGCAATGGCGCCGTCAAATGGCTCTGAGCAGTCCCACGTGGTGGCGTTCACCGAAGTCTCGGTCGGCCCGTACAGGTTGACCAGTTGGCAGCCGAGCAGCTCCCGCACGCGCCTGACCAGGCCCATGTCGAGGGCTTCGCCCCCGCAGAACACCCGCCGAAGCGAGGTGCAGTACCGGAACTCCGCCTCGTCGAGCACGTAGCGCAGGACGGACGGGACGAAATGCGCCGTGCTTACCTCGGCCTCGCGAATAAGCCTGACCAGGCCTCGGCTGTCGAACTGCAGGCCGGGCGGGGCAATGACGAGGGTGCCCCCGGCGATGAGCGGCGCGAAGATCTCGTGAATGGCGGCGTCGAACGCGGTCGACGCCTTGTGGAGCACCCGGTCGGCCGCGTCGAATCCCCAGGTGCGCTGGCCCCACTCAAGCCGGTTCGCAAGGCCGGCGTGATGCAGCACGACGCCCTTCGGACGGCCGGTCGATCCGGAGGTGAACAAGATGACCGCAGGCTGGCTGTCCGCTGCCCTTTCCCGCCACGTGCCCTCGCCAGGTGCCAGTTCCTCGCCAGGTGCCAGGCCCGGGCCGGCGCGACTGTGATCAAGGCACAGCCAGGGCGCGTCACCGATGCCGGCGGGCGCGTCGCTCTCAGCGTGCAGCATCGCCCGCGGCCGGGCGGCAGCGCACATTCCGGCGAGCCGGTCGGCAGGGAACTCCGGGTCCATGGGCACCGCGACCGCTCCCATGGTGGTGACCGCGAGCAGGGCAGTCACGTAGTCGGCAGAGCGCGGCATATAGATCCCGACCCGGTCACCGGGGCGCACGCCCGCTGACCGAAGCTGCCGGACAGCCCGGCCCACCCGCTGCCAGAGCCGCAGGTAGGAGACCTCGCCGTGCACGTCGACGATCGCCGTGCGCCGCAAGTCGCCAGCCGGGGAGTTCCAGACCAGGTCAGGCAGGTAGACGGCGGTCACGTCACCGCACCTTTTCCGCGACCGCGGCGATCGCCATTCTGGGCACCTCAGCGAGGCAGTAGCCAGGCCGCTCGCGCACAGCCGGGCGCAGCAGCGCGTCAGGCGCGCCGCCGGTTCCCGCCAGGTACTCCGAGTGGTCGAAAAATTCCTCGAGCAAGCTCCAGGAGCCTTCGAGCTCTCCGCCCATGACCCGGTGGATTCCGTACATGTCGGCGACGTACTCGCACATGCGGCGGCGAGCGGCATCGGGATCCCGTCCCCGCGTCACCAGCGGGTCGTAGACATCCACCACGCGAACGGCGGCCGGGAGCCGCTGGAAGAGCGCCGTCATGTCCTCGCGGGCAAAATGCCGGTAGTCGTGGCCGGACGCCGAATACGGGTGCACCAGTTCGGCGAAGAACCTGGCCATGGGACTGGCCTCGTCGAAGTCGTGGATCACCACGCGCCCGCCGCGGCGGGTGACCCGGAGAGCTTCCGACGTGGCCTGGCCGCGGTCGGCGGACGCGATGTGATGGGTGCCGTAGGCCAGGAGCACCGCGTCCACCGACGAATCGCGCAGGACGAGGAAATCAGCCGCCTGGCGCACCGCGGCGACGCCCATGGCCAGCGCTCGTTCCACCATCGTGCCCGAGATGTCGCCGGTGAGGATGGTCAGCTTCGCCAGGCTCTGATCGGCGTGCCCCGCGACCGCGCGCGCGATCATGCCGTCGCCGCCCATGACGTCGAGCACGGTCACGTCGCGAGCCGAGCCGGCGGGCGTGGCGAGCCGAAGCAACTGCCGGGCGCCGGTCCACCGCACCGATACGTCTTTCTGCGCGTGGCGGTAGGAGTCACCGCGTCCAGTCGCATCGGAATCGAACTCGTTCACCGTGGCCACCAGCACGGCCAGGGCGTCGGCCGATCGCATCTTGGCGCCGTCAAGCCGGGCATATAACCCCGGGTGAGCTGTCCGCACCATCGCGAGGTACTCATCGAGCGAGGCGGAGGGCAGGTACGAGTCCGCGGCGCGCGAGTGCGCGGAGGCGTCTAAGCGCGAACTGGCCGTCATGGATGTGACTCCAGGAACCTGCCGCCGGGATTGCCGAAAGGATTGCCTTGCACACGAAGCCCCTTTGATCAGCCGCTGGCCACGAACATGCGGCCGGTCGGCATGCGATGCTGCACGCAGCTGACATTGGTGTAACCCGCCCGGCGGAAAAATGCCTGCCACTGCTCTTCGGTAGGCAGCCGGACATTCATCGAGCTCGCGTGCAGGTAGGTGAATAGCGCGCTGAAAGCCCGTTCGCGCGGGGCGGGCACGTACGGTACTCCGTCGGTGACGACCAGGCGGCAGTCCTTCGCGGCGCGGGCCCGGCAGGTGCGCAGCACTGCCAGGAGCATCTCGGCATCGCCCGCGACGTCGTGCAGGACGAAGCCGGCGTGCACGACGTTGGCGCCCTCAACCGGCGACGGATCATCCGGCAGCGACTCGATATTCCGGTTCACCACGGTGAGGCGGCGGGCCACGCCGGCGCGCTCCGCCGCGCGCCTGGCCTCGTCGCAGGCCGCGCTGCTCATGTCGATCGCGGTGCCCAGGCTGTCAGGCAGAGTGCGCAGCAGGTGGATGAGCAGGCCGCCGGCACCCGCGCCCAGGTCAACGACGACCGCTGGCCGAAGGCCCGCTATCTCAGCGAAGGCATGGGGATAAAACCCCTGCGACCCGACCCAGCGCGATGACATGGCTACCCACCGGCCGTCACGGCTGTATTTCGCGCCCGCGCCGTCAGGGTCACGCACGAACTCCAGCGCGTTCTCGATATACGGGCGATTGGCGTTCATGGCCCAGGACAGGTAACCGGACTCGTACCGGCGATCGGCTAGCCGGCGACAGGGCACGAACTCGCGCGAGTCGCCGATGCGGTCGACCAGGCCCGCCGCAAGTAACGCGGTCACGAACTCGGCGCAGTTCCGCACCGGCGCGGCGGTCGCCGAAGCGACGTCATCAACGGTGAAGGGCTCACCCCGGTCGAGCAGCGGGGATAAGCCGATCTCCTCGGCGATCTCGAGCAGAGCGGCTACCGCGGCCAGATCGGCGGCTGCCTCACTCGGACTGGTGGAGTGGTCGATGCTCATGCGTTGCTCCGAGGTAAAAGGTTCTGCGCCCAAAAGGCGAGTATCGCCATTTACTGGGCGGATGCCATTGTGGTGCTTGCCTCGCCGTCCAATCAAGAAAGCCCGAGCCGCCTCGCTCCCTGTTCGCGCCCGCGCGCGTTGGTTACCGTCAGAACCAGTTCGCCCGCGGAACCGGAGGATTAATGCGAAGGCCACGCTTCCGGGCAGTTTTCGACAGCCTGCCGACGTACCAGCCAGCACGAGCCGTCAGGTCGGCGACGGGCGACTTCCATCCGCTCGCGGCAAATGAGTCCCCCGACAGGCCGCTAGCCGAGGTCGTCGCGGCCGTCATCGAGGCGGCGGCCCAGGTCAACCGCTATCCCGACTTCAGCGGAACTGAGCTGACCGGGCAGATCGCGCGGATGCACGGAGTCTCCGAAGACCGGGTGGTGACGGGCGCCGGCTCGGTCGCCCTGCTCCAGATGCTCCTTGCGGCCGTCGCGGATTCCGGCGCCGAGGTGATGTACGCATGGCGGTCATTCGAGCTGTACCCGGTGCTGGCTGACCTCGCGGGCATGCGCAGCATCCCGATCCCGCTGGCGGATGAGCGACACGATCTGAACGCGATGGCCGATCGCGTCAGCGACAGCACCCGGCTGATCCTGGTGTGTAATCCGAACAACCCGACTGGCACCGCGCTGAGCTGCGAAGACCTGCGCGACTTCGCCCGCCGCGTACCCGCGGACTGCCTGATCGCGGTAGATGAGGCCTATTTCGAGTACGTGCGCGACCCGGCGGTCGAGAGCGCGATAGAACTCACCTTGAGCCGGCCCAACCTCGTCGTGCTGCGCACCTTCTCCAAGGCGTACGGGCTCGCGGGCCTGCGGGTCGGGTACCTCGTCGGACCGCCCTATGTCGTCGCCCAGCTGCGCAAGGCGTATCTCCCCTACTCGCTCAGCAACGTCGCTCAGGCCGCCGCCCTCGCCGCGCTGCGGGCGCAGAAGGAGCTATTCAGCCAGGTAGATGCCATCATCGCCGAACGAGCGCGAGTGGGCCATGCGCTGGCTGCTGCCGGATGGGAAGTACCGGGAAGTCAGTCCAACTTCCTGTGGCTGGGCATGGGCGCCGCGAGCAGCGAGTTCGGCGAGTGGTGCGGCCGCCGCGGAATCGCGGTGCGCGTGTACCCGGGCGAGGGACTGCGGGTCTCGATCGGAGCCAGGGCCGACAACGACGCCTTCCTGGCCGCGATCGCGGCCTGGCAGGCGAAGACCGGCTCGCCTCGCGGGTAGCCGGCGAACGGTGTCCAACTGCTAAGTTCGGCACTTGGATACCGTTGGCAGACTGCGGAGGTCAGGCGCCTGGCTGACTTGCCCGCTGGCTGCTGACCTGATCGGCCAGCAGCACTAAGTCCTCGGCACACGATTTCGCGAGCTTGGCAACCTGCTGCATCCTGTGGCTGGGAATGGCACGGAGAATCCGGTCCCATTCCCTGACCGCGATCTGAGATACCTCCAGCCAGCGCAGCAGCAGCCGGCCCGCCTCTGAGAAACGCAGCGACGGGTCTCGGCGAAGCGCCTGGACGATGGCCGCCTGCTCGTCATGGGAGAGCGGCCCTTTCGGAATTCGGCCGACCACGCAGCCTGGCTGGGAGCGCCGCTGGCTGGTCTCCTGCCGGGGCCGGCTGGCGCCGCCCGGCTGAGTGCGCCGGCTCTGCGGAACCGGATCCTCGCCGCGTTGTAATCGGTGCCGGACGTCACGCACGGTCTCCGGCGAGATTCCCGCGATCCTCGCTATTTCGCGCAACGACGCGTCCGGCCGCTCGACGACGAGCCGGCCAGCGAGCCGGCGTCCGCTGGTCGCGTCGATCGGCCGGGCGCGGCCATCGCGGCCCAACCTGACCCCTCCGGCGTTCCGCACCGCGTCAGTCTCCGACCGGATTTCGGCCACGGTCGCGCCAGAAAGCCCGGCGACGGACGCGATCCGCCGGTCGGACCAATCCGGATGAGACACCATGATCCTGGCGGCGGCCGCCCGTCGCTCGGCCAGCGACAACGGCAGCCCATGCCTGATATTGGCTTGGACCGCCCTCACGAACGCGCTGTCCTCGCTGCCGTCAAAGAATCTTACGACGACGGTGTCCCGGCCAACTAGCTGCGCGGCCCTCAGACGGTGCACGCCATCGATCACTCGCATGGTACTGCGGTGGACGACGATGGGCGGCAGTTCCTCAGCCACCTCCATCAGGCGTCGAGTGTGCGCGACATCCTCCCCCGTGAATCGCGGGCTGCCTCCTAATGTCAGCAACTTGATTGGCACCGACTGAGTAGGGCTTCTATCTGCTCCCTCACCGCACCTGACATCGTTCAATCTCTGCTCCTACCGTATTGAAATGTCTACTCGGGAAACGGCAGGCCACGTCCCGGCGGATAGCGTCGGAAGACCACCACGTAATCGGAGTTCCATTTAAACGTTAATGGCGTCTAAGATCACGGCACTAATGGCGTCCATCGCTCACTTCGCCCCGATGCTCCGCGATCTTGCGCTGGCGTGGCCGGTCGTGTGGCAGCCTCCGGCGGAGGCCGAGGTTCTGGACGGAGAACTCACTGATATACTACGGTTGTCCGACTTGTACCCCGACACTCGCTCAAGATCAGTTCGAGGCGCGTTCAGGCAGCGCAGCAACCGGCTCACCGCTGGCGGTCGTCAGCCTTGCCCGCGTTTCTCGGCTTCGGTGCGCGCGATCAGGGCGAGCGAATTCCGCGCAGCGGTAATCTCCTGCTCATCGAGAAAGTCGCATTGAGTTATCCGGATATCTCGGCAGCCCGATAACGATAGACGAATTACGCGGCGCCTGTTAGGGCTGCGCGGCGGGGCGGTGGCTTCCACGGCCGCCCGGATCATCTCCGGCTCGATCTCCCAGTAGTCGTCGCGGCCCGCACCGACGACCCGGCTGGCCCTGCGGAGGTTGCGCTGCGCTTGGCGCCAGCGAACCGGGCGAAATCATTAACCGCTTTTCCTTGCCAAAGTAAGAAAGAACATGAAATCTCTCCCGGAAGGCGACGAAAAAGGCTGGCGCATCGCACCCGAGAGGTGAGTTAAGCGAGATCCCGCTTTTTCCAGTGAGAGCCGTCAACCTCCGGGCCACGCAGCGCGCCTAATAGGGAAACGCGCGCTGCGGCCAGCGCTGGGCTTCCAGGCAGCTGCGGCCAGATCCCGAGGTGATCGACGGTGAAACGACTATTAATGATGGCGATGGTCATACCGGTGGCTCTCGCAGTGGCGGTCTTTGCCAAGGCCAACGCGTCAACGACGGCTTATTCGTGCGGTTCCGGCGACGTGTGCGGCAGCGGTACTGGCAGCGGCCCGCCCTGTACCCCCACGTCTGCATACCTCAGCGTGGCCGACCGCTTGTATGGCGCGGCCGGGACGTCGTCCAGCGATGTCTGGGCAGTCGGCCTGGAGCCGGGCGCGTCGCTGATCATGCACTGGGACGGCAGTTGCTGGACGGTGTCGTATGACCAGCCGGTCGGGTACTTCTCCAGCGTGTCCGCCGCTTCGGCCAGCGACGCCTGGGCGGTCGGCGGCACCTCCTGGTGGAATCCGTCTCATACCCTCGCCGAGCACTGGGACGGCACGTCCTGGACCCAGGTCTCCACGCCGGACGAGGGAGGCAGCGCCATCTTCAACGGAGTGGCGGCCACGTCCGCCTCGAACGCCTGGGCGGTCGGCAGCATCGGCCCGGGTCCGGGAGACCCGGCTATCGATTCGCCGCTGATCGAGCACTGGGACGGCACCGCCTGGTCAGCCCAATCCTTCGCCGTGCCGACAGATGGCGGCCAGTTCGTGACCGTGGCCGCGACCTCCGCGGACGACGCCTGGGCAGTCGGCAACACTGGCGGGACGAGCGAAGGCACCGGCCAGACCACCATGATCGAGCACTGGGACGGCAGTTCCTGGACCCGGGTGTCCAGCCCGAATCCGGCGGGCCAGGGCAACTGGCTCCAAGGCGTGACGGCCATCTCGGCCGATGACGCCTGGGCGGTCGGCCGGACAACAACCGACAGCGGTCTGTGGAAGCCCCTGATCATGCACTGGGACGGCAGCACCTGGTCGATGGTGACCAGCCCGGACCCGGCCGGCGACAGTGGCCTGCGGTCGGTAGCGGCGGCGGGCTCGGCGGATGACGTCTGGGCGGTTGGTCAAACGGAGACGTGCGCATTCGGCGGAGGGAACTGCACGACGGTGGCCATGCACTGGGATGGCAGCACCTGGACCACGGCGTCCACCGTCAATCCGTCAAGTTCCTACCTGAACGCCTTGCTTGGCGTGACCGTCATCGGCGGCGATGACGTCTGGGCGGTGGGATCGACCGACTACGGCTCCACTCTCATCGAGCACTGGGACGGAAGCACCTGGCGGGACTAACCAGCGCCGCCATCCCGGCCGGCCGTGGCCGCCGGGTTGGCGTATGAGTACGGCGCCTCGCAGTTCAGCGAGACGTACCAGCGGCGGCTAGGTCGTGCAGGGCGCGGGCCGTGGTGAGAGAGGTCTCCGTGGCGAGCAGCCGCGGGGCCTCCTCCCCCGCGATCGCCGCGTTGAGGTGCCGGAGCGCCGCCGTGAACGCCGGCTCGTCGACCGTCGCGGGGAACGCGGTCTCCTTGCCGGAAGCATCCACCAGCCGCACGTCGTCCCCGGGCCGCGGGTGGAACAGGTTGCTGACGCAGATCTGGCCGGACGGGCCGAGCAGCCGGGAGAACGTGTCGCGGGCCCGCCGCATCCCGCAGGACAGCAGCAGCCGCCGGTCGCCTGAGTACGCGAGGGAGCCCCAGGTCTCCAGGTCTACCCCGGGCGTGCCGTCCGCGCCGGGCCGGCCGCCCATGACCCGCGCAGCCCAGGCGCTCTCGTGCTCTCCGAAGAATTCCTGCGCCAGCCGGACCGGATAGCAGCCGACGTCGCGCAGCGCGCCGCCCTGCAGGTCAGCGGACAGCCTGATGTCACCTGGCCGGCCGACGTTGAAATGAAAGTCCGACTGGATCTCCCTGACCTCGCCGATCGCGCCATCGGCGACGAGCGTCCTGATGCGGTCCAGGTGCTCGTTGAACGGGAACACGAACGCTTCCCACAGCAGCGTCCCGGTCTCGTGCGCCACCGCCAGCACCCGCTCAGTGTCGGCCAGCGTCCCGGACAGCGGTTTCTCGCACAGCACCGGCTTGCCTGCGCGCAGCGCGGCGATCGCCGCATCGGCGTGCAGCGAGTTCGGCAGCGCGATGTACAGCGCGTCGATCGCGTCGTCGTCGATCAGGCTCTGGTAGCCGGTGACAGCGCGCTCGACACCGTGGTCGGCCGCCCACTGCGCGGTCCTGGCCTCATCCCGCCCGGCCACCGCGGCGGCGACCCCGCCGGCCACGCGCAGCGCCGGCAGGAACGCGGCCCGGGCGATGTTGGCGGTGCCGACGATGCCCCAGCGCACGTTGGCCACTGACTGGCCCTTCTTCTGGTTAGTCAAGCTTCTGGTTAGTCAAGCGGGAGGCTGACCCATCGGCGCTCGTGGTGGCTGATCTCCACCGCGTTCACCACTTCCTGCACCCACAGCCCGTCGTCGAAGTTGCCCTCGTTGCCGTCGATCTCGCCGAGTACCTCGCTGGCGAAGTTGGCCACCAAGTTGGCGTAGTACAAGGTACGCCAGGACTCCCTCGGGCTGCCGCCACGCGGGTAGTAGCTCTGCGGTACCTCGACCTCCTTGAACTCCACGTCGTCCGGACGGGCGACCTTGAGCGTCTCGCAGATGCCGAACTCCTCGACCAGCCTGGCGATGGCCGCGCCCTCCGAGCCGTACACCCGCACCTCGATCCCGGGGTAATTGCCGACGGTCACGAAGCTGGTCTGCACCGAGCAGATCGCGCCGCTCGCGAACTCGCCGATGAAGATGTCCCCGTCGTCGATGTTCACCCGCGCCATCTGGCCGGTGTCGAGGATCATCCGCTCCGGCACGAAGTTGCGCATGACGCCGACCACGGCGGTCAGGTCCGAGCCCATGAACCAGTGCCCGATGTCGATCACCGGGGCACCGTAGCCCTCGAGCGAGGCGACCTGCAGCGGCCGGTCGCCGGCCCGCTCGCCGCTGCGCAGCGGCGACTCCGGCTTGAGCCACTGGGAGTTCTGCTCGTAGGCGTTATAGATATAAGGCGTCCCGAGGCTGCCGCTGTCGATCAGGTGCTTGAGGTATCTCACGGCCGGGCTGTACCTGAAGGTCAGGCCCACCTTCGTCTTGAGCCCGCTCGCGGCGGCCAGGCGGCGGCGCGGCGGACGTCCCTGAAGTCGTGCGCGACCGGCTTCTCGCTCAGCACGTGCTTGCCAGCCTCGAGGGCGGCCAGGTTGATCTCGAAGTGCTCGGAGTCCCTAGTGACGACATCGATGATCGTGATGTCATCCCGTTCAATCAATTCGTGGTAGTCGGCGGTCACCACCTTGGCGCCGAACTTCTGGCCAGCGGCCTGCGCCCGCCCGAGGTCCTTGTCGCACACCCCGATGAGCTCGCACCGCTCATCGCGCACCCAGCCCGGCAGGTGCGCCCAGTTGGCCCACCGTCCGGCACCGATGACACCTACGCCGAGTCGCTTGCCTGCCATGCCTCCGCCTCCCCTGCTTCCTCGTGCCGCCAGCACCTGACCAGGTGCCCGTGCCCGCCCGTGTTCTGCGATCCAGCGTCGAGAAGCTCCGTGTCCCAGGTGACGCACTCACCCGCCGCGAGCGGGCACCTGGCTTCGAACCGGCAGCCGGACGGCGGCTCGATGAGGCTCGGCGGGGCGCCGGGAATGCTCCGCAGCCGGCCGCGCTCCCCGCCCTGCGCCGGTGCTCCCACGCCTGACGGCAGGGCCTCCAGCAGCGCTCGCGTGTAGGGATGCCGGGGCTCGGAGATGATCGTCGCCGTGTCGCCCTCTTCCACGACCTGGCCTCCGTACATGACGACGATCCGGTCGCAGACCTCGGTGATCACCGCGAGGTCGTGGCTGACCAGGATCATGCTCATGCCCGTGTCGCGCTGCAGCTCGAGCAGCAGGCTGAGGATCTGGTCCTGGATGATCACGTCGAGCGAGGTCGTCGGCTCGTCGGCGAGCAGCAGCCTCGGCCCTGACGCCAGCGCGATCGCGATCAGCGCCCGCTGCAGCATGCCGCCGCTGAACTGGAACGGGTAGTCGCGCATCCGCTGCCGCGGCGCGGGGATGCCGACCCGCACCAGCAGGTCCGCCGCGCGCTGATAAGCCTCGCCGCGGCTGAGCGACGCGTGCGCGGTGACCGCTTCCATCAACTGGTCGCCGATGGTGCGGACCGGGTTCAGCGCGGTCATCGGGTCCTGGAAGATCATGGCCAGGTGCGACCCGCGCAGTTGCTGCAGTTCGCTGGGGCGGCACCTCGAGCAGGTTCCGGCCGTGCCGGATGGTAGATCACCTCGCCGCTGCTGTAGGAGGTGCGGCGCGGCATCAGGCCCATGATCGTCCGGCAGGTGACGGTCTTACCGCAGCCGCTCTCGCCCACCACGCCGAGCACCTCGGCCTCGCCCACGGTGAGCGACACCCCGTCCACCGCCCGCACCACGCCGTGGCGCGTCCCGAGGTAGGTACGCAGGTCCCGCACCGTGAGAAGCGGCGGCGCCGGTCATCGCGTCACCTGGCCGGAGGATGTCGGCCAGGCCGTCGCCGATGAGGCTGAACGCGACCCCGACGAAGACGATAGCCAGCCCCGGCAGGGTCGCGATCCACCACGACGACAAGATGTAGTTCTGGCCGTCGGAGATCATCGTGCCCCACTCCGGGCTCGGCGGCTGCGCCCCGAGGCCGAGGAAGCCCAGCGACGCCGCCAGGATGATGTTGCCGACCGCGTCGACCATCGAGAAGATGATCACCGCCGAGGCAGTGTTCGGCAGGATATGGCGGAACATAACCCGCAGGCGACTGTAGCCAAGGGCACGCGCGGCGAGCACATACTGCTGTTTCTTGGCCACTACCGTCTGTGATCGCATGATCCTGGCGTAACTCACCCAGCTGGTAATCCAGATGGCCACGAACATGTTGAAGATGCTCGGACCGAGCATCGCGATGATCGCGATGATCAGGACCAGGAACGGGAACGCGAAGAACAGGTCCACGATCCGCATCAGCAGGTTGTCCACCCAGCCGCCCAAGTAGCCGGCCACCAGCCCGACGATCGTGCCGAAGACCAGCGTGACGCTCGTCGCGCCGAACGCGATCGCCAGGTCGATCCGGCCCGCGTAGAGGATTCTCGACAGGACGTCCCGGCCGAACTGGTCGGTGCCGAGCAGATGGCCCGCGGTCATCGGCGGGGCCAGGGGATGCAGGACGTCGATCTTGATCGGAGAGCTGGCCGACCAGCAGCGGCGCCCCGACGGCAGCGATGATCGCGATGCCGAGCATGACCAGCCCGGCGATCAGTATGAGCCGGCGGCGGCCGGTGCTGCGGCTGCGGTCGCTGGTCCGCTGCGGCGGCCTTCATCAGCAGCTCGGACGGGCTCAGCGCCCAGCCCGCGCCGGCGTCGCTCCCTGGGACGCGGTCATTCTCCGATCTCCTGACCGACGCGGGGGTCGAGACTGGCCTGCGTGATGTCGGTGAGCAGGTTGATCACCACGATCAGCACGGCGAAGAGCAGCGCGACGCCCTGGACGACCGGGTAGTCGCGGTTGCTGACCGAGTTGACCAGCAACTGGCCGAGGCCTGGCAGCGAGAACACGTTCTCGACCAGCACCGTGCCGCTGATCAGGTAAGCCAGGTTGACTCCGTAGACGGCGACAACGGCGAGCACGGCCACCCGGAAGACGTGCCTGCGCAGGATCTTGTGGTAGGCAACACCTTTCATCCTTGCGGTGTCGATGAACTCGGCCTGCATCGTCGCGATCGTGGCGGTGCGCAGGCTCCGGATCAGGACCGTCGAGAATCCGAGCGCGATCGTCAGCGCTGGCAGGAACAGGTAGTACAGGTGGCCGGTCAGGCCCCGGCCGAAGCCGCTGATCGGGAAGGCGTTCAGGTGGACGCTCAGCACCAGCAGCAAGATGATGCCGAGCCAGAACGCCGGCATCGCGAAGCTGACGGTGAAGAAGACCCTCGTGGCCTGGTCGATCACGCCGCCGCGCCTGATTCCTGAGATGAAGCCGAGCGGCAGCGAGATCACGGCGGCCAGCACGGCGCTGTAGATCACCAGGAACACCGTCGGCGCGATGTGCGCGGCGATCACCGACGTGGCCGACTGGCTGTAGAAGAAGGAGTAGCCCAGGTTGCCGTGGAACAGGTGATCCATGAACAGCCCGTACTGCGTCCAGATCGGCTTGTTGAGGCCGAGCGTGGCATCGATCGCGGTGGCGCGCTGGTGGGTGTAGCTGCTGCCGAGAATGGCCAGCGCCGGATCGCCGGGGATCAGCCGCAGCAGGAAAAAGGTCACCAGCGTGATCCCGAACAAGATCACGACCAGATGCACGAGCCGCCGGGGAAGCGTCCCGAACCGGCTCACGGCACCTCCAGTGTGCTCGAACAGGTTGAGTGTGGTCGGAGAGATAGAGCGAGGCAGCCGCCGGTTTGGGCTGCCTCGCCGCAATCTCGGCTAGTGCTGGCCGACGGTCAGCGTCTCGAGCGACAGGTCATAGTTGCCGAGCGGCGTGACGTGGAATCCCTTGACCCAGCTGCCGACGCCGTAGCGGTAGGGGCTGTAGTCCGTCACGATGAACGGCGACTGGCTGTAGACGATCTGCTGCACCTGGCTGTAGAGGCTCTGCCTGACCGAGTTGTCCAGCTCGGACCTGGCGTTGTCCACGAGCTTGTTGGCCTGATCGTCACACCAGTAGCTGTTGAAGGAGTTCGCCCCGCCCTTGCAGTCGGCGCCGAAGGTGGCGACCTCATCGGGGTCGATGATGTCGTTCGTCCAGTACCGCTCGCCCATCTCGGAGTGACCGTTGTCTTCCTTGTCATAGGCGGTCAGCAGCTCGTAGGACTGGATCGCCACCGTGATGCCGACCTGGGCGAGCTCTGACTTGACAACCACGGCCTCGGCCTGGCCCGCCACGTCGCCGCTGACCGTGATCAGGAAGGTCTTGAATCCGCTGCGGGTAGCCGGCCGAGGCGAGCAGTTTCCTGGCCTTGGCCGGGTCGTACGGGTACGGCTTGATGCCGGCGTCATAGAACTGCATGTGGTACGGCATGAACGAGGCGCCTGGCACCGCGTCGCCCTGATAGGCGAGCTTGACGAGGGCGTTCCTGTCGATCGCGTAGTTGAGCGCCTGGCGCACCGCCAGCTTCTTGAACGGCCCGAAGTGCTCGTCGAGCTGGATGAAGTCGACCCGGGTGGACGGGAACAGGTTGACGTGCAGGCCGGGCGTCTTGTCAATCTGGCTGGTCAGGTTGCCGGGCGGGTTCTCGATGACGTCGGCCTTCTTGCTCTCCAGCATCAGCACCCGGGTGTTGTCGTCAGGCACGATGAGGTACTTGACCTTGTCGATCTTCGGCTTCGTGCCGTAGAAGAACGGGTTGGCCGCCAGGTCGATCTCGCTGTCCGGCTTGTAGGACGTCACGTGGAAGGGGCCGCAGCCGACTGGGTGCTGGAAGAAGCTCTTGCCCTCGGAGGTGACCAGTTTCTGTGGCACGATCGAGTACGCGTACATGGCCAGGTCAGCCAGCAGGGGCGCGTGCTTTTCCGACAGCGTGATCACGACGGTGCGCGCGTCCTTGGCCGTGATGCTCTTGACCGGCGTCAGCAGGAATCCCCAGCCTCCCGCGAACTTCCGCGACCGGTCGATCGAGAAGACCACGTCGCTCGCGGTGACCGGCTGGCCGTTGCTGAACTTGGCGCTGCGCAGGTGGAACGTGTAGGTGAGCCCGTCGGGCGCGACGTCCCAGGAGGTGGCGAGGTCGGGCAGCAGCTTCGTGCCGGTGGCGTTGGGCTGCAGCAGGCGGCTGTAGAGGTTCTGGTCCATCCAGATGGACTCGTTGACCGAGTTGGCCTCGGGGTCGAGCGTGTCTACCCGGACCGCGTTGGCGATCACGAGCGTCTTGCTGCCGGAAGCCGACCCCGACTGCGTTGTCGAGCCGGTGCTTGAGCAGGCTGCGGCACCGAGGGCGAGGGCGGTCAGGCCGAGGCTGAGCGTCCTAAGCCGGTGAGCGCGAACCATGGCGCACCCCATTTCGTCGATTGTCGACAGATGGTCCGGATGAGTAAATGTGGTCGATTGTCGACAGCGTGGTCTAACTGTAGGTAGGGACCGGGTTACCGTCAATAGATCACTTTCACCTGTAAGCGGGGTATGCGCAGGCCCGGCCAGGCGGGTCCCTCGGCCTATAGCGGGCTTGACGGGCTAGCCCAGCGCTTGCGATAGTCGTTGACTGTCGACAATCTACGCGGCCTGTGCGGCCTGCCCGGCCGTGACGGCCGGGCAATGCGAACGGGATGCGGCACTGCGGACATAACAGTGCGGGCCGTAGCAGCACGGGACGCGAGAACATGATCGAGAGGGGCGGGCGGGTGACCGACGCGGTGCATGTCCTGATCGCCTCGCCGCTTGAGGCGGAGCACGCTGAGCGGATCGCGGCCGCCGATCCGCGCGTTCGGCTGCTGTATGCGCCGGAGTTGCTGCCGGCACCGCGCTATCCGTGCGACCACGGCGGCATTAAGCCTGAGCTCACGGCGAAGGACCTGCGGCGCTGGCAGGAGCTGCGGGCCGTGGCGGAGGTCAGCTTCGACTTCGACTGGCAGGCGCCGGACCAGCTCCCGGCCAACTCCCCCAGGCTGCGCTGGGTCCAGGGCACGAGCGCGGGAATCGGCGGGTTCCTCGAGCGAACCGGCCTGGCCAGAAGCGACATCGTATTCACCACGGCGGCCGGGGTGCACGGCGTGCCGCTCGCTGAGTTCGCGCTGTTCGGGCTGCTGTACTTCGCCAAGGGCATGCCGGTGCTGGCGAACTGGCAGGCGGGGCATCACTGGCAGCGGCATACGACCAGGCAGCTTCGCGGATCGAGCGCGCTGCTCGTCGGTCTCGGCGGGGTCGGCCAGCAGGTCGCGAAGCTCCTCGCCGGGGCCGGAGTGCGGGTAACCGGCGCGGGCAGGCCGGGCCGGGACTACGACGTCGCCGGCGTCACGTCCTACGTCGCCGACACCGAGATCGGCTCCGTGCTCCCCGACGTCGACGCGCTGATCCTGGCGTGCCCGCTGACCGAGCGGACCGCGAAGCTCATCGGCCGCAAGGAACTCGAGCTGCTGAAACCCGAAGCCGTGCTCGTGAACATCGCCCGCGGCCAGGTCATTGACGAAGCGGCCATGATCGACGCGCTTGCCTCCGGGCACCTTGCCGGGGCCTGCCTCGACGTATTCGAGACCGAGCCGCTCCTCCGTCGTCCCCGCTGTGGGAGCTGCCCAACGTGATCATTTCCCCGCACTCGGCGTCTACGGTCGCGGCTGAGAACGAGCTGATCACCGATCTTTTCATCGACAATCTCGGGCGCTGGCTGACCGGCCAGCCGCTGCGCAATGTGTTTGATAGCTCGGCTGGCTACTAGACAAAGGATGGCACCAGTGGCATCAGGCAAGCTCGCGGTCGCGGTCGTAGGGGCGGGAAGCTGGGCCCAGCGGGCACACATCCCTGGCTGGCAGCGAGATAGCAGGGCCGAAGTCGTCGCGCTGGCCGATACCGACCCCGATGCGCTGGCGCGGGCGGCGGCCGCGTTCGGCGTGAGCCGGGCAGTGGCCGACTACCGCGAACTGCTCGACGACCCGGCGATCGACGTCGTCGACGTGGTGACCGGCAACCAGCCGCACTACGAGATCAGCCACGCCGCGCTCTGCGCCGGCAAGCACGTGCTGTGCGAGAAGCCGGTGCATCAGGACTACCGCAAGACCAGGGAGGCGGCCGAGCTTGCCGCCGCCAGCGGGCTGAAGACCAAGGTCGGCTTCACGTTCAGGTACGCGCCGGCCATCCAGTACGCCAAATCGCTGATCGATAGCGGGTTCATCGGCGAGCCGTACATGTTCAACGGCTACGAGCAGAACAGCCAGTGGATCGACCCGGCCACGCCGCTCCGTCAGGTCAGCCCGGATGCCGACCCCGAGGTGATCGCGGTCTCCTCGATCGAGGGCTACGGGGCGCCCATCATTGACATCATGCACTGGTGGCTCGGAGCGCCGCTGCGTTCGGTGATCGGGACCATGCGGAACTTCGTCCCCGTCCGGATGATCCGCGACACCGGCGAGATGACCAGGGCGAACATCGACGATGGCGACATGTGGATCGCCGAGTTCGCCGGCGCGGGCGGCGCGCTGGCGTCGATTCAGTCGTCGTACGTGACCGTCGGCAACTATCCAGGCATTGAGGCCCGCATTTACGGGTCGGAAGGCGCCATCATCGCCAGGCTGGTCGACGAGGCCGGCATCTGCCAGACGATCAAGACGGCGAGCAAGGACGCGGTCGAGTTCACCGAGGCAGAGGTCCCGCGCGAGTTCTTCCCGGCGGACGGCCATTCCGGCGAGCCGTGGGAGTACCTTTTCTACTCCAACCTGATCTCCGATTTCATCACCGAGATCATCAGCGACAGTCCGGCGCCGCAAGGTGACTTCGCTCAGGCCGCGCTGGTGCAGGAGACGATCAACGCGTTCGAGGCATCGTTCCGGCGGCGGGCCTGGGTCGACTTCCCGCTATCCGCGCCTGCCAGCACCGCGCCTGCCAGCACCGCCGCCGCGATCCCGGCCCCGGCTACGGCATGAAGGCAGCCACTAATTCGGCGAGCCTGATCACGCAGGTACTCACCGGCGAGGTCTGGCCGCCGCTGGCCGACCGGCACGGTTACCGGGTCGGCCCGACGGCCAGCCGTTCGCGCTGCCGGGCATGGGCGGCATGACGCTGGGGGTGGCTTGCGGCGACCCGGCGACCGGCTACGCCAGCGACCATCTGGAGCCCGGCGCCTCGGTCAGGCACCACGATCCCGGCGCCAACCTGGCGGTCCAGTTCCTCACCTGCGTCGGCAACCAGGTCACGGTCAGCGCAGGGCCGGCCACCGGGGCGACCGGCCACGTGATCGGCCAGCACGCCTACGTGCTCACCTGCTTCGACGAGGAGGCGAGCGCCTCAATTACGGTGGGCGACCCGGTCACCATCACGGCCACCGGGCAGGGCCTGCGGCTCACCGAACACCCTAAGATCATTGTGAAAAATTGCTCCCCCGGACTGATCGACGCGATGCCGGGAGGCACCACGGGAGACGGCCGGCTAGCCGTCCACGTGGCGGCGCGGGTTCCGGCCGAGGCCATCGGCGCCGGGGTCGGGATGATCTCCGAGTACGCCAACACCGACCTGATGGGCGCCTACGCCGGGCTCGGCGATGACCTGTCGCTCGGCCTGGAGTCGCTGCGCATCGGCGACGTCGTCGCGCTCGAGCACCAAGATCACCGGTTCGGCCGCGGCTACCGGGCCGGCTACCTCACCATCGGGGTGATCTCGACCGGCCAGTGCATGCTCTTTGGCCACGGACCGGGGCCAAGCTCACTGCTCAGCGGCCCGGCAGAGGCGTTCGAGCTGATCGACGACCCAGCGGCGAATCTGGCCACCTGGTACCACGCGGAAGAGGCAGCACAGTGACAACGCAACTCGCGCCGGTCGCCGTGAACCTGCTCGGCGTCGTCGAGCACCCGTCGCTCGGCGAAAGCCCGTACCGGATCGACGCGGACGGCGCCCCGTACGTGCCGGTCGGCGACGGCGGCCTGGTGCTCGGCGTCAGCCTCGGCGACCCGGCGCTGGCCCCCGGCAGCGACCACGTCGCGCCTGGCGTGTGCCTGATCCATCCCGACGACGCGGCCAGGCACGCCCTGCTGCTTTACTCCTGCATCGGCAACCAGGCCGTGATCAGGACCGGCGCCGCTGCCGGGGCGGCCGGCGCCGTCATCGGCAAGCGCGGCGAGAGCGGCCGGCTGATCGTCGGGTTCGGAGCCGGTGACCTGGCCAGGATGCGGCCAGGAGACCAGGTCAGCATCCGCAGCGTCGGCCAGGGTTTCACCCATTCGCTGCCGCCGGGCATCACGGCGCTCAATCTCGATCCCGCGCTGCTGCCCGCGCTCCCGCTCACGCCGGGAAGCGCGGAGACCGGCGACCAGGTACTCGAGGTCAGCGTGCGCGCAATCCTGCCGGCGAAACTGGCCGGCAATGGCCTGGGCAGGCCAGCCGCGGCCTGGGACCTCGACCTGCAACTGCGGGCCACCCTGGCCGGGCCAGCCGATCCGCCCTTGCTTCTCGGCGATCTAGTCGCAATTCATGACATTGATGCGCGATACAACATCGGATACCGGCGCGGTTGGGTGACAATCGGGGTTATCGTGCACGGGGCAAGTCCGCTTCCTGGTCACGGACCGGGAATGACAGCGGTTTTGACTGGACCGGCCACAGCACTGCGCCCAATGCGGGACGTCGCTGGTCACATCGGATTGACCGCCTCTATGCTGAACATACGGTGACAGGACTGCCAGATAACGGAAGGGAGGCAGGCGCCATTCTTGAGCATGTGTCGCTGCCCGAAGCAGTGGGCCGCGCGCTGCGGCACCGGATACTCAATAATGAGCTTCCGGCGGATACCCGTCTGGTAGAGGCTAATCTCGCGGCCGAATTCGGCGTGAGCCGCGGAACAATTCGCGATGCCATGCGGAGCCTGCAATCCGAGGGCCTGATCGCGATCGTGCCCCGCCGGTACAGCATTGTCACCAGGATGTCCGCGGAGGACGGTGAGGACGTCTGCTACGCCCGCTTCGTGCTCGAAGACGCCAGCGTGATGGGCGGCCTCGGGCAGAATCACGAGGAACTGGCCGAGTGCCTGCGCCAGGCCCTGGCGGAGATGGCCGCCGGCGCCCGGGCCGATGACCTGGACGCGGTCGTGGAGAGCGATACCAAGTTCCACTCCGTGCTGATCGAGGTATCGGGCCGGCGCCGCCTGAAGGACCTGTGGTCGATGCTGAATAGCCAGATGGGCGCGCTCATGCGCTCATCGATAGAGCGGCAGGGCATCAGCCTGGACGACGCGGTCGACCGGCACCGCCCGCTGCTCGACGCGGTCGCCAAGGGCGATCTCGCCGAACTGCGCACAGCGATTCGCGACCATTACCTGGAAGGCTTCGGCGACCTGGAACACTAGCAACCGCGGCGCTCAGGCAGTCGCCCCCATGAGTTCCTTGTCGTGCAGATGACAGGCCACCGACCGGCCGCCGTCGGCTGACGCACCGCCAAGCCGCAGCAATACCGGCTCGCGTTCCCTGCACACCGGCATCACCATCGGGCAGCGCGGATGGAAGTGGCAGCCGGGCGGCCGCTCGATCGCGTTGGGAATGTCGCCGGTCAGGGCCGGCTTGATGGTCTTGCGCTGCGTCGTCAGCTTCGGTGCCGCCTTGACCAGTGCGCGGGTATAGGGATGCAGCGGCTCGGCGAAGATCTCCGACGTCGGCGCGTACTCGACTACCCGGCCCAGGTACAGGACGGCGGTCCGCTGGCTGATGTGCCTGGCCACGTCCAGGTCGTGGGTGACGAACAGGTAGGTCAGCCCGCGCTCGGCCTGCAGCTCGATCAGCAGGTTGAGCACCTGAGCCTGGATCGACACATCGAGCGCGGACAGCGGTTCGTCGGCTACTAGCAAAGTCGGCCGCGCGGCCAGCGCCCTCGCGATGCCGACCCGCTGGCGCTCGCCCCCGCTGAACGCCTGCGGCCGCCGCGCGGCCTGCGCCGGCGACAGGCCGACGGTCCGCAGCAACTCGGCCACGAGCTCGGGACGTTCGCCGCGGCCCGCGACCTTGTGGACCTTCAGCACCTCGGCGAGCGACTGCCCGACCGTCATCGTCGGATTCAGCGATGAGTAGGGGTCCTGGAAGACGCCCTGGATCTGGCGCCGTACTGCCGCTGCCGCTTCGCTCTTGCGGTCCAGGATGCTCGATCCCTGATACAGGATGTCGCCGCTCGTCGGCGTATAAAGGCCAAGAAGCAACCGGCCGAACGTAGTCTTACCCGAGCCGGTCTCACCGACCAGAGCGAGGGTCTGCCCGCGGTGAATCTCCAGCGAAACGCCGTCGACGGCTTTGAGAACGGACCGGGTCTTGCCGATCGATGCGTGGCCCGCTGAGAAGTACCTGGATACCCCGACAGTCGAGACGATTGGCTGGCTGGGGTCCTTTGGGCTATCCGCGGGCATTGACGTCCTCCACCGGTGAGCGCAGCGCGAACCTGCCCGCCCCTGATCCGCCGTCGACCTCGAGCACGGCGCCGGTGACGTGCGCGGCGCTGGCGGAAGCCAGGAAGAGTACCGCGTTCGCGATGTCGTCCGGATGCCCGGCGACGCCGAGCGGGATCGACCGCACGAGAGCTTCCCTGAGTTCTTCCGGCGCCCGGTCGGGATAGGCATCGCTCCAGCCGCGCACGTCGATGTAACCCGGCGAGACCACGTTGACCCGGATGCCATGCTCGCCGAGTTCCATCGCGAACACCTTGCTCATGGTTTCCACCGCGGCCTTCGAGGCCGCGTACGCGGCGCCGCCGGGGCGCGGGCTGCGCGCCGAGCCGGTCGAGATGCTGACGATCGCGCCGCCACCCCCACTGCTGACCCGGTGCCTGGCGAAGGCCTGCATCATCATGAAGGAGCCGGTCACATTGACGGCGAAGACCCGGTCCCAGGCTTGCGGTGTCATGCTGAGCAGCGTGCCGTCCGGATAGGAGGCGGCATCATTCACGCAGATGCCGACGGGGCCGAATCGCTCGCACGCCGCGACGATGACCGCTTCGGCGAGCCCGTGCTCGGCGACATCGCCGGTGATCGTGGCGACCCTGGGCTCGCCATCGAAGTACCCGGAGTCGACCAGGTCAACGACGAACACGGATGCGCCCGCGTTGATCAGGGCGCGGGTAATCGCCCGGCCGATCCCATTGGAACCCCCGGTCACGACCGCGACCTGCTCATCGAAGCTGTGCGTGACTCGCGTGCCTCCAGACCCCATCCGCCGCCCCCGTCCCGAGTTACAACCGTCCCGAAGTACAACCGTTCCGAAGTACAACCCGCCATTTATTGTCGATTGTCGACGAAGAGTAGTATACGGACCAGGGCGGCGCCTGACCAGAGGCTCCCGGGACGAGGCGGTGCAGACTGACGGTACGGACTGGGGACGACGATCGAGACGGGCAACCGTCCTGTGAGCGGAGATACAGGGTGAGCGGGAACACGGCAGGACTACTCTTCAGCGGCGTGGGCGTGGCGCTCGTGACGATCTTCGACTCGGGCGGTGCGGTGGACGAGGCCGCGACCGCCCGCCTCGCCCAGAACCTGGCGCGGCGCGGGATGCGGGTCGTCCTGGTTGCCGGGACGACGGGTGAGGCCGGGAAGCTAACCGAGGGCGAACGGGTCGGGCTGATCAAGGCGGTACGTTCCGCCCTGCCCGACGACGTGCCAGTGCTGGCGGGTACCGGGGCGGTGTCGGCCGAGGTCGCGGTGCGCCTCACCGAGGCTGCCGTCGAGGCCGGGGCCGATGCCGTGCTCGCCTATCCCCCGCCGGACTGGGACGCCGGGACGGGTCCCGCCGATTCCGGGCTGCACGGGTTCTATGCCGGGGTGGCGAAGGCTGCGGCCGGCAAGCCGGTGCTCGCTTACCACGTGCCCTGGGTATCCTCTCCCGGCGTGCCGGTCGACCAGCTGCCGGGGCTTCCCGTGGCCGGGATCAAGGATTCATCGGGCAGCGCTGACCGGCTGCTCGACGAGCTCACGCACTACCCGGGCGCTACCTACGTGGGCTCCTCCGCGCTTCTTGCGCTGGCCGGGCCGATGGGCGGGGCTGGCGCGATCCTGGCGATCGCGAATGTGGAGCCTGAGTTGTGCGGCGCGGCTTTCGCGGGGGACGGCAGTGCGCAGCTGCGGCTGGCCGCGACGCACCTGGCGGTGCGCGCGGGCGGGCCCGCCGAGCTGAAGCGGCTACTGGCCAGCCGGAGCGACTTCCCGGCGACCAGCCGGGTGGGCTGAGCAACCTAGAGACGACGGCGGAGCGGGCAAGGGAGCGTTCAACCAATGCATGATGTGCGGCGCGGGATCGCGGTCCCCTGTTTCGGCGAAGATCCGGGGGCGCTTGTCGACCTGGGGGTCGAGGTCGAGCGAGCGGGGTTCGACGGCTACTTCCTGTGGGACCACATGGTGTTCACCAACAGCGGCGACGGGCCGCCGATCCTGGACCCCTGGATGGTCCTCGCCGTAGTCGCGGCCAAGACGAGCCGGATCAAGCTCGGCACGATGGTGACGCCGCTGCCGCGCCGCCGCCCGTGGCAGCTGGCGCGCGAGACCACGACGCTGGACCGGCTGAGCGGCGGGCGGCTGATCCTCGGCGTCGGCATCGGCGCGCCTGACTACGGCGACTTCGGGATCTTCGGCGACCCGGCGGACCGGCGGGAGCGGGGCGAGTTGCTCGATGAGGGACTCGACATTCTCGCCGGGTTGTGGAGCGGGGAGCGGTTCAGCTACCAGGGCAGGCACTTCACGATCGATCCGGTGCGGTTCACCCCGACGCCCGTGCAGCGGCCCCGGATCCCGGTCTGGGTGGCCGGGGTGCTGCCCAACAAGCGGCCGATCGAGCGGGCGGCACGGTGGGATGGCATGGTGCCGATCAGATTCGATTCCGGCGGGCTGGTCCGGCCGTCGGCGGCGGATATCGCCGAGGTCAGCGGCCAGATCGGGGCCATGCGGGGCGACAGTGCTGGCTATGACCTGGCGGTCTGGGCCGAGGTGGCGGCGGGCGCTGGCGAGGTGGCTGAACTGGCCGTTCCCTACGCGGAGGCGGGTGCTAACTGGTGGATCGAGACTGCCAGGCCAGGGCCTGACTGGTGGCCGGGCATCTGCGCGCGGGTCGCCGCCGGCCTCTGACCGGGGACTGGCGCCAGTTTGCGCCTTGCGTCTGGGCGTCGGACTATGGCTTGCGTGAGCGGGAACGAGCCATCGTGGACACGCGGGGTTGCCCGGCTGACGGTCCTGACCGGCGCCGGGATCTCCACCGACTCGGGCATCCCCGACTTTCGCGGGCCGAACGGGCTCTGGACGCGCAACCCGGCCGCCGAGCGCCTTTCGACTTACTCGGCGTATGTCAGCGACCCTGAGCTGCGGCGGCGGTCGTGGCAGGCCAGGCTCCGGCATCCGGGATGGTCCGCTGAGCCGAACGACGCGCACCGGGCGCTGGCCCTCGCCGGCGAGCGCCTCGATACCTGGGTGATCACCCAGAACATCGACGGCCTGCATCAGCGGGGCGGGACACCGGGCGAGCGGGTGCTTGAGTTGCACGGAACGATGTTCGGCGTGGTGTGCGTCTCCTGCGGCGACCGGACCTCGATGGCGGACGCGCTCGACCGTGTCCGGGCAGGCGAGGATGACCCGGCGTGCCTGCGGTGTGCCGGGATCTTGAAGTCGGCGACCGTGATGTTCGGCGAGTCACTCGACCGCTCGGTGCTGGCCAAGGCCATCCGCGCGGCCCGGGAGTGCGACTTGATGCTCGCGATCGGCAGCACGCTGACCGTGGAACCCGCCGCCTCGATGTGCGCGATCGCCGTCGAGCACGGCGCCGCTCTGGTGGTCGTCAACCGTGATCCGACGCCGTATGACGTACTGGCCGCGGCCGTCATCACCGAGCCGATCGGGACGGCCGTGCCGCGCATCGTTACCGAGCTTCTTCGAGCGCGGGCTTAGCGGCGTTGTATGGCGGTCGGCCCCGCTCGCGCTAGGGCGCCGGACGCACCGGACGCACCGGCGTGATGTTCCGTGATCAAGCTGCCGGGCGTGATTATGGACGATCGCTCCTGCCCTGACCTGGGCGATGTTCCGTGATCAAGCCCACGATGGTGATCACGGAAACATCACACGCGTCCCGGCACCCGGCGCTCCCGGCGGACCCGCGCGGTTCGCGGCTGGGGCCGGCGAACGCCCGGCGTTGTCGGGGCGACGGGCCTAGATAGGCCGGGCAGGCCCATCAAAAGTCACATCGCTGGCGTTGCGGCGCCGTCAATGTGACAAGGGAGAGGCTTTGGGGGGTGAGCCAGCTGGGTGCTGCCGTTTTCGGGAGAGTTTTCGTCCCCTGGCAGGAGAGTTGCCGTGTCCTGGAGGGTTCTTGTCCTTACCGTGGAGAGTTTCCGGGTTCCTGTAGGAGCGTTGTCGCATAAAGGAGGATTGTCGTCGTATAGTCCGGTCAACTCTCCTAGATGCGGAAACCCTCCTACAGGAACCCGGAAACTCTCCTGCGAGAACAGCCTCACCCGAAGGAGCCGCACCCATGTGACAGCGGGGGGCCTGGAATGGCTCGGGTTACCCACCGAAACCTGCGTGGTCTCGCGATGGCCATCCCGGGTCTTCGCGAAAGGCGTCAGTCAGTGGTGGTGGCCGCCGCCACCTGAATCGCCACCACCGCCGCCGCCACCGCCCCCGTGGTGACCGCCGCCGCCCCAGCCGCCACCACTGCCACCACCCCAGCCGCTGCCATGATGGCCGTGCCCGTGGCCACTGCCTCCGGGGTTGCTGCCTCCGGGGTTGCTCGGGTCGAACCCATCCATGGGCGTCCAGTCGGGACCGCGCCTGATCATCCGCTTCGTCCGCCTGAAGCTACGGAAGATATTGGCCGCCACGGCTACGACGAGGATTATCACGAAGGTCGGGCTCACGAGGGCTCCTCACAATTGCGATCAGCATAGGCGCTGCCGGGACGGAAGCAAATGGGGCTGTGCCGCGCCGGACGGCGCCCGCAGCCGAGGGAGCAGCCGGCGCCGGACCGGGCAGCTGGGCGCTATCACGTCACGGCAGACACTCCTGTTGACTGGCTGGCCGCCGGGCGTTCACAGAGCCTTCGCGGTCCTGCGTCCGGCCCTATAAATTGGGGTACGTTGCCCGGTATGAGCATGGGCAGTCCCGACGTCTTCGTCATCGGAGCCGGGGTCTCGGGACTCACTACCGCTCTGGTCCTGCTTGAGGCCGGGTTCTCAGTGATGAACTACGCGGCCGATCCGCCGCACCGCACGACATCGGCAGCGGCCGGCGCGCTCTGGGGAGCGCACCTGGTCGGTGCCGACGAGCGGGTCGGCCCGTGGGGTATCCAGACGCTTCACCGGTTCCGCGAACTCGCCGGCGACGGCGCTACCGGCGTCAGGGAGGTCAGCGGGCTGGCCGCCGTGCTCGGCGATCACGCCGAACCGCCCGACTACGCCGCCGGGCTCCGGGGGCTCGCCGCCGCCGATCCGGCAACGCTTCCGGCCGGATTCCGCACCGGGTGGCGCTACCGGGCTCCCGTCATCAGCATGGCCATCTACCTGGACTACCTGCTCGATCAGGTGATCGCGGCCGGCGGCCTGTTGCAGGTCGCCAGGCCGTTGCGCGATCTCGACGACGCCGCCGCCAGGTCGTCAGCGCCAGTGATCGTGAACTGCGCGGGCTTTGGCGCCAGGTCGCTGGCGGCCGACGCCGCGCTGACGCCGGTACGCGGCCAGATCGTGGTCGTGGCCAACCCTGGTCTCACTGAGTTCTTTGTCGGCGACCGCGAACTACCGCACGAGAGCACCTACATGTTCCCGCACGGCGCCACCGCCTTGCTCGGCGGCACTGAGGTCGAGGGCGACGTCAGCACCGAGCCAGACCCGGATACGGCGGCGCGCATCCTGCGCTCCTGCGCGGAGATCGAGCCGAGGCTGGCCGACGCGCCTGTGCTGGCGCACCGGGTCGGGCTCCGGCCGGTCCGCCCCCTGGTCAGGCTCGAGCGGGAGGCTCATGCCGACGGCCGCCACGTCGTGCACAACTACGGCCACGGCGGCGCCGGCGTGACGCTGTCCTGGGGGTGCGCCACGTCAGTGCGGGATGAGGTCCGCACACTGCTCGGCTGACCGGCCTCGGCTGACCGCCTGGTCCGGCCGTGCCGGTCAGAAGCCGGGGAAAATCGCCCGCAGCCGGTCGAGGTCGGCTGGCTTAGCGGCTACGGCCGGCGGCGTGTGCTCCGCATCGAGCCGGCCATAGGCCAGCCTGAGCAGCGCCGCGGCGGGCATCGTCAGGTCCGCGAGCTCGGCGCCAGCGGCGTCGCCCTCGCCACCCGAAGCCGGCCAGTTGCTCATGGTCACGCCATCCGGGGTGGCGCTCAGCAGGTAGTCACGCGCCGGATCGGTCGTCCTGATCCGGGCGCTGAATGGCGGGTCCTGCGGCTTGCCCAGGCGCGGCGCGAGGAAGGCTGGCACATTGTCGATCAGCAGGCTGGCCGCGTCTTGCGATACCTCGGCCGCCGGGTCAA
Source organism: uncultured Actinomycetota bacterium (assembly GCA_963750405.1). Classification (GTDB taxonomy): domain Bacteria; phylum Actinomycetota; class Actinomycetes; order Streptosporangiales; family Streptosporangiaceae; genus Chersky-822. The sequence goes on from CAVVQP010000008.1 coordinate 41,016, forward strand.
GCTCGACGGCGACGTCCCAGGTGTGGAGCGCGTGCTCGCCGAGGCGAAGCCGGACCATGCCGACCGCGTCGAGCGTCATGTTGAAGAACAGGTAGCTGATCGACGCCAGCTCTTCGTCGCTGAGAGCGTCGAGCGCCTGGACGTACTGGGCGTCGGCCATGAGCCCGGCCGCGGCCTGCTCGTCGGGGCTCATCGCGTTCCACCGGTCCCAGATCGGCTGGTACGCCTCCCGGTCAGCTGGCTCGGCCTGGCCGAGGGCGGCCGGAAGCATCAGCGTCGTGGCGATCTCGGCCCCGCTGCCAAGGTGCGACAGCACCTGAGCGACAGTCCAGTCCCGGCAGTACGACGGCCCCGCGATCTGCTCGGGTGACAGCGGCCCGGCCAGGCCGAGCAGCCTTTCGTGGGACTGGCGTAGCGCGGCGATCCATACTCGCGCGTTGGACTCCATAGTCCGCTCCGTTCTGTGACCGGCTGTGAGCGACAGCGCGACGCTGAGGCGCCCAAGATGATTGAGCCTTCACCCAACGCGTCCCAGTGTGGCAGACGCCCAGGCACGGACGACCACGGGACGGCCGAAAGCGGCTAGAGCCGCGGCCACTAGGCTTAGCGGAATGAAGATCGGATTCGGCCTGCCCGTGTCGGGGGCGTGGGCAACCCCGGAGAACATCGCCTCCTTCGCTACCCGAGCCGATCAGGCGGGTTATTCCTCGCTGTGGTCATTCCAGCGGCTGCTTGTTCCTGAGGGCTCGGGCATGGATCCGGTCTACCAGAGCGTGCTCGACCCGATGGCCGCGCTTTCCTTCGCGGCGGCGGTCACCAGCCAGATCAGGCTGGGGGTCGCGGTGATCAACGCGCCGTTCGTCGCCCCGATCTACCTGGCCAAGCAGGCGGCCAGCCTTGACATTCTCTCCGCTGGACGGCATGACCTGGGCATTGGCCTTGGCTGGATGCCCGAGGAATTCACCAGCACCGATGCTGCCATGGAGCGCCGCGGCGCCCGCATGGAGGAGTACGTGCGGGTCCTGCGGGCAATCTGGGGCGATCAGCCGACAGAGTTCAGCGGCGAGTTCTACTCGATCCCGCGCGGGCTCGTCGCCCCGGGACCGGTCCAGCCTGGCGGCCCGCAGATCCTGCTCGGCGGCACCGCTCCCAGGGCACTGCGGCGCGTCGGCCAGATCTCCGACGGCTGGGTGACGTCGAGCCGCGCCGACCTGTCCAGGATCAGTGACAGCATCGCGATCGTCCATGAGGCGGCAGCCGGGGCGGGCCGTGACCCTGCGGCGCTGCGCGTCATCTGCCGGGGCGTGGTCCGGCACGGCGAGCCGGTGAACGGTCCAGACGGCCGGCTGCTGCTCTCCGGCAGCGAGGCGCAGATCCGGGCCGACGTTGAGTGGCTGGCCGGAAAGGGCGTCACCGAGGTCTTCTACGACCTGAACTGGGACCCCCAGATCGGCGCTCCGGACGCCGATCCCGCGGCGGCTGCCGACCGTGCTTCGCACCTGCTGGAGTTGCTGCGCCCAGCGCCCTAGCCGGGGTTCGAGGCGCTATTATCGGCGTATGATCGCTGAACCCCGCTCCGCCAACCCCGTGCCTGCCAAGCCTTCGCTTGACGGCATCGAGGACAAATGGTCGCGTGCGTGGGAAATGGGGCGCGTAGTACAAGTTTGACCGGACCAAGAGCCGCGAGCAGATCTTCTCGATCGACACGCCGCCGCTCACGGCCAGCGGATCACTTCACATCGGGCACGCCTTTTCCTACACCCACGCGGACGTCATCGCGCGCTTCCACCGCATGCGCGGCAAGGAAGTCTTCTACCCCATCGGCTGGGACGACAACGGACTGGCCACCGAGCGCCGGGTGCAGAACTACTACGGCATTAGCTGCGACCCAGCGCTGGCCTACGACCCGGGCTTCGCGCCGCCAGGGCCTGACCGGCCCAAGCAGGCCGCGCAGATCCCGGTGTCCAGGCGCAACTTCATCGAGCTGTGCCGCGAACTGACCGAGATCGATGAACGGCAGTACGAGCAGGCCTGGCGCCAGCTAGGCCTGTCGGTGGACTGGTCGACCAGCTACCGCACCATCGAGGACAGGCCTGCCGAGCTCTCGCAGCGCGCGTTCTTGCGCGGCATCGCTGACGGCGACGCCTACCAGGCACTGGCCCCAGTGCTCTGGGACGTGACATTCGAGACCGCGGTCGCTCAGGCCGAGATCGAGGACCGGCACGTGCCCGGCAGCTACTGGCGCCTCGCCTTCGCGGCAGACAGCGGGCACGCGCCCGAGATCATTGTCGCGACGACCCGGCCCGAGCTGCTGCCGGCGTGCGTGGCGCTCGTCGCGCATCCGGGCGACGACCGCTACAAGCACCTGGTCGGCACGACGGCGACTACTCCGCTGTTCGGGGTGCCCGTGCCGATCCTCGCTCACCGGCTGGCCGATCCGGCTAAGGGCACGGGCATCGCGATGGTGTGCACGTTCGGCGACACGACGGACGTCACCTGGTGGCGCGACCTCGCGCTGCCGACCAGGCCGGTGATCGGCCCGGACGGGCGGATGCTCGCCGAAACGCCCGGCTGGATCGAAGCGCCCGGCGGCCGGTCCGCCTACGCCGAGCTCGCCGGCCGGTCAGCGCGGCAAGCGCGGAACCGCATCGCCGTCTCCCTCGCCGCTGAGGGCGCCCTGCGCGGTGACGCCGAGCAAGTCACCCATCCGGTGAAGTTCTACGAGAAGGGCGACGCGCCGCTCGAGATCATCACCGCCCGGCAGTGGTACGTCCGCAACGGCAGCGGCGACCCCGCCCTGCGCCAGCGGATGCTCGACCGCGGCCGCGAGCTGAGCTGGCATCCGCCGCACATGCGGGCACGGTACGAGGATTGGGTGAATGGCCTGACCGGCGACTGGCTGATCAGCCGCCAGCGGTATTTCGGCGTGCCGATTCCGGTCTGGTACCAGGTGGGCCAGGACGGCACGCCGGACCACGACTCCCTCATCCTGCCATCCGACGACGCGCTGCCCGTGGACCCGGCGGCCGGCGCACCGCCCGGCTACGACGAAAGCCAGCGCGGCCAGCCGGGCGGCTTCACCGCCGACAGGGACGTGATGGACACCTGGGCCACGTCCTCGCTCACGCCGCAGATCGCCGGCGGCTGGGCTGGCGATGAGGATCTCTTCGCCCGGGTCTATCCCATGGACCTGCGGCCTCAGGCCCACGAGATCATCAGGACCTGGCTGTTTTACACCGTGCTGCGGTCGCAGGTGCTCGAAGGCGAACTGCCGTGGCGGCACGCCGCCATTTCCGGCTGGATCGTCGACCCTGACCGCAAGAAAATGTCAAAGTCCGCCGGCAACGTGATGACCCCGGCGCAGGTGCTGAACGAGTACGGCAGCGACGCGATCAGGTACTGGGCGGCTAGCGCCCGGCTTGGCGTGGACACCACGTTCGACCTGGCGCAGCTCAAGATCGGGCGACGACTGGCGATCAAGATTTTGAACGCAACCCGCTTCGTGCTCGGGTTCGGTGAGCCGGCGCAGGCGCAGGGAACTGTGACCGAGCCGCTCGACCTGGCGATGCTGGACAAGCTGGCTGACCTCATCCGCCGGTGCACGGCGGCATTCGAGGCCTATGAGCACGCTTCCGCACTCGAGTACGCCGAGCACTTTTTCTGGCAATTCTGCGATGACTATCTGGAGCTGGTCAAAGCCCGCGCCTACGGGCCGGCCAGGACGAGGCGGCGGCACGGTCGGCCGTGGCGGCACTGCGCTGCGCGCTGTCGGTGCTGCTGCGGCTCCTGGCTCCGGTGCTGCCGTATGCGTGCGAGGAGGCGTGGTCGTGGTGGAAGGAGGGGTCGGTTCATCGTGCGGCGTGGCCTGAGCCGGGGGCCGAGGCGGAGGCCCGGGCCGTGGCCGATGGCGCTGGACTCGACGCAGCGGCCGCGGCTATCGGGGCGATTCGGAAGGCCAAGTCGGGGGCGCGGCTGGCGCAGAAGGCTGAGGTCGCACGGCTGATCGTCGGGGGGCGCGGCATGAGCTTGAGGTGCTTGCTTCGGTGCTCTCCGACGTGGTGGCTGCTGGGCACGTGGTTTCGGTTGAGCTGCAAAGCGTCGATGGGGCCGGTGTTGTTGAGTATTTCGTGACGTTTTGAGGGGTTCGGCCTTCGCTTCGCTTGGCCGGCCGGGGTGGGTGTTGGTGTCCAGAGTTCTCCTGGGTGCGTGGGGTGTACGTATCGTTTGGTTGAACTCGTCAAAACTGGCTGTTAAGGTCGGCGGGTGACTGATGCTGAACGGCTGCGCGGGGCGGGGCTGCGGGTTACGGCCGCGCGGCTGGCGATCCTTGAGGCGGTGCGGGCTGGTAATCATCCCGGGACCGAGGAGATCGCGCGGGTGGCCAGGGAGCGGGTCGGTCACCTCACGCTGCAGGGTGTGTACGAGGCGCTGAACGCGCTCACCGGCGCTGGGCTGGTGCGGCGGATCGAGCCCGCGGGCAGCCCGGCCCGGTATGAGGCCAGGGTCGCCGACAACCATCATCACATCGTGTGCCGGCACTGCGGCCTCGTGACCGACGTGGACTGCGTGATCGGCGCGGCGCCGTGCCTGGAGCCTGCCATGGCGGCCGGGTACGCGATCGACGAGGCCGAGGTGACGTTCTGGGGTATCTGTCCAGGCTGCCGCTCGTCGCCCGGGCACGACCGGTCACCGGAAGCGGTCAGCGCGGAGGCCAGCCGGCCGTAAGGTCAGCCGGCCGTAAGCCGGCATCGCTATGATCCTCTTCGATGGGGTCGGGCTTATCTTCGCCGCAAATGCCCCTAGGTCGGAGCGGGAGAGTCGATGCGCAAGTATGTAACCGAGTTTATCGGGACCTTCGGGCTCGTTTTCACCGTTGGCTGCGCGGTCCTGAGCAATTCAGGACTGGCGCCGCTTGCGATCGGCGCGGTGCTGATGGTCCTCGTGTATGCGGGCGGCCACATCTCTGGCGCGCACTACAACCCGGCAGTGACGCTCGGCGTGCTGCTGCGCGGCAAGATCTCGCTCTCCGACGCCGTTCCTTACTGGATCTCGCAGCTGGTCGCCGCGTTCCTCGCCGCGTGGCTGGCCAGGTTCGTAGTCGATCCGAACCCCGCGAACATCCACGTCCTGTCGCTGGCCGGAGCGCACGCGAATTTCGCCGCGCTGCTCGCCGAGTTCTTCTTCACGTTCGCGCTGGTCTACGTGGTGCTGAACGTAGCGACGAGCAAGGACCAGCCGAACAACCACTTCTTCGGCCTAGCGATCGGCTTCACCGTCGCCGCCGGCGCGGCGTCCGTGGGCGGTATCAGCGGCGGCGCATTCAACCCGGCTGTCGCGTTCGGCGGGATGCTCATGGGCTTCCTTGGCTGGTCGAACGTCTGGGTCTTCCTGCTCGGCGAGCTGGTCGCGGCGATCGCGGCCGCGCTGACCTTCAGGTACCTGAACCCGAGACGACGACGTCGCTGGCGGGCTGTTCTCGCGTATGCCTAAGTTTTCCCTGGCCAAGCAGTCCCCGTCCGATCCTGCGTCCGCGCCGTTCGAGCCTGCTGTACCGTCCGATCCTGCGGCTGGGCCGTCTGACACCCAAGAGCTCAACCCGAATTGATCTGTGCCTGACGGCGGCTGCCTGACCGGAATCCGCGCTCCGGCCAGGTATTCTGAGCCCTATGGCAAAGACGCAGCTTTCTGAGGACGAATGGCGCCAGCGCCTCACTCCGCAGGAGTACCACGTCCTGCGCGAGGCAGGCACCGAGGCCCCGTTCACCGGCGAGTACACCGACACCAAGGCCCGCGGCGTCTACAAATGCCGCGCCTGCGGTGCCGAGCTGTTCAGGTCGGACGCCAAGTTCGAGTCGCACTGCGGGTGGCCGAGCTTCTACCAGCCGTCCGAGGACGACGCCGTCGTCCTGATCGAGGACAGCTCGCTCGGCCGGGTCAGGACCGAGGTCAGGTGCGCCAACTGCGACTCTCACCTCGGCCACGTCTTCGAGGGCGAAGGCTACGAGGTGCCGACCGACCAGCGCTGGTGCATCAACTCGGTATCGCTGACGCTGGAGCCCGCGCAGGCCGATGAGCCAGACCGATGAGCACTGCGGGGACGCCGGACCGGCTGGCGCTGATCAGCAGCGAGGACCTGTCCGGCGCGACGGCGCAGACCGCTGGCATGGTCAGGACGGCCGCCATCTCCGGTGACCTGGTCGGCGCCCGTTCGCTGTGGATGGGCCGTACCGTGCTGCCGGCCGGCATCAGCTCCGGTGATCACCACCACGGCGATTCGGAGACCGGCATCTACGTCGTATCCGGGCACCCGGTGTTCGTGTTCCGCGACCCTGCCAGCGGCGAGCTGGTCCGGCTGGAGCCCGGGCCCGGCGACTATGTCTGGGTTCCGCCGCACGTGCGGCACCGGGAGGAGAACCCGTCCGCCGACACCGAGGCCGTCGTCGTGATCGCCCGCTCCACCCAGGAAGCGATCGTCGTCAACGTCGACAGCCTGTGACGCTCACCAAGGCCGCCTGACCAGCACCTGCCGGCCTAGTTCATCCAGACTGGCCAGGCCCGTCAGCCGCATCGTGATCTCGAAGTCGTTGCGCAGCGCCCGCAGCACGTGCCGGACGCCGTCCTCGCCAGCGAGCCCCAGCGCATACGACATACGGCCGCCCGATCAGCACGGCCTTCGCCCCGAGCGCCAGCGCCTTGACGATGTCGGCACCGCCGCGGACGCCGCTGTCGAACAGCACGGTGAGCTGTGACCAGACCGCCGCGACCACCTCGGGCAGCACGTCGAGCGCGCCAAGGGCGCCGTCGACCTGACGACCGCCGTGGTTGGACACGACGATCCCGTCCATCCCGGCGTCGGCCGCTCGCTGGGCGTCCGGCACCGAGGTAATGCCCTTGAGCACGATCGGCCCGTCCCAGTGCTCGCGCAGGAACGGCAGATCGTCCCAGGTCAGGGACGGGTCACCGAACATCTGCGCCCAGTGCAGGATGGCCGCGCCCTCGTCATCGGCCGGGGACTTGGCCAGCCCGGCGCAGAAGGCCGGATCGCTGAAGTAGTTCTGCACCCCGATCCCGCGCAGGAACGGCAGGAACGCCCCGTCCAGGTCATTCGGCCGCCAGCCAAGCAGCCGGGTGTCCAGGGTCAGCACGAGCACGCTGAAGCCGGCCGCCTTGGCCCGGCTGAGCAGGCTCGCCGCGACGTCTCTGTCCCTGGGCCAGTACAGCTGGAACCAGCGCGGCCCGGCTCCGGCCGCCGCCGCGACGTCCTCCATCGCGAACGACGCTGCCGTGGACAAGATCATCGGCACGCCCGAGGCCGGCCGCCGCCCGCGCGACCGCCACCTCGCCCTCGGGATGGGCGAGCCTCAGCACCCCGACCGGACCGAGCAGGAACGGCGCGGGCAGCACGGTGCCGAGCACCTCGGACTGCATACGACACCGCGCTGACATCGGTGAGCATCCGCGGCTCGATCCGCCACCGGCGGAAGGCCTCCCGGTTCTCGGTGACGGTGTCGCCGGTGCCAGCGCCGCCCGCGATGTAGCGAAAGGCCTGAGGCTCCATTCGCTCCCTGGCCAGGTCCTCGAGCCTGGTCAGGTCGTGCGGGAGCGCCGGCACGGCGCCGCCGACTCCCGCGAGGTAGGTCTCGTCCTGGTAATTCTCCAGCGGCCGGCTCATCCGGTCAGTCAAACAGATCGGGGTCGGTGGTGATGACGTGGTCCCACAGCGGCCTGAACTGGAATTGCCCGGCCAGCGGATTCCCGGTCTGCTCGCGCACGAGCAGCGCGGTCTCCCTGTCGATCTGCCGGGGCGTGCCTGCCGCCATCGCGAGCAGTTGCGCCTGGCAGGACCGCTCCATGGTGACGAACCACCAGGCGGCCTCGGCCACGGAGCCGCCGACGGTCAGCAGGCCGTGGTTGCCCAGGATGACCGCCTTGCCCGAGCCGAGCGCGACGCCGATCCGCCGGCCCTCTTCGGTGTCGGTGACCACGCCGCGGTAATCGTCATAGCGGCTGTGGTCCTCGAAGAACACGCAGGCGTCCTGGGTGATCGGGTCGAGCGCGCAGTCGAGGCTGGACAGGGCCTTGCCGTGCACGGAATGGGCATGCGCGGCGGCCACCACGTCGGGCCGGGCCGCGTGCACCTGCGAGTGGATGCAGAACGCCGCCTTGTTCACCGGCCGATCGCCAGCCACGACAGTGCCCTCGTGGTCGACGCAGATCAGGTCGGAGACCTTGATCATCGCGAAATTCATGCCGAACGGGTTCACCCAGAACCGGTCGAGGTGCTCGGGGTCGCGCGCGGTGATATGCCCGGCGACTCCCTCGGAGAAGCCGAACCTGCCGAAAATGCGGAACGCCGCGGCCAGCTCCTGCTTGCGGTGCAGCCGCTCCCGCTCATAGTTCTCTGGCCCCGTGTTCTCTGGCCCCGTGTTCTCTGGCACCGTGCCACCTGGATCCGTACCTGGCCGTGCCTCGCTCACCGCAGTCATCGCGCTCTCCCATCTACGCCCTACGCCCGCAATCACCACCATCTTTACTGAGAACTTATCCCGCACGCCAACTGCCGCTTCTAGGCCGCTCTGCCCAGCGCGCTCGATGTCAGTATGTGGCCCTAGGCTCGGTCCATGACTGATGACCTGAGCCCGGCACAGCACGCGGTCGCGATCGAGGCGGCCAGGCAGCGATTGCAAGACTTCGTCGAGGGATGCTCAGGCGAGCAGTGGCTCGCCGCTCCCGTTGACGGCGACCCGCGCCCGGTGGCGGTGATCGCCGACCACGTGGCGCACGCCTACGAGTACCTCGCCGGCTGGATGACCGGGACCATGGAGGGCCAGTCCCCCGAGATCACCAGCGGCATCGTCGACGAGCTCAACGCAGTTCACGCCGGGAACCTGGGCTCCATTACCCGGGCGCACGTGGTTGATCACCTCAAGACCTCGGGTGACGTGCTGATCAGCCTGGTACGCGGGCTCGAGCCGGCGCAACTCGACCTCGGTGATGGTCAGGTCCGCAGGCTGGCGGTCGTCGCCGCACGGCACGCCGACAGCCACAGGGACGAGATCGAGGCGGGCCTGGCCGTCCAGGCCGGCTGACTTACGTTGGGCGCCGCTCCATCCAGCGCTCTGGAGCGGCCAGCCAGTCGAAGCCGAACTGCTGGTACAAGGTGCGCTCTGGTGCGGTGCTGAGCACCTGCCGCAGGCCGGCGACGTCGGGATGGCTCGTGGCCACCCGCACCAGGAAGCTGCCGAGGCCGTGCCCGCGATGCGCGCTGTCGACGAAGACGTCGCACAGCCACGCGAAGGTCGCCCGGTCCGTGACCTGCCGGGCGAACCCGGCCTGGGTACCGTCGGCCGCGTACAAGCCGAAGACCAGGGACTGCTCGATCGCGCGGATCATCGCCTGGTAGGCCCGGCCCTTCGCCCAGTAACTCTCCTCGCTGATCCAGCGGTGCACGCGCGGCACGTCGATCAGCGCCGGGTCATCGCTCACCCAGTAGCCATCAGGACCAGCCTGTCTCATCGGTGACTCTCCGGATCCATGCAGAGGGACAATGCGCACAGGGGACAATGCCATCATGCCAAGGGCCAACGACGAAGTCGCCGACTTGCTCACCGAGTATGCCGATTTGCTCCAGCTCACCGGCGGTGATGCTTTCAGGGCGCGAAACTACGAGAAGGCCGCGAAGTCCATCGCCGGCTACAGCGGCGACGTGGGAGATCTCGACGAAGCCGGGCTGCAGAAGATCCCCGGCGTCGGCAAGTCGATCGCCACGAAGATCGCCTCGTACCGGGAGACCGGCACGATCAGCCAGCTGGACGAGCTGCGGGCCAAGATCCCGGACGGGGTCAGGGCGATGACGAAGATCCCGGCGCTCGGCCCGAAACGCGCCTTCCAGCTCTACACCGATCTTGGCATCAGCTCCGTGGACGAGCTGGAAGCCGCGATCGAGCAGGGCAGGCTGCGCGACCTGCGTGGCTTCGGCGCGAAAAGCGAGGAGAAAATCTTCCGCGGCATCGAGATCGCCCGCAGCGTCGGCCAGCGGGTCCCCGTCAACGTAGCCACTGAGATCGCCGACCGGATCGTCGCCGTGATCGGCGCGCAGCCCGGCTGCGAGGCTTGCGAGCACGCCGGCTCGCTGCGCCGGTTCAGGGAGACGATCGGCGACGTGGACATTCTCGCCGCGGCCAGCGACTCGGGCCCGCTGATGCAGGCGCTGGTCGACCTGCCCGAGGTCGTCTCGGTCGTCGCCCGAGGCGACACCAAGACCTCGGTGCGGATCAGCACCGAGCATGCCGGGCGGGCCGGCAGCATCCAGGTGGACCTGCGCGTCGTCCCGGCCGACTGCTGGGGAGCGGCACTGCAGTACTTCACCGGCTCGCAGGCGCATAACGTCGCGGTGCGCGAGATCGCGGTACGCAAGAAGCTCAAGCTGTCCGAGTACGGGCTGTTCGACGCCGAGAGCGGCGACCTCATCGTCAGCGCGACCGAGGCAGAGGTGTACCGCCAGCTCGGCCTGGACTGGGTGCCGCCGCCCATGCGCGAGCACAACGGCGAGGTCCGGGCCGCGCTGCGGCACGAACTGCCCGAACTCGTCCAGGTCAGCGACATCCAGGGCGACCTGCACTCGCACACCAGCCTGACCGACGGCGTCGGCACGCTGGAGGAGATGGTGACCGCCGCCCGAGCCCGGGGCTACGCCTACTTCGCGATCACCGACCACGCGCCGAACCTTTTCATGCAGCGGATGACGCTCGACAAGATGCTCGAGCAGCGGGAGCAGGTACGGCGCCTCGAATCGAAGCTGGGCGCCGACGGCGGCCAGCCGATCAGCCTGCTGCATGGAACTGAGCTGAATATCGCGCCCGACGGCTCGGTCGACTGGCCCTCGGACATCCTCGCCGGGTTCGACATCTGCGTCGCGTCCGTGCACTCGCACTTCGACCAGCCGAAGGCGGAGATGACCAGGCGGTTCATCCGGGCTTGCGAGAACCCGCAGGTACACGTCATCGGGCATCCGACCGCGCCGGCGGCTCGGCCGGCGGGGCTCAGTGGACGTGGACTTCACCGAACTGTTCCGCGCCTGCGCCAGGACCGGTACGGCGCTTGAGGTCAACTCCCAGCCCAGCCGCCTTGACCTCCCGTCCGACCACATCAAGGCGGCCAGGGACGCGGGCGTCAAGTTCGCCATCGACACCGACTCGCACGCCGTCGGCGCCCTGGCCTACCTGAAATACGGTGTCGGCACCGCCCAGCGCGGCTGGCTCACCCCCGACGACGTCATCAACGCCTGGCCCCTGGCCCGCCTCCAGCAGTTCCTGGCCAAGGACGGCTAGCTCACGCCGGCCGCCCGCAACAGCAACTAGAAGGGCCCGGTTGGGCCTGCGGCTCAGCAATCGGGCGCTGGCGGCGTGTTTAGGTGTATGCAGAACAACATGGCGATCGGCAAACCGGTCGCGCCAGACGCGCGCGGGCCGGACATGCGCACGCTTGACACTCGCGGGCCGGACGCCGATATCGGCGTCCTCGTCGCTGAACTGCACCGGGAGCACTCGCTGGCCCTGGTCCGGCTCGCCAACCTGCTGGTCCGTGATCAGCAGTGCGCCGAGGACGTGGTGCAGGAGGCCTTCCTCAAGCTGTACCGGGCGATGCCCAGGCTCTCCGATCACGCGCAGATCCTTCCCTATCTGCGCGCGACCGTGATCAACCAGGCGCGGTCGGCATTGCGGTCGCGAAAACGGGCGTGGCTGCAGCGAGTCCTGCACGAGCCGCCCGTCGGCTCGGCCGAGTCGGCGGTGCTCGATCGCGCCGAGCGGGACGAGGTCATGGCGGCCGTGGTCAGGCTGCCCCGCCGCGCCCGCGAGGTTTTAGTACTCCGCTACTACGCCGAGCTCGGTGACAGCGAAATCGCGACCGCGCTCGGCGTCAGCAGGGGCACGGTCTCGTCCACCGCCTCGCGCGGGCTCGCGGCGCTGAGCCAGCTTCTCAAGGAGGAATCATGAGCGACATCGAAGACAGGCTCCGCGAGGCCTTCCGCGCGGACGCGGCGTCCATCAGGGCAGTCAGGCACTTCGCCCCGCGCCCGCGCGGCTCCGTCCGCTGGGCGGGGACGTGGCGAGCAGGCAGCATGGCCGTCCCGGTCGCAGCCGCTACCGCGGTGGCGGCTATAGCGTTCGGGGCAACGATCGTCCTGCCTAATCTCCGCGCGGAGGACACGACACCGCGATCGGTCTCCGCAGGTGACCTGGCGGCCGGCTACCCCGGCGGCGTGATGGCGGCCCAGAGACCACCGAAATTCATCGTGGTGATCACCGCCGGGGCCACGCGTCACCACGCGTCCGTCACCACGCTCACGGTCATCGCCACCGCGACCGGCCGAGTCGTCGGACGGCTCGCGCCGCCCGCGCCTGGCCAGTTCTTCCAGGCCGTCGCCACAGCGGGGAGCGACCACCAGTTCGCGGTCGAGGCCTCGAGCACTGCCGCCTGCGAGACCTGGTTCTACACCATCAGCCTCAGCGCGCAGGGCAAGCCGGGCAACCTCCGGCCGTATCAGGTCGCGCACGTCCCCGGCCTGCCGACAAGGCTGGAGCACCCGTCAATAGCCGCCAGCAGCGACGGCCAGACGCTGGCGTTCGCCACCACCGCGTGCCCGCGCCCGGTGAACGGCCGGATGGGCGGACAGCTCGGGGTAGCCGACGCGGCCAGCGGCCGCATTCGCACCTGGCATTTCGTCTATCCGGCAGCGCCCGAGACGCTGTCTTTGTCGGCGAATGGCCGCCAGCTCGAGCTGAGCTCGACTGCGAGCCGCCCGGTTCACGGCACAGCCACGGTCGACGAGGCGATCTGGCTGCTCCGCACCGGCGCGCCCGCAGGGCCGCTTGGCCAGCGCTACCGGCTGGTCCGCCCGGCCGTCAAGGGATCAGATTCAGGATTTCAGCCGTCCGTGCTCAGCCCCACCGGCCGGATTACCTACGCGGAAAGCCAGCGGGTCCTTCCGCGCAAGCCCAACGTGCGCACGCTGATCACCGCGTACCACACGGCGACCGGCAAGCCCATTCGCATCTTGTCCAGCCGCCTCACGGGCGATCTCACGCTCAACGCCTCGGGACGCTACCTGCTGACGTTCCCCGGCGCCAACGCAGGACCCACCCAGCCTCATAAGGTGGTTCATGACCTGGCCGCTCTTGACCTGGCCACCGGCAAGATCATTACCGTTCCGAGGAATCCCGCGGGCCGCGTGGTCAGCGCCGCCTGGTAAGCCGCTCTCCCGCTAGCGCTGGCTGGCCGGGGAGTTCGCCGCCCAGCGCGGCTGCTCTCCGGCCGCCCAGCGCAGCACGTTCCCGGCGAACAACGTCGCCGTCCGGCGGAACATCTCCCGGGTCAGGGCGCCCACGTGCGGCGTCGCCAGCACGCCAAGATGGCGCAGCAGGGCCGAGTCCGCGGCCGCGGGCTCGACGGCGTGGACGTCCAGGCCGGCGCCTGCCAGGTGACCTGACTCGAGCGCGGCGAGCAAGGCAGCCTCATCCACCAGGGCACCCCGGGCGACGTTGACGAAGATCGCGCCGGGCTTCATCGCCGCGAAGGCAGCCTCGCCGAACAGCTGGGCGTTACTGCCGTCGTACATGGCACAGCAGATCACCGCGTCGGCCTTGCCGAGCACATCGTGCAGCTGGTCAGGCCCGGAGATCTCGCGCATTGCCGGATGGCCGCCGCGCGAAGGATGAGCGCGGACCCCGAGCAGATAAGTTCCGAAGGGAGCCAGGCGGTGAGCGAGCGCGGACCCGATCGCTCCCAGGCCGACGATCGCGACCGTCGATCCGAGCAGGGAGCCCCCGGTAGGCCGGGAGTCCCAGTCAGCCAGCGTCACGGTCGCGCGCGCCTCGTCCAGGCGGCGGAGCAGGGCGAGCAGCTGCAGGATGGCCAGCTCGGCGACGCTGTCCGCGTTGCCGCTCGCCTCGCCCGGCACCCTGGCGACCCAGACGCCGAGCTCGGTAGCCCTTTTCACGTCCACCTTCTCCAGGCCGACGCCGTACTGATGCACCAGGCCGAACCTGCCCGCTTCCAGGACCGCCGCGTCGATCCAGGCGCCGAACGGGCAGAGCACGTCGGCGCCCTCGAGGTGCGGGATGATGTCGGAGCGCGGGCAAGTGCGGATCGTCCAGTCCGGCAGCAGCGGGCCGATGGCGGCCCAGCCGAGTTCGGCGGTGAAGCGTTCCCGGCAGAACAGGATGGTCTTGCCGGTCACGCGAGCCCGGCGACCAACTCGCCTACCGGCTTGCGCCTGCCGGTGTAGAACGGGATCTCCATCCTGGTGTGCCTGCGCGCCTCGGCCCCGCGCAGATGCCGCATCAGGTCGACGATCCGGTGCAGTTCGTCGGCCTCGAAGGCGAGAATCCACTCATAGTCACCGAGCGCGAAGCTGGCTACGGTGTTGGCCCGGACATCCGGGTACTCGCGAGCCATCTTCCCGTGCTCGGCCAGCATGGCGCGCCGTTCGCCGTCGTCGAGCAGGTACCAGTCGAAGGAGCGGACGAACGGGTACACGCACACGAAGTTGCCGGGGTCCTCCCCGGCCAGGAACGCCGGGACGTGGCTCTTGTTGAACTCGGCGGGGCGGTGCAGCGCCATCACCGACCAGACCGGCTCGCAGGCCCGGCCGAGCCTGGTCCGCCGGAATCTGGCGTACATCTCCTGCAGGTCATCTGAGCTCGGCGCGATCCACCAGAACATCAGGTCAGCGTCGGCCCGCAAGCCCTGCAGGTCGTAGCAGCCCCGGGTGATGATGCCCTTGCCTGCCGCCTGCTCGAACAGGTCGGTGACCTCACTGGCGAGCGCTTCCCTGCTCGCCAGGTCGATGGCGGCCCGGTCGGTGACCTGGAATACCGACCACATGGTGTACCTGATCAACTGGTTGAGCTCACGCGCCCGCAGCCGCTGCTGCTCGTCTGTCATGGTCTTATTCTCCCGTCTCCGCCGGTGCAGCCAGGAAGGCGGCGACCTCATCGGCGGCCAGCCGCGCCGAGGCGATGCAGGCTGGAACGCCGATGCCATCGTAGGCGGCGCCGCAGACTGCCAGGCCACCGCCGACGGCCGTTACCCCCGAGCGAATCTTCGCTACCCGGCCGGCGTGCCCGACCGTGTACTGCGGCAGGCCGCCGCCCCATCGCGTGACCCTGGCAGCCGCGGCCGCGCCCGTGACGCCGGTTGCGGCGGCCAGGTCGGCGGCGGCGAGCTTGATCAGGTCGGCGTCGTCACGCTGCAGGACGGCTTCCTCCCCGATCCGGCCGACCGAGCACCGCACGACGTGCAGCGCCGCCGACTCGGGGGCGGCCCGCGCGGCGAGGTGCGGCCATTTGATCGTGCTGAAGGTCGCGGCCTTGACCGGCCTGCCGTCGACGGCGGGCACGAGGTAGCCGCTGCCGGTCAGCGGCACGGGGAACGCGGTCGCCGGGTAGGCCAGGGTGACGATCGCCATGCTCGCGTACTCGATCTCCGCCAGGCTCGCCGCTGTCGCTGCCGCCTGGCCGCCGTCGAGCTGGGCCACGAGGCGGCTGGCCGGCCTCGCCGGCAGGGCGAGGATGACCGCGTCGGCGGCCAGGTGCTCTTCGGCGATCGTCGGGCCGAGAGTCAGCCGCCAGCCGGAGGCCGTGCGAGCCAGCTCGCGCACTGTCGCCTTGGTCCTGACCGCGGCGCCGCTGGCGGCCTCGAGCGCCGCGGGCAGGGTGCCGAGCCCGCCGGCGAGCGTGGTGAAGACCGGGGGTGGCGCTCCCGGGGTGGCGGGCGCTCCCGTGGCGGCGGGGGGCGGGGGGCCGAGCAGGGCGTTCACCGCGCCGGCGAGCGAGCGGTGGTCGTCCGACGCGCGGGCCAGGGCCGGGAGCGTCGCCTCGTAGGAAAGCTGGTCTGGGCGGCCCGCGTACACGCCGCCGAGCAGGGGCTCGACGAGACGGTCGACGACCTCGGCGCCGAACCTCGCGCTGACGTAGCTCGCGACGGGCACGTCGCCAGTCCTGACGGTCGCCGGCAGCGCGGCGTCGTCGCGGGCCCTGTCCAGGCCCCGGGCCGAGAGGATCTGGCTGGCGGCCAGCTCATCGAAGTCGCCCGGCACGCCCATGAACTGGCGCCTCGGCAGCGACCTGAACTCGCCCCTGGTCCAGATCCGCGCCGCGGTGGTACCCGGGTAGACGAGGTCGCCGGCCCGGCCGATCGCCTTGATCAGGTCGACGGCCTCCGGCCTGCGGGCCAGCAGCGCCTCAGCACCGGAGTCGACCGGCAGGCCAGCCACCTCGGAGACCGCGAGCTTGCCGCCGGTGCGGGGGGCGGCCTCCAGCACGGTGACGGTTGCGTCCTGGTCTCGCAGGAAGAACGCCGCGGCGAGGCCGGCGATCCCGCCGCCGACGATCACGACGTGGCGGCGCCGCCGGTGGGCTGTGATCATGGGGCCGCCTGCCGCGAGGCGGCCAGCATGCCCGGCCAGTCGAAGTCCTCGCCGACCTGACGGAGCCTGGCCCTGGTCGCATCGTCGCAGAGCGCCCCGAGCACGCCTGCCTCGTAGCTGCCCCTGGCCGTGGCACCCAGCGCGAGTGCCGCCGCATGCTCGGTACCGAGGTCGGTGCCGAACATGGCGGGGTCGTCGGTGTTGATCGTGCACCTGACGCCAGCGGCGAGCAGGGCCTGGAGCGGGTGCTCGCTCAGGGAGGGCACGATCCCGGTGCGCACGTTGGACGTCGGGCAGACGTCGAGCACGATGCCGCGCGCGGCCAGCTCCCCCACCAGCGACTGGTCTTCGACCGCCCTGATGCCGTGCCTGATCCGGTCCGCGCGCAACTCGGTCAGGGCTGACCTGATCGAGGCCGGCCCCTCGCTCTCCCCTGCATGCGGTACCGAACCCAGTCCGGCCTCCCTGGCCCGCGCGAAGACCCCGGCGTACGGCCCGGGCGAGTGGATCTCAGACCCGCCCAGGCCGATCCCGACGACGCCCCGGCCGGCGTTGGCGATGCCGTGGGTGACGGTCAGCTCGGCCGCCTCCATCGGGTAGCCGCGCGGGATGTCCGGCGTAAGGGCGACCTGGACTCCGTAGCGCTCGCGCGCTTCCTGGGCGCCGTCGCAGTAGCCGGCGAAGATCTCCTCCCACGGGACGCCGCGCCCGGCCGCCTCGGCGGGGGTGAAGATTCCTTCCAGGTAGACCGCGCCGTGGGCGGCGGCCTGCGCGGCGTAGTCCACGACCACCTGGCGGAAGTCCTGCTCGGTTCGCAGCGCCCTCGTCGTGTGCGCCCACACCTGCAAGAAGTGCTCGAAGTCCTGGAACTGGTAAAGGGCGGCCAGTTCCTGCACCGAATCGCCGGGAAGCGCGACGCCATTGCGCCTGGCGATCCGCAGCAGCGCTTCCGGCCGCACGGTGCCCTCAAGGTGGACGTGCAACTCGATCTTCGGATAGCTGGTCTTCGCGGGGGACAGCGGAGAGGTCACAGCCACATCATCGCGCAGGCGGCGTCGCGCCCGGTCACCGGAGCGGTCCGGCGTCTCGCCGACCCGCGGACGGTCGCCGTTCGCAACATTTTGATAACTGTGCATCACCATTTCAGTGACGGTGAAACCGTTCGGCCCGCCCATTGCGTCCGAGCAGCATGGAGATCTCCCCCAGCCGCAGCCTGACCATGCTGCGCAACCTGCTCGTGATCTGCGCATCAATCGGCGGTGCCGGGCTGGCCGTGACGGCGTGCTCGTCCGCGTCACCGGCCCAGTCCAGCGCCGGCGCGGCGTCAGGGCAGTCAGCGGGCAAATCGGCGAACGAGGCGGCACCCGTTTTCCGCCGGCCGACGGACGCGGGACGACGTCCGGCGCCACCGACCTGGCGAAGCTGGCACCAGGCCAGAGCATAATCTACACGGCGAATCTCAGCCTGCGGGTTAAGAACGTCTCCGCCGTCGCGGCGCAGGCCGCCGACGACGTCACCGCGTCGGGCGGCTACGTGGCCGATGAGCAGCAGACCCGGCAGTCCAGGCGTCGCGGCGGGATCAGCCGGATCAGCCTGCAGGTGAAGATCCCGGTAGCCGAATACCGGACGGTGCTCGCCAAACTGTCCGGCCTTGGCCGCCAGCTCTCCTTCAGCGAGCAGGCGACCGACGTCACCCAGGAGGTCGCCGACGTGTCGAGCCGGGTGACCTCCGCGGAGGCGGCGATCAGGCAGTTGCGCGAACTGCTCAGCCGGGCTGGCAACGTCGGGCAGCTGCTGTCCGTCCAGGATCAGATCAATTCAGAGGAAATATCGCTGGAAGCACTGCTGGCACAGCAGCGGGCACTGGCCCACGAGACGACCTTCGCCACCGTCTCCGTCGCGCTGCTCGGTCACCGCGCTGTCGTCGCGAAGAAGCCTTCGGTGGCCAGCCACGGGCTCGTCGCCGGACTGGCAACCGGCTGGCGGGCGCTCAAGGACGTCGTTGTCTGGCTGCTGACCGCGCTCGGCACGGTGCTGCCATTCGCTGTGCCGCTTGCTTTCATCCTGGGAATTGCCCTGATCGGGCGGCGCAAGCTCGCGAAGCGCCGCGCGGTGCGGGCAGCGGCCTAGCTGGCCGGCCCGGCCGGCACCGAGTGCACCAGCTCCGTCAGCCTGGTCAGCATGTCGGGGTCGGTTTCGGGGAGCACGCCATGGCCCAGGTTAAAGATGTGGCTCTCGGCCGTCCGGCCTTTCGCGAGCACCTCCCTGGCGCGCTCCTCGATTGCCGGCCAGGGCGCGAGCAAGATCGCCGGGTCGAGATTGCCCTGCAGGGCCTTGCCCGGCGTGACCCGGTACACCGCCTCGTCAAGCGGCACCCGCCAGTCGACGCCCACCACGTCGGCGCCTGCCTCGCCGAGCAGCCTGAGCAGCTCGCCGGTGCCGACGCCGAAGTGAATCCGCGGCACGCCTGCCCCCTCCAGCGCGGCGAAGATACGCGAGCTGAAGGGCATGATGTTCCGCTCATAGTCCTGCGGGCTGACAATGCCCGCCCACGAGTCGAAGAGCTGAACGGCCGACGCCCCGGCCGCTACCTGGATCTTCAGGAAGGCGATGGTGATGTCGGCCAGCCGGTCGAGCAGCGACCGCCACAGCTGCGGGCTGCCGTACATCAGGGCGCGGGTCCGGTCGAAGTTCTTGGACGGGCCGCCCTCGATCAGGTAGCAGGCCAGCGTGAACGGGCCTCCGGCGAAGCCGATCAGCGGCGTGCCGCCAAGCTCGGCGGTCAGCATGCCGACGGCCTCGCTGATGAAAGGGACGTCGCCCGGATCGAGGTCACGCAGCGCCGCCACGTCGGCCTCGCTCCGCACCGGCTTGTCGATGACCGGCCCGACTCCCGGCCTGATCTCCACCCCCACCCCGATCGCGCGCAGCGGCACGACGATGTCGCTGAACAAGATCGCCGCGTCCACGCCGTACCTGCGCACCGGCTGCAAGGTGATCTCGGTGATCGCCTCGGGGTTCGAGCACGCGTCGAGCATCGGGATCCCGGCGCGCAGCGCGCGGTACTCCGGGAGCGCGCGACCTGCCTGCCGCATGTACCAGACTGGCGCGTGGGAGACCGGCTGCCTGCGGCAGGCCCTGATGAAAACTGAGTCCGATGGCTGGCTGTTCACGCCTGGGATCGTCTCACAGGAAGGGTCATCGCGCTCGGCGCGGGAGGGTGCCGGCGGACCACAGGTGGCGTTAGCGGCGAAACGCCCAGATGACACGCCGTTCAAGATCCTCGGAATGCGGTCAGGTCCGTGCCAGCATCGATGCATGGGGGCGTATCCGTCGAGCGGACCTAAGTCGAGCGAGACAGGAGCAGCAGATGACTATTGCATTCCGTGACCGCACCGACTGCCGCTGCCGTCGCGAATCCACCCAGCTTGACCGGGTGACCTGAGGATGCCATGCCACCGCCTCGCGCGCTGAGGCCCGCCGCCGTGCCCGATGACAGGCATCCGGCGGGCTCGTCGGCGGGCAGCTCGGCATTCAGCCTGGCGGTGGCTCAGGTAGAAGCGGGCATCGCTGCCGCCAGGGTCGCGCGGCCTGAGGTGAGCTTCGACTCCGAGCCGCCGCCCCGACGGCTTGCCCCGCAGGCCATCGCGATCGCCGCGACCGTCGAGATCGGCGGCGACGACGAGATCGGCGCTGGCCGGTTCGTGCTGCTCGACGATCCGGCTGGCCAGGAGGGCTGGGCTGGGCCCTTTCGGGTCATCGCCTACCTGCGAGCCGAGCTTGAGCCAGAGATCGCCGCCGATGAGTTCATCGGCCAGGTTGGCTGGAGCTGGCTGATTGAGGCGCTCGACACTAGGCTAGCCAGATACGCGGCATCGAGTGGTTCGGTCACCAGGGTGGTTACAGAAGGTTTCGGCACTAAGGCTGACGAGCCGGTCGCGACCGACTTCGAGATGCGCGCCTCATGGTCCCCCGTCAGCGAGGGCAAGGACAGCTTCGCGCTTGACCGGCATGCGGCTGCCTGGGTCGACGCGCTCTGTCTCGCCTGCGGCATGCCGCCTGCCGCGCCCAGCATCGCGCAGCTCCGCCCGAGGCACCGCCCGTGAGCGTGCCGCTGCTCGAGCCGCGAGACGGGATGCCGCCGCTGGTCACTACCGCCCCGGCGCTCGCCGAAGTCACAGCCGGCTGCAGGCGGGCACGGGGCCGGTCGCGGTCGATGCCGAGCGCGCATCGGGATTCCGGTACGGGCACCGCGCATTTCTTGTGCAGTTCCGCAGGCACGACGCGGGCACAGTGCTCATCGACCCGGTCACCTGTCCTGACCTGTCCGGGGTCGACTCCGCGCTCGCCGACACCGAGGCGGTGCTGCACGCGGCCGGCCAGGACCTGCCGTGCCTGACCGACCTCGGCTACCGGCCGCGCCGCCTGTTCGACACCGAGCTGGCTGGCCGGCTTCCTCGGCTATCCGCGGGTCGGGCTCGGCACTTTGGTGTCGGAGGTACTTGGCCTGACCCTGGAGAAGAGTCACTCAGCCGCTGACTGGTCGACTAGGCCGCTGCCGCCAGAGTGGCTCAAGTACGCCGCGCTCGACGTGGAGGTGCTGGTCGAACTGCGTGACGCCCTGGCCGAGGAACTCGCCGAGCAAGGCAAGACCAGCTGGGCAGAGCAGGAGTTCGAGGCCGTGCTCGCGGCCAAGCCTGCCTCGCCGCGCTCGGACCCGTGGCGCCGCACGTCCGGCATCCACCGGGTCAGGAGCCGGCGCAGCCTGGCCGTCGTGCGCGAACTCTGGCAAGAACGCGATCGCATCGCCCAGCATCGTGACATCTCCCCGACCAGGATCTTGACCGACTCGGCCATCGTCGAAGCCGCGCGGGCGACGCCCGGCACGATGGAAGAACTGGCCCAGATCACCGGTTTCACTAGCCGCGGCGCCCGGCGGTACGGCCCGGAGTGGCTCAGGTCGATCCGGCGGGCCAATGCCATCGCCGAGGACCAGCTGCCGGAGTCCTCGGCACCGCCTAGCGACGGTCCTCCCCCGGCCCACCGCTGGTCCGAGCGTGATCCGGTCGCGGCGAAGAGGCTCACCGCGACCCGCGCCGCCGTGGCGGCCATCGCCGATGCGTGGCACCTGCCAGCCGAGAACCTGCTCGCGCCCGATGCGGTGCGGCGCCTGGCCTGGCAGCCGCCTGAGCCGGTCGATGACGAGTCAATCGCAGCCGAACTGCGGCGCTACGGAGCCAGGCCATGGCAAATCGAGATGACCGCGGTCCCCATCGCCATGGCATTGATCAGGCTCGAGGAAAAAGACGAGGCCTGAGGCGGGTCGCCTGAGGCGGGCCGCTCAGGCGGGGCGCCTCAGGCGGCGCCTCAGGCGGTTCTGCCCAGGGCACGCAGATCGCACGGCCTCGCCGAGCCGGGGCGCGTGACTCCGGCGCAGGGCAGCGGCCCGGTCGAGTCGGGGTAGTCAGGGAAGACGTTCAGCAGCACCTCGCAGTCACAGCAGCAGCCGCCCCGCAGCTGGAATTGCCGCAGCAGACCGCCCGGCTGCGCCGCCCGCAGGTCCCGCCACCTGATCGTCCAGCGGTGCGTGCCATCACAGCCGAACTCGTTGACCATCCGCAGCAGATAGCAGCGGACGCATTCCGAATCGCTGGGTTGCGTTAACCGCTCGGCGAGTTCAGCGAGCTCGCTCTCCACCGTCGCCGACCTATCTTCTGGCATGCCGGGCTCCCTCAAGGTCTGTCGTTGTTCCGTGTCGGCCGCTGGACGCTGGCCGGGCTCGGGCACAGTCCTATCGCACGGGTATGACAGCGCTCGCCGAGTCAGCATATTTATCGCGAATGCCGGGTTCCTGGGCAGTGATCTCACGCACGCAAATTGCCGTGATCATGAAACTCGGCGTGACCACGCCCGCAGCCGCCGATCCCAGCGCCTTAGCCCGCCAGGTCGTGGCGCTCAGCGCTGACTAGCGTCCCGGCCGCCGACTGCAGCACAAGGAACCCGCCCTTGCCTAGAGGCGGGCCGTCGTCGGGACCGGCGCCGAGCGCGGCCCTGGCCGCGTTGGCCAGCTGGGGCAGGTTTTCCCGGTGGGCGCAGAGCACTGCGGGCTCACCCGCCACCGCGAGCTCAGCGACCTGCCGCTCGGCCGAACTGGCGGCAGCGGCCTCCGGCGCGGCATCGCCGGGAATGGTCAGCGCGGGCTCGACCTCGACCGGCAGGCCAGCCGCCTGCGCATAGGGCCTGACCGTGGCGACGCAGCGCTCGGCCGCTGAGCTGAGTACCCGGCGCGGTCCGTAGGCCGCAAGGAGCGCGGCGAGCAGCTTCGCGTCAGCGGACCCGCGCGCGTCCAGCGGCAGGCCGAGGTCGGTCGTCCCGTCGAGCCTGACCCCGGCTTCGGCATGCCGCAGCAGGATCAGGGGCGCGGAGTCCGCCGGGCCTGACCTGAACTCGGCGAGCAGGTCAAGGTCACGCTGATAGCTGCAGCCGCCCGGCCGCCTCGGCGACATCCACCCAGGCCAGCTGGTCCACTTCGTGCCCGGGCACGAACCCGTCCGACCCAGTGACCCGAGCGGACCAGTAGCTGACGTGCTTGGGCCTGCCGCCCACCTTGTAGACCGACGGGCGCAGGCACCGGCCGAGCACGATGCGCAGCCCCGTCTCCTCCGCCACCTCACGGGTCGCCGTCAGCAGCGGGTGCTCGCCAGGCTCGGTCTTGCCCTTGGGATAAGACCAGTCGTCGTACTTGGGCCGGTGTACCAGCACAAGCTGCGGGCCGCTCGGACCGGGCCGCCATGCCAGGCGCCGGCGGCGCGGACCGGATCGTCGCCGCTGGCCTCAGGCACCTGCCTGCCTCTCCGGGCCGAGCCGCTTCTTGGCAGCGGAGACGTCGGCGTCGGCGGCTCTGCTCTGGCGGAACCTGATCAGGTGGTCTTGCAAGTCCATCAGCGGAGCGCCGCCGTCATCAAGGTGGTGCCTGGTCCAGTTGCCGTCAGGCCCGAGCCACCAGGATGCCACCCCCGGGTCCATCGCGAGGTCGATCAGGCTGCGCAGCTCGCGTTTCTGGGCCGAGTCCGTCACCCGGACCAGCAACTCGACTCGCCGGTCGAGATTCCTGTGCATCAGGTCCGCGCTGCCGATCCACACGTCATCGCCGCCATTAGCCCCGCCGGCCCCGAAGGCGTAGATCCTGGAGTGCTCAAGGAACCGCCCGACGACGCTGCGGACCCTGATCGTCTCCGACAAGCCGGGAAGCCCGGGCCGCAGCGAGCAGATCCCCCTGACCCACAAGTCGATCGGCACCCCGGCCATCGAGGCCCGGTACAGCGAATCGATGATCGCCTCGTCGATGATCGCGTTGCACTTCATCTTGATCCGGCACGGCTTGCCTGCCTCGGCCAGCCGCACCTGCTCATCGATCTGCCTGATCAGCCCGGACCGCAGCCCGGCGGGCGCGACGAGCAGCCGCTGGTACTCCGTCTGGCGGCTATACCCCGTGAGATGGTTGAAAAGGTCCGTGATGTCCTCGCCGACCTGACGGTCGGCCGTGAGCAGCCCGAAGTCCTCATACAGCCGGGCGGTCTTGGGATGGTAGTTGCCCGTGCCGATGTGGCAGAACCGGCGCAGCGATCCGTCCGCTTCCTCACGGACGACCAGCACCATCTTGCAGTGCGTCTTGAGGCCGACAAATCCGTAAACGACATGACAGCCGGCCTCTTCCAGCTTGCGCGCCCACGCGATGTTCGCCTCCTCGTCTCCGCGCGCCTTGATCTCGACCACCACCACGACCTGCTTCCCGGCCTCGGCCGCGTCGATGAGCGCGTCCACGATCTCCGAGTCACCGCTGGTCCGGTAGAGCGTGTGCTTGATCGCGAGCACGCGCGAGTCAGCGGCGGCCGAGACCACGAGGCGCTGCACGCTGGCGGTGAAGGAGTCATACGGCAGATGAACGAGCACATCCCGCTCAGCCAAGGTGCTGAAGACGCTGCGGTCATGCGGCAGCGCTCCCTCAGCCGGCACGAACGCGGGGTATTTCAGGCTGCGCAGGTCCAGGTCAGCGATCGCGGACAGCCCGGTAAGGTCCAGCGGACCAGGCAGCCGGTACACCGCCGGTTATCCACGTCAAGCTCGGTGACCAGCTTGTCGAGTACCTCCTGGGAGATCGACTCCTCGACCTCGAGCCTGACCGCCGGCTCGAACCGGTGGCGCATCAACTCCCGCTCGAGCGACTGCAGCAGGTTCTCGGTGACGTCCTCGTCAATTTCCAGGTCCCTGATCCTGGTCACGCGGAAGGCGTGGTGCTCGATGACCTCAAGGCCGGCGAACAGATCGTCGAGGTGGGCCGCGATGACGTCCTCGAGCGGGACGAACCGGCTCGGCGACACGGTCAGGAACCGCGGCAGCAGCGGCGGCACCTTGACGCGCGCGAAGAGCGTGAGGCCCGATCGCGGGTCGGCGACCATGACGGCGAGGCTCAGCGACAAGCCCGAGATGAACGGGAACGGGTGCGCCGGATCGACGGCGAGGGGAGTCAGGACCGGGTAGATCCGCTCCCTGAACAGCTGCTGCAGCCTGGCCTGCTCTTCGGGCAGCAACTCCTTCCAGCGCAAGATCTCGATGTCGGCGTCGGCGAGCGCGGGCAGCAGTCGCTCGCTGAAGCAGCGCGCGTGCCTGGCGGCAAGCTCGCGCGCCATGATCAGGGTGTTCTGCAGGATCTGGTCGGGCGCCTTGCCGGTCACGCTCTCCACGGGCAGCCCTGTCGCCATCCGCCTGATCCGGCCCGCGACCCGCACATGAAAAACTCGTCGAGCGCGCTGGCGAAGATGGACTCGAACCTCACCCGCTCAAGGAGCGGGACGTTGGGGTCTTCGGCCAGCTCAAGGACCCGCTGGCTGAAGCGCAGCCAGCTCTCCTCCCGGTCCAGGTACCGATCATCGGGGAGGTCTGCTGCCAGCATCTGCCGCTCCGGCTCAGGTACTGTGTCCGCGCCAACGCCGACCAGTGCGCCGCCGCCGCCCGCTCGCTGTCGCCCTGCTCCTGGCCTGCGGCCGCCAGTTCCGTGTCGGTCTGGTCCGAGATGTCGATGCCCGCGCCCTGCTTCTGGATGCCCTTCCCCGAGTTCATGTTGCTATCCTCCCCAAGCCGGTACGGATCGAATACCCCGGCATACCGGTCACTGCCCCGCGTATCGACGGGACACCAGGGCCTTACCCGGGCCAGTTGCGGCAATGCAGCCTAACCGGCGAAGATTGGGTGGCATTCGGCCGAACGGAGAGTTTCAGATGCACATCGGAACATCGCTGCCCGAGCCCGAAGGGCCGCAGGCACTCAGCGGTCTGCGGACGAGCTCCAGAGGGCCGCGGATGACGGGTTCGCGTCGGTGTGGATGGCGAACATTTCGGGCTCGACGCGCTGACCGCGCTCGCCGTGGCTGGCCAGGGCATCAGCGGCCTCGAGATCGGCACGGCGGTCGTACCGACCTATCCTCGGCACCCCGCCGTCATGGCCCAGCAAGCGCTGACGACCGCGCTGGCGCTGGACGGCAGGCTCGCTCTTGGCATCGGGCTGTCGCACAAGATCGTTATCGCGGACATGTACGGGTACAGCTTCGATGCCCCGGCCGCGCACATGAGCGAGTACCTGTCGATCCTGCTGCCGCTGCTCGACGGCCAGCATGGCGGGTTCGAGGGCAAGACGATGCGAGCGAGCATCGGCCTGTCCACGCCGCGGACGGGGCGGGTGCCCGTGCTGCTCGCTGCCCTCGGCCCGCAGATGCTCAAGCTCGCCGGCCGGCGAACGGACGGGACGATCCTGTGGATGACCGGCCCGGCGACCGTCCGTGACTACATCGCTCCCACGATCAGCGCGGCCGCCGAGGAAGCGGGACGGCCCGCCCCGCGCGTGGTCTGCATCCTGCCGGTCTGCGTCACCGACGATCCGGACGCGGCGAGGGCACGCGCGGCCAAGGTGTTCGAGATCTACGGGCACCTGCCGTCGTACCGCGCGATGCTCGATCGCGAAGGTGCCGCAGGCCCGGCCGACGTCGCGATCGTCGGCGACGAAGACACCGTGGCCGCGCAGATCACCGCACTGGCCGGCGACGGCGTCACCGACTTCGTCGCCGGCGAGTTCGCCGCCGGCGCTGACAAGCAGCGCACCCGCGACCTCCTCAAGACCCTGATCGCGGGCTAGCGCCCACGGCGGCTAGCGCCCACGGCAATGTCCCGTAGTCATGTTTGCCAGCGGGTCCGGCTGCCGCTCCAGGCCCAGCATTGTCGGGGCGGCGGCGCTGGCGCGCCAGCGACGTGACAAAGGTGGGGGCTCTTGCGGAGCGATCGGCCGATCAGCACCCAGGGCGGCGTGTGCTGCCCCTGTACCTGCGCTGCCCGGACCCACCAGTGTTTGGTTTTCGCCGAAACTGCATCTGACCGGCGCGGCCGAAACGTCACGATTGTCAGAGCACCCACGTACGCTGCCGACATGGCGGCAACCCAGTCTCAGGTGCACCACCTGAAAGAAGACATCCGCGCCATCAGCGATGGCGTGTCACTGATCCTGGAACGGCTCGGAGATCATGAGACCAGTTACAAGATCGACGCCCGCTTCAACAAGATCGACGCCCGCTTCAACAAGATCGACGCCCGCTTCGACCAGATCGACGCCCGTTTCGAAACTGTTGACGCGCGCTTCGACAAGATCGAGGTACGCCTCGACAACCACGACACACGCTTCGACCAGATCGACACGCGCCTCGACAAGATCGAGGTACGCCTCGACAACCACGACACACGCTTCGACCAGATCGACGAACGCCTCGACAAGATGGACGGCCGCTTCGACCAGATCGAAGTGCGCCTCGACAAGCACGATGCACGCTTTGACCAGATCGACGAACGCCTAGACGGGATGGACGGCCGCTTCGACCAGATGGACGGCCGACTGGACAAGATGGACGGCCGCTTCGACCAGATGGACGGCCGGCTCGACAAGATGGACGGCCGGCTCGACAAGATGGACGGCAGGCTCGCTCGACCGCACTGGAGAGCTCCGTCGGCGAAATCCTGACTTTCGTCAGGCGAAACTCCTGAGCAACCCCGGGGTCAGCTAGCACGCCGGCGAGCTAGTGCATCCGGGATTGGTCCGCTCTAAGGCTTGGCCAGCCCGCAGATGGTGTGAAGGTCGGCGCGGCTGGCTAGCTTGACCCGGGCGCCCCGGCCAAGCGAGGCTGCCAGTTCCTTCTCCGCGGTCTCGATCTTGAGCCAGTCCGCATAGCTGACCGGCGTGAGGCCACGCTCGGCGAGCAGAGCGCCGAACGTTGCCGACCATGGCGCGTCGGGGCTTGTGCCAGCAGCGTCGCCTCCGGCGGCTGCCTCGCCTGACGTAACAGGCAGCCTGAGCAGGCCGGCTCGCGGCAGTGGCGCGTCGCCCGGGCCCGGCCCGCCTGCCAGGTCGGCGAGCAGCGCCCGCACGGTCTGGGCCGCGTCGGACTTGTTCGTGCCGATCACGCCCGTCGGGCCGCGCTTGAGCCAGCCGGCGACGTATTCGCCCGGCAGCGGCTCGCCACCGGCGCCCAGTACGCGGCCTTCGGCGTTGGGCACGATGTGCGCGCGGTCGTCGAACGGCACCCCGGGCAGGGGCACGCTCTGGTAGCCCACGCTCCGCAGCACGACCTGCACCCCCAGCGTCTCGAACTGACCGGTGCCGGTGAGCCGGCCGTCGGCGTCCAGCCTGGTGCGCTCAAGTCGCAGCCCTTCGACCTGTTCGGTGCCAGTGATCTCGGCCGGGCTCAGCCAGAAGCGCAGGGTCAGCCGCCTAGCCGCGCCCGAAGCCCCGCGCGCGGCCCAGTCGCTGATGACCTTGTAGTTGCCGCGCACATGCCGGTCGCTGGTCGCCAGCCGCGCGCTCTCGCCGCTGGCATCGAAGGCCGACAGGTCGGCCTCGCCGTCCCCGATCACCACGTCGACCCCGGCCAGCTCGCCGAGTTCGCGCAGTTCCTTCGTGGTGAACTTAGCCTGGGCCGGACCGCGCCTGCCGATCATGTGCACTTCGCGCACCTTGCTCGCCAGGAGCGCGTCGAGCACCGGCTGGCTGACGTCGGTCTCGCGCAATTCGTCCGGATCACGGATCAGGATCCTCGCCACGTCGACCGCTACATTGCCGACCCCGATGACCGCGACCGACTCGGCGTCCAAGCTGAACCTGTCCGGGTCCACGTCAGGATGCCCGCAGTACCAGTTCACGAAGTCGGTCGCCGCGTAGCTGCCTGGCAGGTCCTCGCCGGGGATGCCGAGCCGCCGGTCGCGCATCGCGCCGGTCGCGTAGACCACGGCGTCGTAGCAGGACAGCAGATCATCCCTGGTCACCTCGTCGCCCAGGTGCACAGCCCCGACGAACCTGACTCCCTCGTGCTCGAGCACGCCGCGCAGGTAATCGGCGATCGACTTGATCGACTTGTGGTCAGGCGCCACGCCGTACCGAACTAGCCCGTAGGGCGTGGGCAGGCGATCGAGCACATCCACGCGGATGGCGCACGGCGGGTCGATCGCCGCCCCCTGCTTGATCAGCGCCTCGGCTGTGTACAGGCCAGCCGGCCGATCCGATCACGGCCACGGTGAGGGTGTTCATAACACGCGATTCTGCCAGGCTCGCGCAGCACCGGTCACGTGACGCAGAACTCGTTGCCCTCCGGGTCGGCCAGGGTGGTCCAGCCGTGGTCGCCCTGCGAGCCGGTGTGCAGCACCGTGGCACCACGCTTGGTCAGCGCCTCTACCACGGCCGCCGGGTCGTCGCCGCCTGGCCGCAGGTCAAGGTGTACCCGGTTCTTCACTGTCTTCGGCTCAGGAACCAGCTGGAACAGTACGCGCGGCCTCGTCCCGCCGCCCGCCAGCTCGTCGGGGTGCCGCAGCGCGACGCCGTCGCGCCATCGCAGCTGGCCCTGGTGCACGATCGTATCCTCATCGGTCGCTTGGCCCTCTGAGATCATTTGCTTGATGAAAGATTCGTCCTGCGGCTCGACGACCCAGCCGAGCGTCTGCGCCCACCAGTCAGCCATTTCGTGCGGACGCTGGCTGTCGATCGCGATCTGGAACTCATACGGCACGGCTGTCGTCTCCTTTCGCCCGGTAGAGATCGCGCAGCAAGGCGATCTCCGCGAAGTGGTGGATTGCCTCCCTGTTGATGTGCAAGACCATCTCGACCATCGGATGCTCAGCGTACGGCCCCTCGGCCGGCCCGCATGCCCGCGCGAGGGCGTCCGCATCCAGGCCGCGCACGCCCTTGATCCAGGTCGCGTAGGCGTCATCGAGCTGCGCGAGCGCCCCCGCCGCGGTCGGCGCGTAGTCGAAGGTCGCGTGGCTGGTCTCCGCCGCGCCGAAGTGCGCGCCGTTGCGCTGTGCGAACACGCCCACGATCGTGTGCCCGAGCCGCCACGCGATGGTGGTCACCGGCGCCGGCTCCGCGCCGGCCAGGCGTTCTCGAGCACGTAGTCCCCCGACCCCCTCGCCAGCTCAGGTTCAACCTCGGCCCTCGGCCTGATGCTCCAGCAGCCAGGCACGGGCTCCCAGAAGTACTCATCATCGGTCAGGCCATCAAACCGGGGCCTGATGAGGTGCTGCCAGTGAAAGTCGAGCTGCTCGGCAAGCTGGGTGGTCCAGTCGATCGGCTTCCTGTCGTTATCCATGCGCGCAACCCTAGGCCACATCGCGGACAGTTCCGGTCCGCATTAAGCGGAATACTGAGGTTGTGCTCGATACCTCGGCCCGGCTGCTCCGGCTGCTCTCACTGCTCCAGGCCAGACCCGAGTGGCCTGGCGCCGAACTGGCCAGCCGGCTCGCGATCACGCCCAGGACGCTGCGGCGCGACGTGCACAGGCTGCGCGAGCTGGACTACCCGGTGCACTCGGTACCAGGCGTGGCCGGCGGCTACCGGCTGGGGTCCGGCGCCTCGATGCCGCCGCTCCAGCTCGACGACGACGAGGCGATCGCCGTCGTGGTCAGCCTGCGCGGCGCGACCAGTCACTCCGTCGCCGGGCTGGCCGAGGCCTCGGTCAGCGCGCTCGCCAAGCTCGACCAGGTGCTGCCGGCCAGGCTCAGGCAGCGCACTCTGGCGCTCCAGCAGGCGACTGTGGCGCTCACCGGCCCGGTGCCGGTCGTCGACCCGGCCACGCTGACCACGATCGCCGTCGCGTGCCGGGCGCATGAGCGGCTCCGGATGCGGTACCGGGACCACCACGGCAAGGACTCTGACCGCGTGGTCGAGCCCTACCGGCTGGTGAGCACCGGCTACCGGTGGTACCTGATGGCGTTCGACCCGGGCCGCGATGACTGGCGCACGCTCCGGGTGGACAGGATCAGCGACCTGGCGCTGGCGGGCCG
Organism: uncultured Actinomycetota bacterium; assembly: GCA_963750405.1. Taxonomy (GTDB): domain Bacteria; phylum Actinomycetota; class Actinomycetes; order Streptosporangiales; family Streptosporangiaceae; genus Chersky-822. The sequence goes on from CAVVQP010000008.1 coordinate 71,814, forward strand.
GTTCACGCCGCGCGACCCGCCGGAGCCGGTGAGCTTCGTCGGGACCGCGATCACGACCGCGCCCTACCGGTACAAGGCCAGGATCCTGCTGCACGGACCGGCTTCGGACCTCGCCGGCCGGGTCACGCCCAGCTGGGGCATGCTGACTCCGGCCGGCGATGACCGGTGCGTGCTCACGACCGGCGCCGACTCACTCGACGCGACCCTGTATCACCTGCTGCACCTGGACACCGGCTTCACCGTGCTCGAGCCGCCCGAGCTGATCGAGCGGGCGCGCACCGCGGCCGCCAGGCTGCGGCAGGCCACGGCCGGGGCGGCGGAGCGCTAGCTAGGCCTGGCGGTCGGGCACCAGGTCTGGGGTCAGGCTGGCGACCGCCTCGGTGATCGACAGGGCTACGGCCTGCGGGGTGAGCCCGGCCTCGGCCAGGATCTCAGGCCGGTCGCCGTGCGACAGGAAGCTCTGCGGCAGGCCGAACGTGCGGACCGGTAGGTCAATGCACCGCTCGCGCAGCAGCCTGGCGACCGCGTCCCCGAGCCCGCCGACCAGGCCGTTGTCCTCGATCGTGCAGACCAGCCGGTGCCCCGCCGCGACGCCGGCGAGGGCCTTGTCAAGTGGCTTGACCCAGCGCGGGTCGACAACCGTGACGCCGATGCCCTGGTCGGCCAGGCGGCTCGCGGCGCCGACGGCGACGCTGGCCATCGGCCCGGCAGCCACGATCAGCACGTCACCGGACTCGCCGTCAGCTTCCGGCCTGCCCTCTGGCCTGGTCAGGATGTCCAGGCCGCCCGCATTGCCGATCGCGGGCAGGTCGTCACTGACCGACCCGCGCGGGAACCTGATCGCCGTCGGGCCGTCGCTGACGGAGACCGCCTCGCGCAGCAGTTCGGTCAGCCTGGTGCCGTCCCTCGGAACCGCGATCCGCATGCCCGGCACGAGCTGGAGCAGCGAGCCGTCCCACATGCCGTGATGGCTGGCCCCGTCCGGGCCGGTGACGCCGGCGCGGTCGAGCACGAACGTGACCGGCAGCTTGTGCATGGCCACGTCCATGAGCACCTGGTCGAACGCACGGTTGAGGAACGTAGCGTAAATCGCCACTACCGGGTGCATGCCGCCCATCGCGAGGCCGGCGGCGCTCGTCACGGCGTGCTGCTCGGCGATGCCGACGTCGAACACCCGGTCCGGGTACGCCTCCGCGAACGGAGCGAGGCCAGTCGGATGCAGCATCGCGGCGGTGATGGCCACGACGTCGGTCCGGCGCGCCCCGATCGCCAGAAGCTCTTCGGTGAAATAACTCGTCCAGCCGCGCTTGGACGATGGCTTGACCGCCTTGGTCGCGGCCGGCTTCGCCGCCCCGTTGACGTGCACCTGGGCACCTGGCTGCACCTGGTGCAGGCAGTCCTCGTCGTTCTCCTCGGCGAGCGCGTAACCGCGGCCCTTCTGGGTGATCACGTGCACCAGGACCGGGCCGCCGAACTCCCGTGCCTTGATCAGCGCGCTCTCGGTGGCCTGCTCATCGTGCCCGTCGATCGGCCCGAGGTACTTCAGGCCGAGGTCCTCGAACATCACCTGCGGCTGCAGGAAGTCCTTCAGGCCCTTCTTGATCCCGTGCAAGGTCTCGAACAGCGGCGGCCCGACCAGCGGCGTGTTCGACAGCGTGGTCTTGACCAGGTCGAGCACCTGCTCGTAGCGCTGGGAGACGCGGACCGCCGCGAGGTGGTCGGCCAGGCCGCCGATCGTGCGCTGATAGGAGCGGCCGTTGTCATTGACGACGATGACCACCGGGCGGTCCTTGGCGGCCGCGATATTGTTCAGCGCCTCCCACGCCATCCCGCCGGTCAGCGCGCCGTCGCCGATGACCGCGACGACCCTGCGGTGGCTGACACCGTGCAGCGCCAGCGCCTTGGCCAGGCCATCGGCGTAGGACAGGCTGGTGGAAGCGTGCGAGTTCTCGACGAAGTCATGCTCGGATTCGGCCCGGTTCGGATAGCCGGAGATGCCACCGCGCTGGCGGAGCCGGCCGAAGCCGTCCAGCCGGCCGGTCAGCAGCTTGTGCACGTAGGACTGGTGACCGGTGTCCCAGACGATCGGGTCGGCCGGGGAGTCGAATACCCGGTGCAGCGCGATGGTGAGTTCGACGACGCCCAGATTGGGACCCAGGTGACCGCCGTTCCGCGAGACGGCTTCGATGAGAAATGTCCGGATCTCGTCGGCAAGCTCGGGGAGTTCGTCCGGGCTGAGCGCCTTGACATCCCGTGGGCTTCCGACCGATTCGAGCAATGTCATCTAATGCGCTCCTCACAGTCGTCGCTGACACAGTGCTAGTGGACGCACAGTGCTGGTAGACACAGTGCTAGCCCGCAGACCTCAGTCGCGGACCCAGCAGAGTCTATTTCGCGTGCCCTGCGGCGTGTGCGCCACGTGGCCCGTTCGCTATGACTACCTGAATATCTGGTATCTGGCTAACCTTGCCAGGCGAGGAACAACCTTGTCTCAGTGTATGGCCCTAGACTCGCTGCCCGAACGGACCCCGATTTAATCCCGGAGATAACCATTCCCCCCGGTTCCCCCCGCACCCGCGGCCCAATACTCGCCGCCGCCGCCCTGCTCACCGCCGCGGCGATCACGGCGATTCCCGCCCTCGCGGCTAAGGTCCGCCGCGACCTGGCAACTCAAGCTGGCGACCAGATACCTGCCGCCCGCCACGAATCACAGCCAGTACGACGTGGTGCTCGTCGAGGGGCACGCCGCCTGGTTCTTCGGCGGCTCGAACATCGCCGGCAAGAGCGTGCCCGAGGCTGAGCGGCGCCAGAACGGCCGCTGGCACTCCTCGGTCCTGCCGCCCAGGCTGCATAGCTGGATCGCGGCGGCGAGCGCCACCTCGGCGACCGACATCTGGGCGGTCACCGCGCTGCGCGGCACTGTGCTCAACTGGAACGGAACCCGCTGGACCGCCCTGCCCAGGGGGCGCTGGAGCGCCAAGGCCCAGTTCACCGGGATCGTGGCGATCTCACGTGCCAACGTGTGGCTATTCGGCGCGCGCGGTAGCGAGCAGGCCGGCGCTGGCACCTGGCATCTTTCCGGCACGAAATGGACGCATGTCCGCGGCATGGCCGCCGATCTCGACGAGGCCAGCGCCGTGTCGCCGGCCGTGATGTGGGGAATCGGCGGTATTCACGGCACGCAGAACGCGCTCCTCCAGTTCAGCCACTCGACGTGGCGGCACGTCACGCCCGCCGCGCTCGGCGGATTCACCTACACCAGCGTGCTGGCACTCGGGCCGTCCGACGTGTGGGTAACCGGCTCCGTGGCGGGCTCGCCCGAGCTTGGCCACTTCAACGGCCGCGACTGGTCCGCGCTCACCATGCCGGGACTGGTCCCGGGCAACGGGATGTGCCGCGACGGGCGCGGCGGCCTGTGGGTGATCGCGAACCCTGGCACCGGGCCGTCCTCGGTGCTCGACCACTCAGCGACAGGCCACTGGACCTCGCCGAAAGTGAGCAATACCTCCGCCAACGAGGTCCTGGCCTGCGCGCACGTCGGAGGGCGGAACGCGACCTGGGGCGCGGGCAAGGCCGCCGCGCCGACCGGCACCGCCGCCGCCGCGTACGGCTTCGGAAACGTCCCGTGACCGGCCCTGTGTGCGTGATCACGGGCGCGAGTTCAGGGATCGGCAAGGCAGCCGCGATCGAGCTGGCCAGGCGGGGCGCGACCGTCGTGCTCGTCGCCAGGAACCTCGAGCGCGGCGAGGCCGCCCGGGCCGAGGTCGCCGATGCGGCTACCGGCGAGCAGCCCGGCCTCGAGCTAGCCGATCTGGCCTCGCTCGGCCAGGTGCGGGACCTGGCTGCCAGGCTGGCCGGACTGCCCAGGATCGACGTGCTGATCAACAACGCCGGACTGGTGATGGCGCAGCGGTCCGACACCGAGGACAAGATCGAGCACACGTTCGCCTTGAACCACCTGGCGCCGTTCCTGCTGACAAACCTGCTGCTCGGCAAGCTCACGGCCAGCCCGGCCAGGATCGTGACCGTCACCTCCATCGCGCACCGGGCCGGGCGGCTTGACCTTGATCACGTCGCGGCGCCCCCGCACTACCTGCCCTTGCGCGCCTACTCGACGAGCAAGCTCGCGAACGTGCTCTTCACCACCGAGCTTGCCCGGCGGCTGCGCGGCACCGGCGTCACCGCCAACTGCGTGCACCCGGGGACCGTGCGGACGCGCTTCGGCCACGAGGGCCGGTTCTGGCTGCGCAATGGAGTCAAACTCGGCGGCGCGTTCATGCGGTCACCGCAGCAAGGCGCCAGGACCGTCGTCTACCTGGCCAGCTCTCCCGGCGTGGCCGGCCAGACCGGCGGCTATTACGTCAATGAGCGGCTCAGGAAGCCGTCGCGGGCCGCCAGGGACGAGGACCTGGCCCGCGGGCTCTGGGACCTGAGCGCCAGGCTGACCGGTCTCGAGGCCTAGCTCAGGTCGCTGGCGGGCCGATTGTGAGCGCGCGGCCAGCCAGCGTTCCGGCGGCAAGCTGGACGAAGCCGAGTCCGATCAGCAGCAAGCCGGGGATGGTCCAGCCGCCCGTTGCCGTGTGCAAGAGCCCGAGCAGCAGCGGCCCGGCGCTGGCGATCAGGTACCCGACGCCTTGCGCGAACCCGGACAGAGCGGCCGCCTGATGCCCGTCGGTCGTCCGCGCGGTGAACAGGAAGACGCTGAGGCTGAGCGAGGCCCCCTGGCCGAGGCCCAGCAGGCAGACGAAGACCACGACGATCGAGTTCGGCGCGAACACCGCGCCGGCCAGGCCGGTCATGATGACCAGCGCCGCGGCGCACGCCAGCAGCCGCTGGTCCTTGGCGCGCTGGGCCAGCACGGGAACAGCGAGACCGGTCGTCATGTTGCCGACGTTCATCAGCGCGATCAGGTTGCCCGCTGTCGTCGCGCTGATCCCGTGGTCCTGAAACATGGTCGGGAACCAGGACAACGTCGCGTAGTAGGTGAGGCTCTGCAGCCCCATGAACGCCGTGACCTGCCAGGCGAGCGGGTACCTGGCCATCGCCAGCACGCCGCGCCTGCCGCCGCCGGCGGGTCTGGTGCGCAGCCGCAGCTGCGGCAGCCACACGCACGCGGCGATCACGGCGGGCACGGCCCAGATGCCGTACGTGAGCCGTACCGCCGGGCCGCCCCCGGCGCTGCTGTCGACCGCGTCGAACAGCGGCACGGCGATCAGCGAGCCCAGCACCGCGCCGGTCGTGAGCGTGCTGAGATAGAGCCCGATCAGCAGGCCAGCCCGCTCCGGCCGCCGGCGCTTGATCAAGCTGGGCAGCAGCACGTTCGTCAGCGCGATCGCGCAGCTGGCCAGGATCGTGCCGGGGAAGAGCATGATGCCAGGCGATGCCGACCGCAGCCCGAGCCCGGCGGCGAGCAGGACGAGCGCGAGGCCGAGCACGCGCTCTTCGCCGAGCTTGCCCGCCACGAGCGGCGCCATCAGCGAGAACACGGCGAACCCGAGTACCGGCACCGCCGCCAGCGCCGCCTCGGTTCCCGGCGAGAGCCCGGCCGCCTTGGTCAGTGCCGGAAAGACTGGCGGCAGCCCGGTGATCGACCCGCGCAGGTTGAACGCGACCGCGAGAATGCCGACGATCAGGAGCGCGCCGCTGACGGCCAGGCCAGGGCCGCCGGAGACCCCGCCAGCCCCGCGGGACTCGCCAGCCCCGCCAGCCCCGCGGGACTCGCCAGCCGGGCGAGCCTCGCCGGCGGGCAGGGTGTTGTCCGGGCGCGGTTCAGCCGGTGCCACGACCGGCGGTCAGCCGCAGGCGAGCAGCGAGCGCAGCACGTACTGCATGATCCCGCCATGCCGGAAGTAGTCGGCCTCGCCTGGCGTGTCGATCCGCACGATCGCCTTGAATTCCTTGCCGTCAGCGGTGATCGTCACTTCGCGCGGCGCCGGCCCGGAATTCATCCCCTCGATTCCGGAGATGTCGTACACCTCATGTCCGGTGAGTCCGAGAGAGCTTGCTTTCTGCCCCGGAAGGAATTGAAGCGGGAGTACTCCCATCCCGATGAGGTTGGAACGATGGATGCGCTCGAATGACTCGGCGATCACCGCGCGCACGCCGAGCAGCCCGGTGCCCTTCGCCGCCCAGTCGCGCGAGGAGCCCGGAGCCGTACTCCTTGCCGGCGAGCACGATCAGCGGCGTGCCCTCGTCGAGGTAGCGCCCGCGAGGCGTCGAAGATCGTGATCTGGCTCGCCGTCGGGCAGTTGACGCGTCACGCCGCCCTCGGTGCCCGGGCGCGAGCTGGTTGCGCAGCCGGATGTTGGCGAACGTGCCGCGGACCATCACCTCGTGGTTGCCGCGCCGCGCGCCGTAGCGAGTTGAAGTCACGCGCGCTCGACGCCGTGCTCGATCAGGTACTGCCCGGCCGGGCTGTCCGCCTTGATCGAGCCGGCCGGCGAGATGTGGTCGGTCGTGATGCTGTCGCCGAGCACGCGCCAGCACGCGGGCGCCGTGGATGTCGGTCGACCGGCGGCCGGCTCGCGCGGCATGCCGTCGAAGTACGGCGGGTTCTTGACGTAGGTCGACGTCGTCGTCCCACGCGTAGAGGTCGCCCGGCGGCACGGCGAGCGCCTGCCAGCGCTCGTCGCCCTCGAAGACGTCGGCGTAGTCTCTGCTGAACATCTCCGGCGCGACCGAGCTGGCCGATCGCCTCCTCGACCTCGGCGGGCGACGGCCAGATGTCGTGCAGGAAGACCGGCTTGCCGTCGCGGCCGGTGCCGAGCGGCTCGGTCGTCGAGGTCGATGTCCATCGTGCCGGCGAGGGCGTAGGCGACGACGAGCGGCGGCGAGGCCAGGTAGTTCATCCGGACGTCGGGGTTGATCCGGCCCTCGAAGTTGCGGTTGCCGGACAGCACCGCGACGACGACGAGGTCGTCTGTCGTTGATCGCCGGCCTGATCGCCTCGGGCAGCGGGCCCGAGTTGCCGATGCAGGTCGTGCAGCCGTAGCCGACCAGGTTGAAGCCGAGCTTGTCGAGGTACGGCGTCGAGCCCCGCCTCGTCGAGGTAGTCGGTGACGACCTTCGAGCCGGGCGCGAGGCTCGTCTTGACCCAGGGCTTGCGCGGTCGAGCCCGGCTCGACGGCCTTCTTCGGCGAGCAGGCCGGCGCCGACCATGACCGACGGGTTCGAGGTGTTCGTGCAGCTCGTGATCGCGGCGATCACGACCGAGCCGTGGTCGACTCGTAGCTCGACGCCGTCTTCGACGCGTCGACCTTGGTCGTGGCGCTGCGGCGGTCAGCCGTCGGCGCGACGCGCCGTGGTCGGACGCCGGGAACGTGCCGTCGATGCCGTTTCCAGGCTGGGCGAGCTGCCACGAAGCGCCTGAGGGCCTCGCGGAACGCTGTTCTTGGCGTCGGTCAGCGGCACGCGGTCCTGCGGGCGCTTCGGGCCGGCGAGGCTCGGCTCGACCGTGGCAGGTCGAGCTCGAGCGTGTCGGAGTACGCGGCCTCGGCTGCGCCGGGTCGTGCAACAGCCCCTGCTCCTTGGCGTAGGCCTCGACGAGCGCGACCTGCTCGTGCGGCGCGGCCGGTGAGGCGCAGGTAGCGGAGCGTCTCGGCGTCGATCGGGAAGATGCCGCAGGTCGCGCCGTACTCGGGGCCATGTTGGCGATGGTGGCCCGGTCGGCCAGCGGCACGGCGGCGAGGCCGTCGCCGTAGAACTCGACGAACTTGCCGACGACGCCGTTCTTGCGCAGCATCTCGGTGACGGTGAGCACCAGGTCGGTGGCGGTCGCCCCCTCGGGCAGCTCGCCCGTGAGCTTGAAGCCGACGACCTGCGGGATCAGCATCGAGACCGGCTGGCCGAGCATCGCCGCCTCGGCCTCGATGCCGCCGACGCCCCAGCCGAGCACGCCCAGGCCGTTGATCATGGTGGTGTGCGAGTCGGTGCCGACAGCGTGTCGGGATAGGCGGCTGTGCCGTCGCCGTCCTCGGCCGTCGAAGACGACGCGGGCCAGGTACTCGAGGTTGACCTGGTGCACGATGCCGGTGCCGGGCGGCACGACCCGGAAGTGCCGAAGCGCCTTCTGGCCCCAGCGCAGGAACCGGTAGCGCTCGCGGTTGCGCTCGAACTCGAGCTCGGCGTTGCGCTCGAACGCGTCCGGCCGGCCGAAGATGTCGGCGACCTGACCGAGTGGTCGATGACCAGCTCGACCGGCTGGAGCGGGTTGATCTTGCGCGGGGTCGCCGCCGAGCGCCCTCATCGCGTCGCGCATCGCGGCCAGGTCGACGACGGCCGGCACGCCGGTGAAGTCCTGCAGGAGCACCCGGCCGGGCTGAACTGCGATCTCCGTGTCCGGCTCGGCGCTCGGGTCCCACCCGGCCAGCGCCTTGATGTCGTCGGCGGTGACGTTCGCGCCGTCCTCGGTGCGCAGCAGGTTCTCCAGCAGGATCTTCAGGCAGAACGGCAGGTCGGCCGACCCGGGCACCGCGTCAAGGCGGTAGATCTGGTAGCTGGTCCGCCTGGCCCGCCGACCGTCAGCGTGCCGCGAGCCTCGAAGCTGTTCGCTGTCATCGTGCTGCCCTCCTGCTGTCCCGCGCGTGCGCCTTCGCGCCGCGGCACCGCTTCCTAGCGGCAATCCTGCCCTAGCCCGCGCCAGTCGCAGCGCCCAGGTCTCGCCTGCCCGGCCAAAAAGTATCTTGACGTCAAGCTACTTTACCAGCGTATCCGGGTAGTTCTCTTGATGTCAAGCTATTGCGGGGTGCGGTCGCAGCGCGCCTCAAGGCGCTGCCCATTCCCGGTGCTAGCATGCGGCGATGGCGACAAGTGACGCCCCAGCACCCCGTTATCCTGCGCAAACGCCTATCGGCGACCCGGTCGCCGACCGGCTCGCGCAAAGGATAGGCGGCATGGGCGCGCTGGGCCGCCTTCAGCCGGTCGTGCAGTGGGCAACCGACGTCCTCCACCAGGCAGGCGACGTCGACCGGGCGGTCTACGCGACGATCGCCAAGGTCTCGACCCCCTCGCTCGACCGGGCAATGCGACGGCTGTCCAATTCGGCTAACCGTTCGCTGCTGTGGCTCGGAGTAGCCGGCGGGCTCAGCCTGACCGGCCGCTCAGGCCGCCGCGCGGCGGTGCGGGGATTGCTCGCCATTGGCGTCACCTCGGCGGTGGTCAACCTCGGCGTGAAGCCCTTGTCCACAAGGCGGCGACCTGATCGGGCCGGAGCCGGCGTCCCCGGACAGCGCTATGTCTCTATGCCGTCGTCCACGTCGTTCCCGTCCGGCCACTCGGCGTCAGCCTTCGCCTTCGCCACCGCCGTGAGCAGGGACAATCCGTGGCTGGCCATCGTCATCCAGTTCGTAGCGGGCGGCGTCGCTTACTCGCGCGTGCACACCGGCGTGCACTATCCGGGCGACACAGTCGTCGGCGCCCTCATCGGCGCCGGCACCGGTCAGGCCGTCAGCGGCATCTTCGACCGCACCCTGGCCCGCCATCAGTCCGTCGGCGGCTTAAAACCCCCGCTTGGCGGGACCGGAGGAGAGTTTTCGGGTTCGTGAAGGAGGGTTTTCGCGTCCAGGAGCCTTGACCGGACTATGACACGAAAAGTCTCCTTCATGCGAAAACGCTCCTCCAGGAACCCGAGAACCCGCCACCATCACGACGGAAACCCTCCTGGACCCGACAACTCTCCTTCTGGAAGGCCAGGCTGCTGCGGCATATGCCGGCCGCAAGCTCAGCCGGCCGCAAGCTCAGCCAGCCGCAAGCTCAGCCGGCACGAGAGCTCGTCGGCGGCCGAGTACGGGTCCAGCTTCCCGCTCGCGACCTGCGCCGCCAGCTCATCGAGCCGCGACTCCCCCGGCAGTCCCCCGAGCCGCCGCCGGATCTCCGCGACGGCGATCGCCGAGATCTCCTCCCTGGCCCGGGCCAGCCGCCGTTCCTGCCGCAACCCGGATTCCCCCAGGAACGACCAGTGCTCCCCGATCTTCGCCACTAGCTCGTCGACCCCCTCGCCGGTCGCAGCGGCGCACGACACGATCGGCGGCTTCCAGCCGCGCTCGTACGTCGCCATGGTGAGCATGTTCCGCAGATCGCGCACGACGTCGTGGGCGCCCGGCCGGTCGCTCTTGTTCACCACGAAAATGTCGGCGATCTCCAGGATGCCGGCCTTGGCGGTCTGGATCGAGTCGCCGAGCCCGGGCGCGAGCACGACCAGCGTGGTATCGGCCAGCCCGGCGATCTGCACCTCAGCCTGCCCCACGCCCACCGTCTCGACGCAGATCACGTCGAATCCGGCGGCGTCCAGGATGCGCAGCGCTTGCGGCGCGGCCCAGGACAGCCCGCCCAGGTGCCCCCGGGTAGCCATCGACCTGATGAAGACGCCCGCATCCGTGGCGTGGTCGGCCATCCTGACCCGGTCACCAAGCAGCGCGCCCCCGCTGAACGGCGAGGTCGGGTCGACCGCGAGCACCCCGACCCGCTGTCCCGCGGCCCGGAACGCCCGCACCAGCCGGTCCGTCACCGTCGACTTGCCCACTCCGGGCGACCCGGTCAGCCCGATGACCTGCGCATTGCCCGCATGAGGCGCGACTGCGCGCAAGACCGCCCGCAGCTCGGGCGAGCCATTCTCCACGAGCGAGATCAGCCGGGCGAGCGCCCGCGCATCGCCGCCGCGCGCCGCCCCGACGAGCGCGTCGGCCTGCCGGTCACGCACCCGCGTCAGTCGCTGGCCGAAGATCTGGGGCTAGCTGGCGCCGTACTGGCCGGCCCGTGCTGGCCGGTGGCGGCACTGTCAGCAACAGCGCGTCGCCCTGGCCGCCGCCGCCGCACAGCGCCGCGACGCCGAGCCCGCCGCCGCGCCGCCGCAGCTCGTAGATCAGGTGCAGCGCCAGCCGCGCCCCCGACATGCCGATCGGGTGACCGAGCGCGATGGCGCCGCCGTTGACGTTCACGATCTCGGGGCCAACTCCGAGGTCACGCATCGACTGAATGGCGACCGCCGCGAAGGCCTCATTGATTTCGATCAAATCCAGATCGGAAACAGGGAGCCCGGCCTTGCTCAGCGCACGAAGGATCGCGTTGGACGGCTGGCTGTGCAAGGAGTTGTCGGGGCCGGCGACCACGCCGTGCTCGCCTACCACGGCGAGCACGGGCACTCCGGCGGCCCGCGCCGCCTCCGCCGACATCACCACAACCGCGCAAGCCCCGTCGGAGATCTGCGACGCCGTGCCAGCGGTAATCGTGCCATCGGCCGTGAACGACGGCCGCAGCTTGCCCAGCGTCTCCACGCTGGTGTCGGCCCGGACGCCCTCATCGGTGTCGAACAGCATCGGGTCGCCGCGCCGCTGCGGCACAGGAACAGCCACGATCTCCTCGGCCAGTACCCCGTTCTTGATCGCGGTGGCGGCGAGCTGATGTGACCGCGCGGCGAACTCGTCCTGCTCCGCCCGGCTGATCCCGAGCTTGCCGTTGTGCCGCTCAGTCGACTCCCCCATCGACAGGTGATCGAACGCGTCGGTCAGCCCGTCAAGCGCCATCGCGTCGATCAGGGCCGCCGAACCGTACTTGAAACCCTTGCGCGATCCTGGCAGCAGATGCGGGGCCTGCGTCATCGACTCCATGCCGCCGGCCACCACCACGTCGAACTCCCCCGCCCTGATCAGCTGGGCGGCGAGCGCGATCGCGTCAAGGCCGGACAGGCAGACCTTGTTAATGGTGAGCGACGGCACCGTCATCGGGATGCCGGCCGCCACGGCGGCCTGCCTCGACGGGATCTGGCCGGCGCCAGCCTGGAGCACCTGGCCCATGATCACGTAGTCGACCCGGTCCGGGGCGACGCAGGCCCGGTCTAGTGCCGCCTTGATCGCTATCCCGCCAAGTTCGGCCGCGCTGAAGTCGCTGAGCGACCCGAGCAGCCGGCCGATCGGCGTCCTGGCACCGCCGACTATTACTGCCTCACCCATGCCTGCAACGATACTTCAGGGCGGCGAATCAGGTTCAGAGCCCACGCCAGCCAGGGCCAGCCCGCCAAGGAGGACCGATCCATGTTCACCCGCATCGACCATGTCGGGATCGCGTGCAAGGACCTGGCAGCCAAGGTCGCGTTCTACGAGTCGGTGTTCGGCCTCGCGGTGGTCAGCATAGAGACGAATGAGCAGCAGGGCGTCAAGGAAGCGATGCTGGCCTTGACCCAAGGCGCTCCCGGCCCGGGCGGCTCTTACCTGCAGTTGCTTGAGCCGCTCGGGCCCGATACCCCGGTCGGCCGGTTCCTGGAACGGCGCGGCGAGGGGGTGCACCACGTCGGCTACGGAGTTGACGACATCGGCGCGTCGATGACCGCTCTGGACGCTGCCGGCATCCGGTTGCTCGACTCGAGGCCCCGGCACGGCTCGATGGGAGCGGCAATAGCGTTCTTGCACCCGGGTGATGTCGGCGGCGTACTGACCGAACTCGTCCAATCAGCGGTCCAACTTCCGTTAAGGGCAAGCCGGGCAACTCTAATTAATTCGTGAGGTAGGCCACCAGCAGCGCTGAACTCGCCCCCAACTGCCGGACGGCGGAGTACGCTGCCATGCACCGGGAAACGTGAAGTGGCCTGCGGGCCGCGACCCTGGCGGTGAGTGGGGGCGCGGAAGCATGTCAAACGACAGTGGGCAAACCCGCCGACCACGGATATCCCGGGCCAGACAGAGGTCCTAGGACGCAACAACCCCCCGGCTACCCAGGATTAGGCGACATGCAGCCCGATATCAATGCCCAGCTCGGTACCTTCTTCGATGACGAGCAGCCGCCGCGGTTCGCCCAGAAAATGCGCGGCTACGACCAGGAAGAGGTCGAGTCTTACCTTAGGAAGAAGGACACCGAGCTCCGCGCGGTCCGCGAGAATGAGCAAGCGCTCAAGCAGGAGCTCGCGTACGCGCACCGGCAGATGCAGGAGCAGGAGCGTCCGACCTACTCAGGCCTTGGCTCCAGGATCGAGCAGTTGCTCAGGCTCGCCGAGGAGCAGCGGGACGAGATCCTGCAGGAAGCCAGGACCGAGGCGAGCCAGGTGCTCGCATCAGCGAAGGTCGATGCCGCTGAGCTGCGGGCCGGTGCCGAGAACGAGACCGCCGAGCTGCGCGCCAACGCCAAGCGGGAGACCGACGACCTGCGCGGCTCGGCCGAGCGCGAGGCGGATAGCATCCGCACCTCGGCGCGGCGCGAGTCTGACGAGCTGACCTCGACGACCGAGCGCGAGGTCGCCAAGATGCGCGCGATGGTCGACCATGAGGTCGCCGAGAAGCGCGCCGCCGTCGAGCGCGAGATCGCGAAGCTCCGCACGACGACCGAGCGCGAAGTCGCGCAGATGAAGGCGTCGTCCAAGCGCGAGCGCGACGAGATCCTGACCACCTCCAAGCGCCAGGCCGACGAGATGCGCAGCCAGGCGCAGCGCATCCTGGAGGAGAGCGAAGCGCAGCGGGCTCAGGCCGAGGCCGAGTTCGACATCCAGCTCGCCTCCCGGCGCGAGGAAGCCGAGCGCCAGGAGGCCGAGCGACTCGCCGCCGCCCAGGCCGCGACTCAGCGCCTGGTCTCCGAGGCCGAGCAGCGCGCGGCGACCGCCGAGCAGCGGGCAAGCAAGGCGAGCGCGCAGGCCGAGCAGTCCCGCCGGGACGCCGACGAGCACGCGAAGCAGCTCGTGAGCAGCGCTAAGAAGAACGCCGACGACATCGTCGCCCAGGCCAGGTCCCAGGCTGACCAGTTCCTCGCCGAGGCGAAGGCCGAAGCCGACCGCCACGCGAGCGCCGCCCAGCGCCGGGTGGACGAGGCGAACAAGCAGTACGAGACCGTCCAGGCGCACCTGTCGCAGATCAGCCAGTTGCTCGGCCCAGGAGCTGCCAGCCTGGGTGCGGCTCCGGCCCCCGCCCTGCAGGCAGCCCCCGCCCGCGCGGTCGCCGCGGCCCCGGCCAATGGCGGCGGAGGCCCGTCATCACGTTCGCACTCAGCCAAGGCCGAGCAGAAGCAGGTCAACGGCAAGTCAGGCGACGGCGAAGAGGAGTGGTGGACCGAGTAGCCACGTAGCTCTCAACGCCCCGCCGCGGCTTATGTCGCGGCGGGGCGTTTTCGTTGTCTGTGGCCGCTCTTAGACCTTGCACGGGCCCGCAGCAACCAGCAACCTCCGCCGCGAACAGCAAGGTGGCCCTCCCTGCTGCTGTTGCAGCCATTCTCGAACAGCAAGGTGGCCCTCCCTGATGATGTCCCAAGAGCATCAGAGAGGGCCGCGTTGCTGTTGCGAAGCGCTAGTTAACAGCAGCGTGACCCTACTTGCTGCTGTTTGCGGGGCGTGCGACACGGCGGCGCCGAACCTGACGCCGCCGCTCGGGAGGCAGCAGGTGGCCGCAGGAGGTGCCCGGACCTGGGTGGCTGGCGCGCGTCAGTCAGCGGCGGGCGGTGCGGGCGGGATGCAGTGCGTAAAGCGAAGCAGCACAGCATCCCGTCCGCGCCGTCCGCCGCGCCCCGGGCAAGGTCTAAGCCGCGCCCCGGGCAGGGTCTAAGAGTTGGCGATCAAGCGTTGACGGTCTGGCCGCCGTCTATGACTAGGGTCTGGCCCGTCATGTAGGAGGAGGCGTCGCTGGCCAGGAACACGGCCGGGCCGGCCATTTCCCTGGCCGCAGCCCAGCGTTTCATCGGCACCGTCGCGATCGTGGCCGGGCCGGAGACCGGGTCTTCCCAGAGATTGCGGTTCAGGTCGGTGGCGGTCCAGCCTGGGCACAGGGCGTTGACCCGGACGCCGCTGGCCGCCCACTCGACGGCGAGCGACTTGGTGAGCGAGATGAGCCCGGCCTTGGCGGCGCCGTACGGGCTGATCAACGGGGCGGAGGCGACGCCCGCGACCGAGGCAACGTTGATGACCGAGCCCGAGCCGCGATCGAGCAGATGGCCGGCGAAGGCCTGGCAGACGTAGACAGCCGAGCTGAGGTTCAGCCGCATGAGCTTGTCCCAGCCGGAGAACCGCAGGTCGCGGAAGCTCACCATGAAGTTCGACCCGCCCGCGTTGTTGATCACGATGTCGATATGACCGAGCTGGTCGATCGCGGCCGCCGCCGCGCCGGTGACGTTGGCCGGCTCGGTGACGTCGGCGGGGAGGACGACGGCCCTGCGGCCGACGGCCTTGACGTCGTCCGCGGTGTCGGCGAGCCCCTCAGCTGTCCGCGCCACCAGGGCCAGGTCGGCGCCAGCCTGCGCGAGCGCGACGGCGATCTCACGGCCGATGCCGCGCGAGGCACCCGTCACGAAGGCGGTCTTGCCAGTCAGGTCGAAGAGGCTCACGGCCCGTCCTTCCACTCAGTAGGCAGCGGCCAGGCATCGGGATTTACCCGCCGCACAATCTCATTCAGCACGATCCGGACGTAAGTCTCCCCTACCCACAGATGTTTCGCATGGTCCACCCCGACGACGGTAGCCTGCGGCACCCGCGCGAACCTGGCCCGCGCCTCGGGGGGCCGCAGGTAGTCATCGAGCCCCGGGATCAGGGCGAGCAACTGCTTGCCGCTCGCCGCCCACTGGTCGAGCTGGGCATCGCCAGCCCGGCGCAGCGGGGGCGACAGCAAGATTGCCCCCTCGACGCCGGGCAGATTGCCCCAGAGCAACGCGACCTCGGTGCCGAACGACCAGCCGAGCAGCCACAACCCCGGCAGGCCAGCCGCCTGGCAGTACTCGACCGCCGCGGCCAGGTCCAGGCCCTCGCCGCGCGCCTCGTCGAATACGCCGTCGCTGGTGCCGCGGTCGGAGGACGTGCCCCGGGTATTGAACCTCAGCACGGCGAGATCGGCCAGCGCGGGCAGCCGGTACGAGGCCTTGCGCAGCACGTGGCTGTCCATCATCCCGCCCTGCGTCGGGAGCGGATGCAGGCAGATCAGCGTGGCCACTGGCGGCCGGTCAAGCGGCAGGGCCAGCTCGCCGACCAGGTCAAGACCGTCGGCCGTGGGCAGCACGATGTCCTCGCGCCTGGCCGGCAGCTTCGTGCTAGCCCAGATCTCGGTCACGTGGCCGCCAGGTGAGTCGCTCATCGATTCCCCTCCGCCGGTGCGTCACCGGAACATCATCGGCCCGGGCCGGCGCGGGCGCCGCTGCCAGCACGAATGGTGCCAGTGCCGGCGCTCGGTCGGCCCTGGGGTCTCCGCCGGCCACACGACGACATGGCCGGTGCCCGGGCGGATCTCCTGATCGCAGCCAGGGCAGCGATAAACCTTACCGGCGGCGGCGCCCGGCACCTGCCGCACCACCCAGTCACCGTCCGGCCAGGATTGCGTCTGCGGCGGGCCGAGCCTGACGGGCGAGTCGTCGTCGCGTGACTGCCTGGTACTCGGTGGCGTGCGGCCGGCCTTGCGCGGACGTCGTGGCAGGTCAGCTGGAAGGCGGCGCGCCTTCCTCGGGCTCATGTCCGGGCGATGGCGCTGTTCAGCGCCAGACCAGCGCGGGCATACTCGACCAGCAACGGCGGCGGGAGGTACGCCGGGTCGCCGTAAGCCGCGTGCATCGCGGTGAGCACGCCGGCGACCCTGGCCAGGCCGGCGTCAGCCAGCATCCGGATCGGCCCGCGCGGGTAGCCGCAGCCGAGCGTCATCGCCGCATCGACATCGGCCGGGGTCGCGTAGCCGTCGGCGATCATCGCCACCGCGTCCCGCAAATGCGGGTAGAGCAGCCCGCCGACGAGCAGCCCGGGCCGGTCGGCCGAGCGGACCACGTGCAGGCCGAGCTTGCCGGCGAGCGCCTGGGCCGATCCGAGCGCGTCAGCCGAGGTCAGCGCGCTCGGCACCAGCTCGGCCAGCCTCGGCGTCGCCAGGTGCAGCCCGACCGCGTCCGCTCCCCGGCCGGCCGCCATCGCCGGGCCGACCACGCCGCCCTCGGGTCCTATCGCGACGATCGCGAGGTCGGTCTTGTGCACCGTGCTGCGCGTGACGTTGATCCCGGCGGCCGCGAGCAAGCTGGCCAATTCGGCCGCGAGGTCACCGGCCGGGCGCAACGGCTCCCCGGTACCAGCGCCGGGCTCGATCAGCGTTACGGTGCCGGGAGCACGCGGGCGGTCTGCTTTCATCTGATCAGAAGCTGACGGGCTGGGGGCTGGCCGGCCATCGGGATAGTCGTAGAAGCCCGCGCCGCTCTTGCGGCCAGCCGGCCCGCGTCGGTCAGCCTGCGCAGGGCCGGGGCGGGCTGGTACCTGGTGCCGCCGAACTCGCGCTGCAGCACCTCGAGAATCGCGAGCGACGTATCGAGGCCGATCAGGTCGAGCAGCGCCAGTGGTCCCATCGGCAGGCCGGCCCCGTTCGTCACGGCCGCGTCGATGTCCTCGCGGCTCGCGTGCCCGGTCTCCAGCAGGCGCACCGCGTGATTCAGGTACGGCAGCAGCAGCGCGTTGGCGACGAACCCGGCCCGGTCGCTGACTTGCACCGGCGTCTTGCCGAGCCTGCTCGCGAGCGCGCTGACCGCCTCGCCGGTTCCCGGCTTCGTCAGCACCGTCGTGACGACTTCGACTAGGCGCATCACCGGAGCCGGGTTGAAAAAATGCATGCCTACCACTCGCCCGGACTGGGCGGACGCGGCGGCGATGGCGGTGACCGACAGCGAGGAGGTGTTCGTCGCGATGATCGCGTCCGGCCGGCAGACCTGATCAAGTTCGGCCAGGACCTGGCGCTTGATCGCCAGCTGCTCAGGCACGACCTCGATCACCAGGTCGGCATCGGCCAGGTCGGCCAGCTTCGACGCGGACCTGACCCTGCCTGCGATCGCCGATCGCTCCTCGTCGGTGAGCCTGCCTTTGCTGACTGCGCGGGCGAGAGAGCCATGCAGGGTGTCAAGGCCGCGCGCCAGTGCCCGGGGATCGGCCTCGACGGCCGTCACGGCGATGCCGCCGCGCGCGAACACCTCTGCGATGCCGGCGCCCATGGTACCGAGCCCGACGACTCCGACCGCGCGAAACTCCATGTCAAGACATTACCGAGAAGCGCGACTGACTAGGCGACCGGGCAGGGTGAGGCGGGCCAATTTTCGCGGCGCCGCACCCTGCCCGGCCGGCCAGGTCAGCCGGGTCAGGTCACCTTGACGGTGAACGCCGCCGAGGAGTACCCCTTCTTGGTCGCTGTCACCCCATGCTTGCCCTTGGTGGTGCCCTTCTTGACCGTGAACGTGACCACGCCTTTCGAGTTCGTCTTCTTGGTGACGCCGAGGAACTTCACGGTGGCGCCGGAAACGCCATCGCCGGTGTCGACCACGGTGAACGTGATCGACGTGGACTTGCTGTGGGACACGCTCGATTTCGATGCGCGGATGCGGAGCGCCGGGAGCAGTTGCGTGTCGAAGTAGGCCGGCGAGGTGTTGTTTCCGTTCTGGAGCGCAAGCGCGATCACGTCGAGCGGACCTGAACTGCCCTCCGCCTTCAGCCCGTTGAATTCGCCTAGGTTGGGCGGCCCGTTGAGCGTCTTCACCGGGCCGAATCCGGTGGCGGCGGCGTTGGTGCGGACGACCTGGACCTTGTTGGTACTGGTATTCACCCACAGCACCCACAGGTGCCCGCCCGGGCTGGCGGCGATCGCGACGAAAAGATCGTGGCCATTCGCTGACGATGAGCCTGGCACGGTCATCGCCTTGGCCGCGCCGACCCGCCACAGGTCGATGTGGCCGCAGGTCAGGAACTTGGTCGGCGTGCAATAGGCGAGATATTCTCCGCCTCCGGCCCTGGCGGTGAAGGCGACGGGCTCGAGGTTCTGGTTATTGCTTACGTTCTTGCCGCCGGAATCCGGCGCCTTGACCGCGGCCGTCTTCGTCGGCCAGAGCTGGCCGGCGTAGTAGCCCTGATCCTTAAGGCCGGTGCTCTTGAACCAAGCACCGAGGATGGCGCCATTCTTGGCCCTGCCCAAGGTGGGCGTAGTCAGGCCGCCGTCCGATCCGATGCCGAACGTCTGGTCCGGCGCACTCGCCGGGTTGCTCGGGTCGATGCCAACGTGGTAGGTCAGTGCGGTATTCGTCGACCAGACGGCAACGGGAGTGCCATCGGACTGGGTGGCAGCCGCGGTATCCGTCAGCGGCACGAGCTTCGACTGCGACAGCGAGCCGCTGGCCAGCGTCCACTTCGTGCCTGCGGAACTGGCTGTCGCTGAGTACATCGCGCCCGTGTTGAACGGGCTGTTGCTGACGCCGTTGCCGCCTGTGAAGATCAGCCGCAGGCCCTTGTTCGGCCCGGCGACCAGCATGGGGTAGGCCGATACGCCGGACCAGTGCTTGACGATCGTGCCCGTGTTCAGCAACTTCTCCCGGCCCGCCACGGTCGAGTAGTGCAGGGAAAACCCGCTACCGCCGTCGTTGATCGGCCACACGATATGGAGCCGGCCGTCAGCCGTGCGGAATACGCCTGGCGAGGCAATGCCGAGCTTGGTGTCAGCGGAGATCTTGGTCCACTTCGCCGCCTGCCCTCGGGCCGTCCCCGCCTGCGAGGCCGTGACCGGCTGCCCGCTCGCGACGCCCTGACCGGCCAGCACACCCGCCAGGGGAAGCGCCACGGCGAGAGCGATGACGTAACTACGACATCTCTGCGAAAGATACATATCCACCCCTTTCCCTTCAGGTGGCTCAGAGTCTTCGGCGCGGGTTGTGCAGGGTCAAGCGAGTGCGGGGCAATTCTCAGGAGAATCACAGGAAGCCGCGGCAAGGGGCCGAACGAGGTCGTACGGTCGTCCGGCCGCTGAGCGATAGCCGCATTTGATCAGTTGGCCGTGGTGCGTTCTAATGCCGCATGGGTGCGGCTCCTAATGAGTGAGCTGGGCTCGGTTCGCTGGGACGGGGCTGTCGCGCTGGATCGAGTGGCTTTGGCTGCGTGCGGTGGCGCAGCCGGGGCTGCGCCACCGCCCCGCGTTGTGACGTTGCTGGCGCGATAGCGCCGCCGATGGGACATGGGTGTGGCTCCTTTGGAGTGAGGTTCAGGCGGCGAGCGCGAGGTTGCTGTCTTGGTAGAGGCTGAGGTGGTTGCGCTGGTGTTCCTGGGTGATGTGGTAGGTCCAGTACTGGTCGGTGTCGCCGCTGGCGTGGATGGCGCGTAGCCAGAGCATGGCCTGGGCGCCGGGCAGGCTCCAGCGGGCGCCGGTGATTCCCATGCGGTCCTGGACGAGGTGGCGGCAGGCGCCTTCGATGACGCCGGTGGCGATGGGCCAGCCGCTGGCCAGTGCGGTGGGGTAGTCGAGGTAGGGCTGCTTGGCGTCGAGGTAGTGCAGGGTCCTGCGGATGATCTTGGCGTGCTCGCTGCCGGGCCGGGGCGGGTGGTCTTCTGCGAGGCTGCGGATGCGGGCGGTGACGTCAGG
Source organism: uncultured Actinomycetota bacterium (assembly GCA_963750405.1). GTDB lineage: Bacteria > Actinomycetota > Actinomycetes > Streptosporangiales > Streptosporangiaceae > Chersky-822. Next base: position 92,123 of record CAVVQP010000008.1, read on the forward strand.
GGTCCGGCCGGCCAGGATGTCGGTGGCCTGGGCGGTGACCCAGTCCTCGGCGGCGGGGTCGCGGGGCTGGTGGAAGCACCAGGCGGCTTTCCACAGGTATTCCAGGACGTGGATGAAGTCGACCAGGATGGTGACGGCGGCGCCGCGTCCGGCGGCCTGGGCTTCGATCTGGGTGATCTGGCTGGTGTCGCCGCCGGCCAGGGCGATCCAGGTGCGCTGGCGGGCGGGGTCGCGGCGGTCGGCTTCGCCGGGGATCGCGGTGATGGCGGTGCCGTGGCCGGTGGTGATGTCGGTGGTGTACCAGCGGTTCACCGCGGCCGGCGCGTTCCTGGCGTGGCCGGGCCGGGGTTCATGATCTGCTCGGGGGTGCGCGGCGGCGCGTCTTCGGGCGGGGGCTGGACGTCGAAGACGCAGCCGGTCTGGGCCATCCGCTTGTGCCCGGATTTCTCCCCGGTGCCCAGCCGTTTCTTAAAGTTCCGGGTCCGCTGGTCCGGGGTCCGGGCGGTGGCGCGGCGGGCCCGGGGAGCATGGCCACGCCCTTGCCGTCGGCCGACAGCGCCAGCGGCCAGCAGCCCTCCTCGCCTTCCGCCCCGCCCTGATCAGCGGGCCGGTCCTGGCAGAACCGCTCCGCATCAGCCGCGCAGGCGAGGGTGATCTCCTCCAGCTGCCGCTTGCCGACCGTGACCCCGGTCACCGCCGCCACGAAATCCCGCGCCTGCTGATACGAACCAGACGAGGCGAACATCTCCGCCAGCCGCCGCAGCCCCCAGGAAAACCCGCCCGGCGCCAAGTTCAGCACCGCATCACGCGGGAACAGCGACAGCACCCCCTTCACCCCCGACCGGTACCCGATCCGCGTTACCCGCACCGAACCCAGCCTGGTCAGCACATGCCGCACGTGACCAGGCTCGGCGCGCCGCCGCGTCACCCCGTCCGCCCCCGTCACCCCCCCGGCCACCCGCACCTCAGCAGCCGCCTGCCCGTCCAGGCTCAGCTGCACCACCCCGCACAGCAGCTCCCGGCCCCGCTCCACGACCAGCGACTCCATCTCATCCAGCGTCACCGCCCCGCCAGCCGCCCCGGCCAGCCGCGCCAGCCCGGCCGCCAGCGGCCCCAGCCCCGCCAGAACCGACTCCGCGCTAGCCGCCAGCAACCCAAGCTCGTACTCTTCCACCTGAGGCTTCCTTTCCTCCGTCCCGTTTTCGCACTTCAGGACGATACGGAAAGGAAGCCTCACTTACACGCAGCCACACCCAGCCCGCCAGCACCAGCCACACCAAGGCTCACTCCAAAGGAGCCACACCCATGGGACATTGCTGGGCCTGCCCTAGCCGTCCCAGGCCCGCGTTGTGGCATGGGTGCGGCTCTTTGAGGGTGAGCCAGCCGGGTGGTGCCGTGCCAGGGAGGGTTCTCGTCCTTACCGTGGAGGGTTTCCGGGTTCCTGAAGGAGCGTTGTCGCATGAAGGAGGGTTGTCGTCGTATAGTCCGGTCAACTCTCCTAGATGCGAAAACCCTCCTGCACGAACCCGAAAACCCTCCTGCGAGAGCAGCCTCACCCCGAAAGAGCCGCACCCTTGCGGCATTGCTGGGTCCTCCCCTGCCTCAGGTTCGAGGCCGTCGCCTCCCTTGTTTCGGCCGACATCGTTACCACGCGCGGATAGATCGTCGCGAGCGGGGCAATTCTTGCGGCCGCAGGCATTACAGTTGGCTCCCGTGCGACTGGTGATTGCCCGATGCAGCGTGGACTACGCAGGCCGGCTGAGCGCGCATCTGCCGCTCGCCACGCGCCTGCTCATCGTCAAGGCGGACAGCTCGGTGCTCGTGCACAGCGATGGCGGCTCGTACAAGCCCCTGAACTGGATGCCGCCGCCCTGCCGGCTGACCGAGTCGGATTCGCAGTGGATAGTGACCGGGAAGTCAGGCGAGACCCTGACCGTGCACATCGCTGAGGTGATCTCCGACACCTCGCACGCGCTCGGCCAAGATCCCGGCCTGGTCAAGGACGGGGTCGAAGCGCACCTGCAGGAATTGCTCGCGGCCCAGCCGCAAGTGCTCGGCGAGGGCTGGCGGGTGGTCAGGCGAGAGTATCCGACCCCCATCGGGCCGGTAGACATCATGTGCCGGGACGCGGCTGGCATCAGCGTCGCCATCGAGGTGAAGAGGCGCGGCGAGATCGACGGCGTCGAGCAACTGACCCGTTATCTCGAATTGCTCAACCGCGATCCGCTGCTAGCCCCCGTGCACGGCATCTTCGCGGCCCAGGAGATCCGGCCGCAGGCCCGGGTGCTCGCCGAGGACCGCGGCATCCGATGCGTCACGCTGGACTACCAGGCGATGCGCGGCACCGACGACGGCGCGCTGCGCCTGTTCTGACGGCTCCAGGCTCGCTTGACGAGCACGTTTGCCGGCTGGTAGTCATTTTCAGCAATTAATTCAAATAATAGCAGAGAATTTTGCGCGAAATAGACTATTTGACCGAATTCGCGGTCGGCTCCATTCTGTACGGGCGACAAACACCTAGATGCCTGGAGGACGGACATGGCGCCGACGCGCACCTTCGACACGATCCGCACCGAGCGGCTGGTCATGCGCCGCTGGCAGGAGTCAGACCTCGAGCCTTTCGCCGCGCTCAACGCCGACCCGGAGACGATGGTGTACTTCCCCTCCACGGTCGACCGCGCCGGCAGCGACAAGTTCGTGGATCACATGGAGGCCGAGTTTGACGAGCTCGGCTACGGCCTGTGGGCGCTCGAGGTTACCGAAATCGGCCTGTTCATCGGCTTCACCGGGCTGCATGCGCTGCCGGCCGACGTGCCCGGAGCGGGCGGGATGGAGATCGGCTGGCGGCTGGCCAAGCACGCCTGGCATCACGGCTACGCGACGGAAGCCGCCAGGGCCGCGCAGGGCGTAGCGTTCGGCGGAGCCGGCCTGGACGAGCTCTGGTCGATGACGGCCGTGCTCAATGAGCCGTCCCAGGCGGTAATGCGCCGGATCGGCATGTCCGAGGTCACCAGGTTTGAGCATCCCAGAGTCGCTGACGGCAGCCCGCTCAAGCCGCACGTCATGTATCACCTGGCCAGGCCCGCAGCAAGACGCGGTTGACTACCTGGGCGGCGGCGGCCAGGTCCGCTAGCTCAATCACTTCGACACCTCGCTCCGCGAGCCAGGCCGCGCCGCCGCCCGGCTGGAAGATCGGCGGCTCAAGCCACGCGATGACGACTCGCCTTATCCTGCGGCAAAGGACAAGCTCCGCGCACGGTACCGGCCTCGATACCCGTCGCAGGCACGGTTCGAGCGAGCTGTACAGTGTCGCGCCGCCGAGGTCAGCCTGAGCCTGGGCGGCCTGGCGCAGCGCGACCTCCTCGGCGTGGTCATGCGGATCCGCTTGCCTGGAGTAACCGTGACCGAGCACCTGACCGCCGGCGCCCACCAGGATCGCTCCGACGCAAAAGGCGAATTCCGACAGCTCGCACCGCTCGGACAGCCCGATCGCCTCGGCGAGCCAGTGCCGGTCCGCGCCAGGCTGGCCGGGAGCCAGGCCGGGCTCACCGGCCGCCGAGCCAGGCTCGGCGGGCGCCAGGCCGGGCTCACCGGGAGCCCGAGCCGCTTGCCTGTTAGGCCGATCCTGATTCACCGGGCAACTCCCGCGCATTCGCTTCTCCGTCGGATACCTGACGGTACCTTTCTCCTGCTGGGCAGTGATTTACTGACTATCAGGGATTACTGACTCCCCGGGGATTTACTCTGGCAGCCGGCCGACGGCTTACCCGAAGGATGGTGCAGGCGATGGTCACCCAGGTACGCACGTCGGCTCAGTCCGGCATGGTCAAGACCTTTGACTCGCTGAACCCTGCGACGGACGAGCCCGTGGGCACCTTCCCCGTGTTCGGCGAGCATGAAGTGGCTGAGACGGTTGCCAGGGCACGCGAGGCGGCGGCCTGGTGGTCGGGGCTGTCGGCCAAGGAGCGCCAGGTCAGGCTACTTGCGTGGAAATCCTACCTGACCAGGTACATCATGCGGCTGGCCGAGCTGATTCACGCCGAGACCGGCAAGCCGATCGCCGACGCGCAGCTTGAGATCCTGCTGGCGGTCGTGCACATCGACTGGGCGGCCAAGAACGCGCGCAAGGTAATGAGCCCGCGCAAGGTGCGCAGCGGTCTCGTGGCCATTAATCAGGCCTCGACCGTCGAGTACAAGCCGCTGGGCGTGGTTGGCGTGATCGGGCCGTGGAACTACCCGGTGTTCACCCCGGTCGGCTCGATCGCCTACGCGCTGGCGGCCGGGAACGCGGTTGTTTTCAAGCCCAGTGAATTTACTCCGGCAGTCGGCGGCTGGCTGGTCAGTTCCTTCGCCGAGGTCGTGCCCGACTATCCGGTGCTCCAGCTGGTGACCGGCTACGGCGAGACCGGCAGCCTGCTGGCCAAGAGCGGCGTCGACAAGATCGCTTTCACGGGCTCGACCAAGACGGCCAAGAAGGTCATGGCCGCCTGCGCGGAGAACCTGACGCCCATGGTCGCTGAGTGCGGTGGCAAGGACGCGTTGCTCGTATCATCCGACGCCGACCTGGACTCTGCCGCGGACGCGGCGGTCTGGGGCGCGCTCTCCAACGCCGGCCAGACCTGCATCGGCATCGAGCGGATCTACGTCGCCCAGGACATCTACCACACGTTCGTGGAGAAGCTCGCCGACCGGGTCGCCAGCCTGCGCCCGGGCGATGACCGGGAGGCTGACTACGGCCCGATGACCATGCCTGGCCAGGCCGAGGTGATCGAGCAGCACATCGCCGACGCCATCGCCTGCGGCGGCCGGGCCGTGGTAGGCGGGCTCGGCAGCATCCGCAAGCCCTATGTCGGCCCGGTGATCCTGGCTGACGTCCCGGAATCCAGCACGGCGGTCACCGATGAGACCTTCGGCCCGACGATGACGGTAACCCCGGTCACGAACCTGGCCGAGGGCGTGAAGCTCGCGAACGCGAACAAGTACGGCCTCGGCGGCAGCGTCTTCGCCAAGAACAAGAAAGCCGCGATGGACGCCGCCCGGACGCTGAACTCAGGCATGACGTCAATCAACTCGGTGATCTCGTTCGCGAGCGTGCCGTCACTGCCGTTCGGCGGGTCGGGTGAGTCCGGTTTCGGGCGGATTCACGGTGCCGACGGCATCCGCGAGTTCACCAAGGCCAAGGCCATCACCAGGCAGCGCATGAAGCCGATGGTGAACCTGACCTCGTTCACCAGGACCGACGCCGACATGAAGAAGATCCTGACGCTCGCCACGATCCTGCACGGCAAGCGCTACAAGTAGCGACCGGCGGCTCTCAGGCGGGCGACCGCCTGGTTACGCGTCGGCCAGGACCAGGTCTGCCGGTTCCAGGGCGGCCAGGGGGGCGCGGCCTGAGATCAGGTCGGCCGCGCGCTCGGCGATCGCGATCGTCGGGGCGTTGGTGTTGCCTCGCGGCACGGCGGGCATCACCGAGGCGTCCACGACGCGCAGGGCCTCGACGCCATGCACTCGGAGTTCGGTGTCCACCACGCCCGCGATGCGGCTCGCGTCGAGCTGGGACCGGCCGCTCATCGCGCAGGTGCCGACCGGGTGGTAGATCGTCGTGACGTCATGCCGCACGAAGTCGCGAAGCTCGGCGTCGCTGCGCACGTCAGGGCCTGGCGCCAGCTCGCCCTTGCACAGCTTGCGCATCGGCTTCGCGTCGGCGATCTCCCGTACCAGGCCGATACCCCTGATCAGCGCGTCCAGGTCGGCGCGATCGGACAGGTAGCCCGGGTCGATCAGCGGCTTGTGCCGGGGGTCGGCGCTGCGCAAGGTGAGCCGGCCGCGGCTGCGCACGTCCACCAGGGTGACGAGCACCGACATGCCGCGGTCGGTCGGATCGGAGAGACCGCCGTTGCGGAACGGCACTGGGAGCGCGTGCCACTGCAGGTCAGGCGCGGGCAGGCCCGCCTCGCTCCGCACGAACCCGCCCGACTGCGCGATGTTGGTCGTCATCGGCCCTGAGTGCGTGAGCTGCCAGCGGAACAGGTTCTTCGGGCCGGCCAGCTCAGCCAGGCTCTTCACGCCCGGAGTCGACCACAGCGCCGTCACGATGGGGTGGTCGGACAGATTCGCGCCCACGCCTGGGCTGTCGGCCTGAACCAGGATCCCGTGCTCGCGCAGGTGGTCGGCCGGGCCGATGCCGGACAGCATCAGCAACTGCGGGCTGTTGATGGCGCCGCCGCACAAGATGACCTCGGCGTCGGCGCGCGCCGTCTGCTCGGTCCCCCGGTGCAGGTAACGCACCCCGACCGCCCGGCCCGCCTCGATGATCACCGACGTCGCGAGCGCGTCGGTCCGCACGGTCAGGTTGGGGCGGTCCTCCGCCGGATGCAGGTACGCGTCGGCCGCCGAGCAGCGCCGGCCGTCCCGCTGCGTCACCTGGTAAAAGCCCACCCCGTCCTGCGACGGGCCATTGAAGTCGTTGCTGGCCGTGCTGCCAGCGTTCACCGCGGACTGGATGAACGCTCCGGCCGCCGGGGACTTGAACTTAGGATCGATGACACTCAGGGGGCCGGCTTCGCCGTGATAGGCCGATTCGCCGCGGGAGTTATGTTCCGCCCTAATGAAGTAAGGCAGTATGTCGTTGTAACTCCAGCCGTCGCAGCCGTATTCGTCCCGCCAGGTGTTGTAGTCGTGCTTATTGCCGCGAATATAGATCATGGCATTGATCGACGATGAACCGCCGATCACCCGTCCGCGCGGCCAGTACACCGACTGCCCGGCCGCCCGGTCCTGCGGCACGGTGCGGAACCCCCAGTCGTAGCTGCTCTGGAACAGCAGGTTGACCGCGGCCGGGATGTGGATCTCGTCGGCGTCGTCGGGCGGACCTGCCTCGAGCAGCAGCACGCGAACCGACGGGTTCTCGGTGAGCCTGGCCGCGAGCACGCAGCCGGCGCTGCCCGCGCCCACAATGACGTAGTCGTACATTCCGACTCCCAGACCAGCTCCAGATATTTGAACAAACCCTACTAGCAAGTACCAGTGATGCGGGCGGCGAGATGCGTGCCGGAGGCGGCGGTGCCGTCTGGACTGACGAGCGACGACCGAAGGGAGGAGCGAGGAGGGAAGACGGCGCCCGAAAGCCGCCGAAGGCCCCGCCAAAGGGAGCGCCAGCGACCGGAGGCGGTAAGTTAACACAACATGCCTTCCGATCGCACTGATACCCCCGTTGTCCTGTCCAGCATCTACACCAGGGTGGGCGATGACGGCACCACGGCGCTGGGCGACGGCAGCCGCACCGCCAAGACCGACCTGCGCCTGGCCGCGTACGCCGACGTCGACGAGGCGAACTGCGCCATCGGGGTAGCTGTGACCGCTGGCGGGCTGCCCGACAGCATCATCGAGGTACTGATCAGAATTCAGAACGAATTGTTCGACGTCGGTGCCGACCTGTGTAACCCGGTCACGCCGGACCCGCCCTATCCCCCGCTGCGGATCGATGAGAGCTACATCACCGCGGCTGAGCGGGAGTGCGACAAGTTCAACGCCGACCTGCCCACGCTGCGTAGCTTCGTGCTGCCCGGGGGCACCAAGGGCAGCGCGCTGCTGCACGTGGCGAGAACGGCCGTGCGGCGCGCCGAGCGGACCGCGTGGGCCGCGCTGGAGGTCCATGGCAGCGCGATGAGCAAGCTGCCGGCGAAATACCTCAACAGGCTCTCCGACCTGCTCTTCATACTCGCCCGGGCAGCCAACGAGCCGGATGGCGACCTGCTGTGGAAGCCGGGCGGCCAGCGCTAGCGTGCCGGTCAGAAAATTCCCCTGAACCAGTGCTGCGGGCCGGCCTCGAGCCAGGCGAGCAAGCCGGTCAGCGCGTCACGGCTGAGGGCCAGCCAGACCGGCCCGTGCTCTGCGCCGGTCTCGAAGCGCACCACGACGGTCTGCCGCGCCGCCCGGGGGGGGCGCGCCATCTCATGGTCGTGGCGGGCCACGAGCTGCAGCGAGTGCCGGTCGAAGGCCGCGTTCGGCCGCAGGCACACGCCGCGGCTGCTGAACCAGTACAGCTGGTCGGTCCGGTAGGCGGCGACGCCGCGACGCCAGTGGTCGTCGCCCTCCTGCCGCAGGCTGCATTCCACCGCGCCGCCTGGCCGCCAGATCGCCATCCGGCGGACGGCCACGACGACGACGTAGAGCAGTGCCAGCACGACCGCAGCGATCAGGAGCCAGTCAATGAGCCCCAGATCCCGTCGCAATGCCGTCGCCCTCCGCTGGGTCGGTCAGGCTTCGTCACCAGCGGCCCGGAGCTGGGCCTTGAGGTAGCTGGCTTCCGCGGACTCGGCGCTCTGGCTGGCTTGCGCCGCTTCGAGACCCGCCCTGGCCGACGCCCTGTCGACGTCGTCGCCGAGTACCGCCAGCCGCGCCAGGATCGAGACCCTGTTGCCGGCGACGGACAGGAAGCCGTCACCGATCGCGGCCTGGACCCAGGCGCCGCCTGGCGCGTCCTCCGGGAGGATCCGGACGACGCTGCCGGCCGAGATGATGCCGAGCACCGGCGTGTGGCCGGTCAGGATGCCGACGTCGCCGTCCAGCGTCTTAGCGATCACCCGGTCGGCGGGGCCGGCCCAGACCTCGCCCTCGGGGACGACGAGCTTTACCTGGAGTGTCACCGTGTCTCCTCGCGCGACTCCGTCACGACGTCTCCTCTCGCGACTCCGTCACGACCTCACCGCTCCAGGTCCTTGGCTTTGCGCTCGACGTCCTCGATGCCGCCGCACATGAAGAACGCCTGCTCGGGCACGTGGTCGTACTTGCCCTCGGTGATCGCCTTGAACGAGGAGACGGTCTCCTCAAGCGGGACGAACGCTCCCTCGATGCCGGTGAACTGCTCGGCCACGTACATCGGGTGGGACAGGAATCGCTCGATCCGCCTGGCCCGCTGCACCGTGACCCTGTCCTCTTCCGACAGCTCGTCGATGCCGAGGATCGCGATGATGTCCTGCAGCTCCCTGTAGCGCTGCAGGATTCGCTGCACCTCGCGGGCCACGCTGTAGTGCTCCTGGCCGATGTACTTGGCGTCCAGGATGCGCGACGTGGAGTCGAGCGGGTCGACGGCGGGATAGATGCCCTTCTCCGTGATCGCCCGGCTCAGAACCGTGGTCGCGTCCAGGTGGGCGAAGGTCGTGTGGGGCGCCGGGTCGGTGATGTCGTCGGCGGGCACGTAGATCGCCTGCATGGAGGTGATCGAGTGGCCGCGGGTCGAGGTGATCCGCTCCTGCAGCTGGCCCATCTCGTCGGCCAGCGTCGGCTGGTAGCCCACCGCCGACGGCATCCGGCCGAGGAGGGTGGAGACTTCGGAGCCGGCCTGGGTGAACCGGAAGATGTTGTCGATGAACAGCAGAACGTCCTGCTTCTGCACGTCGCGGAAGTACTCGGCCATGGTCAGCGCCGAGAGGCCGACCCTCAGCCTCGTGCCGGGCGGCTCGTCCATCTGGCCGAAGACCAGCGCCGTGTCGTTGATGACGCCGGACTCGGTCATTTCAAGGAAGAGGTCGTTGCCCTCGCGGGTGCGCTCGCCCACGCCGGCGAAGACCGACACGCCGCCGAAGTTCTTGGCGACCCGGCGGATCATCTCCTGGATCAGCACCGTCTTGCCCACGCCGGCGCCGCCGAACAGGCCGATCTTGCCGCCGGACACGTAGGGCGTGAGCAGGTCAATGACCTTGATGCCGGTCACGAACATCTCGGTTCTCGGCTCAAGCTGGTCAAGCGGCGGGGCCTGGCGGTGGATCGGCCACCGCTCGGTGATGTTGAGCGACGCGCTCGGAACGTCGAGCGTCTCGCCCAGCGCGTTGAAGACGTGGCCCTTGGTGACGTCGCCGACCGGTACCGAGATCGCGCTGCCGGTGTCGGTCACCGAGGAGCCGCGCACCAGGCCGTCGGTCGGCTGCATCGAGATGGCCCTGACCGTGTTGTCCCCGATGTGCTGCGCGACTTCGAGGGTCAGGGTGGAGGTCCGGTCGCCGATCGTGACGTCCACGTGCAGGGCGTTGTAGATGTCCGGCATGTCGTCGGCGGCGAATTCGACGTCGACGACCGGGCCGATCACCCGCGCGACCCGGCCGGTGCCCTCGCCTGCGGCAGCTTCTGCTGCGTGCTCTGCGGTTGCGGTCATGATCTCACTTACTCCCGATCGACTCGGCCAGCGCGTTCGCGCCGCCGACAATCTCGCTAATTTCCTGGGTAATCTCAGCCTGCCGGGCCTTGTTGGCGTCCCTGGTCAGCTTCTCGAGCAGTTCGTTGGCGTTGTCCGTGGCGGCCTTCATCGCCCGCCGCCGCGCCGCGATCTCCGCCGCCGCCGAGTCGAGCAGGGCATGGAAGATCCTGCTCTCGATGTACCAGGGCAGCAGCGCGTCGAGCACCTGCTCAGGCGACGGCTCGAACTCGTAGACCGGAATCGGGCCATCGGGCCGGTCGGCCACGTCGGTGATCTGCAGCGGCAGCAGCCGGTGGATGACCGGCTGCTGGGTCAGCATCGAGACGAACTCGGTGTAGACCACGTGGATCTCGTCCACCCCGCCCTCGTCCGCGGCAGGCGGAAGGCGTTGAGCAGGGCATTCGTGATGTCGGTCGCGTTCGCGTGCCTCGGGGTGTCGGAGAACCCGCTCCACTCGCCGGCCATGGCCAGCTCCCTGAACCGGTGCCAGCCGAGGCCCTTGCGGCCGGCCACGAACGGGACCGCCTCGATGCCGCGCTCCGCCAGCGCCGACCTCAGCCCGGCCGCCTCGCGCAGCACCTGCGCGTTGAAGCCGCCGCAAAATCCCCTGTCACTGGTCAGGATCAGGACGGCGGCCCGGGTCGAGCTGGCGGGCTCAGTCGTGAGCGGGTGGCTGATGTTCGCCGACCTGCTCACCACGGCTTCGACCGCCGCCGTGATCTCGCGCGCGTAAGGCTCGGCGTCGCGTGCCCGCTGCTGCGCCCTGATGATGCGCGACGAGGCGATCAGCTCCTGAGCCTTGGTGATCTTGGCGGTGGACTTGACCGTGGCGATCCGCCGCCGCACCGCGCGAAGCTCTGCTCCCATCTGGCTACGCTTCCTTGTCCTTGGCGGCAGGCACGTGCCTTGGCACGCTCTCCTGCTCAATCTCGGACGCCGCGACCGGCTCGGCCGGGTCGTCGCTGACGAGCAGGTGCCCGTCGCTGGTCTCGAAGCCGCGGCGGAAGGCGTCGACGGCGTCCTTGAGCGCGGTGGCGGTGTCCTCTGACAGCTCGCCGGTCTCCCTGAGCGCGTCGTAGATCCCGGACCGCTCGCTCTGCAGGTAGTCAAGGAACCCGGTCTCGAACCTGCCGATGTCGGCCACCGGCACATCGTCAAGCTGGCCGGTGGTGCCGGCCCAGACCGAGACGACCTCACGCTCCACGGGGAACGGGCTGTACTGACCTTGCTTCAGCAGCTCGACCAGCCTGGCACCCCGGTCGAGCTGAGCCCGCGAGGCCGCGTCGAGGTCGGAGGCGAAGGCGGCGAACGCCTCAAGATCGCGGAACTGGGACAGGCCGAGCCGGAGCGTGCCAGAGACCTTCTTCATGGCCTTGACCTGGGCGTTGGTACCGACTCGCGAGACCGAGATGCCGACGTTGATGGCAGGCCGCACGCCAGCGTTGAATAGGTCGGTCTCCAGGAAGATCTGGCCGTCGGTGATCGAGATCACGTTGGTCGGGATGTAGGCGGAGACGTCGTTGCCCTTGGTCTCGACGATCGGCAGGCCGGTCATCGAGCCGCCGCCGAGCTCGTCGGACAGCTTCGCGCACCGCTCGAGCAGCCGCGAGTGCAGGTAAAAGACGTCACCCGGATAGGCCTCGCGGCCCGGCGGCCGACGCAGCAGCAGCGAGACAGCGCGGTAGGCCTCGGCCTGCTTAGTGAGGTCATCGAAGATGATCAGCGCGTGCTTTCCCTGGTACATCCAGTGCTGGCCGATCGCCGAGCCGGTGTACGGGGCTATGTACTTATAGCCGGCCGGGTCAGATGCCGGGGAAGCGACGATCGTCGTGTACGCCATCGCCCCGGCGTCCTCGAGCGACTGCCTGACCTGGGCGATCGTCGAGCCCTTCTGGCCGATGGCGACGTAGATGCAGCGCACCTGGCGCACCGGGTCGCCGGACTCCCAGTTGTCCCGCTGGTTGATGATCGTGTCGATCGCGATCGCGGTCTTGCCGGTCTGCCGGTCGCCGATGATCAGCTGGCGCTGGCCGCGCCCGATGGCGGTCATCGAGTCGATCGCCTTGATCCCGGTCTGCATCGGCTCGGTCACTGGCTGGCGCTGCACCACCGACGGCGCCTGGAGCTCCAGGGCGCGCAACTCGGTATTCTCGATCGGGCCCTGGCCGTCGAGTGGCTCGCCGAGCGGCCCCACGACCCGGCCGAGGAACGCGTCCCCGACCGGAACCGACAGCACTTGACCGGTCCGCTTGACCCGCTGGCCCTCCTCGATCTTGCTGAAATCGCCGAGGATGACGACGCCGATCTCGCGGATGTCAAGGTTCAGCGCCAGGCCGCGGGTCCCGTCCTCGAACTCGAGCAGTTCGTTCGCCATGGCTGAAGGCAGGCCCTCAACCTGGGCGATGCCGTCACCGCACTCAGTGACGATGCCCACCTCTTCGGTGGCCGCACCGGCCGGCTCATACTGCTCGACGAACCGCGCCAGAGCGTCTTTGATCTCCTCGGGCCGGATAGTCAGCTCGGTCATCTTCCTCGCGTCTTTCTCGTCTGGTTGGTCAGCATCGACCCGTTCCTTGCCGGCGCCGGGTGACGCGGGGCGCTGCTCATCGGTCAGGCAGCCATACTGCGCCTGAGCTCGGCTGAGCCAGGCTCAGGACGCTGCCGTTGACCAGCTCGTCGCCGATCCTGACCGACATGCCGCCGATCAGGTCGGGGTCGAGTACCACGTTGAGGTGAACGTCATGCCCGTAAGCGGCGCTGAGGGCCGCGGCGAGCCTCGTGCGCTGCTCCCCGGTCAGCTCGGCCACGACGTGCACCTCGGCGACGAGCCGCTCGCGCAGCGCGGCGGCGAGGCCCGCGTAAGACTCAAGGCTCGCATCCACACTACGACCCCGCGGCTGTGCCGCGGCCTGGCTGATCAGCCGCAGCGCCGCCTCGGTCACCTTGCCGGTGATCAGGTCGGTCACGAGGCCGCGGCGGGCTTGGGCTGGCACGAACAAGTTGGACAATGCGTAACGCAGGCTAGGAGATGCCGACACGATCCGGCCGAACCTGAACAGCTGATCCTCAAGCTCGTCGAGCTGGCCGTCGAGGTCGGCGCCGGTGCAGACCGCCAGGACGGCGAGCTGCTCGGCAGCGTCGGCCAGGTCGCCTGGCTCGGACCAGCGGCCGGCCGCGATGCCGGCTGCCTGCGCGAGAGCGGCGTCGGAGATCTTGCCCCTGAGCAGCGACTCGGCCAGCCCGGCCCGGGCGGCCGGCGGGATGGCCGGATCGGACAGGTTCCTGCGCAGCGCCGGCTCGCGATCGAGCAGCCCGGCGACGGCGAACAGCTCGTCGCCCACGCTGGCCGCCTGCACGGCGGTGGTCCCGGCCAGCGCGGCGGCCAGGCGGTCCTTCGCCGCGGACAGCGAGGCCCTGCTCGCACCCCTCATCTGGCGGTGGCCCTTCCTGCCGTCTCCGCGTCAAGGTCGTCGAGAAACCTGTCGACCATCCGCGACTGCCTTGCCTCATCGGCCAGCGACTCGCCGACGATCTTGCTTGCCAGCTCGACCGCGAGCGAGCCGACCTCGGCCCGCAGCGCGGTGAGTGCCTGCTGCCGGTCGGCCTGGATCTGGGCCGCCGCCGAGTCGATCAGGCGCTGCTTCTCGGCGGCGCCATCGCTCCGGCCCTGGGCCACGATCTGGGCCGCCTCTTCCTTGGCCTGCTCGCGCAGCCGCGCCGCCTCGTGCCTCGCGTCGGCGAGCTGGGCCCGGTACTGGTCGAGCAGCTTTCCGGCCTCGGCCTGAGCGTCGTCGGCGCGCTTCAGCCCGCCCTCGATCGCGTCGGAACGCTCCTCGAGCGTCTTGCTGATCCGGGGCATGAGCACCCGGGCGAGCATGATGAACACGATCAGGAACGCGATCGTGCCGATGATCAGCTCTGGCGGGTGCGGGACCAGCGGGTTGGGCGCGGCCGGCGCCGCTGCCAGAATCCTTGACGGCATCACTACTGCACTCCTTGCCGTACGCGTGACTTGCTCAGGGGGTGATGTTCGGGTACTTGAGGATAAAGGGGATGACGATTCCGATCAGCGCCAGCGCCTCGGTGAGCGCGAAGCCGATGTACATGTTGGAGCGGATCATGCCCGCCGCCTCCGGCTGCCTGGCCATGGCCTCGACGCCGTGGCCGAAGATCAGGCCGATGCCGATGCCGGGGCCGATCGCCGCGAGACCGTAAACAACGGCGCCGATGTTGATGCTGATTACGCTGTTGTTGTTGGAGGCCGGGGCAACAGCCAGGAGCACGTGGTGGACGAGATGCGGAACGAGTTCAAGCATCTGTGCTTTCCTTTTCGGTCAAGCCGGCGGACAATCCCCCGGCGAGTTGGGTGACCATCTCAGTGCTCCGCTTCGAGGGAGCCGCCGATGTACTGCGCGGTCAGGATCGTGAAGATGTAGGCCTGCAGCGCCTGGATCAGCAACTCGAACGCGGTCAGCACCACGGTGAGGATGAACGAGGTGGCGCTCCACAGCAGCCCGATGCCCGCGTCGAGCAGGTACCAGGTCGCGAGCGTGAAGACGAGGAGCAGGATGTGGCCGGCGAACATGTTGGCGAAGAGCCGGACGGCGAGCGTGAACGGCCTGACGATGACGTACTGCAAGATCTCGACCGGTGCCAGGATCAGCAGGATGCCGACCGGCACGCCCTTGGGGATCATGTTCGCGAAGTAGCCGCCGAAGCCCTGGTGCTTGATGCCCAGGTAGGTATACGTGCCGTAGACCATCAGCATCAGAGCGGCCGGGAAGGCGATCTCCGATGCGGCGGGGAACTGCGCCGCCGGGATGATCTCCATGATGTTCATGATCCAGATGAAGAAGAAGAGCGAGACCAGGAACGGCAGGAAACTGTCGCCCTTCTTCCCGATCATCGGGCGTAGGATCTGATCGCGGACGAACAAGATGCCGAGTTCACCTAGATTTTGCGTGCCCTTCGGAATCAGCTTCGGCTTAGCGAACGCGCTCCAGAAGAAGATGACGACGATGGCAGCGCAGATGATGGCTAGCACACTCGGCTTGTTGAAGGTCAGCGAGCCGATCCGGAAGAGCGGCCCGTACATGAAGCTGTCCGGGTAACCTGGCGCCGGGAAACCGCAAGGCGTATTCAGGTGCGCCGACGTGTCAGTGCACTTAACCGCGGTGAGCGCTAGTACCTCAGCGGTCAACTCGATCTCCTCCAGCCATGCGCGGGCGCGCGAGGTAGTTCAACGCCACACGGTGCTTTGATGCACAGTGCTTCCTGGCGGTCAGGCGAGCGTAACGGGGCGTCTCGCCGCCGTCGGCAGCGGGGTTAGCTTGATGTACTGTGCTGGCTCGATCGGGCGCGCACCGGGTCATTGCCGTCCGTACTTGTAGATGACCGCGAGCACCGCGATGACAAGGCCGGCCAGCATGCCGACCGGAAAGAGCACCGCGACGTGCGTCAGGTGCCCGATCAGCCAGCCGAGTCCGCCGTAGACGGCCATGCCCGAGATCAGGTAGCCGAAGATCAGCCACCCGGCATTCTGCGAATCGTCCGCCATCAGCCCGCGCCCCACGTATTTGTCCCCGCATGACGCCTCACCGACCGAAGGGCTCGACGTATGGTGCCTTGAGCCGCATGGACCAGACAACCTGCGAAGCGGACCAGGCCAGGATGCAGACGATCGCGGTCAGGCCGAACAGGCGAGAGTTGAAGGCCGTAGTTCCCGCGAATCTCGTCACGAAGAACAGCAGCAGCAGGATCTTGACGATGTAGGTGGTCATCGCCGTGATCATCATGGCCTGCGGGCCCTTGCGGGCAGCGCGCCCGACCGCGACGACACTGACCGCGAAGAAGACAGCGACGAGCGCGATCCCGAGCACCGCACCGAGCAGGCCCTTGGAACCGCCGATCGCAAGGCTTATGGCGGCCATGATCACGCCGATCGCGCCGGTGGTCAGTGCCGACCGGCGGACGATCTGAGCGTAGTTCGCCAGCATCGAAATGAGACTCCGGAGGGAAATACCCGGCGGCCTTGCCGACCGGCCGGGAAGTCGTCGACGTAGGTGTCAGTGACACATGCGTTCGCCCGTCCGCGCAAGCAATACTGCCGACGCCATCAGGCGAGCGAAACGTATCACGGGCCAGGCAGCCGACTGTCTGCGACTGCATGTGAAAGATATCACAAGCTCTGTGACCTTGGTTGCACCAGGTCACCGAAGGTGACGAATGCCGTCGATCTAGAACGCCGAAACCGGCCTTTCCTGCCGCCCGCAGGCAGTTACCTCGATACCTAGCGATAGGCACTTACCGTGCAATCAGGGGATAATCGACCCGGATGCCCTGGGCACTCGCGTCGGCGCGGTCGTATCGGCCTGATCCGGGCCGGTTCTGTCCGCTGGCAGCGAAATCGCCGACGCGCCGTGCTCGAAGCCAGCAGGCGGATGCGGAGCAGCGTGCGGATCGGGTGCCGGGCGCCCAGGAGCCGGGTGGCTCGCCGCGGCTGGCGCGGCCGGGTGCCGCTCCCACCAGCGCAGGCGCGGCATCGACAGCAGCACGAGCACGAGCACGGCGGCCAGCGTGATCCCGGCAAGCACGAGCAGCGGCGCGGTCAGGATTGACAACCCGACGACGGACCCGGCGAACAGCGCCGCCCAGGCGTACAAGATCAGCACGCTGGCCCGGTGCGAATGGCCGATGTCGAGCATCCGGTGGTGCAGGTGCTGGCGGTCGGCCGCCATGGGCGACAAGCCAGCCCTGGTCCTCCTGATCACGGCACGGAGCATGTCGGTATACGGAATTACCATGACCGCCGCAGGCAGCAGCAGCGGCAAGATCTCGGGATACCGGTTCGCCCGGTGGGCCAGGCTGGAGAAGTCGAGCGTGAGCGGGGAGATCGCCGAGATCGGCACGTAGGCGAGCAGCAGGCCGAGCATCATCGACCCGGTGTCGCCCATGAAGATCCTGGCCGGATGGAAGTTGTGCGGCAGGAACCCGAGACATGCCCCTGCCAGCACTACCGAGACCAGCGCCGGTCCAGCCTCGTTGGGCAGCGCGAACGGGCCCGAGGTGACCTTGGTGAGCGAGTAGTAGTAGATGAAGAACGAGATCGCCGCGATGCAGACGATGCCGGCGGCAAGCCCGTCGAGCCCGTCGATGAAGTTCACCGCGTTGATCGTGGCCACCACGATCAAGACGGTGAGCACGATGCCCTCGTTCTCGGTCAGGCTGAACACATTGCCGTTGGGCAGCGGGAAGCTCGAGATCTGGGCGCCGCTCGCGACTAGCACCCCGGCCGCCGCGACCTGGCCGGCCAGCTTGCCGATCGCGCCGATGCCCCAGCGGTCGTCGATCACGCCGATGACGACGATCAGCCCGCCGGCCAGCAGGAGGCCGTTGACCAGGCCGGTGCCGCTGATCACCTCGCGGAACGGGACGATCTCGGTAGCCGCGAGCAGGCCGGCCGCGACGCCGAAGTACATGGCGATGCCGCCCATCCGCGGGATCGGGACCGCGTGCACGTCACGCTCACGTGCCGCGGGGACAGCCCCGATCCTGATCGCCGTCCTGCGGACCAGGGGCGTCAGGAGATACGTGACCGCAGCGGTCACCAGCAGCGTCAGGAAGTACTCGTACTCGCGCACCGCTGATCACCGGGCCGGGAAATCGTCAGGCATCACGCCAACTCTATGGCACGAAGCGTCGCCAGAAGGCTGAGACGCCAGCTTCGCGCGATCATGGCCAGGTCGCCGTCACGAACCTGTTCAGGCCGGCCAGATCGGTGTGATTGCGGGTCTGCTGCCAGCCGTTTTCCTCCGCGAAGACCCAGTAGACCTCGGTCCCCTGCGGGGAGCCGTGCTCGACGGCGACCTTGCCGCCCGGGCGCAGCAGCCGCCTGGCCACGTGCTCGACGACCCGGATCGCGTCGAGGCCGTCGCCGCCTGAGTAGAGGGCGGCCGTGGGCTCGTACTCGCCCACCTCAGGCGGCACGTGAGCGCCGACCGGGATGTACGGCGGGTTGCTGATCACCAGGTCGACGGAGCCGTCAAGGTCAGCGAGCGCACTATGGAAGTCGCCGGGGTGCAAGCTGACCCGGCCGGCGATGTGCGGCGCGGCCGCCGCGCACCGCGCGATGTTGCGCTCGGTCCACGGCCGGGCGAGCGGGTCGCCTTCGACGGCGTGCACCCGCGCCCTCGGCACCTCCTGCGCGATCGCCAGCGCGATCGCGCCCGAGCCTGTGCCCAGGTCAGCCACGACCGGCTCGGCGACATCCATATCGGTGAGCTTGTCGATGGCCCAGCCGGTCATCACCTCGGTCTCCGGCCTGGGCACGAACACGCCCGGGCCGACCTCCAGGTCGAGATACCGGAAGTAGGCGATTCCCGTGATGTGCTGGAGCGGCTCCCTGGCCTCGCGGCGCGCTACGTCATCCCAGAACCTCGGGTCGAAGTCAGCGTCGGCCACGAGGTGCAGCTTGCTCCTCGATACTCCGTGCCGATGCGCCGCGAGCAGTTCGGCGTCGGCGCGGGGGGACTCGACGCCTGCCTCAGCCAGCCGGGTCACGGCCAGCCCGACCTCATTCAGCAGCAGGCCCATGCCGCACTCACCGGGGCTGGTCTCATTGGGCAGCGGCCATCTTGTCGGCGCGGTCGGCGTCATGCAGGGCGGCGATCACCGAGTCCAGGTCGCCGTCGAGTACCTGGTCGAGGTTGTAGGCCTTGTAACCGACCCGGTGGTCGGAGATCCGGTTCTCCGGGTAGTTGTAGGTGCGGACTCGCTGCGAGCGGTCCACGGTCACCACCTGGCTGCGGCGCTCGGCCGAGGCCAGCGCGTCGGCTTCCTCCTGGGCGGCCGCGAGCAGCCGCGCCCGCAGCACGCGCATCGCCGCTTCCTTGTTTTGCAGTTGGCTCTTCTCGTTCTGGCACGAGACCACGATCCCGCTCGGCAGGTGGGTGATCCGCACCGCCGAGTCAGTCGTGTTGACGCTCTGCCCGCCGGGACCCGACGACCGGAACACATCGATACGCAGTTCGTTCGGATCGATGCTGACCTCGATCGGGTCCGCCTCGGGCATCACGAGCACGCCGGCCGCTGACGTGTGGATCCGGCCCTGCGATTCGGTGACCGGCACGCGCTGCACCCGGTGCACGCCGCCCTCGTACTTGAGTTGCGACCAGGCTCCGTCCGGAGTTCCGGCAAGACGGCCGCGTCCGGCGGCCTTGACCGCCACGGTCACGTCCTTGTAGCCGCCTAGCCCGGTGATCGTGGAGTCCAGGATCTCGGTCTTCCAGCCTTGCCGCTCGGCGAACCTGAGATACATGCGCAAGAGATCCGCTGCGAAGAGCGCTGACTCCTCGCCACCCTCCCCCGCCTTGACCTCAAGGATCACGTCCTTGCCGTCGAGCGCGTCGCGCGGCACGAGCAGATGCTCAAGCCGCTGCTCAAGCTCTGCCTTGCGGCTGGCGAACTTCTCTGCCTCAAGTGCGAATGACGAGTCCTCGCCCGCCAGCTCGAGTGCCGTCGTCTCGTCGTCGCCGACCTGCAGCCACTCGTTATAGGCGTGCACTATGGGCGTCAGCTCGCTGTATCGCCTGCCCAGTGTCCTGGCCCGATCCTGGTCGGCATGGATCGACGGGTCGGACAGGTCCTTCTCTAGCTGCGCATGCTCAGAGGCGAGGTCGGCAAGCCGTTCAAGCACCGCTGACCTCCTCGGGTTGCATTTGTGTCAAGCAGGAACCGACCGCCTGGCCCGTGCAGGCAGGCGGTCGGTGTTGTCGTGCTACTTGGGCTGGCCGGCCTGGCCGGTCTGGCCCTGCTTGCCGAAGCGCCGCTCGAACCTGGCCACGCGGCCACCAGTGTCCAGAATCTTCTGCTTACCGGTGTAGAAGGGGTGGCAGTTCGAGCACACGTCGGCGTGGATCTCGCCGGTCCGTGACGTGCTTCGCGTAACGAATGAATTCCCGCAGGTGCAGGTGACCGTCGTGGCCACGTAATGCGGGTGAATTCCAGACTTCATGTTTTTTTCTCCTGGTCCCGTCGGTCGCCGGGTCGCCCGCGAGGGGCGTGAACCGGTACCGCGCTATTGGCTTACCAGTGTGCCACATCGTCAACCATCGGACGGGCCTGGCGATTCCCCGGATGCGGTGGCCCTGGCTGACCCGGCCAGGCCCACCGACTTCGCGAGTAGTTAGGAGGCGACCGTCGTCTTCTGCACGTGGAGCAGGAACTCCGCGTTGCTCTTGGTCTCCTTCATCCGCTCCATCAGCACTTCGAGCGCCTGCTGCGGCTCAAGCGCGTGCAGCACCCTGCGCAGCTGCCAGACGATCTTGAGCTCCTCCGGCGTCATCAGCAGCTCTTCCTTCCTGGTGCCCGACGCGTCGATGTCGATAGCAGGGAAGATCCGCTTGTCGGCAAGCTCGCGGCGCAGCCGCAGCTCCATGTTGCCGGTGCCCTTGAACTCCTCGAAGATGACCTCGTCCGCACGCAAACCGGTCTCGATCAGGGCGGTCGCCAGGATCGTCAGCGATCCGCCGTGCTCGATGTTGCGCGCCGCGCCGAAGAAGCGCTTCGGCGGGTAGAGCGCCGTGGAGTCCACGCCACCTGACATGATCCGGCCGCTGGCCGGTGCCGCCAGGTTGTAGGCACGGCCGAGCCTGGTGATCGAGTCGAGCAGGACGACCACGTCGTGGCCCATCTCGACGAGGCGCTTGGCCCGCTCGATCGCGAGTTCAGCGACCATCGTGTGGTCCTCGGCCGGACGGTCGAAGGTCGAGTGGATGACCTCGCCCTTGACCGAGCGCTGCATGTCGGTGACTTCCTCAGGACGCTCGTCCACGAGGACGACCATGAGGTGGCACTCAGGGTTGTTCTTGGTGATCGCGTTGGCGATCGCCTGCAGGATCATCGTCTTGCCCGCCTTGGGCGGCGAGACGATGAGGCCGCGCTGGCCCTTGCCGATCGGGCAGACCAGATCGACGATCCTGGTGGTCATGATCGTCGCGTCGGACTCCAGGCGGAGCCGCTGCTGCGGGTAGAGCGGCACCAGCTTGGAGAACTCTGGCCGGCCCTTCGACTCCTCCGGGTCAAGGCCATTGACCTTGTCGAGCCGCACTAGCGCGTTGAACTTCTCCCGGCGCTCGCCGTCACGCGGCTGGCGGATCGCGCCTTCGATCACGTCACCCTTGCGCAGGCCATACCGGCGCACCTGGGACAGCGACACGTAGACGTCGTTCGCGCCAGGCAGGTAGCCGGTAGTGCGCACGAAGCCGTAGTTGTCGAGCACGTCGAGAATCCCGGCGATCGGGATCAGAACGTCGTCCTCGGAAATAACCGGCTCCGCTTCGCCAGAGCCGCGCTCACGGCGCCTGTTGGTGCTGCCCTGCTGGCTGCTGCGGTTGCGGAACCGGTCGCGGTCGCGGCTGCGGCGGCTGTTGCCGTCCCTGTCGTCGTCCCTGCCGTTCTGATCGCGGTGCCCCTGGTCGCCGCGGCCCTGCTGGTCACCGCGACTCTGCTGGTCGCCACGGCCCTGCTGGTCGCCACGGCCCTGCTGGTCACCGCGGCCTTGGTCGCCGCGGCCTTGCTGGTCACCACGGCCTTGGTCGCCGCGGCTTTGCTGGCCGTCCCGCTGGTCGGTGCGGCCGTTCTGCTGGTCGCCCCGGCCGCTGCCATTCTGGTCGGAGCTGTCAGCCGAGCGGCCCTGGTCGTCCCTGCGGCCATTGCTCGTGCGCTGGCGGCGGTCATTTCGCTGACCATCGCGGCGCGAGCCGGACTCGCCCTGGCCATTGGAGCGCCGCCCGCCAGCCGAGTCCCCGTCCTGGCTGACACCGTCCTGGCTAGAACCGTCCTGCTCGGCACTGTCCTGGCTAGAACCGTCCTGCCCGGCACGGTCCTGGCCGAGGTCGGTGTCGGTACGGCCAGTGTCGATGCGGCCAGCGTCGGTACGACTTGCCTCGGGACCCTGGGCAACCTCCGCAGGGGCCGTGCCTTCGGGCTTGCCTGTCTCGTGGCCGTTGACCGCACCGCCCGGGGCGATCACGGTCGTCGCGGCAGGCGTCACCGGGGCCGTGTCAGGCCCGGCGGTCGCAACGGCCGGGCTCGCCGGCTCGCTGATGCGGGGCTCACTGATGCGGGGCTCGCTGATCCTGGGCTCACTTGTGCTGGGCTCGCCGAACCCGGCGCTGAACTCACTAACCATGCTGAGCTGCCCTGATCCATCTGATTCCATGGCGTCCTGCTCAAAGGGGCGGTTCGCGCCGGCTCCCGCAGGCGCGTTCCGCTTGACTGAATTTCCGTTAACTTCGCTCTGCTTGAGGTCGGCTGGCCGATCGCCATCCGATGGCCTGCCTGGCCGCGTGGCTCCGCTAGGGCTAGCGCCCTGCTGTCGCTCTTGAATCGCGGCGATGACCTGGCCCTTACGCATCCGGCCTGTGCCGGTGACGCCAAGCGATTGCGCTAGCCGCTGCAACTCGGGAAGCAGCATGCCCGCCAGGCGCTCAGACCCTGATGTCCCCTGTGCGTCGCCGGCGTCCCGACCGCCAAGCAAGGAGCGTACTGCGCCACTCTGTCCCAGGGAAGACCCCGCGCTGTCAGGTGCACTGTCAGGAGCGCGGCCCGGCTCAGCAACGGCATCGGCCGCCGTCCGGTTGTCGGTCGACGACGGCTCCGGTGAGCCGGAGAACAGATCGGTGGTATCGGTCACAAGGGGTCCTTCCAAGACACGGGGTCACCGAGACACGACCGCTCTGCGCTGTCGGTCACGCGGCTCCCGCTATCGCTGTCGACCTGATCTATCAGGCCGGATCTCGTACTTTCCGCCATTCGCGTAGCTGTCCCCATCCGGCTGTTTGCCGCATGCGCGAACCATCGGTGCCCTGTGCTAGGCGCGTGCAGGCTTTGAACGTCTCCCGACGGATGGGTGTCACCGAAGGCAACCCGCTGTCGCCGCTTACTGAGCCAGCCACCACAGCACTCACCACGGTGTTTACCACCACAGTGTTTACCTGAGTAGCGCTGGCCTGAGTACTGCTGGCTTAGCGAGATGCGGATATACGCCTCGCCCCAGGATGGGGCAACTGGTGTCTCGCTCAGTCTAACACCAACTGCGGCCACGGCATTCCTTCTGGACCTCTGGACGCGCCCGAGTACTGCTGCCGCCTCCTTGGATCGCCTAGAAGACTGCCAAGTTCGCGGTTTCTTCGACTCCGGAAAGGCTCTGGCCGACCGCCTGGACGGCTGGTAACGACCTGGCCTGTGGGGGTGGATCTACGCCGACATCATCGACGCGTTGGGGGCTTACACGGCATGCGATACCCGCTTCGCTCAGGCTTGAACCTTCGTTGGCAGAAGACTGTCGCCGTAAGTAGCGGACCGATATCAGGGTGAAATTATATGAACTAGGAGCATCTGACAAGAGTCCGTTGCCCGACGCTGCGCTGGGACTCCCCCAGGAGCCGCCTCGCCACGCCAACTCGCTCTTTCATCAGATTCTGGCGGGCGCGGTCACCGCAAGCAAGTCCAGCCCCGCCGCGAGCACCGTCCTGACCGCGTCGGCCAGCTCCAGCCGGGCCAGCGCCACGGCGCCAGCTGGCTCTTCGGGCGCGCCGCTCCCCCCGAACGGCAGCGCCGGAAACCGGTGCGCGCAGTCGATCCAGGCACCAGCAGTGGTCTCCAGATACCCGGTCAGGTCGGCGGGGCGGCGGCGGCGAGAGGCGGCGGCGACGCGTTCGGGCAGCCAGGACAGGAGGTCGATCAGGGTGAGTTCCGCGTGGTGCGGTCCGGCCGCGACGGGGAGCGGGTGCTGTCGCGTCGCTTGCAGGCCGGGCGTCAGTTCGAGCTCGGCCGCCCGGCGCCATGCGGACGCCGCATCCGCATGCGCATGCCTGACGAGCACGAACGGGTTCGACACCTCCAGCGGGCGCTCCAGTTGCGCCTCGATGGCGGGCTGCGACGGACCTGGCACCCGGGCCAGCGCATACCTGACGGCATCGACGCCGAAATAGGCCATGGCGCTGGCAGGGGTGCGTTCACTCGCCCAGATGCCTGATGGCGTGGCAGGCATGCGTTCATCCTGCGAGAAGTGGACATCGGCACCGGCGGCATCAGCCAGCCGGCCGAGGATCGCGCGGTGCTGCGACCGCCAGGCCTGCGCCCAGGTCGGTTCCAGCGCGAGGTCCGGCAGGGGCGGCGACGTGAGTTGCAGGCCGCTGAGAGCGTCGCTGCGGGCGACGGCCGGGCCCGCGGCGACGATCGTGGCCGGGAGTGCGGCGAGGCGGGCCGGGGTGACCGTGATGCTCAGGTAGCCGCTCTCCTGGCGGGTCGCGCTCACCCACGGCAGGCGGGCCACAGCGGCGGCCAGGCGGGCGGCCGCGGCTTCCGGGGGCTCGCCGGTCAGCCGGGCCAGCTGGAAGGGCAGCGACGTGACATAGGTGCCGGGCGCCGGACCGGCCGATGCGGTGGCGCGGCTGGGCGGGCGCCAGGTGCCGTTGGCGGTCAGCGCGGCGGCCGATGGCGGCAGCTCACCGCCCGCGACAGCGGCTTGGAGGTCGCGGGAGATGTGCGCGGTGAACTCGGCGAGGATCACGAGTGGGTCGGCTGGTCAGGCGCCTGTGGATGGCGGTCAGTCGTAGGCGCTGCTTGGCGCCCCGGCCAGCTCGCGGACCACGCGGATCATCTCCGTCGGGTCGAACGGCTTGGTCAGGTAGGCGTCGACTCCGACCTGCCGGCCTCGGTCCCTGTCATCCTCCTGCGCGCGGGCAGTAATAAGGACAACCTTGATGGCCGAGGTCGCCGGGTTTCGCCGGAGCTGGGTCGCCGTCACCCAGCCATCCAGCCGGGGCATCATGACGTCGAGCGTGATGACGTCGGGCTGGAGCTCGACGACCTGGTCCAGGCAGTCCTGGCCATCGACGGCCGTGAAGACCTCAAAGCCTTCGAGTTTCAGGTTTACGGCGATAAGCTGCCTGATGACCTCGTCGTCATCGACAACTAGCACTCGCCCCAGTCCCTGTGTCACGGCGTGAGGCTACCGGCCTGACGGCTGTTCTCGCTCGCAGATCGAGTACGTGTCGGCCAGATCGTTGTGACTGCGTTGCGACCCGGTTGCGGCTGGTACCCTTGCTCAGTCCCCATCGGATGTTCATGCCGGATCGGTGAGTTCGGTTTGTTACTCGGGTGGGGGCAGAGCGCCAGCCCCCATAGCTCAGGGGATAGAGCAACGGCCTCCGGAGCCGTGTGCGCAGGTTCGAATCCTGCTGGGGGCGCCCTGTCTAACCTGGGAAAACTCTTTCTAAGCTGCGGCGATTCGGCGTGGGTTTCGGGGGCTTGGGTTCTGCTAGGTCCAGGCTGATCCGGGCGTCTGGCAGTGTCTGCGAGAGAGTTTCTGGGTCGCGGGCGGGTTTTGCGCTTGGCCTCGGTGCGCTGCTGGTTCTTCGCTTTCTTGGCGTGGCGGGTGTCGTTGCTTCTGGTGTGATTGTGGTTGTTCTGGGCGTTTAGCCGGTCAGAGATATTGGCTTGGCGCTGGATTGCGGTGTTCGCCGGAGTGGCGCGGTCTAGGCTGTTTCCCGGGGAGGACACTGCGGTGGTGAGTGCGCGCTTCATCGGCGTCGGAGTCAGCGAATACGACAAAGGTCACGAGCAGCTTCCGTGCGCTCTTTCTGACGTGGAGTCGTTCGCCGCGCTGCTTGGGCCAGGATTCGACGTCTCGGTGTTGGCTAATCCGGACGAAGATGCTGTTCGCACGCAATTGCGTGCGGTGCGCGGGTCGATGTCTGACGGCGTGGTGCTGTTGTGGAGCGGGCACGCGGCGCACTCTGCCGATGGTGGGCTGCGCCTGCTCGCTCGCGACAGCGGGGGCTTCCAGTCGGCTGGGTTCGCGGCGGCGGGTGAGGTGGCGGTCTGGTGTGCTGAGTCCGGGGCGACTCAGCTGCTTTTCATCCATGACACCTGTTTCTCTGGCACGGCGATTCCGGTGAGCGAGGTAGCGAACGGGATCCTCCGGGAATCCGCCTTTCAGGGAGATCGGATCTGGGCTGGCGTGCTGGCTTCGTGCCTGTCGGCGGAAACGGCCAAGGATGGGCTTTTCGGGGAGCGGCTAGCCGGGTTGCTGCAGTCTGGCCCGAATATTCCGGAGTTGCGGGTGCGGTGGTCGCCGCACAGCGTGTCTATTCGTGGCGATGACTTGTGCGCGTGATGAGCAGTCGTGGTTTACCGGGCGGACGGCCGAAGTCGATCAGGTCGTGGCCTGGGTGCGGTCAGGCGAGCCGGGTGTCCACGTGATCACCGGATCGGCGGGGACCGGGAAGACCGCGATCGCCGGCCGGGTGGTGAGCCTGTCGAATCCTGAGGAGCGAGAGCGGCTGATGGCTGAGCAAGTGGCCGACGCCGGGGGGTGGCCGTTCTCTCATGCTGATCCCGGCGAGCGGTCGGTCGATGCTCATGTCCATGCCCGAGGCCTTACCGCCGATCAGGTCGCAGATCTTGCAGGTGACCAGTTGGTCCGTGCCCAGGTGCTGACCGCGCAGGCGCCGCGCCGCAACGCGGCCGAACTCATCGGCCAGTTGCAGTGGGCGTCAGAGGAGGGCAATCGCTGCTCGGTGACGACTGATCAAACTGGGGATCCGGATGTTGGCGCGACAGTCATCCCATTCCGTCGGAAGGCCGACAGCCGAGGGCCTCGGATCAGCTTTCGCGGCAATACCACTCCTCAGTAGGCGCGATAATGACTGACTTCAACGGCTGGTGCACGCTCGGGACCCTCGTGCCGATTGGTGGCCACCAGGCCGGCGTGCTCGAGTCATACGATGACGCAAAAGGCAGTGCTACGCTCGCCGCAAATCTCGCAAATGCTTACGCCGAATCTGATTCGCTCGCTAAGGTTGCTGAGCGATTCGGAAAGGACGGAGTGGCGAAGTTTCTTCGCAACAAAACTTCCCACGAAGTCCAGCGCCCGGTCAGGGGATATGGGTGAGATCCTCGCGACGGCCTACCTCCACGAAGAGTGCGGGTACATGGTCGGGCCGAGCCGACTAATCCAGCGTGATCATCAAGAGTGGGCGATGAGAGGGGATGACGTGCTCGCGGCGAAGCTCGACTCCAAGGGGCATCTGCATATCACCAAGGCAGAGGCAAAGAGCCGCGCAACTCTAGGGGCGGCACCGTTAAGGCCGCTCGCGAAGGTTTGGCGCGCAACAATGAATTGCCGTCTCCGCACTCGCTGACCCAGTTCGCCGAACGGCTCCTGCCGACTGCAGACAGCCACATCGGCGAAGCAGTGATAGCTATGCAGTTGTCGGACGGCGTCCGTCCCGACCACGTCGGTCACTTGATGTTCCTCTTTACGGGCAGCGACCCAAGCGCGCTCGTGACAGCAGATCTCAACACGTACTCCGGATCCGGTATCACAGCTGACAATCACACTCCGGGTCAAGGGCCACCAGAAGTTCATCAAGGACGCTTACGACAAGGTGGCCACCGATGGCTCGTGAGGCTGGCGACCTCGCCGAGAGTCTCGCTGCGGCCACGGATTCCGGCTTCCGCGGGCGCATTTTGTCCCGCGGGCAGGCCCAGTCAATGATTCGACGTGTCGGGATCTCTGCCTCAGGACGCACCCCAGTTCAGTCCATTTCTGGACGCGGACCTGCTCAACTACGGTTACGCGATGCTGTCTACCAGTCTTGATCTGTTGCGAAGCCGCAGAAGGTGACGTATGTCCGCGCAGATCACCCTGGCACGGGAAGGGTTCATCCAGAGCTCCTACGCCTTGGAGGCGGCCACCCGGAACGCAGCGCCCGCAGAAGACCTGGCCTTTCACGGACTCATCGCTGGTGCGGCCAGCCATCTCGGTGGCTATGCAGCTCGGGCATTCTCGCTGATGCAGGCGAGCCGCGGTCGGGAAGGCTGACGCCGATGGAGCAGACGCTAGCCGACCTTGCGATGCGCGACCTGAACTCCATCGAGCAGCGAACCCGATCGCTGCGCTCTTCTGCCCAGGTCTCCGATGAGGTTCTGCTCGCGGCCCTCATCGCGGAGGACGACAGCGCGGACGGGCCGTGCCGCCGGGCGAGATCGGCCCTGTCGTCCTTCTCCTCAGCGAGAACTACCTGGCGGCGGTCTCGGCCGGCTATGTTCGCGATCGAGCTTGGTAGCGGGGAGCTTCTCGCCGACGCTCTTGAGGACTTGCAGCTTGGTGAGCAGGCCTCCTTGACGTGAGCGCACCCGGACCATGGTGGGTCTACCGACTCACCCGACGTCTTCTGGGAGACCTGTTCGACACGAGCATTGAGACCAACATCCCGAGACGAACCACCACCAGGCGCAGGTGGCCGCGTCAAACGGTGGCGCTATCTCCGCAGCACCTTTGTCGAGTCGCTCTTGGCGCGGAGCCGTTCCGAAATCGACCTCTGGCCATCTCAGCTCCATGTCGTCGACCGGATCTTCCAGGATGGGCGGGATCTCGTTGTCGCGTTGCCGACCAGCGCCGGGAAAACCCGCATCGCGGAGTTGTCGATCTTGGCGTGCCTCGCGCAAGATAGACGTACTGTCTACGTCACTCCGCTGCGAGCCTTGTCCGCCCAGACAGAGCAGATCCTCGCACGGACCTTCTCGCCACTCGGCATCCGCGTCTCATCCCTCTACGGCAGCATGGGGGTCAGCGACGTCGACGAGGACACGCTACGCTCCAGCGAAATCGTCGTGGCGACGCCGGAGAAGCTGGATTTCGCGCTTCGATCCGACCCTTCCCTGCTGGATGACGTCGGCCTCGTTGTCTTGGACGAGGGGCATATGATCGGAGCCTCTGAGCGCGAAGTTCGCTACGAAGCCCAGATCCAGCGACTGCTACGCCGCGCCGACGCCTCGATCGCGCCGCATCCTCTGCCTCTCGGCCGTGTTTCCTTCCGGGAGTCGAGCTTGACGACTTCGTCGCATGGATTACCGACGACGAGCCCGACGGGCTTCACCGGGAGACCTGGCGTCCGACGCAGCAACGCTTCGGTCTCGTCGAGTGGCGCGACGATCATGCCCGACTGACTATTACCCTCGGGCCTGACCAGCCATTCATCCCCCGCTACTTTGAGGCGAAGCAGCCGACAGGCAGACGGAGGAGGACGTTCCCGGCGGACCAACGTGAACTCGTCATCGCTACAGCATGGCGCTTGGTCGAAGAGGGCCAGTCCGTCCTCGTCTTCTGCCCCCAGCGGAACTCGGTGGAGCCGTACGCCCGCGCGATCATCAAACTCCATGAGCAAGGTCTCGTCTCTTCCGTGCTGCCGTCCGGAGGTCGACCTGACCGACGCGCTCGCCGTAGGCGCGGAGTGGTTCGGCGCCGACCATCCGATTCTGAGGTGTCTCGAACTAGGCGTAGCGATCCACCACGGAGCGCTGCCCGGTCCCTTCCGGCGTGAGATTGAGCGACTTCTCCAACTGGGCAGTCTGAAGGTCACTATTGCCTCACCGACCCTGGCCCAGGGACTGAACCTGTCCGCCTCCGCGGTGCTGTTCCACGGGCTCCGACGCGGCAGGGACCTGCTCAAGGGCTCCGAGTTCGCAAACGTGATCGGGCGCGCTGGCCGCGCGTTCGTCGACACCGAAGGGCTCGTCCTCTACCCAATCTTCCAGCCCACCCCGGCACGTCGGCGGGACTGGCTCCAACTCACGCAAGGAGATGGCGGCAAGGCCCTGCAGTCGGGACTCATCGAAGTCGGCATCGCGCCTTCTGCGAAGAATCTACGCTTCTCTCGGGTTCGGGTTCGGGTTCGGGTCTGTCGAACCATTCCTCGACTACCTCACCGGTGGCCCGGACTGGTCCCTGCCCATCGTGTCCGAGGAGACATACGAGGAGCGTGCCGCCGCTGCTGCGAGTTGGCAATCGAACCTCGCGCTACTCGACATCGGGATCCTGAGCATCGTCGGCGAAGGTGACCAAGGCGAGGACGCTGATGCCGTTACGCAGATCGTCGCCGATGCGCTGCTCAACTCGCTCTGGGAACGACAACTCCGCCGCTTCGACGATCCCGCAGGCGGCTGCCATTCGTGGCTGGTGGACAGCCGGACCAGACACATGTGGCGGACGTCCACACCCTCCCAACGCCGCGGCTGGTTCCTGGCCGGACTCGGGGCGGACGCCGGGTTCAGACTCTCCCAGGTGTCCAGGACGCATCATTGCCCTGGCGAACCAGGTTGAAGACG
The DNA here is from genome assembly GCA_963750405.1 of uncultured Actinomycetota bacterium. Taxonomy (GTDB): domain Bacteria; phylum Actinomycetota; class Actinomycetes; order Streptosporangiales; family Streptosporangiaceae; genus Chersky-822. The sequence goes on from CAVVQP010000008.1 coordinate 122,496, forward strand.
CCATCCTCAACGCCGACCATGGGGCGGCTGCTGACCGCCTCGTCTCGATCGCGGAAACTGTGTTCGCCATCGAGGCGTTCGCTCCCGAAACGGTGCTCGACGACTGGCAGGACGTGTTGAAGCACTGGGTTCAAGGTCGCTCCCTGGCCGACTTGTCCGGCGACCGCGTTGCCCTGCGCAGTTCATCGAGTCCGACTTGATCTACCGACTGGTCTGGGGAATGGAAGCGGCTAGAGTCTTCGAAGCCGCCCAAGACAACCCGAACGCGACCACGCTGACAGGGACCGCCGTCACCGCCATCGAGACAGGAACCTTCAGCCGGGCAGCCTCAATCCTCATCCGCTCCGGCTTCGACCATCGTCTCGCGGCCATCTCGGCAGTCACGGGTACTGGCGCGGCATTCGACTCGGCGAGTGGCATGCGCCAGTGGATCAGCGACCTTGACCCGGACACTCGCATTCAGCCGAGACTGGCCGACGCCCGAATCACGGTCAGCGTGGGAGGCATTCGCATCATCGTGCGCAGACACGGCGCTCGCGTCGATGGATCCGCCAGACCGAGGACGTGGACGACGTCACCTGGTACGACGCAGTACCGGATCCAGGAACTTGGCTTCGCGTGACCGACGCAGGGCAGGGCAAGGTCGAGATCTGGTCAACTGGCTTCGATCTCCTGGGGGAAGCAGCTATTCGCCTCAGCCCAGAGCGCCAAGGCATCTTGCGTGCCCGACGGCTCCGCTCAATTACCGGTATCCAACTGCGTTATCGCGGCCCAAGTGACCTGCTCCCAAGAGCGCTGGACTCGTCAAGCGGTGACCCACGACCGACACCCGTTGCGCGGAATGCTGAGCCACCGTAGCCCGCGGTCTCTGATGGCGTATCACGCCTCGACAGCGGCAGATCCCCATCCGAACTCGCGGGCATGGCGCCCTGCGGCGTCAGCGCGAGACCATCCTGACCTCCAGGTCCATCATAATCAAGGTAGCCAAGCCAGCGGAGATCCTCTGGCCCATTCTCAAGGCCAAGATTGACCAGCACCGGGTTGATGCTGATGCACCCGTCCCGGGGATCGTCTAGGTAATGATTTGGGTGAGGGACGGGTCCAGTAGCCTAGGGTCTGCGCTAGCTACCGACGGCGGTCGCTGGTGGCCGGTTGGGCTGCCGATGACCAGTCGCCAGGATGTGCCGGAGTTCGGATTCGCCAGATCGATCTCGATTGATTCCCGAGCGCCGTCAGCGAATGCGATGGTCACGTTACTCACATCGCTGGCGATCTGATTGCGGGTAAATGTGGCTGTGGCGAGCCCCGAGCGACCGCCAGGGGCATGTGCGGAGGATGCTTTTGTGATGCGGACAGGCACGTTGGCGGAGTCGGCGACGGCGAGCAGTCCGTGGCGCTGTTGGCGGCTAGCGCGCGCAGGTAGCAGCGGACGAGCCTGGCTTGCCCGTCCTCAGGATGACCGCGTACCTTCAACGACCATGTGCACGATGGCACAGACGTGGGGCCGTCGCTGTCCCGCGCTCACCAGTGGAACGACCAGCGCAAGAGTGGCTAGTGCAAGTGGCCGCCCGGTCAAGCCAGGTCGGCGCTTAGCAGTCATTGCCGGAATCGGCCCGGGCCGTGTGCGGCTACTATGGCCGCTCTCCCGGCCAAGCCCGCTGCCCACACCGTTCCGCGTGGGCCGGACTGGGCCATGCTCAGCAGAGACAAGCTTGTCGGAGAACGCCACATCCGGCTTGGTCGCCCTCCACTCGTCCGACGTCGCCAGCACATCGCACGGCAAGTTCAGCTCCCGCACGGCCCGAGCAGTCTGATTGCCCGGCCCTCCTACGAAGTAGCCAGCTAACCGCAACCCAGCCGGGCCTGCCGCTCCTGCTCCAGGTCGAACCCGGGCAGTGCCGCGCAGGTCGATGCCGCTGATCTTGTCCATGGCGGCGAACGCGGTGTGCCAGTCGGCCCCCCGGTATCCGGCGAGGTCATGCCTGGTGCGGGGCCGATCGGGTCGGCCTGAGCTTCGTGGCCGTACAGCTCGCGGTAGCCGCCGATGGCCACCACGCGGCGCTGCCATTCGGTTTGGACGCCTGGGTCGGCAGGCATCTCTCCGAGTGCCCGGAGTGCCCAGGCTGGCTGGCTAGCGGCGGCATGCTCGCCGATCCGGGTGGTCCTGTCGTCCATCGCCGTGGCTACCTCGGACATGTACCGCGCGATGTCCGGGGCCGCCAATCGCGGGAACCCGCTCTGCCGAGCTGCCTTGGACGGCGGGCGGCCGGTGCTGGAGCATGCGACGGACGCGGGAGTCGAGTACTCGGGCGATGTCCCTGGCGTCACCCAGCGACCGAGCTCTGATGGCCTGCCGGAGCACGTCGGCGGCGTTCAGGCCGGTGGCTTCAGTTCGCCGGAGAGATCGCCATAACCAGGTGCACGCGGGGTCGGCGAGCGCGTCTTCGGCTAACGGTCCGGGGAGGTCCTCCCGGAGCGATACGGTGAAGCGGGTGGCCTGGGCGCGGCGGGTCAGGTCGTACCAGATCGGGTCGAGTACGCCGAGGTGGTCGGCGTTCGACAGCTCAGCGCGGAGGATCACCCGCAAGCTGATCACCCTCGGCACTCCCTACCGTGGAGCAGCCCGGTCACCCGATCAGCTCGTCAACGGCGGCGACCAGCGCATCGGCCGCTTCACCCGGGCTCACCAGCCTCGCCCGCAGCCTGTCCTCGATCTACCAGCTGCTGCCGGAGTACGCCTGCCTGGACCAGCCGGGCGGCCTGGCCAGGACCACCGACGTCGCCCTGCCCGAGTTGGACACCGCGATGGTCCCCGACGCCATGCGCTTCCACGCCGAGCTGCGGGAAGCCGAAGCGCAGCACCCCGCGAGCCTGCAAGACACCTACGCGATCATCGGAGTAGGCCAGGCCACCGCCACCGCCACCACCGCCATGCTGGCCCGCGACCGCGTCGAGCTCGTAGCGACTTATCAGGGCGAGGACCTGGCAGGTGACTCGACCGTGCCGATCGTCGGCTCGTGTCGGCCTGATGTCCCGATGGACAGCAACATGCTCCGCCGGTACCTGGCAAGCACGGCAACCTGCAGCGCAACAAGGCCGCGTTCGACGAGATCGAGGGAATCCTGACCTCCACGTCCATCATCGTCAAGGCAGCCAAGCCGGTCAGCCTACGCGTCGATGCACCCGAACTGGCGTTGGCCAGCGAGGTGTTCGCCGTGGCCATCACGCCATCGGAGAACGCCCGCCACGCCATCCAGCTCACCATCACCAGCGAGATCGGCTCACTCCCCGAGTCCCGCGTCCTCAGCCCCGCCAAAGACGGCACGATCACCGCGACGATCGACGACCTGGCGCCCGGCGCCTACACGATCGAGGTAAGCGGCGCCAGGCCTCCCGCGCCGTTCGCAGCCGTCAGCAGCGACATCCTGATCTGGGACGACACCGCAGCTCGCTAGCAGTCCGGCTCAAGCTCGTCACCCTCGGTCGGCCTGTCGTCCATGCTGATGGCCTACAAGTTTGCTCGGGGGCTGCTGAACTGACTAGATGATGCCCTAGTCGAGCAGTTGCCGCTGCGCTCGCTCACCTGGGCCGAGGGCGGCGGCATTGCTGGCTGGCGCTGTCTGCTCGGAGGGGCCGGGATCGAGCAGCTGTCTAGCACGTCGGCCCAGACGAGGCGGCCTTGCCGATCGCCGCGCACGCCCGTGTCGATGGCCAGTCCTCGGACCACCTGCAGCCCCCTGCCACTGTCGGCCCCTGGCTCGTCGATCAGCGCGGGCTCGCCCGCCGCTCCCCCGTCGGCGACGGCGACCCGGATGATGGCCTCATGCCGGGTCACTTCGACGGCGAACGCGCCGCCCTGGCCGCTCGCCGTGTGCCTGATCGCGTTGCCAGCCAACTCGGTCGCGATCAGCGCGACGTTTTCCCGCGTTGCCGAATCGGCCAGCAGCGAGGCCAGCCATCGCCGCATGACACGAAGCTGCGGCGCCTCACCTGGGAAGATCCGCAGCCAGGCGGGCCCACCGGAGCAGATCCTTGGCCAGCTAACGGCGCGGCGCCTTGCTCGATGCGATGCTCAGCGCCGGTCATCAATGCCTCCACTGCGGCTTCAAGCACGAACGCGTTCGCGCCGCGTCCGAGTTCTCGTGATCTGCAAATTCGTGCAGCACAAATTACAAGATGAAGGGTAGCTAGCACAACCGAGTTGGTGCAAGCGCTTCGCCACAGGCAAGGCTGAACCGAGGCAGGCAAGAACGCGGCGCGAGAATCGTCGAGCCGCCAGGAGGTCTAATTAGCCGTCGTAGCGGCCGGCCTTGACGTCGGCGAGGAACGAGGCGAATGCGGCCCGGTCGATCACGTGCGCGCCGTCGTCCGGGCGCTTGGAATCGCGGATGGCGACCACACCCGGCAGGTTGCCGGCGATCTCCACGCAGCCGCCGTTGCCGGAGGTGCTGCGGGACGCCTTCTGCCACTCGGCGTGGGACAGGTCGGTCATGGCTGTTCACTCCTGGGTTTGGCTGAGCTTGTCGAGGTAGGTCCGGGTCGCGGCCGGGCGTCAGCGCGGCGTCGCGGATGCGGGCGAAGGTCTCCTGGTACGCGCGAACTCGTCGGCCTTGGTGACCTCAGTCAGTTCCGTGTCGTTCTCCAGGTACACGATGCTCGGATCCGCGTCATCGGGGAAGTCGAAGATGTCGATCAGGCTGCTCATGGCCGGGTGCGGCCCGTCGGCGAACCGCAGCAGCCGCAACTCCACGCTCGGCCGGCGGCTCATGCGCGGTCAGGTGCTGCAGCTGCGCCGCCCGCTCGGCCTGGCTGCCCCACCGGTACATCAGGCTCGCCTCGGTGATCACCGCGACCAGGCGCGGGGCGGTGCCGTCGGCGCGGTCCAGGATCTGCTGGCGGCGCAGCCGCGCCGCCATCGCCCGCTCCTGCCAGGCCGAAGGCCAGGGCCCGACCGCCAGCAGCGCCTGCATGTACGCCCGGGTCTGCAGCAGGCCCGGCAGCACCAGCGGCATGTAGACGCTGATCCGGGCCGCATCATTCTCGAACCCCGCGAACTCATTGCCCTTGCCGAACACGTCCTCGTATGACCGCCACCACACCCGCTCGCGCGCCAGCCGGCCGAGATCTTCCAGCTCAGCCCGCTCGTCATCGTCGGCAGCGTAGATGCGGCCGAGATCGCGGACATGGCTGGCGTCGGGGAGCCGCCACTCGTTGCGCTCGTAGCGGTCCAGCCGACCCGGCTCCAGCCGAGCTTGTCGCTGACCTCGTTCAGGCTCAGGCCGGTCCGCAGCCGCATCGCCGCCAGGCGGCTGGCCAGCCGCCGCTTCGCCACGGTCGAGCCGTAGGCGTCATCGGCCACGACTGGGTTCCTCCTTGACAGAGCCTCGTCCGGAGTTTACCAGGGCAAGAATCTGTGAGGCACAGATTCGCTTCTCGGAGCAGGCTGGGGACCCTGATTGCCCCGCCGACCGGACCTCCATCGTCGGCGGCGGTCAGCGGAGCCCGAACCTCATCTTAAATTCGTGCTGCACAGATTCACTGATCGGATATCGTAGATTGGAGGACTGAAGGAGGGCGATCGTGAGTGGTGACGCGGCCTACGGCGCAACAGTGGCCAAGCGGCGACTGTCCGGTCGCCTGGTAGTCCTGCGACTTCGCGCCGGGATGAGCCTCAACGAGGCCAGCGACAAGCTCGGCTGGAGCAGAGGCCGGCTGAACCGGTTCGAGGCCAACCAATGGCGGCAGCCCGACCCAAGCCACGTCCGCGACCTTGCCCGCATCTACTCAGCGACCACCGAGGAGTCCGAAGAGTTAGAAGGGCTAGTTGCCAGAGCCCGCGCCCGCATGTGGTGGCACGAGCCAGAGAAGGAGAAGGACAAAGTCTTCTCCAACGAGTTCGCCGGCTTCGAGAACGACGCGGCGAGGATCAGCGTCTACATGCCTCTCGTCCTGCCGGGCCTGCTCCAGACCAGGGCTTACATGGAAGCTCTGCTGGCAGTAGGTCCATGGCCTCAGGCTTGGCGAGAGCGGGCAATTGTGGCCCGGCTCCACCGGCAGCAGATCCTCGACCGTTCCGACGGAACAGCGCCGGAACTGGTCGCGGTGATCACCGAGGCCTGCCTGCTCTACCGATGGGGCACTGGAGCCGCCCGGGCCGAGCAATTCGGCCGCCTCATCGCGATGAGCGAGCGGCCGGGCGTTGAACTGCGGCTGCTACGGCTGGCCGACGGTCCGCATCCAGGTATGTCCAGCCTCATCGACATCTTCGATTTCCCCGGCAACGCCGACCCGAGCGTGGTCTATCTCGAGAACGACACCGGAATCACCGAGGTCACCAAGCCCGCCGAAGTCCGCGCCTATAAGGACACCTTCGCCCGCATCCGCAAGGCCGCCCTGCCGGCCGAAGGCTCCCGCGACTACCTGACCAATCTCAGTCACGCACTCGCCGTCTAAGGAGGACACCATGACCGCAGTCGAAGCCAGCGCAACCAGTCCGCAAGACTACCAGGACACCCCCGCGAGCCCGCCTGGGAAAGCAGCGATCGTCCTCGACCGGGCAAAGTTCCAGCACCTGCAAGCCCTCGAAGACGCGATCGATTTCCGCGCCGCCCGCGCCGCCTCGCCTTGCGCGGACTGCCGGGGTGAGTCGGCCGACGGCAAGTGTGATGAGCACGCCACGGACCTACATCTGGTCGAGGCCTACCGACGTACTGCGGACGAACTCAACCAAACCATGACCGCCGAACGGCAGCGCGCACGCGCCGCAGAGGCGGCGTAGATGACACATTTGGAGGCAGCAAGATCAATAAGAGATCTTCAGAGAAAGATCGTTAGGCGGAAGGCGTCTTCAGGATGATGGCGAGTACTCGGATCCGCGTATGCGGAGAAGGCTTGCAACTCCCTTTTCTGAGAGGACGTGTTTCTGACCGAGCGCGATCGCGCCGACCGTACCGGCTCGTTCGTTGAGGGTGCTAGCTTCTATGCGGAGTGACCTCGTCGCGAGCGGTAGCGCTCGGCCGTAGATACCGCTGCGGATACCCGAGAGCAGCACGTCGTCAAGCTGGGCCATTGATCCGCCGACCACGATTACCGAGGGGTTGGCGAAGCTGACGACAGCGGCGAGCACTTCGCCGATGTGCTGCGCAGCTGTCCGTACTTCCTGCCGGGCTTGTGTGTCGCCTTCAGTTGCGAGCCGGACTACGTCTCGGGCGGTTGCTGTGGCTGCTCCCCTTGCGGCGAGACGATTTGCCAGCGCCTGGCCGCCGGCCACGGCTTCGAGGCATCCCGTGTTACCGCATCGGCATGGGGCGTCGCAGTCGGGAACGCGGATGTGGCCGAGGTCGCCGGCCGCTCCGTCGGCGCCGCGGTGCAACTCGCCGCTAAGGATGATGCCGCATCCGATCCCGGTCCCGGCCTTGATGAAGAGAAGGTGTTCCAGGTCGGCATATCTCGCCCGGTACTCGCCGAGAGCCATCAGGTTGACGTCGTTATCGACAAGGATGTCGGCTGCGTAGCGCTCGGCGAAATAGCCGGGCACCCGGTATCCGTCCCAGCGGGGCATGAGCGGCGGTTTGACGGCGGTACCGGTAGCGAACTCCACGGGCCCGGGCAAGCCAACCACGATCGCGCGCACATCCCGCGCTTGGTTGCCGCTCTTGGCCAGCAGCGCCTGAAAGTGTCCGTCGGTCCAGGCGAGCACCCTTTCGGGTACCTGGTCGATCTCAAATTCCTCTGTGCTGCTGAAAAGTTCAGCCCCCGCCAGGTCACTGACCGCGAGCCGCGCCCAGGTCGCGCCCAGGTCGGCGGTGAGGATCAGGCCGGTCTCGGCGTTGATCGCGAGCCGCAGGGCAGGGCGCCCTCCGGCCGAGGGCCTAGTTCCCTGCTCTACTACCAGACCGGCCCCCAGCAGCACGTCTACTCGTTGCGAGACCGATGAGCGGGACAGCCTCGTGACGCGGGCCAGGTCGGCGCGGGTCGTAGCAGTACCCAGCGCGATGTGCCGAAGCAACGGGCTCAGGACTGCGGGATCCGGAGTGGCGGTATCTACTGGCGCGGGCAAGCGATCTCGTCGAAGCACACCGGCAGTTTAGCAGAAGATCCCAAACTTATGTCTAAGAACGAACAAAGTTAGTCCATTGACAAGCATGATTGGCAAATCTTATGGTTGAAATCGAGCGGTTTCAGATCTCTCAATCAAAGTCATCGCGTCCAGAAAGGTGGTCACCGTGAAACTTGGCTTCTTCACCGCATGCCTGCCGCATAGCGATCTCGAGTCGGTTGCTCAGCAGGCAGCAAAGGGCGGGTTCTCCGTGCTGGAAGTGGCGGCCTGGCCGTCACAATCCCGCGATCACACTGCCGCTCACATCGATGTCCGCAACCTTGGAGCCGCCGAGGCGGAAGCTATCCGAGAACTGGTCGCGCGGCATGGCCTGGCATTGACCGCCATCAGCTACTACGACAACAACCTCCATCCCGACGAGGCACGGCGAGCGGAGATCCACGACCACCTGCGCGCCTGCATCCAGGCCGCCGCGACACTCGGCGTGCCCTGCGTGGGCACGTTCGTAGGCCGAGACCCTGGGCGGACAGTCGCGCAGAACCGGGCATTAGCCGAGAGCATCTTCCCTCCGCTGGTCAGGTTCGCCAGCGAGCGTGGGGTGAAAATCGTCGTGGAGAACTGCCCGATGGAAGGCTGGCATCCAGACGGCTACCCCGGCAACCTCGCGTACTCACCCGAACTGTGGGAGTGGATGTTCTCCCTCGGCCTGTACCTCAACTATGACCCGTCCCACCTGCTGTGGCTCGGCATCGATCCCGTAACCGCGATACGCGCGCTCAAGGCAGATGCCAACCGCATCCAGCACGTACAGGCAAAAGACACCGTCATCGATCCCTGCGGGCGCGACCGCTATGGCGTCTTCGGCCGCGCACTCGGCCGCAGCAACCCCTGGGACTCCGGCTGGTGGCGCTACCGGATGCCTGGCCTCGGCGACGTCGACTGGCGCGGCGTCATCGACGCGCTCTACGAGAGCGGCTATGACGGCCCTATCGCCATTGAGCACGAAGACCCCGTGTGGAGCGGCGACGAAACGCGGATCTACGCCGGCCTGGAGATTGCTCGCCGCACCCTCCAGCCCCTCCTGGTCGCATGAACTGCATGCCGCCAGAGCATTGTCTGAAATCCTTCCCAGAACGGCGCACATGTGATGTACATGCTGGTCACCTCCTTACTCGGCGTGCTTTACCTCACTGGCATCCTCGCCGCCGTCCTAGTCGCACTGGCGTCTAGCGACCCCCGCAAGCGGGCCGACGCCCGCAGAGTCCTGCGCATGCTCCTCGCGCCCCTCCCGCTCCCGCAGCCCAGTTCGCTACGCCAGAACGACCGACGGACTGTAAACGCAGCCGTTCTCGCGCCGCGAACGGCGCCATTTGCGAATACCGCAGACGACCCAAGGCACTCACCCACCAGGGCGTGCAAGCAGGGACCCGGGCAGCCATCCCAGGTGGACCCGGCAGACCGTTAGCTCACCACAATCGCCGGAGAGTACCGCGTACTCCCAGGCCAGGCCGGGGGGCGCTCAGCCGCGGAAGCGACGGCCGTCCGAGGCCGTTGCTTCCGCGATCAGGGTAGCCAGATCTATGGCCACCCGCGCGCTCACTCCCAGGCCTCCCATTGTGCGTCGCATTCGGCAGTCGTGGCTTCAAGCCTGGCGTAGCCGCCGGCATGGCCGTACTCAGTGTCAGTGGGTCCGTTGGAATGGCCCGCGATCGATACTTCGGCCAGCGGCTCGATCCGCTGCATCGTCAGCTGAGAGCCTGGCTGCTCGACGGCGAGGACGCGCTGCTGATTGCGCCTACCGCTGGCGGCAAGACCGAAGCGGCAGTGTTTCCGCTACTGACCACGATGGACTCGGGCGGATGGGCCGCGCCGTCCGTGATCTACGTGGCACCGCTCAAGGCGCTGCTCAACAACCTGCTGCCGCGCCTTGAGGCATACGCGGGGTGGCTGGGACGGCGGGCGGCGCTTTGGCACGGCGATGTGACCACGGGAGCGCGGGCCAAGCTGCTGCGCGATCCGCCTGACCTGCTGCTCACCACGCCCGAGTCACTTGAATCCATGTTGGTCAGCGTCAAGGTGGACCATTACCGGCTGTTCGGCGGGCTCCGGGCGGTGATCGTCGACGAGGTGCACTCGTTCGCGGCCGACGACCGGGGCTGGCATCTGCTCGCCGTGCTCGAACGACTCGCCAGGATCGCGGGCCGGCCCATTCAGCGGGTCGGCTTGTCCGCGACCGTCGGCAATCCCGACGACCTGCTCCGCTGGCTGCAAGGTTCAGGAGCGGGGAAACGACCCGGCCGCGTGATCGCCCCGGGCACCTGGCTGCCGCCCAAGGTGACCAGCCACCCGGAGCTTGGCGGCAATCTAGCGCCCGCAACGTGTACATCGGGCTCTCCGGTCGCTAGCGGCGGCCCTCCTGCTGACGTGCAGCTTGACTACGTGGGGTCGGCGGAGAACGCAGCACGGGTCATCGCGGCCCTGCACCAGGGCGAGAAGCGGCTCGTGTTCTGTGAGTCGCGGGTCCTGGTTGAGCAACTCTGCGCGGCTCTGCGCGGGCTGGGCGTGAACACGTTCCTATCCCATGCTTCGCTGTCCGCGCAGGAACGGCACCGGGCTGAGCAAGCGTTCGCTACCTCGCGCGACTGCGTGATAGTGGCGACGAGCACGCTGGAACTCGGGATCGACGTCGGTGACCTGGATCGCGTCATCCAGGTCGGTGCGCCGAGCACGGTCGCCTCGTTCCTCCAGCGGATCGGCCGCAGCGGACGCAGGACTGGGACGCAGCGGAACTGCTTGTTCCTCGCGCTCGACAAAGGCAGCCTCGTCGCCGCAGCCGGGCTGCTGGTCTTGCGGGACCGGGGCTGGGTGGAACCTGTGGTGCCCCCTGCTGAGCCCCGGCACATCGCCGCGCAGCAGATCCTCGCGCTGTGCCTGCAGGAAGGTCGCGTCGGGGAGAACCTGTGGCAGCAGTGGTGGGGCGGGCTGCCGATGTTCGGGATGCTTGGCCGCCCTGTCGCAAGGCATTTGCTTGACGAAGGGTTCCTTGAGTCAGACGGCGGGATGATGTTCATCGGACCGCAGGCCGAGCAGCGGTTCGGGTTCCGGCACTTCATGGCGCTGACGACGACCTTTACTGTGGCACCGCAGTTCACGGTGCTGTGCGGCCGGGACGAGATCGGCCGGACAGACCCGGCGCTGCTGGCGGCCAAGGTCCACGGCCCGCGGGTATTGCTGCTGGCCGGGCAAAGCTGGCGGGTCACCTGGACGGACTGGAAACTGCGCCGCTGCCACGTCGAGCCAGCCGGCGGCGGCGGGCTGGCCCGGTGGATCACCCCCGACGGCGATGGCATGTCGTTCGCGCTCAGCCGCGCGATCCGTCAGGTCCTGCTTGGCGCCGAACCAACCGCACGACTCACCAAGCGCGCCAAATCTGCCCTCGCCGACGCCCGCGAAGCCGCAGTCGACATCGTTCATCCGGGCGGCACCGTCATCCACCGCTCCCCGTCGGGCGATGTTCGCTGGTGGACCTGGGCGGGATGGCGTTCCAACGCGACTCTCGTGGCCACGCTTGGCTCTGAGGCAACCGACGCCAGTCAGCGGATAGGCGCTTTCAGCATCCGTCTGCGCGGTGACATCACGCCCGAACAGTGGAAGGCCGCAGTCGGCGGGATCGCTGACCGGCTCTGCCTGCCCGCCGTGGACAGCAAGGCACTCAGCGGGCTCAAGTTCAGCGAAGCACTCCCCCGGCATCTGGCCGAAGCTACCCTCGCCTGGCGCCTCGCCGATGTGGATGGCGCCCGTATTGCGCTGACTGAACCGCACCGATTCCTTATGAGCTGAGAACCGGGAGAAGACATATGCCTGTCCACTTGTCCGCCAGAGCGCTGGTTTGCAGATCCGGGTTGCGGAAGGCGCTTCTATCCGACATTCCACTTTCCGGGAGTTCCGCCGAAACCTCCTGTAGCACTCCACTGGATCTGAGAGATCTTGACGCCCATCGGTACCTGGAAAGTGACAGCACCGATCTCGACAGAGCCTGGGCTGACATTGAACTCGCCGCTGTTGAAGTTCGTGTAGCCGGCAATGTCGTCGAAGTCTGCTGTATAGGCTTGCCCGTTGGAACCGATCAGCGTGGCATTGCTATCGGCGTCGTCGGAAGTCGTTCCGCTGACACCCTTAATGGTGAAGACCGCCCCGACGAACCGCTTCCCGCTGTCGGGCGTCGTGAACGAGTCCGCACCTCTGGCCGGGTCGACCACCTTGGTCAGATACACACCGTACTTGCCGCCAGAGGCGCCAGTGACCGTGAATCCATGCCCGATCGTAGCCACAGACGGCTGACCTGACGCTGCTGATGACTTGCCTGACGACGCGTTAGGAGCGCCACCTGCGGCCGAGACGACGGAACCGCCGCATGCTGTCAGCCCGGCGACCAGGAAGAGCGCTAGAAATGGTGCGCAAGCGTCACACTTCAGCCATTTCCGGTAACCTGCACCTAGCGACAGACTTGACATCAGAACCCCTTGATTTGATAGTCGGTCCCGGTAGCCAGCGATGCCGTAATGCCACAATCGGAGGTGCCGCATCAGGCTTTGCGAGAAAGAATAACCGCGAGCTTACAACGATCGCTCAGCACTTTATGCGAAATCAGCACCACCCGCTAACCGCGAGGTTGCCGTTATACCCCATTGTCGCCCGTCTCGGTGATGCAATGAGTCTCTCTGCCATGGGAGATGGTGGCGCGCGCTATGCGATAGGGCTCAGGCGCTCAACCGGCTGGGCCTTATAGCCGGCGGAACGAGCGCAGCGAGGTGGCACCGGGTGGCTCGGCGCGGTGCGCCGGTCAGCAGCCCGGTGACGGGATCAGGGCGAGCCAGTTACCCAGCGGGAGAGTGTCGCGACGCTGGGCCGCGGCATCACCGGCGATGTGCCGCCAGGGCAGGTATGGCCGAGTAGAGCCGGAATCGTATCTCGGCCATCGGCGTGGGATCATCCAACGCGGTGTCGAACATGATGCGAATCATTTCCATCGGAAGGATTACCGATGATTTCGCCCTCTCGTCAATCAGCTTAACGAACGTATAGTTACCCAGGTCACTGGCCCGTAGGTCGGTCCATGATCCAAACAGGCCTTTCCGGACCATGACGCGCACATCGTCGCGTACGTCGAAAGCACGGCGGGCAAGACTGGGATCGGCGTGCTAGCGTCGCTTGCGAGCTATGCCAGCTCGCCGCGCTGTACGCGCCGCAAGGTGCGGGCGAGCTGACGGCTCGATTTGAACAGTCCGAGCGAGAACCGCATGCCGACGAAGAATTTCGTCAGGCCCGCGCCATCGGCGGTGGCCAGTCTTGTGTTCTAGCCAATGCACGAACAGCTTCGGCGGATGCTCGATCGCGTTCGGTGTCATCTGAGAACAACCGGTTCCGCAGTTGACAGTACAGACTGGAGACCGAGGTGTGAATCGTAGCGCTGACGACGCGGGTCTCGTCGGTCAAGATACGGCGAAGCCTCAACACAACGACGTCACTCAAGACCCTTCCATCGAAACTACGCGCCATCACCACCTGCTGAGGGCTGATAAACAGGAATGCCTCAGCGGTAACTTTCCCGCAGCTCTCATGGCAACGTGACTGCGCTGATGTCAAGTCGCCGGAAAGCTTCCGGCGGAAGATGGTCCGAACGATCCTGATACTTGCCGCACGGATTCCGTACGGTTCCGTACGCATGGGTGACATGCTGGGCTCATAACGACGATCAGGGCTGAGGACGTGCAGATACCCCGCCACGCTCGCGAAGCGGTCGCCCGGCATGAGCCGGTCGTGGTCGAGAATCGTAAGCGGCCCGTCTTCATCATCGTGCATCCAGATGACATTCCCGGCTCCACGGTTTCGGCCCATCGGGGCCGCCCTCTCGGCGAAGCAATGACATGCTGCCAATCGCAGCGCTACCAGACCCTGCCTTCGCCGAGGACATGGAAGCCGTCCTGGCGAGCGCCGGCCCGGCACCGGAAGACCCGTGGGCACTCTCCTAGATACGAGGGTCTTCATCGAGCTCGAACGGGCCGTCCGCGGGCTTCCCCAGGACCGGACCATGACCGAGGTAAGCGGTCGGCTGACCGGCCAGCTCGGCGTGGCCGAGGAGTCCGGAATCGCAGCGATCACCGCCTCCGAACTGCTGCACGGCGTCCACCGCGCGACCCTGGACCACCGGCCACGCCGCGAGGCCTTCGTCGAAGCAGTTCTGGCGGCGTTCCCGCCGATCCCGTTCGACCTCCTCGCCGCCCGCGCTCACGCCCGCATGTGGGCTGAACTCGCCGCCACCGGCACCGACATGGGAGCCCGCGACCGGATCGTCGCCGCCACCGCCATCGCCACCGGCTGGAAAGTCGCCACCGCCAACGTCCGCCATTTCGACCGCATACACGGACTCAGCGTCATCCCCGTCAGCCTGGCAACCTGACAACAAGGGAAAACTCGCGCGCTGACCCCTGGGTCCCGCTGGATCTAGGCTGATCCAGCCTTCTGGCAGTGTCTGCGAGAGAGACGCGAGAGAGTTTCTCGCGTCTCTGGCCGGTCTTGCGCCTTGCGCAGGACTATGTGATCCCACCGACAGGTCAGGCGCGACGCGCGCAACGGCTCAGTGTCGCGGCAGTTGGCTAGCGTTGCGTCATGACGACCGTCTGGATCCCGCTTATCGGCTTAAGCATGGTCATCGGCCTAGCGACGGGCGTTGGCCTGCTACACCGCCGAAGCCAACCACACATCAAGGCTCATCGCTCACGGCCAATAGCCGCAGGTGATACTTGCCCCTCATGTCGACGAGGGGTTCTTCGACCGGCATATGGCCGGTTTGGCAACTTCATAGGCTGCTCTATGTTCGACGAATTAGGATGCGCCGCCGCGTGGAGTGTGGACGGCGTACGCATCAACGGCAGAAATTATGGGAAACTACATTAATCGCTACCGCATGTGACATCGCATGGCCAGGACTGAACGACGCACTGCGCGTAGTACGGTCGGAAAGGGTCCTCAAGCAGCGTCCTGTTCGGCCGTGGTTCCAATGGCCGTTGGCGCCCGCCGGTGCCGAACGAGATCATTGACGGCCAGCCCACGGCATTCATCGCGCCGAACACCCGCGTCGCGACCGCGAACTGGCATTCCTCGTCTCTGGCCGCATCCAGCAGAGTTGTTGCCGTCCTGGCGTTGCGAGCAGAGTTGTGCTGAAGTGGCCCGATGGATGCGGAGGACCTGGCCCGGCAGTTCGGTCTTGGCCGGGCGGTGCGGCTGTCGGATGACCCGGTCGCGCGCGGCAAGCAGGGGCTTGTGTGGCGGCTGGACACCTCCGATGGCAGCTGGGCAGTGAAGATGCCCTTAAACCCGTCAGATGAGGACGAGGCGGCCGCGGCGACGGTGTTCCAGGAGGCCGCCTTCGCGGCCGGGGTGCCGACGCCGCGGGTGCGGCGCACGACCGAAGGACGCGTATTCGCGACCGTCGCCGGCAGGCAGGTCAGGGTGTACGAATGGGTTGACCTGGGGATCCCCGACACCGGGCTTGACCCGGCCCTGGTGGGCGCGGTCGTCGCCGCCATTCACCGAGTTGGGGCCGCGGACCCCGGCCCGCTGGATCCCTGGTATCACGAGCCGGTGGGCGCTGGCCGCTGGGACTTCTCGATACCCTCCTGGCGGCAGCCCAGGACCAGCCGAAGATCGCACGGTAACCGATCGGAGGCTCCAAGGTTTCCATGCCCGCACCTGGCGCCCTTCCGCGATCTTGATCTCACGGTCGCCTCGGCCGGTCAGGCCCAGGTGCCGCAGGTCGAAACGGATCTGGCGGGCCACCTCCCATTCTGGGGCATTGACCTTCAACTGGCCGTCATCTACCTTTCAATTGACATTACCGATCGAAAGGGATATGCATGCCGTATCTTCGCAAAAGTACCGACCATTGCTGCTAGTCGCCGTCGCGGCGACCATGGCCTCCGCGACCATGCTCGGCGGGCGGGTCGGGCCGTCGGCGGTCGCCTCAACAACTTTGCTGTCACCCACGCTGCCGGTGGCTGACACGATCAGCGGGCCGTCCGGAAATTGCGTAGAGAACACCAGCGGCACCGAACCCGGCCCGGGTAGCAGCCTTCCCGACCTCTCCGGGGATTGCACCGAGGGAGCGGGTTACGAACTCTGGACCGAAGAGCCCGACAACTCCATCCAGCTGAACTTCCCGTCTGACGACGACCGCGCGTGCCTGCGGGCGCTGCCAGGCGGCCTGGTGGCAATCTTCGCATGTACTGGGAACGACGACGAAATATGGACCTGGACCGGATCGAATAACCATGAGCTCATCAACAAGGGAGCGGGAAGCTGCCTGACTGCGGAAGGCGTGAGTAACCAACTCGAGGTCATGTCCTGCACCCAGTCAGGGCAATCGTGGACTTTCAACGAAAACCCCACCACGCAGGGGGCCAGTGCAGCGACGAGCCTGCTTGGCATGTACAACAGCAACACAGGTCTTCTCAAGGACCAGTTCATTACGCAAAGCAACCCGTGCAACATATCCCAGGATTCGTTTGCCACGTCGGCGAGCATCCTGCAGATGCAGTACCGCGGGAATTGCTGGTGGTGGTCGGCTGTTTCGCTCAGTTCGCTGATCACCTTTGACGAGCAAGCCTCGGAGACAACCTGGACGCTGAAGGACTCCGCCCCACCACCAGCGGCGGCCACCCTCGCTCTCATCACCGCCACCAGCCAGCTCATCGACCAGCTGCCCCTCTTCGGTCAGCCCTGACCAGAGACCGCCCACCGCGCAACCCAGTCACCACGCCGCCAGCCCACCCCGCCCATGCGCGCCCCAAGAAGTTGACAATGCTGAACAGAGCGGTCGGGCATGTACGAAATCAGCTATTCTGCGCGGGTGTATTCACGTCTCGGCCTGGGTGAATGCTGCAGCTCGCCAGCTAGTGCAGGTGCGCGGCGGCCCAGCAGGATACGCCGGAGTGACAATTCTCAAGCGCTGCCAGCGCCTTCTTCAGCGAGGCCGGGACGCCTGCCGCTGCGATGTTATCGAGTTCCAGCGGGTCCCGGGCAGTGTCGTAGTACTCTTGCTTCCCGCTGGCGTATAGCACGTAGAGAGCGTTCGCTGTGCGGACGGCCTCATACGACGGCGGGTCGGCGCTGGGCGCGGCTTGCCGGTCAGGGTCTCCCCTGACTGTGATCGGGGCCGTGGTGCTCGATGAGAATGGACCGCCGCCAGTTCGCGGGCCGCTGTCCGTGCCACAGGCCGGCCAGGCTGTGGCCGTCGACGTTTGCGGGCACGCGGAGCCCGGCCAGCATTTCGAACGTCGGGCTCAGGTCGATGTTGGACGCTAGCTGGCTGATCATGTGCCCGGCCGGGACGCGGGGGCCGCTGACGATCAATGGCACGTGAATGTCGGTGTCGAAAGCGGTCTGCTTGCCCGGCATGAGCCGGTACTCGCCCATGTGGTAGCCGTTGTCGGAGCTGAAGATGAAGTACGTATTCCGGGCTACCCCGGCGGCGCGGAGCCGGGCTTCAAGATGGCCGATCATGTCATCGACGGAAAGGTCGGCCTCGACCCGCTTGCGGTAGGCAACGGTAATCCGGTGCTTCTGAGCGGCCGTCAGGGGCGGTCGGCCCGCTAGCCACGACGGCGGACTTTCCGGCAGCCGGTTGTAGGCCGCGGTCTTCGGGTAGGCGACCGTGGCCGCCGCGTCCATATATCGCGGCGCCGGGGTGTACGGGGCGTGTGGCGCGAACGTGGCGACCTCGAGCATGAACGGCCTGCCTGACGCTGCGGCAGAGTCTATGAACGAGCCGGCTTTCGCTGATAGCACATCGGTTAGGTAGCTTTTCGCGTTGTGGCCGTAATGCCGCAGCGTGCCGTTCTCGTTCAGGGTGTAGTTGAATTCCGGGTACCCGTTACCTGTAACATCCCACTCGTCCCAGCCAGGCGGTATTTTGTCCGCGGGCAGGTAACCGTTCAGGTATTTGCCCATCATGGCGGTGCGGTAGCCGGATTTCAGCAGGGTAACCGCGAATGACTTCGGGGGATCTGCGTTCTTATTGTAGGCGCCGTATCCGCCGTCGCTGCCAGTGTTGGTGAAGACGCCATCATCATGGGGGTATTCACCAGTGAAGATGGCGGCACGAGACGGGCAGCACAGGGAATCCACGACGTAGTACCGGGACATCGTGGAACCAGTCGTGTTCCAGAGCCCGCACATGCGGCATGCGGCTGACCAGATTCCAGGCCAGATCATCGGTCAGGACAAAGACGAAGTTGGGCCGCGAGCCCGGCTGCTGGCCAGGCACTGCGGCACCCGGATGCCCTTGGACCGGAAAGTAGCCGCAACCAGCCATGGCCAGGATGATCGACATGACGGCGATAAGCGCGGGAACAATCTTTTTGATCACGAGTTCCTGCTCCAGTACCTTATGATGGCATTTATGCCGCATCGCCAGGTACGCTATGCGCCTGTCTGCCTGACCGTCAAGATCACACAGTTCCGGCCCAGGGACTTCCCAGGAAACTCAGCGTGGACGGGCAGGCAACGCCAGCGTCGCACGAAACCGTTCCGGCACAAGACAGTGTCCCCGGTCGTTTTCGCTGTTGCCTTATGCCCGCATGGTGCCGTGCAGTTGCAGGCCGAAGTAGATCTGTCCTGCGGCCGGTGGGCGCCCGAGACACCGGAAAATCGGTGTTTCCGCAGGTCAGAGACATGTGTAGAATTCCACTCCGGAAACCGGGTGCGCAGGTTCGAATCCTGCTGGGGGCGCAGGTTGCTGGGTCAGGCTGGTGCGGAGAACATGTCGTATCTTCGCCACGGCTGGTAGCCGACGTGCTGGTAGAAGGACTCGCGGGTTGTCCAGCCGATGTGGCAGTTGCGGGTGCCTGCGTCGCGGAGGATTTCTGACGCGCGGGTGACCAGGGCGGTGCCGATTCCCTGTCCTTGCCTGCGGGCTGTGACCCCGACGCATCCGATGGTGCCGACGGCGGCCGAGGATCGGAGCGAATACGCTGCCGGTGCCGGGGCCGTCCATCAGCAAGGTCCCGGCGATACGGCCGGAATCATCGCGAGCGGCCAGTATGCTCGCGGGCCGGCTCCGGCGAACCAGTGCGACCAGTCCGGGAATTCGGCTGCCTCGAATGCCAGCACGTCAGCCAGCCCGGCGCTGCCCGGCAGGCTGACGGTCATGCCGTGGCGGGCGGCGTTTTCGACGGCGCCGGGAGGCGGGCGATACTTCCGCAAGTCCGTGACCAGGTCGGTGGTGTCGTGGGTGTGCTGCCAGCCGCGCGAGGCGAAGAAGCCCGCAGCACCGGGAAGGTCACGGGGCACGCCTGGCCAGATGTAGAAAGTCCCGCCGCTGCCCGCTGTCACTTCCGCGGCGCCTGCGCCGCGCAGGCCGGCCAGGGCGGCGCCGAGCAGGGCGGTGCCGATCTGCTGCCGCCGGAAGGCGGGCGCCACCAGGATCAGGGGAATGCTCCCCGCCGCATCCACGGCCGCGAACCCAGCCAGGGCACTTCCCGATTCAGCCACCAGGCCGCTCTGCAACTGGCCGATGCCTGCCGGCAGCACCGGCCAGGCAGCGGGCATTGCGACCGCCCAGAGCCTTTCGACGCCATCCCTGTCAGCCAGCGGCTCGAAGGGCCGGATCTGCCAGCGCATGCCACTATTCTCCCGCTCAACCCGGCGCCATGCTCGGCAGGCGGGTCGGGCCGTCAGCGGTCGCCTCAACAACCTTGCTCTTACCCACGCTGCCGGTGGCTGACACGATCAGCGGGCCGTCCGGAAATTGCGTAGAGAACACCAGCGGCACCGAACCCGGCCCGGGTAGCAGCCTTCCCGTCGACCTCTCCGGGGATTGCACCGAGGGAGCGGGTTACGAACTCTGGACCGAAGAGCCCGACAACTCCATCCAACTGAACTTCCTCTGAGGACGACCGCGCGTGCCTGCGGGCGCTGCCAGGTGGCCTGGTGACCCGCTCACAGCCTTAAACCCGGAAGCTGCCGGACGCCAGTCCGCCAAGCGGCACAATTGCCGACGAGCAGGTAAAGGGCTGCGCGAGCCCTCCGATAGCCAAACCTGTGCAGATATCTGTATAGTTACTGCATGACGATCATGCGGGATGCGCGCGAGCTGAGTGTCACCGAGGCCACCCAGCGGGGCGTGGCCGGGCTTGTAGCGGACGCGGAGCAGGGCGCTGACCTCGTGGTGACCCGCCGCAATCACCCGGTGGCCGCAGTCGTGGGCATCGCCAGGCTCGAGTTCCTTGAGGCGGCCGAGTCCGACCTGCGCGACCTGGCGCTCGTGCTGACCCGGGCCATGGCCGATACGGGCAGGCGCACCTCGCTCGACGACGTGCTGGCGGCATTCGGGCACACGCGGGACTCACTCGCCGCACTGCCAGAAGACTACTGAGCGATGACCGAGGTCACGTTCACGGACGCGGCCATCGACGACCTGCGCCGGATCGGGCCGGACGCGGTGCCGAAGGTGCTCAAGAAGGTTCTTATCCTGCTCGACTCGCCGGATGCCGGCTATCCGCTCGGCGGCGAGCTCACCGGATACCGCAAGCTCGTCGTCGGGCGCAACACGTGGCGGATCGTGTACCGGGTAGTCGACCAGAAGCAGATCGAGATCTGTGAAGTCTGGGCGGTCGGCGCCCGGGCCGACGCCGAGGTCTACGCGGAGGCAGTCGCACGCGTCCGGGCCGCATCGGGACAGCGGCCAGAGATCAGCAAGCTTGCCGACGTCATCGAACGCCTCGGCAAGCTGAGCGGAGGCGTCACCGCGCCCGCCGAGCCGGCTCGCGACCCTGTACCGGACTGGCTCGCAGCGCGGCTAATCCACACCGCGGGCATGGCACCACAGGACGTCGCCGCCCTGAGCCTTGAGAAAGCAGTGGACCGCTGGGCCGAGTACATATCCAAGCCGAAGTAAGAAACGCGAATGGCCTGCAAGCGGCACCAACCACGAAACTGCCAGCAATCACTAGGCGCCCCTTCCGACCGCGCATCGATTTCCGCGAAGGTTCGTCACCAGGAACTCCGCAATTCCCAGCCACTCCGCCACGAAGCCGTCATCCCCGATATCAGGGCCGTGGAACTTTGGTCGGGGCATCAAGGATTTCCCCGTCTCTCATGCGGTTGATCGCGGTCCGTCAGGCAGGAAAGGCTTGCTTCAGCCGCACCGCGATCAGCTTTTCGACCAGCGGCGCTGGAAGCGGCTCATCGATGCGGAAACGCAGTGCCCCTGTCGAGAATGCGTAACCCTTGAGCTCATCTTGAAGCTGGGGAAAGACCGAACCGCTGTGCGGCAGGTAGCTCAGGTGGTTCTTGAACGCGGCGAACCCCGCGATCGTCTTGCCCCGAATCTTGAAGGCCGGGACACTGTAGGAAATCCCCTGGTCGGCCTCGGGGAGGATATCGAGAATCGTCTGCCGCAACCGGGCCAGCGTGGTGCGCTTGGGCTCTCCCAGAGCATCGAGGTACTGATCAACTTCTTGAGCAGACACCGCTCTATTGTGCTGATCGATCACCCTCAACAGCAAGGAGGCCGCTGAGCCCCGCATGGTCTCCGGAGCCGTGTGCGCAGGTTCGAATCCTGCTGGGGGCGCCGGTATTTGATAGTTGCGAGCCTGGCGCCGGAGCCGAAGCTCCGGTTAGCCTCGTGTCGTGCGCGCCGAGATTTCTATGCGCGCATCGCGGGAGGCGCGATCATGAGCGAGATGACCCAGGAAACGCGCTGCGCCTTGCCGATGACCTGGCAGGACAGGCGATCAAGGAGACCGAAGCCCGCTGCTCGGTGCTGGCGCAGTTCATCGACGACTGCGATCGGGCGGGCTCAAGAAGCTCAGCCTGGGCCGAAGCGCTCCGTGAGCTTCACGCGCTTCACGGTCACCGCCGCGAGCTAATGCGGCGGCGCAGCCTGATTCAGCAGGCACTTGAATCCCCCGTGAGCGAATGCCCAGCCAAGGTGCCCTTGGCACCGCTGCCGAACCGGACCGACCTTCGGGCTCAGCAACAGATCCAGACTCAGATTCAGGTCCAAGCCCGCCGGCGACGGTCCTGACCTTCGCCTGGGCGGGTCGAATCGCGGACGGCCACCGCGCGCCGAGCCCGAGCCCGAGCCGACTGACACCGACTCACGGTACGAAACCGATTTTTCCCATCTACGCTGCCCGCTTGGCCGCGTACACGCCCCGCAGTCAAGCAGGTCGTCGTGAGTGCCGGTCTCGGCGATCTTGCCGGCGCACGCGCCCAGCGCGGTTCGGCAGCTGATCTCCTGCGTCGAATCCCATCGTGGAGGAGGGCGTGACCGGCAGGCCCTTCGGTCTCGGGCCTGATCAGCGCTCACGGCGCGCTTGAGACGCGTGGGCCAAGGGTGAGGAGGGCGCGCTCGGCCTAGTGCCTGGAGTAGTACTTAAGTTCGGTACTTATGCGGTACGATTTTGTTGTACCGACCAGAGAGGAGCGTGCCGCTGTGGCTATTAGCGCCAGCGAGGCCCGCTCGCACCTGTTCCCGCTCCTTCAGCAGGTCAACGATGATCACGTGCCGGTGAGGATCACTTCCAAGGGCGGCGATGCAGTGCTGATGTCCGCCGCGGACTTCGATTCCTGGCAGGAGACCATCTACCTGCTGCGGTCTCCGGCTAACGCCCGCAGGCTCATGGAGGCCGTCGCTCGCGACAAGTCCGGACAGGCTGCCTTTGTCAAGACGATGGAGGAACTGAACGCCCTGGCAGGCGAATAAGGATGAGGAGCATCCACTTCGATCCCGACGCCTGGGAAGATTTCCTGTACTGGCTAGGCGCCGACCGGAAGATGGCGACGCGGATCACGCGCCTGATCCGCGAGATCCAGCGCGATCCGTTCGAGGGAATAGGCAAGCCCGAGCCGCTGAAAGGTGATCTGTCCGGCTACTGGTCTCGCCGCATCGACGACGAGCACCGGCTTGTGTACCGAGCAGACGCGAAAGAAGTGAAGATCATCAAGGCCCGCTATCACTACAGCGACTGAGACCTGGGTGATCAGTTCAGGCTGCTATCTGGTGTAGACGTCCTTGCCGAACGATTTCACCTGAGGCATCGCCGCGTCGCCCAGGTGCGACAGGCCGAAGATGTCCTCGAAGCTGCGCAGCATCGAGTAGTGGTTGTAATCGACGGTGCTGACCGTCCCGGGCTTGATGAACGGGGATAGCAGTACCGCGCCGATGCGTCCGCCGCCGGGGCCGTTGAAGCCGGGCAGGGCCAGGTTCGGGTGCGAGGGCGACTTGCCCTTCGTCTCGCCGCAGCAGGCCGTCGAGGTGGAGCCCTCGTCGAAGGTGATGAAGATCAGCCCGTTCTTGTACGCGGGCGAAGCCATGATCTCCGGCACCCAGGTCGACAAGAAGGCGTCGATGCTGACCAGGCCGCCCGGGTCGCCGTTCGCGCACGGGGCGTCGTGGCCGTCATTGCACAGGTTCGGCGACAGCCAGGAGAAGCTCGGCGTCGTGCTCGCCTTGGACAGGTCGTGCAGCAGCGGCTGGAACGACACGACATGCTCGTCGCAGTAGGCCGGGCTGCCGATGACCGCCTCGGTATACATGAAGCCCTCGTGCCGGTCGGCGAACTGGTCGGCGGCCTCGGCGCCTTCGGTGGGGTCAGGTTTGCCTACCTCGGGGTGCCCGCAGGCAGGACCCTGCTTAGTCGCCGCGGTGCTGTCGCGCCTGGGGTCGTTGCCCATGTCCTGGAGGTAGGCCTTCCAGGTCAGATGCTTGGAGGTGAGCTGGTTGCCGATCGTCAGCACCGACTTGGGGTACACGCAGCCGTTGCCGACCAGCTGATGAAACGGCGCCTCGAACTTGGCTCCCGCTGTGAACTTGGTCCAGACGGCGCAATCGTTGCTCGGTCGCCGCGTCCGGCGCCTGCCCCGTGACCTGGGCGATGTAGTTGTCCAGGCTAGCGTGCCCGACCGCGAAGTAGTTCTTGACCAGCGCGCCCGCCTTGACCAGGGTCCTGGCCAGGTAAGGATCGGCCGACGGGTCGCCGAAAGTCTCGGCGGAGCCCTCGTTCTCCAGTTCGATGACCCACACGTGCTTGATCGCCGGCGGCTTGAACGCCTGCTGCCGGCCGCTGCGCGGCACCGGCAGCGGTGCCCGCCCCGATCAGCGCCAGCGGCAGCACGGCCGCAGCGGCAACAGCGGCCAGCCGGACCGGGCGCCGCCAGAGAAAATCGCTCTGCACTCTCGTCTCCTCCTCAAAGAATCACGAACGGGCCTGGACTCGCTGACTCCAGCATCGGGCAGCGCAGACCGCTCTGGAATCCTCCGAGTGACTAGTGAATGGCCTCGCTGAGCGCTGACGAGGAGGCTGCGGGCCCACCGGGCACTAGACAACCTGGGAAAGAGCAGGGAAGATGCGTTCGAGAAGCCGGATTGGTACGACGATCGGCAGGTCCGCCCGTTATGGTAGCCCTACCTGCGTCAATGGTTGCTGACGCACGCAGGGCAGACACGACGGAGTACTTAGGGCCGCACCGGGTGACTGACCCGTATCGCTGGCTTGAGAACCCGGAAAGCGCCGAGACAGCCGACTGGCTCGCCAGGCAGCGGGCCTTGTACGGCTCGCACCGCACTCGCTGGCGGAGTTACGAGCGCTTCCGGCGGCGGCTTGATGAGCTGACCGAATTCGAGGAACGCTCGCCGCCTGTCTGGCGGGGATCGCGGGAGTTTTACTTACATCGTGGTCCCGACGACCAGCATCCCGCCCTGCTCGCTCGCTGCCACCAGGGCGCGGTAGCTGACGCCGAGCGCACGGTACTCGACCCGGTCAGCCTCGATGCCTCGGGCCAGACCACCTTGGACGCCTGGGAGCCTAGCCATGACGGGCGCCTGGTGGCATGCCAGCTTTCCGCCGACGGCACGGAACAGGCACTCCTCCGCATCGTGACGACCGACACTGGCGCCTTCGTCGACACGCCGATCAGCGGCTGCCGGTTCTCCTCCGTGGCCTGGCTGCCCGCCGACGACGGCTTTTACTATGTAGCCAACGCTCGTGACGATGACGGGCCCGTGTCTGCTTCCACCGCATCGGCTCGCCGACCGAGCTTGATCCCGAGTTGTTCGGCGCCGGACTCGGCGAGATCAGCGACCTGGACGTCGTGCTTGACGACGCCGGGCGGCTGCTAGTCATCACTGTCACCACCGATCTGTCCGGCGCCAACCAGGTGTGGCTGGCCGACTGCCCTGGTACGGACGGCACTCTGGCCGCCTACCAGCTCGCCGCTTGCGCGGACGGGTGGAGCTGGGCCTGGCCTGCCGGCAACGGCATGCTCTACCTGCTGACCGACGATGAGGCGCCGCGCGGACGGATCGTGGCGGTGAGGGCGGAGTCCGCTCGCACCGACCCAGGTCAAACCCTGATAGCAGAAAATCCGTCCGCCGTACTCGAGTCCTTCGCGATCCTCACCGACGAGGCGCTGCCGAACCCCGTTCTCGTGGTGGCCGCGAGCGAAGCTGGCAATGTCCGGCTGAGCTGCCACGACCTGGACACGGGCCAGCCGCTGACCGAGATCGCGCTACCGGGAGCCGGCAGCGCTACAGACCTGTCCTGCCGCCCTGGGCGTGGCCATGAAATGTGGTTCAGTTACGCCGATACGCTCACTCCCCCGACGGTCTATCGTTACGACGCGGTGTCACGCTCGGTGACACCGTGGCAGCGAGCGCACCTGGCCGGGCCGCGCGGCGTCGTGGCGCGGGAACTGCGTTACCCGTCAGCCGACGGCACCATGGTGCGGCTGCTGGTCACGATGCCGCAGCGGGCGAGCGGGCCATTGCCCGCGATCATTCACGCGTACGGCGCGTTCGGCGAGTCCCACCTCGCGGAGTACTACGAACTCGGCCTGGCGTGGGCGCAGGCTGGTGGCATCTTCGCAATCGCCTGCGTGCGCGGCGGCGGCGAGGAAGGCGAGGAGTGGCACCAGGCTGGCCTGAGGCCCGCGCAAGCAGCACGGCATTGACGACCTAGTGGCCGCGGCCAGCTACCTGATCGAGAGCGGCCTGGCCGATCCTGCCGCGGTCGGCGTCAAGGGCTTCAGCGCCGGCGGCCTGCTCGCGGCCGCCGCCGTCGTGCAGCGACCTGACCTGTTCGCGGCAGCCGAGTTCACCGCGCCCTTGCTCGACATGGCCAGGTACGAACTGAGCGGGCTTGGCAGCCACTGGACCGGTGAGTTCGGCAGCCGGGACGATCCCGAGCAACTCGGCTGGATGCTCCGCTATTCGCCGTACCACAACGTGACGCCTGGGGTCGACTACCCGGCGGTGCTGCTCGCCACGTTCGACGGCGACACCAGGGTCGACCCGATGCACGCACGGAAGATGTGCGCGCAACTCCAGTTCGCCACGAGCGGCGACCGGCCGATCCTGCTGCGGACCGAGCCCGGCGTTGGACACGGTGAGCGCTCCAGGTCGTCCCGGCTTAATTACTTCGCCGAATTGCTGACCTTTTTCGACCATTATCTGACCGGACAGCGGAAGGAGGTGGAATCGGATGATTAAGAAGTCAAAGAAGCGTTACAGTCTAGCTGGCGCAGGCGGCGGCAGGACACTCTAAGCGCCTGATGTGGCTGGGGTCGTGGGCACAGCCACCATGGGGTGCCCCGGCCCGATTCCGTCCGCTAGGAGAGCGATGTCATTCCGGCCCGTGCTTAAGAAGTCGATTCCGTACTTCGTCGCGGACAACGCGGTCCATTTCAGGCTCGCTGGCACGCTGATCACGCTCGACGATCCGGACGGCAGGGTGCACGAGCTGATCAAGCTACTTGACGGTAGCGACCTGACTGCGATCTGGCGGGACCTGAACGCGCGCTACCCGGACGTCACCGCCGCGGACGTCGAGGAGGCAATCGCCGACCTGGACGAGAGCTGCCTGATTCAGGACAGCTCAGATACCGGCACCGATTTCAGCCCCGATGATCATGAGCGGTGGAGCCGCAACCTCGGTTTCTTCGAGACCTACGCGACCTTGAAGGTGTCCAAGTTCGACTTCCAGCGCCGGACCCGCGACGCCAGGATAGCGATACTCGGCCTCGGCGGCGTCGGCAGCCACTTGATGCTTGACCTGGTCGCGCTCGGCTTCACTGACTTCCGCGTCGTCGACTTCGACACCGTGACGCTGTCCAACCTGAATCGGCAGGTACTCTACGGCGAGTCGGTGCTCGGGCAGCGCAAGGCCGAAGTCGCCGCCGCCCGTGCCCGCGATTTCAACAGCGGCGTCACCGTGGACGCGGCGCATGCCAGGCTGGCATCGGCCGGCGACGTTTACGCCATCGTGCATGATCGCGACATCGTGATTGGCGCGGCCGATCATCCCAAACTGGACATCGACTTGTGGATGAACGAGGCGTGCGTGCGTGCGGGCGCCGCGCTGATCTCGGCAGGCGTTGTGACGCAGCGAGCGTACTTGTCGACTACGGTCCCTGGCGTCTCTGGCTGCATCGCGTGCTGGTACGGGACCGGGCAAGAGGACCCGACCACCAGGCTCGTGCGCGAGGATCTGCGGGCCACCGAAGCCAGGGGCGAGCGGCTCGCGGAGGACTACGCCGCCTACAACGGTCTGGTCATGTTGCTCACGGCGCAAATCGCCGGCGAGGCGGTACGGCTCGCTACCGCGATCAGCCCGCCGGTCTCTGTGGGCAGGCTCGTCGAGATGGCGTTCGACGACCCTAGGCCGGCCGTCACCGAGACGTTCAAGCGGCGTGCCGACTGTCAGGTCTGCCAGGACGCGCAGCCAGCGGACTCGCTCCGCTGGATCGCCAGCGACCAGCGGCCATTGCCGTTCTGACGCGGGCCGATGACTACTGACAGCGCCGTACGGCCAACCCTGACCCGTTTCGGGTCGGTGAAGCTGCGGGCAGCCTTCGCGGTCTCATCCACGGGTGACTGGATCTACAAGTTCGCCGTGCCAACGTTGATCTTGCATCTAACCGGGTCAGCATTGGACACCGCGCTCGCCTACGTGCTCGAGTTCGTGCCCTACGTCGTGATCGGCCCGTTTGCGGGCGTGCTAGCTGACCGGCTGCCACGGCGGAGCACCATGGTTGCCTGCGACTACGGATCGTGCGCGCTAGCGCTCGTCATCGCCGGCCTCGTCCAGTACGGTCACCCGGCCATCATCTTGCTCTACATCTGCGCGCTCGCGTTGTCCTGCACCCGCCCGATCTACTTCCCGGCGTTCCAGGGCTTCCTGGTAGAGATGGTCAGCGACGAGGACCGGCCTAGGTTCAACTCGTGGACCGAGATGACTGACGGGCTGCTCAGCCTGGCTGGCCCAGTCATCGGCATCTCGATCGTAGCCGCCGCCGGGGTACCGCTGGCCACAGTGCTCGACGCCATCTCGTTCGCCGTGTCCGCTTCCCTGGTCGCCACCATCGCCTACCGCCGCATCGCCGCGCCGGAGGCGCCGGCCCGCCGCTGGGTGACCGGCGTGCTGCGAGATCTCGGCGCCGGGCTGAAGGTCGTCGGGATCTCCAGGGCGATCGTGGCCGGGACCGTGCTGCTCACTGTGTCGAACCTGGCCTCTTACATCATCGAGGGCAACCTGGTCTTCGTGGTGCTGCACGTTGAGCATCACGCCAAGATCGCGCTCGGCGTAGTGTTCGCGCTTCAGGGAGCCGGAGCGGCGGCGGGCGCTTTCGTCGCCCCGAGACTGCTGACCGGACGCTCGACCGGGCGGCTGATCGTCGCCGGGCTCGCCGTCTGCGCGGCCGGGATGGTGATCCAGGCCATCACGCCGCAACTGCCGACGATCGCTGGCAGCCAGTTCCTGCAGGGAGCGGGGACGGCACTGATCGTGGTCTGCTGGTTCAGCGCCGTGCAGCGGATCATCCCTGTCAACCTCATTGGCAGGTTCGTCTCTGTGGTCCGGGCGATCGGCTACGTGACGCTGCCGGTCGGAGCGCTGCTCGGCGCCTGGCTGATCGGCTTGTCAAAGGCCAGCCGGACCCTATTCGCCGTGGCCGCCGTGATCGAGCTCGCAGTCCTGATCGCCGCGAGCCGATCCGCCCTGGTCAGAATCGACGACGAGCAGCAAGCTCGCTGACCCGTCCTCTCATAAGAGCTGGCGTTCGGACTCAATATCGGGTCGGCTCGGGCGTCACTGTAGATATGGCGACTGACAGTTCAGCCTTCCCGACGGGGCGGTGGGCGGCGAGGCCGGCCGATCCCGTGGATGAGCTTTACCGGGCGCACGCGCTCGGGCTCACCCGGCTGGCAATGGTGCTCGTTGGCGACCCGGAATCCGCCCAGGATGTCGTTCAGGACGCGTTCCTCGGCCTCTACCGGGCCTGGCCGCGGCTGCGCGACCCTGCGAAAGCGCCGGCATACCTGCGCGCGGCGGTGCTGAACGGGGCGCGCGGTGTGCTCCGTGCCCGGAACCGCAGACGGTTGCGGCCGCTGCACTACGACCCGCCGGTGTGGTCAGCCGAGGCAGCGGTGATGGTGCGGGAGGACCACCGCGCGGTGCTCGCCGCCGTCGCCAGGTTGTCTCCCCGCCAGCGGGAGGTGCTTGCGCTGCGCTATTACGCCGGGCTTTCTCAGGCGGAAATCGCCGAATCTTTGTCCATTACGACCGGAACCGTGTCGTCCACGATCTCACATGCGATGACGGCTCTGGCTCGTGAACTTAGGGAGGACTGAATGAGCGGCTTGGAAGACCGGCTGACGGCGGCATACCTCGTCATTGCGGAGTTTGTTCGCGAAGATGAGGTGCCGGCCGAGGCACCCGCGCGGCTCACGGTGCCGAGGCGCCGGGCGGCATCACTTGGCGGTCCCAGAAACAGGCCGACGCGCCGCGCTTGGGGGATTGCGCCGATCGCTGCCGCCACCGCGGTCGCCGCGATCCTGGTGGCTATCGGCGTTGTCGTGCCGCACGTCCTGTCCGGGCCGAACCCGCCGGCGCGGGTGCACTCGCGACATCATTCGCCAATGCACAGTGTGGCTATTCCCGGGCTGCCGGAGTTCGTCGCAGTGAGCACGGGAACCGGCCTGGAGGTCGTGCGGACCGCTACCGGGCATGTCACCGGACAGGTCAGCGCGCCAGCCGGGCAGATCTTCGCGCGGATCGCAGGGGACGGCAGTGACCGGACGTTCTACGTGGCGGCACAGCAAGCCGACCTGATGGCCACTTGCCGAGCGTACTTCTACCGGTTCAGCCTGAGCGCCGCCGGTCGGCCGTCAGCGCTGACGCCGCTGCCGGGCAGCGGGCAAGCGGGCCTGCCCACCGCGCTCGCAGCCAGCGCAGACGGCCGCAAGCTGGCGTTCTCGCTCACCTACTGCGCTAATGGCGGGGCCGCCAAGATCCCGCTCAGCCAGGCGAGCGGCTACATCGGGATGCTCGACACGGCACGGGGGAAGGTCACCAGGCGCTGGACATTCGCCCTTAGCGAGGACTACGCCACCGCCATGGCGCTAACCCCGGCCGGCGGATTGCTCGCATTCTCTCAATACCTGCCCAGCGGGTCGGCGATCATGGCCAAGACGCTGCGCACAAACCTGCCATCTGGAACGGTCGACCAGGCCAGCACCGTCGTCGGGCTCCGCGGCGTCACGTCGCTGTCGGTTGGCGCTGCTCTGTATGCATGCATATCCACTGACATGTCGCGTGACCGGGTTGCCAACCAACTCGGCGTGTACCCCGACTTGGCCACCGGGCACCGGGCCGTGGTCCTGCACACCTGGACCGGGTATGAGGCTTCCTGCACACTGGCGCCGAATCTCATGCACGGACACCTCCTGGTGGCGATCGAGACCATGCGGCGGCACAACCAAGCCGCGTTCGTGCCGATGGTCATCGTCCGCGTGCTCGCGGTCGACGTGCGGACCGGCCGGCTGACGACGCTGCTCACGTTCAACTCGCCGACCAGCGGCGCCGGGATTCCCGCGCTCATTGGCTGGTAACGAAGAGCGGCCATATTTTTTGAGCTGGCAGGACCGTCAACCCTTGCGCATGCGCAAGGGTTGACGGTCCTGGCCGCGGAGTCCGCGTTCAGAGTCGGCGCTGCATCCACAACGAGCTGATATAGGCACCGTTCTTGACGGCGTATTCGTCGAGGATGCCCACATCGGCGAACCCGAATTTGCGATGCAGGGCGACCGAGGCGTCGTTGGGCAGGGCGATCCCGGCCACGGCCAGGTGCACTGGTTCCGAGCCCAACTCGTCGAGCAGGGCACCGTAGAGCAGCGAGCCCACGCCTTGGCCGCGGCTGCGGGGATCGAGGTAGATGCTCACTTCGACCGTGTGAGCGAATGCGGGACGGGCGCGGTAGCGGCTGCTCGACGCGTATCCCAGAACCCGGTCAGCAGTAGCGGCCACCAGCAGCCGGAACGGGCCCGCCTCAGAGAAGCTCTCCAGCCACGCCGCCCGGTCCGCCGCCGAGACCGGCTCGGTGTCGAAAGTGGCGACCGAGTGCTCGACATAATGGTTGTAAATGGCGGCCAGCGCAGCGACATCGCTTCTGCGGGCGGGACGAACGACCGGCGTGACCATGGACCCAGTATCCCGCCGGCACGCCGCGGCTGCCTAAGGGAAGACCGGTCAGACCCGGGCAAGCCGTCTCCAGGCCGACGACAAGCAGCACCCATCTCCGCGATCTGGTGCTTTCAAGCTCACCATCACGGCATCTGCCCGGAAAGTCGACGGCGAGTTCACCGTTCTGCAAGGACCGGCCGCGCGATCTTCGTGGACCGGCCCGGACCACGGTTACAAGGCACTGGCCGAGCATCTATGCGATTTCCTCAGCCCTGCGAGCACCTCGGTTGCTAGGCGGGTTGGCTCAGTCAACAGGTCGACAGTTGACGATAACCGGCATGATCCGGCTGGCGTGCCGGATTAACCGGCATGGATTATTTCATGATAAGTGTATTGCTTTTATGAATAGTTTATGTTCTGATTCTGCCTGGCGCGCCGCTGGCGATGGGCCGGATTCTCGGCCTGTCTGGGGCGCGGACGGGCGGATAGGCGATAGCGGCCTTGAATGGCTGATTGGAGTTCCATAGCTGCCTTAGCTAATTCTGGGCGAATTGGGGATAGCCTGAGCCTGGTGCGTGGCCGCAGCAGCGGTCCGGGCACGACCAGTGGCCGGTTGAGACGCGCAGCGAGCGGACTGGCGCCGATCGTGCTGGTGGCAGCGCTGGCCGGGCTGCCAGATCTCGGCCCGGGCGGGCCGGCCGCGCGGGCCTTAGTCGCGGCTCCGGCAGCGGCGGGGTCCGGGCCGACGCTGTACGCGCACGACGGCGATGGCCGGGTGACCGCAGTCTTCGACGGCACTGGCGCGGGTTCAGAGATCAGCTATGACAAGGACGGCAATATCACTGCGGTGACGTCGTTACCGGCGGCCACGCTGGCGGTCGCGCAGGTGTCGCCGCCCTCGGCCGCACCGGGCGCGACAGTCACCGGGAGTCGTTGATATGAACATGGAGCAGGCACCGGAGGTTCTGGCCGAAGTCCTCGTCGACCTGCGGCAAGGAAAGATGATGACGCTCAAGGAACTAGTCGAGGGCTGGCACCAGCATGTTGGGCGTCTGTACCAGGAACGACACGCGCACTTTGCCGATAAACAGACGTGGGGAGGCCACGATTTTGTCGCTGCACTTCATCTGAGAAGTCTGATCGCGGAAGCCACAGACCAGGTATCTGGTTCGGCGCTCAATGTAACGGTTGAACTCGTTTCAGCAGATGATGAACTGTTCAAGAGCTTCACGCAACCTGACACAGGTGGAATGATCGAGCGATTTAGCAGCGACCATTTCTCGGATACAGAATGGTGGTGGCAGCGAATTCCCATTTCAGGCCCGGTTCGCGAAGAGTTCGATGACTTCGACCGGCCTCACTGAGTTTCGATCCCACCGGAGTAATGGGCCGATCGGCGGGGTGCGTTTATGCCAGGGCGCCCTCGCGCCTGGGACGACGGGGGTTGCTGAAGCTTCCATCTGAATGATCAACGCTGAACGGATGGAATGATCGGGGCCAGCTCACCGCCGTCAAGACCGAGACGGCCACCTCCGCGCTCGGCTACGACCCGCTCGGCCGCCTGGTCTCCGCCACTATCTGCGGAATCACAAACCACCTTTGCCTACAAGGGCACGCAACTGGTGTCGGAGACCGCAAGCGGCGGCACCAGCGAGGAGTTCCTGACCGGCCCCTACGGCACGCTGTCGGCTACCAGCGGGACGACTGTCCAGGCCTACCTGCCCGACGCGCTTGGATCGGTGCTGGCCCTGGTGAATTCGGCCGGGCAGATTGCCACCTCTTACAGCTACAACGTGTTCGGGGCGACGACGTCCTCGGCGGGCGCCCGCGATCCGAACCCGGTCCGCTACACTAGCCTGATCTCGGGGGCGACCATACCAGGCGGCCTGCAGGACAATAACGCCCGCGATTACTCGCCCGCCACCAGCCGGTTCATTTCAGCCGACCCTTCTGGCCAAACGGGTTCTGGCGACAACCTCTACCAGTACGCCGACGACGACACCGCCGACTTCTCCGACCCGTCGGGCCTGGAGGTGCCAGAACTGATCGCCTGCGGGATCGGGGCGCTCGCTAACGACATCGGCGGTGCGCTCGACGGGCGCAAGCACTCATTCGGTGACTATTTCGCCGGCGCCGGCCTTGGCTGTCTAGGCGGATTCCTGCTCACCATCCCAGGCGGCATCGAAGAACTCGAAGCCCTCGAAGCTGCCGACTTTGCCGTCCTCGGAACGGACGGAAGCGAGGATCTCACCTCACTCGGCGGTGATCTTGATGACGAAGGCGCCGGCGACGATGAGGGAGGCGAAGACTCGTGCGCAGCCAACAGCTTCGCCAGCCACACTAAGGTCAAGCTCTCCTCAGGCAAAAGCAAGCCAATCTCCAACTTCAGACCAGGCGACAAGGTCCTCGCAGCGGATCCGCGATCCGGCAAGACCACGGACGAGCCGGTGCAGGCAGTTATCACGGGCCATAAGAACGAGCGCTTTGTCCGGCTTACCATCATTGTCGGCAACGGCTCCGAGCGGAAGACAGGCACCATCGTTGCCACCGCCGGTCACCCATTTTTCGATTTCACCAGGAACAGGTGGATCGACGCCGGCCAGTTGCGCGTCGGCGACCGGCTCGATGCCCTCGACGGCGGCACGGCTGAGATTGCCGCGATGCATCGCTACGACTACCCCGGCGCCGCCGCGTACAACCTGACCGTAGGCAACGACCACACCTACTTCATCGGCGTAGCCGGGACAGCCGTGCTCGTGCACAACTGCGGCGAAGCAGAACTAGGCAACAGGCTCGAATATTTCTTCGGAAATGCGACCGGCTCAGCCCACAATATCGAACGGTCACAAGAGATGCTGGCGAGCCTCTCGCGAATCGGCATCACAAACGACGCAGAGGGGCGTGCCCTGCTTGAGGATTTCCTTCAGTCTCAGTACGACGATAAATCCTCGATCTCGTCAGAAGAAAACGGCAAGACTATCCGCGACGGCCTTCTGGCCGGACCCGGAGGGTTCGCGAAGATGGAGACCGTCTGGCGCGGAGCCAAGCTGATTACGGGACTTATCTACTCAGGAGGGTAGACTGTCCGGGCCAACATAGATTTATGGAAGGCTGCGAGACCTTGCCTGCTGACCCAGTGCGGTTGAAGATTACCGATGTCAACGTGCTCATCCGCACATGGGAATCCGAAACCGCCTTCAACATCCAGATGAAGGCCGCAGAAGCCGTCTTCATCGCCACCACAGAATACCGCGATAGTCGGTTCATAACCATAGAAAGCGACCGGCTCACAGCCACTGCACCCGGTTTCATCAGTCATTTTTTGATCGGATTCTCTGACTGGGGCCGTCCATCTTTTACCACCTTCGTCGCCCACCCCGAGTTGCCGCTGCTCATCTGCGGCTGCAATAACGTCGTGATCTCCGTCGATGTGAGATCCGGGAGTTACCGCACCGCGAAGCTGGCCGCTTCTTCCGGCAGTTCATCGCGGTTAGCCCGACCCGGCTCGTGGTCGATGCAGAGGCGGGCGTGTACGGCCTGTCCTGGAACCTCGACGACACCTGGCACGTGAACACCGACCTCATACAATCGGCCACCCTGACCGGATCAGCCATAGTCCTGGAAACGGACTCAGGCGAGGTGCGCATCGACGCCGAGACCGGCAAGCCAGATGGCAATGCCATCCGATGACCTGCGCCGATCCGGGTGCTGCTGCTCCCCCGGCCCGCCGAGGCATGTCCGCTCATCGAAGCAACCATATGGTCGCTGGCCCGGCGCATCGTGAACCTAGGTCGCCGCTGAAGGCGCTGGCGAGTGGAATGACCGCGGCCAGCTCACCTCAGCCACAACCGGGTTAGCCACCGCGACACTCGGGCCGGACGGGCACAAGCTCACATTTCGGACGTTTTTCCAGTTCGCTCACACAATGGAGAGCCTGGCGGGACCGGTGACAGCTTTCAGTGCCTATAAGTCCCTGATCGTCATGACCATCGAGAGGAAGGCAATCGGGCCATATCACGCGCATCTCCAGATGGCCCAGCACGGAGGCACCTGGACAATAATCTCCATTGACCGAGTTTGACGATAAGACCGGCCGACGGAGGTGACGAGCGCTGTACGAGGCGCCGGCGACGATGAGGGAAGCGAAGACACCAGGAACACAACCTCGACCGACAGCTCCATTCCAGTCCCGCCCACGTGGGCCTGGCCAAGGCCCACGTGCTCGCGTCGGCGCTGCGTAGACCGCCCATGGGCTAGGGCCGCCCTGAACCTGATTGCCTACGCTCACCATGTACCTGTAATCGACGGCGGGATTATGGTAGATGCCAGACAGGGCCGATTTCGCGGTGCTCACTGGCGGGCTCATTCCGTTGCCCCCGGCCCGGCGATGCCTGGAGTGCCTCCAACGCCACTTAGCTTAGGGTGATCTTCCTGGTCCAGGCCCTGGCATCCGCCTCTGGCGGACAACATCAATACGCGGATCGACACCCGAAACCCAACATCAATTGCGCAATTCATGCGCACCACCGGAGCCGATAAAACGGGCTTAGCGGGTAAATCGCGCTTCGAATGGCCCTCGCCCGGGCGGGCTAGCGCCGCCTGCGGCCAACCCGCGTGACATTTGTCTCATTGATCCCTTTCAGGAACCACTCGCAGCCGAGAGCGCCGGTGCCCCGCTTCCAGGCACAACGATTTCAAGATCAACTTAAGCTAAGCGGCATTGGGAGTGCCTCGGCCAGTACGATCCCGGTCTTGTACAAGCCGAAAGAGACGGGCTTTCTGGACGATCCTGTCTATATCGCCGGACTGCCTGATGACCATCGGCTCCGACGTAACGAGAATGTCTTCGGCTTTTCAATGGCCTGTGCCGGGCTAACTCGCACAGTTCATATGCATGATCACGGCACCAAGCGGCATAGCCGACCCCGGCGCACAGCACTACAACCTGACCACCGGCACGCTGCTACGCGATGACATGACCTGCAGGGCACAGTGCCCGTACAATTCCACCCTGCTTGCGATGGGCGACGACGTGCCAGTCCGCGTGACCGGACTTCATCGCGTGGCCGAAGAGGCACGCCGCAGCCGTACCGAACGCCCACTGGAACACTGATCCGCGCCTTGGAAACTTTGGAGTGGAGCTGGCTCTCACCCGAGTTGAGACGCCAGGTGACGCCGGAGCGGCGCAGGTCGTACGGAACCGGCGTGCGGCTTTATTACAGCGCGGATGTGCTGCTGGCCACCCATCCTATAAGCCTTGCATACTGAAACTTCCCGAAACTTTTGGTCAGTACTCAGTGACGCTTGCCCTACATGACCTGGTCATCTTTGGCGGGCTCCCGACCCCCGCCAAGTTTGGACTAGCAATATGCACCACCACGTAGTGAAATTAATAGAAGAGGTATCGAAATATTTCGGAGATAGCCAAGGAGAAACATGAAGAGTTGGTTAGCCAGGCTGATGACCCTGAGCCTGACCGCGGCGACGGCGGTCGCATTCCTCCAGACCGCGCCCCAGGCACAGGCACTCAGCTCCGCACTCGTCCAGGTGACGAACTTCGGCAGCAACCCGTCCGGCCTGCAGATGTACATCTACGTACCGACCACGGCCAAGGCCAACCCGCCCATCCTGCTCGCCCTGCACCAATGCACCGGCTCCGGTCCGGGATTCTTCTCGGGCACCGCGTTCGCCTCGCTCGCCGACCAGTACGGGTTCATCGTGATCTACCCATCGGTGACCAGGAGCGGAAGCTGCTGGGACGTGTCCTCCAGCCAGGCGCTGACCAGGAACGGCGGCAGCGACCCGGTCGGGCTGATGTCGATGATCACCTATACCGAGCAGCACTACGGCGGCAACCCGAGCGCCGTGTACGTGACCGGCGCGTCATCGGGCGCCATGATGACCAACGTCATGCTCGGCGACTACCCGGACGTATTCAAGGCCGGCGCGGCGTTCATGGGCGTGCCGTTCGGCTGCTTCTTCACCGGCACCGTCGACGGATGGAACTCTGCCTGCGCTGACGGCCAGGTCACGAACACCGCGCCGGCCTGGGGCAACATGGTGCGCAACGCCGACCCCGGCTACGCCGGGCCGCGGCCCCGCGTGCAGCTCTGGCACGGCACCGCCGACGGGACGCTCAACTACGAGAACCTCAGCCAGGAGATCCTGCAGTGGACGAACGTGCTCGGGGTGAGCTCGACTCCGACTTCGACCACCACGCCGGTGTCCGGGTGGACGGAAACCCAGTACGACAACAGCTCCGAGGTACCGCAGGTCGAGGCGCTCAGCATCGCGGGCGCAGGGCATGTTCTCCCCATCGCGGGCGCAGGGATGGAGGCCAGCGCGATCGCCTTCATGGGCCTGAACGCCACGACGGCACAGGGTAACCACATCACGGTGACCAATCCGGGTAACCAGGCCTCGATGACCGGCGAGGCGCTCTCGCTGCCGATCGGCGCAACCGACTCCGCGACCGGGCAGACCCTGACCTACTCGGCCACCGGCCTGCCGGCGGGCCTGTCGATCAGCTCATCAACCGGCGTAATCAGCGGCACGCCCACGACCTCGGGCACATCCTCGGTGACGGTGACCGCCAGGGACACTACCGGCGCGACCGGGTCGGCGACGTTCACCTGGACGGTCGGCGCCGCTACGGGCGGCGGGTCCTGCCAGGTGAGTTACCAGCCCACCAGCCAGTGGACGGGTGGATTCACCGCCAGCGTAACGATCACCAACACCGGCTCGGCCGCGCTGACCGGCTGGACGCTGAAGTTCACCTTCCCCGGTGATCAGCACATCACCAGCGCCTGGAATGGCACCGCCATCCAGAGCGGCGAGAACGTGACGATCACCAACGCGAGTTACAACGGCACCGTCGCGGCTGGCGGCTCCGCATCTGCCGGCTTCCAGGGAACCTGGACCAGCAGCGACGCGACTCCAGCCAGCTTCACGCTGAACGGCGCCACCTGCGGCTGACGCGGCTACCGGGCCGGGCAGCAGCGGCCACCTGCTGCCCGCCCGGCCGCCCCGCCGACGAAGCCCGGAAGCCAAGACGCCGTCGCCGTTGTAGCTGACATTCTCGGCATAACGCCGCGAGAGAATCCGCCGCTCCTGTCTGCCGCTACCTGCGCGAATGCGCCGGCCTGAGCTCGATGCCCTGCGAATCCTGGAAACGGACTCAGGCGAGGTGCGCATCGACTGCCAACTTCGATGGCCCTGGCCAGGCGAGGGCCGCTTCCCGAAACCTGGATTGGCGACGGCGATGGAACCCGGCAGCCGCTGAACAGCCGCCTAGAAAGCACGGCAAGCGCGC
Organism: uncultured Actinomycetota bacterium; assembly: GCA_963750405.1. GTDB lineage: Bacteria > Actinomycetota > Actinomycetes > Streptosporangiales > Streptosporangiaceae > Chersky-822. The sequence goes on from CAVVQP010000008.1 coordinate 161,386, forward strand.
CGGGACAATTTTTCACCCTTATTGTTTGAACGAATGGCCCGGAGCGCGACTGACCATTCTAGCCCGACCACGGCATGGACGACTCCGCGCTTAGCAGTCGTTCCGGAATCAGCCAGGGCCGTGTGCGGCCATGATGCCCGCTCTCCCGGCGGCGCCCGCTGCCCACACCGTTCCGCGTCGGCAGGCCTGGGCCATGCTCAGGAGGACGGGTGCCCGGCCGGTGAGCCGTGGCCCGGCGGGGCCGACCATCTGCCGCGGGCAAGGTCCCAGAACTGCGAGGTCAGGCCGGGGCTGCCATTGGTAAAGCAAATGTCCAGTGCACGCAGGCCAGCCCGGCCCGCAGGCAGGATGCTGCTCAGCACGCACCGGGCCGGCGATTCAGGCTCAGGCAGCCGGCTGGTGTGCCAGGCACGGCCATCCCATCGTGCTGACAGGCCGGTCATCCCGCCCGGCTTGCCGTTAGAAGCGCCCCCGCCGACCCAGACCTCATGATCGGAGACAGCGACCACGCTGGTCGGGTCGCCCCCGTCCGCAAGCGCTGCCGGCAAGCCGACGTGCTGCCAGCGGCGGCCGTTCCAGTGCAGCAGTGCGCCGCCCTCGCCGCTGGCAGGGAACGCTTGCTGCCCGCCATCGCCGAGTGTGGCCCAGATGTCGTCAGGCGAGACCGCGCTGGCCGCCGAAACCAGAAGGTTCACCGTGCGAGGCAACGGCGTCACCTGCCAGCCGCGGCCGTCGAAATGCGCGGCGAAGGGCAGCGCATCACCCTTGGCATTGATGGTCGCTCCGAACGCCCACACGTCGGCTTTGCCCAGCACCAGAGCCGACGTAACCGCAAGCGCCTCGCCGCGCCGGTGCGGGACTGATCCCTCGCTCCAGTGACGCCCCTCCCACCGCAGGAATGCCCCGGTCCCCTGATTGAAGACCCACACGTTGCCAGCTGAAGATGCCCCGACCAGAGCGAACGCCAGCCGACCAACCCCGCCTGCCTGAAACTTCCGGGCTAGCGGGCCAGGCACCGCGACCGGCCGCCAGCGCCGGCCCGACCACCGCTCGATGAGCAGGCGGATCGCCCTCCCCCCAGGGGCAGCGCTCGCTCCAGCCGACCACACGTCGCCCGCGCCGGCAGCCGCCACGCTCTGGAGGTAGGCGGAGCGACCGGGCACAACGATCCGCGCTGCGACCCGCCACCCTCCCGTCCGGGCAGCAACCCGTACCACTACCGGAGTCGCGGCCGACGGGAAGGAATGGCTCACGCCGGCGGCCGCGGCGCTTGCGCAGGGCGCCAGAGCACACACGGCCGCCAAAGCTGTCAGACCCAGCCGCCTGATAACCAGCATCCTGATTCCTCTTCTACAGGCCGGCTGCGAGCACCCAATACCTTATAAGCCGTGGCCGACCGGAAGCCATCATGCCTTGCTCGACGACGTTGGAAGTCAGTCCTCACACCCGGGCGACGCCGCTGTAACCCCAGACCTGATCCGCGTTGTAGTCCGGCCGGCCGCTGTCAGGGCGCCAGTAGGAGATGAGCACGACCCCGGGATCGACCAGTTCCGCGCCATTGAACATGCGCTGGACGGACTCCTTGCCCCGGCCGACGAAGACGGTACCCCGCTTCGCGTATTCCGCCGTGATCGCGTGCATCCTGGCGGGGTCGAGCTCGTCGGTGACGTGGGAGATGACCAGGTAGCTTCCTGGCGCGAGCGCCTTCAGGTAGCGGGCGACGGTACCTGCCGGGTCATCGTCATCCGGGATGTTGTGCAGGCACGCGACGAACAGCAGCCCCACCGGCCTGGTGAAATCCAGGAGTTTCCCCGTCGCGGCGAGAACTTCGTCCACGTTCCGCAGGTCAGCATGGACCACCGCGGTGGTCTGGTTGCTGGCCATCAGCGCCTCGGCGTGCACGACCACCACGGGATCTTTATCGACGTAAACGACCCGGGCATCCGGATACCCGTCCTGGGCGACCTCGTAGGTATTGGGACTGGTCGGCAGCCCGGTCCCGACGTCAAGAAACTGGCGGATCCCGCTGTCGCGCAGGAACCGTACCGCGCGCACCAGGAACTGGCGGTTAGCCCGCGCGCTGTGCCGGATCTCCGGCGAGATCCTCAGGGACATCTCGGCCGCCTCCCTGTCGACGGCGAAGTTGTCCTTGCCGCCCAGAAGGTAGTCATAGACCCTGGCCGGATGCGGGACATCCGTGCGGATTCCCGAGGCCTTCCATCTGTCGTGCCGTTCCTGCTCGCCCGGCCAGGTCATCGCACCTCTCCGCACTTGTTCGCTGCCCAGATGATGTCACACCAGGCCCTGGACGGGAGAGCCACCACTGGGTTACCCGGCCAGTTGCATCCAGTCCCTGGCTGCGAGAGCCGACGGATTGCCTGTTAGTGCTGAGCGTCCTGGCGCGATGGTATGGTGCTAATGTGACTAGCACCATACCGGCAGCGGAGATTGACCAGTCGAGTCCTGTGCCGCTGCATGAGCAGGTCGCGGCGGCGATCCGGCGGGCGATAGCCGACGGTGAGGCGGGCGCGGGCGAGCGACTCCCGCCTGCCAGGGACCTCGCGGCGGTGCTCGGTGTCAACGCCAACACGGTGCTCCGCGGGCTGCGCACGCTCCGGGACGAAAGGCTGGTGGAGTTCCGGCGCGGGCGGGGTGTGACGGTGAGCGGCATCGGGCCGCAGCGAAGCGCCGTGGTGGCGAAGGCGCGCGAACTGGTCGCGGTGGCCCGGCAGTGCGGGTACCGGCCAGAAGAACTGGCAGAGATCATCGCGCAGGTGTCGTAGGAGCTGGTAATGAAGAACGCGGCCGTCATGCCTGCGCCTGGTTCCGGCGCCGAGATCGAGGCGCTGATCAAGGAGGCGCGGCGCCGCCAGCGCAGGCGGCGCGGTGCGACTGCCGGCGCGGCGGCGATTGTGCTGGCCGCGGCCCTGGGCGTACTGACCGGTATTCACGGAGCCGGCGGGCCGGGGTACCGGAGCCGGCCCGCGGCCAGGCACCCCGCTCGCCCGCAGGTACCCGGCCCCATCCCGAAGAGCATCGGCACGGCCGTGCTGATGTGGCCGGCGGGCGGTCAGGCAGGCAGAATTGACCTCCGCAACCTCCGTACCGGCAGGCTCTTGCGGGTGACGCCCACCGTGGACCCCGGTGAGTCCCAGCCGATCATGGCGGCTGGCCGCTGGATCGTCTACGTCATGCACAACACAGTCAGGGACACCGATGCGCTGACCGGTAAGACCCACATTCTCGGGAAGGCGCCAGCGTTCGCCCCGTCCGCCGCGCGCGGCGATGTCTGGCTTGAGTACGGCTCCTACCAGGCCAGCGCGACCGCGGTCAGGGTGCGGTCCGTACCAGTGGCCGGCGGCCCGCCCGGGCCGCCGATCACGCTGCCCAGGGGAACTCAGCTGATCGCCGGGACGGACGCGGGCTTGCTGCTGGAGCCGCGCTCCAGCGAAGTGGGCGGCCCGTTCTGGCTGTGGAATCCGGGTACCGCGCCAAGACCGCTGCCGCATTCATCGTCGGCCGAAGGCTTCGATGTCAGCCCCCGGCTGGCCGCCTACGGCACTGAATGCGCGAACCCGTCGACGGCCCGGAACTCGGCATACGCAGGGAATTTCGCCTTTTACGCCTGCCGCACCCTGCGGGTACTCGACCTCGCCACCGGCAGGCTCCGCTCGTTCGCGGCGCCGAGGGGAACAAGAGGATGGGCACCGGCCCACGGAGGTAACTGGGCCTGGTCTCGCAGCGAGATAGCACCCTCAGGCCAACTGATGGCTGCCGAGGCCGTAGTCGCGCCCGTCAGCAAGGGCATCGCCCGCGTGTTCGTCCTTCACCTGACCGGCCCGGAAACGCAGGCGACGGCCGTCCCGTCCTCGGCCGCGTTCCTGCTGTCAGTAACCACATGGTCGGCCCGCGGCTCCTGGCTGTTCTACCAGGGCCCCGGCCAGCACATGTGGGCCTACCAGGCGGCCACCGGGCAAGTACGGTCGTCCAGGACAACGTGCTGCCAGTACGCCGTGATGGCCGCGATCAGCAGCCCGCCAGCCTGACGCGCGCCCTCCGATGTGCACCGCGCGACCCGGGACCACGGGCCACGCCGCGAGGCCTTCGCCGAAGCGGTCCTGGCAGCGTTCCCGCCGATCCCGTTTGACCTCCTCGCCGCCACCGCCACCAGATGGCAAGTCGCAACCGCCAACGTCCATTTTCGGCCGCTTAGGCGGACTCAACGTCATGCCTGTCAGCCTCGCAACTGACTGGCGTCGCTGGCGGGATTTGCGCTTGGCCTCGGTACGCTGCTGGCTCTTCGCTTTTCTTGGCGCGGCGGGGGCTGACGCGCGGCCGCGACGTCAGCCGCCCTGTCCCAACACGGATGTCGCCCAGCTCATCGGCGTCGGCTTGCTGTAAAGCAGTCTTCAGCTGGCCCTTGACGGGCAACCTACACTCATTTTCGTGGACCCGTTCCAGTCACAGATGAATAGCGGCTTCCCGGGGAATAGCGGTTTGGGGATCGGCGGCGGCTGGGGGCCACGTCGGCGGCGGCCCAGTACGCCCGCGGGCGTACTTGTCAGCGCGGTCCTCTTCGTCGTCGTCCTGGTGATCATCATCGCGATGTTTCACCACAGCCAAAGTCAGGGCGGCTCGGGCGACTCCGGCGGTGCGTGCGTCGGAGGACCCGCCACCGGCGCCGGCCGGCACCCCAGTCGGCCACGGCAATTACCGATTCCCCTGTGCCGGCGGCGGCTCCACAATCGTGCACCTCGGCAACTGACGGCTCTCCGGCGGCAAAGGCCGCAGACCGAGCCCGGTACCGGCATCCGCTCGGCACCTGAGTCCGGCTCCCCCACGCCGGTCAGAACGCCCGCGCCCCGGTCGCGCAAGCCGACGGGCGGGCCAGCTGGCCAGCAGCCGGAGGCCTTGTTCGCGTCCGGCCTCCGCGGGCTGGTGAACGGAAGGAAGCTTCCCGCCGGTGAGGCCGAGCGTGCCCTGGAACTGCTCGCCAAGATGAACGTGAAACGCTACGGGCATTCTGCCCTGCTCCCCCGCGTCTGGCAGCTTCGCCACAACGATCTTGGCGTGAGCCGATCACCTCCACTGCGGCACAAGTTGGGGCCGCTTCATCCCCGCGTTAACGCGTCCCAGGACGCCATCGCTGACGATAGAAATCGACGTGTATCGTCCAGCAGACAATGCTGCGGCAAAATTCCGCATCTCGTTTCATGGGCTAGATGTCTACGGCAATATGCTGGTGAGCCGCTATGAGTGTACTTACGCCAAGGTCACGCTCATCCAGCTGCCCTTCGGCACGGCGTTCAGGCTAGCTGAGTTCCAGATGCGGGCGTTTGTCGGTGGCGGCGTCGATGACGTGGCGGACGACATCGGCGGGCATGGAGGCGTGCTCGGCGATGTCGTCGATCGTGACATCTATGTCCCGCAAGAGCGAGATCGCCGTGCCTAGAAGCGTCGGGGACTCGGGCGGGCCGAGCGGACCTGGTTCAGGGTTGCCCCATTGCGCCAGCTGTATGTTGGCACGCCGGTATGCGGCGTCGTTGAGAAGTTTCAGGCTGTGCGCCCGGTACACCAGTGCCTTGAGGCTGACGCCCCATCGGCGTTTGGCCTTCTGGAATGCGGGCCAGTCAACTCGGCGGGGCAGGTCTTCGACGACCTGGTCCGCCGGGGTCAGGAACGCAGCCGCGAAGGCCTGGGCCTGGTTCTCGATGACCTTGGAACCCGGTTCGGCGTCGTGATGCAACAGCAGGTGCCCGAGTTCGTGGGCGGCGTCGAACCGGGACCTGGCCTTGTCGTCCTTGAGCGGCGACAGCAAGACAACAGGCCGCCGGCTGGCGGAGGTGGAGAAAGCGTCCACCCGCTCATCTACCCGGTCCTGAGGCAGGCGCAGTACCAGCACCCCGTGAGCTTCCAGGAGCCGGACGACATGCGGGACCGGGCCGGCGCTCAGGCCGAGAGCCGCGCGGGCCTGGTCAGCTGCGCTGGCGATGCCATCTGCGGTGTCCAGCCCGAGGGCGTCAAGCGCCGGCAGCGTGACGTCCGGCAGGTCGACGAAGTCCTCGACCGCGGCGAGGACCTCAAGGCCGAGTTCAGCGAACGCGAGCGCCTGGTCGCGGCTCATCGCGGGAGTCGAGCGCAACGACCGGAAGTGCGCGGCAGACGCCGGGATCAGCTGAGGTGATACGGCTGTCTGCAGGAAGCTGCCGGGCACGCCCAGGGCCAGGCTCAGCTGTGCCGCCAGCGCGGTTGTCGGCCGGATGTGATCGCGTTCCAGCTGGGTGACCGCGGCCGGGGATATGCCGACCGCCGCGGCCAGCTCGGTCCGCGGGAGCCTGGCCATCCGCCGTGCGATCCCCAGCCTGGTCCCGCTGAAGGCGTCCACTGTCCCCAGCGCCCGCCTGCGACGGGCAGCCAGAATCCGATCAGCCGGTCCGCTCACTGTTGTTCCGCTGTCCTGGGTCGCTGCCTGAGCCTGACCGCCGGGCTCGGAACATCCCGCGCGCTGCATGTGTCCGCCGTCGTCCCGTCGCCTTCGCGCGACCCGGGCGCCAGCTGGCCCGGCTTATGCCACCAGACGTTCCGCACTGCCAGCCAGGGCCGCTCCCCAGTCACAGGCAGGCCGACCCAGCCGCCGGTGAACGGGCTGTTCGATCCGCCCGTCCAGACCAGGAACACCTCGCGAAGCCGCGAGGCGCCGTCGGCTTCCGGCGGCTCGTCCTCGAACAACCCGCCCGGCACCGCCAGGTAAGCCCCGACACACGCCGTGTTCGCCGTGGCCGCTGTCTTCCGGACGTCGCTCTCTCCTACCCAGTTGAAGTCCAGGTCCCACTGCGGCTCAGCCAGGGACAGACTCGGCGCGCTCTTCATGACGTGCAGGCGGACGCCAGCGACCTCGACTAGCAGCGAGTCGTTCGGCGCCGTCACCTTCACCCCGGCGCCCAGACCCGGAGGATTGCTGGCGTCGAAGCTCTCCCGGAGTACCAGCGTGCGGATGTTCTCCGATGCCGTGATCCCGAGCGACCGGTTCGTGTCGCCCGCCTCGCTCGGCTCGAACCGATCGACGTTGATCTTCCACATCCGCGCGATAATTCGCTCGAACATGTCAAGGACGGCTTCGGTACGCAGGACAGCGACGATATCCTGCAGCCGATCCTGCGCGGCCTGCTCCCACAGTGTCATAGGTGAATTGAAGCCCAACAGGCATCCAGATGCAAGAAATTAAGCGGAACGGCGTGTCGCACCTCTGCGGCCGTTCTTGCAGAAGGGGACACCTCGTCTGGCGGCATTGGCTGGCCGTGCGCGGTTCTGGCTGCGAGGTCGGCGAGAGTCCAGGTCGGGCGGATGATCTAGCTGGCTCCGGTCGTGGCGGGCGGACTCGGGCGAGGTGGATGGGGTGGTCCCGGACGTAAGCCACGTAAATTTGAGGACCACGTGCCGCGGTTTCAGTTTGTCTAACAATTGTTGTACAGTTGAGTCATGAGTGTTGGATTTCGCCCGACAGAAGAAGACCTCCGCGTAATCGAAGCGAACCGCCGCGAGAATGAGAAGACCAGCGACGTCATCCGCCGTGCGCTTCGACTGCTGGACCGCGAGGCGTGGGAGGAGCGTGCCCGCGCCGACATGCAGCGTCTGCGGAGCGAGGATCTCTCCGCAGAACCGAACGCCTGGGATTACGGCGCCGACGGCCGCATCCAGATCGCCGACACCAGCCTGACAGTTCCGGCGAGGCCCCAGGATCGTGCATGATCCGCGGCGCGGTCTATCCAGTAGACCTTGGGGATGCCAAGCGCGGACATGAGCAGCGCGGCCGGCGACTCGGGCTCGTCATCAGCGTCGAGCAGGACGCCTGGTCCGCTGTCACCATCATCCCGACCTCGACCGGAGCTCAGACATCCGTCTTCAGGCCGGAAGTTGTCGTCGCGGGACGCGCAACAAAGATCCTGATCGATCAGGTCCGCACCATCGACGTCTCCTACGTCGCCGGCGAACTCGTGGATTACCTCTCGCGCGACGACATGGCGCAAGTGGAGCACCGTATGTCGCGCTACCTCGGTCTCCTGCGCTGACGCCGCAGACAACACCTGACCGCGCTCGACCTAACCCACACCAAAGAGCTTCGCGAATCTGGATTTCTTAACAAGCTTGGGTACGGAATCCTACCCAGGTCCCCAGCACCTGGAAAGGAATCTGAACGCGAGCGAGCCACGCGACGCCTTCTACGCACCGCGGTTCGAGATCGCGCCGCGGACGACTGGTTGGCCGGCGCAGAAGCCTGGTCGGGTCGATCAGTGCCTGTGCCTGGCCGGGGTCACCTGGCCGAGGTAGCGCTTGACGTGGCTGAGCGTTGCGCTTGGCTCCGACGACGCCGAAGTCACCTCTGCGCCCCCACTAGCCCCTGCTCGTGGTCCCGAACGCACGCCCTCGTGCCCGGGGCTACGGCCTACGGCAGGTGCGGGCACATCAAGGTGGTAGCGAACTGCGAGCAACGCAACTATAATAGCTGCATGACTAGCATCTACGTTCGGGACGTGTCCGAGAATGCACTGACGACGCTGAAGGTCCGCGCCGCCCGGGCCTGCGAGTCGCTCCAGGCCTACATACGCCAACTGCTCGAGGCTGAGGCCACCACTCTGACCCCGGAGGAGGCCGTCGACCAGGCACGGACCATCGCCGCGAGGTCAGCCGTCACCGCCGATGACACGCTTGCCGCGATCGCCGAGATGCGCCAGGCGCGGCAGTGATCGTCCTGGACACCTCCGCCATGGTGGAACTCCTCGTCGGCAGTGACGCGACCGCCGAAGAGATACGCGCCCTCGTGATCGGCCAGAAACTCCAGCACCGCACGCCATCGACCTCGAATGCGCGTCCAGCCTCCGCGGGCTGGTGAACGGCAGGAAGCTTCCCGCCGACGAGGCCGAGCGTGCCCTGGAACTGCTCGCAAAGATGAACGTGAAACGCTACGGGCATTCTGCCCTGCTCCCCCGCGTCTGGCAGCTTCGCCACAACATGTGGCCCTACGACGCCGCGTACGTGGCCCTCGCCGAATCCCTCGGAGCGCAACTTCTCACGATCGACGCCAAACTCAAGAAGGCCCCGGGGATCCACTGCGAAATCGTGCGGCCTCGATAAACGGCGGCTCGCCCTGGCCGGAACCGCCCGTGGCTGGCCGTCGTCAAAGACGGCATGAGACACCGTGTCATCGCGGGCAGGTGCGCTTGCGGCCGCCGCCCGGGTTCTGATGAGGCGGGATGGGCGTGATCACTGAACGCGGGCAACCCCGATGCCCGCATCGCCCCCGTCACCGCGGAGCGGCGCCTTCGCCGCGTGGACCGGGACCAGGGCGCTGTTCTGGGGCGGCGGGAACGGCAACCCTGCCCCGCTAGCAGACGGGGCGAGCTACGATCCGGCCAGCCGGACCTGGCGACGATGCGCCGGGCCTCCCGCCGCGGCCCGACGGCCGGCAGGCGATCGCGTGGACCGGCACGCAGCCGCAAGTGATCCAGCCAAGGGGGCGCCGCCTTCAACCCGGCCGCCAGCGCGTGGACGACGATCCCGGCACTGCCTCAGGCCGCGCGGCAGCCCTACGCCATCGGGGCCGAATGAACCGGCAGCGAGATCATCACCTGGGTCGCGAGCCTGGCTGCTGGCTGCCTGCGGCGTCGTTCCCGGCGGCTACCTTTTCAGCACCTACTCGTGGGCGCCCGGAAGCCAGGCCTGGACCGTTGTTCCCAGCCAGCCGGACCACTCCGAATTCCCGTTCGGCACCGCCGCCCCCATCGGCGGCCGGCTCCTGTTCCTCGGCGGCGCGGGCTGCCCGCCGGGCGTCTCGTGCCCGGTACAGGATTTCTTCGACGGCGCCTGGTTCGACCCCTCGTCAGGACGTGGACCAGCCTGCCGGAAAAGTTCTCCGGGGGCTCCGGTCCGGCAGTGCGGACCGGAGCGGCGATGGCGGTGTTCGCCACCAAGGCCGCCGCCACCCCCGGCCCGCTGCGCAGACCGGCCGATACCCCGGCAGGCGCAGCGGCAGCCTTCGACCCCTCGACCGGCGCCTGGACCGACCTGGCCCGCTGCCCGGTCCCTGACCTGGCCAATGCCAGCCTGGCCTGGACCGGGCAGCAGCTGATCGTCGTGACCCTGGACGACGCATCGGCCGGCACCCCGCAAGCAGAGGCGCTGTCGCGACCTGTCCCGCACAGCAAGTAGCCGCACCGCCGCCAACGGCCAGGTCATGACCTAGCTGGGCCAGCTGAATGGCCCCGCCCCCGGAGCTTGATCAGCCGGTTCTCAGAGCGCCGTCTCCTCGGACCCAGGCGCCTGGAAGGGACGGCCGACACCCGGAAATCACTCAAGCCGGTCGCTTGCGGCCGTCCATCGCTGCGCTGAACGGCCGCCTAGAAAGCACGGCAAGCAGGAAGACAATTTCACCCTTATTGTTTGAACGAATGATCCGGAGCGCGACTGGCCCTTCTGGGCTGGCGAGCCATGAACGACTCCGGCACCAGATCGTTCACTGGATCTGCATCAGGAGATGCTCGCGACGGCGGCGGGCAACGATATTGGTGTGAGTCGGCTATCTGGCCCCTGCCATTGCCGCGAAGGCCGCGGCTATTGTGGCTGGGGGCGCTGGTGGCCATGGCTGGCGCTGGTACGGCGCTGATCCCTGTACTTACCCGCAGATCGCCGCTGTCGGCCCGGGACAGACGGTGGCAGCAGGACATCGCCGACGTGGCCAGGGAGTTGCCCCGCGTTCATGTCCGCGGGCTGGGCAAAGTCCGCAGGCCGGTGTGGGAAGCGGCCGCGTCCAGGTTAGACGCGCAAGTGCCGCGGCTCAGCGACGGTCAACTGATTGTCGGCCTGGCCAAGCTGGTGGCCAGACTCCGCGATGACGAGACCCAGCTGACCCTCCCGCGAGGCCGCCGTGGCGTTAGCCGCGTCGTTGCTGACGATAACCGCCGGGCGGGACTTGCTGGCTTCCGATCCCATGGCTGGGTCCAGGCTTTCGGTGACGATGTCGCCCCTGCGCATCTCAGCCGCCGACGCCGTCGCCGGTCATATGCTCCCAGGCCCCGGCATCACCTGAGGAATCCCAGGATGTCCAGGCGTGGACCGGCGCCTGCCATGGGGCAGGCTATCTGAAGGATGCTTGCGCAAAAGCGTCCAGGCCGTAATAGAGCGGCGCCTGTGGTGATCCCCGGCTACATTGGCGGTCGTGGGCAACGGAGTCTCTCAAGAGGATCGGCGTGCCTTCATCGCGGAACGGCGCCTGGTCAGCGTGCAGCGGTTCGACACGCTGCACAGCCCGGACTACGACGAAAACTGGGGCGCGATCAGCCCGTCGCACGCGACGTTCGTCACCCGCCTGATTACGCTGATCGGCTCGGGCCGGGACGTCCTCGACGCGGCCTGCGGCACCGGCAAGTACTGGCCGGTGGTCCTCGCCGCGGGCCTGCGGGTCACCGGGACTGACCAGTCCGCCGGGATGCTAGCCCAGGCCCGGAGCAAGCACCCGGAAGTCCCCGCCCGGGTCCTGGCCCTTCAAGACCTGGCAGCCGCCGCGGATCTGAGGGGCAGGTTCGACGGCCTGCTGTGCGTGGACGCGCTGGAGTACGTCGCTCCGGAAGACTTGCCCGGCGTGGTCGCCGGCCTGGGCGCAACCTTAAAGCCGGGGGCGCCCGCCTACGTCACCGCAGAAGCACCTGACGGCCCGCTGCCTGCGCCGGTCGACCCGCGCCAGGTGCCCGGCGAGCACTTCGAGGGAGGCGGCTACCATTACTATCCCGCCCGGGACCAGGCACGAGACTGGCTCGCGGCCGCCGGGTTCCGCATCAAGGACGAACAGGAGGCCGACTACTACTGGCACTTCCTCTTGGAACGCCAGTGAGCCGCCGGACGCTCTCTGCGCACGGCATCTCAACGGCAGCAAGACCAGGTACGGCGTGCCAGATATTGTCATCGCGCCGACTTTGCATGACTGGCTGACCGGAATCGACCCCGTACTGGACAGAACGATCAGCAGTGACTAGCAGAACCTGAGCAGCGCACGCTCATACGCTGGTTGCCGTTACCCCCAGGGCTTGCGGGGCGAATTTTGCTCTTCGACGCGGTGACACCTGGCAATGTGCCCCGTGGTAGACACAGCCGTGAAAGCTGGCGCCTCAGCGACGCAGCGCTCGTCGGCAAGCGGGCAGCGGGGGTGCAGGCTGCAGCCGGGAGGCGGTGCGACGTTGCTGGCTGGTTCACCGATGAGCCGCACTCCGGAACGCTGGCGCTGCCGCACGGGATCCGGAATCGGCGCCGCGGCCAGCAGTGACTGCGTGTAGGGATGACGCGGGTCAGTGAACAACTCGCCGCGGGTACCCACCTCCACGATCTCGCCCAGGTACATCACGGCCACCCGGTCGCAGAGGAACTCGGCCACCGACAGGTCGTGGGTGATGAACAGGCATGAGAACCCCATCGACCGCTGCAGGTCGGCAAGGAGGTTGAGGATGCCAGCCCGGACAGAGACGTTGAGCGCCGAGACTGGCTCGTCCGCTATCAGCAACTGCGGCTCGAGCACCAGCGCCCGGGCGAGACCCACCCGCTGGCGCTGGCCTCCTGACAACTCATGGGGGAGTCGCTGAAGGACAGCGGGCGACAACCCGACGCGCTCTATTGCCTTCGCGGCCCTTGCGCGCCTTTGCTCGCGTGAGTCAGGGGCGTGGGCCCGGATGGGTTCCGCCACGATCTGCGCGACCGTCATCCGCGGGTCCAGTGAGGAATAGGGATCCTGAAAGACCATCTGGATGCGCGCCCGAAGCTGCCGGAGACTGCGGCGGGGCACTCGCGTGATGTCCTGGCCGTCGAAGCGCACCGTGCCGGTACTCGGGTTCAGCAGACGGACAATGCACTTGCCCACCGTGGTCTTGCCGGAACCAGTTTCGCCGACCAGCCCGAGAATCTCTCCCTTCCCGATGGTGAAAGTCACGCCGCGCACTGCCTGAACACGGCCGCCGCCAGTGCCGCGGCGCGACCGGAACTCCATGACGAGGTTGTCTACCTCGAGCAGCGCATCGCTCATGCCGGTACCGTCGCGGCCGGCTCTGGGTGGAAGCAGGCAACCGCGTGATCGTCACCCGGGCCGCAGGGCGCGAGCAGCGGTGGCTGCGTGCGGCACTGATCGGTGACGCGATGGCACCTCGACGCGAACGCACAGCTTTCGAGCGAAGCGCGAAGCGTCGGGACGATGCCAGGGATCTCGGCCAGGCGTAGCGGACCGTCCCCAGGCCCGGCGACGGCCGAGCCAGGCAGTGCGCGCAGCAACCCCGCGGCATACGGATGCCTGGGTGTCCCGAACAGCTCGTATACGTCGGCTTCCTCCACTTTGGCGCCCGCGTACATGACGACGACCCTGTCTGCCAGATCAGCGACTACGCCAAGGTCATGCGTGATGAGCAGGATGGACGTGCCGGCGGCCGTGCGCAGATCACGCACGATGTCGAGGATCTGCGCCTGGGTTGTCACATCCAGCGCCGTGGTCGGCTCATCCAGGATGAGCAGCTTCGGCTCACCGGCCAGTGCCATCGCGATCATGACCCGCTGACGCATGCCCCCGGAGAGTTCGTGCGGGTAGGACCCGAGCCGCTTGTCCGCCGCACCGATCCTGACCATGCGCAGCAATTCCAGGGCACGCGCTCGCGCCCGGTCCCCCCGCAAGCCCTGGTGCAGTCTCAGCACCTCGGCTATCTGGTTTCCGACGCTGAAAGCCGGGTTCAGGGAGGTCATGGGCTCCTGGAATACCATGGCGATCTCCCCGCCCCGTACGGTGCGGAGCTGCTGGGAGCTGAGCTCAAGCAAATCCTGTCCGTCGAGCCGGATCGAGCCGGATACCTGCGCATTGCCGGGAAGCAGCCGCAGTAGCGAGAGCGCGGTGACCGACTTGCCGCAGCCGGACTCGCCCACCAGCGCGACGACCTCACCGCGCCTGACCGACAGGCTGACGCCGCGAACGGCAAGCACCGGACCCGTCCGGTCGAAGAGCCGGACCTGGAGATTCTCGACTTCCAGCAGGTCATCCATGTCAGCTCAGGGCCGGGTCGAAGAGGTCCCGCAGGCCGTCGCCCAGGAGATTGAAACACAGTGTCGTGATGAAGATCGCCAGGCCGGGCAAGATCGCAAGCCACGGGTCGTTGAACAGGTGCTCCTGAGCGGCCGTCAGCATGGTCCCCCAGGAAGCGGTCGGCGGCTGTTCTCCAAGGCCGAGATAGGCGAGCAGCGCCGACCCGAGGATCGCTCCCGGGATCGTCAGCGTTGCTTGCACCAGAATCGGCCCGGCCATATTCGGCAGGAGATGGCGGAAGAGAATGACCCGGTCTCGCACTCCGGTGACGATCGCCGCCTGGACGTAGTCCTGCTCCCGCAGGGCCATCGCCTCGGCCCTGGCTATGCGGACGAATCCAGGCAGCGACGCAATCCCCAGTGCGATAACGACGTTGCGCAAGGACGGGCCGAAGATGGCGGCAAAGCCGATCGCCAGAAGCAGGAACGGGAATGCCAGGACGACGTCGGTGATCCGCATCGCGATCATGTCCGCGGCACCGCGATAATACCCTGACATCAGCCCGATAGGCACGCCGACTACCAGCGCGAGCCCGGTCGCAAGAATCCCTACCTCAAGAGTGGGCTGGGCACCGTAAATCAGCCGCGAGAGTACGTCCCGTCCGAGTTCGTCAGTGCCCAGCACGTGTCCGGGAGAAAACAGTGGCGCAAGAATATGCTGGAAGCTGCTTGCCACCGGAGAGTAGGGCGACAGCAGCGGGGCGAAGATCGCGGCGATCGTCACCACGGCTACGCCCGCTAGGCCGATCACCGCCGGAGGGCGCTGGAAAAGTCGCCGCCACCAGCTCCGGCCGGAGCGCTCCCGCCGCGTCTAGCATTGCCGCGGGGTCGGGCACGATGGTGAGGCTCATTGTCCCTCTCCCTCAACCTGAACTCTGGGGCTCAAGAATGCGTACACGAAGTCCATGGCGAAGTTGATGGCGATGACCGCGGCGGCGGTGATCAGTGCCACCGCCTGGATCGTCGGATAGTCGCGCTGGAAGACGGCGTTGATCGTCAGGCTGCCGATACCAGACAGGCCGAACACGGTCTCGGTAACGGCGACCCCGGAGAGCAGGACGCCGATCTGCAGTCCGATGACCGTCGCCACGGTGACGAGGCTGTTGCGAAGCGCGTGCTTGAGCACTACTGATGGCTCTGAAAGTCCCTTCGCCCGCGCCGTGCGCACATAGTCCGCTCGCAGTGCCTGGAGCATCCCGGACCGCATCTGGCGCATCAGGACCGCGGCCACGCCGGTGCCGAGCACGAAGGCTGGCATCACCATATGGCTGAGGTTCGATCCGGGTGAAGAAAGAAATGAGACGTAACTCGAGGCGGGCAGTACCTGGAGTTTTACGGCGAAGATGAGAATGAGAATTATGCCGAACCAGAAGCTGGGAATGGACAAACCGAAAAGCGCGATCGCGTTGCCTGCGTAGTCAGCTACCTTGCCCCTCCGGACGGCGGCAATGATCCCGGCCGGAACGCCGATGAGAATGCCGATCAGCATAGCAAGAATGGTCAGCTCGATGGTGACCGGAAAGGCGCTCGCCAGTTCGGCAGTAATCGACATGCCGGTCACTGGCGACGCGCCAAGATGACCTGTCAGTACCTGGCGGAGCCAATCCGCGTACTGCACCGGCACCGGCTGGTTCAGTCCGTACTGCCTATTGATGGCGGCGATCGCCGCAGGGGAAAGGGCAGCGTTGCCGGTGAGCGCGGTCGCCGGATTCCCGGGGACGGCCCGGACGCCGAGAAAGACCAGCAGTGATGCGACGGCAAGCGTGAAGATGGACTGGCCCAGCCGGCGCGCCACATAGGCCCTCATCTGATAGTCATCGTCCGTCTGCGAAGCCAGCGCGGGCCGTGATGGCTAGCCGATCGCAGCCGAGGCGAAGTGCAACAGGCCATCGGGAGTGAAGGACACGCCAGTAACCTTCTTCTGGTATCCGATCTGGTTGGTGGCGTGGAACAGGTAGATGATCCCGCCCCACTGGACCATGGCCTGCTCTGCCTGGAGATACAGCGCCTTGCGCTTCGCTATGTCGGTCGTCCGGTCGGCCTGCGCCAAGGGCGTCAGGACTGAGGACGGTGCCTGACCGGTGTAGTCATTCGGATTTCCTTGCGTGTAGAAGGCGGTCGTGTCCTGATCGGGATCGACTCGCCCGGACCAGCCGATGTCGAAGAGCTGGTAGTCCGGCCGCGGCGTTAGTGAGCGCGGTAGTGAACTCGGTCGGCTGGACCTTGATGTTGAAGCCGGCAGGCTTGGCCTCAGAGGCGATGATCTCCCCCTGCTCGACGTTGAGTGAGCCGGTCGGAACCATCAGCGTCAGGCTGACCGGCGTCGGCACGCCGGAGGCCGCCACGAGTTGCTTAGCTTTCGTGATGTCTGGTCCAGAGCAGGCCAGCTGGGTGTAGAAGGGGCTCAGCGGGCTGATCGGCCCGCAACCCGGCTGGTTGACGCCGTTGAACGCGACCCGGTTGATGGTCGACCGGTTGAGGGTGAGCGCGAGGGCCTCGCGCAGGGTGGGGTGCGTCGCGAGCGGGTTGCTTGCCGGGGTCGCTGGCTTGTTGTATCCCGCTCGTTGGAGACGTTGATGTCGAGTCCCGCGTAGCCAGGCGAGACGAGGTTCTGTGCCACGAACGCGGAGTTCTTGGTCAGGAGCTTGTAGTCGTTCGGTGCGAGGCAGCCGGGTGCTGCGAGGTTGATCGCTCCCGACAGCAGGTCCGCGTAGCAGGTTGACGGGTCATCGATGACCGTGAACACAAGCTTGCTGATCTTGGGCTTGCCTCCGTAGAAGTCCTTGGAAGCCGCGAGATCGACCTGGTTGAGCGACGGGCGCGACTGGAAGGCGTAAGGACCGACGCAGACCGGGTCCTGCGAGAAATTCTTGCCCTCGCGGGCGAGGGCTTTCGGCGACATCACGATTCCTGACCGGTCGGCCAGGACGGTGGTCAGGGGCGAGTAGGGCTCAGAGAGATGAAGCTGGACCGTCGAGGCATTCAGGACGGCGACGCTCTTGACCGCCTTCAGTTCCACGGCCCGGGCCGAGGTTGACAGGGTTATATCCCGGTCCAGTGAGGTCTTGACGGCCTGGGCGTTGAATGCGGTGCCGTCGTTGAACTTGACGCCAGCGCGGAGGTGGATGGTGTAGAGCAAGCCGCCATCAGAGATCGTCGGCATGGAGGTTGCGAGCACCGGCGCCACTTGCTGCTGCGCGTTGATGCCGTACAAGCCCAGGCACATGTTGGCGAAGATGATCCGCCCGACAAAGGTGGTGTCCGTAGTGGGGTCGAGGGCGTCAGCAGCGTTCGGAATCGCGACCGTGAGCGTTCCGCCCGTCACCGGCGCCCCGGAATTCGGTGCCGACGACGATGAACACGCTCCTACCAGGAGCGACAGCCCCGCCACCACCGCAGCCGAGGCCATGAGGTTCCTCGAATTGATCTTCCGCCCGCTGCGCACCTTGGGAGCCGACACTCCGGCCTCCTTCTGCTTCCGCCGGTCAAGCCCCCCGTAACGCCATAAATGGTACATCACCCCTCTTGGAGAGTCAACGGCCCGCAGCCATCGTTGTGCCGCGACAGCATGAATCCTCCTGACCGGGCAACCTGAGCCGCCGCCAGGCGTGCACCGAGTATGAGCCAAACTCAATCAGTCCGGTTCGAAATGCCGGACCAGAACGGAGGCGACCGATGCTCGATGAGCCTGCACTGCTCGCCCTTCGGAAGCTGAGGCCGCCGGTGCTGATCGCTGGTCGTTGTGGCGCCGATGACAGCAGCGAGACTGTCGCGACTGACCTGCCCGGGTTGTTCCGGCGTCACCACGCTGAACTGGTCCGCCTCGCGGTCCTGATCGTTCGCGATCAGCCCACCGCCGAGGATGTCGTTCAGGACGTCTTCACCCGGCTGCACGCTCGCGGTCACCGGGAAGGCGACCTGGATGATGCGCTTGTCTACCTGCGCGCCGCGATACTGAACGGCTGCCGGTCGGTATTGCGCCGCAAGGCGATAGGCAGCCGCCTCCACGGCATGCGCGATTGGCCCAACTCGCCATCGGTGACCCGGTCGGCGGAACAGGAAGTGATCCGGGCTGAAGACCGCGACGAGGTGCTTCGCGCGCTTGCCGCGCTGCCTGCTCGGCGACGTGAGGTGCTGGTGCTCCGCTACTACCTGAATCTTTCTGAAGCCGAGATCGCCGCCACGCTCGGGATCAGCCCCGGAACCGTGAAGTCAACAGCCGCTCGCGGCATCGCCGCTCTCGCTCGCTCGCTCAAGGAGGAGTCATGATCCAGACAGAGGAACGGCTGATCGCGGCGCTCGAGTCGGCCGCCGCGGCAGTCCGGTGGAGGACATGCGCCCGCTGGTCGCGCCCGGGGAGGACCGGGCGGGACGGGTCACGGCGCCGATGCGCGGAATCTCCAGGCACCCGCGGCGGCGGCGGGTCTGGCTTGCAACCGCGCTTCCGGCCGCGGCAGGCCTCTCGGCCCTCGGCATCATCGTCGCGCTGGCTGGTCAGCGGTCATCGGAATCCATCCAGACGACTGGCTACATCGGCGGGTCCTTGCCCCATGTCCCCGCATTCTTCGTGGATGCCGGCAGCACTGGGCTGTCTGGCAAGCAGCTCCGGGTGATCTCGCTGGCGACCGGAAAGGTGACCTCGACGGAGCACATGCCCGTCGGCACCGATGACATCTCGCTCTTGGCCGAGCAGCCGCAGACCGGAAACTACGTTGCCGGATTTATCAGCAGCAAGCGCGGTCTGGCCCTCTACCGGTTCCGTATTACCGGCACCGGCCAGATCACAACGCTGACTCCGGCTGGGAGGATCCTGCCTAATGAACAGCCGGAAAACATTACCCCGCTTGCGCTCTCACCCGATGGCTCGCGTCTGGCCGTGTCGCTGACCGCGAACTACATCCCGGCGCCCAGGGGCAAGTTCGATGCCAAGATCATCTTGCTCAATCTCCGCAACGGCACGCAGCAGGTCTGGAATGACGGCCTGACCGACAGGGCTCACTTCCCTGATCACCTCGGCCGCCTGGACTCCGGACGGGCGGGTGCTGGTCTTCGCCTCCCATACCTGCCGCCTGCCCAGGCTGAACGCCTGCACCTGGGAGTTTCGCAAGCTCGCCGTGGCTGGCGGCCGGCTGCGGACCGGGCCGGTACTGCTGCACCAGACCGGGATGAACATGCAGACGCAGCAACCCGAGGTCAGCCCAGACGGCGGCTCGTTGATCGAGGTCCATCCCGGCCCTGGCGCCAGGTCCAGCCTCGTTCGCATCAACCTGGCCATCGGCCGCCAGACAGTGCTGTTCCGGTCGTCTGGGATCCTCCAGCCAGGCCCGAACGTGGGCAACTTCGAGTTCATCGGCCAGCAGGTCTCCCGCAACAAGTGGCGGATAGCCGGCTGGGTCGACGTCGACGGGTTCCACTCGGTGCGCTTCACGGCTTCCTTCTGACCCCTCTCGCTCCTGACCCGGCACCTGCCCGCGCCCAGCACTCCACGCCCGGCGACATCCGGGCGCGGAGTGCTGGCGAACCGGCGAGTTAGTCCCGGCAGAACTGCTCCCCTGTCGCCAGGTCACATCGCCGCGCTGAACGGCCGCCTAGAAAGCACGGCACACGCGGGGACAATTTTCATCCTTATTGTCTGAACGAATGACCCGGAGCGCGAGCCGTCAGAGAGTTTTGGCGATCGCGATCTGATGTTCCTCATCTCCTCCTGGGTTCGCAGCCGTTGCTCCCAGCAAATGCATCTGTTGCCGGATGAACGGCCACGAGGTGCTTCTCAGAATGCCGGCCGCGCATCTCGTCCCGCCCGTAATGGCGATATCACGATCATGTGCGCTTCCGCACGGCCATAAGGGTGACTCCTCCACCGGCGTTCTCGCCGTAGACGAGGGTGAGGCCGTCGCGTGAGTCATAGTTGTAGACAGTCTTGTTCCCGTTGGCATCCGTGGCCGTCGCCATCTGACCCGAGGTGTTGCTCACAAGAGATGCTGGCGAGCCTCTCGCGAATCGGCATCACAAACGAGGCAGAGGGGCGTGCCCTGCTTGAGGATTTCCTTCAGTCTCAGTACGACGATAAATCCTCGATCTCGTAGAAGAAGACGGCAGAGCTATCCGCGACGGCCTTCTGCTCGGACCCGGAGGGTTCGCGAAGATGGAGACCGTCTGGCGCGGAGCCAAGCTGATTACGGGACTTATCTACTCAGGAAGATAGAATACCGCGATAGTCGGTTCATAACCATAGAAAGCGACCGGCTCACAGCCACTGCACCCGGTTTCATCAGTCATTATTTGATCGGATTCTCTGACTGGGGCCGTCCATCATTTACTACCTTCGTCGCCCACCCCGAGTTGCCGCTGCTCATCTGCGGCTGCAATAACATCGTGATCTCCGTCGATGTGAGATCCGGGAGTTACCGCACCGCGAAGCTCGCGGCTTCTTCCGGCAGTTCATCGCGGTTAGCCCAACCCGGCTCGTAGTCGATGCAGAGGCGGGCGTGTGCGGCCTGTCCTGGAACCTCGACGACACCTGGCACGTGAACACCGACCTCATACAATCGGCCACCCTGACTGGATCAGCCATAGTCCTGGAAACCGACTCAGGCGAGGTGCGCATCGACGCCGAGACCGGAAAGCCAGATGGCAGCGCCACGCGATGAACTGCGCCATCCAATGCCGTTGGCTTAAGCACGCGGTTCGCGTCGCGGGCGGATGATCATGGCCCGGCTATGTGAGCTTGCTGGGCCGTAAATAGGGAATAAAAAGCACAAACCATCCCTGTTTACAGACCAAACTCGGAGATCGCCGAGTTCAACGTTGGCCTGACGCTTGACCAGGCGAGGCCGCTCTTGGCACTCCTGGCCGGGGCAACCGACCACCTGCCACCAGCCGCGCAGATCTTCACCGACGTGATAACTGCGGACCTGGCCGATCGCATGAGCACGGGGATAGCAGTTGCGCTATCTGCCGGCACCGGCCGCAGGACCCGCTAGCGCCTGTTAATTGCCCGGCCTCCGACTCTGGCTCAGCTTCGGCGATCTGCCGTGCGACCGCTTCATGTCTGGATGATCGCTTCTCGTTCGCGGCGTGCGAGGTGATCGGGCACGGTGGACGCTATCGGCGTTACCCGAGGTCGAGTTGCTGCGTGCCGGCATCACACTGATCAACTTCCTGAGCAGAAATGAGATCGTGACCCAGCCGCCGGAACCAGGCACTCCGCAAATCGCTTTGAACAGAGGTAACCAGCTTGGTTGAGTATGCCGTGCACCAAACGGGAGGTTGTCGTGCGCACTGGTTCCGGGGCTCGCATCCGCCATTGTGCGCCGCCACGATCACGGTGGCGGCGGCTCGTGACTGCGGTGCCGGTGGCGGCGCTGCTGGCGACGGTTCTGGCAAGTTCTCAGGCTGGAGTCGCCGCGGGACCGGTCAGTGGCAGGCGACCGGCCCCCGGCCTGAGGTGCCGTGCCGTCGCTGCGATGCGCTCGGATGTCAACCTGACCAGCGATCTTGCCGGCATCGCGGTCGCATCGCCATGCAACGCCTGGGCTGTCGGCACTAACTTGGACAAGACGCTGATCGAGCACTGGGACGGCCGGGCCTGGAAGCAGGTCCGGAGCCCGAACAAACCTCGCCGCAAGGGCGTGACGTCCGAAGACTCCCTGAGCGGCGTCGCCGCGTCGTCTTTCGGTAACGCCTGGGCCGTTGGGTCGACCAACGCGTTCTCCGCCCATGCGTTCCTGTTCGACCACACGCTGACCGAACACTGGAACGGCGCTCGGTGGAGCAGGGTGCCCAGCCCGGATCCCGGCAGCGGCCAGAACGAGAACGTTCTGGAAGCGGTCGCCGCCACCTCGAACGGCGGCGCCTGGGCCGTCGGCTGGTTCACCAGCGGCAACTCCGCCGGGTACCAGACTCTCATCCTGCGCTGGCAACGGGGTCGCTGGGCCCGGGTGCCCAGCCCTACCCCGCAGGGCGCGTTCAACCTGAAGCTGACTGGCGTCTCCGTGATCTCCTCTTCCGATGCCTGGGCCGTCGGCTACTACTCGCTTGAGAGCCCGGGTGTTCCGTTCCAGATCCGCACGCTGACCGAGCACTGGGACGGGCAGCGATGGACCATCGTCCCGAGCCCCGACCCGGCGGGGCACGGCCTGCGCCGATTCAGCCAGCTCGACGCCGTTGCCGCGACCGCCAGCGGCGTGTGGGCAGTCGGCACATACGCTCGCCCGGGCGCCGGGAGCCGCACCCTGACCGAATTCTGGAACGGCAGCACCTGGGCACGAGTGCCGTCGCCGACCCCGCCAGGCAGGCACCCCGCAGCCACGCTGTCCGCTGTCACGGTGCTGCCTGGCGGGCATGCCTGGGCTGCCGGAGGCTACGGAGCCACGGACCCAGTCGACACGGGCCACGGCGGCCACACCCTGATCGAGTACTGGAACGGCCTGAAGTGGCACCTGGTACCCAGCCCCAGCAGGCCTCAGCCCTTTAGCTTCAGCACCTGGACAGCCGTCGCGGCCGCATCGCCTGGCACTGTCATGACCGCGGGGACATGGATCTGCCACGGCGCGGTCGAGCCGCTCGCCGCCCGCCTGGCACACGGCCGCTGGCAGTTCGTCCGCACTCCCAACGTCAGCAGGAGTAAGTGCCCTGTTTAGCCGGACGTCTTACCTGCCCGCTGATCAGCTGCCGAGTCCACTGCGGAGCCGTGCGCACAGGCTCGAATTGGGCGACGACGTGCCAGTTCGCGTGACCGGGCTTCATCGCGTGGCCGAAGAGGCACGCCGCAGCCGTTCCGAACGCCCACTGGAACACTGATCCGCGCCTTAGTTTCGCCTAGAAAGCACGGCAAGCGCGGGGGCAATTTTCACCCTTATTGTTTGAATGAATGACCCGGAGCGCGACTGGCCCTTTCCAGGCCGGCGGCGGCATGTACGGCTCCGGCACCAGATCGTTCACCGGATCTGGCGCCACCGTGATCTCCGCGACCTTTCCATGGGACCTCCTCGCCAGCCAGGCCCACGCAGGTCACAGTCCGTGCAGTGCCAGAGCAGCTTGGCCTGGCTCGCATCGCTTCCGTACCTTTTCTAGTTCCCGTGGGGAGAGCCTGGTCGCGGCGCCCGCGCGGTGCGGGTCAAGGACGTCCGCTCCGGCCCGGAGCCACGGCTCGGGGGCGGTGACGCCGATGAACCCGGCGAGCTCGCGGAGCCGTTCCCGCGGATCGGCCATCAGGTCCTCGTAGCACAGCGTCATGGATGCCCGGGCCGGCAGGCCGGACAGCGCCGAGACCCCCGCCCGCACCAGTTCTGACCACAGCGTGGCGAACTTGGCCACCGGGAGGTCCAGGCCCATCAGGTAGTCGCGGTCATAGCGGTCACCGAGCACCGGCGCGAGCCCGATGGGCAAGGTGGCGGGGTCAAGTGCGGCCGCACGTTCGGGGGCGCCGTCCTCCAGCGCGCGCAGGCCGAGTGCTCCCATGGCCTCCAGGAAGACCAGCAGCAGCCGGAATCCGGTGTGCCTGCTCATCGAGACCGCGCTATCAGGGCCGTCACGGTGCAGGTGGACGAAGCGGGCACCGGGGAAATGCCGCCGCAGCCAGGGGACCGAGCCGAGGGAGAAACCCGATCGCTCGACCACGGCGGTACCGCCGAACCGCGCCGCCAGCCAGGCGAACAACCGCAGGCAGTGCTGCGCGGCAGGCTGGTCCGGCCACGACGGAACCTCGGCGGCCAGGTCGTCGAGCAGCTGGTCAGGATCATCAGACAGGTGCGGCAGTACCGTCATGCACACGGCCGGGATACCACCTGCCCCGGCGCTGAACCGCGTCCGGGCCAGTCCCGGGGTAGAGGAACTCAGGCATTCCCGCGCCGCCGCGCACGAGCGCGTCAAAGACCGGATGGGGTGCCGACAGTGCCCGCCAGAACGTCGCCGCGGAGATCAGGCCGGCGTCGGGCGGCAGGACGGTGCGCAGGCACAGGAAGAACTCGCTGAGGCTCAGGATGTCGGGATGGGATCTGAGAATGGCCGAGACCGCGGTCGACCCGCTGCGCCCGGCGGTGACCACGAAGGTCAGCGACCGCGGCGGCGGCGGCGCGGCTCGCGGGCCGGCGAGCTCACCCGGATCGGGGAGCGGCAGGCCTGGTGCCCTCGTGGCCGGGCGGCCGGGCCGGCCGTCGCTCGCTACTCGCCCGGTCAAGCCCGGACAGCAGGTATTCCAGGCTGACATCGGTTTCCTGGCCGCGTTCCCCGAGCACAGCACGCGTGCGGGTGTCGTCGAACCGGCGCCGGTGCCGCAGAAGCGGCGCGATACTGCTGTTCAGCCGCGCGTAGCGTTCCAGCAAGGTCAGCTCGGCCGGCGGTTCCGGCACGAGCCTCAGCCGCACCGGCACCAGCTGCTCGAACACCTCCACGATCGCGGGTACCGGCACCTCACGGCCGTGGACCACGTGATAGGTGTCAACGCCGCCTGAGGGCGGTCGCAGTGACAGCGCGACCATGACCGCGGCCGCGGCCTCGACCGGCATGAAGTTCAGGTGGCCATCGGAGCAGCCGGCGAGCCGGACCTCAGGAAGCTCGTGCCGCGGCCGCGGGCCCGCTAGCCCCAGCAGGCGACGGGCGGGTGCGAACGACCGGTTGACGAACTCCAGCGGATGCGGCGGCAGGTCGGGATGCGGCGGCCGGCCGGTGACCAAGATGCCCGGCCGCAGCACCACCACCGGGCCGCCATGTCGGGCCGACCAGTCCCGCACCAGGGCCTCTGCCTCATACTTCGACTGCTCGTAGGGATTCTCAAATCCGGCGCCGTGATCCAGTTCGTCCTCAAACGCCGTTCCCTCGATCCGCGAGCCGGCCACGAAGGCGGTGCTGACATGGAACAGCACTGGCCGGGGCGTCCCGGCGGCGACGAGCTCGAGTACATGCCGGGCGCCGTCCACATTGACCCGGCGCAGCGCGGCGAGGTCGTCGTTCAGCCGGACATTGCCCGCGCTGTGCCACACCGCGTCCAGCCCGCCGGCCAGCCGCCGGAAGTCCGGCTCAGCCAGGCCCAGCCGGGGGGCGCTGACATCGACCGGGACCACCCGCAGCCGCTCCCGCGCCGCCGCTATCGCCGGCGGCGGCATGCCGGTGAGCTCAAGGAAGGCCAGCACCCTGCTCACCGCGTCCCCCGACCCGGCGCGGGCCAGCAGGATCACCGTGTCGCGCTCATCGCGCAGCAGTTCCCGCACCAGGTGCAGGCCCAGGAAACCGGTCCCGCCCGTAATGGCGATATTCACGATCCTGTGCGCTGCCGCACGGTCATGGGATTGACTCCTCCACCGGAAAGGCTATTTTAGTACAGTCAGGTAAAAGGCAGGATACACAGGCGAAATATTCATCGAGACGCGACATCACCGGCAGCGGCGCCGCCGCCGGCAGGCAGCGCACAGGGACACGGAATCCTTTGAGGAGCACCTAATGGCACATCCCAACGAGGACGTGGTACGGAATGGCTTCGCGGCCTTCGGGCGAGGCGACATCGACGCGCTGCGGCAGTACTTCGCTCCTGATATCCGCTGGCATTTCCCGGGCCGGAGCCCCCTCGCCGGCGATCACAACGGCCTGGATCAGGTAACTGAGTTCATCGGCCAGCTCTCCGGGCTCTCCAGCGGCACGCACCGCATCGAGTTGCACGACGTGATCGGCAACGACGAGCACGTCGTCGCGCTCCACACCACCCGCGCCGAACGCGGCGGCAAGAAACTCGAGATCAACGCGGCCCAGGTCTTCCACGTCCGCGACGGCAAAGTAACCGAGGCCTGGACCCAGCACGCCGACCTCTACACCATCGACGAGTTCTGGTCCTAGCCCGCGTGAGAGCACGGCCGTGGTGGAGTCGCCATAGGCGACGGTATGCATTCGAACGATGCTGAATGTCCTGGACCACGACCGCATGCTTTCCCTCATCAATGCGGTAAATGACCCGCCACTGGGTGGCGAACCGTGCGCTGTGCAACCCGCTGAGCTTAACCCGGATGGGTTTGCCGACACGGCGCGGCACATCCAGCAACGGGCCGGTGATGAATTCCACCGCAGCGGCGGCCAGGTCCTCAGGCAGCCCTTCCGCGATCGCTCGTCTAGCGGGACGTCGCTGGAGATCCGCATCAAGGAAATGATCTCCACCCCGCCCTTCGACCAGGACTCGGCCCGTCAGAGATTTGCGCACGCCGAGCTGCGAAGTTGTGTCCATCGACTGCGAAGTCGAGGATCGTGTTATGCCAGATTTCTCGATCACGTTCTTCGGCACATCCATCATGGAGCACTCGGAAGCGCATGCTGCTGTGCTTGACCGGCCCGGCGATCTGCCCGGCATCGGCGCGAGCGTGGTCATCGACAGCCACCGCCGCCGGGGCTGGGTGCACTTCCTCTTCCTGCGGCTCCAGGCACAACTGCCCGGCATCCGGTTCAGCTTCGACAACCAGGGCCTTGGCGGTGCCACGTCCCGCGATGTCCTGCGGGTCGTGCGCGCCGCGGTCGCCGCGGATGCCTCCGGGCCCGACCTAGCCGTACTGGGCGCCGGCATCAACGATGTCTGGAGGTGCTTCCAGAACCGGCCGGACCAGGCCGTCGATCTGGCCGAGTACCGGTCCAACTACGCCTCGCTGCTCTCAGCACTGACAGGCTGGGCGGGGCAGGTCCTCTGCGTGACCGAGACTCCGTTCGGATGGGACGACACGCTCGACGTGATCGCCATGAACAAGCAGCTGGCGGAGTACAACGCCGCCTCGGCGATGATCGCGCGCCAGCGCGGGATACCGGTGGCAGACCTGTGGCAGCCGGTACTCGCCGCCTCCCGGCAGCTCAGCGCCGGCCTGTCGCCCTGGTCGGACGGAGTGCACCTATCCGAACTCGGCGACACAGTGGTAGCCCGCGAGGTCGAGAAAGCGGTAACGCCACTGCTAGATGCTCACTCCGCGCAGCGAGAAACCTGACCTCTGGCCTCCTGAGAAAAATCCTTTGGCCCTTGACGGGCAACCCAGGCTCATTTCTGCGGATCCGTTCCAGTCGCAGGTATCCCGGCCTCGAACCCTGAACCCTGTCCTGGCCCTCGCTCTGTCACAGCGCCGCCAGCGACCTGGCCCGCTTGCATACTGGCATTCGCCAGGATCACCTCGGCCTGCTTGCGGGCTTCATCGACAATCCCCGCCGCCTCATGGCGCGCTTCGGTGATGATCTGGTCTCGCTGTTCTTCCGCCAGCCGCAGCAACTCCTCGATGCGGCTGCCGAGGCCGGAATAGGTCGGTCTCGGGCCGCGATCACCGCCCTTGCCGCGCCGACGCAGCGCCATGACGCACCTCCGGACCCGATTTCCGCTAGTACACGACTTAGCTGGCGACAGCCTAACTGGCCGAGATCCGCAAGATCGACGGCAAAGATCTCGGCGGGCGCCCAGACCTGATCCCACACGTTGTCGATCTCGCGATTGCCACGTCCCGTTGGCCAGTTACCTGCCGCGGGATCGCCTCCCCCCACTCGCCCCGCCACGTCGTAGGCGCAGTTGATAATCGACCGCCACGTAGCCAACGGGCCTCCAGCGCGCGCAGGCCGAGTGCTCCCATGGCCTCCAGGAAGACCAGCAGCAGCCGGAATCCGGTGTGCCTGCTCATCGAGACCGCGCTATCAGGGCCGTCACGGTGCAGGTGGACGAAGCGGGCACCGGGGAAATGCCGCCGCTGGGCACACCACGTCGAAGCTCACCGGGGCAGCCGAGCCGTTAACCTCGCCGATAAAGATCTGGCTGGGCCCGATCGGCGTTGCCGCCGCGGCGGTAGCAGGGACTAGGCCAGGGCCACCACGGCTAATGCGCCGACGACGACCGGGAACCGGCGGGCAGTGATGAACGATCCGATCATTATGGCCTCCTCTGGGTGACGTAACGCCATCATGGCAGGCTAATGCGCACGCGGGAACCGGTGGTACCCAGCCCCAGCAGGCCTCAGCCCTTCAGCTTCAGCACCTGGACAGCCGTCGCGGCCGCATCGCCCGGCACTGTCATGACCGCTGGAATCTGGATCTGCCACGGCGCGGTCGAGCCGCTCGCCGCCCGCCTGGCACACGGCCGCTGGCAGTTCGTCCGCACTCCCAACGTCAGCAGGAGTAAGTGCTCTATCTAGCCGGACGTCTTACCTGCTGCCCCCGGATCAGCTACCGACTCTGCCACCAGGCGATCGACGCACCCGGTTGACGCTTCAGTTAAACGGGAGATATCTTCGGGTTATGCGTAGCGTTGCGCCCGCGCTGCTGCCCGTGTTCCGATCCCGGCTGCAGGCCGACATTCTGGCCGCGCTGCTGCTCAGCCCAGGCCGCGAGTACAGCCTGACCGACCTGGCCAGGCGATTCGGCGCCCCGCTCAGCACTGTCCACGGCGAGGCGCAGCGGCTAACAACGGCCGGCCTGCTCTCCCAGCGGCACGCGGGCCGGTCCGTCATGCTGCGGGCCAATCCGGCGAACCGGCTGACCAGCCCGCTCACCGAGCTACTGCTGCTGTCCTGGGGACCCCAGCACGTCATCGCCGAGGAATTCGCGGGCCTGCCCGACACAGAGCAGGTGGTGATCTTCGGGTCCTGGGCCGCGCGCTACCACGAGCAGGCAGGCCCCCCGCCCCATGACCTTGACGTACTGGTCATCGGCGCGCCTGCCCGCGACCCCGTCTACGACGCCGCCGACCGCGCCGAGCAGCGCCTGGGCATGCCCGTCAACCCCGTCATCCGCACCCCCGCCGCCTGGCACGACCACCCCGACCCGCTCCTGCAGCAGATCCAGGCCAGCCCGAGCCTGGTCGTCCTCGAACCTGACGACAACGCCGGCCAGATAACCCCTGGACCTGACGATGGCTAGATGGGCACGCGGGGAAGCCGAGATCGAGCAGCTCCTGCGCCGCAGGGAACTCGAACGCGTCATCGGCGCGGCCGCCGACGGCAGGCCCCTGCTGGACCACGCCCGGACCACCGCCGCGAGCGCTGGCACTCTCACCAGCACCGACCCCTACAGCGCCTACATCCTGGCCTACGAACCGCCAGGTTCGCCTGCACCTCCCTGCTCGCCCAGCAAGGACTCCGCCCCACCACCAGCGGCGGCCACACCGCCGTGGCCACCGCAGTCCAGGCCCAGTTCGGACCAGGCTTCCGCCCCTACAACACCATGCGCCGCCGCCGAAACGAGCTCGAATACCCCAACGTCCCTGGCGAAGCCGCAACAACCAGCGAAGCCAACCAAGCCGTCGATGACGCCCTCGCCCTCATCGCCGCCGCCAGCCAACTTCTGGAACAGTTGCCCCTCTTCGGCCAGCCCTGACCAAAGCCCGCTCACCGCGCAATCCAGCCGCCACGCCGCTGGCGTGCCCAGCCTGGCCTCGCTGAACAAGAACGGGGACGGCCAGGTCTTCTCGGTGTCGTGCACCTCGGCGGGCAACTGCGCCACCGGCGGGTCCTGCACCGACGCCAACGGCGCTGGCCAGGGGTTCGTGGCCAGCCAGTTCAGAGGCTGAGGTGCAGGCGGACGGCGGCGTCGAGCTCGGTGAGCAGGGCCGGGGAAAGCCGGCCGACCTGGCGTCCGATGCGCTCGATGGCGACGGAGCGGATCTGCTCGGCCTGGGCCTTGGAGTCGGCGCGGAGCCCGGTCGCGGCGGCAGGCAACAGAACCTGGAACGGGTAGAAGCGGTCGGTGTTGGAGGTCACCGGGACCACGGTGAGGACTCCGCGCCCGAGCCGGGTCGCGGTGGCGTTCGCGGCGTCGTTGCTGACCACGACCGCCGGTCGGGACTTGCTGGCCTCCGATCCGCGGGCCGGGTCCACGGTGACGATGTCGCCCCGGCGCACGTCAGATGTCGTCGCCGGTCACCTGCTCCCACGCCTCGGCGTCGCCCGAGGACTCCCATGACTGCCAGGCACCGGCATAAGAGTCCTCAAGCTCGGTGGCCCGCAGCAGCCCGACGGCCTTGTGGAGTACCGCCGACCGTGACTCGATGCCCTGGGCCTGCGCGTAAAAGTCAAGGTACTTAATGTCGTCCTCGGGCAGGCTCACACTAACCTTCATACCAACCTTGCTACCCCGCTTACTACCCATAGCTCACCTGCCGAAATGGCCGCCCGCTGCTAGCGCTTGGAGGGGAGCGACCGCGCGTATCGGACGGCGCGGCTTACCCACTCGGCGAGCTGGTCGTCGGCTTCCAGGTCATCGGAGCTGACGCGCAGCCATCCCGCCATCTCCCGGCCGCGCATGACCGCCACGGTAGCGGTCGTCCCGGCCAGGGCGGCGGACTCTGCCGGGTCTACCCGGACCAGTGCCCCGCCATTGCCGCTGGCGCTGATCGCCATGTTGCCGCCGATCAGGAATGCCAGGCCGCCGAACATCTTCTTCTCGCTAACGCCCGGCCCGGTGCCGATCAGGTACCGGATCCGGTCAGCGAGCTCGGCGTCGTATCCCACGCCCGCCAGCCTAACGGGCCAGCGCGTCGCCGCCACGCGCGCACGCAGATCCTTGACTCCCTCCTCTGCGGCGACCGGGATCGTGAACGGGCGGATCACCCTCCGCTTGCTGAGTTCTCTGTATCCAGCTAGGTGCTGCCGTTTCCGGGAGGGTTTTCGCCCCCCGGAAGGAGAGTTGCCGTTTCCGGGAGCGTTCTCGTCCTTACCGGGGACGGTTTCCGGGTTCCTGAAGGAGCGATGTCGCATGAAGGAGGGTTGTCGTCGTATAGTCCGGTCAACTCTCCTAGATGCGGAAACCCTCCTCTCAGATCGCGTTAACCCTCCTGCGAGCGCAGCCTCACCCCGAAAGAGCCGCACCCAGCTCACATTGCGGGGCCAATGGCGCCCCGATGTGAGATCCGTGGGGCCTGGTGTGGGCACCGCAGCCCCACCCGATGTCACACGGGTGGCTTGCTTCGGTGTGAGGTTCAGGAGATCTCGCGGGTAGCCGACCCGGGCTGGGGCCGGCTACCCGCCAGATCTGGTTAGTGGAGAGTGGCGCTGATGCCGCTGATGGTGGCGCTCGGGGACACCGTGATAACGGTCGCCGTGCCCGCCGAACTGGCGTTGTGCCACCACTGCGTGCGGAATCCGCTGGCGCCGCAGCCGGTCGAGAATTCGACTGTGTACTTGCCTGGCACGAGGCCAGTCAGTACGTAGGAGCCAGAACTGATCGCGACGACCGGGTGCGGCACGGCGGCAAGGAGCGGGTCGGCTACCGGGTCAACCGGCGACGCCGTCACGCACTCACCCGCGACCGGCTTGTGCGACAGCGTGGTCACATTGCCTGTGATCGTGCCGTCGCCGCCCAAGGTAGCGCCGACACCGGCCGTAACACTGCCCGAGACCACCTTCACGCCGGTCGCCGTAGCCTCCGACGACTTGCCCTGATACCACTGCGGGGCGAAGGAGTTGTCGGTGAACGGGCACAACGGGTCGCCCAGGTAGATCTTGTAAGTGCCGGGGGCCAGGCCGGCGAACTTATAGGTGCCGGTCGAGTTAGTCTCCGCGGAGTCGGCGGCGGCGCTCGCCCCCGCAGGTACCGCGACGACGCAAACACCGGACTGCGGGGTGGCACTTGGGCCGCCAAGCACGGTGCCTGAGATCGAGCCGGCCGGGGACAGTTTCTCATTCGCTATGGTCACGGTATGCGGCGCGACCAGCTTGACCGGCTGAGGCAGGGTCGCCGTGCCGAGCTGGATGTGCCCCCTACCGAAACCGCAGTCGAAGAACATGACCTGGTAGGAGCCGCTGCTGAGGTGCTTGATGGTGTAGTGCCCTTGGTCGTTGGTGACGGCCAGGCCGAAGGAGAAGTCCGCCTCGTCGCTCGCTGAGACGCAGACACGGCTCTGCGGGTGGCTCGCGCCGGTTGTCACTTCGCCTGAGATCGACCCGCCAGTGGTCATCACAGCGTTGATCCCGGTCGCGGTGGCGTTGTTCGCGACCGAGACGGGCGTCGCTGACGCACGGGATGCCGTTCCCTTGTACCACTGGCTGGCAAACCGGTTCTCTGCGCAGCCGAACTCGACGTCGTACTTAGCCGCGGCGAGGTGATCGAGGTGGTACGCGCCCTGGCGGTTGGTGAAAGCGATCGCACGGTTAAAGAACCTGAACTCGCTGCTAGGCGGCGGGCCGCCATGCGGGAAGACTTCGACGCAGATTCCTGACAGCGCGCGGCCAGGCGCTGGTCACCACGCCGGCGATGGAGCCGCCCGACCGCATGACCGCGCTGACCCCCGACGTGATCTGGCCGGCCGGAGCCGAGACATTGTCAGCGGTTCCCTGACCAGGCTGGCCCCTGAACCACTGGCTGGCGAAGTCCCGCGAGCCGAATACGCAGCCGAAGTTCACCGCGTAGTTTCCTGGCACCAGGTTCCGCGCGGTGTATACGCCGTCCTTGGTGGTCAAGATGTTGCCGAACGGGTAGCCTGACTGCGCCTCCGATGGGCTTTGCACCTCGACGCACACCCGGTTCAGCCGGGTCCCGCTGCTGTCGGTCACTACCCCGGTAATCGTCCCGCCCGGCTGCATGACGGCGTTGATGCGCCCGGTGGTATGCCCGGCGGTGGCGGTCACCGGATCAGCGGAGCCAACGTTGACCTGGCCCCGGTAGTACTGCGGGGCGTAGCTTCCCGTGCTGCGGCAGCCGCCGGAGAAGGACACCTTGTAACTGCCTGACGGCAAGGCGATGGCCGAGTATGTTCCGTCGGCCGCTGTCGTGGCCGCGCTGAAGCCGTGGCCAGAGACCGAGACGCAGATGCCGGGGACCGGGCTGCCGTGAGTATCGGTCACCTTGCCGCTGATGATCGCGCCGGCGGGGAGGGACGTGTCGACCCTGTTCTTCACGTGGCCGACGACGACAGAAACGGTCCGCCTCACCTCAAGGAAGTTTCCTCTGTTGCCGCAGCCACGCTCGTAGAAGAGCCGGTACTTGCCCGTAGTCAGGCTGGTCAGCCGGTAGGCGCCATTCTTGTTGGTGACCGCGCGGTCGAATTCGAAGAACGGTCCCGACTGCTTTACCGGCTCGGCGAAGACGCAGATGCCCTTCAAGAGCGCGCCGTGCGAGCTCACGCCGCGGACCACGCCGTTGATGACGGCTCCTGGCCGAAGCGCCCCGTCAACTCCCTTGACGGTCAGGCCGCTCGTGATCGCGATCTTCGTGGCATGTTTCTGCGTCGCCGAGTCCCGCCACCACTGCGGCACGAAGTTCCCTGAATTACCGCACCTGGGAATGAACACGAGGACGTACTTGCCGGGGTACAGAGAATGAAGGACGTATCCGCCGTGCTTGTTCGACTCAGCGAACCCGCCGACGAAAGCTTTGCCGTCGCGCCCCTCAGCCTCAACGCACACCCGGGACAGCGTCTTGCCGGCCTGGCTCTTGACCGTTCCCGTGATCTCACCGCCGAGCCGCAGCGCTGCGTCGATACCGCTCGTCGTCTTGCCCGCCTTGACCGGCACGCGGGTGGGCTTGCTGTGGAAGATCGGCCCGTTGCGGTCCTTGTAAATCTGCACAAGCCAGTTACCCGTGTTCTTACCGCAGAAGCTGCCGGGGATAAATTCCACCTCAAAGCGCCCGGCCTTGAGCTTCGCGATCCGGTAATGGCCGGCCTTCGAGGTGAAGGTGTGACCGCTGCCGTGGCCGAAGGCGAACACGCAGATACCGCTGAGCGGCTTCCCGCCTCCGGTGACCGTGCCCGCGATCGCGCCGCTGCCTTTGCTGGCTTGCCCGCCCGCGCTGGCCGCGAAGACCTGCGGCTTCAGGCCGGGGACAGCACTAGCCGACTTGAGCCTGGCAATGGCCGGAGGTACGGCCGGGCCAGAAGGAACCGTCGTGCGCAGCGTGACTGTCGCGAGCTCACGTTCCTGGCCAGCGGCGATGCTCACCCTGGCGGGGGTGTCCGGCCATACGGCACCGCCCCACCACTGATCGGAGTAGTGACCGGGAGCCGCGCAGGCGCTGTACCTGAGCGCGTATCTCCCTGGCAGCAGACCGGACAGCGTGTACCGCCCGTCCGACGTCGTCACCGCGAGCACGCTGCCGCCAGGACCGCTGGCGACAACGCACGCGGCCGTGAGTGGCTTGCCGCCCGCGCCGTCGACGACGCCGGTAATGGCGCCAGCCCCGCGGACGGATGGCGCAGACGGTACGGGATGCACTATTGCGGTCACGTTTGAGCGCATAGTGACGGGGTGCCCGGTATCGGCGGTGGAAGTGCTCGCCTGGGCCGGCGCTGAGATCAGCACCGTCGCCAGGGCCGTACAGAAAATCGTGACCGTACTCGCAGCCCGCAAGGGCACCAGCCGGAATCGCATATGGCCACCGCTTCTCGCTGTCGTTGATTCTGCATCATGAGACGAGATAAAGGGCGATCAGGTTCCGTCACACGCTAACGCAAATAAATGCCAAATGTGACGGTTATCCCCCGGTCGCGGCGTGGTCGCGATGAAGCGCAGACTCGACGATCTGTCAGGAGAGTGCCGGTCGCAGGTCGTGGTAGGCCATGACCTGCATAGCGGTGTAGGCGTCGTCGTCTGGGGTGCGGGTGGCCTCGCGAGGCCCGGATCGCTTGTAGCGGATTTCCCAGCGGAGCCGCTGCCTGATCAACTGGCGCAGTGAGGTCTCGGTGAGGGTGCCCGCCGGGCCGCCAGCCTGCTGGTAGCTGTGCACGAACCCGAGAGCCGGGCCTAGCAGACCGGTCCGAAGGCCGCTGCCCCATTCCCATGCTGCTGATGCGAGCTCGAGTTCTGGCGGCCCGAGGCAGGCCTCGTCCCAGTCCAGAACGGCCACCAGGCGGCCGCGTTCCGCGAGAATGTTGCCCGGATGGTAGTCACCGTGCAGCGCCTGGCGGACAGGGCAGGCGCGGTCGAATCTGGCCAGCCATCCGTCTAGTTCCGGATCAGCGAGGTCAGCCCCGTCTCCCAGCGCCACCGATGGGCCGGCCGCTCTGCGAGTACAGCACCGGCCAGTGCCGTGTGCAGCCTGGCCAGCAAAGCGGCAGCCGCGCCTCGGTGAGCCGGATCAGCCCGGTCCGCCGCCAGGCCGGTAACGAACGGCCACACGCTGCATGGCCTGCCCTCGATCACCTGCACCATCGTCCCGGCCGCCGACCGAATCGCGGCGATGGCCTCCGGCACCTGCACCGTGACTGCCGCGGCTACCTCGTAACTCCATTCGGCCTCGGCCGCCGTCCGCCAGGATGGCCCGACGCGGATGACGAAGCCGCCCAGCCGCCAGGCTGCCGATTCGTCCCCGCCAGGCAGCCTGGACGGCCGGAAGCTCACGGCAGCCGACCGGATCTGCGGGAAGCTCTCTGCTAGCTCGCCCAGCACGGCCCCAGATAACGGGAAATGCGCGCATCCCACGAGCAGCACAGTATTCGGGCGTAGCTTCTCGTCAGGGGTTGGGCGGGCCGAGGTAGGGGAACTCGGGCTGCAGGTCGTCGTGCGGCTTTAGCCCGGTCGGCGGGACCTTGCCATGGGTCAGCCAGGCAAAGCGCCTGCTGAAGACGTCGTCGGTGAGGACGCGGCCGTTGGGATAGGCGGCGGGCTGGGTGCGGTCGTAGCGGAGGATGTCGGGCAGCACCTGCATCGCTGCCGCCTTGGCCTCCTCGGGCGAGTAGCCGCCGTTCTCCAGGACCCCGGACCACGGCCCCAGGTAGTTGGCGATGTCGTCGGCTGGCTGCCGGGAGTTGTAGAGGTCTTTCTCGCCGTCGGGATTGATGAACGGGTTGATGGTCGGGTGACCACCGCGGTCCAGCTGCACGAGCACGCCGTCGCGGAGCAGGCTGATCGTGGCCCAGACCCCGATCACCGGGCCGGGGCCGAGCAGGTCGCTGGGTATCTCCAGCGCTATGGAGTCGACGTTGTTGTCCGCGAAGTCGTCGTGCCCGGTCCACCGGAGCCCGTGCAGGGCGCCCTCAACGTCGGCGAAGAAGGGGTCGCTGCGCAGCCCGGCGTACAGCCGGATCGGGCCAGCCTGGACGGGCCGGGCGGTGCCGTCGAAGCTGACCGGGAAGGAAGAGGCGAGCTGTTCGCCAGCCGGACCGGGCTGCCTGGCCTGGCTGCCGGTGGCGTGCCAGGCCGACCCGGTTTGCGTGCCGTTGTCGTACCCGGAGAAGGTGAAGGTGAAGGCGATGTCGGCTGCCGCGTCGCCGTCAGTGTCGATATTGATCCGGTAGACCGCCTCAGGGTGGAATTCCGGGCCGGTCGTGGGCGAAGGTATCGGGGGCGGGGCGCTCGTCGGATTCGAGTCGATGATCAGCACCGTCTTGCCAGGGCTGTCCGGCGACTTGAAGACGAACAGGTCGGTCAAGTCCAGGCGCCTGTCGTCACCGGGAAACTTGAGGTTGTCGGCGCTGAAGTGGTTCGACATCTTTGTTCCCTCCGGTTGCGTGGTCGGGCTACCGTGCGCAAGGGCACTGGCAACAGACCCTGCCTGCGGGCGGACTCTCCCCTGGTACCCGGTTTCGTGCCGGGCGACCTCGAAGTCGGGCCATGAATTCTGCGAGGCGCCCGTGAATACGGCAGCCGTACTTCGTGACCTAGCGCTCCGGCCGGTGGGCTCTGTCGGTCTGATCTGCGCGGATCGGGCAGATTGCGGCGTGTTGATCACCGGCTGAGGGCGGTCGCCCCGTGATCATCGCCTTGTGACAGATTCCGATCCCGGGGCGGCCGCTGCCGCTATGGTAGGCGCCCGGCTGGCGCGGGAGAAACGAAACGAGCTGACCAGCCTGCTTTCGGTCCATTTCACCCGGCGGGAGCCAGGCACGGCAGGCCCGCAAGTACATTGACGGGCTGATGAGCGATCTGCCGGATAAGAACTGCTGGTCCCTGGCGCAGTACGCGGGAGATGCGGCGCCGGATAAGATGCAGCGGCTGCTGGAACGGGCCGCCTGGGACCAGCCGGCCGCGATGCGGACGGTCCGCGACTTCGCGGTCGCCGGCCTGGCCGCCCCGGACGGCTTAACGGTGCTGGTCCTGGATGAGAGCGGCCAGGTCAAGCAGGGCGATCGCACCGCCGGCGTCAAGCCGCAGTACGTCGGCTGCGCCGGCAAGGTCACCAACGCGATCAACTTCGTGAACGCCACCTACTCCACCCCGCGGGGGCACACCCTGGCCGGCTCCCGGCTATGGATTCCCGAAGAGCAGCTAGCCGACGCATATATCCGCGACAGGATGGGCATCCCCGCCCGCCTGAAGCCCGCGACCAAGCCCCAACTCGGCGCGCAGATGCTGGCCGAAATGCTGGACGCCGGCATCGAGATCCCCTGGCTGTCCGCCGACGAGGTGTACGGCCAGGACCCGGGGCTGCGGAAACTATGCGAGGAACGCGCCGTCGGCTACGTCCTCGCAGTGCCCCGCTCGTTCCGCGTGACCCTGCCCTCAGGCGCCAGGATGCGCGCGGACAAGATCCTGGCGAAGGTCCCCGGCCATGCCTGGACGACTACCTCCTGCGGCGCCGGGTCCAAGGGCGACCGCCGCTACGCCTGGGCCTGGATCGCCGCCAAAGACCACCGCCGCCACCTGCTGATCCGCCGGAACCTGCACGACCCCGCCCGCCTGGACTACTTCTGGTGCTTCGTGCCCGAAGGCCGCCCGGCCTGCCTGCCCGTCCTGGTCAAGGTCTGCGGCCGAAGGTGGACCGTCGAGGAAGACCACGAGTTCGGGAAGGACCAGTTCGGCTACGACCACGCCCAGGTCCGCCTCTACGGCCCGGTCATGCGGCACCTGACACTCGTCATGGCCGCCCTGGCGATCTGCGCCGTCACCACCGCTGACCTGCGCGACACCACTCCAGCCCCGCCACTGCCAGTCTTCGCCGACCAGGACCCGCCCGAGGACCCCGGGCTCATCCCCTTCACCGTCCCGGAGATCAAGCGGCTGTACAGCCTGTTCCACCAGGCCCTGCACAGCATCGCCCACGGACTGCACTGGTCCCGGTGGCGACGCCGGCACCAGGCCCGCGCCCGCTGGTACCACCACCGCGCCCGGCTCGGCGACCTGCAAACCCACCCATGAATCAGATAACGAAGTACGGCTGCCGTATGAACCCGCCGCGACCGACGTCGCCGTCCCGTGAGGAGACATCGTTCAGCGCGTCAAGCTCATCGTCATAGTCCGTGCCAGGGATAACACTAAAGTGCGTTAGGTTGCGAAGATGGAGCTGAGTTCCGCGTTGCGGGGCTTATGAGACGAAAATGATCATCAGTGACATAAGTGAAACGCGGGTACCGAGAATCAAGCTGCCGCGGAATAGCGTTTGCGAGGCGGACGTGGCATCTGATCGGAGCTATGTTCGCGGCTGTTCACGACGTCTTGAGTTAAGAGTCGAATTTTGTCATGCTAGTCCGGTACGGGCTAACGCTGCGACTTCGGCACGAGCTACCGCTGCGACGTGCCCGTTCATTGCTCATCCGCCAGACCGGCGGAAAGATCTTTGCGAGGTGAGACAGAATGACCGATACGACCCATCAGGACCTTGACCGGGACATGGAATTCGAGCGAATTCTGAAGTATGTCCGCGAGGTTCGCCATGACATGGACAGGATCGCCATAGCGCTAGAACGGTATGTGGAGTGGCATCGAGATCATCCCGAGGCAGTCGCGGTGTTCAAGATGTTCCTGCATTCCGGGGTAGATGAAGGGTGAGGTTCTTCGACCGGTTGTGGGTTCTCGACTCGGTCGACTCGGTGACCGCGGCGACCTGGCACGAGTTGGCGCCTGCTACGCAACTGCGGAGTCAGTACCTCGCCGCGCTTAGCCACCTTCAGTCGTGGACGAATATTCAATGGGCACCCGAGGGCGTCGCCATTACCTTCGAAAATCCCGAAGCTGTCGCCGATTTTATTCGCCGGGAAGCGTGGGGACAGGAAAGGCCTGTGCAGGACCGGCTGTTCCCGGCTCATCAACGTGCCGGGCTCCGCGACCTGATCAGCAACGGACTGGATACTATCGCTGCGGTAAGCCCCGACCTGCACGAACTCATCGCGTTGACCATCGGCGAGATATTCCTGGCGCAGGAAAGCGGCTCAGAGGGCGGCACCATGTCCAGCGCGGTGGGACTCATCTGGCTTAATCCCCGTCTCGAGTGGGGCGCGCGCAAAACTGGCGAGAATGTTGTCCATGAATGGATCCACAACATGCTTTTCCTGGCCGACATGGTCAACCCGCTATTTGCGGTGGACTATATCGGCTTGAGCGCGGAGAAAGCTCATGCGACCAGCGCGATCCTCCACCGCAAGCGCCCGTTCGACCGCTGCTACCATTCTGCGGCAGTCGCAGCGGGACTGATATTCCTTCATACCATCTCAGGCGATAAGGAGATGGCTGACGCTCTTATCGAGCCGACAGTGAAAACCGTCCAAGAACTTCAGGGCAAGCCAGATCTAATGACACAGTCCGGATACGATCTCCTCCAGGAGGTAGCGCGCTTCCTGGAGACTCGCGACTGCGACCACGTCAGGTCTCTCCTGTCCGGCAACGTTCCGGCAGGCCTGCCCAGCGCATCTTGAGCAGGCTCAGGCGGGATAACGGCGCCGAACCCGGTCCAAGCCGCGGCGCGGCTTGGACCGGGGATCATCATGCTGGATAGATCAGGGGGGAACGGCGCCCGCCTGCGCGGCGCGTTCGCCATATCGAGCATCGGCGACTGGATATACCGCTTTGCGATCCCTACGCTGATCCTTCGGATGACCGGCTCAGCGCTGGCTACCGCCTTCGCCTACGCCCTGGAGTTCATCCCCTACGCGATAATCGGGCTGGCAGCCGGCGTCGTGGCTGACCGAGGAAACCGGCGCCGGATCCTGGTAGCGTGCGACACCGCGTCAGCCGGAATCGCCGTTGTCATCGCCGGGATCGCCGTCCTGCACCATGCCCCGCTGGCAGTGCTATACGGGTGCGCGTTCCTGCTCGCCTGCGTGCGGCCCGTATACTTCCCCGCTTTCCAGGGCTTGCTGGTGGAAACCATTCCCGAGCGCGACCGAGCCGGGGCCAACGCCTGGATCCAGGCAGTGAATAGCGTCCTCGCCATGATAGGCCCGGTGGCCGGAACTGCGATCGTCGCCGCGGCAGGCGTAACCCTAGCTTCTTTAATCAATGCGCTATCCTTCGCTTGCTCCGCGATCCTCATCTACCAGGTCGCCTATCCTCGCCCGCACTCAGCCTCGCAACTCCAGTGCCCCGCCGCCGGCACGCTGGCCAGCCGGCGCAAGGACGTCACGGACGGACTGCGCCTGCTCTGGCAGAATAAGCCGATCCGATACGGCTCCGCGCTCATGGCCGCGGCGAACCTCGCCGGCTCCATCGTCGAGGCTGACCTGATCTTCCTCATAGTGAAGACAGAGCATCTGCCGAAGATCGCCGTCGGCCTCATCTTCGGCGCTCAGGGCCTTGGCTCGGTGATCGGCGCCATCCTGTCGGCGCGGCTCGCGA
The DNA here is from genome assembly GCA_963750405.1 of uncultured Actinomycetota bacterium. GTDB lineage: Bacteria > Actinomycetota > Actinomycetes > Streptosporangiales > Streptosporangiaceae > Chersky-822. The sequence continues at coordinate 201,906 of CAVVQP010000008.1, forward strand.
GCCGCTTTCCCGCCGCGGCTGCTGACATACGGCATGGGCGGATCAGCAGCAGCGACCCTGCTGCCAGCCCTCGCGCCACAGTGGTGGGTGATAACCGCCTGCTGCGGGCTGGACGGAATCGTGATGTCAGTCGTCGTCGTCGCCTGGTTCACTGAGCGCCAGCGTCTCGTCGCCCCCGAGGCCATCGGGCGAGTGGTCTCGGCAAGCCGCTCGATCGCCTACCTGACAATCCCGCTCGGCGCGCTGCTCGGGGGCTGGCTCGCAGGCGGCGCTGACCCTCTGCCGGAGGTCTTCGGCTTCGCAGCCGCACTGCAGGCGGCGGTATTCCTTGGGATGGCCCTATCCCCCCTGACCCGCACGAACCCCGCACACGCCTCCGCCGACCCAGCCAGCACACCGGACCACGCCAGTTGACCCGTCGGAGCGGTTCGCCCGCATCGCGGTCGAAACCTGCGGGCAGTATCGCCCGCGTTCATCTCCATTTCGCCTGCTATCCCTGCCTGCCGCCTGCTGATGTTTACGAGCTTCGTGTTGTCTTGGGTGGTTTCGTTACGTCACTGCTGAAAGGACGTGGACGTCATCGACGCCAACACCTCAGGCCACGGGGAAGAAGCAGCCAGCCCGGCTGAGTCCGGCACCGACTACAGCACGCCGACTCCGTTCCGGGCAGCCGTCTCCCGCCGCAGGTTCCTCAGCCTGAGCGGCACGGCCGCCGGGGTGGCGATCACCGCAGGCGCGGGCGCGCAGCTTGGCGGGCTCGCCCGGGCGCCCAGAGCCTTCGCGGCCTCAAAGCCACATCGCCTCACCGGCACGATCCGCGATCTCAAGCGGGTCGTGATCCTCATGCAGGAGAACCGGTCATTCGACCACTACTTCGGCAGCCTGCAGGGAGTGCGCGGCTTCGCCGACAAGCAGGCGCTGAAATACCAGAACGGCACCAGCGTCTTCCAGCAGCCGGACACGCGCCGGACGGACGGCGGCTTGCTGCTGCCCTTCCACATGGACTCGACGAAGGTCAACGCCCAGAACGCGGGTGACCTGGACCACAGCTGGACCGGCGACCACAGCGCCCGCAACAACGGCCTGTGGAACAACTACGTGCCGGCCAAGACCGAGCAGACGATGGGCTACTTCACCAGGGCCGACATCCCGTTCCAGTACGCCCTGGCCGACGCTTTCACCATCTGCGACGGCTACTACCAGGCGATCCTGGCCCCGACGAGCCCGAACCGCATGTACTTCTGGACCGGCACGAGCGGCGGCTTCATCACCAACCCGGCCGACTACGCCGCAGTGTTCAAGGGCGCCAATGCCCTTACCACCTACCCTGAGCTCCTGCAGGCGGCGGGCATCAGCTGGCAGGTCTACACCAACCATGAGGTCGGGGACGGCGGAGGCGTCAACGCCTGGGTCGGCGACTTCGGCGACAACCCGCTGTGGTTCTACCAGCAATACGAGGACTCCGAGAACGCGACCACGGCGGCGGGCCAGGAGCTGGCCATCCGCGGTGCCGTCCAGCCCTGGCAGCCCAGCGCAGGCACGCCGCTCGGCCCGAACCACGTCAACCACGTGCTGTCGCAGTTCGTCGCCGACGCCACAGCCGGGAACGCTGCCGCAGGTCTCGTGGATCGTGGCGCCCGACAACTACTCCGAGCACCCGGCGGCGAGCCCGAGCTACGGCGCGCACTATGTCCGGACGGTGCTCGAGGCCCTGATGGGCAATCAGGACCTGTGGAACAGCACCGCGCTCTTCATCACCTACGACGAGCACGACGGCTACTTCGACCACATGGTGCCCCCGGCGCCGGACGCGAGCGTGACGGACGAGTTCATCGCCGGGCTGCCGATCGGCTTCGGCAACCGGGTGCCGATGATCATCGCCTCGCCCTGGACCCGGGGCGGCTTCGTGGACTCGAACACCTACAACCACACCTCGATGCTCCAGTTCCTGGAGACCTGGACCGGGGTCAGCGCCCTCAACATCACCGACTGGCGGCGGTCGGTCTCTGGTGACCTGACAGCCGCCTTCGACTTCTCCAGCCCCGACTTCTCCATCCCGAACCTGCCGGACACGGTGCCGCTGATCACGCAGTCCGACGCGGAGAAGGCCTTCCCCCAGCGTGGCGACTCCGCCCGAGGGCCAGCAGACCTTCCCCGTGCAGGAAGCGGGAACCAGGCCGCACCGGCCGAGCATGAGCGAGCCGCAGGCGGACGTGCTCGTCGACCGTAACAGCGGACTGGTGACAGCCACGCTGTCGGTCAGCGGGAAGGTCGGGGTCTCGCTCGCCGTCTACCCCGACAACTTCCTGCCGCAGACCGCCACCCAGTTCACGGTGACCCGCGGCAACGACCAGACCTACGCCTGGGACACCACCAAGACCGGCGGCAACTACGCCTTCTCGGTCCACGGCCCTGACGGCTTCCTGGCCTCGTTCGCAGGTGCCATCGCCCCGGGCGGCCAGAAGGCCGCCAAGGTGCCGACTGTCCGTGTGCAACTCCATGGCGGCCAGCAGCCCGAGGTCAGGCTCACCCTGGAAAACGACGGGAAGGACCGGTCGCCTTCAGCCTCACGCCCAACGACTACTCAGGTCAGCAGCAGAGCGTCGCCATGGCTCGCCGGTCACAAGCAGACCATCCACTGGCCAGTGAACGCCGACGGGTACTACGACGTGACCGTTACGGCCGACAGCGGCGACGGTTTCCTGCGCCGTTACGCAGGTCGCATCTCCTAGCCGGCGGCGCCGCTTGCGGTCGGCGGGAGCCCGGGGGATTTCACCCCGGGCTCCCGCCGCTGCAACAAAGCTGAACTCACCTGCAGAGTCATCGCGGTCTTGGAGCGCCTGCCGGAAAACGTCTGTGGCATTCACTCGGATCTGAGCTTCCGCCATTCTGAGGTTCATGTGAGCACCAGGAGATGGCCGGGCGGTATGCGCCCGGTGCTAGCGCTTGGCGGGGAGCGACCGAGCGTACCGGACGGCGCGGCCAACCCACTCGGCGAGCCGGTCGTCGGCTTCCAGATCATCGGAGCTGACGCGCAGCCATCCCCGCATCTCGCGACCGCCCATGACCGCCACGGTAACGGTTGTGCCGACCAGGGCTTCGGACTCCGCCGGGTCTACCCGGACCAGTGCCCCGCCATGACCACTGGCGCTGATCGCCATGTTGCCGCCGATCAGGAAGGCCAGGCCGCCGAACATCTTCTTCTCAGTCACGCCCGCCCCGGTGCCGATCAGGTACCGGATCCGGTCAGCGAGCTCGGCGTCGTATGGCACGCCCGCCAGCCTAACGGGTACCTCTGGCAGCCAGCGCCGGTGAAAAAACACGTCCCTTAGAGGATCAGTGTGGTCGGGTTCAGAGGCTGACGCTGGGTTGCTTCGCTTAGCCGGGTTAGCGGCAGGCCCATCTTTGGGACATCGATGGCACGGGAGCGCCATCAATGGGACATGGGTGCGGCTCCATCTGAGTGAGCCGAGGCTGGCTTCGGCGACGCGAGGCCGCCGCCTCGGGTTTCCAGGCGTTTCCGGCTCCCTCGGAGCTTGATCATGAAGGGTTCCCGTTTCTTTGCGGGAAGTACGCGGCGGCCCGCGCCGGTCCTGCCGGGACAGGCTGGTGCCCGGACGCGGGTGATGTTCCATGATCATGAAAGTGACCGTGATCACGGAACATCACCCAGGTCAGGACAGGTGCGATGTTCCGTGATCACGTCCTGGAACATGATCACGGAACATCGCTCCCGTGCTCCGCGCCCGGGTCCCGGCCGCGACGGCGCCTCACCACTGAACACAACCAAAGCTCGGTGCTGCCGTTTCCGGGAGGGTTTTCGTGCTCCGGGAGGAGAGTTGCCGGGTCCTGGAGGGTTCTCGTCCTTAGCGGGGAGGGTTTTCGTGCTCCCGTAGGAGCGTTTTCGCATGAAGGAGGATTGTCGTCGTATAGCCCCGGTCAACTCTCCTAGATGCGGAAACCCTCCTTTAAGAACGAAAACCCTCCTGCGAGAGCAGCCTCACCCCGAAAGAGCCGCACCCATGGGACGTTGACGGGCCAGCCGAGGCGCAAGGCCCTGTTCGCGTTGCCTGCCTGGTTTGTCCCCCCAGATCAGGGAACGATCAGCACGGTGCGGGACTCTGTGTAGAAGGAGCGGGCGGCCATTCCCTGCTCACGCGGGCCGTAGCTGGATTCCTTGGAGCCGCCGAACGGCGCCTGGAAGTCGACTCCGGAGGTCGGCGCGTTGACGCGGATCATCCCCGCGTCCAGTTGGCGGGTCAGCCGCAGCGCTCCGCCGAGATCGCTGGTGAATACGGCGGCGACCAGTCCGTAGCGGACGGCGTTGGCGATCGAGATCGCCTCGGTCGGCCGACTCGGCGGGGATCAGTGCCGCGACTGGCGCGAAGACCTCCTCGGTCGCCAGCGGGCCCTCCGGCCGGTCCAGTTCTACCAGCGTCGGCGCCAGGTAATAGCCCGGCGCATCGAGCGCTCTGCCGCCGGTCAGCACCCGGCCGCCAGAGCCAGCCACCGCCGCCAGGCGCGCGGCCCGCGAGCCTGATCGATGACCGGGCCCACCAGCGTCTTCTCGTCGGCCGGGTCGAGTACCTGCAGGGCTTCGACCGCGGCGGCCAGGCGGTCGCGGAACTGCGGGTAGACCGCGCGCTCCACGATCACCCGGCTGGTCGCGGTGCACTTCTGCCCGGCGTATCCCATCGACGCGTAGGCGATGGCGGTGGCGGCGCGGTCCAGGTCGGCGTCGGCCAGGACGATGGACGGGTTCTGGCCGCCCATCTCGGCCTGCACCCGGCAGCCGCGGTCGGCCGCGCGGCGGCTAATCTGCCTGCCCACCGCGGAGGAGCCGGTAAAGGAGACAGCCGCGACCTCGGGATGGTCGATGAGCTGGCCGGCCGCTGCCGCGCCGCCGAGGACGACCTGGAACACATCCGCCGGCAGGCAGGCGCCGAGAATCTCCGCCAGGGCCAGGGCCGTCGCAGCCGCCGCGCTGGACGGCTTGAGTATGGTCGCGTTGCCGTAGGCCAGGCTCGGCGCCGCCTTCCACAGGGGGATGGCGACAGGGAAATTCCACGGCGCGAGCAGTGCCGCGACGCCGACAGGGACGTGCCGGGTCATCGAGCAGCTGATCGGCCGCGGCAGCCGGGATGGTCTCGCCGTCGGGCAGCAGCGCGGCCTGCGCGTAGTACCGCAGGATCGCTACGCCCCGCGCGACCTCGCCGCGGGCCTCGGACAGTGGCTTGCCGACCTCACGGACGACGAGGCTGGTGATCTCCGCCGACCGCTGCTCGAGAGCGGTCGCCGCATCGGACAGTGCCTTCGCGCGGCCGGACCCGGGGACCTCCCGCCAGACCGCGGCCGCGCTGACGGCCCGGCCGACGGCGGCCTGCGCCTGCGCCGGCCCGGCTGGCTGCCACTCGCCGAGGATGTCGGCGGGATCGTGCGGATTCACGCTGGTGAAGGTCATCAAGTCGAGCCTCTCCCCTGCCGGCATGGACGGAACCTAGGCGAATGCGGTCTTGATCGCGTCGAGGCCGCTGACGACCGGTGTCGTGAGCGTGCCGATGTCGCTGATGTCGATCCGCACGATATCGCCATGCTCGAGGCTGAATGGCGAGGGCGGCACGAGACAGGTCCCCGTCGACAAGATCACGCCGTCGGGGTGGATATCGGAGTGCAGGAGGCAGCTCGACCAGCTCGTCGTAGGTCCGGTGCAGCTGGGAGGTGCTCGCCGTGCCGCTCCAGACCGCCTGCCCGCCGCGGGAGATGGTGAGCCCGATCGCCAGCGCGTAGGGGTCAGCGACCTCCCAGGCGGGCCGGATGGACGGGCCGAGGGCGCAGCCGCCGAGAAATACCTTCGCCTGCGGCAGGTAGAGCGGGTTCTCGCCTTCGATGGAGCGGGAGGAGACATCGTCGCAGACTGTGTAGCCGGCGATCTCGCCGAAGGCGTTGACGACGAGCGCGACCTCGGGCTCGGGCACGTCAAGGGTCGAGTCGCTGCGGATGGCGATGGCCTGGCCGTCCCCGACAACTCGCCAGGCGGCCGACTTGTAAAACAGCTCAGGGCGCGGCGCGTCGTAGACCCGCTGGTAGACGTCCGCCGACTGCTCGCTTTCCTCTACCCGTGCCTGCTGCGAGATCTCGTACGTCACGCCGCAGGCCCAGACCTCGGTCCGGCCGTCGATCGGCGGCAGCAACATGACCTCGGAGAGCGCGAGCTCGCCGTCACCGTCGATCGGAGCAGAGTCGCTCCCTGAGGTCATCCAGTCGCAGCGCCCACAGCGCGGCGAGCCCGTCAATGTCCCCGAGTTCATGGACGCGGTCGCCGATCAGGACGCCCACTCGCGCGGTCGCGCGACGCGCCGGACCGGTACCTGATGATGTGCATTACTTATCCCCGCCATTTCCGTCAGCCGAGGCGAACTCGAAAAGCTGCTTCTCGGCGAACTCGCAGGCGAGCCGGACCGCGCCCGAGGGCCACGGCGTCCGAGCCCAGAGACGAAGCAGGACGAGCCTGGGCGGGGACGGCAGGATGCGGCCGAGGTGGCGGTTGAGCGGCTCGAGCAGGAGCTCGCCGGCGCGGGAGAGCCCGCCGCCGATGATGACGGCGGCGGGGTCGAGCAGGACAGCGGCCGTGGCGATGCCGCGCGCGAGGGTAGCGGTGAGGGTCTCTACTATCCGGCTGAGCCGCGGGGTCGCCCTGCCGCACGGCGGCGAAGACGATTTCCGCATCCACTGCGTCAGGATCTCCGCCCGCCAGCTTCCGCAGGACAGTGCCCTCCTCGGTCGCGGCGACCTCCGCGCCCAGCCGGGCGTGCGCGCTCCCGCCGACCGCGGCCTCAAATGGCCCCGGGTCGTTCTGGGTGACGCGGGACTGGGGGAAGATAGGCATGTAGCCGATCTCGCCGGCCGCGCCGGTGGCTCCCCCGTAGGCCTCGCCCTTGATCAGCAGCGCGGCGCCCACGCCGACCCCGAGCTGGATGTAGAGGGCATCGTCGATGCCGCGTGCCGATCCCTGCCATCGTTCCGCCAGCACGGAAAGATGCGCTTCGTTCTTGACCAGGACCGGACAGGGAAGTGACGGGTCAAGCTCGTTGCTCAGGTTGATGCCCTCCCAGCCGCACGAGCTGAGGAGCCAGCCTGATCAGGCCCGAGTCAATGACTCCGGGCGTGCCGACCGCGACCGCCTTGAGGCTGGCCCGGCTGACGTGCGCCTTTCTCAATGCGCTGGCCATGGTCAGGCGGACTTCATGCGAGGATCTCGACCGGTTTCGTGCCACTCGTCTGGCGCCGGGCCGAGCCGACGACGTGTCCCGCCATGTCAGCTACCAGCGCGACGATCTTGTCAGCGCCAACGTCGACGCCCAGGACATGGCCGATGTCGGCGCAGAAAGTGAAGAGCCGGGGAACCGGGCCACGTGGCCTGGTCCGATCCTCGTCGACCGGGTCGTAGTCCCTGATGAAGCCTTCATTCAGCAAGAACTCCGTCACGTCGTTCACGGTCTTGTTGGAGAGGCCGACCTCCTTGGCCAGGTGCGTGCGCGAGATCGGCCCCAGGTCCCTGATCGTCTGGAGAACGACAGTCGCGTTCCACTGACGCAGCAGGCTCGGGGATCCAGCTGGAGTCTTCGTGGTGTCCTCCTTGACCGCATCTGTCTAATATGCTAGAAACTTTCTAAAAGAAAAGCAAGTACTGCGGAGCACTTCCACCACAGTTGGGCCGCCAGCGGAGCCGGCGGGTTCAGCGAAGCTCGCGGACGGCAGAGCAGGCACCTCGTCTACGGGGCAGTGGGCGGATCTACGGCCGCGCTCCGCCGTCAGGCGGGAACTAGTCCGGACGGTCAATCCCGGCCATTCGGCCAGCAGCAGACTACCCCCGGTCTTGGCGATCAACGGCAGCGAGATGAACGGCGAGCACTTCGGCATCCCGCAGCCCGACAAGCTCAGCTTCATTATTAGGAACGGAACTTACCGTGAAACGACCTAGGCTACGAACATGGCTGGCTGTTCCGATCGGCTTGTTGTCTATAGCGCTGGCTGCCTGCTCATCGACGACGAGCTCCCCGCAAACGACGCATGGCGGTAAAGGACCTTCTGGCTCGCTCACCATCGATAACGAGGAGGGCGCCCTTTGGACCTGCGGCTTCAATCCATTCAACCCATCGGTCAGCGGGACCGCGAACGGCTTTGTCTATGAGCCGCTCATCTACGTCAACACCCTGGAAAGCGGTAAGACGACACCCTGGCTAGCCTCGTCTTTCGCCTGGAGCGACGCCAACAAGGTTCTCACCTTCACGATCCGCAACGGCGTGAAGTGGAGTGACGGTAAGCCGCTCACGGCCGCTGACGTGGAGTTCACGTTCCAGTTGATGAAGAAGTTCCCCGCTCTCGATCTGAACGCCTTGTGGTCGGTGCTCTCGAGCGTCGTGCAGAAGGGCAACCAGGTCGTGCTGACGTTCAAGACGGCCGGCGTGCCGTATTTCTACTATGTCGCCGACCAGACCTTCATTGTGCCCCAGCACGTCTGGTCAGCGATCAGCAACCCGGTGACCTTCGCTAACTCCAAGCCTGTGGGCTCCGGGCCGTACGAGATCGGCAATTGCACCCCTGCGAACATCTCGTACTCGGCGAACCTGCACTACTGGCAGCCAGGGCTGCCGAAGATCGCCAAGGTCGAGTTCCCGGCGTTCACCTCGAACGACGCGGCGAACACGTACCTGGCGACCGGCCAGGCTCAGTGGGCCGGGCAGTTCGTCCCGAACGTCAAGACCTTCTACCTTGCCAAGAGCCCGGAGAACCAGTTCTGGGCACCGCCGATCGCGGACCTCTCGCTCTTCCTCAACCAGACGGTGGCACCGCTGAACGATGTCGCCGTGCGGCAGGCGATCGCTTACGGGATCGACCGGGCCAAGGTCGCCAAGATCGGAGAGTACGGCTATCAGCCAGCGTCCAACCAGGCTGGCATCGTGACTCCGACGTTCGCGTCCTGGCTCGATAGCTCGGCGCTCGCGAAGTATGACTACGGCTACGACCCGGGCAAGGTGTCCTCGATCCTGGAAAAGGACGGCTATCGCAAGGGTGCCGACGGCATCTTCGCCAAGGCCGGCAAGCCGCTCGCGTTCACGATCATCAATGAGGGCGGTAACACCGACTGGGTGGCCGACCTTCAGATCATCCAGCATGAGCTGGCCACGGTCGGCATCAAGATCACCGTCGATAACCTCGCGACCAGCGACTTCCTCAACGACCTCTACAAGGGCAATTACCAGATCGCCTACAACTTCGAATCTGGCGGCCCGGTCCGTACTACGAGCTCAGGCAGGCGCTCTACAGCAACAACTCGGCTCCGATCGGCCAGACCGCCGCCTCGGACTGGGAGCGCTGGCAGGACCCGGCCACGGACAAGCTCATCAGCGAGTACGCCACGACCACCAGCTCGTCAACGCAGCAGCAGATAGTCGATCAGCTGCAGCAGATTATGCTCGCTAATGTGCCGATTATCCCGATCACCGCCTTCGTCGACTGGTACGAGCACAACACGAGCCAGTTCTCGGGCTGGCCCACGCCAGCCGACCCGTATGCACAGCCGGCTCCGTACAACACGCCGGACGACGAGGTCGTGCTTCTCCACCTGACACCGAAATGACGCCGGCCAGGGATTGTGAGTAACCGAAATACCGTAGCGCCCGGCGGCGCAGGAGGTCCTTCATGAAGTACGTTCTGCGCCGCCTCGGCTTCTTCGTAGTCACGCTCTGGGCGTGCCTGACGATTAACTTCGTGCTGCCGCGCCTCATGCCAGGGAACCCCGCCATCGCCATGATGGCGAGGTTCCGCGGCAGGGTGAACGGCAGCGTGCTCCAGGCACTGGAGATAGCGTTCGGCGTCAATACCAAGCAGAGCGAGATCTCGCAGTATTTCAGCTACCTGGGCAACACCTTCACGGGGCACCTGGGCATCTCGCTCACGTTCTTTCCCGAGCCGGTGGTCCAGGTCGTGCGGTCCGCGATCCTGTGGACGCTCGGCCTGGTCGGGGTCACGACCGTGCTCGCCTTCGTGCTCGGCACGCTGATCGGGATGATCAGCGGCTGGCGCAGGGGCGGCAAGCTCGACAGCCTCCTGCCGCCGATCTTCGTGATCACCTCCGCCTTCCCCTACTTCTTCGTGGCGTTGCTCAGCCTTCTGCTGTTCTCGATCACCTGGCACTGGCTCCCGTCAGGCTTCGGTTACGCCAACACCGACACGATCGGGTGGACGTGGTCGTACATCTCAGATGTCCTGGTACATGCCATCCTGCCTGCCCTCACCATCCTCGTGACCTCGATCGGGGGATGGATCCTCACTATGCGAAACAACATGATCACGACGCTGGCCGAGGACTATGTCCGGATGGCGCAAGGCAAAGGGCTGTCACCCTTGCGGGTCATGCTCGACTACGCCGGTCGCAACGCGATCCTGCCCAATCTCACCGGGTTCGCGATGTCACTCGGCTTCGTGGTGAGCGGCGCGATCCTGGTGGAGTACGTATTTTCCTATCCGGGACTTGGCACCATGCTCCTGGAAGGAGTACAGAACGAGGACTTCGCGCTGATGCAGACTCTCTTCCTGCTCATCACGGTCGCGGTGCTCCTCGCGATCCTGGCCGTCGACTTCGTGACGCTGGCCCTCGATCCTCGTACCAGGTCACAGACATGAGCCCGCGCGCGAGCCTCGACCGGCTGCTGGCTGGCACCTCGGGCAATCTGGCGCGGGCGGTTGCCGGCAACAAGAAGGCGCTGGCCGGGCTGACGGTGCTGCTGATCTTCGCGTTCATGGCGCTCTTTCCCTGGCTGCTCGCCCGTGATAATCCGAACGCCGAGATCTACCGGCGCTCGGCGGCGCCATCGGCTTCGCACCTATTCGGCACGACAGCCTACGGGCAGGACATTTTCTCCCAGTGGGTCTTCGGCACCAGGGAGTCGCTCTTCCTCGCCATCGTGGTGGGCGGCATCGCGACGGTGCTTTCCGTGCTCATCGGGGTCACGGCCGCGTACCGGGGCGGGCTCACCGATGGCGCATTGTCGTTGTTCACCGACGTGTTCCTCGTGATCCCGGCCTTTCCCCTGGTCGTCGTCATCGCCGCGTACTCCAAGAACGGCGGCAACTCGATCCTGATCGCGGTACTTGTCGTCACCGGCTGGTCCTACGGCGCCCGGCAGCTCCGCTCGCAGGCTCTCTCGCTCCGCCATCGCGACTTTCTAGCCGCGGCGCGGGTTCGCGGCGAACGTCAGTGGCGGATCATCGTCTTCGAGATCCTCCCGACGATGACCTCGCTCGTCGTCGCCAACTTCCTGGGCGCGGCGCTCTACGCGGTACTCGCCGCCGCCGGGCTTCAGTTCATCGGCCTCGGCAACCCGGATGGCATGAGCTGGGGGACGATGCTCTTCTGGGCCGAGAACAACGAGGCGCTGCAGGCCGGATCACCACTGTGGGCCATCATGCCGGGGGTCGCCATAGCTCTGCTCGGGGGCGCCTTCTCGCTGCTGAACTACGCGTTCGACGAGATCGGCAATCCATCGCTTCGCCCGGTCCGGAGGGCACGTGGCTGACCCGATACTTGACGTGCGCGAGATCAGCGTCGAATACCTGTCGCGCGGCGGGCCAGCCAGGGCCGTGGATCAGGTGAGCCTCGAGCTGATGCCCGGCGAATTCCTCGGAATCGTCGGCGAGTCCGGATGCGGCAAGTCGACGCTGCTGTTCGCCATCGCTCAGCTGCTGCGGGCGCCGGCGGTGATCACGGGCGGCGAGGTCATCTTCAAGGGTGCCAACATGGTGCAGATGTCGGAGAAGGTACTGCGGGCGATCCGCTGGCGGGACTACTCGATCGTCATGCAGAGCGCCATGAACGCGCTCAATCCGGTGAAGACCATAGGCGCTCAGTACGAAGACGCGCTGCGGGCCCACCAGAAGATCTCCAAGGAAGCTATCGGGGACAGGTCGCGAGAGGTGTTCGCGCTGGTCGGAATCGATCCGGTGCACCTGGCCAGCTTTCCCCATCAGCTCTCGGGCGGGATGCGGCAGCGCGCGATGATCGCGATGGCGCTGCTCTTTTCCCCCGAGCTCATCGTGATGGACGAGCCGACGTCGGCGCTTGATGTCGTGGCGCAGCGCGCCCTGATGGTCAAGATCAAGGAACTCCAGCGCGAGCTCGGGTTCGCGGTCATATTTGTCACCCATGACATGTCGCTCGTGAGCCATTTCTCTGACCGGCTCGCCGTGATGTACGCCGGCCAGTTCGCCGAGCTCGGTGCCACCTCGTCGGTCTTCGCCGGCCCGATGCACCCGTACACGGTCGGGCTTCTCGACGCGTTCCCCTCGGTCTACGGCCCGAAGGTCTATCTCGACGGGATCCCGGGGGCACCGCCTGATCTGGCCAACCCTCCAGAAACCTGCAGGTTCTACGCGAGGTGCCCCAAGGCCATGGCGATCTGCGCCGGCCCTCCGCCGGAGTTCTACGAGATCGCTGACCGCAGGGTCCGGTGCTTCCGCTACGGTCCGTCAGGAGGCAGCGATGACTGAGCCAGCCGAGCAGCAGCGCTGCTTGAGACCACTGGCCTCACCCGTCACTTCAGGATCGGCGGGGTGCGTGGCCGGGTGCTCCACGCGGTCGACTCCGTCGACCTGCGGATCGATGAGCGCGAGATCGTCGCCCTGGTCGGCGAGAGCGGGAGCGGCAAGAGCACCCTCGCCCGGCTGCTGGCGATGTTGTACAAGCCTACGAGCGGCACCATCCGCGTTTCGCGGTTCGCCGGTCACTGACTTGAAGGCGCGCAAGGAGGTGCTCTCCTATCGCGGCCAGGTCCCGATGGTGTTCCAGGATCCCTACAGCTCGCTGAACCCGTCGCACACCATCAGCTACGCGATGATGCGCGGCCTCAAGCTGCATCAGCCCGCGCTCACCCGGGTGAGCGAGAGGCCGAGGCCGAGCGGGTGCTTGAAACCGTGGGTCTCGTGCCGGCCAGGCAGTCACTGGCGAAATATCCGCACGAGATGAGCGGCGGGCAGCGTCAGCGGGTGAGCTTCGCGCAGGCGCTTTCCTACCATCCGAGGCTCGTCCTGGCTGACGAGCCGGTGTCCATGCTGGACGTGTCGATCCGGGTCGGGCTGCTCAACCTGATGGCTCGCCTTCGCGACGACCAGGGCGTGTCGGTGCTCTTTATCACCCACGACATCGCGAGCGCTCGTTACGTCTCCGACCGGGTCGTCGTGATGTACGCCGGGCAGGTGGTGGAGACCGGGCCGACTGATGAGGTGCTGCACAGCCCGGTGCACCCCTACACCCAGCTCCTGCTCTCGGCCGTTCCCGATCCGCGAGCGCCGATCTCGATCTCGTCAGCGGACGTCGGTGAGCCCCCTCGGGTCATCGACCCGGGTGAGGGCTGCCGGTTCCGCTGGCGCTGCCCGCTCGCGGTGCAGGCGTGCTCGGAGATAACGCCGCGGCTCCGGCCATCGTCGGCTGGCCATGAAGCCGCCTGCCACGTGACCGCCCCGTGAAGGCCCATCAACTGCTCGTCGGTACCTACACCGAGCGGCTGCCGCACGTGAACGGAACGGCGCCGGGCATCCTGGGCTGCGCCTACCACGACGGCACTACCGGCGCTCCGACGCTGCTAGCGAAGGCGCGGAACCCGTCCTGGCTAACGGTCACGGCGTCCGGGCGCAACGTCTACGCGATCAGCGAAACCGCCGATTTCGGTGGTGCGGCCGCGGGCGGGGTCACGGCGTACGCGCGCGAGGTGAGTACCGGCGCGCTCAGCAAGATCAACAGCAAGCCTTCGGCCGGGCTGGCGCCAGCTCACGTCGCGCTCTACGGCGACGAGCGGCGCGTGCTCGTGGCCAACTATGAATCAGGCTCGGTCGCGAGCTTCTCCGTCGACGAGCGGGGCGGGCTAGGCGCTCTGGCCGGCCACTGTCAGCATGCCGGGTCAAGCGTCGATCCGGCCAGGCAAGCAGGCCCGCACGCCCACATGATCTGCGCCGATCCCGCGACCGGCCGGGTGCTGGTGCCTGATCTGGGCCTGGACTCCGTCATGAGCTACGAGGTCAGCGAGACGGGCGCGCTCGTCGAGCGGGTGGAGGACCGCATCGTCGTCACGCCAGGCGCGGGCCCGCGACATCTTGCTTTCCACCCTAATGGGCAGTTCCTTTTCCTGCTCAATGAGATCAACAGCACCCTCGTCGCACTGCGGCGGGACGGGACGGGTTTCGTCGAGACCGACACCAGGTCGACGCTGCCGGAAGCGGCGGCCGTTCACAGCGAGGCCGCGGCCGTGCGCGTCTCGGCCTCAGGCCGCTACGTATTCGCCTCCAATCGCGGCTACGACAGCATCGCGATGTTCAGGCTGGACGAGGCGGCGGGAATCTTGTCCCTGGAGCACGTGGAGCCGACGCAGGGCCGCGAGCCCCGTGATTTCTGCCAGACCCCAGACGGAAAGTACTTGCTCGTCGCGAATCAGGATAGCGATTCCATTGTGTCGTTCGCTATCGACGAGGAGCGGCCGGCGTTGCGGCAGGTTTCCGCTACCAGAGTGCCGAGTCCCGTATGTCTTGTCTTCGCTCCCTGATGAGGGTGATCGTGCCCGCCTGGGTCAGTCGAATACCTGGTTCCGCATCTCGGTGATGTCGACGGACTGGCCTGTTGCGGCAGATTGCTGGGCGGCGAGCGCGACCAGTGCCGCGTCGATCCCTTCGCGGAGTCCGGCCCGGGACGGGACGGCCTGGTTCGCGGCGGTTCGCCAGAACGCGTCGCGCGAGCACGCTATCGCCGCCGTGGTGATTGTGCGTCTCGGCCGCGATCGGGATGTCCTTGACGTCCCAGCCGTTGTCGCGGGCGTGCGGCTTGTGGACCACGATGCGCGAGTCATCGATGTTGCCCTCCAGCTCTCCGTTGGTGCCGAAGATCCGGATTCGCCGAGTCGTACGGGGCTGGCCCATGCAGGCCACGAAGGTGCACAGCGCGCCGGAGGCGAAGTCGAGGAGACGGCCGCGTGATCGGGCGAGTCGGACGGGGAGTCGTACGGCGAGCCTTCTAGCGGCGCCGGCGAAGGCGGCGTTGATCTCCTGGTCGCCGAAGTCGGCGACGTCGATCTGGCGCAGGACCTCTGGGTCGAACCGGGCTTGCCGGCCGTCGGTGGTGCCGGGCACGAAGTGGGTGCGCTTGCCGATCGCGTACGCGCGGTCCGGGGCCGAGCCGATCAGCCAGTTCAGGATGTCGAAGTCATGGCAGCACTTCTCCACCAGGAAGCCGCCGGACAGGTCATCGCGGCGCCGCCAGCTTTTGTGAAACAGGCCGGTCAGCTCGGTGCCGAGGTTCTCGTCGGCGTCGATCGCGAGGATCGTGCCGAGCTCGCCGGAGGCGACGATCTCCTGGATCCGGCTGTAGAACGGCGTGTACCGCAGCACGAATCCGACCATGATGCTTGCCTCGCGGCTGGCCGCCCGCGCGCGCCTGCCACACTTGCCGGCATTCGGCGACGCTGGTCGCGACCGGCTTCTCCAGCAGGACGTGAGCGCCTGCGGCGATCGCGAGCTGGACGTGGCGGGCGTGGTACTAGTTGGGTGAGGCGATGATCACCGCGTCGAGGTCCTCGTTCGCGAGCAGGTCGCCGGCGTCGCCGTACTGGCGGGTTCGGTGGCCGTCAGCGAACAGCCGCTGGAACGCCTCGCGGTTCGACTCGTTCGGGTCCGCGATGGCGGTCAGCCGTACCAGCGGGCGCAGCTCGTCGGGCACGTACCTGAAGTACTGGGCCGCCCGGCGGCCAGCGCCCACGACGGCGACGTTGATCCGGTCAGGCATCGGCGGCGTCCGCCGGCGGGAATGCCAGGCCGAGCCGGAGGCTCCAGTGCGGTGCCAGATCCGGGATCTCGCGGAAGCCCATCCGGTGGTAGAAGCCGATCGCTCTGGTGTTGGCCGGCGGCACGCCCAGGAAGATTCCGCCTGAGCCAGCGTCCTGCAGTGCGGCGAAGAGGGTCTCCAGCAGCAGTTTCCCGTATCCGCGACCCTGGGCTGGCGGCATCAGGTTGATGTGCAGGTGCGAAGGATAGGCGTCGAGCACCTCGGCGGGCGCGAGTACCGGCTCGTGGATCGCGTGCAGCAGTCGCTGCTCCGGGGTGTGGTGCTCGGGGGGCACGTCGGCCGGGTCCGGGTAGCGCTCGCGCAGGGGCGGCCACCATAGCTGCTCGGACTTGCCGTAGAACGCGCGGGTATCGAGCGCGCCGACCACGTACCCCTCCGGGGCGCCGGTATCGCCGGTCAGGACGAACGCGAACTCCGGCTCCAGGGTGAGGTTAGCGCCGAGCGCGAGGTGGCCGGGCAGCTCAGGGTAGGTCGGATAAAGCAGCGTGCCGTCGTTACCGGCGTCCACGGTGCGCAGGCAGATCTCGTACAGCGCGTCGGTATCGTCGGGACGGAACTCGCGAATGTTCATTGGATGGCACCTCCGGCCAGCTTGTAACTAATCATTAGTTATGGCAAGGTGTCAAGCGTGCGCGAGACCATCGCCAGTAACGGCTCTCCCGCGTTGATGCGGCGTATCAACGCTGCTCGGGTACTGCATGAGATCCGTACATCAGGGCCAGTGTCCCGGGCGGATTTGACCAGAATAACCGGTTTGTCGGCTCCGACCGTCACCAACGTCGTGAAGTATCTGTGGGACTGCGGGGCACGTCCGCCCGTTGACGACGGAACTGCCGCGATCGGACGGCCGCCATCCCACGTTGTATGAGTTCTGCGCTGACAGCCGCAGCGTGCTCGGCGTGGACATCGGCGCGGACAAGCTGATGATCGTCCTCGCCGATCTGGACGGCCAGGCCCTCGGCAAGCGCCGGCGAGATACGTCCCGGCTGCGCAAGCTAGGTCCGGGCAAGCTCGGCCCGGACGAATTGCTGAAACTGGTGCGTGAGACCGCGGTTGAGCTGATGGCCGAGCATGAGGTTGCCGACGGTGACCTGCTCGCCGTCAGCGTCGGCACTCCCGGGGTTGTCTCCGCCGGAGGCGTTGTCACGATCGCGCCTCAGCTTGACGGCTGGGAGGGCCTGGACCTGCGCGCCCGGCTGGCGGAGCTGTTCGGATGCCGGGTGCACGTCGAGCGCGAAGTGATCCTTTCGTTGCTGGCCGAGCAGTGGGTCGGCGTTGCGCAGGACCTCGACGACGCGCTCTTCATCCAGCTCGGCATCGGGGTCGGTGCGGCGCTGCTCCTCAACGGCAACGCGTATCGCGGCGCCGACGGGGGTGCGGGCGAGATCGGCCTGATGCCCCAGTCTGGGCAAACACCGGAAGTGCGGTCTGCGGACGCCAGTCCGCGGACCGCACGGCGCGGTGCCGGGGACACGCGGCTCATCGCCGGGTACGGGCCGTTCGAGTCCGTCACCGGCGGTGCCGCGCTAGCTCGGAAGGGCGCCGCGGCTGCCCGGACCGTCGACGGCGCGGCGATGCTCGCGATCGCCGACGGCGACGGGGCCGCGGTCAGCGCCGCTGTCGTGTTCGAGGCCGCGGCCGCCGGTGACCGCGCCGCGTCGATGATCGTGGATGAGGCGCTGACGATACTGGCTCAGGGCATCGCGAGCCTGGTCTGCGCGCTCAACCCCCGTGCGGTCATCCTCAGCGGCGGCATGTCCCGGGCCGACGACCAGGCTGCTCCGCCGTCCGCTGGAGGCGAAGGTAGCCGCGCTGGTGCCGTTTCCGCCGGTGTTTCTCACCTCTTCGGTCGGCGAGGAAGCGGTTGCGCTCGGTGCTATCCGCCGCGTCACGCAGACCTTGGAACAGGATCTGATCCTGCCGGACCTGCGAGAAGCCCGATGAGAGTGCTCGCGGTCGGTGCTCACCCCGACGATCTGGAAATGCTGTGCGGAGGTACGCTCGCGCGCTACGTCCGCGAGGGGCATCAGGTCACGATGTGCCACGTGGCACTCGGCGACCGGGGCAGTTTCGTGCATACCTCGCAGGAGATCGCCCGGATTCGCCTGGCCGAGGCGAAAGCGGCGGCGGCCGTGGTCGGCGCCGAGCACTGCACCCTCGGGATCTCCGACGGCGAGGTCAACGCGGCCGACCCGGTTCAGCGGGACCTTGTCGTCGACCTGATCCGGACGGCCCGGCCGCAGGTGATCCTGACCCACTGGCCGCACGACTACATGGCCGACCACAACGAAGTGAGCAAGCTGCTGCTGGACGCCAGCCACATCGCCACGCTTCCGCTCAAGAAGACCGGGCACCCGGCGCACGACCTCGTGCCAGCGGTGTACTACATCGACACCCTCGCCGGGGTGGGATTCACCCCGACCGAGTATGTCGACATCTCCGCCGACCTTGATACGAAGCTCGCCGCGCTGAGCTGCCACGCCAGCCAGCTGGACTGGCTGCGCGACCACGACGGGGTCGACATCGTCGAGCAGACCCGGGTCTGCGGCCAGTACCGCGGATACCAGTCCGGCGTGTCCCACGCCGAGGGGTTCACCGCGTGCCTCACCTGGCTGCGAGCCAGAACCACCCGTCTACTACCGTGAGAGGTCACCGGCGTACATGGTTACGGCAAGCAGCACCACCGAGTTCAGCTACAAGCTCGCGAGCATCTGCACCTTCCGCGACCGGGAATCGTGCGAACGAGTCCGGATGATCCGCCGCGAGGACATCACCACGCATCCCAACCCGGACTTCAGTATCGGCGTGATCGATGATCACGATGCGTTCTACCAGGCGTTCGCCGATGATCTCATCAGGCGTATCGTCGCCGCGCGGGACGCGGACGAGCAGCTTGTCGCGATCCTGCCGGTCGGCCCGGTGCCGCAGTACGCGATCGCTGCCCGGACGATCAACGAGCGCCGGATCTCGCTTGAGCATGTGCACACCTTCAACATGGACGAGTACGCCGACGAGGATGGCAAGACCGCGCCCGTCTCCTGGGTCGGATCGTTCCAGCGGGCCATGTGGGAGAACTTCCTCGGCCGCATCGACTCCGAGCTGCGTCCACCGGACGCGCCAGATTCATTTCCCCACCAGCGGAGAAATCGCTACCTATAGCGCTCAGATCGAGGACGCCGGGGGCGCCGATGTCTGCTATGGCGGCATTGGCTGGGCCGGCCACATCGCGTTCTGGGAACCGCATCTCGGATTTGAATTCGCCGGCGACCTGGACGCCTACCGCGCCGCCGGCGCTCGCCTGGTGGAACTGCACCCCATGACGGTCATGCAGAACGCGCTCCACTCGTTCGGAGGCGACTGGTCCTGGGTGCCGCCGAAGGCTAACACGATCGGGCCGCGCGACATCCTCGGGGCACGGCACCGCAGCTTCTGGCTCGACGGGGACCTCGGCGGCGGGTACTCCTGGCAGCGGTTCATCGCGCGACTGGTGGCGCATGGCCCGGTTTCCGAATTCGTGCCAGGCAGCATGCTGCAGCAATCCCGTACCGACTTCACGATGCTCGGCGGAGTCGCCGCTGACCTGGAAGTCTCGATGGCCTGAGCTGTCATCGGCCCCGGGTAGAGCGGGCGAGCGCGTGCTAGTCTTCTAGAAGTCTAGGAGAGAGGACGCGAGATGGCTGAAAGATTGCGGTACGCCGCGGTCGCCGCGGTACCGGAGGTCGCGCCCGCCAGCGCGGCACCAGACGTTGCGGTGGCGAGCCGGCCGTGGGCGATGGGCGATCCGGGGCCACTCGGCCGGTTCGGGTCATTCGGCGGGCGTTTCGTTCCTGAGGCGCTGATGCCTGCGTGCGAGCAGCTTGAGACGGCCTTCCGTGCAGCCTGGGCCGACCCGGGCTT
>CAVVQP010000009.1:0-1722126 GCA_963750405.1 uncultured Actinomycetota bacterium
AGCTGGTGAAGCAACCGGCCAGACGGGCGCCGGTCGACGCACCGCACATCCAACGGCTCATCGACGCCGGCGAGCTGTCCACCGCCGAGGAGCTCATCTACTACTGCGAGGTCGGTGAACCGGTCCCGCACGTCACCATCCGCGAAGACCTCACCCGGTTCTTCCCGGGGGTCCCCGATGCGCTGCCCGGCGGCATCACCGCCGGCGTCGTCGAGGCGGCCCGGGCCGGCGGCGTTGTAGTCGCGGACTGCGACGTACTCGACTTCGGAGGGCTCTCCGAGCACGCCCGGGCGGCGGTCGCCGACGCGCTGAACGCCTGGCGCCTGCTCAGCCTTACCCCCGTCGAAGCGCGCAGCAGGATCAGCGAACGTTCGCAGCTGCTGCCCGCGCTGCGCGTGGCCGGGTTCGAGTTCTCACGTGCAGGCGAAGGCAAACCGGCTCGACAACGTGCAGAAGGGCCGCGAGCGGCGGTTCGTCGAGGTGACGAACGTGTCCTGGAACGGCAATCCGATGGTCCCGCAGTTCGGGTCGGGCCTTGGGGGACGGCTGCGGGTGCTGCTGTGCTGGGGGCAGCCGGCCGAGGACCTGCTGATGAGCTGGGTCGACCAAGACACCTCCGCCGACGCAATCCTGGTCGCATATTTCGGAACGATGTCAGCCGGGGCGCGCCGTCGGCTTGCTGTCCGAGCTCCGGCCACCGGCGCGCCCGTCATCGTCCTCGACGATGCCGCGCTAGCCTACCTGGCCGCGCACGGCGAACGGCAGCTTGACGCAGCCATGTCGATCCTGCTGCCATTCTCTGCGGTACAGCCATACGTCCGATATAAGAGGTCACTGGTCGCGCCGGAGATGTTCTACGGCCGCGACAAGGAGCGCAAGGCCGTTCTTGACCCGAACGACACCCAGGTCATCTTCGGTGGCCGCGGCCTAGGCAAGTCAGCGCTGCTACGCGATGCGAAGGCGGCGTTCGAGCGGGAGCCAGAACGAGTCGCCATCCACATCGAGCTGACCACCGCCGACATCGGCCCGGGCCGTCAGCCGGCTGACGCGGTGTGGGACCTGCTGCTACGCGACCTGGACGGCACGGTCATCACGCTGAGCAAAGCCGAACGGCGCGGCAAGTCAAACCACGAGATCGTGCGGGCCGGTGTGCGCGCCTGGCTCGACGGCGATAGCCGCCGTCGGCTGCTGATCCTGCTTGACGAGTCCGACGGGTTCTTCGAGGCTGACTCGACTCAGTTCCCGGAGACAAACCGGCTCAAGGATCTCGGCCAGATGCCCGGGTTCGAGGGCCGGACCAAGGTGGTATTCGCAGGCCTTCATTCGGTGCAGCGGTTCGCGAAGGTGTCGAACAACACCTTCAAGCACCTCGCACAGCGCCCACGGTCATCGGGCCGCTGCGACCGCAGTTCGCCTACAACCTGATCGCGCGCCCGATGGAGGCACTCGGCTACCGATTCGCCGACCAGGATCTGGTCAACCGGATCCTCGGATACTGTTCCTACCAGCCGTTCCTGCTGCAGATGTTCGGCCATCGGCTCGTCGAGCACATGCAGGCGCACAGGACGCGGCCGCCGGGGCTGCGCCGAGGTGAGCCGCCGTTCCTGGTCACCGCCCAGGACGTGATGGCGGTCGAGGCCGATCCAGAACTCAAGGCGGACATCACTTCGACATTCCGCGACACGCTCAACCTGGATCCGCGCTACAACGTGATCGCGAACGTGCTCGCCCACCACGCTCACGAGCACGGCATGGACCACCGGCTGACCGAGGTCGAGCTGCGCAACGAGTGCATGTCGTACTGGCCGAAAGGGTTCGCCGGGCTGGACATCGAAGGTTTCCGAGCGTACCTGCACGAGATGGCGGGGCTCGGGGTACTCGCGCCGAACATCGACCAGCGCGGCTGGCACCTTCGCTCGCCGAACGTGCTGCGCATGATCGGCAGCCAACTCGACGTGGTCACCGAATTGATGCACGCGGCGTCCGAGACAGTGCCAAGCGAGTTCATCGCGCTCGCCACCCGCAGGGCGCTGCCGGACGGCACCCGGGCGCCACTGACCGCCGCCCAGATCGACGACCTGCTCGGCGACCACGCCAACCAGGTCCGTCTCGTGCTCGGCTCGTCAGCAACGCGCATCGAGCAGGTCGGCGAGACGCTGCGCGCGGTGTGTGAGGATCTGGCCGGACGCTACACCCTGATCGAACGCGCGGCCGCAGACAGTTCGAGGATGCGCTTGTCGGCGGGCGGCCCGGCGAGCGGCGAGTAGTACTGTCCGACCTGGTTCGCGCTGTGCACGAAGGACGACGGCTGCATGCGCATCGCTGACAGCTGCGCTGCAGCAGCGGCCTACGACTCCAGGCGTGACCCGGTCCGTCGTGCTCGTCACCGGACCGGACCAGCTCCGATTCTGGCAGGAGACGTTCGCGGCGGCGAGCAGCCGGGCCTGGGCATTGTCGCGTTGCGGCGGCTCGACCGGCGCGCGATGCACGTGTGGTCGCTTGATACGGAACACTTCACCACGCCGGAGCGGCAGGCGCGGCTGCTCGAGGTGACCGGTGGCTGGCCCTACCTAACCGAGTGGGCGGTCGTGCTGGCCGCCAAGCACGGGTCGGAGGACGCGGCACTCGCCGAGCTGGCCCAGGAACTCGACACCGACGACGGTGCGGCCGAGTTTGTCGAGACGGTCGGGCTGAACCAGGACGGCAGCCTCGCCGCCGCGCTCGACACGATCATCGCCTATGCCGGGTCCGGGGCGAGCGTGTCGGACCTACTCGACGCGATCAAGCTGGCCGACCATCCCGACCCAGAGTCCGCACTGGCATGCCTGGAGGCACTCGACGTGTTCGATGTGGACGAACGGACGACATAGCGTCGAGCGGCTGCTGATACGCTCCTGGCCTTACCGGGAACGACCTGTCTCCAGCGACGAATAACCGAGCGTTCGATGCGGGACATCGTGCTGAGCGGCACGTGGTCCGTCGGCTGGGCGATCACGCACGCCATATGTACAGCCGAGCTCGATGTCCTGGTCGCGCACTCAGGACATCGCCGACATGCCTTGTGAGCGAGAGCCGCGCTGATCCCCAACTGATGCCGCCACTGGCCTCCAGCGTGACCTGGCACCTGGCTGCCAGTTTGTGCGCTGACGTCGCAGGGTGGTCGATCGGGCGTTCAAAGGATCACCCGGCTGTAGGCGGCTCGGTCGGTATCTGCTTGGCTACCTGTACCGGCATTACACGCTTGGGTCGTATGCGCGGGCGGCCTCTGCCAGCCGGGTCAGCGTGGGATCGGGCCGGTACCGCATATGCCTGACGGATCCGCCGATCGGATCCTTAGTCGCGACGATGTACCTGGCGGTATAGATCGAGCTCAACCGCGACCCGAGGCCGGGCTGCTCTGCGCCGCCCGGCGCCCGCACGGTCATCATCAGTCCGACCGGCAGCCCCGTATCGTCCGCGATGAGCCCCGCGTCCGAGATCGCAGCGCCTCCGTATAGCGCTACTGCGCTGACAAGCTCGTGCTCCCTGCGGCTGGTCACCGGCACGCCGTCGCAGGCGAAAAGGATCGTCTCCGGAACAAAAGGCAGGAATGACAAGGCCGCGGCCAGCTCCGGCTCGATCGCTGGTCCGTCCTTGATGCCGGCGACGAGCATGAGCACCGTGATGACCGAAGAGGTCATCGACCAGCGATCGCCGAGCAAGCCGAACTCGTCCGCACAAAATGCCCCGTTGGCGGTCAGCTCGAAATACTTGCCGTTCGGAGAGAGGCGGCTAGCGTCGACCATCGTCCACCAGTTGACGGCGGACCAGTAGTGCGCGAACATCAGGCGCGCCCCGGTCAGCCGTGCGTAATCCCGCAGTGCAGCGAAGTCATCGGCGCGTATCCGCTGAGTCTTGGATATCCCGCCCGGCCCGATGTTCTTCACCTCGACCAGCAGGTGCTCGCCGCCCTTCGTCACGACCCTGAAGTCCGGCAGGCGGAGCGGCCTGCCTTCGTCGTGGTACAACTCTCCCGCGTCTTCATCACTGATCAGCGTGGCAGCGTCGAGGCTGATGAGCACCGCACGGAACAAGTCCTGGGTCCAGTGCCCGTGCAACCGCCGCTCATCAGCGAATGACTCGGCCAGACCTGCGGCAATCCTCTCGCCGAACGCGCTAGCGGTCCCCTCGCGAAGCAGACTCTGCTCAGCATCAGGAAGCTGCGCGAACAAGTTCAGCGCCTCGATCGACAGCGACGGCGTTCGCGCGCGTTTCACAGACATGCCACAGAACTCCTCTCCTCCGCCCATTGTGCGCGCCCGGCCTCCGCTTACTCCACGAGATTCTCGTGCCGCATCATCGGCTCGATACGCCACCGCCGGCTATCGCAGCGCCGCCGGCAGGCTCGATCACGAACCGAGTCCGCAGGCAACTATGCGCCTACTGATCCCGAATGCGTACCCGCAGTTCCTTGAGATCCGCTGCTAGCCTCTCCCGCTCTGCATGTTCTCGCTCCGTCCTGCGACCACGATTAAAGATCCACCCCACGAGCCAGCTAATTCCTATGACGATCGCGCCGCCTGCTACGATGATGCTGGCCGTAACTCCTATAACTTCCACGTAACTGGTCAGGTATTGGCGTTAAGGGGCGTGCGGTTTGGGCGGTGAGGGCCGACACGCCGGTGCGGGTGATTGCGGGCGTTAATGGATCTTGGCCGTAGTGTCCGGGGATGCCAGATGATCATGAGCTGCCGCCGTATGAGGTGCTGGCCGCGCTCGTGGTCTCGTTGCGGGGTGAGCTGGCGGTTGCGCTGGCGGAGCTGGCGCGGGCCGGGGAGCGGATCGCTGAGCTTGAGGCGCGGCTGAGGCAGACGCCGCGGAATTCGTCGGAGCCGCCTTCGGCTGAGGGGCTGGGTAAGCGGGCGCCGAAGTCGCTGCGGAAGAAGAACGGGCCGCAGGCCTGGCGGGCAGGCTGGTCATGAGGGCCCGGCGCTGGCTCAGGTGGCGAACCCGGACCGGGAGGTCCGGCATGAGCCGGGGCGGTGCGGCCGGTGCGGGACCGGGCTGGCGGCAGGCCGGTCACCGGGATCGAGCGGCGGCAGGTATCTGGCCTGCCGCCGGTCAAGGTCAAGGTGACCGGGCATCAGCTGATCGAGCGGGAATGCCGCTGCGGGCAGCGTGAGAAGGGCGCGGCTCCGGCCGGCGCGGAGGCCCCGGTCCAGTACGGGCCGAGGATCGCCGCCATCATCATCTACCTGTATACGGGGCAGTTCCTGCCGGAGAAGCGGACCGCGCAGGCCCTGGCCGAGCTGTTCGGGATCCCGGTGTCGCAGGGGACCGTCGCGGGGATCACCGCCCGGGCCGCCGCGAAACTGGACGGCTTCCTCGAGCGCGCCCGCGCGAACATCGCCGCCAGCGACGTCGCGGGATTCGATGAGACCGGGTTCCGCGTGGACGGCCGCCTGCACTGGGTGCACTGCGCCCGCACCGGCAAGTACACCCTGCTGATGGTCCATGACAAGCGCGGATCTAAGGCCATCGACGCGATGGGCGTCCTGCCGGCGTTCGCCGGCACCGCCGTCCATGACGCCTGGGCGCCGTATGACTCCTACCCGGCCGGCGGGCACCAGCTTTGCTGCGCGCACGCCCGGCGCGAACTCCAGGCCGTCGCGGACTGCGCGCCCGACGGCGAATGGTGCCGGGCCGCACAGGCCGCCGACGCGATCACCGCCATGCAGCGGCTGGTCACCGACGCCGCCGGCCTGCACCAGCCCGCCGTCGATGCCGCCGCCCTGGCCAGGCAAGTCACCCGCTACCGCTCAGCAGCCCTCACCGGCCTGCGCCAGACCGCCGCCCGCTCCGGCAAGCTCATGAAGAAACACAACGCCCTGGCCCGCAGGCTGCTCGACCGCCAGGACGACTATCTCAGATTCACGCTGGACTTCCGGATACCACCTGACAACAACGGCTCCGAACGCGACATCCGAATGGTCAAGCTCAGGCAGAAAGTATCCGGATGCCTGCGCACCATCGCCGGCGCCCGCCAGTTCTGCGCCATCCGCAGCTACCTGTCCACCGCCCGCTTATCCAGATATCTGGATAAGGCGGCTTATCACGGATGCGCTGTTATCTCGGACAGACGCTCGTTGCGGCAGGTGGGCTGGGTGAGCGCAGTCCGTTACCGGGGATATCAAAGGCTGCGGAGGAAGGCGAGGAGCTGATCGTCGGGCTGGTACCGGCTGGGTAGTGTGCCAGGCGAGGTCAGGCGGGCGAGGGCGCGCTCTTTTTCCTCCAGGTCCGCATGCATGCAGATCTGGGTGGAGGCGATCGAGTCGTGGCCGAGCCAGGCGGCGATGACGGTGATGTCGACGCCGGCGTGCTTGAGGCGCATCGCCGTTGAATGACGCAAGGTGTGCGGGGTCAGGTGCTTGCTGGCAAGGGAGGGGCATTGCCGCGTCGCGATCGGGTGGTATTTGTCGAGCCGGGACTGGATCGCGTCGCGCGACAGCAGATGGCCGCGGCTGGTGCAGAACACGACGTCGGCTGCGCCGCCGCCGCGTTCGGCGAGCCACTGGCGGAGTACCGCGACGGCGGGCTTGTCGAGCGGGACGCAGCGTTCCTTGCGGCCCTTTCCCAGGCATCGGATGTGAGGGCCGGTGCCCAGTTCGATGTCGCTGCGGGTGAGGTGGGTGAGTTCGGACACGCGCAGGCCGGTGCACAAGGCGACCAGCAGCAGGGCGTGGTCACGGCGGCCGATCCAGGTGCCGGTGTCGCAGGCGGTCACCAGGGCGGTGGCTTCGGTGCCGGTCAGCCAGCACAGCTCGTTCCGGGTCGTGCGGGTTCCCTTGATGGCCAGGACCTGCTGGACCGTGGCCGCGTTGTCAGGCGCGTACAGCGCCGCGTAACGTAACAGCGCGTGGATCGCGGCGAGCCGGGAGTTGCGGGTCCTGGCGGCGTTGCGCCGTTCTGTCTCCAGGCGGCGCAGGAAGCTGGTGATCAGCTCGGGGGTGAGCTGGCCGATGTCCATCTGCCACGGCGGAGTCCCGGTGACCTGCTGGGCGTGGATGAGCAGCAGGCGCAGCGCGTCGCGGCAGGACCGGATGGTGTGGGAGCTGGCGTGCTCCTGCCCGATCAGCTTGGCGGAGAAGAAACGCTGGAGAACGGGGGCGAGGCTGGTCATTACGGCTCCGGTGAGATGCTGTCGCGGGCGGTGGCCATCTGCTCGGTAACCGCCGCGAGCAGCCCGGGGCTGGCCGTGATGTACCAGTTATCCCGATATCGGGATAACTGGTATTACTCCGATTCCCGGGTTATTCCGAGACCCGTTTCCTTGCCCGTGTGACAGGCCTGTGACCTGGCATGACGCGCTCCCGTGACTGTCACCTGTCGGGATAATCCGATGTCACTCCTTGAGCCCGCACAAGCGCTGGATGATGTCGTCGCGGTCGTGCCACAACGGGGCCGGAAGAGGGCTCTGGCTTGTCGCGCTGTTTGCTTTCTCAAGCGCATTACGCTTCATCTCAGTGTCGGCATGCGCGTAGATGAGTGTGGTTTCAGGGTCGGCATGCCCGAGCCACTCGGTGAGCAGGGCCAGTGGCATGCCGGCCTGGTAGAGGTGCATGGCCCGTGAGTGCCGGAGCATGTGCGGGTGGACCCGGTCCGGGACGTCGGGGCACCTGACCTTGGCGGTTGCGGCGTGCTGGCGGATGAACCTGGCCACGTTGTCGTCGGACATCGGTGCCGGACGATGATTGCGCACGGTGTAGAACAGCGGTGCCGCAGGTTCCGGGCTGGGGTGGAAAACGGCGGCGTAGCGGCCGAGGTGCCGGGCCGTCTCGCTGGTGATGGGCAGGCGCCTGGGCTTGGAGCCTTTTCCGAGCAGGTCCGCTGTGAGCCGCCTGGCGTCGAGGTTGGCCAGGGTCAGGGTGAGCATCTCGGCGTCGCGGGCGGCGAGGTCATACATGAGGATCATGAAGAACTGGTCGCGTAGCCCGAGCCGGGTGCCGGGGTCCGGGGCGGCGAGCAGCGCCGTGACCGCGTCGGTGGTCATGTACTTCACCGGTGCCGCGGCCGGGCCGTTGAGGCGGGGGATGGCGGCGAGGTCGGCAAGGTAGATCGCGAGCGCTGGCTCGGCGGCGGCCGCGTAGGTGAAGAACGACCGGATGCAGGCCAGGCGCTGGTTGCGGGTCGAGGCCGTCCACGACCTGGCGGCCTGCATGTGGTCGAGGAACCCGGTGACGGTGGCCCGGTCGATCATCGTGAACGTGACGTTCTCGACTGCGACGTGGTGATGTCCGGCGGCGTAGCCCAGGAGCATGTTCCAGGTGTGGCGGCACGAGGTGATCGTGTTTCCGGCTGCGCCGCGCTGGCGGGGCAGGAACGCGGTGAACCACTCGCGAAGGTGCCGGTAGAAGCCGTCCGGGGCCTGCTGGCGGGTCTTCACGGCGTCACCGCCGGGATGATGCCGGCCGCGGAGGTCAGGCCGGTCGCCGCGAGGCGCTCGGGCAGCAGGTGGACGTACCATGCGGTCGAGGAGTACTTCTGGTGTCCCATGTAGGCGGCCAGGTAGGGCAGCCAGGCCTCGAGGTCCCTGCCTTCTTCGACCCAGCGCATCAGGGTGCGGGTGGCGTGATTGTGCCGCAGCGTGTAGGGGGTTGAGGCCGGCGCGATCCCGCCCGCCTGCTCGCAGCACAGGTGGTAGCCGGCGATGAGCCAGGACGGGGAGTACTGGCGGCCGTGCTGGTCCTCGAAGAACCATTCCCGGTCCGGGCGCCGCAGGTCCGCCAGGTGATCGAAGCGGGCGAGCAGCCCGGCCAGGTCCGCGGTGACGGGAACACGGCGGTCCTTGTTCCGCTTGGAGCGCTCGATCATCACCATCGCGTTGCCGGCGTCGACGTCGCGGCGGCGCAGGCGGCGGGCTTCGGGCGGGCGCAGGCCCGCGCCGAGGATCAGCCGGAAGATGACCGGGATCGTGTACTCGCGGAACGGGCTGCGGTACTCGGGGGCGATGGAGTCGGCCGCCCGGAAGAAGGCGGCCAGCTCGTCATCGGTGAACATGTGCGGCAGGCTCCGGACCGGGCTGGCGATCCACGCGGACGGCACGATGAACCCGTCCGCGCCGGTCAGCTGGAGGTACTTGCCGAACTCGCGGATCGCGCGGCTCCGGTAGGCGCCCCAGGTGCCGGTCGCCGTGTCCTTGCACCACGCGGTCGCCAGTTCCCGGGTCAGCACCGTCTCGCCGGGATGCTGCGATGCGCAGAACCTGTCGAAGCCGGCCATCGCGTTCCGCATGTCGCGCAGGGTGTGGCCCAGCGAGGTCCGCCATTCGAGCATCGCCTCGATCTGGGGCGCGAAATTGCTGGTGAACGTGCTCATCGCAGCCCCTCCCTGGTGCAGGCGAACTGCTCCAGCGGCAGGCAGCACTGCCGGAGCTGCTCGCTGGCCAGGGCGAAGTAGCGGCGGGAGGAATTGATGCGGGCATGGCCCAGGATCTGCGCGGCCAGCGGCAGCCCGGCCCCTGACTCGATGAGCCTTGTCCCGTGCGGTGCGGCGCAGGGCATGGAACGACTTGCCGTCACGGGCCGCGTGATCGATGCCGGCCCGGGCCAGGCGGCGGCGCATGAGGGTCGAGCCGGTCGAGTTCCCCAGCTTCACGTACGGCGGCTGGAGCCGGACGAACACTTCCGGGGCGCCGCAATCGGGCCGGCCGTGCAAGATCCACTCCGCGACGGCGTTGCCTGCCAGTGCCGGCAGCGGCAGCACCAGCGGCCTGGACGTCTTGGCCTGGACCAGCCGGATCTCGTCGCGGCGCCAGTCGATCTCGTCCAGCCGCAGCGCGACGATGTCGCAGCAGCGCAGCCCGGTCGAGACCGCCAGCACGACCATCGCGTAGTCCCTCTTCCCGCACGGGGTCCCGGTGTCGATCCCCTTGATGAGGCAGTCGGTCTCCTCACGGGTGAAGCACGGCAGCGCCCGCACCCGCCGCGGCGCGGCATGCGCGAGCAGGCCGTCGATGCGGACGTCGCTGAGCCCGGCGGCATTGAGGAAGGCGAAGAACCTCTTCAGCGACCACACCACGTTGCCGGTGCCTGCCGTCCGCCTGGGGGCCACCTCGACCAGGAACCCCCGGACGTCGTCCGCAGTGACGGTGCCGAGAGCACCCCGGCCGGCCCGGTCGAGATAGGCCAGGAACTGGCGGATCTCGCCGGCCAGCAGCCTCACTGATCCCGGGGCCAGCTCCAGGCTGGCCGCCGCGGCGAACTGCTTCAGCACGGCACGGGAACTCTCGCTGAGCGTGAGATCAGGGTCCGGGCTCATCATCCGCCAGGCCACGGCGCCGGTTGCCTGGAACTCCAGCATCATGCGGGCTGACTTCACCAGGGCGTTTCGCCTGTTCGGGCCGATCTCACCGCGGCGCGCACGCTCCTGCTGGCACGCGACGAACTCCTCGACCACGCTGCCTGACAACGCGTCGAAGCCCCGCTGGCCGCAGAACTCCACGACCGCCTCGCAGCACTTGCCGTAGCGAGCGACCGTGTCGCTCGACAAGCCCACGCCTTGAACCACGCCGAGCACGGCATCAGCCAGCCCGGACACCATCGACCCCATGGCACTGTCCCTTCCGCTCGATGAACCGCCGCGTTCGGACGAACATGGCGGCACGATCACCATGAGCGAGGGAACGTCGAAGGAAGAAGACCCCTGCAAGCGCAACTGGCGCATCGGATTATCCCGACAGGCGGCAGTCGCGGGAGCACGTCATCCCAGGTCCACAGGCCCGTCACACGCGCAAGGGAGCGAGTATCGGAATAACCCGGGAATCGGAGTAATACCAGTTATCCCGATATCGGGATAACTGGTACCTGCAGGCCGCTCCCGAGCTTCTTGCCCTGGCTGCCGAGCGCCTCGAACACCCCGCCCCCTCTACCGCAGCAGGAGCACTGTCATGGCCGCCTTCGCGCCCGTCCTGGAAGCGTTCTTCACTGACCGGCTGATGACCCAGCGCCGGGCCAGCCCGAACACGATCACCGCCTACCGCGACACCTTCCGGATGCTGCTGGCCTTCGCCGGCCAGCGCGCCGGCAAGTCCCCGGTGAAGCTGGACTTCGCCGACCTGGACACGGCCCTGATCACCACGTTCCTCCAGCACCTGGAAAACGACCGCGGCAACAGCGTGGCTACCCGCAACGCCCGCCTGGCCGCGATCCACTCGCTGTTCGGCTACGCCGCCCTGCAGGTCCCCGAACACGCCGGCCTGATAGCGCGGGTGCTGGCGATCCCGCCCAAGCAGCGAATCCGGACCGAAGTCAGTTTCCTGTCCGCCGATGAGACGACCGCGCTGCTGTCCGCGCCCGACCGCGCCGCATGGACCGGCCGGCGGGACCATACCCTGCTGCTGGTGATGGCCCAGACCGGGCTTCGCGTCGCCGAGACGATCGCGCTGCGCGGCTGCGACGTCGAACTCGGCACCGGGGCGCACGTGCGCTGCACCGGCAAGGGCCGCAAGAACCGCAGCACCCCGCTGACCACCGCCACCGTGAACGCCTCGCGCGCCTGGCTGGCAGAGCGCGGCGGCGCCAGCACTGACCCGGTGTTCCCCACCCGCCGCGGCAGTCCGCTCAGCCCCGACGCGATCGAGCAACTTGTCGGCAAGCACGCTGCGACCGCCGCCGCGAAATGCCAGTCCCTGCAGGGCAAGCACGTCACACCCCACACACTGCGGCATTCGGCGGCCATGGCGCTCCTGCACGGCGGGGTCGATCTGTCAGTTATCGCGCTGTGGCTCGGCCACGAATCGACCCAGACCGTCCAGCACTATCTGCACGCGGACATGGCGCTGAAGGAACGAGCGCTCGCGCGCACCACGCCACCCGGCATTCCCGTCGGACGCTACCACCCGCCCGATCGGCTGCTGGCCTTTCTTAACAGCCTCTGAGCCCAGAACACCAGGATTATCCCGGCCATCTGGCAGGCGGACGGCACCTGATCAGGCACGCCTGTCAGCTACGCGGCATAACCACGACCTCGGCATAAGATCCGGATCTACCTCAACGGGCACCGGGCACCCGGCCAGCCCCGCCCGCACGCTGACTCCTTCGCCCCGTTCGCCGCCTACGTCCGCCAGCGCGCCGCCGACGACCCCCACCTGCGCAGCACCGGCCTGCACCGCGAGGCCGCCGCCCTCGGCTATGCCGGCAGCTACTCCGCGTTCACCCGCGAACTGCGCGGGCACAGCATCACCGCCGCCTGCGGCACCTGCAGGAACTGGAAGCCCATCGCTCCCGCTCCGGCACGGGGCCGGTGCCCTGGGCCGCTCCCGTTCCGCACCGCCCCGGCCGCCGGGGAGACCATCGCCTCTTACCTCGCACGGGCGGCGGCTGCCAGCAGCCTGCCGGCCAGCACCGTCACCGGCTGCCTTCCGCCCTGGTCCGCGGCCCGCGCCGCCGGCTGCGACGACCTCGCCGCCACCGGCCAGCCGCGGCCCGCGGACATCACGCACCTGGCCGCGCTCACCGGGACCAGCGAAACCGCCCTGCGGCACGCGCTCCCCGCGCTCGCCGGCGGCGAGCGCCCGCCCGTCCGCGCGGCCCCCTGCTGCCGGCGCTGCGCCGCCCGGCACGGTCAGGCCAGCCCGGTCCCCGTCCGCATTCCCGCTCACCAGCGGGCCTGCCAGCGGCACCGCACCTGGCTCGGCCGCGACATCCAGATCGACATCACCACGGCCCCGGAGATAACCGCTGCCAGCAGGAAAGCATCCCGGCTCGCCCGCGAGCACGGCATCACCAGCCTCGTGCTCGCCGAGACCACCGCCCGCCAGGACGCCACCGGCGGGCCTATGCCCGGCGGCACGCCACGGCGCTCGCACTGGCCAGCCCAGGGCTCGATCCCGGGCACCCGGACACGGCCGAAGCCGCGGCCTATCCCGAGACAATCAAGATCGCGGCAGCCTTGCTCCGCACTCCAGGCGCACTGCCCGGAGGGCCGGAATAACTGTCAAAATCCGGCTCCCAGCACCCAGCGGGCCGGATCAGATGTCATGCATGACATGACATCTTTGACAATCGAAAAGGCCCCCGCAGGTCAAAAGGGGTAGACCGGGCCGACATGCCTGTCACCGGACAGCCGCCGGCGCGATCCTGCAACCACGGATGTTCGACGTATGGAAGGACGAGCTTATGCAGCGCCGTGCCCTGCTGAAGCTGATGGGCCTGGCCACAGCCGCCGGGGTAGTCCCCGCAGCCGACCGGGAACTCAGCCAGTCGGCCAAGGTAACGCCCGACGACGCGGACAGCCTCGATCACCTGACCGACAGGTACCAGGCGCTCTACCACTCCACAGCGCCGGCCTTGCTGATGACCCCGGTCGTCGCGCACCTGGAAACGGTCGGGGACTTCCTGCGGCTCGGCGCTCCCGGGCCGCTGCTGCGGCGGCTGTTCGCGAACCAGGCCCGGGTGGCGAACCTGGCCGGGAGGCTGGCGTTCTGCGATCTGAACGATTCGCTGGCCGCCCGGGGGTATTACAACCTGGCCTTGGAGTCGGCGCGGGAGGCCGGGGATCACCTGCAGGCCGCTGCCGCGCTGGCGCATATGTCGTTCATCCCGGCGGCGGACCGTGAGTTCAGCGCGGCGCTGGACTACCTGCGGGCAGCCGGGCAGCAAGCTGCCAAGCACCCGGACGGCCGGGTGGAGTCATGGCTGGCAGCAGCCGAATCAGAGTTCCGGGCCAACGCCGGGGCTCACGCTGAATCGCTCAAGGCAATCGACCGGGCACGGGACAAGCTCGCCAAGCCAGGGCTGATCGCGGACCTGCCATGGCTCGACTTCTACGACTCGACCCGGCTGTCAGGGTGCACATGCCCGCCATCAGCCGCATACAGCCGCACAAAACGCCAAAAGCCCCTGACCGACATACGTACAGGTCGGGGGCTGTTTCCGCAGGTAGTGGCAGGTGCAAGGTTCGAACTTGCGTAGGCTGAGCCGACGGTTTTACAGACCCGGCTCTTATAGGCCTGGACCCTGGGGTTCTCACCGTCACTGGGCATGGCGGGAACAGATTGGGAACATGGTTGGAGGAGGCGATCGGGCTGTTCGAGCAAACCCTGGCGGACTCTGTGCGGGTGCTGGGCGAGTCGCTCGCCGCACCGCTCATCCCCGGGCTTCCACCACGGCGCCGCCAGATGAACACGGCACCCAGCCCGCTCATCCGCCCCGTCATCAGCAGACGGCGCGAGCGCCCCGATGTCCTGCGCCAACCGCCCGAGCAGCAGGCTGATCTCGGCCAGCCGCTCCTCGGTCTCCCCGGCCCGCCCGGCCAGACCCCCCACCGACCCGCACAAAGCGCCGAACCGGTCCCGCGCCTGCGCGCAATCCCGGGCCAGCTCGTCGATCCGCCGCGTCGCCTCACCATCAACCCGCTCGATCTGCCCGGCCAGATTGAATACGCGCCCTTCGATGGCCAGTAAGCAGTGCTGTGATGCCGACGTGGTGGCCGTATGCCACTGCCCATTGAGAGACTGCCGCAGCCGGATTCAACCGAGTTCCTGGCAGTCTCCCGGAACCCGGTTTAGGTATCAGGTTGTTGCGGCAAGGCCGCGCTCACGCACCGCGCGCCAGGCGCTCTCGACGTGGGGGCGGGTGAAGAGGGAGGACTTGCGCTGGCTCCATAGGCGAACCTCTTCGTGGGCGGCATCGCTGCTGGTTCTTGCTGCGGCGTTGTGAGTCATAATCCAGTGAACTGTCGCAAGAAGCTCCAATCCGTAGGTGCTCTCGAAGCCCTCGATTTCCTGTAGGACTGAGCGGATCCGTGCTGCGGTCTCCGGATGGCTGGCGATATACCGGTCCAGTCCCTCGTAGATCTCTGGTTTCACCCGAATTGGCTCGGCCTTGCTGATAGGAGATGAGCCGTCCCCGAATCCGATGATGAAGTGCCCTTCCATGGCACGCAAGGATTTTCGTAGCTCGTCGGCGTAGGGACCGTATATAGCTGCACCGAAGTCCAGTCGAAGCACTTCCCCGTTGACCTGGAGGAAGTAAGCGAGCTTCTGCACCTCAACGAGGGCAGGGGGTTCGAAAGTGACTTGCTCGTACTCCCTCATGAGCGCCAGCAGCGCGGCGCGAGCCGCCGTCAGTTTCGGCGCCGGTTCACGGTTTGGCTGGTCAGCAGCGTCCGGAGCACCTGTTGGAGCGAAGATGCGCACGTCGACCGCGCCCGCAAGGGGCTCAAGTGCGCGCAGCATTCTTGGCTCGACCTCACGCCAGTCCAGCCCGCCATTGCCGCAACCGAGGGGCGGGATAGCGATGGAGGTGATGCCGAGTTCGCGGATCACCCGGGTAAGGTCCTGGAGGCCCGTCTCGATATCGATGAGCCTGGAATGGCTACGCCAGTGCCGCTTGGTGGGAAAGTTGATGATGTACCGGGGGCCAGTTAGAGATCCGGTCTCCCACACGTGCATGTGGCCTGGCGTCACCTCACCACGCTTGCATGCCGCCTCGTAGTCCCTGAACATCGCGGGCCACGCCCTCTTGAACTGCAGGGCGATCCCCTTGCCCATGATGCCCTCGGTGTTGACGGTATTTACCAGCGCGTCGACGTCTTGAGTGAGGAGGTTCCTGGTACCTCGCGTGATCGGCATCGGCATCCCTCAGAAATACCAGTGGGCTCTGACAGCGGCAGGGGTCGGCTGGCCAGCCGTACCCAGTACGGCAGTGACCTGATCACGGGTGCGCTGGCTCTTCGTCGCTACGGCTTCGATCAGCGACCACGGGACAAAGGGGTGGACGAGGCACTCTGCCTGCCGGCGCTCCTTGCGGTCGGGATGGTCAGACGTGTTGTTCCAGTATGTCGCCCTCATAAGAGACCAGTCGATGAAGCCGTCGCGGTCTAGAGCCTCGTCGTCATCCAGCATCTCAGCGTAGTCCAGCTCCGCGTGCCGGTTGCTGGCGACCACCGTCAAGCCCGCCGCGCGCAAAGTCTGGGTGGAGCTAACCAAATAAACGATCTCTTCGGTACGTGCGGCCTCCGCACTGACCAGGCCACCCGTTATTGCGTAGAGCATCGGGCTCCGTGGCGCGAAGTAGAAGGGAACGTAGTCCGCCAGGGTGCCGCCGACCCCGCACGGCACGAAGCGAAGGGCGCGGCGCCGCTTGATGTGGTCATACCCGATCTCAACCCCAGTGACCTGCTGTTGCCTGCACGCATTATCAGGAAGCAGGCCATGCTCGACAATGCTCGGAAGCCGCTCAATTCGCGTCATATGGAGCACGCGAGTAGGCACAGGGCGGATCACCACCCCATAATGCCGTGCGAGCGCCGGGCTGAGGCGCAACTCCGCTGACCGCGATGCCCGCGCTGACGCTCGACGCGCTGCGGCAGGCGGTGGCGGTCTCCGCAGCATCGGTTTCCGCTTCCCCGCCTTCGACGGTGCCGCTGACGAGGGTAGGGCGGGATGGCCGGCGTCCGCCGGCACGGCTTCAGGCTGCCCGCCGCCAACGGCGCTCCCCCGCGCCAGGGGCCTCGGCCGCCGTCGCGGCGGCGAGCTTCCAGGTGTCGGCGATGCCCCAAATCGGCTCCAACTAGACCGATGACTGCAGCGTCCGGCAGCGCCGCGAACTCAAGCACCGCGCCGTGCCGATTCACCCCCGAGCTGGTCAAGCTACTGCGCGAGCACTTCGCCGATTTCGGCACCGGCCCCGGCGGGCGCATCTTTACCTTGGCCATCGGCAAAATCGTCACTGACCACGCCTACCTCAAAGTATTCCACGACGCGCGGACAGCCGCGTTCACTGCCGCCGAGGCCGCATCTCTGATCGCCCGCCGCCCTTATGACCTGAGGCACGCAGCCGTATCGACCTGGCTCAGAGCCACCGCCGACCCTGCCCAGGTCGCCGAATGGGCAGGCCACACCGTAGATGTGCTGATGCGCGTCTACGCCAAGTGCGTCGCCGGACAGCAAGACGAAGCCAAGCGGAGAATCCTCGAAGCCACGACAGCCAAGCCCAGCTCCGACAACTTGGGCACGTATTTGGCGCAGCTACCCGCACAGGACCGCCGACCACCGCACACAGGCGCATAAGACGAGTACATCCCCTGACCACGTATACGCAGGTCAGGGGATGTTTCCGCAGGTAGTGGCAGGTGCATGGTTCGAACTTGCGTAGGCTGAGCCGAGGGTTTTACAGACCCACCACCGCTAAGCCCTGACCAGGGTAGACATGTAATTGCAGCAAAGTTGCGCGCGTATTTGCCGTACGCCCGGAAGCCCGGTCCGGAGGCTGGCGGTTCATCCTCTTCCGGCTCATCTCCTGCGCCTCGGTCATGCCCGGCCGCCGCCGTTCCTGAGCGATGCCGAGATCCTGAACGCGCTGCGTGACGCAGGGCTGGAAGCCGAGCGCTTCGCCGAGCCGCCAGCTCCCGTACCGACGTACCTGCCGTGGCGGTGTCGTCGCCGGTGACCGGGAGCCTCCTCGGCGCTGCCGTTACGCAATTCTCATGTTGAGCTCGACCTCCCACTTGGTCTTGCGCGGTTCGGTCCTCGGGTCAGTGATGTAAGCCTCGTATCGGCAGGCGAAGGCGTCGCCGCCGGGCTCATGCCGGCAATCGACAGCGACCCCGTTGTCGCGGGCCCACTCGATGAGAGCCTTGTTGGCGCGCCTGGCGTGATCGACGTAAGTAAGCGTGGCGTATCCGCCTGCGGGCAGCACGCCGGGCCGGACCCGGTCATCGCCCTCGAGCTCTGTCGTCGTGACGACACCTACTTCGAGGTCCATCGGACCTTCCATGTCTATGACGTGCAAGCGCAGGAAGAACGGCCCAGCCGGTTCGATGTCGTGGCTCGCCAGCCACGTGTAAAGCTCAGCTAGCAACTCGTCGCGGACGCGCAGCATCCCGCGGAATGGTGTCACTACCCGGATGCCCAGATAAGGCTTCACAGGACGCTGCTCCACTCGTGGCAGCTGAATGATCCGCATCAGCATCTCCTGTCGCATAGCCGACTTGCCGCTGAGATTATCCGGCTCATCGTGTCAACGGCCACCGGGAAATGGCTCTGGCACAGTTTCCGTGATCTGCTCCGGGTGTTCGCCTGCGCGGTGGATGTGTCTTCTGTGATCATGCGCGGCGTGCGTTCACGAGGTTACTGAGGTGCTGCTGCCGCACCTGGCCGGCGTGGAGGTTGAGGCAGTCTCCGTGACGGGAGGGACCGTCCGGATCGAGGCGAGGACGCGGGAGGCGTGGGCTGCGTGCCCCTGGTGCGGGACGCGATCGCGGCGGGTCCGCAGCCGCTACCAGCGGCGACTTCTGGACACTGCCATCGCTGGCTGCGAGGTCGTGGTCCCGCTGGCGGTTCGCCGGTTCTTCTGCCTTGCGGCCCAATGCGAGAAGGTCACGTTCGCCAAGCAGGTCAGCGGGCTGACCAGCAGGCACGCGCGCCGCACCGGTGGCGCTGACGCGGTGCTGCAGGCGGCCGCGCTCGCCCTGGGCGGCCGGGCCGGCGCCCGGCTGGCCGGCAGGCTCGCCTGCGCGGTGAGCCGGTCCACGCTGTTGCGGATCTCTGCGGTCAACCGGCGGGCAGAGACATCAGCAGGGGTGCGACAACTCCAAACCAGGTCACGGTCCGCCCGCCGCGCCTTCGCCAGCCCCACCGCGTCGCAAGGCGGGCAACGAGATGGAGCCCCCGGCCGCCTTCAGCGTCCCTGCCAGCGGGGCGCGACTCCGGCACCCCAGGCCCGCTCCGATCGGTGACCTCAACCCCGATAACGTCGTCCGCCATCTTGACCGCGGCCATGACCGTCTCGCCAGGAGCACCCGAGCCGCTGTGCCGCAAACTATTGGAGAAAGCTCGCCCACCAGCAGCGCGGCCACGTCCCCGCACGGGTGGCCAGAGCCTAGCAGCCCCTCCGCGAATGCGCGGGCCAGCCGCGCCCGGCCCGCCCGTCCCGCAAGCGTCACGGTCTCCCGCGCCCGCCCAGCCATCAGTGCACCCGCCTTCCCCGCCGCCCGCGCCCCGGGAAATCACGCGGGCCGCCGGGCGGACACAGCGGGATGCACGCTCGACTCGGCGGCAAACGTCAAGCCAGGGACGCCCCCGGAACGGGCACCGGAACCCCGTCAAGCGGCTACCCACACCGCTCCCTGGCGCCCCGATTCCCGTCCGCTATGCGCGTCCGTGGACGCCGCAACACAACGCCCTACAGCGCTACAAGGTGACACACCACGGACAGAGAAGAAACGCCCCGCTAGCACGAGAATTCGCAGCTAGCGGGGCGTTTTCGCAGATGGTGGCAGGTGCAAGGTTCGAACTTGCGTAGGCTGAGCCGACGGTTTTACAGCCATCTCCCATACGTGGCCTGACCTGCGCTGATACTTCCGGTCCTCAGACTTCTCCGCCTATTCTCCGGGTGCCCGCTCCTTCGGCGATCCTCCGGCCGGCCAGCATGGCCGCGCTTCGCCCGAACCCTGCTGATCTGCGGTGACGAGCTTCCGTCGAGCGCTCTCGGACCGCCCGGAGGCATTGCGTCATCCGGACGACATGAATACCGTTGAGGTACCCAAGATACCAGGGGTACTGTAGACACCGAGTGCGCTACGGAGCGGGGAGGTACGAACGCGCTGATGACGACAGAGCACGCACCACGGCAGATCGCAGTCAAGGTCTCCCCCGAGGGTGACAAGCTGATCACCAGTGGTGCCCACTACCTGCGGATGAGCAAGAAGGACCTGGTCGAGGCGGCGGTCGCCTTCTACCTGGACGCGCGGCGGGAAGAGATGCAAGCCGGGATGCGCGAGTTGCTTGGCGAACTCGACGGCAGCCGGGCATCGCGGGTGGCGATGCTGGCCGGCATGACACGCGCGGAGCTGGATTCGGTCGGCGGCGCGGGCGAGGATGACTGATGGCGGCCAGGCACGCCAGGCCGACCATGCGCTGCCTCCGCGAGGATCTCGCGCTCACTGTCCCTGGCGTCGACACCCCGCCGGAAGAGGTCAGCCATCCGCTGCTGGCCAAGGCATCCGAGCGCCTTGCCGACGATCAGGCGCCGCAAGAGCGGATCAGCGCCATCGATGATCAGGTGCTGTTCAAGGTGAAAGCCCAGCGCTGGCGCGGCGCCATGCGGACCGGCGGCGACCTCGCGTGGCTGGTAGCCGCCGGGCAGCGGGAAGAGGGCTCGGCAGATGATTTCTACGCGGCGCTGGCCGCCCGCGGCAAGGCAGCCAGGGCACGCTACAACGCCGAGCACCCCGCGCCATTGACCAGCACCACCCACAGCGGCTACTTAATGCCCGGCCATGAGGACGACCTGCGGTGGCGGGCCGAAGCCGCAGCACGGACAGAACGCCGGCTGAGGAGGACCGTTCGCGAACTGGTCCGCCAGTCACTGCTCGACGGCCACGAGCACGCGGTCATGCTCGACGGCGCGGCCCTGAGCGTCCAGGTCCTCGCCGACCAGGGCCACGAAACCTACGTCGCGATCCGGATCATCGGCTCAGTTCCCAGGCAACTCGTAGCAACCATTCTCAGCCTGATACCCGGCTGCGAACCCGGCGCCTGGATGTCGGACTACGCCATGCCCGAGCGCGCGGTCGCCCCCGCCGAGCAGATCTGGTCGAACATCATGGACCCCGCCGCGGCCGCGAAGTTCCTCGACGAACAACCCTGACCGCCCGGCACGCGCCAGGGGAATCACGGCGGCCGTCAGGCCGGGCACGCGCCGAGCGAGATGTTCTGCGCGCGCCCGGCAGCCAATACCTACTTATTAAGTAGAGATGGATAGTCGGCAGACTGCGCGATCCGGCCGCATCAGCGCGGTCACTGGACAGTGATCGCAGTTGGGATTAAGGCGGCCAATGCGCGGCTGACCCCCATCTCGCTCCAGCGTGCGGCTAGGCGAGCCGTGCAATGATCGCGGGCAGGTCAGTGCCGGCAGGCGGATCAGCACGGAAACACGATCTCGCCGCTGTACGGGTACCGCCCGGCGATCAACTAGTACTGCCACCGGCCGCCAGCGCCGTCATTGCCGCCAGGGGCGACCCGGCTGGACAAGGCGCCAGGATCGGCCATTTCCGCCGGGTCGGACAAGGTAGCGAGCAGCAGCCCGCCGGCCAGGCCGGCCGCCAACAGATGAACCTGCACCACACCCCCCCGAACGAGCAGGTTCACGCCCCCGTGAAACCCGAGCCGACCAAAGCGACGCGCAACTCACGGGCAGGCTCGTCATCCCCGTCAGATCTGATCATGGCTCAGGGTAACCGCCCATGACGACGCCAGGGCCGATCTCCCGCCTGCCCGGACCGCAGCCGCAAGCTGCTGAGCCAAGACCGGCACAGCCTCAGCCCGCGGTGCTATACACCGCTCCCGCCGATCTCGTAATAACTGCTTTCAGAAAGGCCGGGTCCAGAACCATAGTCAAGCAATTATGACTATATGAAGCCGTTTACCAAAACGGGTCACCATATCCCTCATCGCCTGTTCGCATCGGGAACCGAAGCCGGGTATCAGTCAGATCGCGTCAGGCAGGACCGCTGCCTGGCAGTTCGCCCAGCTGGCACGTTCGCACTCCGTTGTGATCTGCCTCCTGCGCCGATTGCCTGTCCGCCGGACTGGACGGCGGCCGCTGAGGCAAGCGTTGATCCGCGCTCGTCGGCAACACCTAGCCCGGTCCGTCGCCGACCGTGCGGACCACCAGGGCAGGCCGGACAACGGCGATCTGATGAGCATAATCACCGTCGTCGGTCAGTACGGCGAAACCGTAGCCGAGGGCAGTAGCCGCGATCAGCAGGTCGATAGGGTGAACCCCGGCGGCCTGACCGGAGTCAATCAGGTCGGCCTGAATCTCGCGTGCTACGGCGCCAGCCCGGTGATGGAGTTCTACCTGGACGTAGGTATCGGCGAACTCGCTGAGGTGAACCGAATGCTGGTCCTTGGAGGCGACGGCAGATTCCCATCTCGGTCGGCGGGCAGATCCACACCAGGCCGCGCTCAAGATGGTCACGCCACGCAGCGGCCAGTACCGCGCCGCGGTCGATACGCCAGTAAGCGCTCGCATCGATCAGGTATCCAGGTGAGCTCACCGGCTCGCGGCCTTGCCGGCAGCCTCACGCTCGGCAATCTCGGCCCGCTTGCGGGCGACATTGGCAGCCCGCGCGGCAGCATTAGCCACCAGCTTCAGAACGGTCTCCTCGCGGCTGCTAGTGCCCAGCAGCGCGGCAGCAGCGGTCAGCTCATCCTCATCCACTTCCACCGTCACGGTCGTGGTCATCAGAACCTCCCGCTTATCCCAGCACCTAGCTGTCAGGATACCTGCGGGGCCACTATCGCCGCCGCGACCAAGGCCGCGCACGCAGATGGTCCAGCGCCGGGGACAGCCGCGCGCAGTTCCTGCTCAACCGGCGCAGCAACGGTGCTCTCTCGACGGCAGGCGCAGCCTTGTATCAGGTGGAGGGGCGGTCAGCCAGGCCCGCACGAGTCTCTCGATCTCCTTGGGTCAGCGTCCGGGTGCTCGCGCCGCATCCGCTGCCGGTAGAGCTTCACTCCAAGGTCGTACATGTCCAGCGCCGAGTGCAGCCGCTCGGCCTCGGGAGTCCGGTGAACGCGCTAGGCCGAGTCGCTGCCTGGCGGTACTCAAGCAATGCGACCGCCTCACTCATTAAGATGACTGCCTCGCCGAATGGACAGGCCACACCGTAGATGTCCTGATGCGCGTCTACGCCAGGTGCGCCGCCGGACAACAAGACGAAGCCAAGCGGCGAACCCTCGAAGCCACGACAGGCAAACCCGGCCCCTAGGGGACCTGGGCACGTATTTGGCACAGCCACCCGCACAGGACCGCCCCGCGCCGCCTACAACCGCATAGGAACGAGCGCAGCCCCTGACCGCATACGTACAGGTCAGGGGCTGTTTCCACAGGTCGTGGCAGGTGCAAGGTTCGAACTTGCGTAGGCTGAGCCGACGGTTTTACAGACCGCTCCCTTTGGCCACTCGGGCAACCTGCCTCGCCGTCCAGCTAAGACGGCACGATGAAGGATAGCGGAACCCGGGCCAACCGTCAC
Organism: uncultured Actinomycetota bacterium; assembly: GCA_963750405.1. Classification (GTDB taxonomy): domain Bacteria; phylum Actinomycetota; class Actinomycetes; order Streptosporangiales; family Streptosporangiaceae; genus Chersky-822. The sequence continues at coordinate 23,020 of CAVVQP010000009.1, forward strand.
ATGGACCCAGCCCCCAGCCAGCCCAAGCCAGTCCCGCGTCACGCGCCTGCCGGGATAATACGTCCGTAGCTACCGTCATAGCACCGGCCCCGGCGGCGTCCAGACGCGGGTCACCCAGAACATCTTTGGGAGGTTCAGGCGGTGAGCCTGAGACGCTGGAGGCAGGTAGTGCGGGTTATGCCGGGCGGATGCTTTGCCCGCCGGGAGCCGGCCTGGGCTAATTTCCGTGATCATGGTCGAGATCTTGACCACGGAACATCGCACCTGCCCTGACCTGCGCAAGTCTCCGTGATCACGCCTCAGAACATGATCACGGAAACTAACCCCGGGTCAGCCCGCACAGCCCGGCCTGGACAGCCCACTCTTACTCGCCCCGGCCGTCGACCCGACCCAGGAGCCACCTCAACCTGGCCCGAGAGCCACCCAAACCTAGCTAAAAGGCCCAACCAGGCTCCCGTCAAAGCAGCAACTGGTCAACTGACGAGAAGCTGGGTACATCGCAAGGTGAGGGGTAGCCCTGCCTGATCCTGCGCAGCGGCGGCAGCCCACCCGCGAGACCGTGAGACCGCGACCAACCGCGAGACCGCGACAACCGCGAGCCAGCCCGCACGGTGCGCCCGCACGACAACCGGGGGTGGCTGGTGCGATTCTCTGACCGGGCCGAGGCCGGGCAGCGCCTGGCAAGGCACCTTGAGTATCTTCGCGGCTCCGATGTGGTCGTGCTCGGCCTCCCGCGCGGCGGCGTGCCGGTCGCGTTCGAGGTGGCCAGGGGGCTAGGCGCACCGCTTGACGTGATCGTGGTGCGCAAGCTAGGGGTCCCGTTTCAGCCAGAACTGGCCATGGGCGCCATCGGCGAAGGCGGCATCCGGGTCGAAAACGACGAAGTGATCCGGCGCTCAGGCGTCACCCAGGCCGAACTGTCCGCAGTGGAGCAACACGAGCTCGCCGACCTCAACCAGCAAGCCCAGCGTTTCAGGGCCGGCCGGAGCCACCTCGACCTCGCCGGCCGGACCGTGGTCATCGTCGACGACGGCATCGCGACGGGCTCAACGGCGAGCGCGGCCTGCCAGGTCGCCCGGCGCCAGGGAGCGGCGAAGGTGATCATGACCGCCCCGGTCGGCGCGCCGGAGTCGGTCAACGCGCTGCGCGCGGTCGCGGACGAGGTGATCTGCCTCGACGCGCCGCCGTATTTCACGGCAGTCGGCACCTGGTACGACGATTTCAGTCACGTCCCCGACGCGGATGTCACGAGCCTGCTCGACCAAGCCGCGGCAGCCCTTTCATCTTCAGGAAATTCAACAGCAACACCCATAAGAGGAACGCAGTCTGCGCGGCCTAGCTCGCCCGGAGCAGCGCGCGACGAGCCCGTGGAAGTTCAGGCAGGCTCGGTGATGCTTGCGGGACAGCTCACGATCCCGGAGAACGCCGCCGGAATCGTCATCTTCGTCCACGGCAGCGGCAGCAGCAGGCACAGCCCGCGTAACCGCTACGTGGCCGGGCAGCTCAACGAGGCCGGGCTGGGCACGCTGCTCTTCGATCTGCTCACCTCGCATGAGGAGTTCGACCGCGTCAACGTCTTCGACATCGAGAGCCTGGCGAGCCGGCTGCACCGCCGTCACCACGCTGGCTGCGCGGCCAACCCGGCGGCCGCGATGTGCCGACCGGCTACTTCGGGGCAAGCACCGGCGCGGCGGCGGCGCTGTGGGCGGCCGCCGAGCCGACGTCGGATGTCGCGGCCGTGGTCTCTCGCGGCGGGCGGCCAGATCTCGCTGAGCCAAGGCTGGCGGCGGTGCGTGCGCCGACGCTATTGATCGTCGGCGAGAAGGATGAACCGGTGCTCGGGCTCAACCGTGCGGCCCAGCACTGGCTCCGCTGCGAGAGCAAGCTCGCGGTCGTGCCCGGGGCGACTCACCTGTTCGAGGAGCCTGGCGCCCTGCGTACGGTCACCAGGCTGACGCGCGAGTGGTTCAGCACCCGGTTCGCATCGACAGCACCGCGGCCGATCCGCGCCGGTACCGATCCGTGTCATGGCGATGGCGATATCTGACGTGACCGAGTACTAAGATGCAGCGTGGTGGCAGGCCCGCACTGACACTACGCTCCGAGTACCTATCCAAATCCATTACGGGCTGGTCAGTCGCGGCCAAGTGACTGGCCAGAAGACGGCATAGATTCCGGCACCAGCGTGTTCCAACTACGGGATATACGCCGGGATCATGTCAGATGCGCCCCGCCGACGTGGCGCCGCGCCTGAGCGATACGCCGTCGCCGCAGCCGAGCGCGGCCTCGGCGCACAGAGGAGGCACTCCGCTGTGACCAAGCAAATTCAGCAACTTGCACGAGTGGTCATCAGGTTCGCCGGTGACTCCGGCGACGGCATGCAGCTTGCCGGTGACAGGTTCACCCAGGAGACAGCGACCTTCGGGAATGACCTGTCCACGCTGCCCAACTTCCCAGCCGAGATTCGCGCACCTGCGGGCACCTTGCCCGGCGTGTCTAGTTTCCAGTTGCATTTCGCCGACCACGACATCCTCACTCCTGGCGACGCCCCTGACGTCCTGGTGGCGATGAATCCGGCCGCGCTCAAGGCGAACATCGAGGACTTGCCGCGCGGCGCGGACATCATCGCGAATACCGATGAGTTCACCAAGCGCAACCTGACCAAGGTCGGCTACGAGAGCAACCCGCTTGATGACGGCTCGCTCGACGGCTACCAGCTGCACTCGATCCCGATCACGTCGGTGACGGTCAAGGCGCTCGAGGGCTTCGACATCAGCAAGAAGGACGCTGAGCGCGCGAAAAACATGTTCTCCCTCGGCATGCTCTGCTGGCTGTACAACCGCCCGGCCGAGGGCACGCTCAAGTTCCTCGAGTCGAAGTTCGCCAGCAAGCCGGACATCATGAAGGCGAATATCGCCGCCTTCCAGGCTGGCTGGAACTACGGCGAGACGACGGAGGAGTTCTCCGTCCAGTATGAGATCAAGCCTGCGACGCTGCCGCCCGGCACCTACCGGAACATCACCGGCAACACGGCGCTGGCGAACGGTCTCGTCGCCGCGTCGAGCCTGTCGGGCCTGCCGATCTTCCTGGGCTCGTATCCGATTACCCCGGCGTCGGACATCTTGCACGAGCTGTCCAAGCACAAGCGCTTCGGCGTGCGGACGTTCCAGGCCGAGGACGAGATCAGCGGGGTGGGCGCCGCCCTGGGGGCGGCGTTCGGCGGGGCGCTCGGCGTGACAAGCACATCCGGCCCTGGCATGTGCCTCAAGGCCGAGACGATCGGCCTCGCCGTGGCGGTCGAGCTGCCGCTCATCATCTGCGACATCCAGCGGGCCGGCCCGTCGACCGGCATGCCGACGAAGACCGAGCAGGCCGACCTGCTGATGGCGCTCTATGGCCGCAACGGCGAGTCGCCGCTGGTGGTGATCGCGCCAGCGACCCCGGGCGACTGCTTCAACACCGCGATCGAGGCGACAAGGCTCGCGCTCAAGTACCGCACGCCGGTCATCATCTTGTCGGACGGCTACCTCGCGAACGGCTCCGAGCCCTGGCGGGTGCCTGCTGTGTCCGAGCTCCCCGACCTGTCAGCCGAGTTCGCGTTCGCGCCGCCGGCCGAGCCCGGCGCGAGCGGTGCCTTCATGCCATTCGAACGCGATCCGCGGACGCTGGCCAGGCCGTGGGCCGTTCCTGGCACCAAGGGCCTTGAGCACAGGATCGGCGGGATCGAGAAGGCCGACGTGACGGGCTCGATCTCCTACGACCCGGACAACCACGACCGGATGGTCAGGCTGCGGCAGGCCAAGATAGACGGCATCGCGGCGGACATTCCGCCGCTCGAGGTAGATGACCCGGACGGCGCCCGCGTGCTCGTTCTCGGCTGGGGATCGACCTTCGGCTCAATCGGCGCCGCGGTGCGGCGGGTCAGGCTAGCCGGCGGCTCGATCGCTCAGGCGCACCTGCGGCACCTGTCACCGTTCCCCGCCAATCTGGCCGACGTGCTCAAGCGCTACGACCGGGTGCTCGTGCCTGAGATCAACCTCGGCCACCTTGCCCTGATCTTGCGTGGCCGCTATCTCACCGATGTGATCTCGTACAACAGGGTGCGCGGGTTGCCATTCCGTGCCTCTGAGCTGAGCGGCGTTATCCAGGATGTGATCGCGAATGTCTAAATCACTCAAATCGCTGACGCTCGTACCCCACTCGGCCGAGCGGACCACGATGAAGGACTTCAAGTCTGACCAGGAGGTCAGATGGTGTCCTGGGTGCGGTGACTACGCCATTCTGGCGGCGTTCCAGGCCTTCCTGCCCGAGCTTGAGGTGCCCAGGGAGAACCTGGTCATCATCTCGGGCATCGGCTGCTCGTCGAGGCTGCCGTACTACGTCAACAGCTACGGCATGCACTCGATCCACGGCCGGGCTCCGGCAATCGCGACCGGCCTCGCCGCCTCGCGCCAGGATCTGTCCGTCTGGGTGATCACCGGTGACGGCGACGCGCTGTCGATCGGCGGCAATCACCTGATCCACGCGCTGCGCCGCAATGTCAACATCAAGATCCTGCTGTTCAACAACCGGATCTACGGGCTCACCAAGGGCCAGTACTCACCGACGTCGGAGCAGGGCAAGGTCACCAAGTCGACGCCATTCGGCTCGCTGGACACGCCATTCAACCCGTTGTCGCTGGCGCTCGGCGCTGAAGCCAGTTTCGTCGCCCGGACGATCGACTCGGACCGCAAGCACCTGACCAGCGTGCTGCGGGCGGCCGCCGACCACCGGGGCGCCGCGTTCATCGAGATCTACCAGAACTGCCCGATCTTCAACGACGACGCGTTCCTGCCTGTCACCGAGCCGGGCTCGCGAGAGCAGAACGTGATCCGGCTTGAGCACGGCCAGCCGATCACGTACGGCGCGGAGTCTGAGCGCGGACTGCGGTTCGGCAAGCTGGGCTCGCTTGAGCCGGTCAATGTCGCCGAGGCCGGCGCCGACTCACTGGTCGTGCACGACGCGCACGCCGACGATCCGTCCTACGCGTTCGCGCTGTCCAGGCTCGACCAGGTCGATTTCGCGCACACGCCGATCGGGTTGTTCAGGTCCGTGGAGCGGGCGACGTACGACGACCGGATGTCCGAGCAGATCACGACTGTGCAGGCAAGCAGGGCGAGGGTGATCTCGCTGCGCTGCTGGCTGGTGCTGATACTTGGACTGTGTGTTAGACCTGGCTGGGATGAGGGACGGGCGGCATGCCCGCGAAGCCTTGCTAAGAGCGTGAACGCATGGCGTCGCGGTCATGCCGCCTTCATCGCGTGTGATTGACCTGCGCGTGCGCCGTGGCGGCCGGCGCCCTGCCTGAAGCTGGTCACGCCCTGTGGTCATCGCGGGTCCTGGAGGCTGGTCTGGCCGTGGGCGTATTCGTTTGCGATTGCGCTGTCGAAGCTTAGTTCGGCGGACTCGATTGCGGAGAGGCGGTCTTGGCGAAGGCAGGTCTGAGGGAGGGCGGCTAGGTCGTGGGCTAGCTGCTCCGCAGCCTGGCGGGCTGGTCCTCTGGGCACGACCCGGTTGACCAGGCCCATCGCCAGCGCCTCGGCGGCGCTCACCGGGCGCCCGGTAAGAATCAGGTCCAGGGCGCGGCTCTGGCCGATCAGTCTTGGGAGGCGGACTGTGCCGCCGTCGATCAAAGGGACGCCCCAACGGCGGCAGAACACGCCGAAGGTGGCGTCTTCCTCGGCTACCCGCAGGTCGCACCAGAGGGCGAGCTCCAAGCCGCCGGCGACGGCATGGCCGGCGACTGCCGCGATCACTGGCTTGGACAGGATCATCCGGGTAGGTCCCATCGGCCCATCCCCGTCTGCCTCCACCCGGTTCCCCGCAGGCGTCCCCGCTGCACGCAGATCCGCCCCTGAGCAGAAAGTGCCGCCCGCCCCATAGAGCACCGCCACGGAAGCCTCGGAATCGGCATCAAACTCCCGAAACGCCTCAGCCAGCTCAGCCGCGGTAACCCTATCCACTGCATTCCGCACCTCGGCCGGTCCAGCACAACAGTAGTAACCGCCCCATCCCGCTCCACCTGCACACTCAACCCGCACCTCCAGCTCAGGGACCAATGCGGATGGCCCCAGCTAATGCCCGCGATGACGGACGGCATGCCCGCGATGCCATGCGTTCATGCTCTTAGCAAGGCATCGCGGGCATGCCGCCCGTCCCCCATCCCTGCAAGGTTTAAGATCAACCCGGAAACACCACGCGCCAGCCACCAAGGCGGCACTCAATGCGAGATCGGTCATTGTGGTACCAGGGCCTGGCCGTCGCCACCTGCACGGCGATCACGCTGATGGCGATCCCGGTGGCAGGCATGGCGGCGAGCGTAGCGGCTACGACGAAACCGGCCAGGTCAGGCGTCCGCTGCGTGTCGGCTAAGCGCAAGTACCGGCCGCTGGCGGCGAGGATGGCCGACGACATCGCGGCCAGGCTGCGCGACCGGGAATCGAGTGTCGGCCTCAACCTGACCGACAGCCGGACGGGCATCAGCTGCTGGTATCAATCGACGAAGCACTTCTACGCCGCGAGTGTCATCAAGGTCACGATCCTGGCCGCGCTGCTGCGCAAGACCCAGGAGCAGCACAGGCACCTGACGGATTCTGAGCTGCACGCGGCGTGGCTGATGATCACTCAGTCCGACAATGACGCGGCTAATCAGCTCTGGTTCGACGTGGGCATACCTTTCATCCGGCATTTTCTGAAGCTGGCCAAGATGCGGCAGACCAGGCTGGACGAACACTGGGGGCTCAGCCTCATCACGGCCCATGACGAGTTGCTCTTGCTTTCCCTGATCACCGGGCCGAACGAGTGCTGACCACGGCCTCGCGGGTCTACGCCAAGTACCTGATGGCCCATGTCACCGCCGCGCAGCGGTGGGGCACGCCGGCCGGGGCACCCAAGTCCGTGATCGTGCACGTCAAGAATGGCTGGCTGCCGTTTCCGGGTAGCGACTGGATCATCAACAGCCTCGGGGCGTTCACGAACGCGCATCGCGCCTACCTGATCACGATGCTCACCTATGACAATCCGTCGATGGACTACGGCATCGACACCATCGAAAACGTCGCCGAGGTGATTCACCATCACCTCAACCCGGGCAAGCACGCCGACGTGGCGCGATCCGTGCCCAGCCCGTCCTGGGGGCGTCCGGACGAAGTCATCGCCCGCGAGGGGCGCTGACCGGGCTTAGCGCACGTCCTTGGACCAGTGCCGGGCCAGGTAGCGGGCGGCGGCGGCTTCCTGGCTGCCGGACAGGAAGGTCGCGGTGCCGGTGAATGACGGGTACGGAGCCGCCTTGGCGGCGTCGATGCTGTGATCGGCGGTCATCGCCGCCTGCTCGACCGGCCTGACGCCGCCCTTGAGCCAGAGGTTCTGCCCGCCGTTGGCGCGCTGTGAGTACAGGTACTCCTCCCACAGCCTGGCCGCCGCCGGATGCGGGCGCGTTCTTGTTGACCGCCTGAGCGTAGAAGCTGCCGATCGCCGCACCAGAGGGAATGAAAAGCCGCCAGGTCGACGAGGTCCGGCCGACGACCGGCGCCGTGTTCAGGTAGTCCCAGTTGATGACGACCGGAGTCTGGCCCGACTTGATCGTCAGCGGCGTCGTCGCCGGGACAGAGACCAGGTTGCCGGCCGCTGGCGAGTTTCTTGAAAAAGCCCACGCCCGCCGAAATGTCGTCAGGGGATCCGCCCAAGGCCAGATTCGCCATCATCACCCCGTACAGCGCGGAGGTGGCCTGGGTCGGGTCGCCGTCGAGCGCTACGGCACTGGCGAACTTGTGGCTGAGCAACTGGCTCAGCGAGGTGATCTTGCCGAATCTGGTCGGGTCGTAGCCGACGGACATATAACCGCCGTAGTCCTGCACCCAGGTACCGTTAGCCGCCTTCTGGCCGGCCGGGATGGACGACCAGGTGGCCACCTCGTACGGCGCGAAGAGGCTGGCGTTGGCCGCCGCGACCGGCATCTGCACATCGAGCACGTCGGCCGCCTGAGCCGTCGCTCCGGCTCGCTTGATCTGGGTGATCTCCTGCTGACTGCCCACGTCAGGGGCGAGTTCGTTGATCTTGATCCCGTACAGTTTGCTAAAGGTGTGCAAAATGACCCCGTAATTGGCGAATGTCGGGGGGAGCGCGATCACATTGAGCGTGCCCTCCTGCTTCGCCGCGGCTATCAGCGCTTGCATGCCGCCCCCAGCCGCCGCCGAGGTAGCGACCGGCCAGCTGACCGGTGCCGCAGGGGAATGAGTTGGCGAAGGGGCCGATTGCCGCGCATGCGGTGAGGAATTAGGGGTAGATGTCGTTTTCGCCGGAGTCGCTGAACACGCGGCGGTTGCTAAAACCAGCGCCAGAGCGCCGGCGAAAAGATATCCACGAGGCACGCACCTAACTATTTCCACTTAACCCGCGTCTCATGCTTGCCAGGGACAACAGACCGCAGCCTGGGCGCGATCGGGAGAATGTGACAGATCCGGCATGTCAGGATGGATCGGCTGCCACGCCAGGTGAAATGCACGTGATCCCAGCGTCGGCGGCAGCCTTGATCATCTTATCGTCGTAGGAGACCAGAGCGTCTAGCTCAGGAACCAGAAGTCGCGCTGTCGCGAGATGGATTGCGTCGAGCGAGCGCAAGGAACGTTCAGGCTCGTTCATCGCAGCTTCGACGATCTCATCATCAACGGCGATATAGGAGAAAATGGTCAGCAATTCCCGTGCTTCGGGAAGCAAGATGCGAAACGCCCGGTGGATAGTCCTCGCGACTTCGATCCGCAGCAGCGCGGAGCTCACCCACTCGGCCTCGGCATGATCGTCATAGAAAGAGGCAAGCTCCTGTGAGTGCCGCTCCGCGACCAGCAATTTGATAGCAGCGGACGTGTCGGCGTAGTAGACGCTCACCAGCGTTCCTCATCGCGCATGGCGGCCAGCGTCCGTGAGAGCAGATCAGATCCGTCGCCGGCGAGCATGCGCGGGCGATATCCAGGGCGCTGAGCCAAAGACGCCCGTCCGGCACTCACGAGCCGCTGGAGTACCGGGCTCGGCTCCCGGTCACCGACTGGCACGATCCGGGCTATTAGGCGCCCGTGGTCAGTCACGTCAACAGTCTCGCCGTGCCTGACTCGCGCTAGAACCTCGCTGGTGTGATGGCGCAACTCCCTGAGGCCCACGGCATGCGCATCAACTACCACAACAGCAAGGTATCACAATTTTGTGATACCTTGCTGCCCGCTTCGAGCTCGCGTTAGCCGGACCGCCAGGTGGTTGTCAGCGCTCGTCGCTGACTGAATGGGCCGGGCTGCTCGCCTTGACCAAGCCGATCGGGCACGACACGCCAGTACCGTGATCCGGGCAGTACCCGTACGGGTTCTTGGTGGCGGCCAGGTACTGCTGGTGGTAACCCTCGGCGAAGTAATAGTCCGTCGCGGGGACTATCTCGGTCGTGATCGCGCCGTAGCCGGCCTTGCTCAGCTCCTGCTGGTAGGCGGCAGCGGACTCCTGCGCGATCGTCTTCTGCTCAGGCGACTTGTAGAAGATCGCTGAACGGTACTGAGTGCCGGAGTCGTGGCCCTGGCGCATGCCCTGCGTCGGGTCGTGCGACTCCCAGAAGACCTTCAGCAGGTCCGAGTAGGAGACCTTCTTCGGGTCAAAGACAACCCGGACGGCCTCCGCATGACCGGTGCCGCCGCTGCAGACTTCCTCGTAGGACGGGTTAGGCGTGAACCCGCCCTCGTAACCGACCGACGTCGACAGGACGCCGGGCGTCAGCCAGTAGTTCTTTTCGGCGCCCCAGAAGCAGCCAAGCGCGAACTCGGCGACCTCGCTGCCGTCCGGATAGGGCGGCGCCAGCGGCGTGCCGAGTACCTCGTGCGCCGCGGGAACGCGCAACTGCTCTGATCGCCCGCGCAGCGCCTGCTCAGGCGCGACCATCCGGGTTTTGTTGGTGCCAAACAGCCCCACGGCCTTCTCCTCCCCGCCCGATCCGCGCGAGTTCGCTTGCGGGCGTGTCGCTTCACGGACAGCGCCCCCGCCGTCACTGCCGGGTGTCGCCGTCCGCACAGGTACAAGCGCTGCCGGAACCGCGGTTGTTCCCGGCGCGGCTAGCCCCGCCGGGAAGGCGCTCCCCGGCGGGGCATGCCGATGTTGCGCGGACCGGCGGCTACGGCGCGCGACCGCCTCCCGGCGGGCAGGCGATCTTCACTCTCACTGTGTAGTAGGGGGTATCGGGGTCGCCAAAGACAATGACGACTCCATTACAATTGAGCGCTAGCGACCCGGCGGTCTCCGTGTGCGCCGCGTCGTAGTAATAGATCACGGTGCAGGTCTCGCTGATCCCGCATTCGGCCGGGATACCTGGACCCCCCGCGAGCGCCGGCGTCGCTGAGAGAGTACCTAACACCGGTACGGCGGCGAGCGCACCAGTCATGAGTAGGCGACGTAACACAATATCCTCCGCTAAAGGGGAATGAGGGAGTCATTATTGACTTACCCATGCTTTATCCGAGTGTAAGTTCATCCCGCTTAAGGTCAATATCAAGACACCCCGTAGCGGCTCTATTTCGAGGTAGTGCTGATCAACTGCTAACGGAACGCTTTCACATTCAGCCGAAATAGGACGTACTTAGGTCGCGGGCGAGCCGCAATCAGCTCGTGCGTTCTACCATGAAATCGCACAACTCGGCCAGCGCCGCCCTGGCCGGCACCTCGGGCAGCGTCTCGAGGTGCTCGCGCGCCTGGTTGGCCCAGTGGCGCACATCAGAGCGAGCCAGGTCCATACCCGGATGCTTGCGCAGCAGGCCGAGCGCCTCGTCGAGCAGCGCGGGATCGTCGAGGTCGCTGGACAGCAACTCGAGCAGCCGCTCATCACCGGACCCGGCGCAGGCAAGTGCGTGCAGCACGGGCATCGACCTCACGCCTTCGCGCAGGTCCGTGCCGGGCGTCTTGCCCGACTGCAGCGACTCGCTCATCACGTCGAGGATGTCGTCGGACAACTGGAACGCCACCCCGAGCGCGGCACAGGCCGGGCCGATGCTGGCCAGCACTTCGGCCGGCGCTCCGGAGAATAGCGCGCCGAAGTGCCCCGACGTCGAGATCAAAGACGCCGTCTTGCCGGTGATCACGCTCATGTAGTGCTCGACCGGGTCCTGGCCAGTTCGGGGCCCACGGTCTCAGCTATCTGGCCTGCCACCAGCCGGCTAAAGGTCTCAGCCTGGATCCTGACCGCTTCGGTACCCAGGTCAGCCAGGATGCCGGACGCCCGGGCGAACAAGAAGTCGCCGGTCAGGATCGCCACCGAATTGGTCCAGCGCGAGTTCGCGCTCTCCGAGCCGCGCCTGACATCCGCCTCATCCATGACATCGTCGTGGTAGAGGGTCGCCAGATGGGTCAGTTCAATCGCCACCGCCGCAGGCACGATCCGGGCGTCACCCGGATCGCCGAACTGCGCGGCGAGCAACACGAGCATCGCGCGGAACCGCTTGCCACCCGCTTCCATGAGATACCCAGAGGTCTGATCCAGCAGGTCATGCTGCGCGTCCCTGGCCGCTTCGCGCATGCCCTCCTCGACCTGAGCCAGACCGCCGGCCAGATCGGCGGCCAGCCCGGCGTCCGAAAGCGCGACGGGAACGAGGTTGATCACGCCATCCCCTATCGCTATGCCTGCCGCCAATGACCCGCCGTCACGTGGCCGGTTACCCAGTAAACACAACGATAAGCGCAGCCAGCCGGGTGGCGTATGCCGCCGTGCCCGTTCCGGATCGACAACTCCGGCATTAGCGGACGAAAAGCTGAGTGGCCGCGTCGTGCGCCAGCCGGAGCAATGGCTCAGGGAGGATACCGAGCACCAGCGTCGCCAGCACCCCGATCCCCACGGCACTCGCGGTGAAGATGCTCGGCCGCACGACGGCCGGCCCGTCGGAAGCGGGCTCGCTGAAGAACATCAGCACGATCACCCGGACGTACGGGAAGGCCAGGATCGCGCTGCTCAGCGCGCCGACCACCACGAGCGGCACCGCGCCACCCGCGATCGCCGCCTGGAACACCGCGAACTTGCCGATGAAGCCGCTGGTCAGAGGTATGCCCGCGAACGCTATCAGGAAGATCGCGAACACGCCGGCCACGAGCGGCGAGCGCTTGCCGAGACCAGCCCAGCTAGACAGGTGGCCGGCCTCGCCGCCCGCGTCGCGGATCAGCGTCACCACGGCGAAGGCGCCGATGACCGCGACGCCGTACGCCGCCAGGTAAAACAGGCTGCTCGACAACCCGGCCGGGCTGGCCGCGACCACCCCGGTCAGCACGTATCCGGCCTGGGCGATGGACGAGTAGGCGAGCAGGCGCTTGACGTCAGTCTGGGTGATCGCGATGATCGCGCCGCCGAGCATCGTCAAGATCGCGACGGCCCACAGCATCGGCCGCCAGTCCCAGGTGAGCTGCCCGAACGCGATGTAGAACACTCGCAGCAGCGCGCCGAAGGCCGCGACCAGCGTGCAGGACGCCATCAGCGCCGTCACCGGGGTGGGCGCGCCCTGATAAACGTCGGGCTTCCACGCCTGGAACGGCACCGCGCCAATCTTGAACAGCAGGCCGACCCCGACCAGGGCGATCCCGGCGTACAGCAGCACGGAGCCGCTCGTCGAGCCACTGGCCGCCGTGGCGATCGCCGCGAGCCGCACCGACCCGGAGAACCCGTACAGCATCGCGATGCCGAACAGGAAGAACGCCGACGAGAACGCGCCGAGCAGGAAGTACTTCATCGCCGCTTCCTGCGACAGCAGCCTGCGGCGCCGGGCGAGCGCGCACAGCAGGTACAGCGGCAAGGACAGCACCTCGAGCGCCACGAACATGGTGAGGAGGTCATTGGACGCCGGGAAGAGCAGCATCCCGCCGACGGCGAACAGGGTCAGCGGGTACACCTCGGTGTGGCTGATGCCCGCCAGCAGGCCCTCGCGCTCCTCGGCGCTGCCTGGCACGGCGGCGGCCTGCGCGGCGAAGGCGCTGACTTCATGCGACGACTCGGCGATCAGCAGCACGCTGATAAAGGCGAGCACCAGGATCGTGCCCTGGATGAAGAGCGTCGGGCGATCGACGGCCACCGAGCCGACCGCGACGAGCCGACCGGGGCTCCCGCCGCTGAACAGGCCCTTATTGAGCGACACGGCGATCGTCAGCACGAAGGCACCCGCCAGGCTGCCGAGGGTCAGCGCGAGGTGTAGGGTCCGGCGCAGCGGACGCGCGATGAACGCCTCGATCAGCACTCCGGCCACGGCCGCTCCGAAGACCAGCAGCATCGGCGACAGCAGGCCGTACTCGATATGCGGCGCTGGGATATTCGGCGGGATCGCGCCGATATACGCGGTCACGGCTGGTTACCATCCTTCTGCGCGGCCGCGACCTGTGCCTTGGTGGCGGCTACCTTAGCCGGGTGCGGGGGGGTCGGGTTGACCGAGTGCGCTTGCACCAGGGTCTGCTGCACGGCGGGGTTGATCAGGTCGATGACCGGCTTGGGGTAAACGCCGAGCACGATGATCAGCGCGATCAGCGGCCCGACCGCCCACAGTTCCCTGGCGTGCAGGTCGGGCATCGAGGCGACTTCCTCGCGCAGCGGCCCCGTCATGGTCCGCTGGTACATCCACAGGATGTAGATCGCGGCCAGGATGATGCCGACCGTCGCAAGGACCGCCGCCACCTCGTACCTGGTAAAGGTCCCGATCAGCACCAGGAATTCGCTCACGAACGTCGAGAGCCCCGGCAGGGCGAGCCCGGCAAGGCCGGCGATCAGGAACAGCCCGGCCATCACCGGAGCGACCTTCTGCACGCCGCCGTAGTCGGCGATCTGCTGCGAGCGCCGCCTCGTGATCATGAATCCGGCGATCAGGAACAGCGCCCCGGTCGCGAACCCGTGGTTGACCATGTAGAACGTGGCGCCGACCTGGCCCTGGCTGGTCATCGCGAAGATCCCGAGCGTGATCAGGCCGAAGTGCGACACCGACGTATAGGCGATGAGCCGTTTCAGGTCCCGCTGCCCGATCGCCACGATCGCGCCGTACAAGATCCCGATCACCGACAACACAATGATCAATGGCGTGAAGTAGTGCGCGGCCCCGGGGAACAGGTCGATGCAGTACCTGATCATGCCGAACGTGCCGACCTTGTCCAGCACGCCTACCAGCAGGACGGCGGCGCCGGGCTGCGCGGCCGTCGCCGCGTCGGGCAGCCAGGTATGGAATGGCCACAGCGGCGCCTTGATCGCGAACGCGATGAAGAAGCCGGCGAACAGCCACTTCTGCACGGTCGAGCTGAGTACCAGGTGCGTCAGCGGCAGGAAGAGGAACGTGCCCGGCCGCCCGCCCGACGTCGAGTACACGTACAGCGCGATGACCGCGACCAGCATCAGCAGCCCGCCGAGCAGGCTGTACAGCAGGAACTTCACCGCCGCGTACTGCCGCTGGCCGACGCCGAAGCTGCCGATCATGAAGTACATCGGCACCAGCATGGCCTCGAAAAAGACGTAGAACAGGAAGACATCCGTCGCCGCGAAAACCCCGACCATCATGGTCTCGAGGACAAGCAGCAAGATGAAATAGGTCTTCACGCTTCGTCTGGGCGGCGCCGAGCCAGCCGGGCTTGACGACCCATCGGCGTCGTTCCACGACGCGAGTATCACCACTGGCATCAAGATCGTGGTCATCAAGATCAGCACGAGCGCGATGCCGTCGGCCCCGACCGCGTAGTGCACGCCGAACTGCGGTATCCACTGGTAGGTCTGGGTGAACTGGAACCTCGGCCCGCCGATCTTGAAGTTCACCGCCATCGCGATCGTCACGCCGAGTGTGATCAGGCTGGTGACCAGCGCGATCCGCTTGACGAGCAGGTCGCGGGCTCGCCGGTCCTCTTCGCCACCGGGAGCGGACCGGCCGGGCGTCAGGCCGACAGCGATCGCTCCGGCCAGCGGTATGACGCCGGCGACGGTGAGCCAGGGGAAGTTACTCATGGATGATCAGCGCCTCATCACAGCTAGAGCCGTACCAGGAGGGCGCCGATCACGAGCAACGTGGCGCCAGCGAGCATGAATAGGGCATACGAGCGGACGAAGCCGGTCTGCAGCTTGCGAACCCGCCCTGAGCTTCCGCCCATCGCGGCCGCGACCGTGTTGACCAGCCCGTCGACGCCCCGGTTGTCAAAGAAGACCGACAGCCTCGTGAGCCACTGGCCAGGCCGCATCAGGACCGACTCGTTGAACGCGTCGCCATACAGGTCCTTGCGCGCAGCGACCGTCACCAGGCTGCCGTGCGGCGCGGTGACCGGCACGTCCCGGCGGCCGTAGAGCAGGTAGGCGCCGGCCGCCGCCGCCACTACGAGCACCAGCGAGATGTCGCTGACCGGAGCGAAGAAGCCGTGCGCCAGATGCGGGGTGCCGGTCAGGGGCGCCAGGAAGTCGATCAGCCGGTTCGAGAGCATCAGGAACCCGCCCGCGCACAGCGAGCCGACCGCCAGGATCACCATCGGCGACGTCATGATCGGCGGCGCCTCGTGCGGGTGAGCGGCATCGTCCCAGCGCTTTTTCCCGGTGAACGTCATCAGCATGACCCTGGTCATGTAGAACGCGGTGATGACGGCGCCGATCAGGGCCACGGTGCCGAGAATGGCTCCCGAGGTGCCGCCCTTGTCGAAGGCGGCCTCGATGATCGGGTCCTTGGTAAAGAAGCCGGAGAACGGCGGGATGCCGATGATCGCGAGGTAGCCGAACGTGAACGTCACGAACGTGATCTTCATCGCGGTGGCCAGGCCGCCGAATCGCCGCATGTCCACTTCGTCGTTCATCTCGTGCTTGACCGCGCCGGCGCCGAGGAACAGCCGGCCTTGAAGAAGCCGTGCGCCAGCAGGTGCGCGATCGCCAGCGCGTACCCGACCGGGCCGAGCCCGGCCGCGAGCATCATGTAGCCGATCTGGCTCATGGTGGACCCGGCGAGCGCCTTCTTGATGTCGTCCTTCGCGCAACCGATGATCGCGCCGAAGAGCAGCGTGGCCGCGCCGACGATCGTGACGACGAGCCGGGCGTCGGCCGACAGGTTGAAGATCGGCGCCGACCTGACGATCAGGTACACCCCGGCCGTCACCATCGTGGCCGCGTGGATGAGCGCGGATACCGGCGTCGGGCCTTCCATGGCGTCGAGCAGCCAGGACTGCAGCGGCAGTTGCGCCGACTTGCCGCAGGCGCCGAGCAGGAGCAGCAGGCCGATCGCCGTCACCACGCCGGGGCTGGCGTGCGGCACCTGGCTGAAGACGCCGTCGAAGCTGACCGACCCGAACTGCGCGAACATCAGCATGATCGCCAGGGACAGCCCGGCGTCGCCGACCCGGTTCGCGATGAACGCCTTCTTGGCGGCGACGGGCGGCGCCGGGTTGTAGAACCAGAACCCGATCAGCAGGTAGGACGCGAGGCCGACGCCCTCCCAGCCCGCGTAGAGCGCCACGTAGTTGTCGGCGAGTACCAGCAGCAGCATCGCCGTGATGAAGAGATTGAGATAGCCGAAGAAGCGGCGCCGCTCGGGATCGTTCGCCATGTAGCCGACGGCGTAGATATGAATGAGCGAGCCGACGCCGGTAATCAGCAGGACGAAGCAGATCGACAGCTGGTCGACCCGGATCCCGAGCGGCACGACGAACCGGCCGATCGCCGGGACCCAGGTATAGACATGCAGATCCATGCCGCGCTGGCTGGCCGGCTTGCCTAGCATCTCCGCGAAGATCACGGCGCCGTACCCGAATGCCGCCACGGACATGAGCACGCCGAGCCAGTGGCCCCAGGCGTTCGTCCGCTTGCCGCCGAGCAGCAAGATAGCCGCGCCGGCGCCGGGGAAGGCCAGCAGCAGCCAGGCCAGATGCGCTGCACCTACCGCTGGCACCGTGGTCAGCCCAACCGCCGACGGCGTAGTCAGCACAGCGCTGGCCGCAAGTGAGCCCGTCACTGCCCACCCCTCCATACTCGTTGGCGATAGCACGGGGGAATCGTGCTATCTGTGAGCCGCGGCCCTGGGATTTCCCGGGCCGGCGGCGGTCTAATTCTTGAGCAAGCTGGCGTCATCCACGGACGCCGACCTGCGGCTGCGGAAAATGGACGTCAGGATCGCCAGGCCAACCACAACCTCAGCCGCGGCGACCACCATCACGAAGAAAGCGATGACCTGCCCGTCGAGCTGGCCATGCAGCCGCGCGAACGCGATGAAGGACAGGTTGACCGCGTTCAGCATCAGCTCGACGCACATGAAGACGACGAGCGCGTTCCTGCGGATGAGCACGCCGACGCCGCCGATCACGAAGAGGATGACCGCGAGCGCGACGTAGTGCGCCGGGCTAATCACCGTTACTCTCCTTGTTCTCGTCGGCCTCAGAGCCGTCGGGATCGCGGTCCGCGGGCTCGCCCGCCTCGATGACCTCGGTGGCGATGGCGGCACGGCCACCTTGCCGCTCGACCGCGCGATTCGCGAGCACGCCGCTGACCGAGAGCTCGGACGGGCTGCCGTCAGGCAGCAGCGCCGGCATGTCGACGGCGTTGTGCCGCGCGTAGGTGCCAGGCCCTGGCAGCGGGGCCGGGCTTCCGCTCGCCACCCGCTGCATGGACAACATGCGCTGCGTCGGCTTGGGGCTGGTGCGCTCGCGGTGCGCGAGCACCATCGCGCCGAGCGCCGCGGTGATCAGCAAGGCGCTGGTGACCTCGAAGGGAAAGACGTACCGCGTGAAGATGAGCGTGGCCAGGCCGGTGACGTTCCCTGAGCTATTGCGCTGACCAGAGGCTGCCGCCGGCCCGATCGCCGCGTGCCCGACCACCAGGGTGAGCATGACGAGCAAGGCGATGCCCGCGATCGCGGCCCACAGCCGCTGACCCCGGATCGTCTCGATGATCGAGTCGGCCGCGCTCACGCCGACGATCATCATGACGAACAAGAACAGCATGAGCACGGCACCGGTATAGACAATGACCTGGACGAAGGCCAGGAATGGCGCCCCTTGCATCGCGTACATCGCGGCCAGGATCAGCATGACGACGGCCAGCAGTACCGCGCAGTGCACCGCGCGCCTGGTCAGGATCATGCCGAGCGCGGCACCGACGGCCACGATCGCGAGTACCCAGAAGGCCGCTAGCTCGGTGGTGTTGCTGGTATTTGACGCCAGGATCAGCGAGTGACTCAACTCTCGTCTCCGCTCTGGCTCTCCCGCACCATCGAGCCGAGCACGTCCTCCGCCGACTTGCCGGCGAACGTCGGCCCGAGGCGGTAGTAGTCCTCTTCTTCGTCACCGAGCCGCATGGGGTGCGGTGGTGCTTCCATGCCAGGCTGCAGCGGCGCGAGCAGTTGCTCCTTGGTCCAGATCAGGCTTTCCCTGCTGTCGTCGGCGAGCTCGTACTCGTTGGTCATGGTCAGCGCCCTGGTCGGGCACGCCTCGACGCACAGGCCGCACAAGATGCAGCGCAGGTAGTTGATCTGATAGACGGCGCCGTAACGCTCGCCTGGTGAGAACCGCTCTTCCGGTGTGTTGCTGCTGCCCTCGACGTAAATGGCATCGGCCGGGCAGGCCCACGCGCACAACTCGCAGCCGATGCACTTCTCCAGGCCGTCAGGCCACCGGTTGAGCTGATGCCTGCCGTGGAAGCGAGGCGCGGTAGGCAGCTGCTGTTCCGGATACTGGACCGTGTCGACCTTCTTGAACATCTGCATGAAGGTGACAGCGAAGCCCTTGACCGGGTTGAGGAAGTCAAGCACCGGTGACCTCCGATACGGTCGCCGCAGTGGTATCTCGGTCCGCCCTGGTCAGCTCGCCGTGGGTCTCCGCAGACAGGATGCCGTGGTAATGCGGCAGGTCCATGGGCGGCACGGGGAACGTCTCGCCAATTTGCTCGGTCAGTTCTTCCTCGGCGGCCGCGCGCTGCTCGGCCCTGCGCTCGGCGGCCAGGTCGACCGCGAACAGCCAGATCAGCACGGCGGCGATGACCGCACCGCCGACCAGGTACACGGTGGGGCTGCCGCCGTCCCTGCGGTACAGCCGGAGCGTCGCGATCAGCAGCGTCCAGGCAAGCGCGCCGGGGATCAGCACCTTCCAGCCGAAGGCCATCAGCTGGTCGTACCTGATCCTGGGCAGCGATCCGCGCAGCCAGATGAAGAAGAAAAGCAAGATGGTGACCTTGGCCAGGAACCACAGCACGGGCCACCAGCCGGTGTTAGCGCCCGACCAGGTCGAGATCGGCCAGACCGCGTGCCAGCCGCCGAGGAAGAGCGTCGTCGCGAGCGCGGACACGGTGATCATGCTGACGTACTCGGCCAGGTAGAACAGCGCGAACTTTAGCGAGGAGTACTCGGTGTGATAGCCGGCGACGAGTTCGCCCTCGCCCTCGGGCAGGTCGAAAGGCAGCCGGTTGGTCTCGCCGACCATCGTGATGATGTAGATCACGAAAGACGGCAGCAGCAAGATCGCGAACCACGACGGGAAGTGC
Organism: uncultured Actinomycetota bacterium; assembly: GCA_963750405.1. GTDB lineage: Bacteria > Actinomycetota > Actinomycetes > Streptosporangiales > Streptosporangiaceae > Chersky-822. The sequence goes on from CAVVQP010000009.1 coordinate 42,527, forward strand.
AGCACGGCGCCGAACAAGTGGAACGTCCCGCCATTGGCCTGCGCGTGCACGATCTGCGCGGTCGACAGCGACCCGGCGTAGATGAATACCGGCACGAAGGACAGGCCCATCGCGATCTCATAGCTGATTACCTGCGCCGACGAGCGAAAGGCCCCCAACAGCGCGTATGGCGAGGCCGACGACCAGCCGGCCAGCACGATGCCGTAGACGCCCATCGAGCTCATCGCGAGCACCAGCAGCACGGCCACCGGCAGGTTCGCCAGCTGGAGCGGCGTATGGTGCCCGCCGATCGAGACGGTCGGGCCGAACGGGATGATCGCGAAGCTGATGAAGGCAGGGATCGCGGCGATCGCGGGCGCCATGACAAAGAGCACCTTGTCGACCCCGCGAGGGATGATGTCCTCTTTGAGCGGCAGCTTGATGCCGTCCATCAACGACTGCAGCAAGCCGAACTTGCCTGCCCGGTTCGGCCCTGACCGCTGCTGCATCCGGCCGATGACCCGGCGTTCCGCCCAGATCATGAACAGCGTCGTCAGCATCAGGAACCCGAAGACAATAATGACCTTGAGCGCGGTGAGCCACCAGGGGTCATGATCGATGAGCGCGGCGGTCGCACCACCGCCGGCCGCGAAATTCATTCCGCGCTCCTCACAGTCACTAGGGCGCCATGACCGGCGCCAAGCTGGCTCCGCACGGCGCAGCCAGCCGAGTTCGACGGCAGCCAGACCACCCGGTCGGGCATCGCCGTGATCTCGACGGGCACCGTGATCGCCCCGTGGCTCGTGCTCACGGTCACCTTGGCTCCCGCCTCGACACCAGCCTGCGCCGCCGTGACCGCGGACATCTTCGCCACCGCCGCCCGCGCCGTGCCTGCCAGATTGGGCTCGCCATCTTGCATCCGGCCAGCGTCGAGCAGATTATGCCAGGTGGCGAGAAGGGCGGTGTTGGCCCGGGGGGAGATACCAGCCCGGGGGGGCGACCCCCCGGAGCCCCCCGAAGGGAGGGGCGCTTTCGGATGCTGCCTTCCCTCCTCGCCAAAAATCGGCTCGTCAGTCCAGGCAGCATCGCGCCCCTCCGCAGTGGTTGCGGTTAGGGCGGCCAACTCGCGCCGGGCAGCGGTCACATCCGGGAGGGCTAGGTGGATGTCCATGGCGTCGGCGATGGTGTGGAGGACCTGGAGGTCGGTTCTGGCGGAGGGGACGGAGAGGGCGGGGGCGAAGGAGGCTGGCCTGCCCTCCCAGTTCAGGAAGGTGCCTGATTTCTCCGCTACGGCCGCGACCGGGAAGATGACGTCGGCGCGGTCGGTGACCGCGCTCGCGCGCAGTTCCAGGCTGACGATGAAGGCTGCGCGCTCGAACGCGCGGAGCGCGGCTTGGGGGTCAGGCAGGTCAGCGGGATCGAGCCCGGCGATGACGAGCGCGGCAAGCTCGCCTGATGCCGCCGCGGCCAGGATCGCGCTGGTATCCCGGCCCGGCTCGGCGGGCAGCGACGCGACGTCCCATTCCCTGGCGACGTCGGTGCGGGCAGTGGCGTCGGCTACCTGGCGGCCGCCTGGCAGCAGGGCGGGGAACGCGCCCGCCTCGATCGCGCCGCGCTCGCCGGCCCGGCGCGGAATCCACGCGAGTTTCGCGCCGGTCGCCTCGGCGAGGCTGACCGCCGCCGACAGCGCTCCGGGTACCTCGGCGAGCCGCTCGCCGGCCAGGATGACCGAGCCGGGCTGGCGCAGTGCCTGCGCGGCGGTGGCGATGGCCTCGTCAGTGCCGGCGGGATCGGCTAGCCGGTCGAGTGCCGCCGCCTCGTCACCTGGCAGCGTCGGCAGCAGCGTGCCTGACATCCGGGCAAGGCCGGGGCTGGCGAGGGCGGCGACCGAGTAGATCTCGGTGCTGCCGTTGCGCGCGGCCCGGCGCAGCCGCAGGAACACGATCGGCGACTCGTCCTCGGGCTCGAACCCGGCCAGCAGTACCGCCGGTGCCCGCTCGAGCACTGCGTAGCTGACTCCGGTGTCCCGGCCGGCGATCTGGCCGGCGAGGAAGCTCGTCTCCTCGGCGCTGTGCGGCCTGGCTCGCATGTCGATGTCGTTGGTGGCCAGCGCGACCCTGGCGAACTTGGCGTAGCCGTAGGCGTCTTCCACGGTGAGCCTGCCGCCGGTGAGGACCCCGGCCCGGCCGCGCGCGGCCAGCAGTCCTCTGGCCGCCGCGTCGAGCGCCTCGGGCCAGGAGGCGGGCTGCAGTACCCCGTCGGCGTCCCGCACCAGTGGCGAGATGAGCCGGTCGGGAGCCGTGGCGTAGGTAAAGGCGAAGCGCCCCTTGTCGCAGTTCCATTCGGTATTCACCTCCGGCGCGTTGCCGGCGAGCCGCCTGGTCACCGCCCCCCGCCGGTGGTCGGTGCGCTGCAGGCAGCCGGAGGCGCAGTGCTCGCACGCGCTCGGCGTCGAAACGGTGTCGAATGGCCGCGCCCTGAACCGGTACGAGGCGCTGGTCAGCGCGCCGACCGGGCAGATCTGCACGGTATTGCCAGAGAAGTAAGAGTCGAACGGTATGCCGTCGGCGATCCCGACCTGCTCTTGCGGGCCTCGGTCCAGCAATTCGATCAGCGGGTCACCGGCAATCTGCTCGGCGAACCTGGTGCACCTGGCGCACTGCACGCAGCGTTCCCGGTCGAGCAGCACTTGCGCGGACAGCGCGATCGGCTTGGGGAACTTCCGCTTGGTCCCGGTGAACCTGGTCTCGCCCTGGCCGTTGGACATCGCCTGGTTCTGCAGCGGGCACTCGCCGCCCTTGTCGCACATCGGGCAGTCAAGCGGGTGGTTGACCAGCAGCATCTCCATGATGCCGCGCTGCGCCTTCTCGGCCACCGGCGAAGTCAGCTGGGTCCGCACGACCATGCCGTCGGTGCATACCGTGGTGCAGGAGGCGGGCGGCTTGGGCTGGCCCTCGACATGGACCAGGCACTGGCGGCAGGCGCCGATCGGGTCGAGCAGCGGGTGGTCGCAGAACCTGGGGATCTGGACGCCGAGCATCTCGGCGGCCCTGATGATCAGCGTGCCCTTGGGCACGCTGATCTCGAACCCGTCGATCGTGACGTGCACGAGATCCTGCGTCAGGGCGGGCGGGGCGGTCATCGCGTCCTCCACGATTCGCTGAAGGCAGTCGACGCGGCCGGGTCGAAGGGGCACCGGCCGCGAGTGACATGCTCGATGTACTCGTCCCTGAAGTACTTGATCGACGAGACGATCGGGCTGATCGCGCCGTCACCGAAGGCGCAGAAGGACCGGCCGAGGATGTTGTCGCAGATGTCGAGCAGCTTCTCCAGGTCGGCTTCGCTGCCCTGGCCATTTTGCAGCGACTCGAGTACCTGAACTGTCCAGTAGGTGCCCTCACGGCACGGCGTGCACTTGCCGCACGACTCGTGCTCGTAGAACTCCATCCACCGCAGCACGGCCCTGACCACGCACGTGGTCTCGTCGAAGATCTGCAGCGCCCTGGTGCCGAGCATGGAGCCGGCGCCGCCGATTCCCTCGAAGTCGAGCGGCACGTCCAGGTGCTCGTCCGTCAGGATCGGCGTGGACGATCCGCCTGGCGTCCAGAACTTCAGCCTGTGACCTGACCGCACGCCGCCGGCGAGCGACAGCAACTCGCGGAGGGTGACGCCGAGCGGCGCCTCGTACTGCCCGGGCGTGGTGACGTGCCCGGACAGCGAGAAGATGCCGAAGCCCTTCGACTTCTCCGTGCCGAGCGCGGCGAACGAGTCGGCGCCGCGATCGATGATGTAGGGCACGCTCGCGATCGACTCGACGTTATTCACGACCGTGGGGCACGCGTACAGGCCGGCGATGGCCGGGAACGGCGGCTTGAGCCTCGGCTGCCCGCGCTTGCCCTCGAGCGAGTCGAGCAGGGCGGTCTCCTCGCCGCATTCGTAGGCGCCCGCGCCCGCGTGCACGATGACCTCGAGGCTGAAGCCTGAGCCGAGGATGTTCTCGCCGATGTAGCCCGCCTCGTAGGCCTCGGCGACGGCGTAGTGCAGCCGCCTGACGACGTGCAGCACCTCACCGCGCACGTAGATAAAGGCACGTTCGGCCCTGATCGCGTAGGCCGCGATGATCGCGCCCTCGACCAGCGCGTGCGGATTGGCGAGCATGGTCGGGATGTCTTTGCAGGTGCCGGGCTCGGACTCGTCGGCGTTGACCACGAGGTAGTGCGGCTTGCCGTCGCCCTGCGGTATAAAGCCCCACTTCATGCCGGTGGGGAAGCCCGCGCCACCGCGCCCGCGCAGGCCCGAAGCCTTGACCTGGGCGATGATGTCATCGGGCGTCGTCGCGAGGGCCTTGGCCAGCGCGCGGTAACCGCCCGCCCGGCGGTACCCGGCCAGCGTGAACGAGTCGGCGTCGTCCCAGTGCGCGGTGAGCACGGGGGTCAGCACGGTGCTGCGAGCTGCGGAGGTCACTGGTGCTCCCCGTTGCTATCGGCGGTCCAGCCGTTGTCCTTAGCGATGCGCAGCCCGGCCAGAGTTGGCTGGCCGGCCGTGTCGCCGCCGGTTGCCTGGTCGTCAGGGTATCCGGCCAGGATCATGGCCGCTTCCTGCCAGTTCGCCAGCCTGGGCGCGCCCCGGGTGGGCGCGACCTCGGCACCAGAGCGCAGGTCGTCGACCAGCGACTTGGCCGAGTCGGGCGTCATGTTGTCGAAGAACTCCCAGTTGACCATGATGACCGGCGCGTAGTCGCAGCCCGCGTTGCACTCGATCCGCTCGATGCTGACCTTGCCGTCCGGGGTCGGCTCGTCCGCGTCAACGCCCAGATGCTCGCGCAGGTTCGCGTAGATCGTGTCGCCGCCCATGATCGCGCACAGCGTGTTGGTGCAGACGCCGACGTGGTAGTCACCGACCGGCTTGCGCTTGTACATGGAGTAGAAGGTCACGACGGCGGTGACGTCCGCTTCCGACAGCCCGAGCTGCCCGGCGCAGAAGGCGATGCCGTCATTGCTGACGAAGCCTTCCCGCGCCTGAACCAGGTGCAGCAACGGCAGCAGCGCGGAGCGCGGCCTCGGGTACCTGGCGATGATCTGGCTGGCCCGCTCGGCCAGCTCGGCCCGGTCCTGCTCGGTCAAGGCCATTTTTTACTTCACCCCTCCCGGGGCCAGGTCGTCCACTACCCGATCCGCCCCTCCCGTGTCGCGGTCGCTCACTACCGATCAACCCCTCCCATCACCGGGTCGATGCTGGCGACAGCCGCGATCACGTCGGCCACCATGCCGCCCTCGCACATCGCGGACACCGACTGCAGGTTGGTGAACGAGGGATCGCGGAAGTGCGCGCGATACGGCCTGGTGCCGCCATCGCTGACTGCGTGGCAGCCAAGCTCGCCGCGCGGCGACTCGATCGCGGCGTACACCTGCCCGGCCGGCACCCGGAACCCCTCGGTCACCAGCTTGAAGTGGTGGATCAGCGCTTCCATCGACTGGCTCATGATGTGCGCGATGTGATCGGCCGAGTTGCCGAGGCCGTCAGGGCCGACCGCCAGCTGCGCCGGCCAGCCGATCTTCGCGTTGCCGATCATCACCCGATCATCGGCTGACCGTGAGCCGGCGAGCCGGTCCACGCACTGCCCGATGATCTTCAGTGACTGGTCGATCTCGTCCATGCGCACCAGGTACCTGGCGTAGACATCGGCGCCTGGCTGGGTGCAGACCTCGAACTCGTACGTCTCGTAACCGCAGTACGGCTGGCTCTTGCGCAGGTCCCACGGCAGCCCGGTGGCCCGCAGCACGGGTCCGGTGATGCCGAGCGCCATGCAGCCGGCCAGGTCGAGATGGGCGACGTCGCGGGTACGGCGCAGGTAGACCGGGTTGACGTCAAGAAGCTTGTGCAGCTCGCTCAGCTGGCGCGGCATGATCGCGAGGAATTCGCGCAGCTTCTCGATGGCGCCGGACGGCAGGTCCTGCGACACTCCGCCTGGGCGGATGTAGGCGTGATTCATCCGCAGGCCGCTGATCAGCTCGAACAGGTCGAGTACCTTCTCGCGCTCGCGCAGGCCGTACAAGAAGACCGTGGTGGCACCGAGTTCCATGCCGAACGTGCCGACGGCCATCAGGTGGGAGGAGATCCGGTTGAGCTCCATCATCAGCACCCGGAGCACGGTGGCGCGCTCGGGGATCTCGTCAGTGATGCCGAGCAGTTTCTCCACGGCCAGGCAGTACGCGGCCTCGTTGAACAGCGGCGAGAGGTAGTCCATCCTGGTGCAGAACGTGACGCCCTGCGTCCAGGTGCGGTACTCCATGTTCTTCTCGATGCCGGTGTGCAGGTAGCCGATGACCGGCCGGATCTCGATGACCGTCTCGCCGTCGAGGGTCAGGATCAGCCTGAGCACGCCGTGCGTCGACGGGTGCTGCGGCCCCATGTTGACGATGAGGTGCTCTTCGCCAGAGCCTTCCTCGCCCTCGTCGGCGGCGGCGACGATCTCGTCCCAGTCCTGCCCGCCAACGTTGTACACACGTCCCTGAGTTTCTTCACGGGGGGGCGACCCCCCGGAGCCCCCCGCATGAGAACCCGTATGAGTAGTCATTGGTAGGCCCTCCGCTCGTCAGGCGGCGGGACAGTGGCGCCGCGGTACTCGACGGGGATCCCGCCGAGCGGGTAGTCCTTGCGCTGCGGGTGGCCCTTCCAGTCATCCGGCATCTCGATCCTGGTCAGCGCCGGATGACCGTCGAAGATGATGCCGAAGAAGTCCCAGGTCTCGCGTTCGTGCCAGTTGCAGGTCGGGTAGACCTCCACCACTGACGGGATGTGCGGGTCCGCGTCCGGCGCGGACACCTCAAGCCGCAGCCTGCGGTTATGGGTGACCGACAGCAGCTGATAGATGGCGTGCAGTTCACTGCCGGCGTAGCCCGGATAGTGCACGCCGGAGACGCCGAGGCAGAGCTGGAAGGCGAGTGCCGGGTCATCGCGCAGCCGTTGCGCGACCTCGACCAGGTGCTCGCGGCGCACATGCAGGGTCAGCTCGCCGTAAGCGACCACGACCCGCTGGACAGCGTCGCCGAAGTTCAGCCCCGATGCTTCCAGCGCGCTACCGAGCGCGTCGGCGACCTCGTCGAAATACGAGCCGTAGGGGGGCTCGCTCGACGGCAGCGGCTGCTGCCGCACCATCAGGCCGCCGTACCCGGAGGTGTCGCCCGTGGTGTGAGTGCCGAACATCCCCGTGCGGATCACTTGCTCGGAGACGCGCTCCTGACCGGCGGCGGAGGCAGTTGCTTCCTCTTCCGCTTTCTGGTCGTCAGGCTCGCTCACTGGTGCGCTCCCGTGTGAAGCGAAGGTAGCAGCGGCAGCCGCCGCAGCCTGGCGTCTTCCAGCTCGGTGATCTGGCGCTCCCTGTTGGCCCGAGCTTCATGTTCTGGATCTTGTCGTGCAGCTTGACGATGGCGTCGAGCAGCATCTCGGGCCGGGGCGGGCAGCCAGGGAGGTAAATGTCGACCGGCACGATGTGGTCGACGCCCTGGACGATCGCGTAGTTGTTGAACATCCCGCCGCTCGACGCGCAGACGCCCATCGAGATGACCCACTTGGGATCGGCCATCTGGTCGTAGATCTGGCGCAGCACGGGCGCCATCTTCTGGCTGACCCGGCCGGCCACGATCATGAGGTCGGCCTGCCTCGGGGTGTTCGACGCGCGCTCCATGCCGAACCTGGCCAGGTCGTGCCTCGGGCCGCCGGTCGCCATGAGCTCCATGGCGCAGCAGGCGAGCCCGAAGGTGGCCGGCCAGACAGACACCTTGCGGGCGTAGCCAGCCAGTTTCTCGACTGAGGTGAGCAGAATGCCGCTTGGCAGTTTTTCTTCAAGACCCATGACCTAGTCCCATTCCAGACCGCCGCGTCGCCACACGTAGACGTACGCGACTAGGACGGTTGCGACGAACGTGACCATCTCCACCAGGCCGAACGTGCCCAGGTGGTCAAAGGCGACCGCCCAGGGGTACAGGAAGATGATCTCGATGTCGAAGACGATGAAGAGCATCGCTGTCAGGTAGTACTTGACAGGGAACCTGATCCCCGCCGGCTGGCGGGTCGGCTCGATGCCGCACTCGTAGGCTTCCAGTTTAGCCCGGTTCCACCGTTTCGGGCCGCTGACCGACCCTGCGACCAGCGAAAACACGGCGAAAACCGTAGACAGAGCGCCGAGCACGACGATCGGGACGTAATAGCTCATCTGCTCCGTCACCCCCTTGTCCTGCCGCACAGCCATCCTGCTGTGCGGCCCAGTCTGTTGTGGCCTGCGGATCTCACGCGCTCGGGCTCGCGTTGACCTCGCATGTGCAGTGCCCTGGATCCCGGTCCGGCGCCTAACGCTTCGGGAGTTATGCCGCCGGCGCAATCTTAGACAGCGCGTTAATCACCCGATCCACCGCATCGCCGCCGCGAGGCTCGGTCAGGTTGCCTAGCAGTTTCATCGTCATCCGCATCACGGCCGGGCGCTTGATCCCGTGCCTGGTAGCGAACTTCATGAAGTTCGGATTGCCGATCAACTTCACGAATGTCCGGCCCAGAGTGTAGTAGCCGCCGTAACTCTGCTTGAGTGCCACCGGGTATCCCTGCAGCACCCGCTCGCTATCCGCCGCCGAGGCCCGTCCGAGCGCTTGCACGATAGTACGGGCCGCGATCTCGCCCGACTCCATCGCGTAGGCGATGCCCTCGCCGTTGAACGGATTCACCATGCCGCCGGCGTCGCCGACCAGCACGAGCCCGCGGGTGTAGTGCGGCGTCCGGTTGAAGCCCATCGGCAGGGCCGCCCCGCGCACCGGCTCGGTCCTGTTCTCCTCGGTGTAGCCCCACTCGGCCGGCATGGCGGCAAGCCAGCGCTTGAGCAGCGCGCGGTAGTCGATGTGGCCGAACGACTCCGAGGTGTTCAGCAGGCCGAGGCCGACGTTGGACGTGCCGTCGCCCATGCCGAAGATCCAGCCGTAGCCTGGCAGCAGCGAGTGACCGTCCCAGAGGTCGAGCCACGCCTCCAGGTACTCGTCCTTGTGCCGGGGACTGGTGTAGTAAGTCCGCACCGCGACGCCGAGCGGCCGGTCATCTCGCTTGTGCAGGCCCATGGATATCGACAGCCGCGAGGAGTTGCCGTCGGCTGCGATCACCAGTCGCCCGCGGAACAACCTTTCACGCCCATCGGGCTTTTTAGCGCTTCGCCCGGCACCTTCCTCAGCAGGGCCAGCGGCCTCGCGCGCGGTGACACCGGTCACCCGGCCCGTCCGCTCGTCGAGCGTGGCGCCGGTGACCGTGACGTTCTCCAGGAGCCGGGCGCCCGCCTTTTCCGCGCGCCTGGCCAGGATCTCGTCGAAGTCGGTGCGCGACCTGATCGTGCCGTAACCGGGGAAGGCCGACAGCTCGGGCCAGGCCAGCTCGATCCGGCCGCCGCCGCCGATGATCCGCAGGCCCCGGTTGCGCTGCCAGCCGTCGCTTTCGTCGATGGGGATGCCCATCGCGGTCAGGGCCTTGACGGCCCGGGGGGTGAGCCCGTCGCCGCAGACCTTCTCCCTGGGAAAGCTGGCCTTTTCGAGTACGAGCACGTCAAGGCCGGCCGTCGCCAGGTGGTAGGCGGCAGCCGATCCGGCTGGCCCGGCACCCACGACGATGACGTCGGCAGTGTCAGCTGAGTCGACCGCGGCCGAACCGCTCGCGCGGGGCCTGACCGGGGGGTTCTGCTCGCTCACTGACCCGTCCCGCCAATCTTGTGAACGCCTTCACAAGTACAGATGCTCATAGTCTAGCCCGAAGCCTTGCTACGCGGGCGCCGGGCGACGTGTACGGCGACGATGCCGCCGCTCAGGTTCCGCCACGAGGCCGCCGACCAGCCGGCGGCCTCGATCCGCCCGGCTAGCTCAGCCTGCGCCGGCCAGTCCCTGATCGACTCGGCCAGGTAGGCATAGGCGCTGGCGTTGCGGCTGAACGGGCGCGCTATCGCCGGCAGCGCCGCCGCCAGATACCGCTGGTAGACGAAGTCGAGCGGCCTGGCCGGGAGGTGACTGAACTCACAGATCACCAGCCTGCCGCCCGGCCTGGTGACGCGGAGCATCTCGGTCAGCGCGGCATCGGTGTCGGCTACGTTCCGCAACCCGAATGAGATCGTGACCACGTCGAACGTCTCGCCGGGGAACGGCAGCGCGAGCGCGTCACCGGCCGCGAAGCTGACCCGCCGCGCTGGCCTGCCAGCGCCAGCACGAAGCATCCCGAGCGAGAAGTCGCACGCCACGCACCGCGCGCCGCCTGCGGTGTACGCCCGTGACGAGGTCCCGGTACCCGCGGCCACGTCGAGCACCAGGTCACCGGGCTTGGCCGCGACGCACCTGGCGACGATCGACCGCCAGCGCCGGTCCTGCCCGAGCGAGAGCAGGTCGTTGAGCAAGTCGTAGCGCTCGGCGACCGCGTCGAACATCGCCGACACCTCGGCCGGCCTTTTATCAAGCTGCGCGCGAGTCATGCCCACCAGCGTGGCACATCCGCTCACGTCTTCCTGGCGGCCCCGGCGAAGCGGCGGAACGTCGTCAGCGCCCCTGGGCTGGTTTCCATCCGCCAGTCGAAGCGAGTCGTCCAGGTCGCGTTGGTGTGCGCTTTGTTGACGTCGAACCAGATGAATCCGAGCGTGTGGTACCTGGCGGTGCCAGCCACGAGCTTGGCCATGCTCAGCGCCTTCCCGGCGGCCGGTCGCGCCGATACCTCGGTGAGCAGCACCGGGACCTTGGCCAGCCGGTGAATGGCCTTGATCGTCGGCACGAACAGCGACTTGAATGTCTGGTACGAGTGGTCGAAATAACCGTCGATCCCGGCGATATCGACATACCGGCGCCCTGGCCACAGTTCGCGCAGCGGCTCGCTGCCCTTGAACTGCCTGTTGACCATCCACACCCACTTGACTCGCCGGTCGGCGCGGAAGAGGCGGACCACGTGCCGCCACGCGGCGACGAACTCGCCGGGCGCGACGTGCTGATCTCCCCAGGTGTACCACCGGCCGTTGGCCTCGGGCGCGAACGACATCAGCACCGACCCTGGCAGCCCGGCGACGGCTTTCGCCTGGCTAGCCAGCCACTTGTCCTCCTTGCCGGCAATGATGTCGCGCAAGCTCACCCCGTACGGCTCGAGTTCGATCAGCGGCACGGCGCCGCCCGCGATCATCGTCTGGGCCTGCACATTGTCGATCGGCGAGCCGACGCCGACGTCGCGGACCGCGAGGTTGGGCCGGCAGCCGCAGGCCTGATCGAACTGGGGCAGGTTGTAGGCGACCACTCCGGCGAAGCGCGTCGCCGCCGTCACCGTCACCGGCCGCGCGGCCGCGGGCCGCGACGGCAGCACGGTTTGCTGCACAGCCTGCTGGATACCGGTCCAGCCGAACGCGATCAGGCCAGCGGAGACGGCCGCGAACGACGTCAGCACTACTTTCCTGGACCGCGACATCTTCGTGATCTCGGTCTTCCTGCCCTGCCGGCCCGTCCAGGAGACGTAGTGCCTGCCGAGTATCCATTCGCGGACGAACGCGCACAGGTAGAGCCATTTGTTGTAGTAATTAACGATCAGGTAAGGGAAATAGCCGAGCACGGCTTCCCGCACGCCGACCACCGTGGCGACCAGGCTGGTCGTCACGATCGCGTGAATCGCCAGCCAGAGCGCGAACGTGCCAGCGAGCCGGAAGTGACCCGTGACCAGGGTCACCGCGAGAGCGGTCTCATAGATGAAAAGGCAGCACAGATCGAAAAGCGCGGTCCAGACCACTAGCATGGCGCGCCAGTGCAGCAATTCCCCGCGGTACTTCGCCATGTTCTGGAAGTAGCCGGATGACCAGCGGCGCATCTGCTGCTTGTACACGCGGAAGGTCTCGGGATCGTAGGTGAGCGCGACCGCGTCCCCCGCGTAGCCGAGCTTGTACCTGGCCCGGTGCAGCGCCCAGGTGGCGTCCATGTCGGCGCTGATCAAGCCGCCGGGAAAGCCGCCGATGCTCTTGATCGCCTCGGTCTTGAACACGTAGGCGGCTCCGGTGAGCACCTGGATCCGGCCCACCTTCGCCTGGCACAGCCGCCACCAGCGGCGGCCGAGCGCGTAGGCGAATCGCCTCGCCCTGATAAAGAAGCCGCGCGGCTGGATCGGCAGCACGGTCGCGCAGGTCGCGTCGAAGCCATTCTCGATGTCGCGGATCATCAGCTCAACGCAGTCGGGCTCCGGGATCGTGTCCCCGTCGAAGCCGATGACCACGTCAGTGAAGATGTCGAAGAGCGCCGCGTTCTGCGAACTCGCCTTGTCCTTGAAATCGACCTCGATGACTTTGGTCGCGCCGGCGCGCAGCGCGGCCTGGGCAGTGTCGTCGCCGCACGAGTCGGCCACGACCACGATGGCCTCGAGCGGGTAAGGCTGCGCGCGCAAGGCGCGCACCAGCTGAGCGACGGTGGCCGCCTCGTTATGCGCCGGGATAAGGACGGTCGCGGTCGGCCTGCTCGGCCCCGCCGGCTGGCCGCCGGCTGACGCCGGGCGGGCCGCGACCCAGGACAAAGTCACGGCTCAGGCCTTGCGCCGCGGGCCATGCGCCCCGTGCCTAGCGGCAAGGCGCTTGCCCACGTACTGCCAGAGGGTCATGACGATGGCCGCCACGGTCAGGATCGCCGAGCCGATACCGGTATGAATATCGCTGTACATCACGTTGCTCCGAGGCTGGTCGTTGCGTGGCTGGTTCTATTAAGGATTTGTGAACTTAAGATGAAATTAAGGCACACGTGATCGATTTCACCGTTAAGGAACCCTCTGTACCAGACGCGCCAGCCGGCGCGATGGTTTACACGTGCGGCCTGGAATCCGGAGCTGCCACTGGCGGCAGCGGCTCAGGGTCCAGCGCGGCAGGGCTGACGCCCACCCCGAGTGCCCGGTAGTTCCAGCCGGCGTTGAGCCACTGCCGGGGGCTGAGCACGTTGCGAGCGTCGATGATGCTCGTGCGCCCGACGACGCCCTCAAGGTCGGACGGCTTCAGCTCGGCGAATTCAGGCCAGTCAGTCAGCAGCAGCACGACTTCCGCTCCCTGCGCCGCCACGCTGACAGACTCGGCGTACGTGAGCTCGGGGCAGGCGGCCGCCGCGTTGGGCATGGCCACCGGATCGAATACGGTGACCTGCGCTCCGTGACCATGCAGGATCTGGGCGACGTCGAGCGCCGGTGAGTCCCTGACGTCATCGGACCCTGGCTTGAACGCGGCGCCGAGTACGCATACCGGCACCCCGGCAAGGTCGCCGCCTGCTAGCTCAAGCGCCAGGTCAGCGGTGCGGGACCGCCGGCGCAAATTGATCTTGTCGACCTCACCGAGCAGCCCGGCCGCCGATTCCACGCCAAGCTCCAGAGCCCTGGACCTGAATCCCCTGATGTCCTTGGGCAGGCAGCCGCCCCCGAACCCGAGTCCGGCCCGCAGATACGAGCCGCCTATGCGCGGGTCGGCGCCCAGGATGGCCGACAGCGCGCGCACATCGGCGCCCGAGACCTCGCAGACCTCGGCCATCGCGTTGATGAACGAGAGCTTGGTGGCCAGGAAGGCGTTGGCGGCGACCTTCGCGAGCTCAGCTGTCTCGTAGCTGGTGGGGTAGAAGCTCGCTCCGGCGGCGATCGGCTGAGCGTAAACCTCCCGCAGGATGCGCTCGGCGCGGGCGGACCGCACGCCGACCACGATCCGGTCAGGAGCAAGCGTGTCGGCGATCGCGGTGCCCTCCCGCAGGAACTCAGGATTCCAGGCCAGCTCGGCCGGGCTCGCGGACGCCGCCAGCTGGGAAAGCAGCTGCCTGGCCGTCCCTACCGGCACGGTGGACTTGCCCACGATGAGCGCGGGCCTGTCCAGGAGCGGCGCGAGGGCATGCAGGCAGGACCGTACCTGACTGAGATCCGCGCCTCCGCCGCCAGGCAACTGCGGCGTGCCGGTGCAGATGAAGTGGACGTCACCAAACGAAGCGGCCTGCTCGTAGGAGGTCGTGAACCTCAGCCTCCCGGCGCGAAGCTCGGTCCCGACCAGCTCAGGCAGGCCAGGCTCGTAGATCGGCACCCAGCCACCGGCCAGCTTGCCGACCTTGACCGCATCGGTGTCAACGCCGAGTACCTCGAATCCGAGGCTGGCCATGCAGGCGGCGTGGGTGATGCCCAGGTATCCAGTGCCGAAGACGGTCAGCCGCAAGCGGCCGACCGTGCTCCCTGGCAAGTGCGGTTCCAACGAACCTCCGGTCTGCTCCGAGCACGAGTTCCGGTAGTTGCGACGCACAAATCCCAACAAAGGTTTACAGAGATCGCGAGAAGACGCATCTGTCACAGCGGGTAGCCAAGCGTGAACCCGGGCGGACGGCCTCGGATACGCACCGGCTACGACAAGTTAGCGAAGAGTTAACTTATTTCAACTAAGCGTTGCATCTCGGAGCGCTCTGGTTTAATTGGGCACTGCGGGTTTAATTGGGCACCGCGCGGGGGCGTTCCGGTCGTCTACTACATAGGGATATAATGTAATATACCTACTTGCAAGAGCTTCGGCATAATACGGTACGTACTGACCGCAACTGGGTTCGGTCGCCTGGCTGGCGAGCTAACGGCCAGGCTGGATCCTGCAGGAGGCTGACTCACTCGATGCCAAGGCAGGACGGACGGCCCGTGCTGGTACGCGAGGGCCAAGCCGAGCAGCAACGCGCTGGCGTCGAGGTTCTTGTCCAGCTCGCGAGGTCAGCGCCGCCTGGCGCCCTGACCCCAGGTCAGGGCGAACTCCCCCAGCCACAGGCACAGGGCGACTCCGCCAGCGGGCACGCCCAGCCGGCGCGGCGCCGCTCCGCCGGCGTGCTGACCAGCCGGTATCAGCTGCTCCGGTCACCCTGGCTGCTGCCAGGCATCCTGATCGCGCAGGCTGCGCTGTCCGCCAGGCTGGTGTGGGCAAACACCGCGTTCCAGGACGAGTCGCTCTACCTGTGGGCCGGCCACCTCGAACTCGCGCACCTCCTGCACGGCTCCGGGGTGCCCGCCTTCCAGACGTACTTCTCCGGCGCTCCGGTTGTCTACCCTCCGCTGGCGGCGCTGGCCGACAGCGCCGGCGGCCTCGCGGGGGCGCGGCTGCTGTCACTGGCGTTCATGATGACGGCGACCGTGCTCTTGTACCTCACGGCGAAACGCCTGTTCAGCCGAGGTCCCGCGCTCGCCGCGGCGGCGCTGTTCGCGGCGTTCGGAATGGCCGACCAACTCGGCGCCTTCGCGACCTACGACGCGATGGCCCTGTGCCTGCTCGCGCTGGCGGCGTGGCTGGTGGTACGGGCGCGCGGGCGGTTCGCCGAGCCGTTGCTGATCGCGGCGGCCTGCTGCCTGGCCCTGGCCGATGCGACGAAGTACGCGACGGTGCTGTGGAATCCGGTCGTCATTGCCCTCGCCGTCCTGGCCGTACCGGAGGAATCCCGGCTGAAACGGTGCCTGAGCGGAGTCCGGCTGACCTCCTACACCCTGGTGCTCGTCGCGGCCGCGATCCATGCGGGCGGGTCCAGTTACCTGCGGGGAATCAGCTTCACGACGCTCAGCCGCCAGATCGTGACGGGCACCGCGCCGCTCAAGATCGTCGATATCGCCTGGGGCTGGCTGGCCCTGCTCCTGCTGCTCGCCCTCATGGGCGTGCTCTTGCTCTGGCTCGACAACAAGCGGCCCAACCTGCTGCCGATCGTTCTCTTCGCCGCCGTGCTGCTCGCCCCGGCCGAGCAGGCGCGGATCAGCGACATCACCTCCCTGCACAAGCACGTTGTGTTCGGCGCCTGGTTCGCTCTGCATCGTCGCCGGCTACGCGGTCACCAGGATCTCCCAGCTAGACAACCAGTTGTCGCACGGAGTCATCATCGGGTCCGTGCTGATCGCCGCCGTCGCGGCGACCGGATTTTCCCAGGCCTCGTCGGTGACCAGGTCGTGGCCGACCGTCTCGCGGGCCATGCCTGCCCTGGCCAGCAGCATGCACCGGGCTGGCTGCCCCTGCCTGATCCTGCAGGAGACCGCCGCGGATTATTACCTGCCCGCGAAGGAACTGGCGCAGCAGCAGATCGTCGGCCCGTACACCTTCAGCTACCAGTCGGCGACGGACTGGCGGGGGGTGTCAGGACCACCCGCGATGGCGGCCGCGATCAGGAACGGCTACTTCGGCTCGGTCGAAGTCGATGCCTCGCGCGGCAGCGCTACCTACCAGAAGCTGGTCACGAGCCTGCGAGCCTCCCAGCAGTACCAGGTCATCAGCTCGCAAGCGTGGTCGCTGCACCCAGCCGAGCCCACCCAGGTCTGGAAACGCATCCCAGGCGGCGCACCGTGAGCAAGCACCGCCGCAGTCACCGGTCAGCCGGGATCAGGGCGTCGGTGACCGTGATCCCGGCCGCCCTGCTCGGCGTCATCGGCGGCGGCGAGATCGCCATGCACGTACAGCTCACTGGCCACCGGCTGCACCCTGACCTGCCTGTTTACGGCTACGCGGTGCTAGCCTTCCTGGCTTTCAAGCTCGGCCTGGCGATCCTCTACCGCCCGCCGCCCAGGCATGAGCCCGGCCTGGACGTCGCCGCGATCATCACTGTGTGCAACGAGGACCCGCTCGGCGTTCACCCGCTGCCTCAAGTCACTGCTCCGGCAGACGCGGCCGCCGAGGCACTGACGGTCATTGATGACGGCTCGAAGACCCCCGATTGCCTGCGCCTGGCCCGCTCGTACACCTCAGCGTTCGAGCGGCTTGGCGTGCGGTACCGGGTCTTCGCTCACGACCCTAACCTCGGCAAGCGCGAGGGGCTCGCCGACGGATTCCGGGCAGCCTGGCAGGCCGACGTTTACCTGTGCATTGACTCCGATACCGAGCTCAAGGCGAATGCGCTCGAAAAGGCGATCGCCTATTTCAGCAACCCGCGCGTGCAGGCCGTCACCGGCTGCGTGCTGGCCTCTAATTGGGACACCAATTTCCTGACCCGCCTCATTGACTTGCGTTACGCGAATGCGTTCCTCGGCGAGCGGGCAGCGTATTCGGCGGTCGGATCGGTGCTCTGCGCCTGCGGCTCGCTGGCGCTGTACCGGGGTGAGGTCGTGCGGAAGTACCTCGACGACTTTTTGAATCAGCGCTTCCTCGGTCAGCAGTGCACCTACGGAGATGACCGGCGGCTGACCTACTACTGCCTGCGCGAAGGCCAGGTGCTGCTGGCCCCTGACGCCGTCGCCTGGACGATGGTGCCCGAGCGGATGGATCATTTCCTTCGCCAGCAACTACGGTGGTCCAAGAGCTTCATCCGCGAATCGTGGTGCATGCTCACCAGCATGCCGCTGACCCGGATGCCCTGGTGGCTGAGTCTGCTCGAGGTCACCACCTGGGCAGCGTTCACCAGCGCGCTGATCTACACGCTAATTGCCAGGCCGCTGCTGACCGGTCAGCTCTCGGCCGCCTCGTACCTCGCGGCCACCTTGCTGCTTGCCTACGCCCGGTCTGGCCATTATTTCCGGGCAGAACATGCCAATCTTGGGCGATTCACCCGGCTCCTGACGTTTGCCTTGGCGCCGGTATACGGACTCGTTCACATGATCTTGCTGCTGCCGCTTAGGCTCGTCGCGATCATGACATTGCGCGATAACTCGTGGGGAACACGCACAACCGTGGAGGTTCGAGCAACATGAGAATCCTGGCGATCCTGACCGCCGTCGTGGCGGCGGCGGCCAGCTTCCTGGCTGTGGTGCTGATCCGGTCGGCCGGCGGAGGCACGCCGCAGGCCGCACCGCACGCGTCGCCGCACACCACGCCGGTTGCGCTCCGGGTCAAGACGCCGGCGAGCACGCCAGCCGCGCCGGCCGCGCCGCAGGCCGCTGCCAAGAATGTGAGCCTGGGCGTCATTAGCTACAACCTGCCGCTCTTCGAGCAGCAGACCAAGATCTTCCCGTCGATCACGGCCAAGTACTTCGACTGGGGCTCCCCGTTCCCGAGCGCGGACGTCCTCGCGAATCACACCGTGGGCGCGACAACGCTCATCGTCCTCGAGCCGCGCACCCAGAACATGAAGCGCCTGGCGGCCGGCAAGTACGACGCCTTCCTGAAGCAGTGGGCGACGGCCGACAAGGCGCTCGGGCTGCCGATCATCTTGTCGTTCGCGCCCGAGGCGAACGGCGACTGGTACCCATGGGGCGAGGGTCACGTCAGCCCAGCCCTGTATAAGAAGATCTTCCAGCACGTGCACAATGTCTTGCTCAAGGACGGGGCCAAGCACATCACCTGGATGTGGCAGGTTGACCGGTCATCCAAGGCCACCGAGACGCTGAGCACGATCTTCCCCGGGCGCTCTTTCGTCAACGTCATCGGTTTCGACGGCCAGCTCGCCTCGAAGACCGCTACCTTCACCAGCGTCTTCGGCTCCACCTACGCGCAGGTACGCAAGTTCACCAAGGTGCCGGTCATGCTCAGCGAGGTAGGCGTCAAGCGCAGCTCCAACAGGCCCAAGCAGATCACCGCCCTATTCGCGTCAGCCCACAAGGCGCCGCTGTCGGCGGTGGTCTTCTTCGACGTCGGCATCTGGAACTTCGACACCGACAAGGCAACCCTGAAGGCGATCAAGACAGCCGCGGCCCCGAAAAAGAAGTAGCTCCCATCGCCTGAGCCGCCAGCGGCGCAGCTCACCGCGCTGTTCGCTCGGCCCACGTCAGCACAGCTTCCACTCGGGCGGCGGGTCGTCCCACGAGCCTGCTTGCGGGCCACCGTCCCACCGGCCGAGCAGACGGGTCGTGGTGGCCTTGTCTCGCAGCCACAGTGTCGCTCCGGGAGTCCAGCCGACGAGCATCGTGTAGCCGTCAGCCGCGGGCAGGGCCACGCCGCAGGCGGTCACGGCCGCGCTCACCGTGACATGCACGCCGTCGTAGCTGTCCATGACCTGCTCCCAGTCCGGCAGCCGCCACGGCCCGCGCACGCCTCCCCAGGCCCGCCACTCACCATCATGAGTGCCGGTGACGTCTCGCGGGAACCTTGTGACCAGGTCCTGCCAGTCCCGCGGGCAGGCGATCTCCAGGACCCGGGCCAGCGGATCGATCTCCACCTGCCACACATCTGCCCCGTCCGCGTCGTCCGGCGGCAGGAAGGTGTCGAAGAACTCGAGCAGGCCCGCAGCGGGCAGGGTGCCGACGCTCGGAGTGGTCCACAACTGAGACGCGACAGCGGCGCGGACCACCACAGGGCGCCGATGGTGACACCAGGGCGCTCAGCGGGCCGGGGCCAGCGCAGGCCTTCCTCATTATCGGCCTTGTCGGCAGCCACGCACTCGCGCAGGGCGAGTTCCGCGCCTGGTCCGGTGAGCCTGGGTACGCCGTCCCATTCGACGTACCGCTGATCCGCCAGCTCGACCGGGTCCCGCCAACTGCGGGAACCCGGTGCGGCCAGCAGTGCCCTGGCCACCGGCTGCAGTTCGTCCGCTGCCATGGCGGTCAGGCCCCAGATCCGCTCGCTGTCGCCAGTAAAACCGAACCTTGACGCCAGGTCCGCGACATCAGCTAGCAATTCTGCTTCGCCGATGCTGGCCAGCCTTTCCCGCCAGCTCCGCCACGCGACAGCGAACCGCACCTCTCTGCGGGCTGCCGCTGGCGACGCGTCCTGCCATCGCTCGGCCCGCCACCCGGTCGGCTCAGGCGAGCCCGACCTGCCGCCGGAGCCAGGTTCAGCTCTTCCGCTAGCCCTTCTGCGAACGAACTGGCAGGACCCCAGCCCACATACTGCGCCATCAACTCCCGGCCCAGGGGCGAAGCCAGCAGCGTCTCAGCCTGGTGAGCACTCATCCGAGGTCCTCTCAGCTAGATCTGACGATGAGTCCAGCTGGCGGCCTTGAGCCCATCAGAGTTCCTCCGACATCCTCCTACGACGGCGGATGCAACGGCGAATTGGTCCAGCAGCTGTCCGGGAGCCGAGCGTGGTCCCTGAAAAGTCGCGGTTCCCGGCATGTTGGGGCTCGGAATGACGGTGCCGGTCGGTATGGTCGCCGCGTGAGTAGACAGGTCTTGGTCCTTCAGTTCGACCTCGCATCCCTCAGCCGGGCAAGCGGGAGTTCCAGCTACGCGAGGGGCGAGGCCTACGCGCGGCAAGGCGCTGTCTTGCGGGCCGAGTGGGACCCCGTGGATAGCGCGCTTCGGGGAACGGTGCGCGGTCACGGCGGCTATGTCTACGAGACTTCCGCGTCCTTCTCGCTGACCGACGGGCGGCCTGCTCAGTTTGAGGAGGGTGACTGCAGTTGCCCGATGGAGTTCAACTGCAAGCACGTCGTCGCTCTCGTCCTGTCGACCCTGAAGCCCGGCAGCACCGGACGAGACACCAGCACCAGGCAAGTCCCCGCACCTAAACCACCTACCTGGGAGCAGCCGCTGGAGTCGCTGCTCGGCCTGGGCGGGGCTGGATCGCCAGGCGCGGTGCCGCTGGCGATCGAGCTTGCCCTAGTCGGCGGCGCCAGCCAGGCCAACTGGAACCCTGCGGCAAAATCGGCGACATCGCCGGCGCCGCTGCGGCTGATTGCCAAGCCGGTCAAGCCAGGCAAGAACGGCGGCTGGATCAGTACCGGCCTCAGCTGGGGCAAGCTGGAAACCCTCTCCTGGTCCCATGAGTACAACGAGCAGCACCTCCGGCTGCTGCGAGAGCTGCATGTCCTGCATCAGGCCTGCCGGTCCCGCAGCAGCGGCTACAACGGGTACTACAGCGACGACCGGTCGATCGACCTGTCCTCGATGATCTCGCGCCAGTTCTGGCCGCTGCTGGACGAGGCTCAGGAGATCGGCCTGCGCCTGGTGTACCCGGGCAAGCGCGGCGCGCTCGAAAATTACGCCGAGGCCGAGTTCTGCCTGGACGTGACCCGCGATGACGCCGGCGCGCTCCGACTCGCCCCCGTGATCCGCGTCGGTGACGGGCAGCCCGCCTTGCCGGTCGCCTTCATCGGGGCCGAGGGGCACGGTGCGGTGTGCGTCGACCGCGCCGAGCCGGCGTCCGGGCAGCCGGGCGGCTGGCGGTTCCGGCTGGTCAGGCTTGCCCGGCCGGTGCCGCCGCCGATGCAGCAGCTCACGCTGGGCGGCGAGGCGCTGGCTGTGCCAGCCTCGGAAGCGGCTAGGTTCCGCGACTCGTACTGCCCGAGGCTCCGGCGATCAGCGGCGCTGATCTCCTCGGACGGCTCATTCAGCCCTCCGGAGATCACCGGGCCTGACCTGGTCCTGCGGGCACGCTACGGCAGCGGCCACGAACTCGAGCTGAACTGGGAGTGGGCCTACCAGGTCGGGGACTCCCCGCTGCGCCTGCCTCTCGAGGCGGGCGGGCCAGAGGACGGGTACCGGGACCTGCCCGGCGAAAAAGCCCTGCTCGCCGGGCTTGACCTGCCCTTCGACCGGTACGGGCTGCTCGTCCGCGGCCGTCGCGGCGGTCATGCGCCTGGCGAACCTGACGCCCAGCTCCCCCCGATCGCTCCGCAGGTCCGCCTGACCGGCGTCGACACGATGCGGTTCACTACCGAGTTGCTGCCACTGCTTGCCGATCAGCCCGGGCTTGATCGTCGAGATTGACGGCGAGCCCGTCAACTATCGCGAGGCCGGCGATTCGCTGCGCATAGCGGTATCGACCGATGAGGTGGCCGGTGAGACCGACTGGTTCGACCTCGGCGTGACGATCACCGTGGAGGAGCGCCCGGTCCCGTTTCTCGACGTGTTCCTGGCCCTCAGCCGCGGCGAGCCGCATCTGCTGCTCGCGGACGGTGCGTATTTCTCGCTCGACAAGCCCGAGATGCGCGCGCTCGCGCGGCTGATCGACGAGGCACGCTCGCTCCAGGATTCGCCGTCAGGCGAGCTCCGGATCAGCCGGTACCAGGCCAGCTTCTGGGAGGAATTGAGCGCGCTAGGGATCATCGGGCATCAGGCATCGGCCTGGCAAGAGCAGGTCCAGGGCCTGATGACGGCCGACGGCGCCGGCCAGGCCGAACCGCCAGCGGGGCTGCGGGCTCAGCTGCGGCCCTATCAGCAGGACGGCTTCGCCTGGCTGACCTTCCTGTGGAAATACCGGCTCGGCGGAATCCTCGCCGACGACATGGGCCTGGGCAAGACGCTGCAATGCCTCGCCCTGATCAGCTATGCGAGGCAGCGCGAGCCGGCGGCCGGGCCTTTCCTGATCGTGACGCCGACCAGCGTGGTGGGGAACTGGGCCGCCGAGGCGGCGCGGTTCGCCCCCGAACTGAAGGTAGTAGCGGTATCCGGCACCACGGCCCGCCTTGGTCAGGATCTCAGCGAGATCATCCAGGGCGCCGACGCGGTTGTCACGTCCTACACCCTGCTGCGCATGGACTTCGAGGCTTACTCGGGCCAGGGCTGGTCCGGCCTCCTGCTCGACGAGGCCCAGCAGGCTAAGAACCGCCAGTCCAAGGTCTACCAGTGCGCCCGCCGGCTGGCGGCCCCCGTGAAGATCGCGATCACGGGCACGCCATTGGAAAACAACTTGATGGAACTCTGGTCACTGCTGTCCATCACCGCTCCTGGCCTCTTCCCGAACCCTGACCGGTTCCGCGACTACTACGCCAAGCCGATCGAGCAGCAGGCTGACAGCGAGCGGCTCGGCCAGCTCCAGCGGCGGATCAAGCCGCTGATCCGGCGGCGCACCAAGGAACAGGTCGCCGCTGACCTCCCGGCCAAGCAAGAGCAGATCCTGGAGGTTGACCTGCACCCGCAGCACCGCAAGGTGTACCAGACGCGGCTGCAGCGAGAGCGGCAGAAGGTGCTCGGCCTGATCGGCGACCTGAACTCCAACCGGTTCACGATCTTCCGCTCGCTGACCGTGCTGCGCCAGCTCAGCCTGCACGCCGGGCTCGTCGACGAGGCTCACGCCGACCTGGCGTGCGGCAAGATTGACGCCCTGCTCGAGAAGCTATGCGAGGTGACCTCCGGCAGGCACAGGGCCCTGGTGTTCAGCCAGTTCACCGGGTTCCTCGGCAAGGTCAGGGAGCGGCTCGACGCCGAGGGCATCGCGTACTGCTACCTCGACGGCAGCACGCGCGACCGCGCCGCGTGTGATCCAGAGCTTCAAGGAGGGGACCGCCCCGGTCTTCCTGATCAGCCTGAAAGCAGGCGGGTTCGGGCTGAACCTGACCGAGGCCGATTACTGCTTCCTGCTCGACCCCTGGTGGAACCCCGCGACCGAGGCCCAGGCCGTCGACCGTACCCATCGCATCGGGCAGACCAGAAATGTCATGGTCTACCGTCTCGTCGCCAAGGACACGATCGAGGAGAAGGTGATGGCGCTCAAGGCCAGGAAGGCCAAGCTGTTCTCGAGCGTCATGGACGAGGGCAACGTCTTCGGCGCGACCTTCGACGCCGAAGACATCCGCGCACTGCTCTCCTAGGAGCAGCGCTCCCAGAGCAGCTCAGGGCGCTGCCACTCCTAGGCATCTTGATGCCGAGAATTGACGGCACTAAGATGCGATCATGCGTACCACTCTGACTCTGGACCCTGATGTCGCCAAGCTCGTCGAGGACGCGGTCCATGACGGCAGGTCGTCGATGAAGCAGGTGATCAACAACGCCCTGCGGCGCGCGCTCTCCCGGCCGTCGTCCCGCCAGGAGCCCTACCAACTGCCCGTCCATAAGGCGACGCTACAGCCGGGCTTCGACCTGGCAGGCTTCAACCGCCTGGCGGACGAACTGGAAGACCAGGCGATTCTCGCTGCCAGTAAGCGTCACCAGGCGTGATCGTTCCGGACGTCAACCTGCTCCTCTACGCGGTGATCTCCGCGTTCCCGCAACACAAGCGCGCCCATGCGTGGTGGGAGGAAACGCTCAACTCAGCCGCGGAGATCGGCCTCACGTCGCCGGCGATCTTCGGGTTCATCCGGATAGCGACCAACCCGCGAGTGCTTTCTCCGCCGCTCACGGTCGAGGCCGCCATGGGATACCAATCCGCGTGGCTTGGCCAGCAGAATGTCACGCACCTGGCCCCTGGCCCCCGGCACCTTGAGATTGCCTTCGGTCTCCTGGGCGAAGTGGGGACCGGCGGCAATCTCACGACCGACGTGCAACTGGCCGCATTCGCTCTCGAATACAACGCGGACATGTATTCGAACGATACCGATTTCGCTCGCTTCCCCCGCCTGCGCTGGTTCAATCCGTTGACCTGAATGGTCGCCGGATACAGGTCGCCCGCGAAAGCGCCGACCCCACAGCAGCAACCCGAAGTAGAACCAGCCTGCTGCTCAACCAAAGCGCGGAGCAGGTGCGTCTTGCCCATCCGCCGCCCGCCAGCATCCCTGTCGAAGACATGGCCGGGCGCATGACCGCCTCATAGAAGTTGATCACCGGCTCGACGATCCGGTACCGCGACTTGCCTGCGCGGAATATATCGGGCTCCCGCACCATCAGGTGGCTGTCTTCCAGAACGTTCAGTGGATGCGAGATGTCCACGGACTTTCGTCCGATATAGCTCGCGATGCCGCCTCGAGTCGAGTTACCCGCAGCGACTGCCGCGAGGACTGAGTGATACAACGCGGTGTCACGGATATCGGCTTCTTCCGCCAGAAGATAGCGAGCCTCACGGAAGAGCGGACTCAGCGGAGAAAGGACCGTACGGCAGAGCCAGTCACCGAAGTCATCAAGGCTTGCCGGCGCGTCATCGTCCAGGAACTGGCGCCGGTACGCTGGCGTTCCCCCGGGCACCGCGTGCAGCCGGACCGCGAGCGCCGGATCACCGGCCACGCCCCAGAAGTCGGCCGCCGACCGGTAGCCGAACGGCCGGACAACCATTTCAAGCTGGGCTCGACCCCGAAGTGGCGCGGCGGTGGCAAGCAAACCACCCATCACCGACAGCGCCGACCCGCACAGCAGCAACCGCATGCGGCTCTGCGCTACCTGGAAGCGATCGATCTCCCGCTGGATCACCGAAGGAAGCTCAGGCGCGGCCTTGACCAGGTAAGGGAACTCGTCGATCACTACCAGATTCGGCGACGATCCCCTGCTCGGACTGGCCAGGTCAAACATGTAGGAGATCGCGTCGTCCCAGGTGGCGAAGGAAAACGGCACAGGCGAGCCCGCATGCCTGGCGAGCGCCGCGCCGAACTGGCGGAGCGACTCTCCCTCGGTCGCCGCAGTGGCGCCGAAGTAAAAACCAGCCTGCTGCTCAACCAATGCGCGGAGCAGGTACGTCTTGCCCATCCGCCGCCTGCCGCTTATAACGCCTAGCATCGCCCGTGGCGTCGAACTCACCGCGAAGGATGTGAGCGCCGCCCACTCAGCATCCCTGTCGAAGACATGTCCAGGCTTGCCGGCTCTCCGCCCGCTCTCCACCTTAGGATTATAGTCCTTAGGACTGTAATCCTAAGGATGCACGCCGCGCTCGACCCCGCCGGAGAGGTGCTCAAGGCCCGGCAACATGGATACGCGGATTGACACCCAATTTTCCCCATCAATACGCACATCCATGCGGACCGCGCCGGGCACAGCAAACCGAGCCCGGTGAGCCGCTGGCCCCGCCAGCCTCTTGAGTACCACCCGACGCAAGCAACCTCTGCGCGGGGTTCTAGCGCGGGCTCCCGCTCTGGCGCGGGAGGCGCGGGCAGGCCACTGCCCGCCCGGCAGCTCTTGCCGGACGGGCGGGCAGGTCTGGGGCGTCAGAGCAGTTCGGGGCGCTGCCACTCCTTGCCTAGCACCCGCTCGGTCAGGAAGGCGAACACCGTCTCGTACCAGACGATGACGTCGCCGGGCTTGGCGATCCAGTGGTTCTCGTCGGGGAAGTACAGGAACTTCACGTCCTTGCCCCGGCCGACCAGGTCGGCCCACAGCCTGAGGGCCTCGCCGACTGGCACCCGGTAGTCCTTGTCACCGTGGATGACCAGCATCGGCGTGGTGATCGCGTCGACGTGCAGGTGCGGCGAGTTCGCCGCGTACCGCTCTGGCTGGCTGTCAGGGAAGCCGAACTCCCGGCGCCAGAAGGCGGGCCCGTCGGTAGTGCCGAATACCTGGTCAAGCGACCAGAGCCCGGCGTGCGACACGATCCCGGCGAACCGGTCAGTGTGGCCCGCGATCCAGTTCGCCATGTAGCCGCCGAACGAACCGCCCATCATCGCGGTGCGGTCGCTGTCGATCTCAGGCTGGGCCACGGCCACGTCGGTGATCGACATGACATCACTGAAAGTAGTGTCTCCCCACGTCCCGTAGCCCCGGGCGATGAAGTCGTGCCCGTACCCAGTGGACAGGCACGGGTCGGGCAACAGGACCGCGTAGCCGCGAGCAGCCGCGAGCCACGGGCTCCAGCGCCAGGACCAGTTGTTCCAGCTGGAGACCGGGCCGCCGTGCACCCACAGCAGCATCGGGGCCTTGGCTTCCGCCGATGCCCCCTCGGGGAGCACGAGCCAGGCGCGGACCGTGCTGCCATCAGCCACGGTCGTCGAGATCTCCCTGACCTGACCAGGCACTTCGAGCGAGCCGGTCGGGCTCTGCAGCCTCACTGGCTCAGCACCGGCCTTGGCCAGGTCGATCCGCACCGGCGTCGGCGGCTCGCCGATCGCCGCGCGGAGCGCGTACAGGGCCGAGCCATCCCGGGCCGCGCACAGGCTGCTGTAAGCCGCGTCATCGGCTGTCAGCCGCCTGACTTCGCCGCCGGCCACGTCGATGGCGAAGACCGGGCACCTGCCGTTGTCGTCGGCGACGAAATACAACGTCGCGGAGTCGGGGCTCCAGGCCACGCCAGTCGGGCGCCGGTCGAAGCCGGCGAGCAGGTCACGCGGCTCGCCGCCGTCGGCGAGCGAGGTGATGACAAGCGTCACGTCGCCTGGACGCTCGTAGCTGTCGTGCTCGATGCGCACTGCGACAACCAGCGTGCCGTCCGGCGAGCTGACCGGACTGGCGAAGTCAGCGTGGTCGTCGGAAATCAGGGTCCGCCGCTCGCCAGTCGCGACGTCGATAACCGCGAGCTCGGCTCTGGAAGCCCCGATCCCTTCGGGCACCTGCCAGCCGGTCACGGCCAGCGAGCCGTCCGGCGACAGGCAGAACTCCTGCTCATCGAGCGCCCAGCCGGGATCCGGGGTGAGATCCTTTGCTTGCGCATCGCCAGCGGCTGCCCGCCGTCACCCGTCTCGCCGGCCAGGAGCCGCAGGTTGTCCGGGCCGAGGTCGGAGTCCCAGTAGCGCACCCGGTAGGTGCCGGTGTGCAGGATCGCGTTCACGTCCGCGTCGGCCCGGGCCTTACGGCGCGCCGCGTCGTCGGCCGCGTCCTTGGTTCCGTGGAACGCGGGAGCCGCGACCAGGTACGCCTGAGCCTGCCGGGCCGCTGCGACGTTGGCCACGCCGCCTGGCGGCGCCGTGACCCTCAGCGCCTCGCCGCGCCCGGCGGGCAGCGACCACAGGGCCGGCATGTCACCTGCCGCCTCATCGGCCTTGACCGACGGGTCTTTCCTGCTGGAGACGAAGAGCAGCGACCCGTCAGGCAGGAAGGCCGCTGCCCGCTCTCCCTCGGCCGACCTGGTGAGCCGCTCCGGGGCACCGCCGCCGGTGTCGATGCGCCAGATGCTGTTGCCGTACTTCTTCTTATCGGGCGACAGCGCCGAGACCGTCGCGGCCAGCCAGGATCCGTCCGGAGCCAATTGCAATGACGCCACCCTGGGGATCGCGACGAACTCGCTTAGCTCACTGAACTTGGTCATCACCACTCCTGTCGATCCCAGCGCTGGCGCGTGTCGCGCATAACTCCTGATCACACATCGGTTACAAAGAGTCCGAACCGTGATCCGATGTGGCAAGCTGCACGTCAGACATCATGTCAGATGCGCCAGCCCTGAGACCGTGGCGGGTTTGCCTGCCCGGCCAGGCCTTTCGCGATGACGTTCGTCACCGAAAGTGACCGACCATCACCTCGCGTCGCAGCACCGACACGATGGCACATATCGCGGGGAGGGACCTTCTAATGCGTTTTAGCCGCATCGCTATTGCCGCGCTTGCCGTGGGCGTGACCACGCTCGGGCTTGCGCAGGCCGATGCATCGTCGCCACACCTGTCCAATCTGGTGGGGCAAGGACCGGTGAGCTTCACCCCCAATGTCTCAGGGGGCACCACCGTCGGGCAGTCAGCTTGCAATACCAACTGGTTCGGCAGCGGCGGCAATTCCTGCCTGTCCGAGGTGTATGACACCGCCTACGTCAACGGCGACGTCGTGGCCGTCGGCGCGTTCACGCAGGCCTGCCAGCCAGGCACGCTGGCGCAGGGGCTGTGCAAGCCAGGCACGCAGGTAACCAGGAACGACATCTTCGCCTACCAGGCGGGTACCGGCCTGATCGACCCGAACTTCGCGCCGACGCTGGACAAGGGCCCGGTCTGGACCGTCACGGCCGGCCCGGCCGGCACGAACACTGTCTATATCGGCGGCTCGTTCACCAGCGTCAACGGCACGGCACATAAGGGTATCGCCCAACTCCACGTGAACCCTGGCGTGACGACCGGCGCCAGTGCCGACGGCGCGCTGGTCACCGGATTCAAGGCCAGTGTCAGCAACATGGTCCGCTCGCTCGTGCTCAGCCCGGACGGCAAATCGCTCTACGCCGGCGGCCAGTTCGCCAGCGCGGACAGCGTGACCGAGAGCGGCCTGGTCAGGTTCAACGCCACGACCGGCGCCCTCGACCAGTCGTTCCACTTCACGCTTGGCGACCCGATCAGCGGCGACCCGATCAAGGTCGAGGCCATGGACCTGACCTCGGACGGCAGCCTGCTCGCGTTCTCAGGTACCGCCCTGCAGGTCAACGGGCAGTCCAGGCCGCGCCTAGCG
Source organism: uncultured Actinomycetota bacterium (assembly GCA_963750405.1). GTDB lineage: Bacteria > Actinomycetota > Actinomycetes > Streptosporangiales > Streptosporangiaceae > Chersky-822. The sequence continues at coordinate 71,294 of CAVVQP010000009.1, forward strand.
ATCGTCGCGACCGGCGGCGCGCTCGGCCAGACCGCGAGCCTGACCGACTTCACCGCGCCGATCCTCGCCAACAACTGCTCGGCCGAGCACGACTACGTCCGGGCGATCAGCTTCGCGCCTGATGGCTCGTACCTCGTCGTCGCTACCACGGGATTCCTGAATGACGGGTCGACGCCGTTCAGCGTCTGCGACGCCGTCGCCCGCTTCAACGTCGGCGCGGCAGGCTCGACCACAACCGGTACGCCGGTCAGCGTCGCGCCGCAGTGGATCAACTACGCGGGCGGCGACTCCTTCTACTCCGTGACCGTCGCTGGCGGCGTCACCTACGTCGGCGGCCACAACCGGTGGGTCAACAACTACTGCGGCCAGGACTCGCTCTGCGGAGCCAACGCGCTCTACCAGGGCGGCCTGTCGGCGCTCGACTCGAACACCGGCGTCGGCCTGCCCTGGTGGCACCCGATCACGCTGCGCGGCGCCGGCACCATGTACCTGAACACGTTCCCTGCCAACAGCTACGACGGCACGCACAACGGCCTGGCCATGGGCACCGATGTCGACGTCGTCGACGGTCAGTACCACTCTGAGGAAGCGCTGATCCCGGTGGGCTCGGCCACCACGAAGACGCCGTTCGGGACGATCCCGTCCGGGATGTTCAACGAGGAGGACGGGAGCAACACCGGCACGCCGATGTGCCTGGACGACCCGTCCAACAGCAGCACCGCGGGCGCGGGCGTCGCGATCGCCACCTGCCTGAACCTCGCCGAGCAGAACTGGACGGTGCCAGCGTCGGGCACGACCGGCCAGGTCCAGATCAACGGGCTCTGCCTGGACACCTCGGGCGGCCTGACCACCGGCGGCACCGGCGTCGTGCTCAGCACCTGCGGGGCCGCCACGACGCAGCAGTGGACCCAAGGGGCGGGCAACACCCTGATCAACCAGGGCGCCACGACCGCTCAGGCCGGCCAGATGTGCCTGGACGACCCGGGCAGCGCCACCACGAGCGGCACCCTGCTCGACATCGCGACCTGCTCGGGCGGGCAGAACCAGATCTGGCCGCTGCCTGCGGCTCCCGGCCCGGCGGCCGGGGCGCCAAGCGGACCGCTTTTCCCGCAGGAACTGCAGTCCGACAGCCAGCAGCCATGCCTGGACGACGCGAACGACTCGACCGCGACTGGCAACAAGGTCCAGCTGTGGACCTGCCGCGGCGACGCGGCGCAGAGCTGGGCGGTCGAGCCAGGCGGCACCATCCAGATCGGCGCCTCGAACTGCCTCGACTCGGCGGGCGGCGCTGGCTCATCGGGTACCAAGATCGTGCTCGACCCGTGCAACGGCAACCCGAGCCAGATCTGGACCCACGGGGCGAACAACTCGCTGGTGCAGCAGTCGTCCGGGCTGTGCCTTGACGACCCGGGCAGCAACCCGGCCAATGGCACCCAGCCGCAGCTCTTCAGCTGCAACGGCGGCAGGAACCAGGCCTGGCGCCTGCCTGGCTGGTGACACTCGGCTAGAAATTCGCTGTGAACCGGCCCCGCCGGCTCGCGCGCTGGGTGAGTACCCAGTCACGAGTCCGGCGGGGCCTCATTTAGTTCACTATATGTAATTGATCTCTTACTATGAGCAGTAAATCGTGGTGATCAACATCGTTGCACCCAGATCAGCACCTATGCTTTTAGGATGAGCGTGCCGCAGGGATCGGACTACTTTGAGATAGCCGACTATGTGGGCGTGCTGCGCCGCAGATGGGCGATCATCGTCGCGTTTACCCTGATCGGCATCGTGCTGGCCGGCGCCTATTACTCTGTCGCGCCCCGCACGTACACGGCGAGCATCCTGGTTCAGGTCAACGCGCTGCCTACCGACGCCAACGCGCTCGGCGGCCGTACCGGCGGCCCCATCAACATGGACAACGAGGGCCAGATCGTCGAGTCGGCGACGATCGCGTCGATCGTCAACGCCAAGCTGCACAGCTCGCTCTCCATCGCTGACCTGGTCAAGAAGGTCCGGGTCACGGTGCCGCCGAATACGACGTTCCTGCAGATCAGCTGCGACGAGTCCACCGCCAGCCTCGCGCAGGAATGCGCGAACGCGTTCGGCCGGGCCTATCTCTACAACCGGCGCAACAGCACCCTCACCCTGGTCACGGTCGGGCTCAAGGCGTTGTACGCGCAAGCGCAGCAACTCGAGCGAAGCATCGAGACGCTCAAGGTCAAGATCAAGTCCGCCCCGGCGACCGGGCCGGACAGCAAGGGCGTCGAGCAGTACCAGTTGCAGGGCAAGGTCACCCGGCTCGCGGCGCTGACCGCCAAGATCAACTCGGTGACACCGCTGGCGGCGAACCTGTCGGTCAAGAGCACGCTCGTTGGCTCGATAGTGACGCCGGCCACCAGGCCGACCGCGCCGGTCAGCCCGACCAAGAAGCTGATCCTGCCAAGCGGGCTGGCCGGCGGGCTGGTACTCGGCCTGGTCATGGCCTTCCTCCTGGACTGGCGCCGGCCCCGCGTCCACACCGCCCGCGACGTCGCCAGGCGCGTGGAACTGCCGACCGTGTTCAGCCTGCTCGACGCGAAGGGCGGCGCCCAGACCCCGTTCGCGCCGCCCAGGTCGCGCACCGGCCAGGCCTTCACCGAACTGGCACAGTACGTAGGCACCGCGCTCGGAGACGGGCATCACGTGCTGCTCGTCGCCGGGACCGCCGCCTCGACCAGCGGCAGCCCGGTCGCCGCTAACCTCGCCGGCGCTCTCGCGAGGACCAGGGGCGAGACCGTGCTGATCTGCGCGGACCCACGTGGCATGACCATTCCCCGGCTGCTGGGCGCGGCCGACGGGCGCGGATTCGCCGAAGTGCTCGCCGGTACCGCTGCCGTCGGCGACGTCATGCGCCCGACCGCCGACCTGCCTTTGCTCAGGGTGATCACGCCGGGGCTGGACGCGGCGGGCGCTGTCTACGACATGCAGCACGACAAGGTGCAGCGGCTCATGCGCGAACTGCGCAAGCAGGTCCGCTACGTGATCATCGACGTGCCGTCACCGGACGCGGACGCCGACACGTTCAGCCTGGCCGAGTTCGCCGACGCGGCGATCGTGATCGCCTTCGCGGGCACAGCGCGGCCGGCCGAGATCACCGAGTGCGTGCAACGGCTCGAGCGGATGCGCACCGTGGTGCTCGCGGCGATCCTGATGCCGAACCCCAAGCGCTCGCGCCGGGCCAGGCGCGCGACTGCCGCCGCCGACGAACAGCTGAGCTACTCGCCAGCCCAGCACCCGCCAGCCCAGCACCAGCAATCACAGCACCAGCAATCACTGGCGCCCCTGCTCCCGCCCGTGCCGGCGGCACCTGCCCAGCAGAAGCCGCAGACCTCCCAGCCCCAGGGCCCGCCCGGTCATCAGGCCAGTCACCGGCAGGCGGACGTCAGTCTCAGCTCCGGCCAACGGCGGCAGCAGGCATGCCGCGCCGCACCAGGAAGGCGACACGGCTCCGGGAACGACCCAGCCACGGGCCGGGTCGACATCGTCAGCCGGATCGATCACGGCGGACGGCACGAGCGGGCCTGGCGGCTTCAGCAGCGCGTGGACGCCGCGGAGCGTCAGCGAGACCTGGCCGCTTCCCATGACGGCCATCACCGATGAGGACGAGGAGGCGGGCATCTCCGATCCGCTGATCGGCAACTGAGCATGCCCGGCTCTGTGACGCGTCGCCGGGGCCAGGCCCTGGCACGCGCGGGTTCTGGAGTGCTCCCGCGGGACGCTGAGGATGACGGGCTCGCCGACGAGTTCGGTCAGGCCCACCGGTCGGACCGGCTCGGGCGGGCCGACGCCGTCCGCGGCCGGGTCAGGCGGGCGAGGCCGCGGCCGGGATCGGCCAGGCCGCGCCGCGGCTTTACCGCACGGCACCCGGCGTGGCCGGTGACCTCGCTCCTCTTCGCCTATCCGCTCTGGTGGGCGCTTGGCCTCGCCGACTTCATGTGGATCATCCTGGCGTTCCCCATGATCTGCCAGCTTGTCGCCTGGCACACCAGCGGCAACCGGCGACTGCGGATGCCGCCCGGTTTCGGGATCTGGATGATCTTCCTGGTCGTCGCCCTCATCGGCATAGCGGCGATCAGCCTGACCGCGCCGGGAACGGTGCCAAGTCCCGTCTCGCACCGGGTGCTCTCCTACGTCAACCGGATGTCGGACTACGGCGGCGCGACAATCCTGCTGCTTTACGCGGGCAATCTCACCGAATCGGAGCTCAGCCGGCGCAGGCTGGCCTGGCTGCTTGGCCTGGTCGGGGTCGTGACTGTCGCTGGCGGCCTGGCCGGCATGATACTGCCGCACCTGCAATTCGACTCGCCGCTGCTGCACCTGCTGCCGAAGAGCGCGCGCGCCAACCCGTATATCCAGGCCTCCATGCAACCCGGGCTATCTCAGGTGCAGAACGTGCTCGGCAGTCCGGGCGGACGACCCAAGGCCCCGTTCGACTACACCAATACCTGGGGCGACTGCCTGACCATCTTGCTGCCTTACCTGATCATCGGGTGGTGGCATCGCGGCAGCCGCCGGGAACGCTACTTCGCGGCCGGCGTCCTGGTGCTCGCGATCGTCCCGCTGCTGTACTCACTGAACCGGGGAGCCTGGATCGGCGTCGGGATCTCGGTCGCTTACCTCGCGGTACGGTTCGCGGCCAAGGGCAAGACAGCGCTGCTCGGCGGCCTGTGCGCGGTCATCGCGATCGCCGCGCTGCTGATCATTTTGACACCGCTTAAGGGCGTCGTGATCGGCCGCATTCACAACGGCAAGAGCAATAACCTGCGTGGCAGCCTCTCGTCGCTGTCCGTCACCGACGGTCTCGCCTCGCCGCTGATCGGTTTCGGTGACACGAGGCAAGAGCGCGGCAGCCCGAATTCGATCGCGATCGGGCCATCGCTTAAGTGCCCGACCTGCGGTCAGCTGGCGGTCGGCAGCACCGGTCAGCTCTGGCTGCTGCTGATCTGCAACGGACTACTCGGGACGGTGTGCTACCTCGGTTTCTTCGCCTACGGGATCTGGCGCTACCGGCACGATCAAAGCCCTGAGGCACTCGTCGGCGTGCTGGTGCTGTTGCTGTCATTCGTGTACATGTTCACTTATGACGCGACCGGGGCACCGCTCGGCTTCACCATGCTGGCCTATGCGCTGATGTGGAAGGGCGCGACCTACCAGCGAGAACAGGCCGTGCCCGACCCGCGCTAGCCATCGCGCGATGACCTGGCGGCGGGCGTGACCGATCAGGCCAGCCGGGACGCCTTCGGCGAGGCCGACCCGCTGGCCCGCCTGGCCGAAACGCTCCCGCTGCCTGCCATCGACTTCGACGCTGCCGAGGCGGCGGTGGCGGCAGCCGCCGCGGCGGACTCCGCCGACGCGGTCCAGCGGACCGGCCTGGCGCGGGTAGCCAGGGGCGGCGCGCTGAATCTGGCTGGCGCGCTGGTCTCGGCGGTGGCCAGCCTCGGGCTCACCGTGCTGGTGACCCAGAATTTCTCCCGGCCGGTAGCCGGGCTCCTTCTTCGTGGCGATGTCGCTCTTCCTGATCGTGGAGGCGGTCGCCAACCTAGGCGCCTACAACGGCACGATCTACTTCATCGCGAGATTGCGGGTGCTGCACGCCGAGAGGAGGATCCCGGCCATCTTGCGCGCGACGATCGTGCCGGTAGTGATCTCCTCGCTCGTGGCTGCCGTCGCGGTCTTCGTCTTCGCCGCCCCGCTGGCCAGGTTGCTGATGGACGGTACGTCCGCACCTGAGGTCGGCCCTGAGGCCGTCGCCTCGGCGCTGCGCGCGCTGGCGGTCGCGCTGCCATTCGCGGCCCTGACCGACACGCTGCTCGGAGCGTCGCGCGGCTACCAGGCGATGCGGCCGACCGTGATCGTCGACCGGATCGGCCGGTCGGGGTTGCAGGTGATCGGGGTGCTCGCCGCCGTACTCGCGGGAAGCTCCGCGCTGCTCGCCCCGGCCTGGGCGTTCCCTTACGTCGCGGCGAGCGCGCTGGCTTTCTGGTGGCTGCGCAAGATCATGCGACGGGCTGCCCGCCGGCCTGCGCGCGCCGAGCGGGCCGCCGGCGGCGAAGGCCGGCTCCGGACCCCGTGGTCGCCGACAACCGGCACGGCAAGCCGAACGCCAAGGGGTTCTGGCGGTTCACCGGCCCCAGGGCGCTCGCCAGCGTCGCCCAGATCGTCATCCAGCGGCTGGACATCGTGCTCGTCGGGATACTCAAAGGGCCTGTCGACGCCGCGATCTACACGGCCGCCACTCGCTTCCTCGTGGCCGGCCAGCTAGGCAACGCGGCTATCAGCATGGCGGCGCAGCCGCAGCTGACCCGGCTGTTCGCGGTCGGCGACCGGGACGGCGCCAACGCGGTTTACCAGGCCACGACCGGCTGGCTGGTCCTGCTGACCTGGCCGCTCTACCTGCTCGCGGTCATCTTCGGCCCGAGCGTGCTCGCCATCTTCGGCCGCACTTACACGGCGGGCAGCACCGTGATGCTGACGCTCGGGATCGCCATGCTGGTCGCCACCGGCTGCGGCCAGGTCGACACCGTGCTGATCACGACCGGCCGCAGCAGCTGGAGCCTGTACAACGGGCTGCTTGCCATGGGCATCAATGTGGGCGTCGACCTGGTCCTCATCCCGAGGCTCGGCATCACCGGGGCGGCGATCGGCTGGGCGGCCGCCATTGGCGTCACCAATCTGATGCCGCTCATCCAGGTGGCGATGGCGGCCAGGGTGCACCCGTTCGGGATGGGCACGGCAGCCGCGTGCCTGCTGACCACGGTGAGCTTCGGGATCATCCCGCTGGCCGCGCGCCTGATCGCTGGTACCGCTGGCCCGGTTGCCATCGCGTCGATCGCGATCGGGTGCGCCATCATGGCGACCGGATCGTGGTGGCTGCGCGACCTGCTGCAGCTGTCCGTGATCGGCTGGCCTACCCGCCGTAATCCGCTTTGACCCTGATGGGCGCGGCCGGCGGGATATAGTCCTTCGAATAGGAGGGGGAAGAGCGAGATGGGCAAGTACCTGGCGGTCCTGATCTGGCCAGTCGGCATCGCGGTCATCGCGGGCGCCGCCTACCTGCTAGCGAGGCACCAGCCCGCCCTGGCAACGACCGGAGGGCGCGGGTCGGGAGCGGCCCCCGCAACCCGGCGGAGCCACAAGGTATCAGGTAACCGGGCCGGTCTCGCCGACGCGTGCTGGGGGTCAGCGAGGTTCGCCGTCGTCGCGGCGATCGGCGCGATCATCATCTTCGGGCTGATGTGCGCGCTCGGAGTGCTGGTCGTCAATCATGGCCTGGCAATCGACCGGCCTATCTTCCGGTGGATGAGCGGCCATCAGGTGCACGCCATGGCCGCGCTGATGAACCGGCTCACCAAGCTCGGCAACACCTGGACGGTCTGGGGCGCGGCGTTCGCCGCGGCGGCCTGCCTGACGGTGACCTGGCGTTCCAACCGGTGGCTGCCGGTGGTCGCGTTCGCCGTCGTGATCGTTGGCGATCACTTCACCACGCTCGCCCTTCGCCACGTCTTTCACCGGCTCGGCCCGCCAACGAGCCCGCTCGGCACCTTTCCCTCCGGCGGGTGCGACCGGGTGATCTTGTTTTACGGGCTGATCGGGTACCTGCTGTGGCGCGAGTTCAGCGGACAGCGCCGCATGGCGATCGGCATCGGCGCGGCCGTGGCCGCCCTCGGCTTCAACGAGGCCTACAGCAGGGTGTACCTGGGCTTGCACTGGTTCACTGACGCAATGAGCGGCTTGCTGTACGGAGTACTCCTGCTGGCTGCTTTCATCTTCGCGGTTGAATTCGTCGCCGGGCGCCAAGGTGTGACCAGGCCTGCCGATTCCGCTTCGCCTGCCAGCGTGGAGCAGGGAGCAGCCGTGACGAGAGAGTTCGCGCCATGAGGCACCGGCGCCGGGGCCCGCGCGGCGGCCGGGGATGGCGGCTGGCGGTGATCGCGGGCCTGTCGGCCGTCGTGCTTGCCGCTGGCACGGCCGCGGCCTTCGCCATGGTCACCGGGTGGCCGCATCGCGGCACCGTGGCCGGCCGGTCACTCACCGGCCAGCGCCGGACTACGTCGGCCGGGCGAACGCCGGATAGCGGTCCTCAGGGCTCCTCATCGGCGGCGGCGCGCCAGGCGGAGACGACAGCGAAGCCGTCGAAGTCGCCGCGGGCCTCCGTCTCCGGTAAGCCGTCAGGCAGCCGGCCGGGCCTCGCCGGCCCCCACTTCGGGGCCGCATCCGCCGGCGAGTTCTCCGCCGACGTCCAAGCCGCCTGCCCCGCCGGGCGGTGGCTCGGGAGGCGGGGGCGGCACCGGGGGTGACCCGGGCAAGCTGGTGCCAGCGTCCGGTGCCTATTTCGGCGCCTACGTCGAGCCGACGTCGTACACCTCGGATGCCGAGGTCGCCGCGGTCCAGGCGTTCGAGCAGCAGGTGGGCACCAAGCTCGATCTGGTGCACACCTACCACCCATGGGACCAGAACTTCCCGAGCCCGGCTGACCAGACCTTCGTCAACAGCGGCAAGGTACTGCTCCTCACCTGGGGCGGGGATCCGGACACCGAGAAGATCGTCGCCGGCGACTACGACTCGCTGATCACGGCCAGGGCGAAGGCGGTAGCCGCGCTGCACCGGCCGATCCTGATGGAATTCAGGCACGAGATGGACCGGCCCAACCTGCAGTCGGTCATCCACGGGCCAAAGAACTACATCGCCGCGTGGGATCACATCAGGGCGCTCTTCGAGCAGGCGGGCGCGAACAACGTCGCCTGGGTCTGGTGCCCGACGGGCTACGGTTTCCAGCTCGGCCGGCTCAGGCGTTTTACCCGGGCAATTCCGAAGTCGACTGGGTCTGCGCGGACGTCTACACCGTGCTGCCGCATCAGTCACTCGCGCAGGCGGCGGCGCCGTTCATGAAGTTCGCGGCCCGCACAGGCAAGCCGGTGATCATCGGCGAGTTCGCTCAGAATGACCCGCCGTCGTCCTGGCCGGGATTCCTCACCGCGGCCGGGAAGTTCGTCGAGGATCACCCGCAGATCAAGGGCATCGCCTACTTCGACGCGAACGGCACCGACAGCAACGGCCATCCATTCCAGTACTGGCTCAGCGGTCACTCGCGCGCGATCGCGTCCTTCGCCCGGCTGGTGTCATCGCCGTACTTCAAGCCCGCCATTCCGTAACGGGACGCGATGGCGATAACTGGCCAGCTAGCCAGTCAGCAGCGGTCGGCGGCTGGCTATCTGACGGACGTTTGCCAGCTTCTCTGGCCGGCTCCGGCGACCGTCACGCTCACGTCCCGTTCGGCCGCCCGGCGCGCTCGCGGCCCTCGCGGCGGGGCGGGCAGCGAGCTGATCGTGCTTCCCGGGGCGCGGGCTCCGAAGCTGGTCGTGCCGTACCCGCGGGCATCGAGCGCGGCGGCGATCCGCCGGTACGGCGAGCCCGGGTCGGTGAAGGCCAAGCTGGCCACGAGGGTCCTGGCTGGAATGCTGGCCAGCGGCCTTCGCCCGGTACTCGGCGGGCGGCTGCTGGTCACTGCCCCTGACGGCGCGCCGACCATCGGCTCGTACCTCGCGGAACTGCTCGGGCAGCCCGTGGAGATCAGCATGCACATCGGAGCCGCGCGAGCCAACCGCAAGCCGGTATTGCAGTTGCTGACCCCGGCCGGCGAGACCGTCGGGTTCGCGAAGATCGGCATCAACACGCTGACGTCCGAGCTGGTGAGGGGAGAGCGCGCGGCACTGGCCACGCTGCACGCGGCGTCGCTGACCAAGCTGCGGCTTCCTGGCGTGCTCGCCGCGGGCAGCTGGAACGGTCTCGAGGTCCTCGTGCTCAGCCCGCTGCCGGTCTGGCTCAGGCGGATGCCGCTCGGTGCGGATCGGCTTGGGCCGGCGCTGGCTGAGCTGGCTCAGGTACTGGGCCCGTCGGCCGGGGCGCTGACCGCGAGCGGCTACTGGCGGCACTTGGCTGATCGCCTCGCGCGGGCGGGCGAGGGCCCTGAGCAGACGGCACTGAGCGGGCTGCTTGATCGCGTGACCGAGGCCGCCGGCGCTACCGAGGTGACCTTCGGCTGCTGGCACGGCGACCTGACTCCGTGGAACCTGGCCCGCACCCCAGCGGGGCTGCTGGTGTGGGACTGGGAGCGGTTCTCCGCCGGCGTTCCGGTTGGCTATGACGCGCTGCACTACTGGCTCCAGACCCAAGTGGTCGATCCGAGCCGGGATCCGGTGCGGGCCGCGACCGAGTGCGTTGCCAGGGCGGCTGAGCTGCTCAGGCCGTTCGGCGTGGCGCGAGAGGCCGCCAAGGTCACGGCGCTCGCCTACCTGGCCGAACTGTCCGTGCGGTATCTCGCTGACGGGCAGGCGGAAGCCGGGGCGCGGCTGGGGGCACCTGGCACCTGGCTGCTGCCGGCCATCGAGTCGGGGCTCGACGCCGGGATCAGGCAGCCGTGAGACCCGCCAGGTCGGTATCACCGCCAGCCAAGCGGGCCGCACACGCGATCTCGGTGACCGCTGGCAGGCTCAGTAGCCGGGCGCGGATGCTGCCGGGTTTCCTGATCGTCGGCGCGCAGCGCTGCGGCACGACGTCCATGTACCGGGCGCTCAGCGAGCACCCTGCGGTGCGCAAGGCCGTCCTGCACAAGGGCGTGCACTACTTCGACATGAACTATGACCACGGTCTCGCCTGGTACCGCGCGCACTTCCCGCTGCGAGCCGGCGCGGGGGCTCGTGGCGGCGCGGGGGCGGTGACGTTCGAGTCGAGCCCGTACTACATGTTCCACCCGTTGGCCGCGCAGCGCATCGCGGCCGACCTGCCTGGGCGTGAAACTGCTCGTGCTGGTGCGTGATCCGGTCGAGCGAGCGTACTCGGCCTACACGCACGAACGCGCCAGGGGATTCGAGACCGAGCCGTTCGAGCGTGCTATCGAACTCGAGGCCGAGCGGCTGCGGGGCGAAGCCGAGCGAGTCGCCGCCGAGCCCGGCTATCTTAGCCACAGTCACCAGCATCAGGCTTACGTCACTCGCGGCCAGTACGTGGAGCAGCTGAGCAGGCTTGAGCAGCTATTCGGCCGTGACCGGATTCACGTGATCGACAGCGGCGATTTCTTCACCAAGCCGGAGCCGGCCTACGATCGCGTGCTCGACTTTCTCGGGCTGGCCCGCGGCGGCTACCCGCCGTTCGAGCGGCACAACGCCAGGCCGCGCTCCCCGATCGACCCGGCGTTGCGAGAACGCCTCGACGCCCTTTTCGCTCCCTTTGACGACAAGCTGTCGGCTGCGGGCTGGCTCGGCGAAGCAGGCATCCCTAGCTGGCGCAGGTGATTGCGAAGCATATCCTGCGATGACATCGGCGCATTCCCGCGTTTGCGAAGGGAGCGTGATGGCGAACGCGATCGCGTTTTACCTGCTCGGGCCGCTGACGGTGCGCGTATGCGGTGCGGTCGCGCCGATTCCGGCGGGCAAACAGCGGGTACTGCTGGCCGCCTTACTGCTCAGTGCCGGGCGTACCGTGTCCTCGGACCAACTCGCCGAACTGCTGTGGGGTCCGGCGCCGCCGCCGTCCGCCGCGGCCACGTTGCGGAACCACGTCAAACAGCTTCGCCGGGCGCTCGGCCCCGGCCGGGACCGGATCGTGACGCAGCCGGGCGGTTACCTGATCGAGGTGGGTCCCGGAGAGCTGGACATCACCATGATGGAGGACGCGCTGGCCGTCGCGCACCGAGCTGGCCAGGCCGGCCTCTGGTCGGACGCCGCCAGGCATTCCTCCGCCGCGCTCGCCTTCTGGCGTGGCGAGCCCCTGTGCGACCTTGAACTGGGCGTGCTGGCCGCACAGGAGCTTGCGCGGCTCACCGAACTGCGCTTTCAGGCCCGCGAACTACGGATCGAGGCCGGCCTGCACCTGGGCCGGCACGCCGAGCTTGTCACCGAGGCGCTGCAGCTCACCATCGAAGCTCCGCTGCGCGAGCACCTGCATGTGCTCCTGATGCGCGCCCTGCAGGAATGCGGGCGGAGGGCAGAGGCTCTGGAGGCCTATCAGATCGTTCACCGCACGCTTGCCGAGGAACTGGGCTGCAGGCCCGGGGCTGAGCTTCAGGCGGTGCACCAGGAGGTCCTTGACGACAAGGCCATCGTCCCGGCCCGCTCTCCGGGGCGCCCAGAGCCGACGGTACCAGGCAGGAGCGAGGTACCAGTGCCTCGTGAGCTGCCTGCGGCAGTCGCCAGCTTCACCGGCCGCGACACGGAATTGGCCACCTTGGACGCGTTGCTCGATACCCCGGCCGCTGGTACCCCGCTCACCACGCTGATAACGGCAATAGGCGGGACCGCTGGCGTCGGGAAGACCGCGCTAGCTGTGCAATGGGCGCACCGTATCGCCGGGTCCTTCCCAGACGGGCAGCTGTACGTGAACCTTCGCGGCTATGACCCTGATCAGCCGCTATCGGCCGGGGACGCGCTGGCCGGGTTCCTGCGCGCACTGGGGACCCGGGGGCAGGACATCCCGCCCGAGGACCGCGATCGTTCCGCCCGGTACCGGAGCCTGCTGGCCGGGCGGCGGGTGCTGGTGGTGCTGGATAACGCCCGCGATGCGGATCAGGTCAGGCCGCTCCTGCCCGGCACGCCCGGATGTGCTGCCGTAGTGACCAGCCGGGACGCGCTGGCTGGCCTGGTCGCCCGCGACGGCGCGCGCCGGCTTGACCTCGAGCTGCTCCCGCTGAACGACGCGGTCGACCTGCTGCGAGCGCTGATCGGCAGCCGGGTCGAAGCCGAGCCCGAGGCAGCGGTTGCGTTCGCGGAGCTCTGCTGCAGGCTACCGCTGGCACTGCGGGTTGCCGCCGAGCTGGCCGCCGCGCGTCCCGGCATCCCGCTCGCCGATGTGGCCGCGGAGCTGGCTGACGAGCAACAGCGGCTCGACCTGCTCGAGGTCGGCGGCGATGTCCGCACCGCCGTCCGGGCCGTATTCTCCTGGTCCTGTCAGCACCTGGATCCGGGTAGCGCCCGGGCGCTCCACCTCATCGGCGAGCACCCGGGCACGTCCTACGACTCCCGCGCGGTGGCTGCGCTGGCCAACATCAGTGCCGCGCAGGCCGGGCAGGCGCTTGACCTGCTGTACCGGGCCTATCTCGTGCAGGCAGCAGGGCCAGGCAGGTATAGCCAGCACGAACTCCTGCGTGCCTACGGTCGCGAACTCGCCGCCGCGCACAACAGCCCGACCGAGCGGCACGCGGCCCGGAGCCGGCTGATCAACTACTACCTGCATGCCGCCGGCACCGCGATGGACGCGCTGTTCCCGGCGGAGCGGGATCTTCGGCGGCGCCCCGTCCCGCCGGCCGCGCCGCTCCCGGTGCCGTCTGATGCTCCCCTCTCGGCCCGTGCCTGGCTCGATTCCGAACGAGCGAATCTGGTCGCCATAGCAACGCTCGCCGGGCACCTCTGGCCAGAGCAGGCCTGCCGCCTTGCGTCCGTCCTCTACCGCTACCTCGACAAGGGCAGTCATTTCGCGGAGGCGACCGTCATCCACGATAACGCCCGGCGGGCCGCGGGCCGGGCAGGCGACAAGAACGCGGAGGCGATAGCACTGGTCAACCTCGCCTCGGTAGACGGGCACCAGGAAAGATACGAGCAAAGCGCGGCGCACCTTCGACAGGCCCGATCGCAGTTTGCCCAGGCCGGCAACCTGACCGGCCAAGCACGCGCTGTCGGCAACCTCGGCGCGATCGAGTATTACCAAGGCCATCACGAAGAGGCTGAACGGCAAATGCGGGAAGCGCTGGCCCTGCATGAGCAGACCGGTGATTCGGTGAACACGGCGCGCGTGCTGACAAATCTCGGCGTGCTCAAGGTGCAGCACGCCTGTTACAAGCAGGCAAATGGCTACCTTCACCGTGCGCTGGCAATCTGCGACGACACCGGTAACCTGACCGGAAAGGCGCAGGTTCTGGCGGCCCTCGGCGAGGCCGGCTGCGGTCGGGTCGCCATCTCGAGGCGGCCAGATACCTCCTGCGGGCCCTGGACCTGTGGTCGCGGGCGGCAGACTCTTCTGAGCAGGCGCGCGTCCTGTGCGACCTAGGCGTGAACGAGCTGAGACAGGGCCGGCCCAGGCCATCGCCCGCCTTGAGCAGGCTTTGCGACTGGCCGGCGAGGCCGGCGATCAGTACGCGATCTTCCAGGCACACAGCGGGCTGGGCGAAGTCATGCTGTCGGCCGGCCGTCCCGCCGCCGCACTTAGCGCATACAGGCAAGCACTTGAACTCGCCTGCCACGTGCACGCTTATGCCCGCGCGCACGAGGGCCTGGGCAATGCCCACCACGCCAGCGGCGACCTCGACCCGGCCCGCTACCACTGGCAGAAGGCACTCGGTCTCTACAGCGACCTGGGCGTTCCTGAAGCTGACCAGATCCGCGTTCGGCTGGCCCCGACAGCCGGGCGGCGCGCTTAACCGCCTGAGGGCCGAACTGGCGTCACTACGCCGGCACTACTCCGTCACTACGCGGGCGCTACGGCACCTTCCGATGATGCCTATACCGGCCGGACCTCCAATGGAGCGGCCGGCCGGCGAACCTCGCCTCACCGAAAGGAGTCGGACGAATGACAAGGAGACTGGCCGCCCTAGGCGACCGGATGCTCGCGGCAGTCCTGCCGGGCGGCATCGCAGGCGCGTGTATACCGTCCACGAGTTGCAGCTTCAGCAAGGACTACCAGTGCCTGAGCGGCACGGCCTTTGTGGACACCTGCACTGGCAAGACGAACTGCAGCGGCGCCTGCACGATCGGTGTCGTCTGCACGCGGAGAAAGGTCGGCGCCTGCTGACCACGAAGTAACAGTCGTCACTTGCGGTACGCGCCGGGCAAGGACCCGGCGCGTACCGCCGGCCTGAGGAGTGCTGTGCCCTACTTCGAACTAACTTGCCGGACCGCGGTCCTGGCGGTGTTCTTCGCGGCCGCGGTTGGCAAGGCGCGTCCCCGGGCGCACCGCGGCTTTGCCTCATCGCTCGTCTCGGTGCCATGGCTCCCGGCCAGCCTGGCCACCGCGGCCGCCGTAGCGATAGTCGCGGTTGAGGCGTCCGTCGTGGCCGCGCTGTCAATGCCCCGAATCGCGAACCTCGGCTACGGGCTGGCCGTGGCTGCCCTGACCGCGTTCACCGCGACGGCCGCCGACGCGCAGCGCCGGGGCGAACGGCTGCGCTGCCGCTGCTTCGGCGCGGACGCCTGCCCGGTCGGCGGATCTCAGCTCGCCCGCAACGGCGTCCTGATCTCGATCGCGCTCGGCGGCCTTGGTGCCCGGCTCGGCGGCGCCGGGACGGCTTCCTGGCCCGGACCCCTGGTGACGGCAGCCGCTGTCGCTTCAGGGCTCGCTGCCGCCGTTGTCATCATCCGCTGGTCCGACCTTGCCTACCTCTTCGCCCCGAATCCGCATCGGAGGGTCACGTGACCACACTCGACCTCGGTGTCTCCGCCATCCTCGCCGTCGCGACCGTCGCCAACCTCATCCTGCTCTTCGCCGTGATCCGCCGGCTGCGCACGATCGAAGCCGGCCTGCCCGAGCCTTCCGCGCCACCCAGACCCGGCACCAGTATCACCGGGTTCCACGTCACAGACACCAACGGCGGCCCCGTCTGCGACGCGGACCTGGCCGGCGGGCCGCATCTGGTCGCGTTCGTGATGCCTGGCTGCGACCCGTGCCACGCCGTGTTGTCTTCCCTGCCTGCCGACAAGAGATTCGGCCCGGCCCGCACTCTCATCTTCGTCGTCGGCGAGCCAGGCGAAGCGGCAATGCGCCCGGTACTCGACCTCACCGGCGGCTTTGGCCGGACAGCGATCGTCGAGCCCGGCGGATCGGTGACCGTCGCGTTCGGCGGCGTGGAATGGTTCCCGACACTGCTGTCGGTCAGCGACGGCCGGGTGGTGTCGAGTGGCCGGAGCCTCGACGATGTCGCCCCGGCACGCCTGCTCTCGGCGGCTGGCTGAGATGAGCCGCCAGCCGCTCCGGGTGCTGCGCAAGGCGGTGGCGCTGAGCTGGCGCGCGAACGCCGGCGCGACGTTGCTGGCCTGGGCCCTTGCGATGGCTGGCGGTTTCACTCCAGCGCTTGCCGCCTGGCTGGCCCGGCTGCTCATCGACGATCTGGCGCAACCAGCCCCGGACGCGGAAAGAGCGCTGCTGCTCGTGGTCGCAGGCGCCGGCGCCGTGTTACTCACCGTCATCTGCGGACAGGCAGGCACGCTGGTCACCTCGTCGCTGGAGCGGTCGATCACGCTCACCGTGCAAGACACGCTCTACGCGAAGGTGGACTCGTGGCTCGGCCTGCGCTACTTCGAGGACCCGGCCACCCAGGACCGGCTGCGACTCGCCGAACAGGGTGCCGCGGCCGCGCCGCAGAGCACAACCGCGCTCATGTCCGAGTTGTTCAGCGGCGTCATCACGATCGCGAGCTTCGGCGGCGCCCTCATACTGCTGTGGCCGCCAATGGGGTTCCTGCTCGCGGTGGCCGCCATTCCGGCCATTGTCGCGCAGCGCGGCGCGGCCCGGCGCAATGCCAGGGCTACCGAGCTGAACATCGCCGCGATCCGCCGCCAGGTGATGTTCCAGCAACTGCTCACCGATCCGTCGGCGGCGAAGGAGGTGCGCCTCTACGGCCTGGGCGGGCTATTGCGGACGTGGCTGCGCACCTCGCTGCTGCAGACGACCGGCCGGGCGCTCGCGGTGACCCGCCGCACCATCCGGTCCCAGGTCGGCCTCGGGCTGCTCGCCGCGGCAGTCACCGCGTTCGGAGGTATCGTCGCGGTGCGGGAAGTCATCAGCGGCCGGCTTACGCTCGGCGGGATGACGCTGGTCACCGCGGCGGTCGCGGGCGTGCAGTCAGCCCTCGCTGGCCTGCTATCGCAGGCCGGTGACACGATGCGGTCGCTCACCCTCATGCGCCACTACGTCGAGCTGCTCGACACCCCGCCGGACCTGCGTGACGGGGCATCGGCCACGCCACCGCTGCGCGCTGGCGTGGAGTTCCGTGACGTGTGGTTCCGCTACGATCCGGCCGGGCCGTGGGTGCTGCGCGGCGTGACGCTCACGCTGCCCGCTGGCCAGACGACCGGGCTGGTCGGCATGAACGGTGCCGGCAAGAGCACCCTTGTCAGGCTCCTGTGCCGGCTCTACGACCCTGAGCACGGCGAGATTCTCTGGGACGGCGTGGACATCCGCCGGTTCCGGGTCGAGACGCTGCGCAGGCGTCTCGGCGCCACGTTCCAGGATTTCGCGCGGTACGAGCTGAGCGCCGCGGACAACATCGGCGTGGGCGACGTGCCGCGCCTGGGCGACCGGCTCGCGGTGCGCCGGGCGGCTGCCGCGGTCGGGCTCGACCCGACGCTGGCCGCCCTCCCCGCGGGCTACGACACGCTGCTCAGCCAGGTGTTCATGGACAGCGATGAGCGGCGCGGCGTGTTCTTGTCGGGCGGGCAGTGGCAGCGGGTCGCGCTGGCTCGCTCGCTGATGCGCGATAAGCCGGACCTGGTGATCCTCGACGAGCCGAACTCCGGCCTGGACGCGGCCGCCGAGGATGAGCTGTCTCAGTCCCTGCGGGGCCATCGGTCACAGGCGACAACGCTGCTGATCTCGCACCGGCTGGGCGCGCTACGCGACGCGGACCGGCTCGTGGTCCTGCTCGACGGGCAGGTCGAGCAGGAGGGTACGCATGAGGAGCTGCTCAGCCGCGGCGGCGGGTACGCGCGGCTGTTCCGGCTGCAGGCAGCGGGGTATCGCGATGGCTGAACTCGTGGCTGCTGGCGTCATTGTGCTGCTGGTCGTGGCATTGCGCCGGTGGCTGTGCGTGGTGACCGTCAGTGGCGAGAGCATGGCACCGGCTTACCGGGACGGCGACCGGCTGCTGGTAGTCCGCTCGCGGCGCCGGGCCCGGATCGGCTCGGTGATCGTCTTCGTGCCGCCGGCCGGTTACACAGACGTGCCGTGGCTGCTCAAGCGAGTCGTAGGGCCAAGCGATAGCCCGCGGCCAGGGCGGTTCATCGTGCGCGGCGACGCGGCGGTCAGCCTGGACTCGCGCCAGTTCGGTCCGGTCAGCCAGGACGCGGTGATCGGCGTTGTCGTGCGGCCGATCCCGCGCGCGATCTAACTCCGGCTGCCTTGATGACGCTCATCTCCTGGGAGCCGCCGCGCGCGCTGCCAGCCCGCCCCGGCCAGCAACCTCACCGCGAACGGCAAGTCGCGCCCCAGGTACCGCCGCGCCAGCCGGCGCGGCTCGCTGAGCAGCCGGAACAGCCACTCAAGCCCGGTTCGCCGCATCCACCTCGGCGCTCGCCGCAGGCGGCCGGCCGCGTACGGAATCGCGGCCCCGCACCCGATGAACCAGGCCTGCGGCAACTTCTCCGTCAGCCGCGCGATCAGCTGCTCCTGCTTGGGAAATCCGAGCCCGACGAAGACGACCTTCGGCGAGGCCGAGACCAGGTCGTCGAGCAACGACGAGATGTCGCCAGTCACCGCGTCGAAAGCGGCCGGAGGCGAGTACGCGCCGGCGACGATCAGCCCGGCGTACCGGGCAGCGAGCCCGTCGGCGGCAAGCTGGGCGGCCGACGACCGCGAGTCCTCGCCAGGCAGCCCGCCCACCACGTACACGGGCCAGCCACCGTCGGCCGCCGCTGCCGACAGTGAGTAGATCAGGTCAGCGCCGGTGATGCGCTCTGGCAGCGGCTGACCTGCCAGCCTGGACGCCCACAGCAGCGGCATCCCGTCCGGGACCACCAGCGTCGCTGCCTCGACTAGCGCCCGGCTGGCCGGATCGCGGCCGATCTGGTGGCAGATATCGATGTTCGGCGTCACGATCGTGCCGCCGGACCCGTCACCGATGGCGACCGCGACCCGGTCGATCAGCTCGGCGTGGGTGACCGGATCGAACCGCGCCCCGGCCACCGCGACGCGGCCAGCCCGGCCAGCCCGGTCATCCCGGAAGCCAGCCACGGTCAGATCCCGTGCCCGCGCGCGTGCAGCGCCCGCAGCAGCCGCTCGCCCGGCACGAGCCCGGAAGCGGCCAGCAGGACAAACGGGAGACGCCGCTCATGCCAGTTGCGGCGCAGCGCCCGGGCCGCCCAGGTGACTGACTGGCGGCGCTTGCCCAGGCAGGCGTAGCCGAACGCGAGCTGCGCATACACCCGGGCGGCGCCACGACCGCTTGCGGTGATGCCAGGATGATGATCGAGCATCCAGTACAGGCTAGCCACCTTGGTTTCCCATTGCAGCGAGTAATAAGATGCCGATCCCCAACTGACCTGCACCAATGGCTGGTCAACGTGCAGAATCGGACGCCGTTTCGCGGCGCGGAGAGCCAGGTCCCAGTCTTCGTTCTGGCTGCCGGGAATGGTCTCGTCGACCAGGCCGATCCCGTCAAGCAGAGCCGGCCTGGCGATCAGGTAGGTCGACGAGTGCACCATGACCATCCGTGACCGCAGCAGCTCGGCATAGCTCACCTCAGAGCGGCCCGCGAGGCGGTCGCTGCGCCGTCCGTCGAACAAGACGCGGATCCCGCACGAGGCGAACTCGGCATCGGGATCAGCGAGCATCGCCTCGACCTGCGCCGTCAGCTTGCCGGGCAGCCACTCGTCGTCGTCGTCGCAGAACGCCACGAGCTCGGTGTCGAGTGCCAGGATGCCGCTATTGCGCGCGCCGGCCAGGCCAGGAGTCCGGTCGTTGACCCGTACCTGTACCCGGTCGCTGTCCGCGAGCTGAAGATCGGCCGGCGACTGGTCGAAGACCACGATGACCCGCACTTCGCCCGCATAGTCCTGAGCCGCGATGCCGGCGAGGGCGGCCCGCAGCAACTCGGGACGGTTCCGGGTCGGAACGACGATGCCGACCGACGGCCAGCCCACTACGCCGCGTCCGCGGCCGAGCCCGGTGAGCCCGCCGCGCCGGCTCGCGTGTACCCGTAGTGCCGCAGCAATGGCAGGGTCAGGGCGGTGACGGTACGCCGCTGCCCGGCCGGCATTGCCGCCTGCCAGCGATTGTCAGACCGGATCTCGATCTTGCCGGTGGTAAACCGCATCGGATTGCCTGCCGCCGTATGGGTCTGGCTAAGTTCGGCCCACTGGTCCTGCCCGCTGCCGCCGACGAAGGAAAGCCCCCGTTCGGGGACTTCGACCCCGGCGAAATCCGCGATCTGGAGCAGCGCCGGCCTGACCGCGCGAACGAGGTCCTCGTATCGCATCCGCAGCACCGGGGTGCCGGAGGCGCCAGGAACGCCGGTGCCAGCGCCATCGCCGAGGGAGCTGAGCAGCTGAAACGCGCCATTCTGCGTGTTCCACTCCCTGGCGGCCTTGGCCGGAGAGTACGTGGTCATAAAGCCGCCCTCAGAGTCGTCAGAGGCCTCAGGGCGCCGGACCCGCGTGGTCCACGAATAAGCGACCGCCCGGCTGTCTCGCACCACGTGGAGGACGCGCAGGTCCACAGCGGCGTCGCGGCGCAAGCAGAA
This sequence comes from uncultured Actinomycetota bacterium, assembly GCA_963750405.1. Lineage (GTDB taxonomy): Bacteria > Actinomycetota > Actinomycetes > Streptosporangiales > Streptosporangiaceae > Chersky-822. The sequence goes on from CAVVQP010000009.1 coordinate 91,758, forward strand.
CGCCAGCGAAGCGTGCTTGCTCGAGTCCACGACCACCGGGCAGCCGCTGACCCGCGCGATCGCCCGGTACAGCCGCTTGTAGTAGCTCGTGTACTCGGCGAGTTCCCGGCGCGTGCTGGCACTCAGGGAGGGACCCACGAGCATCGGGATGTACCTGGTGCGATCTACCGACCCGCGCAGTCGCGTGATCCGGTCCACATCGATGCCTGACCAGCCGCCGAACGCGTCCTGCGCGACGGCGGACCAGAACTCGCATGCCCTGAACTCGGTGCCGCAGCCGCAGCGCTCGTTGTCCGCGACGCCCCGCTGCCACAGATGCACGAGCTCACCGCCGACGCACACGCCAGGAAGCTCGCCTAGCAGGCGTTCAGCCAGAGTGCTCCCGCTTCGTCCCATGCCGCCGAGATAGACAACCCGGAAGTCATCGGACGTCATGTCACCTGTCCAGCGTCGAACGGAGGGCCGTACCTGGAGTTAAGCATTTTGCCTGGTAGGTGGGCTAGCTGGGGCACACTCCCACAAGAACTGACTATCTGTTACAAGAAGTATACAGTACGCTATATTTACGCGCTGTACGGGAGGAAACAGAGCCCGGCCAGCCCGCTGACCTTTCCGCACATCTGGCTGCCGTCGAAGTTGTCGCTCGCGATCCACAGTCCGGCCGGGGTCACGAGCAGGTCGTCGGCGCCCAGGCCGCGCGACCGCGTCGGGTTGAACGTCAGCCGCCCGGTACGAGGAGACAAGCCTTCGAACCCGGGCGCGGAGATCGCGTGCGGATCGTGGCGGAAGGTCTTGCACCCGTTCGGGCTCTGCGACCACAACTCGTGCCCGGCGAAGTAAGCCGTATGCGCGTCGGCCGCGACCGAGTACAGCGAGTAGCAGCCGTCGTAGTTGATCCACCGCAGCGACGCGAATTTCTGGTTCGCGGTGAACGCCGCCGCCATATCGCACAAGCCGCGCAGCGGATAGCCGCTCTTGTCATTCCACGGCCGGTAGCCGGTACTCGCCACGTAGATGGTGCCGTCATTTGGCGACCAGGCCGCCGACCTGAGGTAGAACGGCTCCCTGCCCGTGCAGTTGTAGTAGTACCCGCGCGGCGGATAGCCGCTGCCGCCGTCGAACATAGGCGATGACCAGCCGGTAACCGTGGCCCGCGGCCTGCTCGCAAGATTCAGCATGAAAATTTGCCGGCGCGGCCGCCCGCCCACTCTAGTGAAATCGCCCTCAACCAGATCAAGGGTGCCGCTGTGGCTGAGCTGCTGGTTATAGATCCTGGTGCCGTTCGGCCGCGCTCCCGGATAGCTGTAATGCCCGGAGACATTCAGCCGCAGGAACCCGTCGTCCTTGCCGGTCCGCCAGTTCAGGCTGGCCAGCTTGGGATCGGCGGAGCTGCCGTTGATGACGCTGAAGAACCCGCCGGCGAGGATGTGCCCGCCGAAGCTGGCGAGCGTCTCGACCGGCTTGCTGGCCTGGTGCCGGAAACCCGGCACGAGCGCCCCGGCGCCAGCCGTGGTCACCTCCGCGATGTCGGCTGCCTTCTGAGCGCCGATCGCCGTGAAGTCGCCGCCGAGATAGGCGTGCCCGCAGTCGCCGCGCGCGAAGGTGATCGAGTTAACTTCGCCGTGGACATCGGGCCGCCAGCCGGTCAGCCTAAAGGGCGCGACAGCCCCGAAGCTGAATGCGTTCTGCCGTAAGAATGTGCGCTTTCCCTGGACGACGACGGAGAATCCGCCGACCGCGTACATCGTGTTGCCGCACTTGACGAGCTGCCTGATCTGCTCGGTGGTCTTAGTCCTGACCGGGAAGTGCGGCGTCCCGGTGACCGGGCGCGAACTTAAGAACTTAGCGGCCACGCTGGGCCCTGCCGAGGCCGAAGCGCCCGGTCCGGAGCCCGCTACCCCTAACAGGACCAGCGTTAGGGTGCCGGCCATGACCAGCCGGCTCAGGTGTGCTGCGGCCACGGCCTGCCTCTCTTGTCCGCTAGCCCGCGTCCGTGATCATCGCGGCGCCGATAGTAGCGCTCGTGCCCTCGTCTATGAGGATCAGGCCGCCGGTTATCCGGTTGCGGTTATAGGGGTCGCAGAAGATGGGCTGCGTCAGGCGCAGCGAGACCCGGCCGATCTCGTTCAGGCTGAGGCTTTCAGCAGTCTCGTCCCGGTGCAGCGAGTTGACGTCAAGCCGGTAGACGAGGTCACGCACGACCGCCTTGACCGTCCTGGTCGTGTGCTTGACGATGATGCGGCTGCGCGGGGTGAGCTTGACCGTGTCGGACATCCAGCTCACCATCGCCTGCACGTCCTGGGTGGCCTGGGGCTGGTTGCCCGGGCGGCAGATCATGTCACCGCGCGAGATGTCGATGTCGTCCTCGAGCAGCAGAGTCACCGACATCGGCGGGTACGCCTCGTGAACCGGGCCGGCCGGGCCGTCGATCCGCTTGATCGCCGAGGTCAGCCCGGACGGCAGGTGCATGACCTCGTCGCCTGGCTTGAGCACGCCGCCGGCGACCTGGCCGGCGTAGCCGCGGTAGTCGTGCAGCTCAGGGTCGGTGGCCTGGTGCGGCCTGATCACGTACTGGACCGGGAACCTGACGTCGATCAGGTTCCGGTCGGAGGCGATGTGCACGTGCTCGAGGTGATGCAGCAGCGACGGGCCGTTGTACCAGGTCATGTTGCCCGAGCGCTCGACGACGTTGTCGCCGTGCAGCGCTGAGATCGGGATGAAGGTCAGGTCGCCGATCTCAAGCTTGGTCGCGAACGCCGTGAACTCCTCGGCGATCCGGTCGAATGCGGCCGAGTCGTACCCGACGAGGTCCATCTTGTTCACCGCGAGCACCAGGTGCGGGACCCTGAGCAAGGTGGCGAGGAACGCGTGCCGCCTGCTCTGCTCGGTAAGGCCGTTCCTGGCGTCGACGAGCACGACGGCCAGGTCGGCGGTCGAGGCGCCGGTGACCATGTTCCTGGTGTACTGGATGTGGCCGGGGGTGTCGGCGATGATGAACTTACGGCGCGGGGTGGCGAAGTACCGGTAGGCGACGTCGATCGTGATGCCCTGCTCGCGCTCGGCGCGCAGGCCGTCGGTGAGCAGCGCCAGGTTGGTGTAGTCCTCGCCGCGTTCCTTGCTGGTCCGCTCCACTGACGCGAGCTGGTCCTCGAAGATCGCCTTGGAGTCGTAGAGCAGCCTGCCGATCAGCGTCGACTTACCGTCGTCCACTGAGCCCGCGGTCGCGAGCCGCAGAATGTCCATGACCCTGTCCCCTTGCACTGATGTTTGCGGCACTGATGTTTGTTTGCCTGCCGGCGCGGGCGTTTCCTGGAGATCCATCAGAAGTAGCCCTCCCGCTTCCGGTCCTCCATGGCCGCCTCGCTGGCCCGGTCATCGGCGCGGGTCTGGCCGCGCTCGGTGATCCTGGTCGCGCCGATCTCGGTGATGACCTCGGCCAGCGTCGTCGCGGTCGACTCGACGGCGCCGGTGCAGCTGATGTCGCCGACGGTGCGGTACCTGACCATCGTCTCGTAGGCCGTCTCGCCGTCCGCCCGGTTCGCGAACGGGTGATCGGCGAGCAGAATGCCGTCGCGCTCGAAGACCGACCTGCGGTGCGCGAAGTAGATCTGCGGGATCTCGAGCGCCTCGCGCTCGATGTAGTGCCAGATGTCGAGCTCGGTCCAGTTCGACAGCGGGAACACCCGGATGTGCTCGCCGCGGCGCATCCTGGTGTTGTAAAGGCTCCACAGTTCCGGCCGCTGGTTCTTGGGGTCCCACTGGCCGAACTCGTCGCGGAAGGAGAACACCCGCTCCTTGGCCCTGGCCTTTTCCTCGTCCCGCCTGGCGCCGCCGAATACGGCGTCGAACCTGTTATCGGCGATCCCGTCGAGCAGCGTCGTGGTCTGGAGCCGGTTACGGCTCGCCCACCGGCCGGTCTCCTCGACGACCCGGCCCGCGTCGATGGACTCCTGGACCGAGGCGACGATCAGCCGGACGCTTAGCTCGGCGACCCGCCTGTCCCTGAAGTTCAGTACCTCGTCGAAGTTGTGCCCGGTGTCCACGTGCATGACCGGAAACGGGATCTTGGCGGGCCGGAACGCCCGCTCGGCCAGCGCCAGCATCACGATCGAGTCCTTGCCGCCCGAGAAGAGCAGCACCGGCCGCTCGAACTCGGACGCGACCTCGCGCATCACGTGGATCGACTCAGCCTCGAGCACGTCAAGCTGCGAGAGCTGATAGTCAGCGTGTGGCACTGTCATCTGGCGAACTCCGCGCTTTATTTGTCAGCCTGCTGCACCGCGCTGATCGCGCCGAGCAGCAAGCTAGCCAGTGGGACTGGACATATGAGGATATCCGGCATCCAGGGCTTGTCGGCGTTATAGACGAGCTCTGAGCCATCAATCCTGGACGCGTGCAGGCCCGCTGACCTGGCCACGGCGACCGGCGCGGCGTTGTCCCACTCCCACTGACCGCCCGCGTGCACGTACGCGTCCACATCGCCGGTGATGACCGCCGAGCACTTGGCGCCGGCCGAGCCGAGCGGCACCAGCTCGGCCCCGAGGTGCTCGGCCAGCCTGGTCACGAACTCCGGCGGCCTCGACCTGCTGACGACCAGCCTGAGCGTGGCGCCCTCAAGCGGCTTGGGGGTTCCAGGCGGCTCGGCCGTGGAGAGCACAGTGCGCTGCGCGGGGAGTGCCACCGCGCCGGCGGTGAGCTCGCCGCGCTCCCAGAGCGCGACATGCACGGCCCAGTCGACCCGGCCAGGCTCGCCGAACTCCCTGGTGCCGTCGAGCGGGTCGACGATCCACACCCGGTCGGCTTGCAGGCGGCGCTTGTCGTCGGCCGCCTCCTCGGACAGCACGCTGTCGTCGGGCCGCAGCCTGGCGAGTTCGCCGGCGAGGAATTCGTGCGCGCCGAGATCGCCCGCGCGCCTGACCTCGTCGGCGGCGAGCGCCTCGGTCCTGATGCCGAGCAGCCGCTCGCCCGCCGAGGCGGCGAGATCACGGGCAAGGATGTCGTCGGCTGGGAAAACCACATGTGCTCCATCTTGAGTTCTTGGTTGACGCAGACCCGGGGGTCAAGATCCGGGCGACAGGCGCCGAATCCGGCCTGGCGCGAGCTAGACCGGCATGCTAGCTCAGTATGCCCCCGACCCGCGCACGACAGCCGAACAAGTCTTCCACAGGATCTGCAAGTCAAGCATGAGAGACCAATTCTCGACATAGCGCAGATCCAGGCGCACCGACTCGTCCCAGGAAAGATCGGACCGGCCATTGACCTGCCACAGGCCGGTCATGCCTGGCTTGACCGCCAGCCTGCGCCGCACATGGTCACCATACATCGCCGCTTCCTCGGGCAGCGCCGGTCGCGGCCCGACCAGCGACATGTCACCGGCGACCACATTGAGCAGCTGCGGCATCTCGTCGAGCGACCAGCGCCGCAAGAATCTGCCTGTCCGGGTCAGCCTGGGATCGCGCTTGATCTTGAAGAGCAGCCCTTCGTGCTGATTCTGGCTCAGCAGGCTCTCCTTGAGCGCCTCGGCATCGGGCACCATCGTGCGGAATTTGTACACGGCGAACCCGCGCCCGTCCCTGCCAACCCTGGTCTGCCTGAACAGGACTGGCCCGCCGTCATCGATCTTGATCGCCAGCGCGAGGAGAGCGAAAATTGGCGCGGCGCACACGATCGCGAACAGCGCGAAAACCTTGTCGAAAACGGCCTTGAGGATCAGCCGGACGCCGCTGAACTCCGGATGGTCCATGTGCAGCAAGGGCAGCCCGGCCGTCGGCCTGATGGTCGTGCGCGGACCAGCGACATCAAGCAGGGCGGGGGCGACGCACAGATCCGTGCCGGTCTTTTCCAGGTCCCAGGCCAGCTCCCGCAGCTTCGCTCCCGCCATCTCGGGGCAAGCGAGCACCGCGACTGTATCGGCGCCGAACCGGCGCACGACCTCGGGCACGCCATCGAGCCCGGGCGCGATCGGGACGTCGGCCAGCAGTCCGCCGGGTATGCCATCCGCGATGCACGCGGCTACGACCTGCAGGCCGTGGTAAGTCTCCCTGCGCAGCACGGTCACGATGTCGGCGACCACGAGCGCGTGACCGACGACCACTACCCTGCGCATGCAGTAGCCGCGGCTGCGCGCCCTGTGCAACTGCTTGCGCAAGGCGAACCTGGCCAGCAGATCGAAGAGCGTCAGGCACGGCAGCGCGATGACGACATAGCCTCTGGCCAGATTGGCCTTGGCCGCATACGACACAATGGCGACGGCGGCCGTCAGGAAAACCCCCGCGTTCAGCACCCGCCTGAACTCGTCAGTGCCAACCCCGATGAACCTCGGATCGTAGGCACCGGCGAGTACCACGGTGCAGATCCACACGATCGGCATGGCAAGGCTCAGCGCCAGGTACCCGCCTGGCTGATGGCCAGAGTCGTCGAACCTGATCTGGAAGGCGAGCAAACCCGCTGCCAGCGCGCAGCAGGCGTCGGCTATGCCGGCGAGGCGCAGGTATCGCGCGGTCCAGGAACCCGCCGCGAGCGCGGCGAGACTCGCATTGAGCTTGTTTCGTGAGGACGCGGTCGTGACGGCGGCGTGTCCCGACACTTAACGTCCTCCCTCCCCAGAGCTGGGCTCCTGCGGAAAGCACGGAGCAACCGCGAAAACCATGCCGACCCCCTCGGCCAACCCAAACTGTCATCCACCCCGTAATGCGCGGTTTTCGTCCGATCGACGGCACTCGCGGATAAACGCCGGGTACCTTCGATTACATCACGCCTTATCGGTGCTGATCAGGACCTTACCGCAGGAGGTGTGACAGTTTGTGTGCCGCGTCGGCGACGCCCGAGGTCAGCACGGTAGCGCCAGCTGACAGCACAGCAATGTCACAGCAAACTCACAGTCCATCTGGACCGTGCTGCCCAGACCATGCCGAAACGTCATCAGAATAGGACAGATCAGAGCGAAGCTGTATGAAACTCATTCTGAGCGGCGGCGAGGCCGCGGCTCAGCAGCGCCTCTACGGCGTCGGCCGCGCGCTCGATGATCAGCGGCAGTTCCTTGCGCTCGGCCGACGTGAAGTTGGTGAGCACGAAGTCGGCTGGGTCACGCCGGCCGGGCGGGCGGCCAACGCCGATGCGCAGGCGGTGGTAGTCGCTAGTGCCGAGCGAGCTCGTCACGGACTTGGGGCCGTTGTGCCCGTTGTCACCGCCGCCCAGCTTGAGCCGGATCGTGCCGAAGGGCAGGTCGAGTTCGTCGTAGACGATCACGATCCGCTCCGGCGGGATCTTGTAATAGCTCGCGGCGGCGCAGACCGGTCCGCCGGACAGGTTCATGAAAGCCATGGGCTTCCCGACAATGACCGGCTGGCCGCCGAGCCTGCCGGTGACCGCCTGCAAGCGCGCCCGGTCGCGCTTGAAACTGGCGCCAATCCGGCTCGCGAGCAGGTCGGCGACCATGAAGCCAGCGTTGTGCCGGTTGTCCGCGTAGCCGGGACCTGGATTGCCAAGTCCCGCGATCAGCCAGCGATCATCGGCCATAGAAGTCCGCGAGCTCGCAGGAAGCTGCGCTATGCGGCGCCACCAGAACCGCATTGCCGGCCTTACTCAGAGGACTTCTCGGACTCGCCGTCACCGACTGGCGCGGGCACCTCACCTGCCGCGGCCTCGGCCGGAACCTCGCCAAGGTCAGCTTCGAACTGCGCGGCGGTCGGCGCGGCGATGACGTGCAGCACGAGCACGTCGGGCTCCACGGCCAGAGTGACGCCGCGAGGCAGCTTGAGATCGGCAGCGGTCACCGAGGTGCCGATCGCCATGGCCTCGACGTCGACCTCGATGCCGGGCGGAATGTGCGTCGCCTCGGCCTCGACGGCGATCTGCACCAGTTGCTGGTCCAGCAGGCCGTCGGGAGCCACGTCGCCGGTCACCGTCACGGGGATCTCGACGGTCACCTTCTCGCCGCTCCTGACCAGAATCAGGTCGACATGCTCCACGGTGCCCCTGATCGCGTCCCGCTGCACCGCCTTGGGCAGCGCCATCTCACTGCCGCCAGCCAGGCCGTCCAGCCTGATCAGCACGTTAGCGGTGCGCAGCGCCAGCAGCACGTCGTGGCCAGGCAGGCTGAGGTGCCTCGTGTCGGTGCCGTGGCCGTAGAGCACGGCTGGCACGAGGCCGGCCCGCCGCTCGCGTCGCGCGGCACCCTTGCCGAACTCGGTCCGCAGGGTCGCGGACATGTGGACTTCGGGCACGGTGCACTCCTGATGAGGTACGGCGGAACGGCAGAATCTCCCGGCGAGTGTAGCCGAAAATCAGCATTACCGCAGGGCGGCAAACACAGAGCAGCAAACACACAGAGCAGCAAACGCAGAGCAGCAAACGCAGAGCAGCTAGCTCTGGCCGTCGAACAAGCTGGTCACCGAGCCTTGCGAGAACACCTCGGTGATGGCCCGGGCGATCAGCGGCGCGATCGACAGCACTGTGAGCTTATCGAATTGCTTCTCCGGCTGTATCGGCAGCGTGTTAGTCACGATGACCTCGCTCACGGCAGAGTTCTTGAGCAGGTCGACCGCCTGGCCGGATAGCACCCCGTGGGTGGCGGTGACGATCACGTTCGCCGCGCCCTGCGCGAACAGGATCTCGGCGGCATTCGCGATCGTCGCGCCGGTGTCGATCATGTCGTCGACGAGTATGCAGGTCCGGCCGGCCACCATGCCGACGACCTCAAGCACCTTGACCTGGTTGGCGACGTCGGGATCACGCCGCTTGTGAATGATCGCCAGCGGGCAGCCGAGCCGGTCGGTCCAGCGTTCGCACACTCGCACCCGGCCGGCATCCGGCGCGACCACGGTCACCTGCGACAGATCGAGCTTGTCCTCCAGGTAGGAGGCGAGAATCGGCAGCGCGAAGAGGTGATCGACCGGGCCGTCGAAGAACCCCTGGATCTGCGCGGTATGCAGGTCGACGGCCATCAGCCGGTCAGCGCCGGCGGTGAGGAACAAGTCAGCCATCAGCCGGGCGGAGATCGGCTCGCGGCCGCGGCTCTTCTTGTCTTGCCGCGCGTACCCGAAGAAGGGCGTCACGACCGTGATCCGCTTCGCCGACGCGCGCTTGAGCGCGTCGACCATGATCAGGTGTTCCATGATCCACTGGTTGATCGGCGCCGTGTGACTCTGCAGCACGAAAGCGTCGCAGCCGCGCACGGACTCAAGGAACCGCACGAAGATCTCGCCGTTGGCGAAGTCGAACAAGGTCGTAGGCGTCGGCTGGATGCCCAGGTAGTCGCCGATCTCCCGGCCGAGTTCTGGATGCGCCCGGCCGCTGAAGAGCATCAGCCGCTTGTCGCTGGTACCGGCACTGCCCGTCACGCAAACCTGCTTCCTGCTTTCTTTCTCTGCGCGGCTATCTTCTCTGCGCGGCTATCTCTGACGGCTCGCGACTTCGCCGCCAACGTGCTCGCCCGCGGCCAGCCTAGTTCCAGGCAGCAGGTGGGCGAACGGCCCGACCTGCGCGCCCTCACCGATGACCGCCGACTCGCAGACCGACTGGATCACGGTGGCGCCGGCCCGACCACGGTGTCGCGCAGCAGGCAGCCGGGCCCGATGTTCGCCCCGTGCGCGACGGTCGTGCTGCCCTCGAGCTGGGTGCCCGGCCCGATGTGCGCGCCTGCCGCGAGCTCGACGCTTACGTCGACCCAGGTGCTTTCCGGATCGACGATCCTGACGCCGGCTCGCATGGCTGATTCGAGAATCCGGGCGTTCATCATCCGGCTTACGTGAGCCAGCTGGGCAAGATCATTAACGCCCTGGACTTCTTCAAAATCAGGGCAGTGCACGGTTGCGACGTGATGGCCGTCACTTCGGATGACGCAGACCGCGTCGGTGAGGTATTCCTCGCCTTGCGCGTTGTCGGCCCGCACTCGCTTGACCGCGTCGGCCAGCAGCCCGCCGTCGAACGCGTACATGCCCGAGTTGATCTCGTCGATCGCCCGCTGCTCGGCGGTGGCGTCCGATTGCTCGACGATCCGGCTGAACGCGCCATCGTCGTCCCTGATGATGCGCCCGTAGCCGGTCGGGTCGGGTGCCCGCGTCGTCAGCACCGCCGCTGCCGCCGCCGCGCTGACCCGCTCGCTGGCGAGCTTCGCCAGCGTGGCGCCCTTGAGCAGCGGGGTATCGGCGTAGGTGACCAGCACGGTGCCGTTGATGGTGCCGACAGTCTCCAGCACGACCCTGACGGCGTGACCGGTGCCGCCCAGATAGTCCTGCACGACGACGAGGGCGTCGGGTGCCTGCTCCCTGGCGTGAGCCGAGACCCGCTCGGCGTGGTGGCCCACGACGACGATGAGCCGCTCTGGCCGCAGTCCGGCGGCGACGGCGAGGCAGTGGCCGAGCATCGTCTGCCCGCACACCTCATGCAGCGCCTTCGGAGTGGCCGACCTCATCCGGGTACCTTCCCCTGCCGCGAGCACGATCACGGCGGCGGGACGCGCTGCGCTCACTCGGTTGACTCCTTGATGTCGCTGACACGCGGATCGATAGAGGAACCTGGCTCTGGCCCGTGCGGAAACTTACCCCCGACGTGAGCAGGATACCTCCCAGGTTCTCAGCGATACCCAGTACCAGTCATTCTGGCCACTACCCGACAACCAGCGACAAGTACGCCACCGACCGCAATCAGCGCAGGTCCCGGGGCGCAGCCACCCGGCAACGCTCCACCACCACCACTGCCGGGACGGTCCTGCGACACTGAGATGTGGCGTACTGGGTGCTGCATGCCGACCTCGATCAGTTCCTCGCGGCGGTCGAGGTGCTGCGCGACCCCGGGCTGCGGGGCCTGCCCGTGGTCGTCGGCGGCGACGGCGACCCGACCAAGCGCGGCGTCGTCAGCACGGCCTCGTATGAGGCGCGGGCTTGCGGCGTCCACTCCGGACTCGCGCTCCGTACGGCTGCCCGGCGCTGTCCCGAGGCGGTCTTCCTGCCGGTAGACAAGCCGGTGTACGAAGAGGTCTCGGCCATGGTGATGGCGACTCTTCGCGGGCTCGACGCGGTAGTCGAGGTGATGGGCTGGGATGAGGCGTTCCTGGCGGTGGACACCGCCGATCCGGACGCGTTTGCCCGGGTCATCCAGCAGAGTGTCAGGGCCGCGACCCAGCTCGACTGCACGGTCGGCATCGGCGAGAACAGGCTCCAGGCCAAGATCGCGACCGGCTTCGGCAAGCCCGCCGGGGTTTTCACGATCACCAGTGCCACCTGGCTCGACATCCTTGGCGCCAAGCCGACCGACGCGCTCTGGGGCGTCGGCTCGCGCACCGCGAAGCGGCTGGCCGAGCTTTCGATCCTGACGGTCGCCGACCTGGCGGCGGCATCGCCGCGTGCGCTCGCGCCGCACTTCGGCCCGACGATCGGGCCGTGGCTGGTGCAGACCGCCCACGGCATCGACCTGTCGGAGGTCACCGCCGACCCCTACGTGCCGCGTTCGCGCAGCAGGGAGGTGACCTTCCAGCAGAACCTCGCTGACTGGGACCAGATCAGGGACGAGGTAGCCAGGATCTCCGCCATCGTCAGCCAGGACGTGGCGGCCGAGGGACGGCTCGCGGCCAGGATCGTGGTCAAGGTCCGGTTCGCGCCGTTCTTCACGAAGACCCACGGGCGCGCCCTGACCGAGCCGACCCAGGACCCCGCCGCGATCGAGGCGGCGGCGCTCGCGGCACTCGACGACTTCACCAGGCGGGACCCAGTCCGCCTCCTGGGCGTCCGCGCCGAATTCAAGGAGTCCTAACCCGCCCGCACCACGCCTTCTCAAGCGGCCACGCGCACGCGCGGCCGACTGTCAGAGGGTGGCACTAATGTTCGAATATGACGACATTACCTCAGCTTCGAGAGCAAGCAATCACGCTGCGCCGGGCCGGTAAGTCCAGGCGCGAGATTAAGGAGATCTTGCAAATCCGCAGCAACGAGCGCCTCACGGAGGCGCTGCGCGGCGAGCCGCCGCTCATCTCGACTAGACGACCCAATGCGAAAGACGACCTCAAGGCTAAGGCCCGAGAACTCCGCGAGCATGGCCTGGCCTATAAGGAGATCGCCGCCCAGCTTGGCGTGTCCAAGAGTTCGGTCTCACTCTGGGTCCGCGACCTCCCGCGCCCAGAGCGTCTGAGCTACGAAGAGTGCCAGAAGCGGCAAAACGAGGCGGTTGCTGCGTACTGGGCTAGCGAGCGCGCCCGGCGCACGGCAGCGAAAGACGCCATCCGTACCACGGCTCAAAGCCAAATCGACTCCCTTACCGATCGCGAGGTCCTGATCGCCGGAGCCATCGCTTACTGGTGCGAGGGAGCGAAGAGCAAACCGCACAACGTCCGTGCCCGGGCATGTTTCATCAACAGCGACCCGTTGCTGATCAAGCTTTACCTGCGCTTCCTCGCAGTAGCAGGTGTCGATCAAGATCGACTGATCTTCAGGGTGAGCATCCACGAGAGCGCCGACGTCGCGGCAGCCCAGGACTTCTGGCTTGACTTGACACAAGCCGACCCCGCCCACTTCCGACGGCCGTCGCTCAAGCGTCATAACCCCAAGACAGTTCGGCAGAACACCGGAGAGGCATATCACGGCTGCCTGCGGATCGACGTACTCCGCAGCGCGGTGCTCTACAACCAGATCGAGGGCTGGGTGGCGGCCGTCACTTCACAGACTGCCTAGGTGGCCGCGAGTTCACGCTAGGTAGCCCTGCCCAGCCGCCAGGATCAGGCCTCCGGTAAATAGTGGCTCCGGGTCGCGGCACTCGGTATCGTTAGTGAGCGCTCACGAGCTGGGCGATCAAGGTACGTGAGTCGGATAAATCCGGCGTTGGGTAATTGGCAGCCCATCAGGTTTTGGTCCTGACTGTCCTGGTTCGAGTCCAGGCGCCGGAACAACCTTGTTCGAGACCTGGCCGCTCCGGCTGGCCGTTAACTGTCGCGGGCCAACGTCTGCGCCCTGCTCGTGACGGCGGCCGACGGGCGTCGGCAGCCGCCACGTTGGGTTACGCAGCGCGACGGTCTGCATCCGAGCTAGCCCGATCGAGAGCGATCCCAGCTACGTCCATGAACTGGCGATTGATCGCCGACGGGCTGGGCAGTTGGTTACTTGCAGTGAACGCCACATGTGTGAGGGCCTAAAACTGTGGAACATCCCTCTAGGGTGCCGAGGGAAACCTACGGTACCGTAAGCTACGGTTACGTAAGCGTACGCGTCTGGCCCATGACCTCGGTTATGCGATCGCTCTTCCGACCGGCCCCTTCGAGCCCACGAGGAACCGTGATGACCGCCACTACCGACCTCGCCATCACGCCAGACGAATCGGCCCGGCCCGCGGCGGCCAAGCGCCAAGGTCCGATCCCCGAGTACCAACCAGAACCCCGGTCCAACACCGGCCGGGTCCTGATCGCCGTGTTTACCGGGCTGCCGATGGTCGCCCTGGTCGCCGCCGTGCCGGTGGCCTGGATCTGGGGTTTCCTAAACTGGCAGACCGTCGTCGTCGGCATCGCGTTCTACTTGCTGTCCGGGCTCGGGATCGCGATGGGATTCCACCGGTACTTCACGCACACTTCATTCAAGGCCAACCGGGCTCTGCAAGATCGCCCTCGGCGTGGCCGGATCGATGGCCCTCGAGGGGCCGATCCTCGAACTGGGTATCCGACCACCGCAGGCACCACAAGTACAGCGACAAAGAGGGCGACCCGCACTCGCCGTGGCGATTCGGCACCAACCTCAGGGCGCTGTTCAAGGGCCTCATCTGGGCGCACATGGGATGGATGTTCGACCGGAAGATCACCTCGCACCAGAAGTTCTCGCCTGACTGGCTGGCCGACAAGGACATCATGAGGGTGAACCGCCTCTTCATGGTTCTCACCGTTGCCACGCTGGCCGCTCCGGCCGTGATCGTCGGCCTCTGGACGATGTCGTGGAAGGGCGCGGTGATCGCGTTCTTCTGGGCTGGCCTGGTGCGCGTCTCCTTCTTGCACCACGTCACGTGGTCGATCAACTCGATCTGCCACACGTTCGGCAAGCGCGAGTTCGAGGCCAGGGACAAGTCAAGAACGTGGCCTGGCTGGCCGTGCTGTCGTTCGGCGAGTCGTGGCACAACCTGCACCATGCGGACCCGACTTGCGCCCGGCACGGCGTCTTCAAGGGGCAGATCGACATCGCCGCCCGCGGCATCTGGCTGGCCGAGAAACTTGGCTGGGTCTGGAATGTGAAGTGGCCAGACGCGACCCGGCTTGGCCGGCAAAAAGGTGGGCGAAATGTCCGCGAACTTGGTCGATGACCAAGCGAGCACGCAGCGAATCCGATTGGCTGATCGCCCGGCAGTGCCTGCATGATGGGGCAGTGACTAGCCAGCCTTCAGGAACCGGCCGTAAGCGAATGACCGGCAAGGAGCGGCGGGAGCAACTCCTTGATGTCGGGCGGCGACTGTTCGCCGAGCGCGGCCTGGACGGCACCTCCATCGAGGAGATCGCCGCCCAGGCCGGCGTCTCTAAGCCGGTCGTCTACGAGCACTTCGGCGGCAAGGAGGGCCTGTACGCGGTCGTGGTCGACCGTGAGGTCGACCGGTTCCTGTCGATGGCGACCACGCTGCTCAACGGCGAGGACACCATGGAGAAGTTCGAGCTCGCCGCCGTCACGCTTGCTGCGCTATATCGAGGACAACAGCGACGGATTCCGCATCCTGGTACGTGATTCGCATCCGGCCTCCGGGTCAGGGACCTTCGCCAGCCTGATCAGCGACATCGCCGGTCAGGTCGAGTACATCCTGGCCGACGTATTCAAAGGAGCGCGGCTACGACCCGAAGCTCGCCCCGATGTACTCCCAGATGCTGGTCGGCATGGTCGCGTTTACCGGGCAATGGTGGCTGGACGTGCGCAGGCCGAAGCTGGAGGACATGGCCGCGCACCTGGTCAACCTGGCGTGGAACGGCCTGTCCGAACTCGACACCAAGCCCAAGATCTCGCCGGAGGCGACCCGCCAGCTCCGCGAGAATCCCAAGTCCTGGTAGCTAGACGGACTTCACGCCGGCCCTGGCCACCACGAAGACCCGGCGGAACGGGAAGATCGTCCCGTAACCGCGCGAAGGATAGGCAGCGCGCAGCCGCGCGCCATATTCAGCCAGGAATTCATCCCGGTCCGCCCCAGCGAGTGCCGCGATCACCGGCCGCAGGCCGGTGCCGGTGATCCACCGCAGCACGGCGTCCTCGCCCGTCAGCACATGCAGGTAGGTGGTCTCCCACGCGTCGACCACGCAGCCCGCGCTTGCCAGCAAGTCAAGGTAGAAGGCGGGGTCGGCGGCCTGGCGGTTGAAACTGACGCCAGCCAGGAGCCGCTGCCAGCGCGGCGACGCCGCTAGCTCCCGCAGCAGGCGGTGCGTCGGCTCGTCAAAATTGCCCGGCAACTGCGCGGCGAGCCACCCGCCATCGGCCAGCCATCCGGCCCACCGGGTCAGCAGGACCTCGTGGTCGGGAATCCATTGCAGCAGCGCGTTCGACACGATCACGTCGGCCGGCCGCTCCGGTTTCCAGACTCGCGCGTCTTCCAGCTCGAACCGCAGTCTCGGAAGACCAGCGCCGTCAGCCCTGCAGCCGGCTGGCCTCGGCGATCATCTCCGCCGAGTTGTCGACTCCAAGCACGTCCGCTCCCGGCCAGCGTTCGCATAGCTCCGCGGTCAACTCGCCTGGCCCGCACCCGATGTCCGCCACAAATCCGGGCTCGATCGCTCCGATCCGGCTGACAAGCTCGTAGAACGGCCTCGATCGCTCCCCGGCGAACTGCCGGTACAGAACTGGATCCCACATGGCTTCCTACCTCCGGCGCAATGTAACTCTAAATACCCGTTTTACCCGTTTGTCTAGTTTGGTTAGCCAACATGAACAAGCGAATCGATGTCGTCGAGTTGCGGCGGCGCGAGTCCCGGCGGCGGTCTCGCCGCCGGGGAGTTCCTTGGACGACGATGCGTGGAGGGTAGTCGTGCTGGCCGAGGAGGGTTCTCGCTGGCGGGAGGCTTTTCGTCATGATCGTGGAGGCTTTTCGTGTTCCTGGAGGAGCTTCTCCGGGTTAAGGAGTGTTTTCGTGTCATAGTCCGGCGAGCTCCAGGACCCGAAAATCCTCCTCCCAGGAAGGGCCGGGGGCCGGAGGGGCGTGCGCGGCGCTGCAAGTTATCTTGATGTCGAGATTCTTCTTTAGTTTTACTGGCAGTACCTCTCGATGTCAAGAGATATGCTGGGTGGGTGGACTCCACCGTGTCTGAGCAGCGTGATGAGGTCGATGACCTGGTCGCGGGGTGGCGGGCGGAGCGGCCCGATCTCGATCTGGAGCCGTTGCAGGTGCTCAGCCGGATCTCCAGGCTCGCCCGGCATCTCGACCGGGCCAGGCGGGCCGCGTTCACCACACACGATCTTGAGGCGTGGGAGTTCGACGTGCTGTCCGCGCTCCGCAGGCAAGGCCCGCCGTATCAGCTCAGCCCCGGCGCGCTGCTTCGGGCCACCCTCGTCACGTCAGGCACCATGACCAACCGGATCGACCGGCTGACCGCGACCGGCCTCGTCGCGAGGCACCCTGATCCGCTCGATAAGCGCGGCGTGCTGGTCCAGCTGACCGACCAGGGCAAGGCCGTCGTCGACGCCGCGCTCGCCGATCTGCTCGATCACGAGCGCCGCATGCTCAGCGGTCTTGAGCCTCGCCAGTGCGCCGAGCTCGCAGGCCTGCTGCGCCTCCTGCTGACTCCATTCGACAGCCGCGACCTGCCGTGAAGACACGTCGCTGGCTCGCACTGCTCGCCGCTGGGCTGGCACTCTCGGCCTGCGCGCACTCAGGAGATCAGGCCCAGGCCGGCCATCCCAAGACCCGGCAGCCCGCCGTCATCAGGCACCGGATACCTGGCCTGTCGGCGATCCTGGCCGGGCTCAAGGATCACGGGAGGAACCTCCAGAACCCGCCCTACTACCTCTCGCTGGGAGACTCCCTGTCGCAGGGCATCCAGCCTGATCCGAGTGGCGGCGACATCGCCACCACCCAGGGCTACCCCGACCAGCTCACCACGTTGCTCCGCGCCGCGATCCCTGGCTTGCGGCTGGTCAAGCTCGGCTGCTCGGGCGAGACAACCTTCACGATGATTCACGGCGGCGTCTGCAAGTACCCTGCGGGCAGCCAACTCGCGCAGGCGACGGAATTCCTGCGCCAGCACTCCGGGGACGTCGCGCTGATCACCATCGACATCGGCGGGAATGACCCGAACTCCTGCGTGATCGGCCAGGCCGTATCGCACATCTACGGATGTCTGTCCAGCCGGATCGGCCAGACCGTGCGCAACCTCGCCGCGATCCTCGCCAAGCTCAGGGCGAGCGGCGGCAGCAAGGTGCTCATCGCCGGCATGACCTACTACGTGCCCGAACTTGGCCTGTGGAAGACGATGACCGGCCGGGCGCTTGCCATCCTGACCGAGGGTTTCGCGGCCGGAGGTAACCACATGATCGCCGACAAGTACCACAGTTATGGCGCGAGGGTCGCCGACGTGTTCGACGCGTTCAAGAGCGCGGACTTCGCGAACAAGGGCAAGACCGCCAAGGCCGACCCGCCCAACGTCACCGCGATCTGCGCGCTGACCTGGATGTGCGCGCCGCGCCCGCGCGGGCCGAACGAGCACGCCAACGCCGCCGGCTATCACGTCATCGCCGAGGCCTTCTACCGCGCCATCACCAAGTGAGCGGCAGCAGCAGTTCGGGCCACGCTGCCGAGGCGCTTCCTAAGCGGAGGTCTCCTCGGCTAGCTCCAGCCAGCGTTCCTCCATCGCGATCTTCTCCGCTTCGACCGTGCGCAGCTCTTCGCCGAGTTCCATCAGCAGCGCGTAGTCGCTCGCGGCCTGGGCGAGCGCCTCGTGCAGCTCGCCCTCCCGCCCGGTCAGCCGGGCCAGCTGCCGGTCAAGCCTGGCCAGCTCCTTCCTGGCCTCGCGCAGCCTGGCCGGCGACGACTGCGACCTGGCCGCCGCCGACCCAGACGAAGCCGACCCAGAAGAGGCCGACCCAGAAGAGGCCGACCCGGACTCTCCCGCCGCAGCGGCCCGCCGCTCCAGGTACTCAGCTACCCCGCCGGGCAGGAACGCCAGCCCCGAGTCGACCAATGCCACCACATGATCAGTGACCCGCTCGATGAAGTACCTGTCGTGGCTGACTACGACGATCGACCCTGGGAACCCGTCCAGCAGGTCCTCCAGTTCGGTCAGCGTCTCGATATCCAGGTCGTTGGTCGGCTCGTCGAGCAAGAGGACGTTCGGCTCGGCCATCAGCACCATGTGCAACTGCAGCCTGCGCCGCTCACCACCAGACAAGTCGCGAACGGGTGTCCATTGCCGGTCAGCACCCAGCCCTAGCCGCTCGAGCAACTGGCCGGCCGAGAACTCCCCCTTGCCGATGGCCACGGTGCCGCGAACCTGCTCGGCCGCTTCGAGCACCCGAAGATTCGGGTCGACCGGGACTGGCTCCTGCGTCAGGTAACCGAGGCGCACGGTCTTGCCGCGCACCACCTCACCCTGCACCGATAGTGCTCCCGGTTCACCGGCCAGCACCTGCAGCAACGAGGTCTTGCCGCTGCCGTTCACGCCAACCACGCCGATCCGGTCACCCGGGCCAAGCTGCCAGCTCACGTCGCGCAGCAAGCTGCGGTCACCGATGCTGGCCGTCAGGCCGGTCAGGTCGATCACCGTCTTGCCGAGCCTCGCCGCTGCCAGCCTGGACAGCTCGACGCCATCGCGCGGCGCGGGCTCGTCGGCGATCAGGTCCGTCGCCGCCTCGATCCTGAACTTCGGCTTGCTGGTTCGCGCGGGCGGACCGCGCCTGAGCCAGGCGAGCTCCTTGCGCAGCAAGTTGCGGCGCCGCTGCTCCTGGGCGGCGGCTTGCCTTGACCGCTCGGCCTTCGCGAGCACGTAGGCGGAGTAGCCGCCGTCGTACGAATAAACCTGGCCGTCGGCAATCTCCCAGGTACGGTCACTGACCGCGTCGAGGAACCACCGGTCGTGCGTGATCACGACGAAGGTCTTGACGTGCGTGGCCAGGTAACTGGCCAGCCAGCCGATGACCTCGATGTCCAGATGGTTGGTCGGCTCATCGAGCAGCAGCAGATCGTGAGTGCCGCGCAGCAGCGCGGCCAGCGCGACCCGGCGGCGCTCGCCCCCGGACAGGTCTTCGGCCTTAGCGTCCAGATCGAGGTCAGCGAGCAAGGCGCTGAGCAGTCCCCTGCCCCTGGCATCCTGCGCCCACTCGTGCTCAGGGGCGTCTCCGAATACCGCCTGGCGCACCGGCCCTGTCGGCCGCTCCGACTGCCCGAGGTACCCGATCCGCAGCTCGCGGATCCTGGTGGACCGGCCCGAGTTCAGGTCGGTGGCTCCGGCCAGTGCGGCGAGCAGCGTGGTCTTGCCAGCGCCGTTGCGCCCGACTACGCCGATCCGGTCACCCGCGGCAACCCCGAGCGACACTCCGTCGAGCAGCACGCGAGTGCCGTACGCCTTGACGGCGGCCTCCAGGTTGACCAGGTTCACGCCAGCATCCCGGCGTCCACCAGGCTCGCGCCGGGCACCGGGCCGTAGACCTGCACCACCGCCCGGCAGACGCCGGCCCCGGTGATCGCGACCGCCAGGTCGCTGGCCCCGTCCGCGTCGCCCGCAAGGAACGCGCACGTCGGCCCGGAGCCGGACACGATGGCGCCAAGCGCGCCGTTATCCTTGCCGGCCGCGAGCGCCCGGCGAAGCAGCGGCTGCAGCGACAGCGCGGCGGGCTGCAAGTCGTTGCTCAGCAACGGCCCGACCATGGTCGGGTCACCCGACCTGAGCGCGGTCATCAACTCGGTGTCCAGTTCGGGCGCCCTGACCCTGGCGCCGCCCGAGCCACCGGACCGCGCGGCCCTCAGCCGGTCGCACGCCGCGTAGACCTCGGGCGTCGCGAGCCCGCTCGCGCCGAACGCGAGCACCCAGTGGTAACTCCCGGCCGCCAGCGCCCGGGTGAGCTGCTCGCCCCGGCCGATGCCGACAGCGGTCTCACCGGCCAGGGCGAACGGCACGTCACTGCCGAGCTGAGCGCCGATCTCGCTAAGGTCGGCGGCCGAGCAGCCGGTGCGCCAGAGTTCGTTGCACGCGACGAGGGCACCAGCGGCGTCCGCGCTGCCGCCGGCCAGGCCGGCCGCGACCGGAATCCGCTTGCGGATCTCGATCCGCACCCTGCTCCCGCCGCGAGCGCCGCGCTTGCCGGTCGCGCGGGCGAGCGCGGTCGCTGCCCGGATGGCGAGGTTGGCCGGTCCGACCGGCACGTCACCAGCACCCTCGCCGCGCATCACGACGCTGGTGCGGTCGGCCGGTCTGACGGTTACCTCGTCGTACAGCGAGACGGCGTGAAAGACGCTGACCAGATCATGGAATCCGTCGGCGCGAAGCGGGCCGACCGAAAGCTGCAAGTTGATCTTGGCTGGCGCCCGCGCGGTGACAGCTTCGCCCTGCCTGGTAATCGATGTCACGTGGGCCACGATTCGATGATGCTACGTGCCGGGTCCATTGCCTGGGCAATTCGGATGTACTGCTCTACACCGAGCGCTTCGCCGCGTAGCGCCGGCTCGATCCCGGCCGCCCGGAGCACCCGCTCGGCGTTATCGGCCGAGCCAGCCCAGCTGGCCAGCGCCGCTCGCAGCGTCTTTCGCCGCTGAGCGAAGGCCGCGTCGATGATCGCGAACACCTCCTGCCTGCTCACAGTCTTGCCAGCACTCGCCGGCTCCGCGTGCCGGGTGAAGCTCACTAGCGCCGAGTCGACGTTCGGCATCGGCCAGAACACCGTTCTGGACACGGCGCCGACCCGGCGCGCCGTCCCGTACCAGGCCAGCTTGACCGACGGGATGCCGTAAATGCGGCTGCCCGGCCCGGCGCACAACCGGTCGGCGACCTCGGCCTGCACCATGACCAGCGCCCGGCCGATCGACGGCAGCACCTCGATCAAGTTAAGCAGTATTGGCACGGCCACGTTGTACGGCAGGTTCGCCACCAGCACGGTCGGGGGCGCCGGCACCGCTCTCAGGGTCACGGCATCGGCCTCCATGACCGTGAGCCGGTAAGCCAGGTCACCAGCCCGCCCGGCGACAGTGGCAGGCAGCTGCGCCGCGAGCACAGGATCGACCTCGACGGCGATGACCTTGCGCGCCGCGCCCACCAGTCCAAGGGACAGCGAGCCCAGCCCGGGTCCGACCTCGAGCACGACATCGTCGGGCTCGAGGCGCGCCAAGGCCACGATGCGGCGGATCGTGCCCGCGTCGATGACGAAGTTCTGCCCGAGCCGCTTGGCCGGCGTCAGGTCGAGCTCGCTCGCCAGCCGCCTGATCTCGGCCGCTCCGAGAAGTGCCGCCCCCGTCTCCTCCACCAAGCTCACGCTAGCTGGCGGGCAGGCCGAAGACCCGCGCACCGGTCGCGGTCACCGCGGCGCAGAGCTCGGCGACGTCCATGCCCTTCACCTGGGCGACCGCTCGCAGGGTGTGGGCGACCTGGGCCGGGGCGTTCTGCCTGCCCCGGTTCGGGACCGGCGTCAGGTACGGCGCGTCGGTCTCGATCAGGATCAGGTCAGCGGGCGCGACCTCGGCGGCATCGCGGAGGCTCTGCGCATTGGGGAACGTCACGTTCCCCGCGAAGCTCATCACGTATCCCGCATCGGCGCACCGCTTGGCCATCTCCGCGTCGCCAGAGAAACAGTGGAAAACGACCTGAGGCGGTGCGCTTTGTTCAGCCAGAATGTCGAGCACGTCATCGTGGGCATCGCGATCGTGGATCATCAGCGCCTTGCCGGCCGCCCTGGCGATCTCGATGTGGGCGCGGAACCACTCTCGCTGCAGGCCAGCAGGCGCATGGTCCCTGTAGTAGTCCAGGCCGGTCTCGCCGACCGCGCGCACCCGGGGCAGGGCGGCGAGCGCGGCGATCTCAGCCAGGACGGCGTCGCGGCCGCCCTGGCTCGCCTCCGCCCGGGCCACCTCGTTCGGGTGGATCGCGACCGCGGCGTACACGTCGGCGCGCTCGGCCGCGATCGCCGCCGCCCACTGAGACGACTCCACGTCGCAGCCGACCGTGACAACCCGGGCGATGCCGGCGGCACGCGCCTGGTCGAGCACCACGTCCACCGGCTCGCTCATCATGTCCAGGTGGGTGTGCGCGTCGAACGCGGGCGCGGGCAGCGGCTCCGGCGGCGCGGCGAGCGGCGCCTTCGCGTTCATGAGCCCGGCTCGGTGTTGTAGCCGCCGAGCCGGGCGAGCTCTTCCTCAGCGGCGGCCGGGTCGATCTTGGTGAACAGCGGTGTCGGCGCATCGAGAGCGGTGCCGGGCCTGACCGGCGCCGACTCCCAGCGCGCCTGACCCTGGTAGGTGCCGGTGATGACCGGATAGGGCCGGCCGCCCTCCTCGGTCACCTCGTCGATCCGCGGCATGTCGGACCAGCTGCCCTGGCCGCCGAGCATCGTGAACACCTTCTGCGAGGACCCGGGCAGGAACGGGGTCAGCAGCGTCTTGCCGTCGTCGACAAGCTGCAGTGCGACGTGGCAGATCGTCCGCATCCGCTCCGGATCGGATTCGCGGAGCTTCCACGGCGCCTGATCGGATAGGTATTTGTTCGCCTCGGACAGCGTCCGCATGGTCTCGGTCGCCGCGATCTTGAACCGAGAACGCGACAGCGACTCGCCGACGGTGGCGAAGGCGGCCCGCGAGTGCTCAAGGACCGCCTGGTCAGCCTCGGTCAGCTCGCCTGGCGGCGGAATCGAGCCGATGTTGCGAGCAGCGAACGAGACGCTCCGGTTGACCAGGTTGCCCCAGTTCGCTACCAGCTCGTCGTTGTTGCGCCTGATGAACTCGCTCCAGGTAAAGTCCGTGTCCTGGGTCTCAGGCCCGGCCACGGCCACGTAGTAGCGCAGCGCGTCCACGTCATAGCGGGACAAGAAGTCGCGCACGTAGATCACGACCGACCGGGACGAGGAGAACTTTCGGCCCTCCATCGTCAGGTATTCGCTCGAGACGACCTCGGACGGCAGGCTCAGGTCGCCGAGCGAGCCGGGCTTGCCTGGCCCTTCTTTGCCGGCACGGCTGCCCTTGCCGCCGTAGCCAAGCAGCATCGCCGGCCAGATCTCTGAGTGGAAGACGATGTTGTCTTTGCCCATGAAGTAGTACGACAGCGCGTCCGGCGACTGCCACCAGGCTCGCCAGGCGTCCGGATCGCCCGACCGCCGCGCCCACTCGATGGACGCTGACAGGTACCCGATCACCGCGTCGAACCAGACGTAGATCCGCTTGTCCGGCCGGTCGACCCAGCCGTCGAGCGGGATCGGCACGCCCCAGTCAAGGTCGCGGGTGATCGCCCGTGGCTGCAGGTCGCCGAGCAGGTTGAGTGAGAACTTGAGCACGTTCGGCCGCCATTGGCCGCTCTTGGACTGCAACCACGTTCCCAGCACGTCCGCGAACGCGGGCAGATCAAGAAAGAACTGTTCAGTCTCGATGAAAATGGGTGTTTCACCGTTGATCTTCGATCTTGGGTTAATCAGGTCGATGGGATCCAACTGGTTCTGGCAGTTGTCGCACTGGTCACCGCGAGCCGATTCATAGCCGCAGATCGGGCAGGTGCCCTCGACGTACCGGTCGGGCAGCGTGCGGCCCGTGGACGGGGAGATCGCGCCGAGAGTGGTCTTGGCGATGATGTAGCCGTTGTCGTAGAGGCCCTTGAAGATCTCCTGGGTCACCGCGTAGTGGTTCAGCGTGGTGGTCCTGGTGAACAGGTCGTAGGTCATGCCGAGCCCGGCCAGGTCCTCGGCGATCACCCGGTTATAACGATCGGCTAGCTCACGGGCGGTCACGCCCTCGGCATCGGCCTGGACCTGGATCGGCGTGCCGTGCTCATCGGTGC
Source organism: uncultured Actinomycetota bacterium (assembly GCA_963750405.1). Taxonomy (GTDB): domain Bacteria; phylum Actinomycetota; class Actinomycetes; order Streptosporangiales; family Streptosporangiaceae; genus Chersky-822. The sequence goes on from CAVVQP010000009.1 coordinate 115,657, forward strand.
CGCTGACCATCAGCACCTTGTCGCCCGTCATCCTGTGGTACCTGCTGAACATGTCGCAGGGCAGCCCGAAGCCGGACACGTGCCCGATGTGACGAGGTCCATTGGCGTACGGCCACGCTGGCGCGGCCAGGATGTGACGAGTTGACATGCCACAAAGCCTAGAGCCATCCAGGCACGGCTCGCTCCGCCCCAGCGGCGTCCGGGGCGCGGTGCCGCCTGGACTGACGAGCGGTGTTTGCGAGGAGGGAAGGCGGCGCCTAAGGCGCCCCGGACACAGGGGGGTTCCGGGGGGTGGTCCCCCCCGGGCTAACACAGCCTTTCCCGCGGATGACGGCGTTGTAGACCTCGCGTTTGCGCAGGCCGAGCTTGACTGCGGTCGCGGCGATGGCCTCGTTGCGGGTCCGGCCTGCCTCTTCAGCGGCGGCTACCTCGGCTACGACGTCCGCTTCGGTAGCGGCCGGCCTGGCTCTGGCCGACGCGCCGGCGACGACCAGGGTGATCTCGCCGAGCACCCCGGAGGCGGCCCAGTTCGCGAGCTTGCCCAGCGTGCCGCGAACTATTTCCTCATGGGTCTTGGTGAGCTCACGGCAGACGACCGCGTTCCGGTCGGCGCCGAGCGCTTCCGCTAGCTCCGTGAGGGTGGTACCGAGCCTGCGTGGCGATTCGAAGAACACCATGGTCCGGCGCTCGGCGGCGAGTTCAGCGAATCTCCGGCCGCGCTCGCCTTGCCTGCGCGGGGGGAACCCTTCGAAGCAGAACCTGTCCGTGGGCAGCCCGGACACCGCCAGCGCGGCCGTCACGGCCGACGGGCCGGCAGCACGGTCACGTCGAGCCCGGTGGCTGCGGCGGCAGTGACCAGGCGATAACCGGGGTCGCTGATCGCGGGCATCCCGGCGTCGGTGATCAGCAGCACGTCCTTGCCATCCTTGAGGTGCTCGATCAGGGCCGGCACCCGTGCGGCTTCGACGTCATCGAAGTAGGAGGCAACCTGGGCAGTCAGTTGCACGCCGAGGTCGCTGGCCAGCCGGCGCAGCCTGCGGGTGTCCTCCGCCGCGATGATCTCAGCCGCGCCGAGCGCGGCAATCAGCGCGGCAGACGCGTCCTGCGGCCGGCCAATCGGAGCCCCGGCAACGATCAGGGTGCCTGCGGGCTCGGTCCGGCGCATATTCATAGCCTTGCCTTCATAGCTGTGCCGTCATAGCTGCGTCACCTTCATGGTCGTCAACGGTATTGTGCGGTGCCAGCTATCGCGGTGCCGCCAATGCCGCTGGCCTCGGTGCCGGCGTGGGCGGGGCCGGATCTAGTTGGGCCTGACCTGCGGCTTTTTAGTGGGTGATCGTTGTCCGTGCTATGTTTATTGGTTGACGGGCTGACCGAGCGGCGGTCACCGGGGGTGATCTTCATCAGCGACGAAGCGCAGGACGCGATGGCCGCCGGGTCACCGGCGGACAGGCACGCTGACTTCGAGCGGCAGGTGCGGCCTTATCTGGCCCAGCTGAACACGGCAGCGATGCGGATGACCCGCAACGCGAGCGATGCCGAAGACCTGGTTCAAGAGACTCTTGCGAAGGCCTATGTGGCCTTCCACCAGTTCACACCCGGTACTAACCTGCGGGCCTGGCTGCACAAGATCCTCTCGAACGCTTTCGTCAACAACTACCGCAAGATGCGACGCGAGCCCGCGCTCGCCTCCGCGCCTGAGCTGGGCGAGAACTGGCAGCAGGGGGAAGACGCCTTCGCTCCGGTCGCGCGATCCGCCGAGGCCGAGGCCCTTGACCGGCTCGGCGACTCCGAGGTGCTGCGCGCGCTGCGTGAACTGCCCGAGGATTTCAGGACCGCCGTCTACCTCGCTGATATCGAGGGCTACGCCTACCGCGAAGTGGCGGCCATGATGGGTACCCCGATCGGCACCGTCATGTCCCGCCTGCACCGCGGCCGCGACCGCCTCAGGCGCGCACTGGCAGCTTACGGACCGGGATCACACGGCCGATCCGCCCCAGCCCCGGCCTGATCGCGCCGCGCGGGCGCGGGCATGTGCCTTGGCTACAGCCAGCGACCGCGCAGGATCTTGCTGATCGTGTCGGCGGGGCTGGGATCGCCGTGCGGCAGGTCGGCGGCTTCTGGCCAGCAGCGCCGCGGAGACTTGCCGTCGTCAGGCTTGGCCGGCCAGCAACCGCGCCTTCGCTCCGGGCGTCCGGCTGACAGGCCAAGCAGCGAACCTAGGTCAGCCGCAAACTTCTCATTATTCTTAGCCACGCCGAAGCCTCCCTATCGACCGCTTCACCCCCATCGTGCGTCACTAACAACCCGGAGCGCAAACGGCGGCCCGGCGATACGTGTCCCAAACCGCCCCGCTCACCGGTCACGACGCTCGCTCCAAAGGTGATAAACGACGCATACCTACCAACAGGAACGACGCGCAGCCGTGGCGCGGTGAACCAGTACCTGCGCAGATGCGTCTGTGAAGGTATGGAGACCTCTTCATTACGATGTGTAGCTAGCGTGTAACCCAGATCACGAATCCTGCCAGCGGATCTCAGCGTCTAAGTAAGTGACCGAGTACGAGGGAGCCCCAGCCGAGGGAGCTAACGTTCGCATGACTGCCACTGGCGCCACTGCCCAAGCCGCCACTCCGGCCGCCCGCAAGAGCGAGTTTGACGCGCAGATCAGGCCCTACCTGGATCAGCTTTACCTGACCGCGCTGCGGATGACCCGCAATCCGGCCGACGCCGAAGACCTGGTACAGGAGACTCTTACGAAGGCTTTCACCGGCTACCATCAGTTCACGCCTGGCACTAACCTGCGCGCGTGGCTGCACAGAATCCTCGCGAACTCCTTCATCAACTCATATCGCAAGACTAAGCGTGAGCCCGCGATCTCACCGGGCGCCGACCCGGACGCGGACTGGCAGTCTGGTCGCGACCCGCTGACCGGCCCGGCGAAGTCGGCCGAGGTCGAGGCGCTCGACAAGATGACCGATTCCGTGGTCCTCACCGCATTGCGCGACCTGCCTGATGACTTCAAGACGACGATCTGGCTCGCTGATGTTGAGGGTTACCCATATCGCGAGGTCGCCGCGATGATGGGCACCCCGATTGGTACTGTAATGTCCCGCCTGCACCGCGGCCGCGGCAAGCTGCGCCAGCAGCTCGCGACCCGGATGCCCGAGAAAACCGTTGTTCGCTAGCGACCTGCCGCCGCACGTCGCGCATCCAGGACCGGGTCCGGCCTCCCCCCTCGGTCCGGCAAAGGCGCCAGCCCCCGTGGCGCTGCCGGGCTAACCGGCCGGACCCTGATCCGGCGGTCTCCCCCCGCCGCCGGATCGCTGGCTGGCCGCAGCCCCCCTACGGCCAGCCAGCTCCAGCTTCGTGCCCCGCCGCCGGTCCGTCGGAGGCGGGGCGGCGGGCGGCGGGCATCTCAAAGCCATCCAGCTCGGGCAGGCCCAGCGATGCCGCAACGACAAGGCTGGAACGCCAGCAAAGTCACAAGGGTGTGGCTCTTTCGGGCTGAGGCTGCTCTCGCAGGAGGGTTTTCGGGTTCGTGCAGGAGGGTTTTCGCATCTAGGAGGGTTGACCGGCCGATACGACGACAACCCTCCTTCATGCGACAACGCTCCCGCAGGAACCCGGAAACCCTCCACGGTAAGGACGGGAACCCTCCCGGACATGGCACCACCCGGCTGACTCACCCAGAAAGAGCCGCACCCAAGTCACAACGGGGGGCTTAGCGAAGCCAGAGTTACCCCGCCGAACCCTGCGAGTGATGACCAGACGCCCCCATAACCCGAATCCGGCGCCGGATGGCGGGCGGGCGCCGGCTTAGCGGGCGTAGATGCTGAGCACGACGGACTGAATGTTCCAGCGGCGGATTAGCCGGAAGCCAGCTGCTGTCAGCGAGCCGGTGCTGGCCGGGCCTGCCGACGGCAGCACGGGTGTCCACTGCACCGTCCAGACTCGGGACACGCCGTGCAGCCGGCTCGCGACCACGCCAGGACTGGCGGGCAGGCCGCGCAAGGTATCGGAGGCGATCGGCGACTCGCCAAGACCGACGTTCCGCAAGCTGGCGTACGGCTTCGGGTAGGCCATGCCAGCCAGCGCGGTGTCCCACGGCACGTACAAAACCGCGTCACCCGGCCGTTCGCGCGCCGCCACGACGGCGGCGACGGCCCGGAGGTTGTCGGCCCGCGCGGACGGAAGCCTGATCGCGCGCTGCGGGCTGATCAGCACCGCGGCCACTGCCAGGACGAGCACGACCGACGGGATTACGGCAACCAGCCGCACCCGCCGAGGGGGCAAGCCGCGCTGATCCACCGCCCGGGCGGTGAAGCCAGCAAGCGAGAGGAGGCCAGCGGCGACAAGCATGGCCAGAGCCGGGAGGCAGAACACGACATAGCGCTCGACGTAGACCGGATCGGCCAGCGATACGCCGAGCAATACCAGCGGCGGCAGGATCAGCCACGGCAGCGCGATCACTGCGAGGGTCAAGCCCGAGCCTCGACGAAGCCCGGTACCGCCGAGGCAGCCGAGCAAGCCGAGGAGCGCGACGACCAAGATCGCTGCCGACGCCCCGGCGAAATCCCTGATCAGCGACGCCACCGTCGAGAGGTCTGGCCTGGTGACCCAGTTCAGCTGCGCCGACTGGCGCAGGCTGAGGAAAGCCAGCGGCGCAACCAGCACAGCGGCCACCGCGCACGCGACGAGCCAGCGCCGCAGCGTGCCAGCCGCCGCAGTCTCGCCCGGCGAGGGCTGGCCCGCACCGGCACCGGCACTCGCACCGGTCCGCGCGACGACCAGGCTCACGGCATGTGCCACCGCGAGCAGGACAGCGAACAGGTTGAACCACCCCGTCAGCGTCAGCGCGACCCCATAGCCCGCCCACCACGACCATCGTCCGCTCGCCGAGGCTCGCACCAGAAGATAGGTTGCCGCGAGAGCGAAGAGCGTGGTCAGCGCGTAGGGCCTGGCTTCCTGCGCGTACCTGGTAGACAGCGGAACCGCGGCCAGGGCGAGCCCGGCGAGAAGGCCGACGATCGAAGGCGCCGGCAACCCGCTCCCCAGCGCCAGCCTTCGCGCCAGGGCGGCCGTCACCCCGGCGCCGAGGCACATGGCGATCAGCGACGGAAGCCGCAACACTGTTTCCGACGTGCCGCCAAGCGCGATCACCGCGTGCATCAGCAGGTAATAGGGACCGTGCACGGCATCTTGATGCAGCATGAGCGCGAAGATCGCGCCCACGGGACGCTGGGACCCTGAGATGGTCGCCGCCTCGTCCCGCCAGAGCGACGGCCCGGCGATCCGGTAGCCGCCGATGACGAACTCGGCGAGGCCGCAGGCGATGACCGGCCACCAGGACAGCAGCACCGACCTGACAGGCCCGCGCACGGCAGGACCGCCAGCCGACTGCCCGGCTACCTGGCCGGGACGTGCCCGAGTGCCAGCCGAGCCGACCGCCGCGTCAGCCCCGAGGCCACGCATGCGACACCTTTCCTGGCCAGACGCCGGCTTGCCCGGCGACACCGGCGACGCGCGAGTGCGTTCCGCCAAATCTGTCTTGCCAAGCAGGCAGCTTAGCCTTTGAAGATCCGGTCGCAGGCCCGTGCCGACGCCTTGCCATCATCCAGCGGGCAAAATCTGGCTGTAAACGCCTCGCGGACCGCCCGGTACCTGGCCCCAATGGCGTCGATGTCGGCTAGCGCCGCGACAAGCTCACCGGACGTGCTGACCAGCGGGCCTGGCGCGTCCGCTTCGAAGTCAAAATAGAAGCCGCGGAGCTGGTCTCGGTAGTGCTCAAGATCGTAGGTAAAGAAGACCATCGGCCGCCCGGTTGGCGCGAAGTCGAACATGACCGACGAGTAGTCGGTGATCAGCACATCGGTCACCGCGAGCAGGTCGTTGATATCCGGGTACCCGGTGACGTCGAAGGCGAATCCGGGCTCGGCGTCGGCCAGTACCCAGCCCGCCATCAGGTGATGGCCCCTGATCAGCAGGACATAGTCATCGGCGAGCCGTGCCCTGGCCGCAGCCAGGTCGAGCCTGACGTCGAACCGGTACCCGGAGGTGCCCTCATGCTGATTCTCGCGCCAGGTCGGCACGTACATGGCGACTCGCTTGCCAGCGGGCAGGCCCAGCCGGTCCCTGAGGTCAGCCGGCGCGCCAGCGAGCAGCGCGTCATCTCGGGGATAGCCAGTCTCGGCGATCTCGCCCGTGTACCTGAACGCCTGCCGCATGATCGGGGTGGTGAACGGATTAGGTGAGATCAGCAGATCCCATTGAGCCACGTCGCCTGCCAGGAACTCAAAATACCGGTCACCGCTGACAAAACTCGGCTTGACGATGTCCCACCCAAGGCGCTTGAGCGGCGTCCCGTGCCAGGTCTGCACGTAACGCTGGCCTGGCCTGCGGCGATAAGGCAGCGCTACGTGATTGTTCGCGATCACGTATTCCGAGCGCCCGAGCGCGGCTAGATAGCTCGCGGTGCCGATCAGCACGGCCCGGCCGCCGGGCGGCACGGCGACCGACCAGTCATCGACCGCCCAGAGCTGTTCGAGCCGGTCGCCGCGGCGCGCCATCTCCCTGGCGATGCCGAGCGGATTGTCGGCGCAGGACCGGCCGTCGAAGCTGATGAAGAGGGCCGCCTCGCGTACCGGCAGCAGCCGCTGGACCCGGTAATAGACCTCGCGAAGCAGCCGGCGGCGAATCCGGCCGCCTTCCAGCGGGCCAAGCCTCGGCGCTACCGTGATCACCAGGCCCTGCCCGCCGTCACCGCTGCCGCAGCGGAACGTCTTGCGGCCCGCCGAACGCAGGCGCGGATCGGCTCTCGCCCGCACTGCCGGCAGCGCATCGCCGCCGACCCGTCGCAGGCTCACGTCCCAGCGGCCGTCGCGCAGCGGCGCCTCGTCGCCAAAGCAGTCGATGGCGCCCAGGTCGATCTCGACGCTGAACTCACCGCCGGCGCAGTTGACCGGAACCGTGTGCCTGGACCAGCCGTCCAGGTGCCGGAGCACGACCTCCCAGCCGCCGGCCTCGGGCAGGCTGCCTCGCAGGACGAGCTTGCCGCCGCTCGCCCAGGTCTGGCTGACCGGGGTGGCAGGCGCCGCGCCAGCCTCGGTGGCGCCAGCGACCAGAGCCGGCCCGCTCGACGCCTCCCGCTTGACCTGGATTCGCAGCCGGTTGCCAGCCCAGCGGGCACCGAACGTCACGCCCGGCGCGACTGTGCTTGGTGGCGGAACAAAGGGTTGCGGCGCCGGTGAATGCAGCCGCGCTGGCCGCCAGGCGGCCCGTCCCCTGACAAGGATGAAACAATCCCATTCCCCGGTCGCCCAGCGATCACCGGCGCCGAACCAGCGCGGACTGATCCGGAAGCGGAATCCGGACCAGTCATATCGATAGCGACTCTGCGCCGACGATTCGGTCACGTCCGGCCTGCGAACCGACGTGGCGGGCAGCACCCGCGGCAGCCTCCGCCGGCCGCGCGGCAGGAGCACCACGAATTTCGCGGTGTTCCGCCGGCTGCCGATGTCCATCGACGGAACGTAGGCGCTGCCCTCGAGGACCAGGCATCGCCGTTCCCGCGTGATGGCGTCCACTCGCACCTGCGGCGCGAGCTCCCTCCATTGCGGCGTGAACACCGATGCCGGGATTCGCCGCCCGGGCCGCCGGAACGGCAGGTCGGCGCGGAGCCGGCCGAACGACCGCACCACCGGCGGGGTACGGCCGGGATTCGCCGCTAGCCACGCCGCGAACTCGGCGAGGTCGGGCCGCCGGCCTGCCGCGACCAGGTAGTAGGCGAGCTTGCGGGTGGCCGGCAAGCTCGCGATGAGGCGCTTGTCGACACCGCGGAGGTACTGCCGCGCCAGGCCCGTGAACTCGTCCTGGTACTCGGTGCTGGTCACGGCCAGATCGCGCACGTACAGCCAGAGGTCGTTGACCAGTGCCTTGTGCTGATGGCGGCGAAGGAGGGCCGGGGTCGCCCGGTCGCGAAGGAAATCGTCGATCATGATCAGAGCGGTGATCCGGTCACGGAAGTTGCCGATGCTCGTCCGCGACTGGGTGATGGAGGGACCGCCCTTGTCCCGGTCCCGCCAGTGATAGATCGGATCGGTGATCACGTCGACGGCCGCCGCGAGCACGTGCGCCCTGGTCATCGCGACCAGGTCTTCCCAGAGCATCCCCTCAGGGAAGCTGAGTCCTGCCCCGGTCCAGAACGACCTGCGGAACAGCTTGTTCCACACGGAGATGTCGTAGCAGAGTTCTGGCGTGCGGCTGATATGGGTGCGCAGGCGCCTGGCCTTGACCGCCTGGTCGTGCAGCCCGGAGCCGCCGAGCCCGCCGGCGGTCAGCCTGAGCACGCCGCCGGAAACGAAATCAGATCCGGTCTCCTCGAGCACGCCCAGTAGCGTCGCGTAGGCGCCGGCCGGCAGGAGGTCATCGGCGTCCACGAAGGCCAGATACTCAGCCGTCGCGGCTTCGATGCCACGGTTGCGCGCTGACCCCGGGCCGCCGTTGGGGACGCTGATCAGCCTGAACCTGGGATCGGCCGCGACGCGGGCAGCCGCGACCTCAGCACTGCCGTCGGTCGAGCCGTCGTCGACCATGATCACTTCGAGGTCGGTCAGGGTCTGCGCGGCGATGGAGGCGAGGCAGTCTCCGAGCAGGTCCACGTTGTTGTAGAACGGCACGACGACGCTGATCCGCGGATCGGCCATCGAAGTCCTCCGTGTCAGCTACCTTGCTAGCTACCCCGGGCTACTCGCCGCGCCAGACCGGCTGCCGCTTCTCGGCGAACGCCATCGCGCCCTCCATCGCGTCCTTCGACCCGAAGACCGGGGTGATGACCTCACCTTGCCGGGCGAACGCCTCGCCCGTCGGCCAGTCGGCCGACTCGACGATGACCCGCTTCGTGGCCGCCAGGGCGAGCGGTGCGCCAAGGGCGACGCGGGCGGCCAGTTCGTGCGCCGCGGATAGCGCCTCGCCCGCCGGTACAAGCTTATTGACCAGGCCAGCAGCCGCGAGCCTAGCAGCACTGAAGTGCTCGCCGGTCAAGGCGATCTCCATCGCCAGGTGGTAAGGAATGCGCTTGGGCAGCCTGAGCAGGCCACCGGCGCCGGCCACCAGGCCGCGCCTCACCTCGGGCAGGCCGAATTTCGCCTCCTCGCTGGCCACGACCAGGTCGCAGGCCAGCACGAGCTCAAAGCCCCCGGCCAGGGCATAGCCTTCGACCGCGGCGATCACGGGCTTAGCCGGCGGCCGTTCCACGATGCCGCCGAAGCCACGGCCGACGGCCATCGGGGCGTCGCCCGACAAGAAACCCTTGAGATCCATTCCGGCGCTGAAAGTGCCGCCCGCGCCGGTGAGGATCAGCACGCTGATGCCGGCCTGGCTGTCGAAGTCCTCGATCGCGGCGGCGATGCCTCGCGCCACCTCGCCATTGACGGCATTCCGCGCCTGCGGGCGGTCAATCGTAATGACCGCGACACCGTCAGCTACCTCAGTGCGAACCGCGTCGGACATGGCGCGCCTTTCACGTGGGCCGGCTACTTCGGCTGGAACCTGATGCCGCCGTCGAACCTGACGACTTCCGCGTTCATGTAGTCGTTGTCGATCAGAGACCTGACTAGCTTGGCGAACTCAGCGGCCGTGCCCATCCGCTTGGGAAAGACGACGGGAGCGATCAGTTTCGCCTTGAAATCATCGCTCGCCGGGCCCGCGCCATAAATCGGCGTGTCAATGATCCCCGGGCAGATGGTGTTGACCCGCACGCCTATCGCCGCGAGATCGCGAGCCGCAGGCACGGTCATGCCGATGATGCCGCCTTTGGAAGCAGAGTAGGCGATCTGGCCGGTCTGGCCTTCGATGCCCGCGATCGACGCCGTGTTGATCACGACACCCCGCTGGCCATCGGCATCGGCTGGCTCGGTTTTGGCGATCGCCGCTGCCGCGATGCGCATCACGTTGAACGTGCCGATCAGGTTGACATCGATGACCTTGCGGTAGGTACCCAGGTCGTGCGGAGTGCCGTCGCGCCCGACCGTGCGCGAGGCCCAGCCGATCCCGGCGCAGCTCACCGCGACCCGCAGCGGCGCCCCGAGCGTCTCCGACGCGGCGACGGCGGCGGTAACCGAAGCTTCGTCAGCGACGTCAGTCTTGGCGAATACGCCGCCGACAGACTCGGCGATCGCCTTGCCGCGCTCCTCGTTGAGGTCGGCGACCACGACCTTGCAACCAGCGGCGGCCAGCTCCCGCACTGTCGCCTCGCCGAGCCCGCTGGCTCCGCCTGAGACGATCGCAGCAACACCGTTCAAGTCCATGGCGGGAGCATACTGCGCGCGCCGCCGCCAGTCCGTGCCGCCCTGCCGGTCACGGCACCGCCAAACCCCCGCCGCCGGCCTCGATAACCGGATCTAGCGCAGCGCATAGGCAAGACTGTCATTGGCCAGGGCTAGGGTGCGAGTTGTCAGTCAGGACCGAGCTATCTAGTCAAGCTGGTGCACTGCCAGGGGAATAAGCCCGATGCGTCGCGGCGCTGCTGACCGAGCAGGCTAGACGAGGTCGGCACCGGACGCCATCAGGCCCGGACTTGCCAAGCGTGAGCCGGGCCGACGTCGCCGGCCCGGACGCCGGCGAGCAGGAGAGGTTGAAGTTCGTGAGTAAGTACCGCGGCAATCCGTGGGCAGTCCTGATCGTCGTCTCGCTTGGGTTCTTCATGACCTTGCTCGACCTGACGATCGTCAATATCGCGATCCCCAACATGATCGACAAGCTGCATGCTTCGCTCGACGGAGTCTTGTGGGTGATCAACGCCTACGCGCTGGTACTCGCCGTGCTTTTGATCACCGCCGGGCGCCTCGGTGACCTGCGCGGTCAGCGAACTCTGTTCATCATCGGCGTGGCATTGTTCACCGTCGCGTCGGCGGCGTGCGGCTTCTCGCCGACGGTCGGCTGGCTCATCGCGTTCCGCGCCGTGCAAGGCGTCGGCGCCGCCTTGCTGATGCCGCAGACGCTGGCGCTGCTGACAATGGTCTTCCCGCCTGAGCGGCGGGGCGCGGCGTTCGGGGTCTGGGGTGCTGTCGCCGGCGTCGCGACGATCGCCGGCCCGACGCTCGGCGGCCTGCTCGTCACCGCGTTCGATTGGCGGTACATCTTCTTCATCAACGTGCCGATCGGCCTGGCGGTCATTCTGCTCGGCATCTACCTGATCCCCGATCTGCGTACCGGGACCCAGCACAAGCTCGATGTTCCCGGGGTGGTGCTGGCCAGCCTGGCGCTCCTCGCGATCTGTTACGGCCTGGTCGAGGGCCAGAACTACAACTGGGGCACCATCACCTCGTTCATCTCCATCCCGCTGATCCTCGGGCTGGGAGTCGCGCTGCTGATCGCCTTCCTGATCGTCCAGGCAAGGACGCAGGACCAGGAGCCGCTGGTACCGTTCGGGCTGTTCCGCGACCGGAATTTCAGCCTGATGAACTGGATGTCGTGCGCCTTGTCGATCGGGCTGCTCGGCATCTTCCTGCCGATCACCATCTACCTCCAGTCGGCCCTCGGTTATTCGGCGCTGAAGGCCGGCCTGGTAATGGCGCCGTCGTCTGTCGTGTCGATGTTCGTCGCCCCGGTCGCTGGCCGGCTGACCGACAAGATCGGCGGCAAGTTCATCCTGTTCACCGGGCTGACCCTGTTCGGGGGCGGCATGGGGTGGCTTACGGCGATCGCGGAGCCGACCACCAACTGGCCCGCTTTCATCCCCGCGCTCGTCGTCGCCGGATTCGGCCTCGGCTGCACGTTCGCGCCGCTGACGACGATGGCGATGCAGAGCGTCCAGCCGCGGTTGGCCGGGGCGGCCTCCGGCATGATCAACACGACCAGGCAGGTCGGCTCGGTGATCGGTGCCGCCGCCGTCGGCGCGCTGCTCGAGAACAGGCTGACGGTGACCTTGCCTGCCGCCGTGAGTGCCCGTGATTCGGTCCTGCCGCCGCAGGCTCGCGCTCAGCTCGTCGCCAACTTCGCCAAGTCCGCTCAAAGCGGTGCGGCCGTGGGCACCGGGAGCAGCAACTTCAAGCTGCCACCGGGCACGCCGCCCTCGCTCGTCGACGAAATCGGCCGGATCGCGCGTGAAGCGTTCACTTACGGGTACGTGTCCGCGATGCACCAGGCGATGATCATGCCGATCGCGGTCATCGGCATCACCGCGCTTAGCGCGCTCGCGATCAAGCGGATGCCGTCCCGATCTCATCCGGCCCAGGAGCAGGCGGCACCTCAGCCGGAGGCTTCGCAGGCGGAGGCTTCGCAGGCGCCAGCGTGACCAATGCGGGCACCGGCTCACCGAGCCGAGCCCTGAGCCTGGCGGATGAATCCGGCGCCGGAGGCGCCGAGCCGCCGGCTGACTCGCGCAGGCTGACGCCATGGGACGCAGTTCAGGCGGCGCCAGCCAGGGCCCGCCAGCCGGTCATCGCGGTCGATGCGATGGGCGGTGACAACGCCCCGGACGCCATCGTCGCCGGGGCTGTCGCCGCGTTCCGGCAGTGGGGCACCCGGATCGTGCTTATCGGCCGGCCTGGCCAGGTCAGGCCGCTGCTCGCCGAGCACGGCGTGCTCGGCGAGATCCGGCTGGTGACCGCCGAGGACTCCGTGGCGATGGACGAGGGCGCGCTCGCGAGCTGGCGGCGGCCGAGGTCAAGCATCGCCGTCGCCTGCCAGCTAGTCCATCTCGGTCAGACCACCGCCGTCATGTCAGCCGGCTCAACGGGCGCGATCGTCGCCATCGCCCGGCTGCGGCTTCGTAACCTGCCCGGCGTGATCAGGCCCGCGCTCGCGGTAGCGCTGCCCACCCAGCCAACCCCGACCGTGCTGATCGACGCCGGGGCTGTCGCTGATCCCAAGCCCGAGATGCTGGCTCAGTTCGCGCAGCTCGGGTCGGCCTACGCCGAGGTGACCTTCGGGGTAGCCAAGCCCCGGGTCGGCCTGCTGTCGATCGGCTCCGAGCCGGGCAAGGGCAATAAGCTGTCCCGGCGTACCTACGAGCTGCTGAGCACCGATCCTCAGCACGGCGCTGCCCCGATCGATTTCGTGGGCAATATCGAGGGCGGCGACCTGCTGGCAGGCAAGGTTGACGTCGTCGTCACCGACGGCTTCGCGGGGAATGTCGCGCTCAAGACGCTCGAAGGCACCGCGGCTTTCACCGCCGCGCAGTTCAGGTCGGCGCTGAGCAACACGAGAGCTTCTCGTTTTGGCGCCATGCTCGCGCGCAAGGAACTACGCGAGCTGAGCGGCCGGTTCGATCCCGAAACGTATGGCGGTGCCGTTCTGCTCGGCCTTGAAGGCACGGTCGTCATCGCGCACGGGGCGGCCACGCAGCGCGGGGCCGCCGTCGCTTGCCGCCTTGCCGCCGAGCTGACCAGCGGCAAGATCGCCGAGCGGATCAGGGAACGCCTTGGCCCAGGGCGGCAGAGTCACTTCCTGCGGCGCTCGGAGCGGCACTGACCGCCGAAATGACTTGGCTGCGATCGATAGGCTTAAATTCATGGCTGATCCTCAAGCCGCGCTCGCGGCACAGGTGAGCGCGGCGCTCGCCGCCGAATTCGGACCCGAGTACGCCGACGCGGACCCGGTGATCCGGCCATCGGCCTTCGCCGACTTCCAGTCCAATGTCGCGCTCCCGCTGGGCAAGCGGCTCGGCCTTCCGCCGCGCGACGTCGCCGCCCGGCTCGCCGGTCACCTGTCCGGCTCGCCCGTGATCGATCAGGCGGAGGTCAGCGGCCCCGGTTTCATCAACATCACCCTCAGCGGAGCGTGGATCGCCGAGCAGGCCTCCGGGCAGCTCACCGACCCTGCGCTGGGCGTGAGGCTGGCCGGCGAGCCCCAGCGGATCGTCGTTGACTACTCCGCGCCGAACGTGGCTAAGGAAATGCACGTCGGCCATCTCCGCACCACCGTGGTCGGCGACGCGTACGTACGGATGCTCGAGCATCTCGGCCACCACGTGATCCGCGCGAACCACATCGGCGACTGGGGCACCAACTTCGGCATGCTGCTCGAGCACCTCATCGACATCGGCGAGGAGGCCGCCTACGCGCAGTTGGCCGCGGGCGAGATCAATGCCTTCTATCAGGCCGCGAAAGTCAAGTTCGACTCTGACCCGGGCTTCGCCGACCGGTCGAGGCGCCGTGTCGTAGCGCTGCAGGCAGGTGAGCCCGAGACGCTGCGCCTGTGGCAAATGCTGATCAGCGACTCCAAGCTGTACTACAACTCCATCTACCGCAAGCTGGGCGTCACGCTGTCCGACGCGGACCTGGCTCCTGAGAGCTTCTACAACCCGATGCTCGAGGACGTCTGCCGCGAGCTCGAGCAAGACGGTGTCGCCACCATCAGCGACGGCGCATTGTGCGCCTTTCCGCCTGGTTTCACCGGCAGGGACGGCTCGCCGCTCCCGGTGATCTTGCGCAAGAGCGACGGCGGTTACGGATACGGATCGACTGACATGGCCGCGATCAGGTACCGGATACGCGACCTGCGGGCTCACCGGATCACCTACATCGTCGGGTCGGAGCAGGCACAGCACTTCGCGATGATCTTCGCGGTCGCCAGGCAAGCGAGATGGCTGCCCGACTCAGTGCGGGCCGAGCACGCCGCGATCGGCATGGTGACCGGCGCCGACAGGAAGCGCTTCAGGTCAAGGAGCGGCGCGTCGGTCAAGCTCATCGACCTGATCGACGAGGCGATCGCGCGGGCCGAGGAAGTCATCAAGGACAGGTATGACGAGCCCGAGCAGCGGGCTCAGATAGCCGAGGCGGTCGGCATCGGCGCGCTCAAGTACGCCGACCTGTCGGTGGCGCGCGATTCGAGTTACGTCCTGGACTTCGACCGCATGCTCACGCTCACCGGGAACACCGGACCGTACCTGCAGTACGCGACGGCCAGGATCCGCTCGATCTTTGCCCGCGCTGCCCTGGATCCGGGCCAGGCCACCGGACCGATCGTGCTCGGCGAGCAGGCCGAGCGCAAGCTCGCGCTGCGGCTACTCGAGTTCGAGACCGCGATCGACCAGAGCACGCAGACCGTCGAGCCGCACAAGCTCGCGGCCTTCCTCTTCGACCTCGCCAGTGACTTCACGACGTTCTATGAGCAGTGCCCGGTACTCAAGGCGAGCGATCAGGCGGTCAGGCAATCCAGGCTGGCGCTCGCGGCGCTGACTCTCAAGGTCCTGCTGACCGGCCTCGAACTGCTCGGCATCCCGGTGCCCGAGCGGATGTAGCGGAGCGTTCACAGAGAAATCTCAGGATCCCTTTCTGAATGTCACAGCCGAGCGTGCCAGGGTGCTGGCATGGACGACCGGCGGCCGAGGCGAAACTGGGCTCGCCTGGCAGCCGGGATCGCCGCCGCCGCTCTGTTCGCCGGCGGCGGGGTCGTCCTCGGAACGCACCTGACATCGGGTGCTAGCCCGGCATCAAGCGCCGCGCGGGTCAGCATGCGACTCGCGAGCGAGCACGTCACGGCCGGCGCCACGCAGAGCCATCGTCAGCACATGCGGCGGACAGCACTCCGGCGCCTGGCGCTCCGGCGGGCGGTGCTCCGGCGACTGATGCGGCTCGGCGGCGAGCATGGCCAGATCACCTTCAAGACCAAGAAGGGGACGAAAACCGTCGCTTTCATGCGCGGCATCATTCAGCGCGCGTCATCAGGGTCCTTCGCGGTGAAAGACGCCGACGGCAGTGCCCTGACCTGGAATCTCGTCACGAAGACCGTCGTAATTCGCGCCAGGGAGCGCGTCGCCGCAGCTGTGCTGGCAACAGGCCAGCGGGTGTTCGTTGTCGGCCCCGTGGTGGGCGGGACCGACGAAGCCAGGCTGATTATCATCCGCGGCTAGCCGGAAAACCGCCTGACTGGGATCACCCGCTCAGACGCCGGCAGCTCGAATGAACCCGCGAGCTGCCGGCGTCGCCATCTGGCGGCCGGTATCCCGTACGCTCCTCATTAGGACAGCACACGCTTTTTCACCCACCCGAATAGTGAGCCCCGGCGACAGTGATGACCGATGCCGAACGAATCCCTCGCGTCCTTGTCGTGGACGACGAGCCGAACATCCGCGAGCTTGTTCAGGTCGCGCTCAAGTTTCACGGCTGCGCAGTCAGCACGGCGGCGAACGGCATCGACGCGATGCGCCAGGCCGAGACTGTAAAACCCGACCTCATCGTGCTCGACGTGATGCTGCCGGACATCGACGGCTTCGAGGTGTGCCGCCGGCTGCGCGCGGCGGGCAATGAGGTCCCGGTCATCTTCCTGACCGCGCGGGACACGTCCTCGGATACGGTGACCGGGCTCGCGATCGGCGGCGATGACTATGTCACCAAGCCGTTCTCCGTTGAGGCACTGGTCGCCAGGGTCCGGGCGGTGCTGCGACGGGCAGCCAGGTCGGCACCGCCGCAGGACGCCGGCACCGCCGACGGGACGCTGCGGGCAGGCGATCTTGAGCTTGACGAGGCCATGTGGACCGTGCGCAGGGCCGGCATCCCGGTCGAACTGTCACCGACCGAGTTCCGCCTGCTCGCCTACCTGATGCGGCATCAGGGCAGGGTGCTGACCCGCGCGCAGTTGCTGGAGAACGTCTGGGGCTGGGATTACGCAGGCGAATCCCAGATCGTCGAGACCTACGTGAGCTATCTGCGCCGCAAGCTCGACCCGCTCGGACCGCCGCTTATTCACACTCAGCGCGGCGTAGGCTACAGTCTGCGGCTGCCTGAGCAGGCCGCCGCGCACAAGGCCCATCAGGCAGAGCAGCGGTGGCACGTGGAGCCGGGCGGCACATGAGAGGTTCACGCGGGCTATCGCTACGTACCAGGCTGCTGCTACTGCAGCTGGCAGTAACGGCTGTTTTCCTGCTGGTGCTCGGCATCGTCAGCACCGACCTCTTCGCTCACAACCTGACGAGTCAGTTCAACAACATCATCCTGGACGAGAGCACCAGGAGCCCGTCCGACATCATTCAGCGACCAGCCCCGCAGCTCTCAGCGGTATTGGTGACTCTCAGCCCGTTCTCAGTCCAGCGGCTTCAGACTGGCAGCGTCCCGGCGGGCCGGGAGCTGGCCGCCGCGATCAGGAAGCTCGGCCAGGCCAGGGTCTACAAGCGAGCGAAGCGAGATGATCCGTTCCTGGTCAAGCCGGTGGGCGGAGTCGACTATCACCTGACCGCCGCGGCGCGCGTCATCCCGGCCACAGAGAACTTCCCTCGCCAGGTGAGCGTGCTCGTCGTCGCCGAGCAGCAGACCGAGCTGACCAACCACCTGCCCGGCATCATCGCGGCCGAGATCATCACCGGAGGCGGCCTGATCGGGTTGCTCGCCATCGGGGGACGGTGGCTGATCGGACGCGGCCTCGAGCCGCTCGACCGGATGGCCAAGACCGCCAACGACATCACGACCAGGGGCGACCTGACCGAGCGAATGGCCGGCCCTGACGATCAGACCGAGGTCGGCCGGCTTCGAGCGGCCATCAATACCATGCTTGACCGGATTCAGCAGGCCTTTGGCGCCCGGCTGAATTCCGAACGCAAGGTGCGCGAGTTCGCCGCCGACGCGTCGCATGAGCTTCGTACTCCGCTCACTACCATCCGAGGCTATGCCGAGCTGTACCGGCAGGGCGCGCTCGGGCCGGACCAGCTACCTGGCGCGATGCGGCGCATCGAGCAAGAGGCGCAGCGCATGTCGACGCTGGTCGCCGAGTTGCTCGAGCTAGCGAGACTGGACCGCACCACGTCACTCGACCTCACCGAAACCGACCTCGCGACGGTGGTGCGGGACGCCGTAGCCGACGCCACCGCAGTCGAGCCCGACCGGCCGATCAGCGCCCAGGCACCGCCCCGGCTGATCGCCGTCGTCGACGAGCGCCGCATCAGGCAGGTACTGTCCAACCTGCTCGGCAACGTGCGCGCGCACACGCCCCGCTCCGCGCAAGTCGCGGTCAGGCTCGGTCGTGTCCAAGGCGGCGTACTCATCGAGATCGCTGACTCTGGTCCGGGCATGACCGAGGAAGACGCGGCCAGGGCCTTCGACCGCTTCCACCGGGCAACTGAACGTTCCGCGATGGCCACCGAACGTTCCTCAATAGCTACCGAAGCCGTCGCCAGCAACGGCGGCTCGCCTGGCCCCGCCAGCGCCCCCGCCACTCCGAGCAACTCCAGCACCCCCGCGCACATAGGCACTCCCGGCCCCGGCAGCACCCCAGGAAACGGCGGCACTCCCGGCCCCGCCACTCCCGGCCCCGGCGGCACCTCTGGCCCCGGCGGCACCTCTGGCCACGAGGGCACTTCTGGAAACGGTAGCGCTCCAGGCCATGGCAGTCCCTCCCGAAGCGGCAGCCTCGCTAGCAGCAACGGCGGCCCCGCAGTGGCTGACTTCTCCTCTGGCGGCGGCAGCGGACTCGGCCTGTCCATCGTCCAGGCGATCGCCAACGCGCACGGCGGCCAGGCGACGCTCGAGTCCTGGCTAGGTCACGGCACCAGGGTCAGGATCTGGCTGCCAAGCCGCGCCACCGCCCCGCCAGGCTTATGACGCGACACTGCCGGGTTGGGTAGGCCAGGCCGGCGGGTTCACTCAGGACGAGCTATCCGATTTCATCCTTGATGCGCGCTTCATCGCCTCTCCAACCCTCGCCACGGCGCCCCCCTGCCCGCGCGCACCCCGCCCGACCCGCACCAATGCCTCGTATGCCCGCAATGTTCCATAGACCCGACAACATCAATACGGGAATCGACACCCAATTTCCAACAACAATTCGCGCATCCATGCGCTACCACCCAGCCCGCGCCGAGCATCCAGACACCACACTCAACACATGTGCCCCGCTCACACCACCAGCAACGGGGTGAGGCTTTTTCTGAGTGAGCCGAGGCTGGCTTCGGTGACGCAAGGCCGCCACCTCGGGTCCCGGGACGGTTCCCGGCCCTTGGACCTTGATCATGCAGAGATTTCCGCTTCCATCCGGGAAGTACCCGGCGGCCGCGCCGGTCCGGCCGGGACAGCCTGGTGCGGGGGACGCGGACAATGTTCCGCGATCATGAAACGTGACCGTGTCACGGAACATTACCCAGGTCAGGGAGGCTGTCGGATGACTCGTTGAACTGGCGCGGCGACGCGGCCGGGCCCGGCCGGGACAGCATCAGGGAGGGCCACGTTGTTGTTGCGGCCATCCGGCAACAGCAACGCGGCCCGCCCTGATGCTCTCGGGACGACAACAGGCAGGGCCACGTTGCTCACGCCTGCGCGGCCCGCCACAGCAACAGGGAGGGCCACGTTGCTCACGCCGCCCAAGCACGCCAGGCCGGGCCACGAAATCTCCTTGACGGAGTCAAGGAAGAGGTCACCCGAAAGGCCTCCAGGACAGGTGAAAGTTCTCCGTGATCACCCTGGCTCATGGTCGCTACGGAACATCGCTCCCGTGCCCCGCGCCCGGGTCCCGGCCCGCAGCCGCACCCCGCGCACCAAAGGCCCGGCCAGCTCAGACCCGCACCCGGCCAGGACCATCAGCCAGGGGTCTGCGAGGTTTGCGGGGTCGTGGAGGAGGGGTCTCGAGTGCCAGCGCCCTCGCCGCCCTCACCGCCCTCGCCCTCGCCGCCCTCGCCCTCGCCCTCGCCGTCATCAGTTCCGGCATCGGCATCGGCATCAGGCAGGTTCTCGAACAGGTAGTACACCGCGATCAGGCCGTAGATCGCGAGCGACGCTTCCGGCGAGACGTAAGCCGCGATCAGGGTCGCGGCGACGTAGCCGACTAGCCCCGCGCTGAACCTTATCCACGCCTGAAGCGGCGACCTGAGCGGCTCTGCGATCAAATGCTGATGAGTGGACAGGTACACCCACATGCCGGAGAACCCGATCGACATCGCGATCATGACCAGCCCGTAAACGACCGTGGCCAGCCGCGCGCCTGACTCCGATGAGCCGGGCCCGAGGTTGTCGGCCACGAGCACGGTCGGGAACGGGATCGCGACTACGGCCATCAGCATGAACAGGTTGAGCACCAGCATCGCCCGGTCGACCTTGTGCAGCCGGGACAGCATCGAGTGATGATTCAGCCAGACGATCCCGATCGTCAGGAAGCTGACCACGTAGCTGACGTACTGCGGCCAGGCGTCGAGAAGCTCCCGCAGGTGAAGGCCCGGCTTGGCGATCGGCAGCAGGTTGAACACCAAGACCGTGATAGCCACGGCGAACACGCCGTCTGAGAACGCCTCGGTCCGGCGGCTATCCAGGGCTGGCCCTACTCCCACGACGACTCAGCGAACCCGATCAGTCACCGGCCGGCGCCGCCGGGGCCGCCGGCTCAGCCGGGGCCACCGACCTGGCCAGCAACTGGGCGACATCGACCACCTCAAGCGATTCCTTGGCCTCGCCCGTGCTCTTCTTCGCGGCGACCGCGTCGCCCAGCATGACCATGCAGTACGGGCAGCCGGTGGAGATCGTGTCAGGGTCGGTGCCGAGCGCTTCCTCGATCCGCTCGATGTTGATCCGCTTTCCGATCCGCTCCTCCATCCACATCCGGGCACCACCCGCCCCGCAGCAGAACCCCCGCTCCTTGCACCTGTGCATTTCCTGAGCCTGGACCCCTGGCACCTGCTCCATGATCTCGCGCGGCGGGGTGAACACCTTGTTGTGCCGGCCGAGGAAGCACGGGTCGTGATAGGTGATCTTCTCCTCGATCGGGGTGACCGGCTTGAGCTTGCCCTCGGTAACGAGCCGGGCGAGCAGTTGCGTGTGGTGGATCACCTCGTAGTTGCCGCCGAACTGCGGGTACTCGTTGGCGATCGTGTTGAAGCAGTGCGGGCAACTGGCGATGACCTTCTTGGCGCCGACCTCGTTCAGCGTCTCGATGTTCTGCTGCGCGAGCATCGAGAAGACGAACTCGTTGCCCATCCGCCTGGCCGGATCGCCTGTGCACGTCTCGGCCGGGCCGAGCACGGCGAACGTGACCCCGGCGGTGTGCAGCAGTTGCGCGATCGCCTTGGTGGTCTTCTTGGCCCGGTCTTCGAGCGCGCCAGCGCACCCGACCCAGAACAGGTACTCGACGTCGTCCCCGATCGGGCCGTCTACCACCGGCACCTCGAAGTCGAGCTCGGTGATCCACTCAGAGCGCTTGGACCCGCCCATGCCCCAGGGGTCGCCCTTGTTCTCCAGGTTCTTCAGCATCCCGGACGCCTCTTGCGGGAACGCGGACTCGATCAGGACCTGGTGCCGGCGCAACCCGGTGATGTGGTCGATGTGCTCAATGTCGACCGGGCACTCTTGTACGCACGCCCCGCAGTTGGTACACGACCAGATCACGTCGGGGTCGATCACGCCATTGGCATCGGCAGTCCCGACCAAGGGCCTTTCAGCCTCTTGCTTGACGGCATCGGGCAGTGCTTCCTTAGCCTCATCGGACCCGGCCAGCAGGTACGGCGCCTTCGCGAACGCGTGGTCGCGCAGGTCGAGTATCAGCATCTTCGGCGACAACGGCTTGCCCGTCACCCAGGCCGGGCACTGCGACTGGCAGCGGCCGCACTCGGTGCAGGTGCCCAGGTCGAGCATGGCCTTCCAGGTCAGGTCCTCGATCTTGCCCAGGCCGAACACGTCGGTATCCGGGTCGGCTTCCTCGAAGTCCAGCACCTTGCCGTTGGAGCGCATTGGCTCGAGCCCGCGCAGGCCGTTGGGCCGCCGCGAGAACAGCACGTTCAGCGGGGCGATCGCGATGTGCAGGTGCTTGGAGTAGACGATGACGACCATGAAGCTCGAGATCACCGCGAGCTGCAGCAAGATGAACGTGGTCTCGATCGCCCGGTTGGCGCCGGTGCTGAGCGGCGACAGCCAGTGGCCCACGATCTGCGAGGCGAACGCGCCGCGGGCGTAAGGGAAGTCGCCGGTGTTGATCTGCGCGCCCCGGTAGATCAGCAGCGTCGCGATCACGAAGAAAATCAGCAGAAGAACGAGCCAGGCGGCGCTGGTGTGTGATCCGGCAAAGCGCGACTTACGGCCCTCGGTCTTGGGGTTGTTGCGCAGCCTGATGATGGAGAAGGTCACGATCCCCGCGAGCACGCCGACTGCGAGCACGTCCTCGAGGAAGCCGATGGCCGCCCAGTGCCCGATGCCCGGGATGGCGAACGTCTTGCTGAACAAGTCGCCGTATGCCTCGATGATCGTCAGGAACAGCAGGACGAAACCCCAGAACGTCAGGAAGTGCGCGATGCCCGGCACCGTCCACTGCAGCAGCTTGCGCTGCCCGAAGACCTCGGTGACCTGGGTTTCCGCGCCCTTGCCGGGATGGGACTTGAGCGCCTCTATTCGCTCAGGTGCGGGCTGGCCGCTCGTCGCGAGCCGGTAGAGCCACCAAAGACGCCTGCCGGCGATCGCGAGCGCGATCACGGTCAGGCCGAGTCCGATGATGATCCGCAGCGCCAAATCGACCTCCGAGGACGGCGTTGGCAGCCAGCGTACGCCGGCCGCCCGCGCCAGCCGGTGACGGGCAGCCATCACCGGCAGCGCGGCCTGCGCCGATTGGCTACTAGTCTTCGAAGATGAAAGGCGCCGTGGCAGCCCCGGCGTTCCTGGCCCCGTCAGCGAGGAACCGGACCCGATGACAGCCGTAGCGGAAATGACAACCGACCGCCCGACGCCAGTCGAGCGGCTCGTCAGGCAGTTCGGTCGGCTGTCCCCGAACGACCGGATAGCGCTGCGGATCTGGCTGATCACCAGGGTCGGCGTGCTCGCGCTCACCTGGCCGGCCGCGTTCATCTTCCGTGGCTCGGCCAAGTCGCCGCAGGGCTGGTTCGCGCTGTGGCAGAACTGGGACGCGGTGCGACTGGCCGCGATCGCGCAGTACGGGTATTTCGGCCCGGCCGGGCATCCGGTGCCCAACCAGGTGGCGTTCTTCCCCGGGTTCCCCGCCGCGCTCGATGTGGTGCACCTGTTCGTCCGGCAATGGACGGTGTCGGGGCTCATCGTGTCGTTCGTGGCCGGCGGCGTGGCAATGGTGGCGCTCAGCCGCATCGCCGAGCTCGACTGGCTGCCTGGGTCCGGGAGCCGCGCGGCGCTGTTCCTGGTGGTGTCGCCGGCGGCGATCTTCCTGGCGGCCGGTTATACGGAGGCGCTTTTTCTCGCGCTGGCTGTCTGCGGCTGGCTGGCGGTGCGCAGCGACCGGTGGTCGATCGCGGTGCTGCTGGCGGGGCTGGCCAGCGTGGTGCGGGTCAATGGCCTCTTTCTGTGCGTGGCGGTCGCCGTCGAGATCCTGCGCCGGGCTGGCGCCGGCCGGCTGCGGGCCATGGCGACGTTCGTCCCGGCGCTGGTGCCGCTCGCGGCGTATGAGTTCTACCTGCATGCCCGCACCGGGAGCTGGCGCGCCTGGACGCACGCGGAGCAGGCTGGCTGGCAGCGCCAGCTGACGAACCCGGTCGACACGTTCAAGACGACGTGGGCGGCCGGGTTCGGGCATGAGTTCACCGCGCCGATCAATTTCGTCTTCCAGCTTGAGATCTTCGCGGTGCTGGCCGGCGTGATCGCCGCGGTGGCGCTTCTGTTGTTCCGGCGCTGGTCGGAGGCGATCTACGTCGGGCTCACCATCGGGGCGCTGGCCACCTCGATCTGGTACGAGTCGGTGCCGCGCTCGCTGCTGCTTCTCTGGCCGCTGTGGTGCGGCCTGGCGGTCCTGGCCGTGCGGCGGCCCTGGGTCGGCCAGCTGTATCTCGCGATCTCGGTGCCCATCAGCGTGGCGATCGCGTTGCTCTTCATGTCCGGCAATTGGGCCGGTTAGCTTGCGGCTCAGCCAGCCGCCGCCGGCGCCTGACCGCGCAGGCGCCAGGCAATGGTTGAGCCGGCTGTGACCGAGGGCTTGCCGAAAGACTGGACAGATACCTGGCGAGCGCCGAGCCTGGCTGTAACCGACAGGCTTGTCCCCGACAGGCTTGTCGGGGACATTGCTGTCGATCTGACCTAGGATGGCTCTGTGGAGACTAGCTTCGTTGGGCGGCAAGACGAACTGGCGAGCCTGGCGGGATGGTGGTCGGCGAGCGCCCCCCGGCCGGCGCTCATCTGGGGCCGACGCCGGGTCGGAAAAACAGCGCTGCTGCAGCATTTCGCCGCAGGCCGTCGCTTCGTCTTTCATACCGGCGCGAACCGGGCTGGAGACGGAGAGCTGACCGAGTTCTCTCGGCAGGTGGCTGCTGCCGTATCTGAGGTGAGGCCTGACCTGGCCGCCCGCCCGTACCACTCGTGGGATGAGGCGTTCGACAGCCTTGGCCGCTATTCGGCAGACAAGCCGCTGCTGCTGATCATCGACGAGTTTCCTGAGCTCGTTGCTGCGGTGCCAGATATCACCGGAATCCTGCGCGCCTTCCTTGACCGGGCGCATGGCCGCACCGGCCTGAGGATCATGCTGTGTGGTTCGGCCGTGCGGACAATGCAGGCTATCCAGGAGTACAGATCGCCGTTGTATGGACGATTCGACCTGGCCATGCAATTGCATCCATTTCGGCCACACGAGGCCGCAGAAATGCTGCACCATCTCGGGCCTGCCGATAGGGCAATGGTGTACGGCATCGTCGGCGGCATGCCGTTGTACCTGTCGTGGTGGAAGCAGGAGACCTCGGTTCGTGACAACCTGTTGCGCTTGGCCTGCACGCCAGACGGGCGGATGCTCGTAGAAGGCGATCTCGTGCTTGCCACGGAGACTGGCCAGGGAGATCACATGGCGGCTGTGCTGCGAGCCATCGCCCATGGGCGGACCCGGCACAATGAGATAGTCGATGAGACGAGGATCGACCCGACCCGGACCCTGCGCGACCTCCTGGCGCTAAGGCTCATCGAGCGCCTCCAGCCAGTGACCGATTCCGGCCGGACGCGGCGGCGTATCTACCGGATCACGGACAACTTCCTCGCTTTCTACCTAGGGATACTCTCGCCTTTCCGAGGGGAGATCGATCGTGGTCTCGGACGGACGGTGATAAACGCCGTTATCGCCGGGATCAGTGACCATATGGGATCCGCCTGGGAAGAAGCATTTCGTGATCACCTGCGGCTTCGGGCGGTAACCGGGCGCCTGGACCGCGATGACGTGGTGGCAATCGGCCCCTGGTGGCGTGACGGAGGCGGCGAGATCGATGCCGTGGGCCTAGCAGGCCGGGAGCGGGTTCCTTTCCTGGCGGGCGAATCGAAGTGGTCGGGGCGCGTGAATGCCTCGCGCGTTAAGGCCGCGCTAAGCGCGAAGACCGCCGAACTTACCTCGGACCCCGGTTCGCTGCGCTATGTGGTATGCGGCCGGGAAGTGGTGGAAGGCGCCGATCGGGAAACGCTTGTCGTTACTGCCGCCGACATCTTCGCCGTCCCGGGCGAGCGGCGCCAGGGTGGACTGGAGTGACAGCCAATGAACCTTATTCCCGGTTGATCGGAAATAGCAAGAAAACCGTTGAGTTGCTCCACCGCGAGCCGCGCGGCTGCGATCGCGACCTCGGCCAGCAGGCCGGGTGCCGCGGACTGGTCCGTGGCGGCCGCCAGACCGTCGCAGCAGCTGATGGCCGGCCGGTCACGCCATGCGGTCCCGCGCCGCGACCGGTGGTCGATTGCGGTGCTGCTGGCGGAGCTGGCCAGCGTGGTGCGGCGCCAGGCGACGATCGCGCCGTCGGCGACCGAGGGCTTGCCGAAGAGGCTGGTCAGGTACCTGGCGAGCGCCGAACCCCGGGCGGTGTCAGCGACGACGGCGGCGGGCTGCCACGATCTCAGGTCTGTCTCTAGTTGCGCGGATGCCGGCTTGGCTGGCAGGCCGAGGCTAGCGTTAGCCGCCGCTTCGGCAAGTGGTGAGCCTGCCCGCAGGCCCGAGGCCCAGAGATCGTTCAGGTACACGGCGGTCGGGGGAAGCCCGTTGCCGTCGACGTAGGCCTCGCCATTCCACGCCGGACCGATGAAATAACCGCCGATCAGGTCGAACTGCCTGCCGGTATCAGCGGCCCAGCGCATCGCCTCGGTCAGGTGGACCTCGGGCACGGGCACGACAAGAACCCGTGCGCCCGCCGGCAGGTCGAGGGAGGTGAACGCGGCATTCCAGCCGGCCGGGAGCGGGACCGGCTGGCTGACCGGCAATGGCGCCGGGATCAGCGGCAGGCAGGCCAGCGCCGCGACCACGCCTGCAAGAGCCGCCTTGGGCCGGGTCACGCGCGGCCTGAGGTATTGCCTGGCCAGGTCGAGCGCCAGCGCGAGCAGCACGGCGGCGACGCCGCCAACCAGGATCGACAGCCGGTCGGCGAGCACCGAGCCGCCAAGCGGCAGGTTTTCGAGCCAGTGCCAGGGCAGGTTCACGCTCGGATGGCTGACTCCGGATACCAGCGGGTAACCGCCCAGGGAAAGGACGGCGAGAACAGCCGTGGTGCCCGCCAGCGCCCGGACGACCGGCCGGCGCCAGAAGGCGATCACCGCGATCACCAGCATGATGATGAGCGGCCAGCCAAGGTAGGCGAGGTACTCGGGCGACTGGCCGCGGTAAAGCGCCGCTTGGGCGGCGCTATCGGCGGTGTGGAAAAGTAAATACGCGGATGGCGTCACGAATCCCGAGAGATCGTTGACGTAAAAGTCGCGCAAGAACGGGGTACCGCTCTGCGTGAGGGGGCCGAAGAACTGCACCCACAACGCCCAGCCAGCGACCAGGAGCGTGGTGAGCCCGGCAATCCCGAGTCCGAAGGTCGCGGCGGCGGCCTGCCGCGCGGCCTGCCGGGGGAATCCCGCCGCCAGCCAGGCCAGCAGCAGGAACCCGGCGAGCACCGTCGTGAGGGCCAGCTCTTCGCTGATGAACAGTTCGGCCGTGATCAGCAGGCCGAGCCCGATGCCGCGCCTGATCCCGGGCCTGAGATCCGCCTCGGCCGGCCCCTCGGCCAGCCTTGGCGAGGTGGCGATCCGCAGCATCGCATCGATGATCAGCGGCGGGAGCACGGCGAGCTGCAGGTCATAGTGCCCGATCGCCGATTGCAGCAACGCCGGGGAGAACCCGTACACGGCCCCGGCGAGAGCGGCGGCCGACTGGCTGACCTGCCAGCGGCGCAGCACCAGGTACATCGCGGCCGCCGACCCCGCGAAGCCGATCGTCGTCAGCACGGTCAGGCTGACCTGCGGGCCGAAAGCTAGCGTGACGGGTGAGAGCGCGATGGCTGGCAGGAGCATCGAACTGTTCCACATCAGGTTGATCCCGGCTGGCGCATTCAGCGCCCCCGTTGTGAGCGCCGGCAACTGCCCGTGGGCGATCGCCGTGGCCGCGTACCGCAGGTACCAGGCGAAAAGGTCCGCATCGTCGGGATTGCCAGCAACGATCCTCGATGCCGGATCGGCCCACAAACGCCAGGTCACGACCACGGCCGCGACGACGTAGAAGCTCAGCGTCAGCGTTGCCGTCCTGCGGCTGGTCCAGCCTTCTCGCCGTAAAGCATCGCCGCCCCGCAGGCTGCCTCGCGCAGCCTCATCACCGCCCCGCGCGGTGGGGCGCGGTTGCGGCGGGTTGCCGACTCGCGCTATTTCGCTGGCTGAAGCTGCGCTTTCCCCAACCGGCGGGAGACTGCCGGGCGGGACGTTGCCCTGCGAGCGACTCTCGAGCCGATGGCCTTTGCCGCGCACGCGCGCGGTCGCCTCCGCGCTTCTCTTCGCCACCCTCGCGATAGTAGGCGCTGTCACGCATTGGCGCTATTCCTCCCGGCCGCATGGATTCGCGCATCGATGGTGCAAATTGGGTGTCAATTCACGTATTGATGTTGCTGGTTTTTGGGGTTCAGGCTGCGGGGGTGAGTGTCGGGTGCTGGGGGCGGGTGGTGCGGCCTGTGCCGGGCGGGGGGCTTGCCCGCCAGGGCCGCCCGGGTGCTAGTTTCCGTGGTCACGATCGCGGGCGTGACTACGGAACATCACACCTGCCCCGCCCTGCGTAAATCTCCGTGATCACGCCTCGGGCGATGATCACGGAAATTGGCGCCGGCCAGTTCGGACGGCCGGGCCAGGTCACCCCTGCACTTGCTACCCCCGCCACCTGAACCCAATAAGCCAGCGGGATCCTTGATGTTGGTGACCAGGCCCTTGCCGCGCCGGGAATGTTACGGATCGGTTCCTTCTTGGAACGGCAGGGCAGAGAATCGTCACTGGCTGGACGTGACGGCGTTACTGTCGTCACGCGGCGCGTCGCGCGCGGTCCACGAACGCGGTCCACGAAGCCGCGGTCTACCGGGTTACCCCGGACGCGCAGCCAGCGCCGCCGACCGGCGACCCGGGCGACTGGCCACGTTGCCAGGCCTCCGGGGCGACCAGCCTCCCGGGCAACCGGCCACCCGGAGGCACGATTATTCGGTACCTGACCGCGCGGCCATCCGGTCGCGCGAGCACTTGCAGGAAAGTTGAGCTAGGCAGACTCAACTCTGTTTGACTTGAGCGGGCCGGCATGGCAAACTTGCGTCAGACAGACTCAAGCTTTAAATATCTAACGACAACCAAGGCCATCCAAGACAAGGACTGACACATGGCACGAGCGGTAGGCATTGACCTGGGCACGACCAACTCGGTCGTGGCCGTTCTTGAGGGCGGCGAGCCCACGGTCATCGCGAACGCGGAAGGCTCGCGGACCACTCCGTCCGTGGTCGCTTTCGCTAAGAACGGCGAAGTGCTCGTCGGCGAGGTCGCCAAGCGCCAGGCTGTGACCAACGTTGACCGGACCATCAGGTCGGTCAAGCGCCAGATGGGCACCGACTGGTCGGTCTCGATCGACACCAAGAAGTTCAACGCGCAGCAGATCAGCGCGTTCATCTTGCAGAAGCTCAAGCGGGACGCCGAGGCGTACCTGGGCGAGGGCGTCACCGACGCGGTCATCACCGTGCCCGCGTACTTCAATGACGCGCAGCGGCAGGCTACCAAGGAAGCCGGCCAGATCGCCGGGCTCAACGTTCTCCGCATCATCAACGAGCCCACCTCGGCCGCCCTTGCCTATCACCTGGACAAGTCGGGCGAGGCGACGATTCTCGTCTTCGACCTGGGCGGCGGCACGTTCGACGTCTCGCTGCTCGAGGTAGGCGAGGGCGTTGTCGAGGTCAAGGCGACCAGCGGCGATAACCACCTCGGCGGTGACGACTGGGACCAGCGGATCGTGGACTGGCTGGTCAAGAACTTCAAGAACAGCTACGGCATCGACCTGTCCGGCGACAAGATGGCGCTGCAGCGGCTGCGGGAGACCGCGGAGAAGACCAAGATCGAGCTGTCAAGCTCGACCGAGTCGCAGATCAACCTCCCCTACATCACCCACTCCGAGCAGGGCCCGCTGCACCTCGACACCAAGCTGAGCCGCGCGGAGTTCCAGAAGATGACGAGCGACCTGCTCGACCGCTGCAAGAGCCCGTTCCAGCAGGTAATCAAGGACGCCGGGATCAAGCTGGCCGACCTGCAGCATGTCGTGCTCGTCGGCGGTTCTACCCGGATGCCCGCCGTCGTCGACCTGGTCAAGGACCTGACCGGCGGCAAGGAGCCGAACAAGGGCGTCAACCCGGACGAGGTCGTCGCGGTCGGCGCCTGCCTGCAGGCCGGCGTGCTCAAGGGCGAGGTCAAGGACGTCCTGCTCCTCGACGTGACCCCGCTGTCGCTGGGCATCGAGACCAAGGGCGGCATCTTCACCAAGCTGATCGAGCGCAACACCACGATCCCGACAAAGCGGTCCGAGATCTTCACCACGGCCGATGACAACCAGCCGTCGGTACAGATCCAGGTGTTCCAGGGCGAGCGCGAGATCGCCGCGTACAACAAGAAGCTCGGCATGTTCGAACTGGCGGGCATCGCTCCGGCCCCGCGCGGCATGCCGCAGATCGAGGTCACCTTCGACATCGACGCGAACGGCATCGTGAACGTCTCCGCGAAGGATCTCGGCACGGGCAAGCAGCAGTCGGTTACCATCTCCGGCGGCTCGGCACTGGCCAAGGACGACATCGACAAGATGATGGCCGACGCGGAGAAGTACGCCGAGGAGGACCGTCAGCGCCGCGAGGAGGCCGAGGTCCGCAACCGGGCCGAGAGCCTCACCTACACGACGGAGAAGTTCCTCTCTGAGAACTCCGAGAAGGTGCCCGAGGACGTCAAGTCCGAGGTCAACAGCGCGCTCGCTGACCTGAAGAAGGCCCTTGAGGGCAACGACACCGAGGCCATCAAGACCGCCAGCGAGAAGGCCGCCCAGGCCAGTCAGAAGATGGGCACGGCGATCTATGCCCAGGCTCAGCAGGACGGCGGCGGCGGCGGCGCCCAGGGCGCGAGCGACTCAGCCAGCCAGGCCAGCGACGACGAGGTTGTCGACGCGGAGATCGTCGAAGACGAGAAGCCAGGCTCGGGAGGTGACACCGCCTGATGTCGGGTTCTGAGCAGGAGAGCCAGGGTCCGGTGATCAGGGATCGCAGGCGCATTGACCCGGTGACCGGCCAGCCAAGGCAGCCGGCCAAGGACGCAGAGCAGCCGAAGGACGCCCAGGCTGGTCAGGCCCCGCGCGGGCCTGGCCAGCCGCGGCCCGGCAAGCACGCCGTCTCCAAGCCGGGGACGTCGCGCCAGGACAGCTCGGCCGGCTCAGCCCCCTCAGCGGGGCAGGCCGGGCAAGCGCCCGAGGCCGGGGACGCCGGCCCAGCACCGGCAGACACA
This sequence comes from uncultured Actinomycetota bacterium, assembly GCA_963750405.1. Taxonomy (GTDB): domain Bacteria; phylum Actinomycetota; class Actinomycetes; order Streptosporangiales; family Streptosporangiaceae; genus Chersky-822. The sequence goes on from CAVVQP010000009.1 coordinate 146,291, forward strand.
GCGCCAGCCAACACAGCGCCAGCCAACACAGCGCCAGCCAACACAGCGTCGGCAAGCACGGCGCCGCCGACAGACACGACCGAGCAGGCGGATCGCCGCCAGCCGGGGACAGATCAGTCGCCGCCGGCCGGCTCCGGCGGCGGCAGCCAACGAAACGGAGGGCCGGACGTGGCCGCCACGCTAGCCGAGCGGACCGCGGACTTGCAGCGGCTTCAGGCCGAATACGCCAACTACCGTAAGCGGGTCGAGCGTGACCGTGCGGCCGTCAGGGACTACGCGCTCGCCAACGTCGTCTCCGAGTTGCTGCCGGTGCTCGATGACATCGGCAGGGCTCGTGAGCACGAGGAGCTTACCGGCGGCTTCAAGGCCGTGGCCGAGTCGCTGCAGTCAGCCGCGACCAAGCTGGGGCTGACGACCTTCGGCGAGGTCGGCGAGCCGTTCGACCCGAACGTGCACGAGGCGCTCATGCACTCGTACTCGCCGGACGTCACCGAGCCGACCTGCGTCCAGATCCTGCAGCCCGGCTACAAGGTGGGCGAGCGGATCCTGCGCCCGGCCAGGGTGGCCGTCGCGGAGCCGTCGGACCCGGCGGGCGCGAGGACCGATTCAGCGGCGGGCGAGGCAAGCTCAGGCGAGCTGCCCGGCGAAGGCGAATCGGACGAGGGATCGTCCGGCGAGAACTCGCCGGACGCGGCCGAGGCGGAGTGATCACATGGCCGGCATCAGTCGTCGAGCGCGGCGCCGGCCATGACCCGCACCATCGCCTGCCCTGCTAGCGCGGGCCAGCCCGCCAGCAGGGTGACGACCGCTGCCCCTGGCCGAGCCACCCAGCTGACACCCCGAGTCGCCAGCACAAACCTTTCAGCCAGAAGAACACAGATGAAGCCCGCGATCAGCCGATCAGGAGATGCCTGTTGAGTACCAAGGACTTCCTAGAGAAGGACTACTACAAGGCTCTCGGCGTCTCCAAGGGCGCGTCAGCCGACGAGATCAAGAAGTCCTACCGCAAGCTCGCCCGCAAGTACCACCCCGACGCCAACAAGGGTGACGCCACGTCTGAGGAGAAGTTCAAGGAGATCTCCGAAGCGCACAGCGTGCTATCAGACCCCAAGCGGCGCGCCGAGTACGACGAAGCGCGCTCGCTGTTCGGAACAGGCGGCGCGCGGATGCCGAGCGGCGCGGGCGGGCAGTTCGGCACCTTCGACCTTGGCGACATCTTCGGCACGACGGGATCGACCGGCGGACGGCTGGGCGACCTGCTCGGCGGGATGTTCGGCGGCGGAGGCAGGACTACGACGCAGGCACGGCCTCGCCGCGGTGCCGATGTCGAGACCGAGGCGTCGCTGACCTTCAGCGACGCGATTGACGGGGCGACCGTGTCGCTGCGCCTGACCGACGAAGGACCCTGCAAGGTCTGCCGGGGCACAGGCGCGAAGGCTGGCACCGTGCCCAAGGTCTGCCCGAGTTGCGAGGGCACCGGCCAGTCGAGCCGGGACCTCGGCAGCTTCGCCTTTTCCGAGCCGTGCACTACCTGCCGCGGCCGTGGCCTGGTCGTGGATGACCCGTGTACCGCGTGCGCGGGCAGCGGGCGGGCGATGAGCGCGCGCACGATCCAGGCCCGGATACCGGCCGGAGTGGCCGACGGGCAGCGGATCAAGATCAAGGCCAAGGGCGCGCCGGGTGAGCGCGGCGGGCCGGCCGGCGACCTCTACGTCAAGGTGCACGTCTCCGGGCACCCGGTCTTCGGCCGCAGCGGCCACAACCTCACGGTGACCGTGCCTGTCACCTTCGCCGAGGCCGCTCTGGGGGCCGACATCAAGGTGCCGGCGCACCGGGGCATGCCGGTCAGCGTGCGCATCCCGGCGGGCACGCCCAACGGCAGGACCTTCCGGGTCAGGGGGAAGGGCGTGCGGCGAGCCGACGCGACCCTTGGTGACCTCCTGGTCAAGGTGGACGTTCAGGTGCCGACCCAGCTCACCGACACGGCGCGGGATGCCCTGGAGAAGTTCAAGGAAGCGACCGCAGGCGAGGACCCGCGCGACGAGCTCCTGCGCAAGGGGCGGACGTAATGCGAGCGATGGGGCGCGGAGATCGGGAGCTGACATGCCGAACGACTTCGAGCTGACAGACGACACACCGGTCTATGTCATCTCCGTAGCCGCGCAACTGTCCGGCCTGCACCCGCAGACGCTGCGCACCTACGACCGGCTCGGCCTGGTTTCACCGGGACGCGCCGCGGGCAAGGGACGGCGGTACTCGCTGCGCGACATCCTCATCCTGCGCGAGGTTCAGCGCCTGTCGCAGGAAGACGGCGTCAATCTGTCCGGCATCAAGCGAATACTAGAACTAGAGAGCGAATGGCAGCGCAGCCGGATCTTGCTGGCTGAGATGCACGCGGAGCTCAGCCAGCTGCGCGCCGAGCTCGAGTCCACCAGGGCGGTCGCCGCCCGGCTCGCGGCGCTGGTCCGCGACAAGACCGATGGCGGCGCGCTCGTGCCGGTGCGGTCGGACAACACCAGGCGAGCGCAGAGGCCGCGGCAAAGCCCCGCAGGAACGGATTCATAATGGACGACAAGCTCACCCGCAAGAGCCAGGAGGCTCTGAGCGACGCGCTGCAACGCGCTTCGGCGGCAGGCAACCCGAACGTTGACGGGCTGCACCTGCTGGCCGCGTTGCTTGATCAGGAGGGCGGCATAGCTGCTCCGCTCCTCCGGGCGGCGGGAGCTGACCCCGGCGCCGTGGCGAGTAAGACCAAGGAACTGCTCTCCCGGCTGCCGCAGATCTCGGGCGCCACCGCGAGCGCACCAGAAACCTCGCGCCAGCTGCTGTCGGCGCTCTCCGCCGCCGCGAAGCGCGCCAGGGAGATGACTGACGAATACGTCTCGACCGAGCACCTGCTGGTCGGGCTCGCCGCCGAGGGCGGTCAGGCCGCCGCGGTACTGCGCGACGCCGGTGCGACGGCCGACAAGCTGCTGGCCTCCTTTGAGGAGGTACGCGGTCATACGAGGGTTACCTCGCCCGATCCCGAGGCCACCTACCAGGCCCTGGAGAAGTACGGCGTCGACCTGACCAGGAGTGCGAGGGAAGGCAAGCTCGACCCGGTCATCGGCCGGGACGCCGAGATCCGCCGCGTGATCCAGGTGCTGTCGAGGCGCACCAAGAACAACCCCGTGCTCATCGGCGAGCCGGGCGTCGGCAAGACCGCCGTCGTGGAAGGCCTCGCCCAGCGAATCGTCGCTGGCGACGTGCCTGAGTCGCTACGCGGCAAGCGCCTGGTCGCGCTCGATCTCGGCGCGATGGTCGCTGGCGCCAAGTACCGCGGCGAGTTCGAGGAACGCCTGAAGGCCGTGCTCAGCGAGATCAAGGAGAGCGACGGCCAGATCATCACCTTCATCGACGAACTGCACACCGTCGTCGGCGCTGGTGCCGCCGAGGGTGCCATGGACGCGGGCAACATGCTCAAGCCCATGCTGGCCAGGGGCGAGCTGCGGATGGTCGGCGCGACGACGCTGGATGAGTTCAGGCAGCGGATCGAGAAGGACCCGGCGCTCGAGCGGCGCTTCCAGCAGGTCTTCGTCAACGAGCCGTCGGCGGAGGACACGATCGCGATCCTGCGCGGGCTCAAGGGACGTTACGAGGCGCACCATCAGGTGCAGATCTCCGATGCCGCCCTGGTCGCCGCCGCGACGCTGTCCGACCGGTACATCACGGCGAGGTTCCTGCCTGACAAGGCGATCGACCTGGTGGACGAGGCGGCGTCCCGGCTGCGGATGGAGATTGACTCGCGGCCAGTCGAGATCGACGAACTACAGCGCACCGTCGACCGCATGAAGATGGAGGAATTGGCGCTAGCCAGGGAAGCCGACCCGGCGAGCCTGGAGCGGCTCGAGCGGCTGCGGGCCGAGCTGGCCGACCGGCAGGAGCAGCTCACCGGGCTCGTTGCCCGCTGGGAGCGGGAGAAGTCCAGCCTCAACAAGGTCGGCGAGCTCAAGAAGCAGCTTGACGACCTGCGCGGGCAGATTGAGCGCGCCCAGCGCGACGCCGACTTCGAGACCGCGTCGAGGCTGATGTACGGCGAGCTGCCCGCGCTTGAGCAGGAGCTGGCCCGTGCGTCGGCGGTCGCCGGCGAGGATGTCGCCGATGCCAATTCGGCTGGCGGAGCCGGTGGTGCTGGCGGTACTGGTGGTGCCGGTGGCTCAGGCGAAGGCCAGCAGGCCGGCCGTGGGACTTCACGCAGCCCGATGGTCAAGGAGGAGGTCGGGCCGGACGATGTCGCCGACGTCGTCTCAGCCTGGACCGGCATCCCGGCTGGCCGGCTGCTCGAAGGGCAGACTGGCAAGCTGCTGCGGATGGAGGCAGAACTCGGCCGCCGCATCATCGGCCAGGCCCGACCTGTCGCCGCCGTGTCTGACGCGGTCAGGCGCTCCCGGGCCGGCATCTCGGACCCGGACCGGCCATCTGGCTCGTTCCTCTTCCTCGGTCCGACCGGCGTTGGCAAGACCGAGCTGGCCAAGGGACTCGCCGAGTTCTTGTTCGACGACGAGCGCGCGATGGTGCGCATCGACATGAGCGAGTATTCCGAGCGGCACTCGGTGGCGAGGCTGGTCGGGGCGCCTCCCGGCTACGTCGGTTACGAGGAGGGCGGCCAGCTCACCGAAATCGTCAGGCGGCGGCCGTACTGCGTGGTGCTGCTCGATGAGGTCGAGAAGGCGCACCCCGAGGTGTTCAACATCTTGCTGCAGGTGCTCGACGACGGCAGGCTCACCGATGGCCAGGGCCGCACGGTCGACTTCAGGAACACCATCTTGATCTTGACGTCCAATCTGGGCTCTGCTTTCATCGCTGATCCCTCGCTCGATGAGGAAGCAAAGCGCGACGCGGTGATGTCGGTAGTCAGGTCGACGTTCAAGCCTGAGTTCCTGAACAGGCTCGATGACATCATCTTGTTCGACCCGCTCTCCACCGAGGAACTGACGAAGATCGTCGACCTGCAGATCGACCGGCTGGCGCGCCGGCTGAGCGATCGGCGGCTGTCGCTGAGCGTCACCCCGGCGGCTAAGGAGTGGCTCGCGGTGACCGGGTTCGACCCCGTGTTCGGCGCGCGGCCGCTGCGCAGGCTGATCCAGTCCGCGATCGGAGACAAGCTCGCGCGCCAGCTTCTCGCCGGCGAGATCTCCGACGGCGATGACGTGCTCGTCGACATCGACGAGGCGAAGGACTCGCTAACAGTCGTCGCCAGTCACGGCGCTGTGGTGAAGCAGTAGCACCCGCTGGCCCGTGACTGGCTGCCTGGCTGGGGTTCGAGCCTGGCTGGGGCAAGCTCTGGGCTGGCCCAGCGATGCCGCAACGACGGGGGCTGGGCGGTCCGGTCAACCCCAGCAATGCCACAACTCGGGGGTCACGCTCGCGGCGGTTAGCTGCCGAGCATCCGGTCGTACTCGTCCTCGGGGAGCCGCAGGTCGTTGCGGATCCGGTAACGCAGCCGCAGCAGGTCCCGCAGCCCCGAACTGGCCGTCGCGACATCGTTCGCGGCGGCCGCTCCTGTCGTTGCGCTGACCGCGCCGTTGGTGCCGTTCGCGCCGAACGCGAGCGGCTGGCTGGCCAGGATGAGCTCGACGCCTGCCGTCGCCCAGTCCAGTGCCGCAGGCAGATCTGACTGCTCTACGAGCAGTTCGGTGATCATGTCGCACGCACGGGCGTCCGCCCTGCCCTCTGACTTCAGGTCCGCTATCAGCGAGTAGGCCTGGTCACGGTCGCCAAGCTGGAATAGGGCACGGCACAACGGCACCCGGGGATCAACATCGACGGGCCCGCCAGCGGCGATAGCGAGACGGAAGCCGTTGGCCGCCGCATCGGGGTTATCGGCGAGCAACCATTGCTCGCCCGCCCTGACATAGGCCTCGGCACGCGCCATCGACTCGGTGGCGGTGCCGGTAGCCGCCAGCTGGCTCATGCGCTCAGCCGCCGCTTGATGGTCACCCGTCAGCGCCGCTTCGAATTCGATGGCGTCAAATTCCTCGCGGGTCAGCACGGGCACGTCACCAATCTACCCATTGGCTGGCCGGTTCCAACCCGGCGATGGGGCCGAAGCACGCGACTATCGCCGCGCACTTTCCAGAGCGTCCCAGAATCCGCGTCGCAACGAATGGCGCACCTCGTCGTGTAGCAGCGAGTCAATTGGCAACACTGAACCCTGCAGCAGCCGAGCCTCCAAGTCCGATGGCATCCTCGGCTTGCGCGCGAGCACAGCCTCCAGCCAGAGGCCAGGTGCATCGCGGCCCACGGATTCGCCGAAGTTAAAGCCCTCGGCATGCGCGGCCTTGACCGCGTCAGGCAAGGCGATGGCAACTGGCTGCGGACGCGGTTGCAACTGCGCGGGAACCTGCGCGACCGCAGCACCCGGATGCTGCGCTGGTGCCGACTGGTGCGGCAACTGATATTGCGGCTGCATGGGCATTCCGGGTGCCTGGCTGAAGGACGGCCGCTGCGACTGGTCCAGTCCTCCCAGCGCGGCCGACTGGACCGGGCCTTGGCCTTGGCCTTGGCCTTGGCCTTGGGGCAGGTTGGGCGGCAAGTGATGACCGGGTCCGAAACCTGCCTCTGGCGGGCCAAATCCCTGCTGGACGGGCAACGGCGTCGGTGCGGGCTCGAAGCCGGCAGCCATGCTGGACTGCATCACCTGGCCGTACGGATCGCCGGCCCTAGGGTCGGGCTGCGGCGAGCCGACCTGAGGCTGGCCGCCTTGCGGCGAGTTGTGATGTGGCGGGTTGGCATACGGCGAGTTGGCATGCTGTGGGCCACTTTGTGGTGAGCCGGTCTGCTGTGAGCCCTGCTGCGGCGACGGCGAGCCGACCTGGGCAAGGCCCGACGGGGAGGAACCTGGCTGGAATCCGCCAGGAGCCTGACCACCGCGGCCCGCTCCTTGCGAGTTGCCGCTTTGTCCTGGCTGGTAACCAGTGTGGACAGGCGCCCCGAACGACTGGGCACCGAGCTGCTGGCTACCGAACTGCTGGCTACCGAGTTGCTGGCTACCGAGTTGAGGCACGCCGCCCTGCCCTGGGCGGGCTGCGCCGGCCTGGCCGCCCGGGCCGACACCGTTCGGACCGCCAATATGTCCGTTGCTGGCACCGGGAGCATTCGCGCCTGGCATGGCCTGTCCTGCTAGAGACTGGCTCGCTGACGGCTGGCCGGATCCGTTGAACTCCGACATTGATCCGTTAAGACCAGGCGAACCTGCGCCAAGACCCGGGTGCGCCAAGCTGAGCCCGCTGTGTCCTGGAATCGCGCCGTTCGCGCCGGCCGGGATCTGACCTGGCAGGCCACTTCCTTGCCCGGAACCGTTCTGCCCAGGCATGCCCTGGGACGGACTCTGGTGGCCGTTGCCATTCTGGCCGCTGAGCCCGTTCTGCCCGCCCTGGCTATTCTGACTGCTCTGACCGCCCTGCCCGTTCTGCATGATGCCCTGCGGCGCGTGGCCATTTTGACCATTCTGCCCGTTCTGGTAGGCAGTGGCGTCGCCCGGACCGGCGCCCTGGTGACTTCCCTGATGGCCTGGCTGATAGCCGTACTGCGCGAGGCCGTTTTGCGCGAGGCCGTTTTGCACCGCGGACGGTCCTTGACCCGGTGTGTTGTGGTAGCCGCCTTGAGCGTTCTCAGATTGTGTATCAGCGCCATGCACTGAGCCGTTGGCCAGCGAGCCGTTCTGATAGCCACCCGCACCACCGGCCTGGTAGCCGCCCTGACCGCCGCCCTGATAGTCGCTGGCCGTGACCTGAGACTGTCCGGCCTGACCGACGCCGTTGCCCGGTGCCTGCGAGGGCGCGGCGTCGTGATAGCCAGTCACGACCTCGGGCGACTGCTGTCCTTGCGAGGTTCCGGACGCTCCGCCGTGCTGACTCGGAGCCGACTCGTGGCTCTGCTGCGCGAGGCTCTGCGCGCTGTAGCTAGCGAGGTCCTGCCGGTACTCGGTGCTATCAGGCACCTGGTAAACGACGCCAGGCGCTGGCAACGCCGCAGCGGGCAGGCCCTGATGCGTCAGGGCGCCTACGACGGCGTTCTTCGCATCGACGAGGCCGCGACCACCGTACTGGCCAGCGGAAAACTGGTCATCGGCAGCCGGCTCGGCGCCCCTGATCAAATCGACGAACGGCCGGAGATGGACTCCGGAAATCTCCACGATGTCATCGCACTCCTGCCGCAGCGGCAGCGGGATGGTCCAGCCGCTGTCGGAGGCGATGTGGAGCACGACGACGCGAAGGCCGAGATCCTGGACCTCGGCGACGATCTCGGCGATGTGCTCGTTCGCGCTGGCGATGAACGCGTCGCTGATCGCACCGCTCTTCGCGAGCGTGACCAGGTCGCGGCGCAACTGGCCCTCTATGCCTTCGCGTCGCCCAGGCAGCGCGTTGACCAGCCTGAGCTTGAGACCGGGCATCTCGGCCAGTGCATCGTGCTCGGCCGTGCGGCGGCCTTCGGCGGCCGTCTCGTACCAGTAGCAGCGGAGCACAGGCAAGCCTGTACGGTCCCGCGCCAGGCCAGCCAGCAGCTTGAGCAAGCCGGCATGGTCCCAGGAGACAGAGTCCCTGCGGCGAGTGCCATGAACGGCCATCGCGCCATCGGCGAGGGCATAGCCTGCATCAACGAACAGCGCGCAGCGATCCACCTGACACCATCCTTTCCCCTGAGGCGAGACGTTACCAGCGCCTAGCGGCCTTCGTGACCTATAGCGCAGATCACGATGGCGAACTAGCTGCTCACAGGAATCGGCTGGTCTGCCGGTGATAGCGCAAATTTCCGGCCTAGACACGCCGGTGGCGATAGCCAGGAAGACTGGCGCGACACCGCTAGGCTGACGGCATCCGTCTCACCCCTGAACCGGACCCGTCGACCCTGACCCACCGCCCGTGACCTTCCCGACCCACCGCAGAGCCGACCTGGAAACCGCTTATGCCGTGAATGCCGTCTTTGACCCGCAGGCCGACCGCGCTTTGCTGCTCGCCGAGATCAAGGCGAAGGCCGTGGTGCACCGCGAGGTCACGCTGAGTTCGGGCCAGCGTGCTGGCTGGTATATCGACCTTCGCAGGCTGCTGCTCGACGGGACGGCGGCGCCACTGGCCGGCCGGGTCATGCTCGAGGTGACCAGCGACCTCGGCTACGACGCCGTGGGCGGCCTGACTCTTGGCGCTGATCCAGTCGCCGCTGCCATGATGCACGCCTCGGCGACCAGAGTTACCCCGCTGAATTCTTTCATCGTGCGTAAAGAGAGCAAGACCCATGGCATGCAGCGCCGGATCGAGGGGCCGGAGGTGGCCGGGGTCCGGGTTCTCGCGGTCGAGGACACCTCTACGACCGGCGGTTCCGTGCTGGCGGCGGTAGACGCGCTGATCGACGCGGGCGCTCAAGTCGTCGGCGTAGCGGTCGTGGTCGACCGTGGCGGGAGGGCGGCCGTAGAGGGGCGCGGCCTTCCGTACAAGGCGGCGTTCGACGTCGGCGATCTAGACCTGGACTAGGCCGACCGCCGGGTCAACGGGGTCAGCCGGCGTGCTCAGGCGAGATACTTAGGTGCGCACCGCCTGACGAAAGGGACCGACTGTAATGCCGATCGCGACTGCCGAGACTTACGCTCAGATGCTCGATCGCGCGAAGGAGCATGGCTTCGCCTACCCGGCCATCAACGTGACCTCCAGCCAGACGCTCAACGCCGCGCTGCGCGGCTTCGCGGAGGCTGGCAGCGACGGCATCGTCCAGGTGTCGACTGGAGGCGCGGATTACCTGTCTGGCGGGGCGGTCAAGGACATGGCGATCGGCGCGGCCGCGCTGGCCAGCTACGCCAGGGTCGTCGCCGACAAGTATCCGGTCTTCATCGCGCTGCACACCGACCACTGCCCTAAGGACAAGCTCGACGGGTTCATGCGCCCGCTGCTCGCGATGTCCAAGGAGCGGGTAGCCCGGGGCGAGGAGCCGCTGTTCCAGTCCCACATGTGGGACGGGTCGGCCGTGCCGCTCGAGGAGAACCTCAAGATCGCCGCGGAACTGCTGCGTGACTGCGCGGCGGCACGAATCGTGATGGAGTTGGAGATCGGGGTCGTCGGCGGTGAAGAGGACGGCGTCACCGGCGATATGAACGAGAAGCTGTACAGCACGCCCAAGGACGCGCTGGAAACCGCCGAAGCGCTCGGGCTCGGCGATCATGGTCGTTACATCCTGGCTGCCACGTTCGGCAACGTGCATGGAGTGTACAAGCCGGGGCACGTGAAACTCCGGCCGTCGATCCTGAATGAGATCCAGGTCGCCGTCGGCGAAGCCTACGGCAAGCAGAAGCCGTTTGACCTGGTGTTCCATGGCGGTTCAGGATCTGCGCTCGAGGAGATCAGGGAAGCGATCTCCTACGGCGTGATCAAGATGAATGTCGACACGGACACTCAGTACGCGTTCACCAGGCCGGTCGCCGGCCATATGTTCGCCAACTACGACGGAGTACTCAAAGTGGACGGCGACGTCGGTCAGAAGAAGGCGTACGACCCGAGGACGTGGGGCAAGGCCGCCGAGGAGTCCATGGCAGCGCGCGTCGCGCACGCCTGCGAAGACCTGATGTCAGCCGGAAAGCACCTAGCCTAGGCAGGCTGGCAGGATGGGACTATGAAGAACGAGAATCTGCTTGCGAGCGCAGGCCCGGCCCCGACCTATCTCCCAGAGAACGAGGAAGCGGCGCTGGCGCTGCGCGACGGCGCGGACCCGGCCTCGGTAGCTGCCCGGTTCCCTACGCACTGCGCCGCCTGGGCGGATCTTGCCGGGAACGCGCTGCCCAACGACCCGGTCGCGGCTTACGCCTACGCCCGAACTGGATATCACCGCGGCCTCGACCAGCTGCGCCGGGCGGGATGGCGCGGCTACGGGCCGATCCCCTGGGATCACGAGCCCAACCGGGGGTTCCTGCGTGCGCTGCACCTGCTCGGTGCCGCCGCCGCCGCGATCGGCGAAGACGACGAAGTCGCCCGGATCGCTAGCTTTCTGCACGAGTCGAGTCCGGCCGCGGCCGCCGCCCTCCCGCCAATCGGCTGATTTCTGACACCGAACCGGCAGGTCTGCCCCAGGCAGCGCCCGCCCGGCCGATAGCCTGTCGTCTATGCCCGCCATCGTGATCGTTGGCGCCCAGTGGGGCGACGAGGGTAAGGGCAAAGCTACTGACTTGCTCGGCGACAGCGTGGACTACGTCGTCAGGTACCAGGGTGGCAACAACGCCGGCCACACGGTCGTCATCGGCGACGAGAGCTACGCGCTGCACCTGCTCCCCTCAGGCGTCCTCTCCGCGCACTCGATCCCGGTGATCGGCAACGGTGTCGTCATCGACCCGGCCGTGCTGATCAAGGAGATCGACGACATCGAGGCGCGCGGCGTTTCCTGCGAGCGCCTGCTGATCTCGGCCAACGCGCACTTGATCATGCCGCACCAGGTCGCGCTCGATAAGGTCACCGAGCGGTATCTCGGCCAGGCGCGGATCGGCACGACCGGGCGCGGCATCGGGCCGGCCTACAGCGACAAGGCGGCCCGGATGGGCATCCGGGTGCAGGACCTCTTCGACCCGGCGATTCTCAGGCAGAAGCTCGACCTGGTCCTGCGCGAAAAGAACCAGGTGCTCGCCAAGGTCTACAACCGGCGCGGTATCGACGTGGCCGCGGTGGCCGACGAGTACCTGAGGCATGGCAGCCGGCTGGGCAGCTACCTGGCCGATACCGCGCTCGTGCTCAACCAGGCTCTCGATCAGGGCAAGGTCGTGCTGCTCGAAGGCGCCCAGGCGACCCTGCTCGACGTCGATCACGGCACTTACCCCTTCGTTACGTCGTCATCGCCCACTGCCGGCGGCGCCTGCGTCGGGTCAGGGGTCGGCCCGACCAGGATCACCAAGGTGGTCGGCATCGTGAAGGCCTACACCACCAGAGTCGGGGCGGGTCCGTTCCCGACCGAGCTCACCGACGCCCAGGGTGAGTGGCTGCGGAAGAAAGGCGGCGAGTACGGAACCACCACTGGCCGCGAACGCAGGACCGGCTGGTTCGACGCCGTCATCGCCCGCTATGCCACCAGGGTGAACGGCATAACGGACTACTTCATCACCAAGCTCGACGTGCTCTCCGGGCTCGAGAAGATCCCGGTCTGCGTCGGCTATGACGTGGACGGCACGGTGCACCGCGAAGTCCCGATGACGCAGACCGAGTTCCACCACGCCAAGCCGGTCTATGAGTACCTGGACGGCTGGTGGGAGGACATCTCGTCAGTCAAGGAGCTGTCCGACCTCCCCGCCAGCGCGCGCTCGTATCTCCTGGCGCTGCAAGACCTGATCGGGGCCCCGGTGGCGGCGGTCGGCGTGGGCCCGCGAAGGGACCAGACGATCCAGCTCCGCTCGCTGATCTAACCGCGCCCTGGCCGGCGCCAAGCCGGCCAGCCCCAAGCCGGCGCGCTAAGCGACAATGGGACAGTGATCGACCGCTACACACTGCCTGAGATGGGCCGGGTCTGGAGCGAGGGCCGCAAGTTCGAGCTCTGGTGCCAGGTCGAGTCCCTGGTCCTGGAGACCCAAGCCGAAGCGGGCCTGGTGCCCGAAGACGCCGTCGGCCCGGTCAAGGCAGCGCCACCGCCAACGCCAGCGCAGGTCGCCGAGGTCGAGGCCGTCACCGATCACGACGTGATCGCGTTCCTGACGGCGTGGGCCGACAACACCGTGCCGCGCGAGGCGGCGGCCTATGTGCATTTCGGCATGACCAGCTCCGACCTGGTCGACACCGCGCTGGCGCTGCAGTTGCGCGAGGCCACGGACCTGCTGCTCGACAAGGCCGTCGCGCTGACCGCGGCGCTGCGCGAGCACGCGCTCGCGCATCAGCACACGCTGCGAGTCGGCCGCACGCACGGCATCCACGCCGAGCCAGACGTCTGGGGTCACCGGGTAGCGGACTTCGCGTTCGGCATGGCCCGCTGCACCACCCGGCTCCGCCAGGCCAGGGACGCCATCGCCGTCGGCCAGCTATCAGGACCCGTCGGCACCTACGCTGGCATCGATCCTGCCATCGAGGCTACCGTGCTCGCCAGGCTCGGCCTGCGCCCGGCCGACGTGTCCACTCAGGTGGTGCTCAGAGACGGAATCGCCGAATGGGTCAGTGCCCTCGCCATTGCCGCTACGGTGTGCGAGGCGGTCGCGCTCGAGGTCAGGCACGGCCAGCGAACCGAGGTCAGGGAACTCGCGGAAGCCTTCGGACGAGGCCAGAAGGGCAGTTCCGCGATGCCCCACAAGCGCAATCCAGTCCGTTCCGAGCGCATCGCCGGCCTGGCCAGGATCGTCAGGGCGCAGGTCGTGCCCGTGCTTGAGGGCATACCGCTGTGGCACGAGCGCGATATCTCGCACAGCTCGACCGAGCGCGTCGCGCTGCCCGACGCGGCGATCGCCACGGACTTCCTGCTCGCGCAGACCACCGGGCTGGTCGATGGCCTGGTCGTCGACCCGGCCAGGATGCGCGCCAATCTGGAGTCCACTGGCGGGCTGGTCTATTCGGGCGCGGTGCTGCTTGCCCTCGTCGACGCGGGGATGTCCAGGGAAGACGCCTACGCGCTCGTGCAGGAGGCGGCGATGGCCACCTGGCAGGCGGGCACGCCCTTCCGCGAGACCTTGCGGGCAAGCGCGGGCCAGCGCGGCCAGCGACTCGACGAGAAGCGGCTTGACCAGGTGTTTAGCCCAGAGCGTTACGTGGCAAGGCTCGGTGTCGTCTTTGATCGGCTGGCCAAGCTTGACCCGGCCAATCCCTCAGCGGCGACAAAATCAGCGTAAGGAACGGATGGCTGCCCGGCTGGCCACCAGGATTTAGCGAGCCGGTTCCGGGCATTCAAGGTCCGGTCCCGGGCTGGCAACGCTGCGGTATCCCAGTCATGGCAGCGCCAAGTGAGGGAACCATACGTCATGGCTTGCCAGCAGGCCACGGTGACCACGACCCTGAACTGGGACAATCACAGCTAGTTCGGGCCCGTGAGCGCAAAACAGTCCGCTGGTTACATGAAGAGCACGACCGGCTACGTTATGTATCGGCGCCGTCTTAGTCCCTGGGGGTCAACGAGCAGTGGAATACTTGGCTACGCGCGAGATCGACCGAACCCAGACATCCGATCTGGCTCCGACAACGCCAGAGCCGGCCAGCGCACTCCAGGCAAGCCGGGATAATGATGTCCCACCCCCCAGGGACAGGAGCTCCAGCATTATGAGCAGCGGTCACCAGACCCGCTACCACGTCAAGGGCGGCAACTCCCTGCAAGGAACGGTCTTCGTCCAGGGTGCCAAGAACTCGGCGCTCAAGATGATTGCCGCATCGCTGCTGGCTGAGAAGGGCCGCACGGTACTGCGCAACGTCCCCGTGATCGAGGACGTGCGCCGCGCGGTGGAGCTTGCCCAGGCCGTCGGGGCAGTGGTCAAGTTCCACGAGGTGGAACGCACGCTGGTGGTCGACGCCTCCGAGCTGACCAGCCCGGTCCTGCCTGCCGAGATCACCAGGCAGTTCCGCGGATCAGTGCTCTTCGTGCCGGCGCTGCTGCACCGGTTCGGCGAGGCAGTGCTCGAGGAAGTCGGAGGCTGCAATCTCGGCAGCCGCAATCTCGACTTCCATTACCGGGGCTTCGTGAGGCTCGGCGCCACCGTTGACGAGGGCGAGAACAACCAGATCCGCGTCAAGGCCGACGGCATGCGCGGCGCGCACCTGTACCTGGACACGCCATCGCACACGGGCACCGAGAACCTCATCATGGCCGCCTCGATGGCGCCTGGCACGACCGTGATCGACAACACGGCCCAAGAGCCCGAGGTGCAGGATGTCATCGCTTTCCTGACCAAGATGGGCGCGCGGATCAGCGGCGGCGGCACTGGCTTCATCACCGTCGAAGGGGTCAAGGAACTGACCGCGGTCGAGCACACGGTGATGCCCGACCGGATCGATGCCGCCGTCTTCGCCATGGCTGCCGCGATCACCGGAGGTGAGCTCAGCCTGGTCGGCGCGTCGCTCGATCACCTCGGCGTCGTGCGCTGGAAGCTCGAGCAGATGGGCGTCGAATTCGCCACGCAGGGCGCGATCGTGCAAGTGCGCAGGGAGAACCCGCTGAGGCCGATCAACGTGATCACCAGCCCGTTCCCCGGCTTCGCGACTGACCTCCAGTCGCCGATCATGGCGCTGTCCTGCCTCGCCGACGGCACCAGCTATATCAGGGAGACGATCTTCGACGGCCGGTACATGATGGCCGCCGAGCTCAACAAGATGGGCGCCAAGATCGACATCTCCGACGTGGCCGTGGTACACGCGCCGACGCCGCTGCACGGCGCCGACGTCACAGCCCATGACCTGCGCACCGGCATGGCGCTCGTGCTCGCCGGGCTAGCAGCCGAGGGCGAGACCGTGGTCTCGCCCGGCTACTACATCAACCGCGGCCACTCCTCGGTGGCGGCCCGCCTGACCGCGCTCGGCGCGGACATCATCGAGGAAGAGATTTAAGCCCGGCAGGGGGGCGGCGGGCGGTGGCTTACTCTCGCTCCGGCTAGCTGGCCGTCGCCCTGTAGCGGGCGATGACGTCCTTGCCGAATCTGGCCATTTCCTCGCGCTGCGGGGAGAACTGGAGCAGGAGCAGGTCGACGCCCGCGCTCTCGTAGGCGCGGATGCGCTCGATGAGCTGGTCGGGGGTGCCGATGAGGCCGCTGCGCAGCCCCCTGTTGGAGACGCTGTACTCCTCGATCGAGACCTGTGACTCTAGCTGGCTGCCCTCGATGAAGTCGCGGTAGGAGGCGTAGGCCTCTTCTGATGATCTGACGTTGAGTATCCGGTCGAGCTCGGCTTGCGCCTCCGCCTCGGTGTCGCGGCAGATCACGTAGCCGGAGACGCCGAAGCGCAGCGGCGGCTTCCCTGCCGCCGACCTCAGCCCGGACAGCTCGGCGACTTTCGCCGCGATCACCTCGGGAGCGTCGCCGTGCATCACGTAGGCGTCGGACTGGGCCGAGATGATCTCCTTGGCCCTGGGTGACTCGCCGCCCATGTACACGAACGGCGGTGCGCTCGGCTTCGGCTCCAGGATCGCCCCGTCGATCTGGTACAGCGCGCCCGTGTGGGTCACGGTGTCCTCGCGCAGCAGCCTGGACACGATGTCGAGCCACTCCGACGTCCTGGCGTACCTGGCGTCGTGCACGTCGAACGGCGCGCCATACTGATTGGCCTCGTCCTTCCACCACGACGAGACCACGTTGAGCGAGATCCGCCCTGGCGCGATCACATCGAGCGTGGACAGCGCCTTGGCCGTGAGGGCGGGCGAGTGGTAGTTGGGCCGGACCGCGAGCATCAGCTCGAGGTTGGCCGTCACTGCCGCGACGGCCGGCGCGAGCGCCCAGCAGTCGAGCGACGGCGCCCGGTGGCCCTTGATGTCGTTCAAGTTGAGCTCCGCGATCAGGGACAGCTCGAAGCCGTGCTGCTCGCTCTCGATCGCCAGATCCCTGATGTAGGGCCAGGCGATGCTCATCTCCTCGTCGCGGACGTTCCGCAGCCAGCCCCCGAATATCGGCATCCAGTATCCGAACCGCATCGCGCTATGCCGCCCTTTCAATCTCGCCATCGAGCAGACCGCCGAGGAAGGCCGCTACCGCGCGCTGTGCTGAGCGGGGAGCGGCTTCCTCGATCCCTGGGTTGTAATTCGTGTTGGTGTTGAGGTCGTAGGTGACAAGCCGGCCGTCCGCGGTCTCGATGAACTCAAGGCCGCAGATCTCAATGCCGTGCCGCCTGGTGAAGTCCACGTACCTGCCGATGATCGGGTGATCGAATCGCTCTCTCAGCGCGAACAGGCTGGGTGGTGGTTGTGCTTCCTGCGGACCCGAGCCGATCGCGCAGGCGTCGGCCGGGCAGAGCTCGAATCCGCCCGCGGCGGTGTCAGCCGTGATGGCGTAGATGAATTCGCCGCCCACGATCTCGGCCCTGGTGATGCGCGGCTGCGCCGCGCGCAGGTACTCCTGCAGCAGCAAGATGCCGTCGACCGGCGCCTCGAACTCGGGCGAGGCGATGTAAGCGTCGAACTCCTCGTAGCTGGCGAACAGGCGGACGCCCAGGCCCTTGCCGCCCTGGTTGTGCTTGGTGATGAACGGCGCGGGCAGCCGCCGGGCGGCCGCTGACAGCTGCCGCGTGCCGGCGACGGCGATGGTGCGGGGCACATCGAATCCGGCCGCCCGCAGCGCCACGTGCTGCTCGACCTTGCTCATCTCGAGCTCGATGACGGCGCGGCCGTTGACTACCCGGCGGCCATGCCGCTCGAGCCAGCTCAGCACGCCCCTGGTCTGGTCCTTCGCGTAGGGGTGACCCCTGGTGTGCGACGAGGCGCTCATCCTCGACCAGAACACTCCCGCGGGCGGCGTCGCGTCCAGGTCGATCAGGTCCTCGCCGAGCTGCCATTGCTCGTGCGGGACGCCGAGCGCGTCAAAAGCCGCCGCGATCGGCGGATACCAGTCGGGGTTTTCGTGAATGACATAGACCTTCATCAGCTGGCCGTCCTCAGCTTGCCGCGGCACTCGCTCGCCACCTCGAGAAAGGCGTCGTTGGCTGCCTGATCGCCAATCGAGACCCTGACGCCCTCAGTGCCGAAGGGCCTGACGGCTATCCCCGCGCTACTGCAGGCCGCCGCGAAGCCCTGCGTCTGATCACCGAGCCGCAGCCACACGAAGTTGGCTTCGGTTGGCGCGACGGGCCAGCCCAGGGCGAGCAGCTCGGCGCGCACCCGGTCACGCTCCCCGACGACCAGCTGGACCCGGTCAAGCAGTTCGTCTTCGGCGGCGAGCGAGGCGACGGCGGCGGCCTGGGCGAGCGCGTTCACCGAGAAGGTGAGCATGGTCTTGCGCGCGGCCGCCGCCACCGCTTCATGGCCGATCAGGTAGCCGACCCGGAGCCCGGCAAGCCCGTAAGCCTTGGAGAAGGTGCGCAGCACGGCGACGTTCGGCCGGTCCCGGTAGGCCGCGACGCCGTCGGGCACCGCTGGATCGCGCACGTACTGCACGTACGCCTCGTCGAGGACGACCAGGCAGTCGCCAGGCACCTGATCGAGGAAGCCCGTCAGCTCGTCGGTGCGCACCGCCGTGCCCGTCGGGTTGTTGGGCGTGCAGATAAAGATCAGCCTGGTTGCCGGCGTGATGGCGGCCGCCATCGCATCGAGGTCGTGCGTCTCGTCCCGCAGCGGAACCGTGACCGACACCGCGCCTGCCAGGTCAGAAAGGTACGGGTAGGCCTCGAACGATCGCCACGCGTAGAGCACCTCGGCACCAGGGTCGACGACGGCTTCGAGTAGTTGCTGCACAACGCCGACCGAGCCGCAGCCAACCGCGACGTGCGCGGCCGGGACGTCATAGCGCGCCGCGATGACCTCGGTGAGCTCGGTAGCGCCGTTGTCGGGATACCTGTGCACGTCGGCGGCGGCCTCGGCGATGACCTTGAGCACGGAGGGCAGCGGACCGAACGGGGACTCGTTGGAGGAGAGCTTGTAGCTGCGCCCGTCGGCCTCGGTAGGGGGCTTGCCCGGCTTGTAGGGAGCGAACTGGTCGAGAACCGGGCGGAATCGGGGCGTGGATGGCGTCGGCCTGGACATCGTTGTCCTCCAGGGCTCGAAGGGTCTGGTGGATGAGGTCCGCGTCACTGGGCGGCCGGGGAGTGCCTGGCTGGCGCCGCGTCCGGCCCGGTCACGGAAATATACGCCGCGGGCGGCGCAGCAGGCCAGATGCCCCCGCGCGCGGCCGCGCCGGCCGGGCTCGCCACGTCTAGGCCGTCGCCGGACGGTACCGGAGGGCGCGGCCTGAGCATCGGGGGGTGCAGCACCTCAGCATCTCCGCGCCGGTAGAGCTGGGCTGGCCTGCCGCCCGATGAGCTGGCCGAGCCGGTTTCCACGAGGAAACCCTCGGCTCCGGTCACCTTGCGGTGGAAGTTGCGCGGGTCGAGCGGCGTACCCCAGACGATCTCGTAGACCTTGCGCAGTTCGGCGACGGTGAACTCGTCCCGGCAGAACGCGGCGCCGAGCGGGGCGTACTCAAGCTTGGCCCTGGCCCGCTCCACCCCGTCCTGCAAGATCCTCAGGTGGTCGAAAGCGAGCGCGTCCAGGCAGCTGACTGGCTGCCAGCTCATCTTGGGCTGCTCGGGAGCCGGGAGGTCAGGAGCCAGGCCCAGGTAAGCGACCGCCACCACGCGCTGGCGCGGGTCGCGATCCGGATAGCCGTACGTCTGCAGTTGCTCAAGGTGGACGGGGGCGTCAGGCAGTCCGGCTCGCTCGGCGAGCACGCGAGCGGCGGTGCCGGGCAGATCCTCCTCGAGCCGGATGAATCCGCCAGGCAGTGCCCAGCTACCCAGATGCGGCTCGGCGTCCCTGCGCCAGACAAGGACGGAGAGCTGACTGGATCGTACTGTCAGGATCACCAGATCAACGCTGACCGCGACCCGTGGCACGTCCATATTTGCAACGTAGCGCGAACCGTCCCGCTTGGCTAAGCCGACCAGCCTTGCGGGAGGGATGCCGGCCTCGGCTTTCGATTTATTGTCGCTTATTGTGAAGGCATGAACCGGCTGGGAGAACTTGAGCGTGCCATCATGGAGGTTCTCTGGGAATCGGGGGACCCGATGACTGTGCGGCAGGTCGGTAGCTGCCTCACCGACCGTGACCTCGCTCACACGACGGTGATGACCGTGCTTGACCGGCTGGCGAAGAAGGGCTTCGTCCGTCGCCAGCGCGCCGGGCGGGCTTGGCTGTACCGGCCTGCCGAGAGCCGTGAGGCGTATGTCGCGGAGCTGATGCTGACCGCGCTCGACCAGACGGGCGACCGGCAGGCCGCTCTTACCAGGTTCGCCAGGAGCGTCTCTGGTGCCGAGGCGGCAGCGCTCAAGGCAGCACTCGAGACGCTCAGCGGTGCCGACCGGAGCTGACAGCCGTGCCAGCCACCGTCATCTTGCTCGGCGCGTTCGCCGTCGCGTGCGTGCTAGCAGCTCAGCTGCTGGCCAGCGCGCAGTGGCCGCGCCGCTGTCCCGTCGCCGCGATCGCGCTGTGGCAGGCGCTCGGGCTTGGCTGGGGTCTCGCGGCAATCGGCGCGCTCGCCGGATTCGGCGCCTCGGGGCTGAGCGGCGGACGGCTGTCACGCGCAGCATTGCGAGCGACCGCGATCGCGGGTCCTGACGGCGGGCAGCGTCTGCGGCACAGCGGCCTAGGCCCGGCGGGCGGGTTCTTCGGATCGCACCCGGGCGGCCAGGTCTCTGGCGTCGCGGCGACCGCCGCGGAGCGAGCTATGCGGCTCCTGCTGGGTGGCGCTGCTGTAGGCCAGTGGGGCCTGCTCACCGCGCTTCGCCTGATCTCGCTCGCGGCAAGCGTCGCGCTGCTCACGCTGCTCTGCTGGATTCTGGTAGCGGCGATCGCCGCCGTGGTCAGGGCGAGGCACCGGCAGCGCACGCTGCTAGGGCTACTCGCCCATGACGACCCCAAGGTCCCCGGCGCGCTCGTCGTCGATCATCCCGCCGCTGCCGCCTACTGCGTGCCGGGCCTGCGCTCAGCGATCGTGATCAGCGCGGGCGCGCTCAACCTGCTCGATAAGGACGAGCTCGCGGCCGTGCTCGCGCACGAGCGCGCTCACCTGCGGGCAAGGCACGATCTGGTGCTGCTGCCGTTCACCGCGCTGCTGCGCGCGTTCCGCTGGTCAGAGACGGCCCGCGCCGCCAACGCCGAGGTGGCGCTGCTCGTCGAGATGCTGGCCGATGACGGCGCCAGGAAGCGCCGGCCTGCCAGGGAGCTAGCGACCGCGCTGCTGCGGGTCGGGGCATCAGGCGGCGGCCATGCGCCGGTCGGCGCGCTCGCGGCCACCGGTACGGCGATGGATGGCGAACTGGCCGTGCGAGTCACCAGATTGCTTCGACCGCTCCCGGCGCTACCCGTTCCGATCGTGATCGGGATTGGCTTGCTCGCGGCATTGATCGCGGCTGCGCCGGCTGCCGCGCTCCTGCTGCCGCTGTAGGGCGCTAGTCGGCTACGCGGATGCGGAGCCGGCGGAATCCCTTGCCCTTGTTCTCGACCTTGACGACCTCAATGCGCCCGATCTGCGCGGTCGTCGCGACGTGCGTGCCGCCGTCAGCTTGCTGGTCCAGGCCCACGATGTCGACAATCCTGACTTCCTTGACCTCCGGCGGTACCAGGTTCGTGGCGGTGCGGATGATGTCGGGGATCGCGAAGGCGTCGTCGCGGGGCAGCGTCCTGACCTCGATCGCGCGGCCGACGGCGATCTCGGCATTGCAGGCGTCCTGCACCGCCGCCTTGAATCCCTCGGGCAACTCGGGCAGGTCGAAGTCCATGCGGGCGACGCCGGGCTCCATATTGCCGCCGGTGACGAGCGAGCCGAAGTCGCGGAAGACCACGCCGCACAGTACGTGCAGGCCGGAGTGGGTGCGCATCAGAGTGGTGCGGCGCTCGTCCTCGACCGCGCCGCTCACGGCCGTGCCGATCTGCGGCATCGGATCGCTCTCGGCCGGGATCAGGTAGAGGTCATCGCCCTTATGCACGCCGACGATCCGGGTCTGGACCCCGCCCCAGAGCAGCACGCCATGATCAGGTGGCTGCCCGCCGCCGCCAGGATAGAACGCCGACCTGTCGAGCACGATACCTTCCTCGGTCACCGCTAGGACGGTCGCGTCCCAGCGGCGGAGGGTCTGGTCATCGAGCTCCAGGCGCTGGGTGCGCCAGTTTGCCTCAGTCATCAGCTGCTACCAGGTCTGTAGAGGACATGTTGCCAGGGTCTTTGTAGCCAGGGCCTTAGGACTACCAGGGTCCGTAGGGGCCATGGTGCGAAGAACCGCCGCCGCGCCCGATATCGCGCACCCTGGGCCTGACGTCGGTCAGGTAGATGGCAGCGGCGATGAAGGCGGCGACCGGCAGGATGCCGACGATGATGCCGATCCCCGATCTCGATCCGTAGGTGGCGCTGTACAGCCCGATCGCGGCGCTGACGCCGAGAATGATGAGCCACAACGGCTTGGTCTGCCGGCTGGCGGCGGGAAACGACGGGGTAGGGCGGCGCATAGCGTCAGCGAACGCCCAGACCTCGCAGATCAGCGCGGCTACGCCCAGCGCCCAGAAGAACCACTCAAGCGGCTGTAGTGCGGACACAAGACCAACCTATCTGCTCGTGGTGACTAGCCTCGCGCCGACGGCCGACCGCGCGAATCCGCCGCGCCGGCGTGATCGGCGCCGGCGTGATCGGCGCCGGGGCTGTCGGCGGCGTGACCGGCGGACGAGCCGAGGCCGGGGTCAAGGTCGGTCCACGCGCCTACTTCGGCCTCGGCGACGGCTTCGGCCTCGGCCTCGAGCTCCGGATCGGCCTTGACCGCCGGCTCGGCATCGGCGGTAGCCTCAGCCTTGGCGTGCGCGATCGCGTGCGTTTCCTCCTCGCCAGTGGCTGCCCGGGCGTCGCTGCCGCCCGTGGCTGCCCTGGCGTCGCTCCCGGCTCGATCCTCGGCCTCACGCGCCTCGGCCTCGGCTACTGCGGCTTCCAGTTCCTCGGCCTCAAGGTACTCAGCCTCGCTCGAAACGGCCTCGGCTTCTGAACCCTCGGCCTCTGGACCCTCAGCCTCGGCTTCAGCGGCTTCGGCCGCCTCACGCGCCTCGGCGTCGGCTCTGACCTCCTTGCGGAACGACTCGTAGATGTCCATCAGCATCTGCTTTTGCCGCTCCGTGATTTCCGTATCGGTCATGATCGCATCGGTCACAGACGTTTCGCCCGGTTTATCATCGAGTATTCCGGCCTGTACGTAAAGCGCCTCAGCCGAGATCCGCAGTCCTTTGGCGATCTGCTGCAGGATGTCTGCGCTAGGCCGCCGCAGACCTCGCTCGACCTGGCTGAGGTACGGGTTGGACACCCCGGCTGCCTGGGCAAGCTGGCGGATTGAGATCTTGGCCTGCTCACGCTGCTCGCGGATGTACGAACCTATGCTGCTGACGTTGACCGGACTCATGAACTCAGTCTTATCCATTAATGCTTGCAATTGCAAATACCCTTGCAAGCACAACTCCGCCTCGGGTTAGGTCAGCTGCGGAGGCGACGGGCAGTCGCTGAGACGGAGTGCCCGCCACTGAGGCGAGGCAGCTTTCGTAGTAATCATGAAGCAATGCCGCTTGGGCGCGGCTCTTTCGGGGTGAGCCAGCTGGGTGGCGCCGTGTCCGGGGGGGGTTGTCGTGCTCCGGGAGGAGAGTTGCCGTGTCCGGGCGTGTCCGGGAGGGTTCTCGTCCTTACCGGGGAGGGTTTCCGGGTTCCTGAAGGAGCCTTGTCGCATAAAGGAGGATTGTCGTCGTATAGTCCGGTCAACTCTCCTAGATGCGAAAACCCTCCTGCACGAACCCGAAAACCCTCCTGCGAGAGCAGCCTCACCCCGAAAGAGCCGCACCCATGCCGCTTAGCTTGTCTTGATCATGCGCTGACCTGAGTGTTCCGGGCCGGGTGAACTGCCCGGGCAGGCGCCCGCCGCAGCGCTGCCCAAGGCCCGGCAACATGGATACGCGAATCGACACCCGATCCGGAACATCAACCGCTGTGTCGGCGTGACCGCCGCTGGTGCCGGGGTGTAAATGCCGCCCCCACCCGGAGGCAATTTACAGACCAATACCCGCACCCATGCGGCCACACCCCCGCACCAGTCGCCACGCCAGGCACCGCGACCCCGCCCGCAACCCCGGCACCAGCGCCGACTACCCGCCAGCCCGCACCCCGGCCAGCCACCAGCACGCCACCTCAAATCCAAGATCAACTTAGGCCAAGCGGCTTTCGATCATGATCGGGAAGCCTGCGCCTGCCCTGGAGGCTATCGGGGTGGCTTCTTCCTTGATTGCGTCAAGCGGGAATCCTTACCGGGCCCGGCGTGCCGGTACGGCGTGAGCAACGCGGCCCTCCCCGTTGCTGTCGCGGGCCGCGCAGGCGTGAGCAACGCGGCCCTGCCTGTTGTCGTCCCGACATCGTCAGGGAGGGCCCCGTTGCTGTTGCCGGACGGCCGCAACAACAACGTGGCCCGACCTGATGCTGTCCCGGCAGGCCAGGCCTGCCGCGTCGCCGCGCCAGTTCAACGAGTCATCCGACAGCCTCGCACGGGCGGGCGATGTTCCGTGATCATGAATCAGGGCGTGATCACGGAACAAGCCTGTCCTGACCTGGGCGATGTTCCATGATCAAGGTCGCTACAATATCGGCAGAACTGGGCGGATTAGACCGACTGGCTGGCCGCCGCCAAAGACGCTCGCGCTGGCCAGTTCGTCGAGCACGGCGACATCGGGCTCGGCGGCATCGAGGCCGCCGCCGCCGCCGAACCCGGCCCGGATCAGCTCACGCAGCAGCGCGGCTACCACTGGCGCTACCGCCCGCTGGGCGCCGTCGTCCACCTTCACCGCGCCTGAGCGGCCGTCGGCCAGCGCGAACGCGCACACTCCATCGGCCCCCGGCTTCATCAGCATCCCCGGCACCGCCCGCATCAGCGTGGCCTCGTACCTGCGCGTGCCCGACATCCACTCGGGATAGGAGCGCATGGCGTCGGCCACCCGCCGCCCGGGCGAGCCGGCCGGAGAGCGCACCACCGCCGCGAACGCCGTGGCCAGTCCGCGCAGCGACAGCGCCATCAGCGGCGCGCCGCAGCCATCCACGCCGATCGCGGTAACCGGCTCACCGGCCAGCGACTCGATCGTCGCCTTGATCCGCACCTGCAGCGGGTGCTCCGGATCGCGGTAACCGCCCGCCGGCCAGCCCGAAGCCACGCAGGTGGCGAGCATCGCCGCGTGCTTGCCCGAGCAGTTCATGTGGATGCGGTCCTGCTCGCCCCCGAGCCGGATCAGCTCGATCCTGGACGCTTCGTCAAGCGGCCAGTCCGGCGGACACTGCAGGTCAGACTCGTCGAGGCCAGCGCCGCGCAAGATCTCCCTCGCGCCATCGACGTGGAACTTCTCGCCCGAGTGACTCGCCGCCGCCAGCGCGAGCAGCCGGTCGTCGGACAGGTCAAGACCGCATTCGAGCATCGCGGTTGCCTGCATCGGCTTGTTCGACGAGCGGGGAAACACCGGCACATCGATGCCGCCCAGCCCAAGCAGCACCGAGGCATCGGCGTCAAGGAGCACCAGCGAGCCGCGGTGCCAGGACTCCGTGAAACCAGACCTGGTCACCTCGGCGAGCACGGGACTGGCCGCCGGCCCGCTACTGCTGGTCATGGCCGGCCCGAGCCGGTCCGAGCCGGAACGCCGAGCATGGCCCTGGCGTTATCGGGCGACATCGCCGGGCGCTGGGCCAGGTCAGCGGCCTGGGCCGCCCGCGAGACAAGCTCGGCATTGCTCGCCACCGCCCGGCCGCGCGCGAACGTGACCGTGTCCTCCAGCCCAACCCGCAAGTTCCCGCCGGCGGCAAGGGCAGCGAGCATCACCGGAAGGGCGGTCCGCCCGATCCCTGTCGCCGACCACGTCGCGCCAGAAGGCAGCGCGGCAACCGCCTGCACCAGCGTGGCCGCGTCACCGGCCATGCCGCCAGGAACCCCCATCACCAGGTCGCAGTGCACCTGCCCCCCGAACGGCGCACCGTACTTGTCAAGCAGCCTGTGCAGCGCGGCTACGTGCCCCAGGTCAAACAGTTCGAACTCCGGCACTACGCCCAGTTCCTGGGTCCTGGCATACAGCTCGCACATGAATGGCCATGGATTCATGAACACGTCGTCGCCGAAGTTCACCGTGCCGCACGTCAGCGAGCAGCCGTCGGGCGCCGCGTCGAGCACGGCGAGCCGGCGCTCGTACGGGTCGGTCACCGCGCCGCCAGTGGAGAGCTGCACAATCAGGTCGGTCGCTTCCCGCAGGGCCTGCACGGTCTCGGTGAGGCGCCCGAGGTCCAGCGTCGGCCGCGCGCCGGCGTCCCTGATGTGCACATGGATCATTGCCGCGCCCGCTTCCCTGCACTCCTTGGCCGTCGTCACCAGCTCTTCGAGCGTGACTGGCAGCGCAGGTACCTCTGACTTCTCAAGTTCCGCCCCGGTAGGCGCGACCGTGATCATCGTCGCATTGCTGGCCATGGGAGAATGCCTTCCCGTGCGAGCTGTCGTTCAACGAGCTAGTGAGGCGAGCGTAACGGTAGCCGGTGCCGTGGTTGGCGAGCTCACTGCCCCTGGCCTGGTCGTACTTGTCGGCGTCACCCACGACGACACCGATCGGCAGGCAACTGCCCTCGCCGGCAAGATCTATTACCTGCGGGTCCTCGACGGCGAGAAATCCTGCGCCGACACGGGGGCGCCGTTGCTCGTAGTGAGCCAGTTCACCCTCTACGCGCAGACCGCCAAGGGCCGGCGGCCAAGCTGGCAGGCGGCGGCGCCGCGCGAGGTGGCCGAGCCGCTGGTCACCGCCTTCGCCGACGCACTGCGCTCGCTGGGCGCGCAGGTGCAAACCGGCGCGTTCGGTGCGCACATGGCGGTATCGCTGGTCAACGACGGCCCGGTCACACTGATTATCGAGGTCTGAAAAATTGCGACTTAGCTGACCTTGGCGACTGGGCGCAGGTGAGCACGCGCGAACTCCAGCGATTCCGCCAGGTCGGCGTACCGGTCCAGGTCAGACTGCGCGCGCCTGGTGCTGATCTCGACGACCACCATGCCCGCATAGCCAAGACCGGGCAGTAGCTCGAGCAACTCGGCGCACGGCTGGCTTCCTCGTCCGGGCACGAGGTGCTCGTCCGGCAGCCCCGGCCTGGTCCCGTCGGTGAGATGAACGTGAGCCAGCCGCTCCCCGAGTTGCTTGGCCATCTCGATCGCGTCGGAGTCGGATACGGCCGTGTGCGAGAGGTCGAGGGTGGTCTGGCTGACCTCGAGCTCGACCGGGTTCCAGTGCGGCGCGTAGGCCGCGACCTCGGCGCCGCCTGGGCGCAGCGGGTAGATGTTCTCCACGGCGAACGTCATCCCGGTCTGGGCTTCGAGCTTCGCCATCCCGGACTCGAAGTCCCTGACGTAGTCGCGCTGCCACCGGAACGGCGGATGCACGACGACGACCTTGGCCCCGAGCTTGCGTGCCGCATCGGCCGACTTGGCCAGCTTGGTCCACGGTTCCCTGCCCCAGACGCGCTGGGTTATCAGCAAACATGGCGAATGTACCGACATGACGGGAATGTCGTAGTACTCCGACAGGCGGCTGAGCACGCCAGCGTCCTGGCTCACCGGGTCGGAGGTCACCATCACCTCGATGCCGTCGTAGCCAAGCCTGGCCGCCAGTTCGAACGCGTCGGCGGTGCGCTCAGGGAACACCGAGGCCGTAGACAGCACTACTGGTATCTCGTGCGGCCTGCCGGCGCCAGGTTTGCCTGGTCCGGAGTCGGTGTTGTTGTTGCGTGTCATTCCTCGCTGCCCCACCTTGTCAGCGGCAGACTGGGCGGCCGCCTGGCTTATGCTGGCCCGTCGTCAAACCGGATGCGACCTGGCGGACGCACCGACCGCCAGCGCAGCTCCTCAGGCGCTACGCCGTACCAGGTGTCAGCTTATGCGCTTGGCGGGCCTGACTGTCGGCACCCGGCGCTAGCGTGCCGGCCATGGCGAAGAGTTTCTCGGGCGCTCTGTTCCAGTGCTCGGAGTGTGGCTGGCAGAGCGCGAAATGGGCAGGTCGATGCGCGGAATGCCAGGCCTGGGGGACACTTACGGAAAGCGGAGCCGCAGTGGCTCCGGCTCGCTCTGGCCGTGCCCTGCTCAGGGGATTGCCGTCGGTCAAGCTGGGCGAGCCCGCCGTCCCGATCTCTCGCGTGGACGCCTCGGCCGCCGCGGCCAGGCCAACCGGCATGGACGAGCTCGACCGGGTGCTTGGCGGCGGCCTTGTCCCTGGCTCGGTGGCGCTGCTCGCCGGCGAGCCCGGGGTCGGCAAGTCGACGCTCCTGCTCGAAGCCGGCGCCCTGGCCGCCGAGCGTGCGCCGGTGCTCTACGTCACCGGCGAGGAGTCCGCCGCGCAGGTACGCCAGCGCGCCGACCGGATCGGCGCGATCACCGACAACCTCTTCCTGGCCGCGGAGACTGACCTTGCCGCGCTGCTCGCGCACGTTGACGCGGTCAGGCCGGCCTTGCTGATCGTCGACTCCGTGCAGACGATCTCGGCGGCGGGGATCGACGGCGTACCCGGCGGGGTCACCCAGGTGCGCGAGATCACCTCGGCGCTGGTCAGCCTGGCGAAGCAGCGCACTCTGACCACGGTGCTTGTCGGTCACGTGACGAAGGACGGCTCCATCGCCGGGCCGCGCTCGCTCGAGCACCTGGTAGATGTCGTATTGCACTTCGAAGGTGACAGCCGAGGCCGGCTCAGGATGATCAGGGCGCTGAAAAATAGGTTCGGCCCGACCGATGAGCTCGGATGCTTCGAGCTTGGCGAGTTTGGCTTGATCGGCCTGCCTGATCCGAGCGGCCTGTTCTTGTCCCGGCAGCATAAGCCTGTGTCAGGTACTTGCGTGACCGTGACGCTCGAGGGCCGCCGGCCGCTCGTCGCCGAGGTGCAGACCCTCGTCTGCCCCGTCGAAGGCGGTGAGCCACCGCGCCGGATTACCTCGGGCCTCGACTATGCGCGGGTGGGCATGGCCGTCGCAGTGCTCCAGCGCCGCGCCGGGCTCAGCCTCGGCCGCTGCGATATCTACGCTGCCACTGTCGGCGGCGTGAAACTCACGGAGCCCGCGGTCGACCTCGCGGTCGTGCTCGCGCTCGCCGGGGCGAGGACCGACCTGTGCCTCGCATCCGACGTGGTCGCGTTCGGCGAGGTCGGGCTAGCAGGTGAGATCCGCAGTGTCGCAGGCATAGGCCGCAGGCTCGCCGAAGCTAGCCGGATGGGATTCCGGCGGGCAGTCGTGCCTGTGGGCACCGACGCCATCCCCGCTGACTCACCGATCGAGGTCAGGCAAGTAGCCGACGTCGCTAGCGCGATCGCGGCAGGCCTGGGCGTGCTCCCCTAGCTAGTCCTGGCGCTTGCCCGGCTGCCCGCTCCAACCAGTCGCTGGACACATGTGTCGGGCGCCGGCTGGAGCGGGCATCAATCAGACCGGGTCGAACTCCCCGTCCTTTACACCCGCGATGAACGCGTCCCATTCCGCGGTGGTGAAGGCGAGCTTCGGACCACTTGGGTCCTTGGAGTCACGCAACAGGTACAGCAGATCTTCGTCGGCCTTGTGCGGCACGCTGACTGTGTCATGAGTAGCGGAGACCTCGACGCAACCGCCGCCGTTGCTACCGCTGTAACTAGCCTTGTGCCACACGCCAACCTCGACGCAATCGCCGTTGTTGCCGCTGAAGCTGGCCTTTCGCCACCTCACATTCGTGAGGTCCATGCCTTTGCTGCTTCCTCTAGTTGGGCAAGTGAGGCTTTCCTTGGTAGCGCCTCGCCCGTTAGCGTATCCCAGGTGAGGTCCAATGTTGACACGTCTTTGACATCTCTGACTGGTTGCCCGCGTACAGGACCTTCCTGATAGCCGATGCTGGGTGAGTCAGCAAAGTCCGCCAAGGCGAATCCGCCCCCGTAGAGTCCTTCATGTGCGCCTGCACTTGCAGGAATTACCTGCAAGACCACACGCGGTCGCTGGGCCATCTCGATCAGGTGACTTACCTGTTCAAGCATGACACTTTGGCCGCCCACGGGGCGCCTGAGCACCCATTCATCCAGGATCACCCAAACCGTCGGCGGCCGATCCCGGGCCAGGATCTCCTGCCGCTTGAGCCGTGCGGCCACTCGCGACTCGACCTCGTCGTCGGTGATCCCGAACCTAGTCCGGAATACGGCACGAGCGTAGTCCTCGGTCTGCAATAGTCCAGGGACGACATTTGGCTCGAACCATCGCAATCGGCTCGCTGTGGCCTCTATGTCTTTCCAATCTTGGAACCAGTCTGGGTAGGCCTGGTAGCTCATGCCCTCTTCGAACTGATCCCACAACTCGGTCAGTGCGCCGTGGGTGCCTAGCTCAGCTACGGCGTCGATCTCAGCGGTGGTCGGCCGGGTCGGGACTCGCCAGCCATTTTCGTAGGCACTGATCAGCTTGCCCGAGACATGAGCAAGCGCGCCTATCCGATCTTGAGTGAGACCAGCGCGGACTCGATAATGCCGCAGCATTGCACCGAATACAGCCCGCGGAGTACCTTTAGGCGGGTTCGACTCAAGTGCTGCCATCTGTCTTCCCTCTCCACGGTGACTCTACAAATTCGCGGTCAAATCTACGGCGCGCGAGATGCCGCTACATCGTGGCCGTACTGCGCTGTTGTCTTACCAACCTAACTCGCCTGCGCCAAAGTGTTAAGCGAAAGGTTGATACCCGGCTACCAAGAAGGACCTGGAAGGTGAGACGGCGGCGGAGTCGCATGGACTCGTATCCATGCCACTGCTATTTGGGAGCGTCTACGCCATGAGACGCACAGGTACCGATCACGATCCGGCCACGCTGGTCATGACCCGGCAGCGACTGCTAGCCAGGCGGACCTTCCCAGGCCAGCTTTGCCAGGTAAGCGTCGCGCGCCAGTGGCTTATCAGGCTCATCGACGGGTTCGGGGCGGCCGATGAGGTGCTGCTCGCCTGTTCCGAGCTGGCCGCGAACGCGATCGTTCACAGCGATTCCGGTCTTCCCGGGGGCATGCTCACGGTCCGCTTGTCAATCGAACCGGATTTCGTCCGCGTCGAAGTTTTGGATCAAGGCGGTCCGTGGACGAGCCAGCGCCGTGCGGAAAACGCCGCGACTCACCCGGAAGACGCAACCCAGTGCGGCCGCGGTCTCGCCATCGTCGCGGCGATCACGAGCGCGTGGGGAATTACCGGGGATCACCAGGGCCGTATCGCCTGGTGCGAGATCAAGTCGCAGTGACAACGGGACTGATTACGCAATTCGGATCTGCTGACTGTCGACCACTAGCATATTGCCCGAAACTAACCCGAATAGTAAATTAGTTGAGCCGGAAGGTGACTGGCTCGCTGGTAAGGTCGTCGTCACTCGCATAGGCGGTGTAGACGCCTGGCGGGACCGCCAGGACGCGCCCTGAGCAACCCGGAGCCGAGGTCCGCCTGTTCCACGTGACCGCCAGCACTGTGGGTATCCCGCGCTTGAGCGCAGCGATCAGGCCCGCCGTGCCTCCGGCACAGTCAGCGGAACTCCAGATCCTCGCCGGGCCCTCCTTGATCAGGAGCGTAAGGTGACGCGACCCGAGGTTGAACGAGCACTCGGTCGGCTGCGTCGACACCACATTGAGATCGAAGGCGGGCGACTGGCGACGGCTGAACTGGGTCTGACCGGTAAAGATGCTGATCACGATCGATTTGCGGGCACAGAACGTCGGCAGGATCGTGCCGTGTCCGCTGGCTCGCCCTCCGGTGCCAGAGCGCTTCAGGTGCCTGCCTGGTGACTGGTGCGCGGGCCGCGCCGGGCGTACGTCCGGCTCGGCAGCACGAACCAGGTCAGGCCGCCTGGCCCCGGTTCCCTGACCTTGCCCCGCAGGTCCCGGCGCCTGCGAATGGACCGCGAGCGCGCTCGACAAGCCCCACGCGGCCAGGCCAAGGGCGAGCAGCCCGATCACCAGTACCGCGAACCGGCGCCGCCAGTACGTGGCCGCGTCTGCCCTTCCGGCGGCAGCGGGCTGGATAGGAGCGGGGATCAGATCCCACTCCTCGTACTGGCTGTCCGATGTGTTCCCCCCCATGGGGCCAAGTATGGAGTCGTAACCCACGAGGAGAAGCTCGCCTCGCCGGGTCGTGGCGGAGCCATTACCGCAGGCAGAAGCGTTGCAGAGGCCTTGCCCGCCTTCGGTCTGTGGTGTCGCTCCCGCGTCGGCATGGCAGGATCGATCCCGTCATGACCAGAGACCTGGAGCCCGCCATTACTGACTGGTACGCGGTCAGCAGCAGAGACCTGCCCTGGCGCCGGCCGGACGTTTGTGCCTGGTCAGTGATGGTCAGTGAGTTCATGCTGCAGCAGACCCCGGTGACCAGAGTGCTGCCCGCCTATGTCAAGTGGCTGGCCCGCTGGCCGACTCCAGAAGCTCTCGCCGCCGCGAGCCCAGCGGACGCGGTCAGGCAATGGGACCGCCTTGGCTACCCGAGACGCGCCGTGCGCCTGCACGAGTCCGCCAGAGTCATCACAGCCAAACACGACGGCCAAGTACCCGCGAACATCCATCACCTTCGCGAACTCCCGGGCGTCGGCTCCTACACCGCCGCCGCGATCGCTACGTTCGCCTACGGCCAGCGCCACGCAGTCCTGGACACCAACGTCCGCCGCGTCCTCGCGAGGCTCATCACCGGCCGCCAGTACCCGTCGCAATCACTAACAAAACCAGAGCAGGCCCTAGCCGAATCTCTGCTCCCCCCCGAACAGGACCGCCGGGCGGCAACCTGGTCAGTAGCCCTAATGGAACTAGGCGCCCTAATCTGCACCGCCGCCAACCCCAACTGCGCAGCCTGCCCAGTAGCGCAATCCTGCACCTGGCGCGCGACCGGAAGCCCACCAGCCCCACCCCCACGCCGAGCCAAGCCCTACCAAGGCAGCGAAAGAGAACTAAGAGGCCGCCTCCTAGCAGTGCTGCGCAACGCAACTGCCCCGGTGCCCCAGTCAGCCTTCGACGGCATCTGGCCAGATGAACTTCAGCAGAGGCGAGCCCTGCACGCGTTGATCCGCGAGGGCCTGGCGACCCGCCACCCAGACGGCACAGTCGGGCTACGGGGAGACTCTTAAAACAAACCGGGCGGGACGCCCGCCCGAGCCAGTGCATTCAAGCACAGGCTCGGGTGGGTTCCCGCCCGGCCTTACTTCAAGCCAGGTCTAACAATTACCCCTCAGCTCGCCGGTCAGTAACATCGCCCCGCGTAGACCCAGCCGCCTCAGCCAGATCCGCAGGTGGCGCGTCAGGCACTTCCTCTGGCTTGGGCTCGCCCTTGAAGGTGAACTTGCCCTCCTTGCCAGTGCCCTCCGAGTCCACCATGATGATCTGCCCAGCCTTGATCTCGCCGAAGAGGATCTTCTCGGACAGACTGTCCTCGATCTCGCGCTGGATCGTCCGGCGCAGCGGCCTGGCGCCGAGCACCGGATCGTAGCCGCGCTGCGCGAGCAACTGCTTGGCAGCCGGCTTGAGCTCGATGCCCATGTCACGGTCCTTCAGCCGCTCCTCCACCTTGGCGATCATCAGGTCGACGATCTGGAAGATCTCGTCCTGCGTGAGCTGGTGGAAGACGATCGTGTCGTCGACGCGGTTAAGGAACTCCGGACGGAAGTGCTGCTTGAGCTCGTCTTGCACCCGGTTGGTCATCCGCTCGTAGGAGCCCGTTGACTCGCCGGCCGAGGCGAAGCCGACCGAGACTCCCTTGGAGATGTCCTTGGTTCCGAGGTTCGTGGTCATGATGATCACGGTGTTCTTGAAGTCAATCACCCGGCCCTGGGCGTCGGTCAGGCGGCCATCTTCGAGTATCTGGAGCAGCGAGTTGAAGATGTCCTGGTGTGCCTTCTCGATCTCGTCGAACAGCACCACGGAGAACGGCCGGCGGCGCACCTTCTCGGTGAGCTGGCCGCCCTCTTCGTAGCCCACGTAACCGGGCGGCGAGCCGAACAGCCGGGACACGGTGTGCTTCTCCATGTACTCGCTCATGTCGAGCTGGATCAGCGAGTCCTCATCACCGAACAGGAAGGCGGCGAGCGTCTTGGAAAGTTCGGTCTTGCCGACTCCTGACGGCCCGGCGAAGATGAATGACCCGCCGGGACGCTTGGGGTCCTTCAGGCCGGCCCTCGTACGGCGGATGGCCTGGGACAGCGCCTTGATCGCGTCATTCTGGCCGATGACCCTCTTGTGCAGCTCATCTTCCATCCGCAGCAGCCTGGCCGACTCGGCCTCGGTGAGCTTGAAGACCGGGATGCCGGTCGCGGTGGCGAGCACCTCGGCGATCAGGTCCTCGTTCACCTCGGCAGGCAGGTCCATGTCGCCTGCCTTCCACTCCTTCTCCCTGGCGTCCTTGCGCTCGATCAGCTGCTTCTCGGTGTCCCTGAGCGCGGCAGCCTTCTCAAAGTCCTGGCTGTCGATAGCCGATTCCTTGTCGCGGCGGACATCCGCGATCTTCTCGTCGAACTCGCGCAGGTCAGGCGGCGCGGTCATCCTCCGGATCCGCATCCGCGAGCCTGCCTCGTCGATCAGGTCGATCGCCTTGTCAGGCAGGAACCTGTCGCTGATGTACCGGTCGGCCATCTGAGCCGCAGCCACCAGCGCGTCGTCCGTAATGGTGACACGGTGATGCGCCTCGTACCGGTCGCGCAGGCCCTTCAAGATCTCGATGGTGTGCGAGATAGTCGGCTCGGCGACCTGGATGGGCTGGAACCTGCGCTCGAGCGCGGCGTCCTTCTCCAGGTGCTTGCGGTACTCATCCAGCGTGGTAGCGCCGATGGTCTGCAGTTCCCCGCGAGCCAGCATCGGCTTCAGGATCGACGCGGCATCAATCGCGCCCTCCGCCGCGCCGGCACCGACCAGGGTATGGATCTCGTCGATGAACAAGATGATGTCGCCGCGGGTGCGGATCTCCTTGAGCACCTTCTTCAGGCGCTCCTCGAAGTCGCCCCGGTACCTCGACCCGGCAACCAGAGCGCCGAGGTCAAGCGTGTACAGCTGCTTGTCCTTCAGCGTCTCGGGCACCTCGCCCTTGACGATCCGCTGGGCGAGGCCCTCAACCACGGCCGTCTTGCCGACCCCGGGCTCGCCAACCAGCACCGGGTTGTTCTTGGTGCGGCGGGACAGGACCTGCATGACCCGCTCGACTTCCTTCTCCCGGCCGATCACCGGGTCCAGTTTGCCCTCGCGAGCGGCGGCCGTCAGGTTCCGGCCGAACTGGTCAAGCACCAGCGAGGTGGACGGAGTGCTCTCCGACGACGCGCCGGCCGCCGCAGGCTCCTTGCCCTGATAGCCGTGCAGGAGCTGGATGACCTGCTGGCGCACCCTATTCAGATCGGCGCCAAGCCTGACGAGCACCTGGGCGGCAACGCCCTCGCCCTCACGGATCAAGCCGAGCAGGATGTGCTCGGTCCCGATGTAGTTGTGGCCAAGCTGCAGCGCCTCGCGCAGCGAGAGCTCGAGAACCTTCTTCGCGCGCGGCGTGAAGGGTATGTGGCCAGACGGTGCCTGCTGGCCCTGTCCGATGATCTCCTCAACCTGCTGGCGCACCGCCTCCAGGCTGATGCCAAGCGACTCGAGCGCCTTGGCGGCTACGCCCTCGCCCTCGTGAATAAGTCCGAGCAGTATGTGCTCAGTGCCGATGTAGTTGTGGTTCAGCATCCTGGCTTCCTCTTGAGCCAGGACCACAACCCGCCGCGCCCGGTCAGTAAACCTCTCGAACATTATCGTCGCTCCCTCACCAAAGCGGCGGGGACGGCGACCGCATGGACCGTCCCTTCCGCGCACCAGCCCGCGTGCCGGACAAGGCCTTGGCCGCGATGTGCCGCTTGCGTAAGGTCTGACGCCTACCCAAACGATCCACCGCGCTCCAGTAGAGCCTTCCCCGCCAACGGGGCGTTCACCCTCATCCAACCTGTGGCGAAGGAACAGTGTTCCCTGGTACGCCCGGAGCGAACGCTTGCGGCTGACAGCACACCCGGAATCTACCGTTATGGTATGCCGTCAGCCGCTTCACGGCGCTGTAGCCTGGTCCCTGGCAGCACGCGAACTGGGGGATGTTCACATCCGCCGCGCAGGGGGCCGGAATTCCGGGGCGTCGTCGTCCCGGGTTAGCACCACCGCCGAGGCACCCGGGGGGCGTCCCCCGGATCACGGGGGGCGTCCCCCGGATCAAAACAGCGCGGGGGGCCACCTGATGTAGGCCCCCCCGGGTCAAATCACCACGCGGGTTCCGGAGGTTCCGGGTTCGCCATCGCGCGGGTCGGCCTTGGTGCGCCACGCCCCAAGGCAAGGATCTGCTAGTGAGCCGCCTCGTACTCGGCGATGATCGTGGCCGGGATACGACCGCGCTCACTCACCTTGTGACCGTGCTGCCGCGCCCAGTCCCTGATCTCCGAGCTGCGCTCACGACCAGGACCAGTGCGTGCCTTGCGACGGCGGCCTCCGCCAGTTACCCGGCGAGCGTGATCAGCGAATGCGCCGACCTTCTCCCGGAGTTCCTTGCTGTGGGTCTCACACAGATCGATCTCGTATGCGTTGCCGTCAAAGCCGAAGGAAACAGACTCGGTTCCTTCGATCTCTCCCTCGTGCGGGAGGTCGCACACGACAGTCACGACAGTCTTCTGAGCCATGCCGGTTAGCCTTTCTCTTACCACTGGCTATTTAAGTAGCTTAACCTATACTACAACCCCGCTGTTGACAATTCACATCCAGCGGAATCGTGGCCCAGTTACCCAAGTAGAGAGCAACAACCGGCACGAAAGAGCTTGGTTACGCTCCGTAATCGACGCGCATCAGCCGGGACCGTCTGAACCACGGCCATCGAAGTGCTCAGTGGCGCTTGGTTCATCAAGTTCATCGGGGCGCTCATCAGCTTGCTTCTTCGCGGCGCGCATCTCATGCCGCAGGAAAGCCCCTACCGCGATCAAGAAGGCCGCGCACACCAAAAAGGGCGGCGTCAAAGCGGCCAGATCAGTTAGCACTCCACTCGTCTCCATCGGTGTCGCGGTCTCGTCTGGGGTTGACGCGCGCGGGGTCCCGATCCGGCCAGCTCCGACCTGGCCTACTCCGTACCAGGTCAGAGCATTTCCGCGACGTGCTCACGGCCCCTAGGACGCGCATCGCGCCCGGGCCATTGCCGATTGACCTCGCATCGCGGGCTCACGCAGGACCTGCGGCCTCCTGCCAGCCAGCCTACGTCAGCACGCCGCCTGGGCTCCCAGCTGGCCTGCTTCTATTTCCCTGGGCAACGTCGCGGTCTAATGTGTAGAACCTGCACTGAATGCCCGGATCAGGACCGCCCGCGGCAGGCTGGCGCAGCGAAAGACCGACGCCCGATCGGCCTCAGGAGGCCACAGCCGTGCATTCGCCAGTTCATAGCGGACCCGCTGGCAGGGCGCGCGGGCAGTGCACTAGCTCCGGCACGGCGGAAACGGCAGCGCGCACTTCGCGGCTTGGTCGGCAGGAGCGGGCGAAGCTAGGACTTCTGGACTCAAGTGTGGCGCAGACTACAATCAGTGCAGTGAGGGCTTCGCGCGTTCAGGGAGATAGCAATACGACACTACCCGTGTCGTATCGCGGTACCGAACAATAACCTCCCTATGCTCGGCGCGCTTTACGGCCTGACCGAACGTTGAATTGCGTCCGGAGCGACCTCGGCGCGCAGTCGTTGGCCACCTAGATCGGACAAGGAAAACTCCAGGCTCGTAATCATCTTGTGTCGCGCGGATACACGGCATTGGCCGTCTGGCCCGGTTAGCCCATTGAACCGCACCGTCGGTCACCGGACCGTCACTCATTGCGTTGAGCGTTCAACAGCCTCGGCCGCAGTGCATCACGGTATGATCACAAGCATCAACAGAGAGTTCCGACACGCCTTCTGACCTGCACAGATGCAGTCAATACAAGACTGGACAAGGCGGCGGAGCACCATGGAGCAGGCGAGGTATGCAACCGGGAACCGGCGAAATCAAGGCCGATCTCGGGCGTTGCATAGAAAGTTTTCCTATAGGCAGTACAGAAGGTTGTTCCGTCGGTTAATGTCCTGCCCTGTCACCTCGTTCCCGTTGGCGACCGCCCGCGAGGGCGGAGCTTGCCAAGGAAAGGAGCGCGAACTTGCGGCGCTCACCGCACGGTAGGCTCTCCAGACGCCGGGTCGGGCCAGGTCGCAAGCTTGGACCTGCCGCCGCCGCCGGACGCCTCGCGACCGCTATGACCATCGCGGCTGCGGTTGGCCTGGCACTACCTAGTTCGTCGGCTGGCGCCACCGCGTCCAGCGACCCGAGCTTGAAGGTGCTTCTCGCCCGGGCCAACAAGATCTCGAATGAGATCGACAACCTCGGCCAGCAGTACGACGCGCTGAAGATCCAGCTCACCGCCGCCAAAGCACAGCTGCGGGTCGCGCACCTATCTGAGAGCCGGGACAAGCGGCTGCTCGCCCTGTATCAGACGTCCGTCGCTGGGATCGCCGCCGCAGGGTACATGGCCGGCGGCATCAGCCCGGAGATCCAGCTTCTGGAGACCAGTAACCCGCAGGCGATGCTGAACCGGGCCAACATCCTGACCGAGCTTCAGCAGGAGAACGGCACCAAGCTGAGCCTTGTGACCGCCGCCAACAGGGCCGCCGAGCGGGCGAGCCTGCTGGCGGAGCAGGAGTCACGCCAGGCCACGAAGCTGTCTGATGCCATGCGCGCCAAGGTCGTCAAGATCCAGGC
This sequence comes from uncultured Actinomycetota bacterium, assembly GCA_963750405.1. Lineage (GTDB taxonomy): Bacteria > Actinomycetota > Actinomycetes > Streptosporangiales > Streptosporangiaceae > Chersky-822. The sequence continues at coordinate 184,656 of CAVVQP010000009.1, forward strand.
CAAGGAAAATATCCTCAACAGCGCCCTGTACAAGAAGGCGCTCGAGGTCTACCAGCAGACCGGGCACTACCCGGTGCACCTTGAAGGTGACTCCATCGGCGTCCAGGCCCTGCGCAAGGCACTGACCAAGGTTGGCGACCCGTACGTGTGGGGCGCGGCGGGACCGAACGCCTTCGACTGCTCGGGTCTGGTGATGTGGGCCTACGCGCAGATCGGCATCAGCCTTGAGCACTTCACTGGCGACCAGTGGAACGAGGGCGAGCACATCTCGCGCTCTCAACTGGAGCCAGGCGACCTAGTCTTCTTCTTCGCCGACATCGGGCACGTGGGAATCTACGTCGGCAACGGCATGATGCTCGACGCTCCGACCTTCGGTCAGCCGGTCCAGGTCCAGCCGGTCTTCTGGAGCGCCTACGTAGGAGCCGTCAGAATCGCCTAGGGATCACGCCCGGGCGGCTCGGGCAGCGCCGGCTGGCTCAGGCGGCCAGGTTGCGCTCGTATACCAGGCGCAGGCCGATCAGGGTGAGCCACGGCTCGTACGTGTTAATGTTCGGCACCTCATCAATGACCAGGGGTGCTAGGCCGCCGGTGGCGATGAGCGTGACCCGGCCGGGGTCCTCAGGTGAAAGTTCGGCCGCCATCCGGCGGGCGATGCCCTCGATCTGGCCCGCGAAGCCGAAGATGATCCCTGATTGCAGCGCCTCGACAGTGTTCTTGCCGATTACCCGCCCTGGCCTGGTCAGCTCAACCTTCAGCAGCTGAGCCGCTCGCCTGGACAGCGCGTCCACTGAGATCTCGATGCCAGGAGCGAGCGCGCCGCCGACGAATTCTCCCCTGGCGCTCACGGCGTCGAAGTTCGTCGAGGTCCCGAAGTCCACCACAACCGCCGGGCCGCCATAGAGGTGCACGGCGGCCACGGCATTCATGATCCGGTCGGTGCCCACCTCCTTGGGGTTGTCCATCCTGACCGAGACCCCGGTTTTGACACCGGGCTCCACGATGAGCGTCGTGATGTCTTTGTGGTACCGCCCGAGCATCTCCCTCATCTCGTGCAGCACCGACGGCACAGTCGAGCAGACGACGATGCCGTCCAGCCCCTTCTCCGCGATCAGCGCGCTCTGCGAGAGCAGCCCGCGCAACGTGACCGCGAGTTCGTCCGCCGTCCGCACGGGATCGGTCGCCGTACGCCAGTGCTCGACCACCTTCTCCCCGTCGAACACGCAGAGAACGGTATTGGTGTTGCCTACATCAATCGCGAGCAGCATCGAGTTCCTACTCCGCACTCACCAGGTCAAGTCCGATATCCAGGGCTGGCGCGGAATGCGTGAGGCCCCCCACCGCCAGGTAGTCAACTCCGGTCGCCGCCACGTCGGCCGCTGCCTCGAGCCGCAGCCCTCCGCTCGCCTCGAGCAGCACCCGCCCACCGACAAGCGTCACCGCTTCCCGCAGTTCGTCAAGCGAGAAGTTGTCGAGCAAGATCAGGTCAGCCCCAGCCCCGACCGCTTCGGCCACCTGCGCAAGGGAGTCACACTCCACCTCAACAACCACCTCGGGCGCGAGTTCCTTCACCGCCCGGTAGGCCGCGGCCACCGACCCAGCCGCAGCCACATGATTGTCCTTGATCAGCGCGGCATCCCCGAGCGACATTCGATGGTTGACCCCGCCTCCGCACCGCACCGCATACTTCTCGAGCATCCGCAACCCGGGCAAGGTCTTCCGGGTGTCCCGCACCCGGGCATGCGTCCCAGCCAGCGCATCGCACCACAATCGAGTCAGACTGGCGATCCCCGACATATGAGTCAAGAGATTCAACGCCGTCCGTTCCCCCGTCAGAATCGTCCGTAGGCTGCCTTGGACGGTCATGAGGACCTGGTCGGGGCTAACCCGGTCACCGTCACTGACTCGATGCGTGACTTGGACATCAAGGTCAAGACCTTGCAGGGATGGGGCGGCGGGGGCGATCGACTCCGCCGATAGCTGAACGCTTTCGGCAGAGCCGTCGCCCCCGCCGATAACTCTGAAGACAGCCTCAGCCACCACAAGACCAGAGACAACACCCGCTGACCTGGCTACCAGATCAGCTGTGCCCGTCAGCTGCACTGGGATGGTGGCTGAGGTGGTCACGTCGGCGCCGGTAGAGAGGTCTTCAGCCAGCGCCGTCCGGACAACTCGCGCTACCTGAGCCGGATCAAGCCCAAGCAACTCGAGCTCTGCCACCACCCCCACGGGAATCTCTTTCACGCCACCCCCCGCTGCGGCCGCGGGTCAGCAAGGTACCTGACAGTCAGACCATCGCCGACACTGCTAGGCGGACGGGCATCAATTGGAGCCAGTGCGTTCAGCACGGGCTCCGATTGCGTGCCCGTTCGCCCATCACCCCGAGCCAGGTCGAACGTCACCACCAAGTGCCCGAGCCACGAATCGGACGAGGAAGGAAAGTCCTCCCGCCAATGGCTCCCCCTTGTTTCGGTCCGCACCGAAGCGGCCAGCACCAGCGCAGAAGCCAGCAAGTGCAGATTAGTAGCCTCCCAAGCAGCGAGCTCGGGCCGGTCAGACTGCTGCTCGCCGATCTTCCGCAGGTCCGAGGCAGCCGAGGCCAGCCCAGGCCCAGAGCGCAGCACCCCAGCCCGATCCGTCATCAGCCGCTCGATCTCCTCGATCGCGCCCGGATCAAGCAGACCAGGCACACGGCCGTCAGGCGCCGGGTCGGCCGCCGATGGGAAATGCGAGGCCAGGTCCGCCGCGATGTGCTCGGCGAAGACCAGGCCTTCGAGAAGGGAGTTGGAGGCGAGCCGGTTGGCGCCGTGGACGCCAGTGCAGGCGGTCTCGCCGCAAGCGTAGAGGCCCGGGATGGTGCTGCGGCCGCGCAGGTCGGTCTTGACGCCGCCGCTAGCGTAGTGCGCGGCCGGGACGACCGGGATGGGTTCGGTGACCGGGTCGATGCCGTGGCTGAGGCAGTTAGCCCGGATCGTGGGGAACCGGTGCTCCCAGGTGGCCTCGCCCAGATGCCGGCCATCGAGGAACACGTGGTCGGTGCCAGTGGCCATCATCACGTTCATGATCGCCTTGGCGACGACGTCGCGCGGGGCCAGGTCAGCGAGCGGATGCCGGCCGGTCATGAACCGGTTGCCGGCCGCGTCGATCAGGTACGCCCCCTCGCCGCGGACGGCCTCGGAAATCAGCGGCTGGCGGCCAGTCGCGTTCGGGCCGAGCCATGCCGCTGTGGGATGGAACTGGACGAACTCCAGGTCAGCGACCTGCGCGCCGGCCCGCAAGGCGAGCGCGACGCCGTCCCCGGTGGACACGTGCGGGTTAGTGGTCGCCGAGTAGATCTGGCCGATGCCGCCGGTCGCGAGCACCACGGCCGGGGCGTACACGGCGCCGATCCCGTCACGGCGACCCTCGCCGATGACGTGCAAGGTCAGGCCGGCGGCCCGGCCATCGGAGGTCAGCAGCAGGTCGAGAGACATAGCGTGATCGATGACGTCCAGGCCGACCCCGTCGGGACCGGCGCTGGCCTCGGCGAGCGCGGCGAGCAAGGCACGGGAGATTTCCGCGCCTGTGGCGTCCCCGCCGGCGTGGGCGATCCGGCTCCGCAGGTGACCGCCTTCCCTGGTGAGAGCGAGCGGGCCTCCTGGCTCGGCATCGAACCGCGCCCCGAGCGCGATCAGCCGCCTGACCGCGTCGGGTCCGTCGGTGACGAGCGCTCGCACGGCCTCGATGTCACAGATCCCGGCCCCGGCGGTCAGCGTGTCGGCGAGGTGCTGCTGCGGCGAGTCGCCCGGGCCGAGCGCGGCCGCGATGCCGCCCTGCGCCCACCTCGTCGACCCGTCGTCGAGCAGGGACTTGGTCACCAGCAGGATGTTGCGGTCAGGCAGCGCCGCGTGCGCGCTGAGCGCGGCGGTGACGCCAGCGACGCCTGATCCGACGATGACGATGTCGGCCCGCCTGACCCAGCCAGGCGGCGGCGCGAGCAGCCGCCCGGCGATCACGGTGCCCATCCGGTCATGGGGCACCGCATAGCGTCAGCGGCGTGTTGTCAATCAGCCTGGTCTTTCCGACCGTGCCAGCCACGAGCAGCACCGCCGGTCCGAAGTGACCCGGTCCGGCTGGCGCGAACGTCGCCGGATCGACCAGCTCCAGGTAGTCGACGGCCAGCGGCGGGTCGGCCCGCCCGGCGGTATCGAGCACCGAGTTCGCCGCTGCCAGCACGGCGCCGCGGCCCTGATCGGCCACGGCTGCAGCCGGCCAGCAGCGCCCGGCTCAGCGACCGGGCCGTGACCCGGTCACCGGCGGACAGGTAGCCGTTCCTGCTCGAAGCTGCGAGCCCGTCCGGCTCGCGCATCGTCGGGACAGCCACGATGTCGATATTCAGGTTCAACTCCGCCACCATCCGCCGCACGAGATAGAGCTGCTGAGCGTCCTTCTCGCCGAAGACGCACGCATCAGGCCGGACGAGATTGACGATCTTAAGTACCACAGTCAGGACACCGTCAAAGAAACCGGGACGGAAAGCCCCTTCAAGCTCGCGGCCGACCGGCCCGGGATCGACCATGATCACCTGCTTGGCCGGGTACAGCTGGGAGGTCAGCGGAGCGAAGATCAGCGCCACGCCCTCCTGCGCGCACACCTCAAGGTCGGCGGCCAGATCACGGGGATAGGAGTCCAGGTCGGCGTCCGGCCCGAACTGGAGCGGGTTCACGAAGACAGACACCACGAGCGATCCTTTCCGCCCGGAAATCTGCCGACCGCGCCTGAGCAAGGCCCGGTGTCCCTCGTGCAGTGCGCCCATGGTCGGCACGAGCACGACCGGCGCGGGCAACGTCAGCCGGGCAGCGGCGATCCCGGCCCTGGACCTTGCCACCATGGGGATCATGCCGCGGGCCCGGACAGCACGCCGAGCAGGCGCTGCGCGTCGTCAGCGGACAGGGTGCGAGCGGCGAGCGCCCGGTCGGCGGTCAGCCTGGCCAGCGCCAGGTAGGCGCCGAGTGCCTCGGGGGCCGCCGCCTTGATCGCCTCGACATGCACGGCAACGGTTTCCGCGTCACCCCGGGCGACCGGGCCGGTGAGCGCCGCGCCGCCGACGGCGAGCGCGTTGTCGAGCGCGGCGTACAGCAAGGGGCTCAGCACGGCCGCCGGCTTGGCGACCCCGGCCTCGGCCAGCATGTCGGTCGCCGCCGCTACCAGCGTCACCAGGTGATTCGCGGAACTGGCCAGCGCGGCGTGGTAGAGGCCGCGTTTGTCATCGGCGATGAATACCGGCTCGCCGCCCATCTCCATGACCAGCACCTCGGCTACCGCGCGCAGCGCGTCCGGCGCCGTCACGCCGAACGAGATACCAGCCATCTTGGCCGCGTCCTCCGGCTTGCCGGTGAAGGTCATCGCCGGGTGCAGCGCGAGCGGCAGGGCACCCCTGGCCACTACGGGCTCGAGGACGGCCAGCCCGTGCCTGCCGCTCGCGTGCGCCATCAGCCTGCCGGCGAGCGGCACTTCTGTCGCCGCAAGGCCAGCTACGAGGCCGGACAGCGCGTCATCGGGCACGGTCAGCAGCACAAGGTCAGCGTGCTCGACGACCTGCTCGGGCTGGACCACGGGCACGCCGGGCAAGCTGAGAGCGATCCTGCGCAAGGACTCAGCAGACACCCCGGACGCCGCGACAACCCGGTGACCGGCGGCTGCCAGCGCGACCGCCATCGCGGTGCCCGCCCGCCCGGCCCCGATCACGCCGACCGCGAGCTGAGCCGGGTGCGGCAGCCCGGGATCGCCCGGCGCCTGGCCCAGGCACGTCGTTGTCTCGCATCTAGCGTCCAGTCCCGTGATGGCCGTCGGGATACGGCAGCTCGTCGTCGTCATCGTCTTCGGGAAGCTCAGGCGTGCGGCAGCAGCGCTCCAGGTACAGGGCGGCGGCGACCAGGGCCAGCGCGGCGGCAGCGGTGAACGCCGATACGAGCGCGTCGTGCCTGGGCACGGGCTTGCCAAGGGAGGCGAGCGTGTAGATGCAGAAGCCGGCCGCGAGCCCGCCGAACACCGACGCGGCCATCGAACTGGCCTTCGCCAGCGCCACGACCCTGGGCACCGACATCGGATCGACGGGCTTGATGCCCGGCCGGCCTCGCAGCCGCATCCGCAAGTTGCGTGCGAGCAGCAGTTCGCCCAAGGCAAGCAGCGCCAGGGCGGGCACGGCCGTCCAAGGCAGCGGCGGCAGGTTCGCGAAGGTAATCAGCGCGACTATCCAGGCCACGGCCGCGCTGAGGATCGCTGCCGCGACGAGCGACCACGCCTTGGTCGGCTGCATGTAAGTGCGTCACTCCCTGGCTCGAACGACATGGAGGGCATCGCCAGCGAGCCTGGTGACACCGGTCAGGTCGGCCCGCGCCAGCAGCCCGGCGACCGATCCGATGCCCACGAGCTGAGCGTGGCTGTCCACGTCGAGCCACGGCGCGAGCACGAATGCCCGCACGTGCGCGCGTGGATGCGGCAACGTCAGCTCAGGATCGCGGCTCACCTCGTCGTCGCAGGCGATCACGTCGACGTCAAGGGTACGCGGTCCCCAGCGTTCTTCGCGGACGCGGCCGAGCGCTTGTTCCGCGGAATGGCACAGGTCGAGTACTGACCTCGCGGGCAGGTCGCTCTCGGCGAGCACGACCGCGTTCAGGTAGTCCGGCTGCGGCGGTCCGCCGACCGGCACGGTGCTGTAGACCGGCGACACGGCGGTGCAGCGCAGTGCCGCGCTGGCCGAGGCAAGGTGGTCGATGCCCGCCTGCAAGTTGCCGAGCCGGTCACCGAGATTGCTGCCGAGCGCCAGGACGATCTGCCTGGGGCCACGGGAGCCGGGGGCTGGCGGGGAGGAAGCACCGCTGGTCACCTCCGGCTCCGGCGAAGGGTCACTGTCACATCGTCGAGTGCAGCGCGTACCGGCGCGCTCGGCTTGTGCACGGTGACCTCTACCTCGCTGACCCGCTCGTCGTCCAGGCATACCGCGACCAGCCGTTCGGCGAGCGTCTCGATCAGGTCGACGGGATCGCCCGCGACGACCTCGGCGATCCGGTCGGCGAGCACGCCGTAATCGACGGTCAGCGACAGGTCATCGGCGGCGGCGGCCGGACGCGTGTTCAGGTACAAGCAGGCGTCGATGATGAACTCCTGACCATTCTCGCGCTCGCGGCGCAGCACCCCGTGCCGCCCGTGGGCACGCAGCCCGATGAGGCTGATCCGGTCAAGCTGGCTCATGTGATTAGCTCCTGTTGCCATCGTGCGGCCACCTTGACCGCGTCGAGGTTGGCTGGCACCGAGTGCACCCGGACGCACCAGGCACCGGTCATGGCCGCCAGCGCGGTCAGCGCGACGGTCGCGTCGTCACACTGCTCAAATGGCCGCGGCGTACCGGCTCCAGTCCCCAGAAACCGGCCGATAAAGCCCTTACGCGACGCTCCTACCAAAACGGGGAAAGGGGTGCCCGGACAGGCCAATGCGGAAATCTCGGCCAGCCTGGCCAGGAGTGCCCAGTTGTGCACAGGCAGCTTGGCGAAGCCGAGACCTGGATCGACGATCAGGCGATCAGGATCGACGCCTGCTTCGGTCAGCGCGAAGATCCTGCCGGCGAGCTCGGCGGCTACCTCGCTGACGACGTCCGCGTAGACCGCCCGGCTCTGCATGCCAGCGCTGTGCCCGCGCCAGTGCATCACCACGTACGGCACCTGCGAGCTGGCGATCAGGGTGGCCATCGCCGGGTCGGCAAGCCCCCCGCTGACATCATTGACCAGCGCGGCACCGAGGCCGAGCGCGAACTCGGCCACCGTCGCCCGCGTCGTGTCGATGCTCACCGGTACCCCGGCCCGCACCAGTTCGGCAATCACCGGACCGACCCGGCGCAGTTCCTCGTCTTCGGCGATCCGGGCCGCACCGGGCCTGGTCGACTCGCCTCCGACATCGACGATGTCAGCGCCGCTCGCGGCAAGTTCGAGGCCATGGGTGATCGCGTCGTCGGCCGAGAACCACAGGCCGCCGTCGGAAAACGAGTCCGGGGTGACGTTCACCACTCCCATGACCAGGCACCTGTCCCGCGCTGGCAGACCAAGCGGACGCGGAGGTGCGGCTTGACCGGCCATGGGCGGCACTCTACAAGCCGGCGGGCCGCGGCATCGCGCAGGGAGAGCTTGTTTATTCGGTGCCGGTCGCCTGAGCCCGCCCGGCCCGGCGCGATGCCGCGGCGCCGCGCACCTTCCGCCGTAGCCTGCTGACTTCGATAGTCGGCCAGACCAGGAAGGCCTCGGCTTCCAGGGCGGCGAGCCCGACCCTGATCGCGTCGCGCGGGCCGGTGAAGACCATGAATCTGGGTACCCAAACGGGCGCGAACTTCGCGTTGAACTTGTACAGCGACTCGATCTGGAACCAGCGCGACAAGAAGAGAAGGAACCGGCGCCACGCACGGGTGATCGGCCCGGCGCCGATCCGCTCGCCGCGGGCGAGCGCCGCCCTGAACGCGGCGAAGTTGAGTGAGATCCTCTTGACGCCCAGGTCAGAGGCGGCCTTGATGGTCTCGGTGATCATGAAGTCATTCAGGCCGGGCTGCGCCGACCTGTCCCTGCGCATCAGGTCGAGTGAGAGCCCGTCGACGCCCCACGGCACGAAGTGCAGCAGTGCCTTGAGGTCACCGTCCTGGGTGGCGGTGGCGATCACGCAGCGCTCGTCGCCCGGCCCGCCGATCCGGCTGAGAGCCATCGAGAAGCCGCGCTCGGTCGTCGTGCCCCGCCAGGAATCGGCCTGCCGCACGAACCTGGCGAGCTCATCAGGCGGCACATCGGCGACCCGCCTGACCTCCGCCACGTAACCGGCCCGGCAGACCCTGGTCACCATCTGCCTGACATTGCGCATGGGCCGGCCATTCAGGGAGAACTCCTCGACGTTCACCACGGCCTCGTCACCAAGCTCAAGCGCCGTCAGGTCCCCTGTCCGGCACCAGACCTCCGCGCCAAGCTCACTGCATCCGACCACGGCGGGCACCCACGCGTGCCGCGCCGCCATATCGAGGAACTGGCCGATGGCACCGGGCCAGGCCTCAGGATCGCCGAGCGGATCGCCGCTCGCCAGCATGACGCCGGACAGCACGCGGTAGCAGATGCAGGACTTGCCCGTGGGGGACCAGATCACGCTCTTGTCATTGCGAAGGGCGAAGTACCCGAGCGAGTCGCTCTCGCCGTAGCGGTTCAGCAGTGCCCTGATCCGCTCCGCGTCCTTCGCGCCGAGCCTGCCCTGCGGCTCGGCCGGGCGCAGGAACATGTACGCCGTCATGATCACCGTGATGAACCCGAGCGCGCCGATCAGGATCTGGAAGAAATCGCCGCGGATGTCCTCAACAAAGTGGACAGGAGTTGGCGGGCTAGCGCCGACCATGCCATACAGCACTGCCGCTACCCGCTCGGGGAAGGTGTAGGGCATAGTCAGGCCGCGCACCGCGAAGTAAGAAAGGCCGATCGCGAAGTCAGCGCCGAGTATCCAGAGGAATACGCCGAGCGCCCGCCACCTGGTACGAGGATCGCCCAGCGCGTAGAACTCACGCCGGTAGTAGAAGCCGAGTATGACCAGGGCCCCAGTGATGGCGAAGCCGGTCAGCATCGCCGTCACGCCGAAGGCGGTGGCCAGGTGACGCACCCGGACAAGGTTCAGCCCGGCGGCCAGGATCAGCAGTGTCATCACGGCTTGCCAGGAGCGGAATTTACGGCGCAGCAGGCCGTGGCACAACATCAGCAGCAGCAGGCCGATAACGACTAGCGCGGTCCTGGTCAGCGTCAGCGTCAGCGTCAGCGCGCCCGGCGTAGTCGCGGCGACCCGGTGCAGCCTGCTGTGGACATGGTGCAACTGGTGATACAGGCCGGAATTGACGCCGAGCGCGATAAAGGAAAGGCCGACAAGGGCCGCGACCCATCCGGCGACGCGCGGCACCCAGCGGTGTTGCTGACGACGGTCGACGAAGCGACCTGCATCGGGGGCGGCGGCAGGGCCAGCTGATGGCGGCTGAGCAGCCGGCCTGCCTGGCCGCTGCTCTTCTCCGGATCTGGGCTCTGCCGGTTCTTGCCCGATGAGGTCCGTCATCTCCGACACGTAGGTGCGGCCCCGGCTCACGGGGCAAAGCGTAGTCATAAATAGGACGGCCGCGCGGGCGAATGCCGTCCAGCCTGCTAACGGCGGGCCATCAGCAGGCTCATGGCCTCCGCTCGCGTGCTTTCCGAACTGCGGAAGCAGCCTCGGACCGCTGAGGTCACGGTCTTGGCGCCTGGCTTGCGCACACCGCGCATGGCCATGCACAGGTGCTCGGCCTCGACAACCACGATAACGCCTCTTGGCTCGAGCACCTCCATCAGCGAGTCGGCGATCTGGCTTGTCATCCGCTCCTGTACTTGCGGGCGCTTGGCATACACGTCCACGAGCCGCGCGAGCTTCGACAGGCCAGTTATCTGCCCTTTTTCGTTCGGGATATACCCCAGGTGCGCATGGCCGAAGAACGGCGTCAGATGGTGCTCGCACGTCGAGAACATCTCGATGTCGCGAACGAGCACCATCTCGTCATGATCAGCGTCGAAAACGGTCGTCAGGACATCCCTGGGTGACTGGCTCAGCCCGGCGAACTGCTCGGCGAACGAGCGAGCCACCCGGCGCGGGGTCTCCTTGATGCCATCTCTGTTCGGGTCCTCGCCGATCGCCAGCAAGATCTCAAGTACGGCGTCCTCTATTCGCCTGAGATCGACCGGCTCGCTCAACTCCGGGAGCCGTAAGACCCGTCGTCGCGCCCCTGGCCGCCCTGGTCGGCGCCGAACGGGTCTACGGGATGCGAGTCGAGCCCGAACGGCGAGGTCATCGGCCCGTTAGCCATCGGATCGCCGTAGCCCTGGCCGAGGCCAGGCGACTGGCCGTTACCGCCGCGTGGCAGTTCCTTGCCGTCTGACGCCGCGGTCAGGGCCAGCTCCTTGGGCGTCAGGACCGGCGGCCGGTCCGATGGCATCCGCTTGCCGTACCCGGTGTACGAGCCGCGCGACGGCCGCTTCTGGACCGGCGCGAAGATCTCGAGCACCTGCTTCCTCGCCAGCGTCTCGTGCTCCATCAGCTGCAGCACCAGGGAGTCGAGCACGTCACGGTACTGGACGAGAACGGTCCAGGCCTCGTCGTGGGCGGACTCGATCAGGCGGCGGACCTCGTCGTCGATCGCCGAGGCGATCTCCTCTGAGTAGTCGCGCGCGTGTGACATCTCGCGGCCGAGGAATGGCTCGCCGTCGCCGGTGCCGAACTTACGGGCGCCGAGCCGCTCGCTCATGCCGTACTCGGTGACCATGCCCCTGGCGATCGACGATGCCTTCTCGATGTCGTTGGCGGCGCCGGTCGTCGGCTCGTGGAAGACGAGCTCTTCCGCCGCCCGGCCGCCGAGGAGCATCGAGAGCTGGTCCATCATCTCGGCCCGGCTGACCAGGAACTTGTCCTCAGATGGCGCCGCCGCCGTATAGCCGAGAGCCCGGCCGCGCGGGATGATGGTGATCTTGTGCACCGGGTCCGCATGCGGCATCGCGTGCCCGACCAGGGCGTGACCGCCCTCGTGGTAGGCGATGATCTTGCGCTCCTTCTCTGAGAGAAGCACGCTCTTGCGTTTCGGCCCGGCGGTCACCCTGTCGATGGCCTCCTCAAGGTGGGTCATCGAAATCTGGGTCTGGTTGTTGCGCGCCGTCAGCAGCGCGCCCTCGTTGATCACGTTCGCCAGGTCGGCGCCGGTGAAGCCAGGCGTCCGCCGCGCGATGATGTCAAGCTCGACGTCGGGGTCGAAGGGCTTGCCCCTGGCGTGCACCCGCAAGATGCCCTTGCGCCCGGCCAGGTCCGGCTGGGCGACGACAATCTGCCGGTCGAAGCGGCCAGGCCGCAGCAGCGCCGGGTCGAGGATGTCCGGCCGGTTGGTGGCGGCGATCACGATCACGCCGCCCTTGGTGTCGAAGCCGTCGAGCTCGACGAGCAACTGATTCAGCGTCTGCTCGCGCTCGTCGTGGCCGCCGCCGAATCCGGCGCCGCGGTGCCGTCCGACCGCGTCGATCTCATCGACGAAGACGATGGCGGGCGCGTTCGCCTTGGCCTGCTCGAACAAGTCACGCACGCGGGAGGCGCCGACACCGACGAACATCTCGACGAAGTCCGAGCCGGAGATGGAGTAGAAGGGCACTCCCGCCTCACCGGCCACCGCCCTGGCCAGCAGCGTCTTACCAGTCCCGGGCGGGCCGTAGAGCAGCACGCCCTTCGGGATCTTCGCCCCGATGGCCTGGAACTTCGCCGGCGTCTGCAGGAACTCCTTGATCTCCTCGAGTTCCTCGATCGCCTCGTCCGCCCCGGCGACGTCGGCGAACGTTGTCTTGGGCGTGTCCTTGGTGATGAGCTTGGCGCGTGACTTGCCGAAGTTCATGACCCGCGAGCCGCCGCCTTGCATCTGGTTCATGAAGACGAAGAACAGCAGGAAGATCACGATGAACGGCAGCCAGCCGAGCAGCACGCTGAGCAGCGAGTTGCCCTGCGGGTTGTCCACGATGTAGCTCACCTTGCTGTGCGGAGCATCGCTCTGCTTCTGCAGTGCGGAGGTGAGCTGGTTGACCTGGTTACCGGCCCAGGCTGCCTCGAACAGGCCGCCCTTGAACGTGGTGACCTGAATCACCTGGGTCGGGACAGTGAGCGTGGCAGTCTTCACCTGGTTGGTCTCGACCAGCTTGACGACCTGAGAGGTGTCTACCTTCTGGTATTGGCTCGATCCGGTGAACTTGAGCACCACGATGAGGAGCACGAATACCAGCAGGATGACGAGCATCCAGCTGCGAAAAATACGCTTCAGATCCATCGGTTAACGGCTCCGGCCGAACCGGGCCGATACCTCCTGCCGAGCCTCGTGTCCCGCCGCCTGCCGGCAGGAGCGCAGTACGTCCGAGCTTCCCATGCGCGGTATTCCCTCATCGCTCGCGGATGACGCGAGAAATCGAAGGTACACCGCGACGGCTTGCACCGACACGTAGGCGGCACTTCAGGAAGCCGCGTGCCCTATGCTCCGCCTCTACCCAAGTGAACGCGATTCAACTTCCGATGTGTTCCCGAGCGAGCGTGCCGACGAACGGGAGATTCCGGTAGCGCTCGACATAGTCAAGGCCGTATCCGATGACGAACTCGTCGGCGATCTCGAAGCCCGTGTACGCGACGTCGACCCGCATCTGGGCAGCGGCGTGCTTGCGCAGCAGGACGCACACGGCCACCGACGCCGGGTCCCGCGACTGCAGGTTGCTGACCAGGTACGACAGCGTCAGGCCGGAGTCCACGATGTCCTCGACGACGAGCACGTGCCTGCCGCTGATGTCGGTATCCAGATCCTTGAGTATCCGCACCACGCCGGACGACGACGTCGCCGAACCGTAGGATGAGATAGCCATCCAGTCCATGCTCACCGGCAGGTGCATTGCCCTGGCGAGGTCGGCCATCACCATCACGGCGCCCTTGAGCACGCCGATGAGCAGGAGTTCGCGGCCGGCGTAATCCGTGTCGATCTGGCCTGCGAGCTCCGTGATCCTGGCCTGCAGCTGCTCGGTCGTGATCAGCACGCTTCGCAGATCGGTACCTACGTCACCGGCATCCATCTAAGCCCCCGTCTCAGACCGCCTTGTGAAGTGCAGCCTGCCATACCTGCGCGCGCACCTGACGTAACCGGGCAGGTCAAGCCACTGCTGACCGTGCCAGTCGGTGATCAGCGCGTCCAGCTCAGCGATGTGACCGGCGGTGATCGATCCGGCCGGGGATGCCCGCCAGCACAGCCGCGCGCTTGAGCAGCCTGGACCTGATCGCGCCCGCCAGTTCGGCGGCCCCGGTCACGCTGACCGACCTCGGGCCAGGCTGCCCTGCTGGCGGCCAGTCGCAGGTCAGCCGGCGCTCCGCCTGCGCCGCCAGGGCATCGAGCGCGTCGGCGTCGGCCCTGAGCTGATCGGCGGTGCGGGCGAGCGACTCGGTGACGCCAGGGCCGATCAGCTCCTCCATGAGCGGCAGGATGCGGGTCCTGACTCTGACCCGGCGGTAGGCGGCGTCGGCGTTGGCCGGGTCGTGCCAGGGCCGGAGGCCCAGCGCCCCGCACGCGGCCACGGTCTCCGCGCGACGGAGCCCGAGCAGCGGCCGCAGGTACCCGCCGCTGCTAGGCGCCATGCCCGCGATCGACCTGGCGCCCGAGCCCCGGGCGAGCCCGAGCAGCAAGGTTTCCGCCTGATCGTCCATCGTGTGACCGAGGAGGATCGCGCTCGCGCCCGAGTCGGCCGCCGCCAGCTCGAAGGCCCCGTACCTCGCGTGCCTGGCGGCCGCTTCCGGGCCGGGTACCCAGGTCCGCAGCGGCGGTCCCGGACGTCGGCAAGCAGCAGCTGAACAGGATCGAGGCCAAGTGCGCGCAACGTGCCGGCGACCAGGCTCGCCTGCTCGGCCGAGCCCTCTTGCAGCCCGTGATCAACGGTGACGCCGCCCGCCCGCAAGCCCAGCTTCGGAGCTTCGAAGGCGGCGGCGGCGGCAAGCGCGAGCGAATCAGGACCCCCAGAGCACGCGGCGAGCACCAGCCCGCCCGGCTTGAGGTCCCCGCCGTGCCGCGCCCGCGAGCGCCTTTCGGACGGCGAGCCTGGTCGCCGCTACCGCCGGATGCGGGCGCCCTGAAGCCGGCACCTCATACCGCGCCTGGATCCAGCTCGCGGCCCTGGGAGCCGTCGACCCGCTCCAGCCAGGTGGCCGGATTGAGGATCTCGTCTTTGGTGGGCAGCGTCTCCGGTGAGGTCCAGACGCGATTGAACACGGTCATGCCGGCGGCATCGACGATCGTCCGCACGAAGGCGGCACCCTGCTGGTACTGCCGCATCTTCAGGTCGATGCCGAGGATCCGGCGGATAGCCTGCTCGCCCCGGCCGGCGGTCGACCTGCGGGCGCTGAACTTCGCCCTGATGTGCTCCACGCTCGGCACTACCGAAGGCCCGACCGCGTCCATGACGTAGTCCCCGTGGCCCTCGACCAGCGTCATCACCGAAGTCAGCCGGTCGAGGATCTCGCGCTGGCGCGGGCTTTGCATGGCCTCGATCAGGCTCTCGCCATCGCCGCCGCGCACCGCGCCCGATACGGCGTCAGCGGCAGCCCGCAGCCGGTTGAGTATGGACGCCGGGTCAAGGTCGGAGGCGAGCAGGAATTCGGTCATCTGCTGCTGCACGTAGGGGCGCAGCCAGGGCACTGACGTGAACTGGGTGCGGTGCGTCTCCTCGTGCAGGCATACCCAGCGGCGGAAATCACTCGGATCGACGCCAAGTTCGCGCTCGACCATCAAGATGTTCGGCGCGACCAGCGTCAGCCTGCCTGGCGGCGCGTCTTGCGCTGGTACCGCCGGGTCGGGCGGCAGGAATAGCTCGTACTGGCCGAGCACCCGGCTGGCGAGGTAGGACAGGATCAGCCCGGCCTGCATGCCAGTGACCCGGGAGCCCACCGAGGTCAGCACGGACCCAGCCGCGGGCACGCTGCCCAGCTCCTGCATGTGCTCGACCAGCGGGTCGAGCACCACCTGGAAGCCGCTGATGTTGGCCTTGATCCAGCCAGGCCGGTCCACGACGGCCACCTTGCCGCCGTCGTCATCACCTGGCAGCCCGGTCACCTCGCGTACGGGGTCGTGCACGGCCGCCGCCTGCGCGCGCAATTCCGCGACCACGCGGCGCGCCTCGCTGAGGCTGACTTGCGGACCAGGCCGCACCCAGCGTGTCGCTGTCGAGGTGGCCACGTTCCAGTCGATCATCTGCGAGCTGCTCACCCCTACACCGTACGTTGCCCGCCGCTGGCTCGTCAGCGGCAGCCGCATCCAGCCAGCTCAGTCGCCAGCTTGCTCAGCATTGACTCGGGCCGCAGCGCCAGTTTCTTGCCGATGTCGTTGCCCATGAAGGCGAAGATGAGCACGTCGCCGTCGGCCGCGTAGGCGATGCCGGCCATCGTGGCGACGCTGGACAAGTTGCCGGTCTTCGCGCGCACGACCCCGAGAGCCGCCCGGCCGAACGGCCCGAAATCACTGCCGCGGCTCAGCGTGCCCGAGAAATCGGCGACCGGCATCCCGGTAATGACCGACCGCAGACCGGGAAGCCGGTGGCCGGAGGCGATCTCGACGAGCTTGACCAGTGCCCGCGGCGAGATCAGGTCAAGCGGCGACAGGCCGCTGCCGTCATGCAGGTGGATACCGGCCGCGCCGAGCTTGGCGTCCACGGCCATCACGGCCCGCGCGGCCCCGCTGAACGTCGCCGGCTTGCCGGTGGCGATGGCCACGTGCCTCGCCAGCGTCTCGGCGATGACGTTGTTGCTCTCCTGGAGCATCCACTGCACCATCTGCGCCACGGTGACGGACCGCGCGACGGCGATCACCCTGGCCCGCGCGGCCCGCTGACGACCCCGGGCCTGCACCGGGATGTTCCGCACGGTAATGCCGTCCTTGCGCAGGAAGCCCGCGAACGCGACGGCCGCGTCATGGCCGGGCACCATCGACCGGGGCAGGAAATTCGAAGGATCGTCGGCGTCCTGCGGGATGCCCGCCGAGGTAAGCCTGCCCTGGTCCACTTCGAGCCCGGTGATCGGCGACACATTGCCGGTGGAGATGTAGTTGCCGGCCGACCCGGCAGCGGGCCAGCCGGCCGCCTGGCGTCGGGCCGACGAACAGCGTGTTGTCGTAGGTCAGGCGTACCGAGGTGATCCCCTTGGCCTGCAGGGTCCTTGTCGTCTGGCTGGCCAGCGCCGCGAGCGAGGCGGGCCGCGGGTAGCTATCCGCCGGATAGCGCCCCGCCGACAGCGTCGGATCGCCGCCGCCTACTAGCACGATCGCTGGCCTGGCGGCCGGCGAGAGGCGGACCGCCGTAGTGAACCTGGCCGAAGGCCCGAAGGTGTCGATAGCCGCGACCGCCGTAGCGACCTTGGTCGTGGACGCGGGGGTGAAGCCGGTTCCGGCATCGACCGAGTACAAGGTCTGGCCCGTCGAGTAATTGACCACGAGCGCGCCCACGCGCTGGCCCAGCTCACCAGAGTTGAGCAGCCCGGACAGCCGCGCGCTCACCCCGCTCGCGGTCGGCGGCCCGCCGCCCTTCGCGCGGTGGCCTCCGGCCACCTCGCTGACCCTGTCACTGGCCACGTGACTGCGGGCAGCGGCGACTTCGGGCAGCTCGAACAGCTTGAGCCTGGCCGGGAGCAGATGCGCCACGGCCGCGCCAGCACCGACCGTGAACAGGCAGAGCAGCGCCACTGTCAGTGCCATCAGCCGTGCCAGCCGGTTCAACTTCTGTCCTCCGTCTGTAAGCGATGGGTTCAGAGCGCTCGCGCTACCGGCCGTTGATTACACGCCGCTACTTCGACAGGTGGCCGACACCGAGGGTATACATCACATCTGAAGCACACGCTGAGGCAACGCGGCAATCGGCTGCCGGGTAGGGAGAGCGGACCGTGGAGTTCGATGTTCTCATCGAGATCCCCAAGGGCCAGCGCAATAAGTACGAGATGGATCACAAGACCGGACGCATCAGGCTGGACCGGATGCTCTTCACTTCCACGAGATATCCAGCCGACTACGGCTACGTGGAGCAGACGCTCGCGGAGGACGGCGACCCGCTCGATGCTCTCGTCTTGCTCGACGAGCCAACCTTCCCCGGCTGCCTGATCAAGTGCCGAGCGATCGGCATGTTCCGAATGCGGGACGAAAAGGGCAGAGATGACAAGATCCTCTGCGTCCCGGCTACCGACCCCCGGATTGCCAACCTGCGCGACATTACCGATGTATCAGAATTTGACCGTCTCGAGATTCAGCATTTCTTCGAGGTCTACAAGGCGCTCGAGCCAGGCAAGGAAGTGGAAGCCGCGCGCTGGGTCGGCAAGGAAGCGGCCGACGACGAGATCGAGGCGTGCCGGAAGCGGCTTGCCGAAAGCGAAGCTGGGCAAGACGATTCCCGTGGTGGCTAGTCGTCAGCCGGTCGCCCGCGGTGCGAGGACCGATGCGAGGAGGCCCGGGTGACCGGGCCTGACGGAGCCGAGCCCCGCGACCCCCGCCACCCGCGAGGTGCGGCGAGTCAGTCGCCGGTACGGTCCGAGTTCACCGACGACGACGCCCGGATGCTGAGCACGACGCCGTTGCTGCGCGAACTCAGCGCGGTTGACCGCAATTCGATTACGCCGCACACGCATGTCGTCACGCTGCGACGCGGTGACCGGCTCTACGACGAAGGCGACATCGATGATCAGCTGTACGTCGTCATCGAGGGCAAGGTCAAGCTGACCAGGACCTCAACCGATGGCCGCGAGGTACTGGTGCGGGTGCAGGGGCCAGGCGACATGTTCGGCGAACTGGCGATGTTCGACCCGACCTACCGCACGTCCAACGCCAGCGCGGTGACCGATGCCAGGCTCGCCGCCATTGCCCACGATGACCTGCGCCAGGTCCTTGCCGATCGCCCGGCGATCGCCCTGCTGCTGCTCAGGGAACTGGCGCAGCGGCTTCGCATCATCACCGATGCGAACACGAACCTGATCTTTACCGACGTTCCTGGCCGGGTCGCCAAGGCCCTGCTCGAGCTTTCCGACAAGTTCGGCACACAGCAGCCGGACGGCGTCCTAGTCAGCCACGACCTGACTCAGGAAGAACTCGCGCAGCTGGTCGGAGCGTCAAGGGAAACGGTCAACAAGGCGCTCGCCGACTTCGCCGCGCGCGGCTGGATCCAGCTCTCGGCCAAATCAGTCCTGCTGATCGACCTCGACCGCCTCCGCCGCCGAGCCAGGTGAGCCAGGTGAGCCCCTGCCTAGTCGCCGGTCTTGCTCATGCCGGCGGGTAGTTCGCCCCGGTCGGCGAGGTAGCCGAGTTGGGCGAGCACGGAAAGCTCGGCGGCCGGCCACAGCACGCGGTCCACTGCCGCGTATACCCTCGCCACGATCTGCGACCTGGTGCGATCCCCGGCAGCCAGAGCGGCCTTGATCTCGGCGAGTCGCTCCGCGCGATGAGTTATATAAAAATCAAGGGCTGCCAGCGGATCGCTGAGCAGCGGTCCGTGGCCGGGCAGCAGCGCCCGCAACGGGGTGGAGTCGGCAAGCGACCGCAGCCGCTCGAGCGAGCCCAGGTAGTCACCGAGGTCGCCGTCGTGGGCGATGACCGTCGTGCCGCGGCCGAGCACGGTGTCACCGGTGAGCACCGCGTGGTCACCGCGCACGTACAGGCATACCGAGTCCGCGGTATGGCCGGGCGTGGCGATCACCTCGATCTCGCAGCCATCCTGGCTGATCACGGATCCCGGCGGCAGGCCCTCGGAGCCGAGCCGGTGCGCGGGGTCGACGGCGCGGACGGGTGCGCCGGTCATCGACGCGAAGCTGCGCGCTCCGGCCGAGTGGTCAGGGTGGCCGTGGGTCAGCACGATCAGCGCGACGGCCAGGCCAGCCTGGTCCGCGGTCGCCTTGATCCTGGCCAGGTGCCCCTGGTCGGCTGGACCCGGATCGACGACGATGGCCGAGGTCGCGCCGGGCTCGGCGATCAGCCAGGTATTGGTGCCGTCTAGCGTCATCGGCGACGGGTTGGGAGCGAGCACGCAGTGCGCCCGCTCGGTGCCCGATCCGTCGATCACGGCGCGGTCCGGCCCGCTCGCGCCTGTCACAGCGGGTACTCCCGGTCGCCGGGCACCTTGAGCCAGGTCGCGCCGTCGGCCCGGTAAAGCTCGGGCAGCAGCGGGGTGATCTCGCGCTGCGCCGCGAGCGCCCCGGCCACGTCGGCGTGCTCGGCTAGCTCGGCCAGCGTCATGGCTGTCGGCAGCCAGAGCTCGATCTCGCCGGCCCTGCCCGCGTCGAGCGCGGCCGCCGGGGTGATCCACTGCACCGCCGACGCCTCGCCGCCGACGTCTCTGGTGCGCTGCCCTGGCGGCAGGGCGGCGGCGAAGAACCGCGCGTCGAACCGGCGCGGCTCAGCCGCCGGCGTGATCCACCGCGACCACGGCCGCAACAGGTCTGAGCGCACGATCAGGCGCCTCCTGGCCAGGAGCTCAGCCAGGGAATGCGAACGGTCGAGCAGCGCCTGCCGGTCGGCTTCCCAGTCATCGCCCGTGGTGTCGGCCACGACCGTGTCAGCGCTCGGCCCGGCGAGCAGCACGCCGGATTCCTCGAAGGTCTCCCTGACCGCCGCGCAGACGAGCGCCCTGGCGAGGTTCGGCGGGGCGGCGAGCGTTTCGCCCCATTCGGCGCCGTCCGGACCGGCCCAGCCGACTTCCTCGTCCGCGTCGCGCAGGTCGACCGAGCCGCCCGGAAACACATAGGCACCGGGCGCGAACGCCATCGTCGGCTTGCGCCGCAGCATGTAGACCTCGAAGCCGCCCGCACCGGCGAACGGTCGCAGCAGCATCACGGTCGCCGCGTCGCGTGGGGTGACCGGCTCGGCGTTGCCGTCGATGACTGCGCGGGCCACGCTTGCCAAATGTTCAGGGACGCGTACTTGACCCACTACTCGCACTGCCTCTCGCGCCTGGTCAGTCGGACTCGGCCAGTTCGGCGATCAGTTCTACCTCGACCGGGGCATCCAGCGGAAGCACGGCCATGCCGACGGCGCTCCTCGCGTGCCTGCCCGCCTCGCCGTAGACCTCGAGCAGCAGTTCGCTCGCGCCGTTGATGACCTGCGCCTGGGCGGTGAAGTTAGGCGCGCTCGCGACGAACCCGGTGACCTTCACGATCCGCTTGATGCCGGACAGGCTGCCGGCCACCGAGACGGCGGCGGCCAGCGCGTTCAGCGCGCAGGTCCTGGCCAGCGCGGCGGCCTCGTGCGCCCCCACGTCGGCGCCGACCTTGCCGGTCGCCAGCAGTTGCCCTTCGACAAAGGGCAGCTGGCCAGCCGTGTAAACGAAGCCCCTCGACTTGACCGCGGGCACATACGCGGCCAGCGGCGGTGTCACCACCGGGAGGGTCAGGCCAAGGTCAGCCAGCCGCTGCTCTGGCGATCGGCTATCGCTATCGCTCATTGCTTGACCCGCTTCATGTAGGCCACGAGCTGCTCGGAGTTGGGTCCTGGCACGACTGCCACCAGCTCCCAGCCGTCATCGCCCCAGTTGTCAAGGATCTGCTTGGTAGCGTGCACCAGCAGCGGCACCGTCGAGTACTCCCACTTCTGCATGGCCGACACTGTATTACCCCGCTCGCCTCCGGGCGCCTGAAGGTACCGTCTTCCCTCCTCGCAAACACCGCTCGTCAGTCCAGACGGCACCGCGCCCTTTGGCTCGCGGGACCCGATTACCCCGCTCGCCTCCGGGCGCCTGAAGGTACCGTCTTCCCTCCTCGCAAACACCGCTCGTCAGTCCAGACGGCACCGCGCCCTTTGGCTCGCGGGACCCGATTACCCCGCTCGCCTCCGGGCGCCTGAAGGTACAGTCTTCCCTCCTCGCAAACACCGCTCGTCAGTCCAGACGGCACCGCGCCCTTTGGCTCGCGGGACGCTACCTCAGCTCGGTGCCGGTGGTGGCGGTATCTCCAGCTCGTCGATCTTGGGCTCGCTGATGGGGACCTCCGGGATCGGGATCTCGGTCACTGGCGGGATGGCGAGTTGATCCTCGGTCCCGATCGCTGGCTGCGCCCCGGCGGCCGGCTTGCCCTCGATCGCTGCCTCGGCCGCCGCGACCTCGGCGTCGCCCGTGTCCGCCGGGAGCTCCTCCTCGCCCGACTGCGAGGGCTGGCCTGACCCGCGGTCGAAGAAGCGGAGCAGCTCGACAGGGATCGGCATCACCAGCGTGCTGTTCTTCTCGGCGGCCACCTCCACCACGGTCTGGAGCAACCGCAGTTGCAGGGCGGCCGGGTCGCGCGCCATCACGTTCGCGGCGGCGGCGAGGCGCTTGGATGCCTGGTACTCACCGTCGGCGGTGATGATCCGGGCGCGCCGCTCACGCTCGGCCTCGGCCTGCCGCGCTATCGACCGCTTCATCCCCTCGGGCAGTGAGACGTCCTTGATCTCGACGCGCTCGACCTTGACGCCCCAGGGAATCTCGGTCGGCTCATCGATGATCCGGCAGAGTTGCTTGTTGACCCGGTCCCGGTCAGAGAGCAGCTCGTCCATCTCCGACTGGCCGATGATCGACCGCAGCGAGGTCTGTGCCTGCTGAGAGATGGCGAACATGTAGTTCTGGACGTTGATGGTCGCCTTGATCGGGTCAACCACCTTGAAGTACGCGACCGCGTCAACGCGGACGCTGATGTTGTCCTTGGTGATGCCCTCCTGAGCGGGTACCGCCATGGCGACGATCTGCTTGTTGACCTTCTGCAGGCGGTCGCCGACCGGCCTGATGAAGGTCAGGCCGGGCTGCCGAGTCCTCGGCAGTACCCTGCCGAACCTGAAGACGATGCCCTCTTCAAATTGCTGTACCTGCTTGACGCTGCGGCCAGCAAGGATCAGGCCACCCGCAGCGACGAACACTACGAATCCGACCAGAACATCCATAGCCGACACCTTCTTATCCAGTTAGATCAGGACTTGAGAACCTGTCCGGTGTGCTACCTATTCAGACTAGTCACTCTTCCGAGGGCGCGCGCTAACGGCTCGGTGCGGCGCCGGGCCAATCGAGTGAGATGCTTCCGCTGTCCGGATAGCCTCATGGACGTGAGCGTGCGGGATACCGACTGGGACGGCGTGCGGTTGCACGTGGTCACCGGCAAGGGCGGCACGGGCAAAACCACCATGGCCGCCGCGCTGGCACTCGCCCTCGCCTCGAACGGCAAGCCTGTGCTCCTCATGGAAGTCGAAGGCAGGCAGGGCATCGCGCAGGTCTTTGACGTGCCGCCACTGCCCTACGAGGAGCGGCGGGTGGCTGTGGCCCCGGCCGATGACGGGCGCTCTGGCGGTGATGTCTTCGCGCTGGCAGTCGACCCTCAGTCCGCGCTCATCGAGTACCTTGAGATGTTCTACAACATGCGCCAGGCCGGCCGCGCCCTGACCAGGCTCGGCTTCGTTGACTTCGCGACCACGATCGCGCCTGGCCTCGGCGACGTGCTGCTGACCGGCAAGGCCGCCGAGGCAGTGCGCCGCAAGGCCGACAGCGGCCCTGCCTACGCCGCTGTCGTCATGGACGCGCCGCCGACCGGGCGGATCAGCCGGTTCCTGAACGTCTCGTCCGAGGTCTCTGGCCTAGCCAGGGTTGGGCCGATCCGCAACCACGCCGATACCGTCCGGAAGGTCATCAGATCCGCCCAGACCGTAGTGCATTTCGTGACGCTGCTCGAAGAGATGCCCGTGCAGGAGACGCTCGACGGGATCGCCGAGCTCAGGGAAATCGCCGGCGGCGGCATCCAGCCAGGCGGAATTATGGTGAACATGGTGCGTCCCAGCTGGCCGGCGAATCTGGGCGGGTCAGGCCGGCCGGATAGTCAGGAAGCCGATACCCAGGCCCTCGAGGTGGCGCTCAAGGCGGTTGGCCTGGGCGATGACACCAGCCTTGCCGCCGACCTGGCCGCGGAACTGGCCGACGAGGCAAGGACCGAGCAGACACAACGCTCGCAGCGCCAGCTACTCGACGCCGCCGGCCAGCCATGTTACGAACTGCCGCTGATCACTGACGGGATCGACCTGGCCGCGCTCTACCGGCTCGCCGCCGCGCTACGCGAGCAGGGCGCCGCGTGAGCACGAAGACCAAGCCGCTCAATATCGACCAGCTCATTGACGACCGCCGCACCAGGATCCTCGTGTGCTGCGGTTCTGGCGGTGTCGGCAAGACCACGATCGCCGCGGCAGTCGGCCTGCGCGCCGCTGAGCGCGGCCGGCACGTAGTGGTGCTGACCGTCGACCCGGCTCGCCGGCTCGCCCAGTCCATGGGGCTGACCGTGCTCGACAACACGCCGCGGCTCGTGCCGGGGGTGCGCACCGAGGCTGGACAGGAGGAGGCAGGCGAGGGCGAGGGCGGCAGCATGCACGCGATGATGCTGGACATGAAGCGGACCTTCGACGAGATCGTCGAGGCTCATGCCGATCCTGAGCGGGCAGCCCAGATCCTGGAGAACCCCTTCTACCAGTCGCTGTCGTCGAGCTTCGCCGGCACGCAGGAGTACATGGCCATGGAAAAACTTGGCCAACTCCGCCGGGCCGATGAGTGGGACCTGATCGTGGTCGACACGCCGCCGAGCCGGTCCGCGCTCGACTTCCTCGACGCCCCGCAGCGGCTCGGCCGGTTCCTCGACGGCCGGCTGCTCCGGCTGCTAGCCGCCCCGGCCAAGTTCGGCGGCAGAGCCGGGCTCAAGGTGCTCAACGCCGGCTTCGGCATGGTCACCGGCGTGGTCACCAAAGTGATCGGAAGCCAGCTGCTCAGGGACGTCCAGACCTTCGTGTCGGCCATGGACACGATGTTCGGCGGGTTCCGGGAGCGGGCGGAGTACACCTACAAGCTGCTGCGCACGCCCGGCACTGCCTTTCTCGTGATTGCCGCGCCTGAGCATGACGCGCTGCGCGAGGCGTCCTATTTCGTAGAACGGCTTGAGCGCGACGGCATGCCACTGGCCGGCCTCATTCTCAACCGGGTGCACAAATCACCCGCCGCGAGGCTGTCAGCCGCGCGGAGCCTGGCCGCCGTCGAGGCCCTGCAAGGGCTTCGGGAAAGCGAATCGTCCGAAGTCGCGATTATGGCTCTGCGGCTGCACGCCGACCGGATGCGGCAGGCCTCGGCCGAGCGGCGCCTCGCGCAGAGGTTCACCGCCGCGCATCCGCTTGTCCCGGTCGCCCAGATTCCCGCACAGCCGCAAGACGTTCACGACCTCGACGGGCTCAGAGTGATTGGCGGAGCCTTCAGCGGCTGACTAGCAGCGCCTTCAGCGGCTGAGCAAACGGAGCCTTCAGCGGCTAGCTGAACCGGTCGCCATTAGCTGGCGACGAGTTCGCCTTCGCTAGAGACGCTCTCGTACTTGTCCCTGGCGCTCTCGAGCAGTTCGCGCCAGGAGACCACGTCGGACCTGCGACGAAGCAGCGCACGCCGCTCACGCTCGGTCATGCCGCCCCAGACGCCGAACTCGATCCTATTGTCAAGCGCGTCTGCGAGGCACTCAGTGCGCACAGGGCAGCCGCGGCAGATCAGCTTGGCCCGGTTCTGCGCCGCCCCCTGAACGAACAACTCGTCAGGGTCCGTTCCCTTGCACGCGGCGCGGGCGGTCCAATCGGTGATCCACATGTGGCCCAACTCCTCCTGATCGTCACGCCCGTAAGCGGGTCGTCACGCCGGGTGGCGCTCTGCTGAGATGCTTGAGGTCGTAGTCGCGAGGCATCACCTCTGGTGATGGTCGCGAAAGAGTAACTTACGGGTCTCGAGCCCGCAGCGCTAGTCCCCGGCAGGCCCATTTCCCATATAGCCCTGATGGACTATACGCGCAGCAACATGTAGTCACCCCGCCACTTAGGGTGACCAAGTCGGTGCTCAGAGGCCGAAGGCCGCGAATGCCCCCCGTTTCGAGGTCCTCCACTGACTAGTCCGGCGGGCAGCGTAACCTGAATCCGTGTCCAGACCAGTTCGCCACGCCGGCGTCAAGGCCATTGGCATACTCGCAGCTCTGTCGCTGGTAGCGGGGGTACTGACCGCCATTGCACTGCTGCCCGTCGTGGGCGTCGCAGGCATCGCCGTCCGTGACGCCGCGAAGAACTTCGACAACCTGCACGTGCCTGACCTAGGCCAGGTGCCGTCCAGATCAGAGTTGCTCGACTCGTCTGGTCATCTGCTTGCCTATTACTATCCGGGCTTTCCGCACCCGATCTATCGGGTGCCCGTGACCTACGACGAAATCTCGCCCACCATGCGGCACGCCATCGTCGCCATCGAGGATGCGAGATTCTGGCAGCACGGCGCCCTCGACCTGCACGGCACGATCCGGGCTATCAGCCTTGACCTGGCCGGCGAGGCCGTGCAGGGCGGTTCTGACCTGGCGCAGCAGTACGTGAAGAACGCCTGCATCCTGACCGCCAAGTCGCAGTCGCAGGCGAATGAATGCTCATCGCACACGCTCGCCAGGAAGATCACGGAACTTCGGATCGCCGCCAAGGTCGAGCACGAGATGACCAAGCCGGAGTTGCTGACGGCTTACCTCAACGTGGCGTACTTCGAGAACCAGGCCTACGGCATCCAGGTGGCGGCGCAGCGCTACTTCTCCACCTCGGCCAAGAATCTCACCCTGACCCAGGCGGCAATGCTGGCCAGCCTGGTCGAGAACCCGGTGGGCTACGACCCGCTGACCAATCCCAAGGCGGCGATGCTGCGGCGGGCCACGGTGCTGCAGCAGATGGTCAAGTTCCACTACATCACTCGGGCGCAGGAGCAGCAGGCGATCAACGCACCGCTTGGCCTGCACCTTTCTTCGGTGCCGCTGCAGACCGGCTGTACCAGCCCGAGCGTCTCGCAGGCCGCTTTCTTCTGCGACTACGTGCTCGCCGCGATGAGGCACGACAAGGCCTACCGCAAGGCCTTCGGCGAGCTGACCACCGTCGGCGGGATGAAGATTTACACCACGCTGAACCTCAAGGACCAGACGGCGGCTGACAGGGCGGTCTTCTACGTCCTGCCGCACAACAATTACTTCAACCCGAACCACGACGTGGACACGGAGGCGATGGTCGAGCCCGGCACCGGCTACATCCGGGCCATCGCGGTGAATCGCAGATACGGCTTCGGCCCGAACGAGGACAGCATCGACTACGCGGTCAATACGCCGTACAACGGCGGCGCCGGCGTGCAGACCGGCTCGTCGTCGAAGCTCTTCACCCTCGTCACTGCCCTGAAGCAGGGCTTGCAGTTCGGCTTCACGCTCAAGGCGAAGAACGGGCAGACGATAGGACCCTTCTACAGCTGCAGGCATGAGTACCTCTCGCCGAGCGCGTTCAACAACTCCGACGGTGACGAGAACGGCACGATCCCGCTGTACTTCGGCACGACCGCCTCGATCAACGTGTTCTACGTCGAACTCGAGCAGAAGGTCGGCCTGTGCAACGTGGTGAAGACCGCCGCCAGCATGGGTCTCACCCACGCCAACGGCCGCTCGCTGCTGGACTGGACTGGCAAGCCGCACGCCAAGGGCTCAAGCCTGCCCGCCGATCAAATCTCATCGTTCACCCTTGGCGCGGTCAACGTCTCGCCGCTGAACATGGCAGGCGCCTACGCAACCGTGGCAAGCGGCGGCATGTACTGTCACCCGACCGCGATCACGAGAATCACGGACACGGCCGGCAAGTCGCTGCCCGTTGAGTCGCCCGGCTGCCACCGCGTGCTTTCGCGCGGAGTCGCGGCCGCGGCCGACTACGTGCTCTCGGGCGTGCTGACCTCCGGGACAGCCGCCGGCCGTGGCATCAACCGCCCGGCCGCCGCCAAGACCGGTACCTCCGACAAGGGCTACTACGCGGCGTTCGCCGGCTTCACGCCAACGCTGGCCGGCTACGTCTCAGTGTTCAACCCGCTCCGCCCGACCACGATCGAGTTCAACGGCTCCCAGGGCGCGATGTACGGCTGCCCGGAGGCAACATTCCGGGCGTATCCAGGTGGGTACCTGAGCTGCCCAGGCCAGATGTTCGGCGACAACGCACCCGGCGCGACGTGGGAGTACAGCTTCCTGCGGGCCGCGCTCGGCCCGGCTAGGGGCTTCGCGCAGCCCCCGGCCTACTACTTCGCCCTCGGCGCGGGCTCCGCCCCCGTCGCGCCGCCCAAGCCACACGGTGGCGGCAAGGGTGGCAAGGGCGGCGGTGGAGGCGGCGGCGGCGGTAACGGCGGCGGCCCGGGGCCACCACCACCGCCAGCATCGCCGCCACCACCACCGCCAGCCGGCAACAACTAACTGCGGCACGGGCTCGCTCAGCTGCCGGCAAGCTGGCGGCGGACCTCGGCCGCGACTCGCGCTCCGTCGGCCTGGCCCGCGATGCGCGGGTTCACTGCCTTCATGACCTTGCCCATGTCACCAGGAGCGCTCGCGCCCGTCTCCGCGATCGCGGCGGTGACGAGTTCGGACAACTCGGCATCCTCAAGCTGCGCGGGCAGGTACGCCGCGAGCACCTGGCCCTCGGAACGCTCGGCGGCCGCCTGATCGACCCGGCCCGCGCCATCAAAGGCTTCTGCTGCCTCACGCCGCCGCTTGGCCTCGCGCGTGAGCAGTCGCTCGACCTCAGCGTCATCAAGCTCGCGAGCCGTGTCCCCCGAGACCTCCTCCTTGGAGATCTCTGACAGCACCATTCGCAGCGTCCTGGTCTTGACCTCGTCCCGGTCTTTCATCGACGCGGTCAGCTCGGCGCGGATTCTTTCCTTCAGCTCAGACATGTCGCTAATACTGCCGCTTCCGGCTTGACCTGACGGTCCCGGACCAGCCACTGACCGGAGCATGGCACGATATGTGGATGCGTCCACAGGCCATACTCGGGACAGCCGCCATCGTCGGTGCCGGCGTCTTCGGCTACGCGGCGGTCATAGAGCGCAACTGGTTCGCGCTGCGCAGGTATGAGGTTCCTGTGCTGCCGGCCGGTGCCAGGCCGCTGCGGATCTTGCACATCTCGGACACTCACCTCACCCCGGGCCGGCACAGGCTGCTGTCCTTTCTGCGGACCCTCGACGCGCTTGAGCCCGACCTGGTCGTCAACACTGGCGACACCCTCGCCCATCGAGATGCCGTCACGCCCTTCCTTGAGGCGCTCGGCCCGCTGCTCGACCGGCCTGGCGTCTTCGTGTACGGGTCGAACGACTTGTACTCCCCGGTCCCCAAGAACCCCGCCAAGTACATCTTTCGTACGAGCTCGGACGATCACCGCAGGCACGTGCCTGACCTCCCGTGGGCCGAACTGGGCGCCGGGATGGAGGCAGCAGGCTGGATGAACGCCAACAACAACCGCGGCCGGATCAAGGTCGGCGACTTCGACATCGAGGTCGGCGGCGTGCACGACTCGCACATCAAGCGTGACCGCTACGAGCAGATCGCCGGCCCGGCCGACCCCGCCGCCGACTTGCGGCTCGGGGTCATGCACTCGCCGGAGCCCGCGATCATGGACAAGTTCGTCGCCGACGGCTTCGACCTCCTGCTCGCCGGCCATACGCACGGCGGCCAGCTCTGCCTGCCCGGCTACGGCACCCTCGTGACCAACTGCGGCATCGACCGCGATCGGGCCCGCGGCCTGCATCAGCACCCGTCAGGACCGGGTCAGCGACAGCGCGCGTTCCTGCACGTTTCGGCTGGTCTCGGGACTTCACCGTACGCACCGGTGCGATTGTCCTGCCGTCCGGAGGCCTCATTGCTCACACTGGTGCCGCGAATCGGCTAGACTCCATTGCGGTCGGCGGGGTGTAGCGCAGCTTGGCAGCGCGCTTCGTTCGGGACGAAGAGGCCGGGAGTTCAAATCTCCCCACCCCGACCACGAAAGACCAGGTAGAAGCCAGGTTCCAGGACTCCGGAACCTGGCTTTTTGATCGTTGACTGTCATTGACCGTGCACTAGACGGCAGCAGGCGTCCGCGACCGTTGTCAAGCGGGCGGCCTCTTGTGATCGCCCACCGTGCAACCAAGAAGCGTGTTCAGGCCGACGGTTGCGAGTCAGTAGAGATGGGCCATGCGGATGATCCGGCACGGAAGCTCTCCACGGCGGCCCCATCATGTGCCTCGATGCGGTCGATCCCGAGAGCGCGCGGGCGAGCTGGCGGCGCAGCCGGGCGTTCTCGTCCACGCGAGTTGCTGGTTGCGCTGGAGGGCGGTGGTGAGGCGAGCCACTGATAGCGAAGTCGGGCAACGAGCACCGAACGAGCCTTCGGCGTGCTCCGAAACGGCTGTCGTTGTGGTCACCGATGGTGACCGGTTTCAGTTGTTCTTTCGGCTACGTGAGGGAGCCCTCCGGAACGGAGCGGGATCTGGTGTCGTAGTTATCGAGCGGGAAGTAATACTTGTTCGGCATTTCGGCATCACTTTGCCCCGCTATCACCTGGACCTTGTCGATGCTGGTGGTGGACATCAGGTCGCCGGCACGACTCGGGCTGCCTGGGAGTCGCGTTCCCGGGAGGTGGTCCTGGCTGGCCGGCGGGCCGGTCTGGTGTCAGGAATATGTCATAGACGTCAAGAATTGTTCCTTTCACTGGGCCTAGCGGATTTCGGAGCTTGCAAGGCTAGCGATGCCGCTGCGGCAGCGCCGCGTTCGCGGTGCCGTGTTTCCAGGGCCAGACGGGGCGGGATTGCCAGATTTTGATGCGAATAATGTGACTGGAAGGAAGTTGCCAGGCGGCGGAGAGCACGGAGAGAAGAGCCTTGACCTGCGAGAAGTTGAGCTTTCCGTCGTTTCGTTGATACATGGGAAGTATCAGAGCGTGCTGCGGGTCGCGTTCAGTACTCGCTATGGCAGATTCTGGTTCATGACGTTGCCTCACGTGAGCGCGAAATGTTGAGATAATTGCGAAGGAACGCCACTAGTCAGCCTGATTTTCGCAGTCTATATTGGATCACCAGGATCGCCGCTGGAGCGAGCGGCGGATTAGCTGCTTCTTCTTCGGGGACAAATGGTTGGCGTGCACGGATTGGCCGGTAATGCCGGAATCTCCGGGATGAGAGCGGATCGATGACGCCGGAACTGCAGCCATCCACGCGGCAGTCCCCGGGCGAGGTCGCGGTTCCCGGGCCGCGCAAGACGGACCTGGTGCTGCCTGCGGGCGGCGGGAATCACGCGACGCCGGTTCTGCCGGCGGGCGGCGAGGTCGGGTCCTTGCGACTGGACATTCCCCGGATTCCCAGATCCCATGATGACAAGGTCACGCGCATTGTCTGCCATTCCGCGCACTTGTCCGAGCCATTGCAGAGCTTTGCGCATTACCTGATCGTGGATCCGCCAGCGCGGGCCATATCCCCCGCGTTCGGGATCGACCTGGTCGCGGTCGCCCGGCATGTCAGCCTCGCCCGCGCGCGGCGGATCCTGCGCGACCGCCTGATCCTGGCGTGCAGGGCGGCGATAGCAGTATCGGCCGCCGCCGGCGTGCTCTTGACGGTGGTATCGGCCGCCGGTCCGTCCGGAATCGACACGGCCCCGCTGGCTGCCGCTGGCGCCGTGATCGCGGCGTGCGTGGTCGCGGCCTGGGCAGTCCTGCTCTGGCACGTCCGTGCCGCGCGGGCCAGCGCCCGGGCGGTGCTCAACGGTCCCCGGCCCAGTGACCAGGCCAGCCCGCTGCCCCAGGCGACCGAGGACCGCCTGGACGAGGCCGGGCGGCCGAACGTCATGGTCTATGCCCGCGACCAGGGAGATCCGTTCATCGGCAGCGGCCGGCGGCTGGCCCAGTGGCAGACCGACCCGATCGACATCACCAGGGCCGCGGAGAACCGCACGGCAACACCGTTCAACGAGATCGAGCTGCACCACTACCTGGAAACTGAGATCCCGCGAATCGGGTTCGACGACCTGGAAGTCAGCAACCGCCTGTACGTCCGCGGCGACCGCGCCCGGCATATCGGCGGCCTCGTCCCCGACCTGTCCGGCATGCCCCGGTCCCTCCTGGCTGCGAACTGGGTCGCAGCCGGGCTGACGCAGCAGTCCGAGCATGCCCGCACCTATGTCTGCACCGAGCGGATCCAGATGGGCGGCGACCTCGTCACCTGCATGTACCTGAGGACCCGCGTCGAGCAGAGCCTGATGAGCATCGACGGGCTGATCTACTTCCTGCCGCCGCTAGCCGACCTATGGCTCCCGGAACGGAACCTGCTGGCCGGCGGCAAGGCATGCGCTAACTGGGTCGCGGCCCGGACCGCGTCCCGGGAAACAATCCCGGTCCTGCGGGGACGCTCAGCGTTGCCATGGCGCCCGGACGTGTTCAGGGCTGACGCGCGCCAGGCCCGCAAATTCATGCAGCGCGAGCTGAAAGACGGCCTCGACCACGACTACGGCGCCGTCGTCAGCCTCCGAGAGGCACTCGCCGGATATGACACCACCCACTACTACCAGGTCACCGACGTCGTCGACAGCGCCAAGCGGCTCATGCAGCGGCAGGTCAACTGCATCGTCCGGTTCCTGGATGACCACGGCATCGACACCTCCGCGCTCCGCGAGCAGGCCGCGAGGATCTACCAGCAGATCAGCTACACCGCCGGCGACAACATCTCGGTAGGCAAGGTTGAAGGGGGCACGAACATCATCGGCAGCCACGGGGCCGTGAATAACTTCGGGCATTCCGGAGCCCGCCCGCCCGACGGATCCAGCCCGCAGGCCGGACCGCCACGCACCTAAACAGCACTCGAACCAGCCAGCGAGGAAGGTAAGCGTGAGCAACATCCGGATCGGCTCCATCAGCGGCGGCACCAACAACATCGGCGATCACGCCACCATCAACAACCACCCCGCCGCTGACTGGCCCGCGCCCGCCAGCCCGTCGGCACCGCAGCCATCACAAGCCGCGCCCGGCCCGGCACCTGGCAGCCCCGCAGGACACGCATTCATATCCAGCGACCCCGAAGACGCCCCTCAAGCCGACCAGATACAGCACGCACTCCACAACGCAGGCATCTCAGTCTGGCGCGACGACCGCAACCTCCTCCCTGGCCAGGACCGGAATACCGCCATCCGCCAGGCCATCACCACGGGCACCCTCGCATTCATCGCCTGCTTCTCCCGGACCAGCATCAGCCGGAACCGCAGCCACCAGCGGCAAGAACTCACCCTGGCAATCGGCGAGTTCCGGCTACGCGACCCGGACCGCCCCTGGCTCATCCCCGTCCGCCTCGACGACTGCGTCATCCCCGACCTCGACATCGGCAGCGGCCGCACACTGACGGCACTCCACAGCATCGACCTCTTCGGCCCCCACGCCACCTCAAACCGCGCCCAGCTCATTACCGCTATCCAGGCAACACTCAACCAACCGCCGCCGCGCTAGCCACCCACCAAGCCGCACCTAGCCAGGGGTCGGCAGACGACTCGGCCAGGACGCGCCGAACCAGGAGGCTGCCGCCGCAGCGGGTTGGCAGTTCCGGGCTGGCCGGTGGTCGTCCGCCGTATCCACCGATCCGCCCGCCCGCTCGCAGCTCCGCCCTCACCAGCAGCTCGCCTGTGATCTCACCCATGTATGTAGCTGGCGAGCTGGCGAGTCCCCCTCGGACACCGGACATAACCCCATGATTTCCTTCCCCTATCGGGATTTCTGCGCGAATTGCGCATGCTCCTGGCTGGTATGTGAACATCGGCTTCAGTCCTTTGTAGATCTCGGCCTTGGCGGCTGAGTCGGCGTCGCGGATGACCGCGGCGCCGTTCCATGACAATTTGACCCATGTTGTATCTCTTTTTTGTCATCTTTCCTGCATAGTGTCAGTTTTTAGGCTTGCCCGGCTTCCTGATTGGTTATGACCGCCAGCGAAATTTGACGTTCTTACGGCTAGGAATTATATTTAGTTATCATTCGGGGTACGACGTCTGACCAGTGGGGCTATGGGGGGATCATGCAATCATGGACAGGAAATGGTCCTGGTCACCCCCGCCTAGATATCTAAGGCGATAATTGGAAAGGACCGATATGAGTGACTATGGCATAAGTGAGCACCTGGGCGTTGAGCCCGGGCAGTTGGTGATGCCCTTCTATCTGATCTGCGATGTCTCCGGTTCGATGAGCGGCGACATGGCCGCGCTAAACAACGGGGTGGAGCAACTACGCAAGGCGATCATCTCCGAGCCGATCGTCGACGAGGTCGCGCAGGTCAGCGTCATCAGCTTTTCTCACACGGCTCAGGTCGTAATGCCGATGAGCCAGATGAGCGAGCACAACAGCGTCCCGAGGCTCACGGCCGGCGGCGGCACGAGCTATGGGGCCGCATTCCGGACGCTGGCAAACGCGATCATCTCTGACAGCGCGAAGCTTAAGAACCTTCAGTACAAGGTGTACCGGCCATGTGCCTTCTTCCTGACCGACGGCCTTCCCGGAGACAGTGACTGGCACAAGACATACACCGACACGCTGACCTACAACCCGGAATCCGCCGCAGGCCTGAAGGCGCACCCCATTTTCGTGCCATTCGGCTTCAGGGATGCGAGCGAGACGATCCTTGCCCAGCTCGCCTACCCGAAGGGTCGCGGCAAGTACTACCACGTGAAGAACAAGACGGTCGAGGAGGCGCTCAAAGGCATCCTCGACATCATCATGAACACCGTCATCAGCTCCGGGCACACCGCTGGTTCCGCGAAACCTGCGGTCACTCCGACCGCTCCGGCCGTGAGCTCCGGCATCTCCCAAGGCGATTCTTCCTACGACCCAGACTTCATTTCATGAACAAGGTCCCCTATTCCATCGGCAGCCCGGGTCGCGCTGCGCTCGACTTGCCCGATAGCGCGCCCGCTGACCGTAGCGGACCCGCTGACGTGGAAGTGAGCGCGGCGGCCCTGCTAGGGATGTTGATCCGGGCCGCCAGCAGCAGGGGACTCATGCACCGCGGCCGGGGAACGCCGCGCCAGGACGCGTTTGCTCTCAGCCGCCGGGGCTCGGACCAGGTGCTCGCGGTCGTATGCGACGGCGTTGGCGAATTCGGCCGGTCGGACGAAGCGGCGTGGCTCGTCAGCCGAAGCCTCGCCGACTCCGGAGCGCAGGGTGATCCATGGCCAGATGCGTTCATCAGCGCCAATGACCAGCTGAGAAAACTAGCCGAGGAGACCTTAGCGCGCGAGAACGCCGATCGGATTAAGGACGGCATGGCGACAACGGCGGTAGCCGTATCCGCCCGCCTCGAAGCTGGGAATTGGACGGGCTCGGTCGCCTGGATCGGAGACTCCTCGCTCTGGCATCTGAGCGAGGAGGGGACCTGGACTCTGCTCGCCGGGGCGTCGGAGGACCCGGAAAGCTACTACCACTCATGCGCCGTGCGGCCGATGCCCTCCGTTGACGGCGCCTGCTCGCAGGACGACTTCTGCCTCACCGGCGGGGCGCTCTTCATCATGTCCGACGGCGTCTCGAATCCGCTCAAATGGAACGACCGGGCTAAGGAGGTGCTCGCTGGCTGGTGGCGGCGCCCGCCGGACGCAATCACCTTCGCGGCGCAGGTGGGCTTCGCGATGAAGACCCACATTGACGACCGCACGGTCATCGGCATCTGGCCGGACGGAGGCGAGCCGGATGGCGACGACCTTCAACCGGGATGACCTCAAAGACCTCACGGCCCTGGCCAAAGGCGGCTTCGGTCAGGTCTACCGCGTCGAGCAGCATAGCCTGCCGGCGGGCTTGCCGTCGCTAGCGTTCAAGGAATTCACTTCTAACGAAGATGTCCAGGCGGCGTCCGCCAGGCGCGTGGTCGAGTTCAGGGACGGCCTCTCCCCTGAGGACCGGGATGAACTCGATGAGTACACGGTCTGGCCGCTGGCGCTGGTCGCGAAAGCAGGCAAAGTCTGCGGTGTCTTGATGCCGCTGATCCCTGCGGACTTCTTCCTCAAGGTGCAAGGCAAGAACCAAGCCCAGGATCTGCAATGGCTGATCACGACACAGGCCCAGCGGGACGTGGCGGACGCGAAGCTTGGCGAGGTTGACCGGGCCGAACGCCTCTCAGTGCTCGCCCAGCTTGTTTACGTGATCGCGCGACTCCATAGTCACGGCTGGGTCTTCGGTGACATCAGCTTCAGGAACGCGGTCTTCGCGGTAAAACCGCCGAGGCTGAAGCTGATTGACTGCGATGGTGCGGCTCCCCTCTCCGACAAAAAGCGCGAGCTGTTCTCGACGCCGTTCTGGGATCCGCCTGAGTGTCCGCCAGAACTGCAAGACAAGCGATCTGACACCTACAAGCTCGCGCTTGCTGTGCTGCGATGCCTGACACCAGGCAAGGGTGCCGCCACGTCAAGGTCGCCAGGCAGAGTCGCGGCCGCGCTAAATACGGTCGGGGTCACCTTGATCGGCGAGGCGCTGTCCGGCGATCCTGACCTGCGTCCCTCGGCTAAGGACCTGTACTTCTACCTCCGTGACACCGTCGCGCCGCTCATTAAAGCCCCGGTAATCCGGAAGGCTGAGCTGGCGAATAACGCGATCTTGCGGGGCACGGACGCCCGGATCAACTGGACGATTGAGGGTGGCACGGAAGTCACGATCGTCCACGGCAATAACACCCGGATAGTGGGGATCAAGCTTGCCGATCAGCCGGACGGGTACGGATTTACGCCAGACATGTCAGGTCCGGTCACCATCGAGTTGCATGGCCGTTACGGGGACCTCAAGTACAGACTCGGTGATCTTATTCTTTACAAGATGCCCGACATCACCGTGGACTTCAACTCATTGCCCCAACCGGTGATCCCTACGGTTGGCGCTTTCTCGCTTGACTCAATGACCGCGACGCTTGCCGGCCGGCCTCATCTGGAGATCGGTGCGATCAAGTTGCCCGAGATTCCGTCGGCTCCCACGTTCGACCTCGTGGACAAGCTCCTGCCGGCAGGGCTGCGGAAAGTGGACCTGCCGCGGATCGATACAGCGGTCATTGACGCATCGGACCGACTGAAGAACCAGATCCTTGACGCGGGATCTCAGTACGGAGCCTCGCTCCGTCGGGCAAAGCTGGGGGTTTAAATGGTCTCGGGCAATGGCACGCCGAGTCGCCGGGTAAGTCCTGGCGACCTTATGGCTCGTCTTGGCGGTGGTGACGCGGGCCTGCTGGCCGAATTCCCGCACGAGCGGGCGAAGTTTATGCAGATGGCCGGCGTGTTGCTGACGACGTCGGGCATCGCGGTTATTTCGATGACGTTCGCGCTGCACGATGCGCTTCGTGAAGCGCTGTTCTGGTCTCTAGTCTTCGGTCTGGTGTGGGGAATAATAATCCTTAATCTCGACCGGTTCCTAGTGCTCAGCATGGGCTCTATCAGGAACAAAGGCCGATTGCTGCTTATCTTCGCGCCGCGTTTCGCGATGGCGGTCGTGCTTGCGGCCGTTATTTCCACGCCGCTGGTGCTGCGGGTCTTTGCCAGCGATATCAAAACGCAATTGTTCGCGATACAGCAGCAGGAATCGGCGCGGCAGGCCAAGCTCATAGCAAATAGCAGCGAGGCTCGCGAAGCGCGTACTATCGCTGGTGAGATTGCCGCCGATAAGTCTATTATGAATGGTAACCTGCCGGGGAAGGTCACGAATCCGGCGATGCAGCAAGCCCAGGCGTTGGTCAATCAGTTGACACCTCAGGTTCAGCAGGACCAGTCGGCCGAGATCAGCGCCCGCGAGGCATGGCAGTGCGAGCTGTACGGGGTAGGCCCGCACTGCGACAATAACTCAGGTATTCCCGGGCCTGGCCCAATCTCCGCAGCAAAAGAGCAGGCGTACAAAGCGGCCCTGGGGACCTTCAACAAGGATAACGGCAGGCTTAAGGCGGCCGAGTTCGCGCTGGCAAAAGCGCAGAAGGCGGCTAGGGGCACGGCGGGGGCGAACCTGGCCCACTATCAGAAGCAGGCTAAGGCTCACCTTCCGGGACTTGAGCGTCAGTACGCGAAGCTTGAAACTTATCTGAAGAACACGACGGCGACCGGTACTGCGACGGCCAATAGTGACGTTGGCATACTCGCGCAACTGCAGGCATTGTCGGCGGCCAGCGCTCATAACAGCAGCTTGAACGCCGCGCGTATCGCCGTGCTATTGCTGTTCTTCTTGATCGAGATCCTGCCGGTCACGGTGAAGTTCCTGCTGAATCTCGGTCCGTTGAGCGCCTATGAGGATGCCCTGATTTCGAGGGATGCCGAGAAAACAGACGATATGAACCTCGGTCGGGCGGAGCGCCGGCGCCTGAACGAGGGTAGGTCGGAAGCGCGGATATCCAAAGTGGAAAGCCAACGGCAGATCGACAAGAGCAAGCTGGAGGCCCACGTAGCGGTCGAGAAAGATATGCGCGATCGGGAGGTCGATCTCGGCAAGCACGCAAACGAGTACGTCGCAGGCGAGATGAAGATGATCCTTGATGCCGCCCTGGGCGTCTGGGGTCATGATGTCAGGGCAATGCTGGCCGGCGGGTCTCCAGGCGGAGGAGCAGGTGGCGGTCCGGGCGGCGGTAGCGCGGGTGGGGGCATCCCTCAGGCTCTGGCCGCCCCCGGTCCGGCTCCGGGTGGTCCGGCTCCGGGTGGTCCGGCTCCGGGTGGTCCGGCTCCGGCCGCTCCCGCTACCGTGCTGACCGGTCTGGTTCAGCCCGTCCCGGTTCCGGGCGTGGCTGGCGCGACTAGCAACGGTTCCTCGCACGCAGGCCCGGCTGGTGGACCGGGCGGCTTGCCGAGCGGTTCGAAGCTATGAGCGGCAGCGAGGCAGGCGCTTGGTTCGAGCCGGACACGGAAGGCTGCCTGCTCGTCGTCGGCAGCTTTTCATACCGGGCGAGCGTCGTCCGACCAGCTGTAGATGAAGTCAGCAGGCTGCTCCTCGCCTCACCCGCGCTGAGCGACTTCATCGGAGTGGAATATGCCGACCTGGGAGGCCTGCCAGAGCCTGACGCTGTCCCGGGTGAAGCTGTCGGCCAGGTAGGTCGTGCTCTAAGCCGACATGGTGGGTTCGCGGACCGCAATTACTTCGCTCTTGCGGTTATAGACCGATCAGCTACCGCAGTCTCTGCGGTGCTGCAGGCCTGCGCGAATGACGAGTACATCGGCAACCTGCCGGCGAACTATCTCGGGATCGCCAGCTTCGACGATCGCGACCAGGCAAAAAAGACAGCCGACATCGATTCCGGCTTGAAGGTGACGATCGCCCCCGACGGTTCCTGGCATACACCTCAGCTGACCACCGAGCTTCACCGGCACGCTGACTATCTGATGCACGACTTCGCTGCGTCGGACCACAAGGGCATGACCACGGGACGGTTCCGCGAGATCAGGCCCGACAGCTACGAGGCCGAGGAGCCGGAGCCGCGCACCGCCGGGGGCGAACTGGCGGAGGCTAATCCGGAGGCTCCGCTCGTCTTGAGTTCGCCCGCCCGTGGTCCCGAGTCACTGCCAGCCCCAGCGGCCGATGTGGCGCCAGCTCTACCGCCGGCGCCCGCCGATGAGCCGCTCCCGGTTATCTCGGCCCTCGCACCTGAGCGGCGCGGGCTCCCCCGAATCCCGTGGCCGGGTTCAAACGCTCGCAAGGCCGCGGCCACGCACCCGGATCCGAGAGTCCGCGCGGCCGGCGCCGTTTATCTCGTCCTGAGCAGCAATGAGGTCACCGGTGAGCTCGCGGACTGGCGACGCGGCAAGTCCGTGCTGCTCGATCTAGACCGCAAGCTAGCAGCGATACCTGATTGCGCGTTCCAGGTCAGAGCCGTCCAGGTGACCGACGACCTGACCAGCGATGGCCTTCGCCCGGCTGGGCGACTGTCTCGGCGAGACATGAAGCGCCCGGAGCGCACGAACCTTTCCCGCGTCCTCGCCGCCATCGACCGAGCCCTGACTTCTGACCTTGCCGCCTGCCGGCGAGCGACGGGCGAGGTCAAGAGGCCTGCCGTCATCATTTTCGCGGCCGACGCTCCGCTTGCCGACCTGGCTACCGTCGAGGCGTGCACCCGGCTTGCGGGCAAGGCGGACATCAGATGGATGGGGCCAGAGAAGATACTCACCTTGCTGTCGCCCAGATTTGCCCAGATCTGCGGCACTACGCCAATCCTCGCCGACGAATTCGCCGCCGACGAGGTGCTAGCCGAGATGGCCCCTTCCCCGCATCCTGAGCCGACGTCTGCCGATGCCGAAGCTGCTGGAGGGTTGTCGTCGCCTGATCCGGTCAAGTCTCCTTCACGCGAAAACCCTCCCGCAGGAACCCGCTAGAGCCCCAGTCACATCTCAACGGCGCACGGTCTGTCAATGAGCCCGGCGGGCCTTCCGTCGCTTCAGGTACCAGCGGATGACCTCTATCGCGCCCACCACCACCAACGCGATCCCGAGAGCGAGGATCAGCCCCTTCCACGCCGCGCCCTCGAAAGTCTTTCCCCCGAAGTAGCCGAGAAGCGCGGCGTACGAGGCCCACAGCAGAGCGGCTATCGCGTCAAAGGCGACGAAACGCCGCCAGGGAAAGCCGAGCGTTCCCGCGCTGAGGGTCACCGCAGTCCGCCCTCCGGGGATGAACCGGGCGATAGCGATCAGCTCGCCTCCCCGCTCGGCCAGCTGGGCCTCTGCCCACTTGATGGAATTCTGCGCCTTCCGGCCACGGGCCAGGAAGTCCTTTGCCCGGCCCCCGAAGCGGCGGCCGATGCCGAACGCGAGATTGTCGCCGAGGAAGGCACCGCACGCTCCCGCCGCGATGACCAGCGGCAGGTTGATCCCGCCGGTCGCGGCAACCACGCCTGCCGTGATCACCGCCGCTTCACTCGGAAGCACCGGCAAGAGCACGTCCAGCAGCGCCAGGCCGAGGATGATGGCATAGGCCCACCCAGACGCATCCGCAACGAGCTGGACAAACTGGTTAAACAACTATCCGATTCCTAACCCCGGCATCCCGATCACCTATCGGTATGGACACGATGCCCGGCTAGCCACCGCCTGCACCTGCTGTGGTGAGCGGATCCCGCAGTTGCGCCCTCAGCTTCGCACCCGGATCGTCCGTCCCCCGGACACGCTCGCCGCGAACGTTCCGTTGCCGCCGTACCTGGCGGTCAGCACATGAGTACCGTCTGACCTGACGACGACGCCGCACGCTCCTACCGCCACATCGCCTGACCGGCGCAGCTTCGCCTCGCACGCGCGGCCGCCGCCGAAGCCGCGTATCGTTACCGCGCCACCGGGCACCCCGGCCGGGCCTGCCGCGGCCCGCTCAACCCGGACCCGCACCGTGATCCGCTGGCCCACCATGGCTGACCCGGGCACCGACCTGATGGACGTCGTCGTGGGCACGAGCACGCTGCCGGTCAGGACGTCGCCACTGAGGTCGCTGGCGAAGCAGCGCGTCACGGTCGGGCAGGAAACCGCCGTCGCGGAGATCCCGGTCGGCTGCCAGTCGCGATGCCGGCCGCCAGCAGGATCCCGGGAAGCGAGCATCGTGAGCCCGAAGTCGTCCACGACACCCGCAAGGCACAGCGAGGCACTCGGGCAGGACACGGTCACGCCTCCCCCGGTGAACTCGCTGCCCTCGGCCAGGGAACGCCACGCGTTCGGGCCCCGGTCGGCTGGTCGGAGGAGAAGATCACGGACGCCTGATCCTCGTTGGCGCCGAGACTGATCGCGCCCACGGCCACGCAGAGGGACGGCGTCGGGCAGTCGATGGGACCGAGCTCCTCCGCGTCCAGGCTCACCGTCACCGGCCAGGCGCTCGCACCGCCGCCGGGGTCGGTCGAGGTGAAAATCCCCGTCTGGGCGCTAGCGAAGCACCTCGTGGTGCTCGGGCAGCTGACGTACACATCATCGGCGCTGGTGCCGATCGTCGCCTCCTGCCAGGCAGCGGCGCCGCCAGTGGGATCGGACGAGACCCAGATCTCGCCCCCATTGCCGCTGGCCACGCACAGGCTGGCGGCGGGGCAGGCAACGGACAGCAGTTCCTCGGAGTTGTCCACGCTCGTCACGTGCCATTGCGTCGCGCCCCCGGCCGGGTGGGTCGACCACAGCACGTCGCCCTGCTTGTCGGTCGCGACGCACAACGTAATCGTCGGGCAGCTGATCGCGTCGATGAACGCCGTACCATCCACGTTGGACCTGCGCCAGGCCTTGACGCCGCCGGACGGATCCGCCGAACTCAGGATGTCCCCCGCGTCGTCGCCAGCGACGCACATCGAGCTGACCGGGCAGTCAAGGCTTTCGATTGAAGTAAAGCCATCGGCTTCGGTCGCCTTCCAGCCAGCCGCACCGCCCAGCGGCGCGGTCGTGGTGTCGACATCGCCGTCGGCGACAGCCGCGCAGAAATGCGCCGTGGCGCACGTCAGGCTGGCGAGGTTCGCCGTCTCGTCGATGTCAGTGAGCTGCCAGGACGACGCGCCGCCCGCCGGATCATCAGTGATAAGCACCTCGGCAGCCGAAACTTCGGCAGCCGACCCTAGCCCGTAGCAGAACGCCGAACTCAGGCAGGTCAGGG
Source organism: uncultured Actinomycetota bacterium (assembly GCA_963750405.1). GTDB lineage: Bacteria > Actinomycetota > Actinomycetes > Streptosporangiales > Streptosporangiaceae > Chersky-822. The sequence continues at coordinate 226,621 of CAVVQP010000009.1, forward strand.
TCGAGGAGATCGCGGCCGGAGCGGTGGTTTGCTTCCACCCCGACGCGCGGCCTCCAGGGTTCGCGGAGTACACCAGGTTCGAAGCCGAGTCGACCGCCGCGCAGAACGACTTCGACGGGCACGACAACCGCAAAAACGCGTTGTCGTGGTCGACGAAGACCCGTTTCCATGCCGGTGCCCGGCCGGTCGGGTGCGAGGTGCTGTAGACGTTGCCCACGTTGTCGACGGCTACGCAGAATGAGGCGGCCGGGCACGACACCGCCTCGATCTTGCCAGTCTGAGCCAGCGTGATCGTGTTCCAGGTCGCAGCCGATCCTGCCCCCGGATCGGTCGAGATAAGGATCTTTCGCCCGTCAGGAGCGGCGCACAAGTGCTCACTCGGGCAGGTGAACCGCGTCAGCGGCAAGAGGCGGCGCCCCCCATGCCAGGCCTGCGTGCCGCCTGTCGGATCGGTTGACGTCACTACCGTCGATTCCTCGCCGGCGAACATCTCAGCCAGGCAGAATGTGCTGCCCGCGCAGGTCACCTGGACAATGCTCTTCTTGAATCCTGTTGGCGTCCGATGCCAGGCCGCCGGCCCGCCACGCGGATCGGCGGAGGACACGATGTCACCACCGTTATCGCCCGCAACGCACAGGCTCGCCGTCGGGCATGAGATCGCATTGATACTGACCGGGGTCGCGAACGGCGCGCCGTGGTCGACCAGCGCCGGAGCGGACCACGTCGTCGGCGCCGCGATCACCGCCGGTGCCGGTGCCGCGAGCGCCAGCGGCGATCCCCCTAGGGCGACAGCGCTCCCGAGCAGCCCAATGCAGCGGACCCACCGCCGTGGCACTTTCCCGATGACTACTTGCACCGTACGCCTCCGCAAACGACTGGACCGCGAGCCGATTTCCTGCCAATTAGACGTTCTCGCGCATACCCGGGTTGTCCAGTCGCGGAGCCCGCCAACATTAGTGACCAGCTGGCTTGTTGAGTTCAGGCTGCGGGGTGAGTGTGGGGTGCTGGAGGCGAGTGGTGCGGGTTTTGCCGAGTGGGTGCTTTGTCCGCCAGGGCCGGCCCTGCCCTCCTTTCCGTGATCACGATCGCGAGCGTGATCACGGAACATCGCACCTGCCCCGACCTGTAGGTCAGGGAGGCTGTCGGGTGGACTTCTTCCTTGACTCCGTCAGGCGAATTCCGTAACCCGGCCTGGCGTTCTAGGGCGGCGTGAGCAACGTGGCCCTCCCTGTTGCTGTCGCGGGCTGCGGGAGCGTGAGCAACGTGGCCCTCCCTGTCGTCGTCCCGACCGCATCAGGGAGGGCCGCGTTGCTGTCGCGGACGACCTGCAACAACAACGTGGCCCGACCTGATGCTGTCCCGGCCCGGCCCGGCCCGGCCCGGCCAAGCCCGGCCCGGCCCGGTCGCGTCGCCGCGCCAGCTCAACGAGTCCGCTGCTCGCAATCGCACCGTAGGGTTGACGGCGTGATCATCCGGGAAGCCGATCGGCCTGATCTGCCGGCCATTATCGGCCTGCTCGCCGACGACGTCCTGGGCAAGGCCCGCGACTTCGCGGTCGTCGACGAGGCCTACGAGACGGCGTTCGCCACTATTGCCACCGACCCCCGCAATTTCCTCATCGTGGCCGACGACAACGGCGAAGTGGTCGCCTGCATGCAGATCACCTACATACCCGGCCTGGGCAGGCACGGCGCCGAGCGGTGCCAGATCGAGGCGGTCAGAGTCCGGTCGGACCACCGCGGCCGCGGCGTTGGCAGCGAGCTCACCGCGTGGGTGATCGAGCGCGCCAGGGAGCGCGGCTGCAGGCTCGTTCAGCTCACCTCGGACAAATCACGCACGGAGGCGCACCGGTTCTATGCCAGGCACGGCTTCGTCGCCAGCCACGAGGGCATGAAGCTCGCCTTGTAACCCGGTAAGGCCGGTAAGCCCGGTAAGGCGATCAGGCGCCAGCCGGGCTGGTGTCCTGGACTTGACCGCCGCTCGCATCCGCCGACGCCGGGAACGCTTGCGCGAGCTGGTCAAGCTCGCCGCGCCAGAACCGGTGGATGTTTATCCTGGTCGGCTTGCCGCCGTTCGGGAACTGAACGTAGAACTTGCTCCACACCGCTGCCCGGTTGTACTTCGAGACCGGGAAATTGTCCCTCGGGAAGACCGCGACCATCTCGCCAGGACGGTTGCTGAACCGGCCTGCCGCGTTGATGACTACCGAGGTGTTGGTGAGCGTGAAGAAGTACTGCTTACGGCTCAGTGCCACGACCAGCCCGACACCCGGGAGCTCGTCGAAGAGCGAGTTCAGCCAGGGGCTGGGTCCCGTCTCACCGTGCACGCACGCGATGAATTGCTCGCCGGCCGGCGCGCTCGCCGCCAGCTTCTCCATAACCTGGGCCTTTTGCTTGGCCCGACGAATCGCCATAGTCCTGCTCCAAATTGAGTAAAGGTAAAGCAGGATGAAATTAGCAGATCCAATGGCGTTTCGTGGTAACTCTCGCTCCCGGCACCTCCAGATAAATATCGTACCCCGAGCTATCGGTTGACGATATACCGGATTCCGATCTATCGTGTGAGCATGACCGAACGGACGCAGACCTACGACGCCGGGCAACTGCCAGCGGCATCACAGCCCGCGAGCGGACGCCGCCGGGGCGCCTTCACCGCGATCCTGCTGCTGGCATTCGCCGGGGTGGTCGTCACGCTGGCAATCGTCTACCTCCCCGTGCTCGCGATCCTGGTTGGCGCATCAGGTGGCTGTGGCGGCGGCTGACCGGGCGATCGCCGGGGCGGCGGCGGCCGGAAAGGCCTGGCTCTGGGCAACGGTCGGCCTGACGGCGGGCGCCCTGGTCGCGGTAGTCATGCTGGCACCAGCGGCCGGCGCGCCGCCGGTCCGGGCGTTGTCCTGGCTGCTGTTCACCGGATCGTCGGTGCACGTCGCCTCGACCGGCTGGCTGTTCACCGTGCCCGCGGTCCGCGACTATGCGCGGGCGCACCAGGTCAGGTGCCTGTGGATACCAGCCGGGCTGATCGCGTCCGCGGCAACGGTCGCCATGCTGATCCCGCCGGCCTCGTTCCAGTGGCTGCTGCTGCCTTACTTCGGCTGGCAGTTCTACCACTACCAGAAGCAGAACCTCGGAATGGCGGCACTGGCTTCGGCCGCGCACGGCATCAGGCCGCTGAGCAGGGACGAACGCGGGCCACTGCTGCTCGCGGGGATCGCCGTCCTCGCTGCCATCGGTGCCGACCCCAGGCTGGTCGGGTTGCACCTGAGCATCAGCCTCGCCTGGCTGGACGACATCGCGGCAGTCGCATTCGCCGTAGCCGCCGCGACCGGCGTCGCGGCGCTGCTACGACGGCCAGCCGGCGAACGCCGTCGCGGGTTCGCCGCCGTCTACCTCACCTCGTTGCTCTTCGGGCTGCCCATCTTCGTGTTCACCTCTCCGTATGCGGCGGTGGGCGGGATGACGCTGGCTCACGGGCTGCAGTACCTGCTGCTGGTGGGAGTCGCGGCCGGAAACGGGCGCCACCCCCGCCGGCCGCCCCTGGTCAGGCTGGCCTTGCTCGCCAACATCGCCCTCATCGGCGGCGCGGCGCTAAGCGCGGCGTCGCACCTGCACAACGCCGCTCCCGGCGGGCGGCTGATCTTCGGTGCTTACCTGGGCGTGGTCATGGCTCACTTCGTTATCGATGCCGGGATCTGGCGCATGCGCGACCCGCTCGCCAGGAGATTCGTCGCGGAAAGCTTGCCCTTCCTCGGTAAGCTCGCGCCCAGCACGGTAACCGATCCATCGTCAACCGATATAGGATGCACGTCATGAGCAGGTCCAAAGGAACGGGCGAGTCGGACGGCCTCGACACTCTCGGCAGGTCGTCGGGTCCAGCCAGCCTGATTCTGTCGAGCCTCGCCGACGGCGCCAAGCACGGATACGCGCTGACCAAGGACATCGAGGCATTCGCCGGGGTCCGCCTCGCACCCGGCACCCTCTACGAAGCACTGAGCCGACTCGAAGCGCATGGCCTGATCGAGGCCCTGGAAAGCCAGGACAGGCGGCGCCCCTATCAGCTCACCCCGGCCGGCGCGACGGCCCTGAGCAGCTACCTGCGCGCCCAGCGCCAGGTCACCGATGTCGGCTTGCACCGGCTCGAAAGCAACTGGGCGCTGACATGATCGCGAGACCCGGCGGCGAGCGGGGGAATACTGACAACCGGGTCAGGAGGCTGCTGGCCTGGTACCCGCGAGGCTGGCGGGTCAGGTACGGCGACGAGTTCGCCGAACTGCTCGCCGCCGAGTACTCCGAGCAGGGCCGCAGCCGGCGCCGCAGCGCCGACATCATCGCCAGCGGCCTGCGGGCCAGGCTCGCCGGCGCGGGGCTGGCCGCGCACCCGCTTGATCGAGGCGGCGCCGCCCGGGCCAGCCTCGCCGCACTGATCTACTGCGGCGGAGCCTTCGCGATGTTCGGCACGGCCATGTGGTCACAGCTGGCGGTGGGGCTGCAGTGGGCGATTCCCTACGATCGGGGAGTAACGCAAGCTCTGGACCTGGAGTCGGCTGGCTTGCTGATGTTCGCCGTGGCCGCTCTGCTCGGCCTCGCCACGGCGACCAGCGCCGCGATCGCCACAGCGGTGCACGGCAACGGCAGGACGCTGATCCGGCCAGTCGCGCTGGCCATGGCAGGGGCGGCAATCCTCGTGATCGGCGGCAGGCATTTCGCTAATGCCTGGCCGGGCACCGGCGGTCACCTGCTGGCACACCAGGCTCTGGTACCAGGCGGGATCGCCGCCTTCGGCTGGTCAGCCACGATGGGCATCACGTCCTACGTGGCCCATCCGGGCGCGCTGGCGGCGTTCCCCGTGACGCAGCTTGCCTGGATGACGCTGAGCCTCGCCGCTGCCTGGATGCTGACCGGCGGCCTGGCTCAGCTCGCCAGACGCGTTGACCGGTCGCCCCGGGCAATCCGTTCCTCCGCTTGCCTTGGCTACCTCGCGGGTGCCGCGATCCTCCTCTTCCTGACCGGAGCGCTCCGCTGGCTGTGGGCAGCCGCCGGCACACCGCTGCCAGCGTTTCACGTCGGCGTGATTGACGTCGCCGGGTTCGGGCTGCTCGCGGCGTGCCTTGCCGTCGGCGGTCAGGCCCTGCGGCAGGCGGAGAGAGCGGCGGCATCCGGGGCACTCAGCCGGTGAAAGCCGACTCCCGGGCCGGACACAATCGGCGCCTGATGCTGCGGGCTGGTCTCGGCGGGACGCTCGGCCTCGCCGCGGCGGCCGCTGGCGGCGCTGAGCTGGTTAACCATGGCGTGCTGCCGGGAAAGGCGTTCCTCGACCGGGTCGACGGGGCGTGCCGGGTGCCCGGGCCTCCGATGAGGTTCAGTCCGGCCGGGCCGTCATTTTCCGGCACTTTCTACTCGGCGGCGCGGCGGCGGGTCGTTGGTTACACGATCGCTTACCCGCCCGGCCACCGCCCGGGCAGTGAACTGCCGCTGATCGTCGCGCTCCATCCCTATGGCGGCGATCACCGGCGGGTTCTTAGCGTCTCGCTGGCGCGGGCCGTCGCGCTGCGCCCTTCTGGTCGCGGGCCGCTGCCGCCGATGGCGATCGTCGCCGCCGATGGCGGCGGGGGGTACTGGAATCCGCATCCGGGTGATGACCCGCTTGGCATGGTGGTCGGCGAGCTGATCCCGCGCTGCCAGGCTCGCGGGCTAGGCCGTCCGCCGCACCGGATCGGGACAATCGGGATCTCGATGGGCGGCTACGGCGCGATCCTGGTGGCCGAGAGGAATCCGGCGCTGATCAGCGCCGTGGCCGCGATCAGCCCGGCGATCTGGACCAGCTATGCGCAGGGGCGCTCGGTGAATCCCGGCGCGTACGCCTCACCGGCTGCCTTCGCGGCGGCCGATGCGGTGACCCACGCGAGTTCCCTGGCCAGCGTCGCGGTACGGGTGGCGTCGGGGGTGGATGACCCGTTCCGCCCCGGGGTCGAGGCGCTGATTAAGGCGCTTCCGCCGGGCGCGGTCACCGAAGTGTCGCGTGGGTGCCATACGACGTCGTTCTTCGCCGCGCAAGAGCCGCCGTCGCTGTCGTTCCTTGGCCGCCACCTGGCCAGGGATTCGTAACCGGCTCACCGGCCCTGAACGAGCAGCTCCGCGATCTGGGCGGCGTTGAGTGCCGCGCCCTTGCGCAGGTTGTCGCCGCAGACGAAGAGGTCAAGCGCGCGGCTGTCGTCCAGGCTCCGCCTGATCCGGCCCACCAGCGTCGGATCGGTCCCGGCGACGTCGGCCGGCGTCGGGAACTCGCCCGCCTCGGGCCGGTCAACGACCACGACCCCGGGTGCGTCAGCGAGCAGCTTACTCGCCTCGTCCGCGTCCACCTCGGCTTCGAAGATCGCGTGCAGCGCCAGCGAGTGCCCGGTCACGACCGGCACCCGCACGCAGGTCGAGGAGATCCGCAGGTCATCGACGCCGAGGATCTTGCGGGTCTCGTTGCGGATCTTGAGCTCCTCTGACGACCAGCCGTCCGGCCGCGGCGAGCCTGCCCAGGGCACCACGTTCAGGGCCAGCGGGGCGGGGAACGGCGCGCTGTCACCCACCGCGGCCCGCACGTCACCGGGGTGCTGACCGAGCGTGCGGTCGCCGGCCACCGCCTCAAGCTGGTCGTACAGTCCTTCGATACCGGCCTGGCCAGCCCCGGACGCGGCCTGGTACGACGCCGCGAAGAGCTCGCGCAGCCGGTACCGCTGGTGCAGCACCCCGATGACCACGATCATCGACAGCGTCGTGCAGTTGGGCACGGCGATGATCCCCTTGGGGCGCACGGCCGCCGCCTGCGGGTTGACCTCGGGCACGACGAGCGGCACCTGCGGGTCCATCCGGAACGCACCCGACTTGTCGATCACCACGACCCCGCGGGCCGCCGCTACGGGCGCCCACTGCGCCGATACCTCGTCGGGCACGTCGAACATCGCGAGGTCGACCCCGTCAAAGGCCTCGGCCGACAGTTCAACGACCCTGACCTGCTCGCCGAGTACCGGCAGCATCCGCCCGGCCGACCTGGCCGAGGCGATCAGCCTGACCTCGCCCCAGATGTCGGCCCTGGTCGAGATGACGTCGCGCATCACCTTGCCGACAGCGCCGGTCGCGCCGACGATCGCGAGCACCGGCCGCTCGGGCAGCGCGCTCATCGCCCCGTGCCCCCGTACACGACTGCCTCGGCGGACCCGTCGTCCAGCCCGAAAGCGCGATGCGTCGAGATCACCGCTGTATCGAGGTCCGCCGCGTCCACGACCGCCGAGAGCCTGATCTCCGAGGTCGAGATCATCCTGATGTTGACACCGGCATCCGCGAGCGCCCCGAAAAAGTCCGCGCTGACGCCTGGATGCGAGCGCATGCCCGCGCCGATCAGCGAGACCTTGCCGATCCGGTCGTCGAAGATCAGCGACTCGAAGCCGACCTCAGCCTGAATGTTGTGCAAGGCGGTCATGGCTGCCTGACCGTCCTCACGCGGCAGCGTGAACGAGATGTCCGCCCGCCCCGTCGCCCGCGACGTGCTCTGCACGATCATGTCGATGTTGATGCTGGCGCTGGCCACGGTACGGAAGATCTTCGCGGCCACGCCGACCTTGTCAGGAATGTCGGTCACGGTGATCGTGGCCTCGCTCCGGTCGTGCGCGACTCCCGTAATAATCGGCTGGTCCACTGCTCGTGCCTCCTGGCCATCGGCCGGCGTCACCCAGGTGCCTTCCCGGTTGCTGAACGATGAACGCACGTGAATCGGCATCGCGTAATGCTTGGCGTACTCGACGCAGCGCAGGTGCAGCACCTTGGCTCCGCAGGCGGCCATCTCCAGCATTTCCTCATAGCTGATCCTCGGCACCCGCCGCGCGCTCGGCACGATCCTCGGGTCAGCGGTGTAGATGCCGTCTACATCGGTGTAGATCTCGCACATGTCCGCTCGCAGGGCCGCGGCCAGCGCGACCGCCGTGGTGTCCGACCCGCCCCGGCCCAGCGTCGTGATGTCCTTGCTGCCGGCGGAGACGCCCTGGAAGCCGGCGACGATCGGGATCGCGCCATCAGCCAGCGCGCCGGAGATCCGGCCAGGCGTCACGTCGATGATCCTGGCCTTGCCGTGAGTCGAGTCAGTGATCACGCCGGCCTGTGACCCGGTGAACGACCGCGCCTCGAACCCCAGGTTGGCGATCGCCATCGCGACCAGCGCCATCGAGATCCGTTCTCCGGCCGTGAGCAGCATGTCAAGCTCGCGGCCCGGCGGCAGCGGGCTTACCTGGAGCGCCAGGTCCTGCAGTTCGTCGGTGGTATCGCCCATAGCCGAGACCACTACGACGACCCCGTTGCCCGCCTTGCGAGTCGCGATGATCCGCTGCGCGACCCGCTTGATGCCGTCGGCGTTGGCAAGCGACGAGCCGCCGTACTTCTGCACAACGAGAGTCAAGGCGCAACGCTCCTCGGGGTCTCCATGCCCGTTATTATATCGGAAATCGATACATCGCTAAACGAGTAACACGGGTCAGATCTGCTCGTCAGCCACATCGAGCATGGCATGAGCGACGACCGAATGCAGGGCGCGCATCGCCGCGCCGCCGTGCGTTCCCCAGTGGTTCACGTAGGAGTACTGCCACCACCACAGCGCCTCTCCTGCCCGGCCAGCCTGGTAGTGCCGTAGCCCGTGAATCAGGTCAGCGGCCGTCGCCGCCAGGTCATCTGACAGCCGGAACGCGGTCGGCTTCAGATCCGAGTACGGGTCGAACAGTTCGGCATACTCATCAACGTCAGCCAGCCGCTCGGCCAGTCCGGTGCGCAGCCCGTCGAGGTCTGGGTCGGCGCCGATGTAGGGCTCGGCATTCCCTGAGGGGATCACGTCCCTGCTCGCTCCGAGCTTGGCGCCAGCCAGCATGACCTGAGCGACCTCCAGCAGCAGGAGCGGGACGAGTTCGCCCTCGCCCTCGCCGCGTCCGAGCGCGGACAGGGCGTCAAGGAAGTCGCGCACCTGCCCGGCGATCTGGTCCGCTAGCGGCCGCCAGCCACTGGCGCCGTCAGTGTCAACTTGTTCGGCGTCAACTTGTTCGGTGTCAACTTGTTCGGCGTCAGTGTCTTCGGTGTCCGCGCGGCTGGCGTTAGGTGCTGTCCTGCTGCTGCCGTTCGCTCGCATCATCTTGTCCGCTCTCCCGGTCGGGTGGCCTAACTTGGGCTCAGACATTCAGTGCTCGCCTTCCCTCGAATGCCCGGCCTAGCGTCACCTCGTCGGCGTATTCGAGCTCACCGCCAACTGGCAGGCCGCTGGCGGGCCTGGTCACCCGCAGCCCGAGTGGCTTGATCAGCCGGGCCAGGTACGTGGCTGTTGCCTCGCCTTCGAGATTCGGGTCGGTGGCCAGTATGACCTCCGTGATCTGGCTGTCCGCGAGCCTGGCCATCAGCTCGGCGATTCGCAGATCTTCCGGGCCAACCCCGTCGATCGGGCTGATCGCGCCCCCCAGCACGTGATAGCGGCCGCGGAACTCCCGGATCTTCTCGATGGCCGCGACATCCTTGGGCTCTTCGACCACGCAGATCACCGTGAGATCGCGCCGGGTATCCAGGCAGATCCGGCACTCGTCGTTCTCTGAGACGTTGCCGCAGGTGCCGCAGAACTTGACCTTCTCGGCCACGTCGAGCAGGGTCGTCGCTAGCCGGCGGACGTCGTCCTGGTTCGCCGTCAGCAGGTGAAAGGCGATGCGCTGGGCGCCCTTGGGCCCGACGCCGGGAAGCTGGCCGAGCTCGTCGATCAGGTCCTGGACAATTCCCTCGTACACTTCAGCGCTCGCCCTGGCCGGTCTCGTCGCTCTCGTCGCTAGGCGCGGCCCCGAACCCAGGCAGGCCGGGGATGCCCGGCAGCCCGCCGATACCGCCGGCCAGATCGCCGAGGCCGCCTGCGAGCGGACCCATCATTCCGTCCTGGAGGTCGGCCTGAAGCTCGCCAAGCGCGCCATAGGCATCGCGGCACGCGGCCAGCACCAGGTCGGCCAGCGTCTGCGCGGTCTCCTCGCGGTCCTTCGGGTCGATGGCATCCGGCGAGATCGTCAAGTCGATGAGCTCACCGGAGCCGTCGATGGTGACCCTCACCAGGCCGCCACCGGACGTGCCGTCAATCTCGGTTTCGTCAAGTTGCTGCTGAGCACTGGCGATCTGGTTCTGCATCTGCGCCGCGGCAGCGATGATCTGCTGCAGGTCAAGCTGCCCGCCTGGTTCCATTGCCGCGCTCACCTGTCTCCCTCGGATGGACCGATGCCATCCTCCTCCGGCCGCCGACAAACTGGCCGCCGCTGCCTTGCGTGCCGTTACTTGCGTGACGTTAATTCAGAGCCTACGGCGCGCCAAGACCCGCCCGACCGCAGCGGGTCCCGGTCCCGCCCACCGCGACTTCATAAGGCGCTTACGCTGCGCTGGTTACCGTTCCCCGGATTCTTCGATGACCTGGCCGCCTAGCTCTCGCAGGATCAGGTCAGAGCCGGTGATGTCGGCGGCACCGGGCTCGGGTGAATCCGTGAGCAGCCGGGGATCATCGATGATCGCGCTGCCGGCCGCTTGACCCGCCCGCCGGGCCTCGTGGCGCTGGCCGTCAGGTCCGGCCGCGAGCCGGGATGTCGCGCTCGCCCGGCCGCGGCTCCGCCCGGAGTCGCCGGACCCCGTCCCTGCGGAGCCGGTCGGCGCCGCTGCGGAGCCAGTTGCCTCCGACGCCGCCGACGCAGAACTCGCCGACGCGGCGCGCGGACGGCCTGAGCCTGCGTCGTCACTGGCAGTCCGCCCCGGCTCGCTCGCGGGATGCCAGTCCTCACCGCCGATGTCGGCTGCCGGTTCGCGTGAGCCTCGGCCCGCCGACGTGCCATTGCCTGAACCGCTTGGGCTCTCGGGCTGGCGGTCATCAGGCCGGCGGGCGTCCTGGCGGCCGCCGGCGGATCGCGAATCACCCGTCCCGCGATCGCCTGGCTCGGGCGGACCTGGCGCGTAGCCGCCGCGGCCCTGGGCTGACTGCACTCCCGTCCTGATCGTGGGGCGGGTACCGAGCATGCGCTCGATCACGTCGGCGAGGTCCTGATCGCAGCCGTTGCCGGAGAAGCCCTTGGCGTCACCCTCACGCGGGAAGGCCAGTACCACGACGTTGCCATCCACGGATTCCACGTTCGCGCTGGAAAGCAGGATCCACGCGACCTTGCGGACGTCCCTGATCGCGTCGAGGATGTCCGACCACCGGTCACGCAGCCTGGCCGCATCGAGCGCGTCCGAGCCGCTGGCGCCGCTGCTCTGAGGAGGCTGGGCCGGCGGGCCATCGGCGGGGCGAGCGGGGCGACGATCAACCTGCCCGGCCGGGGGCCGGTCAGGCTCGCCGCGCGCGGACTGGTTGTGCTCGCCGCGCGCGGGCTGGTTGCGCTCGGCTGGGGCCGGCCGCTCGGGATCGGCTCGCGCGGGCTCGCGGGCGCCGCTACCCGGCCGGGCGCCAGGCGAGCTGGCGGAAAGCCGGTCCATCGCGGCGCGCAAGTCGCGCTCAAGCCGGTCAACCCGCGCCTCAATGCCGTCGGCGCCCCGAGCGGGCTCAGCCGCCGCTGGTGCCCGCGCCCCGGCCGCTGGCAGCAGGACTTGCGCGCACATCAGCTCGAGCAGCAGCCGGGGCGACGTCGCCCCGCGCATCTCCACCAGCCCGTTACTGATGGTCCCGGCTGCCCGCACGAGGCGTTCCTGGCCGAACCGCGAGGCCTGGTCACGCATGCGTTCCAGGTGGTCTTCCGGTACGTCGAGCAATCCTGACGCGCTGGCGTCAGGGATCGCGGCCAGCACGATCAGGTCGCGCAGCCGGTCCAGGAGATCCATCGCGAACCGGCGCGGGTCGTGCCCGCCTTCGACGACATGATCGATGGCACGGAAGACCAGCGCGCCATCCCCGGCCGCGAAGGCCTCGGCCATCTCGTCAAGCAGCGCGTCATCGGTATAGCCGAGCAACGCGATCGCACGGTCGTACCGCAACCCGCTCTCGTCCGAACCCGCGATCAGCTGATCGACGATAGAGAGCGTGTCCCGCGCCGAGCCAGCACCTGCCCGGATGACTACGGGGAGTACAGCTGATTCAAACTCGATCTCTTCGGCCTTCAGGATCTCCTCGAGCAACTCGCGCATGACCGCGGGCGGGAACAGGCGGAACGGGTAGTGATGAGTGCGCGACCTGATGGTCGGTATGACCTTTTCCGGCTCAGTAGTCGCGAACACGAACTTCAGGTGGGCCGGCGGCTCCTCGACAAGCTTGAGCAGCGCGTTAAAGCCAGCGCCGGTCACCATGTGCGCCTCGTCGATGATGTAGATCTTGAAACGAGCCGCCACCGGTGAGTAGAACGCACGTTCCCGCAGGTCCCGGGCATCGTCAATGCCGCCGTGCGACGCGGCGTCGATCTCGATCACATCGACGCTGCCAGGACCAGAGGGGGCCAGGTCGACGCACGAGTCGCATTTGCCGCACGGGTCCGGGGTAGGTCCTGCCTCGCAGTTCAGCGACCTGGCCAGGATCCTGGCGCTTGAGGTCTTGCCGCAGCCGCGCGGGCCGCTGAAGAGGTAGGCATGATTCACCCGGCCGCTGCGCAGCGCCTGCCTGAGCGGCTCGGTCACGTGATCTTGACCCTTGAGCTCAGCGAAGGTCGCCGGCCGGTACCGCCGGTAGAGCGCGAGCGGCGCACTCCGGGGTGCGGCTACCTGGGCTTCGTGAGCAGCGTCCTTATCCGCGCTGCTGCCAGAGCTAGACGCGCGACTTGCCATGACCTCATCCTCGCCCGGGGAGGGGAAAGGACCCCTCGCACACCCGTCAGAGCCCGCGTACCCTTGCTGCCTTCCGGCCCTGGGGGAGTTGGCGGGATTCACGTCGTGCGAGGGGTCTGGTGCCTAGTCTAGCCAGCCGCCGGGCGGCCGGGTGCACGGATGGGTACCACGAGCTCTCGGACCCGGCTCTGACCGGGCTACTCCTTGAAGTCGATGAAGATACGGCCAGGCAGCGTGCCGACCCTGACCGTGGTACCTGACTTCAGGCCGATTCCGAAGCTCACCACGCCTTCATCGTCGCCGGCGAGTACCCAGGCCTTCAGCATCGGGAAACCGAGCTTGTGAACCTTGCCCGAGATCGTCGAGGCACCTGAGGCTTTGTGAGCATTGGCCGGCCGCAGCGTAATGAGCACGAAACGGTGACCGGGGAGCTTGATGGCGTTGCCGGACCCGTCGGCGACTACTTTCTTGACGAAGCTGATCGTGAAGCCAGGTATCCGCCCGTGGACATCGAAGACGAGCCTGTCGTAACCGCACTCGGGGTGCTTGGCGGTACGGGCATGCTGGATCACCGGGGTAGGCGGCACGTGTACGGACCTTTTCACCGTGACCGGCAGCTTGCGGAACTTGCCGGTGGCGCACTTGGCCGCGGCCACGTGTGAGCGTGGTGTTGCCGAAGCGGTGGTGGCTGAGGCTGTCGCGCTGCTCGCGGCCGACGCGACGACGGCCAGTGTCGCCGCCAGCATGGTGGATTTGACGAGAACGCCCGGTCTGAGGTGGCGCATGGTAACCCCCTGTGGGTAGTTAGGGGCGTAGCGTAGTCTTGCCTGAGCCGCATGGCTAGATGGCTAGTTATGCCGGCCTGCTCGGCAGAGAGCCTCCGGGTGCCGGATCAGAGTTGCCAGATCGCGCTGACCGGGATCGCGCGCAGCTTCGGCCCGAATGGCAACGTGGCGCTGCCTGTATAGAGCACGATTCCGACAACAAAATCGTCGGCCAGCCTGGCGGCTAGCTGCCGGAGCCCGTTGAAATCCTCCGAGCGCACCGTCGAGGCGGCCTTGACTTCAATCCCGATGACCTGGCCTCGACGATTCTCACAGATGGCATCCACCTCGACCTTATTGTGATCGCGATAGTGGTACAGATCCGCGAGCTCCTGCGACCAGGCCAACTGCCTGGCCAGCTCGGACAGCACGAAACCCTCGAGCAGCGGACCGAAAGGCGCGCCAGGCCGGCGCAGGGCGTGCGAGTCGAGCGCGAGCTGCCTGGCGGCGATCCCGGAATCGACGAACACGAGCTTGGGCGCGGAGGTTGCGCGAGTTCCCAGGTTGCGAGACCAGCCGGGGATGCGCTTGACCAGGAACACTTCCTCAAGCAGGCGCATATAGCGGGCAACTGTAGGGCGCGCGATCCGCAGTTCCGATTCGAGGCTGCCCGGAGCGACTAGCAGCCCCGACCGTGCGGCAAGGAGGCGGACGAGCGTACTGAGTTGCGGCGCGCGCTCGATCTCGGCGAGCTGCCTGACGTCTCGCTCGATCAGGTTTCGCACATACTCATCGAGAAACCTGCCCCGGCGTCGCGGGTCGGACCTGGCGATGGCTTCCGGCAGCCCGCCGCGGACTAGCCGTTCTGAGTAATTAGTTCGGCTGACGTCTGACTCATGCCTCAGCTCCGGGCCGAGGCGAAAGGCCGCGTCGACGAAAGTATCCGGGGCCCGGTCGATTTCGCCCTGCGACAGTGGCCATAGCTCGATGGTCTCCATGCGGCCAGGCAGGGTGTCGGGAAGGTCCCTCAGGGCCAGCAGCTGCGATGATCCAGTCAGCAGGAATTGTCCAGGTCGCGGATCAGCATCGACCCTGGCCTTGATTGCCAGCAGCAACTCTGGCGCCCGCTGAATTTCATCAATCACCATGAGTCCGTCGAACGCGACGAACCCGACGGGATCGCTCAGGGCTGACTGCCTGTCCTGCGGCAGGTCGAGATCCCGCCACTCAGCGGTCCGCTGCCCGGCGACGGATCGGACCAGCGTGCTCTTCCCGGCCTGGCGCGCGCCATTGACAAGCACGACCCGGGTGTCGGCCAGCGCATCCGCGATAGCCGAAGCGGCGCGGCGCGGCACGAACTCGGAGCGGGTCACAAGAGGATACTAGCTTGTAATGTTCGTTTCGCGACAGCGTGGCTTTCGGTTTGCGACATGATCCTATTCGGTTTGCGACAGCCATGTAGTCGCCGCACTAGATGCCTGCGCCACGCGCGAGAATTCTCTAGGCAGAACTTCAGCTAGGACGCAACGCACAACCCGGCAACTGACCACGCAAGGAGAAATCTGTGGAAATCCAGCCGAGGCAGCCGACCGCGAAGGGCCCGGCCGAGATGTTCACCGGAGATGTCTGGCTCAGCCCCATCGCCCGAGGCGAGGAACCATCCCGGGTCCGGGTCAACGCGGTCCGCTTCACCCCGTCGGCGCGTACTGCCTGGCACTCCCACGCAGTCGGCCAGACCCTCTACGTCACCGATGGCACCGGCCTGGTGCAATCGCGTGGCGGCGACATCGTCGAGATCCGCGCTGGCGACATCATCCATACTCCCGCCGGCGAATGGCACTGGCACGGCGCCGCGCCCGATCACTTCATGAGCCACCTGTCCATCACCGAGGCCACGGGAGACGATCGCCCGGAATCCGACTGGGAAGACCACGTCACTGCCGACGAGTACCCCAGCCCCTGAAAGCGCGGCACCTCACTACGGACCCCGCCTGACCTAACCACAGGAGATGAAAACGAGCGCCTTCACTGAAGCAGAGATCCAGCGCCGGTCGGACCGGCCCGATGTCAGGATCGGCGTGCAGCTCAACCCCCAGCACGCGGACTATCTAACGATCCGCCGTGCCTGCCGTGCCGTCGAGGAAGCGGGGGCGGACATCGTCTTCAACTGGGACCATTTCTGGCCGCTGAGCGGCGACCGGGCCGGTCGGCACTTCGAATGCTGGACGATGCTGGGTGCGTGGGCCGAGGTGACGACGCGGATCGGGTTCGGACCGCTCGTATCCGCTATCGGCTATCGCAATCCCGACCTGCTCGCAGACATGACGCGCACCCTCGATCACATCAGCGGCGGCCGGATCGTGCTGGGCGTGGGTTCCGGATTCCGGCAAGAGGAGTACGAAGAGTACGGACTCCCGTTCGGGACGCCCGGCGAGCGCGTACGCCAGCTCGAGGAAGGGCTGGCACGGATCGAGCGGCGCATGGGCACGCTCAATCCGCCCCCGACCCGGAAGATCCCGATCTTGGTCGCCGCCGGGGGTGAGCGGAAGAGCCTGGCGGTCGTCGCCCGGTATGCCGACATCTGGAATACCTTCGCCGAAGGCGAGGACTATGCCCGCAAGTCGCGCATCCTCGACGAGCACTGCGCCCGGATCGGGCGCGATCCAGCCCAGATCGAACGGTCCGTGCTGGTCGGCGGTGCTCCTGATGCCGTCGGGCAGCCACTTCTCGAGAACGGCGTTCGCCTGTTTGTCCTCGGCGTGAATCCGCCCTACGACCTCAGCAACGTCGAACGGTGGGTCGCCTGGCGAGACCGCCGCCTTTGACTTGTTGACCATGCGGTCATTATTATTGACCGCGTGGTCAACATCACTACGCTGCGCACGCAAGACCGACTGCGCGCGATTACCATCGCCATCGGCGTCTACGTTGCCATCGTGCTGGGCACGGTCGTGGCACTGGGGATCTTGTCTGCGACTGCGCCGCAGCTAGCTACGCGGAATGCGTGGGTCCATGCCGTGATCGTGGCCGTGTTCGCGGTGGTCCTTTCGGTGCGGCTGAGGGCGGCCCGAGCCGGTAGCTCCGGGGCGTTTCGCGCAATCGGGATCATCTCAGCGGTCTTGTTCCTGGTGAACGTGGTCGAGGCACTGATCCCGGGCCTGTTTCCGTTGTGGATGCGGGCCGAGATGACAGGTATCGCCGTGGTCATGCTGGCCGTGATGCTTCTCGTCGTCGGAGCCCGCGATGGCCGCCCCCCGACCACCTGATCGGCGGAGCATCCCATGGCGACGACCAGCGACACATCCGTGACCAGCCGCGCTCCCCGGCGCAGGCTTAGCGCCGAGGAGCGCCGCCGCCAAATTGTCGCCGCCACGGTGTCAGTCCTGTCTCGCTGCGGCTACCAGAACACGTCGCTGGCGGCCATCGCCAGCGAGGCCGGGGTTGCCAAGGGCCTCCTCTGGCACTACTTCGCCGACGGCGATGACCTGATGGAGCAAACCGCGCGGGCCACGCTGGCGGCCCTGCGCGAGACGGTGGCCAGCGACATCGACCTATCCGCCGAGATTCCCCAGGTCATCCGCGCGGCCATCAGGCGTGCCGCGGCCCTGCGGGAGTCACATCGCGCCGAACTGCGGGCATTGCGCGAGATCATGCAGAACCTCCGTCACCCCGACGGCACGCTGCGCTTCGGGCTGAACGATCTTTACGAGGAGACGTACACGCTGCAGGCTGCTCTCTTCAAGCGCGGCCAGGAGGAGGGCAGCCTGCGCGGCAACATCGACACCCGCTACCTGGCCGTCACCTACCAAGGCAGCGTCGACGCGATGCTGGCCTATCTAGACAGTTACCCCGATACCGACGCCGAGGCGTACGCGGCGACGGTGGCAGACATTCTCCTCACTGGCATCGCCGCAAACCGGCCAATATGCGAGGGCGCACGCGCGCAGGGCGAACTGCCGGCCGCAGCGCACAGCAGAGCCACTCAAGACTGAAGAGATCCGCCTCCAGGCGACATGTCCTACGATCACCGCATGCGCCAACGCGCTTCCGACTATGCCGCCGCCACGGTGTTCCTCGTCCTTTTCGCTATCGGCGGGCTTGTGACAATCGTGCTTTCGACCCGCGAGTCCGCCGCGCTGTTGCTGTGGGCGAGCACGAACGTGGCAAGCTTGCGGCATCATCCTGTCCCCGCGCTCGTGCTGTCCGCCTTCCTGCCCTCGGGGTGGCCGTTCGCCTGGCTGGCGCCCATCGCGGCGACGATGTTCGGTGCCAACCGCGCGGTCGGCACCGCCAGACTGGCGCTGATCTGCGCCGCTGGCCACCTGATCGGCACTGGTGTCAGCGAGGGGATCGTCGCCTACCGGGTGGACCGCCGCAGCCTCCCGCCGAGCTGGCTGCACATCCAAGATGTCGGCCCGTCCTACGTGGTCGTCTCCGCGATCGTCGTCGCGGTCATGTTCGGGACCCGGCCTACCCGGATCCTGGCCCTGGCCGTCTTCGCCTTCCTGGTATTCGTCAGCCACATCTTCGCTGGCCTGACCAGCCTTCAAGTAGCCGCCGTGGGTCACCTGACCGCGATCGTGACAGCGGTGGCACTGGGCCTCATGCTGGCCGGCAGGCAGCGCGGCGTGAGGGCGGGATCGGACCCGGACGGGATGACGCCGGCTCCAGACACTGCGGTGCGCTGGTCAGGTTGGCGGATTCGCCGCCTGTCTTATTGGAAGGCGGGTGCGCGGCGCGTGAGCTAGATTCGCGGGATGTTTGCCTCCGAGCGGGTGCGCCTACGCCCCATGGACCCGGACGACGCCACCGTGCTGTACGAAATGTGGTCCGACCCCGATCACCACATGATCACCAACGACAGCCCGATGCTGATTGAATCGCTCGCGGCACGCCGGGCCAGACTGGAGAGGTCACTGGCCGAACCGGACGCCCATACCGCCAGGTTCACCGCCGAGACGATCGCCGATGGCACCGTGATCGGGACGTGCAGTCTGAGGGGCCTCGACGCCTTCAACCAGTTCGGCCACATCGGTATCTCACTGCTCCCGGCCGCACGCACGCAGGGGTACGGCCGGGAAATGATGGAACTGCTCTGCCACTACGGCTTCCGCTTCCGCAACCTGCACCGGATCGAGCTGGAGACGCTCGCGACCAACGCCGCGATGCGGAAACTAGCCGAAAGCTGCGGCTTCGTGCTCGAAGGCATCCAGCGCGAGCAGGCCTACGACGGCGACGGCTTCTCCGACATCGTGCTGTACGGGCTGCTCAGGCAGGAGTGGAGGCAGGGCGGCAGTCACGGCCAACCCGACCCTGAATGAGAAGTGGGACTTGGGGCCGGTCGGCGCACGCGACCGGCTCCGGCATCCTGGCTGGTCAGGTTGGCGGAGGATAGGAGATTCGAACTCCTGAGGGGTTGCCCCCAACACGCTTTCCAAGCGTGCGCCCTAGGCCACTAGGCGAATCCTCCGTCGGCAAGCCTACCGACTCGGCAGGGTGATCCTGAACCGGATCGCCTTGTCCGTCTTACCGACGCCCCATCCTGCTGCCGGGTCGCCGGGGCCCAGTGCATAGAAACGCGAACCGATGTTGGAAATCGGGTGTCGGTCCGCGCATCGATGTTGTCGGGCTCCGCCGGCTCAGCCGAGTGAGCGCATGTGCAGCCTGGTTATCGTCCCGGCTGGACTGGTGCGGCGTTCAACCAGGTCACAGACGTGGTTGACCAGCCTGAGGCCATGCCCGCCCAGTGCGTCAGGCGCCCGCGGGCGCCGCCCTGCCAGCGGATCTGGGATGTAGCCCCGGTCTTCGATCTGGCAGATGATCTCGCCGCTCGCGGGCCACGCCCTGACTACGCCTCCGCCGGCGTAGCTCAGCGAGTTGGCCACGATCTCGCTCACCGCGAGGATCAGATCCTGGACCCGGCTGGGACTCAGCCCGGCAGCCCGAGCCTGCCTGGCGCAGAATTCGCGCACCGAGCCAAGGTTGTCGGTAAAGCTCATCGACCGGCCTGGAATAGCAGGCACGGCAGGCAGGGGCTCATCGCAGCTTGGCGGCACCAGGCCAGCGCCAAGGTAGATGGGGCTGGCGTAATGCCGCCCGCTTGAGATCACGGTGGGATGCGTGAGTTCCGCCTGCGTGATCAGCTCCGGGCTGAGGTTGTCGAGGTCGTACAAGCACAGGACCGTCATCGCCTCTTCGCGGTACGCGAGATTGCAGAGCGCCTCGTGCCTGGCTACCTCGTGCTGCTCCGCCCGCGACCGGCCGGGCCAGGCCGGCTCCCAGGCGCAGTACACGTGCCGGTCACGATGCTCGTCAGCGAACGACTGCCCGAACGCGATCAGCCGAGCCGGGTTGCGCCCGACCTCAGCCATGTCGCTGACGCTAACCTCCGACGGCGATCCGGCGAGCGCGGCGAGCGCGACCCGCCTGGCGGACCCAGGCACCGCTACCTGGAGCGGCGCACTAGCGGCGACGGCTGCTCGCGCGAACTCAGCGAGCCCGCTGCGGTACTCGCTCTCACCCCGGTACAGCAGCGCGATATGAGCGAACCCGCCGTCGCGGGCGAGATTCGCGCGAACGTCCATCAGGTCAAAGGTGACACCGACCGCGTGCCCGGCCCTCACGTGTCCTCCATCCATGGCACACCTTCTTTTCCCTGGCTTGCGCCGACCATGCTCGACTTCGGCCACTTCTCGGCCAGGAGCCGGGCAGAGTAGGTCCGTGATCCAGGCAGTGGTCTTCGACCTCGACGGCGTCCTGATCGACTCTGAGCCCGTGTGGGAACAGGTCCGCAGGCAACTCGTCGCCGAACTCGGCGGCCACTGGCTGCCCGAGGCACAGCGCAGGCTCATGGGCATGAGCACGCCCGAGTGGGCGAGGTACCTGAGCGAGGATCTCGGTGCCGGCCTGCCGCCCGGCCAGATCGCCGCGCTGGTCATCGGCCGGATGGCCGACAGCTACCGGGAGCGACTGCCGCTCATGCCAGGGGCTGCCGACGCGGTACGGCGGCTCGCCGCTCGCTGGCCGCTCGGCCTGGGCAGCTCAGCGCCCGCCACCCTCATCGCCGCGGTGCTGGAATCGGCCGGCCTGCGCGAGTATTTCGCCGTCGTGATGTCGACCGAGCAAGTGGCCAGGGGCAAGCCCGCCCCCGATATTTATCTCGCCGTCACCGAGCGGCTCGGCTGCCAGCCGGCCGCCTGCGTGGCGGTCGAGGATTCGAGTAACGGCCTGCGCTCGGCGGCCAGCGCCGGGCTCGCGGTGATCGCCGTCCCGCACCCCAGCTACCCGCCGGACCCCGACGCCCTTGCCCGGGCCGGCCTGGTACTCGACAAGCTCGCCGACCTCACAGTCGATGCCGTCGAGACCCTAGGCTGAAAAATTGCCGCCCCGCCTCGCCGTCACCTCTAGGCCGGTCGCAAGCCCCGGTCGAGACCGCATGGGTGCGCGAAGTCATGTTGGAAATTGGGTGTCGATTCGCGTATTGATGTTGTGCGGGCTGGGGCGGGCGAGGCAGGTCAGTGGAGGTGGGAACGCCAGTCGGCTGGGACTCGGCCGGCCGGGCCTGGGACGCCCTGGTCCGCCGGGTGATGGTCGGGCGGCGCGAGCGCCGGGCCGTCCCCGTAGAACTCCTCGGTCTGGAAACTCCACAGCCAGTCCTCGCCTGGCTCGAAGCTGGCGATGATCGGGTGCCCGGACGCGGCGGCGTGCGCGCTCGCGTGCTGGGACGGTGAAGTGTCGCAGCAGCCGATGTGCCCGCACTGAGTACACCGGCGCAGGTGCAGCCACCATCCGCCGGTCGCCTCACATTCGGCGCAGCCAGTGCCGCTCGGCGCCACGGCGGGGTCGATCCCGGGTATCTCGGTCATATACGTCTCCCCACTCACTGTCCAGTCTGATGCGCGGTTAGCGGGAGTCGCACGATGAATCTCGTGTCGCCTGGCGACGACTCCACGCGCAGGTCACCATGATGCCTGTTGACGATGATCCGCCAGGAGATATCGAGGCCGAGCCCGGTGCCCTGGCCTACTGGCTTAGTCGTGAAGAACGGCTCGAAGATCCGGTCTTTGATGTCAGCCGGCACGCCCTTGCCTGTGTCCCCGAACTCGATCACGGCCTGATCGTCGTCGCGGCGCGTGCGCACGGTGAGCGTACCTGTCTCGTCCATCGCGGCCACCGCGTTGTCGATCAGGTTCGTCCAGACCTGGTTGAGCTCGCTCGGGAAGACACCGATCGGCGGCAGGTCGGCCGAGAAGTCCTTGACCACGGTGATTCCCGTGCCGATCTTGGCCGCCAGCATGACGAGGGTGCTGTCGAGGAGCTCATGGATGTTCATGACCTGGTATGGAGCCCGGTCCAGCTGGCTGTACTGCTTGGCCGCACCGACAAGGTGCGAGATCCGCTCGACCGAATCGGTGATCTCGTTCATCAGCAGTTCAGTCTCGATCGTGTAGCCAAGCCAGTGCAGCGCACCGTCGAGCGAGGCATTGTGAGCGGCCTCGTCCGACACCGCACCGGCCACCTCGTCGAGCCAGACCGTGTCGAATCCGGCCTGGGCGAATACCGAGGCGAGCTGCCACCCTTCGGCAACGGCATGGTCCTCGAGCCAGTCCGTAAGTTCATCCTCCCGGTCGGATGTCTCAAGCGGACTGAGCTGAGTCGCGCCGCATACCCGTTCAACCGCTTTGTCTTGAAACGCGATCAGGCTCGTCAGCGCTGCCCTGTCGGCCGGACCCGCCGCTATCGCGCCGAGCTTGGCTCGCATTCCCGCGACTCGCTCACGCAATGCCGAAGTGGCCCTGACCGCCGCTGACGCGGGGTTGTTCAGCTCGTGAGTGAGGCCGGCTGACAGCGAGCCGAGGGCGAGCAGCCGTTCGCGCTGGCCGACGGCTTCCTGGGTGTTCTTGGTGCCGAACAGCAGGCCTTCGAGCAGGTGGGTGGCCATCGGGAACCAGGTGGTCATCAGCTCGGCGAACCTAGGCGAGTCGAGCACGAAGAACCGCGAGGGCTCGGTGACGCGCACCGAGTTGACATAGACCTGCGGCATGCGATCGCCCAGGTAGGCGTAGAAGGCGCCGGCGTAGACGCCAGGGCTGGACGTCCGCACCACCTCGACATCGTCGTCGCCGATCCGGCGCGACATCACCAGCGTGCCGCTGAGCAGCACGTACAGGCTGGTCGCCGGCTCTCCCTCAGAGAACAGCTGGCCGGGCTCGACCAGCTCGACGCGGCCGTTCTCGCAGAGCCAGGCGAGCTGGTCATCGGTGAGCCCCTCGAACAGGAAAAGCCCGCGCAGCTCGCCGGCGCTGCAGACAGCCGGCGTGGTCACAGCTTCTCCAGGTAACGGTGCACCAGCATGACGGCCATCGCGCCTTCGCCCACGGCTGAGGCCACTCGTTTCGCTGACTCCGCGCGCACGTCACCGGCAGCGAAGACACCCGGCATGCTGGTCTCGAGGTGGTAAGGCTGCCGGTCGAGCGGCCAGCCAGCGGGCTTGCCGCTGCGCCCGGGCAGATCGGGTCCGGTGAGCACGAAACCGCGCTGGTCGCGTAGGAGCACGCCGTCGAGCCAGCCGGTCAGCGGCGCGGCTCCGATGAAGACGAAGAGCCAGTGGGCATCGATCGCCTGCGTCGCGCCGGTGTTGCTGTCCCTGAGCGTCAGCCCCTCAAGCCGGTCGCTGCCGTGCGCCTCGGTAACCTCGGTGCAGGTCCGCACGGTAATATTGGGAATCGCCTCGACCTGCTGGATCAGGTAGTGCGACATGGATCTCTGCAGCGACGGGCCGCGCACGAGCATGGTGACCGACCTTGCGGTCTTGGCCAGGTACACGGCGGCCTGCCCGGCTGAGTTGGCGCCGCCGACGATGAAGATGTCGGAGCCGGAGCAGCCGGTCGCCTCGGTCAGCGCCGATCCGTAGAAGACCCCGGTCCCGGTCAGCTTGGTCAGGCCCGGGGCGGCCAGCTGGCGGTAGCTGACCCCCGTCGACAGGATGACCGTGTGCGAGTCGACTGCGGTCCCGTCGGAGAAGGTGATCGTGCGGGCCGACCCATTCGCTTCGAGCCCGGTGACGTCCCTGGTCGTGAGGATCTCCGCGCCGAACTTATTGGCCTGGCGCCTGGCGCGGTCGGTGAGCTGGGCTCCCGACACGCCATCGGGGAAGCCCAGATAGTTCTCGATCCTCGAGCTCTGGCCGGCCTGACCGCCGGTCGCGATGCGTTCCACCATGAGGGTACGCAGGCCCTCGGAGGCTCCGTAGACTGCGGAACCGAGGCCCGCCGGGCCGCCGCCGACCACGACGAGATCGTAGAACCCGGTGGACGGCCTGGTGGCGAGCCCGACCCGGTCGGCGAGCTCAGATTCGGACGGCTCGATGAGCGCCTCGCCATCGGGCGTGATCACCACCGGCAGCTTCATGGCGTCGGCGCGGGCGGCCTCAAGCAGCCGGCGTCCTTCCGGCTCGTCCGCCGGGTACCAGCGGTACGGCACCTGGTTGCGCGCCAGGAACTCGCGCACCTCCGATGACCTGGCCGACCAGCGATGCCCGACCACCTTGAGCTCAGGCACCGGCCGGTGGTCCGAGGTGAGCCAGGCCTCAAGCAGCGCGTCGACCACCGGGTACAGCTTCTCTTCCGGCGGGTCCCACGGTTTCAGCAGGTAGTAGTCCAGGTCGACCACGTTGATGGCCTCGATGGCCGCGCCGGTGTCGGCGTAGGCGGTGAGCAGCGCGCGGCGCGCTCCCGGGTAGACGTCCATCGCCCGTTCGAGAAACTCGATGCCGTTCATCTCCGGCATCCGGTAGTCGGCCAGGATGACGGCGGTCTGCTCGCCGCGCAGCTTCATCTCAGTCAGCGCTTCGAGTGCCGCTGCCCCCGACTCGGCCCGCACGATCCGGTACCGGTCGCCGTAACGGCGCCGCAGGTCGCGGGCCACGGCCCGGGACACACCGGGGTCATCGTCCACAGTGAGGATGGCGGTTCGGGTGCGCGCGGAAGACGATTTCGGGGCGCCTGGTGAGGACGACGGGTCCGGGGCCATCCACCCATCGTACGAAGCGTCTTGGCGGTGCCGTCATCCCGTGTCCGGCGAGTCGCCCGCGGTGCCGGTCAGCGGACCGAAGCCAGCGAGCCGGCCGAGCCTGGCCCAGCTCAGGGCCGGGCGCGCGGCGGGAAGCCCTGGCCGGTGCCTCGGCACGACGACTTTCAGCGCGCGCTTGCGGATCGAGCAGCGTACCGGCGTCGACATGAGGATGGTCTCGCCGTCGATCCCGACCGGGACCTGGCGCTGCCCTGAGTCAATGACGACTTCTTTCGAGGACAGCGTCGTCAGGCCGGCGCCCCCGCCGGCCGCCACCAGGCCGATGGCCTGCGCCACATTGTCGACTTTGAGCGCCAGCACTCCGAGCCGTCCCGTATCCAGCCGGTCGCGGCGGCCGAGACCGGCGATGTCCGAGGTGTCATAGGGATTGTTGCTCACCAGCACCGCCTGCGGGCCGTCGATGCGCGTGCTGCCGATCTGAACGTGCAGCTGGTGCCGGTGACCGTCGACTCTGACGAGGTCAGGCAGCATCGCGAGGGTGGTGCCGCGCTTGTCATCGCGGTAGGCGGGGCTCCGCACGATTTCGGCGTAGATGCCGAAAGAGGCGTTGTTCACGAAGATCCGGTCCCCGATCAGACCCAGGTCGACGCGGCGCTCGATTCCGTCGGTCAGCGCGTCCAGGCCGGCCGCCGGGTCGTCACGATCAAGCCCGAGGTCCATGGCGAAGTGGTTCCTGGTCCCGGCGCTGATGCACAGGAAGGGCACGTCGTGAGCCGCGGCGACGGCCGCTACCAGAGCCTGGGTGCCGTCACCTCCGGCGACGCCGAGCAGGTCAGCGCCCTCGGCCACCGCGCGCTCGGCCAGCTCAGTGACGTCGGTATGAACCGGTCCTTCGAGCATGGCCACCCGGGCGCCCAGCGACTCGGCCTTCTGCCTGAGCCCGAACCTGGCGACCTTGCCATCGCCTGAGCGCGGATTCATGATCAGGAAAGCGCGCTCCGGCCTGGCCGCCTTTCGCTCGGCGGGGTGCGGAGCGACCGTCGCCCACCCCATCGCGGCCCGGGCCGACATCGTCGCGGCGATACCGATGGCGAGCACGGCCACCGCCACCCAGAGCAGGTTCCGGCTGGCGAACAAGGCGGTCACCGCGACGGGAGCGAGCACGGCCATCGCGAACGCGCTCCAGCGCAGCACGCCGCGGTTCTTGACGAACCAGTAAGCCCCGGCGACGGTCACGCAGATGCCGAGCAGCGTGAGGCCGATCAGGCTCAGGCTGTGCAGGCCGGCGAATTCAACCAGGACGAACAAGGCTCCGGCCATCAGCAGGATGGACAACCTCGCCAGCCACCGCTGCCTGCTCACCGTAGTCATGCTCGCGGCGCGGCCGGTGACCGGAATCACCCGGGAAGGGTGATTGCCTCGACGGGTGCGCGGACGGGCGCTGGGACGGGGATGGGCTCGGCGCGGCGCCTTGCGCGCCTTGGTGAGCTATCCGCCGGGCGCGGGCGAGCACAAGCTGCACGTTGGCCGCCAGCTTGGGCGTCATCCATTCGAGCATCGGCGGTACGAGCACTCGCCAGGTAAACATGGTGTGCTCGCCCCCTGGCACCAGCTTGAGCCGGACGGCCGGCTGTCTCAGCTGCAGGAGTTGCCTGAAGACCTCGGCGGCTTTGAGGTCCACCTCATCCGTGCCAGAGCCGATCCAGAACTTCGGGATGAGCGCCCCGGGCGGCAGCTTGAGCAGCTCCTTTGTCGGCGTGTTCTGCCGGCGCAACCGCCGGTCGTGCCCGAAGGGATCGACCGACCTCGTCGGGTGGCCCATCCGGTTGTCGAACGGCTGGAAGTAGCCGCTCAGCACTCCGGCGAACCCGAAATGCGAGCCGTACTGCAGGCCGAGATTAGCCGCGCAGAACCCGCCCTCCGAGTAGCCGGCGATGGCCCAGGTCCGCCCGGCCGGCCAGACTTGAAGTACCCGGCTGATGTAGTAGGGCACGTCACTGGCCATGAAGGTCGCGTCCTGCGGGCCATTCACCGAATTGAGGCACTGCAATGAGGCGCCTCTGGAGCCGTTGGCGTCCGGCATCACCAGGACCGCGGGCTTGGCCTCGCCATGACTGATCATGCTGGCCAGGGTGGTGGTGATATCCAGCACAGTGATCCAGTCCTGCGGTGCTCCCGGATAGCCGTGGATCAGCTCAATGGCGGGGAACCGGTAGTGCCGGTAGCCGGGCTGGAAGTACTGCGGCGGCAGGTACACGTAGACGGACCTGGTCAGATGGCTTGCCCGGCCATGCACCGTCAGCCTGAGCGTGAATCCGTGTACCGAGGCCAGTCGCGTGTACACGGTATTGCCTAGCAGCGTGGTGATGCCGCTGCCGGCCGAGCCAGGAGGGAGGGTCGCGGCAGGAGTCGTGGTCAGCCCGGTGCCCGGAGCACCCTGGCTGGTCACATCCGCGATCGCCGAACTCCAGCTCTGGTAGTAGTCGTAGTACTTGTTCACCGCGGCCACGCCGAAGATGACCGCGGGTATGAAGGCCAGGCACGCGGCGAGCACGCGCATGACGACGTGCCTGGTGAGGATCAGCCAGCACATCAAGGCTGCGAAGACCACCATCAGCATCAAGAAAAACGCTGTGCTCTGCGGTTCTGGCATGCAGGCTCCCGTTGCGACGCTAGCCACCCGTCTGGCGTGATAACGATGAACCCGGCTCATGAGGTCCGGGTTTGAGCAGGCAGAACAGGGTCCAGCGATGCAGGACCCGCCAAGCGACCCGGCGCCCCCGCTATGGGCCGGGCTATTCAGGTTGGCGGTGGAGGTGGGATTTGAACCCACGGAAGGGTTGCCCCTTCACACGCTTTCGAGGCGTGCGCCCTCGGCCACTAGGCGACTCCACCGCCGATGAGCCTACCCGAGCCCGGCGCCGGTGTCGTGCCGACCAGGGTTCTTGGTCACGCGCGGCCCGCTCCGCTCAGCGCAGCCGCTCGAAGAAGTCGCTGAGCAGCCGGCCGCACGGCTCAGCCAGCAGTCCGCCGATCACCTCGACCGGCGGACCGAGCCTCCGGTCGCGCAGCACATCCCAGAGGGATCCAGCCGCGCCAGCCCGCGGATCGGCCGCGCCGTAGACGACGCGCCTTATCCGCGCGGCGTGCACGGCTCCCGCGCACATGGTGCACGGCTCGAGCGTGACCACGAGCGTGCAGTCATCAAGCCGCCAGGAGCCGAGCGAGGCCGCTGCCTGCCTGATCGCCACGATCTCGGCGTGCGCGGTGGGATCGCCTGCCGCCAGGCACCGGTTGTGCCCGCTGCCGGCCACCGACCCGTCCGGCCCGAGCACGACCGCGCCGACCGGAACGTCGGTTCCCTGGCCGCCGCGCGCGGCGCGGCCCGGTGGCGGGCCGGCCGGCGGCGGGCCGGCCGCTACCGGGTCCTCGGCCAGCTCGCTGGCCAGCCGCAGCGCGAGTCGCATAGCCGGCTCGTACGACGTCACGTAACCGAACGCTACGCCGTCGCCGCCGGGCGGCCAGCCGCTGGTGTCAGTGACTGGCGGCGGCATCAACTGCCTGGTCAAATACCTGACCGAACCCGATCCTCCTCGCCAGGCTGGCGAGCACCTCGTCGGGGAAAAGGTCCAGGTCGCCTGCCAGCGCGCACAGCTCCATCTCGTCAACGCCAAGGTCGGAGAGTATGGACAGGTCCCCGGCCGGCAGCACCTGGTCGAGATCCTCGTCGTACGGCACGTCGATGTCGAGGTGCTCGAGTACCTGCTTGGCCACATCCCAGTCCACTGAGGCAGTCAGGTCGGAGACGAAGAGAGACACCTGCCCGCCCAGGACGCGGGCGATGACAAAGAAGTCATCTCCGATCGCGATCAGGCCGAGCACGCCGCCGATGCTCGGCAGCTGCCTGAGCGCGTGGATGATCGCGTCGAGGTCCTCGGTGACCGCGACCGGAAGCGGCACGGCTTCCCAGGCGTCGTCCTCGCGGTAGATGGCGATGCAGAAGTCACTGCTTGTCACCTCGGTCATGGTCGCTCCACGTCCTGGGCCGAGAACTCAGCGAGTCGGGTTACGGGTCGCCCGCGCCTCGTCCCGTCACATGCGCGCGCCGCAGGATGAACAGTAACGGCTTTTCGGGCGAGAATCGGCGTGGATGCGTCGGCCCGGGTCCCCGTACCGTTAGGGTGGCCTCCAGCAGCAGCCATTGGTGTTGGGTACCTACTGGGTTATGCTGTGCTCAGCGGCGGTAGGTATGTCGGAGCGTTGGTAGGGAGGTGATCGCCATGTCGTTGAAGAAAATCTTGACCTGGGCTGCCATCGCATTCGTCATCTACTACCTTGCTACCTCACCGCAAGGCGCCGCTAATGTGGTGTCGGGTGCCATTGGCTGGCTGAAGACAGCCGGTAGCTCCCTGTCCGCGTTCCTCAATCACATAAAGCTGTAGCCGATGAGCCGAGCGGCAACCACCAGAAACGAACAAGCGTCCGTCGACAAGTATTTGCTTCCGCGGGAAGTGCGCGTTGCGACGGTCAGGCGGCATCCCGCCGTGCTTTTGCCGTCTACTGCGATGGCTGTAGGCGGATTGCTCGTAGCGGCTGTGCTTTCAGCGACGTTCTTGCGCGGGCACATCCTCTTCGCCGGCGTACTCTGGGCCGGCTGGGTGGTATTGCTGGTCAATCTGCTGTGGAAGGCCGTCAACTGGGCGGTCGATTACTTCGTCATTACGTCGGAACGGATCCTGCTTACCTCTGGTTTGTTCACCCGGAGCGTCGCGATGATGCCGTTGTCCAAGGTCACGGATATGAGCTTCCACCGGTCATTTGCTGGCCGGTTGCTCGGCTTTGGTGAGTTCGTGGTCGAGTCGGCTGGCCAGGACCAGGCGTTGCGAAATATTGACCATATCCCGTATCCCGAGCAGCTTTACCTCGTTATCTGCGGCAGAATCTTTAAGGATAGCGCGGGACAAGATGACGGGACCGGCGACATAGTCGGGGTCTCTGACCAATACGAGCAAGAGGCCGATGACACTTACGTGCTCGACGGGGGACCCGATTCCTCGGGCGACGAACTCTGACTTCTCCCGGCTGCCTCAGATCTTCCCCGAGATCCGTGCGGCCGGACGCCAGTTGACATCCGGCCGCACGATCCTGCCGCTGAACCCTGACTGCCCTCAGCGGCTGGGAGCTCAGAACAGCAACCGCAAGGTGTTCACCGCGTCATCTACGTAGTAGACGCCGAAGCCGTGCGGCGCCACGGCGAGGCCGAACAGAGCCCCGGCACCCGGCGGACTGCCCGAGCGGTCGAGGAACTTGCTGGCGACCTGCCTGCCCAGCGGAGTTGTCTCGACGATCCGGCCGTTCGCGCCGTTGACCGTGAGGACGTGCCCATTCGGCGCGACGGCGAGGCCGAGCGGCGCGTTCAGGAACCCGCCGCTTGTGACGATCGCGCCAGTGCCCGCCGAACTGACCCTGGTGAGCGCGTGCGGGATCACCGTGATCCTGTTCTCTCCGGTATCAGCGACGTAGAGCGAACCGTCCCGCGCGAGGCCGACTCCAGTCGGGCCGATGACGAACGCGGATGCGCTGGACTGCTGGAAGAAGCCTGAGCCGATTTTCGTCACGTTCGTGATCCCGGGCAGCCTGCCCGGACGGAATCTCAGCCTGAACCGGAGCACCGTCCCCCTGCGCACGATCTTGCCATTGGCGGCCTTGGTGCCGTTAAGCACGTTCGTCACGAACAGCGTGGCGTGCCAGCCGTCGGTAACGGCAGCCGCGTCCCAGGGCCCGTTGATGCCGTGCCCGGTAAAGGTCTCCCGGACTCGGCCGCGGTTGTCGAGGACCAGCAGGCACCCTGGGCCACTCGTGGCAACCGTCCCGTCCCGCGACGGCGTGCTGCCAACGATTACCCATCCGTGCACGATGACCAGCGCGGTAGTGAGGCCGATGCCGCCCGGGCACGAGCCCGGCAGTCCTGACTGCCGGATGTGCGCGAACAGGGTCCTCTTACCATGCGGGCTGACCTGCACGATCGTCGATCCAGTGCCCTGCAGGTTTTTCTTGTTGTTGAAATTGCTGACCAGTACATTGCCCTGGCGCAGCCGTCCCAGGTTGTACCTGACAACGGCCACGCCATACGGGTTCACGTCGCCGTTGGACGGGACCGTCGACCCGACCAGCCTGGTGTGGTGAAACCGTCCGATGAACGTGTGACGCGAGTGGTGCGGCGAGGCCAGGGCTGGGCTTGCCGCCGTCATGCCCGCCCCGGCGATGGCACCCAAGCCGACCGTCGCCAGGACAATAAAGCGCGTAAATCGCACGAATGTCTTCCTTTCGCATCGAACCAGTTGATTCCTAAACTGGCAAGGTCGCAGCAGCCCGGAAACCCGGCTCCGACTGAACCGGCCCGACGGCGCGGAGACCTAAGCCCGAGACTCAGGCCTGGTTCATCGTGCCACGAAGTAACTCTCAGTAATTCTTTGATTGCAGAAAGAGAGAGTCCTGGCTTCGTATGATGTTGGTGAGAGGCGAACCAGTGAGCAGATCATCCGACGTGCGGCTCCGCCGCATCTACGAAACCCCGTCACCACAGGACGGCAAGCGCATTCTCGTTGACCGGCTGTGGCCTCGAGGGGTGTCCAAGAACGCGGGCGCGTTCGATGAGTGGCTCAAGGAAGTCGCGCCGTCACCCGAGTTGCGCCGCTGGTACGGGCACGAGCCGACCCGGTTCGACGAGTTCAGGCGCCGCTATGCCGCCGAACTCAGCGACGGCAGGCAACGCGAGGCATGGCAGCACCTCGTCAGTGAGGCTGGCCAGGGCACGGTCACCTTGCTCACCGCGACCCGGGACCTTGCGCACAGCGAGGCCGCCGTTCTAGCAGACAGGCTGATGCACCAATGAGCCAATCCCCGGCCGAAAAGCCCTGGCTCCCGGCCGGCGAGCAGACCGAACTCCCCGGCGACCCGGCCTGCCTGCTGCGGCGAGTATGCCAGCGCTGCGGTTCGGTCGCTGACGCCGACCCGCCCACCACCTGTCCGCAATGTCACGCCGACCTGCCCGCCGACTAGGTCCGTCGGCGCCGTTCCGCCCCGGCCCCGCTCCCCGGCCAGGCATCGAGGTACCGGCGTAATGCTCCGTGATCATGTGGCCAACCGTGATCTCGGAACATCATTCTTGCCATGACCTGGGCAAACTTCCGCGATCAGGCCCACGATCATGATCACGGAGGATCACGCCCGCGTCGGGCATGTACGCCGGGACCGCTGACTGGGTGCTGATCTGCCGTTTACCTCGCAAGAGCCCCAGCAAGGTCACAAGGGTGTGGCTCTTTCGGGGTGAGGCTGCTCTCGCAGGAGGGTTCTCAGGTTCGTGCAGGAGGGTTTCCGCATCTAGGAGAGTTGACCGGACTATACGACGACAACCCTCCTTTATGCGACAACGCTCCTTCAGGAACCCGGAAACCCTCCACGGTAAGGACGAGAACCCTCCCGGACACGACGACCCTCCTCCCGGGGGACGAAAACCCTCCCGGACACGGCACCACCCGGCTGGCTCACCCCGAAAGAGCCACACCCAGGTCACGCTGGTGCTCGGCATCCGGCTCACCCCGGAAGGAACTAGCTCGGCCAGCCGGCTACGAGCCCGAGATGCATAGGTTCAGGCGAATAATTATTAATCGATCGTTTCGTTAGTTTTCTTCTCATTCGCATGTCATTATCTGGACATGTCCAGTCACTGCCAGTTAACCTACTCGCGACCAATATCCGTTGTGTAGTCATTCATCGGAGGTAGCCGCGTGTCGTTAAAACCTTCACATCGTCGTATCGGACTGCCCGCCATGGCGGTGTCAGCGGCGGCCGTGGCCGCGCTGGCCCTGCCCGCCACGCAGGCGACCGCAGCACAGCCGGCCGCCGCGCCAGCGACGTCGCACGTGCCGCAGCCGACGACTAGCAAGACCATCAAGATCAGCTACTCGCACACCTGGACGTGGAAGACAAGTGAGCTGGGGCTCTGCGTCAAGCTGCATGTGAAAGGCACCGTCACCTACAAGATCAAGATCACGACGACCTTCCATGCGGCGTTCACCCACTGGATCGACCAGGTGGTGCACGATCCCACCCTCAAGGTCTCGGCGTATGACCTCAACTGCAGGACCCGCCACAACGCCTCGCGCTTCAGCATCAGGCAGCACTGGACTGGCTTCTCCTGCAGCTTCAACCCATCGCTGGAGGTCGGGGCGAGCGCCCCGGCGGGGGTATCGGTAGGCATCGCCGGCTGGCCGAGTTGCGGCCAGCGCAAGCAGGCGATGTACGCGACGTCCTACCACGGCGGCGAGCATCACACTCAGTTCAATAGCGGGAGCCCGATTGGATTCGGCGAGTACACCGACATGCAGACAGGCGTCGGGCTGCTGAAGCCACCGCCATGCTACGGAGTCTTCGCGAGCGTCGTTATCCACGCGCACGGCAACTCAGACTCCTTCGGAGCCGGGAACATTCACAGCACCCACAAGGTGTGCCTCAACAAGCTGGGCTAGCTTGCCTGTGCAGCCCATGAACCTGACCTAACTGGCCAGGCCCTAAAACGCCTTCCACGGTTAAGGCCCCTCCCCTGACGCTGGGAGAGGGGCCTTAGGCCTACAGAAGCTCAAGGATCTGGACACCGGATGGGCACGTACCCAAACCTCGTCCGGCTCGCCTGGACAGGGCCTCGGCCAGGTACGCGGCCGTTCTCCGGGATCAGCCCGCGGACCCGCTCCGGCCGATCATGTCGAGCAGAAGCTTCGCGGCCAGTTCCGCCCCGTCGGTGCGGACCGTCTCGGCCACGGCGGCCGCGCGGGCACCGGTCTCGGGGGCCAGGGCGGTCTTGAGTGCGGCCGACAGGGACCCGGCGGTCGGCGTCGGACCGTCGTGCCCGGTGCCGATGCCCAGCTCGGTAACCCGGCCCGCCCAGTACGGCTGGTCCGCGACCTGGGGCACGATCACCTGCGCCGCGCCGGCACGGGCCGCCGTCGTCGTGGTGCCCGCGCCGCCGTGGTGCACGACCGCGGCCACCCGGCGGAACAGCGCCTGCTGGTTAACCTCGCCGACGGCAAAGCAGTCGTCACGGTCGTCGATCAGGGTCAGGTCGGCCCAGCCGCTCCCGAGCAGGACGCGGCGACCCTGCGTCCGGGCCGCTTCGATGACGGCCCGGGAGACCTCCTGCGCGTTCGCGCCCCGAATCCGCATGCTGCCGAAGCCCGCGTACACCGGCTCCGCGCCGGCGGCCAGGAACGCCTCCAGGTCGGCCGGGAGCGGGCGCTCGTCGGGCCGGATCCATGCGCCGGTCTGTGCCACGTTGAGCTCGGGCGTCTCCTGCCACGGACCCAGGACCGGGTCGGCCGCGAGGAACGGGTGGTCGGTGAAGACATGGTCGCGGATACCGTCGACCGGCGGCAGGCCGATCGAGGTCCGGTGGGTATTGATCGTCTCGCCGAGCTGCGCGTTCAGGTGCTCGGCGTTGAGGTCCCACAGCTCCCGGTTGCCGGTCACCCCGGCGGGGATCACCTGGCCCGGCCGGGGGCGAGGCGGGTAATGCGGCGACGGCAGGTAGCACGGGGAGATGGACGTGAACACATAGGGCACGCCCAGCTTCTCGGCAGCCGCCCGCGCACCGGCCACGGCCGGGAACGATCCGGTGGCCACCACCGCAGCGCAGCCCTCAGCCACCCCGACGACCGCCCCGTAGGCCATGGCGGTCAGCTCGGCGGCGATGTCGGACAGGCCCGCCTGCGCCTTGCCGGGGACCGCCCCCGTCGCCAGCGCACGGATCGGCCAGCCGAGCGGACTCAGCGGCACGCCGACGCTGTCCAGCAGCTCCGCGAAGTCCGGCGGCGCGCATACCCGCACCTCGGCGCCGAGCGCCTGTAGCCGCAGTGCCAGCCCGGTCATCGGCTCGACGTCCCCGCGTGACCCGTAGGTCACCAGCACAACACGCATTCCGCAGCCACACTTTCCGTGCCACCGGGAGGCGACATGGACCCCGGGAACAAGCCTGAGCGCCCACGCGGGCTGCGTGAACGCTCAGGTCATCGTGCGGAGGCTCGGGGATTTGAACCCCGGATGGGCGCGAACCCAAACCGCATTAGCAGTGCGGCGCCATAGACCGGACTAGGCGAAGCCTCCTCGGCCCGGCGGGAAGAACCCGAGAGAGCCGTACGGACCGGGAACCCGACCGCTGACCTAGGGTACCGGCACTGACGCAACCGCCGCAAAGCTATCCCCGCCTTGTGACCTTGCCGCAGCAAGGAAGGCCGCCGCCGGGACTTCGCCGGGCCGCCGGGTCAGGCGCTAGCGCGCCTCGATCACCTCGTAATCGCCGCGCGCGTAGGCGTCCCTGATCTTGGTTTTCGCGAACTTGCCGACACTGGTCTTCGGTACCTCGGAGATGAAAGACCAGCGCTCGGGCAACTGCCAGCGGGGAACCTTGCCGCCCAGGTACTCGCGCAGGTCGGCGGCCGTTGCCGTGGCGCCGCCCGCGAGTACCACGGTGGCGAGCGGCCGTTCGCCCCAGCGTTCGTCCGAGACGCCGATTACGGCGGCCTCGATGACGTCGGGGTGGCCCATCAGCGCGTTCTCGAGCTCCATCGAGGAGATCCACTCGCCGCCCGACTTGATCACATCCTTCGCCCGGTCGGTCAGCGTGACGTAGCCGAGCTTGTCGATCGTCCCTACGTCGCCGGTGCGCAGCCAGCCGTCCCTGAACTTCTCGGGATCGTCGTCCTTGTAATAGGCGCCGGTGATCCACGGGCCCCTGACCTCGACTTCGCCCACCGCAACGCCGTCGTGCGGCAACGGCACGCCTTCCTCGCCGATCAGGCGGCCCTCCACGTCGCAGATCAGCCTGCCCTGGGTGTCGCGGTAGTGCCAGGATTCTTCTTCGGTCACGCCCGTCGGGGGCCGGGCGACACTGCCGAGCGGCGAAGTCTCGGTCATCCCCCAGGCCTGGAGGATCAGCACGCCCTGCTCCTTCTGGTACGCCTCCATCAGCGAGTGGGGCACGGCGGAGCCGCCGCAAGGCACGACGCGCAGCGAGCTCAGGTCGCCGCCGTGCTCCCTGACGTGCAGCAGCAACGCGTTCCAGATCGTCGGCACTGCCCCGGCTATGGTGGGCCGCTCGGCCTCGATGATGCGGACGAGCGGTGCTGGCTGGAGGAACCGGTCGGGCATGATGAGACTGGCCCCGGCCATGACCGCCGCGTAGGGCAGGCCCCAGGCGTTCGCGTGGAACATCGGCACGACGGGAAGCACCCGGTCTGGCTCGGCGATGCCGAACACCCCGGCGGTGCTGACCGCCATGGAGTGCAGGTGCATCGACCTGTGGCTGTAGACCACTCCCTTGGGATGACCGGTCGTGCCGCTGGTGTAGCACATGGCGGCCGCTGACCGCTCGTCCACTTCGGGCCAGTCGAAGTGGCCAGGCTGATCGGCGAGCAGGTCCTCGTAGAAATGCACCGAACGGCTCGCACCTGCAAGGGCGGCCAGCGCGGCGTCATCCCGTTCATCTTCTGTG
This sequence comes from uncultured Actinomycetota bacterium, assembly GCA_963750405.1. Taxonomy (GTDB): domain Bacteria; phylum Actinomycetota; class Actinomycetes; order Streptosporangiales; family Streptosporangiaceae; genus Chersky-822. The sequence goes on from CAVVQP010000009.1 coordinate 262,737, forward strand.
CCCGTGACGATCACGTGGCGAATCGTTTCGGAATGCGGCAGCACTTGAGCAAGGAGCGGTACGAGGCTCGGGTCGACGATCACCACGTCATCCGCCGCGTGCGTGGCGATGTAGCCGATGACTTCGGGGTCGAGCCTGAGGTTGAGGGTGTGCAGGACGGCGCCCATGGAGGGGATTGCCAGATACGCCTCGAGGTGCTCAGCGTTGTTCCACATCAGCGTCGCGACCCGCTGATCGCCGTCCACTCCGAGCGACCTCAGCGCGTGCGCGAGCTTGGCCACCCGGACACCGGTCTGCGCGTACGTCTGGCGGCGGCTCGCGTCGGTTGTGCAGGTCACTACCTCGCGATCGCCAAAGGCGCTCGTGCCGTACCGCATGATCCTGGTGACGGTCAGCGGGACATCCATCATCGTGCTGCGCACGGCAACCTCCTGCGTCAGGCGTTCGGCGCGGCTGACCCGGCCCCTGCCGGTGCGCCCGGAATTACCCCTGGGGTGGATAGTCCCACGTTGACGCCGATACGTCACCAGTTCAGTGCCCGCTCGCAGGCCAGGCCTCACTCGCCGAGGAGGTCGGCGTCCGTGCGGAGCTTAGCGACGGCACGGGAGACCGTGCTCTTGACCGTGCCCTGGCTCACTCCGAGTACCTCAGCGACCTCGGCCTCGGTCATGTCCTCGAGGAACCGGAGCACCACCGCCGCTCGCATCCGGTGCGGCAGCCTGTCGATCGCGCGCTGCAGCGCGTCCTGCAATTCACTGCTGACCGGCGCGGCGGCGACCGGGAAGTCAGGAAGGTCGCCCGTCGGGTACTCGTCAATCTTGCGCCGCCGCCACCAGGAGATATGCGTGTTGATCATCGCGCGGCGGACATATCCATCCACGGCGGTCCGATCTTCGATCCGGTCCCACGCCCGGTAGGTCTTGATGAGCGCCGATTGCACGAGATCCTCGGCATCGGCGGTGTTCCCCGTGAGCAGATAGGCGGCACGCAGGAGCGACCGGCCGCGCGAGCTGACGAAGTCATGGAAATCGGCCGGCGCCGAACCAGGGCCGCCAGCCGGGGCCGGAGCCGGAACCAGAGCAGGATCCGCGGGGCCGGCCGGGCTAAATTGCCTCGGCACTGACTCCGGCCGTGCCGCTCGTGCTCCCCTGCTGCCCCCGACGCTCACCTCACAACGGTACCCGCGACACTCCGTGGATGTCCCACTACCCTACGTAACGCATCGCCGGTCAGTACGGTATTCGCGTAAGGCGATGACTCGACCGGGTCTGCCCGAAAGATGCGCTGGTCAGAGTTAACATCCGGCAGATCATGGAAACCGCTTGACGCGGGCCGGATAGCTCAGCATCGTCGAAACGCTGGATATGAAACTCACGCGGTAAAGGTTGGTACCTGGGTGGAATCGGCTGCGGTGTGCTGCGACCGTTGCCCTGGCGCGTCCGCGGCCCAGATCAGCCACTTCGCAAAGCGGCGATTGCTCAAGGCGGCCGTCTTCGCCCCGCAGCCCGGCACGCTCAGCCGGTCAGAGCCGGCCGCCCGGGCTGACGGCGGCGGGAATCACCGGGGCGGCTCGCTCCCGGGCAGTTCCGGCCGATCCTGGCCTGGCCTGCCGCCGGCTGTCTCCGATCCGGCCGACCGGCACCTGTACCGCACCGTTACCGGCACCATCACCGACGTCAGCCCGCACTTCGTGGTGATCGGCGATGCCGCCGGCGAGCGGCGGTTCGCGCTGACGGCTAACGCGACGGCCTGGCGCGGTGAGTCATTGGAGCCATCGGCACTCAAGCCAGGCGACGAGGCCGTGATCCGGATCGTGCCCTCGCAGACCGCCATCGCCGACCGGATCTGGGCGAACATCGGCAGGGTGTGCGGGATCATCATCGAGAGCGATTCGGAGCGCCTGGTCGTCGCGGAAGGCGCGACCAGGACGCCGCGTACGGTGGTCATCTCGCCGCTGGCCAGCGTCCGGATCAGGGTCAAGATCCCGAACTTGCGCCCTGGCTACCTCATTGACATCATCGGCGTCCGCCAGCAGGGCGTCCTGCTCGGGCTGGTCGCGACGAGCCCGCAGCCGCCCTACCGAGCCGACCACCTGCCCCCTCGCCAGCCGATCGGCGGGCTCCTTCCCGACGCCATCACCGGCTGCGCGGTGTGGCATGACACCGCCGACGAGCCGTACGGGCTGCTCGGCGTCTTCTATCCGGCCGTGGATCCCGCCGCTCGCTGCATGGAGGACGAGGCCGCCAGGATTGCCCCCGGGCAGGCGCAGGCCTTCCGCGAGCTGCCCTATCTGGCCATCGGGACCGCACTGCAGGTTCGCAACGAATGCACGGGCATCGGATGGACGCTGCCGGTGACCGGCTGCGCGCCAACCGCCCGGCTCTTCAACGACCACTGCGTAGCCTGCAAGACCTCGCCGCGCGGGCGGATCGCCGACCTGACGCTCGCTAGCTTCGTGGCGCTGGGCGGTGAGCTTGAGCAGGGATGCTTCAACGCGACGCTGACGATAGGCCGATGAGATGCTGACCCTCTTCGGCGACCTCCAGATACCGTTTCTCGCGGCCATGCTGCTCAGCGGCTGCTTCACCAAGGCGGTCAGGGTACTCAAGGCGCGGTCGGTCACCGCCGGGATGGGGCCGACGGCCCTGTTCCCGCTGAGGTTGCGCACGCCTGCCGGGATCGCGATGTGCGCGACCGAGTTCGGCCTGGGCATGGGCCTGATCGCGACGTGCAGCGAGTACGGCCGAGGGACCCCGGCGACGTTGTTCAGGCTGGGCGGCGGCCTGCTCTTCCTGGTGGCCGCGTTCGCCCTGATAGAACTGCGCAGCGTGCGACCCGATGTCGGCTGCGGCTGCTTCGGCGAGTTCAGCCAGACACCGGTCACCGGCCGGACGATCATCAGGTCGGTGCTGCTCGCCGCCTGCTCGCTCAGCATCATCAAGCTGCACCCGATCCAGCTGCCTGTCTCGACCGATCACGTCGCGGTCGTGCTGCTGTTGTTCGCCGCTGAGCTCGGCATCTTCGCGCTGCTGTCGCCCGAGGTGCACGACCTCCTGGTCAGGATCGGCTACTCGGCGCCTTGCGAGCTGCGGGTGGTGAGCCCCGAGCAGAGCATCGCCGCGCTGCACCGCAGCTCGCAGTGGCGTAAGCACTCCAAGCTCATCGCCGCCGACGAGCCATCCGACGTCTGGCGCGAACTCTGCTGGCGGTACATCGCCTACGCGAGCAAGCACGCGGGCAGGGAAGCCGAGCTCGTCTTCGCGGTCCGGCTTGAGGCCCGGCGGCCAGTCATCTTGTCGGCGCTGGTGGACACGGCTACTGGCGCCGTCTTGCCGTGGCCGGCCAGCGCGGCGCGGCCCGCCAGGAAACATGGCATGGCCAGGACGCGAGTCGCCTACCGTACCAAGGCTGGCGTGCGAGCCGACCCGGTCGCGCGCGCGGAGGCTGCCAGCGTGCCCGGAGCCAGGGGTGCTCAAGGCGCGGGGGGCTCAGGCGGCCGGCCTCCATTCCCGCACGCGTAACGCTTCTCGCGCTTTCTAGCACTTTCTTGGGTGCGCGCTAGACAGCGGTATACGACGCGAGAGAAGCGGGCGGAGCTTGAGCGCGGAGGGCGGGGCTTAGCCGGGCTGAGTGCGCAGGAAGCGGCCGAAGTGCGGCACGGTGAAAGCGATCAGGCCACGCTCCGAGCTATAGATGAGGCCCTTCTTGATCAGGCTGTCCCTGGCCGGCGAGACGCTTGACGGCTTCCGGCCGAGTTCGTCGGCCACCTGCGCGGTCGGTACCGGGTCATCCCCGAGCAGCGCCATGGCGCGCATGTACTCGCGCTCAGCCGGCGTCGCGCGCTCATACCTGCTCCCGAAGAACCCCACCGCCAGCTCGCCAGCGGCCAGCGGCGCGGCGACCGCCACATCGGCCGTCGTGACGGGGCTGGTCACGGCGACATCCCAGGTGACCTTGCCGTAGGCCTGCACGAAGTAGGGATATCCGTCGGCAGCCGCGTAGAGCGCGTCAAGCGCCTCCGGCTGGAAGTCCGCGCCCTCCCGCCTCGCCGGTGCGAGCAAGGCGAAATCGGCGGCCGACCGGTCAAGACGATCAATAGCTACATATCGGAACAATCTCTCGGAGTAGCTCTTGCTCGCGGACAGAACCGACGGCAGGTGCGGCAACCCGGCGCCCACCACGATGAGAGCGCCGCCGCTCTGGGAGAGCTCGTGGCAGGCGGCGCACAGTGCCGAGATGTCCGGGGCGGGCACGTCCTGCATTTCATCAATGAACAGCGCGATGCCGACCGAGAGGTCGGAGGCGACCGCCGCGGCGTCCGTCAGCAACTCGGTCAGGTCGATCTCCAGGTCCCCCGAGTCCGCCCGGCCGCGCGCCATCGGCACATCGATACCCAGGTGGCTGAGCTGCGCGCCCTTGGCCGCCTTCGGGTCCCTGGCCATGAACGCCTTGAGCACGCCGAGGAAGTCATCGATCCGGTCAGGCGCACGATGCCGGGGCGCAAGCTCGCGCACGGCCATGTGCAGCGCGCCGGCGATCGGCCGGCGGATCGACTGATCCGGCCTGGCCTCGATCTTGCCGGTACCCCAGAGGTGCTGGATCGCCATTGAGCGGAACGAGTTCAGCAGCACGGTCTTGCCGACCCCGCGCAGCCCGGTCAGCACCATGCTGCGCTCGGGCTTGCCTTTCGCCACTCGCTCGAGCACGACCTCGAACTGGGCAAGTTCCTTGTCCCGCCCGGCTAGTTCCGGCGGGCGCTGCCCGGCGCCCGGCGCATAGGGGTTTCGCACAGGATCCACGGCATAGCAGCCTATGGCCCGATCTAGCGAGAACCCTAGATTGCGCTAGAGACCGCTAGCCGGCGTGTCGCGTTCGGCGGTGTGGCCGGTGCCGTGGCCGGCTGCGTGGCCGGTGCCGTGGCCGGCTGTGTGGCCGGCGGTGTTGAGGCGGTTCAGGTAGGCGTTGTAGGCGTCGAGGCGTTCGTCGTCATCGTCGATGTCGGCTGTCGCTGACACCGCGTCCGGGGCCACGGTCGCCCGCCTGGCCGCCTCCAGCCAGCCCCGGGATCGCGTGACCGTGCGCGTGTCGGTCGCCCACATCAAGAAGATCACCATCATCAGCGCGAACATGATCGCGTCGCCGCCCACCCACATCACCGCGCCGCCCGCGTGCAGATCACCCACCGAGGTACCGGCCCAGGCGGGCCGCGGACCGGCTGGCAGCCCGGGCGTGCCGCGATTGCCGTAGCTGAGGATGAGCCCGGTGAACGTGTCGACCGGCATCACCAGGAACAGCAGCACCAGCCTGGTCGGGTAGGAGAGCCTCCACTTGATCGGCTCGGAGCCAATGATCGGGAGGAAAAATAGGTACCCGATGATCAGGAACGCGACGTGCTCAGCCTCGTGGGCGCCCTGGCTCCGGGCCGTCAGGTTCGCGAGCCCGGTCAGGTGCGCGATGACGATCGCGGCGGCGTAGGCCGCGAACCCGAACACCGGCCAGGTCAGGAAGTTAGCCGCGGCCGACCGCACCACCCGCTTGACCCAGGTGTGGAGCGGATTGCGGGTCGCGTGCATGAGCAAGGTGATCGGGCGGCCTAGGATCAGCAGCGGCGGCGCGGCCATGACCAGCATCAGATGCTGCACCATGTGATCCCAGAACAGCACGTCGTCGTAGCTGCCGATGCCGCTTTGCAGCGCAAGCACGACGATCGCGAGGCCGCCCAGGAACATGCCGGTTCGCCAGAGCGGCCAGGGCCTGGCGGGATGCCGACGTGCTACCCGGATAACACCCCACAGGTAGAGGCCGGCGGCGGCGGCCACTGACACCGTGACCACCGGCGCGGACTGCCACTGGGTGAGCGCGGATTGCCAGCCAAACGGGGGAAGCATGCGACCTCCTTCGCAGCGAGCCTACCGAGGCCCGCCAGTCGCCGGTGCCCGCCTCCGGCCAGCTTGCGGTCGGCTTCCGGTCGGCTTCCGGCGCGATCAGCAACGCGGCCCTCGCTATTGCTATTGGCACGACAACAGGTGGGGCCACCTTGCTGTTGCCGGTCAGGGGGGCGACACCAGCGCGGTCTCTCCTGTTGCCGTTGGCTGCCCAGGCATCCGGCACGCTCTGGCAGTACGGCGGCGCGGCACTCGATGGCCACCGCGGCTAGTCGGCGACAATACCGCCAAATAGGGCATCTGACTCAGCGCGGACTTGGTCCGGAACCCGGAGCCGGTGCGGTTGTGACGCATGCCGGTTTTAGCCGGTATGTGAGGCGAGGCAGCTCAACATGGGTACGCGGATCGATGTTGAAAATTAGGTGTCAATCCGCGCTTCGATGTTGTCGGAGCTTCGACGAAGGACCGGCAGCGGGGTGCCGGGCAGCGGCGCACCGTCAGGCCGGATGCCCCAGCTGAACCCATGCCGGATCAGGTGAGCTTGGGCGTTCGGCGCCCGCTATGGTAGTCGGCGGAGGGTTCGCCTAGTGGCCGATGGCGGCGGTCTTGAAAACCGCTATGGGGCGTGAGCTTCATCGTGGGTTCGAATCCCACACCCTCCGCTCTCACCCGGGGAACGCGCGTGGCTTCGGCCAGCGCGATGCGCAGCGGTTTACGGCAGCGGCCAGTGTTGTGACACCGCGTGGATAGCGCCTCATGCTCCCGCCCACCCCACGAACCTCGCTACCGCCTCGGCCGCGTCAGAGTGACACGTTCACCCGCCGTGAGCCGCAATCATCCTGGACACCGAGGTGGCCTTGGGCACGCTCATCAACCGTCGGCGTGACCGTTGCGAGCCGGTCGGCGTTCTGCAATACGACAAAACGGTCGAGGCAAAGTGGGCAGGTTCAGACGGGACGCTGGCCGATAGCCGCTACCCAAATCGGCACCGACTACCTGGCCAGGCGCTTAGGGTAGGGCGCTCACGGTTGCAGCGTTCCTGGCTGTCCCGGCATTCGGACTCTCAGCCATCTCACTGCCCTTTCAGCTGACCTGTCACCAGGAGTTTCATGTTATTCGATAGGACCCGCTGGGCCGGTAAGTCGCCATGGGTCGTCCGGCCAGGTTCAGCACTTTCTGGTGGCATTATTTAGCCATGACCAGCTCCACAATCCAGCCGGGTAAGCCAGCAACTCGCCCGGGACCGCCCCCGCCGCTCAGCCAGCAAGAAACCATCACCGACCTCCTGGCCCAGTCCGGCCGAGGCATCGTTCCCATTCGGAAGACGTTCGTCCAGCAGGGCAAAGGCGCGGACACCAAGCCCGGTCCTCTAGCCTCGTTCGTTACCGGCCACGACGGCCGAGGCCTGGACGCCTACCTGTTCGTCCATGCTCTTGCCAGTGCCGAACCCTGGAACTGCAACTACCCCGCCGGAACCTGGGTCCGTGCGCTCGGCCTGACCGCCGACGCATCACCCAGCTCGGCCCGCACCGCCGTATCCAAGACGATGAAGCGACTCGAAGACCGAAGGCTCGTCCAACGCAGTCGCTCAGGGCGCCGGTCTTCCATCCGGCTGCTGCGTGAAGACGGCACCGGCGAGCCCTATGACCATCCGTACAAGACCGGAGACGCTAAGTGGCTTCAACTCCCCCACGGCTACTGGCACGAAGATCACTACTTGCACCTGAGCCTCCCCGCCAAAGCGCTGTTGCTCGTCGCGCTCAGCCTCGACGACGGTTTCTACCTGCCCTCAGAGCGAGCCCGGGACTGGTACGGCATATCCCCCGATACCGCTGAACGCGGGTTGCGAGAACTCCGCAACTCAGGCCTCCTGTGCGACGACCAGAGATGGATCAAAGACCAACGCTCCGCAACCGGCTGGACCGAACGCTGGACCTACACTCTGACGGGCTCTTTCTCGCGGGCTGCCAGGCGCGCCGCCGCAACCGTGCGCAAAGGTAAAGCGGGGGTGATCGAGTGAGGACGCCGGAAGTAAGCCACCCCCTTCATCTCGCCGTAGAACTCGCGCAAGCCGCTCCAATCGTCCTGTTCAGCGGCATCCTCACCGTCAGTGCTATGGCCCTCGGGACCGATCGCCGTCAGCCCGCCCTCGATCTCTCAGGCCGCATTGCCGACCTAGCCGCAGTCCTCGTCGAAGCCAACCGGAAGACAGGACCATGAGCGCGCCGAAGTTTGGTCCAGATGACACCTGGCCGTCACATGACAAGAAGCACTGGCATGAGCCCCTCGCTGCGGCACGCCAGGCTGGGTGGACTCTGACCTACGTCAACGCGCCACATCGCTTCGGGGTGGTGTACTGCCCAGCCAGACATCACTCCTTCATGGTGGACAAGACCGCGAGAGGCGCCGAAACCAAGGCTAGAGAGGCACTAAAGAAGATCTCCTGGTGCACCCACCCCGATCCCGCGGGCAGTGTCAGTCTCCAGAAGGACAACTCGCAGAAGTTGCTCGACATCGCAGACAGACTCACCACAGAAGTCCAGGAAGGACTTGTCTCGGCTGAAGCAAAACAGCTAGCCCAGGAGGTGCTTGACCGCCTGGAGATTCAACTGGATACCGCCGCATCCAACGTGGAAGAGGTCTCGCTAGCCGAGCAGGAGTTGGCGTTGGAAGCCGCAGTCGCAGTTGATGACGCTCCCGCTCCACCCGTCCTGGCCGGCAAGCTCAGCGAGGCGACGGCGGCGGTGACGAGCAGCGAGTCACTAGCCAAGTCAGTCAGGACTGGATATCCGGGTATCGCCAGGCCCCTGCTAGCTCAGGCAAGCACGCTGCGCGCGCGCATCGCCGAGCTGAGGAGCCGCCTGGCAGTCCTTCAAGAACGGACGAAATTCGTCTAGCCCACGTGAAACCATGTTGGGACTTGCCAACGATCGGGTATGCTGCTAGCCAGAGCGTGGAGGAGCCTGTGATGACTGTGAAGATCCCCCTGCGTCTGCGGGGGCTTGATCTACGTGATGTCGAGGCCTACGACCGTATCGATCCCGACCTCTCCGAGCTGTCCTGGGAAGCCAATGGTGGCGTAAGCCTTGCCATCTTCTACAGCGATGATCCAGCGACCATCGCCCTAGGGGAAGCTGCGGACTGGGCCAGGCGCATCGCAAAGTTGATGCCAGGCGTGTCCGTTGCAGACGCGCACGACGAACTGGTCAGCATCTCTGACATCGCAGTACGCGCCGGAGTGGCCGCCGAAGCAGCGCGGCTATGGGCAGCCGGCAAGCGGCGCGCATCACTCCGGGCGTTCCCGAATCCTCGTCAGGTAGTCGGCAACGGTTCTGGCGGCAAGACCATGAATTTGTATGCTTGGCGCGAAATACTGTCCTGGATCCGCGACGTTCTTGGCACCGACCCCGATGACGGCATCGAATACCTGACCGACACCCAGCTCGCTACCCTGAACGCTGAACTGGCTGATATCGCACCGGCGTCGGCATGGCACTCAATTAGCACGTTCAGCATCGAAACGGAGCAGATCATCGCCGACGTGCAGCAGTTGTGTGCCGGGGAGGTCCGTATTGCTGTCACCGGGGGGCGTATCACTCAAGTACTAGATGATGCCGTCTCTACTACTAGACACAACATGAAATTGCGTATCGCGTAAATGGGCACGTCTTTGCCTGATGTCGTCGACTTGGATTCCGGGGCGTATAACGCCTTCGTTGCTGGCCTTGAACTGGCGGGTATTGAGCTGGTCAAAATTCATGGCGAGCGAACGGCTGCTGGTATTGCTACACAGACTAGGTTCGACCTGACGGCGACCTACATGCTGGGCCAAGGCATCATTAATTACCGATACGAGGCGATCGCACATTTCGTCGATGAGCATGACACCGTGCTTGGAAACGCCGTCGCTTCAGTCCAGATCATCGTTCGATCCGATACCGCCGCCAATGAGTCATGCATTCTGCAGTTCGGCGGGACATCGGGCACGCTGATGGCACATCCCTATCTCCGCGAAGCCATCTCGTCTACGGCACAGCGGATCAACTTCCCGGGCGTGCTATTGCCAATGATCAAGCATCAGTCAGCGGCACCTGACCACGATTGACGCCCGCGCCAAGCCGGCAGCGAGTATTGAGAGTGAACTCGAGCATGTACTTCTTCTGCCGGGCCGGTTCCGTGCGCAGCATGGTCTCATCGAGTCCAGCCACGTGCGCGACGGTGATCAGCGTCTTGATCAGCCGCACTACGTCCCGGGCAGCGCGGCGGCCCTGCGCAGACAGGAATGGATGAACCCGGCTGAGACCACGGCGCCGGTCACGCCGGCGATCGGCTGCCGACGGCGATCAGCTGCCGACACCGCTCGACGGGCACGTGCTGGGACTCGACCGGTACACCGCCAGCGCCCGCAGGTCCGGGCCGGGCCGATCGCGATAGCCGCGTCCGGTACCCCCGCCGGGCGGCCCTCGACGTGCTCGCGCCCGCACGCACCGCGCCTTATGCAGGTCCTGCTGGATCCGCGCCGCCAGCGCCGGGATCTTCAGCTGCTGGAGCGACCTGGCTACGCGCAGATCCCCGCCGCACTCGCACGCGCCCTCCGGGTAGTGATCGATCACCTCGTCCGGCTCGGCCTAGCACACCGCCAAACCACGGCGCGCCCGGCTGCTTGCCCCGCTTGCGCCCGGCACGTTCCGCGGCACGCAGTTGCTGCCGGGACGACGCCCGGCCGGGCAGGTCATCCGACGGCGGCGGCATCGAGGAATTGCCACTGTTCCGCGACACCATCCGCTCCAGCCGCGCGACCCGCTCCCGCAGCTCAGCGATCTCCTCCCGCTGCGCCGCTAGCAGCCCATCCCGCGCAGCGCACGACGCGCAATCCGGGGCAACAGGAGGCAGAACGGACACAAGCCATGATCATCGACAACTGGCGCACCGTCAGCAAGCCGACTGACCACTCGCCTCAGGGTTCGCGCCTACGAGGATGACGAATGAGACTATGTCTAAGCAGCGTTCAGCCGCAGGTCATCCAGCAAAGTCCACTTGGACGTTGGGACCGTTCCATCCAAAGGACTCAAGCATCGCGAGAGTCGGGGAATTCTCGACATCGGGGACAGCCATGTTCTTACTGTCGTCCGACTCTCACCAGCCGCAAGCGCGGAAAGCGCGAGGACTCGTCCTGCATGCGGAGTAGATGATCGACGATATCCTTCACGGTACGCATCGCGAGCTTCGTCCGGATCCCACTCGCCCAAGCGTTGTGCAGAAACTGCAAGCAACGGAAGCCCAGTGTTTGCATCACGAATAGCTTTGGACCCGCTCGGGCGCCAGCCCCGCGCGGGCACTTCAATGGCTGCCGTCCTTCCGGCGACCAGCATTGAACCGCGCAAGATCACCATCAAGAGCGCGCCTCCGGCGCGTCCAGCGGATGGCGCAGGCGCCACTCTTGATACTGATCTTCCACGGCTCGTTCGGCGCCTATCGGAAGAATCGCAAAGGCCGCCGAATGTCGAGTGTGGCCACCCAGAGTCCGCTCAAGACTGATCGCCAGTCGGAGATGCATCATTAGGGGAAAGAGAAGGCATCTTGGCCTTAATGCTGTCTTGGTTGGGTGCTTCGCGCAGCGGCGATAGTACTGCGGTGAGCGCGGCGGCCGCGAAAGCGATAATCACTCCGATGAGCGCGGGGCGATCACCGATCAGCCCGACGACGAGGCCGGCGATGAGAGCTCCGAGTGCGGCCATCGTTCGATTGACCGAGCGTCTGGTGGCGTTCACGCGGCCGAGAATCCCGTCCGGCGTGAGCGCCTGCCAGCTGCCCATCTCGTTCGAGTTCTCTATGCCTGCGGCAAGTCCCTGGAGGGACAGCGCAACGAACAGAAGGGCATCACCGATCGCCGTTGAAGGGGCGATGACCACGAGAAGCCAGACGATCGGGTACGTCACGCGCGCGAGGATGATCACCCGTCCCGATCCGAGCCGGGCACCGCACCATGGTGCGATCGACGCGCCGATCAGGCTGGTGATGCCGAAGACCGCCAGCAGCAACCCGAATGTGTACGCGGTGAACCCGAGCGATCGCAGGGCAAGGAGGGAAAGCACGGTCATTGCGGCTCCATTAGCGAGGAACCAGACGTGGGTCGACGTCGCCAATGGGCCCAGCGTGCGATGTCGATATGTCCATCGCAGGCCCTCGCGGATCTCGGCGCGAAGATTGCGGGTGCGGGAGTCAGGTCGGGGCTCGTCCACCCGGAAGCTCGCGTTGAGTGCTGCGTCAATGAGGTAGCTGACCGCGTCGATGGTAATCGCTACAGGGGCTCCCAGCAGCCCGACGAGTCCGCCGCCGATCGCTGGTCCGAGAGTCTGAGCAGCGGCGTCTGTCTGATCAAGTCGCGCATTGGCCGGAACCAATCTCCCTAGAGGCACCAGGCGAGGAAGCAGCGACTGGGTCGCGGCGAACCCGAAAACGGAAAACGCGCCGAACAGCAACAGGGCGATGACCAGTATCCAGATTTGCAGTACGCCGATCAGCCACAGGATCGGGATTGCGCCCAGGGAGAGAGCACGCCCGACACTCGCCCATACAAGTACGGGTTTCCGAGGCCACCGATCGGTATACACGCCGGCGATGAGCCCGAGCAGTGCGTACGGCACGAACTGAGCGGCGTTCACAAGACCGACCTCGAACGGTGTCGCGCCGAGCAACTGGACAACCAGGACGGGCATCGCGACCGCGGTCACCGCCGAGCCAAAGGAACTGATCGCGGCAGCCGTCCAATAACGAGCGAACGAAGAGCGAGGAGGCGAAGTGAGAGCCTTTTCCGGTTTACGCCGCAGGAAGCTCAACAACCTCAGCCGTGTGACCGTCGGCGAGGAACACCTCGATATCCTCCGGCATATAGCTGAAATCAGCGTGACCCGCGGTGCGCGTGCCTCCGCTGACACCCAGGCCGACCGAGTTGAGCGCCGCCACCACCTTCGCCGCGAACCGGCGGCGAAGTTCCGAAGGCCCGTCGGTGATCAACTGCAGAGTCACCGCGCGGCCTTCGTCGCCCATGAAGACCCGGGTATCCGCCGCGGTAATCCCCGCATCCAGCAGAGCACTGCTCACGCGCTGCCTCATGAGCGTTCCCCGATCGGGCCTGCCGGGCTTCCGGTTCCGCGTCTTGCCGTATTCCGCGATGGCATCGCGCAGCCAGAGCTTGCCGACCGTGAGCTCGTAAACCGGCTTCGGAAAGCCGCGCCCCGCCGCGAGCTCGTGAAGCCGTTGCGGCGACACCTCGAGGATCTCCGCAGCCTCAGGCGCCGACACAATCTCAGGCAGCGTCGCGCCGGCATTATCCTCAGCGAGCACGTCCTCGCGCACCGCCTCGACGCGGACCAGGGGCCAGCGCGGCATGCCAGCCTTCGCGGCCATCTCCTCGACGAGCGCCGCCCCCTTCGCGGCAGCCTCGGCGGGAAGGGCCTGGCGGACGCTGACAGTTGCCTCCCACGTGCCGTTACCGCTAGCGACCACACCGTCGTAGTCGGCGAGCAGGTCCATCAGCTTGTCGGCCGCCTCGTCGCTGACTACCGTACGCAGCGCTCCTGTCTCGGGCGCACGCGCCTGCACATGCACACTGATCCAAAACATGGTGATCGTCACCTTCATCGTCCGTCCTTCCTTTCCCCTTCGCAAGGCGAAGTTACTGCCGCCCCGGCGGCCAGTGACCGCCCGCCCGGCGTACCAGCCCGATCCAGTTGCCGAAGGCATGGCCACGCGTATGACCCGTTTCGGCACAGATCGCCGGCTTGGCCTTGTCGGCGGGAAGGAGCCGCGGGTACCCCCCGCCGGTCGGCAGTCTGTACCGCCAGCCGTGGGTATCGATCAAGAAGTTGACGACATCCGCGTACTCCTTGTCGATCTCCTTGCCGGGCCTCTCGGGTTCCACGCGAGCACTCCTTAAACCTTGAGGTATCGCAAGGAAATCTAGCCGGTCTGGTGATCGTGTCAAATCGCAGATCTGAGGGCTAGTCCGCCACGCGAGGCAAGTGACCTTGATCGTGCGCGCTTTGTTCGCATCGAAGTGCTCAAGTGAGTGGGAGCTGAGTTGCGGGTCGTGGTCAGCCAAGGACGATGTATTAGCCGAAAGTACCGATGGTGATATCGCCCTTGATCCCGGGAGTCTGATATGCGTTACCCGGACCTACCAGAGCACGGCCGCGCCGCTGGCGACAAGCCGACGGCGCTCGGCACCGACCGGTTTGATGCTGCACCGGCTCAGTCGCGACGACGACGAGGTGATCTACCGCCCGGACAACCCGTCCTCCTTGCCATACCCTACGTTTCGCGGACCGCGCGGAAGAGCATCGGGGTGGCGGAAGACGGAACCGGATCAATAGCACTGGGATGCTTGCCGCGTGCACATCATCGCGGAGACACCTCGGCTAGTCCTGCGCCAGTTCACCGAGAATGACGTAGATAACCTGTTCGATCTGAACAGTGACCCTGAGGTGATGCGCTACCTGACGGGCGGCCGGCCGACACCGCGCGAGGTCAGCCGGGAGGAGATCATCCCCATCCATCTAGCCGTCTATCGCCGGCTCGACCGGCTGGGGACCTGGGCAGCCGAATCGGCTGCGAGCGGAGAATTTCTCGGCTGGTTCCATTTTCGGCCCGGTTCTGACGGTGACCCCGCCAATATCGATCTTGGCTACCGGCTACGCAGGACCGCTTGGAGCAAGGGCTACGCCACCGAGGGGTCACGCGCCCTGATCGGCCTGGGATTCACCGAACTAGATGTCCAGCGAGTGTTCGGGCACACGATGACGGTCAACGCCGCATCCCGGCGCGTCCTGGAGAAGTGCGACCTGAAACTAGTGCGCATAACCCCGTATGAGGGAGCCCACGCCATCGAAGGCGCCGAGCATGGCCAAGTCGAGTACGCACTGACCAAGGTTGAATGGCAAGCTACTCAGTGACTAGCGCGTCGGTCAGGGCATCGATTCCAGCCAGCTTCTCCGCGAGTTCGGTGCTCAATCCGTACCGCTCGGCGATCGCGGCAGGCGAGTAATAGGTCACGCTAGTCCGGTCACCGTCGGCCCAGATGAGTATCCTGAGCGGCAAGTCAAGGGCCGCGAGCGGCGCGGCCTCCATGACCGGCGTGCCCGCGGCCGGGCTACCGAAGAGCACCAGCGTGGTCTCGCGGAGTTGCAGGTCGGCCTCCCGAGCCTCCTCGCTCTGGTCGATTATGGCGAAAACCTTCATCCCCTTCGCGGACAAGATTCCCGTCAGCCGGGTCACGGTGGCCGCTACTGATCGCGGGCTTACCTTGGTGGTGACCTGAGTCCGCGTCCAGTCGGTCATAACTGGCTCCCTTCAAGTACAGGCACGCGTCATCACGCATTGCCGGTTACCGTATCCCCCGAGCTAGGCGACAGACAGCGGTCATCTAACTGCCCAGGCAGCCTCGCAGTCTAACGTTCTTCTGCTGAAGCCCGGCGAGTGGCCGCCCCGCACAACCCCTGTTGCGCCCGGGCCTCAGCAAACGTACGACGTAAGACGTACAATTTCCTGTACGTGGAGAGGAGTGCATGGTTGAAGACCATGACCTACAGCGAGTCTCGGGCACGATACGCCGAGACGCTGAACTCAGTCATCGAGGACCGCGAAGAAGTCAACGAGGGCCTCGGCAAGCCTGAACCCCTCAAGTACGGCTTCCAGGGCTACTGGTCACGGCGAATCACCGACGAGCACCGGCTGATTTACAAGGTTGCCGAGAATGAGATCCGCATTGCCCAGTGCCGCTACCACTACGAGGACTAGGCCTGCCGATACGCCGCCCCTGGCGATTGCAGTCAGGGCTGGCCGTCGAAGTCGACGTCCTCAGTCTTGACTGTCCCGGCCTTCCGGCCAGGCGCGCTCTGATAAGTCCAGTACAGGTTCGTGTGGGCGATCACCTTGTCCGGCGGCGGTGCTCCCCACTCCGACTGGTCTTCCGTCGTGTGAGCGTCGCTGACTAGCGTCGCGTCGTATCCCCTTGCGAACGCGCCGTGCAGGGTCGAACGGATGCAGGCGTCGGTTTGCGCGCCAGCCACGACCAGGCTCCCGACTCCAAGGCCCGACAGCACGCTCTCGAGGTTGGTGTCCTCGAACGAGTCACCGTATTTCTTGTGCACAAGCGGCTCGGCTTCGTCGGGCTTTAGCTCGGGAACGATCTGCCACTCATCGCTTCCCTGAGCGAGTCCCTCGTCGGAATGCTGGACCCAGACGACGGGAACGCGTGCCTGCCTGGCCTTCTCAACCAGGCTGCCTACATTGGCGACGACCGCGTCGCGCGCGTGGTTGCCCTGGACGACACCGGTCTGAACGTCCACGACGAGGAGCGCGGTGTGCGGCCGGTTTTCGAGAGTTGTCATGGTGTCCCCTTTGCCTCTGTCTTGGCTCCTATGTCCACTGTCCAACCACCGTAGACCTAACCACCGACAGCCAACCGGGCGCTGACAGCGGAGGCTGAGACGGTACCCGCTGCGCACCGCTGTGCCGTTGGTGTCGCTGCTACAGCACCAACGGCACAGCGGTGCGCAAGACTCAAGCGCGCGCGGACCCGCCCAGCCGCCCCAAGCGGCCGGAACCTGCCCAGCAAGCCCGGCCGGAACCTGCCCGCTACGAGATGGTGATCGTGAAGACGTCCGTGACCGACTTGCGGTGCGGCTTGGATGAGTCCTCGATCTCCACCGTGAACTTAAAGGTTCCCTTCTTGGTCGGCTTACCAGACACCACGCCCGTCTTCTTGCTGAGCTTGAGGCCTGGCGGAAGCTTGGTCTTGGCGATGAACGTGTAGGGCGCCTTGCCCTCGCTGACGCCGATCGTGGTCTTGTACCCCTTGCGCAGCTTGCCCCGCTTCAAGGCGGTACCGGCGACCTTCAGCGCCGGGCTGATGAACTCCGTCTTCGGGGTCGCCAGGAGCGTGTAGGTCGCCCCGCCGCTCGAGCAGTCGAAGCCGTCAGCGGTCACCTCCAGGTAGAACAGGCCCTGCGGGTCGCCGGCCTGATGAGCCGGTATCGACAGGGTCGCCGAGGCGTTATTTCCCAGCGAGACGCTCGACAAAGTGACCGCGGGTCCCTTGCTGGTCATCAGGTTGGCCGTCATCACCGCACACGACGTCGAGCCGTCCGCGGTCGTGTTCGTGACCTGCACGGCCGCGGCCTGCTTGTCGATCTTCTTGTCGAGCACATACCAGTTCTGCGTGCCGCCGCTGAAGTCAATCGAGGCCTTGTAGGCCAGCCCGCCCAGCAGCGGCGGCCAGGCCCTGCGCAGCGACGAAGCCGCGACGTGCCTGGCCGTGGGCACCTTCGCCGGGTTAGCGAACTCTGCCTTCGGCTCCGGCTCGATCGTGTAGTTCGCGCCGCCGGTGCCGCAGTCGAAGCCGTCAGCCTCGATCCTGAGGTAGAACACTCCTTGCGGGTCACCCGCCTGCCGCGCCGGCACCGCCATCGTGGTAATCGCGTCGTTGTTAAGCGCCGTGCTCACCAGCTGGCCATTCGTCCCCGCATTGCTGAAGAGCGTCGCGGAGAGCACGGCGCAGCTTGTCGACCCGTCCACGGTGGTGTTCGCGATGCGGAGAGAAGCCACGTGCGAGTCGGGCTTCTTGGACAGGACGTACCAGTTCTCGGTACCGCCGTTGAACGTGATCGAGCCCTTGTAGCTGATCCCGCCCTGGAGCGGCGGTCCCGCGTTGCCAACCGAAGGCGCCGGCGTGACCTTGCCCGCGGGCACCTTCGCCGGGCTGGTGAATTCCGAAGCTGGCTCCGGCTCGACGGTGTAGTCAGCACCCCCGGTACCGCAGTCGAAGCCATCGGCCTCGACGCGCAGGTAGAACTGGCCCTGCGGGTCACCGGCCTGCCGGGCAGGCACCGTGATGGTCGAGGCGCCGTTGTTGTTGAGCGAGACGTTGGTGACATCGACGGCCGTTCCCTGGTTAGTGAACAGCGATGCCGTGAGAACCGCGCAGGTCGTCGACCCGTTGACCGTGGTGTTCGCGATGCGGAGAGAAGCCACGCGGCTATCAGGCTTCTTGTTGAAGACGTACCAGTCCTCGGTACCGCCGTTGAACGTGATCGACTCGCTGTAAATGGAGTGGCCTTTGAGCGGCGCGCCGACGTCGCCGATGCCCTCGCCTGGGTTCACCGAGCCAGCCGCCGGGGACGGCGCCGCGCCGCCTCCTCCTGCGGTGAGGCTCAGCAAGTAGGGGGCAGACGTGGCGCACCCGTTGGGCACTACCTCGATGAAGTACCGATCGGAGGCCGCCGCCGCGCCGCTGACGGTACCGCTGCTGGCCGGATTGAGATTGGAACTATCGATGAACTGGTTCGCCCCGTTCGTGCCCCACAGCGTGGCCGTGATATTGGCGCAGCTCGCGCCAGACGTGGCGTTGTTGTGCACAGTCACCGACACGGTCTTGCCCGGCGTGCTCGGGTAGATCACCCACCAGTCGTCAGACCCGGTGCCCATGGTCCCCGAGCCGGTGCTCGTGAGCTGCCCGGCGTTGCCGATGTTGGTGCCAGGCCCCGAGGCAATGATCGTTGCGGTCATGGCGCGTGAGTGCTGGCTGGGAGCGGCCAGCGCGGCAGGCGATCCGCCACTTACCGCGACCGCCAGGCATACAACGGCGCCTGACGAAATGAGGAAGCCGCTCAGCCGGGGGGCCAAGCGGCTCCTGAGAGCGTGATTATTCACCCGTGATGTTGTCGGCATAGTCAAAACGTATTGGGTGGGCCGATCGATCAGCAATACCTGTATACAGCGCAATCATGACACTCTTGTGACACAGGCCGCTGATTATGCCATTAACTACCTTTTCAGGTCACTCTTCTAACGGAACGCAACCAGCGGCACCTCTCGCAGGTATCTAGGGATGAAGACCCGAAAGGAGGCGACACTTGTCGTGAACCGCGAGGAGTTCACCAACTTCTACGCTGCCGCATTTCATCGCCTGGTCGGTCAGGTCTACGCGATGACCGGAGACCAGGCGGAGGCCCAGGACGCAGTCCAGGAGGCGTTTGTCCGAGCCTGGGCGAGGCACAGCAGATTCGATAGCAACGGCTCGCCGGAGAGCTGGATCCGCGTGACCGCCTGGCGGATCGCGATCTCGCGCTGGCGGCGCACTCGGGACAGCGCCAGGTTCTTGCGGCTGACAGCGCCGGCCGAGTCGATCGCCGGACCGACCCCGGACCGGGTCGACTTCGTGACCGCGCTGCGCAGGGTGCCCCCCGATCAGCGGCGCGCCCTCGTGCTCTATCACCTGTGCGATCTGACCATCGAGCAGATCGCCAGGGAAACCTCAGCTCCTGCCGGGACCGTCAAGGCCAGGCTGGCCCGCGGCCGGGCCGCGCTCACCCCTTACCTGCAAGACGATCCGGTATCAGTACCGGCAAACGCCCAGGAGGTACGCAGTGCCTGACTTCACGAACGAGCTAAGGCAACTGGCCGATAGCGCCACCGCCGCGGCCAGGCCACTTCCCGCGACCGAGGTGCTGCGGCGCGGCGACCGCCGACGTCGCATCTCAATAGCGCAGCGCGCAGCGGGCGGCCTGTCAGTGCTCGGCCTCATCGCGGCCGTAATCGTGACCACGGGAAATACGAGCAGCCTGGCCGGTCCGAGTAGCCCGACAGCACCGGCTACGTCAGGCTCGACCCAGAACAGCATCAGCATGACGGACACGGTCACCGCGACGGCTGGCACCATGACCATTCAAGCCGAGTACCTCCTCGGCACCGGCGGGCGGATCAAGCTCATTTCCGTGACGTTCTCCGGCCATGCGAAACACGCCGTCAAGAATTCCAAGGTCATCTTCAACTTCGGCCCGAACTTGGCGGCCACATCCTTCTCCGCCAGGAAGCGCTCCATATTTTTCTACGGGATCTCGGTGAAACTCAACTCGGCGCACGACTTTAGCGGGTCACTGCCCGCCAGGGACGTGACGAAGATCCGCCAGCACGGCGGGCTGTTCGGCAATGAGCCACTAGCTGTCACCCTCGAGTCGTTCGTCATGAGCGACGGCGGAGTCGCGCACGTACCGGTACTAGCCGCCCAGGGCGTCATACTGGCCACCCCCTAACCCGGCCGCGGCAGGTACGGGCCAGCCCGGTACCTGCCCGGCCCGGGCCGGGCAATGATCACGGAGGTTTACGGTCGCGGGTCGCCCGCTGCCTCGCCGGAGTCCGCGCGCCTGCGGTCCCGCGCGCGGCGCTTGCCCTCGTGCATCGCCTGCACGCGTGCGATCGGGATCGTATGCCCCTCCTCGATCAGCCCCGCGGGCAATGGCTGGGCCGGCGGCATGAGCTCGGCCCACGGATCGCGCCCCGATGTCAGTCCGGCGACGTTGTGCACGGTGAAGTCCGCCGGGGTCACGTTGTCGAGCTCATCCCAGGCCAGGGGGTACGACACCGGCGTCCCCGGCCTGATCCGCGGGCTGTAAGCGGCGGCGACGGTAGCGCCGCCGACTCTGGTTGAGTCCAGGAACACCTTGCCGTGCCGGTCCTCTTTAATGAACGCAGTCGTGGCCAGGCCGGGGTCGAGGCGCTCGGCCCGCGCGGCCAGCGCCCTGGTCGCCGCCGCCGTGTCCTCGGCGGACTCCTGCCCGGTCAGCGGCACGAAGACATGCAGGCCCTTGGCGCCGCTGGTCTTCACAGCCCCGGCCAGGCCCAGATCAGCGAGCGCCTGCGCCGCGAGCCGGGCGGCACCGACCGCGAGCCCGAACGCGCCGGGCTCAGGCGGGTCAATGTCCAGCACCAGATAGCTCGGCCGGTCCAGCCGATCGGCCCGCACGAGCGTCGGGTGGTATTCGACCGCCCGCTGGTTGGCGAACCAGAGCAGCGTCTTGCGGTCGTCGCACAGCGCGTACGAGACCTCGCGCTTGGACGCGTCGGCCCACATCCGCACCGTGCGGACAAAGTCCGGCGTGTACTTGGGAACATTCTTTTGCATGAAAGGTGCCTGGCCGCGAAGCACCCTGATCACCGACAGCGGACGATCGCGCAGCACCGCGATCACGCGGTCGGACATAGCGTCCAGGTAGTCGACGAGCTCGCGCTTGGTCGCGCCGGACTCGTCGAACAGCGGCTGGTCAAGATTAGTAAGCGAGACCCCGTCCCGCTGCTGTGCTTGCCCCGCAGTGTTTGCCCCGCTCGCCTCCGGGCGCTTGGAAGGCACCGTCTTCCCTCCTCGCAAAAACCGCTCGTCAGTCCAGACGGCGCCGCGCCCTTTGGCTCGCGGGATCTAGCCGCCATAGTCGAAGAGTAGGGCCAGGGCGTCGTCTAGCTTGCGAAGAGTGCCGTCGCAGATCCTGCCGATGGGCTGCTCACCAAGCCGGTCCCGGCGCACCCTGACCACCGAGTAGGACTCGAGATGCCCGGCCCCGACCACCTGATCGGCGCTGGTCAACGGCACTACGTAGGGAGTCTGCGTGAGGTCAGGCCTGTCGCTGATCCGCACTACCACGGGGTGCCCGGTCACGGCGCTGAACCCGTCATTGCTGACGATCACTACGAACCCGGCGCGTCCTACTCCTTTGTGAGCGAAGACATCACCGCGATTCACGCAGCGCCCTTCTCCGTCTCCGGGTTAGTGAAATCTTGCTCGCTTGCCTCGGCCCACGCGACCCAGGCGTCGCCGGTGCCCGCGTCCAGTTCCGCGACTGTCACCGCCGCGTCGCGCTGTACCTTCTCCTTGGCCGACCTTGACATCCAGGTCGACATCGGCAGTCCAGCCCGCTCGGCGGCCGCCTTGGCCTGCCGGTAAGTGCGTTCGTCGATGCTAATGCTGATGGTCCTGGAAGCCACGCCCATAACGTTACCAACATCCTCCCAAGCATCCCAGCCTTCAGCTCAGAATGAGCGCTGCTCAGGCCTTGACACCTCACCCCGGTGAGGCGTAGCGACACCGAACCCGACAGACTAGGGGCCATGACTGACGACAGGGAGCCTGATGCGGAGACACCTACCAAGATTGTGGTGGTAGGGCCAGACGGCGTCGCCGTCGAGACCGACGCCGCCGAGGCCGGGGGCGAACGGCCGGTCACCGAGATGGTGGCCCAGCCCGCCAAGGTGATGCGGGTCGGAAGCATGATCAGGCAGTTGCTCGAAGAGGTCAAGGCCGCCCCGCTGGACGAGAAGAGCCGGGCCAGGCTCAAGGAGATCCACACGAGCTCCATCAAGGAACTCGAGGACGGGCTCGCACCTGAGCTGGTCGACGAGCTCGAGCGGCTGTCGCTCCCCTTCGCGGAGGGTGAGGTGCCTAGCGAGTCCGAGCTGCGGATCGCGCAAGCGCAGCTGGTCGGCTGGCTCGAAGGCCTCTTCCACGGCATCCAGACCACGTTGTTCGCGCAGCAGATGGCCGCGCGAGCCCAGCTTGAGCAAATGCGGCGGGCGCTGCCACCTGGCATGATTCCGCAGGCTGAGGACTCACAGCAGCAACAGCGCGCGTCCGGTCCCTACCTTTAGCCCCGCGTACCCGACCTGACCTGGGCAAGCCAGGCCGCAGCGGCGGTGAACTTGCCGTCAGCAGACGCCGGGTCGTCCACCGGAGGCACAGCTGCCAGCGCGGCTCTGTCCGCGCCAGGCACTGCGGCCGTCGCGTAACTGCCGAGGAACCGCACATCGCTGCAGGTCCGGCGCAGCCCCATGAGCGCTTCGCCAACGCTAGGGCTCAAGGCATGACCTTCACAATCGATGAAAAAAACGTACCGGCCCATGCCCTCGCCAGTCGGCCTCGATTCGATCCGGCTCAAGTTGACGCCGCGCACGGCGAACTGGCTGAGTATGTCCATCAGCGCACCGGGATGATCATCGGCCAGGAACGCGATGACCGAGGTGCGATCGGCTCCCGTGGGCTCGGGCAGCGGCCCGGGCCGGCCTAGTTCCACGAATCTGGTCACGGCCCCTTGCCGGTCATGCACCCTGGCCGCCAGAACATCGAGCTGGTAGTGCCTGGCCGCGAAGCTACCGGCGAGCGCGGCGTCGAGGCCGCCGTCGGCCACCTGCGAGGCCGCGTCCGCGTTGGACAGCGCTGGCCGCCACTGCGCGTCCGGCAGGTGCTCAGCGAGCCAGCGCCTGCACTGCGGCTGCGCGACCGGATGCCCGCCGACGATCTTGATGTCCGCGAGCGCGGTGCCAGGCCTGGCGAGGAGGGCGAACTCGACCGGGACGATCGTCTCGGCCTTGATCACGAGCGGGACGCCGGACGATAGCTCGTCGAGCGTGGCATTGACCCCGCCTTCGACCGAACTCTCGATCGGGACCACCGCGCGGCCGGCGAGACCTGCCCTGACCGCCTCCATCGCCGCGGCGATCGTCGGAAACGCGGCCGGGTCGCACGCGCCGCCGGTGTGCAGGGCGCTCACGGCCTGCTCGCAGAACGTGCCGCGAGGCCCTAGATAAGCGACCCTCGGCACCGGATCACGTGACTGCACGACGTCCTCCCTTGTAGCTCCAGGCGATCGCGAGAATACCGATCACCAGCAGGGCGGCCGGCGTGATCGCCGTCCTGACCACGGTCTCGAGCCAGCCGAGGCCGGCAGGCAGCGGTATACCGCGAGCTGGCAGGTACCCCACGGCCAGCGCGGCGGTCCGCGCCAGCATGAGCCAGTCCAGCCTGGACGCAGGCAGCAGCACGAGCAGCGCCCAGCCGAGGCCGTCGTACCAGGGCAGCACGTAGGGCCAGGCCAGCAGCCAGGCAAAGACCAGGGCGAACGCGGATGCCGCGAGCAACGAAGTGCCCCCGCTGGTAAAACGGCCGTCCTCGACGCGCCTGAGCAGCAGGATGACCAGCAAGATGCCGAGTAGCAGCGCCCCGGCCTTGACCAGGTCCTCAGCCGCGCCCTCCCCGGTGAGCAGGCGCAACACGCTGCGCAGCGGCCGCCACGGCGACCCGATCGAGGTAAAGCTGCCGGCCCGGGCCGCCGGGGCGAAGATGCCAGTGCCCCACGGAATCAGCGAAAGCCCGGCCACCACGCAGAAGCCGGCCGCGAGCCCGCCGAGGGCAGGCACCAGCCAGCGACGGCCCGGTTCGCGGCGCAGGGCGAGCAGGACGCCGACCGCGAGGCCGGCGCCGACGAGCGCAGTCGTCACCTTGATCGCGAACCCGAGGCCGATCAGCGCGCCAGCCGCGGCCCACATCAGCACACTCGCCCAGGACCTGCTCTCCGGATCGCGAGCCGGGCTGGCGACCCTGCCCGGCTGGCGCGCTCGCGCGGCGGTGAGCGCGACCGCGACGCCGCCGACCCCGAACACGATCGCCTGGCTGTCGACGTGCGCCCCGGCGACCAGCACCATCAGCAGCAGCGGGTTAGCCGTCCACAGCAACGCCGTCCGCAGCTGGCCGGCCGGATCACCCCGGTGCAGCCAGTGCAGGATCAGCCCGGTGCCCGCGAAGGCGAGCACGTTCAGCGCCGACAGCACGAAGATGATCAGCCGCACCGACGTGCCGCCGATCCACGCCGCCAGCGCCTGCCCGCCAACCGCGACCGGCCCGTACACCGACGGGCTGGTCCGCCAGTCCTGCACCGCCCGCGCGACCGGGTCGCCCAGCCTGGCCAGCATGGCCGGAGTAGTGGTGTACGGGTCGTGCCCGGTGAGCGCCATCCGGCCGTAGGCGGCGTAGCTGAGGTGGTCGGATGAGCCAATCGGAGGCAGGAAAGCCAGGATGATCGCTCCCGCGATTCCGGCCATCAAGATCAGCATTGCCGAGGGCGACCAGCCGCGCCGGGATGAGTTCACGCTGAAAATCAGTCCGATGACCGCCGTGCCGATCGCGCCCCCGCTGAGCGCGATGATCAGGTAGGGCGACGGATGAGCGGTGACCGACCACGGGGGCTGGCCGGCGCGGCCGGGGAGCGCGGGCTCCATCAGCGACGGGCCGAGCACCGCTACGGTCACCGTCAGCGCGAAGCTCACGGCACTGACGGCGAGCCCGGTGGCGCCTCGGCGCCGCAGCGTCCTGCCGCCGTCAGCTGGTGACGGCACCTGGCGGCCGCGCGAGGCGGCGGTGGCGACGCCGGGCTCGGGCGGGACGGCCATCACGCGCCGTCGGCCTGCCCGGCGGGCTGGGCGCTGGACTCTGAGTGCCTGACCGGCTGACGCAGCGGCTTGCGCGCCGCGAGGGCCCTGGCGACGTCCGCGAGCTGGTGCGCCCGGTGCAGCTGGGACGAAAGATCGGTGCCAGTCGCCCGGTGCGCGAGCGGCACCTCGACCTCAGCGATCCGCATACCCTGGCGCAGCAGGTCGATGGTCAGGCCGACCTCGGCGCCCCAGCCGCCCGCCAGCGGCCTGGCCGCCTCGAACGCCGCCCGGGTCAGGCAGCGCTGGCCGTTCAGCGGCTCGGCCGGCCGCCAGCCGGTGAGCCGCTCGATCCCCGTCCCGGCGAGGCGCAGGACGAAGCCGTGCCCGCCGCGTTTTTCCCGGCTGGCGAAGACCGCGATGGTCATGTCGGCGTCACCGGAGAGCACCGGCCCCGCCAGCGGCGCGGCATCGCGGGCGGTTCCGGCCAGGTCGGCGTCGAGGAACAGCAGGTGCCTGGGACGCGCGCTCGCGCCATCGGAGGCCAGCTCGGCCTGCCGGGACTCGATGACCCTGACCGCTTCGGCGCCGGTCTCCATCGCGGCGGACTTGCCCCGGTTCACCGCGTGCCTGGACACGATGGCGCCGGCGTGGGCCGCCTGTGCACCTGTCCCGTCATTGGAACCGTCGTCGACGACTATGACGAGGTCCACGCCAGGGATCTGGGCGGCGGCTTTCACGGTCGCGCTGATGCGGTCGGACTCATTCCTGGCGGGGATGATGACGGCCAGGTCGCCGCGTGCGGGCATGCCAGCGATCTTAATAGCCGGGCCCAGGCCGCAGGCTAGCTGCCGACCGTGTGCGCCGGCTTGTCGGTCACGGTGAAGACCGTCTCCAGCCCGGTCACCTGCAGGATCTTTCGAACCGCGGGCCGGGGTGCGGCCAGTTCCAGATCGCCGCCCTTCTCCCGGGCCTGGCGGTGCGCCGCGAGCAGCACATTCACCCCGGTCGAGTCGCAGAAATCCACGCCGGAGAGGTCAACAACAAGGCGCACGGCCTCGTTGCCGGACAGCACGCTGGCGAGCTCACGCTGCAGCCTGGGGACGGTGTACAAGTCGATCTCACCGTGAACCGACATGACAACGTATTCCCCTTGGGGCCGGCTTGTGACCTTAAGCTCCACGAGCCGCACATTACTCGCCCGCGATCGGATGCACCACCTGCAGGCCGGCTAATCACGCCGGGTCCCGCGTACTGTAGAAGCATGGTGCGCATTCTTGCCTTCGGTATCGGCGCTGTCGCGCTGCTGGTCGTGCTGTGGCTGCTGTTCTGGGGACTGATCCACACGCTGATCATCGCGTTCTGGCTCGTCGTCGTCGCGCTGCTCGGCCTCGGTCTCTTCCGCATCGGCCGCTGGTCGCGCCGCGCTCGCTAGCGGCTGACCGCGTCCGCGCTGGGCGGTGCGATCTCGGTGAGCCGGACCCGGTGGCTGGACGAAGCCGCGCCGGCGGCGCCTGGCCCGTCGGCGGGCGCGATCTCGTGCGCCACCGCCGGGTCTCTGCTCATTGGCGTGCACAGGCACCGCGGGCCGCCGCGCCTGCCGCCGAGTTCGCCAAACGACACCGCCGCGATCTCGAACCTTGCCGCCGCGAGCCTGGCATTGGTCTCGGTGTTGCGCTCGTCGCAGATCAGGGTGCGGCTCCCGATGGCGAGCGCGTTCCCCCCGTCATCCCACTGGCCCTGCTGGCCAGCCTGCCCGAACTGGCGCGCTGACCTGGCCGGCGAGACTATGCCGGTCTCGATGACCGTCAGCTGGTCGATGCGCAGAGCCCGCGCCGCGGCTTCGAGAAACGGTCTCGGCCGTGATACCCGCAGCACGCCATCACGCATGGTGATGACCAGGGCGGTAAGCGTGAAGGCCAGTGCGGGAGCCATCAGGACGGTGCCCTCGTCAATGACAGTGCACAGGGTGCCCAGCTGAGCGCCGCTGGCGATCGCGCCGTCCACCGGCACGGCGAGCACCTCGTCAGCGGTGCCAGCCTCAAGCAACTGCCTGGCGAGCTGTTCGGCGCTCGCCGGAGTGCTGCGCCCGCCGACGCCGATGGCCACGATTCCCGGCCCGAGCAGCAGCAGGTCTCCGACGTCCAGGCTGGTGCCCTGAGCGCGGCAGGGCTTGCTCGCCCCGGCGAACCTCGGATGATGCCGGTAGATCAGGGCAAGCAGGTCAGTTTCCCTCCGGCGGGGCCCGGGAAGAGCGCCGATTACCACCTGATCGGCGATATAGCAGCTGGTGTCCCGGCTGAACACCAGATTGGGCAGCGGCCCGACGACGAAGTCGTGCGGATCGAGCAGGTCGTGCACCAGCCCTCGCCCCGTCCGGAGCTCGGCCGGGGTAAGCCCGGCGATCAACGTCAGGGCCAGATCCTCCGGCGAGAGTCCGCTGAGGTGCGACAGGACGACTGAGGCCAGTTCCTCGCCGAGCTCGGAGCTGGCGAGCACGGAGCTGATCGCCTCCTGCCGCGCGCTTGCGTACTCGAGCACGTCCTGCAGCAAGCCGGTGAGGTAGATCACCTCAGTGCCGTGATCCCTGAGCGCGTCAGCGAGCTTGTCGTGCTCCTGCTGAGCGCGAGTCACCCAGGGCAGCCCGTCGAACCGCAGGGTGTCGCGCGTCCTGGGCGTGACCCGCCTCAGCTCAGGACCCGGCCGGTGCATGAGCACCGTCCGCAGGCAGCCGACCTCGCTATCCGCGCCTGCGCTGCGACTCACGATTCCCCCGATGGTGACCCCTTGGGTGAGTATCACCAGCCTGGGTCCGGTTACGCCCTTGAGCGGGTCCCGGGTTGTATCCCGGGCCTAGGCCGTGACCTCAGGCTTAGGCCGTGACCTCAGGCTTAGGCCGGTGCCGCGGCTTCACTCGGGGACCGGTGCGGCGCCTCGCCATCTTGAGCCGGAGCGGCCAGGATCGCCCACACCGTCAGGCCGACGTCCTCGGCCCTGGTACCCCAGGCCTGGCAGATGTGCGCGACGATCGCGAGGCCGCGACCGCTCACCGACCCCGGGTTCGGGTGAGCGTCATGCGGCATGGTCGCGCTGCCGCCGTCACTGACGGCAACCTCAAGCCAGCCGTCGCCCATCGTCCAGGCGATCTTGAGCTGCTCGCCCGGGAGCGGATACGCGTGCAAGATGGCGTTGCTGACCAGTTCGCTGATGACGAGGATCGCGTCGCCGACCGCGGTATCGAAGACACCAGCGGACTTGAGGTCTTCGGAGAGCACGCGCCGGGCGAATCCCACGCTCGCCGGAGTACAGGGCAGGTGCACCTCGCTCGACGTTCTCACCTCCACCGCACCCGCCCCGGCGCTTCGACTTGGTGGCTTCTTGGCCGCTGACGATGAATGCCCGGGGTGGCAGCGCCGGAAACCGGTATGGCGGCTAGTGATTGGGCGCGAGCAGGCGGGCTGAGGGTTTGCGCAGGCCAGAAGGTCCCTTTACATCAAGCCGGCGAACGGATTGCCGGCTGTTGATCACACGCGCTCCAGCTGATCATGGTTGCCACATCGTTACAATCACCCCGGCGGGCCTTGCGGCTCCCAGGCCTGTACGGCCGTTCCTCGGGTACAGTCGGCGCCGTGATGAACGCCCGCCCACGCCGCCGAGCACGCCAGGCTCGCGCCGCATGAGATCGACGAAGGCCGGCCGGGACAGCTCACCTGGCCAGTTGCTCGACGAGGCGGTCGACGGGGCGGAGGTGCCAGCGTCACCGGACCCGGGTCAGCCAGACGGCTCCCTCGCCGCGCTCGCGGCCCAGTACGGCCTCACGCCGAGTGCTCAGCGCGCTCCGCTCGGCAAGTACCTGCGCGAGCTCGCGCACCGGTGGAGCTTCATCATGGGCTTCGCCACTGCGCGCAATATCGCGATGTACACCGAGGCCAAGCTGGGGCAACTCTGGCAAGTGCTCGCGCCGCTGCTGAACGCGGGCGTGTACTTCCTGATCTTCGGCCTGATCATCAAGGGCGTCAGCCGGGGCGTGCCTGACTACCTGGCCTTCCTGGTGACCGGCGTCTTCGTCTTCAGCTTCACGCAGCGCACGTTCATCTCGACGTCCAAGGTGATCACGGACAGCCTTCCGCTGATCAGGGCACTCCAGTTCCCCCGGGCGTCGCTGCCGCTCGCGTACGTGATGATCGAGCTGCAGCAGATGCTGCTGTCGATGGGCGTGCTCTTCGTCCTCGTGCTGGTCAGGGGCGAGCCGCTGACCGTCGACTGGCTGGCGGTCATCCCGGCGCTCGCGCTGCTGACCCTGTTCAACGCCGGCATCGGCCTCTTCGCCGCCAGGACCGGCGCGCGGGTGAACGACTTCGCCCAGCTGCTGCCATTCCTGATGCGGACCTGGCTGTACGTGTCCGGCGTCATCTACAGCGTGCAGCAGTTCGTCGTTGACCACGGTCAGCACTACGGCTGGGCGACCACGCTGCTCGAGCTGAACCCCGCGGCAATTTTCATCACGCTGGTGCGCAACGCGCTGCTCACCTCGCAACGGCTCAGCGCGTTCGGCGCGCAGCCGTACAACGCTGCCAAGTGCGCGGCCTGGGCGGGCCAGACGTCCGCTCCGGCCGGGGTCAGCGACGGGGCCTGGGCAAGAGCCACCTTCCAGCTCAGGCACGCATTGCCGGCCAGGCGGCCGCTCAGCGAATACGGCAGCGCCTATTGCCACCCGACGTTCATCGGCCTCCACCTGTGGCAGCTCGGCGCCGGCTGGGCGGTGGTCGCGCTCGTGTTCGGCTTCTGGTTCTTCTGGCGCAAGGAGGTGTTCTACGGCCGTGGCTGAGCCCACCGTGATCGTCGATGACCTCCGGGTGGTGTACCGCGTCTACGGCGCGGGCGGCGACCGCGGCACCGCGTCCACCGCCTTGTTCCGGATCATCGGCCGCAAGACCAGGCCGGCTATCAGGGAAGTCAAGGCCATCCGCGGCATGTCCTTCGTCGCCTACCGCGGCGACGCCATCGGCATCATCGGCCGGAACGGCTCAGGCAAGTCCACGCTCCTGCGCGCCATCGCCGGCCTGCTCCCGCCCGAGAGCGGCACGGTGTACACCATCTGCGACGCCTCGCTGCTGGGTGTGAACGCGGCACTGCTCGAGGACCTGACCGGCGAACGCAACGTCGTGCTCGGCTGCCTGGCCATGGGGATGACCAAGAAGGAGATCAAGGAGAAGTACGCCTCGATCGTGGACTTCTCCGGCGTCGCCGAGTTCATCAACCTTCCGATGAAAACGTATTCCTCGGGCATGGGCTCCCGGCTCCGGTTCGCGATCGCCGCCGCGAAGGACTACGAGATCCTGCTCATCGATGAGGCACTCGCGACCGGCGACGCGGAGTTCCGGGTCAAGAGCCACGCCAGGATCGACGAGCTTCGCAACAAGGCAGGCACGGTGTTCCTGGTGGCGCACGACCTCGAGGAAGTCGAAGACACCTGCAACCGGGTGATCTGGCTGGACAACGGCAAGATCATCGAGCAGGGCGAGGATGTCGCCGGCATCATCGACAGGTACGTCGAGGCGTCCGGCGGCGAGAAGGTCTCCAGGGATCCAGTTACCCGCAAGCGCATCAGCGCCCCGGAACCAGCAACCACTTAGGCAGCTAGTGCTGCCCGCGCCGCCGCTAGTGCTGCCCGCGCCGCCGCTGGGCGGCTCGGGCAGGCCTGACCTCCCTCGCGCGGAGCCTTTCCATGTCACCCCAGGCCCACCGCTGTCACATCGCTGGCGCCCGAGCCGCCACCGATGTGGCTTGGGTGAGGCTCCTTTGGGGTGAGCCAGCTGGGTGGAGGGTTTCCGGGTTCCTGAAGGAGCGTTATCGCATGAAGGAGGGTTGTCGTCGTATAGTCCGGTCAACTCTCCTAGATGCGGAAACCCTCCTGCAGGAACCCGAAAACCCTCCTGCGAGAGCAGTCTCACCCCGAAAGAGCCACACCCAGGTGGCTTTGCTGGGGTTCCTGCGGGAGTGAGTCTTGCTTGTTCGGTGGTGCGGGGAGGCAGCGCTGGTGATCCGGGGCTTGCCCGGGACCCGGCAAGCTCGAGGCACCGGCGTGATGTTCCGTGATCCAGGTCGCGGGCCATGATCACGGACGATCACGCCTGCCCTGACCTGGGCAAATTTCCGTGATCAAGCCCGCGATCATGATCGCGGAACCCAAGCCCGTCGCGTCCGAGGCTGGAGGCGTTCATCCGTCCGGCGGAGCGGAGTCCACGTCGCCCGAGTCGTCCGCGGGCTTCCTTGGATGCGGCAGCAGTTGCCTGGGAAGCGAGGACCAGGGCAGAATCGGCCGCGACAACCCCGCCCTCGATCCAGCCGGCCTGGACCGCGCGGCAGGCTCCTCTGAGACAGGCTCGTCGGCGGCCAGGCTCGCCGGACTCCGCCTCTGCTGGTGACCCGCTCTGCCCGTTGGCTGTTGCCCCGTGGTGCTCGCTGGCCCCTGCTCCGTGGTGTCCACTGGCCGCGCTCTTGCCGTTACTCACTCCATTGGCAACTGGCTCACCCGCCTCTGGCGCCGCAGGGCTTCCGATACCGGGACTACCCCCACCCCCAACGTGCCCGCCTGCGGCGTCCTCGCTTTCAGTGAGCCCACCTGCCGCACCGCTGACTCGAACACCGCCGTCAGTGATGACGCCGGCGACGGCATCGCCGCTCCCCGCGCCGCCGCTCCCCGCGCCACCATCGCCCGCGCCCGCGCCCGCGCCGGCGTCGACGTCGGCCTCGGCGCTGGCCTGGCGCAGCGTCAGCGTCATGACAGTGCCGCCGCCGTCGCGCCGGGCAGCGGTGACGTCGCCGCCTTGCGTCTGGGCGAGTTGCCGCACGATGTACAGGCCGAGCCCGATACCGCCAAATCGCCGGCGATCGCCGGCCTCGCCTTGCACGAAGCGGTCGAATACCCGCTCAAGATCGGCCGGCGCGATCCCGATCCCCTCATCCTGCACCGTCACCAGAAGCTGGCCGGCCACCCCGCCTCGGTCAGCCTGCCCGGCCCCGGCCCCGCCAGCACCAGCCCCACCAGCCCCGGCCCCACCAGCCTCGTCAGCACCAGCCTCGCCAGCCCAGCCCCGCCAGCACCAGCCCCGTCATCATCGACCCTGGCGCTAATCGTGATCGCCCCGCCATCTGGCGAGTACTTGAACGCGTTCTCCAGCAACTGCCCCACGATGCTGTCTGTCGCGGCCCCGTCACCTTGGGCGAAAGGCAGGGCCGGCGGGATATCGGTAATCAGCACATGCTTGTCCGACAGTGGCCTGAACACGTTCGCCGCGTCCCTCAGTACCCGAGCCAGATCAAACGGCTCGTCGGTCACCGCCAGCCTGTTGGCACCGGCCCTGGACCCGAGGAGCAACTGATCGACGAGCCGGCCGAGCGACTCTGCCCGCTCGGCGATCGTCTGGACCGCGCCGCGCCTGTCCACGTCGAGCAGTTTGTCCCAGCGGTTGGCCAGCGTGCTCGCGAAACCCTGCACGACCGTGATCGGCGTCCGCAGCTCATGACTGGTCGTGGCCAGGAACAGGTCCTTGGCCTCCTCTAGCTTCTTAGCCGCCGTCACGTCACGGAAGTCGATGACCTGCTCGTCCCGCCCGTCGAGGTCCGTGCACAGCACGTCCATCCAGCGGTCGTTCGGCAGTTGGTAGCTCAGCGTCGCGCCGGGTTGGGGGAGCGGGAACGGCGGCGGCTTCCCGACGGCCTGCGCCGCCGAGACGCCGGTGAGCGCGTGCGCCGCCCGGTTCCACTGCCTGACCAGGCCGTCGCCGTCGAGCACAGCGATGCCGTCCGCGCTGCCGTCGATGACCGCGCGCTCGTGCGCGCGCTGCCGCACCACCTCGGAGAACGCGGTCGCGTTCGACAACGCCACGCTCGCGTGGCCGGCGAGCAGTTCGAGCAGCTCAAGCTCGACGTGGCCAACCTGGCGCCTGCTGTACAAGGCGTAAAGCGCCCCGTAGGGCTTGCCTGCCACGTGCGACAGGCTGACCGTGATCGTGTGCAAGCCGGCCAGCGCCGACCAGATCAGGTCGTCAAACTCGCCGGACTCGTTTGTCCGCATCAGTACCGAGTTCCCCGACCGCATGAGCTCGCCGACGAGACTGCTCGGCAGGTCAGCCGTTCGTCCGCGCAGTGTCTCCGGCAGCCCGTCCATCGAGACCAGCCGCAGCCGGTCACCTTCGATCAGCACGAACCCGCCAGCGTCCGCCCGGGTCAGCTCGCGCAGGCTGGCCGCGATCCGGTCGAGTACCGGCTCCAGGTCAAGCTCGGCGTTCATGTCGGCGACGACGTCGCCGAGTCGCCGCACGAGCCTGGCCCGCTCGGCCATGTAGTGCCTGACCGTCGCGTCCTCGTCGCTCTGGTGGCACACGATGATCCAGCCGAGCCGTTCCCCGTCGGCGTCGACGAAGTCGCTGGTGTCGATGCGCACGTCGAGCACCTCGCCGGCCTTGCGGACGCGCCTGGTCGCCAGCGATACCGCGCTCCCGTTCGCGACTCGCTCAAGTACCGCGTTGTGCTCGGCCCCGAGCTCACGCGGAATGATCGGCAGTTCCAGCCCCAGTACCTCGGCCGCCGCCCAGCCGAACATCCGTTCTGCGGCCAGGTTCCACACGCAGACAGTCCGGTCCTTGCCGAGCGCGATTATCGGATCGGCGGCGCAATCGATGACGGCCTGTGCCGTGGCATCGATCCGTGCCTGACCCGGCTTCGCCCTCTCCCCACGCCTGCGCCGCACGTCCCTATGGTGACACCCAAAGCGCGGAACGCATGGCTGAAAGGCTGACCTGCGCGTTGAGGTGCTCATCACACGACCAAAAATCACGATTGAGTAACGGATGGCGCTCCGGTACTGTATGCCCTAGGTCGGCGCCGCCGGAAGCTAGGCGACGAGCACACCCGGGTTGAGCACTCCCGCCGGGTCGAGCGCGGACTTGATCGCGCGCATCGCCGAGATCTCAGCTTCCGACTTGCTCCAGCTGAGCCAGCCGGTCTTGGCCCGGCCGATGCCATGCTCGGCGGCGACCGACCCGCCGTAGGCGGCAGCCAGTCTAGCCACGGCCTCGTCCACCGCCATGCTGGCGGGATCTGGCCCGAGCACATTCACGTGCAGGTTTCCGACCCCGATATGGCCGAAGACGATCACCAGCGGCTCGGGCTCGCCAGGCCCTGATCGCCTGGCGGCCGCCCCGATCACCTCATCAAGCTCAGACCTGAAATCACCCAGCGCCCCTCCCGGCACCGACACGTCAATCTTGTGCGGGAGCCCGGCCGCCGCGATCGACTCGGTCATCCTCTCCCGGTACGCCCAGAGCGCGGCCTGGTCAGGCCGGCCGACGGCGATCGCTGAGTCATCGGGCAGCTCGGCGGCAGCGAGCCGGGCAGGATCGAGGGTTCCTTCCGCTCCGGCGATCTCGGCGAGCAAGTAGCCGGGGAAGGCGCCCCGCAACGGCGACGGCAGGCCAGTCGCCTTGAGTACGAGGGCAAGCCCGGCCGCGTCAAAATACTCCGCTGCGAGCAAGTCAGGCAGCTGACCGCGGAGCTGAGCGCAGAGCTCGGCCGCGCGGGCGATTCCGGTGACGCCCGCCAGCACCACGGCGGCCGTCAGCTCGGCCGGGCGCAGGCGGAGCCGGGCGTTGGTGATCACTGCGAGCGTGCCTTCGCTGCCGGTCAGCAGCTGAGCGAGGTCGTAGCCCGCCGATACCGACGCGGTGCCTGCCACGCCGTCGATCACTTGCCCGTCCGCCAGCACCGCGGTCAGGCCGACGACCTGCGCCCTGGTCGGCCCGTACCTGACCGTGTGAATGCCGCCCGCGTTGGTCGCGATGGTTCCGCCTACCGTTGCCGAGTCCCTTGACGCGAGATCGACGCCGTACCTGAGGCCAGCGCCGGCCGCGTGGCTGTGCAGGCGCGCGATCGTCACGCCCGCGCCGGCCGTCACCTCGGCCGCGATCCTGTCTACTTCCTCCAGGCCGGTCAGCCTTGCCGTCGAGACGATAACCGGCAGCTGACCCTGTCCGGCCGCCCCGCCAGGCGGCACCGAACCGCCCACGAGGCTAGTGTTGCCGCCCTGCGGGATGATCGCGGCGCCAGAGCGAGCGCAGCTCCGCACGACCTCGGCCACCTCGTCGGCCGAGCCAGGCCGGACTACGCAAGCCGCCGTACCGGAGTAACGGCGCGTCCAGTCGGTCACGTAGCTTGCCATCGCGTCCGGCGCCGTCAGCACATGAGCCGGCCCGGCTATGGCAGCGAGATCGGTGATCAGGTTTCGCATCGGTCAAGCGTGGCAGGGGATCATGGACAGCAATGGAACCAGGGCAAGGGCAGCGCACGTCCAATGAACGTGATAACCCACCGCAGCAGGGCGCGGCTAGACCGCGGCTCCCATGTTTCCCCATCGCGACAGCCAGCCGCGTCGGCCCCGCCCGCGCGGCGGCCTAGGCACAGGCTGATCGCCACTACCGCTATCGCCATGATGGCAGTCACAGGTGTCCTGGCTGGTTGCGGCACCGTCGCGGCCGGCGCCGGATCGGCTGGCAGCTCAGGGAAGACCGCGAAGTCGGCACCGGCCAAGGTCTCGCTGACGGTCAGCATCATCAATGAGACCAGCAAGCCCAAGCACTTCGTGCTGCACTGCCAGCCCACCGGCGGCAACGTGCCCGAGGCACAGAGCTTGTGCAAGACGCTGCTAGCGATGAAGGAGCCGTTCAGCCCGCCGTTCAAGCACGTCATGTGCCCGATGATCATGATCAGCAACCACCAGATCGTCGTGTCGGGCACCTGGTTCGGGCAAAAGGTCAACCGGCTGATCACCGACGGCGGCTGTGACCTCGGCATCTTCAACACGATGAACAAGGTCCTCCGCTAAATGACGCGGGCCGCCGGGCGACTCCTCCTCACGCCCGGCGGCCCGGCCCGCCCTGGGCGCCGCGCCGCGCGCCGGTGGTACGGTCCGGCGGCGCGGCGGGGCGGCGGGCGGCACGATGGGACGGGGCGGCTGGACTGAGCCAGTTACTTGAGGAGGCGGGACATCCTGCGGTCGGCGAGCGGTTTGCCGCCCGTCTGGCAGGTTGCGCAGTACTGGAGAGCCGAGTCGGCGAAGGACACCTCGCGCACGACGTCGCCGCAGACAGGGCATGCCTCGCCGACCCGGCCGTGCACTGCCAGTCCTGCCTTCTTCTCTTTCTTGAGCTCGGACGCGGCAAGACCGGACGATCGCTCGATCGCCGAGCGGAGCGTGCCGAGGATCACCTCGTGCAACTCGGCGACGTCGTCCGGGGTCAGGCTGGACGCGAGCCGGAACGGCGACATCTTGGCGGCGTGCAGGATCTCGTCCGAGTACGCGTTGCCGATGCCAGCGATGATCTTCTGGTCCCTGAGCACGCCCTTGATCTGCGTCCGCCGGCCGGCGAGCAGGCCGGCCAGTACGTCCACGGTGAAGTCCGGGGCCAGCGGGTCCGGCCCGAGGGAGGCGATGCCAGGCACCAGTTGCGGATCGGTGACCAGGTAGACAGCCAGTCGCTTGCGGGTGCCCGCCTCGGTGAGATCGAAGCCCGCTCCGTCGTCGAACCTGAGCCTGAAGGCGAGCGGTCCCTTGCCTAGCTTGGGCGGCGCCGCTGGAATCTCCTCGCGCCAGCGCAACCAGCCCGCCCTGGCCAGGTGCGTGATCAGGTGCAGGGTGCCGGGCACCGCCTCGCCGGGCCGGCTCACGACAAGATCCAGGAACTTGCCGTAG
Source organism: uncultured Actinomycetota bacterium (assembly GCA_963750405.1). Lineage (GTDB taxonomy): Bacteria > Actinomycetota > Actinomycetes > Streptosporangiales > Streptosporangiaceae > Chersky-822. The sequence goes on from CAVVQP010000009.1 coordinate 299,403, forward strand.
CGCCCGATCCCGGTGATCTCCGCGCCGCCGAGCGCGCTGAGCGGCGGATCGTAGGTCTTGAGTACCGAAAACTCGGCTATATCGGCACGATCGATCAGCCGGCCGACCACGCGGTCGCGCAAGTCCGCCGCAAGCGACTGCACTTCAGGAAGTTCCGGCACGATAATGATTCTGCCGTGTCGGTGCCAGTGCCGCAGCATACAGCCCGGCGATCAGGGCAGAGAAAGGCGTCGCGGTGAGGAGCACCGCGGAAGTTGAGGAGCACCGCAGAGGTTTGGAGTCTAGAAGAGGGATGTGGGCGAGGAGGGATTTGAACCCTCACGTCCTCTCGGACACACGGACCTGAACCGTGCGCGTCTGCCGTTCCGCCACCCGCCCTGGGCGTCGAGACAGGTTAGCACGCCACAAGCTATGCCATGCCGCCGATACCATCGAAGGGCGAACGGGAGAGGGAGGTGCAGGGTGGGAGTGCTGCAGCGCTTCGAGCACCGGCTCCAGGGCATGTACGACGGCGGTTTCGCACGTGCGTTCAAGTCCGACCTGCAGCCGACTGAGATCGCGGGTGCGGTCCAGCGCGAGATGGACGACCGCGCCGCGATCGTCGCGCAGGGCCGGACGCTTGTGCCGAACGATTTCGTCGCTGAGATCGCCCAGGCCGACTACGACAGGCTTGAGGTCTTTGCCGACAATCTCGGCATCGAGCTCGCGACTCTCGCCCGTGACCACGCGCGGGAACAGGGTTACTCGTTCGTAGGCCCGGTCCGGATCAGGTTCGAGGGAGTGCCGGACCTCACGATCGGCACCTTCCGCATCCGTTCGGGCGTCATCAGGGGCACCACGGTTGAGGACGGCGAGATCCGCAAGCCGGCCAGCGATCTGCCCAGGCCGCAGGAGGGATTCCCGGGCTCGCCGCGCCTTCTTGTCTCTACCGCCGATCCGGCGGCGGGGACAACGCAGCGGACCTTCCCGCTGACCTCTCCGCTGACAATTCTCGGCCGTGGCACTGATTGCGACCTCCGGCTCGTTGACCAAGGTGTGTCCCGACACCATGCGGAGATCCGGGTGGAAGACGGTGAAGTCGTCCTCGTGGACCTCGGATCAACAAACGGTACTTTTGTGAACGGACAACCGATCCGACGGGTATCGCTCGCCGACGGCACGCGCGTTACCCTTGGCCGCACTACTTTGGTTTTCCGCAGGGACGGTACGTACTGACCACCACCGGCAATCAAGCAGTTCTTGACACCGAGGCACGCCCGCGGCGCCTGTCTCGGCTACCTAAGGACGCATGACCCCAATGAATCCGCTGACCCTCGACCTGATCAAGCTGGCGTTCCTCGCCGTGCTCTGGCTGTTCGTCATCGCCGCGGTAGGGGTAGTCCGGACCGATTTGTTTGATCAGCCAGCCTCGCCGCGCAGGCAGCGCCGCGCAGCTAAGCAAGGCGCGCGCCGGGCGCTGCATCCGCCCAGGCCGCCCGTCCCGCCTAAGCAAGGCGGGAGATCGAGAAACGCGGCCAGGCAGCTTGTGGTAACCGGTGGCAGTCTCGCGGGTACTACCATTACGCTCGCCGATCAGCAGATCACCATCGGCCGGTCATCCGATGCCACGCTGGTGCTCACCGATGACTACGCATCGACCAGGCACGCCCGCCTGTTCCCGCAAAACGGCGAGTGGATCGTGGAGGATCTCGGCTCTACCAACGGCACGTACCTGGACCGGCAGAAGGTGACCCAGCCGACGCCGATCCAGCTCGGGATGCCGATCCGCATCGGCAAAACTGTCCTGGAGCTGCGCAGATGACAATCTCCCTGCGCTACACGGTACGGTCCGACGTCGGCTTGCTCCGCGAGGGCAACGAGGACTCCGCCTACGCCGGACCGCATTTGCTTGCCATCGCCGATGGCATGGGCGGGCACGCGGCTGGCGAGGTCGCCAGCGCGGTCGCGATCAAGACCCTGGCACCGCTCGACGCTGACCCGGCCGGCATCGACATGCTACGGGCGCTCGGCGACGCGATCGCCGATGCCAACGCCGCGCTTCGCGAAATCACGATCTCGGACCCGGCGACCGAAGGGATGGGCACCACCCTGACCGCGCTGCTGTGGTCAGGCGATGAAGTAGCGCTCTGCCATATCGGCGACTCGCGTGCCTACCTGCTACGCGACGGAGCCCTGCGGCAGATCACTCACGATCACACGCTCGTCCAGACCCTGGTCGATGAGGGCAGGCTCACTCCGGAGGCGGCGGCCTCGCATCCGCAGCGCTCGCTAGTCATGCGGGCGCTGCAGAGCAGCGTGCCCGCCGATCCCGACTTGTCCATGATGACGGCCAGGGTCGGCGACCGGTACCTGCTGTGCTCGGACGGGCTTACCGACGTGGTCAGCGACGAGACGCTGCGGACGACCTTGCAGCAGCTGCCTGATCTTGAGGACGCCGTCGAGCAGCTTGTCGACCTGGCGATCCGTAGCGGCGGTCCTGACAACATCACGTGCGTGCTCGCCGACGTGATCGACACCGATGGCGGCCAGTCGCCGAGCGATCAGATCATCATCGTCGGTGCGCTCGTCACCGGGGACGGCGACGCGAGCGAGCCAACCCGCAGCGACAATCCGGCCGCCCGAGCCCACCTGCTCGCACAAGGCAGTCAGCAAGTTGATGCCACCCAAGCGGCGACCACGCCGGCCGCCTCGCCCGAACCTCCCTCGGAGGGCTCGGCGGGGTCGTACCCGGGCACAGGGTCAGTCAGCGACGCCGCCGGCGGCGCGCGGGACGACAGCGCCGACGACGACGGGCTCGTCCTGGTCAGCCGCCGCCGCTGGCCGGTGGTCACCTCTGTCCTCGTCCTGCTGATCAGCGTGATCGGCGTCGCTGGCTACTACGGGTGGCGGCTCACCCAGGACCAGTACTACGTAGGCACGGACAAGGGCCAGGTCGTGGTCTTCCGTGGCGTGAGCCAGGCGGTGGCGGGCATGACCTTGTCCCGGGTCGTGCAGCGGACGAACATCCCGCTAGCGAAGCTGCCAACGAGCGAGGCGGGATCGATCAGGTCGACCATCGGGCCCGAGGCGAACCTCAAGCAGGCCATGCGGATCATCTCCCAGTTCCGGCAGGACTACCTCTGCACTGTCCGCGAAGCTGACATCGTCAAGTGGGTCGCTAACCGGCCTAAGCCGCCGCCTGTGACCCACAAGCACAAGGCGCCGAGCGCCCGCGCCAGGGCAGCCGCGAAGAAGCCCGCGGGCAAGAGCGGGCCGGCCAGTAAGCGGTCGAAGACCTCCGCGGGCAAGCTCTCGCCCACCCAGCACCCCAAGCCCAGCCCAGGCACGCACAGCCCAAGCACGCCCAGCCCAGGCACGCACAGCCCAAGCACGCACAGCACGAAGAAGCCGGTCCAGAAGCACCCGACCAGCAAGCCCCGGATCGCGCATGGCTCCGCCTACCCGCCTAAGCCTGTGCTGCCCGCGTACTGCCCGGCGTTTCCCGGGGGCGGCGGATGAGCGCGGTGCCGCAGCAGCATCTGGACAGTCCCGCGATGCCGAGCGACGGAGCGCGACGGGTGGCGCTGCCACGCGGCCGTCGTGGCGCCGAACTCGCGATGCTGGGCTTCGCGGTGGCGGTCATGGCGCTCGCCTACGCCAGTGCGGGCTTGGGCCTTAACGGTCATATCCCGCCGGGGCTGGTGGTCTACGTCGGCGGATTCGCCATCTTGCTGCTCGCCGCCCACCTCGCCGTGCGTTTCCTGGCCCCGTGGGCCGACCCGCTGCTGCTGCCGCTGGCCGGGATCTTGAACGGCCTCGGCATCGTGATGATCTACCGGCTTCAGGAATCTGGCCGCGGCAACAATGGCGGCCAGCAGATCAGCACGCTGACGACACACGCGGCCATCTTCCAGCTGATGTACACAGCGATCGGCATCATCGCCTTCATCGTCGTGCTCGCGGTCATCCGCCAGGCCCGAGTGCTGCAGCGGTATACCTATACCCTGGGCACGCTCGGCCTTGTCCTGCTCGCCATCCCGGCCATCTTGCCTGCAAGGTTCAGCGAGGTGAACGGGGCCAAAGTCTGGATCACGATCGGCGGTTTCTCCATCCAGCCAGGCGAGTTCGCCAGGATCGCGCTGGCCGTCTTCTTCGCCGGCTACCTGGTCACCAAGCGGGACGCGCTGTCGCTCGCCGGCCGCCGGGTCATGGGAATCGACCTGCCGCGAGGCCGGGACATGGGGCCGGTGCTCGTCATCTGGGCCGCCAGCCTGCTGATCTTGATCTTTGAATCCGACATCGGCACGTCAGCCCTCTTCTTCGGGCTGTTCGTGGTGATGATCTACCTGGCCACCCAGCGCACCTCGTGGATGCTGATCGGCATCTTGCTCTTCGTGGTCGGCGCGGGCGTAGCCCAGAACTTCATCCCGCACGTGAACGAGCGCTTCGAGATCTGGCTGCACCCGTTCGCCGGCACGAACGCGACCAACTCGGCCTTCCAGTTGGTGCAGGGCCTTGAGGGCATGGCGTTCGGCGGCATCTTCGGCACCGGCCTTGGCCAGGGTCAGCCGTTCCATACCCCGCTGGTGCAAAGCGACTTCATTGTCACCGGCTTCGGTGAGGAACTCGGCCTGACCGGCCTGATGGCGATGCTGCTGATCTTCGCCCTCATCGTGCAGCGTGGCCTGCGGGCGGCGCTCGCGGTACGCGATCCCTTCGCCAAGCTGCTCGCCGGCGGGCTGGCCTTCGTGTTCGCCCTGCAGCTTTTCATCATCGTCGGAGGAGTGACCCAGCTGATTCCGCTGACGGGCGTGACGACACCATTCCTATCTCAAGGGGGCAGTTCGCTGATCGCGAGCTGGATCGAGATCGCCATCTTGATCCGGGTGAGTGACTCGGCGCGGCGCCCGGCGCCTCAGCCAATCCAGGACGAGGGCCTCACTCAGGTGGTGCGGGCCGGATGAGCGATGTCAGCGGCACGAACCGCATGAACAAATCGCTGCGACGGCTCGCCATCGCCTGCCTGTTGATGTTCGTCGTACTGCTCGGCTGGGTCAACTTCCTGCAGGTGTTCAGGGTCAACTCGCTGGCGGCCGAGCCTGGCAACAGCCGGGTCTTCAGCCAGCAGTTCAAGAATCAGCGCGGCGAGATCATCGCGGCTGGCGGTAGCCCCCAGCTGGTCGTCGCCAAGTCGAAGCTCATCAAGGGCGGCATCTACCAGCGGTTCTATCCGCATGCGAAGGCCTATGCCCCGATCACCGGCTACGACTCCATCCTGGGTTCCACCTCCGCCTTCGGCGCGACCGGGATCGAGCAAGCGGAAAACAAGTTCCTGGCGGGCACGGCGTCCAACCTGGCCGTCTACAACCTCAAGGGGCTGTTTACCGGCAAGTCGAAGCAAGGCGCCAGCGTCTACCTGACGATCGACCCGAAGGCCCAGGCCGCCGCCTACGCCGCGCTCGCGGCCATGGGCAAGCCGGCCGCCGCCGTGGCGATCGATCCGAGGACCGGCGCGATCCTGGCACTCGCCTCGTGGCCGACGTTCAATCCCAACAAGTACGCCACGCTCGACAGCGGCGAGCTGAGCAAGATTGACACGGCATATCGGAATAATCCGAATCAGCCGCTGCTCAACCGGGCTCTGAACGACACATTTCCCCCGGGCTCTACTTTCAAGATAATTACGAGTTCTACGGCCTTCGGCACCGGCAAGGTCGCCAATCCGGACTCGACTATCTCGGCACCGCAGTTCTACCGCCTGCCGGGAAGCCATAGCCAGCTGGTCAACGACGGCGACGAGACCTGCGGAGACGGCACGCCGCAGATCATCCTCGCCTTCACGCTGTCGTGTAACACGGCGTTCGGCAAGCTGGGCGTCAAGCTGGGTCCTTCGTCCTTGCACAACTACGCGAACCTGTTCGGGTTCAACGACCCGAACCTGACGATCCCGCTGCCGGTCTCGACGAGCGACTACCCGCTGCTCAAAGACCCCGCGCAGACCGCGCTGTCGGCGATCGGGCAGTTCAGCGACACGGTGACGCCGATGCAGGAAGCCATGATGGCCGCTACGGTGGCTAACGGCGGCAAGCTGATGACTCCGTACCTGGTTCAGCAAGTGCGCGCGCCGGACCAGGAAGTGGTGCAGAAGACGAGCCCGACTCTGCTGCGGCAGGTTATCCCGGCGAATGTGGCCTCGTACCTGACTCAGATGATGGTGAGCGTGACGCACAGCCCCGACGGCACGGCGTTCGCTACCGCAAGCCCGAGCGTCACCGGCCTGCAGATCGCGGGAAAAACCGGAACCGCCCAGAATGGCGAGAATAATTCCAACCTCGATGATGCCGTCTTCGCGTGTTTCGCCCCCGCAGGGAACCCGCAGATCGCGGTCGGCGTGATCGTCAAAGGCGGCGGGTTCGGCGCGGATGCCGCCGCGCCTATCGCCGTCAAGATCATGCAGGCGTATCTGGGGTCACATTGATCACCGGGGCGTTGCGATGTTCCCGTAGCACCGTCGCGGCGGGAACATTTAACGACATAATTTTCGCAAGTGGCTCTTACTGGCTCTCTCCGCCAGCCAGCCAAAGCCAAGACGACGCAGGACGGTAACGTAAGTGCGCGACATGACCCAGCCCAGGCTGCTCGGCGGCCGCTACGAGCTCGACGGAGTCGTCGGCCGCGGCGGCATGGCCGAGGTGTACCGGGCGCGTGACCTTCGCCTTGACCGCATCGTGGCTGTGAAGACGCTGCGTGAGGACCTCGCCAGGGATCAGACGTTCCAGGCCAGATTCAGGCGCGAGGCCCAGTCGGCCGCATCGCTCAACCATCCCTCCATAGTCGCCGTGTACGACACCGGCGAGGACAACGAGGGGCCATCGCACGTCCCGTTCATCGTCATGGAGTACGTGGACGGGCGGACGATCAGGGACCTGCTGCGCGACGACAGGCGCCTGCTGCCCGAGCGCGCGCTCGAGATCACCGATGGCGTGCTCCGCGCGCTCGACTACAGCCACCGCAACGGCATCGTGCACCGGGATATCAAGCCGGGCAACGTCATGCTGAACCGGCAGGGCGAGATCAAGGTGATGGACTTCGGCATCGCCAGGGCCACCTCAGACGCCCAGGCCACGATGACGCAGACCGCGCAGGTTATCGGGACAGCGCAGTACCTCTCGCCTGAGCAGGCCAGGGGCGAGCGCGTCGACCAGCGTTCTGACCTGTACTCGGTTGGCTGCCTGCTGTACGAGCTGCTGACCGGCAGGCCGCCCTTCACCGGGGACTCCCCGGTGGCGATCGCCTACCAGCATGTGCGCGAGAACCCGATCCCGCCGTCCCGCGTCGATCCTGAACTGCCCGGCTGGGCCGACCCGATTGTGCTGCGGGCGATGGAGAAGGACCCGGCCGACAGGTACCAGAACGCCAACGAGATGCGCAATGACATCCAGCGCGCGCTCTCCGGCTATCCCGTGGGCGCGCAGATGCGCCCCACCAGCACCTACGCGGGTCCCGGTCCGGGCACAAGGCGCATGGACCCGATGGGCCAGACGCAGCTTCAGGGCTCCACCGGCGCCATACCGCCCTATCAGTACGGTCAGGGCGACACGGGCGGTCAGCGGGGCACGACCCGGCGCAAGCGGCCGATCTGGCCGTGGATCGCCGCTTTGGTCGCGCTCGTGGTGATCGCGGCGATCGTGCTCGCCTACAAGACGATCACCGGGCACGGCACCCCGCCAGGGGTGACCGTCCCGACGGTCGTCAACAAGAAGCTTTCGGTTGCCGAGGCTGCCCTGCAGAAGAAGGGCTTCAAGCTGAAGCCGGTCGCCCACATCACCAGCACCGGCCCGCCCAACGTCGTGACGTCCACAAGCCCGGCCGGCGGTTCGCTCGCCAAGAAGGGCAGCACGGTCACTGTCAACTACAACGCCAGGCCCGGCGCCAAGGCCCTGCCGGACGTGCGCGGCCTGAGCGTGACAGACGCCGAGGCGAAGCTGGCTACCGCCGGATTCAAGACGGTCACTGCCAGCCAGACGCCGCACGCCAGCGTGACGGTCACTCAAGGCAACGTGGTAAGCACTACACCGCCCGCAGGTACCAAGATATCCACAAGTACCCAGATCGTGCTGAACCTGTCTGGCGGCGGCGTCCACGTGCCTGGCGTCACAGATGAGCAGCTCGCTGACGCGCTCACCCAGCTCAGGGCGGATCACCTGGTACCTAATGTGATCAACAACCAGCCGGGTCCGCCGGGTGCGCCACCTGGCTCAGTGTGGGAGACCAAGCCCGGATCTGGCGCCCTGGTGCTGCCAGGTTCGACGGTCACTGTCTACGTGGTGCCCGGCTCGAATTCTCCGTCACCACCTCCGTCTTCGCCGGCGAGCCCGCCGCCTAGCTCACCTCCGCCGAGTTCGCCGCCAGCGAGTCCGCCGCCTAGCGGCTCGCCGTCGCCGAGTCCCTCCTAATGCTTTCGCCAGGGTCATCGCGGAGGTGGCCGGGGCGGGCGGGTTACCGCATCAACCAACTAGGCTTACGATCAAGCGCTAGGCGCCCACCGCGCCTTGAGTCTGCCCAGGAGATCACCGTGCCTAAGTCCCATGTCCGGAAGAGAGCGGTCTATACCCCGCCGCCGCGCTCGAGCAAGGCGAAGGTCAGCCCGCCGTGGCTGGTCCCGGCAATGCTCGCCTGCCTGCTGGTCGGCCTCGGCTGGATCGCGACCTTCTACGTCAGCGGGCAGAGCCTGCCGATCAGCGCGCTCGCGCAGTGGAACCTGGTCGTCGGATTCGCGCTGATCGTGGCTGGCGTGATGCTGGCCACGAAGTGGCATTGAGCATCCGCTTCCTCTTCCGCTAAGAGCAGCCGAACAGCCAGACGGCGACCACCGGTCCGATGACCTGGGTGATCGCCGTCCTGGCGGGCGTTCCGCGCGGCTACAACCTGAACGTCACCATGTGGACGAGGGCCTGGTCGCGCAGGATCACCCCGGCCACTAGCAGTACCAGCATCCCGACCGTGGCCGCTAGCTGGACGAGCGTCTGGTGCGCTTTTGGCGCGTAAACAAATGCGGCGCTGAGCAGCGACCCCGCGATCAGGCCGCCGACGTGGTCCTGCCACGCGATCCCGGGGACCACGAAGGTGATGACCAGGTTGAGCCCGATCAGCAGCACGACCTGCCTGCTATCCAGCCGGAGTTTCCTGGCCAGCACGAACCAGGCACCGAACAGCCCGAAGATCGCTCCGGATGCGCCGATGGCCGGCTCGTTCGGCGCGGCCAGCAGGTAGAGCAGCACCGAGCCTGCCAGCGCACTGACCAGATAGATGCCGATGAACCTGAGCCGCCCGAGTACCCGCTCCAGCGATGGCCCGACCACGATCAACGCCCACATGTTGAACACAATGTGCGTCAGGCCGATGCCGCTTCCAGGTGGCTCGTGCAGGAAGGCACTCGTCAGCAGCCGGTACCAGTCGCCGACGGCCACGCCGACGAAGGCATGGATATTCGGGTCGAACGCACCGCCGATCATCTGGCCGTAGTCGAGGGTCTTGCTGTAGGCGACCTCGGCGATGTAGGCCAGCACGCACAGGGCGACCAGCGTGTAGGTCACGACCGGGGTGTTGGTGGCCGCCCGGCCGCCGAATCGCCCTACTGGCTGCCGGTAGTCCCTGTTGCCATCTCTGACGCACTCGACGCACTGCTGCCCGACCGCCGCCGACCGCAGGCAATCGGGACAGGCAGGCCGGCCACAGCGCACGCACGAGACGTACGTCTCACGGCCGGGATGCCGGTAACACCGCGGAGATGCCTGGCCGCCGCCGAAGTCACCCTGGGCACCCGGGAGCGGGGTGTCTCCGCCTGGGGCGTTGCCGCCTGGGGCATCTGAGCCGGTGCCCGGAGGGTAAGCCATGAGTATTGCCCGTCCTAACCTGCTGCGTTCCCGTCGCGCTCGATCGTCACTGACTCAAGCACAACGTCATCGACCGGCCGGTCGTTCCGGTCGGACTTAACCTTGCTGATCGCCTCAACGACCTCGCTGCCCGAGATCACCTCGCCGAAGATCGTGTGCTTGCCGTTCAGGTGATGAGTCGGGACAGTGGTGATGAAGAACTGAGATCCGTTGGTCCCCGGGCCCGCGTTGGCCATGGCGAGCAGGTACGGCCGGGTGAACTTCAGGTCGGGGTGGAACTCGTCCGCGAACTGGTAGCCAGGGCCGCCCCGTCCGCTCCCGAGCGGGTCTCCGCCCTGGATCATGAACTGCGGGATGACGCGGTGGAAGATGGTGCCGTCGTACAGCTTCGAAGTGGTCTTGGCTCTGTTCTTAGGGTCTGTCCACTCTCGCGATCCCTCGGCCAGTTCGACGAAGTTCTTGACCGTCTTGGGCGCGTGGTCGGGGAAGAGCCTGACAACGATGGTCCCCTGGTTAGTCCGCAGCGTTGCGGTGAGCGAATTAGTCATAGCCGGAATCCTGTCACGCCAGGTGTCTGCCGTGCCTGCACAACCTGGCCTAGGCCGCATTGCAACGTCTTGGCCAGCATATGCGCGCCGTTGAGTCATGCGCCGCACCCGGCGGGGTTGACGCGATCTCGCGGGGGAAGTTCCTGGTGGGGATGAATCACGGGGGAGGACACAGTGTCAGCAACGACTAGGAAGCAGTCGGCCATGCCTGCGGCCGACATGCAGTGGCGCGCACGGAAAATCGCCATGCAGGCGTCCAGGCTCGCCGATCAGGCGCGCCCGATGACGAAGATGGCGACGACGACCGCGCGCCGGAGCGCGGGGGACGCCTTCGGCTGGGCCAAGCCGAGAGTGGGCCGGGTTCGCGCCTGGATGGCCGTCAGGGCCGCGCGTGGAAGCGTCTCGGTTCAGGAGAATGTCGCTCCCGCCGTCTCGTCCGTGCTGGCCGCCGCCGCTCGCCGCCTTGACCCGCCGAGGGCGCAGCGGCGCCGCTGGCCCAAGGTCCTGGCCGGCACCGCTCTGCTCGCCGCTGGCGCCGCCGCCGCGACCGCGATGGCGATGCGCAACAAGTCACATGCTCGCTCCCGGTCAATGACCCGCCCGATGCCGCAGCGGCCGCCCGCGCCGGCCAGGGGCAGTTCGGATCAGCGCTCGCGACCGCTGAACCCGACCACTGAATCGGAGCGCACCAAGGCCGACTCCGGGGTCAACGGGCTGTCCAGGGCTCGTTAGAGGCTGGTGTCAGCTGGTTCGGGCAGAATCGGGCTGTGCTACTTGATGAGGTCGTTGCCACCTCGGCGAGCGTTGCCCGGTCGCCTGGCCGTAAAGCCAAGATCAGCGCGATCGCCGGCCTGCTCGCTCGGGTGCCTCCAGACGAGGTCGCGATCGCGGTCGCGTTCCTGTCCGGCGACCTGACCCAGCGCCAGATCGGCGTCGGGTATGCGGCTCTCGTCGACCTCACCCGGCCCGAGCCGGGTCAGGCGTCGCCTGATGACGTGGCAGTCGCGTCGGAGCCGGTGCTGACGCTGCCGGAGACCGATGCGGCGTTCGAGGCCATCGCAGCCTTGCTGGGGCCGGGTTCGCAGGCACAGCGGCGCGCCCGGCTCGCCGTCCTGATCGGCCAGGCAACGGACGGCGAGCGGCAGTTCCTGTTCCGGCTGATCGCGGGCGACTTGCGGCAGGGCGCGCTCGAGGGGGTGATGACCGAGGCGGTCGCTCAGGCGGCTGAGGTCCCGGCGCACGAGGTGCGGCGAGCAGCCCAGTTGCGTGGCTCGCTGCAGCAGGTCGCCAGGGCCGCGCTCGGCGCTGCCTTCCAGGGCGCCGGCCGCGACGCCGTCATCGCCGTGCTGCGGGGCTTCACGCTGCAGATCGGCCAGCCGATCAGGCCGATGCTCGCCGCATCGGCGCCGAATATCGAGGCGGCACTGAGCAAGATCGGCGCCGGCGACGCCGGCGCTACCGCGCTGGACTGGAAGATCGACGGGATCAGGGTCCAGATTCACCGGGACGGCGACCGGGTCTGGGTCTTCACCAGGACTCTTGACGACATCACCGACCGGGTTCCCGAGCTCGTGGCCATCGCGCGGGCGCTTGAGGTCAGGTCGGCCCTGATCGACGCCGAGGCCATCGCGCTGCGCCAGGATCGCCGTCCGTATCCATTCCAGGTCACCTCCGCGCGAGCGGCGAGCCAGTCAGGACCCGCTGCGTCCGCCGACCCTGCCGGACGCGTGCCGCTGACCGCCTTCCTCTTCGATCTGCTCCAGATCGACGGACGCGACCTCATCGACCAGCCCGCGGCCGAGCGGTTCAGGCAGCTGGCCGTGATCGCTCCCGGGGAGCTGCTCATCCCCCGGCTCGTCACCGGCGACGCGGTCCAGGCCGCGGAGTTCTTCGCCGACGCGATCGGCCGCGGCCACGAGGGCGTGGTGGTCAAGGCAGTGGACGCGCCGTACCGGACCGGCCGCCGGGGCAGCGACTGGATCAAGGTGAAGCCCCGGACGACGCTCGACCTGGTGATCCTGGCAGCCGAGTGGGGTCACGGCCGGCGCACGGGCTTGCTCTCCAATCTGCACCTCGGTGCCCGCGATCCCGAGACTGGCCGGTTCATCATGCTGGGCAAGACGTTCAAGGGCCTGACCGACGCGATGCTGCGCTGGCAGACCGACCACTTGCTGAGCATCACTGACCCGCCCGATCAGGACAAGACGGTGGCAGCGCACGGCGTCGTGCGAGTGCGGCCAGAACTTGTCGCCGAGATCGCGTTCGACGGCGTGCAGGCGAGCAAGCGCTACCCGGGAGGCGTCACGCTGCGCTTCGCGCGGGTACTCAGATACCGCACGGACAAGAGCGCGTCCGAAGCCGACACCATCGACATGGTCCGCGCCCTGTGGCCCGCCCCCGCCGAGGCGGATGAGTAGCCGCCCGCACGACCCTGCCTTGAGAGCAGCGTGGCCTACTTACTGCTGTGCGGCGCCGGGGATTTCGGCGGTGTCGGAGAGCGACTCGATGTCGGCGAACAGGGCGGTCGCTAGCAGCCTGGTGTCCTCGAACATATTGAGGCCGGGGAGTTCGGCCTGGTCATGCCAGCTGAAGGGGTGAGCCGGGTGGGTCAGCGGCTCGGCGACGCCGGCGATCGCGACGTAGAGGTGGTCAATGTGGAAGTGCGGCTCTGCCACGTGGTTGTCGCGGTCGACCGGCTGCTCCAGGATCCACCATGGCGGGCTGACGACCTTGCGCGTAGCGATGAGCTCATCGGGCGGCGGCGCGGCAGGCGCGGGCACGAAGCTGACGGCGAGGCCAGTCTCCTCGGCGATCTCGCGGCGCGCTGCCTCGGGCGCGGTCTCGTCATCTTCGATGTGGCCGCCGGGGATCATCAGCTTGCCGAAGATGGGGTGCAAGATAAGGCCGAGACGCCACTCGCCGTCGAGCTTGCTGAAGACGAAGGAGCTCGCGGTCGGATGCTTGATGGTCACCACGCCATATTGCACCAAGGCAGCGGCGGACCAGCCCGCGAAGCGGGACCTTAGCTGCCGTGGTGATCGTGCACAGCCGAAGAAATGTCTACCCTGGTATCGGGCACATGGGAAGACTGGGGCGAAAGGGCCATCATGCGAACGCTGTGGCGAGACGAGGACGGCAGGTGGCACACCAGGCTGCGCGGTCGCCAGATCCTGTCCGATCCCAGGCTGAACAGGGGAACCGCGTTCAGCTATGCCCAGCGGCACCAGCTCGGCCTCACCGGCCTCATCCCGCCCGCGCACGTCACGCTCGACCAGCAAGTCGCCCGCGTGTACGCGCAATACCTGAGGCAGCCGACTGACCTGGCGAAGAACGTCCTGCTTACCGAAGTGCATGACAGGAACGAGGTCCTCTTCTACCGGCTGCTGATCACGCACCTGACCGAGATGCTCCCGATCGTCTACACGCCGACCATCGGCCAGGCGATCAAGAATTACAGCAATGAGTACCGCAGGCCGCGCGGGGTCTACTTGTCGGTTGAGCATCCCGAGCTGATCGAGGAGTCACTTCGGGCCACTGACGCCGAGGGCGGCGAGGTCGACCTGATCGTCGCGACCGACGCGGGCGCCATCCTCGGCATCGGCGACTGGGGGGTCGGCGGCATCCACATCGCGGTCGGCAAGCTCGCCGTCTATACGGCGGCCGGCGGGATCGATCCTGACCGGGCGCTGCCGGTCGTGCTCGATGTCGGAACCGACCGGCAGAGCCTGCTCGAGGACCCGCTCTACATCGGGAACCGGCGGCCCCGGGTCTCGCCAGCGGAGTACGACGCGTTCCTTGACGCCTTCGTGGATGCGGTAAGCAGGCTGTTCCCCAGGGCGATGCTGCACTGGGAGGACATCGGCCTCAGCAACGCCAGGCGGCTGCTCGATCGCCATCGCGAGCAGCTGCTTACTTTCAACGACGACATCCAGGGCACGGGCGCGGTCAACCTCGCGGCGGTACTCGCCGCCATCAAGGCCACGGGCACCGAACTGGGAGATCACCGCGTCGTCGTCTTCGGAGCCGGCACCGCGGGCACCGGCATCGCTGATCAGCTGCGCGCCGAGATGGTCGCCGGCGGCATGACGGCTGCACAGGCACGGGCTCGATTCTGGGGTCTGGACAAGAACGGGCTGCTGACCCGGGACCTTCAGGGACTCGGTGAGTCCCAGCGGCTCTGCGCCAGGGACCCCGACGAGGTAGCCGACTGGCATCGCGCCGCCGACGGCAGCATCGGGTTGCGCGAGGTCGTCACCCGGGTGCATCCGACGATCCTGATCGGGACCTCGACCAGGGCGGGTGCCTTCACCGAGGAGATCGTCAGGGAAATGGCCGCGCACGCCGACCGGCCGGTGATATTGCCGATGTCCAACCCGACCGAGCTAGCCGAGGCCGCACCTGCCGACCTGCTCAAGTGGACCAGCGGCAGGGCTCTCGTCGCCACCGGGAGCCCTTTCAAGCCGGTGCACTTCAATGGCACTCGCTATGTCATTGGCCAGGCCAACAATGCCCTGGTATTCCCCGGCCTCGGCCTGGGCGTGATCGCGGCGCAGGCCAGCCGTGTCACAGACGGCATGCTGGCGGCGGCCGCCCACGCGGTCGCCAGCCTGACCGACACGTCGGAGCCTGGGGCCGCGCTGCTGCCGCCGGTCGAAGAGCTGCGAGAGACCTCCGCCGCCGTCGCGGTCGCGGTCGCTGAGGCCGCCTGGGCGGATGGCGTGGGCCGCGCGCCCCGGCCCGCGAAGCTGGCCCGGTACGTCAAGGACCTGATGTGGGAGCCTGGCTACCGGCCGATCGTCCCCGAATGAGCCTGCACCGACATCCGCATATATCGGCTATAGGGCTGCGGCCAGGGCTTCAGCCGCGCCCGTCTTCCGAACAAGCGGCTAACAATAACGGGACTAGATGTGCAATAGGTTCCCTGTCAAGGCCCTGACCACGTACGATTCGCACCATCCACATGCTGATGTTTCGACTGGTCAGGAGAGCAGTGATTATCAGGAGGATGTACTCGGTCCCCGAGCACATCACCATGTTCGGCGTAGGTGCGGCCGCTATCGGCGCGGTGTACCCGATGATCATGGCACACACGGGCGGACAGGGCTTGCCCTGCCCCCTGCGAACTCTCACTGGCGTGCCCTGCCCATTCTGCGGCCTCACGACCGCTACCGTGGCGCTAGCTCACGGGGAATGGGCAACCGCGGCCAAGACCAGTCCGCTGGCCTACCTCGCAGCGATCCTTGTGGTGGGAACGGCGCCGGTTTTGGTCGCCCGGGTGTTCGGCCGGGCGACACTGCCACGGCCAGCTTCCCGCGTCACCCGGCGGCGCGTTTCCAGGGTCATGATCGTGATCGTTGCGCTAAGCTGGCTGTTTCAGCTACATAGGTACGGATTCATATAGAAAAGCTGAATCTCCCCGGAACATCCAGGATATAAAAGTTCAGTACCGTCTGCCCGTTCTGCGGCAGGCGTATCACGAAAGGCACACCCCATGGCATACCAGGGCACTCCGTCATACTCAGGCGCCCCGGCCTCGCAGTACTCCGACTGGATTCACCGGGTCGGCGCGTACCTGATCGAGTTCGTTCCCGTCTTCGTTGTCTACTTCATCGCTGCGCTGACGCGCAGTTCCATCTTCATCTTCCTCGTTGCGCTGCTGGCTATCGCGTACACGGTGTACAACCGCTGGATCCTCGGCGGCCAGGGCCAGAGCCTCGGCAAGAAGGTGCTCGGCATGCGACTGCTGAGCGAGGAGACCGGCCAGCCGATCGGCACGCTGAACGCCTTCCTGCGCGACATCTGCCACTTCGTGGACGGCATTATCTGCTACATCGGCTACCTCTTCCCGCTGTGGGACGCCAAGCGGCAGACCCTTGCCGACAAGATCATGAAGACCGTCGTCGTCCCTGCCTGACCCGCCTGGACAAGCCTGGCTCTGGCTGGCCGACTAAAAGGCCCGCGCGGGGAGGGCCAGACCAGGCAAGTAACTCAAGACCGGCACCGGGTCACGACCAATGACAGTCAGGTGTGAATAGACCAGCATTGCCGGACTCGAGGGTCCCGCGAGCGCTCCGCGCTCGCGGGACCCTGATTGCTTGAATGGGATTGTTTCAGCGTGATGAATTTGCGTTGTTATCGCGCGGCCTGCGCCTGACCGCCACTCCGCCCAGGATGGTGACGCCGGTAAGGCGGAGCACGGGAGCACCGGGCGCGTTCGATTCCGGTGTCGCCGGCGGCACTTCAATGCCGCCCATGATGGCCCAGCCATCATCAATCACCCGCATCTCCGGCGGAACGATGATCTCGACGCCGCCAAGAACGCAGGTCGCCCTGAACCTGATCTCGCCTGGAGGCAGCACCGCCTGCCGGAAGTCGAGGTCGATGCCGCCGAAGACGGTGACCGCCTGCATGTCGGGCGGGACCTGCCAGGCTCCCCTTCTCCTGACCCCGCTGAAGAACGCGACCATCTTGGCCCGCTTGCCCCTCGTCGCGATAGCGCCCGTGTCACCTGGGTAAGCGAGCGGGCTCGCGGTGGTAGTGGCCAGCGCCGCGCCCGCGCCGGGCAGGTCGCTGACGATCGGCGCGATCTCCGCGTGGATCTTGGCCGCGTAGATGGCGTCGAGCCGCTCGGAATGCTCCTCTGGGGTCAGGCGGCCCTCGGCGAGCGCGTCGCTGAGCACGGAAGCCACTTTGTCCCGGTCAGCATCCGAGATCCGCATCCGGGAAATTTCGCTGGGGTTCTCGGGGGTCACCTCGCTATTGTCAGGCAGGCGGGCGACTAGTGATACCAGGTCGGCCGGAAACGACTCATTACCCCGGGGGTGTGCGGATGGGCCATGTTGAGGTGGCGCACCTGTCGCAGGCACTGCCCGATGGACGGGTGCTGCTTGACGATGCCTCGTTCCGCGTCGGTGATGGCAGCACGGTCGCGCTCGTTGGCCCCAACGGCGCCGGCAAGACCACGCTGATGCGCCTGATCGCTGGGGACCAGGCGGTGCAGTCGGGCACGATCACGCGAAGCGGCGGGCTGGGCGTGATGCGCCAGTTCATCGGCGGGATCAGGGACGAGACCTCGATCCGCGACCTGCTCCTGTCGATCGCGGCCGACAGGCTGCGAGACGCGGCCGCGCGGCTCGACACCGCGGAGCTCGTGATGATGGAGCGCGACGACGAGCCGGCCCAGCTCCGCTACGCCACCGCCCTGGCCGAGTGGGGCGACGCGGGCGGATACGACTTCGAGGTACACGCGGATGCGTGCACGGTGGCGGCGCTCGGCGTGCCGTTCGACCGGTGCCAGTACCGCGAGGTGCGCACGCTATCCGGCGGCGAGCAGAAACGGGTCGTGCTTGAGTCGCTCTTGCGCGGCAAGGATGAGGTGCTGCTGCTCGACGAGCCCGACAACTACCTCGATGTGCCCGCCAAGCTGTGGCTGGAGCAGCAGCTGGTGGCGACGCCCAAGACGGTCCTTCTGGTCAGTCACGACCGGGAGCTGCTCGCGGGCTGCGCGCAGCGCATCGTCACCGTCGAAGATGGCAACGTCTGGATGCACGGCGGTGGCTTCGCGACGTACGCGCAAGCGCGCCGGGACCGGATCGAGCGGCTAGACGAGCTGCGCCGGCGCTGGGACGAGGAGCACGAGAAACTCAAGCAGCTAGTCCGGATGTACCGGCTGAAGGCCAGCTACAACGACTCGATGGCGTCGCGTTTGCAGGCCGCCGTGACCAGGCTGACGAAGTTCGAGGAGGCCGGGCCGCCGCAGGAGGCACCGCGCGAGCAGAACGTCCGGATGCGGCTGCGCGGCGGGCGCACCGGCAAGCGGGCCGTGATCTGCGAGAACCTTGAGCTGACCGGGCTGATGCGGCCATTCGACTTTGAAGTCTGGTACGGCGAGCGGGTGGCGGTGCTCGGTTCTAACGGATCGGGCAAGTCACACTTCCTGCGGCTGGTCGGCGAATCGGCGCCGGTGGCGCACACGGGGGTGTGCCGGCTGGGGGCAAGGGTGGTGCCCGGGGTGTTCGCCCAGACCCATGCCCGTCCTGACCTCGCTGAACGCACGCCGCTCGAGATCTTGATGACCGAGCACGCGATGCTGATCAACGAGGCCATGTCGGCAATGTCCAGGTACGAGCTGCAGTCGTGCGCACGGCAACGCTTCGGCACGTTGTCCGGCGGCCAGCAGGCCAGGCTGCAGATCCTGCTGCTTGAGCTCGCCGGATCTACGCTGCTGCTGCTCGACGAGCCGACCGACAACCTGGACCTCGCCAGTGCGCAGGCGCTTCAGGAGGGACTCGAGGGTTACTCGGGGACCGTACTCGCGGTGACCCATGACCGGTGGTTCGCCAGGTCATTCGACCGGTTCCTGGTGTTTGGCGAGTCTGGCGAGGTATATGAAGCCCCCGAGCCAGTCTGGGACTCCAAGCGCGTAGACCGTCAGCGGTGACCGGCCGGCTTGCTAGGCTGTCGGGGTCGATCACCGGTTTATCGTGGTCGATCGCGGGCTGTCGCGGTCGGTCATGGCCGGTGGCGGCCGGAACTCGCCGGAAAGGTAAGGAACCCCAGTGGTGAAGAAGCTGATCATCCTGGCCGTCGTCGCGCTCGGCGCGGCGGCCGTCTGGCGCAAGGTCCAGTCCGACCGGGCCGAGCTTGACCTGTGGACCGAGGCGACCACGGCGGACGAGTAGATCTTCGATCTCGCAAGCGCGCCTGGTCGAGCACTCCGGGAGCGGTCACCGGTCGGCGTACCTGCTGAGGGCTACGCCGACGGTGGTGAATCTGCCAGGCCGGTCCTGGCCAGGGTTCAACTATCTTTCGATCGGTCTACTGGCTGCCTGATGCGGACCTCGCCGGAAAGCTTAGAGGGATCCCAGGTCAGAATCTGCTCATGGATCAAGGTCGACGCCAGCACCGCCATGTCATGATAATCCGAATCATTCCAAGTGCCGGTCCTTGAGTTGTTCCGGGCTACCCGACCGAAGTCGGCAGCGTCGATAATGGCGGTGATTACCTTGCCATCAGCTTCGAACCCGCAAGTGACCTTGCTGCCTCCGGAAGCTTCATCAAAGGCGATCCATCGCAACTGCCACGGATAGGTGAACGGCTGCTCTGTCATGAGTTGCCGTTTCCCGTCCAGGCCGTAGGCAATGACCGTTGAGGTCGATGTGAGAATTTCCCTCAACTCAGGCACGAAACTCTCACCGAACACCGCACGCGCAGCCCTCATGATCTCACGCTACCTGGTGTCCTGACTTATGTGCCGAGGGACAGGCTGCAGGCGTTACAAGCCGCCGTCCACCGTCTCGACGCCTGCGCCAAAGGCTATAAGCAAGACTCAGGGCCATTGCCTTGGACCAGGTTCCTGATTACGGCGATGACCTGGGGTTCTAGAGCAAGACTTGTTGACTCGCCTGCCTTCGCGCCCGTAGGCAGTCACGATGGTCCCCGACTTGATCTGAGGTCCCGACGAAGTACTGCGCAATATGTAGTTCGAGATGACGGAACCCATTATTTACGGTTACCGCAAAATAGGATATCCTTGCGGTAACCGTCCGGTTTCGTGTTTCTTGGCCCTTGTACTCCGCAACTACCTTCCGCAGGCGTACTCCCTTTCCGGTTGGGGGTACCGTCTGGACCTGCCGTTCGGACGGCATGCAAAGACCCGGCACGCATGGCCATGTCATCGGTGGTGGCTGCAGTTAGTGCCGCGCGCACGCTTCCTAACGGCCGACGGCTCCCGCTAGCAGGATTCCGATCGCCGTAAAGCTCGCTGCCACCGATCGCATGACCTCATCACCCGTTCTGGTCCAGCTCGCCGCATCGTCCTCAATCAGACGTGGAGGCACTGCCCTTAACTTTCCAGAGTTCTGGGCTTGGTGTCCGGGTTTCCCGGGGTTGATAACGGTCTGGCGGCGAGTTGATCGCGGTGGCGTGATGGGGCGCGGCGGTCCCTGAATAGAACAAAGCTCCTGGTAGGACGGGGGTTGTCGAGACCATTCCGTCCGCCGGGAGCTTTGTTGAGTGCCCAGTCTGCCATGCTCGTCGTGCCGTCGTCCATCCCGCCCGCGCCGGCCGGGGACAGCGATGCCGTTCCGGGGGCTGACCTCGCGGAACGGGTGCTGTCCGGGCCTGGGCTGTGGCTGGACTGGCTCGGGGAGCTGCGGCGCGAGAGCCTGCTGGAAGACCTCCTGGCAGAGGGCGTGATCGCGCGGGCGCTGGAGGAAGCGCCGCACCGGCACTCCTATGACCGGACGCTGACCGGGAAGATGACCGTGATCTGCGTCCTGGTCGCCTGCCTGTTCCCCGGCTCGGGCTATGACAGCGCCCTGGCCGCGGCTTTCGGCCTGCCGGGCCTGAGCCTCAAGCCGGGCACGGGGGTGCCGACCGGCCCGGCGTTCTCCAAGGCCCGGAGCCTGCTCGGCGAGCAGGTCATGCGCCGCCTGTTCGAGCTGGACGCGGCGCGCGGCGACGCGGGCCCCGGCATCGAGCGGCTGCGGAAGGGGCTGGAGGTCACCGCGCTGGACGGCACCACGATGGAACTGGCCAGGAACGACGTCCTCGCCGGCGCGTTCGGGGTTCCCGGCAACGGCGCCAGGCCGCTGCTGCGGATCGCGGCGCATGTCCGCACCGCCACCAGGCGGCAGCTCGCCGCGGCTATCGGCGGCTACCACGACGGGGGAACCCGCTGGCTGATGACCTGGCCTGGTCCTTCACGCGGGGCATCCTCAGCCTGGCCGACCGCGGGTTCTTCTCCATGGACAGGCGGATCCGGTTCTCCGCCGCCGGCGCGCACCTGGCCTGGCGGGTCAAGAACGGCGCGAAGTCCGTCCCCTTCAAGACGATCCGGACCCTGCCCGACGGGTCCGAGCTGGTCATGCTCCGCGAATCCGACGGCATGCGCACCCGCCGGCGCCGCGACACCGGCGACCCCCACGCCGAACGGCTCCCGGACACCACCGCCCGGCTCATCTCCTTCACTATCACCGCCCGCACCCGCAGCGGCCGGACGAAAACCACGCTCATCCGGGTCCTGACCACCCTCCTGGACCACCAGGCCTACCCGGCCCGCGACATCGCCGCCCTCTATGCCGAAAGATGGCAGATCGAGATCGCGTTCCTGCACCTGAAGAAAACCGTCCGCGGCCCCCGCCGCCCGCTGCGCGGCCAGTCCCCCGAACTAGCCCGGCAAGAAGCACGGGCGCTGCTGCTTATCCACAACATCACCGCCACCGCCGCCGCCCGCGCCGCCGCCCTGGCCGGCACCGACCCCGGCCTCATCCCCTTCACCGCAGTCCTCGCCCTCATCCGCGGCCACGTCACCGCAGATCATTGCTGCCAGCACTGCGGACGGCGGCCCGCAGATCCCCTCACCGGCCTGCTCGCCGCCATCCTCGCCCAGCCCCGGCACCGCAACGGCCGCCAGCGAACGTCAGGCCGCACATCCGCCGAACGCCGCACAAGACATACCGAAGAAGTCGACTACACCATCAAGATCACCAAGTCAAACCTCCCGCAATGGGACGAAAACCTGAAAAGTTAAGGGCAGTGGACGTGGAGGACTATCATTCACCGTTCTTGCATATTCCAAACTCGCTGGCAGTCGTTAATCGGGGTTGCAAGTTGTAAGGGCACCGCAACCTCATCCCAGGCGACCTCTGGACCCACTTGACCGATGCCATCCGTGCTCATGTCTAGCGATGCCTGTCGAATCAGGTGATCACGCCCCCAGTGACTGTGAGCGCGCACGTGCACCAGAAACCAGGACTGACCGTAATGAGATCTGGATGCTATGGGTTGCATCTGGAGATGCAACCCATATACAATACGTTCATGTCTACATCGACTGTTGGGTTCGCGGTGGCGGATGGGGATCAGGAGCGGCTGGCCCGCCTGGTGGAGCACTTTGGGGGCGGTAACCGGTCGGCGTACCTGAGGGCGACACTGACGGTGATGGAGTCGCTGGCCCGGGCGGAGCGGCTGCGTGACCTTCAGGCTCGCAATGCCGAGCGGGCGGCGGCGGCAGGCCAGGATTATGAGTCCCTGCTGGCCGAGATCCGTCAGGCGTACAAGGGCGGGACATCAGGGCCTTGAATCTGCCAGGACCGGTCCCGACGCCGGTCGTGTTCGACGTGAACGTGCTCGTACTAGCTGTGGCGGCCGGCGAGTCGCCGTTCCGCAGCTGGCCGTCGCCACCGCCGACCTCGGGTAACCCCAGCGCTGACTGCCTGGGAGCGATCAACGACGCGGCGGAGTTCGCGTTGTGGCTTTCGCCGCACATCCTGGTCAACACTGGCCGGGTGCTCGCCACGGTGCTCAAGACACCAGACGATGAGGTCGACGAGTACCTGCGCGTGCTGGCCGAGATGGCCGATGCGTCTGGTGGCGGGATTGCCGACCCGCCGCAGGTTGTCGGTGACTGCCCGGACTGGGAGGATAATCGGATCCTTGACCTGGCAGCCGCAGTGGGCGCCTTCCTGATCGTGTCCGCAGATGCGGACCTGACCGCCATGTCCCCTTGGCGGGGCCGTCCGATCATCGAGCCGCCGCAGTTCGCGTCGCTGGTTGACGCTTCGCGCCGGGCGCGGAGGAGGCGATGAGCACAATCCGGGGCCGTTAATGGACCCGCTTGCACGACGCCATCCGTGCTCGTAATACAGCCATGGCTGTCGGCGACTGGCCTCCTGACAGGCCAGCAGAGCATGGCTGCCAACTGCTGTCCCGCCGGTCCCGCAGTCCGCGTCTTGAAAAGTCAGGTGGTCACGCACCAATGCGGCAGCCAACCGGCCCCCGCCGCGGGCCGGCAGCCGACACCGGCGCGCGCCTGAATCCACCTGGTGTAGGCTGATCACGGCCGTCTGGGCTGCAGTTCCTGGGGCTATAGCTCAGCTGGAAGAGCACCTGCTTTGCAAGCAGGGGGTCAGGAGTTCGAGTCTCCTTAGCTCCACTCATTCATAAGTCCCCGCAGGTCCGTCGGGTTGTCGCGGTCGGCTGGACAAGCTCTCAAGAACGCCTCTTTCCGTTGCCGTGCCCGTTGCGTGCCCGATTGCTTCTGTGTCGTACCGGCAACGCGAGCCCGGCAGCGCGCATCCCTGGTGGGGTGAGCCAGCACCAGGTCGGGCCGGGGCCGATCCGGCCCGTGTCGCCGCCACTGCATCACGATGCCGCTCAGCCGCGCTGGCTGGACGCCGAGCGCGGCGGCGAGCAGGTCATAGGGCGCGGCGCCGTACATGTCGCCGACCAGGACCAGCCCGGCCGCGTCACGGGCGGTGAACCGGACCGTCCCCACGTCCCACCGGCTGCGCGGGGACTGTCCCGTCCCCGCAGGGCACTGCGGGTGGCCAAGCCGTTCCGCATCCCTGGGGTGATCGTGAGTGCCCCGAGGCGCAGGAGCGCCCCGTTCCGGCGGGAAACTACCGCCGGGCGCCGCCGCGGCCCGCCGCTGTCTAAGCCGCTTAGCAGCGCCGCCATCGTCGGCTTAGCACGAGATGTCATTGATGCCCTAGCCGCACGGCGCAGGTTATGGCGCCCACGTTAATCATGCCCTGGTTAGTAGGCGCAGGTTATGGCGCCCACGTTAATCATGCCCAGCTTTGGAGCCTGCTCTGCACTTCTCTGCACTGATCTACACAGCTCTGCACTGAAGTTCGGCACGGATTCGCGCATTTCCGCCGACAATGAAGAAAGCCGCCTTGAATCGTTGCGGGGCATGTAATACTCGTGACGCCCCCGCACCGTTGCACCCGGTGCGGGGGCGTTCAGACAGGAGACACCCAACCTCGAAGCAAGGAGTTCCCGTGGATAACGACAGTACAGCTCCGGAACCTGGCGCTCACCCAGGACCGGCGGAACCGTGGCAGACGTGGGGATCCACCGCGCGTTATGTGCTCATCCGCGTCGTTGTCGGACTGCCCGTCGCCGTGCTCGTGTGGCATGCGGTCGGCCGTCACTGACGGTTCCCGCAACATAGGGCGTCTGACCTGCTTTGCGTTACCCGGGGCTGATCCCCGGGCGTATGGGCGTCCGGGGACTAGCGTGCAAATCCAGGAACGCTGTTTGTTTAGCCTGCGTCGGATTGGAGATAGAACTACGAGCGCGGATACCTGCGACACCGTCAGCATACGTCGGTGGGGTGATAGCAGGCCGTGGTGCTTGTTGGTTTATCCGGTAGGTTTGGTGTCCAAGTCGGGGCAAGCTCAGTGCCAATCCCAGTCATATAGTAGTAATGGCGATGTTCGTGTCGCCGGCAACTCTCCGCATATCGCGTGGGTCGCTCGTGAGTACTGTGATCTCTGCGGCGGATGTCAGCTGCATCGCGGCACCAAGATGAGCATCCGCGACTGAGACGTCTTTGCGGGCCGGATTGTTGCGGCACTGTTGGCATGCTGGGTGTCAAGTGGGACGTCTGCGATCCGCAGTCGGTTTGGGAGGGCCCAGGTCGGTGAGGTGCGGTCCCATCCGGCTTCGACCCGGACGGCGGTAGGAACAGCAGCATTGATCGCCTCAGCTCGACGCTTGCGATCGGCGATGACTTGGACGTAGCTGATTACCTTGCGGTGCTTGGGGTGCGACAGATCTCGTAGCGCCTGGACGGCCTCATTGTCCAGCAGCACCAGCCTGCTCATGCTGCCGCGAACCCGCGGGCCTCTGCCCAGAGCAGCACATCCTCGGGAGTTGCGCCAGGATGCCGCACGGCGATCTCCGCAGCCGCCGAGCGCAGGAGCTCGGGCTCGGCTGCCAGCGGATGTCCGTCGATTTCCGCAGCCGCCAGTGCCAGATCACCAAGGTCAGGCCGTACCTGCGGATGCTGCCGATAGTGATCATCGAGAACACCCTGGATTACGGTCGCCTCAAGGGTTGCCTTCGTCCGCAAGGCGCTGATCTGGTCGATCGCCATCGGTGCATCCACGAGTCGGTTGTACCACGCCCCCGTGGTTACGTCCTCTTCGACGGCCGATCGCTGTGTCGGTGTATGTCGGCAGCTCGGGCCAGAGTCATGATGTGTGGGTGACATCTGGTGTGATGACCTTTGTTGACGGCAGACGGCTGAGCTGGCATGAGTTCGGTGACGCAGGCGGGTCACCGGTGTTCTACACCTCGGGGACGCCGGTGTCGGGCCTCTACGGAGCTTCCTATGACGAGACGGCCCGCGCGGCCGGCCTGCGCTGGATCTCGCCGGACAAGCCAGGCTACGGCGGCTCCGATTACCAGCCGAAGCGCAGCCTGACCGGCTGGGGAGCTGACCTCGCCGCGCTGGCTGGTCAGCTCGGCCTGGGCCGGTTCGCGCTGGTGGGCGAGTCCGGCGGTGGTCCGTTCACGCTGGCCGCTGCCCTCTTTCTCGCGGACAGGGTGAGCGTTGCCGTCCTCATTGCGGGGGCAGGCGGGCCTGTGGACGCAACCGAGCGAGCGGGCCAGCAGGCGAGGATCCGGTTTTACGGCTGGCTCGCCAGGAACATGCCGGCGCTGAACGCGGTCCCGCTCACCATGATGAAGCGGTCGCTGGCCAGACCGGCCAGGCTAGAGCGTGCCCTGCGCCGCGAAATGGCCGTCGCGCCGGAAGCCAAGCATGCCGATCTGAGGATCGAGTTCGAGGCCGTTGCTGACGCCCTCCGGCCGGGGACGCGTGGCGCCGTGCAAGAACTCGCTATCAGCAGGCCCCCGTGGCCGTTCCCGCTCAGCGAGATCAAAACGCCCGTGCACCTGTGGCACGGTGCCCGCGACACAAACGCGCCGATCGCCATCGCGCGCCGCGTCGCGCGCGAGCTGCCGGACGCGACCCTGCACGTCAGCGACTCGTCAGAGCACTATGTCGGCCACGACCGCAGCGAAGAGATCATGTCCGTGATCGCTTCCTGCATGAAATAGAGCGCAGCGACCGTGTTAAACCGTTCCGTCAGCCGGTGCAGAGCGGCCGTCGCCGACGTGACGGCGTTTCCAGATCGCGAGCTGCGGCTGCACCCCCGGGTCGGGATCGAGTGCCCTAACGGGTATCGCGGCAACCTTAGTGAAAGCTTCCCGCAGGCCGTCCAGCCTGGCGGTGCGATAACCGCCGTCCCCGATGCACGCGACGGTGTCCCCGCGGTAGTACGTCAGGCAGTCACCCAGCGATGAGAACAATGGCGGCCAGCACAGCAAAAGGCCACGGTCCTCGTAACCGGACAGCACGGTCTGATCACCCTGCTCGACGTCGGTCCATGGCTCAGTACGCGAGTGGTACCTGTTAACACGCTCCCCGTCGAGCGGTGCCTGATCGAAGGCGACGATATCCACGTCCATCAACCGCAGCCTGCGAGCCCAGTATCCCGTGCCGGCACCAATCTCAACTAGCGGCCCCAGACCGGCGAGCATTGCCAGCACGGAGTCACTGGGGAAGACATACGCGTAGCGCTGAGCCAGCATCAGCAGCATGTCCTCGGCGCCGGTTGCCTGATCAGGGAGACAGCCGTTATCCAGCATCTCCAGCGACTGACTGAACTGATCAGCTCGCATGCATGCCTCCCTGGCGATGAACCGGCCAATGATACGTCAGGTGAGGTCGGCGACTAGGGCGATAGCGCGGCGGTGAATTTCATCGCGGATGGGGCGGATGGCGGAGAGGCCCAGGCCTGCCGGATCGGGCAGGTCCCAGTCGAGGTAGCGCTTACCTGGGTATACAGGGCAGGCATCGCCGCAGCCCATGGTGACCACGACGTCAGCCGCCTGCACTTGGTCGGTGGTCAGGCGTTTGGGGAACTCGCGGGTGATGTCGAGGCCGATCTCGGCCATCGCCTGGACGACGGCCGGGTTGAGCTGGTCCGCTGGCTGCGATCCGGCGGAGCTGACCCGGACCCGCCCTGCCGCCTCATGGCCGAGCAGGGCGGCCGCCATCTGGGAACGGCCCGCGTTGTGGGTGCAGACGAAGAGCACCTCGGGAATGCCTGACACGGTGTGTCCTTCCGTCGTCGTTCATGCGGGCTTGACCGCGCGGATGATGGCCGAGTGCATGCCCGGCGCGGCCTGATTCGTAAAAGTCACCGACGCAGCCGTAAAGCCGGCGGCGGCCAGGCCGTCCAGGTACTCGGAGCGCGACAGCGCCCCGGCGATGCAGCCGACATAGGAGCCTGCCGCCGCGCGGTCAACCGCGGTCAGGTGATCCTCAGCGACCACGTCGGAAATGCCGATCCGCCCGCCGGGCACCAGAACCCGGAACATCTCAGCCAGCACGGCGGACTTGTCGGTCGACAAGTTGATCACGCAGTTGGAGATCACCACGTCAACCGCGCCGTCCGGTAGCGGCACCGCCTCGATCTCACCTTTCAGGAACTCGACGTTGGTCACGCCTGCCTTCGCGGCATTGGCCCTGGCCAGCGCCAGCATGTCATCGGTCATGTCCACGCCGTAAGCGAACCCCGTGGCGCCCACCCGCCGTGCCGAGAGCAGGACATCGATACCGCCGCCGGACCCGAGGTCCAGCACGCGCTCCCCCTCGTGCAGGTCCGCCACCGCCAGCGGGTTACCGCAGCCAAGGCTCGCCAGTACCGCCTCGGCGGGCAGGCCATCGGTCTCACCTTGGCCGTACAGCGGACCGCCGAAGCAATTGTCCTTCTCTGCCGTCGCGGAACCCCCGCAGCAAGGATCAGCGGCCGCGCCGCAGCATCCCGCCGACGTCTCCGGATCGGCCGTCATGACGAAGTGGGCGGCTTGCGCGTACTTAGACCGGATCTGCTCGCGCAGGTCAGCGGCGTTCTGATCGGTCACGGCAACCCCCACACATAGACCATCATCGATGGGACTAGCATCGGTGATTGATAGACGATTGTCAATGCGTGCCGCATACTATGAGCGTGAGCAAGACCGTCATGGCCAGGCCAGATCTATCGCTCCAAGCTGGCGAGTGCTGCACGTCGCTGGTCCATGAGCCCCTGTCCGCTAGCCAGGCCGCCGACCTCGCTCACCTGCTCAAGGCCCTCGCCGACCCCACCCGGCTGCGACTCGTCTCCATGGTCGCCGCGCACGAGAACGGCGAGGCGTGCGTTTGCGAGCTGACCGATCCCCTCGGCCTGACCCAGCCGACCATCTCGCACCACCTGAAGATCCTCGTCGACGCCGGGATCTTCACCCGCAGCCAGCGCGGCAGATGGGCCTATTACGCCATCGTGGCGCAAACGCTCGACGCCCTCGCCGCCGTCTTGACGACGCGCACGGAATCTGAATAGGACATGGCCTTGCAGCTAGCCCCGGAGGAACCAGAGGCCGGGCCGTGGCGCGCCGCGCTGCTCACTGTCCTCATCCGGGCACTAAGCCAGTGTCGGCCCGACAGCATCGACTCCGGGCGGCCGGTGATCCTGGCCATAGACGGCCGCAGCAATAACGGAAAGACCTCGCTCGCGATGCGGATCGGCGCGGCAGTCCCAGGGGCGGCCGTTATCCATACCGACGACATCGCGTGGGACCACTCGCGCTTCGGCTGGACCGACCTGCTGACAGACGGCATCCTGGTCCCCCTGCACCGGGGCGAGGCAGTCAGCTACCGGCCGCCGCGCTGGGCTGAGCACGGCAGGCAAGGATCTCTCCATGTTCCTGCTGGCTGCCCGCTGCTCGTCATCGAAGGGGACGGCGCGGGGCGCCGGGAGGTCGCGCACCTGATCGATGCCCTGATCTGGGTGCAGTCCGACGAGAGGGAAGCCGAGCAGCGCAGGCTCGCCCGCGACCGTGACCCCGACGCGTTCGACCTGGCCAACCAGGCACCGGACGGAGCATCTTACGACCACGTCGCGTGGATGGCCGAGGAGATACCTTTCAACGCCGCCCAGCGGACCTGGGAACGGGCCGACGTCATCGTGTGCGGTACCCCGCAGATTCCCTGCGATCCGATCACCGAAGTCGTCATCGCGCCGCCACCAGCCAACTGACGTTCAGCGAGCAGGCCCACCGACGACAGGCAGTCCCGCATCGGCCCAGGCGTGGAATCCTCCATCCAGATCGGTCGCGTACCGGAGGCCGAGGTCCTGCAGCGAGGCGGCGGCCAGGCTTGAGGTGTAGCCGCGCGAGCACATGACGATCACGCGCTGGTGGTACCCAGTAGCCTGCGGGAGCCTGGCTTCGGAGCGCGGGTCGAATCGCCACTCGAGCACGTTCCGCTCGACGATGAGTGCGCCTGGCACCCGGCCCTCTGATCGTCGCTGCGCCTCGGGCCTGATGTCCACGAGCAGCGCGCCGTCCTGGATGGCCCGGCGGGCCTGGGCCGGGTTCAGCCGGTTCAGGCGGCTGCGGGCGGCCGCCAGGATCTCGTGGATCGAGGTCCCCTGGCTGGTGGTTTCGGCTCGGAGATCGCGCGTGGCTACCATGAGCTTTCCTCTGCCGTGAGGCGCAGCAGGCCATGCTCGGCAGGTTCGAAACGGCGCATGCTGGTCAGCGGCGGCGAGTACGCGTGGATGCTGACAGCGAGTTCGGCCGACTCGTTCCGCACGTCGTGCACGAACTGCGGGCCGAAGGACCGGATCGCGCCTGACCGTAGCTTCCGCCCTGACTCCGCTGGTCGCCCGCCCGGCGCCGCCCGCTCGGTGAGCCAGCCGCTCGTCACCGTAAACGCTCCCGCCGAGTCGCCATGGTCGTGGAACCCTGTCTCCTGCCCCGGGAGCCAGGTCAGCAGCCAGACCTCGTGGTCGTCACCGCGCTCGAGCCTCGCGTACCAGCGTTGGGCCGAGTCGAACCTGACCTGCTCGCGCCAGGTCTGCGGGTGAGCCGCGACGCGCCGCACAATGCCGGCCAGCCGGGCCGGGCTCAGCTGGCTTAGTTGCGGGGCGGTGTCCAGGACGCTAATCACTTTATCTCCGATCTGGAAAGTAGGAAAAACCGAGGCTAGCACACGCGATCTCGACGCGGGGTGGATCGGCGCGCACTGTCCTCGGGCGCTGCTCAGAGACCCGCTGGCACCTGGCGGGCCGGGCCTGTGGAGCGCTGGAGCGCCTGCGGGCCTGGACCTGGGCAGGGGAACGGGTGCGATGTTCAAGCCGGTACGCGAGGCTGTCGAGTGACTTCTTCCTTGATCCCGTCAAGCGGATTTCGTTACCCAGCCGACGTGTCGGTGTGGCGTGAGCAACGTGGCCCTCCCTGTTGTCGTCCCCACACCATCAGGGCGGGCCGCGATGCTGTTGCCGGACGCCCGCAACAACAACGTGACCCGACCTGATGCTGTCCCGGCCCGGCCCGCCCGGTCGCGTCGCCGCTCAGTTCAACGAGTCATCCGGCAACCTCCCGGACAGCAGCGGAAACTCTTCAGGTTCAAGCTCCGTGGGGGCCGGAGCCGCGGCGCTCAGGCCCGCCGTACGGCGAGATGCCTGGCCAGGAACGCCAGGGCCTTCGGCATCGCGTCGGCCCGGTTCGCCCGCTTGGCCAGGCCGTGGCCCTCGTCTCCGTAGACCAGGAGATCGCAGTCGCGATCGCGGCTGGTCAGGGCCGCGTGGATCTGCTCGGCCTCGCTGAGCGGCACCCGGGGGTCGTTGGCGCCGTGGATGATGAATAGCGGCGCCCGCATGTCATCAATCCTGGTCAGCGGCGACACTGAGTGCAGGAACTCGCGGTCGCGGGCGAGTGTGCCGTACTCCCGTTCCCGGTATGCCCGCCGGAAGGCCGAGGTGTTCTCGAGGAACGTCACAAGGGAGGCGATCCCCACGATGTCCACGCCGGCTGCCCACAACTCCGGCTGGAACGCCAGCCCCGCGAGAACCATGTACCCGCCGTACGACCCGCCCCACAGCGCCGCGCGCGCCTGGTCGAGGCCGAGCTTCGGGAGGTATCCGTGCAGCGCCGCCAGGTCCGCCACCGACTCGAGGCGGTGATGCACGTCGTCGGCGGAGTACCAGCGTTTGCCGTACCCTGTCGACCCGCGCACGTTGGGGACCAGCACGGTGTGACCAGCCGCGGCCAGTGCCTGCACCATGACGTCGAAGACCCGCTTGGCCTGGGCCTCGGGACCGCCATGCACGACCACAACCGCGGAGCCCGCCAGGTCGTTCCCGTCCTGGCTGGCCGCCCGGTACACCATGCACGGCACCAGTTCACCATCCGGAGCCGGCACGCGGTGCGGCTCGGGGCTGACCGTCTGCTCGCCGCCGAGCGCCCGAGCCGACCGCGTGAGCGGCCGAACTCCCGCCGACCCCGGCCCGCGATCGGCGAGCAGAACGTCCCCGGGCAGCTCGGGCGCCGGTGATCGAGAGCGCTACTGAGGCAGAGTCCGGAGCCCAGCGCGGCGATGGCAGGTTGCTCTGGACCACGGTGCCAGTGCCCGGCAGCGGCAGGTCCTGAAGGTGCGCCCCGCTGATGGCGTCGTGCAGGGCCAGCGCTGACGCGCCGTCGACGTTGCGTTCTACCAGCAGCGTGGAGCCGTCCGGGGACAGCCACCCGGTGAGGTCCGCGGTGTCGTCCGTGACCAGCCAGGTCAGCTGGCCCGCCGCTACCTCGTAGCGCGCGATAGAGCGGAACTCCCTGTCATTGTTCGAGCTGAAGTACAAGCTGACGCTATCCGGCGACCACGCCAGCGCGCCGTTCAAGGCAGGCGCGTCAGCTGGTGTCACCGCCGACATCCGCTCCAGGCCAGCGGGCGCTGACAGGTCCACAAGGACGACGTTGGCGGCCGCCGCTGTGACCTTGGACTCTACGGTCAGGGCCAGCCACCGGCCATCCGGGGACATCGCCGCCTGGCCGAACATGGCATCCGCGAGGACCAGTTCCCGCTCCGAGCCATCCGCCAGCTGACGAATGACCGGGTCGAAATCCACTCCGTTCCGCCTGTTGACGAAGTAGCAGACCTGGCCGGGCCGCACGTCACCGAGCACGTGCATGTACCGCGGATCGCGCACCAGCTGCTCAAGGTCATCGAGCCCGGCCGGCTTCTCCTGCGGCGCGGGCAGCCGGAGAAGTGAGAGCTGATGCCGCTCGTTCCCGCCCTCGTCATGGGAGACGACCACGGTACGCTCGCCCGGCAGGTAGCGCCCGGTGCACGCGCCCGGCAGCGCGGTCAGCGCCACGCTGGTGCCGTCAGGCAAGATCTCCATCAGCTGAGTGGAGCCGGAGTCATCGCTGCCGGCCAGCACCCGGCCTTCGTTGTCCAGGTCGAATGCCTTGTAGAGACGGACGGCGAGGAGCTGGGCCAGAGTGAGTGCCATAGAGGCAGATTCTCACATCGAGCCCGGAACGTGATGCTAGCTTTGCCGCGATGGACTATGCGGGGATGATCAGCGAACTCACGGCGTGCCTGTCGCTCCGGTTCGGGTCCCAGATCGCTACGTGGTGCGCGGCTATTCCCGCCCTAGCTGATGAAATGGCAGGCAAGTGGGGGCTCAAGCTCGGCGAGACCTATGCCTACGGGGCCAGTTCCGTGGTCTTGCACTGCAGCCAGCCTGGTGGCGCCGCTGCCGTGCTCAAGCTCAGCCCGGATCCGCCCTTCCTCGCTGACCAGGCGGCCACGCTTGGCCTCTTCGGGCCCAGCGGCAAGGTGCCTGCCGTGCTCGCCGTCGACTCGGTCGCGGGGGCTGTCTTGCTCGAATCGATTGAGCCGGGCACGGCAGCCGATGAACTGCCGCATCCGCCCTCGCCGCAGGCATGGGGGAGCCTGATCCGGGCATTGCACGGCGCCACCGCGCCGCCGCCCGGTTTCCCGCGCGACCTGCGCGGCAGATGCGATGAGTCCTTCGCCCGGATCGGCCGCAGGCTGGCCGATCCGCTCATCGGCCAGCAGATCCGCCCCGCTGACCTGGACCGGGGAGCCAGCCGGTACGACGCGCTGCTGGCTAGCGCACCCTCGCAAGTGCTGCTGCACGGCGACCTTCACCTCGGCAACGTGCTCGACGGCGGCCCGGCGCGCGGACTGGTCGCCATCGACCCCCGGGCTTGTGTAGGAGACCCGTGCTTCGACGCAGTTGACTATGCCCTAGACGGCGCCGGGGCCGATGGCGTCGGCAACCGGTGCGCGGCCCTGGCACCCGCTGCCGGAGTTGACCCAGACCGGCTGTATGCCTGGTGCCGCGCGATCGCGCCAATCATCGCCATCGGCCGGATAGGGCACCCCGGTATGGAGCAAGCCGTCACCGAACTACTCGCGCTCGCATGGTGAAATCCTCTCGGGGCAATGGAGACTCGCTAACAGGCACTGGTCGCGAGACGGACAGTGTTCGCGAACTGCCTGGCCGCCCGTTGCTGACCCCTTCCGCTCGTCCGTGGGCCGGCGTGCTGATCGTCTGCTGCGCGATCCTCGTCGCGGTGCTTGGCCTGCTCTTCGCTCAGCAGACGAAAGTGGACTGGTTTGATCAGGGTATTGACTCTCCGCTGATCCACTGGTTCGCCAGTCGCCAGCAGCTCGGGCTGTGGCTGCTCTCACCTGGCGCACCAGGGCCGGCGACCGTGCTGAGCGTCGTTGTCGTCCTCGGCTGCCTCATCGTCGGCCGGCTGAACGGCGCCGTGCTGGCAGCACTAGCGGTCCCCACGGCTGAAGGATTGAACGAGGGGCTGCTCAAACCCCTGGTCCATCGCACTTACCTGGGCAACCTGGTCTACCCGAGCGGGCACACCACTGCTATTTTCACGGTCGCCGCGACCGTCACGGTCCTGCTGCTTGTCTCGCCGCCGCGTTCCGGGTCACCGAGGAAGCTCCGCGTTGCGGTCCCGATCGCCGCCTGCCTGGTCGGCGTGGTCGTGGCGAGCGCGCTCATCGGGCTGCGCTGGCACTACTTCACCGACACCGTGGCCGGGGCCGCGGTCGGCATCGGGACAGTATGCGGGCTCGCCCTCATCGTGGACTTGCCAGCGCCAAGACGCTGGGTTGCCGGAACCGCCGAGCACCTAGCTCGCCGCGGGCGCGCCAGTTCATGACCGGCTGGCCTTGACTCCGTGCACGCGGGCGTATTCTCCGGCCAGCCATTCACCCAGATCGTCGACGAGCATGGTGAGCACTGCCGGATCGGCCGGCTGGACGCGGCCCGTGCTGGCAGCGGCGTGCATCTGGCCGGCTCGGGCGGGATAGTAGCGGCCAAAGATCTCCGCTGACTTCTCGAGATCGCTTGTCCAGCCGTTCCAGCGCGGCATGACCAGGGTGAAGCCTGTCCTGACCAGCCGGCGTCCGACCAGACGGCTGAGCCTTTTCAACGCCGCTTCCGAGGTCGCCCCGCATCCCGCGGCCAGCGCCTTAGCCTCGCCCAGGCGACGACGCCACTCAGGGAGCACCAGGGCCAGATCGCCATTTGTCTCGCGGGCCAGCAATCCGGTCGGGCGGTATCGAGGCAGTTGCCCGGCGAGGTCGGTGCCAAGCAGCGGAGTACAGAGGCAGGCGACGAAGAAGCCGCCGTCCTGCAGATCACCCAACGTGCTCCGCGCGCTCGACATCTCGATCCCCGCGCCATCGACCTGGGGGAACGACCGGTCGAGCGAGGCCTCGATCGCCTTGGCCTCGGCGCGATCGGCAGGCACAGGCTCCTCAGTGAGCAGGACCAGGACGTCGAGGTCGGAAACCCCCGGAACGGCGGTGCCGCGCGGAATGCTCCCGTAGAGATAGGCGCTGTGCAGCCGGGCGCCGTCAAACGCCCTGAGGATCTGCGCCCGAACCGCCTCAACGACAGGTATGAAAACCGCCCCGACCCGGTCAAGGCTGCCTTCGCGTGCGATGGTTCCGTCCGGCTCAAGCCCTCGTTCCCGCATGGTCTACTGTGCCCCGCGCGGCCAGCGGCCATCCAGCTTTTTTCGTCTGGAGCCAGGGCTTAGCGCGGTTCGCAGATGACGAGCGGGATATCGCGATCGGTGCGGCGCTGGTACGCGGCGTAGCCGCTGTAGGCGGCGACCACCACTGGCCACAGCTCGGCCTTTTCCTCCGCTGAGGCACGGCGGGCCAGCATTTGCCTGCGCTGCCCGGCGATGGTCAGCTCGATCTGCGGGTGAGCCACGAGGTTGCGGTACCAGTCCGGATCACGGTCATCCCCTCCCTTGGAGGCCACAAGCACGACCCTGTTCTCGCTGATCACGGGGGAGGTGAGCATGGTCGAGCGAGGCTGGCCCGAGACGCGCCCGACGGTGTGCAACTCGACTACTTGCATTCCGAGGGTCGTGCCCAGCAAACGCCCGCCGCTCAGACGCAAGATCGTCCGATGAGCACCGCTCATCGTCTTGAGCCCTATGTCGGTCAGGGTCTGCTGCAAGCTCATAGCCGGATTGTATCCAGCCGGTCCTGAGAAGTTCGCAATAGATATCGTAGATATCGAACCTCGCTATCCGTGATTTCTATTGCGGGCTAAGGAGGCAGGGTTCATGACCATGATCAAGACGTCGATCGAGATCGACCAAGAGGCCTTGACGATAGCTGCCGAGGGGCTTGGGACCAAAACCAAGAAGGACACAGTGAACACCGCCCTCCGCGACGTGGGTCAGCGGCTAGTGCGGCTGCGAGCCCTGGCCAGGCTCGGCGAGATGGCCGACCGGGGTGAGTTCGACGAGTTCCTCGGCGGCGGCAGCCCACCCGAATGGCTCCCGCCCTCTATCTGATCGACACGTCGGCGGTCTTCCGAATCCTGCGAGCTGAGCTGCGGAAGCGTCCCGTGAACTCGTCACCGACGTCTGACCCGCCCGCGCGGCCACCCCGGATGTCACCTCACGCTGGTACAAGGTGTCAGTGTGGTGAGACCTGATGAGAGAGCGTGACAGATGGCCGACAGCGACTGGCTGGCAGCGGCGTTCGAGGGACAGCGCGACCACTTGCGGGCGGTGGCCTACCGGCTGCTCGGATCGATCGCCGATGCCGATGACGCGGTTCAGGACACCTGGCTCCGCCTGAGCAGCGCCGACGTCAGCGAAGTAGAGAACCTCGCCGGCTGGCTGACGACCGTAGTGGCGCGAGTAGCGCTCAACATGCTCCGCTCCCGCCGCAACAGGCACGAGGAGCCAGTCGGGGACTCCTGGCCCGCCGCCACCGAGGCCACCGCCAGGGCCGGCTCCGCGACCGGGCCAGCATCTGGGCTCGCACCGGTATCCGCGCTGGCAGGCAATCCCGAAGACGAGGCCGTGCTGGCCGACTCGGTAGGCCTGGCCATGCTCGTCGTGCTCGACACCCTCACGCCGGCCGAGCGGATCGCATTCGTCCTGCACGACCTGTTCGCCATGCCGTTCACCGAGGTGGCGGCCGTGCTCGGCCGCTCGCCCGAGGCGACGCGCCAGCTCGCCAGCAGGGCAAGGCGCCGGGTGCGCGGCGCGCCGAGCCAGGATCACCCCGCCGACCTGACCCGCCAGCGAGAAGTCACCGAGGCGTTCCTTGCCGCGACTCGCCAGGGTGACTTCGAGGCGCTCGTTGCCCTGCTCGACTCCGAGGTCACCCTGATTTCCGATGCGGCCGCGGCCCCTGCGGGCAGGCCACTGCGGCTCCAGGGCCTGGCCGTGGTCGCCAAGGGCGCCATCGCCGCCGGCGTCCGGGCCCGCCATTCGCAGCTAGCGCTGGTCGACGGGCAAGCGGGCATCGTGTTCGCTCCGGCGGGCAAGCTGCAGGTAGTGCTCATCCTGACCGTCAGCGCCGAGCGCAAAGTCACGGTCGTCAACGTGATGGCTGACCCCGGCCGGCTGGGAAAGCTGCAGCTGTCGCTGATCCCCGGCTAGCTTATTTCGCAGTTCCACGCGAGCCATACCTGAGGTCTCGCCAGCTACCGGCCTGTGACAAGGTGCTCGAAACGCGACGGGCTGTGGGCGCGAAATGTACGGTCAGGTTATGCCCGTGCTGCTGATCGACCTGGACGATACCCTGATTGACCGCGAGGCAGCGTTCCGGCGCTGGGCGGCCACCTATGCGGCAAGGCTCGGCTTGCCTCCAGCCGAAGCCGACTGGCTGATCGCGGCAGACCGGGGCGGCGGCGAGAAGCGTGAGCAGCTCGCGGAACTCATCGTCACCAGGTACGGGCTAGGCAGCGATCAGCAAGGTGCCGTGGTAGACGAGCTTCGCCGCGGACTGATTGAGCATCTTGAACCAGATGCCGCCGTGCCCGCTGCGCTGGATCAGGCCCGCGCCGCCGGCTGGACCGTCGTCGTCGTGACCAACGGCCAGGTTGCCCAGCAAGAGCAGAAGCTGCACCGCGCTGGTCTCGCCGGTCACGTGTCCGGCTGGGTCATCTCCGAAGGCGTCGGCTTGAGGAAACCAGACCCGAAGATTTTCCGGCTAGCCGCCGAACGGGTCAATCAGAGTCTCGCCGGCGCCTGGATGATCGGCGACTCGCCCGAGCATGACATCGCCGGGGCGCGCGAGGCAGGCATCGGGAGCGTGTGGCTGCGCCGAGGGCGACAGTGGGAGCACGAAACTTTCGCGCCGGACTACATAGCGGACAATTTCCTAGCCGCACTCGACTCGGTCCTGAGCCACCCCAGCAGCCGGTCCGCATGAATCCGCGCACCCATGTTGGAAATCGGGTGTCGATTCGCGCATCGATGTTGGCGGGTACCGGCCCGCATCACCGCTACAGGGCAATGAGCAGTTCGTCGGGCTGGGTGGCGGCCAGGTATTCGTGCGCGAGCCGCACAGCGGTGGCGCCGTCGCCGACGGCGGAAGCGACGCGCTTGATCGAGCGATACCGGGCGTCGCCGGCGGCGAAGACGCCGGGCATCGAGGTCTCGAGCGGGAACGGCGGCCGGTCGAGCGGCCACCTCGCGGCGTCGCGGTCAGCCTGGAGAACGTTGCCGTCACCTCGGGAGACGTCGCGACCGGTCAGGATGTAGCCGTGATCGAGCTGAACTTCGCCCGGCAGCCAGGACGTGTGCGGCTCACCTCCGATCAGTACGAATAGCGCGTCCGCCGGTACCTGAACCAGCTGATCGGTCACCTTGTCGCGCAAGGTCAGGCCATCGAGCAGTTCGTCGCCGTGGCCATCAGCGACTTCCGTCCGCGGGAGGAACGCGATGTTGGAGGTCGCCTCGATCTCGGTGATCAGGTAATCAGACATCGAGCGGGCCAGATCGTCACCCCTGACCAGCATCGTCACCCGGCGCGCGTAGCGCGCTAGGTGCAAGGTCGTCTGGCCTGCGGAGTTACCCGCTCCGACGACGTAGACCTCCCTGCCTTCCATCGCCCTGGCCTCGGTGCCGGCCGCCCCGTAGAACACGCCCGAGCCGACCATCCGCTCCAGGCGCGGCACCCCAAGCCGGCGCCAGGCGATGCCCGGGGCGACGATGACCGCTCTGGCGGTGACCTGGCTGCCGTCGGCGACGCGGACGATACGGTCGTCGCCACGGCACTCAAGCCCGACAGTCGGCTGGGCGAACACCATGTGCGCGCCGAACATCCAGGCCTGCTCGCAGGCACGCCGGGTGAGCTCGTGCCCGCCAATGCCGTAAGGGAAGCCAGGGTAGTTCCTGATCTTCGGGCTGCTGCCAGCCTGGCCACCTGACACTGTCTCTTCGAGCACGACCGTGCGCAGGCCCTCGGACGCGGCGTAGACGGCGGCGGTAAGCCCGGCGGGCCGGCACCGACGATGACGATGTCGCACTCGGTGACGTCGTTCGCCACGCTGCCGCCCACCGCCGCGATCAGCTGAGCCTGGCCGGGCTGGACCATCGCGTAACCGTCGTGCCTGATCATCACCGGCAGCCGTGACGTATCGATGCCCTGGTCAGCGAGCAGCCCGCGACCCTCCTCGCTGTCGACCTCATGAAAGTGGAACGGCACGTTGAACCGCGTGAGCAGGTCTCTCAGCTCGTGCGTGCCGCGCCCCTGCGGCTCACCCACGACGTGGAACAGGTCAAATCCCAGCTGCTGATCCTTGGCCCAGCCCGCCAGGAACTCAGCCACCACCCGGTACAGATCCTGCTCAAGCATCCACGGCTTGGTGATGTGATAGTCCGCCTGGCCGAGGGTCATGGCTTCGACGACCGGGCTGCTGGCCGAGTAGTCACGCTCGACCAGCAGCACGCGCTTGGCCAGCGGGTGCAGCCGGTGCGCGCGGGCCAGGAACTCGATTCCCGGCAACTCGGCCATCTCGTGGTCGACGATGAGCAGCGCGACGGGCGCGCGCTTGTCAGCCAGGGCACCCAGGGTCGTGAGTCCGGTTGCCGCCGAGGTCTCGGCGATGAGGCGGAAGTCGCGGCCGAACCGCCGGCTCAGGTCATCGCGGAGCGCGCCCGCGACCCTGGCGTCGTCATCGATCACGAAGATCACGGGGTGCGCTGCCTGGGCCATGTCCGACTCTCGCCTCCTAGCTGGGCCAAACCTCCAGGCCTACCGGGCGACCGCGCTCAAGGTATGCAGGTCATGCGGAGCTGACGTGCAGACCAGGCCGACAGCCGGGCTGAGGCGGCGCCTAGGAAGAAACGCGGTAGATGTCGCCGCGGCCGACGACCTCGAATCCGGCGGCTAGGTAGGTCTGCGACGGAGCCGGATAGTCGGCACGCGGGCCGACGTTGATGAAGACCCGCTCGCCGCCGGCCGCCGCGACCTGCGCGACGACCTGGAGGACCAGGGCGGAAGCGAG
Source organism: uncultured Actinomycetota bacterium (assembly GCA_963750405.1). Taxonomy (GTDB): domain Bacteria; phylum Actinomycetota; class Actinomycetes; order Streptosporangiales; family Streptosporangiaceae; genus Chersky-822. The sequence goes on from CAVVQP010000009.1 coordinate 339,279, forward strand.
CCCGCGGCGGCGATGCTCGGGCACGACGCCGAGCGGCTCGATTTCCGCGCACTTCGTCGCGCGGTCCCACCAGGCGATGCAGCACGCGGCCAGGCTCCCGTCGGGTGCTTCGACGACGAGATCCCAGGTCGGGTCATAGAGCCACGTGCCGCATACCTGTTCATAATCTTCGGCAGTAAATCGGCTGGTCGTCTCCGGCGTCACCGTCCCTGGCACCTCGCCCGGCCACGGCAGCGTCATCGGCCGCCACGCCGCCCGGTGCACCCGCACGCGGGCAGCGGACTCACCGTCGCGGACGCTCCTGACCGTGTAGCCGGCTGGCAGCGGCACCTCGACCGGGCTCGCCGCGCGGAACATGCCGGCCTCCCGGTCGCCAGGCTTCGTCGCGAAGCCGGCCTTCTCGACCGCCGGCCTGACGACGTCATCGCCGTCGTAGACCGTGACCGAAAGCGCACTGTCCCGCGCTGTGCTCATCGCCCAGTCAAGGAGAACGGGTGCTGCCCCGGGAACGGCCGGATCGATCTGGAGCATGAGTTCGGTGCCGGTCAAGCCTGCCCATCCGGCCAGCACGTCTGTTTCGGCCAGGACTGTCGCGGCGGGCAACTGCCTGCTCGCGCCTACCCAGCCAAGGCCGCCCGGATGCCAGCCGCGCGGCCACAGGCGGCTGGCCAGCCGCTGGATCGCGGTGGTGTCGGCGGGCCTTCCCATGGCCGCAGTCTCATCGCTTCCTCCAGGTCAGGCGGGTCCGGGCAACCGCGGCAGTGCCGGCCGAGCTGGCGGCAGCCGCACGGCCGCGAACAGCGCGCGGTGGTCGGTGCCCGGCAGCCGGTGCGCCGAAGTGGAGAGCACGGCGCAGCGCCGGTCGACCAGGATGTGGTCGATCGCCAGCAGCGCGCCGCGGCCACCGGGGAGAGGTCCCCAGGTGGGCACGAGGCCGTTGCCTCGCTGGCAGGCGGCGTCGGCGAACCCGCCTTCCAGGATGTCGCGGAATCCGCCATGGTCAACAGTGGCATTGAAGTCGCCGGCCACGATGAGCGGGACCTCATCGGCCCTGACCGGCACGGGCAGCGAGGCAACCGCGCGCAGGTCATCGCGCCATGCCGCGGCACCCGAGGCCGACCACGGCCGCTTGGGCGTGTGGAAGTGGACGCTGATCAGCCGCAATTCGCCCGCCGGGAGCCGCAGCGTCGCGGCGGGCTGTACCGACGACGTAGGCGTGAGCGGCGGGTCTTCAAGGAGCGGGTGAGCCGCGTAGATCGCGTTTCCCCGCGGCTGGGGCGCGCCCAGATCGGTAACGACGTGCGGCAGCGACTCGGCCAGGCCAGCTTCGCCTAGCCGGCGGAGTGCGCCGGGCGTGAGTTCCTGAACGAAGAACACGTCTGGCTTCAGGCGGCTGACAAGCTCGACCACGGCCCCGGGCGCGGCCAGGCCGCCGAGCAGGTTCGCGGTCAGTACCCGCACGACCGGTCCGCTGATCACCGGCTGTCGGCGCGGGATCGCCCTGGGCGCGAGCGCCGCCGTGAGCGCGACGGCGGTGATGGCGGTCGCCGCCGACGCCCGCCGGTCCCGCTGCAGCGCAGCCGCCAGCCACGCGGCCGCCGCGAACTGCGGCGTGAACGGGAGCAGCGACGCCGCAGGCGTATCCGTGGCCGGCCAGCGGTCGGCCGCCGTGAGCCGCAGCAAGGCCAGCGCGCCGAATCCGGCCGGTACCGCCCAGCCGACCGAACTCCCTAGCCTGCCAGGGCCGCACCGCCGCGCTGTCACCACGCAAGGGTAGCCACCAGGCGCCGGAATGCGGGCGCACAACGCGTGGCGGAGCCGGTCAGGTTGGCGGGACTGGGCCTTCCTGTACCGCGTAGCCGGGAATCGACGGCCAGCGGACGCCGACGATCACCGACTCCTCTTCGGCATGCCACGAATGCTCGACCCGCTCGAACACCACGTAGTCGCCCGGGGCGGCGAGCAGCACGCCCCGGTGCGGGAACTCGATCCGGAACTGGCCGCGCACCAAGATGATCAGGGCCGTGCGCGTTTCTCCGGTCACCCACTCGGCCCGGCGGTCGCCGCGCGGATGCACGCCCCACTTGATCTCGACATCCTCGCTGTGCCGCAGGTCGCCGGGCGGCATGAAGTGCCCGAGCAGCCAGCCCCGGTTCGCTGGCGCGTCGGCTGGAGCTGATCCCACGTAGATGTTGTCGGCCATGAGCGCAGACGTTAGCAAGAGAGCGCCACCCGGCCACCTCGCTATGGATAACGCCCTTGCTGCGAGGAACGCCCCAATAAGGGAAGCCTTAATCTGAGGTGCTCCTAGCCTGGCGCGGGAACTACAGTCATGGGAAGGGCACCCTAGCGGCGGTAAACGGGAGGTGAGCGCAGTGCTGAGCTGGGAAATGCAGCGGGAGCGGGCCGGTGAGCAGCGCGAAGCCAACGGGCACAGCGAAGCCAACGGGCACAGCGAAGCCGGAGAGACGGCCGAGGCGGTCGAGGTACTCCGCGAGGTCTGGAGCGCACGGGGGCAAGACGCGGCCGACCTCGAGGACATGTTCGGCCCGGAGAGGTCGTGCAAGCGGATGGCTGACGTCGGCTTCGCCGGTTTCTCGGAAACGGGCGACGACCTGCGCGCCGGCTGGCGCGAGACGCTGGAGCGCGACGGCAAGCTGAGCGAGAGCACCGGCAGCGTCCGGGATCTTGTATTCGGCCAGGCGGACCGTCACGCTGAATGAACTCACCGCGGACCATAGCCGAACTCACCGACACGCTGCGGCGCGGCGGCTACGTCGCTGACCGCGGACTCTCCACGGCGCTGTTCGTAGCGATCTCGCTGAACCGGCCGATCCTGCTTGAGGGCGAGGTCGGCGTCGGCAAGACCGAGGTCGCGAAGGTGCTCGCGTCGGCTTTCGGACGACGGCTGATCCGGCTCCAGTGCTATGAGGGCATCGACACCAACCAGGCGCTGTACGAGTGGGATTACGCACGGCAGATGCTCTACATTCGCGCGCTGTCAGAGCACCAAGTCGCTGATGCCGATGCGGTGGACAAACTTTTCAGCCCGAAGTTTCTGCTCGAACGCCCGCTGCTCGACGCGGTCAGGGCTGGTGACCAGGCCGTGCTCCTGATCGACGAGGTGGACCGGGCCGACGACGAGTTCGAGGCGTTCTTGCTGGAGATCTTGTCCGAGTTCCAGATCAGCATCCCCGAGATCGGCACGATCAAGGCCGAGCAGCCGCCGCTGGTGATCTTGACGTCGAATCGCACCAGGGAACTGCACGACGCGCTCAAGCGGCGCTGCCTCTACCACTGGATCGGCTATCCGCCAGCCGAGCGCGAGGTCGAGATCGTCATGATCCGCGAGCCCGGGGTTTCCGAGCAACTGACCCGCAAGGTGGTAGCGGCGGTCACCCGGCTGCGCGAGCTTGACCTGGCCAAGCCGCCAGGCGTCGCCGAGACGATCGACTGGGTCAAGACGCTGAACTTCCTGGGCGAGACCGACCTTGGCCCCGAGATCGCGGCCGATACGCTCGGCGCCGTCATCAAGGAACGCGACGACCTCGAGCTGGTCACCGACAATCTCGCGGCGATCACTTCCGGTGGCTGACAATCCGGCGGCGGGCAATCCGGTGGCGGGCAATCCGGTGGCGGGCGGCCCGGCGGCTGGCAATACCGCGCTGACCCGGATGCTGGTGGACTTCTGCCAGGAATTGCGCGGCGCCGGGGTCGCTGTGGGCTCCGGCGACGTGATGACCTACTGCGCGGCCACGGGCCAGCTCGACCCGACCGATCTGGTCGACTTGTACTGGGCCGGGCGCAGCACGCTCGTCACCAGGCGGGACCAGATCGCCGTCTACGACCGCGTGTTCAGGAGCTTTTTTCTCGGCAGCTCCAATCCGGCAGCCGAACTGCTCAAGATCGCGATGCCATCGGCGGCACTGGCTCAGGGGGTACTGCAGATTCCCGCGACCGAGCCGACCCAGGAGGAGCGCGGCCAGGAGGCGAAACTGGGGCTGATGGCGTCGGATGCGCAGACGCTGCGGCGCAAGTCGTTCACCGCGTGCACGCCCGAGGAGCTCGCATCGGTCCGCCGGATCATGACCAGGATCAGGCTGACCCCGCCCAGGCGCCGCACCAGGCGCACGGCACCGGCCCGCCGCGGCGCCTCGCCCGACTTGCGGCGGACGGCCAGGGAAGCGATGCGCATGCACGGCGAGTCTCCCCCTGAGCTGTACTGGCGGCGGCGCAAGCTCCGGCTGCGCCCGCTGATCTTGATCCTGGACGTGTCGGGGTCGATGGCTGACTATTCGAGGAACCTGCTGCAGTTCGCGTACTCGGCCAAGCGGGCGGCGGGATCTGCCGGGTCAGCGGGGTCAGCGGGCAAGGTCGAGGTGTTCTGTTTCGGCACCCGGCTGACGAGGATCACCAAGGCGCTGGACCATCGCAGGCCAGATGACGCGCTGCGGCGGGCGGCCCAGACCGTGTTCGACTGGGAGGGCGGCACCAGGATCGGCGCGTCGCTCGACGCGTTCATCAGGGACTGGGGCCGCCGTGGCCTGTGCCGGGGCGGAATCGTGGTGATCTGCTCCGACGGGCTCGACCGGGGCGATCCGGCCCTGCTCTCGGCCGCGATGGAGCGGCTCGCCAGGCTGAGTTACCGGGTCGTCTGGATGAACCCGCACAAGGGCGACAATGCCGCCTTCCGGCCGAGCACTCTCGGCATGATGGTCGCCGAGCCGCACATCGACCTGCTGCTGTCCGGGCATGATCTGCACAGCCTGGAAGAGCTGGCGGCACTGCTGCCAGCGCTCGGCTAGGTGTGCGACGCTTTCCTTGAGTCCGCCAGCGACGGGAGTCCGGTCGTGAGATGGAGTGTCGGCATCCAGGCCGAGGGTGAGCGGGTGGCCTCACGCGAGGAGATCGTCGAGCTGGCTGACGCCGTAGCCAGCTACCACGGCATCGCGACGGGGATCGGCAGCCAGGTCTACGGCGCACAGCTTATCGTCGAGGCCGACAGCAGGGACGAGGCGATCGAGAAGGCCAAGCTCCGCTTCACCCAGGCGGTCGCGGCGGCCAGGCTGCCTGACGGCCCGATCGTGCGAACCGAGGCGATCAGCGAGGACGAGGACGCCGAGGGGCTCGGCGAATGATCAGGCTCGGGTCCGCGGCGGGTTACCCATTTGAGGGGCCGAGGTTGCTCGGCGGCTGGACGCCATCGCCCAGGCCGGCGGTGTACGCGATCTTGTACAAGCCCGACCCTGAGCGCAGGCCCGACCGGTACGCCGTGATCTACGTTGACCACGCCGACGACTTGTCGGCGGAGCGGCTGCCGTTCCGGCACCCGCTTGCCTCCTGCTGGACACGGCGGGCCGGGGACCGGTGGAAGGTCTACATCGCGTACTACGAGGTCCCCGGCGGCGGCCGCCCGCACCGGGAGCAGATGGCGGCCGAACTGGTCGCGACCTACCGTCCCGGCTGCAACGCCCAGCAGTACGACCGGGCCTGGAAGGCGGAGTGGATCGGCGACTACATTGCCCCGACCACAAGCTCAGTCACCAGGCGCGGCCCCGACAAGGCGTAGCCGGGTGGGCTAGTTCTCGGTTGAGATGAAGCCGACGGCGTCGAGCAGCCTGGAGCGGCGGCGGCCTGAGGCGGGCCTGGCAGGCTCGGGCACGGCAGGTTGCTCGGGGCGCGGGGTCACGTCGGCGACGATGTCCTCCGCCATCCCGTACAGCAGCGGCAGGGCGCCGGCCACGACGCCGCCCGACCTGTTGATGTGCTCGACGCCCGGGCCGATGAGCTTGGCGTGGCCGACGATGGCGCCGGCCGTGTCCAGGCTCTCCTCCAGGTTGGCGGCGATCCTGTTCAGCAGCGTTCCGGTCCAGTACAGGTAGAACGCGAGGCCCGCGATCAGCACCGCGATCACGACGACCGTGAGGACGACCAGAGCGGTCATGACTTCACCTTTCCGAGCACCCGGCCGAGGAACAGGTGGTGCTGCAGCCCCTCGGCGAGGACGAGATCAACGCCGTCGGCTACCTGCGGGATGAGGACGGTGTCAGCGGTGTTGGCCGCCGCTGCCGCCAGCGTGTCCCTGATCTCGACGACCCTGCGGTCGATCCGCTTGACCAGCCAGATCAGCAGGCTCAGCAGCGCGGCGACGGCTACCACGACGACGAAGCCGAGGATGATCGCGATCACCCAGCGGGTGTGCTCGGCCGCCGGCATCGCCGCGAGCGGGACTGCGAGCGCATGGTGCATGACTAACCTCCCAGCCTGGCGCGACCGCGCTGCAGGCCGCCGATGATGGTGACGGCGTAGTCGATCGTGGTGCGGAGCCCGCCGAGCGCGGCCGTGTTGTGCACCGCCTTGGTCAGCTCGCCGTTGATCTTCGGCGCCTCATCCCCGATCGAGCGGGCGAGCAGCAGGATCGGCACGACGAGCGCGACCACCACGAGCACGATCACGCCGCCGATGGTGAAGCCGAGGATCCAGCCGAAGTCGCTGACCCCGTGCGCGCTGCTCCCGGCGGCGGCCAGGACACCTGAATTCATGTCGATATCTCCCTCGCCCTGGCTAGCTAGACCGTCTCGCAGAAATCCTTGACCGGCTTCAGGCTCGCGTTGACCGAGGTGAGCCGGGCGGGCACGGTGCTGGTGAGCTGCGCGACGGCACCGACCCCGCCGGTGACCTGGCGTAGCGTGGCGCGGATCGCCCTGAGATGAAAGATGACGCGGAGCAAGCCCACCGCAGTGATCGCGATGATCAGCGCGGCGATGATCAGCGTGCCCCAGGCAGCTGCGGGCATGGCGTGAGTCCTTTCTTGTGACTTCGGCGGGCGGGCTAGCCGAGCAGGCGGGCGACCGATCCGGCGTATCTGACGGCGCCGGTGGAGACGGCGCCGATCGTCGCGTCGGTCGTAGCGAGCGCCTCCGGCACGCCTTCGAGCTCGCCGACGAGCGCTCCGCCGCCAGCCAGGATGCTGTCCGACGCCGCCCTGATCCGCTCGAGCGCCGCGAGCACCCGGTTGAGCAGGTAGATCACGATCGGCAGCACCGCGAGAAGCAGAACCGCGTTGCCTATCCACCACAAGACCATGGTCAGCTCTCCTTAGCTCGCGGCCTGATAGGGGACAAAGAAGCGGCGGAAGACCCGCCGCAGCGCCATCATCGCGGCCCGCAGGCCGATCGCCAGGCCGCCTGCGGCGCCGCGGCAGCCGCGGCTCCGGTTCGCCGCGCTCGGCGGCGGCGATCTGACGTGGCCAGGTTCGGCCGAGAAGTCGCGCATCAGCACGGCGGTGACATCGGAGATCATGCCCCGGCCGTACTGCGCCGCCGCGCCGGAGAGCTGCAGGTCCTGCGCGACGGCCACCTTGGTGCCGCCGCGCCCGGCCTGCGACAGCGTCGCGGTGACGTCCATGCTGGCCTGGCCGCGTCCGCGCTGCTCAGAGCCAGTCGCGTGCACGACGAGGCGCTTGGCCGCCTCGTCCCGCTCGGTGATCTCGGCGGTACCGGCGAACTGCAGCTTGACCGGTCCCATCCGGACCGCGACCTGGCCGCCGTACTTGTCGTCACCGAGATTCTCGGTCAGCGTCGCGCCCGGCAGGCAGGACGCGACGCTGCGGGATGTCGCCGAAGAACTCCCAGACCTTGGCGACCGGCTGGCGCGACCTCGAAGTCGTTGTTGATCAGCATCGGGTCTCTTTCCTTGCGTACTCGAAGCTGGATCGGACTCGAACTCGATGACGGCAGCCAGCGCCAGCAGAAGTAATAGGTCACGCCCTCATAGGTGACCGGCGCTTGTGGCCGCGCTGCGCCTATCGCGTCGATCACCGTCATGCCGCAGATCGGGTCGATCGCCTCGTCCGCGGCTTGGCGATCGCTGCGCGTGGCCGCGTCGCGGCGGCCTAGCCGCCGGACGGTGCGTCCGGCCGCCGATCTGGCCGGCCGCGCGGAGCTGGACAAGCTCGGCCAGGACCGCGACGGCGATCTCGACATGCGAGGTCTTGCCGAGATCGAGGCCGGCTGGTGCCCTGACCCGGTCAAGCTGGTCCTTCGGCACTCCGCGCTCGGCCAGGTAGCCGAGCACGGCGGCACCGCGCTTGCGCGAGGCGACCAGGCCGAGGTAGCCGGGACGGGCGGCGGCGGCCCGCTCGATGGCCTCCTCGTCGCCGTGCCCCTGGGTGGCCACGACGACCATCGACCGCGCGTCGGCATCGGCATCGGAGAAGTCCTGCCAGTCCACCGTCCTGGCGCGCCAGCCGAGCGCGAGCCGCGAGGTCGGCGAGCGCGTGCGCCATCGGCGAGCGGCCCACGACGACCAGGTGCGGCACCGGCAGCACCGGCTCGACGTAGACCTCGAGCGCGCCCTCGCTCTGGCAGGAGATCGGCACGACGGTCATGCCCTCGGGCAGCGCGCCGCCGAACCGGGCCGAGCTGGGGAGCTGGTCAGGGGTGCCGAGCAGGAGCAAGCGCGGCTGGCCTTCGGTGATGACCTGCCTGGCCTGCGTGATCACCGACGGCTCAGCGCACGCGCCGCCGATCCAGCCGAGCAGCTCGCCCGACGTGGTGATGATCGCGCGCGAGCCGAGCTGCCTGGACGACGGCCCTGCCGCCAGACGACGGTCGCCAGGGCGAACGCCTCGCCCCGGCGCTCGAGCTCCGCCGCCTGCTCCATCACCTGCCAGCCGTACATGACGCTGCCTCCGCTCAGCTCGTCAATCGCTGCGTACCGGAGGCGCCCCGTAGACGTCGCGGCGGTAGGTGATCGCTTCCCAGACCCGGTCGGGCAGCAGCGGCATGTCGATGTTGCGCACGCCCGTCCCGTCCAGCGCGTCGATCACCGCGTTGACGAACGCGGCCGGGCCGCCGACCGCCGCGCACTCGCCGATGCCCTTGGCGCCGATCGGGTGGTGCGGGCACGGCGTGACGACTTCGCTGTGCAACTCGAACCCTGGCGTCTCCCACGCGCTCGGCAGCAGGTAGTCCATGTAGTTCGAGCCCACGCAGTTGCCTTCGGCGTCGAAGGTGATGAACTGCATGCTGGCCATCGCGTAGGCCTCGGTCAGCCCGCCCATGATCTGGCCTTCGACGATCATCGGGTTGATCCGTGACCCCGCAGTCATCGACGGCGACCATGTTGAGCACGTCCCAGACCCCGGTTTCCGGGTCCACTTCGACCGTGACGATGTAGACGGCGAATGGCCAGGTGAGGTTGGGCGGGTCGTAGAAGGCGGTGTTCTCCAGGCCAGGCTCCATGCCGTCAGGCATGTTGCTATAGGCCGCCATCGCGCATTCCTGGATCGTGACACCACGCTCGGGCGCGCTGCGCACATAGAACCGGCCAAGCTCCCACTCGACGTCTTCCTCCGAGACCTCGAGCAGGTGCGCGGCCAGCTTGCGGGCCTTGGCCCTGATCTTGCGGGAGACCATCGCCACGGCGGCGCCGGCGACCGGAGTCGACCGCGAGGCGTACGTGCCCATTCCGAACGGCGCGGTGTCGGTGTCGCCTTCCTCCACGACGATGTCCTCGGCCGGGATGCCGAGCTCGTGGCTGACGATCTGCGCCCAGGTCGTCTCGTGGCCCTGCCCTTGCGACTTGGCGCCGGTGCGGACGATGGCCTTGCCGGTCATGTGGATCTTGAGCTCGGCCGAGTCGAACATCTTGATGCCGAGGATGTCGTACTCGCGGCTGTTGCCGGCCCCGAGCGGCTCGGTCATCGTCGAGATGCCAAGGCCGAGCAGCTTGCCCCGCTTCCTCGCCTCGGCCTGCTTCGCCCTGAAGTCGTCATAGCCGATCGCCTTCAGGCCGACGTCCAGGCACTTGGCGTACTGGCCCGAGTCGGTCAGGAAGCCGAACGGGGTCCGGTGCGGGAAGTCCTCGTCCTTCACGAAGTTCATCCGCCGGAAGGCGGCCTGGTCGACCCCGAGGTCAGTCGCCGCGGCCTGCACCATTCGTTCCTGGAAGAACATCGCCTCGGTGACGCGGAATGAGCACCGGTAGGCGACACCGCCAGGCGCCTTGTTGCTGTAGGTGCCGCGCGCGGTCAGGTGCGCGACCGGGATGTCATAGGCGGCGAACGCCGAGTGCATCAGGCCGATCTTGAACTTGCTCGGCTGCGCGTCGGAGAAGAACGCACCGTGGTCGGAGTCGGTGTGCATCCGGACCGCGAGGATCTTGCCGTCCTTGCGCAGGGCCATCTCGCCCTTGAGGTACACGTCGCGCGCGAAGCCGGTAGAGATCAGGTTGCCCGACTTGTCCTCGATCCACTTGACAGGGCGCTCGAGGAGGATGGACGCCAGGATCGAGCAGACGTAGCCAGGGTAGACCGGCACCTTGTTGCCGAAGCCGCCACCGATGTCAGGCGAGATGATCCTGATCATGTGCTCGGGCAGCTCGGCGACCAGCGCGACGGCCGCCCTGATGATGTGCGGGCGCCTGCGTCGTCATGTAGACGGTGAGCTTCGAGGTCGCCCGGTTGAAGTCGGCGATGGAGCCGCAGCACTCGATCGGGCTCGGGTGCGAGCTGCGGATAATGCAGTTCGAGCTTGGAGACGAGGTCGGCCTGCTCGAAGGCGGCGTCCGTGCCGGCCTTGTCGCCGACTTCCCAGTCGAAGATGACGTTGTCGGGCTGATTTTCCTTGTCGTCGCGGATCACCGGCGCGCCTTCGGCCACCGCCTGGTGCGGGTTGACGATCGCGGGAAGCGGCTCGTACTCGACGTCGATCGCCTCGCAGGCGTCCTTCGCGATGTACGGGTCGTCCGCGATCACGCAGGCGACTTCCTGACCCTGGAACCGCACCTTGTCGGTAGCCAGCACTGCCTGCGTGTCGTAGGACAGGGTCGGCATCCACGCGAGGTTGCGGGTCGCCATCATCTCGCCGGTCAGCACCAGGTGCACGCCGGGGATCTCCCAGGCCCTGCTCGTGTCGATCGACTTGATCCGCGCGTGCGCGAGCGGGCTGCGCAGGATCTCCATGTGCAGCATGCCGGGCAGGGTGACGTCGTCAGTGTAGTTGCCCCTGCCGCGAATGAAGCGGTCGTCCTCGACCCGCTTGCGGCTCGCGCCGAGTCCGCCGATCTTGATCTCGTCTAGTGCCTGAGTCACGTCGTAGGCCCCGTTCCCTAATCAGTCTTATCGGCGGGCGCGGATGGGCGCAGTTTCTCTGCCGCCCACAGCACGGACTTGACGATGTTCTGATAGCCGGTGCAGCGGCACAGGTTGCCGGACAGCGCCCAGCGCACCTCGTCCTCGGTCGGATCGGGGTTCTCGTCGAGCAGGGCCTTGGCGGCCATCATCATGCCCGGCGTGCAAAATCCGCACTGCAGCCCGTGTTCCTCTTTGAAGCCCTCTTGCAGCGGGTGCAGCTCGCTCTGACCAGCGAGGCCCTCGACCGTGCTGATCTCGTGCCCGTCTGCCTGGACGGCGAGCATCGTGCAGGACTTCACCGGCCTGCCATCGACTAGCACCGTGCACGCACCGCAGTTCGTCGTGTCGCAGCCCATGTGCGTACCGGTCAACTGCCAGGCCGCGCCTGATCAGGTGAGCCAGTAGCAGCCGCGGCTCGACCTCGGCGATCTTCTTTTTCCCGTTGATGGAGAACCTGATCCGGGTGACCGGTACTCCTGCCGCTCGTCGCCAAGGTCGTCGTAGACGATCGTCATGTCACGCTGCCCTCTCTGCCGTGCTGCCGGACACTGGCCCGCTGGACGCGGCTGCCGTCGCCAGCCGCCCGGCTGAGGATCCGGACTACGAAGGTCCGCACCATGTGCCTCTTGTACTCGGCGCTGCCCCGGTGATCGGTCCTCGGCCTCGACGCCTGCGCGGCCAGGTCAGCCGCGTGCCCGATAACCCCGGCGTTCAGCGGAGCTGCCGACGAGCGCCGGCCGCGGCGTCGGTGGCGTTGATGGTGAACCCGCCGACGCCGGTCAGTGCGATGCCCGCCCTTGATCACGGTGTTCGCCCAGGTCTCCATAGGCGACCGCGACTCCCACGGTGGCGAAGTCGCCGACGCGCCGCTCCAGCTTCAGGTAGCCGCCCGCTGGGGTGCCCTTCGGCGCCGGGATCACCGCCTCGATGGCGATTTCGTCGTAGCTGAGCGCGTTCTGGAACGGGCCGGTGACGAACTCGGTCATCGGGAATCGTCCGCTTGCCCTGCGGCCCGGGCGCACGACATGACCGCCGAGTGCGGTCACGACCGAGGCCCAGTCGCCTTGCGGGTCGGCGTGGCACAGCGAGCCCACTAGCGTGCCGCGGTTCCTGACGATCGGGTCGGCGATCAGCGGCGCCGCGGCAGCCATGACCGGCTGCGTGCTCTTGAGCAAGCCAGATCGCTCCAGGAGGCGTGCCGGCAGAGCGCGCCGACCCGGATCGTGCCATCGGCATCGGCCCGTGGTAGTCGAGACCGGGGAGATTATTGATGTCCACGATCAGCTCGGGCGACGCGAAGCGCAGCTTCATCAGCGGCACCAGGCTCTGGCCGCCAGCCAGCACCTTCGCGTCATCTCCGGCTTCGTGCAGCAGCGAGATCGCCTCGGCGAGCGAGCGCGGCGCCTCGTAGCGGAACCGCGACGGATACATTCGATCCTCCAGTGTCCGGTATGGAGTTTTGTCCGGTTACCAGGCTCAGACCGACGGCTCTTGTCCTTCGGGGGCATCGGCTCTCGGTGTCCGCGACCGCGACCGGCAGGGTGTCGTCTTCGGGGTCTGGCCGCGGCTCCTGATGGGGCGGCCATGGTCCCGGCACCGGCTGGCCGGCGACCTTGAGGTAGTCGATAAGCTCAGGCCAGGCCCAGACGGTCGGGCTCTTGCCGGTCTTCGGCGCATGCTCGATCAGCTCATACAGCCGAGGATTGCCCTGGCTGTGGCCGTCTGACTCAATTCGCATGGCAGCTCCTGGCTTCTGGCTGCACACTGACGCGGCAAGCTGATCGGCTCCGCCAACGCCCCCGCAGCGGCAACGCGCGAATAAGTTCTTGCTTAAGTCGCCCACCCCCGACGCCCCGCAATGGTGAAATAAGCTCTTCTTAACTGCCAGCAGACTGCGGCCCGCCGGAGTTGACTTCTTAGGCGCTGGCTAATATTAGTCACATGGCTAATCAAACTGTCATCTGCACGTACCGGGTGAAGCCAGAGGCGGAGGATGAGTTCGTCCGGCTGCTCAGCCGGCACTGGCATACCCTGCACGACCTCGGCTTCGTCACCGACGAGGAAGCCCTGGTGTTCCGGCAGCTCGACAGCCCGCCCACGTATGTCGAGATCTTCACCTGGGTGGCTGGCGGTTTCGAGCGGGCACATGATCACCCGGACGTGGTCGCGATCTGGGAGCCGATGGACCCGTTGCTCGAAGAGCGTGACGGCCGCCTCAAGTGGGAGTTCCCGCACTTTGAGCGAGTATCGATCGGGCAATGAGCCCAGGGTCAGCGAACCACCGGCCGAGAGGCCTGACTGAACTTGAGGATCTCGACGCCGTCTTCGGCGCCCTGGCCCATCAGTCGAGGCGCACCATCTTGTCCGTCCTGTACGCCAGGGGCGGGGAGATGACCTCAGGGGCGATCGCCGCCCGGTTCGAACATTCGTGGCCGACTACGTCCGCGCATCTGCGAGTGCTTGAGAAAGCCGGGCTGGTCACGATCGCGCTGCGGGGCAGGGAACACGTCTACCGGATCGATGCCGACCGGCTGCACGAGGTAGCGGGCACCTGGCTCGACCGCTTTCCGCCCGCGGGCTAGCTCCAGATGGTGACGTAGACCGGCGGGCGGAACCTGGACGGCGGCACGCCGGAGGCCGGGGACCGCATCAGCCGCATCGCCTCTGGCGTGCTCAGGAACCGGCGGAGTGAGCTCGCCACAGCGCTGCGCTGCTGGCGTTCGAGCATCGTCGCGTACCAGCATCCCTGCCACGGCGATCCGGGCACATCCACGAGCGCCAGCTCACCGCGCCGCAACTGCTGGCCGACCAGGTGCTCGACAGCGACCGACACCCCGCCGCCGTCGGCGGCCGCCGCCCAGGCGGCGGTGTGGCTCGGGAAAACGCCGATGCGCTCATCGGGCACCCGGAGCCGGGCCAGGAAGCGAGCCACATCGCTATCGGGGTCCGTAGCCGACGGCCCGACCAGCCAGCGCCACTGATGCGCGCCGCCCGGCGCCTTCGAGTGCCCGGCGCCCACCACCACCAGCCGGTACTTGAAGATCGGCTCGCTGACCAAGGGCAGGCCGGGGTCCACCACGACCTCGGGGCCCAGCGCCACGTCGGCCAGCCGGTTCGCCACCAGGACGGCCATCTCCTTGCTGGCTGCCACCCCGGACGACATCTCGATCCCGGTCGCGAACCGCTTCGTGAACGCGTCGATCAGCGGAGTCGTCACGAACTCGGCGACGGTCGAGCTCGCGACCACCCGGAGTTGCTCGGGCGCTCCCTGCGCGGCCCGCACGGCCGCGTGCGCCTCGGCCCCGAGGATCACGATCTGCGATGCGGTCGCCAGCAGCCGCGATCCGCCAGCCGTGAGCGTCATCCCGGCGGGCCCCGGCTGACCAGCTGATCACCCAGGTGCTGCCGCAGCGCGGCGAGCGCCTGTGATACGGCTGGCTCGCTGACGCCGAGCGCGTTGGCGGCCGCGGTCACCGAGCCGAGCCTGGCGACGAGCACGAACGCGTTCAGCTGCGTGAGTGTCATGACCCTTCCGATTATCACGCAGGCCAGCGCCTGCTGCCGACCTCGTACAATGCAAACGCGACGATCCTTCGTGAAGGTGAGGCATGCAGGTTCCGGCGTACGTTGAGTACGAGAAGGCCGCGAGCCTTCAGCACGCGCTGACCCTGCTGGAGAAATTCGGCCCGGAGAGCAGAGTGCTGGCCGGAGGCCACAGCCTGATCCCGATGATGAAGCTCAGGCTGGCGCAGCCGGAGACTCTCATCGACATCAACGGCCTGGCCGGCCTCCGCTACATCACCGCCGGAGGCGGCGAACTCCGCATCGGCGCGATGACCACGCACGCCCAGCTACTCGACTCGCCGCTGGCCGGGCAGTATTTCGCGATCCTGCACGATGCCGAGCGGGTGATCGCCGACCCGATCGTACGGCTCTGGGGCACGGTCGGCGGCTCGCTCTGCCAGGCCGACCCGTCGGAGGACCTGTCGGCGGCCTTCGCCGCGCTCGAGGCCACGATGATCATCGCCAGCCTGACCGGCACGAGGACAATTTCAGCCAGGGAATTTCATGTCGGCCCTTATGAGACAGTTATCGGGCCGGCCGAGATCCTCACCGAGATCAGGATCACGATCCAGCCCGGTGCGGGCAGCTCGTATCAGAAAGTCGGCCGGCGGGTCGGCGACTGGCCGATCGGCGCCGTCGGCGCTTCGGTCTGGCTGGACACCGGCGGCCCAGCCGAGCCCGGCACCATCAAGGCGGCCGGGATCGGGCTGACCGCCCTCGGCGCCAGGAATTTCGCGGCGCCGGAAGCGGAGGAAGCCCTGCGCGGCGCGCCCGCCACGGAGGAGAGCTTCGCCCGGGCCGGGCAGCTCGCCGCCGAGCACTGCCGCCCTGTCTCCGACCAGCGCGGCCCGGCCGACTATAAGCGGCACCTGGCCTGCGAGCTCACGGTGCGCGCGCTGCGCCGCGCGACGGCCAGGGCACGGGAGGCCTGACGTGCAGATCACGGTCACCGTCAACGGCACCGAGTACGCGCGGGACATCGAGCCGAGGCTGCTGCTCATCCACTTCATCCGCGACGACCTCGGCCTGACGGGCTCGCACTGGGGCTGCGACACCTCGAACTGCGGCGCCTGCGTGATCTGGCTGGACGAGACGCCGGTCAAATCCTGCACGGTGCTCGCGGCAATGGCCGACGGCCACCGGGTGATGACCGTCGAGGGCCTCGCGGCGGGCGGCGAACTCGACCCTGTGCAGCAGGGTTTCGCCCAGTGCCACGGGCTCCAATGCGGCTTCTGCACCCCCGGCATGATGCTGACCGCCCGCTGGCTGCTCGATCACCACCCAGACCCGTCCGAGGCGGAGATCCGGGAAGCTCTGTCCGGCCAGATCTGCCGGTGCACGGGCTATGAGAACATCGTCCGCGCCGTCCGCTGGGCCGCCGGGACGAAAGGCGCTGATCAGGCATGAGCGATGTCAGGGATTTCGTGCTGAATGGCTCGTACGGACCGGTCGCCCGTAAAGAGGACGCGCGGTTCGTGCGGGGCAAGGGGACCTTCGTCGACGACATCGTCCTGCCCGGCATGCTGCACGGCGCGATCCTGCGCAGCCCCCTCGCGCATGCGCGGATCCTGTCGATCGACACGACTGCCGCCCTGGCGCACCCCATGGTGGAAGCCGTCATCACCGGCGAGCTGCTGGCCGAGCGCGGGCTGGCCTGGATGCCCACGCTGTCCTGCGACGTGCAGGCCGTGCTGGCCACCGACAAGGTGCGGTTCCAGGGCCAGGAAGTGGCGTTCGTCGTGGCCAGGGACCGTTACTCCGCGAGGGACGCACTCGAGCTCATCGCTGTCGACTACGAGCCGCTGCCGGTCGTGGTCGACGTCGAGAGCGCGCTAGCGCCGGGCGCCCCGGTCATCCGCGACGACGTGAGCGGGCGGACCGGCAACAAGATCTTCGACTGGTCCGCGGGCGACAAGGCCGCGACGGACAGGTTGTTTGCCAGTGCTGACGTCGTCATCAGCCAGGACCTGCTCTATCCGCGCTCGCATCCGGCTCCGCTGGAGACCTGCGGCGCGGTCGCCGACCTCGATCAGGTGAGCGGGCGGCTGACCGTCTGGCTGACCACGCAGGCCCCGCATGCGCACCGGACGATCTACTCGATGCTGACCGGCCTTCCCGAGCACAAGATCCGGGTGGTCTCGCCGGACATCGGCGGCGGCTTCGGCAACAAGGTTCCGGTATACCCCGGGTATTTGTGCGCGATGGTCGGGTCGATGGTGACGGGCAAGCCGGTCAAGTGGATGGAGGACCGGTCAGAGAACCTGATGTCCACCTCGTTCGCCCGCGACTACCACATGCGCGGCGAGATCGCGGCGAGCCGGGACGGCAAGATCCTGGCCTTGCGCGCGAGCGTGCTCGCCGACCACGGCGCGTTCAACGGGGCGGCGCAGCCGACCAAGTTCCCTGCGGGCTTTTTCCACATCTTCACCGGCTCCTATGACCTCAGCGCCGCCTACTGCGAGGTCACCGGCGTGTACACGAACAAGGCGCCTGGGGGCGTGGCGTACTCGTGCTCGATGCGCATCACCGAGGCCGTCTACCTGGTCGAGCGGATGGTCGACCTGCTCGCCGGCGAGCTGGGCGTCGACCCGGCCGAGTTGCGGATGCGGAACCTGCTCCAGCCCGAGCAGTTCCCTTATACCTGCCCGACCGGGCTGCAGTACGACTCGGGCAATTACCCGAGGGCGCTGCGGGCCGCGATGGACCTCGCTGGCTACGACCAGTTGCGTGCGGAGCAGGCCAGCAAGCGCGAGCGCGGCGAGTACATGGGGATCGGCATCAGCTTCTTTACCGAGGGCGTCGGCGCCGGGCCCAAGCATCAGATGGACATCCTCGGCCTTGGCATGGCCGACGGCGCCGACCTGCGAATTCACCCGACCGGCAAGGCCGTGCTCGCGGTGTCCTGCCAGACCCAGGGCCAGGGCCACGAGACGACGTTCGCCCAGATCGTGGCCGCCGAACTCGGCCTGTCGCCCGACGACGTCGAGGTCGTGCACGGCGACACCGACCGCACGCCGTTCGGGCTGGGCACCTACGGCTCCCGGTCGACGGCGGTCTCCGGGGCCGCCGCGGCCGTCGTCGCCAGGAAGGTCCGCGAGCGCGCCCGCCTGGTGGCCGCCGCGATGATGGAGGTCTCGGCGGACGACCTGGAGTGGACCGACGGCGCCTGGCGGGTCAAGGGTGACCCGGAACAGGCGAGAAACCTGGCCCAGATCGCCATGGCGGCGCACTCCAGCCTGGACCTCGGCGCGGACATCGAGGGGCACCTCGATGCGATTACCGTCTACAACCCGCCGAACCTGACGTTCCCGTTCGGGGCGTACATCTGCGTCACGGACGTCGATCCTGGTACCGGTCAGGTCACGGTGCGCCGGTTCATCGCGGTCGACGACTGCGGGGTCAGGATCAACCCGATGATCGTGGACGGGCAGGTGCACCGGGGCATCGCCGACGGCATCGGGATGGCGCTCATGCAGATCATCGCCTTTGACTCCGACGGCAACTGCCTGGGCGGGTCGCTGATGGACTACCTGCTGCCGACCTCGGTCGAGGTTCCCTCGCCCGAGCTCGGCGCGACGGTGACGCCGTCGCCGCATCATCCGATCGGCGCCAAGGGCATCGGGGAATCGGCCACGGTCGGCTCGCCAGCGGCCGTCGTCAACTCGGTCATCGACGCGCTTGCCCCGTTCGGCGTCAGGCACGCGGACATGCCGCTCACCCCGGCCGCCGTCTGGTGCGCGATTCAGGGCCGCCCGCTGCGGGGCGACCAGGTTGTCAGGGGATGACCGGCATGACGCATGATAGGGAGGCTATGAGCGATCTTTCCGAGCGGCTTCCGGACGTCGCGGCCCTGCTGGCCGCGCTCGACGACGCGAGCTACCTTGCCGATGAGCCGCTCGGGACGGCGCTCTTCCTCGCCGCCCGGATGGGCCAGCCCATCCTGGTCGAGGGCGAGCCGGGAGTTGGCAAGACCGAGGCGGCCAAGGCCCTGGCCAGGGCGCTCGACACGCCGCTGATCAGGCTGCAGTGCTACGAGGGGCTGACCTCGGCCGAAGCGCTCTACGAATGGAACTACCCGCGTCAGCTGCTGGCGATCAGGCTCGCCGAGGCGCGCGGCGAGACACCGCGCGAAGCCGACCTGTTCAGCGAGGAGTACCTGCTCGAGCGCCCCCTGCTTGCCGCGCTCGACCACCCGGGCCCCGGCCCGCCGTGCTGCTGATCGACGAGGTGGATCGCGGTGACGACGAGTTCGAGGCGTTTCTTTTCGAGTTGCTCGCCGAGTC
This sequence comes from uncultured Actinomycetota bacterium, assembly GCA_963750405.1. GTDB lineage: Bacteria > Actinomycetota > Actinomycetes > Streptosporangiales > Streptosporangiaceae > Chersky-822. Next base: position 358,263 of record CAVVQP010000009.1, read on the forward strand.
GGCGGTCACGATCCCTGAGCTGGGCACCAGGCGGGCAGCCTATCCGCCGGTCGTCGTGCTGACCTCGAACCGGACCCGCGACCTGCACGACGCGCTCAAGCGCCGGTGCCTGTACCACTGGATCGACTACCCGGACACCGCGCGGGTCGCGGCGATCATCAGGCGCCGGGTGCCCGGCGCGGCCGAGCCGCTCGTGGAGCAGGTCGCCGGCGTCGTGGCCCGGCTGCGCGAGCTTGATCTCGCCAAGCCGCCCGGCGTGGCCGAGGCGATCAGCTGGACAACGGCGCTGGCCGTACTCGGCGCCGCCGAACTGGATGCCGTGTCGGCCGAGCGGACCGCAGGCGCCGTGCTCAAGTACTCAGAAGACCTCACGACGGTGCGCCAGGCTGGCTTCGCCTCCCTGCTCGGCCGCGACAGCTGACGTGATGAGCGACCTCGCCGAGGTCAGCGCGAGATTCGGGGCCGCGCTGCGCCAGGCTGGCCTGCCGGTCGGCCCTGGGCGATGCGAGCGGTTCGCCGCCGCCGTAACGGTGGCCAGGCCGCGTACGCTTCACGCGCTCTACCTCTGCGCCCTGGCCACCTTCGTGTCGAGCAAGGACCACGGCGTGGTGCTCCGGGCGGTATTCGATCAGGTCTTCGGCAATCTCGGTGACACCCCGGCCGCGATCGGCAGGCCTGACGAGGCTGGACCCGCCGATCAGCAGGCCAGGTCCTCCGAAGACTTGCTGGCACAGGCGGCTAAGGCCGCGCAGCGGCACGCGGCGCTGACGTCGCAGGCCACGCGATCCGATCCTGACAGCGGCGACGAAGCTGACGACAGGCAGGAGGACTCCGGGCCTGAGCGCGAACTAGAGCACCGCTACCTCGGCACCAGCGCGGAGCGGCTGGCGGCGAAGGACTTCGCCGACCTGTCGGACGCCGAGCTGGTCTCGGTGGCGGCGCTGATGCGCAGGCTCACGCTCGCCGTGCCGCAGCGGGTCTCGCGACGGCAGCGGCGCAGGCCAGGCGGACGGCGGACCGACCTGCGGGCGACCCTGCGCCAGGCCAGGCGGACGGGAGGCGATGCGTTCAGGCTGATCGGCCGCACGCCGGCCACGAAGCGGCGGCGGCTCGTGGTGCTCTGCGACATCTCAGGCTCGATGGAGCCCTACGCGCGGGCAATGATCCAGTTGCTCTACTGCGCCGCGGGCGGCGCTGGCGCGGAGGTCTTCACGTTCGCGACCAGGCTGACCCGGCTGACGCCGGTGCTGGGGCGGACGTCGCCAGTTCAGGCGCTGCGGCAGGCCGGCCAGGTGGCGCCCGACTGGCTCGGCGGCACCAAGATCGGGGCGGCGCTCAAGGATTTCAACGACTCCTACGGACGGCGGGGCATGGCTCGCGGTGCCGTCGTCGTGATCATCTCGGACGGCTGGGAGACCGGCGATCCGCAACTCCTGCGCAAGGAAATGGAGCGGCTGTCGCTAGTTGCGTTCAAAATCGTGTGGGTTAATCCAAGAACTAAGAGCGAGTCCTATCAGCCGCTCGCTGGCGGGATGGCCGCCGCGTGGCCGCATTGCGACGCCGTCGTGAGCGCGCATACGGTCCACGCGCTCGACCAGCTCGCGGCCGCCCTGGCCGACCCGGCGCGGAGCAGGTCAGCCGTGCGGCACTAGCGCACGGTACCGCCTACTTGTGCCTTGCCACGAGCCCGTAGAGCACGAGCACCGCCACGAGGAAAATGACAATGGCTATACCGCCGTTATAGCTCCGCGCCCGCTTCAGCCCGGAAATCTTCCTGATCGTTCCGCCGACATCGCCGTGGGCGATCCAGGCCTTACATCCGTACCAGCCAACGGCCAGGCTCACCGTGGCAAATACGGCGACATAGATAGCGGTCGAATGGTTCATATACCCAACTATGCCGCCGGCGGCAATTTCGCGCTGGGTTATGCGGGTTCAACGGTCGTGATGGGTTATTTTGTTAGTGATTGTTTCGCATAGCTGTCACGGTCGCGGACGCTGGGCTAGCCGGCCACCTTCCACAGCCGGGCCGGGCCGCTGTACGAGGCGGTGGCCAGGAGCTTGCCATCAGGGCTGATGACTTCTCCTGAGAAGTTGTTCTTGTGGCCCGCGACGGCGACGGAGCCGACTTCGCGGCGGGAGGTCGCGTTAAACTCCCGGATCACATCGTCAGCGCTCACCGCGATGATCGTCTTGCCGTCGGGACTGAATACCACCCCGCTGGTAGCGAACCTGCTCGGGCGTATCGTCCTGCCGAGCTGCGCGTGGGTCGCCACATTCCACTCTCGCAGGTCAACCGCGACCACAGCCAGGATCTTGCCGTCCGGGCTGAAGGCGACCTTCTGGGGGATGTCGCCGTTCGCGCTGACGAGCTTTGCGACCTGCCGGTGAGTGGCCGCGCTCCACAGTCGCACGGTTCCATCGGAATCTGAGGTGGCAAGCAGCTTGCCGTTCGGGCTGAACGTCACCTCGGTCACCGTGACTCCCGGCGAGGTCATGGCCACGCCGAGCTGGTGGCGGGTGACGACATTCCACAGCCGGACGCTGCCGTCGGCGCCGGCGGTGGCCAGGATCTTGCCGTTCGGGCTGAAGGCCACCGACAGCAGTTTCTTGCTGCTGGCCTGGATGGGGGCGCCGAGCTGGTGGTGGCTGGCCACACCCCAGAACCGGGCGGAGCCTGCCGTGTCGACAGTGACCAGCTCCTTGCCGTCGAGGCTGAAGGCAGCATCGCGTATGTGGACGCCGGTGACCTTGATCGCCTTGCCGAGCTGGCGTTCAGTGGCCACATTCCACAACCGGGCGGTGCCGTCGTTATCGGCGGTGGCCAAGATCTTGCTGTCGGGGCTGAAGCTCAGCCGCTCCGGGAGGTCACCATGGCTGCCCATGCTGCCCGCGCGCTCGTGAATCGCCGGCGCGTGAGCGGCGGTCGCGGCGGGAGCGGCTGCGCTGGCAGCCGGTGATTGCGGTGCCAGCGCGAATGCGGCTGCGATCCCGGCAACGACCGCGAACCGCGTGATCCGCAGTGATTTGTCGCCCATTTAAATGTGCCCTTCTCCTCGGGTGTCGTGTAGCCAGACACTTATACAGAGGCGTCGAAGGGCTTTCCGGTTGCAATGGCGGCGAAAGTCGCGTCGAACGCGCTTACTGCCCTGACCGTCTCCGCCGGTCTCGGCCAGTCTCGGCCAGGGCAGTGAGCACGTCAGGCTGATCCGTTTTGCGAGTCGCCGTTCGGGCTCGGGCCAGCCGCGATTCCCGGCTTAGCTGGCTGGCTTGGCTGTCCCGAGGCGTCGCCCAGCCCCTTCTTCACCGACTCCAGGATCGTAAGTCCCTGAGCGACCAGGCCGGCGGCTATCTCGCTGAGCCCGTCGGCACCGTTCAGCACGTTCACGTGAGCGCCCTGGAGACCGGCGGCGGCCTCCCTGACGATCTGCGGCAGCTGCTCGATCAGCATCCGGTCAAGCGCCACCTTGTTGTGCGACGCCGCGGCCTCGGCCTGCAAGGTCACTCGCTGCGCGTCGGCCTTTGCCAGGATCTGCACCTTCTCGGCCTCGGCCTCGGCCAGCTTGATCACCTCGGCGACGAGCTGGCGTTCTCGCAACTCGGCTTGCCGTCTGGCCAGCTCGGCCTGCGCCTGGAGCACTTCCATCGTGGCCTGGGCCTGGGCGAGCGGTCCGGCCTGCGCGGCCTGCGCCTGCGCCTTGTCGACCTCGGCCTTGTACTGCGCTTGCACGACCGCCGTCTGCCTCGCGTACTCGGCCTGCGCCCGCTGGGACTGCTGCTGCGCCTCGGCTGACGCCTGGTTCGCCTGCGCCTGGGCGATCTGCGCCTGCCGCTGGATCGCGGCGGTGTGCGGCGAGGCCATCGCGTCGATGTACCCGGTGTTGAGGTCGTCGATGGACTGGATCTGCAGCGAGTCGACGCTGAGCCCGATCTTGGCCATCTCGGCCTTGGAGCCGTCGAGCACCTCGGTGGCCAGCTTCTGGCGCTCGGTGACGATCTCCTCGACGGTCATCGAGCCGATGATAGACCGCAGGTGACCAGCGAAAATGCGGCCGGTCAAGGTGGACATCTGATCCTGGTCGGACAGGAACCGCTGCCCCGCGTTCACAATGCTCTCCTGATCGTTGCCGACCTTGAAGGCGATGACCGCGCGCACGTTGAGGGCGATGCCCTGCTTGGTGACGCAGGTCTCCGATACCTCCGCCTCGGTCATCGAAAGCGTCAGGAAATTAGCTTTTCTTACAAACGGCAGGACAAAAGCACCATGGCCGGTTACTACTCGGAACGGTGCTCCAGCCATGCCGTGCTTGCCGCCAGAAATAAGCATGGCCTCATCGGGCCTCGGAACTCGGTAACCGAGCATTTTGTCATCTCCACTTGGTTAGCCGGCGACCTCGATGTCGCCGCTGGTCAGGGGCTTTATTGAGAGGGGCCGGGCGGGCTCGGAGGGCCGGGCGAGCTCGGGGGGCTCGGGGGGCTCGGGCGGCCCGGGGCATCAAACTGGTCGAGCGGATCGAGCGGATCGGTCCACGGGCTGACGTCAACGGTCCTCGAGCCGCGCTCTTCGATCACCAGGACGGTGGTGCCCTTTGCCAGCGGCTCAGCCGACCAGGCTATGAACGCCTCGGAGCCACCGCGGATCTTCACCTGGACCTCGCCGGGTCCGCGCTCACCGCGCGTCGCGACAGTGATGACGCCTATGCAGCCGATAGCCGAGACGTTCGCAACCATCTCGCGCCGCTCCTCTTACCGCAGCAGCTCCGCCTTGTCCTGCTGGCCGCCGCCCTTGCCCTTTGCCGTGGCTGGCTCGGTCGCCGCAGAACCTGAATTCTCAGCGTATCGCCGCCCCGCGAGTGCGGCGGAGCGCCGGCGCCAGTTTCGGCGTCGCCATCGCCCGCCCCCGGCAACATGGGCGCGCGGATCAGACTGGCGCTGGCCAGTCCGGGCGACGTCACCGCTGCGCTGCTTACCAGGGGCCCGGCGAAAACGGCATCCGTCACATTCGGCACATCCGCATCGGCTCGGGTGGCCGGGCCGACGCTCACGCCCCGAGACGGAATATCGCCGCCCGCCTCTCGCGTTACACTCCTTGTCGGTGTGTGTGTCCCCCGGGCCTATTCCATCGCCTGCGCGGACTACCGTTCGGCTGGAGCCGCGTTGAGCTTTTCGCCGTGAGGCGACCTCACACCGACATGGGCGCGCCCTCGCGAGCAGGTCATCTGCTCCGGGGGCGTAGTCATTTTCTGGTGCGCTTCGTCAGGTTTGGTGCGCTTAGCCTTTCGCTGCCAGTCACCGCGTTGCGATAATCGTCACAACGCGGCCGCTGGCGGCAACCGCTGCGGCTAGCGGCAAGGGAGCGCGCGTGAGCCTTCGATCAGTACCTGCGGTGACGCGGCGGATCGTGATCATCGCAATCTCCTCCCTGACCGCGCTCGTCGCTAGCTCGGCTGGGCCGGCGGTCGCGATCGGCCATCCGGCAGCGAAAACGCCAGGGTGGCGGGTGGTCAAGACTTTCGCCACGGCGAATCTTAACTTGAGCGAGGGCGTGGTCGCCTTCAAGGACGGCACGGCCTGGGTAAGCGGGGAATCCGAGACTGAGGCGCCGGTCATGTATCACCTGGCCGGCGGCAAGTGGTCCAGGGTGATCTTCCTGGGTCCGCCAGGCAGTTTCGTTACAGCGGTCAGCGCATCGTCTCCGGCCAACGTGTGGGCGGCCCTGGCAAACGAGCCTGACGTCGCGCATCTGACCAGTCACGGCTGGGTGCTTCAGCCATTCAGCCACGGCACGGATCAAGTCGTGATCACCGCCGTGCTGACGTTCGGGCCGAGGAACACCTGGGTGTTCTACTCGGCTCTCAGCGGCAGCAAAGGCACGGGGTTCGCGTCCCACTTCAACGGCACGTCGTGGCACGCCACTACCTTGCCTTCCCCCGTCTCCGCTAACGGCTTCGTCGACGTGGTGAGCGCCTCATCGCCGGTTAACATCTGGGCGCTGACCTTCGCCGCTCGGCGCTTCGCGACGCTGCACTACAACGGGCATGGCTGGAAGCTGCTGCCGTTGCCGAAGCACGTGGTACCGCCGTCGCGGTCGGTTGAGCCGAGGCAGATCCTCGCGCAGTCACCAACGAATGTCTGGGTGACGGCATTCACCAGCGGGAAGACAACGGCCGGACCGATCGCGCTGCTGCACTGGAATGGCAAGAAGTGGGGCAAGGAGTCCAAGGACCTGCCCGCAGGTACACTGACCGGGCCGATCGCGCCCGATGGCCATGGCGGACTGTGGCTCGCGGCCGATACAACATCCTTCAAGCCTGAACTGCTGCATTTCGCGGGCGGCAAGTGGATGACCCGCAAGGCGCCGGGGTCGCCGCTCAAGGGCCAGCAGCTCTTCATCGGTGCGCTCGCCAGGATCCCGGGCACCAAGTCATCGATACTTGGCGACGCCGTGCTCGCTAACGGCGATGGCTCCGTCGCTGGCTCCGTAGTGATCAAGTTCGCCAGCTAGGCGGCAGCTGGCCGCGGCGTGCTGACCGGCGGCGCTGGGTACTAGTGCCGGTGTGAGCGAGCCGGCGCGGGATCGTGAGGCGTCGCGCGCGCCGCATCGTCCGGGCGCTGCCGACCGGGCGCTGCGACATCATCGCAGTGGCGTGACGATCCAGCAGCGGTTCGAGCGGGTGCTGGCCAGCTCCCGGCTGCTGGCCCTGATCCCCGTCGTATTCCTGCTGCTCGACGCGGCCGGATCGTTCATCTACGGCGCGGACATCTTGATCAGGACGGCGGACGGCGACTTCGGCGAGCCGTCGAAGGTCGGCGGACGGCTCGGCGTCTTCCTGGTCGTCATGGACACGTTCCTGGTCGGCGCGACGCTGATGATCGCCGCCTTCGGCTTCTACGAGCTCTTCGTACTGCGACGGGAGCGGGCCGCGCACAGTAACTGGCTTCCGAGCTGGCTGCAGATGCGCGACCTCGAGGATCTCAAGGCCAGGGTCGTGTCGATGCTGATCCTGGTCGCTGCCATCACGTTCGTCGACATGCTCGTCGAGACCCACGAGCTACGCGGCATCCTCTTCCTCGGGCTCGGCATCGCGGTGATCATCGTCGCGCTGACAGCATTCTTGCGGTTCGGCCGGAAGTCGCCATCGGCTGACGACGACGAAGAGGGCGGCACGCTCGCGATCGGCCTGCCCCCGGAACCACGAGCCAGCCCGGAGCCACCAGCCAGCCCGGAGCCAGAACTGGCGCAGGCACGCCGGTCGCGCCGGTCGCACCGGTCAAGGATCACCGCACTGCTCAGCAACTCCGTCCGCGAAGGCGACTGGGGCATCGCTGACCGATGCGACATCCTCGCCGTCGCCGGCTCGGCGCGGCTGGACCTGCGCGAGGCCCGGCTCGATCGGCTGTTCGCCATGCGGATCACGGCGATCCTTGGCGTCGTCACTGTTGTCGTGCCGCCGGGCATCCGGGTCACCGACTCGGGAGTGACGTTGCTCGGCCTGCGATCGGTCAGCGGCGGTAGCACCGGCCCGGACTGCTCACCCGCTACGGTCCTGGAAATCACCGGATCGAGCGCCCTGAGCCGCGTCCGCGTAATGCGCGGACCTTAAGACCTGCCAAGATCGCTAGGCGAGGCCGATGATGCCCTGGACCGTCAGGAACAGGCCAGCTACCCCGATCGCGATCATGAGCACCGTCTTGCCGTGCCGGCGCAGCCAGGCCTCGAAGGTCCGCAGGATCCTGATCGTCGGTGCCGGTGCCACGAGGAACGCCACGAGCGGCAGCCACGCGAAGGCCACCGTCAAGATGATGATCATGGCCATCGCCGCGATCGTGTCACCGAGGCCAGTCCGCGCCGTCGCGACTACCTGGACAGCCGCGATGAAGGTGAGTGATGGACCGAACATGACAGCGCCGACGGCGAACGCGGCCAGTGGCCTCGGCTTCACCGTGAGGCGCTCGATCAGGCTCGCTTTCTTAGGCTTCCGGGGTTTCGCGGGCTGTCGCTCGCCGTCGGCCTCCTTCGCCTTCCGCCGCCGCACGAACATGACAGCGGCGGCGATCAGCGCGAGCAGGCCCAGTCCGAGCCGCAGCCCGTACCTGGTCTGATGATGCTGCAGATGACTCAGGCCGCCCGCCCTGATGGCGATGAGCGCGACAATGCCGATGGCGGTCACCGTCGCGAGCCCGCCGGCTACGTAGGCGACCGTAGTCCGGCCAGGTCGCTCGGACGCCAGGTACAGCGCCGCGATCAGCATGGCCGGCGGGTAGATCGCGGCCAGCACGGCAAGGCCGGCCGCCTGCCCGAAGAGGTTGGCGGCGTTCATGCCGGCGTTCCAGCGAGGCCGAGCCGCGACGTGACCTCGGCGACTGTGTCATCGACGGAACTGTTGTCCACCCGCACGGACACCACGCCGACCTCGTCGGCAGCGGGCGGTTCCAGCGTGGCGAACTGACTGCTGAGCAGCTTCGGATCGAAGAAATGACCGGGCCGGCTGGCCAGTCTCGCGGCCGCGACGTCGAAGTCGATCAGCAGGAACGCCATCGCGGCGAACTGCCGCTGCCCGAGCAGCAACTCGCGGTACCGGCGCTTGAGCGCCGAGCATGCCACGACGCCGGGCTCGCCTCGCCTCAGCTGCCCATCGATCCACGACGCGATCCCCGCTAGCCAGGGCCCACGGTCAGCGTCGGTCAGGGGAACGCCGGCCGCCATCTTGGCCACGTTCGACGCGGGGTGCAGCGTGTCGCCGTCAACGAAAGGCCAGCCGCGCCGGGAGGCCAGGCGCGCGCCCACCGTCGTCTTGCCGCAGCCCGATACCCCGGCTACCACCACTACCACCGGATCATGGGGCTCGCCCGAGACGATCACGCCCTCAGGGTGAACGGCGGATAACGATCGGTCACAAGCATCAGCGCGTATGCCAGTACCCGGTTATGCCACCGAAGCACGCCCTCCACGTAGTCGAAGATAGCGCGCGGGTAACGCCCGGTGAACAAGATCGCGAACCAGGCGACGATCACCGCCACGATCGCGCCGATATCCAGGAAGAACAGCACGATGTAGTGCGGGATCGCCAGCAGCCACTTGACGAGCGGCAGGAGCCGGTGAAGTTCGACGGCCGCGTCCGGATAGCGGTAGTCCAGGCGCACGCTCTGATGCGCGTCGGTCGACGGATACTCGTCGTCCATCAACGCCAGGTAGATGCCGACCCGGCTGGTGAAGCGCTGCAATTCGAGGTTCCAGTCGAACCACCACCGCGGGTATTTCTTCCTGAACAAGATCAGCAGCAGCGGGCCGAAGAACAGCAGCCCGCCCGCGCCCGCCACTACTTCCCGGGCCGACGACGAGTGCCAGGACGCCTGGCCGGAGACCGTCCCGAGCACGATGACGATCGGGATGATCATGAAGATCCGGAAGAACGTGGTGACCCGGTTGAGCGGCCGGTCAGGGTAGTCGACCGAGAACTGCACCGGGTACGGCGCCGGTTCCATCGCGCTTCCCCCTCTGCCTGGATGCCGACCTGCACGTACCCTGCCCTCTGAGCGGGATCTGCACGTCACCCACGGCGGGTGGTGCGCGGCGCCCGCTACGGGTCATGACTGTCCTGATCGCCTCGCGTACCGGCCTCGCCGCGTGTTTAGGCCTCGCCGCAGTGACAAGGACTTGCGAGTCAGGCACAAGGCAATGGAGGGACAGCCATGACCGCACCTACCGGCAAGGCAGACGCGCTCGTCATTTTCGGCGCCACAGGTGACCTCGCCAAGCTGGAAACTTTCCCGGCGCTTGTCGGTCTCGTCGAGCGCGGCGTGCTCGAGGTGCCGGTCATCGGCGTGGCGAGGAGCGGCTGGGATCTCGGCCGCTTCCGCGACTATGCGTCGCAGTCGCTGCACAATAACGGGATCGATCCTGCCTCTTCCGCCGCGGTCAAGATGCTGGGCCTGCTGAGGTACGTCGACGGCGACCTCGACTCCAGTGCCACTTACGACGAGCTCTCACGCGAGCTCGGACCTGGCAAGAAGGTTCTCTACTACCTGGAAGTGCCGCCGGCCCTGTTCGGCCGGATCGCCGATGGCATCGCCGCCGCGGGCGGCGCGTCGGGGTCCCGGATGATGGTCGAGAAGCCCTTCGGGCATGACCTGGCCAGCGCGCAGGCGCTGAACCACTCGATGCACCAGCATTTCGCCGAGGACGACATCTACCGCGTGGACCACTGGCTCGGCCTCGACCCGGTCGAGAACATGCTGTTCGTACGGTTCGCCAACTCGATGATCGAGCCGCTGCTCAACCGGAACCACGTGCGGAGCATCCAGATCACGATGGCCGAGGCTTTCGACGTGTCCGACCGGGGCGCGTTCTACGACAAGACCGGCGCGATCAGGGACGTGCTGCAAAATCACCTGCTCCAGGTGCTTGCCTCGGTGCTGGCCGAGCCGCCGGACTCAAGGGGCATCGACACGTGGCGGTCGTCGAAGTCTGAGGTGGTCGGGGCGATGTCGGAACTCACGCCCGAGACCGCGGTGCTCGGGCAGTACGACGGCTACCACGACGTGGCTGGCGTTGACCCGCACTCGACGGTAGAGACCTACGTGGCGGTGCGGCTCAGCCTCGATTCCTGGCGCTGGTCGGGCGTGCCGATCCTGATCAGGGCCGGCAAATGCCTGCCGGTCAGCGCGACGGAAGTCACGATCAGGTTCAACCAGCCGCCGCACGACGTGTTCGGAGTTCAGGTCGGCAGCTCGGACGTGAACGCGCTCCGGTTCCGCATCCGCCCGTCCGCCGGAGTCAGCATCACCGTGTCAGGAAAGAAGCCGGGCGCGGGCTGGCAGCCGCAGCCGGAAACGCTGTCGTTCGCCGAGCAGCCGGCCAACGACATGCGCCCGTACGACCGGCTGATAGGAGCCGCGCTCTCCGGCGACCGCGGCCTTTTCGCCCGGCAGGATACGGTCGAGGCGGCCTGGCGGATCGTCGACCCCGTGCTCGGCGGCGTCGTGCCCGTCCACAGCTACGCCAAGGGCAGCTGGGGACCCAAGGAAGCCGATGCCCTGCTCGTCGACGGTGACGTCTGGGACAACCCGCATGGCTGAGCGAGGGCGAGCCCGGGTAGTGGTCGTCGGCGGCGGTTTCGCGGGGCTGCTCGCCGTACGCGAGTTGCGGCACGCTCCTTGCGGCGTCACGCTGATAGACCAGAGCGAGCATCACCTGTTCCAGCCGCTGCTCTATCAGTGCGCGACCGGGATCTTGTCCGAAGGGCAGATCACCGCGCCATTGCGGCGGGTGCTGCGCGGCTACGCGAACGTCGAGTGCGAGCTGGCGAAGGTCATCGGCGTTGACGCGGCCGAGGGCAAGGTGAGCTGCGTGCGGCCGCTTGGCGAGCGGTTCGACGTGCCCTACGACTACCTGGTCGTCGCTGCCGGGGTCGAGCAAACGTACTTCGGCCACGACGAATTCGCCGCCTGGGCGCCCGGCATGAAGACCATCGCTGACGCGCTGGCGATCCGGCGCCGCGTGTTCGGGGCGTTCGAACAGGCCGAGACGGCGGCTGACGCCGACGAGCGGCGCAAGTGGCTGACGTTTGCGCTGGTCGGAGCCGGTCCTACCGGGGTCGAGCTGGCCGGGCAGATCCGGGAGCTGGCGACCAGGACACTCAATGACGAGTTCAGGCGGGCCAGGCCGCAAGACGCGCGGGTGCTGCTCTTTGACGGCGGGAACGAGCCGCTGAAGGCGTTCGGCGACCGGCTGTCCGAAAGGGCCAGTCACGAGCTCACCCGGCTCGGGGTCGAACTCCACCTGGGATCGAAGGTCACGGGTGTCGACGCCGATGGCCTCGTGGTGGCCGACCGGGAGGGCAACCAGGCTCGCTACGAGGCGGCGACCGTGCTGTGGACGGCGGGAGTCGCCGCGCCGCCGCTGGCTACCGCCCTGGCGCAGGCAACTGGTGCGGCGCAAGACCGGGCAGGCCGGATCGTGGTGGCCGATGACCTGACAGTGCCAGGCCATCGGCAGATTTTCGTCGCAGGCGACATGATGAGCTTGCGCGAGCTGCCGGGTGTCGCCGAGGTGGCCATGCAGGCGGGTTTGTACGCGGGACTGAAGATCAAGCGCGAGATTACCGGTGAATCTGAGGGACCCGGCGAGCCCGGTAAGGGCGCGCCGTTCAAGTATCACGATCTCGGCTCGGCTGCCTACATCTCGCGCGGCAACGCAATCGTTTCCGGCGGGCGCTGGCTCCGGCTCAGCGGCCTACCCGGCTGGATCTTCTGGCTGTTCATCCACATCGCCTTTCTTACCGGATTCCGTAACCGGGTTGGCGCGGTACTCACCTGGTGGGTCGCGTTTACTCGTGACATCAGGCGGGAGCGCACGATCACGTGGCCGGACGCGGGGCGGCACCAGCAGGTCTATGACCCTATGGCGGGCCGGAGCCGCTGAGTCACTTGTCAGGCCGAACCTGACGAATGTAAGGTAGGGCCTGACAAGTCGTCAGGGCTCACCTGACGTTACGGCGACTTCAGGGGACCCGATGACATCTGCCAGCCAGACGGCGGGCGATGAAGCCCGCACCTCGATCATCTGCTCGTTCTGCCAGAAACCGACCTTGGACGTGCAGACGATGGTCGCCGGGCCCGGTGTCTACATCTGTAATGCCTGCGTCGCCCTGGCCGCTGAGCTAATCGAGACCAAGCCAGACGTCATGCCCAAGCTCGCGAACTGGGAAGAGCAACTCTCCGACGAAGACCTGCTCGCCACGCTGCCGCGGTTCGCCGCCGCTGGCGCCCAGGTCGAGAAGCAACTCGGAATCTGGGTGCGCAAGGCGCGCGAGCGCGCAATTACCTGGACGAGAATCGGTGCCGCACTGGGGATCACGCGCCAGTCCGCCTGGGAGCGCTTCTCCGGCGAGGAATGAGGAGAGGGCACGGCTCGACACCCGCGCGGCGGGTTCACAACCGAATGTAAGCTCTGGGCTGCGGGCGATATCGGCGGAAGTATCCTTGGCGGCATCGAGGGGATCACCGTGCAGCGGTCAGTGCGGACAACGCAGGTGCGACGGCGCTTTCTTGCACAGCCCTGGCAGGGCGGTGTCACCGGCTGGGTCGTGGTCTTCGGCGCTCTTGTCCTCGAGCTCATCGCGGGCATCGTCGTCAACTCGATGTCCATGGCAGTAGCCGCGACGGTCCTGATCATTCCGGCGGCGGTCGCGATCGGGTTCGGCTGCGCGCAATGGCTCCAGGTGCGGGCGTCAAAGGCTGAACCGGTTCCGTGGTGGCATTTGGCGGGCATAGCCGCCGGCCTGTTTACCTGGCAAGCCTGGCCCATAGTCCCGTCCGCGCTGCAGACGGTCAGCAGCCCCCGCGATGTCTGCACGATGATCTTTACCGCCACGCCGGATTGCCTCGCCCGCGCCGCCAGCGCGCTGTCGGCTAACCACCTCGTCTTCTGGATCACCGGAGCCGTCATCGTCGCCCTTGGCCTGCTGGCCAGGAAAAGCCGGATCGCGGTCTGGTCCGCGACCCCGGTCGCGCTCGCCGGATGCCAACTCGCCGCGCACTTCCTGGAACTGCTGCTGCTGCGATACCACGTGCCTGGCTCGTGAGTCTCGGCGAAAACCGGTGGACAGCGGCGCACGCCAGCTTCCACAGTCGTGACTATGAATATTCGCATCCAGTGCATGTGCGTGGACTCCGCTGACCCGGCACGGCTCGCTGATTTCTGGCAAGCCGCGCTCGGCTGGCGTCGCACCCACGAGACGGACAAGGAGATCGTGCTCGAGCCGCCGGCTGGCAGCAAGGAAGACGGGGTCGCGCCCGATCTGCTGTTCCTGCGGGTACCAGACGCAAGCTCCGGCAAGAACCGCCTGCACCTGGATCTGCGCCCGCAGGATCAAGCGGCCGAGGTAGCCCGCCTTGAAGCCCTGGGCGCGCGCCGCGCCGATCTTGGCCAGGGCGAGGTGAACTGGGTGGTCATGACGGACCCAGATGGCAACTATTTCGATGTGCTGAGCGCGCTCACGCCCGAGCAGCTAGCTGAACATGAAGCGTAAATTGATATACTCAGGAAAGTTACGTCAGGTTGCGCAGGCCATTGATCGGGTCTGCGCATTTAGCTGACTCTCATCCGCTCCAGACCTCGGCGGACCCGCCAGATCAGCGCATTTCACGGTTGCAGCGCGCGGCCGGGTCGGGGGATCCCGGCTAGCGCCGCGTGGGCGAGGGGACCCCCGGTATGGGCGTTATGTTCGTTAAAGGCAGCCAGTCACCGCCTGCCGACCGCGCACGTCAGTCGTCCTACCGGCCACAGCACTCTGTATCAGGGCCTCGGCCGTTTTGGCATCGGGTCCTGGCGCCATTCCGCTGGATGCGTTTTTTCCTGGCTAAGGGGCGCAATCGTCGTCCTTAGCCCAGGCGACGGGGTCGAGGCTCCCGTCAACAGCGGCCCTGGCGATCTCGGTGAGGCGATAGTTACCTCTACGGGCATAAGCGCGCAGCCTTGAGAAGGCCTCGGCCAAGTCGACGCCTGCGCGCTCGGAGATGACGCCCTTCGCCTGCTCGATCACGACGCGGCTGGTCAGTGCGGCTGTGAGCTGCTCATTCAGGCGCTGGGCCTCGGTACTGGCGCGATGCTGGCTTATGCTGAGCGCCGCCAGATCGGCGAACGCCCTGGCTACGACAATGTCAGCCTCGACCATCGGCTCGCTTGTGGCCCGCAGCAGGTTCAGCGCGCCGAGAGTCACGTCCCTGAGCCGCAGGGGCAGTGCGAGGGCTGAACTGTAGCCCGCTTCGCTGGCGGCGCCGGAGAACGAAGGCCACGGGTCTGCCCCAGGGAGCAGGTTCACCTCGAGAACCGGCTCACCTGTGCGGAAGGCGTCCATGCACGGCCCTTCCGCGGATTGCAGTTCGAAGAGCTCAAGCAGCCGCATCGTCTCACACGAGGATGCCACCAGTCCGAGGGAGCCTCCGGGGGAGGCCAGCATCACGCCGGCCGCGGCGACCCCGAACAGGCTCACGCAGCGAGTCGCGAGCCCCGTCAGCATGTCAATGACGTCATAGTCATCAACCAGCGTGTCGGCCATCTCGACCAGTGAATGGACAACGTCTGCTTCCCTGGTCATGCTCACTCACCCTCCAGGGAGTCGAGCCGGAGCCTGCGGGCAATGACGTCGCGGGCCACGTCGGCCAGCAAGCGGTCGGTGCTGAAGGTGTACGCCCGCAGCCGGATCAAGGCTTCTGCCACGCTGACATCCTGCTGAACCGAGACAATGCCAGCCGCGTTGTGCACTGCGAAGTGGAAGTCGGCACCAACCTCCAGTTCCGCGGCAACCGTGTCGGGCGGCGCTCCAGCCTGGACTTCAAGCACCCAGCGGGCGACGACCTGCGCCACCACCAGGGCATCCGCGTGCTGATCGCCGGTGAGCGGACCCGGCTCGTCCCGGTACAAATTCAGCGCCCCGAGGCGCACCGCGCCGACCCGCAACGGGAATCCGAAAACAGCCCGAACTCCCGCGTGCAACGCCGGCGGGCTGAACGCAGGCCATCGGCGGGCCGCCGGAGCGTTCAGGTTGGGCTCGATCACGACCTCGTCCTTACGATACGCGTCGACGCAGGGACCCTCACCGAGGGTGTACTGGAGATCTTCGATCAAGTGACTCACCCGGTCGGTGGTGCACAGCGACCCGCGCGGTATGTCACCTGACATGAGCATGACTCCGGCCCCGCTGACGCCCACGATCCCGGGACAAGCTCCGCATAGCCGGGTAGACGACCAGCCGTCTCCCGCGCCTGTCATGGCTGCGAGTATCCGATCCAGCCTGTCACCGGCCATTCGGCACTCAGCCGGATCGTTTGTAGGCGCGGACGGCGAGCGGCCCGAAGACGATGAAGATCCCGGCGAGCCAGGCGATGCTTTTCCACAGGCTCGCCTCGATCGGACCGCCGAGTGCCAGTGCCCGCATTGTGTCAATCACGTAGGTGACCGGCTGGTTGTTGGCAAATGCCTGCAGCCAGCCCGGCATGGAGGAGATCGGCACGAACGCCGAACTCAGGAAGGTCAGCGGGAACAGCCAGATCAGGCCGAACGCTTGCACCGATTCCTCATCCCCGATGGCCAGCCCGGTGAAGGCTGAGATGACGCAGATCGCCAGCCCGAATACGGTGGCCAGCACGATCATCAAAATGGCGGGGATCGCGCCGTTCATGAAGTTGAATCCGACCGCGTATCCGACGCCGACGACGATCAGGATGGTCACCAGCATCCGCCCGGTGTCGGCGACCAGCCGGCCTGCGAGCACAGCCGATCGCGCCATCGGCATGGAGCGCAGCCGGTCGATGACGCCCTTCTTGAGTTCCTGCGCTAGCGCGATGGCCGTGCCGAAGGTCGCGAACGCGGCGGTCTGCGCCAAGATCCCCGGCATCAGGAAATCCACATACGCGACGTTGCCCGGCACCTTGATCGCGCCGCCGAAGACATAGCGGAACAGCAGGACGAACATCACCGGCTGAATCACCGTGAAGACCAGGTAAGCGGGCACGCGCATCCAGACGAGCAGGTTGCGCCTGGTGATGGTGAGGGTGTCGCTCACTGCCCAGCGGGCCGGTACGAGCAGGCCGGGATCATCTGGCAGCGGGGTAGCCGCCGCGGTCGCGGTGGTCATGACATCCCCGTCCCCTCGTTGCCCCGCTGACCCTTCCGGCGCCCGCGGCGCTTGTCTTGTTTTTGTTCTTCTTCCTCTTCGGCGGCGTGCCCGGTCAGCACCAGGAATACGTCATCAAGTGACGGCCGCCGCAACGCGAGGCCCTGGGTCCGCACGCCCGCCGCGTCCAGCCCGCGCACCGCGTTGATGAGCGCGTCCGAGCCAGCGGCCCCCGGCGCCGACGCTGACCACGCCTGTCTCCTTATCCGCGTGCGGGTCGCCTTCACCGATGCGCGCGATCGCCGAGACGGCGTCGCTGATCCGGGATCGGTCAGGCACGGTGAACTCCAGCACGTCCCCGCCCACCCGGCTCTTGAGCTCCTCGGCCGTGCCCGCGGCGATCACCAGGCCATGGTCGATGACCACGATCTCGTCGGCCAGTTCGTCCGCCTCATCGAGGTACTGAGTCGTCAGCAGAGTTGTCGTGCCGCCGGCCACCAGCGACCGGATGATGTCCCACATTCCCAGCCTCGACCGCGGGTCCAGGCCGGTCGTCGGCTCATCGAGGAACAGGACCTGCGGCTCGCCGACCAGGCTGGCAGCCAGGTCCAGGCGGCGCTGCATGCCGCCGGAGAAGTTCTTGGCCGGCCGGTCAGCGGCATCGACCAGATCGAACTGCTCAAGCAGCTCGACGGCACGGCTGCGGGCTCGCGGCCAGCTCAGGTGGTGGAGCCGCCCGACGATCTCCAGGTTCTCCCGGCCAGTGAGCTCCTCCTGGATCGCGGCCGACTGCCCGGACAGGCCTATGGCGCGACGGACCGCCGCGGCCTGCCGCACCACGTCGCGGCCCTCCACTAGCGCGCGCCCCTTGTCCGGCCGTAGCAAGGTCGTCAGGATGCGCACGGCAGTTGTCTTGCCAGCGCCATTCGGCCCGAGTACGCCGAGCACCGTGCCGCGCGGCACCACCAGGTCAATGCCGCGCAGCGCGTGCACATCGCCGAAGGACTTTGTCAGACCTTCCACCAAAATGGCGGGTCCTGAGCTGACCTGGGTCACTAGATCCCTCCCGTGCGGACCCCAGCCCGCGATCCGCTCACGCCCGAATCTTCGGGTCGCCCCGTCCATGACGCCGCGAGAGTCATCGCCGCGCAGGACACACATAGTTGCATAGATGCCTCTCCAGCGCAGTGACCAGGTGCTCGCACCCTGCTACCCGCACCGCTGTGCCGTTGGTGTCGTTTGCGCAGCACCAACGGCACAGCGGTGCGCGGGCAGGTCACAGCCCCCGGTGACCCGTGATGTAGATGGTGCATACGTTACAAATGATGCGGCCAGTCTGGGCATCACGAACCGTCAGGCCCGCGTTCGGGTACCTGGCGCCAGGGTCGGCGGGTGCACGCGGGAGGGTCGTCGTCATGATCGTGGAGGGTTTCCGGGTGCCCGGAGGCGAGCTTGCTTGGCGGCGTGGTTAGCGCATGGCTGTTCCTCGTCAAGGTGACCGGCTAGTAAGCGCGGCGCGCAGTGACGAGAACCGCCACGATGCTGGCGCGAATCGGCCGCCCGAGCCGCTCATAAATGGCCTCGTATTCACGGGCAAGGGCTTGGCGCTGGCCCGGTGAAAGCCGGGCGTAATACGACATCGTGCGGACGATAGCAATGAGTTCGTCCGGAGTATGCTCGACGAGCTTTGGCATGACGGCCACCTGGACATCGCCGAACAAGCGGCCGGCATAGTCTTGCCCGATGTCGTAGCTGCCGAGCCAGGCCCATACCTCGGATACGTTGCCCCGCCGTTGCTCCGTCCCGGCGAGCGTGCCATCGAGATCCCTGTAGGCCGGCCAGTCAGCGGCAATGTCCGGGGCAACTCTCCGCATCGCGGTGAGTGCCGCCTCCTGATCTTGCTTGCTGCGCGGTTCCTCAAGTCCGAAATACTGCACGAGGGCGAGCGTCCCGCCGGGGACGAGCAGGTCAGCGGCCTTCTGCCAGCTCACCTGAGGGTCGATCCAGTGAAACGCGGATGCGGAGAAGACGGCCTGGAATCGCTCGCGGGGAAGCGACGCCTCCTCAAACCGAGCGTTGACGAACTCCACCGCCCCGGCGCCGTCAAGGTTTCGCCTGGCCAGCGCCAGAAGGCTCGGGCCGGGTTCGAGCGCTGTGACGTGCAGGCCCCGAGCGAGGAGAGCGCGCGTCAACTGACCGCTGCCGCACCCGGCCTCAAGCACGAGATCGCCGCTGCCGATCCCCGCGATCTGGCAAGCCTGGTCGACGAGTTCGTCTGGATAGGCCGGCCGGCGGCGATCGTACTCAGCCGCGATCTCATCGAAAACCTTGCCGTAACGACGTGCGGTGGACTCCGGTAGCCGCGTCTTGGCCTCCGTTCATGCCGAGCCGGCGGCGGAACACGCGGTCGGCATTCAGTCGGACTCCCCGGCGGGCGTACTCGACGGCCAGTGAGCGGGCGACCAGTCCCCCTCTGGGTCCGTGGTTTGCCCCACTTCGATCAGATGACCGTCGGGATCGCGAATGTAGCAACGCTTCTCGTACTGGTGCTGTTTCGGCGGTGTCAGGAATTGAGCACCCCTGGCGCTCCATTCGGCGTACACAGCCTCAATGTCTTTAACCCGGATATTAAGGAAGCTGCTGACCCGGTCAGGATCACGCGGTGTCTCCAGGATGACCGTAGGCTTGTCGTCAGTCGGGCCTCCGCCGCTATTGATGACGATCCAACTGTTGGCCAGCGCGACATTGACAGGATCTCCGGGGAAGTCCACCCTGCCGCCGAGTACTTCGGTATAGAAGCGCCGAGAGCGCTCGACATCGTCCGAGACGATGAAGTGGGTCAGCACCATTCCCTCTGGGGGCGGTGGGAGATCGGCCATCCGGCACCCCCGCTGGTTGGGTCTCACACCTGTTTCACGACCAAGTCTGCGGCCGACATTACCATGAGTAAGCATTCGATCTCCTTCCCCAGCCGCGTGGCGATCCGAGCTAGCGGACTGAACCTCACCCGAACAAGCGGCAGGCATAACCTTGCGCGAGGTCACAGCTTCCGAGCCAAGCCCAGACCTCGGAGACGTTGCCACGACGTTGCTCTATCCCGACGAGCGTGGCGTCGAGGTCCCTGTAGGCCGGCCAGTCAGCGGCAATGTCCGGGGCGACCTTTCGGATCGCGGCGAGAGCTGCTTCCTGATCTCCCTTGGTGCGCGGCTCCTCAAGTTCTGCCTGGCCAGTGCCGGTGACATGGCAGTCTGCGGGTCGCGGCCGCTAGCACTAGCGACTGCCCTGCATTTACCCCTGCTGCCACGGGCGCACTAGGGCCAGATTAGGGCCAGCCTTAGTTCAGCGGTCCTGCGTTCGTGACCGGGCCCAATTCGGCGCATCGCGCACGCCTGCGCCCCTGATCATCCCGTCCGCCGTCGACCACCAGTCAGGGAGCGGTCCAGGCCTCGCCCTGGTTGATGGTAAACGGGATGATCAGACCTACATCAGCCACCAACCAGCTCAACTGGTACCGCTAGGTCGTCATCCCCGGAGCCGGAGACGCGCCGGCGGCACCCTGTTTATAGGTCGAACACTGGCTATCTGATCCATAGATCAGTGTGGGGTGCCTGGCCAGTCCGGCAGAGTCCATACCTGCAGGTCAGGGTTCGTGCGGTGTCCAGTGCGTAAGTTTGGGTCCGTCATCATCTCCCCCGTCTGTGAGGCGAGTGTGAGAGAAACGATCGGATGCTTCAGATCCCCCGATGCCGCGGCCAGGTCGGGGCGTGCGGGTAGTGGCGTGAGTTCCTGAGAAACTACCACTGATCGGTCCGATCGGACACGGGCAGACTGTCCGCGCCATCTGGTCGTTCCTTGGGCGCCTATCGAACTGAACGGGATCGTGAATGGGAGTGTCGGATAATGGAACCCCTTCGAGATTATCGGGTAATCAATCACAGGCTTCTTAGCGTTCTAGCTCGTCAAGCCGGCCTGTCGGTTGACGAGGATATTACGGTGGAAAACGCTCTTAATATGACGATCAAAGGCTTTGGCGGGAGTCGTAAAGTAACCAAGAAGGGAAATCGAGGCGGCAACGAATTTCAAGTGCTGAGAGAGGTGGTGGACAGGCTTAGGTCAAGCGGGCAACTACGCGCCTACAGACCAGAAAGTGGTGATGATTTTTGGCACTCGCATGATATTGGAGGATGGTACGTCGCCGAAGATATGTTTGCTACTCCAGTCACGATGCCCCTCGGGGATAAGTTCAGGGAGAAATTTCGGACGCAAAGCATTACGGTTCCCGAAGTTGTGACCGTCTGGGTTAGTGATCCAATCGAGCCGGGAAATGGTCCGCGTTTCTTCGACTGGCGCGGCGCCTTCGTCTTCTTGATCGAAGATCTGAGCGACTTTAAACCGCCGAACTCTGGACGGAATGTGTCAGGGATTTCAGCTTTGAGACTAGTTGTAGATTTTCTCTCGACCGGCGTGCAAGACTACGAGCGCAATTATTTTAGCGTTCAAGCATGTCCGGATGAATTCGGCCATGCTAATTCTAGCCACCCAATCGAGAAGTTGACAAGGGCGGGAGGGTATGCTGGCAGGCCGCGTCAGATTGAAGCCGTTTATAAGATAACATACGTCTCCGACGAACAAGTTGCCCGTGTTAAGGATGGCGAGATTCGGGTATATGACATACTGGCATATCCGCTTTGCATAGCCGAGTAAAGATTGTTCTCTATTACCTAAGCTGCGACGCTAGCGCAATTACCTATGCTGCGGCGGTGAGCGTAGCAGTCGCTAACGCGACTGGGTATTTGTCGGTCCCCGCGGCGGGCGGCTACCCAGATCGGACATCCGCAAGACCTATTGGTTGTGTGCATCCGTAGGTCATGGGACGGCGCGGCGCGCCGGGCGGGCATCGAAGAGGCAGAGCCCGGTGCGGGGAGCGCCGGACCAGCACTGCGCAGCGGCTCCGCCTTGATCGAGTGCGGCTTAATTCGGCAGTGACCTTGCTCGGAGGGGTAGCACAAGGTCGGCGAGGCTGGTGATGATGGCGGCTGCGCCTGCTGCGGTGAGTCTGTCGTGCTTGCCGGGCTTGTTGGCGTAGCCGATGGCAGGGATGGCGGCGGTGTGTCCGGCCTGGACGTCGCTGACTGAGTCGGGCTTGAGCAGCGCGGGGTCCGGGCTTGTTCTCGCTGAGATGACGGCGACGCGGTCGTGCAGGCCGTTGCGTTCGAGGTAGGCGCGGACGGCCAGTTCTGGGTTGTTGCTGACGACGGCTACGGTGCGGCCGGTTTCGGCGCAACTGGTGATGACGTCGCGGGCGTAGGCGGTGGGCCTGGCGGTCGGGACGGCGGCCGTCCGCGGCGGCAGCAGGCCGAGGAACGTGCCGGTGCTGGCCCGGTATCACGACCGGCTGCTGGCGGCTGCCCGGTTCGCCGGGGAGGCGCTGATCTGCGGAGGCACCGACCCGGGCCGCAGGAATATCACGAACCCGCTGATCGCCGCGCCAGGCGGCGGCGCCGGGCTGCCCCGGCCGGGCACCAGCAGGCTGCGCGCGACCTGGCTGGCCGGCTGCGCGGGCCTGCTCGGGCTGGCCACGTTCATGACGGCCGCCGGGATCAGCTGCTCCCAGCGCCTGGGTGATCTCGTCGCCGGGCCCGGACTGGCCGGCGAGGCCGAGGCGGTCCGGCTCCTGGGAGCACCCCGGCAGCCATGATCACGCTGGCGGAACTGGAGGAAATCATCGGCGCCTCCCGGCATCGCGCAGCGGACCGGGGTAATGCTCCCTGCCGGGCGCGGCCCCGACAGCTGAGGGTCCGTACCCTGCTGGCGGGCATGTGCCTGGCCCAGGCCGGCGGGCGGCCCGCCCGCCTGACCCGCGTCCATCAGGCGCTGACCAGCCTGCCCGAGCCTGAGCAGCGGCGGCTCGGCGTGCTCGCGGGCTGGAAGAGCGGCCCGCACCTGCTGACCTGCCGGGCAGACCGAGCGGACCCCCGGTCTCGTCGCTGACGCCCTCGGCAAGGACCCTCCGGGCGGGCTGCCCTCGCCGGCACTGCAAGCGGCCTGCGATGACCTGCCCGGGGCCAGCATCCCCGGCAAATTTCAAGGACGCCAGCACGTCGCTGGCGGCGGACCGGACGGACCTGGAATCGTTCTCCCGGCCCCCGGCCCCCGGCCCCCGGCGCGCGGCACCAGCGACTGCGCCGGCCCCCGAAGCGTCCTGGGGGCACTGCAAGAACAACCTGCCGCGCAGCGAGAACGAGCTGTTCTTCGGCTCCTGCCTCTCCGCCGCGATCATGATGCCCGGCGAGAACGGCCCGGCCGTCCCCGAGCTCGGCCGCCGCGCCACGCTATCGTCCTGCCGGCACGACCCGGTCCGCGCCTTCGCCCCCGTGCTGACCGCGATGCCCGGCCACTTAAATCATTCACCTAGCTTGCCCCGCAATGTCATCGCTGCCCTAGGGCCAATGTAGGGCCACCTCTAGGACCAGGGCGCAACTCCACGAACTGCCAGCTCGGAAAGCTGCGGCTGCGCCCCACCGGATCAGCCAACACGCGGGTCACCGGCTCTGCGTCGGTCTCGCGAGTGACCGCGAGTACCCGTGTCTGACCGTCCGATCGGGCACGCAGGCACGGGTTCCGGCAGTGAGTTGTGCGTGATAAATGAGGCAAGAAGTGAACTAGTGCGTCCTGGTGTCGCGGGCTCTACGCTGGGAGGTCCCGGCGGTTTGTGGGCAGGTGAGAGGTGGGTTCGTTAGTGAGGTTCGGTAAGCACCTGGCCGTTGCTGCTGTGGTTGCGCTTGTCGGCGGGATAGCTACCCCGGGTATCGCGGCGGCCGCGGCAGGTCCGTCCTGGGTGGTCCAGTCCACCCCGAGTCCCGGCGGCCGTCAGGGCAGCATCCTGTTCGGGGTGTCCTGTCCTTCAGCCAAAAGTTGCACGGCAGTCGGCTCTATTGCCCCCTTGTCCCGCCCCGAAGGGACGATAACCGAGCACTGGAACGGCACGAAGTGGGCGGTCCAGCCCGTGCCCCGAGTGAAGAACGGCGACCTGGAGGCGGTGTCCTGCTCGTCGGCCAGGGCCTGCACCGCTGTCGGGTATGACCGCGAGGGGACGCTCGCTGAGCGCTGGAATGGCAGGAAGTGGGCGGTCCAGCCCATGCCCCGCATTAAGAACGGCGACCTGGAGGGGGTGTCCTGCTCGTCGGCGAAGGCCTGCACCGCAGTCGGGAGCAACGGCAATAACACCCTCGCTGAGCGCTGGGACGGCAGGAAGTGGGCAGTGCAGGTCACCCTGAACCCCGTCACCGGCACCGATTTCAGCGAGCTGGTTGGGGTGTCCTGTTCATCGGCCACTTCCTGCACCGCAGTCGGAGACAGCGACATTTCTGACGACAAGTCCGACACCCTCGCCGAGCACTGGAACGGCGCGAAGTGGGCGATCCAGGCCGCCCCGAAACCTCCGAGCGGAAACGAGTCTTGGCTAGCCGGGGTGTCCTGTCCGTCCGCCAAGGCCTGCACCGCAGTCGGGGCCTACGGCTCGGCAAACGGCAGTCTGACGCTCGCGGAGCGCTGGAACGGCGCGAAGTGGTTGGTCCAGTCCACCCCGAAGCCTTCAGGCAGCCAGAATAGTGAGCTTGCTGGGGTGTCCTGTCCGTCTGCCAAGGCCTGCACCGCAGTCGGGAGCTACGGCGAGGCCGCCCTCGCTGAGCGGTGGAATGGCACGAAGTGGGCGCTCCAGGACGCCCCGAACCCTTCCGATGCCGGGGCCAGCCCTCTGCTTGGGGTGTCCTGTTCGTCGGCCACGGCCTGCACTGCAGTCGGACCCTACGTCAAGAAGTCCGGGGTCGAACTGACCCTCGCCGAGCGCTACTCCTGACAGCAACGGCTGATCCAGTTTTCGCTCAGCCGGGTGGGCGGCAGGCCCATCTTTGGGACATCGATGGCGCGGGAGCGCCATCTTTGGGACATTGACGGGCCTGCCGAGGGCGGCTGCACCTGGTGCCGTGGCTCTGCCCGGCCGACGGGCCTGTGCCCCGCACGCCACGCGCCGAGCGCCCGGCCTCACGCGGGGGTTCCGGAGGCACAGCAAACTGAGCGCCGGGAAGTTCTGGCTGGTAGGAGGGGGATGGTGGGCCTGCGAGGACTTGAACCTCGGACCTCTTCCTTATCAGGGAAGCGCTCTAACCGAGCTGAGCTACAGGCCCCACTTTCACCCAGTCGACCTGCGGGAACGTGATCCGCGAACCGCAAGACCGACTCGCACGAGGGCCTAGACCCCCTGAAATTGCGAGCAGTTACACCAAGATCTAACTGGGCGTGCCGAGATAGATTACCGCACCGAGCCGCTTAGCGCGAAGTCGGTTTGTGAGTTCAGTCGGCCTCCCGCAGCGTCACTTCGATGCCGCCGGAGAAATGCGTCACCACGTTGTAGATGACCGCCCCGACTGTCGTGAGCGCTGTGAGCAAGACGACGTTGACGGCGCCGACGAGCATCGTGTAGCCGAGAATCGTGCCCGCGGAGAAGAACGATGAGCCGTTCTGGCCAGGGCTCCCCTTGGTCGAGTTGAGCGTGCTGACCGACTGCTCGACGAAGTGGAAGACTCCGAACGCCCTGAGCGCGTAGTAGAGCAGCGCCACGGCTACGAACATGATGATCCAGCCAGCCAGCGAGACCATGAAGCTGAACTTCATGACCGACCACGGCTCGATCCTGGACAGGACGAGCTGAGCGTCGCGGCGAGACTCGGCGCTGTCTTGCCGTGAGCCTTGGCTCCCTGGCATAGTCGCCGAGCTTCGCGAAGTACTTGGCTTCGACGTGGTCTTGACCGTCGCGGCTGCACCGAGGCCGACAGCGTTGGCGGCACCGCCATTCCGGTTTGGCTTCCGCTTCTTCGTTCCGGTGCCGAACGGTGCCTTGATCTTGGTCTTGAGCTCGTCGGCGCGCGGTGAGTCGAGGGCGGACTGCGCCTTGCTGGCGACGACGCGGCCGGGAGCCTGCGCGGCGGCAGCGATGCCAGCGGCGGCGGCACCGAGCGTTGCACTGCCGAGCACCGTGCCGGACGACGACGAACTCGAAGACGACGAACCCGAGGGCGGGGGCGCCGAACCCGTGGGCGACGCTGACGCGGACGGCGAGTAGCCGGAACTCGGAGATCCTGACTCCGGTGTGGCCCAGATCGAGTTCTGCCAGCTGGAGCCAGTTGCCGAATAGCCGGAGGAGGCCGCCGGCGCCGCCGGCGGCGCCGAGCTAGACACCGCCGGACTCGGGGAGGCGTAGTCCCTTGATGAGCTTGGCGTATCGGCTGCTGGACTCGGCGGATAGCCCGAAGTCGGCGAGTAACCCGACGTTGGCGAGTAGCCGGACGACGCCGAGCGGGTGCTGCTGAAGCCAGGCGACGAGCCAGCGGAGGAGTCACCCGGCGGCGAACTCGCTGAGGGCGCGTCCTTGGACGTCGGACTCGTCCAGCCGGGCTCTTTCGAGGTGTAGCCCGCAGGGGTGTAGTCGGCGTACCCAGGGGACGAATAGCTGGGCGGCGAGTACCCAGACGGCGAGTGGCTCGGGCTCTGCTGCTCGCCAAGCGCGGCGGCCGCGAGTGCGGCCGCGCTGGCCCGGGCCGCGTCGGAGTCGCTCTTCGACGGCACTACCGTCTCGGACTCACCGCTCTCGCGGGCGCCAGCCGCCGTGTCCCGTGCCGATGCCGCCTCGGCCCGGCCGACGTCACCGAGCTTGGGGGTTGGCATCGCGACCGTCTTGTCCGTGGCCGCCGACGTGACGCCAGAAATCTTCGGCACGCCAGGAGCGGCCGGACCGGACCCCTCAGCCGGGGCGGACGATGAGCCCGCGCTGTCCGCCGGCGCACTGCCGTCGGAGGCTGGGCCGCCCGGTTGAGTCGCGCGTGGCGACGGCCACTTCGGCATCGTCTCAGTCATCGAGGACAGGCGCCCCGCCCCGCCAGAAGGCGGAGTTACCCCGGAGCCAGCTGGACCCGATCCGGATGCCGCTTCAGCCGGCTGCTTGCTCGCCGGTGAGCTAGTCCTGGCGGACGAGGAAGGCTCCTTTGCCGCCGAGGACGGCGCTGGCTTTGTCAGCCCGCTAGTGGAGTCCTTGCGACCGTTAGCCTCGGCCCTCTTCCCGTTGCCCTCTGCCTTTGGCTCGGCCTTCTTCCGGACGACAGTGTCCGGCTGAGCAGCAAGGCTGCCTGCCGCAGCGGCTGCCGCCGCCACTGGTTCCACCTTGTCGTCCACCCGTCCTCCCGCCTAAGTGCTATCTCGACATTATCCGTCGCCGACAGTGCTCGCGCCGGAGATAGCCGTATCGTCACGTTGGAGACACCACTCAAGACGCCGCAGCACCCAAAATAGTTGCTCACGTCGGCAGGACCTGCCATCGCGCGATCAAAATCCAGCCAAAGCGCAGGTCAGCAAGCTGCCTGGCGACGCGCGTCAGCACGGACTTGCCTAGTTCCCTCCCCGGCCTGATCGGCGAGCACAGCCGATCAGGAACTCCAGCGAAATTGCTGACAGACCTCGTTATCCCCCATCTGTCATCGCTCAGTCATCCGCATCAGCCTCACCGTCATCATCGGCATCAGCCTCACCGTCATCATCGGCATCGGCCTCAGCGGCATCGGCCTCATCATCAGGCACCCCGGCGCTACCCTGCGGCGCGTCATCCGCCGAGGCATCAGCCAGCCCGACCTCATCCACGCTGACGTCATCCACATCGGCCTCGTCCACGCCGACCTCATCAGACTTCGCCACTTCCTCGTTGCGCGCGATCGCCACGAGGGTCTGGCCAGCGGTCAGGTTCACGAGCCGGACGCCCATGGTCTGGCGCCCAGACTGCTTAATCTCCAACGCCGACGTCCGGATCACGCCGCCCGCCGAGGTAATGGCGTACACCTCGTCCTCGGGCCCGACCATCAGGGCGCCGATCAGCTCGCCGCGAGCCTCGACAATCCGCGCCGTCACGACCCCCAGGCCGCCTCGGCCCTGGACCGGGTAGGCGGAGGCGGGCGTGCGCTTGGCATAGCCGCCGCCGGTCGCCACCAGGACATCCGCGTCGGTACCCGGCTCGACCACGTGCATGCCAAGCAACTGGTCCCCATTGCTGAACCGCATGCCGATCACGCCGGACGTAGCCCGGCCCATCGGCCTGAGGGCGTCATCGTCGGCGCGGAACCTAATGGACTGCGCGCGCCGGCTCACCAGCAGCAGATCCTGCTCGGGAGAGACCAGCCGGGCGCCGATCACCTCATCGTCCTCGCGCAGGTTGATCGCGATGATCCCGCCCGCCCGGGTCGAGTCGTATTCGCTCAGCCGCGACTTCTTCACGAGTCCGCCAGCGGTCGCGATCACAAGGTAAGGCGCCACCTCATAATTGGGCAGCGCGAGCACCTCGGCGATCTGCTCATCGGGCTGGAACGCTAGCAGGTTCGCCACATGCTGGCCGCGGGCGTCGCGCGCGGCATCGGGCAGCTCGTAGGCCTTCGCCCGGTACACCCGGCCCTTGTTCGTGAAGAACAGGATCCAATGGTGCGTCGAGGTCACGAAGAAGTGCTCGACTATGTCGTCGGTGCGCAGTTGCGCGCCGCGCACGCCCTTCCCGCCGCGCCGCTGCGCCCGGTACAGGCCGGTCTTGGTGCGCTTCGCGTATCCGCCGCCGGTGATCGTGACGACCACGTCTTCCTCGACGATGAGGTCTTCCATCGAGACCTCGCCGTCGTAGGCGACAATCTCGGTGCGCCGGGCGTCGCCGTACTTGGCCGTGATCTCGGTCAGCTCGGTGCCGATGATCTGCCGCTGCCGCTCCGGTGAGGCCAGGATCGCCTCGTAGTCGGCGATATGCCCCATCAGCTCGTCGTATTCGTCGGTGAGCTGCTGCCGCTCGAGCGCGGCCAGCCTGCGCAGCTGCATGTCGAGGATCGCGCGGGACTGGATCTCGTCGATTCCGAGGAGCTCCATCAGGCCCTGCTGCGCGGCACTCGCCGACGGGCTGGCCCTGATCAGCGCGATCACGGCGTCGATCTGGTCGATGGCCGCCAGGAGCGCGCGCAGGATATGGGCGCGTTCCTGAGCCTTGCGCAGCAGGTACCTGGTGCGCCTGACGATGACCTCGATCTGGTGCGCGACCCAGTACCGGATGAACTGGTCCAGGCGCAGCGTTCGCGGCACCCCGTCGACCAGCGCGAGCATGTTCGCGCCGAACGTGTCCTGAAGCTGGGTGTGCTTATACAGGTTGTTGAGGACGACCTTGGCCACGGCGTCCCGCTTGAGCACGATCACCAGGCGCTGGCCGGTCCGGCCGCTGCTCTCGTCGTTGACCGCTGAGATTCCGCCGACCCGGCCGTCCTTGGCCAGTTCGTCGATCTTGACCGCGAGGTTCTCCGGGTTGACCTGATAGGGCAGCTCGGTCACGACCAGGCAGGGACGGCCCCGGCGGTCCTCCTCGACGTTCACCACGGCCCGCATGGTGATCGAGCCGCGCCCGGTGCGGTAGGCGTCGAGGATGCCGCGCCGTCCGACGATCTGCCCGTAGGTCGGGAAGTCTGGTCCCTTGATCCGCTCGATCAGGGCTTCGAGCAAGTCCTCGTCGCTGGCGTCGAAGTTCTCCAGGTACCAGTGGACACCCTCGGTAATCTCACGCAGGTTGTGCGGCGGGATCTTCGTGGCCATGCCGACCGCGATGCCCTCAGAGCCATTCACCAGCAGGTTCGGGAACCGGGCCGGCAGCACGACCGGCTCAGCCGACCTGCCGTCATAGTTCGGGCGGAAATCGACCGTATCCTTGTCGATGTCCCGCATCATCTCCATGGCCAGCGGCGCGAGCCGGCACTCGGTGTACCGCATGGCGGCGGGCGGGTCATTGCCAGGCGAGCCGAAGTTGCCCTGCCCGTCGACCAGCGGCATCCGCATCGACCACCGCTGCGCGAGCCGGACCAGCGCGTCGTAAATCGCCGAGTCACCGTGCGGGTGATACTGGCCCATCACGTCGCCGACGACGCGGGAGCACTTGGAGTAACCCCGCTCCGGGCGGTACCCGCCGTCGTACATCGCGTACAGCACCCGGACGTGCACCGGCTTGAGGCCATCCCTGACGTCGGGCAGCGCCCGGCCGACGATGACCGACATCGCATAGTCGATGTAGCTGCGCTGCATCTCGACCTGGATGTCGACCGGCTCCATCCGGCCGCCCGGGCCGTCCGGCCCGCCCGGCGGAGCTTCCGGCGTATCCACGCTCATAAAGATCTCCCTGTTGCAAACACCGTTCGCTGTGCTACAAACCCCACTCGCCTCCGGCGCTTTAAGGCGCCGCCTTCCCTCCTCGCCAAAAACCGGCTCGTCAGTCCAGGCGGCGCCGCGCCTTCGGCTCGCGGGGACCCCAGGCTAGATGTCCAGGAAGCGGACATCCTTGGCGTTGCGCTGGATGAAGGCTCGCCTGGCCTCCACGTCCTCGCCCATCAGCACGCTGAACAGTTCGTCGGCCTGGGCCGCGTCGTCAACCGTGATCAGCCGCAGCACTCGCCGCGCCGGGTCCATCGTGGTGTCCCACAACTCGTTGGCGTTCATCTCGCCGAGGCCCTTGTAGCGCTGGATGCCGTCGCGCGGCCGCGGGTCCTTGCGGCCGTCCGCGATGCCGGCGTCGATGATCGAGTCGCGCTCGCGATCGGAGTAGGCGTAGCTCGGCTCGGCGCCGCGGCCGTCCCACTTGATCTTGTAGAGCGGCGGCTGGGCCAGGTAGACGTGACCCGCCTCGATCAGCGGCTTCATGAACCTGAAGAGCAGCGTCAGCAGCAGCGTCGTAATGTGCTGGCCGTCGACATCGGCGTCCGCCATCAAGATGATCTTGAAATATCGCAGCTTGCCGAGGTCGAACTCGTCGTGGATGCCCGTGCCCAGCGCCGTGATCATCGACTGGACCTCGGTGTTCTTGAGCACCCGGTCGATCCGCGCCTTCTCGACGTTCAGGATCTTGCCCCGGATCGGCAAGATCGCCTGGAACATCGGGTCGCGGCCGCCCTTGGCCGAGCCGCCTGCGGAGTCACCCTCGACGACATAGATCTCGCACTGGGCCGGATCGCCCGACTGGCAGTCCGATAGCTTGCCTGGCAGGCCGGAGCCGCCGGACAGGCCCTTGCGGGTGAGCTCGCGCGCCTGCCGCGCCGCGATCCGCGCCCTGGCCGCCTGGCTGGCCTTGATCACGATCGACTTGGCTTCACCCGGATTGCGCTCGAACCAGTCGCGCAAATGGTCATTGCACGTCTTCTGCACGAACGACTTGGCCTCGGTGTTGCCTAGCTTGGTCTTGGTCTGGCCCTCGAACTGCGGCTCGGCGAGCTTGACGTGGATGATCGCGGTCAGGCCCTCGCGGACGTCATCGCCGGTGAGCGGCTCGTCCTTCTCCCTGACCAGCTTCTGCTCGCGAGCGTAGCGGTTCACGATCGACGTGAGCGCCGCTCTGAAACCCTCTTCGTGGGTACCGCCCTCGGCCGTATTGATGGTGTTCGCGAAGGTGTGAACGGACTCGGCATAGGAGCCGCTCCACTGCATGGCGATCTCGGCGGAGATGCCGGGCGCCTCCTCGCCGAAGTCGATGACGGATTCGTGCGCGGCGTCCTTGGACTTGTTGAGGTACCTGACGAAGTCCGCGATCCCGCCGTCATAGCGGTACTCCACCAATCGCGGCTGGTCCTCGTTCTCGCGCGACCGCTCATCGACCAGGCTGATGGAGAGGCCCCGGTTGAGGAACGCCATCTCCTGCAGCCGTCGCGAGAGCGTCTCGAAGCTCCAGTTGGTCGTCTCGAAGATGCCCTCGTCCGGCCAGAACGAGATGATCGTGCCGGTCTCGTCGGTCTGCTCGGCCTTCACGAGCGGCCCGAGCGGATCGCCGAACGCGTAGGCCTGGCGCCAGAGGTAGCCGTCCTTGCGGACTTCCACCTCGAGCCTGCTTGCCAGCGCGTTGACGACCGAGACGCCCACCCCGTGCAAGCCGCCGGAGACCGCGTACGACTTCCTGTCGAACTTGCCACCCGCGTGCAGCGTGGTCAGCACGACCTCGACCGCCGGGCGGTGCTCGACCGGATGGTCGTCTACCGGAATACCGCGTCCGTTGTCACGGCAGCTCACGCCGCCGTCGGCGAGCAAGGTGACTACGATCTGGTCGCAGAATCCCTCCAACGCCTCGTCGACCGCGTTGTCGACAACTTCCTGGACCAGGTGGTGCAGGCCGCGCTCGCCGGTGGAGCCGATATACATGCCGGGGCGCTTGCGGACCGCTTCCAAGCCCTCAAGAACCGTGATTGAGCGTGCGTCATAGGACAAACGATTCGCTCCTGTCAAAAAGCGGGCTGCACCTGAACGCGCTGATCGCGTGCGCGGTCAGCGTGCGCGCCGGAGTCGGTCGCCACTCTTCCCCTACTGCAGCAGTCCCGGTACGCTTACCTATTTTACCTGGTTAAGCGTCCGGCCGAAGCCGCATGCGGGTGCAGGTCAGCCATACGTGTCGCGCGGGCCCCTGCTGCCCTTGACCCGCCATTGGCCGGGCTTGTGAGCCTGCGTTCCCGGCCCCCTGACCTTGACCCGGCGCACGGTGCCGTCGCCAAGCTCCGCGTTCAGCCTGCGGACAAGCTCGCCTGCCAGCAGCCTGAGCTGCGTGGCCCACGCCGTAGAGTCCGCCGTGACGATCATCTCGCCGTCGGCCAGCGTCTCGGGCGTGGTGTGCGCGGCCAGGTCGGGGCCGACGATCTGCGCCCATCGGCCGAACACCGACCCGGTCGCGACGTCCAGTTCCCAGCCCGATTCCTGGATCAGCCCGCCGATCGCGGCTGCCAGCGGTGCCGGGTCCTCGCGGCGCTGCCTGCCGCCCGGCCGGCCTAGTGCGGGCGAGACCGGCGTGCCTCGATTGCGTTCAGCGAAATTATCCCGTGAGGGAACCGCGGGCGTCTGGGTTCCTCTGGCAAGGGCAGCCTCCCTGGCCGTGGCCAGCGCATCCGCCGCGAGGGCAGCACGGTCACCCGGTGAGTACTCCTCAGGCATGTTCGACCGCCCCTTCTCGCACCAAGTAAGCATCGCTCGCCTCCGCCAGGCGCGCAGGGACGTCGGCCGGGACGGCGGCGGTCACGAGAACCTGCTCGGCCCCCGCGGCCAGTTCGGCCAGCCGGTCCCTGCGGCCGGCGTCGAGTTCGGCGAAGACGTCGTCGAGCATCAGCACCGGGTCTTCGCCGTCAGCGCGCAGCAAGCCGAAGGCGGCGAGCCGGAGGGCCAGCGCCAGCGACCAGGACTCGCCGTGGCTGGCGTAACCGCGCGCGGGCAGGTCGCCGATCCTGAGCTCGAGCTCGTCCCGGTGCGGGCCCGCCAGGCAGACGGCGCGCTCGAGCTCGGCCCTGCGCAGCCGTTCCAGGGACTCGCGGAGCAGGCCGGCGAGCTTGTCCAGCTCCGGCTCGGGATCATAGACGGCTGAGCGCTCGGAGCCCTGGCGGTAGCTGACCAAGGCGCCGCGCGGGCCGGCCGCCACGTCCGCGTAGCTGGCGGCGATCAGCGGCCTGAGCACTTCGACGAGCTTGAGCCTGCCGCGGGTCAGCTCGGCGCCGTACCGTACAAGCTGCTCATCCCAGATCTCGAGCCCGGCAGGCTGGCCCCGGCCGGCCGACTTCGCGGATTTGAGCAGCGCGTTCCGCTGCTTGACCGCGCGCTCGTAGTCGGCGCGGACGCCTCCGTACCTGGGCCGGCTGGCGACCAGCAGGTCGTCGAGGTACCTGCGGCGCTCGGACGGGTCGCCCTTGACGATCGCGAGGTCCTCGGGCGCGAACAGCACGCAGCGCAGCGTGCCGAGCACGTCCCTCGGCCGGGTCAGGGGAGCGCGGTTGAGCCTGACCCTGTTCGCCTTGCCGGAGTTGAGCTCGATCTCGACCAGGTTGTCCCTGGCGGCGGAGCGGACGCCGGCCCGCAGGATCGCCTGACCCGCGCCCGACCTGATCAGCGCGGCATCGGCCGCGACCCGGTGGCTGCCGAACGTCGCGACGTAACCCGCGGCCTCGATCAGGTTCGTCTTCCCCGCCCCATTCGGGCCGGTGAACGTGGTGACGCCGGGACCCAGGCCAACCTCAGCTGTCTCATAGCTGCGGAAATCGGTGAGCGCCAGCCTGACCAGATGCACGCCTGCTGACACTACGCACTTTCGCTTCGGTTCGCGCCTGGCTGGCCGCCGGCCCTGGCTGGCCGCCGCTCTTAGCTAGCCGCCGCCCTTAGCTAACCGTTGAGGCGGAACGGCATCAGCAGGTACCGGTAATCCGGGTTGCCGTCAGGTCCCGGCTTGCCGGTGAGCAGGGCGGGCTTGCCGGCCTCGGTGAACGCGATCCTGGTGGTGTCACTGTCCATCGCGGCCAGGCCGTCGAGAAGGTAGGTCGGGTTGAACGCGATCGACAGGTCAGTTCCCTCGAAACCCGCCTCGATTACCTCGTCGGCCTGCGCCTCGTCGCCGGTGCCTGCCTCGAGCGCGAGCTGGCCCGAGCTGAAGCTGAGCCGCACCGCGGTGTTGCGCTCGGCGACGAGCGCGACCCGGCGCACCGACTCGATAAGCGTGCTGGTGGAGATCTCCGCGGTGGAATTCACCACAGACGGCAGCAGGGTCCTGAACCTCGGGAACTCGCCGCTGAGCAGCCGGGTGGTGGTGCGGCGGCCGCCAGCTTCGAATCCGATCATGCCGTCGCCGGCCGCTCCTGCCTCGCCAGGGAGGGCCAGGGCGATGGAGACTTCGGCCGCGGTGGTCAGCGAGCGGGCGGTGTCGGTCAGCGCCTTGGCCGGGACGAGCACGGCGGCGGCTAGGTCCGGTCTGGTCGGCGTCCACTTGAGCTCGCGCACGGCCAGCCGGTACCGGTCGGTCGAGATCAGCGTGAGCGTGTCGCCCTCGATCTCGATCCGCACTCCGGTCAGCGAGGGCAGCGTGTCATCGCGGCCGGCCGCGATAGCGGTCTGGCTGACGGCGGTGGCGAACGCGTCGCTGCCGACCGTGCCCGCTGCCGGAGGCATCTCGGGCAGCGCCGGGTACTCGTCTTCCGGCATGGTGAGCAGGTTGAAGGTGGCGCTGCCGCAGGTCAGCACCGCACGGCCGCCATCGGAGATGATCTGGACCGGCCGGCCGGGCAGATTCCTGCTGATCTCGGCGAGCAGCTTGCCCGAGACCAGGGCGCTGCCTGAGGACTGCGTGTCGACCGGCAGCTTCGCGAGCGCCGAGACGTCGTAGTCGAAGCTGGACAGGGTGAGCTCGTCGCCCTCGGCCGCGAGCCGCATGCCGGCCAGGACCGGCACGGTCGGCCGCGCGGGCAGGGCACGCGCAGTCCAGGCGACCGCATCCGCGAAGACATCGCGTTCGACAAGGATCTGCACGGCGAGCCGCCTTCCTGCTTTTCGTGCGCGCTCGCGGCGCGCGCTCCCGGCGTGAGGACCCGGGGCGAAGCGCGTATCCGGGCTCTGCGAAGTCGGCAGACGGGCGGCGCGCTCAGTGCGGGACGTTGACTTGGAAAGCCTAGCCCGGTAGGCGCGTCGCTGCTGCTGTTCGCCCTCGATGGCAGATTCCGCGCCGGTTCGAAGCGCAGCCTACTTGGCACTTGGCTCTCGGGAAATCTAAGAAAAGTAGTCGTCATAGCTGGGGTGGATACTGGGGATAGTCGAGTCTTAGCAGGTCAGCGGCATAATCGTGTGCACAGGCGGGGTGGATAACTGTGTGCGGGCTCCGGCAAAATGTGGACATCGAGCCGGCCGGGCGGAAGGGCCCCGAGTTATCCCCCGGCTAGCCCCAGCGAACAGCGACCTATCCAGAGGTTCACCCACAGGTTTATCCACAGCCTGTGTGTACGGATAGTGATGGGCGACGTCGGTGCGTGAACGTGTGATTACGATCCGCGTCTACTCGGTACTTGCGGGTAGAGGCAACGTTGTCAACTCGTGACCTATGCGCAAGCCCGTGCGCGGCCGGGCCACCGGTCTGCCGGCGGCGTGGAGGGCCTCGCCGGGCTAGCTCGGGAGGGCCTGCTGCTTGATCTTGTTGGTGAGCTCGGTCACCTGGTTGTAGATCGAGCGGCGCTCGGCCATCAGCGAGCGGATCTTGCGGTCCGCGTGCATGACCGTGGTGTGGTCCCGGCCGCCGAACTGCTGGCCGATCTTGGGCAGCGACATGTCGGTGAGCTCGCGGCATAGGTACATGGCGATCTGGCGGGCGGTGACAAGTACCCGCGACCTGGAGGTGCCGCACAGGTCGTCGATGGACAGGCCGAAGTAAGACGCTGTCTGGCCCATGATCGTCGCCGCGGTGATCTCAGGTCCCTGTGACTCGGGGATGAGGTCCTTGAGCACGAACTCGGCGAGCTGCAGGTCGACCAGCTGGCGATTGAGGCTGGCGAAGGCGCTGACCCTGATGAGCGCGCCTTCGAGTTCCCTGATGTTGGTCGAGATCCGGCTGGCGATGTACTCGAGCGCCTCGGGCGGGGCATTGAGGCGGTCCTGCACGGCCTTCTTCCGCAAGATCGCGATCCTGGTCTCGAGCTCAGGCGGCTGGATGTCGGTCAGCAGGCCCCACTCGAAGCGGCTGCGCAGCCTGTCTTCGAGGGTGACCAGCCGTTTCGGTGCCCGGTCGCTTGAGATCACGATCTGCTTGGTCGCGTTGTGCAAGGTGTTGAACGTGTGGAAGAACTCCTCCTGGGTCCCTTCCTTGTTCTCGAGGAACTGGATGTCGTCCACGAGCAGCACGTCGACGTCACGGTAGCGGCGCCGGAAACCGTCCTGCTTGCCGTCCCTGATCATGTTGATGAAGTCGTTGGTGAACTCTTCCGAGCTCACGTAACGA
Organism: uncultured Actinomycetota bacterium; assembly: GCA_963750405.1. Taxonomy (GTDB): domain Bacteria; phylum Actinomycetota; class Actinomycetes; order Streptosporangiales; family Streptosporangiaceae; genus Chersky-822. Next base: position 394,704 of record CAVVQP010000009.1, read on the forward strand.
ACCCGGACACCCTGGTACAGGCTCTGCGCGTAGTGGCCGATCGCGTGCAGCAGATGGGTCTTGCCAAGTCCCGAGTCACCGTAGATGAACAGCGGGTTGTACGCCTTGGCCGGCGCCTCGGCCACGGCGACGGCGGCCGCGTGCGCGAAGCGGTTACTTGAGCCGATAACGAACGTCTCGAAGGTGTACTTCGGATTCAGCCTGGTCTGCGTCATCCGGGGGACGCCCGGCAGCTGGCCGGAGCCGGGCGGCAGCGATGACCGGCCGCCGGCGGGGCGGCGCAGATCTTGCTGGGCCTGGCCGAGGCCGTTGCGAGGCATGCCGCCGAGCCGGTCGCCGCCGGGCTCGTGATCGCCTGCCGCCGGATCGTCGCCGGGATGAGCGGGTCGCTGGGCCGGCAGGTGCGGCAGGCCAGCCGGGCCGGGGCGCAGCGCGAAATGCCCGGTGGGCATGCCGTAGCTCGGAGAGCCCGGGCGCGAGTGACCCTGCTGCCCGATCGGCCCGGGCGTCAGGTCAGCGGACCATCGGTCACTGCCCGCGGAATCCCGGCCTACAGTGTCCCGCAGCGTGAGCCCGTTACCCGGGGTCGGCTCGGCGCTGTTCCCGAAGGGGATCCGGATGCCCAGCGGTTCCGGTGATGCTTGCGGCTCATCCTCTGGCGCAGTGGCGGCGGTCGCGACCGGGTCGATGATGACAGCGAGCTGGATGCTGCGGCCAAGCTCGCGGGAGAGCGCGTTCGTGATCAGGACGCGGAGCCTGTTCTCCAGCTGATCCTTCGCGAACTCGTTGGGCGTGGCGATCAGCGCGGTGTTCTCGACCAGTCCTAGTGGCCTGGTCAGCTGGAGCCACGCGCGCTGGTACGGCTCGATCTGCATATCCGCGAGGTCGTTCAGGGACCTGGCCCAGATCTCAGCGAGGTCTGGTTCGCTCATCGGTCGATCACCTCGCGCCCCCAACCGTGTTCAACAGGTTTTTCCACAGCTTGTGCAATGTGCCTGCGGCTCGACGATTACGCCGCGTACCTGGCTCGCGACCTGTCCCGGCCCGCTCCGGCACACCGAGCTTTCCACAGCCTAGGGGTGCTGGGGGAAGTACGTTAGGGAAACGGCGAGTGTCAGTGTTTTGCGTGAGCAGCGTGTGGCTTTGCGTGACCAGGGTGTGGCGTCCTCCGGCCGGCTTGACTGGATGAGATTGTGCACGTACCGTTCGCTGGTCTGGCTTTACCCGCCACCCGTCTTGTGATGCTGCCCGATTACCGTGCGCACGCAGGCGTTACCCTTGTCTTAGCGGCTAGTCACCCCGCAGATGATGCGGGTGACTGACCGCGCAGGCGGTGGGATGGCAATCCCATAGCTGGTACCTAGGACCGCAGACGCCTAGGACTTGAGACTTGTATCAGGAGCTTCCGTGAGCAAGCGCACGTTCCAGCCGAACAATCGTCGTCGGGCGAAGACGCACGGGTTCAGGCTGCGCATGCGCACCCGTGCCGGGAGGGCGATTCTCTCGTCACGGCGCCGTAAGGGCCGTGCCCGAGTCAGCGTCTAAGCTGCGCGGCGCCGCCTGTGTAGCGGCGCGGTTCGATGCTGCCCGCAATATCCCGGATGCGCAAGAAGTCCGACTTCACGGCCTCGATCAGAGGCGGCAGCCGGTTCGGGCGGCGTTTGCTGGTCGGGCACCTGACCGTCAGGGCGGGCGTCGATGAGCCGGCGAGAGTGGGCTTCGTCGTGAGCCGCGCGGTCGGTCAGGCGGTAGTGCGCAATCGGGTTCGCAGGCGCCTCCGGCACCTGGTAGCGGGGTATCTGCATTCACTTCCTAGAGGTAGCCTGCTTGTGTTGCGGGCGAATCCCCAAGCCGCGACCGCAAGGCAGGCGGACTTGGCCGCTGAGCTTGACGTTGTAGTGCGAGCACTGCTTAAGCGGCAGGGTGGTGCGGTGTGAGAGATCGCAATGGGGCCGACCCAACTGGGACCAGCACTGAGCGGGTGATCCAGATGTCGGCAGTGGCCAGGCTGCTGGCTGGGCTGATCACCGGTTACCGGAAATTTATCAGCCCGCTCCTCGGCGCGCGCTGCCGCTTTTACCCCTCGTGCAGCGCGTACGCGCTCGAGGCGATCAGCGTGCACGGCGCAGGCCGCGGCACCTGGCTCGCAGTCCGGCGGCTGAGCCGGTGTCACCCGTTTCATCCGGGCGGCCTTGATCCGGTACCGCCCAGGCGGCCGGCGGGGACTATTCCGGCAGACGAGGCCAGCGCGGCTGATCGTGCTGCTGACCAGATAGCAAGGGAACCGACGCATTGAGCATCCTGAACCCAATCAACGACCTGGTCGCCTGGGTCATCATGCACATCTACAGCGTGCTTGGCCCGGTGTTCGGCGTGACCAGCGGCTCGACCTGGGTGCTTTCGATCATCATCTTGGTGATCGCCATGCGGCTGATCCTGCTGCCACTGTTCATCAAGCAGATGCACACGCAGCGCGCGATGACGGCGCTGTCGCCCAAGATCAGTGAGATCCGCAAGAAGTACAAGGGCGACAAAGAGAAGCTCAACGCGGAAACCATGAAGCTGTACCAGGAGGCGGGCGTCAACCCGCTGATGGGCTGCTTGCCGGTCGTCCTGCAGATGCCGCTCTTCTTCGCTCTGTTCAGCGTGCTCCGTGCCATCGCCGAGCCTAAGGCAGTGCTGCCGTACCACCTGACCACCAAGTTCGTGAACAACGTCGGTCAGGCGCACATTTTCGGCGTATCGATCAAGGACACGTTCCTGCACGGGACGTCCCTGCACGTGCATGTCGTGGTCCTGTTCGTTGTCCTGGTCAGCATGGCGACCACGTACCTGACCGTCCGGCAGAGCATGAAGCGCGGCATGATGCCGACCGGCCCTGACAACCCGATGGGCCAGTCACAGAAGATCATGGCGTATGTCATGCCGCTGTTCGCTCTCACGGGCCTGTACTGGCCGTTCGGGCTGGTGCTGTACTGGGTCACGACCAACCTGTGGACACTGGGCCAGCAGTACGTACTGCTGCGCAAGTACCCGGTTGGCGCGGCTGCGGCCGCTGCGGGCGGAAATCTGCCGATCGGCAAGGGCACGTCTCCCGCGCCGGCTTCTGGCCTGGTCAGCGGCTCAGGCCGGGCGAAGCCAACGCAGGGCAGCGGAGCCGCCGACAACGCGAGTCAGAATGGCTCGGCGGGCAAGGATGCGGCGGGCAAGGATGCGGCGGGCAAGGATGCGGCGGGCAAGGGCGCGGCGGGCAAGGGCGCGGCGGACAAGGGTGTGGCGGATAGCAAGCCGGCGAAGCCCGCTCCGTCCGCGAATGGGAGCCGGAACGCGGCCAGCACCGGCAATGGGCACAAACCGGCCGCTGAGGCCGGCGGCATGCTGCGCAGATTCAGCAGGAGCCGTCCTGAGCCTGAGCCTGACCTGTCCGAGCCCGTCCAGCCGGAGACTAAGATCGTCAGGCAGCAGCCGCAGCGCCAGTCGCGTAGCAAGCGCTCGGGCAAGCGCTGAGTCGAGGCGCTTGGCTCGCCGGTCCGCTGCCTAGCTGCGGGCGTTATGTACCACCCAATAGGAGGATGCTGTCGTGGGCCAGGGAGAGAACGCTCTCACCGACTCGCCGGAGCTGGCGCCCGCCGACTTCGCTGAAGCGAGCGAGCCGGCGCAGGCCGATGAAGGCGCCCCAGAAGCCGAGGAGCCGGACGAGCCTGAACTCGCTGACCTTGAGCAGGAAGGCGAGATCGCCGCTGATTACATCGAGGGACTGCTCGATGTCGCCGACCTGGACGGTGACATCGATATGGACGTCGAGGGCGACCGTGCGGTGGTGTCGGTTGTGGGCGCGACGCTCGATGAGCTGGTGGGCGGGCGAGGCGAGGTACTCGACGCGCTGCAGGAGCTGACCCGGCTGGCCGTGCACCGGCAGACGGGCGGCCGGACCCGGCTGATGCTTGACATCGGCGGGTACCGTGCCCAGCGCCGCACCGAGCTGACCGAGCTCGGGACTAGCGTGGCCGACGAGGTCAAGCGGACTGGTGAGGCCAAGGCGCTCAGTGCGATGAACGCGTTCGAGCGCAAGATCGTGCACGACGCGATCGCGGCGGCTGGCCTGCGGAGCGAATCCGAGGGCATCGACCCGAACCGACGGGTGGTCGTTCTACCTGTCGGCTGAGGTGGCCGGCCCGCGGGCGCCTGACCCGCCCGATGAGGCCCGCCGGATCTTCGGGTCCGCGCTGCCGGTCGCGACTGCCTACGCTCAGCTGCTGGCCGGGCCGGCGGTAGAGCGAGGACTAATAGGCCCGTCCGAGTCCGTCAGGATCTGGGACCGGCATCTCCTCAACAGCGCCGTGCTGGCTGAGCTGATCCCGGCGCGATGCGATCTTGTCGATCTAGGTTCCGGTGCCGGACTGCCAGGCATGGTGCTGGCAATGCTGCTACCCGACGTGCGGGTGAGATTGCTTGAGCCGATGGCACGGCGGACGACTTTCCTGACCGAGTGCGTGCGCGAGCTGGGCCTCGCCAACGTCGAGGTGATCCGCGGGCGGGCCGAAGAACTGGCCGGGCGCCTGATGGCGGACGTCGTGGTCTGTCGCGCTGTTGCCCGGCTCGACCGGCTGGCTCCACTGGCCGCGGGCATCGCCCGGCCCGGCGGACTGGTGCTGGCCATTAAGGGCGCGGCAGCGTCGGAAGAGCTGTTGGCTGCGCGCGATGTACTGCGGCAGGTTAGCTCGGCCCCTGCCGAGATCGTCAGCGCCGGTGTCGGCATTGTCGAGCAGCCGGTGACTGTGGTCCGATTCAGGACCAGGGCGTCGGCAGGACGCGGCAACCCGCAGGCCACGAGGCAAGCGACGCGGGAAGGTGGCCGGCCGGGGCGGTCGGGCCAGTCGGGGCGGTCAGGTCGCCAACGCTAGGCGGACTTCGGGAATCGGCTATCCGCACCTGCATCTTCGACCCCGCTGGCTTATTGGGTTCAGGCGGGGGTGAGCAGTGGCTGGTGCCCAGGCCGGGCCGGGCCGTTGTACTGACCAGCTTGGGTTCAGGGGGTCGTTGCAACACCGCTGGTAGATGAGCCCTTTTCGTGGTCAGTTTATCTGGTGGGGGCTGGGGTTGGCGGTGCCGTGCGGTGGCCCGGGGGGCAGGCCCTTGGGCCTGGCCCTTGGGTTCCTGCGCCAGGGGCCGCGAGTCTCCGGGGTCAAGGCCGGCCGAGGCCGCGGCAGGGGGGCGAGCAGCCGAGGCCGGAGGGGCGGCCCCGTACGCTGCGCGGCACAGCCCGGGAAGTCAGCGGCGGCGTCAGCCGCCACAATTTTGTTGTTTTGCGAGGGTCGGTCAGGCTGCCCCGGCGGCGGCGAGGAATTCGTCCAGCGCCTCGGCGGGGGTTTTCCAGCCCAGGGTCTCGCGGGGGCGGGTGTTCAGCTGGGCGGCGACTTCCTCCAGCCGGGCCGCGTCGTGCACGGACAGGTCGGTGCCCTTGGGGAAGTACTGGCGCAGCAGCCCGTTGGTGTTCTCGTTGCTGCCCCGCTGCCACGGCGAGTGCGGGTCGCAGAAGTAGATCTCCAGCCCGGTCCGGCCGCGATCTTGGCATGGAACGACATCTCGTGTCCCTGGTCCCAGGTCAGCGACCGGCGCAGCCGGTCCGGCAGGCCGGCCATCGCCTCCGTCATGGCCGCCGCGACGGCGGCGGCGTCGTGCCCGGACTGAAGCGGCAGCAGCATGACGAACCGGGAGGACCGCTCCACCAGCGTCCCGATCGCGGACTTGCCGCCCGCGCCGATGATCAGGTCGCCTTCCCAGTGCCCGGGCACGGCCCGGTCCGCTGCCTCGGCCGGCCGCTCGCTGATCATCACCATGTCCCTGATCCGGCCCCGCCGCTCGCCCTGGACGCGGCGGGGCTTGCGCAGCGCCCGCCCGGTCCGCAGGCACACCGCCAGCTCCCGGCGCAGCGCCCCCCGGCCCTGCACGTAGATCGACTGGCAGATGGTCTCGTGCGACACCCGCATCCCCGCATCGGAAGGAAACTCCCGTACCAGCATCGCCGAGATCTGCTCCGGTGACCACCGGTCCTCCAGCTTGCCCTGCACCCACTCCCGCAGCACCGGATCGCCCGCCAGCCTCGCGGTCTTCGGCCGCGCCGCCCGGCACTGGGCCTGCGCCTGCGCCGCCAGCGCCCGGTACACCCCCCGGCACCCGTTCCGCCGCACCTCCCGGCTCACTGTCGACGGCGACCGCCCCAGCCGCCCCGCCACCGCCCGCAGCGACTCCCCGGCCGCCAGCCCGACCGCGATCTGACCATCACGCCTGCCATGACCTGCGCAAATATCCATGATCAGGTCTCGGATCATGATCACGAAACTAACTCCGGCCGGCCTCTGGCGGGACAAGCGCAACACCCGGCACAACCCGCACCACCTGCCTCCAGCGCCTCACACTCACCCCGCAGCCTGAGCCACCAATTAACCAACAGGGTCATCTTCTGGCGAAACGACACTCGCCTGCGTCTGATCGCCGCGCGAGTCAACGTCGCCCGGCCAGCGACTGCCCTAACGACCGGCCTGAGCGCAGTCGGCCGCCACTTGCGCGACTGCCGCCAGCGCAGCCTTAACTCCGCGAGCGTAGGCCGGTCCTCGTGAACGACAGCGCGACTGTGGCAGGGCGATTACGGCGGTGTAGGCGTCGTCTCGCTCCGCAAGCTCGCGACTGCGCTGGACGTGCCGACTACGGCCCTGCTGTCGGCTGGCCCGGTCACCGAGCCTGCGCCGGCAGGCGGGGCTATATGGCAGCCATTGGCGGACGCGCTGGCCGGGTCTGACCAAGATGATGAACCTGAGCCTGCTCGGGACGTGGCGTCAGCGCTGACGGCTGCGATCCGCCTTTACCACGCGAATCGCTACCCGGAGTTGGCTGCCGTGCTGCCTGGCCTTGTCCGGGACGCGGCTGGTGTTGCGCCCTTACTGAGGTCGCGCGTCTACCAACTCGTCGGATCGGCGCTGACGCAGGCACGGCGGAGTGAGCCGGCGCGGGGTAGCGCTGGATCGCCCGCTCGCTGAGGCTGAAGCAGCCGGGTGCCATGCGAACTTAACCGCCCTGACCGAACCGGACAGCATCGCGGCTGCGCTGGGCGTGCTGATCGCCAAGCACCCGGCCTTCCGGTTCTTCCACGCACCCATTGGCCGGCGCAATGCGCGGTGGATCGCTGAGCGGATCAACGGAGCTGACCATGGACAAGCCGCGACCGCATCGAGCACGCCTACATTCAGGTGGCCGACAAGATCGCCGCCCGCATCGCAGCCGGGAGGTATACCGCCAAGCTGCCCGGCGAGCGCGCCCTTGCCGAAGAGTTCGGCGTCTCCTACATCACGGCGCGGCACTCGATGGCGATCTTCCGCCAGCGCGGCCTGGTCGTCAGCATCCACGGGCGCGGTACGTACGTAGCGGCGTACTTCCGAAACGATCATGAGTCAGTCGGAAAATCAAACTGACCCACTACCCGCAGCAGTACCAGCCGATCGCCCAGCCTCACGCCATTAGTTCCCCGCCAGAGGGCCACAGCCAGCGAGGCCAGAGCGCGCCATCATCTCAGGACTCGGTCAAGCCATCGAACCGTCTTCCGTGGTCACCGATCGCTGCAGTCAGCAGCACAACGCGTTGAGCGCATCGTGGTGGCGACGGAGCCACCGAGACGCCTCCGTTCACCTTCATGAGCTTCGCGCTGATGCCCGGCCAGCCGATGGCCCCGGGCGGCGCATCCACCTCGTCATGGATAACGCCTCCAAGAGCACCTCGAAGCCCGGATCACCGGGTTCGCCATCGGGCAAGACGAGACCGCCTATCGGTGCGAGCGGAGCTACAACGCCGGTGTCGACCACGCCCGCTTTCTCGGACGCCGCCCCGGCAGCAGAATCTCGCCCGGGCCGCATGACCGCGGCACGGCGTCATCGCGAACCAGTCAGGAGCCGCTGAGGGGCTGCATCAGGTCATGCTGGTACCAGGTGCCCTGCTTACCGCCGAGGTCGGCCGGGCCGGCCGGGCCGGCCGGGATGAACCCGGCCCTGGCCAGCACCTTCTGTGACGCGGCGTTGTCGAAGGAGGTGGCCGCCCTGAGCGTGCGCAGCCCGTATCGCGCCGCCGCCAGGCCGCACAGCTCCCGGACGGTCGCGGTCGCCACGCCGCGGCCTGCCGCGTGCTGCGCGACCCGGTAGCCCAGTACTGCGGTGCCGGCGCCCGGCGAAGACCAGGTTGAACCGGCCCAGGACCGAGTCGTCCTCGCCGGGGAGCACGTGGAAGGCGCCGAGGCCGGCGTCCTGCTCGGCCAGCAAGGCACTGTGCCGCTCGGTGAACCGGTCGAAGTACTCATCACCGCGGTCGGAGATCGAGGCGGCGAAGTAGGCGCGGTTGGCCAGCTCGAAGGCGAGGACCGCCGGGGCATGGCCGGCTCGCAGGCGCTGCAACTCTGGCACGGCACGACTTTACCGAGCTGATGCGCAGAGGTCGCCTGAGTTTCCGCCGGGTCAGGTCGGCCCTGGTGCAGCCCCGCGCGAATCCCTTGCCCCTTCCTCGTCACCCTGCCGTATGGCTGCGATGCGGTGTAACCACGGACCAGTGCGGAATTAGTGAGCGGCTGCGCTAGGAGGTTGACCAGCGGCGGTGCTGGTGCGCACCGGCGTAAGTCGTAGTAAGCCTGATCGAACATTGCCTGCTGTCCCCTAGGGCCAGGAGGATCGCCCTAGGCTGGTGACTGACCTGGCCGGCGGGCCGACTGTTCGCGCGGTAACTTCCTGAGGAGATGCGGCTCATGACGGCCGGAACTGGTCTTGGGTGGCCAGATCGGCCAGATCTCGAGCCGTTGCGGCCAGGGTGGCCGTCAGCGCGCCGCACCGCTGCTGGTCTCGGATGGCCGGGGGCTTGGCGAGCCGAAACGTCGAGCGCTTTCGCCTCCGCAGCCGATGAAGAGCGCGAACTTGAGGGAACGAGAGCTGATCGCGCAAACGGTTATGCGGACCCTGGCCTGACCGGCTATGCGGACCTTCGCCCGGCCGAGCCGCAGCCTCCCGTGAATAACGATATTTTGCTTGTATATACCCGGTTTGCTGATGTTGATCCATCTGAGGCGGGTGCGGCGAGTGAGATGGCGGGCCGTGCCGACGTTCGGCTAGGCGATGCCGCAGATGTCCACGGGGCTGTCGCGCGACCAGGGCTTGGCTGGCCAGCTGTACGGCTGGACGGTGTGCGAGGCAGTCAGAAGCTCGGGCCTGGCCCTGGATCTAATGAGAGGCGGCCAGAGTCGGTCCGCTGGGGGTGACAGTACCGGGGAACCAGTGAAAGGGGGCGAGGGGCTCGGCTGGCCGTCGCCACGGTTGGTCGGACCGCAAGGCCGGTCAGGAGAGCGGCAAGAGAGCACGGCGACCCCGGCCGGAGGCGTTTCACGTGAAACGACCAAGGCCGTGGGCCCAAAGCCGTTTGCGGCACCCGATTCGGAGGTACCTGGAGCCGCGGAAGAAGGCGGTGACGGACATGCCGAGGCTCAGCGGGCAGCTGGAGATCGACCTTCGGAGCGCGCGGCCACGGGCGGGAGCGCTGCCCTGTCCGCGACGGAGGCAGGCGCTCGTCGGGATACCCGCGCCCAGGGCACTTCAGTCGGGGCCAGTTCTGCCGACATCTGGCCAGGCGATGCCAGGGAACGCGATGCCGAGCCGAGGAAACAGGATGGGGAAGCGGCAGGCGAACTCGGGGCCAGGCAGTGGTTTCCTATTAGCCCGAGGCACGGTGTCCCGCTGCGATGGCAAGGGTCAGGAGCAAGCGCTTTGACAGGTAAGCGAATCGCGGAATTGGGCTCGGGTAAGTTCCGGGCGGAGAACTTGGCAGCTTTTGAAGCAGGTGAGCCCGCCTATGCTGATGCAGCGCTACCGGACAATGCTGACGGGCCTATGATCGCTACATACTCCGGCGCGGATAGCGCTCAGGCTGAGAGTGAGGATGAGGTGGCCATTCCTGTGGCGCCCGACGCATCGGCGGACACGCCCATCGCGCGTGCGGTTCAGGCCGCTATGAATGCGCGCGCAAGCGGCAAGCCGTGGCCCCGCCCGAGGTCGTGCCGGATTCTCACGATCGCCAACCAGAAGGGTGGCGTAGGCAAGACGACAACGGCAGTCAACCTAGCCGCTGGCCTGGCGATGCATGGATCGCGTGTCTTGGTAATCGATCTCGACCCCCAAGGCAACGCATCCACAGCCCTGGATGTCGAGCATAGATCGGGCACATCGTCGATCTATAACGTGCTCGTCGACGGACTGCCACTCGCGAACGTGGTCAAGCCTGTGGAGGGCTTCCCGCTCCTTCGCTGCGCCCCGGCGACAATCGACCTGGCCGGTGCCGAGATCGAACTCGTGCCCCTTGTCGCCAGGGAAGCCAGGCTCGGCAGAGCTGTCAAGGAGTACGACACCTCGAGTCTCGACTACATCTTCATTGATTGCCCGCCGTCGCTTGGCCTGCTGACAGTTAACGCCCTGGTCGCCGCGCCCGAGGTGATGATCCCGATTCAGTGCGAGTACTACGCACTGGAGGGACTGGAGCAGCTCTTGCGGACGGTAGAGCTCGTCAAGAGTCATCTCAATCCTGATCTCAAAGTCACTACAATCCTGCTGACCATGTTCGATAGCCGGACTCGCCTCGCCTCGCAAGTAGCGGACGAGGTGCGCGCACACTTCGGCGACCTCGTGCTGAACTCAGTGATCCCCCGCAGCGTGCGGGTCTCGGAGGCGCCGAGCTACGGTCAGTCGGTCATGACCTACGATCCGGGCTCAAGTGGTGCCCTGGCGTACCTGGAAGCGTCCAAGGAGATGGCCTTCAGGAACGCCGAGGTCTCTGGCGCTTGAGGGTCAGCGTGGTTGGGCCGGCTCTCAGACCCGGCTTCGGCCTAGCGGGGGGTACGAAATAGAACTCGCCCGGCTGGACTGGGCGGCCTTGCAGGCGAGCCCGAAGTCCCGCAGCTGAGCAACAGGGCCCGAGCAACCGCTCCCCTTGGGCGGCGTGACGAAAACTTGTGCAGGTCTGGTCTGCGTGATCTGCCTGCCGGTCGTAGATCGGCCTGATCTGCGCAGGACGCACGTACCCCCTCGCGCCACACTTCTCCTGAACGTGCATCCCTACCCCGCCCGTCGCCCGTCGCTGCTCGACTGCCTGTGAGGTAGTGCCGCAGTGCAGCCCACCTCGTCGCCTTGTTCTGTCTCGGCGTCGTGACCTGGTTGCGGCTTCTTGGGTGTGATGGCGCCCTGAGGGAGGAATGCCGTGCTCGCAGAGGAGCGGTTTCGGGTTCAGCAGGGTTGACCGGACCCGACGACGACAGCGCTCCTCACCCGAAACTGCTCCCACGCGCACCCGACAGCATTCCACCACGAGGCAACCCTCCCGGGCACGGCAACTCTCCCCCGGTAACACCCGGGTGCGTTAAGGAGCGTTTCCGGGTTGAGGAGGACTGTCGTGTCCTGGTCCGGTCGATCCTCCTTCACCAGGAAACCCCTCCTCCGTGAACACGGAAAACCCTCCAGCAGGCGCAGCCGTTGCCCCCGAGAGCCGCCCCTTGGGGCGGCCTGACGAATCCGCTGGACGAATCACGGGCAGAAGCCACCCCCGGTGGCCTCCAGCACGGGCGTGATGCTCCGTGATCATGAGCCGCGGCACGGTCACGGAATCTTGCGCCTGCCCTGGAGGCTGTCGGGTGGCTTCTTCCTCGATTCCGTCAAGCGGATTTCGTTTCCCGGCCTGGCGTCCGGGTCGGCGTCAGCAACGCGGCCCTCCCTGTTGCTGTCGCGGGCTGCGGGGGCGTGAGCAACGTGGCCCTCACTGCTGTCGTCCCCGCAGCATCAGGGAGGGCCACGTTGGTCTGTAGACAGGGATGATTTTTGCGGTTTATTCCTATTTACACCCACGCACCAGCGCCGGGGTCAGCCGGCACGGATGGTTGCTATTGCCGGACGGCCGCAACAACAACGTGACCTGGCCTGATGCTGTCCGGGCCCGGCCCGCCCGGGCCAGCCCCGGCCCGGTCGTGTCGCCGCGCCAGTTCAACGAGTCATCCGACAGCTTCCCTGACCCGGGCAATGCTCCGTGATCACCGTCATGATCGCGGAATAACGCTCGCGTCCCCGGCACCCGTCAGCCCGACGCGGGCCGCACCCGCACGGAAAGAGCGGGCGAACCGTCCGTGAGACAAGGCTCACCGAAACCAGTATCAGCTCACTCAGAAGAGCCGCACCCAAGTCCCAAGGGCGTGGCTCTTTCGGGGTGAGCCAGCTGGGTGGTGCCGTGCCCGGGAGGGTTGTCCTGCTCCGGGAGGAGAGTTGCCGTGTCCGGGAGGGTTCTCGTCCTTGCCGTGGAGGGTTCCCGGGTTCCTGAAGGAGCGTTGTCGCATGAAGGAGGGTTGTCGTCGTATAGTCCGGTCAACTCTCCTAGATGCGGAAACCCTCCTGCACGATCGCGTTAACCCTCCTGCGAGAGCAGCCTCACCCCGAAAGAGCCGCACCCATGTCCCGAAGATGGCGCTCACGCTGCCATCGATGTCCGAAAGGCGGGCCTGCCCCGCACCCGGCTGAGCCCGGTCAAGTCTCCTGCACGCGAAAACCCTCCTCCACCAGCACGCCAGCTCTCAACGCTCATGGCATGGTCCGATGTAAGGTCCGGCGCAGTGCGAGGATATGCTGCGGCGCGACTGTCCACAGGCGGTGGGCGGATCGGGAACGCGCCGAAGCTGGGCCTGGCAGGATGGAGCCCAGGAGGCACCTCCCGCAATGAGCGCGGGTCGGCCGATGTCATCGCGTGCAGCGGCTTGGCAGGGAGAGAGATTATGGCGCAGCAGAAGCGGGGTCTGGGCAAGGGTCTGGGTGCCCTGATTCCGACTACTCCGACTGGCGTGGCAGACAGCGCGGCCGATGATTTGGATGCGGTGCAGCCGGCAGAGTCGGGCTCGCCTGGTCTTGGTGCCATTCCCGGGGCCTACTTCGATGAGATTCCGGTGGCCTCGATCTCCCCCAATCCGCGGCAGCCGAGGCAGGTCTTCGACGAAGAGGCGCTGGCGGAACTGGCCGAGTCGATCAAGGTGGTCGGCCTCCTGCAGCCGGTCGTGGTCAGGAAAATTGAGGCAGGCCAGTATCAGCTCGTCATGGGTGAGCGGCGGTGGCGAGCCTGCCAGCTGGCCGAGCTTGATGTCGTGCCGGCGATCGTCAGGGAGACTTCGGACGGAGACCTGCTCCGGGACGCGCTGATCGAGAACCTGCATCGCCAACAGCTGAACCCGCTAGAAGAGGCAGCCGCTTACCAGCAGTTGCTCGACGACTTCGAAGCCACGCACGAGGAACTTGCCCGGCGAGTCGGCCGGTCGCGACCGCACATCACCAACACGATCCGGCTGCTCAATCTCCCGCCAGCGGTGCAGCGGCGGGTGGCCGCGGGCGTGCTGAGCGCGGGGCACGCCCGGGCACTCCTCGCGGTCACTGATCCGGCTGTCCAAGAGCGCCTGGCGCACCGGATCGTGGCCGAGGGGCTGTCTGTCAGGGCAGTGGAGGAGATCGTGTCGCTCGGGGCTGAGGCGGCCAAGCCCACGAGGCAGCAGGCGCGACGTCAGCCGGTTGCGCCGAGGCTCGCGGATCTCGCTGACCGGCTATCGGATGTCCTCGATACCCGGGTGAAGGTCGAACTTGGCCAGCGCAAAGGCAAGATCGTCGTCGAGTTCGCCTCGCTGGATGATCTTGACCGCATCTTCAGGACGATCTCACAGGAGCGGACGGCAGGCTGACAGCGGCTGCGGCCCGCTCTGTTTCACGTGAAACAGAGCGGGAGCCAAACCAGCCGCGCACGTGGGGGCCGGACTCGCGTCGGTCAGGCTCGCTCCGGAGCACTCAGCTCCCGCTGGCCCGGATGGCCTCTATGAACGCGTCGACGTCCTGCTCGGTCGTATCAAACGCGGTCATCCAGCGGACGACGTCTTCATCCCCATCCCAGGCATAGAACGTCCACTCACGCTGCAGGGCCGTGATGCGGTCCCGGCTCAGTGCCGCGAAAACAGCGTTGGACTGCACCGCATACCGGAGCGTGACGCCCGGCAGGCCGGTCACTCCGGCGGCCAGCCGAGCGGCCATCGCGTTCGCGTGCTGCGCGCTCCTCAGCCATAGCTTGTCGTCGAGCAGCGCAGTGAACTGAGCAGCCGTGAAGCGCATCTTCGAACCAAGCTGCATTTGCTGCTTGCGATGATAGGGCGCGGCAGGCAGCAAGTCATCGCGCATGAGGATGACGGCCTCAGCGGCGACGGCGCCATTCTTCGTCCCGCCGAAGCTGAGGACATCAACACCTGCGGCAAGGTCCGCGAGTTCGCAATCCAGGTAGGCGGCCGCATTGGCTAGCCTGGCACCGTCTACGTGGAGATACATCCCTTCGGCTCGGCACAGTTCGCTCAACCGGCCGACCTCGTCAAGGGTGTAGCACGTGCCGAGTTCAGTGACCTGAGCTATCTGAACGACTCGCGGCTGGGCACGGTGCTCATCACCTCGTCCGGACAGCCTGCACCGCACCAGCTCCGGAGTCAGCTTGCCGTCCGGGGTCGGCACCGTCAGCAGCTTGTTGCCGAGAATCCGCTCAGTCGCACCGCACTCATCGACGTTGAGATGAGACGACTCCGCGCAGATGACAGCGTCATACGGGCGCAGCAGCAGGCTGATGCCGAGCACGTTCGCAGCCGTGCCGTTGAAGACGAACAGCGCATCGCTGGCCCCGAAGGCCGACTTAAGCTCAGCGGCGGCCCGTAGGGTCCACTCGTCGGCTCCATATGGCAACGTGTCGCCGGAGTTGACGTTCGCGATGGCTTGCACGATCTCGGGGTGCGCCCCGGCGTGGTTGTCGCTGCCGAAGCTCTTTCGTCCAGTCGTCATCGCCAAAGGCTACCGAGTCCCCCCGCCAGGTCCTCTTCCAGGATCGCCTGAGTATCCGGTGACGCTTCAGGGCAGATTCCGATCGTGACCGAGGGTTCAAACGGTACGATGAGCAAGCGGGATCGGACGTCGATTGCGTTCAGGTACGCAATCGGCGCGAGCGATAGCCCGTACTTCTAGCCATGCCACAGTCGGTAATTGAGGTGCCAGGTGTCGCGCCGTCTTGCCAGCGTTACGTTGGACAATCTCGACGACCTGCCGTCCAAGTGCCGGAAGTGCGTCTTCTGGGAGCTTGACCCGCTCAACCAGTCCCGGGCCATCGAGGCGGGCGACTCCGCCTTGGAGAAGGAGTCCTGGGTTTCCAACGTGCTGCTGCAATGGGGCAGCTGCGGCAAGATCGTCTACGTCGACGGAGTGGCTGCGGGGTACATGCTCTACGCGCCACCGCTCTACGTCCCGAGGTCGGTCGCCTTCCCGACCAGCCCGGTCAGTTCGGACGCCGTTCTGCTGATGAACGCGCATATTCTCGCTGAGTTCACCGGCGGCGGTCTGGGCCGCATGCTCATTCAGGGCCTGGTCAAGGACTTGACCAGGCGCGGCATCAGGGCCGTGGAGGCCTTCGGCGACCTGAAGCCTGACGGCCTTAGCTGCGTCACGCCCGCCGACTACCTGCTGGCGGTCGGCTTCAAGACGGTGCGTCCGCACCTCCGGTTTCCCCGGCTGCGGCTTGAGGTCAAGACGGCCATGTCGTGGCGGGAAGATGTCGAAGTCGCCCTTGAGCGCCTGCTCGGCTCCATGACACCTGAACGCCCACTTCGCCTCGCCTGACGCGGGCGCTGGTAACCCCAGAACGCAACGAAGCCCGCACGCGGCCGAACGAGTCGCGCACGGGCTTCGGCTGTACTCGGACTAGGTGAGGAACTCGTCAAGCTCACGGAGCAGCGCCGACTTCGGCTTAGCGCCCACGATCTCCTTCACGACCTGGCCGTCCTTAAAGACGGTAAGCGTCGGAATGTTCATGATCCCGTAGATCCGCACCACCTGCGGATTCTGGTCCACATTGAGCTTCACGATGTCGATCTTGTCGCTGTACTCGGCCGCGATTTCCTCGAGGACGGGAGCCACTTGCCGGCAAGGACCGCACCACTCTGCCCAGTAGTCGACTAGGACGGGCTTGCTGTTCTTCAGCACGTCCAACTCGAAGCTCGCATCCGTCACTGCTCTGGTTGCGCCCACTTTTGCCGCTTCCTCTCCGTAACTTGTGATGGCACCTGCCAGCCGCTGGAGGCCGCAGGAAGTCTTCGCGCCCTTAGTCGTCGGCGTCCGCCAGCCATCGCTCGGCGTCGATGGCCGCAGCGCAGCCCGTGCCCGCGGCCGTCACCGCCTGGCGGTAGTTCCGGTCGACAACATCACCCGCGGCGAAAACACCGGGGATCGCCGTCCGGGTGGACGGCTGGTCAACTAGCAGGTAGCCATCGGCATCGGTGGCCAGCTGGCTGCGGAACAGCTCACTTCGCGGATCATGGCCGATCGCGATGAACACTCCGGTGACTGGCAGGACGCTCTCATCGCCGGTCTTGACGTTGCGCAACCGCAATCCGGTCAGCCTGTCCTCGCCGACCATGTCCAGGATCTCGCTGTCCCACGCGAACCGGATCTTCGGGTCAGCCGTCGCCCGGTCCTGCATGATCTTCGACGCCCGCAGGCTGTCCCTGCGGTGCACGATCGTGACCGACTTCGCGAACCTGGTCAGGAAGGTCGCTTCCTCCATGGCCGAATCGCCACCGCCCACCACGGCGATGTCTTGCTCCCGGAAGAAGAAACCATCGCACGTAGCACACCAGGACACGCCATGTCCGGACAGTCTCTTCTCATTGGAAACACCCAGTTGGCGGTAGCTTGAACCGCTGGCGATGATAATGGCCCGGCCCGCGAACTCGCCGTCGACGGTCTTGACGATCTTCGGGCTGGCAGTGAGATCTGCCTCGAGCACGTCGTCGCAGATAAGCTCGGCGCCGAATCGCTCTGCCTGCTTCCGGATAGCATCCATCAGGTCAGGACCCAGGATCCCGTCAGGGAAACCAGGGAAGTTCTCGACATCGGTCGTGTTCATCAGCGCACCGCCGGCCGTCACCGAACCTTCGAACACCAGCGGATTCAGCCGCGCCCTGGCCGCGTACAGCGCCGCCGTGTAGCCGGCGGGGCCAGAGCCGATAATAATGACATCGCGAACGTCACTCACGTGCCCTTGCTCCTTAATCGAACCGCACCGGCATAACCGAAGAGGGACCCGCGAGATTCCCGCGCGGCCCCGCTCAGCCCTGAGGGACGCTCAGCGCCCTAAGGATGTCTCCGCTGCCGGCTCCGCAGGCCGGGCCGGCCACGACGACATCGAGCACGTTGTTAACCGGCTTCAAGACGACGATTACAGCTGGATTGCCAAGATAGCGTGCCACTTCGACCAGCAGTACGGGGTGCCGGCCGGCGACGACTGCCAGGCATCGCTCAAGCTGGGCAACCTTAAATCGCCCTATGCTATGACTCGCCCGACCCGCCGAGCCTGCCGGCTGGGCCTGCGGTTGGCTGCCGTCAGGCGAAACACCGAGATTAGCCTCGGCTGAGACCGCCCTGCGGACACCAGCGGCCAAGTTAGCCGCCGAGTAGCTGACGCTGGAACTCACCGCGTTGGCGTGCGCAGACCGGCCGCCGGCCCGGTAGAGCAGTCTCGTAGTTCCTGTGGCGCCCACGTTGATGCCCGAACTCTGGGGCGCGTTCCTGGACGCCGGGCGACCGCCTGAGGCAGGCCCTGCGGTTACATGCCCGCCGCCCGAGTTCGCGAGCAAGATGCCACCACCCACGACAAGCACGAGGGCACCGGTCGCCGCCAGCCCTCGCAGCAGCAGCGGAGAGGACCAGTCCGGCAAGCGCAGGCGACGAACCTTACGGCTGCGGTGCCTGGGCAGGTCAGGGCGTCCTGGAATGCTGGCATA
Organism: uncultured Actinomycetota bacterium; assembly: GCA_963750405.1. Classification (GTDB taxonomy): domain Bacteria; phylum Actinomycetota; class Actinomycetes; order Streptosporangiales; family Streptosporangiaceae; genus Chersky-822. The sequence continues at coordinate 412,600 of CAVVQP010000009.1, forward strand.
CGTGGCCGGTGCGGCGGAGGTGGCGCCAGCCGACGCGATCACCGGCTCAGTGGCGCGGCGCAAGGACTCGGCGCTCAGAGCGGCCTGAATCCGCTGGGTCACCTGGCCCGGCATCGGCGGCGCGGGGATGCTGGCGAGCAGGCTGGACACGCTGGCAAGATCGGAGCTGACTTGCGTGCACTGAGCGCAGCCAGACAGGTGTGCGCGTATCCTGGCCGCTCTACCCGGGTTGGTAGCTCCAGCCTGGTAGTCGGCCAGTTCGTCGGCACTGAAATGACTGATCAATGCGGCTCGTCACTCCCCTCCTGCGCAGGTAGGACGGCTCCGGTGCCGAATCGGTTCCCTGTCTGGCCCTCTTGGTTCGACGTCGGCTCCGAACTTGCCGGAACCTGAGGCGGCGCGGAAGGAGGCAGGGACTGCGATGGCTCCCGGCTGCCGGGCGGCTCCTGCGCGGCAGCTTGCCGCAGATGTGCCAGCCTGGGGAGCAGCCTCGCCCGGCCGCGCGCGCAGCGGCTCTTGACAGTGCCCTGGGCGACGCCGAGGATCTCGGCCGCGTCCGCGACCGGGTAGTCGAGCATGTCGACAAGCACGAGCGCCATCTGCTGGTCGCGCGGCAGTCCCCGGAGCGCCGCCGCTACCTCGATGGATACCTCACTGCCCGAAGCCGGATCGGCGGCGTCACCGGCAGCGACAACATCGAACAGGCGGTCGTCGCTGCCACTGACCTCTGGGCGGGAGCTGCGCCTGCGGATCTTGTCCAGGCACGCATTGACCACGATCCGGTGCAGCCAGGTCGTCACCGCCGAGTCGCCGCGGAAACTGGCCGCGCGCCGGAACGCCGAGATCATCGCTTCCTGAAGCGCGTCAGCGGCGTCCTCAGGGTCGGACAGCGTCCGGAGCGCGACCGCCCACAGCCGGTCCCTATGGCGCTGGAACAGCTCGCCGAAGGCCTCAGCGTCGCCGGCGATATGCCGTCGTAGCAGCTCAGAATCTGGCAAGGGCGAATCAGGCTGGGATACCGGTGCGCTATGCCGGGCGGTGTAGCGCCCGTCCCCGCCGGAAGCACGCTGATCGGGCAGGGACGGACCCGGCCCCGTCGTGCCAGGTCCCTGCGATTCCGTCGCGCCTCCCGATCCGCTTTACCGTAGGTAGCTTAGCTCTACGGCGCGCCCGCACGACTGCTGCGCGACAAGCCTGCCTGTCGGGTCGTGCCTGAGCAACGTCCAGTGCTTATCGGATACCACGCACGGCGACATTGAACACCTCGGCCATGTACAAGCCGCTGCCTCCCTTGGGCGGCAGCTTGGTGAACCAGATCACCAGGTAGCGGCCGGTCGCCGAACTCGTGACGCGGAAGTTCACCGTGCCAGTCACGTTGGTGGCTGACGCCACCGTCTTCATCGAGTCGAGGTTCGCCTCGGTCCGCGCCGTCGAGTTGGCCACGAGGATCTTCACATCGGCACCAGGCGTAGTTGAGCCGAAAGCGACGACCAGTGAACGGAAAGTCATCGGCTTGCCCATGTCCAGCATCAAGCCGGAGCCTGACTTCAGGCTGCCGAATTCAGCTGTCCGGTACCACTGCGACATCCAGGCCGAGTGCGCGTTGGCATCGATCGCAAACTGCGCGTACTGAGTGTTCTCGTTATGCGGGTCGGCCTTGAAACTCGAGAGCGGATCGAATCCTGTCGCGTTCACAGGCGTCAGCGCGGTGACTGAGGTCGGAGTGGGCGTGTGCCCGCTCTTGTGATGGACGCTGGCCTGCGTATGCGAGCCGCCCGGCCACAGCACGACGGCCAGGATCACGGCGACGGCGACGAGCGCGGCAACCCCCGCCAGGACGCCGACCGGCAGCTTCGAGGTGTTAAGGAAGGGCAGCGCACGCCCCAGGCGCCCGCGAGAGCCGCCAGTTCCTGGCTTGCCAGCGTAACCATCGTCCCCGGCCGCGGCCGCGTGCCTGCGGCCCTGACGGCCGTGTGCACGGTCCTGGTCGTGGTCACCCTGGTAGGGCTCTGCCTGACGGCGCCAGTCGGTCTCTGAAGCCCCGCGGCCGTCCGGCTGCCAGCCGGTCGCTTCGTAACCGTCATACGCCCGCCTGGCTTCACCGCGGCCGAAGGTCCGGCCAGGCCAGTACGGATCGCTCGGCGGATCCTGCCCGTAGTCCAGGTGATCGCGCCGGGCGGGCGGAGGTGGCGCTGACGGCACCGGCGTCGGCGGAAGCACGGCGGTTAGTGCATGGGCGAACTCTCCTGGCGTCACTACCGGAGGATGGCCCTCGCGGGACGGCAGCTGCATGGCCCGGCAGGCGAGGTCAGAAAAAGTCAGCGGGATGCCAGCGACTACCTGGCGAGGGCTGCGGGGCTGCCCGTCCGCCAGCGGCGCAGGCGGCAGCGGGGGGTACTCGGGGCCTGGCCAGCACCCCGTGAGCGCCGTATACAGCAGGCAGCCAAGACCATAGGTATCAGCCAGGACCGGATCGTCTGCCGTGGCACCAGAAAGCGCCGCGTCGATGCCGAGGCCGACCACCTTGACCTCGCCGGTCTGGCTCCAGCGCACCGAACCTGGCGACAGGCACATATGCGCGAGCCCGGCGGCATGCGCGGATGACAGCGCCGCTGCCGCCTCGGCGATCATCCGGGCGCCGCGAGCGGGCTCGATCGGTCCCGCGGACAGCAGATCGTCCAGCGTCTCGCCAGCGGCCCACTCCATCACGATGTAGGCACGGTCCCAGGCGTCTTCGACGTCGAAAACCTGGGCCAGGCGCGGATCGGTCAGCCGGCTGGCCGCTCGCGCGGCAGTCACGACCTCCGTGATACGCGGGAAACCCTGAGCGAAGGTGAACACAGTGACCGCGCGGGCGAGGGTCTCATCGATGGCCTTCCAGGCAGCCCACCCAGAACCAGCGGCGATCCGGTCTTCGAGCCGGTAGCGCCCGCCGAGTCGTGTACCTGGCTCAGACGTATAGGTGGTCATCGGTCACTGCGCCGAGTCAGGTCAGGCTCTCGACGCTTCCTCCTGCTGCCGGAAGCTGGTCGGCGGGTCTGGACAATTCAATGATGCGGCACATCATGCCCGGGTGTTCCGCTGCTACCTTACCGCGCCGCAAACCGTTACCAGGCGGAGACCTTCGGGCAGGCCGCGAAATGCCCGCCCGGCCGTACCTGGCGCGGGCGTTACCGGCCCAGCCTGGAGCGCACCATGCGGGTCAGATCGGTCACTTCCGTGACCCGGAAGGCTCGCGCGCACATTATGTAGACAGCGACCGCGCCAGCACCGCCGACAATCACGATGATGAAAGCTGCCGCCTTCCCGGTCGAGAGCGCCAAAGTGGCGACAACGACGACGACGAGCGCGAAGATCGCCGCCGGAATGGCTGCCGCGTGCATGCGCACCAGGCTCTGCCCGATCTGCCGGCCGGCGAGCCCGCCAAGCCGCCGGCTCAGAACCCGCCAGGCGAGTGAGGTGCCGATGAGGTTCGAAACCCCGAAACCGGCACCCAGCACGGCCACGACCTCGCCCTTGGGGAAGAGCCAGAGCGCGATGACATTGGCAGCGATATTCGTCAGCATGGTGACGAGGCCGATCAGGGCCGGAGTCTTGCTGTCGTGCAGCGAGTAGAACACCCTCAGCAGCAACTGGAACAGCATGTACGGCATCAGGCCGACTGAGAAGACCGCGAACACCAGGCCCAGGTATCTGGCGCTGGCGTCATTGTTGTTGCCATAGGCGAGCAGCACCTCGCCCAGCGACGGTCCGAGCACCGCGAGCACTAGTGCGGCCGGCGCCACGATCACCGAGCCGAGCCTGACTCCGTTGGAGAAGTCGGATCTGACCAGGTCGAACCGCTGAATGGCGGCATTGGCGCTCATCCGCGGCAGCAGCGCGGTGATCACCGAAATCGCGATCACCGCGTACGGAAGCTGGAAGAGCAGCCACGCGTAGCTGTAGGCGGAGAATCCGTGCGCGCTGTTAGCCGGTGCCGCGTAACTGGCGACCCGGGCCGTCACCAGATAGGCGACCTGGGTGGTGAGCACGTAGCCGAACATCCAGCCGGACATCCGGCCGATCTCCGTGACGTCAGCGCGCTTGAAGTCGAATCTCGGCCGCCATCGGAAGCCGACCTTGCGCAACGCGGGAACCAGCGCGGCGGTCTGGGCCACGATGCCAAGGGTGGTGCCGATGCCGAGGAAAGCGACCTGGGACGAACTGATCGAGTCCGCCGTCTGGCTCACGCCGGCGATCACCATGAAGGCGACGGTGACCGCGATCACCACGATGTTGTTCACCACAGGTGTCCACATCGGCGCGGCGAAGTGGCCGCGAGCGTTCAAGATCGCGCCGGCTAGTGACGTGATGCCGTAGAAGAAAATCTGCGGCGTGAAGAAATAGGCGAAGATCACCAGGATGTGCTCGGCGTTCCCCGTGGCCTTCGGGTCGTACAGCCGGGCGATCGGCCCCGCGGCTAGCGTCGCCGCCAGCGTCAGCACGAGGAGGAACACGGTGACCAGCGTGAAGAGCCGCTGGTCGTACTCCTCGCCGCGATCGCTGTCGCGTTTAGACGCCCTGACGAGCAGTGGCACGATCACCGAGGTGAGAATGCCGCCGATGGCGAGGTTGTAGACAGTGTTCGGCAGCGTGTTGGCGTAGTTGTAGGAGTTCGCGAGCGCCATCTGGCCGATGGCAGGCACTAGGACGAGGGTGCGGAGCAGGCCAGTGACCCGGGAGGCCAGCGTGCCCATGGCCATCACGCTGCTCGATCGGACCAGGCTGACGCTCTCCGCGCCTGATGGCTGCGAGGCGCCGTTCACTGGGATGTCGCCGCGACCAGGACCGCCCGGGTAACGCGGGGCGCCGCCGGAGGTGTCAGGACCCTGATCAAGATCCTGATACTGGCCCGGCCCGGCGCGGTGCGCGCCAGGCGCCCGTAGCCCGCTCCGGGACTGTGACGTGCCGTCCATCGGGTGGCCGTCACCGGGACCGCCCGGATAGCGCTGCCCGTGCTCGCCCGGGTAACTCGGCGCCTGGCGGAGGTAGTCAGGTGCGCCGGAGTAGTCGGGTGCGCCGGAGTAGTCGGGTGCGGCGCGGTAGTCAGGTGCGCCGGGGTGACCCGGTGCGTCGGGATAGCCTCGCGCGCCGCCGTTGGCATAGCCGGGCGGCGGGCGGCCGGGGCCGCGCATGGGCCCGGTCTGGTAGCCAGCATCCGGGCCGCCCCGGTAGTCCGACGGGCCTGGCCCGGCGTGGCCGCGACCAGGGCCGCCCGGATAGGCAGGCGGGGGACCGCCGGGATAGCCGGCTGGCCGGTCTCGCCCCGGGTAGCTCTCGTAGCCGCTTCCCGGCTCGCCCTGGTAGCCGGGCCGGGACTCCCGCTGGTAATCGCGAGGCTGCGGAGGCTGCCCATAGCCAGGCTGGGAACTATTCAGCTGGTCAGGTCGCGGCCCTTGGGCATGACCTGGCTGAGGTCCGCCAGGATAATCGGGCCGCGGGCCGCGAGGGTAGCCAGGCTGGGACCCGCCCGGATAGTCAGGTTCCCGTCCCCGGGCATAGCCGACCTGGGGGCCGGATGGCGGGTTACCTGGATGGCCATGGGAGAAGCCGTTCGGGTAGCCGGACGGCGGTTCGCCCGGACGAGTCCCGCCCGGAGGGCCTGGCAGTCGGCCAGGCGGGGGACCGGCGGCCGGACGATATGAGTGACCAGGCGCGTAGCCGGGACCCGGGCCGCGCGCAGGCTGGCCCTGTCCGTAGCCGGCCGCGTCATCACGACGCTCAGGAAATGGCTCCCGGTGTTGCGGCTCCCGGTGTTGCGGCTCCCGGTGTTGCGGCTCCCGGTGTTGCGGCTCCCGGTATTGCGGGTCCCAGTGCTGTGGATCCCAGTGCTGCGGGTCGCGCGGCCGCAGATCCTCACGCCCAGGATCCTCACGCTCGGGGTTCGGGCGCTCGGGGTTCGGGCGCCCAGGGTTCGAGCGCTCGGGGTTCGGGCGTGAGGGGTTCGGGCGCTGGGCATTCGGGCGCTCGGGATTCGGGTCCCAGTGCTGCGGGTCCCGCGACTGCCCAGGCTGCCGCTCGTCGTCGGCCCAGTACGGCCCGGCGTCGGGACCTGGTGAGTTCACTGACTCTCCTCGGTCGGGCGGTGGCCCGGCTGAGCTGGCCTCGGGCTAGCGGGGGCATGGCCAACCGGACTCAGCTCGGAACGGTCTGCATCGAACTTATCCGGTTGTTCCCGTTGCGCGCGCGACTCCGGCGCACCTGGGTCAGGTGAAGTGAGCCTGGTGGCACTGCCAGCGGCGGCTTCACCAGACCGCGGAGGACCGGCTGAGGGCGGCGTGCGCCCCTCCGCTCCGCCGTCCGTCGCATCAGGACCCGCCGGACCGGGATCGGCCGGATCGGGCGCCTGGCGCGGCTGGCCCGATCCCGGTCGCCCGCGCCTGATGGCCTGAGCGGCGGACGCCACCACGAACACCGCCAGGGCTGCCGCGCAGATGACGAGTGCCACAGTGCCGAGATTGGTCGCGCTGATCTCCATGAGCAATGGTTTGTCCGGCGGGTTAGGCAGCAAGACGCCGGTCGGCGCCTTGAGACTTAGCTTGAGCCTCGCCTTCCCCGTCTGAGTGGCATTTACGCTCAGCTTGAGCGGAGTGCTGCTATGTGCTTGCACTATGTAGGGCTCATGCGGGTGCCGCTGGGTCGCGATGACCGTGTCGTTACTGCTCCGCACCCGCAAGCCGACGCGTACCGCGTAGCCGAGCGAATTGTGGATGGAGACGGTGACGGAGCCAACCCGGCCGCCAAGGGTCACGTGGATCACGTGCTGACCGCCGACCGATATGCCAGCGAACTGGCTCGTGACGAAGTTGGCCATGCGGTTCCGCATCAGCTGTGCCTGGTGCGCGGTCTGGCCGGTCCAGGCCGACGACTCGATGCCGTAGAGGGCGTGGCTCAGCCGGTCGTCCCGGCCGAACATTATGGATTTCAGCAGCGCGACTCGGCTGTCCAGCCTGGCGATGCGCGTGAGCAGTTTGCCGGGAAGCTCGGTCGTCGGATGCGATCGCAGCACTGACTGGTAGACCTTCTCCTCAGGCTGCGCGGCCAGCTGGCCGATGGTCGATGGCCGCAGCCAGGGAGCGGTCACAGTGTCGCCGAGCAGGTCCGAGGCTAGCGACTTGGACGGGTTCCAGCGCCGGGGCGGAGTGACCATGATCGGCCGCTGCGCGGAGGGTTCCTCAGCCACGATCATCGCGGTCTCGGCGAGGAAGAGCTGGCTGAGACCGAAGATCGTGCCTTGCCGGCGGGACGCGATGGTACGTGCGGCGAGCAGCCGGGCAAGCGAATTGTCCGCGAGCAAGACCTTGAGCTTGGTACCAGCCCCGTCGACAGTGCTGGTCACAGCGCCCGGGGTAGCGTTTACGCCCGTCGGCGGGGGCGGCATGGCGAGGATCACTGTGCTGATCTTCATCGCGCCGAGATTCTCGAGCACGGCCGGATTGGCGAGCCCGCTGGCCGGCCAGGCCACCGCCGCCAGTTGCCTGGGCCCGGCGGGCAGCGGGGCGGGAACGCGGCTGCGGCCGAGTATCGGGCCAGCCAGCCGCTGACCCATCGAGAACGACCTGCGCAGGTCGCTGAGGTCGCCGTACTGGGCTAGACCCGCCACGTCAACGTCCGCGTACGGAGTGACGAACACTGGCTGGCCGGTGGTCGCGTGCACGACATCGGCCAGCCAGCTCTTCGCGTCCTTGCTGGCTGGATGCGTGCTAGCTGGCTGGCAGTTCGGGGAACTGCCCACGAGGTACGGCCTGGTCATCGTCGTCGCGTTGTCGAGCAGCGCCGGATCGATCGCCCAGGTGAGCCGCGCACTCGCGGAGTAGCCCTTACCGACGGCCAGCAGATCGCTAGCCGGCCGCCCGGCGCGAGGCTGGGCGCGAGCGAGTTGTCGAGCAGGCCAGGGCACGGGCCTTGGTGCGGGCTGTCAATAAGCGGCCACACCCATGAGATCGCGAACGGGTCGGGCCGGGTCGAGCCCGGGCAGCTATGGGCCTTGTTGGGCCAGAAGGGCATTGGCACCGGATCGCTGGCCGCAACGTCGCCGCTGGCATCCGTGACCTGCACGGTGAGGGGGTAGACGCCAAAGCAGTTCAGCCTGAGGTCGCTGGCCCGCAGCTTGATGGTCCATGCCTTGGCGTGCTGGCCGTGCAGCCGGCTGAGCCGTAGCGGCGCCACGCCGACCTGATCCTGCTGGACGGTGAGGTGCCGGCCGCGAATTGCCCGAGAGCGATACTTGAGGTGAGCGGGGTCGTCGACGACATCAGCCGCACCGCCAGGCCGCTCATGGCCGACTCGGTGTTGTTGCTGATCCGGCCCTTGATGACGATCGCCGAGCCGGGAGTCGCATAGGACGGGCTGACCGAGTAGACCGTAAGCCCAGCGGCGCCGCCCGCGCGGCACCCGAGCGCCCCGCGGCACCCGAAGCCGCCTGAGCGGCTCCCGCCGACCAGGCGAGCAGCGGAACAACCGCGACCCCGGCGACGACCCCGGCGGCCACGCAAGCCCGACCGAACCTAGGCACAGCCATGAAGCGACGCCTAACGCCATGCGAGCTAGCCATGGCGCACATGCTAATGCGATCCGCGCTCTACAGGATCCCACAGCCGCCCGGAGGCGAACGGGGTAGCGAGCACAGCTAATCTCAATGCCCGTGCACGAACCCACACCCATGACGCCGGAGCAGCGTCGCGCGGCCAAGGCTTTGCTGGCCGAGATTCCGCGCGCTGCCGACGATCTGGGGCGCCTCTTTGCCCGGCATGGTCACGAGCTTTCGGTGGTCGGTGGGCCGGTGCGGGATATCTTCCTGCGGCGGCCGCTCAGCGACCTCGACCTGACCACGGACGCGCGGCCCGAGCGGGTGATAGAGATCACAGCCGACTGGGCGGATACAACCTGGTCCGTTGGCATCGCCTTCGGCACGGTCGGGCTGCGCAAGGGCGGCACCGTCTTCGAGATCACCACGTACCGGAGCGAGCGCTACGACAGGTCATCGCGCAAGCCGGCGGTGAACTACGGCACCTCGCTGGACGACGACCTCGTGCGCCGCGACTTCACGGTGAACGCTATGGCGGCGACTTTGCCGTCACATGAGCTGATCGACCTCTTCGGCGGTGTCGCGGACCTGCGGGACAAGGTGCTCCGCACGCCGGGAACGCCGCACGACTCCTTCGACGACGATCCGCTGCGCATCCTGCGCGCCGCGAGATTTGTCGCCGAACTCGGCTTTCACCCCACGCCCGAGGTCGAGCAGGCGATGACCGAGCTCGCGCCGCGCCTTTCGATCGTCTCGGCCGAGCGCATCGCCGGGGAGCTGACCAAGCTGCTGCTCGCGACCCGTCCTGGCGGCCCGTCGGCCGGGATCGACTTGCTGGTGCGCACCGGCGCCGCTGAGTACTGCCTGCCCGAGGTGCCGAGGCTGCGACTTGAGGTCGATGAGCACCACAGACATAAGGATGTTTACCGGCACTCGCTGATCGTGCTCGACCAGGCGATCGCTCTCGAGCAGCGCTACGGCCTCGAGCGCGATCTGCGGCTGCGGCTCGCGGCGCTGCTGCACGACATCGGCAAGCCGAAGACCAGGTCGCTATTGCCCGACGGCAGGGTCGCCTTTCATCACCATGACGTTGTCGGCGCCAAGCTGGCCAGGAGCAGGCTCAAGGCACTGCGTTTTCCTGCCGACGTGACTGCCGATGTAGCCGCGCTGATCGGCTTGCACCTGCGGTTCCACGGCTTCGGAACCGGCGAGTGGACGGACTCCGCGGTCCGCAGGTACGTCACCGACGCCGGTCCCGAGCTGATCAGGCTGCACGCGCTGACCAGGGCCGACTGCACCACCAGGAACGCGGCCAAGGCGCGCAGGCTCGCGGCGAGTTATGACCAGCTTGAGGACAGGATCGCCGAGCTCGCCGAGCGAGAAGAGCTCGCCAGCATCAGGCCCGACCTCGACGGCCACGAGATCATGCAGTTGCTCGGCATCAGGCCAGGCCCGGCTGTCGGCCAGGCTTACAAGCACCTGCTGGAGCTGCGGATCGAGCGCGGCCCCCTCGATCACGAGACGGCCGTTCAGGAACTGCTGCTCTGGGCCGCCGAATCGGGCATTACCGCAGGCGGGTCGCCCGGTGCTGGCGGTGCCGATGAGCCCGGCGAGGCGGGTGAGGCGGGCTGACTGGTGATCAGCCGGTAGCCGGCTGACGCGAGCACATAGCCAGCGCCGACGACGAGCAGCATCGCCAGCGAGTGGCCCGAGTCGGGCATGAACGCGGCGCCGACCGCCGCGCCGACCACGAACAATGCGTTGAACAGCATGTCGTTCACCGAGAACACCCGTCCCCGGTAATCATCGTCGACCTCCTGCTGCAAGATCGTGGTGGTCGAGATCGCGATGCCCTGGGCGACGACGCCCAGCACGAAACCGATCACCACGAAGGCGGCCTGCGCGAAGCCGGCGCCGAGCGCCGCCGTCACGACCCCGCCGATGAGCAGCAGCGCGGCGATCCAGGTCGAATGCGCCATCCGCCGCACGGCTAGCGGCGTCAGCCAGGCGGCCGTCCCGTACCCGATGGCCGAGCTGATGACTACCGGCAGGAAGTGAGCGAGCGCGGTATTGCCGCCGCTGCCCGGATAGAAATAGTTGCGGTACAGCAGGATCGACATCAGCAGCAAGATCCCGTAGAGGCCCCGGTGCGCCCCGGTAGCCAGGAGCGCCCCGCGCGCTTGCCCGCGTGCCCACACGTGCCGCAGCCCGGCCACGAGCCCCGCTGCGACGTTCTCGAGTTCCGCGCCGATACTGCGCTGCTGCGCGCCTTCGCCCAGGGTCGGCCCGAGCGAGGATCTCGGCATCTGAGAGGCAGTCAGACCGGCGCTGAGGTAGCACAGTCCGCTGACAACTAGCGTTACTGCCGATCCAAGATGGCCGCCGCCGGTGGCCACATGTACCCCGGCGCCCAGGATTCCGCCGATGAAGGCCACGACCGTACCCGAGGTCGGACCGACGGAATTCGCCATGACCAGCTCGTCGCCTTCGACGACGTGCGGCAGCGCGGCGGACAGCGCCGACAGGAAGAACCGGTTGACGCCGAGCACGACGAGGGCTGAGATCCAGATGGGCGGGCCGAGGGTGCCGGTGGCGATGAACACGGCGGCCAGCACCACGGCGACCGCGCGCACCACGGCCGACCAGAGCAGGATCTGGCGCCTGGACCAGCGGTCGATGAAGACGCCGGCGAAGGGGCCGATCAGTGAGTAGGGCAGGTAGAGCACGGCGAAGGAGAGCGCCGCCGCGCCCGGGTCGGGGAAAGTCGTCGCGCTGAAGAAAACGTAGCTGGCGAGGCCGGCGTTGAAGATCCCGTCACCGGTCTGCGAGTACAGCCTGGTTGCGTAGAGCTTGCGGAACCCGGCACTGGCAAGCACCATGCGCAGGTCGCCGATGAACGTGGACTGCGCGCGGGTGTGCACCAGATCAGACTACGACCTGAAGAATCCAAAGAGCTTTCATGCTGAACGGAGCGCACCCGCTGATCGAGATGCGCTCCGTTCACGTCGCGGCGGGCGCGGCCATCCGGCCGCACCTGGCTGGCTCGGGCTTAGCGCTCGACCTCGCCGCGGATGAACTTCTCGACCTGGTCGCGGGCGACGTCGTCGCTGTACTGCTCGGGCGGCGACTTCATGAAGTACGAGGACGCCGACAGGATCGGGCCGCCGATGCCGCGGTCCTTGGCGATCTTCGCCGCGCGGACCGCGTCGATGATGACGCCGGCCGAGTTCGGGGAGTCCCAGACCTCGAGCTTGTACTCCAGGCTCAGTGGGGTGTCGCCGAACGACCTGCCCTCGAGCCTGACGTAGGCCAGCTTGCGGTCATCGAGCCACGGCACATGGTCCGACGGGCCGATGTGGACGTCGGCCTTGGCCATCTCGTGCGGGATCTGCGAGGTGACCGCCTGGGTCTTGGAGATCTTCTTGGACTGCAGGCGCTTGCGCTCCAGCATGTTCATGAAGTCCATGTTGCCGCCGAAGTTGAGCTGGTACGTGCGCAGCAGCTCGACGCCCCGGTCCTCGAAGAGCTTGGCGAGCACGCGGTGCGTGATCGTCGCGCCGACCTGCGACTTGATGTCGTCGCCGACGATCGGCACGCCAGCCTCGGTGAACTTGGCCGCCCAGACCGGATCGGAGGCGATGAAAACCGGCAGTGCGTTGACGAAGGCGACCTTGGCGTCGATCGCGCACTGGGCGTAGAAGCGGTCGGCGTCCTCCGAACCGACCGGGAGGTAGGAGACCAGCACGTCCGCCTTGGTGTCGCGGAGCACCTGGACCACGTCCGCCGGGTCGTCATCTGACTCGGTGATGATCTCGCGGTAGTACTCGCCCAGGCTGTCGTGCGTCGGGCCGCGCTGCACCGTGATGCCGGTGGGCGGCACGTCGCAGATCGTGATGGTGTTGTTCTCGCTGGCCACGATCGCTTCGGCAAGATCCCGGCCGACCTTTTTGGCGTCGACGTCGAACGCCGCCACGAACTCGATGTCCCTGACGTGGTAAGGGCCGAACTGGACGTGCATGAGACCCGGCACCCGACTAGCCGGGTCGGCGTCCTTGTAATACTCCACGCCCTGGACGAGGGAACTAGCGCAGTTCCCGACGCCCACGATGGCTACCCGTACCGAACCCATGAGGATTGCTCCTTTTCTTCTTTCTCTCAGTGACCGACTCCGGCTTCACCGGCCGGAGTGTCGGTACCGTCCTGGATTGCGCCGCCAGGCAGGTGAGCGGACTCGGCGTCCGCTCGCCGCTCGGAGGCGATCAACTCGTTTAGCCAGCGGACCTCGCGCTCGACCGATTCGAGTCCGTGCCGCTGGAGCTCAAGGGTGTAGCTGTCGACTCGCTCCCTGGTCCGTGCCAGCCCGGCGCGGAACGCCTCAAGGCGCTCCTCAAGCCGGCTGCGCCTGCCCTCCAGGATCCGCATCCTGACGTCGGCCCTGGTCAGGCCGAAGAAGGCGAACCTGACGCCGAATCCGTCGTCCTCCCAGGAAGCGGGTCCCGCCTGCCCGAGCAGGTCCTGCAGGTACTCCTTGCCGTCCGCGGTCAGCCGGTACACGATCTTGGAGCGGCGACCCGCCAGCGGCTTGGCCGCGTCGGCCATCCTGGCCTCGTCCGTGATCAGGCCACGGCCGGTGAGGTCCTTCAGGCACGGGTACAACGATCCGTAGCCGAAGGCGCGGAAGGCGCCGAGCACCGAGTTGAGCCGCTTACTCAGCTCATATCCGTGCATGGGGGTCTCATGGAGCAGCCCGAGGACGGCAAGCTCGAGCACGCCGGTTCGCTTCATATCGGCTCGTGCCTCCTGCCCCTGCCTGCTGGCCTTGTTGGCTGGTCCCGTCGGCCGAATCCCGGATCCAGTGTATCTACTCGATGTATCGAGTCGATACATCGGAACGATATGTCGTCGAGCGCTGTGACGCAAGCTGATGATGTGCGCCGTCCGTGGCAGCACGGCTCTGACCTGGTGAAGGCCGGTCTTGACGGCGCTGCGCGGACATCGGGTCTCGGCCCAGCGGCGATTCCGTCGTAACCTGTCGGCATGAGGCGTTCGGTGGTCGACTACGCGCTAGCGCGGCGTGCGACGCTCGCGTCAGTGCTGTCTGGGCGCACCACGGTGACCGACGTTTGCGACGCGCACCCCTACCTCCTGCGCGCGGCGAAATTCCACGGTGAGCCGACCAACACCAGGTGCCCGATCTGCCGCAAGGTGAAGCTGACGCACGTCACTTACGTCTACGGCGACGAGCTCGGGCAGTACGAGGGCCGGGTCAAGCAGGGCAAGGAACTCGACGAAATGGCAGCCGAATACGGCGAGTTCAAGGTGTACGTTGTCGAGGTCTGCCAGAGTTGCGGATGGAATCACCTGGCGTCGTCGTATGTGCTCGGAACCGGCGAACCGTCACTGCGGCGCCGTCGCCGGGCCCGTACGGGAGACTGACCCGACAGGCTCAATCAGCCCCCAATCAGCCTCGGATGGGCCTCGGAGAGGCCCTGGACGCGAAGTCAGGCACTACAGTGCCCATAATCTCGTTAAAGCGATTGGCCAACGCAACCACGGATGAAAGCGCAGACTAGAGAGCGTACCGGGACAGTAGGTACGCACCGGGTAGCGTGGTTGCCCAGCGAAGGCGGACTTCCAGTCCTTCGCTCCTGACTGCGTAACGCCGACCAGCGAGGATCAGGTGAGTAGTCGAGACTTCCCCGGGCCGTCCTGGGAGGACGGGCAGGCGCCAGCTGACTGGCGCGCTGACAATCGTCCCGCCGACGAGGAAGCCTACGGACAGCGGGCGGCCGCTGGCCGATCGGGTACGAGTCCGTCCGGGTATCCCCAGTACGGCCAGTCGGATCCGTACAGCCGGAGCCAGCCTGCGCAGGGTCTGCCCGCTCAGAGTTGGCCAGCACTGGGCCAGCCCGGGCAGAGTCAGCCCGCACGGGCCGGATACGACCGTCGCGACCAGGCTGGCAATGGCTCGTCCGGCTACGCGGGCGGCCATCGCGGCCGGGGCCGTGCCGAGAACGGCCGGGGCCGTGCCGAGAACGGTAACTACCCGGCTAGCGGCAACGGCAACGGGTACGGCGGGAACGGGAACGGATACGCCCCGGGTGTCCAGCCGAGCCCCTACCCCAGCGGTAGTGCGAGCAGCTCCGACGCGGGCTCGGGCGAGCCGCGGACCGCGCGGGGCGGGCGGCCCGCGGCCAGCAGGCGCGGCAGCGGCGGCTACCGGGGCGAGTCGGCCAGCGTCCCGCGTGACGGCACGAGCGTCCCGCCGGACGGCTACGGCAGGAGCCTCCCGCGCGACGGCTATGGCACGAGCGTTCCGCGCGACGGCCGTGGCGGCGGTGCGGGCGACGGCTATGCGGGCGGCGCCGGCGCTGGCGCGGGCTACCGGAACGGCTTGGGCAGCCAGCGCAACGGGTCCGGCGACGACCGCGCGCGGTCGCGTGATGACTCCGGTATCTGGTACCGGATGACCGGGCGGTTCGACACCACGGGATTTGGGCTCAAGGCACTTCGCTCGAACCGGACTAGCTCAGCCCGGCCCGGCTACTACAATCCGGACGAGGACCCCGGATTCGGCGATCGGGCTACCGGCCGCTACGGCGGCGCTGCCTTCGCGCCAGGCAACAGGCCAGGCCAGCCCGGCGCGCCTGGTCCAGGCGGACAGCCTGGGCGAGCCGGTCGGCCCGGGCGTCCCGGGGCCGGAGTCAGCGGCCCGGGAGGTCGCGGTCCGCGCGGGTACGTCAATCCTGACGATGGCGCTCCGCTGCCCAAGCGGATCTTGCGCAAGATCTGGTACGGCACCTGGTGGCGGCGCTGGACCATCAAGAAGGTCGCGCTGCTGATGGGCGGCATTGCCGCGTTCACCGCGCTCGCGCTCATCGCTTCTTTCTTCACGGTGCTGTCGGCCACCAGGGTGCCGATCGTCAAGCTGAGCGCCCCGCTCGATCAGTCGTCGATCGTGTATTTCTCCAATAACAGGGAAGTCGGCTGCTTCTGCACGACCAACCGCACGAACCTGTCCGAGGCGAAGATCAAGAAGTCCAAGCTCCTGTGGGAAGCGGTACTGGCAGCCGAGGACAGGAATTTCTTCACCGAGGGCGGCGTCTCGCTCACCGGCATCTTGCGTGCGGCCAAGGCGGACCTGTCTGGCGGCGGTAACTTGCAGGGCGGCTCGACGATTACCGAGCAGTTCGTCAAGAGGTATTACGACCCGACGGGCCTGGGCAACCTGACCTACAAGACGAAGATCAAGGAGATCTTCGTCGCGATCAAGCTGGCCAAGATGGAGCCGAAGTGGTGGATCCTGTGGCACTACCTGAACGCCATCCCGCTCGGCGCGGGTGCTTACGGTGTCCAGGCTGCGGCCGAGACTTATTTCCACGTCAAGGCCTGGCAGCTGACGGTCGCCCAGGCGGCGATGATCGCCGCCATGGTCCAGGCGCCCTACGGGTACGAGCCAACCAATCCGAAATCGGTCCCGAGTGGCCTGCCGAACTCGCTGCTCGAACGCTGGGTCTACGTGCTGACCAACATGGTCAGGGACGGCGCGATCACCCAGGATCAGTTCAGCAAGCTGGTACCCGACCCGAACGCCCCGAACTCGGCGCTCAAGAACTTCCCGAAGGTCACGATCCGGTCGGTGGACTCGACTTGGCCCGGGTACCGCGGCTACATCATGGCGCTCGTCGCGGGCGAACTGCACGCCTACTACGGCCTGCCCAGCAGCATCGCTCAGCTCGGCAACCTGGGCCTGCAGATCCACACGACGATCAACGAGAACCTGATGCGATCGCTCAACCGCTCGATCGTCGCCGAGAAGAAGCAGATCAGCGAGCTCATGGGCCAGCCGATGCCGTACTACATCAACATCAGCGCCGTCCTGGAGAAGCCAGGCACGGGCAACATCGTGGCGTTCTACGGCGGTAAGGGCTTCGGTGCCAAGGACTGCCCCAAATACCACTGCCAACTCAACTCGATCCTGGCACCTGAGCCTGTCGGATCATCGTTCAAGCCCTACGTGCTGGCTACCGCGGTGTCGCAGGGCATGGATGTCCGCGACAGCGTGATGAACAGCCACTCGCCACTGTGCATACCGCCGGACTACACCACTACTCTCCGCCTGCAGCTCGCGAAGCAAACCAGGAACTGCCCCACTCCTGAGGGATACCAGTTCTTCGATGAGTCCAGTGAGGACTCCGGGCGCATCAACGAATCGGTAGCCGGGGCAACAGCCACTTCAAACGACCCGGCGTACGAGGACCTGATCCACCGCACGAGCATCCAGTCGGTCATCAACATGGCCGGGACGCTTGGTGTCAGTTCGAGTGACGTCTACGGGCTCAACAAGTTGTTCGGCAACGGCTGCCGGAAGATCAACCCGATCTGTACCCCTGGTACCGTTCAGGCCGCTCTTGGCGAGGGTGACCTGACAGCGGTGGATCAGGCGAATACCTTCTCCACGTTGGTGTCCGGGGGCGTCAGCGTCACGCCGCACATTATCGGCTATCTCATCAAGAATGGTGTCCGCGAGTCCGCCCACGTTGTGAAGACCCACGCGCTGCAGCCTGAGGTGGCAGGCGACACCGACTGGGCGCTGTCTTTTGACACCAGTTCGAGTCCTCCCGGCGGAGGCGGAGTAGGTACCGGCGTGCCGAACGCGATCTGGGATCGCCCGATGATCGCCAAGACCGGGACACTTGGCGTTGGCGCCTTCGCCTCGCAGGCGTGGTTCGTCGGGGCGATACCGCAGTACTCGATGGCCGTCGGCATGTTCACGGACAGGCCCAACGGGACGCACAAGCAAATTCTTGACGTTCTGCCGTCGGCGGGACCGTGGAGCGGCGGCTATGGCGGTGCCTGGCCCGCAACCATCTGGCACACCTTCATGAGCCAGCAGTTCAGCGGCCTGCCGATCAAGGCGCTGCCGCCGGAAGGCTTTACGGGTAGTAACCCGCTGTTCGTCAAGTGGGTCATGGCACCGAAGATCAAGCCGAAGAAGAAGAAATGCCCGCCGCCCTTCGGGCACGGCCACCACCGGTTCTTCGGCAACGGCCATGGCAATGGCAACCAGTGCACGGGCGCGAACCCTGGCCCGAACCCGTCTGGCCCGCCGAACCCGAACCCGAACCCGACACCGACGGGCTTCCCGACCCCGAGCCCGCCTGCCCTGCCGAGCCCGACGCCATCGGGCTCGCCGAGCCCGTCTCCGAGCGTCACCCCGAGCCCGAACCCCTCAGCTCAGCTCGCGAAGCGCCCGGCTCGCCGGACCCCGCACCACACGACGGGCATTGCGACGTCGTCGGCGCTGGTCCCGACCTCAACCGAAAAGCTCCGCAGGCTGGGCTGGGCAACGACGACAACCCTGACGTAGCACGGGCCTGGGCTACCCCCGTCGATGTCTCCATGGGTGTGGCTCTCGGAGTGAGCCAGTTTTGTGATGCCGTATCCGGGAGGGTTGTCGTCGGATAGGGGACGTCTGGTAGTAACTCGCAGGCATCGGCGGGGTAACTCTGGCCTCGCGAGGCCCTCCGTTGTGACTTGGGTGCGGCTCTTTCGGGGTGAGGCTGCTCTCGCAGGAGGGTTTCCGTGTTCGTGCAGGAGGGTTTCCGCATCTAGGAGAGTTGACCGGACTATCACGCGGACAATCCTCCTTCATGCGACAAGGCTCCTTCAGGAACCCGGAAACCCTCCCCGGTAAGGACGAAAACCCTCCCGGACACGGCAGCACCCAGTCGGCTCACCCCAAAGGAGCCTCACCCTTGGGACATTGCTGGCGTTCCAGCGCCGCCGTTGCGGCATTGCTGGGCCTGTTCCGGGCAGGTCCAGGCCACGCCAGACGGCGGCAACGATGGGCCTGGAGCGGTGCTGACCCGAACTAACCCCTCGCTAGCCGAGGCCTAGCTGAGTGCGCAGCCAGCGGACGTCCGGGGCTGGGTCCGGGGTTTCGCAGATGACGTTGGCGCCTGCGGCCTGGACTACCGAGACGAGGACGGCTGAGTCGATCGTGCCTGAGGTCAGCCCGGCGTGGCGGTCGCGGCTCGAGTTGAACTCGTCGCGTGAGTTGTTGCAGTGGATCAGGTCGATCCGGCCGGTGATGGCCTTGACGCGGTCCACGATCCCGGCTAGCTCCTCGCCGGCGGAGTTGGCGTGGCAGGTGTCGAGGCAGAAGCCGACGTCATCGCCGCCCCCGGCATTGATGGCCTCCCAGAGCCTGGCGATGTTGTCCAGGCTGCGGGCCATCGCGCCGTCACCGCCGGCGGTGTTCTCGATAAGCATCGGCAGCGGGCGCTCGATGCGCTCGATCGCCTTGCGCCAGCTGTCGTAGCCCTCGGCTGGATCGGTCCCGGCGGTGACGTGCCCGCCGTGCACGATCAGCGCCGCCGCTCCGATCTTGGCGGCTGCGTTGAGTTGCTGCTCGAGGATCTTGCGGCTGGGGATCCTGATCCGGTTGTTGGGCGAGGCCACGTTGATCACGTAAGGCGCGTGTACGTAAGCCTTGACGTCGGCCGCCTCGAACTCCGCGCGCACCTGATCGGGCTCCCGCCCGCCCGGGAAGGACGGGGCCTTCCAGTCTTGCGGGTCACCGAGAAAGAACTGGACGGCATCGACGCCCATGGCCTGCGCCTTGGGCAGCGGGTCGTTCTCGTGCAGGTGTGCTCCGATTCTGGCCATCTCACGAGCTTAGCGAGTCGCCCGGGAAGGCTGCCGGAGGTCGGCGCGGGCTGCCCGTCAGCCGAAGCCGCCGTGCGCGAGGGCGATGCCCATGCCGACGAACGCCGCGACGATGCCGCAGACGATGACCATGCGCTGCTCGCGGGTCACCGACGCCATCTGAGCCCACAGGCCGACGAGGAACGCGCTGACCCCCAGTGCGCTGCCGATGATGTGGTTCGCGCTCTGCAGGCCCATCACGAAGGACACTATGCCCGCGACGACTGAGTAAGCCGCCGCGCCGTTGATCCAGGGATGGCGCTTGCCATCGCTGTTCAGCGTGAAGCGGCGGGTACCTGATCGGCTCGCGGCCTGCACCTCGGCCTCGGACAAGGCCGTCACCTCCAACAGACGTCTACCTGCCGGCGGCACGAGTCGCGGTGCGGGTGCGTTCAGCCAAATGTCTTTACTGGCATCCGCAGGGCTCGGCCGGCTGCTTTCTCCCAGTGCTTCCCGGTATGGGAGGCAGTTAAGCGCGTCCCAGCGTGCGTCCGCATCCGGACCTGACTGACGGTGGCGGCTGGTACGCTTACTCCTCTGCGTGACCATATTGCGCGCACGCAGGTCCTCCTGTCACGGAAAGACCGTGACCGCTGAGTCCGAAGGAGGCAAGGTCGGCATGCGCCGTTACGAGATGATGATCATCCTCGATCCCGCGCTTGAAGAGCGAACCGTCCAGCCATCACTTGATCAGTTCCTCAAGGTCGTCACCACGGCCGGAGGCACAGTAGACAAGGTCGATGTGTGGGGCAAGCGGCGGCTCGCCTACGACATCGACAAGAAAACCGAGGGGATCTACACGGTGGTCGACCTCGTTGCCGAGCCCGACACGGTCAAGGAGCTCGACCGCCAGCTCAACCTCAACGAAGCAGTGATGCGGACCAAGATCCTGCGTCCTGACCTGCACTGACTTTACCGGGAGCACCGATGGCAGCAGGCGATACCCAGATCACTCTCGTCGGCAACCTCGTCGACGATCCTCAGCTTCGCTATACCTCGACCGGCCAGGCGGTCGCGAGTTTCCGGATGGCCTCCACTCCGCGGTTCCTTGACAAGAACACCAACGAGTGGAAAGACGGCGACGCGCTGTTCATGTCGTGCAGCGTCTGGCGCCAGGCCGCTGAGAACGTGGCCGAGAGCCTGCAGCGCGGCATGCGCGTCATCGTCTCCGGCCGGCTTCGGCAGCGGTCGTACGAGACCAAGGAAGGCGAGAAGCGCACCGTCTACGAAGTCGAGGTCGACGAGGTCGGCCCATCGCTGCGGAACGCCTCAGCGAAGGTCGTCAGGTCGAGCCGGGCCACGGGCGGCCAGGGCGGCGGCGGAGGCCAGGGCGGCTACGGCAGCTCGGGCGGCCAGGGCGGCCAGGGCGGCTCCGGCGGTCCGGGCGGCCAGGGCGGCTCGGGCGGTCGGGCCAACGACGATCCGTGGAGCTCGGACGGGCCTGACAACTCCGGGTTCAGCGACGAACCGCCGTTCTAACTCAAGAATCTGACCAGCCCGCTCTCGCCGAGAGCGGGCGACAGCGCCGCCCGGTTGCGGGCGGCAGACCATTCCCGCCGCTGGCGGGAACCATTCCCGCTAAGGGCGGGAGACCATCCCCGCCGCGGGCGGGGCTCTGCTAAGGAGCACCACGATGGCCAAGCCACCAATTCGCAAGCCTAAGAAGAAGGTTTGCCTTTTCTGCCAGGAGAAGGTCGCTCGCGTTGACTACAAGGACACGGCGACGCTCAGAAAGTTCATCTCCGACCGCGGCAAGATCCGGGCGCGGCGGGTTTCGGGTAACTGCACCCGGCATCAGCGTGATGTCGCGACGGCGATCAAGAACGCCCGCGAGATGGCGCTGCTGCCGTACACCAGCACGGCACGCTGAGGCCGAGGGAAGGTAGGAGACGATGAGCGGTTCGCCGATGAAGCTCATCCTGACCCAGGAGGTCACTGGCCTGGGTTCCCCCGGCGATGTTGTCGAGGTTGCCGCCGGGTACGGACGGAATTACCTGGTGCCGCGAGGCTTCGCCATGCGCTGGAGCAGGGGCGCTGAGAAGCAGATCGACCTGATCAAGCGGGCCCGCGCGGCGCGCGAGATCCGCGGTGTTGACGATGCTCGCCAGGCGGCTGACCGGCTTCGCGGTATGCGAGTCAAGCTGCAGACCAAGGCGGGCAGCGGCGGCAGGCTGTTCGGGTCGGTGTCGACCAGCGACATCGCCGCGGCGGTCAAGCGGGCCGGCGGTCCTGAGCTCGACCGCCGCAAGATCGAGATGGCCAACCCGATCAAGACTGTCGGGTCCCATCAGGTCGCGATCAGGCTGCACCCCGATGTCAGCGCGACGCTGGACGTCGAGATCATCGGGGCCTGAGGTTCGCGGGGCCTGAGGTCGGCTTGAGGTATCAAGTCGCCCCGGGCCTCCGGGTGCTGGCCCTTGTCGAGGGCTAGTTGCAGGAACGGGCCGGCGCGGTGCGATGAGCACCGTCGCCGGCCCGTTGGGCTGTCTGGGAGTGTCCGGCGAAACGTGGGGCGCTGGGTGATGCGGATGCGTCATCCGCGTGCCCGGTCCGGGTTGCCGGTGCCGGTGTTGCGGGCGGGACGGATATTGCGGGTGAGAGGCCTGGGTCCGAGTCGGTCCGCATGGATGACCCGTTGGCTTATTGGGTTCAAGTGGCGGGGCTGGCAGTGCGGGGTGACGTGGCCGCGCCGTCCAAACTGACCAGCGCTAGTCTCCGTGATCATGGTCCGGGGCGTGATCACGGAGATTTACGCGGATCGGCGCCGGTGTGATGGTCCGTGATCACGCCCGCGATCATGATCGATCATGACTACGGAAACTCAGGCCGGCCCTGGCGGGCAGGCGCCCCGCCTGGCGCAGGCCCCGCCGCTCGCCTCCGGCGCGTCATGTTCACCCGGCTGCGGGTGAGCGTGCCGGCGACAGCAGCAGGTCGGGTCACGTTGCTGTTCACGGCCTGCGGCAACAGCAGCGCGGCCCTGCCTGCTGCTCTCGGGACGACAGCAGGACGGGCCGCGTTGCTCACCCGGACCGCCCGCAACAGCAACAGGAAGGGCCACGCTGCTCACGCCGCCCCGGGCACCCCGGCGCCGCGCAATCCGCCTGACCGGGTTGGGGAGGGCCTGGCCGAGGAGCGCCTACGGGTCAGTCTGTGCGCTTGGTCAGGGCCTGGTAGCCAGCGAGCCGCTTGGCGATCTCGGGGTCTAGCTCAGCGAGCAGACCCCACAGCTCTGCCAGTCTGGCGACGCGGGGGTCTGGGGCGCCAGCGCGAGCCTCAGCCTCGCCAGCAAGATCGTCAATGGCCTGGCCGATCTCGGCGATCCGCTGCGCGGCTGTCGAACACATAATCGAATGGTAGCGGTCGGCACTGTCAGCGGAGAGCCGATCTCCCAGATTCCGGCATGGTTACAAGCAGCCAAATTTTGTGCTTTCCCGGTGCCGGGCGAGGTCGGCGTGGTAACGGGTCGCAGGCCTCCTCCGAGGCGTCGGACGTGTGGATAACTTTGGCCTGCCTGTGCAGTATCCCAAGCCAAACTATTTCTTTCGTACACAGCCGGTGGATTGTGTCTGTGCAGGTAGAAGGCCTGTGCGGACCAGAAACCGGGAGTCGTCCACAGGTCAGTCCCCAAGTCACGCACAGCCTGCACGGCGTGTCTGCACAAGCTGTCCACAGGGATGTGCACAGCCCAATTGGACGCGGCCCGGCGGCAGGACAACACTGACAGAGCTAATTGTCGTAACCGTTCGATAGAACAGATTCTGCCTAGCTGGCAAAGGGGGGGTGGCCTGGTGAGCGTCGCGGAGATCGCGCCCAGGGAAGACTTCGAACGGACGCCCCCGCATGACATCGCCGCCGAGCAGTGCGTGCTCGGCGGCATGCTGCTGTCCAAGGACGCGATCTCCGATGTGCTTGAGGTCATCCGGGCTTCGGACCACTACCGGCCCGCTCACCAGCTCGTGCACGAGACGATCCTGGACCTGTACGGCCGGGGAGAGCCCGCTGACGCGGTGACGGTGGCGGCCGAGCTCACCAAGCGCGGCGACATCGCGAAGGTTGGCGGCGCTCCTTACCTGCACACCCTGATCGCGTCGGTTCCGACCGCGGCCAACGCCGGCTATTACGCGCGGATCGTGCGAGAGCGGGCCATCCTGCGCCGCCTGGTCGAGGTTGGCACCAGGATCGCGCAGCTCGGCTATGCGGGAGACGCCGACGCGGACGAGCTCGTCGACCGTGCTCAGGCTGAGGTGTACGGCGTCACCGACCGGCGGGCAGCCGATGACTACCTGCCCCTGTCAGAGATCATGCCCAACGCCCTCGTCGAGATCGAGGCGATCGGCAGCCGCGGCGGCACGATGACAGGCGTGCCGACCGGGTTCGTCGACTTGGACGCGCTGACCAATGGCCTGCACGCGGGCCAGATGATCGTGATCGCGGCCCGGCCGGCGCTAGGCAAGAGCACGCTGGCGCTCGACCTCGCTCGCGCCGCCTCGATCAAGCACGGCCTTACCTCGGTCATCTTCAGCCTGGAGATGAGCCGCAACGAGATCACCATGCGGCTGCTCTCGGCCGAGGCCAGGATCGCTCTCCACTCCATGCGCACTGGCCAGATGAGCGAAGAGGACTGGACGAGGCTGGCCCGCCGGATGAGCGAGGTAGCGCACGCGCCGATGTTCATCGACGACTCGCCGAACATGTCGATGATGGAGATCCGCGCGAAGTGCAGGCGCCTCAAGCAGCAGCACGATCTGCGCCTGGTGATCATCGACTATCTGCAGCTGATGAGCTCGCCCAAGCGAGTCGAGAACCGGCAGCAGGAGGTTTCCGAGCTGTCCAGGTCCCTGAAGCTGCTCGCCAAGGAGCTCAACGTCCCCGTCATCGCCGTCGCCCAGCTGAATCGCGGACCCGAGCAGCGGCAGGACAAGCGGCCAATGCTGTCCGATTTGCGTGAAAGTGGCAGCATCGAGCAGGATGCCGATATGGTCATACTTTTGCACCGAGAAGATGCCTATGAGCGTGAGTCGCCGCGAGCGGGAGAAGCTGACTTCATCGTGGCGAAGCACAGGAACGGGCCGACGACGACCGTGACGGTGGCGTTCCAGGGCCACTACAGCCGGTTCGTTGACATGGCTCGCATCTGACGGGCGCCTCGGGCTGCTCTGGCGTGTGGCCACCCTGGCGGGCCGGGCTGGAGGCTAGTCCACAGGCGCCTGTGGACTGGCCGTGCGCAGATGACGAACCAGAGCTTCGTCCCGCTAAGCAGTGCACGGCGAACCCTCCGAGTGCCGTAGACTAACCAAGCGCCAGCGCTCGTAGCTCAACGGATAGAGCATCTGACTACGGATCAGAAGGTTGGGGGTTCGAGTCCCTCCGAGCGCGCCAGCCAGCCACGCCTCACCTGCGCCTATCCGGTGCAGGTGATCACTGCGGGCCGAGCACCCCGCCGCGCCGTAGCCCTTATAAGGACAGCCGCCAGCGTGCCGCTAGCCAGTCGTCGTCGGACGCGGCCAGGAACGCCCGCACCTCTTCTTTGGTCCACCCTGTACGCGCTGCCGTTCTTCTTGTCACCCGCGATCCCCGGCACGGCGAATGGAACTACACCATGAGCGCGCATTCAGTCCTGGCGTGAGGACTAAGGCGCGGCGCCGGTGCCGTCACCATGGCGACGTGTCGAAGACGGAGGGGCTCGCGGCTGCGCCCGGCGCCGCCACTCAGACATCGGTCGGCTTCAGCCAGCGGTCCATCCAGTCGAGGATCGCCTCGCCACGTTGAACACGCAAAGCGAGGTCGGCGCCGAACGGTTCATGCCCGGTCATCTTCCGCATCGGGGTGTTGTCCGACATCCTGGGCGAGCCAGCCAGCGCTCATGCGAGGTCCGCATGAAATTTTCTGCCCGGAGGTATGCGGATCGGCGGATCGCGGAGTTAAAGGGTTGTGAGCGATCAGCAGACAGAGTTCGCGGACTTCTTCCAGGCCAGCTGGGAGCCCTGCCTTCGAGCGGTAGTGGCGGTCGTCGGCAGCTCCCAGCTGGCCGAAGACCAGGTGGCGGAGGCGTTCGCCAAAGCCTGGATGTCGTGGCGGAAGGTTAGCCGTCATCCGGCTCCGAGGGCGTGGGTGGTGCGCACCGCACTCAATGCCGGCGCGTCGTGGTGGCGGCACCGGCACCGCGAATTGCCCCTGGCAGACCACGAACTGACAGCTCCTGGCGACCACAACGACGGCCTCGATGCCACCTTGCTCACGGCGATCTGGCACCTGCCCCTGCGGCAGCGCGAGGTGATCGCGCTGCGGATCTTCCTTGATCTCGACACCGCCGCCATCGCCCGGCAGCTGGGGATCGAGGCTGGAACGGTCCGGATGCACTTGTCCAGGGGCGTTTCAGCGCTGCGCCACGAACTCACCCCGGCAAGGACCATGGAGGAAGATCGATGAACGTCCACGACGAAATGACCGACAACGAAGTCCTGCGCACCGCCTCCGACTCGCTATCCGGTCTCACTGTGGCCAGCCCGCCAGATTTGGGAGCGATCATTGCCAGTGGGCGCGCGCGAAGACGGCACCGGATCGCCGCCGTCACCGGCCTGTCCGTGGCCGCTGCCGCAGGTACCGCACTCGCACTCAGCCTTACCGGTGCCCTCGGCCCGAGCCGGACTCCCGGCACGCCGGCCGCCATCCGGACCGCGGCATTCACGCTCGTCAGCCATTCCAACGGCACGACTACGCTGACCATCAACCCGAAGGAGTTGCTCGACCCTGCGGCCCTGCAAAGCGACCTCGCGCAGTACGGCATCCCGGCGAAGGTCACCTCGGGCAGTTTCTGCTCCTCAGACCCCGCACCAGCAGGCTTTTCGCAGGTGGTGTCGTTCTCTCCGGCTGGGCCCGCTACCGTGACGCCGCCGCCGGTCGGGCAGCCTACGATGACGATTGACCCGGCGGCCATGCCAGCGGGAACAGAACTCAGCTTCGGCTACTTCCAGCTCAGCTCGGGCGAGTACTCGGGCGAGCAGCAGGCCGACGTCGTGCTCATCAGCAACAGCTCCTACACCTGCAGCAGTTCCCCGCCTGACCCGAACGGCCTGCCTGACGGCTACGGCCCAGCTGACGGCGTCGGGTTGCTGTACGGCGGCCCCGGTCCAGGCGGATCGTAGCGATCTCCTGGCTTTCTCACGAACTGCTAGGCAATGCTGGGAACCCTACGGCCACGCCGTAGATGTCTGACACCGGTGCTAGCCTCTCCGCCATGACGAACTCGGCGCGGCTGGAATTACTCACTCCGGACAACGTAAGGGCCGCTTGTGACCTCAGAGTGAAGCCCGGACAGGAGAAGTTCGTCGCTCCTGTAGTCGAGTCCCTCGCCGAGGCATACGTCCGCCCCGCGACAGCCTGGCCCAGGCTGATCCTTGATGAAGACAGGGTGGTGGGTTTCGTCATGGGCGGAAGCGACCCTGACAGCGAGATCGATGCGTTCCGGGCTGGGATCTGGCGTTTTACCTCCGACTTGGCTTCCGCCCAACGGGTGAGGAACTGTCCGGCGAGGCGGTCGGCGAACTGCACCTGAAGATGGACAGGCCGGTCCCGGTCTGACGACATGTTCAGTCATGGTGTGGTGCGGGAGTGGGATGACGGCTTCGGGGTGATCGATTCAGAAGATACGCCCGGAGGGTGCTGGGTCTGGCATTCCAGCATCGTCGCTGACGGGTACCGCAGTCTGAGCGTAGGCGCGCAGGTCACCTTCACCCATGAGAGAGTCCCGCAAGACGGCTACGACTACCGGGCGGTCCTGGTCTGGCCACCGGGTGTCGAGCCCGGCACTCCGCAGGCCCCACGGATAAGTGAGGGGCCATCGGATGCTTACCGGAGCACGCTGACCATCCGATGGGCGGACGGGACAGTAACAAAGCGATCAGGTAGTGACCCGTTGCCAGGGCAGTCCGCGGATGAGTAGCCGGTCGGCGCGCGGGTGCGGGGCTGGGGAGGCCCAGCGATGTCACAACGGCGGGCCTCGAGCAGCCCGGGCAGGCCCTGCCAGCTCACAACGCGGGGCCTGGCGCAGCTCAGGCTGGCCCCCGGCTCTGCGGTCCCCCGGCTCACGGCCCCGTCGAGCCGTCGATGCGTTCCCTGAGCAGGTCCGCGTGCCCGTTATGGCGCGCATACTCCTCGATCATGTGCACAAGCACCCAGCGTAGCGAGAACCGCTCCCCGCCCCGGTCCCCGGCGACCTCAAGTGATGGTGCCTGCGCCACCAGCGCCCGAGCGTGATCGCATTCACTCCGCCAGCTGTCGAAGGCCTCCGCTACCTCAGCGGTGGCGACGTCGCGGAACGAAGCCTGCCAGTTATCGGGAGAGAATATCGTCGCCATCGGCTCTCCCTGGAGAACTGGCAGGAACCAGTTGCGCTCCACCTCGGCCATGTGCCTGATGAGCCCGAGCAGCGACAGGTTTGACGGCGGCACGGCTTGCTCCCGCAGTTGCGCGTCAGTAAGCCCCTCGCACTTCAGTGCGAGGGTGGCCCGGTGAAAATCTAGCCAGGCCGTGAGCATCGTCCGCTCGTTCGACTCAAGCGGCGGCATTTCGCGTTCTACCGTCATGATTCAGCTCTATCAGGCGGCTCAGCGGATCGGCACCTGTCTCAGCTATCGGCGTACGAAGCTGCGAGCCGACGCGAGCGCGAGCCGCCTGTCGTAGCCCCCGCCTAGGCTGACCTAGTGACCAGCCCCGCGCAACTGCACCGCCTGATCCGCGCGCACCCCGACGATGAGCGCGTCACCGAACTTCTCGGCCACCTCCAGGCCGAGTCATGGCTGACCGAAGCGCTGGACGCCGTCGCGGCCAGCGGCCTGCCCGACGCCTGGGTCGGTGCCGGGGTCATTCGCGATGTCGTCTGGGGTCATCGGCATGGCGGCTTCGACCCTGGTGCGGTCAAGGACATCGATGTCGCGTTCTTTGACCCATCCGACCTGACGAGGGAGCGCGATCAGGTTGCGGAGCAGAGCCTGGCCGCGCTGCTCGACCGTCCCTGGGAAGCCACCAACCAGGCCGCCGTGCACACCTGGTTCGCCCGCTACTTCGGCGGGCCCGACGTCCCGGCGTTCAGCTGCGTTCACGATGCCGTGGCCACCTGGCCGGAGACCGCGACCTGCGTCGCGATCCGCGCCACGGCTGCCGGGCTCGATGTCTGCGCGCCACACGGGCTGGCCGATCTGCTTGACGGAGTCTGGCGGCGGAACCCCCAGCGCGTGAGCGCGGAGGTCTCAGCCGCGAGGCTACTCCGGCAGCGCGAGAAGTGGCCGCACGTGACCTTCATCCCGCCCCGCCCGAGCCCGCCCCGGCAGAGCCCGCCCCCGCCCCGCCCGAGCCCGACAGCAGCAGGCCGCTGAGGTGCTCCTTGATACCCGGCCGCGACGCGAACACCAGGAGGAATAGCGCCTCCCGAGCCAGCCGCTGCGCCTGCGAGCTGGCCAGGATCGATGTGCTCCCGCTCGCCACGAGCAGCGCGCTCGCCGCTCGCACAGCCAGCTCCGCGGCGCCCGCCCGCGCAGCGGGCATTGTCTCCGGCGTTCCGGCGTCGAGCCGGTCGCGAGCCGCGGTCAGCTCAGCGTCCAGCGGGCCCGGGCCGAGCAGGGCACAGCATCTGGCGGCGACCCCGAGCGCCAGCGAGCCGTTGGCCCGGAGGCCAGCGGCGTCCCTGATCCGCCACTCATCGGGCGGCATCGTCCGTACGATCCGCATCGTCGGCACGAAGCACCGGCGGAACGAGACCTTCACCGTCTGGCTGGCCATGACCGCGACCATTTCCAGCCGCTCGAAGGCCAGCGCCGCGCCCGGTGTCGCGTCGATCAGGCCCCAGATAATGTTGTCGCGCTCGTCCCTCCCCGCGGCAAAGAGCGTGTCAATGTGCCCCCAGCCGGTCACCCACGGCGAGATCCCGTCGAAGAGGTAACCGCCCGGCACGACCTCTGCCTGCAGCAGCGACGGCCCGGGCATCGCGCCGGCCAGGGCGAGGCCGGCCCGCCGCTGGCCGGCGCATAGCGGACGCAGCCACGCCTCGCGCAGCTCGGCATCTGTGCAAGCGGTGACAGCCCGCACCGCACTGTGATGCTGCAGCCACACGAACGCGGTCGACAAGCACCCGGCTGCCAGCACCTCAACGATCCGGGACGCGGTGACGAGATCCACGTCGAGGCCGCCCTGATCCGCGGGACCCGCCATGCCGTACAGGCCGGCCGCCGCCAGCTGATCGAGCTGCGCCGGGGGAATCCGGCCGCTCGACTCAACATCCATTGCCGCCGGCGCGAGCACCTGGTCGGCGAACTCCCGCGCCGCGCCCAGAATGGCAGCACTACCTGACTCACCCTGCCCAGCCGCACCGCTCAAGGCGAACCCCCGAAATTCATTGAGTAGGAACGCATGCCGGCCGGGTTAGCCCAACGCGATCAGGCCGCCGTTCGTCGGGCGGAATCCGCAGGCTCCGTAGTAGAACGGCGCGAGGTCGGCATCGAAGTCGACGTGCAGCCACTCGCAACCCGCCGCCTGAGCTTCCCGCCTGGCGAGGTCGACCAGCGCGGCGCCGACTCCATGTCCGCGCGCGCTCTGAGCGACCATGACATCTTGCAGCCAGGCGTGAGCCGAGCCATCCCAGAGCACGTTGACGAAACCGACGAGGCCGCTGCCGTCCCTGGCCGTGACCCAGCCGAGGCTGTGCTTGCTGACCAGGTCAGCCCAGTCCCATTCAGAGTCACCGAACACCCTGGTGCCGAACGCCTCGGCGTGCAGGACGTTGGCCTCTCCGCTGGTGAACTCGCCCCGCCATGCATAGGTCTCCGGCATCGCGATCAGCCCCGGTGCCTGCAGGCGAAGTAGATCCGCTCCGACTCATCGCTCACGGGCCCGTCTTCCAGGTCCGTCTCTTCAAGCACCTCGAAATTGAGCGTCAGCGCTTCGCGGATCGTGTCAAGCGGAACCCCGAGCTCGAAGATCCGCTCGTGATGGAGCCTGAAGAGATCGTCGTCTCCCAGCCGCTCAAAGATCTTGACCTCCCACAGCGACACGTTCCCGTGGTCGGGCGTGATGTTCATGATCAGCGTGTGCTCGCCGAAGTCCTGCACGTACGGCACCTGGCGGCCAAGCCCGCGCAACCGGCCGATGGTGTTGACGTCGAAGATGAACAGCCCGCCCTCGACCAGGTGCTCGTGCACCCGGTCAAAGAACTCGAGCCAGCTCTCGAACTCTGGCAAGTGGTTCAGCGTGTCGAACATGCAGATCACCACGTCGAAACGGGTGCCAAGCGCGAACTTGGTGATGTCGGAGCTGACCAGGGTCGCCTTCGGCGCGCTCCGTTCCGCGATCGCGAGCATGTCGGGCGACTGGTCGACGCCAGTCACGGTCAGGTCCCGGGACAGCCCGGCGAGCAGGGCGCCGCTGCCGCAGCCCAGCTCGAGCAGCGACGACGCGGCTGGCAGGTACCTTGCGATGAAGTCACGTACCTGGTCGATGTCGGGCGTCCGGTCGCCCATGATCTCGTCATAGAACGCCGCGAATTTCGCGTAGTTAATCACCTGGCCATCATGCCAGTACTCGCCAGCGGGCAGCCTCCGCCAGAAACTTGAGTGGCGAGACGACAAGAAGCGATATATCTTGAGTACGTGGACCAGGCCGGCAGCAACCCGGCCAAGCCAAGCACAGGAGTCAACATGTCGGTACCACTGCGCGACGAGCCGAACCTGACTCGGCGCGACGAGCTCACCGTTTCCACCGCTGCCATGTCCGAGGTGCCGTGGGTACCGGCCGTCGCCGCCGGAGCGGTCGTGACCGGCGCAGATCTCGTCCTGCACCTGATGACTGGCCATCTGGGCCTGGGCAGTTCGCTGTCCGCCGGCGTCGTCGCCCTCTTCGCAGTCGCTGGCGGCGGAGTGCTGCTTCGCGGCCGCGCCAGCCGCGCGGTGCGCTGGGCTCGCCGCCATCCATGGCGTTTCGCGCTCGTGCCCGGCGTGGCGACCGCTGCCATCGTGTTCGCGCTGTCCGTGGTCTTCGGCAACGGCCTCTTCGGGGACGTGTTCACCTCGGTCTGGCACGGTGCTATCGCCTTCGGCCTGACCGGTGTCGCCGGCTCCCTCACCGGCCGCCGGGACAGATCACGCTAGCAAGACGGCTTGATCCTCGTCAGGACTCGGGCCTGACGAGGATCAGGTAGCTGCGCCCGTCGGCGCTGGCCTTGAACTGGCCGATGTCGGCGAACCCGAGGTCCCTGACCACGCGCAGCGCCCTTGAGTTGAACTCAGCCACCGTGAGACGGAAAGCGGCCGGCGCGAACCGCTCGCGCCCGAACGCCAGCCCGGTCCCGATGGCGAGCCTGCCAAGACCCTGGCCGGTGAGATCGGGGCGCAGGCCACCGCCGGTATCCAGCGCGGACGAGTCATAGCTACCGCCTGGTACCCGGCCGTCAGCTCCGAACAGGCGGAATCCGGCCAGCGACCCGGCTTCGTCGACCAGCGCGAAGTAGCCGTTAGCCGGGTCGGTCAGGAAGGCCGGCTCGCAGCCCTTCATGTCGTAGCAGTCATAGGGCGGCGGGTAGCGCCAGGCCACGATGGCGGCCGCGTGATCATCGGTCAGGGGGACAATCCGCACATCACCAGTGAATCACTCGCAGCGGGTGATGCTCGCCGCGCCCGGTCGCGATCAGCTTGATGGCACGGGCTCGGAAGAGCGAGCCAACGACCGTGCACGCCAGTCAGGGGGTTAGCCGCATGTCCAAATCCGACGGCACGTTCATCATGGTGGCGACGTACCCAGACGAGATGGCCGCGAGGGACGACTACGAGTCCGTGAAGGACGCGCACGCGATGGGCCTGGTCGGGTCCTATGACGCCGCCGTCATCACCAAGGATGCGAGCGGCAAGATTCACGAGAACAAGCACGAGACGGCGACCAGGCACGGCGCCTGGTGGGGCATCGCGGCCGGAGCAGCTGTCGGCGTGCTCTTCCCGCCGTCGATCATCGGCACCGCCGCGGTCGGCGGCGTGATCGGCGGGGTCGGCGGTCACCTGGCAAAAGGCATGTCGCGTTCCGAGGCGAAGGATCTCGGCGACTTCATCGACCCGGGCGAGGCCGGGCTCGTGGTCGTCGGCGAGAGCAAGATCGCTGAGTCGCTCAAGCGCGCGGTGACGAGGGCGGAAAAGCAGACCGCCAGGGAGCTCGACGTGAGCCCCAAGGATGTGGACCGGATCCTCAGCGACACCATCACCGAGATCTAGCCGCCGGGCAGCGCTCGGGGTAAGGGGCGCCGGGCTGATGGCAGTGCGCTATCAGCCCGGCGCGACTTCTCTAGTGCGATGAGGTGTAGGTAATCAGGGAGGCGGTTGCCTTGTGCTGGCCGGTCGCGCTCCAGCAGACGACATCCCTGACCAGTACGCCCGCCGCCGCCGCTGAGGTAGACCACAGCGTCAGCAGGTTGCAGAATCCGGGGCCGGACTTGAACGGGCTCACGAGCACGGTGTTCGGCAGCACGCCAACGCGCGGGAACTTGACCAGGCTGAAGCCGCCGCCGTTGGTGACCGTGTTGACGCCGCCAGCCGAGTTGAAGTTGACCGGCGCGGGCGTCGGCGCGTACGGACCGGCTAGGCCCGGCTTGTTGTTGAAGATGTAGGCGAAGAGCTTGGGCTGCCCGCCGAAGCTGGACCGGCCACGCTGGTAACTCAGGGTCCAGCCGGTCTTGAGTGGCGCTACGCCGCCATTGAAGCACCGGACCAGGAACCGCTGGCCGCCTGGCGCCGGGGCCCAGCCGTTGATCTCGCACTTGGCCGCGACGCCCGGATTGACGGCCGTCACCTGCACATCGCCTGCCCAGGCCGATGTGCCAAGGCCGGGCATCCGCACCACCCAGACACCGGGAGGGCCCGACGTCACGGTATTGGCCGCGCCGGCCGAGTTGAAGGTGGCCACGATCCCGCTGCCCGGCTGGAAGTGCACGTAACCATAAGCACGACCGGCAGGGAAGGGACCCTTGGTGCTCGTGGTGTAGAGCACGGTGAATGGCGAGAACACGGGTGCGCCGCCAGCTTTGTGACAGCGGACGGAGACGACCTCGTTCGGTCCTGATGCCGCCCACTTCTCTGCCTGGCACCAGACCGGACCCTGGTTCACCGCCGTGACGTGCACGACGCCATTCTTCGAGGCGATGCGCGGGAACACGACCAGGACCCGGCCGACCGCACCGGGCGCCGTGTGCACCTTGAATGCCGTCGGCCAGCTGCCGGCCTGATGCATCAGATCGGGGATACCGGCCACGGAGGGCTTGCTGACGAAGGCGAACCCCCACTTGCTGGGAACCGCTGCCTGCGCTGCCCCTGCAGTTGCCGCGGCCAGTCCGGCGGCGAGGCCGATAACGCTGAAGGCTGCTGTCAATCGCCTGGTAAGCCTTGCGGACGCACCCATAGACGTCCCCTTTCTGGGCTTGTATGCGCTCATAGCCCGATACGTGCACGGACCGCGCTTGTGCGCTTGTGCGCCTTCGGCCAGGTTAACGGTCGAAAAGGGACGGCAGGTGAAGAAGAGCGCGGTGCAGGCCATCTGAGACCGAATACTCAGCAATCTTGAGTACCGCCGCTCTCATCAAGACCGGTGCTGGCCGCGAAGCTTGGGGTCAGGCGCATGAACAGCGCTTTGGCACCCGACCAGAAAGGTGGACCGCCATGTCGAAGCGATTGGCAACGGCCGGCTCCACGGCCGAACTGCGAGATCAGCTAGTCCGCTGGACCTTCGAAGGAATTATCGACCCGGCGCAGGCCGAGCGCATCTTGACAGCCGAGCAGGCGCCGCCGGACGGCCGCGCCCTGACGGCGCTGGCGGCCGGCGATGGGCCTGCGCCGGCACCAGGCACGCGATCGCCGCGCCGGTCACTGCCGCTCATCGCCGAGGTACTCGGGTATGTGGGCGCCGTGATCGCCCTGTCGGCGGGATTGGACGTCTTGCGGCATCTGTGGCCGAAGGTACCTGCCGCGGCGTCGCTCACCTTCACCGCCGTCGCGGCGGCCGGGCTGATCGTCGCGGGCTCCTCCCTGGCGGCGCGGGATGATCCCGCCTTCCGGCGGCTGCGCGGCGTACTCTGGCTTTTCGCCACGGTGTCAGCGGCGAGCTTCATCGCAGTGCTGACCAGCCAGGTCTTTAAGCTCGATGACACGGCCGTCGGGTTGCTGTCCGAGGCCGGCTGGACCGTCACCGCGGCGCTGCTCTGGTGGCGCAACAGGTCGGCGCTCCAGCATGTGGCCGTGTTCGCCGGCCTTGTCGCGCTCGATGTCACCGGTCTCAACCAGGTGGATCCCAGCATCTCGATCACCTGGCTGGGGGTGGCCGTCGTGGTCTTGTCGGCGGTGTGGATAGTAGCCTCCAGCCGCGGCTATCTCGCTCCGCTGACCGCTGGACTGGCAACGGGCGGGATCGGCGCGCTCGCCGGAGCCATCCTGACTACGCAGGCGCCGGCCGGAGAGGCTCTTGCCCTGGTCACGGTCGCCGGGCTGCTCGCCGCTGGTGCAGCGACCCGCCGCGAGATCCTGATCGTCATCGGCGCCCTAGGCGCGCTGTGGGTGATCCCCGACACCGTCGACCGGTACCTGCCAGGCTCCGTCGCCGCGCCGGTGGCCGTCGCGACTACTGGCCTTGCGCTGTTCGGCATCGCCCTCTGGATGGCGCGAGCCCGCAAGTCAGCAGCCTAACCCGCGCTGAGGCAGACCCCCAGCAATTGCCCCGGGCTTTTGACTAGCGCCCATAGACTCGGAATCGTTGTCAGGCCCGCGAGGGAGTATCTATGCGGCGAACCCGGTCCGTCGTGGCCGCAACCGCTGGACTGATTGCCAGCTGCGCCGCGCTCGCGAGCATGCCCGTGGCCCGCCACCCCGCAGGACCGGCGGTCGGCCGGGCGGCCACCGGGCCCGCCGTGCTGATCAGCCCCGGCGTGAGGTACGTGACCGGAGTGCACTCGGCTCCGCCGACCACGGCGTTCTGCGAAGCGCATTACAAGATCGCCTGCTACCAGCCCAGCCAGCTCCAGCACGCTTACAACCTGCCCGGCCTGTATCGCGACGGCATTACCGGAAAGGGCCAGACGATCGTCATCATCGATCCGTTCGGGTCGCCGACCGTCGCCCGCGACCTCAGGGTCTTCGACCAGGCGTCGGGCCTTCCGGCGCCGCCATCGCTGAAGATCATCCAGCCCGCCGGCCGCGTGCCGCCCTACAGGCCGGGCGTCATCAGGGAAGGCTGGGCGGGAGAGACCGAACTCGACGTCGAGTACGCGCACACGGTGGCCCCCGGCGCCAGCATCTTGCTGGTGGAGACGCCGACCTCAGAGAGCGAGGGCAGGACCGGTTTCCCTGACATAGTTAAGGCCGAGAATTTCGTGATCAGCCATCATCTGGGCGGGGTGATCAGCCAGAGCTTCAGCGCCACGGAACTGAGCTTCGCGACCGCCAAGCGGATGCTGTCGCTGCGCAGCGCCTATCAGGCTGCCTTCCGCGCCAGGGTGACCGTGCTGGCGGCTTCGGGTGACAGCGGCGCCGCTGACGTCAGCTATGGCGGAGCTAAGTACTACCTGTTCCCGGTCACGTCCTGGCCCGACAGCGATCCGCTGGTGACGGGCGTCGGCGGCACGCAGTTGCACCTCACCGCCCAGGGCAGTCAGGTCAGGCCCCCGACTGCGTGGAACGATACTTTCAATGTTCGAGCCAATGAGTTCATCGCCGGGAGTAGAGGCCCAAGCCCGCTCGCGACCGGCGGCGGAAAGTCAGTCAGGTTCCCCCGGCCGGGATACCAGTCGGTCGTGCGCGGCGTGGTCGGGCGCCTGCGCGGTGTCCCCGACATCTCGATGAGCGGTGCCTGCGACGGCGCCGTTGACATGTACCAGAGTTTCAGGGGCCAGCAGGCTGGCTGGTACCCGACGTGCGGCACGAGCGAGGCGACGCCGGAGTTCGCCGGCATCGTGGCCCTGGCTGACCAGGCGGCGCACAAGACGCTCGGCCTGATCAACCCGGATCTCTACAAGCTTCTGGCCGCCCGGGCACCTGGCCTGGTCGACGTGACCTCAGGTGACAACACGGTGGCCTTCCGGCAAGGCGGCAAGCGGCACACCGTGACCGGGTTCCGTGCCACTCGCGGCTATGACCTGGCAACCGGAGTCGGCACCGTGAACGCGCCGGTGTTCGTCGCCGAGCTTGCCTGGATGGCCCGGCACGGCGCAGCGTCACCTGCTCAGCTCAGGCGGGCGCTGCGCCGGCTCCGCGGCGCCTAGTGAGCAGGGGCGTTAGTCGTCGTCCCGGTCGAGAATCAAGCTGAGCACCCAGCCGATCACTCCGACGAGCAGGGCGCCAAGTACGGCGGGAATGAATCCGTCAATATGGAAGGGAACGCTCAGCTTGCCTGCCACGAAGCTGGCAAGCCAGAAGAGCAGGCCATTAACAATGATGCTGATCAGCCCGAACGTGATCGCGTAAGCCAGGCAGCCGATGGTCTTGACTATCGGCTTCAATACCGAATTGATAATCCCGAAAATCAAAGCCACAACAACGAGCGTGCCGATTTTCCCCGTGGTGCTATGGGTATGCAGGTGGATGCCAGGTATCACCAGAGTCGCGATCCAGAGCGCGACGGCGGTGATGATCAGCTTGATGAGAATCTTCATGGCGTCATCTTGCCATCCAAGCCGGGCACAGTGGTGAATCAGCGACGAAACACCCACGTCCGGGTCCGCCCGTCACAGCGGCGTTCCGGTGGCGATGGAGCAGGCTGCTAGACGGATCGGGTTAGGTAGTGGCAGCATCAACGCGGGGAACTCAAGCGGCCTGGCAGCACGCACGGGGGTGACGTCCTGCTCGCGCCGCGCATCTGATCGGGGGATCAGCGATGCTACTGGCCTGGCTGCTGCCTGACGCCAGCCACGGGGTACTGCGAGATGGCTGGACCAGGCCGGCGTATCGTCCGCGACACGGACGTCCGCCACTGGTCGTTCGGACCGCTCTCACGCTCGCCGCCGTCGGCAGCGCTGCCCGCGAGCGTTATCTGGGTGCGCGGGAAGAGGAAAGCGCTGCCGGTGCACCGCGCCCGGTTGCCTGACCGGCGGCTGGTCTCGTCTCCTCTCGAATGTTGATATTCTTGTATCGGATTTCAAGTTCGAGCGAAATTCGGGGGCATAGCGATGACGAGTGCGCAGATCGATTACATATCGGTGTTTCAGAGCCTGCCGATGCCTGCGCTGCTTTTGAGTCCAGATTTCATTATGATTGATCTGAACCGGGCCTACGAACGCATATCGGGCAGATCTCGGGAGGAACTGATCGGCCGGCCGCTCTTCGACGCGTTCCCTGACAATCCGACCGAGCCGGGCGTCACCTCAAGCGGCAATCTCGGTGCCTCCCTGCGGCGCGCGGTAGCGAGCGGTCAGGCCGACGCGATGGCAGTGCTGCGTTATGACGTCAAGGCCCCCGGCAGTTCGGGAGACTTCGCCGAGCGTTACTGGTGCCCGGTGAACGTGCCGGTGCACGGCCCTGGCGGTGAACTCGACTGCATCATCCATGCCGTCGAAGAGGTCCCTGAGCTGATCCGCAAGTTCGTCGATGCGGAAGCGGCCAGCGCCTGAGCCGGGTGCTGTGGCGCTCCTAGCGTCCGATGGCGTACAAGGTGGCGTTGTTGATGGCGTAGACGGTGCCGTCGGGGCCGATGATGGTAGGCGTGTAGCCCTCGGGCCGAGGGGCGTTGAGCTGGATCTTCTCAGCCAGGGTGTTCGTGGCCAGGTCCCACCGGTACAGCGACCCGGCCTCGTTGTTCACTATGACCGAGTCGTCGGCGGTGTCGACAGCGGCCGAGTTGATGCACCACTCGTACCGTGCTCCCACTGGTCCGCCGGGGAACTGGACGGGCGACAGGATCGTCTTGACCGCCTTCATGGTCGCGACGTTGGCGTAGGGGTCCTTGTGGCTTGCCCTGGGGTCGAGGACGGCCATCTCGTTGTGCCCGTCTCCGTGCGGCCCGACGTGGAGGTAGTTGTTGTATTTGGATACCAGCAAGTAGGGCGAACCGCCGTGGTAGCCGGGCACCGCGCTCGCGGGCAGCACTGAGGGAGTGTTGTCCCAGCCGAAGGATCCCGGGATCTTGGTCCGGGTCAGGCTGGCGTTGAAGTGCAGCAGCCAGCCGCGGTCGTCATGGTTCGGGAACGGGTTCTCCAGCACGCCGTAGTACACGTCCCCGTCCGGGCCGATAGTCGGCGAGGCGGTTGAACTGGTCGAGATCATGGCGGGGTCACCGCTGACCGGGTCCTTGAGCACGACGTGGAACCGCGGCTTGAGCGTGGCGGCGTTGAGGCCGACCAGGACGCCGTGCGCGGGGCTGGTGACCGTGATGTAGACGGTCGTTCCTGACGGCGACAGGGCCGGGGCGCAGCCGATGGCCACCGCGGTGACAGTCTTGTCGCGGGCAGCCGCGGCGGCGGTGATCCAGGTCGCATGGCCGTTCGCGGCGATCCGGGCGATCCCGCTTGACAGGTGCGCCGGCGTGGAGCCTTTCACCGTGAACCCGAAGTACACCGACCCGTCCGGTCCCGCGGTCAGCGGCGTGGTGATCTGCACCGCCTTGTCGTAGGCGGTCCGGTGCGCCTTCCACTGAGCCGTCCCGTAGAACACTTCACGCCGCACCGCGCCGCTCGCCTGGTTGGCGTGCGTGCGCATCAGGACTGTCCCGCCCGCACCGGCCACCGCCAGGGTGTTGCCCGGCAGAAGGACAGCGGGCAGCGGAGGCGTAAAGGCGCTGAGGGTGATCGCCGGCAGCAGCCGGTAGTCAGTGTTAAGGGACCAGTGCCGCGCGCCGCTAGCCCCCGCGTACGCGACTACCCGGTACCCGGCCTTGGCGCTGATCCGAGTCGGGACAAGCACTGTGTTCGCCGCAGTGATCATGGGGGAGCCGTAGTGGACGGGCAGCCCCTTATCTGCCGGAACCGGGATCAGGTCGACCTTCGCCTTCCAGCGAATCCGCTTCAGCGGCGCAGGCCGCTCGCTGGCGACAGCCGTGTGCTGTGCGTTCCCGGCGAAGCCGGCCCACGCGACTGCCGTGCCTGAACTGCCCGCGCGTCCTGAACTGCCCGCCCGGGCGACCTGCGCGTTCGAGGCCGGAGCGAAGAACGAGGACCCGAGCACCAGCGCCACCCCGGCAACCGCGCCGGTACCGCCCCTGCGCCAACCAGACATGACGCTCCCGTTCCTCGGCTAGGGGCAATGATAAGGGCTGGCTACTTCCACCTGAAATGGACGAATACCCGGCCGAAGTTCTCGGAGTCCTTCTCCACCCGGTGGTAGAGCGGCAAGCGCCAGCAAGGGACAGCAAGACACGATGCTGGACGAGATGATCGAGGACCTGCACC
Organism: uncultured Actinomycetota bacterium; assembly: GCA_963750405.1. Lineage (GTDB taxonomy): Bacteria > Actinomycetota > Actinomycetes > Streptosporangiales > Streptosporangiaceae > Chersky-822. Next base: position 452,268 of record CAVVQP010000009.1, read on the forward strand.
GGGGCGTGTTCTCGGTCCTGGTCGTCTGGGCATCCGACCGGATCGAGCGGCGCGGCGCGTACAACGCTTTCGACCTGGCCCGGCGCGTCAAGGAGGCCGGGGGCCGGATCGAGTACGTGAAGGACTCCTACCTCAACGCGACGAACGACATGAGCGACGTCATGCTGGCACTGGCTGCCACAAGGGACAAGCTGGAGTCTCAGCGCAAGTCCGAGCGCACGCAGATGGTCCAGGCGCGCATCCGGGCGGCGGGGGCGTTCGTCGGCAAACCGCCGTTCGGCTACGTGACTTCAGGGCAGAAGTACGCCAGGCAGCTCGTGCCTACCGACGAGGGACGTCGCCTGATCCCGGAGGTGTACGCCCGTATCATCGCCGGGGACAGCCTCGCCAAGGTCGGAGCATGGCTGGAGGAAGAGACCGGCAAGGGATGGTGGCCCCGCTATGTCAGCGGGGTGCTCCGCAATCCCGTCTATCGTGGCGTGCAAGAGGACGACCAGGGACGCCCGATCCACCGTTGCGAACCCCTGGTGGACGCGGCGATCTGGAGGCGCACTAACGAGGCCCTGGGACGTCACGGGAAGCGCGGCCCGGAGAACAAGCTCAACCCCGCTCTCCTGTCAGGTGTCCTCCTCTGCGGTAACCCGAACTGCGTATCAGCCCCGGACTCGCCTATGTACCGGCACCGTTCCAGCGCCCGCAACAAAGGCCGCGAGTGGTACCGCTGCGCCGGCCGGGGGACGCAGCGCAAGGGCTGCGGCAACATGATCCGTCTGATCACCCTCGACAGGATCGTCAACTCGCTTCTGCGGCAGAACGAACTCCCCTACAAGGAGCTCCGGATCATCCCTGGCACCGACTACGCCGCCGAGATCGAAGAGGTCAAGTTCGAGATCCGGTCAGTTATGGCATCTGATCTCACCGACGACGAGATCGACATAAGGGTCAAGGAACTCCGGGCCGAGCGCGACCGGCTCCAGGCCCTTCCGGTCATCCCAGACCGTCTGGAGTACGTCACGACCGGCGAGACCTACGGGCATATCTGGGCGAGCCTCAGCCCGGGGGAGCGCGGCCCCTGGCTCCGCAAGCGCGGCTACAAGGTACGGGCGACCAAGGAGCGCGTGGTCATCCTCGACTCGGGCGGCGCTGAGGTCTTCGAGTACATCTCTCAGCACCGCCAGCAGGTGCCGGAGGGGACTTGGTGAGCGCCAGCCGCACTGCGCGGGCAGCGCTCCAGTCAGGCCACGCGCTCTAGGATCAGAGATCCTAGAGCGCTATGTCTGCCCGCCCTGCTTACCAGCGGAAGTGGATGAAGATACGCCCGAAGTTCTTGGAGTCCTTCTCGATCCGATAGTGCTTGGCAGGTGGACGGTTCTTGTCCAGGAACCGCAGCACGTGCTTCTTAAGCTGGCCAGAGCCCTTGCCCGGGATGATCTCGACCAGCGGCGCCTTGATCCTGACCGCCTCGTTGATGATGTCGGCTAGCGCCTTGTCGATATCCCTGCCGCGGTTATAGACCTCGTGCAGGTCAAGCTTGAGCTTCATCGGCCGCCTTCGTGAAGACATCTGCTGACCCCACGTTACGCTGCGGACGGGCCAGGGGAGCGGATGGACAAGACAGCCGGGGCGGCGCCGAGATCGTCAAGCGAACTGATCTGCGTGCTCGGTGACGCCCACCTCGACGTGGTCGTCGCCCTCGCCGGCCCGCTCGCGACCGACACGGACACGCCTGCTCGTACGCGGCTCTCAGTCGGCGGCCAGGCCGCGAACGTGGCCGCTTGGGTGGCGGCGCTCGGCGGTCGCAGCAGGCTCATCGCCGCCCGCGGCACCGACCTCGCCGCCAGCCTCGTGTCCCGGGAGCTGTCAAGCCGCGGCGTAGAACTGGTCGGCCCGCTCATCGACGGCACGACAGGAACGGTCGTCGCCCTGTCGGACGGAGGAAGCCAGCGGTCCATGCTGACCGACCGCGGTGTCGGGACGTTGCTGACCGCCGACAGCCTTGATACCCGATGGGTAACGGATTGCTCGTGGCTGCATCTGCCCGCGTACAGCCTGACCTGCGAGCCGGTCGGTCAGGCCGCGTTCGCGGCGGCCGCCGCGGCGAAGGAGACCTCGGTCAGGCTCAGCGTTGACCTGTCCTCCGTCGCGGCCCTGGCCGCCTTCGGCATAGCGGAGTTCCGCGACGTGATCAGCCGGCTCGAACCGGACATCGTGTTCGGCAACAAGGCCGAGACCGCGCTCGTCGGCGACTTGCCAGGCGTGACCGTGATCAGCAAGCTCGGCCCGGACGGAGTCGTGATCGGCGGACGCCATTACCCGGCGGTACCGACCGAGCCCCTCGACGCGACCGGCGCGGGGGACGCCTTCGCGGCCGGCTATCTTGTCGGCGGTGTCGCCCTCGGCCTCGAGGCGGCAGCAAGGGCCGTGGCGACGATGGGGGCTATGCCGTGACGCTGACGCCGCGCATTCATGCCGAAGTCGCCGAGGCGCTGGCGGTCGGCCGCCCGGTCGTGGCGCTGGAGACCACCTTGGTGTCGCACGGCTTCTCCCGCGGCCGGGGACTCGCCGCGGCCAGGGACTCCGAGCAGCGGGTCAGGAGCCAAGGAGCGGTTCCGGCCACGATCGGCATCATCGATGGCGAGCTCACGGTCGGGCTCGACGCCGCCGAACTCGACCGGTTCGCAGAAGCCGGCACGTCAGCGCGGAAGGTCGGCGCCCGCGACCTGGCCGCGTGCGTAGTCCAGGGTGCGCTCGGGTCGACGACGGTAGGCGGCACGCTGGCGATCTGCCGGCTGGCGGGCATCTCGTTCATGGCGACTGGCGGTATCGGCGGCGTCCACCGGGGATTCGCCGACACGCTGGACATCTCGGCCGATCTGCTGCAGATCGCCCGCACGCCGGTGCTGGTGGTCTGCTCGGGCGCGAAGTCGATCCTTGATGTGCCCGCCACGTCCGAACTGCTCGAGACGCTCGCGGTGCCCGTGCTCGGCTGGCAGACGCCGACGCTGCCGTTGTTCTATAGCGCCGCGGGCGGCCCGCCTGTGTCCGCCGTGGTCAGTACCTGTGCCGAGGCGGCCAGTGTCGCCGGCATGCACTGGGCGCTCAATCCAGGCGGCGGGCTCATCCTGGCCAGGCCCCCGTCGGCAGGCCTGGAATTGGAGGACCTGATAGCCGATGCGGTGCGCCAGGTCAAGGAGCGCGGCATCAGCGGCCAGGCGGTCACGCCCGCGGTGCTCACCTTGATTGAGGAGCTGAGCGGCGGCCGCAACGTGGCGGTGAACCGCGCGCTGATCGCCGACAACGCCGCCCTGGCCGCCGAGGTAGCAGCCGCCTACGCTGTGTTAGCCCGGGGGGACCACCCCCCGGAACCCCCTGTGTCCGGGGCGCTGTGTTAGCCCGGGGGGACCACCCCCCGGAACCCCCCTGTGTCCGGGGCGCCTAAGGCGCCGCCTTCCCTCCTCGCCGACTTCGCTCGTCAGCCAACTGGCGCCTGCTGGAGGGTTTGCCGTGCTTTCGGAGGAGGGTTTCCGGGTTCAGGAGGATCGACCGGGCCAGGAACGACAATCCTCCTTAACCCGGAAACGCTCCTCCACGTACCCGGAAACCCTCCACGATCATGACGACAACCCTCCCGGACGCGACAACCCTCCCGCCAGAACACGAGAATCCTCCCGCACGCGTCAACCCTCCCGCCCGGACACGACAACCCTCCCGCACGCGACAGCACCCCCTTCCGCACCTGCGGCCAGAAGGCACGCACCGGCACCGGCCGCGTCACCGCCGCACCGCAGCGGGCAATCCGGCAGCCTCCCGGACAGCGGCAATGTTCCGTGAACGTGCTCCTGGCCTATTACCGCGAAAGCTGACCCAGGTCCTGGCAGCGGCGATGCCGCGTAATCGGCGGGCATGATCACCGAACTCGCGCAGAGCCAGTTTCCGTGATCATGCTCCGAGGCATGATCACGGGACATCGCCACTGCCCTGACCTGTGTAAACGGCCGGAACCGGCAGCTACCTCGCGCTGTTATCGCGCCTGTGCCGAAGCGCGGGGCTCGGCCTCGATCAGCCCTCGCACATAGGCCGCCTGGCCGGCGTGCTGCGCGTCGTCATCGATGACGCTGATCAACCTGACGCCCAGCGTGACCGGCGGATCCCAGAATTCGTCGACAATCCGGTCCAGGTCGGCGTCGGTGATCGCGGTGATGAACGAGACCGACTGCGCATGCACCGCGTCGTGGTAGCCCGTCAGCACGTCAGCTGAAGGTGCCCTGACCGCGCCCGCCTCTTCGGCGCTGTGACCATAGCCGATCGCCAGGTAGCCGGGCGGCAGCCCGAACAGGCCGGCCCAGCTCTCCTTGACCCAGGTTTGCACATAACCGGCAGCCCTGGCGATGTGATCGTCCTGGACCCGGGTCAGATGCCAGATCAGCCAGCCGATCGAGTTTGCAGCCAGTGCCGGACGGTAGGCAAGTTCGGCGGCGGTCAGGCCGCTGGCTACCTCGTGCACCACTTCCCTGACCCGGCCAAGACCATCGATCAGCAGGTCAGCACTCTTCATTCCGCTAGTCTCCACCAGTCGGGGAATCGTCTTGAATCGCGCCCCCGTAGCTTGGCCTGGACGCTCGCCAATGCTGAGCCGATGGGAGCGCGATGCCTGCCCGATTCCAGCTCGTCATTGACCGCAAGGACCCCGAACTGCTTGCCGCTTCTGGGCGGCTGCCCCGCACTGCTCACCCCCCGCTGCCTGAAGCCAATAAGCCAACGAGGTCATTCATGCGCCAGGCGCGCCCGCTTCCGGGTTGGCGGGGTGAGCCGGGAGGTGGTAGGTCCTGATGCCGTCTTCGAGCTGGGCGACCGCCTGGCCGCGAGCGACGAGCAGGTCAAGGTGCGCTTCGGTCTCGCCTACGGCCAGGGTCTGGTTCATCAGGTCGAGGTCGGTGAGCTGGCGGTTCCGTGAGGTCCAGCGCACCGCGAGCGCGACCTCGTATGCGGTCCGGGGGCCGTCCGCCAGTTCGCCCGTCATGACGGCGAGCCGCTGGTCATGGTGGTCGATCAGCTCGTCGACACGCGCGTGGACGCTCGGAGCCACGGGTCCGTGCGCCGGGAGGAGCTTGCAGTCCGGCATCTGCCTCACCAGCCGCAGCGAATCGAGGAAGTCGCCGAGCGGAAGCTCTTGCGGTGCCGCCTCCAGGCTGATCGACGGCGTGATCTGCGGCAGCACATGATCACCAGCGAATAGCAATCCGGCGGCGTGGTCGGCGAAGACAACGTGGCCATGGGTGTGACCGGGTGTCGCGATCGCTTCCAGCGTCCTGGTGCCAAGATCGAACTTCTGGCCCGAGGTGATCCACTCGTCTGGTACCTCGTAGCCGAGGTCCGCCTGCGGCCGCTGCATTCCGGCTTCGACCATCTTGTCGATCAGCGGCTGCGCTCCGGCGGTCACCAGCCGGGCGCCCCGGGCCGACAGAAGCCCGGCATCCCGGCCGAGCATGACATCGAGGGACTGCCGCTCCCCCTCGCCGAGCGCTACCTTCGTGCCGAAGAGCTTCCTCAGCGCGATCGCCTGCGTGTAATGGTCACGGTGGATGTGCGTGATCAGGAACCTGCGAACGTCGCCGAGACCAGCACCCAACCGCGCCAGCGACCGCTCAAGCTGGTCCTTCGTCTCATCGAGCACCCAGCCTGAGTCGATCATGACCAGGCCGCCCGCTGTCTCGATCGCGTACGTATTGACCGCGCGCAGTCCGTCGAAGGGCAGCGGCAGCGGGATCCGGTAGACGCCGGGGCTAACTTCGTAGGTGCCCTCTTCGATCCATTGCAAGCGGTTGCCTGGCGAGCCGCCGCTGGCTGAGGACCCGGTCGCGTCGGCAGGCGGCTGCATTGGATCATTCTGGCATACCAGTCAGAACGCCCGCAGATCGCTATTCCTCGAGCGCGGTGATGGCGCGCTCGACGTTCTCGCGCGGTATCCGCTCGAGCATGGCGACCCGGCCGTGACGCTCGCGGATCGCGGACGCGAACCTCGCCGCCCAACTGTTTTCCCACACGATGACCATCGCGGCCGACGATGCCTCGAGGCTGCTGGCGATGTCGGTCAGGTCGGCCTCGCTGAGCAGGTCGAACTGTGACTCAGCTGATCTGGCCGAACGCCTCGGAGATGCTCTCGTCAGAGAGTTCGAAGATCGACGTGTGCCCGTCGGCGTCCTTGCGCACGAACGCCAGGTCGATGATCTGGATCGTGCCGCTAGCCTGCAGCTCGGACAGGGCCGGAGTGACGTCCCCGTTGAATTCGCTGCCTTCGAACGCGATCACGGCCACGTCTACTGGCCCGATCTTCTCCGATTGGAGTGTTTCAGCCATCAGGGCACACCTCCCCGCCACCACCTGTGAGAACTAACTCACGCCACGTGACAGGACTCATGCCCAGCGACCGGCCTCGCGATGCCGGCGCGGCGAAGGTTATCCTGACCGTCCCAGCGTGAAGGTCGCCGGCGCAGGTGCCGGTCCGCGTCTATTAGCCGTACGGAATTGGTCATGAGCCTCGAAGTCACGGTCAGGGGGACGTTGATTCCAGCTGAGGAGCTGGCTTGGCGGTTCTCCAGATCACCCGGTCCCGGCGGGCAATCTGTCAATACCTCGGACACGAGGGCGGAACTGAGTTACGACCTCGCCAGGTCAACCGCCCTCCCTGAGTCGCTTAAGCGACGCGCCATCCGCGCCCTGGACAGCCGGCTGACAGACGGAGTGATCACCGTCGTCGCGTCCGAGCACCGTTCGCAGCTGCGTAACAGGGAGGCCGCCGCCGCCAGGCTGTCCGATTTGCTGACGGAGGCGACAGCGCCGCCGCCCCCGCCCAGGAGGCCCACGAAGCCAACTCGCGGCTCGGTCGAGCGAAGGCTGGCCGCCAAGCAACGCCGCGCAGTCACCAAACGGCTACGCCGGTCCACCGAGGAGTGATCCCGGGCGCTGGCCCGCTGGTTCCAGATTGGTGACCGCTGTGACAGGCTGATTGGGCCGGGCGTTACCACTGATTTAGGGCGAGGCGGAATGGATAGCACCAATGCGGCCCACGCGGCGTGGCTGAGGTCAGCACGAAAGCGAGTGCGACGGCCCGCCACGGTCGCTGCCGTCGTCGCGCTCGCGTTCGGGCCAGCCACGGCCGCCGCTGCCGCGCCCGTAGCCGTCGGTGTCGGGCAGCATCCGGCGCGGCCGCTCGCCGCGACGGCCGCGCCTGCCAAGATCAATGACCCTGTCATTGTCGTCATGAAAAGCCAGCCGGCCGCGATGAGGCCGGGCACGCGCGCATCAGCGGTCAGATCGGCGGCCATCGCGGCTGCCCAGGCACCGCTGCTGCGCGAACTCCGGGCGGCTCACGCCAGGCACATCACCTCGTACCGGCTCGTCAATGCCTTCGCGGCTACGGTGTCCGCGGCGCAAGCTGCCAGCCTCAGAACCTCACCAGATGTGGCCGACGTCATCGCGGACACGATGGTCCGCGACGCCTCGCCAGTAGCCGGCACGTCCGCGCGGGCGCCCGCCGGTCAGCCATCAGCGCCGGCTGTCCCCGGCTTGACGCCGCACGTGATACCAGGGGCCTGCGGAGCGCACGGCTCGGCGCAACTCGACCCCGAGGCACTCGCCACCACCCATACGGCATCGCTGAGTCCCGGTGCCAAGACGGCGCGCTCCCTTGGCATGACCGGTGCCGGGGTCAAGGTCGCCTTTATCGCTGACGGGCTCAACCCGGGCAACGTGAACTTCATCAGGGCGGATGGCCGGTCGGTTTTCGACCCGGTCTCCGGCGGTGACTACGAGGACTTCAGCGGCGACGGGCCTGGGCAGCTCACCGCCGGGGCGGAGGCCTTCCTCGACGCCAACTCGATCGCCGGCCAGGGCATCCACGTCTACAACGTGCGTGCCTTCTCGGCGCAGCATGACCCGACCTCGTGCAACATCAAGATCGAGGGCGTAGCGCCCGGAGTGCAGCTCGTCGGCCTTGATGTATTCGGCAGCTTCGAGTTCACCCTGGAATCAAACTTCCTCGAGGCGATCAGCTACGCGGTCGAGACCGATCACGTCAATGTGATCAACGAGTCGTTCGGGTCCAATCCATTTCCCGATAGCGCGGCGCTGAATGTGCTGAAGCTCTTCAACGACGCGGCGGTCAGCGCTGGCACGACGGTGACGGCCGCGAGCGGCGACTCAGGCAGTACCAATACGATCGCCTCGCCCGCCAGCGACCCGAAGCTCATCTCGGTCGGCGCGTCGACCACGTTCAGGTTCTACGCGCAGACCAATTTCGCGGCGGCGCGCTATTTCGCGACCGCGGGCTGGCTGAATGACAATGTCAGCTCGATCAGCTCGGGAGGCTTTACCGCCTCCGGAGGGACTGTGAGTCTCGTCGCTCCCGGTGACTCGGGCTTCGCCTCGTGCAGCACCAAAGTCCAGGTCTACGCAGAGTGCTCGAATCTCACCTTCGAGCCGTCTCCTGTCGAGCTGGCCGGCGGCACCAGCGAGGCGGCGCCGCTGACCGCGGGCGCAGCCGCGCTGGTCATCCAGGCGTACCGGCAGACGCACCAGGGCGCCACGCCGAGCCCGGCACTGGTCAAGCAGATCCTGACGAGCACGGCGTCCAACCTCGGCCTGCCGGCCACGGAACAGGGCTCGGGCCTGCTGAACACCTACAAGGCAGTGCTGCTGGCCGAGTCGATCAAGACAAGCGAGGGATCACCGCAACCCTCAGGCGACACGCTGCTGATCTCGCGCAGCCAGCTCACGGCGGCCGGCCGGGCCGGGAGCACCAGGACCTGGCAGGTACGGGTGACGAACACCGGCGCCGATGGCCAACTCGTCAAGGCGAGCGGGCGGACCTTCGGATCAGACGTGAATGTGCAATCCGGCAAGGTCAAGCTCATCGACGGCAAGAGTCCCCAGTTCACCGATTTTGAGGGCTTGCCGAACAACTACGCGGAGTTCCACTTCACGGTCAAGCCGGACGCCAAGAGGATCGACTCGTCCATCGCTTATCGAAGCTCGGACCCGGCAAACTTCTTCGCTTCGGTCCGGCTCATCCTGGTCGACCCGCGCGGCCGGATCGCCGCGGATTCGCTCCCGCAAGGCGCGGACAATTTCGGCAATGTCGACGTGCGGGCGCCCGTACCGGGCGTCTGGACCGGCGTCGTGATGGGCGTCACCGGGGCTGACACGGGGACCGAGGGCACCATTTTGTGGAGAGCCGCCTCGCAGCGTCTCGTTCCGTTCGGCACGGTCTCGCCCGCGGCATTTTTCCTGCGGCCTGGTCAGACCGGCACCCTCAAGATCACCGCGCTGCTGCCGAGGCAGGCCGGCGATGCTTCGGGCTCGGTCGTCATTGGCTCGAACCTCGGCGGCTCGGACAGCGACCTTGGCGCCGAGAGCGAATCAGTTCCTGTCACCCTGCGGACCATGGCCGACCCGTCAGCCGGCGGCGCTTTCAGCGGCGTGCTGACCGGAGGCAATGGCCGCGCGGCCGGCACCGGGCAGGTCAACTACATCGAATTCCCGGTCGGCAAAGGACACCGCAGCATCACGGCGAACGTCTTGCTCGCGGGTGATCAAAACGACATCGTCGGCTCTTACCTGATCTCCCCGGACGGTCAGACGCTCGGCTTCGGGCAGAACAGCCTGAACGGCTTCAACAGCCGTTCGCTGACCGCCTACGCGGCTGACCCGGAGCCAGGGACCTGGACGCTGGCCATCGACTTCAACAGCCCGGTCGTGGGCAACGCGCTGTCACAGCCGTTCCACGGCACGATCACGCTCGACTCCACGCGGGTCACCGCGATCGGGCTACCCGATAGTCCTCGGCAGCTGTTCAAGCGCAAGGTGCCGGTAGTCGTCAAAATCGAGATCACCAATACGGGCGCGGCGCCGGAGGACTACTTCGCAGACCCGCGGCTGGCCAGATCCCGGACCTTCGACCTCGAGTCGCTGACCGGTGACACCTTCGGGCTGCCGCTGATCACCGCGCAGCCGCAATGGATCGTGCCCAGCCATGCCAGCAGCGCCCGCGTCACGGCGAAGGCAACGGTTCCCGTCGAGTTCGACTGGACTCCGGTGCAAGGCGACCCAGATCTATTCGGGCAGCCGGTCCCGGGCAACCGTGCCGTCGGCACCTTCACCCCGGCCGGCGGCATGCTCCAGCCTGGCCTCTGGATGGCCAGCCCGGCCGAGATGGGGCCGTACCCTCATGGCGCTCCTTTCGGCGGCAGCGTCACGATGGCGATGAGGGTCACGGCGCTCGCCTTTGACTCGGCGCTGACGCCGTCGACAGGAGATCTGTGGCGAGCCGCGGTTCAGTTCTTCGCGCCATTCCAGCCGCTGCACATCGGCCCGGGCAAGACCCGCGTACTCAAGGTTGTCCTGCGGCCAAACGGAACCCCGGGCACCGTGGTCCGCGGGACCTTGTACGTCGACGACTACGTCTCGGCGGTGCCGCCGGATGATCAGCCAGAAGGCGACGAACTCGTCGCGATCCCCTACGCGTACAAGATCAAATAGCTGGGTATCTCGTCCGAGAGCAGCCCGCCGGCGCACTGGACTTGCTGCGGCGATGAGCCTCCGCCGGAGACGGTGCCGCTCACCACGGAGGCGAGCACCGAACCGCCGCAGCCGGACAGGCTGATGACCAGCATGTTGAAGGAGAAGTCCGCGGCGACGCCAGCGCCGATCGCGGCGTGCGTGCACGTTCCGCCTGATCCGGTCGCACTGCACGACCAGGAGGACGATCCGGCGAGCCCGAGCAGGGTAATGCAGGCGGGCAGCGTCAGCGTGGCGGTCATCGGGCCGGTGCCAGCCGTGCCGGTATCGGACACGTTGACCTTGACGACAGCCGTGACGCCGAGATTGAGCAGGCCCTGAACCTGAACTCCGACGCTCAGCTTCGCGGTCGCGGCGACGGTCGCGCTGGCGGTCGGCGCTGGCGACGGGCTGGCCGACGTGGTCGGCGAGCTGGTCGGTGATGCCGAGGTCGAAGGCGACGCCGACCCGGATCGTGAGGTCGTTGGCCTTGGCTTGCCGGGCGCGGGTGATTTTCCCTTGGCAGACGGCGCGGGCGCGGGCGCGGCTGAGGGAGTCGGCCCAGGATCGGGCGACTTGCTGCCTCCTGGCGACCCAGGTACCGGCACGCCGCCAGGGCCGCCCGGCTGATGAGTGCGCACGATGTCGGACGGCGGCCCTGCCGCTACCTGTCGCGGCTTCGGATGGACGAGGTACAGCGCGGGCACGGTGATCGTGGCGGCCAGGGCCGCGGCGATCGGAATCACAGGTCGGTGGGCGGCCAGCCTGGCCAGCCTGCCGGCTGTCGCGGCATGCCGGGCAAGCAGCCCTCCGGCCGCCTGCCCCGTCGCCGCGCCGGCCTGCGCCGCCGCTGCCCCGCCGGTCGCTGCCCCGCCGGTCACGGCGCCAGCCGATGCCGGACCGTGCGCGAGCCCGGCCAGGTAACTGGCCGCGGCGCCGCCGAGAACGACCGGCGCGAGCACCCCGCGCAGCGCGTCGTTGATCGCCACGAGATCCGCACAGGCCGCTGAGCAGGAGGTACAACTGCGCAGGTGAGCGTCGACTTCGCGGGCGTGCCGCCTGGACAGGCGGCCGCGGACATAGGCACCCAGCCTGGCCGCGAATGGCCTGCAACCAGGCTCCGCGCGGTCTGACAGATGCAGCTGCAAGTACGCCTGGCGCAGTCCCTCCCTGGCCCGGTACCTCAGCGCGGAGACGCTGTTGGCAGACATCCCGAGCATCGCCGCGACCTCGGCGGGCTTCGCGTCCTCGATCTCGGTGTGCCACAGCACGGCCGACCACCGTTCGGGCAGCGACAGGAAGGCACGCGCGACTAGCGACCGGTCGAGCCCGTCGACGACGGTGTCGACGAAGGGCTCGCCAGGGTCGGGCAGGTCGGCGTCCTCGGTGAGCACCTGGTGACGCTGACCGCGCAGTACGTCAATGGCGATGTGCCGGATGGCCGTCAGGAGGTAGGGGCGAAACGCCTCAGTCGGGCCGATCCCCCGCTTGATCGCGCTCAGGACTCGCGCGAACGTTTCGGCCACGACATCATCGACATCGGCCTGATCCCTGACAACCTGGCGGGCCAGCCGCCGGGCAGCGGCGGAATGCCGCTCGTAAAGCATGCCGTATGCCGTCGCGTCACCCGATCTCGCCGCCGCGATCAACTCTGCGTCAGTTGCGGATAGAACGGCTGGCGGTGCTATTTCAGCCATTTCTACCAATGAGCGATCCATATTAGGCGGATCAGTCATGAATGGCTCTGTCATCGCCTACCATCCCGAGCAGCGGAACCAGTTCTTATGAAATCAAGAGGAATCCTGCCCGGTTCCGCGTCATAGCAGGATGGCTTCTGCGTCATTAACAAATGGAAGCCAGGACGAGATGGAAGGCAGCCGGATGATTGATCGCACAAGTCTCCCAGCCGACTCGCGCGGATTCGTGCATGGCCTGCGAGTCGCGCTTGGGGTCTTGTGGTGGCCGGCCAGCCCCAGGCGCCGCCTGATGCCTCCGCGTCTGCTGTTGCCTGGTCATCGCCGCCAGCAAGGCGGCCGCCGACGTGGTCGGCACAGCGTGCAGCAGGTCTCGCCCAAGGCTGCGGCACCGCGCGCGGTGGCCCTCTGCGCCGCCCTGGTGAGGAGTCCATAAGACCAGTATGCGCCCGGCTCATCCGCGTCAGCAGGACAGCTCAGGCGTGCTGGCCGGGCAGGCGGCCGGGACCTGGCGGGCCAGCGAAGGCCTGGGCTATGTCGAGCCACAGATCGGCGACCTGGCCCTCGGCCTTGACCTCCGTATCGTTCCTGTGCCTTCGCTGAGTCACGAGAAGGCAGAAGTCAAGCGCGGGACCCGTCACCCGGTTCCCCGCCGTCGCCGGGCCCCAGGTCCACAACTCGCCGTCAAGCGAGCCGAGCTCGACCCTGATCGGCTCGTCAGGTATGTCACGCCCGTTCACGATGAAACTGAACGGCAGCGCGCCGACCCCGATGTGCGCGACATGCCTGAGCCGCCGGTTTGGCGCCCGCACGACGCCGAGCGCGTCGGCGACGTCCTGGCCGTGCGCCCAGGTTTCCATGATCCGGGCAGTGACCGCCGAGGCGGCGCTCATCGGCAGGCCGAACCAGGGCAGCCGCCGGGCAGCATCGATCCCGCCGAAGATCTCGATGACCTGCTGTCGCGACTCGTCGAACCAGGCGAGCAGCTCCGTACCGGTCAGCGTCCGGTACCGGCTCGCGATCTCATCGGTGCTGAGGTCGCCGGTCTCGGCGGCGGTCCCGAATTCGGCGGCGAACCGGTCGGCGTCCGTCGCGGACATGACAACGGCGTCGTCAAAAAAGGCGAGGTGGCTGATCTGGTCGCCGATCGTCCAGCCAGGCGCCGGGGTGGCGCTCTGCCAGCCTTGCCGGTCGAGCCCGGCGACTAGCTCCCTGATCGCGGCGGTCTCCGCGGCTAGGTCCGCCAGCAGATCGCCCATGTCAATCGGCATGCCTGCGCTCCCATCCTTCCTGCTGGCCAGCGCGTCCAGTTCAGTAACCTCCGCGCTTTCGAGCTATGGCGGCTGAACTTCTATCCTGATTATCGGGCAGGCCAGTGATCGCGGACACCATCGTGGCGGTCATCAAGGCCGGCCTGGTGCTGGCGCTCGGCGTCGACCTGGCAAGAGCGGCCCGGCACGAGGTTGTGCTCGCTGTCCACGAAGGTGGCGGTACTTCGGTTCTACCCGGATCCAAGATGATGTTCCCTGGAGCCGCATCAGCGCGGTGGAATTTTTCCGCGAATCTCAACAAAGCTATCGGGTCAGGGTGGCGCAGGATGACCGGGGCCACCGCGCCGGGGCTAGCACAGGTCGGGCTTTTGAGTCAGGCTGGAGGTAAGAGGTCTGACGGAGGACGCATGAGCTTAGCGCGGGTATCGCAATCGGGAACGACGGGACGGGCGAGCACGAGGCTGGCCCGCTTACGGCCGATTGCGATCGCGGCGGCGCTCGCGGCGCTGGCGGTGTTCGGCGTGCCCGCGGTCGCGCACGCACCTGCCGCGCTGGCGGCCGGGACCGCGCCGGGCGCGCCCGGTGGCAACGCGACGTGGAACGAGTCGAACCTGCAGGCCTTCGCCGACTCGCTCGGGTCGGCGTCGAAGGTCTGGTACACGCTCGGCAACGGCGAACTCGAGAACGTCTTCTACCCGCAGGCCGACACGCCTGACACGTTCGGATTGCAGTACATCGTCACCGACGGCTCGACGTTCACCAATACCGAGACGGCCAATACCGCCCACGCGATCTCGCTCGCCGATCCGACATCACTGACCTGGCAGCAGACGAACACCGCGACCAACGGTGACTTCACGATCACCAAGACTTACGTCGCCGATCCGGCACGGTCGGTCGTGCTCATCTCGACCACCTTCGACAATCTCAGCGCGCACCCGCTCAGCCTGTACGCCGATTACCTGCCGCAGCTCAACAACGACGGCATGGGCAATACCGGCGGCACCGACACGGCCAGCGGAGACCTGACCTCGACCAACGGCTCGGTGTCGAGCGCGCTGGCGGTCTCTGGCGGATTCACCCAGACCACGACGGGTTACGCGGGTGCTTCGAGCGACGGCAGCGCGCAACTTGCGAGCAGTCACGCGCTGACCTCCACGTTCTCCTCGGCACCGACGGCCGGGCACCTTGTCCAGGTCGCGCAGATCCCGGTCGCGGCCAGCGGCAGCACGACGTTCACGCTCGCGCTGGGGTTCGACTCGACAGCCGCCGCGGCGGTCTCGGACGCGGCGGCCTCGTTGTCGGCGGGGTTCAGCTCGCTGGAGACCTCATTCGAAGCCGGGTGGCACTCGTGGCTGGCCGGGCTGAACGCGCCGCCCGCCTCGGTGACCGGCAGCAGCCAGCTCAAGCAGCAGTACTACGTATCGCTGATGGAGGTCAAGGCCGACGAGGACAAGACGTTCACCGGCGGGTTCATCGCCGCGCCGACCGATCCGTGGGGCTCGAGCCTCAGCGCGAACAGCGGCGGCGACCACGGCTATCACGTGGTCTGGACGCGCGATGAGTACGAGATGGCAACGGCGCTGCTCGCCGCCGGGGATAGCACCGACGCGAACGCGGCGCTGAGCTACATCCTGCAGTTCGAGGAGGAACCGTCCGGCGCGGTCAAGCAGAACTCCTTCCTCAACGGCACCACGGTGTTCGGGTCTACGCAGCTGGACGAGGTCGCTGACCCCTTGATCCTGGCCTATCAGCTGGGCGCGACGGGTCCGGCTGACTGGCCGCAGCTCAAGAGCCTGGCGAACTACCTGGTGGCGAACGGGCCGTTCACGCCGGAGGAACGGTGGGAGGAGATCGGCGGCTACTCGCCGGCGACGATGGCGGCTGAGATCGCCGGGCTGGTCTGCGCGTCGGTGATCGCGACCGCCAATGGCGACCCGGCGGACGCTGCTACCTACCTGTCGAAGGCTGACGCGTTCGAGCAGGCCCTCGATGCCGATACGTACACGACCAGCGGGCCGTACGGGAACGGTGACTACTTCCTGCGGATCACCCCGGATGCCGCGCCCAACGCCGGCACCGTGATCGGGATCGCCAACGGCGGCGGCAACCACGACGACCGCACCGTTGTCGACCCGAGCTACCTGGAGCTGGTGCGGCTCGGGGCCACCGCGCCGACCACGGTGGAGATCGCTAACACCTTGCCCGTGGTCGACGCCTCCGACGAGGTGATGACGCCGGAGGGGCCGATCTGGCACCGGTACACCTTCGACGGCTACGGGGAGACCTCGGCCGGCGGCGACTTCGTGTCGTCAGGGACCGGCAACCCGTGGCCGGTGCTGACCGGCGAGCGCGGCGAGTACGACGTGGCCGACGGCAACCTGACCGCGGCGAAGTCCATGCTGGCCACGATGGCCGGGGCAGCTAACTCCGGGTTCCAGATCTCCGAGCAGGTGTGGGGCGGCAGCACCGGGGTCGGCGGATTTACGTTCGGCCAGGCCGACAACTCCTCTACGCCGCTGATGTGGGCGATGGCGCAGTACGTGCGGCTCGCGATCGACATCTCCGCCGGGCGTGACGTCGATACGCCCGCCGTGGTCGCTGACCGGTACGCGGGCGCTACCGCGGGCGCGGGCGGAGTGACCGAGAAGGTCAACGTCACGGTGCCGGTCAGCACGGACGCGCCCGGGGAGACCTTGTACCTGAACGGGAACTTCAGCGCCCTGGGCGAGGGCGCTCCTGACTGGTCGCCGAGCGGCATCCCGATGACCAGGGTCAGCGCCACGCAGTGGACCGCCACCGTGCACGCGGCCGCTGCCACTCCGTTGCAGTACAAGTACACGCTGGGCGGTAGCTGGTCCAGCGTCGAGGAGACGGCGTCGTGCGGGTCCGTCGCTAACAGGTCGATGACCGTGAACGGCGGGACTGTCAATGATGTCGTGGCGAACTGGACCGGGCCGGGGGCGTGCGGGCCGGCGCAGGCGGTGTTCACGGTGACCGTGCCCGCGGGCACGCCGGCTTCGGACACGGTGTACCTGAGCGGGAATTACAGCGCGCTCGGCACCGGGATGAAGTCGTCAGCCGACTGGGGAGCCGCCGAGATCCCGATGACGAAGACCGGTCCCACGACGTGGACGCTGACGGTGCCCGGTGCCGCCGGCGCCTCGCTGGCGTACAAGTACGACCTCGGAAACTGGACGAACGTGGAGGAGACCGCGTCGTGCGGGTTCGTCAGCAACAGGACGTTCGGGTTCGGCGGGTCCGGGTCCTCGTTCGCGGCCAATGACACGGTGTCGGCCTGGGGCGGCCTCGGCGGCTGCTAGCAGGGCGGTTAGGTGGCGACTCCCTCCCAGGCAGGCGACCAGGCACGAGGCCTCGCGTCCTTGGCCGGCGGCACGCCCACCGCGTCAAGTCGTTCAGCAGCCTCGTTGACTGGCCGCTGCGCGAAATTGGTGACTCCGCATTGCGGGCACCTGCCCAGGGAACGCAAGGCGATGTGGGAGTTCGCCTCGATGGAAAGGCGGGCGAGGTTAGCGCCGCAACCCGTGCCTCTTGTGACAAACATGCCCGGCACGCCATAACGTGCCAGAGACCGGGGAAGCCGCCAGATATACTCGCATTCGAGGCAGATCCGGTCATATTCGCGGGCAGGCCTTTTAATCCACATGTTCCCTATTGTGCGCGGACGACATTCGAACCGCAATCGGCGGGCTTTTTAGCCGGCGTAGTAGCGTGCCTCGATGACGTTGTCGTCCGGGTCGCGGAAGTAGAACGCGTGCGGCGCGATGCCGCGCGCCCCGAAGGTCTGCTGCATGCCCGCCGAGGTGTCGACGCCGGCCTTGTGCAGCCTGAGCTTGAGCGCCTGGTAGTCCGGCCTGCTCATCGCGAGGCAGACGTGGTTGACCGGATGACCGGCCGTGCCCTCGGCCTTGGTCCCCTCGCCGACGGCCTCGGCGGCCGTTCGCGCCATGAGGTCAATGAGCGCGTCCGGCGCGACTCTGACGCTCGGGAACGGTGCTTGCCCGGCCGCGTATTCTTCACGCCGGACCGCGTCCAGCCCGACGACCTGCTCGTAGAAGTCCATTGACCGGGCCGGGTCAGCGACCCAGAGAACGATGTGGTCGATGCGTGCCTGCATGTCCGGTTCTCCCATCCGCGAGCACTCGGCAGTGCTCGCTAGCGCTCGCCTGCGCTTGCAGCATCGCAGGAGCGACGTTGCTGCTGAAGGGCGGCATCGTTTCCTTGCGGCCAAGTCGACGCATCGCTTGTGAGCGAAGTGGCGCCATGCGTGGAGCCGGTGAATCGCCGGCAAATGGAGCTTGTGCCGAGAGTTAATTCACGATTACTATCTGTGACGACAGGGTGAGGATCGAGAATTCATGAACGGTGATGAGCGGGGATGACTGCCGGCGAGCCGAACGATCACGTTTACGAGCAGGATGAGCTGCAGGCCGAGATCGACCAATACTGGACGACGGAGCGTACTCAGGGGGCCGCTCCGGTGCCCATGCCGACAGTGTCGGAGGACGAGTTCGGGGCTCTGACCCAGAGCACGGCTGCTCCTGGCACACATTTTACGCCGTCGGGCGACTAGGCGTCGGTCGGCGGGGGGTACCCCGAGCGAGGGGCCCTCCAGGAGCGGCGCAGATCCGGGCGGCAATAGCAAGGCCTTCACCATAGCCAGCGCATCGCGTCGGCACGTGACCAGCAATGACGGGGGAACGGAATGACTAACAGCGAGCCGAACGATCATGTTTACCAGCAGGATGATGTGCGGCAGGCCGAGGTCGACCAGTACTGGACGAGGGAGCGTATTCAGGGAGCGGCTCCGGTGCCCTTGCCAGCGGTGTCGGAGGACGAACTCGGCGTGCTGATTCAGGGCTGGCCACACCGGGCCCGCACTTCGCTCCATCGAGTGAGGCGGTGACAGCCGGTGCTGCCTACCCGGTGAACGTCGATCAGCGCCCGTACTGGAATGCGGGCAAGCTGTTCTTCACCACCGACGACGGCCAGGACATGATGGGCTCAGCGGCCTTCGTCGGCACCAACCGGGTGCTAATGACCGCGGGTCATTGCGTGCGGAATAGCAGCAACGGGAACTGGTTCCGTAACTTCCTGTTCATCCGTGCCGGCACCGGGCACTGGTACGGCTGGACCGGGCAGCGTGTCGGCATCAACCGGATCGGCTGCTACTACATGTGGATAGGCCGCAACTTCAAGTACGACTACGCGTTCGGCGCCGCGTCCAGCGACTCGGGCGCCGGCTGGCTGGGCCTGGCCACCGACATCCCGTACTCGACATTCACGTCGCTGGGCTACCCCAGCAACTACGACAGCGCCAACAGCATGTATGCCGCCGACGGCAGCAAGACGACCATCTCGGGCGGGATCGTCCGAATGTCAGGGAATCCGATGGGGCCCGGCTGCAGCGGCGGTCCCTGGGTCGGGAACCTGTCACACGACTACAATCCCAACGCGAACATCGCCTGCGGACTGAACTCGTTCCGGTACGACAGCGACCCCGACGCCATGTACGGCCCGTACTTCGACGCCGAGACCTGGCATCTGTACGTCTGCATCCAGACCGGCGGTAAGTGTTAGGGCAGCTCCGGCGGCACTTCACCGTGTCGAACGGTGGACGGCCAGGTCATAGCGGCGGCCTGACCAGGATGACCTCCAGGGTCCGTGGGCCGTGGACGCCTTCCACCCGGTCTAGCTCGATGTCGCTCGTGGCCGACGGGCCGCTGATCCAGGTGAGCGGTCGCCGCGCGCTGAGCGCGGCGACCGCCTCCGGGACCAGGCACAGCACCTGGCTGGCGTGCACGACGCACAGATGGTAATCCGGGACCAGGGTTAGCGCCCGCCTGCCCTGCCCGGCCGAGCCATCAAGCACGATCGTGCCGGTTTCGGCGATGGCTAGCGTCGCCGTGGTGAGGACGCCATCGAAGGCGTCAAGTTCCTCAGCGGTGAACCCGTCGTCCACCACCAACTCCACGCCTGTCACTGAAACATCGAGCCCGGCAGGCACCGCGATCCGCCGAGCTCCGCGCTCGGACAGCGCTGCCGTGACCGTCTCAGCCAGCGCACCCGGATCACAGTGCCGTACCAGGCAACCGTAGTCGCGCAGCCGCTCGGTGAGCCGGTCGAGCAACGCTTCCGGCCCGAGGTCGCCCCGCACGCGATACTCGCGCGGTACCGCATCCTCGTAACCGCCCATGCCGGCGCCCGTGCCCCCAGCCGCGCCCCCGAGCGCCATCCTGATCCGGCCCAGCACCTCCTCGCGAGCCGTCACAACGCATCGCCCCCGCGCTCCCGCTGCCACCACTGGCGGAACGTCTCGCCCGGCGGCACCGGCGCGTCCCGCGCCCGAGTCCAGCCCGCCAGCGGCGGCGGCAGCCGCCTGATAACGCCCCGGCGGCCGATCAGCGCGCCAAGCTGACCCGCGCGCTGCGCCGCGCCGAACCGCGCGGACCCGGACAGAGCCCACGCCGCCGCAGCCATCGTCACCGCCTCAGCGCTCGGCACGGCCGACCTCGACCGCGCCTCCTCCACGTGCCGGGCCCGCAGGTGCACCAGGATCGACGGAATGTCGATCTTGACCGGGCACACGTCGTAGCACGCCCCGCACAGCGACGAGGCGTAAGGCAGGCTCGCGTTGTCCTCGATCCCGGTCAGCATGGGTGACAGGATCGCCCCGATCGGCCCCGGATACACCGACCCGTACGCGTGCCCGCCGATCCGCTCGTAGACCGGGCACACATTCAGGCAGGCCGAGCACCTGATGCAATGCAGCGCATGGCCGCCCGACCGGGTCGGCCAGCGCCGCCGTCCTGCCGTTGTCCAGCAGCACCAAGTGCACCGACTGCGGTCCGTCGCCAGGCGACACCCCGGTCCACATCGACGTATACGGGTTCATCCTCTCGCCCGTGGCCGAACGCGGCAGCAACTGCAAGCAACACCCCCAGGTCAGCCCACGTCGGAATGACCTTCTCGATCCCCATCACCGTGATCAGCGTGTCGGGCAGCGTCAGGCACATCCGCCCGTTGCCCTCGGACTCGACCACCGACAGCGTGCCGGTCTCGGCGACGGCGAAGTTCGCGCCGCTGATGCCGACCCGCGCGGACAGGAACTTACGCCGCAGGTACAGCCGCGCCGCCTCAGCCAGCGCCGAAGGCGCGTCGGTCAGCCCAGGGTCCACACCGGGCATCTCGCGCAGGAAGATGTCCCGGATCTCGGCCCGGTTCCGGTGGATCGCCGGCACCAGGATGTGCGATGGCCGGTCGTGGCCGAGCTGCATGATCAGCTCGGCCAGGTCGGTCTCGACCGCGCTGATGCCGGCCGCCGCGAGCGCGTCGATTGAGCCCGATCTCGTCGGTGGCGATGGATTTGACCTTGACCACCTCCGTGGCGCCGGTGGCCTGCACCAGGCCGGTGACGATCCGGTTGGCCTCGGCGGCGTCGGCCGCCCAGTGCACGACCGGCCGCCCGCGCGCCGTGACGTCCCGCTCGAGCTGCTCCAGGTACGAGTCCAGCTGTGCGCAGCGTGCGCGCCTTGATCGCCGCCCGGCCGTCGCGCAGCTGCTCCCAGTCGGCAGCTCGGCGACGACTCGAGCCCGTTTGTCGCTGATCGTCGTTGTGGCGTGCGCGAGGTTCCGCCGCAGCTGGGCGTTGCCGAGCGCGCGCCGCGCCGCGACCGGGAACGGCTCGTCGCCGCGCAGGTGCCCGACCCCGCGCGGCGCCGTCGGCATCCCGAGGAACGTCGTCACGCCCGTCCTCCGTCGCGGCAAGGATCTCGGCCAGGTGCACGGTCCCACGCCCGCGCGCTCAGCCGGACAGCCCGCCGCCGATGTGCATCAGGCACGAGCTGTCGCCGCCGTGCACACCTCCGCGCCGCGTGTCGAGGACGTGCGGATCTTGTCGGCGAGCATGGCGGTGGATACGTCGGCGTTCTTGACCGCGAAGGTGCCGCCGAACCCGCAGCACACCTCCGCCTCCGGCAGCTGGCACCAGGTCGATCCCGCGCACCCCGCGCAAGAGCCGCAGCGGCCGCGTCGCCCAGCCTGAGCAGCCGCAGCGAATGGCAGGTCGGATGATAAGTGACCCGATGGGGAAAGTATGCGCCCACATCGGTCACCCCGAGCTCTGTCGACCAGGAACTCGGACAGCTCGAACGACCGTGCGGCCACGTCCTGCGCCGCCGCGGCGAGGTCAGCGTCGCCGTGCCGGCGGGCGAGCCATCGCGTACTGGTGGCTGATCGACCCACGTACACGAGCCCGAGGGGCACCACGATGGCCTCGAATTCGCCGAACGTGCCGACGAAATTGCGGATCATCGGCATCGCCTGGCGCTGGTAACCGGTGTTGACGTGCATCTGGCCGCAGCACGTCTGCCTGCCAGGGAACACCACCTGGTGCCCGAGCCGTTCGAGCAGCCGCACGGTCGCCTTCCCGGCCTGCGGATAGAGCGTGTCGGCCAGGCAGGTGATGAACAAGGCGATCCGCATCGCTACGGCACCCCCGGACGGCGAGCCCGGCGGTCGCCCGGGCCGAGCTTGACTCGCGGATCACCAGGTCCGGCTCGAAGATCACCTGGCGGTGCTGATGATCGCCGCCATCGAGCGCCTCTTCGAGTAGCAGCTGAGCCGCCGCCCGGCCAAGCTGGTGCCGAGGCTGGCGCACCGAGGTCAGCGGCACCGCCGCCGCGGCGGCGAAGTCGATGTCGTCGTAGCCCACGATCGCGATGCTGTCAGGCACCCGGAGCTGCCGCGAGGTCATCTCCTGCAGTGCGCCAAGCGCGAGCAAGTCGTTCGCGCAGAACATCGCAGTCGGCCTCTCGCCAGCCGGCAGCTCAGCGACGCAGGCGCCAGCCCAGCGGCCAGCAGCGACGTGCAGCGCCGTGGTCTCGATCACAAGCAGGTCGGCCGCGCTGCGGCCCGCCGCTTCGAGCGCCCGGATCGCGCCGTCCCTGCGGTCGGCCACCTGCCGCAGGCTCAGCGGCCCGCCCACGAACGCGATCGTGCGGTGCCCCTGCGCCAGCAAGTGCGTGATGGCCAGCTCGCCGCCGAGAACGTCGTCGACGGACACCGAGCACTGGCCGCGCGATAGCGACCGGCTGTCCACCAGCACAACAGGCGTTCCGCGTCGCTGCAGCCGGGCCACGTGCTCATCTGCCGCCGCGACCGGGGTGATCAGGATGCCCTGTACCCGGTGCTCTTCGAGCAGCTCGAGATAGCGCCTTTCCTTGCTGAGCTGATCACCTGAGTTGCACAAGATGACGGCCAGCCCCGACTCGTTGGCCTCGTCCTCGACTCCGCGCGCCACGTCTGTGAAGAACGGGTTGGCCACATCAAGCACCAGCAACCCGATCGTCCGGCTCCGCCCGGCCCGCAACTGCCGGGCCGACTCGTTCCGTACGAACCCAAGCTGCTTGATCGCGGCCTGCACCCGCCTGCGGGTGGTCTCGGCCACGATCTCGGGCCGGTTCAGCACATTGGAGACCGTGCCCACCGACACGCCCGCGAGAGCCGCGACCTCCCTGATGCTGACCGGTGCGTCCGTCACGGCACCTCCCTAGTGGCCAAGTGTCGAGCGCCGCCTTGGAACGTGTCAAACTCACTCCGGCCGAGGCTTGAATCGTTACAATCGTGGTCGTGTTCTTCAGCATCGGCGTGACCAGGAGATAACTAGATGCGCACCGTGACCGCCGTCAAAGCTGCCATCGCGGCACACCAGATCGAGACACCGTCGTGGGCCTTTGGCAATAGCGGCACCAGGTTCAAGGTGTTCAGCCAGCCGGGCGTGCCCCGCACGCCGCAGGAGAAGATCGAGGACGCGGCCCAGGTGCACAAGTTCACCGGCGCCGCCCCGAGCGTCGCCGTGCACATCCCCTGGGACAAGGCGGACGACTACCCGGCGCTGGCGGCGCACGCGGCCGACTGCGGGATCAGGATCGGGACCGTCAACTCGAACGTTTTCCAGGACGACGACTACCGGCTCGGCAGCGTCGCCAACCCGGACCCGAAGATCAGGCGCAAGGCGCTCGGCCACCTGCTCGACTGCGTCGACATCATGGACGCGACGGGCTCACGGGACCTGAAGCTCTGGTTCGCCGACGGCACCAACTACCCGGGCCAGGATGACATCGAGGCCCGCCAGGACCGGCTCGCCGAGGCGCTCGCCGCCGTGTACGAACGGCTCGGCCCGACCAGCGGATGGTGCTCGAGTACAAGCTCTTCGAGCCCTCGTTCTACAGCATGGACGTGCCCGACTGGGGGACCTCGCTGCTGCACTGCCTGGCGCTCGGGCCGAAGGCCGCCGTGATCGTGGACACCGGGCACCACGCGCCTGGCACGAACATCGAATTCATCGTCGCGGTGCTCCTGCGCGCGGGAAGGCTGGGCGGATTTGACTTCAACAGCCGGTTTTACGCCGACGACGATCTCATGGCCGGGGCGGCCGACCCGTTCCAGCTATTCCGCATCATGTATGAGGTAGCAGCCGCCGGGGCGCTCGCGCCCGAGGCGGGCGTCACGTTCATGCTCGACCAGTGCCACAACATCGAGCCCAAGATCCCCGGCCAGATCCGCTCGGTGATGAACGTGCAGGAAGCCACCGCCAAGGCGCTGCTCGTCGATGCCGAAGCGCTCAGCGCGGCGCAGCAGGCCGGGGACGTGCTTGGCGCGAACGGCGTCTTCATGGACGCCTACAACACCGACGTCAGGCCGCTGCTCGCCGAGGTGCGAGCCGAGCAGGGGCGGGCCCCGATCCCATGGCCGCTTACGCCGCCAGCGGCTACGCAGAGCTGATTGTCGCGAACCGGATCGGCGGTACGCCCGCCGGCTGGAACAGCTAGGCCACAGGAAGGCAGCCAATGACCGAGCAGCCCGCACCCGAGATCGCCGAGCTGATCGCGCGCAGCAATCGCCTGGGCGCCGATCCCCGCAACACCAACTACGCGGGCGGCAATACCTCAGCCAAGGCAACGGCGACCGATCCGGTGACAGGCCGAGCCGGCCGAGCTGATCTGGGTCAAGGGCTCGGGCGGCGATCTCGGCACGCTGACCGAGGGCGGCCTGGCCGTGCTGCGCCTTGACCGGCTGCGGGCGCTGACCGGCGTCTACCCGGGCGAAGAGCACGAGGACGACATGGTCGCCGCGTTCGACTACTGCCTGCACGGCAAGGGCGGCGCCGCGCCGTCCATCGACACCGCCATGCACGGGCTCGTCGGCGCGGCCCACGTCGATCACCTTCACCCCGATGCCGGGATCGCCTTCGCGACCGCCGCCGACGGCGACGGCCTGACCCGGGCCTGCTTCGGCGACCAGGTGGGCTGGCTGCCGTGGCGCCGCCCCGGCTTCCAGCTCGGGCTCGACATCGCCGAGGTCTGCCGGTCCCGTCCGGGCGCGATCGGCGTCATACTCGGCGGTCACGGCATCACCGCCTGGGGCGCGACCAGCGCCGAATGCGAGGCCGATCGCTGGAAATCATCGCGCAGGGCACAGCGCTATCTCGACGAAACCGGCCACGCGAGCCTTTCGGCCACAGGTCGCCGACCATCATGCCGCTGCCTCGAGTCCCGAGCGGCTCGCCAAGGCGGCCGAGCTGTCCCGTACCGCGCGGGTTGGCGTCGACCGCGCCGCGCCAGGTAGGCCACTTCACCGACAGCCAGGCCGTGCTCGGATTCCGTCGCAGGGGGCAGCTGATCCCCCTTGCCGCCCTCGGCACCTCGTGCCCCGATCACTTCCTGCGCACGAAAGTCAGGCCACTGCTGCTCGACCTGCCGCCGACGCGCCGCGTGGACGCCGTCTTCGAGCGGCTCAGCGAGCTGCACGTCGCCTATCGCGCCGACTACCAGGCCTACTACCAGCACCTACGCCAGCGCCGGGTAGCCGCCGCTGCGCGGAGCCGACCCGGCGATCGTCCTCGTCCCGGGCGTCGGCATGTTCACCTTTGGTGCCGATAAGCAGACCGCGCGAGTGGCCGGTGAGTTTTATGTCAACGCGATCAATGTGATGCGCGGAGCCGAAGGGGTCTCCAGGTACTCGCCGATCCCGAAAGTGAGAAATTTCGCATCGAGTACTGGCAGCTTGAAGAGGCGAAGCTGCACGGCGGCCCAAGCCCAGAGCACTGGCAGGCCGGGTCGCGCTGGTCACCGGCGCCGCTGCGGCATCGGCCGGGCGATCGCGCAGCGGCTGGCCGCCGAGGGAGCCTGCGTCGTCGTCGCGGACAAGGACGCTTCGGCGGCGGAGGCCGTCGCGAAGGGACTCGGCTCCGCCGACGCCGCCGTAGCGGCGGCCTCGGACGTCACCGACGAGGACAGCGTCGCCGGCGCCTTCGACGAGGCGGCGCTGGCATTCGGCGGAGTCGACCTCGTCGTCAACAATGCCGGGCTGTCGATCTCCAAGCCGCTCACCGAGACCACGGCGGCCGACTGGGATCTGCAGCACAAGGTCATGCCGCGCGGCTCGTTCCTGGTCTCACGGACGGCGGCGCGGGTGATGATCGCCCAGCGGATCGGCGGCGACATCATCTATATCTGCAGCAAGAACGCCGTCTTCGCCGGGCCGAGCAACATCGGCTACGGCGCGGCCAAGGCCGATCAGGCCCACCAGGTGCGGCTGCTCGCGGCCGAGCTAGGCGAGCACGGCATCCGGGTGAATGGCATTAACCCCGACGGCGTCGTCCGGGGCTCCGGCATCTTCGCCGGGGGGTGGGGCGCCAGCCGGGCGGCCGTGTACGGGGTGCCGGAGTCGGAACTTGGCGAGTTCTACGCGCAGCGGACGTTGCTGAAGCGGGAGGTGCTGCCCGAGCATGTCGCCGCCGCCGTGATCGCGCTCACCGCCGGTGACCTGCCGCTGACCACGGGACTGCACATTCCGGTGGATGCCGGGGTGGCGGCGGCGTTCCTGCGGTGAGGCCGGTGTCCTTCGTCGGCGCGGTCGATCTCGGCGCGTCCGGCGGCCGGGTAATGGTCGGCGACGTCCGGCCTGGGCAGCTTGTGCTGCGGGAGGCGCACAGGTTTGCTAACGGGCCGGTCACCGCCGGGGGAACCGTCCACTGGGACGTGCTGTCGCTGTTTGCCGAGATGCTCGACGGGCTGCGCGCCGCCGGTGCGGGGTGCGAGTTGGCGAGCGTGGGCATCGACTCGTGGGCCATCGACTACGGCCTGCTCGATGCGGACGGGGTGCTGCTCGGCAACCCCGTGCACTACCGGGACGGGCGCACCGCGGGGGTCGCTGAGCGGGTTCTCGGTGAGCTCGGGGCTCGTGAGCTGTATGCCGTGACCGGGATCGCCGAGCTGCCATTCAACACCTTGTTCCAGCTCGCCTCGGCGGCCGGGTCGGCGCAGCTCGCCGCTGCGCGGACGCTGCTGCTGATCCCTGACCTGCTGGGATACTGGCTGACCGGCGTCATCGGCGCCGAGGTCACGAACGCCTCGACGACGCAACTGTTTGACGTCACCGCCGGCGAATGGGCGTGGCCGGTCATCTCGCGGGCGGGGTTGCCTGCGGGTCTTTTTCCGGCGCTCCGGCAGGCGGGTTCTGATGTGGGTCCGCTGCTTCCAGACGTGGCGGCCGCCTGCGGGCTTCCCGCCGCTACGAGGCTGGTCGCGGTGGCCTCGCATGACACCGCTTCGGCTGTGGCCGCCGTGCCGGCGGCCGGGCCGCGTTTCTGTTACATCTCCTGCGGCACCTGGTCGCTGGTCGGCACCGAGCTCGGCCGGCCGGTGCTCACCGAGGAGAGCCGGCTGGCGCGCTTTACCAACGAGACCGGAATCGACGGCACGGTGCGCTACCTGCGTAACGTGATGGGGCTCTGGCTGCTGCAGGAGTCAATGCGGACCTGGACGGCGGCGGGCGTCGCGGTTGAGCTTGACTCGCTGCTCGGGGAGGCTGCTCAGGTGCCGCCGCTGCGCTCGGTGGTCGATCCCGATGACCTGGACTTCCTGCCGCCCGGGGACATGCCGGCCAGGATCGCCGCGTTCTGCGTGCGGACCGGGCAGCCGGTGCCCGATGGTCCGGCGCAGACGGTCAGGTGCGTGCTCGACAGCCTCGCGCTCGCGCACTGGCGGGCGGTCGATCAGCTGCAGCGGCTGTCCGGCCAGGCCGTCGAGGTGGTGCACATTGTCGGTGGCGGGGCGCGCAACTCCTTGCTCTGCCAGCTCACGGCCGACGCGTGCGGGCTGCCAGTGCTGGCCGGCCCGGTCGAGGCTACGGCGCTGGGCAACGTGCTGGTTCAGGCGCGTGCGCTTGGCGCCGCGCCGGCTGACCTGGCCGGGCTTCGCGAGCTGGTCAGGGCGACCCAGCCGGTGCGGCCGCACGCGCCGGCCGGGCGACCCGGCCAGTGGCGGGCAGCGGCCGGCCGGCTCGGCTGGTCGTGATCAGGCGGCTAGTTGATGGCTGGTTCGCCTGGGACCTTGAAAAGAGGGCGCCACGGGGAGCCGGTCGGGTTGCCGGCGGCGGTCGATGGCGACACTCCCTTGTTATCCCACTTAGCCTGATAGGCAAGGCCGAGGAACAGCACCTTGGCGCCGCCGGTGTAGGAGGCCGACTTCTTCCAGGCGGGATAGGTGCCGACGGGCAGCTTGCGGATCACCGGGGCGTGGTCGCCTGGCAGGACCGGGCCGATCAGCTCCCATGGCGTCTCGTAGGAGAACTGAACCACGGCGGCCGGGTCATCGCTGGAGTTGTACCACTTGGCCGCGTAGATCTCGCCGTGCTCGACGACCTTGTAGCCCTCCGGGTACTGCTGCGTCGCTGACCAGAGCGGGTAGGGCGCGTCAGCCGGGTTGGTATCCGGGGTCACCGGCGTTGGCGCGGTCGCCAGGTTGGCGAAGGCGCTCGCCTGGCCAGGCAGGTGATTGAAGATACTGGCGAACTGCAGCGTCCGCTCGGCCGTGCCGCTGCAGTGGTTGGACTCCAGGCCGATCTCGGGGAACGAGGTGCCGCACTGGCTATCGCGGTTCAGCGACCAGATCGACACCCGGCCCAGGCCGATCTTCTTGGCGAAGACCGACAGGCCCTCCGCGTCGGGGGTCAGTGAAGTTCTCGCCCCTGACATCGTTCTGGCCGATCATGGCGGTGGCTCCGAGTTGCTGCCACACCTGCGCGGATCGCGGCTGCTCCCCGAAGCGCACGAGCAGCTTGAGCATCTGAGTGTGGCTCGCGTACAAGGCGTTCTCGGTGAGCCCGAGCATGGTCTGGCCGGCCACCGGCGGGTTGGCGTAGTCCATGGTCATCAGGTTGATGCCGGCGATCGCGACCCGGTTGGCGAGCATCTGCGAGATGACCGAGAGCGCGTCGTCTTGCAGGCCGTCCGGCTCGACCGGCAGGGTCAGCCAGACGGCGAGGCGCTTGCCGTCGGCGCGCGCCGCGCGCTGCAGCTCGGCGATGGCCGCGGCCCGGTGCTGCCCGGCCTGGACGTCGTCAAGCGCGGGACCCTCGATATCGAGGTCGATGGTGGCGAGGTGGTACTTGCTGATCACCAGCTGGTAGGCGTGCACGAGTGCTGGCACGCTGCCGCAGCTCACGTCGAGGCTGGTGTGCGCCTGACCGCCGAATGACACGATCGGCTGGGCGCCGTCCTGCTGCATCTGCGCGATTCTGGAACCGAGGGTGAGTGCCTGGTCGGCGCCGCGCAGCGTGTAAGCGGCGCCCCAGGTCGGGGTGCAAGGCTGGTTGGCGTTCGGCGAGTCCACGACGAAACCGAGCACGGTCTGCCTGGCCGGATCATCGGACGTGCTCTGGAACTGATAGACCGGCGGCACGGTGACATCGACGTACGGCGCGAACCAGGTCTTGCGGATCGGCACCGGCGTGACCAGCTTGGACCGCACCAGGACGAACCCGCCGTAGCCGACGCCGGCGAACAGGACCAGCGCGAGCAGTACCCGGAAAAATGACAGCCTGCGGCGCGGTTCGTCGTCTCCGATCCAGGTGTCGTCCAGCGCCATCCCCGGCCCGTCACCGCTGAGCCTGAGCATTTCCCTGGGCGGTATCGGCGTCACGTCTTGGGCCATGACTACACCTCCTGGCCGTCCCAGCCATCGGCCGGCTGGCCGTACGCGTCGCGGGAGTCAAACGCGTCGTAATAAGGGGGCGCAGGAAAAGGCGGAGCAGGGGGCGCGCTGAAGTCCTGCTCGGCGTGGTAGGCGCGCCTGGTCCGCATCGCGTCGCTGTCGCTCAGGTGCGGCACAGGCTCATACGGGTTGGCACCTGGCAGCCCGAAGTCGACGCCAGGCCGGAACGCCGGCGCCTGCTCGAGCTGCTGCACCCCGGGCGGCCCGTACTGATCAGGCCCGGCGCGATGCCGTCCGCTCCGCATCGGCAATTCCGATCCCGCGGTCCCAGCGGGCACCGTCCCCGCGGCCACGGGCTGCCGCGCGATGCGCCAGTGCCCAGATTCGATCGGGCCGACCTGAAGCACGGATCGCCAGTCGGCAGCCACCGGCTGCGGAGCCGCCTTCGCCGCCCGGATAGCCGCACGCCGGCGTGGCTGAGCAGGCTTGTAGAGGAGCGAGGTGAAGTGAATCCAGCCATCGATGAGAGAGTTCCTGACGCCGATGAACGCCATCGTGGCGTAGATCGCCAGCACGATGTTGAGCGAGGCGTACGCCATGTTCTCGACCCGGTCGTGCCGGTACGCGGAGTAGAAGGTCACCACCGCCAGCGCGATCACCAGGTACGGCGCGATCACGAAGAATGGCGGCGCGACCGTGCGGTCCTTGACCTTGGGAGTGCGCGCGAACGCCGATTTGGATGCCGTGATGCCCTGTACCAGCGACGACACAGTGCCCGCCAGGTTGACGGGAAGCAGGATCAGGTTGAAGCCGTAGATCCGCGCGACATCGATCCGCTTATAGCCGCAGTAGCGCAGGTCACTGGCCTGGGCGAGGAAGTACGGCATCGCGACCAGGCCGAGCAGCGGGCTGATCAGCGCCGCGCTGAAGGGGAACACCAGCAAGATCAGCAGGCTGAACGAACTCCAGCAGATCGAGGCCATGTAATTCCACCGCAGGAACAGCTCGCCGAACCTGGTGCGCTCACCGCGCTCCTTGCGGGCCCGGCGCTGCCGGTGCAGCTTGGGCAGGATCAGCAATCCGCCGTTGGCCCACCGCCGCCGCTGGATGCACAGCGAGCCGAAGTCCGGCGGCGTGGCGCTGTAGCTGAGCCGCTCGGGGTAGTTGTGCAGCTTCCAGCCGTGAATGCCCATGTCGATGGTGGACTCGGTGTCCTCGATGACCGTCCGGTCCCTGATGTAATGCCGGATCTCCCAGTCGCCGACATAGGACTTCTCCATGATGGCGTCGAGCGCGCGCTTGCGGATGATCGCGTTGGCGCCGACCCAGAACGTCGCGTCGTAGTACGTGAGGCCCTGGTGCACGATGTGCTGAAGATCGGTGCTCGCGCCCGCGATCCGCTCCAGCCGGGTGGCCGAGCCGGGGAATGCGCTGTAAGGCGTCTGGGCGATGGCGGTGTCCCTGTGCTCGCTCTGCTCAAGCAGGTGAACCAGCCGCAGGCAGTACTCGGGCAGCAGCACGCTGTCGGCGTCCAGCGTCAGCACGTAGTCCGGGTCCGGGATGTGGAAGTCGCAGTCCGCCGGATCGGCCGGCATCAGCACGGTCCCGGTCACGGTGCGCATCTCGCGGTAGCCGCCGCCCATGAGCCCCATGTAGCTATTGAGGTTCATGGCCTTGTTCGGCTCATGCGACAGCGATGAGTACTGCTTGCGCTCGAAGCTCGTCAGCTCGGCGCGGAAGATCCAGATCAGCCTGCGGTACAGCCGCCGCAGGTGGGTGTGGTCGAGCACCACGTCCTCGGCGGCGGCGTCGCGCAGCGCCCACGCCACCGACTGCAGGTCGCCCGCCAGCCGGTGAGTGACCTCATTGCAGAAGAACGCGTCCGAGTGGTCGGTCACGTCAAGGGTCGACGCGAGTTGCCGCAGCCAGTTCACGGCCTCCTCGTACAGCGCGGACAGCTGACTCATGGCGGCGAGATCAGGCCAGGGCACCCCGGCGTACCTGGCTTCGAATTCGGCGGCGGCGCCGACGAATCGCGCTTTCGGCGCCGCGAGCAGGTCGTTGATCTTGCCGGGCAGGTCCCTGGCCGCGTTCAGCTGGTCCCTGGCCCGCCGGGTCTTCGGGACCGGCGGGTCGTCGATCAGCAGCACCACGCGCTTGTGCGGGTACTCCTGCAGGGCGGCGGAGAGCAGCGTGTTCCTGATGACGTGCTCTTCTTCTTGATAGGACGGGACAATCGCGGTGAGCGTAGGCGCCCGGTCGTCATAGAAATGGTCGAGCGCGGCGCGGCCAGTCCGGTGATGACTGCGCGTGCGGTAACAAAAACCGAGCCTGCTCAGCAGGTAAGCAAGAGCCGACGCGGTCAGCATCGTGACGATCAGCAGGTAGATGATCGCCTCGGTGCGCGACACGGTGCTCGAGTACCGCGGATTGAGGAAATCGCCCAGCAGCCAGGTCACCGCGTAACTCGTCCACGCGGTGACGGTCACGATGATCGCGAGCCTGGTCATCGCGATCCTGCGGTCGCTGACCGGCTTGGGCACGACCGGCAACGCTTCCGTTCGCCGGTCACGGCCCCACTGCGATCCGCGCTGCTTGGCTGGCCTGGCTTTCTTGACCGGGAGATTGCGCGAGTCGCGCATGAGCTCGATGCTGCTGTCGGTGCGCGCTTGCATACCCGAAGGCACGCCCCCCACCCTTCCTGGGGCACGCCCCCGGCTCAGTGACAGTCCAATAAAGAACGAGCTAGCCGCCCCCCGGACTGCCTGCTAGCGACACTAAACCCCGACATTAGATCAGATCCCGGTGCCACTGCGACCCGATAGGTGAAATATTCGCCAAGCGTGACGTTCGATCGTTAATAGCGGCTGAACAGCTCGCACAGCTCCATCACTGCCCCGATTAGCTGGTGGTCTTCGGCGAGCTCAGGGTCCAGCCAGCCCAGCACGCCGGGAACCGCACGGCGGAGCGAGCCGGCTGCGCGCGGCACGACCTCGGCGGCCCTGACGTCGCGCACTGGCGCGCCGAGTCCGCGCAGATGACAGATCCACGCTGCGATGACGCGGGCAGCGGCAACGGGGAGCCGGCCGGACTGGCGTTCGGCGCGGAGCACGGGCAGGACCCGGACCGGCAGTTTCTGCGAGCCATCCTCGGCGATCCGGTCAAGCCGGTCAGCCATTCGCGCATTGGCGAATCTGGTCAGAAGGTCGCCGCGATACCGGGCAATCTCAGCCGGGGGCTGCGGCAAGTGGGCGCTGGCGGCGTTCCACCATTCATCGAGCCAGGTCAGGCACGCTGGGTCGGCAATGGCGGCAGGAACGGTTGCGTGGCCGATGATCGAGCCCGCGTAGGCGAGCAGCGAGTGCGCTCCATTCAGCATCCAAAGTTTTTGATCTTCGGCGGGTGTGATGTCGGCGGTGAACCTGGCGCCGGCGTGCTCCCAGGCTGGTCGCCCGGCGGGAAACTCGCCGCTCAGAACCCAGGAGCTGGATGGCTCGGTGACAACGGGGCACTGGTCGTCGCGCCCGGTACGCTCGCGGACGGCGCGCAGGTCAGCCGGGGTCGGGCGCGGCGTGATCCGGTCGACGACCGTCGAGACGACGGTCACCGAGCCTGCCAGCCAGGCGGCGAGTTCGCCGTCGACGCGCTCGGCGAGCTCGCTGACGACCCGCCGGGTCAGCTCGCCGTTGGCGGGCAGGTTGTCGCACGGGATGAGGGCGACCGGCCCGGCGTCGGCACGCCGGCGAGCGGCCAGCCCGGCGACGAGCTTGCCAGGCACGGTCCCGACCGGCGCGGTGCGGTCGGCGTTAAGCGCCTGGATGTCGGCGGCGACGTCGGGGTGGCTGGCGTCGAGGCCGCCGCGCGGGCCGTGCCGGTAGCCGGCCTCGGTCACCGTCAGCGTGATCGCGGCGAGTTCGGGCGAGCGCAGGCACGCGAGCCACGCTTCGTGGTCGGCGGCGGCATGCGCTCGGGTCAGGCTGGTGACCAGTTCGTATCGATCGCCATCCGGCGCCCTGGTGACCAGCGTGTACAAGCCCTGCTGAGCCGTCAGCGCTTCGGCCAGGCCGGCGTTCCGGCCGGTGAACGCGGCGTAGCCCCACTCACCGGCGTCTGCGGCGCGGGCCGTGTACCAGGCCTGGTGCGCGCGGAAGAAATTGCCGAGACCCAGATGCGCGAGCCGCACCGGGCTCGCGGGCCGGTTCACTCCCACTCACCTCCGGGCCCCAAGGCACCGCCTCGCGGGTCCCGCCGCCTGGGGCGGACCTGGATAGCGTCACCGGCCTATAGTGAATCGGCTGGCTGCGAGCCGCAAGGGCGGAGGCGGGGCATCGATGACGGGCACGTCGGCGGGAGCGGCGTCGATCGGCGGGCCTGGCACGATACTCGGCGCGGGTGAGATCACCGACTTCGTGACTGCTCAGCTCGCCGACCTGCCGCTGACCGGGCGCAGCGTGTGCGTGCTGGTGCCTGACGGCACTCGATCGTGTCCGTTGCCGATGCTGTTCTCGGCGGTGCATGCCGCGCTGGCCGGGCGGGTCAGCCGGCTGACTGTGCTGGTCGCGCTGGGGACGCATGGCGAGATGACTGAGCAGGCGCTGGCGGCTCATCTCGGTTACCGGGCCGGGGCACTGGCCGACCGCTATCCGGGGACGGGGGTGCTGAATCACCGCTGGGACGATCCGGCTACGTTCGCTGAGCTGGGCGCCATCCCGGCCGAGCGCGTCGCCGAACTCTCTGGCGGGCTGCTCGCTGAGACGGTGCCGGTCAGGATCAACCGGGCGGTCGTCGAGCATGACGTGGCGCTGGTGGTCGGGCCGGTGTTCCCGCACGAGGTCGTTGGCTTCTCCGGCGGGAATAAGTACTTCTTTCCTGGTGTGTCCGGGCGTGAGCTGATCGATCTCTCGCACTGGCTCGGCGCGCTGATCACCAGCGCCTCGATCATCGGCACTACCGGCATTACGCCGGTCCGCGCGCTGATCGACGAGGCCGCGGCGCTGGTCCCCGCGCAGCGGCTCGCGTTGTGCGTGGTCACCGGGCCGGAGCCGGGATCGCTGTGCTCGCTGGCGTTCGGCTCGCCCGAGCGGGCCTGGGCAGCGGCGGCGCAGGTGTCGGCGCAGGCGCACATCAGGTACCTGGACGCGCCGGTCCGCCGGGTGCTGTCGCTGCTCCCGGCTAAGTACGACGATCTGTGGACCGGTGCCAAGGGGTTCTACAAGGTCGAGCCGGTGGTGGCGGATGGCGGGCAGGTCGTGCTCTACGCGCCGCACATCACGCAAGTCGCGGTCACGCACCCGGACATCCTGGAGATCGGCTATCACTGCCGCGATTACTTCGTGAAGCAGCCCGAGCTGATGCGCCGGTACAGCCTGGCCGACCTCGCGCACAGTACGCATCTGCGCGGAGCCGGCAGCTTTGATCCGGTCGAGGGCGAGCGCCTGCGGGTGGCCGTGACGCTAGCGACGGGCGTGCCTCCGCACGTGGCCAGGTCGGTGAGCCTCGGCTACCTCGACCCCGCGTCGGTAGACCCGGAGCGGATGGGCGCTCGATCCTGAGACGCTTGTCGTGCCTGATGCCGGCGAGGTGCTCTATCGGCTGCGCGGTGGTCGGATAACCGACATCGGGCGATCTTCGGGCGATTAGGTGCATGGCATCACATTGTCTTATTGATCTGTCATTCAGGATTCAAGGGGCAACGCCGTTCCGGTGGTTGGAACGCGCCAAATATGCCATCATCACCTAGATAGCCCAGATGGGTCTGATGTCATTTCCACTGTGCGTTTGAGGCCGGTGAGCACTCCAGCGTCCGGACGCTTAGTCGTTGTGCGTTCCGAGTTACTGAGCAGTCGTTGGGCCGGCGCGATGAGGAGGCCATGGGCATGGCGCAGCCGGACAAGCCGCGAGCCTTCATCCTGACCGGCTCGTTCCCGGTCATCAGCCGGGACCCGCTCTACATCGCCGAGCTGACCAGGCGGGGATTACGGGTCCTGGTCATTACCTCGGCGGCGTACCGGGAGCGGGCCCTTGCTCAGATCGGGGTGAGCGGCGGCCCGATGTCCGCCATCACTGACATCGCGTTCGTGGTCGGCGACTTTTCCTTCGAGGGCGCGTTCGTCGCTGGTGCGATAGCCGCGATGACGGCATGGCGCCAGGCCTATGAGATCGCCGGCGTCTACGCCGTCGGCGACATGCTCGCGGAGCCGACCGGCCTGCTGTGCGACGGGCTTGGCAAGCCGGGACCCGGGGTGCTCGCGAGCCGGGCCTGCCGCAGCAAGTACCTGCAGCGCTGGTACGTGCCCGACCTCAGCCCGCGCTCGCTCGTGATTCCCGCGGCTCAGCGCGCGCAGGCGCGGGCCGGGTCTGGCGGGCACTTCACTCCCAACGCCGGCCTGCGCGAAGCGATCGAGGCGATCGGATTTCCGGCGGTCGTCAAGCCGGCCAGCAGGGCCTCGAGCTGGGGCGTGCTGACCGTGCGCGACTTCGACGAGCTCCGCGACGAACTGGATGGCTATCCCGATCACGAGATCGTGCTGGTCGAGGAACGCGTCGAGGGCCAGGAATATTCGGTGGAAAGCCTCATTCAGCATGGCTCGATCGTGTTCGCGTCGCCAACAAGGAAGCACACCACCCAGTCGCACGAGCGCACCTTCATCGAGTTGTCGCACAGCGTTCCTGAGCATGAACCAGGCGTTACCAAATTGCTGCTCCAGGCGAATGCCGCGCTGCTTGAACGGCTCAGGTTTGCCGACGGGATCTCGCATTCCGAATGGCGGGTTACCCGGGATGGGCGTGCCGTGCTGATGGAGATCGCCGGGCGGACCCCGGGCGATGGCCTGATGGCGCTGTACCATCTGGCCGTCGGCGAGCCGATGGAGCTGCAGGTACTCAATATCGCTCTTGGCGTCCCGGCCAGCTACGGGGCACCACGCCGGTACACCAGGCAGGTATACCTGGAGCACGAGCCTGGCGTGCTTGAGGACGTGACCGTGGCCTGGCCGAAGGCGGAGGTCCAGTGGATCGGCGAGGGCGGTGTGTGGCCGGAGATCAAGGCGGGCTCGCCTGACGACGAGCCGACGCTGCGCGCTGTGCTCGTACTCAAGGACCGCGGCAGCAAGCTCGTGTCGCTGGAGAGCTCTGATGACCGGGCGGTGACGTTCTTGATCGACGCGAGCTCGCCCGCTTTGCTCGACGAACTTGAGCAGCGGGTCAGGGCGGCTATCACCATTTCGACGCGCGGGTAGTGGCACTGATGACTCAGACAGCGGAAGAGGCGGGTCAGGAGGGCGGCCGTGGGCCGCGCGGGTCGTGGCGGTGCCAACGGCCGGGTAGGTGTCAGGGCGGCGTTCGTCGAAGCGCCGCTCGCGGTCAAGGTCGTGCTGGTCGGCATCCTGATCAACCGGCTCGGGTCGTTCCTCAACCTGTTCCTGGTGCTTTACCTGACCTCCAAGGGCTTCTCGACCGAGCAAGCCGCGTTCGCGCTGACCGCGTACGGTTGCGGAGCGGTCGCCGGAGTGCTTGTCGGCGGCACTCTGGCCAGCCGGCTCGGCCCTCGGAATGCCACGGTGATCAGCATGTCCGGCACGTTCCTGATCATGGGATCGTGGCTGTACCTGCCGTCGTACCCGGTGCTGCTCGTCGCCGCGATCGTGGTAAGCCTGATCAGCCAGCTCTACCGGCCGGCGTCGGCCACCCTGCTCTCGGACCTGACGGCCGATGACCGGCAGCTCATGACGTTCGCGCTGTACCGGTTCGGCCTGAACCTGGGCGCGACCGCGGCGCCGCTGGTCGGCCTCGGGCTGTATTACCTAGCTGGCCATAAGTTCAGCCTCGTGTTCTGGGGGGAGGCGCTGATCGCACTGGCCTACGCGATCCTGGCCTGGGTC
Source organism: uncultured Actinomycetota bacterium (assembly GCA_963750405.1). GTDB lineage: Bacteria > Actinomycetota > Actinomycetes > Streptosporangiales > Streptosporangiaceae > Chersky-822. The sequence continues at coordinate 489,686 of CAVVQP010000009.1, forward strand.
GCGCTGCCGCGCGGCCCGGCTAAGGATGCGGCGGGTCAGAGCGCGGAGGGTTCGAGCGCGGCGGAAGGCGGGGAGCCATCAGCCGATGAACCGCAGCCCGAGCGGCCTGACACCTCATCCGCGGGCCAGGCCGATGTCGGCGGGCAATCATCGGGGTACCTGAGCATGCTCCGCGACTGGCGGTATTGCCTCTACCTGCTGGCGATCGGCGTCCATTCGGCTGTGTACGTCCAGTACCTGTCTACCTTGCCGCTGAACATCAAAGACGCCGGGATCGCCATCGGCTGGTACACGCTCGCCGTGTCGCTGAACGGTTTCATCGTGATCGCCTTCGAGTTGCTCGTCACCAAGGTCACCCAGTCCTGGCCGATGCGCCTGTCGATCGCGCTCACCCTCGGCCTGCTGGGAGTTGGCGTCGCTCTCTACGGGCTGCCGTTCGGCCCGGCAGTGATACTTGGCGGCACGCTCGTGTGGTCACTCGGCGAGATCATCGGCGGTCCGGCCACTTTCACGTACCCGGCCGTCATCGCGCCTGCCCGGCTCAAGGCCCATTACATCGGCAGCTTCCAGTTCATGTTCGGGCTCGGCACCGCCGTCGGCCCGGCGATCGGCGGCTGGCTGCTCATCAGACTCGGTCACGGCGTGTGGCCAGTCCTCGCGATCGGCTCGGCGATCGCGACCGCCCTCGCCCTGATCGCCGTGCACCAGCCCCGGCAGCCAACCCAGCCTGAGTCCGCCCCCGAGTAAAGCCGGAGCCGACCCGCTTCAGACCCGCCGTTGTGACATTGGTGTGGCACTTTCGGGGTGAGCCAGTTGGGTGGTGCCGTGTCCGGGAGGGTTTTCGTGCTCCGGGAGGAGAGTTGCCGTGTCCGGGAGGTTTCTCGTCCTTGCCGTGGAGGGTTCCCGGGTTCCTGAAGGAGCGTTGTCGCATGAAGGAGGGTTGTCGTCGTATAGTCCGGTCAACTCTCCTAGATGCGAAAACCCTCCTGCCCGAGCCCGAAAACCCTCCCCGATCATGACGACAACCCTCCCGGACACGACAACCCTCCTGCCCGGACGCGACAACCCTCCCGCACGCGACAGCACCTCCTCCTCCTCCAGCCCTCCGGTCACGTTCGCAGAGGATCAGATGGCTCCGGCGGCGATCTTGTGCAGCGCCGTCACGAGCTGGTCGACCTCCGCGCACGTGTTGTACATCGCCAGGGATGGCCGCACGGCTGCCTCGAGCCCGAAGCGGCGCAGGATCGGCTGCGCGCAGTGATGGCCGGCGCGGACGGCGATGCCTTCCTCGGTCGAGCGCGCTGCCGACCTCGTCTGGCTCGTGGCCGTCGAGCACGAACGGACAGCACGCTGGCCTTTCGCTGGCGCGGTTCCGATCAGCCGCAGGCCGGGAACGGCTGCAGATCTGCCTGGTCGCGTAGTCGAGCAGCTCGTGCTCGTAGCGCCCGATGCTGGCGAGGCCGAGCTCGGTGACGTAGTCGAGCGCGGCGCCGAGCCCGACCGCGTCGGCGATGTTGCCCGTGCCTGCCTCGAACTTCGCCGGGGCGGTCTGGTAGACGGTCTGCTCGAACGTGACGTCGCTGATCATGTTGCCGCCGCCTTGCCACGGCGGCATGTCTGTCGAGCAGTCCGGCTTGCCGTACACGGCGCCGATGCCGGTCGGCGCGAACACCTTGTGCCCGGAGAAGACGTAGAAGTCGGCGTCGAGCGCCTGCACGTCGACCGGCATGTGGGAGACGGCCTGGGCGCCGTCGACGAGGACCCGCGCGCCTGCGCGGTGCGCGGTCGGCGATCACCTGCTCGACCGGCACGATCGTGCCGAGCGCGTTCGAGACGTGCGCGACGGCGACCAGCTTCGTGCGCTGGCTGAGCTGGGCGGTCAGAGACTGTCGAGCATCACCTGGCCGTCGTCGTCGACGGCGATCACGCTGAGCTTCGCGCCGGTCTCGGCGGCGAGTCGCTGCCAGGGCACGATGTTGGCGTGGTGCTCGAGTTGCGAGACGACGATCTCGTCGCCCGCGCCCGACGTTCGCGCGACCCCAGGTCTGCGCGACCAGGTTGATTGCCTCGGTCGCGCCGCGGACGAAAACGATGTCGTCGCTCGACGCTGGCGCCGAGGAACCGTCGCGACCTTGGATCTGGCGCCCTCGTACGCGTCGGTCGCCCGCGCGGCGAGCGCGTGCGCGCGCGCGATGAACGTTGGAGTTCTCGCTGCTCGTAGAAGTGCGAGAGGCGGTCGATGACCGACTGCGGCTTCTGCGTGGTCGCGGCGTTGTCGAGCCAGACGAGCGGCTGTGACCATTCACCCGCTGGGCTAGGAGCGGGAACTCCCTGCGCACCGCTTCTACGTCGAACCAGGCTGGCTCGCTGGCGAGAGCGGTGCCCGGCGCCGGCTCAGCCTCCGGCCGGTCGTCGATGAAGTAGAACGACGGCTGGCTGCCCCGGCCTGGGCAGGCTGCCCGGCTGGCGGCGAGGGGAGCAGAGGACGGAAGTCAGGCGGCACCGGCATCGCTGGCGGCGGCGTCGGTGCCCGGCGTGGCGGGTCGGCAGGCTGGTGCGATGGACCTGGCCGGGCGGCACCTGGCCAGGCGGCACCTGGCCAGGCGGCACCTGGTCGGGCCGCGCATGGACCGGCGGGCCGCTGTCCGGCGGGCCGCTGTCCGGTATCTCGAGCAGGTCGCCGTCCTGCTTCGACCCGGCCAGCCTGATCAGGACATCCGTAGCCAGTCTGGCCAGGGCCGACTCGTCCGGCACCCAGTCAGCCAGCTTGCCGAACTGACCCGAGTGGCCGCGGCCGTTACCGGTAGGTGTGGGCGTACTCATGGAACTTGCCGATCTCCACGTCGTCGAGAATCCCGAGAGCGTCTGGCGTGAGTACCGCGAGTGAGCAGTACAGCGACACGAGGTAGGAGGCGATCGCGTTCCTGTTGATCCCCATGAACCTGACCGACAACCCAGGCGAGCGCTCGCCTGTCAGACCAGGCTGGAAGAGACCAACGACCCCCTGCCGTTGCTCGCCAACTCGCATGAGCAGCACCTTGGTCCTGCCGTTCTCAACCGGGACCTTGTCGGACGGGAGGATCGGTATGCCGCGCCAGGTCAGGAACTGCGAGCCGAAGAGGCTGACCGTGGGCGGCGGCACGCCTCGCCTCGTGCATTCCCGGCCGAACGCGGCGATTCCGAGCGGATGAGTCAGGAAGAACGCTGGCTCCTTCCACACCTTGGTGATCAGCTGGTCGAAGTCATCGGGTGTCGGCGTGCCTGTCAATGTGGAAATCCGCTGGCTAGCGTTGGCGCTCGCGATCATGCCGTAATCGGCGTTGTTGATCAGCTCGCTTTCCTGACGCTCCTTGACGGCCTCGATAGCGAGCCGCAATTGCTCTTCGATCTGGTCATAGGGGCTGCCATACAGATCGGACACCCTGGTGTGAATGTCGACGATGGTCGCGACCGAGTTGAGGAAGATCTCGCGTGGATGCTCGTCGTAGCCGACGTAGGTGTTGGGAAGCTCGGACTCGTCCCGAGGCGGGCAGGCGACCAGCACCGACTCTGGGTTGATCACCCGGTTGAGCCGGTAGATGCCCGCCTCGACCGGCGTCCACGCAAGCATGCGCACTAGCCATCGCGGCGACATCGTGTTGAGCTGAGCCGGGGTCTTGGTCGCACTCGCAAGCTGCCGTGCGGCCGCATCAGTGAGCGCCAGCTGAACCGGCGCGGTGGTCGGCACCTCAACGGCATTCGTCATCGCTGAACCTTTCCGTGGTCGGAGATTGCGCAGGCACGCGTACTCTCTGAGAGCCATGGCGGCCGTGGAGTTCCTCGTCCCCTGAGTTTCCGGCGCGCGGCAAAGGAAAACCCGCGACCAAGTCAACAAGTGCTAGCCCGGCACCCCGACAACATCAATGATCTCGTTGCACGGAAACCAGCACCGGCCCGGCTATGTGCCGATCGCCCTCAGCTTCGTGAGCTGGTCAGGGGTCAGCTGGCGCGCCACAGCCAGTGCCCCGACATTGGACTCGACTTGCGCGGGACTCGTCGCTCCGAACAGCACCGTCGTCACTGACGGGTTGCTCAGCGCGAAGGCGATCGCCAGCTGAGCAGGCTCGCACCCGAGCTCGCCGGCCAGCGCGGCCAGTTGGCGGCCCGCACTCATCCCGGTCGCGTAACGGGGCGTGCCGAGCAGCCCGGCGGCCCGCCCGGCTTGCGGGTCGGAGTCGTACTTGCCGGTCAGCACGCCGCCGGCGAGCGCGTACGAAGCCACGATCGCGATGCCGCGCGCGGTCGCCACCTCGGTCATCGCCGGGTCTTCTACCGCGGAGCGGCTGACCAGGCTGTAGGGCGGCTGCGTCGCCACCGGTCCAGGGACGCCGCCCGCCTCAGCGATCTGCCACGCGCGTTCCAACGCCTGCGGGGTCCAGTTGAGCGTGCCCCACGTCCGCGCGATTCCGGCGCTGATCAGTCCGGTGATCATGCCGACGGCGTCTTCGAGCGGCAGGTCGTCGGGGGGCGTGTCAGAGTAGATGAGGTCGAGGTAGTCGAGACCCATCCGGCCCAGCGAGCCGGCCAGTTCCTGCGCCGGACGCTCCTCCGGCCAGAACTCCCACCACAGCTTGTTCGAGACGACGACCTCATCCCTGCGCCAGCCCGCGGCCCGGAACAGCTCGCCGAAGATCACCTCGGAATAGCCCGTCGGCATCGGCGCGTGGCCGGTCTCATCGTTGTACCTGGCGTCGTCGAGGAACGTGATGCCAGCCTCACGTGCCGCGCGCATCACGGCCGCTCCTTGCTCGCGGCTGATCCGCTCGTAAGTGCGCCACGAGCCGAGCGCCAGCTTGCTGACCATGAGTTCGCTGCCGCCGAGCGGCGCGGCTGGTATCGCGGGTGTGCTCACGTGGTGAGCCTGCCGTTCCCGCCGCGGCTTGTCCAGCCGCCCGCGCTCATCGGCCCGCCGGCCCGCCCTGGTCGAGCCGGATGGTCACGCGCGGATCGAACGCCACGGTTCCCACGTCGACCGCGCTCGCCGAACCGTCGACCGGGATCACCGCGCCGTTGACGTAGGAAGCGGCGTCGGACAGCAGCCAGGCGACGACCGCGGCGACCTCGTCGGCGCGCGCCGGCGGCGTTGCGGCACCAGCGCGGTCACGAGATCGTAGGCGTCACGAACGGCCAGGCCGCGTTCCCCGCCGAAGGCGGTCATCTCCTCATCCGCCATTTCGGTGATCGTCCAGCCCGGGCAGACGACATTGGCCCGCAGCCCCTGATGAGCGTGATCGACGGCGAGCGACTGGGTCAGCATCGCCATTCCTGCCTTAGTCGCCGAGTAGCCGCCCATACCGGCCGCCGCCCGCAGCGCCGCGACCGAAGCGACCGACACGATCGCGCCCCTGCTCGCGATCAGGTGCGGCAGCGCGGTCTTCGCGACCAGGAACGCCCCAGTCAGATTGACCGACACCATCTCCGACCACTGCGCAGCGGACAACTCGGCGACGCCCCCAGGCGAGATCACCCCGGCGTTCAGGACCAGCCCGTCCAGCCGGCCGAACGTGCCGATCACGGCATCGACCAGCCCAGCGACCTGCCCGGCATCGCTGATGTCGCAGACGAGGTCGAGCGCGCCGGTCTGCGCGGCGACTGCGGCGAGCGAGCCGGCCCGGCGACCGCAGATAGCCACCCGGTGGCCAGCCCCGGCCAGCAGCCGGGCGACGGCCGCCCCGATCCCGCTGCCACCGCCAGTGACCAGCACCGCCGCAGGGCCGTTAACGCGACCATCGGCCTCGTCCGACCCAGAACTGGCCATCAGTTCCTCCGGCAATTTTTCAAGCTGAAATAATTCTCGGGAGTCGATCAGGCAGAAATGCCGAGCAACCTCATCGCGTTGCCGCCAAGGATCGCGGCGACCTCTGAGTCGGGCAAGCCAATCGAATTGATGTCGGCGATGGTGTCGCCGACCACGGTCGGCCCGCCCAGCGGCATATCGGTGCCGAAGAGCACATGATCTGCGCCGAAGAATTCCACTGCGCACCTGACCGCGTTCGTCGCACCGAACATCGCCGTATCGGCATAGAACAGCCGGAAGTAATCCATCGGGTCGCGCTCGAGGGATGCCATGATCGCCTCGCGGTCCGGGTCCTCGATGGGCGAGGCGAGCCTGCCGGCGAAATGCGGGATCATCGCGCCGGCGTGGTGAGTGATGATCTTCAGGCCAGGATGCCGGTCAAAGCAGCCCGAGTAAACGAGCCGCGCCATCGCGACCGACGTCTCGTACGGCCAGCCGAGCGACCACCAGATGCCGTACCTGGACTGGTCTTCGACTGGGTAGTCGGACCAGATCGGGCTGCGGGTCGGGTGCATCCACAACATGCCGCCGTGGCTGGTGACCACGTCGAAGATGCAGTCGAACCTGGGCTCATCCAGCGGCGCGCCGCTGACGTTGCTGTGGAGTTGCGCGCCGAGCGCGCCAAGCTGGCTCATCGAGCGGTCTAGCTCGGCGGCGGAGGCCTGGGGATCGTTCATCGGGAGGGCGGCAGTGAACCCGGCGAACCTGTCCGGGTGGCTGCGCACAAGCTCGGCTAGCTCATCGTTGGCCGCCCTGGCAAGGTCGAGTGCCGCGGCCGGGTCGCCGAGCTCTTCCAGGGGCGGGACAGCGAGCGTGAGAATCTGCCGGTAGTCGCCGAACGGGTCCATCGTGCGCCAGCGGGCGTCCAGGTCGATCAGGGCCGGGTCTTCGTGGATCCACGGGCGGTAGCCGAGGATGCGCTCGCTGACGTTGCTGCCTGAGGTGATCGACTCCATCCTCGCGGCGTAGGCCGGGGGGAGTATGTGGGCGAAGGAGTCGATCTTCGTCACGAGGTGGCCTCTCGTTCGGGGATCCCGAGTTTCCGGAACCTGACGCTAGCGGGCAACGCAGGCCGGCCGCTAGCAGCCTCATCTGAGCCACTATCTAATCCGCTATTATCACCATGTACACGGTATTGCCCGCCTATGCGCGAACTACCCGTATGCGGGTGGCGTGCTGGCGCTCGGTGTCGTAGGGGAGAAGCTGGCGAGGGTCTTCCATTGCTCGCTGTTCTGGCCGATGTCGCATAGCTCTAGTGCCTGCGGTGTCGCGCTCGTGCTGCCGGCCAGAGCCCGTCTGCCGATGGTGGCTGCTTCAGGCTGGTCGTCGCGGTCGAGCTTGGCCAGGGAGATGTGCGGGATGAACGAGCCGCGTATGTACGGGCTGCCGAACGGGTCCGCGTCCATGCCTTCTCGGCCCGGGCGGCGATGTGAAGGATTGCCTCGTGCAGGGCCATGAGCGCTGGTGAGCGCTCGATGTTGAGCATGACGTATCCGCCGCTGGCTGGTTCGACTCCTGCCGGGGTGATCTCGGGCAGGGCCTCCGCTGCGAGTTGCTCAAGGGCGCTGGTGACCTCTCCGAGCGCGGGCCTGGGGATGGTGCAGATGTGCAGGCTCAGGTGCGGCGGGAACGTCGTGCTGTCGATGACGTTGGCGTTGTAGCAGAACTCATCGGTGATTCCCTGGCTGGCGCTGATCACGGCGTCGAAGAGCGGCTTGCCGGGGATCAGCGCGAAGGCGACCCTGACCAGTTCCACGGTCCCTGCCTTTCGCTGCTGTCAGGCATGCGGTCGCTTTGCTCTAAGAGCCGTGAGGGCAGCACGATCCGCAGTCGGCCGCCTGGTCGCGCGGCCAGCGTGCGAAGCTGCTTGCGGTAGGTGTTTCAACATGGATTCGCCTATCCACGCGGGTCCAGGCTGGGGCCGAGCAGGAGGCGGGGCGTGGTCACCGGCTGATCTTGACCGGGAGTTCGCGCAGGCCGTTGGTGAAATTCGACCGGATGCGGCGCGGCCGGCCAGCTAGCTCGAATCTTGAGACTCGCCGCGCTAGCGCGGCCAGCACGATCCGGACCTCGAGCCTGGCCAGGTGCACGCCGAGGCACAGATGCGGGCCGCCCCGGCCGAAGCTCAGGTGCCGGTTGGGTGACCTGGCGAGGTCGAATATCTCCGGGTCGGCGAATTCGGCCTCGTCCCTGTTGCCGGAGACGTACCAGAGCACGACCTTGTCGCCCGGCCCTGATCGGTGCGCCGCCTAGGTCCGTGTCCCTCGTCGCGGTCCGCCGCATGAAGTGCGTCGGGCACGTCCAGCGGAGCACCTCCTCGGCGGCGGTGTCGATGAGGGCGGGTTCGGCGCGCAGCCGTTCCCACTGGTCGGGATGCTCGCAGAAAGAAAGCACTGCCTGGGCGATAGCGATCCTGGTCGTCTCGTTCCCGGCGATCACCATGATCGAGAAGAGGTTATCGAGGTCGGTCTCGCTCAGCCGGTCGCCGTCGACCTCGGCCCGCAGCAGCGCTGAGAGCAGGTCATCGCCCGGGTGCGCGAGCCGGTCGCGGACGAGGTCACGGCCGAGATCCCACAATTGCTTACCGTACGGACTGCGGAACGGGAACCGCCGGTACGCGTCCGTGTCGTCCCGGCCCCAGACGACGTCGGTGATCTCCGGGTCCGTGTTGGCGATGAGCTTGTCGCCAAGCTCGACAAAGAGCGGCAGGTCATCGCGGGGCAAGCCCATGATCCTGGCCAGCACTCTGATCGGCACTTCCTTGGCCACGGCGGCCACGAAATCGAACGGCTCATCGCGTCAGGCCGGCGTCGAGCACCTCGTCGGTCAGCCCGGCGACGAAGTGCTCATAGACGGCGACCGCTCGCTGGGTGAAGCTGCCCGACAGGATCTTCCGCAGCTTGGTGTGATCGGGCGGATCGGTGTCGATGATCGTTCGCCTGGCCGCCAGGTCCTCATCGGTCGGTTCCTCGAACGAGATGCCCCGCCCCGAGGAGAACGTCGCTACATCCCTGGTCGCGGCGACGATGTCGGCGTACCGGTGGACGGACCAGAACCCTGCGTTCGGTGCCCGTTCGTCGAACCACGCCACTGGCGCCGCGCGCCTAAGCCGGGCAAACTCCCGATAGGGAACGCCGCGCTGCCACAGGTCTAGATCGGTCAAATCGACGGCCGGCGCCATGGCAGTTAGTTTGGCACCAAACGAGAAGCACCGGCAATTGAGGGAGAGTCCATGCGAGTGATCGTGATCAGGCACCATGCTGAGGACTCGCCAGGTTTTATCGCCGAGGCGTTCGCGTCGCGGGGTGCGGAGCTGAGCACGCATCTTTTCCCCGGTGAGGGTGCGTTGCCCGCCCTTGATGGCGTCGACCACGTCGTGGTACTCGGCGCCATACCCTCGGTCAACGAGACTGGGCCGCCCAGCCTGTGGATTAAGCAGGAGCTCGCCTGGCTACGCGCGGCCGACGCGGCCGGCGTGCCAGTCCTGGGCATCTGCTTCGGCGCCCAGGCGCTGTGCGCCGCGCTCGGCGGCGAGGTCGAGCAGGCGCCAGAGAAGGAGATCGGCTGGAGGATGATCGACTCGACCGATCCGGCGCTGATCCCCGCTGGTCCATGGCTGGAATTCCATGGCGACCGGTGCCTGCCGCCGCCGGATGCGAAGGTCCTGGCGACCAACCAGGTGGGCGTCCAGGCCTTTGTGATCGGGCGTCACCTGGCTGTGCAGTTCCACCCCGAGGTTGACGGCGCGCAACTCAGGGCGTGGCTGGACGGCAGCGGCCGGGCCGAGGCGGCCGCGGCCGGCCAGGACCCTGAGGCGTTCCTCGCCCAGACGATCGCCGAGGAACCGGCCGCTCGCGCCCGCGCCGCTACGCTGGTCGAAACCGCCCTGCGGCTGGCTGGCTGAGTTCCCGTCGGCGCCGCGACGTTGCTGCCGGTGCTGTACCTCAGCGGGCTATTTCCTCTATCCGGGCGTGCAGCCATCCGACGTGCGACTGCGCCTCTGGTTTCATGAGCACGCTGCGCAAGATCCTGGCCCGGTCCTGGTCGGCGGTGACGCCGGGGTGGCGGCGGCTGAATGCGTCGGCGGTGACAGTGAGCGTGCCCACGAAAACTGGCCGGCTCGGGTCGCTCAGGCCGTCGGCCAGAATCCGGGCGGAGACCTCATCGATCGCCGCGAGGCTCGCCGCCGCCTTCGCCGGGTAGTAGCTGACGATGTCGAGCTCCGGTGGCTGGTACTCGTGCAGCACCCCGGACTTTCCGACTAGCGCCGACCAGTCCAGGGCGGCGGCCCGGCAGGCCGCCAGCACCTGGCCGAGCCCCGCGGGCGTCGGCGGCAGCACCTGGAAGGTCAGCCAGAGCGCCGCCGCCGCCGCGCCCGCTCGCGAGCACTCCAGGCTGATCTCACCGAGATGCAGTTCGCTGGACGTGAAGTAGGTATACGGGGAGTCGTGCGCGTAAAAACGGCCCACCGAAGGGTCAGCGAACAGCACCGCGCCGCACCCGTAGGGCTGCAGCCCGTGCTTATGCGGGTCCACGACCACCGAGTCGCACCCGGCGATCGCCCGCCACGGCCGCGGGTCGAGCCCGGTCGCGCCGTCAGCGCCGGCCAGCAGCGTGAAAAACCCGCCGTACGCGGCGTCCACATGGACCCGCACCCCGTGCCTGCGCGCCACGTCAAGCACCTCGTGTACCGGGTCGATCGCGCCGAGCCCCGTGGTACCGGCCGTGGCGACTACCGTCCCGATCTCGCCGCCGGCGAGCAAGTCGTCCAGCGCGTTCAGGTCGATCCGCCCGGCGTTGTCAACGCCGACCGCTCTCCCCGGCACGCCGAGCAGCCCGCACATCCGCGAGTGCGTGTAATGAGCCTCGGTGCTGTAGGCGATGCCGAGCCCCGGATGGCTTTCACGGGCCACGTAGAGCGCTTCGAGGTTGGCGATCGTCCCGCTGCTGGTCAGGTGGCCGAGGTGGGTCGCGCAGCCGAACATGTCCGCGAGCTGGGCCACGACCTCTTTCTCAAGCTCAGACGTGATTTTCCCGCCGTCGAGCGCGTGATTGTTCGGGTTAACCAGCATCGCGGCGAGGTAACCAGCCACGGCGGCCGGATGCGGTGGCTTGAGCATCTGTCCGGCGTAGGACGGGTGGAAATAGGGGTAGTTGCCGCGCATCCGCTCCGCGAGCACCTCAAAGGCAGCGGTGAACTGCTCATCGCTCACCGCCAGTGACGGATGCGGCTCGAATGCCGGGTAGCTGCCCTGCCAGTCAGCGACCGAATCCGCCGCGAGCCGCAGCCAGCTGTTCAGGTCCACCAGGTACCTCCCTGCTCAGGATCTCGCAACGCCTGACCGCGCTGGTGAGCCGGGGCTAGGTCAGGACCTGGCGGGCGGCCTGATCCCCCGGAACTCCCAGTCCCCGCCGAGCGCCGTCGACAGGACCTCTTCGCTGGCCGTCGGCTGAGCGCCGTAGCCGGCGGCTATCCCGAGCGGCCCGTCGACGACGTGGCTGGCCAGCCTGCCGAGCCCTTCGACTTCGACCTCGACCACGTCGCCCGGCTTGACCGGCCTTGAGTTCGCCGGCGTGCCGGACAGCAGCACGTCGCCCGGATACAGGGTGATCGTCCTGGCGATATCCGCGACCAGGTAGTGCATGTCCCAGGTCATCTCGTCGGTGCTGCCGTCCTGGGCCAGCTCGCCGTTGACATAGGTTCGGAGTCGTTTCCCGTGAAACTCCCAGCCGGTGACCAGCCCCGGCCCGAGCGGCGCCATCGTGTCGGAGCCCTTGACCCGCAGCATTGAGCCGGCGTCGGTGTCACGGAAGTCATGCAGCCCGAAGTCATTGCCGATCGTGTACCCGGCGATGTAGTCTCCGGCGCCCTCGGGCGGCACGCCTCGGCAGGTCCGCCCGATCACGATCGCGACCTCGCCCTCATAGTTGAGGTACTGGCAGCCCCTCGGCCGCACCACCGCACCGCCGTGGCCGACCAGCGCCGAGACCGGCTTCTGGAAGTAGGTCGGCGCCGGCGGCAGCTTGACGCCGAACTCGGCGACCCGGCTGCGATGGTTGAGATGCACCGCGATGATCTTGGTGGGCTCGACCGGCGGCAGGTGCACGGCCTCACTCGCGGCGACCCTGCGGCCATCCCCGGCCACAAGCTCGTCGCCCTCGCGCCGCACCTGAACGGCCGCGCCGTCGAGAAGAATCCTGCGGTACTCCACTGTGTTCCTTCCCCACTAGCCTCCGGGCCCCTGTGTCCACCCGGCGGCTGGGCGATCGAACCAGATGTGCATCTGGCCCGTGCCGATCGAATTCTCATACTGGCTGAAAGATGTGCCCGGCGCGGTCACCGTTTCTTCGCCGAGCGCCCCCATCATCATCAGGTAAGGCGCGAATTTCGCCTCGGGCCGCACCCCGAGGTACTCAGGCATCGCGGCGATCACCTTGGCGTGGTCGCCGGCGAGCAGCCAGCCGATCCGCTCGAAGTCAGCCTCGCGGGCGCGGGCGGTCCTGATGTGCGCCGGGTCGCTCGCCTCATGGGAACGCAGCTCGCGCAGCGGCCAGAACGTGTGTGACAGCGCACCCGAGGCGATCAGCAGCACCCTCCGGTCCGTCGCCCCGATCGCGGCGCCGAGCGCCCGGCCCGCTCGCAGGAAGTCCTCGGTATCACCTGTGTGCGCGGTGTTGCTGACCGAGATCCACCGCCGGTCAAGCCCGCGCCCGAGGTAGGTCCACAGGTTCACTGTCGCGTAGTGCACCGGCAGCCACGGGTCGTCGATCGCGGTGATCCAGGTGCCGTGCGCGCCGGCCTGAGCGGCGATCGCGTGCGCGAGTTCCGGGTCGCCCTGCCAGTCATAGGGCACGCGGCACATGCCGCGCGGTAGTTCGTCGGAGGTATAGAGGCCCGCGCGCACCGGCTGGGCGGTGACGACGAACTCCACCGTGGTCTGCCAGTGCGAGTCGAGCACGACGACGGTGTCATAGTCGGCTGTCTCGAAGACCTCGGTCCTGAGCCGGCGCAGGCCCGGGACCAGGCTGATCTCCTTGCCCTCGTTGAGTTCGAGGCGGACGTGCTCAGGCAGCATGATGGTCGGCACGTGCGCGAGCAGCCCGGCGCCTGCCACGTCACCCATCGCGGCTCCCGCTGCCGTGCCAGCCTTCCGGCGCGTAGACGGTGTTCTTCACGTCGCTGTAGAAGTCGAAGCTCCAGGTGCCGCCCTCGCGGCCGATGCCAGACAGCCCGGTGCCGCCGAACGGGGCGCGCAGATCCCTGACGAAGAAACAGTTCACCCACACGGTGCCTGCCCTGAGCCCGGCCGACACCCGCTCGGCCCTGGCCTGGTCGCCGGTGAACATGGTGGCCGCGAGCCCGTAGCTGGTGTCGTTGGCCAGCGCGACCGCTTCGTCTTCGCTACCGAAGGTCTGCAACGTCAGCACCGGGCCGAACACTTCCTCGGTCAAGATCTCGCTGCCCGGCCGGGCCTGCGTGAGCAGCGTCGGCTGGTAGTACAGCCCGCCGAGCTCGGGGTTGACCCCGCCGCCGAGCAGCGGGCGGGCACCGGCGGCGATCGCCCGCTGGACGAACCCGTCGATCCGGTCGAGGTGAGCCCGCGTGATGTTGGGTCCGATCTCGGTGTCGTCGTCCCTGGGGTCGCCCTGACAAAGCGCCGCCGCGCGGTCGACGAACCGCGCGGTAAATTCCTCGGCTATCGGCTCGGCGACCAGCAGCCGGGTGCCGGCCAGGCAGACCTGACCTGCGTTGTCGTACTGGCCGACCGCGCGGGCGACAGCCAGGTCAAGGTCCGCGTCGTCGAACACCAGCAATGGCGACTTCCCGCCCAGCTCGAGCGAGACGGGCGTGAGCTGCGCGCCGGCGGCGGCCGCGACCTGGCGGCCGGTCGCGACCGACCCGGTGAACGCGAGCCTGGCGACGTCCGGATGCGCCGCGAGAGCCGCTCCCGCCTCGGACCCGAGCCCCTGCACCACATTGAACACGCCGTCGGGCAGCCCGGCCTCGCTAGTGATGTCGGCCAGCAGGCTCGCGGTCAGCGGCGCCCACTCGGGCGGCTTGGCGACGACGGTGTTGCCGGTCGCGAGCGCCGGCGCGATCCGCCAGGTCGCGAGCATCAGCGGCGCGTTCCACGGCGTGATCACCCCGGTCACTCCGGACGGGTCCCAGGAAACCCGCTCCCGGTGGCCGTTGATCTCCAGGTCGCCGCCGTCCAGCTTGGCGAGCCAGTCAGCGAAAAACCGGAAGTTGTGCGCGACCCGCGGCATCACGCTCCGCCGGTGCGATCGCAGCAATGCTCCGTTATCCAGCGTCTCGACCTGGGCAAGGTCCTCGATCCGCGCCTCGATCCCGGCCGCGATCGCATGCAGCAGCGCCGCCCGCTCGGCACCGGGAGTCGCGGCCCAGCCGGGAAACGCGGCCCGCGCCGCCGCGACCGCCGCCCCGACCTCGGCCGCCCCGCCCCGGCTGACCTCAGCGATCGGCCGCTCGTCGATAGGCGACACATCGGTAAACGTCGCGGCAGTAGCGCTTTCAACCCGGCGGCCGCCTATCCAGTGCCGGGTATCCACCTCGACCCCGGCCACCCTCGCACGCATCATCGCCGTCCCGTACCGCAGCCGTAAAGCCCAGGTCGTTTGGTGCCAAACTCTACGAACCCGCCCCGCCGCCGGTCAAGATCGCAGTGTCCGGCGCCATGCCGGTGCCGGTGCCGGTGCCGGGGATGCGGCGATGTTCCGCGATCATGATCCAATACCGCTTAGCTCATTTTGATCATGCGCTGACCTGCATGTTCCGGACCGGCTGAACTGCCGGTGCGGGCGCCGCCGGGGCGGTGCTCAAGGCCCGGCAACATGGATACGCGAATCGACACCCGATCCGGAACATCAATAGCCGCATTCATGCGGCCGCGCTCGGGCACCCGGCGCCGCGCCAGGCACGGCCACCTCACCAGCAACATGAGCATCAGCGCTGGTGCCCTGCCGGGCCGCATCACCCTGCGGCACGTCAACTCCGAGATCAACTTAGGCTAAGTCGCATGGGTGCGGGTCTTCGGGCGTGCGGCTGCTCTCACGGGAGGGTTCTCGGGTTCCTGCAGGAGGGTTTCCGCATCTGGGAGAGTTGACCGGGCTATTCGAGGACAACCCTCCTTCATGCGGCAACGCTCCTCCAGGAACCCGGAAACCCTCCACGGTAACGACGAAAACCCTCCTCGACCCGGCAACTCTCCTCCCCGAGCACGAAAACCCTCCCGGAAGCAGCGGCTCCCAGACTGGCCCGCCCCCAAGAGCCGCACCCAGGTCGCGTTGGATCATGATCCAACGCCAATTAGCCTAAGTTGATCTTGGAGTTGATGTGCCGCACCGTGATGCGGCCTGGCAAGCCGGCCGCGCTGGTGCTCATGTTGCACGTGAGGTGCCAGTGCCTGGCGTGACGCCGGGTGCGCGGGGGTGGCCGCATGGATGCGGGTATTGATGTTCCGGATCGGGTGTCGATTCGCGTATCGATGTTGCCGGGCCTTGGGCACCGCTGCGGCGGGCGCCTGCCCGGGGAGTGCGGCCGGTCCGGAACATGCAGGTCAGCGCATGATCAAATAAGCCAACCGCATTGGATCATGATCCAGGGGCTGATCAAGGAGTCTTGCGCCTGTCCTGGCCGGGCCGGGCCGGGCCGGGCCGGCATCAGGCCGGGCCACGTTGCTCACGCCCCGCAGCCCGCGACAGCAACAGGGAGGGCCACGCTGCTCACCCCGCCCCGGCACGCCCGTCCGGACCTGGCGGGGGTTATTCGGTTGTCACCTTCTGGCCTGTCGGCCGCACTTCTATGTGAACGGTTTGTTTCGGGGGCTTCCTCAGCTGTTCCTGGCTGAGACCATGACCTCTCAAGGGCATGAACCATGCCTGATCATTGACGATGCCGCCAGATGCGACCCCGTCGACGACGGTAAGGACCGCCAGTCCCGACGGATGGTGCTTGCCCGAATAGGGCACGACAATCGTGCCGCCGTCGGTGACCTGACTAACCCAGGCGTAGGGAATGGTATGAACGGCGGCGGTAGCGATGAGCCCATCGAACGGCGCGTATTCCGGTGCGCCTAGTTCGCCGTCGCCCTCAATAATGCGGACGCCGGAGTAGCCTGCCGTGGCGAGTGCCGTCCGGGCATGTCCGGCGAGTTCCGAGTCAATCTCAACCGAGGTAACGGTGGCGCCAGCCTCGGCCAAGAGCGCCGCGTTCCAGCCGCTGCCGGTGCCGACTTCCAGTACCCGCATGCCGGGACGCAAGCGCAATGCGTCGAGCATGATATTCATGATCCACCGGGCGGACGACGAACTCGCAGACCACGGGCCGTTCATCTTAATGACGACGGGATCGCTGGACTCCACCAGCTCTAGCCAGCGGACCGGCTCCTCCCGACGGCGCACGGGCCGGTAGTCGGCATCCGGATCATAAATCGTGTCAGGGACGAACAGCCGCCGGTCGGCTAGATCTGTCCAGACCCGTGACACGTGGTGCACGTCCCTACCTTTCCGTGAGCGGGTCGAGTACGGTGCCGCCGTCCCAGGTGACGCCTATCTGACGGTAGTAGCCGCCGATGAGCTCGCGGACTTCGAGGTCGGCGAGTTCTTCGGTCGGAGAGTCGAATAGTTCGAGGCTCGCGTCCCCTCGCCAGGCCGGGCCGGCTTCGACGCTTGCGCTGCCGGAGGCGACGAGCTCGGCCAGCGAATCGCCGCCGTCTTTGACGATCGAGGGCATCCACCGGTGATGGGCCATCGGGTGCGCGTTCACGAAGCCGTTCGACTCGCATTCCTCGCACAGGGTTACCACGGCCTGGGCGAGCCGCCGGCCGGCGGCTGACAGCGTGCCGGCGAAGACGCCGCCGGGGGCGATCCGGGGCGCGGCCTGGCCGAATGGATGCGGCCTGGTCTGGTGGATGCTGCCGAGCTTCTTGGGATAGCCCTGAACCAGGCCGCGCGCCAACGCGAAGTCGGTGTCCACCCAGATGTAGACGCAGCGGGAGTAGACCCGCCCGTCATATGAGCACCGGACCACGGCGAAGCACTCGGAGTACTGGGACCGTACCGGGTCGAGGAGTTCGGCGTGGTCCGCGCCGCATGACTGCCAGTCTGCCCAGATCAAGGCTACGGCGCCCGGGTCGTCGGGCGCGGGCTCGAGCGGAGCGGGCAGCAGCGCCGCGACCTTGGCCGGATCCGTTCGGTACTCGACCGTGAGCAGGTCGCCTGAGTAGTACCAGGGCGGCGCCGGCAGCAGCGAGGACCGGCCCGTGCCGGTGCGCGGGTAGAAGAAGCCGGTCAGCTCAGCCACGCGCGCTCCTTTGGTGCCACCGCCTGGTGGTACCCCCGCCTGGCCGGAATCCGGCCAGGCGGGGGCGGTCCTACCGCGGGCGCGTCAGCGTCCGAACCGGTCAGACGACGCGGACTCGCTCAGCCTGAGGACCCTTCGGTCCCTGGGTGACGTCGAACTCGACCCGCTGATTCTCGTCGAGGCTGCGGAACCCCGCAGAGTCGATCGCGGAGAAATGGACGAACACGTCCGCGCCGCCACCGTCGACGTTGATGAACCCGAATCCCTTGTCCGGGTTGAACCACTTCACAGTTCCCTGTGCCATGGTGACTCCTTGCTGTAACACATGCGCACCCGCACCGTGCGGGTCCGGGCCCAGGCGCGGTTGCGCACCATCCGGTGCAAACAGCAACACGCCCGCGAGTGAGTCCGCGAGCGTGACTTGACCACGTACACAGAAAAACTACGACCGACCTCACCAACCACCCGCGCCCCGATCGTATTCCCGAGATCGCGCTAGCGTATTCATGTTGTTGCGGCGGGGCGGATGAGGGACGGGTCACGGTGCGGAACTATTCGGAGGCTGACGTCAGCGCGGCCTGCGAGCGGCTGCGCGGCCAGGGCGTGGATGTCGTCAGGGTCTCCTACCCGGACCTGATCGGGGTAGACCGGGGCCGGGACGTGCTGCTCGACGAACTGCCCGGCGCGATTGAGCACGGGCTCGCCTTCTGCCGGGCCGTCTATCACACGTCTCCCATGGGAGACGTCGTGCCGGTGCGCGGCGGTCTCGACGCCGGCCTGCCCGACATACTCGTCAGGCCCGACCTCGCCACGCTGACCCCGCTGCCGTGGGAGCCCAACGCGGCCTGGTGCGTCGGCGAGGCCGTCATCCCGGACGGCACCCCGGCTGGCACCCCCGCGCCGGAGTCACCGCGCCAGGTCGCCAAGCGCGTCGCCGGGCGGATCGCCACGCCTCGGCTACACGCTCATCTGCGGCCCTGAGCTTGAGTTCTTCGTCTGCGAGAAGGACGCGGCCGGGAACTGGCAGCGCTACGCCAATGAACTCGGCAATATCTACGTGGTCGGCCGCAAGGGCGACCCGCAGGGACTCCTGCTGCGCATGCTGAGGCTGCTCCGCGACGCCGGCCTGAAGGTGACTACGGCCAACCACGAGTTCTCGCCCGGGCAGTTCGAGATCAATCTCGCGCACTCTGAGCTGGTTGACGCTGCCGATCGCGCGTTCCGGCTCAAGGCGGCGGTGAAGGAGATCGCGCGCCAGCGCGAGCTCCTGGCCACTTTCATGGCCAAGCCGTTCAACGACGAGGGCGGTTCGGGGTTCCACGTGCACGTCTCGCTGAACGACAACACCGGCCGCAACATCTTCGGCGACGGCGCCGAAGGCGACGACAACGGCCCCGATGGCATCTCCGCCATCGGCCGGCACGCCATCGGCGGGGTGCTCAGGCACGCGCCCGCGCTCAGCGCGCTGCTGAACCCGACGATCAACTCGTTCAAGCGGTTCGGGCCGGACACGCTGGCGCCCTGGCTGATCGACTGGGGCCTGGACAACCGCAGCGCGATGATCAGGATCCCGCCCGAGCGCGGACCGGCCGCCAGAATGGAAGTCAGGCTCGGCGACGCCACGGCGAACCCGTACCTGGGCATAGCCGCCATCGGCGCCGCCGTCTACCTCGGCATCACCTCCCAGGCCGAGCCGCCGCCCAAGCTGGAGGGCTACGGCTACGACCCAGCCCGATCCGCGATGCTGCCCATGCGCCTCGCCGACGCCCTCGACGCCCTCGCCGCCGACGAGGAGCTCACCGAGGTGCTCGGCGGCTACTTCGTCGAGTCTTTTCTCGCCTACAAGCGCAATGAGATCGAGCGCTTCGAGCGCTTCGTCACCGACTGGGAATTTCGCGAGTACGCCTACCATCTTTAGCCTGATCGCAGCGATTGCAGGCCGGTTCGATCCGTTCCTCCATGGTCTTGAGCTGACCGCCGGAATGTTCACGGTTCGTTTGCCGATACGTGGCGGATAGGCCGCTTTCGTCCCCCAGGCTTGCCTGGCCGCCGATCGGCGCGGCGCATCCCGCACGCGGAGGTACAGACACATGACGACGCAGCGTCCGTGGCTCGGGCTACGGCGTTCTTACAGCCTCGGCGCGGCGGCGGCTCTCGCCGTGGCGGCCGCGGCTTCGATGGCGATCGGCACGTCGAGCGCGGCCACGCACGGCGGGCACGGACCGTGGTTCAAGCCGGGCAACCTGGTCCTCAGCCGCTCGGTCTACTCGGGCAGCGCGAGCCTGCTCAGCCCGGGCGTTACCGTGCTGCCGCCGGGCTGCACCTCCGGCTGCGTCACCGCGAACGCTGACGGCACGTACCCGGAAGTGTTCAACAACGTGCTCGTCGACCCCAGCTTCGGCGTCACCTCGCAGGTGTTCCTCGATCAGCTCACCCTGTCGGGCCAGCCGGTCAACACGCTTGCGGTTCCTGACGGCGCGGGGCCGAGCAAGAACGGCGACCACATGGTGACCAGCTTCTCGAGCAAGTCCGAGATGGCGCTGAACCTGTCGACCAGCGGCAAGCAGCTCAGCTTCATGGGCTACCTCGCGCAGCCGAACGACCTCGACGTCTCCAACTCCAATACCCCGGCAGTGTTCGACCCGACTAACCCGGTCCCCGGCAGCGACTACCGGGTGGTCGGCGAGGTCGACAAGAACGGCAAGCTCCGCTTCACGCTGACCAACTCCTACAGCGGTAACAACGGCCGGGCCGCGATCGTGAACGACAGCCACGGCCACCGGGTCATCTACATGGCGGGCAACGCGGGCAACGGCGGCAACCCGCAGCCCGACGGCGTCATCTCCGGTGCCGGCGCCCAGTTCGCGCTGGCCGCGCGCAAGGCCGAGTCGGCCCAGGCCCCGGGCGCGCCGCAGCCGCTCGGCAGCTTCAGCGTCACCCAGCTTGGCGACAAGGCGGACAAGGTCGGCAAGGACACCAACTTCCGCGGCCTCACGGTCTTCAACAACGTCATCTACCTCACCAAGGGCAGTGGCGGCAACGGCGTGAACACCGTCTACTTCATCGACACCACCGGCAATGCCTGCCCGAGCGGCGACTCGGCGTGCCGCAGCCAGGCGCGAAGCTGCCGACGACGCCGATCAACTTCAACGCGTCGCTGCTGCAGGCCCAGGGCGTCACGCCGTTCAACATGTGCGTGCTCAAGGGGTTCCCGACGGCGCTGAAGTCACAGGCAGCGTTCCCGTTCGGGATGTGGTTCGCCAACTCGGACACCCTGTACGTCGCGGACGAGGGCAATGGCGACGCCACGTTCTCGACCGCGTCCGGCACCTTCACCGGCGCGGCCGCCCAGACCACGGCCGGGCTGCAGAAGTGGGTGTTCAACGGCACCAGCTGGAGCCGCGCCTACACGATCAGCGCTGGCCTGAACCTCGGCGTCCCGTATACCGTCCCCGGCTACCCGGCCGGGAACAACCCGGTCACGGGCCTGCCCTGGTCACCGGCCACCGACGGGCTGCGTAACCTGACCGGCCGGGTCAATCCGGACGGCACCGTCACGATCTGGGCCATCACCTCGACCGTGAGCGGCAACGGGGACCAGGGCGCTGACCCGAACAAGCTCGTCGCGATCACCGACAGCCCGTCGGCGGCCTCGCCCGCGCCGGGCGAGAGCTTCACGACCGTCCGGTCGGCCGGATTCGGCGAGGTGCTGCGCGGAGTGTCATTCACCCCTGGTAGCTGAAAGGGTCTTGGGGTCGGCGCTGCCGCTGTCTAGGCGAGCGTTTTCAGCCGCAGCGCCGACCAGACCTCGTCGAGCGAGATCTGGCGGACCGGATCGAGGCCTGCCGAGGGCACGATGTCCCTGATCACGTCGCGGTTCAGGTCGGTGCCGAGCTGACGTGCCTTCGGGTAGGCGACCCAGGCCATGCCGCCCCGGCCCGCGGCGGCCGCGAGAACGCCGAGCCGGGACGTGAGCTCCGCGCGGTCCTTCGCGAACGCGAGCACCGCATCGGCGACCTGCGGGTCAGCCGCCTCCGCCCCGGTGTCGAGTGCCGGGCCCGAGCCCACGACGGCGATGGTCTTGCCTGGTTTGAGCTGCAGCTTGGCATCTAGCGCGGTCATCGTGACTCCAAGGGGACTCGGCGCCGGGGACCAGTCAAGGCTAGCTCGCGGCTCCGACAGGGCAGACTGAGCCAATGGCTCTCCTGGTACCTGAGGCTGACGGCATCGCCGAGCAGTGCAGGCGGCGGCTGCCGCAGGCCACCGTGCTGGCCTGCGAGCAGGCCGGCCCCGGCCGGATCGATGAGGTGACCTTCTACTGCCTGCCCTACATGGGGGACGCGGCGGGCATCGCGCTGATCGGGACCATGCCGTCGCTGGCCGTGCTGCAGAGCCAGAACAGCGGCGTGGATGACCTGCTCCCCGTCCTGCCCGATGGCGTGACGCTGTGCAACGGCCGCGGGCTCGGTCATGAGGAGGGCACCGCCGACCTCGCGGTCACGCTGATCCTGGCGAGCCTGCGCCAGCTCCCGAAGTTCGCCGCCCAGCAGTCGGCGCGCACCTGGCGGCACAAAAGGACCGAGTCGCTCGCCGGGAAACGGGTGCTGCTGGTTGGCTACGGAGCGATCGGCGCGGCGATCGAGCAGCGGCTCAGCCCGTTCGGCGCCGTCGTCACCCGGGTCTCGCGCACTGCCAGAGCCGGCGTCCGGCCGCTTGGCCAGTTGCCGGCGCTCGCCGCCGGCGCGGACATCCTCGTGGCCTGTGTCGCGCTGACGCCGCAGACGTCTGGCCTCGTTAGCGCCGAGGTGCTGGCCGCCTTGCCCGACGGCGCCCTCATCGTGAACGTGGCGCGCGGCGCCATCATCGACGCCGCGGCGCTGACGGAGCAGCTTCGGAGCGGCCGGCTGCGGGCGGCGCTCGACGTTACCGACCCCGAGCCGCTGCCTCAGGACCGTGTTGAATGGGCGCTACCGAATGTTCTGATCACGCCCCACATCGGTGGCGATACGACGACTTTTGGCTCGGAAGTGGCCGGATTCGTGGCCAATCAGGCAGTCAGGCATCTGAGTGGCCAGCCTTTGCATAATGTCGTCTCCAGGCCCGCCGAGTCTGGTACCTCACGCTGAGCCGGGCAAAGGAATTATCAAATTGTTGCATTGATTATCGCCATTGTGAAAGTTACGATGCTTGGCAAGCGGCCTATCGGCGGGCTGCCTGATTCGAGAGGTATTACCACTATGAGGATTCGCCGACCAAGGTTATTACGCCTCACGTTAGCGGCTTGCGTGCCGGCGATCGGGCTCTGCGCGACCGTCATCCCGGCGGCCAGCGCAGTGACCCCTGCGGCCAGCCACTCCACGACCAGGGCCCACGAAATCGCGATCGCGGTCAAGCTCCTGCGCCAGCTGTCTGTGGGCCAGCGCGGCACTGACCACGCCGTAGCCAGGCACGTCAGCTCGATCAAGGCCTTCACCCAGGTGCAGAGCACCAACTGGGCTGGTTACGCCGACGACAACACCGGCGGCCGCACCTACTCCGCAGTGATCGGGAGTTGGACGCAGCCGACCGCCACCTGCACGTCAGTGCTCTCGCTGGCCGTCTGGTGGGTCGGCCTCGACGGCTTTAACAGCAGCTCAGTCGAGCAGGACGGCACCGGGGTCGAGTGCAGTGGCGGCACGCCGATCTATTTCAGCTGGTGGGAGATGTTCCCGACCAACTCGATCCAGGTCGTCAGCACGTCGCTGGTGCCTGGTGACCAGATCCGCTCCTCGGTGACGAGATCTGGCACGAGCTACGCGCTCACGGTCACCGACTCGACCCGTGCGGGCGTCGGATTCTCCACTACCCAGACGTGCGCGACCTGCGCCAACTCAAGCGCCGAGTGGATCGCGGAGGCCCCGAGCGGCTCAAGCGGCGTCTTCCCGCTGACCCAGTTCAGCCTCTGGACGCTCACGGGCGCCTCGGTCACCTCAGGCGCCGCCGGCGTCATCTCGTCGTTCCCCGACGATGAGCTCACCATGGTCGACGGAGCCCGGCTTGGTCAAGGCGCAGCCCAGTGCCCTGAACGCGGCAGGGAATAGCTTTACCGTCACCTGGGTGCGCAGCACCTAATCATCGGCTAGCTGGATAAACCCGTGCCCTTGGCCGGCGATGCGCTATCGCGCTCGCCGTCCAGGGGCACGCTGGCGTATGAGGCGGTGCCGGACTAACGGCGTGGTGCGCGATTAGGGCCGGGGTGCGCCGGCCTGGCAGGCTGGCCGATTGGTGATTACCTTTCGGCGGCGCGGTCGGAGACCAGGCCGGCCACGGCCATGTAGGTTTCGTCGAAGTCCTCGCGTCGTCCGAGGTAGCGCTGGAGGACCCGCCACTGCTTGTGCTCGGCGTTGGCGTGCTCCACGCAGATCCTTTCCGATGACTGCTGGTGACGTTCGGCGTCCCAGGCGGCGGTTTCCTCCGGCGCTGCGCCCTTCCCCGGCTTCAGCGGCGGGGCCTGGACCTGCTCCGGGAACTCCTTCGCCAGCCCCCGGTATCCCGCATCGACCTTGGCTTTTACCTCGGGATGCTGCCTGAGCAGGTCAGCGATCCCCTCGGTCCGGACGGCGGTCTGATCGTGCATGCGGCCGGGCCGGAACGCCCCCGCCCACAGGGTGCGTCCCTTCTCGTCGGTGACGACGGCGGCCTTCTTGGTGTTCATCTTCTTCTTGCCCGAGACGAAGGCGCGGCGACCGGGCCTGCCAGCCCGCGGGCGGCGGACCTGGACTTCCGTGCCGTCCAGCCGCAGTTCCACGCCCTCGGAAGCGGCGTAGGCGAAGACATCCGCCAGGGTGCGCAGCCGCAACCCGGGCTTTCCCGGCACCGCGAAGCCGCGGGCGGCCAGCAGCGGCCGGATCTCCCCGACCGCGCGGGTGATGGTGGAGCGGTCCACGCCGTAGAACACCGCCAGCGCGGCGTGCGGCAGCTGGAACCGCAAGATGACCAGCGTGGCGATCACCCGGTCCGCGAACGCCAGCTCATGCCGGGGACCTGCGCCCTCGGCACGCAGCCGGTTCCGGCGGCGGCGGTCCCGCAGCCGCGAGTCCTGCTGCGCAAGCCACGGCTGGGCAAGCTCCTCGACCAGCTTGCCTAGCTTGCGGCGGGGCAGGCCGGTGCAGATACGATGCGACAAGGCCGCGCGGGCCCATCCTGACGACACATCAAGATCGTTTCGCGCGGCCGCTCACGTTCGCGGGACCGACACGCCGCAATCACCCGCTACGTCCAGAACTCCTATCGCGCACCAAGTCGTAACCGTTCCGCAGCTGTGCGCTGATGACGATGTCAGCGAAATTCTCGGTGCGCATTTCCGATCCGTTAACCTAACTAAGCCAGTCGAATTCGGCCTGCGGCAGCTCAGGCTGAGCAATTCGGACGAAAGTCAGGTGCAATTCGGCATTATCGCCGTACCGGGTGTCGGTCGCTGGGCAACGTGCCCAATCCCCATGAGGTCGCCGCAAGCAGCCGGACCTGTGCCCGGGGCCGGGTGATCGGGGCAAAGCTCCGCTAATCATCGCATTGATGATCAAGGAGACCAAAGTTACGATGAGTGAACAGCGGCCGTTCCCGGGCCGCCAGGTTCGAGAGGTAGTCCACTATGAGTCATCGCCGTCCGAGGCTACTCACCATCTCCTTAGCGGCCTGCGTTCCCGCGATCGGGCTGTTCATGGCCGCCCTTCCCGTGGCCAATGCCAGCCCCGCGACCAGTCACCCCGTGGCGCACTCCGCGACCAAAGCCCAGATCGCCATCGCGCTGAAGTTCCTCAGGCACCTGTCCATCGGCCAGCACCCCACTAACCACTCCGTGGGGCGGCACGTCAGCTCGATCAAGGGCCTGACCCAGGACCAGAGCACCAACTGGTCCGGCTACGCCGACGACAACACGGCCGGCAACACCTACACCTCGCTGAGCGCCAACTGGACCCAGCCGACCGCTACCTGCACCCGGACGACCTCGCTCGCCGTCTGGTGGGTCGGCATCGACGGCTTCAGCAGCAGCAGCGTCGAGCAGGACGGCACCGGCGTTGAGTGCTCCGGTGGCTCGCCGATCTACTTCACCTGGTGGGAGATGTTCCCGACCAACTCGATCCAGGTCGTCAGCGAGTCGCTGCGTCCTGGTGACAGCATCTCCTCCTCGGTGGTCAAGAGCGGTAGCAGCTACACGCTCAAGGTCACGGACTCAAGCCGCTCGGCCGCCAGCTTCACCACTACCCAGACCTGCTCGACCTGCGCCAACTCAAGCGCCGAGTGGATCGCCGAGGCCCCGAGCGGCTCAGCGGGCGTCGAGCCGCTGACCCAGTTCACCACCTGGACAGTATCGGCGGCCGCGGTCAAGTCAGGCGCGGTCAACGGCACAATCTCCAGCTTCCCCGACGACGAGCTGACCATGGTCAACGGCTCAGGCACGGTCAAGGCGCAGCCCGGTGCCCTGAACGCCGCCGGGACCGGCTTCTCCGTCACCTGGAAGCGCAGCACCTGATCATCGGCTGACTGATCAAGGCGTGCCCTCGGGCGGCCGGGCGCGGTCGCGCCCGCCGTCCGGGGGCACGCGCTCGTTCAGCGTTCAGATCCAGATGTCCCGCAGCGCGCGGTAGATGTTGCCGCCGAGGACCGCGCGGATCTCGTCGTCGGCGTAGCCGTGCCCGACCAGCCAGCCGGTGATGTTCGCGAAGTTCTCGGTCGGATTTTCCAGCCCGTCAACGTAACCGACAGGGCTGAACGCAGGGCCTCGGGCCGCACTCAGGCTGAGCAGGTGCGCGAACGTCCGGTGCAGGTCGACGTGGTCCCCGTAGAGGGTGTCAGGCCCGAAGGCGACGTGCTCGAGGCCGACGAGCTCGGCGCAGTAGCTGAAGTGGTCCATCACCGACTCGATCGAGTGCTCTTTGTGCGCGCGGGACAAGGTCGTGTGCGGGGCGGCCGACATCCCGATGACGCCGCCCGTCTGCGCCACGGCGCGCAGTACGTCGTCCGGCTTCATCCGCGCGGTGTCCCAGATCGCCCGCGCTCCGGCATGGGTGATGAATACTGGCCGGTCGCTCTGGCGGCATACGTCGAGCGCGGTGCGGTCAGAGGAATGCGACACGTCGATGGCGAGTCCGAGCTTGTTCATCCTGGTCACTGCCCGGTGGCCGAACGCCGTCAGCCCCCCGTCCACCGGCTCCGACAAGCCGCTGCCCAGCGTGTTGGCGTCTGAGTACGCGATCCCGATCTGCCGCAGCCCGAGGCCGTAGAGCACGTCGAGCCGGTCGAGTTCGTTCTCGATCGGGGTCGCCGCTTCCAGGCCGAAGACCAGCCCGACCCGCCCGCTCCGATAGGCCTCCTCAATGTCGGCGACCGTCCTGATGACCATGACCTCGCCCTGGTGAGCCAGGTCGGCTTGCCGCATGCCCAGATCGGTGATGATGTCGGTCCAGCGCCACGGCGCGTTACCGGTCACGCAGGCCGTGCCGTCCATCATGTTGTCGAACACGATCGTCATCCCCGACGCGGCCAGGCCCGCGTAGCCGGCGTGCTGGCGCCCGGTCCGGTTGTACTCAGGCGTCTCCGCCATCCGCGCCGGGAACCTGACCGGATGATCATGCAAGCTGATCACGAGACTGTCGGCGAGCAGCCGGCGCGATCGTTCCTCCTGCTCGGCGGTGAGGCTGGCCGCATACGGAGGTACCCGGCCGAACTCAGGGGCGAGCTCGAACTGCCGGAGTTCGCCGGGATCAAGGTAGGAGTAGGCGGTATAGCCGCCGCCGGCCGCGGAGGTGGTGGCGAGGTCGGCGCCGTCGGGCTCCATGCCGCCGGGTTCCATCGCGGCGGGCTCGGTGGTGGCGGGCTCGGTGGTGGCGGGCTTGGCGGTGGCTGAGGACTCGGGCGGGCGGGATTCATCGCTCATCGGCGTTCTCCTCCAGGCGAGGCAGGTGACGCAGCCGCACGTAACCCGCAGGTGATCAGGTACTTCGCACCGTATCGCCAGATCAGCCCAGCTCTTCGCAGCGAGGGACAAATGTGACGCGGTCCTCGCGACCTCCGGTTTGCCGGGGCCCGACGTGCGTTCACGGGCGCGCGACTCGACACCCGCCGTTGGGACCTGGGTGCGGCTCTTTCGGGGTGAGGCTGCTCTAGCAGGAGGGTTTTCGGGTTCGTGCAGGAGGGTTTTCGCATCTAGGAGAGTTGACCGGACTATACGACGACAACCCTCCTTCATGCGACAACGCTCCTTCAGGAACCCGGAAACCCTCCACGGTAAGGACGAGAACCCTCCCAGACACGACAACTCTCCTCCCGGGGGACGAGAACCCTCCCGGGCACGGCAACTCTCCTCCCGGGGGACGACAACCCTCCCGGGCACGGCACCACCCGGCTGGCTCACCCCGAAAGAGCTACACCCTTGTGACATTGCTGGCGCGATAGCGCCGTCGCCCCGACATTGCTGGGCCTGCCGGGCCGTTCCAGGCGGCTCGCGCCGGTGTCAGCGGATCGTGATGATGAAGATCACCGTGCCGACCCTCGTGCACGGCGGGCCGGCGTTCGGCTGGACAGGGCAGGTGCCGTTGTACCGCCACGTCATCGTCGTGTCGCCCTTGGCCCGGGGGACCAGGGTGTGGAAATAGGGCACCCGGCAGCCGGCCAGGTTAGGCGCGCAACTTCCTTGGCCGAAATCGCCTGCCAGCCTGATCAGGTGCTTGTCTGGCAGCGGGCCGATCTGACTCCAGGAATACGGCCCATCCGACGTATCGATCTTGACTGAGAATCGCTGTCCGACAGAGACAGCGACCCGGACGACTCGCCTCGGCCTCCTAGCGTCAGAGGGCACGAACGGGATCCGCAGATGTCCAACTACCAGGCCATGATTGTGATCGGGCGCACCGCCACTACCTGAGCACGCGCCCAGGGCGAGCAGCAGCGGGGTCAGCGCGATAGCAGCCGCCATTCGCTTCACGATCATCGCGTTAGCTCCCGTCATGCCAGCCGGGCACCTATCCGGCTTGTCTGACGTTTCCGGTGCGCGAGTGGTTCCCAGCCCTTGACTTCAAGTGAACTTTAAGAAATAGCTTCCTGGTACCAGAGAAATGACACGATCAGGAGGCGGACGTGGGCGACTGGGTGCGGGCAATGGCGGCCGATGACCTCAAGGATGGCGGCGCGAAGTCCTTCGCTCACGCCGATAAGCGGATCGCGCTGTTCCGCACGGCGCGCGGGGTGTTCGCGTGCGACAACCGCTGCCCCCATCAGGGTTACGCGCTTGTGCGCGGCGACGTGAAGGACGGCGTGCTCACCTGCGCATGGCACAACTGGAAGTTCGAGCTGGGGACCGGCACCTGCCGGCACGGCGGCGAGAACATCAGGACTTATCCGGTGCAGGTCAGGGACGGTCAGGTGTTCATCGACGTCACTGATCCGCCCGCCGAGATCATCAGGCCCGAGCTGTTCGCCAGCCTGACAGCCGCGCTCGATGATCTGGACATCGGCCGGGTCGCGCGGGACACGATGCGGTTGCACCAGCTCGGCACGCCGCTCGCCGACGTGATCGCCGAAGGCGTCAGGTACGCGGCGCCGAGGGCCGAGTACGGCTGGGATCACTCGCTCGCCACCATGGCTGACTGCCTGCGCATGAGCGACTACTTCGCTGAGTCGCTGCGCGCGCTGCCGGTCATCCAGGGACTGTCGATCGCATCGGAGAGCCAGGTGCGGCGCCCGTTGCGCGCGCGGCCAGAGCCGGCAGACCCCATTGCCAGGTACGGCTCGATCGACGACGCGATGCGGGCTTACCCAGTGCTCGTCGATGACGAGCAAAGCGACGAGGCGGAGGGCCTGCTGCGCGGGCTGATCGCGGCGGGCGTCGCTCCGCCCGCTCTGCGGCAGATGCTGCTCACCGCCGTCACCGACCACTTCCTGGCCTACGGGCACTCGATGATCTTCGTGCAGAAGGCATTCGAGATGCTCGACCTGGTCGGGTGGCAGGAGGCCGATACGCTGCTGTCGCCACTGGTACCGGAGATGGTCATCGGGACTAGGTACGACAAGCTGCCTTACATGCGCAAGTACCTCCGTGCGTGGACCGAGGCCGGACCAGATCTCGGCGCGCTCGCGGCCCGCCCGGTCAGCGGGCTGTTCGACGAGGCCGGCTACCGGCGGGCGCTCACGGACGGATCGCCGCAGGAGGCGCTCGACTCGCTGATCAGGTCGCTTGAAGGCGGCGCAGGCGTCACGGCTGTCATCGACGCCACGGGCCTGGCCGCGGCGGAACGGCTCGCGCGATTCGACATCGATCTCGACCTGGACGACACGAACGAGTTCGGCTGGCTCGATGTCACGCACACGCTGACCTATCTCAACGCGCTTCGCTGGGCCTGGTCGGCATCACCGTCCCCGGCAGTTCTCCGAGGACTGTTTCACGCGGCCTGGTTCGTCCAGTGGACTGGCCAGTTCGACACGCGCGGGCCGGCGGGGCCGCAGCGGCCGCGGCCGCATCAGGGGACCGATGCCGAGCAGGTACGCGCGGCCATCACGCGCCGCGATCCAGACGCGGCGGTCGCGCTCGTCGACGGCTACACGGGGCCGCGCGCCGACCTGGAGAGGGCGCTGATCCAGTCGGCGGCGGAGGACAATTCGACCGCGCCCATCATGGTGGCGCACGTCGTCAAGACGGCTCAGGCCGCGGTCTCCGAGTCCAGGGCACTCGGCGCTGCGAACTCCTCGGCCGAGCCGATGGCCGCCGCCGCTCGCTTCCTGGCGAGCCCGAAGCGCGAGCGTTTCGTCCGCCAGTCGGTGTTCGACGCGATGGCGACGCTTCGCGGCGCGCCCAAACCGGACTCAGAGCTGGTGAGGCCCAGATAGCAGGTCTGGTGAGTCAGCCGCTTCGATGACAGGCTCGTGGCGCACCGGGCAGCTGACCGAATTGGCGATGAAGCACTTCGCGTGTGCCGCCGCGTGCAGCCGGGTTGCCGCCTCGATCATCCCGGCGGAGGCGACGACTACTCTCGGGCGCAGTACGACCTCGGTAAAGCGGCCGCCGCCGTCTTCGGACTCGGTCATCGTCCCGCTGGCCTCGTCGGCATAACCCAGCACGATGACCCCGGCCTCCGCGCACAGGTGCAGGTACCACAGCATGTGGCACTGCGAGAGCGCCGCGGTGAACTCAAGCTCGGGGTTCCACCGGCTCCTGTCGCCGCGGAAGGCCGGATCTGAGCTGGCGGCGATGACCGGCGGGCCATCGGCGGTGACCTCGTGGTCGCGGTCATAGGCACGGTAACCGCTCGTGCCGGTGCCGAGGTTGCCGGTCCAGGTCACCTGGACCGCGTAGCTGTGCGTGCGCTCCATCTGCGAGGCCCCGATCCATGTCGTCCGACCTCCTAAGGATGCAGCAGCGCCCGGGCGGCCTGGGCGATGTGGTCGGCGGAGATCCCGGCGGCGTCCATCAGCTCGGCCGGGGTGCCTGAGCCAGGGAGGCCCCGTACTGCCAGGTGCGCGATCCGGATCGGATGACCGGCGTCGCTGAACGCTTCGAGCACCGCGCCGCCGAGACCGCCCGCCGGGTAGTGATCCTCAGCGACGACGATCCGGTCACTAGTCGCCGTCGCGGCGGTGAGCAGCGTGGCGATATCGATCGGCTTCACCGAGTACAGGTCGATGACCCGGGCGCTGATGCTGTCCCGGCGGAGCAGGTCCGCCGCGGCCAGGCAGTTGTGCAGCGTTACCCCCGCGCCGACCAGCGTGACCTGGTCGTCGCGGGACGACCTGACGACCTTCGACCCGCCGACAGGGAAGTCCTCGTCCGGCCCGTAGAGCACCGGGTAGGCGCCCCTGGTGGTGCGCAGGTACACGACGCCCTCGCGGTCCGCCATCGCCGCTACCAGGCTCGCCGTGCTCGTCGCGTCGCTCGGGTACAGCACCGTCGAGCCGTGGACCGCCCGCATCATCGCGAGGTCTTCGAGCGCCATCTGCGACGGGCCGTCGGCGCCGATCTCGACACCCGCGTGCGAGCCGCACAGCCGGATGCTGGCCGCCGAGATGGCCGCCATCCTGATGAAGTCGTACGCGCGGCTGAAGAACGCCGCGAACGTCGCGGCGAACGGGATGTAGCCACGTGCCGCCATCCCGACCGCGCCCGCGATGAGCTGCTGCTCGGCGATGAACATCTCGAAGTAGCGCTCTGGGTGAGCCTTGGCGAACTCCTCGGCATGGGTGGAGTTGCCTACCTCTCCGTCGAGCACGACGATCTCGCTCCTGGCACCGAGGGCGGCGAGCGCCTGGCCGAACGCGAGCCTGGTGGCGACCTTGGCGCCGAGGTCGTAGCCGGGCAGGCTGACCTCGCCGCTCGGGCGGGTGCGCGGGTGCCCGCTCTGCGGCTGCGGGCTGCTGACGGTGAGCTGCCGTTCACCGCCAAGCTCGACAATCGCGCGCTCGGCCATCTCGGCGGGCAGCGGCTTGCCGTGCCAGCCCTCGCGGTCTTCGATCTCGGAGAACCCGCGGCCCTTGAGGGTACGGGCCAGGATCACCGAGGGCTTGTCCGACTCGGCGGCCAGGCTCATGGCGTGGTCGATCTCGTCGTAGTCGTGGCCGTCGATCATGATCGCCCGGCAGCCGAACCCCTCCACACGCTTGGCATAGAGCTCAAGGTCCCAGCCAAGCTCGGTCGGCCCGCGCTGGCCGAGCCGGTTGACGTCGACGATCGCGGTCAGGTTCGCCAGGTGGTAGTAAGAGGCCTTGTCGAACGCTTCCCACATCGAGCCCTCGGCCATTTCGCTGTCACCGCAGAGCACCCAGACCCGGTAGGGCAGCTCATCAAGGTACCGGCCGGCGAGGGCGATGCCGACCCCGTCGGGCAGGCCCTGCCCGAGCGAGCCTGTCGCGACGTCGACCCACGGCAGGATGGGAGTCGGATGGCCCTCCAGTACGGAGCCGAACCGCCGGTAGCCGTTGACCAGCTCAGAGTCGGAGATCACCCCCGCCGCCTTGAACATCGAGTACAGCAGTGGTGAGGCGTGTCCCTTGGAGAAGATCAGATGGTCGTTGGCGGGCTCGTCCGGGTGCTGCCAGTCATAGTGCAGGTGCCTGGTCAGCAGCACGGCCATCAGGTCGGCGGCGGACATAGCCGAGGTTGGATGGCCCGATCCCGCGCTCGTCGAGCACCGGATCGAGTCGACCCGCAACTGCTGCGCGAGCTCGCGCACGTCTTCCGTAGTCTGCGTCGTCATGTGGGTACCCTGCCCGGCTGCGCGGGACCGAATCCCGCGCTGCTCTGGTCGCCGGGGGCTGCCCAAAGGCCCGAGCGAGCCGCCGAGGCTGCTTGGCAGAACGGACCGCATGGATGCGCGAATTGGTGTTGGCAATTGGGTGCCGATCCGCGCCTTGATGACCACATTAGCTATTGGTTCAGGTTGCTGGGGTGAATCTGAGGCGCTGGAGGCGGGTTTTCGGGTTCTGGAGCTTTGACCGGACTATTCGACGACAACGCTCCTAGACCCGAAACCGCTCCTTCGCAAGCACGAGAAAGCTCCGTGATCATGACGAAAAGCCTCCCGGACCCGGGAACTGACCCGAAAATAGGTGCCAGTGATGCCGTTGTGACTGAAGAGGTTTTTCACGGCGGCGCGCAGTGACCTTCTGCCTCTCTCGGGGCCGGGACCAGGTCATACGCCAGCCTCATACTGAGAAATGTGGGACTCTTGGGGAAACTGTTAACAACATCCTGGACCAGGATACCGGTCTATAAAGGGATATTGCGCGTAACCCGATTGGTTTTAGTGATCGGGGTAACGGGCAGTTGTTTGGTGTTTTGTCGGACAGCGGTCGCCGAAGGAGCTACCGTACCGACTTGTTAGGCGCATTCTCGCCGCGTCTGGACGCCGCGTCGTCCTTTCCCCGTGAGCGTGCGCGCGCTTCGTGTGATCGGAAGTTGATGTCCGCTTCGAAACGTAGGTCTCTCAGCGCCATGGCAGCCGCAGCGATCCCTGTCGGGATGGCCGCGGTTTTCGCATTCCAGGCCCCGGCTAGCGCGGCACCGGCCGCCAGGGCGGCGGACTCAGCGCGGGTGCTCGCGGCCAAGCCGGCCAGTGCCACGCTGACAGCCGTTCACCGCAAGCACAGGCACAAGCACCGGAGCGAGCCAGCTAGGTTGCGCGCCTACGCCTGGGCCTTGCGCCAGAAGGGTCATCCGTACGAGTGGGGTGGCACCGGTCCGGGCTTCGACTGTTCTGGCCTGGTCATGATGGCCTACCGGCACGCTGGGATCCACCTGCCGCGGACAACGACCGGGATGCTGGCCAGCCATCTGCTGGTCTGGACCAGGCATCCGCGTAGAGGTGACCTTGCCTTCTACGGCACCGGGCACGTGGAGCTTTTCAGGAAATGGGGCTACACCTACGGAGCGCATGACTCCGGCACCCTGGTGAGCCTTGTCCACTACGGCTGGGGCTGGCATCCCACCGCGTATTACCGGCTCCGGATACTGCATCGGCACAAGCGCCACCGCCACTAAACCAGCCAGTCCTGCCGTGCGAAGAGCACGGCAGGAAGTCAGCGTTCGATCAACCGCTCGTTAGCATTGCCGACGGCCTTGCGGCGGGAGCGGCGCCCACCGGGGCTGGCGGTATCGGCCCCGGTGCGGTCAGCATGCGAGCGCACAGCAGCGCGAGTGCGAGCAGGAACGCGCAGTAGACCCAGAACGCCGGGGTGAGCCCTGAGGTGATCGTCAGGCCGATCCTGGCGGCTACCTCCGGCGAGATGCCGAACTGCAGCGAAGAGGCAGGCGAGCCGACCTGAACGAAGGCCGAGATCGCCTGCGCCACCATCGGCACGATCGCTCCGGCGACCAGTGCCGCCGCGCGCTTGCCCGGCTGCCAGAGGGCCGCGGCGACGACAGCGGCCACGAGGGCGACCATCACGGCGACATCGGCAACGATGACCGGGGCCGGGTTGGCGAAGGCGTAACCGGCCGTCACTGATTGCGCGAGTCCGTTCGATGTGCGCAGCGTGTAGCTATCCCACGACGGCGCGAACGCGATCGCGGCGCCGAGGGCGGCGACCCCGGCCAGCAGGACGGCGAGCACCTCGTCCCGCCCGCGCGGCTTAGCCGGAGCACCTGAGCGGCAAAGGAGCAGGCCGAACACCGATCCGGCCGAACAGGCGAGCCAGCCGATCAGGCTGAGCAGCAGGCCGGTGCCGGCAAGGCTCGCGCTTGTCGAGATGACGGTGCCTAGGTCAGCGAAGATCAGCCCGAAGGTCACCGCGCTGGTCCCGAGTCCCACGAGAGCCCCGACGCGGGCACGGTCGCCGCCGAGGACGAGCAGGACTGCGCTCACCGCCCAGGCCGCGATGTAAATTGCGTGCGGCACTACCTGGACTGGCTGCTGCGCCAGGCTCTGCCCGCCCAGGTAACCGGGAAATAGGCCCACGATGCTGCAGCCGACGCCGGCGATCAGCACGATCGGCGCGATGAGCTGGCGCCCGCGGGCCTTGGCCGCAGGGTCGGGCGCGGCCTCCGCCGGCACCGTGGCCGCGCTGAAAGCGGTGATCGCGTCAGGAGCCTCGATGCCGGTGAACCGTGACCACGCGCCGTGCCAGCCGTTCGGAGTCTCCGGCCACCACTCGATCGGCTGCGAGCCTGGCGCTGAGACGGGCCAGATGCCGTAGAAGCCAGGTCCGCGCCCGATTTCAAAGCTGCGTCCCCGGTGCGAGATAGTCACGCCCTCGTGCACGGTTGCGGCCTCCTGCTCGATCTCCGATCGCATAGCCTGCGATCGCGCTGCCCTGTGACGCACTGCCCTGTGACGCACTGCCCTTGCGAATGCACTGCCCCGCGAGTTCTTACCATTGTGCGCTCTGGCCGGAGCTTAGGAAGCCGACCTGAAAGCCGGCTGAACGCGACCTGAGGCCTTTCTCTCGCCTGCGGCCGTGTTTCCTCGTCTGCGACTGTGCGACCCGGCTGCTGCCGGGCATGCCAGGATGATCGCATGGTGAGTCCGCGTGCTGGGCAGCCTGCCGCCCAGGAAGACCTGGTCGATGTGGCGAAGCTGGTCACCGCCTACTACGAGTTGCGTCCCGACGCGGCGATAGCCGCGCAGCGGGTCTCGTTCGGCACCTCGGGCCACCGCGGCTCGGCGCTGACCGTCACTTTCAACGAGGACCACATCGTGGCGGCCACGCAGGCGATCTGCGACTACCGTGCGAGCGAGGGCATCGACGGACCGCTGTACCTCGGTGCCGACACCCATGCGCTGTCGGAGCCTGCGCAGGTCAGCGCGCTCGAAGTGCTGGCCGCGAACGAGGTGCGCGTACTGGTCGATGCCCGCGGCGGCTACACGCCAACTCCGGCGGTGTCGAGGGCGATCCTGGCGCACAACGCCGCAGGCGGCAGCCGCGCCGACGGCATAGTCGTGACGCCGTCACACAACCCGCCGGCGGACGGCGGGTTCAAGTACAACCCGCCCGACGGCGGGCCGGCCGGCACCGACATCACCAAGCGGATCGGCGATCGCGCCAACGACCTGCTCGCGGCCGGGCTCACCGGGGTACGCCGGATTCCTTACCCGCGGGCGATGGCGGCCGGCACCACAGGTCAGTTCGACTTCCTCGGCGCGTACGTGCCGGCGCTCGGCCAGGTGGTCGACCTGGACCAGGTACGCGAGGCCGGGGTGCGGATCGGCGCTGATCCGCTCGGCGGCGCGAGCGTGGGGTACTGGGGCGAGATCGCCGACCGCTACAACCTGGAGCTGACGGTCGTCAACCCTGAGGTCGATCCGACCTTCCGGTTCATGACCCTCGACGGCGACGGCAAGATCAGGATGGACTGCTCGTCACCGTACGCCATGGCCAGCCTGATCGCCCGGCAGCACGATTTCACGATCGCGACCGGCAACGATACCGACGCTGACCGGCACGGCATCGTCACCCCCGACGCCGGGCTGCTCAACCCGAATCACTACCTAGCCGTGGCAATCGACTACCTGTACACCCACCGCGATGGCTGGCCTGCCGCAGCGGCGGTCGGCAAGACCCTGGTCACGTCCTCCATGGTCGACAAGGTCGCGGCCGGCCTGGGCAGGAAATTGCTCGAAGTGCCAGTCGGCTTCAAGTGGTTCGTGCCAGGCCTGCTCGACGGAACTGTCGGATTCGGCGGCGAGGAGAGCGCGGGCGCCTCATTCCTGCGGCGCGACGGGGGCGTGTGGACGACCGACAAGGACGGGATCGTGCTGGCCTTGCTCGCCGCCGAGATCATCGCGGTGACCGGGCGATCGCCGTCCGAGCTGTATCAGGCGCTCACCGGGCGCTACGGCGCGCCGGTCTACGCCAGGATCGACACCCCGGCGACCGCCCGGCAGAAGGCCGCGCTCGCGAGGCTCTCACCGAGCCAGGTGCGAGCGAGCGAGCTGGCCGGCGACAAGATCACCTCAATGCTGACCACCGCGCCAGGCAACGGCGCCCCCATCGGCGGGCTCAAGGTCATCACGGCGTCCGGGTGGTTCGCCGCCAGGCCATCGGGCACGGAGGACGTCTGCAAGCTGTACGCCGAGTCCTTTGCGGGTCCCGCCCACCTCACCCAGATCCAGCAAGAGGCGCAGGCCATCCTCGCCGCCGTCTAACCGCGCTCGTTGATCCCTACTCGCGGGCACCGCGCCTTTCGACTAGACCGACCAGGCCATATCCTGACTCAGGAGGTCCCGGCTTGTTCTTGCCCTAGCCGGGGCCCAGTTGTTCGTTACCGGAAAGAATCGGCGGCGTGGGAGGTTACTCGGGTCTTTCTCGGCTGAAACGGCTGGCGGGTCGTTACTGTGGCGAGCGTTGACGAATATGAGGCTCGGAAGGAGTCCATTGGGCGTCTGCTGGATCAGGTTGGCAGCCAGGAGATGACGGATGTCAACCAGATCAGGGACCGGTCGCAGCACGACTTCGAGCCCCGTCGACCGGCCAAGGAAGATACCGTTGGCGCCTCACACACCTCCCTCTTCAGGGCTGGCCGCCCAGACTCCTGGGAGGCTGCCGCTCCACAACCAAGTTCAAAGGTCCCCGTTGCTGATGCAACTGAGCTCACAGTCAATCGGCCTGCAGCAGTTGGCCCGCGCCGGATGAACCATCCGCTCGACAGGGTTACCGATCCGGAGTTGCGGGAGATCATGGAGACAGTCCTTGAAGAGGATGCGGGCCTGATCGCCTATCTCAGGGACCGGTAAGCCGGTTCCACCCGCACCCGGCATTGCGGTTTCCCAGCGGTCGTTAGCCGAGTCTCCAGTTGGGTGCTCCCGCAGACCGTCTTCCTCCGCCCTTCCCTTCCTTCTCGCGGCTTCCCAGCTACCAGGACGGAACTTCCTGCCCGAACGCGCCCTACGGCTGCTACGCCGACAGGCGCTCGTTGCGAGACATGCGCGGGATGGCCACCGTTACCACGCCCGCCACACTGCGAACCACACAGACGCCCCGGCCCGCACCAACCCCCTGACCCAGGCCGCTTGAACCACAACCATGACCACCCCTCGGGGACTAACGCGGAACTGCACTACACGTCGCCTGGGGGTTCGGGAGATTCGTCCTCGGTATCTTCCGAACCCGAGTCGATCGTGTGCACCGCGGCCTCCTCGGCCGATGCCGCCCCCGCGTCGATCCCGACATCGCGGGCGACAAGGTCAGGGTCGTCGTCGGAAGCAGCCTCGTCAGCGTCCTCGTCGGCACCTCCGGCGACAAGCCGCCCTGACCTCGGATCCGCGGTATAGCCGCCCGCGCGGGCGCCGCTTGAATCCACGTCATCATCAGGCTCGGCGTACGGGTCGATGTCGGGCTCTTCCTCGGCGAGCAACTGGTCGAGCGACTCGCCGGCTTCCTCCTCCTGCGCCGTCGTGCCGTAGCGCTCACCGGCCGACCAGCGGTCGGCCGGGATAATGCCCTGGTCCAGCGGGTCATCGCCGGGGTCGCCGTCCAGCGTGTCCGACGCGTCGAGCACGCCTTCGTCGTCGATGCCCGACTCTGGCCCGAGCTCAGTGTCTTCGGGTTCGTTCGTGTCGTCGCTGGTCATCGGGTAGCCCCTCGTCGGTGGATGACGCTGGTCGGCGTCACTTGCCAGCGCTGATCGCCTGGATCTCGGCTTCGGTCAGCTCGAGGCTCACCGCGGCGATGTTCTCGCGGGCGTGCCCGGGTGACCCGGTGCCCGGGATCGGCAGCATCTGCGGTGACCTGTGCAGCAGCCAGGCGAGCACGATCTGGTGCTCGGTCGCGCCGTGGTTCTTCGCGGCCTGGCTGACCGGGCCGTTGGTGTCCCTGTTCTGCAGCGGTGCCCACGGCAAGAACGCGATCTGCTCCTGCTCGCACAGGTCGACCATCGACTCAGACGAACGGTCGCTCGCGTTATACCGGTTCTGCACCGAGACGATCGGCAGGATCCGCTGCGCCTCCCTGAGCTGGTGCTCGGTGACGTTGGACAGGCCGACGTGCCTGATCTTGCCCTCAGCCTTCAGTTCGCCGATCGCGCCGACCGACTCACTCAGCGGGACCTTGGGATCGGGCCGGTGGAACTGGTAGAGCGGTATCTGCTCGATCCGCAGGCGCCGCAGGCTGCCCTCGCACGCCTCGCGCAGGTGCTCAGGCCGCCCGTCCGGCTCCCACCGCCCGGGGCCGGGCCGGGCCAGGCCGCCCTTGGTAGCGATGACAAGGTCGTCCGGATACGGGTGCAGCGCCTGCGCGATCAGGCTTTCGCTCACGTCAGGACCATAAGAATCGGCCGTGTCGATGAAATTCACGCCCAGCTCTACGACTAGCCGCAGCGTGGCCAGCGCCGTCTCGTGGTCCGGCGGATCGCCCCAGATGCCGGTGCCCGTGATGCGCATCGCGCCGAAACCCATCCGGGCCACGGTCAGGTCGCCGCCGACGTCGATGGCACCGGCCGCGCTGGCGTTGACTTGCTCGGTCATCAGATCCCTTTCCCTGGTCATCGCGGAAGCCTGCCCACCTAGGCTACGGTCATGCGTTCGCCAGGTCCCGGTGCCCTGCGCGGCTGGCGAGCCGCGAGCCGCCGGATAGGCTGTCGGGCGATGGATGCCGATTCCTTTCTCGACGCGGCGCGTGAGCTGCTTTGCGTGCATTCGACGGCCGACCGGCCCGTGGACCTGGCCAAGGCCCTGGATTTCGTGATCGACTATGTCGGCCCCGGGTTCACCGTCGAGCGGTTCGAGGCGAACGGCAAGCCGAGCGCGCTGCTCTACAGCGACACCGGGCTAGCTGACACCGGGCTAGCTGATACCGGGCGACCGCACTTCCAGGTGATCTTCAACGGTCACGTGGACGTCGTCCCCGGGTCCGACGACATGTTCAGCCCGCGCCTGGAGGGGGACCGTCTGTACGCGCGCGGCGCCCACGACATGAAGGTATCCGCGCTCGTGCTCGCCCTGGTTTTCCGGGAGCTGGCGCCCTCGCTGCCCTATCCGCTCGGCTTGCAGCTCGTCACCGATGAGGAGGTCGGCGGCCGCGACGGCACGCGGTACCAGCTCGCGCAGGGCGTGACCGGCGACTTCGTCGTGATCGGCGAGCAGAGCGGGCTGGAGATCGTGACCGACTCCAAGGGCATCGCCGCCATCAACCTGCGGGCAGCCGGCCGCGCGGCGCACGGCGCCTACCCATGGCTTGGTGACAACGCGCTGGTCAAGCTGCACAAGACGATCGCGAGCATCCTGGCCGCCCACCCGGTGGCGACGCAGGAGGAGTGGCGCACCCTGGTCGGCCTGGCCAGGATCGAGACTCCCAACCAGGCCCGCAACCAGATTCCTGATAGCGCGCAGGCCTGGCTCGATGTCCGGTTCCCGCCCGAGGACCTTAACCTCAACGGGCGCACCGAGCAGGAGGTCGGCGACTATTTCGCCGGGTTCTGCGAGCCCGGCGTGACTGTCGAGGTCGAGCGCGCAGACCCGCCGCACCACGCGAGCCAGGACAGCGACGAGGTGCGCAGGCTGCGCGAGGCGATTCAGCGGCAGGGCTTCGACGGCGGTTTCCTGCGCAAGCACGGCTCAGCCGACGGCCGGTTCTTCTACCAGCGGGGCATCGATGCCGTGATCTTCGGCATCGGGGGCGGCGGCCTGCACGGCGATGACGAATTCGCGGACATCACCACGATCGGCCCGTATTACCGCTCACTCCGGGATTTCCTCGGCGCTCACTAGATCCCGCGCGGGCACTCGCGCGGGGGATTGGCGTTGGGGCCTCCAGGCGGCGAGACTGGCGGGATGAGCGACGAACACGATGCGATCGACGACGATCCGTTTCTCTGGCTCGAAGACGTCACCGGGGAGACCTCCCTTGACTGGGTGCGGCAACGTAACGCAGTCACTCTTGGCGAGCTGACCGGCGGCGAAAGATTTGAG
This sequence comes from uncultured Actinomycetota bacterium, assembly GCA_963750405.1. Classification (GTDB taxonomy): domain Bacteria; phylum Actinomycetota; class Actinomycetes; order Streptosporangiales; family Streptosporangiaceae; genus Chersky-822. Next base: position 530,211 of record CAVVQP010000009.1, read on the forward strand.
CGGCTGCGCACGGAGATACGCCAGGTGCTTGATGCCGACGACCGCATCCCGTTCGTCTCCAGGCGTGGTTCTTATCTTTACAATTTCTGGCAGGACGCCGAGCATCCGAGGGGACTGTGGCGGCGGACGACCCTTGACCAGTACCGGCTGGCCAAGCCAGCCTGGGAGCTCTTGCTCGACGTCGATGCCCTGGCCGAGCAGGAAGGTGAGAACTGGGTCTGGCATGGCGCGACAACGCTGCGACCAGGTGGCTACCGGCTGGCGCTGATCCGGTTGTCGCGTGGCGGCGCGGACGCCAGCGAGATCCGCGAGTTCGACGTGGCCGAGCGCCGGTTCGTCGAAGGCGGCTTCGGCCTTCCCGAGGCCAAGTCCCAGGTGGCCTGGATCGACGCCGACCGGATCTACGTGGGCACGGACTTCGGCCCGGGCTCCCTGACCACATCGGGGTACGCGCGCCTGGTCAAGGAGTGGCGGCGTGGCACCGAGCTGGCCGATGCCCCGGTCGTCTTCGAAGGCAAGCCCGACGACATGGGGGTCGCGGCGTATCACGACCCGACGGAGGGGTTCGAGCGCGACTTCGTCACGCGGGCGGTGAACTTCTTCCACAGCGAGCTGTTCGTCCGCACGGCCGACGGCACCCTGGTCAGGGTGCCGGTGCCGGACGACGCCAAGGTCGACGTGCAGCGCGAATGGCTGCTGGTGCAGCTCAGGTCGCCGTGGGAGGCCGGCGGTACCAGGTACCCGGCCGGCGCGCTGCTGGCAGCCAGGTTCGATGCCTTCATGGCTGGTGAGCGCGACCTGGTCCAGCTGTTCGAGCCTGACGCGCACACCTCGCTGAGCTACTACGCGTGGACCCGCGATCACCTGATCCTGAACCTGCTGCGAGACGTGCGCAGCGAACTGGTCGTGCTGACGCCGGCGCCGTCGGGTGAGTGGCAGCGCGGCAGCCTGCCGGGCGTGCCCCGATTCGCCCAGGTCGAAATCGCGGAGGCCGATCCGTTCGACAGCAACGAGTACATGCTGCTCTCGGACGGGTTCACCGAGCCCGGCACGCTCTCCTACGGAACCGTCGGCGGTTCGGCGGCCGAGCTCAAGCAGTCGCCGGCGTTCTTCGACGTGGCCGGGATCTCCGTCCGGCAGTACTTCGCGACGTCGGCGGATGGCACGTCGGTGCCGTACTTCGTCGTCGGGCCGACGACCCGGCCGCCGGGCCCACGCTGCTCACCGGCTACGGCGGCTTCGAGATCTCCCTGACGCCGTCGTACAGCGGGGTGATCGGACGAGGCTGGCTGGCCCGCGGTGGCACGTACGTGGTCGCGAATCTGCGCGGCGGCGGTGAATATGGCCCGGACTGGCACACCTCGGCCGTCAAGGAGCACAGGCACCGGGTCTACGAGGACTTCGCGGCCGTCGCCCGGGACCTCGTGGCCAGGGGGATCACGACGCCCGGCCGCCTCGGCATCCAGGGAGGCAGCAACGGGGGACTGCTCATGGGCGTGATGCTGACCAGGTACCCAGAGCTGTTCGGCGCGATCGTCGCCGCTGTGCCGCTGCTCGATATGCGGCGCTACCACGAACTGCTGGCCGGGCCGTCGTGGATGGCCGAGTACGGCGACCCCGGCGAGGCAGCCGAGTGGGAGTACATCAGGCCGTTCTCCCCGTATCACAATGTGTCGGCAACGGCGGACTATCCGCCGGTGCTGTTTATCACCTCCACGAGGGATGATCGGGTTCACCCTGGGCACGCTCGCAAGATGGTGGCGCGGATGACCGAGCTCGGTCACGTCGTGAGCTACTACGAGAACATCGAAGGCGGGCACAGCGCCGCGGCCGACAACGAGCAGCTGGCCCTGCGCTGGGCGCTGGTGCTTGAGTTCTGCTGGGAGAAGCTGGGGGTGTAGCGGTGAAGGCAGTACGTTTCGCTGAGTACGGCGGGGTGGACGTGCTCAACGTGGTCGAGGTACCGAAGCCGGAACCCGGGCCTGGCCAGGTCCTGGTGGAGGTGAAGGCGGCCGGGATCAACCCGGGCGAGGCCAAGATCCGCGAAGGACTGCTCCATGCTGTCTGGCCATCGAAATTTCCGTCCGGTCAGGGCAGTGACCTGGCCGGAGTCGTGACCGAGATCGGCCCTGGCGTGGTCGGCATCGCGGTCGGCGAGGAGGTCATCGGCTACACCGATGAGCGGGCCAGCCACGCTGACTTTGCCCTGGTCGACGTGCGCAACCTGACGCCCAAGCCGGCCGGCGTGCCCTGGGAGGTGGCCGGAGCGCTGTTCGTGGCCGGGGCCACCGCGTATGCGGCGGTGCGGGCAGTGACGCTGGCCGAAGGCGACACGGTGGTCGTCGCCGGGGCGACCGGCGGTGTCGGCTCGATCGCCGTCCAACTGGCGAAGCTCGCCGGCGCCACGGTCATCGGGCTGGCTAGCCCGGCCGGTCACGACTGGCTGACCAGGCACGGGGTGATCCCCGTCGCCTACGGCGACGGGGCCGCCGACCGGATCAGGGCGGAGGCGAGCAGGGTCGACGCCTTCGTCGACACGGTGGGCGGGGGCTACGTGCGGCTCGCCCTCGAGCTGGGAGTCGAGCCGTCCCGCGTCGACACGATCGTGGACTTCGAGGCCGGGGAGAAGCTTGGCGTCAAGACCGAGGGCAGCGCGGCCGGGCTCGAGCGCCACCGTGCTGGCCGAGCTTGCCGGGCTGATCGCCGCCGGGCGGCTGGAGATCCCGGTCGCCGCGACGTATCCGCTGACCGACGTCGGCGGCGCCTACCAGCGCCTGTCCGATGGCCATCCCCTAGGCAAGATCGTCCTGATCCCCTAGCCGCCCGGCCCGGGGCTCGCGTCGGCCGCCCCTCTTGGGTTCCCGCGCAGGACGGCCACCTGAGCGCCCCGGTAGGCCCCCCGGGCGGAGCGGCGCGGTGGGGCGGTCATGATGGTGACGTGGAAGCCGGGGCTGCGACGACAGGTGACGGCGCTGTCGCCGGGGTGTGCCCGTTCACCATTGACCGGCCGGTGATGCGGCAGCGGTGGGACAGGCTGACCTTCCTGCACTGGTCGTTCGATCCCGCGGACGTGCAGCGACTGCTGCCGGACTCACTCGAGGTCGAGCCTTATGACGGGCGGGCCTGGGTTGGCCTGGTGCCATTTTTCATGCACGTCGCGACTGGCGGCGGGCGCGAACTGCCCTGGGCGTCCCGTTTCGCCGAGACCAACGTTCGCACTTATGTCAAAGACCGCCACGGCAGGACCGGGATCTGGTTCTTCTCGCTCGACGCGGCCAGGCTCGGCGCCGTAGCCGTGGCCCGGGCTACCTATAACCTGCCGTACTTCTGGTCAGAAATGGACGTGGCCGAGCACGGCAACGAGATCAGCTACCGTTGCCGGCGCAGGCTGCCCGGCGCGGGCAACCAGAGAAGCCTGGCCCGGATCTCCATCGGCGAGCCGTACAGCGCGGCCGAGCTTACCGAGCGCGATCACTTCCTGACCGCGAGATGGATCTTGTTCAGCGCGGCGGGGGCCAGGCACCGGACGGCCAGGGCCTGCCACCCGCCGTGGCCGCTCTGCCGGGCCGAGGCGCTGGGAGTCGATGACCAGCTGATCGAGGCCGCCGGCCTGCCCGCACCAGCAGGAACGCCCCTCGTGCACTACTCGCCTGGAGTCGACGTCACGATCGGCCGCCCGGAGCGCTAGCCCGTGGCGGCGTACGCGGCGATTTCGGCCATATAGCGGTCCTTGTCCGCGTCGTCGATCCAGGCGATCGCGAACGCGTTGCACGCCAGCTTGATGATCTCGTCCCTGGTCAGGCCGCCGACCTCGGCCAGCGTCGCGAAGTTCTCGCCGATGTAGCCGTTGAAATAGGCCGGGTCGTCGGAATTCACCGTGGCGAGCAGCGACCGGCGGAGCATGGTCTTGATCTCGGCGGCCTTCAGCCCGTCGGTCACCCAGCTGTTCGAGATCGGGCAGACCGTCAGGCCGATCCGGGAGCCGACCAGCCGGTCCACGAGCGTGTCGTCCTCCAGGCAGTTCACGCCGTGGTCGATCCGCTCGACGCCGAGGTCACGGACCGCCTGCCAGATATGCTCGACGGCGTCTTGCTGGTCGACGTCGCAGTGCACGGTGAGCCGGTAGCCGTGCTCCCGGGCCTGGGCGTAGACCTCGGCGAACTTCAGCGGCGGGTTGTCGCGCTCGTCGGAATCGAGCCCGACGCCGACGATCCTGTCCCGGTAGGGCAGCGACTCCGCCAGCGTCCGCATCGCTGACTCAGCGGAATGGTCGCGCAGGAAGCACATGATGAGCTGCACCCGCATCCCCAGCTCGGTCGCGGCGTCCTGCCGGGCGCGATGCAGGCCGTCGATGACCGTGCCGAACGCGACGCCCCGGCTGGTGTGCGCCTGCGGATCAAAGAAGACCTCGGCGTAGACGACGTTCTGCGAGTGCGCCTTCCGGAAGTAGGCCATGGCCAGGTCGTAGAAATCCTGCTCGCGGATCAGCACGTTCATGGCGTCGTAGTACACGGCCAGGAACGAGGTCAGGTCGTTGAACGTATACGCGTCCCGCATCTGAGCGGCACTGGCGAACGGCAGGTCAAGGCCGTTGCGGCGGGCGAGTTCGAACCGGAGCTCAGGTTCCAGCGAGCCTTCGATGTGGAGATGAAGCTCGGCCTTAGGCATCCCTGCGACGAATGACGGCATGTCGGGCATCTGCGTTCTCTCCCTTGTAGATCTGGCAGCGGGCCGAACTCACGGTGCACGATAGCTGTAACACCCGAAGGAGAGTGCGCATGAAGGTGGACCCCGTCGGCGCGGGCCTGGACGAACGGCAACTCGATCGAATCACGGAGCACCTGCAGGGCCGCTACATCGACGCGGGCCGGATCGCCGGCTGCCAGGTCACCGTCGCCCGGCGCGGGCACGTCGGCTACTTCCGCTCGTTCGGCCTGGCGGACCTCGAGCGGTCGGTCCCGGTCGAGCCGGAGACGATCTGGCGCATCTACTCGATGACCAAGCCGATCACCGGCGTCGCGCTGATGACCTTGTACGAGCGGGGCCTGTTCCAGCTGACGGAGCGGGTGACCAGGTTCATACCGCAGTGGCGTGACCTCAAGGTTCGCGAGCGCGCGCCGACCGGGACCGAGCGGCTGGTCGAGCCGCGCGAGCCCATGACGGTGCGCGACCTGCTGATGCACATGTCTGGCCTCGGCTTTGCCGACGGGCCGACGCTGGCGCAGCTCTTCGCCTCCGACAACGCGCCGACGCGAGCCCCGATGCCCGGGGCGCGGCTCGGAGCGGGCGCTACCTTGGCGACCATGGTGGACCGCTACGCGCAGTACCCGCTCGAATTCCACCCGGGCACGTACTGGTACTACACGGTCTCGACCGACATCTGCGCGCGGCTGGTCGAGATCCTGTCCGGGCAGCGGTTCGACGACTACCTGCGCGAGACGATCTTCGAGCCGCTCGGAATGAACGACACCGGCTTCTCCGTGCCCGATGACAAGGTGAGCCGGTTCGCCGCGTGCTACCGCCGGGACACGGCCAAGCGGCTCGTGCTGACCGATGATCCGGTCAGCTCGCGTTATCGCGAGCAGCCATCATTCCTGTCCGGAGGCGGCGGGCTCGTGTCGACCTCGGCCGACTACCTGCGGTTCGCCCAGATGCTGGCCAATGGCGGCGAGCTCGACGGCGTCCGCATCCTCGGCCGCAAGACGGTCGAGCTGATGACGATGAACCATCTGCCCGGCGGCACCGACCTGCAGATCGGTGGTGTTCCCTGGCGGCTACGGCGAGGCCGGTTTCACCGGCACCGGATTCGGGCTGACCGTCGCCGTCTCCAAGGGACCCGCGGCCTACCGGCGTCATCGGCTCGGCGGGTGAGTTCCTCTGGGGCGGCGCCGCCTCGACGACCTTCTGGGTGGACCCGGCCGAGGACCTCGTCGTGGTCTTCATGACCCAGTTCATGCCCTCGGCCACCTTCAACTTCCGCGGGCAGCTGAAGGCGCTGATCTACCCGGCCCTGACCGACTAACCGGACGGCGGGACGACTGGAGATACTCACAACTATGGGACAAGGTTTCGACCAGGTCGACGACGTGCTCGCTGGCCTGCAGGACGCGGGCTACCTAGCCGACGCCGCGATAGCGACCGTCGTTTTCCTCGGCGCGAGGCTGGGCAAGCCCGTCCTGGTCGAAGGCCCGGCCGGGACCGGCAAGACGCAGCTGGCCAAGAGCGTGGCGCAGGCGTCCGGCAAGCGGCTGATCCGGTTGCAGTGCTACGAGGGCCTCGACGAAAGCAAGGCGATTTATGAGTGGGACTACCGCCGCCAGTTGCTCCAGCTCCAGCTGCACAAAGACCGACGCGGATGCTGGCGCCCTGACCACCGCCGGCATCTTCGGCGAGGAATTCCTGCTGACCAGGCCGCTGCTCGAAGCGATCCGATCCGAGGACCCGGTCGTGCTCCTGCTCGATGAGGTTGACCGGCTGGACATCGAGAGCGAGGCATTGCTGCTCGAGGTGCTGTCTGAGTACCAGGTCTCCATTCCCGAGCTGGGCACGGTGACCGCCAGGCACATCCCGCAGGTGTTCCTCACCTCGAACAACAGCCGCGACCTGTCCGAGGCGCTCAAGCGGCGCTGCCTGTTCTTGCACCTGGGCTACCCGACCGTCGAGCGTGAGGCCGAGATCGTCCGGCTGCACGTGCCCGACCTGGCCGAGCACCTGGCCAGCGAGATCGCCGAGCTGATCGCGCTGCTGCGTAAGACCGACCTCAAGAAGCCGCCGTCGATCGCCGAGTCCCTGGACTGGGCGCGGACCTTGCTGACGCTCGGCGCGACCGACCTGACCGACGACGTGATCAGGCGGACGCTGTCGGTGCTGCTCAAGTACGAGCGCGACATCGGCACCGCGCTCGCTGAGCTGAGGATCTAGCCCGTGCAGGCGATGCTCGCCGGCCTGGTCGATGAGCTGAGGAACGTCGGCATCGAGGTCTCGGTCGGCGAGCACGCCGACGCGGCCAGAGCGCTCACGCAGGTCTCGCTCAAGGACAAGGAGACGGTCCGGGCAGCGCTCGGCTGCGCGCTGATCAAGGACGCCGGGCAGCTCGCGGCCTTTCACCTGATCTTCGACCTCTGCACGTCCGGCTCGGCCCAGCCCGGCGCCGAGCTCGCCGCCGCGATGACCGACCAGGAACTCGCCGATACGCTGCGGGCCGCGATCGCCACCGGCGACGCTCACCTGCGGCGGCTGCTTGCCGATGAGTACGTGCGCCGGTTCGGCGGCCTGGAGCCCGGCAGCGCGGTGGCGGGGGTGTTCGCCATGATCGCGGTGGAGGAGGCGGCCGGGCTGGCCGGCCTGCGCGACGAACTCGCCGAGGGCGCCGGGACGCAGGGCCGCCGGCGGCGGCGAGGGTGGCGAGGGCCAAGGCGGTGGCGGGGGATCAGGCTCGGGCTGGAGCGGCCTGAGCGGGCTCGGCGCCAGGCTCGACGGCGCGAAGGCGGACCGCGCGGTGGCGGAGTTCCGCGGCGAGCTGCAGGCGGCCGTGCGGCGCGCGCTCGTCGCCGATCGGGGTGCCCGGGCCGTCCGCGAGACCATGCGGGTGGGCCTGGCGCAGGACACCGAGATCGCGACCGCCTCGGCGACCGAGCTTGAGGCGATGGCGGCCGCGATCGGCCCGCTGAGCCAGCGGCTCACCCATGTGCTCGCACAGCTAGCCCTGCACAGGAAACGCCAGCTCAGCATCAGAGGCACGCTGCACCAGGCGATGGGTACGGGCGGCATACCTTTCCGCCTGGTTATGGAGCCCGCACGTCCGCCGAGACCGGAGATCATCGTGCTGGCCGACATGTCGGGTTCGGTGGCCGCGTTCTCGCGGTTCACCCTCGACCTGCTGATCGCGCTCGACAGCCGGCTGAGCAGGCTCCGGGTGTTCTCGTTCGTCGACGGGCTGGCCGACATCACCAGCCTGGTGCGCGACGCCCGCGCCGGCGGGCCGCCGGCTCGCCCCGTACGAGGCCGCCCGCGACGCCATCAGGCTGAGCGGCAGCTCGGATTACGGTTTTGTCATGCGCGAGTTCGCCGCGCGGGAGGTGCCGCAGCTCACGCGGCGCTCGGTGGTCCTGGTGGTCGGCGACGCGAGGACGAATTACCTTGACCCCGCCGTCGAGTCGTTCGCCCAGATCGGCGAGCGCGCGGGCCGGGTCTACTGGCTGAACCCGGAACTGCGCCGGTACTGGAATGACGGCGATTCGGTCATCGGCCGTTATGCCCCGTGGTGTGCCCAGGTCAGGGAGTGCCGCACTCTCCGCCAGATCACCGACTTCGTGCAATCGCTGGCGGTCTCTACCGGTTGACTTTGCCTCGGTGTTGAGTTACTCCTTATTTTAAGGTTGAAATAAAGCGCCTACGCTGGTCATACGCAGCTGGAGGTACGGCAATGAGGCATGCCGTGGACACCAATGTCGGCCTGGTTCTCCGGGCGCGGAAGCAGTCGCCCGGCGGGCGCGCCGTTACGTCGTTACGGCTCGGGCCCGTGCTGGCCGCGCTCGCGTTAGCGGCTGGCTGCCTGAGCGGCGTCGCGGCCACCGGGCTGGTGACAGCCTCGCCGGCGCTCGCCGATACCGTGCCGCCAGCGCCTGCGGGCTGGACGAGCGTCTTCGGTGACAACTTCGCCGGCGCCGCCGGGTCGGCTCCGGCCGCCGCGAACTGGTTCTACGACCTCGGCACGAACTTCGGCACGGGCGAGATCGAGAACACGACGAATTCCACGAGCAACGTGTTCCTCGACGGGAACGGCCACCTCGTGCTCAAGGCGACCGACAACGGCGGCACCTGGACGTCGGGCCGGATCGAGAGCACCCGCGAGGACTTCCAGGCACCGCCGGGCGGCGAACTCGAGCTGACCGCCTCGATCGAGCAGCCGAGCCCGGCGAGCGGCCTTGGCTACTGGCCCGCGTTCTGGGCGCTGGGATCGCCGATGCGGGCCGGCGGCGGCTGGCCTACCTCCGGCGAGCTCGACATGATGGAGGACGTCAACGGGCTCAACGAGGCCTCGCAGACGCTGCACGACGCCTCGAACAGCCCCGGCCACGCGCTGATCGCGTGCCCGGCCGCGGGCTCAGGCTGCCAGACCGGCTATCACACCTATTCGGTGATCATCGACCGCACGAATACCAGCGCCGAGTCCATGGAATTTGTCATGGACGGCACCGTGGAGGACACCATCACCGAGGCGTCGGTCGGCGCGACGGCCTGGCAGGAGGCCATCGACCACGGGTTCTTCATCATCTTCGACCTGGCCATGGGCGGCAACTACCCGGACGGGATCTGCAACTGCACGACGCCGACGACCGCCACGACTTCCGGGGCGTCGATGAGCGTGGCCTACGTCGCCGTGTACGAAAAGGGCGGTAACTCCACCCCGACCGGAACGGCGACCGCTACGGGGCAGGCGACCGGACTTAGCGGGCTGTGCCTGGGCAACCAGAACTCACTGAACACCGCCAGCAACCCCATTGGCGTCTCGGGATGCAACGGCAGCGCCGGCCAGCAATGGTCGCCTTACACCGACGGCACGCTGCGTACTCAGGGCGGCTGCCTGGACGTGGTGAGCGCGGGCACGACGAGCGGCACGAATGTGGACTGGTACCCGTGTAACGGCACTGCCGCGCAATCGTGGACCCGCCAGGCGAACGGGGAACTGGTCAATCCGAGTTCGGGGCTGTGCCTGACCGATCCTGGCGGCAATACGGGCTCCAGACTCGACATCGAGACGTGTGCTGACTCGGTCCAGCAGCAGTGGACGCTGCCGGGCGGGACTGCCGCGGGCAATACCGTGACCGTGACGAACCCTGGCAGTCAGAGCGCCGTGGTCGGCACCGCCGCGAGCCTGCAGGTCAAGGCGAGTGACTCGGCTGCCGGGCAGACGCTGACCTACAGCGCTGCCGGCCTGCCTGCCGGGTTCTCGGTTAACGCCTCGTCGGGGCTCATCTCGGGGACGCCTACCGCCGCCGGGACCTCGAACGTGACGGTGACCGCCCGAGACGCCACCGGGGCGTCCGGCTCGGCGTCGTTCACCTGGGCCGTTTCTGGCGGGACTGGCACCGGGTGCGGGACGACGAACCTCGCGCTCAACGCGCCGACGACCGCATCCTCTCTGAGAACGCCGGCTTCCCGGCGGCGGACGCGACGGACGGCAATACCGGGACGCGCTGGTCGAGTGCGTTCTCTGATCCGCAGTGGCTGGAGGTGGATCTCGGCTCGACGCGGGCGATCTGCCAGGTGGTGCTGGACTGGGAGACCGCGTACGCGACGGCGTTCCAGCTCCAGACGTCCGCGGATGGCTCGACCTGGACGACGATTTACTCGAATTCGGCCGGGACTGGCGGTACCCAGACGCTCAATGTGTCCGGGAGCGGCCGGTACATCAGGATGCTGGGCACGGCCCGGGCGACCCAGTTCGGCTATTCACTATGGGAGTTCGAGGTCTTCGCGAGCTAACTATGCGGCATCCGGCGGCGAGACGCGTTGGCCGTGGCAGGCCCAGCAAAGTCACATGGGTGCGGCTCTTTCGGGGTGAGGCTGTTCTCGCAGGAGGGTTTTCGGGTTCGTGCAGGAGGGTTTCCGCATCTAGGAGAGTTGACCGGACTATACGACGACAATCCTCCTTCATGCGACAACGCTCCTTCAGGAACCCGGAAACCCTCCCCGGTAAGGACGAGAACCCTCCCGGATACGGCAACTCTCCTCCCGGAGCACGAAAACCCTCCCGGGCACGGCACCACCCGGCTGGCTCACCCCGAAAGAGCCACACCAATGTCACCTGGGGTGGCTTTTTCGGCTCTGTCGCGGGGTTTGTGGTCACGGGGTGTGGTCCTTCACCCAACGTAACCACACAACCCGCGACAGAGCCGCTTTTTTGAGTGAGTCTTTGTCGTTCCAGTGGTGAGGCACAGCCGGGCCGGGACCCGGGCGCGGACATGGCAGCGATGTTCTGTGGTCATGATTCAGGGCTTGATCACGGATTCTTGTGCCTGTCCTGGAGGCTGTCGGATGACTCGTTGGACTGGCGCGGCGACGCGGCCGGGCCGGCAGGCCCGGGCCGGGCCGGCCCGGCCCGGCCGAGACAGCATCAGGTCGGGCCAGGTTGTTGCTGAGGCCGTCCGGCAACAGCAGCGCGGCCCTCCCTGATGCTCTGGGGACGACAACAGAGCGGGCCGCGTTGCTCACGCCCACGCAGCCCGCGACAGCAACAGGGAGCCGCCGGGTTCGCTCGGCCTGACCCCGGCTGCTAGCTCGTCAGCCGCAGTAGAAAGCTGCCTTATTCTCAGCGGTAGTGACGCTTGTTGTGTAGAGGAACGTGCCACCGGTGCAGTTGTAAGTCGCCGTTCCGAATGATCCGGTGGCAACTACCTCCCAGCCAACGTTTCCGACGTATTTTGAGATCGTGGCAGGGAGGAATATGTTGCCGCCGGGGCCAGGGTTGCAGAAATCGATATCGTCAACATAGACATGCGCGCTTGGTGGTGCTGTGACGCCGTAATCCGCTTGGAGCGTGTAGCTCTGGCACTGCTGGATCGCGCCGGCCGGAGACGCGCTCGCGACCACGCCTCCTAATACGCCAGTGACCATCGCAGCGGCGGCGGCTAGTCGGACCAGGTGATGGGACCTCATGGCTTGACCTCCATTGTGTGAGCAATACGCCGGCTGACGCCATCGCGTCATGACGCTCCACCATTCTTAGCGCGATCGCAGCCGCATGTCGATGGACGGCTCCTTTGAGCTGTGCGGCTCGAAATCGGTGGTCTCCAGGTTTACGGTCTTACTGAGAAGGATCGTCAGATCCTGGAGGGCGAACAGGTGCTGAGACTGCTTTCGGCTTGATGGAGGCTGTGACCGGTCTGCCTGGCTACTGGCAGGACGATGTGACTTCGATGAGCCACGGCGAAGCTTTCCTGACAGTGCTGGACACCATGTTCACCCAGCCAGGTCTCTATGTGATGGATGAGCCCGAAGCGGCGCTCTCCTTCACGTCATGCTTGCGCCTGCTCGCGCTGATGGGCAGGTTGGCCGAGACTGGCGCGCAAGTGGTGTGTGCTACGCACTCGCCTTTGCTGCATGGAACTGGGAGACCACGGCTTTCGCGAAGTCGCCTGGCAGGATCTTCAGATTGTGGATTATTGGCGCCGCTATCTCGACGATCCACGCTCCTACCTGCGCCATCTGACTCCGCCGGCCTGAAGACATGCCGTATTCGCCAACCATCGACCACCGTCGCCGTCGCGAGCTTCGCGCTCTGCACAGGCAGGCGTGCGACCGGCTTAACCTCCATGGGATCGGTCCGGTCACGTACGGATGGCGGGACCGTTCGGTCGGCCAGAGAGTCTGGGCTCGCAACGGGTCACTGTGGCTGCGAGTCGTCGCCGAACCGGATGCCTGGATCGAGAGCGCATGGTGGCATGGCAACGCCGATGCCAACGCACTTCACGACATCCCTCGCCCCCGCCTGCTCAGGGTGGTCGAGTGGCGTGGGCCCGATGATCTCGCCGTGCGCGCCGAACTTATGACCCTTGCTTCGGGCAGGGTCTGCTCGGCCACGCCCGAACTTCGCCACCTGATCGAGTTGCCCGCCAGTTGGTGGATCGATCTGCGTTGCTCGATCGACGCGCTGGAGAGGATGCCGACCAGTCGGATCAACATGACGGACGCACTAGCCCACAGTCGGCTAGCTGCCGCTGGGGCCAGCTGTTCATCGGCCCAACGGCTCACATGGACGACCGCACATGGAGATCTCCACTGGGCTAACCTCACTAGTCCGTCGTTGACGATGCTGGACTGGGAAAGCTGGGGTCGCGCTCCGACAGGTACTGACGCTGCCACGCTGCACGCATATACGCTCCACGTCCCCGATGTCGCCGCCCGGGTTTATGAAACGTTCGCAGACGTCCTAGACACCGAGGACGGCTTGCGCGCCAGGCTCCTTGTAACGGCACGCCTTCAGCGCAGGATCGACCTTGGCGATGATCCGATCCTTGCCGAACCGCTCCAGCGCCAGGCACGAGAGCTCGCCCGCCGTCTCAGCTAGTGGCCGCGTCGGGTCAGCCTGTCCTGTGGTGGCGGCCCGGCCACGGGCCAGGCAGGCGGACGCTGGTCCATGACAGTTTTGTCACTTGACTCGCTTATTTGAATCATTAGGCTCATGTGTGGATTCAAGCGAGTAGCTGTACTTCGTATCTGACTTCCGGACGCTTCGCGCGAGTGACGATGCAGGAGAGGCCATTTCGTGGATAATTCTTTGCCCCAAACAGGCCGCTGTCCGATGCGGGCGAGACCGACCCCGGCGAGCCAGCCATCGAACGCTCCTGAGCTCCTGCGGCTCCCGAGCACACAGGTCAGCCGGAGGACCTTGCTGAAGGTTGGCGGGATCGGCGCGATGGCCGCCACTGTGACAACGGTCGGCGCTGCGGCGTGGAGGCCGCAGCGAGCGAACGCTGCCACGGCGGCCACCGCGTTCCCCGACATCCAGTTCGACATCGGCGCCTTTGTCCACCCGGCCCAGACAGTCGCCGGAGTTCTCGTGGACTTCGGGGTGCAGTACACCTTCCTGGCGCCGGCCGCGCTCACCCGCAATCCGACCAAGCGGGACCAGACGGTACTGGCCAACGCGCTTGCCACGATCGAGAGCTCCTATGCCTTCAGCCCGAGCGGGGTCTTCACGTTCGTCTCCTATGGGCTGCCTTACTTTCACCGCCTGCCGAGCAGCCTGGTCGCGAGCGCGATGCCGAGGCTCACGTTCAACCACAGCAGATTCGCCCTCGAAGAGGCCGTGCCCTCCCCGACCGATGTATCGCCGCTGAACCCGGGCATCAGCAAGCGGCTCTTCAACGTGCCGGTGCAGATCGAGAGCAACGACGTGCTGTTCACTCTGCGCAGCGACTCGCTGGTCAACATCACCGAAGTCGCCGCCTGGTTCAACGGCAGCAACATCCTGAACGGCAAGGCCGTCGCCTCGCCAGCCTTCAACGGCCTTTTCAACTTCAAGACACCCAGGCTGAACTTCGTCCAGCCCGGCCTGCCGCGCCAGGTCGCGGCCGCCAACAACTTCTCGTTTACCAAGCAGATCAACCCGGCCTCGTCCATGTGGATGGGATTCGTTGATCAGCAGGTAGCGGGCAGCGCTCCGAACGGCGCCACCGTCACCTTCGCCGGCACCGCCGCCGCGGTGCTGACGACGGCCAAGGCCGGCGACTACTTCGACAACGGCTCGGTCCAGCACCTGTCGCACGTGATCGACGATCTCGAGCAGTTCTACAGCGTCGACGGGACCGACTCCGACGAGCCGGAGACCTTCAGCGAGCGGATCCAGTACATGTTCCGCTCCAAGACCCCGTCAGGCGCTCCGGGACTGCCGTTCCCGCAGGATCCCAGCGACGCCTTCACCAACGGCGGCGGGCTTGGCGCGCCGACCGGCAGCCTGGCCACCCAGCAGCAGTCGGCCTTCCTGCAGAACCAGTTCAACGGGCCGAACGACCAGGCCACCAACTTCGACCCGTCCGTGACCGATCACCAGAAGTACCGGGTCGGCCACCTGGCCGGCCTGCAGCGGTCGTCCCGCGCCCCGAACGGCACGCCGCTGCACATCCGCAATGACGGCCCTGGGCTGTCCTCGCAGGATGTGCCGGACGGTTCCGCCCAGCCCACCCTGGAATTCATGGCCTTCGTGCCCACCGCCGAGTTCTTCCGCGTGATGCGGATCAACTCGGCCTCGCTTGACTTTGTCAAGGCCGGCGAGCAAGGCGGCACGGCCGCCAGCGTGCCGCCAGGGGTGGAGGCGGCGGACTCAGGCGACGACGGCCTGGAGCGCTTCACCCAGGCCACCAGGCGGCAGAACTTCCTCATGCCGCCCAGGCGGCACCGCTCGTTCCCGCTGCTCGAGGAGACCTGACCCTTCTGAATAATCCCACTCCCTGGGATGACCGGCCACGGCAGCGATGTTCTCCCGTTGCCGTGGCCGGTTTCAGCTACAGGCGCCCGGCTACCCGCCCGGCTGCCTGATCGCGTCGGGGGCGAGGATCGCATGGACGCCCCAGGACTGGTTAGCAACCTGGGTCACCCGCAAGTCAAGAACCGGGCTTAGCAGCGCGAGCGTGCCTGCCTTGCCGAGCCCGTAGCGGGGCTCGATCCAGGCCAGCATCGAGTCCAGCGCGTCCGCCGCGGCGACATTGAGGTCGGGGCTGAAGCCGAAGGTAATCAGCCCGGCCGGCGTTTCGGCGTGCACGCCGGGGACCGGCCTGCTCGTCACGAGATCAAGCTGGAGCTGCGTGGTCATGCCGCACTCGATGGCCGTGCCGGCTACCTCGCCGTCGCCCTGGGCCGCGTGGCCGTCGCCGACGCTCAGCAGCGCGCCTGGCAGGGCCACGGGCAGGTACAGCGTCGACCCCGCGACCAGTTCCTTGCAGTCGATGTTCCCGCCGCCTACGGGTCGCGGCGGGATGGTGGAGTGCTCGCCGGGCTCGTCCCAGGCGAGCCCGGTGACGCCGTGGAAGGGCGCGATCGACACTTGATGCCCGTGCTGGTTGGTGGCGACCCCGGCGCCGGCGTCGATGTCCCAGAGCAGCCAGGCTGGCGGTCCGTCGTGCAGCCCGAGGCGCCGGGTGAGGGGCGTGTCCCGGCCGGCAGCCACGGTGAAGCCCCAGTCGTCCGGGCGCAGCGTCTCGAACCGCACGGCGAGGACGTCGCCGGGCTTGGCCCCGCGGACCTCGATCGGCCCGGTCAGGCAGTGCCCACGCCGCTGGTGAAACATCATCGGCACCGCCTCGCCAGGTTCCTTCTGGCGCTCCAGGCTGCCGGACGCGTCGAGCGAGCGCAGCAGTACCGTGTCACCCGGATCGACGGTCAGCACCGGCGGCAGGTCGCGGCTGAACACTTCGGCGGTCGTCGCGGGCGAGGGCTCGAGCTGATAGCGAGTCATACAGTGATCTTCCTCGCGCGGCGACCGCGCGTCGAGCCGCAGGTCGGGCCAGGTCGGACCGCCCGAGCGGCGTGGGACGCCTGAGATGGGCAGGAAAATGGCGCAAGCTGAATTAACGCACCACGGATCACACACACCACGAAAGAGTCACGTAGGTATTGACCATGCCCAAACATCTTCTTACGCTGGCGGCAACTTGCGTTTCCTCGGGAAAGGTCAGCACATGAACGAAGACACCATCACCAGGACCGACACCGCTGTCGCGCCTGTCCTGCTTACCCCGACGCTGGTCGAGAAGATGCTGGCTCGCCGCGAGGCCGTCCAGGTCATGAAGTTCCGCACGACGTGCACGGACTGCCTGCCTAACTACTAGGCCATGAAGCGACGCCGCGGGGGTCGGCTGGCCGACTTACCCCGGCGTCGCTTTGATGTCGTGCCGCGGTTAGCTCAAGGCGGCTGCCAGCCACGTGCGCCGGGCTGACGACAACTCGTCAGCCCGGTCGCCTTCGCCCAGGAGAGTGTGATGGATCTCACTGCTGACAACCTGGTCGAAGCCCTGACCGTGGTTGCGCGGAGGCCCGCGAGCGGGCCCATGGAGATCGTGGACCTGGTGCACGAGGTGCAGCCGAATTTCGCGCCGACGATCTTCTCGGCCTGGAAGGCGGAGGGCAAGCCGCTCAACCCCGCGATGGCCTACGCGGTCGACTACGCCCGCGACAGGTTCGACTACTTCAAGTCCGTCGCGGCGAAGCTCAAGTCCGCGGTGCCGGGCCTGTCCACCATCAAGGGCCTCGAGGTGGCCGCCCTTTACCCCGATCACCTGGTCAGATTCCAGAACGACCTGGACTTCATCGCGCCGGGGCAAGCCGAGTTGTGGCAGGCCGTGAGCCTGCTGACCGACGACGGCTGGCGGGTCAACACCGCCACCTTCTCCGAGCTTGAGGGCAACCTGCAGGCCATGGTCAGCACGGAGCACGATCACGAGGACGTGTACCAGGTCCCCCCGCACGTCGAGCTGACCACGTACTTCACCTCGGGCAACCAGGGCGGCATCCCGCCTATCGTGCGGCTGCCCGATGAGTGGCGCGTCCCCGCGGTCAAGAACTCGGTGATGCTCCTGCACGAGCGCTACGAGCAGCCCTTCCGGGCCAGGGACCTCGTCGATGCCGCCTTGCTCCAGGACAGCCTGGACGATTCAGGACTGGCCGAACTGCACAAGGCAGTTGTCGCGCTCGGCCTTGTCGTCGCCTATGACGAGCTAGTCAGGCTGGTCGCCAAGACGAGCCTGCCCCCGCTGCGGCCGTTGCCAGGCGGCCAGCGGACGGCCACCCTGGCGCGCGCACGTCGCGTCACCCGCAACGCGAGTTACTTCGCCAGGCCGCTGGGAGGTACCGGCCGCACGCTCCAGCGCCGCTCAATGCAGCGCAAGGTGACCCGCGCGGAGATCCTGGCCTGGGAGACGCTGCAGCGGCAGATGCACGTGACGACAGGGATTGGCGCGGGATTGCTGGCCTTCGGCCTGCCGATCGGCGGTCCCAGGCAGGACGTGACCGAAGCCGTGATCCGCAGCAAAGGCAAGCTGGCCTGGGCGGATACCCCGGCTGGCCGGTTCCTGCTGACACTCGGCGACTACGTCACGCAGGCGGCCATCGACGAGCTCTCCGACGACTCTCCGGCCAGCACTAAACCGGCCAGCACCGAAGCGGCGGCGGAGACGGTCCGATGACCGTGGTCGACGCCCCGGTCGAATCGGGCACGCTGGCCAACGGGATTCGTTACGCGACGCTGCACCGGCCTGGCGCCGAAGTGACAACCGTGTCGGTCTGGGTGCTGGCCGGCTCGCGGCACGAGTCCGCGCCAGGCGTAGCCCATCTTGTTGAGCATCTCGTCATGCAATGCGCCCCGGCCGGCCGCCGCATGCGCGTCGTCG
Source organism: uncultured Actinomycetota bacterium (assembly GCA_963750405.1). Taxonomy (GTDB): domain Bacteria; phylum Actinomycetota; class Actinomycetes; order Streptosporangiales; family Streptosporangiaceae; genus Chersky-822. Next base: position 548,099 of record CAVVQP010000009.1, read on the forward strand.
ACGAGATCGAGGCCTGGGGCGGCGAGGCCAACGCGATCACGACCCGCGACCATGTGGTGCTGCATGCCCGGGTGCCGACCACGGAAGCGGTGACGGCGCTGCGGGTGCTCGCCGCCGCGATCACCACCGCGCACTTTGACGCGGGCCTGGTCGACGCCGAGCGCCGGGTCGTTCTCGAAGAACTCAGGCTCGCGGCGGCGGATCCCACCGACATCGTGCACGACGTGTTCTTCGCTACGGCCTTTGGCGATCACCCCATCGGCCGGCCGGTAGGCGGCACGGCCGCAGGGGTAGAACGGCTCGGTGCCGCCGATGTCGCGGCCTGGTCAGCGTGCCACGTACGGCCCGCGACCCTTGCCGTCGTCGTCTGCGGCGGCCTGCGTGACACCGACGTTGCCGCCGGCCTTGCCGACAGTTCGCTGGCCGGCCTGACCGGGGACGGGACTCGCCCGGACGACTGGGCACCCCCGATGAGGTCAGGCCGAAAGTTCCTCCCGGGCGTCGCCGATACCGCCGCGGTCGTGGTCGGCGGGTCCGGGTTCGCGCTCAGCGATCCCAGGCTGGCGGTAGCGGAGGTCGTGCTCGAGCTGGTCGCCAACACCAATGCCTCGGTGATCAACGAGGAGATCCGGTCCCGCCGTGGCCTGTCCTACGACATCTGGGGCGGCGTGAGCGGCTACCGCGATACCGGCTCCTGGCGGTTCGCGATCTCGACCGCGCCCGAGCACCGCGAGGATGTGGCGGACCTGGCCACCGAGCTGCTGACCAGCGCGGTCCGGCAGGGCTGGACCGGCGATCAGGTCCGTGCCGCCGGCCGTCGCGCGGCCGGGCTCGCGATGGTGCAGGCGGAGTCCTCGCTCGAGGAGGCGATGCTGCACGGGGACCGTGCCTTCGTCGGCGATGCGCACGGCTACTCAATGGCTGCCTACGCGGCCCGGCTCGCGTCGGTCAGCGCTCAGCAGGTCAACGAGGCAGCCGAAGTCATGACCGACCGGCTGGTGGTCGCGACCGCTGGCGGTGACTGAGCACCCGGCCTTGCCGGGCTGATGGCATGGATCGCGAAAGGAGGGGCCGATGGACAGGCGTGTTGCGATTTCGCGTAGGCCGCGAGTCAAGAAGTAGGCCCGGCCTCGCGGGTGGCCAGCGTCAGGCCGGCCCCGCTGCCAGCGGAGGGAGGTGTCCTGTGGAGCGTCGCCTGCAATCCAGCCGACTGCCGCGCGTCAAGAAGTAACCGCGCGTGAAGCACGACTAGCCATGGCCGACCAAGTCGGCTAGCTGCCGGGCCGGCGGTGACCTGCCGCTGGTCCGGCGAGCCTGAAATTGCCGTGAGGAGGGAATATGGACCGTCGCCGCGCGAGCTCACGCCTGCCGATCGTGAAGACCAAGAAGTAGCAAAGCCCGGTATCACAGAGAATCTCAATGCGTGTTCAGCCAAGAGCCGGGGTGCGGCAGCGCTACGCATCGCATCGTGCCCCGGCCAAGGTGCGGACACGCGCTCGTCAGCTGCCAACGTCATCGCTCCGTCAACCAGATATCTCATCGCCTCGTGACGAGGGAGAATAGGAGAATAGCCGTGGCTTCGGTGTTCTTCCGTACCAAGCTTGGCACTACCGAAGAGCTGGCAGCCGTTCCCGGCCAGCCGCTCACCGATGTGCTGATCCGGCACGGCATTCCCGTCAACGCAGTCCTGACCTGGCGTAACGGCCAGATCGTGAGCGAGGACACGACGGTAGTCGAGCCGGACGACGTGATCGAGGTCCGCCAGGTGCGCTTCTACGACCTGGACGTGCTGCGCAAGCCCAAGCGCCAGATCTACGGCGCGCCGAACCCCGTGTATAGCAAGACCGTGCTGTTCGACACCATGGGCGCGCTCGAACGGCGGACCGAGCAGCTGGACGCGGCCGGCTTCGTGCAGTACATCGAGGAAACGTTCGTGCAGAGCGTGCTGGCCCACGGCGTGATGCGAGCCGGTGACAAGGTGGTCGTAGGACTGTCCGGCGGCCGGGACAGCGTGGCCTACCTGACCTTGCTCGAGCGGACCAGGGACAGGCTGCCTGACACGGACATGACCGCGGTGACCATTACCGGCCTGCCTGACTGGGAAGAGCCGGCCACGTTCGCCGCCGCCAAGGAATCGGGCGAGCGGCTCGGCGTCCATCAGGTCATCGTCACGGCGGCCGACGTTGAGAGAGTTTTCAAACTTAAAGGTCAGTTCGTCGACGCGATGAACGAGATCGTGGCGGGCGAGGGCAACCACCTGACCATGGTGATCGGGCACCAGGTGCTGCGGCGGATGCTCGAGGAGGAGGCCAAGTCGCGCGGCGCCGGGGTCGTGGCGTTCGGGTTCAACGCCGATGACCTCGTGGCCACCATGGTCACGTGGTTCACTAGCGGGTTCCGGATGGGCGGCATTCCGGTCAGGGAGATCGGGGACTTGCGGTACGTGTTCCCGCTGTACCGGATCACGAAGAAGGAACTGACCCTGTACCTTGAGCTCGTCGCGCCCGAGCTCAACCGGCAAGGAACCCCAGGCCGCTTCACGACCGGCCCGGACGAGCGCTCGATGTCCTACGCCATGACCGACCACCTGTTCGACCTGTGGCCCGGCATCGACTACTACCTGTTCTCAGCCTTCCAGAACATGCAGCGCTACATGTTCCCGCTCCTCGAGTCCATGTGCCGGGGCTGCGGCGGCCTGTACCTGCTGCAGGAGGGCGTGCAGAACGCTCCTGACCTGTGCGACGTGTGCGACTTCTTCGCAAGGCGCGAGCTGAGCACGGTGAGCTGACCTAGGTGCCCTGGTACGAGGACTATTTCACCGCGGACTTCTGGGCCTACGCCGACGCCGAGTACAGCCCCGAGCGGACCAGGGAAGAGGTCAGCTACCTGGCCGGCGTGCTCCGCGAGCACGCGCCGGGCCGGCGGGTGCTCGACCTCGGCTGCGGCACGGGGCGGCACGCGATCGGGCTGGCGCGGCTCGGCTTCGACGTGACCGGCGTCGACGTCGTGGAGCAGACGCTGGCCAGGGCCTCGAAGGTGGCCGCCGAGGCCGGGGTTCGGGTTCGCTTCTGCCGCGCCGACCTGCTCACGTCCCTTGACTGGGGCGTGGGCGAGGTCGACGCGGCGATCTGCGTGCAGGCGTTCGGCTGGGGCACAGACCCGGATCAGCTCCGGCTCCTGCGCGCCGTCCGGGCGCTGCTGCCTGCCGACGGGCTGCTGGTGCTCGACCACTCGAGCATCCTGGCGATCATGAAGATGTACCAGCCGAGGGCGCAAGCCACGATCGGGGCGGCCACGTTCGCGTTCCACCGTCAGTACGACCCGGTCACCGGCCGGAGTGCCGGCGAGGTGCGGGTGCGGCGCGCCGACGGCTCGCAGGCGGTGCTGCCCGATGACATCCGCATGTACACGCCGGCCGAGGTCAGTGGTCTGCTGGCCCGCGCCGGCTATGAGGTCATCGGGGCGGACGCCGACTTCCGCGCAGGCCGGCCGGTCGCGATCGGCAGCCGGTACGTGCAGTTCCTGGCCAGGCCGGCGAGCCAGGTCGAGTCGGCGCTCGCCGGGCACCAGGGTGTCGAGCCTGGCCCCGCCGAGGTGGATCTTCGCTGGGCGCCCGACGAGGCCGGCTTCGCCGCTGCGGCGGTCGCGGCCGCCTGGGCGAAGGTGGCCGCCGACCCGCTGGCGCTGCCGGAGCTGGCCCGCAGGTACGACGTTACCGACCCGTATGGCGGTGGCCGGGCCGCTCCGGTGCTCGCGGCCCACCTCGGCTGGCCGGCGGGCGCGGGCTCGGGCGCGGGCTCGGGCGGTCTGGCGGGCTCGGGCGGCTCGACCCTCGGCGCGGACCGGGTGAGCGTGGGCGCGGGGGTCACCGGGCTCCTGCACAACCTGGCCAGGCTGGCGGACGGTGGCACGGTGCTCACCGCCTCCGACGGCCATCCGCAGCTCGCCGAGGCGGCGGCTGCCGCCGGCATCACGGTCGCGGTCGCTCCGCTCACTGATCCCGAGGCCGCTGCGGCGGCGGTCGCTGAGTTCAGGCCCGCTGTCACCGTGCTCGACCGGCCGACCACGACCGGAGCGAGCTGGACGCTGCCGATGATCAGCGAGCTGGCCGCGAGCACGGCCAGCGTCGGCGGCGTGCTCGTGGTCGACGAGAGCTACGCGTGCTATCTGCCGCCCGGCGACAGCGCCGCTCCGCTGACTGAGTCTCTTGACCGCCTGATCGTGTTGCGCGGCGTGTCCAAGGGCTTCTGCTGCGGCGGCCTGCGCATTGGCTTCGCGATCTGCTCGCCGCCGCTGGCCGCGGCCGTCCGGTCGGTGCTCGCGCCGCTGGCCGCCTCGGCGCTGGCACTCGACGTCGCGCTGGAACTGCTCTCCAGGCCCGATCAGCTTGCCTCGCTGCGAGCGCGGATCGCCGAAGTCAAGCCAGCGCTCGAAGCGGCGGTAGGTGCCGCTGGCATCGCGACGCTGCCAACCGACCCCCGGGTCCCGTGGATCGCGCTGCGTCGTGACCCGGCCGCGGAGGCCACGCTTGCCCGTTGCCAGCTGATCGCCAAGGCCGTGCCCGTGCTGCGCCCGACCTCAGCCCTCGTACCGGCAGTGCCTGGCCTGCTCCGCATGTCGGTGCCGCTGTCGGCCGACCGCGCGGACGCGGTCCTGAGCGCCCTGGCCCGCGCCGCCGCCGGGATGACGCACTGATGCGGCTGGCCGGACTGGTCGGCGCCGTCCACGCCGCCTTCGACGCCGACCTCGCGATGGCCGACGTCGAAGCCGTCTGCGCGCACGACAGGTACCAGGCATCGGCAGGCATCGCCGCCGCCGCGCAGTACGTCGCCGACCGGGCGCGGACGGCGGGGCTGGCGCAGGTGGAGGTGCTGTCGTTCCCCGCCGATGGCGGCCAGCGCTGGTGGACCTACCACGCGCCCCGGTCCTGGACGCCCGTGCGCGCCACCCTGGCCGTCCAGGGCACCACGCTTGCTCAAGTATCCCGAGCAGCCGTACCGGCTGGCGGCTTATTCGGCGCCGACCCCGGCCGGCGGCCAGGTGCTGCGGGTAGTCCGCTGGTCGGCTGTCCGGCGCGGTGCCGCCGACCCGCGCGGCGCGCTCGTCGTGGCCGACGAGCCCGCGAGCTTCCCTGTACTGGCGGGCCAGGTCACGGCGGCCGGCGGCGCGGCGGTGGCGGCCGACCCGCTTGGCGGCCGCTCGCATCGGCTGCCTGACCAGGCCGGCAGGCTCGAACTAGCCGCCGGGAGCACTCTGGCCGCGTTCAGCCTGACCGCCGACGAGCTGACCGCGCTGCTCGCGGCGGCGGATACGGGCGCGACCGCGCGGACCGAGGTTGAGCTCGGCCCGGCGGACTGGCCGATGCCTGTCGTGACCGGCGTCCTGCCTGGCGTGGGTCCCGGCGGCGACGGTGCTGCCAGCGGCGGCGGTGCTGCCGGCGGCGAGATCCTGCTCAGTGCGCACCTGTGCCACCCGAGGCCGAGCGCCAACGACAACGCGTCCGGCGTCGCGGCACTGCTCGGCGTCGCCAGGGTGCTGGCCCGGATGCGGGCCAGCGCGCGGACCGGCCGGGCGGTGCGGCGGCGCAGCGTGCGCTTTTTGTGGGGACCTGAGTTCGTTGGCCTGGCGGCATACCTGCACGACTATGTCGGCACGGGCCGGGCACCCAGGCCCGGGTTCACGATCAATATCGACATGGCGGGCGAAGACGTCCGCCGCTGCGGCGGGCCGCTGGTAATCGAGCGCGGTCCCGACGACGTCCCCTCCTTTCTGCCCGCGCTGGCGCAGCGAGGCGCGTCGCTGCTCCCGCCCGCCTCCCGCTCCTACAGCGGCGCCGTCCCCTGCGACCCGTGGACCTGGACCGCGACCCCTTTCGCCGGCGGCTCCGACCACGCGCTCGCCGCCGACAGCCCGGTGCGGTCCCAGGCGATCGCGCTCGGGCACTGGCCGGATCGCGCTAACCACAGTTCCGCCGATACCCCCGAACTCGTCGACCCCGCCGAGCTGAGCCGCACCGCGGTGATCGCCGGCACGATCGCCGCCGCCATTGGGGACGACTCCGATGATGAACTAGTTGCCGATGTCCGTGATGCCGTCACTAGCTGGGCCGCCGACCATGTACTCGGCAGCTTGCCGGGGCGCGCGCCCACGCGGGCAGGCGATGCGAGCCCGGCCGCGGACGATCCCGTCCTCGATCCCCGCGACCGCGCGAACGCCGGGCTGCTGCTGCGGCATCGCGGCGCCGTCGCCGCCAACGCGGTGCGGTCGCTCGCTGCTGTCGGCGCCGATCCCGGCTGGCTCGACTACGCGACAGGCTGGATTGACGGCCTGGTCATCTCGACGCGGTCCGGCCTGACAGCGCCGTCTGGCCCGGGGATGTCGGCCGGCCGGGGATGTCGGCCGCCGGGGATGTCGTCTGGCCCGGGCATGTCGGTCGGCCCGGGGACGTCGGCTGGCCCGGGGACGCCGGCCGGGCGCGACAACGGACGGCCGGTGCGGGGGCCGGTGCTGGAACGGGCCTGGGAAGGCCCCGTGAACCTGCGCGCCCTGGCCGTCGCGGCCCGGCCGGCGGACAGGGACTGGCTCGACGACAGGCTCGCCGCTGACCGGGGCGGCAACTACGCCCGCGCGATCGCGCTGATGCGCGGGGTAGACGGTCGGCGCGACCGGGACGAAGTGGCCTGGTGGGCCGCGCTGAGCAGCGAACTGACGATGCCTGTTAGTTTCGCGGGGTCGTTCCTCGACCTGCTGTGCCAGGCCGGCTGGACCCGCGAGAGGGAGCTGCCATGACATCCGCCGGACCCGCCGCTCCGGAAACCGAGCTGCTCGCCCAGGCCCAACTTCCCGTGGCCGGCCTCTACCGGCGCCATCCCGAGCACAACCTCAGCGCCATCGCTGCCGCGATCATCGGGAGTTATGACGGCACTGGCCCGGTCGGCCTCGGCCCCCGGCGCGAGCTCGCGGTGATCGCCGTCGACGGTCTCGGCTACTCACGGGCGGCCGCGGTACTGAAGCCGGACTCGCTCAGGCCGCTCACCAGCGAATTCCCGACCACCACGATCGCCTGCCTGCTCACCTCGGTCACTGGCGAGCCCACCGACAGCCACGGTTTCATCGGGGTCCAGTACCTGCACGAGGACGGCCGCCACACGGTGAACTGCCACGACGGCCAGCTCACGGCACCCACAGTGCCAGCCGATGCGGTGCTCGCCAGTGACGGACCGGATGCGCCGGCCCGGCCTACGAGCACGCCCAGGCTAGCGACCGTCTTCGACGCGCTGTCCGCACGCGGCGTGCCATCGACGGCCCTGCCCAATGAACTGGCTGCCCTGCATGACGACGTGCGGGGCAGGCTCCTGCAGGGCGCCGGGCACGTGGTCGCGGCGCTGCGGCCTGACGACGACCCGTCGGCCAGGGTAGCCGCGTTCGCCGACCAGCTCACGTCTGCGGTGGCGGCGAGGCCGGGCGGTCTGACCTGGGGGTACCTGGACCTCGATACCCATCATCACCGGCATGGTTTCGACTCGGCGCTGCAGGCGGCGGCAGTCGAGCTCGACCGGCTCGCCGGGCGGCTTCGTGACAACGGCACCGCCGTGCTGATCTTCAGTGACCACGGCCTGACCGCCAGCCGCCCGGGCCGCGAGACGCTGGCGGCCTGGGAAGACGCGACAAGCGAGCGCTGGTGCCGGCTTCCGGCCGGGGGCGCGGGCCGGACCCGCTGGATCTACCCGCGGCCGCGGCACGAGGAACGGCTGGCCGCGCGGCTGGCCGCCGAACTGCCCGATGCCGTGGTGACCGGCCATGCCGAGCTGGCCAGGTGGGGCCTGGTGAAGGATGGCTCGATCGGCCAGCGCAGGCTTGGCGAGATCGTGCTGCTTGCCAGAGGCGAGGACTTCCCGGTGCCCGACGTCACCACTGCCTACGAGCACGGCTCGATGACAGCGGATGAGGTACTCGTGCCTCTGGCGGTCTGGTCAGCCGGCTAGCCGCGCCGGGAAGACAGTGTTGCCGGGAAGGCAGTGTTGCCGGGAAGGGATGGGGCGTGACCACGGTCGAGCTGGGCGACACCTGGCTGTCGCGCGACGAGCGCAAGCTGGAGTACTACCGCGAGGACTGCTATTTCTGGGAAGGCCTGGCCTCGCTGCGGGCCGCCGCTGCCGCGGCCTGGCCGCGCCAAAAGCCTTGAAGCCGACCTGCGTCACCTGACCTTCCTCCTGGTCAAGCCCGAAGCGATCGTCGGGCGCCGGGTCGCGCCGATCCTGGGCTTCCTGGCCGGGCGCGGATTCCGGGTTGTTGGCGCGTGGCCGGCGCGGATAGGCAGGCACGAGGTGCGGTGCCTGTGGCGCTATCAGTTCAATGCCGTCCCGATCGCGCACATCAGGGCCCACGAGCTGATGGTGTCGCAAGACGAGCTCTTCCTGGTCGGGCTCGACCACGGCCTGGCCGACGGCCAGCCGAGCGCTGCTGAGCTGCTCGCGAGGAGCAAGGGCTCCTCAGCCGATCCCGGCGGCGGTGACAGCCTTCGCGACTTGCTGGGACGCCCCGCGCTGCTGATCGGCTTCGTGCACACCCCCGATGAACCCGCCGACGTCATCCGCGAGCTCGCCGTGCTGTGCCCATCGCCCCGGCAGCGTGAAATCTTCGCCACGCTGCTCGCGGCCAGGCAGTGGACAGCCGAGCGGTTCGACCAGGCCGCGCAGATGGCCACCGCCCTGATGACCTCGCGCTATGACCTGATCCCGCCGCATGACCTGGATACCGAGGCCGCCCTGAAACGGCTTCGCGCCAGGCTGGCCGGGCGACCCCATGGGACTGTCGCCCGTCGCGCTCGAAGCCATCGAGACCGGCCATACTCCGCCGGATCAGGCGCTCGCCGTCGTAGCGGAACTGGAAGACGCCGCCGCATTGCCGAGGTGGGACCGCATAGCGGCGGCGATCCACTTCGTAGACCGGCTACGGACGGGCAGTGACCCGCTCATCGGCCCGCCGCCGTCGCCGTTCTGGGAGCGGCTAAGCCCGGCCGATGAACGCGAATAGCGAGACCGGCTCGAGCCGGAACCTGAGCTTGGCCGTGGCGTTGCCCCGGCCTGCCTCGAGTACCGGCCGCTGGGTGCGAATCGTCTCGTCGATCGCCGGCCGCAGCATCAACGGGAAGGAACTGTCGATCCGCTCGGTGACCTCGTAGTCGACTCCGCCTGCCCACAGATGGAAACGCGTCGGGTCGTAGAGGCTGATCGTGGCTGATGCCAGCCTGCCGCCGATCCTGACTTCGGTGATATTGACCACGTCGCCGGCCAGCGCGACGAACTCGCTGAACTGATCGGGGTAGTAGGCGGTAGTGCCGTGCCGCGCGGTCGTGCGCTGGCACATGGCCACCGCGTCCGCCGCTCCGCTGGCAGCGTCTGGGACGGACACGGTCATGCCCGCGCGCCGCGCCTGATGCAAGCTGGTGCGGAATTTGCGCCTTGCTTTACTGCTGGGAATGTCGGCGACATAGTGTTCAGCGCTCGGATAGGCTGAAAGATCCTTATTGAAACGAGTATTCATCGCGAACTTCATGAGCCCGGCAGCCGTCAGGAAGGCGGCCGTAGCTCCCCCGCCATCAACGTTGAGGAAAGCGAACCATTTCACCCCGGCCTGTCTTGCGAGGTCGCTGAGCGCCGCGCAGACTTCGTCAGCCAGTTGCTGAGTAAGGCCGCCCGGCCGCGCCGGAATAAACGTGTCGTAGCAGTGCGCGACATGGGTCATCAGGATCCGGTCGCCTGGCACCCGCTCAGGCAACCCCAGGCCAGAGAAGTATCCGAGCGGATCGTCCGTGCTTTGCAGGTAGGCGGGCAGCACCGCGACGGGCGGATCGCCAAAGGTCAGATAAAGGAAGGCGTCGGTCTGCTGAAGCGGAACGCGCTCATAGGCCCGGATGAATGCGTAATCATAAAAGACCGGGGCGTTGGCTGCCGTAAGGACGGCCGACCATTCGCTTCGATCAATTTGAGCGATGCTGTCATACACGGAAATTTGTCGCGCATTCTCAGGCACCGGTTCTCCGCCAGCATCGGTCAAAGGTAGATTACTTTCTAGCACTCTAACAAAGGCGAATCATCCTGTAAATAACGGGCACCGGGCGCTTCCGGGAGTCTCGGCGGACCGCCGCAAGACGGAGGACCCTCGGACGAGGATCCTCCCGGAACCCGGCAGCGCCCATCGGGGTATCTCTGGCCTCGCGAGGCCCCGCGTTGCGACTTTGCTGGCGCGGTAGCGCCGCCGTTGTGGCATCGCTGGGCCTGCGTCGGCTAGTCGGCTCGCTGGGCTACGACGATTGTCCGCTTCGCGTCGAAACTCACTGATCGTCCGTCGTATCCGCCGTAAGCGTCGATGATCCTGAATCCGCTGCCGCGCAGCATGCCGCACAGTTCGGGCAGCGTGTAGATGCGGATCGACATCGACATCTTGAAGTGCTGACCGTCGGGCGTGAATAGCTCGATCGTGGTAATGCGCCGTCCAGTGCGAAAGTCGTAGGCTCGCTCCTCAAGATGGATGGCGCCGTCGTCGAGGCGTTCCCAGCGTCGGGGTACTGCCATGGTGCGGGCGAGTCGGAAAAGGCTGACCACGTCAATCATCAGTTTGCCCCCGGGCGCAATTGACTGGCGGATATTGCGCAATATTGCCCTGTCCTGATCTTCGGTTTCCATGAAACCAAACGAGGTCTGCATCATAATGACCGCGTCGACCGGGTCATGGTTTACGAAGGTGCGCATATCCCCGGTCAAGAAGCGTGGCTTAAAGTCGAAAATCCGGCCCTGAGCAGCATCTTCCGCAAGCCGAACCGACCCCGGCATGAGGTCGACGCCGGTCACCCTGAATGCTGCGTCTTGCCAACTCGATCGAGTGCCTGCCATGGCCGCACGGCAGGTCCAGTACGTGCATTCCTGGCGTGAGCGACAACGCGTTCTCGATGAAATCCGTCTCGCCTTCTACGGATACGTCCTCGAAATGCAGCGCCGCCCGCAGCCATTCGTTTCCGAAGTAAGTTTCATGCCAGGCGGGATCGACTTCCATTGACGCTAGCCAGCCTTTCTGCGCGTCATTCATATACATTTCACCCAAGTGTACGGCTGAGTTCGCGGGGCACCAGTGCCCGTAAGCCTGTCGCACCACGCGGTCCGTGATGGGAACGAGGCGTTGGTAGGATGAGTTGGAGCACATGTGACGCCGACCTACCTGCCGCAGGGATGCCGCCTATGAGCGCGATCGGCCAGCGCGTGCGCCGATTTCTGCAGAAGCCGGGAACGGCTGACCTATCCAGATTCCAGCGCTTGCTGCCAGCGATCGCCGCGCGCGAGGATACCTTGCGCGCCCTGCCAGCTGAGAAGCTGGCAGGTCTGTTGACTGATGCGAAAGACCAGGCTGAGCGCATGGCCGTGCTGCGCGAGGCGGCCTTCAGGGCCATCGGCGAGCGGCCCTACGACGTCCAGGTGCTCGGCACGCTGGCCATGCTGTCCGGCCACGTGGCCGAGATGGCCACCGGCGAGGGCAAGACGCTCAGCCGGCGCACTGGCCGCCATCGGCTACGCCGCCCGGGGCCACAAGGTGCACGTGATGTCGGTCAACGACTATCTGGCCAAGCGGGACGCCGACTGGATGCGCCCGGTCTATGACCTGGTCGGCGTCAGTGTCGGCCACGTTGGCCAGACTTCGACCACGGAAGAACGCCGCGAGGCCTACGCCGCCGAGGTGACCTACGCCCCGGTCAGCGAGATCGGCTTCGACCTGCTGCGGGACCGGCTGCGCGGCGAAGGCGGAGGCGGTCATGCCGGACCCCGACGTGCTGCTGATCGACGAGGCCGACTCGGTGCTGATCGACGAGGCCAGGGTGCCGATCGTGCTGGCCGGAGCATCGAGGTCGACGAGGCCGACAAGCAGATGGCCGAGCTCGTCGCGGAGCTGCGGCCGGGCACGCACTTCGAGGTCGACCACGACGGCCGCAACGTCAACCTGACCACGCGGGCACCCGCGCCGCCGAGCAGGCGCTCGGTGACATCGATCTCTACGACGGCGATCAGCTCGACATCCTGACCAGCTGAACGTGGCGCTGCACGCGCACGCACTGTTGCACCGCGACATCGACTACATCGTCCGCGACGGCCGGATCGAGCTGATCAACACCTCCCGCGGCCGGGTCGCGCTGCTGCAGCGCTGGCCCGACGGGCTCCAGGCCGCCGTCGAGGCGAAGGAAGGCGTTCCCACCAGCGCGAGCGGCGAGATCCTGGACACCATCACGGTCGAGTCGCTGGTCCGCCGCTACCCGCAGGTCTGCGGCATGACCGCGACCGCCGTCCCGGTCGGCGAGCAGCTGCGCGAGTTCTACAACCTGGAGATCGCGGTCGTCCCTTCCAACCTGGACTGCGTGCGCGAGGACGAACCCGACCGGCTGTACGCGACGCTCAAGGAGAAGGAAACCGCGGTCATCGCCGAGATCGTCGAGGCGCACGAGACCGGACGGCCGGTCCTGATCGGCACGCTCGATGTCGCCGAGTCAGAACGGCTCGCCGAGCCGACTCGCCGCCGCTGGCCTCTCCGCGACCGTGCTCAACGCCAAGAACGACTCCGAGGAAGCGGCGATCATCGCCGAAGCCGGCACCAACGGCACGATCACCGTCTCGACGCAGATGGCCGGGCGCGAGGCACGGACATCCGCCTCGGCGGCTCCGAGGGCGACCGCGACGAGATCGTCGAGCTGGGCGGGCTTTACGTTATCGGCACCGGCCGGCACTGGAGTCCGCGGCTGGATGACCAGCTCCGCGGGCGGGCCGGCCGCCAAGGCGACCCAGGCACGTCGGTTTTCTTCGTGAGCATAGAAGACGAACTGATAACCCAGCACGCTCCGGACATTGTCGTGCCGCGCGAGGTGGCCGAAGACGGCCTCCTCAGCGACGCGAAGGCGGCCTGGACGGTGGGCCATGCGCAGCGGGTGGCCGAGGGTTCCAACACTGACCTGCATCGCAACACCTGGCGCTACAACAAGCTGATCGAAGAACAGCGCCGCATCCTCCTCGAGCACCGTGAGCGGGTCCTCGACGACCGACGCCGCGATCGTCGCGCTCTCGACGCGATGCGAGGAAAGGTACAACGAGCTTTCAGAAAACGAAAATATAAATGCCGATTTGCTTGAAAGCATTGCGCGGCAAATCGTGCTTCACCACCTTGATCGGGCCTGGGCCGACCACCTGGCCGTGCTGGCGAATGTCCGCGAGGGCATTCACCTGCGTGCGCTGGGGCACGGACCGAACCCGTTCATCATGGCACTCGATCCGCTGGCCGAATTCCATGCCGAGGCCGTCAAGCTGTTCACGAACATGTTCGCTTCGGATCGAGGAGCACGTCGGCCGACGACGTTCCGAAAGCGCCGAGATCACGGCGAATCGGGCATCGACCTCGAGGCCGCCGGGCTGAAGCGGCCCACGGCCACGTGGACCTACCTGGTCAAGGACAACCCGTTCGGCACCGACGCGGATGCGGGCATGCGCAGGGTCGTCAGGAGAGCTGGCACGCACTCTCACTAATTGTTCGAAACTGTCCTGTCCCTTGATTGCCGCCGAGAGATTAACGTCGTAGTCGTGAGCGACAACTCAGATGGCACTTCTGGCCCATTGCTGATCGGTACCGAGCGGATCATCTATGAAGGGCCTGAGCTGCGATTGACTCAGCTTGACCTCGATCTGCCGGACGGCGACCGGATCTGGTGGGACTCGGTCCGCGTGCTCCGTACCGCCTCGGTCGCGCTAATAGACGCCGATGACCGGGTGCTCTTGCTGCGGCGCCGGCGGCTCATCCAGGATCGCTCGGGCTGGGAACTGCCGGGCAGCGTCGTCGACGACGGTGAAGACCCGCGCGACACGATAATCCGGGAGCTCAGCGAACTCACCGGCTACCGGGCCGCCCGGCTCACGCCTGTGCAGTCCTTCCAGTCGGCTCCGCATTCGGTCGACGGCGAACGGCTGCTCTTCGTCGGCCGGGACCCAGAGCGCGTCCAAGACGCCGGGCCGGCCTGCGACGCGCAGGAGTGGGTCGCGCTCGACGCGGTTCTCGAACGCGTCAAAAACGGCCAGATCTGGGATTCCGCAACACTGGTCACCCTCCTAGGCCTCCTAGCCCGAGCCTGGTAGCCCCGCCCCCGCCACGGCGCGCATGGATCACGCAATCCATGTTGGATCTTAGGTGTCGATCCGCGCACCGTCTCCGTGATCACGGTCCGGGGCGTGATCACGGAGATTTACGCAGGTCGGGGCAGGTGCGATGTTCCGTGATCACGCCCGCGATCGTGATTACTACGGAACCTTAGGCCCGTGCCGGCCCGGCGGGCAAGCGCCCGGCCGGCACAGCCTGACCTCCCCTTTTTCTAACGAGAAAAAGTCTTGACGTTAGAAGGCCCAGGTTCTAACGTCAATGACAATATCCGTTAGAAAGGACGGTAGGGCGATGAGCGTGAGTGCGGCTTCGATACCTGTGACCAGGACGCGGTCCAAGCGGGACCGGCTGAGGTCAGACCCGACGTATCAGGCGTTCTGGCTGCTGCGGATCGGGTTCACCGTGGCGCCGATCATCTTCGGCGCCGACAAGTTCGCTGACCTGCTGACCAACTGGGACAAATACCTGGCGCCCTGGGTCAACAACATCATCCCCGGCACCGCTCACCAGGCCATGTACGGCGTGGGCGTCATCGAGATCGTGGCCGGGCTCTCAGTGCTGGTTATACCGCGGTTCGGCGGGTACCTGGTCGCCGCGTGGCTGCTCGGGATCATCGTCAACCTGGTCAGCATCGGGGGTTACTACGATATAGCGCTGCGTGACTTCGGCTTGCTGCTCGCGGCGCTGACCTTGGCCAGGCTCGCGACGGCATTCCCCGGCGAAGACCTGCTCCCTCGCGGGCGGTCAGCCGCCCGCCGGTGACGAAGCCGCCGACCGCCTGGTGAGCAGCGCACCGGGCGGTCGTGGGCCGGCGCCTAGCCCCCGAAGAACGCCCGGGGATTGCGGACCAGCATCTGGTTGAGCTGGTCATCGGTGACGCCGCGCTCCCGCAGCCCGGGCAGCACGCCGGTATGGATATAGGTGTACTGCCAGTCAGGCAGCCCGAAGTCGCTCTCCGCCGCCGTGAACCAGTCCATGAACGACGACTTGTCATGAGACAGCATGACGCGGTCGGCGTATCCGCGCTCGCACAGGCTGGCCAGCATGTCCAGTTGCGCGTCAAGCGGCACGGTCACCTGCAGGCCGCAGCGGTCCCAGCCCAGGTACGACCCGTTGCCGATGACCTCTTCGAGGTAGCCGAGGTCGGTGCTCTCGTTCGAGCGGCCGATCATGACCCGGCCAAGGTCAACCCCATTGGATGAAAGCAGTTGCTGCTGGTCCAGGCCTCGTTTACTAGGCGCGTGCGCGTGGGTGCAGATCGGGGTACCGGTCCTGGCGTGGACGTGAGCTACGGCCAGGGCAAGCCGTCGCACGTCGTCGGTCATCCCCTGCTCGTCGGTGACGACCTTGAGCACGGCGG
Source organism: uncultured Actinomycetota bacterium (assembly GCA_963750405.1). Lineage (GTDB taxonomy): Bacteria > Actinomycetota > Actinomycetes > Streptosporangiales > Streptosporangiaceae > Chersky-822. The sequence continues at coordinate 563,643 of CAVVQP010000009.1, forward strand.
CGCGGAAGCCGGAGTCGCCGATGCCCTCGGTGAGGTCGCGCTCGAACAGCGACTCGATCAGCCGGTCATCGCCGTCGAGCACCTTGCCCGGGCCGCGGAAATGGAACGGGAACGGCAGGTGGTCATAGGTGTAGTAACCCGTCGCGAACAGCACTCGCAGGCCGGTGCCCTCCACCGCCCTGGCGACCAGGGCCGGGTCGCGGCCGAGGCCGGGAATGGTCATGTCGAGGATCGAGCCGACGCCAAGCTGGGCGAGCCCGCGCAGGTGCTCGCGGGCCTTCGCGACCTCGGTCTCGGTGTCCCAGCCGCCGAAGCCGGGCCAGCCCCAGTGCAACTGCTCCGTGCGGATGAACACGTGCTCGTGCATCAAGACGACGCCCAGATCATCGACGTTGGTATCGCCGGCTGTCGTCGGCACGGTAGGCATGGCCGCTCCTCCCGCTCGTTGGATGGCGCTACTTACGGTACGGGTCCTTGGCTGGCCGGGTGTCCGTCCTGGTGATCGACAGATAGGTGTCGGGCAGGTCGTAGGCGGCATCGGCCGGCAGGCCGTCCTTCGCAGGCGTGGCCGGGTGGATCGAGTCCGTCTCCAGCACCCGGGACGCGTCCGGCGACTCGAAGATCGCCTGGGTGTAGTTGGCGGCCTTGTCGAACCGGCTGATCTCGACTGCGGGCCGGCCGATGTTGTCCCTGGCCTGGGTGCTGACCACCACGCCCGGCGTGGCGGCGAGCACCTTGAACAGCGCGGACCTCAGGGTGGGGGTGACCAGCGGGTTCCACAGCAGGTAGGCCGCCTGCGAGAACACCAGGTCATTACGGGTCTCCTTCGGCACCGACGCCAGCATCGTGCGCTTGACCTGCCGGTAGTTCCCGGGGTCCTTGATCTTGATCGCGGCCAGCTCGTCCTTGATCCCGACCGCCAGGTCATGCCTGGCCTGGCGCGCCAGCAGGGCACGCAGCCCGGCGAGGTCGGTCGGGTACGCGGCGACCTCGGCCTCGGTCGGCGATCCGTGCCGGTAGACCGGCAGCGTATCCGGGATGCCGGCGCCGGACTGGAAGGTCCACACGTCGCCGGTCTTGCCGTCGATGATCGTGGTCCGCTTGTCCTTGCCTTGCAGTTCGGCCATCACCACATACCGGCCGCCTAGCCCGTCGGCCCTGGTCATGGCCGCGGTCAGGCTCAGGTGATTGAGCTCTCGCTGCGCGGCGGTGAGCTTCAGCTTGGGCAGGGCGACCGGCCGGTGCGCCGTGCCCGCCGTGCCTCCCGAGGTCGCGGCGGTAGCCGCGAGGCCGATCGCGGTCGCGGCCGCCACTCCCGCCGCTGAGACGCCGAGCGCGCGGATACGGAACGTTGTGCGGCGACGGTGAGCGGCGATCCCGGCGGCAACGGCCGGCTGGGCGTGCAGGTCGGTGGTAGCCCGGTGCATCAGGTCGCTCAGGATGTCTTCGTCTAGTGCTGGCACGACTGATTCTCCCTTTAATGGGTGTCGCTGGAGGAAAAGAGGGCGGCGATGGCCGGCTGGGCTCGCAGTTGGGCCACGGCGCGTGAGGCGGTGCTCTTGACCGTCCCGGCACTCACGCCGAGCAACTCGGCCACTTCGGCCTCGCTGCGGTCATCGAAGTAGCGCAGCACGACGATGGCACGCTGCTGAGCCGTCAGCGTCGCGAGCGCGCAGAGAAGCGCTGGCCGCAGTTCGACGGCCGCTAGCCGGTCGCCAGCCCGCGGATCGGTGGTGTCGCCCATGGCGAAGAACCCTATTTCCGGCGGTCGCCGGCGCCTGGCCCGCGCCTGGTCGATCACGATGTTGTTCATGACACGGCGGCAGAACGCCATCGGATTCCCGATCCGCGACCAGCGCGCCGCGAGTCGCTGCAGCGTCTCGGAATACACATCTTCGGCGAGATGCGGATCGCTGGTCAGCAGCGTCGCGATCCGGAGCAGCTTGTCACCGGACTCGGCGACAAAGCCCTCGAAAGCGCGGGCCTGCTTCTTGTCCACGTGATCCCCTGACTGTCGTCGTCATCCCCTAGACGACGCGCTTCGAGATCAGGTTGAGCCTAGGGGCTGACTGGCTTGCCGACGATGCTGGCGATCCGGCCAGGGACGATGATCAGCCGCTCGATGACCAGGTCCTTAGCGAGCTGCGCGAAGGCCGGGTGACCGGTCAGGACGCGCTCGATCTCCTCCGTCCCGGCCCCGGCCGAGATGTCGATCGTGAATCTCGTCCTGCCGTTCACCTGCACGGGGATCGTCGCGGTCGGCTCGGCGGCGAGCGCCGGATCAGCGACAGGGAATGGCTCGTACGCCAGCGAGCGCCCGTGGCCCAGGCGCTGCCACAGTTCCTCAGCGACGTGCGGCGCGAGCGGAGCCACCAGCAGCACCATGGGCTCGGCCAGTGCGCGCGGCAGCGGTCCCGTCCGGCCCGCGACCTTCGTGGCGAGGGTGACCAGCTCGAACAGCCGCGCGATCGCCGTGTTGAACCGCAGCGCGCCGAAGTCCTCGCTGACCACCTTGATGACCTGGTGCAGCCTGCGCTGGGTTTCGTCGTCCAGCGGCAGGTCAGCTACTCGCGGCTGGCCGGTCTCCTCATCGATGATGCTGCGCCACAGCCGCTGCAGGAAGCGGTAGACCCCGACCATGTCGTTCGTGCGCCAGGGCCGGTCTGTGTCGAGCGGGCCCATCGCCATCTCGTACAGACGGAGCGTGTCGGCGCCGTACTGGTCATAGATGTCGTCTGGGTTGACGCTGTTCTTCAGGCTCTTGCCCATCTTGCCGGCCCGCCTGGTGACCGGCTTGCCCTGGTACGTCGCCTGGCCGTCGCCGGCCACGACCTCGGCCGCGGGCACGTACCTGCCGCGGGCATCGGTGAAGGCGTCGGCCAGGATGTAACCCTGGTTGAACAGCCGCCTGAAGGGCTCCCGCGTCGACACGTGGCCCAGGTCGTAGAGCACCTTGTGCCAGAACCTCGCGTAGAGCAGGTGCAAGACCGCATGCTCGACGCCGCCGACGTAGAGATCTACCCCGCCATCGCCCGGGAAGGCGGCCTCGCTCGCGGCCATCCAGTACCGCTCGACCGCAGGATCGGCGAAGGCCTCGTCGTTGGCCGGGTCCAGGTAGCGCAGGAAATACCAGCACGAGCCGGCCCACTGCGGCATCGTGTTCAGCTCCCGCCGGTACGTCCTGGGGCCGTCGCCGAGGTCGAGCGTGGCCGTTGCCCACTCCGCCGCCCTGGCGAGCGGCGGGACAGGGTCGCTGGTCTCGTCGTCCTGAGCGGCCGGCTGGAAGTCGGTCATCTCGGGCAGCAGCACGGGCAGGGCGTCGTCGGGGAGGCCGATGGGCAACCCCAGCTCGTCATACACGATGGGGAATGGCTCGCCCCAGTACCGTTGCCGCGAGAACAGCCAGTCGCGCAGGCGGTACGTCCTTGACCGCCGTCCGTGGCCGGTCTTCTCCAGCCATTCGATGGCGGCATTGATGCCGTCGGCGAGCCACTCGGCCGATTGCTCAGGTGCTCCGGTCAGGTCAAGCCGGTGCCGGCGCGCGAATTCCAGGTCGCGCTGGTCGTGCGCGGGAACGGCCATGATGGCGCCGGTTCCGTACCCCATCAGCACGTAGTCGGCGATGAGGACCGGGATCTTCGCGCCGGTCACCGGGTTGACCGCGCTGCTGCCGGTATGCACGCCGGTCTTGTCGGCGGCCTCGGCCTCAGCCCCGCGCTGGCGGTCGGTCTGCCGCTCTGCCTCGCCACGGTAAGCCCTGACCGCGTCGCGGTGGCGTGCCGTCGTCAGCTCGTCGACCAGCGGATGCTCGGGCGCGAGCACCACGAACGTGGCCCCGGGCAGCGTGTCTGGCCTGGTCGTGAACACTTCGATGGCCACGTCATCGCGGCCCGCGACTGCCAGTTCGATCCTGGCGCCCTCGCTCCGGCCGATCCAGTTGCGCTGCATCTGCTTGATCGACTCCGGCCAGTCCAGCAGGTCAAGGTCGTCGATGAGCCGTTCGGCGAACGCGGTGATACGCAGCACCCACTGCCGCAGCGGCCGCCGGTACACGGGGTAGTTGCCGATGTCGCTGCGGCCGTCGGCGGTGACCTCCTCGTTGGCCAGCACCGTGCCGAGGCCCGGGCACCAGTTGACCAGCTCGGTCGAGATGTAGGCCAGGCGGTGATCGTCGATGACCCGGCGCTGGTCGGCTTCGGTCAGCTCGCTCCAGGCCCGGCCATCGGGCGTGGCGCGCGTACCCGACTCGAACTGGGCAGTGAGGTCGGCGACCGGCCTGGCGCGATTCGCGTCCTCGTCGAACCAGCTGTTGAAGATCCGCAGGAAGATCCACTGCGTCCAGCGGTAAAAGGCCGGATCGCTGGTCATGATCTCGCGCCTGGTGTCGTGGCCGAGGCCCAGCCTGCGCAGCTGGCGGCGCATGTTGTCGATGTTGTGCCTGGTCGTGACCGACGGATGCTGGCCGGTGTCGATCGCGTACTGCTCGGCCGGCAGGCCGAACGCGTCGTAGCCGAACGGATGCAGCACATTGTGCCCGGTCATCCGCAGGAACCTGGCGTAGGCGTCGGTGCCGATGTAGCCAAGCGGATGCCCCACGTGGAGGCCAGTGCCGCTCGGGTAGGGGAACATGTCAAGCACGTAGCACTTGGGATGGCCGGCCATCCGGTCGAACCCCGCCGCGAGCGGCCCTGCCGGGTTGGGCGCGTCGAAGGTTCCCTCCTGCTCCCACCGGCTCTGCCACCGCCGCTCGATCTCGCTGGCGAGCTGTGCGTCATAGCCGTGCATGGATACTCGTCACCTCCAAAAAAGTCGTGGCGGGCGCCTGGCCCGGTTACAGTCGCCGTAGCGTACATCCGCCATCGTCAAGGGAGGGTTCATGGGGCACGCCGTCATGTCCGTCGAGGTGTCTTTTATGACCTATTCGAAGGGTATGGCGAGTGACGCGAAGAACGCTCAACTTGGGGATCCTGGCGCATGTAGACGCGGGTAAGACCACGCTGACCGAGCGGCTGCTCTACGCCGCCGGTGTCATCGACCGGCTCGGCAGCGTCGATGCCGGTACCACCCTGACCGACTCGCTCGCGCTTGAACGGCAGCGCGGCATCACGATCAAGTCGGCCGTCGCGTCGTTCCCGATTGGCGAGATCACGGTCAATCTGATTGATACGCCCGGTCACCCGGACTTCATCGCCGAGGTGGACCGGGCGCTCAGTGTTCTCGACGGAGCGGTCCTGGTGATCTCCGCCGTAGAAGGCGTGCAGCCGCAGACCCAGATCCTGATGCGCTCGCTGCGGCGCCTGCGGATTCCGGCGCTGCTGTTCGTCAACAAGATCGACCGGCCCGGTGCGCGCCCTGACCAGGTGCTGCGGGAGATCTCACGGCGGCTGAAGCTGGCGATCGTGCCGATGGCCCGCGCGGACGGGCTCGGAACGCCTGGGGCCAGGGTCTCGGTGCCTGGCGATGCCTCCTTCAGGGCCGGGTTGCTCGAAGTGCTTGCCGACCATGACGAGAGCTTGCTCGTCGCATATGTGAACGATGCGGCCGGAATCTCAGGCGAGCGGCTCAGGAGCGAACTCGCGGCCCAGACTGCGCGCGGCCTGGTTTACCCGGTTTTCGTCGGCTCGGCGATCACTGGGGCAGGGATCGAGCCGCTGATGGCTGGCATCGCCGAGTTGCTGCCCGCGGTGGCCGGTGATGCCGACGGACCAGCGGCTGGCGTTATTTTCAAAATCGAGCGGGGGAGCGGCGCCGAGAAGATCGCCTACGCGGCGATGTTCGGCGGGACGGTCAGGATGCGGGACCGGCTGTCGTACGGAGCCGGCCTGGACGGCAAGGTGACCAACCTGGCCGTCTTCGAGAGCGGATCAGCCGTGCGGCGCCCGTCGGTCAGCGCGGGCCAGATCGGCAAGTTCTGGGGCCTCGCCGAGGCGCGAATCGGCGACCGGATCGGGGACCTGGCGCGGGCGGGCGCTCGCGCCCAGTTCCCGCCGCCGACGCTGGAGTCGGTCGTGGTGCCGGTGGACGCCGCTGACAAGCAGCGGCTTCGGGTCGCGCTCGGCCAGATCGCCGAGCAGGACCCGCTTATCAACGTGCGCCAGGACGACGAGCGCCAGGAGATCTTCGTCTCGCTCTACGGCGAGGTGCAGAAGGAGGTCATCGCGTCCACCCTCGCCGATGACTTCGGCCTTGCCGTCACCTTCCGCGAGACGACGATGATCTATGTCGAGCGGCCGGCCCGCTGTGCGCGGGCGCTGGAAGTGCTGCAGGCGGACGCCCATCCGTATTCCGCTACGGTCGGCCTGCGCATCGAGCCCGCTCCGGCCGGGTCGGGCATCGAGTTCCGGCTCGACCTCGATCCTCGCGCCATCCCGCTCTACATCTACAAGACAGCGGGTGCCTTTTCCGATGCGATGACCAGGTACGTCCGGCACTCGCTCGAAACCGGGCCGCACGGATGGCAGGTCACCGACTGTCTCGTGACGATGCATGAATGCGGCTACTACGTCGGTGACGGGCCGAAGAAGCAGGTGCTTGCGACGCCGAAGACATCGTCCGCCGACTTCCGCAAGCTGACGCCACTCGTCTTGATGGACGCGCTCGGCCGGCGGGCACGATCGTCTGCGAGCCGATGACGCAGCCTGCGAATCGAGGTGCCTGGCGCCCGGATGGGCGCTGTGCTGGCCGTCCTGGCCAGTCTCGGCGCTGAGGTGGACGCGCCGCAGGTGCGCGATGACCTGGCGGTGATCACGGCGATGCTGCGCGTCGGCGCAGGTGCACGGCTTGCAATCGCAACTGCCCGCGCTGACCGCCGGCGAGGGGGTGCTCGAGACGGCCTTCGGCGGCTACCAGCCGGTGCACGGCGGCGTCCGCCGTCGCTAGCTGGCTGCCTGGCCGCGGGACCGAGCGCCCGCTCTTCGCCGGGCTCGACTGGCCTTCCCGGCCGAGCCCGGCGCGCACCCGGCGCGCCTGGCGCGCCGGGCTCGAGGTTTACTCGGGCCGGTCGAAGATGCGGAAGGCGAGGTCGCCCTGCTGGTTGAGTTGCGCGTCGAGCGCCTTGTCATCGAGTACCGCCGCTGCGGCGGGATCGACGAAGACGCGGACTCCGCCCTCTTCGACTACCTGGTCACCGGCGATGGGACCCTCGGTCAGGGCGAGCTGGAAGGACGTCGCTTCCTCGCCCTGGGCCATGATGCGCAGGCCCGAGTCGGGTCCGGCAGGCTCCTGTGGTTCCTGCTGCGACGTCAGCGTGCGGATCGCCGAGACGGCGTTGTCGGTTAGCGTGAGCATGGCTGGCTAACTCCTCACTGCAGGACTAGGCAATGCGCCTTGCACTACCCACGTAGTCCCTGCTCGAACCGGCTGTGATCAAACTTCGGGCGGTCGCGGCTGGCCTCCGCCGGGGCCGCCGCGCCCTGTCAGGCCGCCCGCGAGCTCGCGCGGGCGGGCCGTTCCATTCCTGGCCGGCTGTCTCGTAGGCTTAGGTTCCGTGAGCGGGGGCGGCAGTGCGGATGGACTCGCCTTTCTTTCTTATGTGCGAGAAGACTCGGCCGCTGTCGACGTCCTGGAGGAAAGGCTTAAGGACGCGGGCATTCGCGTCTGGCGCGACACCGCCGACTTGTGGCCCGGCGAGGACTGGCGAGCCGAGATCAGGCAGGCGATCACCAGCAACGCGCTTGTTTTCATAGCCTGTTTCTCAAGCTCGAGCGTGGCTCGCCCGGTGAGTTTGCAGAATGAGGAGCTCACCCTCGCGATCGAGGAGTTGCGTAAACGGCAGCCGCATCAGCCGTGGTTCATTCCGGTGCGCCTTGATGACTGCGAGATCCCCGACCGTGACATCGGCGGCGGGCGGACGCTCAGCGCGCTCCAGCCTGCTGACTTGTTCGGCCCGGGCGCCGACCGGGCTACAGGCCGGGTCATCGCCGTCGTGCAGCGGGTACTGGCGCCGCGGGTACCCGGGCAGCAGGTACCCGGGCAGCAGGTGCCCGGGCCGCGGGTGCCCGGGCCTCCGCCAGACGCGGCCAGGCCCGCGTTCGGCATTATCACGGCGCTGCCCGAGGAGTTCGTCGCGGTGCGGGCCCTGATCGAGCACCCCCAACGGCGGAATTTGACTGCCGACCGGGCCGACTACGTGACCGGCACGATTCCGAGCACGGACAAGAGCCACCCGCACGCCGTTGTGCTGACCTTACTCGGCGAGACCGGGAACGACGCCGCGTCGAGTGGCAGCGCCAATCTCATCAGGAGCTTTGAATCGGTTCGCTGCCTGCTTATGGTGGGGATCGCCGCAGGCGTGCCCAATGTGGCTGCAGCCGGCGCGGCACGTACGGCTCGGCGACATAGTCGTGGCCAGGTGGGGCCTCGTCGAGTACGACAGCGTCTCGGATCGGGCGAGCGGTCCTGTGCCACGGCGGACCTTTCCCGCCGCCTCGCCGCTACTCGAACGGCGGGCCAGGATGCTCGAGGTCGGCGAGATCTCCGGCGAGCGCCCTTGGGAGGAATGGATCTCTGCCGTAGCCCGGCAGATGCCGGCATTTGGCCGGCCAGCGGCCAGCACGGACGTCCTCTACTCCTCCGACGAGGGCGATGCCCGGGTGCCGCACCCGGACGCGGCGCTCACGGGGCACCGGCCCGGCTGGCCGAAGGTACACGCCGGCGTGATCGCGAGCGGCGATCGATCGCTGCGCAGCGCCCGTAAGCGCGCTGAGATCGCGGCGGGCGCCCGCGATGTGCTCGCGATCGAGATGGAGGGCAAAGGCGTCGGGAATTCCGGCTTCTCGGCGGGCCTTGAGTGGTTCGTGATTCGCGGCATCAGTGACTATGGCGACCAGCATGCGGATCACGCCTGGCGCAAATACGCCGCGCTGGTGGCCGCTGCCTACGCCAGGGCGCTGCTGGCCGAATGCCCGCCGGTCTCGCCCGCCGAGCGGCATGGGGCGACCACGGCCTAACCGATTCGCCCGGGTTCGCCTGGCGGCCGTCGGCCAGCGCCCGCAATGCCGCGAAGTAGCTGGTCGCGCCCGTCGTTTCCGCCGATCTTCGCTCAGATTCGCTGCCAGGGAAATCCGGGCAACTGCCGCGCTTAGCTCTTGTCATGGCCGCAGGCCAATTACCGAGACGGAACCGGGCGCCGCAACCGGGTGCCCGGTACCACGGGGATGGAAAGGAGGCGGACACGCCTTGGAGCCGCACGGTGTCATTTACCTGGTGATCACTGCTATCTCACTACTGGCGTGGCGGATCTAGCGAGAACCGTCAGCTGAGAACTGGGTACCCGCGGCCGGCCGGGGGGATAACCGGCCGCGGGTACCCATTGCCATTCGCGCGGTCTCCGGAGTCGCTCGCGGGCCGCTGCCCGCTCAGAGGTGCCACTGCAGGCCATAGCCGAGGTACAAGGACGGGTTACCGAACCGCACGTGAACCTCGCCGGCCCGATTCAGGCTCTCCAGGTCGCCGTTGGGGCTGGCATTGTCAAACATGCGCACGGTTTCATCGGAGACCCTCCTGATCCAGGCAGGGGGATGCGCCAGATCGAAGCGGACCGTCAGGTCGAAGACATTGCACCGGTACTCGGGCGTGTAGATGTAGTGCGGGCGCATCGGCAAGCCCTCTGGCACTCGCAAGATGAGCTCGTATTCGTGTCTCTCGCCGGCCTGCAGCGGAGCGGGCAGTTCGATCACGAACTCGTGCCTGTTCGTCGCCGGAATGGACCGGCGGACCAGCCGGCCGCCGCACAGGACCTCGGCATCGAGGGCGGCCGGAGGCTGGTCGCGGTCCCCGGGCAGATCGAGCCAGGCCCGCACGTGCTGCAGGCCGGTCCGGGTTGCGACGATGCGGCGCCGTTCGTGGGCCTCCGGGGTCGCGGTGTCGAGCCTGAGCACCGTGCGGAACTCATCGAGATACCAGCCGTCGGCCGCGGGCAAAGCCGTGCCGCGGCGCCCGAGCTCGCTGGCGATCTCCTCGGCCAGCAACTGCTCGGCGGTCGCGATCCGGCGCAAGAGGGTCCTGTCGTTCCGGTCGGAACGCTTGGCTAGCCAGGAGACCCGGTCGCCGAAGAGCGCTAGCTGCCTGGTCTCCTCCCACAAGCCGATGCTCACGAGCGCTGCCAGGCGAAGGTCGTCGGGAAGCACGGCGGCACGGGCGGTCAGCTCGCTAGCGAGGGCCTGCCGCAGGCCGGCCAGGTCGGATGACGAGTTGCCGCTCAGGTCGCGCAGGTAGGGGCCTATTCGCTGATCCAGATCGCGAGAGTAGATGCCGCGACCCTTCCGCAGGGTCCTGATCTCGGCGGCGATTCGCAGCGTAGGGGCGTCCCGATCGCTCAATGTCATGAAGTCGTCATCCCCCTGGCTAGCTGGCACCTCTTGACGCGATAGCCATTGACAAGCCTATCTCTGTCAGCTACAGGCAGAATCGTCCAGCACCTTGATCAAGCGTTTACTGGCGGAGATTGACCTTTCGCAGGCCTTGAGCTCCGCGTCTGTGTAGGCAAGGAAGTAGACGGTGGTGATGCCCGAGGACGGAACCGACGCGAAGTAGTCGATGGCGGCCCCGGCCAGCGCGGTCATCGTCGCCTCGGGCTCGCCTTGTCCTTGTCCGGCGCCAAGCAGGGGGAACAGGATTGTCCTCAGTGACGGTCCCGCGATGATCTTGTCAACTTCCGTCATCACGTTCGTAACGCAGCGGCCGACCTCGCGAATCTGCCTGAACCCCGCGCCGGGCTCGCCGTGAACGGCCGCGACGTGCACCACGCTCCTGACGCCGTAGCGGGCGAGCTCGCCGGGCCCGGTCACGATCGCGGTCGCGGGCCGCACCGGGAGGCGATCACCGACCTTCCGCGCGAGTTCAGCGGCGATCCGGTCGTCGGTTACCCGCCCGAACTCGTCCCTGGTGGCACCCTCATACCGGACGATGCTTGACACCGAGAAGTCGTTGAAGCGGGCCATCATCATCTCGGTGTTCTCCGGGTTCACCCACACCTCAGCGCAGCGGACTCTGCGGATGTCCCCGGTGACCGTCCCGATATAGCGGCTGGGCTGGCCGGGAAGCCCGGTCACCCGATGGCGGCTGACCTCGCTGGAGGTCAGCACGCGCGCGGCCGGCCGGCTGCCGGCGAAGGCATTGCTCGCCGTCGCCGCGGCATGCTCGGCGCCTGATCCGCCCCTGGATGGGAGGATCTGGCCCGTGCGGATCTGGTCCGTGCGCGCCTTCTTGCGCTGGTAGCGGTTCAGCTCGGCAAGCTCCTCGGCCAGCTTGCCGGCCAGCTTGACCTCCTCGACCGTGCCGCCGAGGGCGCTGGCCAGCTTCATCGCGGTGTCGGGACCCGGCGATTTCCAGCCGTTCAGGACATCGCTGACGTGCCCGGCGGACAGGCCGGTCTTGACTGCGAGCTGGCCGCCAGAAAGCTGCCTGGCAAAGCGGAGCCGCCTGAAGAGGTCGATCAGGTCCCTGCCCGGACCCGGCGGCAGCTCAGGATCTCCGCGCCGGTCCCTGCTCATGTGAACCCTCCGCTACGACCGTTGCTTGCCAAGCGGGTCGATCGCCAGATGTGACAAGGCTACGACGATCCCGGGCAATGCCGCAGCTTCTGGGCGGCGATGCCCGCGACAGCTACGGCGACGACGAGGCCAGGCCGTAGGCGCGCATCGCCTTGCGATAGGCGACCGCCACGGCGTCGAACTTCAGGTGCAGCTCGGCGGCCAGGTCAAACGGCACGCGATCGGGCCGCTGCGATTCCACCACGACCTGGTCCTGGCCGAAGATCGTGTCCTCGAACTCCCGGATCACCTGGTCTCCGGTGTCCAGGTTGTAGTTCCGGCCGATGACGACATAGCCGGCGCTGCGGCCGGAAGCGACGGGCTGGGAGGCGAAGAAGTACACCATCCCGCGCTCGCCGCCCCACCCCAGCCACAGCGCGATCGTGTAAGGCAGGTGCAATTCGTACCGGCTGCGCCGCTCAGGCGGACCAGCCTGCTCGTTGCCGAACACCGGGAAGTCGTCGGAATTCGGTGCTTCGGGACGCACGATCTCATACCTGAGTACGTGACCGTCGGCTCGCACCTGGTGAGATGGGACGACAGGCCGGTCCGGGTCACCGAGCAGCCCTGGATGGACCCACGGGAAGTGGCCGAAGTCGGTGAAATTCTCGACCTGGCGGGCCGCGTCGCACTGCCAGGCATACGGCCCGGCCGTGACGACCGCCCAGCCGCCGTCCTCCAGTTCGGGAACCTCCGGCAGCGGCCAGCGAGGCTCGGCCATGGCCACCCACACCAGGCCGTAGCGTTCTTGCGCCAGGAACGCCGGGACCTTCGCCTTGGCCGGCACCCGCGAGGGATCGGCCAACTGAGGTATCGCCGCGCAGCGGCCGTCACCCCGATACCGCCAGCCATGGTAGGCGCACACGATCTCGTCCCCGCTCACCCGGCCGAGCGAGAGCGCGGTACCCCGGTGCACGCACACATCCGACAGCGCTCGCGCGGCACCATCGCTGCCACGCCACAGCACGAGCGGCTCGCCGAGGAGTTCCGCCGCCATCGGCTTGTCGTGGAGCGCTGCGGAGAATCCCACCGGGTGCCAGCAGTCGCGAAGCGCCGCGAGGTCAGCGAACAGCCCTGGAGATACCGTGGTCATGACTCTCAACCATCGCACCCAGGACCATCGGCGCGCCAGACCCCAAAAACGAAGAAATCCTCCCAGATGGCGGGCACAGGCCAGGCTGGGGCGGCTCGGGGCAGGCCCAGCAAGGGCGCTCTCACCCACCAATGTCACAAGGGTGCAGGTCTTTCGGGGTGAGGCTGTTCTCGCAGGTGGGTTAACGCGATCGTGCAGGAGGGTTTTCGCATCTAGGAGAGTTGACCGGACTATACGACGACAACTCTCCTTCATGCGACAACGCTCCTTCAGGAACCCGGAAACCCTCTCCGATCATGACGAGAACCCTCCCGGACACGACAACCCTCCTGCAGGAACGCGACAACCCTCCCGGGCACGGCAGCACGCAGTGGCTCACTCCCAAGGATCCGCACCCATGTCACAACGGTGCTGCACCCATGGCGCAACGAGGGGCCTGGAGCGCCAGCAACGTCGCAACCAGGGGACCCGCCGCAGACCCCCGCTAGTGGCTCAGTTCCGTGTAGAGCTGATCAAGCCCGACAAGGAGGATGTCGCGGCCCTGGGCCGCCCGCAGTTCATGGCTGAAGCCCGCCCCCGAATAACAACAGAGGATCGTCTCGCGGGTGTCGAACCCCTTCACGGCGAGGAGATCCCGCGCCCGTCCCAGGCGCGCGACGTGGCCGAGGTCCATGACCCGGTCCCATTTCGCCTCGCCCAGGGAAAGGATCTTGCGCGGGTGCCCGGGCTCGGCCGGAGCGAGTACCACGACGTCAACCTCGATCTGGGCCCGGTTCGCGGGATCCGGGACGACTCCTGATCCCACCTCGGCTGGCAGCCCGCCGAAGACCTCGGCGTCGGCCGCGATCGCGAAGTCACGGCAGATCGCCTCGAAATGCGGTCCTGCCACCTGCGAGAGGAAACGCGCCCGGACCCCTGGCCAGACCGCCTGCGCGCCACCGAGTTCGAGGCGCGCCCACTGCCGGCTCATGATGGCCTGGTAGAAGGTGACGAGCGGCTCGGCGATGCGGTATCTCGCACGTCCGGATCTGAACAGGTCAGGTTCTCTGATCAGCAGCCGGCAATCCTCGAGTACCCGCATCGGGTGCGCGAGTTCGTTGGACTTGCGCCCGATATAGCTGGCGATTCCTCCAGAAGTGTTGTTTCCCTCGGCGACGGCGGCCAGGACCGAGTGATACAGAGCCGGGTCCCGAATCTCGGTATCCTCGGCGAGAAGGTACCGGGCTTCCCTGAATAGCGGCGTCTGGGGATTCAGCACGGTCCGGATCACCCAGGCGTCAAAGTCGGCGGCGTCCGCCGGGGTGTCTTCCCGCACAAGTTCCTTGCGGTATGCGGGGGTGCCGCCCACCACCGCATGCACGAGCACGGCTAGCCGGGGGTCGGTGATCCCCCAGAACCTGGCGGCATCCGCGTAGCCGAAGGGCTGGACGATCAACTCAAGACTTGCACGGCCTCGCAACGGTGCCTGTCCGGAAAGCAGGCCGCCCATGACTGACATGGCGGAGCCGCAGAGCAGGAGCCTGGCCCGGCTCGCGGACCCGCTCCCTCCTGGACCCAGCTCCCGCTGGATGATCGACGGCAGTTCGGGTGACGCTTTGACCAGGAACGGAAACTCATCGATCACCACCGGGATCGCGCGGTCCCCGACAAGCCTGAACAGGTAGGGGATGGCCTCAAGCCAGTCCCGGAATGGCTGGACCGGCGATCCGCTGAAGCGGACCAGCTCATCGGCGAACAACCGCAGCGATACCGCCTCGGTCAGCTCCAGCGCCGGAAAGTAGATGCCGCCGAGGGCGGTCGCCAGCGCCTGGAGCAGGTAGCTCTTCCCCTGCCTGCGCCGCCCGCTCACTACGCCGAGCGTGGCTCTGGGGCGAGTGTCCGCGGCAAAGGAGACCAGGCCCTTCCACTCGTCGTTCCGGTTGAAAATATGCGCGGGCTTAGGTGTTGCTCCATCAGGTGAAGCATGCATGACTGAACTATAGTTGACAGAAGTACGCTTCGATGATCGAGCTCAGCCCGCGCGCCGGCCCGGCGACCTGTCTCAGGAACGACCAGGCAGGGGCTGCCAGTCGGGCTCGGTGCCGGTCGTGAGCCTGGTGCCTGGCCGAGGCCGGCTGGAGGCGTTGCTCGCGGTAGTGAAGATCGTGGGGCTGTGGCTCACGTCCCTGACGTAGGCGATCCGCGTCGCGTCCGGGGCAAAGACCGCCTGATAGCTGCCGGGCAGTACCGTCGCGGGCAGCGGGAAACGCAGCGAGGGCTCGATGCCGACGTGCGTGCACGGGGCTCCGGCCGGGCACTTCGCGACGCTCACGATGACGCCGGTCGCGAACGGCGGGCGGCGCGGGTACCAGTCCGGGTCGCTGAACCGGGTCGTATTGGCGTGACCGTATTCCACGCTGGGATCGCCGCCCAGGTACCTGGACTGGCTGGAGAATGTCACCGCGGCCAGGCAGAACCTGAACGATGATCCGCATAGCTTCGCCGTGCTCTCGAATAGCAGGGCCGATTCGCCTTCCTCGGTCAGCTGCCAGGCGACCGCGGCGGGGAGCGCGGGGACCTTGAGCGCACCGCTCTCGGCGGTTGTGACGAACGTCACCGCCGTATGCGTGATGGTGTCGTACCTGGTCAGGGACCCCGTTGGCTTGCCGTGGCCGGTCTTGACGAAGGCGAGGTACCGGCCGTTGGGTGACCAGGTCGGCCTAGCGTCGGTGTAGACCGGGGCGGCATGGGTGAGCTGTGTCTTGTGGCCGCCATCGGCGTTCATGACCCACAGGTTGCCGCTGCGCACGAAGGCGATCCGCTTACCAGCGGGCGACCAGCGCGGACCGGAGGAATGGCCGTTACTGGTAAGCCTCACAAGCCCGGTGCCGCTGGGCTTGATGGTATAGATGTCGCCGCCGCGCACGAACGCGATCCGGCCGTCGGTCCCGGAGTAGGCAGCGCGAGCAGTCCCGGCTAGGCCGGCGCTCAGCAGCGAGAACGCTGCGAGCGCCGACATGCCGAGCGTCCACCGTCTGGTAACTGGCTGACTCATGCGACCCCCAGTAGTGCCTGAGTCCCATCAAGATGCCACGTCAGCGGGCCCGGTGTATACCGTTACGCGCGGTGAGCGCCTATTTTGACGAGCCGACCCCGCGGCCGGTGAACTGAGTACCCGGGCTGCGGTCAGGGCGGCGGGCGGGTCGCCGTGGCGCTGATCGTCCTCTAGGCGCCTGGCTGACGGGGCGACCGCGCCGCGGCCGGCTGCCAGGCTTGCTGCGGGCGGAAGGTGACTGTGCCGCGGGCGGCTGGACTGGCTGCGGCGCCAGAGGCTCGGCGGGATCTCCGGCGATCGAGTGCAAGAGCGCGGAGTCTGGCCGGACGGAAGCGGTGAACGGGATGACGCGCGCCTTGCGCATCAGGGTCCGCACCGCGCTGGCTTGCGCCGGGGTCTGCAGAGTGATGACGACGCCGCTGGCGCCCGCTCGCCCGGTGCGGCCGGATCGGTGCATGTAGGCCTTGTGCTCGGCGGGCACGTCGGCGTGGATGACCAGGCCGACGCCGTCGACATGGATTCCGCGAGCGGCGATGTCGGTGGCTACGAGCACGCGGACACCCCCGGATGAGAAGCGCGCGAGATTGCGCTCGCGGGCGGACTGAGACAGGTCGCCGTGCAACTCGGCCGCCGGGATCTGCGCCGTGGTCAGCTGGCGGGCGAGCTTCCGCGCGCCTATCTTGGTCCGGGTGAAGATCAGGGACCGGTTGTCGCCGCCGGCGAGGGCCGCGACAACAGCCGTCCGGTCCGCTGCAGCGACGGTAAGCAAGTGATGGACGATGGGCTCGGGAACTCCTTGCGGGTCCACGGAATGCTGGGCCGGGTTGTGGAGGAACCGGCGGACCAGGACATCGACGGCATGGTCGAGGGTCGCGGAGAAGAGCATCCGCTGTCCTTCTGACGGTGTCGCGTCGAGCAGCCTGCGCACCACCGGCAGGAAGCCGAGGTCGGTCATGTGATCAGCTTCATCGACAACGCTGATCTCGACGTCGCCGAGGTGGCAGTTACCACGGTCTATCAGGTCAGCGAGCCGACCTGGGCAGGCGATGAGGATGTCCACGCGGTTACGCAGGGCCATCACCTGCGGCCGGTACGGCGTCCCGCCGAAGATCGTGGCGACGGTCAGGCCGACCGCTCTGGCCAGCGGTTGCAGGACCTGCTGGACCTGGTTGGCCAGTTCGCGGGTCGGCACGAGCACCAGACCGCGCGGGCGGCCAGCGCTGGTGTGCCCGTCGGCCAGCCTGGCGGCCAGCGGAATGCAGTACCCCAGAGTCTTCCCTGAGCCGGTCCGGCCCTGGCCGAGGATGTCGATGCCGGCCAGGGCGTCAGGCAGGACCGCGGCCTGGATGGGGAATGGCAGGTCGATACCTGCTACGGCGAGCGCGGCGGACAGGCGCGCCGGTACGCCGAGCGAGGTGAATGTGGGGCCGTGCGCCGCGTCCGCCGGACTTGCAGACCGGGTTTCCCGGCGCACGGCATCAGTACGCTCGATGGGTAGAACAGTCATTGAGATCGTCTTCCGGACTAAGGTGGCCGCATTTGCGGGCCGCCACGTCCGTGGAAACCAGCTCGCCTACTGAGCGATGTACGACCGGCGCGCCACGATGGCTACGCCTTCATTGAACACAGTGCGCTCGGCACGCGCGGCTAACCAGGCTAGAGCGGCTGGACCTGCTCGGCCTGCGGGCCCTTCGCGCCCCGGCCGGCCGTGTACTCGACCCGCTGGTTCTCCTGAAGGCTGCGGTAGCCATCAGTCTGAATGGCTGAGTGATGAACGAAGACGTCGGCGGTGCCGTCGTCGGGAGCGATGAATCCGTACCCTTTGTCGGCATTGAACCACTTCACGGTGCCCTGAGCCATTTTCGTTTTCTCCAAATAGGACGATCTTCGGGCCGCGCCTATCTGCGCGACCTGGGTTGAAGGCGGGTTGCCTGCCCGCACGAACTTGGCCAGGGTACAGAAACGCGCCCGCTGTCAGAATTTCGCAGGCGCTGTGACACGTTCACGAACTTCGACTTCCAACCGTGTCTATTAAACACCATCGCGCGCGGTGCTGTGACGCAAGTGGTGGTCTTCGATGCCCTGAAGTTGGCTCACCCTGCGGATTAGTACTCAAGTTCGGGCCGCAATGAGCCGCCGACGGCGTCCAGGTGCCGCAGCACCTGCCCGTAGGACGCGAGGATGCCGGTCACGCTGTAGGCGATGCCGTGGGCGTCGCAGAACGCTCGTACCGGCTCTTGCGCATGCCGCAAGCTGGGCCGCGGCATGGAGGGAAACAGGTGATGCTCGATCTGGTAGTTGAGCCCGCCGAGCGCGAAGTCGGTGAGCCTGCCGCCGCGGATGTTGCGCGAGGTGATGACCTGGCGGCGGAGGAAATCCATCTTCTCGTCCTCGCCGAGAACAGCCATGCCCTTGTGGTTCGGCGCGAAGGCGCAGCCCAGGTAGATCCCGAACACGCCCTGCTGGATCACGATGAAGATCACTGCTTGCGGCGGGGAGAGCACCAGGAAGACGGCTGTGAGGTAGCCGGCGATATGGGCGATGAGCAGTGCGCCCTCCGCGACCTTCACCTTCCCGTGAGGGCGGCTGAGCAGCGTGCGTACCCCGGCGACGTGCAGGTGGATGCCCTCAAGGAGCAGCATCGGGAAGAACAGCCACGCCTGATAGCTGGCTAGCCATTTCCCTAGTCCGCGCCGGGCCCGCGTCTGGTCCGGGGTGTAGGCGATCGCCGCGCCGGCGATGTCAGGGTCGCGGCCGACCTGGTTGGGGTGGGCGTGGTGGCGGTTGTGCTTGGAGATCCACCAGCCGTAGCTCAGGCCGATCAGCAGGTTGCCGTGGACCCGGCCGATCAGGTCGTCGGTGCGCTTGGAACCTGAGATCTGGCGGTGGCCGGCGTCATGCCCGATGAACCCGGTCTGGGTGAACATGACCCCGAGGAATACCGCCACTAGCAGCTGCCACCAGGATCGGCCAACCAGGAAGAATACGGCCCATCCGCAGAGCAGCAGGATCAGGTTGACCCCGATCTTGATGCTGTAGTAACCGGGACGCCGGCGCAGCAGCCCGGCCTCCCGGATGGTGCGGGATAGCTCGGCGTAGTCACTGCCCCGGCCCATGACGGGCGTCTTCGCGGAGCCGTTCATCTCGCGGTGCCTGGCGTCACTGCTGTCTCCTCCGGTCACGAGCCTTGACCCGCGCGGTCGCGCGGACGAACTACCTGGTTGCCCGCCACCGGAGTTACGGCGATCTCACCAGCGGTTTTTTTCCCCGGATTGTTGATCATCAAAACTTCCGGCAAGGCGTCTCCGGCCCGATGGCCGGCTCGCTAGCCGGCCCGGGCTGGAGGCGCTCGCTTACGTCAGGACCCGGCCGTCGGGGTCGTGGTCAAAACGATGCCGGTAGGCTCGAAACCGTCACCAGACTGAGGCTCTGTTCCTCCCAGGCTGACCGTGCCGACCGTCGCGCCGGTGGCTGTGCTGATGATCGTGATCGTGGCGGCGGCGTTCTGGCCCACCCACAGCTCGTGGCCGTTGGGCGACAGGCCCAGCGTGTCCGGGGTGCCGCTGACGGAGAAGGTCCTGGTGATCTTGCCAGTGTCCGGGTTGATCACCGACACGGCGTTGGAGTCGGTGTCGGTGACGTAGACCGTCTGGCCGTTTCGCGAGACCAGGACCTGCCACGGCAGGTCACCGGTGTGGATCGCGGCGATGACCTTGAGGCTGGACGCGCTGAGCACGACCAGCCGGTTGCTGGTCGGGTCGGTGACGTAGACCTTCTTGCCGCCAGGTCCCGCTGCCACGGTCCTGGTGCTGCCGAACCCGCGCACCAGGTTGATCTGCGACCTGGTGCTGGTGTTGAAGACCGCCAGCCCCTTCATCGTCGCCACGTAGGCTCGCGACCCGTCGGGTGAGAAGGCGATGTCACTGGGCTGGCCGCGCAGTTTCATCCGGGCGATGATCTTGTCGGTCGCGGTCGAGATCACGCTGATCGCGGACGGCGCCGACGGGGAGGTCTGCGGGCCGGTCTCGGCTACCCAGAGGTCCTTGCCGTCCGGCGTGATAGCCAGGTCCTCGGGGAACAGGCCGACATTGATCAGCTTCTCATCCGGGTTGAAGTTCTTCGGGTCGAGGATCTTGGTGTCGATGATCCCGACGGTCGAGTTGCCGGTGTCGGCGAAGTAGAGCGTGCTGCCCCGCAGCACCACGCCCTCGTTGGTAGAGGAGAAGTTGAAGTCGCCAGGGTCACCGGGCACCGTGGTGTCGCCGACGTTGTAGGTCTGGATCGCCTGGCAGTTGGCGGTGTTGATGGCGGTGAAGCCGTCGAATCCGGCGTCAGCCACGTAGGCCGCGCCGACCGGGCCGTGGCAGGACGCGGAAGTCAGCCTGGCTGAGTGTGGCGCCGCCGCGTTCCGTGGTGGCTCGCGGCCACCGCGATCAGCGAGCCGCCCGCCACGACCACGGCGGCGGCGCCGGCCGCGATCGCGGTCACCGGGCGCCGGCAAACCGGGGGGCACCGGCGGCTGGGTTGCGAAGTGCCATGTCGTTCAGACTCCTCTCACAGCTGGTACGGCTGATGACCGGCGGACGGGCTTGTGCCCGATCGGCTGATGCGGGAAGTGCTGCGTCGCGCCCGGGATGGCGGGCGGCTCGAGGTTCTGGAACTCGCGCTCGGCGCGCTCGAGGTCCTTGACCGTGCCCGGCAGCCGGGGGGCGCGCCTGCGGGGCACGCCGCCGAGCACGCCGGTGAAGTCGCCGGTGTTCTGCCGCCGCCAGTCGCTGATGTTCGGATTCGGCACGCCCGTCACCCGCTCGATCAGCTTGATCACCGAGGTGTGGTCGAGCGTCTCGTGCGACACGAACCCGCCGACCGTCCACGGCGAGACGACGATGCACGGCACCCGGAAGCCGAGCCCGATCGGGTTGCTGACTCCGTCAACGGTGATGAATTCATCCGGCGTGCCGGCCGGCGCGGTCGCCGGCGCGACGTGGTCGAAGTACCCGTCATTCTCGTCGTAGATGAGGATGAACACGGTCTTGGCGAAGACCTCAGGATTGGCCGCTATCGCGTTCACCTTGCTGGCGATGAAATCAGCCCCGGCGGCCGGCATGAACTCCGGATGCTCAGACTGGTACGACGGCGGCAGGATCCACGACACCGCGGGCAGCTTGTCATTCATCGCGTCGTGCTCGAACTGCCCGGCCTGGAAGAAGCGCATCGCGCCCTGGTAGAGCGAGGACGAGACAGGCGCGGCCTGGTACTGGTCGAAGTACTCGAGCACGTTGAGGCCGAAGCTGTCGACGTCCTGGTAGAGCTGCCAGGACACGCCGGCCTTGCTCAGCATCTCCGGGTAGGTGGTCCAGGAGAAGCCCTCGGGCGGCACGAAGTTGGAGCTGACCGGGCCGCCGTTCTTGCCGTCGGTGTCGACCATCCCGCTCATGAGGAACAGCCGGTTCGGCCAGGTCGGGCCCAGCATCGAGCAGTGATAGGCGTCGCAGACGGTGAAGGCGTCGGCGAGCGCCCAGTGGAACGGAATGTCGTCCCGCTTGTAGTAGGCCATCGAATACTGCCCGGCCACGCCGTCGGAGGCGAGGTGGGCACTGACGAACCCGTCCATGGCGCCGTTGTTCCACGACTGGTGCAGCGCGTTCCAGCCGTGGCTGGTCGACGGCAGCGCCTGGGCGGCTGTCGACTTGGTGTCGGCGTGGAAGGGCAGCAGGAACTTGCTGGGGTTGCTCGCGTCCGGCTGGAAGAAGATCTTTCTGGATACCGACTTGTCGCCGAACCCGCGAACGCCCGGCATGGTACCGAAGTAGTGGTCGAAGGAACGGTTCTCCTGCATCAGCACGACGACGTGCTTGATCTCGGAGAGTGGCTTGCCGCCACCTCGCTGCGCACTCACCAGCGACGACGGAGCGCCGCTCAGCACCTTGCGCAGGTTGGGCGGCAAGGCGAACGACGCGAGTACCGCGCCGCCGGCCGATGCCATGAGCTGGCGTCGGCTCACCTCGATCGTCATGTGCGGACCTCCTAGCACATACCTTGACTTCTACCCCCATAAGAGACGGGAAACAGGCCTGCGGGTGAGGATCTGGTAAATGGCAGGGTGCCGTTCATCTCGCTGCCACCTTCCTCCAAGACAATGGGGCCGCTTTGTGTTCAGCTGTAATTGCTGAGCTGTCCTTAAGCCCTGGAGGAGCAAGCGTGCGCAAGTTCCGTCCCCGTGTCACTAGTGCGATATCCGCGGCCTCCGTGGTCGCCCTGACCTGCGTCACCGCGGCCGCCGTCCTGACGGTGCCCGCCGAAGCGGCCTCGTCGGGGGTCGTCATCAACGAGGTCTATGGCGGCGGCGGTAACAGCGGCGCCACGCTGACCAGCGATTTCATCGAGCTGGCCAACGCGGGCAGCGGCCCTGCCGCGGTCGACGGCTGGTCAGTGCAGTACATCTCGGCCAGTCCAGGCGCCACGACCACCTGGCAGGTCACCCCGCTGACCGGCTCGCTCGCGGGTGGCGGTCTGTACCTGATTGGCGAGGCGGCCGGCACCGGCGGCACAACTGGCCTGCCGGCGACGCAGGCGACCGGATCGATCAACATGTCGGCGGCTTCGGGAACGGTCGCGCTGGTCGACAACGCGACCGCCCTGACCTGCAAGACGGCCGCTGACTGCGCGGCCGATTCCGACATCGTCGACCTCATCGGCTATGGCACCGCGGTCATCCATGAGGGCAGCGCGGACGCGCCGGGCCTCAGCAACACCACCTCGGCCCAGCGCATTACCACAACCGACACCGACCAGAACGGGACCGACTTCACGGCCGCCGCGCCGACTCCCGGCGCTCCCACGGCCGGTGCGGGCGGAGGCGGTGGCGGCGGGGCCACGCCAGGGCCGCTGGCCATCCACGACATCCAGGGCACCGGATTCCTGTCGCCGGAAGCCGGCCAGACGGTGACCAACGTGCCCGGCATCGTGACCGGCGTGCGGGCGGCTGGGTCGAGCAAGGGTTTCTGGATCCAGGACCCGAACCCTGACAGCAACCCGGCCACGAGCGAGGGCATCTTCGTCTTCACCAGCAGCGCGCCTACCGTGTCGGCAGGTGACTCGGTGCTGGTCTCAGGCAAGGTCTCGGAGTTCTACCCGCTCGCCAGCGGCGACACGGTCGCGACCACCTCGAACCTGTCGATCACCGAGATCGACGATCCCAGCGTGATCACGCTCTCAGCGGGCAATCCGCTGCCGGCCCCGATCGTGCTTGATCCGGCTACCGTCCCCGGCACCTACGCGCCAGACCTGGGCGGGGGCAACATCGAATCGACTCAGATCGACCCGACCCGCTCGGCGCTGGACTTCTACGAGTCCATTGAGGGCATGCGGGTCGAGGTCGACAACGCCCGCGTGGTCGGGCCGTCCGATTCCTTCGGCGAGGAGTACATCACCACGAAGCCGGACCAGGACGTCAGCTACCGCGGCGGCAACCTGCTGACGGCCGAGAACGCCACCCCGTCCGGCCGGCTCGAGGTCGTCGCGGCCGACGGAAGCAACCCGGAGGTCAACGTCGGCGATGTCTTCACCGGCCCGACGATCGGCCAGATCGACTACTCGGAGTTCGGCGGCTATTTCATCGCGGCCACCACGCTCGGCACGGTGCAGAGCAACAATCTGGCACCGGTCATCGCCACCGGCCCGGCGAAGAAGCAGTTGTCGATCGCGACCTACAACGTGGAGAACCTGGCGCCGTCCGACCCGGACAGCAAGTTCACCGCGCTGGCCAACGGCATCGTCACCAACCTGGCCTCGCCCGACGTCATCGCCGTCGAGGAAGTCCAGGACAACGACGGCGCCACCGACGATGGCGTGGTCGCCGCCGACCAGACCATCAGCAAGCTGACCGCGGCCGTGGTCGCGGCCGGAGGCCCGCACTACGACTCGCGCGAGATCGACCCGGTCAATGACCAGGACGGCGGCGAGCCGGGCGGCAACATCCGCGTCGTGTTCCTGTATGACCCGGCCGCGGTGACCTTCGTCGACTCCGGCGCACCGTCGGTCAACCGGTCTACTACGGGCACCGGTGTCATCAAGAGCCACGGCGAGCCGGCGCTGACCCTGTCACCAGGCAGGATCGACCCGACTAACCCGGTGTGGACCTCTAGTCGCAAGCCGCTGGTCGGCGAGTTCGAGTTCAACGGCCACGACGTATTCGTCATCGCCAACCACTTCGACGCCAAGCTCGGCGACCAGAGCCAGGACGGGCGCTTCCAGTTCCCGGCCCAGAGCTCCGCGGTCCAGCGGGCGGGACAAGCCGAGGCCGAGCACGACTTCATCAACCAGATCCTGGCCATCGACAAGAAGTCCGACGTGGTGGTGGTCGGTGATCTGAACGACTACCAGTTCAGCCCGGCCCTGTCGATCCTTAAGACCGGGTCCTCAGACGGGACCGGCACGCCGACGCTGACCGACCTGATCACGACGCTGCCGGCCAACCAGCAGTACACCTACGACTTCGACGGCGTGGAGGAGGTGCTAGACCACATCCTGGTGAGCGATGGCGTCAAGAGCTTCGACTACCAGGTGGTGCACATCAACGCCGAGTTCGCCAACCAGACCAGCGACCACGACCCGCAGGTCGTGGACATCACGCCCTGACGACGGGCTGACGCGGTACAAGGACGTGGGCCGGCCGGGTCCTCCCGGCCGGCCCACTGGCCAGCCGGGAGGCCGGCACCCGGTTACCGGGCGGCGGGGTCCCTGAGCACCGTCCAGGCCACGACGACTGAGGCGAGGGCGGCGATGATCGCGACAATCGCGCCGTAGTCCTGGCTGACGACGATGTGAATGCCCTCGCCGAGCGCATTGCCCCCGTACCAGGTGCTCGGCTTCAGCACGAAGGCGGCGAGCGCCAGCGCGAGGCTTATCGCCGAGGTGACGAGCAAGAGCACGCCGTACCCGGGAATCGTCCGGGGCCGGCGACCCGGCGCATTGCGCGCCATTAGCAGCGCGAATTGCACCAGCGCCAGTCCGAATATCGCCCACAGGTACGCGTGCACGGTGAGGCCGCTGGCCGTGCCCCGAGGCTGGATCAGGAAGCCGCTCAGCGCGGAGTTCCCGACTCTCACGATCGCCTTGTACCACGGCAGGAACACGGAGATAGCGGCCGCGACGGCAGCGACGCCAATGATCTGGTCGTTCAGCGACCACAGTCGCGGATTGAACCTTGCGGCGACGGCAGCCTTAACCCGCGCTCGCCGGTCGCGTGGTCCCCACCCGCTCATAGTCACCTCCGAAGTTACGTATGTCCGGGTTGCAGTATAGATATCCGCCGGCCAGCTCCGCGCGTGCCGGCCGAGGCTGGCCCGCCGATGTCACAACGGCGGGCCTCGCCTAACTCCGGCTGGCCCAGCAATGCCACAAGGGCGTGGCTCTTTCGGGGTGAGGCTGCTCTCGCAGGAGGGTTCTCAGGTTCCTGCAGGAGGGTTTCCGCATCTAGGAGAGTTGACCGGACTATACGACGACAACCCTCCTTCATGCGACAACGCTCCTTCAGGAACCCGGAAACCCTCCACGGTAAGGACGACAACCCTCCCGGACACGGCACCACCCGGCTGGCTCACCCAGAAAGACCCACACCCATGCCACAACGGTGGGGCTCGCCGGGAGCGAGTGCGACTAGCACCCGCCAGGGCCGGCCGCCGGCGCTGGGCCGGGTCCACGGGGCCGGGCATCGGCCTACCAGGCCGCGATCGCGGGGCTGCCGGGCAAGGCTGTGAAGACGCCGTTGTCGATGCGGCCGAACTTGCCGCACCAGAGGAGCACATGCACCCCGGCCGGCGCCGCTGACAGCACCGAGCATTCGCGGTCCTGCTCGCCTGGCAGGCCCGCGATGTCGCGCGGAGCCCCGGTGCGCGCGGAGATCTCGGAAATGCCCGTGGCCGAGAAGATGGCCGCCCGCCCGCCGGGCAGGATCACGGAGGATTTCGGATCATCAGAGTCGGCGACGCGGCGACCGAGGAACAAGCGACTACCCGGCGCGTGGGTGTCGAGCAGCCACAGTGCCGTCTGCTCCACGCTCGCCGTGAACTGAGGTGCCTCTGAGTCCCAGGAGTAGGCAAGAACAGTGTTGCTCGCCCACGACACTTGCCCCGACAGCCCAGGGGAACCGGGCAGCCAGGTACGCAACGCGCCGGTCGCGACAGATACCTCGGCGATCTCGGCGCGATCCGGGCTGTTGAGGGTGAGCCCGCGCAACTGGATCGCCAGGCCAATGTGCCTGCCGTCCGGGGTGAGCGCGATCGACTCCACTGAGCCCGTGCCAGGAAGCGGCGGGATCGGCAGAGCCCGCACCTGTCCCGGCCGCCCGTCCGGGGCCAGGCGCAACCGGAAGAAGTGACCGCCGAGCACGATCACATAGGTGCGGCCGTCCGCTGCGGCGGCGATCCTCTCACCCAGCGGACTTCCGCGGCCCGGGACTCGGGGCAGCGGCACGCTGCTGATGAGCCGCCCATTCCCCGACGCCCTTACCAGGGCTCGGGTGGAGTCGAGTGTCACGTAAAACGGGGGCATGCCGCCCCGTGCCGCCGAGACCTGCGCCGTCCCCGGTCCTCGGCTCGTTTCGCTGTCCGGGCGCTTCACGATAGCCAGGCCGGCGACGACCACTGCCACCGCGAGCGCGGCCGCAATGGGGGCGAGCAAGTCAGGCAGGCGAATGGGGTCATGCCCGGCTATCGCGCCGCGCCTGCCAGGCGCGGGCTCCCGGAGCGGGGTGATCATTCCAGGCCGCGCCTGATTAGCTTCGTGCCGCAGTTCGTGGCGCAGTTTTTCCTCAAGGTTATTCATCGCTGCATTCCCTTCAGGGTCTGCGCCAAAGCGGCAAGGCCACGGGACGCGGTCGAGCGGACAGCGGATGGCCCTATGCCGAGAGTGACAGCGGTCTGCTCGACCGACAGGTCGCAGTAATAGCGCAGCACGAGCACCTCCCGCTGCCGTGGCGGCAGGCGCCGGAGCGCGGTCGTCAGCTCGCTCCGGTCGGCGGTCGCGGCCTCGGAGTCGGGTAGCGACATCGGGCTGGGCGCCAGCCTGGGGTGAACACGCCGCGCGACTGCCTGGTGCCGATGGACCGACCGGCAGGCGTTCAGCACGATCGAGCGCGCGTAGGCGAGGCTGTCCTGCTGATGCCGCACCCGGTGCCAGCCACGGTGCAATCGCTCGTACGCGTCCTGGACGACGTCCTCGGCGGTCGCGAGGTCGCCGGTCATGACCAGTGCCAGCCGCACCAGCTCAAGGTGGTGCGCCCGGAACAACGCTGACACGCTCTCGCGCGCGGCCAGCCGCCGGCCGGCGCCGAGCGCCAGGTCGTCCCTAGCCAGATCGGGATTCACGAAAGGGAGACGCCTGACGCGGCCACCGCGCTGCGCTATCGCGCTGGGTCGCCTCCGAACCACGCGCAGAGCTGGCGGGCGTGCTGCGACGTCCTGGTGCAGGCTTCCCGGTCATCGGCGTCGACGGCGGTCTGCGCGGCCGTGTCGAGGCGGCGCGACATGACCTGGCACAACCTCGCCAGGCCAGTGGTGATTTCCTCGGTCGTCCGCCCGCAGCAGCGGCGCTCGGCCAGGCGCGCCAGCCGGGATGAGTCCGGTAGCGACGGCGCGGCGACTAAGGCGAGCCTGCCGGTCGCTGCCGTTTCCTCGGCTATCACGAAGGTGACGAAATGCGAGCTGGCCGGATCCTGGTGGCCTTCGATCACCGGAAGCATCGTCAGGAAGCCGGCGTAGGCGGCGGCAAGCACCTCGTTCAGGCTGGCGGCGGCGTCCATCCTCTTCCGCGCCTCATCAAGCTGGTTCACGGCCAGATGTCTCCCTTTCCTGCGGTGGTGACGGCCCTTTCTATTGCCATCGCTGCGACATGGATGTGACCGGCGCTATGACCATGCCTGTGACGCGCGCCCCACCAGCGCAGATGTCCCGTGCGGGCTGTCAGGTGACGCGCCCGCGAGTGACCCCCATGGTCTTGCCCGGCAGCAAGGGCACCGGCGAGAGGTCAGCGGCGTTGCAGTGTTCGGGTCAAAGGTGCACGACGACGCGTCGGTCGCGTCCGTCTCGTCGGTCAGCATGTCCGTGGTGAGCAGGCCAGCTATGTTGCCGTGCGGCAGGGGCACGGTCGATGTGCGGCGACGACTACGGCGCGCTACTCCCGGGCGAGCATCGCCTGGGCCTCGCGCTCGAGGTCGACGTAAGGATCGCCGCTGACGTCCACGGCGACCCGCTTGATGGTGCCGCCGGTGAAGTGGTGCGCGGAGCCGTTCGGGTAGTCGCTGGTCACGGCCTCGCCGCTGTCGCGGCCCACGCACAGCCCCTCGCCAGCGAGGCTGAAGTAGCCGGGCTGGGTCTTGATCCGGCCCTCGCCCACCTTCTTGTCGCCGTGGTACAGGGACAGAGTGCCGGTGGCCACGCCCGGCGCCTCCTCACCGTCCTTGTCGAAGGAGGCGGAGAGGATGAGATCGCGTCCCACCGGGACGTTCTCGGTGCCGTCGATCTTCTGCTCGGTCACGCCGACGAAGTTGTTGACGTAGTGCAGCCGGTTGTCCTTGACGTACAGCGCGTGGCCGCCGAACCGGGAGCCGTGCGCGAAGAGCACTCCCTGCGCGCCGTCGGCCGGGATGTCGACCAGCGCGCCGATGGAGTAGGAACGATTGCGCACGTTGACCGCCTGCGCCTCGGGCACTTCAGCGGTGTCAGGGAAGTAGGCGTACCGGTCGCGCGGCGAGGTCAGCACCGGCCGCTCGGTGTTGAGGATCTCGACCGGTGAGCGGTCATCGAGCGGCAGCGCCCCGTTCGCCCCGGCCTCGGCGAACCACAAGTTGACCAGTTCCCGCAGCTTGCCCGGATGCTCGCTGGCCAGATCGTGCAGCTCAGCGCGGTCGGTGTCGGTGTGGTACAGCTCCCACGTGTCGTCGTTGAAATTGCTCCAGCCGCTCACCGACGGGTGCGTGGTCACGGCTTTCCAGCCCTCATGCCAGATGCCACGAGAGCCGAGCATGGAGTAGAACTGCGTCCTGCGGGCCGACGGCGCCGAGGCGTCCTGCGCGCTATAGCGCATGCTCACCCCGTCGAAGCGGCTCTGCACATAACCGTTGATCGTGTCCGGCGCGGCCACGCCGAGCGTGTCCAGGATGGTCGGCACGATGTCGATCGCGTGGTGGTACTGATGCCGCAACTCGCCCCGACCGGCCGCCGCCGCTTCCGACGCCGCTGCCGACACCGACGCCGGCGCGGGCCAGGAGAT
Organism: uncultured Actinomycetota bacterium; assembly: GCA_963750405.1. Classification (GTDB taxonomy): domain Bacteria; phylum Actinomycetota; class Actinomycetes; order Streptosporangiales; family Streptosporangiaceae; genus Chersky-822. Next base: position 592,573 of record CAVVQP010000009.1, read on the forward strand.
GATGCAGGGATCGGCGGTACCGCCGTTGAATTCGTACCGCTTCCACAGCTTGAACGGCGTGTTGAACGCCATCGCCCAGCCATTCGGATAGTGGTTGTAGGTCTTGGTACCGCCGAGCTCGTCGATCATCGCCAGGTTCGTCCGCAGATCATCGGGGACACCGTTCAGGAACAGGTTCTCGTTCACTGACCCGTTCGGCCCGCCCTCGCCGCTCGCCCCATTGTCCGAGACGAGCACGACGAGGGTGTTCTCCCGCTGCCCCGACTCCTCCAGGTAGCCTAGAAGCCGCCCGAGGTGGTGATCGGCGTGGGCCAGGAATCCCGCGTAGACCTCCGCCATCCGGCAGAAGAGCCGCTTCTCGCCGGCGTTCAGCGAGTCCCACGGCCTGGTGACGTCGACCTCAGGGAACGGCTGGCCGTCAGGCCCCGTGCGATTTTTCATCGTGCCAATGGGGTTGATCTTCGGCAGTTCGGTGTTGGCGGGTACGATCCCGAGCTGCTTCTGCCTGGCCAGCGTCTGCTCGCGCAAGGCCTCGTAGCCCGCATCGAAGCGGCCCCTGAACTTATCGGCCCATTCCTTGGCGACCTGGTGCGGCGCATGGGCGGCGCCGGGCGCGTAGTAGAGGAAGAACGGCTTGTCGGGCGCGATCGACTTCGCGTCCTTGATGAACTCCAGGGCCTTGTCGGTCAGGTCCTCGGTGAGGTGATAGCCATCCTCGGGCGACTTCGGCTGGTCGACGGGGTGGTTGTCATAGACCAGATTCGGATACCACTGGCTGGTCTCCGCCCCCAGGAACCCGTACCAGCGCTCGAACCCGCGTCCTGACGGCCAGTTGCGCCGGGTCGAGGCGACGTTCATCTCATCCGAGGGGCACAGGTGCCACTTGCCGACCATGTAGGTGTTCCAGCCCTGCGCGCCGAGGATCTCCGGCAGCATGCCGTTCTCCGGCGGGACAGCCCCGCTGCCGTTCGGGAACCCGATCGAGGCTTCGGTGATGCAGGCCATCGAGTTGCGGGTGTGATTTCGGCCGGTCAGCAGGCAGGAACGGGTCGGCGAGCACAGCGCCGTGGTGTGCCACTGCGTATAGCGGACTCCGCTGGCGGCGATCCGGTCGATGTTCGGCGTCTCGATCGGGCCGCCGTAGCAGGACATGGCCGAGAACCCCACGTCGTCCAGCACGATGTAGACCACATTGGGTGCTCCAGCCGGGGCCTTGGGAGGCTCGAACGGCGCCCAGTCCGGCACGGAGTCCCTGATGTCGAGATTGATCGTGCCCTTGAACTCCCTGGCCATGCTGATACCTCTCTCCGCACCGACTTGATCAGCGATCACGCTTATATTCCGGAGGCTGCAGGGGTTAAGTCGCCACCCGCGGCGGGTGATCGGGACGCGGTCGCCGGTCGCCGCCAGGTCGCCTCGGTGCCGTGGCAGCGTTTCCACTTGCGGCCGCTGCCGCACGAGCAGGGGTCGTTGCGGCCGCGCCGGGAATCAGCGGCGGCGTAGGCCGTCATCAGCTCGGCCGGTGCCTGGCCGGCGCGCAGCAGTGCCGACATCGCCCGCATCGGCTCATCGATATGGCGGAAGAACTCCTGATAGCCGGGGCACAGGTAATGCAGTCCCGGCTCGCCATCAGGCGACGTCGTGAACCTGTCTTTCGGGCAGCCGCCATTGCACGCGAACCGGACGTCGCAGTCCAGGCAGAACTTCGTCAGCGTGTCGCGCTTGTCCTGCCCGAACCGCTGCTGCCGCGGAAGGGAGACCAGTTCGAGCAGGTGCCGGTCGCCGATGTTCCCGAGCAGGTAGCCGGGCTCGACATAGTGATCGCAGGAGTAAAGGTCGCCGGTGTGCTCAAGGGCGAGTTGCTGGCCACAGGTCTCGGCGTGCACGCACATCCCGCCCGGCTCGCCATGCCAGCTGGCGAGCGCGCTGTCGAACATCTGCACGTAGACGGTGCCGATATCGCGGCGGACCCAGTCCTCGAAGACGTCGATCAGGAACCGGCCGTACTGAGCGGGCCCGACCGAGCGGCGGGTGACCAGGTCACCCTTCCTGCGTATAGAGCGGGCGCCCCTGCACCCCGTGACCCCAGCCAGTGTCGGCGATCGGGAGGGTCTGCGGCGTGGCCCGCTCGATAATCGGAATAAATTGGATGAAATAAGCGCCGAGGTGCTCGCGCAAGTAGGCGTACACGTCGCGGCCGTAATCGCCATTAGCGGCATGAATGGTGGTGAGCACGTTCCACTCGACGTCGTGGGCCTTGAGCACCTCAAGACCGCGCATGACCCGGTGATGCGTGGGCTTGCCGCCCTTGTCCACCCGGTAGGCGTCATGCAAGTCCGGCGGCCCGTCGATCGAGATCCCGACCAGGAACTCGTTGTCATGCAGGAACGCCCCCCACTCGTCATCGAGCAGCGTGCCGTTCGTCTGGACGGTGTTCAGGATCCGCTGACCTGGCCGCGCGTATTCGCGCTGCAACTCGATCGACCGCCGGAAGAAATCCAGGCCCATCATCGTCGGCTCGCCGCCTTGCCAGGCGACCACCACCTCGGGCGCCCCGGCATGTGCCTCAAGCAGCTGACGGATATAGGTCCGCTGCAAATCGGCGGCCATTCGGAACCTGCTGCCCGGGTACAGCATCTCCTTGGACAGGAAAAAGCAGTACTCGCAGTCCAGGTTGCAGACAGCACCCGTCGGCTTCGCCATCACGTGGAACGTCACCGGAGTCATGCCATCTCGCTACCACGGCCGGCTGCCTCACCCGGACGGGGTGAAGCTGCCGTCGTCGGAGTCCAGCCAGTCCAGCGTGACGGCGGCTGTCCAGGACTGCCGCGGCGAGCCGAGCTGTTTGCCGGTGAACGGCTGGAAGTACTCGCCGAATTCCCCGTCGGCGGCGATCTGGCTGAGTGAGTCGCGGCGGATCTCCTCCGCTCGGGCGGCGCAGCCGAGCTGGCTCAGCGACTGCCACAGCAGCCAGTTGATGACCGGCCAGACCGGGCCGCGCCAGTAGTTTTCCGGCTCGAACCCCCGCTCGGCAGGGGAGGTGCTCGGCAGCAGGCGCCAGCGCAGCCGCGGGTCGCCGCAGAAGTCTTCGGAGTCGAGAAGCCGCAGCTGGGCAGCGCGCTGGCCGGTGTCCTCGGTCCGGGCGAACAGCGGCGCGAAGCCCGCGAACGTTCGCAGCGCGATGTCCTGCCCGGTGCGGACGTCGTAGTCGACGCACAGGCCGGTCTGGGTGTCAAAGCGGCTGGCCAGTCCCGCGCGGCCGCGGTCGAGCCAGCGGGTCAGCTGCTCGCGGTCGTCGTCGCTGGCGCTGGCCACGTCGGCCAGGTCAAGGAGCGCGGCGTTCGCGGCGACGAGGATGGCGCTGAAGAACACGTCCTTGATCAGGAACGGGTACTCGCGGTAGATCTGCGCGTCGTCGTACCGGTATTTCCGCAGCTGCCCGACCAGCCACAGGAACCGGTCGTAGTCCCAGTTGGTGGGCCGCTGCGCCGGGTCGGCTACCTCGCTGAGGTCCAGGCGGGTGTACGGGCCGGGCTTGGCTACCGTGATGCGCTGAAGTGCGCGGTCCCAGCGCGGGGAGTTGTCCGTGCCCTCCCAGGGGTGATACGTGGTGACCAGCCCGGATTCCTCCGGGTCGCGGTGGGTGGCGAGATAGCGATGCCAGCTGATCATTCGCGGGTACAGCGCCTGGACGCGCGCGCGGATCTCCGGCTGCCGGGCCGCCGGTGCCAGCTGCCAGATCCGCTGCAGGGCCAGGGCATGCACCGGCGGCTGGCAGATCCCGGTCGTCTGGACAGGAGGCGCGGGCGCCGCCGGCGAGACGGGCGTGTCCCACCACTCCGGTCCTGGAAAATACGGATGGTCCGGTCCCGCCCGGAACACCAGGTGCGGCACCATGCCCGTTGCCCACTGCGCGGCGAATAGCTGCTCAAGCTCGGTCATGGCCCGGCGGACGTCCAGGTGCGCCCAGCCGATCGCGATGAAAGCGCTGTCCCAGCTCCACTGATGCGGGTAAAGGACCGGTGACGCCTTGGTCCAGCTGCCCGCGTCGTTGCCGTGCAGCACCGCTGCTGCCCGGTCGCGCAGCGTTGCGCCAGTACCGCCGGTCGCGCTCATGGCAGATCTTCTCCTGACGGGGATGGACGTGATCCTTGCCCCAGTATCTGAATGACCCAGCAATGTCACAACGACGGGCCTGGAACGACTAGACCGGGTAGAGGTTAAGAGAGCTGCGGGTCTGCACAGGACGCACTGCGGATGAGAAGCGGAGGATTCATGGCTGGCAGAGGCAAGATCGCAGGAACTACGCGATCCGGGCTCGACTTGCTCGGCATTTATCTCAATGATCATCTCGCGGGCGCGACTGGCGGCTCCGAGCTGGCGCGCCGGGCGGCGCGATCAGCCTCTGGCACGGCGGCTGGCGTGCTGCGGCGAATCGCGGCCGACGTCGAGCAGGATCGCCTCGCGCTGCTGGAAGTCATGGCCACGCTCGGTGTCCCGGTACGCGCCTACAAGGTTTACACCGCGTGGGTCGGTGAGAAGGCGGGACGGCTGAAGCTGAACGGGTACTTGCTAACCCGGTCGCCACTCAGCAGCCTCGAGGAGCTGGAAATGCTGCGCCTGGGCGTCGAGGGTAAGGCCGCGGGGTGGCGCACGATACGGGTTCTGGCGGACAAGGACACCCGGCTGGACCCGGGTCGGCTAGATGAGCTCATCGCCAGGGCCCGGCGCCAGGCCGATCAGCTCGAAGAGCTTCGCGTCAGTGCCGCAGCCGAGATCGTCGGCGTAGGAGGAAGCGCGTAGCGTCGCCGCGTCAGCAGTTGGTGGCCTGACAGCCGCCCGTGACAAAATCAGCTGGGTGCAGATCGGGATGCTCGGATCTTTCGAGGTGCGCACGGACGACGGCGCCCTCGCCGACCTACCGGGTGCCCGGTTGCGCGGGCTGCTGATCGCCCTCGCGCTCGAAGCAGGTCACGCAGTCCCGAAAGCGACGCTCGTCGACTGGATCTGGGGTGAGCGCCCGCCCTCCGGCGCGGCGAATGCCTTGCAGCGCCTGGTTTCCCGGCTGCGGAAGGCGCTGCCGGAAGGGCTGGTCGAGGGGCAGCCGGACGGCTACCGGCTGAGGGTGGAGCCCGGCGCTGTCGACGCGGTGCGGTTCGAGCGCCTTGTCGGCCAGGCCCGCCGTGACGAGAATCCGCAGCGGGTACGGCTGCTGCGCGAGGCCCTCGCCTTGTGGCGCGGCGCGGCCATGCAGGACGTCGGCTTGCACGATAGTGCCGCGTTTGACGCGGCGGTCACCCGGCTTGAGGGGCTGCGCCTGACAGCCATGGAGGATCGGTTCGATGCGGAGATCAGCCTCGGCCACGGTGCGGAGCTGGTCACGGAACTCACCGACCTGGTGGCCGCGCATCCGATCCGAGAACGGCTTGTCGCCGCGCTGATGCGTGCCCTCGTCGCGGCCGGCCGGGACACCGAGGCGCTGCTCGCGTACCAGCGCACGCGAGAAGCCCTGGCCGACGCGCTGGGCGTCGACCCGTCGCCGGAGCTGTCCGCCTTGCACGTCGCGCTGCTGCGGGGCGAGCTGGGACGGCGGGAGGAACACCGGAAGACCAACGTGCGGGCCGAGCTGACCAGCTTCGTCGGCCGGGGCGCTGAGGTCGCCGCGGTCCGCGAGCTCATCGCCGGGCATCGGCTCAGCACCTTGATCGGGCCGGGCGGCTCAGGGAAGACCAGGCTGGCCACGGAGACCGCGCGCACGCTGGCCGGCGACCTGCCGGACGGGGCCTGGCTGGTGGAACTCGCTGCCATCGGCGCGGGTGGTGACGTGGCGCAGTCGGCGCTGGCCGCGCTCGGGCTCCGGGACGCGCTGCTCGGCAGCGCGCCGAACGCGGAACCGGCGGACCGGCTCATCGCCGCGATCCGCGAGCGCGACATGCTCTTGATTCTGGACAACTGCGAGCACGTCATCGAGCTGGCGGCGGCGTTCGCTCACCGGGTGCTCGGAGAGTGCCAGCGGCTGCGGATCCTCGCGACGAGCAGGGAACCGCTCGGCATCACCGGTGAGGCCCTGTGGCAGGTCGAGCCGCTGGCCTTGCCGGAAGGGGACGCTAGCCCCGGCGAGATCGAGTCCTCGCCCGCCGTCCAGCTGCTGCGGGACCGGGCCGGCGCGGTGCGCAGGGATCTCGCGACCGACGCCCGCACGCTGTCCAGCATGGCGCGCGTCTGCCGGGCGCTCGACGGGATGCCGCTGGCGATCGAACTCGCCGCGGCCAGATCGCGCACCATGTCATTCGATCAGCTCGCCTCCCGGCTCGACGACCGGTTCCGCTTGCTGACCGGCGGCAGCCGCACCGCGCTGCCCAGGCACCGGACGTTGCGCGCGGTGGTCGACTGGAGCTGGGAGCTGCTCACCGACGCCGAGCGGATGGTCCTGCGCAGGCTGGCGGTGTTCTCCGGCGGGGCGAGCCTGGAAGCGGCCGAACGGGTCTGCGCGGGCGACGTGGTCGAGCAGGAGCAGGTGCTCGAGTTGGTCACCGCGCTGACCGAGAAGTCACTGCTGCTCGCCGAGGGCGACAGCGCACCGCGCTACCGGATGATCGGCACGATCAAGGAGTACGCCGGGCACAGGCTCGCGGAGGCCGGGGAATCGGATTCCGTGCGCCGGGCGCATCTGGGGTATTTCACCGAACTCGCCGAGACCGCGGAGCCGCATCTTCGCCGCGCCGAGCAACTGGACTGGCTGGCCGTGCTCGAGGCCGAGCACGACAATCTCGGCGCCGCGATGCGCGGTGCGATCGCGGCCGGCGCAGGCGCACGAGGCGATGCGGCTCGCGGCGGGCGCCGGCTGGTACTGGTGGCTCGGCGGGCACAAGGCTGAGGGCAACGAGCTGATCACCGCGGCCGCCACCCTGCCCGGCGAGGTGCCCGATGAGATCCGGGCGATGGTGTATGCCTTTGTCGTGAATTTCCTGAGCTCCGGGCGAGGCGACCAGCGCCAGGCCGCCGAGTGGATCCACGAGGCCTACCGGCTCAGCCAGCGCAGTCAGCAGCGCAACCCGCTGCTGGGGCTGATAGCCCCGCTGGAACGCATGCTGGCTGGGCCGGACACGTTCCTGACCGCGTTCGAGCCGCTGCTGGACAGCGAGGATCCCTGGGTACGCGCACTGGCCCGGCTACAGCTCGGCAAGGTGCGGATCGTACTCGGCCTGGGCGGGCGGGACGCGGATGCCTATCTGGAGCTGGCGCTCGCCGAGTTCCGCGCGATCGGCGAGCGGTGGGGGATTTCGTTCGCCCTGGACGAGCTGGCGGGCCTGATCGCCGTGCGCGGCGAGCTGGCCAGCGCGTGCGAGCACTACGAGCAGGCGATCGCGGTCGTCACCGAGGTCGGCACCATCGAGGATGTCATCCGGATGCGGGCGCGACAGGCGCAGCTGTACTGGCTGCTAGGCGACGAGGACGCGAGTGCCGCCGCCATCGCGCAGGCGCAGCGGTGCGCCGAACGGGTCACGTGGCCGGACGCACTGGCCGAGCTGGCCCTCTCGAAGGCGGAGCTAGCCCGGTGGGGCGGCAACGCCGCAGGAGGCATACCAGCAGCTCGGCATCGCGACCTCCCTGCTGGGCGACGAGGCGGAGCAGCCGTACATCCGCTCGGCGACCCAAGACCTGCTCGGCTACCTTGCCGAGGACCTCGGCGAGTCCCTGGCGCACCGGGCAGCGGCCTGCGAGGCGGCGGCCGAGGTTGGGCACGCACCCATGATCGCGCAGGTACTCGTCGGGATCGCCGACCTGGCCCTCCGCCGCGACCAGTACGACCAGGCCGCGCGGCTGCTCGCGGCAAGCGATGGCGTGCGCGGCAGGCCGGATCGTTCCCACCCGGACGCGGCCCGGATCGAGCAGGCCGCGCGGCGCCGCCTCGGCGAGGCGCTGTTCGCCGAGGCGACGCTGGAGGGAGCGCAGGCGAACTGGCCTGAGCTGGTCGAAGCTACGCTCGCTTGCTGAACGTGGCCCGCGACCACAGGTACCCGACGAGGGTGATCCCGGCGCACCAGGCGAGAGCGGCGGCCACGTAGCCGCCCGACGGGGAACCGGCGAGCAACCCGCGCACCGACTCGATAATCGGCGTGAAGGGCTGATACTCCGCGAATTGCCTGACACCCTGTCCCATCGTGGCGGCCGGCACGATCGCGCTGCTGACGAATGGCAGCAGGATCAGCGGCACGACGGTGAGGCCCGCGGACTCCGGAGTCTTGGCCGCCATTCCCAGCGCGACCGTGAGCCAGGTGGCCGCGAAAGCCGTCGCCACGACGATGCCGATCGCGCCGAGCCAGTCGAGGAGGGTCGCGGGCGACCGGAACCCCAGCGCGAAGGCCATCCCGATGATCACCGCGATGGCTATCGAACTGCCCAGCATGGTGGCCACGACGTGACCGTTCAGGACGGCACCGCGGGAGACATTCATCACCTTGAACCGGTTGATGATGCCCTTCGTCATGTCGGAGTTCACCGATACCGCGGTGGCCGACAACCCGTAGGTGATGGCCAGCAGGATCAGGCCCGGAGTCGCGTACTCGATGTAGTGCTCGCCGACATTGAAGGCGTTGCCGAACACGTACACGAGCAGCAGCATGAGCACGACCGGCATCAGGGTCCCGTTGAAGATCGTGACCGGATTCCGAAGGATGTGCTTGAGGTTGCGGCGCAGCATGATCCGCGAATCGGTCAGCGGTGCTGAAATGGCGCTCATTGTGCGATGGCCTCCGTGCTCGCGTGACCGGTCAGGGCAAGGAAAACGTCATCGAGGTCCGGCGTGTGCACAGAGAACTCCTCAACCTCGATCGAGTGCTCATCGAGCTGATCCAGCAGAGCCCGCACCGACTTCGCTCGGCCATCGCCGGGAACCCGCAGGGTCAGGTCCTCGTCGTCCCGCGTGGAGCCGCTCAGGACTCGCGCCGCCGCGTCGAGCTCCCCGGCGTCGGCGAACTGGAGCCGGACGTGGCTGCCGGGGACCTGGCGCTTGAGCTCGCCGGGAGTGCCCTGCGCGACCAGGTGGCCCTGGTCGAGCACCGCGATCCGGTCGGCGAGCTGATCGGCTTCTTCGAGATACTGGGTAGTGAGGAAAACGGTCACGCCGTCGGCCACCAGCTCGCGGACGATGTGCCACATCGTGCGACGGCTGCGCGGATCCAGTCCCGCCGTCGGCTCGTCAAGGAAGATGATCTGCGGCCTGGTGACCAGCGTCATCGCCAGGTCCAGCTTCCTCTGCATGCCGCCGGAATAGGTCGCCGCCAGCTTCTGCGCCGACTCAGCCAGCTCGAACCGTTCCAGCAGGGAGGTGACCACCTGCTTGCCCTCGCCGGCCCGCAGATGGTGCAGATCCGCCATCAGCTGGAGGTTCTCCTGGCCGGTCAGCAGTTCGTCCACCGCCGCGAACTGACCGGTGACCCCGATTGCCGCGCGCACCGCCTTGGCCTCGGTCGCGACGTCATGTCCGGCTACCCGTGCCGTCCCGCCGTCGGCCTTGACCAGGGTGGTCAGGACGTTGACCGTCGTCGTCTTGCCCGCTCCGTTGGGGCCGAGCAGGGAGAAGACTGTGCCTGCGGGGACCTCGAGATCGATGCCGTCGAGGACGATCTTGTCGCCGTATGCCTTCCGCAGTCCCGAGACTGCGATCGCTGAACTTTTCATGCGATCACTATCGGGACGGCCCCTGACACGTCCCTGACACGCACCTGACACGACCACTGACACGGCGTTCTGCCTCGTTGCGCCAGGTCAGGGCGCTGCGCAACCTAGCCGCCTGCTAGCAGCGGGAGCAGGACCGTCAGCCGTGACGTGGGCAGCCCGCGAGCCGGTGTCTTTTTGGGGAGATCGGAGCGAGTTGCGGCCAATTTATTGCATAATCTCCGGCCGGCCCGGCGTCAGCTGCCAGCGCGCATTTTTCGATCGAGGCTGGCCAACCATTACGACCAGTTTTTTGCGGCGGAGTGCACGCAGCACTTGTAGGACTTGATTGGCGTCAAGTTCAGTTCGCTTAATGACCTCGCTTCGGGATGCCGGGCCCTTGATAAGCGCATGGTAGACCTGGCCTTGTAGCTCTGTGAGAGGCTTGCTATCCCCGTCGACGTCGTCTTCGTCTTCTTCGTAGATATCATCATCCGAAGCTTCTGCTGACAACTCATAGTAGGTCGATCCTCTTGTGCCGAACTGCTCGGCCAGCCCTCGATCCACCAGCTCTTTCAGCTCTTTGTAGGCAGTCCTGCTATCTTGAACGCCGGTGGCAGATCTAAATGAGTTATTCGTGAGTTGATTTCCATTTCTCATGAGGACTAGTCCGGTCATCTGAGCGCGGGTGAATGGACCCCCGCCGAGCGCGCTTAGCCACTCGACCGCTTCTTGATCAACCAGCGTGTGGTTCGGGAACTCGGCTTGAAAGCGTCCGATATCGTCTATAAACTTCGGTGCCTCCATGCCCGCCTCAGTTAGGGCCGAGCGCATCCGGGCGATCCCTGTGCCACGATTCTCGCATACCATGTGTCCGTCACCCAGGGGGGTGTCTTCTAGGATCTTAAGCAACACCCGGTTTCGCGAAGACGAAACTGTATCAGTTCCTAGAGAAGTTATCTCCACCGGGCCATATAGGCCACCGGGATTTCTAATAACCAAGCGGTCTGGGTATAGTTCTACTTGAACTTGCATGCCTCGCGAATACTCGGAGTAGTCCCGATGTACAAGGGCATTTACTATCGCTTCGCGCAGGACCTCCTCGGGGTACTCCCACTCGTCGGTTCTGAGGAGCCCGCTAACTATGCTTCTTCTCTTCATATTGCGTTTCAGAATTTTGATTGATTCCGTCACGATGACCGGAATAGAGCCATCTACGGCTCGGTTCTCAGTGAAACGTTCGCCCCGCGGCCCAGGTTCACCGGCATTGGTCGTAGGGTATGCCACGACTGTCAGATTTAGTTGAGGCTCATATTGCTGGGGGTATATGCCAAATGCGAGCAAGCCCCCCAGGGTGGGGACCAGGTCATCTTGATAACGAATGAGCACGTTTAGCATCGTGAGCAACTGCGTGTCGTCGCGATTGCCGAAGATCGATCCCCTGGTATCCCGAATCCTCCGCAGGAATCCCTCCAGCGCTCGCTGATCCAAGTCTTCCACGCTCGCTCGGGATATCGGCGACACATCGTGGCGCTGCTCAGCCCGGTTTGCGAGGAGAACGGAAATTTCATAATCAGTCAGCTTCCGATCGCCGTCGGCTACTCGAAGCCGTGAGCCAGCCCATGGTCCGAGAGAGCGTTTGTGACAAGGTCGCTGATCGCGAGCAACGGGCGGTATCTCGGCAATTACCACTGATCTGTCATGCACAACAAGCGTATGGATGTCAGCTCTTACCATTGGTTCCAGGTCACTGCATGTACTTCCTAGCGCACTCTCAATGGCGCCAGCATCCCGAACGCCCACGACTGCGAAGTCGTGCTTTTCGTCCACTCCCAGGATAATCGTCCCACCCTGAGCATTCGCAAATGCGCTAATAGTTTCCCAAATCGAAGTGGGGAGTCCGCCTTGTGACTTCTTGACCTCGCATGTGGAGTGATCCGCGCCGACCCTCCTCAATCTCTTCAGGTGATCCTCGAACTCTGCCTCGTCCATCGAATCATCGCCGCCCTCTGCTGCTGTGATGTATCCATGCTGCATCTGATGTATCGATGCGACATCTGATGTGCCATCGTTAGCTCTGTTGACACATCAGATGCTAGACCACTCTCCGCGTCCTGACCCCGGCGGAACCTACCCGCATGGAGTGTCTTTGCGTGGGGAGAGGCTTCGACGGCCGAGAGGTGGCGGATGCGCTGGATCTGGATGGTGATCAGGAGGTCGATCTCGGCGCGCCTACTGGACTGCCATGCCTGCCCGCGGAACTGACCGGGTAGAGGTGAGGAGAGCTGCGGGGTCCGCGCTGGACGCACTGCGGATGAGAAGCGGAGGATTCATGGCTGGCAGGGGCAAGATCGCAGGAACTACGCGATCCGGGCTCGACTTGCTCGGCATCTATCTCAATGATCATCTAGCGGGCGCGACTGGCGGCTCTGAGCTGGCGCGCCGGGCGGCGCGATCAGCCTCTGGCACGGCGGCTGACGTGCTGCGGCGAATCGCGGCCGACGTCGAGCAGGATCGCCTCGCGCTGCTGGAAGTCATGGCCACGCTCGGTGTCCCGGTACGCGCCTACAAGGTTTACACCGCGTGGGTCGGTGAGAAGGCGGGACGGCTGAAGCTGAACGGGTACCTGCTAACCCGGTCGCCACTCAGCAGCCTCGAGGAGCTGGAAATGCTGCGCCTGGGCGTCGAGGGCAAGGCCGCGGGGTGGCGCACGATACGGGTTCTGGCCGACAAGGACACTCGGCTGGACCCGGGTCGGCTAGATGAGCTCATCGCCAGGGCACGGCGCCAGGCCGATCAGCTCGAAGAGCTTCGCGTAAGTGCCGCAGCCGAGATCGTCGGCGAAGCAGGATCCGTAGCTGACTCGTGAGCTTCTGCGCTAGGGCGAGGTCGATCCTGGCGGCAGGACCTGCGCAGACGTGGCGGGCAGCCAGGTAGGTCTGCACGCCGCAGTCATAGCTCATCTTAGAGGGCATCTGATTTAGGTCAGTGCTGGTTCGCCGGTTTCGGCGGGGGCGTCTCGCCAGGTTGGGGTGTTTTCTCCGGTCAGGCGCGCCTGCTCATGTTGTCGATCATCTCCCAGTAGATCATCGTGGCGGAGCGTTCCGGGAGGGTCTCGTAGTCCCGGGCAAGCCGCCGGTGCAGGACAAGCCATCCGTAGGTGCGTTCCACCGCCCGCCGGCGGGGCAGCGGGGCGAACCCTTTCTGACCGGGTTCTTTCGGGACAATGGCGAAGCTGATGCCGGCATCGGCGGCGTGGGCCAGGAACCCGGCCTTATAGCCGCTGCCGGCCCATCCGGCGGTCACCGTCGCGTGCCGGGCGGCGAGCTGGCTGGTGACGTCCTTGCCGCCGTTGGTGTCCTGGACCGGCGCGGCGGTGATCACGACGGCGAGGAGCAGGCCGAGCGTGTCGGTCGCTATGTGCTGCTTACGGACTTTAGTGCGCATCCCCGCGTCGTAGCCCCGGCTGGCCTCCGCGACGTTTGACGACGTTTTGACTACCCGTGCGCCGGTAGTGGCCGCCGTCGGCTCCGGTGAGCGGCGGCGCCTGCTCGCGGACCTTGCCGCGGAGCAGGCCGCGGATCGCCTCGCTCCGGTTCACGTACAAGATCGCGTTCACGATCTCGCGCAGGTCATGAACCGGTGCGGACAAGTTCAGGCCCGCGTCGGCACGCGCCTGCCGCCAGGCAGACAGGGCCGGCTCGATCAGGCCCACCGGGCATCAGACAGGTCACTGCGATAAGCACGTCGGCCGGACACGATCGTGATCTATAGCACGCAATTCCGCAGGACTGTGGGATCTCGAAGGTAAAGAGATCCCCCCTGAGACAGACCGGCGTCACTTGATCAGATGCCCTCTAAGAGATTCGGTGCTGTATTTATCTCATCGCCACCAAGCAGAATCACGCCGAGATCGGAGCATAGATCCCGCCAGGTCAGGTCCTTCGGGATATGCTCCGCGACGAGGACCGCGGTCACGTGCCGATAGCCGATGGATACAAGTGTCTGCCTGTAGCGGAGGACCTGGCCCAGGCCAAGGCGGAGTTGTTCCTCTTCGTTCTGGTCCGTGATGCTCTTGACCTCGGCAACGAAGACCGAAACGTCCGTTTGCCATGCTAGGTCGAAGTTCGGTTCCGGGGGAAGCGGCGACCGGGGGTCGAGCCCGGCTTCGCGCAGGGCCTCTGCCAGGGCATTCTGCGTGTCGCAATGGCCACGCAGTCCGCGTTCGACTATTGCCGGGTCGACGTTGAAAGACTGTCGTCCATCGGGATTCGAGTTTGGATGGGACTCTCGGTAGGCGGTTCCTAGGCCGCTATGTCTTGAGTACAGGGTAGCTGCGCCCGCCCCATCGTAACTATCCAGAGGATCGGTCAAACGTATCCGCGGCGGACTAGTCTGCTCAAGAGATGCGCCCGGAAGCTGGCTAAGCACGGCTCCCACAAAAGAGCTTCTGTAATTAAGCGAGCGCGGTTCTAGAACAAGCTCGCCGTGCCGGTTGAGGCGGTCGAGTCCATCCTGGATATAGGCGATCGGCACCGGCCGTCCGTCGGGAGATTGCGCAGTGCCAACTATGACGTCCTTTCCGTCCAGGCCGAGCACTTTATTGACCCGCCCGCGTGTCGTCTCGACCGCACGACCGACCAGTGACTCCAGCAGCGCTCGCGCGTTCGTCTCCCTTTCTTGCATGTCAGTAGTATCGGCCGTCTGTCTTTGTTTGTCATGTACGGTAGCGCTCCAGATCAAAAGCGATCAGTTCCGTACAGGCTGCCAGCGCCATCAACAGGGGAGTCATCTAGAGGCACCGACTGTCCGGTCCGCTCGACTCCGGTGGGAGGGATGCCGGAGTCGAGTCGCCACCTCACGCCGGAATGGGGCAGGTCGTAGGGCTAAGCCTCGACGTGGTCACTCGGCTGCTATGTCCGTGGACGGTCGGCCGTTACCTTGATGGGGCATTTCCGCCAGGTCTGGTCTGGTGATCATTGTCGGGTACGAAGATCGAGTCGTAGCCGAATCCAGCCAGATCGCTGGGGTACGTGCCGGCGTCGTCCGCCACTAATCGGGGGACTGCGGTGGCATCTGCCTGGCGCGGACGGGAACGCTCTCGAAACCGCGCAGCACGAGCAGCGGGCGCGGGGTCGGCGGGGCGGTCCGAGCGCCGGGTACCGCCGGGTCAGTTACTCGATGGCGAAGCGGCCCTCCAGCCGGGCCAGCGAGGCGCCGAGGCAGTGATGCATGCCGAGCGAGAAGGGCAGGTGCCGGGCGGTCGCAGAGACGACCGTGCTGCAGAATCGCTCGACCGGACTAGAAGTCCTGCGGAACGCTCCCTGTGCCGGGTTGCGCGGACCAGGCGTGCTGGTGCCAGTGTTTTGTGCTGTCGAGTCGGGTGTGCGGTGGCGGTGCCTAGCAGGAGCTTCGTGCCTGACAGAGCTGGGTGGTGATGGTGTCGCGGCAGAACTGCTCGGTCTGCTCGTCGAGGTCCCGGGCTTCGGCGGTGTTGCGGTAGCGGGGGGCGGCGAGCTCGTGGCGGAGGCGGGCCAGGCGTTTGGGGAGGTTGGAGATGCGGCGGCTGGGTGGCAGGGCCAGGACAGGCCCGGCGTTGGTGATGGCGGCGTCGAGTTCGCTGGCGGCCAGCAATGCGGTGGCCAGGTCGATGCGGGCGACGTGCTTGCAGTGGTCGGAGTGGTCCTCGCCGGGTTCGGGGCCTGCGGCGTAGAGCTGGATGGACCGGTCGAGCTGGGTGACCGCTTCTGACTCTGCGCCTGGCAGTTCGGCGGCAGCGGAGCCGGCGAGGTAATGGTGGCAGGCACGAGAGGACCCGAACTGGCCGCCGATCTCCGGCAGGTCCTCGGTGCGGGCCATGTCGCGGGCCTGGGCGGCGGCGGAGATCTTAGCCATAGTCGCGTCGGTGTCGCCGAGGCGGGCGGCAGCCCGGGCGCACATGAGGTGTAGTTGCGCGCCCGTGGCGCCGGATGACAGGTAGCCGAGGCCGCTGGCGGCCAGGTCGAGGCACCGCCGGGGTGGCCCGCCCATAGGGCGATGGCAGCGAGGGTGAGGCGGAGCTGGGCGGTCAGGGGCCGTTGGCCGATAGCCAGGGCGCAGGCCAGGCCGGCCCGGGTGAGCTCTTCGGCGGCGGCGGGATTGCCGAGGCCTTCGGCGGTATCGGCCATGAGCCTGTTGAGGCAGCCGAGCAGGAAGAACAGCTCGACTTCATCGCGGGGCCACAGCTTACGGTTCAGGGCGGTATGGAACTGCTCGCGGACCCGCCGCATCTCGAAGAACAGCGGGAGCGGCTTGCCGGTCATGTAGTCAAGAGACAACCTGGTGACCTCGCTGCGCAGATGTTGGAGCGAGGCTTCGCCGATGTCGCGGTGCTCAGCCCGCTGGGCGTGCTCGTTGCTCTGCCTGGCGGTCAAGTGCACCTGCTGCCCCAGCGACGCCCCCGGTCCACGCGGGTACCGATGCCGTCGGCGGTTCGGCTGGGGAGGCGGGCAGCAGTGCGGGCGGGGCCGTCGGCACGATACCGGCCAGCCCCGGTCCGCTCGCCGCAACGCTGGCCCGCACCGGAATACCAGCCGCCGGGTCGGCCGGGGTGACTGGGACAGGAACGACCGGCGCCGTGCCGAACTGCTCGAACGGGATCTTGAACGCGCGGCAGTAATGCATCCGGTATCGCTCCGACACCCCGCCGTCGTCTTTCTCCCAGCGGCGGATCATCACCCCCAGGCACTCGTTGCCCGGCAGCGTGTCCCCGGCCTCCTTAGCGGCCTCGCCCGCGAGATGCGGGGTTGTCGGCCTTGCTAGCCGGGCTCACTGTGAACCTCCATCTATTCGCTCCAGGTGCTGGATTGCAGGCGACCAGCCTTGGGACACGGCCTCGTGGTGTCTGCACGGTGGCCGTCCACCCGGGGCAGGTGAGTTCGGCCGCGAGTGCGTCCAACCGGTCATGCCGCGTGGCTCTTTCCGTTCTCGTCACGCTGCGCAGACATCAGACGCAAGGCCTGCGCGATGAGATCGGCGTTTTCGGGGGTGACGCGACCCAGTTCCACAATCCCCGCACCAAAGACATTGACGTCTGCCCTGATGTACGGCATCACGTCATCGTGTCCGGTCTCGTGAAGCGCGTTTTTCAGTAGCGCCACTGATCGCTGCGCGCGAGTCCAGCCCCGCACGTAGGCGATGCCCTCGTCCAGCAAGAACGCCGGTTCGCCGTCTAGAAGCGGAATCGGCTGGTCGTCTTCGGCGCTCACAGCCATTCCTCGGTAGCGCGTGCCGTGCCGTAGTCAATCCCGGTTTCTCTTGCAGGAGTGAAGTCGAGTTCGGCCCAGATTGATTTACCGGAATCTGTCACGCGCGTGCCCCATCGCTGGGACAGCGCGTCGACGATGACCAGGCCACGCCCCGACTCATCCGGATCGGAAGGGTCTCTCTTGATCGGCAAGCTAACGGGATCTTCGTCGCGGACCTCCAGACGCAAGGTTCCAGCTGCGTACATCAGGAGCAGCTGTACGCGCGAGTCGTCCCGCGTATGTGTCAGAGCGTTCGTCGCTAGCTCGCACGCGATCTGCGTACCAGATTCAACGAGGTTGCCCATGTTCCAGCCGAGGAGGGTTTCACGCACCCAGGTCCTAGCAGGAGCCATGGCCTGCGCGAGTCGCGGTATTGAGAGCACGCGGGAATGCGACCCAGGCGGCGGTTTCAGCGGATCATGCTGACCTGGGTTCTCGGGTTCGCCTTTCCCGCGCCCGATGATCAAGGTCTCGCGTGACTGCCCCTGCGGGCCAGATCGCCAGCTAGCTCGATGCCGAGATGCACCGACGGCGCTACCTATTGCGACTACCTGCGTCTCGGCGCCGCCAACCACCCCGGAGGACCCCTGGATGCCAACCATCAACGATTGCATGGACTGATGGTGCAAGCGGGCCGAGCGCGTTCCAATGGCTGACCACTCATGCGCAACGCCGATTACCCGATTAGTGATAGTGGTACGCAGCCAGTCAGGTCGGCTGCGGATACAGGACCAACTGCCGCTAGAGTGAACGGAAATGATCCGCTTAGCCCAAAGCTGCCGCCACCCATGACGCTGCCGCCGGGTGGCTCACCGGATCAGCTGAGCTTCAAGCCGGCTGCGCTCTTCGCTTACGGTGCCTTAGCGTTTCCCGAGGTGATGCAGGTGCTCCTCGGACGAGTGCCGGTCAACACGCCCGGCTCGGCCGCTGGGTGGCGAGTCGTCGCCGCGCCGGGGAACACGCAAGCTGTCATGGTCAAGGCCGAGGCGGTTGCCCGCGGGCGCGTCATCTCGGATCTCAGTAACGCCGAATGGCAACTCGTGGATGCCTTCCATCTCGGCTGCGAGCTTCGGCTGCTCGGCCTCATAGACGGCTCTACCGCCTGGTCCCACGTCTGTGCCGATCAGCGTCGGGCTTCGGTTGAAGACTGGGACGCCCGCCAGTTCGAAAAGGACGGCTTCGTGGCCTACCTCAAGAGCTGTGCCGAGTGGCGTCGGCAATATCAGTTCTGCGCTGACGAGGACCCATGACCGACTGGGACGATGGCGTCATGCGCCTGCTAGTTCTCGGCGGTACTCGGTTCATTGGTCATGCCGTCGTAACGGTCGCCGTGGAGCAGGGATGGGAAGTCACGACCTTCAATCGCGGGGTATCGGGCACCGACGTGGCGGGCGTCGTCGCAATGCGAGGTGACCGTGCGGAGGCGTCGGATCTCGCCCGGCTGACATCGTCCGGCATGACCTGGAACGCGGTCGTTGACTGTTCCGGGTATGTGCCTCGCGACGTGCTGGCCGCTGTTCAGCGTCTTGAGCCGCTGGCCGAGCATTACGTTTTCATGTCGACGGTGAGTGTCTACCGCGACTGGCCTGTGAAGCCACTATCCGAGGCATCAGAAGTCCTCTGCTGTCCGCCAGATGCGGGACCAGATTATGGCGAGGATGTGGAGGACGGGCCGACCAGGTACGGCTACCAGAAGTCTGGTTGCGAGGTCGCCGTGAGGGACACGTTCGGCGCGGAGCGCGCCACGATCCTGCGCCCTGGCGTGGTCCTTGGCCCTCGCGAGTATGTAGGCAGACTGCCATGGTGGCTTCGGCGCACGGCAGCTGGCGGACAGGTGCTCGCGCCTGGTGATCCCGCGCGCTCGATTCAGCCCGTCGATGTGCGTGACCTCGCCAAGTTCGCTCTGCTGGCGGCTCAGTCGGGTATTGGAGGTACCTTCAACGCAACCTCTCCGCAGGGCAGGGAGACGTTCGGCGGCATGCTGGAGGCGTGCGCGGAAGTGACGCACGCCAATGCGGAATTCGTGTGGGTTCCTGATGAGCGACTGCTCTCCTATGGGGTTCGCCAATGGTCAGAAATGCCCCTGTGGCGGACATTCCCTGGCGTCTGGCAAGTCGATTCATCTGCTGCTGCGGCTAGAGGCCTGTCCTGTCGTCCGCTTGCGGCGACAGTAGCCGATACCTGGGCGTGGATGCAGCTCAGCGACCTCACGTGGGACGACGAGCGCGCTGGCGAGATCGGCATCAGCAGGCAGCGCGAGACCGAGATTCTCGCTGATTTCGCGCGGTCGCTATAAGTTTCCTGCCTGCCATTCGACTATCGCCTTGTCGAGGTGGCGCGCTGTCGGATCGTCCGACCAGTAGTCCGAGGTCAGGATCTTGCGAGTTCTCATGAGCCGGCCAGCAAGTGAGGCGTTTCGCATTTCAGCAGGGACGGCAAGGACGACGCCAAGTGCGGCCTCGGCCTCATCGCGTTCATGTTCCAGGAGGCAAGCAGTGGCAAGATCGATACGCGCACCAGCCAGTTGCGAGAACGGCTGACGGCTCACAGGAAGCGCTGCGAGCTGATCCAGCGCGCGGCGCGCTGCTTCCTTCGCCTCCAGACCACGGCTGAGGTCTAGCCATGCTGCCGCCGCGCACGCCTCAGCTCGAGCGCGCCCGAACGCGAACTCCCCGGCAATCTCATCACTGAGCGGGTCCCGAACGCGATCCGCCTCGTCCTGATCTCTGCGAGCATCCGCAAGCACATCCGCCACGGACAAAGAATCCCCGAGAAGGGCGAACGAGCGAGCCGCGATATTGCGGAGCCGAACCATCGGGACTCCCGGTGGCGCGATCTGGAGGCCATGCCGGAAGTGGTTGAGCGCAATATCTGGCTCGTTGCGCCAATTCGCAATCAGCGCTGAGAGGCCGAGCGTCCAGGCCTGCAATGACGGGTTACCGATGAGCGTGCCGTAATGTCTGGCTGACCGCGCGAGAGTCGCCGCCGCGTTCCACTGGTTGAGGTCGAAAGCGGTGCTGGCCATGAGGGCTGTCGTCTGTCCTGCTATCGAGTACAGATCCGCCAGCGCGCTTGGACGTCTGGTGTGGTCTGCCAGCTGTAGCGCTTGGCTGCGAATGCGCCGGGCAGCAGCAAATATCTCGCGTGGAGCGCGATTGGCTGAATTTGCTATTTCGGCGGCTTCATCCCAGAGAGCGGCGATTGCTGCTACTCCAGGTTCGGTCAGCAGACCAAGTTGCTCGACTTCAGATTCCTGAGCTGCGGACTCTATCTCATCAATATTTCCAGAAACATCAGTCCCGTTACTGTGGGTCGAGTCACGCAGGAGATCGAAGCGAGCTTTCACGTTATCTGATGCTTGGTCTAGCGCCATGCCCAGAGCTTGCTGCATGGAAAATGGCAGGACGAAAGTTGGATCGGCCTCACACTTGCTGACGACGCGGACGCTCATGCCGAGATTCTCGGCAAACTCTTCGACAGGCAGGCCCCAGGCAGAGCGAAGCGCGCTGGCCAGCCCACCCGTCCAGCGTGTTATGACCTCTGGGACAGCCGTCTGGACAAGGCAGTCACTTTTCTCCAAGCCCGATGGGGATATCGTGATCTTATGAAGTGGCGCACCAAACTGGACCAGAATGGCACGCGCCTGGTCAAGAGTCAGTGATTGCGAGCCGCGCATGACGTTGGATACCCAGCTCTGGGAGTAGCCGAGAACGTCGGCGAGTTGATGCTGGCTCCAGTGCCGTTCCCTGATTACAGCCGCGAGCACGCCAGGAACATCCCAGCTGACAAGTGCTCGGCCGATCTCCGTACGATCCCAGAATTCGGGTGGCATGTGTATGGGATCGCGATCCCGAGGTGGCAGCCCAAGGGCGATGCGGGCTGGTAGGGGCATGTTCAGCGCATCTCCGATGCACTTGATTTGCTCCGTCGAACTCACCGTCGCGTCGCCGCAGATTATCTTACGAACCAAATCTTCGGGCAATCCGGCTTTTAAGGCGATGCTTGCCGGGTCGATGCCATGGCGTTGTGCGAGGTTGAAGATGGCCCGGAAGTCCCTGCTGCGCAGCATACGGAGCACCGCCGTCGTACGCCATGCGTCGTCAGGCAGGCGAATGGGCTCGGCATCCTGGCTGGCCACGGTGCGTCCTCCTGGGAGCGGTGTCCGCCGCGCCGCGCGGCAGTGAGTCTCTCAACGCTAACGGGCTGGCCGGTCCTTCGCCAAGCCGTGACGCATTAGGGGGTGTAGGCGACTTCGAATTGGTCCGCACGGTAACGCGTCTCTTCGAGGGAAAGCGTGTGCTCAGTTTGCTCCTCGTGGAAGTGGCATTGCCGCAGGATGATGAGCAAGGGAACACCCGGAGGGGCTTCCAGTTGCGTCGTCTCATCGCCGACGGGCATCCGGGCGCGGACGTGCTCAGCCCACGTGACAATGACGTGCTTAGTACGGAAGTAGTCGTACAGTTTCGTCGAGTTCGGAAGGCACGGGTCGTCCGCCCATGGGGTCTGTGCCGCAATCGAGAAAGGGACAAACAGGCGGCTCAGGCGGCGGGTGCCGTCCGATTGCTGCGTTGCCTGGCGGACCAGGAGCGGTTCGCCAGTGGGTATGCCCAGTAGCTCGGCTTGGTCGGCCGTGGCGTTGAGCCTGAGAAACGTCGTTTCTCCGGTGTCAGTCCACCCATCGTCCTCGAACATCGCCGAACTCGTGTGGCGCATGGTGTGGGTTGGTCGGCCGAATGGGTCGCGGACGGTGGTGCCGCGCGGGCGGGAGACCTCCACAAGTCCTTCGGCGACCAGGGTTTTGATGCCCTCGCGGATAGTGGGACGCGAGACCCCGAACTCGGCGGCTAGGGCTTCTTCTGAGGGGAGTGGCTGCCCGGCGGGGTAGGTGCCGCCAAGGATCTGGTCGCGTACGTGCTCGGCGACTTGCTGCCACATCGGCACTGGCCGGGTCAGCTTCATCGGGTCGCATCCTTCTCCTGCTCGGAGGTGCCGTCGGCACCGCCAGTTCGGCGCTGGAGCCCTCTTGACAGAACGTACTACGTTCGGCCATGCTCGGCAACTGTAAACGTACTACGTTGTACGATTACCTTAAGGGAAGCGCTATGTCAGGACCAATCCGTAGTCATGTCCACCCGAGTCCCGCTGAGCCGATCCGCCGATCTGGGCGGGACGCCGACCAACTCACACCGTCGCTTGGGCGGCAGTGATGAGCGCGCTAGTTCCGGTGTTCGTCGCAGCATTGGTTCTCGCCGCCGCTGCCCTGGCCCTGCTCGCTCTGGTGGTCGCTGGCATTCATGCAGCCGAGCGCCGCAAAAGCCTTTCTGTCGGTCCCAGGACCAGGCGCGAGGCCATCGCTCGGCGGGTCCTGGGAGTTCCGGCCCCAACCAGGACGTCCCGTCAACTAAAGGAGGTAGCCCCGCCTGACCCTCAAAGACCTGATCTACGGATGCTGCCCGTGCGGCGCACAGCTCGGCCACGGCCAGTGGAAGTGCAGCAAGTGCAGCGCACGATCCCGTTACCGGCTCCGAGAAGCGCAACGCAAAAGGCCGCCCGCCGAAGATGCGCGCGGCGACGTCCGGGCGGGAGGTGAGCCGGATGGTCGTGACCATTCCGGTCGTCCACAACCTCGGATTGATCGTGCTCCAGGCGTGGCGGTACATGGACTTGCGGGTCTCCCAGGCACTGCTGCCGGGCCTTCAGGTTCCTGCTTTGCGGCCACCACGGCAGCCCCGAAATTCGTGTTTTTGTCGCGGCTGTCGTGCGCTGGCTCGGCGACTCCCGGCCCTGACCCCCTATCGAAGGATCACGTCCATGACCAATCGCACCTTCAATCTGCAGCGACACGACACCGTTGACACGACCGCCGCGCACATAGATCTCCGCCTATAGCAACAGCTCGCAAAAGCCGACCAGCCGACAAAACCGAGATCTACCCCCAGCTCGGCATGACGCTCACGTATCAGCCAGACGACAGAGAGTGGTCGCCCAGGTCAGGCCACTGGCTTCTATGTACGCAAGAACGTGTCCGAGGGGGGATTCGTCAGCTACGTACATGGGTGAGATCACCGGCGAGCTGCTGGTGGGGAGACCGTGCCTGCGATTAGGGCTAGCAAGGTGACACAGCCGATGGTTGTCCGAGCGATCCACCGATCCGCCCGCCCGCTCACAACTCTCCCACCCTACACATGCATATGCTCGTGACGCGACATGGCCAGCCGGGCTGGGTGGCATCACTGACGCCTTTGTCCGTAGACGGCATGATCGTAGCTGCATCGACCACGCTTCTGGCCGATTCCCGATCTGGCAATCGAGGCGGCGTCCTGCCATGGGTGCTCCTCGTGATCGGTAACGCGGCGAGCCTCGCCGCTTAACGTCGCGGTGGCCGAACCTAGTGCAGCGGGGCGGGTTATCGCAGTCTGGCCTTCGTTCGCCCTGATCGGATCGTACGAACTGTTGATGCGCCAGATACGCCGCGCTTTAAATGATGACTCAGGGCGTACGGCCGAGTCGCTGCGCAAGACCGGCCAGGAGTTTGCTGTTGATGAAGAGGACTGAAGGCTTGCCGGTAGAGCGACGAGATAGGCCGACTAGCCCGGATGTGCGTCGGCAGGCGTGGCAGTGGGCCGGGGCGAATCGTGCTGAGGATGGGTCGCTGCCAAGCGGGAAGGTGATCGCTGATCAGTTCGGCCGCCAAGAGCGATGGGGGAGGCTAGTCAAAGCATCTGGGGCTTCGGGTTATTTCGCCAATGCCACTTCATCTTGACTAATGCCATCCGCTTGGTCAGTGAATCTATTGGTCCGAGTCTCTTCATGCACATATGGCTGCTGCTGCCACGAATGCGGTTTCTGCCGGAAGCCAAGGCCTGCCCTTTCGCTCGGCTCTATGCCGGGTTACTGTCAAGGTGCTCTTGACAAGGCGCTCGCAAGCCAGTGCCGGAGGACATAAGGTGTCGTCGCTCAGCCTGCAACGACTGCTGGCTGGCTCGTCTCGTGACGATCATCGATGACTGTCAGGGCACCTCACTAAGCTGGCAACCTATGGATCGTGATAACGTCGCCCCGCTTGCTGGCTGACTATGTCGCCTGGCCGACGAGGCTCAGAAGGTGCCCACCTTTTCCGGGGAGCGAAAGCCTGTGCGCGTGAGTGGACAGACTTCGGTTGCGAGGCGTCTGGTGTTATAGTTCGCATGACGGGGTGAATGTCATATTCCGCCGTAAATTCATATCAATGGTATAAGTTTGGTTAATTGGGACAGAAGGCGCATAATTGGCAAGAAATTCTTATAGGGCTCAGATGGTGGGGCTGAGCAGGGTAGACGAGCAAGGTGAGTCGGCCTTGTTCCCGGTCGTTCCTCCTCCGATGACGCTGTCGGAGTTGGAGAACCATCTTGCTAAGGCGGCCGACCTGCTCCGCGGCACGGTCGACCAGGCGGACTTCAAGGCGTACATCTTCCCGCTGATGTTCTTCAAGCGGATCAGCGACGTCTACCTGGAGGAGTACGACCAGGCGCTGGCCGAGTCCGGCGGGGACCATGAGTTCGCGGCGTTCGCGGAGAACCACCGCTTCGCCATCCCGGACGGCTGCCTGTGGCGGGACGTGCGAGCCCGCACCCAGAACATCGGGCAGGCGCTGGTATACCGCCTTCCGGGAGATCGAGAAGGCCAACCCGGAAGACGCTGCTACGGGATCTTCGGCAACGCCGGCTGGACGCAACAAGGACAAGCTGCCCGACTGCCAGGCTCAAGGACCTGATCGAGCACTTCTCCGCTAGGTCGCTGTCCAACGCGGCGGTCCCGCCGGACGTCTTCGGCAACGCGTACGAGTACCTGATCAAGCGGTTCGCCGACCAGTCGAACAAGAAGGCCGGCGAGTACTACACCCCGCGCCCGGTCGTCGGCCTGCTGGTCAACATCCTCGACCCGCAGGAGGGCGAGACCGTCTACGACCCCGCGTGCGGCACCGGCGGCATGCTGATCGAGGTCATCGAGCACGTGAAGCGCGCCGGCGGCCGCCCGCAGACGCTCTGGGGCAAGCTCTACGGCCAGGAGAAGGTCCTCGCCACGTCCGGCATCGCCCGGATGAACCTGCTGCTGCACGGGGTCGAGGACTTCAAGATCGTCCGCGGTGACACCCTCCGCGAGCCAGCGTTCTTCACCGGCGCGCGCCTGACGCGGTTCGACTGCGTGATCGCCAACCCGCCGTTCTCCCTGGAGAACTGGGGTGACCAGGTGTGGGCCACGGACAAGTGGGGCCGCAACCGGCTCGGCGGCGTGCCGCCCAAGGGCACTGCCGACTGGGCCTGGGTGCAGCACATGGTCACGTCCGCCGACACGAACTGGCCGCGTCGCGGTGGTGCTGCCGCAGGGCGCGCTGTTCCGCCAGGGCGCGGAAGGGCGCATCCGGGAGTTCATGCTCAAGGCGGATCTCGTCGAGGCCGTCATCGGCCTGGCGCCGAACCTTTTCTACGGCGCCGGCCTCGCCGCCTGCGTGCTGATCCTCCGCCACCGCAAGCCCGCCGAGCGGCTACGGCAAGGTGCTGTTCGTCAACGGCGAGACGCTGTTCAAGCGCGGCCGGAACCAGAACACCCTGGAACCCGAGCACGCCGACCGGCTGCTGCGACGCCTACCAGACGTTCACCGACAGTCCAGGCTTCACCCACGTCGCCGCCCTCGAGGAGATCGAGCGCAACGGCTGGAACCTGAACATCCCGCTCTACGTCGCTCCGGCCGACACCGGCGAGCAGATCACCCTCGCCCAGGCGCTCGCCGACCTGGAGTCCGCCGCGCCAGGCGGCGGCCGCAGACCCGGGCCGCGCTGGAAGCCGAACTCGCGAAGTGGGGGCTGCCCGCGTGAACACGCCGCTGTTTGACAAGCGCATCACCCAGCGCGAGCTTGAGTCCTACCTGTGGGGCGCGGCCGTCGCTGCTGCGCGGCCTGATCGACGCCGGCGACTACAAGCAGTTCATCTTCCCGCTGGTCTTCCTCAAGCGGATCTCCGACGTGTACGACGAGGAGCACGCCGCAGGCCTCGCCGATCTACGGCGACGAGGCGCTCGCCGACCTGCCGGAAAACCACCGCTTCGCGATCCCGGACGGCGCGCACTGGGCGGACATCCGCCAGGTCACCACCAACGTCGGCGCCGCGATCCTGAAGGCGATGCGGGCCATCGAGTCGGCCAACCCCGACACGCTCACCGGCGTGTTCGGCGACGGCGACTGGGGCAACAAGAACCTGCTCCCGGACGCGACGCTCAAGGACCTGATCGAGCACTTCTCCAGCAAGGTCCTGTCGGTCGCGAACCTGCCCGAGGACGAACTCGGCAACGGCTACGAGTACCTGATCAAGAAGTTCGCCGACGACTCCGGCCACACCGCCCAGGAGTTCTACACCAACCGCACGCTCGTCCACCTGATGACGCTGATGCTCAAGCCCGAGCCGGGCGAGTCGGTCTACGACCCCACCTGCGGCACCGGCGGCATGCTGATCTCCGCCGCCGCCGAGCTGCGCCGCCAGGGCAAGGAATGGCGCAACCTGCGCCTCTACGGCCAGGAGCTCAACTACGGAACCTCGGCGATCGCCCGGATGAACCTGTTCCTGCACGGCATCATCGACGGCGCACATCGCCCACGGCGACACCCTGACCGCGCCCGCCTTCCTCGACAGCCACGGCCGGCTGCGCACCTTCGACGTCGTCCTCGCCAACCCGCCGTACTCCATCAAGGCGTGGAACCGGGCAGCGTTCGCCAAGGACCCCTACGGCCGCAACATGTGGGGCGTCCCGCCCCAGGGCCGCGCCGACTACGCGTTCTTCCAGCACATCGCCAAGAGCCTCGACCCGAAGACCGGCCGAGCCGCGATCCTGTTCCCCCACGGCGTCCTGTTCCGCCGCGAAGAGGCCGCACTGCGCGAGGCGCTCGTCAAGTCCGACCTCATCGAGTGCGTCCTCGGCCTCGGCGCCGGCCTGTTCTACAACTCCCCGATGGAAGCGGTCGTCGTCACCCTCCGCGTCGCGCAAGCCTGACGGAGCACCGGGGCAAGGTGCTGTTCATCAACGCGGTCAACGAGTCGCCCGGGAACAGGCGCAGTCGTTCCTGCGCGAATCCCACCAGCAGAAGATCCTCGCCGCCTACGAGGCCTTCGCCGACGCCGACGGCTTCGCGACCGTCGCGACGCTCGGCCAGATCGGGGACAAGGGCTACAGCCTGGCGATCCCGCTGTACGTCGACGGGCGCGCAGACGGCCACGCCCGAGGACGCCATCGATGTCGACGTACGCCGTTGCCCAGTGGCGGACTGCCGCCGCGGCCTCGGACGCCGCCCTCGACGACGTGATCGCACTTCTGCGGCAGGAGGCCGCCCGATGAGCCTCAACCTGGACAAGAGCGACTGGAAGCACGTCGCGTTCGGCGACGTGGTGACGAACGTCAACGTCTCGGTCAAGGACCCGGAAGCGGCAGGCGATTGACCGGTACATCGCCGGTGGAGCACCTAGACCCTGGCGAGCTGAAGGTTCAGCCGCTGGGGACGTCGTCGAGACAGATCGGCACGACGTTCACGAGACGGTTCCGGCCCGGGCAGATGCTCTTCGGTACGCGCCGGGCCTACCAGCGCAAGGCCGCCGTACGCCGAGTTCGACGGCGATCTGCTCGGCGACATGCCTTCGTCTTCGAGGCGGACAGGGAGCGTACTGCTCCCGGAATTCCTGCCGTTCATCGTACAGAGCGAGCGGCTTCTACGACCACGCCATTGACAAGTCCGCTGGGTCGCTCTCACCCGACGTCAACTGGCGCGACCTAGCCGACTACGAGTTCGACCTGCCACCCCTCGACGAGCAGAAGCGCATCGCCGACCTGCTCTGGGCCATCGAGCGTCATCGCCGAGCGCATCCGACGTGCTGCGTCGGGCGCAATGGCGCGACGCTCGACGCGCTCTGAGTCGCAGCAGGCAGATCAGCCGCTCAACTCGGATGGCGAGGACTGTGCGATGTCGAGCAGCCTGGGCCACGTTCTCCGAGAGCGACTGGTCTGCTGTCCACGATGATGCGCAGGTACCTACGTGGGCGGATCGTCTTTCGCTGCCGAACTTGAGTCGAATGAGCGATCGTCGCGACCATGAAGAATTTCCGACACTGCCGAGGTCGGAGCAGCTCGTGCTTAGCCGCGGCGACCTCCTCATCTCGCGGGCGAACACCGCGGACACAGTTGGCCGGGTCAGCATCTTCTCGGAAGATCGCTCGGATGCTCGTTCCCGGACACGATCATGCGGCTGATTACCTGACCGGCCGATTCTTCCCTCAGTTTGCGGCGCGGTCCTGTCCAGTGGCCACGCGCGGCGGCATATGCGCACGGACAGCTGCTGGAAGCGCGACACCCATGGCGAAGATTGACCGAAGGTCCCTTGGCCGCCATGCGATTCCCTGTCCTCCGCTTGACGCTCAGCGGGATACTGGATCGCCCGGTACCGCGACGGTGAAGGCTGCGACCAGGAGCGACGTGCCGAGCTCGCGAGACTGGATTCGCTCCGCTCGGCGCTTATGCGCGGACATTTTCGGAGCGCACGTGATGGCCCAGTTCAACGAGGCGAACACCGTCCGGGACTTCGTGCGGGACCTGGTCGATTCCGTCGATGTCCAGTTCGTGCCCGGGAGCGCATTGCCGCGGACCACGAGCGAAGTCCTGCTTGAGGCCAGGTCAAGGATGCGCTGTCCGGCTCAATCCGGAGATCGGGGCCGACCCGAGGCTGGCCGACGAGGTGATCTACCAGTTGCGGGCGATCATCCAGTCGGCGCGGAACACGCCCAGCCCGGTCGTGGCCAACGAGGAGTTCATGGCCTGGCTGACCGGGCAGAAGTCGATGCCGTTCGGCCCGGACGGCGAGCACGTCCACGGTCCGGCTGATCGACTTCGACGACCCGAGCCCGTCGGCCAACCAGTGGATCGATCTCCACCGAGGTGACGTTCGCCCAGGGCCGCGTCGAGCGCCGCTTCGACCTGGTGCTGTGGTGCAACGGGTTCCCGCTCGTCGTCGGCGAGGCCAAGTCGCCGGTCCGCCCCGCGTACACCTGGATCGACGGGGCCGCGCAGGTCAACGAGGACTACGAGAAGAACGTCCCGATGTTCTTCGTGCCGAACGTGCTCTCCTTCGCCACCGAGGGCAAGGACCTCCGGTACGGCTCTGTCGGCATGCCGGTCGAACTCTGGGGGCCGTGGCGCGAGGAGGAGACCGACCGACGCCCCGGCGAAGATCGGTCTTGCGGCGGTCAAGGAGGCGGTCGAAGGCCTGCTCACGCCCGGCGGCGGTGCTGGACTTCCTGCGGTTCTTCACGCTGTTCGCCACCGACAGCAAGCACCGCAAGATCAAGATCATCGCCCGCTACCAGCAGTTCCAGGCGACCAACCTGATCGTCGAGCGGGTGCTGCTCGGCCGGGTCAAGCAGGGCCTGATCTGGCACTTCCAGGGGTCGGGCAAGTCGCTGCTGATGGTGTTCACCGCGCTGAAGCTCCGCGCGATGGCCGGCCTGAGCAACCCGACCGTGCTGATCGTGGTCGACCGGATCGACCTCGACACCCAGATCACCGGCACGTTCAACGCCGCCGACGTGCCCAACCTGGTGTCCACCGACAGCCGCAGGGAACTGCAGGAACTGCTCGCGGCCGGGACGCGGAAGGTCATCATCACGACGATCCACAAGTTCGGCGAGGCGCCCGGGGTGCTCGACGACCGGGACAACATCATCGTGATGGTCGACGAGGCGCACCGCACCCAGGAGGGCGACTTCGGCCGCAAGATGCGCGAGGCGCTGCCCAACGCGTTCCTGTTCGGCCTCACCGGCACGCCGATCAACCGGCGCGACCGCAACACGTTCATGTGGTTCGGCTCCCCGGAGGACGAGGGCGGTTACCTGTCCCGCTACTCGATGCAGGACTCGATCCGCGACGGCGCGACGCTGCCGCTGCACTTCGAGCCGCGGCTGTCGCGAGATCCACATCGACGAGGACGGCGATCGACGCCGCGTTCGAGGAGCTGGCCGCGGCAGCATGACCTCACCGACGACGACAAGATCAAGCTGTCGAAGACGGGCCGCCTCGATCGAGGCGCTCATCAAGGCGCGAGGACGCGATCCGGAAGATCGCCGCCGACATCGCCGAGCACTTCCAGGCGAAGGTCGACCCGGAGGGCTTCAAGGCCCAGGTCGTCGTCTACGACAAGCCCACCTGCGTCGCCTACAAGGCCGAGCTCGACAAGTACCTGCCCGCCGAGGCGTCCACGGTCGTGATGAGCAAGTCCCGCGACGACCCGCCCGAGTGGGCGCAGTGGACACCCGGCCGGGACGACCTCGAAGCGATCACCGCGCGGTTCAACGACCCCGCCGACCCGCTGAAGATCATCATCGTCACCGCGAAGCTGCTGACCGGCTTCGACGCCCCGATCCTGTACGCGCAGTACCTGGACAAGCCGCTCAAGGAGCACACCCTCCTGCAGGCCATCACCCGCACCAACCGGGTCTACCCGGACAAGACCCACGGCCTGATCGTCGACTACCTCGGCGTGTTCGACAACGTCGCCAAGGCGTTCAAGTTCGACGAGACCACCGTCAAGCAGATCATCACGAACATCGAGGAACTCAAGGCCCAGCTCAGCCCGCCGATCGACGCGGCACTGGCCTTCTTCCCCGGCGTGGACCGCACCGTCGGCGGCTACGAGGGCCTGATCCAGGCCCAGGCCGCGATCGCCGACGACGCGCAGAAGGACGCCTTCGGCCTCGCCTACAGCGTCGTGTCCCAGCTGTGGGAGGCGATCAGCCCGGACCCCATGCTGAGCGAGCACGAGGCCGACTACCGCTGGCTGTCCGACGTCTACGAGTCGGTCCGCCCGTCGGACATCACCGGACGGCTCGTCTGGCACGCGCTCGGCGCCAAGACCCTCGACCTCATCAACGAGCACGTCCAGGTCGAGGTGCCGCGCACGGACCTGGAGACGATCGTCCTCGACGCCGCCGTCCTCGACGATCTCCTCAGCGGCAAGACGCGATCCCGTCGAGATCGAGAAGCAGATCACCGCGCGGATCGCCCGCCACCTCAACAACCCGGTGTTCCAGGCACTCGGCCGCCGCCTGAACGAGCTGCGGGAGCGGTACTCCGACATCCAGCAGACCAGCCTGGAGTTCCTCCGAGAACTCCTGCAACTGGCCCGCGACACCGTTGCGGCGGAAAAGCAGACCGGCCAGAAACCCCGCGAGGAGCAGGGCAAGGCAGCCCTCACCGAGCTCTTCGAGGCCCTCCAAGGCGACGGCACCCCGGTGATCGTCGAGAACATCGTCAACCGCATCGACGAGGTAGTCCGCAGCGTCCGCTTCAAAGGCTGGCAGAGCACCATCGAGGGCGACAGGCTAGTCCAGCAGGCGCTCCGCAAGACCCTCTACATCCAGTTCAAGATCCCCAACCAGGACGTCTTCGACAAGGCCCTCGGCTACGTCCGCGAATACTACTGATCTTGGCTGCGGTACGAACGGGTCGGGGTGGAGCCTGGACTGGCCGATGAAATTTCTGACTCCTTCAAGGCGACCTGCGCGTTTTGGGTCCGGGCGAGCGGCAGAACCGGCTATTGGAGTCGGCCCACAGACCACTGCCCTTAACTTTCCAGAGTTCTGGGGATTGGTGTCCAAGTTTCCTGGGGTTGATAACGGTCTGGCGGCGAGTTGATCGCGGTGGCGTGTTGGGGCGTGCGGTCCCTGAATAGAACAAGCTCCTGGCAGGACGGGGGTTGTCGAGACCATTCCGTCCGCCGGGAGCTTTGTTGACTGCCCAGTTTGCCATGCTGATCACGCCGCCGTCCATCCCGCCCGCGCCGGCCGGGGACAGCGATGCCGTTCCGGGGGCTGACCTCGCGGAACGGGTGGTGTCCGGGCCTGGGCTGTGGCTGGACTGGCTCGGGGAGCTGCGGCGCGAGAGCCTGCTGGAAGAACTCCTGGCCGAGGTCGCGATCGCGCGGGCGCTGGAGGAAGCGCCGCACCGGCACTCCTATGACCGGACGCTGACCGGGAAGATGACCGTGACCTGCGTCCCGGTCGCCTGCCTGTTCCCCGGCGCGGGTTATGACACGGCCCTGGCTGCGGCATTCGGCCCGCCCTACGGCTACAGTCTCATCGACGTCGGCCCGCACCCGAACCCGGCCAAAGCAGCCGATGGCAAGCGGCAGCACGCACTCGCGATCGACGATCCGCATCCGAGGTGGTCCGCCGGATCTTCGCCAGCTACCTGGCAGGCATGGGCATCAAGGCCATTGCCGAGACCCTGACCAGGGACGACATCCCGTCGCCGTCCGCCAGTGATCGCGAACGCAACCCGCACCGATGCGGCTTCGCCTGCAGCGCCGTTGCCGCGATCCTCGGCAATCCCCGCTACGCCGGCCGCCAGGTCTGGAACCGCCAGCGCAAGGACGAAGTCCTCATCGACATCCACGATGTCGCGCACGGTCACACCGCCAAGATGCGATGGAACGACCACGACCGCTGGATCTGGTCCGACCAGCCCGCCCACGAAGCCATCATCGACGTTCCCACCTTCGAGCAGGCGCAGGCACGGCGCGCGGCCAGAAGCGCGACAGGGCAGCGTGGTCCGCGCCGCAGCCCGCGCCCGTACTCGCTGCGCGGTATCGTGTACTGCGGGATCTGCGGTCGGCGCATGCAGGGCAGCTGGAACAACGACGCCGATTACTACCGGTGCGTGTTCCTGCGCGAGTACGCAGCCAAGAACAAGATCGACCACCCCCGCGCCGTCTACCTCCGCGAAGACCAACTCATCCCGCACCTGCACCGATCGCTCGCCACCAAGTTCAGCCCCGCCCTGCTACCCGGCACCATCACCGAACTCGATCAGGCCCAGCATGACGTACAGCACGATCAGGCCGCCGAGCAAGTACGCCAGGAAATCGCCGACTGCGACGCCAAACTTCGGCAGCACCGCGCTGCACTCGAAGCCGGCGCCGATCCCGCCCTAGTCACGACCTGGATAGCCGAGGTCCAAGCTCAGCGCACACTTGCCGAAGCCAGGCTCCGCGCCAATCCGCAGCCACGGCGCATGACCCGAGAGGAGATCACCAGCATGGTTGAAGCACTGCGCGACATCATGAGCGTTCTCGCCAAAGCCGACCCAGCCGACAAAACCGAGATCTATGCCCAGCTCGGCCTAACGCTCACTTATCAGCCAGAAGAAAAGAAAGTGATCGCCCGGGCCAGACCACCGGATTCCATGTACGTAAGAACGTGTCCGAGAGGGGACTAGTCAGCTACATACATGGGCTAGGTCGCGGGTGAGCAGGTGGTGGCGGCCGACCTGTGAGCGGGCCCATGTACCTCTGACGTGGATGTTCTCAGCCTCGTGGGGTGAGAACGCCTCAAATATTGTCAATCCCGAGTCGGCGTTGCCTGCCAGAGGGCGTCGATGGGGATCGCGCGCAGCCTGTCGCCGAATGGGAGGGTCTGCTGGCCCGTATAGAGGGCGTACCCTGCCACAAATCGCGTGCCTAGCCTGTCGCGAAGGTGCCGGAGGCCGGTGAGGTCTTCTGTGCGGATGGTGGCTCCGGCCTTTACCTCGATCGCGATGATCCTGCCGTCCGGGGTGTCCAGCACGGCATCTACTTCAATCTGGTCTTTGGTGCGGTAGTGGTAGAGGCGGGCGCGCTCGGATGACCAGGTGAGCTGGCGCGCTAGTTCCATCAGGACGAACGTCTCGATCATCTGCCCGGCGGCGCCGTCGGGTTCTCCCAGCCTTGTGGCGTCCTGGCCGATCAGGTGACAGGCGATCCCGGTGTCCGTGAAGGACAGCTTCGGAGTGCCGATGGCGCGGTGAGTCTGGCCGGCAGACCACGCAGGAACCTGTTTGATGAGGAAGACAGCGGTGAGCAATTCGAGATAGCGATTGAGCGTGGTGCGGGGGATGCCAGATTCACCTGCAAGTGCCGCTGGCACAAGCAGACTTGCGGAACGGCTTGCCAGCAGAGCGAGGAGACGCAGAAGCTCACCGCGACGCTCGATCGCGGCGAGCTCCTTGATGTCGCGTTCAATGAGGATTGTCAGGTAAGAGTCGAAGAAGGCGGCGCGTCGTTTTGGCGATCGCCG
The DNA here is from genome assembly GCA_963750405.1 of uncultured Actinomycetota bacterium. Classification (GTDB taxonomy): domain Bacteria; phylum Actinomycetota; class Actinomycetes; order Streptosporangiales; family Streptosporangiaceae; genus Chersky-822. Next base: position 626,640 of record CAVVQP010000009.1, read on the forward strand.
GAGCGCTTCGGGGTAACCACTGCGCACGACGCGCTCGAGGTAGTCGCGCTTGCGCAGGGTGGAGGTTCGGGAGAGTCCCGGTCCCAGGCCGAAGGCCGCGTCGATGAAGGCATCGGGACAATGGTCTATCTCTCCCTGGGAGAACGGCCAGAGCTCAATTATCTCCATCCGTCCCGGGAGCGCGTCGGGCAGCTGCCGCAGCGCCAGGACCTGCGCCGAACCGGTCAGCAAGAACCTTCCGGGACACGGATCGGTGTCTACCGCGACTTTGATCGAGCGGAAGAGCTCCGGCGCGAGCTGGACCTCATCTATCACAAGCAGCCCGTCATGATCGACGAAGCTGGCCGGGTCGTCCTGAGCCGCGCGCAAGGTCGCCGGGTCATCAAGGAGCCGAACCTCCGAGTTCGGTCGAGCCTGGGCGGCGAGCCGCGCAAGCGTGCTCTTGCCCGCCTGCCGCGCGCCGTTCAGGGTAACGACCCGAGTGTCCCCCAGTGCTTCAGCGATCACTGCCTCAGCTTTGCGAGGCGTCAGGTCCGCCAAGATCTCCATGCTCGAATTATCGCCGTAGAGAGCCGCTACGTGGTCACTTGGCCGCTCAGTTCGTGGACAGTTGGCCGCTACCTTCGTGGTCATCTGGCCGCAACAGCTTCGGTGGTCATCCGGCGCTGCATCAGCAGCGCCGTTTCTACGACGAGCTCCGGCCAGGGCCGAGGCTCGACTTCCGTCAGGTTCGGACGAGGTGGGTCAGGCGGGTCCAGTTGATGTCGATCCTGATGGGTACGTCGATGGCGCTGGTCTCCTCTCGAGGGTGAGGGTGCGGTAGAGGCGGTAGTAGCCCAGGGTGTGGTCGAGCCGCACATCGTCGGGGGCGCAGTCGAAGAGCGCGGCATCGGGACTGCGGATGGTGGCCGCCGGTATCTCCCATAGCAGTACGTCGAAGTCGCTGCTGGTGTCCAGGCAGATGCCGGGGTTGCGCTCCAGGTAGCCTTCGGCTGCGGCATCGAGCATCGCCGCGATCCTGGTGGCTGCCGCCTGGTGCACCCGGCTGGGGTGCTCGCGGCGGGCGACCTGGCCGTTGACGAGTTCGACCTGCCGGCAGAACTCTTCGGGAAGGCGGCGCCAGACCTCAACCGTGATCGGCTCGGGCTGAAGATTCTCGGTCACAGCCCAGTCATAAATAGAAACTGGCTCAGCGTCCGAACTCACGCGCGCTCCCGGGATCCGGCTGACATTGAGGCGGTGCGAGAGTGTCCGAGCCAGGGACTCGTCAACTGCTTACATGGCCCTCAGGGCACTGTCGCCTAGTGTAGTCAGGTACGCGGCGACAGCATTGCTGGCCGAGTCGCGGTCCGGCGGCCGTGGTGGGTACCCGGCTGCTCGCGGGTCATCCGGCCGGCGTTTGGCAACGGGGGCGTTCGGGCATGGCTCGGCGCGACCTGTCCTAGAACTTCGATCGCGGACCATTCCTCGGTGACCACTGGACACCCCGGTTGCTCATGCCGGGAAGCATCGACATGGGCCATCAAGCATGAGGAGTCGTCATCGTGGACATGAAGTTTGAGGTTGCCGTCATCCCGGTATCGGATGCTGACCGTGCGAAGGAGTTCTACGGGAAGCTCGGATGGAGGCTCGACGCCGACTTCTCCTTTGATAACGGCTTCCGGGTCGTTCAGTTCACGCCGCCGGGCTCAGGGTGCTCGGTCCAGTTCGGCACGAGCATCACGTCAGCCGCGCCCGGCTCGGCCCGGGGCCTGTACCTGATCGTCTCCGATGTCGCTGCGGCGCGCGATGAGCTGGCCCGGCTCGGTGCCGACGTGAGCGAGGTGTTCCACGCTGGCACGCCGGGCGCCCAGTTCCAGCCCGAGGGGACGAGCGGCCGCGTGAGCGGCCCCGCGCCCGGTGATGGCAGCTACAGCTCTTTCGCCACGTTCAGCGACCCGGACGGCAACGGCTGGCTGCTGCAGGAGGTCACGACGCGGCTGCCCGGCCGGGTGGACCCTGCCGGGACGGCATTCGCCTCAGCGGCGGAACTGGCCAGCGCGATGCGGCGCGCAGAGACCGCGCACGGCGAGCACGAGAAGCGGACCGGCGCGGCAGACCCGGACTGGCCCGACTGGTACGCCGCCTACATGGTCGCGGAACATGCCGGGACGGAACTGCCGACATGAGCAGCTATGACGTCATCGTTCTGGGCGGCGGGGCACCGGGCGAGCACTGCGCCGCGGCGCTGGCCGCGCGCGGGCTGCGCGTCGCCGTCGTTGAGCGCGAGCTCGTCGGCGGTGAATGTTCCTACTGGGCCTGTATTCCGTCCAAGTCGCTGCTGCGCCCGGGCGAGGCGGTGCACGGCGCACGCGAGGCCGCCGCAAGCGCGCAGGTCGATGTCCAGGCCGTGCTGGCCTGGCGGGATTTCATGGTGTCGAACTATTCTGACGTCGGCCAGCAGCGCTGGCTGGCGGGCCGGGGCATTGACCTGCTGCGGGGCACTGGTCGGCTGGCTGGCACTGGCGTGGTGGAAGTCGACGGACTCCGTCATACCGCACAGCACGTCGTCGTGGCGACCGGCTCAGAGCCGATCGTGCCTCCGATCCCGGGATTGCGTGACCTCCAGGGCGTCTGGGGTACCCGCGAGGCGACGAGCATGAAGGCCGTCCCGCGCCGCCTGCTCGTGCTGGGTGGCGGGTCGGCTGGTGTCGAGCTCGCGCAGGTCGTGCGGCGCCTCGGCGGTGAGGCGGTGATCATCGAGGGCGCCGACCGGGTGCTGCCACGCGAGCCCGCGACGCTGGGCCAGGCACTCGGCGAGGCTCTGCGCCAGGACGGGATCGAACTGGTGCTCGGGATACGCGCCACCGCAGCCCGGCGGGACGGTGACGAGTATGTCCTGGCTCTCGATGGCGGCACGGAGCTGCGGGGAGACCGGCTGCTTGTGGCAACCGGGCGGCGCCCGCGCGTTCAAGGGATCGGCCTGGAGACGGTCGGCGTAACGGCCGGCCTCCACGGCATCCCAGTGGACGATCACCTGCGCGCGGGTGAGCGACTCTGGGCCATCGGCGACGTCAACGGCATCTGGCCGCTCACCCATGTCGGCGAGTATGAGGGCGACGTGGTCGCGGCGAACATCGCCGGCGAAGCGCGGCCGGCGAACTACGAGGCTGTTCCGCGGGTCACCTACACAGATCCGCAGGCAGCGGCGGTGGGCGCGGCCGAAGCACGGTACGCCGCCACGGCGCCGCTCTCAGAGGTGCCGAAGGCCGCCACCTACACGCACGCCTACGCCGAATCCAAAGGCTTCCTGACGCTGCTCAGCGACGGTGAGCGACTCACGGGCGCCTACGCGCTCGGACCTGAAGCCGGCGAGTGGATGCAGCAGGCGACGCTTGCCATCCGCGCGCACGTCCCGATCGAGGTGCTGAGCGACACAATCCAGCCGTTCCCCAGCTTCTCGGGCATCTACGACGCGGCACTGAAAACGCTCCGAATGCAGATCGCCGACATGACGCCGCAGACCCGGCCGATGGCCGCTCAGATGGCAAGCCTGGCGCAGTGAGTCTCCTAGGCCAGCACTTCGACCAGATCACTGTCGCCTGGGTGAACGCTGCCAGCTTCACCAGCTAACGCAAATTTTTCTCAGAAAAAAGGCAGTGGTTTTGACCTCGCTGCCGCAGGCCAGTCCGGCAGCGCGTGTGCCATCAGCACCAGGTCTCTTCGTGGCTCGACTGGCTCGCCGAGCCTGGCCGCGCGGGCCTCGCGGTAGGTAGCTACATCCCGAAACAGGTCAACCGATCGTCTCCGTGGTGCGTCCTGGATTCGCCAGGTGAGACGAGTTCGGGACAGGCAGGCGGTGCGGCCACTCCCGGCTCAGGCTCATAGCTGGCTGACCGGTCGACACCCGAATGGAAGTGACTGACGATGCGAAGTAATAGATCACGCTCGGGCTGGCACAGAGTCATCGTGTCAGCCGCCACCGTGGCTGTCCTGCCGTCTCTGGCGGTGACCACGATGCTGGCCGGCGGCGCGATCGCCCGTGCGGTGACCGCCCCGCCCAAGGTCGTGAGCGCCCGCCTGACCGACGTCTCGTGCAAGGGCGACTCGTTCTGCATGGTTTCCGGCGTGTACGACACTCGTCAGCGCAAGGGAAACCGGCTAGCCGAGCAATGGACCGGCAAGAGCTGGCAGGACGTTCGAGATCCGGTCAAGGGACATTTGCTCGGAATAAGCTGCGGCAGCGCCAAATTCTGCTTCGCTGCCGATTTGATCCGGAACAAGCCCGGTTCGCCCGCCAGGTGGAACGGACGGACGTGGCAGGTCTACAACAACAGAGCGGCCTTCGGCGCGACCTGCGGAAGCCCGACGCTCTGCATGAACCTCGCCAATAACGGGGTCGACATCGACGTGTGGAACGGCAAGCGCTGGAAGATCAACCCTGCCGCCAACGCCTGTGATGGCGGCCCGCCTGACAATCCCGAATGTGGTTATAACAGCCTGTCGTGCGGTAGCGCCTCGAACTGCCTGGGATTCTTTTTCTCCTGCACCGACGTGAACTGCGTCGACGGACCCGATCAGTTCGACTCGGTCTGGAACGGCAGCACGTGGAACCAGGAAGGATTCGGCGTGCCCGCAAAGGCGGGCGCACTGTCCTGCTCACCAGGCCAGTTCTGCATGAACGTCACTCCCACGACAGTCAGCATCCGCGATTCCGCCGGCTGGCAAGACGTCACGCCAGACCTGTCGACCCTCTGCACCAGCGCCCAGCACTGCAGCCTCACCGGCCCGCTGTCCTGCGGAGCGCCGCAGAGCTGCTTCATCTTGCCGTCCGGCTCGCCGGTGTCGCTGCTGTGGAGTCATCTCACCTGGAAAGCGGTGCCGCTCGCGAAGATTCACGGCAAGCTGCCGAATCTGGCCTCCCTGTCCTGCGGAAGCGCCAGGAACTGCATGGCAGTCGGCAATTTCGGCACGCCGTCACAGCCGGTCGCCGAGCACTGGAACGGCACCAGGTGGCAACTCACCAAGCCGATCAACCACTGACCGCGCCCGCCTTGGGCGCGGCCTTTCCGTTCATGTCGGGGGCCGGGAGTTCTCCGACTGTGGCGGCGGTCGACTTCTTGAGCAGCTCGAGAATGGACAGGCCCTGGCCTACCAGGCCGGCCAGCAGCTCATTGACGCCCTGGGCACCATTCAGAACGGTCAGGTTGGACCCTGCGATGCCGCGGCTTGCTGCCTCGACCAGCGCGGGCAACTGCTCGATGATACGGCTGGCTGCGATGAGCTCCTGGTTACCCGCGCGGAGCGAGGTGGCCCTGGCTTCGTTCGCGTCGGCTTCACCTTGAGCCGTCGCCCGTTCGGCGTAGGCTGCCGCGTCGGCCTGCAACTTGGCGGCCGTGGCCTGTGCCTGCGCAATCGTGGTGTTGCGGTATGCCTCGGCCTCGGCAGCGAGCTTGGCCTGGTCGCGGTCCGCCTCGGCGAGCGTTCTCTTGCGATAGGCGTCGGCTTCCGCGGCGAGCTTGGCCTGGTCGCGGTCTGCTTCGGCAATAGCACGCTTGCGGTAAGCCTCGGCGTCGGCTGGCCGCCGCACCTCTGCCTCCAGGCGCTGCCCGGCCAGGTCGGCCTGCCGGCTGGCGAGCGCTGTCTGCTGCTCGATGACCTCCTGCGACGCCTGAGCCGAGGCAAGCGGGCCAGACTGGGCGGCCCTTGACCTGGCCTGCTCGGTCTCCGCCAGGAAGCCGGCTTTCTTGATCTCGGTATCCCGCTCGTACTGAGCCTTCATCGCGGCTACCTCAAGCTCGCGCTGAGCGGCTTCCTGATCAGCCTGGGCCCGGGCGATGCGTGCCGCGCTAGCGACTGCCGCCGCATGCGGGGCCGCCAGATTGTTGATGTAGCCGGAGGCGTCCTCGATTTCCTGGATCTCCAGGGCATCGACGACGATGCCTAGCTTCTCCATCTCGCCGTGGCTGCCGTCCTTGACCTCCTGGGCGACCCGGTCGCGCTCCCGGATTATCTGCTCGACCGTCAGGCCACCGATGATCGACCGCAGGTGCCCGGCGAACACGCGGCCGACCAGCACTTCCATCTTGTCCTGCTCAGCAAGGAACCTGCGGGCCGCGTTGGCGATCGAGACCGGGTCGTCGCCGACCTTGAAAGCGGCGACGGCCCGGACATTGAGCTTGATTCCCTGCTGGGTGATGCAGTCCTCGACGATCTCAGCCTCGCGCAGGGCGAGCGAGAGCAGCCGGGCCTTCTGCTTGACCGGCAGGACCACGGCACCATGACCGGTGACGATCCGGAACTGCTCGGAGCCGTCCTTACGCCCCTTCGAACCGGAGATCAGCAGCGCCTCGTTCGGCGCAGGCACCCGCCACCAAAACATCGCGACTCCTCAATGAGCACGTGCCCGGCCGGCCAATCAAGCCTGGCCGGGTGGAAAGCACGGAAACGAAAACCGACCGTGCTGACAGGCATTCGACGACAACCACGCGGCTGTGCCTGGCGACTGGCTCGTCGGACCAGGCAGCAAATGCCTCCGTGCCACCCCGCACCGGCAAGAGAACTTCACCCGGGCCATGCGCAGGAATGGACACGGTCACCCTGCCGATGGCACCTAGCAGGCTGTCCGGTGACCCAGAAGGCATCTCTGCGCTTTCCCCGATATGTACTGTGTTCTACGCCTATGAGGGTACGCCCTTAGGCCACCGGTTTAGATCGGGAAGCGGCTTCTGCGGAGTCAGTCCTGCGCGGCCGCCGTGGTCTCGCTCGATGGCGCTGCGGCGGGGGCGATCTTGTTAAGCCAGCAGACCGCGCAGAGCGGGTGCGCCTGCTCGTGCTTGCCCTGGTCGTGCTCCCACGCGAAGTACGCGGCACCTCCCGCGAGCACTAGCTGTAGCCCGCCGACCGGGAGTCCGAGACTCAGCAACCGCCGGATCATTACAGATCACCTGCCATCCGCCATGGACGGGTCGCTACCCGTCGCCTCAATATGACCAGAACCGCCTGCTTGCCGCAACTTCCGGGCTGGGCCACGGCAAGCCATGGCCCGTCTCCTGACGGGTGCGCAGGTCTCATCGGACGTGCGGTCCCCAGAACAACCGCCGCCAGAACCTTGGGTTCCCCAGGAGCCGGAACCGGTCCCGCCAGGAGAACCTGGGAGCCGACTTGTGGATGCACAAGCCCGCGTCGCCTGCCTCGCCCGGAAGCAGGCAGTCTCCAGCGCAGTCACCCCAGCAGTGCTGACAATGGCGGGGTCTGGTCATCGCCGTCCCTCCAGGCAGGCGTATTGGCGGAGCACAGCCTCAGAGGAGGCCACAGAGCGTTCCGCCACCGGGACAGGATCGCGCTCTGGCCTGCCAGCCGGCAACCGTTGACAGGTCAGGTACACACACAGGTGTAACGCTGGCCGGGTGACCAGGAGTATGTAATCGCACTCTAGTGTTGGCATAGTTGCGATGACTGATAGTATGAGGCTAGTAGGCGGGGACGTTTCGGCAGGCACTGCGTCCCAGCGCCCGCTGGGCAAGGAGGAACCATGACGGGCAAGACCGTCGGTGACGCCGAGGTTGCCGCGCTGCTCGGGCTTGAGCCGCTGCAGCGGTCCGCCTCCGGCGGGAGTGAAGAGGTTCCCGAACTAGATGCGCTGGTCGGGCTGCGGGTCCGTGCGGCACGCCGCCGATCCGGGCTGGACGCGGCTGCGCTGGCTGAACGGGTAGGGCTGACCCGGGACAAGTTGTCAAAGATCGAGAACGGCCGTCGGCGGGTCGCTCCCAGGGAACTGCCGGCGCTGGCGCATGCACTGCATATGCCGTTGTCCGATCTACTTGGCGCTGCTGATGCCACACGCCCGGCGCTCGCGCTCGCGCACCGGGTTGCCGCGACTGCTCCCGGATCTGCTACGTCTGGCGCAGGGCTCGGCCATCGAGATTCTTCAGGCCGAGAGCCGGCTGGGCAAGCACGTCGAGTTGCCGCCGCGGCAACTGTCACCTGGCGGAGCGGCCATAGAGAGGCTGGTCGCCACGAGTTTCGCGACTACGCCGCGGACGGCGCCGGAAGCGCAGCGCCAGGGGCGGGTCCTTGCTGAAGAGGTGCGTCGCGTCCTTGAGTTTGGCATCGCGGAGATAGGAGACCTTCCGGCGCTGGTTGAGATGCACTTCGCCGCTGACGTCGCGCTCAGTCCCCTCGGCGGAGGAAGTGACGGGTTGTGCGCGCACGACGGCGGGGCGGCGCTGCTGGTCGTTAACACCGACTACCCGATCGGCCGGACCCGGTTCACTCTCGCGCACGAACTGGGGCATCACCTGCTGCGCGACCCCCGCGATGTCATCGAAGAGCAGTTCAGCGACATGTTTGCCACTTCTTACGCTGAGCGGCGGGTGAATGCGTTCGCAGGGCATCTGCTGCTGCCGCTCAAGGCAGTCACCACGACCATCGCATGGCTCGGCTGCGACCGCGATGATCTTTCCGCTGCCAGCGCCCGAGGTCGCGCCGCACTCGGCTACCTGATGCTCCGGTACGGCGTCTCGCTGCCGTGCGCGCTGTCGCAAGTTGTCGAAGCAGGCTTCCTGACTGTTGCCGCCAAGACGGACCTGGCTGACAAGCTCCGCGCTGGCGTGCTCGTCCGTGCAGCCCGGCACCTCATCAGCGAGAGTCCCGGCCCCGAGAGGACGACTCGCGAGCAGCGGTCTCCGGCACGGCTCGTGCCCGCCGCCCTGGAAGCCGCACGAGCCGGATACATCGGCATGAACACCGTAGCCGTCCTGCTCGGTCGCGCTGACGACGATGCGCTGTTCGACGAGGTGATGTATCCCGAATCCGAAACCAGTCCTCAGTGAACGCCCCCGGCAAGAGGATCTGGCTCCTCGACACATCCTCATTGCTGTCCAAGCTGTCGACGAGGACATCGAAACTGTCGTCTTGGACCGGGCACGCCGCCGTAGCGGGTCTGCCTTGTGTTGTCGCCACCGGCCTTGCAGAACCACAGGACACCGGTGCTGTCGACGTACAAGTCGCCCTGTTGCCCGCACGCGAGATGCGTGGACTGCGAGCCCGGAGTGAGGTTCGTCGTGAGCCAGGGCGGATAAGGCGGCCCCGCGCACGGCACCGGCCAGCTCTAGAGTCCATCCCGGCCGGTTCTTGGCAATGAGGAACGCCAGCCCGGCGGTCAGGCCCCATTACGGTCCCCTGCCGGCCCCGCCGGCTTTCTCACAAGGTCAAAAGCTCACGCCAATTTTTCTGCCTGAAATTTTGCGGTGCTCTGGACGCAGAGTCGGCAGGCCAGTCTGCCCGCACCCTCGGAGGGGCGTTTCAGCGCGATCCAGAGTTCACAGAGCGGAGGCGCGGTGGCATCTGCCCAGTCGCCGCCCTGCGGGTGAACGCCCGGAACGTGCCGTAGTGTCCGGTAAACCGATCGTGTCCGTGGCGCGTCTTGGATTCGCTAGGTGAGAACTCCCGGCTCCGGCTCGCAAACTGGCTGACCGGCAGCCACCTGAATGGAAGTGACTGACGATGCGAGGTAAGAGATCACGCTCGGGCTGGCACAGAGTCATCGTGTCAGCCGCCACCGTGGCTGTCCTGCCGTCTCTGGCGGTGACCACGATGCTGGCCGGCGGCGCGGTAGCCCGTGCGGTGACCGCCCCGCCCAAGGTCGTGAGCGCCCGCCTGACCGACGTCTCGTGCAAGGGCGACTCGTTCTGCATGGTTTCCGGCGTGTACGACACCCGTCACGCCAAGGGAAACAGGCTGGCCGAGCGGTGGACCGGCAAGAGCTGGCAGGACGTTCGAGATCCGGTCAAGGGGCATTTGCTCGGAATAAGCTGCGGCAGCGCCAACTTCTGCTTCGCTGCCGATTTGATCCGGAACAAGCCCGGTTCGCCCGCCAGGTGGAACGGCCGGACGTGGCAGGTCTACAACAACAGAGCGGCCTTCGGCGCGACCTGCGGAAGCCCTACGCTCTGCATGAACCTCGCCAATAACGGGGTCGACATCGACGTGTGGAACGGTAAGCGCTGGAAGATCAACCCTGCCGCCAACGCCTGTGATGGCGGCCCGCCTGACAATCCCGAATGTGGTTACAACAGCCTGTCGTGCGGTAGCGCCTCGAACTGCCTGGGATTCTTTTTCTCCTGCACCGACGTGAACTGCGTCGACGGACCCGATCAGTTCGACTCGGTCTGGAATGGCAGCACGTGGAACCAGGAAGGATTCGGCGTGCCCGCAAAGGCGGGCGCACTGTCATGCTCACCAGGCCAGTTCTGCATGAACGTCACTCCCACGACAGTCAGCATCCGCGATTCCGCCGGCTGGCAAGACGTCACGCCAGACCTGTCGACCCTCTGCACCGGCGCCCAGCACTGCAGCCTCACCGGCCCGCTGTCCTGCGGAGCGCCGCAGAGCTGCTTCATCTTGCCGTCCGGCTCGCCGGTGTCGCTGCTGTGGAGTCATCTCACCTGGAAAGCGGTGCCGCTCGCGAAGATTCACGGCAAGCTGCCGAATCTCGCCTCCCTGTCCTGCGGAGGCGCCAGGAACTGCATGGCAGTCGGCAATTTCGGCACGCCGTCACAGCCGGTCGCCGAGCACTGGAACGGCACCAGGTGGCACCTCACCAAGCCGATCAACCACTGACCGCCGAGCCTAAGCTGGGCGCAGTCGGTCGGGCCGGTATGGGTCCAGTCGACATGCGCTACTTCGCTCCTCGTGCGGGCGCCCCGGCCGAGGCTTCGGAGACTTTCTCGCTGCCGCCGGACACGACGGCTTTCACCGGCCAGAGCGCGGAACTGAGCGAGATCACGACTGCGGCGAGAGTTGGCGGCGCGATGGCGATCCGCGCAGTCAATGGAATGCCGGGGGTGGGCAAAACCGCGCTGGCGTGCATGCCGCGCACCTGTTACGGGAGGAGTTCCCGGACGAGCAGCTGTTCATCAATGGTGCTGTTGGTTTATTGGAGACGCCGTCGTCCAGCAGCACCATCACGTCCAGGGGCGTGGAGTCGATCTCCATCAGCTCGCCCGGCGCAGCCGGGCGGGCCTGCGAGAACATCCGCTGCAGCCTGCCCGCCAGCCCCCGGCGGGTGGCCGCTGACCCGGTCGTATGGCGGCCCGCCGACAGCCGGGAGAACAGCCGGAACATAGTGGCCCGCGACGGCTCCGCGCCATCCTGTCCCCGCTCGGCCAGGATCTGCCGGGTGCACCAGACGATGAACGTCGCCATCCGCGTCGAGTCGCCGGTCGCCGGTCGATCGCCTGTCCCATCGCCTCGGCGACAGCGGGATCGGCCCGCACGGCCGGGCTCCGCCGCCGCGTCACCCTCTTGTCCACCAGGCCGGGCAGGCCCTCGGCTTGCTTCCGGGACAGCGGCGATGGTCCTGGATCACGCCCGGTCCTTGGCCCTCATGGGTGCGGTTGATGTTCCGGATCGAGTGTCGTTTCGCGCACCCACGAGGCCCGGGCCGGAAGAGGCGGGTCAGCGCGTGATCAAAGTAAGCTAAGCAGCGCTGGTCTTCAGACGCGGAACATCGCACCCTGGCACCCCGCGCTGGCAGTCCCCCGGAGCGAGAACTCTCCCGCACGAAGCCGGAGGGGCTCCCAGATCTCGACCACCAGCCACCGGCCACCGCCCGGCCAGGTGAATCCCGACGCGGCTGCTAGGCGGTGCTGTGGGGTTAGGCGGCTTCGGTGCCCGGCTCGGCGAAGGCCAGGCGCTGGTCACCGAAGTCGGCGATGATCTCCAGCCGTCCGCCTAGTGCCTCGACGTAGGCGGCGATGGTGCGCAGTTCGGTGGCTCCGGGCTTGGCGTTCTCGATCGCCGAGACGCGGCCTTGCGTTACTGCCATGCGGGTCGCTATCTGGGCCTGGCTGAATCCCAGGCGGCGGCGCATCTCTGCGAGCCGATACGCCCTCTGCTCTGCCCTGAGTTGCTTCATGCCTGCCGCGATGGCGGCGCGGTCTTCCCCGTCGGGGAAGAACTCGTCCAGGAATTCCTCGCGGGTGTAGCTGTGGAATTCCTCGCCGCTCATCGATGCCTCTCCTGCTTCAGGTACAGCTCGTAACGTTCCTCGGCCAACGGGATCGCCTTCCGGTACCAGGCATCCCACTGCCCTGCCTTGTCTCCGGCTACTAGCAGCACTGCGTTCCGCCGGGGGTCGAACACGTACAAGATCCTGATCTCGCTGCGCCCGGCCGAGCCTGGCCGGAGTTCCTTGAGATTACTCAGCCGAGTGTGGTGAACGCGATCAGCAAGTGGCCGCAAGCGGATATTACACAAGCATAATAACCCGTCGCCAGTTAGCGAGCTAGTCGGCGAGGCGGTCAACTTGGCTTGCAGAGCCCAGGCTGTGTGTTCACAGCGTCAGAAGCACCCACACAGCCGACAAGACTGGAGATCTACGTCCAACTCGGATAGCTCCGTCACAGCCGGTCGCCGAGCACTGGAACGGCAGCAGGTGGCAACTTACCAAGCCGATCAACTACTGACCGCGCCCGCGCCGACGGTAAGAGCGGTGGCTCGCGTTGCGGCTAGGAGGTTGCGAGGACCTGCTAGGTTGCAGTCCCCGGTGGTGAGCAGGACGCGGTTCGTTGCCGCGGCCCTAGCGGCGATCATCATGTCGTAAGCGGATCTTGGTCGACCCTTCGACATGGCCTCGACCGCCAGGCGGGCGTGGGCTCTGGCCACATCCAGGTTGTAGGTCTCGATCGGCAGGCTGGACAGCAGTGCTTCGACGTGGGCGGTGCGGGCTGTCTTATGTGAGGATTACTCGCCGGGACATTCGCGTACCTCATCGGTGAATGCCGAGCGCAGGCCGACATGAACTGTCGTGAGGTCGTCGGCGAATCGTTCGTCGGCCGGGTGTTCCCGCAACGCGGCTTTAAGCCGGTCGGCAGCGGTGCTCCGTTCTGGCGCAAGGCGTCCGACGGGAACTCCGTCACGGGTGACTACAACGGTCTCGCCGTGCTCGACCGCGTCAAGCAGGCTGGCGAAATTCCGCGCTGCGTAGGTTGCTGTTACCGTGATCACGAATACGTACTATCAGAGTCTTTGAGGGTTATGCAAAACCTGCGAGTTAATTAGTTCCATAGCGACTTCTCGCCCACTTATTTCGGTAAGTTCCCGACACGCCCAGCCGATACGAGACAACGGCTTCTCCGGCCGATAGAAAGGAGGTTCCGACACCAAACCTTTCTAGCGACGGAGAAGCCGTTGCGGTTCGAGCGTATGTCAGGACTGGACGAAGAGCAACTCGAGCGAACTGGAATATCGCGTGGCCGGACTACTCGAAGAACCGTGGGATAAAGGGGAAGGACGCCCGCGCGAACTGACCTTGCGCGAGGCGCTCGTCGTTACCTGCGGATATCTGCGGCAGAACATCATCGAGGAAGTATGGGCCGACATCTTCTGCGTCGCCCAATCGACGATATCGCGGTACATCACGTTCCTCACGCCATTTGTCGAGAAAGCGACAGAAGACGACCGGCCGGCGGCAGAGGACGCGGCCGAGGCCACCAAGGGCGCGATCGCACTGGTAGACGGCACGCTGTGGCCGTGCTGGTCCTGGGACGGCGAAAGCAAGCTGTGGTCCGGGAAATACAAGACCACGGGACACGGCTCCCTGATCGTCACGAATCTTCAGGGCCGCATAACGTTCGTTTCCGATCCTGTTACCGGCAACCGGCACGACATGGCGAAACTGAAGGGATCAGATGCCGAGAAGATCCTGAAGAAGGCAGGCGGGGTGTTCGGCGACAAGGGATTCATCGGAACTGATTACATCACTACTCCTATCCGCAAGCCGAAATGCCGCGAGCTATTGCAATGGGAACACGAATGGAACAATCAGGTGAGTTCCTTCCGCGCGCCGGTCGAGCGGGCTGTCGCCACCTTGAAGACATGGCGGATTCTCTTCACGGACTATCGTCGGCCGCTCAAGACCTTCAAGTCATCATTCCGCGCCGCAATCGGACTCTATTTCTTCAAGGAGAGTTTTGGAATAAAGCTCTTTATGTATTTGCGTACCCACGCCGTCTCAAGTGCGTTTCGTTCGCTATCTCGGAGCGGCGGCCTTGGGCGCGGCCTTTCCGTTGACATCGGGGGCCGGGAGTTCTCCGACTGTGGCGGCGGTCGACTTCTTGAGCAGCTCGAGAATGGACAGGCCCTGGCCTACCAGGCCGGCAAGCAGCTCATTGACGCCCTGGGCACCATTCAGGACGGTCAGGTTGGAACCTGCGATGCCGCGGCTTGCTGCCTCGACCAGCGCGGGCAACTGCTCGATGATACGGCTGGCTGCGATGAGCTCCTGGTTTCCCGCGCGGAGCGAGGTGGCCCTGGCTTCGTTCGCGTCGGCTTCGCCTTGGGCCGTCGCCCGTTCGGCGTAGGCTGCCGCGTCGGCCTGCAACTTGGCGGCCGTGGCCTGTGCCTGCGCAATCGTGGTGTTGCGGTATGCCTCGGCCTCGGCAGCGAGCTTGGCCTGGTCGCGGTCCGCCTCGGCGAGCGTTCTCTTGCGATAGGCGTCGGCTTCCGCGGCGAGCTTGGCCTGGTCGCGGTCTGCTTCGGCAATAGCACGCTTGCGGTAAGCCTCGGCGTCGGCTGGCCGCCGCACCTCTGCCTCCAGGCGCTGCCCGGCCAGGTCGGCCTGCCGGCTGGCGAGCGCTGTCTGCTGCTCGATGACCTCCTGCGACGCCTGAGCCGAGGCAGCGCCTCGTTCGGCGCAGGCACCCGCCACCAAAACATCGCGACTCCTCAATGAGCACGTGCCCGGCCGGCCATCAGGCCGGCCGGGTGGAAAGCACGGAAACGAAAACCGACCGTGCTGACAGGCATTCGACGACAACCACGCGGCTGTGCCTGGCGACTGGCTCGTCGGACCAGGCAGCAAATGCCTCCGTGCCACCCCGCACCGGCAAGAGAACTTCACCCGGGCCATGCGCAGGAATGGACACGGTCACCCTGCCGATGGCGCCAAGCAGGCTGTCCGGTGACCCAGAAGGCATCTCTGCCGCTTCCCCCGATATGTACTGTGTTCTACGCCTATGAGGGTACGCCAGAGCCGGGTCCTGCGCTTAAATGCCCGCAGAAAGGGTACATTGGGGACGTTGCTCCGGACCCAGGCCGCGGGTCCGGATTTTTTGTGCACAGAGCCGTGCCGACAGGACGCCGCAGCTGCGGGACGGCGAGAACGCCCGGGAGATCTCTTCTCCCGTCGCGGCCTGCCCGGCATGGCCAACTACGCATAGCTATCCCGTCGCTCTATTAGGAGCCAATAATGGGCATCATCGCCTGGATCGTTCTCGGACTGGCAGCAGGCTTGCTCGCCAACATGCTCATCCCCGGCCGCAGGTCACAGGGGCTGATCGTGACCTGCATAATCGGGATCGTCGGAGCCCTGCTCGGCGGATGGGCAGCCACCAAGATCTTCCACATCCATTCCCTGCGAGGGTTCTTCAACCTCTCCACCTGGATCACCGCCATCGTCGGCGCGGCCATCCTCCTGCTCCTCTTCCACCTAGTCACCGGGCAGTCCAGCCGATCCAGCCGATCCCGCCGGCGCTGACGCCGAACACCCGCGAGGCTGGCGCGGCTCAAGGTCACGGTCCGCCGTAGCCGGGCCGATTACCACGCTTCGAGAATCCGGCCGAGAGATGGACCAGATGGCCGACGTTGCCCGGCCCAGAGTTGGCGGCGGCGACTGCGGGTTATGGGGCGCCTTCATCGTGCGGGCGTACCGGGTCCGGTGGGCTCTTCCTGATGACGAACATGGGGATCGGGCAAGTGGCAGGAGGCGGCGCGGCAGCATTGACTCCGCCCACGACACGGGGATAAACCGCTGGCCGCCCCGACGGTCGGCCGCTACGCTGGGGCGGGTGACTTCATCCGGTTACTTCCGTTTTCCACATATTAATCGTGATTCGATAGCTTTCGTCGCTGGCGGTGATGTGTGGCTAGCGCCGCTCGCCGGCGGCCGGGCGTGCCGGTTCACCACCGACGGTGCGGCGGCGTCCACGCCTCGTTTCTCGGTGGACGGCAGCCATCTGGCCTGGACCAGCGAGCGCGATGGCAGCCAGGAAGTCTATGTCGGCAGCCTCGCCGACGGGACCGCCGGGCGGCTGACCTACTGGGGCGCTTCGATGGCCAGGGTGTGCGGATGGACCGACGGCGGCGAGGTGCTTGCGGTCAGCCCGGCCGGCCAGCCGTTCGGCGTTCACCTGCGGCCGCGGGTGCTGTCCACCGCGCTATCGGATGGCGCGGGTGCCGACCGGATCCTGCCGTTCGGGCCGGCCAGTGACATAGCCGCCGGTCCGGGCCGCGCTGCGCTGCTGACCGGCACCTGGGGTCAGGACCTGGCGCACTGGAAGCGGTACCGGGGCGGCACCGCGGGCCGACTGTGGCTCGGCGATGGCATTGACGGGCCAGCCGGCAGCTTCCGGCGCATGGTGCCGGATATCAGCGGCCAGCTGCGCAGCCCGATGATCGTCGGTGACCGGCTGGCGTTCCTGTCCGACTTTGAGGGCACTGGCAATGTCTACTCGGTCGCTGCCGATGGCACCGGCCTGCGTCGGCACACTGACCATGACGGGTGGTATGTGCGCCAGGCCAGTACCGACGGGCGGCGCGTCATCTACGCCTGCGGCGGCGAGCTTTGGCTGCTGGATGGCCTGGACGCCGATTCCGTCCGGTTGCACATCGTGCTTGGCGCGCCGCTCTCCGGCCGCACGCCCCGGCTGATCACCGCGGCCGACCACGTCGGCGCGCTGTCGGTTGACAAGTCGGGCCGGGCCAGCGCGGTGGAGGTGCGTGGCACCGTTCACTGGCTGACGCACCGGGATGGACCGGCCAGGGCGCTGGCGTCGGTGCCGGGCGCGCGGGCGCGCTTTCCGCAGGTACTCGGCACCGGCGGCGACGTGGTCTGGGCGACCGACGAGGACGGGACTGACGCGCTGGTGGTAGGCGGAGCCGGGCCGGCGGTCCCGGCGCCGAGGCGTCTGGCGGCTGGCCAGATTGGCCGGGTGCAGAGCCTCGCTGCCGCGCCGGACGGGACGGCCGTCGCGGTCGCGGCGCGGGACGGTCACCTGCGAGTCGTGGACGTCGCGTCGGGCGGCGTTCGCGAGCTGGCCGAGTCCGACAACGGTCATGTCACCGGGCTGGCATGGTCGCCTGACTCGGCCTGGCTTGCCTGGTCGGAGCCGACCGAGCATCCGGTCGGCTCGGCCGACCTTGGGTTGCGCAAGCTGCGGCTGGCCAGATTGGCTGACGGCGAGGTGACGGACGTTACGGACGGCCGGTTTATCGACACCGACCCGGTATTCACTTTGGAAGGCAAGTACCTGGCGTTCCTGTCCAAGCGGAGTTTCGACCCCATCTACGACGCGCACTTCTTCGACCTCAGCTTCCCGTACGGAGCGCGCCCGTACCTGCTGCCGCTGCGGGCGGCGTCGCCGTCGCCGTTCGACCCTGAGCTGGCCGGGCGGGCACCGGGGGACGACAAGGCTGGCGACGAGCCTGGCGGCGGCGCGGCGGCCGGCACGGGCACAAGCGGCACAGGCTCGGCCGGGCACGACCGCTGCCGGCGCGGATGAAGCCCGGTCCGTTGCCGTGATCATCGACGCCGCCGGAATGGCGGGCCGGGTCGCCCCGCTGCCCGTGCCCGAGTCCAGGTACTCCCGGCTCCGCGCGGTGAAGGGCGGCCTGGCCTGGCTGCGCGAGCCGGTTGCGGGCCAGCTCGGCCTCGGCGGCGCGGCGCCCGAAGATGACGCGCCGCGGCCGTCCCTCGAGCGGTTCGACTTCGGCAAGCGCTCGGTTACCGAGCTGGCCGGCGACGCGGATTGGTTCGAGGCGAGCGGTGACGGCAGCAGGGTCGTCATCAGCGATCACGGCAAGCTGACCGTCGTCCTGGCTGGCCGCAAGGCCGATCCGGATAACGAGGACGACCAGATCGTCATCGACGGAAGCCGGGCCAGGTTCACCGCCGACCCGGCAGCGATGTGGGAGCAGGCGTACGCAGAGGCTTTCCGGATCATGCGGCATGACTTCTGGATTGCCGACATGGCCGACGTGGACTGGGACGGTGTGCGAGAGGAATACCGCCCGCTGCTGGACCGGATCGGCTGCGCTTCCGACTTCACCGACTTGCTCGCGGAGGTGTTCGGCGAGCTCGGCTGCTCGCACGCTTACGCGGACGCGGCAGACCCCGGCAAGGACGGCGACGGCGTGCCCGGCATGCTCGGCGCTGACCTGGAACGCGACGACGATGCCTGGCGGGTGAGCCGGATCGTGCTGGGCGACACGTCCGACCCGCGGGCCCGCGCGCCACTGGCCGCGCCCGGAGTGGACATCGCAGTCGGCGACGTGCTGCTGGCCATCGACGGCCAGCCAATCGGCCCGCGCGGCCCTGGCCCGCTGCTGCTCGGCGCCGCGGGCAAGCCGGTCGGCCTGACCGTAGGCCCGGCCGACGGCGGTGAGCCCCGGCAGGTCGCAGTCGTGCCGATGCGCAGCGACACCCGCTTGCGGTACCTGGACTGGGTGCGGCAGAATCGGCGGCTGGTCCGGCAGCTGAGCGATGGGCGGGCGGGCTACCTGCACGTTCCCGATATGGTCAGCAGTGGCTGGGCCGATTTCCTGCGGGATTTGCGGACCGAGATGATGAACGATGCCGTCATCGTCGATGTCCGCTGCAACTCCGGCGGCCACACCTCGGAGTTGGTGATCGAGCGCCTGAACCGGCGGCTGATCGGCTGGGGTTTGATCGGCGGCATGCGGCCAGGTCCGTACCCGGACAATGCGCCGCGCGGTCCGATAGTGGCTGTCGCCGACGAGTTCGCCGGTTCTGACGGGGATATCGTGAACATGGCCATCCAGGCGCTTGGGCTCGGCCCTGTCGTCGGCACCAGGACCTGGGGCGGGATACTCGGCTACGACATTGATCATGAGCTGGTCGACGGCACGCGGATGACAGTGCCGAGGCTCAGCGTCTGGTTCGAGACTACGGGCTGGAGCGTGGAAAACTACGGCGTCGATCCGGACGTCGAGGTGCTGATGAGCCCGGCCGACTGGGCGGCTGGCCGAGACACCCAGCTGGAGACCGCCGTCCGGCTGGCCATGGCGGCGCTTGCGGAGCGGCCAGCGGCGCAGCCTCCTGACCCGGGCACCAGGCCGTCTAGGCGGCGGCCGCCGCTGCCGCCACGAGCTGCGTGGTGACCCCCAGCGAAGATGGGGACGATTAGTGATCAGTGGCGATGGCGCGCCATGGTTCAGTGAGGCACACTCGGGGTGCTGATGCGATGAGGTTGCTCATGGCGCTGATCAGCTTCTCGGTGGTGAGTTCACGGCGGTCGAGCACAGCCATGCGGTCCGGGTCGTCGGTCGCCAGCTGCCGATACGGGTGAGCGGCACGATGATGTATCAATCGTCGTTCGGGTGTGCAGGCGCGATTGTCACGGCGTTCGGCACGCCCGATGGCGACCTCGATGTCGTCGTCGATCAGGCCGGCCCGTAGCCTGGTCAGCTGATCAGCGTGTGGGCGTCGGAGAGCAGGGACGCGTCGAACAGGCTGGCGCTGGCCTTGACGCCGGCGCGGGCCAGGGTCTCGATGGTCTGGGCGACCTGCGACTCGTTGAACGACAGCACGCCGCGGGCCTTGGTCTGGGAGCTGACCGTCACGCCGTTGGTGGCCAGCGCAGCCAGGTATTCTCCCCGGTAGTTCAAGCCCAGACCAGTCGCGTACTTGTCGACGGTGAGATGGGCGGCGAGGGACGGGTCGCTCACCGCTTTTGTCCATCCCTGAATCTCGCCGGCGAGGAAAGCGGGCTCAGCCGGAAGTCGCTGACCGCGCTGGACGGTTTCGACCTAACCCGTCCAGCCGGGTCGTTCACCGCGCTCCTCGGGCCCTCGGGCTGCGGGAAGTCGACGGTGCTGCGCATACTGGCCGATCTCGACCGGCCTACCGCCGGGCGGGTATCCGTCCACGGTGAGTCCCCGGCGGCGCTGCGCGCCGCGCACCGGCTCGGCATCGCGTTCCAGGACGCGGCCTTGCTGCCGTGGCGCACCGTCACCGGCAATATCCGCGCTGCCCCTGGAGGTAAGCGGGGTCCGCGTCGGCCGGGAGGCCATCGCTGATCTCGTCCGCCTGGTAGGTCTTGAGGGTTTCGAACGGGCCAGACCCGCGCAGCTCTCCGGTGGCATGCGCCAGCGAGCCGCCATCGCCCGGGCTCTGGTCACCGAGCCGGAGCTGCTGCTCCTCGATGAGCCTTTCGGGGCGCTCGACGAGCTGACTCGCCTGCGGCTCAACCTTGAGCTGCTCCACATCTGGTCGGAGCGGTCCGCGACCACGGTTCTCGTGACCCACTCGATCAGCGAGGCCGCGTTCCTGGCCGACGCCGTGGTGGTGCTGTCGCCCCGCCCGGGGCGGGTTGTCAGCGTCGTCCCCGTCGACTTCCCCCGGCCTCGGTCCCCGGAGCTCCTCAGGGAGCCCGCCTTCCACGCCTGTTGTGACGAGCTGACGCAGCTGCTCTTCGCTGGCCGCGGACCGGCCCTCCGGTGAGCGCGGCGGCGGTCACCGGCCGCCGGTTCCGTCTGTGGCGTGAGTCGGCCGGGATCGTGGGCGTGCTCGTGCTCTGGGAAGTGCTGGCCCTCCTGTGGCTGTCACCCCGGCACCTGGCGCCGACGCCGGTCGCCCTGGTCGCCACCCTCTGGCACCATCCCAACCTCGCCCTGTGGCCCAACCTGGCGACGACCCTCGAGGAGGCCGCGGTCGGCTGGGTCGCCGGCAACGCCGTAGGGATCGGCCTCGCTATCGTCTTCGTCCTGGTCCCCGTGGCTGAGGCGGCCCTGTTGCGAGTCGCCCTGGCGAGCTACTGCATGCCCGTGATCGCAATCGCGCCCATCCTCGACGTCGTGCTGAGCGGGATCGCCCCCGCAGCCGTCCTAGCTGCCTTGTCCGTGGTATTCACCTCCCTGATCGGAACGCTGGTAGGTCTCCGTTCAGCCGACGCGGCCTCGCTCGACCTGGTGCGTGCCTACGGCGGCGGCCGGATCGCCCAGCTCCGCAAGGTCCGGATACCCGCTGCCCGGCCCGCGACCTTCGCCGCCCTCCAGATAGCGGGCCCCGCCGCCGTGCTCGGTGCCGTGATCGGCGAGTACCTCGGCGGCGCCAAGGGCCTCGGGGTGGCCATGGTCAACTCCGAGCAGGGCCTGGAAGTCAACCAGACGTGGCTGCTCGCGTCCATCGTCACCGCGCTAGCCGGCGCCGCCTACCTCGTCACCGGCGCGGCCGGCCGGCTGGCCGTGCCCTGGGCCCAGGTCAGCCAGCAGGTTGTCTCGCCCGCTAACGGCGACCGCCGGCTCGGGCCGCTGGCAAGGACGCTTCGCGCCCTCGCCTACGCCGTCGTGTCCGCCGCCGTGATTATCGGTCTCTGGCAGGCCCTCATCGACGTCCTGCACCTCAACCCGTTCTTCGCCAAGGGGCCTGCCGACATCTGGCAGTACCTCGTGAGCTCACCGACGGCCGGATCCAGCTGGCACCAGCTGCTGTCCGCCCTGGCCATCACGGCAAGGGACGCCGCGCTGGGCTACGTGGCCGGAACCGCGGCCGCCGCGGCCGCCGCCGTCACGGTCGTGCTGTCCCGTACCGTCGAGCACACCGTCATGCCCATCGCCATGGTCTTGCGCTCGGTTCCGCTGGTGGCGATGGCCCCGCTGCTGATACTGGTGTTCGGGCAGGGCCTGACCAGCGTCATCGTCATCGCCGGGATCATCAGCTTCTTCCCGACCCTGGTCAACGTGGTCTACGGCCTGCGTTCGGCGCCGGCCAGCGCGGTGGACGTGGCCGTGGCCTATGGCGCGTCCTCGCTGATGGTGCTGCGCAAGATTCGTGTGCCCTGCGCCCTGCCGGCCATCTTCGCCTCGGCGCGCATAGCCGCTCCGGCGGCGACGCTCGGCGCCGTGGTGGCCGAGTGGCTCGCCACCGGGCGGGGTCTCGGCTACCAGATGCTCGAAGCGGCCAACACCTCCGACTTCGACTTCCTGTGGGCCGCCGTGATCCTGATCACCCTGTTCGCGTTCCTCGTCTACAACGTGGTGGCCACGGCCGAACGGCAGGTGTTCAGTCGCTACCACGAGGCATGAGCAGCCACCGTGCACCACCCAGTGAGGCGCCTATTGCACCATGCGTCGGCAGGCTTGGCTGGCCTGGCGATCAGCGGGCTGTCCGCATTGCCTGCCGCAGCAAGCACAACGTCGGTTCACGCTAAATCGCCAGCGATCACGCAGACCTTCTTGGGAGCTGGCTCGACCGCAGTGATGGCGCTATCCAACGCATATGAGCGGGGAGAACTGGCCGGGTACCTGAAGAGCCAATGCCATGAACTGTCCTTGGGGGGTAATGGTGGCTTCTGGGAAGCTGAGGTGGGGCTGTACACGCTGACCCAGCGCGCACCTATCCCGGTGACCCAGGAGCTGAGATCCACAACAGACTTAGGGGTTAACGGGGGAGGGCGATCGGGTTGCCGGGCCTGGGAGTCTTGAACCAGGGCAGGGACGCCTCTATCGGCTGGACATGTCAGGCATCCAGGCTAAAGGGCGGGGTCTTGTGCGCCTTTTCGACGGTGCAGGAAAGCGGCTAGCGGGGACTGCGCCAGAGGGCCTTACGCTCCACTCCACTTCTGATGGCAGTTCCCCGCAGCCAGGCCGCCCTGAGCGAACAGGACGGCGCGTATTGTTAGGCAGCTTTCGTCGGGGTCGGCCGTCAGGTGGCCCGTGATCCCGTCGTTGGCGAGCAGGACGCTGTTGATCAGGTTGCCGCCTGACTCGGCCTGGTCGAACCAGAGCGTGCTCGTGGCCCCGGAGCAGGATTCGGAGTAGATCTCATCTCCGGCGGAGTCGTTGACCGTGAGACAGAGGCCGTTCGATGCCTTCAGCTCGAACTCGTTGCCGCTGACCGTCACCTTCGTGAAGGTGGAGCCTGAGCCTTGGTCCTGCATGTCGACGGGATTACCATGGGCGGGCATGAGGATCTGCAGGTCAAGACCCCCGCCGTCGGTGAGGGCGTGTGCGGCTGCCGCAGCGGCTGGGTGAGGCGGGGAAGCTTGCGCTGCCTGTGGCAGCGCAAGCATGGCCGCGGCGGCGGCGGGGACGGAGAGCAGGGCGAGCGTCCTGCGCCAGGAGCGGATCATGGTTGGTCCTCCAGCGTGTGTGCGGGGCGAGACGGGCGTGATGCCGCTGGCAGATTCCCCTGGTCTAGGGCAGGCAACGCTGCTTGATTTCTCCTGCCCGGCCAGGGGAACGGCGCGGCTTAGTGTGCAATGAGCCCATCTTGGGATGCCGCGCTAACATCCGGCTAACATTTGATCATCACCGGGCGCGGGCGCCCGCACGACCCGCGACGGGCCGCCCGGTTCGTTTCCGTCGCCACCGTCCATCGGGCTGATAGTTGGGATTTTCCTCGGTATCGCCATCGTCAAGTCCTGATCTACGAACGCCAGCCGGGCGGTCAGGCGCCGTTTCGATCACCTGGCCGCCCGTCGGCTTTCTCGCAAGGTCAAAGGCTCACGCCAATTTTTCTGCCTGAAATTTTGCGGTGCTCTGGACGTAGATTAGGCAGGCCGGTCTGCCCGCACCTTGTCAAGGGATGTTCAGCGCGATCCGGAGTTCACAGAGCGGACTGGCGCCGGAGCTGGCGGATGCCGAGAAGCGCCACGAGCAGCGCGATGAGCGCCAGCGACTCCCAGACCCAGTGGGCCACAAAGCTGCCGAGGAGGAACCTCGGATTTCTGGTCAGGAGGCTAAGGGAACCGCTGCCGAGGGCCAGGCGATCCAGATTGCCGTGGCGGCCATCGGCCGGGTATCGACAATGCACCACAAGATCGTGCCAGCTAGCAGGATGAAGGGAACGTAGTCCACGCCAGGGGGTACCGACGTCGTGAACTGGAGAATTGTGGCGGTCAGCTCCGTGACAAGCAAGGCGCCAGGTAGCGCGAGCCAGGCCCGGGGCAAGCGCGGCCGGCCGGGGCCGGCGGTCAGGATCGCGATCGCGGTGAGCGCCAGTACCGGCGCGATGGCATTTGCCCAGTCGCCGCCCTGCGGGTGATATATCCACAACACCGCCGTCGCCGCGGTGACGGTCAGGGTCGTCGCGCGCCAGCGCGTCCAGGCGAGCGCGACCGCCGCTACCGCCAGGAGCCCGAGGGCGAGGCTGATCCAGCCGTAGGCCATGGAAGGGAATGTGTAGCCCCAGGAGCCGCGGACATCGGCGAACCAGTAGTACGCCTCGGACATGATGTCGAGGCAGGCGGCGAGCAGCACGACCAGGCGCACGCTCTCGGCGACGGTCAGGCCCTGATCGGAGCCTGACCGCACCCTCAGCCCGCCAAGGATCAGCGCCCTGGTGTCCTTGCCCTTCGGCCGCGATCGTCCCGGAGCGCTCGACTCCAGCAAGGTGCCGATCATCTCGTCGGCGCGTGCCTCGCGGTAGGAGCGCGGGTACACCAGCAGGAGCCGGCGGTATCGCTGCTCAAGTGTGCTCATGCCGTGCGTACCTTTCCTGTCACAGCGCCGCTGGCCGGCCGGCGCCGCTCTGAGTGACCACCCGGGCGGCCATGGCCATCCGGTCCGCCTCGGCGCGCAGCGCCGCCGCGCCGGCGTCGGTCAGCCCGTAGACGCGGCGCGCCCGGCCGTCGACGATTTCCTCGCTGACAAGCCGGACGTAGTCCCTGGCCGCCAGCCGGTCCAGCGCCGAGTACAACGTCCCGGTAGCCAGCTGGACCCGGCCCTCAGACAGTTCAGCAGCCCGCTTAATGATGCCGTAGCCGTGCAGCGGGCCGTCGAGCAAGCCGGCGAGCACGAAGTACGCAGGCTCTCGCATAGGCGTAATATTCATGCATCGACTATAAGTAGATAAATTACATATAGTCAACCCGGGGTCCGGGGGTGGTCGGCCGGGGACGAGCAGGTTGCCGGAAAGAGAAGCGGGCCGCGCGTGGTAGCCCACGCGCGGCCCGCTCTGGGCTGTGCGTCAGATCCCGAGGTCGCTCAGGAACCGGTTGGTGAATTCCAGTGCTGTCGTGCCGGAATCGGAGTTGCAGGTGGGGGACGCAAACGTCTGGGCCGAGGGGCAGGGCGTGTCCCGGTCCAGTGACCAGATGTGCAGCCCGGCGAGGCCGTGGGCGGCTGCGTAGCTGGTCAGGGTGTCCACGTCAGCGGGAGTGAAGGTCTCGGTGGTGGCGTCGTTGAGGCCGATCATCGGGGTGACGGCGATCTTGCTCGCCGGGACTCCGTAGGTGTGCTCGAGGTTGGTGACGGCCTGGATCGCCGACTGCGCCATCTCGCAACTGCCGGAGACGACGACGCAGACGCTGCTGGACGCGCTGCTGCCGTAGTCCATGGTCATCAGGTTGATGACGTAGTTCTTCAGGCCGGAGCCGAGCACCGCCTCGACGACTTCGTTGCCGAGTGAGTTCACTCCGCCGAAGCTGCCATCGGATGCCCCGAGAGTGGCGATGGTGAAGGAGAACTGCAGGTTCGGGTACGTCGACTGTGCCCCGGCCGCTGCGCTGGCCAGGTTCTGGATGTCCGCCTGGCTCTGGCCGCCTTCGATGTCGAAGTCAATGCCGACCAGGTGCGGGCTGGCGTAGCGGGCGATGAACGAATCCATGCCAGCCGTCGAGGCGCAGGTAAAGGTACCGGCCGCGCCGCCGGTCGAGACAACGTAGTTCAGGCCGGCGCTCTGGAGTTGCGGAATGTTCTCGGCCGCCCAGCCCGCGGCCGAGGCGCCGCCCCAGGTCTCGCTGCCGCAAGCTCCGGTAGCGAACGCGAGCGTGATGGCGGGCAGCTTCGGGACGAACCCCGACACCAGGCTGCCGGAGCCCACCACCGGCAGGTCGCTCCCTTCCACAGCCGACTGCATCTCGTCGGTGTTCCAGTTCATGTTGATGGTGACGTCCTTGTACGGGCTGAAGAGCAGGCCGGTCACCGAGCCGGTTCCGGTGCCCGTGCCTGTGCCGGTTCCGGTTCCGGTTCCGGTGCCCGTGCCGCCGCCGGTGCAGGAGCCGTTGGATGTCCACGGCTGTCCTGAGCCGGCGCCGCCGTTGTTGGTCGCCGGGTCGTTGCCCTGGGTCCACCAGTTGGCGGTGTAGTTGATTCCGTTTTCGCTGGCCTGCAGGCCGCCTGTGTAGGCGGTCGTGGAATTCCACGCCGCAGCGCAGGTGGTGGCCGCCTGCGCGACCGGCCCTGAGGCCAGCGCGATGACCGAGCCGCCGACTGTTAGCCCGAGCGCCGAGACAGAGCTGAGAGCTAAGCGCAGAGTCCGTCTTCCGAACTGCATGGACCCTCCAGAAATAAGGCGCTGAGGCGATCTGGTTCCTCGCATCAGCAAAAAAGTGATTTGTGCACTTTGTATGCCCGGGGAGCCGGCTCGTCAACCCCTACTATTAGGAAACTTTCTTGTTAATTTAGCTGGCGGCCCTGGTCCGGCCTGACTGTCCAAGGACGCTAGCGGGGGAGGTGCAGCACGCCGGGGATGAGCAGGCGCGTGCCCAGGGCCAGCGCGGAGATGCTCGCGACCGCGAAAACGGCGACCCAGGCGCCGCCGGGCACTCCGGTGACCTGGGCAAGCTGGTCGGCGTCTGACATGCTCACCTGGCCGCGGCGGCGGGTGCGGCGGCGGTAGCCCTGCAGTTCGAGGACCGCGCGGACCCCGCCGAGGAGCAGGAACCACGCGGCGGTGTAGCCGAACGCCGCCTGGAGCGCGGCGGTGGCGAGCAAGCTCACCGCGAGGACCGCTCCGGCAGTGAGGAGCACGGCCAGGACGCCGTAAGCGTTGCGGATCGCCAGGAACGTCGCGGCGAGCAGCGCGAGCAGCAGCCAGAGCATCGCGGTCACGTGGTGCGCGGCCAGCAGCCAGGCCGCCCCGGCGCCGAGCAGCGAGGGAGCGAGGTAGCCCGCCAGCAAGGTGAGTACCACCGCCGGACCGGTCCGCTTGCCCTGGGAGTAAGTCACGCCTGAGGTGTCCGAATGCAGGCGGATTCCCTCCAGCCGCCGGCCGCTCAGCACAGAGGCCAGCGCGTGGCCGCCCTCGTGGGCGATCGTGATCGAATTCCGCGCCAGCCGCCAGGTCCGCGCGGTCAGCACGATCAGCACCGCGACGGCGCCGCTCACCGCGATCACCCAGACCGGCGGGACAGGCTGCGTCCCGCCTACGCGATCCCACAGTTCGTGTATCCACCCGAACGCCGGCATACCGGCAAGGGTAAGCGGCTATCGGGCATCGGGTGACCGGCACCACCTTCGGCGGCTAACCCCGCGTGGCAGCCGTGGTCGTCTCGGCTGGCCGGATCTCCTGCAGCCGGTCAACCCTGGCCAGCGCGGGAAAGAGACGACTCCACGCAAGGGCGATGCCGATAGTGATCAAGCCGCCCCCAACTACGGCAGGCACCGTTCCGACTAGCGACGCGGCCAGGCCGGACTCGAACGCGCCGAGCTGATTGGACGCGCTGACGAACACCATCTCCACCGCCGATACGCGGCCGCGGAGCCGGTCTGGTGTCGCGAGGGCGGATGTCGTTGACCTGATGTTCATGCTGAACATGTCGGCGAAGCCGCCGACAGCCAGCATGATCAGCGACAGCCAGAAGACCCTGGACAGGCCGAACACGACGATGCTCGCACCGTAGATCCCGACCACCACCAGCAGGCGGCGTCCGGCCTTTCGCAACAGCGGCCGCCGGGATATGAGTACTGCCGCGAGAAGCGCGCCCAGCGCCGGCGCCGCCCGCAGAACACCCAGACCCTCCGGGCCTGCATGCAGGATCGACCTGGCGAAGACCGGCAGCAATGCCACGGCTCCGCCGAAAAGGACGGCGAGCAGGTCGAGCAGAATCGCGCCTAGCAGGATCTGAGTCCGGCGCACGAACGCAAGGCCCTCAAGGACACTGCCGAAGCCGGGCGCGGACCGCAACTCCGATCGGCCCGGCTGGGCCGTCGGCCGGGCGGTGATCTTGACCACGGCGGCCGCCGCGAGCAGGCACATGGCCGCCGCGAGCAGGTACACAGCCGCCGGCGAGACGCCGTAGAGCACGCCCCCGAGAGCCGGCCCGAGCACCATGGCGGACTGACCGGCGATCGACCGCAGGACCATGGCATTCGGCAGCAACTCAGCAGCAACAAGAGTCGGCGGCATGGCCCGCGATGCCGGAGTCCCGGTCGCCATGACCACGCCCGCCCCTGCCGCGAGCGCCAGGTACGGCACCACCGAGGTCACCGCCGAGGCACTCAGCACTGCCAGGCCGACGCCGACCGCTGCCCCCGCTACCAGCGCCAGTGCGAACACCAGTCGCCGCGGCAGCCGGTCCGCCAGGTGCCCGGCCGGAATGGCCAGCACGAACATGGGCACGAACTCGGCCAGCCCGATCCAGCCGAGGTCGAGCGGGCTGTTGTGCTGGGCGTAGACCTCCCAGCCGATGGCCACCTCGAGCATCTGCAGGCTCATGTTCATGCCGAGGGATCCGAGCCACCAGAGCCGGAAATCGCGGTTCTCGAGCGCCGGGCCAAGATGAGCCAGCCGAGGCCTCTTCACGCTGCCCGCCAGCGCTGCGGCACCTGACGCTGAATACTGACCTCCGGTGACACCAGATAGACCGATTATGCCCAGTATCGCCCGCCGGCCAGCTGGAGGCCTAGGGGATCATGGGATACGGCAGCTAGCGCGATCATCTTGAAAGACTTATCCAGGACTCTTCGGGCTGACGTGACTAACCTTTGAAATGGCGCAACGAAATCCCCTGACGCCAGCGGGCTGATATGAATATCGGGGACTGCGCGCGCATAGTTAATGCACCGCGCCGGATTCCCTGCATTTTCAGTCCATGATTAATGAATCGGGGGTTCTGTGTCTTATATTCCACGCATCAGCGCTAGAACGGGGCGTATAGTGACCGCCGCGGCGCTCAGCTGCGCTTTCGCTACCTCCACGATCCCGCTCGGGATAGGCAGCGCATCCGCGTCACCCATACCCAGCAGTTCGATCTCCTTCACGGACGCACCGGGAACGTCCGCCCCGCCCGCCACGCTCGGCAACCCGGCGTCGATGCTCTATTCGATGCTGCCGTTCGGCGCGGACAGCCAGCCCACTTTCACGCCCGTCACCAGCGTGACCGGGCCCTCGGAGTCCCTGACGCCGACCGGGTCGGCGCCGACCGGCTCGGTAAGTTTCTCCGCTGCCATGACCCATTGCACAATCGGCGGCTGCTGGGCGACCTGGAGCAACAACTACACCGGCGATGTCTACGTGACCGGCGCGACCTCGGTCACGATGACCCTGCCGGACACCAACGCGTTCTACTTCTACGCCGAACCTCAGCAGTTCGCGAACATGACGTTCACCGCGACCACGGCGAACGGAACCACCTCGGGGCCGATCACCGTGAATGGCAACAGCGGCGCCCGTTACTTCGGGTTCTACACGACTGGCACGTCCCCGCTGACCAGCATCAAGGTGACCACCACCGACCCCACTGGGTTCGCGATCGGCGAGTTCGGCATCGCGGCGCCGTACCAGTTCGTACTGCCGCTGCGGTACATCACGAACCCGGCTGTCCTGACCCAGCCGGACCCGACCGGCGTCGGGGCTAACATCACCGTCGCCGCCGAAGCACCGTACTACGCGGTCACCTCAGGGACTGTGCACCGCGTGGTCGGGCCGGTCTGCGGAGACGAGGGGACCGTGCTGCAGGGCGACGACGGCGTCACGTACACCTACTGCAACAGCCTGGTCTGGCTCGTGCCCGACGGCACCCACGTCGCCGCGGGCACCGCTCTCGGGCTCGTCGGGGCCAGCCCGTTCGGCCTGGGCCCGAGCCTGGGCTTCCGGGTCACGTACCCGAGTGGGACGCCTCGCTGCCCGCAGAACCTCCTGTTCGCCCTGTACAGCAATGCCGCCCATGGCAGGACGAACCCGGTGCCGAACCCGCAGTTGCTGAGCTCTAACCCGCTATCCTGCGCCGCGTAGGACCGCATAGAGCCGCATAGCAGGAAATTGCCTCCATCCGAGCGGGCGCACGGCGAAGCAGGTGTTATCCGCCGGATCGAGGGTCTCGGTCGAGTAGCCGGTGCCGTACTTGGCGTTCTCCGCGTCAAGTACGGCACCGGACACAGGAGATCAATCCCGGCAAGCGTGCCGAGTACTAGCCACGGCAGCCCTCCCCGAGGAGAGGCAAGACCGCATACCAGGGAGGAAATGGGCAGCCCTCAAGAGGCCCGCAGGAGAGTGTTCAAGTAGCGCGAAATTTAAGGGAAATCGCACCGGTTTTTGTCTCCGAGGGGGGACTTGAACCACTGGCCAATGTCCTCGACTGTGGCGACGTAGATCCCTGGGTGCCTGTCTGACCTGGGCTAACTCTACCGCCGTTTCGGCGATCTTGAGCTGCTCGTCGCCGAAGTCGGCGATGAGCTTGAGCGTGCCGCCGAGAGGGGCGATGAACCGGTTCAGCGCGTCCTGGGGCGGAGATGTCACCGCGTTCGATCTGGGACACCCGGGCAACCGATACGCCCATCCTGGCGGCTGCCTGCTCCTGGGTCATCCCGCGGCGCTTGCGCAGCTCCGCCAGCCGTCACCCCCGCGTACCGTCCAGCATCGCCGAGACCGCGTGTCTTTCCCGTCGCCCCGTCCAGGTCAGAAGATCATGGGGCACCAGGGTGCCGGTTCCCACGACATCGCGGTGGAGAGCGCCGCGAGGGAACCCGGCGTCGCCTCGGTGATCAGGCCCGCGTTGGCCATGGCCTTAAGCCCTGTGCCGCCGAGGTACGCGGCGCCCGCTGCCCAAACGGGCAGCACCACATCGGCCGGGGCGGTGGTCCGTTCGCAGGTGGCGCGGAAGCCCGCGGGAGCGGCACCGGCCTCCGCGGCCAGCCTCCAGCGGCCGGCGTTTTGCGGGCACAGCTCGTCGGCAACCTCGATGACCACGTCGACCGGGCTGGCGTAGTGCCGCTGCGCCAGGGCCCTGCCCACGTCTACCAGCCGGACCCACAGCCCATCGCTGACCAGGGACCGGACCCGGCGCGGGTCGGCCAGCAGGTACAGCAGCGGGTCATCCACCGGGCGCATCCTGGCGTGGAATTCGCTGACCAGGTCCCGGCTGAGCAGGTTGTCCCAGAGCGCCGCAGTCGCTGCGGGGTCGGTGGTCATCGCCTCGCTTACCTCCAGGACACCCTCCGGCAAGCCTGCGTCATCATCCCAGCGCTCCGTCGACGTGAACACCGCATACCCCCGCGGCCCCGAGTCGTCCTCGGCCAGCACGCACCGTATCTGCCGGGATGGCTCGCCGTCGGAGTGCAGATCGGTCAGCAGGCGGTCCCACCATGGCTCGGTGCGGGCATACAGGCCGGGCCGCTCGGCCAGCGCCAGGTCGTAGACCTGAGCCAGCTCGGCCCTGACCGACAGAGGTTCGGCGATCCGCAGCCGCAGGCCGGGATCGGCCGGTGCGCCGGGCGCCAGCGTGCCCTCTCCGCGCTGCAGCCGGTAAGCGGCGTGCCAGGAGGCGCGCCCGTAACCGTACCGCCCGTAGATGCCTGATTCGGAGCTGAACAGCACAGCCACCGCCTCGCCCCGCTCGCTCACATCGGCTAGCTGACGGCGCATCAGCGCGGACAAGATGCCCTGGCGGCGGTGCGAGGGAAGCACCGCAACCAGACTCACCCCGGCGACCGCGGCCAGCGCGCCAGGCACCCGCATCTGGAAGCTGAACGCACCCGTCCCGCCGACTATCGTGTCGCCGTCGAACGCGGCCAGGGTCCGGCCGAAATCCAAACGGGCCAAGAGGTTGGCGCGGGCACGCTCGGACATCGGCGCGCCATGGGACGCGTGCTGGTCCACGGCGAGAAAGGCAGCGAGCTCGTCTTCGGCGACCGGGCGGATCGGGTAGGTGGCCATGTCCGCCTTCCTACCAAGCGGACACGATCCCGCAAACTCCTTATCTGATGTTGCCGTGGACCAGACACATCGTTTCACCGAATACACCAAGGCCAACATCGCCTGGCTGACCAGGAACCTCGCGGACGCTCCGGCGAATGGCTGGCGGTCGCTCTGGCACCTAGCCCGGATATGGGCCAAGACATCGGCTCGTAGCCCGGCATGACATCGTCGAGGTCAGCGTGTTTGACTGTGCCAGCGAAAGCCCGGGACCTAGCCAGCAGGTTCTTCGTCGCAAGCGCGTCTACGGTCGCTGACCACAGGGTCGGTCCAGGCGTGTCGCTTGTCGTGCTGACCGGCATACAGAACGTCCGCCGCCGTGTCGCGGTGATCTCGGGCAACGACACTGCCTGCGCGGTCGCGTCACCGTAGGCGAGTGGGTCATGCGGCTGCTCGGCCTTGGTCGGAAGGATCCGTACCGACTCCAGCCGGTGACGAAGGCGCACTTGATCCGGCGAGACGAGGCGCTGGTCCAGCTCGTTGCCGAGGAGCGCGACACCGGCCATCTTGGTGCCGTGACCATCTTGGTCGAAACCACTGACCCCGACCACGGTATGCAGATCCTGCGCCGCGAGCGATCCTGAAAGGAGGACGTGAGTCCGTCGATGAACTCAGGGCGTCTGATCTCGGCGACGGGGACCGCCGTGAAGGGCAGTAGCTCAAGTTGAGTCCACGTGGACTCGGCCCACATGACGTCGCGGTCCACGAGGCGGAACAGACGGTCCGACACGCCCGGACCATTCACCTCCGCAAACCGCCGCAACAGGCTGGGTCCGTTCTCGCTTGGCCGTACCCCGGCGACGGAACTCCGCGTCTGCCGAATGATCTTCTACAAGGAGGTGGCTGAGGTGCTCGTGACCATCAGCCAAGGCTCGCCGCCTGTCGTGATTTGAGGGCGAGCCTGACGTAGTCCGCGGTCACCTTGCTGCCATCGGCGAGGATGACACTCTTGGCGGCAGACTCCGCTGCCCGCACCAGATCGCCAGTGTCCGTGAATCTTCCGACGGTACCCATGCGCTTGACGAGCCTGCCCCACCGCTCGTGCCGTGCGTCCGCCTGTTCAGGCGTTATCTGCCGTTTCTGGCAGCCATTACTGCCGAGAACCTCAATATGGATTTTGCGGCTTATGACAACGACACGCCTGACCTACGCCTAATGCTCCGCGCGATGCTCAGGCCGCATCCAGGAACGCCAATTTATCACGCCATTACCGACGCTGGGTCTGCGCAAGACTAGCTGCGGTTAGGGGCATATACAAGGCTGGAAAGACCGGCTCAATGGACGCATATTGAAATGGTGAGGTCGCGCGCGCGGTGCGGGCGGCCAGGAGGGAGAGGCATGTCGCAGGCTCCAAGGAGCGGGTTCGTATGGATTCCTGGTAGCGAGCGCACGGAATTGCCCCAGGCGGAGGATGCCGGGCCGGTCGCCGATGACGAGCAGATCCAGGTCACGGTGGTGACGCGGCGGCGGGCGGAGTTGCCGCAGGAGTACGTGCACGGCCCGGCTACCTTGTCGCGGGAAGAGCTGGCGGCGCGCTTCGGCGCGGATCCGGCTGAGGTGGAGCGGGTACGGCAGGTTCTTGGCCGGTACGGCCTGGAGGTGACGGTGTCCGACGCGGGCGCGCGCCAGCTGAAGGCGTCCGGGCCGGTATCGGCGTTCGCGGCGGCGTTCGGGGTGTCGTTGCGCCGGGTGGCAACCCCGGACCCGTCCGGCGGGTCCGTGACACATCGGTACCGGACCGGCGGGCTGCAACTGCCTGCCGAGCTTGACGGCATCGTGACCGCGGTGGTCGGACTGGATGACAGGCCGCAGGCCAGGCCGCATGCGATCGCCACCCCGGCAGCGGGCGCCGGGGCCGCGGTGTCTTACACCCCGGCGCAGGTCGGCGCGTTCTACAAGTTTCCTGCCGGGACCGACGGGACCGGGCAGGTCTTAGCGATCCTGGAGTTCGGCGGCGGGATCAACACGCAGGCGGACCTGGCTACTTATTTCGCCAGCCAAGGGGTAAACCCGCCGGCGGTAATCGTGGTCGGCGTGGACGGGGCGACCAGCAGCCCGGGGCAGTCCGCTGACGCCGAAGTCATGCTGGACATCGAGATCGCGGGCGCGCTGGCGCCCAAGGCCCAGCAGTATGTGTACTTCGCGCCGAACACGGCCCAGGGGTGGGTGGACGGGATAACCGCGGCAGTGCATGCCAGCCCGTCGCCGACCGTGATCAGCATCAGCTGGAGCGGCCCGGAAGATACGAGTTGGTCGTCCCAGACCCTAACGGCGCTGGAGCAGCAGTTCGCTGACGCCTGCGCGCTGGGCACGACGGTGTGCGTGGATTCGGGGGACTGGGGCGCGCCCGACCGCTTCACCGACGGGCTATTGCATTGCGAATATCCTCCTTCCGGCCGCTATGTCCTGGGCTGCGGGGGCACCAGCCTGACCGGGAACACCGCGACGGGAACGATCACCTCAGAGACGGTCTGGAATGACGCGAGCGGCGCGACCGGCGGCGGGGTCAGCGTCGTGTTCCCGCCGCCGCCGTTCCAGTCGCACGTGACCGTGCCCGCCGGGCGGAACGGAGCCGGCCGCGGCGTGCCCGATGTGGCCGGCAACGCCGACCCGGCTACCGGGTACCAGGTTCGGTACGCTGGCCAGAACTGCGTTTATGGCGGCACGAGCGCGGTCGCGCCGCTGTGGGCTGCCCTGATATGCCGGCTCGCGCAGGCAACCGGCAAGCGATTCGGGCTGATCAACACGTTGCTGTACGCCGGAGTGACCGGCAACGCGCCCGCGCCTGGCTTCCAGGACATCACCAACGGCGGCAACAACGGGTACAACGCCGGGCCGGGCTGGGATCCGTGCACCGGCCTGGGCAGCCCGAACGGAACCGCGCTGCTCGCCCGGCTCACCCTCGCGCCGACCCCCGCCGTCGTCTACGTCGCCGATGGGGGTGACGGCACGCTCAAGATCTACAACCCGGCCACCAGCGCCATCACCGCCAGCATCGCGACCGGCTCTAACGCGTTCGAAGTCCAGCTCAACCCGGCCGGCACCCAGGCCTGGGTCAGCAACGCCGGCGCCGGCACCGTCTCCATCGTCGATACCACCACCCGCGCGGTGACCGGGACCATCACGGTCGGCACCAGCCCTGCCGCGGTCGCCTTCACCCCCAACGGCGCCACCGCCTATGTCTCCAACTCCGGCAACGGCACCATCTCCGTGGTGAACACCGCCACCCAGGCGGTCACCGCCACCATCTCTGTCGGCGGCGACCCGCGCGACAGCGCGGTCACCCCGGACGGGTCTACCTTGTACGTCGCCGACCACACCCAGGGCGTGGTGTACGCGATCAGCACCGCCACCAACGCCGTCACCAAGACCATCACCGCGACCGGCAGCTACCCGGTAGGCCTGGCGATAAGCCGGGACGGGTCCGCCGTGTACGTGGCCAACAACGGCAGCGCGAACGTCTCGGTGATCGCCGCCGCCACCGGCACGGTCACCGCCACCATCGCGGTCGGCGACCACCCCACCGCCGTCGCGCTCACCCCCGACGGGACCGCCGCCTACGTCGTCAACAACAACGCCGCCAGCGTCTCGGTGATCGCCGTCGCCACCGGCACGGTCACCGCGACCATCCCGGTCGGCTCCGGGCCGTGCAACGTGGCCTTCGACCCCGCAGGGACCACCGCCTACGTCACCAACATGAATGACAACACCGTCTCGGTGATCAGCACCGCTACCCGCACCGTCACCGGGCTGGCCACCGGATTCTCCGCCCCCCGCGGCATCACCACCGTCGCGCCGACCCCCGCCGTCGTCTACGTCGCCGATGGGGGTGACGGCACGCTCAAGATCTACAACCCGGCCACCAGCGCCATCACCGCCAGCATCGCGACCGGCTCTAACGCGTTCGAAGTCCAGCTCAACCCGGCCGGCACCCAGGCCTGGGTCAGCAACGCCGGCGCCGGCACCGTCTCCATCGTCGATACCACCACCCGCGCGGTGACCGGGACCATCACGGTCGGCACCAGCCCTGCCGCGGTCGCCTTCACCCCCAACGGCGCCACCGCCTATGTCTCCAACTCCGGCAACGGCACCATCTCCGTGGTGAACACCGCCACCCAGGCGGTCACCGCCACCATCTCTGTCGGCGGCGACCCGCGCGACAGCGCGGTCACCCCGGACGGGTCCGCCTTGTACGTCGCCGACCACACCCAGGGCGTGGTGTACGCGATCAGCACCGCCACCAACGCCGTCACCAAGACCATCACCGCGACCGGCAGCTACCCGGTAGGCCTGGCGATAAGCCGGGACGGGTCCGCCGTGTACGTGGCCAACAACGGCAGCGCGAACGTCTCGGTGATCAGCCGCCGCCACCGGCACGGTCACCGCCACCATCGCGGTCGGCGACCACCCCACCGCCGTCGCGCTCACCCCCGACGGGACCGCCGCCTACGTCGTCAACAACAACGCCGCCAGCGTCTCGGTGATCGCCGTCGCCACCGGCACGGTCACCGCGACCATCCCGGTCGGCTCCGGGCCGTGCAACGTGGCCTTCGACCCCGCAGGGACCACCGCCTACGTCACCAACATGAATGACAACACCGTCTCGGTGATCAGCACCGCTACCCGCACCGTCACCGGGCTGGCCACCGGATTCTCCGCCCCCCGCGGCATCACCACCGGCCGCCATTGACCCCACGCCACGACACCGCACAGCGCCCGCGCAGGCGCCACCCAGCCAGGGCGGCGCCCTCGCGGGCCGCGCCCCTGCACGGGCGCGTGCCGCCCATGCAGCGTGCAACGCGACGCACCGATCAACCCGATATGCACTAGCACTAGCCCAGCTGGGGCCAGTGCTCGCGGGCGTGGAGGATGAGCCGCCAGGTGATTGAGTCGCGGGTCGATGATGGTATGGCGGGCATGTGGTTCATTGTGCCGCTGGCTGGCGGCCGTGCTGGCGCGGCACGACCCGCGAGCCGGGTTGCTAAGTCCCGAAGGTGCGGCGCTACCGGGACGCTACAAGCGTGCTACAGGGGTGCGAAAAGCTGTAAAAGCGCGACCCGGTCCTTGCGGCGTAGCCGCAGGCCGAACGATTTTGTTTTATTTTAGCAACAAAACTGCGCGAAAGGGAGATCCGTGCTTAAGCGAAGATTCGGTTGGGGAATCGGAGTGGCCCTAATGAGCGTCACAGCCCTCGCAGTGACGTCAGTTCCTGCCTCGGCGGTGAGCAGTCAGATTAATGTTACTCCGTCGTCGGGCAATCAGATTATTAATGCTGTTTCGGGTAAGTGCCTCACCAACGGTGGCAGCCTGGCGAACAGCGCCCTGATAACGCAGTTCACCTGCAACGCATCCTCGAACCAAACGTGGACACTGCCAGGTGGCATCGAGACGGAGATCAAAAATCAGACCTCCGGGAAGTGCCTCACCAACGGTGGCAGCCTCGCGAACAGCGCCCCGATAACGCAGTTCACCTGCAACGGGTCGAACAATCAGCAGTGGGAGACGGGCGGCGGTGAGATCATAAATGTTACATCTGGTAAGTGCCTCACCAACGGTGGCAGCCTCGCGAACAGCGCCACGATAACGCAGTTCACCTGCAACGGGTCGAATAATCAGCAGTGGGGCTGATCAGAAGCCAACGAAGGCGTTGAATGGAGGGGCCTCCACGACGTCCCTCCATTCGACTGCCCTAGAACGCGCAGCGCGTAGGCTACGTCCGGATCTTCAGCTGCGACCTTCACGTAGCGAGGACCTTTAGGTTGTGGTGCAGGTGCTGCGATTCCGTCGATTGTCACGATACCCGCCACGGCTCTAGCGCGAGCAGTGCCCGTATCTCCTACCAGCACGACGCTCATTGTGCCGTCGGGTGATGTATATCGCCCTCTGAGGCGAACTGGCTGGAAATCCGAAGCAATTGCGCGAGCAGCTCCGTTGAGGCGCAATACGAGCGTGTCCGCCGAACTGACGTCTGGCTGCACTGCTGATATCACAATTGACGCCGATTCCACGTAGTAGCCGTTCAGATGGTCCCGTGCAACGAGAGGTCGCCAGCACCGAACAGTTCGCTCAGCGTTTCAAGATCGAAATCTTGGCCGACAAGCCAGGCTTTCCAAGGCATGCTCCGAATTTACCGGCCCCAACCCTGCGCGCCGACCATCGGTTCCTGCGCAGCCTATGCGCGAGGCTGAGGGACCCATCGTCACCGCCACCAATACCGCGCTCGCGCCGATCAAGGTAGGTTCTCGCCCTGACGAGGTGCTGGCAGCCCCGGACGGCCGCACCCTGTATGTCCTTAATCTCGATGAAGGGACGATCACTCCGGTCCGCACGGCTACTGGCACCGCCCTGCATCCGATCCGGGTACCAGGCGCGGGGACCGGCGAAGGCGGCGATTCAATGGCGGTCACCCCCGACTGCAAGACCGTCTATGTCATTGGCGGCGCGCGGAGGGACAGCGGCACCCTGACGCCCATTCAGGGAGATCACGCGCTCAGGCCAATCGTCGTGCCGCTGACGCCGATAAGCCTGGCCATCGGGCCGGACGGCACGCTGGCTTACGTGGTTTCCACGAGGTTCTTCGGAGCCGGAGGCCCCAACGGCCGGTTC
The DNA here is from genome assembly GCA_963750405.1 of uncultured Actinomycetota bacterium. Classification (GTDB taxonomy): domain Bacteria; phylum Actinomycetota; class Actinomycetes; order Streptosporangiales; family Streptosporangiaceae; genus Chersky-822. The sequence goes on from CAVVQP010000009.1 coordinate 665,164, forward strand.
ACCATCACGCAGGTCGACCTCGCGGACGGCGCCAGGCTGCCATCGGTCACAGTTCGCGGATCGTCACACGGCTTGGGCCGCATCGTGGTCGCCCCCCGCGGCAAGACCGCGTACTTCCTCGACACGATGCGCGGCGCGGTCATCCCCATCCACCTCCGCGCCGACACCGCGGGCAAGCCCATCCCTACCGGCAATGGCCCTCACCACGGTGGCTCTCACGCATTGTTCTTCGGCCACGGCGCTGCTATCGGCTACCTGATCAAGTCCGACCGGGTGGTCCCGCTGAACACCGCCACCAGCACCACGCTGCCGCCCATCAAGCTGCCCGCAATCATCGGCTGGAGTGAAGCAGCGCACCAATGACCTGACCCTGGCGTTTGGCCGTGTCCCCTGACAGGGTGCGTGACTGGGCGGTGGAAGCAGACGGCTGCACGGCGGGCCAGGGCTGGCCGCCATCGCCAGTCAGGCCGAGGCCACATGCATGCTCCGACACAGAGGAGATCGCTGCCGACGCCTCGATGCGTTGGTGAGCCATCCTGACGAAGGACTCTGACCAGAAGGTTCAAACCCTAAGACAGTGAGAACGGATTGTGGCGGGCGCTCGGTCACGCGAAGTTAGCCTGCCGGCCTCACCTGGACAGGAACGGGAGCAGGTGCTGGGACGAGGTGCCTGACCTGCTCGAGCACGATCCGGTAACGACCGGGCGGCAGCGGCGGCATCTTGTAGTGCGGCAGGCAGGCCGGGCTGGCGTAGCTCGCTTTCCTGCCGCATTGCATGTACGTCGCGGGGACGCCGATCCGGTAGCGGGTTATCCCCTTCCGGAGAGTGAGCCGCTGCAGGCAGGTAGGCCAGGCGACCGCAGGGTGGTAGGTACGGCTGACGAACTCGAGCAAGAACAGCGAATCGCAGCCGCTCGTGCGGATGGCGTGACCGGTGTTGTTCTCGACAATCAGGGTGGCGCGCAGGGTCGCGCCTGTCTCCACGGTGCCGGACGGCACCACAATCCGGGCGCTCAGCGGTGCTCGCGGCGCGGCGTTCGCGGGCGCGCTCACTCCAGTGCGGAGCCGAGATCCTTGCCCATGATGCGCGGCCTGCGCCGTGCAGGCCGTCGCGAAGGCCAGCACGGCGACCAGGCTCAGCGAGCCGGTAACTATTCTCATTCTCCTAAGACGCGTTCACCGAAGTCGCGGGTTCCGTCGATCCGGTACGCGACCGAACGGTCATTTGACGGCTACAGGTGGCAGGCCGTCGAACACAGCGAAGTCAAGGCCCTCGCCACCGGCAACCCGCTACTCATGGAAAAGGCCGAAGCAGACGCAGCACTGGCCAAGCTCTCCCGGGCCGAACGCGCCCACAACCGCAACCAGGACGCCCTGGCCAAGACCATCGCCAGCTGCGACCAGCGCATCAACGCGCTCACCATTTTGAGCGGGCAGATCACCAACGCCATCCGCCGCGGCACCGACACCCGCGGCGACGCGATCATCGGCAGCGGATCGGGGGATCCTTCGCTCGCGCCCTTACCCAGCGCGAGATCGAGGTCCTGATCCTGATCGCCCGCAGGCTATCGAATGCCGAGATCAGCGGCGCTCTGGTGATCGGGGAGCAGACCACCAAGACGCACATCGGCCGCATCCTGGCCAAGCTCGGTCTGCGTGACCGAGCACAAGCCGTCATAGCCACCTACGAGGCGGGCCTGGTAACGCCGGGAACAGACGAGACCGGCCCCGCAGCTCACACGTGACAACATCCTCCCGCCGTCCGAACGCACAGTGGATCCCTGGAATCCGCGGAACGGCCTGAACGAGCCCAACTCGGCAGTCGCGAGCGCGTTCCCCTGCAGAAGGCGGCCAGGATGCTAGCCGCTTCCCCGCCAGCGATGGCTGCCGGGGAGGTGCTGAAGCGGATGAAGGACAAACGGCGCTCGGGCATCCTCAGCAACATTCCCGCCAGCATCGCCCAGGCCATCGTCGAAACCAGGTGAAAGCGCCCAAAGGCACCCGCCTTACATGGTCGCCTTGTGCCAGGTGCGGCCGCCGTCGGTGGTGTGCAACAGCATGTTGTGGACGGCCGGCAGCCCGTTGGCGAGCACGATCCAGCCGGTCGTGCGGCTGGTGTAGGTCAATGACCTGAAGTTGTCGCCCGCGTCACCGTGGATCGTCTGGGTCGTCCAGGTCTTGCCGCCGTTGGCCGAACGGTAGATCCAATACGTGCCGCTGGACGCGGCCCCGGCGGCAGCGATGGTGATCACCGAGGGATCACCAGGCGGGCTGGCGAAACCCTGCGGGATACCCGCGACCGGAGCGGTCCCGGCCAAGTGCACGGTCCGGCCGCCATCGGTGGAGACCAGCACCTCCTTGCGAACGCTCTGCCCGCCGGTCGGCCGCGCGCACAGCAGCGCGACGCGAGACGGGCTGGTCGCCGTAACTCCGGCTAGCCGGTAGCCGGTGCCCGGACACCGGGACGGGTAACGAGCCCAGTGCCGCCCGTCAGCGGACGCCCACATGTGCGTCGAACCGGTCACCCAGACCGAACGGCCGGAGACGGCCAGGCCGGTGGCGTCCTCATTGATCGCCGGAACCCGGGTCCATCTGACCGCGCCAATCGGAGTGGTGAAGAACTGGCCGTGACCAGTATCGGGCCGCACCGCCGCGTAGACGGTGGTCGTCGAGGCGGCCATTGCCAGGGCCTGGCTGCCATTATTAAAGAAGGTGCCGGGAGGCCCTCCGTGCTGCCAGGTCGCGCCGCCGTTGCGGGTGTGCCACGCGCCGAACAGCCAGCCGTTGTCCTGGCTGGTGAACAGCAGGCCGTCCCCGGCCGGCACTGTCGGCTCGATGCTGATGTCAGTAGGCGGGCTGAGGAAGCTCCAGTGCTTCCCGCCGTCGGCGGTCGCCATCATCGCCGCCTGGGAGCACACGGTGGACAGGCAGGACGTGGTGCCCACTGCCACACCCTGCTTGGGCGAGGCGAAGTTCACGGCGGCGGCTCGAAGCCGGCCGCTACCTTCGCGCAATTGCTTCCGGCCGGTGCGATGACGTGGCCAGAGCAGGAGGTAATGATCGCCAGGGCAAAGAGGTCGGGCCGTCGGGGGAACTGAACGCGTCGATCGCATAGAGGATCCCGGCGGCCGGGTCGATTGCTAGCATTTCGCCGACGGTGCCGCCCGGCTCACTTGGGTCGTCTGCTGTAGCAAAGGTGACCACGACGTCTTTGGTACGGCCGTCGATTCCCTGAAGGCTTCCGCCGCGGCCGAGGGCGTAGATGGTGTCCGTCTGCGGGTCGGCGACAAGACCGGCCGACGCGTCGGCGCCGAACGTGGCGGTGACGGTGTTCGTAGCGCCGTTGATCTCCGATATCGAGCCGTCGCCGTTGTTGGCAACGTAGATCTTGTCCGTGGCCGGATCGACGGTGATGCTCCTAGGGAACTGACCGACCTCGATCGCGGTCTTGACGGTGTTCGTGCTGCCGTCGATCACCGACACGCTGTTGCTGTCGCGGTTGGTGACATAGATGGTGTCCGTGATCTGGTCGAGCGCGATCTCGGACAGGCCGGGACCTATGTCGATGGTGGCCGTCACGCTGTTGGTGCTGCCGTCGATGACCGAGACCGTGCTGGCGTTGAGGACGTAGATCGTGTCCGTTTCCTGATCCACGACGACCTGGCCAGGGGACATGGCATCCGGGATCGTCGTTACCGGCTTGCCGGTCTGCGCGTCGATCACCGCGACAGCGTGCCCAGTAGTGATGTAGAGGGTGCCGGTCACCGGATTGATCGCGCCTGCGATGGCGTCGAGAGGCACCACGATCGAACCTGTTATCTTGCCGGTTAGCCCATTTACTACCGACAGGCGGGTTCCGGACTCGCTGACAGTGCTGAGAGTGCTGAGGGTGTAGACCGTATTGGTCTGCGGATTCACCGCCAGTACGTCGTTGCCGAACACCGGATCGGTAGCTGTCACAGCCCAGGCCGCCGGCCGGGGCACCGCTACCGCCGCCCGGCCAGACGCCACCGACACCCCAGCGCCCCAGGCCAGCCCCGCCACTACGCCAATCGCGAGAATGACTTTCGCCAGCCGGTACCCTCTGGGACTAGCAGCAGCGCAGGCCACACTCATGCCCATGACAAATACCTCCGCTAGGAAAGCCATCCGCGCCTACATCACTGTGCAGACGCGCTATGACCCCTACCGGTTTACTCAGCCGATGTGTCAACCGCCCAAGCCCGATAGCCGTCATCTCTTCATGAACAGAAGAACGACCAGGCTGGCGACCGTGCTAGCGGCATGTGTGCCGCACATGACGGGCAGGCATCGACAGCTATGAGGCGGAGGACCGGGTCAGGGTCGTCGACCAGCGAGGTGATCTTCTCGCGGATGAGGTGACCGCGGGTTGATCGCCAGGACTCGCGGTGGAAGAGACGGACAAGCCCCTGGGCTCCAGTGGTGATGGCGGTCACCTGCCAGCCAGCCGTAAGGCCCTTCTCCCAGGATGACGGGGCATTGCGAAGCCCCTGCGCCGAGGCCCCGAGGCGGCGATGATCGGCGTTATGGGCGCCTTCGAGGTCGTGGCAGGCGCGGGCACGCTGCGAACCGGAGCAGTGGGAGGTAGCGTCCCTCAGCTTCGCACCAGGAACTGGCCATTCGGAAATTGTCGGAGAGTTCCGTCGCGAAGCAACTGTTATCACCGCGACAATTGCGGCGTCAGACTTTGCGGATCCACGGCTGCCGCGATGGCGTCCGCGGCGGCCGCGCACCAGGCGTTACAGCGAACTCGCCGTTCTTCTGTCGGTTCTGATCCAGGACCAGATTCTGACGCGCAGTCCCTCGGACATGCCGGACCGTGAAGTGCGGATACTTCTGCCTCGGGACCGAGGCGATAGGCATCCAACCTCCTAGCTGCTCCTGTCCGGCCAGCACCGCCTCGCCGAGGCTCAGGCCAGGCACGCGACGCCTGCCGTTACGATGCCGGGATGAGCGAGGAAGTGCGTCGGGTGCCTGCGGATGAGGCCGATGCGGATGAGGTGTGGCAGCGGCTGACGGACGAGCCCGATATCCGTGATGTCGAGTCCTGGACCGGCAGCGAGGTCGATGGCTGGGTGGTGGAAGTGGGCGTTCAGGAGTTCTTCCGCCAGGAGCCGCTGGGTATCGAACTGCGTGATCGCATGGAGGCGGCCTTGCGGGCGGTTGCCGGCGTCATGGACGTGGGCGAACATGACAACGAGTCATGGTCCGTCCGAGGCAACCCCACAGGCCTGGCGCTCACCACGGCAGCTGCGGGCGTTCTCGACGATCTTGCTGACCGGTTGCGGGCCGGGATGCTGTTGCCCTAGCAATCGCGGGCTGTCCGGAGACCTGTGTAGCCCTGCGTGCCGGGCTGTGGCCCGGCACGCAGGGAGCGCTGGGAGGGACCTGCTGCGGGCGCTGCAGTTTTAGAGTTCTGCGGTGAGGGTCTTGACTAGGATGCTCAGCTCCTCGTTCGAGCCCCGGACGCTCGCCTCGCGCAGCGAGCGACGGGATACTCGAACACCCGTGCTCGTTAGCTGCAGCGCTGTCAGGCGGGCGAGGTCCAGCCGCTCGGTCATCACCTCGCCGCCGTTGCCGCGATCCTCGCCGGGGCGGGCCTGAGACCTCGGGCTGCTCGGGACCCGGCGCTCGCATCGGCATCTCGCGCTGGGAGCACCGCCCGGCAGGTTCCGGAGAGCCCGTCATGTCGGCGTGGCGGAGGTGGGCGAGCGCGGCGCCCAGGACCAGGACGGGCAGGCATGCGACTGCCATGGTGATGCCCCAGGGCGCCTGGGTGACTCCGGCTTCGGAGAGGAGGTGGTAGGCGACCTGGCCGGACATGCCGAGCAGGAGCGACCCAGGCCTCGCGGTGCGGATGACCGGGGCGGTGACCGGCGAGCGGCTTGAGCGCCTGCGGCGCGCTGACCACATCTTCATTTCGGAACTGCGTGCGGCGGGCCTGTACCGGGAAACCGCGCAGGCGCTGGCGGTGCTCACCTCAGAACGGACCGTCGGAGTTCTGGGTGACGCACGCACTTACGAGGACGTCCTCGCCCTGCGTGCGGTTGACACCTCGGACTGGATGACCGCGGACTGGACACGGTTCCCCCACGATTTCCTGGCGACCGTCAGCAGCCGCATCGTCAACGAGGTTCCCGGGATCAGCCGAGTGGTGTACGACATCACGAGCAAGCCGCCGGCGACCGTCGAATGGGAATGACGATGCCGTCCGACCGGACCGAGCCGGTCCGCCGGGTCTGCGTCACCGGCGCGGCAAGCGGAATCGGCCGCGCGGCGGCGGACAGGTTCCTGGCCCACGGACACGACGTGGTGCTCGCCGATCGCGACGAGACGGCGCTCGCGGACGCGGTGGATCAGCTGGCTGGCAAGTATTCCGGCCGAGTGTCCGCCCGCACTGTTGAGGTGTCCGTCGGTGAAGAGGTGGAGTCGCTGGTCAAGCACCTTGGGGGTCACGGGGGGCCTGGACACGCTGATCCTGGCCGCGGGCGTCACGAGCGACGGGTTCATCGCAGACATGTCGGCCCACGACTGGGGCTACATCCTGGGCACGAACTTAACGGCGCGTTCCACTGCCTGAAGCACGCGACACCCCTCCTCCGGGATTCGACTGCCGCTTCGGTCGTCGCGGTCGGGTCGGTCTCGGCCCACGTGATAAGGGCCGGCGGCGGATGCGCCGCGTACGAGGTCTCCAAGGCCGGGCTCGTGCAGTTAGTGCGTGCGTTCGCGGTGGAGCAGGCGCCGTTCGGTATCCGCGCTAACATCGTCAGTCCAGGACGGATCGCCACCCGGCTGGGCGAGCACGCCCGGCAGCTCGCCGCCACTGTCTACACCTCCGCTGAGGGTCCGCGACGAGTGCGGCATCCGTTCACGGCGCCGCTGCGCCACGAAGGACTTCCCGAAGAAGTCGCCGGTGTCATCCACTTCCTGGCCGGCGCGGATGCCGGGTACATCACCGGCGCCGAACTGCTGGTAGACGGCGGATATACCGCCATGTGAGCACGTCTGGAAAGGATCCGAAATGCCTCTCCCCCTGTGCACACACGACCTGCCCGGCACGCTCATCGCCTTCTGCGGCATGGACGGGAGCGGGAAGACAAGCCTCATCAACGCTCTCACGGCGAACATCGAAGCATCCGGCGGCGAGGTCGTCGCTACGAAGCAGCCGTCGAGCGATGCCCGGGAATCCCCTCTCTTCGTCAAGTACATATATCATCCTGAAAGTCGCCATACCATCGATTACCGGGCAGTAATCTGCATGCTGACCAGTGATCGGCTCCAGCAGATCCACGAGGTCGTGCTCCCCGCGCTCCGTGCGGGCCGCGCGGTCATCACCGACCGTTATGTATTCACCGCGGTCGCACAGATGCGCGCCAGGGGCTATCTCGACGAGAGTTGGTTCGTCGACATCTGCCAGCACATACCCCGGCCAGATCTGACCCTGTACCTGGATCCTGGATTCGCTGTGTCGCAGGAGCGCGTCGGACGACGAACGCAGTGGCGAGATTCGTACATGGAGGCTGACCACGACCAGCAGCTCTATATGCGGTATCAGGAGGTCGTGGCGGAAGAGGGGCTCATCAGGATCGACACGTCCCAGGACGTCAGCACAAGCTCCGCACGGCTCTTCGACGTTGTCAGGCGGGTGCTGCCGACGCTCCCCTTGTCGCCATGCTGAGAAATCCGGACAGTGCCGCAGCCGCCTCAGAACGCGGCGGCCAGAAGAAGCTCGCATTCTTGTCCTTCGGTCGGTGGCGCGACATCCCCGGTTCACGGACACGCACAGCTGCCAACGCTTACCTGCAGACAATTGAGCTGGCGCAAGCCGCCGAGCACATCGGCTTCGACGGCGCATTCCTGCGCGTTCATCACTTCGCGAACCTGCTGAGTTCGCCATTCCCGCTCCTGGCGGCCATCGGCGCTCGCACGCATCGGATCGAGATCGGAACCGGTGTCGTCGACCTGCGCCATGAAAGCCCGTTGCATATGGCCGAGGCGGCCGCCGCCGTGGATCTGATCAGCGGTGGCGTAGGGCTTGTCCGGTTCGGCCAGCTCAGGGATCGTCGGCTACCGGGCTGCGCGGCAGAGGCTCAGCCGGGATCGGCCGCGCTGACTGTTTGCGGCGGATGGTGCTGGGTGTGCAGGAGCGGGTCGGGCATCCGGTCGCCAAGTCGCAGCAGGACGGCTCCGGTCAGTGCCACGGCCAGGGCGCCGCCCCACCAGATAGCGTCGGGTGAGGTTGAGAGCAGCACGCCGCCGATGGCGGGGCCGAGGGTCACGCCTGCCGTGAAGCTGAGGCCGTAGAGCGACATGTAGCGGCCGAGCAGATGCGGCGGTGCGAGGTCGGCGACGATCGTGCCGGTCACGACGAACTGCGCGCACTCACCGATCGCGATCACGATCGCCACCCCGGCCAGGACGGCGGTGGCGATGAGTGCCGAGCTTGTGAGCGGTGCGAGCAGGACCGCGATCAGGCCGATCGCGAAAAGCGCGCTGGTCGCGGCGAGAGCGTGCGTGCGGCGCATCCGCTTGACGATCCGGGCGGCCGGGATCTGCGCGACGACGATGAAGAAGGTGTTGACGAACCGTACGATGCCGATCTCGCCCGGCCCGACCGGCGTATGCGCGACCGCGAACGGCGCGAGGATGTTGGAGAAGAGCGCGCCGCCGGTCAGGACGAGCACGGTGTTGGCGGCTATGAGGATGAGGAAGATCCGATCGTGGGCAACTGCCCGGAAGCCTGTTCCCCTGTCGCTCGCCGGGGCGGCCTTCGCAGGGCGGGGGTTCGGGATCCCCGCGAGCACAATCAGCGCGAAGATCGCGAAGGTGAGGCCGTCGAAGAGGTAGAGCGCCTGGAACGCGCGCAGGTCATGGGCGATGGCGACGATGAAGCCCGCCACTGTCGCGCCGAGGCCGAGGCCGAAGTTGCCCGCGACCCGGCGGAACGCGATCGAGGAGGCGCGCTGCTCCGCTGAGACTAGGGTCAGGGTCAGAACCTGGTTCGCGGTGCTCGCGATTCCGAACCCGGCGCCGCCGACGGCCGCGCAGGCGAAGGCTTGCCAAGGCCGGCCGGCGAACGCGAAGCCCGCGTAGCCTAGTGCGCTCGCGAGGTTGCCGATGATTATGACCGGCTTCGCGCGGAACCGATCGAGCAGCGCGCCCGACAGGGGCGTAATGATCGCGGCCATGCCCGTGATCGCCGCCAGCACCAGCCCTGCGAGCGCCGTCGAGAAGCCGCGGGCCTGGTGCAGGTAGATGATCTCGAAGGGAACGACCACTCCGGTACCGAAGTAGTTAACCGCGCTCCCAGCCTGCAGAACCAGGACAGGTCCCGACAGGCCCGTCCGCCAGCCGCCGAGCATGCGAGAGAGCGCATTGCTCCGTTGCTTGCCTCGGCTGGCTGCCTTCCCGTGCATGCCTGATTCCATCGTCAGCCTTCCAGGGGTCGTTCCAGATGCCACGGCACGATCGGGTGGGCGGATCGTCCGAGGGGTCGGTAGTGCATACACCGCAGCACGGGGAAACTGGGCGCACGCGAGCCGCCCAGTTCGCATGGCGAGGGTGGCGGAAGTTATTCCTCTATGGCCCCGTCAACCGTGCGCAGATGCTCGCGAAAGCTCAGAGCAGGCGTGTTCGCGCGCTTGGCAAGGTAGGCGCGGAACTGTACCTGGCTGCGGAGTGAGGCACCTGCCCGGATCCGTTCGGCCTGGCGCCGCTCGGTATCGCGGATCGTCTCGGCGAGCGTGAAGACCTCCTCGGCCTGCGATCTGGGCAGGAAGAGCACGCCGTCATCGTCGCCGAGGACAAGGTCCTCGCGGTTGACGGCCCAGTCCCCGACGACGGCGGACTCCAGCACGTCATGCGCGCGGGCGTCGAGCCTGAGGGGGCCGGTGGGGATCGCTCCCAGGCTGAAGACCGGTAGCCCGATCGCCCGTATGTCGGCGGTGTCGCGATGTAGCCCCCAGATCACCATGCCCTCTAGGCCGGCTGCCTGAGCTTCCAGAGCGATCAGATCACCGACGCACGCTTCATCGAGCCGCCCGCCGTTGTCGACTACCAGCACGTCGCCCGGTGCTGCCATCTCGAATGCCTCCAGGAAGACGTCGACGCTACCAGCGTGCCTGGCGGGGCAGACACGCCCGGCCAGGCGGCTGCCAGGCACCACGGCATGCAGGAGCGCAGAAGCGCAACGCACTGGGACTCGGGCGCGTATACAGGCGTCGGTCACGTGGGCTGTGGTGAGGGCTGCGAACCGGTGCTGCAACATTTGGTGGTCCATCCGGCTATGCTCGGCGCGTTCGGGTGGCGGCCCCAGAGCCAATGCCCCAGAATTGGTTTGAAGATGAACCCAATCGAGGTGGGCGAGCGTCTGGGCCGGTGGTCATCGGGCCGCGGGCCACTGCACGTTCTTCTCTCGGCCCGGTTGCGGCAGCTGATAGATGAAGGCGAGCTGCCATCCGGGGAACCGCTGCCGCCCGACCGTGCCCTTGCGTCCGCTCTCGCGGTAGGGCGCAGCACCGTCGTGGCTGCTTACGAGCTGCTGCGCCAGGACGGACGGATCGTCCGGCGCCAAGGCAGCGGCACCCAGGTAGCCGGGGCCACCCGAGCGCAGCGGCAGACCACGGGCGCGCCGGTATTCCTGCATCTGCTGGAACCACAAGACGGCGTAATCCTGCTCGCCTGCGCCGCCCCAGATAGGCCACCACCGGAACTAGCCGACGCCTACGCACATATCCTCCCGGCGCTGGCGGCTATCTCCGGCGACATCGGCTACCACCCGATCGGCCATCCGGTTCTGCGACGTGCGATAGCCGACCGCTACGCACAGCGTGGAATCCACACGGACCCGGATCAGATCCTGGTCACCAACGGCGCCCAGCAAGCTCTTTCGCTGCTCGCCCGCGCCATTCTCACCCCCGGCGACCAGGTGTTGGTCGAGGCGCCCACCTACCACGGGGCGCTGGAAGCGTTCCGCGAGCAGGCAGCCGTTCTGCACGCGCTGCCGATCGGGCTCAGCGGGCTCAAGCCAGTAGCCCGCCAGCACCGTTCCGCCCTCGCCTATGTGATCTCCACCTTCCACAACCCGACTGGTTCGGTGCTGTCCCCGCTCAGCCGGCGCTCGCTCGCGGAGACCTGTGCGGCTGCCGGCATCCCGCTGATCGACGACGAAGTGCTCAGCGATCTCGGTTTCCCTGGCGAGCAGGTGCCGCCGCCGCTGGCTGCCTTCGGGGACTCGGTGATATCGGTGGGCTCCCTCAGCAAGACCATCTGGGCGGGGCTGCGCATCGGGTGGGTACGTGCCCCTCAGCCGACAATCGCGCGGCTGGCCAGGCTGCTCGCCGTCCACGACCTAGGCGGAAACATCCCGGCCCAGCTAGCCGCCGCCGACCTGCTGCCCCGCCTCCAGCCCCTGGCGGAGCAACGGGCGGTAGAGCGTGAAGCTCGTCATGATCACCTGCGCGCGGAGTTGGCCCGGCATCTTCCCGACTGGGATGTGCCACCGGTACGGGGCGGGCAGACCCTGTGGGTGCGCATGCCGCGCGGCGATGGGACATCATTCGCGCAGGCCGCGCTGCGCCACCAGGTCGCGGTGCTGCCAGGGAACGGACTCGACGCATCCGGGCACAGCGCGGAGTATCTGCGCCTTCACTTCCTTGCCGCACCGGATGAGCTGACCGAGGCCGTGCACCGCCTGGCTGCCGCATGGCGCGCCTACCGCCCGCCGGCGCTCCCCGAGCCCGCGCCGGCCGTACTCACAATCTGAGCCCGCATGCGGGCAGACGCCCGATGGCTCAGCCCACCACCATGTCCATCTCCACCGCCGCGCCCAGCGGCAGGGCGGCAACGCCGATCGCGGTGCGTGCCGGGTAGGGCTCGGCGAAGTGCTCGCTGTACGCCTGACTCATCACCACGAAATCGGACATATCTATCAAGTAGACGCCGACCCGGAGCACGTCTCCTAGATCCTTGCCGACCGTTTCCAGGACCTTCGCGATGTTGACCAGGATCTGGTGGGTCTGGCTGGCAACGTCACCATCGATCAGCTTGCCGGTGGCCGGGTCCTGGGCCACCTGCCCGCTGAGGAACAGCAACCCGCCGCCGCGCACGCCGAGCGAGAAAGGGCCGATGGGTGCCGTGAGCTTGTCCGTGGCAATCGCGTCGCGTGTCATGGTCAGTAAGTCGCTTTCACTTGCGGAAGTGGCTGCATCGGGCGCAGCAGTTAACAATCATCGTCAGCCTGCGCGCCAGATGCTCAGCCGGGATCGGTCGCGGTGATGGCTTGGGGTGGACGGTGCTGGATGCGCGAGAGCGGGTCGGGTGCGAGGTCGGCGACGATCGGGCCGAGCACGACGAATTGCGCGCACTCCGCGATCGCGATCGCGATCGCGACCCCGGCCAGGATGACGGTCGCGGTGAGCGCCGACCTGGTGAGCGTGGCGAGCAGGACCGCGAGCAGCCCGATTGCGAAGAGCGCGCTGGCTGCGGCGAGAGCGTGCGTGCGGCGCATCCGCTTGACGATCCGGGTGGCTGGGATCTGCACGACGACGATGAAGAAGGTGTTGATGAAGAAGACGAGGCCGATCTCGCCCGGCCCGACCGGCGTGTGGGCCACCGCAAACGGCGCGAGGATATTGGTGAAGAGCGCGCCGCCGGTCAGGACGAGCACCATGCTGGCGGCGATCAGGATGAGGAAGAGCCGATCGTGAGCAACTGCCCGGAATCCCTTGTCCCTTTCCCTGGCAGGCTCGGCTTTCGCAGGGCAGGGGTTCGGGATTCTCGCGAGCACGACCAGCGCGTAGACGGCGAAGGTGAGGCCGTCGAAGAGGTAGAGCGCCTGGAATGCTCGCAGATCGTGGGCGTAGGCGACGATGAAGCCCGCAGCCGTCGCGCCGATGCCGAGACCGAAGTTGCCTGCGACCCGGTCGAGCGCGATCGCGGAGGCGCGCTGCTCCGCTCCGACCAGGGTCAGGGTCAGAACCTGGTCGGCGGTGGTCGTGACCCCGAGCCCGGCACCGCCGACGACCGCGCAGGCGAAGGCTTGCCAAGGGCGGTCGACGAACGCGAAGCCCGCGTAACCCAGTGCGCTCGCGAGAATGCCGGTGATCATGATGGGTTTCGCGCGGAAACGATCGAGCAGCGTACCCGCTAGGGGCGCTACGGCCGCCGCCGTAGCCGTGATCGCCGCCAGCACCAGCCCTGCAAGCGCCGACGGGAAGCCTCGGGCCTGGTGCGAGTAGATGATCTCGAAGGGAACGATCAGCCCGACGCCGAAGTAGTTGAACGCGTCCCCGGCCTTAAGAACGAGGATCGGCCCCGGCAGGCCAGTCCGCCACCGGCGGATACCCGAGCGAGCGAACTGCTCAGCCGCTTCGTTCGGCTCGCTGCCTTCCCATACATGCCTGATTCCATCGTCAGCCTTCCAGGGGTCGTTTTCCGGTTGCTGCGGCGCGATCGGGCGGGCGGATCGTCCGGGCGGTCGGTAGTGCATACACCACGGCACGGGGAAACTGGGCGCTCGCGAGCCGCCCAGTTCGCGCCCCGGGCGGTGTATATACCGGGAGGAGCTACGAGGTGGTGCGGGAGGAAGGAGCGCAGATGGTGGCAGCCGATCTTCTTTCACGGGCGCGGGCCGGGGATGGCGAGGCGTTCCGGGAGCTGGCCGAGTCCTACCGGCGGGAATTGCAGGTGCACTGCTACCGGATGCTCGGATCCGCTGCCGACGCCGAGGACGCAGTCCAGGAGACGATGCTGGCCGCCTGGCAGGGCATTGGCGGGTTCACTGAGGAACGCGCGTCGCTGCGTACCTGGCTGTACAAGATCGCCACCAGCCGGTGCCTTAACGCGCGCCGCGCAGCGAGTCGGCGCCCGGCCAGGGAGTGGGATATGTCGCAGTTCACGCCGCCGCTGCCGACCCCGCGCGACGAGGTCGCCTGGCTGCAGCCATTTCCCGACGCCCTCCTTGAGGGCGCCGCCGACCAGCCGCTCGGGCCGGAGGCCCGCTACGAGCAGGCCGAAGCGATCTCGCTGGCCTTCGTGGCCGCGCTGCAGCTGCTGCCGCCGCGCCAGGTCGCCGTCCTCATCTTGCGTGATGTCCTCGGATTCCGCGCCGGCGAGGTGGCCGGCATGCTGGAGGTGACCGTCGAATCGGTCAACAGCGCCCTCAAACGAGCCCGCGCCAGCCTCCAGCGCCGCCAGCCGACAGCCGCCGGCCACCAGCCGCCGCCGGCCGCTGGCTCGCCCACCGAGAACGCGATCGTGACCCTGTTCGCCCGCGCGTGGGAGTCGGCCGACCTCGACGCGCTAGTCGCCCTGCTGACCGACGACGTCTTCATCGCCATGCCTCCGGAGCCATTCGGCTACGAGGGCCGCGACCTCGTGGCCCGCTACTGCGCCCACCAGTTCGTCGCGGGCCGCAGGTTCGACCTCGTGCCGACCCGGGCCAACGGCCAGCCCGCGTTCGGGGCCTACCTGCGCGACCCGGCCGGAATCCGTCACGCGACTGGCTTCTACGTGCTCACCCTCGCGGGCGATCGGATCTGCGCCATGACCCGCTTCGACATCAGCGTGCTGCCGTGGTTCGGGCTACCGAGATCGCTCCCGAGCCGGTAGCCACCACCGAACCACGGACAGGATGTATCTCAGCTCGCTCAGCCTCCGATGCCCAGGGCGAAGATGTGCATCGCTGGTGATCCCTGCGCTGCCGTTCGGCTGACCTTGGGCAGGGTGATGGAGCGGACGGCCTTGCCGGATGCCAGCGGTATTCCGACGTAGTAGATGCTGTCGGCCTGCTCTTCCTTGCCGTCTGCGGTGTTGAGGTAGGGGAGCGTAGTGAGGATGTCGCCGTTCGGTGGCGATGTGTTTGACCACCAGTCGGGGAAGGAAATCGTGAAGGGCTGAGTGCTGCCGTCGGTATATCTGATCGTCCCGGTGCCGGTCGCCGTGCCATAGTCGCTGGCACCGAGAATTCCCAGCGTCTGCCCGGCACCGGGCAGACCGATCGTCTGACCGTAGGCGACCACGTTGTCTGCACCGCCGGGCGCGACGTCGGGCCAGGTGAAGGTCACGCCGTCGTGGCTGACTGTTGCGCCGGGGGTGAGCAGTACGGCGGCCAGGGCCTGCGCTGAGAAACTGCTGCCGTCGCCGTCCAGGTTCCCGGTCGCCGGGTCAGTGTCATCGCTGATCCCGACGTTGTCCAGGAAGCTCGGCAGTTCGGCCGGCGGCGCCGGTGTCGGGGATGGTTTCGGCGAGCGGCCGGCCGCGACCCGGGAGTGGTCAGCCAGCGTGCCATGAGAGGGCGCGAGGGAAACGGCGATCCACGCGGCAGCGGCGGCCACCGCTGCGGCGCTCAGGATCGCCATGACCCGTTTTGGCGACCTGCGCCTCCCGGCCAGCTCTGGTCCCGCAGGCATCGGGATCTGTTCCAGAACTTGGGTCGCCTCGCCTGCGGCGACCGGCCACGGGTCGGCCTGGTAGGCGCGGATGCGCCTGCTCATCTCCTCCGGCCAGAATGACGTTGCCGACTCGCCCGACCACGGCATCAGTCCAGCCTCAACAGCCCGCGCCAGTTCCGGTAGCGTCGGGCGATCCGCAGGGGCCTTAGCCAGGCAGGCTGCCGCGATCTGGCGCAGTCCGGCAGGCAGCCCGTCCAGGCCGGGAGTCGCGTGCAGCACCCGGTACAGCACCTCCTCCGGGGGACCCTGCCCGAACGGCGGATTGCCGGTGCTGGCGAATGCGATGACGGCCCCGAGCGAGAACACGTCACCCGCCGCCCCGGCCAGCGCGCCCCTGGCCTGCTCCGGAGACATGAACGGGGGCGAGCCGATGACAAGCCTGCCCGCGTTCGGCGCGGCTTCGTGGAGCGCTCCGGCAAGTCCGAAATCGATCACGCGGGGGCCGTCGTCAGCCAGCAGCACGTTCGACGGCTTCAGATCCCGGTGCACCACAGCGCGGTCGTGAATCGCCTGCAACGCCTCTATCAGGCCCGCCGTCAGCCGCCACAGCGCGGACTCGGCCAGCGGCCCGGTCAGCTCCACCAGCTCGGCGAGCGACGGCCCGGGGACGAACGCCGTCGCCAGCCACGGCGGGTGGTCCTCCAGCCCTGCGGCCACGACCGGT
This sequence comes from uncultured Actinomycetota bacterium, assembly GCA_963750405.1. Classification (GTDB taxonomy): domain Bacteria; phylum Actinomycetota; class Actinomycetes; order Streptosporangiales; family Streptosporangiaceae; genus Chersky-822. The sequence goes on from CAVVQP010000009.1 coordinate 681,301, forward strand.
GCCGTGTACACGGCGCTGACCGCGCGAGCAGCGGCAACCTCCAGGCCGAAGCGGGTGAGGAACGCCTCATCACGGGCGAGCGCCGGATGGAGGACCTTCACGGCAACCGAGCGGCCCGCCGGTGAGAAGCCAAGGAACACCTGGCCCATGCCACCGCGCCCGAGCCGGGCGTGCAGCCGGTAGGGACCCAGGTGACGAGGGTCTTCGGCCGCCAGAGCCTGCACCGCCGCTCCTCACCGCTCATATCTTCACCGCCGCGACAGCGACGTCACTTTGCACCACATTACGGGCGGGGCCGGTCTTCGGGATGGCACTTGATCCTGATCCCTGGCATCAGCTCCGCGCTGCTGCCAACGGTTCCTCGGGGCCGGACCGGCCTCAGGAAAGCGGGAAGAGACGCGCGCAAATACTTTCTGCCTAATTATTTGAAAGATTTGCGCGGGCCTGTGCCTAGCTTCCAGAGGCCAGTCAAGCCTCAGCAAAGACCGAGACGTTCTGGGCGGCAAGATCAGTTACCCGTCATTGAAGACGCAGAGAGGGCGGCGCCGGTGGCGCCGATATCGGAGTTGATCCACGGGACGTGGACACCAATCCAGGTCGCGGACCCAAATCCGGCGGAACCCATCGCTTCCGGATCCTCCGGGCCACGAGCGCGAAGCATGTGGGCGAGGACCGCGATCGTGTCGTAGCCCTCGAACGCGACGAAGGAAGGTGCTTCGGCTAGCCGCTCGCGCAGGGCCGTCTCGAGGAGCAAGTCCGCATAGATCTGCCAGCCGTGCGACACCACCCAGACCGGCGACGAGCGCCCGCCCGCCCAAGCCGCTGCGGTAGCCGATTGATTTCACCGGGTTCCTCCAGCAGGCTGGGATCTAGGAGGCGCAATATGAGCACAACGCACAGTCAATCCCCGAAGACCCGCAGAGCGCTGATATCTGGCCTCATCGCAATGAGCATGACGCTGGCGGTACCAGTGGTGCTGCCCGCGACAACGCCGTTAGGAGCAGCGAAAGCCTTTGCTGCGCGGGCCGCAGCTGGTCCGTCCAAGAGCCAGCGCATCAAGAAGCTCAGTCATGTCCTCACGCTTATGCACGAGCATTTCAAGAAGTTCGCGGGATTCAGCCCTGGTCCGGTCGACATCTTCGACTACCAGGTCGGCGATTTGTGGCGCCGCGGCATCGACGGCACAGGAGTCACGGTCGCCGTCATCGAAGGCTGGAATGACCCGAGCATCGGCGCCTTCATGGCGAAGGAAGACAAGTTCCTCGGACTGCCGAAAGTCCAGCTCAAGACGATCTACCCGACCGGGGATCATAAGCTGCCCGTCAAGTGCCCGCCCGGGATGGTCAAGCTCACGACCTACGGATCGTGCAGCGGCTGGGCGGCGAGCTCGAGCTTGACGTGCTGGCCGTGCACATGATGGCGCCCTACGCTAAGGTCCTCATCACCGTGGCGCCGCCAGACAGCGAGCGCACCGACGACGCGGCCAGCCAGGTGGCACCACCCGAGATGATGCAGGCGATCGAGTACCTGGCCGCGCATCATCTGGCCAATGTCATCTCGCTTAGCGACGGCACCGCAGAGAGCACCTACAGCAATGGCAAGCCAGAGCTCTACGCCCAGGACCCAGGTGAACTGGCGGCGGCGATCGCCGGCATTCCCCTCATCCTCCCCACCGGGGACTGTGACGCCGCCCAGCACCTGGCCGTCGGCCCCGGCACGTGCACCGACAAGACCACCACGAAGGGCCGCGCGACGGTGGGCTGGGACGACTCACCGTGGGTGACCGCAGTCGGAGGCACGACGCCCGACTTCAGCGCGGCCGGCAAGCGCCTCGGGCCCGACCCGGTCTGGAATCTCGGGCCGGTCGGATTCGACGTCGGTGAAGGCGCGGGCTTCTCAGCCGACTACGCCCGGCCCAGCTACCAGAACGCGGTCGCCGCGATCACCAAGTCGAGCCACCGCTCCGTGCCGGACATCTCGCTGAACGCCTCGGACGGCACCTCGGAATCCGCCCCGCTTCTGGGCGGCGTGCTCGCGCTCGCTACGCAGCTCAACCACGGCAAGAACGTCGGGCCGATCAACCCCGCCCTGTACGGCGTCCTTGGTCCGGCCGGACTCAAGGACGGCATCATCGACGTCGTCTCCGGCAACAACTCGGTGTACAGGAACAAGAAGGTCACCCTCAAGGGATTCAGCGCCACGGCAGGGTTCGACGTGGCCAGCGGCTGGGGCACGATCAGGGCGACTACCTTCGCCCCTGCGCTGGTGAAGGCCACGGCAGCAGCACATCAGGACGCCGCAGTTCGCCAGCAGGCGGCAAAGGAGCTAAGCGACCTTGAGCACCGGATGACATTGAGCAGGTTCCGGATCGGCAGCGGGCAGACCTCGGAACTGACCGCCCGCGGCTTCCTGCCGCTGCACCCGGTCACGATCACGATCGACGGCCGCACCGTCGCCACTGTGCACGCTGACAAGGCTGGCAAGCTCAGCTTCCGGATCAGCCCCGCCGCCCTGCACCTGCACTCCGGACGGCACACGCTCATCATGACCGGAATGCTCCTGACCATGCGGACCACATTCCTGTCCAGCTAAGGGGAGCCAACCCGACCAGGAAGGGCCTAGCTGCAGGACTGGTCGTTCCTTGGGGTGGCCCCACAGCCGAATGGGAGAGATGACGATCTGCGCGATTGCCTTCGTGATCGCTGGGTGAGCGCACACAGGCGTGCACCCGGACGTGCTGGCGTTCTGCCGCGCCGAGCTGCTGCAGCAGAATTACTTCCACGCCGTCCTGGAGGCCTCGAAGAGCGTGTCGGACAAGCTGCGCAACCTGGCGGGCCTGACGACAGGCGGCGCCAGCGACGGGACACGGCTGGTCGACGCCACGTGCTTCCCGGCGGCCAGTCCGCAGATCCGGTTCAACGACCTGGGCACCGACTAGGAGCAGTCGGAGCACACCGGGATCGCGACCCCTTATGAAGGGGCTGTTCAGTACCTTCCGCAACCCGGCCGCCCACGCTCCCAAGGTGGACTGGGCCACTTCGCGCAGCGACGCCCTGGACATGCTCACCCTCACGTCCATGCTGCATCGCCGCCTCGACAAGGCCGCAGTCAGGCAGACGGTGCCCTGATCTTCCTCAGGACTGGCCGCCGCCTGGGCTGGCGACGCGCCGCCGCCGGGCAGATCAATGTCGGTGGGCGGTCCGTCAGCTGGGGTTAGAAGGGCCGTCACTGCTCGCCCTCGTGTCAGGCTGAACACGCTGGCTGTTCCCAGTCCGGCGTAGTCCGCGCGGGCCGCGCCGACCGCCTTGGACCAGGCGACGGCGGCGCCGACGGGCAGGCTGAGCTGGTCCGCGAGCAGCGCCGGCGGGACATCGGCTGCGAGCGAGGCGCGTGCGGGGTTGCGTGCCATCAGCCGGCTCACGCCGGTCCCGGCAAGCCGGTCGCGGAACTCGTAGCTCGACATCGGGCCGCTCTCGCCCGGGAACAGCCACGGGCTACCAGCCCGGCGCGCGCTGTCCGTGACCGTGTCGGCGAGATGGACGAGTGATTCCCTGAGCCGCACCGGGTGCTCCCCGAGGCCGAGGTAGACACGGCCGTCGTCGTCGTGGCTTACGGCGCTGGCCCTAAGCCGGGCCAGCTGCGCGGCGGACTGGCCGAACAACAGGATCAGGACCACGCCGAGGCGATCGCCGCCAGCCCGAGCGCCTCGTCTGCCCGGGTGAGGGCAGCCGTCGGGGTTTAGCGACCTTCAGCGCGGGGTTGTCGGCGTCGGTGATGTACCCGTCGCTGGCGGCGTGCCGGTACAGGCAGCGCAGCGCGGCTATCAGGTGCTCGGCGGCCCGCCGGTGTCCCCACCGGTCGGTGATGCGGTTGAAGTACGTGCCGTAGGCGCGGCGGGTTCCGGCGCTGCTGGCCCTGGAGACGAGGGGAATGTACTCGGCGAAGGTCGGTGCCTGCCGTCGCTTGGATGGCGCGGACAGCAGGTCGGCGGGGGACAGGCCCATCCGGGCCAGCAGCACCAGCGCGGCGTCCACCGCCGCCTCCTGCGACACGCGGCGCTGTCTGGAGCGGTGGTCATGCCGGCTCCCCGGCGTGCGCGGCCAGCGGCGGGCGATGCCCGCGGATCGCCTGATCCACTAGGGCCAGCGGGTAGGCGGCCAGCGTGTCCTCATCGAGCAGCGCGGCGAGCAGGACCTGGTCCCCGGCTCGCATCCCGCAGCGGCGCCGCAGCGCGGCGGGGATCGCGATGTAGCCGCGGGCCGCGACGGTCACCATCCCGCCCGGGTCGCGGCGGGCCACCACGGTCCCGCTGGCGCTGGTCATCGTCAGCCGTTGCCCGGCCTGCCAGCCCAGCGCGAACATCACCGCCCGGTGGCCAACCCGGCCCGCCTATGTCGATCCGGCCCAGGCCATATGCCGCGCCCCGGCACCAGCTCTTCCGGCTCCTCAGCAGCCGCGAGCGGCAGCGGACGATACCTGCCCGGCTCGGCCTGGCGAGCCGCCCGCCCGCGAGTCGGCGGAATGACCGGGGCGATCAGCGACGCCGTCACCGCCGCCACCCCGCAGCCAGCCTCGGCTCATTCGCTTCCGGCCAGGACGCCGGCAGCAGCGAGAGAGGGGACAGCGCCCGGCCCGGGCACCAGCCCGGTGAGACCCCACCTCGCGATGGGCATGGCTGGAAAGTCGGGAGTCAGCCTGACGCTGAGAAACCCCAGGTCAGCGGACTCGCGCCGGGCGTGTTCGAGTGATGAGACTTTTAGGGGAGATCTCACAAGGATTTGTGTCCGAGGGGGGACTTGAACCCCCATGCCCTTTTGGGGCACTAGCACCTCAAGCTAGCGCGTCTGCCTATTCCGCCACCCGGACTCAGCTGGCCGCGATCCTCGCGGTCCCAGCCGCATCACGATAGCAAATCACGGCACCACTTGCGACGCGAGCGCCGCACAGGGCGCCTGCCCGGCCCAACCCTGGCAAGGCTTAGCGAAGCACCCGAACTGACCGACTCGGCGCACCAGCTGCCGCCACCGGGCAACCTTGCGGGACCACCCAGCCCGGCGCTGACGATGCCAGCGGAACGCAAGTGGCAGGTGTGGCGGCTGTGAGGCTCGCCGACGCCGGTCCCGGCAGGCTCAGCCCGCATGGATACGCGTATCGATGTTGGAAATCGGGTGTCAATCCGCGCACCCATGTTGTCAGGCACAGGCCGCCAGCCGCCCGGATACCGGGCATACGCCCAGACAACCCAAATGGCACTCCGGTGCCGACCGGTCAGCAGTCTGCCGCCCGCCCGGCCCGCCGCCCGCCGCCCCGCCCGAGCCCGGCCGACGGCGAGCCAGCCCGCCCCGCCGGCCAGCCCGCTAGCTGGCCAGCCCCGGCGACCCGCCCCAACCACCCCCTTAACGCGACACTGAGCCGGTGGGACGATGGCGCCATGACGATGACAGCGCAGCAGGAGGTCGCGGGCCTGGCCAGCGACCTGATCAGGATCGATAGCATCAATCCGGGTGACGACACCGGCCCAGGAGAGCGAGGCGCGGCAGAACACGTCGCGGGACTCCTCGCCGAAGTCGGCCTTGAGCCAACAATCCTCGAATCACGCAAAAACCGCGCCAGCGTCATCGCAAGGATAGAAGGCGCGGACCCGTCCAGACCGGCCCTGCTCATCCACGGTCACCTGGACGTCGTGCCCGCCGACCCGGCCGACTGGCAGGTGCACCCGCTGTCCGGCGAGATCAAGGACGGCTGCGTCTGGGGCCGCGGCGCCGTGGACATGAAGGACATGGACGCGATGATGCTCGCCGTGGTCAGGCAGCGGCTGCGGGAGGGCCGCAAGCCGCCGCGCGACATCGTGCTCGCGTTCCTCGCCGACGAGGAGGCGGGCGGCAACCACGGCGCCGGCTGGCTGGTCGAGAACCACGCCGACCTCTTCGAGGGCGTGACCGAGGCGATCGGCGAAGTGGGCGGCTTCAGCACCGTGATCGGCGGCCAGCGCCTCTACCTGCTGCAGACCGCCGAGAAGGGCATCGCGTGGATGCGCCTGACCGCGCGCGGCACGGCCGGCCATGGCTCGATGCTCCAGCACGACAACGCCGTCACCGAGCTGGCCGAGACGGTCGCGCGGATCGGGCGGCACGAGTGGCCCGTTCGCCTTACCCCCTCGGTCGAGGCCTTCCTAGAAGCCGCCGCTGACGCGCTCGGCATTAATTTCAGCAGGAACGAACCGGCCGAAGTGCTCGCCAAGATCGGGCCGATCGCCCGCATGGTCGGCGCTACGTTGCACAACACGGCCAATCCGTCGATGCTGAACGCCGGCTACAAGGTGAACGTCATTCCCCAAACCGCCACCGCCCACATCGACGGCAGGTTCCTGCCGGAACTCGAAGAGGAGTTCCTCGCCGAGTTCGACCAGCTGCTCAGCCCGGGCGTGCGGCGGGAGTTCATCAACAAGAAGACCGCGGTGGAGACCACGTTTGACGGGGCGCTGTGCGACGCGATGATTCAGGCACTGCTTCAGCATGACCCCGAGGGCAAGGTCGTGCCTTACTGCCTCTCCGGCGGGACGGACGCGAAGGCGTTCAGCGAACTGGGCATCCGCTGCTTCGGGTTCACTCCGCTGCGGTTGCCGCCCGACCTGGACTTCGCCGGCCTGTTCCACGGTGTCGACGAGCGAGTGCCGGTAGAGGCGCTGGAGTTCGGCACGAAGGTGCTCGACGCGTTCATCGACCTGTGCTGACGTAGCGCCGGAAGGCTACCCCCGGCATGATCACTAAGGATTAGTCGGGACCGCGATGCTGTTTGGTTGTTTGCGGGAATGCCAACGGTGAGTAGTGTTATGGTCACTCATAGTGCGGGGCTGACCATGGGGACGCAACCCTTCCACTACGTCTCCGGTCAACAGTCTCGTGCTGGCCGGTCTTCGAACGAGGAGGGTTGGCTGTGCTGTCGGATCAGCTCCAGGGCCCGGTGGGCCGTCGCCTGGCCGCGCTCGAATGCGGCGAGGTGGCGCTGCGCCTTGTGCGCCGGCCTGGCAGGCCGGCTGCTTGATCCTCGTGCCCGGCAGCGGGAAGGGTTCCGCTCCGGCGGCCACGGCAACCGCGCAACCGCGCGGGCCGTGGCCGCCGTAACCGGAACCGGAACCGCCGAACAGGACGCGCGGCCCTGGCCGCGCCATGTACTGAATCGGTTACGTTACGTAGTCATACAGACACAATTCGATGAGGATGGGCCGAGAGGCCACACGCTCAAGAGGAACGCGCGCTCGGGGGATGAACGAGGAGCGAAAGATGGGCACCTGGGCTATTCAGGCGGCGGCACACGCCGCGCTCACCTCGGGTATCAGCGTGGGCGGCACGCGGATCAGGCAGCGCGTTGGCTTGATGCTGACCGGCATGCTCGGTGACGACGATGAGGACTCGCCCGTCACCGACCCCGAATCCGCGCCACCGGCGAGCGAAGCCGACCGGCCCGCTCGGGTCGATGACGAATCCAGTCCGGCGCTCGCACCAGCCGCCGGCAAGCGGAACTGGCCGAAGCCGCCGCCAGAGAGCCGGCCCTACCTAGACGCCGACTCCGATGGATCCGGCCCGGACTCACGCGATACCGAGAACCAACGGCCACGGCACGTCCCGAGACATGCCGCGCCACCCGCGAGCTTCGCCGCCTGGTGAGGCAGCGCAGGAAGCTCGGTCCGGACCGGATCATCCGCCTATCCGGTCCGGACCGTCCTCGCCCCCGTCCTCCGGTGTGCAGGTGGTGCAAGTGGGACTAATGAGTCATATGTGGCAACCAAGCGCCCTGCCGGGGATGGGCAGGTGCGCATGAATGCGCGGATCCATGTTGGAATTTGGGTGTCGATGCGCGCATTCATGTTGTTGGGCCGTCGGGCATAAATGCGACATAACGCGTTAATGGGGCATCGGCGCGGGCCGGTCGCTCACGTTGGCGCGGCACCCGGCTAGGTGAACCAGGTGCGGCCGCCTACGGGCTCGGCAGGCCGGGTTTGCCTGATGATCTTGCGTCGCAGGGTCGCGGTGCGGCTGCCGTCGGCGAACAGGCGTAGTCTGGCGAGTTCCCAGTCGCCGTACTCGGCGTGGTCCGTCAAGATTCGCCGCGCGACATCCCTCGACGTACCTCGCGGCAAGTTGAGTACGAGATAGGAGTACTCCGCCATCACCCTTATTGTGCTCGCCGGCGGCGATGATTCAATCTGCGTTGGGGAATCTGCTACCAGGAAGATGTGTTCGGTGCCACCGATGAGTGATCTGATCGGACTCTCAGAGCTAGTCGGCGGCCTACGGTAGCCTCCTGGCGTCTGAGAGATGTGAGGTAGAGAAGAGCGTGGCAGCAAAGACTAGTCCGACACCGCGGCGCGGCAAGGCAACGGCAACTACCGCCGCCGCCAGTTCCGGCACCGCGCCGAACGGCTCCCGGCGCCTGGTTATCGTCGAGTCGCCAGCCAAGGCAAGGACGATCGCCGGATACCTGGGCAAGGGCTACGTCGTCGAGTCGAGCATCGGCCACATCCGTGACATGCCGGGCAGCGCGGCCGATATCCCCGAGCGGCTGAAGAAGGAGCCCTGGGCCAGGCTTGGGGTCAACGTCGACGCCGATTTCGAGCCCCTGTACGTGGTCAACGCGGACAAGCGGCAGCAGGTCAGCAAGCTCAAAGCCCTGCTCAAGGATGCCGACGAACTCTTCCTGGCCACCGATGAGGACCGGGAAGGCGAGGCGATCGCCTGGCACCTGGTCGAGGAGCTCAAGCCCAAGGTTCCGGCCAGGCGGATGGTGTTCCACGAGATCACGCCAGAGGCCATCGCGGCGGCGGTCGCGAGCCCGAGGGAGATCGACAACGGCCGGGTCGAGGCCTACCAGACCCGCCGGGTGCTTGACCGGCTCTACGGCTACGAGGTCTCGCCCGTGCTGTGGAAGAAGGTCATGCCGCAGCTGTCGGCTGGCCGGGTCCAGTCGGTCGCCGTCCGCCTCGTCGTCGACCGGGAGCGGGAGCGGATCGCGTTCCGCCCGGCGCGATACTGGGATCTTGAGGCAGAGTTCGCGAAAATTGCCAAGCCGGGCAAGGCCGATGAGGACGTCAGTTCCTTCACCGCCACGCTGGTCGCGCTCGACGGGCGCCGGATCGCCCAGGGCCGTGACTTCAGCTCGACGGGCGAGCTCAAGGGAAGCGGCGACGCGGCCGGAGCGGCTGTCTTGCACCTGGATGAGCTGGCTGCCGCTGGCCTGGCGGACCGGCTCCAGAGCTCTTCGTTCTCAGTCAAATCGGTTGAACGCAAGCCCTACCGCCGGTCGCCCTACGCTCCGTTCCGTACGACCACATTGCAGCAAGAGGCGTCGCGGAAGCTGGGCTTCTCCGCTAAGTACACGATGTCCGTGGCCCAGCGCCTGTACGAAAACGGTCACATCACTTATATGCGCACCGACTCGGTGACGCTGTCGCAAACCGCCATTACGGCGGCTCGCACCCAGGCGCGCCAGTTGTACGGCGACGCGTACGTCCCTGACCAGCCGAGGGTGTTCACGAGCAAGGTCAAGACCGCGCAGGAGGCCCACGAGGCGATCAGGCCGGCCGGTGACGCGTTCCGCACGCCGGCGGCATCTGGCCTGTCCGGCGACGAGCTGAGGCTCTACGAGCTGGTCTGGAAGCGCACGGTCGCCTCTCAGATGAAAGACGCGATCGGCGAGTCAGTCTCCGTCAGGGTCGCCGGCCGTTCGAGCACCAACGAGGAAGCCGAGTTCGGCGCCTCCGGCAAGATCATCACCTTCTACGGCTTCCTCAAGGCCTATGTCGAGGACGTCGAGGAGGCCGACGGCACTGACCGTGACGACCGGGAGCGCCGCTTGCCGCCGCTCGCGGAGGCCGATCCGCTGAACGCGCTGCGGCTAGCGGCCGCCGAGCACTCGACCAGGTCGCCAGCCAGGTACACCGAGGCTTCGCTGATCAAGGAGCTTGAAGACCGGGACATCGGGCGTCCGTCGACGTACGCGACGATCATCGGCACGATCCTTGACCGGGGCTACGTGTTCAAGAAAGGCACCGCGCTGGTGCCCTCCTTCGTCGCGTTCGCTGTCAGCACCCTGCTCGAACGGCACTTCACGCACCTGGTCGACTACGAGTTCACCGCCCGGATGGAGGACGCGCTCGACCAGATCGCGACCGGCCAGCGCCAGCCGGGTGCCCTGGCTGCGCCGGTTCTATTTCGGCGCCGACGGCGAGGAGGGGCTCAAGGACCTGGTGAGCGACCTCGGCGAGATCGACGCGAGGGACGTCAGCTCGTTCCCGCTGGCGGGCACCGACATCGTGATCCGGGTCGGCCGGTACGGCCCTTACCTGGAGCAGGACGGGCAGCGGGTCAACATCCCCGAGGGGACCCCTCCCGACGAGCTGACCGCCGACTTCGCGGCCGACCTGCTGAGCAGGCCGAGCGGCGACAAGATCCTGGGCAGCGACCCGGACACAGGGCTGACCGTGGTCGCCAGGGCAGGCCGGTTCGGGCCCTACGTGACCGAGGTACTCGCCGAAGACGCGCCTTCCACCGCCAAGCCGAGGACGGCGTCGCTGCTCAAGGCGATGGACCTGGACAGCATCACCCTTGACGAGGCCCTGCGGCTGCTGACGCTGCCGCGCACGGTCGGCGACATCGACGGCGAGCCGGTGTCTGTCCAGAACGGGCGCTACGGCCCCTACGCGAAGAAGGGCACCGACTCGCGCTCGCTCGAGTCCGACGATCAGCTCTTCACGCTGACGCTCGACCAGGCTAAGGAGCTGTTCGCCCAGCCCAAGCCGCGCGGCCGGGCGGCCCGCGCCGCCGCGGCGCCGCCGCTGCGCGAGCTCGGTGACGACCCGGTCAGCGGCAAGCCGATCGTGCTGCGGGAGGGCCGGTTCGGCCCGTACGTGACCGACGGTGACACCAATGCCTCCCTGCGCAAGGGCGACCTGCCTGAGTCGATCACGCCGCAGCGAGCGATCGAGCTTCTCGCCGAGCGCCGCGCGGCCGCCCCGTCGACCAAGCGCAGGGCGCCGGCGAGCAAGGCGCCTGCGAGCAGGGCGTCGTCGAAGACAACCGCCAAGTCGGGCACGAAGACCACGCCGAAGGCCAGGACCTCGAGCCGCTCGAAAGCGAAGCCGCCCAGCTCAGAGTGATAATAGGAGTTGCGTTCAACTAGCTACCCTCGGACTTAGCCACTGTATCGATAGCCTTGCACAATGAGCCTTAGATCCCCTTTGGGGCAGCACCACGATGGCGTGCTGTCGATCAAGCCTTTCAGGCGGATCTGGATCGCGACGACGCTGTCGAGCCTGGGCGACTGGCTGAGCTTGCTGGCGCTGTCCGCGCTGGCCTACTCGCTGACCGGCAGCGGGGCCCAGGTCGCGGGCGGCTTGCCCGCAGGGAGCACCACGACGGGCAGCGTCGCCGTTGGCGGCGTCTGGATCACGTCGCTGCTGCCTTACCTGCTGTTCGGCCCGCTCGCTGGCGCCGTCGCCGACAAGCTCGACCGCAGGATCAATCTCATCATCGGCGACATCGTCCGGGCCGTGCTCTACCTGTCGATCCCGATCAACCTGGTGGTCGGTTTCGCGCCCAAGCTGACGTGGCTCTACGTCGCACAGTTCCTCGCCTGCTGCGCGTCACTGTTCTGGACGCCGGCCAAGGACGCCTCGATCCCGAACCTGGTGCCGAGCGACAAGCTCGACGATGCCAACGGGCTCAGCCTGCTGACGACCTACGGCACCGCCCCGATCGCGGCTCTCTTCTTCGTGGTGCTCCAGGCGATCAGCCAGTTCCTCGGCCGGGAGGTCGGCTACTTCAGCAGCGTCGCCCGCGGCCAGATCGCCCTGTCCCTGTACTTCAACACGGCGACTTTCGTGGTTTCCGCGATCATCGTCTACTCGCTGCACGAGCTGCCTCGAAGGCGCAGCGGGGACACGATCTCGGTCCCGTCGGTAGCGAAGTCAATCTGGGAGGGCTGGCGGTTCGCGGGGCGCAACAGGACCGTTCGCGGCATCACGATCGGCATGCTCGGCGCGTTCTCGGCGGCCGGCGTGGTCGTCGGCCTCGGGTACGGCTACGTGACCAGCACGCTGAACGGCGGGCCGACCGGCTGGGGCTTCGTTTTCGCCGCGATGTTCGTCGGCCTGGCCGTCGGCATGTCACCGGCGGTCAAGGTGCTCGGTGACATCAGCAAGCGGCGATTGTTCGGGGTCGCGATCGCGGTCGCCGGCCTGCCGCTCGCGCTGATCGCGCTGATCCCCAACCTCCCGGTGGTCGTCATCCTGGTGATCGTGCTCGGCATCTGCGCGGGCATCGCCTACGTCACCGGCTACACGATCATCGGGCGTGAGGTCGACGACGACACCCGGGGGCGGACCTTCGCGTTCCTGCAGTCGGCGCTCCGGGTCGTCATGTTCGCCGTCATCGCCTGCTCAGGCCTGCTCGCCGCCGGCTTCTCCGCCGTCGTCAGCAGCATCAGCGGGTCGTCGGACGTCACGATCGGGCATATCAAGTACGCCTCGGTCGGCATCAACTTCGTGCTGCTGCTCGCGGCCGCCGCCGCGATCCTGCTCGGCTGGACGTCGTACCGCCAGATGGACGACCGGACCGGCGTGCCCCTGCTGCCTGACCTGCTCGGTGCGCTGCGCGGCAAGCCGCTGCCCGCACCGGCCAGGCCGGCCGGCGCTGGCCGGGGACCAGGCGGGCACGACGAACGCGGCTACGGCGGCCCCGGGCGCGGCACGCCGGGAGGCCAGGGCTTGCTGCTCGCCTTCGAAGGCGGCGAGGGCGCGGGCAAGTCCACGCAGGCAAGGCTGCTCGCCATCTGGCTGCGCGAGAACGGCTACGACGTGCTCGCGACGCACGAGCCAGGGGCGACCAAGATGGGCATGCGGCTGCGCGCCCTGTTGCTCGACACCGCGCACGCCGGCCTGTCGCCGTGGGCTGAGGCGATGATGTACGCCGCTGACCGCGCCGAGCATGTAACCTCGGTTATCCGTCCGGCACTGGCCAGGGGGACCATCGTCGTGACCGACAGGTACGTGGATTCATCGCTGGCCTACCAGGGCGGCGGGCGCGAGCTCACCGTTCAAGCGATTAAAGAAGTTAATGATCGCGCGACTGAGGGGCTCACGCCAGACCTGACGTTCCTGCTCGACCTGCCGCCGTCCGAGGGTCTTGGACGGCGGGTGAGGTCAGCTGACCGGCTCGAGTCCGAGCCCGAGCAGTTCCACACCCGGGTCAGGCGCACGTTCCTCGACCTGGCCGCGGACGATCCCGACCGCTACCTGGTGCTCGACGCGACCATGGACAGCTACCAGCTCAGCAAGTCGATCCAGGCCGCGGTGCGGGAGCTGCTGCCCGATCCCGTACCGGAGCGCGCCGAGGAGATCACCGGCTCCATCCCGGTGATCCGCGAATGACCAGCGGTCCAGTGTCGGGCAGGACGGTCTTCGGCGGCTCGTCGGGCAGGACGAGGTCGTGGAGCAGCTCAGGACGGCGGTCGAGTCGGGCAGGCCGACGCACGCGTGGCTCTTCACCGGCCCTCCTGGCTCAGGCCGCTCCGTCGCTGCCCGTGCCTTCGCCGCGGCGCTGCTGTGCACCGACCGCGGCTGCGGGCACTGCGCGTCCTGCCGTCAGGTCGCCGCGGGCACCCACCCCGACCTGCTGCTCATCCGGCCGGACGGACTGTCCTACGGGGTCAGGCAGACGAGGGACCTCGTGCTCAAGGCAGCCGCTTCTCCGGTTTACGGCGGCTGGCGGATGGTGCTGTTCGAGGACGCTGACCGCGCGACCGAGCAGGCCGCCAACGCGTTGCTCAAGGCCATCGAGGAGCCGCCGCCGCGCACCATCTGGCTGCTCTGCGCCCCGTCCGCCGCCGACCTGCCCATCACGATCCGGTCGCGGTGCAGGCTGATCACGCTGCGCACCCCGCCGACCGAGGCGGTAGCGGCCATCCTGCGCGATGAGGGCGTGAGCGAGGACCTCGCGCTCGACGCGGCCCGTGCGTCCTTCGGCCACATCGGCCGGGCCGCCGGCTGGCCACCGACAAGGAGGCCGCCAGGCGGCGCGCTGAGGTACTTACGGTGCCGCTGCGGGTGACTAGCGTAGGCGCGGCCTTCGCGGCCGCTGCGGCGCTTGTGAAGGCCGCTGAGGCCGAGGCAGCGGCAACCACGGAGGCGCTCGACGGCCCGGAGCGAGACGCGCTCAAGCGCGCCTTCGGCGAAGGCTCGACCGGCAAGGGCGTCGCGACCGCCGTCAGGGGCGCCGCGGGTGCGCTTAAGGAGCTCGAGGACCGGCAGAAATCGCGGGCGACCAGGATCAAGCGGGACGCGCTTGACTTGGCGTTGCTTGACCTGGCCGCGTTCTACCGGGACGTACTCGCCATTCAAGTCAGCTCCGACGTCGAACTGGCCAACGCGAGCCGGGAACTCGACCTGCGCGCCGTGGCCGAGGCGAGCACCGCGAGGGTGACGGTCAGGCGCATCGAGGCGATCATGACGTGCCGGGAGCGGCTCGCCGCGAGCGTCGCCCCGCTGCTCGCGGTCGAGGAGCTGACACTGACGCTGGCCAGCCGTTCCGCCGCTGCCTGAGCGCTTTGGGGCCGGGCTCGGCTGGGAGGCTTTCTGGTCACTCGTGATCGGGCGCTGGGACGCCAGCAATGTTGGCAAGGATGCGCTGACCAAGGAAATCCCCTCAGGACTTCCTCGCAGATGCGGCCACGCCCGGGGTGACGGTGGCTTTTGGGGTGAGGCTGCGGCCTGCAGGAGGGTTTTCGTGTCCGGGAAGGAGGATTTCCGGGTCCAGGAGACTTGACCGGACTATCCGACGACGATCCTCCTGAACCCGGAAACGCTCCTTCAGGCACCCGGCAACGCTCCTGGATCATGACGAGAACCCTCCGGGACGCGGCAACTCTCCTGCCAGGACACGACAACCCTCCTAGAGGCGGAAAGTCTCCCCGGTGACTCTGGAATGCCTCTCCGCTGACCCGCCGGAGCTTGCCTTCCAAGATCGCTCGGCCGCGTCGCAGGGTCCAGGGCGCGGCCGCCACCGGGATATCGTTGGCGCGGCTGGTAGCCGGGGGTGTGCTATTTCGTAACCTGGCCGTAACCTAAAGCGTGGGCATGATGATGGCAGTGAGCTTCAAGAGATCTGGCCGTCTTCACTACCTTGACCCGGGCGATCTGAGGCCCAGCGTCGGCGACAAAGTACTCGTGCCCACGGAAACCGGTCCTGAAGTGGCCGAATGCATCTGGGCACCCCAGTGGATCGAAGACGACATCGACGGCCTGCCGGTCTGCGCGGGTCTCGCGACCGAGGGCGATGTCGCCCAGGACGAGGTAAACAGATCCAGGCGGGCCGAGGCGAGGGTGCTGGCACGGCGCCTTGCCCGTGAGCGCTCGCTGCCCATGAAGGTCATCGCGGTGGACTACGTTCCGGCGGCTGAGCAGTTGATCGTTTACTTCGCCGCTTCCGAGCGGGTTGACTTCCGCATCCTCGCCAGGGACCTGGCCATACGCCTGCGGGCGAAGATCGAATTGCGCCAGGTGGGCCCGCGCGAGGAGGCGAGACTGCAAGGCGGGATCGGGCCGTGCGGGCGGGATCTGTGCTGCGCGACGTTCCTGCGGGAGTTCGAGCCGGTCTCGATCCGGATGGCCAAGGACCAGGATCTGCCGGTCAACCCGATGCGGATCGCCGGGGCGTGCGGGCGGCTGATGTGCTGCCTGAAGTACGAGCACCCGTTGTATGTGGACTTCAAGGAGCGGGCACCTCGGCTCGGCTCGGCGGTTGACTCGCCACAGGGTGCGGGGACGGTCGTGGGTTACAGCGTTCCTGCTGATCAGGTGATTGTGAAGGTGGCCGAGACCGGCCAGCGCTGTGCTTGTCCAGCGGCCAGCGTATGTTCCTCGCGCCGGGACTACGAGGCTAGATACGAGGGAGGCGGCCGGCCCCGCGCGCGAACGGCCTGAAGACCGGTAGACTCTCTGCGCTGCCGTCCTTCGTGGTCGGCTAGCCGCCTTAGCTCAGTCGGCAGAGCGGTTCACTCGTAATGAACAGGTCGTCGGTTCGATTCCGACAGGCGGCTCGGTACTTGACCTGCGGGAACGCTCGCTCAGGTGGATCGTGGAACATTCTTCCGTAGCAGTTTCCGTAGCAGTACTGGCCGGGCGCACTTCCGAGAGCCCGCGAATGCTCACGTGGATCAGCGTGCTTGTGGGGCCGAAGGGAGCGAGGCGCAGCCGTCCCGGCAGGTCTGGCACAGCAGATCTTCCTGATCAATCCAGATGATGCACGGCTCAAGAAAGAGCGGGCACCGGCAGGTAAGTAGTACCGGTTTCATCGCCCGACTAGGCTCATTGAGTTCCGGGAACTGATCTCTTATACTCCGCATTGATCCCTGAGCTTATTCCAGGAGGGATCTTCCGTTCCATCTTCGTCAAGGACTCGGTAACCGACATGAGTGCATAGGAAACGCTTTGCGGCTGGTGACTAAGAAGCCATTCAAAAGCACTGATCAACCTCGGCACCGCTGGCTGGCGGTAAAGCATGTACGAGCCAGCCACCAGTCACCTGCAACAGGCGCTGCCTCTGTATCGGCAGATTGGCAACCGGGCCGGTGAAGCCAGCGCACTGGGCAACGTCGCTATCGCTGATCTCGTGCTGGAACGCTACCACCAGGCAACCGCCCACTTTCAGGAGGCGCTTGGCATCTGCCGTCAGATCGGCAACCCGGTCGGCGAGACCCACGCCCTGGCCCATCTTGGCGAACTCGACTTGCGCCAGGGCCGTTACCAGCAGGCCGCTAGCCGCCTCCGGGAAGCCCACTCCCTGCGCCGCCAGAACAGGCAACCGCGCCTGCGAAGCCCACGTGCTCGGCAGCCTCGGCGACCTTGACCTGTTGCTCGGCAGCCATGAGCAGGCCACTGGCCACCACCTGCGGGCACTGGCCATTCGCCGTGAGATCGGCGACCGGTCCGGTGAAGCCGCGCCCTCGGCTGGCGAACTGTCAGTCGCTTGTCCCAGGGCGTGGCATCGCGCTGCCGAGGAGTAGGAACAGGCGTTGAGTACAAGATCATCCGGCCTGAGCCGCAAGATCTGGGGCGCGCAGCAGGGCTGCCATCTCGGCCTTGTGCGCCTAGCTCAATGAACCTTCGAATGTGACCCGATGGCTTCGGCGAGCTGATGCATCAGCAGGGCGATTCGATCGCGTAGCTGCAACCTGCGCAAATCCCGTGCCAGATCGCCAAGCAGCTCGCGCATAGGTGTCAGATCGGGTGGTTGGTGCTTAGCGGGCGGCCTCGTACGGCCTAGTCGTCCCTGTTTCCTGGCAGCGTCGAAAATCGCGAAGACCTTGGCGGGGTCCTCGTCCTCTTCGTTGAACCGCTCTGCCTCTTCGGGCCGCATACCTGCCATCATTGCTCCTCTTGGTTACGTGTCACCGGGGGTGGGCGCTTCCCAGCGGGTACACGTCCCCCAGCGGGTCGTCGACTGGCCGGTGACAGGCCGCCTGGGCGGAAGCCTCGGAGCGAGAGTTAGCCGGCGTTCCTGGTGAAGGCCCCTCGCCAGATCTCGAGGGAGCCGTTGCCGAGTGCGGCGGTGGCGTCGAGGACCCGGGTGTAGCCGTCGTCTAGGAGCATCGGCAGCGCCGGTCCGGCGGGCAGGCCGTTCGCGAAGGTCCTGGTGATCCAGGCTTGGACCCAGGCCGTTTCGTTAGTCCACTCGGCGGCGGCGAAGCCGGCCTGCTCGATCGAGGCGCGCAGTGAGCCGGCGGTGACGACGAAGCTGTCGGTTCCGTCGAGTGACCACGGCATCGGCCAGGGCAGAGGCAGGACGGTATGAGGCGGTCGGCAGACCTCCCAGATGGCCAGGCGTGCGCCGGGGGCCAGGCAACGGGCGATGTGCGCGAACCAGGCGTTCTTGTCCTGGACGTTCATCTGGACATGCATCGTGATCGCGGCCTGGAACAGCGGGCCAGGGTCGAACGTGGCGATGTCGGCCACCCGGAATTCGACGAGGTCGCGCAATCCGGCTCTGGCGGTCAGGTCGCGGGCGGCGTGGACGTAGGCCGGGGTGATGTCGATGCCGGTGACGCGGCTGCCGGTGCGGCGGGCGATCTGCCGCGCGGGCCCGCCGAATCCCGAGCCGATGTCCAGGACCCGGTCGCCCTCGGCGAGCGCGAGGCCGCCGATGAGCAGGCCGACCGCTTCGGCTCCGCCGATGTGGAACTGGTCGACGTTGTCCAGCGCGCCGTCGGCAGACGGGTCCAGGTTTGGATGTTTGACCAGGAGCCGGCGGATCGTCTGGCCGACGGTCGTTTCTCCGTAGGTCATCGCACGAGGTCCTTTCCGCCGCTTGCGGTCGCCGCCAGTTCGGCTTGGTGGTGTTCAGGTCCGGGCATCCGCGGCGGCTGGGCGGGCAGGAAGACGGCGGCGAGCAGCGCGCCGGCGAGGGCGACGGCTCCGGCGACGACACATCCGACGCTGAGGCCGTGGTCGAAGGCGCTGGTGGCGGCCTGGCGGACGGCGGCGGCCGCGGCGGTGTGGCCGTGAGCGGCGAGCTGGCCGGAGACACCGAACGCTGCCCCGACGGACTGGCGGACCAGGTTCGTCAGGGTGTGCGGCAATATCGCGGGAAGGGAGGCGGTAAGCCGCGAGGCGTACAGCGAGGCGTAGACGCTGCCGATGACGGCCACCCCGAGGGTGCCGCCGAGCAGGCGGGTCGAGTCGTTCACGGCGGAGCCGACACCGGCCTGGCGGGCCGAGACGGCCCCCATGATCGACTCGGTCGCGGGCGCGGAGGTCAGGCCCATGCCCAGGCCGTAGACGACCATCTGGACGGCGATGATCCCGTACCTGAATGTGGGCGTGATGTCTGCGGCGACCCAGAAGTAGAAGCCCGCCTGCAGGGCCAGCCCGGCGGTGACGATGATCTTGGTGCCGAGACGGACCGCGAGCCGGGTGCCGGCGGTCGATCCGACCGCGACGGAGATCGCGACGGGCAGCAGGTGCACGCCGGCGGACAGCGGGCTGTAGGCCCGGACGAACTGGAAGTACTGGGTCATCAGGAAGATGAACCCGGACAGGGTGAAGAACGCGACGGTGACCGAGGCGCTGGCGGCGCTGAAGCGCATGTTCGCGAACAGCCGCACGTCGAGCATCGGCTGATCGGTGCGGCGCTCGCCGGCGATGAATGCGATCAGCAGGACAGCGGCGCCGGCGAACCCGAGCAGCGACGCCGCCGACGTCCAGCCCCGGCCCGGAGCCTCGATGATGGTGTAGACCAGCAGCCCCATGAAGCCGCCAGACAGGATCAGGCCCGGGAAGTCCAGGCCGTGCGGCACCGGGTTCTTCGAGCCGGGGACGAACCGCGCGGCCAGGGCGATGACGGCCAGCGACACCGGTCCGAGCGTGTAGAAGATGCTCGACCAGCTGTAGTGCTCGAGCAGGAATCCGCCCACGATCGGCCCGAGGGCGATGGCCATTCCGGCCGTGGCTCCCCACAGGCCGATGGACAGCGCCCGCTCCTTGCGGCTGGTGAACACCCCGGTCAGCAGCGACAGCGTGGCGGGGAACGTCATCGCCGCCCCGAGGCCCATGACGGCCCGAGCGGCGATCAGCCCGGCTGGGGATGTGGCGTATCCGCCGGCGAAGCTGGCCAGGCCGAACACCAGCAGCCCGGCCATCAGCATGCCCTTGCGGCCGAATCGGTCGGACAGGCTCCCGGAGGTCAGCAGCAGCGCGGCGAAGACCAGGTTGTAGGCGTCCACCACCCACTGCAACTGTGCGGTCGTCGCGCCTAGTTCCCTGGTCAGTGTCGGCAGCGCCACGTTGACCAGGGTGGTGTCGAGATTGATCACGAACGACGCCATGAGCAAGGCGACGAGGACGAGCGGTTTCGAAGGCGCGCGAGTCATTCTCTTCTCCTCTATTTCGCGGCGGCGGTGAGCGCGGCGGCGGCGGGCAGCGGGGCCCGCCGGGCCCTGGCCAGCGCGCGCACGGACGTGATGTGCAGGGCGAGCAGCAGCGGCACGCCGACGGTCGGGACCAGCGCCAGCGGGAGCTCGCTGATCGGCGCGCCGGACGGGGTGACGTGGATCAGCTGGTATGCGGTTACGGCGCCGAGGGTGAGGGCCACGACCAGGTCGGTCATGCCGAACGCGTTGAGCCACAAGGCGGCGCGGCGGCTCGTGCCCTGCGCGAGCCTGAGCGCGACCAGCGGCGCGGCGATGCCGGTGGCGATGTCGCCCAGGCCCGCGGGCAGGGCGAACAGCGGGGGCAGATGGCCGAGGGCCATGATGATCAGGAAGGCCACCCCGTCCGCCGCCCGGAACGAGTGCGGCAGCTCCAGACGGCGCACCATGCCCGGCGCGGCCAGGGCGCGCGCCACCACCGGCACCCGGCGCAGCGCCAGCAGCGTTCCCAGGAAGCCGACCACCGCGACCGGCATCCACGGCACGCCGTGGCCGATCCGCGCGTGGTACCAGCCGTGACCCGCGATCACCGCGCTGGCGGTGAACCAGCCGCCGAGCACGACGGCCGCGCCCCCGGCGAGCAGCGCCGCGCGCCTTCGGCCCAGGCCGGCGCGTTCCGCCCCGCCGTACAGCACGACGCAGGTCATAGCCAGGATCGCGGCGATTCCGGCGATGGTGATTGCCCATAGATAGCCAGGTGGGTCGTACATGACGTCCTCTTCTCTAGTTGATATCTACAAGATACTATCTTGTAGATAGTATCTGTCAACTAGTATCATGGGAGCGTGACTCGGAACGTTCGTACCTACGACCACTTCTGCCTGACCGCGCGCGCCCTGGAACGCGTCGGCGACCGGTGGAGCCTGCTGGTGATCCGCGACCTGCTCGCCGGCGCCAAGAGGTTCACCGACCTGATGGACCGCCTCGGCGGGATCACCCCCAAGACGCTCAGCCAGCGCCTGCGCGAGCTTGAGGAAGCCGGGATCGTCGCCGCCGACCGCGAGCCGGGGCGGCGGGAGGTCTGGTACCGCCTGACACCGGCCGGAGCCGACCTCGAGCCCGTCCTCGAAGCGCTCGGGCGGTGGGGGCTGCAGCACGCCTGGCGCCGGCCCCAGGCCGGCGAGCCGCTGCACGCCGAGCATCTGCTCCGCTCCGTTATCCAGGCCATCGACCTCGCCGCCGGCGACCACCGGCCAGCCCGCTGGCACTTCCGGCTCGACGGCGCGGACTACCTGGTCGAAAGACGACGGCCGCCAGTGGTCGCTCACCGCGGGGGCCCCACCCGCACGAGCCGACGTCACGATCACCGCGACCACCCAGGCCCTGACCGCCCTCATCTTCGCCGGGTCAGACACCGGCATCGACATCACCGGCGAAACCGAGCCAGTCCGGCGATTCCGAAAGCTGATCGGCGCCATGGCCACCGTCGTACATCCCGTCTAGACCCGGGCCGCGGGATCGGCGGTCACGTACGGCGCACCTCAGAACCGCGTGTTCTGTTTCTCACGTGGGTCGCTGCCGTAGCCGGCCAGGAAGGCTTCCTCGAGGACCGGGTTGTGCGGAAGTCCTGGGCGACAGTGGTCCCACCAGGCCCCAGCTGTGCTCCTTCACGATGGCCGCGCCCGCAAGCCACTGGCTCAGCAAGGACCGCTGCCGCGCGGACAGGCTGCTGTACTCAAATGGTTAGCTGGTCTAGGACGTGCCTCTGCTAGGGCTTCACGGACTCGCGCTGGCCCAGGCATACACCAGGCCTCCGCCCAGGCAGGCCAGCACGCAGGCGATCCATATGACTCGCCGCAGCGCCCGGCGCCGAGCCGCCAGAGCCAAGCCCGCTATCAGCGTCACGACCGTGATCGCGCCGAGAATGAACTCGGCTCCGCCGACTGCGGTGAGCAGGCCGTCGCTGGGCATGCAGGTGTCAAAGCACCTGTACAAGCTCGCGAGCGCGGCGATCAGGACGCACCAGGCTGATACCGGCAGCGTCAGCAGGCACGGCAGGATGAGGGTCCACCATCGCGGCGGTTCCCTACTGATGCTGATGCTGTCAGCGTTGGCGCGGGGAGGTCCGGTGCTGTCATACGTCACGATCTCAGTTTCCGCCCGGTCCTGCCCGGCCCGCCTGAGTTCATCTACTCAATCGAGTCTAGTCCGGGCAGGCCGCCAAGATCGTCACATCCCTAACCAGCCGGATCTGGATCCGCTGGCGTTTGTATAGGCGCCGATCCCTCCGATTGAGGGGAACCTTGGGTCGTCACGGTGGCTGTGTAATTGCGGCCGGGCTCCAGGGCAGTTGTCGTATAGGAGAGGGCGCCGCTTACCGGCTTTATGTCGACAACGCGGCCGGCCGAGTCGGTGATGGCGACTTCATAAGCGCCGGAGTAGCCTTTAACCGGCTTCCATCTGATCAAAGCACCATTGGCGGTAACATTCAGGGCGGGGACCGTCACGGTGATTGGCGGACCGCTGTCATCGTCGGTGTCGGCGAGGGTTGTCGCGGAGGTGTGCGCCGCCGGGGCTGAGGGGCTTGCCGTTGTGCTTATGGCGGCGCTGGCGATTACTGCTAACGGTAGGGCAGCCAGAGTTGCCAGGACTGCCAGCGAACTTCTTTTCATGTGATCACTCCGTGAGTATGGTGTGGTTCTGGTGGTATGTCGCCGAATATGGTTCTTATCCTGGTCGGCGGCGCGACGCTACAGAGGTAAGGACGCCTAAGGGCGGCTCGCGGATGACATCAACCTCTAAAGAGTCCGGGGTGGTTTTCGCCCCGGACAGGCGGTGAGCATGATGGCCTCGGGGTGGTAGAGGACTCGTCCCAGGGTTACCGGGATGGGCGGCTGGGCGGACAGGGGCGAGCGGCTGACGCGGCCATTTCATCAATATCGTGGCCTGAGATCTGAGAGCCAGGCCCGGCGATGAGCGTCGTCATGTGCAGCCAGTTCCCCCGGCGTCAGCTAATGCCGCCGAAGAGGGCGAGTCGCTGCCCGATCTCACGCTGCCCGCGTACTGGCGTGGGCCAGCCGCCTGCCGAGGTCGTCGCGACGATGCCGCCGCTTCAGGGGTTGAGCGCGTTCATGGCGTGCCAGCTCTTGCCGTTCCACTGCGCTGCCATGGCCCGCTGGATGGAGACCTCGCCCACGGCCAGGCAGCTAGTGGCGCTTGCGCAGCTGATGCCGAGCAGGTCGGTGAAGGAAGAGCTCAGGCTGGTGACCTTGATCTTGGTCCACGTGCCGCCGTGCCAGGCCTGGATGCTTTCGCCGACCGTGCCCGGCCCGACGGTGGCGCCGACCGCGAGGCAGGCGGCCGACGTGCAGGCCACCGCGTTGAGTTCACCGGCCTGGCCGGAGTCAGGCTGTACCGGCTGGATGTGTGAATGCCAGCTGTGCCCGTTCCAGGTTTCCGCCATCGGGATCAGGGCTACGCGGGGAAGTTCGGTTCTGGAGCCGACGGCGACGCACTGGCTGGCGCTGACGCAGGATACGGAACTGAACTGGGCGCCCAGGAGGTTGTCCTTGCCTTGCAGGGTCCAGGTGCTGCCGTTCCAGCCGATCGCCAGCGGGTCGGGTCCGTCAGGCACGCGCTCGGTTCCGACGGCTTCGCAGTCACCCCCGGCGACGCACGAGACGCTGGTCAGGGTGTCGAAGTGGTTCGGATCGTTGATTTGTTCCGGGTCGGGGGTTGGCAGGATCCGCCAGGCCGATCCGTTCCACAGCTCGGCCAGGGTGTCGGTGCGGCTGGGCTGCCAGCCCCGGCCGACTGCCACGCAGACGTTGCCGCGCGAACAGGACACGCTGGCGAGCTGGCTGTTGGAGTCGGACGGGAGCGGCGCCGACAGGCTCCACCGGCGGCCGTTCCATACCTCGGCCAGCGGGGTGACCTTGCCCTGGTCGCTGACTCCGCCGACCGCGAGGCACTGCTTCTGGCTCGGGCAGGACACAGCCGCCAGGTAGCTGCCGGGAAGGCCGGGGCTCGGAGTGGGCAGTTCCTGCCAGGAATGACCGTTCCACAGCTCGGCCAGGGTCCGCTGCTCGTCATCGGCGTTGAGGTAAGCGCCGACGGTCATGCACCAGCGGGCGCTGACGCACGAGACGCCGGAAAGCCCGTCGTTCAGATCGCTCGGAGTGCGGGTAGCCAGCAGCCGCCAGGTCGCGCCGTTCCACTGCTCGGACACCGTATAGCTGGTGAGCGCAGGAGTCTGGTACTCGCCAACCACTATGCAGGAAGTTACGTTGAGACAGGAGATGCCGTTGAGCGTCACCGGGCTGGGGGCCGCCTGCTGGGGGTCAGGCAGCACCTGCCACGAGCCCGCGGTCCAGCTCAGCGCTTGTCCCTGCGCGGCCGCCACGCAGTTGCCGGGAACCGGGCAGGACACTCCGGCAAGGTTGGCTGCGGCCGGGGCATTCACTTCCTGCCAGGTGGTGCCGGTCAGCGCGATCGCGATCCCGCCAGGCCCTACAACCAGGCATGACGTCGCCGATGCGCACGAGACGCCGGTGAGGCTGCCGGTCGCGGGCAGGGGGGTGCTGACCAGCGCCAACTTCCTGTTATTCGTATGCCAGGAGTACACCAGCGGCGTCCCCGCGGCCGAGCCGACCGCCAGGCAGAACGCGGACGTCGGGCAAGAGACACCGGTCAGAATGATGCCGCAGCCTGGTGCTGGGCACACCGGCTGCGCAGGTTCTACCTGGCGCCACCTGGTGCCGTTGAAAATCGAGCCTCCGGCGGAGCCCGCCGTCATGCAAAAGCTAGTGGTCACGCAGGAGACCGCGAAACTTCCGTCCGGCGATGCCCCCATCCGCCTGAATCCCTGCCAGGTCGTGCCGTTCCACTCCTGCAACGGCGTGGAGCCGAACTGAACACCGCCGACCGCCAGGCAGAACGTCGGGCTGACGCACGACACGCCCGTCATCCCGAGGCCCGCAGCTGGCTCGACCTGCCACCGCGAGCCGTTCCACAGCTCAGTGAAGGAGCTAGGCCTTCCCGAAGGGTCGTTATAGGTGCCTACGGCCATGCAGAACGTCGAACTGGTACACGACACGGCCGACGTGGTGACCGGCGCCCGGGTGAAGCCGAAAGCCGAATCCGGTCCTGCGGGTGCTGCCACGGCCGACGCCGTTCCCGCCGCTGCCATCGCTGCTACGGTCGCGGCCGCGACAGCGCACCGCACTAGTCTGCGCATCATCAAACCTCGTCACTTCGGTGCATCGCACCATTCCTGCCCAGCCGAGCGCACCCTCGGTGCAGTTATTAGACGCGGGACAGCCCATGCGAGTTGACGACCCGCAACGACAAAATCTAGTGACTCCGGCGAGGGGAAGGGACCAGGCCTAGGGGCGGATCGGCGCCCCGGCCAGGACTGCCGTCGGCCGTATTTCTTGACTTGGCTAGACCAGACCAACTCGGCCAGGGTGGTCTCATGACGGCGAGCGTAAATGTAACCGAGGCCAAGACTCATCTGTCGCAACTGCTGGGTCGGGTGGCTGCCGGGGAGGAGATCGCGCACGGGGAGCGGCGCTGATTGCCGCTGCCATCGACATCCGCCGGGCGGGCTGGACTTCCCCGCTGCCGCGCATCCTGCTTGACGAGACATGCGAATATTATCTTGCCGGGCCTGAGCACTCCCTCGTCCGCCGGGAGCCTGCCAGCCAGGCGTGGGACTGGGCTGTGCGGTTGCGCGAAGCCACCACCGCGCTTTTGCGCCCCTTGCCCGATGCTCCTGCGCTGGTCCAGGTGTTCGACTACCTCGTAGATGCCGTCCAGCGCTCCGCCGGGCCGCTGGCGCGGATACCAGACCCGGTCATCAGCGCAGCCATCTGCCATGCCGGTCCCGCCGACGCTGACGCCATCGGCAGCCTGACCTGTGCTCAGGGCCGCTATCAGCTGGCTGAGCGGGCGGCCAGGCACGCTTATCAGATCCGGGCCGGTGATCCTGCCTGGGGACCCGATCACCCCGATACTCTTGCCAAACTTGGCAGCCACGCTCTGGCCTTGCGTGGTCTCGGACAGCTAGCCGAAGCCGAGGCCGAATTCCGCGAGGTCTGGGAGGCGTGCACACGGGTACTGGGTCCGGACAACCTCGACACCTTGTACATCCGTAATAACCTTGCCGCAGTCCTGCGCGTCCTCGGACGGCTTGAAGAAGCTGAGTCAGAGCACCGCGCAGTGCTGGATGCATGCATCCGGACGCTAAGCGCAGATCATCCCCTTGCGCTTGCCAGCCGCAACCAACTCGTCACTGTGCTGCGCATGCTAGGCCAGCTAGCGGAGACGGAAGCCGAGTGCCGGGCACTGCTGGACAACCTGTACACGGGTCCTGGGCACCGATCACCCGGATACCTCTCACCGTCCGCAGCAACCTTGCGGTGGTACTGGCCGAACAGGGGCAGTTTGGACGAGGCCCAAGCCGAGTACCGCGCCGCGCAGGACGCTCTCATCCGCGTGCTCGGCACTGATCACCCAGGCGTCATTGCCAGCCGCGACAATTTCATCACTATGTTGCGGCACAACCATCGAGGCAGCAGGAAATAACGAGACCAGCCCAGCAACCGCCAGACACCATGAACTATCAGCCTTACCGACGCCACGGGCCTGCCCGGCTCAGGCCTGGTGGCTGAACTGGACTGCCGATGCTCAGGCAGTGAACCAGGGATGCGCCGGTCTATCGAGGCATTTACGCAGGTTACCTAATCGAAGGGAGTCGTGGACCGGGTGGCGCGATCAGCCCGTGCATCGAGTGCAATCTGGGGCGTTCCTCCGTGCTATCTGGAGCAACTCGGCGAACCGATCCGGTGCTGAAGATGCACGCGTGGAGCATCGGACGATCACTCATTTCAATCGCTAAGGGTGACATAGAGATCCAGGGCTGGCCGGTTCTGTTCCTTCCGCCCGGCCTGGAGTCAACTACGGTGCAGTCAACCTACGTCGTGCGACTTGGCCACTTCATTTAGCTGATGCCCGGGTGTACCAACTACTCTTTCCGCAGTTCGAGAGCAAGTGTTGATGGCTGGATGGGTGCTGATCGGCGATTCTGGATCGTTTTTTGTGGGTGTTCCTCTTTGTTGCCGATTGCCATGACTGACATGACGGACTTCCGCGCGTGCTAGGCAAGAAAAGCCGCCATAGTAGAGTACATGGGTATTTCCGGTGCCGAGCGCCAGTTGCTGCGAGCGTACGTCGACGAGACCGGCGACCGGGGTCATAGCGCCAAGTCGTCGCCCTTCTTCGTTTTCGCGGCCGTCCTCGTGGCTGACGAGGATGAGGCGCGCCTGAGGGCTGCCATGTCCCATCTGCGCAGGGATCTCGGTGTTCCTCCAGGCAAGGCGCTTCATTGGAAGGATCACGTCAAGACTCATGAGCGGCGTCAGCACGTCGCTAAACAGCTTGCCGCAGTCCCGGGAATCGTGGTCACCTATGTCATTGTCGAGAAGACGGCCATCCCGGTCGGATATCGAGGGATCGTACTTGGACCATGTGCTGTTCTACAACGACGCAGCGGCAATGGTCATGGAACGAACGCTGCTAGCGGCCAGAGACTGGCCTGCCAGCCGACGCGATGTCATTGTCCGTTTCGCGCACGTCAAAGGCTTTCGGCTTACGTGACCACGGCCGCGTACTTTCAGAAGAAGGCCGCCGAGCTGTCCTGGGTGCCCTGGGATCGCCTGCACGCCGTCCACTTCAGCGATCAGGCGAGCTGGGATGGGCTCCAGGCGGCTGACCAGTATGCCGGAATGTTCAACGTGGCCGTGACGGCCGACAAGTTCTGGCGGCTACGCTGAAACACATTTCCTCCGCATCCGGCATCAGTTGCGCCGCAACCCTGCTGGGCATTGCATGGGATGGGGATTCAAGGTGCTGGGCAACACCGGCACATTCACCTCGTTGCCGTGGTGGCCACCGAGCGGTTTCTTAGACGAACGGCCCCTCAGGAGGCCCGGGGCGCATCATCCGGCATGACGCCGGAAGGGTCTGGCAGCAGACCGAGCGTTCTCCCCGCGACCTCCTGAGGGGCCGTCGTCATGCCTTCTACGAGCAGTCTAACAAGATGCTGGCTTGCAATCATCCCCGCGCGTCTATCTAGTGCGCGTCAGTTGCGGCTGCGTCCGGGCTTGGGCTTCGCCCGCGGTCATCGGCCTGCTTTTGCGGTGGGCAGTTCGCCACGTTCCGCCAATCGCGCCGCCGCGCACCTTCAAGACGGCCGTCTTGCCCGATGCGATCATGCGGCATCCGGTCCGGCGATCGCGACGACGGCACAGGCTGATGTGCATGCGCCGACGTCGGCGGTGTTGGCGTGGTGGGTCCGGTGCACGTGTTCAACTCCGTAGCGGATCGGCGGTGTCGCCTCAACGTTCGCGTGGTCGCGGGTGGTCGGCTGCGAGGACCGCGACCACCCCCCCGGCGCTTGCCTACCTTCCAAGGGAGCCAAGGACGCGGCGTCTTCCAAAGCCTTTGATTGTCTCCGCGCTTTTTTATGGCGCTGGCCTGACCGGGCAGGACCTCGGGCGGTCCCGCGGTCCCGGAGCCACCCGGGTGAGGCTGAGCAGATCCTGCTGGGCGGCGGCCGCGGATTCGCAGGCATTCAGCCTGGGCGAATTGCCGGGGGGAGGCGCAGAAACGGCCGCGGCGGTACGGATGGCGATGTCGCGAGCGCGTTGCGGTTAATTTCTTGAGCGGCTCAGGCCAGCGAGCCGTCGCGACACCGTGCTCGCAAACAGCCTCACCAACAAGTCGTTCCTTCCCGCGTGTAAAAAAACGAAACGACCGGCCCCACCCTTCCAACTCAAACAACGGGGCCTGCAGCAATCCCCCAGAAATCACATGACGCCCTATGGTACTGCTTGGTTTGCCGGGTTAGGTCAAATGGGCTCCCATCGCCAGCCATCATTGTCTTCGCACTCTATTTACTCGCCATCACCGGCAACACCCGTCAGGCCGTGGTCGGAGTCGCGGCAGAAGGGCGCGAAGAGAGTCGTCGTCGGCTGGCGGGGCGGGGGCGGGGGCGGTGACCGGCGCCCGGTGGCGCGTATGCTTCCTTCGCCACAGACAATTAATTCCGCATGCAATCAGGCGCTGTTTGGCACCGTAGGGGTAGGTGACGGCGCCCTACGGATACCCGGCTACCAGGCGAAGGCCGGATCCTGCAGCTTGAACCAGAAGCTGTGACTACTCCATAGGGTGAACCGGCCGCGCTTTGTAAGACCAACGGTGTGGCCGCAGGAGCTCACGACCTGGCTGCCGGAGAGGTTAGCCCAGAGCACACCGCACTCGAAATTCGCATCGCCGCCGGGCGCCTCATTAATTACACGCAGCGGCCGGTCGCTACGGACGGAGAATTCCACGATCGCCGTTTCCGGCCGCTTGGTGATGTGGATGACGTTGACATATCCGCGAAGATGACGCTGCGGGCAGCGGTGAAGAAATCGTCGTCAAGAATGGTGAGCCCTTTGAACGTGACCGTTGCGGGGGAGGAGCACGCGGGAGGCGCGCATGATGTTGCTGCTTGGCGACGTTGTCGTGAGAAGGCATATCTGGACGTGGTGCGGCTCCACCCATTCAAAGGCCAGGTTATGATCGTCATCCCAAGACATCGTGCCCAGCGTCCCGCCCTTCATGGGAGCTGACCAAGTACGAATCTGCCCCGTAGCTAGGGTGACAACGTCGATCCTGGCGACGCCCTTAGCGCGAGCTGGCGCGGCGAGTTCGGTACCGTCTGGCGATAGGGCGATAGGCCCGAGCCAGGCACCGGCGAGCTTTATCGGAAGCGCGATCAGAGGCTGCGGTTTCCGGCGCGATTCAGGCGTAGCTCAAAGTACTTCGTATGCGAGAAGCCAACCCTGTCGCGGATCCCTTGAACGATAAATTTCCTATCATTGGCGGCGGCTACCTCCCAGAACAGTTGCTCTTTACCTGGCCGGACAATGCCGGGTCCTGTGGAGCCTGCCGTTGCGCATCGAGACCCGGTTGATCACAGCTGGGTAGCTATCTCCCGCCATCTTTGTTCACCTTCCCTCAACCGCAGGCAAAGCAGCAGTTTACTATGAGCCTGTAATCTCGTTGAGTTCCTTTTTGGCGAGGTTTATGCCAAGGCTGCGGACGGGCCCGCGCTCCAGTTGAAGCCCCAGATTTGCTACCATTTTCTCGCGTTGTCCTGTGACAATGAAGATTGCTCTGAGCAAGCACTTGCGGGTGTCCTGCGGCCTGGCCGGGCGACAATAGGCCGTGACCTCACTCACGATCAGGGAGATCCGGGCTGGCGACGGAGAAGGCTGCGCCCAGGCCTGGCAGGACGCTGGCCGTTACTACGCCTCCCTTGTACCCGACATCATCCACGAACCCCAGGCCGAAGGCCTTACGGAATGGTTCGAGCAGGCCATCGCCAGGCCACGCGGCGATGACGAACTCTGGCTCGCCGCCGAGCACGATGGCCAGGTCATCGGGATGGTCGAGGCGGCGATCCTCCACCCCAGCCCCGATGCTCATTGGCAACTGCAGCGTGACCTGTCCCGGCCGCGCCTGGCCATCACCGCCCTGGCCTGACCGCGGCAAGGCACCGGCACCGCGCTCATGAAAGCGGCCGAAGCCTGGGGACAGGGCAAGGGAGCAATCGTCGCGGTGACCGACACCAACCTGCACAGCCCCTTGTCGGTCCCGTTCTACGAACGCCGGATGGGCTACCACCGGCAAGCCGTCATCCTCCGCAAACTCCTGCAGTGACGCCCCCGGGCGCTGGCGGCATCTCAACTGGCGTCAACGTCGCAACCGAGATCCAAGAAACACACCCACGGCCTCTACCGGATCTCCGGGCGGTCAGGTAGCACTGCGTGCTATCTGGTGCTACCCTGGGCAGGTGAGTGGCAGTGCAGAGATCAGTCAGCGCGATTTGCGCATGCGGTCGCGGGAGATCATGGATGCGGTCGAGCATGGGCAGTCGTTCACTGTGACCCGTGACGGGCACCGGATCGCGGAGTTGATCCCGCTGCGTCGGCGGCGCCGGATGGTTCCACGTGAGGAATTTGCCGCTATGTCACGCAATGCGCCCGCTCTCGACCTGGCGGCTTTCCGGGCCGATCAGCAAGCGGCGCTCGATGATGAGGCCGGAAGTCCTTATGACCGGTGAGCGTCCGCCGCAGGGCATGCTGGACACGAACATCATGATCTTGCGTAAGTGGCTCGCCCCCGGTGAACTGCCAGAGGAAATGGCGATCAGCGCCATCACGCTGGCCGAATTGTCGGCTGGGCCGCACGAGGTCCGTGGCAATGACGAGCAGGATGCCTACGATGAGCACGCGGAGCGCGCCCGCCGGCTGGAGATCCTGCAGCGGGCAGAGAGCGAGTTCGACCCGGTTCCGTTCGATGCGGAAGCGGCTCGCTTGTTTGGGCGGGTGACGGCCGCTGTCGTTGCGATCGGTCGCAAGCCGCGCCGCCGGGTAGCTGACCTGATGATCGCCGCAACCGCGATGGCCGAGGGCCTGCCCTTGTTCACTACCAACCCTGACGACTTCACCGGCCTGGAAAACCTCGTCCGAGTGATCCCGGTGACCCGGCCCGTGGTTCCGGATGAGCGGGCCGGGCCGGGCTCTGCAAGATCTTGACTCAAGCAGCGGCCTGCCCCGCTTGCTCAGCGGCGGCTTCTACGCACCGCGGTGGACGCAGAAGAGCTGGGCCTCGGTGCCGCTGGGGTCGCGGTAGGCGGTGATGGCGGGACCTTGGGCGCTCATATGGCCGGGCAGCCGGGTGTCGTTGCTCCAGCTGGTGCCGTTGTAGCGGGTCCACCACAGGTTCTGGTCGTTGCCGCCGCCCCGGTGCACGCTGTACAGAAAGCCGTTGTAGACGGCCAGGGCGGGACCCTGGGCGCTCATATGGCCGGGCAGCCGGGTGTCGTTGCTCCAGTTGGTGCCGTTGTAGCGGGTCCACCACAGGTTCTGGTCGTTGCCGCCGCCCCGGTGCACGCAGTACAGGAGGCTGTTGTAGACGGCCAGGGCGGGGTTGGACTCGGTGTTGTGGCTGCCGAACAGCTTGTCAGCGCTCCAGCTGCTGCCGTTGAAGCGGGTCCACCACATCTGAGTACTACCGCCGTCCTTGTAAGCGCAGTACAAGAAGCCGTTGAAGGTCGCCAGGGCCGGGCCTCGGCTGGTGCCGCCGTACATCTGAGTGTCGGCGCTCCAGCTGGTGCCGTTGAAGCGGGTCCACCACAGGCTCTTGTCGTTGCCGCCGCCGCGGTGCACGCAGTACAGGAGGTCGTTGTAGACGGCCAGGGCCGGGCCGTCAGCGCTGAGGTGGTTGGGGAAGGCGATGTCGGCACTCCAGCCGTTATTGCGCGCCGGGTCATAGACGGTCCACCAGAGCTTGTCGTCCTGGTCCCCGCGGTGCACGCAGTACAGCTTGCCGCGGAACTCCGCCAGCGCCGGATTGGCCTTGGACAGGTGGCCGGGGAACTTCTCGTCCTGGCTCCAGCTATTGGCGGCGTTCATGACCGTCCACCACAGCGAGGTGTCCTGCTTGGGGGCCAAGGGGATGGGAATGAGCATCAGCGGGGCGGTCCAGGGCGACACCAGACGGCATCCGTAGTCCTTGCCTATCGCCCGGATGACAACCGCACGGATCTTGAATGCGGCCTCGACCAGTGCGCCGATCGGACTGGGAAGGACCTTCCCGAGGAGATCCCCTACTAACTCTGAGATCTCGGCGGCGGCCGCGGCGGCCGCGGCGTTGAGGACGAGCTCGAAGCCCCACCATTTCGTGTTGGGATACACTTCCCAGTCGCTGACGTTCAGCTGCATCTCCGCCTGGCGGGCGGCGTCTTGACTGGTGCGGGCGAGGTGGGAGATCTGCTCCTCGAATTCCCTGCGGGCCGCATCGAGATACTCCCTGGAGACCCGCTGCGCATCCTCGTCCGAGACCGCGTACGGCACGGCCTGCCAGGCTAAGAGTGCGTCGGTCTCGGCTAGGGATAAGTCCTGGTTGGTGCTCTCATCGGGCATGCGATCACGTCCCTGCTTGTGG
Source organism: uncultured Actinomycetota bacterium (assembly GCA_963750405.1). GTDB lineage: Bacteria > Actinomycetota > Actinomycetes > Streptosporangiales > Streptosporangiaceae > Chersky-822. Next base: position 714,274 of record CAVVQP010000009.1, read on the forward strand.
CGGATCCTCCGCGTGCGGCGTATCCGCCGCGTAACTCGTCAGCGACTTTAAGTATCCGGCCATGCCTCACCACGAGCAAGAGCGTGCGCCCGAGCAACTCGCGGCCACGCGCATGACCTGACCGTCTCGGCCCAGGAACAGTCCTGGCCAAACCGCTGATGCCGGCCTACCGTGAGCCCATGAGCGAGTTACGCACGCGCAAGTGCGAACGATGGGTCCACGCCGCCGACATCGACGGCGACGGCGCGATCACGCGGCAGGACGTCGTCCAGATGGCCGATCGCTACCTGCAGGCAAGGGGCATTGGCCCCGACTCCCCTCAGGCCCGGCAGATGGTCGAGACTATGCACTCGTTCTGGGAGTCGGTGCTGGCCCCGCCGACGCCGACGCCGACGACAGGGTGACCTCGGCGGAGGCGGTACAGGCGTTCAACGTCATCTTCACCGACCGCGCCCGCTACCCCGAAGAACTCGCGCCGGTCGCCGACCGCTTCTTCGACCTGGCCGACGGCGACGGTGACGGAGCGATCAGCCTCACCGAGTTCACGCACATTTTCGGAAGCACAGGCCGGGCCGGCGACGATGAGTGCGCCGAGGTGTTCAATGCGCTCGACCTCGACGCCTCCGGAGCCCTGTCGCGGGCCGAGTATCACAAAGCCACCTCCGAGTTCTTCTACGGAGACGATCCCGACTCCCCGGCCAACCACATCTTCGGCCAGCTCGCATCAGAGGGCAGCTCTCCCCACAGCATTACCTGAGTGATCATTGAGGAATCAGAGACACCTCCTAGGCTTCGTGCTCGCGACTGCCTGGGAATAGCTGGTGCGGGGGTTACGGGATCATCCGGGCGGGCTAGCGCCCATGGGCTGCCATCGATTACTGCGATTGGGTCGTTGCGTTCGTGGTGCGCGGGCACGACCCGGGCCGAGACGAATTCGCCTTTCCTGGGGACTGGGAGGCCGAGGGCGGCGGCTACGAGCGGGTCGTTGTCCTGGTGCCCTAGGACGAGGATCCCTTCAGGCGCAAGGTGCGTTCGTGCGCCGCCGTTGCCGCGGGCTCGTTTCATGAAATCGTCCTGTTGCGCGACGGTGGCGAGTTCGGCTCGCCGGATGATCCGGCGCTGCACTGAGCGGAAGAGTTCGTTCGTCTTGGCCTGGCCATGCTGGATGCCGCTTCTTGCCCTCGCGCCGAAGATGCGGTCACGAGTGCTGGGGCTGATATGCAGGAACAGGTTCTCAGCGAGTTGCCCGTGACCGGGCCAGAGGACGCGAATGTGGCCACGGCTGGCGGCCGTCAACTGGCGCTTGGCGTCGCGGTTTGAGCGACCGCGAAGATACTGCTCGCGCACTCGGAGCAGGCCTGCCGTCCAGGTGCTGGCCGCGTCGTTCGCTGTGATCAAGAGGCAGATCTGGTTCATGGCCTCCGGCGGGAGTTCCCAGCCGCCATAGGTCATCGAATACTTGCAATCGACGTCGGCTCCGGCGATCTGGTAGTCGGTCACGTCCCCGTCGGGGAAAGCGAAGATTCGGTGCAGATTGATCTCGACCAGCGTTCCCATGTGCGTTTTCTCGGTCTTGTGCAACTGGTCGTAGCTCCATCGCCCGGAGTGCTGACCGTCGTAGAGCTGGTCAAGAGTGTCGCGCAGGACGATGGCGACTTGCTCTCCCGTCGGATCGAGCAGGTACAGTTCCTCCTCGACGGCGTGCAGGTCGCGATCCGTCTCAGCGAAAGGGTCTTCCGTCCTGTCAGGAAGACGTCCCTGGTCCGGCAACATACGCACCGCGATTACCGCCGAAGAACAGCGGCGCCGTGTGGATAAGGCGACATCCCGCGGGGGCTAGACAGCATGGAGCAGGCGCTCCGTGCCGGCGGAGGACAGCCTGGTGGCCGTTTCGATCGCCGCGCGGATGCTGGTGCCCACGGCGCGGGCGACTGGCGGCGGAAACGCGTTCCCGACTTGCCGGTAGGACGCGGTCTTGCGACCTGAGAACCGCCACTGCGGCGGGAATCCCTGGATCACGGCCGCCATCGGGACGGTGAGCCGGGGGTGATGGCCGACCGGGTGGTCGCGGCAAGGCGGGGCGTCAGCAAGCCCTTTGCCATCCACGCCCAGCTTGAGCCACGCCTCGCGAGCGCGGGTGGGGCCGAGGTCGGGCCCGCCGTGCTTGCGCGACCCACCGACCAGGGTAGGCCCGATGCCGTTGGCTTTCCTGGCCCACGCTTCAGCGCCGCGCCAGCCGTCGGCAGACATCAGGTCGCGCAATGCCTCGCCGACCGTTGGAGGTGTCCCGACCGCGCTCGGCCATCGGAAATGCAGGAAGGAGGCTGGTTTCATCGCGACCAGGATGAATCGTGGCCGCAATTGCGGCACGCCGAACTCGCACGCATTCAGCACCTGCCACTGAACCTCGTAACCGAGCCGTGCAGCCGGTCGACCACCTGGTCGCGGTAGCCGGCGAAACGGGCGCTGGCCAGGCCCCTGACGTTCTCCAGCATGACCGCGGTCGGCTCGCACTCCTCGACCAGGCGCAGGGCCTGCGGGAACAAGTCACGCTCGTCATCGGCTCCGAGCTGCTTGCCGGCGATTGAGAACGGCGGGCACGGCACGCCGCCCGACAGCAAGTCGACGCCCCGGTACTCCTGGCCATCGAAGCCGTGGAGGTCCATCTTGATCGGGTGCCACTCAGGCCGGTTTAGCGACAAGGTCGCGCAAGCGTCCCCATCGATCTCCACAGCCGCCACATGCGAAAAACCCGCTTGCTCCAGGCCGAGCGACTGACCGCCGGCGCCGGCGCAGATCTCCAGGCACGTCAGGTCGCTCACACGAACCCCTCCCGCGCCACGCGGCCAGAGCCACCACAGGCACTCACCGAAAATCCGTTCGACGGCAATCGTCGCATAAGCGACCTCAGCACCCGCGCAGGCACGCCGACCACGGGAAGACCATACCGGCCAAGCGGGCCGCGATCCGCCCAGTGATCAGAACTAGGCGCGCCGCTCGCGGATGTTCGGCAGATGTCTTGAGACTGCGTCCTCGGCGTTGCGAACTCCCTATACGCGCTAAGTCTTGTCGACCTTTGGGCTTGAACGCGTAGAGTCGCATATCTGCGACTCTACGCAGGTTTGAGTCGCAGATATACCACTTAATCTCTTCCAAGGCTAACCAGGTAGCGTTCGCGGCTACTCAGAGTGATCGGGACGGGGATGCCTCTGATAGAGTTGCAAGTTAGCGACTCTATGCCGGTTAAGGTCGCATCGGAGGAACCTTATATTCATGGCTGGGTCGAAGGTCCCGATCGCGGTTGCCAGCGGTCAACGGCGCTTGGGTGAGGATCTTGCTACCTGGCGGAGATTGCGGAGGCTGACGGTGGCCCAGGTGGCGGACCGTGCGGGAATATCTCGCTACACCGTGATGCGCTTGGAGAACGGTGCAGGTGCCACCACGGAAAACCTGCTAAGAGTTGCCCGAGCGCTGGGAGTGCTCGAACTCCTGGTAGCTGCGCTCGATCCATACGGCACCGATGTGGGCCGTCTCCGGTCAGAGGAGGCACTGCCTGAACGCGTTCGACCGCGCAAGCCGGAGCAGAACCATGACTAGTGAGATCGAGGTTGTCGTCGCGGCTGGCGCGAGGAACATCCTGGTTGGCCAGCTATACCCCCATTATCGTCGGGGCTCAGAATCAGCCAGTTTCATCTATGACAACAAATACCTGGCGAGTAACGGCGCTTACGAATTGGACCCTGGGCTCCCTCTGGTCAGTGGCACATTGCAGACACCGGTCGGACATGCATTGTTCGGTGCCTTCGCTGACAGTTCGCCCGATCGCTGGGGCAGAACGCTTATCCAGCGTGCCGAACGGGCTCGAGCCAAGGCGGCAGCAACCGCCCCACGCTCGATGAGTGAGGTGGACTTGCTGCTCGGCGTCCGAGATGACCTGCGCCAAGGAGCGCTGCGATTTCGATATGACGGTCAAGAGCCTTTTCTGGCCACCGAGGAATCCGGTATTCCAGTTCTAGCGGATCTGCCCCTGCTGCTTGAAATTGCCGCTCGCGCCGAGCGGGATGCCGCCAACTATGACGATCTTAAACGTCTCCTAAGGGCGGGCAGTTCATTGGGGGGTGCCCGTCCGAAGGCGCACGTGCTGGATAGCTCCGGGCATTTCGCAATTGCAAAGTTCCCAAGCGAAGGTTCAGACACCTGGAACGTAATGGCCTGGGAGAAGGTTGCCCTTGATCTGGCGCGAAATGCTGAGATAACCGTTCCGGGCTCCCGCCTAATACGGATAGGGGACCGGAATGTGCTTATAGTGGATCGTTTCGACCGTCACGGCAAGGCCCGCGTCGGCTATGTCAGCGCAATGACAATGCTCGAAGCAAGCGATGGCGATGAACGCAGCTATTTGGAGATCGCGGAGGTGATAGAGCGGAACTCCGTGACGGCCGCTGCTGAACTGCGCCAGCTATGGCGGAGAGTGGCCTTCAATATTCTGATTTCCAATACTGACGACCATCTCCGGAATCACGGGTTTCTTCATGGGCGTGGCGAGTCCTGGGCCTGGCACCAGCGTTTGACCTCAACCCGAACCCAGATCCAGGCACGAAACACCTGAGCCTCCAGATCGACTTCGAGAGTACGCGTGCAAGCATAGATGTGCTCATGGGCGTTGCTCCTTATTTCCGCCTAGGCCACGACGACGCATTGGAGGTTCTTGCCCAGGTCGCAGAAGCAGTTGCGCGCTGGCGTAATGTCGCCGCATCTCACCGATTGCTGCAACGCGATTTGGATATCATGGAGCCAGCATTCGACCACGCCGAATATAGGCGTGCTCGACAATTGATCGGAAGCTGGTCGACGCGAGCTCATTGACGTGGCTTATGCTGCCCCTTCGTAGTTTGTTCGCGCCGGTCCAGCGCTGCTATGCGGTGCTAACTTGGGCGGGTGAGTAGCAGTGCAGAGCTTAGTCAGCGCGATTTGCGTATGCGGTCGCGGGAGATCATGGATGCGGTCGAGCATGCTCGAGTGCAAGTCGATCGCGCGCATGACAGATTGAAAGCCGACCTGTAATGCTGGCCGCCAGGTTGCACGATGTCGCCGACCTTCGCGTCGAGGAAGAGCCGGTGCCGCCCCCGGGACCGGGCATGACCATGGTTCGGGTGACAGCCGTGGGCATCTGCGGTTCTGACCTGCATTGGTGGGCCGAGGGCGGAATCGGGGACGCGGTCCTCGACAGGCCGCTCGTGCCGGGGCACGAGGCGGCCGGGGTCATTGATAGCGGGCCGCGCCGTGGCGAGCGAGTGGCCATTGATCCGGCGATCAGTTGCGGTGCGTGCCGGCTGTGCCGTGCTGGTTATCGCAATCTCTGCGTGAACATCGAGTTCGCTGGCCATGGGTCGACCGATGGCGCGATGCGCGAGTTGATGCCCTGGCCGTCGCACCTGCTGCACGCGCTGCCCGAGTCGTTCACAGCTGCGGACGGCGCCTTGCTCGAGCCGCTGGGGGTCGCTATCCATGCTGCAGATCTTGGCCATCTGCGGCTCGCCGGGACCGCCGCCGTGGTTGGCTGCGGGCCGATCGGCCTGTTGCTTATCCAGGTGCTGCGAGCCGCCGGGGCCGCTTCAGTGATCGCATTCGATCCGCTGCCGCACCGGCTGGAGGCGGCCGCGCGGTTCGGCGCCGACGTGACCGCGGACGCGGTTCAGGCGGCCGAGGCGGATGTGGTCGGGGAGCTGACTCACGGCGGGGTCGACGTGGCGTTTGAGCTGGCGGGGACAGAGGCTGGCGTCCAGCTAGCGATGTCGGCGGCGCGGCCGGGCGGCAGGGTCGTGCTTGGAGGCATCCCGGGCGAGGACTGGATCCGCTTCCGCGCCTCCGCTGCCCGCCGGAAGGGCCTCACCATCGCGATGGTGAGGCGGATGAACGATACCTACCCGAGGGCGATGAGCCTCGTATCGGCCAACAAGGTCGACCTGTCGATCGTCAGTCACAGATACCCGCTGACGGCGGCCCAGGACGCGTTCAGCATGGCGGTCGCCCGGATAGGTCATAAGGTCGTCGTGGAGCCGTCACAGAGCGGAATTACTCCGGTGCGGGCATGATGACGTCCGCGGCGCAGAAGTTCAGCTGGGAGCTCTGATCGGTCCAGGCGAGGATCAGCGAGTCGGGCTCCTGCGGGAAGTGGCGGCTGGTGAGCATCGCCGGGCCGCCGCTGCTGCGGTCATCGGGTGCCGTTCCTGGCCAGCCGAACGGGGAGAACCCCTGATATGAGTAGGCGGCATTTAGCTGCCGGTTGCCGGTGCCGGTCCAGGCGATTGCCAGGTAGATGTCCAGGCCTTCGCCTTGGTTCAGCACCGAGAGAGATGGGGCGTCGTCGCTGGTCTGGCCGGTCACGACACTGCCCTGAGATGCCGGGACGGTGAACTGCTGGTAGTTGCGCGACTGGCAGAACCGCACTCGCAGTTGGTGATCGGTGCCGGTGAAGCCGACGAACAGGTAGGTGAAGCCCGCGCCGTCGATGTAGGAGGTGAGCGCCGGGCCTGCGATGCTCCATTCGGGCAGCACGACTTTCGCCCAGCTCTGGCCGTTATCGCCGGAGGTGGCGATGCAGAGCGTGCCGGCGCCGTCGGTGCCGGTCCAGGCGACCACCAGATCACCATCGTAGGTGGCAAGCGCGGGGGCGGCGATGCTGCTTTCCTGCGCGATGGGCTGTTTGGCGCTCCAGGTGCGGCCGTTGTCGGTCGAGGACATCAGCTGCAGGCGCCCCTGCGGGTCCGTCCAGCACAAGAACAGGATGTCGTTGTGCTGGACCAGGGCGGGAGCGGCGATGCTGCTCTCCCAGCTTCCCCCGCCTGGGTCACGGACGATCGTCTTGTCCCAGACGGCGCCGCTGGTATCGGAGTAGCTGGTGTTGAGCTTGGCCTGCCCGTCAGTTCCGGTCCACGCGATCACATACGACGTGCCCGGCCCATCACCGGAAACGGACGCGAGCGCCGGTGAAAATGGACTCATCTCGGGCATTGGCTTGAACGTAGCAACCATGAAGGTCGTCTCTCTGCTTGAGTGATCCTGCCAGTAGCGGCGGACCCCGGATCCCGCTGTCGGTGGTCAACTCGACGATCACCCGGGCAAGACCCGCCGGATCGGCAGCCTAGAAAGAGTCCCTTGGTAACCGAAATGGTACACCGAATGTAATCATTCGGCTACGGGTCGACCTAAGGTGCTGGGGTGATGCCTATGAGCTCCGCGCTGATTCGGACCGGGCAGGTCATCTTCCTCAACGGCACATCCAGCTCCGGCAAGTCAAGCATCGCCGAGCAACTCCTGCTGGTTCTGGAACGTCCCTTCTTCCACATGTCCGTCGACGCGATCAACGGAATGCGCGCTAGGGAACGCACGCTGGAGCTGGGTCCTGACGAACTTGCCGCCGTCCTAGCCCGAACCCGGGCCAGCTTCCACCGCGCGGTGGCGGGCATGGCACACGCCGGCAATGACCTCGTCGTCGACTACATCCTCAGCGAGCGGTGGCGCCTGCTGGACTGCCTCACCGTGCTCAAGGGGCTGGACGTCGTCTTCGTCGGCATCCGCTGCCCGGAACAGGAACTGGCACGGCGGGAGACGGCGCGCGGCGACAGGGAGCCCGGGCAGGCGGCTGCGCAGGTCCGGCAGGTGCACTCTTACGGCAGCTACGACGTCGAATGCGACACAGCCGCCGCCAGCCCGCGAGAGTGCGCCCTGACGATCAAGCACTCCCTGGACCGGCTCCCGCTTCCGAGAGCCTTCGACCGGCTCAGGTCGGCCCTCCCGAGCTGACCGGCCGGTTCCGAGCTGTCAGCAGAGCAGCTAAGGGCTATTGCCGTGGGCGCAGGTGGGTGGGTAACTGCGTGTGACACGTGTCTCGTGACACATGGTCTCGTGTGACACCTGGACGGACCCCGCGACGATCTCCCAGGTCAGCGCCGTGTCACGGGCGTCATGACAGCCACCCAGACAAGGTTGCGCTACAAGATCACCAACTCAGATCGCAACCCGCACGCGCTGCCATACGCGCAGCCGCGCGCGAAGGAGGCTCACAAGATGATTTCCCTCAACCCCGTACCTTGCGAGGCTGCACGGAGTGAGGCGTACGAGCAGGGACTGCGCGACGCCGTGCGGATCCTTGCCGGTTCCGAGCTGTCAGCAGAGCAGCTACGGGCTATCGTCGTGGGCGGCGAGTTCGGGATATCGCTAGGAGGGGCGATGGGTACCCGCAGGCACATCATCACGGGCACCCGCAGGCAGGTCACGAGCACCCGCAGGCCGTTCACCGCAACCGGCAAGCGTGAAGCGCTCCCGGTGCGCCGTGGTCAGACCAGCGAGGCAGAGGCCGCCAGGATCGCCGAGACGCGCACCGAACGGACTGGCAGCCCGCACGAGGTCGTGGAGCTTCCTGGCGGCCTCTACGGCGTCCGCAGGGCCCGGCGCCAATAGCCGCGGCGTCTCGGCGAGGATCTTAGCCAGCTCCGTCAGCTGAGGTCGCGCGCGATCCGGATTCGCGCGCGGCTGCCCGGCGGAGCTTGGCTCGGATCTGGTCGCCGTCGGGATGGTCGATCTCGTCGAAGATGCGCAGCGCCTGGGTCCAGCTCCGACGGGCGGCATCGGCGTCATTCGCACCGAGCTGAGCGTCGCCGAGCTGAGCGTCGCCGAGATGATCAAGCGTGTCGGCTTCGTTGAAAAGGTCGGAGAGTTCCCGGTAGAGCGCGATGGCCTGCTCATAGCAGGCGACGGATCGCTCGTGGTTGCCGAGCTGCCGGTTAATCAAGCCGAGACTGTCCCAGGTGGCGGCCTCCCAGTTGCGTTCTCCTAGCTCCTGGACGGCAGCTAGGCCCTGTTCGCAAAACGCCATCGCCTGCTGATAGTCGCCAAGCAGCGCATAGCAGAAGCCGATGTCATTGAGCACCATCGCCTGCCCTGGGCCGTGCCCTGCCGCCCGGTAGAGGTCGAGCGCCCGCAAGGCGTGACCGAGTGCGTCGGCGGGGCGCCGCTCTCGCTCGGAAAGCCAGGTGAGGCCGTTGTGAATTCTTGCCTGGCCAATGTGATCGCCGATCGTCTCGAAGTGCCGCAACGCGTCCCGGAAGTACGGGTCGGCGTCGCGGAACCGGCCTGACCACGCGTATCCCAGTGCCAGGGCGTTGAGGGCGTGGGCAACTCCGGCCGCGTCACCGGAGCGACGCGCGGCTTCCAGCGCGGCGCGCTGGACCCGGGCATTGTCGTCCCAGGATCCGTGCCGGAGAAACGGGGTGCTGAGGGTCCAGGCGAGCTGCCAGGCGAGCGCGGCGCAGCCGACATCAGACGCGAGGTGGACGGCGGCGACGAGCGCGGCGTGCTCGGTGGCGAACCAGGCCATCGCTACCTGCGCGGCGGCAGGTTCGCCCGCGATGACGCCAGGCCGGGGCGAGATCAGGGCGGGAAGGTCCAGTTGCGGCTCGATCAGCATCGCGGCGTTGCTGGCGGTGTGCAGGTAGTAGTCGAGTACGCGATGCACTGCCGCATCACGGACATCCTGGCCGTCCCTGGCGCAGGCCCGCTCGGCAGCGTATGAGCGCAGCAAGTCGTGGAAGGAATACCGGCCTGGCGAGTGCTCGGCGAGCAGATGAGCCCGGGTGAGCTCGGTCAGCGCCGCCCGGGCGCGATCGGATGACATCGCGGCGATGCTAGCCGCTGCGCCAATCGCGATGTCCGGGCCTGGATGCAGGCCGAGCAACCGGAAGAGCCGCGCGGCGTCCGGGCGCAGAGCACGGTACGACCACGAGAACACCGCCCGCACGTCGGTGGCCGGATCACCGCCGTGGAAGGGGTCAAGCGCGCGCGTCGCCTCGCGTAGCTCAGCGGCGATTGCGGCGAGCAGGAAGTGAGGGCTGGTCGCGGCACGGGCGGCAACGATGGTCAGTGCCAGGGGCAAGGCGGCGCACCCGGCGATGATGTCATCGACGGCGGCTGGCTCGCTGGCTACCCGGTCCGGCCCCAGACGCCGGGCGAGCAACTCGCGAGCGTCTGTCGCTGGGAGCAGGCCGACGGTGAGGGGATAGGCGCCTTCGGCCGCGACCAGGCTGGTGAGCTGGCTGCGGCTGGTCACGATGACCAGGCATCCCGATGAGCCGGGCAGCAGCGGGCGGACCTGGCCGACATCTCGCGCGTTGTCCAGCACCACCAGCACGCGCTTGCCGGCCAGCATGCTGCGGTAGAGGGCCGTCTGAGCGGGCAGGTCCGCCGGGATCCGGGTGACCGGCATCCCGAAAGCCATCAGGAATCCGCGCACCGCCTCGCTGGGCTCCGCCGCCGTCCCGCCGGGGCCGAAGCCCCGCAGGTTGACATACAACTGCCCATCGGGGAAATGTGCCCGCACCTGATTCGCCCAGTGCACGGCCAGGGCGGTCTTGCCCACCCCGGCGGTGCCCGACACCGCGGACACGACCGCCGTGCCGGACACGACCGCCGTGCCGGACGGGGGCAGCAGCGCGTCGAGGCTGGTCAGCTCAACCGCGCGCCCGGTAAACGCAGGTACCCCGCACGGCAGCTGCGCCGGAGCCGGCATCGGCGCGGTGCGGGCTGGCGGCAGTACCACTCCGGGCGCTGGCGCGGCAAGGGCGGGATCCTGCCTGAGCATCCCCGTTTCCAGATCTCGGAGCATTTCGCCCGGTTCGATCCCCAGCTCGTCGCCGAGGGTGCGCCGCACCTTGCGGTAGGCGGCGAGCGCATCGGCCTGCCGGCCCGTCCGGTACAGCGCGAGCATGAGCAGGGCGTGGAGTTGCTCGTCCAGCGGGTATTCGGCCACCAGCTCTTCCAGATCCGGGACCAGCGCCTGATGCTCCCCGGTAGCAAGCCTCGCCTCGAACAGGGCGCGCTTGACATGCACCCCCAGCAACTCCAGCCGCTCCGCCTGGCTCTCCAGCCAGGGCAGCCCAGCTAGATCAGCCAGCGGCCGGCCCCGCCACAGGCTTAGCGCGTCCTGAAGGCATCGCACGCGCTGACCGGGGCCGGAACACCGCCGGCTCTCCCGCAGCAACCGCCCGGCGAGCCGCACGTCCGTGCCGTCCGCGCCGACAGCGCCGTCCCCGCCGTCCCGCCGTCCGCGCCGACGGCGCTGAGGTCAAGTACATAGCCGGGCGATCGAGCCCGGATAGCGCCCTTGCTGTCCAGAACGGTGCGCAAGTACGACACGTGATTCTGCAGCGTCGTGATCGCCGTCGAAGGCGCGACCGCACCCCAGACGACCTCAACTAGCTCGCCGGTGCTGACGACCGCGCCGTGATGCAGGGCCAGCGCGGCAAGCACAGCCTTGCGGCGCAGGCCGTTCACTGCCCGCGGCTCGCCGTCCATCGTGACGTCCACTGGCCCGAGAAGCCGTACCTGTACTTGCATCAATGCCTCGTCCGCGCCGAGAACCGAAGCTAGCAACGAGTATGGCCCGCCCTGCCCGGCGGCGCGGGCTCTGACGCCGTTCCAGCGCCGTTCCAGGCCGGGCTGCGATAGTGCGTCGATGAGGCACCGGCACAGGCCCGCTCGACCCGTCGCCAGGTTGCTCGCGCTCTCGCTGACCGTGACCAGCGTGCTCGCGAGCGCCGGAGGATCAGCTACGGCGGCCACAGCAAGCTGCGACAACTGGACGGGCACCCAGCCGCCTAACCCGGGCGCTAACGCCAATAGCCTGCGCGGGGTTGATGTCGTGTCCGCTTGCGACGCCTGGGCGGTGGGGAACTACCGGGGCAGCGATAACAGGCCTAAGACGCTGATCGAGCGCTGGAACGGCTCGTCGTGGGCGGTTGTGCCCAGCCCCTCCCCAGGAATGCGGGACAATCTCCTGACCAGCGTGCGCGGCGTTTCCCCGAGCAATATCTGGGCGGTCGGTTTCTACCTCAATGGCCCAGTGCCGAGATCCCTGATCCTGCACTGGAATGGCCGGGTCTGGAAGCGGGTCCGCATTCCGGACCTAGGCAGCGGCTTCAGCCAGCTCGACGGGGTGCGGGCGATATCGGCCAGCGATGCGTGGGCGGTTGGCGAACGCGCCATCAACAACGCGGCAAAGACTCTCATCCTGCACTGGAACGGCCATGCCTGGAAGCAGGTCAGCGCCCCTAGCCCAGGGTCCGAGAGCACCCTGGCCGGCGTGGCCGTCACCTCAGCCAAGGACGTCTGGGCCGTCGGGAGCGTCATCACCAGCAACGACACGTCGAAGACCCTGATCCTGCACTGGAACGGGAGCAAGTGGGCTCGCGCCCCCAGCCCCGACCCGGCATCCTTCACCGAGCTTGACGGCGTCGGCGCGACCTCATCTTCGAATGCCTGGGCGGTTGGCCGGTTCTCTAGCAGCAAGCACCCGGCGGAGCGGACGCTCATCCTGCACTGGAACGGCCGCACGTGGTCGCGGGTCGCCAGTCCCAATGTGGGCGGCACGGCAACCAGTAACTTCCTGGCCGGCGTCACCGCCACGTCAGCGACGAACGCCTGGGCCGTCGGGGGCGCTGGATTCGGCACCCTCATCCTGCGGTGGAATGGCGTGCGCTGGACCCGCGTGCGCAGCCCGGACCTCGGGCACAGCGAGCTGTTCGCCGTGGCCGCCGGCTCGGCGAGCAACGCCTGGGCGGTAGGCCAGTTCAGCGATCAGGGCGTCAACGGGGCCCTCGCGGCGCACCTGGCGGCGAGCCCCGCCGCAGGCTCGCCGTCGGCCTGCCAGGGCTGGGTCGGCGGCCTGCCGCCGAGTCCGGGCACCTCGGTGAACCAGCTCAACGCCGTCGCCGTGATCTCGCCCTGCAACGCCTGGGCGGTGGGCTCCTACGCCAGCGTCGGCGGGGACCAGACCCTGATCGAGCACTGGAATGGTGCCGCCTGGAGCGTGGTACCAAGCCCGCATCCCGGCACCAGCGGCAGCTTCCTCGACGGCGTTCGCGCTGTATCTCCATCCAGCATCTGGGCGGTGGGCGCGTACTTCAGCGGCACCAGTGAGGTCGATCTGATCGTGCACTGGAACGGGCACAAATGGGCGCAAGTACCAGGTCCCAGTCCCGGGGCCAATCCCAGGCTCACCGGCGTGAGCGTGGTTTCCGCGCATGACGTCTGGGCCGTGGGCACCTCAGAGGCGAATAGCACCTCCAGGACCATCATCCTGCACTGGGATGGCCGCAAGTGGACGAAGGTCAAGAGCCCAAACCCGGGAGCTGAGAACAATCTGTTCAGCGTGACCGCCACCTCTGCCGCAGACGCCTGGGCCGTCGGGGTCGTCATCAAGAACAACAGGGACCGGACCATGATCCTGCACTGGAACGGGCACAAGTGGGCTCAGGTAAAGAGCCCGAACCCCGGTATCCTGGGTGAGTTCCTCGGCTCGGTGAGCGCCACTTCCGCCAGCAATGCCTGGACGGTCGGCGAGTATGCCAATCACGCCGGCCGCGAGCGGACTCTCATCCTGCACTGGAATGGCCATCAGTGGAGCCAGGTAGCGAGCCCCAACCCCGGCGGCTCCAGGAGCGGCGACATCCTCGAGGGCGTTGCTGCCTGGTCCAGCGGCAACGCCTGGGCCGTCGGCAGTTACATTAACGGCACCGATACCGCGCAGAACGTCCTGATCTTGCACTGGAACGGCAGGAAGTGGACGGCGGACGGCAGTCCCAGGCCCGGGATCAGGAACGAGCTGTTCTCGGTAGCCGCCAGTCCCGGCGGCAGCATCTGGGCAGTCGGTGACTTCAGCAGCGGCGGCCCGCTGCAAAACCTCGCATTCCACTGCTGCTGAGAGAATCTGGCGCGGCACCAAGACTCTGCTCGGGATCGCTCCGCCACCCGCAGACTTGCTAGTAAAGGCAATAGCCACCGAGAGGCGGGGTGTCGGCCCGGCAGGTGCCAGTGCCGCCAACGCGCTAGGCCTGTCCACTCAGATCCCCAGGCGTCCTAAGTTCGCCGTGCCATCTCGCCGCACTTCGACAACGGCGCGCTGCGGCCCAGGGCGCTAGCCAAAGCGGCCAACACAGAGCCAAAGCAAGTCCGCGAGCGGCTGGCTGACTTCCTGGCTAGCTGCGGTTACGGACAGGACGCTGCAACCATCGTTGGCGCATCGCGGAGTCGCGCAAAGGCGTTCGCGTGAGCTTCCTACGGGATCGGACGGACTTCGACGCGACGATCGGTGCGGCGGCAAGCCAGCTCGGCATCAACACCGTGATCATCGAGGCTCCGGAGTGCTGCTGGAAATGGGCATACGCGGCGGTGACCAGCCCTGCGAGATCTTGCCGGCTGGACACTTACTTCACCAGGAGGGGCCCGAGGGCGACAGGCTCAGCTTTGAGCCACTCAAGTACCGGAGTTTCCCGTCGTCTGCGCGAAGGTACTCGAACACGCTGACCTGCTGTAGCGCCCCGCCCGGGCACCTGATCTCTGGCCGCTTCTCGGCTGTCACACCCAGCCGCACCCGCCGCACTTAGCATTGGGTTGTTCGCGAGAGGGCAGCTGACGAGGCGATCGGGACGTGGGATCAGGCGATGGCAGAGCTTACCGGGGAGGGGCAGGCCGCAGAGCGTCAAACGGCAGAGGGCGCCGATCCGGGCGGGCGGAGTTCGCTGGATCTCGACTCCCTTGCGGTCACTGACCGACTCCGGTTGTTTAATTTCACCCGGCGCGATGATCACGTGGCCTACCTGTGGGTGCTCAGGGCGCTCGACCGGCTCCGGGCGGTGCATCAGGTGCAGGCCCACTCCGATGAGGTCGCGGCCGCGCTCGCCGAGCTGGCGGCTGTTCATCCGGAGGCGCCGCGGCTCGGTGGCGGCCTGCGGGAGAAACTCGACGCCCTCGCCGAGGACGGGATGGTGCACCGCCTTGAGGACGCGTCCAGGGCAGGCAGCCTGGCCAGGTACCGGAACCGGCAGTCCGTGTACCAGTTCAGCGAGCTCGGGTACCGGGCATTCGCCGCCGTCGAGGACGTGCTGGCGGCCAGGATCAGGGACGCGAATCTGTCCCGCCTGGTGTTCTCTGACATCCTCGACGACCTGAAGTCGCCTCGCCGCGGCCATCAGCGCGGGGGATGCCGAGCAGGTGTACCGGAGGCTGTCGCGGCTCGACACGGTGCTTGATGACATGTCAAGGCGGGCAGCGCAGTTTCACCTGACGCTCGGCGAGATTGTCCGCTCGACGGACACCTCGCCAGAGGTCTTCTTGCGGTACAAGAACACGCTGCTGACCCACATGACCGACTTCATGGCCGAGCTCGACCGCTACCTGCCGCGCCTCGCGGCGGCGGTCGCCGAGGCAGCCGAGGCAGGCGCCACCGGCACCGGCACCGGCCGCGCAGAGGCCATGTTCACGCTCGCCGCGCAAGCCGATGAACGGCCGTTCCTGAGCCACGACGAGCTTGTGGATGACTGGCGCAGGCGCTGGGCGGCGCTGAGCGCGTGGTTCGCGTCGGACGGAATCCAGACACCAGCCCAGCCGGCGGCGAGTCACGCGCGGCCGGGCTGCGAACCGCGACCAGAGCCGCGATATCTGGCGTCATCGCGCTGCTCCGCCAGGTCACGGAAGCCCAACGCGGCGGGGTGAACAGGTCATCTCAGCTACGGCATCTAGCCGAGTGGGTGTTCAACGCGCCAGACGAGGGCGCCGCGTACGCGCTGATGTCCGCGGCTTTCAACCTGCGCTCGGCTCGCCATCTCGGCGTCGCCCACGATGACGCCGAGCAGATCTCCGAGCGCGCCGGATGGTGGGACGCGCCAGGCGTGGAGATCTCGGTGACGTTGTTCCGGCGCGGCAAGCCGCCGGCGCCGGGGGTGCCCCAGCCCGTGCGATCGCATCCGGGGATCAGGGCCGAGCTGCGGCGGCGGCAGGCGGCCGAGCGGGCGGCCGAGCGTGCCGCGGCCGTGCGGCTGCTCGAGTCCGGCGCGCACGAGCGGGTGCTCGACGATGCCGAGACCCTTGCGCTGCTCCGGCTGCTGACGCTGGCCACCGAGGCCCGGACTGTCGTCGCCGGGCGGGTGACCGGCGGGTCGGGCGGCAACGACGTGCTCACCATGCGGCTCGTCCCCTCGGCCTCGGGCAGCGCGGTGCGCACCAGCACCGGCGTCCTGCACCTGCCCGGCCTGCGCCTCGAGCTCGCCCCGGCCTGGTGCTAGTTCTGCGCGCCTCCGGCACGACGGGAGGCGCTGATGGCGCCGGGTGCGGCCGCCGGGGTGGCGGCGAGCGATCTCGGCTCCTACCAGCAGGCCGTGCGGCTGGTGCTCACCCACGATGTCATCACCGCGAGCAGGCCCAGGCCCGGGGTACTCCCCGTGGTGCTGCGCTGGGCCGATCAGCTGACCAAAGACTTCAGGGAACTGCTCGGATACACCTTGATCGCCACCACCAGGCAGGTGCGGCTGATCCGCAGGCTCGACGGGCTCGACCCCACCCAGGGCACGATGTTCGCCAAGAATGGCAAGCCCTTCGACCGGCGGCGGCTCGCCTACCTGTGCCTGGTGCTCGCCTCCTTCCAGCGCTCGCGGGTCGAGATCAGCCTGGCCGACCTGGTCAGGGCACTAACCCCGGCCGCGAACGCCATTGACGGCCTCGGCTTTGACGCGACCATCACCGCGCACAAGGCGGCCGTTGTCGACGTGCTCGACTGGCTGGTCGAACGCGGTGCGCTCGGGCTCTCCGACGGATCGCTCGACGCCTGGGCACAAGACAGCGAGTACGGTGACGCGCTGTACGACATCGATCACGACATCTGCGGTTCCCTGTTCAAGCCCGGCCAGGCCGCTGCAGCACCTGACCAGCGCGGCCGGGCTGCTTGACGCGCCGTTTGTCGCCTCGAAGCGGGGTGCCCAGCGCGCGGCCGCTGAGCAGCGCGCGGCCAGGGCGCTGCTCGAATACCCGGTCGTGTATTTCGCCCAGGTCGAGCCCGAGGTCGCGGACGCGCTGCCGGCTGCGCGGGGTCGCCGAGAACCTGGCCAGGCTCACCGGCATGCCCGTGGAGCGCCGCGCCGAGGGCGTCCTGCTCGCCGACAGCGGCGGGCGGTTCACCGACAAGCCATTCCCCGGCCGGGGCGGCGCGGTCAACCGGGCGGCCGGGCTGCTGCTGGCGAAGATAGCTGACCTGATCGAAGAACGGGGTCAGACCTTGACCAGGCTGGAACTGCCGCCGGAAAGGCAGGATCAGCGCGACCTGCTGGCCAGGATCGACTCGGCGCTGCCGCTGGCCGGGGTGGTGCACGAACTCGCCTGGTCGGCTCCGATAGAAATTCAATATGCTGAACAATTCGCCGGGCCGGCTGTCGGTGCCGATAGGCAACTGGTGCCGGGCGGTACTCCGCCGGCCACCGCGCCGCTTATCGAGCATGCCGTGCTAGCGACGATGATCGATGAACTCTACGACGAGCTCGGCCCCGCCTCGTTCACCATGAGCTGGCAGCACGACCCTCGCGGCCTCCTCGCCGCCGCGACGGCCTTCCTCGCCGATCTTTGCCTGGTCCGGCTGGTCGATGGCGGCGTGCTCGTGCTCCCGGCCGCGGCCAGGTACCGCAACATCAAGCTGGCCTTGCCGATCACGCGCGGTGGCGACGGCCAGCTTGCGATGTACTTCGCCCCCGGGGGCGAGGGGTGAGCACGAGCGCGCTGCCATCGAATCGGTTCCGGCCTACCCGCGCGGGCGTCATCAACGTGTGGGACTACGTGGACGAGGAGTTCGCGTTCGCCGATGGCCGGCTCGCGCTCCGTGGCCATAACGGGTCAGGCAAGACCAAGGCTCTTGAGGTGCTCTTTCCGTTCGTGCTCGATGGCGTGGCCGACTCGCGCCGGCTGGACCCGTTCAGCGGCGAGAACCGGACCATGAAATCCAACCTGCTCTACCGCGGCCAGGAGACCGGATACGGCTACGTCTGGATGGAGTTCGCGCAGGCTGAGTTTGCGCGGGCGGACGCGCCGGACAAAATTTCGACGGTGACTCTGATCATCGGGATGCGCGCGAACCGCAACCGAGATGGCGTCAAGAGCTGGTTCTTCGTCACTGGCAAGCGGCTTGGCATCGACTTCGGGCTGCTGTCCGCGGACTCCAGGCCGCTGACCGAGCGTCAGCTCAGGGCCGTGCTCGAGCCGGGCAGCGCGTACAAGACAGCGACTGAGTACCGCGATGCCATCGACGCCAGGCTGTTCGGGCTCGGCCGGGAGAGATACGCCCAGCTTCTCGATCTGCTGCTGGCGCTGCGCCGCCCGCTGCTGGCCAAGGATCTCGACCCGGCGAAGGTATCGGACACGCTCACCTCGGGCCTCCGCCCGGTAGAAGACGACCTGGTTCAGCAGGCCGCACGCGACTTCGAAAACCTGGCCGCTGTTCAGAAACTCTTCGACGACCTGGTCGCCGCGAACGCGGCCGTTCAGGAGTTCCTTGCCCACTACACGGCCTACCTGCGGGCGCATGTGCGGTTCGCGCTCGACCGGGTCCAGGCTCGGATCGAGGCGGCCGCCGGGCAGGCGGACCGGATCGCGGCCGCCGCCGCGACTCACCGCGAGGCGGCCTCGGCCGAGCGGCTCGCGACCAGCCAGCGGGACGCGAAGGGGGCCGAAGGCGAAGAGCTGCAAGGCCGGCTGGCCGGGCTGAAGAACTCCGAGGAGTACAAGGCGCAGGGACGCCTGGAAGACAAGCGGCGCGAGGTGGTGAGCGGCCAGCGGGACATCGGTCATCAGCGGGGCCGGCTCGACCGGGACAAGCGCCAGATCAAGGACGCCGAAGAGGGCGCGGCCAAGCTGCGGCGCCGCGCCGTGGACGCGAGAACGGCGGAGGTCAGGCTCGCCGCCGACCTAGCGGAGGCCGCCCAGCGGTCCGGGATCGCCGACGACGGCTTCGGCCCCGTGGACTCAGGCGAGGATCTGCTGGTCACCGCACGGGCGCGGGCAGTGGCTCGCCGGGACGACGTCGGCGAGATCCGCAGGCTGCTGGAAGCCATCCGCGATGCCAAGGCCAGGCGGTCCTACGCCGAGCAGGAGGCGGGCCGCAAGGAGGGCGCCGAGAGCAGGCAGCAACAGGCCTGCGAGGCGGCCGGTGAACGCCTTGCCCGGGCGCGCGAGGCGATCGCGGCCGACCTGGCGACCTGGACGGCTCGCTGGGCGGGGCCGGCCGAGGTTCTCACGACTGCCGACGGGCCAGCGCTCGCGGAGGCGCTCGACCAGCTTGGTGAGGCGGGGGCGCCCAGCCTGGCCGAGGTGTTCGCCGGGCTGACCGCCGAACGCCAGGCCGCGGTGATCACTGCCCGCGCGAACCTGGAGACCGACCTGCGCGAGGTCAGGGAGCGCCTGGCCGGCCTGCGGGCCGAGCGGGCCGTGATCGCCGCCGAGAGAGACGACGCTCCGTCGGCGAACGACCTGCGCACAGCCAGCCGGGACGGCCGCCCGGGTGCCCCGCTGTGGCGGCTGGTCCGGTTCGCCGACGGCATTGACGTGGAGCGGGCAGCGGCTGTCGAAGGTGCTCTTTACGGCGGCGGGCTGCTCACGGCCTGGGTTCATCCCGATCCGGCGCTCACCCGGTCCGCGCTCGCTGCCGCCGAGGCGGATGGCTACCTGATCGCCTCGCATCCGGCCGTCGGGCCGACGCTCGCCGACGTGCTGGTGCCTGAGCAGCAAGACCACGTGCCCGCTGAGGTCATCAGTGCCGTGCTGCGGTCGATCGCGCTGGCCGACGACCTTGCCGTGGCAGCGGTGTCTCCGGGGGAGGCCGCTGGCCCGGCTGGCCCGGCGGTCCCGGCGGTCAGCACGAAGGCGCAGTTCAGCTACGGACCGCATGCCGGAGCGCGGCCGAAGGCGGCGCCCGAGTACATCGGCGCGACCAACCGCGAGATCCGCCGCCGTGCCCGGCTAGCCGAGCAGGACCAGCTGATCGCCCGGTCGGCTGACCTGGAGCGCCGGCTGGCCGGAGACCTTGAGCGCGCCGGGACGCTGCTCGAGGATTTCCGCCGCGCGCGCAAGGAGTTGCCGTCCGCTGCCCCGGTCGTGCAGGCCGCCGAGGCGGTCAGCACGCAGGCGGCGCTGTTGGCGCGGGCCAGGGACGAGCTGGCGGGCGCCAGGAAGGCGCACGATGCCGCCATCGCCGAGGTGGAGGCGAAGAGCAGGTCGCTGCGGCAGGCGGCCGCGCAGCGGCGCATGCCGACCGAGGCCGAGCAGGTGGACGCCATCTCGCGGGCGGCCGCCGATTTCGAGGACGCGGCCAGGCAACTGCATGGCGAGCGCGTCAAGCTGGCCCAGGCCGAAGACGACCTCGCCGAGCAGACCAAGACGATCGACCGGCTGAACGCTGAATACTCCGAGGCCGAGCGTGCCCTCGCTGAGCGCGAAGGCGAGCAGCGGGCGCTGGAAGCGGAGTTCCGCACCCTGTCGGAGACGCTCGGGGCGGACGTCAGGGCTGTGCTTGAGGAGATCCGCGGGACCGAGAAGCTGATCAAGACAGCCGCCGAGGCGTATCGCCTGCGCGGTGAGGAGGCGGTCAGCGCGTCCAAGCGGGCCGCGCGCGCCGAGGAAAACCTGGCGAGCGGGCGGGAATCGCTGGCGCAGGCCATTGGCGAACTGCACACGCAGGCAGGGGAGTTCGGTCAGTACGCGCGGGCCGAACTGCGCCCGCTGGTCGGGGTCACTCAGGTCGGCCCGTGGCCGGATGCCGCGCGCTGGCCGGACGCCGACGACGCCTGCGACGACCTGACCGCCGCGCTGACGGCGGAACCCGACGAGACCGCCCAGGCCAGCGCAACCCTCGTAGGGCGGGTCTTTCCGGCGGGTGTCGCCGAGATCCTCGATGGCTTCGCTGCCGCCACCCGGGGCGGTCGCCAGGTCACCGATGGCATGCTCAAGAACACCGCCGACCGGATGTCGACGGGCCTTAAGGACTTCACCGAGGCGCTCTCCGCCTGCGACGAGGACTACCGCGTCGACTGGGAGCCAGGTGGCGTGGTCACCGTGCACGTGATCGACGACGAGGGCCGCAAGCCGGTCGCCGAGTTCGCCGCCAGGATCGCGGACCGGCAAGCCGATCAGGGCATCTTGCTCGAGGACAGAGAACGCAAGGTACTCGAAGACGAACTGCTCGCCGGCCTCGCGCAGCAGATCCACGATCGCGTGGTCGCCGCCAGGGACCTGGTACGGGAGATGGACGCGGACACCAGGTCAAAGCCGATGTCCTCCGGCATCGCCATCGGCATCCGGTGGGCGCAGTCCGACCGGATCACCGACCTGCAGCGGGCCGCGGCCCGGCTGGTCGAGCGCGCGCCTGGCGGCGCTGAGCGCCTTGGCGAGCTTCGCGGCCTGCTCCGCGAGATGATCAGGGAGTATCGCGGCAGCCATCCGCGCGCGACCTACCGTGAGGCGCTCGGGAGCGTGCTGGACTACCGGACCTGGCACGCGTTCGAGTTGCTCCTGCGGGTACCCGGCGAGTCCGAGGTCAGGCTCACCCGGGCCAAGCACTCGGTCATGTCCGGCGGCGAGAAGTCCGCGTCGATCCACCTGCCGCTGTTCGCGGCTGCCAACGCGCTCTACTCGTCAGCCAAGGCGCACTGTCCGAGGATGATCGCGCTCGATGAGGCGTTTGTCGGCATCGATGAGCGCTACAAGCCGGACCTTTTCGGCCTGGCGGTGAAATTCGACCTGGACCTCTTCATGACCGGGCATGACCTGTGGGTCAGGTATGACACCGTTCCGATGATCGCGCATTACGACCTGTATCACGACAAGACCTCACACGCCGTGTCGGCCCTGCTCATCTTGTGGGATGGCACTCAGCTAGTCGATGGCGCCGTCGGCTACGCGGACAATGACGACCTGGTCCGGCAGCTTCTCGGCTTCCGGCCGACCAGGCACGCGCCGCTCAGCGCCGAGCAGACGCTCTACGCCGCCGCGGCGTCCGACCCTGGTGAGGACGATGACGACGAGGAAGAGGCGAGCATGCCCGACTATGCCGGCGCCGCCAGTGAGCTGTGACAGCAAGCGCCGCGGGAACGGCCAGGTACCGGGCGGACGAGTTCCGCCGGCTGCTTGCCGCGGCGCGGCGGTCGCTTGAGCGCACTGGCGGCGACCTGACGGGCTCGGTCAGCGTCAGCGAGCCGACCGAAGCGGAACGTAAGGCGATCATCGGCATCACCGGGCAGTACCGGGACGCCCGCACGGCCAGGATCACGGTCCGGCTCGCCGACTTGGACGAAGCGGTGCGCGAGGCCACCGGGCACGGACTGCCGGAGTTGCTGTCCGAGCTCGGCGGACCGTTGCGGGATCGCCGGGCTGAACGCGAGGCGCTAACCGCTGCGCGCCAGGCGGCGATCGCCTCGGCAGAAGGCAGCTCGCTGCATGACTCCTGCGCCTGGTACCGGGACTGGCTGGTACAGGTCGCGGACGACGGAACCCTGACCAGGCTCATCAACCAGGGTGACCAGGCCAGGTTCGCCCAGGCGATTCGCGTGCTTGAGTACCTGGCCAGCCGGGTAGGCGCGCTGATCTTGCTGCCCGCGCTCGCCGCCGAAGTCACCGGGGACACCAAGGCGCTCAACCATGGGACGGTCACCTCGACGCTGGTGCTGCGCGCGCTGGCCATCAAGGCGGGCCTGCCAAGGCCCGATTCGGCCGGTGATCGCCGGCAGCTCTGGGAAACCAGCGATGTAGTGCCCGACGATCTGGCCAGCCGGGTGCTAGTGCTCAACCTGCCAGTGCCGGGCCGGGGCCTCGGCGAATGGCTGACCGGCGCCGCAGGCCTGGGCGTCCCCTTCTACGTGACGTTGCACCAGCTCATGACCATGCCGCTGACCGTGCCCGGCACGCTCGTGCACGTTTGCGAGAATCCGGCCGTGCTGCGCCGGGCCGCCGCCGAGCTCGGCGCGGCCTCGGCCGCGCTGCTCTGCACCGAGGGGCAGCCATCTACCGCGTTCAACCTGCTCGCGGGCGCGATCGTGGCTGGCGGCGGCGAGCTGCGCTATCACGGAGACTTTGACTGGCCCGGCATAGCGATCGCGAACTCGGTCATGCTCCGTCACGGCGCCCGGGCATGGCGGATGAGCGCCGCCGACTATCGCGCGGGCGTCCGGTCCGACGCGGAGTACGTTCCCCTGGCCGGGACACCGCAGGCTACGCCGTGGGACCTCGGCCTCGCCGACGCCATGACCGCTTCCGGCCGCGCCGTCTATGAGGAAAGCGTGGCCGACCCGCTCATCGGCGACCTGGCCAGCGGAGAGAACTAGAGCTATGATAGCTTACTGAGCTACGCGAAGTTCTGAGTGCTCGGCGGGCTCCTATGTTCGTTGATGTGCCAGCGACTCCGGTTGACCCGTTTATCCACAAGCACGCGTACCTGCAGGTTGCCGACGACGTCCAGAAGCGCATCGAGAGCGGTGAGATCAAGTACAAGTTGCCGGCTGAGCGGGCACTGACGTCTGAATACGGCGCCGCGTACACCACCATTCGCCGCGCGATGGAAGTCCTGCGCGACGAGCGGGACCTGATCGTGACGATTCATGGTCGCGGTACATTCGTCGCCGCGTCGCTGGGCCCGGGTCCGGACCGATGGATTGCCGACAGCTAGCAGCTAGCCTCCTGTCCGTGGAGCCGTCCAGGCCGAAGTTTCGCCCTTCTGCCGTTCCTGCACCAGCACGGCACCCCAAATCCAAGATCAACTCAAGCTAAGCGGCACTGGATCATGGTCGCGGGCGTGGTCGCGGGAAATTGCGCCTGCCCTGGAGGCTGGCGATGGCTCGCCCTTGACTAGCTCAGGCGGTCTGCGCGGCGCGGCGCGGCGTGCCGGTCCCGGGTGAGCAACGTGGCCCTTCCTGTTGCTGTTGCGGGCGGTCCGGGTGAGCAACGCGGCCCGTCCTGCTGTCGTCCCGAGAGGCTGCTGAATTAGGGGTTCTGCGGGTTCGGGGTTTGTGGCGTGCGGGGCCGGTGGCGGGCCTGGCAGGGGTTGTGGTGGCCGTGCGGGGCCTGGCGGCGGGCTGCGCGGGATGTTGCGGGGCGTGGCGGCGGCCGTGCGGGGGCGTGGCGGGGCGTGTGGCGGGCTGTGCGGGGGCCGGGGCGGGGCTGGGGGTGGTCAGGTGGCGGGTTGCCAGGTGATGTGCCAGCCGGCGGCGTCGCGGGTGAGGCCTTTGCCGATGAGGTTGCGCAGGTTGAGGGCGGCGGTGCGGGTTTTGAGCCAGGCGTGGTTGGCGGTGGTGCCGTGGTAGCGGAGCTTGAGGCGGCGGCCGCGGTGGGTGGCGACCTGGGCGATGAGGCGCTCGACGTTGGGCCGGGTTTTGCTGTAGTCCTTGCGGAGGTCCTTGCTGGCGGCCCAGTCGCGGCGGGCGGCGCGCAGGAGCTTGTCGCGGGGGTGGAGGTGGATGGCGCGGCCGCCGCGGGCTTGTTTTTTGGGGGTGACGCAGCGGGCGGCGAGGGGGCAGGCGCGGCAGGCGGTGCCGAAGGAGACGTGGCGTCTTGGGGGGATGGGGCGGGTGACGCCGGCGGGGCAGGTCAGGGTGCCGGCGTCCTCGTCGGGGGTGAAGTCGGCGGTGGTGTACCGGTCCGGGTCCTGGCCGGGGCGGGGGGTCTTCGGCTTGATGACGGCCTTGTCGCCGGCGCCGGCGATCGCGGCGAGCAGGTCGCCGGTGCCGTAGGCCGAGTCGGCGTACCAGGTCAGCGCCTCGCCGGCGTCGTCCCGGGCCGCCTCGTCCTGGCCCGCGTCGTCCCGCCCCGCCCCGTCCGCGTCGTCCCGGGCAGCGTCGTCCGCTTCGTCCCGGGCCGCTTCGTCCCGGTCTGCTTCGTCGCGGCCCGCGTGGTCCGCGTCGTCCTGGCCGTGGGCGCGGGCGACGAACCGGGCCGCGGTGGCGGCGTCGGAGTTGTCCTGGCCGGCGGCCATGGTCAGTTCCTCGTCGGTGATGATCCCGGTCTGCGGCTCGGCGGCGATGTGGGCACGGTACCCGTCGGTGCGGTCGTGCACGTTCTTGCGGGAGTGCCGGGCCTGCGGGTCGGTCACCGAGATCACCCGGTCCCCGGTAGCAGCCCCCCGCCCCTTGTCCTCCTGCGGGCGGGCGATCCGCCACCGCCCGTCCGTCCCGTCCGACCCTTCCGCGGGCTCGACGTCCTGCCCGGCGATCAGCGCCAGCAGCGCCACCGCCTGCGCCTGCTCTTCGTCCAGGCCCGGGCCGTCCACCGCCGCGACCAGAGCGTTCGCGTCGCTGACCAGGCCCGAGACCAGCGCCTCCCGCGCCGCCGGGTCAGACCAGTCACACGAGGGCCGCTTCGGCACGGAGTAGTCATGACCCGACGCGCACACCGCCGCGGCCCGCTCCGCGGCGCCCGGCACCTCGCGCATCACCTTCCGCACCGCCGCCGCCAGCTGCGTCACCGTGTCCTGCGTGGCGACCGCGTCCTCCAGCAGCGTCGAATCGGCCACCCGCCGCCGCCGCCCCGCCAGCACCCCGGTCCCCTCCGCGATCCGCCGCACCGCCTCGTTGACCCGGTGCGGCCGGGCCGACGCCGCGATCCGCCTGCGCCAGTACACCAAAGTAGAAGGATCGAACCCCCGCTCATCCAGCGCCGCCCCGATCGCCACCTTCCACCGCACATCGAACCGGACCGCCTCCGCGGTCTCCCGGTCCGAGAAAGCGTGCAGGGCCTGCAGCGTCATCACCGCCGCCATCTGCGTCGCCGGCCACGACGGCCGGCCCTTCCCCGCCGGCGCGAACAGGTCCGCGTACTCCCTGTCAGGGAACACCTCCGCCCGGTGCGCCGCCAGGAACGCGAACATGCTCCCGGCCGGCACCAGGTGCCCAGCCCACACCACCGCGTCCAGGAACTCGCGGTCCGCCCGCTCCACACCCTGCATGAGAAAATCATCCCAGAGATTCGAACGCACCGCCGGCAAACACGCCCGGAAATGGCCTTTTCCTTTTTTCAGCAGCCTCTCCCGAGAACAACGGGGAGGGCCGCGTTGCTGTTGCCGGGGGCCGTGAACAGCAACGTGACCCGACCTGATGCTGTCGCGCCGCGCCCGGCCGGGCCGGACCGTGCGGCCGGGCCGCGTCCGGGCCAGGGTCCGGGCCGGGTCAGTCCGCACTGCCCGGCCTGGTTGCGCGGGGTGAGGCTGCGCCTGCTGGAGGGATTGCCGTGCTTTCGCAGGAGCGTTTCCGGGTGAAGGAGGACCGGCCGGGCCAGGACACGAAAACACTCCTCAACCCGGAAACGCTCCTCCAGGAACGCGGAAACCCTCCACGGTCATGACGGCAACCCTCCCGCTGACGGCAACCCTCCCGCCCGGACACGAGAATCCTCCCGCACGCGAGAGCGCTCCTTCCTCATCCGCGGTCAGGAGGCACGCACCGGCGCGGGCCGCGTCACCGCCGCGCTTCACCGGGCCATCCGGGAGCCTCCCCGGCAGCGGCGATGCCGCGTCATCGCCGCGGGCTCAGTCACGGAATTCGCGCCAGAACCCGGAAACTAGCGCTGGCCGGTCCTTGCCGGACAAAGTACCCGCCCGGCACAGACCGCACCACCCGCCTCAAGCACCTCAGATTCACCCCCAAACCTGAGTTCGAATCTACCAACAGGGTCATCGATCGATACGTCCGGCCTTCAGCCGAGCGCATGCCGTCGACAGAAGCGGGGGGCCGCCAGCACGGTCGAGATTACCGTCAAATAAATGCCTTGTGCTTTCCTGGCCGACCCGCGTACAGTTAATTTCATGAATACGTGGTGGTCAGCTGAGCAGCCGGCGCAGGCTATGCCTATGGGCACAGCGTTGTCGCTGCTGCGATCATACCTGGCCAGTGGGAGCGCGTCCGGATAGGAGCAAGATCACGGTACGGACGCCGCCCCCAGGACAAAGACCCTGGCGGGCGGTTTTCTTTCATATGGGCGAGCCAACGGATAGGCGGCTGGTCTCCAAAACCAGCGAAAACCAGGTTCGACTCCTGGCACCCATGCGCGCACCACCTATTGGTGAATGTGTTTGTACCTTGCTAATTCCATAGCGAGAAAGCGTTCGCGCGGCATAGCCGAGCCGCGTGATTCTCCCGCGACCCGGTCGCCCTGGCCTCATGCCTGGCGACCGGGTATGCCGGGTACCATCTGCGGGCTTGTAGCTCCAACGGCAGAGCAACTCCCTTGCAAGGAGAAGGCTGAGAGTTCGAATCTCTCCGAGTCCACCGCACCTTTCGCTGATCGGGATGTCGCGTAAGGGTCAGCGCGCCTGGTTTGGGGCCAGGCAGACGGGGTTCGAGTCCCTGCTTCCCGACTCAAGGCTCGCCGAGCCGTAAGTGCCGTTAACTCAACTGGCAAGACAACCAGGCTTCTACCTTGGGCGATGAGCGTTCCGAGTCGCTCGCGGCGTGCCTATGCGCGGGTAAGCCAACAGGCAGAGCGACCAGCCTCAAAATCTGGTGGATGCGGGTTCGAGTCCCGCCTCGCGCACTCACTCGATGCCGGATCGTCTAATCGGCAGGACGCGTGATTCTGAATCACGTAGGTGCAAGTTCGAATCTTGCTCCGGCAGCTGGCCCTTGTAGCTCAGTCGGCAAGAGCGGTCGCCTCGTAAGCGGCAGGCACCCGTTCGATCCGGGTCGGGGGCTCGCATGCGCTCGTACCGCAATCTGGCAGACGGGCCTGGTCGAGAGCCAGGTGATCCGGGTTCGAATCCGGTCGGTCGCTCTTGAAGGCGCTCTAGGCCAATTGGCAGAGCCAGCACGTTCAGACCGTGTGCCGTCTGGGTTCGAGTCCCAGGAGCGCTACTGAGGAGCATTGGCCCAGCGGCTACGGCAGCGCCCCGCTAAGGCGTACACCGGGTGACCGGTGCGAAGGTTCGAGTCCTTCATGCTCCGCTCGTGGAAGGGCAAGCCGAGTGTCGGACGACGGCAGCGGTTTCGAAAACCGCCGAGCCCGCTGAGGGCCTTGTGGGTCCGAGCCCCACTCCTTCCGCTTCATGGATGCGCAATCCGATTGGCAGACGGAACCCGGTTTGAACCCGGGCGAGCCTCACGGCCTTGCAGGTTCGACTCCTGCCGCATCCGCTGGCCAGCACTGCCGCATCCGCGTCCACCTTCCGGAATGCTGATGTTGCTGGCGGGACGCATGTGCCGGTTACAGTGCTCAGGGAGGTTGGCGGGCTCCGGGTTGGCTCGGCCATTGCTCGCCTGCACCATGCGCCCAGTAGGCAGTATCAACGTTTCGCATCACCTGGCCCCATCGACTGGGTAGGGTCTCGGATCTCACTACGGGGCGAGGGTTCGAAATCCCTCTGGGGCTGCTGCATGGGGAATGGGGTAACGGGCAGCCCACTCGGCTTTGACCCTTGGAGTGCTGGTTCAAAATCCAGCTTCCCCAGCTCGTGCCTGCTTAGTGATAACGGCAGCATGCCTCCCCGGTACGGAGGCGGTCAGGGTTCAATTCCCTGAGCAGGCTCCATGTGACCGTAGTGTCCAGCGGCTTAGCACGGCACCTTGCCAAGGTGTCAGCGCCGGTTCGAATCCGGTCGGTCACTCCACGCCCTTCTAGCCCAACGGTAGAGGCCCGCGGCTCAGACCCGCAGTGGTCAGGGTTCGAATCCCTGGGAGGGTACGCCAGGAGCATTTGGCCCAGCGGCTACGGCAGCGCCCTGCTAAGGCGTACACCGGGTGACCGGTGCGAAGGTTCGAGTTCTTCATGCGCCGCTTGTGGATGGTTCGCCTAGTCAGGTCCATGGCGCCTCGTTGGAAGCGAGGAGGTGTAACAGCCGCGGGAGTTCGCATCCCTCACCATCCGCCACGGAAAGGCAAGCCGACTGGAGACGGCAGCGGTTTCGAAATCGTCGAGCGGCGCTAGCCGCCTTGCGGGTCCGACTCCCGCTCTTTCCGCTCATGGATGCGCAATCCGATCGGCTGACGGAACCTGGCCTGAACCCGGGCGAGCCTCACGGCCTTGCAGGTTCGACTCCTGCCGCATCCGCGCTCAAGGGGTGCAGGCTAGCTGGTTGCTGGCGCCGACCTGATACGTCGGCTGAGCTGCGTTCAATCCGCAGGTTCCCTACTGGCCGGTAACTCAGTAGTTAGAGGTCCGGTCTTAGAAGCCGGAAGTCGCAGGGTTCGATTCCCGCCCGGCCTACCATCCCCTCGTGGCGCAGAGGTCAACGCTCTGGACTTTTGCCAATGATCCAGGCTCGAAAGCGCGAACGGAGGAATGATCTGGCTCGCCACGTCCGGGCGTACCTGCTTGAGCATCCGTGCGTTGACTGCGGCGGAGCCGATCCCGTAGTGCTGAAGTTCGATCACGTACGAGGTACCAAGATTGCCAGCATCAGCCAAATGGTGAACACGGTCATCACGCTGGCCAAACTCCAAGCCGAAATCCTCAAGTGCCAAGTAAGGTGCGCGAACTGCCATCGTCGCCGGACGGCCAGGACGCTCGGCTGGAACGCACTTTTTAATGAGCATGCAAGCGTCGCTGGCGCAACGGATAGCGCGGCGGTCTTCTAAACCGGAGGTCTGAGTTCGAGTCTCAGGCGACGCACGGCGCGTTGGTCTAGCTGGTCAGGATGCCGCCCTCTCAAGGCGGAGATGACGGGTTCGAGTCCCGTACGCGCTACCGCCGTAGTCCCCTCGGGGAGGCGAGCCCGGCCGCCGCGGCCGGGCACATGGCCCCATCTGTTATGGGTAGGTAACGAGGTTTTCAGCCTCGAAGACCGGGTTCGAGTCCCGGTGGGGCTACTGCGGAGTCGCCTAGTTCGGTCCAAGGCGCCAGGCTCATAACCTGGACATCGTCGGTTCAAATCCGACCTCCGCTACGAAGGCCGGCCGCGCGCCAGGGCCGATCAGACGGCTAAGCGCGGCATTCATTCCGGTGTCGTTCAACGGCAGGACGCTGTCCCGTTAAGGCAGCTATCGGGGTTCGAATCCCTGCGCCGGAGCCATGGTGACGTAGCACAACTGGCCAGTGCACCACCCCGTCAAGGTGGACAGTGCGGGTTCGAGTCCCGTCGTCATCGCCACGATCGTTTAGCTCAGTTGGCAGAGCGCTACCTCGACACGGTAGAGGCTGAAGGTTCAAGTCCTTCATCGAGCCCTATGCCCCCGTAGTTTAACGGACAGGGCGCTTGGCTGTCGAAACTAGCCATTACGACGGCCGTTTGGATTCGAACGGGTGCAGTGCAAGACCACTCGGGCCGACGGAAAGGCGTCGATCACCTTCTCGACAAGGAGCAAGGGTAAGTGCTACGACGGCGACATCGACTACTTCGGGGTATTCGACCCGCAGCGCGGAGATGTTTACATGATTCCGTTCAAGGTCGCCCAGCCACGGCGTGCCGCGATGTATCTCCGGGTTGACGGCGGACACGGAGGCACGGACGCTCGCCAGTTTCTTATGCCCTCATAGCTCAGCGGACAGAGCAGCCGGCGACGAACCGGCAGGTCGGGAGTTCAAGTCTTCCTGAGGGTACTTAAGCGCGATTAGCTCAGCGGCGAGAGCGGCTGCCTCACACGCAGCGGGCCGGAGGTTCGAGTCCTCCATCGTGCACGGTGACCGATCCAAAGCGGTCGCGGGGCCAGGTTGTGAGCGTGGTTGAAGAGGGTTCAAGTCCCTCCGGTCACCCCAAGCCGGACGTGAGCGTCGGCACGCTCGGCGGTAGTAAACTAGGGGGCATGAACTACTCCCGTGAACAGATGCGTGCCTATATGGCTCGTCGCCGGGATCGCATTCGTTCCGAACTGCTCGCCGTGCTGGGCGGCAAGTGTGTTTGGTGTAGTTCGACAGAGGATCTCCAGTTCGATCACAAAGATCCCCGGAGCAAGTTGTTCGACATCGCCAGCGGCCTAGACCGGCCGCGGGCGCAGTTGCTTGCTGAGGTTAAGAAGTGCCAACTGCTCTGCGGCCCGGACCACCGGGAAAAAACCCAAGGGGACGAGCCAAATCCGAGCCGGGCACGCGGTGAGCGCAGCGCCAAGTCTGCGCTCACATCTGCTGAGGTACTGGAGATCCGGACTGCGAGAGGGGTTTCCCAGCAGCAGTTGGCTGATGCGTTCGGGGTTGGGTGCGGCTCTTCTGGGGTGATGCAGCGTGAAGTGGTTTAGGGCGCTCGCCGCTGCCATGTCCGGTTTGCTGGTGTCGGTGCGTGCATAAAGGGCTCCTTCTCGTTACGGTCTCGGTTGTCTGACGACCGGATCGTAAAAGAAGGAGCCCGATGCAAGGGTACGTGCCTGCCCGGGACGAGGCGTTCGCGGAGTCGGGGAAGTGCTTCCGCGAGCTTGAGGAGTGGGCAGCGTCGGAGGTGGCGGCGGGTCTGCAGCACTCTGAACTGGAGGAACAGCTTGGCGTGCGGGGCCGGGAGCTGATGCGGCAGTTGTTCCAGGACCGTCTTAACGCGACGGCCGCGGCCGAGGAGCGTCGTCATGACGTGACCGGGGAGGACGGCATCGTTCGCACGCGGGCGGAAAGAGACAGGGAACGGCCGCTGATGACGAAGTTCGGGCAGGTTACGGTATCGCGGATCGCCTATCGTTCGCCGGGCAGGCCGAACGTGCACCCGGCGGATGCCGCGCTGAACCTGCCGGTGGAGAAGCACTCGCACGGGCTGCGGAAGCTCGCCGCGATCGGGGCCGCCCGCGGCTCGATGGAAGCGGCATGCGCCGCGGTCACCCGCGCGACCGGAGTGCGGATAGGGAAACGGCAGGCAGAGGGGCTGATCCGCCGGGCCGCCCTGGACGTGGACTCGTTTTACCTGTGGCGCGAGGTCCTGCCGGCGCCGGACGGGCACCCGCTGGTGCTGACCTTCGACGGGAAGGGCATCGTGATGCTGCCGGACGCGCTGCGGCCCGCTACCGCGAGGGCCGCTGCCGCCGCGGAGGGCAAGCTGGTCACCCGCCTGTCGCCGGGGGAGAAGAACGGCCGCAAGCGGATGGCCGAGCTGGCCTGCGTCTATGACGCGGTCCCGGTCCCGCGCACGCCGGAGGACGTCATCAGCACGCCCGCGCAGCAGCGGCGGAAGAAGAAAGCGCAGGCCGCGAAGCCGGCAGGCAGGCAGAAGCCGCGGGAGCCGCAGGCCAGGGGCAAGTGGCTGACAGCCTCGGTCACTGACGGCATCCCCGCCGTCATCGCCGCCGCCTTTGACGAGGCGGAACGCCGTGACCCGCATCACAAGCGGGAATGGGCGGTCCTGGTGGATGGCAACAGCACGCAGATCGATGCCGTCACGGCCGGGGCCGCGAGCCGCGGTATCACCCTCACGATCGTCATTGACTTCATCCACGTGCTCGAATACCTGCGGAAGGCCGCCTGGTCCTTCTACGACAAGGGCCAGCCCGCCTCCGAGGAGCGGGCCGCTGACCAGGCCCGCAAGATCCTGCACGGCAAGGCCCGCCAGGTCGCGGCCGGGATCCGGCGCCGCGCCACCACATACCGCTACTCCGGCCCTGAGCGCGCCGGCGCCGACGAGTGCGCCCGCTACCTGGACAACAAGCAGCACCACCTGGACTACGCCACCGCACTCGGGAAAGGCTGGCCCATCGCCACCGGGATCATCGAAGGCGCCTGCAGGCACATCGTGAAGGACAGAATGGATATCACAGGCGCCAGATGGGGCCTCGAAGGCGCCGAGGCCGTCCTCAAACTCCGCGCCCTCATCGCCACTGAAGACTTCGACGACTACTGGCGCTTCCACCTCCGCCGCGAACACGAACGCATCCACCACGCCAGATATCGCGACAACCTCGTCCTCGCAGCCTAACTAGCTCACCCCAGAAGAGCCGCACCCTTCGGGGTTAGCAAGACGGCAATCCAGAACATCGTTGCCAGGAAAACCTGGCAGCACATCTAACATGCGTCCGTGGCAGAGCGGCAATTGCGCCTGACTGTAAATCAGGTACCTTCGGGCTACGGTGGTTCGAGTCCATCCGGGCGCACCGTGCCTGTAAAGCCGTCGCCTGCGGGCACACCAGGGTCGGCACCTGGGTCCGGTACCTCGCTCCCATGGTCCAGGGGATAAGACGCCGCTCTCCGAAGGCGGCGACGGAGGTTCGACTCCTCCTAGGAGCACGCCGGACGCGGCGCGGCGCTTTCTCGCTATGGATGCCCTTAGCGCTCCCTATGGTACAGGCCGGCCAGCAAGGTGATCGCCGCATGCGTCGATGGATGGGGGTCCTGGCGGCACCAGATGAGCCGCACCGGTACAGGGGGCGCGTCCCGCAGCGGCCGGAAGGCAATCCCGTCGCGCCGGTACTGCGTTACCGTGCCTTCCGCCGTAATGCCGACGCTCCGGCCGGTCGCGATCATCGTGAGCCAGTCATCTATGTCTTGCGTGTACTCGACCCGCGGACGCGAGTCCGGCGGCCAGAGGTCGAGGGTCGTGGTCCCGGTGCGCCGGTCGATGAGCAGCGTCCGCTCGCTGACCTCATCGAGGTTCACTGAGCGGCGCCTCGCCCAGGGATCGTCAGCGGCGAGCGCGCAGTAGCGGCGTTCGTGCCCGACTTCGGCGCTGGCAAAGCGTCTCTCATCTACCGGGGTCCGCACTATCGCGAGATCGCAGGTTCCTTCCGCGAGGCCGCCGGTAGCCGAGTTAGTGCGGATCAGGTGCAGTTCGACGTCGGGATAGGTCTCCGCCCACCGGCGCTGAAACTCCCGCGTATGACGGCCCATCGCGGACCATGCGTGGCCGATTCGCAGCTGAGCGTGGCCGGTGGCCGCCTGGACAACCAGGTCATCGGCCTCCGCGAGCAGATGCCTTGCCTTGGCAAGTACCTGCACCCCCGCAGCGGTAGGAGTGACGCTCCTGCTGGTCCGGTGCAGCAGCCGGACGCCGAGTACCTGTTCGAGCCCGATCAGAGTACGGGACACCGCCGCCTGCGAGATGCCCAGTTCGATCGCCGCGTCGGTGAAGCTCCCCGAATCTATGATCGCTACCAGGCAGCGCAGCTGACGTAGCTCCAGGTCCATGCGTCTAGCGTATAGATGTCGTACCGCATGCATTTTGCGTATGCAACCGGCCGGCGCATGCTTCATGGCATGGCACTCTTGACGCAGCCGCGGCAGCCTTCAAGCCCGGTCGCCGAGCCCGGGCAGGCGCGGCCGGCTGATCGCTTCGCCGGCCTGGCGCTGATGTTCTGCAGCGGCCTGTCCACGCAATTCGGTGCCGCGACCGCCGTCCTGGCTTTTCCTGTGCTGGGGCCGGTCGGGGTCGTGGCTATCCGGCAGTGGGTAGCGGCAGTCGCGCTGCTCACGGTCGGGCGTCCGCAACTGCGTGCGTTCACGTGGCCGCAATGGTGGCCGGTGCTGTCCTTGGCAGCCGTCTTCGCCACGATGAACCTGTCGCTCTACATCGCGATCGGCCGCATCGGGCTTGGCCTGGCAGTCACCCTCGAATTCCTCGGACCGATAGCGGTTGCCCTCGCCGCCTCGCGCCGCGTTGTTGATCTGGGATGCGGCCTCGTGGCTGGAGCCGCCGCCGTCATGCTGGCTCGCCCGCAGCCGACCAGCGACTATGTGGGCATCGCGCTCGCCCTGCTGGCCGCCGTGTGCTGGGCCGCGTACATCCTGCTGAATCGAGTGATCGGCCGCCGGCTGCCAGGCATCCAGGGTCCTGCAGCGGCAGCTGGCCTGTCGGGCCTGTTCTATGTCCCGATCGGGATCTGGGTGCTGGCGACCCACCGGCTCACCGCCGGCGCGCTCGGATGCGCGGCCGCTGCGGGCATCTTGTCCTCGGCCGTGCCTTTCCTGTCTGACATGCTCGCGCTGCGGCGCGTGACTCCGAGGCTCTTCGGGCTGTTCATGAGCGTCAATCCGGTACTCGCGGCCATCATCGGGCTGGCGGTGCTTGGCCAGGATTTGCAAGGCTACGACTGGATCGCGATCGTGGCGATCGTCGCCGCGAACGCCGTCAGCGTCGGAAGCTCTGGCCGAGTCTCATCCTGATCTGGTGCTGTTGGGTTTTGTGACTTCTTAGCTACGCAGCGACACGTTGCGTTATAGTCGTGAGGCATCAGGTGGTTCGCCAGTGTTGATAGCCAATTCTGACTAGACAATAGTGTCTCATTGTGCTGGTCTAGTAGACGCTCAGCCTCCGGACCGCCACACCTAGCGGGGACTACGCTCATGGGCGAGGAGAAGTGGGTTCGTCGGAAGCCCGGCAGCATTAGCGGCTCTTTCGTGCCTCCGCCGGTCGCTCCCGATGCTCCCGTGCCCGGCGCGCAGTCCGAGCCCGCAGGTCAGTCCCTGCCCAAGCGCCAACTGGGCGCCAGGACCCGGCAGCGTATAGCCGGCACCGGGCATGATCCGGCCGGGTCGGTACGCCGGGCGTCAGGGGCGGCGTCGCCGGAACGCGTTAAGCCAGGGCAGGTTCTCAGCAGCGCTGGACCAGGAGTGTCCGCCGAGTCAGCCGGGCCGGGATCATCCGCATCCGGGTTGCCGCGCCGAACCCCCGGCGGGAGCCACAGGAGAGTCCAGGCTGCTCAGTCGCCGACGTCCGCTCCATCACTGCCCCGAGCAACTTCAGCACCACGAACGGCATCAGCCCCGCCTGCGGTGTCAGCACCGCAAGCGACATCAGCACCGCAAGCGGCATCAGCCTCGCCCGTGAGGTCAGTCCCGCCTGCGGCGTCAACCCCGTCGGCATCGCCCGCGCAACTACCTGACAACGTCCGGTATTTGTTCAGGCCGGTGCTGACCCAGGCCGTCCCCGTCGAGGCGGACGAGCCCGGGGCTCAAGCATGGCCGGAGGCGACAGAGCGCACCGCCCTGATGGCGGCACGCCCGGCGGCCGCAAGCCTGACGTCGGCAAGCCCGGCCACCGCAAGCCCGGCGGTCGCCAGCCCGGCCACGGCCAGCCCGGCGGCCGCGCGCCCGCGGCCAGTTCGGAGCACGGCCGGGTCACCGGGTCCGGAACGCGAGACAGCCCGCGCCTCAAGCGTGACCAGCCGGCTGCGGCGACAAGGGCTGTGGGTCGCGGCGCTCTCTCTCATACTGATCGCGGCCGTCGGCACGGCGGTCGCCCTGGTTAGGCAGAGCCCGGCGGCCAGCAGCACCCGTCAGGCCAGCGCGGGCGCCACCGGCGGACCGGCCGGAGCGGGGTCGCATGCCACGAGCGCCAAGGCCATCGCCGGGTTGTCGAAGTCGGCGATCATCCGCTCGCGCGCCGCCCGGTGGATCGTCCGCGAGGTCAGCCGAAGCGTGATTATCGCCTGTGACGACGTGATGTGCTCGCAGCTTTTCAACCAGGGAATCCCGGCGTCCAACCTGCTGGTCCTGAGTCCCAGCGCGCCCGATCCGCTTGGCGCTGACATCGTGATCGGAACGCCAGCGCTGCGCAGCCAGTTCGGCAGCCGCCTGGCCCTCGTCTACGCACCCTCCGCCATCGCCTCGTTCGGCGCTGGCAGGCTGAGGGTAGACGTGCGCGTCGTCGCCCCCCAAGGCGCGGCCGCATATGAGCTGGCTCTCAACCGTGACGTCGCCGCCAGGCAGCGAGACGGAAGCCAGTTGCTCCGCAATAGCGGGATCACGGTGTCAGCCTCGGCCCAGCCCGAGCTGATCGCCGGCCTGGTTGATCCCAGGCTGCTGGTCACGCTGCCCGTCCTGGCGACCCAGCACCCGATCCGGATCGTGGCCTTCTACGACCGTGCTCCTGGCTCAGGCCGCGGGATACCGCTGAGCGGCGTTGAGCTAGCCGCTGCTGATGGTGCCTCCGGGCTCACCGGCGGCGCTTACCGGCACTGGCTGCTGGGCTTCTTCCGTGGCCAGCGGGCGCCATTCCGCGCCGTGAGCGTCACCACCGTGCGGGTGCACGGCCGCGCTCTCGTTCTTGTTCGATTCGCTCGACCCAGTCCCATTGGAATGCTAATAGTGCAGTAGGTGGGGGTCATGCTTACTAGAAGTAGGTTCGCCAGATTCGGGCGCCTGGCGCTCTTGCTGGCTCCAGCAAGCTTGCTGCTCGGCACGCTGGCCTACGCTGCCCCGGCATCAGCGCAGGTCACGTCAGCCAAGTCCGCTGGCTCCGGCTGGCTCCGGCTTGCTCACCTGTCGCCGAACACGCCGGCCGTGGACGTATACCTTTATTCCTTCCACGACCCGAGCGCGATGATCGTGCTGCATCACGTTGCTTACGGCACGATCTCCGGCTTCGAGACCGTGCCGAGCGGCGAGTACACGGTCGCCATGCGCGGCGCCGGCGCGAAGCCGTCCTCGCCACCTGTGCTGTCCACGACAGTCGACATCCATCCAGGCAAGGCTTACACGGTCGCCGGGATGGGGCCGGCCAAGGGACTTCGGCTGCAGATCATCAAGGACAGGCTGACAACGCCGCGCGGCAAGGCCCTCGTGCGAATCATCCAGGCATCGCTGGTCCAGCACCGAATCACGGTGACCGCAGGTCACAAGACCCTGGTCAGGAACCTGCCGTTCGCCAGGGTGACCTCCTATGTCGCGGTACCAGCGGGGACCTGGTCGGTGCACGCGGCCGGCGAGAGCGAGCACGCCACAAGCTCGATCACGCTCGCGGCCGGGACAATTCACACGATTGTTGTCCTCGACTCTGTTCATCACCTCGCGCTTGATGACCTCGTCGACGCCGCGGGCAGCAAGATCATCCCGGCCGGCGCGCCAGCTACCGGACTGGGCGGCACCGCGCCGCGACCAGGTCCGTCTCACCTTCCGTGGCTGCTGCTCACGGCGGCTGGCCTGCTGCTGTGCGCGGGCGGTGTCCGCTGGGCGATGAAGCCGCACGGAGCGCACTCCTTCGGGAACCGCAGGCCGCCAGCGGTGACGTGACGGAGTCAGCAGCCCCGGCCGAGCAGACTTCGCCCCTGGCCAGAGTGCGGGCGGCGGCTCAGCACCGGAAACCACGCAAGCGCCGCTCGCTTGTCAGGTCGGTCGCCGTGCCGTTCATCGCCTGCGGCCTGATCGCCACCGTGCTCGGCGTCGGCGGCTGGACGCTGGTCGATCGCGCCCACCGCCAGGCTCAGGCGCGCCAGGCGAGCGAGCGCGGCCAGGGCGGCCACCAGCCTGGGCACGGCGGCCTGGCCGCGCAGGCTCCTGGCCCGGTGGGACGGATCAGCGGTTCGTCCCACCGGGCCGGCGGTGGCAAGGCCGCCAAGCCGGATTGGCTCCTCATCCCGGCCATTGGCGTCAGCACGACGCTCGTCAGGCTCGGCATCACAGCGCAGGGAACGCTCCAGGTGCCCGCCACGGCGGCCGTCGCCGGCTGGTACACGGGCAGCCCGAGGCCGGGTCAGGTTGGCTCGTCGATCATCGCCGGGCACATCGACTCCCGCCTCGGTCCCGGCATCTTCTACCACCTGAACAAGCTCAGGCGCGGTCAGTTCGTCTACGTGATCCGGTCCAACCACACCGTGGCCGTTTTCGAGGTGACCGGGCGGCATATGTACTCGAAAGCGAGCTTCCCCCGCGATGCCGTCTACGGGCCCGTGCCCGACTCCGAGCTGAGGCTCATCACGTGCGGCGGCACCTTTGACTACGCGACCGGCTCGTACCTCAGCAACGTCGTGGTGTCCGCCGTGCTGATCAGGTGAGCCTCGGGCGAGCACAGTGCCCCGTGCGCTTGCTTCATACCTGGCAAAGGTTCTAGGTTTCGGCCCATGCACGGCATCGATGACCTCACTGAGCGGATGATCCGGGCCGTGCTCGGGTATGCGCAGGACCGGCTCAGGCTGGACCCGGTACCGCTCGACAAGGGCTCCCGCGACCCCGCTGACCTGCAGGCCGCTCTCGCTGGCCTGCTCACCGACGAGGGCCACGATCCGGACCTGGTTCTCAGCGCGTACGCCGAGACGATCGCCCCGGCCGTGATCTCGGCGGACAGCCCCCGGTTCCTCGGATTCATCCCGGCCGCGCCGACCAAGGCCGCCCTGCTGTTCGACATGCTCATTTCCTGCGCTTCGATCCAGGGCATCTCGTGGCTCGAGGCGGCCGGCGCCATTCACGCGGAAAACATGGTGCTCGCTCTGATCGCGGAGAAAGCCGGGCTGCCGCCGTCGGCCGGCGGGTGCTTCGTGTCCGGCGGCTCGGCGGCGAACCTGTCGGCACTCGCCGTCGCCCGCGAAGTCGCCAAGCGCAAGGCGCCCGCTTCCGGCCCGGGCGCTTTCCGCTGGCGCGCCCTCGTCAGCGCTGATGCGCATTCATCAGTAACAAATACGCTCAGGCTGCTCGAGATGGATGCGCTGGTCGTTGCCACGCCTGATCACCGGCTGACCGGGCAGGCGGCCGCGGCGGCCGTCGAGGCTGACGGCGACCCGGGGTCGATCGCCGTAGTCGTCGCGACGGCGGGCACGACCAACGCCGGCATCATCGATGACCTCGCCGGACTCGCCGAGGTCGCGGCCGGGCTCGGCGCCTGGCTGCACGTCGACGGTGCGTACGGCGGAGCGGGCGTCTTCGCGCCTAGCCTGCGCGGCAAGTACACCGGGCTAGAACGCGCTGACTCGTTCGTCGTCGACCCCCACAAGTGGCTCTTCGCCCCGTTCGACTGCGCCGCGCTGCTCTACGCGGATCCGTCGCTCGCGCGGCCGGTCCACTCGCAGGACGCCTCCTACCTGGATGTGATCCACGAGACGCCTGGAGTGTGGAATCCCGCCGACTACGCCTACCACCTGACCCGCCGGGCGCGGGGGCTGCCCTTGTGGTTCTCCCTGGCTGTGCACGGCGTGACCGCCTACGCCGAGGCGATCGAGTCGGCCGTGAGCCTCGCCGGCCAGACGGCGGCTGAAATCGGCAGGCGGGACTACCTGGAGCTGGTCAGGCCGCCTGAGCTGTCGGTCGTGCTGTTCCGCAGGCGCGGCTGGACGCCGGAGCAGTACGCCGCGTGGTCGCAGAGCCTGCTGGATGACCAGGTCGCGTTCATGCCGCCGTCGGCCTGGGAAGGACAGACCGTGGCGAGATTCGCCTTCCTGCATCCGCATACCTCGATGGACCTCGTCACAAGCGTTCTCGACCGGATGGCGTAGCCGGGGAGGGACGTCTTCGCGGGCCTCGCGGCGCGCGCCGCGGATGGCACGTCCAGAGGGGACGCGGATGAGCAGTCGGGTAGCGCCAGGCGGCGCGGACGGGGCCGCCCGGGCCAGCCTGCCCGCACATGAAGTCGGCTTGCGGTCACTCGGGCAGCCGAACTCGCTCGCCAGGCAGTTCGACTTCACCGATGACTCCTACGAATGGCGCCGCCTGTTCTCGGAACTGTTCGGGACGTTCCTGCTTGTCTTCGTGGCGGCGGGCGGGCCGATGGCCAACGCCAGATTCGGCAGTCAGGGCATCTCGACGGCCGCGCTCGTGGTAGCGCCGGGACTGATGGTGCTGGCGATCATCTTGTTCATGGGAACAGTGTCAGGCGCGCATCTCAACCCGGCGGTGACCATCGGATTCATGCTCAGGGGCGATTTTCCCGCGCGGCGGGTGCCGATGTACATAGTCGCCCAGTACGCCGGCGCGGTCGCGGCGACGCTGGTGCTCGTTGCCCTGGTCGGCAAGCAGGGCACCGCGGGCCTGACGCTGCCCGGGTCCGGCGTCAGCACCGTCGTCGCCATGTGCTGGGAAGCCGTCCTGACAGTGGGGCTGGTCAGCGTGATCCTCGGTACCGCGTCGGGAGCGCAGCAGATCGGCGCGATGGCCGCCATCGCGGTCGGCAGTTACATCGCGCTCGCTGGCCTGATCGGCGCGCACCTGAGCGGCGCGTCGATGAACCCGGCCAGGTCACTTGGTCCGGCGCTGGTGCTCGGCGACTGGTCATCCTGGTGGGCCTACCTGGCCGGCCCGCTCATCGGATCGGCCGCGGCGGTCGTATTCGCTCACGTCCTGCGTGGCCGGGGAGGCGGCGAGTTCGGCATCCGGGCGGCCCAGGGCACGCTCGGGACGGGCTGGTTCCCAGGAGGGCGACGCGGATCGCGGCCTGGCCCGGACTGACAGTGCCAGACGGTAGATTGCGGTTATGACTCAGCCTCAGGCAACCACGCCGCTGACCTTGATGGCCGTCCATGCTCACCCCGATGACGAGGCGTCGAGCACGGGCGGCGTACTAGCGAAGTACTCAGACGAGGGCATCAGGACCGTAGTGGTGACCTGTACGAATGGCGAGTTCGGGGATGGGCCGGCTGGGCTCAAGCCGGGCGAGGCGGGGCACGACACCGCCGACGTGGCCATGACCAGGCTCGCCGAGTTGCGCGAGGCTTGCAAGCACCTCGGCGTTACCGAGCTCGAGACGCTCGGCTATCACGACTCCGGCATGCCCGAGTGGGAGTACCGGCACAACCCGGATGCTTTCTGCAACGTGCCGCTCAGCGACGTGGCCGAGCGGATCAGCGCGCTTATCGAGCAGTACCAGCCAGCCATCGTGATCACCTACGACCCGGATAGCGCCTACCAGCATCCCGACCACGTGCACGCGGCGAGAGCGGCCATCGCCGCCGTCGAGGCCACGGACATCCCGTCGAAGCTCTACCTGACTGCCATGCGCCGCAGCGGCTGGCAGAAGATCGCCCAGGCGCTCCGCGACGCCGGCGAAGAGGTCGATGACTGGGAGATCACCGAAGAGGACGCGCGCATGATGCGCGAGTCAGAGGCGCTGATCACCACGACCGTCGACATCAGGCCCGTGCTCGACCGCAAGCGGGCGGCGCTCCTCACCCACGCCAGCCAGATCTCCGACTCCTGGTTCAGCAAGATCCCGCCCAACGTAGCCGAGGAGGTCTTCGGCGAGGAGACCTTCATCAGGCAGCGGGACCGGACCCAGGCGCCAGTTCCGGAAACGGACCTGCTGGTCGGCCTGCGCTAGCCGCCCGCCTCCGCGCCTCCGCCTCCGCGCGGCCTGCGCGGCCTCCGCGCGGCCTCCGCGCGGCCTCCGCGCGGCCTCCGCGCGGCCTGAGGTGGCTCGGGCAGGCCCAGCAATGTCCCAACGATGGCGCGGGAGCGCCATCAATGTCCCATTGGTGTGGCTCTTTCGGGGTGAGCCAGCCGGGTGGTGCCGTGTCCGGGAGGGTTCTGGTCCTTACGGTGGAGGGTTTCCGGGTTCCTGAAGGAGCGTTGTCGCATGAAGGAGGGTTGTCGTCGTATAGTCCGGTCAACTCTCCTAGATGCGGAAACCCTCCTGCACGAACCCGAGAACCCTCCTGCGAGAGCAGGCGAGGCTGGCTTCGGCGACGTGAGGCCGCGGCCTCGGGTTCCGGGATGGTTCCCGGCCCTCTGGATCGTGATTATGAAGAGTTCCGCTGTTTTGCGGGAGGTATCCGGCGGCCGCGCCCGCCCTGCCGGGACAGGCTGGCGCACCGGGACGCGGGTGATGTTCCGTGATCATCGCCGCGACCGTGATCACGGAACATCACCCAGGTCAGGACAAGTGCAAGATTCCATGATCACGCCCTGAAACATGATCACGGAGCATCGCTCCCGTGCTCCGCGCCCGGGTTCGCGCCCGGGCGCCAGGAACGCCAGGAAGTGAACGCGGCTATCGACAGCGCGGCGGCCGGCGGCAGTGTCACGAGCGCGGGGAGTTGGTACCGCCAAGTGAACTCGAACAGGTCCGACAACGCCAGCACGGAGGTTCCCGCCCCGAAGAAGAGCAGGCACCCAAGCGCCGCCCGTTGCCACCCAGGCTCGCGATCGTCGCGGCTCACGTTAGCCCCACCAATACCGTCAGTCCCGGCTGTCTCACCAGCCCCGGCTGCGGGCGCGCCCTCCTCGCACCGCTGTGCCATTGGTGCTGTCTCAGCGACACCAACGGCACAGCGGTGCGAAGCACCCGCCCGCTCCGCGCCACCCGCGCGCCCCGCGCCACCCCGGAGGCGGCCCGCGCCACCCCGGAGGCGCCCCGCGCCACCCGCTCGCTCCGCTCCGCGCCGGAGTCGCTCCGCTCCGCGCCGACTCCGGCCCGCGCCAGCCAGGACCGAGCCGGCCAGCCCGGCCAGCACGCAGAACCCGTACACCGGGCCGGGCGTG
Source organism: uncultured Actinomycetota bacterium (assembly GCA_963750405.1). GTDB lineage: Bacteria > Actinomycetota > Actinomycetes > Streptosporangiales > Streptosporangiaceae > Chersky-822. Next base: position 757,132 of record CAVVQP010000009.1, read on the forward strand.
TAGCCGCCGCCGAGCTGATACCCGCGCAGGAACGCCGCCCCGGCCCGCCACACCGCAGGCACCCCGCCGCCATACGCGCGGACCGCGGGCACAACCTGTGCGGGCGTCGCATGCGGCGCCAGGTACGGATAATGTTCCTGGAACTGCCACCGCCGCACCGGCGTGTCCCCGGGGCTCGTCACCTTGCTGACCGCGAATAGCTTGACCACGTCCCGCGCGTACGTCCCGAGGACCCGCAAGGGCTGCTGGCTGAGCACGGCGTGGTTGAAGCGAGAGACCAGCTGCGAGGCCCGCGCGCTCAGCGGCCCGGTGTAGTAGGCCCGGATCGGCGACCCGGCGGCGTGCTCAAGCCAGTCCGGGCCGTGCGCCCGCTGCGCGGGGGTCGGGCAGAGCCCCCGCTCCACCGCGGGCAGCCGCAGCGTCGCGCAATCCGCGGACCACGCCATCCGCCCGTACGTCGTCGTCACCCCCGAGTGCGACAGGTAAAAGTGACCGACGAGGATCTGCGAGCCTGCCAGGTAACCGAGAATCGGCACGGCGAACGCCGCCGCGAGCACGGCGCAGCGAACGAGCACCCGCCGCCACGCCCCCCAGTTCGCGACCACGACATACAGCAGCGCCGGCACGATCAGGATCTCGCCCACCTGGCGGAACGTCGCCGAGACCCCTAGCACCAGCCCCGCGGCCGCCACGGTTCGCGTCCTGGTGCCCGGCCCCGGCCCGGCGAGCAGCACAGCGGCACCCGCGACGATCAGCGCCTCGAACCAGACGTCGGGCAGGATCATTTGTTCCATCTGGATCTGATAGGCATCGAGCAGCAGCGGCACCGTCGCCAGGGCAGCTAGCCAGCGCGGGACGGCGCGCCGGACGAGCACCAGGTAGATCGTCACGGCCATGGCCAGGCCGAGCAGGTGCGCAGCGATGGCGACGGCATCGAAGTTGCCGATCGCCAGCAGCACCTTGAGCGGGAGCCGGTACCCGACCGGGTCGTTGCCGCCCGAGTTGTACAGGTACCGGACGGTGTCGATGTAAAAGAGCGCCGGGCGGTAGCTCACCACCGCGAGCACCCGGAGCGCGACTCCGGCCGTCAGCGCGATCGTGAAGAGCCAGTTGCCCCGCAGGTTCACGATGCCCGGGCAGCGACTTCGGTGCGGCTCTCCGCCGGCACGTCGGCCGCCTCTGGTCGCCGCCCGCCGAGCCACGCCGCGAGCGCCGCCAGGCCGAGTGCGCCTGCTGGCGGCAGCGTCACGAGCGCTGGCAGCTGGTAGCGCCAGGAGAACTGGAACGCGTCCGAGATCGCCAGCACCGCGACGCCACAGCCGAAGAAGAGCACGCAGGCCACCGCCAGCCGCCGGAGCCGATCGGGCAGCTTGCGCAGCAGGACGAGCGCCGAGCCAAGCAGCCCGGCCGCGGTCAGCAAAGCCAGTACCGGGCCGGGCGTGTATCCGCCGCCGAGCTGATAGTCGCGCAGGAACGCCGCTACCGGCTCATCGACCGTTGCCCTGCCGCCGTACCGGGCTTCGAGCGGATGACTGACCAGCGGCCCGCCAGCGGGGGTAAGCCGCAGGCCGAACACGATGCGGCCGTCCCTGGCGACCTGCACCCAGGTCGGATAGGCAGGGTAGAAGTCCTGGAACTGCCAGCGGGAGATCGGCGTCCCCTCCTGGCTCGACGTCCGCGTCAAGGCGAACAGCTTAAACGCGTCGCTGGCGATAGCCGCCGCGACTCGCTGCGGCTGCTGCTCGGCGACCTGGTGGTCGAAGCTGGCGACGATCGCGTACTTGTTCTGCCCGGCGGGCGCGTCGTACATCTTGAGCGGCGAGTGCGCGCTGTGATCGAGCCAGTCGATCCCCAGCGAGCGCTGCCGCGCGGTCGGGCACAGCGCCCGCTCAAAAGCCGGGATGCGCAACGTGGCGCAGTCGGCCGCCTCCGCCATCCGGCCGTAGGTCGAGATGCTGATGGATGCCGCTGGCCAGCCAGAAGTGCCCGGAGACGAGTTGCGAGCCGGTCATGTACCCGATGATGGGCACCGCGAACGCCACTGTCAGCACAACCGAACGGTGAAATATGGTGCGCCACCCACCCCCCGCCACCACTAGGTAGACCAGCGCCGGAATGATCAGGATTTCGCCCACCTGGCGCACCGTGGCCGAGAGGCCAAGGATGAGGCCGCCGGCGATAACGAACCCCAGGCTTAGCCGGCGGACGAGCAGGAACGCGATGCCAGCGACGATCAGCGCCTCGAGCCATACGTCGGGCATGATCGTCTGCTCGATCTGGATCTGGTAGGCGTCTAGCAGGACCGGAGCCGCCGCCACGGCGGCCAGCCAGCGCTGGGCGCCCAGCCGGATGAGCACGACGTAGATGGTGACGGCGATGGCGATGCCGACCAGGTGCTGCACCACCGCGACCAGTTCGAGGTTGCCGACGGCCAGGATGAGCTTGAGCGGGATCTTGTAGCCGACCGGGTCAGCGCCTGGGTAGGCGTTGTAGAGGTACTTGATCGTGTCGACATACAACAGCGCGGGGCGATAGGCGATTGTCGCGGCTGCGCGCAAGGCCAGCCCCGCGCCGAGGCAGATGGCGACTAGCCAGTGGGTTCTACCTAGCAGTGCTAGCCGTCGCCATCGGTTCACTGTGCTTGAACGGTGAGCTCCGGGGCTCGTTCCGATACCGCCTGAGGTGGCGCTGTCTCGCGACGGCGCTTGGCGACGATCATGAGCATCGCTATGCCGAGGGCGCCGGCTGGCGGCAGGGTGACGATCGCGGGGAGCTGGTAGCGCCAGGTGAACTCGAACACGTCCGACATGCCGAGCACGCGATCCCGGCGGTAGAAGAAGGTCAGGCAGCCGAGCCCGAGCAAGCGAACCTCCGGAGTCAGCCTGCGCCTGGACGAGCAGCAGCACGAGCCGATTAGCCCGACGAGCACGCAGAGCGCGAGCAGCGGACCTGGGGTGTAGCCGCCGTTGGTCTGGTAGGACGCAGGAACCTGGCGAGCGGCACGTTGACCGGCGGCACGTTGCCGTAGGACGTGGCGAGCAGCTCGGCTGCCCCTGCGGCAGTGTGATGTAGAGCGGTCGTTCTGGGTGAACACGTACTTGCCGAAGGTCGGGTAGTACCCGTGGAACTCCCAGCGAGTGATCGGGGTGTCGCCGGGCTCGTCATCCTGTCCACGCGAAGAGCTTGACCGAGTCGCGCAGGATGCCGCCGACAACGCGCAGCGGCTGCTGCTCTTCAACCGCGCGGTTGAAATGCGCGACGACTGGGGGTCGGAACGGGATGAGATTCGGCGGCAGCTTGGCGCCAGGGTGCGCAGCGGTCCCCGCTTGGAGTGGTCAAGCCAGTCAGGACCCTCTGCCTGCTTCTGCTTTGGTCGGGCAGAGCAAGCGCTCAGGTGCGTCGGTACGTTCAGCGTTGCGCAATTCACGACGGCTGGCATCCGGCCGAACGTCAGGCTTGCCGAGGAGCCGAGATGCGGAAATGGTGCGTCAGCTCGAAGGACGGCGCCCATGTAGAGCACGATCGCGATGACGAAGGCGCAGACGACCGCCGCGGCATTGATCAGCCACCTTCTCCAATCCGCCGCCGAGCACGACCGCGAGGATGACCGCTGGCACGATCATGATCTCGCCGATTTCCCTGACTCCCGGTCGATGCGCCGAGCAGAGGGCGCCGAGATAAGGGTCTGCACGGTCGGCCGGCTTCTGCCAGAGCAGGACGACGAGGCCGAGGAGAATCAGGGCCTCGAACCAGACGTCCGGCATGATCATCGCCTCAGCCTGGAGCTGGTAGGCGTCGAAGAGCACCGGGGCGATAGCGATAGCACTGAGCCAGCGCGGGACGCCGCGCCGCACGAGAACCGCGTAAAGGGCGATGGCGATGGCGAGGCCGAGCAGATGCTGGACTAGCTCGACGGTACCGAGGTTCCCGCCGGTCGCCAGGATCATCTTCAGCGGGATCTTGTAGCCGACTGGGTCAGAGCCAGGCCAGGCGTCGTAGAGGTACTTGAGCGTGTCGATGTAGATGATCGCGGGTGGTAGGCGTACTCGGTCAGCACCCGCATGACCACGCCGCCCGCGATCAGCGCTCGAGGCGATCCAGTGCTGCCGGAGGGTAGCCAGCGCGATTGCTAGCCAGGTCGCGGCCCTGGCCCGGATGTCGCCTGCCCGGCCGGTCCTGGCCGCTGCGTTCTCTTCGCGGCTGCGGTGATCGTCTTGGCGGGCTCGGCTGCCGCTGGCGTGCTGGTCGTCGTGGGGGTGGTCGCCGCGGGGGCGGTCGCGGTGGGGCCGGTCGCGGTGGGGCCGGAATCGGCGTGCTGCCCGCTGGAACCGTTCATGCTTGCCGTGGCGTGCTCGCCGCTGGTGCCGTTCTGGCTGGCGGTGGCACCGTGACCCGCCGAGCCGTTGTGGCTGGCTGTGCCGTTCTCTGCCGGCGCGACGTGACCCGGAGCGTGGGAACCGTCAGACGCAGCGGCATCGGCCGCCACAGGATCTGACGCAGAGGCTCCGGACGCGGCAGGTCCGCTCGCTGACTGAGGCATTCGCATGTAGGGTCGTCCCGATCCTGACTGACTTGTGCTCGGAGGGGCTGAAGCGCCCTTATGACTATAGTTTCGGCCGGAACAGTAAAGCTGCGCTTCCGCCGGATCCACCCTTAGCGGCGGTGCCCGGACGACAGGCGCCCAAACCCGGCCGGCAGGAACCCTGGTGCCGTCCCGCTGAGCCTACCGGACCCATCGAAGCCATGCCGTCGCAGCCTATCGCCCGCTGCGGCCCGCTCGGGGCCGCCTGGTGAAATCCTGGCAAAATGTCGGAGGCTTTACCTAACGTGGCAGTCGTGGTTAACGAAGTCACAGGTAATTCGTTGCCCCCTGGACATCTACCCGGCCAAGCCGCACCACACCGCTCGACGCCGAGTTGCTCGTTGCCGAACTGCCTGAGGCCGCGTCGCTGGAGCGAATTGCGGGAGCTGGTAGCCGCGCAGTCGCCGGTGCTTAGCGCACCTCCGCCAGGCGCGGGCGGGTTATGCGGCATCTGCCGGGGTCCAGTGCGGCGGGGCAGTCCCTATTGCTTCCAGTGCCGGATGCACGCTCAGTGCGCTGGCGACGCCCTGGCTGACGTGGTACTTCCGGTGACCTACGCGCTCAAGGGCAGCCAGCACGCGGCCCGCCTTTGGCAATACAAGTCCATTCAGCATGGCACCCTGGCTCCGGCGGCGTCCCCGGCCGGCATCCAGCTGCTGGCATTGTTGCTCCTCTTTCTTCGCGACCATGGCCAATGCGCCTGGCGAGCTGTCGGCTGGACCGGGCCGACGCACCTGGCCGTCGTGCCATCCGGCCGCGGCAGGCCTGGCCCGCATCCGCTCCGCGCGCTCATCGCTCCCTACCTGCTGCGCCCGTGGGCCGAACTGTCGGCCGAGCCGGATGACCAGCGCGTGCGCGAGCTTGATCCGGACAGGTTTCAGGCCGGGCCGGTGCCTGGTGCCCGCGTGCTGCTCATCGACGACACCTGGACGACGGGAGCCAGCGCTCAGTCGGCGGCGATGGCGTTGCGCAGGGCGGGCGCAGGTGGCGTGGTGACCGTGGTCATCGGCCGCCATGTCAGCCTGCCGTCAGCCCAGCTGGCCGCCTTCAGCCCGGCAGCGATGCCGCTGCGCCCCGAGGTCTGCACAGCCCATTTCAGCAGCAGGGCGGGTGGTTCCGGTGATGGCCGGGACGTAGCTGGCTGACCGTAGGCTTGGCTCGTGGTCACCAAATCCTCGCTAGTGGAGTCAGCAGCGCCGGAGCCGGCGGCGCCTGAGCAGCCTCGTGCGGCCAAAGGCCGCGCGGTCAAGCCCGATGTGTCGAGGACGGCTCTGGTCAGGCGGGCACGCCGGATAAACCGTATACTCACCGAGTTCTATCCTGACGCGCACTGCGAGCTTGATTTCACCTCGCCGCTCGAACTGCTCGTGGCAACGATCCTGTCGGCCCAGTGCACCGACAAGCGGGTCAATATGGTCACGCCCGTGCTCTTCGCCCGCTACCACACCGCGGCCGACTACGCGGCGGCGGACCGTGAGGACGTCGAGAAGATCATCGTGTCGACCGGCTTCTTCCGGGCCAAGACGACCAGCATCATCGGCCTCGGCCAGGCCCTGTGCGAACGATTCGGAGGCGAGGTGCCGGGTCGGCTGCGCGACTTGGTGACGTTGCCTGGCGTCGGCAGGAAGACAGCCAACGTTGTGCTCGGCAACGCCTTTGGCGTCCCCGGCATCACCGTCGACACGCACTTCGGCCGGCTGTCGCGGCGCTTTGGCTGGACCACGTCCGACGATGCCGTGAAGATCGAGCAGGAGGTCGGCGCGCTCTTCCCTCGTTCCGAGTGGACGATGCTGTCGCACCGGCTCATCTGGCATGGCCGCCGGGTCTGTCACTCGCGGCGGCCAGCCTGCGGCGCGTGCGGGCTCGCCGCGCTGTGCCCCTCGTACGGGGAGGGGCCGACCGACCCGGTCGCCGCCGCCAAGCTGGTGAAGACGGGCCCGTTCTCGTGACGGGCGCGCCCGGCGCGCGCCCGGTGCCAGGCTGGCTGATCGACCTGGCCAGGGCCACGGAGCAGATGATCGTCCCAGATGCGCTCAGGCCACCGCCGGGAGGCGGACGGCACTCAGCGGTCCTCATTTTGTTCGGCCTGGATCATGATCTGGCATCCGGTCCTGACCTGCTTCTCGTGCAGCGCAGCGAATCACTCCGGCGGCATGCCGGCCAGCCGGCCTTCCCCGGCGGCGTCATCGACCCGGGCGATACCGGGCCGGCCGGCGCGGCGCTGCGTGAGGCGGCCGAGGAGGCCGGCGTCGATCCGGCGAGCGTCGATGTCGTCACGGTATTGCCTGATTTGTATATCTCGCGGACTGGTTACCAGGTATCGCCCGTGCTCGCCTGGTGGCGCGAGCCGGGTCCTGTTGCTCCAGGCGATCCAGCGGAGGTCGCCGCGGTGGCCAGGGTGCCCGTGACGCACCTTGCCGACCCGGCATACCGGCTCATGATCAGGTATCCGAACGGGGGAGCAGGGCCGGCCTTCCGGGCTGGCTCGATGCTGATCTGGGGGTTCACCGCGTTCGTGATCAGCCAGTTGCTCGCGGCCGGGGGCTGGGAGCGGCCGTGGGACACCAGCCGGGTTGTCGAACTGCCGCCGAACGGCAGGCTGGCCGGCATCGATAGCCCCGCCCAGGCCGGCTGATAACTCATGCTCACGTGCCATCAGCCCGATCGCCGGGCGGTCGCCTGCGGATACCTTTAGCAACTGTGTCCGGTGACTTGCTTGACTTGATCCTGATCGCGCTGGCCGCTGCCTTCGCGGTCGCTGGATACCGTCAGGGTTTCATCATCGGAGTGATGAGCTTCGCCGGATTCACCGGCGGCGCCGTGATCGGCATTTACTTCGCGCCGGGGCTCGCAATGGCGGTGACCGCCAATCAGGGAGCGCAGGCCGTGCTCGCCATCATCGTGGTATTCGCCGCCGCGATCGTCGGCATGCTGATCACCTCGGCGCTCGGCGTCACGCTGCGCTCGCGGATCAGGCGCGGGCCGCCGGCCGTCTTGGATTCCATTGGCGGCGCCCTCATCAACGTCGTGGCGATCTTGCTGCTGGCCTGGCTGATAGGCAGCCTGGTCGCGTACGCGCCGCCGTTTCCCGGGATCGCGTACCAGGTCAACAACTCCCTACTGCTGCGCGGCGTAGACAGGCTGGTTCCGCAGCAGGCCCGGCCCGAATTCACCGCGCTGCGGCGGCTGCTAAGCACGAAGCCATACGTCCAGGTGTTCGGCGCGCTGGGCGCTGAGACCGCGCTCGACGTGCCGAAACCCGACCCGGCCGTGCTGCGGTCGGCCGCCTTGCGCCAGGACGGCGGCAGCGTGGTCAAGATCGAGGGCCTCGCTCCTTCGTGCTCGCGTCGGATCGAGGGAACCGGATTCGTGATCGGCGCGGACCGGGTGATCACCGACGCGCACGTGGTGGCCGGGGTCACCGACGGCCCCCAGGTCTATACCCGGTCGGGCTCGCAGTTCCCGGCCCGCGTGGTCCTCTTCGACCCGCGCCGTGACATCGCCGTGCTGTATGTGCCTGGCCTGCGACTCCCCGCCCTGCACGTGGCGAAGTCAGCGCCGTTCGGCGCGAAGGCGATCGTCGCTGGCTATCCGCTGGACGCCAGTTTCACGGCCGTGCCGGCCAGGGTCGGGCGCTCGGAACTGGCCAACGGACCGGATATTTACGACAAGACGCAGGTCATCCGCGACATCTACCCGATCCGCGCGCGGGTCCTCCCGGGCAACTCGGGCGGCCCGCTCATCGCTACCGATGGCCGGGTGTACGGCATGGTGTTCGCTGCGGCAGTATCCGTCCGCAACACTGGCTATGCGCTGACCGGCAGCGAGATCGCCAGCGACCTCCGCCGGAGCCTGACCCGTACCTCAGGCGTCTCAACCCGCGAGTGCCAGTAGCCCGCGCCGCCTCCCCGGCCCCGGACCAGGTTGGGCCACGCCCCGCATCAGCATCAGGGAGGGCCACGTTGCTCACCCGGACCGCCGCTTCAGCGTCAGGCAGAACCTGGCGGGACTTGCTCGGCTAGGTCAGAAGCGGCACTCGCCTGGGTCAGAAGCGACAAACTATCCTATTCCGGGCATTCGGATACGCAGGCGCAGGTCGTCTTCGCTGAGGGATGGTAGGCCGGCTTCGTCGATGCGGTCCGCCAGCTGCCGGGCCGAGGTTGCGGCGGAACGAGGATTGAGATTGGCCACAGGCTCTCCCTCATAACCGGCAACGGCATCGGCTCCGCGTCGGAGCAGCGCGATCGCGCCCTTGGCGTTGCCTCGCCTGGCGTGGGTCAGCCCGACGGCGAGCTGGGCGAGTCCCTGCCACAGCTCGCGCTGGCTTGCCGGTCCCGCTTTCCACTCGGCTTCGAGTACCTCGTGCGCATGGAACGGCCGGCCCTCGTCGATGAGCCGCTGGGCACGAGGGAGCGCTTCGCCGGGGGCTAGCTTGAGGTCGTCTGGCATGGTTGGCTCGCCTGCGGCGGTCCGGTTGAGCGGCCGGCCTAGACCATCTCGCGGCCTCGCGTTCCGAGCCCGCCCGCCCGCGTCCCGATCCCGCCCGGCCACCTCCGGGCTCGCCACCTCCGGGCTCGCCACCTCCGGGCTCGCGGCCGCCCGGCCCGCACCCGCACCCGTGCCCCGCGCCGGAAGGTCAGCTGATGATGTCACCGCTCCGGCTCAGGGTCGGCTAGCCACGACCGTAGCTCCAGGTCGAACCGGTCTGGGGCCTCCTCATGCGGGAAATGCCCGGCCCCGTCAATCAGTCTCCACCGGTACGGCGCGTCGACAAAGCTTCCTGAGCCGCGTGCGGTCCGCGGCCGGATGCAGGTGTCGAGAGCACCGTGAATCTGCAGGGTTGGCGCCTGCACCGGGCTGCGCATAGCGCGTGAGTAGCGCATGCCGTCGGGCCGCAGCCGCGATCTGAGCAGCCACCGGTGGTATTCAAGCGCCGAGTGGGCGACGGCCGGCATGCACATCGCTGCGCGGTACGTTGCCTCGGTGTCGGGGTCCGGCCATCCTGGACCCGACCAGTTGGCCAGGATCTCGCCCACGCGCTCGGCGTGGCGGCGCAGCAGTTGCCGTTCAGGAAGGATCGGCAGCTGGAACCCGAACGCATAGCCGCTGCTCTTGCCCTGGCCAAGCGGGTCGCCAAGGACGGCTGACCGCAGCCGGAGCGGATGCGCCGCCGACACGATCCCGAGCCTGCGCACCACTTTGGGGAAGTATGCCGCCATTGTCCAGGCGATCATCCCGCCCCAGTCGTGACCGACCACCACCGCGTTCGCCTCGCCGAGCGACCTGATCAGGCCGGCCGCGTCGGAAGCAGCGGTGATCAGGTCGTAACCGCGCGGCGGCTTGTCGCTGCCGCCGTAGCCACGCAGGTCAACAGCCACCGCGCGGAAACCGGCCGACCGCAGCGTGCTGAGCTGCCTGCGCCACGTCCACCAGAACTGCGGAAAGCCGTGCAGCAGCAGGACCAGCGGCCCGTCACCGTTCTCGGCGATGTGAAACCTGGTGCCGTTCGCGCTCACCGAGCGGTGCGACCACGGGCCGTCCAGATAGACCGAAGCCTCGCTTTGCGGGCCCATCGCCTACCTGATCCCCGCCGTCCCGGGCGACGGCGCAGGCGACGGCGACGGCGACGGCGGGCTGTCATCGCGCCGGATCAGCGCGAGGTCGTCCGAGACCGTGCTGCGGGTCTTGCGCAGCCCGCTCAGCTTGCGGAACTTGAGCAACCCGATCACGACGGCCAGGCCAGCCAGCAGCACGCAGGTGCCGGCCACGATCAGGAACGAAGCCCAGCCCCAGATCCCGAGCGTCATGAGTCCGTAGGCGAAGGCGAAGCACAACAGCATGAGGACAAGGCAGCCCACGAACGCCGCCATGCCTAGCAGCACCGCGCCGATCCCTAGCCTGCGCGCATCCTGCTTCAGCTCGAGCTTCGCGAGATCGAGTTCGAACTTCACGAGCTGGGTGATGTCGCTCACGGCGAGCGAGACCAGGTCGCCGAGCGATTGCTGCTGCGACTCCGTCTGACCATGCGTGGCAGGTCCGGCCATCATGTGCCTCCCCTCTCGCTGTATCGTCCAGTCTCGCGCATGTACCCGCTCACCATTGCGTTGGCTCCCATTACGGGTTGGTGAGAAAAATATCTCGCCGGCGGCCCTGATGCGGCCGCCCGCCGGATTCGCCGGAATTCGTGCTCTTTTATTGATCCTGGTGTTCACATGCCGCGACCCTGCCGAGCTCGAAGGCGAGCACCGGCCAGCCGCGCTCGGCGGCAATCTTGCGGAGCGCGCGGTCGGGGTTGACGGCATGCGGATGCCCGACGGCCTCCAGCATGGGCAGGTCGGTGACCGAGTCGCTGTAGGCGAAGCAGTCGGCGAGAAGGTACCCGCGCTCTACCGAGAGTTCCCGGATCTTGAGCGCCTTGGCCTCGCCGTACGCGTAGAACTCGCACTCGCCCGTATACCGGCCGTCTGAGTGCCTCATCCGCGTCGCGATGATCTCCGACGCGCCCAGCATGGCACCGATGGGGCGAACCATCTCCTGGCCGGAAGTAGAGACAATAATCACATCCCGGCCTGCTTCGCGGTGCGCGTCGAGCAGTCGCCGGGCTTCTGAGTAGATGATCGGGCCGATCGTGTCGGCCAGGTGAGTCGTGACGATCTCGGTGACCCGTTCCACCGGCCAGCCCCGGCAGAGCTTGCTGACCTGCTCTTTGATCTTTTCCATCTGGCTGTGGTCGGCGCCCGCGAGCCTGAACGTGAGCTGGGCGAAGGCGCTGCGCACGGCCTGCATACCGCTGATCAGGCCGTGCCGGTAGAACGAGGGCGCAAAAGCTAGCGTGCTTGACCTCGAGATTAGGGTTTTATCCAGGTCAAAGAAGGCTGCGGTAGCCCGCGGCGCCGCATCGGCGGTAGCGTCCATGGTGGCCGAGCATAGGTCACCGTGATGAAATCCAATCTCGTATCGCATGACCGACTGGTAACTTTGACCTACTGCACGTAGGATTTCCTGAGTTACGGAACCGCTCTGTCCCCCCGGAGCCGGGCCGTACGGCGACCCCCGCTCTCCCCCCCGGCGGGGGTCGCCCCCTTTTACCAGTCAGGAGCCCCTGCGAGCAGGCAGTTCAGCAGGGCGAGCGAACCTTGCTTGGACAGCGGCTCGTTGCCATTGCCGCATTTCGGGGATTGAATGCACGAAGGGCAGCCGGTCGCGCACTCACAGTCAGCGATAGCCAGTGACGTCGATCTGAGCCACTGCGCCGCCGCAAAGTAGCCCCGTTCGGCAAATCCGGCGCCGCCATCATGACCGTCGTAGACAAAAATGGTGAGCCGTCCGGTCTGCGGGTGCCAGTCGGTAGAAACTCCGCCGACATCCCACCGATCGCAGGCGGCGACGAGGGGCAGCAGCCCGATCGCCGCGTGCTCGCAGGCGTGAGCGGCCCCGGCAAGGTCAACGCCGGCCGCCTCGAGGTCATCGCGCGGGCCGGGCGCGACCGTCAGCCATACAGCCCTGGTCCGCAGGTCCCGGGCGGGCAGGTCGAGCGGCTCCTCGCCCATCGACTGGCCGGTCTCGGGCTTGCGCCTGGTGAAAGCCACTACCTGGCGGCGCACCATGACCTCGCCGAAGTGCACGGCGGAGTTCTCCCAGTCGGCCCGGCGGTGCTCGGCGGTCACGCCGATCTCGGTCACCTCGCGCGCCGACGTCACGTAGCCCGGATCGCCCGCCTCGACGAGCGCGACGCTGTCGGCCAGGTCAAGGGTGCGCACGACATACAGCTCGCCCTGATGCGCGTACACGGCCCCGGCGTGCGCGAGCACGTGCGCCGATGGCTCGTCCATGGTCCCGATCAGCCGCCCAGTGGACTCTTCGACGATCCTGACTGACTGCCCGCTCGTACCCCGGAGCCCGGGAGGCCGCCCCCGGCGCCAGCCGGTCAGGTGCCATCGTCCGGCCCGCTCCCGGAGCGTGCCACGACTGACAAGCTCCTCGATCACCTCATGAGCTTGACTGCTGAAAAGGGTGAGGTCGGAACTGCTCAACGGTATTTCGGCGGCCGCTGCCACCAGATGCGGACCGAGTATGTAGGGGTTGGCCGGGTCAAGGACCGTGGCCTCGACCGGCCGGTGCAGCAGCGCCTCCGGGTGGTGCACCAGGTAGGTATCGAGAGGGTCGTCACGGGCGATGAGGATCGCCGCGCAATCGCGGCCGGTGCGGCCCGCGCGCCCGGCCTGCTGCCAGAGCGCCGCTCGCGTGCCTGGCCAGCCCGCGATCAGCACAGCGTCCAGGCCGGTGACGTTGATCCCCAGTTCCAGGGCAGTCGTGGTCGCCAGTGCCATGATCTCGCCTGACCGCAGTCCCTGCTCAAGTTGCCTGCGCTCCGCTGGCAGGTATCCGGACCGGTACGCGGCGACGCGGCTGGCCAGGTCGTCGCGGCCGGACTCGGCCAGCTTTGCCTTGGCGATGGCGGCCGCGGCTTCGGCGCCGCGCCGTGACCTGATGAAGGCAAGTGCTGGCGTGCCGTCGCTCACCAGGCCGGCGAGGAGTTCGGCGGCCTCGGCGATGGCGGTGCGGCGCAGCGGCGCGCCCGCCTCGCCGCGCAGCCCGGTGAAGGGCGGCTCCCACATGCCGAACGTCATCGGCCCGCGCGGCGCGGCGTCAGCCGTGATCGCCTCGGCCTTGACCCCGGTCAGCAACTCGGCGCAGCGGGCGGGCTCGCTGATCGTGGCCGAGGCGAGCACGAATCGCAGGTCGGGAGCGCCCGGGGGGCGGTGGTAGGCAGCTACCCGGCGCAGCCTGCGCAGTACCTGGGCGACGTGCGAGCCGAAGACGCCCCGGTAGCCGTGGCACTCGTCCACGATGACGTACCTGAGCCGCCGGAAGAATCCATTCCACCTTTGATGTTGCGGCAGTAGCCCGAAGTGCAGCATGTCTGGCGTAGTGAGCAGGTACGTGGCGTTCCTGCGGGCTCTCGCCCGGTCGGCCATCGGCGTGTCGGAATCCACGACCGCGGGGCGCAGCGCCGGCCCTGCTCCGGGCGCGAGCGAGCGGACCAGCGCCAGCTGGTCAGCGGCGAGCGCCCTGGTCGGCGTCAGGTAGAGCACGGTGGCGCCTTCGCCGATCGCGGTCAGCGCGGGGGCCAGGTACCCGACCGACTTGCCGGACGCGGTGCCGGTGGCGAGAATCACGCTGCGCCCGGCCCTCGCGTGCTCGGCCGCTTCGGCCTGATGCGCCCAGGGCGCGGGTATGCCAGCCTCGGCGAAGGCGGCCACCAGCCCGGCTGGCACCCACGCGGGCCAGGGGACGCTCCGGCCGGCGCGCTCCGGCAGCCGCTCGAGGTGGGTCAGCCGGCCCGATTCGGTGCCAAGCTGGATGAGCCGGCGCACGCCAGGCGCCCGAGCATCGCCCGCGGAATTCGCGGGCTGATCGGCGGTGAGCTGATCCTGATCACGCATGGTGTAAGAAGTTTGTCATCGGCAGGCCGGGTAGCTCGAACCGTGATCTGGTATAGACATGAGTCTGAGCATGGTTGAATGCGCGACGGAGCATCTCGTCCGGCGCGCCGGACGAGATGTGCTCGGCCGATCGCTGGGATAATGGATGCATGGCGCTGGAGGAATCAGTGGATCTGAAGCTTGATCACTACAACAAGGACGGCATCGAGATCGTCGATGTAGAGGGCGAGATCGATGTGTACACCGCGCCCCGGCTGCGGGAGCTCCTGATCGAGCAGGTCAACGAGGGCAAACACCAGATCGTGGTCAACATGGAAAAGGTGGAGTTCCTCGACTCGACCGGTCTCGGCGTCCTCGTTGGCGGGCTCAAGCGAGTGCGGGCGCATGACGGGTCGCTTGACCTGGTCTGCACTCAGGAGCGGATTCTGAAGATCTTCCGTATCACTGGCCTGACGAAGGTCTTCGGAATACATGACACCGTGGACGAAGCGATCGCAAACCGGAAATCAGAGAAGTAGTCGTCGGCTGCCGAGACGCCTGCTAGCACACGATGGCAACAGTTGAGGTCACTTTTACGGCACTGCCGGCGCACGTGCGCACCGCTCGCCTGGTGGCAACGGCGGTGGCCAGGCGCAGCGGGGTGCCCGAGTCGCTGCTCGACGAGGTACGGCTAGCGGTCGGCGAGGCTTGCTCGCGAGCCGTGGAAGCGCACAGGCTGCACTGCCCGGGCGAGCCGGTTCGAATCGCCCTGACCGGTCACGACGGGCGATTCGAGATAGAGGTCATCAACGCCGGCACGGCGTCGGGTCAGGGCGGGGCCGCCGGCGACAACGCGTTCGTCCCGGCTGGGTTCTCGCTGGCCGTGATCGCCGGCCTTGCCGAGGATGTGCAGATCAGCGAGACCCCGGCCGGTACCAGCGTCAAGATGAGCTGGCCTAGCTCAGGCTCGATCGCTGCCGGCTCGCCCGGCGTGAGGCCATGGGCGACAGGCGCTGCGGGCCGTACCCCCCGCGTTCGGTAACAGTTCGGACGCGATCGGGTCGCGGGCGCCCGGCGACGCGGACCCGCTTCCGCGTAGCGGAGTCAGTATGCGTAGACTCCCGGCACGTCGCGCCGACGACTGCTACGCGGTGCTACCAACATCCGTGCGCTGTGGCACGATTGTGCACGTTATTTCAAATTTTGCGTGAGTCGGAGGACAGATGACAAGGCTTAGTTCCGTTCTCGCGGATGGAGCGGCCACCGTAACTGGCTCTAACGTGTCCTGGGTCGCCGTGGTCGCGGTGATCGCAGTACTCGCTCTTGCCGTGGCCGGATGGCTGGTCAGACAGGTGCTGGCGGCTGGTCAGGGCACAGCCAAGATGCAGGAGATCGCGGTCGCGGTGCAGGAAGGCGCTGCGGCGTACCTGAAGAGGCAGTTCAAGACGCTGAGCATCTTCGTCGTCGTGATCTTCTTCGTGTTGCTGGTGCTGCCCGCCGACGGCGAGTCGGTCAGGATCGGCAGGTCCATCTTCTTCCTCGTGGGCGCGCTGTTCTCGGCTACCACCGGATTCACGGGCATGTGGCTCGCGGTGCGCGGAAACGTCCGGGTGGCCGCGGCCGCACGCGAGACTGGCGAGCGAGACGCGACCCGGATCGCCTTCCGCACTGGCGGCGTCGCCGGCATGTTCACGGTCGGTCTCGGCCTGCTCGGCGCCGCCGTGGTCGTGCTGATCTATAAGGCCAACGCGTCCAGCGTGCTTGAGGGCTTCGGGTTCGGCGCGGCGCTGCTGGCCATGTTCATGAGGGTCGGCGGCGGTATCTTCACCAAGGCCGCCGACGTGGGCGCCGACCTGGTCGGCAAGGTCGAGCAGGGGATCCCCGAGGACGACCCGCGCAACGCCGCCACGATCGCCGACAACGTGGGTGACAACGTCGGCGACTGCGCCGGAATGGCCGCCGACTTGTTCGAGTCCTACTCGGTGATGCTGGTCGCGTCGCTGATCCTCGGCAAAGCCGCGTTCGGATCGCTTGGCCTGGTCTTCCCGCTGATCGTGCCGGCGGTTGGCGTGCTCACCGCGATCGCCGGAATCTTCTTCGTCGCCCCCCGCAAGAACGACCGGAGCGGCATGACCGCGATCAACCGGGGCTTCTTCCTGTCGGCGATCTTCTCGCTCGTGCTCGTCGTGGTTGCCTCGTTCGTCTACCTGCCGGACTCGTTCGCCAAGCTCGGCAAGCTCGGCAGCATTACCACTCCGAGCATCCTGCACCACTCAGGCGACCCGAGGATTTTCGCGATCTTGGCGGTGGTGATCGGCTTGGCGCTGGCCAGCGCGATTCAGTTGCTGACCGGCTACTTCACCGAGACCAACCGCCGCCCGGTCATGGAGATCGCCGACTCGGCCCGCACCGGCGCCGCCACCGTCATCTTGTCCGGTATCTCGGTCGGGCTTGAGTCGGCCGTCTACTCGGCGCTGCTGATCGGTGCCGCCGTCTACGGTGCGTTCCTGCTTGGTGGCGGCAACGCCACGCTCGCGTTGTTCGCGGTCGCACTGGCGGGCACCGGCCTGCTGACCACCGTCGGCGTGATCGTGTCGATGGACACCTTCGGCCCGGTCTCGGACAACGCCCAGGGCATCGCCGAGATGAGCGGCGACGTCCAAGGCGAAGCCGCGCAGGTGCTGACCAGGCTGGACGCGGTTGGCAACACCACCAAGGCGATCACCAAGGGCATCGCGATCGCGACCGCCGTCCTGGCCGCGACCGCGCTGTTCGGCGCGTTCCGCACCACGGTCGAGGGCGCGCTCGGGCGTGCCGCCGGTACCTTCAGCCTGTCGATCGACCGGCCGAACGCGCTCGTCGGGCTGATCTTCGGCGCGGCCGTCGTGTTCTACTTCTCCGGCCTGGCGATCATGGCGGTCGGCCGGGCGGCCGGCCGGGTCGTGTTCGAGGTCCGCGAGCAGTTCAGGACCCATCCGGGGATCATGGACTACACCGAGAAGCCCGAGTACGGTCGGGTCGTCGACATCTGCACCAGGGACTCGCTGCGGGAGCTGGCCACTCCGGGCCTGCTCGCCGTCCTCACTCCGATCGCGATCGGTTTCGGCTTCGGGTACGTGCCGCTCGGCAGCTTCCTGGCCGGCGCGATCGCGGCGGGCGTGCTGATGGCCGTGTTCCTGGCCAACTCCGGCGGCGCCTGGGACAACGCCAAGAAGCTCGTCGAGGACGGAATCCACGGCGGCAAGGGTTCAGCGGCCCACGAGGCCACGGTCATCGGCGACACTGTCGGCGACCCGTTCAAGGACACCGCCGGCCCGGCGATCAACCCGCTGATCAAGGTGATGAACCTGGTCTCGCTGCTGATCGCGACCAGCGTGGTCAAGTACGCCGGCAACTTGGGCCTGCGCGCCGGCGTCGCGATCGGCGCGATGGCGATCGTGGTCGCGTCCATTGTCGTCGCCAAGCGCCGGGCGACTGGCATCGCTCCTTCCGATGCCGAGAGCCAGGACGGCCCGGCCGCACCGGCGCCCGGCGACGATGAGGAGCCGAAGGCGTCCGAGCCGGCCTCCGGCAGCGAGCCGGCGACCGCCTCAGCGGCGTCCGCCGATGGTGGCGAGCCGACCAGGACCGCGACGGCCTAGGACCATGTGAGCGAGGCCGGCACGAACCGCGTGCCGGCCTTTGCTCATTGACGCGCGTGCGTGACGATGGGTGGCATGGCGGCTCAACCTCAGCAAGGGGCGGTACGACAGCTCATCGTCATGCGGCATGCCAAGGCGGGCGAGTTGCCAGGCGGCCCGGACTTCGAGCGGGCGCTGCGCCCGCGCGGCCGCAGGAACGCGAAGTCGGCCGGTGAGTGGCTGGCGAGCCGGGGACTCGCGCCTGACGTCGTGCTCTGCTCGAAGGCCAGGCGGGCCAGGCAGACCTGGCAGTACGTCAGCGAGGCGCTGCCCGGCAAGCCGGACGTGGTCACCGACGAGCGACTGTACGGAGCCAGCGCCAATGATCTGCTGGGGATCTTCGCCGAGACCGGAGCGGGGGTGCGCAGGCTCATGTACGTGGGGCACAACCCTGCCGCCGCTGAGGTGGCCGAGATGCTGACCTCGACGCCGATCGAGTTCCCGACCTCGGCGATCGCGGTGATCGACCTCGGCGTCGGCTGGCCGGACCTGGGCAGCGGAGTTGGCGGAGCCGGGGACCTGGTCACGTCCTGGACGCCGCATGCGCAAGGCTAGCTGGCGACCCCTGACCTGAGCGCGCCGCGCATGCCGTAGGTTCGCAACTGACTGCCACGGTGCCCAGGAGGAAAAGCTGATGTCGGCCGAAGTGCTGAGGCTGCGCGATGTCGGGGTTTGCCGAGAGCAGTCGATGCTGCTCAGGGGCGTCAGCTGGACTGTCCGTGACAACGAGAGCTGGGTCATCGTCGGCCCGAATGGCGCGGGCAAGACGACGCTGCTGCAAGTGGCATCCGGCCTGATCGTGCCGACGGAAGGCAGCGCCGAAGTGCTCGGCGAGCCACTCGCGGACGCGGACCTCACCGAGTTGCGCAGCAGGGTGGGTCTCGCGAGCGCCGCCGTCGCCGAGCAGGTGCCGCGCCGGGAGAAGGTCATTGACCTGGTCATGACCGCGGGCTACGGCACGATCGGCCGCAGCACCGAGGACTTCGACTCCTACGACGTGGCCAGGGCGGTCGAGTTGCTCGACGCGATGGGCTGCGCTCACCTGATCAGGCGCCGGTTCGGCACGTTGTCCGAAGGTGAGCGCAAGCGGGTACAGATCGCCCGCTCCCTGATGGCCGACCCGGAACTGCTGCTGCTTGACGAGCCGGCCGCTGGCCTGGATCTGGGTGGCCGCGAGGACCTCCTGCTCAGGATCGCGACTCTGGTCAAGGATCCGAGGGCACCGGTATTCATCCTGGTGACGCATCACGTCGAGGAGGTGCCGGAGGGCACGAGCCACGCCCTCCTCATGCGTTCAGGCACGGTGCTTGCGGCCGGGGAGATCAGCGAGGTCTTCACCGAGCGGAATCTGTCGAAGTGTTTCGGCGTCCCGCTGACGGTGGAACGCCGCTCCGGCCGCTGGACGGCCAGAGCCCTGCCGGCAGCGTCAGGAGCGGCAAGGATTGCGTGAGTAGCGTAGCGGCGCTCGCTATCTTCGCCGCGGCGGTCGCGGCAGGTGCCATCAACGCTGTCGTGGGCTCCGGTTCGCTGATCACCTTTCCCACGCTGCTGGCCTTCGGCTATCCGCCGGTGGTCGCCAATGTGACGAACAACATCGGGGTGATCCCGGGCAACATCAGCGCATCCATCGGCTACCGCAAGGAACTCCAGGGCCAGCGCTCCAGGTTGCTGCGGCTCGGCGCGGCGTCGCTGGCGGGCTCGCTGACCGGGGCGGTCGCTTTGCTCGCGCTGCCTGCCGGCGTGTTCAAGCTCGTGGTGCCGGTGCTGATCCTCGTCGGCTGCGTGCTAGTGCTGATTCAGCCCAGGCTGTCGGCCTGGGTCGCGCGCCGGTCGGAAGACCAAGCTGACCACGGCTGGGTGATCCTTGCCGCCGGAGTGTTCCTCACCGGAGTCTATGGCGGCTACTTTGGCGCGGCGCAGGGCGTCATCCTCGTGGGATTGCTCGGCATCTTCTGGACCGACGACCTGCAGCGCGTCAACGCCGGGAAGAACGTCCTCGTCACGATCGTGAACGGCGCGGCCGCCCTCGTCTTCGTCATCTTCGCGGGCGTCGCCTGGTCAGTGGTACCGGTGCTCGCGGTTGGCACGGCAGCGGGCGGCCTCATCGGCGCCAAGGTTGGCCGGCGCCTGCCCCCACTCGCCCTGAGGATCGTGATCGTGGTGATCGGGATAATTTCCGCCGTAAAGCTCATCTTCTTTTCGTGAGCACAGCCTTTCCCTGAGCACGGTGCGGCTAGCGATCCCGCTCAGGAGCCAGGATCCCCATGGCCACGGCCCGGCTGACCAGGTCGCGGGCGTAGTGGCCGAGGCTCGGCGAGCCTTCCTCTATCAGCTGAACCTTCGACAGCACCTGGTCGGCGGTGATGCCGTGGCGCTGCCAGGTGCCGCCGCCCACGGCGAAGTTCTCCAGCATCGGCTGCAGCCGGTCGAGGGCGCGGGCGAAGCGGGCTTCGGTCGTCCTGCGCTCGGTGAATTCATCCCAGAGCTGGCGCAGCACGCTTGCCTGCTCGGCCGGCAAGATGGCGAAGATCCGGTCGGCCGCGGCTCGCTCGGCGAGGTCCTGCTTGTCCTGCTCGCTCTGATCGGCGAACACGAACAGGTCCCCGGCGTCGATCTCGACGAGGTCGTGGATCAGGACCATGCCCGTGACCCTCGGCAGGTCGGTACCTGGCGGCGCGTGCTCGGCGAGCGCGAGCACCATCATGGCCAGATGCCAGGAATGCTCCGCTGAGTTCTCCTGACGTCCGGCATCGGCCAGCACGGTCTGCCTGAGCACCGACTTGAGACGGCCGACCTCGGTGACGAACGCCAGTTGCTGCTCGAGACGCTGCATAGGCTCAGTCTGCTACTGCGGGCCGAAACCAAGCAGGTGCAGGCCGATCAGCAAGGCAACGAAGCCGATCAGGATGCCCGCGGTGCGAGCGGCGGTTATCAGGCGCTGCCGCCGGCTGCTCGGCGGCCGCGACTGGGGGTTCCTGCGTTTGGCTGATCCAGCTCCGCCGCGTCCGGGCTGCTTGCGGGCCTGGGGGCCTTGCGGGCCCCGCGGGTCCTGCGGGCCGACCGGCTTGCGCAGCTGCCTGGCCTTGCGGGCGCTGCGCCAGTTCAGGCGGCCTGGCTGTGCTGGGGGCAGGCCGGACATCCGGCGGGCCCGCTCCGCCGCTGATAGCTCAGTGAACTTGGGCGGCTCGGCCTGTCCCGAAGTGAGATCGCGAAGCTGCTGATCGAAGTCGTCAGGTTCTGGCACTGCGTTGAACTCCACGGGCATGCACGCAAGTATGGCGGACCTCTCCAGGATAAATCGCCCGTTGGGCTGCTCGGGTAGCGACCGCGAGGTCTGGATGCGGTGAGTGACAACACTACTACTCCATGAAACTATTTGAGGGACATCGCGCTGTACCGCTGGGGGGAGTACCGGGGCAGATGAATGAAAATAGGCGTATAACGACAACAGACACGGGGATGCCGGCACCTAGCGACGAGTTTTCGCAGTCGGTCGGCCCAGAGGGTCCACTGCTACTACAGGACCACTACCTGATCCAGAAGATGGCGCAGTTCAACCGGGAACGCGTGCCCGAGCGGGTCGTGCACGCCAAGGGCGGCGGTGCCTACGGCGTGCTCGAGATGACCGCGGACCTGAGCGATTTCACCAAGGCCGGGCTATTCGCCGGAGGCGCGAAGACCAGCCTGCTGATCAGGTTCTCCACGGTGGCAGGTGAGCTCGGGAGCCCGGACACGGCCAGGGACCCGCGCGGGTTCGCGATCAAGTTCTATACCGAAGAGGGCAACTACGACCTGGTCGGCAACAACACGCCGGTCTTCTTCGTCCGGGACCCGCAGAAATTCCAGGACTTCATCCACAGCCAGAAGCGGCGGGCGGACACCCACACGCGCGACAACAACATGCAGTGGGACTTCTGGACGCTCTCGCCCGAGTCGACGCATCAGGTCACGTTCCTGATGTCCGACCGGGGCACGCCGTACTCGTGGCGGCACATGAACGGGTACGGGAGCCATACCTTCTTGTGGTACAACGCCGCCGGCGAGAAGTTCTGGATCAAGTACCACCTCAAGACTAATCAGGGCATCAGGAACTTCAGCCTGGTCGAGGCGGCCGCCATGACCGCGCAGGATGCCGACTTCCACCTCCGCGACCTGCATGCGGCGATCGCTCGCGGTGACGACCCGTCCTGGACGGTCCAGGTGCAGATCATGCCGTTCGAGCAGGCCGCGGACTACCGGTTCAACCCGTTCGACCTGACCAAGGTCTGGCCGCACGCGGATTACCCGCCGATCACGATCGGCACGATCACGCTGGACCGGAACCCGGAGAACTATTTCGCCGAGATCGAGCAGGCGGCGTTCGAGCCTGCGAACTTCGTGCCCGGCATCGGGCCGTCGCCGGACAAGATGCTGCAGGGCAGGCTGTTCTCCTATCCGGACACGCACCGGCACCGGATCGGCACCAACTACCTGCAGTTGCCGGTGAACTCGCCCAAGGCGGCCGTGCACTCCTACAACAAGGACGGCGCGATGCGGTACCGCAACCCCGGCGACCCGGTCTACGCGCCGAACACGGCGGGCGGCCCGGCCGCCGACCCGAGCCTGTGGGACGGCGAGAGCTACCACGTGGCCGGCGAGATAGTCAGGAGCGCCTATCAGCCGCACGCGCAGGACGACGACTACGGGCAGCCGCGGGCGCTGTGGGACCACGTGCTCAGCGAGACCGACAAGGAGCACCTGGTCGAGAACATCTGCGCGCACGCCAGCGCGCCTGAGGTCACCACAGGCATGAAGGCCAGGGTCGTGGAGTACTGGCGCAACGTGCATCCTGAGCTTGGCGCTCAGGTCGGCAAGGGCCTGGACGGCGGCTAGCCGCTGGCCGGCCGGTGAGCAGCGCGCTGGCTGGCAATCAGGTCCTTGTACCAGGTGAAGGATGCCTTGGGCGTGCGCTGCTGCGTCGCCTGGTCAAGGTAGATCAGGCCGAACCGCTGGTGGTATCCCTCACTCCACTCGAAGTTGTCGGTGAGCGTCCACTGGAAGTAGCCCCGCACGTCGATCCCCGCCATGATCGCGTCGTGGACGGCACGAAGGTGGCCGTCCAGGTACTCGATCCGGCCCGGGTCAGCCACGGTGCCGTCCGCGGCGACGGAGTCGTGCTGGCTGCAGCCATTCTCCGTGATGTAGACGGGCGGGAGGGTGCCGGGATACCGCTCGCCCAGCAGGCCGAGGAGCTCGCTCAGGCCGGCCGGGATCACCGGCCAGCCGAACGCCGTGACCGGGTAGCCGGGGATCGGCTGCATCTGGAAGGGCAGCGGCGAGTCGGGGAGCGCGGACAGCCTGGTCGGGTTGTAGTAATTCACGCCGAGGCCGTCGATCGGCGCGGAGATCACCTTGAGGTCGCCGTCGGCGACGCAGGGCAGCCCGGCTTCGCCGACGCCGAAGGCGGACAGGTCGGGATAGCGGCCGAGCAGGATCGGGTCGGTGAAGACCCGGTTGTGCAAGATGTCATAGGCACTGGCGGCGCTGATGTCGGCGGCGCTCGAGCTGGCCGGCCAGGCCGGCGAGTAGTTGTTGGTGATCATGACCTCGCGCGCTCCGGCGGCGCGCAGCGCCGCGTTCGCGAGGCCGTGGCCGAGCAACTGGTAGTGCGCGGTGGGGAGCGCGTCGAGCATGATCGACTTGCCGGGAGCGTGAATGCCGAGCGCGTAGCCGAACGCGGTGACCACGAAGGGCTCGTTGAGCGTGATCCAGGTGCCGATCCGGTCGGCGAGCCGCTCGGCGACCAGGCCGGCGTAGTCGCCGAACCGCAGCGCGGTGTCGCGGTTCAGCCAGCCGCCGCTGTCCTCGAGCGGCTGCGGCAGGTCCCAGTGGTACAGCGTCGGCATCGGCCTGATGCCCGCCGCGAGCAGTCCGTCGGCAAGTCGGTCGTAGAAGTCGAGGCCAGGCTGATTGGCCGGGCCTTGGCCGGTGGGCTGGATCCTCGGCCACGCGATCGAGAACCGGTAGGCGGTCAGGCCCAGCTCGGCCATCAGCCCGATGTCTTGCTGCCAGCGGTGATAGTGATCGGCGGCGACGTCCCCCGTGTGGCCGTCCCTGATGGCACCAGGCTGCCGGCAGAACGTATCCCAGATCGAGTCGCCGCGGCCGTCCTCGGCGGCCGCACCCTCGATCTGGTAGGCGGAAGTGGCGACACCCCACTCAAAACCTGGCGGGAAATCCGGCATTGGCGACTCAGTCACCCGCCGATCGTAACCCTTCGCGTGAATCCACCTTGATCCTGTCCATGATCATCGACTCGCCCCGGAACAGGGGAGTGTCCCTGACCTGGCGCTCGATGGCCGCGGCGGACATCGTGTAGCCGATGAAGAGCAGCAGGGAGACGGCCTCCATCACGATCCAGAGCCAGTGCGAGGCGAGCTGCGTGCTCCAGTCGTTCAGCCCGTGCAGCACCGCTGGCAGCGTGATGCCGAACACGATCAGCGGGATGCGGCGCCTGCGGTAGTTCACGCCCATGCCGATGAAGAAGGCGGCGATCCCGGCCCAGACGGCGTGCTGGAAGCCGTCGACGAAGACCCGCTGGGCGAAGCTCAGGATCAGCGGGATCGCGAGGCCGGCCTTGTGGTTGCCCTGCATCAGGTAACTCGAGGTGTAGAGCACGGACTCCCTGACGCCGAAGGCGAGCCCGGAGATCGTGCCAAGGAACATCCAGACCCGCACGTCGAGCGTGATCTTCCAGACCCAGCGCAGCAGCAGGGCGGCGATCAGGATCGGCAGGGCCTTGGTGACCTCTTCGGCGAAGCCGACGCCGTAGATCCAGGGCAGCACGTTGTGCAGGCTGAGTGTCTGGTCGAGCGCGTTCTCCCACGGGAGCGTGAGGACCGGCAGCAAGATGAGCACGGCTGCGACGATGGACACCGCCAGCCAGGCGATCAGCCTGGTGATGCGGCCCGGCCTGATCAGCAGCCAGAAGGCCACCGACCAGAGCGGCGCGATCGCCAGGCTGTAGGCCCAGCCGGGCACGTTCACGTTGGTCGTACTGGAGAACAAGACCACGAACAGTGACGGCAGCAGCCCGTAGGCGATGACGAGCAGCCGGGAGCCCTGCTTCCAGCCCGGGTCCTTGAGCCAGCTGCGGACCGGCACCAGGATGTGGACCGCCGTCGCGAAGTCACCGCCGGGGGACTCCAGCCTGACGTGGTGGGCCGGGATGTAGACGGGGCTGGTGTGGCTGGCCGAGATGTCACCGCGCCACAGCCCGGTGCGGTGCACGGCGCTCGAGTGCCGCACGCCGCTGCGCCGCTCGGCGCGGCTTGGCTTCGCGTGCTGCTCGGTGCCGGCGCCCGCGCCCGCACCCGCGTGCCCGGTCACCTCGTCGCTGGGGAAATGGGCCAGAGCCGTCTGCGCGAATCCGCTGGCGCTGACGGCGGCCGGCTGCGGCACCGCCTCCGCCTCCGCCTCTGCCGCCTCTGCCGCCTCCTCCGCCTTCGCGGCCTCTCCGGCCGCCTGCGCCTGCTTCGGCACGGCAATCTCGATGCGCAGTACCGGCCCGAGCGGACTGGCGAGATGCACGTCGAAGGGCTGGTGCACGGTCACGGAGCTGACCGTGAGACCGCCGACGAAGGTGCGTCCCTTGCCGAGGTCATCAAGCACCCAGCTATCGTCCTGCCAGCGCACCTGCGCGTGGTCGCGAGAGACGATCGGGTCAGAGACCACGACGTCGCTTTCCGGGCTGCGGCCGATCCGGACGGCCTGCCCGGGCTCAAACCGGAGAGTACGGCCAGAGAACGTAACCCGCAGCTCGCTCACCAGCCCGCCTCCCTGCTCGGCCGCCCGTAACCGCCCTTGTCCCGCGACCGGTCAGACACGTCGGACTCGGGATAGCGCGACGCCTCAGCGTACCGACCGTGGAGCGGTGACCGTAACTATGCGTACAGGGCGAGGTGGCTGATCAGGAGGCTGCCGCGGCTATTGCCTCGTCGACTTCGGTCTTCCTGACCGCGAATTCGGCGGCTGCGGCAGCCTTGTCCCGGTCGATCTGCTCGGCCAGGTCCTCGTCGGCCTTCATGAGGGTCTCGAGGTCGCTGTCCGGCCGCGCTCAGCACGCCGAGGTCAGCGAACGCATGCCTGACCTTGGGTCCCCACAGCCCGATGTCCCTGACGCACGGCACGATCCTGGTGAAGAGCAGCGACCTGAACGCCTGCTGCACCGGGCTCTTGTCGGTGAACTCCATGCACTCCGCGACGTCGAAGCCGAGCCGTTCCCAGACCTCCTGGGCGCGGAACCTGTTATTCATCAGGTAGCAGCCCTCGATCAGGAATTCCTCGCGCTCGGCTCGCTCGGCCTCGGTCAGCTCGGCGTAGTACTCGCGCAGCGCGAGCCGGCCGAACGCGACATGCCGCGCCTCGTCCTGCATGACGTAGGCGAGCAGTTGGGTGACGAGCGGGTTCTTGGACATGTCCCGGTGCACCCCGAACGCGGCTAGCGCCAGGCCCTCGATCAGCACCTGCATGCCCAGGTACGGAAAGTCCCAGCGGCCGTCGGCCAGCGCCTCGGACAGCAGTTTCGCGAGGTCATCGTTGATCGGGTAATAGACGCCGATCTTGTCCTTGATGAATTTCGCGTACAGCTCGACGTGCCGCGCCTCGTCCATCACCTGAGTCGCCGCGTAGAACTTCGAGTCCATGTCGGGCACGGTCTCCACGATCCGTGCCGCTACGGTCAGTGCCCCCTGCTCGCCGTGCAGGAACTGGCTGAACAGCCAGGACGACAGATGCAGGCCAAGCTCGTCGCGCTGCCCCTGGTTAAGCAGGCCCCATTGCCGCGAGCCGTAGATCGGGCTGAGCGACTCGTCCTGATCCATGATGTTGTTCGGGTTGACCGGGATGTCCCAGTCGATCCGCTTGGTCGCGTCCCACTGCTTGTCCTTGCCGCGCTGGTAAAGGTCGAGCAGCCTGGTCCGGCCGTTGTCGTACTCCCAGTTGAACCTGGTGAATCCGGTCGCGGCGATGTCCCAGGTGCCGGAAGGAACCTCGGTGACGTAATGGTCATAGGTGCTCACGGCAGCCCCCTAAGGACGCGTTAGCGCAAATGCTACTCGTCAGTAGCCAATCCTGCCAGGCCCGTCCACTGCCGTCGGCGCCCCAGAAGTGCGGCTACTCGTGCATGGGCTGCTCGTGGTCCGCGTGGCCGGCGAGTTCGAGCTGGAACGTTGAGTGCTCGACGTCGAAGTGGCCGCTGAGGCACTCTTGCAGCACGTCGAGCATGCGCGCGCTGCTGCCGTCGGCCAGGACTCGCGGCTCCACGACCACGTGCACCGAGATCACCGGCAGCCCGGAGGTGATGGTCCAGGCGTGCAGGTCGTGGATGTCCGCGACACCGGGCACGCCTACCAGATGACGTCGCACTTCGCTCAGGTCGATACCGCGCGGGCTGGCCTCGAGCAGGACGTCGATCGCGTCAGCGAGCAAGCGCCAGGTTCGCGGCAAGATCAGCGCGCCGACGAGCAGTGACGCGATCGGGTCGGCGCGCGCGAAGCCGCTTACGGCGACGACAATGCCGGTCACGATGACCGCCCCGGCCCCGAACGCGTCCGATGCCACCTCAAGGAACGCGCCCTTGATGTTCAGGCTCTCGGACTGTCCCCGGCGAAGCACGTAGAGGCTGGTCCCGTTGGCCGCGAGAGCGGCCACGCCGAAAGCGATAATCAGCGGCGACTGGACTGTCGTCGGAGTGATCAGCCGATCTATCGCCTCAGCGACAATAAAAGCCGACATGCCGAACAAGACCACGGCGTTGGTCATCGCAGCGAGGATCTCGGCCCTGGCGTACCCGAAGGTGCGTTTCGGCGTGGCGGGCCGGGTCGCGAACACGACAGCCAGCAGCGAGAGCCCGATGCCCGCCACGTCGGCGGCCATGTGGGCGGCGTCGGCAAAGAGCACCAGGGCGCCGCTTACCCACGCGCCGATCGCCTCGGCGACAGCGACCGCCAAGGTGATGAACAGCACGATGACCAGCGACTTGCGGTGCTGCCCGGTCAGGGTGAGGCGCGATCCGTGTGCATGGCCTTCATGGGCACCGCCCCCTTGCGCCTGACCGCCGTGAGCGTGACCCCCGTGCGCGTGACCGCCGTGAGTGACTGCCTTGCTACCGGGCGCGGGCTGCTCGCAGCGGCCGCGTCCGTCCGCGCTCGGCAGGCCCGGCTCGGTCATCAGAGCGGTGATTCACCCTTTCCCGGAGAGATCAGTTCGTAGGCGGGATTGATCATGACGACCGCTCGGCCGCGTGCTCCGACCTGCCCGGTCAGCCGCACCTTGGCACCTGGGTCGAGCCCTGGAATGTGTGACCTCCCGTAGAACATCGCGGTCAGCTGGCCGGTCGAGTCCACGACCTCGCAGGCCAGCACCGTGTTGCGCTCTACCGGCCTGATCTCGATCGCGTGCACCCTGCCTTCGACTGTAGCCCGCCCGCGCTTAGGCAGCCGCCCGATCGGCGTGGCTCCAGTCGACGGGGCCGGGCGGTTGTAGTC
Organism: uncultured Actinomycetota bacterium; assembly: GCA_963750405.1. GTDB lineage: Bacteria > Actinomycetota > Actinomycetes > Streptosporangiales > Streptosporangiaceae > Chersky-822. The sequence goes on from CAVVQP010000009.1 coordinate 785,345, forward strand.
CGAGCCGTCCTGGCCGGGCATTGGCTCCGCAGTCGGCTCAGGCGGCATCGGGGCGTCTGGCGGGCCCACGCCTGACGTCTCGTCCCTGGCGCCGGCTGTGCTGGCAGCCGCGGTGCCGGCGGCCGTGGGGCTTACCGTTACTGCGGTGGCGGTTGCCTGGTCGCGCTCCCTGGCGATCAGGCTCTCCACCCTGCTCCGGACGTCGAACGGCACGATCGTCGCCGCCGCGTGCGGGATCTGGCTGACCACGCTGGCGATCTTGTCGGCGGTCCGGTCGTGCAGCAGCCGGCCGAGCAGGGGCGTGTAGCTGCGGCGCGGCAAGACCGCTGTGACGCCGACGCCGGGCAGCAGCGCCTCGCCCATCACTAGCTCGGCCGCGGCCTTGGCCAGCCGCCGGTCAGGGCAGTCGATCAGGTCGAGCACGACGCCGGTGTTGGCGCGCAGCCAGTCCTGCCTGAGCCTGGCCGCCTGTGTGCTGTCGAGCACGAAGTGCACCGCGCGCAGGCTGGTCGGCCGCAGGCTGCGCGCGTACCGCAGGCCCGCGAGCGTCGCCAGGTCGAAGTCGTCGACGAACACGAAGACCGTGCGCCGCGAGTACGTCGGCGCGCTCGGGGTGACCTGCCCGCCGCTGCGGTCGCCGATGTTCTCGAGCACCTCGGCTTCCATCTGGTACTGCCTATTGAGCCTGATTAGCAGCGGAACTCCGGCCGCGAAGACGATCAGGACAAGGTAGGCGCCCTCACCGAACTTCACCACCGCGAAGATCACGACCACGACCAGCGACGTCACGCCGGCGGAGAAGTTGATCACCAGCTTGTGATGCCAGCCTCGCTCCCTGTGCACGTGGTGATACTTGGCCATGCCGAAACCGGCCAGCGTAAACGCGGTGAACACGCCGAGCGCGTAGAACGGCACCAGCGCGTTGACGTTGGCGCCCGCCGACGGCCAGGAGCGCGCAGGACAGCACGGCCAGCACGACGATCCCGTTGGAGAACACCAGCCGGTGCCCGCGCTTGGTCAGCCACCTGGGCAGGAACGCGTCCTCGGCGACGAAGCTGGCCAGGAACGGGAAGCCGTTGAAACTGGTATTGCCGCCCGTGTACAAGATCAGCGCGGTCGCCGCCTGCACCACGATGAAGACGATGTGCCCGAACAGCGAGGTGCCGAAGACGACCTGCGCCTCCTGGGAGATCACCGTCGGCACGCCAGACACGTATGGCGTGGCGTGCGTGACGTGCGCTAGCCAGGAAACCCCGGCCACCAGCGTGCCCAGGATCAGGCCCTCGGTGACCAGCACCTTGCGGGCGTTCAGCCCCTCGGGCGGCCGGAACGCGCTCACCGCGTTCGACACCGCCTCGATGCCGGTCAGCGACGAGCCGCCGTTGGCGAACGCGCGGAGCAGCACGAAGACCAGCCCGAAGGAGATGAGGCTGTTGTGGTTCGGCGTGACGCCGGCGCCGCAGACGTCCGCGCCGTGCGCCACGTGCCAGCGCCCCAGGTCGCCGAAAATTTCCCTGGCCAGGCCGACGATGATGACACCGATCATCACGCTGGCGAACAGGTACGTCGGGCACGGCGAACGTGCGCCCGGCCTCGCGGATGCCGCGCAAGTTGCCGTAGAGCATCAGCAGGACGACGCCGATGGAGATCAGCTTCAGGATGTCGGGATGGTCAAGCACGGGGATCGCCGAGGCCACGGCCGCGGTTCCGGCGGCGACCTGCACGGCCACGGTGACCACGTAGTCGATCAGCAACGCGACCGCCGCGACCTGAGCGACCTTGGGCCCGAAGTTTTCCCGCGCGACCACGTAGGAGCCGCCGGCCCTGGTGTAGACCTTCACGACTTCGCGGTAGGAAAGCACGACCAGGACCATGACGAACAAGACCACGCCGGTCAGCGGCAGGATCAGCGCGAATGCCGCGACGCCGAGGCCGCCCTTGAGCAGCTCGATCAGGATTTCCTCGGTGCCGTAGGCGGACGAGGAGATACCGTCCGGAGCCAGCACGCCAAGAGCCAGCGGCCTGGACAGGCGCTCCTCGCCCAGTTGCTCGTTCACCAGCGGGGGACCGAGCAGGCGCCGCTTGATGGCGTAGCCAAGGCTCTCGGCTACGTAGTCTTGGCCGCCGGGTAGCCCGACTTCCTTACCAGCCGCCACGTTTGCGACTCCTCTGCTCCGTCTGTATCCCGGACGCACCTGGCATCTGTGAACGTGGCCTTCATACCATCGTGAACCTACTGGTCAGAAACCCGGGCAGCATGAGTCTTCCCGAAGCCGCCTCGCGCCGAACAGGCGGGGCGGCTGAGGGAGGGCGGGCGGGGTAGTACTGCGGCAGAGCAGAAAGGCTGCGTTGACATGACCACATCACCGGCGGCGGCCACGCCGGAAGCCACTGGCGAGCGGATCTTGCATCTGTCCGATCTGGTCGGCCGCCCCATCACTGACCGCGGGGGCCAGTCAATCGGCAGGCTCGCCGACGTCATCGTCCGGCTGCGCGGTGCCGATCCGCCCCTGGTCACAGGCCTGGTGGCCAGCGTGGGCGGCCGGGACGTCTTTGTTCCGCTTGGGCAGGCGAGCGGTTTCGATGGCGAGGTGCTCAAGCTGACAAGCGCCAAACTGGACCTGCGCCGGTTCGAGCGGCGGGACGGCGAAGTGCTGCTGCGGGCCGACGTGCTCGGCCACCGGCTGATCGACGTGCCGACCGCGCACCTGATCAAGGCGGTCGACCTCGAGTTGCACGGCCAGGGCGAGGACTGGGTGCTGGCGGGCGTCGACACCCACCGCCGGGCGCCTGGCCTCTTCCGGATGTTCGTGCCCGGCCGCGCCGACAGCCGCCAGTTCGACGACTGGGCGAATTTTGAGCCGCTGATTGGCCATGCGAGCAGCGCGCTGCTGCGCGGTCCCTTCGCCAAGATCCGCAGGCTCAAGCCAGCGCAGATCGCTGACCTGCTCGAAGAGGCGTCCAAGGCTGAGGAAACCGAGATTCTCGGCCAGGTTCACGCCGATCCCGAGCTCGAAGCCGATGTCTTCGAAGAGCTTGACGAGGATCTGGCCACCAGGCTGCTCGGCGCGCGTACCGATCAGCAGATCGCCGAGGTGATCGCCCGGATGCGGGCCGACGACGCGGCCGACACCATCTCAGAATTGCCGCAGCGGCGCCGGCAGCCGGTGCTTGACCTTTTGCCCCCGGGCCAGCGGGCCAAGGTGCTGACCCTGATGGGCTACAACCCGACCAGCGCGGGCGGCCTGATGGGCATGGATTTCCTCGCGGTCGGCGAGAACGTTCAGGTGCGGCAGGCCATAGCCGCCGTGGCGGGCTCGCGTAACCTGCAGCCGGAAGCGCTGACCAGCGTGCACGCGCTGGACGAGCATGGCCGGCTGTGCGGCGTGGTCAAGCTCGCGTCGTTGCTGCAGTCCGACGCCCGCGCCCGGTTGTCCGAGGTCTGCGACGACGACCCGGTGCGGGTGGGCGCGGACACCGACGTGGTCGACGTGGCCGTGCTGATGAGCGACTACAACCTGATCACGATCCCGGTCGTGGACGACAACGCCGCGATGATCGGCCTGATCACGGTCGACGACGTGCTTGAGGTCACGCTCCCCGACGACTGGCGGCGCAGGGAAGCAGCCGAGCCGCCCGACTCCCGCCGGGGCAAGCGAGCATGACGAAACCGCCCGCACGGCGGGGCTCCACCGCGCGGGAGAGCATCAGGTCACCGCCGGCGCTGTCGAAGCCGTCGGCCGTGCTCGACGAGGCGCACCTTGGCGACATCGAGGGCGCGCTAGGCCGGATCAAGGCCGGGGAGGAACATCGCGGCGGCTGGCGCCGGCGCCTCGTCACCTTCCTGGCCATCGTCGGGCCGGGGCTGATCGTGATGGTCGGCGATAACGACGCCGGCGGTGTCTCGACTTACGCCCAGGCCGGGCAGAACTACGGCTACAGCCTGCTCTGGGTGCTCCTATTGCTCATTCCCGTGCTGATCGTGAATCAGGAGATGGTGGTACGGCTCGGCGCCGTGACCGGTGTCGGCCACGCCAGGCTGATCATCGAGCGCTTCGGCCGGTTCTGGGGCTGGTTCAGCGTGGGGGATTTGTTCCTCCTTAATTTCCTGACGATAGTTACCGAATTCATTGGCATTTCGCTGGCGATGAGCTATTTCGGGGTATCGCCGTACATTTCCGTGCCGGTCGCCGCGGCGCTACTGGTGGCGATTACGGCGAGTGGCAGTTTCCGGCGGTGGGAACGGGCGATGTTCGTCTTTATCGGCGCCAGCCTCGTCTTGTTCTTGCCGCTGATTTTTTTCGTGCACCCGCATGCGGGCGCCATCGCTCATGGCTTCGTCGTGCCTGGTATTTCGGGTGGTGTCAGCTCGGACGCGGTCCTGCTGATCATCGCGATCGTCGGGACCACAGTCGCGCCGTGGCAGCTTTTCTTTCAGCAGTCGAACGTGATCGACAAGCGGATCACGCCCCGCTTCATCGGCTATGAGCGAGCGGATACCTTCCTCGGCTCGCTCGTCGTCGTGGGCGGCGCGTCGGTGATCCTGGTCGCCACCGTGTACGCGGCGGCCGGTACCCACCTGATCGGGCACTTCACCAACGCGCTCGGCGTGGCCGACGCCTTCAGGGGCAAGAGCGACTTCCTTGGCGCGGTGTTCGCGCTCGTGCTGCTCGACGCCAGCATCATCGGCGCGGCGGCCGTGACCCTGTCCACGAGCTACGCCTTCGGCGACGTGTTCAGCCTGCGGCATTCCCTGCACCGCAAGTTCCGCGATGCCAAGGCCTTCTACGTCAGTTACACCGCGATCGTCGTACTCGCGGCGGCGATCGTGCTGATCCCGGGAGCGCCGCTCGGCCTCCTCACCACGGCGGTGCAGGCACTCGCGGGAGTGCTGCTGCCCAGCGCCAGCGTGTTCTTGCTGTTGTTGTGCAATGACACCGAAGTGCTCGGCCCATGGACAAACAAACCTTGGCTGAACGCAGTCGCCGGGCTTATTGTCGGCCTGCTTTTGCTGCTGTCCGGCACGCTGGTCGTCACGACGCTGTTCAGCTCGGTCAGTGCGGCGGCGGTGGCGGGCTGGCTCGCGGGCGCATTGGTCGCGGGCTCGCTGCTGGCATTCGGCTGGCTCAGGCGGCCGGCCGCACGCCGGGGCGCGGCGGGAGCCTCGGCGGGGTCGCCGCGCCAGGCGGCGCGAGTCGCGTCTGACCGGCTGACCCCGGTTGAACGCGCGAATTGGCGGATGCCGCCACTGGCGCTGCTCAAGCCGGTGGAGTGGTCGCCCGGCACCAAGCTCGGCATGCTCCTCCTGCGCGGCTACCTCGCGGTTTCCGTGCTGCTGCTCATCGTGAAGGCGGTCCAGCTTGGCGGCGGCTGAATAATGTGCCAAGCATTCCCCGAATTGACTTTTATCCGCTGGATCAGGCATGCTCGATAGTGGTTGACAAGGACACCTCGTTCGGTGAGGCGTCTTCACGGACACAGGCCACTGATCCCAACCGTCGAGAGACGCTCCGGATCAGGACACCTCTCCCCGGCCTAAGGGGTGAGGCCAAGTGGCTGCGCATGCGGACGGAAGCACAAGTCGCGCTACGCCGTGGAGTGCCAAAGCTCTAACGAGAGAGGTGCCTGCCCCTGATCTTGGGGTGCGCCGCCTCCCGGCTGGTGTTGATGTACTGCCTGGCTGTTGAAGCCGGTACCGCGCGGGCGGTTACTGGTGGCCAAGCGCAGGAGCGAAGGGAGGCGAGTCGTGGAACACGATAGACCGGGCCGGAACTGGCCCCATCCGCAGTTCTGTATGCCCGTTCCGGGTACGTGCTCGCGCCGCTTCGCCAGCTATCCCAGGTGGGTCGCCTAAACCCCCGTTCTCCTAGCTCGGCAAGCCGCCGTAGGCGGCGCTGATCGCGTGCCCTCTGAGCCTGCATCGTGGCAGGTGAGAGGGGTCTTTCGTCATGACCACGACAACTTCGAGCCTTGCGGCGCCCAGTCGCGGCGCCGCCCTCGACTCCGCTCACGTCGGCGACATCAAGGGTGCGTTCGGCACTATCGGGGCCGATGACACCGGCGCTCGCATGTCGGCATCGGCCAAGCTCAAGACGCTCCTGGCGATCGTCGGTCCTGGCCTCATCGTCATGTGCGGCGACAACGACGCCGGCGCTTTCTCGACCTACGGCCAGGCCGGCCAGTCGTACGGCACCAAGCTGCTGTGGACTTTCCTGCTCCTGATCCCCGTCTTGTACGTCAACCAGGAGATGGTGCTGCGCCTTGGTGCGGTCACCGGGGTGGGCTACGCCAAGCTGCTGCTCGAGCGCTTCGGCCGTTTCTGGGGAGCGTTCAGCGTCATCAACTTGTTCTTGCTCAACTCGCTGACGATTATCACCGAGTTCATCGGCGTCGCGCTGGCCGCGAGCTACCTCGGGGTTCCCAAGGTGGTGGCGGTCATCTTGGCTGGCCTGGTCATCGTGCTGGCCGCCTCGACCGGCAGCCTCCGCCGGTTCGAGCGGATGGCGATGATCTTCTGCGTCGGGTCGCTGCTGCTGATCCCGCTCTACGTGATCGCCCATCCGCCGGCTGGCCAGATGATCAGCGGATTCGTCGTGCCGTCCCTCCCCGGTGGCTCCGGACAGCTGGGCACGGTGATGCTGCTGGTGATCGGCATCGTCGGCACGACCGTCGCGCCCTGGCAGCTGTTCTTCCAGCAGTCCTACGTCATCGACAAGCGGATCACGCCGAGGTTCATGCGGTACGAGAAGGCCGATCTGTGGATCGGAATCGTGATCGTCGTGATCGGCGGCGGCGCGCTCATGGGAGCGACCGCGGCTGCGTTCGCCGGCGTGCGGCATGGCCAGTTTACTGACTCGGCCGGGCTCGCGGCCGGGCTCGCGGCGTACGCCGGTCACGCGGCCGGTGCGATCTTCGCGGTCGCGCTGCTCGATGCGTCGATGATCGGCGCGTTCGCCGTCTCGCTCTCGACCGCTTACGCGATCGGTGACGTGCTTGGCCTCAAGCACTCGCTGCACAAAGGCGTCAAGCAGGCGAAGGGTTTCTACGGCATGTACGCGGCACTGATCGCGGTGGCGGCCGCCGTGGTGCTGATTCCCGGCTCGCCGCTTGGCCTGCTCACTGTCGGCGTGCAGGTGCTGGCCGGCGTGCTGCTTCCCAGCGCGACCGTCTTCCTGCTGCTGCTGTGCAACGACAAGGAAGTGCTCGGCCCCTGGGTGAACGGCAAGGTCACCAACGCGCTCGGCGTGACGGTGGTCGGCGTTCTGGTTGTGCTCTCGGCGATCTTGATGGTCTCGGTACTGTTCGGCTCGGTGTCCTCTGGCCAGGTCATGACGATTCTCGTGGCGGCGGCCGCGGCCGGCGTGGTGGCCGGTGCCTTCTTCGCGGCTCGCGGCTGGCGCCGACGGCTGACCGGCCAGGCCGTGGCGGCGGAAGCCGCGCCTGTGCTTGACCGCAAGGCCAAGGAGAACTGGCGGATGCCGGCGCTCGCAGTGCTCGCCCCTGTCCGCATGTCGGGCGCCAGGCGCGTCGGCATGCTGGCGATGTGGGCTTACCTGGGCATCGCCTTCGTCATGGTCATCGTCCGCATTGTCGAACTCGCCGTGGGCCACTGAGCCACGTTCTTCCCACGGCGCCGGCGTTTGCGTTGTGCCCGGTTCCGGGTAAACAAGACCGCTAGCGCACTAGACGTCCCTGTTACTCACGCTGCATGGTTAACCTGCAAGAACGTGTGCTAACGGAAGGTAGACGTTAAGTGACTGACACGAGTCCTGGGTCGGCGGCTGTCATCGAGGCTGAGGTACGCGAAGGTACCTATGGCGATCGGGTGGCGGCCGTGGAGCCTGGCGGCGCCGAGTTCATCCCCCTCGGCGACCGGCACGGCAAGCCCTATCAGCAGTTCTGGACCTGGGTGTCGCCGAACATGGAGTTCGCGACCGTCTTCGTCGGCATCATCGGGGTCTGGTTTTTCGGCCTGTCATTCTGGCTGGCGACGCTGGCGATCGTGCTCGGCAGCGCGGTCGGCTCGCTCTCCATGGGATTCCTCGCCGCGCGCGGGCCGTTGCACGGCGTGCCGCAGATGGTGCTGTCGCGCATCGGCTTCGGATTCCTCGGCAACATCTTCCCGGCCGGCGTCAACTCGCTTGTCGCGGGCGTCGGCTGGTTCGCCGTCAACAGCGTCAGCGGAGCGTTCGCGCTGAACGCGCTGCTCGGCCTGGCCAAGCCGGCGTGCCTGGTGATCATCGTGGTGCTGCAGATCGCCGTGGCCTTCTTTGGCCACAACTTCGTGCACATCTTCGAGCGCTGGTCGTTCCCGTTCCTCGTAGTCGTCTTCGCGATCGCTTCCGTGGTGATCTTGTCTAAGGCGAATACTGGCGCCCCCGCGCACAACAGCCTTGGCGGCTTCCTGATCACCTTCGGCGCGGCGTTCGGCTATGCCGCGGGCTGGAACCCGTACGCCAGTGACTACACCCGCTACCTGCCGCGCGACACCGATCGCCGGGCCACTGGCCTGTGGGCTGGCCTTGGCGTCTTCATCTCCTGCGTCGTGCTCGAGGTTGTCGGCGCCGCCAGCGCCACGGTCACCAGCATCGGCAAGTACATAGACAACCCGACGGCCGGCTTCACCAGCCACCTGCCCACGCCCCTGGCCGACGTGACGCTGCTGGCGATCGCGCTCGGCGCGATCTGCGCCAATGCGCTGAACGTGTACTCGGGCTCGATGTCGTTCCTGGCCATGGGCATCAAGCTGCCGTTGGCGCTGCGTCGCGCCATCGTCGCCCTGGTCTTCGGCGTCGCCGGCTTCTTCCTGGCGCTGTCCGGCCTGCACGACGCCGGCTCGCGGTACAACAACTTCCTGCTAGTGATCTCGTACTGGATCGGGCCGTGGCTCGGCGTCTTCTTCGCCGACCAGTTCCTGCGGCGCGGCAAGCGGGTGGACGGCTTCCTGTTCGACCGCAAGCACAACCCGTGGGGCGGCGTCGCCGCGATGGCGATAGCGACCGGCCTGTCGATCTATTTCTTCGCGAACCAGACCGAGTACGTCGGCCTCGTGCCGAAGCACCACCCGGCCTTCGGCGACATTACGTTCGAGGTCGGCTTCGTCCTGGCGGCGCTGCTGTACGCGGTGTTCTTCCGGTTGCAGGGTGAGAGCGGCCGCGAGGAAACCTTGCTGATCCCCGACGAGCCAGCCCCCGTCCCGGCAACGTAACCGGGCGGGTCATCGCGGCGGGACCCTGCCGCTGCCACATCGGCGGCAGGGTCCCCCGGCTACGAGCGCAGGAAGGTTACTTCCTCTTCGGTGCCGTTCCAGAAGACCGTGTGCTGGGCCGGGGTCGCTTGCGCCAGGATCTTGCCGCCGCGCAGCACCAGCGTGCGCGGGGCGACCAGGCGGAGCGCGTCGGCTTCTGATGGCGCGTCGAAAACGACGAGGTCAGCCGGGCCGCCTATCCGCAATCCGTAGTCGGGCACGCCGAGCGCGGCGGCCGGGTTGACCGTGATCATGTCGATGAGCTGGCGCAACTCGCTGTCCCCGGACATCTGCCCCAGGTGCACGAGCACGAACGCCGCCTGCAACGGGTCACCGTAGCCGAGCGGATACCAGGGGTCCATCACCGAGTCGTGCCCGATGCTGACGTTCACACCGGCTTCCATGAGCTGCTTGACGCGCGTATGGCCGCGCCTGATGGGACCGGTGTCGAACCGGCCCTGGAGCACGGAGTTGTCCAGCGGGTTCGTGATCATGTGCAGGCCGGCCCTCGCGATGTTGCTGATGAGCCGGTAGGCATAGGCGTTGTTGTACGAGTGCATGGCCGTGGTGTGGCTCGCGGTCACCCGGCCCGACATGCCGCGCCTGATCGTCTCGGCGGCCATCACCTCGACGAAGCGGGAGTGGTCATCGTCGGTTTCGTCACAGTGGATGTCCACTGCGAGGCCATGCTCGTCGGCCAGCGCGATCGCGAACTTCACCGACTCGACGCCGTCCTCGCGGGTCAGCTCGTAGTGCGGGATGCCGCCGACCACATCGGCGCCCAGCTCGACGGCCTTGCGCATCAGGTCCATGCCGCCGTCAAAGCCCAGGATTCCCAGCTGGGGGAAAGCCACCAGCTGCAGATCGATCAGCCCGCGGGTCTCTTCGCGCAGGTCGATGAGCGCGCGCAGGGCGCGCAATTCCGGGTCGCACACGTCCACGTGACTGCGGACATGCTGCACCCCGCAGGCGAGCTGCCAGCGCAGGATCTGCCTGACCCGTGACTGGACATCTGAGTAGCTGAGCTGGGGCGCCCGCTCGGCCCAGACCGCGATGCCCTCGAATAGCGAGCCTGAAGTGTTCGGCCTTGGCTGGCCGACGGTCAGCACCGCGTCGAGGTGGATGTGGGGTTCGACGAGCGGCGGCGTGACGAGACGCCCCGCGAGATCAATGGTCTGCGCGGCAGCGTCACCAGCGGCGACGCTGACGAGCGTCCTGCCATCGACGCCGAGGTCGCAGAGCTGCTCGGTGCCTGCGAGCCGGGCGTTGCGGAGGATCAGATCAATCATCTGGCTATCATGACGCAGCGGTCGCCAGCTCGAGGAACGCCACCACCCGGTCGAAGCATTCTCCGACGGTGTGACTCGCGAGCTGGGACTGATACGCCCGGTAGCGTGCCAGTTCCCAGGAGACGTTGGCGGCGCCGGTGTCAGCAGCGGGCTCGGGCATCGGCTGCCACGCCCAGTCAGTCACCGGACCCCCGTCCGCTTCGCCCACGCCTATGAAGGCGGCGTGACCTGCGTGACCAGTCTCCTGGCTCATCTGATTCCTGACGAAGCGCAGGCCACCCAGCGTCTGCTCGATGAGCTCACGCTCGTCGGCGGCGCGTGAGTCGAGTACCTGATCGTAGGTGTCCGCGTGGTACCTGACCATCGTCGCGTCCACGATCGTGACCCACCAGACAGCCTCGCCAACCACCGCGAACGCCTTGGAGCTGTCCCGGGCCCGCGCCCGCACCTTCGAAAGCCGCTCGGTGGCCTCCCGCATCGCGGTGATCGACCAGGCCAGCGCGTTCATCTCGGCCGTGCGCTCGCCGCGCTCTCCCAGGGCCACGGTATTCCACGCGATCCGGCAGCTAGCCGAGCAGAACCGAGCGTGCTCGCGGCGCGGCGCGAACGCGGTCCCGCACTGCTCGCACTTCCTCGTACCGGTCACGCCCTGATGCTATGCGGTGACCCCCGCCGCGCGGCCGGCCTGGCGCTGCGAGCGGCGCTCGCGCCGACGGCGCCAGGCCCGGCGGATGCGCTTGGCCAGCATGATGACGATGATCGCGCCGATCACTAGCAGCGCGGCGGCGATGATCGCCGCAGGCAGCGGGTGCAGCAGCGCGAATACGATCATGCCGCCCACGGTCAGGTCTTCGAGGAGGCTGGCAATGACATTGCTGACCGGCTCAGGGCTGGTATTGACGCCCAGCCTGACGCCAGTCTTGACCAGATGGGTCGCCAGCGCCGCGCCGCCGCCGATGGCCGCCGCGGCCGCTTGCGGCAGCGTATGCGCGTGGCCCGCCATGAGCGCGCCGATCGCCGCGCCCATGACCGGCCTGATCGCCGTGTGCAGCGCGTCCCAGACCGAGTCGACGTAGGGGATCTTGCCGACTACGAACTGGCCGAGGAACAGTACTCCGGCGACGATGAGCACGTCGGTGCGCTCCAGGGTCGGCGGCACGCCCGCGGAGTGCGCGTACCTGCCGAGCAGGCCGAGCAGGAGCACCACCGCGTAGGAGTTGATGCCGCTGGCCCAGCCACTGGTAAAGATCAAAGGTACGGCGGACAAAGTTCGCCCCTCACCCCGGCACGCCGCGGGCGAGCGCGGCGAAATAGCAATATAACGAGAGCAGGATAGTAATGGGCACCGGCTGCCGAATCCAGTGCTCACCGAAGCCGTTAGCTAACTCCCAGGAGCAGCGAACATGATTCTCGACCCCAGCAAGCCCGCCCACGCCAAGGCCGCGGACCGGCTCATGACAGACCAGGTCATCTGGCTCACGACGGTGAACAAGTCCGGTCAGCCGCAGTCGAGCGCGGTGTGGTTCCTGTGGGACGGCAGCGAGTTCCTGATCTACGGGTCGAAGACCGGGCCGAAGACGCCGAATGTCAAGGCCAATCCGCACGTCAGCCTGAACCTGGACAGCGACGGCTCAGGTGGCGGCATCGTCACATTCGAGGGCACCGCCAGGATCGACGAGGCAGGTCCGCCGCCGGCCCAGGTCGCCGGCTACGTGGCGAAGTACCAGGCACAGGTCGACGCGTTTGGCTGGACGTTCGATCAGTTCGCCGGGGATTACCCGCACGTGATCAGGGTGATTCCGACCAGGGTCAGGGTCTTCTAGCCCGCCGGTCAGCGCCTGATGGCGCCGGTGACCAGCCACCGGCTGCCGTGCGCCCGCCACGTCAGCGTCACGAACCTGGCGGCCAGCCACGCGGAGATCGCCAGCCAGAGACCGGGCAATCCGCCGCCGGCCAGCACGTCGAGGACCGCGGCCACCGCGAACACCGCCGTGCTGAGCAGTCCGGCGATCGCCAGGTAGTCCTGATCGCCCGCCCCGATCAGCACGCCGTCGAGCACGAAGACCACCCCGGCTACCGGCTGCTCAGCCGCCACCACGAACAGCACGATGAGCAGCAGGTGCGCGACCGGCGGCGAGGCCGCGAACAATCCGGGCAACCATGGCCGGGCTGCGAGCACGACCAGCCCGAACCCGGCGCCGCAGCCCGCTCCCCAGCGGATCATCACCCTGACCGCGGCCCTCGCCCCGGCGATGTCACCGGCGCCCAGGTACTTGCCGGTGATCGCCTGGCCCGCGATCGCGATGGCGTCGAGCGCGAGGGCGAGCAGGTTCCACAGCCGGAACGCGACCTGATGCGCGGCGATCGCTACATCGCCTTGCCGGGCGGCGATCGCCGTCGCCGCGACCAGTACCGCCTGCAACGCCAGCGTCCTGATCACCAGCGCGCCCCCGGCTCGCGCGGCGGCCCGGACCCCGGCCAGGTCGATGCCGAAACCCACTCCGGCCCGCCGGGCTCCGAGCCCGACCATCGTCAGGTACGCGACAGCCGAGCAGTTCTGCGCGATGACCGTGCCCCAGGCCGAGCCCGCGATCCCCCAGTGGAGCCCGAGCACGAAGGTCGCGTTCAAGATCACGTTGGCGACATTCGCCCCGACCGCGACGATCAGCGGCGTCGCCGTGTCCTGCAGGCCGCGCAAGATCCCGGTGCCAGCCAGCACAGCGAGCATCGCGGGCGCGCCGAGCAGGCTGATCCGCAAGTAGGTGACGGCCTCGCCGGTGACCGCCGGAGTCGCGCCGAACGCGCTCGCGATGAGCCCGGCGAGCGGTATCCCGGCAGCGATCACCACGATGCCGATCCCGCCCGCCAGCCAGATCCCGTCGATACCCTGGCGAATCGCGGCCTGCCGGTTGCCGGCGCCAAGCTGCCTGGCTACCGCCGCGGTCGTGCCGTAGGCGAGGAAGATCGAGATGTTGACCAGCGTGGACAGCGCTTGCGCGGCAACTCCGAGACCGCCGAGCGGCGTGGTGCCGAGCCGCCCGACGATCGCCGAGTCTGCGAGCAGGAAGAGCGGCTCGGCGACGAGCGCCCCGAACGCCGGAACGGCCAGCCGGAGGATTTCCCGTCCCCGCCCGCCCTCTCCGGCACGCTTGGCCCGGCCCGATCCTGTCGCCGCTCCGGCGAGCGGAAGTTCCGGCTGCGAGGCGGGCTGAGGCGGTGAGCTCAGGCCACGACCCGCCGCGCCCGAAGGTCGGAGATCTCCTCCTGGCTCAGGCCGAGCCCGCTGCCGTCGGCCTCGTCACCAGCGCCGAGCACCGCGTCGGTATCAGCCCCCGGCCGGCGCGGCGCCCTCGGCTGGCCCGCCGGGCTCCGGCCGAACCTCGGTGCGGGCGCCGGCTGGGTCAGGCCGCCGACCTCGGTGAAGACCCCCCGGGCCACGTTGTGCGGGTGCGACGCGGCCTCCGCCGGCGAAAGCACGGGCGCCACGCACGCGTCAGTTCCCGCGAACACCTCCGCCCACTCGTCCCTGGTGCGCCGCGCGAAGACCTCGGCGAACCTGGCGCGAAGCACCGGCCACCCGCTCAGATCCATTTGCGCAGGCAGTGCGGCATCGGTCAGGCCGAGCCCGGTGAGCAGCGCGGCATAGAACTGCGGTTCGAGCGCTCCGACCGCGACATGCTTGCCGTCGGCGGTCGCATAGGTGTCATAGAACGGCGCGCCGCCGTCAAGCAGGTTCACGCCGCGCTCATCCCGCCACGCGCCACGAGCCCTAAGACCATAGATGAACGAGGTCAGCAACGCCGAACCGTCGACCATAGCCGCGTCAACTACCTGGCCGGTGCCGGATCGTCCCCGCTCGACGAGGGCCGCCAGAACGCCAATGGCCAGCAGCATCCCGCCGCCGCCGAAATCTCCGACGAGGTTCAGCGGCGGTACCGGCCGCTCGCCCGCCCGGCCGATCGGGTACAACGCGCCCGAGATGCCGATGTAGTCGATGTCGTGGCCGGCGGTCTGGGCCAGGGTCCCGTCCTGGCCCCAGCCGGTCATCCTGGCGTAGATCAGCCGGGGATTGCGCAGCGCGCACACCTCGGGACCGAATCCGAGCCGCTCGGTGACTCCGGGCCTGAAGCCCTCGACCAGCACGTCCGCCGGCTCGGTCAGCCTGAGCAGCAGCTCCACGCCCGCCGGGTCCTTGAGGTTCAGCCCGATCGACCGGCGTCCCCTCGTGAGCGGGTCGACAGGCTCAGGCAAGCCTGGCGCGCAGCTCGCCGGGCGCTCGACCCGGAGCACGTCGGCGCCGAGATCGGACAAGATCATGCAGCCGAATGGCGCGGGCGCCAGGCTGGCGATCTCGATGACCCGGACGCCGTCCAGCGGTCCCATCGCAGCCTCCTCCAGCCGTGTGTTACTTCACTATCCCGTACGAGGGCGGCACATCGGCCTTGGCGCTGCCCCAGGACGCTGGCTTGCTGCCGAGCGTCCAGTCGAGCGTCGCCCCCTTGGCCAGCAAGCTGAACGGCACGTACAGCTTGCTGTAGGCGGCGCCGTTAAGCCGCAGCGACCGCACGTAGAACTTGCTGCCAGAGGCGCCAGGCGCGCTGATCGTGATCACGTTGCCCGAAGGCAGCGAGATGACCGCCTGGGAGAAGCCTGGACTGGCGAACACCAGGGTGCCGCTGCCCGGATTCTCCGGGTACAGGCCGAGCATTTCCCAGACGTACTGCGAGCTCTCTGACCCGAGGTCGTCGTTGTTGGTCAGGCCGCTTGGCCCCGGCAGGTACAGATTCCGCCTGAGGTTGTTGACGACGCTCTGCGTCTCCGACGGGAAGGCAGCGTAGTCCGGCGCGAACTGCTCACCCAGGTCAAACTCGTTCGCGAGGTAAGCGTGCAGGCCCCGGCCGTTCGGCTCGGACAGGTACTTAGCCAGCATCGGCCCGACCTTGCGGTTGCCGCCCAGTTTCGCGAAGAGGCCGCCGTAGTTGTTAGGCACGTCCCACAGGTACTGATAGGCCGTGCCTTCGAGATAACGCGTGGTCGCGGCGGGCCCGACTCCAGGTGCGAACGAGCCATTCTTGAACTTCGTCGTCAGCAGGTGGTTGGCGAAATCGAAGACGTGGGTCCAGTTATTCGCCCGGTTGCGCAGCAGCCTCGCGTCCTGGCCGTCGCCGAGCGCCGTCGCGTACTGCGACAGCGCGAAGTCAGCGGTGTCGTACTCGAGCAGCGCGGAGACGTAGTCCCGCAGGTCGCAGCAGCCATACCCCGCGTCCTGCGGCAGGTAGCCGTACTTGGCCTCGATTCTCGTGCCTGGCCGCACCTTGTTCGTCGTGTTGGCCTGGTGCACCATCTGCGTCAGCGCGGTGCCCGTCTGGAAGCCCGTGGCGCCGAAGGCGTAGAAGTCGGCGATGACCGCGTCGGCGGGGTCGCCGATCTGCGCGAAGTTGTCGAGGCTGAGATAATCCCACTGGGGCAGAATGCCATTTTGCGAGTACTGGTTGACCAGCGACTGCGCCATGTCGCTGGCGGCATCCGGGTCGAGCATGGCCTGCAACTGGGCAAGCGAGTGGTACGTGTCCCAGCCCGAGAACATCCCGTACTCGTCGTGCTGCCCGGCGGCCAGCGTATGCACTTTCTGGTTGGAGCCAAGGTAAGCGCCGTTCACGTCGCTGATGATGTTCGGCTGCAGGAAGTCCTTGTACAGCAGGCTGTAGAACTCCTGCGTCTTCGCGACGCTGCCGCCCGAGACCTTGATCCTGCTGAGCAGGGAGTTCCAGGAGGCCTGCGCGCTGGTCTTGACGCCAGCCAGATTCCAGTCAGGGATCTCGGTCTGCCAGTTCAGCCTGGCGTCCTGCCATTTCACGTAGGAGATGCCGACCTTGGCGAGCACGACCTGATTGGCGGTGGTGTTGTAGCTGACGAATACCGAGTTCGGGTTGGACTGCCCCTTCTCGCTGATGATCTTCGCCGATTTGAATGGCCGGCTGAACTTGATATCGAAGTAGATCGTGTACTGCTGCGGCCCGACCTTGCCGCTGAGTTCGTTGCAGAAGCCGCCGCTGGTCTCGCTGCCGGCGATCTCGTCGTCGCCGACGACCGTGGCGTGGGTGCCGATATCGGCCTCCTGGCTGTCGCGCAGCTTGATCAGGAAGTCGGAGTTAGGGGCCTTGGGGAAGGTGAAGCTCGCGATCGCGGCGTGCGGCGTCGCGGTGAAGCTAGAGGTGATCGTCCGCGGCATGTTGCTGATGGCCTTGTAAAACCCCGCCTGCGCGGTCTCGCTCGAGTTGGTGAACGAGGTCGTCGCGTCGCTCGGGTTGCCAGCCGGAAGCGGCCCGGTCATCGGCAGGATCGGGATATCCCCGGCGGCGCGGCAGCCAGGACCGGACACATGGGTCAGGCTGTAGCCGCCGAGCTCACGATCCCCGAAGGTGTAGCCGCCGCCGTCAGCGCGGTGCGGCATCGTGTCCGGCGACCACTGCACCATGCCGAACGGGACGTCAGCGCCAGGGAAGGTGTTGCCGCCGCCGGTCGTCCAGGTCCTGGTGTCGACCAGCGCCGCGATGTCGGATACCGGGCTGGTCAGCGGCGTGTCGTCCGTCGCCCGAGCGGGAAGCTCGGCCGCAGGCACCGGCCCGGGGCAGTTCGTCACCTGCCCGCTTGGACCAGCGGAGCAGACCGCCTGCGACTTGATGGCAGCGGCCGGCGCGATGGTGATGCGCGAGGCGCGCGTCGACGCCGTGCCGGAGTTGTGCTGAGCGCCTACGGGGACTCCGGTGCCTGCCGGGATTCCGGTGCCTGGCTGGCCCGCGGCCGGCTGCCCCCGGCAGCCGGGCGCCCGCCGCGCGATGCGGCACCAGCCGCATCCGCCGCGGGCGCCGTCTTCTGAGACGTGGTCCACGTGACCGAGGCCGCGACGACCACGCCAGTTGCCAGCAGCCCTGCTATGGCCGCCGCCATCGTGAGCATGATCGACGCACGTCGCGCCGTCTTCTGCCGCGCTGCCCGCCGCCGCATCGTCTCCGCCTTCCTCGCGCCCGCCAGCCGTCCGACAGGCAATCATCTCAGAAACGGCCTGTCGGACATGTCAGGTTGGCCCAGCGCCCCCATTTCAGTTGCACCCCGTGACCGCGACCAGCGCGGCAGGCCCGCAGCAGGCCCGCGCGGCCCGCAGCAGCCCGGCGATGTCACCTGGGTGAGGCTCTGTGACGTCAGCCAGCTGGGTTTTTGCCGTTTCCGGGAGGGTTGTCGTCCTGGTAGGAGAGTTGCCGGGTCCAGGAGTTCGTCGTTACCGGGGAGGGTTTCCGGGTTCCTGAAGGAGCGTTGTCGCATGTAGGAGGGTTGTCGTCGTATAGTCCGGTCAACTCTCCTAGATGCGGAAACCCTCCTACAGGATCCCGTTATCCCTCCTGCGAGAAGCATCACTCCCAAAGAGCCGCACCGATGTCGCAACGATGGCACGAAGGTCCTGGTGACGAGGGCGGGCGGCCGTACTCGGTGACCCGTGATGCCTGTGGTGCCTGTGGTCGCGAAAGGCTCCCGAGACGGCTAGCTTTCGGCGGGCCAGCCGGGCGTGACCGTGACTGCGCCGTCGTGGGTGACTAGCCTCGCGGGGAGGCCCTGGTCGGTAAGCCAGGGAATGGCGGGCTCGCCTTTGATGATCGACGCGGTGCTCGGCGATGTTAGCGTCGGCGCAGGTCGCGGCGGCCACGCTGACCGTGCGCCAGCAGGATCTCGCCGGCTGGCCGGTGCGCGGGTCGATGATGTGGTGCATTCGCATGCCGCCGGCATTCCAGGCGCGGACCGTCGTGCTTGAGGTTGCCAGGCCGCCAGAGCGGATCGTGACCGTCTGGCCAGGCGCGGAGGGCGGCGCGGCGTGGTCGTCGGTCACTCTGACCTGCCAGCCGTCGTCAGGCCCCCGCCCGGCGACCGCGAGGTCGCCGCCAAGGCTGACCAGGACGCCGACGCCGAGGCGGGCTGCGAGCTGAGCCGCGCAGCGGTCAGCGGCCCAGGCTTTGGCGGTGGCGCCGAGGTCGAGCGCGGCCCCGCGGGCGAGCTCTACCTGGCACGTTGGGCGGTCAAGGAGTACGTGACGCCAGCCGGGGACGGCACCGGGCTTGCTGGAGGGGGCCGGCTTGCACTCGGTGAGCTCGGCGAAGTCGCGGTCGTAGCCGGCGGCGGCCAGCGCGCTGGCCACCGTGGGGTCGACCTCCCCGTTGGTCAACTCCGCCGCCCGCAGCGCCTGCGCGATTAGCTCGGTGAGCAGCCAGCTAATCCGGGTGCAGGCCTGGGCAAGCGTTCAGCCTGGAAAGCTCTGAGTCGGGCCTGAACCTGCTGCACGCCTCGTCAACGGCCGCTAGCTCGGCGTCGGCAATGGATCTCGCGCTGGCGAGCGCGGCCGGGTCGGTGACCAGCAGGACGGCGGTCGTGCCGAAGACTTCGAACGTGGCCACGCCGGCGCTGCTCGGGCTAGCTCGTAAGGCGAGCGAATCGGCTGGAGGTTGGCCAGGCTCTCGCCGCGCTTGACCCGCCAGTCCCACTCCCGGCGGATTGACGAGGCGAAGCCGATCATGAGGGCGGCGTCGAAGTTCTCATCGGAGTAGCTGAGCACGCAGCCGAGCAGCCGGTCGATCTCGTCGGAGGTGATCGCGGCGAGCGGCAGCCGGCCTACCAGGTAGACGTCGCCGACGGGATCGAGCGCGAAGTGCACGCCGAACATGCGGCTGCCGCGCTCGAGCAGGAACCGGTAGAACTCCGCGTGGTTCTCATCGGGCTGCCGGCAGAAGAACGCCTCGGCGTGCAGGCTGTGGGACTGCGCGATCAGCCAGGTCATGGTGACCAGCTTGTGCTGACCCTCCAGCCTGACCAGGTAGGCGCCAGGCTGCGGCGACTCGAAGCCGACGCCGAGGTCGGTCAGGATCTCGCCCAGCCGCCGCGCGGCTTCCGTCACGCGTCCACCGAGGCGGTGAACTCGTCGACCTTGCTGACCTTGGAGACCTCGTTCATGGCAGCACCGTACACGTCGAGCAGCCGGTCGACGGTGACCGACCAGCCGAAGGTGGACGCGTGCTGCCTGGCTCCGCGCGCCAGCCTGGCCAGCTCGTCCGGGCTGGAGATCAGCCGCCAGATCGCCTCGGCGTAACGCGCCGGATCGTGCCCGTCGATCAGCACGCCGGAGTTGCCGTCACGCACGGCTGTACGCAGGCCGCCGACGCGCCGCCGCTACCACGGGCGTGCCGCACGCCTGGGCCTCGACGGCGACCAGGCCGAACGACTCCGAGTACGACGGAACGACTACCAGGCTCGCCGCCTGGTACCACTGCGCCAGGTCGGCTTGCGGGCAGGGCGGCTCGAGCCTGACATTCGAAGCGATCCCGAGTGCGCCGGCGAGCTCGGTGAGGCTATCCGGGTCGGCCCGCCCGGTGCCGCTCGGCCCGCCGACGAAAGCCACCACGAGCCGGTCAGCGAGCCACGGGTGGTCGGCAAGCAGCCTGGCGGCGGCGTGCAGCAGCACGTCAGGCGCCTTCAGCGGCTGTACCCGGCCAGCGAACATCAACACGATCGCGTCTTGCGCCAGGCCGAGGCGTGCTCTGGTCTCAGCCTGGTTGCCAGGCTGGAAAACCGTGAGATCGACGCCGGGGCTGACTGCCGTTACCCGGCGCGGGTCGGCGTCGTACAGCCGGATCAGCTCGGCCGCCTCGGCCCCGGTGTTAGCGACGATCCGGTCAGCCGTGGCGATGACCTCGGCCTCGCCCCTGATCCGCAGGTCGGGCTCGGCGGCGTCACCGGCCGCGAGGGCAGCGTTTTTCACCTTGCCCAGAGTGTGCATGGACTGCACGAGCGGGACGCCCCAGCGCTCCTTAGCGACGGCTCCGACCTGGCCGGACAGCCAGTAGTGGCCGTGCACGAGGTCGTACCGGCCGGGCGCGTGCATTGCCTCCTCGCGCAGCACCTCGAAGGTGAACTCGCAGAGCTGGCCGGGCAGCGCGGCCTTGTCCAGGTCCTCGAACGGGCCGGCCACGATGTGCTTGACCAGCACGCCGGGGGCCAGCTCGACGACCGGCGGCTGGTCACGAGCCGCCGACCTGGTGAAGATATCGACCTCCACGCCCTTGGCGGCGAGGAGCTTGGCTACTTCGACGACATAGACGTTCAGGCCACCGGCATCCCCGGTGCCTGGCTGCTCGAGTGGCGATGTGTGGACGCTGATGGTCGCGACTCGCCTCGGGTAGCGACGCGGCACTGGCATACACCTCCGAGAGGGAGGAACCCATAACATTCGCGCCATGTTCCCGGCCGCCCTAAATCGGGTACTCAGCAATCGGGCACTCAGCAATCGGGCACCAAGCGCGAGCGGCCAGCCGGAGGATACGCTGCGTTCATGACCACCCTGGTGCTGCTTCGCCATGGCGAGAGCGTGTGGAACTCCGAAGGGCTGTTCACCGGATGGGTCGATGTCGGCCTGTCCGAGCGGGGCCTGGCCGAGGCCCGCCGGGCCGGTGAGCTGCTGAGCGAGAGCGGCCTGCGGCCCGATGTCGTGCATACGTCGGTGCTGGCCAGGGCCGTTCAGACCGCCAACGCGACCCTCGACGTGGCCGGGCTGTCCTGGCTGCCGGTGCGCAGGTCCTGGCGGCTCAACGAGCGTCACTACGGTGCCCTGCAGGGCAAGAACAAGGCCCAGACCAGGGCCGAGTTCGGCGATGAGCAGTTCATGCGGTGGCGGCGGTCCTATGACGTGCCGCCTCCGCCGCTGCCCGACTCCGACCCGATGTCCCAGGCCGGCGACTCCAGGTACGCGCTGCTGACCGGCGACCTGCTGCCGAGGACCGAGTGCCTGCGCGACGTGGTGCTCCGGCTGCTGCCGTACTGGGATGACGCGATCTTGCCCGACCTGGCCGCCGGCCGCACCGTGCTGGTCGTCGCCCATGGCAACTCACTGCGCGCGCTGGTCAAGCACCTGGACGGCATCGCGGACGCCGAGGTCGTCGAGCTGAACATCCCGACCGGCATACCGCTGCGCTATGAGCTGGACGCGACCTTCAAGCCGGTCACGCCCGGCGGTGAGTACCTGGACCCCAAGGCCGCCGCCGAGGCCGTCGAGGCGGTGCGCAACCAGGGCCGGTGAGCTGGCGGATCCGCCGCGCCGATGTGAACTCCAGCGAGAGCGTGTATGAACTCTCCGCAAATTGCTCCTGGTCGCTGCTCTGGTCAGATGCGCTCCGGCCGCTGCGCGGCATACCATCAAAGGGTGGATCTGGGGGTGATTACGGTCAGACGGACCGGTGAGGCTGCTCCCTGCGCCCAGGCGGGCGGATGAGCGCCAGGGGTTCGGCGCACGTGAATGGCGCCGTTCCCGGATCGGCCATCCCTGGACAGCCCGCGGCAGGGTCCGTAGCGGTCACTCCTACCACAACTGTGCGGCTGCCTGCCGGGCTGGCCGCCGTGCTCGGCGTGCTCTCGTCTTCGGCCGTGGTCATCGACAGCGACGACCGGGTGCTTGAGGCGAGCGAGGCGGCCAGGTCGTTCGGCCTGGTCGAAGGGGAAGAGCTGGTAGTAGGAGAACTACTCGCACTGGCTCGTCAGGTCCGCAGGGATGGCGAGATCCGCGAGGGTGAGATCGACATCTCCACCGGCGGGCCGCCAAGCCGGACGACGAGCTTCGCGGTGCGGGTCGCGCCGCTGGGGGCGGGTGTCGGCGGCGGCGGCCTCGTGTTGCTGCTCGTCGAGGACCAGACCGAGCGGCGGCGGGTCGAAGAGGTCCGCAGGGACTTCGTCGCGAACACGAGTCACGAGCTCAAGACCCCGGTCGGCGCGCTCGCCCTGCTCGCCGAGACGGTCGAGGACGCGGCGGACGACCCGGAGGCCGTCAGGAGGTTCGCCGGCCGGATGCGGCAGGAAGCGACCAGGCTGACCAACCTGGTCCAGGACATGATCACGCTCTCCCGGATCCAGGCGGCTGAGCCCATCCCCGACCCGGTGCCCGTCGACCTCGACACCGTGGTCGCCGAGGCGCTCGACCGTGGCCGGATGAAGGCGACCTCCAGGGGCATTGAGCTGGCGTTCTCCGGCACGAGGCGGCTGTTCGTGCAGGGCGACGAGGAACTGCTCGTCACCGCGCTGCGCAACCTTCTCGACAACGCGGTCGCCTACAGCCCGGAAAAAACCAAAGTGGTCGTCTCCACGAAGCGCGTCAGCATCGATGCTGTCGAGCTGAGCGTCGCCGATCAGGGGATCGGCATTCCTGAACGTGATCTCGAGCGGATCTTCGAGCGCTTTTACCGGGTCGACCCGGCCAGGTCCAGGGTGACCGGCGGCACTGGCCTCGGTCTCGCCATCGTCAAGCACGTCACGGCCGCCCATGGCGGCAAGGTGACCGTGACCAGCAAGGAAGGCTGCGGGTCGACTTTCACGCTGCGGCTGCCGTCCAAGGCGAGGATTGCGAAGTGAATGACCATCCGGTCGGTTCGCATCCAGTCGCATCCAGCGATGAGCCGGCGCAGGCGGGTGCCTGCGCCGTGACTGACCAACCTGCCAAGGAGGCAGCCAAGTGACACGGGTTCTCGTTGTCGAAGATGAGGAGTCATTCAGCGACGCCCTGTCGTACATGCTCCGCAAGGAGGGATTCGAGGTAGCTGTCTGCCCTACCGGGCCGGCCGCGCTCGATACCTTCGACCGGACCGGGGCTGATCTTGTGCTGCTCGACCTGATGCTGCCTGGCCTGCCTGGCAGCGAGGTCTGCCGGGCGCTCAGGGAACGGTCGAGCGTGCCGGTCATCATGCTGACCGCCAAGGACAGCGAGATCGACAAGGTGGTCGGGCTCGAGCTCGGCGCCGATGATTACGTGACCAAGCCGTTCTCCTCGCGTGAGCTCGTGGCCCGCATGCGGGCGGTGTTGCGGCGGCGTGGCGAAGGCGACGAGCCGAGCACCTCGGTACTTGAGTCCGGGCCGGTCAGGATGGACGTCGAACGGCACGTGGTGATGGTGCGCAACACCGCGGTGCAGTTGCCGCTCAAGGAGTTCGAGCTGCTTGAGGTGCTGCTGAGGAACTCGGGCCGGGTGCTCACGCGGATGCAGCTGATCGACCGGGTATGGGGCGCCGACTACGTCGGCGACACCAAGACGCTCGACGTGCACATCAAGCGGCTGCGCGCGAAGGTCGAGCAGGACCCCGCGCGGCCGATGCACATCATCACGGTGCGCGGCCTGGGCTACAAGTTCGAGCCGGGCACCTAGGCGTTACTAACCCGAGGCCGTCGGCGTCGGGCTCGGGCTCGCCGTGACGGTCTTGGTCGGAGCTGGCGCGGGCTTTAGCGTGCTGTAGTACTGGGCGCGCGGCATGACTGGCACCTCTATGGTCACTACACCTGCCTTGGCGAACGTCAGCACGAGCTTGACCACCGAGCCGCCGGTCAGCGGATGCTGCAGGTCA
This sequence comes from uncultured Actinomycetota bacterium, assembly GCA_963750405.1. Classification (GTDB taxonomy): domain Bacteria; phylum Actinomycetota; class Actinomycetes; order Streptosporangiales; family Streptosporangiaceae; genus Chersky-822. The sequence continues at coordinate 809,302 of CAVVQP010000009.1, forward strand.
CTGAGGATGAGTCGCGGCCGGGGGCCGGTCAGCAGCACGGGGCGCTGGGAGGCGAGGACGATCCGGCTGCCCGGCAGGAGCACTTGCCGTGCTGTACCGGGCGCGGCGATGCTGACCAGGTGGTCCCGGCCGCCGAGATTCACCAGCCCGAGGAACAGGCCGGCGTCCTGGCCGGTCCGCAGCGCCGAGCCGATCGGGGCGCCGAGCACGAACGCGTTGCTGATCGTGATGTTGCCCACCGTCGCGCCGGTGCCGTCGGTTGGCTGGTGCCAGTGCAAGGTCGGGGCATTGCTGCCCGCCTCGCAGCCGGCGATCAGGGGGACCAGCACGGCCGCCATCGCGATCAGGATGCGGCGCGAGTACTTCTGGCCGCTGCTGCTCCGGAGCACCGAGAGCCTCCTCGCCGTCATGTGCGTGGGATACCGCCCGTGGTGATGGCGGCGCGAGAACTGTAGCCGGCGCGCTCTCGGCGGTGTGCAGCGTGGCCGGCCGGGCGGCGCCGGCGTGGTGACAGGCCAGGTTACCCGGCTGGCCGGTCACCACGCAGGAGCTGGAGCTGCCGCTCGAGCATCAGCCCGGGCCGAAGTCCCGGAGCGACGGTGACCGACCCCTGGGCGTCGACGAGCAGCACGGTCAAGCCGACCGGCCGGTAGGCCGAGACCAGCACGTTCGACTTATCGGCCGCGACCCTGGCGGCCTTCGTCGCGGCAGCCGAGGCTGTGGCGATGCGGTTGAGCGAAGTCAGGCTGACGCCCCGCACGCCGACCAGGTACACGATGACGCCGGCGGACTCGACCTGCCTGAGCAGCTGGTGCAGGGCGGCGGCGCAGTCGCAGTTGGCCGGAACGATCGCCAGGGCCGCGCTGGTCAGGCTGCGGAGCGCGAGCGGCTTGCCTGCCACGCTGATTGTCTTGCCTGGCAGCCTGGTGCTGACCGCTCTCGTGGCGGGGCTGGACCGGCGATCCCGGCCGGCGAAGTGGCCCTCGGGCGGGCTGAGCCGTGAGTTGACCGGCTTGCACCGGCGCCTGCCCCGCCAGCCTGGCCGGAAGGTCGCTGACCGGGCACGCCGATGTACGGATTCGCGGTGAACATCGCCGAGATCATCACGGCGACGAGCGCCGCGATCAGGCATACGGCGAGCAGCGGAATAGCGATCCCCGAGCGGCGGAACGGGGCACGCCATCGAACGCTGCGCTGGTGCCTGCGCACGGCACGCAGCTCACGATGGTAGGCCTGCACGTCACGGTACAACTCGCGGGCGTCATCGGGTATCTCGATGTCCACCGGCGGCAGCCCGTAGTCGTCGCGCCCCTGTTCACCGCCTTGGTTCACGCGTCTCTCCGCATTTTCGCTGCGAGCTCCTTGTCTTCAGTATGAGCCTGCTTGCCGATCGGCGTAAGCGTGCGGGCGGTGGTTGTCGCCATCAACCTGGTGCGCTGCCCCTCCGGTGGCTGTGATCACCGTCGTTAAGCGGTAAACTGGCAACACGCGTCGTGACGCTCCCGGCAGCAGTTCTGCCGTTGCCTGAAGTCCTGGTGCCCGGGTTGGCCGGACCACAGGACATTCGTTGTGGTGGCATCATGGCGTCGTTCTCAGCAGGCAAAGCGGCTTTGACCTGCATCTTTGGCCTCAAGCCTGGCTAATGTTCGCCGTCTGCCGTGGTACGCTAGTTGCAGCGGAAGGGGTACGTGCCACATGACTTTCAAGGTCGGCGACACCGTCGTCTACCCCCACCATGGGGCTGCCCGGATCGAGGAGATCGAGATCCGGACGATCAAGGGCGAGGATAAGACGTACCTCGTGCTTAAGGTCGATAAGGGTGACCTTACGGTGCGGGTACCGTCAGACAACGCGGAACTTGTCGGTGTACGTGATGTTGTCGGGCAGGAGGGCCTCGAGAGGGTCTTCGAAGTTCTGCGCGCGCCATACACCGAGGAACCGACCAACTGGTCTCGCCGGTACAAGGCCAATCTTGAGAAGCTAGCCTCCGGTGACGTCAACAAGGTAGCTGAGGTAGTTCGCGATCTCTGGCGGCGCGATCGCGAGCGCGGCCTGTCCGCCGGTGAGAAGCGCATGCTGGCGAAGGCCAGGCAGATCCTCGTTAGCGAGCTCGCGCTCGCCGAGAAGACAAACGAGGACAAGGCAGAGACGCTGCTCGACGAGATCCTGGCTAGCTGACCTGACCTAAGGTCACCTGACATTGCCTGAGCGAGGCTGAGTTAGCTGGCCACTGTGATGGTGCCCCTGATTGGCATCGGGGTCGACGTTCATAAGTTCGGCGATGACAGGGAGCTGTATCTCGCCGGGCTTCTCTGGCCTGGCGAGCGCGGCTTGGTCGGCCATTCCGACGGCGACGTGGCGGCGCACGCGGTTTGCTCGGCGCTGCTTTCGGCTGCGGGACTTGGTGATCTGGGTGCTCAGTTCGGCGTCAGCGAACCGGAGTTCGCCGGGGCGCCGGGTGTGACATTGCTTCGCCGCACCCGGGACCTGCTCACCGAGTCTGGTTTCCTGATCGGCAACGTCGCGGTCCAGGTAATCGGCAACCGCCCGAGGATCGCGCCCCGCCGCGCCGAAGCCCAGGCCGCGCTGTCGGCCGCGCTAGGCGGCGCGGCGGTCAGCCTATCGGCGACGACTACCGACGGCCTTGGTCTCACCGGCCGGGGCGAAGGCGCCGCCGCCATAGCGACCGCCTTGGTGCTGCCCGGTCCCCGCCGCGACTAGGCCGCGCACTGGCTCTCGCGCGCCCGTTCTCGCGCGCCCGTTCTCGCGCGCCCGTTCTCGCGCGCCCGTTCTCGCGCGCACCGCTGTGCCGTTGGTGTCGTTCATTCAGCACCGATGGCACTTGGGTGTGGCTCTTTCGGGGTGAGGCTGCTCTCGCAGGAGGCTTTTCGGGTTCCTGTAGGAGGGTTTCCGCATCTAGGAGAGTTGACCGGACTATACGAGGACAACCCTCCTTCATGCGGCAACGCTCCTCCAGGAACCCGGAAACCCTCCACGGTAAGGACGAGAACCCTCCCGGACACGGCAACTCTCCTCCCGGAGCAGGGCAACCCTCCCGGAACGGCACCACCCAGCTGGCTCACCCCGAAAGAGCCACCCGACCATGGCACTTTGGCGCGCCAAACCCCCAGCCCTAGCCCCCGCCAGGCGGACGGCGGCACAAGCAACGAGACTCCGTCGACTGCGCTCAGGGCGCTTTGTCCGGATTAGCGTCGAGGTCGGAGTGGCCGTTCACCGCCGAGGCCAAGGACCGACAACATGGGTGCGCGAATCGACACCTAAATTGCCCCATCAATGACCTTGTTGGTTTATTGGGGGTTCGGGCTGCGGGGGTGAATCTGAGGCGCTGGGGCGGGTGGTGCGGCTGTGCCGGGCGGGTGCTTGCCTGCCTGCGCCCCGCGAGGCACAGGCCGCACCACCCGCCTCCAGCGCCTCAGATTCATCCCTGGGTGCCGGGCTACCAGGCCGGGCGTGCGGACTGACCCGGCCTGCCCGCCCGGCCGCGCGGACCCGGCCCGGCCGCGCGCGGCGCGACAGCAGCAGGTCGGGTCACGTTGCTGTTCACGGCAACAGCAGCAGGAAGGGCCGCGCTGCTCACGCCGCCCCGGGCCTGCCGCGCGTGATGCCTCTTCAGCCACACCGGCATCACTGGCACCTGTCTCCGGGCCGGTTCCCAGGTCCGGGAGGCATTTCGTCAGCGCTAGTCTCCGTAGTAATGGCCCGGGGCGTGATCACGGAGATAGACGCAGGTCACGGCAGGTGTGATGCTCCGTGATCACGCCCGCGATCGTGATCACGGAACTAGCACCGGCCGGTCTCTGGCGGACGGGCACCCCGCCCGGCACAGCTGCACCACCCGCCTCCAGCACTTCACACTCACCACGCAGCCTGGGCCTCCAATAAACCAACAGGGTCATCAATTGCGCAATCCATGCGTGCGCTAGCGCGCTCTGCGTGCGGGCAAAACGGGTGTATGGCGCAAACGGGTACTGTCATTTGCCTGGCTAGACCAGGAGGTTGAGGAAAGGCACCTCGGGCTAGGCGGGAGTCATGATGGCGCCGTTGCCGCTCTCTGGGACGTCGGTCTGTCCTGTCCCGAAAAGTGAAATCCGCACTATATGCACTGAAACGTCCACGGCGATCACGTGTGCGAAGCGAGGTGGTATTTAGGCCATCGGGGGCGTGGGGGAACTGCGAGGGCGGTCGAGCTGGGGCGGTACGGGGGCTGGCCTCGGCTCCTGCTCACCGCTCGGCTCGATTCCGCCGGCATCGTTCGGCTCTGCCCTGCTTGCGTCGTTCGGCTCTGCCCTGCTCGCGTCGTTCGGCTCTGCCCTGCTCGCGTCGTTCGGGTCGATACCGCTCGCGTCGTTCGGGTCGGTGTCGCCGGCGGGGCTCTCGGCGCTGATGACGGCGTCGGCGCCTTCGGCAGGCTCTCCGTCGTCGGCTGTCCCTGCTGGCCTGGCCCCGGTGGCGGTGCCGCTGCCTGGCGCGACCGGAGCCGGGCTCAGGTTGCCTCGCGGCACGGTATCGCCGATGTACCCGGCTGCGGGACCAGGCGCGGCCGGGCCGGGTGCGAGCGTGGGGTTGGGGGCTGGCGCGCCGGGCGCGGGGACAGGCGGCGCGGCGTTCGCTGGGCCTGCGCTTGCGGGTTGCACGGGCTCGGTTACGGATTGCTCCGGGGCTGGGTAGCTGCCGGTTCCGGGTGGCGAGATCGGCGGCTGGCGGAGGCTGCGGAGCGGACGGCCGTCGTTGCGTGCTTGCCCGCAGTTGCATCTCCGCTGGCGGGGCCGCAGCGCGCTGCGGAACCGTCGGCTGCCCGGGAAGCGGTGGCGGCGGCAACTCCGCCGTCTGGTCGTCCGCACTCTGCGCACCGTCAGCCTCGTCAGACGCGCTCTCGGTCTTGAGTTGCTGCGCGGGCGCCGTTACCGCCGTTGCGGCCGGTACCGCGGGAACGTCGGGAACCTGGTGACCACGCTGAGCCTGGTTGTTGTGCCGCCTGCGCCTTGCGTACCGCAGCAGGGCGAGCAGCAGGCCGAACGCCACCAGGACCAGCGCCCAGGGGAACACGGCGGCGATAATCTCGGTCGTGCGCTTCGGCAGGTGCAGCCCGGCCTCGTGTATGACTCCGCTCGCCGCTACGACCGCGAGCAGCAGGATGAAGCACAGCCAGGCATAAATCTTGCTGAAGAGCCCGGCCCCGCGCAGTGCGAGCACCGAGCAGCCCGCGATCACCAGCATCGCGTCGCAGATAGCCGGGTAGATCCTGGCCAGCCCGTCGGCCACGCCAGCCTGCAGCGCGAAGACGTGCACGCTGGAGTACGACAGCACGCACGCAGCCGCTGTCAGGATGACAAGGCCCGCGACCACCGCGGCCAGCGCGAGCAGCCGGAGCACTCGCCCGTTCTCGCCTGGGTGTTCTGCCTCGTAGACCCCCTGATGGCCGACGACGTCAGGAGCGGCACCCTGGTCGCCCGGCAGCCGGACCTGGCCAGCCGCGCCCTGGTTACTTCTCCTAGCCATGGCACTCCTCCCTGCTCAGCCGCCGGTCTTATAGTCGGGAACACGGGCAAGAATCGCGTCGGTTGCACCGCGCGGCGAGTTGGTCAGTGACCTGCGGGTTCGCGCGCAAGTTAGCGATCATGACGTCAAGGGAGACGATATGCCGTACTACCGGGTGGCAGGCGAGATTCCCAGAAAGCGTCACATTCGCTTCAACCGTCCGGAAGGCGGGCTATATGCCGAAGAGCTGATGGGCGAGGAGGGCTTCTCGTCCGATTCGTCGCTGCTCTACCATGTCCATCCGCCGACCGCGATCGTGAAGAGCGAGGCCATCTCAGACGGGCCTGCCCAGGCCGATCTCGTGCCCAATCATCCGCTGCTGCCCCGGCATTACCGCACGCACCACCTGCCCGGCGGTGGTGACCTGGTGCTTGGCCGGCAGCAGTTGACCGGCAATGACGACCTGACGGTGTCGTACGCGGCCGCGAGCGCGCAATCTGAGCTCTACCGGAACTCGGTGGGCGACGAGGTCATCTACATCCAGGCCGGGTCCGCGACGTTCGAGTCCGTGTACGGCGTGATCAGCGCGGCGGCAGGCGACTACGTCATCGTGCCGCGCGGCACGACCCACCGCTGGGTTCCCGCGCCCGGCGCGACGGTGACGGCGCTGGTCATCGAGGCGCGCGGGCACATCAGGCCGCCTAAGCGCTACCTGTCGCAGACAGGCCAGTTCCTCGAGCACGCCCCCTATTGCGAACGCGACCTGCGCGGCGCGACCGGGCCGCCGCGAGCCGAGGGCGAGGACGTGCCGGTGATCGTGCGCAACCGGGCCGGGCTGACCAGGCTCACCTATGCGTATCACCCGTTCGACGTTGTCGGCTGGGATGGCTGCCTGTACCCCTACGCCTTTAACATCGCCGACTTCGAGCCGATCGTGAAGCGCACCCACGCGCCGCCACCCGTTCATCAGACCTTCGACGGGCCGAACTTCGTGATCTGCTCGTTCTGCCCGCGACCGCTGGACTTCGATCCGCAATCAGTGCCTATTCCGTATAATCACCATAATGTCGACTCGGACGAGCTGCTGTTCTACGTCGCGGGTGACTATTCGGCCCGGGCCGGATCAGGGGTTGGCATCGGCTCGGTGACCTTGCATCCATCGGGATTCACTCACGGGCCGACCCCCGGGGCCGCGGAGGCGGTCATCGCCCGCCGGTCGGCGGAGACGTGGGTGACAGATGAGACCGCGGTCATGATCGACACCTTCCGTCCGCTGTTGCTCGCGCCGCTGGCGAACGGGGTCGAGGACCCCGAGTACGCCTGGCACTGGGCCAGGGTCGCCCGCTCAGCCGGGCAGCGGTGACGCCACAATGACGTCCTAGACAACAGCAACCCGCGCACGCCCGTGCGGACTGATCCGCCGGGGAGTGCCGCACGAGCCAGGTGAGTAAAAGTGAGTCAAGTCTCAGACCAGGCAGGGCTGCCCGAGGGGGCACGCGCGCTGTTCGACGCGCCGAACTTCGTGACCGTGGCGACTCTCGATCCTGATGGGCGGCCCCAGCTGAGCATCGTCTGGGCCAAGCTCGATGGTGACGACCTGCTGTTCTCGACGATCAAGGGCCGTCGCAAGTACTCGAACCTGATGCGCGACGGCCGGGCGAGCGCGCTGGTCACGCCTGCGGGCGATGGTTACAGCTACGCGGAGATCCGCGGCACGGCGACGATGACCGATGACCCGGACGCCGAGCTGATCAACGAGCTCTCGCTCAAGTACACCGGCCAGCCGTTCGGTGACCGGCCGGGCGAGCAGCGGGTCATCGTGCGCCTCGTCCCGCACAAGGTGTTCCTGTACCTGGACTGAGCCGGGTACACGGAGCCTGTCTACGGGCTGGCCGAGCGATCAGGCAAGACCCCTTAGCCTTAGTGGATGGTGCTCAGGATTCACGACACGGCTACGCGCTCGCTCCGCGAGTTCGTCCCGGTTACCGGGGGTAAAGCCGGTCTGTACCTGTGCGGCGCCACCGTCCAGGCGCCGCCGCACATCGGGCACATCCGCTCCGGCGTCTGTTTCGACGTCATCGTCCGCTGGCTCAAGGTCAGCGGCCTTCAGGTGACCTTCTGCCGGAACGTGACCGACATCGACGACAAGATCCTGCGCGTCGCCGCCGCTGAAGGCAGCCAGTGGTGGGCCGTGGCCGAGCGGAACCAGCGCGCGTTCGGCCGGGCGTACGACGCGCTTGGCTGCCTGCCGCCCGATGTCGAACCGCGCGCGACCGGCCACGTTCCCGAGATGGTCGCGCTGATGCGGCGGCTGATCGATGCCGGCCACGCCTATGCGGCGGGCGGCGACGTGTATTTCGACGTGACCTCGTTCGGCCCTTACGGCGCGCTGTCGGGCCAGCGGCCCGAGTACATGCTGCCCGCCGAGGACACCGAGCCCGGCGCGGCGGCCTGCAAGCGAGATCCGCGCGACTTCGCGCTCTGGAAGGGCGAGAAGCCGGGCGAGCCATCCTGGGAAACGCCCTGGGGCCCTGGCCGGCCAGGCTGGCACCTGGAGTGCTCGGCCATGGCCACCAAGTACCTCGGCGATGCCTTCGACCTCCACGGCGGCGGCCTGGACCTGATCTTCCCGCACCACGAGAACGAGCTGGCCCAGTCGGCTGCGGCCGGCGACGGGTTCGCCCGTTACTGGATGCACAACGGGCTGGTCACGCAGCGTCGCGTGAAGATGAGCAAGTCGCTCGGCAACTCGCTCCTGGTTGACGTGATGGTGACGAAGGTCAGGCCGGCCGAGCTCCGCTACTACCTGGCGTCGGCGCACTACCGGTCGGACCTCGAGTACTCGGACGAGGCACTTCAGGAGGCGGCCGCCGCCTACCGGCGGATCGAGGGCTTCATCGGCAGGGCGCTGGAGTCCGCGCCGCGACCAGCCGAATCCGGCAGGCCGCCGCTACCAGGAGCCAGCGCCGGGTTGCCGTCCGTCGGCAGCCTGCCAGCCGCGTTCGCCGCTGCCCTCGACGAGGACTTCGCCGTGCCGCAGGCACTCGCCGTCGTGCATGAAGCCGTTCGGGACGGCAACAGCGCTCTGGCCGCTGGCGACCCGGCCGGAGTAAGCAGGCAGGCAGGATCGGTGCTGTTGATGCTCGCGGTCCTCGGGCTCGACCCGCTCGCCGTGCCATTTGCCGCGAGCGCCGGGTCGGACCTGACCGCTGTCGTTGATGCCCTGGTCAGTGTCGCGCTTGAGCAGCGCCAGGCCGCACGTGCCCGCAAGGACTACGCTGCCGCCGACGCGATCAGGGACGGGCTGCACGCGGCTGGCGTGATGGTCGAAGATACCCAGGCAGGGCCTCGATGGGAGCTAGCGCGATGAGCAGCAAAAAGAGTGGCGGCGCGGCCAAGCCGGCGCGCGGCGGCAGCACCTCCAAGACCGGCAGGCCGCGCCCGGGTACCGGCGGGTACGGCAGACGCAAGCTCGAGGGCAGGGGCCCGACGCCGCCCGCCGAAGCACGCCCAGGCCACCCCGCCCAGCGCCGTGCCGCCGCTGCTGCCTCTGCTGCCTCGGCGGCCGCGGCGTCGGCGGCGCGGCCGGCTCCGCCGCGAGCCGGGGACGATCGCGATCGGCGAGCGCGACCCCTCCGCCGCCCAGGACCGGAACGGCTCGCGGTGCGGGCAGCGTCGCTGAGATGGTGGTCGGCCGGAACGCTGTCCTCGAGGCGCTCCAGGCGGCCGTGCCGGCGACCGCGCTGCACGTCGGCCCGAGGCTCGATGCGGATGAGCGCATCAACGAGGCGATCAAGCTGGCCGCGGATAGCGGCATCCCGGTCGTCGAGGCCGGCCGGTCCGAACTGGACAGGATGTCCGGGGGCGCGATCCATCAGGGCCTGGCCCTGCGCGTCAGGCGCTACGCCTACGCCCACCCTGAAGACCTGATTGCCGGGCAGCGTGACCAGCGCTCGGTGCCGCTCATCGTGGCGCTCGACGGCGTCACCGATCCGCGCAACCTCGGTGCGATCGCGCGCTCGGTGGCCGCGTTCGGCGGCAACGGCGTGCTCGTACCCGCGCGCCGCTCGGCCGGCGTGACCGCCGGTGCCTGGAAAGCATCGGCCGGGGCGCTGGCCAGAGTGCCGGTCGCGCAGGTGCCCAACCTCTCGTCGGCGCTGACTAATTACGCGCGCGCCGGCCTGTTCGTGGCCGGTCTCGACGCGGGCGCGGACGAGGAGCTCGGCGCGCTCTCGCTCGCGGACACCCCGCTTGTGCTCGTGATCGGCTCAGAGGGCAAGGGGCTGTCCAGGCTGGTCACGCAGCAGTGCGACGCGCTGGTGCGGATCCCGATCAGCGGTGCCGAGTCGCTGAACGCCTCGGTCGCCGCCGGCATCGCGCTTTACCAGGTCTCGATGCTCCGGGCGCACCTGGCCGGCCGGGACGACTAGCCGGCGGCCACCAGCCGGCGCTTGCCTAGCTGGCCTGCCGGTGCCGCGTCATCGTCGTCGAGCGCGAGTTCCGGCAGCGCCCTCGCCGGCCAGGCGATGAGCGGGTCAGGCTGGCAGGCGAACTCGGGGTCTTTGCCGGTGTAGTCAAAGAGCGACAATAGTGAACGAATGGCTTCCAGCCGGGCTCGCTTCTTATCGTTGCCCTTGACCACGGTCCACGGAGCGTGCTCCGTGTCGGTGTGCCGGAACATGGCTTCCTTCGCCCTGGTGTACTCATCCCATTTGTCGAGCGAGGCCAGGTCGATGGCGCTGAGTTTCCATGCCTTGACCGGGTCCGCGTGCCGGTCGATGAATCGTGCGAGTTGTTCAGCCCTGGTAATGGAGAACCACAGCTTGATGACCGTGATGCCGTCGGCGACCAGGCCGTGCTCGAAGCTGGGCACGTCGGCGAGGAAGCGCTCGTACTCATCGGGCTGGCAGAAGCCCATGACCTGCTCGACTCCCGCCCGGTTGTACCAGGACCGGTCGAACATCGCGATCTCGCCGACGGCGGGCAAGTGGGGCAGGTACCGGCGCAGGTAGTTATCGCCCTGCTCGTGCTCGGCCGGCTTTTCGAGTGCCACGACCTTGACGCCGCGCGGGTTCAGGTTCTCCGCGATCCGCCTGATCGCGCCGCCTTTGCCGGCCGCGTCCCTGCCTTCGAAGATGATCAGGACCCGCTCGCCCGACTCTTTCACCGAGCGTTGCAGCTTGAGCAACTCGATCTGCAGCATCCGCTTCGCGCGTTCGTACGGCTTCCTGCGCAGCTTGGCGGAATAGGGGTAACTCTCCCGCCAGGGCGCGAGCACGGTGCCATCGGCCCGGATCAGCGCGGCCTTGCCGTTCCTGGGCTGGAGCACCCGAAGGCCCAGTTCAGCGGCCAGCAGGTCAAGCTGCGCGCGCACGGCGTCGCCGTCTGGTAGCTGGCCTGCCGCTGCTGGCGTGCTCACTAAGCCCCCGGGGTCCTCGTCCGCTCAGTGGTCATCCGGCTGACGCGGTACTGCTGCTGATGCCCTGCGAGAAGTCAAGCGATGCGATGCGGCTGGCAAACGGCCCGCATGCTATCCCGCAAGGCCTGGAGTGGTGAGTTAACTTGAGATTTGATAACGCCGCAACCAGAGGCTGGTGATAGTCGTCTAGAGACTGGAATAGTTGCCTAGCGGGCGTTCTGGGGTTCTCCGTGCGTCGGCGGTCGGCAATGGGGCATTCGCGCGTCAGCGCACGGAACGGAGCTAGGGGATGGGGCACGTGACAGGGCACGGAACGAGGCGTCTGCTGATCGGCCTGAGCAGCGCGGCAGCAGTCGCGGCGGCCGCTCTTAGCCTGGCACCCGGTGCCAGCGCCAGCATGGTGAAGGCCGGTCAGGTCGCCGGCCCGGCCGCCAGGTACCACCCGACCAACAAGACGATCAGGTTCGGGATGCACGGCAGCGCGGTGAAGGCGCTGCAGCGGAGGCTCAACGTACTGCACTACTGGGCGGGCAAGGCAGATGGCCGGTTCGGCTGGGACACCATGGAGGCGGTCTGGGCCTTCAAGGAGGTTCAGTCCGGCAAGGCGATCCCGCCGAACCCCGACACCGTGAGCCCGGCCATGCAGCGCCAGCTCCTGCACCCCAAGCTGCCCAAGATCCTCATCAAGCACGCGCACTGGACGCGGATCGAGGTCAACAAGGACATCGGCGTGCTCGTCGTCTACCACGGCAAGAAGGTCGCGCTGATCAGCCATGTGTCATCGGCAGCGCACTGCCGGCCTGACGGCTGCGGCTGGTTCACCCCGGATGGCAAGTACCGTGCGTGGGACTACATCGCGGGCGCGGTGCCTGACTCCAGCTTCGGCGGGTTCATGTACAACCCGGTGTTCTTCATCGCGCACACGTTCGCCATCCACGGCATGCCTGACCCGACGTCCACGTTCAGCCCGGACGGCGTGCCGCTCAACGCGGCCTCGCACGGCTGCGTGCGGATCCCGATGGATATCTCGACGTTCCTGCACAAGCTGGTCAAGATCAGCGCGACGAGCGGGACCTGGATCTACATCAAGGGCGGCAGCCAGCCTGACGGCGGGATCTGACCAAAGCGGTAGGATAACCTGCCTTACTCGTGGGAAATAGCCTGGTTGCCGCCCGGGTGGGCGGCATAGCTGGGGTGGGGTGGGTTCTATGCGACGTTTCACTGTGGCGGCGGCTGCCGTCGCGATGGCTGCGGGCCTGACCGCGTGCGGGAGCTCGGCGAGTTCGTCGAGCCCGGCCGGCGGGTCAGGCGGCAGCTCGAGCGCGTCGGCAGCCAGTTGCTCCAAGTCGGCGATCCAGAACCAGCTATTCAAGCCGGGGGTGCTGACGATCGCGACCGATAACCCGGTCTACACGCCCTGGTTCGTGAACAACACCCCGACCAACGGCAAGGGCTATGAAAGCGCCGTCGCTTACGCGGTCGCCGCGCAGCTCGGGTTCGGCAAGTCCCAGGTGACCTGGGTGCACGAGCCATTCAACAGCGTCTACGCGCCCGGGCCGAAGTCGTTCGACTTCGACATCAACGAGGTCTCGGTCACGCCGCAGCGTGCGCAGGCCGTGACATTCTCCAGCAGCTACTACGCCGTGCAGCAGTCGATCGTCGCGATCAAGGGCACGCCGATCGTCACCAAGCACAGCTCGGCTCAGCTCAAGACCTACCAGTACGGCGACCAGATCGGCACGACCGGCCTGAGCTACATCAACACGCAGATCCAGCCGTCGAAACAGCCCAAGGTGTTCAACACGCTCGCCCTGGCCGCCTCGTCGCTCGCGGCTGGCCGGATCGACGCCCTGATCACTGACACGCCCACCGCTCAGTTCATGGCGTCGTCGCAGTTGAAGCACGCGGTGCTGGTCGCGCAGTTCCCGACGGTCGGCGAGCACTACGGGCTCGTGCTGGCCAAGGGCAATCCGCTGGTGACCTGCGTGAACAAGGCGCTGTCCACGCTGGCCGCCAACGGCACCCTGACCGCCCTGCAGCACAAGTGGCTCGGCATTTACCTGCACTTCCCGACGATCAAGCCCTAGCTCCCGAGCCGGGCGGCGAGGCCGCATGAACAGCGACACCCCCGGCGAGCCGGCCGACCAGTCCGCGGGTCTCCAGCTGCCCGCGGGCAGCTTCTCGACGGGCCGCGGCCCGCGGCTGTTCACGGGCGGCGGCAGGCGGGGCACCGTGCTGTCGAGCGTCAGCACGATCGCCGTGCTGGGGATCATCGCGCTGATCTTTCTCCTCGCCCCGGGCGCGAGAACGGTCGTGCACGCCTTCTTTTACCCGCGCGATCTGTGGCAGTCCTTGATCGGCGACCCGAAGAAGGGCTACTACTCCGTTGGCGCCGCGATTTGGCTCAACATCAGGATGTTCCTCGCGGCGGAGGCCCTGATCTTGCCGTTCGCGCTGCTCATCGCCCTGATCAGGCAGTCGGTGCACCCGGCCCTCTTCCCGATCAGGCTGCTCGCCACCATGTACGTGGACTTTTTCCGCGGCGTCCCGCTGCTGCTCGTGGTGCTCGCGCTCGGGCTTGGCGTACCTGGCCTCAACCTGCCGGTGATCTCGCACCAGCCCGACGTCGTCTACGGCGTCACCGCGCTCGTGCTCTCCTACTCGGCCTACGTCTCCGAGGTCTACCGGGCCGGGCTCAACTCCGTGCACAAGAGCCAGGTCTCCGCCGCGAGGTCGCTCGGGCTGTCGCAGGGGACCGCCCTTCGCTACGTGATCTTGCCCCAGGCCGTGCGCAATATCATCCCGCCGCTGCTGAACGACTTCATCAGCTTGCAGAAGGACACCGCTCTGGTCGGCGTGCTCGGGGTGATCGAGGCTAACCAGGCAGCCAACATTTACTCGTCGCTGATCTTCAACTACTCCAGCTTCACGGTGGCGGCCATCTTGTTCCTGATCCTGACGATCCCGCTGGCCAGGTTCACCGATCGGCTGATCGAGCGGGATCGCAGCCGCAGGCTGGCCGGGGTGACGGCATGACCGGCGCCCCGGTGACTGAGGCACTGCGGATCGAGGACCTGCGCAAGTCGTTCGGGCCCAATGAGGTGCTCAAGGGGATCAATCTGTCCGTGGCCTCGCACGAGGTGATCTGCCTGATCGGCGCGTCCGGGTCTGGCAAGTCGACGCTGCTGCGCTGCATCAACCTGCTCGAGCCGATTCAGCTCGGGCGGATCACCCTGCTCGGCCAGGAAATCACCGGACCCGACATCGATCAGAACCTGGTCAGACGGCAGATCGGCATCGTGTTCCAGTCGTTCAACCTTTTCCCGCACATGACGGTGCTCCGCAACGTGACCCTGGCGCCGACCAAGGTGCTCAAGCTGCCGCCCGCTGCCGCGGCCGGGGAAGCCCGCGCGCTTCTTGACCGGTTCGGTCTCGCCGACAAGCAGGACGACTACCCGGACAGGTTGTCAGGCGGGCAGCAGCAGCGAGTGGCGATCGTGCGGGCGCTGGCCATGCGACCCCAGCTCATGCTGCTGGACGAGGTCACCAGCGCGCTCGACCCTGAGCTGGTCGCCGAGGTGCTCGAGGTCATCGGCGAGCTCGCCGCCGGCGGGATGACCATGCTCATCGCCACGCACGAGATGGGCTTCGCCAAGGACATCGCCAGCCGGGTCTGCTTCCTGGAGGAGGGCCTGATCATCGAGGACGCTCCGCCCGGCGAGCTCTTTACCGATCCCAAGGACGAGCGGACCCGCCGGTTCCTGCGCCGCATCGTCGAAGCCAAGCGCCTCTGACGCCGTCGGCGGGGGCGGCGGATGGTGTCGGGCTATAGTCCTGAAAAGGTGAATGAAGTGGTGCGACACCACCGCTAGGAGATGACCAGTGCGTAACCTCACCCGAAGTTTGACCGCGGCGCTTGCCCCGGCGCTGCTGATGGCCGGGGCGATCGGGGCCGCTGTGCCGGCCGATGCCGCGACCCCCGCGGCGACCCCGTCGGCGACGTGCCCGAACCCGATCGTGGCCGGCGACACCGTGCTCTGCGGATCGCTCGCCGACGGCGCGACGTACCTGATCGAAGTGCCGGCCCATTGGAACAAGAACCTATTCCTCTACAGCCACGGCTACGTCGTTCCCGGCTCAGCCAACCCGGCGACGGACGTCGGCGATCCGGTGACCGGCGGCTGGCTGCTCAGCCACGGCTTCGCGCTGGCCGGCTCGTCGTACGCCATTACCGGGTGGGCGCTCGCCGATGCGCTGCCTGACCAGCGCGCGACGCTGGGCGTGTTTGACCACATGGTAGGTCGGCCGAGGCAGACCATCGCCTGGGGTCACTCGCTCGGCGGCATCATCACGGCCGGCCTGATCCAGCGTTACCCGCGTGCCTTCAGCGCCGCGCTGCCGATGTGCGGCGTGCTCGCCGGCGGCGTCGCCACCTGGAACACCGCGCTGACCGCCGCGTTCGCCTTCCAGCAGCTCGTGGCGCCCGCGCTCTCGGTCGTCAACATCGCGAACCCGACCGCGAACCTCACCACGGCGGAGACGGCGCTGGCCACCGCGCAGGCCACTCCGGCCGGGCAGGCCAGGATCGCGCTGGCCGCCGCGCTCGGCGATACGCCAGGCTGGTTCACCCCGTTGTCACCCGAGCCGGCCCGCAGCGACTTCGCCGGGCAGGAATCCAACCAGTTCAAGTGGGACTCGCAGGTGGACTTCCCGTTCATCTTCGCGTTCCGCGCTCAGCTTGAGCAGCTCGCCGGCGGCAACCCGTCCTGGACCGTCGGGGTCAACTACGCGCAGCAGCTGGCCAAGTCGGTCGACACCAGGGAGGTCAGGGCACTCTACAAGGCCGCGGGCCTCAACCTCAGGGCTGATCTGCGTACTCTGCAGCATGCCACCCAGGTGACGGCCAACCCGTCATCGATCCGCTACCTGGCCAGGAACATCAGCTTCACCGGCCGGATCAACATTCCGGTGCTGAGCATGCACACCGTGGGCGACGGCCTTGTTGTCAACCAGAATGAGCAGGCCTACTCCAGCGTGGTACGCCGCGCGGGACGTGCGTTCCTGCTGCGTCAGGTCTTCGTTAACCGGGCGGGTCACTGCGCCTTTACCCCGGCGGAGACGGTCGCCGCCGTCAAGTCGCTGCTGCACCGGATGCGCACGGGTCGCTGGGATGACCGCGCGCTGCGCCCGGCCAGCATGAACGCCACGGCCGCCGGCCTCGGTCCTACCTTCAACATCTTCAGCAGCGGCGGCCAGGTCGTACCGGTCGTCTCGGCATTCACGAAATTCCGTCCCGCCCCTTACCTGCGGCCATTCGACCTGCTGAGGTTCAGGTTCCGCCGGTAACAACGCGCACCTAGTCCAAGGCAACGCAAGGGCGGCGAGAACGCAGGTTCTCGCCGCCCTTGGTCGTCCGCGAGCATTCGTTCAGCCCGCTTCTATGACCGCGGACTGCCGGTAAACCGCCGGTCTTCCGCATGGATCGCTGCCGTCGCGCCGACGACGATGGGATCGCGGCGCCGATAGGCACCCAAAACCTTGGGTCGGCGCTCATGGCCGTTCCGGGCGCAGACCTTCTTAATCCGCGCCCTCCTCCGCGCGCTTGCGCCCGGGACGGCCAGTTACCTCAGGTTCGGGGTCACTGCCCGCGCTTGAGCGGGCCGAGCTTGTTCAGGCGCCACCAGGTGATGCTGGAGTAGAAGAGGAACAGGGCTGCCATCGCGGCCATGTCGATGATCCAGGCGTGCGCCGTGTGGTTCCACAGCGGGTCAGCGTTGTGCTGCGCGGTGAAGCCGCCGATCGTATTGAGGTCGGTAGTGGCGGCGTTCGCCGCGAAACCCCAGCGGGACGGCGTGAGCCAGGCGATCTCCTCGATCCCCGCCTTGCCGTGAATCGCGAAGATACCGCCGGTCGTGACCACCTGGACCATGACGAGCAGGAACACCAGCGGCATCGCCCGCTCGGCCGTGCTCACTACCGAGGACACCAGCAGGCCGATCGCCATGGACGCGACGCCGACCAGGGCCACCGACGCCATGACCTCAACGATCGGTATCGGCAGGAGCGCGCCCTTGGGCGGGAAAGTCGTTCCCGCGAGCCCGACCAATACGAGCAGCACTGCCTGGAAGGCGCTGATCACGCCAAGCACGATGAGCTTGGAGCAGAGATAGGACCCGGCGGATAGGCCGGCGGCCCGTTCTCGGGAATAGATGGGCCGTTCCTTCACGATTTCCCTGACCGAGTTCAGGGCGCCAGCGAAACACGCCCCGAGGATCAAGATCAGGAGCACCGATTGAGCGCCGCTGTTGATACCGCCCTTAGGCGCGGTGAACCCGCCCGTCAGCGGGAAGAGCCTGACCATGGCTCCCAGGCCGACAATCACGCCGATGAGCAAGGCAAGGAAACCGCGGTCCGAGGCAAGCACGGCGACGTAACGCCTGGCCAGCGTGGACATCTGCGCGACCCGGTTGCTGCTCGGGGCCGGTGCCGGTGCCTGCCGGGGTGCTCGCTGATGACTGGCGGCCGCGCCTTCCATGCCGGTGACGATGTACTGCTGGAAGTACGGCGAGTTGCGGTACTCGGCCTGCCAGTCGCGGTTGGATTCGGCCTCGAACATCTGGAAGACCTCGGCCCAGCCTGGCTGGTTGAAATGCTTGAGCCCGTCCTGCGGGGCACCGAAGTACGCGATCTTGCCGCCTGGCACGAGCACGAGCAGTTGGTCGCACAGATTCAGGTTGGCGACCGAGTGGGTGACCACGATGACCGTACGGCCGTCGTGCGCTAGCTGCGCCATCTGCTCCATGACCGACTTGTCCAGGCCAGGGTCAAGCCCGGACGTCGGCTCGTCGAGGAAGAGCAGTGACGGCTTGGTCATCAGCTCGAGCGCGACGTTCACGCGCTTTTGCTGGCCGCCTGACATGGCCGCGGTCTTCGTCTCCGCGTGCCTGGACAGCTGGAGCTCGGCGAGCACCTCATCGATCCGGTGCATCCGCTCGGCCTTGCTGGTGTCCCTCGGGAACCGCAGTTCGGCGGCGAAGCCCAGGGCCCGGCGGGCGGTGAGCTGCGTGTGCAGGATGTTGTCCTGGGGGACCAGGCCGATCCTGTTCCGCAGCTCGGCGTAGTTCTGGTACAGGTCACGGTTGTCGTAGAGCACGGTGCCGTGGTTGGCCGGCGCGATGCCGGTAAGCGCGCCGAGCAGGGTCGATTTGCCGGCGCCGCTGGGGCCGATCACGCCCATGAGGCAGCGCTCGCCGAGCGGGAAGGTGACGTGGTCGAGCAGCACCCGGCCGCTCGGCAGCGTCACGGTCAGGTCGTGGGCGACGTAAGAGACGTCGCCGGTGTCGAGGAACTCCTGCAATTCCTCGCCGACCAGCTTGAAGGTCGCGGGGCCGATGCCGACGATGTCCCGCTCGGTCACCGGCGCCGAGCCGACCCGCTGGCCGTTCACGAACGTGCCGTTGTGGCTGCCCAGGTCATAGATCACGTAGCCGCCGCGCTGGTCCCTGCGCAGTTCGGCGTGGTACCTGGAGACGGACAGGTCAGCGACGACGACCTGGTTGTCGGCGGCCCGCCCGATCTTCAGCAGCGTCTTGGGCAGCTGAAGCACCGCGCTCGGCTGCCGCTCCATGCTGAGCCGCGACTGGCCGACCACGGGGCCGAATCCGGGATGCCCGCCACCGCCGCGTCCCTGGTCCGCCCGCACCCGGGCGACCGCCGGGTTGGCCGGAGGCGGTCCGGCCGCAAAGCCGCCGCCGGGTCCCTGCGCATAGGCGGTCGGGACTCCGCCGCCAGGCCTGACCGGCTGCGGCTGCGCCTGGACCGGTGCCGAGACGACGAAAGACAACGAGGGCCCGTCGTTCAGGTGACCCAGCCTGACCGCGCAGGACCCTGAGATCGACACGCGCTGGACCCGGCTGCTGCCCTGGAAGGTGCCGTTGGTCGAGCCAACGTCCTCAAGCAGCCAGGTCGAGCCGTCGACTCGCAGCACCGCGTGCCGCCACGACACGCGGGAGTCGTTCACGACTATGTCGGACTGGGGGTCACGGCCTACGTAGTAGCTGCGGCCGGCAGACAGCGATCGCTCCGCGTCAGGGGTCCGCACTAGCAGTGCGGGACCGGCGGGCGAGTTACCGAACTCAGGCGTCATGGAGACACTGTAGAACGGTTTTACCTGCCAGATGTATCCAGCTTTTGGTGTCGTTCGGCTGCTGTGACCGACCGGTTATCTTGCGACCGCCCGTCAGGCCTACTTTATAAGCCTATCTAACTATTTGCGCGCCAGCCGCGCCGGGCCGATCGCGCGCTCGCGGGGAGCAACTGGCGGGCGCCGGGCAGGTGAGTTGCGGGGGGCATGGTCAAACCGGATACTTGGAGCACTCGTCTGGCCGACCTGCCCAGTTCTCATGTTCCTATTGGCCGGGATTGGCAGACGCGGGGTAGCGGGGATATTCGGAAAATACGGGATGATACGGGAACGGCAGTGAAGCGACGGCTCGGGAAGCTCCGGCCACACCGGAACCGCTAGGAGGCACGGTGACGCAGGACAATCCCGGGGTGCCGGGCAGCTTCGCGCCAGGCTCGCGAATTGCCGGGTATCTGCTTGAGGAGCAGATCGGCCAGGGCGGCATGGCCGTGGTTTTCCGTGCGCACGACGAACGTCTCGATCGTACTGTAGCGCTGAAGATTCTCGCGCCGGCGCTGGCCGCCGACGACGCTTTCAGGCAGCGATTCATTCGCGAGTCGCGGGCCGCCGCCGCGGTCGATGACCCGCACATCATTCCGGTCTTCGAAGCTGGTGAGTCGAGCGGCGTCCTTTTCATCGCGATGCGGTACGTGCGCGGCGGTGACGTGCGCTCCATGCTGGGCCAGTTCGGTCCGCTGCCGCCGGGCCGGGTCGCCGGGATCATCTCCCAGGTCGCCGGGGCGCTCGATGCCGCCCACGTCCGCGGCCTGGTGCACCGCGACGTCAAGCCGGCGAACATGCTGCTCGATGCGCGTTCGGGCGCCGGAGGCCGGCCAGATCACGTCTACCTTTCCGATTTCGGCCTCAGCAAGGCTTCGCTGCAGGCGACGGGGCTGACCGGCACGGGCATGTTCCTCGGCACGCTCGATTACATCGCGCCCGAGCAGATCGAGGGCAGGCCAGTCGACGGCCGGGCCGATCAGTATGCCCTCGCGTGCGCGGCTTACGAGCTGATCACGGGTTCACCGCCGTTTGTGCGCAACGACGCGATGGCCGTGATGTACGCCCAACTGACCGAGCCGCCGCCGCCGGTTTCGAGCCGCAGGCCCGACCTGCCGACCGCGGTCGACCGGGTCTTCGCTCAGGCGATGGCCAAGCCCGCTGAGCAGCGGTTCGCCAACTGCACCGCCTTCGCCGAAGCGCTCAGGGACGCGTTCGGCATCAGGCCGTACGACTCCGGCCCCGAATCGATCCCGCCGCATCCGATGACTCAGATCGTCGGCGGCGGCGGAGGTGCGGCTGGCGGCGGTGCTGGGGGTGCTGGGGGCGGGGGCGCGGGGCGTGGCGGCCGGGGTAGCGGGCCCGGCGGAATAGACCGGGCCGAGGCTACGCAGCCACGCGACAGCGAGGCCGGAGGTCCGCCTACCCGGTTCGCTGGCGGCGGGGCGAGGGACACCTCGCCTGACCTGACCGCGGCGCACTGGCCGTCGCAGCAGTCACCATACGGCGGCCAGCCGCCCTACGGCGGTGGCGGTGGCGGTGGCGGTGACCAGGGGCCTTACGGCGGTCAGGGGCAGTACGGCCAGGGCGGCGCTTCCTCCCGGCGGCCCTGGTGGCGCTCACCTGGCGCGATCGCCGCCGCCGTAGTGGTGCTGGTCATCCTCGCCGGCGGCGGTGGCTACCTTGGCCTGCATCACAGCAGCAAGACCAGCACGACGCACACCACGGCCCTGACCTTGCCCGGATGCACTACCGCCGCTGCCAAGGGGCGGAGCCTCAAGGTCCCGAACAGCCTGGTGAGCGTCTCGGGCGGGGATCCGTTCGGGATCGTGTCGAGCCAGGACGGCAAGTTTGTCTTCGCCGTCACCCCGACGACGTTGCAGGTGTTCGACAAGGGAGCGGGGACGTCATTGACGCCCAAGTTCTCGTACACGATCGCGGCAATCGGCAGGGAGGCAGCTGGCGCGACGATCACGCACGACGGCAAGTACCTGCTGGTCGCCGCCGGCAGCGGCATGACCGTGCTGAGCATCAGCAGCGCTGAGACCGGCGCGGCGCCGATTGTCGGCACGCTGACCGACCCGAACATCAGTGGTAAGGGGCAGGCGGTCAACGTCGTCGTCGGCAAGCAGGGCAAGTTCGCGTTCGTCACCATGAAGAGCGGTGATGTCGTCGCTGTCTTCAACCTGCGCAAGGCGATCTCGACCGGCGCGTTCGACTCGTCGGACTTCGTTGGCGCTGTCCGTATCGGCAGCAATCCGCTCGGCATGGCCATTTCCCCCGACAACCACTGGCTCTACGTGACCAGCAACGCCGCGAACGACCAGCAGGGCACGCAGCAGGGACTGATCAGCGTGCTCAACGTGCAGAAGGCCGAGGTGAACCCGGCTCAGTCGGTCGTCGCGCATGTCCAGGCTGGATGCCAGCCATCGCGGGTCATTACCTCGGCTGACGGCAAGACGGTCTGGGTCACGGCCCGCGGGAGCAACGCGGTACTCGGTTTCTCCGCGTCCGAATTGCAGTCGTCCGGCTCCCGGCATCCGCTGGTCGCCAAGGTTCCCGTCGGCCAGACCCCGATCGGGCTCGCGCTCGTCAACGACGGCAGCCGGATGGTCGTCGCCGACACCGATGTCAACCATACGTCGCGACTCGCTGACAACCTGGCCGTGCTGAATGTCCAGGCCGCGCTTGCCGGGAAGCCCGCCCTGCTCGGCTTCATCCAGAGCGGTGACCTGCCGCGAGAGTTCGGGATAGTTCCCGGCGGCCGGGAGCTGCTCGTCTCGGACAACGGCTCAGCTCAGATCCAGGTCGTCGACCTGACCAAGCTGCCCTGAGGAGTCCGCGCAGACGCTTAGCCTTGCCACATCCCCGGGAGAGGTGACCAGCTTGTCCGGCAACTACGGTAATTACCCTAACTACGGCAACCAAGCGCCGAATATGTACGCCGGATATCAGGCGCCCAAGCAAAAACACACCGGCCGCAAGGTGCTGACCTGGGTCATCGTCATCCTTGTGGTACTCGTGGCGCTTGACTTCGGGGCGAAGGCCTTCGCCGAGAACGAAGCCGCCGTGCAGATCCAGAAGCAGGGTTTCCCCCGGAAGCCGTCGGTGAGCATCGCGGGCTTCCCCTTCCTGACCCAGGTCATCTCGCGGCATTTCGACAAGATCACGATCAGCTCGGCCAAGTTCCCCGCCGGGCCGGTCACGGTCTCCAAGCTGAACG
The DNA here is from genome assembly GCA_963750405.1 of uncultured Actinomycetota bacterium. GTDB lineage: Bacteria > Actinomycetota > Actinomycetes > Streptosporangiales > Streptosporangiaceae > Chersky-822. The sequence continues at coordinate 831,625 of CAVVQP010000009.1, forward strand.
TCGTCGCCGACAACGTCCGGCTGAACTCCAGCTTTAACGGAGGCAGCGCCGGTCCCCTGAATGGCACGGTGCTGATCAGCCTCGGCGCGATCGGAGGTCTCCTGTCCGACGCGGGGCCGCTGGCGGGGTTCCTCGGCGGCGGGTCGCAGGGGCTGAAAATCACCGCAGTAGGTAACAATCAGCTGAAGGGCAGCCTCAAGCTCGCCGGCGGCCTCGTGAACGCATCGGCGACCTGGCAGGTGATGAACGCCGGCCCGCATGCGATCAAGCTGCACCTGGTCAATAGCAGCGGCCTGCCTTCTGGCCTGCTGAGCAAGGCCGACAACATCCAGATCCCGCTCTCTGAGCTGCCAGCCGGGCTTGAGCTGACCGGCAAGCTCAACTCGTCGTCGAACGGGATCCTCGCCCATGTCTTCGCGCGGAGCCTCTCGTTCGGCGGCTAGCGACTTTTCGGCTACCATGCACAAGCGCCCATCGCCGGTGTAGCTCAGATGGCAGAGCGGCCGCCTTGTAAGCGGCAGGTCAGCGGTTCGATCCCGCTCACCGGCTCCACTCCCCGGGTTGTCCGCCAGCCCTCCTGCCTGCCCGCGCTGACCTCCTCGTTGCCGGAAGCAGAGGACACGGCACCTTCGCCAGCGTCCTGCTGGGCTCCGTCAGCCAGCACTGTGCCTAACACGCCAGGTGCCCGGTCGTGATCATCCGCGGCCACGACACCTGATCTACGGGGAGGCCGGCGGCTTTACCTCACAGACGCCGCTGGTGAAGGGGGAAGCGAAGCCGCCAGGCCAGCAGCTCCCGGTCATCAGGCCAGACAAATCCCGACGAGGCTCGCCTGCCGGAACTGGTTAATATCCGTATCAGCTCTGCGGCGGGCGCCGCCGGTGCTGCGGGTCAGCACAGCTCGAGGGCGTCGGCGTCCGTCAGCGGGCTGAGCCGGGCTGAATGGTTGCCGAGCAGGTCAGCGGCGATACCGCCGAGTCCGAATACGACGAGCGGCCCGAATACTGGCTCCTGCACGACTCCGATCAGGACCTCGACACCGTCGCTGAGCATCGGCTGGACCAGGACGCCGGTAAGCGCATCGCCAAAGGCGGCGGCTAGCTCTTCGTATGCGAGATCAACGTCGCCTGTGCTGCGCAAGTCCAGCTTCACCGCGCCGGCGTCGCTCGTGTGCACTAGGCCGGTCACTTCGGCCTTCAGCACCACGGGTCCGCTGATGGCCGCCGCGGATGTCATCACTTCCTGTTTCCCGCCGCTACCACGGTGGGTACCTGAAGGATCTGATAGCAGTCGAGGAGGTCATGGACGGCTGCGGCTGGCAGCCATCCGCCGGACGGACTGGCTCGCAGGAATCCGGTGAGGAGCGCACGGGCATCGCCGCTCCGCACGTCAGGCAGCTCGGGCACGGTTCCCTGGGGGGAAGGGGGAACTCGGCAGACACGCTGCGCCTCGTGGCCGGCATTCGCCGGGCTCATGCTGAAGAACCGCATGTACATGTTGTCAGCCGACATGGCGGCGTGCATCCCGCGCACGGCATCAAGATCACCGGAGGCGTTGACCTGGGACTTTGGTCGTCGGACGACTCGGTCACTTCAGTCCCCTTTCCGGTGCTGCGCGCTAGATCAGTACGTCGTCGACGGCGGCGGATGCTGACCGCCACCTGGCTGGTGGCGCCGAGCCGGAGCACCATCTGCGGGTAATTGCCGTCGCAGAAGTTAGCTCTGATGAAATCGCGGAGCTCAGTTATCTCTAGCGGCTGGCTGTGCAATGCCGCCGCCAGGCCGCAGCTGGTTGCGAAGAGCAGCACTCGCTGAAGCGCCTGCCCTGCGCCGATCCAGTCCGCAGGCCGGTCGGAGGCAGTGGTCAGCAGGGCGACGGCGCCCGCTGACCGGGGGCAGGCCCTCGCCGGCAGGCGGGAGTCCCCAGCCGTGGCCGTGCGCGAAATCGCGGCCAGGGAAGTCCGGCTCGGTCTTTTCTGGCGTGGCTGGGTACGCGGTTGCGGGGACGCCGTCGCGACGCTTGCTGCGGGGCCCGGGCGCCCATCTGGCTTCCTCGCGAGCTCGGGCGCCATCTTGCCGCAGTGCGTAGTCGCCGGCTTCGACGACAGCTGCGAGGGCGCTGCACTGAGCCTCGTCATCGAGGATTAGCAGGGTGGCGTTTTCTTTGGAGGCTTCGTCCTGTAGCGCGGCGAGCAGGCCTTCAGGCAGTGGCTCCGCGTCAAATCCGCCCCGGTGCGTCCTGCGCCGGGGGATGCCGGTGAATAGTTCTCGTTCGTATTCAGCGGGCGGCGTGTTATCGGTCCAGTTAATCTTGGCGACCAGGGTTGGCAGTCCGGCCTCTGGCACTATCCGAACTTTCGGGACGATGCCGAGATAACGCAATGCGACGCGTGCGGTGAAGAGCGCGGCTCCGCAGCTGATCATCATTTCCCTGCCCTCGGGGTCAGCGATCGGCAGCCTTCGTTCCACGTCAGCGTGCATTCCTACCTCGTGGTCGGCGCCGTAGAACCACCACGGCTGCGTGTTATGCAGTGACGGCGCGTTGACTGCGGCCTCCACGACGAAGTGGGTGATCTCCTCTGGCGTGCTGGCCTGCTTCGGCAGTGCACCAGAAGGAATTTCCAGTGTGCTCATGACCTCTCCTAGTTGGCTGTGACGGTTTGCCGCGGCTTATCGCCGAGGTTGGCTGCCTGGAGCGTTGCGACGTAACCCGCCCGCTCCCGCGCTGACTCGCTGGCGCCCGCTGGCACCGAGAGGAGCCCGCGCACGCCTGCGACCGTGGTGAAGCCCTTGCGTGACATCCAGCCGGATAGTCCGTCGAGCAGCACGGCGGCTTGCTGCGGTCCGTGCCGGATAAGCGCCGATGCAGTCATCACGACGTCGGCGCCCGCTAGCAGGTACCTCGCCACGTCGGATGGATCATCGACGCCGGTGGTGGCGGCGAGTGATGCCTGCACCCGTCCGGCAAGAAGCGCGATCCAGGCTCGCGGCAGCCGTGCCTCGGCCGGATGTGACAACCCGAATCCGGTCGTGACAGTCAGGGTTTCCGGGTCAATGTCGGGTTGCAGGAACCGGTTGAACAAGACCAGCCCGTCCGCCCCGGCCCGGTCAAGCCGCAGCGCCATCTCGGCGATGGAGCTGAAGTAGGGATGGAGCTTCACCGCGACCGGCACGCTGACAACCGCCTTGACCGTCGTCAGGATCTCGATGTGCCGCTGCTCTGTGTCACGTCCTGGCAGCGGCGGGTTCCCGAGCCGGTGGTAGATGTTCAGCTCTATCGCGGCGGCGCCTGCCTGCTCAAGCGCGGTCGCGTGGTCGGTCCATTCCCCGGGAGCGATCCCGTTGAGACTCGCGATCACCGGGACGTCCACGGCCGAGACGGCACCTTCTAGCAGGTTAAGGTAGTGGCGCAGGCCCGGATCGGCGTCGGTGAGCTGTTCCTCGAAAAGGGAAGGGAGAACGATCGCGCCGACACCAGCGTCGGCTAGCTGGCGGATGCCGTCGATCGTACTGGACAGCGGTGATGCCGAGGCAACGAGCGGGTTTGCCAGCTCCAGGCCCAGGTACTTGGTGGTGAGGTCCATTTGCCCAGCTCCCTTCCGTCCGCGAGCCGGTCGGCTTGGGTGCCGGCCTGACCGGGCCGCTGATGCGGCCCGCTCGCGCGGGCCGCATTGTTGCGATGTGACCGCCCCGGAGGCGGGGCAGAGGTTATACGGCGGCCTTAGCCGGCGCGGGCGTTCCTGCCCCTGCGCGGGCCTGGGGCAGGCGGATGTGGTGGCGCCCGGCGTGGTCGTGCTGCCGATAACTGAACAGCAGCCCGTCGAGCCCGATCCAGCTTGAGGTCCGCCACATGGCGAGGATCACGATCGCGAAGAGCGCATAGAACGCGGACACGCTGGCGGTTCCCGACATTACGTAGGTGAACAGCAGTGCGAGGCTGCCGAGCGCGGCCAGCCGGGTGAACAAGCCAGCTACCAGGGCCACGCCGATGGCGAACTCAGCGACCGCGATGAGCACGCCGATCCAGCCGGCGTTCGGAACGACAAAGCCGTGCAGGAACGTACCCCACCAGGTGTAAGCGGGAGTGCCGTGAGCGGCGAAGCCGGCTACTCCGGCGCCGTTGTTGTGAATGAATCCTGCGCTCTCGGCCCCCCATAGTTTGGCCGCGCCCGCCTGAATCCACATGATCCCAAGCCAGACCCGCATGGCGGTCCAGCCGACCGCCATGATCTTCGATTCCTTCACCCAGTCCCACGCCCTCGGGGAGAGGCGCTCAGAAGGGTCGCCCATGATTGCCGCGACAGGGTTCCTCATCGCAATGCGCTTCCTTTTCTCTCGGGCCGCCGGTGCGGCCGTTTTCTCTTAACCTCGCCTTCATCGTCGTCGCTGCGCCCGCTTCTGCCGCAGAGTCGAAGGTCCTGGTTGCCCGGTCCCAATGGCATGAGCCTGCGCAGCCAGTCCGGCGCCGACGCGGTCGGTCACCGGGTCGTGCATGGCGGCAGCCGCTACACCCAGGCGACGGTGGTCGACGCGGCTGTCACGGCGGGAATCGCGGCGCTGATCGACCTGGCACCACTGCACCAGCCGCGGGCACTGGCCGGCATCAAGGCGGCGGAGGCCGTGCTGCCGGGCGTGCCGGCGGTCGCCTGCTTTGATACGGCCTTCCACGCCGGCCTGCCTCCCGAAGCTGCTGCCTACGCTGTGCCGCAGGCCTGGGCGAAGCGCTTCGGCCTGCGGCGGTACGGCTTTCACGGGCTCTCGCATCAGTACGCCGCATCCCGCTGCGCGCAGCTGCTAGGCGCGGATCCAGGCCAGCGTCGCGTGGTGACCTGTCACCTTGGCGCGGGTTCCTCGCTCGCCGCGGTGCAAGGCGGCGCGAGCGTGGACACCACCATGGGATTCACTCCGCTCGAAGGCCTGGTGATGGCGACCAGATCAGGAAGCGTCGACCCGGGTCTGCTGGTCTGGTTACTCCAGCACGGCAGGCTCAGCCTCGCCGAAGTCGCTGCCGGCCTTGAGCAATCAGCCGGCCTGGCCGGCCTGCCGGACGGCTCAGGCGACATGCGCGAGGTGCGGGCCGCTGCGCAGGCTGGCAGCCCGGCCGCCGAGCTGACGATCAGGGTACACGCGCACCGGCTGCGCCGGGAGGTCGCAGCCATGGCCGCCGCGATGGACGGCCTGGACGCCCTGGTCTTCACCGGCGGCATCGGCGAGCACCAGCCGCCGGTCAGGGCCGAGGCAGCAGCAGGCCTCGGATTCCTCGGCATCATGATCGATTCCGAACGCAACAACGACGTCACCGCCGACGCCGAGATCTCCGCGGCATCAGCCAGCGTGCGCACCCTCGTCATCGCAGCGCGGGAAGACATCGAGATCGCCCGCCAGGTACGCACCGCGCTGAATCTTGCCGGGTAGAGTGACAGCAGGCGAGGAGCACGATCTGATGAATGACGCCACCAGGCAGCGAGCGGAGCAAGCCATGCCGGGTGACGGCAAGATCAGGGTGTTCCTGCTGGACGACCATGAAATCGTCCGCCGGGGCGTCCGTGAGCTTCTCGAATCCGAGCCCGATATCGAGGTGGTGGGCGAGGCGGGCACGGCAGTCTCGGCGCTGGCCCGCATCCCGGCGCTAGTGCCGGATGTCGCGGTGCTCGACGTGCGGCTGCCCGACGGCGACGGAGTCACCGTCTGCCGCGACATCCGGTCCGCGCTGCCGCAGGTGGCGTGCTTGATGCTCACCTCGTTTGGCGACGACGAAGCGCTGTTCAACGCGATCATGGCAGGCGCGGCGGGATACGTGCTCAAGCAGATCAGGGGCACCGACCTGGTCAGCGCTGTCCGTGCTATCGCCTCCGGGCAGTCACTGCTTGATCCCGGCTCCGTCGGCAAGGTCATGGCCAGGATGCGGGATCAGGCCGTCCGCGCCGACCCGCTGGCCGGCCTGACCGGGCAGGAACGGCGGATACTGGAACTGATCGGCGAAGGGCTGACCAATCGCCAGATCGGCGAGCGGATGTTCCTGGCCGAGAAGACCGTGAAAAACTACGCCTCGGCGCTGTTCGCCAAGCTCGGGATGGAACGGCGCACCCAGGCCGCCGCCTATGCGGCCAGGGTGTTCGATGACCGCGAGCACTCCGGGCGCGAAACCTAGAGTGGCAGGGACCGGTGAGGTGCCGCCGTTGCTGCCAAACTTGCTTCTCGATGAGCTAGTTGACGAGCTGCAGGTCCGGCTGAAGGCAGTGGTGGCTGCGCGGGACCGGGTCAATGCCTTGTTCGACGCTGTCGTAGCGGTCGGCGCCAATCTGGATATCGAGATGGTGCTGAGAGACATCGTCGATGCGGCCGTGACGCTGGTGGACGCCAGGTACGGTGCGATCGGGGTGATCGGCGAGGGCGGCCGGCTGGCAGAGTTCATCCCGGTCGGCTTGTCCGAGGAAGAGGTCAGGAGCATCCACCACTGGCCTGAGGGCCGCGGGCTGCTCGGTGCCCTCATCACCTACCCGGAGCCGCTGCGGATCGCGGACCTGGGCAGTCATGAGCTCTCATCAGGCTTCCCTGGCGGGCATCCGCCGATGAGTTCCTTCCTCGGAGTCCCGATCCGGATCCGGGACGAGGTGTACGGGAACCTGTACCTGACGGAGAAGCGCGGTGGCGGCGGATTCGATGAGGCAGATGAGGCCGTTCTGGTGGCACTGGCGGCTGCCGCCGGGGTGGCCATCGAGAACGCGCGGCTGTATGACGAGGCTCGCAGGCAGCAGCGCTGGCTGGCCGCGAGTTCAGAGGTCACCCGCACGCTGTTGTCCGGCGCTGACGTGACCGACGTCCTGGAGCTGATCACTGCTAGCGCGCTGCGGATGTCCGGCGCTGACCTGGTGGTGCTCGCGCTTCCCGCAGCCGACCGGAGTCGGCTGCAGATCGAGCACGCCGCCGGAGACGGCGCGGCCGAGGCCCTCGGCCTCATGCTGCCGGCACTGGGCTCGGCTTCAGGTCTGGTGCTGGCCACTGGAGAGCGGCTGACTCTGGATGACTTCCGTCATGACGACCGGGTAGCCGCCGTGGCCAGGGAGCACATGAACCTGGGACCCGCGATCATCGTGCCGCTCAGCTCACCAGGTGAGGTCCGCGGCGTGCTGACCGCTGGCCGCCGTGAAGGCGCCATGCCGATCACGCCGCAGGCAGCCGACATGCTGGTCACCTTCGCGGCGCAGGCCGGGATAGCGCTTGAGCTGGCCGAGCATCGCCGGCAGGCTGAGCAGGTCGCCGTGTTCGAGGACCGGGACCGGATCGCTCGCGATCTCCACGACCTGGTGATCCAGCGCCTCTACGCGACGGGCATGTCGCTGCAGGGCATCGTGTCGCTCATCACCGCACCCGAGGTCGCGGACCGGGTGAGCCGGGCAGTAGATGCCCTTGACGAGACGATCAGCGAGATCCGGTCCTCGATATTCGCCCTGCAGGCCAGGTCCCAGGCGAAGCCAGCCAGACTGCGCGCCCGGATCCTCGCGATCGCCGATGAGCTGGCCGGGCTTCTGGGATTCCCGCCAGATCTGCGGTTCGAGGGACGCCTGGACGACATGCGCGATGACGTGAGCGAGCACCTTCTCAGCGCGCTGAGCGAAGCGCTGTCCAACGCCGCCAGGCATTCCGGTGCCAGCAGCGTCGCCGTGACGGTAAGCGCGGGGGAAGACCTCTCGCTCACTGTCCGCGACAACGGTTCGGGGATGAAAGACCTGGCCCGGCGAAGCGGCCTGGCCAACCTTGAGCAGCGGGCCGCCAAGCTCGGCGGTACATTCCGGATCGGGCCGGCTGAAGGCGGCGGGACCGAGCTGGACTGGAAGGTGCCGCTAGCCTGACGCGACGATGCGGCTGTACTGGCCCGGGAAGACCATGGAAATATGGCCGTCCGCCAGCCACCTGACCACGTAAGGCGGTGTCCCGTCCTCGTTAGGGAGAGCGATGATCAGCGCGGTTCGCGCGGAGTCGCCTTCCACGACCAGCTTGTCGCCAACGTGAGCCCTCACTCCGGCCGCACCTCCCCCGATTCAGATCCAAGCTCACTATTCCCCGCCGTCGCTGCCAGGGTCAGGGGCATTCGACCCGGCTAGCAGGGACCTTCGACCCCACCAGCGCCCGCCGACGCGGTGTAAGCTCCGAATTACCGCATCGGGCCATTCTTACCGTTAGTCCGGTGTACGTGCGGCTCCCCAGGAACGTCGCTCCAGACCTTGGTGACACCGCCGAGTCGCTTAAGGAAGATCATTATGGACGTTTTCTCTGGGCCGCAAGGAAGTGGCCGTCCCGGTCGGTGCCGTGGCCAGCACGGACGACGGCATACGGCTCAAGATCGTCAGGCGGGATGTCCGGGATTTCCCGCCGGTGAACCTTGATCAGGCACACGCGTGGCAGGGACGGCCTGGCTGAAGGCGGGCGGCTGGTGCGATGGGACGGGGGACGCAGTGTGCCGGTTGTTCGGGCTGACCGCGGGGACGGCTCGCGTCGGGGCGACGTTCTGGCTGCTGGGCGCGCCCGACTCGCTGGAGGTACAGGGCCGCCGTAACGTCGATGGGAGCGGGATCGGGTTCTTTGACCGCGCCGGCGCGCCGGTTCTGGACAAGCAGCCGGAGCCGGCGCCCGGGGACGAGGAATTCTTCCGCCAGGCGAGACAGGCCGAGTCCTCGGCGTTTGTCGCGCACGTGCGGCAAGCGAGCGCGGGCGGCCGGACGGTGCTGAACACTCACCCGTTCGCGATGCGCGGCCGCATCATGGCGCACAACGGCGGATTCGGTGAGCTTGCGCGGCTGGATGCCCAGCTTGGCTTGTATGCGGGCCTGGTGCTCGGCGATACCGACTCCGAGCTGTATTTCGCGCTGATCACCCAGCAGGCTGATGCCTGCGGCGGTGACGTCGGCGCCGGGATCGTGGCCGCGGCCCGGTGGATCGCCGCCAGCCTGCCGGTCTCGTCGCTGAACACTGTCGTCGCGGCGCCGGGTGAGCTGTGGGCGCTGCGCTTTCCGGGCGAGCATGCCCTGCACATCCTCGAGCGGCCGGCTGGTACGGGCGAGCGTCCTGCCGTGGGGGCGGGGCTGCACGTTCGCAGCGCGACATCATCAGTGCGCGTGCCCGCGCTGCGGTCGGCGCCGTCGGTCGTGGTCGCCTCCGAGCGGCTCGACGGCGAAAGCGGCTGGCGCATGCTCGCCGAAGGCGAGCTCGTCCACGTCCGGCCCGATCTGACCATCGAGTCCGCTGTGGTGCTCACGGAACCGCCCGCGCGGCCGGTGCCCCTGCCCGGCCCGAGCCAGAACATCGACACCTGAACGCGACCATCTGCCAGGGAAGGAGCAGGCCAGATGCCCTTGCATTCGTCGGTGCCGGGCGAGCCTGCTGCCGGTGCTCGCGGTCGTCGAGCTGCGGAGCTGCCGCCGCTCGCCTTGCTGCCGGATCGAGCGCCAGATAGCCGCTCTGTCCGGAAGCTGGCACCGCGAGGATCATTGCTGCTCGTCTAGTTCAATTTTCAGATTGCCGCGCGCATGCCGCAGACCGAGCAGGCCGCGCTCAAGTGCCTGTACCTGGCGACTTGCAACCCATGGCACTCACCATCTGTGCGAGTGATGGGTGAGTGTCGTATCGCGCCAGCGCGGCGGCGTTGATGCGGCCGGGCTGGCACCGCCCTGGGCCGCGAGCATGAGGAGGTCCCGCGCCCCCAGGTCGTCGTAGCTGATGACGTACGCGGCCACGTCCCGTACCCGCCAGGCGCCGCACGTCCATGACGGGCAGCTAGCGGGTGGCGAGGCGGGGAAGCACCCGGGCGGTGAACGCGATCCGCCCGAGGCTGACGGCCATGGCGGCGCTCAACGCCAGCGTGAAGGCTGGCGCGGCGAGCCCGGCGGCGGTGACTGCTGTCGCGTCTAGAAGCAGGATGACCGGGCTGCCGAGCATGGCGAGCCTGGTCCGCTGGTAGCTGCGCCGGCTGGTCGCGGCGGCCAGCAGCGCCAGGACCGCCAGCAGCAGGAAGGCGGCGAAGCCAATCCGCGCCGTGGTCGGCACCGGCCAGGTCCAGGCGCGGCTGAGGACCAGGGCGGCCGCCCAGCAGCCGCCGGCCGCCGGCCCGGTCGCCAGCAGCAGCCGGGCGGCGCGCCGGCCCGGCGCCTGGCGGGTGAACTCGCCGACCACTGTCGCCAGGTCCCCGAACTCGGCCAGCGCGGCACGTGCGGCTTCCTGCTCCCCGGTCCCGGAGGCGAGGTGATGCTGGTAGGTCTCGGCCAGCCCGTCGGCTGCCTCGTCGGCGAGGCTGGCGGGAAGCTTGCGGTGAAGGCCCGCCACGTAGCCGACGATCAGCGGGCTGGTCATAGCGCCGGCTCCAGGATCGCGGTCACCGCGGAGACGAAGTCCCGCCAGGCGGCACGGTCCCCGGCCAGCCGCCGTCGCCCGGCCGGGGTGAGCGCGTAGCTGCGGCGGCGGCGCCCGCCAGCCTCGGCCCAGGTGCCCGTAACCAGCCCGGCCGCCTCCAGCCTGCGCAGGGCAGGGTAGATGGTGCCGGTGGGCAGGTCGAACCGGTCGCCGCTGCCGGCCCGCAGTGCCTCCCTGACCGCGTACCCGTGCCGGGGGCCGCCTTCCAGGCTGGCCAGCAGCAGTGTGTCCAGGTGGCCCTTGAGCACTTGCGCATCCGCCCTCATAAGTAGGTATGCTACCCACATGCGACTAGGTAGTTATCCTACCTAGCCGGACGCGGGAGAGGAGGCGGCCAGATGGCGGAGGCGGCGATCATGGCCGAGGGGCTGGGCAAGCGCTTCGGGCCGGTGCTCGCGCTGGACGGCGTGGACCTTCAACTGCCGGCGGGCGGCGTGCTCGGGCTGCTGGGCCCGAACGGGGCCGGGAAAACGACGATGGTGCGGATCCTGGCCACCTTGGTCAAGCCGGACCTGGGCCGGGCGCGGGTCGCAGGGTTCGACGTGGTCGGGGACCCGCAGGCGGTGCGGCGGCGGATTGGCCTGTCCGGGCAGTACGCGGCGGTGGACCCGTTCCTGACCGGGCGCGAGAACCTGGTCATGATCGGCCGGCTCTACGGCCTCGCCCGGCGGCAGGCGCGCCAGCGCGCCGAGAAGCTCACAGGGCAGCTCGGCCTGGAGGGCGCCGCCGGCCGCCTGGTGCGAACCTACTCCGGGGGCATGCGCCGCCGCCTGGACGTCGCCGCCAGCCTGCTCGCGGCGCCCCCGGTGCTGTTCCTCGACGAGCCGACCACCGGCCTGGACCCGCGCGGCCGGCTGGCACTATGGCAGGTCCTGAGCGGCTTGACCGCGCAGGGCACCAGCCTGCTGCTGACCACCCAGTACATCGAGGAAGCCGAACGGCTCGCCGGGACGATCGTCATCCTCGATCACGGCCAGGTCATCGCCAGCGGCACCCCCGGCCAGCTCCAGGCGCGGGCCGGAGGAGACCGGCTGGACCTGCAGTCCCCGCCCGGCCAGGATCCGCGGCAGCTGGCAGCGGCGCTGGCGGCACTCGGCACCGGGGAACCGGCCATCGATGAGGAAGCGGGGCGGGTCGTCCTGCTGGTCGCCGACGGGCCCGGAATCCTGCCGGCGGTGGCGGGCCGGCTCGCCGCCGCCGGGCTGCAGGTCAGCGGGCTGGCCCTGCGCAGGCCCACCCTGGAGGAGGCATTCCTGGCCCTCACCGGCCAGCCGCCCAGTCAGGCGCAGCTCGAGGCCGGCGGCCCGTCCGCTGCCGTAGCCCAGCCTGCTCGCAGCACGCGGAGCCCGCAATGACTGCCGCCGCTGGTACTGCCGCCCGGCGGGGAGGCATGCGGCAACGCGTGGCGAGCACTGCCGTCATCACCGGCCGCAACCTGCGGCGGCTGGTGCGCGTCCCGACCCTGCTGGTGTTCGCCACCGTGCAGCCGGTGCTGTTCGTGCTGCTGTTCACCTACGCCTTCGGCGGCGCCGTCCACGTCCCCGGCGTGACCCGCTACATCGACTACCTGCTGCCGGGCATCTTCGTGCTGGCCATCGGGTTCGGCGCCTCCCAGACCGGCGTCGCCATCGCCGAGGACCTGGCCACCGGCATGATCGACCGGTTCCGGTCCCTGCCCATCACCGCCGGCGCGGTCCTGGCCGGGCGGGTCGCCGCCGACGCCCTGCGCAACCTGTTCGTCGCCGTGCTGATGATCGCCACCGGAGCCGCAGTCGGGTTCCGGTTCCACGCCGGGCCCGCCGCCGCCCTCGCCGCCGTCGCCCTGGCGGTGGCGGCCGGGCTGGCGTTCTCCTGGCTCAACCTGCTGCTCGGCCTGGCCGTCCGCGACCCCGAGTCCGCCGGGCTGGCCGGCCTGTTCCCGGTCATCATCTTGTTCTTCACCAGCTCCGCCCTGGTGCCGGTGGCGACCATGCCCGGCTGGCTGCAGGCCTTCGCCAGGGCCAACCCCGTCACCGTCATCACCGGTGCGCTGCGGGCCCTGTGCCTCGGCGGCCCGACGACCCGGCCAGCCATCGAGGCCATCGCCTGGATCGCCGCGCTCCTGGCCGTCACCGTCCCGGCCGCTATCACCGCCTACCGTCATGCCACCAGCACCTGACCACGGGCAGGCGCTTACGTCTCGGGGGGGGAATCGCGTGGATGCTGCCGTGACCAGCGTGGCCGTGGCCGCGCTGGTGGCCGACGGGATCTGGCCGGGTTGTCGCTGGATAAGGTCATCGTCCAGCTCCCGGCCCGGCGGCGGATCGGGGTGACCGCGTACGCGGCTTACGCCCGGGCCGCTGACCTGGGCAACGGCATCGCCTTCTACGCCGGCCGCGGGCGTTGGCGCCGCGGTACTGACCCTGGCCGCGTTCGGGGCGGCGGCGGGCCTGGGAGCGTCAGGAGCGGTGACCGGGCTCCTGGCCGCCGCCGCGGTCTTGACGCTAGCGCACAGTGCCATGACGGGGCGGGCCGCGCCCGCCATGTTCCAGATCGGCCGGGCCGGGGATGACCCGGCGGCACTGGCGCCGCTGCTGAGCCGGTTCGCCCGCTGGTCAGCTGCCCGCGCAGCCGCCCAGGCCGCCACGTTCATCGTGGTGGCAGTCGCCGTCGCGGCGGGAACCTGACCGGTGACCAGCAAGGAAACCGCCATGGGCCAGCACCTGGCCCCGACCCGGCGCCCTGGACCGGGCCGCGGTGCGGGCGGAGATGGACCACGCCAGGGTTGACTTCGCCGGCTGGTCAGCGACGCGACACCCGCGGACCTGCGCGGCCGTCGGACGGGACCAGGTGGACCAACCAGCAACTGCTGTTCCACATGCTGTTCGGCTACCTGATCTCGCGCGCTGCTGATCCTCGTCCGTATCTTCGGCCTGCTCCCGGGCGCGGCCAGCAGGGCGTTCGCCAGGCTGCTGGACTCCGCGCAGCGGCCGTTCCACCTGATCAACTACCTCGGCTCCTGCGCTGGCGCCCGCCTCATCCCGCCTAGGCGCATGCCCGCGGTGCTCGACCACGTCACCGCAGCCCTGCAGCAGCACCTGGAACGAGAGACCGAAACCGCGCTGCGCCGCGGCATGCACTACCCGGCTACCTGGGACCCGTTCTTCGCCAGCCACATGACCCTGGCCGACATTTACCGCTATCCCACTCAGCATTTCCGCTTCCACCAGCGGCAGCTCACCCTCGGCCCGCGCATCCCAGCCGGCACCCCCGGACCCGCGGCAGCGCGGGACGGGACAAGAGCAGGCAGCCGGACGGGAAGCCGACCCGGCGCCAGGCTGACCGCACCGGGCCCAGCAGTTCTGCGACCGGCTCGGGCGGGCCCAGGACCGGCAGGCGTTCTACGAAAACTGGCCGACCGCCGAGCTCATCGCCGCCGCGTCTTTCCCGCCGCCCGCTCGGTGTCCGAGCTCGGCTGCGGCACCGGCCGCCCGGCCGAGAACCTGCTCACCCGCCACCTGCCCGCCGATGCCCGCTACCTCGGCGCCGACATCAGCGACACGATGGTGACGCTGAGCCAGGCGCGGCTGCGCCGACCGGTTCTCGCCGTCTACGTGTTCGAGGCGCGCCATGAGTTTCCTGACGCACTCATGGCGGGCGACGTGTCGTTACACCCGGACCTCGTCTTGGCCCGTTCGAGCGGGAGGCGCGTTACATATTCGACACGTGCACTCCCGCGCATGCTGGCCAGCACTCAGCCGAACATACAGCCATCCTCTCCGACATGCCCGGCTTGGATGCACCGACGGCGCCGCCACCACCAGCTATGCCTACAACGCCGACGGGCAGCGGCTAACTGCGCAGCAAGGACCCACCAGCCTCGCATCCGCCACGTGGAACGGCGCCGGGCAGCTCACGTCCTACAGCGACCTTCGGCGGCCATGACCGCCGCCAGCCATGACGGGAGCGGTCTTCGCGCGACGGCCACCGATGACACGAACACCCAGAAGTTCATCTGGGCCGCAACTGGCAGCATCCCCAACTGATCTGGACTCGAACGACGCGTACATCTACCTGACTGGGATCGCGTCCGCTGAACAGGTAGATCTGACTACCGGCGCGATTACCTATCTAATGATCGACTCGCTCGGGTCATTTCGCGGTACCGTCAACTCATCGGGCAGCTTTACTGGCACCACCAGTTACGACGCCTGGGGCAACCCGGAAACTACGGGCGGTCTTACGTCGGTCACCTCCTTCGGATACGCCGGCAGCTGCACCGATCCCAGCGGTCTGATCTACCTGATCAACCGCTGTGGCTCGCGGCAGCGTTGACGGCATCCCCGACCTGCTCGGTGACCTTCCCGGCGATACCCGCAATGTCTTGCTGACTTTCGCCCGGATCTGGACAACGCTCGCCACGGGAGAGATCAGGTCCAAGGACGAGGCCGCCACTTGGGCACTCGTGCGCCTCCGGCCGGAACACCGACCTGTCCTGGCGCATGCCAGAGAGCTGTACCTCACCCGCCGGTACACCGAAGAGACCTGGGACGACGACCTCAAGGCGCAAGTCGGTCCGCACGTGGACGCGGTGCTTAGCGAAATCAGCAAGCCGAGCGCCCGCCGGACCCCATAACAGCGCTGCGCGGGCTCGCGCAAGTCTGGTGCGGCGCCGCTAAGCCACCGCGTGCTCAGGCGTCTGCGAAGCCACGTCGAGGGAAGGGGGACTAGCAAGATCGTCGCTCGAAGAGCCGTCACCTCTCAAACGCCGGAGTGGAGCAATCATGACCGAACCCACGCCCCGCATCGACTTCGCCAACCGCCAGGCATACCGGAGGCACACGTCTTATGCGGGCTGAAAGAGATGTACCGCACGTGGGCGGCTGGCCGTGAGGAGAGCAGCTTCGCCGACATCCCGTCTCGCACCACTGGTACTACCAGCGGTGACCTAGGTCTGGCCTTGACCGGTCTGCTCAATGCCGGTATCGGCGTAGTCCTGGCCACGGAACTGGCCCCCAGCGACTTTCCGTTCTCGGTGACTAAGGTGATTGTGCCGGGTCTGGAGGTATACCACGAGGACCAGAGCCGGCTCGGTCCCCGCCTGAGTGCGAGAATGCGCGAACTGGCCACCGGGTCGTTAGGAAGTGCCAAGTGACGATTATCACCGTCTTCGTTGGCCTGTCCTTGCGCCCAGCCGATATCGACGCTCTCCGGGATCATGCGCATGCCAGCGGCGCACAGCTCGACGTGCGTCCGCCAGCGTCCGTGGCGACCTCGTTGGCCTGTGCGACGCGGGCCATACTGACGCCGTATTGCTGCTCGACGGGGAGTTCGGCCAGAGCTTCGCTGTCAGCATTGCCGAGGTCCGTGCTGTGCTCGAGGCGGGAATGCCTCTGCACGGGGCCTCCTCCATGGGCGTGCTGAGGGCTGTGGAGTGCAGGACGCTCGGCATGACCGGCAGCGGCTGGGTGTATGAGCGGTACCTGTTCGGGGACATTGACTCCGACGCCGACGTGGCACTCATGTTCGACCCGGAGAGTTTCGAGCCGGTCACGATTCCGCTGGTGAACGTCCGCTGGTTGATTCCGGAGAAAATCAGGGTGGGAGAAAAATCCGAACGTTGCGGTGCCTCGGCGCTGCGTGTAGCGGCAGAGATCAACTTCCGGGACCGGCGGCCATCACGGCTGGCATCGGCGTGGCGGACTCACCTCGGTGGTGAAGTCCACCCTCTTGAGCTGGAACTAGCTGACAGTAACCGCGACCGGTGGGACCGCAAGCGACTTGACGGCATTGAGGCCCTCCGCATCGTGACCAGGAGCGCAACGGGACAGAAGGAGAGGAGAACATGAGATTAGCGCTGTCGGCTCTCTTCGCGGGAACCATTCTCGCGTCCGGCCGGGAGGCAAAGCTGCTCGGCACGCTGCGTTTCGGCAAAGGGGTGCTCGTCAGCGGAAGTATCGGCAAGGGGGGGTCGACACGATGCCTGGCGCAGCCGCAGCGGGCAGGGACACGGTGCCGCGCATGGAGATATGACGGATGCCGCCCAGGAGAATTGTGAGCGCATGATGACTGTTACCAGGCTATTATCAATTGACGACGCCGAAGAAATGCTGGCTGTGCTCGCTGCGAATCGCGAGTTCCTAGGCAACTCGGGGCCGCAGCGCACCGAGGACTTCTTCACCGCGCAGGCGCAGCGCGCCGACTTGGAGCGCGCTCTTGAGGCCCACGCGCGTGAGGTGATGATGCCACTCGCCATCCTTGACGAGCAGGGCCAGATCATCGGGCGCATAAACATAAACAACATTGTTCGTGGTGCCGCTCAGTCGGCGACCGTTGGCTACTGGGTGAGCCAGTCACACAATGGCCGGGGCTTCGCGAGCGCCGCTCTGGCCGACGTCATCGACATCGCATTCAAGGAACTCAGCCTGCACCGGCTTCAGGCCGACACCCGGCTGGAGAACACTGCATCCCAGCGCGTGCTCGCCCGCAACGGGTTCGCCCCGTTCGCCATCGCTCCTAGCCACCTTAAGATCGCCGGACGATGGCAGGACGTCGTCATGTTCCAGCTCATTAACCCAGACGAGCAATGACCAACCCGGGGCTGGCTTCGGGTGATCCAGATGAAGGCACGGGGAAGGTATCGAAGTGGTGATGACGAGTCCGGAACGCGGGCAGGACGGCATCACGCGTGTGCGCGAGCTGATGGCAATTGTTCGAGGCGACGGTAAGCACGCCGAGGCAGCGGAGTCAACAGCCGATGCACTCTGGGTGCTCTACGACCGGGTTCTGCGCCTCACCCCTGACGGGGGGATGACTGTGACCGCTTCTACTTGTCCAAGGGCCACGGGCCGATGGCGTGCTACGCGATCCTGGCCCTCAAAGGGCTCATCGACCCGGGCGAACTTTACCAGTTCGGTGCTTTTCACTCAAGGCTCGGCCATCATCTGGACCGCATCAAGATCCCTGGCGTCGACATATCTAGCGGATCGCTGGGGCACGGCCTTCCGCTCGCCGTTGGTAGTGATGACCGGCTGTTCACCGGGTTCCCAACAAGTGCGTCCTTCGGATGTTGACTGGTTTTCCCGACCAGAACCCTGACCGGGTCGGCGGGCGGCTCCGATGCGTGCAGCGTTGCGCGAACTCGCGCAAGTCTGGTGCGGCGCCGCTAAGCCACCGCGCTCGGGCGTCTGCAAAGCCACGTCGAGGGAAGGGGTGACTAGCAAGATCCCGCTCGAAGAGCCGCCGTCTCTCACAAGCCGGAGTGGAGCAACTATGACCGAACCGACGCCCCGCATCGACTTCGCCAACCTTCCCTCGCCCGAAGACGGCATCCTGGTGTCGCTGTTTATCACCGTCAGGAGTGTGGCGCTGTCCAGGGATTTCTACTCGCGTGTCCTGGGAGGCACGGTCGTCATGGATGAGAATCCGTGCATCGTCAGGCTGTCCAACTCGTGGATAATCATGAACCCAGGCGGGCCGCCCACTCCCGACAAGCCGGGCATCTCGGTGGTCGATTACCAGCCCGGTGACAGCACCTCGATTTTCCTGAACTTGCGAGTCGCCGATATCCAGGCCTGTTACGAGGCATGGACGGAGAAGGGGGCCGAGTTCGTCACGCCGCCCATCGACCGCGGAGCGGAGATCCGCTGCTACTTGCGGGACCCCGATGGATACCTCATCGAAGTCGGCCAGTTCACCGGCCTGCTGCACGGCAAGCTTGCCGCGAAACGCCCGGAGGACCTGCCTGGCTAGCCGGGAGTGTGGGCATGAGCGCCGACGGGCACGCCTACCAGCAGGTACAGGTGCCTCCTGGTACACCCGGATTCTTACAGCAAATTGGCATGAGTACCGTCCAGGTCGCACCTGCGACGCCCGATGAGAGGCGGTCATCCTGTGCGTTCCGACATCGTCCCGGGGGGCATTTTCCCCGATTATGCGCTGCCCGACCACACCAGCACCGTCCGCGCGCTGAGCGAGATCCAGGGTCGGGATCCGATGATCCTCACGCTCGCACGCGGCAACTACTGCCCGAAAGAGCACCACCAGCACCTGGAGTTGGCCCAGCACTACCCGAAGATCGCGGTGGCTTACACGCAGATGGCCACGATCGCCACCGACGACCATCACACGCTGCAGGAGTTCCGCAGCTCGGTCGGCGCCCAGTGGCCCTTCCTGTCTGACCCAGAGCGGATTGTCCAAAAGGACCTGGATATCGGCGAGTACACCGACCCCGAGCACAACCCGATGATCCCGCACACTTTCGTGCTCAAGCCAGGACTGGTCTATCCACAGCATCTACGACGGCTACTGGTTCTGGGGCCGCCCGTCGTTCTACGACCTGTGGCGCGACCTCCGCGCGGCCACCGCCGAAATCCGGCCGGACTGGGACCTGAGCACCCCGGGACTGCGCGAGGCCTGGGACTCCGGCGACTACTCGAAGTTCCACGGATGGGACCGGAGTTCCCCGCAGTCGACGCCTACCTCTTATGAGCGTTAGCACAACGGCTGCCGCCGCTGGCCGGATAGCTCGCGCGGCTCGTGTCATCAGCTGGCCCGGCGGGTACACCGTGGCTCATGACCACTGCGGTGTGTGAGCTGCTGGGCATTGAGCGGCCGATCGTTCAGGCACCGATGGCCGCGGTCCCGCGGCTGGCCGCGGCGGTCTCGAATGCGGGGGCACTCGGGATGGTGGCGCTGACGTGGTCCGATGACACCGGAAGCGTGGTCCGTGAGACGGCTGCGCTCACAACCCGGCCGGTCGGCGGCAACTTTATCCTCACCGAGGATCAGCACCGTCGCGTCGGCGATGCTCTTGAGGCTGGCTTGCGGATCGTGTCGTTCATGTGGGGTGATCCTGGCGGCTACGTCGACCAGGTGCATGACGCCGGGGGGATCGTCATGCACACGGTCGGCAGCGCCCGGGAGGCACGGCAGGCGGTCACCTCAGGCGTGGATATCGTTGTCGCGCAGGGCTGGGAGGCTGGCGGCCACGTGTGGAGCAGCGTCGCTACGCTGCCGCTGGTGCCCGCTGTCGCGGACGCGGTGGCGCCGGTGCCGGTCATCGCGGCTGGCGGGATCGGCGACGCCAGGGGAGTCGCGGCGGTCCTCGCACTGGGCGCGCAGGCCGCGTGGCTGGGTACCCGGTTCCTGCTGGCGCAGGAGATGCCGATCCACGACGAATACCGGCGCCGGCTGATAGCCGCGGCCGAGACTGACGCGGATTGGTACGACAGCCTGTATGACGTCGGCTGGCCGGACTCTCCGCACCGCGCGATCCGCAACTCGACGGCTGCGGCATGGGAGGCCGCTGGCCGGCCTCCTGATGGGCTGCGGCCGGGAGTTGGCGACGTGATCGGGCGCCTCGCCTCCGGCGAGCCAATCGTTCGCTACGAGCCTGCGGCGCCGCTGGCCGGGACCACCGGTGAGATCGAAGCGCTGTCGATGTGGGCAGGGCAAAGCGTCGCGCTCGCTACGAAGCCGCAGACAGCGGCGGATATCGTGGCCGAGCTGAGCGCGGGCCTTTGACGGGAGAAGCCGTGGGCGAAAGGATGCAGCGGGTAGCAGTCGTCACAGGTGGCTCGCAGGGAATCGGCGCCGGCCTGGTCGACGAATACCGCAAGCGGCGCTGGGCCGTCGTGGCGAATTCTCTCCATATCAAGCCGTCGATAGACCCGGACGTCCTCACAGTCACGGGCGACGTCTCCGAGCAGGCCACCGCCGACCGCATCATCAGCCAGGCACTCGATCGCTTCGGGCGCGTCGACACCCTGGTCAACAACGCGGGCGTCTTCGTCTCCAAGCCGTTCACCGACTACACGGCAGCGGACTACGCGCTGGTGACCGGCGTCAACCTCGCGGGATTCTTCTGGCTGACCCAGCGCGCCATCGTCCAGATGCTCCGGCAAGGCAGCGGCCATGTCGTCAACATCAGTGCCAGCGTCGCGGACCACGCGGACTCCGCGGAGCCAACCGCCCTGGCCGCGCTGACGAAGGGCGGCCTGGCCGCGGTCAGCAAGTCGCTGGCCGTCGAGTACGCATCCCGCGGCATTCGCGTCAACGCCATCGCCCCAGGCATCATCCAGACCCCGCTGCATCCGGCCGAGGCCTACACGCCCGAGGCGCTTGCGGGAAAATTGCCCCCACTCGGGCGCGCGGGCCAGGTCAGTGACATCGTGAACGCCATCATGTACCTGGAGTCAGCGCCGTATGTCACCGGAGAGGTCCTGCACATCGACGGCGGCCGAACCGCCGGCCACTGATCGCGGTCGCAGGCCGTGGCGACTGCGGGTCGCGCAGGGAGCCCGTGTCCCGTGATCACGTCGTAGCTGCTCATGTCGGCAGTGAGGCTCGGCTGACTTATTGTGTGAGACTCAGTCTGAGACTATGTTTACACCTGGTCTGCCGCAGATGCAGCAGGACGGCCGCCGAGATACTCGGATCCGCGCTGGAGCGCTGGGCGGCCGATGCCTCGCGGCCGGTCAGCGGCAGGCCGAGCAGAGGCCGACAATGTCGAGGCGATGACTGTGCGCCTGGAAGTCCGCGGCGTCAGCCAGCTCGGTGATCGCCTGGGTTGCCTGCTGCTCGAAGCCGGCCGGCAGGGTCACGTCAATCACCTTGCCGCAGCTGATGCACAGCAGGTGGTGGTGGTGCTCGGTCAGCTCTTCGGCGAGCTCGAAGCGGGTGAACTCGTCGCTGGCCGCGACCCGCCGGACGAGACCGGCGGCGTGCAGGTCGGTCAGGTGCCGGTAGGCCGAGCTGCGCGGCAGGCCCGGGAGCCGCTCGGCGATGTCGCCGATGCTCACAGGATGGCCGGCACTCATGAGCAGGTCGATGATGGCTCGCCGCCCGCTGGTATAGCGCTGGTCGATCAGCCGCAGCCGACGCTCGGCGACGCCATGCAGGTCGCCGGCCATCTCCTGAGCAGACATCACGCTCCTATCGCGACGCCGGGCATCGCGCCCGGCACCTTCGCCCTAGTGCTCGTCGTAGTGGTCGCCGTCCGGCGCGTGGCGGTGCCCGTCATGGGCGTAGTCGACATGGTCAAGGTGAGGGCGGTCGGCTGGTGGCCCGTGCAGGTCGAGGCCCGTGCTCATGATCGAGGCGTGAGCATGGAGACTTGATGATCGGCAGCTATCACGGCTCCTCCTTGCTGTGCTGCACCGCGTCGGCGACGATGTGCGCGACATGCTGGTCGGCCAGCGAGTAAACGGCCTCCCTGCCGTGCCGTTCTACCCCGACCAGGCGGGCCCCGCGCAGCACCCGCAGGTGCTGGGACACCAGCGGCTGGCTCATCCCGAGCAGGTCACCAGCTCGTGGACGAACCGGGGCTGATCAGCCAGTTCCATCACGATCGCCAGCCGCGCCGGGGCCGCCAGCACCTTCAGCAGCTCCCCGGCCGCCTCGAACGCCTTCGTCTGCGCGACTGACACGGCTCATATAAACACATGCCGATCCGTTTATGCAAATCTCACGGGAACGCGCTGGCGCGTCGCCGGTCCGGCCCGCCGCCCGCGCGCTCAGGCTATACGGCGATCACCAGTTGCAATGAGACTCAGTCTCAGACTATGGTGCAGTTTATGGACTTCATAACCCCAGCGGCACCAGGCCGCGGCGGCTAGGACCGTACGCCGGACCACGGTCCTGGCCGGCGCGGTAGCCGCGCTCGCGCTGGCCGCCGCTGGCTGCGCCAGCAGCACCGCGGCGCCACCGATGCCGCCAGCGGCACGACGGTGATCAATGCCGTCGGGGCCGAGAACGAGTACGCCAACGTGCTGAGCCAGATCGGCGGCAGGTACGTGCACGTGTCTGCGATCCTGGACAACCCGAACACCGACCCGCACACCTTCGAGGCGAGCCCGCAGGTGGCCCAGGAGGTGAGCTCGGCGCAGCTGATCGTGCAGAACGGCGTCGGCTACGACAGCTGGATGAACAGGATCGAGTCGGCGTCGCCGAATTCCAAGCGCAAGGTGATCGTCGTCCAGCACCTGCTCGGCCTGCCCGACAGCACCCCGAACCCGCACCTGTGGTACGACCCGAAGACGATGCCGGCCGTCGCCAAGGCCATGGCCGCCGACCTGTGCCGCGCTGCAGCCGGCCCAAGCCGCCTATTTCCAGGCGAACCTGAGGAAGTTCGACCGCTCGCTGACGCCCTGGCTGACCGCCATCGCGCAGTTCAAGGCCAAGTACCCGGGCACCACGGCGGCGACGACCGAGCCGGTCGCCGACTACCTGCTGACGGCGATGGGGATCACGAACCTGACCCCGTTCACGTTCCAGGCCGACATCATGAACGGCGTCGACCCCGCGCCGCAGGACATCGCCCTGGAGAACGGCTTCTTCACCAGGCACAAGGTCAGGGTCTTCGCCTACAACCAGCAGGTCGTCGACGCGCTGACCACCTCGATCCGGCGAGACTGCCTCAAGGCCGGCGTGCCGGTGGTCGGCGTCTACGAGACCATGCCCGCCGGCTATGACTACCAGTCCTGGATGCTCGCCGAGGTGAACGCCATCCAGAAGGCGGTGACCAGCAAGATCTCGACCCAGAAACTGTGATGACGCACCACGCCCCGTCGCCTGCGGCCACGCTCGGAGATCCTGCAGGTCAGCCAGGTCAGCGTTGCCCTGGCGGGCGGCAGATCCTCGACGATGTCAGCTTCGCCGTTCGGCGCCGGGCGAGTTCACCGGGCTGATCGGCCCCAACGGCGCGGGCAAGACGACGCTGCTGCGGGTGATCCTCGGCCTGCAGCGGCCCAGCAGCGGCGAGGTGACTGGTCGCTGCGGCCGGCCGCGGCTCGCCGCGGAACCAGCCCGTCGGCTACGTCCCGCAGAAGGTGCTGCTCGACCCGGACATGCCGATGCGGGCCAGGGACCTGGTCGCGCTTGGGCTGGACGGCAGCCGGTACGGGCTGCGGCTGCCGTCCAGGGACCGGGCCGAGGCGGTCCGCGAGATGCTGCACGCCGTCGACGCCGAGCGCTTCGCCGACGCCCGGGTCGGGAACCTGTCCGGCGGCGAGCAGCAGCGGGTGCTGATCGCCCACGCGCTGATCAGCCGGCCCCGGCTGCTGCTGCTCGACGAGCCGCTGGCCAACCTCGACCTGCGCAGCGGCCAGGAGATCGTCAGCCCTGCTGGCCCGGATCGCCCGCGAGCAGCAGATCGCCGTGCTGCTGTCCGCCCACGAGATGAACCCGCTGCTGCCGGTGATGGACCGCGTCGTCTACCTGGCCGGCGGCCGGGCCGCGAGCGGGCCCACCGACGAGGTCGTCACCAGCGATGTCCTGAGCCGGCTCTACGGCCACCACGTCGACGTGCTGCACGTGCACGGCCGCGTCCTCGTCGTCGCCGGCGCCTCGACTGCACGAGCGCGCCGCCGACTCGCGCGCGATGCCGCTGCCTGCCGCCGGGGCGGGCTGACCGGGCATGCACAGTTGTACACGGCGGTCTTCGAGCCCGGGTTCTTCGCCAGCCCGCAGGTCCACATCGCCGCCATCGATCGGCGCGCGTGGTCGCCGTCGTGTCCGCCGTGACCGGGGTATTCACCGTCATGCGCGGCCAGTCCTTCGCCGGGCACGCGCTCGGCGACGTCTCCGCGGCCGGCGGCTCGGGGCGCTGCTGATCGGGCTCAGCCCGCGTCGCCGGATTCGTCGGGCCTGGGCATCGCCGGGGCCGGCGGTCATGGACCTGATCGGCGTCCGGCGGCTGCGCGGCCGCGACCTGGCCACCGGCATCGTGCTCGGCGCGGCCATCGGCCTGTCCGCCCTGTTCCTCTACCTCACCACCACCACCGGGGCCACCACCGGCGCCACCCAGCAGATCCTGTTCGGCTCGATCTTCACCACCACCAGCGGCACCATCCCCGCCGTGGCAGTCCTCGGCGCCATCGCGCTCGGCCAGCATCGCGGCCGTCGACCGGCCGCTGCTGCTGAGCACCGTCAGCCCCGACATCGCCGCCGCGCGCGGGGTGCCGGTCCGCCTGGTCGGCCTGGTGTACATGCTGGCCCTGGCGGTCTCGGTCGGCCTGTCCTCCCTGGCCATCGGCGCCATCCTGTCCACCGCGCTGCTGATCGGCCCGGCCGCCGCCGCGCTGCGCCTGACCAGGAGCGGTGTCCGCGGCCCTGTGCGTCGCCTGCCTCATCGGCGTGGCCGCCACCTGGCTCGGCGTCCTGCTCGCCTACGACAGCTACTACTGGGGATCCAGCCACCAGGGCCTGCCGGTCAGCTTCTTCATCGTCGCCATCATCTTCCTCACCTACCTGGCCTCCGGGCTGCCCGCCGCGCAGGCCGCCGGCGCGAACCGACGTCCCACAGCCACGGTCATGAGCCCGGCACGGCGAGGAGGGGCGATGTTCGCCGGCTTCATGATGAACGCCTGGATCACCGCGACGATCGTGGCCGTCGTGGCCGGCGTGGTCGGGTACTTCGTCGTGCTGCGCGGCTCGGCGTTCCCCGCCCACGCCATCCCCAAAGGCGCCTTCGCCGGCGCGGCCGGCGCCAGCCTGCTCGGCGTCAACACCCTCGTCGGCCTGGCGGTCTTCTCCGTGCTCGGCGCCCTCGGGATCGGCTCCCTCGGCCGCCGCGGCCGTCACGACGTCGTGACCGCGCTGGCACTGGTCATGATGCTCGCGCTCGGCGCGGCGTTCCTGTCCAGGACCACCGAGTACGAGCCGGAGATCTACTCGCTGCTGTTCGGCGAGATCCTCGGCGTCAGCACCAGCCAGATCCTGCCCGTCGCCGGCCTCGGCGTCGCCTGCGTCGCCGCGATCGCGGTGCTCTACCGGCCGCTCACTGCTGTCCTCCGTCGTCCCGGAGATCGCCGAAGCCCGAGGCATCCGCGGCCACCGCATCGAGATCGTGCTTCCTGCTCGTCGTCGCCCTCGCCACCGCCATGACCGTGCCCGTCGTCGGCGCCCTGCTGATCTTCAGCCTGATGATCGGCCCGCCGGCCGCCGCCCGGTCGTTCACCAGCAGGCCCCTCCTGGCCATGCTCTTGTCCGTCGTCATCGCCCTGATCACCGTCTGGGCCGCGATCGCCGCGTCCTACCTCTACAACTGGCCCGTCGGCTTCTTCGTCGGCACCCTCGGAGCCGTCTCCTACGTCACCGGCCGCGGCTGGGCGGCCTGGCGGCGAACCCGGCTGGTCGCGGGACGCCACCTTCAGGCGGCAGCACACCGCGCCTAGCCTCCTGATCCCGGCGAGCTGTTCCGGTCGGCCTGGCTACTAGCTGACCGTAGCCAGGCCGACCGGACTGGCTACGGGTTAACCGGGCTGAGCTGCTTCCAGCTGGTGCCGTTCCAAGACTGGGCCATGGTAAGGAAGCCAGCGGTGTTGCCGACAACTACGCAGCTTGTGGCGCTAGCGCACGACACGCCCCGCATAATGCTGTGGCTGCCGACTGGATCGGCGGATTTCCAGGACGTGCCGTTCCAGACCTGGCCGCCGGAGTTGAAGCCATTGTCCTCAGCGTTCTCGCTGGTACCAACGAGGACGCAACTGGTGGCGTTTCCGCAGGACAGGCTGGTCTGGTCGAAGCCGGGCACGCTTGGGCTCTGCGGTTGCCATGCGCCGCCGTCCCAGGCCATGCTGGAGGTACCGGTCTGCTCCATGCAGAAAGTCGCTGTCGGGCAGGAGATCTGGTCGCCTGTCTGCCCGGCCTGCTCGCTCACGCTGGCAAAACTGACCGACCAGGACGAGCCACCCCACTGCTCGACGAGCAGGTTGGGGACGCAGTCGACCTTGCACTTGGGATCGATTTCGACGCCGGCCGCCATGCACTTGGTGTCCGAGGCGCACGAGACGGCGTCCAGGAGGACGGTCTTGCCGGCCACCCCGGTGCTGGTGACCGTCCAGGAGGTGCCGTTCCAGATCGAAGCCGTGCTGCCGCCTACGGCGATGCAGTTGGTGGCGCTACTGCAGGACAGCGCCTGCGTATCGGACTGCTGGGTGGGCGCCGGGACCGTGGTCCATTTACTGCCGTTCCACTGTTGCGCTCCGGGCCCGCCGAACTTCGCCACCGCCAGGCAGAACTGGGCGCTGGTGCACGAAAGCGCTGGGTTAGGTACCGAGCTCGGAGGCACGACCTGCCAGGAGGCGCCGTTCCAGCGCTCGGCCGGCGAGACCGTAGCGAGTGAGGCGGCGTTCGAGTCGCCTAGCGAGAGGCAGAAATTGGTACCGGCACACGAGACCACGTCCAGCTTGTCGGCCTTGGTGATCCGTACGGGCGTCCAGGTTTTGCCATTCCAGTGGGTGGCCTGCTGCCCCACGTCCATGCAGTTCGTGGGGCTGGTGCACCAGACCGCCTCGTTGTCGAAGATCTTGGTCTGGGGCATGGTCGTCCAAGCCTTGCCGTTCCACTCCAGCGCCGTCGACAGCAGAAGGGCGACGCAGAACGAGGTGCTCACGCACGAGATGCTGTCAAATTCGAAGTCCCCGTCGGACACGGGAGCCGTGTGCCAGCTGCGGCCGTTCCAGGTCAGCGACGGGCCCTGGCCTACCGCGACGCAGCGGCCTGGCGCCGGGCATGACACCGCAGTGGCTAGCGCCGGCGGCTTTGGCAGCAGCCGCCACCGCGCACCGTTCCAAGCCACGGCCATATTGACCAGGGCGCCGTTCTTCTCGGCGCCTCCCACGGCCACGCAGCTGACCTTGCTGGCGCAGCTCACGCCGGCCAGGACGAATTCGCCTGTGCCGGCCGGCTTCGGCATCGTCAGCCGACGCCAGGATTTCCCGTTCCAGGCCAGCGAAGCCTGCTGGTTCCCGACCGCGACACACTCGTTCGCGGCTGGGCACGCCACGGCGTCCAGGTTGGCCACGGCGGGCAGGTGCAATGCCTTCCACGACGAGCCGTTCCACTTGTCAATAAAACGACCCGCACCTTCATTGTCAACGCCGATCGCCATGCAGGCGGTCCACGACGCGCACCCGAGCGACACCAGTTCCGCGCTCGTCGCCGGCACCCTGACTTCTCGCCAGGAATTGCCATTCCAGACCTCGGAGACCGGGCCTGCGCCCCGCCTGCCCGACCCCCAGGCACTTGTGCGGCCCTGAGCACCACACCGACAACAGCACGGGCAGGAGAGGCTGGCCCGCCTCCCGAGCCTGGCCCGATATCCCCGGCCTGGCCAGCAGGGCCTTCAGCGCCGCCGCTCCCGGCTGGGCACCTTGAGCCGCCGGGCTGACGGCCAAGCCGCCTGCCAGCACCGCTCCGGTGACGGTCAGGCCAAGCCCGCGAGCCCGCGTCCACCATTTCCGCACTACGAATCACCGCTTCCTTGCCCGCTTCGGACCGTTCTTGGCCGATGAGCCGCCCAATCGACGCCCCTGGGCGGTCGCGGGTTGACACGAGTCGCGGTCATGACCGCGCCTTTACTCAGTGCGCAAGGAGTCGCGGGTGTGTGTGGCTAGATCCCACTTCTAAGCGAGCCCTGGTTGTTCAGTGGTGAGGCGCCCGTTGCGGCCGGGACCCGGGTGCGGAGCACGGGAGCGATGTTCCGTGATCATGTCTCAGGACTTGATTACGAAGCTTGCACTTGTCCTGACCTGGGTGATGTTCCGTGATCACGGTCACTTTCATGATCACGGAACATTGCCCGCGTCCCGGGCACCAGCCGGTCCTGGCAGGACCGGCGCGGCCGCCGGGTACCTCCCGCAAAGAAACGGGAACTCTTCATGATCAAGCTCCGGGGGCCGGGAACCGTCCGGGAACCCGAGGCGGCGGCCTCGCGTCACCGAAATCCAGCCAAAGCTCACTCAGACAGAGCCGCACCCAGGTGACAATGCTGGGCCTCGAACGAGGCGCTCACGTGAGCCTGCTTGATCGTTGGTCAGGACCGTGACCTTGACTCTGCCAGGGCTCGGCCCACCAGTACGCGGGCCAGGTGCTCGCGGTAGGCGCGGGGGCCGTTGAAGTCGTCGGACGGGCGGGTTCCCTCGGCGGCGTGTGCCGCGGCTTCCCCGACGGAGGTCCCGGCGGCGAGCGCCTGCTCGACGGCGGTCGCCCGCAGCGGGGTGCCGCCCATATTGATCAGTGCTACCTGGTCGCCTTGCGCGGCGACGCCCACGATCGCCCAGTCGATGGCGCGCTTGGTGAACTTCTGGAACGACCAGCCGCTAGCGGCGGGCTGCGGGATGCGCACCTCGGCCAGCAGTTCCCCGGGCTCAAGGGCGGTCTCGAACAGGCCAAGGAAAAAGTCAGCCGCGGCGATCTCGCGGCTGCCCGACAGGCTGCGCGTGACCAGCGTCGCGTCCAGTGCCAGCATGACCGCGGGCAGGTCAGCGGCGGGGTCGCCGTGCGCCAGCGAGCCGCCGATCGTGCCGCAGTGCCTGACCTGCGGGTCGCCGATCTGGCCGGCCGCGTGGGCGAGCAGCGGTAGCTCGCCGGCGAGCAGCTTCGACCTCGCGAGGTCGTCGTACCTGGTCAGCGCGCCGACGGCGAAGTGGCCGTCATCGGCCCGGATGTAGCTCAGCTCGCTGATGCGGCTCACGTCGATGAGGATCGGCGGGTCGGCCAGGCGCAGCTTCATCAAGGGCAGCAGCGAGTGGCCGCCGGCCAGGAACTTGGCGTCCTCGCCGCCGTCGGCAGCCAGTCGGAGGGCCGCATCGACGGAAACGGCCCTTTCATACTTAAAAGCTCCCGGGATCATGCCTGTGGCCCTTCGCTCGCCGTGCCTGCACCGGCCGCGGCCAGGATCGGCGCGCACGATGTTGTGGTAGCCGGTGCACCGGCACAGGTTCCCCTCCAGCGCGGTCCTGACCTCGTCCTCGGTGGGCGCGGGGTTCTCCGCGAGCAGGGAGACGCTGGCCATGACCATTCCGGGGGTGCAGAAACCGCATTGCAGCCCGTGCTCGGCGTGGAACGCCAGTTGCACCGGGTGCATCTGGCCAGAACTACCGGTCAACCCCTCGACGGTCGTGACCTCGCGGCCGTCAGCCTGCGCGGCCAGCACGGTGCATGACTTCACCGACCGGCCGTCAAGCAGCACCGTGCACGCGCCGCAGGAGCTGGTGTCGCAGCCCACGTTGGTGGCCCTCAGGCCGGCCACGTCGCGGATGAAGTGCACGAGCAGCGTGCGATCCTCGACCTCGGCGGCTACCTGCTCGCCGTTCACAGTCACCGTGACGTCCATCGCTACTGCCTCGCTTCCATGATGGCGGCCCATACCCTGGCCGGAGTGGCCGGCATGTCGACATGCCTGACGCCCAGGTGGGCGAGCGCGTCGATGACCGCGTTCTGGGTGGCGGGCGTCGCGCCTATGGTGCCTGCCTCGCCGATGCCCTTGACCCCGAGCGGGTTGATCGTCGCCGGCGTCTCGCTCGCCAGGAGCTCGAAGCTCGGCAGCTCAGCGGCCGTGACGATGGCGTAGTCGATCAGGCTGCCGGTGACCGGGTTGCCGTCGGCGTCGTACGCCATTTCCTCGAACAGTGCCTGCGCGACGCCCTGGGCGATGCCGCCATGCCGCTGCCCCTCGGCCAGGACCGGGCTGACCACGGTGCCCGCGTCGTCGACGGTGACGTGCCGCAGCAGCTTCACCTTGCCGGTCTGAGTGTCGACCTCGACCAGCGCGAGGTGCGTCCCGAACGGGAAGGTCGGCTGGCCGTCGGTGTAGTTCACGTCGGCGGCCAGGCCCGCGTCGCCGGCGTGGACGGCTACCCGTGCCCAGCTCGTCGCGGACTCCGGGTCGCCCCTGACCTGCCACAAACCGCGCTCGGTATCGAGCTCCAGGTCGTCCGGGCTC
Source organism: uncultured Actinomycetota bacterium (assembly GCA_963750405.1). Lineage (GTDB taxonomy): Bacteria > Actinomycetota > Actinomycetes > Streptosporangiales > Streptosporangiaceae > Chersky-822. The sequence goes on from CAVVQP010000009.1 coordinate 861,739, forward strand.
GCTTCGAGCAGGTCGGCCGCATGCAGCCTGGCCTGTTCCTTGACGTCAATGGCGGCCCGGTGCACCGCGATCCCGCCGAGCTGCAATGACCGGGACCCGTAGGTGCCGACTCCTAGCGGCACCAGGTCGGTGTCGCCGTGCAGCACCGTCACCTTGGACATCGGGATGCCCAGCTCGCTCTCGACGAGCATCGCCCACGCGGTGTGATGGCCCTGGCCGTGCGCCGAGCTGCCGGTGTAGACCGTCGCGGTGCCGTCGCCGCTGACGACGAGCCTGGCCGTCTCGCCGCCGTTCGCGTCGGCTGCGGTGATCTCCACGTAACTGGCCAGGCCGATGCCGAGCTGAAGTATGTCGCCGCGATCGCGGCGGCGCGCCTGCTCAGCCCGCAGCTCCGCGTAGCCGGCGCCGTCGAGCACCTTGCGGAGCGCGACGGCGTAGTCGCCCGTGTCGTAGACCGCGCCGCACGGCGAGGAGTAAGGGAACTTGTCGGGCGGGATCAGGTTGATCTCGCGTACCTGGGCCGGGTCCTTGCCGATCTCGGCCGCGAACAGGTCAATCGCGCGTTCGATGGCGGCCGTGGCCTCGGGACGGCCGGCGCCTCGGTAGGCGCTGACCGGCGTCGTATTCGTGACGACGACCTGGTAGGCGGTCTCCACGTGCGCGATGTCGTACGGGCCGGTCGCCATCAGGCTGGTGAGGAACGGCAGGAAGCCGCCCATCCTCGGATAGGCCCCGGTATCCTGCACGACCTCGAGCCGGTAGGCCTGGACGCGGCCGTCCCTGGACCCGCCGACCTTCACCACGTGGCGCTGCGCCCGCCCGTGCGTCATGCCCACCAGGTTCTCGCTGCGGGTCTCCGCCCAGCGCAGCGCCCGCCCGAGGTGCCTGGCCGCCCACGCGACCAGGAGGCAATCCCTGTCGATGCCGACCTTGGCGCCGAACCCGCCGCCGACGTCGGGCGCTACGACGCGGATCGAGTCCGGGTCGAGCCCGAGCGCGCCCGCCAGGATGAACCGGGCGATCTGCGCGTTCTGCGTGCTGGTCCAGACCGTCAGCTTGCCGTCCGCCCAGACCGCGGCGGTGGCGCGGCCTTCCATCGGCACGGGCGCCAGTCGCTGGTTCACGATCGCATGCTCGACCACGACCTCGCACGCTCCGAAAATCCCCGGGTCCGCCGGCGCGCCCGAGGTCACGGCGATGTTCGAGCCCGCATCGGGAAACAGCAGGGACTCACCGGCCAGCGCCGTGTCGAACCCGATCACCGCCGGCAGCGGCTCGTAGTCCACGCTCACCAGTTCGGCGGCGTCCTCGCCCTGGTACCGGTGGTCGGTGATGACCATGGCGACAGGCTCGCCCACGAAGCGCACCCGGTCCGCCGCGAGCAGCGGCTCCTGCCAGACCCCGCCTAGCGGCAGCGGCGCGCCCTCGGTCCCCGTCAGGCCGTTGTCCGGTGGCGGCGGCGGAAGGTCGTTGAGGTCGGCGACGGTGAGCACGGCTACCACGCCAGGCGCCTCCAGCGCCGCCGAGACGTCGATGCCGGTGATCGCGGCATGGCCGATCGGGCTGCGCACGAATGTCACCCGCGCCGCCTGGGTCAGCTCGGGCACATCGAGATCGTCGACGTAGATGCCGCCCGCGGTCAGCAGCCGCGGATCTTCGGTCCGGATCACCCTGGTGCCAAGGATGCTCATGCCGCCGCCTCCCGCTTTGACAATTTCTGATCAGGCACAGTATTGCGGGATTTGCCCTGAGCTAAAACCTGTCACCCGGAATTTCCGGCAGGCTTCCGTGGTAATCAAGCCCGGAGTCAGGTCGTGGCTAGGTGATCGGCCAGAATCTTCTCGATCACGTGCATCGTGAACTCAGCGTCCGCTGGGTCATCGCGGAGGGCGCCGCGATACGTCTTCATGGCCTTCCAGATCGCCCAGCCGCGACCGCGCACCCAGGTGGCGGAGTCGACGGGTAGCCGTTCGGCGAAGACGCGGGCACTCTCGCCGGAGAGGAAGGTCCACGCGATCGTGGTGTCGCAGGAGGGATCGCCCACCCCGCAGGTGCCGAAGTCGATGACCGCGCTGAGCCGGCCGTCCTTCAGCAAAAGGTTTCCCGGCTGCGCGTCGCCGTGGAACCAGACCGGAGGGCCGTCCCAGGTGGCCTGAAGCGCGGCGTCCCAGACCTCGCGGGCGAGCGCGGTGTCGATGTGACCTTGAAGCGCCTCAAGTTCGCGCCTGGTCTCGCCGTCGTAGACGTCAAGCGGCCCGCCGCGGTAGAAGTTGTGCGCGCCGGGCGGCGGCCCGCCCGCCGGATCGACCTGGTACAGGACGGCGAGGAAGTCAGCCAGGTCAGCGGCGAATCGCGGCAGGTCAGCGACGGGCGCCGCATCGGCCGGAGTGCCGTCGATCCACCGGCAGACAGACCACGGCCGCGGGAAGCCGCATCCCGGCCGGCCGAACGCGAGTTGCTCGGGTATCGGCAGCGGCAGTGCGGGCGCCAGGATCGGCAGCCAGCGCTGCTCCTTCCGCGTCCCAGGGGCATAGGCATCATCGCTGGGCAGCCGTACGGACATCTCATCGCCCAGCCTGAACGTCGCGTTGTCCCAGCCGTCCGCGTCCACGGGCCTGATCGGCAGGTTAGCCCACTGCGGGAATTGCGATCCGATCAGCCGGGCAACGAGATCAACGGTGAGGTCGACCTTACGCACGCCGGGATTGTCACACGGCCATGGCGCAGTTGGCCACCGTATTGTTCGCGACGCGCTCGCGATATCCGGGCAGGCTGGCTGGTCATAGTATGTGGTTCTGCAATCGTTGGCCAGGTGATGGCCCTTGGAACACTGAGGGGCTTCACGGCGGGCTTGGAGTATTTCTCCGGGACGGGCGATGAGTTCCTGGGATCCTGTCCGTCCAAACCTTGTGACGGTGGCGTACTGGCGAGCGTCAGGACCAGGAGAAGACGATGGGTCGACCGGAGATGCCGCTGGAGCCGGCGGCGGGACCGTGGCGGCGTTTTGCCGGCGACTCGCGCCAGTTACGTCCTGACGCTGGATCGCCGGCCTGCCCGGAACTCTCAGGGAAACCTCAGGCCGTCACGGCCGAAACCATGACGGTGCCCGCGCCGGCGGCCTCGCTGACCCTCGCCGAGTGGTGTCGGCGCGCGCTGGCTGGCCTGGGAGCCCTGGCCGCTGTGACGGCCATGGCGGTCGGCGGATCGATCCTGGCCACCGCGATCGCTAAGCCTGGCGCACCGCACACTGGTGCGGCGACGGTGCACCGCCTGGTTCCGCGGGACGATGCCAACCCGAGCGTCTCAGGGTGCGAGGCCGACGCAGTGACTCGCGCCAGCGCGGAGATCACCAGGGTCGAGCAGTTGCCCGCCGCGGGCCGCCCGTACGCCGAGTACACGGTGGTGATCGGCGAGATCGAACTGCGGTACTCTCCGCGATGCATGGCAGCGTGGGCCCGCATGACTCCGGCGGCGCACTTCAACCATGTGGCTGGCCGCGAGATCGTCGGCGTGATCCGGCTGGCTGACGGCAAGCCCGTCAGCGTCCACGAGGGCCGGGTCGAGCTGGCGCACAGCCAGCTGCTTCGCGTCAGCCGCGGGTGCGTCAGCGCATTCGCGACTGTCGTACTGGCGGACGGCTACCAGGCCAGTGCGCTGACACCCTGCCGATGACTGATCGCTTCTGGTCAGAGCACGGTTTCACTCTCTCTCGATGATCGCTCGCAGGCGGTCGATACCGGGCAGCGGCGGATCGGCGAGCAGGTCGTAGATCGCCCGCGGCCTTGCCCGGTCCCCGGCTGAGCGCAGCGGAATCGCGCTGAGCAGCCGCTGTTCCGCGCCTTCGGGGTCGCCGAGCGCGCAGCGGGCGATCGCCTCGAGCCGCGCGGCCTCGAAGGGAGTGCGCCTCCTCAGACAACCGGTGACCCTGGCGAAATGCTGGCGGGCGGCGGCTTCGTCGCCCCGGTGCCACCTGATGGCGCCCGCCCAGGCGCTGCTCTCCCCTGTATCAGGCGGGTCCAGCCTGCACGCGGCGTCGAATTCGGCGAGCGCGTTGTCGAGGTCGCCGGTGACTGCCAGGGCTATGCCCTTGTTTCCATGCGCGACGGCGTTGTCAGGATCGACCTCGAGCGCCTGGTCGAAGGCGGTGAGCGCATCGGCGAACTGGCCCATCGCCGCTAGCGCCGCACCGCGGTTGACGTACGTGCGGGAATGTCCAGGGGCGAGGATCAGGGCTGCGTCGGTGGCGGCCAGGGCCTCAGGGAACCGGCCAAGCATTCGCAGCGTGGCTCCGAGACCGTTGCGGGCGGTGGCGTCGTCGGGGTGGAATTCCACGGCTTTGCGATAGGCGGCTAGCGCGTCTCCCGCGCGCCCCGCGTGGCGCAGCGCTGGACCGTAGCACCGCCAGGCGGCGGCGCTATCCGGGAGCAGGCCGACTGCCAGCTCGGCCGCGGCCAGGCTGGTGTCGGTGTGCAGGGCGTTGCCGCCGGGCTCAGCTCGCATGAGCCGGGCGGTGATGCTTAGTGCCAGCCTGCCGCTGGTCTTGCGGAGCAGAGCGCTGGTAGTTGCGGCTGCGGCGGCCGTCAGGCTGGCGACGGCTTCCTGATGCTGGTTGTCCGCTGCCTGACGCTGTGCTCGCACGATGAGCGCCGCGGCCTGACGGTCGCCCGGCTGGCCTATCAGCCCGCCGCGGGCGGGGTCATCGACGGGGTCCGGAGGCTGCTTGCTGAGCCGATCCAGGTCCTGTCGCTGCTGCGGAGTGCAGGTTCCGGTGAACTGCTCGGCGATTCCGAGCGCGAGGCTGGCGAAGCCCGGCCGGGCGGCGATAAGTACGGGAAGCACGGCGGTGAGCAAGTCAAGGCCAGCTTGGTTGCTGACCCAGCTGGCATGCCAGATAGCGCCGAGCAGGGCGGAGGTGAACTCGGGGCGACCGAGTTGCTCGTCCAGGGCCGGCCAGCGGCCGCGTGCGCTCTTCAGGCGGGCAAGGCTCAGGGTCAGTGCGCGCTCGCTGGCCCGGCGAACCCGCTCCCGCCGGTCGGGATCGAGCAGTTCGCCGCGCAGGGCGTCGCGAACGTCATCATGCAGCCGGAACGAGGAACGCGGCACGAAGTCGTGGCGGCTGGCCAGGCCTTCGAAGATGTCCTCCGGGTAACTGTCGCCCCACAGCGCTGCGAGCAGGTCGGTGTCAGGCGGCCCGTAGGCAAGGGCCAGGGCCAGGATCCTGGCGGCGTCGCTCCGGCGGGGGCCATCCGCCGGAAAGCCGTCGGCGGCGAGGCGGGCTTCTGCGTGCGCGACGTAGCGGCGGGCGAGCTGAGTGGCGGCAGCGCTCAGGCGGCCGTCCTCAGTTTCCTGGCAGGCCCCGGCATCTTCCTGGCAGGCCCCGGCATCTTCCTGGCAGGCCTCAGCCACGGTCGCCCCGTCGTCCAGCAGCGCCGCGGTCAGGCTGACGGCCAGCGGCAGGCCGCCGGTGCGCCGGGCGATCAGCTCGATCTCCTCGCTCGTGCAGTTCAGCGCGCTGGGCCTGCATTTGAGGTAGGCGCTGATCGTGACACCGTCGAACGGAGCCGGCGAGATCGGCGTCAGCTCTTCGCCGAACTCGCGGGCAAAGCCGCCGACCTGGCTGTCGGTGCCGTCCTCCGGGCTGGCCGCGAACCGCCCGGCCACAACCCAGGCCACCCTCGGGCCGGTGCGCCGCATCACCAGGTGCAGCCATCCCCGGGCCTGGTCGCTGATCACTTCCCCGTTATCGGCGAAAACCACCAGCGGCCTGCGCCGTGATAGCGCGGTAACGGCTGCGGCGAACCGGCGGCATAGCTCGGTCGCCGGGTCGGTCACCAGGGCGTATTCCTCGGGCGGCAGCTCACCCTGCGCCCGCATCGTCACCGCCTGGGCAATCACGGCCGGCAGCGGTCCCCGCGCGGCCTCCTCGGAGACCGGATCGTGCGTCTCATGGTCGGGCGAGAAAACGGCTAGCCCCGCCGACTCCAGCTTGCGCATCAGCGTCGCCGCGTCCGACCGGCTGCAGGGAAAGCCCGGCAGCCCCGCCCGCTCGATCACGTCCTGAACCCGGCCAAGGTACTCGGGCATCCGGTCCGCGCCGCTGCGATAGTCCCTGAATTCGTAAGCGACCCGGCCCGGCGAGAGTTCCTCCTCGTCGGCGAAGGCCCGCATGATGGCCACCTGCACCGTGCCGAGCACTTGCATCAGGCCGGGTTCCGCCATCCCGGCCCGCGGGCCGACCTTCCACACTGTCAGTTGCGCCCAGTCCAGCCAGGCCGTCCGCACTCTCGGCAGGGCCATCGCGCGAAACTGCCGCAGCAGCAGGCTCTTGCCGATCCCGCCGGGCCCGTGAATCAGTACCACGCGGGACCGGCCCGACGCTGCGTCCGCAACGGCCGGACGGCCGACTGGCCACGCCTTTCTCGGCCTGCCGGCCGAGGCCAGTTCTTGCAGCACAACCTCGAACCGAGCCTGCTCGACCTCCCGGCCAGCAAACACCTGTTCTGTCACAAGAGGAGTCTGGCCCGGACATAGCACGTCAGCCAAACCAGCCCACAACGTGCTTAGCGGCCGACCCATTTGAGATGCCCCGGGCTACCCGACCAAGCCACATCGCTGGTGCTGCGGCGCCGATGTGACAACGGTGGGCCTGCCGGCTGCCCAGCCATGACAACGTGGTCGGCTATCTGCGGGTTTCGGTGCTGAACGGGTGCCGTTCGGCGATCCGCCGCTCGCGGCGCGTCCCTAAGCCCATCTCGGTAGCGCCGGCGGCATCGGCGGAGGCCGACGCGATGTCCGGCGAGGAGCGCCGCGCGGCCGTGGCCGCGATGCGACGGCTGCCTCCGAGGCAGCGCGAGGTGCTCGTGCTCCGCTATTTCGCCGACCTTCCCGTGAATGAGATCGCCCGGGCAATGGGGGTGAGCGCAGGAACGGTCAAGTCGACCACGGCGCGCGGGCTCGCGGCGCTGGGCCGGATGCTTCGGGAGGAAGAACTATGAACGCACGAGAGCAAAGGCTCCGCAGCGAACTCCGGTCAGAATCGGAGCTCATCACCCGGGAAAGCCTCCGGCCGCTGAATCTTCCCGCACCTGACGGCCGAGCCCGCCCGCTGCCCGTCGTTCAGCCCGTCGTTCAGCCCGGTGGGCAGCGGCATCGTCGGCGCCAGATCTGGCTGAGCCCGGTCGCGGCAGCGGCATCGGTCGCGGTCATCGCCACTGCCGTCGGAATCGTGTCGCACCAACACCTGGCATCACGGGGCCGCAGAGAGCCCACCGGAGCAGCGGTACCGACAGCGGGCCTGCTCCAGGGGGTAGTCGCGCTGTCGGCGCGCGACGCCTGGGCTGTCGGCCAGACTCGCCGGTCGAATCTGACGGACAGGCCGCTGATCGTGCACTGGGACGGCGGCACGTGGCGGCGAGTCCCTGTGCCGGCAGTGCCGGGAAGCGGCAAGCTGGACTCCATCGCCGGAACCTCCGCCGACGACCTCTGGGCCGTCGGATCGCAAAGTAGCGGCCCTCGTCCCTTCGAGCCGATGATCATGCACTGGAATGGCGAGAAGTGGCGCCTGGAACGGTTCGCCGCCGCGACCAAGGCAGGCGGCCTCACGGGCGTAGCGGTCGTATCCGCCACCGACGCCTGGGCGGTAGGCCAAACCGGGGGGCGCGTGCCAGGCGCTCTCGTCCTGCACTGGGACGGCAGCACCTGGAACAAGGTGCCGGCCCCCGGCCTGGCCAGCGGCTTGCTCAGGGTCACGGCGATCTCGGCCAATGACGCGTGGGCAGTTGGCAGCAGCCTCCAGGGCGTGTCCATAGCCCACTGGAATGGCTCGTCATGGACGCGGCAGCGGACTCCGAAACTGCCTGGGGGGGTGCTGTGGAGCGTAGCGGCCGACCCGGCTGGCACCGTGTGGGCGGTGGGGTTCACCGACGGCCAGCACTCTGCCGAGCTCATCCTGCGCTGGACTGGCACGGCGTGGCACCCGGTACCCGGGCCGAAACCCAGGGCCGGCACCTCCCTCTCCGCGGTCACGGTCGTCTCGCCGCGCAACGTCTGGGTGGCGGGCGGCGGCTTCTTCGAAGACAACACCGCGATCCTGCACTGGGACGGCACTGCGTGGTCGCGGCTGACAGGCCCGGGAGTCACCTTCCGCGGCGGCATCTTCGGCCTTGCTGCCACTTCGGCCGACAGTATCTGGGCGGTCGGCTATCGCGGCACTGAAGACGCCGGCGTGCCGCAGATCCTGCACTGGAACGGATCGAGGTGGCGGAGAGCGTACGGTCCGGCTAGCACCGGCGGCTTGCTTGAGAATGGCTCCTGCGGTCCGTACCAGCGGTGTGTCGCGGCGTCCCGGGTCGCGCGGCGGCCAGGCGGTTAGCTCCGCGTCAGGCTCACGGGCGGTGGGAGATACTGCTGTCATGAGCGAGCGCAACGTCCTGGGCGGCGAACTTGAGCCGTGCGGCGACGACCCGGTCACTGGCTTCTACCGCGACGGCTGCTGCAACACCGGACCAGAGGATGCCGGCAGCCACACGATCTGCGCCGTTGTCACCACCGAGTTCCTGGAGCACCAGCGGCGGATCGGAAATGACCTCGTCACCCCGATGCCGAGGTTCAGCTTCCCTGGCCTCGTTCCGGGAGATCGCTGGTGCGTCACCGCGGCCAACTGGCTGCGGGCGCACAAGGACGGCGCCGCCGCGTACGTGGTGCTGGCATCGACGCATGAGCGCGCGCTTGAGATCGTGCCGCTTGACGCGCTCAGGGAGCACGCCATCGACGTCCCGGCCAACCCTGGCTCGCTCGGCGAGTAAAGCAGCCGAGCGAGTCAGGGCCCCCGATGTCGGTCCTGGTCAGAAGGTGGTGTGGCCAGGGATCCCGGCGCCGGCGTGCACAGCGTCCACGCGCAGCGTGACCTTGCTTCGGCAGACCGAGACCGAGAACGGCGTCGACTCAGCATGGAACTGGCCGGGCGCGAACACCTTCAGGTCGGTGGCGTGCACCGGGTGGGCGCAGACGATGAACGGGTCGGTGACGGACAGCACGAAATGCGAGGTGCCTCCGGCCGGGATCGTGACCGTGGCCTTGTGGCCGCTGTGCCCTGCGGGCTTGCCGACCTGATGGCCGCTGCTGTTGACCGCGGAGACGCCCGGGTAGCCGAATAGCGTGCAGGCGTGGTGTCCCACATTGCTGATCTGTACCTGCCAGAAGCTGTGGCCCAGGGCGTCGTCGCCGGGCGACCCCGTCCAGACCGTCAGGTTCGATGAGATGCAGGCTGGCGTGGCCGGGGCCGACGGGGCGGCCGAAGCAGCCGTCGCGGTGAGGGCGGCCCCGCCTCCCACGAGCAGGGCACCAGCACTGAGGCCAGCCGCGACCAGGCGGCGTGCGCGTCCGGAGAAGATCATCGTCAGGCTCCCTTAGTTAAACGATTTGCCGACGTCTCGACCTTGTGACGTCATAGCGCCCCGATCGGTTGGAATTTAAACGCGCCGGCACGGGTCGGGCAGGCCCAGCAAAGTCGCATGGGCGCGGCTCCTTCTGGGTGAGCCTTGGTTGTGCGGGGTGGCCGCGCCGGATCCGAGTATCCGGGCGGTCGCGGGGACAAACCAGCCGGGCCGGGGGTTTCCGGGTGCCTGGGGGAGCATTTTCCGGGTTCAGGAGGATTGTCGCGTCCTGGCCCGGTCGATCCTCCTGAACCCGGAAACCCTCCCCCGTGAGCACGGCAAACCCTCCAGCACACGCCGCCCTTGCCCCCGAGAGCCGCGCCCCGGGCGGCCTGACGGAATCCGCCGGGCGAATCAAGGGCAGAAGTCACCCCGGGCAGCCTCCTGCACCGGCGCGATGCTCCGTGATCATGAGCCGCGGCATGGTCACGGATCCTGCGCTTGCCCTGACCTGGGCAATGTTCCGTGATCACGGTCACCGTCATGATCGCGGAACAACGCCCGCGTCCCCGGCGCCCGTCAAGCCCCGCCGCGAGCCGCACCTGCACGGAAAGAGCGTGCGAACCCTCCGTGAAACACGCTCACCGAAGCCGGCATCAGCTCACTCAGAAGGAGTCGCAGCCAGGTCACACCGGGGGCGCCGCAGCGCCAGCAGCGTCACAACGAGGGCCTGGTGCAACGAGGGCCTGGCGCAACGAGAGGCGCCCGGCGTAACCCGGGCAGCAGGTCTACGTCAGTTGTCGTATGGACGGTCAGCCAAGGTAAGGGATATACCTGAGTTGATGATCAACCGGTGTGATCGACTACTTATGGCATGGTGGTGGCTGATATGACACAGCGGTTGCGCACGTGGCTCATCGGGGCGGTCCTGATCGTGATCGGGGTTTTTGTCGGCTATGCGCTGCCGCAGAACTCGGCCTCGCCGAAGTCAGAGATCGGCACCGTGACCGCGGTGCACGGCACGCCTGGCAGCGACGGCACGAAGTTCGACTTCCAAGCCAAGGGGATCAAGGGCACGACCACGTACACCCTGGAAGACCCCACGCCGTGGCAGGGCACGTCCGGCGGGCCCTGGCACGGCACCGGACAGGCGCCGTGCCTGGCCCCTGGAGCCAAGGCGACGGTCGGCGTCGTCTCCGTGGACGCGGTAGGGTCGGCACCCGGCAACCCGACTGTTGTCTGGATCGAGTGCAACCAGTAGCGGTCTGCTCAGCCGGCTGCTCGCAGGGCCGATACCTTTGGTCAGGTGAAACGGAGCAAGGCCGGCTTCGTCGCCGTGGCACTAGCCGGCGTTGCCGTGCTGGCGGCCAGTGGCACCAGCATGGCGGCGGGTCAACAGGCGCAGGCCACGAGCCGCCCCGTCGTGCTCATCGGCATTACGGGGCTGCGCTGGAGCGATATCGGAGCGACGGCCACGCCAGCCATCTGGAGACTGGCCGAGGCTGGCTCGGCGGGATCGCTCGTCACCACGACGGTGCACACTGCGACCTGCGGAGCCGATGCCTGGCTCACGCTGAACGCGGGGGCAAGGGCGGCTGAGCCTCAGCGCGGTCCGCTGCGCTGCCCGCCGGTGCCGGTCAGCCCGAGGTCCGGCGGTCACGCTCAGGTGCCTGCCATGGCGGCGATCGAGCGTTACAACGCCACGACCGGGTACGGGCCGCGCTTCGGCGGCCTGGCGAAGGCGGCAGGCCCTGGCCGGTGCGCGACCGCGATCGGGCCTGGCGCTGGTCTCGCGCTGGCGAGTCAGGCCGGCCGGGTCGGACGCTACCTGCCCGCCTTGCCGACAACTCGCCGGCCCGCTCGCGCGGCGCTGACGACCTGCCCGCTCACTCTTATCGATCTCGGCGGACTGCCGCTCACTTCGGCGCGCGCCGCGCGACTAGCCGCCGACGACCGCGAGGTCGCCTCCATCACGGCCAGCGCGCCCGCCGGCGCGATTGTCGTCCTGGCCGGCCTCGGCGACGATGGCGGTAGCCCGCATTTGCGGGTGATCATCGTATCCGGCCATCCTTACCTGACCGGCACCCTGACCTCCCAGTCGACCAGGCAGCCCGGCGTAGTCGCGATCACGGACCTGACGCCGAGCATCTTCACCTGGCGTGGCCAGCCTGAGCCGGCCGGGCTCAGCGGCTCGCTCATCACCGCGGCGGCTCGCGGACCGCTCCAGGCCGCGATCACCTCGATGATCGGCCAGGACACCGCGGACCAGGTCTACAGGTCGATCGTCGGCTGGTTCTTCCTGTACTACGGAGTGGCCGAGGCCGTCATCCTCGCGCTGATCGCGCTCGCGCTGCGCGGCTCCCGCGAGCGCACGGTGCGCCGCCGGGTGACCTGGTACACCGCCGCCGGAGTGTTCGGCGCGGCGCTGCCCGCCGGGACATTCCTGGCCGGTCTCGTGCCCTGGGGGCAATTCGCCCACCCGGCACTGTGGCTCTACGGGCTCGGCTTTGCCTGGGCGGCGCTCATCGCGGCAGCCGCGATGAGCGGACCGTGGCGGCGGCAGCCATTTGGCCCGCCGGGCTTCGTCGGAGCGGCGACCGTAGCGGTCATCGGCATCGACGTGATGACCGGCTCGCGGCTCCAGCTTGGCGCGCCGTTCGGGCTCTCGCTCGTCGAAGCCGGCCGGTTTTACGGCGTCGGCAACAACGCGCTCGGCGTCTACGCCGTCGCCGGCATGCTGGCGGCCGGCTGGGCGGCGGCCGCCGTCCTGCGCGGCTCGCTTGGGCGGCGCCTGGCCGCTTCGGGCAGGGACCCCCGGCGAGCCGCTGTGGCCGCCGCCGCTGCCGTCGCGCTGGTCACGATCATCGCCTCTGGCTGGCCAGGGTTCGGGGCCAAGGTCGGCGGCACCATCGCGATGGTGCCCGCCTACCTGGTGCTGCTCGCCGCCGTGGCCGGCGTCGTGATCACGCCGCGCCGGTGGCTGATCATCGCCGTGAGCGGGATCGCGCTCGTGGCAGTTTTCGCGGTACTTGACTACGCGATCCCGGCCATCGGGCCATCGCACCTAGGCGGGTTCGTCGGCCAGGTGCTGCACGGTGGCGCCGAGGGCACACTGCGCCGCAAGGTCAGTTCCAACCTGCACTCGCTCACCGAGACCTGGTACACGCCCGTTGTTCCCGTCGTCGCGGTGGTGACCGGCCTGATGCTCGCAAGACCCGCCCGGCTGCGGCTCCGCACGTTCGAAACGGCCAGCAAGCTTGAGCCGCTGCTCCGCCCGGTGCTCGGCGCGGTCTGGCTTGCGGTGGTGCTTGGCTGGCTAGTGGACGACTCGGGGGTCAGTCTCGCGGCGGCCGCGCTTCCAGTCGCCTTGCCCCTGGCTATCGTCCTAGTCGTGCGGGTGTGTGACGCGCCCGTGACCGGGAGGACGGCCGATCACCGGGCTAATCTGTGCGCTGCGGGGCAATAGCCATGTAATCGGCCGGGTACCAACCATCGAGCGCGGCAATCCTTGGAGGATTGGGTGAAATACCAGCTGTCTAGGGTGATTATCGGCCCCGGCCTGCGGTTGCTGGCAAGGACGAAGGTGACCGGGGCCGAGCATGTGCCCGCGACCGGTGCCGCGATCTTGGCCTCGAATCACTTGTCCGTGCTCGATTCCTTCTATCTGCCCTACATGCTCGAGCGCCCGGTCACATTCGCCGCCAAGTCGGAGTATTTCACCGGGACCAGGCCGCAGGACCGGATAGTCGGTGCCTACCTGAGAGCCACTAAGCAGCTTTCCGTCGACCGGACGGGCGCCCGGGCGGCTCAGGAGATGCTCGACGCCGCGCTTGGCCTGCTCAAGGATGGCGCGCTTTTCGGCATCTATCCGGAGGGCACCAGGTCACCTGACGGGCGCCTGTACCGGGGCAGGACGGGGGTCGGCTGGCTAGCCCTGCACTCAGGCGCGCCGGTCATCCCGGTCGCCATGGTCGGCACGGACAGGCTCCTGCCGCCCGGGCACAAGATCCCGCGCCCGGGCAGGATCGAGATCAGGATCGGCGAACCGATGGTCTTCGACGAGCTCAAGGGGCAGCCGCCTGGCGCCAGGCAGCGGCGCGCGGTCACCGACCAGGTCATGGCCGCGATCGGGACGCTCTCGGGCCAGGAGTACGCGCCTCTCTACGCGTCGGCGCGCAAGGAACAGCTAGCGGCCGGGACTGAGGCGAGCACGCAAGAGGCGGCGAGCCCGCAAGACGCAGAAAGCCGGCAAGACACGGAGAGCACAGCCGAATCCGCCTAGCCCGCGCTACTCCCAGCCGTTCTGCCCGGTGGCCTTGTTCCAGTCGGTCGAGGCCGGGTCCACGGCGGTGAACTGATCTGTCACCTCAGGGGAAGCGTTCCACGAGAAGATCGGCCCGCGCTCGATGTCGGCCTGCAGGTCCGCGCGGCGGGCCGCGGCCGAGCGCCCAGCCCTGCTCTGTCCGGCGGGCTGATCAGGTCCCGGCGCCGGCTGAGGTGCCCGCTCGCCCGGAGCTGCGCCAGGCTCGACTGGCGCCGGCTGGAACAGTGAACCCGGTGCCGTCGACCGGCCTGCCGGCGCCGAATCCCAGACGAAGTCCGGTGGCGGCGGGATCGCCGGGGTGTCAGGACTAGCCGGGCGGATGCCAACGGGCGGCGGAGAGACGACTGCCCAAGGCAGGTCAGACGTGGGCTCCATGGCCGGGCCTCCACGGCGGTGTACCGGTCACCTCAGTACGCCGCACCGTGGAATCAGAGCCAGCTCCGCGCCTGGCTGGCAGCCTGACCGGGAGGCGGCCTGCGAGCGCGGGCCGATCGGCCTGCCCGGCCGCTGAAACCTGGCCGTTCACCTGGCCAGGGCCAACCTGAGCGGGGCCAACCTGAGCGGGACCAACCTGAGCGGGACCAACCTGAGCGGGGCCAACTTGAACTGGGCCAACTTGAACTGGGCCAACCTGAGCGTGGCCAACCTGGGTAGCGGCCGAGCGCACGCCGAGCGCCGCGGACATGGTTGACCGGCCAGTCAGGTCTGGTCTTGGCTGGAACCTGGGCGTCGGCGGCCGGGCGGCGGCCGACTGGCTGGCTGGCCGGGCGTGCTGGGGTCCGAAGAATTCGAGCAGCGGATCGGCCAGCATCGTGCCATGCCCCGATCTCGCGCTTGCTCGCTCGCTGCTCTGCACGACAGCCAGGGCGGCTTCCTGCCGCTCACGCCGCCTGGCGATGTTGCCGTACAAGCCAATCGAGATCAGCAACACCGCCAGGATCGCACCGGAGATCACCGCGTCGCCGGCCAGCTTGTGCATGATCAGCGAGGTTGAGCTCCGCACCGGTGGCGGGACCGGGCGGTTCCTCGGCCGCGCGCCAAGCATCGCTGGCCTCGCACGGGGCGGAGACATGGTCGAGGCGCTCGTGAGAGCACGTATAGCGTCGACGGTGCCGTATCCCGAACCGTCGTGCATGCCTCCGCGCGGGTGGTACACCGTGCTGCGGGTCATCGATTCGCGTACCTGCGTCACCGTCAGGTTCGGGAACTCTGACCTGATCAGCCCGGCGATGCCGGCCACCAGGGCACTCGAAGCACACGTGCTGTTGAGCGTGTAGAAGCCAGCCTTGCTGGCGGCGACGACGCCCTGGCCAGCGGCGGTCAGCGTCACGTACGACCGCCTGCTGCTGTAGGGCGCCTTATCGAAGGTCCTGCCGAACGCGCCGACCGCGATCACGCCGTGGTAGGCAGCCGGGTAGTTCGTGGCGCTGCCGGCGGTGGCCGTTGTCCCCGGCGGGCGCGACCAGCATCACATTCCTGGCGAGCGCGTAGCGCACGGCCGCCCGCTCGGCCGCGCTGCCTCCAGCGGCGGCCGATGATCCGCTGGAGATGGAGGCGTCGCGTACGCCCGGGTCGGCGGGCAGTTCGATCACGCTCGCGCCGTGCCTGACGGCGTACCTGATGCCGTCAGCGATAGCGTCAGGCAACCGCCTGGTGAACTTGCTATCCGACCAGAGCGGGTCGCCGGGGCTGAGGGTCACCCGGACCGACAGCAGGCTCGCGCCGGGGGCGACGCCGTTCACGGCCCGCGCGTTGCCCTGCGCGGAGTCACCCATGCCGTGGCCCGCGATCAGGCTGGCCAGGCCTGTGCCCATGACCCCGTAATACCGGCTGCTCGCGGTGCGGCCTGAGCGCGTGAAGTCAGGCCCGCTGATGACCGAGCCGGCCAGGTACCGCTGGCCGGTGGTAACGCCGTCCGAGAGTACCGCGATGGTGACGCCCGTACCGCTGCCCCAGTTCCAGGCCTGCACGACGTGCAGGGTACGCAGCCACCATTCGTACGACGGGGCAGTACTGGCAGTGCCGACCGGAATAGCAGGGCTGGCCGGCGACGCCAGCGCCGGTGCGCTCAAGCCGATGAGCGGCGCCGACACGAAGCTGATCGCGGCCGCGGCCTTGGCGAGACGGCGAATCGTCAGCGGCAAGTGTCGTGGCCTTCCATGGGAGTACCCAGTATTCTGCCATGTCTGAGGTGGTTCGTCGGTTAGTGACCGCAGATGACAGTGCTGTAACCAGAGGTGCGTGAAAATGACCTCAGGATGAGACGTCCGCGGCGATCCTGACCCGCGCTCCGGGCGGCAGCGACAGCTTCTCGGCGGCGCTCCCGCTTCTGACCGCGAGCGAGATCAGCCCGGCGCTGTCGGTGAACGCGATCAGCTCGCCCGGCGCCGCTGCCCCGAACGTGACGAGGTACGGAGCGGCGATCTCCCGCCGGTTGCACCGGATGGCCATCAGCGAGCCGATCGCGATGCCAAGCTCGGAGGCCGCTGCCGAGGGAATCGACAGCTGCACGTTGCCGAACCGGTCGATCGACAGCACCTCGCCTTCCGCCTCGCCATCGCTCATCCGGCTGGTCGGCGCCGAGAGCGTGACCAGGGCAGCCGCATCGATCTGGGTGCCTGCCCCCGGCAGCGTAATACCCGCGATCAGGTGGGCAGCGACCGGCATGAAGATGTCCCGGCCGTGGAACGTGGCCGAGACAGGATGCCGCCACAGTTTCTCGTTGGTCAGCAGGAAGGCGCTGGAGATCCCGCCAAGCGCGTCGGCGGCCCAGGACAGCAGCCCGTTGTCAGGGCCGACCAGGATGTCAGGCCCAGCCTGGATCGCGATCGCGCGGCGAGTCGTGCCGACTCCCGGGTCCACGACGGCGACATGCACGGACTGCGGTGGCATGGCCGTGACGGTCTGGGCCAGGACGGCCGCGCCGCGTCGCACGTCGCCCGGCGGAACCAGGTGGGTGATGTCGATCATCCTCGCGGCCGGCGCGATGCCGGCGGCGACTCCGTGGCAGGCGGCAACGAAGCCGTCCTCGAGCCCGAAGTCGGTGAGGAAGGTCAGGCACCCGTTCACAAATCGTGAGCGTACGTGCTCACCCCGTCCGTGGCTAGATCCCGTGGGGGTGATCCGGCCATAAGATGAACCGGGGGAGAAGGGGCCGGACCTACGTGTCATCGCTGACCGAGTCGCAGATGCGCATTCTGGCTTTCGAGCGGAGCTTGTGGCGCTCACCTGGCGCCAAGGATCGTGACATCACTGAGGCCATCGGGATCACCCCGACGCGGTACTACCAGATACTCAACGAGCTGATCGACTCCGAGGCAGCGCTGACGTTCGATCCGGAACTTGTCGCACGTTTGCGCAGGAGGCGCGCGGCGCGCGGCCGGCTGCGCTCGGCCCAATAGACCAGCACAGTGAGAAGGGGCAGGTGGCATGACAGCCGACTCGCTGCCCGGGTTCGCGCAGGCGTCGCAGGCTGGCCAGGCCGGCCTCCGTGCCCTGCTCGCGGCGCCGGGCAGTGCGCTGATCGCGCTGGATTTCGACGGCACGCTCGCGCCGATTGTCGAGGACCCGGCGCAGGCACGGCCGCTGCCCGAGTCAATGGCCGCCTTGCGAGCGCTCGCCTCCAGGATCGGCACGCTCGCCGTGATCACCGGCAGGCCAGCGAGCCGCGCGGTCGAGTACGGCGCTCTCGACCAGATCCCCGGCATCATCGTGCTCGGCCAGTACGGCCGCCAGCGCTGGGAAGCCGGCCAGCTCGCCACTCCGCCTCCCCCGCCCGGCCTCGCCGACGTCCGCGCGGCGCTCCCGCAACTGCTCGCCAGCGCCGGCGCGCCGCCGGGGACGCGGATCGAGGACAAAGGCGATGCGCTCGCCGTGCACACCAGGCAAACCGCTGATCCTGCCGCCGCGCTCGATCGCCTCGCGGAGCCGCTGCGGCGCCTGGCGGCGCGGTCCGGTCTCCGGGCCGAGCCAGGCCGGATGGTGATCGAGTTGCGGCCTGATGACGCCGACAAAGGCACAACCCTTGAAACCCTGACAGCTGAAAGGATGCGCTCGGCGATCATGTTCTGCGGTGACGACCTCGGGGACCGGCCGGCCTTCCAGGCCGTGCGGCGGCTGCGCGCGGCCGGGCAGCCTGGCGTCGCTGTCTGCAGCCAGTCAGCCGAGGTGCCTGACCTGGCCGGCGAGGCTGATCTGGTCGTCGACGGACCTGCGGGCGTGGCCGGCCTGCTGGCGGGCCTGGCGATGCGCGTCGGCGGTCAGGCTTGAGCGTCCAGCGCGTCAAGGGCGGCTAGCTGGCTCGCGAACCAGGCCGATGGCGGGCAGGCACCCGCGGCTCGCGCGAGTGACCGGCACCGGCGAATTCTTTCCTCAGCTGGCATGAGCAGGGCCTCGTGCAGGGCTGCCGCCGTACTGGTGATGTCGAACGGATTGATCATGATGGCCTCGTCGCTGAGTTCAGCCGCCGCGCCTGCTTCGCGGGAGAGCACGAGCGCGCAGCCCCGGTCGGCCAGGATCGGGCCTTCCTTGGCGACCAGGTTCATGCCGTCCCTGATCGGGTTGACGAGCAGCACGTCCGCCAGCCGGTAGCCGGCCAGCGAGCGGGCGTAGTCGTCCTGGGTGAGCAGGAGGATGGGGGTCCAGTCCGGCGAGCTGAATTCATCCTCGATCGCGTGGGCGAGGCGCTGCACGCTCGCCGTGTACTCGCGGTATTCGGGCAGTTCGTGCCTAGACGGATAAGCGAGCGACAGCATCATCACCTTGCCGCGCCACTGTGGGTAGGAGGTGAGCAGCTCGCGGTAGGCGGTGAGGCCGCGGACGATGTTCTTCGACAGTTCGGTGCGGTCAACCCGGACGATCAGCTTGCAATCGCCTGCCGTCTCGCGCATGCTCGCCATCCGCACTTCCACGTCCGGTTGCGACGCCCGCGCTGTCAGGTCAGCCGCGTCCACGCCGAGCGGATGCACGCCGACGCTCGTGCCGCGACCGTTCCAGGTGACCTGGCTGTTCTCTCTGCTGACGTCGGCGCCGAGCACGTGCTCGCAGCAGTCCAGGAATGCGTCGGCCCACCGCTGGCACAAGAAGCCGGCGTGATCGGCGCCGAGGATCCCGTCGAGCACCTCGGCCGCGACGTCGTCTGGCAGCAGCCTGAAATAATCAACCGGCGCCCATGGCGTGTGCGAGAAATGCGCGATCTTAATTTCCGGGCGGGCGTCCTTGAGCAGCCGCGGCGCCAGGGCCAGGTGGTAATCCTGAATCGCGGCCCTCGCCGTGAGCTGGCCCGGTGCGTCGTTCGCTGCCTGGCCGGCCTCGGCGAGCGCGCGTGCGAAGGCAAGGTTGTAGTCGCGGTAGGCGGCCCAGTCCCGCCGGAACGCGAGGCCGAACTGCGGCTTGCTCGGCGTGTCGTACAGCATGTGGTGAACGAACCAGAGCACCGAGTTGGCCACGGTGTTGTACGCGCGGTTGAAGGTCGCGGACGGGATATCGAGCATCCGCACAGCCGACCCGCCGGGCTCGCCATCCAGGCTCAGCATCCCGCCGGGAGTACGCCTGGCCGCTACCCGGTCGGCGTCGCTGAGCGCGGCGCAGACCCAGAGCAGGTCAGAGTGACTGGCTACCGAGGACAGACCGGAGACCACACCGCCTCCGCCGCGCTTGACCGTCAGCGTTCCGTCGTCGCCTCGGTCGAAGGAGACCGGCCCTCGGTTAGACGCCACGAGGACCCGGCGCCGCGTTCTCGAATCGCTCACCGGCTGAGATTAACCCCGCGCGCCGTGATGCCAGCGCACCGACCCGCTCGGCCGGCTCCCCGCTCGCCTTCCGAACCCCGGTTCATCCAAAGATACGTCAGGCTACCGATGTCTCCCGCTGAAAGTTTCAGCAGTATTTGTACTGCTAGTCACTCGGCAAGATCCAGCGTAAGTAGCTCGCGGGACCTGCACCGGGCCTGGCTCGCGCAGGGCAACTTGCGTGCCCCCAGACCGGCGGAAGCCAACCTGGCAAGGAAAACAGATGGATACGATGGCGCCGACCCGCTTGGCACTCCAACACCCACGTCGATTATTGCTCAATGCGGTGCCGGCCGCGGCAGGCGAAGCCCGGCGCCAGGTCCAAGCGTACATTTACGCCTGGGATGTCGGGGTCGATCCGCAGACCGCGACGCTCCTTACCAGTGAACTAGTGACGAATGCCATCAGGCACGCGACCGGCGAGCATATTCTGCTCATCTTGACCTCCGGCAGCGGCCAATTTCGCGTTGACGTCCACGACACGTCGACCTGCGGGCCGGTGCCGGTCGCCGTGCCAGCCGAGGCGGAGACTGGCCGGGGCCTCATGCTGGTCGAGAGCCTGTCGGCCGACTGGGGGTTTTACTGGACCGTCGCCGGCAAGGCCGTCTATTTCACGCTTACGGCCCCGGTCGGCGCTGGCCAGCCCGGGGCTGGCCAGCCCCGGGCCTGCCAGCCAGGCGGAAATAGATCCTGATGACCGCCTGCGGCTCATTTCGGCGTGACGGTGCGCAGGGCTGCCTCGCGGGCGATATCGGTGCGCGAGTTGACACTGAGTTTCTTCAGGATGTGGGAGACGTGCGTCGCGACAGTTCGCGGCGACAAAAACAGCTTGGCCGCGATTTCCGGGTTCGACATTCCGCCCTCTACGAGCGCGGCGATCTTTATCTCGGTAGGCGTAAGGCTGTCCCAGCCACTGCGTGCCTGCCGGTGCTTCGCATGCGGGCCGCGCCGGATGCCGAAGGCGCGGAACTTTGCCTGCAGCTGGGCGATATCCGTAGCGGCACCAAGCGAGGTGTAGATCTCGACGGCCTGAAGGAAGGCCGCCCTCGCCTGGATCCGGTCACCGGCATCGATGAAGGTCACCGCTGCCGCCTCAAGCGCCTTCGCGCGCATAAGCGGCCGGCTTGCGTCGTGATACCGGTCAGCGGTCTTCAGCAGCGTCACGGCCTCGCGCCGCAGCAGGCCGAGGCAAAAGAGCTCGTGAGCCTGCCGATGCGGGATCTCCGAGCCGGCGGCGAGCGCGGCGGCGTGACCTGTGAATGCCGTTGCGGTAGCTTCCTCGCCGGTCAGCATGGCCAGGCGGACCGCGTCGGCCAGCAGGTCCTCGATCTCGTCGAGTTCCTCCGTGCTGTCGGAGAACCCTGCGGTGAGCAGTGTGAACGCATCGGGCAAGGCGCCCTTATATTCGGCGTCCAGGCTCCGGGCGAGTGCCAGCGGTCCGACAACCCGGTTCCCGACTCGCTCGGCATGAGGCGCGGCGGCGGCCAGGTAGCCGCGAGCTCGGGTGATGTCGCCGCGGTGGAAGCAGATCACGGCAGCGATGCCGAGGTCACAGCAGGCTGCCGCCGGCTCCTTGAGGTCTTCGTGCAGTATTTCGACCTCGGCGAGCGCTTCGTCCCATCGCCCGGTGTCGAAGAGCAGCTGGCCTAGTGCGCTGTGGGCCTGAGCCAGCCGAACTACTGTGCCGACCTGATCGGCGAGGTCCCTCGCCTGCCGGGCCGCGGCGAGAGCCGCCTCGTACTGATCCAGGTTGCCGAGCGTGATGGCCTTGTTGATCTGAAGCAGCAGGCGCAGGTCGGTGAGTGCCGGATCGGCCTGGGTCACGCTCAGAGCCCGGTCGTAGAGGGGCAGCGCGTCCGCAACCTGACCCTGTACGGCGGTCGCGATGGTCAGCACGTGCAATGCCCAGCCCAGAGCCCAGCTGTCACCGGTCTCGGACGCGGCCGCGATTGCGGCGGCGGCGACTCCTCCGGCCTTCTCGACCTCGCCGAGATTGAGATGCGTACGGGCGGAGAGCACGAGCAGGCGGGCGCGATGCCGGGCGGAGATTCCAGGAGACGCCAGGGCTCTATCTAGCTCGGCCAGGGATTCCGCGAACTGGCCGCCTCGCATTCGGCACTGAGCCAGCGTCCAGTGCAGGTCGACAATGAGGTCGGGGTCCGTAGCGTGGACTAGCGCACTGGTCGCGGCTTGCTCAGCCCGGGCCCAATCGCCAAGCCGGTAGAGCGCATCAGCCAGTCGGCCGGCCAGATTGCCATGCTGAGCCGAGCCAACCGGGCAGCTCGCGACTGCCTGCCGAAGCAGGTCCGCCGCGACCTGAGGAGCTTGCCCCACCAGCAACTCGGCAGAGCTATCCAGCCAGTCCAGGATCCATTTGTCCATCGGCCCGGTCGTAGCGTCAGGCCCGTCAACCGCCCAGAGCAGTTGCCGGGCAACCCGGTGAGCGGGCGCGCCGGCCTCGGCGAGGGCGCGGCCGGCGTCGCCGTGCCAGGCGGCACGCACCGGCAGCGGGATCTCGTCGTACAACGCCTCGCGGATCATCGGATGCCGGAACCCGAGGCCGATTTTTGACTCGGCCAGCACGCCGGCGGCACAGGCCTCGTCCACGACCGGCACCAGGTCCACCACGGTGCGGCCGAGCACGAGCGCGAGGTCGGGCACAGCGAAGTCGACGCCAAGCAGTGCTGCCGCCTTGAGTACCTCACTCACCGAACCGGAGACAAAACCGAGGCGGTCGGCTATGGCCGCCGACAGCGAACTCGGTGCGAGACCGCTAGTGAGCTGGGCCGAGCCCGCTTCGGAAATGGTGAGCCTGGAACTCCGGGTCAGCGCTGCGATTAGCTCAGTGACGTAGAGAGGATTGCCTGCGGCGCCGTCGGCGAGCCGCAGCAGCTTGCTATCGGGCCGGCCGCCTGCCAGGCCTGTTATCAATTCGGCGACCGCCACGCGGGTGAGCCCGGTGAGCTGGAGCCGCGCTGAGCCGCTTGCCGCCCGGCGGAGCGCGAGCAGGTCCTCCCGTTGCGGAACTGGCCGCATCATTCCGATCAGCAGCAGCGGCATCTGCCGTACCGTCCTGGCCAGTCGCCCCCAGAGCGCGACACTTGCCAGATCCGCCCATTGGAGATCATCGACGATCAGGATCGTTGGCTGGATGGCGCACTGCTCAGCGACGAGGGCCAGCAGTTGCTCGGCAAGCGCGGCTGCGACATCAGCTCCGCGATCGGCCGCGACCTCGCCGCGCAGCAAGCGCACGATCGAGTTCCGGCGCGGATTATCGGACGGCTCACGTACCTTTAATCCCTCGAGCAGCGGCAGCAACGGCAGTGCCTGGCCCAGCTCGTCTCCCGAGCCCCAGAACACCTGGCAGCGGGCCTCAGCCGCCTCCGCGACGGCCGCGCGCACCAGAGCGGATTTGCCGATGCCTGGCTCGCCCTCAATCAGCACTGAGCTGCCATGGCCGTTAGCTACCGCCTCGACAAGCTTGGCCAGCATCGCTAGCTCTCTGTCGCGGCCGATCAGCGCACCGGCCAAGGTCACGGTGGGCATGGTGCGAACTTTACTACTAGAACATTAGGCAAACAAGTGGAACTTTTCGGGGTAAGTCTCCCATTTGGCTAGTTCTAATTGCGAATATGCGGTCGCGGGATGGTCGTAGCGATGGCCGTGGGTGCCGGCGCCGTGCGGTGAAAGTTGCCTGCCACCTTTCACTGCACGAACGTGCTCACCTTGTCTTGCACGGCTCCCTAACTATTGCGAGTAATTAAGCAGCGGCAGTTGCCACGTTTATCTCGCCATTCAAAAATTGTGTTAGACAATCGTCGCCAGCATGCTTAGAAAAGCTCGCCGATGGGAAATTGATCGACATGAGCTAAATACGCCGAGCAGGTCGGCTGGGCGGGGTGACCAGGCCGATGACCTCGGCAGTCGTCTTGGAGGAACCATGCGCATCGGGCGAGCGATCATTATTCCGGCCATCCTGGCACTCGGCGTAACCGGGTCGGCGCTTGCTGCCTCGGCAATCACCGCAGCGGCCCCGGCCGGGCACGCTGTCCACGTGCAGGCAACGCAGGACCCCAACCTTTATTATCACATCTGAGCTGACCTAGCAGATGGTGAGCGGCGACGCCCGATCCGCCCATTGTGATTGGACGGATCGCGCGTTTATCGCCGGTTAACCTCAACCCTGCCGCAGCGGCCGTCCCCGGCGTGTGCCCCGGCGCGCCCCGCGTGTGCCCGGCGTGTGCCCCGGCGTCGAATACGCGCACCGCAGCGGCTCAGCCTGGCGGCCAGCCGGTCAATCCGCCGCGACCGGCTGGCTGCCGGTCAACCCGGCCGGTGTGTGGGTCAGTCCGGCTGGCCAGCGGCCGGGCCTGTCTGGATGCGTGGTTGATGGTGGAAGTTGGGTGTCAATTCCCGCATCGATGATCCCGTTGGCTTATTGGTTCAGGTGGCGGGGGTTAGCAGTGTCAGGGTGACGTGGCCGGGCCGTCCGGACTGGCCGGCGCTAGTCTCCGTGATCATGGCCCGGGGCGTGATCACGGAGGTTTACGCAGGTCGGAGCAGGTGTGATGTTCCGTGATCACGTCCGCGATCGTGATCACGGAAACTAGCACCGGGCCGGCGCTGGCGGGCAAGCACCCAGCCCGGCACAGGCCGCACCACCCGCCTGCAGCGCCTCAGATTCACCCACCACCCGAGCCTCCAATGAGCCAACAGATTTCGATGCTCGCTCCCGTGTGAGAAGGCTGGGCGATTCACGTATTAGGGTCATCGATGTTGTCGGGAGGGTTGTCGTGTGAGGGAGGGGTTGCTGTCGGTGATGGTGGAGTGTTGTCGAGTACGGTGCGGCTCCCCTAAGTGCCCACTCCCAAAGGGGCAACTACACCCTCGTGGGGGGTGGGGGGATGGGCATGGCTCTTGGGAAGTGAGCCTTGGTTGTTCGGTGGTGCGGGGTGGTCGCTGGTGATTCCGGGGCTTGCCCGGGGCACGGGCCCGGCGGCCCGTGCAGCGGAGGTACCGGCGCGTCGGTGTGGTCAGGCGCACGGCTTGCGGGTGCGCGAGGTGACAGACCGTGATGCGCAAACTCGCACCCGGTGCCGCGGTGGCGGGGGCCGGGTCTGAAATGGCGTCCGCGTGGTAGGACTGGAGCGCCCTATTGGTTTGCTAGAATTGGCATCAATATGCACCATTTGCTCCCTCGCGGCGGGCTCCCGCGACGCGGTCCGTGTCCTTGGACGCTCGGGGCTAGTTGCGCAAGCTCTCAGGGTGAGGTGCAATGAAATTCTTACTAGCGCATCTATGTTGCACATTTGACTGAAGGTGATCACGTGAGTCGCTGCGACTATCAGGCCGGTCCCGCCTCAGGGGGCGGGGACCTCGGGTGACCATGCCAGGAAGCCCGACGGTGCGGCGGCGCAGGCTCGCTGCGGAGCTGCGGGCGATTAGGGAAGGCAAGGGGAAGAGCGGCGACGTGGTCGCTGCGGCGCTCCGCTGGTCGCCGTCGAAGATCAGCAGGTACGAACTAGCCAGGACCGGGCTGAAGCTCGGGGAAGTGGAAAGACTGCTCGACTATTACGAAATCACCGGTTCTCGTCGTACGCTGCTACTGACTCTTGCGAAAGACGCTGCGCAAAAGGGGTGGTGGGAGGAATATGCAGATTTTCTTTCCGCCGATTACCAGCAATTCATTGGACTTGAGCATGAAGCAAGCTCGATCGATATATGGCACGTTGAGGTCGTATCGGGCCTTCTGCAGACAGAAGGCTACGCCAGGCATATAATTGGGAGTTACAATCAGGTCGAGCCGATCGCGCCCGGCATGATCGAGCGGCTGGTCAAGGTCCGGATGCAGCGGCAGCAGGTGCTGGACCGCGACCCCGGCATGCAACTGTCGGTGGTTCTGGATGAGTCGATCCTGAAGCGCCGAGTTGGCTCCGACCACGTGATGTACGAGCAGATCAAGAGGCTTGTACGGGATGCTGACCGGCCCAACGTGACGCTGCGGATCCTGCCCCTCAACGTTCAGCACTCTGTCTTCGGTGAGTCGTTCGTCATCTTTCGCTTTGGCCCGGATAATGATGCCATCTTGCAAGATGTGGTAAGTGCCGAGCATTTAAAGAATGACTTCTCCGTGGAGGGTGAGAGAGAAACTTACCTGCATCGCATTGCGTTTCAGATGCTCCTGGGCGCGGCGCTTGACCCGGAGTCGTCTAGGGAGCTCATGGTCGAGACGGCTGAGTCGTATTGGTCAGATGCCCAGCGAGTGCGCTAAGCGGCTGATAGAGTGCTCCCGCGTATTGGCAAGATTGACCATTAACCCACGACAATCAGCGAGGTAGGGACGTGAGCAAACTTACGCCCGACGACCTTTTGGGCAGGCCAGCTCCAGCTCCAGGCTGGATCAAGAGTTCCCTGAGTTTCGCCAACAGCAACTGTGTCGAGGTTGCGGACCTGCCCGGTGGTCAGGTCGGCGTTCGTCACAGCAAGGACGCCGACGGCCCCGTACTCCGTTTCACGCCCGGCGAATGGCACGCCTTCGTCGGTGGAGTGCAAAACGGAGAATTCGATCATTTCGGAATGTTATGGGCGTTAGAGGCCAGACGTGATGGCGTCTTGCTCAACTTAGCCGTTCATGAGATACCGGGCGAAGGTCCCTGCAAGCAGTTCTGGGGCCTTCGCCCTCTCTATGCGACGGCAGGTTATTGGCCAGTTGAGGCGGCGGCAGCGGGGCAACTGGCAGCGGGGCACGTAGCGGCGGGCGACTTGAGCCAGGCAGGTACCGGGTGGCGGTAGAAGTTGGGTGCCTGGTCGAAGTCCTGGTAGTACCGGTGGAAGACAGGGGTCGCGGACGATGCGGCCGGCGGCACGATCCAGGTCCAGTCAGCTGGGCATGCCCGTCCCTGTCGCTCTTCTTTCTCCAGGTGCTGGAGAAACCGAACCGACTCGGTGTGATGATCGGAGATCGTGACGCCGGCCGTGCTGAAAGAGTGGAGGACCGCGAGATTCAGCTCGGTCATTGCCTTGTCCCTCCACAACGTACGGTCATTCGCTACAGATAGGCCCATCCGGCTGGCGACCACCGGCAGCTGATCGTAGCGGCCCGTATCGCCGAAGTCGCGCGAGCCGATCTCGGTGCACATGTACCAGCCATTGAACGGGGCGGCGGGATAACACACGCCGCCGATCTCCAGGTACATGTCGCTGATGACCGGCACGGCATACCACCGCAGCCCGAGGTCGGCGAACCAGCCATACTCCGGATGCTCTATAGGTACCTCGAGTACCGCGTCCCCGGGTAGTTCGTGCAGCGTGGGCGGTGCGCCAGCCGCCTGCACAATGAGCGGGAGTATGTCGAACCGGCCAGGTGGCCGACCGCCTCGCCAGCCGAGGTCGCGGGCAAGGCGGGTAGTACCCGCGCTCGCCGGGTCACCCATGACAGCGCCGTTGGCCGTCTCGTAGCCCGCGTACCTCACTAGCTGTGAGCTGAGAATCCGTGGTCCGGGCCGGTCTGGTGCGTCCGGCGCGAAGATCGTGATCACTGGCCTGATCCGGCCGCCATTGGTTGCCTCGCGCAGATGCAGGGCCGATTCCTCGGCGATCTCCGATGCGGCAGTGACCTCGCGCCGGTCGCGCACTCGCAGGCTCCGCCAATACAGCCGCCCGATACATCGCGAGCTGTTCCGCCAGGCGACACGCGCGCCGAACCCCAGTTCGTCGGGAGTGTGCCGGTAGGTGCCCGTCGCCTCGAGTTCGCGGCGGATCTGCTGGAGCCGCGCGCCGGGCGGACCGGCCCGGTTCTCGCTGTGAAACTGCGTGATGAACCGAGTAGCGCTTACCAGCAGGCTCTCAAGAGCCGGCGAATCATCAACTGTCAGCGAGCGCCCGGCGGGAAATGCGCCTGAGGTGGTGGGGACCCGGTCAAGATTCAGACCCACGGAGACCTCCCGAGGTAGTGCGGGTCGGGGCCGACCTGCAGCACAAGCGTGCGCTACCAGTCGGGACGTCCGAATTGCACTCGCCTTGATGCTTATCTTGCATCCCCGGTCACAGGCGCGGCGCCTGCGCCGGCCCTGGGTTGCTGGTCAGCGGCGACCCGACAGTGCCAGGCCCAGCAATGTCACTAGGGTGTGGCTCTTTCGGGGTGAGCCAGCTGGGTGGTGCCGTGCCCGGGAGGGTTGTCTTGCTCCGGGAGGAGAGTTGCCGTGTCCGGGGGGTCTCGTCCTTACCGTGGAGGGTTTCCGGGTTCCTGTAGGAGCGTTGTCGCATGAAGGAGGGTTGTCGTCGTATAGTCCGGTCAACTCTCCTAGATGCGGAAACCCTCCTACAGGAACCCGGAAACCCTCCTGCGAGAGCAGCCTCACCCCGAAAGAGCCGCACCGTGTGTCACGAACGCAGAAGGGAGCCAGCCATGTAGGTAGGAAGGTTCTTTGATGTGGTGCTGTACGGGAGATGGGGGATTGCTGGCCCCCCGGAGCCGCCCTGCGGGGGGTGGTTTCAAGCCGCCTCATGCTGCGTTGGCTGAAGACCGTCGTGGTGAGCGATGGGGAAAAGGCGCACTGGATGCGTCAGGCAGGGACCCGGAAGACGACCACTGCTGAAGCGTCGTAACTCTTTCAGATGGCATCAGAACCGGGGCGTTGGCGTGTGTTCCGGGATGAGCCTGGCGGATACCCGTTTACTGGCCAGGCGGTGCCCGGCGCAGAGGTGGCGTGAGCCTGGTCTGCGGCTTCCGTGCGGAACGTGAGAAGGCGTGCCTGGATACTGCCGTCGCAGCGGGCGGTGAGAGGGAGTGCCCGAGCCGGGAGTGCCCCGCAGGGACATGCGTGCCGTCGCCGGGCGCGCTGGCGGACCGGCCCGTAGTAGCGGTGATGCCCTTGTAATGGGGGCGGAGCGAAGGAGCCGGGCTGTTCGTGGCTGTGTTTGCCTGATCAACCGGGCCGTTTGCCTGGGAGGAGCGGAGCGGGCGAGCTGAAAGCATCTGGCAAGCCGTTCCAGATCAGCAGGGAAGAGGTCTGGGACGCCTGGCTCAAGGTGAAAGGGAACAAGGGCGCACCGGGAGTTGACGGGCAGTCCATCGAGGCGTTCGGGTCAGGTCTGAAGGACAACTTGTACAAGATCTGGAACCGGATGTCCTCGGGGACGTATGTCCCGCCCCCGGTGAAGGCGGCGGGGATCCCGAAGCCGCATGGCGTCGGGACCCGCGTGCTCGGGGTGCCGGCTGTGGCGGACAGGATCGCGCAGACCGTGGCAGCTGCCCGGCTGGAGAAAGCGGCGGAACCGGTGTTCCACCGCGATTCCTGCGGGTACCGTCCCGGCAGATCGGGCCTGGACGCGGTGGCGGCATGCCGGGAACGCTGCTGGGAGAGCAACTGGGTCATCGATCTTGATGTCGCCAAGTTCTTCGGCAGCGTGCGCTGGGACCTGATCGTCAAAGCGGCCGGGAAGCACACCGGCCACGAAACCCGCTGGATCGTGCTGTACGTGAGGCGGTGGCTGGCCGCTCCGCTGCGGCACCCCGGCGGGTTCTTGCAAGAACGGGACCGCGGGACCCCTCAGGGGTCAGCGATCAGCCCCGTCCTCGCCAATCTGTTCATGCATTACGCGTTCGGCACATGGCTGGAACGCGAGTTCCCGGCCGTGGAGTCCGGGCGGTACGCGGATGACGCGGTGATCCATTGCGTCAGTGAGTTCCAGGCCCGCAAGGTCCTGGCCGCTCTGCATGAGCGGATGAGCGAGGTCGGGCTGGAGTTACACCCGGAGAAGACCAGGATCGTGTACTGCAAGGACAGCAGGCGGCGCGGCTCGGCTGAGCACACGTCGTTCACGTTCCCGGGGTACACGTTCCGGCCGCGCCGGGCCCGGCGGAAGGACGGGGTGCAGTTCACCTCGTTCCTGCCCGCGATCAGCAAGGACGCCCTGAAGAAGATCAGCGCCGAGGTCCGGTCCTGGAAACTGCACCGGCAGGTACGGCTGACCTCAGCGGACATCGCCCGCTGGGTCAATCCGGTAATCAGGGGCTGGATGAACTACTACGGCGAGTTTTACCGCTCGGCGCTGTATCCCCTGCTCCGCCGCATCAGCACCTACCTGATGCGGTGGCTGATGAACAAGTACAAACGGTACCGGACCTGGAAGAAAGCCATCCGGGCCTGGACCGGGGCGGCCAAGACCTGGCCGCTGTTCTTCCACCACTGGGACTGGGTGAAACCGGCCCGCCAGATGACCAGGACGGCAAGAGCCGTATGACGGGAGACTGTCACGTACGGATCTGAGGGAGCCCGGGGCTGAAATGCCCCGGGCCACCCGACCAAGTCGCTAGGGTGCGGACCCCGGCCTGGCGTGCCGGGCGGCGTGAGCAACGTGGCCTCCCTGTTGCTGTCTCGGGCTGCGGTGGCGTGAGCAACGTGGCCCTGCCTGTTGTCGTCCCCAGAGCATCAGGGAGGGCCGCGTTGTTGTTGCCGGTCGGCCGCGACAACAACGTGGCCCGACCTGATGCTGTCCCGGCCCGCCGGCGCGGTCGGGTCGCCGCGCCAGTTCAACGAGTCATCCGGCAGCCTCAAGCACGGGGGCTGTTCCGCGATCATGAGCGGCGGCATGGTCGCGGGAGCTTGCACCGGCCCTGACCTGGGCAATGTTCTGTGATCACGGTCACCGTAATGATCGCGGAGCATCGCCCGCGTCCCGAGGCCGGATCGGCGCCCACTACAGCAAGGCCTCCGCGCCCGAGCTTAGGAGACTCGGCGTTCGACGACGGGGTGCATGGTCTCGATGCGTATACGGGCCGAATTCGCCTCAGGCACGCCAAGTCGCTCGAAGATGTCGAGTGCCTGCCTGAAGAGGATCCGCGCGTCATAGGGCCGCTGCGTGTTGAGCGTCGACTCGGCAATGCCCTCGAGGATTTTCGCCTCCTCGTAGGGGTCACCGATCTCCCTGGCCAGCCGCAGAGCGGTGTGGTAATCCTCGAACGCTTCGGCGTGCTGACCTGATCCGCGGCGTATGTCGGCGATCCTGCGGAGCGCGATTACCTGCTGGGACAGGTTCCCGATCTCTTCGGCGATCATCCGCGCCTTCTGGTGATGAATCAGTGCCTCGTCGTAGCACGCCGCGCTTTGATACAGAGATCCGATGTCATTGAGCACGTCGGCTTCATCTGGAAGATCGCCTATTTCGCGATATATGGTAAGTGCCCGGCGGTACGCGGCGAGGCCCTCCTCGTGGCTGCCCTTGTAGTGGTGGACGCCGCCAATATTGTGGTACAGAATCGCCTGATTCTGCGCTCCGCCTATCTCGCCGAAGATCGCCAGTGCCTTCTCGTAGCCGTCGAGTGCATCCCTGTGGTAGCCGCAGTAGAGCTGTATCCGGCCCAGATTGTTCAGGGTCTTCGCCTCGCCGCGCCGGTCGCCGACTTCGCGGTAGAGCGAGAGCGCGTCACTCAGGTGAGCCATCGCTTCCGGGTACCGGCCGAGATGCCAGCACGCGATCCCTGAGTGACTGGAAATGCTGGCCACCCCGTGGTGGTCGCCGGCATCGCGGTACAAGATTCTCGCCTCATTGAAGTAGGCGAGTGCCTCACGAGACCGGGCCGCCCGCTGGTGGGCCATTCCGATCTGGTCAAGCGCCTCCGCCTCGCCGCGCCGGTCCGCGAGCGACCGGTAAATCGCCGCCGCGTCCTGCGCGAGCGGAAGCGTCGCCTCGTGCCGGCCGGTCTGCTGGCTGACCGAACTGAGCTCAAGCGACGCACGGGCGAGCCTGGCCGGATCGGCGAGATCGCGGCACGCCTGGAGGGCCAGGGTGTGGGCCGCGATCGCCTCGTCCCAGTAAGCCCTGGTCTCCAGGAAACTGGCCAGCGCATGAATGAGGTCGGCGCACTTGCGTTTCCACTCATGCCGGCCCGCGTGCTGCGCGGCCTGCAGGATGTTGCGCCATTCCGATTCCAGCCAGCTTGCGGCGTCCTCCTCCGTGCCAAGGGCCGGGCTCGCGGCGGGTGGCTGGGTCACAGGCACGGGCATCCGGTGCCGGAACGGATCAAGGATCCGGTCAGCCTTGTCGGCCGTATAGAGATAGTAGTCAAGGAGCCTGGCGACGGCCTGTCGCTGCTCTGGTTCCGGGTCGTCGTGCGCGGCCCGCACCGCGGCATAGCCGCGGATGAGGTCGTGGAATCGGAATTGGCCGGCCGGGGCTGGTGCCAGCAGGTGATGATCGAGCAGGGTGGCGATCGCCTTCTCAGCCTCAGCGAGAGTGCAGCCTCCAAGGGCCGCGACGGCCTGCGGGCTTGCCTGGGCGCACGGACTCATGCCGAGCCGCCGGAAGAGCCGCTGGTGGTCGGGTTCCAGTGCCCGGTATGACAGGTCGAAGGCGGAGGTGACCTCCGGGCTCGCCGCGCTGGTGCCGCCGAGCCCAACCGGCGACTGCGAGAGCTCATCGGTCAGATCGGCAAGCCCCAGCGGGTGATCCTGGGCGATCCGCCCGGCGGCGAGCTGGATAGCGAGCGGCAGTCGTCCGCAGAGCCCTACGGCCGTGGTGACCTTGTCCGTGTCCTGCGCCCTGGCCTCCCCCGCGATCTGCCGGAAGAGCGTGACGGCGTCGGCGACGCACAGCATGTCGAGGGTAAGCGTGCGGGCACCATCGAGATCAGCAAGCTTGCGCCGGGTAGTGACGAGGATCAGGCAGCTGCCCGCCGCCGGCAAGAGCGGGCGGACCTGATCGTGCCGCCCGGCGTCGTCGAGAATCACGACCGCGCGACGCCGGCTCAGCTGAGCTCGCCACAACGCGGTGCGTTCACCGATGGCGTCGGGTATGTGCGTAGCCGGCACGTTCAGCATCCGGAGCAGGCAGTGCAGTGCCTCGGCTGGATCGAGTGGCGG
This sequence comes from uncultured Actinomycetota bacterium, assembly GCA_963750405.1. Taxonomy (GTDB): domain Bacteria; phylum Actinomycetota; class Actinomycetes; order Streptosporangiales; family Streptosporangiaceae; genus Chersky-822. The sequence goes on from CAVVQP010000009.1 coordinate 894,089, forward strand.
GCTCGCCGAGTCGTGGCTGCGCAGGTTGAGATAGAGCACTCCGTCCGGGTACTGCTCAGTGACAGCGCGGGCGGCGCGGATCGCTAGCGCGGTCTTGCCGACGCCGGGCATCCCCTCAATCACGATGACCTTGGGCGCGTCACCGTTGCCGCTGGTGAGCAGCGCGAGTTCGTCGGAGCGGCCAACGAACTCCGCCGTCTCGGACGGGAGGGTCTCTGGCAGTCGTGGCAGCCGGCTCGGGCGCTGATCGGCGGGCCTGGCGGCCAGTTGCGGATCATGCCCCAGGATGCGCTGGTGGAGCGCCGACAGCACAGGCCCGGGCTCGGTGCCCTGCTCGTCGATCAGGCGCCGGCGGGTCTCCCGGTAGAGACTCAGTGCGTCACCCGGCCTGCCGCTCCAGTACAGAGCCCGCATCTGGTGGGCGGTCAAGGTCTCATCCAGCGGATACTGAGCCAGCAGGTGGTGAAGCTCACCGAGGAGATCGGCATGCCGCCCAAGCTCGAGCTCGCACTCGACGCGCTCCAGGATGGCCGCCCTGCGCTCCTCCTGGAGGCTGTAACGCATGCGAGTAATCCAGTCACCCCGGGCACCGGCCAGTGCCTCGCCGTGCCAGAGCCCGTCCGCCTTACGCAGCAGCAGGGCCGCGTGATCATAGTCGCCGCTGGCAGTCAGCGCGTCCGCCTGCCTGCGCAGCCCGCGGAACTGATGCAGATCTACCGTCTCGGGATCGACGTCGAGCACGTAGCCCCTGGCGCGGCCCGCCAGTTGGGCGCTGTCGCCAAGCGCCTGCCGCAGTGACGCCCGGAGCCTGGCGATATAGACCGAGAGGCTCTCCCGTGCCTTGGGCGGAGGCCGGGTATCCCACAGCCGGTCAATGAGAATCTCAGCAGGCACGACCGTGCGCGGCGTAAGCAGGAGAATCGCGAGGATAGACCGTGCGCCTGGCCGGCCCAAGATCACGTTGCCGTCCGGCCGACCAGAGCTCAATCGGCCCGAGCGCCCGGAATTCATGATCGCCTTGCATTTCTACCGTCCGTGGGCAGGCTCGCAGCTGTTCGTCCTCCGCGTTGATACCCCGTTGCGGACGATTCCCACGTGAATTCCCGTGTTAATGACGCCAATGAGAAAAAAGATCGCCTCCCGGCCGTTTTCATGATGATGCAATGAAACTTGCATCGCAGGTTTCATCATGCCTTTTACTTACTATGTTAGAGCAAATGAAAAATAATCAATTTTGAAAATTGCCGGGTGCTGGCCAATGGCGCATCGCGCGTCAATGAAGGGCGTTGCCGAGATCGGGCGTGACGTGACGCGGCTGGTGTGCCGCATGTTATTGCAGGGACTGGGGAGAAACTCGCTTAAAAACCCGTTCCCCGAGCCAGCGCCAGATCGGCGCTGCCTCGGGGTGGGGTTGGCTGATGCGGAGGTCAGTTTTACGGGCGGCGGCGCGCCTCGCCGTTGTGCCCGTTCTGGCCGATGCTCCGGCGATCGGCGTGTCCGTACGCCGCGTCCTGAAGTGCCGCCGCTTCCCGCGTGGACACCGCTTCCTCGACCGAGGCCGCGTCCTTGCGCTCCCATTCGTCGATACCGCGCAGGATGCCCTCGGTGTACGCCCTCAGATGCGACCGGTAGACATCGCTGTACGTACGCAGATACGCCAGCTCGACCTGCGCGGCCCGTCGTTCCTGGTCGGTCTGCGGCGGTACCGCCACGTCCAGGGCCGAGACCGCTGCCTCTTTGGCCCGGGTGTGAGCCTCTTCCAGTAGCAGGTCCGAGTGCTGCTGAGCCTGCCGGATGATGTCGTCACGGCGCAGCCTGGCTTCCTCGGTTACCCGGCTGCTGTAAGCCTGGGCGTCGGCCACGTACCTGTCCGCGGTGACTTGCGCGGTCGAGAGTATTCGCACCGCGTGCACGTGCGCGTCGGCCTCGCCGAACAGCACCCCTGCCCCTTGCGCGTCACCCTCGATCTTTCCCGCGATAACCCGCTTGCGCAGCCGCTGAACTTCCTGCCACAAGGACGCCCGCTCGTTCACAAGGCGTAAGAACTCGGCGTGCACCTCGTCCATGAACTGATGGACAGGCTCTTCCTCGTAGCCGCGCCGCCCGAGCCGCGACAGCGGAAATGTCACTGTCTGCAGTTCCTCGGGAGTCAGCCTGCTCTGCTCGTCGAACCATGGTGTTGTCAAGGCCCGCTCCACCCGAAATCCTCGATATGTATCTGCTCTTGCGCCATGCCCGATGAAGCCAGCCGGGCGACAGTGTCCCTGACCAGCTCCGTCGGGCCGGCGACGTAAGCTTCGTGCTCTGACCAATCGCCGTGCCGGGCCACCACGTCCGGGAGGTTGCCGGTCTCGCCCGCGAACTTGGAGTTGGCTGACACCACTGGCGTGACTGTCAGCCACGGGTGCTGGGCGGCCATCTTCTCGAGGCTGTCCAGGTCATAAAGCCCGTCTTCGGCTCGCGCGCCGAAGAATAGGTGTACGTTCGGCGGCTGCTCCACGCTGGCGACCTGCTCGAGGATTGCCTTGAGCGGTGCCAGCCCGGTACTTCCCGCCACAAGCAGCAGGTTCCGGCCGGAGAGGGGGAGATTCAGAGTGAGTACTCCGATCGGAGCGCCGAGCCTCACTTCTGTATCGACGATCGAGTCGCTTGTGAGCGCCATGCTCACTGCACCGCCGTCGATCAGCCGGACATGGAATTCCAGGAGCCCGTCCGGCCGTGGTGCGTTCGCCATGGAGTAGTAGCGCCACAACTTCGGGCGGCTAGGGGTCTCGATGGCCACAGACTGCCCTGGCAGATAGTCCAGCCGGGGCTCCGGCTTGACGAACAGCACCGAGATGTCGAATGTCCGCCGTTCGCTGGCCACGACCGTACCCCGCCACCAGGCCGGCCGCACTTGCTCGTCGGCGCGGGCGGCCTCGGTCATCACGGAGCCGATGAGCTTGTACGCGGCTGCCCAGTCGGCGGCCAGCTCTGGTGTCCAGGTAGGCCCGGAGAAATGCTCCAGAGTCGCTAAGAGACTGTCACCTACGGCATCATAATGCCCGGGGGCTGCTTCGAACTTGCGATGGTCACGCCCTAGTCCCTGAAGGAAAATGGTCAGGTCCTCAAGGCTATCTACCTGGGAAACGATCTTCACCAGCGCATCGACCAGATGGCCGCGCTGCGCTGTCATCGAGATGGGGAACATGTCCCGCACCTCTGGATGCTTGATGAACAAGTCGGCGTAGAAGAACAGCGGGAGCTCGTCGCCATGTATGGCGACATGAGCGAAGTTTTCCCGCAGCCGGACGATGTCCAACTTTCCGCCTTTCTCTGTCGCCGCGATGTGACTGACCTTGGCGCGCTGACCCTGCGGCTCAGGGGATCCGGCCGAGCAGTCTCATGCCGGATCGCGCCGCTAGTTGCGAGACAAATACTGTTGCAACTTTCACGTCAAGACATCGGTCAGATGACGTAGTTTTGACGCCACGGCCCCGATCGTGGCGGTGGAACCTGTCGCATTCATCACGATACGTAGCCGTAGCACCGGTCTGCGGCCTAGTCGGCGCACCGGCTCGGCGACGGTCTCAAGGTCTGGCTCGGCCAGGTCGCGACGGCGCGCTGACTCTGGCTGGCCTGCCCCAGCGGCTGCCTGTCACATCCGGACTCACAGTCGGCCAGAACGGCTGCCGCTAGCCTGAGCCTCGGAAGTCACTCTCGCTGACCTGCGGAGATTCAGACTGCATTCCGGCTACGTTCGCAACCGGACTCCGGGAAACTTACTCAGCCCCGTGAGCAGGACCTTTGCCGAGATGTCACACCGATCGATACGAAACGCCTCATCCAGCGTCCCGTTCTGGTGTAGCTTCTCGCTCCTGAAGGCTCTGGTCCAAGTTATCGATGAGGAGATCCTCCCCATGAAGACCCACAAGAGGTTACTGCGCGTCACCGAGCGGGCCGGCGGCCCAAGGGGCGATGCTCACCCGCGACTCTCCGCTGGGACGGCACGCCGTTGGGCGGCAGGCGGGATTCTCGCTCTCGTTCTCGCGGCTGGCGGCATCGGCGTAGCGGCCTCAGCCTGGCCGGGACAAGGCGCGGCGAGCCACCTCCAGGTACGAGTCCACCAGCCAGCTCACAGCGCCGTTCTCTCGGCTGATACTGGCTCCGCAAGCACGATCTCGACTAATAAGCTGCCGTGGATGTACTGAGCCGCGGTCTCCCCGCTAGCGGCATTTAGCTACCTGACTCCGGACATGTTTCCGCGCGTTCCCTCATGCCCGTCTACGATGGTCGGGATATACGTGCAACTGATCGCGCCCGCATGATTCGCTGCCTCTTGCCGGTCGCGCGTCCCCGGTTGTAACGGGCGGGCCGTCACCGACCTTACAAAGCTGATCACGGATTGATCACGACGATTCGCTGAGCTCCGATTGCGTCAGCTTCGCGGACTGAGTACGAGTGCGGTCTATTTCAAAATAATGGGTGTCGCGCGCCGATCCGCTCACCACGCGAGCGCGGGTCGGGCGCGGCACTGCCGCACCGCGCGCGCCAGCGATGTCGCAAGGGTGCCGCTCTTTCTGAGTGAGCCGAGGCCGGCTTCGGCGACGTGAGGCCGCCACCTCGGGTTCCGGGACGCTTCCCCGGCCCCGGAGCTTGATTATGAAGAGCTTCCGCTTCTTTACGGGAGGTACCCGGCGGCCGCGCCGGTCCTGCCGGGACAGGCTGGAGCCAGGTCAGGGCACGTGCAAGTTCCATGGTCACGCCCTGGCTCCTGACCTGGCCTTCTGGCGTGGTGATAACCTGTTGGCAGAAACCGGAGTGGTCACTGCGGCAGTTACGCGGTCATCGCGGGCGTACGTGCTGCTTACCGGTCATACAACTTCATATTGCTCATCCAGAGGGGTGGAGGGAACGGCCCTGTGAAGCCCCGGCAACCATCGCGCTGATTCGTGCCTGACGTTCGTCAGTGAGGCCATCGCGCGACAGGTGCCAACTCCGGCCTGCTGCCGACCGGCGGCAGGAGAGATGAGGAGAGGCCTCACTGCCATGACTTCTGTCGTCACATCTTCCAGCGTCCCAGCCCAGCGTCCGCTGCCATCGGCCTTCGGCAACGCCAGCGCGCTCACTTGCCGCGAGTGCGGCGCCAGCTTCGAACTCGGCGGCCAGCACGCCTGTTCCGAATGCTTCGGCCCGCTCGAGGTTAGCTATCAGCTGCCGGAGGTCAGCAGGAAGGCCATCGCCGCCGGGCCTCCGAACATCTGGCGGTACGCCAGCCTTCTGCCGGTACCCGCCGACATCGCGACCAGGCGAACGACAGCCCCCGGCCGGACTCCGCTGGTCCGCGCCGACAGCCTGGCGCGCAAGCTCGGAATGCGCACGCTCTGGGTTAAGGACGAGCGGTCCAACCCGACGCACTCGTTCAAGGACCGCGTCGTCGCCGTGGCCCTCGCCGCCGCTCTTGAGCTGGGCTACCGGGTGCTCGCCTGCCCGTCGACCGGCAACCTGGCCAATGCTGTCGCGGCCGCGGCCGCGCGGGCCGGCATCGAGGCCGTGGTGCTCGTGCCCGCCAACCTCGAGCCGGAGAAGATCCTGGCCTCGGCCGCCTACGGATGCCGCCTCATCAAGGTCGAGGGCGGCTACGACGAGGTGAACAGGCTCGCATCGGAACTGGCCGAGGAGCGCGAGGACTGGGCGTTCGTCAACGTGAACGTCCGGCCCTACTACGCCGAGGGCTCCAAGACGATCGGCTACGAGATCGCTGAAGACCTTGGCTGGCGGCTGCCCGCCCAGATAGTAGTGCCGGTCGCCTCGGGCGCGCAGCTCGTCAAGATCGACAAGGCATTTGGTGAAATGGCCTCGCTGGGGCTCGTCGATCCAGAATCCCGGTCTGGCGTACGGGTTTTCGGTGCGCAGGCGAGGGGATGCGCGCCCGTCGCTGAGGCCTTCGCGGCCGGTCACGATGTCGTGCGGCCCGTGAAGCCGGACACGATCGCCAAGTCCCTGGCGATCGGCAACCCGGCCGATGGCCCCTACGTGCTCGATGTCGTGCGCAGGAGCGGCGGCAGCGTCGGTGCCGCGCCTGACGACGAGATCATCGACTCGATCAGGCTGCTCGCCGCTACCGAGGGCATCTTCGGAGAAACGGCGGTAGGCGTGACGCTCGCGGTGCTGCGCAGGCTGCTCGCGTCCGGCGAACTCGACCCGGACGCTGAGACCGTCATCATCAACTCAGGCGACGGGCTCAAGACCCTGAACGCGGTGGCAGGCGCTGTCCACGTCGGCGAGCCGATCAGGCCGAATCTGGCCGAGTTCACGAGCCGCTATGAGGCTGGCTAGGAGTCGGCAGCCGGTATTTCGCTACGCAACGTAACGAAATGAGGCGGGTCCCGGCCTGGTGCGGGGCGGGCTATGCGGCAGGGCCGATATACCGGAGCGCGTCATGCCGCGCCCGCCCAGGGTGATTCGGGAATCGCTGGCCGGGCGGGATCTGAGGGTTTGCCTGGCCGGGTTCCGCAATTAACCAGCCCGGATATGCCCGGCCAGGTTGACCGAGGGCTTGGCAAGGCGAATTGCCATTGTCTTCATCGGCTCCTGGTCAACTCTGGCCGGCGTAGCCATCGCACTCGGCCTCGTCTGGGTAGCCCGTCGCCGGGTGGTTGAAGCGGGGTCCAGGCCCTGGAGTGCGACCGGCGCGGGTCGGCGGCGCGTGCGGAGCGAACGTAGCGATAGGGCTCTTTTGCGGCGATAGCGAGCCGGTCGGATGCGGGCGCCTCGCAGCCAAGAGTTCGGCCCAGAATATTGGCTCGAAAACGGGTTAAACGACCTCAGAAGTCAACTAGTCAGGCCTCTGCTAGCACGTCGGACCTGGCCGACGACGTCACCTCGACCTTGGATCGGATCGTACTACGCGTGGCCTCGGGACCATGTAGTGTAATGTCCGGTCGCTGTCGGTACGGCGAGAACGGCAGGCAGAGCTTGCGCAGCACGTCCAGCCCTTCCGCGACTCAACGGGTTTCGCGTAGCAAGGGCGTAACCCGAAGCCCGAGCAAAGTTAGGGAGTTGTTGTTTCATGGCTCAGGGCACCGTCAAATGGTTCAACGCGGATAAGGGCTACGGCTTCATCGCGGTCGACGGTGGTAGGGACGTCTTCGTCCACTTCTCGGCAATTCAGGCGGACGGTTACCGGACGCTTGAGGAAGGCCAGCGTGTCGAATTCGAGATTACGCAGAGCGACCGTGGCCCGCAGGCTGAGGCGGTCCGCGCGGTATAAGTTCCGCGGCTTAGCGCGGTAGGCCCGGTGCCCGATGCAGGGTGCCGGGTCTTCGCGCACCTAGCTCCGGCCTCCCGCCCGCTTCACCGCCGCCTCCGCCTGCTAGGCCCCCCGCCCTCCACCCAATCTCGCAGTGGCTGGTCTGGGTATGCTTGGCTTGCACTCTCACCCCGAGAGTGCTAAACAGGGCGTTGGCACTCTCGGGTAGAGAGTGACAGCTTGAGTAGCGTGATCGGGGCGATGAGGCACTTCGCGCGGGCGGGAAGGGACCGCTCGCGCGCTATGCCGTCCGTCGCGGGCGTCGGCTCGGTCGGCACTAAAAGGCAATAAGTTCCGGGAGGACACCGAGCCTATGGCAGCGAAGATGATCGCGTATGACGAGGACGCCAGGCGCGGCCTCGAGCGCGGCATGAACCAGCTGGCCGACGTCGTGAAGGTAACCCTCGGCCCGAAGGGCCGGAACGTGGTGCTCGAGAAGAAGTGGGGAGCCCCCACGATCACCAACGATGGCGTGTCCATCGCCAAGGAGATCGAGCTCGAGGACCCGTGGGAGAAGATCGGCGCCGAACTCGTCAAGGAAGTAGCCAAGAAGACCGACGACGTTGCCGGAGACGGCACGACGACGGCCACCGTGCTCGCCCAGGCGCTGGTCCGCGAGGGCCTGCGCAACGTCGCCGCCGGCGCGAACCCGATGTCGCTCAAGCGCGGCATCGAGGCCGCCGTGGAGCGGGTGAGCGAAGAACTTTCCAAGCTTTCCAAGGATGTGGAGACCAAGGAGCAGATCGCTTCGACGGCCTCTATCTCCGCCGGTGACACCGCGATCGGCGAGATGATCGCCGAGGCGATGGACAAGGTTGGCAAGGAAGGCGTCATCACCGTCGAGGAGAGCAACACCTTCGGCCTCGAGCTTGAGCTCACCGAGGGCATGCGCTTCGACAAGGGATACATCTCGCACTATTTCGCCACTGACCCCGAGCGGATGGAGGCGGTCCTCGAGGACCCGTACATCCTCGTGGTCAACTCCAAGGTGTCGGCGAACAAGGACCTGCTGCCGCTGCTTGACAAGGTCGTGCAGTCGGGCAAGCCGCTGATGATCATCGCCGAGGACGTGGAGGGCGAGGCGCTCGCGACCCTGGTGGTCAACAAGATCCGCGGCCTGTTCAAGTCCGTCGCCGTCAAGGCGCCTGGCTTCGGCGACCGCCGCAAGGCCATGCTTGGCGACATCGCCATCCTGACCGGCGGCCAGGTCATCAGCGAGGAAGTCGGCCTGAAGCTGGACGGCGCCGAGCTGGACATGCTGGGCCGCGCCCGCAAGGTCCTGTGACCAAGGACGAGACGACCATCGTCGACGGCTCCGGTGACGCCGACCAGATCGCCGGCCGGGTGAACCAGATCCGCGCCGAGATCGAGAACACCGACTCCGACTACGACCGCGAGAAGCTGCAGGAGCGGCTCGCCAAGCTGGCTGGCGGCGTAGCCGTCATCAAGGCCGGCGCGGCGACCGAGGTCGAGCTCAAGGAGCGCAAGCACCGCATCGAGGACGCGGTGCGCAACGCCAAGGCCGCAGTTGAGGAGGGTGTCGTCGCCGGTGGCGGCGTCGCGCTGCTCCAGGCCGGCAAGAACGCGTTCAAGAAGCTTGAGCTCACTGGCGACGAGGCAACCGGCGCGAACATCGTGCGCCGCGCGCTTGAGGAGCCGCTGAAGCAGATCGCGATCAACGCTGGCCTCGAGGGCGGCGTAGTGGCCGAGAAGGTACGCGGCCTGGAGGCCGGCCACGGCCTCGACGCCTCGACGGGCGAGTACGTCGACATGTTCAAGGTTGGGGATCCTGGACCCGGCGAAGGTGACGCGCTCTGCCCTGCAGAACGCCGCCTCCATCGCGGCCCTGTTCCTGACCACGGAAGCCGTGATCGCCGAGAAGCCGGAGAAGGAGAAGGCCCCGGCCGCTCCCGGCGGCGGCGGGGACATGGACTTCTGATCCACCGCATAACACGCGAAGGCGGCTCCGGGATGGCCCGGAGCCGCCTTCGCGGTATTGACCGGGGCAGCTCATGCGCGTCGGCTCCAGATCAGCCTGCTGAAGGTGGATCATCGTGGCATGAACCCGCCCACCGAGCAGCTGGTACGCGACTACCTGAACCGGTTGTCGCTGGCCGCGCGCGGCAAGCTCGAAGCCATCGACCGCCAGTCGCTGCTTGACCGCACGCGCGCGCGGATTGAAGCTGAATGTGGAGGCACAAGTGCGGCGGACGCGACGGAGGTCAGGAAGGCGCTAGCTGGTCTCGGCGATCCGATCGCCATCGTTGAGCTTGAGCACGCCAAGGTCAGCGTCGGCCAGGTACGTGAGGATGGTGGAGCGAGGGCCATGCAGGCCGAGCCTTTGAGGGCGGTTAACGCAAGCGCGGCAGGCGCCGCGGCCCGCGGGCCGGAAGCGCCGCTGCTAGCTCAGGCTTCAGCGAGTGAGGTTCCTGCCGCGAGTGAGGTTCGCAAGGGGGCGTCCGCTACTCAGAATTCCCCTGCGGCAGAGTCGTCTGCCGATGCTCGCGGCGTCGGCGCGAGAAGGCCTGTGCCTGCGCCGCGCGAGGCCCTGGAAGAGGGGCCAGCGTTGCTGGCGGCTCCTGATCCCCCTGGTGAGAAGCCCGGAGAGGCTGACCGGGACCGGGCGAGTTCCGGGAATCCCGGTTCCGTCAAACCCAGCGCGGCTTCTCCCGCCATGCGGCGAGTCGCTACCGGCCCGCGCCGTCCGCGTCCTGAAGATGTCTCCGTGAGCGGCCCCGGTGCTCCAGCCCGGCTAGCGGCGGCCATCGTGGACATCGCCAGGACCCACACGGTCGAGCTCATCGCGGTTCTCCTGCTTGGCGTCGGCGGCGCCGTGTACCCGCCGATCTGGCTGATCGGGGCCGCACTGGCGCTGCCGTCGAAAAAATGGGATATACGCGATAAATTTTTCGGGATCACGCTGCCCGTGCTTCTGGCGATCGTCGGCACAGTGCTGATACTCGTGTTTGGCGGCCGGCAAAGCACGATCGGGTTGTACGGCCATGAAGCCTGGCTTGGTGCTGAACGGCTCAGCCGCGTCCTCGCGGTGATCGGTGGCGGCTACCTGCTGTGGGGCCTGCGCCGAGGCCGGCGCACGCCGAGGCAACCGCCCTGGAATGTACCGCACAAACTCGGCTGAGCCGGGCGCCCCCCGAGCGGCCCGGACGGCATTAATCCAGTGTTCCATTAGACCGGAGAGGGTATGTTTCACCTCACGACTCGGCAAGCTAGCTCGGTAGATTCTGTGCTGGCCTCGCCAACTCGATCCGGACCTGGATGGATGCCTAGCCAAGACCGATAGCCTGGATATGCACCGTAACTTTCCTATCCATCAGTTTCTCGCGTAAGGGTTTGCTCGTGCCTACTGGCAAGGTCAAGTGGTATGACGCCGACAAGGGTTTCGGCTTCCTCACCCGTGATGACGGGGGCGAGGTCTTCGTGCACTCGACCGCGCTGGTGACGACAGGCACGGCGCTGAGGCCAGGCCAGCGCGTCGAGTTCGGCGTTGCTGAGGGGCGCCGAGGCGCCCAGGCGCTGCAGGTCAGGACGCTTGAGCCGCCGCCGACTATGGCCAAGGCGAGCCGCAAGGACGCCGACGAGATGGCCGTGCTCGTCGAGGACTTGATCAAGCTGCTCGACAGCCTGTCGAACACCTATCACCGTAGTAAGCACCCCGAGGGCAGGGAAGCCAAGAAGATCGCAACGGTGCTCAGGGCCGTAGCCGACGACATCGACGTCTGACGAGGGGCGCCGGCCGTGGCCCGGGCAGGTCCGCTGCCCGGGCAGGCCCGCCGTGCCCCGGGCGGGTCCGGGGCGACTACTTCGTTTTGATGGAGTATGTTCTGTTTCGGTGAATTATGCGCGTTCTGAATGGCACTACGGTTCCCTTTCCGTGCGCCACCGCCCTCGCCCGACCGCCTGGTCTGCGCTAGCGCGCCGTCTGGGCGCAGTGTCGCGTTCCCGGGCCGGAGGCGGCCAGTTCCTGTCAACATCGATGACCCCGTTGGCTTATTGGGTTCAAGTGGCGGGGCTGGCAGTGCAGGGTGACGTGGCCGGGCCGTCCAAACTGATCAGCGCTAGTCTCCGTGGTCATGGTCCGGGGCGTGATCACGGATGTATGCGCAGGTGGGGGCAGGTGTGATGGTCCGTGATCACGCCCGCGATCGTGATCAGGGGAACTAGCGCTGATCAGTTTGGACGGGCACCCCGCCTGGCGCAGCCCGCACCACTGGCCTCCGGCGCCTCAGGTTCACGACGACAGCAGGGGGGCCGCGTTGCTCACCCGGACCGCCCGCAACAGCAACAGGAAGGGCCGCGCTGCTCACGCCGCACCGGGCACCCCGGCGCCGCGCCGCGCAATCCGCCTGACCGGGGTCAAGGGCGAGCCAGCCCGCAGCTTCCAGGGCAGGCGCGATGTCCCGTGATTCACGCCCGCGGTCGTGATCGGCCATGATCACCGGAGTCGGCCCCGGCCGGCCCCCGGCGGGCAAGCACCCCACCCCGGCACCACCCGCGCTACCCGCACCACTCGCCTCCAGCGCATCAGATTCACCGCCGCAGCCTGAACCTGCAAAAGACCAACGCCGCAGCCTGAACCTTCAATAGGCCAGCAGGGTCATCGATGACCCCGCTGGCTTACCGGGTTCAGGGGTCGGGGGTGAGCAGTGCAGGGGTGACGTGGCCGGCCATCCGAACTGGCCAGCGCTCATCTCCCTGATCATGGTCCGGGGCGTGATCACGGATGTATGCGTAGGTCGGGGCAGGTGTGATGGTCCGTGATCACGCCCGCGATCGTGATCCAATGCCGCTTAGCTTATTTTGATCATGCGCTGACCTGCATGTTCCGGGCCGGCTGAACTGCCCGGGCAGGCACCCGCCGGAGGGTGCCCAAGGCCCGGCAACATCGACACGCGAATCGACACCCGATCCGGAACATCAATACCGCAGCCATGCGGCCACCCCCGCGCACCAGCCGCCACGCCAGCCGCCGGCACCTCACCCGCGACATGAGCGCCAGCGCGGCAGGCTTGCCAGGCCGCATTTTCCGCTGCGGCACATCAACTCCAAGATCAACTCAGGCTCAGTGGCATTGGATCATGATCCAGCGCGACTTGGGTGCGGCTCTTGGGGGCGGGCCAGTCGGGAGCCGCCGTTTCCGGGAGGGTTTTCGTGCTCGGGGAGGAGAGTTGCCGGGTCCAGGAGGGTTTTCGTCGTTACCGGGGAGGGTTTCCGGGTTCCTGGAGGAGCGTTGCCGCATGTAGGAGGGTTGTCGTCGTATAGTCCGGTCAACTCTCCCAGATGCGGAAACCCTCCTGCACGAACCCGAAAACCCTCCTGTGAGAACGGCCGCACGCCCGAAGAGCCGCGCCCATGCGACTTAGCCTAAGTTGATCTTGGAGTTTATGTGCCGCACCGTGATGCGGCCCGGCAGGTCGCCAGCGCTGATGCTCATGTCGCTGGTGAGGTGCCGGTGGCTGGCGCGGCTTCTGGTGCCTGGGCGTGGCCGCATGAATGCGGGTATTGATGTTCCGGATCGGGTGTCGTTTCGCGCACCCATGTTGCCGGGCTCGGTCCCGCCCGGGCAGGCGGCCTGCCCGATCGCTTCAGCCCGGGTCGGAACATGCAGGTCAGCGCATGATCAAAATAAGCTAAGTGGCATTGGATCATGATCACGGAAAACTAGGCCCGGCAGGCCCTGGCGGACAGGCACCCCGCATGGCACAGGCCGCACCACCCGCCTCCAGCGCCTCATACTCACCACGCAGCCGGAGCCTCCAATAGACCAACATGGCCGGGCCATCCACGTATTACGGCGCGCGGAGCGGCTCCCGAGCTCTTGACCGCAGCACGCGCTTGCGCCTGGAGAGCAGCAGCCCGCCGAGCGAGGCGGTCAGCCCGGCCGCGGCGACGGCGAGGCCGGCCACGCCGCTGTCGGTGAGCGATAGCAAGAGGCCGATGAGACCTCCCATGACCCACGACAACTGATGTAGCGTCTCAGAAACGGCGAATGTGGACGAACGCACGTCCGCGTGGATCTCCCGCTGGACGACCGAATCGAGTGCCAGCTTGACGAGCGTCTGCCCGGCCGCGGCGCTGAACGCCACGATGATGGCCGCCCACAGGCCAAAGAACACCGCGCAGAGCGTCGTGATCACCGCGCTGAACCCCAGCATGAGGTAGATCATCAGCTGCGGTGCTCTCGCGCGCAGGGCCGCGCCCGCCGCGGTCCCGGCGAAGCCGCCGACCGCCACCGCCGCGATCATCCCGCCCAGGGCAAGTTTGTCCGAGACGCGCCCGAAATGCACGCTCCGCAGGAGGAACGCGAGGAAGAAGATCATGAAGCCCGAGTAAGCACGCAACGTGATGTTCGCCCGGATCGCTTCGGTGACGACTGGGCCGAAGGGCTGGGGAAATAGCCGCGCTCGCAGGCCCTTCCGGCCACCGCCCCCAGCACCCGACCCAGCCCGGGCACCCGATCCAGCCCCGGCACCCGACCCAGCCCGGGCACTAGCACCCGCCCCGGGCCCAGCACCCGCCCTGGCCCCGGCCCCGGCCCCGGCCCCGGCCGGATCTTCAGCCTGCCGAGGATGGCCCTGAGGGTCAGCGCCTTGAGCGTCAGCGCCTTGAAGGTCAGCATCCGCGTCAGCCGCAGGCTCGTCGATGCCGTCGGGGATCCGGAACGCGGGCACCATCGCCGCCAGGTAGACGAACGTGCCGATGCGCAGCGCCCACGCGGCACCCGAGGCCCCGCCACCGGTCGCCGCCGCGATGCCGGCCGCGACCGGAACTCCGGCTGTCGTGGCGATCAGGGAGGCAAGCGCGCACCGGGCGTTGGCGGTGACCAGCGTGATCTCCGAGGGCAGGAGTCTCGGCGTGACCGAGGCTCTCGTGACGCCGTAGGCCTTCTGGAGCAGCAGGACGCCGAAGGCGGCAGGCAGCAAGGTCAGCGAGTCATTGTGCTGTACGGCTCCGGCCATGCCCCAGCACAGCAGTCCTCGCGCGAGGACTGTACCGATGAGGATGAACCTGCGGCCGCGCTGTACCCGGTCCAACATCGGCCCGATGAACGGTGCCAGCAGGGCAAACGGCGCCATCGTGATGATCAGGGCGAGCGCGATCCGGCCGCGGGCCTGCTCGACGGAGGTGCTGAAGAAGAGAGTGCCCGCCAGGGCCACGGCTACGAAACCATCGCCGATGCTCCCTGCCGCCGACAGTTCGATCAGCTGGGCCAGGCCGGTCCGGCCGGCCCCGGACGCGTGAGTGATCTTGTGCAACCTGCGGTTGGCCCCGTGGGCAACGGACGCGCCCGCGCGGGCAGCGCTCGCGCCAGCCCGCGCCGCCGACTGCGAGGCGGAGACGAAAGTCGCCGATGCCCGCCTCGCGCGGGCACCCGCCCCCGAATCACCCATGAGTTCAAGTATTGAGCCTGCGCGCCCCGATTAGCGCATCACGGGCCAGGGGTAACACACTTTTTCTGCCCGGATGCGGGCCGTCTGTGCGCGGGCAGTAGTCGGCATGCGGAAGAATGAGTAACTGTGAACGCCGCAAGCACGAGAGTCGCCGAGCCCGATCAGGCCTGCGCTGACGCCGTCGATCTCGCACGTCAGGCGGCTGAGCAGGATGCCGGCCCTGGCCAGGTCGGCGAGCACCTGGGTTTCGGGGTCGAGGCTGACCGGGTAGTGACGCATCTTTTCACCTGCCTCGATCCGGCTTACGTCGGCTGGCGCTGGGCGGTGACTGTAGCGCGCGCCTCACGGTCCAAGGTGGTGACCGTCAGCGAGTGCCTGCTGCTGCCGGGTCCCGATTCGCTGCTCGCGCCTGACTGGGTGCCGTGGACCGAGCGCGTCAGGCCAGGTGATCTCAAGGCCGGCGACCTTATGCCGGCTAGCTCGGATGACGAGCGGCTCGTTCCTTACGTCGCGCTTGCCGGTGATGTCGGGCTATTTGACGCTCCGGCCGGGGCCGACGGTGCCGATGAGATCGACGTCGACGAAGAGCTCGACCCGATCGTGCGCCGGCTTGAGGAAGCGGCGAGACCCCGCCGGATCTTGTCAGCGATCGGCCGGGACGAGGCCGCCGCGCGGTGGCACTCCGGCAATCACGGTCCCAGGTCGCCGCTGGCGAACGCGGCCCCGGCTACCTGCCTCACGTGCGGGTTCATGGTCAGGCTCAATGGCCCGCTCGGCCGGGTCTTCGGCGCGTGCGCCAACGAGTTCGCGCCCGATGACGGCCAGGTTGTCTCGGTTGATCACGGCTGCGGAGCCCACTCGGACGGGGATGTGCTGTCGGGCGACGGGAGCGCGGTGAACCCGAAGGTCGATGAGCTCGGCTACGACATGCTCAATGCCGACCCGGCGCTGCCCGACAGCGTGTTCGAGAACATCGATCACGAACTGCTCTGATCCGAGTACCCCTGATCCGAGTACCCCTGATCCCGAATATCCCTGATCACGAGTTGCCCTGACGAGCCTGCTCTCGCTTCTGCGCTGCCCTCGCCCTGGATCGCTTGAGGTGCGGCACGTAGATCAGGCCGAAGAGCCCTAGCCCGAATCCGGTCACGCATGTCCAGATCCACCAATGGCTCGCCTGCGGGAGGTGATGCCGCAGGGCGAACACCACGATCAATGCCACCGCCCAGGCGATCGTGGCTGTAGACGCGATGATCAGGTCGTTGCCCTCGAGCGGCGGCGGTACCTCGCGTTGCGGCTTGGGCACGAAGTTCAGGCTAGCCGAACCCTGATCGCGAAAGCCTGCGGCGGGTAGGCCTCGCGTGGCGTACCTTGATCGTGCCCGCGTCAGCGCACCGTGACTGGCGGAATGATACTCCGCGGTATACGGTTAGCAAAAGTAATGAGCAAAGCTAACGATTATGACAACTCCCCAGTCCAGATCGGACGCGGGGCTCGCGACCTCACTGCGGATCTCGGTCAGCCGGCTAGCGCGTCGGATGCGGGCAGAGCGAGTCGCGCAAGGTCTGCAGCCCGAGCTTTCGGATACCCAGCTCGCCGCGCTAGCGGCACTGGAAAAGCACACCTCCATGACGCCGAGCGAGCTGGCCGAGCACGAAAAGGTCCAGCCGCCGTCGATCACCAGGGTCATCGCCTCATTGGAAGAACGAGGCCTGATCCAGCGAATGCCCCACTCCACAGACCGTCGTCAGGTGATGCTCAACGTCACCGACCAGGGGCGGGAAGTAGTCAGGAAACTGCGACAGCTGCGCGAGGCGTGGCTGGCTCAGCGGCTGCGGGAGCTGACGGCGGCGGAGCGGGCGGTACTGAGGGAGGCCCTGCCGATCCTGGAGAAGCTCAGCCAGTCCTGAAGAGGAACTGGCTCGCTACCTTCAGCTCCCTGAAGGTGCGGAACTTCCGGCTGTTCGCGACCGGCCAGGTGATCTCGAACACGGGCACCTGGATGCAGCGCGTCGCCCAGGACTGGCTGATTCTTGAGCTGACCCACGGCAGCGGCACGGCGCTCGGCATCGCCAGCGGCCTGCAGTTCCTGCCCATGCTGATCTTCAGCTTCTGGGGCGGCATGATCGCCGACCGGTACCCCAAGCGAAACGTGCTGATGGCGACTCAGGCGATGATGGGCGCGCTCGCCCTGATACTCGGCACGCTGGCAGTGACCGGCGTGGTCCGGCCGTGGCACGTCTACGTGCTCGCCCTCGGGCTCGGCATGGCGACGGTTGTCGATAACCCGACCAGGCAGTCGTTCGCCATCGAGATGGTCGGCAAGTCCGATCTGACCAATGCCATCGGGCTGAACAGTGCGGTCTTCAACCTGGCCAGGATCACGGGCCCGGCCGTCGCCGGAGTCGTGATCAGCCTCGTCGGCACGCCGACGGCCTTCTACGTCAACGCGGCGTCCTACGTGGCCGTGATCATCGGGCTCAAGATGATGCGCCCGTCCGAGCTGTACCTGCCGGACCGGGTGGAGCGGGCCAAGGGCCAGCTCAGAGAGGGCTTGCGCTACGTCTGGTCTCGCCCTGACCTGCTGATGACCATGCTGCTGATCGGCCTCATCGCCACCTTCGGCATGAATTTCGGCGTCACGACCGCCCTGATGTCGCGAGTCGTCTTCCACACCGGCGCCGGCAAGTTCGGGATCGCCTCGGCGGTGTTCGCTCTCGGCGCGCTGATCGGGGCGCTCGTGGCGGCGAGGCGGACTCAGCGGGGCATGCGGCTGCTGGTCATGACCGCGATGGCCTTCAGCCTGCTTGAGATCGCCTGTGGCCTCATGCCGACGTACTGGGCGTTCCTGATCGTGCTCGTGCCGACCGGGCTCACCGTGATCAGCCTCAGCACCGCCGCGAACGCCTCAGTCCAGCTGAGCACGCCGCCCGAGATGCGCGGCCGGGTGATGGGCATCTACATGTTCGTCTTCCTGGGCGGCGCGCCGCTGGGCGCCCCGCTGGCTGGCTGGGTGGCGCAGGAGTTCGGCACCAGGGCAGCGATGGCCTCGGGCGGCGTGATCTCGGTACTCGCGACCATCCTCGTCGGCGTGCTGGTGGCTCGCTATCGGGGCGTCCCGATGCGCAGGTACCTCAGGGAGACGAGACTGCGACTCGCCCGGAGCTAGCCCGCTGCGATAGCAATGGGCCATGCGACTGTTCGTGGCGCTCGACCCGCCGCTCGCGGCGCTTGGCGAGCTTGAGGACGCCGTCGCGCCGCTGCGCGATGCCTGGCCGGGGCTCAGGTGGGCCAGCGTCGAGCGCTGGCACGTGACGCTCGCCTTCCTCGGTGAGGTGAGCGAGGACAAGCGCGCCGAGCTCGGCGTCAGACTCGAGCGAGCGGCTGGCAGGCATTCCGGCCAGGCGCTCAGGGTGGGCCGGGGCGGCGCTTTCCCGTCGGCGGGCAAGGCCAGGGTGGTGGTCGCGCACATCGAAGGCGAGCAGGCGGCGCTGGCCGGTCTCGCGGCGCTGGCCGCTTCGGTATCGGCGGCCGCGAGGCGCGCTGGCGCGCCTCCGCCGGACGAGGGCAGGCGCTACAAGCCGCATCTGACCCTGGCCCGTTGCCGGCAGCCAGCGGACGTTGGCGAGCTGACCCGGGCGCTCGGGGGGTTCCTTGGCCAGCCCTGGACTTCGACGCAGATCCACCTGATCAGGAGCCAGACCGGGCCCGCGCCCCGCTACGACACGATCTGCACCTGGCCCCTCCGCAGTCGTTAGCTGGATGCGCGCGGACCGGGTGTGTGAAGATCTCTACCCATGGAGGCGTAGAGCGACGCGGCAGACTGGCCGTCCACCGGACTCGACGAGGCGGTACTCGCGGCGGACCCTAACGAGATGTTCGAGCGCTGGATGGCCGACGTCGTCGCGGCCGGGCTGCCTGAGCCGACGGCCATGGTGCTCGCCACGGTCTCGGCCGACGGCCAGCCGCGAGCGCGCACGGTGCTGCTGCGCGGCCACGACGCCGTCGGCTTCACCTTCTTCACCAACCGGACCTCGAAGAAGGGCAGTGAGCTCGCCGAGGTGCCGCGGGCCTGCCTGCTGTTCGGCTGGCACGCCATCCACCGCCAGGTGATCATCGAGGGACCGGTGGTCGAGGTTGGCGCTGCGGCCAGCGAGACTACTTTCACTCCAGGCCGCGCGGATCGCAGCTGGCCGCGTGGGCGAGCAGGCAGTCCTCGGTGATCTTCGCCCGCGAGCGAACTCGAGGAGCGCTACGCCGAACTGGAGCGGCGCTGGCCTGAAGGCACCGAGATTCCGGCCCCGCCGTTCTGGGGCGGCTACCTGCTTGAGCCGGCAGACTTCGAGTTCTGGCACGGCCGGGCCTACCGGATGCACGACCGGCTGCGCTACCGCAGGTCAGCCGAAGACGCCCGCCAAGACTGGGTAATCGAGAGGCTCGCGCCCTGATTTCCGGTACCTGATGCAAATGCGGAGGGTACGCGTTGGCACCGCGAAGGGCCGTTCAGCATCAGAAGCTGGCGGTCGTTGGCGCAGGGGGACGGACCCCCTGGAACCCCCGCCGCCTGAGAGGGAGGCGCGGTGGCTGCGCACGGTCTGATCGACACGACGGAGATGTACCTCCGGACGGTCTTCGAGCTGACCGAGGAGGGCGTTGTTCCGCTGCGCGCTCGGATCGCCGAGCGGCTGTCCCAGAGCGGCCCCACGGTCAGTGAGACGGTGGCCAGGATGGAGCGCGACGGCCTGCTGCTGGTCGAGTCAGACCGGCGGCTCGCGCTCACCGATGAGGGCGAGATGCTGGCGACCAGGGTGATGCGCAAGCACCGGCTGGCCGAATGCCTGCTCGTCGACGTGATCGGCATGCCCTGGGAAGAGGTGCATATCGAGGCTTGTCGTTGGGAGCACGTTATTTCTGACGACGTGGAACGGCGACTGGTGGAACTTCTGAATTATCCGGTTCGGTGCCCGCACGGAAATGTCATTCCTGGGCTGGCCGAGCTGGGAGTGCCGACCGCGGCCGTAGACTGCGACCGAAGCGGCTGCTCACGAGCCCGATATGGCAATGACCGCCATAACGGAGGCGGTGCCCGCTCACGTCGTTGTTCAGCGGATCAGCGAACAACTCCAAAGCGATGCGGAGCTAATGCTTAAACTCAAGAACATCGGGATACAGCCGGGTCGCGAGGTTACTCTTGTGGTCGGCAGTGACGATGTGCGGGTGACAGGTGCGAACAGGGTGGACGGCTTCGACGGGGCATTGTCGCGTGAAGTGGCGTCTCACCTGTTTGTCGTGGAATCTGTAGTATCTACATGAATGCCTGGTAGATAGCCAAATGAACGCAGATGGCAACGCGGCCACGCAAGAACGTGGCACGACCGTACCGGTCCGAGCTCAGCCGATGCTTCCTACTGAGCAGATCCTCGGCCAGGTCGAGACTGCCGTCATCGTCGTGGACCACGATGGCTGCCTGCGTTACGCGAACGACTTCGCCGCCCGCCTGTTCGGCTTCCCCGATCCCGGTCACCTGACTGACGTACCGTTCCGCGCGCTCGGGTTCGATGAGGACGATCTGTCGAAGGTCGCGAACCTTGAGCGGCAGGCCTGCCGGGGCCGAGACTGGGAAGGCACACTCTCGATCAGGCGTCCGGACGGCTCGAACTTCTTCGTCAGGATGAACGCCACGCCCATGCGCGGCAGCGCGGGCGAGGTCGCCGGCACGGTGATCATGGCGAAAGAGGCGCTTCAGGTCGGCACGGAGTCGTCGACTGACCGGGTCGGCCTGCTCGACCGGATCGGCCAGCGGCTGACCAAGTCCCTTGAGCTCAACGACACGCTGCGGCAAGTCGCCGAGACGCTGGTGCCGCAGTTCGCCGACCACTGCTTCATCGACCTGCGCAAGACCGACAAGCACAAGGGCGAGGTCCTGATTCGCCGGGTCCAGATGAACGCCTGGGACTGGGAGCCGCCGAAGGGCACCTGGGCGTCCGGTCGGCGAGCCGGTCAACTACCCGAAGGGGCACTTCTGCCGCAAGGCGATGGATCAGGACGAGGTCGTGCTGATCGAGGACATCGACGATCAGGCCTATCCGGCGCCGACCGAGCAGAGCATGGGCGCCAGCAGGGACATCGGCATCTCCTCCGTGATCGCCGCCCCGCTGAAGGCGCGCGGCATGAAGCTGGGCGTGCTGAGCCTGGCCATGTCGGGACTGACCGTGCGCGAGGACGCCAAGCACTACGTCGCCGACGACCGCGACCTGGTCGCCGCGATCGCGAGCCGGGTGGCGATCGCGATCGACAACGCGATGCTGTTCGAGGAAGAGCGCGCCACGGCGCTGGCCTTCCAGGACAGCCTGCTGCCGCAGCAGCCCGCCGATGCTGGACGGTATCGAGGTCGCCTACCGGTACGTGCCCGCCGAAGCCGCTGGAGAGCCATGGGCAGGGCATCCAGACCCAGGTCGGCGGCGACTGGTACGACATCATCCAGCTGTCGGCCGGGCGGGTCGGCATCGTGATCGGCGACGTCGAGGGCCGCGGCGCCCGTGCCGCCGCCGTGATGGGGCAGCTGCGGTCGGCCTTGCGCGCCTTCGCGCAGGACGACAAGGCGCCAGCCGACATCATGCGCAGGCTGGACGAGTGGTGCTCGGTCGGATGACCGATGACGGGCGACGATCCGCGGCCGCGTCGCCGATAGTGAGCTGCACCTACCTGGTCTACGACCCGTGGTCGCGCCAGCTCACGATCGCCAACGCGGGGCACATGCCGCCGCTGCGTGGTCTCCAAAGGCGATGTCCGGCCGCTGGACATCAAGTACCAGGGCGTGCTGCTCGGCGTGCGCGGCATCGGCGTGCCCGGCGTGCCGACCTACCGCGAGGAGACCATGCAGCTTCCGCCGGGCGCCACGCTTGATCTTCTACACCGACGGGCTGGTCGACCGGCGGGCGCGGGCCGAGGGCACCGGCCACTACGACGACGCCGAGGTCTTCGGCATGCTCAGCGAGGCGGTCAAGGCCGTCGCGGACGAGAGCGTCGAGCGGATCGCGCACGCCGCCGAGCACGCGGTGCCCGGCAAGATCGACGACGACATGGCCATCTTCGTGGTGCGGACGGCGGCCGAGGACCTGGAGACCTGGGACACGGCAGTTTCCGCGCGGAGCCGATCAGGGTGTCGGAGGCGAGGAAGATCGCGTTCGACATGTTCATCCAGTGCGGCATGGACGATGACCAGGCCGACCTCGCCTGCCTGCTGGTCTCCGAGGTCGTGACCAACGTGGTGCTGCACACCGCGCTGGCGCCGACGCCCCGGCACGAGTTCGCCTGGACGGCGCGGCGATCGGGCGGCAGCTCGGCAAGCCCGACAGACTGGCTGGAGTCGACTCGCCGCTGGGCGAGGACTTCGTCAGCGCCGAGGGCCAGGAGTTCATGCTGCGGATCCGCAAGGGCGCGGAGGCGGTCTGGGTCGAGGTGTACGACTACGACCTGCGGCTGCCGCGCATCAGGATGGCTGGCGCAGAACGACGAGGGCGGGCGGGGCCTGTACCTGGTCGACCAGCTGGCCGACCGCTGGGGCTCGCGGCCGACCGAGGACGGCAAGGCCGTCTGGTTCCAGATGCCGATCAGGCCGCCTCAGCCAGCCTGTTACCGCCGATCGCGCTAGGTCCGCCGTCGCCGTAGCGGTTCTGGGTCACCCACAAGAGCAGGACGGCGATCGCGATTATGGCGATCGCGGCGCGTAGAAGCCCGCCGGACCGGGAAGCCCATCCGCCGCGGACCCTGGCGGTCACGACCGCGATCAGCGACCGCGATGAACCCGAGCAAGATGAGGCCGTCGGCCATGCCAGCCTCCCTGGAGGTTCCAGCTCGCCCGCCGCAAATCCTTCCTAGTGAGCATAACCGGAAATTCCCTGACTGATCCGGTCGTGGCATGCGGCCTATCAGCACCGGCCTACCGGAGGGTAACCTCGACACAATTGCGCGAAGGCCAGGGTGGCAGAGGCACAGGTGGAGGTCGTCGTGTCGCAGAGGCATACATAGTCGGAGCTGTCAGGACTCCCGTCGGCCGTCGCGAAGGGTGGCCTGTCGCAGCGTCCATCCGGTCGACCTCGGCGCGCAAGTGCTGGCCGAAGTCGTCGCGCGGACCGGGATCGACCCGGCCGCCGTCGAGGACGTCATCATGGGCTGCGTGTCGCAGATCGGCCCGCAGTCGATCGACATCGCCCGCAATGCGTGGCTCTCGGCCGGGCTGCCGGAGTCGGTCCCCGGCGTGACCATCGACCGGCAGTGCGGCTCGTCGCAGCAGGCCGTGCACTTCGCCGCTCAGGGCGTGCTGTCCGGCACGCAGGACCTGGTGATCGCCGCCGGAGTCGAGAGCATGAGCCAGGTCCCGATGGGCACCTCGGTCTCGCTGCCGCTCAAGGAGGGCATGGCGTTCCCGTTACGGCAAGGGCTGGCGGGATCGGTACGGCGAGCAGGAGATCTCCCAGTTCCGGGGCGCGCAGCTGATGTGCGAGAAGTGGGACATCAAGCGCCTCGCGCTGGAGGAATTCGCGCTGGAGAGCCACCAGCGGGCGATCAGGGCGATCGACGAGGGCAGGTTCGAGCGCGAGATCACGCCGGTCGGCGAGGATCAGCGCGGACGAGGGCCCGCGCCGTGACACCACGTCTTGCGAAGATGGCCGAGCTCAAGCCGCTCCGCGACGGCTGGGAGCTCACCGCCGCCGTCGCGTCGCAGATCTCCGACGGCGCCGCCGCGCTGCTGATCGCCTCCGAGGACGCGGTGAGGCGGCACGAACCTGACGCCTCGGGCCAGGATCCACACGCTGGCAGTGACCGGCGCCGACCCGGTATTCATGCTGACCGGCCCGATCCCGGCCACCGAGCTGGCCCTGGCCAAGGGCAAGCTCAGTATCGATGACATCGACGTCTTCGAGGTCAACGAGGCGTTCGCGCCGGTGCTGATCGCCTGGTCGGCCGAGACCGGCGCATCGCTGGAGAAGACCAACCCGAACGGCGGCGCGATCGCGCTCGGTCACCCGCTCGGCGCCACCGGCGCGATCTTGATGACCAAGCTGCTGCACGAACTTGAGCGCACCGGCGGCAAGTACGGCCTGCAGACGATGTGCGAAGGCGGTGGCCAGGCGAACGCGACGATCATCGAGCGAGCTGTAGATCGCCCAGGCGGCAAGCTTCCCTCCGTCCGGCACTCAGCAAACTTCTAGTTTGACTTAGAAGTTTTCGCCGGGTAGAACTGTAGCTAACGACGGTTCGGAGTTGGACCGATTGGGATAGTTACTGGAGGTGGATCACAGTGCTGCTGACATCATTCGACCCGTTCGTCGCTGGACTTCGATCGGCTCGTTCAGCGGACTTTTGGTTGGACGGACGGCAGCACTGCTGGTCACGGTGCTGGCCAGCACAGCGCCTGCCGATGGACGTCGTCAGGCGCGACGGCGAGGTTGTGCTGCAAGTTCGACCTGCCTGGCGCCGACGCCGACAGCATCGAGGTACCACTGACCGCCGGGTGCTGACCGTCTCCGCGAAGCGGACGCAGCGAGTACACCGAGCAGGAGCGGCCCGTCGTACGCGAGCGCATGACTGGCTCGTTCGCCCGCAAGGTCAGGCTGGCCGAGCCGGTCGACGCCAAGAAGGTGCAGGCCAAGTACGAGAATGGCGTGCTGACCGTCGTACTGCCGGTGGCCGAGGAGGCCAAGCCGCACAAGATCGAGATCAAGCGGCCGGGCGCTCCGGAGCTCACCGCCTGATCACGAGAATCGAGGTATCAGGCCGGGTTAGGCAGGGAGAGCTCGCTTGCCCGGCCTGCCTGCTTGCCCGGCCACTCGCCCCGCGCGCTCGATGTTGGAGTGTGTGAACCGTGCTGCCGTTTGAGGATGAGAACCTGCCGCTCTTTACCGTCGGCCAGGTCGCCCAGATGCTCGAGGTTCAGCAGGCGTTCCTGCGCCGCCTGGACGAGTACGGCGTCGTCACGCCGTCCCGTTCGACCGGCGGCCAGCGGCGGTACTCTCGCATCGAGGTGACTGTCGTCCAGTACGTCGCCCGGCTCGCCGACGAGGGGATGACGCTCGCAGCGATCCGCCGGGTCCTGGAGCTCGAGGAAAAGGTCAAGATCCTCCAAGCTGAAAGGGATGTGCTCCGAGCCGCCCTAGCCGATCGGGACCGCCTCCTATCGGCACTCATCAACCACCCTCCAGCCCAGCCCTAGCCTCCCGCCCGGCCCCGCCCAGGCCCGTCTATGGGCCATCCAGGGCGCTCACGGCCCGTCAGTGTCCCATAGGCGGGCCTCGCGGCGGTCTGGCCCAGGCCCCGCGTTGCGACGATGCTGGCGCTGGGGCGCCTGCGTTCGCCCGCCGGGCGGGTGCCGTGGGCGGTTGCGTCTTGCAAAGGTTCGTATAAAGGGGCATCGTCAATTCGGACCCATGTCTTTTCGCACATCACGGAGTGGAGGCCGGATGCGACAGCAGCGGGAACGTCGTCCATCACGCACCCGATCAGCGGGCTTGCTCAAGGTCATCGCCGGAGCGGGCTGCGCGGCCGCGCTGGCGGCGGTAGCGGCAGGGCCGGCGGCGCAGGCCGCGCCCGCGCGCTCAAGCACCTTACCTAGTCTCGCCACGAAAGCGCCGGCGGCCGCGCCCGCGACTGCCCGGATGAGGGTCAACTGCGCCAACCCGAACTACTCGTCGGCGCCCAGCGTGCAGTGCCCGGATGTCTACGACCCGATCCACGCCTTCGGGCACTACGTCGGCCATGACGAACCCGGAGTCTGGTTCGACTCCAACGTCCCCGGATCAGGCAACCGGGCGCGCTGGCAGCTCACGCTGCCGACCGACCCGGCGCCCAGTGCGGTGCCTGGCAAGCGGATCTACAGCTTCGAGCAGCACATCGCGTTCTGGTTCGGCATGGCGCTATGCGCGAACCAGTCCTATCCGGAGCAGCTGTCCACCTGCACGCCTGACTCGGACAGCAACATCGTCGACCCCAAGGTCAGTCCCGAGCATGCCGGGTCCGCGTACCTGGAGCTGCAGTTCTACCCGCCGGGTTCGGCTCCGCTGCCCTCGTGGATCTCGTGCGACGCGACCCACTGGTGCGCCGCGATGAACGTCTGGACCTTCTACGAGAACCCGGTGACCGGCCAGGACCTCAACGCGGCCTGCCAGGCCAAGGTCGGCGGGGTCGAGCTGGACAACTTCGCTTTCGTCACGCACGACGGCATCCCGACCGGCTCGCCGAACCCGGTCGACTCGACGGCGGCGACGTTCACCCCGAACAGCGACGTACTGCTGATGAACCAGGGCGACCACATCGGCGTCACCATCAAGGACAGCCCGCAGGGGCTGACGGTCAAGCTCGCCGACCACAGCACCGGCGTCGCGCGGGAAGATGGTCGCCAGCGCGGCGAACGGGTTCGCCCAGATGGTCTTCGCGCCAGACCCGTCGACCGAGTGCGCGGTGACCCCCTACACGTTCCACCCGATGTACTCGACCTCGAGCATCAAGACCCGGGCGACGTGGACGGCCTTCCCCTACAACATTGCCTGGTCGGATGAGACCGGCCACTTCCAGTACTGCAGCCAGTCCGACCCGACTACGCAGGTGTGCACCGGCCAGGAGGGCGCGCTGGGTGATCAGGGGCCGCCTGACGCTGACGATTTCGCCTGCTTCCCGGCGAGCATCGCGACCCGCGATCCGATCGGCGGCTGCGTCGCGCCGAACTACGGCTTCGACGGCCCGCCGTACCTGAACGACTGGCCGAACGGCAGCCCGAACCGGCCGACGCCGATCTTGTTCACCAGCCCGCTGACCGGACGGCACTTCAACATCAATTACTCGCAGAACGCGCTATCCGCGCCGCTGCCGTTCGATGAGACCGATAGCGGCAACCAGCCTTGTGACATCGTCGCGCGCACCGGGTGCACCCAGCTTCCGGTCACCGACGATGGGACTCCGGCGAAGTTCTACCCGTACTTCTATACCACCCATCTCGCGGGCTGCACCTGGGGCGAGGGCACCGACGTTCCAGGCCTCACCGTGAACGACTTCGGCAAGCTCAACCAGTACGGCAGCTACGACCTGGGCGTCTACTACACGTCCTCGAAAGGACCCGAGTCGTTCTCGTCAGTGTTCATGAAGGAGTACCCGCGCAATGAATGCCTGGCCATTCCCGCCAGGGGGCGCCGCTGACTTCGTGGCTCTGACCTGAGCTGACCATCTCTCGCTGGGCCGGTGCGTGCAGGGCGCACCGGCCCAGCTTCGGCTTTGCTGAGCTGGCGTGCAACCTCGCGGGTGCCTCTTGTGGTCAGGATGGGCGAGGAGGTGGTCATGGACCGCGCGTCCACTGAGGACTTCACCGAGTTCATGCTCAGCCGCTGGAGCGCGCTCGTACGGTTCGGCTACGGCCTGACCGGCGACCTCGGGCTTGCGGAAGACCTGGCACAGACCGCGCTCACCAGGGCCTTCGCGTCCTGGGCGCGAGTCAGCAGGGCCGCGAATCCCGATGGCTACGTGCGCAAGATCATGATCAACTCCAATCGCACGAGGCTGCGCGGGAGACGGGTGCACGAGCACCTGACCGGCGTGCCGCCCGAGCGGCCTGCCCGCGAGGTGACCGGCCGGCAGGGCGATCAGCCCGAGCTCATCACGGCGCTGATGTGCCTGCCAGCAGGTCAGCGAGCGGTCGTCGTGCTTCGGTACTGGATGGATCTGAGCGAGGCCGAGACGGCCGACACGCTCGGCTGCTCCATCGGCAACGTCAAGAGCCAGGCCGCGCGGGCGCTGGCGAAGCTGCGAGTCAGCGCCGAGCTAGTGAACGGGGCAAGCCATGCCGACTGACACCGAACGACTGCTGCGCGACCAGTTGCGGCGGGTACTCGATGAAGCCGTCGCGGGGCCACCGCCGGTGACCGCCGTGCTGAGGAAAGGACGGGCCATGCGCATCGGATCTCGGGTCGCGGCAGGGGTCGCGGTTGTGGCGGTGTGCGCTGCGGGCCTCGCGACGGTCACCGGGCTAGGGCTGCTGCGCAAGGGGCCGGCGGATCCCGGGTCCGCCGTGCGGCATCACCACCTGCCGCTGCCGACCTTGCAGGTGACGCGGCTGCCTGAGCGTGCTCGAGATGGCGTGATCGCCGAGGGCAGCTCAACGGGGAAGCCGTGGAATGACACCTGGCGTATCGCGATCGATAAGAAATCCGGCAGGGTATACGGCGCCGTCGATGGCGGTCAGCCATGGAAGTACAAGACGCTGCGTCAAGCCGGGCACCTGAGCGGGTTCGCATCGTTCTACGTGGCCTATCACGAGGCCTACAGCGGGATCTACGGGGTGGTGCGCAGCGATGTCACCAAGATCGCGGTCCGCTTTAACAGCGGCCAGGTCGTCGATGTTTACCCGGTGGAGGCGCACGGCTACCGAATGGTCGGGCTGCTCTACCCGCTCGGGCTCTTTATGTCGAAGGTCACCGTCTACGCGGGCACGACTGAACTGGCTCACTCCTTCCCCGAGAGTTGGCTGCCTGTGACCTGGCTGCGGCCCGGACAAGCCGGCCCGGCGAGGCAGAACGCGCGGGTCGGCGCCGGGTTCGTCCCCAAGCGCTCGCGGCACGGCTGGTCGGCCGCGGTCAAGGCCTGCCCTTCGGGTACTGCCTGTCGCTGACGGGATATGGCGCCAGGGAGCTCTCCTTCGACTGCCTGTCTGCTGCGACGCTGCGGCAGCCGGGGGTGCACGCGCAGACGCGGACCAGGCCGCGCGGGCTGGCACGGTGGCTGATCGGGACGGCTGGTTCCGGGGTTGCGTACATCAAGCTCTCCGTCGCCGACGGAACCACGATCAAGGCGCCCGTGGTCACCGTTTCCGGGCTCGGCTTCTACGCGCTGGCGATCGTGCGGGGCCAGGTCGTGACGGGCTGGGACGCGTATGACAGCGCCGGGCACAAGCTCTACGGCGGCGCCGGAGTCCCGCAACTGGTCCGCTGAGCCCGGTCCGGGCCGCCCGCCCCGGGACAGCATCAGGTCGGGCCACGTTGTTGTTGCGGCCGTCCGGCAATAGCAACGCGGCCCTCTCTGATGCTGCGGGGACGACAACAGGCAGGGCCGCGTTGCTCACGGCCGCGCGGCCCGGGACAGCATCAGGGAGGGCCACGTTGCTCACGCCGCCTCGCCACCCGCCTCCAGCGCCTCAGATTCACCCCCGCGGCCCGAACCTCCAATGAACCGACAGCCTCACGGATGTGCGGATCGATGTTGAAAATTGGGTGTCGATCCGCGCACCCATGTTGGCGGCTTGCGCTCGCTGGGTCGCGAGGAGGGCCTTCGGGTTCGGCATTGACGCGGTGCGCTCGCTCTCCCTCGAATATCGTGAACGGGGAGGTAGGCGTGGCTCGATTCACCCTGCGGCACCTGCATGTTGCTGAGGCAGCGGCAGTTGTCGTCATCGCGCTCGGCGTGGCCGTAGGGCCAGGGCTCGCGCGAGCGGTCGGCCATGTCGTCACGGGCGGCACTCCGAAGGTAAGCGTGACCAGGCTCGCGCCCAAAGCCCGCGAGGGAATCGTTGCCAGCGGGACGATCGCTGGTAAGCCATGGCAGATCGAGGTCATGAAGGCGAGCTCGTTCGCCGGAAGCTGGGAATGCGCCCCGGCGACCCGGTTCGCTACGTACTGCCAGATCGGCTCCAACCGGCTCTGGGGCCGGATACCGGGCGGCGAGCCAGCCATGCTCAGCGCCGCTGGCCAGACCCTGCTCGGCCGGGTCAGGGCCGACATCAGGCGGATCAGGGTCAGGCTCTCCGATGGCGTCATCATCGACCTGCACCCGGTCGTCGCCTACGGGCGGCGCTGGGTCGGCCTGGTCTTCCCGGCTGGCTCCTCGGTGTCCACGGTGACCGCTTACGCGCACGGAGAGCCGATCGCTCACAGCACCCCGTACATCCCTGAGAACGGCAACTACGAGTTCCTGTCCTGGCTGTCTCCGGGAGTGGACGGCCCCGCGATCGTGACGAAGCCGATCAACCCGCTGATCGTGCCTGGTGATCAGCTGTCCGTCGGCCCTTGGGGTAACTGCGTCGGGTGGCCAGACCAGTTCGTTTGCTGGCCGCTTGGCGCGCCGTTCATGTCCGGCTCGATCTACTCCTTCCCGCATGCTCCGCTGACGCCGCGCTCGGTCGTGATGGCCGTCCAGCCGAATGTCGCCTACCTGCGGGTCACATTCTCCAACGGCGTATCCAGGCGGATACACGTCGTCTACGGAGCCGGGGTCGGGTTCGTCGCCTATAAGGTCAGGTCGAAGCCGGCCATCGTCAAGTGGGGGCTCTACAGCTCAGCCGGCCGGCGGCTATCCGGCGGCCTTGGCCCGCCCGACACAAGCGTCGTCGGGGCCTAGCTGGTAGTCGCCGGGCTCTGGCTCGCGGTCGCCGGGGCGCTAGCTCGCAGTCGCCCAGCGGCCCTAGACGTCCGCCCGGTAGAAGTTGAGATACGAACGCGATGGGGTCGGACCGCGCTGATCCTGATAGCGAGAGCCGTAGAGGCTTGACCCGTACGGATGCTCGGCTGGCGAACTGCATTGGAACAGGCAAAGCTGGCCGATCTTCATTCCGGGCCACAGCTTGATAGGCAACGTGGCCACGTTCGACAGTTCGAGCGTGACGTGGCCTGAAAAGCCAGGGTCGATCCAGCCGGCAGTCGAGTGCGTGAGCAGGCCAAGGCGGCCGAGGCTGGACTTACCCTCCAGCCGGCCCGCGATGTCGTCCGGCAGCGAGACGATCTCGAACGTCGAGCCCAGCACGAACTCGCCAGGATGCAGGATAAACGGCGCGTCACCCTCGGTCTCGACGAGCCGAGTCAGATCCGCTTGCTCGATCGCGGGATCAATGTGCGGATACTTGTGGTTCTCAAAGACCCGGAAGTAGCGGTCGAGCCGAACGTCCACGCTGGACGGCTGGACCAGCTCAGGCGCGAACGGATCGACCGCGACGCGGCCGGACTGGATCTGGGCGCGGATGTCCCTATCGGAGAGCAGCACGACGGCAACCTACCGGTTCCGGTACGATGTCGTCGCGGCACTTGCTCAGCCAGCCGCGAGCGCGGGTGTAGTTCAATGGCAGAACATCAGCTTCCCAAGCTGACAGTGCGGGTTCGATTCCCGTCACCCGCTCCACTGTGAACGCCCAGGTCAGGGCGGCAATCCCCGGTCTGAGCCTTGATCGTTCCAGGGTCGTAGTTGATCTCCCGTGCAATTGACGTGCAATTAGCCCGCCGGGACCAGGACGCCAGCCGTGCCGTCGTCATCGTCGTCATCCTCGGCCCGTTCGGCCTGGACGTGGGCATCGATAGCGCTCGTGATCGCCTGGTCCGCGCCGCGCGCCTGGTGCTGGTAGATCATCGCCGCGCGTTCGCTGTCGTGGCCCATCCGCGCCATCAGATCCTTGATCCCGGCCCCGCCGCCGCCGCGAACGTGTTCCCGGTATCACGACGGCCACGGCCAAGGGCGGGCAGCTACGAGGAGGACGGGGGAGGACCAGGGGCGGCAGCCGGGTCCGCCCAGGCCAGGGCAAGATCGCCGTGCAATTAGCCAGGGTCAGTAGCGGTCAAACACGGACACTCACGGGCACCACCTCGCCCAGGTCAGGCCCGCAACCGGCCGGTATCGCCCTGTTTCCCAAGCTGATAACGCGGGTTCGATTCCCGTCACCCGCTCCCAGCCATGCCGGGCGCGTCCGCGCCGTCCCAGTCGGGCGCATTGTTGATCCGACCTCCCCATTCGGCTCGCCACCCGCGCCGGGCTGCAGCAGACCTGGCCCGGGTCGGCATTGTCAGTGCCAGGCCCGGGCCAGGACAGGATCGCTTACTAGTAGCAGTACGTCATTTCGGCCAGTGCAACAGCGCACCGCCGGTCGGGAGAGTGGTGGGTGCGGTGCTGGTGCAGGTGTAGGAGCCGGTGTCGATAAGCGCAGCCGTCGTCTCCAGGTTGCTCGCGAGCTGGAAGGTGCCGAAGCTCAGCTCGGTCCCAGCTGGTATCGCTGCGGGATTGATCGTCACGGTCATGCCCTGGCCAGGCTGGATCGGGATGGACACGGCCTGCGAGAAACCGGCGGGCGTCGGATCGGAGGAGCAGAAGCTGCCTACCGTGACCCTGGCCGGGATGCCAGCTTTCGCCAGGTCGCTTTGCAGGGTGCCGGGCTCGAATAGCTCCTGCGGCTTGAGGGTCAGGGTGGCGGTGCCATCGGCGTTGCTGACGAGCGTGAATGCCGCGGTCCGGATCGTGCCCGTGTGGTGCGCTGGCGCGGAGCCGAACACGCCGGACAGGTTAAGACCCAGGACCAGGGCAGCGGCGGCCGCGGCGGCGGTGATGCTCACGATGAGTCGCCGGTTTCTCCGCCCTGGCAGGTAGTCGTGCTGGAGCAGCCGCTCGCGGGCCTGGTCGGGAATCGCGCTTTCAGCTCCGGCTCTGGCGAAGATCTTGCGGAGTTCATTTTCGAGTTCGTCGGTGATCATCAGGTCCGTCCTTTCATTCTTGGCCCGGAGCGGCAGGCTGGGATGCCGCCTCGGCGCGGGTGAGGGTTTCGGCTAGCCGGGCGGCAGCCCGCGATGCGGTGCTCTTGACTGTCCCGGCGGAGCAGCCCAGAATGTCGGCGACTTCGGCGACGGGCAGGTCGGCCCAGTACCGCAGGACCAGCACGGCCCGCTGACGAGCAGGCAGCTGCGCCAGCGCCCAGCGGAACTCCGCGACGTCGTCGATTGCCCGCAGAACACGCGCCGCGTCCTGGTCCGCAGCATCGATCCACGCGCCCTCCGGGACCAGTTCTGCCTTCTCGCGTGACCGGCGGTCACCATCGCGCAGCACCAGGTTGATCAGGATGCGGCGGGCGTATGCTGCCGGATGATCCATCGCCCGCACCCGGTT
The DNA here is from genome assembly GCA_963750405.1 of uncultured Actinomycetota bacterium. Lineage (GTDB taxonomy): Bacteria > Actinomycetota > Actinomycetes > Streptosporangiales > Streptosporangiaceae > Chersky-822. The sequence goes on from CAVVQP010000009.1 coordinate 926,687, forward strand.
CCACCGCCGGGCTACCCGCAGAAAGGTCTCCTGGACCAGGTCCTCGGCATCCCGGGCATCTCCTGTCATCAGGTAGCCAGTGCGGAACAGGGCGTCCGACGCCTCGGCCACGAAGCCCTCGAACTGGCGATCAGACGCCGCGTCCCTCACTAGCTGCATTTGCGCCTCCCGCCGACCGGTCCTGGTGCTCTACCTATATGAATCCCGCCGGCCCGGCCGAGGTTGAGCACAACCCGCGTGCAAGTTCGGTCGCGAGACCTCCTTCACAGTCTCCAAGCAGGCCGCGCCCCCCGATGCACGATAACTATGAGGAGGACATGGAGGAGCATGCGACGGTGGGGCCCGATCGGTGCACGTCAGCGCAGGATCGTCGTGCAATTAACGTGCAATTAGCCAGGGTCAGCAGTGGTCAACCACGGGCACTCAGCGGCATTGCTTTGCCCAGGCCAGGCCCGCAACCGGCCGGTATCGCACCGTTTCCCAAGCTGACAGTGCGGGTTCGATTCCCGTCACCCGCTCCACTATGAAGGCCCAGGTGGGAGGCAGTCTCCCTGACCTGGGCCTTGATCGTTTCCGGGCGTTGCTGGGAGTACTTTGCCGGGTTTGATCGGGACGCAGGGCCTTGAGTGCCTGCTGGCGTGGCGGGACGATCAGGGCAGGGTCCACAGGTGTATTTTGCCGCCTAGCTCGGAGCCGTCGGCCACGATGCGGTCGCCTGGGGCCAGGGTCGGCTGGGAGTCGCTGACGTTCCGGAAGATGGTGGTGAGGTCGGAGAGGGCGCCGGAGGTGGCTACATGCCAGGCGAATACGGTGTCGCGGTCCGTCGTGCTGGGAAACGCCTCGGAACGGTCGATCACGACGGTCAGGGCATGGCCGTCCGGGGTGAAGCCGATTGCGTAGGCGGCGGTTGCGCAGCCGGGACTGCATGGGTCGACCGGGCCGCGCGCTCCGCCGGGGAACCGGGCGCTGGCCACGAGGTGGGGGAGGATGGTGACGCGGACCGGGTGGCCTGGGCCGACCAGGCGGAACACCAGCAAGCTGCCGTGGAAGGTCACACCGGCCACCAGGTTCGCCCGGGGCGAGAACGCGAGAGCGGTGAAGTAGTCGTCCGGGCCGGGCAGGGTGGCGATGCGGGTGGCACGGGCCGGGCGGGCCACGTTCCACAGGGTGATCTGGTGGGCGCCGGATGCGCTGGCCAGGATGCGGCCGTCCGGGGAGAACACGAGGTCGCCGTCGCCGAGGTCGAAGTTGCCGGGGTTGCCGGTCTGGACCGGGGCGGCGAGGATGCGCAGCAGGCGGGGCCGGGCCGGGTCGGCCACGTTCCACAGGACCAGTTCGCTTGTGGAGGCGGCGGCCAGGAGGCTACCGCTCGGGGAGAACGCCTCGCCCCACAGGCCGCGGCCGGCGAAGCCAGCCGACAGCACGGCCAGCCGGGCTGGGTGGAGCGGGCGGGTCACATTCCACAGGACCGGCTGGCCTCCGAACGCGACTGTGGCCACGGTGCGGCCGTCCGGCGAGATCGTCGTGGGGTTACCGCCCTCGAACTCCGCCAGTCGCCGCGGCAGAGCCCGGTCGGTGACATCCCACAGGATGCTCGTGCCGGACCAGGGCGGGCCGTCCGCGGCGCCGGCCAAGATGCGCCGGCTGCCCGAGAACGCGACCGGCCCCACCGCGCCGCTGTTCGACAGGTGCCAGCTGCTTTCCCTGCTGTTCTGGGCAATGACGGGCACGGCCACGAGCGCAAAGATGGCGGCGGGCACGGCGACGGAAAGGAGGACGGTTAGCTTGGCTTCCTTGCTCAGGCGGGCCATGCGGCGGATCTCCATCCGGTAGCCGGGGTCCAGGCGGGTGGTCAGGGCGCCGCTGGCCAGGCTGAGTACGGTTCGCGGTCCCGCGCTGTGCTGGTCGAGAACATCGAGCATTTCCTCGGCGTAACGCTGCTTCCAGCGGCGCGGATAGCAGCCGACTAGGGCGCGGCACAGCCAGTCGGCCAGGGCGGACTTCATCGGGGCTCAGGCGGTGGCGATGCGCTGGCGGCCGGTGCGCACGATCTGCTGCATAGATTGCAGTTGCTCGGCCAGGACCTGCTGGCCGGCGGCGGTGATCTCGTACGGGCGGCGGCGCTCGTCGGCGGCCAGTGGCCGGATCCAGCCCCGGCGCTCCAGCCGGGACAGCGCCCCGTACAAGGTGCCGGGCTCCATACCGACCCCGCTGAAAGCGGCGATGTCGGTCATGATCGCGTATCCGTGCTTGGGGCCGTCGGCCAGGCTGGTCAAGATCAGCGCCGACGGGTCGGCGAACCGGCCGAGATCATCGAACTTGCCGTGCACCCTGCACCTCGCTTATTCAGCACCGCTTACTAAGTAGCAATTAGTAGCGCGCCGCCTCGGAGCCTGTCAAGCCCGCCGCTCGCATCTCGCAGACCTCCTTTATGTCGCCCATCTGATCGCGCGCCACTCACCGGTGGCAGTGTCGCGGCCGAATTCAAGCGGTATCTCCGCACGTTCGGGCAGCGGTGGCGGCTGGCCCCAGCTTGCCCCGGCTGGGTGGCGCCGGCCGCTCAGCCACACGAGGAAGGGCCATACGCGGCGCTTGCTGATGGCCTGACCGGGATAGCAGTGCTCGATCACGAGTCGGCATAGGTCCTCCGGCGGCTCGTATGGCAGTCCTAGTCCGCAGGTGACGTCGTAGGCGTGAATGAGCAGTTCCTCGCACGCCATCGCGAGGAACTGCGCTGCGTTCCGCATCCCGGTGACGTGGAAGCCGACGGCGTCCTGGGGTGCCGTGGCCGCAACACCGGCGAGCGCCGCAGCGCACGCCTCGATGGCTTCCAGACGTTCCTGCCGCGTCGCATCTTCAGCCGGCCACACTCTCACTGCGACGTAGCGAGTGGAACGACTCGACAGGTAAAAGGCGTACTTGCCAGGAGCCCCGGTCATATGCGCGATCGTCCGGTCGACGCTCCATTCCAGGTCACCCGCTGCCACCGACCAATCCGCGTTTATGCCAGGCTCCAGCGCCGCAACGACGACCGTTGCAGCAGCCACGACAGAATCGGGCCCGATAGCCATGAAACTCCTGTAATCCGATAAGGGCCTGGAGCTAGAGCTGGGTCCAGCGTCCCATCGCCGGCGCAGTGCCGACTAGGCACTCGACGTCGACCGGGAAACCAGCCAGAGCGTAAGCAGTCAGACGCAGATGGCCTTCCAGGCACACCAACTCGTGCTGGCTCTCGCCGACCAGGATCAGGGGCGGGAACTGCTCTCCCCTGGCGAGCGCGCGGGCTGCCTCCGTGAATCTCCCGTTGGGCACGTCCCACGCCCGTATGCCTGCCTTGATGCGCGCGGCCGCGTCAGCGGGCAGGCGGCTGCCGCCTGAGATCTCATACCAGTAGGAGTAGTCCATGTAACGCACCCTGGCGATCTCGTCGGCGCAGAGGACCGCCCTGATCCATGTCACCTGAGCGGGAAAATCTATAAACAGTTCACGGTCGTCGCCGTAGCCGCGCGTCGCCGCGAGCACGTGGCGGCGCGCCGCATTTGCTTCGGCGTCGGAGAGGTTCGGGCAGGTGAGCAACCGCTCGGGCTGCCCGCATGACGCCAGGCAAGCCCTGATGTCCCCGCCGAACCTCTCGCTGGACAGCTCGCCGCGCAAGAAGGTGGCGACCATCTCGTCGTCACTGCTCATGCCCAGAATCTGCACGACGCAAGTATGAAGGCCCGTGCAATTAGCCGGGCTGAACCCAAGCAGGTTGAAGGTGGAGTCTGTGGACGATCTCCTTGACCAGGGAAGCAGACTCCGCCGTGGTCGGTCAGTTCTGTGTCAGGAACAGCACCTGTCCGGGCTGGATCTGAGGTGTCGCGTCGAGCAGCGAGGCAAGAGCGCTGGCGATGGCTGCTGTGAGGGAGCGGTTCTGCGGGAAGGTCTTTGTGGATACCAGGATCAGCCCTGCATGTGGCTGGCCGACGGCGCGGTATCGGCCGTCAAGGGGGATGAAGTCCTTGATATTGGCGGTGACCAGCGCGCGGCCTGCGTCTGTCCCCCGTGCGAGAATCTGGTCGTCGGGGAGGGCTAGCAAGGTCGTGTCGGCGACCACAGAGGTTACGTCGTGGCTTTTGCCGCGCAGTTGCTGGGCGATGCTGTCGGAGAACATCTCATCGATGCATAGAGCACGGATCCGTCGCCAGCGGCGAGTACCAGCGAGTAGAGAACCGAGACCGCGGTCGTCACAGCGCCGGCCCGGCTATCTCGCGGCTTCTGTGCTGAAGGCGCTGGCCCTGGTGCGTCAGCAGGCAACTCCACGGGACAATTCTGGCATCTGACCATGGCCTTGCGGACCATCGCTCTTACGACGAAGGCCCAGGCGGCGATTAGGGCTGTGCGATCAGACGTCTGATGAACCGGTTGACGACTGCGGCCAAGGCAGCGGGATCTTGTAGGTGCAGCCCGTGAGACACGCCCGGAACGACGACAGTCTCCACATTCTGTCGTAGTGCTTGTGCTTGGTGCGCCTCGCTGGCCGACAGCAGACCTCCCGCAGCCGGGTCGGCGCGGACTAGGAGCACCGGGGCCTCGAATCTGGAGAGCAGAGTAGCGTCGAGTGAGCGGTGGGTGGTGGCGAACCGAGCGAGAACCACCTCGTCTAGGAATGCCGGATCATGAGCGGCGAGGCATGCGCTGAGCTCGGCGAGGTAGGGATGCCCGGGTCCGAAGACCTCGCGTGCTGGCCGCACGCTGCCTGAGCCGTCCATCACGGGGACGCTCAACTCCTCTAGCGCCGCTGAAATGGCGCCAATGTCCTTTCCCGAGGCTGCCAGTGCCCGCCAGGTAACCGCTACTTCGCGGTTCGGGTCCGTTGCCTGCTGAAGAGTGCTGAGCGACAGCGGGGTATCACCGATGATGAGTGCCCGCGCCAGATCTGGGCGTTCGGCCGCCAGGACGAGCGCGACTTGTCCGCCGAGGGAGTGGCCATAGATGATCGCCGGCTCGCCGCAGAAGACTGAATCGCACAGCGATGCGACGTCGGCGGCGAAGTGTTCGAGGCGGTATTGCCCGGGAGTGTGCGAGCTCTCGCCGTGACCCCGGAGGTCGGGGATCAGGACATCGCAGGCCTCCGGCAATAGTGCAAGCAGCTTCGCAGCATGCTGACGTCGGCCTGATCCGCCGTGGAGCACGACTGTGGGCACATGGCCCTGCCGCCGCTCGTATGCGATGCGGACACCATCGTGGTCATGAAATGCGCTCACCTGCGACCTCTTCCGGCGATGGCTGCGGGTAGGAGAACCTCAAACACGGACAATCCCATACCTTCAGGAACGCGCAGGTCAACAGGCCAGGAACGCGCGGACTTGCGTTGACGCTTCGCGCCGCATATCGTGCCGATATATCGATTCGATATATTGAAGTGAGACATTCCGCCGCGAACAGGTGACAGCCAGGAAGGCAGCGACATGTCCAGCGCGCAGCTGTATGACACCATCGGAGCTACTTACACCGTGACGCGGCGCACCGAGCCGCGGATCGCCGCGCAGGTCTGGGCTGCGCTCGGCGATGCGCGGACGGTATTGAATGTCGGGGCTGGCACCGGCTCCTACGAGCCCCCCGGCCGCGACGTCACCGCGGTGGAGCCGTCGGCGGTCATGCGCGCGCAGCGTCCCGCAGGCGCGGCGCCGTGCGTGGCTGCCGCCGCGGAGAGCCTTCCGTTCGAGGACCAGTCCTTCGACGCCGCGATGGCTTTCGCCACGGTTCATCACTGGCAGGACCCGATCGCGGGCCTGCGCGAGATGCGGCGCGTGGCTCGCCGCGTGGTGGTGTTCACGCACGACACCATTGACGCCGAATGGCTTCGCCGGTTCTGGCTTACTCGCGACTATCTGCCTGAGGTCGCTGACCTCCTCGCAGGGCGGCCTTCGCTGACCGAGCTGGCCCGCGTGATCGGAGCCCGCACGGAGCCGGTGCTCATTCCGTGGGACTGCGCTGACGGCTTCTTCGAGGCCTACTGGCGCCGGCCCGAGGCATACCTGGACGAGCATGTACGTCGCGGAATGTCGGTGTGGGCCAGAGTCGGGCCGGAGGTCGAGCAGCGGGCAGTGCGCAGCCTCCGTGATGACCTTGTCTCAGGCCGGTGGGCCGAACGCAACCGCGACCTCGTCGCTCTCGATGCAGCGGAGCTTGGCCTTCGCCTGCTCGTCACCTGAATTCCGCCGTAACGGGATCCGAGTTGCCCGCACCAGCAACTCCCTATATCGTCATCAAATGTATAAACGGACCATTCCGCCCACGGTACCTGCTGGCGAGCGCGAGTCGCTTGAGGACTGGCTTGAGTTTCACCGCGCGACCCTGCTGATGAAATGCGAAGGGCTGAACCCCGACCAACTCGTCACCGAGTCCTGTTCGCCGTCTGGGCTTTCGCTCATGGCGCTGGTGCGCCACCTCACCGAGGTGGAGTCCTGGTTCCACAGTTTTGACGGCAGGCCGGACCTTGCGATGCCCGAAGACGAGGACGCCTTCGAGCCCGCGGCCGAGCATGTCCGGAGGGACTTCGCCAGCTACCAGCTGAGCGTAGAGCGAGCGCGGGCCGCGGCGGCGGCCCACGACCTGGGCGACGTGATCGAACAGCCTCACTGGGTAGCGGACGACCACCCGAGAGTTATGCGGCCAACCTCCCTGCGCTGGGTGTACCAGCACATGATCGAGGAGTATGCCCGCCACAACGGCCACGCTGACCTCATCCGCGAGCGAATAGATGGTGTCGTCGGGGACTGACCCAAAGCCAGGCCGAGAGTTCCAGAGAGTTCCAGAGAGGCCCGGACCGGCAATGCCGTATGAGCTGACCAGGACGGTGACTGCCGAGCGAGCAAAGCTTGTGCGGGTTGAGTCCTATGACGTCGCGCTGGACCTGACCGGCGGCGGCGAGCTTTTCTGGTCGACTTCGGTGATCAGGTTCAGCTGCGGCCGGCCGGGCGTTGCAAGCCACGCCGAGCTGCGGGCGGACACGGTGCACGAGGTCATCCTTAACGGCCGTCGGCTGGACCCGGAGCAGGTGTGCGCGGACGGCAGGGTCGCGCTGGCCGGCCTGCGGGAGTCGAACGAGCTGCGGGTGACGGCCAGCTTTCGCTACAGCAGCGACGGCTCGGCGCTGCATCGCAGCGTTGACCCGGCCGACGGCAAGGTCTACCTGTACACGAATCTCTTCGCCGAGTCCGGCCGGGTCTTCGCCTGCTTTGACCAGACGGACCTGAAGGGCGAGTTCACAATCCGCGTGACGGCGCCCGCGCACTGGACGGTGCTGTCCAACCAGCCGGCGCCCGAGGCTACGCCGCTGGCGGGGGCCTCCAACCGCGCCGTCTGGCATTTCCCGCCCACGCCGCGGATCGCCCCCCTGCTCGGCCGTTGTTATCGCCGGTGACTACCAGGTCATCCGCGGCACGCACACGACGCCGGGCGGCCGGGTGATCCCGCTCGGCCTGGCCTGCCGGGCGTCACTGGCCGGCCAACTGGACCGCGATGAGCTGCTGGAGGTCACCAGGATCGGCCTGGACTATTACCCGGCCCTCTTCGGCCTGGACTTTCCCTACGCCAAATACGACCAGGTCTTCGTGCCGCGGCTGCCAGCCGGCGCGATCGAGCAGCCTGGCTGCGTGACGATCTCCGAGTGGTTCCTGTTCCGCTCGAAGGTGACTGACGTGATGCACGAGAACCGCGCCACACGGCTGTTGCACGAGCTGGCCCACCAGTGGTTCGGCGATCTGGTGACAAGCCTCTGGTGGAACGACTTGTGGCTGAACGAGGCGTTCGCCGAGCTGTGCGCCATCCTCGCCACCGCCGAGGCGACCAGGTTCAAGGGCGCCTGGACCACCTTCGGCGCCAGCAGCAAGGCGCGGGCTTACGCCGAGGACCAGCAGCCGTCAGCGCATCCGGTGGCCACGGAGGCTGACACGCTGGCCGAAGCGCTCGGCAACTACGACGCGATCAGCTACCTCAAAGGCGCCGCAGTGCTCAGGCAGCTTGTCGCCTATCTCGGCAGGGACGAGTTCTTCGCCGGCATCCAGGCCTACCTCGTTCAGCACAGCTGGGGTAACGCCACCCTCGCCGACCTGCTGCGAGCGCTGGAAAGCAGCTCAGGCAAGGATCTGGCCGCCTGGTCCAGGGCCTGGCTGCAGACCGCCGGGCCGAATACGCTGCGGCCGGACTTCAGCCTGAACAGGCCGCGACGCCGTTGCTGCTGGCGGCCGAGCCCGACAGCGACTGGCAGCTAGCCTGGGCTCAGCTGACCGGATCAGGCGAGCTGGGCATCGAGGACCTGATGACGGTATGCCCGGCCTTCAACCAGGGTGACCACGCCCGCCTGCTCGCGCCGTACGCGGCCGAGTACTTTGCCCGGATGCCGGCGATCTGGGCTTCTCGCGGCGACGCGGCCAGGGCGCTGCTCGCCAAGGCGCTGTTCCCCTGCACGGCGGCGTCGCCCGAACTGCTCAGCCAGATCGAAGAATTCCTGACCGACCATGCGATCGAACCCGGCCTGGCCCGCATAGTGATCGAAGGCCGCGACGTGGCCGAGAAAGCCCTGCGGGCCCGGACGCTGCCAGGCTGACTACTTTCCGTCAGGCGTGGTGTGGATGAGCTTCTTGTTCACGAACTCGTCAATTCCCAGCGGCCCGAGTTCCCGGCCGACGCCCGAGCGCTTCGTCCCGCCGAAAGGCAGTTCCGGGCCGCCGCCCTCGGCCTGGTTGATCCAGACCATCCCGACGTCCAGCCGGTCGGCCACGTCCATGGCCAGGGCCTCGTCGCTCGAGAACACCGCGCCGCCGAGCCCGTAGGTACTGCTGTTGGCCAGCTCGATAGCCTCGTCGGCGCTGGATACCTTGTAGACCACCGCCGCGGGGCCGAACAGCTCCTCGCGGTAGGCCCGCATCTCCGGGGTCACGCCGGACAGCACCGTGGCTTCCACGAATGCGCCGGGCCGGTCCAGCCTGTGTCCGCCCAGGTGTACCTTCGCGCCTTTTTCAACCGCGTCGTTGATCTGATCGATCAGGTTGCGAGCCGCCTGTTCCGACGACAGCGGCCCGTAGGCGGTGGCCGGGTCGGTGGGGTCGCCGGTGGCATAGCCAGACATCGCGGCGGTGAACTCGGATACGAACTCGTCGTACACGTCGTCGATCACGATCATCCGCTTGGAGGCGTTGCAGGCCTGGCCGCCGTTCTCCATCCGGGCGGAGGCAGCGGCCTTGGCCACGCTGGGCAGGCCGGCGCCGTCCAGCACGATGAACGGGTCCGAGCCGCCCAGCTCAAGCACGACCTTCTTCAGGTGCCGTCCGGCGGTCGCGGCCACGGCCGAGCCGGCCCGCTCGCTGCCGGTCACCGATACGCCGGCGATCCGCGGGTCGGCGATCATCTCGGCAACCTGCTCATTGCTGGCGAACACGTTGATGTACGCGTCGGCAGGCAGCCCGGCTTCGCGGAAGATCTGCTCCATGGCCAGCGCCGACTCCGGGCACTGCGGAGCGTGCTTGAGCACGATCGTGTTGCCGATCATCAGGTTCGGGGCAGCGAACCGGGCGACCTGGTAATAGGGATAGTTCCAGGGCATGATGCCGAGCAGCGCCCCGATCGGGGACTTGCGGACCCACGCGGTACCCGGCGTATTGGACTGCAGCGGCGCATCTTTGAGCAGGTCGCCCCCGTGGTCGGCGTAGTAGCGGTAGATGCCGACGGTGAACTCGAGCTCGCCGCTAGCCTCGGCCGTGGTCTTGCCCATCTCCCTGGTGATGATGGCGCCAAGCTCGGCGGACCGGTCCTCGTAAAGCTGGGCCACCCGGCGCAGGATGTCCGCGCGCTCGGTCATGGCGCTCTGCCGCCACGCCGGATAGCCGCGTCCGGCCCGGTCAAGGATCTCGCCGATCTCCGCGTCGGTTGCCGTCGGGTACTCCTGCTCCACCTGGCCGCTGGACGGGTTCACAACCTGGTAGTTCATCGCTTCCGCTTCTCCCTCGCCCATGGCTAGGTGGTCCTTCAGGGAGCCTACCGGGGCGACCCGGGCTGGCCTAGGCGCAGCCGGAGTCGGAGTACCGGCAGGCGCTTCGTCCCAGGGTCTGCATGAATGCGTGAACTTATGCTGGAAATTGGGTGTCAATCCGCGCATCGATGTGGTGAGTGGGGAATATTTCGCAATGTCTAATTTGTAAAGGGAGAAATAAACCGGAGGCTAGCGTCAGGCGCTGATTCCTGGATAGCTTCAGTGTGTTCGCGGTGACGAAAAGGGAGAAAGCATGTCGATTGACGTCGGTCCTGAGGCGACCGTGACTAGCCGCGAGCAGATGCTCGTAGAACTGGTCGACGACGCGGGCTTGGCCATCGGTGCCTGCTCGGTCGCCGAGGCGCACATCGCACCCGGCCGCCGGCACCGCGCCTTCTCGGTGCTGCTCTACGACCACTCCGGGCGGGTGCTGCTCCAGCGGCGCGCTCCGGTCAAGACGCGGTTCGCCTCCCGCTGGTCCAACAGTTGCTGCGGGCATCCCGAACCGGGCCAGGACGTCGCCGCTGCCGCCGCTCAGCGGCTGTCCGCCGAGTTCGGGATCTCCCCAGACCAGATCACCCGGCTAGCCGAGGTGGGCACTTTCCGGTATTACGCGCCCGATCCGGTATCGGGCCGGACCGAAGACGAATGGGATCACGTGCTCGTCGCGACCTTCAACGACGGCTCGCCGGCACCCGACGAGGCCGAGGTCTGCGACTGGCGCTGGGTACTTCCCGGCGACCTGCACGAGGCGATCACTGCCCGGCCGGATACCTATACGCCGTGGCTGCCCGGCGTGCTGGATGCCGCTGTCAGCATCCGGGCAGCGATCCCGCCGCCGCCGGTCACCTTCAGGACCGTGAAGGATGAAATATGACCATCGAGCCCGTCGCCGCAGCCAGAGGTTCTCTGCGCTCCCGGCGACACCGGATTCGGGCATCAGGTCGGGCCGCGTGCCAGGTAACCCGTTGCCCCTGGTTGGAGTGTTGGCTAGCATCCGCGCATGTCCCCGGTCTTCGCGCCTGCCGCCGATCACGCTCGCGTGTTCGCGCACTTCGGGGCCGAGCAAGTACCGGAGAGCTCCAGTTACCCCTGGTCGCCGGTCTTCCCGTGCGTAGTTGCCGGCCGCCCGGCGATCATCAAGCGCACCCGCCGGTCGGCGGCGGACGCCGCCGCCGTGGCCGCGGTCACGCGAGAATGGCAGGCCGGGGGCGTGGCTGTGGTGACACCCCTCGAACTGAGCGTGGCCAACCCGGTTCTGGGAGGTGATACCCACTGGGTGGCGTACCCGTTCATCGAGGGCGGGGCTTACACCGGACGGCTCCCGGAACTCGCGGCGGCCGGTGCGCTCCTGGGCCGGATGCACGCGCACGAGGCGGGCATGGCGAGGCTGCCCGAGTTTCGCTGGCCGGACTACGACGATGACCGGGTAGACGGCGATGTGGAGCTATTGCATGAAGTAATGGCGCCCCATGCTCCGTCGCAAGCCGTCGAGCGCTTCGCTGCGCTCATCTCCAGTTTTGCCGCCGAGGTGCTGCCGCTGATCCGCGACGCGCCACTGCCGTACGCGAACGCCTGCATGGACTACAAGGCGAGCAACCTCGTGTATACGCCGGCGGGGCCGGTGCTGGTAGACCCCGACAACGGCGACTTCGCTCCCCGGCTGCTTGACCTCGCCCAGGCGGCCCTGCTTTTCCACACCGATCACGACTCCGCTCCAGCGAGACCGTTCGACCGCACGGAATGGCGAGCCTTTATCGACGCCTATCAGCGCGAGGTCGAGCTGACCGATCAAGAGCGACTGCTCTGGCCGAAGGCCATCGATTACATGCTCACCGAGGAGGGGCACTGGGCCTTCACCGGAACGCCAGAAGATTGGACTCGCCCCAGGCAGCCATCATTCCTGCTCGCGCTGGCCAACGCGCACGCTGACGACTTCCCCCTGCCACCGACATAGACGACAAACGCCAGGGTGATTCGGGCCGCCCGCTGGGCACGCCCCTGGTCACATGGGCGCGACTCTTCGGGAGTGAGGGCGCTGAGGGAGGCTGGCCGCGCTCACGAAGGAGCGCTTTCGGGTCTAGGAGGATCGACCGGACCAGAACACGACAACACTCCTCAACCCGAAACCGCTCCTCCGCGCACCCGAATCCGCTCCACCACCACGACGACAACCCTCCCCGATACGACAACCCTCCTCCAGCAACACGACAACCCTCCCCGATACCGCCCGCCCCGCTGCTGTTGCGGGACAGGCCGGGTCGGGCAAGAGCCGGCGTCACCGAAGCCAGCCTCGGCTCCGCGCCAGCAATGTCACGACGCAGGCCTGGCAAGGACCGGCTATCCCGCCGAAACCCGCGTGTTGATCATCTGCGAGCCCTTGGGTGACGCTTGAACTACCATCCTGATGGTAGGTTGCTGCGACGGAATTATGTCCAGCTCCAGCAGATCCGACTTGCTGAACCAGCGCTGCTCAGCTAGATAATCGTCGGCCTCTCGGATGGACTCGACTGGGGCGACGGGAGCCAGGGTGCAATACCTGCTGACGGCTATGACTCGGACTTGCTCGCCGTGCCAGGTCATATCCCAAGACCAAAGATCGATGAGCGGCCCGGGACATATGGTTAGGCCCGTTTCTTCAAGTACTTCGCGGATCACATGGTCATCAACGTGCTCGGACTCCTTGAGTCGTCCGCCTGGTAGTTCCCAAAGCCCGGGATTATTCGGGTCATCCTCTGATTTTCGAACTAGGAGAATCTTGTCGTTATTAGTGACAACGGCCTCCTGCGCGAATTGAACGGCGATCACGGGCCGCTTCCTTTGCCGGTCGCTTAGCTGTGGTAATCAGGTCGTGGTCATCGTACGTCCATTCCGGGCAATAGCGCCCTGGCTAGCCGGATCTGAGTTGCTCCTGAGAAGATCGACTCAGTGAGGCGCGGGGGCGCGCCCACGCGGGCTTGGGGGGTCCATGACAGCGACTGGTGTCGTTCGAGGACGGTCTCGCGGCTTGATCCTGGCCGCGATGATCTTCGCGGTTTCGATGACCTTCATCGATCAGACGATCGTGTCCATCGCGATCCCGGAGATCCAGAAGGAACTGAGCCTCAGCACCACCGGCGTGCAATGGGCGGTCAACGCCTACCTGCTCTCGCTCGCCGCGTTCTTCGCCTTCGGCGGCAGGCTCGCCGACACGGTCGGCCACCGCAAGATGGTCACGCTCGGCATCATCGTGTTCGCGGGCGCGTCGGCGTTGTGCGGGCTAACCCCGAAGGGGAGCTTTGCCGAGGCCTGGATCGTGATCTTCCGCGTTATCCAGGGAGTCGGCGGGGCGATCATGTTCCCTGCCGCGCTCGCGATCGTCGTCCAGACCTTCGCGCTGCGCGAGCGCGGGAGGGCGCTCGCCCTTTTCTTCGGTATCGCGGGCGGCCTGACGGCTATCGGGCCTGTACTCGGCGGTTACCTCACCCAGTGGACCTGGCGCGCCATCTTCTGGGTCAACATCCCGGTCGCTCTCATTGCCCTGGCGCTGATCTTTATCTCCAAGCCGGTCACCGACCACAGGCCTGCCCGCGTGGACTACCGCGGCCTGGCGCTGATCGCCGGGGGCATCGCCCTGAGCGTTTTCGGCTTCCAGCAATCCACGATCTGGGGCTGGAGCAACCCCGCCATCGCGATCTGCATCGCCGCCGGGATTGCCTTGCTCGTGGTCTTCTACTTCGTGGAGCTCCGCACGCCTGAGCCGCTCATGCAGGTGAACATCTTCAAGATCCGGCCGTTCCTCGTCCAGAACATCGTGCTCGGCATCTCGAACCTGGTGTTTATCCCGGTGTTCTTCTTCGGCAGCGAGTACGCCCAGATCTCGCTGGGCAAGTCGTCATCGCAGGCCGGGATCATCTTGCTGTATTTTTTCATCGGATTCGTCATTGCCGCCCAGTTGGGCGGCCGGATGCTGGACCAGGCCGGCGCGAAGCGCCCCGTCGTGCTCGGCTGCGCCCTCGCCGCCGTCGGATTCTGGCTGTGGGGCCAGAACGTCACCTCCCTCAGCTTCAGCAGCCAGCAGTGGTACATCATCCTGGCGGGAGCGGGCGTCGGATTCATGCTCGGCCCGGCGAGCACGGACGCGGTCAACCGCGCCAGCCGGCTCTCCTACGGCGAAGCCACGGGCATCACCCAGACGGTCAGGAACTACGCCGCCAGCATGGGGATAGCGATTCTTGGCACGATCCTGGTCACGGTGCTGCGCAGCCACCTGGTTACCTCGCTGATCGCGCTCGGCCTGCCGAGCGGCCGGGCCCATGCTCAGGCCGCGAAGCTCTCGCAGGCCACGGGCAGCGGCGCCAGCGGGAACGGCGGCATCGGCTCGATACCGCACTTCTACCGGCTCGACTTCGCGCACGCGACCGAGACTGTTCTCTACATCATGGCCGCTGTCATGGCCGTGGCAGCGATCGTGGCCTTCACCGGCCTTCGCCCCGGCGTCCAGCAGGAGCAGCCAGCGCCTCCGGACGGCCGCTCCTGAACTGCCGGGCAGGTCACTGGCTGTCGTAGGCGTCGGTCAGTGCTCCGGCGTGCTGCCCGTCGAGCGCCTCGCGGATGAGGTCGGCGTGGCCGGCGTGCCTGGCTGTTTCCTTGATGAGGTGGAGCAGGACCCAGCGCACCGACTGGTTCGGGTCGATCGCCAGGCTCTGCCCCAGATCGGGGACCTCGGCGATGACCTGCTCGGTCTGCTCAGCTGTCTCGGCGTAATAGCCGAGGAGCCCGGCCAGCGTGTCCTGCTCGTCCATTCGGAAGTCGGCCGGCCAGTTCTCGATCGGCCAGAGGCCGGGCAGCGGCCGACCCGCGATGCCAGCGACCACCCACCGGCGCTCCGTGCGCGCGCAGTGCCTGAGAAGCCCGCCAAGCGACAGCGTGCTCGCGGCCGGAGTGGCACGGGCCTGCTCGTCGTCCAGCCCCAGAACGGAAGCGCGCATCGAGTCACGCTGCTGCGCCAGGAAGGTCAGCAGGCCGTCACGTTCATCGTCAACCATACGGGCAAATAGTGGCATCCGGTCATTCTGGCCGGAGAAGCCCAGCAGGGCCGCGCGAATCTGCACCTAGGCCTTCAATCCGCACATCGATGTGCACGCGGCCTTGCCAGGCCCAGCGTGTGCAGGTTGACTTCGACGGTTGAGCGAAGGGCAAGAAGATGCAACTGACGATGATCGCCACGGCAAGGCAGGATCGAGCACTTGTCCTGCCTGATGGCTTCATGATGAAAGCACCCGCGCCTGACGATGCCGAGCGCATTGGCCGGCTGTACTACGAGGCCCATGCCGGGAAGCTGCACGGATGCGTCGATGAGGCGATCGAGGAGACCAGGCAGGCGTTCGCCGGAGAGTTCGGTGAACTCTGGCCGGAGGCAAGCGGCGTGGTCAAGCACGGGGACGCGATCGTGGCCGCCTTGTTCTCCGTTCACCGCGCGCCCTGGCCAGATACGCCGGATTGCCCCTTCATCACGGACCTGTTCACCGACTTGCGATTCCGGCAGCGGGGACTGGCCCGGGCACTTCTCAGCCGGTGTTTGGCGCAGGTCACCGGCACCGCCCGGCCGACGGTAGCGCTACGCGTCGAGAGCGAAAACGAGCCGGCCATGCGACTCTACGAGAGTTTCGGTTTCTGCGGACTCTGACCGGATCATGACTGCGGCCGGGACCCCGGGCGCGGGGCACGGGGCACGGGGCACGGGAGCGAATGTTCCGTGATCATGAGCGGCGGTACGGTCACGGAATCTTGCGCCTGCCCTGACTTGGGCGATCTTCCGTGATCACGGCCGCGGTCATGATCACGGAACATTGCCCGCGTGCCCGGCACCAGCCTTTCCCGGCAGGACCGGCGCGACCGCCAGGTACTTCGCGAAAACAGCGGAAACTCCTCATGATCAAGCTCCGCGGGCCGGGACCGTCTCGGAAACCGAGGCGGCGGCCTCACCTCGCCGAAGCCGGCCCTGGCTCCACTCCGCAAGAGCCGTGCCCTATCGGTTCGGCGCGGGCAGGAAGTCACGGATGGCGCCCAGCCACGCGTCAGGATTGTCGAAATGAGCCGCATGGGCCGCGTCCGGTATCTCGGCCAGCGTGCTGCCGGGCACGGCGGCATGAAGCCGCCTGGCGACTGCCAAAGGAAAACCCATGTCGTGGACCCCGTGGACGATGAGCACAGGCCGGCCCCACTCCCGCAGCACGAGCTCAGGATCGGCAGGCGCCGCCGGACGTAGCAGGCCCGCGGCATACGGTTCGTTCCAGTCATCGGAAAAGGTCACCTGG
This sequence comes from uncultured Actinomycetota bacterium, assembly GCA_963750405.1. Classification (GTDB taxonomy): domain Bacteria; phylum Actinomycetota; class Actinomycetes; order Streptosporangiales; family Streptosporangiaceae; genus Chersky-822. The sequence goes on from CAVVQP010000009.1 coordinate 943,001, forward strand.
TCAAGTACCGCCTCCCACTCGGCTCGCCTGTCCAGCTGCCAGATGTCATAAGGCAGGCTGTCGAATGCCATGGCCCGCGACAGCGCACCGTCGGGCGCGTCAGGATCGGCGGCGAGCGGATGCGTGAAGTCGATCCCGGCCACCAATGGCGTCCTCGCCGCATAGTCCTCGGACGCTCGCAGCTCATCACCGAAGTCGCGGTAGGCCGTCGTCGACGCCAGGATCAGCCGATCGACCTGGCCGGGATGCTGATCGGCTACCCGCATGGCCACCATGCCGCCGTAGGAGAATCCGAGCACGTCCCCGCGCCCGCCGCCAAGCAGGTCGAGCAGCGCGGCAACGTCATCGGCGATCAGATCAGGCTGGAGCGACCCCGCCGCCATCGACCCTCTTGGCGGCACCCGGGAGCTGCGCCCGCAGCCGCGCAGATCGAACAACACCACGTGCCTGCGGTCGGCGAGCTGACTGACCTGCGGTAGCAGGTAAGAATGGTCCCAGCTCGGGCCGCCGTGCACGACGACCAGCGCGGGCAGCGCCGGGTCGCCGAACCTCCGCAAGTACAACTCGACGCCGTTGACGCTAACTAGTTGCCCGATCACCCGCCAGACAGTACCGAACGCCGCCCTGGGCGAAACATCTGATACCAATGATCAGGTGACAAGCCAGGAAGTCGATCAGACCGCGGACGGACTCTGGGACCCTGCCGCGCCGGGCGTGCTGCGCCTCCCGTCCGGCAGGCTCGTGCGGGGGCGCGGGCTGCGGCGGCCGCTGCCTGATGGCCCGTTGCCGGACTTCGCCGTCTACCTGCTCGGCAAGCCGCCGCCTCCGGTGCCGTGGGAGTCGCGCTGGCTGCAGTGGCCGGATTTCAGCCTGCCAGGCAGATCCTGAGCAGGTGCGGCTTGCCCTGGCCGAGGCCCTGGAGCGGGCCGTGTCCCAGCGGGTGGAGTTCGCCTGCGCGGGCGGCCAGGGCCGGACCGGTACTGCCCTCGCCTGCCTGGCTATCCTCGATGGCGTGCCGAGTGCCCAGGCGGTCAGCTTCGTGCGCGAGCATTACAACGCGCACGCCGTGGAGACGCCCGGGCAGCGACGGTTCGTCGCCCGGTGGCAGGAGCAGGTCAGCTGACCTCTTGGTGGTGGCGGGCCTCAGGCGGGGTCCTGGTCGGGTGTTAGCTTCATGTTCTGGATAATGGTGTCATCGGCGACTTTCATGTTCTGGATAATGGTGTCGTCGATGACGTCGACCGATTCAAACACCGGGTCCAGCGAGTTGTAGCCGGTGCCGAATAGGCCGAGTGAAGAGCTGTCGTTTACCTTGAATAGCTTGCATACGGCGCCTGATGGCAACGAGGCCGTCAGCGCGTTCGCCACGGAGAGCAGCAGCTCGCTGAACACGCTGTCGTGATCATGGCTCGAGTGGCCGTGCTGGCCGTGCTGGCGGCGGCCGGCGCTGATGGCGGCCAGCGTCTGGTCGATGGCCTGAGCGAGCACGCTGGCGGTGTGACCCGGCTCGGCGCCGGGCGCTGTCGCGACGAGCTGGGCAGCTCCCTTGAGCGCCGAGACCGACCCCGGGTCGTTGCCCGACCGGCAGCAGGCGCGGGCCAGCCGACGAGCGCGACGAACGCGAGTACCGAGCTGCGGCTGTCGCAGGCCTCCTGGCCAGCCCGCCGGAAACCGGCGGTCAGGTCCCCTCCGCCGCCCGCGATCAGCTGAGCGCTCGCCAGATTCAGCGTCGTTTGCGGTTGAAGGCTCGCCGCCTCCGATGATGGCTCGTGGCAAATCTGGACCGCGGCCTGGAGCAGCGCGGTTGCCGTTGCCAGATCGCCGTTCCTGAGGTAGATGTTGCCGGCCTCGCTCAGGCAACGGGTGATCTCGGTTTGAGATCCGTGCGGTTCGCTGTGGTAGTAGGCGTTGCCGTACTGGCCGAGCGCCTGCTCGTAGTTATCCGCCGACACACTGGCGACGGCCTGGGTTAGCAATGCCTGCACCCCGGCAAGATCGGGTGCTGACGCGCTGATCGCGACGACTCGCCCGGTGAGCAGTTCGGCGATCTCGGCAAGGCTGGTGACCTGATCGGAATGCCGCTCAAGTCCGATATAGCTGACCACGGAATCGAGTTGATCATCGGATTGGATGAGCGCTTCAGGCAGGACAATTCCCCGAGTCTGCAGGTCTGCCCTGGCGGCATCAATTAGCGTACTGAGCTGCTGCGCAGCGGACAGCGATGTGCCCGTTGCGGCCTCAACTGCCGTACGGCCAATCGTTACCTGCAGCAATGGTCCATCTGAATTCCACATTGCAGGACGATAACATGAAAGAGCCTGATCCATTGGCGTGAATCATCGTAAAAGGGGAGCGGGTCGCGAGCGGGAGCTAGCGCCAGCCAGTTACCAGATGCCTGCTCGCCGCACCTGAGCCTGGCAGTACGGGCAGGCGATCTCGTCACCGCCGGCAGGCAAGGTCATGGTGGCGCCGCAGCCTGTGCAGGGAATCTCGGCGCTGCCCAGCTCGATCCGGCGGCCACAGCCCTCGCAAATGACCGCCTTAGCTCCGGGCAGCGCGCTGAATTCGCCCCCGCATCCGCCGCAGTGCCGTGGCTGGCCGTCCTCGGGCTGGATCGGCGCGTATTCGTTCGTCAGGCCAGCCCGGTCGAGCAACTGCGCCGCGGTGTCGGCCGGCAGCAAGCCGAGCCAGCCCTGGCAGAAGCCCGACCAGGCGAACTTGCCGGTCAGATGCTGGCGCCGATCCGGGTCCAGGTCGGCGAGCCCGGCGCTCAGGTACTGGCGCCGTCCGAGTTCGATCTGCTTGTCCATGGTGTCGACCATCGGCCAGAAAGACTCGGCCGCCACGGTCGGCGAGAACATGTTGCCGCTGTAGCGCAGGCCGAGCACGCGCTGCTTCATCTCGGCTTCGAGCGCTTGCGACTCAGGCTCGAACGCGCGCACCACGGCGGCCTGGGCCAGGTACTCGATGTAGGACTGACGGTAGGCCGCGTCGTTCCTGGCTCGGTGCGAGACCGCCATGGGCACGTACGTCACGTAGGCCTCGTAGACCCGTCGCTGCAGGTCGTGGTAGCCATGGCGATCGCCGGCCGCGATCGCCGCCTGCGACGCGGCGTAGGTGCCGTTCACCGTCGCCGCATAGGCGGCGCCGGGCACGGAGTCGCTCTCTGAAGCACGGCGCAGGTCGAAATCGATCAGGGCGGCGCAGTAGTCGCAGTAGACGTAGGCCGTGATGGTGGGCAGCTTCTTGGGCGCGCCGCAGGCTACGCAACTGCAGCGCTTGACGTACCCGGGCTGCGGAGGCGCCAGAATCGACAGGACCTGGCGCATCCAGTTGCCCGAGCCGGCCTGGGCCGAACCGGCTGGAGCCTGACCGGCCTGGCCCTGGCCGGGCTGGGTCGAGAGGCCCATCATTTGCGCCTGTAGCTGCATCGCCTGCGCCTGCATCTGATTGGCGAGTGCCATTTGGTCGGCGAAGGACGGCAGCTTGGCGCCGAGTCTTGACGGATCCTCGCCATCCGGCCGGTTTCGCTTGAATAGGCCCATCTGACCGTCACTTCCCGTCACGTCTTCGGCGTCGTTGACCTGGTGAGCACGATCCAGTCACCAGGAGAGTCGATCTCGAGCCGCTGCCAGCCTGTCTTCGCGTAGAACAGCAGCGCGCCGGTATTACCCGGCCTGACCATCAAATGGCACGACCGCGCCCCGGCCGCCGCGACGGAGGCCAGGAACATGCCGACCATCGCCCGGCCGTGACCGCCCCGCTGATAGCCGGGCAGCAGATCGATGTGCAAGTGCGCCGGGTGCGGCGCGAGCGCGGGGAGCAGCATCCGTTCCGGGTGGAACATGTCCTTCAGCTTCTCCAGCTCCGGCGTCACCGGCGCACCGGCAGCCGGCTAGCCGGCGGCTGGTAGCGCCGCCGCATCCTGGGCAGCCACTCACGCTGGTAGGCGGCGACGAAATCCGGCGTGCTCGAGGTGCCGATCACGTACCCCACCGCCCGCTCGCCGTCATCGAGCACGTAAGCATGCTCCGGCTCCAGTTCCACGTACGGGCCGGCGTAGATGTCCGGGATCAGGTCATCGCTACTGAACAGCCCGCGCGCATCCTGGCCCGCCGCGCCGGTGCGGACGCAGATGTCGTAGACGTCTGCACGGTCGCGGGCCTGGTACGGACGAATCGTTGCGTTCGGGATGCTGTTACTGTAACCGGACTATGAGGATCGGGCTCGCCGGAACTGGTTACTGGGCTCGCATTGCCCATGCGCCCGCGCTGGCATCGACTGATGGCGTCGAGCTCGACGGCGGTCTGGGGCCGGAACCTGGCCGCCGCGCAGGCGCTCGCCCGCCGGCACGGCGCGGCCGCCGTGACTGACTTCGACGAGTTCCTGACCGCGTCGACGCGGTCGCCTTCGCGGTGCCGCCCGACGTGCAGAGCCCGCTCGCGTTGCGCGCGGCCGCCGGCAGGCAAGCACCTGCTGCTCGAGAAGCCGATCGCCTTGTCCGCCGCTGAGGCGGACACGCTGGCCGACGCCGTCCGCAGGGCCGGGGTCGCGTCAGTCGTCTTCTTCACGCTGCAATTCGAGGCCAGACGTGCGGGCCTGGCTGGCCGACGTCACCGCCAGAACGGACTGGGCGGGCGGGTCAGCGGTCTGGCTTGGCTCGGCCCTGCAAGAGGCGAGCCCGTTCAACACGCCGTGGCGGCGCGAGAAAGGCGGCCTGTGGGATCTCGGCCCGCACCTGGTCGCCCTGCTGTGGTCCGCGCTTGGCCCGGTGACTCGGTCCGCGCCGACAGCGGCGCGCGGCGAGGTCACGCACCTGGTGCTGCATCATGCGGGCGGCGCCGCGAGCTCGGTTTCCATCACGATGAGCGTGCCGGAGCGCGCGGAGTTCTTCGAGTTGTTCCTGTGGGGCGCGGGCGGGCGGTCGGCCGTCCGCAGGGAGGCCGGCGACGCGGTGGCACCCGCTCCGGACCGCGCTGACCGAACTGGCCGCCTGTGCCAGGGACGGCGGCGCGGCTCATCCGTGCGACGTGTCATTCGGCCGCGACGTGGTGCGCGTGCTCGCCGACGCCCAGCGCCAGCTGGACGCCGCCCGCGCCTGACCGGCAGCTACTTGATGTGCAGCAGCTTCTTGGCCTTGGTCCAGGTGATGACCACGTCGGTTGGAGTCCGGCCGCACACGCCCGCGAACAGCTCGGTCTCGCTGTCGCCGAACGCCTTGCCCTTGGTGACGTGACCGGCCCCCATGGCGAGTTCATTGCGCTGGCCGCCGCAGCGGGACTTGCTGTTGAACGTGCCGAGGATGTTGTTCCTGTGCCCCCAGCAACCTTGCTCGTGCCCCTTCTTGCAGTCCAGGTTGCCGCTGCCCAGGCCGTCGTCGTACATCCAGGCATAGTTGGAGCCGAGCGCGTTGTCCCAGCCGCCGGCCCAGTTGCCGCCGAGCCCGATGAACCGGCCGCCGCCCGGCAGCGGGTCGGGGCACGTCCTGGAGCGGCGGGTCCAGGTCCTTGTTCGCGCCCTTCTGGGCGATCTTGTCCAGGGACCTGGTCAGCACGACAGCGGGCGGAGCCCCCGCGCGCACGCGCTCGAGGTTGGCCGAGACGAAGAGCTGCTCGATCGCCGTGAGCTTCTCATAGGCCTTGAGCGAGAATCCCATGCCCGCCATTTTCTCCAGCGTCTTGCGCGCGCGGGCGATTGCCTTCAGCGCGCCGCGTTGCAGCCGGGGCCGTCCTTGACGCGCGCGGCAGTCGTGGAGGCCAGGAAGAACGGGCTCGGCCGCAGGCTCTTCGACGGGTCCTTCGGCGGCACGATGCCCTTATGGGCGGGCGCCGCGATGGCCGCGTTTGCGATGGCAGCGCCAGGGATGATCAGGGCTCCGCACGTGACGGCGACCGTTCCCAGACGTACAGCCAGTCGAAGTGCCGACATGCCGCTCCTCCTTCGCTCTGCTGTTAGTGGCAGCAGCTTACGGCAAAATCGTCCTAGAGGCGGCAATTAGGCGGATTCGGATGGTCGGCTTGGACCGTGCGCCGGCTTGCTCAAGGCGATTTCCCGTACTGTTTTCATTCATATTGTTGCTTTTTAGATCTTGGAAATAATCCCCACGGGCAATTCTGGCCGCGCTGGCTAAGTCGTTATTAGCCGGGACTCCGCTAGCCTCGTTCGCATGAATTGGCTGGCATTCAAGATAACCGGCTCAGCGCGGTCGCCTATTTGTCGCATAGCGACTCATCGCAGGTAAATGTCATGACTGCCATTGACCTGAAAGGCGCCCGGGAGCCTGATGCCGCCGGCCACCCGCTGCGCTCCGGCAGCGGCAAGACCGAGCGCGAGGTGCGCGCGGCCTGGCTCGGCGCGCGCGTCGCGGGCGGCGGCGTGATCGTGCTGTTTTTCGCCTATCTGCGGCTGGCCCGGCTGATGCCGACGATATCCGACGGTGCCTCCCAGGCCCTGCAGGCGTGGGCGATGCTGCACGGCAACGTACTGCTGCACGGCTGGTCGCTGTCCGATGTGTCGTTCTACACCACCGAACTGCCCGAGTACATGCTGGTCGAGCTGGTCAGGGGCCTGACACCGGACGTCGTGCACGTCGCCGCGGCGCTGACCTACACCCTGCTCGTGCTGCTGGCCGCGCTGCTGGCCAAGGGCGCCGCGACCGGGCGCGCGGGGGCGATCAGGGGCGCTGGTGGCGGCGGGCATCATGCTCGCTCCGACGCTGGGCACGCTCAACACGACGTTCGTGGTGCTGTCCTATCCCGATCACACCGGCACACAGGTGCCGCTGCTGGCGGCCTGGCTGCTGATCGATCGGCTCAAGCCGCGCTGGTGGGTACCGGTACCGATCGCGGCGCTGCCTCGCGTGGGTTCAGGTCGCCGACACGATGGCGCTGTACGAGGCGGCGATCCCGCTGGCAGCCGTCTGCGCGGTGCGCGCTGTACCGGCGGCGTGGCCCACTGTAGGAAGCATCCGAAGCTGGTTCACGAAGGTCCGCAGACCTGCTCGCGAGCAGTCGGTACGAACTGTCCCTGCTGATCGCCGCGATCGGCTCGGCGACGGCCATCATGACCTGCGCCTGATCAGGCAGGCGGGCGGGTTCGCGGTCTGGACTCCCAGCGGCGGACTTCGCCGGTCGTCAGGCCTGGACTCACAGCATGTGGACCAAGATCGAGCAGATCCTGGTGCTCTACGGCGCTGACTTCTTCGGCCGCTCGTGACCACGGCGATCATGCCGCTCATGCACCTGGTCGGGGTCGGGCTCGTGGTCTGCGGGGTCGTCGTGGCGGTCAGGCGGTTCTTCCGCGACGGACGAGCCTGACAGTGCAGATCCTGACTGCCTCGTTCGCGTTCGTGCTGGTCGCGTTCGTGTTCGGGGACAGGCTCGGGGCTTGGGAGGCGGTGGCACTGCTGCCGCTCAGTGCGGTGCTGGCCGGACGGCTGCTGGCCGACTGGCTGACCAAGGCCAGGCTGATCCCGGCGCTGGCGGCGGTGCTGGCCTGCTACGGCATGTCCCTGGCCCACGACGCGACTAGGCCGCCGCCGTTCAGCCCGAACCAGCGGGCGGCGAACTGGCTGGCGCGCGCATCACCTGCGCTACGGTCTCGCCTCGTACTGGGAGGCGAGCAGTGTCACCCTGGACAGCGAGGACTACGTGCAGGTCCGGCCGGTCCGCACCTTGCACGGCAAGCTGCTGCTCACGCACTGGAACGCGGCGGCGTCCTGGTATGACCCGCGCCTGCACGATGCCCGATTCGTGATTTTCAGGCGTTGCAAGGGATGCTTGTCGCTCGCCGGCCTGCGCAGGGCGTTCGGCCGCCCGGCCTACGTCTACCGGGTCGTGAACTACCAGGTGCTGGTCTGGAACAAGAACTTGCTGCGCGGGCCCTTTCATCTCCGGGCCGCCGGTGAGCTGGGACATCTTTGGCGGCCGCGCCTCGGAGCAGCGGCGGCACCGACGGCGAATCGAAGGCGAATCCCCGCATCGATCACGCTATTCGGCGCCGTCGGCCTGGTCGGGAAACGGGTTGTCGGCCAGTGCGTGTGCAGCTGTGTAGCTGCTTGGAGCGCCTTATGCGGCCAGGTCGGCCGTGATCACCGGGGTGTCCGCGAATTTCGAGTGTGCTCGGCTGGGTAGACGGTCTCGAACAGCTCGCTGTCGACTCGGATCGGTGCGCTCGCGGTCAGCGCCAGGTTCACCGCGTCGCTCGGTCTGGCATCGACCTCACGCTCGCCCGCGGCGCCGTCGACAACAACGATCGCGTAGAAGATCGGCGGCTTGCAGGCGGGTGATCCTGACCTCCTTGATGCTGGCTCCCGCGGCCGAGACCAGGCTGGCGGCCAGCTTGTAGGTGAATGGGCCGCGGCGTCTCGGTGGACTCCAGCGACAGCGCGAGCGCGGTCGCCTCGGCCGGACCGATCCAGATGGGCAGCCTGCGGCCGCCGTCGGACTCGGTGCAGCACCATGATGTGGTGCCCCTGCTCGTCGTCGGCCTGATGCAGCCTGATCTCGGTGACCTGGACGTGGCCCACGGGCTGCTGCGGTGGCGTTGGGTCATGGCTTTCCTTTCGGTTAGATCGGCGACTTCGGAGAGTTTCGGCGCGAGCGCGACCCGCGGGCCTGATGCAGCCGGGCCTTGACGGCGCCCGGTGAGATGCCGAGCTCGGCCGCCACCTCGCGATGACTGAGGCCCTGCAGGTAAAAGAGCCTGACGGCCTCGGCCTGGCCGTCGGCCAGCATCGCGATGGCGCCGCGTACCCGCGCGGCGAGCTCGGCAAGTTCGGCCGTTTCGTCCGGCCCGGGCGACTGCGTGGGCAGCTCGGGTCGAGACCGGGCAGTTCGGCGGCGAGCTGGCGAAGCCAGCGCCGGGATACATTCAAGCGTGATGCCGCAGAACCAGGCGCCGAACTTGTCGGGGGACGCAGCCGGTCAAGCCCGGTCATCGCCGCGATCGCGGCTTCCTGCACGGCGTCGCGGGCAAGGTCGGGCGTGCCGAGCACCCGCGCCGCCAGGAAGACGCCAGTCTGCCAGTGCCGCTGGATCAGCGTGCCGAGCGATTCCTTGTCGCCGAGCAGCGCAGCCTGCACCAGCACGGTGTCGGTCGGCACGGTGTCGGTCGGCACTGTGTCCGTCAGCACGGGGTCGGGGGTCGGCTCCACATCTGATAGTGCCTGCTACGGGGCTGTGGGTTAGCCCGACGGGGCACGGAATCTGCTTTTATTCGCCCAGGTCCCATAGCAGCCGGTAGTAGCGCGTGCGGTCAGGATCGGCGGGAACCCCGTAGGCGTCGAGCAGCAACTGCTCCCAGCCTGGCCCGTAGTTCCACTCGGTGCTCCAGGTCGCGATGGCGAGATCGGCCCACCGGTCGGCGACGCCGAGCGCGCCCAGGTCCACGTGCCCCGACCAGCGGCCGTCGTCGGTCAGCAGGGTATTCGGCGGGCAGGTGTCGCCGTGGCAGACGACGACCTGGTCAGCTGGCGGGATGTCGCTGATGAGCCGGAGCGCCTCGCCCGGGGTGAGGTGCTCGTGCTCGGGCTGCCACTCCGTAGGCGAGAGCATGCGGTTGGCGCGAGCAGCTGCGAAGACGCGGCCGACCCGCAGCGGCGCCTGCCAGGAGAACGGGCAGGTGCTGACCGGCATGGACTCGTGCATCGCGCGCAGGCCCTCGCCGATCGCCACGACCGCCGTGCGCGGGTCAGCCTGCCACCTCGGATCGACGGCGTTGCGGCCGGGCAGCGGGGCGGTCACGATCCAGCGCCCGGTCTCGTCGGCGCCGTGGCTGAGGATCTCCGGCACCGGGGTGTAGGTCACCGCCCAGGCCATCCGCTCGGCCTCATCGTCCAGATTCAGGCTGCTCGTGACGGGCGTCCACTTGACGAAGCACCGGTCAGCGCCAGAGCCGACCTCGTACGTCAGCGCGTCCACGTTCTGCCAGATCAGGTGACACTCCCGGCCGGCGGCGATCGCGGTAACCGGAATGGGCTGGAGTGGCGCGGTGTCGTCGTCATCGGGGGGCGGCACCATGCCCGTACTCCTCACGCGATCCAGCCTAAATCGGGTGGCCAGCCCGGCCTGACCTGATTGTCGGCTGGGTGCGGCTCTTGGTGGAGTGTGCTGTGAGGCGTCGCGTTCCGGGGAGAGAGAGCCGGCTTGCGAGTGTGATATTTCGTCTCTGCCCTGCCGGGCGCCGTACGGGCGTGAAATACCTCTTCAGTCACATCGGCATCACTCGCACCTATATTCGGGTCAGTTTGCTCAGCTCAGGAGGCTGTCGGATGACTCGTTGAACTGGCGCGGCGACGCGATCGGCCGGCCCGGTCCGGCCCGGGCCGGACAGCATCAGGGCGGGCCACGTTGTTGCTGCGGCCGTCCGGCAACAGCAACGCGGCCCTCCCTGATGATGTCGGGACGACAACAGGCAGGGCCGCGTTGCTCACGCCTGCGCAGCCCGCGACAGCATCAGGGCGGGCCGCGTTGCTCACGCCGCCCCGGCACGCCAGGCCAGGTAACGAAATCCGGTTGACGCAATCAAGGAGGAAGTCACCTGACTGCCCCAGGCAGGCGTGGTGTCCGTGATCACGCAGGACCACCTGAGCGCGGAACGTCGCGCCGGTTACCCCTCGCCTTCGTAGCCGCGTCCCTAGCGGCTGGCGAGCAGGCGGGCGGTCAGCTTGATCTTCGTTGCCGGGTACTCACCTGGCCTGGGGGGCCTGGAGCGGACCATCTTGAGGTGAAAGCCGATCGACGTCAGCCGCTCGATGAGCTCGGTGGTGGAGTACCGGTTCAAGAGAATCTGGCCCGCGGGCAGGTCGAGCACTTCCTCGCCTGACCCGCCGTGCGTGAGGATCACCAGGATGCCGCCGGGCTTGAGTACCCTCGCAAAGCCGTCGAGCGCCCTGTTTAGCAGCGCACTCGGCAAGTGATGCAGGGAGTAGGACGCTACAGCCGCACCGCAACTGGACTCGGGCATCGGGAGAGCGAGCAGGTCGGCGGCCACCAACTGCACGCCTGGCGCCAGCTTGGCTGCCTGCGCCAGCATGGCTGGCGCGAAGTCAACCCCGATCGCCGTCCGGCCCTTGCCGAGCAGATACCGGCTGATCTGGCCTGGGCCGCAGCCGAGGTCGAGTACCGCTCCGGGCGGGAACATTCCCACGGCCTCGTCAAGAAACTCCAGATCCGGATCATCCGGCTCGGCGTCGTCCAGTTCGGAGCCGAACTTGACCGCGTATTCGGCCGCCTGATCGTCGTAGGTCCGCAACACGGCCCGCGGGTCATATCCGGGCACGTCAGCTTTGAGCATAGTGAGGTCACCTATTCCCGGGCGAAGATCGCGGGGCTAGCATCAAGCGCATGAGATATCGGCACCGCGTGGTGGTCGGGCTTTTTATCGCGCTGTGCGGGCTCGCGATCGCCGCAGGAGCCGAATTCAGCTGGATCAAGGCCGATCACGGCCGTCCAATGGCCGGCCTCAAGCACACCGCTCTCACTGGCCTGCTGCATTGGTCCTATCAGAACACGGGCACCTTCCTGCGGTCATTCGCGTTCGCCATAGTCGTTGCGGGTGCTTTGGTGTTCTTCGGCGGCCTCGTCGGCTCGCGGCTGCTCGCGGGGCTGTTCGCCCTGATCGCGCTGGCAGGGGCCGGGCTGTGGTTCGGGCTCTACGCGTCCAAGTACCACAGCACCAGCATCTCTTACACCGACCTGCGCACCGGCGCACTGCTGACGGCCGGCGGTGCTGTGCTCGCCCTGTTCGCCACGTCAGTCCTGCGCCGGCGGACCGAGATGCGCTAGAGCAGGTCCTCTACCTCGAACACCATGCTGCGGACGCCGCCAGTAGCGAACTTCGGCACGTCGTCCGCCGACGCCTTGCCCTCGGGCGAGGCGAAGGCGGCCCGCATCGTGGCCGCGTCGTCCCAGTCGAGCTCGGCGACCAGGTAGTAGGACTCACCTCGAACACCGGCGGGATCGCGGCTTGTCGTGTAACGCCGCAGCCCTGGCAACTGCCTGGCGAGCGGGATGTGGATCTCGCGGTAGTACCGGTCGAACTCGGCTTCGTCGACGGGCTTGTTGTACAGGACCATGAACCTCACCATGTGCTAGATGGTATCTGTGGAAGGCTCTCGGCCCATCGGATGAGGCGGTGTGACAGAACGTGGCACGTCCGGCAATGACTATCACAGGGGTCGTCCTCGGCGCTCCCGACGCCCGTGAGCTGGCGGAGTTCTACCGCCGGCTCCTCGGCTGGGAGACCGGTGCGAACGAGGCCGACTGGGTGACGCTTCGGCCTCCCGGCGGCGGCATCGGCTTGTCCTTCCAGACGGAGACCCTGCACGTGCCGCCGGTCTGGCCCGCCAGCCCAGGTGATCAGCAGATGATGGTGCACCTGGACATTGAGGTCGACGACCTTGAGGCCGCCGGCGAGCACGTCGTCGCGGCCGGAGCGGTGCTGGCGGAGTTCCAGCCGCAGGAGTACGTGCGGGTCTACCTCGATCCGGCGGGCCACCCATTTTGCTTGTGGGTCATGCCGCCCGAGTTCAGCGGCTAGCTCCAGCGCACCTTGACGCGCTCGGCGAAAAGGCCGAACACGTCCTGATCACCCTCAACGGCCAGGCTGCCGGCCGGCAGCCGATTCCACAGCGCCTGATACAGGTCGCTCGCCGTCCCCGTGACCGCGCAGTCGGCCGGGGGACCGGCGTCCGCCCCGGTGGTCGTCACAACTCGGTCCGGCTCGATGCTCACAAGCCAGGCGCCCGGATCGTCGGTGCAGCTCACCCGCAACCGCACGGCCGGCTCAGCGCGCAGCTTGCCGCCTGGCCTGGTGATGAACGCGGCGAGCAGCTCGTCGACGCCATCAGCGGCAAAGCCGGCCGGGATGACCGCCGGCTGCCAGCCTGCGGCCAGTTCGGCGTCAATCCGGTGGATCGTGGTCTCGTGTGCCTGCCTTCTGGACCACATGGCCAGCGGCGAGGGCGCCGTGAGGAAGGTCCAGCAGACCAGGGCGGGATCAGCGTCTGCTAGCGCCTGGATCAGTGCGGCGTGGCCGTCGGCGAACCAGGCGATCAAGTTGGCATCGTCGGGCCAGGCGCCGACGACCTCATCCAGCTCGACGTCCCACGGTTCGGAGCGCGGGCCGGTGATGTGGCCGGTCGCCCAGCGATGAACGCCGCCCTGGTGCCTGACCAGGTCGCGGACCACCCATTCGGGGCAACTCGGGACCTTCGCGTCCGGCCCGGCGGCCTCGGCGGCCTCGGCTAGTCGCTGGCCAGCACTGCGCAGGCCATCCAGATGCTCATCAACTCTCATGAGGCGTCATTATGCCCGGCGGTCCTGACAGTGGCCGGCGGCACCGACGCTGGCCTGCGGGCCTGGCTGGCAGGCGCTGCCTTGCCGAACAGGTGATGCGCCGGCGGCGTGATCACGGTGAGCAAGCCGGTGACGAGCAGCACGGCCGCGAGCAGCGCGCTCTCCAGCTTGGTCGTCGCGGCCGGGCCGGCGCCCGGGGCGACGCGCCGGTTCAGTGCGGCCCGGCCCGCGATCGCGAGCCCGGCCACGACGGCTACTAGCGCCGACTTGACCAGCAGGAACCTGCCGTAGTCGGTGGACAGCAGCGAGCTGACCGGTACCAGCAAGAGCGCGGAGATCACGCCGGTGATGACGACGGCGGCGAATAGCAACGACGCGGTGCCGCCGTAGAGCCTGATCAGGTTCTGCATGGCGGCGGGATCAGCGCGCCAGGCGACCGCCGCGCGCAGCACGTAGAGCAGCATGCCGGCCCAGAGCACGGCCGGCAGCAGATGACAGATCGTCAAGAGCGCACCGGTCAGCGGGAGCAGTCCCTCAGGGTGGGCGCGCAATGACTCGGCCAGCACCACCGCGAGCAGTGCCTGGACGGCAGGCCCCGGCTTGCCGAGCCGCAGCAAGAGCGCGGCGGCGGCAAAGCACGCGAACTCCACGATCGCGAAGACCAGAGTGGCAGCCGACCCCGGACCGGCCGGCAGCGGCCGGGCGAGGCTGGTGGCCAGGCGCGGATCGGCGAGGGCGGTCACGATCAAGGCAGCGGCGCAGGCAAGGCCGAGCAGGCAGCCCGGTATCGCCCACGGCTCAGGCAGCGGGGCGGGCAGGTCACCCTTATAGTTCCTGGCCAGCCCGCGGCCGCCGAGCCCGCCGAGCGCGATCGCCAGTCCGGCCAGCATCAGGCCGCGTTCCAGGCCGGTCACCCACAGGCCTGGAGCGGAAATCGGGATGGCCGAAGCGATGGTCCCGGCCGGAAGTGAGCAGATCACTGGCACGAGAGTACCGGGCACGCATTAGTTCATCCTTTTTAGTGGGATCTGACCCGGACCGCTTGCTGCTTGCTGGCGGTGTGATTGTCTTGGCCAGATGCAGAACGATTCGCTTGCCAGCCGCCTGCGCAGCGGTCAGGTCCTGTACGGCGCCTGGTCAGTCACGTCCGACCCGCTGACTGCCGGCGCGATGGCCGCGGCGGGCCTGGACTACGTCGTCATCGACCTCCAGCACGGCAGCGCGACCGAGCGTGACGTGCCTGCCCTGACGAACGCGATCAGCCGGGCTGGCGCCACGCCGGCGGCGCGGGTCAGGCATGCGCATCCAGCCGATATCGGCCGGGCGCTTGACCTTGGCTGCGCCGGAGTGATCGTGCCGAATGTCGAGTCGGCAGCGCAAGCTCGCGCCGCGGTCGGCGCCTGCCACTTCCCGCCGGCTGGATATCGATCCGCTGGTGGCGTCATGGCCAGCCCGGGCGAGCCATTCTGCCTAATCATGGTGGAATCAGCCAATGCCATGACCGAGCTCGGATCAACACTTGCGCTGGACGGTGTTGACGGGATTTACGTCGGGCCGAGAGATCTATCTTATTCGCTCGGCTGTGACTTGAATCCGCGCGATCCCGTGCTGCGGCAGGCGCTTGAGCAGATCTGGGCGGAATGCGCCGCTGCCGGAAAGCCCGTTGGCGTGCACTCGCTCGACGGCGCGACCGCCGCGATTTACCGGGCAGCGGGCTGCCGGCTGGTCAACGTCGCCTCCGATATCAGTGCTGTCGCGAAGAGCGTGGCGCACGATCTTGCCACGGCGCGTCACGAGCCGCCCGCGTGAATCAATGAGCATAATGAGGCTCGCTGTGTGAAGTTTCTGATCACGGGGGGCAGCTTGTTGACGTGCGGGCAAAGGCGCGTATCTGTAGCCGCGGGCGTGGCCGTCATGCTCGGTCTTGTCGGCGGAGGTACCGCCGTGGCCGCTGTCTCGGGCGACTGGGGCAGCTACCTTAACGGGTCATCGCATAACTCGTATAATCGTTCGGAAAAGGTCGTTACTCCTGGCAACGCGCACCTGCTGGTCAGGGACTGGCGTTTCATAGGTGACCAGCCGGCAAGGCGCGGGCAGCCGGGACCGGGGTTTTTGTCCAGCCCGACGGTGTACGGCAGCGCCGTCTATATTGGCTCCCAGACTGGCTGGTTCTATAAGCTCAACGCGCTGACCGGCACGGTCATGGCGAAGCGTTTTATCGGCTTTATCCCCGGACGGGAATGCGGTCCCGATGGCGCGGGATTCGTCGCGACCGCGGCGGTAGCGATGGACCCCGCGACGCACCGGCCAATGGTCTACGTGGCCGGGGCCAATGAGGTGCTCTATGCTATGGCCGCGTCGAACCTCAAGGTAAAATGGCGCAGGGCGATCGTGATTCCGTCCAAGGTCGTCAGCGACTATTATCAGTGGTCGTCCCCGACCATCGCGCACGGCCGGGTGTATATCGGAATAGCCTCGCATTGCGATAAGCCCATGGTCCGCGGCGGCCTGGCGAGCTATAGCCAGGTGACGGGCAAGCAGGTGGCCAGGTTTTTCGCACTGCCCAAAGGGCGGCTCGGCGGATCCATATGGTCAAGCGCGGCAGTCGGTACGCACGGCGACGTTTATGTGTCGACCGGCAATCCTAATCCGGGCATAGGCGAGCCGGGACTGACCGATGCCGTGGTTCAGCTATCGCCAGAGAGCTTGCGGCCGCTGGCCGCGTTCCAAGTCCCGGCCAGTCAGGTAGTGAAGGATGGCGATTTCGGCGCTTCACCTTCACTTTTCGGGAACTACGTCGCTGTTTGCAATAAGAACGGCATTTTGTATGCGCTGAACCGGCTGGACCTCAGGCTGGCCTGGTCACGCCGGATCGGGGCGCCCTTCGGCAAGAGCGTTGGCATCGGGCGCTGCATCTCAGCGGCTACCTATGACGGCAAGCGGCTCTATATCGGCGCCGATCAGATTCGCGTCGCGGGCAAGCTGTACCGGGGGTCGGTCACCGCTCTCGATCCGCGCACCGGCAGGCGGCTGTGGATCACCGGCCTGCCGAACAGTGTGCTCAGCACGCCGAGCGTCGATGGCGCGGGCCTGCTCGCCGTGGGCACGTATGACACCTCGAGCAAGCCGAACGCCGTGTACCTCATCAATGCCGCCACCGGCCGGATCGTGCGCATCCTCCGCACCGGAGGCTTCGACTTCGCGCAGAGCGTGTTTGCCGAAGGCCACTTGTTCACCGCGAACAACAATGGCGTGTCCGCGTGGGGATTGCCGAGGAAGGGCCGCTGACGCCATGATGCGCTGACCTGCCTAAATTTGCTTGTGGCGACTAGGCTATGGCGATGACTTGCCCGGAGTTGCCCGGGCCTGACGCGGAGGGAACCTGGTCATGGGCCTCATGGACAAACTGAAGGCTGCGGGGGACTCGCTCGCGCAGCAGGCCAACGCGGGTATGGCCAAGCTGGACAACCTGCCGTTGCAGCGGAAGTCGGACCTCATGCTGCGCAATCTCGGCGTCGCCGTGCTCGCCCACCGCACTAACCGCGGCGGCACTAGCACCTCATCGGAGATTGACCAGCTGATCAACGAGATCACCCAGCACGAGCAGCAGAACCGGATCGACCTAGTGCAGCAAGCCGCGCAAGCCGCGGCCCAGGCCGCGCAATTCGGCCAGGGCCAAGCGCAGTTCGGCCAGGGGCAGCCCGGCGCGGACCAGTTCGGCCAGGCTCAGACTGGTCTTGGGCAGCCCCAGTTCGGTCAGGGCCCGCCGGTTCAGGCTCAGGCCGGCCTGGGACAGCCCCAGTTCGGCCAGGGGCCGCCGGTTCAGGCTCAGGCCGGTTTCGGTCAGGCTGGTCCGGGTCAAGGTGGCCCTGGGCAGGCTGGCCCTGGGCAGGCTCAGTTCGGCCAGCCGCAGCAACCGCCAGCGGGTCAGGCGGCACCGCCGGCTGGCCAGCAGTTCAATCCACCGCCGCAGTTCAACCCGCCGCCCGACTTCGATCAGCTGATGTCGGCCGGCTCCTTCCTCAGCAGTGCACCGCCGGCCCCCGACGCGAACGTGCCTGGCTTCATGCCCGGCACGCCAGGTGACCCCGCCGCTGCCTCAGGATTCGGAGGGCAGGGCGCGCCGGGCCAGGGTGGTTACGGCGGGCAGGGTGGTTACGGCGGCCAGGGCGGATTCCCGGGTGCCGGCACCGGACCCGCGGCGTCATCGTTCCCGCAGGCGTCTGGTCCGGCCGGGTTCGGGGGAGCTGATCTGGGTCCTAGTGCGCAGTCGTTCCCGCCAGCCGGCGGGGCGACCGCCTTCCCTCCGTCAGTCCAGGCGACGGCGTTCCCGCCGGCACCTGGATTCCCCGGAGGAGGGGCAAGCCAGGGACCGGCTCCAGAGTCGGCGCCGGACGACCGGCCGCAGTCCGGGTAGGGCGCTCGCGGACGAAATACTCGACGCGCACTATCCGGACGCAGATCGTCCGTAATCCAGCGTACGGTGCCTGGCATGGCTATCGCACGCTTCCCAAGCATCGTTATCGACTGCCCGGATCCGGACGCTCTCGCCGCCTTCTACGGCGCGATGCTCGACTGGAAAGTCGAACACTCCCCGGGCTGGGCTGATGTCCGCGCGGAGTACGGGCAGTGCATCTCCTTCCAGCAGGTGGAGGCATATACCCGGCCGCACTGGCCGGCTCAGGACCTGCCCCAGCAGATGCATCTCGACGTCATCGTCGATGATCTCGACGCCGCGGAGGCGGTGGTACTTGAGCTCGGCGGGACCAGGCACGAGCATCAGCCCGGCACGTCCTTCCGGGTGCTCCTCGACCCGGCGGGGCACCCATTCTGCCTGTGTCTGGAATGACGCAGCTGCCGCAGCCCGGGCTGGCCTGCCCCGCGCAGGCAGAGCGTCCCTGATGCGGAAGCCGCCGGGGTCAGGCCGGGTCAGGGTCCCGGGGGAGGCCGAGAATCCGCTCGGCGATGATGTTGAGCTGGATGTCGGTCGTGCCGCCGCCGATCGTCACGGCCCGGGTCTGCAGGGTCTGCCTGGCCCACTTCGCGCCGTCCGGCTCGCGACCGGCGGCTGACCCGCCCGGCGGAGATCCGAGCGCGCCGTTCTCGCCCGACATTGCCAGGCACAGCTCCGCGATCTGCTGTGCGTTGCGCATGCCGAGCAGCTTGCGCACGCTGCCAGTCGCACCTGGCTCCGTGCCGGATAGCTGCTTGAGCGTGACCCGCAGGCCGAGCAGCTCAATTGCCCGCCCCTCGCACACCAGCTTGCCGACGTCGCTGAGCGGCGGCTCGCTGGCCGCGCTCGCCGTCTCGATGAGCTCGCTCACCCCGGACCCGAACGTCCAGGAGCCGGACAGCGAAACCCGCTCGTTCGCCAGCGTGGTCCTCGCGATCCGCCATCCGCCGTTGACCTCGCCGACAAGGCAGTCGTCAGGCACGAAGACATTGTCAAGAAAAACCTGGTTGAACGAAGCGTCTCCCGGTAATCTCGCGCAGCGGCCGGATCTCGATGCCCGGCTGAGTGCATGTCGACCAGGAAATAGCTGATTCCTTCATGCTTAGGGGCGGCCGGATCGGTCCTGGCTATGCAGATTGCCCAGGCGGCGTGCATGGCCAGCGACGTCCAGATCTTCTGACCCGTGATCCGCCAGCCGCCGCAGGCCCGCTCGGCTTTGGTGGTGAGGCCGGCCAGGTCGGAGCCCGCGCCGGGTTCGCTGAAGAGCTGGCACCACAGGTAGTCCATGCGCATGGTCGCCGGGCAGGAAGCGTTCTTGCTGCTGCGGCGTGCCGTACTGAATCAGCGCCGGTACCACCCAGGCGCCGATCGCCAGGTTGTGCGGCCTGATCCCGGCCGCGCGCAGCTCAGCGTCGATGACGAGTTGCTCGAGCGGCTTAGCGTCACGGCCCCACGGCTTGGGCAGATGCGGCATCACCCAGCCGCCGGCGGCCAGGGCGCGGGTGCGCTCGGAGCCTGCGAGCTTGCCGAGCTCGGCAAGCTCGGCGCGGACTCCGGCGCGGAATTCGGTGTCGCCGTCTGGAAGCTCGACGCTCGCCCGGCTCAGCCGCCGGCCAGAGCCGGGTAGCGACCTGCTCGCGCCACTTCGCCGAGGAGCCGAGCAGCGCGCGGACCGACGAGCGCTCGCCGGTAGTACAGGTGCGCGTCGTGTTCCCAGGTGTAGCCGATGCCGCCGAGAGGTCTGGATGCAGTCGTTCGGCGGCATCGACCGCAGCGTCCAGGGCTACGACGGCGGCCACGCTGGCGGCAAGTTCCCGCTCGCTGCCTGCTTGACAGTCCGCGCGGCGTCCCAGACGGCGGCTGCGGCCTGCTCAGCCAGGGTCAGCATGCGGGCGCACCGGTGCTTCACCGCCTGGAACTGCCCGATCGGCCGGCCGAACTGGTGCCTCAGCTTGGCGTAGTCGGCAGCGGTCCGCACCGCCCAGTCCGCGATTCCGCATGCCTCGGCACCGAAGATGATCGCCGCGAGGCTGGGACCGCCGCTCGGTCCAGCCCGCGCAGGACGCGGTCGGCCGGGACATCGACGTGGTCGGCGGCCAGCCGGGCGAGCGGCCTGGTCAGGTCGACGCTATCAAGTTCGGTGACCTCAAGATCGGCGCTGTCGAGCACTACCCAGGCCTGCTCCCCGGCTACCTCGACGGCGGCTATCACGACCTGTGCCAGGGCGCCGGCGAGCACCGGCCCTGTCTCGCCAGTGACGACGAGCGCTCCGCTGCCTGGCCTGCGCCGGGCGATCCCCGGTGAGCCCGCGAGACAGCACCACCGTGCCGGTGAGGGAACCGTCAGCGAGCTTCGGCACGAGCAGCGACGCCGGGCCGCCCGCGGCCGCGAGCACCGCCGAGGCCAGCACGGTCGGCACGAACGCGCCCGGCAGCAGTGCCCGGCCGAGTTCCTCTGTGGCGACGGCGAGTTCGGGCAGGCCGAAGCCCTGCCCGCCGTCCGATTCAGGCACGTGCAACCCGAACAGTCCCTGCTCCGCGAGCGCGGGGGCGAGGTCCGCGGCGTAGCGGACGCTCCGGCGTCAGTGCTATCCGCCGCCGCGCGGATCACCGTGGCCGGGCAATGCCGGGTCGACCATCCCCGCACGGCAGCCGCGAGTTCCAGGTGCTCGGGGGTGAGGGCAAGCGCCATCGTTCACCTCACGTCTGAGGGCAAGTCGTGCCGATGCCGACACTGTAGATCGAGAATCAGCTCTGCGGAACGGTCAGAACGCCACAATGGGACGATGAGTCAGCAACATCCACCGGCCAGGACCAGCCGGGGCAAGGGCCGGCGACGTCGAATTCCATGGCACCTCCGGCAACGAAGCCGGCCGCGCCGAATTCGCTGAGCGGGCCGAGCACGCCGAGAACGCTGAGCGGGCCGAGCACGCCGAGAACGCTGAGCACGCCGAATTCGCCGAGTTCGCTGAAGTAGCCGAAGTCGCCGAGCGGGCCGAATTCGCCGAGTACGCCGAGCACGTTGAGCACCTGACCGGTCCCGGGCTAGACCCAGGGGCAGAGCAGGCCGCTGACCAGGAGGTGCATCATCGGCTGCACCACCTGCTGAGCCAGAAGCCTGCCGACGGGCACCAGGACGTCGCGTGGCGCACCGAGATGCTGCACCTGCTGCACGCGGCGAACCGGCTGCAGGCCGGCGGGATGTGCAGGCTGCACCGCCAGGACCGGCCCGAGCCGCGCTGGCCGGTCTCGCTGGCCGTGATTTTGGCGATCGTGCTGCAGCGCCTGCTGCCCGCGCGCTGGCGCTGCGCCCGCTGTGGCTGCACTACGTGCTGTTCGCCCTGGAGGGCTCGCTGCTGATCATTATCTTGTTCGCGGCCAACCCGATCAGGATCGAGCGGATGTCGACGGCCGATCAGGACCGCGAGCATCTACCCTGATCTTCCTGATCACAGCGTCGAACACGGCCTCAGCGGTGTTCCTGGTGCACGAGATCGTGACGAACCAGCTCCGCACAGTGCGCCGCAGCACGCGGCGATCGGACCTGTTCTTGTCCGGCGCGGCGATCTGGGGCACGAACGTGATCGCGTTCGCGCTCTGGTACTGGGAGTTCGACCGCGGCGGCCCGGTGGCCAGGCTGCAGGGTACCTGGGAGTACCTGACTTGCTGTTCACGCAGATGAGCGAGCCTGAGCTGACGCCGCCCTGGCTGGGGGCCGAGTTTGTCGACTACCTGTACTTCTCCTTCACCAACGCGACCGCGTTCAGCCCCACCGACGTGCTGCCCTTCGCCCGCTGGGCCAAGCTGACGATGCTCATCCAGTCGGCCATCTCGCTCGTGCTCGGCCTTCTCGTGATCGCCCGCGCAGTCAATATCCTGCCGCTCGGCAGCTATTCGGCACCGGGTTCCCGACTGAGCTCTTCCGGTGGTTACCGGTGAGTAGTAAACTGATGTTACTGATCAGTAACCACATGCTGCGCGAGATGCGGACGGGACATGACTCACTTCAAGAGCAACCTGCGTGACATCGAGTTCAACCTCTTCGAAGTGTTCGGGCGGCAGCGGCTGCTTGGGTCGGCTCCGCACGATGAGCTCGACGAGGAGACAGCGCAGGAGGATTCTCGACGAGGTCGAGCGGCTGGCGACCGGGCCGATCGCGGAGTCGTTCACTGACGGTGACCGCAATCCGCCGGTCTTCGACCCGGCGACGCACGCGGTGCGGATGCCGGAGTCCTTCGCGAGGTCGTTCACGCGCCTTCATGGACGCCGAGTGGTACAGGCTCGAGCTGCCGGCCGAGCTTGGCGGCAGCGCACGTGCCCCGGTCGCTGTGGTGGGGCGTGGCTGAGCTGATCCTGGGCGCGAACCCGGCCATCTGGATGTACGCAAGCGGCGCCGCCTTCGCCAAGGCGCTGTGGCTAGATCGGCACGCCGCAGCAGCGCGAGTTCGCCAGGCAGGCGGTCGAGCGCAAGTGGACGGCGACGATGGTGCTGACCGAGCCCGATGCCGGGTCCGACGTCGGCGCGGGCCGTACCAAGGCCATCGAGCAGCCCGACGGCACCTGGCACATCGAGGGCGTCAAGCG
This sequence comes from uncultured Actinomycetota bacterium, assembly GCA_963750405.1. Taxonomy (GTDB): domain Bacteria; phylum Actinomycetota; class Actinomycetes; order Streptosporangiales; family Streptosporangiaceae; genus Chersky-822. Next base: position 965,335 of record CAVVQP010000009.1, read on the forward strand.
GTTCATCACGGGCGGCGAGCACGACCTCGCGGAGAATATCTTCCACTTCGTGCTGGCCCGGCCAGCAGGGCGCTGGCCCGGGCACCAAGGGGCTGTCGATGTTCCTGGTCCCGAAGTACCTGGCGGGCGCCGACGGCCAGCTTGGCGAGCGCAACGGCGTCTACGCCACCAACGTCGAGCACAAGATGGGCCTGAAGGTCTCGACCACCTGCGAGCTGACCTTCGGCGCCGAGCACCCGGCCGTCGGCACGCTGATCGGCGGCGTGCACGACGGCATCAGGCAGATGTTCATGATCATCGAGTACGCGCGGATGATGGTCGGCACCAAGGCGATCGCGACCTTGTCGACCGGCTACCTCAACGCGCTCGCCTATGCCAAGGAGCGGGTGCAGGGCGGTGAGCTTCCCAGCTGGCGAAAGACCGCGCCGCGCGTCACGATCATCCATCACCCCGACGTGCGGCGGCTCCTGATGCTGCAGAAGGCGTACGCGGAGGGCATGCGCGCGCTCGTGCATGTACACCGCGACCTTCCAGGACGCCGAGCAGCTGGCCCAGGCGCGCAGGCGGCCACGACGAGCAGGCGATCGCGCATGAACGACCTGCTGCTCCCCCTGGTCAAGGGCGTCGGGTCCGAGCGGGCGTACGAGATGCTCGCCTGTCGCGCTGCAGACCTTCGGCGGGTCCGGATACCTGCAGGACTACCCGCTTGAGCAGTACATCAGGGACGCCAAGATCGACAGCCTGTACGAGGGCACGACCGCGATCCAGGGCATGGACTTGTACTTCCGCAAGATCGTGCGGAATCAGGGCCAGGCGCTTGGAATACCTGCTCCGCCAGATCAGGGCGACCGCGGCCGCGGAGGAGGGCAACGGCCGGCTCAAGAGGGAGCGCGCGGCGCTGTCGCCAGGGCGACTGACAATGTCGAGGCGATCGTCAACGGGATGCACGGCTACTACGGCGCGAGCATCGGCCAGCCGGGCGAGATCAACAAGATCGGGCTGAATACCACCCGGCTGCTGCTGGCGCTCGGCGACCTCATTATCGGCTGGCTGCTCGTCAGGCAGGCCGAGGTGGCCCTGGCCGCGCTCGATGGTGGCGCGGCCCGCTCCGGCGGCCCGGGCCGCCATGACGACACCGCGTTCTACACGGGCAAGGTAGCCGCGGCGCGGATTCTTCGCGGAGACCGTGCTGCCCAGGCTGGCCGCCGAGCGCGAGATCGTCGAGAACCGCCACCAGCGACCTGATGGACCTGCCGGAAGCGGCCTTCTGACCGCCGGGGCCAAGGCGGCGTTCGGGCGGCCGCGTCAGATCTCGATCTGCACGGCCGCCCGCGTGGCCATGATCGGCCTCATCGTCTCGGCTAGCACTTGCTGGTGCGCCGGATGGTCCCGGTACACCTGGTAAGCGGCGAGGTCGTCGAAGTCAGCGATGAGGGCGAAGTCGGCGTTGCCCGCGCCGATGCCGTGGTCGGCGCCGAACTTGTAGTCGCGCACCTGGGGGATGAGCCCGGGGAGCGCGGCAAGCTCGGTCACAACCCGCTGCTTCTGCTCGTCGGTTGTCTCCGGCAGCCAGGTGAGTACCACGACGTGCCTGATCATGGATGCTCCGATCGTCGTCAGCGCTCAGCAGTGCTACGACCACGCCAGCATGTGCAGCGGGTCGGTGAGCATGTCGCCCACGTCTCGCAGCAGAGCCGAGCCCAGTTCGCCGTCGATGATCCTGTGGTCGAACGACAGCGACAGCGTGCACACCTTGCGCACGGCCAGTTGCCCTTCATATACCCACGGGGCGTCCTTGACCCGGCCGAACGCCAGGATCGCGGCCTCACCAGGGGTGATGATCGGCGTCCCGGTATCGACGCCGAAGACGCCCACGTTGGTGATCGTGATCGTGCCGCCGCTCAGGTCGGCCGGCGATGACTTGCCTGCCCTTGCCTTCTCGGCCAGGTCGGTGATCGCCTGGCCAAGCTGCGGCAGCGACATGGCGTGCGCGTCCTTGACCGTGGGCACGACCAGGCCGCGTTCGGTGGCCGCGGCGATACCCAGGTTGACGTAGTGGCGCACGACGATCTCCTGCGCGGCCTCATCCCAGGACGAGTTCACCATCGGATGCCTGCCGACCGCGATGATCAGGGCCTTGGCCACGAGCAGCAGCGGTGACACCCGGACGCCGTCAAAGTCAGGAAGCTGCCGAAGGCGCGCCGCCGCCTCCATCGTGGCGGTCATGTCGATCTGCAGGAACTCGGTGACGTGCGGCGCGGTAAAGGCGCTCGCCATCATCGCGGCCGCCATGTGCTTGCGCACGCCCCGGATGGGGATGCGCTCCTCACGTGGCATCGCCGCTGCCAGCGCTCCCGCCCCGGCAGCGGCGCCCAGTGCCGGGCCATCCGCCGCGGCCTGGACGTCATCCCTGGTGATGACCCCGTCCTTGCCGGTGCCGGCCAGCGCCGTCAGGTCGACCCCGAGGTCCTTGGCCAGCTTGCGCACAGGCGGCTTGGCCAGCACGCCCGCCCGGCCGGCCGGGGCTGGCGCGGCCGGAATGCGGGGCACCGAGGCAACCCGGCCTGGCGCGATCCGCACCGGGGCGGAGGGCGCGGGTGCGGGCGCGGCCGACTGGCCTGCGGCAGACTGACCGGCCGAGGACGCTTGCTTCCTCTGCCGTCTAGCTGTGGTGCCGAGCTTGACTCCGTATCCGACAAGCACTGCCTGTCGCTCGGCTTTGGGCGCGGGGCTGCCGATGATGCCTGGCTCGACCGCGCCCTCGGCAGGCGCGTCCGCTATCGGCTCGGGCGCGGCCGCCGTCGCCGCCGGGGGAGCCGCCGGAGCGGCGCCATTCCCCCCGCCGACCTGGACCGTGATGATCGGGGTGCCCACATCGGCGGTGGCCCCCTCGGGGACCAGCAGGTCAGCGACGACGCCGGCGTAGGGGCTCGGCAGCTCGACGACCGCCTTGGCCGTCTCGATCTCGACGATGATCTGGTTGATGCTGATCTGGTCGCCCGGCTGCACGTGCCACCTGACGATGTCCGCCTCGGTCAGGCCCTCGCCGACGTCGGGGAGCTTGAAATTCTTCAGCTCTGACATGGGGCCCTCTCAGTAAGCGAACGACCGGTCGACAGCATCGAGAATCCGGTCCAGGTCGGGCAGGAAGTGCTCCTCGATCCTGGACGGCGGGTAAGGGACGGAGTAGCCGCCAACTCTCAGCACGGGGGCCTCAAGCGAGTAGAAGCATTCCTGGGTGATCCTGGCAGCGATCTCGGCCCCGAGGCCGGCCGTGACCGGTGCCTCGTGCACGACGACGCAGCGGCCGGTCTTGCGCACCGATTCAAAGATCGCCGGCAGGTCAAGCGGCGAGAGCGACCGCAGGTCGATGACCTCGACGGAGCGTCCCTCCTCAGCCGCGGCCGTCGCGACCTCGGCGCACGTCCTGACCATCGGGCCGTAGCACAGCAGGGTCAGGTCGCTGCCGCTGACTAGCGTCCTGGACTGGGTCAGCGCGGGAGCGGCGGCGACTCCGCCGGCCAGGTCGACTTCGGTCTTGTCCCAGTACCGCCGCTTGGGCTCGAAGAAGATGACCGGGTCATCGCAGCTGATCGCCTGCTGGATCATCGCGTAGGCGTCGGCGGGATCGCCGCAGGACACGACGCGCAGTCCGGCCGCATGGACGAACAGCACCTCCGGCGACTCGCTGTGATGCTCAACCGCGCCGATGCCGCCGCCGAACGGTATGCGCACGGTCACCGGCAGCCTGACGCTGCCGCGTGACCGGAAGGCCATCTTGGCCAGCTGCGACACGATCTGGTCGAAAGCGGGGAAGACGAACCCGTCGAACTGGATCTCGCACACGGGCCGGTAGCCGCGAAGCGCGAGCCCGATCGCGGTGCCGATGATGCCCGACTCGGCGAGCGGGGTGTCGATCACCCGATCCTCGCCGAAGTCTTTCTGGAGACCGTCGGTGACGCGGAACACCCCGCCGAGCTTGCCGACGTCCTCGCCCATGATCAGCACTTTGGGGTCGTTCTCCATGGCCTTGCGCAGGCCCTCATTCAGTGCCCTGGAAAGCGTCAGCGAGGTCATCGCGCGTCCTCCTCGACGAAGGAGCTGATGTAATCGGCGAGCTGGGCTCGCTCTTGCGCCAGCAGCGCGTTGTCGTCGACGTAGACGTTGTCGAACATCGAGAGCGGATCGGGATCAGGCATCTCCAGGCAGGATTTCCGCACCCTCGTGCCGACCTCGTCGGCTTCGGCGCTGATGGCCGTGAAGAAGCTCTCCTCCGCCAGGCCAGACCGGATCAGGTACTGCTTGACCCGCTCGATCGGGTCCTTGAGCTTCCACGACTCCAGTTCGGCCGACAGGCGGTACCTGGTCGGATCATCGGTCGTCGTGTGCGCGCCCATCCGGTAGGTGAAAGCCTCGATCAGCGTCGGGCCCTGGCCTTCCCTTGCCGCTTGCATCGCCGCCCGCGTGACGGCGAGGCAGGCGAACACGTCATTGCCGTCCACCCGCAGGCCAGGAAACCCGAAGCCTGCCGCCCGCCGGTAGAGCGGGATTTTCGTCTGGCGCTCAAGCGGCTCCGAGATGGCCCACTGGTTGTTCTGGCAGAAGAACACGACCGGCGCGTTGTTCACCGACGCAAAGATGAACGCCTCGTTCACGTCGCCCTGGCTGGTGGCACCGTCGCCAAAGTACGCGATCACCGCCTCGCCGTCCTCGCCGACGGCGCCATCGCGCTGGATGCCCATCGCATAGCCGGTCGCGTGCAGCGTCTGGGCGCCGATCACGATCGTATAGAGATGGAAATTATGTGCCTTAGGGTCCCACCCGCCATGGCTGACGCCGCGGTACAACTCGAGCAGACTGGCAGGGTCGAGGCCACGGCACCACGCGACGCCATGTTCTCGGTAGGTAGGAAAGGCCATGTCACGCGGCCCGAGCGCCCGGCCTGAGCCGACCTGGGCGGCCTCCTGGCCGAGCAGCGAGGCCCAGATCCCGAGCTCGCCCTGGCGTTGCAGCGCGATCGCCTCGAAATCGATCCTGCGAACCAGCACGAGATCGCGGTACAGCCCCTTGATCTCATCGGCCGACAGGTCAAGCGGGTAATCAGGATGCTCGACCCGCTCGCCCTCAGGCGTCAGCAGCTGGATGAGCTCTGGTTTGCTGTCAGGTCCTTGATCGCGAGTTCGGGAGGCAGCTCGCCCGGCAGCTTTGACGGCCACGTGCCACTCCTTGCATGCTCATGTCGCCCGCCGTGCCGTGCTGGTTGCACTGTGTTGGTAGCACTGTGTTAGCAGCACGGGGCCGGCGGCTGGCCAGTCATCGTATGTCCCGCAGTGACAGTACTCGGCAAGGCGCGTGCTTGGTCAAGTGCCATGCTGGCCGAAACCAGCTCGCGGTGTACCGCACGGGCGCGCTGCTTCCCGAAAAGCTTGGCCGCTAACCTCCTTGCGCGGCATCCCGCCGGCCGCGACGGCGGTGTGGACCGGGCAATTGTCAAGCCTGGCAGGGTGTGTCAGCTCCCGGCCAGCCGCCAGTTCTCGTCTGTTGAACTGGGGGAACGCTACTGTTCGTCCGAAGATCGCCCGAATTCATGATTACCAAGGCCCGGCGCTGGAAACGCTCACAATGTGATCAGAGTAGATCGCGAACCTCGGGGAACAGAGGAGCGAATGCGGACGCGAGTGTTGCACTCACAGGGGCTGGCCAGGGATGTCCGGTTCTGCCTGGTCTTTCCGCGCGAAACGCTCAGTATTCCGGTCATGCGTCGGGTGCTCGGCGAGACCTTGAGTCGCCTGGGAGTAGATGAGAGTTCCGTTGCTGACCTGCTCCTGGCCGTGACCGAGGCGTGCACGAACGTGCTGAGGCACGCGGGACCAGGCCGCAAGTATGAGGTAGTCGTCAAGGTCGGCAAGAACAGGTGCGTCCTGCAGGTGCTGGACAACGGCCGCGGCATTGAGTCCGACCAGTTGCGCATCGCCCGGCGCGCGCATCTGCGGCGTCCTCCCGTCCGGCCGGTTCCTCTGCGGGGCCGTAAGGCAGCAGTGCGGGGCACCGATGTCCAGCAACTGCCTGAGTCCGGCCGGGGCCTGGCGATCATGCGGGCTTGCGTGGACGATGTCAGCCTGCGAAGCGGGCCCGGTCAGGGCACGGTCGTCCAGTTGCGCAAGCGGATCGAGTTGCGGGACGACGCGCCGCTGGCGAATCTGGGCTACTGGGCGCTCAAGGACGCCGGCTAGCCCCCGTACCCGCGATCCGCAGTACCCGCGATCCGCCGTACCGCGATCCGCCGTACGGGGCGGTCCTCCGGCAGGGCTCACCGGCCCGGGTGCCGGTCAGCCCTCGCTCCGCCCGAGCCCCACCAAAGCCACATGGGTGTGGCTCTTTCGGGGTGAGGCTGCTCTCGCAGGAGGGTTTTCGGGTTCGTGCAGGAGGGTTTCCGCATCTAGGAGAGTTGACCCGGGCTATACGACGACAACCCTCCTTCATGCGACAACGCTCCTTCAGGAACCCGGAAACCCTCCCCGGTAAGGACGAGAACCCTCCCGTAGGGCTGGATGTCGCGATCTGGTGACTGACTCAGTGGTCGCCAAGCTGCCGATCAGGCGCTCCACCAGAAAGCGATCTCCTGTGTCCTTGTACGGGCGTCGCCGCATCGGGTTAGCGTGGCCGGTCCTGGGTGACGCATGGCGGTCAGGCACTTGCCGGTCCGCACGTTCGCGTACTGGGCGATCGCCTGGCTGAGCACAATCCTGGAGCGCAGCTGATGCCAGCGCTGGGCGCGCCCGAGATCGCAGTGCCTGAGCTCAAGCCCTGCCCCGCCCGCCGCGCTGAGGCACTGGCCGGTCGGCACGTAGATGAAGATCTCGCTGCCGTCACTCACCTGATTGGCGGTCCACTCCGGCGTACCGCCGGAAATCTCCTTGGGCGGTATGGGTACGAACACTATGATCTGGCCTTTTTTCAGCAGCATCAGCGGATGATCGTCGGGATCATGCTGCCAGGGATCGCCGTCGTCGTCGGGGCCGAAGTCGATCACCCCGACGGTCTGGACACTCACGACCTTCACTGACGCGGACCGATGATGTCGGTGGCCGCGGGTGACCGGGTGGCTGGCGTGCGAGGTACCGAGAAGCACTCCTAGCGCGCCACCAGCGAGCACCACGACGACTGCGACGCCCGCGAGCCGCGGAGCCCATGATCCTTTGGTGCGATGCCGCGGCCTGTGGCCTGGGGGGACGACTCCCCGAACCCCCCCGCGGCCGTGCTGGCCTGGGGGGACGACCCCCCGAATCCCCCCGCGGCCGTGCTGGCCTGGGGGGACGACCCCCCGAACCCCCCCGCGATTAGTGGGTGAAGTGGGCGGACCCGGCATAGCGCGAGATTATCGCGTCAGTCAGGCAATTCGCGGCAGGATTGGTGGCGACCCTCCGAGCCCGGCAGTACTCGGCAGGCGTGCGACCCGCTAGCGTCATGGCGATGCCCCCACGACGACTCGACCCGCAGCGCCTGCTCGCCGCCGTCACCGCGCAGCGTGACGCTCTCGGACTGGGGCCTGGGCGCGGCCCGCAGGACCTCAGTCGACAAGACCCCGGCGCGCTAGATTTCGGCGGGCTGGATATCGGCGTGCTCGGCGCGGCGTGCGCGAACGCCGTCATCGCTGCCATCGACGCGGGCCTTGAACCGCAGCGGGAGGCTCTGCGGGGCGCCGTGATCTACACGCTTGACCTGCTGGCAGCCAGTGTGCCGGGAAAGGCGGTCGAGGTGCGCGTCCCGCCCTTCGCCGCCGTCCAGGCAGTCGAAGGCCCGCGGCATACTCGCGGCACTCCGCCCAACGTGGTAGAGACCGACAGCCTGACCTGGATACGGCTCGCCGCAGGGCGAACCGCCTGGGCGGACGCCATAGCGAGCCACGCGGTCAGGGCAAGCGGTCCCAGAGCCGACCTAACGAGCTACCTGCCGCTGTTTTCGCCCGCCAGATCCCGCCCGTCATCGCCTTGAGCGCGACGGGACGCACCTTGCGGGCAAGCCAAACCGGCCCTGGAAATGACATCGTCGAAGATTCCGCACGTATTCGACTTACCTCTGCTGGCATCCCTTTGCTGGCATCCCTGGGGTGCGCGCGGGCTGGCCGAGCTGGCTAGCCCGGCTCAGCTGTCGTCGGGGTCGTCCTCGTCTTCGTCTTCGTAAAGATCATCGTCAGCATCGTCGTCGTCGGATCCATAGCGGTCGCCGCCATCTGCAAATGCGTCGTGCCCGCCGGTTTCCCGCTGATCCATGCTGACGCCCAGCTCTGCCCGCAGTCGGTCAAGGTCAGTGCCGCCACCGCTGTATTTCAGCTGGCGTGCCACCTTCACCTGCTTGGCCTTGGCTCGGCCGCGCCCCATTGGCTCGACCCCCTCGAACGTACGGAACCTGTCAGGTTCCTGGTCATCGCGTTGATGCCTGCTGAATCTTCGATCCGGTGGTTAGCCGGATTTGTCGCGCGTCAGACCGCCCGCTGCAGTTCCAACGCATGGCCCGCAGCATGGCTAGTGCCTTCGTACATAGACAACCGTACCTGTTTTGGGCGGCTCGCGCTTCCGGCGGTATCGGCCGGACGCGCCTGAGGCCCGGTGAACGGCCCGGTCGGCCCAGTCAGCCTGCCAGCCAGATGCGCTTGAGTCTGCCTATTTCCGATATCCGGCGCTCCGCGAGGCGGTCCGCTGCCGCGGCTGGAGGCAGCCCGTCCTCGTCAGCGATGGCCAGGATTTGCTTGGTGGTACCGAAGATCTCGGCGGCCCGCAGCTTCGCTCGCTCGAAGTTAAATCCGCGGAGCTCGTCGGCGACCTGGATCACTCCGCCCGAGTTCACGAGATAGTCGGGCGCGTACAAGATCCCCTGCTCGGCCAGTAGTTTCTCGATACCGGGATGGGCTAGCTGGTTGTTGGCGCCTCCGCAGACCAGGCGCGCGCGTAGCATCCCCACGGTGTCGTCATCGAGCGCGCCGCCGAGCGCGCACGGCGCGTAGACGTCGATGTCGCCCGTGACCAGTTCCTTGCGGCTGGTGACAGCGGTGACCTCGGGATGAGCCGTTACCGTGGCTCGCACGGCGGCGTCGCTGACGTCATAGATGATCACCTTCGCGCCGTCATCGAGCAGGCGCCCGACTAGGTGGCTGCCTACTTTGCCGACTCCCTCGACCGCCACGACGCGGCCGGCCAGGCTAGGTGAGCCCCAGATGTGCTCCGCGGCACCGCGCATGCCCTGAAAGACGCCGAACGCGGTCAGCACAGACGAATCGCCGGCTCCGCCGTGTGGCTCCGTCCGGCCGACGACGTACTGGCACTCTCGCGCCACCAGGTCCATGTCGGTGCTGTTGGTGCCCACGTCGCAGGCGGTGATGTACCGGCCGCTGAGCGACTGCACGAATCGCCCGTAGGCGCGCAGCAGTGCCTCAGACTTGAGTTCGCCCGGGTCGCCGATGATGACGGCCTTGCCGCCGCCCAGGTCGAGACCCGCGAGAGCGTTCTTGTAGGCCATCGCCCGCGAGAGCTTCAGGACGTCGGCGAGTGCCCCTTCCTCAGTGGCGTAGGGGTAGAACCGCGTACCGCCGAGTGCCGGGCCCGAGTTCGGTCGAGTAGATCGCGATGATCGCGCGCAGGCCGCTCGCCGAGTCCCGGCAGAATACGACCTGTTCGTGGGACGCGTCGCTCAAGACGCTGCTCGTCGGATCGGCAGCCTTATCCGCTGCCCGGAACGCGCTTACCCCATCCGCATGACCTTCACGCATAGTTACCATGGCAGCAACTCCCGGTCCTCATTCCCTGTGTCCTCGTTGACCAGGGATCTGCTATCCAAGACTATGCCGCGTCATCGCAGTATTGCTGACACGCAATGCATGAAGCAGCCGGTGCGGGGGCAAATACCTCGTGAGAGAGCATGCCGTAGAACTGCGGAGGATTATCCCGGCGGTGCCGATAGTTTCTGACGGGCGTCGGGTCAGTCCGCTACCAGGGGGGTATCGCGACGGCACGCGCACCGACCGGCAGGGCGCCCGCGCGTTATTACGGTGCGTAACCTCCGGTCACAGGGAGGTGAGCGGCGATCGAGTCTGAGAGCTTCAGGCTCCCATTCATACAGGACCGGGCGGGCAGACCTGCGCCTGAGCGCTATCCGATCGCCGGACAGCACTCCCTTAAGCCTGCCTGACCAGTTCGAGATCACCGGAACGGCTACGGCCAGTAGTCAGCAGGAGGCGGACATGACTTTTCCGAATCCGCCCGTTGCGACGGTGCGTGTCTGTAGGATCACGCAACGTGACTCAGATCAACGGGGGCAACGGGGACACGTTCAAAAACTTCTGCTCCTGGTGGTCGCTTTGTCACCGCTGGTGATGGCAATATGGTAACAGTAGACCATATAGGACATCCACGGCAGGCTCCGAATGGAGCCAGGAAATACAACAGACGCAGGATCGCAATTTGGGTCCAGGAGGAGAGGCCGTCAAAATGTCTGCACGTACCCCAGAGGCTGAGCCACTGCTTACGCCAGCCGAGGTGGCAACCATGTTCAGGGTCGACCCTAAGACGGTCACCCGTTGGGCGAAGGCTGGAAAGCTAACGTCCATCAGGACGCTTGGGGGCCATCGTCGCTACCGTGAGACAGAGGTTCGTGCCCTGCTTGCGGGCATCCCGCAGCAGCGCTCAGAGTAGCTTCTGGTCTTAGCCTGGCGTCCGGACCGCGGGGGCGGGCGCAACACTTTAGCGCGACAAACAGGGGGGTCGGCTCCGGCGGCGACAGCCGCGCACTAACTCAGTACTATCGCGTGCGTTTTACTGGCACAGGTGCTGGGTGTTCGCAGCCGGTAGTGCTGCGGCACGGGGAGCCGTAAAGCGCAGAGCGGTGGAGCTCTGGGTGGGCGACAAACTATGTCGCCGGAGCCGATCCACCATAAAACTATTACGGGGGCAATGGCCGTCGGCGGCGGGCGCCGGAGAACGGCGGAGTTTCTGCGGCCAGGAATGGCTCTCTCATCCGCATGAAATCCGGTCAGGGTCGACATCGGCCGCGCAACATCGGACATTGGCGCAACTACCGCCGCCAGTCTCATCGCTCATCGCAGTTGTCTCGCCACTTTGAGTAATCACGCCTGCTAGAAGCTGCCGCCGGACCATACTTGTCGCGGTGCCGCAGCCCCGCCTACGCGGCGGCACCGAGAACGTCTGCGGATGTCTGTGCGCCATCGCGGCGCAGCGCACGGCGTGGAATCACGACAGGGGACGGGTGCGACGTGCCACGCCTGGGGGTCCGCTACATGGTGGACGCGTGCCGTCGCGGTGAGGGAGGTACCGCCATGCGGGATCCAGATTTGGTCGTCAGGGCTCAGCTAGCGGCGGCGGCACTTGAGGGGGCGTGGCATCGATGGCGTGTCGTGCACGGCCTTGCAGCGGACCCGATTCCGACGGTCTCCAGTTACGTGGGCTATTCGCTCGAGGAGCCATGGGGACAGCCGCGTGTGGTCTTCGGCCTCGCGGCGGAGGACGCCGAACAGCTAGCCGCCTTGCTTGAGCGCCACGACTGCGTCGGCCCGGTCTACGCGGCTGTCGCGACCTTGCAGGGTGCGCGCGAGGTGCCGTCGGCATGGAAACCAGAATCCCGGTTCGGGCCGTTGCTGGTGCCAAGGCAGGCAGCGGCGGCCGGAGCGGAAGAGCCTCAGGCAGACCTGCCGCAGCCAGGCTTGCCGGGATCGCTGTTCGACCTGGCGGCCGAGCTATCAGCGGACCCGGGCGACATCGCCGAATGCGATGAGCCTGTCTTCCGCCAGGCCGCGGCGGCTATGGCTGAGGCCGCGGCTGCGGCTGCGACTGCCAGGGAGCGGGCGGATGGCTGCGCGCCAGGGTCGGGCGATGACGCATCGGACGCCGGCGCCCCGCCAGGAGTTACCGCTGGCGACCTCGAACCCGGCAGTCCGGAGCGTCGCGGTGACGATCCGCTGGCGGACGCGAGCGAGGCGGATGACGAGCTAACCGCGGACGGCAATGCGCGAATGGGATCGCTGGCGCAGGCGGCTTCGGCGGCCAGAGCCGAGGCGGAGGCCAGGATCAGGGCCGCGCTCACCGACTACCGGTACGGGAACGGTGAGGTCACCCAAGACCTCGTCTTTCCCCGCATCCTCGCGACGGACGTGCTCGACCCCCTGCCAAGCCCGCCCAGGCCCGAAGTCGCGTCCGGGGCGTACATCCCGCCCGCTGCCGCGGCACCGGAGTCAGCGGGCGATGACCGGGACTGCGACGACCATGGCGATGACGCGCCTGTACCGGGGAGCCAGGAGCTGTCGTCCGGCGGCTCCAGGCGGGGCAAGGCGGCGCGCGGCTACCAGATACCGAGACTATCGAGGACCAAGCGCCCTGGCAGCGTGCCCGACGCCGGTCAGCCAGCTACCTGAGAAGGCTCGTCCAGCCGCCGGGCCGGGCAACGTCCAGCCGATGGGGTTGCGCCGGGTCGGCCAGGCGTGATGACCTTCGCGCTATGGACCATGACGCGGTGCTGACCGCCTATAACGCGCAGGTACGCCAGGCCACGTCGCCCGATGGCACGGGGGTGGCGTTTGAGGCTGACGGGATCGTGGTCAGGCGGGTGGCGCCGGCAGGCCAGGACGGCTCGGGAATCGTCTGGTCTGACCTCGACGAGGCGAACGCCGACGCGGTGATCGCCGAGCAGGTCCGGTTCTTCGGCGATCGCGGCAGGACGTTCGAGTGGAAGGTCTTCGATTACGATCGCCCGGCCGATCTCGCTGACCGGCTGGTCGCGGCGGGCTTCGTGGCGCAGGAGCCAGAGTCGTTCGTCGTCGGTGAGGTCGGGCAGATCATCGATGCCCTCCGATCGGCGGAGCTACCGGACGGCGTGGTCGCGCGCGACGTTACCGACGCGGCCGGGATCGACCTGATGAGGGCGGTGCAGGAGCGCGTCTTCGACGAAGACCGGGCAGAACTGAGCGAGTCGATCCGCGCGCAGCTCACCGCCGCGCCCGACGTCATCGGCGTCGTGCTGGCGATGGCGGGAGACGAGCCGGTGTGCGCGGCCAGGATCGAATTCCTGCCGGGCACCGAGTTCGCCGGCTTGTGGGGCGGCGGCACGCTGCCCCAGTGGCGCCGCCGCGGTATCTACCGGGCGCTGGTGCGCTACCGGGCGGAACTCGCGGCCCGTCGCGGTTACAAGTACCTCACCGTTGACGCGTCGCAGGACAGCAGGCCGATCCTCGAGAAGGTCGGCTTCACCCGGCTGGCCATCACCACGCCTTACATCTGGACTCCAGCCGACCCGGCCGGCCTGGCCGGCCTGGCCGGGACGGGGGGTTAGCTGTACTGGGTGGCGGGGGCCGAAGCCGCAGCGGCGGGCGGGATGCTTGGTATAGCCACCGGGGGCACCATGGCGGTGCAGTACATGCAGCGCTTGGCGCCGATCGGGATCTGGCTCAGGCACTCCGGGCACTCGCGCTCGGTCGCGGCCTTCTTCCGGTCGAAGATCGCGAGCACCTTGGAGACCGGCGCGACGATCAGGAAGTACACCACCACCGAGATCAGCAGGAACGAGATCAGCGCGTTGAGGAACAGGCCATAGGGGAACGTGGCCGCGCCGATCGTGAAAGTGAAGTGGCTGACGTCGGGCTCCTGGACGATAGCCGAGATCAGCGGCGAGATGATGCCCTTGACCAGCCCCTGAACCACGTTGTTGAACGCGACGCCGACCACCACGGCTATCGCGAGGTCGACCAGGTTCCCGCGCAGCAAGAACGTCCTGAAGCCCTTCACCATGTCTCCTTGTCCGGCCGGTGTTACGACGAAGGCGACGCTATCAACGAACGCGCCAGCGGCGTGCCGATTCGTACAGCACGGGGCAATCTCCCGCGCCAGTAAAACCAGGTGCGGCCGCCGGTGCTCATCGGCCACCATGGCTCATGGCCTGGACGCTCACAGCTGACATAGCCGAATTCGCTGGCACGGTTCAAGCCCTGCTCAGCGCTCAGCCCGAGCGCTACACCGTGCTCGCGACCGTGCTCGACAGCCTGGTCAGGCATGGCCCGGCCGCGTACGGCGATGAGCCGCCCGTGCTCGCCACCTGGACTACGGAGCCGGGCGGCGAGGTACGGGCCGCCGCGCTTCAGACCCCGCCGCACCCGATGCAGGTCACCGAGCTTCCTGGCGACTCGGCCGCCGGGCTGGCCGCGATCCTCGCACCACGCCACGCGGCTGGCCTCACCTCTGTCAACGGCGGCGAGGAGGACGCGATCGGCTTCGCCGCGGCCTGGTCCGCGCTCACTGGCCTTGGTTCTCGCATCTACATGCGGCACAGGCTCTACCGGCTCGGCGAGCTCGCCGAGCCGGACCCGATGCCCGGCGGCGCCGCGAGGGTAGCCACCCAGGCCGACGCGGACACGGTCAGTTCCTGGGACGAGGCGTTCGCCGTGGAGACCGGGCAGCATGCCGGGCCGAACCGGACCAGAGATGCCAGGCTGGACACGGGACGGCTCGTGCTCTGGGAACGCGACGGCGTGCCCGTTGCCATGGCCACGTGCACCGATGCCATCCTCGGCGTAGCCAGGATCAACCAGGTGTACACGCCGGCCATCTACCGCAATCGCGGCTACGGCGGCGCGGCGACCGCCGCCGCCACGAAGCTCGCGATCGACCGAGGCGCGAGCTCGGTGCTGCTCTTCACCGACCTGGCGAATCCCGTGAGCAACTCGCTGTACCTCAAGCTGGGCTATCGTGCCATCGAAGACAAGGTCGTGCTCCAGCTCGAGCGCCAGGCCTGAGCGCGCAGGAAGGGAGCTCGCCCGAGATGAAAAGCCAGCCGCGGACCACTGAACCGGTCACGCTCATCGCCGGCTTGTTCGACGGTGAAGGCGCGTCTGAGTACCTCGGCGAAGAGGTCAGCCAAGCCGCGCACATGCTGCAGGCCGCGGCGCTGGCGGCCGGCGACGGGGCCGCGCCGCCGCTGGTCGCCGCCGCGCTCCTGCACGACGTCGGCCATTTCACGGGCGTCGCCGGCGCGGTCTCCGGGCATCAGCTGATGGCCGGCACCGACAACCGGCACAGCGATACGGGCGCGGCGTGGCTAGCGCAGTGGTTCGGGCCGGCGGTCACCGAGCCGGTCAGGCTGCACGTCGCCGCCAAGCGGTACCTGTGCGCCGTCGAGCCCGGCTACGCCGCGACGCTGTCGGCCGCCTCGGACTACACGCTCAGCGTCCACGGCACTGACGGCATCGACGTCAGGGGGCGCTAGTACCGGCCCGGCCGTACTTGTCCTCAAGGCGGACAACGTCTTCGCGCCAGCCGCCGGTCGCGGTCGAAGCCTCGGCGAACATCAGGTCGGTGACGGCAGTAATCCGGTGTACGACCCGTACCGGCAGATGGATGGTGTCGCCGGGCTCGAACCGCCGGTCCGTCAGCTCACCTCCGACCGGACCGTACTGAATATCGGCCGAGCCGGAGATGACGGAGATCGTCTCCTCTTTGTGCTCGTGATACTGCAGGCTCAGGGACTGCCCGGCGTTGACGTAGATGATCTTGCCGACGTACTTGCCGTCCACGGCAGCGAAGATCTGCTCGTGCCCCCACGGCTTCTCCTGACGCGGGGCCTGGTAGACCTTGGCTTCCTCGCTCACTGAACCCTCCGGTGTCCGGGCGGATGATGACGTGCTCGCCTGAGAAAAAACTACCGAACGAGCGCCCCCGGTTCCTGGCCGAGCCCGCCGGTGACGTAAAAGTTCGGCGGTTCCCGATCTTTCGCCTACCATCAGCAGGCAGGCGAACGATGGAGGTTATCCCGACATGCTGCGCTATCCGCCGACCGGGGCTGGCCCAGACGCTGATGACTACCACGGCGAGCTGATCGCCGACCCCTACCGCTGGCTTGAGACAACGACCGATCCCCAGACCGTCGCCTGGATCGCCGCGCAAAACGAGGTCACCGCGGCGTGCTCGGCCAGGTTGAAGGGCGCGAGGAGATCAGGACCCGGCTCAGCGAGCTCGCCAGCTACTCCAGGTACGGCGTGCCCTTCGAGCGGGGCGGCCGGTGGTTCCAGTTCCGCAACAACGGGCGGCAGAACCAGCCCGTACTTTACGTTATGGAAGCCCCCGACGACGGAGGCCGTGTCCTGCTCGACCCGAACGCCCTGTCCGATGACGGTACGGCCGCGGTCAGCGGCGCCGACGTGAGCGGCGACGGGAAACTGCTCGCGTACTCGATCAGCGTGAGCGGCTCGGACTGGCAGACGTGGCGAGTCCGCGCGGTCGAGTCCGGTGCTGACCTCGATGACGTGGTCGAGTGGGGTAAGTTCAGCGAGGCGGCGTGGCGCAAAGACGGCTCGGGTTTCTACTACTCGGCCGCTGAGAGACCGCCGCAGGGCGCTGAGTACCTTGCCGAGATCGGCGAGCGCCGCATCATGTTTCATACGATCGGAACTTATCAATCCGAAGATCAGTTCGTCTATGCCAATCCGGCCAGCTCGAACTGGCAAAGCGACGCCTCTGTGAGCGATGACGGCCGCTTCCTGATCTTTCATCGAACCAGGGGACCGCGCCGCAGTCGCGGCTCGACGTGCTCGACCTGTCCGATCCGCAGGCCGACGCGCGGCCGCTGATCGATGACTTCGACTACATCGCCGACGTGGTGTCGACCGAGGGAACGACGTTCTACCTGATCACCGATTTCGAGGCTGAACGCAAGCGCTTGGTGTCGGTCAGCCTGGAGTCACCGGCCAGGGAGCACTGGACCGAGATCATCGGCCAGACGGACGACACGCTGCTCGCCGCGTACTTCTATCGGCGGCAGGTTTGTCTGCCATTACCTTCGCAACGCGCACTCGGTGCTGCGCGTGCATGCCGCCGACGGCATTTGCTCAGGGAGATCGAGCTGCCCGGCTACTCCTCGATCGCCGATGCCTGCAAGATCGGGCGTGGGCATCGCCGGGCCGCGCGAACAGCGACCTCATGCACTTCGGCCTGACGTCCTTCGCCGAGTCGGGCTCGCTGTGGTCGCACCAGCTCGCGACCGGGCGAGACGACGCTGAATCCGGGCGTCCGACGCGGCGATCGACCTGGCGGCTATCACGGTCGAGCAGGTAAAAGTCACCTCGGCCGACGGCACCGAGCTGACGATGTTCCTGACCAGGCGGGCCGACCTTGAGCCGAACGGCGAGCGCCCGGTGCTGCTCTACGGCTACGGCGGCTTTGATATCGCGATCACGCCGTCCTTCTCGGTGCTGCACGCCGGCTGGCTGGATCGAGCGGCGGCGTGCTTGCCGTGGCCAACCTGCGCGGCGGCGGCGAGTACGGCAGGGCGTGGCACAACGCGGGCAGGCTCGCGGTCAAGCAGAACGTGTTCGACGACTTCTGCGCGTGCGCGCGCTGGCTTGAAACCTCTGGCTGGTCCACGGCGGGCCGGATCGCGATCATGCGGCGGTTCGAACGGCGGCCTGCTCGTCGGCGCGTGCCTGACGCAGCATCCCGAGCTCTTCGGCGCGTGCGTGCCGAGCGTCGGGGTGATGGACATGCTGCGCTTCCACCGGTTCACCGTGGGGCGGGCGTGGATCGCCGACTTCGGCGACCCGGACGAACCCGATCAGTTCACGTGGCTGCGCGCCTACTCGCCGCTGCACAACCTGCGTCGCGGGGCAGCGGTATCCGGCGACACTGGTGCTGACCGGCGATCACGACGACCGGGTCGTGCCCGGGCACTCGTTCAAGTTCGCCGCGGCGCTGCAGGCCGCTCAGTCCGGCGACGCGCCCGGTGCTGATCAGGATCGAGACGTCGGCCGGCCATGGCGCGGGCAAGCCGGTCGCCAAGGTGGTGGCCGAGGCCGCCGACGTGCTGGCGTTCCTCGACCTGGCGTTCGGGGCCGTCGCTGGGTAGCGGGTCAGCGCGGCCGGCTCAGGTGCGCAGGTAGGAGGCGCCATTGAGGTCAAGCACCGCGCCGCTGGCCCATTCCGCCTGCGCGGAGGCCAGGTAAAGCACGGCCGCCGCTATCTCGTCGGGCTCGGCGACCCGGCCGAACGGGCTCTGCGCCCTGATCTCGTCGCCTCGTGGCGGCTTCAGGTGCTCGTTGGTCATGTCGGTAGCCACGAAACCCGGGCGCGACTGTCGAGACCGCGATGCCGAGTACGGCGCGAGCGCGATCGCGAGCGACTGGCCGAACGCGTTCAGCCCGGCCTTGCTCGCGCCGTAGGCAGGCGAGTCAGGTTCGCCGCGGAACGCGCCCCGCGACGAGACGTTGATGATCCGCCCGCCCGGCCGCTTCAGGTGCTGGACCGCGCACCAGCTGACGTTGGCCGCGCCGATCAGGTTGGTGCCGAGGGTGCGTCTGCCATTGCGCCTGCCAGACTGTTCGTAGCTCGACCTCGGTGATCGGGTGCGCGGTAAAGACCCCGGCATTGTTGACCAGGACGTCGAGTCCGCCGAGCTGGCTCGGCGGCCTGAGTCGACCATGGCACGGACGGCCCGCTGGTCGGCGAGGTCGGCCTGGACGACGACATGACCGGTGCCTGGCAGCGCCGCCGCGAGCTCGGCGGCCAGGCCGGGCGAGCCCTGTGATGGATCGCCACCCGGTCGCCTGCCGCCGGCGAACTGCAGGCGCGATGGCGCGGCCGATGCCGCGCGACGCGCCGGTGATAAGAACGCGCGCGCCATTGCGACCGTGCGTCGGTCGGCGGCCAGCCTGTGGCTGCCGGGCAGAACGGCGGGATCGCCGGCTCCGGCTGGTACTTAGGCGTGACCGGTACACGGTCATCTTGTGACCGTTCGACGATTTCCGTGATCTTGACCTGCTTGGGCTTGCCCGCAATCCACTTCGCAGGGCCGCTTCGGGCGGTCTGGCAGATGTTGTACTGCTTGCGGATGTTGGCTGCCGAACCGTGCGCCATGGCCAGGCTGCCGGTGTCGGCCGGCTCAGCTCCTGGGCGGCCGCCTCGGGGATGCCTGAAACGGGATATTGGTCGTCTGGTAAACGGAGGTACAGCGAGATGCCGAGCATGCTTGTCGTTGATGCCGCGGAAGATGGCGACCTTGCCGTCTGTCCGAGCCCACGTAGTACTGGCTGCGCACGACCTGGTAGCCGGCGACCAGCCCGCCGCCGATCAGCCACGAACAACACCGAGCAGCTCGTCAATGACCGGCAATCCTCGCCGCCGGCGCGGCGGCTCGGGTAGCCAGAGCCCAGGTCCTCTCGGCGGCCGGACGGACGCGGACCGGCCCGAAGCCCTGGTGGCTGGCCCGGCTGGGCTGGTATCGACGGCAGGTGCCGCGGCCAGGGGGGGCCGTCCGGTTGCACGGTCCCGGCCGGCGCGGGGTCGCGGCCTGGCCCGGCGCCCGGTACCCCAGCATGGTCATGGTCTTGTCGCCGTCCAGTTGCGGGCGGCTGAAGGTCTTTGTCTGCTGGTGCCCACGCTGGCGACCGCGCCGGCGAACACGGCGGGCGTGGTCGTCGGCGCGAGACTGGCTGCGGTCGGTATCGATCACGTCAGCGACGATGCAGGTGACGTTGTCGGGCCGCCGCCCCTGATCGCCAGCTCGATGAGCTGGAGCACGACCTGAGCGGGGTCGCCGATGCTCGGCCAGCGTCTCGAGGATCTGCCTCGTCGCTGACCGCGACCGGGAGCCCGTCCGAGCACAGCAGGAACCTGTCATCGGGTTCCGCGGTCAGCAGCGACAGGTCAGGATCGGCGTCGGTCCGGCCGTCGAGCGCGCGGAGCAGCAGCGAACGCTGCGGGTGGGTGGCGGCCTCATCGGGCCTGATCCGGCCCTGGTCGATCAGAGCCTGGACGAAAGTGTGGTCCCGGGTGATCTGGTAAAGGTCGCCGCCCCTGCGCAGGTAGGCACGGGAGTCGCCGATATGGCAGATCGCTGCCGTCGGCCCTGACCAGAGCATCGCCGTCAGCGTGGTGCCCATGCTGCCCACGGCCGGATCGGCCTCGACGATGCCGCGAAGGTTCTGCTTCGCCGTCGTCACGGCCTCGGCTATGGCGTCGATCAGCGCGGACTCAGGCATCGGACATCCGGTCGAGCGGCGCGACGCTCTTGATGACCGCACGCGCTGGCGACCTCGCCGGCTTCGTATCCGCCCATGCCGTCCGCGACTGCTAGCAGATGCGGTCCCGCGTAGGCCGAGTCCTCGTTGCCTTCTCTGAGCAGGCCGACGTCGGAGCGGACCGCGTAGCGGAGTGCAAATGTCATCTGCGCAGCTCCATGGACGATCTAGCCGGTCGGGTTCGGCGCCTCGCACCCACGCACCCGGTCATCCGGAGCGGCAGGGCAAAGTGCTGTGACCGAGCCTAGATCCTGGCGGATCTAGATGAGTACCAGCAAGAGGCTAGAACACCAATGTCACAACCGGAAATACGGCGATCGCATGTTATAGAAGTGACGCCGGTTTGTGGGCAGGTAGGTCGCCTCGGTTGCCGCCATCGAGCCCTGATGCCAGCAAATCGCGCGGTTGACGTTAGCATGCTCCAGACGTGGGCGGCAGGGGACCACGAACCGCAGGGCGGCGGAACCCCGCGTGACGCAGATCGGAGCGTGAGTGCCGATGAACGGTCAGCCGGTGACGCTCAAGGATGTGGCGGCGATGGCCGGCGTTCACCCGGCTACGGTGTCGCGCGCGCTGAATCCCGAGACGAGACTGCTGGTAAGCGACGAGACGGCGGACCGGATCCTGGCCGCGGCGGACTCGCTCGGCTACCGGCCTAACACCGTCGCCCGCAGCCTGCGGACCAGGCGGTCGAATACGTCGGCGTGTTGCATTCCCGACCTCAACAACCCGCTGTTTCCTCCGATCGTGCGCGGTATCGAGGATTATCTGGCTAATCGCCGGATATGTCGCTCTGATCGGCAATACCGACGCCGATGACGAGCGGGAGCGACTGGTCTTCGAGCTGATGCGGGACAGGCATGTCGATGGCTTCGTGTTCGCGACCGCGCGGCTGCGCAGCCCGCTGCTCGCCGAAGCCGCGGCCGCCGAAACTTCCGGTCGTGCTGGTCAACCGGCATGCCGAGGGCTACGGGTTCCCTTCGGTCTCGGTCGACAACGAGCGCGGCATCGCGATGTCGGTCGCCCACCTGGCCGAGCTTGGCCACCGCAGGATCGCGCACGTCGCTGGCCCGCAAGACATTTCCACCGGCTTGTCCAGGTACAAGCGGCTTCGTGGCCGCCATGGCGGTCCACGGCCTGCCGGTGGACCCCGCCCTCGTCGTGCACGCCACCGGGTACACGATCGACGAGGGCGAGCGGTGCTGCCGCGTGCTGGCGTCCGACGGGTTGCACCGCCATCGTCGCCGCGAACGACATGCTCGCGGTCGGCTGTTACGCGGCGATTGAGGAAGCCGGGCTCGGGTGCCCGGCCCACATCTCGGTCGTAGGGTTCAACGACATGCCGTTCATGGACAGGCTGACTCCCCCGCTGACCTCGGTGAGCTTCCCGCACTACGAACTTGGCAGGGAGGCCGGGCGGCTGATACTCGAACGGATAGCCAGCGACGGCGGCAACGCCGCCGTCCACTACCTGGCCCCAGAACTCAAGATCCGCCGCTCCACAGCCCCGCCTGCGGGTGGTGCGCCTGGATGAGACGGGGCGAGACGGCGTTCCGGAAGGCAGGAGGGGTAAATCGACGTGAGCGATGAGCGCGAGCCACTCGTCGAGGTCGATGACGAGGGCAGGGACACTGGAGTTGAGCTAGAGCAGCCTGACGACATCATTCACGAGCCGTTCGACCCAGCCCAGATTGACGTCCAGACCAGGACTATGACCGTCGACCTGCTCATGTCCCGGCTTCGCCGAGGGGTTCTGGATCTTGCGGCCGACTTTCAACGGACGGCGGGCATCTGGAGCGATCTCAATCAGAGCCGGCTGATAGAGTCTCTGCTTCTTCGGATTCCGCTACCTACCCTCTACGCAGCGGAAAGCGGCGAGGAGAGCTGGGCGATTGTCGACGGGATACAACGGCTAACGACGATTGCCCGTTACGTCGATCCCGAAGTTGTTAATATGAAACCATTGAAGCTCCGGCGACTGGAGTACCTGGAGCAGTACAATGGCCGCGAGTACGCAGAATTGCCACCTGCGCTCCAGACAAGGATCAATGAAACGGAACTGGTCGTTCATTTGATTCGCGCGGGAACGCCTGAGCCGGTGAAGTTTAACATCTTCGCCCGCATCAATACCGGTGGCCGTCCCCTTACCCCACAAGAGTTGCGGCACGCCCTAATCCCTGGACGTGCGCGCCTGCTGCTCAAGGAGCTCGCCGAGAATGAGGCATTCCTGAAGGCGACGCTGCGGAGCGTGTCACCGAGCAGGATGGCTGACCGGGAGATGGTGCTCAGATTCCTCGCGTTCCGGCTTAGGGGACCCGGGGACTACCGGCGGGGCGACCTAGACGCCTTCCTCCGGCAGATCATGCGGCAGATCGATGTGCTGCCTACCGCCGAGGTTGATCGCTTGTCGGCGGAATTTGTCCAGGCGATGGATACCGCTTCACGCATCTTCGGCACGAACGCTTTCCGTAAGCAATTCAGGACCCAAACTCACCGCCTTCCGGTCAACAAGGCGCTTTTCGAGTCGGTCTCAGTAAATCTTGCCGGTCTTACCGTGGCGGAGCTCCGCATACTTGCAGAGCGACGCGATAGCGTCCACGGCCAATTTATCGACCTGATGGAGGGCGGCAGGTTCCTCCAAGCCATTTCCGGCGGAACGGGAGACGTCGAGAAGGTCCGATTCCGGTTTGCGGCCATCGAAGAGTTGTTCAGGGAGGTGGTCGGATGATTAGTCAGCTGACGCTCACGAACTTCAAGGCGTTCGCATCGGCTGAGATCCGGCTGGCTCCGTTTACGCTGTTGTCAGGCCTGAATTCCTCCGGCAAGAGCACGGTGCTTCAGGCGCTGGCACTACTCCGGCAGGGGAGAGGCTCTCTGCGGGAGGTGGACGATACCGTCGGGTTGCCTCTTAACGGCGAACTCGTCGACCTCGGAACTGGTCGAGACGTCCTGCACGAGGACTATCACGCCGAGCCGGGGGTGGATGCCGAGATCGGCTTCCTCCTGACCGATGAGTCCGGATCTTCTTACGAGTGCCGCGTTCTTTACGGCCGCGATGACGATTACCTGCCGATCAGCCGTCTCTCTCGGTCGGCTTCCCATGAGACGGCCGAGGACCTCGAGGAGCTTGATGCCTTCACGCTCTTTAACCCTGGATTTCAGTACTTGCGAGCCGATCGGATCAGCCCTGCGGTCACCTACCCCAGGTCGGAGCAGATGTCAGTCAGACGAAAGTTCCTCGGAACCCGCGGTGAATATACGGTCGACTTCCTGCGGAACTACCTGGATGAGCCTGTGCGACCCGCTGTACTCCATCAGGACGGCGCGTCGGCACGCCTCCTCGATCAGACGGAAGCGTGGCTGAGCGAGATCTGCCCTGGGGTGAGGATTCAGGCTGCGGCGATCGAGCAAACGGATCTTGTCAGGCTAGGCTTCCAGTTCGCTAGGGCGCGCAAGCTCACCAACGATGCGCGCCGTCCAACTAATGTGGGCTTCGGGCTCACCTATGTGCTGCCGATCATCGTTGCGTGCCTGACCGCCAGGCCCGGTGCTATGGTCCTCCTGGAAAACCCGGAGGCGCACATCCATCCGCAAGGCCAGAGCGCGATGGCCAGGCTCGCCTGCTCCGCGGCTACGGTCGGGGCTCAGCTAGTGGTGGAGACCCATAGCGATCACATTCTTAATGGTGTGCGGCTGGCGGTGAAACGCGGACTTCTGCAGGCTGACGATGTCGCGCTGCATTACTTTATGCGCGAAGACAACGGGATCAAGATAGTGAGCCCTGCCATAGGCCAGGACGGAATGCTATCGCAGTGGCCTCCGGGCTTCTTCGATGAGTGGGATCGGTCACTGGATCAGCTCCTGGGCTAATGCGCCCGACAAGTCTCGCAAGAAGGTGCGCTTATTGAGTTTCCTGTTATTCTTGAATGAGCTGTCCTACGGGAGCCCCCAGCCGAGGGAGCGCGTGGACGACGCGATGGAGCGCTTCGTCGAGTTGGTGAGGTGTGTCAGGCACTGGAGGAGCGACTCAGCTCTGGTGACGGACGTGCGCCGGGAACACCTTGAACTTGGCAGCCTGCTGGGGCTGGAGATGGCATCGAATATTCCTGGGACGGCCAAACGGCCAAGGCCCTGGGGGCCGCTCACCTGCTGGGTGGGCTGCTGGTGAGCCTTCTGCTTGACGACGTCTGGGACAAACTGTGGGTGACGGCGAGCTACGAAGAGTTGATTGAGTCGGCGGACGGCGGCGTCGAGATTCTCAAAGAGAGCGTCCAGGTACGCCACGCGGCTAAGCCGGAACACGCCCAGTCGCACGAGAAATGGATCAGAGAGTCTGGGCTGTCAGCTTTCAAGCACGGCTCCGACATCTGGGAGGCGCGCGAATACCTCTACCCGAACTTGCAATTTCTGTTGGGCGTCAAGAGTCAGTTGCATGGCCTGCGTGCGGACTGGGTGGTATCTGTCGCCTATCAGCTGCGCAAGCTCGATGACGCGGTCGGGCAATGGAACCCGCAGCTAAAGCGAGAACCCGACTGGAGAACTGAAGTGACCCCCGAGGCAGAACAGCGGAAGCGCCTTTATTGCAACTTCGAGGATCTAGACGGTATTGTGCGGACCTTCGATTTGCACAGCAGGTTCAGGCCAGGTCAGGGGCGCATACATTTCCGGCTCGTCCCCGAACAGGGCAAGGCCACGATCGCCTACATCGGCCTGAAGCTAGGCATCTGAAAACCCGTATGCGAGCAGGACTCGGGCTTTCCTAGGCCAGGGCGGCGGCTAGCCAGTCGGCGGCGTAGTGGCGGTGCTTGTAGGTGACGTTGGCGCAGCCGTGGTTGCCGTCGGAGAGCAGCATCAACTCGGACTCGGCCGGCGATCTCGCCGTGGAGGCGCTCTGCGTCTTGCCAGGGGAAGATGCGGTCCTGCTGGCCGGCGATGATCAGGATCGGCGCGGTGATCCGCGCGCCGACGCCGGCCAGGGACAGCTCAAGCGCACGCGACCTCGCCTGCTCCTGTGACGCTGACTTTGACCTGACGGTAAAGGCGGCCCGGCTGAGGTCGGGCAACTGATCCCAGATGTCGCCGAGGCAGTAAGGGCCGCACAGGGAGACGCAGGCGCGCACCCGCCTGTCGCCGCCGGCCACCCTGGCCGCGTAGTAGCCGCCGAGGCTGACGCCCCAGATCCCGATCCTGGTGGCGTCGATGCCGGGAATGGCGCTGACGGCGTCGAGTATGGCCGCGCCCGGCACCTCCCAGTCCGGCCTGATCGCCAGGTCGTATTCGGCCTCGCCCTGCCCGGGCCCGTCGACAGACAGCGTCGCGAGGCCGCGGCTCAGGAACACGTCCTCGGTCGGCCGGAACTCCTCCTTCGCGGAGTCGAGTCCCGGGATCAGCACGACGACGGGGTGCGGCCCCGGCCCGCCAGCGGGCCGCCGCAAGATGCCGGCGATCACGGAGCCGTCGAAAGGTATCTCCACCCGCTCGCCCGGAGGCTCGAGGTGGGGCATGGCATCGCGCAGGCAGCGGACGGCGGCCTGGTGGGCCACCCGCATCTGATCGAGGTCATCGACGAACATGAACTTCGCGAAGTGGTAGTACACCGCCGCCCGAGCCAGATGCGCCCCGGCCGCCAGCCCAGAGCCGACGCCGTCGGTCCCAGCCAGTGCCGTCCGGCCAAGTTGCTCATGGACGGCGCCCGCCGCTGACCATTGCGCGCACCACGAGTCCCAGGCGTCGATCCTGGAGGTCACCGCGACGAAGTCGCTGTAGTCGATCCCGTTCGCGATGAATCGCGGCGCCCAGTGGCTAATCGCCGCGTTAACCCGACTGTCAGTCACCTCGCCAGCATTGCACACGTTTGCACAGCGTGCGGGAGCAAACAACTTACTCATTGACAGGTCGTGTCCCGTGTACGCCACCCTCATCATGCACACGATGTTGCAAACGATTGCCAAGGGCTGAGGCGCGGAGGGCGGACGTGGGAGCAGGGGCGGACGAGGCTGACGGGCTGGCCGGCGCGCGGACTAGCGGGCTGGGTGGCGCGCCGGTGCTGGCCGGCGGCGGCGGACACCGGCTCGGCTGGCTGGGGACCGGGCGGATGGGCGTGTCCCTGATCCACCGGCTGCTTGACGCGGGCTGTGACGTCACGGTCTACAACAGGACTAAGGCCAAGGCCGAGCCTCTCGCCAGAGCTGGCGCCAAAGTAGTGGACAGCGCCGCCGACCTGGCTGCCGTCGACATCTTGTTCGTGACCGTCGGCACCTCGCAAGACCTGGTCGACGCGCTAATCGGCCCGGCCGGGCTCACCGCGACGGCGTCAGGCCGCCTGCCGTCGGTCGTGGTCGACTGCTCCACGGTGTCCGCGCAGGACTCGGCCATAGTCGGCGCGGAGCTCGCCCAGCGGGGCTGCAGCCTGCTCGCGGCACCGGTGATGGGCAACCCGAAGGTAGCCAGCGTCGGCAGGCTTACTTTCGCCGTGTCGGGACCGGCCGCGGCGTTCCGGACCGTGCATCCCTACCTCGACATCCTCGGCGCGGGCGCGACCTACGTCGGGGAAGGCGAGCTCGCCCGGGCGGTCAAGCTCTGCCACAACCTCTTCCTCGGCACCGTGATCCAGTCGCTCGCCGAAGTGACGGTGCTGGCGCAGAAGAGCGGCATCAGCAGGCAAGCGCTGCTCGCGTGCCTGAACAACAGCGTCATGGGCTCGACCTTCTCCAGGTACAAGACGCCTGCCCTGGTGAATCTCGATTTCCACCCGACCTTTACCTCGACGCTGCTTCGCAAGGACTTCGACCTCGGACTCGCGGCGGCTCGCGAGCGCGAGGTACCGATGCCGGTCGCGTCGGCCGTGTACCAGCTGCTGCAGAGCCTGGTCGGTCACGGGTTCGGCGATGAGGACTTCGCGTCCCTGCTCGTGCTTCAGGCCAGGTCCGCTGGACTGGAGCTGATCAGCGAGGACGCGGAGGTATCTGACGGGCTGACGCCGCACGCGCCGATGCCCGCCGTTGATTGATCGGGTTACCCATCAAACTCGGAAGGAGGACCGGGGATGAGCACTCACCGCGCCCGGTTCTTGCCTGTCGGCATCACCGCGGCCGTTCTCGCGGTCGCACTCGCCGCCTGCTCAGGCGGCACGAGCGGCTCAACCGGATCAAGCGGCTCCAATGGCGGAGGCGGATCCAAGAGCCCCCTAGTGATCGGCGCCTCGCTGTCGCTCACCGGCGACTTCTCCGCTGACGGCGTGGCCTTCAAGAGGGGCTACGAGCTGTGGGCGCATGACGTCAACGCGGCCGGCGGCATCGACGGCCGCAAGGTCGAGCTCGACATCCTCAATGACAACAGCAGCCCGAGTCAGGTCGACGCCAACTACACCGACCTGATCACGGTCAAGCATGTCGACCTGACGTTCGGCCCGTTCTCATCGCTGCTGACCGCCCCCGCGGCCGAGGTGGCGCACCGCTACGGGTTCGCCTTCATCGAGGGCGCGGGCGGCTCGCCGCTGGTGTTCGGCGAGAAGCTCGACAACGTCTTCGACGTCAGCCTGCCGGTCGCCAATGAGCTTGATCCGTTCACGACCTGGATCAAGTCGCTCCCGGCCAGCCAGCGCCCGGCTACCGCCGCCTACCCGATGGCGAACGATCCCTTCGCCACCCCGCAGGTCCAGCGTGCTCAGGGCTTGCTGCAGCCGCTTGGCATCAAGGCCGTGTACTCCAAGATCTTCCCCGAGGAAGTACCCGATTACCTGCCCAACGCCGACCTGGTGGCCGCCTCCAAGGCCCAGGCGGTCGTGCTCGGCTCGGTCGACGTGCCGACCGTGGCCGCGTTCATGCGCGGCGTTCGAGCAGCAGCACTACAACCCGAAGGTGTTCATCGCGGCGGCCTGGCCGACCAGGGCCAGTCATTCCTGTCGGCGGTCGGCGGCCAGGGCAACGCCAACGGCGTCATGGTGCCGGACGGCTGGTACCCGGGCTACGCCAACCCGGCCAGCCAGGCCATGGTCAGGGAGTACGTCGCGACCTACGGCGGCTCGCCCTCCGACGTGAACGCCGACGTCGCCGAGGCCTACTCCGTCGGCCAGGTCACCGCCGAGGCGGTCAAGGCCACCGGCGGCACGACCGGCTCGAAGATCATCACCTATCTGCACAGCGGTGTCACTCTCAGCAGCGTGCAGGGTCCGGTCAAGTTCAACAGCCTGGGCGAGAACCTCAAGGCGGCAGCATTCATCTTCCAGTGGCAGAACGGCAAGTTCGTCCAGGTCCTGCCGGCCGCCGCGGCCGGCTCGGTGAAGATCACCTACCCCAAGCCCAACTGGTCGAGCTGAGCTGGCCCAGCGGGCACACGGCACGGAGAGCACATGGCACGGCAGATACTCGAGGCGATCGCCGACGGCATTCTCGGCGGCGGCGTGTACGCGCTGATGGCGGCGGGCCTGACGCTGATCTTCGGCGTGCTCGACATCATCAACATCGCCCAGGGCGCCCTCGTGGTGCTCGGCGGCTATCTCAGCTACGTGCTCTCCGTGCACTTGCACATCGACCTGTTCGTCGGCCTCCTGATTACTATCCCGGCCATGTTCGTGCTGGGGGTCGGCATCCAGGTGCTGTTCATCAGGCCACTGCGCGGCAGCGAGCGGACGTCGATGACGCTGCTCGCCTGCTACGCCGTGGCACTCATCATCGAGGGCATCTTGTACTGGGCGTTCGGGCCGAACTACGTGTCCCTGAACGCCTGGTACACCGCGCCCAGCGCCAGCGTCAAGGTCTTCGGCTTCTACGTCGGCGATATCTACCTGTTCGGCTTCGGCCTGGCCATGGTTGCCGTCGCCGCGCTGTACCTGCTGCTGTACCGGACGACCTTCGGCCGCGCGGTCAGGGCCACGATGCAGGACGCCACCGCCGCCAGGCTCGTCGGCATCGAGGTCAACCGGGTCGCCGCGCTGACCTTCGGCATCGGCGTCGCGGTCACCGCGGTCGGCGGCATGATGTTCGGCGCCACCAGCGGCGCCTTCAGCCCGAACAGCGGCTACGACCTGATCTCGCGGCTGCTCGCCATCATCATTCTCGGCGGCCTCGGCAGCGTCGGCGGCGCGATGGTGGCCGCGATCTTCATGACGACCGCCGAGGCCCTGGTCGACATCTGGCAGCCGAACTGGGCGGTCGCGGTTTTCTACCTGGCGCTGGTGCTCGTGCTCCTCATCCGCCCGGCGGGCCTGCTCGGCCGGCAGGCGGTGCGAGCCCAGTGACCACTTCAGGTACCACGCTGACCAGGGCCGGCGGCATTACCGTGCTGCTAGCGGCCGCCGTGGTCTTCCCGCTGGTCTTCACCAACGCGACGGTCACCAACATCGCCGTGCAGACCGTCATCTTCGTCGCCGTCGCCTCGGCCTGGAACATCTTCTCCGGCTACTCCGGATACCTTTCGCTCGGGCACGCCATCTTCTTCGGGACCGGCGCCTATGCCGTCGGCATCGCCGCAAGAGACTGGGGACTGAACGGTTATGCGGTGTTCGCGTTGCTGCCCGCGGCTGGGTTGCTCGCGGCACTGCTGGCGATTCCGCTCGGCCTGGTCGCGTTGCGGGTAAGGCGGCACACGTTCGTGGTGATCACGATCGCGTTCTTCTTCATCGCCCAGCTCACCGCGAGCAACCTGGCGGTGACCGGAGGGTCGAGTGGCTTGCTCGCGCCCGCGCCGAACTTCAGCCCGGCGACGTTCAACGACCCCTTCTACTATGCGGGGCTCGGCATCGCCGCCGCCACGGTGACGCTGTCCTGGCTGATCAGGCGGTCGAGATTCGGCCTGCAACTGCGGGCGCTGCGGGACGATGAGGACCGGGCGACGGGACTCGGCGTCCGGGCCATGCCGGTCAAGCTGACCGCGTTCGCGATCTCCGCGTTCGTCGCGGGAATGGCCGGCGGGCTCTGGTTCTACTTCGTGGGCCAGGCGTTCCCGCAGTTCGTCTTCGACCCGCTGTTCGACCTGGCCATCGTGCTGATGGCGTTCCTCGGCGGGCTCGGCACGGTCGCCGGCCCGGTGCTCGGCGCTCTCGTGCTCGAGCCCGGGCAGCTGTACCTGACGCTGCAGCTGACCAACGATTACCTGAGCGAGATCTTGCTCGGGGTGCTCTTCCTGGTGGTGATCTTGTTCCTGCCGCGCGGGGTCGTGCCGACGGCCGGGGAGATCCTCACGGCCCAGCGCGCCCGATGGCGGCGGCGGAGCCTGCCATGACGGGCCTTCACGACGGCCTCCACGACGGACCCTCCCACGACAGAGGCGCTGCGGGTCTCGGGGATCAGCAAGGCGTTCGGCGGGGTGCAGGCACTCGACGGAGCCTCGATCGACGTGGCGCGGGGCAGCATCAGCGGCCTGATCGGCCCGAACGGCTCGGGCAAGACCACGCTGTTCAACATCATCACCGGCTACGAAAGGCCAGACGCGGGCGAGGTCTACCTTCACGGCCGCGCGATCACGGGCGAGTCGCCGCAGCGGGTATTCGGCCGGGGCATCGGCCGGACCTTCCAGCTGACCAGGATCTTCCCGAGGCTGACCGTCCTGGAGAACATGCTGATCGCCACCCAGCACGCGAATTCGGACGGCCGGCGCAGGCGGTTCGCCAACCCGCTGGCCAGGGCCGGCGGCCGGGCGGACCGGGAGCGGGCGATGAGCCAGCTGGAGTTCGCTGGCCTCGCCGGGCACGCGGGAGCGCTGGCCGGGACGCTCTCCTACGGGCAGCGCAAGCTGCTCGAGCTGGCCTACGTGATGATCGCCGAACCGTCCATCGTGCTGCTCGACGAGCCGGCCGGCGGCATCAACCCGTCCCTGATCCACCTGATCGCCGACCGGATCCGCGAGCTCAATGCCGGCGGCACGACGTTCCTGATCGTCGAGCACAACATGGAGTTCGTGATGGACCTGTGCCAGCACCTCGCGGTGCTCGACTACGGTTCGGTCGTGGCCGCCGGGCCGCCCAAGGCCATCAGGGACGATCCCCGGGTGCTCGACGCCTACCTCGGCACCGGTGAGGACGATGATGACCGGACCGGGTGAGGCTCTGGTCATCGACCGGCTGACGGCCGGCTACGGCGGCGGTGATGTGCTGCACGAGGTCAGCCTGACGGTGGCCCCGGGCGGCATCACCTGCGTGGTCGGCCCGAACGGGTCGGGCAAGTCGACGATGCTCGCGGTCATCAGCGGGCTGGTCAAGCCGCGCCTGGGCACGGTCACCTTCGGCGGCGAGCCGCTGACCGGCAAGAGCCCCGGCCAGATCCTGCGGGCGGGCGTGGTGCACGTGCCGCAGAACCACAGCCTGTTCAGGGAGATGACGGTCAGGGAGAACATCGAGCTTGGCGGCTACCTGCTTGCCGACCGCGGCCTCGTGGCACGGCGCCGCGCCGAGGTCGAGGAGATGTTTCCCGTGCGTGGCCGGTGGGCCGGCCAGAAGGCAGGCAGCCTGTCGGGCGGCCAGCAGCGGCTGGTCGAGTTCGCCAGGTGCCTGATGCTCGATCCCAGGCTCGTCATCTTGGACGAGCCGTCGGTCGGGCTGGCGCCCAAGGTGCTCAAGGACGTGTTCGCCGCGGTCAGGGAGATGAACGCGAGCGGCAAGACGGTCCTGCTCGTCGAGCAGAACGCCAGGGCGGGCCTGCGCCTGGCCAGTCACGGCGTGGTGCTCGAGAACGGCCGGGTCCGGCTGACCGGAACCGGCCGGGAGGTGCTCGACAACCCCGAGATCGGGGCGCTCTACCTGGGTGGCCGGACGCGCTGACGGTGTCCCGGCCCCGACCACCTGCCCGGACCCGGCTACCGACCACCTGCGGTTGGTGGGGCTGATGAGCGAGAGCGCCTCGCGCCAGTGACGCCATTGCCTGCTTCCGTCGCAGCGGCCTGGATGCACTGGCGATCGGCGACCGCCATCGGGGGACTGCCCGTGCGCCCTTGATGCGATGCGATTTGTCCGGCTCCATTTCCGCTCAGCTTTCGATGCCGGTGCGCAGCGTCGATGCCGTCTGGCTTCTATCGAGCGATGCGGCGTGCGGCCGTGACTACCATCCACTGGAGCAGTCGACAAAGAATCGTGCGTCCTCGTCAAAGACGGTCAGATCGAGCTTGCCCGGTCTGACCCTTATTGCGGCAGGATCGAATGGATAGGTAGAGGGGTCATGCGACGGATGTCGATGGCTCGGGTTGGGGGAGGTTGCGTTGCTTGGTGAAGGTGGGGGTCAGCAGCAGCGCGACGGATGATGCGCCGATGCCGAGCATGATCCACAGAGCGTTGCGAGGGTCGAGCCAGCTGGCTAGGACGCCGGCGAGCAGCGCGCCGGGCACGGGAGTGCTATAGGTAAGGAACTGCATGCTGGTCCCGACGCGGCCGAGGATCTCCGGGGGGCAGTAGGACTGCTGGAAGCTGCCGAAGATGATGGTCGTGATGATGAGGCCGGCTTCGAGCATCAACACCCCGACGACGCAGAACACCAGCCTGCCGCCAGGGGCGGTGAGCGGAATCAGCAGCATGAATGGTGTCGTGCACACTGCGGTCAAGATAAGGCCGTGCGATGTGCCATATCGGGCGGTGATCCAGCGAGCCACCAGAGCTCCTAGCACTCCTCCTGCGCCACCAACCGCCAGCAGCACCCCGACGGTACCCGGGCGCAGGCCGACGGAGCGGACCAGGAAGACCACGATCAGCGCAAGGTAGCCGGCCAGCGCGAAGTTCTGCAGAGCCGCGAAGATAGCCATCGGCCGGAGGAAGCGGTCGCCGGCCACGAACCGGATGCCCTCGGCGATGTCGTGCCTGATCGTCGTCGCGGGTCGCCGCCGCCGCGGCTCGCCGGCTCCGGCGCGGATGCGCAGCAAGCATACGGCCGACGCCAGGAAGCTGGCCGCGTCGAAGAGCAAAGTGGCGGCCGGCCCGATGGCCTGGGACGCCAGGCCGCCTAGGCCGGGGCCGCCGATCCTGGTCACGGCCCCTCCTGCCTGGAGCTTGGCGTTGCCCTCGATCAGGTCGGCCTTGCTCACCAGCGCAGGCAGGTACACCTTGTACGCGGTCAGGAACACCACGTAGCACGCACCGGACAGCAAGGCGACAGCCAGCATCTGGCCGATTGTCAGGACGTGCAGCCAGTAGGCAGCTGGCAAGCTCGCGTAAAGCAGCAGAGCCAGCACGTCGGCAGCGAGCATCAGCGGGCGGGCCGGCAGCCGGTCCACCCATGCGCCCACCGGCAGGCCGATGACCAGCCACGGCAGGTAGATGCTCGCAGTCAGCGACGCCACTACCAAATTGCTCGCATGCAGGACGTCCACCGCGACGAGCGGCATCGCGATGGAGGCCATGGCGTTGCCCAGCTGGCTCGTCGTTTCCCCGATCCACAACAACCGGAAATCGTGCTGCCGCAGCAACCCGCCGAAACTGCGATGGCCAGACATCTGCACCCTCAAGCCTCCATAGGACAGTCAAGTGACAAGAAGTATTGAACTACGACTATCCGCATCGAATGGCGGGTACGGGCAACATTCTTTGATGATTACCGCGTCTTTCAGGATTACCGCGTCGCCAGCAACGCGCGTAATGCGAGGCACGTGGTCCGCGCGTCCGCTGACGCCAGCCAAGCGGCGCCTGGTACTACAGCAGCGCCTCGTGTCTCTTTTCCGGCGGGTAGTGGGCTTTCCGGGCGCTGGCCTGGTGGTGGCGCCGCCAGCCTGACCATTGCTCGTGGAATGCTTCCGGCCGGGTGACGCGGGTGTGCGGGTTGACCAGGCGGCGGGCCTCGGCGGCGGTGAGCGGGATCCGGTCGGCGCCCGGATCGTAGGGCGAACCAGCCACCGAGAAGTTCGAGCAGCCCAGGCGCTACCTCCGATGGCTGCCATTCGGGGAACGCTTGAGGTTACCGGGGCCTGTCGTGGCTGCTGAGCCGCATGGCGTCAGCTTTGCCAGGCAATGGTCCCTGGCCCTTGATGACCGGGTGTGACCCATTTCATAGTCAGCATTTCGGCATTCCATGCACCAACGCCGAGAAGTTCGGGCATCGTTGAAGAACGAGAGCACC
The DNA here is from genome assembly GCA_963750405.1 of uncultured Actinomycetota bacterium. GTDB lineage: Bacteria > Actinomycetota > Actinomycetes > Streptosporangiales > Streptosporangiaceae > Chersky-822. The sequence goes on from CAVVQP010000009.1 coordinate 999,430, forward strand.
TTGCGTGTTCGGTGTGTTACGTTGAGTAACTTTTTCGCCTTGAACCTGCGGAACGCCGGATCGCCGCCGCCCTGACTGTGCCTTGACGGCTCTGGCTGGGCGGTTGAACGGGGTGAAAGTTGAGTGCGCCGCAAGGCGTGCCCGGCCGAAAGTTCACGGTTGTCCTCGCAGCGATTGCTGAACCGTCCTGTCATCACCAGACTTGCCATCGCGCTTACCGCGCCCGCGTTCGCTGTTGCCGCGCTGGCGGCCGGCGGCGGACTCTCCGCCGCCGCGCAAGCGCAGCCGGTGCGCAGCGCGGTCATGGCAGACCTAGCCAAGACGGACAGCGCCGTCACCGTCAGCGCCCGCTCATCGGCCGCCAGTTTCAGCGCGGCCAATACAGCTCCCAAGCACAAGAAGAAGCACCACAAGCGCGGGCACCACAAGCGCAGGCACAGCCCCGAAGCGGATCGCATGGAACATCATGCACTGGTTCGGCTGGAAGGCTAAGTGGCAGTTCAGGTACCTGAACAAGCTGTGGATGCGGGAAAGCAGCTGGAATCCCCACGCTGAGAACCCGTACTCAGGCGCCTACGGCATTCCGCAGGCGGTGCCAGGGAACAAGATGGGGTCGGTCGCCAGGGACTGGCGGACCAATCCGAAGACCCAGATCCGGTGGGGCATGCGGTACATCAAATCGGTGTACGGCTCGCCCAGGCGGGCCTGGGACCATGAGGTCAACGACGGCTGGTACTAAGCCGGCCGGGAGCTAAGCGCGCAGCCCCGTCACCTGCACGGCGACGGGGCTGCGCGCCTGCCCGGATTTGGCTGCGGGTCGCGCTAGGGCTTGTTCCAGTTGCCCGGGGCCAGTCCGCCCGGGATCGGGGCGGCCGGGTCGTAGGGCGTCCTGGTGTAGATGAACGAGCCGATGTCCAGGGCCTGCGGCCGGCCGTCGGGTCCGGCGATGACGCTCAGCGGTTCACCTGCCATGTATCCGTCGAGCCGCGCCAGTTGCCGCCACGGCCCGCTTGAAGCGCATGCCGCGGCCGCTTGCCGTCACCGGGGACCAGCTCCAGCTCGCCGCCGGACAGGCTCAGCGTAACGGAGCCGGACCCCAGAACCAGCCGCCGAGCAGGTCGAGCAGCCCGGGCTCGAACCTGCGCCGGGTGCCATTCGGCTGGCAGGTACGGTTCCTCGGTCGGCCAGGATCGTGAGCAGGTCGCGGCCGAGCGTGTGACCGAATCCGGTGGTCGAGTTGCTGGTCACGAGCACTGTGTCCGTGCCAGGCGCGTCGGTGATCCGGAGCATCGGCAAGGAAGCCAGGCATCGAGCCGGTGTGGCCCGTAGTAGTGGATGCCGCTAGCAGTTCCAGAGCTGCAAGCCGAACCCGTAGGCTGGGTCCAGGGCTGCCCGGCCGAGGGCCGAGAATGGCGGCTCGCGCATCTCGGCCAGCGTGTCCTGCGGCGAGAGATCCCGGCGCGTCACCGCCCAGGAACCTGGCGAACCTGGCCAGGTCGGTCATAGTCGTCCAGAGCTGCCCGGCTGGCGCCATCGCCTTCGCGTCGTGCTCAGGCTCGGCGAGCAGCACGTCGGCGTAGGGGTGCACGGCGTAGCCGCGAGGCGTAGGGCCGCTGCGGCCTGGTGCGTGGTCCTGGTCATGCCGAGCGGGGCAGCAGATCGCCGGAGACTACCTCGAACCAGGGCTGGCCGGCCTTGCGCGCGATCATCGAGCCGAGCAGGGCGTAGCCGACGTTGGAGTAGTGGTGCCGCTGGCCGGGCCGGAACCGGGCGGCATCACTGCCGAGGGAGGAGGCGGCCAGGCGGCGAGGTCAGCGCCGGGCGTCCGCTCCCACCACGGGCCCTGCCGTCTCGGCCCGCAGCCCGGCCGAGTGCGAGAGCAACTGGCCGATGGTCATCGCGCGACTTCGCCGAGGCCGCCGATCGCGGACAGCGAGACAGGTGCGCCCGAGCGGGTCTGACAAACTGAGCTGGCCGGCGTCGCGCATCCGCATCACCGCACCGCGGTAAAGGTCTTGGTGATGGAGCCGGCCCGGTACTGAGTATCGGCGTCCGGCGTCGCGGCCGTCTACCTGGCCGCGGCCGCCGGTCCAGACCAGCTCTCCGTCGCGGGCGAGCCCGGCGACCACGGATGGCACCGCTCGGTCGGCCTGCTCACGGGCTAGCCTTACGTCGAGCAGCCGTCGTGTTCGGTCCTCAATCATGGCGCGTTACGCTACCGGGAGAAGATCGTGCGCCGACGAGAGAACTGCGCCGAGGGCGAAAGGACCAAGTTGCCGTTCTCGCTCCCCGACAATGACGTCGTATCGATCATCGATGCCCCGCCGACCCCGCTCGCCGTGCCAGCCCCGGGCGAGAAATACATGGTCGCTGGTCGGATACCAGGCCCACCCGCCGCTGTCGATGCTCGCGCGGCCGATCGCGCGGCTGGCCGGGATGCGGCTTGATCCCGTGATCGGCGGACGGCAGCGGACCAGGCATGTCAGCGGGCTGTCGGTGCTGCGGATCAGCGATGGCGCAGCAGCGCGCGCTCAGCTTGCCGCCGGACGCGCAGGTCAGCCTGCCGGTCTTCGCGCCCGATGGCCAGCGATTCGCGTTCATGGTGGATGAGCCAGACGGGATCGGCGTCTGGGTCGCGGACGCGAGACCGACGCCGATCCGGTGCAGGTCCCTGGCCTGCGGGTGGTTGACATGCTCGGCGGCGACCCGCCGAGCGCCGGTGCCACGATCGCCTGGTCAAGGGACGGCCGCTCGCTGCTCGCGCTCGGCGCACCGCCCCGGCCGGGCGAGTCCGCCGGGCAGGCCGGGCCGCCGATTCAGGCTGAGCCGAGGATCGATGAGACGGTCGGCAAGAAGTCGCAGATGGCGACCTTCCAGGACATGCTGATGACGTCCGCCGACGAGGACACAGTTCGAGGCGCTGGCGACCACCGTGCCGCTGCGCGTTGACCCGGTCACCGGTGCGCGCGAGAAGCTCGGGCCGCCCGGCCTCTACCAGTACGTCGATGACTCCCCGGACGGGGAGTACCTGCTGGTGTACCGGCTGCAGGCGGCCATTTTCCTTCCGCGTTCCCGCTGCGTACTTTTCCAGGAGCATCGAGGTCTGGACCGCGGCGGGCGAGCAGGTCACGGTGGTCGCCGACCTGCCGGTCAGCGACGAGGTGCCGATGATGGGCGTGCCTACCGGCCCGCGGGTGGCTGGCTGGGACGAGTGCTCACCCGCCAGGCTGCTGTGGACCCAGGCGCTCGACGGCGGTGATCCGGTCGCGCAGGTGCCGCACCGCGACGAGATCAGGTCGCTCGAGGCGCCGTTCGGCGCCGAGCCCGCCCGGCTTCTCCTCGTCGAGCACCGCTGCCTGGGCTGGAGCCACCTGGACGCGTCCGGCGAGATCATGGATGACCGAGTACGACCGGGACCGCCGGTGGCTCAGGACGTGGATCTGCGACCTCGCCAAGCCCGACAGCAACCGCGTCATCTTCGAGTTCGCCGAGGATGACGCCTACGCCGATCCCGGCGACCCGATGCTGAGGCTGCGCCCGGACGGCAGCCGGACGATCCGTCAGTACGGGCAGGATATGTTCCTGCGCGGTGACGGCGCGACGCCAGACGGCGATCGGCCGTTCCTCGACCGCTACAACCTGGTGACCGGACAGGCCGAACGGCTGTTCCGCAGCCCGGGCCGACGCGCACGAGTCCGTGCTCTGCTTCACCGCCGGGCGGACCGACGAGGTCGTGATCTGGCATCAGAGCAAGACCGAGCCGCCCAATCTCCGGGTAGCCGCCGCGGGGGGCGCCGCCGGTGGCAGCGATCAATCCCAGGGCGGGCAGCGCCGCCTGACCGACTGGCCAGATCCGCATCCAGCGCTGACCGGCCTGGAGAAGAGGGTGCTCCAGACCGAGCGCGCGGACGGCGTCCAGTTGTCAGGCATGCTGTACCTGCCGCCGGGATACGATCAGGCGCGCGACGGGAGCCTGCCGCTGGTGATCTGGGCCTATCCCAACGACTACGGCAGCGCGGGGACGGCGGGCCAGATCCGCGTCACCAGCACGAGGTTCACCCGGCTGACCTCGGGCGACCCGATCTGGTTCGTCATGCGCGGCTACGCGGTGCTCAACAACGCCACGATGCCCGTGATCGGCGACCCCGAGACCAAGAACGACACCTTCCTCGAGCAGGTCACCGCGGCGGCCGCTGCCCACATCGAGGCGCTCACGAGCATCGGCATCGCCGATCCGGCGCGGGTCGCGGTCGGCGGGCACAGCTACGGGGCGTTCATGACCGCGAACCTGCTGGCGCACACGGACCTCTTCGCCGCTGGCATCGCCAGGAGCGGTGCCTACAACAGGACGCTGACGCCGTTCGGCTTCCAGCGCGAGCGGCGCAGTTTCTGGGAGGTGCCGGCAGGTCTACGACCAGGTGTCACCGTTCAGGTACGCCGACAAGATCACCGCGCCGATCCTGCTCGTGCACGGCGCCGCCGACGGCAACTCCGGCACGTTCCCGGTCCAGTCCGAGCGGCTGTTCCAGGCCATCCAGGGCACCGGCGGTACCGCCAGGCTGGTGATCTTGCCGCACGAGAACCACGGCTACCTCGCCAGGGAGTCCGTCCTGCACGTGCTTTCCGAGCAGTTCGCCTGGCTCGAGCGCTGGCTAGGGAGCCGCTAGTAGGGGTAGCTGCCTCCGAAGGGTGACCGGGTCCTGAGGTCGTCGCGCACCATCCGGCCGAGCTTGCGGGTCTCCCTGCGGTTGATCACGCCTCCGGCTACGGCACCGGTGAGCAGCGGGCCGAGTGAGAACACGCTCCTGCTTGCCCGGGCGGCCAGGCGGCGCTGCAGCTGCCTGGCGAGGGGCGAGCCAGCGGCCAGTACGAGGCCGCCTGGTGCCAGGCCGACGCCGCGGCGCTGTGCCCAGGCCCCCACGTAGGCCGTCATCCGGTCGATCACCCCGCCAGGCGCCCTGATCCCGTACACCTCGTGGAGTTCGGCGACGAGCTTGATCTCGATGCCGACCACGGAGAGCGTTTCCGTCGCGATCTCGACCCCGGCGGCCGGGAGCCATGGCAGTACGGCCCAGGCGCCCACCGCGACGCCGACCGTGGCGGACGCCCTGGACGCGCCTTCGATCAGGGCCTCGGCGATCTGATCGGGGGACCGGTCCGGGTATTGCGCGCGCAGCGCGGCGAGATCGCGGACGGGCAGCCTGGGCGCCATCGTGAGCACCTGGCTGCTGAGCCACCGGCCGCCGGAGCTCACGCCCCGGCCGGTGATTCGCGCGCCGCGCCTGGCTGCGCTGCTGATCGCGGCGCCCAGCCTGCGCACGCTGCTCACCCGCTGTGCCTGGGCTCGCGTGGCCAGGTCCGCCCGCCGCGCCCCACGCCTGGCGAGCCAGCGCCCCGGGCCGCGCCGGCGCAGCGCGGCCTCCTTGCGCGAGTCTTCGTCAGCCAGCTCGACCGCCTCGGAGACGGCTTCTAGGGCCGCCCTGGTGACGTCGTCTGGCTCGTTGCCCGTTGGCTCCATATCACTTCAGGTATCACATCAGCGCGGCCATCGTCTCGTCGGCCGGTGCCACTGGGAGAAATGCCCAGAATGTATGGAGTGGTCGCGCATCTCGCCTACTGTCCCCCGATGACGCCGCAGTCGAATTCCTGTGGCACACTCCAAGCCATGACTGAGGAGACGTTGGTTGTCATCAAACCTGACGGCGTTGCGCGTGGCCTGACCGGCCGGATCATTGATCAGTTTCTTGACGCTGGCCTCGAGCTCGTGCGGCTTGAGCTTCGCCACGCGAGCGCCGACCTGATTGAGCGGCACTACCCGGACGACGAGGGCTGGCTGGCCTCGGTTGGCGGCAAGACGCTCGCGGATTACGAGCGCCTGGGACTTGCGCCGGGTGAGTTCTTCGGGTCCGCTGACCCGGCAGCGATCGGCCGGGTCATCAAGGGCTGGCTGGTCGACTACCTGACGCAGGGGCCGGTCGTGGCGATCGTGCTGCGGGGCAACGAGGCGATTAGCCGGGTGCGGGTGCTCTGCGGCAACACCATCCCGGCAATGGCTGATCCGTCGACGATCAGGGGCAGGTTCAGTTCTGATTCGGCGGCCACGGCCAACGCGGAGAAGCGGCCCATCCAGAACCTCGTGCACGCTTCCGGCAATGCCGAGGAAGCGAACCACGAGATCAGTCTGTGGTTTCCCGCCTGACCGGCGGGCTAATTCCTGAAGGACCCTGCCCGCAAAGCAGGCCGGACACGGGGGTCAGGCTAGCCGAGTACGCACGATTCTTAGCGGTCTCGCATAGAGTGAGTGCTCACTTTGGGTGCGACACAGGAGGGTTGCGTGGCTCGGTCGCAAGCGCCAGTAGCAAATCGTCCTGGATTCGTGGTCGGCCGGCCGCGGCATCTCGTGTTCCGAGTGATTCTAGCGATCATCACGACGATCGTGTTCGTCGCGGGGTGGTCACTTGGCAATGCGCTGACAGTGCCCGGCGGCGGGACGGTGGCCGAACGGGTCGCGGAGTGGGCGCGCAGTCACTATCTGGGGCCCGCCGTGACGTTCGGTGAATGGCTCACGTACCAGCCGCCGAAAAAGGGCGGCAACCCGAGCATCTCGTTCACCAAGCTCGGCGGGAAGACCGTCCATACGACGAAGCGCAAGCACCACGGGCGCGTCGCGATCATCCCGGCGGACCTTGGCTCGATGGCAGGCCGCCCGCTTGCTGGCGAGGGCCAGTGGCGCGAGGTCGATGCGGTGCACGGGATCCCCGCCGTGTTCAAGACCTACATCAGGTTCAGCAAGGTCTACTCGTCCTACTACGCGGGCGTCGTGTCGCTGGATCAGCGGCTGGTCAAGTTCAGCCTGCGGCCGGGCACCGAGGACCCGGCACCTGGCCACTGGGGTGCGCCCGACTACATTCCGTCAGGTCACCGCACTGGTCTGGTCGCTACTTTCAATAGCGGTTTTAGAATTAACGCCTCTGGTGGCGGTTTCTACCTGCACGGGCACTATGACGGCAAGCTGGTGAAAGGCGTCGCCTCGGAGGTGTATTTCCGCAACGGCAGGCTCGCCATCGGGAACTGGGGCAGCGGCCGGCTGCACATGGGGCCGGACATCGCCGCCGTGCGCCAGAACCTGCACCTGATCGTCGTTGGCGGCAAAATCCCGAAGACGGTCGATCAGGGCGTGAACACGACCTGGGGTGCGACGCTTGGCAGCAAGTACTACGTCTGGCGCTCGGGCATCGGCATCACCGGGGACGGCCGGGTCATCTTTGTCTACGGGCCTTCGCTCAACGTGCGGGATCTCGCTGACGTGCTGAAGCGGGCGGGCGCTGTGTCGGCCATGGAGCTCGACATCAACCCCGACTGGATGTCGTTCATGTACTATCTGGCGAAAAATCATCCGAGAAACCCTAAGCCCGTCAACCTGCTGCCAAGCCAGGTCCAGCCGCCAGACCGGTATTACTACCCAGCCAACAGAGACTTCACGGCGGTTTTCGCCCGATGACAGTTCCCCCGTCGGCGGCCCGAGTCAGTGAGCCGCAGAGCAGTACCCTGACGCGCCGCCCCGCGCGCTGGGCCAAGGCCGTCCTGCAGACGACGCGGCCCAGGCAGTGGCCCAAGAACCTGCTGGTCTTCGCGGCGCCGCTCGCCGGTCACACGCTTGGCCGCCCCGGCGGGATCTGGTACGCGGTGACGGCGGCTCTCGCGTTCGTCCTCGCGTCCTCGTCCGTGTACCTGGTCAACGACGTGGTGGACGTCGAGCGGGATCGTAGTCACCCGTATAAGAAGAGCCGGCCAATCGCGTCCGGCCGGCTACCCGCCAGGCATGCGATGATCATCGCCGTCTGCTTCGTGCTCGCGGCGCTCGCCGCCGGGTTCGTGATCAGCGTGCCGCTGCTGACGGTGACGATCGCGGCGTACCTCGTCATCTCGTTCTCGTACTCCGCTGGCCTCAAGCACACCCCGGTTGTCGAGCTGGCGTGCGTGGCGTCCGGGTTCGTGCTCAGGGTGATCGGCGGAGCGGTAGCGACCCACGTGCCGCCGAGCGGGTGGTTCCTGGTGGTCTGCAGCCTGGGCGCGCTGATGGTGGCGATCGCCAAGCGCTACACCGAGCTGACCGTGCTCGGCGCCGATGCCGCTAAGCACCGGCCGGCGATGCGCGGGTACTCGGCGGCCGCCCTGCGCGCCGCGCAGCGGCTGGCCTCAGGGGCGATGATCGTGTCCTATGTCTTCTGGGCGAGCAACGAGGTCGTGCCGCGGACGCGGGTACTGCACCTGATCAGCTCGATCGCGTTGCTTGCCGCGCTGACCAGGTTCGACCGGCTGACCGCGCGGGCTACGAGCAAGCCGGTCGAAGACCTGATTTCCCGTGATCCGGTCATGATCGGCTGCGAGGCCGCCTGGCTGGTACTCTTCGCGCTCGGGCTGTAGGAGCTTTGATGTTGCAGAATCTAGGCAGGCCGCCCCGGATCCTCCTGCTCGGCGGCACCAGCGAGATCGGGCTCGCCATCGTCGCGGCGCTCGGTGTCCCCGCCGATACTCAGGTGCTGCTGGCCGGACGTGACGAGGCCAGGCTCGCGGTGGCGGGCAAGGAACTGCCGTTCGCTTGCGAGACCGTGGCCTTCGACGCGCTCGCACTCGACACCCACCAGGCCGTGATCGACGGGGTGTTCGCTTCCGGGCCGGTCGACCTGGTGATCGCGGCGACGGGCGTCCTTGTGCCGCAGGAGCACGTCGACCAGGACCCGGTGCTGGGCGCGCGCATGATCAGCGTGAACTTCACCAGCCACGTCACGACCCTGGTCGCGGCGGCCGGGCACCTGCGCGCGCAGCGGCACGGCACGATCGTCGTGCTCTCGTCGATCGCCGCGGTCAGGCCGCGCAAGGCCAACTATGTCTACGGCTCGGCTAAGTCCGGGCTTGACGCCTTCGCGCGCGGCCTGACCGACGCGCTCGACGGCAGCGGCGTCCGGGTGCTGCTCGTCCGGCCCGGATTCGTCATCGGGCGCATGACCGATGGGCATGCCGGCGGCGCCCTTGTCATCCACGCCGGCACAGGTCGGGACCGCCGTCGCGGCGGCGCTCGAAGGCAGCGCCTCGCAGTTGTGGGTGCCGAGGAGCCTCAGCGTGCTCGCCATGGTGCTCAGGTGCCTCCCGCGCCCGCTCTGGCGGCGCCTGCGCCGCTAGCCGCCGCGCAAACATGCGCCTGGGTGTTATCTAGGCAATGATTACACGCCGCTCAAGGTAAACTCTTTGCCGAGCTATTGGAGCTTTATTAATTTCGCCTCAGCATTGGCGCACCAAAGGCCGGGCATGATCATTTTCGGCCAGACCGGGGCGTCGCGAATGGCGCTTCTGGCCGCGCCGGTGAATCCGTGAGGCAAGGAGGCATTCGCTGTGAGCACCACGGGCTCGACCCTTACCCGAACTAAGCAGGCTCCGGCAAGGGCACGACAGCTGCACGTCGCAATGGTCGCTCCGCCATATTTCGATGTACCGCCGACGGCCTACGGAGGCATCGAGACGGTCGTCGCTGATCTGGTCGACGCGCTCGTCGCACGCGGCCACGAGGTGACCTTGATCGGAGCCGGTCGGCACGCCACCAGGGCTCAGCGGTTCATCACCACTTACGACGTCGGACCCGCTGACCGGCTCGGCGAGCCGATGCCCGAGATGGTGCACGCCGCCAAGGTGGCGCGCATTCTCGACACGCTCGATGCCGATGTCATTCACGATCACACGATGGCTGGCCCGCTGATGGCACGGGGCCGCCTGACACCGACCGTCGTCACCGCCCACGGTCCCGTGCTCGACGATTGCGGGGAGTACTTCCACGCGCTCGGCGACACGGTCCAGCTCGTGGCGATCTCGGACGCTCAGCGGCTCGAGCGCGCCAGACCTGCCCTGGTCGGCCCGGGTATACAACGCGATCAGGGCGGAGACCTTCCCGTTCCGGGCCGAAGAAGGACGACTACGCGCTCTTCCTCGGCCGGTTCCACCCGGAGAAGTCACCGCACCTTGCGATCGACGCGGCCAGGGCGGCGGGCCTGCCGATCGTGCTGGCGGGCAAGTGCAACGAGCCGATCGAGCGCGCGTACTTCGCCCGCGAGATCGAGCCGAGGATCGGCAAGGACGTCACGATCTTCGGCATCGCCGACGCCACCGCCAAGCGGCGGCTGCTGTCACGGGCGGCGTGCATGCTGTTCCCGATCTCCTGGGAGGAGCCGTTCGGCCTGGTCGTCATCGAGGCGATGGTGTGCGGCACGCCCGTCGTCGCGCTGCGGCGCGGTGCCGTGCCCGAGCTGATCGTTCACGACGAGACCGGCATCATCGTCGACGAGCCCTGCCGAACTGCCCGCGGCCATCGCCCGCGCGCGCGGGCTCGACCCGATGGCGTGCCGCAAGCACGTCGAGGCTGAGCTTCACCGTCGAGGTCATGGCCGAGGGCTACGAGGCCGTCTACCGGCAGGCTCTGGCGCTGTCGCCGGAGCCGTGGATGACCGTTGCCGATCAGGCCCCGGTCATCTGACCACTGAGGTGCTGGGCACTGGCCGGGCGCGCGTGACGTGCCCGGCCAGGCTTGGCAATGCTCGGGCCGCCGACTTCTTGCCGCCCGGTATAAACTGACACTTTGTGGGTCAGGGTACCCGTGCGACGGAGCGGCTTAGTCTGCTTGGCATTCCCTTACAGCGTGCACCCGTATCACGCAGATCCGCGGGCCGGTTCTTACGGGACCGAGGCGGCGGCCGCGCTCGGCGTTTCTCCCGAGAGAGTGTTCAAGACGCTGATCGCTAGCGTTGACGGGCAGTTGACGTCCGCTGTCGTTCCAGTGGCTGGACAGCTCAACCTCAAGGCGCTCGCCGACGCGGTAGGCGGCAAGAAGGCTGAGATGGCGCAGACCGCCGCTGCTCAGCGGGCCACCGGCTACGTCATCGGCGGGATCTCGCCGATAGCCCAGCGCAAGAACCTGCCCGTGGTCATCGACTCCTCCGCGCTTGAGCGCGAAACAGTCTTCTGCAGCGCCGGCCAGCGCGGCCTGGAACTGGAGCTCGCCCCCGACGACCTGATCCTCGCGACCGGCGCGATCGTCGCCCCGATCGCCAAGCCGGGAAGCTGATCAGCCGGGGACTCGGGCCTCCGGCTCGGCGGTTTTCGTCGCCTCGGCTGGCTCGCGGTGGCTGGAGGGCAGGCGCCGCGAGATTGCCAGCCCGACGATGCCAGCGATGCCCGTAATCGCGAACGCGGTCGCGATGCCCACCGCGAGCGGCCACCGCAGCGTCACGGCGGCGCTGATGGCAGCGCCCCCGATGCCGATGCCCATCGCACCGCCGAGCACATCGGCCAGGTTGAGCGACGCGGATGCCCAGCCTTCCCGCCCAGCCGGAGCCGCGTCGAGCATGAGCAAGGTTATCGGTGCGTAGCACAGGCCCATGCCGAAGCCGGCGACCGTCCAGGCCGCGATCCCTTCAATGATGCTCACATCGTTGAGCAGCATGAGCGCGAGTCCGGCGATGCCGGCGAGAATGATCGACAACCCGATGCGAACGAGTCGCCTGCCCTCCCAGCGGGTGTTCATCTTGGCCTGGACCCAGGCCCCGGTCGTCCAGGCCAGCGTCGAACCGGTCACTGCGATGCCCGGCCACGACCGGGCTTCGATGCCGCAGGATCGTGATCGTCAGCGTGACGAACGCATCGGCGCCGAAGAACGTGAACGTCAGCAGGCACCGGCTCAAGATCGTCGCCGGCAACCCGGTGCGAGCGGTCAGCGTGCCAGCGGGCAGCAGTCGCCGCAACAGGGGCAGCCCGATCAGGAGTCCGGCCGCGACTCAGGACGATCCCCGACCCCGATCGGCAGCCCGCGCGACGACAGCCCGGCCGCGGCCGCCGCGCCGCCGCCGCACCAGCCCGCGCCGCCCGACTCCCGGCCGGCACCGGCCTGTGACGCTGCTCGCCGCTCGAGCCGGCCGCCAGTGTCAGGCCGCCAAGCACAAGCCCGGCGGCGGCGGCGACGCCGATCCCGTCGCTGAGCCGGTGACCGCCCAGCGCCCGGTACCACCGGGCGACCTAGCCGGACGAGCGCTGGCACGGCGAACGGCCCGGTCACGGCGATGAACGGCAGCAGCCCCAGAAACACCCAGCGCCAGCCAAACAACCTGGCGATCTCCGCGCTGACCGCCGGGCCAGCGAGTCCCGGAGCAACCCAGGCGGTCGACAAGATGGCCATCATCCGGGCCCGCAGCCGGTCGGGCAGGGTCCGGCCAATCGCGACGTAGGCGACCGAGGGCACGGCGCCGGCGCCCAGGCCCTGCAGCGCCCGCCCCGCCACCAGGATCGGCATCGACGGCGCCAGACCCGCGATGGTCAGGCCGACCGCGAAGACGATGATCCCCGTGATGTAAGGCACCGCAGGCCCTCGGCGGTCAGCCGCGCCGGCCGGCCGCGACGATGCCGATGAGAGTACCGAGCAGGAACGCGCTGAAAACGAAGCCGTAGAGGCTGAGTCCGTGCAGGTCACGTGCGACCAAAGGCATGACGGTGACCACTGCGAGCGCCTCGGACGCGACGAAGGTAATCGTGATGACCAGGCCGCCGGTCAGCGCTCTTCGCTGCGGCGACCACAAGCCGTCCGCCATCGGTGCCCCTTCCCCGTCGCCAGACCCGGACCAACGCAGCATAAGAACTAAAGCGCGCTTGAAGTAAAGCCCGGGGTCCGTCCTGGGCGGCCCGCGGGTCAGCGGGGCACGCAGATGGCTCCACGGTCGGCGCCGGACACCAGCGCGGCGTACTTAGCGAGCGCGCCGGTGGTGTAGTTCGGCGCGGGACGCTTCCAGCCCGCGCGCCGCCGTTCCAGCTCGGTCTCATCGACGAGCAGATCGAGCCGCCGCTGCGGTACGTCGAGCACGATGCGGTCGCCGTCGGCCACGAGCGCGATCGGCCCGCCGTCGAACGCCTCAGGTGCGGTGTGCGCGATGCAGGCGCCGAACGTCGCGCCGGAGAACCGCCCGTCGGTGACCAGCACGACGTCCTTGCCGAGCCCGGCGCCCTTGATCGCGGCGGTGACCGCCAGCATCTCCCGCATGCCAGGCCCGCCCCTCGGCCCCTCGTACCGGATGACGACCACGTCGCCCTTAGAGACGCCGCCGCCCGTGATCGCCGCGAAGCAGTCCTCCTCGCGCTCGAACACCCGCGCCGTGCCCTCGAACCGCAGTGTCTCGAGCCCGGGCACCTTCACGACGGCGCCGTTCGGTGCCAGGCTGCCGCGCAGCACGGCCAGTCCTCCCTCGGCCAGCAGACGGGTCGCTGACCGGCCGCACCACCTGGCCATCAGGCGCGCGCTGCCGACTCGACATTCTCGGCCAGGGTTCGCCCGTTCACGCTGACCGCGTCCCCGTTGATCAGGCCAGCCGACAGCAGTTCGCGCAGCACCACGGGCAGCCCGCCGACTTGGTCAAGGTCACTCATCACGAACAGCCCGGCCGGCCGCATCGACGCGATCAGCGGAGTCCGGCGGCTGATCATGTCGAAGTCGTCCAGCGACAACTCGACGTGCGCTTCGTTCGCGATCGCGAGCAGATGCAAGATCGCGTTCGTGGAGCCTGCCGTTGCCATGACCACTGCCGCTGCGTTCAGGAACGCTGTCCGGGTCAGGATGTCCCTTGGCCGCAACCCAGCCGCCAGTGCCTGCACCGCTGCCTCGCCGGTCGCCCGGGCGAGCGCGGTCCGCTCCGCGCTCACCGCCGGCGGCGTCGCCGCTCCCGGCAGCGCCATCCCGAGCGCCTCGGCGCAGGCCGACATCGTGTTCGCCGTGTACATCCCGGCGCACGAACCGGCCCCCGGGCACGCTGCCCGCTCGACCGCCAGCAAGTCGGCGTCGGACATGTCCCCGGCCGCCTGAGCGCCGACCGCCTCGAACACATCCTGGATAGTCAGCGACCTGCCGAGCGCGTGACCAGGCAGGATGGTCCCGCCATACAGAAATGCCGCTGGCACGTTCAGCCGCGCGCAGGCCATCAGCATGCCGGGCAGAGACTTGTCGCAGCCAGCGATCGTGACCAGCGCATCGAACCGCTCGGCGTGCACCATCAGCTCGACCGAGTCGGCGATCACTTCCCGGCTGACCAGGGACGCCTTCATGCCTTCGTGGCCCATCGCGATGCCATCGGACACCGCGATCGTGCCGAATTCGATGGGTACCGCACCCGCCTGCCTGACGCCCGCCTTAGCCGCGGCGGCGAGCCCGTTGAGGTGCAGGTTGCAGGGCGTGACCTCGTTCCAGGACGAGGCAACGGCGACCTGAGGCAGCAGCAGGTCGTCTTCACTGAGTCCGACCGCGCGCAGCATCGCCCGCTGGGGGGCACGGGCTGGTCCGGTGGTCAGCGGGCCGCTGCGCGGCCGTGGCAGGTTCGGCATCTGACAATCAAGTCCTTTCACTATGAACGAATGGTTTCGGGCAACTCGCCCGGACTAGGCCGGCCTCGCACCGCGACTCACGTGCCTGCCGGGACCAGCGTCTCCGCGCCTGCTCTGAGCAGCCCGTAGCTGATCCCGTCGGCCAGAGCCTCCCAGGATGCCGTCACGATGTCGTCAGACACGCCGACCGTCGTCCACTCGCCCTCATGGTCAGCCGAGGTCAGCATGACCCTGGTCACGGCCCTAGTCGCGGCGCGCCCGTCGAGGATCCGCACCTTGTAGTCGACTAGGTGAATGTTGCCAAGCTGCGGATACAGCTCGGCGAGCGCCTTTCTCAGCGCCTGGTCAAGCGCATGCACTGGCCCGACGCCTTCGCCCACGGCCACGACCCGCTGATCCCCGAGCAGCAGCCGCACGATGGCCTCACTCCGGTCGTTGCCCCCGGCCCGCTCGATCACGACCCGGTACCCCTCAAGATCGAACCAGGCAGGCAACTCGCCCGGCAACCCGCCGCACCAGCAGCTCGAACGACGCATCGGCAGCCTCATAGGCATATCCGCGATGCTCAGCCGCCTTGATCTCATCAAGCACAGCCGTGGCAAGCCCAGGATCAGCACGACAGATCAAGCCCAAGCTCAGCCGCTTTCACCAGCACATTGCTGCGCCCAGCCAATTCGCTCACGAGCACATGCGCCTGGTTCCCGACCAGAGTCGGATCAACGTGCGAGTAAGCATCAGGCCGCCGCGCAATAGCCGACGCATGCAGCCCAGCCTTGGTAGCGAACGCCGACGACCCGACATAAGGCTGCTTAGCGTCGAACGGCAGGTTAGCCAACTCAGCGATCTCCCGCGCCGTAGAGGCCAGCGTCCCGAGCCGCCCAGGCGGCAGCAGCTCGTGCTCCCGCTTCAGCTCAAGCCCAGCGATGATCGCGAACATGTCCGCGTTCCCGCACCGCTCCCCGTACCCGTTGGCCGCCCCCTGCACGTGAGTCGCTCCAGCGCCGACCGCCATCAGCGAGTTGGCGACAGCACAGGCGGAGTCGTTGTGACAGTGCACCCCAACCCGAAGCGAGGGAAAACGCCCGATAACCTCGCGCACAATTCCACGATGTCATCGGGCAGCGTCCCGCCATTGGTGTCACACAGCGCGAGCGTGTCAGCCCCAGCCTCAGCGGCCGAGCCGCGAGCACATCGAGCGCGTAGCTGGCGTCGCGAAGCAACCCATCGAAGAAGTGCTCAGCATCAAAGACGACTCGCCGCCCCTCGCGTGCGAAGAACCGCGCTGAGTCCGCGACCATCGCGAGATTCTCCTCGCGGGTCGTTCGCAGAGCCTCATCGACATGCAGCGTCCACGACTTGCCGACCAGCGTCACGATCGGCGTATTAGCAGCAAGCAGCACAGCAAGATCGCCGTCCCCGTCCGCCGCCCGATTCGGCCGCCGGGTCGCGCCGAAGGCGGCAAGCCGCGATGTGACCCAGGGCAACTCGCCCGCCCGAGCAAAGAACTCCTTGTCCTTCGGGTTAGACCCAGGCCAGCCGCCCTCAACAACGTCGACCCCGAGCGCGTCCAGCGCAGCGGCGACCCGCAGCTTGTCCTCAACGGTGAGGTCCAGCCCAACCTGCTGCGAGCCATCCCGCAGACGTAGTGTCGTACATCTCGACTGCCTTGACCGCATCAGGACGGGCGAGCGTGCGTCGGTGCCAGCGTTCCGAAATCGCTCGGCACCGACGGCATGTGCCGCCCGCCCCGCCACGGCGCTTGTCATCGAGCAGACCCCCGCATTGCTGAGCTCGGCCGAAAGTGCAGACGCCCACCCATCGGTAGCCGCGGCCCCGCCTTCGGCCAGCACCGCGTCAACCGCCGCCTCAAGGCCAGCCGCAGCTTCCGGCTCACCCAGATGATCGAGCATCAGCGCGGCCGAGAGAGTCGCGCCCGCCGGATTGGCCTTGACCAGTGCCGACGATGTCCGGGGCGGATCCGTGGACCGGCTCGAAGATCGACGGCCCAGTCTTGTCCGGGTTCAGGTTGCCGCTAGCCGACAAGCCCGAGTCCGCCGGTCAGAGCCGCCGTGAGGTCGGTGAGGATGTCCCCGAACAAGTTGTCCGTCACGATCACGTCGAACCGGCCAGGATCGCTGACCATGTACAGGCAGGCCGCGTCGACGTGCGCGTACTCGAGCTTCACGCCGGTCTCGGCGGCCGACGTCTTGCGCGATCCGCATCCAGAGGCCGCCGGCGTTGAGTAAGCACGTTGGTCTTGTGGACCGAGAGTCAGCTTGCCGCTGCGCTTAGCTGCGCGAGCCCAGCCGCGTATCGAACGCAGCGCTCGACCCCGGCCCTAGTGTTCAGCGACTCTTCCGTCGCCGTCTCGAACGGCGGTGCCCCGGTGCGCGATCCCGCCCGCGCCGGCATAGAGGCCCTCGGTGTTCTCCCGGACGACGACCGCGTCGAGGCCGGTGAGTCGCCATGAAGGCTGGTCACGCCCGGCCGAAGCTTGGACGGCCGCAGGTTGACGTACAGATCAAGCTCGAATCGAAGCCGCAGCAAGAGCCCGCGCTCCAGCACGCCCGGCGGCACCGAAGGACTGCCGATCGCCCCGAGCAGCACGGCATCGACCTTGCGCAGCTCAGCGAGCACGCCGTCGGGCAGCACCTCGCCCGTCTTCAGATAGTGCTCGGAGCCCAGCGGGCAGTGCTGCCAGTCAATCGGAACCCGTGCTGCTTGCCGAGCCTGGTCGACCAGGTCCCTGCGCGACGGCAGTGACCTCTGGGCCGATGCCGTCGCCGGGCAGGTGCGGCGACGGTGTAGCCGCGTGCGTGGTCGGGCATCAGGATCAGGCCTCCTCGTCGTGATCGGTCGGCGCGTCGAGCCAGCTCATCATCTTGCGCAACGGCTTGCCGACCCGCTCGATCTGGCTGGTGGACGCTTCCTTGCGCAGCCGCTCGAAGTTCGGCCGCCCAGCGTCGTCCTCAGCGATCCACTCCCGCGCAAATTCGCCCGACCGGATGTCAGCGAGGATCTTCGCCATCGCCTCGCGCGTCGGCTCGGCGATAACCTTCGGCCCCCGGGTCAGATCTCCGTACTCGGCCGTGTCACTGACCGAGTACCGCATCCAGTTCATGCCGCCCGCCTGCATGAGATCGACGATCAGCTTCAGCTCGTGCAGGCACTCGAAGTACGCGACCTCAGGCTGGTAGCCAGCCGCGACGAGCGTCTCGAACCCCGCATTGACCAGCGCGGTCACACCGCCGCAGAGCACAGCCTGCTCCCCGAACAGATCGGTCTCGGTCTCTTCCTGGAACGTAGTCACCAAGGCGCCAGCCTTAGTGCCCCCGATCCCCTTCGCATACGACTTCACGAGATCCCACGCCTTGCCAGTCGCGTCCTGCGCGACAGCCACGAGCACAGGCGTCCCCTGCCCGGCCTCGTACTGCCACGCGCACGGTGTGCCCAGGCGCTTTAGGCGCGACCATGGCCACGTCGACATCAGCCGGCGGCGTGATGTACCCGAAGTGAATGTTGAACCCGTGCGCAAAGAACAGCGCATCCCCGGCCTTAAGCGAAGGCGCAATAGCCTCCGCATACAGGTGCCGCTGCCCGGTATCCGGCGTAAGCACCATCATGAGGTCCGCCCACTCGCACACTTCAGCAGGCGTCCCGACCGTAAGCCCGGCGTCCTGCAGCGACCTTGCGCGACTTAGAGCCCTCCTGCAGTCCGACCCGCACATCGCACCCGGAGTCATGCAAGCTCAGCGCATGCGCGTGCCCCTGCGACCCGTATCCCAGCACCGCGATCTTCCGCCCCTGCGCCAGCCCGAGATCGGCCTCGTTGTCGTAATACACCGTAGCCATTGTCGTATTTCCCCTTCGTCGTGAGTCCATTGATAATGCTGATTACTAGTCGGTGCGTGGGTGATCCCGGCTGAGCCGTTATACGGCGTGCCGGGAATCACCTACGCAGCCGACCGGCATCGACATAGGTCCGTCCATGTCGTCAGTGATAGTGTCACTGCCTCGCGAGAGCGCGATAAGCCCGGAACGGACGAGCTCACACGTGCCGTGCGCACTGAGCTGCTCGAGAAGCGAGTCGAGCCTGCCCAGGGCGCATACCGCCTTCGAGCACGAGCGTGTCCGACCCCAGATCCACGACGTTGGCCCGGAACGACGCAGCGATGTCGAGCAGACCGGCCCGTATGCGCAGGATCGATGCATGCACCTTGATCAAGCGCAAGCTCGCGCTCGATCGCTTCGTCTTCGACCAGTCGGTGACCTTGAGCACTCGGACGAGCTTCTCCAGTTGCTTGTGTACCTGATCGACGCGGGTCGACGCGCCGTCGACCACGATGGTCATCCGGCTGACCTCGGCGTCCGCCGTCGGACCGACCGACAGCGACGAGATGTTGAAGCCCGCCGCGAAAACAGGCCGGCGACGTGGGCGAGAACCCCGGCTTATTTTCTACCAGAACTGAAAGAGTATGAGTACTCATCGCGGCGAGCACCTCCTTGCTGCTCGGCCGACCGCTGCTCGGCGGCCGTGAACTCGGGACCGAGCACGATGTCGTCATTCGGAGTGACCGGCCGGGCACCATCGGGAAGACGCCTTCGGCGTCGTGGGTGCGGAAGTCGACCACCGCCGGCAGGTCGCTCGACCGCGAGCGCCTTTTCCAGCACCGCGTCGACATCGCCGGCCTGAGTCGCAGCGCAGGCCGAGCGCAGCCATAGGCCTGCGGCCAGCTTCACGTAGTCGGGAATCGACGGTGCCCAGGTGCACCTCGGAGTAGCGTTCGTCGTAGAACAGCTCCTGCCACTGCCGCACCATGCCGAGGAAGCCGTTGTTGAAGATCAGCACCTTGATCGGCAGGCCCTCGATCGCGCAGGTGGCCAGCTCCTGAGCGGTCATCTGGAAGCAGCCGTCGCCGTCGATCGCCACGACCAGCTCGCCCGGCCGTGCCGATCTGCGCGCCCATCGCGGCCGGGACCGCGAAACCCATCGTTCCGGCCCCGCCGGAGTTGATCCAGCTGCGCGGCTTGGTGAAGCGAGTAGTGCTGGGCCGCGTGCATCTGATGCTGGCCGACGCCGGCCACGACGACGGCCTCGCCGCCGGTGATCGCCGACAGCCGCTCGACCACGTGCTGCGGCTTGAGCGGGCCATCGGCTCCTGGGTGTAGCGCAGCGGGTAGCTGCGCTTCCAGCCGTCGGTCGGTCGCCAGCCAGTCGGCCGTGTCGCCGGCACCTTCGCGTCGATGTCCGCTCGCATCGCGGCTCGCCAGGTCGGCGCAGCACGTGCGCGCAGGTCGCCGACGATGGCCACGTCCGGGTGCCGGTTCTTGCCGATCTCGGCCGGGTCGATGTCGGCGTGCACCACCTTGCGCGTGCGGCGCGAAGGCGGCCAGCTTGCCCGTGACCCGGTCATCGAACCTGGCGCCGAGCGCGACGATCAGGTCGCATTCCTGGAGGGCGGCGACCGCCGCGAACATGCCGTGCATGCCCGGCATGCCGAGAGCGAGCGGGTGGCTGTCAGGGAACGCGCCGCGTGCCATCAGCGTCGTGGTGACGGGTGCCTGCGCCAGTTCAGCGAGCTCCAGCAGGGCGGCGTGCGATTCGGACTTGATCACGCCTCCGCCGACATAGAGCACGGGCTGGCTGGCCTGCCTGATCAGCTGCGGCCTGCGCGGTCGAGCTGGTCCTGGCTCGGCTTAGCGGGCACCTTGTAGCCGGGCAGGTCGAGCACAGGAGGCCAGGACCAGGCACACTCAGCCTGCAGGATGTCTTTGGGAATGTCGACCAGCACCGGGCCAGGGCGCCCGGTTGACGCGATGTGAAACGCCTCGGCGATCGCTGCCGGGATCCGTTCGACCGAGGTAACCAGCTCGTTATGCTTGGTGATCGGCCCGGTGATGCCGGTTATGTCGGATTCTTGGAATGCGTCCGTGCCGATGAGCGCCGATCGGAACCTGTCCGGTGATGGCGACGACAGGCACCGAGTCCATGTAGGCGTCGGCGAGGGCGGTCACCAGGTTCGTCGCGCCAGGCCCGCTGGTGGCCATGCAGACGCCGACCCGGCCCGTCGCCCAGGCGTACCCTTCGGCGGCGTGCCCGGCGCCTTGCTCATGCCTGACGAGGATGTGACGGATGGAAGAAGCTCGCAGTGGGTCATACGCCGGCAGGATGGCCCCGCCTGGCAGGCCGAAAAGGATGTCGACGCCTTGGCACTCCAAGCTCTTGACGAGGGCCTGGGCTCCTGTCAATTCCACAGATTGCTCCTAGCTAAATCTGGAGATCCCTGTCAGGTCGCGAGTTGCCTGCCTAACAAAAAACCTCCTGGCCGAAGGCCGAGGAGGAGTAGCGCGAGCCCGTCACCGGGCGCGTGCTAGGTGATAAGGAGTACTCGGAACAAGATGGTGATGATCACCACAGGGATCTCCGGGGATCTGATGGGTCCGATGCCCGCAGTGCGGGGCTCGACCGCTGGGGCAGGCTCGGCTTGATTGTCACACGGGAGGCGACACTGCCCACCGAGATCCATATTAGGGCATGTCAGTCTTGCTTCTACACTCGGGTACGAAGATCGCAGGGAGTCACCCGCGCTGCCGTTCAAAATCCGCGATCGCGTCGGCATGGCGGAGCGTGAGCCCGATGTCGTCAAGACCCTCGCGCAGCCGCCAGCAGGAGTAGTCATCCAGGGCGAACGGCACCTGAAGCCGGGCCCAGGCACGGAGACAGACTTGCTGGTCAGGTCGACCACGACGGCGGCGTCCTGATCGGCGGCAACCAGTTCCATGAGCGTGCCAGCGGCCTGCTCCTCAACCTGGGCGAGGACCAGGCCGGAGGCGACGCTGTTGCTGCTGAAGATGTCAGCGAAGCTCGGGGCGATCACGGCCTCGAAACCGAAGTCCTGCAAAGCCCAGACAGCGTGCTCGCGCGAGGATCCGCAGCCAAAGTTGGCACCGGCAATCAGGACCTTCGCCTGATCCGCGCCCGGCTGGTTCAGCACGAAGCCGGGGTCAGCTCGCCAGGCGCTGAATAGCCCGGGACCGAAGCCG
The DNA here is from genome assembly GCA_963750405.1 of uncultured Actinomycetota bacterium. Taxonomy (GTDB): domain Bacteria; phylum Actinomycetota; class Actinomycetes; order Streptosporangiales; family Streptosporangiaceae; genus Chersky-822. The sequence goes on from CAVVQP010000009.1 coordinate 1,020,880, forward strand.
GTCCGCTCCACCCGCTTGAGCCAGGCTGCCGGAATGATCTGATCGGTATCGACGTCGCGGCGGTCGAGCACGACCGCGCGGCCCTCGACCACACTGATTGATCGCATCGCAGATCACTCTCCTCCGGGTTTGCCAGCGCGGGCCAGACGTGGGCTACGAGAGTAGCCGGGGAGCGACCGGGCGGGTCACCGGCCCCCAGGACTCCGCTGAGGTCTGGCCGGCAGTGCCCAAGATCACCTTCGCGGGCTCGGCGACCCGGGACTCAGTCCACGAGCGGTAGTGCACTTGCCCGGTTTCATGCCGGACAATGCGAAGACGCTCGATTTCGGCCTCGGCTTTGCTGAAAATAGCGTCGAATTGATTCTCAAGCGCATCTATAGCACCGAAGATGACGATGTCACCGCCTCCGCCGCCGCCTGTTATCGTACTGCCAAACGACGGCCTGTCATTCCGGTCGCGGTATTCGTCGAACCTGGCGCACATCACGTCGATCGCCGGCCGAGACATTCCTACCACACTGAACAGTGCCTGCTGCTGTATCAGCAGCCGGGCGAAATCGTAAGGCTCAGGCGCGCTCAGGGCGTTAGTCGCCAGGTATGACGTTCCGCCCATGAGCAGCATCATCAGTTCCTTCCGCTGTTGCTTGCGCCACTGCAACTGGAACCACTCATCGCGATAATCAGGACGCGGTCCGACAAAGCCGTCGTACCACTGTCGTATATCTATCCCCGCAGGGACCGTGGCTGTCCTCCACAACCACGACTCAAGCGGATTGAGTTGCATCCGGCGCGCGAGCGCCAAGTCAAGGACATCAGACATGAACGGCGAATCCGCTATGGCTTCAAGTTTTCCGCCCATTCGTTCGAGCATATGCCTGGTGAACTTGGGGTCTCCGCCATATACGACCCCGATGCCGGTGTCTTGCCACCATCGCGGCACTGAGGTGATACCGCTGGCCAGTTGGTCGTCCAGCCTGACTGCCATGCGCTTGATCTTGCTCATCTCATCAAGCCGCTGGCTGGGCAGATCGGCGAGGCTCTTGTAGTTGGACGGGTAGAAGGTCACCTTCCTCGAGCTTGGCACCTGTGATCGACGCACGGAAAAGGCGCGGCGCCCGAACCTGCCCTGGTCAGGCGCTTTGGCCGGGTCAACGTCGCGGTAGTCATCGGCGGACTCGAGCGCATCGGAAGAAAGCCCAGATCGCGCCTCGGCCATGAAGAGGAACGGCAGGCCGTTCTCGCTGCCCATGAGTGCGCCCAGTGAGCCGATAGCAGTACCGCCGAGACCGTGCAGGCAATCATCAAGGAACCATGCGAGCGTGCTTAGCTGCTCGAATGCGGGACTTCCCCGAAGGTAGGGTGACATCAGCGTCTTCGAGTCAAGGATGCCCCTGGCCTTGTCGAGTTCAGCGGGCGGAGCAGTCTTGTCGAAGTACGTGCGCAGCGCCATGATCAGCGCGGCGGCAGTCGAGCCGCTGCTATTCATGCCGACCAGCGGAGGCTGCTGGCAGAACACCTTGATGCGCAGGCCGAGCGACTTTTTGCTTGGCTCGAAGAACCGGTCCCTTATGACTTCGCAAGCTCGCAGCAGGTAATGCTGATTCTGCTCGTCAAGAGAGGGATTGCTTTTGACCCGGCGGGCAAAGCCGGTGTCGTTGCAGGATTCCAGATTCGCGGTCGCGTCTATCCAGTTAAGCGGATTGCCCTGCTCGAGCACGATATTACGCGTGGACCGGTCTTCTTTTAGCCCGACGTAAGTATACCGAGGTATGGGAAGATACAGGCCGGCGTGCCCGTAAACTACCGAGTGATTACCTAAAAAGAAAACGCAGCCCGGCGCCCGCGCGACTACATCGTAGTCAGCGAAGAATTCCTCGATGACTCTGCGATCCGTGCTCGGCTCTATGCCCTGAGCGTGACCTGTACCGGTGCTGTCCAAGAGCGGTTCCCCTCCCGAGCCAAACTCATGACGACCTCGCCAGGTGCTTCGACCACTGATCGCTAAAGACTTGATGCAAGCGAGTCAGTTCCGCCGACAGGCTGCCCGGCTCGCCTATGATTCCCCGCCAGTCTTTGCCTTGCGTGGCCTTAAGATCGATCTGATGGAGCTGGGCACGGGTCACGAGAGTCACGTAGCCGAACCCCTGGCTATAGAACTCTACGCCTGAGGGATACGTCCGGGCGAGATGGGCAAGCGGGACCATCAGCTTGTAATGGGCTTCGACGTCGGCCGGTGCGGGCAGGCTGTATCGCTCGGAAAGCTGCCGGAAGTCGAAAGGCTGAGCGCTGACGGCAATGGTCGATGGTCGCTGGAACATCTGGTAGGGATCACGCGACATTCTCGGCCACTCCACCGCGTACAGGTTGGCCCAGAGGCCGTTGAGCACCTGGATCCCCATCCGGACGTCGACGTCCCCTAGATAGATCAGGCCGCCTGGCCTGGTGAGCGCCACCAGCCCGCGGATCATGCTGGCATATTGCTCGTCCGGCAGATGATGAGCGCCCAGGTTCTGGCCGGCGATGTCGAAGGTCCCGTGGTCTGCTGCCGAGATGAGCGGCGCGGAGAGGTCAGCCTGGTGAACGGAGATCTGAGGATACTCGGCCGACGCCTCCCAGGCCGCGGTCAGCGAGGCGGCCGAGACGTCGGTCAGCTGCCACCTCACCTCGCTAGCGAGGTGAGGTGCGCTAACCTGCAGCAACCCGATGACATTTCGAGCGACGGCCGCTGAGCCGCAGGCGCCGTCATAGAGGTAGAGCGGGGTCTGGCCGAGCGCCTCGATGGCGGCGGCAAGCTGACGGGCGAGGTCATCGAGCATGACCTTCGCGCAATGAAAGATGCCCTGGGTGAAGTCGGTGTGGAAGAAGCTGTTCTCCTCTTCCCGCCCGAGTCCGTTGCGGCTCCAGTGCAGGTTGCTCTGATCGCGCGCCAGCCGCCCCTCCGTGGTGAAGAACGGGCCGCTTATCGTGTCGGCGATGGTTGCGCGCAGCGGGTCGGTCCTGACGATGGCGGCGTTCTCAATGAATACCTGATCGGGGTCATCCTTGTAGGCATCCAGGATCTGCCTGGCCAGCCACCGGTAGATCTTGTACCGGTATTCGTGCTTACGGAGCTTGGCGGGCTCGGGAAGCATCTGCCTGAGTCCCTCCCGCAAGCCAGCGTGATCTAGCCGGGAGAGCGCGCCGCCGGCGAGATGCGCGGTCAGCGCGAGGCCGGCGTAGTCAACGAAGAGAATCCTCAGCCGGTGATGGGCGGCAAGTCGATGAGGGTAGGCGGCGGGCTCCTGCCCGGGTACTGAGTCCCGGAGCTCCGCATGGATGTCCGACGCTAGGTTCCGTGCGATCAGTTCCTGGCCGGCCCGAGCTGGTAGCGCTCGGTGGCCCAGGTCCTCGCCAGTTGCTCCGCGTCGACCGGGCAGGTGTACTGCCATTGCGCCGTGAACGCCGCCGCCCGGCCCACCTGCCGCGCTACCAGGCGGCCCCTGTCATAATCGGTGCCGCCATTGATAGCAAACCGCATCAAATCGGCGCCCCGGCAATCCCCGTCGATCAGGCGGATGGCTTTGACGAGCCTTAAGTAGATGGCCTCGCGGCCGACGAAAAGGCGCTGCCACAGCAGCCAGACGGGGTCGTCGCCGCCGACCAGTTCCGCGAGAAGGGGACCAAGCGCGGCATCGAGGGAATCGATGGTCGCGACCGCGGCCTCAAGCTGAACGTCGAGACCGTGATCACGCGTCTCGGAGATAGCTAAGACGGCTCGCTGATAGTCGTGCTCATGAACTCCGAAGGCTTTAATATCGTCGCAGGTCATTGAATGGATTGCCATCGGGTCACGCTCCGTTGATGCTGCGCGCGTATACGTACCTGAAACCCACGTCGTTGCGGGTGCGCTCGTCAACGGCGGTCGGCTCGGCCGCTGACTCCATCAGCCGTTCCGCGCCGTGCTGCCACGATCCGCCGCGGCAGCCCCGCAAGAAAGCGTCGGTGGGGCCGGTGACCAGTTCATAGACATTTCCGAGCAGGTCAGATACGCCGTCAGGCGACTCGCCGGCTGGGTAGATACCCACTGGAGCAGGACCAGGCAGTCGCGATCCGCTGAACTGGCATCGGTTTCGCAGATCAGTACTCGCGTTGCCCCAGGGATAGAATCTGGCATCAGGCCCGCGCACCGCGACGAGCCATTCGGACTCGAAAGGCAGCCGGATCTCCCAGCCGTCACGCTGGACATCAAGATCAAGTGTTTCGGTCTTCCACCGGCAGAATGCCTCAGCCTCGTACCAGGAAAGCCCCACAACCGGAGCGTCCGGATTATTAAGCTCAGACCTGAGCCGATCGCCGAAGTAGGTAGGTGCCTGCGCGGGCACATTGGCCCTCATCCAGGACCAGGAGTCTTTCCAGTATCGTTCGGTAGAGTATCCCTGAGCGTTGACGAACGTCCTGAACTCGCGGTTGGTTACCGGATATCTCGCTATGTAGAAGTCCGCTACCGAATGCCGGCCGGGAAGGTAATCGAAGCTGCCGCCCTTGACGAAGATAAGGTGATCAGCGTCAGATGTTGGAGGCAGCGCGAGTCGGCCAAGCTCTGTTATCAGCTGATAGCGGCTGCGCGCCGGCTGGTCTGGTGACCTCGCGAGGTTACGGCAGCGAGACGCCAGTGCCTCCTTAACGCCCGGGCGGACGGCTGCCTCTTTCCCGCTGTCAGCAATCATGCGGCAGGCAAGAAAGGGCTGGGCGTCGGTGAGCAGCGTGGCGATCTTGTTGATTCCATCTAGATTCTCTGGATAGATGCTGCCAAGGAAAATGACGGTATCTTCCCAGCCACCTGCTCTGTCGGCCGCCGTTATCAAGCCGAGGAACTCCGAGAGTTGCTCCGGGTGCTCGGTCAACTGAAGGGCGGCGTAGTATTCCTGTAGCAGTTGATGCACGAATCGGACTTCGGAGGAATCTCTCGAGAGAATGTTCGCGGCCCGGGCCAGCCGCAGATCTTCTGCGGTCTCGAGGTGGGCGAGCGCGACTTCCATATCGAACGAGGCTCCTCCGCCTACCGTGCACATGGTGCTGTAAGCGAGGGTCCCAAGCCCGTTTTGCAGTCGCTTCCTGTCGGCAGGGTTCGTGATGCCGGCCCGGTCCTTGAGCAACTGCTCGACGAATTCATGGAAGAGCAAGCCGCGATCCCGCGGGATGCGGCCGTGCTGGGAAAAGATGGCGATCGCCATGAGCAGGAGGTAGGGGCTGCTGAGCAAGGTCAGCAGGCTGCGCTTGTGCTGACGCCGCGCTACCCAGGCCTCCCAGTGGCAGTTGCCAGGACCCCACTGCCGTCCCTCAGGCAGCCGGACGGCGCTCCAGAATGTGCTGGCGTCGTCCCCGACATACCGGCAGAAGTCGTCCCATGAGCGCTCAGCGGACTGGCCTGCCAATTGCCAGAACATGTGATCACCTGCGCCAGACTGGCCAAGGTAATCAAAATAGCCCTCGATGTACTGGCGCAGCCGCACCGGATCGAGTGGAGCGATCTTTACCCGGTTACGTATCCCCAAGTCCAGGTCGCCAGCGTAATCGAGGTCCCGGCAGGTAACCACGACGACCTGATTCTCGGCCACCCGGTTCTGCACGAATTCGCGCAACTGGGCCGCGTGCTCTTCGCGATCGCGAAGCTCATTGAGGCCGTCGAATAGGAAGGCGATCCGTTTCTCGGCAAGCAGCCTGGGGTATTCGGCAGCCAGCGGTCCTAGGCGCTGTCTTACTATGTCAGGGAATTTGGTGCCCGGCTCGACCATATTCAGGCTGACCAGAACTGGCAGCGGCAGGGAGGGATCCTGCGCGGCCCGCTCTGCCATTTGCAGCGTGACGTACCACATGGTTGTCGTCTTGCCGCCACCGGGATAACCGAGAAGCACGAGCTGGCGCATCTCGTCGATCGCGGTCAGGATACTGTCGTAGGAGCGCTGGTCAACGATCTCGGCTTCGCTTGACTCATCCGCGGCGAAGTCACCGACAAAACCGGTGTCGATCCAGCTCAGCTTGCTCGGCAGATCAGCTCTGGGAACGCCGCTCGACTGCCCGAGGCCCAAGAGCGGAGTGTAGAGAGTTGACCATCTTTTATGCTCCTCAGTCAGGTTGCCGAGATAGCCGAGCTCAGCCGCTCTTGCGGTGCTCAAGCCGGCCGCCCGGACAGATCCTGCCGCCGAGTCCTCATACGCGGCGTCAATGTATGGCCGCACCGACGGGCCATCGGTCACCGCAGCCCCAGCTAGGCTGTCTACGGCGACGCTACGGAACATATCGCTCTCGGCGGTATTCTCAGCCGGCGCATCGCGATAGCGGCGCAGGAGGTCGAGCATCGAGCGCAGCGTCGCGTCGCGTTGCCCGCCGTGAAATTGCAGGACATTGATGGTCAGGAACTCCGTCGGAATGTCGCAGCCGTCGACATTCAGAGGGATAATTGGCCTGCCGCAGCGTCTTGCCTCGTGAAACTCGGTCCTGGCCCAGTTCGCTTCCTTCCAGCTGGCCGACACGATGCAGACGACGGCATACGACTTAGATATGCCGTCAACAATGGCCTGGATCCAGTCATTACCGCCCTGGATGTTGGTCAAGTCCTGCCATACCACATGACCGTTTTCTTCTAGTATGCGCCTTAGTTCCTGTGCCTTCTCCAGGTCAGCCCTCGGATAGCTGAGGAACAAGTGCGTGCTATGCGGCATCTAAGCCCTTCCCCTGACCGCCCGGCCGTAGCAAACCGACGTTTGATCGAGCCTGCAGGCTCCGGTAGTGGTGCCCGGGCGCCTGCCGCGTGCTGCCCGGGCATCGTGAGGCCAATGCCGGGCTGCTTCCACGCGGCTACCCTACGTTGAGAAGATGGCGGACAGGCACGTGGCTGAGCGGCATTATGTGCTCCATTGCACGGATCATGGCGGTCTCGCATTCGATGTTCAATTGAGAGCCAGGGGGTTACATTTTACGCCACCTAGCGGTCTCTGTAAGAGCCTGCGGAAACCTGGCTCCGCCAAGCTGGCGCTGTCGGCAGACAAGGGAGCCGCCAGGCACGGCGACTAGGCCCGCCGTTGCGACATGGGTGTGGCTCTTTCGGGGTGAGGCTGCTCTCGCAGGAGGGTTTTCGGGTTCGTGCAGGAGGGTTTCCGCATCTAGGAGAGTTGACCGGACTATACGACGACAATCCTCCTTCATGCGACAACGCTCCTTCAGGAACCCGGAAACCCTCCACGGTAAGGACGAGAACCCTCCCGGACACGGCACCACCCGGCTGGCTCACGCCGAAAGGAGCCACACCGTTGCCATATTGCTGGTTCTGGGACGCCAGCGTTGTGGCATTGGCGGGGTTGCGGTAATCCGCGCTAGCTGGAGAAATGCCTCCTTCGAACTCCCCGTGGCGTCATAGGTCGTCTGGGATCGCTAGGTGACCAGCGATCGCGGTGGCAGCGGCCATGGCCGGCGACACGAGGTGCGTGCGCCCGCCCGGACCCTGGCGGCCTTCGAAGTTGCGGTTGCTCGTGGACGCGGATCGCTCGCCCGGTGCGAGGATGTCGCCGTTCATGCCCAGGCACATTGAGCAGCCGGCTGAGCGCCACTCGAAGCCGGCCGCCTTGAACACGGCGTCGAGCCCTTCGGCCTCGGCCTCGGCCTTGACTCGCGCCGAGCCGGGTACCACGATCGCGCGGACGCGATCGCTGACCTTGCGACCGCGGAGCACGCTGGCGGCGGCGCGGAGGTCGGCGAGGCGCCCGTTGGTGCAAGAGCCGATGAACACCGTGTCCACGTTGATGTCGCGCATCGCGGTGCCGGCCCGCAGGCCCATGTAATCGAGCGCGCGCTGGGCGGCGCTTTGCTCGCCGGGGGTGGCGAGGCTCGCTGGGTCGGGCACCACTTCATCGATGCTGACCGATTGCGCCGGGTTGGTGCCCCAGGTCACGACGGGCCGCAGCGCGGTGGCGTCGATCCTGACCTCCCGGTCGAACGTCGCGCCCTCATCAGTGACGAGCGAGCGCCAGTCGTCGAGCGCCCGCTCCCAGTCAGCACCCTTCGGGCTGTGCTTGCGGCCTTCGAGGAACGCGAACGTGGTGTCGTCCGGCGCGATCATCCCGGCCCTGGCGCCGCCTTCGATCGACATGTTGCACACCGTCATCCGGCCTGCCATATCGAGCGAGCGGATCGCCTCGCCGCGGTATTCGATCACGGTGCCGGTACCCCCGTGGGTACCGATCTCGGCGATGATGCCGAGTACCAGGTCCTTGGCGGTGACGCCGGGCGGAAGCTCGCCATCCACGGTGACCGCCATCGCGGCCGGCTTGACCTGCCGCAGCGTCTGGGTGGCGAGCACGTGCTCGACCTCTGTTGTCCCGATGCCGAACGCGAGCGCGCCGAACGCGCCGTGGGTCGAGGTGTGACTGTCGCCGCAGACCACGGTCATGCCCGGCTGGGTAAGCCCTAGTTGCGGGCCGATCACGTGTACCACGCCTTGCTCGATGCTGCCGAGCGGGTACAGCGTGATCCCGTGCTTATCGCAGTTTGCGCGCAGTCTGGACATCTGCTCGGCGGCCAGCGGGTCGGTGATCGGGCCATCCGGGTTGAGCGTCGGCACATCGTGGTCCATCGTGGCGACGGTCAGGTCCGGCCTGCGTACCGCACGGCCTGCCAGTTCAAGTCCCTCGAATGCCTGCGGCGACGTGACCTCGTGCACCAGGTGGAGGTCGATGTAGAGCAGCGGCGGCGCGTCTTGCGGGCTGGCTACCAGGTGACGCTGCCATACCTTGTCGAAGAGGCGGCCATGGCCGTGCGTCGGTCTTCATGCGTGCGGTCCCTGCCTACTCGTCGTCGGCCGCGTGCGCGTCGCCGCCGTTGTCCCGGCGGTCAAGCGCGACCTGGACGGCCTGGAGGGCCGAGTTGCTCGCCTTGTCAGACGTCGGGTCATCAGCCGGCTGATCTTGCGGATTGCTGCGCTGCCGCATCACATTCTCCTCGCTCTTGTCCTGGTGGAAACTGATGGCCAGGCGTTCCAGCCGAGGCAGAGCCGATGCCGCGCGATCGTCGCCGGACGACCGGTGTATCCCCGTGACGGGAGAGTGGAGGATTCAGGCGGAGACCCGCAGAGGTGCAGGCGCGCTGATCCGATTTCAGCGGCATTCGGCCAGCGCCTCATCCCCCGTAGCGGGCTGCCGGCCTGCCTGATCAGGTCCCGCTACGGCTGCTAAGAATGAGTACGAAGCGCCGCATGATGGGACTACTGTACCAGGACGGCTGCTCAACGTGATCGGCGGGCTCCGGGGGCTGTGCTCGTCAAAGCAGGCCGAGCCGTCCGGCGGCCGAGATCGCCTGGCGCCTGGTTGTCACCCCGAGCTTGCGGTAGACCGAGCGCAGGTGCGTCTTGACGGTGTTGATCGACAGGAACAGCGACTCGGCGATCTCCTGATTCGTCATGTGCGACGGCAGGAAGCGCAGCACGGCCACCTCGCTGCCGGTGAGCGGCACGTTGCACGCGGCCTCGCAGGATCTGGCCGGCCGGGTCTCGAATCGCTGCAAGATCCTGGCGGCGAAGGCCGCGCCCTGGCTGGTCGGCCTGATCAGCACGGTCAGCGCTGACCTCGCGGCCGAGCCGCCATCGAGGAAAGGCCGGTACAAGCCGTGTGGCTCGGCCAGCGCCAGCGCGTAGCCAAGCTGGTCGGCTGCCTGCTCAGCCTGGCCGAGCCTGCGATGCGCGACCGCCGCGAGTACCAGGGCGGACACCCGGTCCAGCAAGGTCACCTGGCTGGCGGTGCCGGTCAGCAGGGTCTCCGCCGTTGCGAGCGCCGCCGCGCTGGCGCCCTCGGCGAGTTGCACCCGGACGGAGCCCAGCAGGCCCGCCGGGCGGCGGCCCGCTTGCTCATCGGCAGCGGCACGGGCTAGCAGGAGCTTGGCCCTGGCAGTATCGCCTTCGCCAAGCGCGATCTCGGCGTCGAGCGCGTCGAGGGCGTCAAGCGCGGCGTCCAGCCCGCGGCCTTGCCTTGCGTCCGCCGCTGCTCCGGCCAGGCTGTTGTAACGCAGCTTGGCCACCAGCCTCCGGGCCGCGGCGTGATCGCCCTGGCACAGGGCGAGCCTCACCCTGGCCATGGCGGCCAGGGTCTCGGCGACAGGACCGCCGGGATCGCGGGTCGCGTTGTCCGCCTCGTGCTCGTCGAGCAACCGCCGCGCGATCGCCGTTTCGTCCCTGGCCAGGTGCAGATACGCGGCACCGAGCCCGGCCAGCCGGGACGCGAGCGGATCGCCGGGCGCCGCCAGCCGATCCGCTGGTAGCGGTGATCAGCTCGTGCGCCGAGAGCAGGTCCCCGTACATCGCCTCGGCGATCACGCGCCAGCCGTGCGCACGCGCGAGGAATTCGGCCCGCGACCCATGGCTGAGCTGACCGCTGGCGCTGGCCAGCGCGTCCCTCGCGGCAGCGATCCGCAGGCCGGCCAGCGCGGCAACGCCGGCCGCGTTCCACAGCAGCCCGGCTGCCTGGCGCTCGGCGGCACTGCGGGCGCTCGCGGCTGCCTCGCCTGCCGCCATCATGGCCCGGTCGGCCTGCGCGCAGGCAGCCGAGGATGACCCAGCTTTGCCAGTCGTGGTGGCGTGCATCAGCTGGAGCGCTTGCAGCCAGGTCGAGATCATTGGCCGCTGGCTGGCCGGGCAGTCGTCCAGCGCCGTCAGGGCGTTGTCCAGGTGCAGTTGCGTCGCGCAGCCATCGCCGGTGCGCAGGCCGGCGGCGGCGAGTGCTCCAGCCACGGCCGCGTCGCTGGTGTATCTGCTGGCAGGGAAGGCGGCGAGCACCGGCTCAAGCGCCGACGAGGCCCGGGCAGCAGCAACTCGGGGCCGGTCTCGGCCAGGACCGACGCGGCGAAGTCCCAGTCGCCGCCGGCGGCCGCGCTGCGCAGCGCATCGGCATACTGGCCGTGACCGGCTTGCCAGCGGGCGGCTCGCTTCGTCAGCACCGGCAGCTCAGCGGGGAAGTCGCGGCGAAGCTGGGACCGCAGCAGGTCGAGCAGCAGCGGGTGGTACCGGTACTCGACCTCGGCCGCGCGGTCCGGTCCCGGCCTGTCCTGACCGCGTGCCTCCGGCCGGATCATGACGTTCTCCCGGCACAGCCTGTCCAATACGGCCGATCCGTCCTCGCCGGCGGTCAGCGCGTCGGCCAGGTCGCCGCAGATCCGGTCGGCCACGCATGTCCGCAGCAGGAAGTCACGACTGCTGTCGGGCTGCGCGGCAAGGATCTCGTCGCGCAGGTAATCGGCGACCTGGGGCTCGTCTCCGGCGATGCGCCACGGCACGCCAGCCGCCAGGTCTGGCCCGGAGCGCATCGCGGCGAGCCTGAGCCCGGTGATCCAGCCCTCCGTGCGGGCAAGCAGTTCATCGAGCTGCTCAGCAGGCAGCTCGATGCCGAGCATCTCGAAGTACTCCCTGGCCTCATCGACGGTGCAGGCCAGCTCGCTGGTCCCGATCTCCGCGAGGTCGCCGCCGACCCGCAGCCGCGCGACGCTCAGCCCGGCCAGATGACGTCCTGCCAGCATCAGCCGCAAGTACGCCGGCCCGTGCCTGACCAGCTGGTCAGGCTCGGCCAGCGGATCGCTGCCTGCCAGTTCTTGCACATCGTCGATCACGAGCGTGACCGGGGAAGGCAACTGCCCGGCCGCCTGGGCCAGCCGCAGCGGGAAGCTGGCGTCCTCCGGTTCAGGCAATTCACCAGCGAGATCCCTGGCGGCCGGAAGCTCGCATACCGCCGCGCTGACATGTGGCCCAGAGCCGGCCAGGCTCGCGATCGCCCGGATCAAGGCTGACCCAGGCGACAGTTCCCGCCGAGGCCTGCCGGGTGGCCCACAGAGCGCAAGCCACGGTCTTCCCCGCGCCGGTAGGCCCGCACACCGCCGTGACCCGGCTTGAGGCTGCCCGCTGAATCAGGCTGGTCACCCGGTGCCTGTGCAGCAGCGGCACGCTCGGATGCGGTATCCGCAGCTTGTCTCGGGTCAGCTTGTCTCGTACCAGGCGCCGCTCAATCACCGCGCGGCTCAGCTTCGGCGGCCTGGCCGGCCGGGCGTCACGTGCATTTCGCCCAGCGACTGGCTCGCTGATCGTGCTCGTCATCTGTCCCCCGACGGGCGTGAGGACCGCATCGCCATAATTCAGTCAGGCCCCATTCCCGACGGGCGAACATGCAGCTCAGAACCCGAGTCCGACCGTACCCGCCGGATGCGGGCAGCAACCGCGTACCGGCACGCTGCCGGCGATCGGGCCAGCCCCGGTCGCTAGCCAGGCGGCGCCGGGCGGCTCTATTCCTCGCTGAACGCCTCGCGGAGCTTGGCTTCCTGGTCAGCGGACAGGTTGGTGCTGATCAGCTCGGCGTCGCTGCAGCTGAACTTCTCGGCCGACCCGGTCGATGACAGCGTCTGAGCTGAGCAGGAACAGCGCCGACGTGCCCGGAGTCACCTTCTCCCTGACGTCGCGTGATGAACGAGTCGCTGATGCCGACGTCGGCCATCGACCCGATCAGCGCTCCGGTCGCGGCGCCGATCGCGAGGCCGAGGATCGGGATGAAGAAGATCAGGCCGAACAGCAGGCCCCAGAATCCGCCACCGAGCGCGCCCGCTCTCTTCGGGTCGCGCAGCTCGCGTGTCCTCGGCTTCTTCTTGCCTTCCTCCCAGCTCACCGTGGCGGCATCGAGTACCTGGATGAGCTGCTGCTGTTGCAGCCGCAGCAGCTCGTCGAGCGCGGCCTGCGCGCCGTCAGGAGACTTGAACTTCCAGGCGGTCAGCGACGACATACCGGGCTCCTCTCGCTTCTGGCCGGCTGTCAAAACGCGGCCGGTCCTGGTTGTCACCGCCACCATCGGCCAGCCCGACCGCCAGCGCATCACCCGGCCAGAGTGAAAGGACCGCTGGTCAGGCTGTACTGGTCAGGCTGGGTTTGCCGAACCTCACCCACGCAGGATGACGCGATCCCAGCTCAGCGGCGTTCACTAGTGCGCATGAGGAAAACGCAGCAGCGTGAGCAGTCGGGGGGCGTCCCAGCTCAGCGCAGGACAGCCACACGGGAGCGGCCGGCTCGCACGGCCAGGCAGGGCCGTGAGCCTGTGCGCAGGTATCAGCTCGATACCTCGATCAAGGAACTGACTCCCGCCGAGCGGGCCGAGCGGGGCAGGCAGCTCAGGTCCGAGCTGCCGCGAAGCAGCCACGCGGAGCTGGGATTGCCAGCGGCCCCGCGCGACCCGATCCAGGAGCTGATCGGGCAGTCGGCCGGCCGCGAGGCCGATCTGATCCCGATCCGGTACGGCCGCATGCTCGCCTCGCCGTTCTCGTATTTCAGGGGAGCGGCCCTGCCCATGGCCAAGGACCTGGCCGCCACCCCGGTCACCGGCCTCGCCGTGCAGGTATGCGGCGATGCGCATGTCGGCAACTTCGGGTTGTTCGGCACCGCCGAGCGCCGTCTGGTCTTCGACATCAACGACTTCGATGAGACGCTGCCCGGGCCGTGGGAATGGGATGTGAAGCGACTGGCCGCGAGCCTGGAGATCGCGGCTCGTGATAACGGCATCAAGCCCAGGCAGCGTACCGACCGTGCGCGCCGCGGTAGGCCGGTACCGGCTCGCGATGGCGAGGTTCGCCAGCCAGCCGAACCTGGCGGTCTGGTACGCGGGGGGCGACGTAGACCAGTTCGCGGCAGCTATCGAAGCAACTCGGGACCCGGCAGCGCGAGAACTCGATAAGGGCGTGGCGAAGGCCCGCACGAAGGACAGCATGAGGCGCTCGACAAGCTGACCAGGGTCGTCGACGGTCAGCCCGCAGATCGTCGCCGATCCGCCGCTGGTCGTTCCGCTGTCTAGCCTGCTGCCAAGCGACATGGACCAGCGAGCGGCATCGAGGCCGAACTGATCGGCCTGATCGACAGATACCGGCGGACGCTGCCAGGCGACCGGCAGGTACCTGCTTGACCAGTACCAGTACTGGACGGCCGACATCGCCCGCAAGGTCGTCGGCGTCGGCAGCGTGGGCACCCGCTGCTGGATGATGCTGATGCTGGGCAAGGACTCGGCCGATCCGCTGTTCCTCCAGATCAAGGAGGCTAGGCCCGGCCGTGCTCAGCGGGTTCGTCGGCGCGAGCAAATACGACAACCAGGGTCAGCGGGTTGTCGAGGGCCAGCGGCTGATGCAGGCGGCGAGCGACATCTTCCTTGGCTGGCTCAGGGCAAGCCCGGCCCCCGACGGCGTGACCAGGGACTTCTACGTCCGCCAGTTGCGCGACTGGAAGTTCTCATTCGACACCCAGGCGATGGCGCCCGAGGGCCTGTCCGCCTACGGCGAGGTGTGCGGCTGGACACTGGCCCGCGCGCATGCCCGGCCGGTGACCGGATCGGCATCGCCGCCTACCTGGGCAGCGTCAGATACCTTTGACAGGGCGATCGCCGAGTTCGCATCGAGCTACGCCGACACCAACGAACGCGATCTGGCCGCGCTCGATGACGCGGCCAAGTCGGGTCGGGTGCTTGCCGAACGTGGCGTCTGAACACGACCGGCATCCGGCTGCGCAGCCAACCCGAGCTATGGGCGGCGGGCGGGGGGCGTAGCGGGTGGGGCCGTGGCGGGTGGGCCATGGCGGCCGTGCGGCCTGGTGGACCGCACGGCCCCAGGCGACCTAACGGGCTTTCATGAAACTAGCGGGTGCTTAGAGCGGACGCACCTGCTCGGCCTGCGGGCCCTTCTGGCCCTGGCCAGCCGTGAACTCGACCCGCTGGTTCTCCTCAAGATTGCGGAAACCATCGGCCATGATGGCGGTGTGGTGGACGAACACGTCGGCGCCACCGTCATCTGGTGCGATGAATCCGTAGCCCTTGCTTGAGTTGAACCACTTAACGGTGCCCTGAGGCATGTACTTCTCCTAGTATGAGCGATCTTCGGGGCCGTAACGGGTCCCGGGCTGCGCGACCGCCTGCCGAATCCGAAGGCTCTGCCTCCGGCTGTCAGGACGCCCGCTGTCTCATTTCGCAGGCGCTGTGACACGTGCACGAAATCTTCGACGACAACCAGAACCATCTAACACCATCGTTGGCCCTCCATGGTCCATGACGGGCAGTAACGATGCCCGCGAACTCAACTAAGGCGCTTCGCATACATCGCATCGACCCTATAAGGGATCCCCACTGTAGCTTTTTGTCGGGTTTGTGGGTGTTCTGCGAAGATGGCTCGGATTTCATCGAGCACGTCGCGCTGAGCCGGAGAAGGAAGCGCGGCGATGTGGCTGACGCTCCGCATCCGGTCGATGACGTCGTCGTGGCTGCTGTGCTGCACGTGGAAAAATGTGCGCCTCCGTCCACGGCGACCAGTCGGTGTCGCCTGGCCCGGCGAGGTACCGCTCGCTGCGGGCCAGCGAGCCCTCATCCTGGCTTGCGCCTCCTCGCTCATCGCGCCAGGGCGCTTGCCGCTCGACCCGGTCCATGACCGACCAGACCTGATCGACCCATTCGAGGCTGCGGTCCCTGGCGTTCCAGATCAGCGCCGAGGTGACCGCCTGGGCGGACGACCCTGGCGATCTCGGCCATCGCCTCCTGGCGTCGAACCAGTGAAAGGCCTGGGCGACGACGACAGCGTCGACGAAGGAGTCGGCCAGTGGCAGTGCCTCGGCCACCCCGGCCACCACCGGCACCCCGGGCAGCTGTTCGTGCAGCCGGCCCGCATGCCGTCCACTGGCTCCACCGCCATGAGATCGGCGCCTGATACTTGCCAGCAGGCGAGTCGAGCTTGCCGGTACCAGCGGCCAGATCAACGATCTGGCGGCCCGGGCCCAGGCCTAGGTTCTCAGTCAGCCAGGCGATCGCGTCTGGCGGATAAGACGGCCTTGCCCGTTCGTAGGCGGCGGCTTCCGCGCCGAATCCCCGTGCCGCGATCTCATGCACTTCGCCCATCTGGCCGCTCCGTCCTCGCCCGTACGCGGTCGCTCCGGCGATCCGCGACTCGGTGCCGCAGCTTCCGCAGGTCGATGGTCACTCGCGGCCGACCGGCCCTCGGGTGCCGAGGAATACACACTGCGATAAGGCTAGGACTTCGGCTTCTTCGGTTTCTTGAATTTCGGAGGCATCGGGCCGATGTCGGCTAGTTGACGCCGCCGGCGATCAGGTCCATCGAAAGCGGAGAGCACGCCATCGTCGCCGGTCCGGTCGAGCGGTCGGCCAGCGAAGGCCGGTTCCACAGCCAGCAGTCAAGGTCGGCCGCCGTGCCCGTGATAGTCGCGGCTGCCTGCTCGTGCCGCCGGCGCCATGCCCGTCCGGCGGCGGCGACGTGGAAGGCGGGCTGGTCGTAGGACTTCTGGTCCGCCGGGTCGGTGCCGGTGAAGCTGGCCGAGCGACACTTGCCACGAGTCGCCGGTGTCGGAGGCGCTAATCCGCAGGGTCCTGCCCTGGTCGGGCGCGAAGTTACCCCAGGCAGGATCGTCCCGCCGTACATGAGGCGCAGGGCCTCGTCGATGCCGTCGGCGCTGAGAGCCGGGTCCATCTCGGACCGACTGCCAGCCGTCAGCTCAGCGTCGACTCGGTGGATCAGCGCTTCATGCGCCTGGCGGCGCCGGACGAAGCCGACACTCTATCGTCATCTGCCCAGGACCATACCTCGGTCTGCGGCGGGGTCGAGGCGAGCGATCGCGCTAAGGTCGCGGCTCGCGTTGGCGTAGAACTCGACGAGCCCAGCCCGGTCGGATGGGCCGCTCGGGTGTTGAGCACTCTCGGCCTCGTCCAAGGTCGGACTGCGTTCGCGCACGATCGTCCCCCAGAACCATTGCACCTCGCCGAGGTGCCAGAGCAGGTCATCGGCGGTCCAGTCCGGACAGGTCGGCACCCGCGCCTCAGGTGCCGTGCCGGCCATCACGATGGCGAATCTGGCAGACTCGCTGGCGAGGTGATCGAGATAATCAAGGTCTCGTGCACCTGACCCGTGACCGGGCATAGTCATGATCAACATCCTCCTGCTAGGTGCGGACTTGATGCTAGTATGTGAATGTGCGCACCACAGTAGACCTTCCCGCCGACCTGATGCATGCGGCCAAGGTGAGAGCGGCTCAGCACGGCGAGTCCCTCAAGGATCTCTTCGCGCGAGCTATCGCTCATGAGGTGCGCAGCCCAGCGCGCGTCCGGTCCGGCGGTCGGGTCAGGTTTCCCTTGGTAGGCCAAGACGAAGGGCCGAAAGTCGATGTGACCAACGCCGACATCGATGCGGCCTTCGCTGCCGAGGACGCTGAGCGGTACGGTCAGTGACCCTGGTCGATGTCGGCGTCTGGCTGGCAGCAATCTGGGGCAGGCACATGCGTCATCGCCTAGCCAAGCAGTGGTTCGATGAGCAGTCAGGCGACCTCATGCTGTGCCGCGTCACTCAGATGGGCCTTCTGCGCGTGATGTCCAATCCGGCAATCATGGGAGACGACGCGCTGGTGCGAAGTGAGGCGTGGCGGGTGGTCGACCAACTCTGGTCGGATAACCGCGTTCTGTGGGCTGAGGAACCCGAGCACCTCGAGCCGGTTTTCCGCGCGCTCTCGGCTAGGAATGACAAGAGCCACAAGCTGTGGACTGATGACTATCTCGCGGCCTTCGCCCAGGCGAGCGGAGCGTCGTTGGCAACGCTTGACACGAAGCTGGCGCCCCGTTATCCGTCAGTCCGGGTCGAGCAGTTGATGTGACGGGCATTGGACCCGCTGGCAATCTCGCTGGACAAGCGCGGATCGAGCCGATGGCGGATCGGCACGCTGGGCAGGTGCTCGCGATTTACCAGGCGGGCATTGACGCGGGCGATGCCACGTTCGAGACTCAAGCGCCGGACTGGACCGAGTTCAGCGCGGCGCGGCTGCCTGATCACCGGTTCGTCGCGCTCGGGAGTCTCGGTTCACGTGAGCGCGCAGACCGCGATGATTCAGTGCTCGGGTGGGCGGCGGTGTCAGCGGTGTCCGGGCGGGGCGTCTATGCGGGGGTGGTCGAGCATTCGGTGTATGTGCGTCCAGCCGCCCGGGAACGGGGGATCGGCCGGTTGCTGCTTGACGCGCTGATCGCGTCGACCGAGGCAGCCGGGATCTGGACGATCCAGTCGGGCATCTTCCCCGAGAACCTCGCGAGCCTGGCTTTGCACCAGGCCGCGGGATTCAGGGTGGTTGGCAGGCGCGAGCGGATAGGCCGGCATCATGGCCGCTGGCGCGACGTCCTGCTGCTGGAGCGCCGCAGCGACGCCGCGCCGATTGAATAGCAGCGCTTCCTATCGAGCTCAGTGAGCTCTGGCCAGCTGAGCCAAGTATGCATCGGTGACCTGCCGGTGCCCGATGATTCCATCCACGGGCACCACTAGGGCGATCAGCACATTGGCGTCGAGAAGAACGGTCACAGGTCGTCGTCCTCCAGTCGTCCCACGTCCTCGGTAGTGATAGTCCTTCCTAGGTGCACTACCGGCAAGCCTGTCCGCGTGGTTCTGCCCGGGAGCCAGGACAGCCAGGCCGGCAGGTACCAGGCTCGCTCGCCGAGCAGGGCGAGCGCGGCTGGCAGCAAGATGCCGCGCACGATGGTGGCGTCGATCAGCACGGCGGCGGCCATGCCCACCCCGAGGATCTGCAGCTGGATGACCGACAAGGTGGCGAGGATCGAGAACACCGCGACCATGATCACGGCGGCGCTGGTGACCACGCCGGCGCTGGTCGAGATGCCGCCGACGATGGCGTCAGCGGTGCTGCGCCCGCCGGCGCGCAATTCGGCGATGCGGCTCAGGATGAACACGTGGTAATCCATGCTCAGGCCGAACAGGAAGACGAACATGAAGAGTGGGATCCATGGCACGATCGCCCCGTAGCTGGCGTAGCCGAGCACGCCTTGCAGCCTGCCGTCCTGGAAAATCAGGGTGATCAGGCCGTACGCGGCGGCGACCGAGAGCAGGTTGAGCCCCACCGACAGCGCCGGGATAGGCAAGGAGCGGAAGGCGAAGAGCAACAGGGCGAACGCGAGCACCGCGACCACGACGAGCACCAGCGGCGTCCGCGCGTCAAGAGTGGCGGTCTCGTCGCGGTTGGCCGCCGTATTGCCGCTGACCGCGTAGCTGATGCCGGGGACCTTGCCGAAGGTGGCAGGAAGCACCCGGTCGCGCAGCGTCAGCAGCGCGCGATCCGACGTCGCGTCAGTTCCGTCGCCAGCGAGCGGGACGCTGAGTACCAGTCCCCGGCCGCCCGCGACCAGGGCAGCGGTCACCGGCGGGCGGATGGCGCCGCGAGCCGAGGTATCCCGGCGCAGCGCGATCACCGCCGCCCGGACGGCAGGCCCGGCCACGTCACGGCCGGTGACGACGACAACAGCCGGGGCAGGCGCCTGGGGGAAGGCCCGCTGGATCGCGTCAAGCGTCCTGATGATTGGCAGGTTCGCGGAGAAGCCGCCATCCGGCGGGCTGGCCAGCCGCATTCCCGTGGCAGGCAGCGCGAGCGCGATCATGCCGGCCGCGGCAACGCCGCCCCAGGCCGCAGGCCTGCGCAGCACCTGCCGGACCACGGCTGCCCAGAGCCTTGACGGCCGCGAGGCGGTGCGGCGGCGGCCCAGGAACGGCACCCGGCCCCGGTCGGCCCAGTCGCCCAGCCAGGACAGCAGCGCCGGGAGCAGAGTCAGCGACCCCGCCACGGTCATGCCGACCACGACGATCGTGCCGATCGCGATGCCGGTGAAGACATCGTCCCCAGTCAGGAACAGCCCGCCCAGCGCGATCATCACCGTGAGCCCGGACACGACGATGGCCCGTCCCGAGGTAGCGGCCGCGATCCGCAGCGCCTGCGCCGTGCTCCGGCCGGCGGCTCGCTCTTCGCGTTCCCGGCGCAGGTAGAACAGCGAGTAGTCGACCCCGACGGCCATGCCGATGATCAGCACGACCTCTGAGGTGCTATCGCCGATGGGCAGCCACTGGCCGATGACCGAAGCGAGCGAGATCGCGCTGATGACGGCGGTGCCCGCGAGCAGGAGCGGGATTCCGGCCGCGATGAGCGCGCCGAAGACGCCGACGAGCAGCAGCAAGGTCACCGGCAGCGAGGTCGATTCGGCCTTGCGGAAGTCATGGCTGATCTGGGCGTTCGCCACCCGGTCGCCGCTGGCGTCGCCGGCCTCGGAGATCCGCAGGCGAGGGTTCTTTCCCTGGACGGCGGCTATAGCCTTCAGCGCCGGCAGTACCGCCTGATCTTCATTCTTCCCTGTGACGTTGAAGGTGACGAGCGCCGACCTGCCTCCGGCCGCGATCAGCGAGCCGCCGCCTGGCCCCAGCGGTGAGCGGATATCGGACGCGGTCGTATGCGGCAGCCGGTTGAGCGCCGCGACGACCTGCCTGATCGCCTGCCGCATCGCCGCGTCGGCCGCGTCACCGCCGCTGGCGGACCTGGCCTGGATCAGCACGCTCTCGGCTGGCGGCGGCCCGGCGACGTGGAGCCGGGCGAGAGTCCGCTCGGCCTGTCCCGCCTGGCCCGGGTCATAAGAGCTGACGCTGCTCGTGCCGATGAACTGCCCGGCGACGAAGACCACCCCGACCAGCAGGAGCCAGCCGAGCACGGCGGTCTTACGGTGCCTGGCGCTCCAGCCCGCGATCCGCTCGATCAGCGGCCTGCTGGCCTCCGCGTGCGGGCCGACGGCCTGGCCGGCAGCGGATTCGCCGTGCCTGGCCGGCACCGGGGTCGGCACCGCGAGGATCTGGACCTGATCTGGGCAATACTGGATTCTGCGGCTGGCGCATCGTGACCTCTCCAAGGTGCTGGTGTTTGCTTGCTGCGATCTGGCCCTCGCCCGTGAGTGCCAGCTCACGGGCGAGGGCAACCGGTTAGCCGGAGGTGGGTGTGAGCGGGCCGAGCGGCCCTGACGCGCTGAGCACCGTCTTGGCCTCAGCGAGCGGATCAGCCGGCTGCCGCAAGACGGCCCTGGCGATCCGCGCGTGCACTCGCGCGGTGATCACGAGCACATAACTAAACAGCAGGAACAAGATGATGAAAATTGCCGCGGCTAGCCAGGCTTTGGGAAGGCTGTCGACGAAGAGGCCAAAACCGTTGGCCGCGTGCGGCCCGCCGGGAAAGTATCCGAGTTGCACGCCGTAAAGGCGGTGCCCGTGGACCTCGTTGTACGGCTTGGAGTACCAGAACGGCAGGCTGATAGCGGCGGCGAAGCTGGCCCACAGGCTGAACACGATCACGTCAAGGGTAAAGAGCGGCGCGAAGAGACCAGCCAGGTAGCCAACCTCGCGCCAGGTCGCCCCGCTCTGCCACGCGGCCTTAGCGCTGGCGATCAGGCCGGGCTTGCCGGGACGCTCATAACGGGCAGTGACCGGCTGGGCGAAGGCAAGCCGGAGCAGTCCGCGCTGCACCCACGCGCAGCCGTGCACCGTCCAGGCGGCCGCGATGACCAGCGGCACCGCCACGATAGTAAAGGCCAGAGCCGCCGACGTGATCGAGACAGTCACGGCTACCCCGAATAGCACCACGCCGACCAGCAGGTAGCTGAGCAGGAAGGCGGCCGACCGCCACAGGCTTGCCGAGAACAGCAGGCGCAACGGGTTGGCGTAGAGCCGCAGGCGGCAGTCGGGGGCGGCGTTCATCCCACGTCCCGCATGAGCTTCTCGACGGCGTCGACCTTGGCGGTCAGCCTGACCAGTTCGGCGCGCAACTCCTGCTGGTTGGCGACGGCGTCTTCGGCCAGCTTCCGGTAGTGCGCCATCGCCACCGCGTCGGCGCGGTGCGTCTGAAGCCTGAAGTAGGCCACGACGATCACGGCGATCACCCCGCATACCACGAGAGGGACGCCGACGCTGATCAGCACGGCCGTGGGGTTGATCGACTTGGTATTAGAGGCGGCCGTGCCTGCGGCAAGTAGCAACCCCGTCATGTCCCGCTCGCTTCCATATCGTCCTCCCGCTCATCCCCGGCCGGGCTCGGGTCCTGGCCGGATGCTGCCGCGGCCGCTGCGACGGCCGCCGTGATTGTCTCCGCGTTCAGGTGCAACTCGAACGGCTCAAGCTCGAAGTACTTCATCGCCTTGCCGTCCTGCGAAAGCTCAAGCCGCCCGCTGATCAGGCCGGCCTTCTCGAGCTTGTCCAGGTGCATGTAGAGCAGCGGCCTGGAGATCCCGAGCCGCCGGGCCAGCTCGCTGACATGCACGGGCCGGCCGACAGTTCGGCCACCACCCGCAGCCGCAAGTGGTTGGCCACCGCCGTCAGCACGGCGAGCAGCTCAGCTTCCGTTGTCAGTGTCGGCTCCTATCTACACCTGTAAGAGAAATCTTACACATGACAGCCGGACCGTCAACCCGGTTAAGGGGCGGGCGATCCCGCTCGCGCCGGCCGGGTCTGCTCGCGCCGCCGGTCCCGCTCGCACCATTCGCATCACAGTTCACCTAGCAAGGCCGCCCGAGCGGCCGGGATCGCGAGACACGCCGCCAGCAGGCGTCCGCCTGGCAGATGCCAGCAGTGCCGAAATCAGGTACTCGGGCCTGCCGAAATCAGGTACTCGGGCCTGCCGAAAACAGGTACTCGGCGTTGCCGAAAACAGGTACTCGATGCCGGAGCCGAAGAGGTGGGTGCGGGCTCCTTCTGAGTGACCCGAGGCTGGCCTCGGTGATGCGCGGTCCCCGCATCGCCATTCGCGCTCGGGCGGCGCGCAGTTTCCTGTAGGAGGATTTTCGGGTCCTGGAGCTTCGAGCCCGGACTATGACACGTCAATCCTCCTCAACCCGGAAACGCTCCTCCAGGAACACGACAAGCCTCCACGATCATGACGACAAGCCTCCCGCCAGCGAGAACCCTCCTCGACCAGCACGAGAACCCTCCTGTGCGGTCAGGCCCAGAGCCGGTCTAGGGGCAGGATCGCGATCCAGCCTTCTGCCCGGTAGGAATGCACGCCGGTATGCAGGACGATCCCTTCCTCCAGCCGGGAGCCAAGCCGGCCCTTGAGGCTGTGCAGGCCGCGCAGGTCCTCCTGCCCAACGCGGGAGCCTGCCTTGAATTCGAAGGCGATCACCTGTCCGTCGTCACGTTCAAGCACCAGATCGACTTCGTCGCCTGCTTCCGTGCGGTAGTGCCCGGTTGCGATGGGAGCATCCGACCAGCTGACTTGCTTCAGTACTTCGCCGACGGCGAAGGTCTCAAGCAGGTGGCCGTACTCGGTCAGGGTCGCTGGCGCTGCCTGCGCGATCTTCTGCGGGCTGAGGTTGAGCAGCCACGCCATTACGCCCGAATCAACCAGATGGACCTTCGGATGCTTGGTCACGCGCGAGCCGAGCGTCGTGCCCCACGCTGGCAGCCGGTAGCTGAGAAATACGGCCTCGAGCAGCCTGATGTAATTTTCCGCCGTGGATTTCTCCATGCCGAGCGTGCCGGCGATCGACGCCATGTTCAAGACCTGCCCGGATCGGGCGGCGAGCTGGTTGAGCAGGCGCGGCAGCATCTCGCGCTGGCGGACCCGCGAGATGTCGAGCACGTCCTCGTCGATGACCAGGTTGACATAGTTGGAATACCAGCGGGACCTGGAACTGCCCGGCAGTCTGCGAAGAGCGACCGGCATTCCGCCAGAAGTCGAGCGAGTGGCGTACTCCTCCCGGCTCGTCGGTACCCGGGGCGAATCGAAGTCGATGCCTGAACCATCCAAGAGCCGGCTGATGAACCTCTCGCGCTCGTGTTCGATCTCGCCCTGAGACAACGGGAGCACGGGAATGACATCGACTCGCCCAGTGAGCGCTTGCGCGGCTTCTGGCACAGTCGCGTACCGGGTCGAGCCGGCCAGTACATACCGCCCTGGCCTCAGATCCCGGTTGAGTTGCGCCTTGATGGCGTCCAGTAGCTCCGGAACGTACTGATATTCGTCAATCAGTACGATTCGATCCGATTCGATGAATCTTGCCGGGTCGGCTCGTACCGCTGATCTCGTGGCCGGGTCGTCGCAGTCGATGACAGGACGGCCCAGAGGCTCGGCAAGCTGGTAGAGCAAGGTGCTCTTGCCGACGGTACGAGGGCCGTTCAGCACGATCACCGGCTCCTCGGCGAGCCGAGCTTGCACGACGTCGGCGAGGCGTCGCCTCGCGAGACCCGTGAGTACCTGGCGCATGCCAGCAGCTTACGATGTTCGTTCCGCGATCCCGGTCAGTTTCTTCCGCGTTTCCGGTTCAGGTTTTCCGTGTTTCCGGTCGTTTTCTTCCGCGTTTCCGGTAGCTGGGCGCCCAGCCAGGCTTAGACGACGGGGTACAGGCCGATGGACTCTACTGGCAATTCGGGCGCGTCCGGGTGGCTGCTGTAGAGCCTCATCCCGAGTTGGGCGTACTCGATGCCCGAGTCGTACGACTCGCCGTCCAGGCCAGCTTCGCGCAGGTCGTAGGTCAGCATCGCGCGGCGATCAGCGTAGAGGTCCGTCGGCCCGCTGTGCAGGGTCCCGGTTGAACCGGGCCTGGGGAGCGCCGAGTCTCGCCTGAACGGACTCGGCGCTCTAGCTGGAGGTCTGATAGTGATCGGCCTGGTCCATCTGGATCGCCGGGCTGTCGCCGGTCGAAAGGGGCTGATCGAGTTCGCCGGCATGAGTTCGACTCGCATCGCGCCGCGATCGAGGCGGCGCACGCGGCCGGAGATGTCGAGGCCGAAGGCAAGGTGCGGTGCAACCTGGGCAGCGGGTACCGGCCGATGCGGCGGTTCGGCGAGGCGGCGGTCCAGTACGAGAAAGCGCTTGAACTGTTCCGCGCGTGCGGGTGGCGGCAGGGTCAGGCCAAGGCGCTCGGCAACCTGGCGAGCACGAGAGCCGATCTGGGCGACTTCCCGCCGGCGATCGAGGTCGGCCTGCGGGCACTACGCCTCTTTGAGGAGCTCGGCGACGAGTACGGTCAGGCGCTGTGCCTGTCCAATCTGGGCAACTCCTACTCCTCTAGCGGCCAGCAAGAGGCCATGGCGGGCAGGGCCGGGCCGCGCTCTTTAGCGCGCTCGGCGACGGGCGGGGGGCGGCGCGCGCCCGCGGTGGCATGGGGCGGCGCTCAGCCGGAGGGCTGAGGCCATCGCTGCCCTGAGCGACTCGGCGAGAGCGTTCGGCGAGGTCGATGATCCGCATGAGCGTGCGGGCGCGCTGGCCGACCTGGCTCGGGTGCAACTGGCGGCTGGCGATCGGCAGGAGGCCGCGCGCCAGGCCGCCGCGGCGGCCGAGATCTACTCCGCTCTCGGCGAGGACTGGCACCTGCCGGGCTTGAGCACGCTGCTAGGCGAGGCCAGCGCCTGACTGGTGTCAGGCGTGACCGGTCACGCTGATCACGCTGGTCAGGACGCCGGCGGCGGCGGTGTTGAATCGCTCGATGTCGTCGTAGGCGATGGCCAGCAGCATCGCGCCCTCGAGCACTCCGATGATCATCCTGGCCGCGTCGGTGACCGATCCGGGGAACCGGAGCGTTCCCTCGGCCCTGCCTTGCTCGAGTACATGCCCGAGCCAGGCCTCGTTCCGGTCGAAGAAGTCGCGCACGGCGGCCTGCATCCCAGCCGACAACGTGCCGAATTCGGCGGCCAGCACGCCGCACAGGCACATCTTGCGCTCGCGCAGCACGTTGGCGTGGAGCGCGACGAAGGCGTTGAGCTTAGCTATGGCCGCGTCGCCTTCGGCGTCGACCGCCCGCAGCCGCTGGCCGAACTGCGCCGAGTACCGGGTGATGAGTGCCTTGCCAAGCTCGGCCTTGCGCGGATAGTGATAGTGCAGGGCCGCGGTGGTGATCCGGAGTTCATCGGCTATGTCGCCGTAACTGAAGGCGTTGAAGCCGCGTACCTGGACGATCCGCTCCGCGACGTCGAGTATCCGGGCCGGCGTCCCGCCGTTGCCGCCGCTTTCCGTGGTCATTGGCACTAGCCGCCTCCGCGGGGAGTTGGTTCGGCTTGGTCTTCCACTGACTTTCTAGTAAGTAATTTATTACCTATAGGTAAGAACCATACCAGCTTGGGGTGTTTTGGTCCCCCACGTTTGGAACTCGCGCGACGGGGCAGCGTCGGTGTTCTCGCGCATACTGCTCTTGACACTGGGCTTACGGAGGCGGCAGATGAGTTCCACGCAGCGCGGCCGATCAGCGCGACCGGAAGGTACCACCCAGCCGCTGACCGCCCGTACAGGTGCGGACGACGGTCAGAGCCCGGCTTCTGGCGGGTCCGGCGGGCGCGGGTCTGGCGGGCGCAGGAGCGGAGGGTCGGCGGTGCGGGTCGCCGGGATGGTCGTCGCTATCGGCGTCGCCGTGGCGCTGCTCGTGCTGGCCCTTTCAGCCGTGCGGTTGCTGCCGAGGCTCCGTAACCCGTTCGCCGAGACGACCGTGGACAGGAGCCAGCCAGCGCTGCTCAAGTCGATAACGGCGCTCAGCAGGTACGAGGCGGCCAGCGGGTCGTTTCAGGTCATCGTCGACATCGCCAAGAAGAGCTCATTCATACCGTCATTCATCGAGGGGACCGACACGTTGTTCGTCGGGGCGGGCTCCGACATAGCGTTCGTCAACTTCGGCGGTCTCAAAGGCAAGGCGATCGTCGTATCGAAGGACCGCAGAGGCGTGACGATCACGCTGCCGCCGGCCCAGCTTGAGCCCGCCGTGCTGAATGTGAAGCGCTCCTACGTCTTCTCCGAGAACGAGGGCCTGCTCAACCGCGTCGGCAACTTCTTCTCCAGCAACCCGAACAGTCAGCGGCAGGTGTACATACTCGCCCAGCAGAAGATCCAGGCGGCGGCCAGACGCAGCCAGCTGACGGCGGAGGCCGAGAAGAACACCACCGGCATGCTCACCGGACTGATGCGCTCGCTCGGTTACCACCGCGTGAAGGTGATCTTCCAGCCCAGCTAGTGGCCCTGGGGCCAGTCAGCACGCAGGTCTTCCGGGCCGCCGCCCCGGCGTCTCCAGGCCCATCTACGGGACATTGACGGTGCAGGAGCGCCACCAATGGGACCTGGGTGGGGCTTTTTCGGGGTGAGGCTGCTCTCGCAGGAGGGTTCTCGGGTTCCTGCAGGAAGGTTTCCGCACCTAGGAGAGTTGACCGGACTATACGTCGACAACCCTCCTTCATGCGACAACGCTCCCGCAGGAACCCGGAAACCCCTCCCGCGCGCTCCTGATGCTGTCGGATGACTCGTTGGACCGGCGCGGCGACGTGACCGGGCCGGCCGGCCGGCCGGCCGGCCGGGCCAGCATCAGGTGGGGCCACGTTGTTGTTGCGGCCGTCCGGCATCAGCAACGCGGCCCTCCCTGATGATGCGGGGACGACAACAGGGCGGGCCGCGTTGCTCACGCCCGCGCGGCCCGGGACAGCAACGGGGAGGGCCGCGTTGCTCACGCCGCCCCCGACACGCCCGGCGCAAGACTCCGACCGGGCGAGTTACTGTCGGACTTCGGTTGGGGCTAGCTCCGTGCCGGTCTCGCCGGCTTCTGGGGCCGGCAGCGCCTTGACCGCCTGCCGGCCGGCTAGCGCTGCCCGCTCAGCGGACCGGCCAGCCAACTCTGCTGGTGGGGCCGGCTGGCCGGACAGGTCAGCCAGTTCGGCCAGCCGGCCGGCTGGCTTGGTCTGCAGGGCTGGTCCGGTCTGGGGGGCTGGCTCGGTTTGCGGGGCTGGCTCGGCCGGTGCGGTCTGGGCGGCTGGCTCGGTTTGCGGGGCTGGCTCGATTCGCGTGATCGGCTCCGCTACCAGGGACTCGGGCGCGGGCGGTTCGGGGATAGGCGGCGGTGCGGCCGCGTCGGCCTCGCCGACCGCTTGCTCGTAGGCGCGCTGAAGCTTGGCGACCTCGGAGTCCGGGTCGTGGAACCAGTTGGTCGACCAGATCCGGTGGAAGCTCCAGCCGAGCCGGCGCAGGTGCTCGCCGCGCAGCCGGTCGCGGTCGCGGACGCTGCCTGACCGGTGGTAGGAGGCGCCGTCGGCCTCGATCGCCAGCACCATCCGGTCGGTGTCCGCGGGGTGGGTGGCGGCGAAGTCGACGCGGTAGCCGCCGACGCCGTACTGCGGCACTACGGTGATCCCGTTCTCTGCGAGCCGGTCGCGCACGTCGGCTTCGAACGGGCTCAGCTCAGTGTCGCTGCCGGACGCGACCGTGACCGAGCCGCCGGAGGCGGCGTAGTCCAGGTAGTCGGCGAGCATCCTGGCACCGGCCTTGGTAACCCGCTCCGGGTCCACGTCGTGCCCGGAGAACGAGCTCACCAGCGTCAGCCGCTGCTTGGCGCGCGTCGCGGCGACGTTCAGCCTGCGCTCCCCGCCGTCGCGCAGCAGCGGACCCCAGTTGTAGCGCATCCGGCCGTCCGGGTGCTTGCCGTAGCCGATCGACAAGATGATCGCGTCCCGCTCGTCACCTTGCACCCGCTCCAGGTTCTTGACGAAGAATGGCTCGGCCGCGTCCTCGCTGAAGAACCGCTCGGCGTCGGTATTGCGGATCAGGGCGGCGCGCAGCGCTGAGTCGATGCGGTCAGCGTGCTTGATGCCGAGCGCGATGACGCCGAGCGATTCGTGCGGCCTGGCCCGCGCGTGCTCGAGTATCAGCTCGACGACCTTGTGCACCTCAGCGGTGACCGAGACCTCCTGGCCAGGTCCGGCCGTCTGCTCGACGACGACGTGCCGCAGGCAGTCGTCGCGGAACACGCCGGGGAAGGTGGTCAGGGCGCCGCCGTAGATGCGGCTGTTCGAGAATGCCACGAGCCGCTCGTCCCTGCTGCGGTAGTGCCAGGCGAGCGGCCAGGTCGGCAGCAGCGGGCGCAGCGCGTCGAGCACGGACTCGAATCCCACTCCGAACGACACCAGGCTCTCGTCCTCATCGTCGCGCAGGTCGTCGAGATCCTCGCCGGTGGACTGGTACACGCCGCTGATGTCCAGCCTGCCATCGTCATCGCTTTCGACCTCGCCGACCTGGCGGAAGAAGTTCGTCGGCGGAAGCTGCCTGTCGTCCCCGGCGACAACGATCTGATGCGCGCGCATGATCGCGGGGATGGCGTCGGCCGGCACGATCTGGCTCGCCTCGTCGAAGATCACTACGTCGAAGAGCCTCGTGGCAGGCAGCACCTGGCTCACCATCAGCGGCGACATGGCCCAGCATGGCTTCAGCGCGAAGAGCACGTCCGAGGTCTGGTCGAGCAGCCGCCGCAGCGGCAGGTGGCCACGGCGCAGCGCGGCCTGCTTGCGGATGACCCTGGCTTGCAGCGGGTGCTGGTCCTGGGCCTCGCGTACCCGCTCGGCCCAGGCGTGCCTGACCCGCTGCCGGTTCGAGATCAGGTGCTCGACGTCGCGCTGCCTGAAGTCGCTGGCGACCTCGTCGAGCGAGCTACCGCGCTCGGCCGCGTACCTCGGGTCCCTGACCCTGATCTGGTCGAGTATCGAGGAATACCAGGCGTGGTCGAACGCCGCGGCGGCGAACTCGGCGCTCGCCTCGTTGCGGGCGAGCTCATCAAGCAGCGGTCCGAGGCCGAGCTGATCGAACTTGGCCGCCAGCTCGTACAGCCTCGGCAGCTTCCACGCCGTCTCCTGGTCGGCCGCGAGCGCGGTGAGCTGCTCGATAGTTCCCTCGGCCCGCAGCTTGACGTAAGCCCTGAGCGCGTCCAGCCGCTGCGCGCAGCCGTCAAGCAGGCCGGTCAGCTCGTCGTAGTCGGCTGGCACCGAAGGCAGCAGGCCGCCGTCCCCGGCGCTCGCCGCGGTGACCCGCTCCTTCTCCCAGTCGCTGAGCTGCCGCTCGGCCTGACTGAGCAGTGCCATGAGATCCTCGCGCGACAGCTTGTCGCTGCCCAGCAGCAGTTGCCTGGCCTCTTTCCGCAGCCGGCGGCGCTCGCCCATGGACGCGTCACCGGTGCCAGCCACCGCGTCGGCAAGCGCACGGGGATTCGCGGTGAACACCTCGGGGCGCAACGCCTGCAGCGTCTGCCCGATCCCGGCATAGAGCCGCATCCTGGTCAGCACGCCGGCGTAGCTGGCGGGCGCGCGCAGGCCCACGGTCGCCGCGGCTCTGGCCTGGCGGTCGAACAGCCTGGGCATCGTATGCGAACTGAGCTGCGCGGCCAGGTTGCACGCCTGCCTGACGTCCTCGGGGGTGCGCAGGCTAGCGCCGAACCACGCGGTCGCGCCAGGCCGCATCGAGAAGCCGCCAAGGTGCGCGAAGTCCTTCAGTTCGTCCCGCAGGTCGTCTGCGACCGGCCCGGTGATTCGCTCAGGTGCGGCCAGCCGCACCGGGTTCCTGGCCGAGTCAGGGATGCCAAGCAGGGCCGACTGCACCTGAAATGGCGTCAGCCCCCACGGCGGATGCGCCTCGTGCAGGGCCTTGACGTGGTCGGCCAGCCGGCGCTGCCGCTCGGCGAGCCGACGTCGCAGGCTGTCGTCGTCAGGGGTCATGGTCTGATGCGCCAGATCGAGGCTCTCGCCCAGGTCGCGGGCGATCCGCTGGCGGTCCCTGGTGCCCTCATGGATGTCGAGGACGAGCTCGCCAAGATCGACGCCCTTGAGCCGGGAGAGCACCGCGTCGATCGCCGCTCGTTTCTCGGCGACGAAGAGCACCTTCCTGCCGCGGGCGACCAGTCCGGCGATCAGGTTGGCGATGGTCTGGCTCTTGCCGGTACCTGGCGGGCCGTGGATCACGAGGCTGTGACCGTACAGCACGGCCGCGATGGCGCTCCGCTGCGATGAGTCGGCGTCGAGTACCGAGTAGTCGGACACCGGCGAGTCGAGCATGAGCAAGGACTCGTCATCATCGGTGGCGGCGAGCAGTTCCTGGGCGTCGGGGTCGCCGGCGATCGCGGCCACGACATCGCTGTCGTTGAGCAGGGCCCGCCTGTCTGCACGTCCCGCACCATCGGCAGCTTGGCGTAGGTGAAAGTACCGATCACCAGCCGGTCCGCGATCTCGAAGCCGGGAACTTCGGCGGCGTTAGCCGCCCTGCGCAGCAACTGGTAAAGCCGGTCGCCGCGCTCGTCCGCGAGCTTGTCGGTGGCCGCGCCGTAGACACTGGACAGCTTGTGCAGCAGGACCGGGTTGACCTCGTAGTCGTCGTCGAGAATCAGCTCGAAGTCGTCATGCCTGGCCCTGGTCGGCATGATCGTCAGCCCGCGCAGCAGCACCGGCGCGGCTGGCAGCAAGAACAGCTCGTCCCACCTGGCCATGCCGGTCGCCAGATAGCCGGCCCGGATCCCGCGCTCTTCGAGCAGTTCCCTGGCCTTGCGGTAGATCACCTGCACTCGCCGGATGGCATCGGCCCTGGCATCGACGTCGCGGAAGAGCTTGGTCAGCCGGATTGAGCCGGAGCTGACGAACTGCTCCACAGCGGATGGATCGGCGGCAGCGAGGTCGAGCGTGCCTGACCGCCTGTCCTTGTAGTAAAGCAACGTGTTGCGGCCGCCGAGATCGGTGAGCGCTGCTACCCAGCTTTCCTGAGCGGCCTCGATCAGCCTTGACCTGCGGTTCGCGGAAACAGGCGGCTGGGACATGTGCCGCCGCTACCCGCAAATGGCGATGTCATGCGCGGCTTGCCTGCCGGCGATGTCAGGGAGCGCCGGCAGGCGAGCTGGGGGTGCTTGGCCGAGCGGCTACTTGCGCTTCAGCGTCACGATGTCGAAGCGGCCGGCTGATGACCGCTGCACCTTGACGAGGCCGTTGAGTATGCTGTGCGCCTCGAACTGCCTGGCGGACCTGAAGCGGGCGTTCAGGTACTGCGTATCGCGCTGGGCGTATTTCTTTCCCTGGAACAAGCAGGTCTTTGGCGTGCCGGGTGGCGAGCCGCTCGGCTTGCCGCGGGAGAACGTCGCGGTACCGGTGACCAGACCCGAAGAGCTGCTAGTGACGCTGAGCGACTTGGCCGATTTATTAAAGACCGGTGGCTTCGTCTTGATGGTCCATTCGTCACCCCGGACGAGGAGGTTCTTTCCCGGTATCGTGACCGAGCGCTGGATAATTGCGGTGTCGGAGCTGTGGCCAGGCACGACGATGTCAATAGCGCCAGCGAATGGCGCCGTCGCCGACGGAACTGAGGAGGAGTCCCAGCTGATGAAGTGGCACGGCGAGAAGACGCAGTTGCCGAGCACCGTCATGGTGTTGTGGCTGCCGAACGACAGGTGCGCGGCGCGCAGGCTGAGCTTCTTAAGGCCGGTACTCAGCTGGGCCGAGCCTTTGAGAGTACCGGTGTAAAGGATCTCCTTGCCGGTCGCGCAGTCCGCGGTCTCGACCTTGCGCGAGGAGGGCTTGAAGATCAGCTTCAGCGAGGCGACAGGCGACAGGCTTGACCGCGAATTGATGGTCATGGCGGCGGCTGAGCTGACAGAGACGTCGCCGGAGTCAAGCTGACCGCCCCAGGTGTGGTGCTCGACGCCGCCGAGATGGGGAGTGCTGATCCCGAGCGCGACTGTATCAAAGCTGGCGCCGATGCCCACGACGCCGAGATTCATGCTCCAGACGTGGCCGCCACCGCTCAAGCGGGCGACGCCGCTGGTGAAGAAAAAGCTCGTGATCCCCGCCTGCGGTGCGGCCTGGCTGGCGCTGGCCGACGCCGGAATGGCTGAAGCCGATAGGCCCGCCAGCGCAAGACTTGAGACGGCGAGCGTCAGCGTCGTCCTGCACCACCCGATGGATGTCCTGGTCGAGCCGGCTGTTCTGTTCATCTTGATGCTCCTTATCGAAAGCAACGTCATAGCCGGGTTAGCGCGGCGGCGGCGAGGGTCACGATCTTTGCTGGTGCGGTGCGGCTGGACAGGGCCAGCGAAGGCAAGGTGAAGGTGAATCCCTTGGTGCCTTTCTGGACGAAAAGGGTCCCCGCGACGCTCCAGAAGGCGCTGTCACCCAGCCCGCTGACCGGTTGTCCGCCAGATTCGATTTTCTTGGCCACTCCCATGGATATGGCGTTGCCGTACACCTGGATGTAGACGACCAGGCTTGGGTCGTCCGTCGCGGAAAAGGTGCAGATGTCCCCGGCGCCGTTGCCCGCCGACATCGGCTTGCCCGTGGCCGTCGTGACCTCGCTGACGGTCACCAGCCCGCAGGCTGACCCGCTTGCCGCGGCTGCGGAAGAATTTGAGGCAGGGGATCCCGATCCTGACGAGGGATGTCGCTGTAGCGGCAGGTTGTGCGCCCTGGGCTGGTGTCGAGGTTGTGCCGCCGCCGCAGGCGGTCAGGCTGGCGCAGAGCAGCGCGAGCGCACCAGCGGCCAGGGCACATCGCGGCCGGATGGCTTGTGTCAACGGGATAGTGATCATGGTCGTCTCCTTTGGCGCCTTAGCCCGGGGTGAGGTGGATCAAGCAGCAGGACTGCTGCGGTGATCCGGTCAAGCTGGCAGTGCCCGGCATCGTTGATCGCGCGTACGGCGTCGCCGGAAAGTGCTTGGAACACGCAGAAGCAGGTGTCCTCTGAAGGCACATAGGTCGACTGGAGGTAGCGGACCGCGGTCTCGCCGTCACCTTGCTCGGCGCAGATGCGTGCGACGTGTGCCACCGAGGCGGCCAGGTCGTCCAGGGCACCGGCCGGGAGGTAGCGCTCCACGAGAAAGGCCGATGCCGACCAGCCGGGTGCGATCGATCGCAGGTTTTCCATGTTCAGGAAGCTAAGGCGCGGGGCTCCTGCCTGGCGTCGGTAGAACTACTGGATTCTGCTCGCAGCGTTACTGCGGATCAGTACTCGTGGCCTGGCGGGTGTCGTACGCGGGATTTCGCATCCGAGCCACGAATGACGCAATACTCACTATTACGTCTCCCATTTACCGGTGGCGCAGTATCGTCCTATCTGTGGGGAGGATCGCTGAGCGATTTCCGGCTATTGTTAAGCCGTATCAAGATCGGCATGCCCGGCACCTGACCGGTATCAGGCTGATGCGGGGCGCGCTGGCGAGGATGGCCGCGGTATTGCGCGGCGCGGTAGCGCTCGCCGCTGTCGTCTCGGCGGTACTCGGCAATTCCGGCGCGCTCTCGTGGCGCTGGCTGGTTCCGGCAGTCATTCTCGTAGCCGGCTGGACTGCCATTTACCTGACGGTCGCCTGGTCTACCGGCCTGCGCCCGTGGCTCGTCGCCTCCGATCTCGCGATCACGGCCGCGCTGTGCCTCGCTGTCGGTCAGCTGGTGCCATCAGCAGCCATCCCGGGCACCGTGAACTGGGTCGCGACGATCGCGTCCATGTCCGTGGTCACCGCCCAGCTCGCCGGCCTGCCGTGGATCGCCTTACCTGGCGGCTTGATCACGGCTATCGCATACGTGGCGGGCGCCAGGCTCGCGCGCAGCCCGGACGGCGGGGTGGCCGAGGGAATCTTGCTTATCTCGCAAGCGACGGTCGCGGCCGCGGTCATGGTGGTCGCGCTCAGCGCCGAACGCGCCGCCGTCAAGGCGTTCACCGGCTTGCAGCAGGCAGAGGATGAACTGGCGGTCGCCGCGTCGCGACGCGACGACGAGCGCGCTCAGTTGCGCCTGGTGCACAACGGGCCGCTGACCACGCTGACGATGGCGTTACACAACGTCGGGCCTCCTGGTCGCGTGCTCAGGACGCGGGCCGCCGCCACGCTCGAGCGCCTGCAGGAGTTGACCGGTGACGCGCCCGGCCCAGCCTGCCAGGTGCGGCTCGATGAACGGCTGGCCGTGGTGCTCGCTTGGTACGACCGCCTCGCCGTTGCCGCTACCTTGCGGCCCTGCCTGGCGTCGGCCGGGGCCGCCGAGGCGTTCACGGCGGCAGCCGCGGAGGCTCTGGAAAACGTCGTCAGGCACGCTGCCGTCGCCTCGGCAACTGTCGAGCTGGCTGATTTCAACGACACAATCATTCTCACGGTGAAAGATGCCGGGCGCGGATTCGATGCCGTCCGGCAGCTGACTGCCGGTTTTGGCTTACGTGAGGACGTAGTCGCGAGGATGGCCGCCGTTGGCGGCTCCGCGACGATCTCCTCGGCCCCGGGGGCAGGAACGGCCGTCCGGCTGGAGTGGCGCCGTGACTAGCCAGCCGGTGACCGGGGTCGTGGAGCGGTACGGCCGGGGCAGCCTGTGGGCCGCCATCTTGGTGACGCTCGGCTGGCATTTCGTCAGCGTCCTGCCGGTCGTAATCACTGGCTGGCTGCAATTCGGCCCGGCGACCTCGGGCGCCGCGATCTGGCTGGTCTATCTCCTGGCTGGCCTGATCAGCGCGGTGGTGGCGCTGCGGGGTGGCGGTCAGAGCCCGCTGCTCGGCTTGCTGATCTGCCCGGTGCTCCTAGCCGGGGTGGTCCTGGGCGCCCTGGCGGTCAGGGCGGGATTCTTCGATCACCTCAACTGGCCGTTCTCGGTGTCAGGGTGGTTCGCCCTGATCGCCCTGTGGCGGCGCCGGCTCCGCGAGCTCATCGCCTTCTTCGTGCTCAACGCGGTGGCTGGATTGTGCGTCATGGTGTCGATCGGCCAGACCGACAGGGTGAGCTTGGCGCGGTTTATCGTGCTGTGCTGCGGTGTCAGCTTCCTGCAGATCACCTTGCTCGTGGGCAGCCGGGCTGTCACCGCGATGGCGGGGCGCGGCGCCGGGGCCGAGGCGGCCGTCGCCCGCACCAGGACCAAGCAGATAGCCGCCGACGCGGTGCAGGCCGGACGCAGAGCGAGATACCAGGCGGTGCGTGAGACGGTCGCCGACCTGCTCCAAGGCCTGGCGACCGGGCAGCTCGACCTCTCCGATCCGGGTACCCGGCAACGGATTGCCCTAGCCGTGACCCGCCTGCGCCGCGAGCTGGTCGAGACCGACGAAGTGCCAGACCCGCTTTCACATGAGCTGCGAGCCTGCGCTGACGCGGCCGAACGGCGCGGCATCGCCGTCGACCTGGTCGCTCCGGCCGGCACCGTCCCGTCGCTGCCCGTCGAGCTCAGGCGCGCGCTGACCGAGCCGGTGATCTCGATGCTCGCCGCCGCCACGACCCAGGCTCGGATCACGGTCGTGGCCTCGCCCGATGAGGTCGTGCTAGCCGTGCTGGCCGACGCCACGCTGACCGAGCTGCCCACCTCTAGGCACGCCGGCATCGAGTTGAGTGCGGACATGGAAGGAGACCTGCCGTGGGTGGAGGCTCGCTGGACCGGCCCGTCACGATCGCGCTCGTAGAGGACCACGATGTCGTGGTCGAAGGGGTACGCGCCTGGGTAGCGGCCGACCCAGACGACCGCGTGGTCGTGCTTGCCGCCGCCGCCGCTGTCGAGGCGATTCTGGCGGGCCCAGCCAAAGACGCGGACGTGCTGGTGCTTGACCTCGAACTCGGCGACCAGTTGGTGGCCGACCGGGTCGGCGAGCTCAGCGATGCCGGCTACCGCGTGGTCGTCTTTTCCGTGCACGTCAAGCCGTTGCTGGTGCGGGCGGTGCTGGACGCCGGCGCATGCGCGTTCATCGACAAGCGGACAGAGCGCGACCAATTCATTGACACGGTGGTCGCGGCCGCCCGTGATCAGCCATTCGTCACGCCGTCGATGGCCGGTGGCATGCTGAACGCGATACGGCTCTCCGACCGCGAGCGCCAGGCGCTGCAGCACTTGTTCCAGGGCATGGACTACGCGTCCATCGCCCGTCGGCTCAGGAAGCCCACCGGCGAGCCGATCAGCGCGGTGACCGTCAAGCAATACATCGAGCGGGCCAGAGCCAAGTTCGCGGCAGCGGGCCGCCCCTGCCGGTCCAACTTCGCGCTGCTCGCCCGCTGCATCGAAGAAGGCCTGGTCAGGCCCGAGGAGATCGAAGACTACCGCCCGACGCAACCGGAATCCTGACCGGCCTTGACCTCCGCACAGAGGACATGCCGTCCCGGCGAGGTACCGCAATGCTGATGGTGGCGTAACGGCCAGATCGCAAGGGGGTGCCCACGGTGGGGAAACTGCAGAGCCGTCGTTTCCGGCGAGTGCTGGTGCTGATAGGGACTGTGCTCGTGACGTCGCTAGCCACGTTGACTGCGGGGGCGCCAGCGTTCGCTGACACGGCGACAATCACGGGCACGGTCCAGGACAGCTCAGGCAATCCCGAGGGCCAGGTGGTCGTTGACGTCATCGATCCGTCAACAGCGGCCGATGTGGCCAGTACGACAACCGACGCCCAGGGCGACTTCAACATCAGCGTCGCATCGGGCACCTACAACCTGGAATTCATCCCGCCCGCCGACACCGGCCTGCAGAGCTTCCTGGCCACCGGAGTCAGCACCAACTCGGCCCCGCTGACCGTGGTACTCAAGCCCGCAGTCGTCGTCACCGTTCATGGGTCGCTGGGTGATAGTGAGGGTGATGTTTTCGGTAGTTCGGTGGCGCAGTTTGCG
The DNA here is from genome assembly GCA_963750405.1 of uncultured Actinomycetota bacterium. Classification (GTDB taxonomy): domain Bacteria; phylum Actinomycetota; class Actinomycetes; order Streptosporangiales; family Streptosporangiaceae; genus Chersky-822. Next base: position 1,058,078 of record CAVVQP010000009.1, read on the forward strand.
GAGGTTGATTTCAGTTCGCCTCAGAATCCGGGTTCGGAGATACGGGTGGATTCGAGCGGGAGTTACTCGGCGGATTTGCTGGCGGATCAGAATGTCATGGCGAGCGCGTTCGTTGAGTTGCGGGCGGGGCCGGATCTTGAGCTGACGGCGCCGGTGGGGGCGCTGGAGAGCGATCAGGAACTGGACTTGTCGATGCCGGTGTCGCGGTTGTCGGTGTCGGTGCAGGACTCTGGTGGCGCCGCGGTCACGGGAGGGCAGCTGGAGTTCGATTTCGGTGAGGTAAGCCCGGTGCCGGGTATTCCGGGGAGCACGGAGCTCGTGGAGCCGGGTAATACGCTGACTTTGGACGGCAACGGTGATGTGTCGATGCTGGTGCCGCAGGGCGTCACGCTGGATAACACCAGGATCGTGCTGAACTCCGGGCTCGTCATCCCGTTCACCGCGCCGGTGATGACTGGCGATAAGTCGGTCACTGTCACGGTGCCGCCGTCGGTTCACTTGCATGGGTCGCTGGGTGATAGTGAGGGTGATGTTTTCGGTAGTTCGGTGGCGCAGTTTGCGGAGGTTGATTTCAGTTCGCCTCAGAATCCGGGTTCGGAGATACGGGTGGATTCGAGCGGGAGTTACTCGGCGGATTTGCTGGCGGATCAGAATGTCATGGCGAGCGCGTTCGTTGAGTTGCGGGCGGGGCCGGATCTTGAGCTGACGGCGCCGGTGGGGGCGCTGGAGAGCGATCAGGAACTGGACTTGTCGATGCCGGTGTCGCGGTTGTCGGTGTCGGTGCAGGACTCTGGTGGCGCCGCGGTCACGGGAGGGCAGCTGGAGTTCGATTTCGGTGAGGTAAGCCCGGTGCCGGGTATTCCGGGGAGCACGGAGCTCGTGGAGCCGGGTAATACGCTGACTTTGGACGGCAACGGTGATGTGTCGATGCTGGTGCCGCAGGGCGTCACGCTGGATAACACCAGGATCGTGCTGAACTCCGGGCTCGTGATCCCGTTCACGCTGCATCCGATTACCGGGGACAGGCACGCGTTCATCATCTTTAACCGGACGACCGGGACGGTCAGCGTGGATGACCAGCCGCCAAACGTGACCGGCACGCCCGACCGGCAGCCGAACGCCAATGGCTGGTACAACGCCCCGGTCACGATTACCTGGTCGAGCGTCGACCCTCCATTTTCTTCGGGAACGCCGAACACGCCGGACCCCACGACGGTGACCGGCGAGGGCACGAGCCAGGCCATCACCTCGGGCAAGTCCTGCGATCCGGCCGGCAACTGCGCGACTGGCAGCGTCACCCTCTCACTCGACGAGACGCCCCCGGACGTCGCCGCGGCCATCCACCCTGCCGCCAACGCCGCCGGCTGGTACAACTCCGACCCGACAATCCACTACACCTGCTCAGACGCGCTGTCCGGGGTCGCGATGTGCCCGGCGGACCAGACGGTCTCCACCGACGGCATCGGCCAGATCATCAACGTCAGCGCGCTCGACCACGCGGGGAACACTGCAAGCAAAACGACCGTGCTCGACGTGGACACCACGCCGCCGGTGGCGTCGAACGCCACCCTGAGCTCGGCCGTGATCGCCGACGGCGGCACGACCTCGCTCACCGCTGACGTCAGTGACAGCCTCAGCGGTGTCGCGGCAGCCGAGTACTTCGCCGGCGCCGATCCTGGTCAGGGCAATGGGACAGCCATGACGGTCGCCAATGGCACCGCTACTGCCAGTATTGGCCCGGACCTGGCTCCCGGCATGCACACGGTGAGCGTGCGGGCACAGGACCAGGCCGGGAACTGGAGCGCACCGGTGACCGTCAAGCTCGCGGTCAAGCCCGGCGCGCCGTCAGGGCTATCGGCACCAAGCCCGGCTGCTCAGCCGATGCTGAGCTGGACTGGGGTGCCTGGCGCCACGTCCTACAACATCTACCGCGATGGCGCCGTAGTCGGGACGGCCACCTCACCTGGTTACACCGACACCACTGCCACCGCCGGCCCGCACAGCTACCAGGTCACCGCTGTCGCCGACGGAGTAGAGAGCGACCCGAGCGATAGCGTGTCCGTCCTGGTCGGCACGGTGCCAGCGATCACCAGCGCCGGGTCAGCGAGCACTGGCCAGCGGGTGCCGTTCGACTTCACGGTCACCACGACTGGCGCTCCGACACCGACGCTTACCGAGACGGGCGCGCTGCCAGCCGGGCTCACCTTCACGGACAACGGCGACGGCACGGCCGACATAAGCGGCATACCGGCCGCCGGCACCGCGGGCAGCTATCCGCTGACGATCTCGGCGAGCAACGGGATCGGCGGCCCGGTCACGCTGCCATTCGTGCTGACCGTGACCAACGCAACCTCGCCTCCCGCGTTCACGAACGACCCAGTCGATACCGAGACCTTCGGAGTGCCATTCAGCTTCACGATCACGACTACGGGATTCCCCGCGCCCAAGCTGACAAAGTCCGGTGCCTTGCCGCCAGGGGTCACCTTTACCGACAACGGCGACGGGACCGCGACCATCTCGGGCACCGCCGCCTCCTCGGCCGTGGGCAACTACCCGCTCACCGTGACCGCCAAGAACTCGGTTGGCACGACGACGGCTGCCTTCACGCTGGTCATTACCAAGGCTCCGGTAATCAAGAAGGTCCCCAGCCAGACGGGGCAGACCGGTAAGGCGTTCAGCAAGACGATCACCGCGGTTGGCAGCCCGGCACCTGCGCTCACCGAGAGCGGCGCCCTGCCCGCCGGGACCGCCTTCACCGACAACGGTGATGGCACGGCGACGCTCGCGGGAACGCCCGCCTCAGACGCGGGCGGCTCCTACTCGATCACCGTCACCGCGAAAAACTCGCTGGGCGTGAGCAGCCAGACGTTCACGCTTAAGATCGATCAGCCGCCCGCGATCACCAGTCCGGTCGCGGCGACCGCCACCATCGGGGACCCGTTCAGCTACCAGGTCACCACGACTGGATATCCGGCGCCGAGGCTCACCAAGCTCGGAACCCTGCCCAAGGGGCTGACCTTCAGGGCGGGCGCCGGCACCATCACCGGAACTCCGGCCACGGGCACCGCAGGTACCTACCAAGTCGTCATTTCCGCAAAGAACAGCACGGGGACTACGGAAACAACGCTTACGATCACTGTCAGTTGACGAGTGACCTCCTGATCACTCACCGCGTTTTTATTCTGCCAACCACTCCCTGATTGGCCCCGAACCGCCATGTCGTGCATGGACGCTGATATAGAAGTACTGCAGTATTGACGGGCCGATGAGCTCTTCAGGGAGAAGGCACTACATGAGATACACGCGTGCGCTGCGTGCAGCGCCGATAATTGTGCCAGCGTTGCTGGTCGCGGTGGGCACTACCGCTCAAGCCCAGACCGTGGCCAGCCAGGCTGCCGGAACATCCAGTCGCGCCCAGAGCGCGCCGAGCGGCTGGCGGCCGCTCACCCCGGCTCAGGCCAAGACGCTGTCACGCAACGTCACCGACAAGGTGATCGTGGTGCTGCGTAATCAATTCCCGAGCCTTCCTGACACCCCGGCCAACTCGGCGCGCCGCACGGCGGCCGGTGAGCTCGGCGCAGGCCTCGGTGCTGTCCGACCTGCGGGCAACCCGCGCGGGCAACGTCCGCAGCATCTCCCTCGTTAACGCGGTCGCCGCGACCGTCTCAGCAGGCGAGGCCAAGCGGCTGAGGTCCAACCCGGCGGTCGCCGAGGTCGTCAAGGACCTGCCAATCCCCGTGCTGTCGTCGCTATCGATTCCCAAGCCGGCCAAGGCGGCCGCGGGCACCAAGCCGCTGCCCGGCGCGTGCCCGACCACCAAGAAAGGCGTGCAACTCGACCCAGAAGCCGTCGAGGCCATTCACGCCGCCGCTCAGTCGGGCAAGACCTCGGCCCAGGGCCTGGGTTACACCGGCGCCGGCGTCAAGGTCGCTTACATCGCTGACGGCGTCGACCCGAACAACCCGGACTTCATCCGCGCCAACGGCAAGCACGTCTTCATCGACAACGAGGACTTCAGCGGCACCGGCACGAGCGCTCCGACCAACGGCGGCGAGGCTTTCCTCGACTCAAGCTCTATCGCCGCCCAGGGCCGGCACGTTACGACGTCGCCGGCTACGGCGGCGGGCTCAGCGTCCCGTGCCGGATCAGGATCCTCGGCGTGGCCCCGGGCGCGAGCCTGATCGGCCTGAACGTCTTCGGCTCGGCCAACCTCGCCTTCAACTCGGTGTTCCTCGAGGCGATCAACTACGCGGTCTCCCATGACCACGTGAACGTGCTCAACGAGTCGTTCGGCAGCAACCCGTTCCCCGACGTGTCCAGCCTGGACCTGACCAAGGAGGCGGATGACGCGGCGGTCAAGGCCGGCGTCACCGTCACCGTGTCCTCGGGCGACGCTGGTGTCACGAACACCATCGGCTCCCCTGGCACTGACCCGCTGGTCATCAGCGCTGGCGCGTCGACGACCTACCGCTCCTACGCGCAGACCGGGGTCGGCGGAATCTTCACCAAGGGCATCACGGGCTGGATCGGCAACAACATCAGCGGCCTCAGCTCAGGCGGGTTCACCCAGGACGGGAACACCGTCGACGTGGTGGCTCCCGGTGACCTGAACTGGACGCTCTGCACGCCCAATCTCAAGCTGTTCTCCGCGTGCAGCAACTTCGCTGGCAAGGCTTCAGACGTCAACCTGGAAGGCGGCACCAGCGAGGCCGCGCCGCTGACCGCCGGCGTCGCCGCTCTGGTCATCCAGGCGTACCAGCAGGCCCACAACGGCAAGCGCCCGTCACCCGCGGTCGTCAAGCAGATCATCGTCTCGACCTCCGAGGACATCAGCGCCCCGGCCGAGCAGCAGGGCGCCGGCATGATCGACGCCTACCAGGCAGTGCTGGCCGCGCGCTCCTTCAACGGCGCCAAGAGCAAGTCGGGTCACGCTGTGCTGGACGGCACCACCCAGTTCAACGCGGTCGGCCCCCTCAACACCAACGAGCACCTCTCCGAGACGCTCACCAACGACGGCGCCGGCAGCGTGACCCTCCACCTGTCAAGCCGCACGCTGTCGCACTACGCGAACGTCGCCTCGAAGTCACTGAGCCTGACGGCAGCGCAAGGTTTCGAGTCCATCCAGACCTTCCATGTCGCCAGCGGGCAGGCACGGCTGAACGTCGGCGTCGCGCTGCAGGGCGCGGTCGACCTCAGCCTGATCAGCCCGAGCGGTAAGTTCGCCGAGTTCAACCTCCCGCAGGGGTTCGGAAACTACGGCGACGCTCAGGTGGCCCTGCCGCAGGCTGGTACCTGGACGGCGCTGATCGCGGGCATCCCGTCGAGCAACGCCAAGACGGTCAAGGCCTCGTTCCTGGCCCAGACCGCCACGTGGCAGCCGTTCGGCCTCTTGTCGGCAAGCTCGCTGACTCTCGCCGCCGGCGCATCGCACACGGTCTTCCTCGATGTGTCGACTCCGGCCAGCCCTGGTGACCAGTCTGGTTCGATCGTGGTGACCAGCTCGGCCTGGCACCCCGTCGTTCGCCAAGGTGACCACCATTCCGGTCACGCTGCGCGGGCTCGTGCCAGCGCCAACTCCGGCGGTGAGTTTCAGCGGCACCCTCACCGGCGGCAACGGCCGTGGCGCGAACGCGGGCCAGACCGCCTACTACCAGACCGACGTTCCGGCCGTGGGCACGCCCGGGGCGCTGAACGCCGATATCTCCACGGCAAACGCCAGCAACACCATGTTCGCCGAGCTCGTCGGCCCGAAGGGCGAAGTTGTCTCCGCGTCGAGCAACGGGCTCCTGGCGACCAACGCGGGCGGCTTCACCCAGGTAGTTCCGGAGCAGGGCCTCCAGCTGCACGTGCTGGCTCCCGAGCCGGGCCGCTGGACCCTGATCATCGACTTCTACAACACCGTGTCGGGCACCGCGGCAAGCCAGCCGTTCTCCGTCACGCTGAACAGCCAGCTCGTGTCTGCCTCAGCGGCGGGCCTGCCTGACTCGTTCACGACAATTCCGGCTGGCCACGCCGCCTCCGGCAGTATCACCGTGACCAACAACGGCGACTCTCCCGAGGAGTACTTCGTCGACCCGCGCCTGGCCAAGAACGTGACAGTCAAGCTCGCGGCGCAGAGCACCTCGTCTCTCGAGCTGCCGAACCTGTTCGGCGTTGTCCCGCTCTATCTGGTGCCCAGCCAGACCAGCAGCGTGACGGCCACGGTCACCTCGAAGGCCGTGCAGTTCTTCGACTTGCAGTACCCGTTCGGCGATCCCGACCTGATCTCCTCGACCGGCAAGACGTCGAAGCTGACCTTCACGCCCGCGGGCGAGCAGGTGCCGAATGGCGACTACTCGGTCACGCCATTCCTCAAGGGACCGGATGGCGCTAAGGGCGCTAAGTCGGTCAACGCCAATGTCTCCATGACCGCGACGATGGCCCAGATCGACCCGAACGTCAGCTCGGGCACTGGAGACCTGTGGAGCGGCAGCACCAACGTCAACGCGACCTTCACTCCAGTCATCGTCCAGCCCGGTCAGACCGTCACCATCCCGGTGACGATCTCCGTCAAGGGCACCGCCGGGACAAAGGTCTCAGGCACCATCAGCCTCGAGGACGTGTCCTTCAACTCGGGCCTGGTCACGGCCAACGAGCTATTCGGGAACTTCCCGACCTCGAGCAACGTGGCCTCGTTTAGCTACAGCTACACGGTTGGGTCCTAACTAGTTAGTCCCTGCTAGCCGGGGGCGTCGCCGATGCGCATTCAGTTCGTGGGCAGCGGCGACGCCTTCGGCAGCGGCGGGCGCAGGCAGACCTGCATCCACCTGACCGACGGCGATCAGGTCATGCTCGTGGACTGCGGGGCGACCAGCCTCACCGGATTGCGGGCCTGCGGGCTCGACGTGAACTCGGTCAGCGCGATCGCGGTCAGCCACCTTCACGGGGATCATTTCGGCGGCATACCTTTCCTCATCCTTGACGGTCAGTTCTCCGGCCGGACAGCACCGCTGGTCATCGCGGGGCCGCCCGGGACGGAGGCGCGGCTGAACCAGGCCATGGAGACGCTGTTTCCCGGATCGTCCGGGGTGCGCAGGCGGTTCGAGATGAGCGTGACCGAGCTGGCCGCCGACGGCACCCCGGCCGTGCTCGGCGCCGCCACCGTGCGCGGGTGGCAGGTCGAGCACGCCTCGGGTGCGCCGTCGCTCGCGCTGCGGGTCGACGCCGCCAGCGCGAGCTTCGGCTACTCGGGCGACACCCAGTGGACGCCGGTGCTCGCCGAGGCGGCGCGCGGCACCGACCTGTTCGCGGCCGAGGCTTACACCTACGAGCGGCCGGTCCGTTACCACCTCGACTACCTGACGCTGCGCTCGCACCTGGGCGAGCTCGGGGCTCGCCGGGTCGTGCTGACGCACCTGTCCGCCGACATGCTCGCCCGGCTGGCCGACACCGACGTGCCGGCCGCCTGGGACGGCATGGTCGTCGACGTCAGTCGCCCTTGACGTTGACGATCTGGCGGAGGGTGTGCTGGATCTCGACCAGGTCCGGCGCGTCCGCCATGACCACGTCGATGTCCTTGTAGGCGCCAGGGATCTCGTCGAGGAACGCGTCGGTGTGCCGCCACTCGATCCCGTCCATCGCCGTTTCGAGCTGGCCGCGGGTGAACGTCTTGCTGGCCCTGGTCCGGCTGTACTGGCGGCCGGCGCCGTGCGGCGAGGAGTTCAGCGCGAGCTGTTGCCCTTGCCGGTCACGACGTAGGACCGGGTGCCCATCGAGCCCGGGATCAGGCCGGGCGTGCCCGCCGAGGCGTCGATCGCGCCCTTGCGGGACAGCCACACCTCTTTGCCGAAATGGTTTTCCTTCTCGGTGTAGTTGTGATGGGTATTCACCGTCTGGGCGGGTTCGACCTCCCGGCCGATCCAGTCCGCCACGCAGTCGATGACGCGGTCCATCATCTCCTCGCGGTTGAGCAGCGCGAAGTGCTGCGCCCAGCGCAGGTCCCGGATGTAGGCCCAGAACTCATCCGTGCCCTCGGCGAGATACGCCAGGTCAGGGTCGGGCAGCGGGATCCAGCACTGCACGGCCAGCTCGCTGCGCGATCTTGATGTGCCGCTGCGCGATCTTGTTGCCGACGCCGCGCGAGCCGGAGTGCAGGAACAGCCAGACCCGCTCCGCCTCGTCCAGGCTGACCTCGATGAAGTGGTTGCCGGAGCCGAGGCGTGCCGAGCTGCAGCCGCCAGTTCGGCGCGATCTTCTCCGCGCTGTCGGCGCACTGGCGCTGCTCGAGCTCCGCGATCCGGCTTGCTGTCGCTGCGCCGTATACAGACTTGTTGTACTTGCCGGCCGACAGCGGGATCGCGCCCTCGATGGCCGTCGCGCAGGGCCGCCAGGTCGCCGCGCGCCTTGATGTCCTGCGCGGTGAACTGGGTGCGGACGGCGATCATGCCGCAGCCGATGTCGACGCCCACCGCCGCCGGGATGATCGCGCCGAGCGTCGGGATGACCGACCCGACCGTCGCGCCCTTGCCGAGATGGGCATCTGGCATCAGGGCCAGGTGCGGGTAGATAAACGGCATGCGCGGCCGTTCGCCTGGCCTGCTCGAGCGTCCCTTCGTCAAGCACCGATGCCCAGTTGATGAGCTTCTTGCTGATGTGCTCCATGGCTACCTCCGAAATCGTGCTCACGGTAGCCGCAGTCGTCGTGCTGGCACATCCGATTTATCTCTGGCCTCTGCCCATCTGCAGCGCGCCTCGCCCGCCCGCCGTTCGCCGGCGGGCGGGCGATGTGATGCTGGCTAAGACGGCGACGAGGCGAGCTGGCGGTCGGGCAGGCGCTCGCGGCTGACCCAGCTCTCCAGCGTGTCGTCGGATTCCCACGACGTGATCAGCGCGTAGCGCGGAAGCGGGCCCGGGTGCCAGACCACGTGGTAGAGCCGTTCGGTGTCGATCAGGAGCTGCATGCCGGGATGCAGCGTGATGCGGGTCTCCGTCGCCGGGTCGTCCTTGTCCTCGCGCAGGATGAACGTCGACTGGCCGGCCGCGTCGTCCAGTTCCAGCCACGATCTGACAACCCAGCCGGTTCCGTCTGGATTGAGCCGGTTGTTGTCATCGAGGTGGAGTTGCCCCAGGGCAGTGGCCTCGTCGCTCGGGTTGAGCTTGATCACGCGGACCCGGCCGTAGTTGCAGCCGATCTCCTCGACGTAGTCGGTCAGCGCCGGTGCCAGTTCGCGGTTCGAGGTCCACAGGCCGTACTTGTCGGCCTTGCCGTGATCCCAGAAGCCGCGGCAGTCCAGCTCGCCGTTCGCCGAGGCCAGCGGCGCGAAATTGGTGTCGCCGCCGCTCTTCCAGTCCAGGTACTCGAGCGACTCCCACTCAGCCGGCGGGATCATCGGCCCGGGCCGGTCGCGCAGGATCACGAAGCCTTTCTCGGCCAGGATGTCGAGTTTGCGATGCATGCGGCCCCCCGTATTGATGCTGGTGATCGTCCCCCTGATCTCCGGGGACCTGTTTCCAGCACCGGGTTCGCTCACGCGCGACGCGCCGGACGCTTGTTCAGTGATGAGTGGCTTTTTGCGGCCCTATTACCTGGGCAGTGCTCGCGCACCGCTGTGCCGTTGGTGCCGCTGATACGACACCAACGGCACAGCGGTGCCTGAGCCTAGGCGGGAGGCTAGTTAACGAAGACCGCTGGGCTGCCCTTGACGCTGGTGTCCTTCACCGGGCCGTAGGTAGCGCTGAACAGCGCGCTCGCCGGGCAGAACGATCCGCCGCTGACTAGCGCGAATTTCTGCTTCGTCACGGTGATCGAGTTGCCCTTGTTGGCGGAGGTTCCCTTGAGGGCCGCTGCCTTATACGTGCACGTCACCGTGAATCCATCGGCTGCCGCGGTCGCGAAGAGCTCGACTGGCTTGCTCTTCTTGGTGCTGTTCACCGCGACCGGGTGCTTCTTGCCGTCGCTGACGGTCACGTTGTAAGGCAGGTTCTTGGCACCCACCTTCATGATCTTGACATGCGCGACGCTGGTCGTGCACTTGCTGATCGTTTGCGCCGTGAGCGACTCCGTGGCCTTGCCCGGCTTCTTCGGGTTGCTCGTGACCTTGGCCGTGAACGATGCGGACTTGCAGGTCAGCTTCTGCTGGTTGCCCCCGCTGCCCATGGTAAAGAGTGCGGTGGTCCCCTTGGCCAGGCTCGCCTTGAGGACGGCCTTGGCCTTGACCGCGTTACCCCCTGCCTTGCCTATCGTGAGCACGTGACCGCCTGAGGCTGTGGTCGCGCTCGCGGCGAGCGGGGCCGCCAGCACCGCTGCCGAAGCGACTGCCGTTGCTAGATAAAGGTACTTGCGCACGTACCTTGCTCCTTCCTCGATGAGGCTGGTACCACTTCACCCTGCCACGACCAGGGCGCCTCATGCCACCTGCCAGCCGCCCGGCCCGGAAGTGGTCCGGTATCGCCGCGAGTCCGGGCACCGTCGTTGCCGTCGGTGCCATAAGCTCGGGTATAGGTCCGTTTCTCGGGCCAATACCAGGCGAGGCACGTATCTGGCCCGGAATGCTCTATGACTGATGCTACGGCGGCGGCTGGCGCGCGGATTCTAGGCGGCCGGTATGTCCTGCGCGAGGTGCTTGGCACGGGCGGCATGGCGACCGTGTGGCGTGCTACCGATGACGTGCTCGGGCGTGACGTAGCCGTGAAGGTGCTCAACTCCGAGTACGCCGCCGACGCGAGCTTCCTGGGCCGCTTCAAGCGCGAGGCGAGGAATGTCGCCTCTCTCAGCAACTCGCGGATCGTCACCGTCTTCGACTGGGGCCTGGACGACACGACGCCCTATATCGTCATGGAGTTGCTGGCCGGCAAGACGTTGCGGCAGTTGCTGGATGAGGCCGTGACCCTGCCGGTGCGGCAGGCCATCACGATCGCGGCGGCGGTGTGTGACGCGCTTGAGGCTGCCCACGCCTCTGGACTGGTCCACCGGGATATCAAGCCGGCCAACATCGCGCTGTCGGGCCGCGAGGTGAAGGTACTCGACTTTGGCATCGCCAGGACCAGGGTTCCGGGGGCGACGAGGACGCAGGCCGTGCTGGGCACCGCCGCCTACCTGTCACCTGAGCAGGCGTCAGGCGAGGCCGTCGGCCCGCGAGCCGATCTCTACTCGCTCGGCTGCGTGCTCTTCGAGATGCTCACCGGAACGCCGCCGTTTACCGCTGACTCAGAGGTCGGGGTCGCCTACCGGCAGGTGCACGACGACCCGGGCCCGCCGTCGGCGAGACGGTCAGGCTTGCCTGTCAGGCTCGACGAGGTCGTGCGGCAGTTGCTCGCCAAAGATCCGGCTGACCGCCCGGCAGGCGCGGCCGCGGCACGTGCGGCGTTGCTTTCGGTGCTGGCCAGGGACCCCAGGGATCAGACCGCCGTGCTTCCCAGGCCTGGCACCGGGCCGTCAGGTGCCCAGGCGCGCGGGCTGACGTCCGCGCCGCCGCGCCGCCTGGCCGACCTGCGGCAGTCCGAGGCCGTCCTGGCGATGAGCTTGATCGCCGCCCTGGCCGCCCTGGTGGTCGTGCTGCTGACCAGCGGGCCTGCGGCGAAGCTTAGTGCGGCACCGCCGTCCCGCCATATTTCCGCCCATCAGGCGCACCCGAAGTCTCCGGCCGTCGGGTCCGGGTCAGGTACTCCGACAGCGCGGCGGTTCACTGGCCTGCCGCCAGCGGCCAAGGCCGCGGGCACCCTGGTCAGCGACCTGCAGGCGGGCGTGGCGGATGGCCAGGTAGCGCAGCAGGCCGGCCAGAACCTTTTCAATCAGCTGCAGCAGGTGCTGTTCCAGACTGCGGGCAACGCGCAGCAGCGCGAGCAGCAGTACGCGCAACTCGTCGAGGCGTACGACCAGTACCGGTCGCAGGGGCAGATCACCGGCGCGTCGGCCATTGCCCTGCGGCATGCCATTCACGACCTGGGCACTGCGCTCGGCGTCGCGTAGCGGCGTTTTCACGCCCGGACTTGACATTGCGCCGATCGAGCTTGTAATGCCATAAAAGCACCCGGCTGGACCACACGGAGGAGTTGATGATGAAGCACCTGAGCCTGCTCAGGGCAAGCCTGACTGTCGCAGTCACGGCGGGCGTGATGACTGGCGGCCTCGCGGTCGCTCAGGCCAGCTCGTCCAGCCCCGGCCGGCCCGTCAGTTAAGCCCGTGCCTGTCACAGTGCTTGGCTGGGGCACCGCCGCCGACGGGGCGCTCGGCGCTGGCAGCGGTGCCCTGTCCGGCTTCACTCCCGTCAAGGTCAAGATCCCCAAGGGGACCACCGTGATCTCGGTCCGGGCTGGCTGCGACCACAGCATCGCGCTGACCGCGACCGGCAGCGTGCTCGCCTGGGGCGACAACAAGTTCGGGCAGGTCGGTGACGGCACCACGAAGACTCCGCGCAACGTACCGGTTCGCGTCAAGCTGCCCAGGGGAGTCAAGGTCGCGACGGTCCGCGCCGGCTGCGAGCACAGCCTGGCGCTGACCAACTCAGGCTCCGTGCTGTCCTGGGGCATGGGCCAGTTCGGCGCGCTTGGCGATGGCGGCATCAAGAACCAGGACGTGCCGGTCCAGGTCAAGCTGCCCAAGAAGGTCAAGGCCAAGGCGATCAGCGCCGGCTGCGATGACGGCTTCGCCCTGACCGCGTCAGGGCAGATCTATGCCTGGGGGGCGAACGGCAAGGGCCAGCTCGGCGACGGTACCCATAAGACGCGCAGGAATCCGGTGCTCGTCAAGCTCCCAGCGGGCGCGAAGGCGACGATGATCTCGGCCGGCTGCATGCATGCCATGGCCGTGACCAGCGTCGGCCTGCTCGCCTGGGGCTGGAACAAGCAAGGCCAGCTCGGCGACGGCAACACCAAGAGCACCGACGTGCCGACTGTCGTGCCGCTGCTGTTCCGGGGCACAGGACCCGGCACGATCAAGAGCATCTTCGCTGGCTGCGAGCACACGATCGCGCTCTTTTCCAAGGGCGCGGTGCTGGCCTGGGGCAGCAACGCCGATGGCCAGCTCGGTGACGGCATGCCGGCCGATAGCGACAAGCCGGCCGACGTCATGCTGCCGCCCGGCACCACGGTGAAGGCCATCAGCGCGGGCTGTGACGACGGGTACGCGCTGACGACGAAGGGCACTGTGCTCGCCTGGGGCGAAGGCGTGACCGGGGAACTCGGCAACGGCGGCACGAGCCAGAGCGGGGTCCCTGTACCCGTCTCCATTAAGCCTGGCCTGGCCGTGGTCGTTATCGGCAGCGGCCCGGCGGCGCAGCACACCTTCGCGATCGCCGTACCGAACGCCGGCTGATGAACCCGGTGCACCAGCACGATCCGCGCCAGCCGCGCCTCGGCATCGACATTGGCCGGGTCATCATCGACGGCTCGGCGCACCCGGACGGCGGTGACACCGCGTTCTTCCAGGGTGACGAGGCGACGATGCTCGCCACCCCGGAAATGGAGGGGGCGTTCGAGTCAATCGCGAGGCTGGCCGAGCTCTTCGATGGCCGGGTCTGGCTGGTCTCCAAGTGCGGCCCGACGGTCCAGGCGAAATCCCTGCGCTGGCTCGACGCCCACGACTTCTACCGGCGCAGCGGCGTCCGGGCCGATCACGTCCGGTTCTGCCTGGAAAGGCCCGACAAGCGGGTGCACTGCATAGAGCTCGGCCTCACGCATTTCGTCGATGACCATCCCGAAGTGCACGCCGCGATCCGGGGCACCGTGAACTTTCAGTACTTCTTCGGCCCGCAGCCGTCTGGCGTGCCAAGGTATGGCGTCCACGCACCATCCTGGGCCCAGGCGGAGCGCCTGATTAGGTCCACCATCGCGGTAGACCAGCGAGGATGACCTGGAAAAATAGCCTATGCCGCCCGTGGCCAGCGATGCCGCCGAGATAGGTCCAAACAGAGTAATAACGGGTGCCGGAAGGGTAAGCGGAATACCCGCTGCATAGGCTCGCCTCTGCAGCGGACTACTACGCTGCCGTGTCGGCGTAGCATGACGTCAGCACCTGAAGCGGCGAGCCAGATACGGCAACGTCGGTGGCCGCCAATAGCGCGATTCGTCGCCGACGGACCCGGGCCACAGAAAGGATCGACGCGTGACCGAGACGGGGCAGCTACCTTCTGGCGGCAGTACACGGCGCAGGTACCCGGTCTGGGGGCGCGAGGTTCCTGCGAGAAACCGGCACTTCACCGGCCGGGAGAAAGACCTGGACGAGCTCAGGCGGCGACTGGGCAGCGAGTCCAAGGCGCTGATCGGCCAGTCACCACAGCCCTTGTACGGGCTAGGCGGCGTCGGCAAGACGGAGATAGCCGCTGAATACGCGCATAGGCATCGAGCCGATTACGACCTCGTATGGTGGGTACGGGCTGAGCAAGAGGATACGATTATCAATTCTCTTATTGCCCTAGGCCAGCGCCTCGGCCTGCCCGACTTCCGCGGGAACGAGCGCGACTATTCCGCTGACCTCGTCGTGGACGCACTCGTGTCCGGCGATGCGTCGGAAAACTGGCTGCTAATCTTTGACAACGCAGCAAACGCGGAGATGGTGAGCAAGTACATACCCTCGGGCCGGGGGCATGTGATTATTACTTCCAGGGATACGCGGTGGCGCCAGACGTTGCGTACCGACGGCATTGAGATCACTGAATTCGATGATTCGGAAACCATAGAATTCCTGCGCAAGCGCGTCCCAGCTCTTCAGGTCGTCGAGCCTGTTCCTGAGGCTGAGGCTAAGGAAATTCTCATGGCGCGTGAGACGAACGAACAGCGGCAGGCCGACGCCGGCGAACTGGCGAGAGAACTCGACAACCTGCCGCTGGCCGCCGAGCACGCCGCCGCTTACCTGGTGGAGACGGGCCGGCCCGTCAAGGAGTACATCGCGCAGTTCCACGAGAGCGCGCACAAGCTGCTGGGCAGCGCGGTCGATATCTACTACCCGAGCCCGGTGGCGACCGCCTGGCGAGTCTCGAAAGAGCGAATCTCGGCCAACGCGAGCGAGCTATTCCAGCTGCTGGCATTCTTCTCGTCTGAGCCGATCTCGCACGAGCTGCTCTTCCTGCCTGGGCGCCTGCAGACAATCCCGGAGCCGCTCAAGAACGTGCTGAGCGAGGTCGGCGTCGGCCGCACCGCCGCCCGCGAACTGGCCCGCTTCTCCTTGATCAAGCTTGACGGCGTGCGCAACGTGGTGCAGATGCACCGGGTGGTGCAAGCAGTGACGCAGAGCCGGCTCATGCGCGAGGACACGGCGAAGGCGGAAAGTTACCGTGAGACCGCGCATGCGCTGCTCGCCGCTTCCGATCCCCATGCCCCCGATCACGACGGCAGCGGTCCCGCGTATGACCTGTCCAGGCAGCATCTCGTTCCTTCGGGCGCGCTTGAATCGGCGAACCCGCTCGTCCGGAACCTGATTATCAACCAGGTTCACCGGCTGCGCCGGCGCGGTGGTCACAGCGAGGCTCTTGGCCTCGGCGAACTCGCGCTCAAGACCTGGACCGAGAAATTCGGCCCCGATGACAACCAGACGCTGGCGCTGGCCGTGGAGGTTGGCTTCGCGCTGCGCGACAGCGGACGCTGGCGCGAGGCGCTTGATCTCAACGCGGACAGCAGGGTGCGGCTCCTGATGCGATTCGGCGAGGAAGACCAGGTGTCGCTGACCTGCGGGCGCAGCTATGGCATCGACCTCATGATGCTCGGCCAGTACGCTGATGCGCTCGCCAACGATCAGAAGCTGCTGCCGCTTTACGAGCGCGTGTTCCGGCCCGAGCACCCTGACACCCTCCAGATGCGCAATAACATCGCCATCAGCCTTCGGTGCACGGGACGTTATGCCGAAGCGCTTGAGCTCGATCAGGAGACGTTCGAGGAACGCGAGCGCATCCTGGGCTACACCGACAGCGGCACGCTGATCTCCAAATGGGCGATAGCCAGGAGCATGCGCCAGCTTGGCCGCCGTGAAGAGGCCCTCGAGATGATCCGCGAAGTCTGCGACGTGCTCGAGGCCAAGGGCGATCCATGGAACCCGTCCAGGCTCATGGCCTCAGCCGACCTGACCGTGGCGCTGCGGAGAGTCGGCCTCTACGAAGACGCCTTCCACCTTGGGGAGACGACCCTGGACCGCCACAGGTCGATCCTGGGCGACAGGCACAGGCAGACCCTGTTCATGGCCACGAACTTCATCAACGACCTGAGGCTCAGCGGAAATCTCGCCGGAGCGCAGGCACTGGGCGAAAGCACGGTGCGCGGCTGGGAGAGCGTGGTGGGCGCTGATCATCCGAACACCGTCGGCGCCCGGGTGAACCTCGCGATCGCGCTGTGGGCAAGCGGCAATCCGATGGAGGCGCGGGAACTCAACGAGCAGGCGCTCAAGGACTTCACCCGCATCCTTGGCGAGCGCCACCCAAACTCGCTGATCGTGAGCACCAACCTTGCCACCGACCTGGCGGCGCTCGGCGAGGTCCGCCTCGCTCGCGTGATTGGCGAGCAGACCTACGAGCTCAGCACCCGGCTGCGTGGCGCCGATCACCCCTGCACGCTGGCGGTCGCGTCGAACCTGGCGATCGACCGCCATGCCGATGGCGACGCCGAGAACGCCAAGGCTCTGGCGGATGACACGCTGGCGCGGTACGACAGAGTTCTCACCAGCCAGCATCCGGAGGCGCGGCGGGCAAGACAGCGCGGTCGCATGGCCGTCGACGTTGACCTGATGATTACGTGATCTCCGCCTGATCCCTAAGCTCCAGACCCGGCGGTAAGGACGCCGTGCAGCCAGGCCGCGAGTTCCTCAGGCCCATACGACCGGCCGCTGACTGCCCGCAGCCGCTGATGCAGTCCCGCGACGAGTTCAGGTTCCCCCAGCAGCAGGTCGCGGCCTGGAGTCGCGGGGGACCGGCTGGCGACAGCGATGAGTCCAGCCCAGGCGTCATAGTCGGTGGAAGTGTCGATCCGCCGCAGATACAGTCGCCGCGCTAACGAGTTCCTGCCGGTCGCGAACGCGACGTCGGCCTCGTCCAGGGCCGGGTCGCGACGGATCGCGCGCCGGAACCGGCGGAGGTCTCGGTAGCGCAGTTCAAGCAGGCGACTGCGGGTCGGCGGGAGGTTATCGTCGCGGACGGCGACGACGGCTGGCGGACTCTCGAGGTCGGCCAGGCCGGCATCGCGGCTGTCGAGCCACCTCGCGGCTAGCCGCTCGATGAAGGCCTCATTTGGCCGCAGGTGCGCGAGCCGCCAGCGAACCCGGTGCTCCAGGCGCAGTTCGGAGGCGACCAGCCTGGCTCGCCGGGCTAACGGTTCCCGAGCCCAGCCGGTCAGTACCGCGCTCATGTGTGTCGCGAAGACCGTGCCAGCTGGCGTCAGCTGGGCTGAGCCGGTCACATCCCCGACCGCGTCGGCAGCGGCCGCGGTCCGGCGGGCGAATTCGACCGCGCACCGGCGTCGCGAGCCAGGCTGGCCGGCCAGGTACTGCTGCCGCCAGAACCCGGCCATGCCGAGGTGGGCATAGCAGCCTTGGAGCATCTCAGGTAGCGGCCTCGGGTCGTCTCGCCACGGCGTGTAGTACAACCCGGCTTCGTGACCGGCTGTCAGCGGCACTAACTCGTCTACTGCGCTGAGCACGAGGTGGCAGAACTCGTGCACCAAGGTCTCGGCGAGCAGCAGCGGGTCGGTCATCAGCGAGAGAGCGATGGCGCCCCAGGCCCAGCCGCTAGTCATGCTCAGCGGCCGCCCGTCGTTCGCCTCGGCCAGCGGTATGAGCACCGACAGGCCGGCGGCCATTGCCCTGGCGAGCTCGGGCTGGCGGATGACAATGAGCCGCCACGCTCGGGCGAGACTTCGCCGCCAGTTCTCGCGGGCTGCTGGTGAGAAGTCTGTGGCCGGCGCGCGGAACCGGGCCATGAATGGGTCACGTACGTCGATGTCGAGGCCGATGGTGATGCCAGCAGTCGTGGCGGTCAGCTTCGGCGCCGCCCGCCAGGCCTCCGCCGCGGCTCCGGCCGGCGCGGCTGATGCTTGCGGAAGGATGACGACCGCGTCACCGCTGCTGATCGACAGCTCCCCGGACCGTCGTGTCACCCGCGCCCAGCCGCCGGATTCGACCCGCAGCAGTCCCACGGACGGCAGCCAGACCCCGCCGTCGCGGACCGGCACGGCGATGTCCACCGGGCAGCCGGCCTGGATCGCCGCCGAGGCCGCATAGCTCGCAGCCGGACCAAGGAGCGCGGCCACCTGGAGCCGCGTGCCCTCGAGGGTCCTGAGCTGGCGATGGCAGTCAGCGGCCCAGCTGCTGAACTGCGGCGTGATGAGCGTGCGAGCGGCGATTCCTGGCTGGCGTGACTCAACCTCAGCCAGAACTCCGGCGATGACGCTGATCAGCCGCTTGCTCTCGGCGTCCCCGGTGGCGAGGACAGCGCGCCTGATCGCCTCGAAGACAATCGCGTTCTTCAGTAACAGGCAAGCTCGGAACTGCTCGATGACGCCCGGGCGGATGTCTGCGCGAGCTAATCGCAGGAGGTCATCCTGGCTCAGCCGGAAGCACTCAAGGCGAGACCATTGGCTAGTGATCGCGGCACCAGGTCTCTGCGGATCTACCGAGGGCAGCCGTCCAGACTCCACAGCCGGTCTCCGAGTCTGCCTGCCTCTGGCAGTACGCGAGTTAGCGCATCGCCGAACTTCTCGTCGTCTAGAGCCCTAAGTTCATGCAACGAGAACCCCGGTATGACGGCCAGGAAACCGTCGAGATCACCAACAGGCTCTGCCATCGAGCCCCCTTCCTCATGCAGGCCTGGCACGATCATACGTCGTGATCTGCACCATTTGGAAGATGCCCAGCGCAGGCCGGAAGTTCCTAGGTGGTCAACATCGGTCTGTACCAATTGGCTATCGTATGATCACTGCATTGCCTGTGTGATCTCTTACACGACAGTTCTGACGAAGTGGCGGTATGCGTCTTGACCAGTAGTGCCGAGCCGGACGACGATGGACGGGAAGGCGCCTGGCGACGACTGGTTGAGAGTATCGGAGGAGGTACGTGCATCCCGTTTCTCGGTGCTGGGGCGTGCGCCGGGCACATCCAGCTTGGAGGCAAGTTGGCGGAGAAGTGGGCTTCTAGCGAAAAGTACCCGCTCACCGACACGACGAGCCTGCCCAGGGTCATGCAGTACATCGCGACCCAGTCCTACGGCGGTGACGCGACTTCGCTCAAGGAGCGATTCGTGGTCAGCGAGCTGGCCGACGCTGATCTGCCAGAGTTTACTGACCCTTTTCAGATTCACAGTTTCCTCGCGAAGTTCGACCTGCCGCTCTATGTGACGACAAACTATGACAATTTCATGTACGAGGCACTGCGTTACCGGGCCAAGCGGCCGAAAGTAGATCACAGTCGCTGGTACGAAGCGGACGTATTAGGCAGCGAGCCCACTCCATTTTCGGATCCTGAGTATGATCCGACAGCGGCCGAGCCGCTTGTTTTTCATTTACACGGCCACTTCCGAATTCCGAAGTCTCTCGTCCTCACCGAGGACGATTACATCGACTACTTAGTACGGCTGGCCCATGAGACTCAGGAACGCAGCGCGAAGCCTCAATTTGAGATACTTCCAAACTACGTCTACAGCAGTTTGCGTAACAAACCACTGCTCTTCATTGGCTACAGCCTGCGCGACTGGACATTCCTAGTCTTGTTCCGTACCCTGCTGCGAGGCATACCTGAAAATGAGCGCCGCAAGCATGTGAGCGTCCAGGTTGATCCCGGAGAAGGCAACCAGCCTAGGGCACGTGCTTATTTGGAGAAATATTTCCGCGCGCAGAGCGTTCAGATATTTTGGGAGTCTGCGTCCGATTTTGCCGAAAAGCTCCAGATTAGAATGGAAGGATACGCAGGGTGAGTTCTGCTGATGCCGCTAGCGCGCCCGCGGCACGCCAAAGTCCTTTTGTGGGGCCTCGTCCTTTCTATAGAGCGGATTCCGGGAATTTTTACGGGCGCGGCCGGGAGTCGCGAGATGTGCGTTCGTTGTGGATGGCCGAGCGCGTCCTGGTGCTGCACGGCCCGTCGGCCGTCGGCAAGACCTCATTGCTGAACGCCGGCGTGCTCCCGTTGCTCGCGCAGGAGAGCGATGTTGACGTCTGGCCGGTGGGGCGACTGGCGCTTCAGGCGGCTAGGCCACTGGCCGAGGCTCCTCCGCACAATGGTTATAGCTTTTCGTTGATCAATAGCTGGAATCAGGCCGGGCGCGCGGTCTGGCCTGGTCTTACCATCGCCGAGTTTTTCAGCAGCGCGCCTGCCAGGACGAACCAGTTCGGCGATCCGCGCAACATGCTTGTCGCTATTGATCAGTTCGAAGAGCTGTTTACGTCCTTCCCTGCAAGGTATAGCGAGCGAGAAGGTTTCCTCGCCGAGCTTAGCGAGGCGCTAAGCGCACTGCCGGCTTTGAGGCTGATGCTCGTAATCCGCGACGATCATCTCGCGGCGGTGCGGGCACTTGAGCGCAGATTGCCTTACCCGACAACCTATGTGCGTTTGGAAGCGCTCGGCGCCGAGTCAGCCGCCCTGGCGGTAGTAAAACCGTTTGAGGTTGCGGGCCGGTCCTTTGCTCCCGGCGTGGCCGGAGAACTAGTCGACCTCCTCCGCGCCACTACCTATACGGATCAGGTGGGTGAGTCGGTCACGCTGCGGGGCGACTTCGTCGAACCTCTCTTGCTGCAGATTGTGTGCTTTCAGCTGTGGTCGTCGCTTCCGGACGAACTCGCTATCTTGCGCTCGGAAGACGTGCACATGTTCGGTGACGTCGACCAGGCGACCGTGCGTTTCTATGATAGCGCTGTGCGGGAAGTGCAGAACGAGGCCGACGAGTCGGAGGAAAGGCTCCGGTCCTGGATCGAGTCGGTCTTCATCACCGAGAATGGTACCCGGGGCAACGCCTATCGCGGAATCAACTCGACTAGCGACATGTCAAATAAGGTGGTCGATGCCTTTGCTGCCCGCCACATTCTGTCACCCGAATGGCGGTCGATGGGCATCTGGTATGAGCTAAGCCAGGACCGGCTTATTGCGGCGATCAGGCAGTCGAATGCGGCGTGGCGGGTCAGAAATGACCGCGCGGTTCTGACGCCGGTCCCCGTGGTTGCGAGCCCGGCAAGTTTCCGGGCCGCGGCCGAGGAGGCATTCGGATTGGGAAATTACCCGAGCGCGCGCAGATTCGCGCAGGCAGCCGAATCGCGCTACCGGGATTCAGGCGATAGCCGGCGGCTGGCGCAAACACTGGTGTTGTCAGGCGACATATCCCGCGCCGAAGGTGACCTGAATGGCGCCAGGGAGAGCCTGCGCAAGGCGTTGCGCAGCTTCGCGGTGCTCGATGACAGCGTCGCGACGACCAGGACCCTTTCCGCGCTGGCGGACGTGTCCATGTCGGCAGGCGATTACGCGGCGGCAGAGGATCTGCAGGGCCAGGCCCTGCAGAAGCGCCCGTCTGACGTGGAAGCCAGGATAGGGCTGGGATACGCGCAGTGGTATCAAGGCTCGTCGGCCGATGCCGAGGCGACGTTCAACGGGGCGATTGAGTCGCAGCCAGACTCTGGCCGGGCTCTGGCGGCGCGCGGGCAGGTACGAGTCCAGCTGCGTGAGTACGAGGCCGCGCTCGAGGACCTCGATCTCGCGCTGGCCAAGGGCGTGGTCTTCGCCGACGAAGTGGACTCGAGGTCGGCTCGCGCCCTTGCGCTCGCGGGGCTCGGGCGTGCCGGTGAGGCCGAGAGGGAGCTGGCAGCCGCGCGATTGCTCGATCCGCAGCGGGCCGCACCCACCTGCGCGCCGGACTGATCGCGGCGAGGCTGGGCCGGACCGCTGAGGCGCGGGAAGAGCTGGACGCGGCCCTGCGAGAAGACGCCGATCTTCCGCCGGTCGATTTGGACGCGGCTCGTGAGGCGCGCAGGCAACTGGGCTGACCGCGCTCCTCGTTACTCGCAGCGCCTAGCCTGGGCCAGTGACCGACCTTGAATTCCGCCTGCTGGATCGGGCTGGAGCAGCGCCGCGAGCCGACGAGTTCGCGGCGGTCGCGGCTGAGGTTTACGCCGACCCGCCGTACGGGTGGGGCGAGGACGATGCCGCGCGCTTCGCTGACCGGTTCACGGTCCAGGTCAGGCAGCCAGGGTTCGTGCTCGCGGAGGCCAGGCACGGCGAGTACCTGGTCGGCTATGCCGCTGGCCTGCCGCTACGGCCGTCGACGGACTGGTGGCGGCACCTCACCACCTCAGTATCAGCGGAGATCACCGCCGAGCGGCCTGGCCGTACGTTCGCGCTGGCCGAGCTCATGGTCCGGGCGCCCTGGCGGCGGCAGGGGATCGGGTCGGCCCTGCACGACCGGATCCTGGCCGACCGGCGGGAAGAGCGGGCCACGGCTGCCGTGCTCACGGCCGCCACGGCCGCGCAGAGCGCCTGGTACAGCTGGGGCTGGCGCAAGATCGCGCGCAAGCAGGAGCCCGGCCCAGGCGCCCCGGTGTGTGACGTGCTCACGCGCGAGCTCCCGGCGAGCCCCTACTGACAGCGTCCCCGCCACGAGCTGGCTCCAGGTGGCGTTGACATGGCACCACGATGATGCCATATTGGTGCCATGGACTTGCGGCCGTACGTCGACAACATTCAGCGCCAGCTTGCGATCGCGGCCGAGGGCGGCGGCGACGAGGCGAGGGTGGTCGCCGACCGGCTGATCGTGCCGCTGGACTCGATTGTCCGGCTGACCTTGCAGGACGTGCTGGTCCTGGCCGCCGAGGAGATCACGCTCGAGCTCGCGCCCGGGTCGGTCGAACTGCGCCTGCGGGGCCGGGACCCCGAGTTCGTCGTGATCGCCCCGCCGCTCGACCAGCCCGCGGACGATGAGGCCAGCATGGCACCACAGGTGGCACAGCAACTGACGCCTCGGTACGAGCCCGCCGAGTCCGACGAGGGCGGCATGTCGCGGATCAACCTGCGGATGCCGGATCAGCTCAAGTCCAGGGTCGAGAGCGCCGCGAGCCAGGACGGCCTGTCGGTCAATGCCTGGCTGGTGCGGGCCGCCGCCTCGGCCCTCGATCGCACCGACCCCGACCCGGGCCGTCAGCGGCGCGCGCCCAGGGGCAGCCAGCGCTACACCGGCTGGGTGCGCTAGCGCGCCACCAACCTCAGACCCCAAGCCACCAGACGCACAGGAAGGGGCACTCTGCCATGCCCGCATTCGATACTCCGCGGCCAATCTCGGTCAGCGTCGAGTTGATCGTCGGTGATCTCCGTGTCGTGGCGAGCGACCGGGCCGACACCGTGGTGGAAGTTCAGCCGACCGACCCGGCCAGCGAAGGCGACGTCGCGGCCGCGGCCAGGACCACAGTCGAGTACTCAGGGGGGCAGCTTGTCATCAAGGCCCCTAAGGGATGGCGGCAGTACTCCTTGCGAGGCGGCCGCGAGTCGATCGACGTTCAGATCGAACTGCCGGCCGGCTCGAACCTGCAGGCCGACGCGTCGGTCGCCGCGCTCCGCTGCACCGGCAGGCTCGGCGAGTGCCGCTACAAGACCAGCACTGGCGACATCAGCGTCGACCAGGCGAGTTCCGCCCGGCTGCGCACCGGCGCCGGTGACATCTCGGTCGACCGGGCAGCCGGCCACAGCGAGATCAGCACAGGAGCAGGCGCGGTCTGGATCGGTGCCATCGATGGCACCACGGTGGTCAAGAACTCGAAAGGGGATATCTGGGTCGGCTCAGCCAGCGGAGACCTCAGGCTGAACGTGGCCGCCGGCAGCATCGCCGTCGGCCGGTCGCAGGCAACAGTCGGGGCCAAGACGGCGAACGGTGATGTCAGGCTGCGGGAGATCGCCGGCGGTACCGCAGTCGCGGAGACCGGATTCGGCCAGATTGACATCGGCATTCCCGCCGGGGTCGCCGCCTGGCTCGACCTCAACACGCGCTTCGGCCACGTCCAGAACACCCTCGAAGACACCGGGCAGCCGATGGCCGGCCAGGACCGCGTCGAGGTGCGCGCCAGGACCTCCTATGGCGACATCACGGTCACTCGCCCAGCCGCAGCCGACCCAGCCGCAGCCGACCCAGCCGCAGCCAACCCAGCCGCAGCCAACCCAGCTAAGGAAGAAACGGCATGATTACCACCTCAGTCAGGAGCGCGCTGCGGGTATCCGGCTTGCGCAAGTCCTATGGCACCGCCGTGGTGCTCGATGGCATCGACCTGGAGATAGCCGCAGGGACGGTCTTCGCGCTGCTGGGACCTAACGGCGCGGGCAAGACCACGACCGTCCAGATCCTTTCCACGCTGATCTCCGCTGACAGCGGCGACGCCGAGATCGCAGGGTTCGATCTGCGGAAAGAACCGGGCGCGGTTCGCTCCAGCATCGGCGTCACCGGCCAGTTCTCCGCCGTCGACAACCTGCTGACCGGCGAGGAAAATTTGCTGCTGATGGCCGACCTGCGCCATCTGGGCCGACGCGGCGCGCGCGGCCTGGCGGCCGAGTTGCTTGACCGTTTCGACCTGATGCAGGCGTCGGGAAAGCTGGTCAGCACCTACTCGGGCGGCATGCGCCGCAGGCTGGACCTGGCGATGACGCTGATCGGCGACCCAAAGATCATCTTCCTGGACGAGCCGACGGCGGGCCTTGATCCCCGGAGCCGGCGCACCATGTGGCAGATCATCTCCGAGCTTGTCGCTGACGGCACCACGATCTTCCTCACCACCCAGTACCTGGAGGAGGCCGACCAGCTGGCCGACCGCATCGCGGTACTCGACCGAGGCCGGATCGTCGCCGAGGGCAGCCCGGGCGAGCTGAAGCGCCGGATTCCTGGCAGCCACGCCGAACTTCACGCCACCGATCACGACGCGGCTAAGGCCGTGGCCGACGCGCTGCCCGGATCGTCGCTGGACGACGAGTCGCTGACGGTGCGGGTGCCGGCCGACGACACCCCGAGGTCCCTGGCCGACTTGCTCGACCGCCTGGGCCCGCTCGCCGCGCGCGTCGAGCGCATCTCCCTGCACACCCCCGACCTCGACGACGTCTTCCTCGCTCTTACCAGCAAGCCCTCTCGCGATTAGGACAACCAAGAATGGCTACGTATACCTACGCCCTGCGCGACTCGGCGACCATGCTGCGCCGGGACATCAAGCACAGCCTCCGCTACCCGGTCATGACGATCAGCGGCATCAGCGTGCCGGTGCTCTTCCTGCTGCTGTTCGCCGGGGTCTTCGGCAATGCCCTGCGCTCCGGGCTTGGCGGGGCGATCCCGGCGGGCGGGCGCTATATCGACTACCTCACGCCGGGCATCATCTTGATGACCGCGTGCGCGAGCGCCGAGGCGACCGCCATCAGCATCTCGACCGACATGACCGAAGGCATCATCGCCAGGTTCCGCACCATGCCGATCGCGCGGACATCGGTGCTCACCGGGCAGGTGCTCGGCAGCGAGATACGGTCGCTGATCAGCGGCGTGTTCGTCGTCGCGGTGGCAGTGGGACTCGGCTTCAGGCCGCGGGCCGACGCGCTCGCGTGGCTCGCCGCGCTCGGGCTGTTCCTGCTGCTGTCGTTCGGCGTGATCTGGCTCACCGTCGCCTTCGGCCTCACGGCCAAGACGCCGCCGGCGCCAACAGCCTGGCCCTGCTCATCGTCATCCTGCCCTTCGTCAGCAGCGCGTTCGTGCCGGCGAGCGCCATGCCGGCCGGCGTGCGCTGGTTCGCCCATAACCAGCCATTCACCCCGATCATCGATACGCTGCGCGGCTTGCTCGCGGGCGGCCCGATCGGCCACAGCGGCATCCTGGCCGTGGCGTGGTGCCTGGCCATCGCGGCCGGCGGCTATGCCTGGTCGCGCGCCTTGTACAACAGGAACCGGGCGAGCTAGCCCGGCTGACCTACGCCACTAGCCGCGTCACGGCTGAGCACCGCGAGCAACTCGCCCAGCGAGGCACCGAAGGTTAGCTGCCCGGCGTCGTCCAGTTGTCCGATCACTGAATTGATCTTGAGCACGAATTCCGGCATCGGCCTATTCGCCGGGCGCACCGTGACCCGCGTCAGCTTGCCGAGCCAGGTCGTCTTTCCCTCGGGCGGGGGAAGGTTGATCAGGTCGAGGCTGAACGCGAACACCTCGCCTGCCTCGGCGTCCAGCCTGGACACCCCGGCGCTTCCCTTGATCACCATGCCGAGCAGCCGCTGGCTTGTGACGACGAGCTGGGCGAGGTTCGCCACGACCGTGCCGTCGGCGAGCGTCAGCGCGATGTCGGCCGCGTACCGGAGGTGCCTCGGTTCGGCGGGATTGCCAGCAGCCGGGTTGATCAGCAGCAGTGGCCTGGAGTTGTTGCCCGTTCCCAGGCTGAATTCGGCGCGCAGGCGATCACAACACCAGGGGAGCGCCGGTAGATCCAGCTTGAGATGATCGGTTGCGAACGGCAATTTTCACCTTCGATCTTTGCTTGTCCTGGCTGGTTGTTCTTGCGCGCTGCCAGCTCAGGATGCCGGGCTCGCACCGTTCGCACAATGGGTCAAAGTACCGATACTCGGGTGGCCGGCGCTCAGCTACTGTCTTTGGCATGCGAATCGCGACAGTCGCCCGCCCAGCCATCACAGTCGGCACGGCGCTCACCGTCCTGGTGCTCGTGGCTGGCTGCAAGGTGACGGTGCACGCTGGCCCAGTTGTGCCGTCGCTATCTGGCCCTGGTCCGATACCGACGGTCCAGGCATCCGGAGGCGGCCAGGGGCATGCGGACTCGCCGTATTACCAGGAGACGCTGGCCGCGATCGACGTGCTCAACAGCGATTCTCGCTGGGCGGGAACGCTGGGCGAGGACGCGGCGGCGATTCGCGCCGACTCCAGGGACGCCGGCTCCGACCTAGCAGACGCGCGGAGCGACGCGCGCGGCGACAACACGGGCTGCTCGGCCGCCTCAAACGCCGCCAACGACGCCGAGGACATTCACGACCTGGGCACCCTCGGCGAGGACGAGAACAGTCTGACCGAGTCCGTGGACCGTATTGACCGCGACATCGACCAACTGCAGGTCGAGCTGTCGGAACTCAAGAACACCGGAGTCAAGGCGCCGGCGGGGGCGCCTGCGGTGATCGCGGGGGCCAAGGCCAGGATTGCCCGCGCGGTCGCCGAGGCCAACGCCGGCATCCGCGCGGTCAACGCCGACGTGGTCGCCGCCTACGCCGCCGCGAACAAGGTCGCGAAAGGCCTCTGCTCGTCAGAAAGCCCAGGCTCCCCGCCACCCGCGTACCCCTTGCTCAGCGCCAATGCCTAGCCGGGCCGATAGACAGATATTTGTGACATTATGTCGTAAATGAGGAAACCTATTGTGGTCGCGGCCGCAGCCATTGCGGCTTTCACCTGGGGGACTAGCCTTGTTACCGCCAGTCATCAGAGCCGCGCGGAAGCCGCCGCGTCGCCTAACACCAGCATCACCGTCAACGGCAATGGCGGTGACAAGACCTTCCAGGGGATCGGCGCCGTGCTGGGCGGTGGGGGCAACGCCCGCTACCTGATGGACTATCCCGACCCTGAGCGCAGCCAGATCCTGGACTACCTATTCAAGCCCGACTACGGCGCGTCGCTGCAGGTGCTCAAGCTGGAGATCGGCGGCGGCACCAACTCGAGCGACGGGGCCGAGGCCAGCATCGAGCCGAAGCAGGGCCAGATCAACTGCGACGCCGGGTACGAGTTCGCGATCGCGAAACAGGCGCAGGAGCGTAATCCCGGTATCGCGCTGTACGGATTGCAATGGACGGCACCGAGCTGGGTCTACACCAGCTCGGCGAACCCGACCACGCCGTCGGTCTTTACCAGCGACGACATCAGCTATCTCATCGACTGGCTCAACTGCGCCACCAATACCTGGGGCCTGACGGTCAGCTACCTGGGCGGCTGGAATGAGCACGCGGGCGCCGACCCTGGCTGGTTCGATGACCTCAAGGCGGCGCTGACCAGCGCGGGCTACGGCAGCATCAAGCTCGTCGCCGGCGACAACAAGTGGGAGTACGCCTCGTCCCCGGCCGACTCGAACATCTCGGTGCTCGGCGCGCACGACATCTGCGGTTCGCCCACGGAGCAGATCACCAGCGGAGTGCCGTCGGTGTGCGCCGGGCCTTCGGCCGCCGATACCACTGCCGCCTTCAACGCGGGTCAGTCCCTGTGGGCCAGCGAGCTCGGCATGATGGACGCCGGAGCCGAGACCGGCTGCACGATCCCGTGCGCCCCGGCCATGGACCGGGCGCTGGTGCGCGGCTACCACGAGGCGTCGCTGACCGGCTACCTGGAATGGCCGGTGCTCGACGCCATGCCGCAGACGGGCAATCAGGAGGACAACACGCCGCTGCCGTTCGAGAACAGGGGGCTCATCACCGCTGACCAGCCGTGGTCAGGTTTCTACAGCGTGCGGGCGATGACCTGGGCGATCGCCCAGTTCACCCAGTTCGTGACGCCCCCGACGGCAACGGACCCGGGCTGGCGGTACGAGGACACCTCCAGCGGTTACCTGCAGGGCAGCAAGGCCGACGGCGCCTACGTGACTCTTATCCACAACGGCGGCGACGGCTGGACCACGGTCATCGACACCACCAGCGCGAGCGCGCAGCAGCAGGTCACGCTCACCGTCTCCGGCGGCGCCAGCGGGCTGGCGAGCAAGGTCGTGCACGTGTGGTCGAGCAACTTCGACTTCAGCTCCCCGTTCGACACCTCAGCCAACTGGATGCTGCACCGGCAGGACATCACCCCGTCAGGGGGCACGTTCACGCTGAGCCTGCAGCCGGGTTTCGTCTACACGCTGAGCACGACCGAGCCGGCCGGGCAGGGAGCGCGGTCCGCGTCCCCGCCTGCCCAGGCGAACTTCCCGATGCCGTACAACAGCACGGCCGACCTCGCCTCAGCCGGGCCGGCGGCAGGCGATGATGACGAGCCGGCCTACCTCGACGCCCAGGACGGCTCCTTCGAGGTGGTGCAATGCCAGGTGCCGTTCGGCGCCAACACGACCTGCACCGGGCAGACGACCGCCGGCACGACGTCCGCGCCGCCCGTCTTCTGGCATCCGGACGACTCGGCGGTGCGCTACCCGTACGCGATCATCGGGGACGGGAGCCTGGCGAACTACACGGTGAGCGTGGAGACGCTGTTCACCGGGATGTCGGATACCTCGGGCGTCATCGGGAGGTTCACCAACAGGTTCGTCGGCAAGGACGCGCCTGACCAGCTCAGCATCGGCTACTTCGCCGGCTACGTCTTCGACGTGTCAGCGACCGGCACCTGGAAGCTGATCAGCAACTCGATCGCCGGCCCGGCGACGCTGGCGACGGGCTCGGTCGGCGTGCTCGGCACCGGCACCTGGGTCAAGCTGTCGCTGACCATGTCGGGCAGCACGATCTCGGCGTCGGTCAACGGCACGCAGGTCACCTCGAAGACCGATACGTCGGAGACGGCGGGCCTCGCCGGGATCGAGGCCGGTTTCACCAACGCCGACAGCGATAACTGGCCGCAAGTCCAGTACAGCAACCTGTCGATCACGACGCCGTAGGGCGGACTCCGGCCGGCCTCGGCTAGGTCCCGCCCACCGGCACCTGGGTCAGGCCGCTCAGCTTCCACCCGGCGGGCGTCCGGGTCAGGGTGCCTGTCAGCCGGCTCTGCTTGGTCGCCGCCTGACCATGCGCTGGCGTGACGGTGAGCTGGATGGCGACGATGATCGTCGCCGTCCCGGCCGTCACGTTCAGCCTGGTCAGCGCGGCGTCCAGGACCCGGGCGGTCGTGGTCGTCTGCGACCGCGCGATCTGCTTCTCGAAGCCGGCCTGGCCCGAGACCACCTGGGCGCGCAGCGCGCCGGTCGAGGACTGCTCCCACAGGCGAACCCCGGCCGCCACATGCCGGTAATCAAGGGTGTTGAAGTTCAGTACCGCCTGCTCGCCCGCCCGCAGCGCGTCATCCCTGACCTGGGCGGCCTGCGCAGCACCAGGCGCCCGGCGCGCGTTGACCCAGGACATCGCCGCCATCGCCGCCACGATCACCGCGGCGGCCAGCGCGATCGTCGCCGTGACCAGCAGCGGGTCACGCAGCCGCCGGGAGTTCGCCGGCACGGCACCGGCGGCGCTCACGGCGACACCCCGAGCAGCCTCGCCAGCCCGGGGTTCGCGGCCGGCGGTACGCCGCCCCCGGACGGCGCGTGCGCTGAGCCGCGCACGTCGACTCCGCTGCTGGCCGGCGCGTCGCAGCGGGCGCCCGCGTTGACCGGGGCAGGCGAGGTGTCCAGGCCATTGCGGTACGTAGTGCCGCCGTATCCCGTCGTGCACGGCAGCGGGTTGAAAAACGTCAGCGCCACTCCAAACTGTGATCCCTTGTCTGATATAACCGTCGAGCCGATCGCGATCGTCGCAGGCAGCGCGGACAGCAGCTCATCGAGCGCCTTGCCCCTGGTCAGCGTCACCTCCGAGGTCGTGAGCAGGTTCGCGATCAGCGCGCCGAGCGCCGGGTTGCATCTCCTGAGCAGGTCGGCCACCTGCGCGGCGGCCTGCGGCCCGGCGGTGAGCAGCTCGCGCACGCTGCTGTTGGCGTCGCCGCAACGCCCGGCAAGCAAAAGAGCATTATGGCCGAAATTATCCAGCGCGCCGCTCTCGCCGATCTGGGTGGCGAGCACGTCCCGGGCATCGGAGATCAGCGTCTTGTCGCTAGCGGCGCAGGGCCGCGTGAGCGCCGCGGCAGCGCGCTATTGCCATTGATGATGCCGGCCAGGTTGCCGCCCTGCCCGCCGAACCCGGTCGCCAGCTCGTTGGTCAGCTCCCGCAGCGATTTGCAGCGGCAGCGACGTCGCCAGCGTGTTGACGCTGGTCAGCAGGCTGGTCACCGGCAGCGGCAGCATGGTGTCCCGTTCGGGGATCACGCTGCCGCCAGCCAGGTAAGGCCCGCGCGACCTGTCGGGCGCAGGTCCACGTACTGCTCGCCAACCGCGGACAGGTCGGCGACGGCGGCGCCGCAGGCGCGCCGGGATCGGCGGAGCCGAGTCGCTGATGTCCAGGTCCGCTTCGATGCCGGTCTCGGTCAGCCGCATCGCGCCGACCCGGCCGACCGAGACGCCCCGGTAGGTCACGTCAGCGTCGGGGTAGATTCCGCCGGAGTTGGCCAGGTCGAGGTGCACCACGTAGTAGCCGCGCAGCCCGAGGTAGCGGCCGAGATTCGCGTAGTGGATGCCGGTGTAGCCGAGTCACGAGCACGCCGATCAGGCGAACGCGATTAGCTTCAGCCTGGTCGCCCTGCGTCAGCATCAGTGCCTTGGTCCTTCGTGGTGTTTGCGACGCGACCGGCGGGATGATCGTGGTGCCCTTCTTGGCGCGCAGCTTGACAGGAAGACGTTCAGGTAATCGCCCTTCACGTCGTTCAGCACCTGGTTGGTGAACGGATAGGTCAGCAGCACCTGCAGCGCCATCGGCAGGCTCTGCCCGGCATCGGCCAGTTCGAACGCAGGGTCGGCGCGAGTTCGCTGAGGTCGGAGACCAGGCTGGCCTGGCTGGCGTTGATCGTGCGCGACCGCGACTCCGGTCAGCGTGTGCAGCGAGGTCAGCATCGATCGACCAGCTGGCGGCGCTGGTCGGCGAGCACCTGCAGGCCAGGGCGTGAGGTGATCGAGCACGTGCCCGATCTGCCGGTCGCGCGCGGCGAGCGTGGCCGACAGCGTTCTTCAGCCCGTCGAGCGCGGTCTTGATCGCGCCGGCGGTGGCAGTTCAGGTTGGCCAGGAGCGTATGCAGCTCGGTGAGCAGCGAGCGGATCTGCGAGCTCGTTGCCCGACAGCGCCGCGTTGAGCTGGGTGGTGATCGTGTGCAGCTGGTCGATGCCGCCGCCGTTGAGCAGCAGCGACAGCGCGCCGAGCACCTGCTCCACGGTCGCGTTGCTGGTCGTGCGGACGACCGGGATCACCGCGCCGCTGGCCAGCCGCCCGGTCGGCGCGATGCCGGGCGGGACGGACAGCGCCACGAACTGCTCGCCGAGCAGGCTGGACTGCTCGATCTCGGCGATCGCGTTGCCGGGCAGGCGGACGCTGCCGTTGACCAGCATCGTGACGTTCGCCGATCCAGCTGCCCTTCGGCAGGAAGATCCTGGTCACCCGGCCGACCGCGACGTTGTTGACCATGACGGCGGACTGCGGGACCAGGTCGCCGGCGTCGGCGAACTGGGCGGTCACCTGGTACGGGTGGCTGCCCAGGTTGGCGCCGCCCGGCAGCGGGATGCGTAGATGCCGTTGTAACCGGAGTCGCCGCTGCAGCCGGTCAGTGCCAGGGCGGTCAGCGACGGCGGCAGCGGCGGCCACCCATCGTCGGCTCATGGTGACCCCCCGCAAGGATTGCCTCTGGGGTGCCGTAGACCGGGCCGACGGCGGGAGCGGCAGCGGCGGGAGTCGGCCAGCAGCGAGGATGGCACCGCAACCGTGCCGACGGTCCGGCCGGGATGCCGGGCTGGCTGTCGGCCGTGTCGAATGCCTTGGCGGCCTGGCCCATCGAGAACTCGTTCAGGTCGCCGCGGCCGTCGAGCGTGTGCCTGGTGGCGTCGTAGGCGTTGACCAGGTTGTCGGCCGCGAGCGGCGCGACGTCCAGGGCCTCGGCCAGCGAGGCGCGCTCGCGGGACAAGATCGACGTGGTCGCGAAGCGAGCTTGGTCACGTTGGAGTCGATCAGGCTGCGGTTGCTCGCCGATGAAGTCCTTGACCTGGTTCAGCGCGATGGCGAGATCCTGGAGCGCCGCGGCCAGGTCGGTGCGGTCGGCGGCCAGGAACCCGGACACCTCGGCGAGCTGGTCCTCGGCCAGCCTGACCTGGCCGTCGTTGTGCTTGAGCATCGTGGTGAACTGCTGCAGGTAGGTCACCGAGGCGAACAGGTTGCCGGCCGAGCCGCCGAGCGTCTTGGACAGCCCGCCGAACTGGGTCAGCATCTGCGTGCAGGTACCTGCCGTTGCCGGCCAGGTTGGCCGCGCCGGTCTTGATCAGCGTAGCTGAGCGCGCCGCCTGAGTTAGCGCCGTGCGGGCCGAGCGCGTTCGCGAGCTTGGCCAGGCTGGAGTAGACCTGGTCGACCTCGACCGGCACCGCCGTCCTGGTCACCGGGATCACCGCGCCGCTCGGCCAGCTTCGGGCCGCCGGTGTAGGCGGGCGTGAGCTGGACGTAGCGGTCGGCGACGACGCTGGGCGAGATGACGACCGCGCCCGGCGTTCGCCGGGACCGCGATGCCCGAGTTCAGCGTCATCGTCACCCTGACCCTGGTGCCGTCCGGGGTAACCGAGTTCACCGTGCCGACCGGGACGCCGAGTATCCGCACCGTCGAGCCCGGGTAGACGCCGATCGTCTCGGCGAAGTAGGCGGTGACCTGCGTGGTCGGAGCGACCGCGTGGTAGACGAAGCAGCCCGGCCGCGATCAGCAAGGCCGCGACGATGACCGTGCTGGCAGCCAGGATCAGGCGATCCCGGGTCGGAGCGAGGGCAACCTAGAGGCGAGCCAGCGACGTCAGCGTGCACCATGCTTTCTCCCTCCTAAGTCTCTTGGGTGTCTTGAATGTTCTAGGGTTTCGGGGGCGCGCAGCCCGTTGCGGGCGTGTTTGCCGGGGCGACCGAATGAGGGATCAGGCCGCACAGGTAGATGTCGAACCAGCGGCCGTTGCCGAGGGCGTTGCCGAGCAGCCGGTAGTACGGGCCGGCCAGCGCGACGCCTGCGGCCAGGTCGGCCTGGTCGTTCTGCAGCACGCTGGTGACCTGGTCGAGTGCGGCAGCGCCGGGGTGAGAGTCGCCTGGTCGTCGTTGACCAGGCCGGACAGCTCGGCTGGCCAGGGCCTGGGTGTCGAGCGAGCAGCGCGTGGATCGCCTGCTCGCGGAGCTGCGAGTTCGGCGAGCAGCAGGTTGCCGTCGTGCAGCAGCGCGCTGAATCTGGTGTTCTCGCGGGCGAGCGTGCCGGTGACCTGTTCTGGCCTCGGCGAGCAGGCTGGTCACCTCGCTGTCCTTGGAGGCGACGGACTTCGACAGGTCGGCGAGGCCGGCAGGGCGTTGCGGACGTAGGGCGGGGTGGCGGCGAATGCGTCGGATAGCGTCGCCAGGCTCTCGGCGAGCTGGCCGGTGTTGATCTTGCTGATCTGCCTGGCCGACGCCGCTGAACGCCTGGGTGACGTCGTAGGGCGAGGTGGTGCGGGACAGCGGGATCGGGGTGCCCGGGTTCTGCTGGGCGGGGCCGAGCGGGTCGAGGGCCAGGTACTTGTCGCCGAGCACCGTCTTGATGTCGATCGCGGCCGTGGTGCGGTCGCCGACCCAGGCGTTCTTGACCTGGAACGTCACCGCGACCTTGGCGCCGGCCAGCGAGACGCCGGTGACCTTGCCGACGGTGACGCCGGCGATCCTGACCTCGTTGCCTGGCTGCAGGCCGGCCGCCTCGGCGAAGTACGCCGTGTAGCCGGTGCCGCCGCCGATGATCGGCAGGTCGCCCTGGAAGAACACGCCCAGCGCGATGATCGCGAGCAAGGCCAGGCCGACCAGGGCGACGGCGACCGGGTTGCGTTCCTTGAGCGGCTTGAGCGGGCGGCGCTCGCCCCGGGCCGGCAGGCCGAAGCTCCGCCGGTCGATGCCCCGCAGGCTGATGCCCCTCATGACGTGCACCGTGAGGCGGTGACCGGGACGCCGCCGAGCGGCTTCGTGCCGGGCGGGGCGGTCTGGACGCCGGTCACCGTGGCGCTGCAGAGGAAGAAGTTGAGCCAGGATCCGTAGGAGGCCAGCCGGGCGATGTCGGCCATCTTGGCCGGCAGCGTCTTGAGGAACGTGTCGACGGTCCGCGAATTGTCGGCCAGGTTGGTGGACAGGCGCCCGAGCTGGACGATGTCGGTGGCGAGCGGCTCGCGGGCGACCTGCAGCAGGCCGGCGGTGGCGCTGGTCAGGCTGCCGATCGCGGAGATCGCGGTGCCGATCGGCTCCCGGTCGGCGGCCAGCCCGGAGACCAGTTCCTGCAGGTTGGTGATCAGGTTGCCGAACTCGGCGCCGCGCGAGGTGATCGTGTGCAGCACCGAGTTGAGGTTGTCGATCACCTCGTCGATGACCTGTCCTTGGTGGCCAGCGAGGTGGTGAGCGAGCCGACGGTCGCGACCAGCGCGACGATGTCAGGGGACTCGCCCTGGAACACCTCGATGATCTCGCTGGACAGCTTGTTGACGTCGCCGGGGGACAGGGCCTGGAACAGCGGCTGGAAGCCGTTGAACAGCTCGGTGAGGTTGAGCGCCGGGGTTGTCTGGTTGAGCGGGATCGTGCCGCCGGCGGCTAGGGTCCGGTCGACCGGGCCGGTGCCCTGGCCAAGCTCGATGTAGCGCTGGCCGACCAGGTTCAGGTACTTGATCGTGGCGGTGGCGCTCACCGGGAGCTGGCGGCCCTGCTGCAGCGAGAAGCCGACCAGGGCCTCGTTGCGGTGGTAGACGCTGATCGAGGTGACGGTGCCGACCCTGACCCCGGCGATGTCCACGTCATTGCCGACGACCAGGCCGGTGACGTCGGAGAACACGGCCTTGTAGCCGACGTTGCCCGAGGTGCCTGAGTAGGCGATGCTGACGCCGAGTATGGCCGTGATCGTGACCGTGATGACCACGAAGATGATCGACTTGACCAGGGGGGCGGCGAGGCTGCGGCGGTTCATCGCTTGTGCTTCTTGCTGCCGGGCTGGTGTACCCCGTCGTTGAGGCGCGATGCCCTTGAACGGGACCTCGTAGCAGTGCGGGCCTAGGTTGTCGCCGTATACGGGGGTGTCCTTGCCGGCCTTGTAGGGGCCGAGCGACGGCACCACGATGACCCGGACGTGCAGGCCGGGCTCGCTGCTGCCGGCGCCCAGCACCTTGTCGATCTCGGGCACGAACTCGGCCAGGTTGGCCAGCGTGCACGGGAACTCCGGCGCGTACCTGGCGAGGATGCCCAGGCTCGGGAACGCTGTCCTGCGACAGCCTGACCGAGTTGTTCCCGTTCGCGTTCAGGAAGGAGTGCAGGTCATCGGAGGCGGTCTTGACGTTGGCGAGCAGAGCCATGTAGTTGAACCGGTTGTTGGCCAGTGTCTGGCCGTTGACCGAGAAGTTGTCGAGCGCGGCCAGGATGTCCGGTGTCGCCGCGTTGTAGGTCTTGGTGAGCCCGGCCAGCCGGCTGATGTCCGTATCGAATTGCGGCAGCTGCGGGTTGATTTCCTTCAGCCAGGCGTTGAGCGTGACCAGCGTCTGGCCGAGTTCGGTGCCGCGGCCCTGCAGGCCCTGCGCGATCGCGGTCAGGGTCAGCGACAGCTTGTCCGGCTGGATGGCCTGGAGCATGGGCAGCAGGTTGTTCAGCACCTGCTCGAGTTCGAGCGCGTCGGCGGACCGGTTCTGCCTGATCACGCTTCCGGCGGTGAGCGTTTTTGGTGCTGGCCTGGTCGGGAGGATCAGGTCCACATAGCGCTCGCCGAACAGGGTGGTCGGCAGCATTTCGGCGGAGACGTTGGCTGGCAGATTGTGAAGCTGGCCCGGGTCCATGGCGAGCAGCAGCCTCGCGCCGGTGCCGTTCGCGCTTACTTGCCGGACCTCGCCGACCTGGACGCCGCGCACCATCACCTGGGCGCCAGGGTGCATCTCGTTGCCGACGCTGCTGGTGTAGACGGTCACCAGCGCGGCCGGGCTGAACTGCTTGTTGTACAGCCCGAGCGACAGCCAGATCAGCAGGCCGCCGGTGACGAGGAAGACCACGCCCGCTGCTCGCTTGCGTGCCTTGGCCCGGCGGCGGGCCCGGCCGATCGGGTCGGTATGGCTCATCCGGCGATCCGCACGGTCGTCGTCGCGCCCCAGATCGCCAGGCTCATGAAGAAGTCGATGATGTTGATCGCGACGATCGCGGTGCGGACCGCCCGGCCGACCGCGACGCCCACCCCGGCCGGGCCGCCTTCGGCCCGGTAGCCGTAGTAACAGTGCACCAAGATCACGACCACGCTGAAGATCAGCACCTTGAGGAAGGACCAGAGCACGTCGACCGGGGACAGGAACAGGCCGAAGTAGTGGCTGTAGGTGCCGGAGGACTGGCCTTCGAAGTAGACGGTGACCACGCGGGAGCCGAAGTAGGAGCTGACCAGGCCGATCGCGTACAGCGGGATCACCGCGACCGCGCCGGCGATGATCCTGGTCGTGACCAGGTAAGGCAGGCTCGGCACGCCCATCCCCTCGAGCGCGTCGACCTCCTCGTTGATCCGCATCGCGCCCAGCTGGGCGGTGAAGCCCGCGCCGACGGTGGCCGAGAGCGCGAGCCCGGCGACCAGCGGCGCGATCTCGCGGGTGTTGAAGTACGCCGAGACGAAGCCGGTGAACGCCGAGGCGCCGATCTGGTTCAGCGCGGCGTAGCCCTGCAGGCCGACGACGGTGCCGGTGAACAGCGTCAGGCCGACCATGACGCCGACCGTGCCGCCGATCAGCGCGAGCGCGCCGCCGCCGAAGCTGACCTCGGACAGCAGCCGGACGATCTCCTTCGGGTACCGCCGGATGGCTCGCGGAATCCAGGCCAGCGCCTTGCCGTAGAACAGCAGCTGGTCACCGAGCAGGTCGAGCCAGCCCAGGGAGCGGTCGAGCGTTGCTGCGGCCCGGCCCGGCTCGGTGTCGGTGGATGCCATCGGCTCACGCTCCCTTCGGCGGCACGATCTGGAGGTAGATCGCGGTCAGGACGAGGTTGACGAAGAACAGCAGCAGGAAGGTGATCACCACGGACTGGTTGACCGCCTCGCCGACTCCCTTGGGTCCCGGCCGCGGGTTGAGGCCGCGGTGGGCCGCGACCACGCCTGCGATGAAGCCGAAGATCAGCGCCTTGATCTCGCTGATGTACAGGTCGGGCAGCTGGGCGAGGGAGGAGAAGCTGGCCAGGAACGAGCCCGGCGTGCCGTGCTGGAGGTAGACGAAGAAGAAGTAGCCGCCGATCACGCCGACGACCGAGACCAGGCCGTTGAGCAGGACGGCGACGCCTGAGGCGGCGAGCACTCGCGGCACGATCAGGCGCTGGATCGGCGAGACGCTCATCACCTCCATGGCGTCCATCTCCTCGCGGATCGTGCGCGCGCCGATGTCGGCGCAGATCGCCGAGCCGCCCGCGCCCGCGATCAGCAGCGCCACGATCAGCGGGCTGGCCTGCTGCACGACCGCGAGCACGCTGGCCGCGCCGGTGAACGACTCGGCGCCGAGCTGCCTGGTCAGCGAGCCGACCTGGAGGGTGATCACGGCGCCGAACGGGATCGAGACGAGCATCGACGGCAAGATCGTCACGCTGGCAATGAACCAGAACTGCTCGATCAGCTCGCGGAGCTGGAACGGGCGCTTGAACGTCAGCCAGATAACGCTGGCGGCGAGCGTGAACAGTTTGCCGGTCTGGCTCAGCGCTCCGGTGCGGGTGCTCACCGGTTGCCACCTCCTGGCAGCCACCGCGGCCAGTTGCTCGGCACTTCCTCTTCTTCGATTCCTGGTTCCGGTACCTCTTCTTGCGTGGCCGGTTCTTGCTGGCCCGCTCGGTTGGCTCCGGTTGTTCCGCTTGCACTGGTGGGCTGGCGGCGAGCTGGCGCGGGCTGGCCGCCGGCAGGCTGGCGGTGATCGCCTGCTGCGCGGAGTCCGGGAGCGTGTGCAGCAGGCTCAGCACCCGGGAGGTGCGCCGCTCTACCGCTTGGCGAGGCGGCCGACCAGGGCTGGGCACCAGTTGCGGCGCCAGCGTGGGTAGCTGGGTTTCGCCGCCGCCCTGGCCGTTGATGCTGGCCTGCTCTTGCGCCAGCGTCGCCTCGTCCTTTTCCTCCGACATGCCGATCGGCCCGACCTTGCGGCCGTTCACGAACTGCGTGATCACCGGGTTGGTGCTGGTGAGCAGCACCTCCCGGGGACCGAACATGACCAGGTTGCCGCGGAACAGCATGCCGATGTTGTCGGGCACGGTGCGCGCGATCTGGATGTCGTGGGTGACGATCAGCATGGTCGCGTCGATCTCGGCGTTGAGATCGATGAGGAGCTGGGACAGGTAGGCCGTCCGCACCGGGTCAAGGCCGGAGTCCGGCTCGTCGCACAAGATGATCTGCGGGTCGAGCACCAGCGCCCGGGCCAGGCCCGGCCCGCTTGCGCATGCCGCCCGAGATCTCGCCCGGGTACTTGTGGCCGTCGCCGGCCAGGCCGACCATGTCCATTTTCTCGAGCACAACCCGGCGGAGCGCGGCCTCGGTGAGCTTGGTGTGCTCGCGGAGCGGGAACGCCACGTTGTCGTAGAGATTCAGCGAGCCGAACAGCGCGCCGTCCTGGAACATCACGCCGAACAGCTTGCGGGCCTGATAAAGCTGCCGTTCTGAGCACGAGACAGTGTCGATGCCGTCCACGAGCACTCGCCCGCGGTCCGGCCGGACCAGGCCGACCAGAGACTTGAGGAACACCGTCTTGCCCGTGCCGGACGGGCCGAGCATGACACTCACCTCGCCGGCGGGCAGCGTAAGCGAGACGTTGCTCCACACCACATGGCTGCCAAAGGTTTTGGTCAGCCCATCGATCACTACCTCGACGCCCACGCAGTTAGCCTATTTTCGCCTTGCCGAGTTCCGCCTTGCCAAGCTTGGCCTTGCCGAGCTTGAGCGAGATCGTGTTGCCCGCGCCGGGGATCGTGGCATTGATCAGCAGGGTCGCCAGCTCGCAGTGTTGGAACTTGCCAATGGTGTACACGCCGGCGACATTACCGCCTTTCAGTACGTTGAAGCCCTTCTGACTCGTCAACTGGACGACGACCGGGTGCGCGGTCTCGCAGGACTTGCCGACCGGAACGGGCAGCCCGCTGACGATCAGGCTGGTGATCCTGAGGGTGATCTTCGAGGTGGTGGCGACCGCGCCGGTGTTTAGGTTCAGCTTGCCGGTGGTCTTGCCGTCGTTGATGAATCGCGTCGTGGCGGTCACGGGGATGAGGCCGTCTTGCTTGAACGAACCGGTCGCGTCGGGCAGGGTCAGGGTCGCCGTGAGGTTGCCGTTGGCCGGTGTTCAGGACCGATGCGAGCGTGCCCGGGCCGAGCGGCAGCGAGAAGTCGGGGCCTTGAGGAAGGTGCTGCCCGTCACCTTGTAGTTGGCGTGCACTTCGTTGGACGCCGAGGCCGCCGGCCGTCAGCGGCCAGCGTGGCGGTGACGGGGCGCAGCGGCAATGGCTCCGGCCGTGACTGTCTCGCCCGGGATCGAGCTGGGGACAAACCTGACATGCCGATCTCATTTCCTTTCATGCGATTTATCGGCGTTGTTTGTTCGGCGTTGCGGGGCTTGGGTACCGGTGGCGGGCAGACGAAATCAGCGGGCTGGGAGGGCCCGCAGAGCTTGCCCTGGGTCTGCTTGACGAAGTTGCCCCTGCCGGAGATCGAGCCAGTGAGCAACGGGTCGAGATTCTCGGCCGTGCCGCAACCCGTGAAGCGGGGGATAGTGGCCTTTCCCTAGAGCGGGCCGCCAGTCGGCACGGTATACCCCGCGGCGGGAGCGTGTTATCGCCATGGCCGAAGAGATGAGCGTCACCGGGTGGATGGTGCTGCAGTGCGGTCCACATCCAGTGGCACGCCGTTCACCCTTACCTTGGTGATCCGATGGAGACCTTCGTGGTCGGTGACCATGATCGGGAACGGCGGCGCGATAATGCCGGAGACCGAGATGATCTTGATCGAGTTCATCGGATCAGGTGCAAGGTCGCGGTGACCGGGACGAACCTGAAGGCAAGCAACGTGGCGGTCACCGGCGGCAGTTCGGGCTGCCCTTGAAAGTACAGCTCGCCGGTCGAATGCGCGATCAGCTTGCGTGGGCGAGCTTGTGGTGCTCGGCGAAGTCGACGTTCACCAGGCCGGGCTTGGCGTGGCCTGCCGGCCGCAGCAGCGCGGCACCGATCAGCTTGGCGACGTCGGCGAAGCCGGTGACGTAGGCGCAGGTGGCGACGCCAGTACCGACCTCCTTGATCTTCCCGCAGCCGGCCGGGAACCGGGCCTTGCGCTTCGCCGGCCCGACCGTGACGGCGAGCCGCTGCCTGGCCGCGCTCGCCGCGTGCACGCTGGCTCCCGCCGCGCCCGCGATCGTGATCGCGCTGAACGCGATGATGCTCGCGGCCTTGATCGCCGCCCTTGACGCCACCCTTGACCCCACCCTTTGTGAGCCTGGTCCTTTGTGAGCCTCGCCGTTGCCCGCGGCCGGTGCCGGTCACCAGGTGCGGTCACCGGCCCCGGCCGCGGGCCGGGATGCGGCTAGCTGGACTTGATCGTGCCCTTGCGGCTGAGCGTGAAGGTGCCCGTGAAGCCCGGGTGGTCACCGTTCGAGACGATGCCGCCGCAGCCACTGACTCCTGAGACCGTCAGCTTTGCCTTGGTCGTCGGCTTCGCCGGGAGCTTGGACGTCATGTTGAGCGTGTGCTTGCTGTTGAGGTAAAAGCCGGGGGCCGAGCCCGTCACCATGAACGAGCAGGCCGCCATCTTGACCTTGACCTTGACGCCGCTGATGAAGCCGTCCGTCTGGCCCTTGCGGGTGGTCTTGGAGTCGACGCTGACCAGGTAGGGGGTCTTCTCGATCGTCGTGGTCACCCTGCCCAGCGGTCCGGTGCAGTTACCGAACGCCAGCTTCGTCGCTGTCCCTACCTGGACCGGTGCCTTGCCCTTGTGAGTGCCGTTCGGGATCTTCCCCGACGCTGTCGAGGCCTGGGTCTTGCCCCTGGTCGAGCAGGTGACGTTGATGCCGTGATCGCTGAGCACGGTCTTCGCCGTCTTGGCCGTATAGCTCCCCCCGCCACTGACCTTCACTGTCAGAGGAGTCGACGCCAGAGCGGGGACCGCGCTCAGCCCTACTACGGCCGCGACCGCGGTGGCCGCGCTCAGCGCAACGAGAGTGCGCTTCCCTGTCGACATGAATCCGCCTCCTAGATCTAGTTGTTCGATCATGTTGCGTATCGGACAACGTCGGCTACCCGGGCGAATCCAGTCCACGCGCCTTTCTGCGAGCTAATTTCTTGTCAATCAGCGCGATTGCTCATAACGGGTTGCTATTTCCTGGCACTCATTTCAGTTAGAAGTCATTTCATTGCACTCATTTCCGGATTCAGGCTCCTCTGAATCCCTGCACATCGGTACTGCACAGGTTCGTCATCTCAGATTCATGGCGGTAGGACATAACAGACAGATACGTTTCGTGACCCGTCAAGCATGCCCGGGCAAGGGGGAGCAGATGACTTCCGGATCAACCACCACCGTGAACTTCGACCAGCTGGCCGCAGGGCTCCGTGGTGATCTGATCGTGCCGGCGGATCCCCGGTATGACGATGCGCACGCCGTCTACAACGCCATGATCGACCGGCGGCCAGCGGGCATCGCGCTGTGCCGTGATACGGCGGATGTCATAGCCTGCGTGCTCTTCGCCCGCGAACGCGGCATCGAGCTCGCCGTCAGGGGCGGCGGTCACAACGCCGGGGGCCTGGCGGTCTGGGACGACGCCCTGGTCATCGACCTATCGCCACTGCGCAGCACGACAGTCAGCCCGCACAGTCATTCGGTCAGAGCCGATGGCGGCTGTACCTGGGGCGATGTGGATCACGCGACCGGCGCGTTCGGCATGGCGACTCCGTCGGGCATCTTGTCGACCACTGGGGTCGGCGGCCTCACGCTCGGCGGCGGTGTCGGGTACCTGGCCAGGCAGTTCGGCCTGACTGTCGACAATCTCAGGTCGGCCGACGTCGTGCTCGCCGACGGCAGCTTCGTGACCGCCAGCGAAGAGGCGTTCAGCGACCTGTTCTGGGCGCTGCGCGGCGGCGGCGGCAACTTCGGCGTCGTCACGTCCTTCGACTTCCGCTGCCACGACATCGGCGAGCAGGGCACGGTCATCGCGGGTCCGGTGCTCTATGACATCAAGGACACCGCGGCGGTCATGCGCTGGTACCGGGACCTGCTGCCATCGCTGCCCGAGGATCTCAGCGGCTGGCTCGCGCTGCTGACCATCCCGCCCGCGCCGCCATTCCCGCAGGAACTGTGGGGGCGCAAGGCATGCGGCGTCATGTGGAGCTATACGGGGCCGCACGACCGGGCCGAGCAGGTACTCCGGCCGGTCAAGACCTTCGGCTCCCCGCTGCTCGTCGGCTTGCAGGAGATGCCGTATCCCGTGCTGCAGCGCGCCTTCGACGGCCTCTACCCGCATGGCCTGCAGTGGTACTGGCGCGCGGACTTCTTCAACGAGATCTCTGACGCCGCGATCGAGGTGCACAGCAAGTACGGCCAGCAACTGCCGACCGGGCACTCGACCATGCACATGTATCCCATTGACGGCGCCGCCAGCCGCGTACCCGCCGATGCCACCGCTTTCGCCTACCGCGACGGTGGCTGGGCCGGCGTCATCGTCGGCGTCGACCCTGACCCCGCAAACGCCGCCCTGATCTCGCAGTGGGCCAAGGACTACTGGGAGGAACTGCACCCGACCTCGGCCGGCGGTGCCTACGTGAACTTCCTGATGAACGAGGGCCAGGACCGGGTCAAGGCCTCCTACCTTCACAACTATGACCGGCTGGCACAGGTCAAGCGCCGCTACGACCCGGACAACATCTTCCACATCAACCAGAACATCCAGCCGGCAGTTTCGCTGGACGCCTAGCCCGGGCTTGGTCAGGCCGGGATTGTGGCGAGGTAGGTCTCGAGGGCGGTCCAC
Organism: uncultured Actinomycetota bacterium; assembly: GCA_963750405.1. Lineage (GTDB taxonomy): Bacteria > Actinomycetota > Actinomycetes > Streptosporangiales > Streptosporangiaceae > Chersky-822. The sequence goes on from CAVVQP010000009.1 coordinate 1,101,710, forward strand.
CATTCGGCGGTGTTCTCGAACTGGGGGCAGTGGCCGGCGTCGGAGATGACCGCCAGCGTCGTTCCCTGCCCGAGGGCCGCCGCCATTGCCTGCGACGGGCCGGTGAACGGCTTGTCTTGCTCTCCGACGATGACCAGCACTGGGAGCGAAGCGAGGACCGGCGCCAATTTTTCAAGCCGATCTTCGATTGTGATGAAGACCGGTGCCAAGGCCGCGTACATAGCAGGCGACGTGCCCCGGAACTTGCGGTCTTCGAACTCCGCGTACCCGGGTCGCTCGGCGAGCAGGCGCCGGTTGGCCGGGGTGATCAAGGGTCCTTCGACCTCGGCCATCATTTCGGCGAGCCGGCCCATCCCTTCCGTGCGGACGATGGATACCGCCGCGTTGACCAGGTCAGGGTCCAGGTTAGAGAGCGGCCCAGGCGCGGTGTCCATCAAGATCAGGCCGGTCAGCCGGCCGGGCGCGGCCAGGGCCATGAACTGGGCGATCATCCCGCCCATGGAGTGCCCCAGCAGCACGAAGCTGTCCCAGCCGAGAGCGTCGGCCAGCCGCAGGCAATCACCGGCCATCAGCTCGAAAGAGTAGGCCGACTCGGCCGCCGGCATCGAGCTCGCGCCGTGCCCGCGCAGGTCAGGGGCGACCGCGTGCCAGCCGAGCGCGGCGAGCTGGCCCAGCCAGTCGGTGAAATCCTCCTTCGCGCCGGTAAAGCCATGCACCAGCAGCAGCGGCCGCTGACCCGCGCCTGCCTCGGCGATCCTGAGCGTGACCTCGCCAAGGTCCACGTCGCGCTGTGCTGTGCTGCCGACTTCGCTGGCTGTGCTCATCGCTGCTCCGCATCTGGTTCGGGCCTGTAGCCGGTGGCGGTGAAGTGGGCTGTCACTAGCTTCGCGCAGGCCGCCGGGTCGTCCAGCCAGGGGCCGTGGCCGCCGTCGACCTCGTGCAGTACCGCGCGCGGGATCTTCGCGACGGACGGCCTGGCCTGCGCGGGCTTCAGGAAGGGATCGTCCCGGCCATGGCAGAACAGGACCGGGACGCTGATCTGGCCCAGGTCTTCATCGGTCAGCACGCTCTCCGGCCTTGGCTGCCTGAAGGCGTTGAGCGCATGCATCAGCGAGGCTACCGTCCTGGCGTTGCCCTTGCGCCGCACGGCCAGGCGCAGCACGTCGACCAGGTCGTCCGAGGCGCCCGCAGCGGCGGCCGGGCTGAGACCCAGGCCGAGCAGGGTGCGGAACACCGGCCGCGGGCCGGGCGTGCGCAGCATGGCTTCGCCAGCGAAAGGGACGCTCATGAGGGACAGCGGCATCCGCGCGACCGCGCCGGGCAGCGCGACAGCGGGAGCGCCGATCGCGACCAGGGAGGCGATCCGCCCGGGCCGGGTGGCCGCGTGCCACAAGGCAAACATCCCGCCCAGCGAATGCCCGATCACGGCAGCAGTATCCAGCCCGAGCGCGTCGAGCAGCCCGTCGACGAAGGCGACCGAGTGGCCGCGCACGGCACCGCGCCGGTAGGCCACCGGGTCCGACAGGCCGTGACCGGGCAGCTCGACTAGATGCAGCCGGTAGCCGGGCAGCTCGCGGACCCACGGCAGCCAGATCGCCGCCGCCAGGGTCACGCCGGGCAGCAGGACCAGGGGCTGGCCGGCGCCCACGCTGAGCACCCGAGCCCGCAGCTGAGCGCCAGCCCCTGCCTGCCCGCCCAGCTTGACCTCGGCGAACGTCTCCTCGGGCCGCAGGCCCAGGCCGGCGAACAGCCGCCGCTCAGCTTCGCGGATCCGGTGATCCAGAATTCCTGGTCCTTACTTGTAGGTAAATCTGGCCTTGGTGGTGCCGCGTCCCGAGCCGGTGAAGAAACCCTCGATCGTCTCGACGCTGACGCCCACCTTGGTACCCGCCTTTCCCCTGGGCGAGACAGCCCGCAGGGTGGTGGTCGACGCGCAGTCCAGCAGGGCCTGGACCGGCGTGAACGACTTCGCCTTGGCCTTGCCGAAGAACACCGCGAGCGGGCAGCCCAGGTTGCCGCCGCCAATCGTCACCTTCGTGCCGCCGCCAGCCGGGCCCAAGGCCGGCCGCACGGAGCCGACCTTCGGATTGCCCGGCGGATAGAGGTACAGCTCGTCGGCGGGCCGGTTCAGGCTGCAGCCGCTGACCGTGCACAGCCTGACATCGACAAGCGCCGGGTTCTGCGCGACGGTTTGCGCGGTCACGCTCTTGTCGCCGGTGACTGTGAATGTGTACTGGGTGCCGAGCGTGAATGGCGACTTCGTGCCGGTGAACTCGATCGGCGCGATGAGTTGGCTGGCGAATCCCCGGCCGTTGATGCGGAGCGGCGTGCCGCCGGTGTCAGCCGCGCCCGGCGTGCCGTCCAGCCGCTTGCCGTTCTCGGTGTTCGCCACGCTGGTCACCTTGGGCACGCCGGCGTAGGTCACGGTCGTCGGCGCGGACTGCCCGGCCAGCGATTTCACGCTGAACGGCAGCCTCAGCTCATCGGTGGTCAGGCCCTGGCTCGGCGCGCTGATCTGCAGCTCAGTGCCGGTCATGAACACGAAGCCGGTGTTCATCGAGAACTCAGAGGCCGGGTCGCCGAAGTCGGCCCAGTCGATGGTCAGCGGATCGAGCCCGGTGCCGTGCACCGTGATGACGGTGGTGCCCGTCTCGCTCGCCAGGTTCGCGGCGGACGTGGTCGACACCGACGTGATGGTCGGCGTCGGCGCGTAGTCGTACTCGGTCGGCGCCTGCTGCGTCTCCTGTCCGGGGCTCGCGACGAGCACGCCGAGGCTGTTGATCACGACCGGGCCTTCGTCCGGCGGCTTGATGGCCGAGGTCGCGCTGACCCCGTGGCTGTTGGCGACCCTGACCTGCACCTGGCAGATGTCGTTGGCCGCGGTCTCGCCCGCGAACGGCAACGGCGCGCAGGCCGGATGCGCCGAGAACTTCGGCGGCGTCGCGGTGATCGTGTTCGGGCCGGCGATCGTGAAGCTCGCGCCGACCCCGCCGAAGGTCACCGAGGTGGCCCCGGTGAGCCCCGACCCGAGGATCGTCACCTTGCCCGGCGCCGACGCCGAGCCGGCGACCGCGATGACCCCGGTCACGCTGGGCACCGCCCCGCCGCCCTTGACGTCCACGTACTGGAACGTCGACTCCGGGCCGGGGCGGCTTGACTGGCCGTCCTTCAGCGTCACGACGATGTTCGCCGGCCCCGCGCCATCCTGCGGAGCCGGTGCCGACGGCGGGCGCACCTGGCTGGCCGGAGGCAGGTCAGCGACGATTGTGCCCGTGCCCGCCACGTGGAACCGGCCCGGCTTGAGCTCAGCCCCGCCAATCTGCAGCCCGGCCACGTCGGGCTTGCCGCCCTTATCGAAGCCGGTGCCCGTGATCGTGACGAAGGTGTTGTGCGCGGTACTGCCGAAGGCCGGGCTGATCTTCGTAACCGCGGGCCGTGTGCCCTGCGCCGCCAGGTCGCACAGGTAGAACGCGAGCCCCGCGCTGCCGTTGGCGCCGGTCAGCCGGGGCGAGCCCAGGCCGGTCGCCAGGTCATAGCCGGCCGTCGCCGGGTACACGTGCCCGTTGCTGAGCCCGTAGATGTCGTTGTTGCCGAGCTTGACGTCGCTGAACGACGCCCGGTACGCGGCCGGCTGCGACGCCACCGCGTAGAGCAGCGGGCTCACGAAACCCACCCCGCCGTGCGTGGCCGGGTGCGCGGCGCACGCCGGCGACGCGTTGACCAGCGCCAGCAGCGCCGCCCAGATCGGCGTCGACGAGGACGTGCCGCCGACCGTGCTCCAGCCGCCGAAATCCGCCTCGAACACGGTGATCGCGCCAGTGAACTCATCGGCCTGGGCTGAGACGTCAGGAACCACACGGCAAGGCGTTGAATTATTCGCGCCGGCCACTGCCTGCTGGCAGAAGTTCTCGGGGAATCCGAAGCTCTTCTCGACGCGGTTCGCGTTGACGTAGTCATTGGTTCCGGGTCGCGCGATCCCTGGCACTGTCGCCGCCCGCTGCCAGGCCGGCATGACCCAGGACTGCGAGATGCCGCCGCCGTCCGCGCCGTCCAGGGCACCGTCGTTCCAGGCCTGCTCGAGTGGCGGCTGGGTCGAGGCGTCGTCGATCGTCGTGCCGCCGACCGAGGTGACGTAGGGCTGGCTGCTCGGGTCATCGACCGAGAGCGGATTCTGGCCCGAGACCGGGGTCGTTGTCTCGAAGGTGTTGCAGTCGTCCGAGCCATTGTCGCCGGAGGAGCTGAACACCGACTGCCCTTGCGCGGCGGCCTGCTCGAACAGCGCGTTCTCGGCCTGCTGCAGGCCTGGCTGGCCTTGCTGGACGGCCTGCTCGCACAGGCCCCAGCTGGTGCTGATGATCTGGTCGCGGTCGGCGTTGATCATCGCCGCGTACGGGTCGACGGGGTCGTAGATCAGGCCGTTGCTTCCGGGGCTCGCGCCCTCGTAGACGTCGACGCTGGCGCCAGGCGCGATCGCCTCGATGTCCTCGACGTCGAGGTTCGCCTCGCCGCTGCCCGGCCCGGCGGGCTGGCCGCCGTCCACCGCGACCACGTGCAGCCTCGTGAGCATCCTGGCCGCCGCGGCGCCGCCGAAGAAGCAGGTGTCGAAGGACTTGATGTCTGACCGGGCGAACGGCTCGAGTTCGTAGAGCGCGATGTGCTGGCCCGCCCCGGTGTCGCCGGTGCCATACAGCCCGAACGCGCCGTAGGCGTGCGCGATCTGGTCATCGGTCAGCCCGCCGAAGCCCGTGGCGGCCGCCGTCGCGGCCTTGCAAGCTGCGGGGGCGCCTTGGGGGTGGGCGAACTTCGCGGTCTTGGCGGCCGGGATCTTCCCCTTGGCCGAGGCCGGGGCGCGGCGAACTCCTACCGGCCTGATGCGCACGAGGGTGTTGAGACCGAGCACGGCCGCGACGTCGCCGGCGATCGCGCCAGGCAGCGAGACTGCCTTGGTCATGGCCTGGCCCAGGGACCCGTCGCTGAGCCGGTACTTCTCCAGCCCGGTGCGGAACGCTGCTTCCACTGCTGCCGCCGTCCCGCTGAAATGGACGATCAGCCCGTCACGCGAGGTCGCGCCCAGACGCAGGCCAGCTGCCCTGAGCCGGGTGCGGACGGCGCTGAGCCGGGAGCGGGACGGGCCGAACCGCCCGGCGAAAGCGCCGGCCCTGAGGTACTGGTGGAACCGGGGCGAGCTGGGGTCGGTCACGTTCGCGATGAAGGCGGTCAGCGCGGCGTTGTCGCGCGGCTTGAGCACGACCTCGCCGGAGACGCCGGCTGAGCTCGCGACCGCGCCGATCGCCCTGGCGCCGGCCGGGACAAGCGGACGGGCCTGGACACGTTCCATCCCAGGTGGCGCTGCCGCCGGCTTCGCCGAGGTCGCCGCCGAGGCTGGCAGCGCACCGCCTGCGGCTGCCAGCAACCCCAGCAAAGCGGCGAAGCGGGGAATGACATTAAATTTCATGATGGCCACCATGGTCATGTATCACCGGCCGCCATTTGAAGTCAACAGCCGGCCCGTCGCGCCCGGTCCGTCGCACCGCTGCGCCAATGGTGCTGCGGGAATGACACCAACGGCACAGCGGTGCGAGCCGACGCCGGGACGCCAGCTACCGAATGCCCCCTTTGCCCGGTTTCCGTTCACCCGATCGTCGGGAGGCGAGCTTCCGCGCGCACAAATCAGACAAATGCCCCGGCCGACTGGCTCCTAGGCCCGCTAGCCCCGCATGAATACGCGAATTCATGTTGGAAATCGGGTGTCAATACGCGCTTTGATGTGGTCGCCGGGGCCGGGCCGGCCCGGCCTACCGCGTCGTAGGGGGCGTTGTTGCCTTGTCGGTGGGGCTGGGCGGCGTGCTGCTCGGCGGCGGTGGGGCGGTCTTCGAGTCCGACGACGGAGTCGGTGGCGGTGTTGAGGGAGGCGGGGACGAGTTCGAGGGCGCGGGAGCGGTCGACGTTGTGTTCTTCGGCTCGGGCGCGGGGCTGGCCGGCGGCTTGCCCGAATCCGTCGGCGCTGCCTTGGAATCGCTCGGGGCGTTCTTGGAGGTATCTGACGGGGCCGGCGGGCCTGGCTTGCCCGGATCGGAGTCGGGTTTGCCGACGGCGTCCTTGGCGGTGCCGAACGCGTGCTCGGCCAGCCGGCTCGCCTTGTCGGCTAGCTCCGGCGGAGACTTCACCGAGATCTCGCTCTTGCCGTTGGGATCGTAGCTGACGTGATACTCGATCCCCTGCTTTCCGCTGCCTCCAGGCGGGGCCTGCTCAGGATGTTTGCTCTGGTCAATATTGACGTTGACCGTGGTGGAGGTGGTCGTCTTGGTATCGCCGGTCGTCGCGCTGGAGTCACTCGTTGACTTGGCGTCGCTTTGGGATTTGGCGTCGCTTTGGGATTTGGCGTCGCTTTGGGATTTGGCGTCGCTTTGGGATTTGGCGTCGCTTTGGGATTTGGCGTCGCTTTGGGATTTGGCGTCGCTTTGGGATTTGGCGTCGCTTTGGGATTTGGCGTCGCTTTGGGATTTGGCGTCGCTCTGGGACTTGGAATCGCCCGCTGACTTGCTGTCGGTGCCCGGATGATTGCCGTCGGACCCACCCTCAGGTTTCTTGTCCGCGACATAGTGGTCCCATACGTAATCCACGCCGTGCTTGATCAGTTCACCGACGATCAGGGTCTCGATAGGGCCCATATCAGCCGCCCAGGCCGGACGTCAGCTCGCCGGTTGAGGCTCCGTTGCCAGTAGCGCCGCGCAGTTGGGCTAGCCTCACCTCTGCCATCATGATGGCGGCCGACCGTACGTACTCTCGATCCGACGCCTGCGCCTGCGGGGTGTACTGCGCGATGGCGGCGTTGAGCCAGTCGCGATAAGCGGTGAGCAACGGCTCGTCCTCTGTCTCCGCCGTGGCCTCGTTCGCCTGCAAATGCAGCAGTTGCGCCACGCTCAATCTCGTCGTCAGCGTGTCCTCGTCGACGCCAAATTTCTGCATTCCGTCGATCACGGCTTGCAGAGTGGACGCGCCGACTTGCACCAATGGCAGAACATTCATGTGCTGGTCTCTTTCCCCTTGTTATTCATGTTGTGGCGGTCGCCCCCGCACCGATGACCGCGTCGCCTTGGGGATCGGGCACGGCCATCGGCCAGCCCGCCTCGGTGAGCGCGGCGGCCGCCCGCTCCGCGTCGGCCGTCGGGCGATCCGACGTGCAGGCCAGCAACTGGGCCGCGCAGGCAACGGCCTGCCATCGAGCCGCGTTCAGCTCGGCGGCGCCGTCCGGTGGTGGCGGCGTCGTCTGGATCACGTGGAGCGCGGTGGCGGCCGCGGCATCCAGGTCGAGGTTGGCCTGACCCGCCCCGGCCGCGATCCAGGCGGAGATCCCCGCATCGAGGAGGGCATACCGGTAGGCGCACCCGCCGTCGGCGCAGATCACCTGACACAACGGGAACGGGTCATGCGGCCGCCGCTGCACCTCGGCCGCCGCAGCCACGAGCGCCTGCCGCGCGGGCGTCGCGCCCAGCCAGCGCCGGCCGCCGGCCGTTCGCTCGGCCACGACATCGCGCAGCAGGGCGTCGAGCCTGGCCCGCGCCAGGCCCGACCAGCCGGCCTGAGTAGCCCGGCGGGCGGTGATGTCCGCCAGCGCGTGCCCGACGAAGACCGGCAGCAGCTCGGCGGGGCTGATGCCGGCCGGAGTTCGCGCCGCGACGAACGCTTCGACATCAGGCCAGACGACGTCGATCCCGTCGGGACTCGCGACAGCGGTTTGGAAGAGCCGCGAAGCCAGCTGCCGCGCCGCCGGCAGCTCGCCTAGCCTCCGCCCGGCCTGGCACAGCGGCTGGTGCCGGCAGGCCTTGGCGCATCCGCGCCCCGAGGTGAACCAGGCGGCGACCGCCGGGTCGGCGCGCCAGCCCGCCATGGCGGCGGCGACGGAGATGTCGTCCACGGCCGGCGTTGCCGCCGCATCCTTGGCCTGCGGGACCTGCACTATTACCGGCGTGTGGTCGCCCTCGCTGAAGACGGCGGCCCGGCCCGGCGTCAGCATCGCCAGTTGCTGGCTCTGCTCGGGGCTCATCGACATCGTGGCCGCCACCGCCGCGCGGTCATCCCCGGCCACGAGGCGGTGCACGACCTTGAGGTTGGTGTTCTTGATGACGTCAGGTGCCAGCCTGACCGGCACCTGATCCGCCACGATGATGGCCTGTCCGTACGCGCGCACCTCGGCCAGCATCTGGCTGAACGTCTCCGTGAACGCGCCGGTAGGATCGGCGGTCCACGCGTCCGTGGTCTTCCTGGCCGCGCTGAGCAGGCGGTGCGCTTCCTCGACGACGACGATGTGCCGCAGCGCCGACGAGGTCAGCGGCTGCCCGGCCCGGCGCTCGAGCTCGCTCGCCTGCTCGGCCCGGCGGTGTTCATACAACCTGGTCAGCAGCAGGCCCATAACAAACGCCTTGTCGGCGTCGTCGCCCAGTCCCTCGAGCTCGATGACGGTCGGCGCGCGCAGCAACTCGCCCATCGGCACCGACTGGTCCACGTCGAGCATCAGGCCGCGAGCGCCTCGGCGCAGCGTGTTCAGCCTGGTGGTGAGCGCTGCCGTGATCTCCTGGGTGGACTCGCCCTTGAACCCCAGCGTCGGCACGATCCGCTCAACGGCCGCCACCAGGTCACCGAGAGTCGGCGCCGCCGGCGCGCCCGGATCGGCCGCGCCCGCCTGCCGCATGCCGGTACCGAAGTCCCAGCCCCGCTCGGTATAGAGCTCGATCATGGCCTGCTCGAGCACCTGCGGCAGCGGGACCCACAGCGCCATGCTGCCCATGAACACGGTCTTGAGCAGATCGAGATGCGTCGACACATCGATGCCGGGCGGCACCTCGAAGGGATTGATGCGCAGCGGCGCGATCGCCTCGCGGCCGATCGTGAAGACCCGGATCTGCTGCCTGGCGTGCTGCCAGCCGAGCATCTCCCGGTACTCGGTCTTGGCGGGCTCGATCACCAGGAACGGGATGTCGGCGGCCGCTGCCTCGCCGAGCAGGTGCATGATCGTGTTCGTCTTGCCAGCGCCGGTCAGTCCGCAGACAAAGGCGTGCCTGGTGAGCTGATCGCGCTCGATCGCGTACCTGGTCCCGGTAGCGGTCCGCTGGTCAAGCACGGCGCCGAGATCGAGGACGGCTTGCCCGGCTCTGGGCGCCCGGCGCGACACCGCGAACGAGGGTGTCGGCCTGACCGAGAACCCCGAGGTCTCCAGGCGCGGCAGATGCGCGATGGCAGCGAGCTGGCGGGAATCGAGCAGCGTCTGGTTCAGGAACGGGTGCCGCCACTGGCGCGGTCCGGCGGGAGCGGACTGGTACGGCATCGCCCACTGCTCCGCCGCCGCTCCCGAGAGGCTGCCGACAGCGGTCCGCAGCGGCAGCACCAGCGCCTCGGTATCGGCAAACGTCGCGCGCCAGGCAGCGGCCAGCCGCCAGTAGCTGGCCCGGTTACCAAGCAGGTACACGGCCGTCCGCCAGCCACCGACGGACAACGCCCGGTTAAGGGAGCTGACCATGAGGTCGATCTGTGCTGAGTAGACCTTCGTCAGCGGGGTTGGCAAGGTGGCGTCCTGGCCGGTCACCGCGGTACGGATGTCGTCAAGCGCGAGGTTACGCAGATGGCTGATGGTGCTCAAGGCGATCGGCTCGGCCAGGACGAGCACCGCGAACGTCGCGCCTCGCATGCTGCGCAGCAGGCGGTCCCACGGGGCCGGCCCGCCGTCGGTGGCGTCGTAACGCGGGATGCCATGCGCCATCCCGGCGACCTGGAATGCCGACAGATCGACTGACCCGGCCGGGAGGCGGTCGACCGTGGTGAACTGCCCGTCAAGAAGCGAGGTCACCACCTGCTGCTGCTCGTCGAGCGACCGCGTGTCGATCGCCCCCGTCACCCAGGTGCCGAGCGCGAAGCTCACGCCCCTGCTCGTGCCGATGACCTGAAAGGCCAGCGGAATGTTCTCGCCTGCCAGCCCGGCGAGCAACGGCTCGCTCAGCGGCGTCGGCCCGGGCAGCGGGATGAGCCCGGAACTCGTGGTCATCGGCACCGGCACGCCTACGCCCCTGATCCGGTCGAGCCGGCGTGCCGCGACCACGACCGATGCCCAGGTCGCCGGCGGCGGCAGTGAGCCGAAATTCAGCGCGGACCCGCCGAGGTAGTCAAGCGCGTCAGGACCAATGGCGGACATGCGGAGGCCTACCCGGCGGTGAAGATGACATGGAGGATCAGCACGGCCACGCAGAAGGCGAGGAAAAGGCCGAGCGCCCACAGGCAGCCGTTCCGGAGGCTCTTGCCGGGCGAGGAACCTTGGTATTCGGCGCCTGAGGTCCGGTTGATGGCTCGCCGGACGTTGATGAAGCCACGGCTGGCCGGTCCGAGTGCCTCGACCCAGTCGCCCTCCGAGGCGAACCCGATAGCCCTGCTGCCCGTCATCCTGACTGTCACGACACTGGTGCGCCCGGCCGTGGGATTGTGCTGCTCAAGCCGGAAGGTGACCACGGTGGTGGAGCCGTTGTTGTGCTGGACCGTGCCCTGGGCGAGGTTGCGCACCTCGCCGGCCACCCCGCCTGCCAGCACGGGCGGCGGCCGGTTGACGCGGCCCGGCGGCGCGGGCTGGCTGCCGCTGACAGGCAGCTGCCAGCCGGCGGGCCGCAATGGCGGCAGGTCACCGCCCGGGGAACCTGTGATATCGGCCATAACGCGATCCTCCGCATCAGGTAGCCATCAGGCCTTAACGGCCAGAATGATGATCAGGCTGATCACCTGGAGGGCCAGGTAAATGCCGACCGCGATCAGGCAGCCGTTCCGCAGGCTCTTACCGGAAGAGGACGACTGGAATTCGGCGCCTGAGGTGCGGTTGATGGCTCGCCGGGCGTTGATGAAGCCCTGGCTGGCGGGTCCGAGCGCCTCGACCCAGTCGCCTTCTGAGGCGAATCCGATGGCCCGGCTTCCTTTCATCCTGACGGTGACGATGCTGGTGCGCCCGGCGGCGGGGTTGTGCTGCTCGAGCCGGAAGGTGACTACGGTGGTGGAGCCGTTGTTGTGGTGGATCGTGCCCTGGGCGAGGTTGCGCACCTCGCCGGCCACCCCGCCTGCCAGCACGGGCGGCGGCCGGTTGACGCGGCCCGGCGGCGCGGGCTGGCTGCCGCTGACAGGCAGCTGCCAGCCGGCGGGCCGCAATGGCGGCAGGTCACCGCCCGGGGAACCTGTGATATCGGCCATAACGCGATCCTCCGCATCAGGGTCACGCATCGCCGCAGGTAGGAGTAACTACCCCGCTGCATACCGTAACTAGGCCTTCTACGATAACAGCGACTATGGCTATTGGGACTACCTATTTTTCGGCCAAACCAGGCAGCTGGCTCGTCAACCCCCGAAGATGCTGAGCAGGCCCACGGTCAGCATGAAGCCGATCACCAGCATGTCAACCGCTAGCTGCACGCCATTGGTGAAGCCGCACTCCGAGGCCAGGAATTCGGCGCCCGAGGTCCGGTTGATCGCGCGCCGGGCGTTGATGAAGCCCGGGCTGGCCGGCGTCGGCCCAATACCTCGACCCAGTCCCCTTCCGATGCAAAGCCGATCGCCTGGCTGCCCGTCAGCCGGGCCGTCACCACGCGGCCCGCCGGAGGCTCGGGCCGTTCGAGCCGGAACGTCGACACGAAGGTCGATCCCTTGTCGTGCTGGATCGTGCCCTGGGCGATCTTGCTGACCCTGCCGACCACGCCGCCGACCAGGATGGGCGGTGGTTCGCCGTCCGGAGAACCTGTGACCTCGGCCATAACGCGATCCTTCGCTTCAGGGTCACGCATCGACCGCGGGCACAGTAACCGCTCCGCTGCAGATCGTAACTAGCTCCTACGATAACAGTGACGGCGGTGTTGCGAAACCTGCCTGAAAGGGCAGTTCAGAGTGGTTCGGATTGTGCTCGTTGTTCCCGTTGCTGGCGTTTGCGGGGGGCGAGAGTGGTTGCGGCGCCGCTGGGCTGCGGTGTCGCCGCGCCGACAGCGAGGAGCTCTTTTGATGGGAGCCGAGCTTAGCCAGCAGGACTTCGAGGAGTTCATGGGGTCATGACGCCGGCCGTGTCTGACGTCGTGGCGAAACTGCGCCAGGAACTCCCCCCGGAGCTCGTGGCCCGCATCGGGCCGGGAATTGAGCGGATGGCGCAGAGCGTCGTGGCGGCGGAGATCTCACGCGTACTGGCGACCACGCAGTCAGCCCAAGCTGAGAGGTAACAGCAACGATGAAACGCAGAAGGCCAGACGGCGAGCCCGACGGCGAGTCCTACCTCAAGAGGCGGCGGGGGGAGGACGAGGACTTCGGCGACGAGGCGCTGAACCTGGCGCAGAGCCTGGCCAGCGTGGTCGTCGGCCAGCGCCTTCAGGAGTGGCTCGACGTCGGCTCAGGCGAGCAGGACGACGCTGTTTCGTTCTTCTTCGGGCAGCCGCAAGACTTCATCGAGCAATCGCTGTTCGGCGGCGAGCCCGGCGAGTACATCTTTGGGACGCCGGACGAGTCATTCCCAGGCACCCCTGAATCCTCTGACGAAGAATTCGAATATGACCCTGAGACTCCAGAGATGGACGAGGACTTCCTCTCGGATCCTGAGCAGTACGCCTGGGACCTGGCCATGGAAATGAGCAACGAGATCATTGACGAATTGTACGATGAGAACGTGGTTGAAGACAGCGATTCGATGATTGACGAGGACGTCAAGAAAGAGTTTCTTGAGCTGCACGCTATCGCCACGTTGCAGGTTGAAATCTGCCAGGAGATCTACTCGGAGATACTAGCAGAGTGGAGCAGCAGCTATGCCTCCTAAAGGAAAGAAGCTTGGCGCCGGAAAGAAAGTCGCCATTAAAGAGAACGTCAAGAAGAGAGTCGAGCCGACGGTTGTCGTGACAATGACGCGGGCGAAAAGACTCAAGAAACAGAATTCCATGGACGCGTTCGGCGAGGTCACGATCCTCGAAGAGGCAGCCTATGTACTGTTTCCGCAGCCTGTCGGTGCCTCTACTGCGGGCGCTCGGGGTTGCAAGAGCGCACGCGTCGTCCTCGGGCCGCTAGTGGGATGGCCTGAACCTCAGCCTGGAACCGACGCTATGGCCATCTACCCCGACGCGATCACGGATGTCAGGAAGGACCTAGATGACAGCAAATATCACTGGAAGTCTGGGCATGTGATCAATGCGGACTTTGGTGGTTCAGGCATCGGGAATACAAATATGACCTGTCTTACCTCAAGTGCGAACACGCAGCAGACCGCATTCGATAATAATGTCAAGAAGGCCCGGAGCGCATTGCACAAGGTTTATAGTACGATCCGGGAAGCCGGGGGGCAGCAGGATTTCTTCACGGCACTGGGATATGGAGGCTTATTCAACGCTCATTTTGTAGAAATACAGTCCGACGACGATTGAGATCGTCTCGGCGAAGGTGCCGAGGGGTCTTCGGTAGTCGGTGTGCATGATCCTCCAGGTCTTGAAGTTCGCGATGGCCCGCTCAACGACGTAGCGGATTCTGTTGACGGCCGTGTTGTATTCTTTTTCCCAGTCCAGCAGGTCGCGGTGGGCGGGCTTCCTGATGGGCGTGATCATTCCGCTCCCGATATAGCCCTTGTCGGCTATCCACGAGCCGAGAGTCACTGCGGAAAGGACGCCTGACTCGCCGATGCAGTGCATGTCGTGGCGGCTCCCTTCGACCGGATCGGATATCCAGGCGATTTCGCCTTCGAGGGTGCAGGCGACTTGCACGTTCATGCCGGTGGTTTTGTGCTTCCCGGAGTAGAGGCCGGGTGCGGAAGCCCAGGACCAGCATGGGAGCAGGCTTCCGTCCACGATGAGCTGCGATTGCGGGCCGAATTCGTCAGCCGTGGGCACGACGCCTTTGAGTATTTTCTTCAGGAGCGGGCTGACCGCTTTTATCGCGCGGCTGATCGTCGGCTGGGATACGCCGAAAGACTCTGCGATCTCCGCCTGAACGCGATTGCGGCGCAGGTAGGTGAGTGTCACGACAACGGATTTGTAAAGGCCGAGCGAGGGCGGCCAGGATGCCTTTGCTTTTTCGGCTGCCGCTTGCAAGACAAGTACGCAGAGGTCCGAGATCTCTTCCTGGGTCAGTCCAGTGGTATGATACATGTGGCGGCTCGCGTTCTTGAGAATTGTGGTGTAGTAACTCAATTCTCCCGGAATGCGAGCCGTTTTTAGTCTTGACACGCCGTTATGGCGAGTCGGTTTTGTCCCCTCCCTGAATAAGCCTCATGGTATCGAGATCAATATAAGCTTGAGCGATGACGCGTGGGGAGACGGCTACCCGGCGAATTGCATTTCCAATCAGATGGACTTGAGCGCGGCAATTGTCGGCGAGCCCGCTGAGGGTACGGTCAGAACCGCGATGGGTGGTGCCACTAACATGACTGTCCAGACGGCCCTTACCGCCATAGCCCAGGTCAGGGACCTCATCGCGGCAGCGAACCAGCGCTCCGTGGTCTATAACGTGAAATAACCGCGCCCCGCTACGGACCGAAACCCTGCGCCAGAGCCCGGAAGCTCAGGCCCATAATCGAGGCTGTCAGGTGGCTGCTACCTGTTTCCGCCCAGCGGGTTCCGTACGCGGCCCGGCGTGCCTGGGGCAGGGTGAGCAACGCTGCCCTCCCTGTTGCTGTTGCCTCGCGGCCGTGAACAGCAACCTGCCCTGCCTGAAAGGGCAGTTCAGAGTGGTTCGGATTGTGCTCGTTCTTCCCGTCACTGGCCTTTATCGGGCGCGAAAGTGGAAGCGCGCCGCTGGGCTGCGGCGACCCCACGCCTACAGCGAGGAGCTCTTTGATGGGAGCCGAGCTTAGCCAGCCAGACTTCGAGGAGTTCATGGGATGGTTCGCTGATCCGCGCGTGGTCGCGCTGGACACCGATCTATCCGACATGCTCGCGTCCCAGTTCGGCGATCTGGGGTGGCCGTCGAATCATTCCTCGGCGACCAGGTACACCGAGGCGATGTCCGCTCGCTTCCTCACCGAGCAGGATGGCTCGTCGCTGGCGTCGGAGTTCGAGAGCTATGTCGGGGAGGCGAAGCGAGAACTCGAGGACGGCGGGGACGGCGACGGCGGACAGGAAGCCGGCGCGAGTTCCGACGCGATCGTCGCGGCGGCGGGTCGCCTCGTCGGCTGGCTCGCGGGAGTGATGCGGGATCGCCAGTGGGACCGGTACAGCCTTCCTGACTACGACCAGAACGCCGACGCGAGGTACAGGTTCGACTCGGCGGGCGGGGTCTATGAGTGGGAGGACCCGCACGCTCCGGGATCGTGGCTGAGCGAGGCCGAGTTCGGCGCGCTCGCCGTGGGTGGAGAGGCAGACGGGGCCGATCGCTACAGCGCGCCGGAGTACGACGAGAACTTCCATATGTGGTACCGCTACGACCACGGCAATAAGGCCTACGAATGGGCTGAGGGCGACCGTTCGATCCCGCCCGGCGCGGACGCGGCCTGGATGACCCAGTCCCAGGCCGACCAGGCGCGCCGCTACTCCGCTCCTGAGATGGACGCGACGTCCGGCGCCAGGTACAGGTTCGACTCGGTGGCCGGGGTCTATGAGTGGGAGGACCCGCGCGCTGCGGGGTCGTGGCTGAGCGAGGCCGAATTCAGCGCGCTCCGGGTGGGCGGGGCCGTGGATGACGCCGACCGCTACAGCGCGCCCCGGTACGACGACAACTACAGCATGTGGTACCGCTACGACCAGGCTGATAAGTCCTACGAATGGGCTGAGGGCGGCCGTTCGACCTCGCCCGGCGCCACTGCGGCGTGGATGACCCAGGCCCAGGCTGACCAGCGTCTGCGCATCGAGGCCAGTCCTCAGGAAAGCGGCGTCCCCGCGGAGCAGTCGGCCGCGCAGGTTCGGGCGGCCGCGACGGTGCGCACGGAGATCATGACGCCGGCCGTGTCCGACGTCGT
This sequence comes from uncultured Actinomycetota bacterium, assembly GCA_963750405.1. Classification (GTDB taxonomy): domain Bacteria; phylum Actinomycetota; class Actinomycetes; order Streptosporangiales; family Streptosporangiaceae; genus Chersky-822. The sequence continues at coordinate 1,117,647 of CAVVQP010000009.1, forward strand.
GGCGAAACTGCGCCAGGAACTCCCCCCGGAGCTCGTGGCCCGCATCGGGCCGGAATTGAGCGCATGGCGCAGAGCGTCGTGGCGGCGGAGATCTCACGCGTACTGGCAACCACGCAGTCAGCCCAAGCTGAGAGGTAGCAGCGACGATGAAACGCAGATTGCCCGGCGGCAAGCCCGACGGTGAGTCTTACGCCAAGAGGCTGCGGGTGCCCGATCCTTCGGAGTTTGAGGATTTCGATGACGAGGCGCTGAGCCTGGCCCAGAGCCTGGCCAGCGAGATCGTCGGCCAGCGCCTCGGAGAGTGGTTCTCCGTCAGCCCAAGCGAGCATGACGACACTATTTCGTTTTTCTTCGGGCAGCCGCAGGACTTCATCGAGCAATCGCTGCTCGGCGGCGAGCAGGAGGAGCACGTCTTCGGGACGCCGGAGGAGTCGGTCCCAGGCACTCCTGAATCCTCTGACGAAGAATCCGAATACCTCCCGGTAACTCCAGAAGACTACCAGGACGAGCCAGAGTACGGCGAAGTGCAAGCCTCGTTCGAAGAGGATTCGGAAGATCAGCAGGACGAGGACGAGGAATTCCTCTCGGATCCTGAGCAGTACGCCTGGGACCTGGCCATGGAAATGACCAACGAGATCATCGACGAATTGTACGATGAGAACGCTGCCGAAGACGACGAACCCTTGGCTGACGCGGAATTCAAGCAAGAGATCCTTGAGATGTCTGATATCAACGAGTTGCAGATTGAGATCTGCCAGGCGATCTACGAGGACATACTGGAAGAGTGGAGCAGCAGCTATGCCTCCTAAGGGAAGTACTAAGGGGAAGAAGCTCAGCCCGCCGAAGAAAGTTAACATCAAAACGAAGGCCAAGGCTGTTGCCAAGCCGAAGGTGGTCGCGACGATAACGCGGGCGAAGAGGCTCAAGAGGCAAAACTCCATGGACGCCTTCGGCGATTTCTCGATTATCAGCAAGGCGGAGTACGTGCCTTTCCCGAAGCCTGCTGGAGCCCGCACTGCTGGCGCCCGTGGCTGCAAGAGCGCGAAAGTCACCCTCGGTCCGATAGCGGGATGGCCCGAATTTCTCCAAGGGACTGACGCCGCAGTCATCTACCCCGACGCGATTACGGACGTCAGGGACGAGCTAGATGACAGCCAGTACCACTGGAAGTCTGGCCACGTAATCAACGCGGACTTTGGCGGCTCCGGCATCGGCAATAAGAATATGACGTGTCTCACCTCGAGCGCCAACACCTCGCAGACCGCCTTCGACAACAGTATCAAGAATGCCCGCAGCGCATTGCACCGGGTCTACACAGCGATCCGGGAGGCCGGCAAGCAGCAGGAGTTTTTCAAGGGCCTGAAGTACGGCATCCAGCTCGACATAGTCCTGAGCGACGCCGCGTGGGAAGTCGACTACCCTGGGAATTGCGTCTCTGATCAGATGAACTTGACCGCGACAATTGTCAACGAGCCGTCTACGGATGACATCAAATCCGCGATGGCCGGTGCCACTCCCATGACTATCAAACAGGCGCTGACCGCCGTGGAGGAGGTCAGGACGCTCGTCGCCAAGGCGAACGGGACCCCGGTGATCTATAACACGAAATAGCCATCGGGTCAGGAGGCCGTGCCGAAGAGTTCCTGATAGAGCGGAGCCGACCTGAACTCAGGCCCGTGATGGCTCGACCGGAACCGCCCGCTCGTCGTGAGCTCAACGGTCCTGACGCTCATCTCGAGTTCATAGTCAGGATGGATGCCGTCGTCGCTGAGCGCGCGGTTGAGTAGCACGCGCACGGTGTCGCCGGCGTGAACCCGGACGGGCTCGCCGAACGCCGGGAGGTACGCGGGAACCCAGTTGGTCCGCTGGCGCAGCGTGTCAACGGGAGCGTCGCCCACCCGGCACGTGAGCAGCACCCACAGCAGCACGCCGTCGATGTAGCCGCTGCGCGTGACCCGCAGGATGACCTCCTCGCTGCCGTCGGTGACGATGGCGCCGTTGAAGAACAGCGACTCGACCGGGCCCGCGTCGGTTACCAGGTCGTCGGCGCTGGCGTCAAGGATCGTGAGCCTGACGTCGAACGGGTGCCCGACATGGGCGAAGATCCTCTCGAGGTAGGTGCGCGAGTCGATGGAGAATCCGAGCTCAGGAATGAGCTCCCGAATCGCCACCGCCCCGGCCATCGTGACGCAGCTGTCAGGGACCAGCACAGCGCCGGGGCTGGTCAGCCGGTCACGCACGTCGGCCAGCACGGCCGCCGCTCCCTCGGCGCCGCCGATGGAGCCGATGATCTCCGAGACGCAGACGTCGGCAAGCCGGCCTGGCTGGACGTGAGCGGCGGCGGAGTGAACAAGCTCGATCTGGTCCCGCCACGGCGACCGGGCCAGCGTGGCCGCCGCCTTGGTGGCGGCGGCCTCCAGCGCCTCGACGGCGATGACATGCGTCGCACCGCACTCCAGGGCCGCGATCGCCCAGTTCAGGTCCTGGCCGGTGCCGATGTCGAGCACCGTCCGCCCCGGACAGGTCCTGGCCAGCGCCGAGCGATAGGCGTCGTTCCGCACGGTGTCCATCGACATCAGGTGGTACATCATGGCGTCGTAGCACGGGTACTCGCCGACGGAGGGCCATAAACCCGCCCTGGAGCCCCGCCCTGGAGTGAAGTCAATGAGCGCCGTGACGTCGGCGTCGCGAAGCAGGTACCGGCTGATCACACGCTCTCCTCGGATTCGGAACGCCCGGAATGCAGAGGTTGTACCAGGGCCATGTTTCCACGACAGTTTCCAATTGTCAGTGGCCGTGGGCGCCCGCCGGCAAGGTGCCCTGGGTGGGACCGACCTGGAGGCGGTGCAGGGCGAAAGGCCAATAGTCGAGGTAGAACGCGGGCCAGTACAGCCTCCTAGTGGACTGCCCCGGCTTCCTTGGAGGCTGTGACCTCTGGGAAGGTTGGGGCTCATGGTATCAAGGAAAGCGCATCCCGATGAGCTGCGGGAACGGGCAGTGAAGTTGGTCTTCGAAGTTCGTGCGGAGACAGGAAATGAACGTACCGTTCGAGTCTGGGACCTGGCCACTAGCCGACAGACCGTTTTCCTGGAGGGCCATCGAGGCGTGGTCAGTGCGTTGTGCCCGGTCGCCATCAACGGCCAGGCCCGCCTCGCCTCTGCCAGCCACGATCGCTATATTCGGATCTGGGACCCTAATTTCGCTGGCTGCCTCGCAGCAATCCCCGTTCATCATGAGGCACTCGCCTTGACGTGGACAGATGATGCATTAGTAGTCGGTCTTACCGATGGTGTCCTCGTTATAGATCTGGACATCGCTGCCCTCGTCTAGCCGCAGGCGGCTGTCACTGGTGCCGATCAGATCGATACGGCTGACCTGGCGTATCCGCTTGACTGCCCTGTCCTCAGCCGGCCCTCGCCAGCTCATATCTGCTGATCTTTTGACGGCGACCAGAGGACGTCAGAACCGTGTTTAACACGAAATTTCCATGCGGAGTCTATGCGTAAGGCCTCTTGCGTCACGGAAGGTAGTCGTCTGCGCGATGCCAGTCAACGCGTGGCGCAGCCGTGTTTGCGTATCGTGGGAAGTATATTGCATGTTATGCAAGCTCCCGCGCCGCCGCTGCTGCCGCTGCTGCGGTCGCGGTTGCAAGCCGAATTGCTGACCCTGGTGCTGCTGACGCCTGAGCGCGAGTGGTCGCTGACGGAGCTGGCAGAGCGAACAGAGGGTTCGGTGTCCTCAGCGCAACGTGAGATGGCCAGGGCCGAGGAGGCAGGGGTGGTGTCGTCACGGCGGCTCGGCAATACCCGGCTGGTGAAAGCGGCGCCGTCACCCCTCACCGATCCGCTGACTGAGCTGCTGCTCCGATCGTTCGGTCCACGGCAGGTAATCGCCGAGGAGTTCGCCGGCCTGGCCGGAATTGAGTCTGTGTACATCTTCGGGTCGTGGGCGGCACGGTATGCCGGGCAGCGTGGGCGGAGCCGGCGGACATCGATGTGCTTGTGATTGGTCGGCCGGACCGGGATGAGGCCTATGAGGCGGCCCAGCGGGCCGGTGAGCGGCTTGGCCGGGAGGTGAACGTGACCATCAGATCTGGGCAGTGGTGGCGTGAAGGGTCAGACAGCTTCCACGCTGAGGTGATACGACGCCCGATAGTCACCGTGCTGGGCGAGGAGGCTCTAACGTGACGTGGCAGCCCGGGCGGGAGAGGATCGCCGCTTTACTAGGGGCTGGGGATCTGGAGCGGGTCGCAGTAAACGATCAGATCGTAGGCCGGCTCTTGGACGACGCCTCCAGGCATCTGGCCACGGCTGATGGGGCCGCCTCTGGCGGGGACCTGACCGGGGCCTACCAGTTGGCGTACGACGCGTTTCGCAAGAGCGCGGCAAGCCTGCTCGCCGTCCAGGGACTCAGGGTCACCAGTCGCGGCGGCCACATCGCCGTCCAGGAAACGATCGCCGCGCAGTTCGGGGCCTCAGTTCCGGTGTTCCGGTCCTTCGGCAGGATCAGGCGAGCCCGCAACGCCTTCGAGTACCCAGATGATGAAACGCCTGGACCATCTGCGGACGACGTGGATGACGTCATCACGATCGCAACTCGCGCCCGCGAGGCCGCCACGACCATTCTGGAACAGAACCTGCTCACTCCCTGGTAACGGGCTGCGAGCAAAGCACAGCGGCAGGGCGATAGAAAGGCCTGCTGAATATTTGCTCCGTCAGATGGCAACTATCGATGGACATTTCGATACAGAACAGCTATTTCTGACGACACCGGGTGTTCCTTTTTCGCAACCGGGCGATTTGGTGGCAGCCACTGGCCAACTTTCGTTTCATTCGTGCTGGGCCGGTAGCGATAGTCGGTGTCAAAGTTGACGTCAGGTTCCGACATGCGGCCTCACGGGGACGTTACCAGGGCGATTGGGCAGGTTCTGGACCGCATCCCGTGATCGCTAGCCTCCTCGACAGACTCCTCCACCACGCCACCGTCATCCTCACCAACTGTGACTCCCACCGGATGCGCCAGGCACGAGCCAAAGGAGGACCAGCACTCACCAAGCACTAAACCCGAGAGACCGGGGACATTTAACTGGCCACCACCGGGACCACAAACTGGCCCCCTGTGGCCGACCTCGATCTACGGGGCTCGCGGAAGAGATGGGCCTCGGCCTGGTCAGCGCGACCCGAGCCCGGTCTGGCCGTCGAGAAGCTCCCTGGCGATGTCCAGGTGACCGGCATGCCGCGCGGTCTCCTCGATCATGTGCAGCACGACCCAGCGCACGTCCGGCGGCTCGTCTCGTCCGGGGACGCCGTGCCTGCCGCGCGGCCGAGCCGACAGCGGCGCCGCCGCCAGTACCGCATCCGAGCTCGCGCACTGGTCACGATAGAAACCGATGATCTCCCCGGAAGGCAGGTCACAGACGAATGCCGCCGTCGGGTCATAGGGGGGCCGGTCCTCGTCCCCGGGCGACGGCTCGGGGGCTTTGCCCGCCACGACCCCCTGGAACCAGTGCCACTCTGCTCCGCCAAGGTGCTCGACCAGCCCGGCCGGCGTCCAGCCCGACGGCACGACGGACCGGTGCCACGCCTGTTCGTCCAGCCCCGCCACGATAGAGAGCACCGCGTCACGCTGCGCAGCGAGGAAAGCTAGCAGGGCCCGGTCTTCCGTATCCTCATTCCGATCGCTGGTCATGGAAATCCTCCGGGTACTTGCCGTGGTGCAGCAACTTAAGGTGTTTTGCTGGTCCTGGGGGTGCATCGTTACCAGATTGGACGAACATAGTCCCGGCTCCAACCGTTCGCAGGGCTTTCTGCTGCCTGCCGGCTTCGTGCCTCATAGGGCGTTTCGGGCACCTACGCAAAGCAGCGCTCGCCAGTGGCATCCGGGGCGCCCGGGAGCGCTGTCGGCCGCAGGCTGGTCGCTGTGGGAGTGGGTGGTCGGGGCGGTTAGCGGGACTCATGCCGGGCGGTTCCGGCTGGCGCGTCCCAGGTCGTCATCAGGTCGGCGGGGCCGGGCACGGTGCCCAGACGGCGCGGTTCACATGGAACGGCCGAGACCTGGTGACGCAATGGCATTGGGCCGGATAACGAACCCGGACGAAATGACCCGAGCTGAGAACAGATTTGCTAAGGGTGGAATATCGGCACTACGTATGATTTGTAGCATCCGCCGAGTGACTCACCTAAGACGCCAGTGAAACAGCTACGGCGACGGCGGCATTGCTCGCGGGGGGTATGGTTCCGGCTGCCGCTGCTCACGCAGTCAAGCCGGCGGCAGCCGGCTCTCTAGCCGCAAGGCCCGAATCCGTCAAACGGATCGGCAACTGCACCGCTCGCGGCGACTTCGCCGTCTGCGACGCGTCGGGCAGCGTCAATCACCCGTCCAGGATCACCGTCTACGTCGGTGTCCACCCCGGCCAGCATGTCAGCGGATCCTGGGATGTCGTCTGCACCAAAAGGCACGGGTGCTGGAAGCAAGAGCGGATCCTTCAGCGGGCACCCCGGTACTGCTCAGGCGCTGCGGCACACGCTCAAGATGCCCTATGCCCACCCGGACTCCTGTACGGCATCGGCAGACGCTCAGCTAGGCCGGGGCGGGCGCCTACATGTCTGGCTGGTCGCGAGGAAATAAACGAACCGCAACCCTGGTCTCCGTCTGCCGCCAGGCTGAAGGAGCAGGGGCAAGGCAGACTCAATGGCACCAGTGTGCGTGAAGTCGGGCGAGGCCAAGAGGCCCCTGACGGTGTAGTCAGCCGCAGTCCGTACCACAGTTGCTTGCCCGTCAGCGGGTCCTTCCCGGCAACACGGATCGCGTGGGGCGCCAGGGGCTCGAACCCTGAACCAACAGATTAAAAGTCTGCTGCTCTGCCATTGAGCTAGCACCCCTCTTGCGACCGCCGGCGGCAGGTAGCCGGCAGCCCCTCGCACGAAGCGTACCGAGTCGGCCGTAACTTCGCTCACGGGAAACTCTACTGTCCGATACCATCCGGCAAGTGGAGAGCGCGTTCTACGAGCCGGTCGGCGCCGACAGCTTCGTAGCGACGCAGGCTACCGTAGGTCCCTGGTCCGCCCAAGCTCAGCACGGCGGCCCGCCGTCCGCGCTCGCGGCGCGCGCGCTCGATCTGCATCAGCCAGATCCGCGGCAGCGGCTGGCCCGGGTTTGCGTGGATATCTTGCGGCCCGTGCCCATCGCCAAGCTCAACCTCAGGACCCGCATGGTGCGGCCAGGCCGGCGGGTCGCCTTGCTCGAAACCGTGCTGGAGGCCGACGGCCGCGAGGTGCTGCACGCCCGCGGCTGGCGGATCGAGCGCCCGGCTGGCGTGGTCCCTGAGGTGACCGACGGCGTCCCGGCGGAGCCGGTGAGCGATCCCGGCGGCCCGCGGCCGGACATTTTCAGCCGCCAGCAGCACGGCTATCTCACGATGATCGAGTGGCGGTTCACACCAGCGGCCGCTCAGGCCCGGTCCGCCTGGGCCAGGCCGCTCATCCCGCTGGTCGCGGGCGAGGAGATGTCGCCGATGTCGCGCACGCTCCTGGTCGCCGATTCGGGCAGCGGCGTCGGCGCGGCCCTGCCCGCGACGGGCTTCATGTTCATCAACACCGACCTCACCGTCGTACTGCCGCGCGATCCGGTCGGCGAGTGGGTGCTGCTCGAGCCCTCGACCATGATCAGCCCGGACGGCACCGGCCTCACGACGACAAGGCTCCGAGACCAGCTCGGCTCCTTCGGGCAGAGTATGCAGACCCTGCTCGTCGCTCCAGTGCGGCGCTGACGACCTTAGGAAGCCGGATACTCTGACTTGATGCCTCCGCAGTCGGGGGCTGCAATTTTCTTCCGGAGGAATCGCACCTTATGACCGCCATCGAGCTGCAGGGCGCTTACAACGTCCGTGACCTCGGCGGCTTGCGCACCAGGGACAAGCACGTCACGCGGCCCGGAGTGATCTACCGGGGCGACTCGCTCGATAAGATCACGCCGGTCGACGCGGAGATCCTGTTCGAGAAGCTGGGCATCGGCACTGTGGTTGACCTGCGGACCAAGGCTGAGACCGAGCTGGTCGACGTGCACTTCCCCGTGCCGCGATACCGGTTCTCCGTGCTCGTCGAGGGCAGACTCGGCCACGAGCCATTTCCCGCCGACGACCCGGCCGAACTGGCCCGGGTGTACGCGAGCAACTTGAACGGCGGTCGAGCGGCGGTCAAGTCCACCCTGGAGATCATCGCCGTCAACCTGCAAGCCGGGGTGGCGACCCTGTTCCACTGCGCGGCGGGGCGAGACCGCACGGGCGTCGTGTCCGCGCTCCTGCTCGGCCTGGTCGGCGTGACCGACGGCCAGATCGCCATGGACTACGTCCAGAGCAACAGGAACGCGCGCCGGGTCACCAGGAAACTGGCCGAGAACCCGCTCTACGCCAGCAACGACAAAGGCCGGCCCGAGGTCATCCTGCTGCACGAGAAGACCATCATCGGCTTCATGCGCCTGCTCAGGGAGGATCTCGGCGGGCCGAGGCAGTTCTGCCTCGACAGCGGCGTGGCCCCGGAGACGATCTCGGCGATCGAGGAGCACTTTGTCATCGCGCCGCCCGACGTCCTGGCCGGCTTATCCGCCTGAGCTGCGCGCCGACCTCAGGCGCGGCCCTGGCCGGTGCCTGCTCACCGGCGGCCAGACGGGCGTGGACACCGCTGCCGCCCTGGCCGGGCTCCGCGTCGGCCTGCCCGTGCACGTCGTCTTCCCGCACGGTTTCCGTCAGGAAGACGGCCCGCTCACGCCGGACCGGCGCCACGCGCTGCACGGCGCCACGCTGCACGAGCTAGCCAGCCCCGAATTCAGGCACCGAACCTGGACCTGCGCCCACCTCGCCGACGCGATCATCCTGATCGACCCGGCCAGGCGGCGAGGGCTGCCAGGAAACCATCCGCGCGGCTGGTCGCCTGGGCCGGCCGCTGCTCAGCCTGCCCGCCGCTCCCGAACTCCTTCAGGATGAAAGGAGCGTGGCCCGGCTCGCCCATCCCGAGGCAATCACCTCCTGGCTCGAACGCGCCCGTCCCCGCGTCCTCATGATCGCCGGATGCCGGTCGAGCGTCCTGGCCCGCCAGGGTCTGGGGCACGACCTGAGCCGTCAGTTCGACGCCCTCATGCCGCTCGTCGCTGGTCAGCGGAAGTAGATCACCTCGGGGTTGACGACCGGGCCGTGCGGCTTGACCGGCATGCTGGGTTCGTATCCAGAGCTTCCCTGCTGGAAGACGGTCAGGTAGTACGGATGCTTCGTGCCGGTGAGCAGGCTGGCCGGCAGCTTGAGCTTGCACTGGAACAGCCTCTTCGCCGCGCCGAACGTGCACGGCGCGCTGGTGACCCCGTTGACCACGCCGCGCTTGCGGCTCAGGCTCACCTTCATCGTCAGCCCGCTGGCGTACTTGGCCGCGACGGAGTTGCCGTTGGTGTCGCCGAGCTTGAAGCTGACCAGCAGGGTGTGGCCCGATTTGGCGATGTGGGCGTGATTGGCCGGGCTCTTGAACCCGAGCAGCCAGCCTAGGACGATGACCCGCGTCGCCTCGCTGACCGTGCCCTCGACGTTCGACACCGTGACCGTGAACGGGAAGGACCCCGGGGTCTTGGGATAACCCTGGAACAGGCCGTAACTCGGATCAAGGGTCAGCCCGGGCGGCAGTGAACCCTTGCTGACCGAGAACGCGGCCACCGGGATCCCGTCGGTGGTGAGGGCGTTCTGTGACGCGAAGTTAAAGAAGTAGATGAAGTCCTGCAGGCCGCCGGGTACTTTCTGGCGATTGAGCACGGGCGGCGCGCCGAGCTGGTCTGCGCTGTCGCTGCCCCAGCAGTGGACCGTGCTGTCGCTGGCCACGCCGCAGGTGTCGAATTCGCCAGCGGAGATCGAGGTGAACTTGCCTGTCGGGATGTTGCTGAGTTCACCGGCTGAGTTGTCTCCCCAGCAGTCGATGCTGCCTGCGGGCGTGAGCGCGCACGCGTGCAGGTGCCTGACCGATACCGCCGTGAACTGCCCGGTGGGCGGAGTGAACGCAGCGGACCCCCAGCACGCGATCGTGCCGTCAGCGCGGAGCGCGCATGCCCAGCCGGTGCCGACGGAGACGGACGTGAACGTTCCTGACGGGGTCGGTGACAGCGACTCACCTCCCGTTTCGCCTGGCAAGAACGAAGCAGTCGAGAGCGCCGCTGGTCGCCACGGCGCAGACTCCTCCGTCACCAGCCGAGACGGCCGAGAAACTGCCCGGTATCTGGGCGGGGACTTGTCCCCAGCAGGACAACGTCGCATCGGTCGCGATCATGCACACATGGTCGGTGTTCGCCGAGATGGCGACGAATGTCCCGCTGGGTGGCTGGCCGTTCAGGAGATCCGGCGGCGTATCCCAGCATGAGACGGACTGGGTGAGCGTGATCCCGCAGCCGAAGTCGCCATCCAGGGTGACGGCTGTGTAGGTGCCTGGCTGGACGGCTGGCCACTGGGTGACGGTCGGGTTGCCGCCCCAGCACTGCACGGTGTGGTCGGCCAGGAGCACGCACGTCTGGAAGGCGGTGGCGGTGACCGCGACCGGGCGCGATGGCGCAGCCGCTTGGCTCGGCTGGCTGGTGACGCTGGCTTGCGCGGCGCCAGCGATCAGCAGGGCGCCCGCTGAGATGAAAAGCAGCGCGAGCCGTGGCAGTCTGCCCATGTGGGTCCTCACTGGCGAGATCATCCGGGAGCTGAGCATGGACTCAGTCCTCAGGAGGCGCGCCCCAGTCGACATTGACCTTTTCCGCGATATCAGGGTGGCGTTCGAGCCATTTGCGGGCAAACGGGCACAACGGCACCACGGTGAGCCGCTCCCGCGCTGCCCGGTCGACCGCGGCCTGCACGAGCTGCCCGCCGATGCCCTGGCCTCCCAGGGCATCGGGCACCCCGGTGTGTACGAGCACGAGCCGGTTGGCGCGCCGGCGGTAGGTGAGCTCGGCGAGGTGGCCGTCGATCTCTATCTCGAATCGGGAGCCGGCCTGATCGTCGGTCACGCGCGAAACGTCGCTCATGCCCATATCGTCGCACTGAGAACGCTCAGGGGCGAAGTCACGATTTGGGCGCAGGGTGAGCAAGGCTTCCGCCCCAACCGGGGCGAATCCGGCAGCTAGGAACGCCCGCACGCTCGCCGCGTTGCCCGGCGCCACCTGCGCCCAGAGCGCGACTCCCGGCGGCGCCAGATGCCTGGCCGCGGTCGCCAGGCGCCGGCCGAGGCCCTGGCCGCGCCGGTCCTCGTCGACCTCGATCGCGGTCTCGAGCCGTCCGGCGACGCCGCGTCCTAGCAAGACGATGCCGCCATCGGCGCGCCAGGCTCGCACCTCATCGCGGTAGTTCAGCGCGCGCAGCATGCGCGAGTGCGCGGACTCCGGCTCCGGGGTCAGCTCGATCGGGGGCGGCCCAGCGAGCGTCTCGGCGACGCAGAGCAGATCGAGGCTGCCAGCCCGGCGGCCGGTCGGGCTGGCGAGTGCGTGCAGGAACGACGCGACTGAGCGGGGCCGCCAGGTCTCCGGGCGGCAGTTGCCGCCGGACCCAGTCAGGGTCGGCGTCGGTGAAGATCACCGCGTGCGCGGTGAAGTTGATCACGCCAGCGTCGCGCTCGGACGGCTGAGGCAGGATCGTGACCCCGCCATCGGCCGGCGGGAACCGCCCGGCCGCCGCCTCGGTCAAGATCTCCCGAGTCGCCCTCATCGAGCAGCCTGCCGCCATGCCGTTCATGCGCATGCGCCATGCAGCGCCGTTCATGGCGACGTCAGCGGTAGGCCGAAATGCCCGTTAGCGCCTGGCCGATAGCGAGCATGTGGATCTCCTCGGTGCCTTCGTAGGTGAGCACGGACTCCAGATTGTTCGCGTGCCTGATGACCGGGTACTCCAGCGTGACGCCGTTGGCGCCGAGGATCGTCCGTGCCTGCCGCGCGATGTCGATCGCGGTGCGGACGTTGCTCATCTTGCCGAGACTGACCTGCTCAGGCGTGATCTTGCCCGCTTCCTTGAGCCGCCCGAGATGCAGCGCGAGCAGTTGCGCGCGCTGCAAGTCGGCGGTCATCCAGGCCAGCTTGGCCTGGGTCAGCTGGAACCCCCGATCTTCCGCCCGAACTGCTCGCCGAGTGCGCGAGTAATCGATCGCCGCCTCCAGGCAGGCACTCGCCGCGCCTGTGGCGCCCCAGACGATGCCGAACCTGGCCTCTGACAAGCATGAGAGCGGTCCCTTGAGCCCCGTGACGCCCGGGAGGACGGCGTCTCCTGGCAGCCGCACGTCATCAAAGTGCAACTCAGAAGTCACAGAGGCCCGCAGGGATAGTTTCTTATGAATATTGCGAGCGGTAAATCCGCGAGCCGCCTCGTGGCACCACGAATCCCCGTATCCCCTGCTCGGTACTGGCCCAGACCACGGCGACGTCAGCGATCGAGCCGTTGGTGATCCACATCTTGGAGCCGTTGAGTACCCAGTCGGAGCCATCCTGCCTGGCGCGGGTTTCCATGCTCGGACGGGTCGCTGCCGTGGTCTGGCTCGGTCAGGCCAAAGCAGCCGATGGCCTGGCCGGCCGCCATGCGGGGGAGCCACTCCGTTTTCTGCTCTTCTGAGCCGTACTTCCAGATCGGGAACATGGCCAGCGATCCCTGCACCGACACCAGGCTGCGCAGTCCCGAGTCGGCCGCCTCCATCTCGCGGCAGGTCACGCCGTAGGCGATCGGGCCCATGCCCGCGCAGCCGTAGCCGTTGAGATGCATCCCGAGCAAGCCGAGCTGGCCGAGCTCGGGGACGAGATCGGTGGGCAGCGTGCCCGCTTCGAACCAATCCGCGATGTAAGGCATGATTCGGTCGGCGGCGAACTTGCGCACGGTGTCGCGGACCAGTCGCTCCTCATCGTTCAGCTCGTCGTCGATCCTGAGCAGATCGCTGCCGGCTGGTTCGGTGGATGGCGGCATGGCTCGTCCTCTCTGCTGGCCTGCCGCCAGCGTATGCGGGTGTTTCACGCCGGTGAAGGCGGGGTAGCGACGCTCCCGGCAGCCGCGCTCGCCGCCTGGCGCTCGGGTTTTCGTCGCAGGCGGCGCGTGTGGAGGAACGATAGTGCGGGATGATGGTGAGATGAGCAACATCAATGGCGGGAAGGTACTCGTGCGCCGCCGCGACGACCGCATCGTCGCCGGGGTTTGCTCGGGTTTCGCTGACTACCTGGGCATGGATGTCAACCTGGTGCGCGTGCTGGTCGCGCTGGTGACCCTGTTCACCGTGGGCACCGGGATCCTGGCGTACCTCGTGGCCTGGGCAGTCATCCCTGAGGAAGGCCAGAAGACGTCGATCGCCGAGGACCTGATCAACAAGAACCGGGCGAATTAGTTGGGGTTGGCACCGCCGCCGGCTCGTTTCTTTGAGATCCACTTTGCCGGCAGTGCCTAACTTCCCCTATGCTGGGGCGGTCCCCGACGGCGGACGCCACGGGCTAGACGGCGGGTGACCGCCAGGCCCCCATCGTCTAGCGGCCTAGGACACCGCCCTTTCAAGGCGGCGGCGCGGGTTCGAATCCCGTTGGGGGTACGGCTGACTTCGGTCGGCAGTGGTCGAGTGCGACGCGTAGGATTAGCTCCGCGCGGAGCATAAGATTGCTGTGCGACGGTTGGTCGGTTTGGTTAAGGTAGTACGGCTTGGTCCTGTAGAGCAGCTCGGAGTGCTCGCCACCCTGTCAAGGTGGAGGTCGCGGGTTCAAATCCCGTCAGGACCGCGCGGTTGGGGGGTAAGTACTGTTCCTCCCCTGGCGCCGGTAGGTCAGGTAGCTCAGTCGGTATGAGCGTCCGCCTGAAAAGCGGAAGGTCGACAGTTCGATCCTGTCCCTGACCACAACTCCCCGGATGATCAGTCAGCCCTCTCACCTGCGCATTCCGCAGGAAGAGAGCTTTGCGATGGTCCTCGCAGCTCCCGCGAACTCCAAGATCAACACAGATCTAACACAAACTCGCCCCGAACCGGGTGCGCCGGACATCCCCGCAGGCGCGCAAGACAGGGCGCAACACGCGCGGCGCGAGCCGGGTGACCGGGGATGCCCGCGAGTCCGCCCGTGATCCCGGTCGGGTGGTGGTGAAGGCGGGGTGGGGGATCGTGATCCAGCGCCGCCTCTGCGAGCGGTTCGCCGCCCCCGTGATCGGAGCGGTGACCTGCCAGGACATGACGCCGGATCACATGCAGCAGATCGTCAGCGCCGGCCCGAGTGCATCGAGTACGCCTGGGCCATGTCCTTGAGCACATCTCCGTGGCAGGGCTCTGGTGCGCACCAGCATGCGAGGGCCTTTCCCCGAAGTTCGGCCGCCCGCGATGTTAGGGAGGGCTTGAAGGCCAGGAAGTGCTCCCTGTAGTTCCGGATGACCGTCTCACGGTCACCGTCATGGCCCACGTAGAACGGATTACCCCACTCAGTTTTCCGGTCGACAGGGAAAAGGCGCCCCTCTGCTTCCGCCCATCTGACTAGCCGGGCGTGATGCTCTCGAAGGCTGACAACTACCGTGCGGCCCTGCTCGAGCGCGCCCCGGAGGGATTTCTCCTCGTCGGACCACGATGTGAGGTCCGGCGAGTTGCGTTCCTCCTCTGCGCGCAGGGCCAGCACGATCCTTCTATGCGATCCTGCGACGTTCTCGGTGAGATCGATCTCTCGTAGCGCATCGCGTGCCTTCTCTCTCAGCCTCTCCGAGCGTGCCGGATCCTCGGCGATCTGCTTTACCTCGCCGATCTTCTCCAGGGTTTTATGCCGGCCGGCGCTTCCGGAAACTATCTCAGCCGCGTGGCGCCGGGCTGCGGAGCTGGCGGTCGCGCTCGGGTTGCTGTCCTTGCCGGAGTGCCCGGCTGACTCGGGATCGGCCGGTGCTTGGAGCGCGAGCAGGGCCTCGTACAGAGAATGCTCTTCTGTGAGGGTGAAGGACTTACGACAGGTGTTCTCGTCCCGCTCGGCACGGAGCAATGCCGCGGTGTCGGAAAAGTCGGTGGCGATCTTCGCCTCGATCTGGCTCCAGCCGAGTGAACGGGCGGCGGCGAGCCTGCGTCCGCCCGCGATCAGGCGATGATCTGCTGTCACGACGATCGGCTGCAGTTGGCCGAGCTCGCGCAGCGAGGTGGCGAGGTCGCTGAGGTCACCTGGGTCTTTGCGGTGACGGCCTTCGACGCGAACATCAGAGATCGCGATCATGGGCATGTCCAAGCTCCCTTCGCCGGCCTCGGGGAGCCGCCGCTATGCATCTGGAGGGGAAGCCTTCATGTTAGCGGCGCGGGTAAAAGGCGCCGAGGATCATGAATGAATGCTGGTGCTTGGCCTGGTTGCCGACGTAGAAGATCAGATCATTCTCGGGAGCGCAGATCTGGTCTAAAAACCGGGTCCGCAGCGCCTGTACTGCTGCATCGTCATCCCGGTCAGCGAGGTGGCGCTGAAGCGCGACCCACTCCCAGTCATAGATGCCCTGGCGGTGGCCCTTGCAGCGCAGGGACGCGCACTGGTACTGGTACCAGCCCCTGAACCGCGGTGCCTCCAGGGCCCTTTTCGGGCTGCGTACCAGGCCGGGCAGCTCCAACTGCCTGACGTACCTGTCGATCTTTGCCCGCTCATCGCTGTTCCACCCGGGATGAGGCTCGATTTGAAGATCCATTACCCGCCTTGGCCTGATTGCCGCAAGCGACCGTGCTGGCGGACTCTCGCGGACTGCGGCAAGTACCCCGCACATGGAGTCGGCGATATGATCGGAGATGTAAGGAAATCGGCGCTTCCAGGTGCCCAGGTTGCGGTGAGTCATCAGGGTATCCATCCGGGGCCGCCAGCTCTCCACCCGTGAGTCCCCGCGGCTCGGCCTCGCCTCAACTGACACTATGTCGTACTTCTTGAACCTGCCCTCATCGTCCAACTCGCGGAAGTTAACGGGGTACAGGCGCACCCAGCCCGAATGTTCAGGGTCGATCCTTATCCCGGCAACACAGACGGTCTCCCCGTAGCGTTCGGACGGATTAGGCGCCGCTTTCACCGTGATCAAGACCCTCATCCGCACGGGCTCGTCGCTCAATGGCTTGCCGGTCACCGCCGAATCTTCATAATCCGGGGCAAATAGAGAGAGCTGCTCCACGGCACCATCCTTACCAGGAATGCATCAGGTGTACCTCTGATACGGCTCCCTGCCAAGTCGCCCGTAACGTCCGTAGTGACTAGCGCGTTCGGGATGTCATTACGCTGAGAACGTTATGGTTGCACCATGACCGACCAAGCAACCTTGTGGAAGATCACGTAAAGACTGCGCTCCGTCAGGAGAAAGGCAATTTTCATATTAAATGGGCGAGTCTGCCGGAAAGTGACAGGGAAGCCCTTTTGCGAGGCGCGGCCCTGGCGGAGATCGACGATGCCGTCGAGGCAAGAACAACATGCCCGGCATATGAGTCTCAGGACATATCCTCCGGAAGCACATTCATTGACTTGGACTTCGAGCATCTGATGCCGGGGAGCCACTGGCCATAGGGAACGATGTGGTTCGAGGCAAGGGAATTCACCTGCCCCGCTCCCTGCCCGAGCTCGGGCAGGCCGCTGCGCACGACAGCAAGACCGCCGAACTCGCGACCTGGCGGACTGCAAGCTCGGCCGCATCACCAGCGAGGACGCCGACGGCTACCACCGCGTGCAATGCCCGCGGCCATGGACAAGATCTGCCGATCGCGCGCCGCTCACCGCCTGCTCCGGGAAAGACCTTGAGGGCCTGGGAGAGAAAGTCACCTGGACCACCCGGCTGCGTGCCGACGCCGCCCTGCACGGCCTGGCGCCAGCGCCGTCCGGCCGGTGCGGCAGGCCGCGGCTGAAAGGCGGCGGGCTCCCCGCTCTGAAGATCCTCGCGGCCTGCGCCGCCTTCACGCCCGTAATGGTGACGCGCTACGGCAAGACCACCACCATCGAGGCCGCCGTCGTGACCTGCCTGTGGTACCCGGTATTCGGATCCCGCCCCGTCCAGGTCGTGCAGTTCCGCGAGCCGCTGGTGGGATTGTCGCGTTGAAGGTTAGGTTTTCCGTGGGAAGCGGTGGGTGATGGCCAGGGTTTATGTTTCGTCCACGATTGCTGATCTGAAGCGGGAACGCCGGGCCGTAATGGACTGGCTAGTGGCGGCGCAGCATCAGGTTGTGCACAGTTACCGGCCAGATGGCGAGACGGTGCGGGCGAGCTGCCTGGAGGATGTGGACACATGCGACGTTTATGTACTAATTGCGGGGTACCGCTACGGATTCCAGCCGGCCGACGGCAATCCTGACGGCCTGTCGATTACCCATCTTGAGTTCCGCCGGGCCGGTGAGTCCGGCAAGCCGCGGGTCGCGCTTGTGCGTACCAGCATCCCTGACGTGAGCCTGTCCGATATGGAGGACCCTCGGAGGGCGGTACTGGTGATCGCTTTCCGAGGGGAGGTGAGCCGGGAAGTCCGTCCTGCGTTGTTCCATGATGAGAGTGGCCTGATCGGAGGACTAAGTACGGGGCTTCAAGGCGTGCTGGAGAAGCTGGGCAAGAGGTCTGGCGGTGTCTGGCCTGCAGGGCGCAGGGCGGTAGGCCCGGTCCTCCGGCTTGCGCCAAGGCCGCCGTTTTTGGCGGGCAGGGAGGAGTTGCTCGCGGACCTGGGCAGCAGGCTTGCCGGCGACGGAGATTCCGGGCCGCGGGTTGTGGTGCTGTCGGGGCTGGCAGGCGCGGGGAAGACGTCGGTGGCGGTCGAGTATGCGCATCGGCACCTGGCCGAATCGGGGGTGGTATGGCAACTCCCGGCAGAAGATGCAGCGGTCCTGGCGGCCGGGTTCAGTGAACTGGCGGCACAACTCGGAGCGGGAGACGTCCGGGGCCGGGACCCGGTGGCAGCAGTGCACTCGGCGTTGGCTGGCAGCCCGACTAGGTGGTTGCTTATTTTCGACAACGCGCGCGACAGAGAGTCGGTGGCAGGGCTGGTGCCGCCGGCCGGGCTAGGGCAGGTGCTGATAACCAGCCGCAATGCGCTGTGGCCGCCAGGGCAGCTTGCGGAGGTATCTGTCCTCGACGAGACGGTAGCAGCGGACTTCCTGATCGCCCGAACCGGCGACCGAGATGGCCATGCTGCGGCAAGCCTGGCCGAGGCGGTCGGCGGACTGCCGCTGGCGCTGGAGCAGGCGGCCGCCTATATGCAGGCGACCGGAGACAGCCTGGCCAGCTACCTCGCGTCCTTTCGGCAGCGCCGCGCTGATCTGCTGGCCCGAGGCGAGCCGGTCGGCTACCCGGGGACAGTTGCGACCACCTGGCAGCTGGCTTTCACGCAGCTGGGGGAAACGGCGCCGACGGCGACAGGGCTTTTGCGGCTGATCGCGTTTTTCGCTCCGGATGCAATCCCGCTGGGCATGCTGCTGCAACTGCGCCCCGGACTAGCCGGAAGGCTCCGAGCCGAAGTTACATCTGTGCTGGTGACACTGCTGGAAGACGAACTAGCGGCCAAGGATGCGGTCGTCATGCTCCGCCGGTACTCACTTGTCCGCCCGGCAGGCGACGCGGCGGTATCCGTGCATCGCCTGATACAGGCAGTAACCGTTGACCAGATGCCCGAACCGCTCGCGAGGTCTTGGCGGGGTGCTGCCGCCTCGGTGATCGAGGCAGCGATTCCGCAGGCCACCCGCGAGCCGAAAGCCTGGCCAGCATGCGCGGTGCTGCTGCCGCACGTTCGCGCTGCCCTCGATCTGACCAGTGACGGCATGGCACGGATCGCGACTTACCTTGGCTACAGCGGCAGCTATCAGGCGGCCAGGGACTTGTTCCAGCTGATCGCGGATGCTCTGGCTGACGACGCCGCCTGCGACCCTGAGAACCAGGCTGCCCTGACCGCCCGCGGCAGGCTCGCCTACTGGACCGCGCAAGCAGGCGACGCGGCCGCGGCAACTGACCAGGTCCGCGCGCTACTGCTGATCATGGAACGAGTACTGGGCCATGAGGATCCCGAAACCCTGAGAGTCCGCGCTAACCTCGCCTCCTATATCGGCCAGGCGGGAGACCCGGCCGGCGCTCGTAACCAGCTCGCCGCGCTGCTGCCCGTACAAGAGCCAGTGCTGGGCCCGGAGCATCCAGACACCCTGGCCACCCGCGCCAGCCTCGCCACCTGGACAGGACGGGCAGGAGACCCGGCCGGAGCCCGCGACCAGTTCGCCACCCTGCTGCCACTCCGTGAACGGATACTCGGCCCCGAACACCCAGAGACACTGACCGCCCGCGCCAACCTGGCTCGCTGGACCGGAGCAGCAGGAGAACCGGCTAGAGCCCGCGATGACCTCGCCGCTCTGCTGCCAGCCCGCGAACGGATACTCGGACGAGAACACCCGGAAACCCTCAAGAACCGCCGCATGCTGGCCAACTGGACCGGGCATGCCGGCGATGCCGCCAAGGCCCGCGACCAACTCGCGGCCCTGCTGCCGGTTCAAGAGCGCGTGCACGGACCCGAGCATCCGGACACCCTGATCACTCGGCGTAACCTGGCCATCTCGACCGGGCACGCAGGAGACGCGGCCGGGGCGCGTGACCAACTCGCCGCCCTCCTGCCCACCGACGAGCGGGTACTCGGCACTGAACGACCTGAAACGCTTGATGTTCGCGCCGGCCTTGCCGGCTGGACCGGACAGGCCGGAGACGCAGCCGATGCCCGTGACCAGCTCGCCAGTCTGCTTCCTATCTGCGAGCGAATCCGCGGATCCGAACATCCCGCTACCCAGTCCGTCCGCAGCGACCTCACCTACTGGACCCAGCAAGCACAAACCAAATCTCCCACCGCAGACGGCGATCTCGGCATGGCGCCGCTTGATACGGAATGACCCGCCGGCTGACAGAAAAGCGTCCGGCTTAGCAGCAGGAACCACCGCTCATCACGTACCGACCGCCCGGTCACTGTCGCCGTCGTCGTCGGGGCTCGCCGACGCCTACCTAGCAGCCGGATGGCGCGGCCATGACCCGAACCGTGGACCTGGCACAG
The DNA here is from genome assembly GCA_963750405.1 of uncultured Actinomycetota bacterium. GTDB lineage: Bacteria > Actinomycetota > Actinomycetes > Streptosporangiales > Streptosporangiaceae > Chersky-822. Next base: position 1,137,640 of record CAVVQP010000009.1, read on the forward strand.
CCAGCGCCGCGTCTTCTGCACCACCGCCCTGTTCACCTGCCACATCGACCGCGCCGACGTCTCCCGCCCCGCCGGACACGCCAACATCCGCATCACCCTCGACATGTACATCGGCACCACCCGCCGGCACCTCGATCGAGCCCGCACCGCCACCAACTAACACCCAGCTCGGCAGACGGCATCCCCGTGGCAGAGCGTCGCCGAAAGCCACAACGCCCCCTCAGACAACGTCCGCGTGGCGATCGAATGTCTGCCCGGAAAGTGTGATTATGATAGAGCGCTGTGTCTGGCGGATTCCTTAGCTAGTTAATTCTGCGGATCGAGCGAAGGGCTCAGGAGGACAACTTGGCAGCAGCTACACTCCAGGAGCGCCTTGGCGCACTTCTCGAAGCACTCGAAGGATGGGGATATAAAGGCGCGATTGCAGAACGGTTCCCCCTGTGGGCTCCAGGTCTAGCCAGAGAAGTGAAACGTGCCGACTTCGTGGCCTTCACACATAGCGAACAACGAGATATATCGACTAGCGCCATCCTGGCCCAAGTCGTAGACGTGCCAGATGAAGTTCCCTCAATATGGCTCCCCGCAGCTGCAGATATTGGAGCTCCAGCAGCGCTGATTGCACTGCCTGAAACCCTCACTTTGTGGAGGACCGCTCTCGACACAAGTGAGGCATCCGCACTGCTGACCGTCCCAGTTACTGCGCCCCAGTCCCTCGTCAACCGTATCTCAAATATCGACCCAGGGAGCGTAGCCAGAACTAAGCGCGTACGCGCGCAACAGAGCCTCTTTCCATTAGGGTTGGATGTTCTAAATAACACCAGACAGCGCACGCGCACCTATCTTACAGAACAAGTCGAAAATTGTCTGAGCCTACTTACGGGGAATTACGTCGACCACAAAGACGTGGCCGCCAAGCTCGTTATCGGAGCTTTGGCCATACTAATGATTCGCGATAAAGAACGCGAACTCGCCACATTCGCGAATTTTCGACTGCCGGCACTGATAGATGCAGCTCAGCAACGCCATCCGGGCTACTTTGACTGGATCAATAGTCTTGCGGACGATCAGATGGCGTCTCTTGAGACAGTAATAGGCTATCTAGAGTCCGACATAAACTTTGCGGCTATCGAACCGCCGATGGTTAGCGATGTCTATGAACAGGCTTTGGTGAACAAGCTCGTCCGGCGAGAGCAAGGTACATTTTATACACCACCACAACTTGCGCATCAGATGCTCTCCGTCATCCCGTTCGAAAGCCTTGAGCCAGGCTGCCGTTCCGTTCTCGATCCGGCGTGCGGGTCCGGAACCTTGCTGCTTGCCGCCGCAGCACGATTGATCGAGAGCCAGCCGGAGATAACCGAATCCGTTTCTCTGCATAACTACCTTACTAGCCACCTGATGGGCTATGATAGTGACTCGCTGGCGTCGGAAATAACCAAGCTCTGTCTGCTTATGACTGCAATGCCACTTAGGAATAGCTGGCGGATCGAGACGACTGATACTCTTGCCAAGAACCTGACCGCAAGAGACAAGCCAAGTGTAATTGTAAGTAACCCTCCGTGGCAATATCGCAGAAGAGGAGTTGATCCAGATGAACGCGCAAATCTCTTCGTATCTTGGATGCTCTCCAATCTCGCAGACGATGGTTATCTTGCATGCGTTGTGCCACTGAGTTGGATTAACAAGCAGCACAGTCGTCGGGCACGTGTGTCTCTACTCGCGCAGGCTGATCTGCTCGAAGTCTGGCGACTGCCCGCCAATCTCTTCAGGACAACGTCATCTACTATTGCCCCGGCCGTCATTGTAGCCAAGAAACATGGTGGATCCGCCTATCGGACTCATCTAGCAATCTTCAAGACGGTGCGTGACTCTGATACTCAGGAATTTCTTGAGACTGGCCGGGCGGGCGAATCGTATCTGGTAGAACCACTAAGCGACGGATCGCGGCTTGCCGCAGGTCCTCTTAGTCGAGAATTGAGGAGCCTCGATGGTTTCGTCGGATTGGGCGAAGCTGCCGGGGTGTACACGGGTTGGTCGCAGAAATCAGATAGGTCCACCAGATCGAGGGATGACGCTTCGCATTTGGAACTGAGCTCAATTCGCGATTTGCGAGCGTTTGGAGCCCCGCTGCCAGATGCCCTCAGACCGGTTAGATATCCAGAGGACTACCACCATGTGCGTGCCACTGATGAGCGCGTTCGCGCCAAAAAGGTTATTGTCGTCAGTAAACATTTCACTACTGGTAACCCGTGGCGCGTAAATGTAGGATATGATCCAATCGGACTCGCTGTGCGTGAATCTTTCATTTCAATCATACCCAATGGCGACTGGCCTTGTTGGTCGTCGCTGACTGATTGGGATCGACAATGCGCGGTAATGGCGGCTCTTGGATCAGGGCTGGCGTCATGTTGGATCGACGAGAACGAGCCCACTCGTAACATTTCAATTCGTTACATAAAGGCCTTCCCGTTCCCCGCTGACGGCGAGCGAATTTCTAGGTTGGCTCAGATAGGAAAGCTTATGGTCGATGCGGTTGCCAGCAGAGTTGCGTCGGATCTCGCCGAAGCGGCGTCTCGGCTTGAGGAGACGGTGAATGACGTTTACGATCTGACCGATAATTCGCGCATGCTGATACGGGAGCGTTTGGCTGGATCGGTCAGTTTCGAAGGCGTCGTTCGCTATCCACCTATGAGAAGTAGTTCTCTGAACTTTGATCCAGATGTGGAAGATCTCCCGAGCTTTGGCAATGTATTGGAGGCAACTGAAGAATGGACTCCAAGTTTGGATATCAGGGGTCACTGAACTAGAAGGTTCTAGAATTCTGCCGCCTCTTCAGATTCCTGGCGCGCTATGCAGAGCGGGGGCTGACTTTACGGTCAGCCCTCCGCTGGAAGATTTGCGCGGAGCCATCTATGGATTCCATTCCGCTGAATGGCTCTCTGCGACTCTGGACTAGACGAGCAGAACGTCTCGATTGCTATGGGGGCTTTGGTAATGAGCGTCATTCCTGATCTCCGAGAGCCGCTGGCGCGAGTCTGGTTTCTCGATGTAGGGCACGGTGACTGCACGGTAGTAGTCGATAGGGCGACGCGGAATGCGCTTGTTATTGACTGCCCGAGCGGTTACGCTGTGACCGTCAAAAGACTTCTTGAGCGCGAGAATGCTAAACTGCACACTTGCATCGTGACGCATTGGGACGCTGACCATTATGCCGGTGTTGCTCGCCTTGCCGTTTCACTGCCCGTAAGCCAGGTGTTTTATAATCATGACACTTTATTTGAGGGTCCGCAGTCGCCGCCTTATGCGATAAGAGGAGCCTTGAAGCGATTCCTTAGTGTTGAGGACCCAGCGAATTCCCTTAGGCCTGCGCTGGCTGGCTCGCAAGGTGCCTTTGGTTGCGTCGCGTGGACTCTGCTTGCACCCTCGTATCATGATCTGACTAATGCGTACGTCTCGCATAAGAGGAACGTGGCGAGTGCGGTGCTTGACGTGAGGATTAGGTCGACACGAATCCTGGTTGGTGGTGACGCAGTGGCGAGCACATGGAAAAGGCTTCTGACGCAGGATCTTCATGCGGATATTTTGCGCTGGCCACATCATGGCGCGGATCTGGATGGGGACTCCTCCGGAGTTGTAGCACGTTCGCTGATCGATGCTACTGGCGCGGATTATGTTGTTATGTCATCCGGCTCGTCAAATGGATACGGCCATCCTTCAGCGACGGTCATAGGGCATCTTCGCGATCGGGGTAAGGTTCTGTGCACCCAAGTCACTCCAGGGTGTTTTGGCTTTGTCGGCAGGGCAGATAGAAATAGCGAGACTGCACGTGAGGAGCTCGGGTTGGCGGAAGCGAATTACTGTGCGGGAACGATTGAGGTGAAGTGTTTCGAAGATGCGTATGTCGTTCTGCCGACAGAAGCCGAGCATCTTGCGCGAGTGTCGCTGTGGCCGAAGCCGATGTGCGGGCTTCGTTCGATTGCGGAGGGACTGGGGGTGGCCTCGAACTGAAGGTGAGTGTATGCCGAGCTGGGTGTGCGAGTGTCCTGCCAAGATCACGCTGGAGCGCAGGTCAGCGGTAGTCAGGTTCAAGGCGGTGCGGCCCGGCGCCCGCAGCGCCCGCCCTGCGCTGATCGTGAGATTGCTTAGCTTGCTCATCGACAAGTCCAGGCCACCGCTGACGTTGCAAGAGCCCTCCAGCTTCAGTGCCGCCGACCGACGGCAGGCGGACGCCGCCAGGAGCTCAAGCTCGCCGGCTCCATGCGCTGGCACCCCCAACGACCTGGTGTCGGCGGGCGATCACTTTCCTGATCAGTGCGATGGCGTGCCAGCTGATAACGGCGGCGACCGCGAGCGCGACCGCCGGGTCAAGCCAGTACAGGCCCCTGGTTGCCAGGATGATAGCCCCGGTGACGGCGACAGCGGCTGCGGCGGCAGCATCGGCGATGGTGTCGAGCAGCACGGCGGCTACTGACAGGTTCTCGTCATCTGCGTCGTCGTCATCGTCTCCGCGCAGGATGAACGCTCCGGCGGTCATGATGACGGCAGCTATGCCGCTGACGATGAGCACCGGCAGCCCCGACACATGGGGCGTGCCTGTGAGCAGCCGGTCGGCGGCTCCGACGGCAACGAGAAGTTCAAGCGCGAGCAGCCACCCCGCGTTGATCAGCGCGGCAGCTGAATTCACGCCCTGGCGGCCCTCCCGCCCTCTGGTGCTGGGTGGCCGGCCTGAAAGCCAGATGGCGTACATCGCCACGGCCACGCCGGCCGCGTCGAGCAGGTAATCCCCGCCCTCGGCGAAGACGGCCAGCGAACGGGCTGTGATGCCGACCGCGACGAGCGCCACGACCAGGGCCAGGTTCAGGCCGAGAACGATGGCCAGGCGTTGCGTCCTCGACATCAGCCAAGCCCGACTCTGAAAGCCGGGCGGCGGCACCGGGGCCGGAACCGGAGAAGTGCGCTCGCAGTCAGTACCTGGTGTCTTGTCATCCGGGCCAGCGCTCGCGAACGTACCTGGTCAGCCTTGGGCCTTGCAGTGCCTCCGTCGCGCTGGAGGTCCGGACGTAGAAGACGTGCTGCCTCTCGCTATCTGCATGCCAGGTCTCGGCGGAACGCGGCGGGCACCGGATGACTGCGACGATGGACCGTTCGTATGCCATCAGCGAGACGGTGATGACGCCCCATGCCTCTTCGCCGAGCGCTTTGTTGACAATGTTCCGAAGCGATAGCTGCCATCCATCCTGGTTCTGCTTGTCCCGCTGCAAATGGGGATAGTCGGCCTCGATGCCCAATACCTCACCTGAGTCATCGACGCCGATCAAGAGCGTCCCGCCGGAGCTGTTCAGGAACGCTGCGAGCGTCTTAGTGACGGATTGATTGAGCCGCTTGCTGACATCTGCCCAGGCTCTCGCTTCGTCCTGCTTGCCTGCACCGACCTTGTGCGACAGGTCACCTGGCAGCGGGCCATAGGGATGGTGCAGCGAGGACTTGAATTCCACAACATCGCTTTCACCGGCATCGATGAATGCTTCTACGTTCGACAGTTCCCGCACCTGGTCCAGGTGCCCGAGGACGTCGGTTGCGCTCGGAGGCCGCGCGGCGGGCTCATCGGACAGCAAGGAGGCGACCACGTCGGCGAGGGCCGTGGGCAGGTCGGTTCGCGCGGCCAGCAGGCTTCGCTCGCCGGGATAGCGCTGGCCGGTGGCGGCGACATGCAGTACCCCGCCGAGCGAGTACAGGTCAGACCGCTCATCGACGGGATGACCGGCCAGTTCCTCAGGCGACGCATAGGCACCGGTCGTGATCGGCAGTTCGCCAACATCGCTGCCTGTGGTGACTGCCGAGTCAAAGTCCCCGAGGTGGGCAACCAGGCGCTCGTCCAGCCAGACGTTCTCCGGTGAGACATCGCGGTGAATGAGCCCCCGGCCGTGCAGGTGCGACAGGCCGCGGCACATGTGGCGGCCCAGGCGCAGCAGTGCGTCTAGCGGCATTGGCCCGTTGCCCGCCAGATGCCTGGCCAGCGTGCCGCCACCGAGGTACTGGAAGATTATGTACTGGGCGTCGCCGTCCGCGCTGATCTCGAAGTCGTACAAGGACACGATGTTCGGATGACTGCCGATGCGGCCGAGAACTTTCGCTTCCCGCTCAGTTCCTTCGGGATCGGCAAGTACTGCGTCCGGCTTGACGAGTGATAGGGCAACGAGCCGGTCCAATTTGGTGTCGTTCGCGAGATAAGTTCTCTTGCGGTCGCCCTCACCCAGCACCCGGTCGATCACATACCGGCCGGCGAACATCTCGCCGGAGCTTAGTTGTGCCAGGTCAGCCATTTAGGTCTCTCTAATGGACGATCGTCGCGCGCGATTGCTGGACGTCCAGCCTAGTTGGAATGGTATCCGCACCGACACGTTGGTAGCCACCACCCAAAGTCAACCATGAAATGGCCATCGGCCCCCATTCGGATCGATACGCTATGTTCTCGTAGCTTCCCAAATTAATTCTGGCCATAGCAGGACGACCTTTCCGCGAGACGGTCCGAACGGCCGCACGGTCGGCGCAAACTGCCCCTGGCTCGGATGCCTGCGGCGCATGCCTAAGTCCGCACCGGTAGCTCGGCTCCAGCGTCCGGCCGGGCACAAGCGGCAATGTCGTCGGCCAGCTTGCGGATCTCGCCGAGCAGATCCACCGGATTGGCAGACAGATCAAGTGCATGGCAATGGATCTCTGTGCCAGCCCCGCGCACCGCATGCCGAGCAGGTTCAGCATCGCCCTTGGCGTAGACGAGATGCCCGTGCCTTAGCCCGAGCACCGTGCAGTAGGCGAGCAACTGGTACAGATCAGCGTGGGGATACCCGGCAGGCGCCTGCGCCTTGTACTTGGCGTCGATCACGGCGGCGGGGACGCCGGAGACCCTCCACACCAGATCCGGCCGCAAGCGGACTCGCCCCGACTCGTCGAACGGGTTCCAGTCCTGAGGCACAACCCGCCCCCCGTATCCGCCCGCCAGCGCGTCACCGAGCGCCCTGGTCACGAACTCCTCGAAGAGAACCGGCATGTCGATCAGGAACCCGGTCACCGCGACATCGCCCGGCCCATGCTCGAACGATGTGGCCCGCAGCACAAGCTCGGCCAGCCGCAGCGCCTGATGGTAACGGGCATTGAGCCGGGTGGGCTGCCAGCCAGGCACGGGGTAGCGCCTGGCCAGCGGCGTGACATCGGCGAACTCGCGCAGCAGCCGCCTGAGCATCAGCATGGACTCACCAGCCACTCCGGGCACGCCCAGGACCCGCTCGCACGCTGCCCGCAAGATCTGGTTCTCGGCGATGTCGGTGGTGAATTCGTCGTGCCTGACCTCAAGCGGCAACGGCAGGCCGTGATGCCGGCGCAGTTGCTCGGCCTCCCGCAGCCGTCCGCGCAGCACTGGTGAGGATTCCTCCACGACCACGTATCCGGGCAGCAGCCCTTGATGGATGGCCCTCGCGACCTGCCGCCACAGCGCATCGGCCACGACAGGCACGAGGTCAGCGGCCTGCTCGACCGGCACGTTCTCGGGCCGCCACGCCAGGCCGTGCGAGGCGTACCCGGCCAGGAACAGCAACCGGGCGATCGGCAGCTTCGGCCTGATGTAAATGTCGGCGCCGCCGATCCGCGCTGCGCCGATCTTCCCGGCCGCGCTGACCTGCCAGCACCCGCGCGCATAGGCCGAAGGAACCGCGTTGACCACGCCGGACCGGGCGAGCAGCACGCCAAGCTCATTGCTGAGAGGCACGCTGATCCCGGGTCCTGTCTCGGCTATCTCGATCCTGGTCACGGCTCGTCAGGCATGCCGCCGACAGCCGCCAGCTGCGCGATCCCGGCCCGCAGGCTGGCAAGCCCGTACCGCTCGCTGAGATCGTCCGCGCCGTAGAACAGGTCATCAAGCAGCGGCATGATCGAGTACCGCCACACCCGGTCAAGCCCGTCGGCCCGTTGGTAGATCCGCTCGTCCATCAGGTAAGACGGCCCGATCGCAGCCTCGCCGTCCGCGATCCGCTCGTTCAGCTCCTCCAGCAGCAGCGCCGCGTCGCCGGGCAGCCCGTGCCTGGCCAGCCACCGTCCCAGCAGCCCGTGCACGGGCGGCACCCGAGGGTCAAGCTCGACGAACGCGAACCGCCGCCGCATCGCCGCGTCGATCCTGGCGATCGACCGGTCAGCGGTGTTCATCGTGCCGATGATGAACAGGTTCTGCGGCAGCGTGAACTCCCGCTCAGGCGAGTACTGCAGACTGACCGGCTGGTCCCGGTACTCGAGCAGGAAATACAGCTCCCCGAATACCTTGGCCAGATTGGCCCGGTTGATCTCATCGATGATCAAGATGTACGGGGTAGCCGGGTTGTCGGCAGCGACCTCGGCGAAGTCGCGGAACGGCCCCGCCCGCAAGCTGAACGTCAGCGTCCCGCCGCCACCAGGCTCGGGCCTGAACCCCTCAAAGAAGTCCTCATAGGTATACGAAGGATGGAACTGCACCAGCTTGACCGCGCCCTCGTCGGTCAGATGCTGCGCGAGCTTCCTGGCCAGCCACGTCTTCCCCGTCCCCGGCGGCCCGTACAGCACGATCTGCCGGCGCTCCCACAGCAGCTCGGCGATGTTCTCAAGCTCCCCCTGGTCGAGCAGCAACTCCTCAGCCAGCCCATCCGTCACCGGATAAAAGGCGAGCTCTCTCGGCGGTGATACGGGAACGGCAGCCGGCAGTTCCGCAGTCAATTTTTCATAGGGAACAAATCCAGCGAGCTGACCGTAAGCCTCAGTCAGATCGACGACATAGGCCTGGCTCTGCAAGAGCGCCGGCACGGGTGGCTCAAGCGAAGCGGCCTCGATATGCCGCTGTGAGTCGTGCCAGGCGACATTCCGTCGCAGGTTCGACAAGCCGTCAGGAGAGTCGGTGAAGTACGGCGGGCTCGCGACCTCGCCGAGGTAGATCCGGCCGCTCATCGTGGTCAGCACCAGATTGCCCGGCTGCATCCGCCGCAGGAACCGGTCGAACTCCTCAAGCCGCTGCGCCCGGTAGGCATAAGACTTGTGCTGGTACTTAGCCTCCACCTGCTCACGCAACTCGCCAAGCGACACCTCGGGGTCAACCTGTCCGAGCGGCGACGCGTTGAGCGAGACGAACCCATCCTTGATCCACTGCGGCACCAGGTTGTACCCGTCCACATTCGACCCGCGCACCATCCACGCCTGCCGCAACGGCGGCTGCCACTCAGTGTCATCTCCGTGCTCGGCGTCCAGCAGATCCTTGAGCGTGTCGGCCGTGAGCCGCTGATCCTGCGCGGCCAGCCCGTGCCTGTCGAATTCAACCCCTTCCTCGGCCAGCCGGGCACGCACGTCTGTGCCGCGATAGGCAGCGTTGAGCATGCCTTCGTCGGGCACGCTCCCATCGGAATTCAGCACCCTGTATGCGTTCTGCAGTCTGACCTGCCAGCTCGCCAGGAAATGAGCGACCGCATTGTGCGAGGTACCCGCCAACTCGGCCAGATCATCCTGCGCGGTCCAGGTCCCAGTTCGCACAAGTTCCAAGGCGCTCGTGATGAACTGTTGGACCTCACCCAGCGACTCCTGCGCTTGCTTGCGCTGCCTATCGACAAAGCGATAGCGCCGCTTCAGCTCCGCGAGCAGCAACTGCGGCGTCGAGTATCGCTGTAGGGCTTCCCGGCCTTCGAGCGTGATCGACCAACCATCGCGTTTAGTCATCCAGCCGATCGTCGTGGCGTCACCGCTCTGAAAGTTGAGCGCCACCACCCACCGGACTCTGCCGCTGTTGTTCTGGCCATCTTCATACGCTGTCGGCCGCAATCGCACGCGAATCTCGTCGATGAGCTCACGGCGAGGCACCGGCGCGATCGCATCGCGCAACACTTGCAGCGTCTCCCAGATGACCAGCGGATACCTGACCTGATCGGATTGCGACTCGTCGACTAATTGACTCATGCCCCCAACCTAATCCCGCTCTCACTCCTGACCCGTTGGTGACGCGTCCCTCTGCGCTGGCGTCTCGTCGGCGTACATCAGCCTGGCGCGCGCCTCATCTCGATTTCATCAAGATCTCACGTCCGAAGGTCCGCCCGAGGTCGAAGCGTTGCGGCCGCCTCAAGACCGGGATGGGTCAGCGACAAGGCGCCATCGAATTTCGTTTGCAGATTGCTAACTAGCCGGGCGACAGTGTTGCCGCAGGTGCCGGCCTGCAAGTACAGCCGCATCCAGTCGCCTCCAACCTCCGCCACGAACCGCCGGCCGATGTGCAAGTCCACTGCGTCCACGACGATCGTGCTGTCGCGCCGTTCCGGCTGGCCCCACAGCCGGAACGGCGCTCGGGAGCTGAAGACCTCATCACAGAATGCCCGCAGGTCCGCGATCTGCCGTGAGAACTTGATCCCGATCGGCGTCCCGGTGAACGAGGCACCGGCGTAGTCGCCATCGAGCGGAGTGCCGGGTCCCGTCTGCTCGTCGCCCGGAGAAATAGGCCCGAAGGCGAACGCCATGTCCTCAACCGACTCGACGAAGCGTGCGTAACGAGTAACAGCGGAACGCACAAATTGAGCGTGGTAGGCGAAGTCGTCGCCACGGACCGCGAACAGGCCAGAACGCTTCACCGCTTCACGAAGAAGACCAAACTCCGGGTCGCTGAGATGCACTTCGACACTGCTGAAACTGACCGAGGCTCGGTACTCGGGTACCGCGGAGATGAGATCCAGCAATCGTTCCGCATGCGAGCCGGTTAGTTGCACGCGCAGATCGCTTGCGGCGTCATCAGTTGCCACGAGGCGGGTGCCGTCGAAGTCGGCGCGTACCTGGTGTGACACCGAGCTGGGCGCAATGTACCGAAGATGGCCAGACGGAAGCCACATCCAGTCGGTATCTCGCCGCGACTGGACCTTGTCGGCAAGCCACGTCGCAGCCATGAGGCTCGGCATGATCGTGTGAAATACCCAGAAACGTTCCTGCAGGCGATCGACCCAGAACTCGCCATCGGGAGCTACGAACACTCTCGACAAATACGCGTCCTGAGTAGCTTCGACATTGCCTGCACCGGCGATGTCACTCAGGTAGCCGGGTGGATCATCCGTGTGCACCTCAAGCACAAAGCTCTTGGCCGGCGCAGCGCCGTCGAGGGGTACACGCCGGGCGAGATCGGCCCTGGTCATCATCACGCCCCACCTCCATCCTGACTGACCGCATCGTCAGCGCTATCACCACCATTTTCGTACACATCTTCGGAACTTGCACGTTCCGCTTCGTCCAGCACGCTGAATAGATCCAACTGCTCCGGCGCCGCTGTTACGGCACGCTTGCGGCCTCCCCGCTCTCCGAATACAGCCTGGTAGCTCTGCGTGCGGCCCCGGCGGTCGACAAGCTCGGGTGACCTCACGATCAAGATCCTCGCATCCGTGCTCCCCGTACTCGGTTGGAACACGAATCTGTCCGGATCGGCCTCCGCAGCCCGACGGGCAGCGCCCTGCACCTTCTTGACGAGCTGGCCTTGTGCCCGGCGGCCGTATACCGCGAAGTGCGACGTAACCTGCTCGGCAAGCGCCCTGACCGTGACAGCCGTGCGGCCCCTGGCCATTTCCGAGACCAGCTCAGCGCGGACAGGCTGGTCGAAGGCATTGTCTGGCGACTGATGATCAAACCGAATGATCGTAGCGACCGGGTACACCCAGGTAATCGTCCTGCCAAGCGCGGTGGAAAGCTCCGGGCTGGCTGCCTTCACATCGACCAGTCTTGCTGCAGTCGCATCGACCGCTAGCACAGGAACGGTCAGCCCGATCGCATCCAAGCCATGAATAATGCGCGGAACTCTCTCACCCAGGCAGACAATCAGCGGTTCGCAACGGAGCGGAACAGGTCTCGGTATAGTTATTCCGCCCGCGATCACTAGGTCATGCGGATCAATCTCGGCCAGCTTGCGGGCCTGGTCAGGTTCGATGTTCGCGCCGGACTTGGCCTCTACAGCGAGCAAGCTGCCGATGGTCGGGTTGAACATCACCACATCGCAGACAACAGTGCCGGATCTCGTGATGACCGGTATCTCCAGTCCGACGATCTGCCACCCTTCGTCCGCGAGAGGCGCCGGATTGAGCCCGTCCAAGAGAGCAAGATCGAGCACCGCGTTGACTGGCACCAGCCTCAGTTCCACGGCTCACCTCCCATGAGCTCCATCCATCAGCACGTTATCGTGCGACGAGCACATGAAGCATTTGATGCCAAAACCTACGGCGTGCCACATCATCGTCAAGCTGCTCAACTCCTGAGATGCTCGCTTTAATGGCATTCTCCTGCTGAGCGGCCCTGGACGCCCTGACCGACTCGCCAAACAAATCTATGTAATATGATGCAAATTTCAACAGCTTGTCTGGCGAGCGGTCGAGTCGTTGAACCCGCTCTCCACAGTAGGCGCGCATTCGCGTGTCAGGATCGCGCGAGCCTGGGTGCGTGACGGGTTCCGTGCCCAGGTGGAGGATCGAGGAGCGTCTGATACTCGGTGCCGGTCTGAGCGGCCTGCGTCATCGCGTCGTACCGCTCCAAGATCAGGCGCATGGTGCGGAACTCGCCCAGTTGCCGCTCCTCGCGGCGTCGCAACGCCTCGAACGAGTTCATCACATGCTCGACCTCACCGTGCTCTAGCCCGTACAGGTGAAAGTAAGCCGCATCAAGCTCAGCCCGCATGAGCGTTCGTCGTTCATCGTTCCATCTGAACGGCGCCCCGCCGTCTCCCAGATCCCTCGCAAAGGCTTCCATATCCCAGGCAGTGTAGGACAGCTCAATTACACGCTGGCGGATCCACGGAATCAGCTGTTCGTGGTTGAGCCATGCGACCGGATAGTCATAGTGAGCGGGTGTAATAATGGGAAGTTGTTTAACCACAAAATAGGTCATCGATGTACCAGAAATCTTCTGGCGAACTACGTAATCTAGCATCAAGCTGGACAGGTTTGCGTAGAGCAATTCGGCGTGCAGCGGCACGAAAGCAAGAGGAGACTTGTGTCCGACTGCTATCCGTGGGATGGTGCCGCAGATCAACGTTCGCTCGTCGGTGCTGCGGCAGATGTCGCGCCAGCCTAGGAGCCAGCCCTTGTCCCAGTGGCGCGAGTTGAGGCGCGAATCGACGCCATGATGATAGACGGGCTTGCCTGGTTTGGAGCGCTGCTTGTCGAGGGTGTCGAATTCTTGCATCCAGTAACGCGGCTGGAGGACGAAGTCTGGGTTGTCGTGCTGGGCTGGGCTGGGCTGAGCCTTGGCAGCGTGCCCATGTTGGCCTGAGCTTCGGTCTGATCCTTATAGGTGCCGTAGCGGTGGTCAAAGAAGTGGATCATCTTCGCCTCATACAGCGGCAGCATCCGCCTCGACTCATTAGTGAACACGTTCCCCATGAGCGTCCAGCCGTCAGCTTCCAAGTCGTCGGCGGTATGGAACAGGTCAGAGTCGCTGGCCATATTGTAGAGGCCCTGCATGAAAGCTAGATCCCAGATGTTCCCATCGGGCGTTTCGCGCCAGAGCACCGGGACTCGCCGGTAAATGCCGATGGTGATTTCTGCGTCGCGGCGGGATCTGAAGACCGGCGAGGTTCCGGTGTTGGGGTTGACGAGCAGGATTTCCTCGGGTGGCATCGTGAACCGGCGGCTCGGCAGGTCGTGCATGTATCTGGTGCCAAAGGCGAAGCTGGCTTCACGTATCGGCGTACCTGAGACTGGACTGCCCCGGCTTCCTTGGAGGCTGTGACCTCTGGGAAGGTTGGGGCTCATGGTATCAAGGAAGCCGGGGCAGTCCAGACGGTCCATACATCTGACGGGCCGAGAACGACCGGATCGCTCATCGACATGCCGCGCGTGCCCTGGGCACGCGCCCAGCGCCGGCCATCCCACACAAACGCCCTGTTCGCCTCGCTCAGCAGCCAAACGTTGCCAGGGCTCGATGCGGCTACGGTAACCGCCCTCAGGCTGGCACCTGGCATGGCGGTCCGCCGCCAGTCCCGGCCGTTCCAGTGCTCAAGAAAGTCACCCGCGATATGCCCGGACCGCAAGGTCAAGCCAAGCGCCCAAGCCTGATCGCGGCCCGGCGCGACCAGAGCACCGGGCCACCAGTAGTTCTTTACCTTAAGGCCAACGTGATGGACGATGCGCCACTGCCGGTACACGCGCTGACATGCGGACCGGCGGTTCCTGAAGTCAGGCCGAGGCCAGCCGACAAGGCCACAACCGCCGCCTGCCTAAGGCCAATCATGCACTTGCTCCCTTGAGCGTAAGCATCAGCAACAACAGCACGCTACCGTGAATCAGTCCTCGGTCCCGCCTTGGCCGGCCTAGAAGGGCCAGCCGCCTCACGGCCATTCTTTCAAATTGATGGGTGAAAAATTGCCCCTGGCGCTTTCCTTGCTTTCTAGGCTGAGCTTTCTGGGCTGACCTTTGCGGCACGGGGAAGCGATTCAAGGTTCAGGCAACTCAATCGCCCAGGCGTAACACCGGCATGGGGGAGCGCGCACCGGTTGCACAGCGGCGGCCGGACGCGGTTCTCCGTCCCCCCGGCCCGTAAGATCAGCGTGACCTGCCGGGATTAGGTACAGGGCGAGACGAGGAGGAGACAGTGAACAAGTCTTCGCCACTCGGCTCTGTCGCGAACACCACTGTCGCCACGACAACGGCCGTCGTCCGGGTTATCAACGAACGCGCGGTCTACGAGCAGATCAGGCGGCTTGGAACCGCGTCAGCCTCGCAGCTCGTCGCCGCGACCGGCCTGTCCAAGGTCACGATCGGGCTGGCCTTCGGCAGCCTGGAGCGTGCCGGCTTGATCAGCCAGGTCGGCCACCGGGTAGGCCAGGTCGGCAGGGCGCCGAGGCTCTACGAGATCCGCCCCGACGCCGGACGGGCAATGGCCGTCGATGTCGGTGCGTCCTGGATAAGGCTGGCGGTCGCCGACCTGTCTGGCACGGTCACCGCCAAGGCCGATCACCGGGTGCGGGCGCTCGCCGCTTCGGCGCTTGCCGACCAGATCGGCGAGCTGGCGCGGGCCACGGCCGCCGACGCCGGGGTCGCGCTCGACGACATCACCCACACCGTGCTCGGGTTCCCCGGCATCTATGAGCCCGACGCCGACCGGATCATGGCCGCGCCGAATCTCCCCGGCTGGGAGGAGCCGGGCTCGGTCGCCGCGCTCAGGGCCAGGCTTGGACCCAGGTTCTCCATCGACAACGACGTCAACCTGGCTACGGTGGCCGAGCAAGAACACGGCGCTGGCGCTGGCGCCCGGAATTTCGTCTTCGTCTCCGTCGGCACCGGTATCGGAATGGGCATCGTGATCGGCGGCGACCTCTATCGCGGGTCGAGCGGCCGGGCTGGCGAGATCTCGTACCTGCCGGTGGGCGACGGGCACGGACAGCTGTCGGCACCCGATGTCAGGCAGCACGGGATACTTGAGACCGCCGCCTCGGCGGACGGCGTGCTGTCAGCGGCCAGACGGCTCGGCATGACCGCCGCATCGGCTGAGCAGGTGTTCGACGCGGCCAGGTCGGGGGATCAGGCGGCGATCCGCGTGGTGCACGACGAGGCCGGTCACCTAGCGCGCGCGCTGGCGGCCGTCATCGCAGTGCTCGACCCTGGCCTGATCGTCATAGGCGGCGGCGTTGGCGGCAACGCCGACCTGCTGCTCGATCCGACCAAGCGGCTACTTGGCGACCTGCTCGCGCTCTCTCCGCCCCCGGTAGAGATGTCGATGCTCGGCAGGGACGCCGTTGTTCTCGGCGGCCTCGCCGCCGGCCTGGACCGGGCCAGGGACGACGTGCTGGCGCAGATCCAGGCCTGACCCGCAGCCGCGAACCGCCATTGCCTGGACGGTCAGATGGCCATTGACACATATGTAAGACAGGCATACAAATAATCCGACCGCCACATCTATGCCCCGACGGGCGGCATCCCCAGCTGGGAGTCGGACCATGAGATCTTCGATACGTTCCGGCCCGGCACTGGCAGCCGCCGCAGTGCTGGTTATGGCATCCCTGGCGTCCCTCACAACGGCGATCACGGCGTACGCCGGACCACGCCGGCCCGCCGCGCCCGCTCGCGCGGCGGCGCTGACCGTCGCGCCGAGTACAGGCGCGAGCGACATCACCGATCTCGGCGCGACGGGCTGGTCCGTGCTGAGCAGCGCTAACACGTCAGCGACAGGCGCACAGATCTCTACGCCCGGCTTCAGCACCTCGACCTGGCTGCCGGTCGCCAACGATGACGCGGGCGCGCCTGGCACAGAGGTCGAGGCGCTCGCGCAGAACGGCAAGTGCCCTGGCGACACCGCGCTGCAGCCGGTCAACCAGAGCACGGGCGGCCCGAACAGCGTTTACTTCTCCAGCAACATCGAACTGTGCTACGGGTCCATGAGCAAGATCGGCCCTGTCACCACCAGCCAGTTCGACGTGCCCTGGTGGTGGCGCACGGACTTCACGCCGAACCTAGCGGCGGGCCAGACCGCCACGCTGGTCGTCAACGGCGCAATCGGCTCGGCCAATGTCTGGGTGAACGGTACCGAGGTGGCCACATCATCGACGGTGACGGGCGCGTACACCAAGTTCACCTTCAACATCAGCAGCCTGGTCGTCTCCGGCACTAACTCGCTCGCGATCGAGATCAATCCGAACGACCCGACCTCGATGTTCACCGTTGACAACGTGGACTGGACCCAGATACCGCCTGACAACAACACCGGCATCCAGTTCCCTGTCCAGCTTCAGGTCGATGGGACGCTCGGGGTCGGCAACAGCCACGTCAACCAGAACGACACGGCTAACCTCTCAAGCGCTGCCCTGACCGTAAAGACCGACGTCACCAACTACACCACGACAGCGCAGACGGCCACGGTCACCGCGACCATCACTCCGCCGGGCGGCGGAACGCCGATTACGGTCAGCCAGAACGCCAGCGTGCCTGCCAGCACGACCCAGACGGTGTCATTCACGCCGAGCAGCTTCCCGTCCCTGACCATCACGAGCCCGCAGGTCTGGTGGCCGTATCAGCTTGGAACGCAGCCGCTATACACCCTCGGTGTCTCGGTCGCGCAGGGGACCACCCAGTACAACTCGACCAGCGAGACCTTCGGCATCAGGACAGTAACCTCCTCGCTGGTGGGGTCGAATTCGATTGAGCCGAGCGGCGCGAGGGCTTTCAAGATTAACGGCGTGCCCATCGTGATTCGCGGTGGTGGCTGGTCACCGAACCTGTTCCTGCACTATTCCGCGGCGGACACCGCCAAGCAGATCGCCATTATGAAGAGCATGGGCCTCAACGCGATCAGGCTCGAGGGCCACATCATGCCGGCCGATTGGTTCCAGCAGATGGACGCCGCCGGCATCCTGGTCAACGGCGGTTTCCAGTGCTGTGACGCCTGGGAGGTCGGCGGCACGCTGACTCAGGCGCAGCTGAACATCCTGCAGAACTCGGCCCAGACCATCGGGACGAACCTGCGCAACCACCCGAGCGTGTTCAGCTTCCAGTGGTCGGACAACCAGCCAAGCAGCCAGCAGGAGTCGGTGTCGGAGACCGGCTTCCAGGCCGCTGACTTCTGGCCGCAGACCCCGCTTATCGCGTCGGCCGAGTACAAGTCGACCACGACGCTGGGCGTCTCTGGCGAGAAGGAAGGTCCCTACGACTGGGTGCCACCGAACTACTGGTACGACACCACGCACCTGGGCAGCGACTCGACGGTGACCAACGCGGGCGCGGCCTGGGGCTATGACAGTGAGGAGAGCGCCGGCGACACGATTTCGACCTTCGACTCGCTGAACCGGTTCATGTCGGCCAGCGATCTGTCCAATCTGTGGCAGAGCAGCAAGGCTAACCAGTACCACGCCAACTACGAGACTCGCTGCACGACCGGCTACTCATTCGGCACGCTCTGCCATTTCGACGCCGCGCTTGATGCCAGGTACGGCACTCCGACGAGCCTGGCCCAGTACGTCGAGGAGGCTCAGGCCCAGAACTACGAGGGCGTCAGGGCGCAGTACGAGGCGTACATCGACCACGCGAACAACACCCCGCTGCCGTCAACGGGGACGATCTACTGGCAGATGAACAAGGGCTGGCCGAGCCTGCTGTGGTTCCTGTGGAACTTCGACGGCGACCAGGCCGGCAGCTATTTCGGCGGGCAGGAGGCCAACCGGCCGCTGCACGCCCTCTACGCGCTCGACAACGGCAAGGTCACGCTCGACAACCTGACCAACACCACCCAGTCAGGCCTGTCGGTCGAGTCGAAGGTCTACAACCTATCTGGGACGGTGACCGACGACCAGACCGCGAGCAACATCAGCCTGACCAGCCAGCAGGTCATGACCAGCGTGCTGACACCGAAGGTGCCGACAACGCCAGCAGGCACGACGTATTTCGTCGAACTGCAGCTCCGGCAGAACGGGACGCTGATCGACCGCAACGCCTACTGGCTGTCCACTACGAAGGACGCCACGAACTGGAACAAGTCGCTCGGCAAGCCGGTGGGCGTGATCTCCACCTACGCGAACCTCACCGGCCTGCGGTCGCTGGCGACGATCCCGTCGTCCTCGATCGCGGTGACGGCTTCTACGGCCACGCAGTCGGGGCCGAATAGTGCCGACCGGGCCACTACCGTCACGATCACCAACAACTCGAGCTCGGTGGCGTTCCTGCTGCGAGCCGATGTGCGGCGCGGTACCGGCACCACGCCAGCCGCGGGCGACAACGAACTGCAGTCCTCGATCTGGCAGAACAATGACATCACGCTGTTCCCCGGCGAATCCCAGTCCATCGTCGTGACCTGGAACTCGTCAGATCTCAATGGGTTGGCTCCAGTGATCAGCGTGTCCGGCTGGAACACCGCCACCCAGAACGTCGCCGGCTAAGGAGGCGCAGGCACAGTGAAGCGTCGTTATCTGTACTGGATGGTCGCAGCGGCAGTGCCCGTGCTTGGCGTGACCGGGCTGGGCGTGACGCCGGCCTACGCTGCCTTCACGCCGCTGCCAGCGCACGTGTATGCGCCCTACTACGAGACCTACCTGGCTCCGAATACCGCGAGCCTCACCGCCACCGCGCAGGCATCGGGCGCCAGGTACTTCTCGCTGGCGTTCCTGCAGGCGACAGGGAAGAGTTCGTGCTCCATCAACTGGAACAGCAACTCAAGCCAGCCGCTGAGCTTCTACAACTCTGACATCGCCTCGCTGCGGGCACTCGGCGGTGACGTGATACCGACATTCGGTGGCTTCAGCGCCGACCACGGCGGCACCGAGATCGCCGATGCGTGCACGAATGTCAGCTCAATCGCGGCCGACTACGAGTCGGTGATCACCACGCTTGGGGTGACCAGGCTGGACATGGACGTGGAGTCCAGTTCGCTGAACAACACCGCCGGCATCAACCGACGGAATCAGGCTCTGGCGCTGACGCAGGCGTGGGCAGCCGCGCAGAATCCGCCGATCCCGCTCCAGGTCTCGTACACGATTCCGGTCGAGCAGGCCGGCCTCGACCCCAACGGGGAGGCCGTGCTCCAGAACGCCGTCGCCAACGGGGTCAAGGTCACCACCGTCAATATCATGGTCTTCGACTACTTCCTCGCCAAAGAGGGCACGGTCGAGATGGGCCAGGCGGCGATCAACGCCGCGACCAACACCAACACCCAGTTGCAATCCATCTTCGGCGTAACCTCGCAGCAGGCCTATGCGATGGAAGGGATGACGCTGCTGCCCGGCATCGACGACCGCAAGCAGAAGAACGAGGTCACCTCAGAAGCCGACGCGACGACAATGCTGAACTTCGCCCAGGCCAACAACTTGAACTTCCTTTCGATCTGGGCGATCCAGCGTGACAACGGCGGCTGCCCGGGCTCCGTCGATAGCAACACGTGCTCGGGTATCACCCAGAACGCCTGGGACTTCAGCCACATTCTCGAGCCCTTCACGGGCTAGTTTCGGTGACGGACTTGCACTGCTATGGAGCTGACTCTATGACGGCCCAGACCCCGGTGGCGCTGGAGCCGGCGTCGCTCAGCCGGTTATCGAACCTGGGGGCGGGATCGTGCCCGGGCCGGTCATGCTGCAGCTCAAGGCCGATGGGTCAGCCACCGCAAGGGGCTCAGCGAACTTCGGCGGCTCGGCGAATGAGGGGCGGTGAAGATCCAGCATGTCCAGCATCGGTGCCGCGTTCGCGTCCCGGAAGGTAAGAGCGGGCAGATTCCACTTTGATTCGACGAGCTTCAGGATGCTGGTGTGGTCGAAGACCTCATGGGACACGTATTCGCGTCGCGCCCAAGGCGAGATGAGCGCGAAGGGCACCCTGAAGCCGTACCTGGCGAACCCGTCGAAGCCGCTCTCGCCTGCTACCAGCGTGGGTCCGATGCTGTCCGGCGGGATGGCGGCGGGCGGCGGCACGTGGTCGAAATAGCCGCCGGCTTCGTCGTAGGTGAGCAGCAGTGCCGTCCGGTCCCATGCCGGGCCGTTGACCAGCGCGTTGACCACGCTCGCCGCGAACTCCTCGCCCACCGCGATGTTCTGCGGGTTCTCCTCGGATTGATCGCCGTAGTCCGGCTCGACCAGGCTGTAGCCAGGCAATGTCCCAGCCGCCGCATCGGTGAAGAAGTCAGCGATGGGGACCACCTTCGTGCCGTTGTTCTTGAAAAAGAGCGGTGGGAACAGCTCGACAGAAGGCGTGGTGGTGAAGTAGTCCTTCCAGGTGATCCCGTGCGCGTCGAGCTGATCGAAGATCGTGCCGTTCGCGGGGTAGTCGGTAAGCGCCGGCGTGGTGTCGTTGATCTGCCCGATCGAGGTCGCCGCCAGCAGATACCGCCGGTTCGGGAAGGTCTGGCCAAGCACGGAGGCGAAGTAGCGGTCGGCAATTGGGAAGTGCCGGTACAAGGAGTAATAGAACGGTTGATCCTCTGCCTGCCAGAAGCCCATGGCCACGCCGCCGACGATCTCGGTAGTGAGCGGGTCGATCGGGGTACTGACGAAACCGTCCATCCGCCCGTTGTTATAGGCGTTATGGCTGGCTGTCCACTCCTGGCTAGGCTGCGACTGCAGCTGGCAGCTAGTCGGCATCCGGAATGCGTGCTGAATCCGCCCGTCGGGGTAAGGGTTAGTCGCGGTCGGCAAGCCATCGCGGCCGATCCGGAAGCCGTCCGCGCCGCGCCGGAACAGCATGCCAATCCGGTTGTCGTAGGAGTGATTCTCCATCATGAGGACCACGATGTGCTCGATCTGCGGAAGCGTGTCAGTGCCTGCGGGTAGGTGCGGGTACGGCAGCGATCCCGGCTGGCGCACCCGATGGCCTCTCCCCGGCGCCATCCGCCACGCCCCGGTGCTGGCAACCGCGCCAACCGCGAGCCCTGCCTTCAGCACCCCGCGCCGGCCGATCGGCCTGTCCGATGTGCTCCCGGGCTCGAATTCCGGCCTTCCGCCCACGTGAACTCCTCCAGCCCTCATCGACGCATATTAGCCTTCTACGAATTACACCTGAGTCTGCTGCCGAGCCGGAACCCGAAAGCAACAGTGCGGCGACGCCCAAGTAACGACATAGTGGAAATTGCGTAACCCAGTCGCAGTTCGGATCCGATGAGGTGCCTCAGGTGCGCCAATCCTCATGTTCGGGCACGGTTCACCGCATCGGCGAGAGCGCGGCGATCTCATCCGCCAGCTCACTGATCTGACGCAGCACAGCCGTTGGCTCGGCGGCAAGATCCAATGCGTGACAGCAAATCTCGACCCCCGACCGCCGCAGCACGTGCCTCATAGCCTCGCCGTCACCCTTGGCGTAGACGAGATGCCCGTGCAGCGGGAACGCCGGAGACCTTCCACACGAGATCCGGCCGCAATCGGACTCGGCCCGACTCGTCGAACGGGTTCCAGTCCTGAGGCACGACCCGCCCCCCGTATCCGCCGGCCAGCGAGTCACCGAGCGCCCTGGTCACGAACTCCTCGTGGACAGGTCGACGTCGCCGCCTCGATCGGTGGTGAGCAGTTGACGAGTGGAGGCGAAGCGGGGTACTGGTACGGTTCGATGAGCCTGCCAGCGACGGCTATGCCGATTTGCCGGTGGCGGACATCTCGGTTACTTCGCGTGGCTGCTGTCCGGTGCGGGACTTGTTCGTGGCCGCCGTTCTGGCCGCACGGGACGCAGAGCGCATCTGGTTCCGGTGGCCGTCCGCATCGGGGCATGCCAGCATGGACCGCATGTCTGGCAATCCCCAAAATGGCCCCGTCGTGGTAACCCGCCTTGTCGCCGAGGACGCTGTGCCCGCAGGCTCTGCCAGGGTCAATGACTACGACAGCTTCGCTGAGGCGTACTCGGCCGTCAACGATGGCAGCCTCATCGGCGCTTACTATGCGCGGCCGGCGATCCTGGCCCTGGCCGGGGACGTGGCCGGACGCAGGATCCTGGACGCCGGGTGCGGGTCGGGTCCCCTGTTCGAGGCGCTGCGTGACCGGGGCGCCATCGTGACCGGCTTCGACAGCAGCACCGCGATGCTGGAGCTGGCCCGGCGGCGGCTCGGCGCCGGAGCGGACCTGCAGGTCGCCGATCTGGGCAGCCCGCTGCCGTTCCCCGGCGGCGCGTTCGACGATGTCGTCGCGTGCCTGGTCCTGCACTACCTGGAAGACTGGACCGGGCCACTGGCCGAGCTGCGGCGCGTGCTGAAGCCAGGCGGCCGGCTGATCGTGGCCGTCGACCATCCCTTCGTGACCGTGCTCTCCAATTTCGAGGCCGGGCGGAAGGCCAGCTACTTCGGGGTCAGCAAACGGACCGAAGAATGGACCATCGGCAACCAGACCGCCCTGATGAGCTTCTGGCACCGGCCGATGCACGCGATGTCCGAAGCCTTCACCGCGGCCGGCTTCCGGATCTCCGTCATCAGCGAGCCCGAGCCAGACCCGGCCGCCCGCGAGCTGTTCCCCGACGACATCGCGGCCAAGCCGCGCTTCCTGTGCTTCCTTTTCTTCGTCCTGCACGCCGACTAAGCCACCGCAGCGGCAAGCCACCACCGGGATGGCCGCAGCAGGACCACTGGCAACCTAAGCGTCGCGTTCAGTTGGTCTCTTCGTCGGATGTGTACTGCGAGTTGACCGACGAAGTTTTGACTTGGATGGCCTGGGAGTCGATCAGGGTGGCGGTCGTTCGCCTCCTTCGAGGCCGGCTTGGACGAAGCGAATCACGCCGTCCACAAGTGTGAGGAGTTCGGCGGCGCTCGGGGGAGCCGCCAGGGCCTGGGCTTCATCGCTTTCGTAGAGCTCACGCAAGCCGGCGACGGCTGACAGCGCCGCTATCCGCGGGATGAGGCTGTTTCCGGTCTGGCCGAGGTCTTCGCCGATAGCCTCGGCCAGGACGCGCTCGAAGGGGTAGTAGCTGGCGCGGGAGCGGCCCCGGAGCTCGGGTTCGTTGTTGATGATGTGCGCGCGCAGGGCGCGCCGTTCCCAGAAGCGCCCGTCCAGTTCGGGCGCGCTGGTGTCAATCTCCGTCATCGTGGCTGCCATCCAGTCGCGCAGTGCCTCCAGCGCGGATTCGTGCGGTCGTCGCGCCGAGAGACGCTTGCTCAGGCTGTCGAGCGTAAACGGTTCGGCATCGAGCAGCAGTTCCTCCTTGGCGGGGAAGTGCACCGTCACGGTTCTGGGCGCGACTTCGGCCCGTTCGGCAATGTCGCTGATGGTGGTATCGCGGTAGCCGCGCTCGGCGAAGAGCTCGAGCGCGGCCTTCTGGATCGCCTGCCGGGTCCGCCTCTTTCGTCGCTCCTGCCGGTCAACCACCTCTGCGGTCATGGCACCATCCTACTTGATAAGCATTATTGCTAACATGGCATTATTACCATTCTAGCAACCAAGAGGCTTCCCATGCCAGGCTTCATCTCCGACAGCCCGCTCGCCCGCGACCTGATCCGCATCGGCGACCAGGCGATCGCCCGTGCGGACGACGCCGCGCTCCGCGCCTACTTCACGCAGGATTACGTCTTCCACGGGCCCGGCGGTGACCGGGGCTTCGATCAGCTGAGCGCGTACTTCGCGTCCTTGCGCGCCGCTTTCGCCGGCCTGCGACTCGTCCGTGAGCAGATCATCGTCGACGGCGGGTTCCTGGCGGCGCGCACCACGTTCTCCGGTGACTTCACCGGGGTCTTTACCTACTCGCCCACCGGCCCGGTCGAGCCCACCGGCCAGCACCTCGAGTGGGAAGTGATCGGTACCTTCAGGTACGACGACGAGGGCCGGCTGGCCGAGGAGTGGGTGCAGACCGACTACCGCAGCTTCCTGGCCAAGCTCGGCGTGATCACGGCAGAGCCTGCCCGCCAGGGGTCATAGCCATGCGCTCATCACCCGAATGCCTGCACCGCCCGCTGATCGTGCTGGCTATCGGAACGTTTGCGATAGGCACGGACGCTTTCGTGATCGGCGGCGTGCTCCCAGCAGTGGCCCGGAGCCTCGGCGTCTCGACAAGCTCGGCTGGTCTCCTTGTCACCGCTTGTGCCCGCCGCATCCACCGTCGCCCGCACTCGCGCCGATGGAGTATCGCTGCCGGGCGCTCGGCACCGTCGTTGCGGGGATGACGGTCGCCCAAGTCATAGGCGTGCCGTTCGGCGCGTCGGGCCGGCGGTTACCACGGTGCCATGGTCAGTGTGGCGCTACTGGTATTCGGCGTTGCCTCGGTGGGCGGCAGCACCCTCGGCGGCCGGCTCACTGATCGCTTCGGCGCGCTACCGGTAGTAGTTGCCGGACTGGTCGCGCTAACTCTGGCGATGTTGGCAGTGAGCGCGACCACGGCATTGTCGGTCGGCTGGCCATCGCCGCCGGGCTCGTGGCCTGCGCCCTCATCTGCGTCGCGGTGCAGCATCACGTCGGCCCAGCAACCTCCCCCAGAAGGCCCGGCTGCGCGGCGTCGTCAGCGGGCGAACTTGTCGATGGCGGCCTGGGTGACCGGGGTGAAG
The DNA here is from genome assembly GCA_963750405.1 of uncultured Actinomycetota bacterium. Taxonomy (GTDB): domain Bacteria; phylum Actinomycetota; class Actinomycetes; order Streptosporangiales; family Streptosporangiaceae; genus Chersky-822. Next base: position 1,162,576 of record CAVVQP010000009.1, read on the forward strand.
AAGTTGATGAGGTTGCCGTCGGGATCGCGGAATAGCAGCGACCGGTTGCCCCACGGCATCGTGGTGGGCTCGTTCACGAAGTCCCCGGCGAAGCCGGCCAGGTTCTGGTGCACGCCATCGACGTCGTCGACGAGGAACTCGATGATGACGGTGCTGTTGCTGGCTGGCCGGGCGGCCCCGGGAGCGAACAGCGGGACGGTGCGGGTGCTGGCGATCGCGAGAGTGGCGGAGCCGGTGGTGAGCTCGGCGAAGTTCTCGTTCGGCCAGGTCGCCTGGACGCCCGTGGCGCGCTCGTAGAACCCGGCAAGCCGGGCGACGTCGTCGGTGATGATGCGGATCGAGACGAATTCCATGGTGATCTCCTTGTCAGCGGGACCGTCCCGCACCCCACGCTAGAACTGATACCGGGCAGAATCCGCCCGGTATCAGTGAGATGCTTGCGGCCATGGCCCGGCCGACCGCACGCGTTCTGTCCCTGCTGGAGCTGCTGCAGTCCGGCGGTGTCCGGACAGTTGCCGAGCTGGCCGCCCCCGACACCGGGGTCCTGCTCTCGGTTGCCGACGCAGTGCACCATCACCGGCCGATTTCGATCCGGTACACCGCTCGCGACGGCCGGCGCAGCGAACGCACCCTGCACCCGTACGGGCTCGTCGCCCACTCCGGCCGCTGGTACGTGACTGGCGCGGATCCCGGCATCGGCGAGGACCGGACGCTGCGGCTCGATCGCATCGCCGGCGCCAGGACCCTGCCCGGCTCGTTCGAGCCGCCCGTCGGCTTCGACCCGGCGCAGCACGTCCTGTCCGCGCTGGCCACGACGCCGTACCGGTATGAAGTGACCCTGACCATCCAAGGCACGATCGAGCAGATCCGCGCCCGGCTCCCCGCCAGCGTCGCGACCGTCGAGGAAATGCCGGCGGGCGGCGCCGACCCGCAGACCGCCCGCTGGTTCCGCGTCGAGCTGCACGCGGAACGGCTCGACTGGCTGCCCCCGCTGCTCGCCTCGCTCGACCTGTCGTTCGCCGTCCAGCGGCCCGGTCAGCTCCGCGACCTCGTCGCCGCGCTCGCCAGCCGGCTCGCCGAATCCGCCCGGCGGGACGCGGCAAGCCAGTAACGCCGGGCCAGCGGGCACGCGGTCCGATGCGGGACGCGCCGACAGGGTTTGTCTTCGCGATCCGGCTGCCGGCGCGGCACCGAGCTGACCGACCACGACGAGCTAGCCTGGCTGGGTGCCTGCGCGGCCTGGAACTTGACCACCAGCTCAGCTGGTATGCGGCCCCGTTCCTTGACCTCGTGACCTTCGCTCCTGGCCCACTCGCGTACCGCGGCGAGGCTGGTGGTGTCACTGCTGGTCCCGGCCGGGGAGCCCGTCCTGGTGGCCATGGACGACACCCTGTTCAAGAGGCGCGGGAAAGTCTGGGCGGCGTCCTAATTCCACGACGGGTCAGCGCAGGGACCCGCGAAAACCGGGCGCGGCAACAACTGGGTGGTCATGGCGGTCATCGTACGGAAGAGCTGCGGAAACTTGGGAAGGACGTCACCTGGACGACCCGGCTGCGCAAGGACTCCGCGCTGCACGGGCTGCGCCGGCCCCGCGTTCCCGGGAAGAAGGGACGGGTCCCGCCTGAGCGGCGGCCGGCTGCCGTCGCTGGCGGCAATCGCTGCCGCCGCCACGTTCGCGCAGGTCACGGTCACCCGCTAGGGCAAGACGGAACTTGTAACCCCCGGGACCGCTGTTAGGCCCGGCGTGTGTGCCGGGCTCTGCCTGGGCGGTGCGTCCGGTGCACGTCGATCCGTAGTGTCGCGAATGCTACCGAAATAGTTGCACTTGGTTGCTAACTGAATGGCCTCATAACTAAGTTGAGCGCGCATCTAGCGCACAAGAGGCGGCAAGATACTCAGCGTGACACAGCCCGACGACAACAGTCTTCAAGGAGACTTTGGCGAGATGTGGCTACGAACCGTCGCGGCAGGTTGCGGAATCCTCCAGGGACGGCCAACTACCCTAGACAGGAGAAAGACAGACGTTCATCTTATCCTTGAGGGAGAGTGGAACGGCACGGACGACCGGCAGTAAACGTCCAGGTCAAAACCACAACCGGCCTACGCCGGAGCCACGGTTACTACTCCTACGACCTGGACATACCTACATACAACAAGCTTCGCAAGACGAACGCATCGACTCCTCGGATTTTGGTGGTCATAGGTCTTGAATCAGACGGTGAACGAGTACTGGTAGAGCGCCGCGGAACGTTACTTGTAGGCTGCGGCGCCTGGGTCTCCCTGGCAGGTCGGAGTGCATCAATCAACACGACGACCCAGGTCGTCAGGCTTCCGGTGGCTAACGCCCTTGATCGCGGGGGCCTGGAGCGGATGCTTACCACCCACGGGGTACGTAGCTCGACGCCGGTTCCTCAGCTAGACGTTTGGGGGCAAGACATTGCCGAGGGATGATGGGACTGTGTTCGTCCCGCAGTTGCCGGCTCTTGGGCGGTACCTGCAGATGACAGGCTGGGCTCTTGAAGATGACGACCGGCGAACGAGCATGTGGCGTCAGCAGGACCCGGCTCCTGGCAAGAAGCTCCAAATCGTACTGCCTGTCAGTCAGAACGTCGAGGATTGGCCCGACCGGGCCTTGGCGGCTCTTCGCACGCTGGCCTACGCCGAACGCCGACTGCCTGAGGAGATCGCGGAGGATATTAGTTTCGGTGGCGCAGACAATGTAGCGGTGCTACTGACTCCTGACGCTCCGCCGGGCCAGGCTCCATTGTCGCTTGCAAGCTCTGCGGTATCGGCGTTGCACAGTTACGTGGTGGCGTCGGCTTCTGCGCTGGAGCTACCTGATGCCGTGCTGCCTTCACATCGTCCACCGTGGGCAGAATCGTATGCAGACAAGGTGCGACTGGCCACTCATCCCGGAAGCTTCGTGCTCAGCCTCGCACTCCCGCTTGTTACAGAGCTTGAATCTGGAACCAGAGATGATGCCAGGGATACGGCTAGCGAAACGCTCTTCAAGATCCCTGCTCAGCCATTTGGACGTCGTGTCGCCAATAGGATGCTAGACGCCGCGCAGACCGCGCAGAGACTCGCCGATGACGTCATTATCGGGCGCTCAACAATCAGTGCCTTCGGCGACTCGGCCAACAGCAGGGCAGCCGCAAACGCGACGGAGCTTGCGGCACTCAACGCCCTCGGCGGATCAGAGTCCTTTGCGTATCAGATTAGATTCGCTCAGTCTCCACTGGCGGGTAATCGGCGGGCGCCTGTGAATTTGCGAATTAGCCCAGAGCAACAGCAGGTCGTGGGCGATGCAGCAGACTTTCTGCGAACTAGGCAGCCCAGAACAGACGTCAGCGTTCATGGTTTCGTCGTTAGGTTGCACAGATCCCGTGCTCTTGGGCCTGGCGAGATCGTGATCGAAGGATACGATAACGAGAGTGGCACAGTCCGTCGATGGCGTACCGAGCTAAACGAGGCTAACTATAACGATGCAGTTCGGGCTCATCAGAGCGGCCTGCAAGTGTCTGTGACTGGCGATAGGCAAGAGCACGGCACTCATCTGCAGCTACGGAATCTATCGGCCTTTGGGGTGATAGCAGGACTCGACTATCACCAAGGTGACGCGTCACCCTCAAACTGACGCGAACGTACCTGTGCCAACGGTTCAACGCGGCCTCATCCAGGAAGCGCCGATTTTGCCAACCAACTCGCGGATTTGGTCTAGCAGGGCAAATGGCTCGCTGGCGAGGTTGAGCGCGTGGCAATGGATCTCCACACCCGATCTGCGGGTCCTATGTCGAGCAGGCTCGGAGTCCCCCTTGGCGCAAACGAGATGTCCATGTCCCAGCCCTAGCACGGGTGCAATAGGCAAGCAACTGGTACAAGTCCGCATTGGGATAACCGGCAGGTGCCTCGGACTTGTACTTGGCATCGACAACTGCGACAGGAACGCCAGCGATCTTCCACACCAGATCGGGTCGCAGCCTAACCTGGCCCAACTCGCATGTCCAGCAGGAACCCTGTCATCGCGACATCGCCCGGCGCGCGCTCGAATGACGTCGCCTTCCAGTTCCAACTCGGCCAGCCCGCAGGGCAGAATGGTAGCGAGCGTTCAGGCGCGTCGCCGACCAGGCTGGGATGGGGTCCGCCGTGCCGGGGGTGTGACGTCGGTGAACTCGCGCAGCAACCGCCTGAGCATCAGCTTGGATTCGTCGGCGACTCCCGGCGCCTTGAGCAACTGTTCGCAGGCGGCGCAGTACCTGGTTTTCCGCGATATCGACGGTGAACTCGTCGTGCCTGACCTCAAGCGGCAACAGCAGGCCATGATGCCGATGCAGCTGCTCAGCCGCCCGCGAAGCACCCGTCGAGGATTCTTCCACCACGTAGCCGGGCAACAGCCCTCGGTGGATGGCCCGAGCTGCCTGCCGCCACAACGCGTCAGCCACGGCAGGCACCAAGGCAGCGGCCGGGTCGACCGGCACGGCCTCCGCGAGCCACGCGGGCCCGTACTTCGCATACCCGGCCAGGAACAGCAGCCGGGATCTGCCACCAGCCAGGACGTAGAGCAGGTCATCGAGCAGCGGCATGATCGAGTGCTTCCACACCCTGTCAAGCCCGTCCGCGCGCTTGTAGATCCGCTCATCCATCAGATACGAAGGCCCAATTGCCGCATCGGCGTCTTTAACCCGTTGGTTCAGCTCATCAAGCAGCAGCGCGGCCTCGGCGGGCAGACCGTGACCGTATAGCAGCGGCATCGCGAGTGCCGGGGCGTTCTGTCTCCACACAGGCGGATATCCCAGTCGCCGGAACCCGGTTCGCAGAAGATGAAGCCGCCCGTTCTCGGAAATTATCCGCACTTTTGCTTCTGGTCCTTAGGGACATATGATCCGATAGGATCGACAACAGCGAGCTGGCCATCTGGCCCAAATACTGGTACGCCCGGATAGGCGCGCTGCTGATACGCAAGCCTTGCTCGTGCGGTGAAAGACGAGGCCGTCCGCACATAAAAAAGCTGTGGCTGCCCACCCCTTTGACAACGTCGGTGGTAGCAGACAAGCGATCTCGCCGTCGCGCGGTGCTGTGGCCCGCTCGCGCGCGGCTCATCCCGAGCTTCCGGCTGAGCTTGAGCTCGGTCGGCAGCAGCGCACCGACCGGGAACTCGTCGGCGCTGATGCGCCAGCGCGGTTGGGCGGCGACCTGCTCGGCGAGCGACACGTTGGGTGACAGCCGTGGCATCCTCCCATTCGAGCATTGAGCCAAATGTTGGACAATACCTGTGGGCTGCGCAGATATGTGTTCTATGACTCCATCCGGTGTGCGCGAACCGCCGGCGTGGGCACCCTGGTCCGGCCGGCGACCGGCGGGTCGATGACGAAGCCCGCCGCGCGGGCGCGGAGTGTACCCGCGAAGTGTCCATTGTGGACGCATCGGCGCCGGTGCAAACGTTGCAGGCCGAGCTGAGGGGTGGCAGATTGGTTGGTGTGAGTGCCAGTCCCTGGCCCGCGTGGCGGGACGACGTCGAGCGCCGGCCGTGGCCTCGCGCGGATCCCGTGCAATAGCAACGGGACCCAAATGCTCATCGAACGGGGCAGCAGAATGCGAGCCTCTGGGATACGGTAACGAAATCCCGCCGATCGATAAGGGATAATTCAAGACTTGATCTAGGCGGATTTATGTGTTATTCTTTATACGCATTCGTGCTGGAAGGCGAGATACTGAGAGAGGGGGATGCTTAAAGTGGGAGCTACCAAAGTAAGCGCGGAGTCGGCGAATTCGGAGACCGAGATTCAGTCACGGGAGGCCGAAGAGCTGTGGAATGCGGTCGGCCAATTAATAAGCGGCGACTACGAAACGCTTACGCCGGACGAAATTGCCGATCTCGCACTAGAGGTGCCGCCGCTTTTGCCGCGCGAGTTGCGCCGCCGCATTATCGAATTTAAGCGCTTCGCGCCTGGTGGCGACGTGCTGCTGCTGCGCGGATTCATTCCGGAAAGCGTAAATCTGCCGCCCACCGTGGAGCGTCCGTACGCGGCCGTCGAGGGTGAGGCACAGACGGCCGCGGTGATGCTGGCCGGTGTGATGAGCCTGTTCGGCGAGCCGTTCACCTACACGAGCCTTTACAAAGGCCGACTTGTGCAGAACATGGTTCCGGTGCCGGGCAAGGAGTTCACGCAGACCAGCCAGAGCAGCACCGGAATGCTCGACTGGCACGTCGAGGACGGCTATCGCGCCGACCGGTGCGACTTCGTCGGTCTGTTGTGCCTGCGTGGCGACCCGTCGGGTGCGTCGCAGTATGCCCAGGCGAAGGATCTCGAGCTATCGCCCGAGGTCCGGGCGACTCTGCGGCAGAAGCGCTTCCACCTCAAGCCGGACCCCGCGCACACGCTGCCCGAGGATCTGGAGCGGCGCCAGGTCAGGGTGCTGACCGGGTCGGACGAGGCGCCGGAGATCGTCTACGACACCCATCACATCGGCCCGATCGACGACGCCGACACCGAGGCCGCGGCCGCGCTGCAGGAGCTGCACGCCAGCCTGGACAAGGTCCACATCTCGCACGTGATGTCGCGTGGCGATCTGCTGGCCTTCGACAACAAGCGCGTCGTGCACGGCCGCACGCCGTTCGCCGCGCGCTTCGACGGCACCGACCGGTGGCTTATGCGGGTCATGGTGAGCGCGAACGCCGTGACCTTCCGCCGCTGGGGCGGGCGCATCACGGACTGACCATGTGGGGCGGTAGGCACGCCGGTCGATGACTGGCATTGCCGCCGCCTGATAAACTAACTGGGGCAAAACCTGCCCGGTCGATGGTGGGCCCGGACGGAGATACCTTGATCATCGATACCGAAACCGACGCCCGACCGACCACCGCCGCCACCGGGGTGAATTCGTGGGACGAGTTCAGCCCGCTGCGTGAGATCATCGTCGGCGACGCGATGCATTCGAGAATGCCGGCACAGACCGACCCCTCGGCGTGGCTGAACTGCTACCCGGAGCTGCGCCGCTCGGAGCTGGAAGGCTTCCAGCACGGCAGCTTCCCGAAACAAGCGATCGAGGAGACCAACGAGGACCTCGCCGACCTGGTCAGCACCCTGCGCGAGATGGGCGTCGTGGTGCACCACCCGGCGGCGGTGGACACCTCATTGGAGTACAGCGGCCTGGGTTGGCAAAGCCAGGGCCGCACCTCCTACTGCCCCCGTGACCTCACCCTCATTGTGGGGCCGGCGATCATCGAGGTGCCGAGCCCCGTGCGGGCCCGCTACTTCGAGATCTTCGGTCTGCGGGACATCTTCCAGGACTACATGGAGCGCGGCGCCTACTGGCTGTCCGCACCCCGGCCGCAGTTGCGCGACGAGCTCTTCCCCACCGACGAGACCGACTCGCCTGTGCTGGGTGAGGCCGAGCCGGCGTTCGAGGCGGCCAATGTTGTGCGACTCGGCCGCGACGTGTTCTACCAGGTGTCCCGCAGCGGCAACGAGATCGGCATGCGGTGGCTGCAGTCCACCCTGCGACTGCTCGGCGACGTGCGGGTGCATCCGCTGCGCGGGTTCTACCAGGGCACGCACATCGACAGCACAATCTGCTTCCTGCGCCCGGGCCTGGTGCTGCTCAACCCCGCACGGGTGCGGCGGGAGACGATCCCGGAGCCGTTGAAGGGCTGGGACGTGCTGTGGTGCCCGCCGATCGAGGAGCCGGCGGCGCCGCTGCTGGAGCACACCCTGAGCACCCCGTGGGTCGGGATGAACCTACTGATGGTCAACCCCGGGCTGGCGATCGTCGACCAGAACCAGACCCAGCTGATCCGCATGCTGGAAACCAAGGGCATCACCGTCGTACCGGGCAGGCTGCGCCACTCCCGCCTCCTGGGCGGTGGCTTCCACTGCGTCACCCTCGACACGGTCCGCGACGGCAACCTCGAAAACTACCTGGACTGACCGACGTGACCGACCCTCAATCACCCCGGCGAGCCCTGCTGAGCTTGGCGGACCTGCGACCGGAAGACATCACGACGATCGGCGACGTCGCCTACCACTACGGGCTGGCGCCGCGAGACTTCACCGGCCGGTTAGACGGCACGCGCGTGGGCCTGGTGTTCACCGCGCCTTCCACCCGGACCCGGGTGTCGTTCTGGAGCGCGGCACGGACCCTCGGCTGCGATGTGCTGCACATGGGCGCGGCCGACCTGCAGACCTCCACCGGCGAGACGTGGAGCGATACGGGCACGATCTTGGGCGAATATCTCGACGTGGTCGTGGCCCGCACCAACGGTCCGCAACACCATCTGGTGGAGTTGGCCGCCCACGTGCCGGCGACGATAAACGCCCTGACATACGAGGAGCATCCGACCCAGGCGATCGCCGATCTGTGTGCGATGCGCGAGCATTTCGGCGATATCGAGAATCTGCGCCTGGCATATCTGGGTGCGGTGAACAACACGGCCCGTGCACTGGCGCTGCTCGTCTGCAAACTGCCGTTCAAAAGCCTCGACGTGTACGGCCCGGAGGGCTCGGGCTTCTCGCCGGAGGAGATCAAGTCGTTGAACGCGGTACGCGGTACGGATGTCGTTCGTCAACACCACGACATTCCCTTGTCGCCGGATCCGGTCGATGTTGTCTACACCACTCGGTGGCAGTCGATGGGCGCGCCGCGGCCGGAGGCGGACTGGCATTCGTTGTTCGCGCCGTTCGCCGTCACCACAGGCATGATGAAGCGCTTCAGCGGACCCGCCGAAGCGGTATTCATGCACGACTTGCCGGCCATTCGTGATCAGGAGGCCGAGTCCGACGTCCTGGACGGGATCGGCGCGACCTCACTCGTGATGAAGCAGGTGCACCACAAGGCGTCGGCCGCTGCGGCGGCGCTGCTGTGGTCAATGGGAGAATTGTAGAGCGAGCACAACCACATAACGCCACCGCGAATACGACAGGCGGATTCCCTTGTGAGTATCTTCGAGCGGCGTGAGTCAGAGGTGCGCAGCTACAGCCGACGTTGGCCGGTCGTATTCGGCCGGGCGACGGGTAGCCGACTGTATGCGATGGACGGCACGCCATACCTGGACTTCTTCGCCGGAGCCGGCACTCTCAACTACGGCCACAACAACCCCCTCCTCAAACAGGCGCTGATCAGCTACCTGGAGGAGGATGGTGTGACACACGGCCTTGACATGTGGACGGAGGCGAGGGCGGATCTGCTGCGGACCCTGGAGGAGAAGATCCTCGGCCCGCGCGGGCTGAACTACAAAGTCGTGTTCCCCGGCCCGGCCGGCGCGAACGCGGTCGAGGCGGCGCTGAAGTTGGCGCGCAAGGCCACCGGCCGGCAGTGGCTGGCGTATTTCCGCAACGCCTTCCACGGTATGACATTGGGTGCGCTGTCGGTGAGCGGCAATCTCGCCGTGCGCCGCAGCGCGGGCATACCGCTGTCGCACTGCGTCGAGTTGCCCTACGACGACGGGCACAGTGGCGACACCGCGGACGTCGAAGGTCTGCTGGCAGCCTCCGCCGGCGGCCTGGACGGCACGGCCGCCGTCATCGTGGAGACGGTGCAGGGCGAGGGCGGGGTGAACCCCGCGCGTGCCGAGTGGCTGCAGCGGGTGGCCGCGGTGTGCCGGCGGCACGGCATCGTGTTGATCGTCGATGACATCCAGATGGGCTGCGGTCGGACCGGTGCCTTCTTCAGCTTTGAGGACGCCGGGATCGTGCCCGACATCGTGTGCCTGTCCAAGAGCATCAGCGGTTATGGCTTGCCGACGGCGCTCACGCTGATCCGGCCGGAGCTGGACGTGTGGAAACCCGCGGAGCACAACGGCACCTTCCGCGGGTTCAACCTGGCGTTCGTCACCGGCGCCGAGGCGATGCGCGTCTACTGGAGCGACGGCCAGCTGGCCACCTCCACCCGGGCCAAGGGGCAGCGTGTCGCCGTCGTCCTGGAGCAGATCGTGGCCGGCTATCCCGACGGCGGCCTGAGCACCCGTGGCCGCGGCCTGGTGCAGGGGTTGGTGACCGGCAGCGGGCGGATGGCCGACCAGATCAGCGCGGCGGCGTTCGAGCGGGGTCTGCTGATGGAGACCTGCGGCCCGGACGGCGAGGTCGTGAAACTCATGCCGCCGCTCACCGTCGGCGACGGCGACATCGACCGGGCACTGGAGATCCTCGACGCCGCCGTCAAGTCCGCCGTCACCACACTGACCTGACTGGTCTTGACCTGTATTATAACAAGATAAATCCTACTTAAATGGAGGACTGGTTCATGACGGAAATCGTGAACTTGGACACGGCAGATTCAAGCATAAACGTTCTCGTTGACGCCTCCGCCGATACGTCAAGCGGGGCTAGTTATCCCATACTCTGGCCAAGCTACGGGGAATACCCGTCGTGCCTGGATAATTTCATCTACCAGCTAATGGTAGATGATTCGGTGCGAAACTCAAGCTTCAGGCGGGCACTCGAAAAGCTTGTCCCTGGAAAGAAGGTACTGGATATCGGGACAGGAGAATATCTGGTATGGGCTGTTGAAAGCCTTGACCGTGGCGCTGATCACGTGCTGGCCATGGAGATGATGGATGAGGTGTTTGATATTGCGCTGGCGAGAGTGAAAGAGCTGAATCTGGAAGAGAAAATTACCTTGCTCAAGGGTTCGTCAACAGAAATTGATACCGATGTTAAAGCAGATGTTTGCGTGGCTGAAATAATAGGCTCAATGGCCGGGGCCGAGGGCGCTGCCGTTATTTTCGCAGATGTCCGACGCAGGCATCTAAATCCCGGCGGGATAATAATCCCTGACCGCGTTGTAACTCATATAGCCGGTGTCAGTCTCGCCGAGGTAATGGGAGGGCGGCCAGTCGCCTTTGCGCAAGAATCGATGAGGTATCTGCGCGCGATTTTCGACTGGAACAATGCTCCTTTTGACGTGCGGCTGCGTATCAGCAATCCGGATTCAACTGCAATTGTCTCTGATAACAAGGTAGCGGAAAACCTGGAGTTCAACGGCGACCTCAAGGAGAATCAGGAGGCGAACGTAGAACTAAAGATTAATCATCCAGGCTATATAGATGGCGCCCTGACCTGGATAGAATTGTGGTGCGAGCGCGATGCAATACCAATCAATGCGCTGGATGGTAAGACTAACTGGGCTTCGGTATATTTCCCGCTTTTCGATAGCGCGATTCGGGTTGATGTTGGCGATGTTCTAAATTTGACATTCCGCACGCAGGTTAGCGACAACGGAATGCATCCAGACTATGAGCTTGCGGCAACGCTGCACACTGCGGCAGCAGGTGAATTCCATGGTCGATACATATCGTATCACCATGGAAATGGATTTCGCCGGCATCCTGTATATCGGAAGCTTTTTCCTGAATAATTAATCACAGTAGTGAAAGGATCGGGACCCGTAGTGGTTGTGAAGACAGACGCCCCAATTGAGCCGGGAAAGAATTCCTGGAATCCGTTTTCCGAGGAAGCCAATGATCGGCTGCCTCAGGGTCGCGAGAGCTTAGACCAGCACTCCGTCTTCGCCGAGAAGAGCAGGAACCTGACGACCGAGGTGCGGGAGTCAGTCAGCCGGTCCATCCAGGACACCTTCCCGGGCCCGGTCGCAGTCCTGCTGGAAGCTCTTGTGACCTGGGTGTCCGGCTGTCCCCATAGCGGTCAGAAGCCGCTGTTCACCCGGTCCAAGCTCGTCTACGCTATCGAGGCCTTCGGCGGGTTCGTAGCGGTCATCTGCCTGAGCCAGCTGGCGTTGCTCTCAGGGCTCTGGTACCTGCTGCCGATCCTGTGGCTCCTGCTGGCGGGCCGGTCCTGGGCGCTGTTCATCATCTTCCACCACGCCACCCACGGCAACCTCTTCGCGTCGGCTCGCGTCAACCGGGCGCTGGCGTTCTGCTCGTCGATCCTTACGTACTCGTCCTCGCTGGACTCTTACTACGAAGAGCACGTGCGCAGTCACCACACCCGCGCGATGTGCACCTACGACGACCAGGAGGCGCCGTTCCTAGCGCTGGGATTCCCGCCGGGCGCGCCGAAGCGGTACTACTACCGACGACTGGCGTGGCTCATCTTCTCCCCGTTCTCCTATCTCGCCTACGCGCGCTACCGGCTGTGGGACTGGCAGCGCGGCACGCCCTGGCTCCGCAAGGGATTCGTGTGGAGCCTCACCGCCGGACTGGTCTTCGCGGCGGTCTGGTTCCACTTCACCGCATCGCTCCTGCTGGTGTACGTGATCCCGATGTTCGTCGTCTTCAACATCACCGGGTTGATCGGCACGTTCAGCGAGCACCACTGGGGAACGCTCCTTGACGAGCCCGCGCGGGTCCGCCTCGCGCTCCTGCAGCAGTCACGATTCCTGCTTGACCCGGCGCCAGACCGCGGCCTGCCAGTCGCCCGGCGGGTCGCGGCCTGGATTCGCTGGTGGCTGCGGCTGGTCTGCTATCACCTGCCGGTGCGGATCGCCGTCCTCCCGGGCGACTCGATGCACCACGACCACCACCACCGCCATCCGCGCACAGAACAGTGGACTGCCAGCACCTTCGAGCGATTCGAGCACCTGCGCAGCGGCTGCCCCGGATGGGCCGCTTTCCCCCACACGCACGCGTGGTCGCTTGGCGAGGCGATCGACCGCGTCTTCACCCGCATGGCAGCGGCGCCCCCGCCGCCTCCGGCCCATCTTGGGCGCGCCGCTGGCTCTGTGGCCAGGAAGTGGCGGCTGGCGGCGGGCGACGGCGCTGACCGTGCCGTTGACCTGTGACTCCCACCGCGACCCGGTAGAAGGAAGCAGACATGCCCCGCAAGCGCATAGCGCTGGTACAGCAGGGTGTTTGGGCCATGCCCATGGAATCGATGCCGCTGGCTGTGGGCTACCTGAAGGCCGCGGTTGACGCCGACGAGGTGCTCCGCCAGGAGTACGAGACGGTCATCGTTAACCTGCGCGGTGGCACCTCCGTGGGCACCACGATGTCGATGCTGTTCGGCGACGGCGTACCGGACGTCCTGGCGATCTCGGTGTTCGGCTGGAATTTACGGGAGGCGCTGGTGCTGTGCGAGACGTTCAAGCAGCTGAACGCGAACGGGCTCACGGTGCTCGGCGGCACCCACGTGGCCAACCAGTCCGACCGGATCTTCCGGCTCAGCCCGGACGTCGATGTCATCGTCAACGGCGAGGGCGAGCGGGCGTTCCCCGAAATTCTGCACGCCCGCCTGGCGGGGGAGTTCCCCGAGCCCCTCGGGCAGGGCATCGGGGGCATCTCGTTCCGCCTGCCCGACGGCGGCGCGGTGACGACGAAGAAGCGAGAAGGCATCCAGGATCTCGGCGCGATCGTCTCGCCCTTCCTCAGCGGCGCCATCCCGATGACCGACACGGCCGGGAAATTTCGCTATGACGTGGCTCTCATGGAGACCAATCGCGGCTGCCCCTACCACTGCGCGTTCTGCTACTGGGGCGGCGCTATTGGTCAGAAGATCCGGCGGTTCCCCCGCGAGCGCCTGCTCGCGGAACTGGATATCTTCGCCCACTACAAGGTCAACTCCGTGGTGCTGTGCGATGCGAACTTCGGCATGCAGGCCCAGGACGAGGAGTTTCTGGACGACATCATCAGGCTGCGGGAGCGCACCGGCTTCCCCCGCGCCGTCGAGTCGTCCTGGGCGAAGAACAAGTCCCAGACGTTCTATCGCATCGTCCGCAAGATGAAGGCCGCCGGGTTGCACAGCTCATTCACGATCGCGCTGCAGACGCTGAACGACACCGCGCTGAGCGGGATGAACCGCCGGAACATGCGCCTGAACGATTGGAGGACACTGGTCGAGTGGCTTGGGGCTGAGGGACTCGAATGCTATGCCGAGCTCATTTGGGGCGCCCCGGGCGAAACCGTCGAGTCCTTCCTGCAGGGCTACGACGAGCTCGCCGTGCACGTCCCGCGCATCGCCACCTATCCGCTGATGCTGCTGCCCAACACCGACTACCACGCCCAGCGCCGGGAGTTCGGGTTCGTCACGGCCCGGGGACAATCAGATGACTTCGAATATGTCCTAGCGTCGAACACGATGACGTTCCGGGAGAACCTCGACATACAGGGGTTCCTGCTGTGGGCCCGCGCCATCGCCGAGAACTCGTTCTTCCGGCACATCTGGCGGCCGCTGCGCCACTTCGCCGGCCTGACGCAGTCCCAGGTGCTGTTCAGCCTCGCTCGCTGGTTCGACGCTCAGGCCGACCCTGCCACCGGCCCGCTGAAGTCGCCGACGACAGTCGTCGAGCCACTGGCTGTCAATGCGGCTGTGCGGGCGCTGTTCCTCGACCCCCGGATCCGTGAGTTGCTGGCCGACTGGTGGAAGGAAGAGATCCGTCCGCTGGTCAAGCCGGCCTTCCGGGAACTTTTGGACGAGACGTTCCGGTTCGACATGCTGACCCTGCCGAAAGTCGGTCCGATCGACCCGGCAGCTATCGAGGAGGAGAGTGGCATTCGTGTATACCGGTCCTCGGAGCAGTTTACCGCTGATGTTCCCGCTTTTATCGGCGCCTTGTGGGACGGTGCCTGCCCACACCCGGATATTCGTGTCCTGACCAGGTTTCATTTTGCCTGGCGCCTCGGACTCGAGAACTACATTGACAATCACGAAGAGGCACTGCTCCACATGGCAGTAGTCGAAGCCCGCGAAGTGATTGACGAGGCGCATGTTGAAAAATGAGAGCATCTTGGTGCTCACCACCCGGCAAAGAGCCTGGTGGCTGAGCATGCAGGAAATCATTCCGGCTATAGAACGTGTCTGGACAGGAATCGGCCAATCCGGCCGGGAGGATGTCCGCATGCTCTTCGTGCCCCTGGAGCCGGAGATCGAGCAGCGACTTCACAACACTGCTTCGGAACTGAAACGCATCGTTATAACCTCAATGGCGCCTGAGGCTGTCAGAGTCGCACTTCTGCTGAGAGTGCAAATGGAAGTAGCCGCGCCGATGATTATTTATATTTCCGGCGATCCCATTGAGGGCTTTTATACCTGGGGTCCTATCGCGAATTTCCTGACCCAAAGAGATATTCTCGTGGTTTCTTGCGAGGCGGAAGCGTCCGCAGTCCGCTGCTATTTCCCCAATGCCACGGTCAGTGTCATCCCATTCCCCCTAGTGGATCAGTTCAAGCTTGGGAATGGGAGTCAATATTCGAAAGGCGACGCTGTTCGTTTGGTCTATGTTGGTCGAGTCTCAGAGCAGAAGAACCTGCATACCTTATTGTTTTCCCTGTGGATCATGCGTATTTACTTTAATTACGTCCCAAGAATTAAATTGGATGTATACGGCGGTCAAGACAATCTTGGCAGCCCGAATATGGGGCTTGCATTCCCGGATTACGACGCCTATCTCCAAAGGCTCACCGAATCATTGAATCTAGCGGAAATGGTGACCTGGCACGGTTTCAAGCCAAGAGAATGGCTATTTGACAACGTGCATCTAAGTTCGCATATTCTCGTGTCGCCAACACTCCATTCCGACGAGAATTTTGGATCGTCTGTGCTGGCTTCTCTGGCCAACGGTCATCAGGTAGTTACGACAGCGTGGGGAGGGCATTTCGGATTCCAAGAGTGGTTTCCCCGGCAGTTGATGCTGGTGCCTGTTCACCGGTCGACTATGGGACCGGTTATAGATCCCACTTTGCTGGCGAATACCATCCTCCAGGCTATAGGAGAGATGCCGAGGGCGGTTGTGAAAGAGGCCATCCTTGACCGGGCGCGTACGGAATTCTCGGAAAGTACCGCGATTGCGCGTGCGCTCGAATTGCTTGGCCGCCCCGACGGAGATCTCATGCCATTGGAGAAGTCGCCGATTCAGCGGTATGTCGATGAAAAGCGGGCTCTTTCCGCCGGCCTGCGCCAGATTTACTCGAGCTACGAGGATCCCGTCGCGCAAATTTTCTTCGAGGCCTATGGTATGAAGGAGCCGCTCATCTTTGATGAGCGATCATCCTATATCCTTCCGCCTTGGGCAGAGTATAACGACCATTCCTTGCGTATTGTAGATCCGCATCGAGGGAACCAATTTTATCCTCTTCCTACAGGAACCTCTAAGCTATTGGATATCATGATGTGCCCCTCCAGGGAGACATGCCGCCTGCCGGAAGACTTTGTCAAGAAACTAGTGGCCCAGGGATATGCATTTTCGCTTCCGCCGCAGGACGCGCCGGGTGGCCCAGGGAATCTCGCCCCCGCCATGAAGTGATGGTGCTTCGCCGTCAGGTGCCCCGGCCCCGGTCGGACTGGGCCGACAGATGGGCGGGAGTGGTCCTCGCGGGCTCACGGCCGGGGTGTTGCGCGGCTGATGACCAAGTGAAAAGATCGCTAACAGGTGGGTTTGCGCAGTGACAAGGGGATTGCGATGTTAAAGGTTCGTCTCGTACAGCAGGCAGCGTGGGACGTGCCTGTGGACACGATGCCGCTAGCGGTCGGCTATCTCAAGGCGGTGCTTGACGCCGACGTGGACTTGGCGTCGGCGGTCAGTACCGAGATCTGCAACTTCCGCGGCGGCACGACCCTGTACGGGATGGCGCGGCAGTTGTTCGGCGACGAGTTGCCTGACGTGCTCGCGTTCTCGGTGCTCGGCTGGAACTACCGGGAGTTCGGCTCTCTCGCAGACACCTACAAGCAGCTGCGGCCGGACGGAGTGGTGATCTTCGGCGGGGTGCATGTCGCCCATCAGGCGCAGCGGGTCTTCCGTGATTTCCCATGGGTCGACGTGATAGTCGACGGCGAGGGGGAGCTGACCTTCCGCGACCTGATCGAGCACTACCTGGCGCATCGGGACGGCGGGCGCGACCGCGTCCCGGCGTCGGTGCTCGGAGTCTCCTACCGCTGCCCGGACGGTACCTGGGTGACGAATGCGGAACGAGAGCGGATCGAAGACCTCGATCTCATCCCCTCCCCCTTCCTCACCGGCGCGATCCCGATGACCGACAGTGCTGGCCACTTCCGCTACGACGTGGCGCTGATGGAGACCAACCGGGGCTGTCCCTACAAGTGCTCGTTCTGCTTCTGGGGCGGCGCGATCGGCCAGCGGGTGCGGACGTTCTCGCGTGAGAGGCTGGCCGCCGAACTGGACTACTTCGGCGCCTTGAAGGTTCCTACGATCTGCCTATGCGACGCCAACTTCGGCATGCTCGAATCCGACGAGCAGTTCGTCGAGGATCTGATCCACGTCCGCGAGCGGTACGGCTACCCGCGCGGGCTGGAGACGAGCTGGGCGAAGAACAAGTCGGAACGCTTCCGGCGGATCGTCAGGGCCATGAAGCAGCACGAGTTCCGCAGCTCGTTCGTGCTATCCCTGCAGACCCTGTCCGACGCCGCGCTCACCGGGATGAATCGCAAGAACATGAAGGTCAACCAGTGGGAGGACCTCGTCTCCTGGCTGGGCGATGAGGGCTTGGACTGCGTGGGCGAGCTGATCTGGGGGGCACCGGGCGAAACGCTGGATTCGTTCCTGCACGGTTACGATCGGCTGTCCGAGAAGGTCAGCAGGATCTCGGTCTACCCGATGCTGCTGCTGCCCAACACCGAATACTCCGAGCAACGTGCCGACCATGGCTTCGTCACCATACGCGGCGAGGCTGACGACTTCGAGTACGTGCTGGCGAGCGGCACCGCGCCGATCGGTGAGCACCTCCGCGCCCAGCGGTTCCTCTTTTTCGCCCGCCTGCTCGGCGAGAACCATTACCTGCACCACGCCTGGCGGCCGGTACGGCTGCTCGCCGGGCTTACTCAGTCGCAGGTCATCATCAGCCTGATGGAGCATATCGAGAGTTCTGATGACCCGGCCGTGGCATCATTCCGCGACCTCGTCCCTCTGCTCGCCGAGTCGCCCGCGGTGATCCGCGCCCTGCGCCGGCTCTATGAGGACCCGGCCCTGGCTGAGACCATCGCCCTATGGTGGCAGACGAAGATCCTTCCCTTGCTGCCTGCCACGTGGCGCCCGTTCGGCGAGGACCTGTTTAAGTTCGAGTGCTTGTCGCGTCCGCGCTACGTGCTGCCTGGCGCGCCGCCGCCTGACGGCTGGCGGCTGGAGTGCCTCGACGGCGAGCAGTGGTACGTCAGTGAGCCCGTTCGGTTCTCGTGTGACATCGTGCAGGCGCTGTGCGGCGACATCCAGACTGACGCGCCGCCCCCGCCCGCCGCGACCTGGTACGCCTTCCAGGCCCGGGCCGACTTCTATCGCAACGCGGACAACCACGAGATCGCACTCGGCTATCTCGGGATGCCAGTAGCGGAGGCCGGAGCGCTGAACCTTGCCGGCTAGCCCACTCGTCGGGTGACCCGGTACCCTTCCAGGTACAGGACGTCGATACCGCAGGTCACGAAGCAGTTGACCGCATCGACCGGGCTCTCGACGAGTGGCTCCCCGCGACCGTTGAATGACGTGTTCAAGACGATCGGCACGCCCGTGAGCTCATGGAATTCCTGGAGCACGCGATAGAACTCGCCGCAGGATTCGTCGACGGTCTGGATTCTGGCCGTCCCGTCGACATGTGTCACCGCCGGAATGTCAGCGCTCTTCACTATCGCATTGAACAGCATGTACGGTGACACAGGCGGTGCACCGGCGAACCACTCATCGGCATGTCGCGCCAATACCGCCGGGGCGAAAGGCCGCCACAGCTCCCTCCCCTTCGCGATGTTCACCCGGGTCCAGTTCTCGGCGTGCCGAGGATCCGCGAGAAGCGACCGATGGCCCAGCGCGCGGGGACCGATCTCGCTGCGGCCCTCGTACCAGGCGACCAGGCGGTTTGCCGCGAGATCCTCCGCCGCGGCTCGCGCGGCATTGGCGTGCCGGACGCCCAGCACGATGTCCCGATGCCGCTCCAGGGCCCGCACGACGTCCTCCTCCCCATGCCTTGGCCCGAGGTATGGCGACCTGTTGGCGCCCCTATGCGGAGAGAGCGGCCGGTCCAGGATGCTATGGGTGAGCGCGAGCGCCGCCCCGACGGCAAGTCCCCCGTCGTCGCAAGCCGGCTCGACGAACACGTCGTCGAAATCGGGTGAAGCGGCGATCTCGGAATTCGAGGGGCAGTTGAGGGCTGTCCCGCCGCTCAGGCACAGCCTCCCAGTCGCCCAGCCCGCACGCGAGAACATCAGCTTCATGCTCTGGACGGCCTTGCGGCGAGTCGCTTCGAAAAGGGCCTGCGTGCTGGCTGCGACGACCGCATCATGAGCGCTCACCCCTGGGTGCTCGCCGGCGGCGCCTGAGTCGACGGCAGCGCGTGCCTGAGCCCGGCAATGATCCAGCCATTCCTGCTCGGGGTCGGCGAAGCGCGCGCTGAGCCCGGTTGCGTTTTCGACGAACTGGTCCTCCACGCACGCCGGTCTTCCGTAGGCGGCGAGTCCCATCAGCTTTCCCGAGCTCCCGACCACCGACAAGCCGAGCTCTATCCCCACCCGATCGTAGAGGTGGCCGATGGTGAGCCCGTGCGGCCAGATCGGATAGAGGGCCTGCTCGGACCCCAGGTAGAACATTCCGGCGTCGTACTGCATCCCGTGTGCGGCGCCCCGCAGCAAGTCGTACCCGTCATGCGTGAAGATCGCGGCGGAAGGAAAACCCGAGAGGTAGTAGCCGCTCGCCGCGTGCGCGAGATGATGATGAATCGCGTAGCCGTTGATCTCGTGGTCTTCGATCGTGGCGACAACAGGTACGTGGAATCCGTAGCGAAGCGCTTCAGAGGCCGCTGGAGTCACCCCGGCGAGTTCGTCCAACGTGAGCGGTGTCGCCCACGGCGGGTGGATCGCGAACGTGTCGAGCCACGGCACGGCGTCGCCTCGCGGCAGTCGCGCGGCATCCTTCGGAAGCACGACCTGCGAATAGAACCGGCCGAACGGCGTGTCCCTTTCCGCTGGATCCTCGACCAGATACCGCAAGGTCCGGACTCCCATCGCCGCGATGGCATCGTGGCCGAGTCCCGCGAACCTTGGACAGAAGGGGCGGCCGAACGGGTCACCGCCGGAGTAGCGAACGGTCAGCCTGCTCGGATCATCGCTCATCAGTTCGATGCCTTGTGTCGAGGTCAGGGCGACCGCGTCGAGGTCAGGTATCCGCCTTTCGGCCTCCCGGAGGGCAGCGTCGATGACCTGCATGTCCAACCCGAGAGCGTGCTTCGTGCGGGAGAGGCGCTCCCGGGCTACGTACGAAAGGATCCGCCCGTCCTCTACGACCGTGGCGGACGCGTCATGGCCAAAGTTCAACCCCAGAACAGTGAACAACTCGTTGGCTCCTTCGCCTCACGATCTTCCGATAAGGCCGTCACCGACGGTCAGGTGCCGCGGGGCCGATCCCATCCGCCCGCCGAGCCACCGCGACATGGCGATGATCGTGAGCGCCGGGTTGGCGGCACCGAGACGCGGGAACGACCCGGCGCCGGCGACGTGCACCCCGGGCAGCTCGACGACCTCGAGGTCCGGCGTGACCGGCACCGGACCGCCGTCGCTGATCGGGTGCGTGCACGCCTCGTGCTCGAACCCGCCGTAGCGGACCTCGTACTCGGAGAAGCTGCCGGCGGCGGCCGCGGCGATCGCTTCGAGCGCTTCGCCGTGGTCGGACCAGGGATCGTCGTCGCGCGCCGCCGCCGATCGCGACGACGGATCCGCGGCGACGTCGAAGACGGCGCCGCCGGCGAGTCGCTCGGCCCACTGGCGGACCTCGGCACGCGCGGCGTCGACGAGCGCGCGGCTTGCCTCGGACACGTGCGCGCGGATGTGCGAACGCACGCCGCCGGACAATACCCGGACCCTGAGTTCGCTGAACGAGCCCAACTCGCCCTGCTGCTCGACGACCGCGTCGAGCTCGACGATCCGGTCGCCGCAAGCGAGCGGCGGGCGCTCGAAGAAGAACAGGTTCGTGCAGATCTCGCCGAGCTGGACGAAGCCGCTCCAGACCATCTTGTGACGGAACGGCGTGAGCGGAGGCCCTGGCGGGAGGCGCACGATCGCGCCGACGCAGAAGTGGTCGGTCACGGAGGTCGTGATGTCGCGCCTGAGCGACGCTGCCAGGAGCTGCACGTTGCCGATGGCGGACGAGGCAAGCACGCAGGTGTCGAAGCCGCGGCGCCGCTCCGTCCCCG
Organism: uncultured Actinomycetota bacterium; assembly: GCA_963750405.1. Taxonomy (GTDB): domain Bacteria; phylum Actinomycetota; class Actinomycetes; order Streptosporangiales; family Streptosporangiaceae; genus Chersky-822. The sequence continues at coordinate 1,183,646 of CAVVQP010000009.1, forward strand.
AGGGGCGCTCGATCTCGACGGCGCAGCCTCCCGGCTCCGGCACGACAGCGCGCACTCTCGCGCGCGCGAGCCGGATGCGGCCGGCCGCGACGAGCTCGAGCGTGCGGGCGAGCGGACTGTACGCCTCGAAACGACCGGAGTCGTCGAGGCGCGCCGCCTGCGGGACGTGCCGGAGCCCCAACGCTCCGAGCTGCGGGTACCGCTCCCTCGCCTCAAGCTCCGGGAAGTCGGCGCGCAGGCTGTCGAGGACCGACGCGTACAGCCCGCCGTCGCCGGAGAGCCGGCGGGCCCATGCGGGATCCCAGCTCGCGAGCGCGGCCGGCTCAAGGCCCAGCAGCACGCCGTGGTAGCAGAGCGACCGCCCGCCGAGACGCTCCGACAGCCCGCCTCCGGCGGCCCAGCCGTCGCTCGTCCAGGACCGGACCTTCTCGTCACCGGCGTGCGTCGTCGTGTCCCAGTACACGTGCCGCGTCCGGGTTCGAGGCCCCGGCTCGAACACCTCAACGGCGGAGCCGCCCTCAGCCGCCGCCACCGCGACCTCGAGGCCCGCCAAGCCGCCGCCCACGACGGCGATCCGCCGCCGCGGGAGGTCATGCACCGGTCTTGAATACCAGGTCATGTGAGCCCTCCGCCGACGCGCAGGGTCTCGCCCGTGACGTAGGAAGCAGCGCCGGAGCACAGAAATCCAACGACGGACGCGACCTCCTCCGCCGTTCCCCATTTACGTAACGGCACGTGCTTGGCAAGCTCCTCCATGACGGCCTTCTTGCCACCCGCGGCGAAGCGCGTGTTCCAGATGGCCGTGTCGATCAAGCCTGGCGCGACGCCGTTGACCCGCACGCCCTTGGGACCGAGCGTTCTTCCGAGGTTGGCGGTGTAGGCGTTGACCGCTCCTTTCGTCGCCGCATAGACGGACTCCTCCGCACCACCGCCCCAGGCGGCCACGGACGAGATGTTGACCACGGCCCCGCGATGTTCGATCAGCGATGGCAGCAGTCGCGACGTGAACAGGATGAGGTTGCGGAGGTTGACGTCCAGTTGCTCGTCGAGCCGCTCGCCCGTGATCGCGTCGGGCGGTTCGTTCCAGCTCACGCCGGCGTTGTTGATGAGGAAGTCGACACCGTCCACCGCGGACAGCACCTGCGCCGCGGCGGCCTCGGTGTCCCCGTCCTGGACGAGGTTCGCGGTGACCACCACGGCCTGCCGCGCGAATGTGGCCGCCAGCTTCCCCATGTCCTCTGTGCCGCGGGCGACCAGCACAAGGCGTGCGCCCGCAGCGTCGAACAGCCGCGCGCAGGCCTCGCCGATGCCGCGGCTGGCACCAGTCACCACAGCGGTCTTGCCGCTGAAGTCGAACATGATCGCTTTACCCATGGGAAGTCGCGCCTGGTGCTGCCTTTATGCGGTTGAGCAGGTCGCTCGCACGCTCCGCCAGTGCCTCCGGGCTGAATCCCGCTTCCCGCATGAGGTCCGGTCCCGGCATCGAGCGCCCGTACTCGCTCACTCCGATCGCCGCGGAGGCGTAACGTTCCCACCCCAGGGAAGCGGCGGCCTCAACCGCCAGCCGCGGCACGCCCGTCCGGACGATGCTGCTCCGGTAGCCCGCGTCTTGCTCTTCGAATAGCTCCCACGAGGGCATCGAGATCACCCTCGCACGTATTCCCCGTGCCTCCAGCAGCCGGGCGGCGTCGATGCACGGTGCCACCTCGCTTCCCGTGGCGATGAGGTCGAGGATGGCGGCGTCGTCTCCCGCGATGACGTAGGCGCCGCGCTCGACCGGCGCGCCGGCGGTCTCGGCGAGCACGGGGAGCGCCTGGCGCGACAGCACGAAGGCGGCGGGGCCGGGACGGTCGAGTGCGAGGTGGAGCAACCGGGATGCTTCGTTGCCGTCGGCTGGTCGATACGTGGTCAGGCCCGGCGTCGCGCGCAGCGACGGGAGCTGCTCGACAGGCTGGTGGGTGGGTCCGTCCTCTCCAACGGCCAGCGAGTCATGACTCCAGAGGAAGATGACACGAAGCCGCGACATGGCAGCCAGTCGTACCGCTGGACGCATGTAATCGGAGAACGCGAGCATCGTCGTGCAGACCGGAATGAAGGTGCCGTCGGCCGCCACTCCATTCATGATGCCCGCCATGGCGTGCTCGCGGACTCCGAAATGGACGAAGGTCCCTCCTGGAGTGCGGCGCGATTGAGCCACCTCGTCGGGCCGCTTGAAGTCATCCGTGAGGTCGGCGCTCCCACGCAGCAACGGCCACGAGTCGGACGCGGAGAGCGCGGCCTGCGTAGCGGCGCGCCTCGTCGACACCATCTCACCGGCCGCCCAGAGCGGGGGGATCGGCGCCCGCCGCTGCGACGGTGCTCGCTTGGCAGGCGCGGTTCGGCGCGGCGGCACGGATACGAAACTCCTGTACGCGATGGCCAGGTCGGCGGGCACATGGAAGCGTGGCTTGTCCGCGAGACCGAGCGCCGACCTTGTCGCGGCTACCAGGTCCGGGGCCACGATGGCGTCGTGGGCGTCACTCGTGCCCGCGATTTCCGCACAGGGCCATCCGATCACGGACGGGAGCTGAACGAGCGTCGGTCGATCGTCTGGTTTACAAGCTTGCGCCAATGCCGTTTCCAGTGCGGGCACCTCCTCGGCCGAGGAGGCTCGAACCACACGCCACCCGAAGGCACGGAACAAGTCGGCGGTGTCCTCACTCCTTGCCAACTCGACCGGCCCGTCGACGGTCACGCGGTTGTCGTCATGCACCGCGACGAGGTTCGACAGTCCGAGGTGACCGGCCAGGGAGACGGATTCGAGGGCGACCCCCTCCATCAGATCGCCATCACTGCAGACGACGAAAACCCGTTCGGGGTCGACGCCATCTTGAGCAGCCGCGATTCGTCGGGCGAGCGCGATACCGACAGCGTTGGCGACGCCTTGGCCGAGAGGACCGGTCGTGACTTCGATCCCTTCGGTCATCCAGCTCTCGGGATGGCCCGGTACCTTGCTGCCGCGGCGGCGGTATGCGCGCAGGTCGTCAAGCCCGACCCCGATACCACGCAGGTGCAGGAGCGCATGGATGACGAGGCCGGCGTGCCCGGCGGACAGCACGAACCGGTCACGCGTCTCGAGGCCCGGCTCTAATGGATCGTGTGCGAGGAACCGGGTGAAGAGCACGTGCACCAGCGGCGTCAGGGCGAGAGCGGTCCCGCTGTGACCGGAGCCGGCCGTCGCGGCGGCGTCGAGGATCAGCCCTCGGAGGACCGCGATCGCCTCACCGTCACGGCTCGCGGGCCACTTCTGAACCTTCACTTTCCTCCCAGCGCCAGCTCGGCTCCCCGCGCGTTTTCCTAACGCCGCCGATCGGAACATAACGCACGAGAGTTGTCAACAGCCTCTAAGGGTTCCCAACAAAGTCAGGCGATGTGTCGGTATGTGACCATGCAGGTGGCAAGGCTGAGGAAGGCTTCGCGGGTGTCGTCGCGGCGTTCCCGGCGGATGCCCTCGACGGCGTGGAGAAGCTCAGGTGGCAAGATTAATGCCGCATCGCCAAGTGAGGGAGCGTGATCGGAGGCGTCGTGGCCGAGTATCTGAAGCAGCGCTATCGCGACATCGAAGTGAGTTGGCTGGGCGAGCTTGACGGAGGAGGGCGGCACTTCGGGCAGGACTTCATTCCGGTCGTCTCGCGGCTGTTCGGCAAGGTGGGACGGGTCTTCGAATTCTGCTCCGGTCCCGGGTTCATCGGCTTCTCGTTGCTCGCGCACGGACTGTGCGAGAACCTCGTCCTCGCGGATGTGAACCCACGCGCTGTCGACGCCGTCACGGCGACGATCCGCTCGAACGCGCTGGAGGACGTCGCGACGGTGTACCTGTCTGACGGCTTGGACAGCGTTCCGATCGGAGCACCGTGGGACCTGGTCGTCGGGAACCCGCCGCACTTTCCCTTCACGGTGGGGTACGTGGTCGGGAACAGCGAGCCGACCCTCCTCTCGGAGGATCTCGACTGGCGGCTGCACGAGCGGTTCTTCCAGCAGGTCGGGCCCTATCTCGCCCGCGATGCCTCGATCCTCCTGCAGGAGAGCGCGGAGGGCAGCTCGCCGGCAACCTTCCGCGACCAGATCGAGGCAGGCGCGCTCGTCCCCATGCCCCCCTTCCGATACGTCCCGGATCCCGACGTCAGCGACAGGCTCGACTCGCCCCGAAGCATCTACTACGTCTGGGCGCGGAACGGCATCCCGGGCCTGAGCTTCGACGCGCCGACGCGCGTCGATCTCGTGGTGCCGCTAGCGCGGACGGTCGCAGTCCCGGCGGGCGTGCCTGTCGCCCTCCACATCACGAACCGCTCCGACGAGAGCGTGGTCGTGCAGCTGTTCGAGGCTGATGGGAAGCCGATCTTCTGGCTGCCCGTCGTCCCGGTGCCGCCCCGGTTCCGACGGCTCCTACCGGAGGTCGCCCTGCCGCCCGGGACCTACCGGCTCGCCGACATCGGCGAGGCCGGCGCAGGTCAGGCCCGAACCCTGGCGTCGATCCACGCTGGCCCGACACAGTCGCCATAGCAACTACGCAACCAAACGCCCGGTATCGGCCCCAAAGCGCAACTCAGGTTTGGTCAGCTCCCGAAGACGGCCAGCCGGGCCAGCTCGCCGGCCAGCTCCGCCGATCGGGTGTCCAGGATGACGTGTCCGCAGTCCAGCTCGACCAGCTCGAATCCGGCGCTGGTGCACTCGGCCCAGCGGCGGGTGTTGCCGATCGCGATGATGTCGTCGTGACGCCCGCGGATCGCCGCCACCGGCATGTCCAGCGGGTCCGGCGTGTACCGGCCCAGCTCGGCCGCGACCAGGTCGGCACGGATGGCCGGCTCGACCAGTTCCCACAGCTCGTCGTCGACCTCGTCCGCGCCACCGGCGGTAAAACCGACCATGTAGGCCTTCAACCCGTCGTCGTCCAGCCGATGCAGGTATTGATCCGGCGGAGTCGTCCCTGGCCGGGGTGCGCTGCTGACTACGAGCCGGTCCACCGTGTGCCCGGCCGCGCGCAGCGTGTGCGCCAGCTCATAGGCCAGCAGTCCGCCGGTGCAGTGTCCGTAAAGGACAATGGCACCCGGGGTGCGCCCGGCTAGATCGCCCGCGATGGCCGTGGTGATCTCGGGCAGGGTCGCCAGCGGATCCATGAAGCAGAGATCCTCCCGGCCGGGCAGCCGGGCGATGGTGAAGTCGGCCACCGGTTCCAGGATGGCGCCCCAACGACTGTACGCACCCACCCCGGCCCCGGCGTGAGGCACGCACAGCACGGTCGGCCAGCAGGCTCCGGTTCCGGACACCACATCGAACAGCACCTCGGCCACCCCGGCATTTTATGCCGTTCGCCGATCGCTGCGCCACTTCTCCCTGACGGGGTAGGTCCTCAGTGATGTGCCACCAGCAGGCCCGGCGCGAGGTCCCGCCGGGACCTAAAAGTAGGATCGCTCTTGTACCACCGGGTTTCGTGCTCAAACCCCTGTTCTGAAAAGCGCGAGATTTGGAAGGGAGTCGCATCATGCCTTCGGATAGGCCTATGCCACCAACGTCTGGACGGCGGTTCTGATGGACCCAAGGCGTCCTCACCCACCACCGCGAGACAATATAGAACTGGTTGTTCGGCGCATCTGCCTGAGCGTACTTGACATACCTCGGCTAGCCATTGATGAGACATTCTTCCACGTTGGTGGGACCTCGCTGTCAGCGATCCGCATCCGCGATGCTGTTGATCGTGAGTTTGGTGTAAGGCTGCCACTCGAGGCACTTTTCGCTGACGCGACCGTCGAGCATGTGGCACGGGCCGTCCGTGATGGCTACAGCGGAAGCCCCAAGTCGCTGATGGCCATACGACCTGGTAGCCGACCGCCAGTTCTGGCCTGCGTCCATCCGTTGAGTGGGGACATAGAGTTCTACCACCAATTGATCGACGCACTCCCCAAGAGCGTGCCGTGCGTTGGACTGAAGGCCCTAGGGCTCGATCTGCGCTGTCAGCCACATCGAGATGTCCCGGCAATGGCGGCACACTATCTTGATGAGCTGACAGGAAAATTCGACCCAGATGAGATCGTTGTTACCGGGTACTCTCTCGGGGGGCTGGTCGCTTATGAAATGGCCTGTCAGATGGACGAAAGATCTGCGCCACTGAAAGGCGTGATGATCATAGATGCAATCGTTCCTCCGCAGCCCTACCGTCTGACGCCTCCCATTGCCCCCTTGCGAATGCTCGTCGAAGACGTGCTCCAGATTGAACTCGACGTGGACGAACTCGCCGCACTACCGGCCGATACGCTGGCCGCTACGATATGCGACGCAGCGGAACAGGCCGGCACGTTGCCAGCAGGTTATGGGCAGGACCGGGTGCAGCGATTGATCGAGGTTGTTGACAGCAATTATGAGGCGGCGGCACGTTGCCAACTTCGAACTTATAGGCGGCCCGCGCATCTGGTGGCTGCTGCCACCGCAGACCGACGAAATCCCAACACGGACGCCTGGCGATCTCATTGCAGCGCGGGCTTGGAAGTTTACGACATTGGCGGTAGCCATGCGGACGTGCTTTCCGGCACACACGCCACTGAAGTGGCTGAGGTGTTGTGGAAGCTGTGGTGGGAGCAATGACCGGCCGGGCAGGACTGGCTGGGACACGTCCACGGCCTGCAGTTAGCTCTTCGCGTCCACGCACATCATCCTCGGACGGCCACACTGCCCCAGCCAGGGCGTTATGCGTGGTAAAGTCTGACTTCGGAAGTCCTGAGGACAGCGGCAATCGTAATTGTGGGTGACTATGGCGGATAATCTCGCGATTGCGGTACGGGGGCTGCATCGCGCATACCGTCCGCGCGGCGAGTGGTTTCGGCCGGCCAGGGACGAGGTTCTCGCACTGCGCGGGATAGACCTCGATATTCCGGCCGGCGAAGTGCATGGCTTGCTCGGGCCGAATGGCGCAGGTAAGTCGACGCTCTGCAAGATACTCTCCACAGTGCTCGTGCCCACTTCCGGCACCGCCATGGTGCTGGGCTATGACGTCGTGCGCGACAAGCAGAGGGTGCGTGAGCAGCTTTCGCTGGTGCTGGGCGGCGAGCGCGGGCTCTATTCGCGACTGACCGCACGCCAGAACATGCTGTTCTGGGCGGCTCTTTACGGCGTAGGTCAGGCGGACGCCAACCGCAGGACCGGTGAGCTGCTGGAACGGGTCGGCCTGGCCTCGCGGCGCGACGACCGGGTGGAGACATTTTCCCGCGGAATGAAACAGCGTCTCCATCTGGCCCGGGGACTGATTTCAGAGCCCGCTGTCATTCTGCTGGACGAGCCCACCACCGGCATGGACCCGATAGCTACCAAGGATTTCCAGGCACTGCTTCGGGAAATCAGAAATAACCGCACAGTCCTGCTGGCCACGCACGATATGGTCGAAGCTGAGGCCCTGTGCGACCGGGTCAGCATTATCGACAAGGGCACGGTTGTGGCAACCGAGCGTCCAGAGACTCTGGCCAGCTGGATTACCCGGTTTGAGCGGATCGATGTCGGCTCGCTCAGTGACAGGCTGACCGAGGAGATACAGCGCACGCCCGGGGTAGGCGAGGTCAGCCAGTCGCCGGACGGCGGCGTCCGGATTGAGACGGTCGCCGAGGGCGCCACCGCGACGGTACTGCGGCTGCTGCTCGACAACGGCCACGTTGACGTGCGGACGTCGCTGCCGAGCCTCGAAGAGGTCTATCTCCACCTGCTCGGCGGCGAACGGTCGAAGGCCCGATGAAGCTCCTGCTCGCGGGCCTCAGGTTCCAGTTCTGGCAGTTGCGACGGGACTTCGACAGTCTCCAGACCTTCGTGCTCACGCCGCTCTTCACGATTATCTTCGGCGGCATCGTGCTCAGCACCGGCCACCGCGCCCTGCTCCCGGGCGCCGTCCTCGGCGCCGCCTTGCTGGGCATGTGGACGTTCTGCCTGTCAGCGGGCGGAAGCGTCCTCGAGCAGGAACGCTGGAGCGGGACCTTCGAGGCACTCGTGAGCACCCCGGCGCGCCTGCGACTGGTCGTCCTCGGCCGGGTCACCTGGGTCATCATGCTGGCGCTGCTGGCGGTACCGGAGGCGTGGCTGGTGGCGCTGATTATTTTCCACCAGGCGATCCGGATCTCGCACGTCGGCCTTTTCGTGCTGGCGATCGCGCTGACTGCCCTGGGACTGCATGCGACCGCCATGCTGTTCGGCTCCCTGTTCGTCCTCGCGCGGGAGGGGCTCATTTTCCAGAACGCCCTGGCATACCCGATCTACCTGCTGGGCGGCCTGGCGTTCCCGGTGACCGTTCTGCCTGGATGGCTGCAGGTAATAAGCCGCATCCTGTACCTGACCTGGGGATCTGACCTGCTGCGCCGCTCCCTCGTGCCCGCGGCGGTAACCGGCGCCGGCAGCAAGCTGGCGTGGCTCGCTGTCACCGCAGTGCTTGTCTCGGTGATCGGTCAGCTACTTTTCGGCGCTGTCCTGCGGCGGGCGCGCGTACAGGGCACCCTGAATCTGGTGTGAGGTATGGCTCGCAACGACATGAAGCTACTGGTCAAGGCCTCCGCCGCCGTAGGCATCGCCGACCTGAAGGCCTTTTACACCTGGCGTACCTGGCTGTTCGGCTGGCTTCTCCGCGTGCTCTTCCAGGTGCTGTTCTACGCCCTCCTCGGCCGGTACGTCGGTGGCCGGGGGCCGGAGGCGTTCCTGCTCGTGGGCGGGTGCGCTGCGGTTGCGGTTCTGGAAGCGATGACGATCGTGCTGTTCAGCTCGTTCGACCGGATGTTCGGCATGCTTCCGCTGCTGGTCGCCGCGCCGGGCGACTATTTCCTGGTCCTGCTGTTCCGCAACATCAACGTGATCGCCAGCGGCACGGTGACGTCGAGCGTCGCGCTCTTCGTCTGTTCCGCCGTCATGCGCGTCTCGCTGCCCTACCCGGTGGCGCTGATCGCCATCCCGATCCTCGCCCTCGGCGGGTGCAGCACCTACCTGTTCGGCGTCTTTCTCAGCGCGCTGCTAGCGAAGCGAGTCACCGGCAGATGGCTGTTCCTCAACGTGAGTTACATGGGGCTCTCCGCGCTCTGCGGCTTTCTCATCCCGGTCGGGTTCTGGCCCGCTCCGTTCACCTGGATAGCTGAGGTCCTGCCGTTCACGCACGCGCTGCGGGCGCTGCGCGGCTTGCTGCTCTACGGAATGCCGGCCAGCCAGGTTCTGGGCAACGTGGCGCTGGAGGCTCTGGTCGCTGTCGGCTGGTTCGTCGTCGCGCGGATTGCCTTCCGCGCCAGCCTGGCCCTCGCCCGGCGGGACGGGAGCATTGACCTCGCCGGCGCGTGAATGCCAGCTCTTTGCCAGGTCCGCCAGTATCGCGCTGTCCTGCAGGGCCGTGGCAAACCCCGCATCCAGGAAGGCGATCGCGTCCCGTCCGTTGACGATCCCGTGGTCGTGCGCGAGACCAACGTTCGTTACCCGCCCGACCGGCAGTTGCCCGTCGGCGTCGGCTCTCACTTCGTCCAGCGGGCCGCCGACGGAGACCGAGCACGCCGTCTCGGGCAGGACGATGGGGCGGACGGCCACAACCTCCTGATCGTGATTCCAGGAGACCGTGATCGTCGCGTCCCGAAGGTGCTGCTCGCTGAACGTGGCCCGGAACGCCCGCATCCGGAACTCGGCCGGCTCGTCGGCAATATCCGCCAGCGACCGGCGGTCCGCGTCCGCGGCCTCGTGCTCGTGAACCTGTTTGCCAAGATTGTTCGCCGGACGCTGGAGCAGCGGAACGTCGAGGGCGTTGTCCGTTGTCGGAGATGCTGCCCGACCTGCATGAGACATAGGCGCGGCTCTTTCGGGGTGAGGCTGCTCTCGCAGGAGGGTTCTCGGGTTCGTGCAGGAGGGTTTCCGCATCTAGGAGAGTTGACCGGACTATACGACGACAACCCTCCTTCATGCGGCAACGCTCCTTCAGGAACCCGGGAACCCTCCACGGTATGGACGAGAGCCGCCGAAAACAGCCTGACAAGATCATCGAGGCAGGCGGTAAGGTAAAAATGCCCACCTGGGAAAACGTGCAGGTTAGAGTCCGCCTCGGGTCAATTCACGCCACGCTGATGCCTGTTCGATCGTAGTTTTGGGATCATCGGCACCGATAAGCGCAGTTCCGACCCCGCATCACGGCTTCCCGGTGGCTGACCTGGCGTCCTCGCCGTGCACGGATCCGGCGATGACGCGGCGACCCCACTCGTCCGCGTAGATGGCCACCTGCACTGGCTGGAGCCGCTGAGGTAAGCGGCGTCCAAGTTGGCGGCGGCGGGACGGCAGGGCTGTCGACTGCGGCGACCCTACGGCTGGCTGGCGGCTTATCATCACAATGGCGCTAAGCCCTTTAGCTCGACTTCGCCTTTTTTGAAGGAGATCCAGTGAGCATTGACTCTGCTTCCGCGCTACGCCCAGTTCCTTCGCAGCGGATACTGGTCACCGGGGGCTCTGGCTTCATCGGTTCGCACCTGTGCCGCCGCTTGCTTGCGCAAGGTCACGATGTGCTGGCGGTGGACAACTTCTATTCAAGTGCGCGCGGCAACGTCAGAGACCTGCTCACAGAACCACGGTTCGAGCTCATGCGGCATGACGTAACGTTCCCGCTCTATGTCGAGGTCGACCAGATCTACCACCTGGCGTGCCCAGCCTCCCCAGTCCACTACCAGCGGGATCCCGTTCAGACCACGAAGACCTGCGTCCACGGCTCGATCAACATGCTCGGCCTGGCGAAACGCCTGGGAGCGCCAATACTGCTCGCGTCGACATCCGAGGTATACGGTGACCCGGCCCGCCATCCGCAGGCCGAATCTTACTGGGGAAATGTCAACCCCATCGGCATCCGGTCCTGTTACGACGAGGGCAAGCGGTGCGCGGAGACCTTGTTCTTCGACTACCACCGCCAGCACGCGCTGCCGATAAAAGTCGCGCGGATCTTCAACACCTATGGGCCGAGCATGCTGCCCAGCGACGGCCGGGTGGTGTCCGCTTTCATCGTCGCGGCCTTGCGGGATGAACCGCTCACGGTGTTCGGTGACGGAACGCAATCCCGCTCCTTCTGCTACATCGATGACATGGTCGAAGGTCTGGTCCGCCTCATGAACTCGCCAACGGCGGTCACCGGTCCCATTAACCTCGGCAACCCGTCGGAGCTATCGGTGCTCGAACTGGCCGGCCAGATCCAGGCCATCGTCGGCGGCGGCAACTCGATCGAATACCGTCCGCTCCCATCCGACGATCCAGTACGCCGTCGGCCCGACATCAGCCGCGCCTCCGAGATCCTGGGATGGGAGCCCTCTACGCCGCTGGACGAAGGACTCAAGAGGACTGTCGACTACTTCCGGCAGGCGCTGGATTAACCGAGCTGGTCCGACGTCGCCGGGCCGGGGACGCCGGAGGCTCGGTAGTTCCAGTGCCCTCCCGGTCAACGTACCGGAGGACGCGCGCCGGGCTGGGCCAGGTGGATTGGGGTCAGGCCGAGGGATCGTACACAGCCTGCAGAAGATGATGCTCCGTTCCGAAGTAACGGCTGGTGAGCGTGCGGCGGGTCACGGAGGTCAATGCTGGCCGTAAGACGGCCGAGGTCGGCGGGAGCATCGTCCTCGCGGGCTGGGAGAAGGCCGGCATGGCCGCCTGGCTCCAGCATGGCGCGGCTGTGTGGAGGCCCCTGCCCGTCAGGCGGGTGTATGTGCCGACGAGCAACGGAGAGCCGGGCTGCTCGCCTGTGGCGGCGCGAACTCGCCTAGGAAACCGAGCCTTGGGCAGCGCGATCACCTTGTGCGAGTTCGATCGTCGGCCGGGTTCGTTGCTGGGCCAGGGAGGGATGACGTGACGGATCGGCGCGCGCTCAAGGCTCTTGATCTTGATGAGCCGCTGGCCCTTTGCCATCGCCAGATCTTCCATGACTCTCGGCATCGCTGCGATGATCGCCGCTAAGGCAAGCGCGAGCCCGAGTGTCCCAGGACCTTGGTCATAGCGAACGTGGTGAAGGCCTGACTTCTTTATTGCATCGCACAAATCAGGACTTGTGAGCTGACTTTTATCATTGGTGAGGATAACGTGATAGCCAGCGCGCTTAGCATCCGCCATTACCTGCGGATCTTTCTTGCCGCTCCAGCCGACAGTGCGGATATCTTTTATCTCATGACCGAAGAGGATGTGCTCTAGTGGTCCTACCAGCTGGGCGGGGGTGTCTTCATCAAGGAGCAGACGCATCTAGGCTGCTTTCTTGGACGGACCGAAGCTATCTACGTAGCGAGCGAAATCGATCGCGTCTCTAGCTGCATCAGCAGATACGGACGGATAATACTCAGAAACCTGCTCTGGCGGCGTGCCTTCGGCGATCAGCCCTGCCACCAGGTCGTAGGGCACGCGGGTACCGGATATGACTGGGAATCCATTTTGCGTTTCCGGGTCAACTATGACATTCGCCCGCGGCCTAAAAAGGTCGGGCACAAGCACTCCGGCGCGCGGCGCAAACGGTACGATGACCTCCGCTATATCGATTGCAAAAAGTTGTCCTTGGCCTGCATGTTTCCCGAGATCAATGGATTCCTGTGCAATAAGCTGAATGTTCCCCGCCGTATCGGCTACGATCTTGTAAGCGGCAAGGTGTTCCCGATCGCCAAGGTCACGAAGGTTACTAACCGCTGCCCGGATCTTCTGAAGCGACGCGTACTGGCGAAGACGAACGCACGTGCGCAGCGCCAGGATGTCGCGGAATGAATAGAGCGCGCGCGGATGTGACTGGATCTCCGGCGCAAGTAGCGGACCGGTCCTTGAGCTGCGCCAGTGAGCGAGCTGACTGGCTGTAGCACCTGTAAGCGCCGCAGTCATGTTAGTCGAGTAAGCCACTGGTCTTCACCTCCTGCTCGCTTTAATAGCATTCTCCTGCTGAGCAGCCCTGGACGCCTTGACCGACTCGCCGAACAGATCGACGTAATATTATACAAAATTTCGAACAGCTTGTTCGGCGAGCGGCCGGGTCATCGAACCCGCTCTCAACAGTAGGAGCGCAGGGCGGATCGCGCGCGGATCGGCGGGACCTCGGCGTCCGGCTGCCGGCTGTGCGGGAGCTTGCGTGATGGCGCGTGCCTGGGCGAGCCCGGGAGCGATGCGCGCTGCCCTCGAACGGCGGCTTCTCGATCAGAGCAGGTCCGCGAAGCTGCCGCTGGACCGGCTGCGCCGGGAGGTCGCGATCCACCGGCTCCTCGCGAGGTTCGCGGCCGAAGCGCCGGCCGGCAGTTGGGGTGCCGGCCGCCGTGATGCATCGCTTCTCGTGCTAGGAGCAGCTTTCCGACGTTCACGAAGGGTTCACATGTGCGCCGCAACTCAGTTGCAGGTACGTCGTTAGACGGCGGATACGTTCGGATGGTTCCAATCCCCACCATTGAGGGGCATACATGCACGTACGCACGAAAGCTGTATCGGCGGCTGTCGCCGTTGTCGCGATCGGGGGCACCGTCACCGCGCTTGCGCCAAGCGCGTCCGCCGACCGCAGAGACCGGATCGAGCATGTGCTGCTGATCTCGGTCGACGGCATGCACCAGTCCGACCTCAACTGGTACATCGCGAACCATCCCCACTCGCAGCTCGCCAGGCTCGCCTCCGGTGGCGCCGAGTTCACCAACAACCACACCTCGGACCCGTCGGACTCCGATCCTGGCGGCACCGCGCTGATGACCGGTGGCGACCCGCGAGCGACCGGCGTCTACTACGACGTCGAGTACAGCCACGCCGTGGACGAGGCGGGCGCGGCCTGCACGCCGGGGCAGCCGGCGACCGGCGGAGACGTCATCTACGACTCACCGGACGACACGCTTAACGCTGTGCCTGACCTGCTCAACAACGGCAGCGGCAACACGTTCCCTTCCTTCGACGAGGGCGGCTCGATCTACCCGAACGGCGTGGATAAGAACCCGCGGGCGATCATGAACCTGACCGCGCATCCGCAGTCGGGCCTGAACCCGGGGAGCTACCCGGTCGACCCGAAGACCTGTCAGCCGATCACGCCGTGGGACTACCTGAAGGTCAACACGATCTTCCAGGTGATCCACGACGCCGGCCTGCGCACGGCCTGGTCTGACAAGCACGCGATCTACACGTCGTTCAACGGCCCCGGTTCCGGTGGCATGAGCATCGACGACTTCTTCGGTCCCGAGATCGACTCGCAGGCGGTCGAGCCGAACGGCGTGCCCTACCCGACCGATACGGACTGGGCGCACGATGACGCCGCGACCAAGCAGTACGACGGTTACAAGGTGCAGGCGGTCATCAACGAGCTGAACGGTTACGACCACAGCGGCACCCACAAGGTGGGCGTGCCGGCGATCCTCGGGATGAACTTCCAGACCGTGTCGGTCGCCGAGAAGGTCGACTCTCCCAGCACCCTCACCAAGAACCCGGACGGCACCTACACCGAGGGGCCGACCGAGCTCGCCGGCTACTTCCCCGGCGGAACGACACCGCGCCCGCTGCTGGCCAGCGCGTTCGACTACGTCAACCGCCAACTCCAGCGGATGGTCGACACGATCCAGCAGGACGGCCTGGCGTCGTCCACGGCGATCATCATCACCGCCAAGCACGGGCAGTCGCCGCAGAACCCGCTGCAGCTCAAGCGGATCAACGACGGCCCGATCATCAACGCGATCAACGCGGCCTGGACCGCGCGGACCGGTGATCAGAACAAACTGATCGTCGCCGGCACCGACGACGACCTCTGGCAGAGCTACCTGTCGGTCAAGACGCAGGCCGCGGCCGACTTCGTCAAGAACTATCTCTGGAACCACAGCGCGACGGCGGTGCTCTACAACAACGACGGCATAAACCGCGGTACCGAGCAGGTCGCCCACTCCGGGCTTGCGCGGATCTACGCCGGTCATGAGGCCGCCAGCTTCTTCGGCGTGCCGTACTCGGACCCGCGCTATCCGGACGTGTTCGGTCGCGTGCAGGTCGGCACCGTGTACACCACCGGCAGCAAGATCGCCGAGCACGGCGGGGACAACCCGGGTGACCGCGACGTGCCGCTGATCGTCTTCGCGCCGGGAACGGTGCCGCACTCCAGGGTTCACGCCTGGGTAGAGACGACCCAGGTGGCACCGACGATCCTCCAGCTCCTCGGTCTGAATCCGAACGCGCTGGAGGCCGTCCAGAGGGAGGGCACGAGGGTCCTCCCCGGCATCAGATAGCCATTCCGCTCGTCCTGGGGTGCCACCTGGCATTGGCGGCACCCCAGGACGGGAGCCGGCGTCTGTCAGGAATTCACCGCGACCGCGGCCACGGTCCAGGCGGACGCCGGACCGGCCGTCAGGTGCTGCTCGCAGGCGTTATCGCCGCACGAAGCGTCGGGCCCAGCGGATCGTCTCCCGGCGCGCCCCAGGTGAGGGGGAAGACGACCGGGACCTCGACGCCGGCCTTCCGGTAGGCGGCGATGGTGGCGGCGACCAGGGCAGGATCGCCGGTCACGTTGATCGCATCGACCATCTCCTCGGGAACCGCGGCCAGGGCACCGGCCCGGTCGCCCGACTGGTGGGCAGCGCGGATGGCGCGCACGGCCTCGCCGAATCCGGCCCGGGCGAAGCTGCGGGCGTAGGTATCGACCACGGCATAGGAGAACAGGTCATAGCGGGCACGCGGCAGGGCGGCGGCGCGGTCGCCGACCCCGACGTGGACATTGGCGTAGATCACCGCGTTCCCGCCGCGCCGGACTTGCTCGACGCACCACGGCACGTGACTGGCAGGCAGGTAGTTCAGCAGCACCCCGTCCGCCTCTGCCCCCGCAAGCCTGAGCATCCCCTCTCCCAGCGCCCCGACCACGATCTTGGGCCTCCGGTCGGCTAGCTCCACCCCGAGCCGGAATCCGCGCACCTGATAGAAATCGCCGTCAAAAGTGACCAGGTCGCCGGACAGGCACGCGCGCAGCAACGCGATGAACTCCCGCATCCGGGCGAGCGGCCTCGACGAGTAGCCGGCGCCATGCCAGTCCCCGGCCACTACCGGCGACGACACACCCACCCCGATCAGGACTTCCCTGTCGCCCGCCAGTGCCTGAACGCACGCAGCCGCCATGGCCAGCAGCGGCGGGGTACGGACCTGCACCGGAACCACGCCGGTGCCCAGCCCGATACCAGGCGCGGCCCGCGACACCGCTCCCAGGACGCTGAACGACTCGACGCCCGTCACCTCAGCAACCCACAGCGACCCGTACCCAAGGCGATCAGCGCGCATAGCCAGATCCAGCACCGCGACTGGTCCGGAGCGGATGAACGGCGCGGCGGTAACCCCCGGCAATCCGGCACGATCCGGCACCGTCCGAGCGGCAGTCAGCCGCCCTGCATCCATAGTCGTATCCATAACTCCGACTATGCCGACGCACCGGGGGCCATGTCTGGCAGGAATCCGACCACGAGTTCAGCCCGCTCGACGCGGCCAGTTCCCTCGGCGGAGATACGGGAACGGCAGTCGGCAGTTCCGCGGTCAATTTTTCATCTGGAATAAAGCCAGCGAGCTGACCGTAAGCCTCGTCAGATCCACGACGTAGGCCTGGCTCTGCAATAGCGCCGGCACGGGCGGCTCAAGCGAAGCGGCCTCGATATGCCGCTGTGACTCGTGCCAGGCGACATTTCCGCCGCGGACCGGATCAATGCGGCGCTACGCACGCTCGTGCCTGCTGACCCTCGCCGCGCGCGAAGCCCAGATCATCGGCCTAGGAACCCGCTCGACGGGCGATCACCGCCTGGACCCGGCGAGCATGACCGCCTCAGCTACCGAGCAGAAGATCGGCTGGATACGCGAAGCCGCCGGCGATCGCTTCGGCGACCTGGAACTCAATACCCTTCCGGTCGGCGGGCCGGTCGTCATTACCGGCTCCCCGCTCGCCGAGGCGCGCCGCCGCGCCGACCAGATCCGGGCGCGCACGGGCGTCGAGCTGACCGCCGGGGAGATCCTGGACTCGCCGCACGTGTTCATCGGAAGTGTCAAGGACCTCACCCGCCAGTGAGTGGAGCTGCGCGAGCGCTTCGGGATCAGCTCGTTCCTCACCCTCGACCTCGATGCGCTCGCCCCGGTGGTCGAGGAACTCGCCGGACGATAGAGCCGCCGACACCGTACTCGCCAGGCACCGGGCCATGACCAGCACCATCGCCACATGTTACGCATCCGCTACGGCTCTCATCGGATTGACATGTTCTCGAGCCGGAGGTAGGTGCGGGCTGCCCAGGAGATGGGGTCGCGGGCGAAGTCCCGCTGGATGGCGCGGTTGTTGAGTGCGTTGTCCAGGGCCGCCATGATCATGGACTGGTCGAGTACCAGGTAGCGGTGGCCGATTGCGCCGGTGGCGGGGTCGACCGCGTCGAAGAATCCGTCAGGTCCGTACAGGCCCGGGTACAGCGCGCGCAAGGTGCTGATGTTGGCGTAGGCCTGCCGTGGCGCGACGTCCAGCGCCAGGAATGACGCGTGCGGGGTTATTACGTTCTCGGTTGCGCAGCCGTGGCATTGTGACAGGCCAGAGTTCGGGTGGCTTGCGCTGGCGCCAGTGCCGAAGTAGGGGAAGGCGAGGCCTTCGACGCCAAAGCCGCCGTAGTTCCCGGTGTCGTCGGCGGTGCTGGATGGCGACATTCCCCAGACCGGGTAGCCGAGCTGTTCGGTGGCGTACTTGATCTGCACTTGCGCGGTGCGCGCGTCGGCTAGCCCGAAGCTGCGCGGGCCCCAGCTGGTCTCTGGCACGACCTCGTTCGGCATCAGTCCTTCGAACATGCCGCCGGCGTAGGTCGGGATGAAGGTGAGGTGCGAGCCCGGGTAGGTGTAGTGACCTTCCCAGACAGTGAACCGCTGGCCGGACTCCGGGTCGGCATAGGCCTGCCAGTGCCCGGCCATCGGCCATTGTCCTTGCCAGGAGAAGTCGGGGTCGGCGGACTGGCAGTCGGCGAACGGCGCGGGCGGCGGCAGCACCCGCCAGCTGCGCCACCAGACGTTGCCTGGCATCTGGTGCAGTCCCATGCCGATGTAGGCGGAGATCCTCGGGTCGCTGTAGAGCGCGCCGTTGTGGTAGTAGTTCATCCAGTTGCTGCCCTGGCCGGGTGGCAGTCCGACGTAATACCCGCCGTACATCTGCCCGGTCGGCTGGTTGCCGGGGATCGCCGGGTTGGTGTTGCAGTGCGTCTCGGCGCGTCCGTCATAGAAGACCCCGAAATTCATTGGCGCGATCAGGCTGCTGGCCAGGTGCCGCAGCTCCGGCATCGCCTGCCGGATCACGATCAGGCCGGAGGCGTACCAGCCGTTGTCCACGTTCGAGATAAAGAAGCAGTTGTCGAAGACAGGGGTGGTCTCGGCTGAGCAGTCGATGTCGCCGGGGTTCCTGATCACGTCGCCGTTTGTCGTGTCGTACCACTGGTACAGGAATCCGTCGAACCGCTTCAGCTTGGCTACCTCGGTCAGGGTGGCCCGGACGTCGGCGCTTGCCTGCGGCCGGCTGACGAGGCCGAGGTCCCTGGCGGCCACGACGGCCCACAGGTACACGCCGATGTTCGCCGCCGAGGTGTACCGGCCGTAGTTGCTCGGGGTGGCCGATCCGCCTGCGAAGGTCAGGTTGTCCATCGGCAAGTGCGTTACCGGGTCGACGTCAGCGGCGTAGAACTTCCAGGTGTCACGTGCGATGCCGAGCAGCCTGGCCCGTTGCGCGGCGCTGAGCCCGTGATAAGGGCTGACCGGGAAGCCAGATTCAGCGCCGCCCGATCTCCCGCCCCGGGCGATCACGTCGTGCCTGGGGGCGGCGCCCGCCTGCCGTCCTGGCACCAGCAACGCGATGCTCGCGGCGACGACCGCGCACAGGCACGCTAACGGCCTTGACCTCAAAGACCTGACCATGACTCATCCTCCACTCGCCCGCTGGCGATTGCGCGCTGTCCCGGCCGCTCGCTAGCCACGGCCTCAGCGCGCTCTCCCGCGGCTACACGCCACGCCCGGCCAAGGCTTCCCGCGCAACGCCGGGATATTCACCGGCCCGGCCGGTAGGGTCGTCCGCGTGGATCTGGGCGACATTGCCGCCCGGCTCGGGGTACCCGTCGAGGACGTCGACCGCGTGCACCGGCTCGCCGGCGACCGGCCGTCGGCTCCGCTTCCCGCCAAGGCCGGCGCGCCCGCCATCCTCGACCTGCTCGCGGTGCGGCCGGACGACGCCGCCGAGATCATGGCGGGCTGGCCCGACCCCGGCTCTGCGCTGTGGACTCCGGAGCTGCGCTGGCTGCTCGACCGCACGATCGCCCTGGTCCGCGCCGACCTCGGGGGCCATGGCTGGCTGGCGCCCGGTCCTGAGCTACCGCGCGAACGGGGTCCCGCCACGCGGCATCTCTACGTGTACGCGTACCTGGCCCTGGTCGACCTCGTCACTGGTTACCACCGCGACCACGGCATCGCCGAGGCCGTATCGCGGGCGACCCTCGCGGACCTGGGCCGCAATCTCGCGATCGACCGGCGGATGCACGGCGAGGGCTGGCCGGTCATGCAGGGCTGGCTGACGCTGCACGCGCGCGGCGGCGTCTACGAGCTCGGCCGCCTGCAGCACCAGCGGGGCGGCACTTCCATCGGCCTGCACATCCCCGAGTCGGGGCCGATGACCCCGGAAGCGGTCGCGGCGTCGCTCGACCAGGCCCGCGCGTTCTTCCCGCGCCATTTCCCCGACGAGCACTACACGGCGTTCTCCTGCGGCTCGTGGCTGCTCGACCCGCAGCTGCTGGAGTACCTGCCCGGGGACTCCAACATCGTCCGGTTCCAGCAGAGGTTCGAGCTGGAGCCCTACAAGGAGCCGGAAGGGCTGGACGCCGACGTCGAGGTGCGGCGGTTCGTGTTCCGCACTCTGACCACGCCGCTCGACCAGTTGCCGCGCCGCACCATCCTCCAGCGCGCGGTCGCCGACCACCTCGAGGCCGGCCGCCACTGGTACTGGCGCCGCGGCAGCTTCCCGATCTAGCTGAAGCGATGTCCGCTCGCTCTGAACGGCACCGGCACGGGGCAACAGCGCACGGGGCACTAGGCTCAGCAAGCGTGCCGGTCCTGATCGCTGTCTGGGGAGCGTCTCCCGGGATCGGCAAGTCCACGCTGTGCGCCGGGCTGGCTCGCTGGCTGGCCGGGGCCGGATTGCAGACAGATCACTTCCAGGAAGAAGAGGTCCTCACCCGGCCGCAGTACGCCGAGGTGGCGCGGGAGTTCCAGGCTGCTGCCACCGTCGAGTCCGCCACGCTGCTGGCGGCGACCCGGCTCTTCGCAGATTCGATCCTCGCCAGCGGCGCCGACGCGGCTGTGACTGACGCGTTGATGCCGTACATACCAACCCTGCTGGCCATGGGGCACAGCGACGACGCGATCGACGCGTTCATGTCCAGCCTTGATCAGGTACTCGCTCCGCTCCGCCCTGTCATGGTCTTCCTCGACGGGGACGCCAGCACTGCCCTGTCGCGGGCGGCCGCCCGAGAAGAGCCCGGCTGGCTGGACTGGTACATCGGCAAACTGGCCCGTTACCAAGTCAACCCGCCCGTTCACGACGCGGCCTCAGCCGCGAGGTACCTGCGCCGCGAGCGCGCGGTCACGCTCAGCGCTGCCAGACACCACGACTGGGACCTCATCGTCATCGAGCGCGCCACCAGCTTGACCCCAGGCCAGGTACTGCATGCCGCCATCCAGGAGCTAACCCCCCGGATAGCCGGACGCAGCGTTCCTTAACTGCTAGTTAATTCAGCGCTACCATCTCCTTTTACCATTGCCGGATCACCTGGCCGCGCCTGCCCGCTCCCGGCCCGGCGCTGGTCATCGGACGTGGCCACGGCCAACCCCCGGCAAAGTCGCCGGTGCTGCTGGCCAGCCCAAATGACTTCGGGCAGGTGGCTGGGATCGGGTCAGGCGTGGGCAACTGCCGAGGCCGCGTTCCGCGCTGAGGTGCGCCGGAGCCGGAATGCTACCCTTCGGAGTGTCGCCCGGCTTTAAACGGTCGCATATCGCCGCCTCGCCTAAATGTCACCTCTCTGCGGAAGGAAATACCCGTGAGTTCTAGTCCTGGAATGTCGCGTGCAATTGTTTTTCTAGCGGCCGCCTTAGCATGCACCGTCGTGGCGAGCGGGGGTTTTGCTGTCGCCGCTAGTGCTCGTCCAGCGCCGATGGCGGCATCCAGGAACCTGGTAGTCAACGGCAGTTTCGAGCGCCCTGTCGTGGCATCTCCGTGCCTAAACGGCGGATCTACAAATCCGACTCCTGGCATCTGCACGTACTCCGGTGGCAGTACCGGCATACCGGGATGGACGGTTGGCAGCAACAGCGTGGACGTCAGCTCTCACGCTGTCTGGAAGCCTGCCGTAGGGCATCAGTCCATCGACCTGTCTGGCGATGCTCCGGGTTCGCTAACTCAGGGAATCAGAACAACCAGGGGCGCACACTACATCCTGCGCTGGGCCGTCGCGGGTAACTGGGATTGCGGTCAGAAGGTCAAGTCGATGGTCGTCTACTGGAACGGCGCCATCGTGGCAGCGCTGAACTTCAACACCTCCGGCCACGGACCATCCAAAATGGGATGGTTGTATCACCAGGTGCGGGTCGAGGCCGTGATGTCACGGTCAAAGATCGAGTTCGCCGACGCGACCGCAGACCAGAGCCTCTGCGGCGCAACCCTAGACAACGTCTCGCTCAAACGGGCCTGACAATCTCGGCCCGCCGGCCCGCATCCGGGCTCACCGACGTCACGGTCGGCGCGGGCGCGGACGGCGCAGGCACGAAGGCGATCGCTATCGGCCCGTTGAAGCCGCTGATGGTGGAGATTTGTAATTTACTCACCAGAACCGGTCCGGCCATCATGCAGTCGATTACAATGCCGTATTCACTCGTCGCCGGGTTAGCTGGGCCAGCGCCTGGCCCTTTATCGGCGCCCCGGCCCGGTATCAATCCGGCGGATCGACAGCGTCTCCCGCGCGGCGGGCCTTCAACCTTGGTGTCCGGGTCCTGCACGGGGATCGTGTTAGGAAGCTCGACGAATCTGACCACGGAACCCGCAAATCCAGGGAGGCCGACCGGCCGCCCATTCCCTCGGACGCGCGTCGGCCCGCCGTACGGAAACCGCACCGCCGTCGGCGCGCTCATAATTCTCCGATTTTCCGTATTGTCTCATCTTGGCATATTCGATGCCCGCGAATGCTCGCCGGCGGCGAGGTGAACCATAAAGGGGATATGCCGGATTCATTTTCCGCTATATAAGTAAGGCTGACGAGATATATTTCCGGGCCGTTAGCCGATGTATTGTCGGCATACGGCAAACTCGCGAGCATGCCGGCGCGAAATAGCGAATTCGGCTCGGAGATGACTGAAACGAAACGGAGCAACCCTGATGGCCTTGACCAGCTACCCCCGCCCCCGCCACTTCCGGCGAACCGCCCGGCTGATGCGCTGGGCGGCCGCAGCGGCGGTGATGACCGCCACCTGCGCCCTGCTCCCGGCGCAGGCCGCCAGTGCCGCGGTCGACTCGACCACCTGCACCGGCACCAGCCAGGTCACCTTCACCCCCGGCATCACCCTCACCCCGCAGAACATCACCGTGGATGAGAACGACTCCGCACCCTCCTGCACCTCCACCGACCCCACCATCACCGGCACCGTCATGCACCCCTACTCCTATCCCGTTACCGGCGCCGCCTGCAACGACGTGGAACTGATGCCCGGCCCTATGGGCGTCCGCTGGAACAACGGGCAGCACTCCTTCGCCAGCAGCCTCACCTTCGAGCTGACCTCGACCGCCGGCATCGTGCAGGAGACCGGAACCGGCACTATTACCTCGGGCGAGTTCACCGGCGATACCGCCGTCTTCACCTGGGTGTACGTCCTGGTCAACCCGCTCCTGTGCCTGGCACCCGGCGGCATGACCGGCCAGAACGGCACCCTCATCATCCAGATCACCGGCGTGTGACGCTCACCGCCCGCACCCAGCGCGCGCAGCACCGGCCAGCCCGTCTGGCCTGCCAGTAAGCAGCCAGCGGCAGCCCTTCGCTGGCGCCGGGTCAGGATTAGCAGCCTGGCCCGGCGCTCAGGTTGGCCGTTGTCGGCTTCGGCGAGAGCCAGTTGCCGGCGGGCGAGTACCGAGGCGATTATTTCAATCCTCAAGATTTTCAGATGAAATAGGGCGCGCAGCGTGATCGTGTCGTCACAAGCGCCGTGTCGCCGAGGTCAGGACGGCACTCTCAAGCCCATCAGCCTGCCGAGATAAGCTGAATCCGAAAAATGAACCAGCACCTGTCCGGCTCCCGGCTGAGAATAGGCTTATGGACGCGACCATCGACGCCACCAGGGCGCACGCCGCCCGGATGTATGACTACCTGCTCGGCGGCAAGGACCATTTCGCCATTGACAGGGAGACGGCCGAGAAGGCGCTGCAGGCCGTGCCGACCGGGCGTATCTCAGCGCGGGAGAATCGCGCTTTCTTGGGCCGGGCCGTGCGCTATCTGGTCGCCGAGGCCGGGATCCGCCAGTTCCTCGACATCGGCACCGGGCTGCCGAACGCCGGCAACGTCCATGACGTCGCGCAGTCCATCGCGCCCGATGCCCGCGTCGTTTACGTCGATAATGACCCGATCGTGCTCGCTCACGCCAGGGCGTTGCTCACCAGTTCCCCGGCCGGCCGCACCGCCTATGTCGATGCTGACCTGCGCGAGCCTGAGCGTATTCTCGGCCACGAGGCGACTCTGGGGACGCTGGACTTCGGCAAGCCGATCGCGCTCATGATCATCAGCGTCCTGCACTTCGTGCCCGACGAGCACGAGCCCGCCCGGGTCATCAGGACGCTGCTCGACGCGCTCCCGCCTGGCAGTTATCTCGCGGGCTCGCACGGGTCGCCCGAGTTCAATCCTGAGGGTTCAGCGGCCTGGTCGCGCGCTTACCAGGCCGGCGGGCTGCCGTTGCAGCTGCGGACCACGCAGGAATTCAGCGACTTGGCCTTCACCGGACTCGACCTGGTCGACCCGGGAATGGTCGTCGTATCCGACTGGCGGCCAGAGCCGGGAAGCGACAGGCCGGACCCTGCCCAGGTCGCCATTGTCGGTGCGGTCGCCATTAAACCCTGACGTCACCGCGCCGACGGTTACCCCAGACGGGGCCGCTCCTCCTCACCTCGTCGATGCACGGCGGGACGCCGACGTGGATGGCGGAGGATCACTTTCCTGATCAGGGCAACGGCGTGCCAGCTGATCACTGCTGCTATGAGCAGTGCGACCGCTGGGTCTAGCCAGTACAGGCCGCCGGTCGCCAGGATGATCGCGCCGGTGATGGCGACCCCGGCAGCGGCAGTGGCGTCGGCGATCGTGTCAAGCAGTACCGCCGCGACTGGGAGGTCCTGTTCATCATGGGAGTCGCGAGGCCGGACACGTGGGGTGTGCGGGTGAGGAGCCGGTCGGCGGCTCCAGCGGCCACGATGAGTTCGAGTGCGAGCAGCC
This sequence comes from uncultured Actinomycetota bacterium, assembly GCA_963750405.1. Lineage (GTDB taxonomy): Bacteria > Actinomycetota > Actinomycetes > Streptosporangiales > Streptosporangiaceae > Chersky-822. The sequence goes on from CAVVQP010000009.1 coordinate 1,208,125, forward strand.
AGCCTGCGTTGATCAGCGCTGCGGCTGAATTGGCGCCTTTTGCGGCCTGCGGGACGTCCGGCGCTGGGTGGCCGGGCCGATAGCCAGATGGCGAACATCGCCACGGCGACGCCGGCGGCGTCAAGCAGGTAGTCGCCTCCCTCGGCGAGCACTGCCAGCGACCGGGCCGTGATGCCAACAACGAGCAGTGCCGAGACGAGAGCCAGGTTCAAGCCGAGCACGACAGCCAGGCGATGCATCCGGGACATAAGTTTCAGCCTGGCCAATGACGATGCGGAGGGCCGGGAACGAGTTGGCCGGCGAAGCGTGAACCAGCGACGTCGTGGCCGTCATGCGGTGGTGAGCAGATACTGCGGTAACGAGTCCGGCAGCGCTGCCACGACCCCGGTCGCGCTCAGGGTGCACGTTCACCGTCCGTCCGTCCGCCTTGGCGGACCTTCTGGGTCAGCGCGTCGATCCACATGAACGCGGAAGGCGCGCCGTCGAGCCGCCGGTTCCGGAGTCCCGCGACCATCTTGTCGAGCTCGGCGGCCATAACGCTGATCTGCGACCTGGACAGTTCGTCACCCCGAGGGACTCCGCGAGCTTCTCCACCCGGCGAGTCGACACGGCATCGATCAGGTCCCCATCGATATCGACGTGCACCAGATCCCTGCCAACCCGGCCAAGGGCGAACCCGCCCACTGGCACGCCGACTTCCGCTACGCGTTCCACGCGACTGACCCCGAGGGGCATTTGCAACTCGACGAGGTCAGCGGCTACGCATGGCAACCGCCATCGTCGCTGCACCCGGCATGCCTTGCCGCCAAGATCTCCCGCCTCGCCGTCTGACCCGCGATGCCGTATCACTTGCGCGGTGCGCGCGTCGGCTAGCCCGAAACTGCGCGGCGCCAGCTGGTCTCTGGTACGACCTCGTTCGGCATCAGTCCTTATAGAAGATCCCGAAGTTCATCGGCGCGATCAGGCTGCTGGCCAGGTGCCGCAGTTCCGGCATCGCCTGCCGGACCACGATCAGGCCGGAGGCGTACCAGCCGTTGTCTCTGAGTCGCCGCATTTCGTGCGCCTGGGGGAACTGAGTGACGGTCAGTATGGCGACATCTGGTCGAGGACGCCTTCGCTTACGGTGATGATTTCGACGGCTTTGGGGATGTCTTCGCGTACGTCGTCCGGAGTGAGCGGGGGACCGCTGACTGGCGGGTACTCGGCGTCGTGGCGCTGGCGGCGCATGCGGTCAAAGGGCCGGAGGATCCTGCCGAGCGGGGGGTCGAGTTGGGCGCGGACCGCGTCGTAGGCGGCAAGGTGGCCACCGCGGGTGGTGGGCCGCAGTCCCTGGTTTTCCAGTACGGCAGTCAGGGCCTTGCGTGCAGCGTCGTAGACGAGAGCGTAAGCGCCCGGGGGGTCTTGGTCGCAGATCGAGGCCGCCGAGGTCAGGTGGATCCTGGCTTGCGCGATCAAGTCGTCTGCCTGCTGGCGGCTGGGCTGGACGCGCTGGAGTTCGGCATCAGCCAGCATGCGGTCAATGCCGGCCCGGCCCTGATCCCATCTCATGAGGCCTGGCCTTCGCACCCAGCCACTGGGAGTTCAATTATGGGCCGCTGGCGGATGGTTGCGATGAAGGCGTTGCTGGACGCTGGGCCGGCCCAGGCGGCCGGGGCGATACGGCGGATATCGACGGGCCGGCCGAGGCGCTCCTGAGCCGCCCGCGCGACATCGTCCAGGTCATCGCGGTCGGCGGTGCCGACTACGAGCACGTCGACATCGCCGGGAACCGGCCCGGGCTCACCGCTGTACCGGGCGGCCCAGGAACCGTAAATGAAGGCGGCGCATACCCCTGCTTGTGCGGCGAGCAGGTCCGTCAGCACGGGCAGCGGCCCGTAGGTCACAGCCAGCAGGTCGGTAAGCGGCAGGCTCACCGGCGTCCCGGTCATCGCCCGCAGTAGCCGGACGTTCCCCCTGCGGCTGTCGGCGATGAACCCGGCCGCTACCAGGCGAGACGCCTCAGCGTGAACCGTTTTGACGCTCACGCCGATCAGGCCGGCAGCTTCCGTCAGGCTGTACTCCCGATCAGGGTGCAGGTAGAGCAACGCGAGCAGATTCCCTTGCGCCTGCGACCGCAATAGCGGCAGCAGCGGAGGAGCCTGAGTTCTCATAAGAAGTAAGATACCTTACCTCTTAGGTAACCTCGGCGGCCAGCCTTCGGCCCATGCTTCAGTGGGCCACTGAGCGATCGGGAAGCGACCTCTGGCACGTTGCCTCCGGCTCCAGCCTAGAGCTGAGGATTAGGCCCCAAAACACTTGCAACACGAACGAAACGGCACTCCCCGCAACGGCAGCCCATTTGGGGAGGGTGACAAGAGTTGGCTCGACGGCGAAGCGGCTGGCGCATTCTCGCCGAAGGCGAGTTCGTCCACGTCCGGCCCGACCTGACCATCGAGTCCGCTGTGGTGCTCACGGAACCACCCGCGCGGCCGGTGCCCCTGCCCGGACCGAGCCAGAACATCGACACCTGAACGCGACTATCCACCACTGACCGCCCAGCCCGGAATGCGGAGGTGGCAGCGCCGCGTGGCTCGCGTGGTCACCTGTCACCCCGGGCTGGGTCGGTCCTTAAGACGGCAGGACGGCGCTCTCGCCTTGCTATCGCGTCAGCTAGCTCGCTGACCTGGCGGAGCAGCGCTGACGGTTCGGCGGCGAGGTCCAGTGCGTGGCAGTGGATTTGCACCCCTGAGCGGCGAACCGTGTGCCTGACAGGTTCCGCGTCCCCTTTGGAGTAAACCAGGTGGCCGTGCTGGAGACCCAGAACGGTGCAGTAGGCGAGCAGTTGATAGAGGTCCTCGTTCGGAGCCCGGCCAGGCGATTCGGCCTTGTACTTGGCGTCAATGACCGCCGTCGGCACCCCTCCCACCTTCCAGACCAGGTCAGGCCGCAACCGGACCCGGCCTGACTCGTCGAACGGGTTCCAGTCCTGACTGTGTACCCGCCCTCCGAATCGCCCGGCCAGGGCATCGCCGAGCGCCTTGGTGACGAAGTCCTCAAACAGGACCCACATGTCGAACAGGAACCCGGAGACAGCTACATCATCGGGTGTGCTCGAACGACGTCGCCCGCAGCGCCAGCTCACCGAGCCGCAGCGCGGAGTGATAGCGGCTGTTGATCCGCGTCGGCAGCCAGGCTGGCACCGGATCACGGCGGGCGAGCGAGGTCACGTCCGCGAACTCGCGCAGCAAGCCGCCTGAGCATCAGCGCCGATTCACCGCTTACTCCCGGCACGCTCAGAACGCGCTCGCAGGCCGACCGCAGGATCTGGTTCTCCGCGATGTCCACGGTGAACTCGTCGTGCCTGATCTCCAGCGGCAGCGGCAGCCCATGATGCCGGTGCAACTGCTCGGCCTCCCGCAGCCGGCCGCGCAGCACCGGCGAGGACTCCTCGACCACGACATAGCCAGGCAGCAGGCCCTGATGGATCGCCCGGGCCACCTGCCGCCACAGCGCATCGGCCATCGCGGGCACCAGGTCAGGTGCGGCCTCGACAGCCGCGTCCTCGGCCCGCCAGTCAGGACCATGCTCGGCGTAGCCGGCGAGAAAGAACAGCCGCGCGATGTCGACCTTGGGCCTGATGAAGACCTCGATGTCCCCGACCCGCGCGGCACCTACCTTCCCGGCCGCGCTGACCTGCCAACAGCCAGCCCGGTACGGCGACGGAGCGGCGTTCACCACTCCGGAGCGAGCCAGCATCAGGCCCTGCTCCGTGCTGATCGGCACCAGGACGCCCGGCCCGACCTCCTTGACCTCGATCCTGATCACAGCTCGGGCAGGTCAGCGATCCCGGCCCGGAGGCTGGCCAGCCCGTACCGCTCGGCGAGGTCGCGCTGCCCGTAGAACAGGTCCTCAAGCAACGGCATGATCGAGTACTGCCAGACCCGGTCAAGCCCGTCGGCCCGCTGGTAGATCCGCTCGTCCATCAGGTACGACGGCCCGATCGCGGCGTCGGCGTCCTCGATCCGCCGGTTCAGCTCGTCGAGCAGCAGCGCCGCGTCCGGCGGCAGGCCGTGCCAGGCCAGCCACCGGCCGAGCAGCCCGCGCACCGGCGGCACCCGAGGGTCAAGCTCGACGAACGCGAACCGCCGCCGCATCGCCGCGTCGACCCTGGCGATGGACCGGTCGGCCGTATTCATCGTGCCGATGATGAACAGGTTCTTCGGCAGCGTGAACTGCCGGGTCGGCGAGTACGTCGGGCTTGCAGTGATCGCAGTGCTTCTTCGGTGAAAACAGCTACCTCGTGAGGCATTCCCAGGCTGGCTCTGACCTCGGCCAGCTCGCGGGCGACCTCATCGGGCTGGATCCCGGCGTGGGCGTACTTGGTGATCGAGCGGCCTTCCCTGGCGGCCGCGCTGTCCCACTCTGAGTGCAGGCTGTCGCGCTTGGTGGTGTCCCATTCGAAGGCCAGCGGGAGCTGCTCGCCGGGGGAGTCGCGCAGCAGCAAGCCCTCCAGGATCGCCTGAACCAGGTCGCCGCTGCGGTCGGGAACCGGGACGCTGACCCCGAGCGCGCGCCTGATCTGCTCGTGCTTGCGCAGCAGCACGTCGAGCACGATCCCGTCGATGCCGTTGTCGGTGCCATAGATGGTTGCCGCTAGCACCGGGCGGCGGGTCTCATCGGCGGCTAGCTCGCCGACTCTGGCCAGGCGTTCGTCCGGCGGCAGAGTGCCGGTGACGGCGGCGACGGCGTAGCCGCTGCTGAGCCGCCGTTCGAGGTGCTCGGCGACGTACTGGCCGTGTCGATGAACCGGCAGAACACGATCGGGTTGAACCCGTCGGCCAGCAGCTCGGAGACGACTTCGTAGACCTGGTCGAGCTTGGTGTCGTGGCCGTGCTCCAGCTCGGCGGCGCTGGCCGGCGACGACGCCATCGCCCGCAGCAGGGCCAGCGCCGACCAGTACCTGACCCGCCGGGCTAGCTGACCTCCCTGGCGTGGCAGGCGAGCAGGTACACGCGCCGGGCCCGCAGGTTCAGCCCGCAGGTGACGGACCCAGGCGTCCACCCGCCCGGCGGGCGATGAAACTTACAGCCTCCCCGCACGACAAGGCCAGCATCCAGGCACCCTGCCGACAGAAGGCCTGCGCCGAACTGGCTCGACCGCGGGAAGCAGGGAGGTCATGCGGCACCGCCTCGGCGGCGAGGATCGACGGCCCCTAGCCGGGGAGGACCGGCCGCGTGGCCGGCCGCAGGTAGAGGCCACCCGGCTGCCTTGGAAGCCCGGAAAGGACAGCGGGCAGGGACGGTAGCAGGAGCCGACGACCCGGACGCTGATCGCAGTCCCGCGCGCGGGTCCCAGCCCCGCGCGCGGGTCCCAGCCGAGGTAGCCGCCGTGGCGGGGCGCGGACCACGTGGCCATCTTGACGGCATCATTGTTAGCGCTCACACTATCGACAACCCCTATCACCATGGCCTTTACATTAGAGATGCGAAAGGATGTGATCGCTAACGGAACGACGCGAGTCTGCCGCCGACCTCAAGCAGCGGTAGTTCAGTCCGTCAACGATTCCTCAGCAAGGCAGGTTCAACAAATGACTGTCAGGTTAAAAGTCAAGCACGCGAGGCGAGCGCTGCTTGCCATCGGCGCCGCGGCGGCGCTGGCCGCCAGCACACTGCTCCTGGCCAGCACCGCGTCGCCGGCCAGGGCGGCAACGCAGGAGCCGTGCGACATCTACGCCGCGGCCGGCACGCCCTGCGTGGCTGCGCATAGCACCACCCGGGCGCTGTACGCCGCATACAGCGGGCCGCTATACCAAGTGCGCCGCGCCTCCGACAATGCCACCACTAACATCTCCCCGCTGAGCGCCGGCGGGATCGCCAACGCCGCCACGCAGAATTCGTTCTGCTCCGGCACCACGTGCGTCATCACCGAGATCTACGACCAGTCCGGCAACGGCAACAACCTCACCGACGCGCCCGGCGGCGGCGCGGCCGGCGGCCCTGACGGCCTCGCGAACGCCACCGCCGCCCCGGCGACGGTCGGCGGCCACGCCGTGTACGGGGTCTACATCGCAGCGGGTGACGGCTACCGCGACGACAGCACCAGGAACATCGTCACCGGCAACAACCTCGAGGGCGAGTACGCCATCTTCGACGGCACCCACTTCAACGGCGGCTGCTGCTTCGACTACGGCAACGCCGAGACCAACAACGACGACGACGGCGCCGGGACCATGGAGGCCATCTACTTCGGCACCATCAAGGTCTGGGGCTTCGGCACCGGCAACGGTCCATGGATCATGGCCGACATGGAGAACGGCCTGTATTCCGGCTCCGTCGCCAGCTTCAACTCGGGCGACCCGACCACCAGCTTCCGGTTCACCACCGCCATGGTCGAGGGCGGCGCGAACCAGTGGGCCATCCTCGGCGGCAACGCCCAGTCCGGCACCCTGGCCACCGACTTCAGCGGCGTCCGCCCGCCGGGCTACAACCCGATGAAAAAGCAGGGCGCCATCATCCTGGGCATCGGCGGCGACAATAGCAAGGGCGCCGCCGGAACCTTTTACGAGGGCGTCATGACCACCGGGTACCCCTCGGCCAGCACGGAGGCGGCCGTCCAGGCCAACATCGTCGCCGCGGGCTACAACACCGGCAGCGCAGGCGGCGGGGCCACCGGCCCGGTCGTGTCCGGCGTCAGCAGCTCGGCCTGTATGGACAACAACAACGGCAGCGGCGCCAACGGCAACAAGGTTCAGATCTGGGCCTGCGACGGATTCGCCCCCGCACAGAACTGGACCGTCAACTCCAACGGCACCATCACCATCGACGGCGGCTGCCTGGACATCACCGGCGCCAACTTCTCGAACGGCACCAAGGTCGAACTGTGGGCCTGTAACGGCGGCACCAACCAGCAGTGGACGGCCAGCAACGGAGCACTGGTCAACCCGGCCTCCGGCAAGTGCCTCGACGATCCCAACGGCAGCACCACTAACGGGACGCAGCTCCAGATCTGGAGCTGCAGCGGCGCGTCCAACCAGAAATGGACGGTGCCGTAGGCAACTGCGGGATCAGCGCCTGATCAACCCGGCCGTCGCCCTCTAAGCGGCGGCCGGACGTGTCCGGGAGAGGGGACCCCTGAGGAGATACGCGCCCTTGTGATCGGCCAGAAACTCGCGGCACCGCACGCCATCGACCTCGAATGCGCATCCAGCCTCCGCGGGCTGGTGAACGGAAGGAAGCTCCCCTCGCTGGATCCCTCGCAGCGACGCTTGTCACGATCGACTCCAAGGTTGAGAAGGCTCGGGGGATCCGCTGCGAAATCATGCGGCCTCGATAACGGCTACCTTCGGCGATCCCTGACACTGTTCCGCGAGGTTGGCGACCGGTCAGGCGAAGCAGGCAGCCCGGTTGAGGCAAAGATCATTTAGGAAGAAAGCATTGCTGTGGTCATGGCCTGGCACGCCAGAGGTTACCGCTATTCCGGCGGCCTTAACCCGCAGCACGCCCCGTCACCCATCCGCACCAACGCAAGGCGGGATGTCAGCATCGGCTTGACAACCGACCCTAACGGTTAAGGATACCCAACCGTTAGGGAGGTTCGAAATGCAACAGGAAGTCGTACGGGCGATGCTGGCGAAGGAGCCGTCGCACGGATATGAGTTGCGAGCCCGTCTGAGCCAGGCGCTCGGTCCGCTGGCCGAGCGGATGGGGCTTGCGGAAGGAGTATGGCAGCGGCGATGGCCTGGTGCGGGCTCTGGACGCGGTCGACCTCGACGTCAATCGCGGCGCGATCCTCGCGGTCATGGGTCCGAGCGGCTGCGGCAAATCGACCTGCTCCACGTGCTCGGCGGGCTCGACCGCCCGACCTCAGGTGAGCTGACGGTCGCGGGGCAGCGGGTCGACCAGCTCTCCGAACGGGCGCTCGCGGACCTGCGGCTGGCGGAAGTCGGATTCGTCTTTCAGGCCTTGCTCGCCGAGGCAGGCTCGCGCCAGCGCCACGGCCCTGCTTGAACGGGTCGGACTTGCCGACCGGGCCAGGCACCTTCCCTCGATGCTGTCGGGCGGTCAGCGCCAGCGCGTGGCTATCGCCCGCGCACTCGCGAACGATCCGCAGCTCATCCTGGCGGACGAGCTGACCGGCAACCTGGACAGCACTGCGGCGTTCGACGTACTGCGGCTCTTGGAAGATCTGCGTGCCAAGGGCCTGACCTTGGTGATTGCCACTCACGACGAGCGGATCGCCGCGACCGCCGACCGCCTGATCTCGATGCGGGACTGGCTCGCCGGGTTCGGCGGACTGGGCGTTACTCCTGGTGAGGTTCGGCCAGGCCGGTCCAGGGCGCGGGTGCGTCCCCCGCGCCGACGTTGGCGGCCAGGTGGCCGAGCAGGGTGCTGAGCGTTGCCAGGTCCGTGTCGGCGAGGTCTGCCCGGAGTCTGGCGTCGAAGGCGATCGCAGTGTGCCGCAGTCGGTCGAATGCCGCTTCGCCCGCTTCGGTCAGCGCGACTACCTGGACGCGCCGGTTGGCGGCGCCGCGGGTCCGGGTGACCAGCCCGCGGGCGTCCATGGCGTTCAGGTGGTGCGTCAGCGTGGCGTCTCGCACTCCTACCGCTACCGCGAGTTCCCGCTGGTTGGCGGGCTTGCGGGTCTTCAGGTTGAGCAGGATGAGCCAGACCGGCAAGGTGCCGCCCGCTTCGCCGAGAGCCTCGTCGAAGGCGCGTTCCACCGCGCGGGCCGTCTGGGTCAGGCGGAGCCCGATCGGGACGGGGACCGGTGCTGGCACGTCAGCCAGGGTATCACCAAGCCTTAGGCTTCTAATAGTTTGACATCTAATCATTAGATGTCTAATCTACCTGGTAGCGGCGGCCGCGGGCCAGGCCGCCGGGCAAAGCGAGAAGGGACCTGCGCGATGAGCAAACCCGCCGTTGAGGCGCATGGCCTGCGGAAGGCCTCTGGCGAAGTGCGGGCGCTGGACGGGCAGATCGCCCTGGTAACCGGCAGCACGCGGGGCATCGGGGCGGCCATCGCCGCCGAGTTCGCGCGCCGCGGGGCCGCCGTCGTCGTACACGGGCGCGACCAGGCGGCCGCGGACACCGTGGCGGCCGCGATCAGCCGCGACCGCGGCAAGGTCATGAGCGCGGCCGGTGACGTCACCGATTTCGGCCAGGTCGAGTCGGTGCGCCGCCAGATCGAGGACGCCTGGGGGCCGGTCGGCATCCTGGTCGCCAACGCCGGCGGCAACTACACCCCGCCCGCGCCGCTCGAGCAGATCCCCGAAGACGGGTGGCGCGCGACGGTCGACGGCAACCTGCTCGCCACGTTCCTCACCCTCAAGAGCTTCCTGCCCGGGATGAAGGAGCGCCGGCACGGCACGATCATCACGATCGGGTCGGCCGCAGGGCGCCGCGCGGACCCGCGCTCCCCGATTCCGTACGCCGCTGCCAAGGCGGGCATCGCCCTGCTGACCCAGGATGTCGCCGCCCAGGCAGGCCCGTTCGGGATCCGCGTCAACTGCATCGCCCCGGAGACCATCCTCACCGAGGGCAACCAGGTCCGGATCCCGGCCGGGTTGCAAGCGTCACTCGCCGACGCGCACCCCCTCAAACGGCTCGGCACGCCGCGAGACGTCGCGACCGCCGCCGCGTTCCTGGCCTCCGACCAGGCCGCCTGGATCACCGGCGTGATCATCGACGTCGCCGGCGGCGCCGTCTACTTGCCTGACCATCCTGCAGTCAAAGGAGTCCTGTTCATGGCAGTCAGCCAAGCCGCCTTGCGGCGGCGCGCGCGGATGATGCGCGCGGTCAACGTGCCCATGCGGGCAGCACTCAGCCTGCCGTTCGCGACCCCGCTCAGCGCGAACCTGATGCTCATCTCCTACACCGGCCGCAAGAGCGGGAAGGCCTACCGGCAGCCGGTCAGCTATGTGCGCGACGGCGACGTGCTGCTCACCCCCGGCGGCGGCCGCTGGACGCTCAACCTGGCCGGCGTCCGGCCAGCCCGGATCCGGTTGCGCGGCCGCGACCAGCCCGCCCGCCCCGAACTAGTCACCGAGCCCGGCGAGGTCGAGCGACTGCTCGGCGTGATCACCGAAAAGAACCCCCGCGCGGCCAGGTTCATCCCCATCCCGCGCCGGCCAGACGGGCGACTCGACCCCGACGCCCTCGACGCCGCGCTGCGGCACGGCTTCTGCATTGTGCGCTGGCACCAGACGGGGCAAGGGTGAGGCCGATAGCAAGGGTGTTACCCGTCAGATAGGTATCTTTCTAGCGCTTCGACCTTAGCTGTGATGGCATCGCTGACTCCGGCGCGCATGTCTGCCTTCAGAACCATGCTCACTCGCGGTGCTCGTGCCGCCACGACGTCGACCGACTTCTTTACTACGGCCATCACGTCGTCCCATTCACCCTCGACGACGGTAAACATTGCGTCCGTGTGGTTGGGCAGCCCGCTTTCCCGGACAACGCGAACCGCGTCCGCTACCACTTCTCCCACATCTTCGCCAATGCCCAGCGGAGTAACCGAAAAAGCGATTATGACGCTTGCCATAAATCCTTCTATCTAGATCCGATATGCCCGTAGAAATGAATTCGATCGTGGTGTCAGTTATTTGCGAGCATACCGGACAGGCGTTTAGGGCTGCCGGTGCTCTAGCTGGTGCCGGTCACCCGGCCAGGGGTATGCGGTCCAGGCGTCGCAGTCAGCGGATTGCTTCATCGCGCGTACTTCATTGCGCCAGACTCATTCTTGGGCGGGATTTGATGGGCTGAGCGCGGCGCGCCGCGTGTCTAGGAAGGCCTGTTCGACCGGGTTCGTGGTGAGAGCGCGCGCGGTGGCGTAAGCGGCCGCGGCTTCTTCATCGCGGCCGAGGCGGCGTAGCAGGTCGGCGCGTGTAGCGTGGAACAAGTAGTAATTGTCCAGGCCTGAGGAACGCAGGTCGTCCACCGCGGCCAGGCCGACGGCGGGGCCGCGGACCTCAGCGAGCGCGACTGCCCGGTTGAGCGCGATTACCAGAGTCGGCGTGAGCGCGTATAGCTGGTCGTAAAGAGTCAGGATGGCACCCCAGTCGGTGCTGTCAAAGCTGGGCGCAACGGAATGGACAGCGTTGATGGCGGCCTGGATCTGGTACGGGCCGGGGCGGCCACGCCGGACACAAGCGCGCACGATGGCCTGGCCTTCGGCCATTAGGCCCCGCTCCCAGAGCGGCCGGTCTTGTTCAGCCAGGCGGACCAGTGAGCCGTCGGCGGTGACGCGGGCGGCGCTGCGGCTGTGCAGCAGCAACAGCAGCGCCAGCAGTCCTTGCGCCTCTGGCTCGTCGGGCATCAGTTCGGCGAGCACGCGGGCGAGCCTGATCCCCTCGGCGCACAGGTCAAGCCTGATCAAAGAGCCCGCGGTCGCCGCGTAGCCTTCGTTGAAGATCAGGTAGACGACAGCGAGGACGGGTTTGAGGCGCGCAGGGAGTTCGGCTTCCGCAGGGACGCGATAGGGGAGACGGGTGTTCTTGATCTTGCGTTTGGCCCGGACGATCCGCTGGGCCATGGTTGCTTCGGGAACGAGGAATGCCCGCGCGATCTCCGGCGTCTCAAGCCCGCCGAGCAGCCGCAGGGTCAGTGCGACCTGGGCGGGCTGGTTCAGCGCAGGATGACAGCAGGTGAAAATCAGCCGCAGCCGGTCATCGGGCACGGTCTCCTCCTCAGGCGCCGCACCGTACAGGTGATGCGCTTGCGCGTGCCGCTCGTCACGGATCGACTCGCGACGCAGCCTGTCGATGGCCCGGTTGCGGGCGGTTGTGATGATCCATGCACCGGGATTGGGCGGCTGGCCGTCCGACGGCCACCTGGCGACCGCCACGGTGAACGCGTCCTGGACCGCTTCCTCAGCGGCATCGATATCGCCGAGGAAGCGGATCAGGGTGGCGACGCAGCGACCGTACTCACGGCGGAAGACAGCCTCGACAGTCACTGCGCGAGAGCCTATGGTCGCTGCACGGTTATCACTGCGCGTCGGAATCGCTAGCTTCGATGGCGTCGTCGAGGTCGCCGTCGAAGAGTGGGCGGACCTCAATCGGCCGCTGTTGCGCGGCCGCGGTGAGCTTGGCCCACTCCAAGGCTTCGTCCAGGTCGGCGGCGTTGATGATCCAGAACCCGGCGAGGTGTTCCTTGGTCTCGGTGTGCGGCCCGTCGGTAATCAGGAAGTCGCCGCCGGACTGGCGCACCACGGTCGCCGACTCCGCGCCACCGTCCATGCCGCCCTGGAACACGAACGCACCGGCATCCGTCAGCCTGTCGCCCAACGCGTTTACGTCGGCCCACACCTGCCGCGTCTGCTCCGGGGGAAGGGAAACGGCGTAGTCGCGGTAGAGCGCGAGCAGGTACTGCGTCATGACGATCACTCCCGTTGTCATCCGGGGCCGGTCTTCGGCCGGCCCTCACTCCCGCTACGAAATCGCCCCCGCCGAAATCGACACCTCGCCTGCCACGATGCTAGAAAACTTTGCGGCATGCCCGCCGATTCTGGCGCTTGCCTGCTCCAGCGCCGGCCGCTTCGGCAGCCGGGACAGCAACCCAGGACCCGTCCGCGGACACTCACGCTCCGATGAGCCGCCAGGCCACCGCGGCCGCCGGTTCATGCGTCCTACTTCGCCTCTATCGCGTCGAGGTCGCGCACGGCGTAGCGGTGGTGTTCCCACTCCTCCTCAAGGATCGTATGCAGGCAGGAAAGGGTGGTCTCCTGGCATTCGGGGGCATGCGGGTTCCTGCGCGTCGCGGCCAGCTCCTCTGATGTGACGGTGGCGAGGAAGTCGCGCACCATCGTGGCGCGGTCCGCCCGGGCCTCAAGCACCTCCGCATACGACGGTGCGACCGTCGCGAAGACCGACATGTCCAAGCCGTCATTCTCGGTTCCGGTGTCCGCCAGGCCGAGGGGGTGGAAAGGCTGCCCGATCCCCAGGACCGCCCGGCCCAGCCACATGTCCGTGGCGAGGGTCAGGTGCCGCAGCGTCTGCGCGAACGACCACTCCCCGCCGACCGAAACCTCGACCGTGTCGGCCGGCATCGCCGCGACGCGTTCGATCGTCGTCGCCCAGGTGCGCTCGAGCGCAACCCAAGCTCGACGCAGACCGTCTGGATCTCCGGCGCGCCGCCCGGCGCGGCCGGGAAAGCGGCGGTTGAGCTCGGCCTCGACGAATGGGAGCACGTCGACGCCGTTGACGCGCAAGAAGCTCTCGCCGTCGAAGAGCCACGGCGAGTCGATTTCCGCTCCCTGCACCTCGACGCCACGCATCACGACGCCGGATAGGTCAGCCCCTACGAACCGGGCGCCACGCAGGTCCACGTCGGCGAAATCCGCGCCCCGCAGGTCATCGGACCGGGTGAAAGTTGCCATGACTTCTCCTTGTCGAGCGCAGCCAGACCAGCGTCCGGCGCCGGTCGGGTCACTTTCCCGCTCCAGCAGTCCCTGTCGCTCCAGGTGACTGACGATGCGATCTAGTCGCCGGTCACGCCGTCGGTGCGCTCGCGGAGCAGATCGGCGTGGCCGTTGTGGCGCGCGTACTCCTCGATCATGTGCAGGTAGATCCACCGGATGTCGCGATCGGCGCGGGCCTGCGGATGCGACACGACATCATCGAGGCCTTTGTCGGCCACGGCCTTGCGCGCCGCGACGACCTCGCGCCGGTAGGTGTCCAGGTCAGCCTCGGCGTCGGCGGCGTCGATGTCGTTGAAGTCGGCATCCCTGTCAGTCTCGGTCCAGTACAGGTCAGGCACATCCTCGCGGGCAGCGCACTGGCGGAACCACCCGCGCTCCACGTCGGCCATGTGCCGGACCAGGCCCAGAAGCGACAGGTTAGACGGCGGGACCGCACGCTCCTTCAGTTGCCCTGCCGTCAGCCCGGCGCACTTCGTCAGCAAGGTGTCACGGTGGTAGTCGAGCCATTGCTCAAGCGCCCTGCGCTCGGCAGCGACGTGATCCGGGTCAGCACGCTCAGCCGCAGGCGCGGTCCACTCGGCAGTCACGCTGGCCTACGCTACCCGGATCCCCGGAATGGCGCAGGTACTCCTGGCCGGGCTAGCGATCTCCGCCCGCGATCCTGGGCGTGTGGTGGTGGAGGCGGGGTCCGCCCTGGTCACCCCTCACCAGGTTCAAGGCCGGGCAGAAGGTGACCTTGCTGCTGGCCTCCGCCCGCGCGCCGAACAACGGGCGAGGCGCGACTGTCTCGCGTAACGCCCAGACCGCAAGCCGCCCCGGCGGAAAACTAACGGTCCAAGGCATGCGATCCATAGAAACCGGCAACTGAACCCCCTGGCCCGAGACTTGGACTTGCTGCACTTCGACACCGCCACGTTACCCAGTTCCCCGGCAGTTTCCGCTCCGGGCAGCTTCATCCCCAGCATCCGCCTCTGGCGGGACAACATCCATGATCCTGTTGGTTAATTTTGGGTGACACGCCGGGCTGCTTCGGGGGTGGTAGTGCTGGCGTTGTGGATGATCTTGCTGCGGTCGGTGTTGCTGTTTCCTGTCCTTGTTCCCGGCCGCGGAATCGGGTTGTGATGTCGATGCGGCCGGGGCCGTGGCCGGAGGTGCCTGCGGGTACCGCCCGGGTGGCGCGGGCGGCGTTCCGGAAGGGGACGCTGGCGATGCGGGTCCGTGATGAGCTGGGCTGCTGGTATGAGGACGCGGATTTCGGGGCGGTGTACGGGGTGCGGGGGCGGCCGGGGATCTCGCCGGCGCAGCTGGCGGTGGTGTCGGTGCTGCAGTTCGCGGAGAACCTGACGGACCGGCAGGCGGCGGACGCGGTGCGGGGGCGGCTGGACTGGAAGTACTGCCTGGGCCTGGAACTGGAGGATGAGGGGTTTGATTTCAGCGTGCTGAGCGAGTTCCGGGGGCGGCTGGTGGCGGGGAGCCTGGAGCTGGTGGTGCTGGACCGGCTGCTGGAGCGGTGCGGGGAGCTGGGCCTGGTGAAGGCCGGCGCCCGGCAGCGCACCGACTCGACGCACGTGATCGGGCGGATCCGGGTGCTGAACCGGCTGGAGCTGGCCGGGGAGGCGGTGCGGGCGGTTCTGGAGGCGTTCGCGGCGGCCGCGCCGGACTGGCTGGCCACCGTGATCGACCAGTCGTGGCAGCGGGTGTACGGGCAGCGGACCGGGCAGTTGCGGCTGCCCGCGTCCGAGGCCGCCCGGGACGCGCTGGCCGTGCGGTACGGCCAGGACGGGTACCGGCTGCCGGCGCGGTCCGCGCGCCCGGCGCGCCGCCGTGGCTGCGCGAGCTGCCCGCGGTGGAGGCACTGCGGGCGATCTGGGTGCAGCAGTACTACCGCGAGATCAGTGCGGACGGGGAGAAGGTGATCCGGCGGGAACCCGGCGGCCAGGGGCTCCCGCCCGGCCATCTGCTCGTCCAGTCCCCCTACGACACCGACGTCCGGTACTCCGAGAAACGCGGCCGGGGCTGGCGCGGGTACAAGGTCCATCTCAGCGAAACCTGCGGCGACCCGGCCGGCGACGACCCCGAAACCGGCCGCCCGGCGGTCCCGAACCTGGTCACCAACGCCGCCACCACCCCCGCGACCCTGCCCGACGCCGCGATGACAGGGCCGGTGCACGACATGCTCGCCGCCCGGGACCTGCCCCCCGGCGACCACGTGGCCGACTCCGGCTACATCTCCGCGGACCTGCTGCTGGCCGCCCGCGCCCGCGGCATCACCCTGATCGGCCCCCTCCTGGCCGACACCTCCCCCAGGCCCGCAACGGCGGCTACACCGCCGGCCAGTTCGCCATCGACTGGGACCGCCAGACCGTCACCTGCCCCCAGGGCTCCGCCAGCGTCGCCTGGCTGCCCGGCCGGCAGAAGAAAGCCGACGTCATCGTCGTCCGGTTCGCCACCGCCGCCTGCCAGCCATGCCCCGCCCGCGGCAAGTGCACCACCTCCGCCCGCGGCCGCATGCTCACCCTGCGCACCCGCGAAACCCACGACGCCATCACCGCCGCCCGCGCCGACCAGGACACCAGCCAGTGGAAAGCCCGCTACAAGATCCGCGCAGGAGTCGAGGGCACCATCGCCCAGGCCGCCCGCGTCACCGGCATCCGCCGCGCCCGCTACCTCGGCCTGCCCAAAACCCGCCTCGAGCACAACATCGCCGCCACCGCCATCAACCTCACCCGCCTCGACGCCTGGTGGACAAGCACCCCCCTCGACAGAACCCGCACCACCCACCTCCAGCGCCTCAGATTCACCCTGGCCGCCTGAACCTCCAATTAACCAACAGGATCATCAATACGCGAATTGACACCCAAAGCACAACATCAATTGCGCAGTCCATGTATACGCCCGGAACCGGCAAAACGGGGTTTAACCGGTAAATCGTGCGGCGATGGTTCTCGTCTGGCTGGGCCGCGACCGCCTTGCTGTTCGTCCCGCGCGGCATTTGTCGCATTAATACCTTTCAGGAATCTGTGACAGCGGCGAGCACCTGGGATCGGCGTTCGAAGGTTTAGCTAAGCGGCGTTGTCGGCCCTGGGCAGGCAGCGCCCCAAGCGGGGCGGCGGCGCCTATTGCCTCAGGCGGTCGGCTATCGGACAATCACTGAAAGTCGATCGGCTTTATTAACCGGCTTGAACCAAGGGCGGCAGCACCGTTCCTGAGGCGGAGCGGAAGGAGGTGAGCCAACGATGATCAAGAAGACCCAGCGTCGCTACAGCGCGGTCGGCATCGGCAACAAGTTCTGACGCATTAAGACTGGGCGCCTGCAAAGGGCGCCCAGTTTATGTCCGTATGTACTCAGAGGAGATATACGTGCCCCGGATCGCCTTAAAGAACAGCATTCCCTTTTTCGCTGCTGAGAACGCGATCCACTTCCGGCTCAGCGGAAACCTGACGTCGCTGGAGGACCCGGACGGGCGGGTACTTGCCCTGCTCAAGCTGCTCGACGGGCAGCGTGACGAGCAAGGGGTCTGTGCTGAGCTCAGCCTGCAATACCCGGACGTGAGCCTGGCCGAGGTCCGGGAGGCGATCGAAGAACTCGACCGCAGCGGCCTGGTGCAGAACGCTGAAGACGCCGGCGATGACTTTGGGGCCGCGGACCGTAAGCGCTGGTCCAACAATCTCGGTTTCTTTGAAACCTACGCGACGATGAGCATGTCCAAATACGAGTACCAGCGCCGCATCCGCGATGCCAAGGTCGCCGTGCTGGGGGTCGGCGGGGTGGGCACGCACGTGCTGATCGACCTGATCGCTATCGGATTCACTGATGTGCGCATCGTCGATTTCGACGCCGTGGACCTGTCCAATCTGAACCGCCAGATCCTGTACGGCGAGTCATTCCTGGGCAAGTACAAGACCGATATCGCAGCCATGCGCGTGCGCGACATGAACAGCAAGGTTCAGCTCGATGTCCAGTGCACCAAGCTGCTGTCCGCGCAGGACGTCTACGAGGTTGTCCGGGACCGGGAGATCGTGGTCGGCTCCGTCGACGGACCCAAGGTGGACATCGTGCACTGGCTGAACGCCGGCTGCGTGCGAGCCGGGGCAGCGCTGCTGACCGGGGGCGTGGAAGCTCAGCGCGCCCTGCTGACCACGATCGTCCCGGGCGTGTCCGGCTGCGTGGAGTGCTGGTACGACGAAGTGCGGGCCACCGATCAGACCAGCGCGATGCTGCTCGAGGCGATGCGCGAGACCGCCGATCGCGGCGAGTCATTCGGCGAGGACACCGCGGCCTTCAACGGGCTCGTGACGCTGCTAAGCGCGCACATGGTAGGCGAGGTAGTGCGGCTGGCCACGAGGCTGTGCCCGCCGCTGTCCGTCGGCACCGCCTTGGAGATGACCTTCCATGATCCTCAGCTGCGGGCGGCCGAGACATTCAGCCGCCGAGCGGGGTGCGCTACCTGCAAGGACGCCGAGCCTGCCGAGGGGTTGCGCTGGCTCCGCGACGCGGACTTGCCGGCGCTGTCGTCCGCCGGGCAATCCTGAGCGTCCCGCATGAGTGCTAGCGAGACAGATCTGGGCGGAACCCAGGCTGACCACCTGGGTCGGTCCGGCACGGCCGCGCTTCGCTCCGCCTTCGTGATCTCCTCGACCGGTGACTGGATCTTCCGCTTCGCCGTTCCCACGCTGATCTTGCGGCTGACTGGCTCCCCGGTCGCCACCGCGTTCGCCTATGTGCTGGAGTTCATCCCCTACGTGGTGCTCGGGCCGCTCGCCGGCGTGCTCGCCGACAGGTATTCGCGCCGTGGCGTCATGATCGGCTGCGATGCGACCTCGTGCGCGCTCGCGCTGGTCATCGCCGGGCTCGCCCGGCTAGGTCAGCCATCCGTCGTGGCCTTGTACGGCTGCGCGCTGGCGCTCGCGTGCGTGCGCCCGCTCTACTTCCCTGCGCTGCAGGGATTCCTGGCGCAGGTGGTCCCCGAGACCGGGCGCCCGAGGTTCAACGCGTGGACGCAGGCGACGGACGGCATGCTGACAATCGCCGGACCGGTGCTGGGAACCTTGATCGTGGCCGCCGCCGGCACGGCAACGGCCACCTTGGCGGACGCGGTATCTCTTCGCCGCCTCGGCCGCCCTGGTCGCGGCCATCGCCACCGCCGCGAGGCCAGCGCCGCGGACCGAAGGGCACGGCGAGGGCGTGCGAGGAGTGCTGCACGACCTGGCCGGCGGAGTGCGCGCGGCCATCGCCTCCCCGGCCGTCCTGGCGGGCACCACCCTGATCACAGGGGCGAATCTGGCCGCCTGGATCATCGAGGGCAACCTGGTTTACCTGATCTTGGCTGCTGGTCACCAGCCGAAGGTGATCCTCGGCGTCGTCTTCGGGGTGGCGGGCGCGGGAGCGGTGCTTGGCGCTGTCGCTGCGCCGCGGCTGCTGGCTCGTTACCGAGCAGGCCCCGTGCTGACCGCTGGAATGGGCCTGTCCGCGGTGGCCATGATGATACCGGCCGCCGCGCCGAGCTGGCCGTTCATCGCCGCCGGGCAGGGCATCGAGGGTGCCGCCACCGCGCTGATCGTCGTGTGCTGGTTCAGCGAGCTCCAGCGACTCATCCCACCTGACGTCATAGGGCGCCTGGTCGCGGCTGGGCGGGCGACGGCCTATGCGGCGATACCGGCCGGCGCTCTGCTCGGGGCCTGGCTGCTCACCATCACCACCCGCACCTTGTTCGCCTGCGCGGCCGGCCTGCAGCTCACGATCTTCCTCCTCACCACGCGATCACCGCTCGTGCGCATCCACCAGGTCGCATCGGCGGAAGACCTTCGCGAGACCGCCCAGCCCGTTGACTAGGAGCTGACGCCTTGTCGCGATCAGGCCCCAGGCAGGAGTCGGCTCGTCCGGCGGTCACGATGCGGCGCCATAGCCTCTGGCCAGGGCGAACCGCACGCCGGTGAAATGGCTGCCGGCCTCCGAATGACGGATCGCCCCGAGGGTGACCCACGCGTGGCGCCGAAATAGGGGCGATGGCGTTATAATGGAGTCATGACGACGATCCAGATCAAGAATGTGCCGGCCGAGGCGCACGCGGTGCTGCGCCAGCGCGCGGCGGCGGCAGGCCAGTCACTCCAGGAATACATGCTCAGCTGGATCGACCGGACCACTAGGCGCCCGACGGTCGATGAGGTACTGACCCGGATCGAGCACCGCAGCGGGGGAAGACTGCCGAGCGAGTTCGTCGTGCAGCACTTGCGAGATGAGCGTGACTGGCATTGATCGTCATCGACGCCTCTTTCCTCGTGGTGGCGCTCGGCGACGACGCTGCTGAGGGCGCCGGCGCGCGTGCACGGCTGCACGGAGAAGACCTGGCCGCGCCGCACCTCATCGACCTGGAGGTCACCTCGGTGCTGCGCAGCGCGCTTCGCGCAGGCCGGATGACCGCGCAGCGGGCGCGCCAGGCGCTGCAGGATCTGGCAGACCTCGACATCGAGCGGGTCGCGCACACAAACCTGCTGGCGCGGGTGTGGGAGCTGCGCGACAACCACACTGCCTATGACGCGTCCTACATCGCGCTGGCTGAGCTGCTCCAGGCTCCGCTGCTGACCTACGACGCCAAGATGGTCAGGGGCACTGGTGCTCGGTGCGCGTTCGAGGTCTTTCCCGCACTACCGTGACCCGCATCTCCTGCGATGGACGACCGGACCCGCCGCATCGGCGAGCACGCAATACAGAACGAGCCGGCCTGGGCCATGTTCAAGCCTGGCTGCTATTGACGCTTTTTCCGTCCGGCGAGAAAGTAGGAGACCGGCAAGATCCCCGCAGAGCCGACGACGGTCATCAATACAGCCCAGAACCATTTCGGCCCCGGATCTGGCTTGCCCGCCAGGCGCTTGATATCGATGAGCGCCAGCACCTTGAGAATCCCTTCGCCGACTGCCCCGGCAATGATTAGCTTGCGAGTGCGCTCGCTGCGATCGCTCCACTGCTTTTTCCCGGCAGCCATGACATCCTCCGCGTGGCAGCGGCCATCACGTCCCCGCCCCGCAGGCCGGAAACTTCTCAGGCCTGCACCCTACATCCGGATGCAGGCTGACAGCCGGCCGTGGCCAGCACCTGAAGGCCACCAGCCACTCACTCAGAGCCCGATGAGATCGGGGAGCTGGTGCGGAAGTATCTCGGGCCGACGAGGCGAGCGGGCCAGGACACCGCGCCGGTTCAGGCCCTCAGCCTCCAGGACGCCCTTGCCAGTACCCGGTTCGGCGCGCCACGGGTGATCTTCGCCCCCGGCGTCCCTGACCACGTGCAGGATATCGAGAGCGTAGTGTCCGGTTACTTCTCCATGTCTTATGCCGCGCCGCACCTGTTCGGTGACCGAGTCGAAGAATTCGCCGACGAGGTTCGGGAGCTGTGGTCCGGGCAGCGAACTGGCGCGAGTCAACAAGCACGGGCGGCGGCCGGACGCGGGTCCGTCCGCCGCCTCAGTGAGCCTGGCTTAAGCCAGCCGCAGTCAGCACGTCGTCGGCGAGTTCGGCCGGGGTGAGCCTGTCCGAGCGCAGCATGATCGTCCCTTCCGGCTGGCGGGCGGCGGCAGCCACGATCTCATCCACGCAGGTCATGCCGACCTCGCGAGCTACCTGGTCCCAATCCTTGCCGGGGTGAGTCACGCGGGCGTCGAGCCGCTCCCGGAGCGCGCCGGCGTCCGCCACGAGAAAGACGTGCAGGACCTCCTCGCCCGCATCGGCCAGGGCGCCGAGGATCTCGATCCGGTAGGCGTCGCGGATCAGCGACATCGGGACGACGAGCGTCTCCGCGTGGTGCCTGCGCAGCGACAGCGCGGTCGCGACGACCAGTTCCCGCCAGCTCGGCAGATGCTGGAAATCGCCGTTGGGCGGCATCCACTTCCACAGCATGAGGCCGACGTCCTCCGGGTCATACACGACCGCGTCCGGAAGCCGCCTGTGCAGTTCCTCCGCCAGCGTCGTCTTCCCCGCGCCGAACCCGCCGTTAAGCCAGATGATCACCGGAACAAGCTATCCCGCGCTGCTGGCTATGGTGAAGGCATGTGCTGCTTCGCTGCCATGACTACCCGGGCCGCCGCTGCCGGGTGATCCTGCCTGATCAGGGGAGTCATGTCTCAGTCGCGGCGTTCCGGTTCGCAGTGCGACGTCAGTCGGCGCGCTGCTGAAGCTGCCAGGCTGCTTCGATGGCGTCCTCGATGGCTCCAGCGTCGCCATGGGCGAGGTCGGCGACCACCATCATGTGCCTGGCGTACCGGGGAGGCACGCTGAAGGTGGCCGGGAATTGCCGGAGCACCGAGTCGCGGTAATCGAAGCCAGCGCGGATCACCAGGTGGGTGCCGTCAAGCTGGCGAGCGATCAGCCTGCCGTGATACCGCCACTCAGCCAAGCCTCCCGGCCCGCCCTGCCGGACGCCTGGCAGTGCCCTGGCAACCCGTGCTACTACCTCGAACTCGAATTCCATCACTGCCCCCTGCCCTGGTGGCCATCTGCCGTGCGGCTGCCGTGCGCTGTGCCAGGCTTGCGCCCATGCTCGCAAGATTGCATCACGTCGTCCTTGACTGCCGCGAGCCGGCCGTAGCCGCCGCGTTCTACTCCAGGCTGCTCGAACAGCCAATCATTTACCTGACCTCTGACTGGGTGGTCGTGGCTCCGAACGACACCTCATCGGGCCTGGCGTTCCAGCGCGCATCAGGTCACCAGACACCGACCTGGCCAGATCCTGCCGTGTCTCAGCAGGTCCATCTTGACATCATGGTGGAAGACCCGGCCGCCGCCGGACCGTGCGTCCTGGCCATGGGCGCGACCAAACTCAATGGCGAGAACGTCTATGCCGATCCCGCTGGCCATCCCTTCTGCCTGATCCCCCGGCCAGACTGGGCGCCGCCACTACCCGCCGGGCAATAAGCCCGATGACGCCGCGCCGAGACGATCACGCCGTCGCGCACCGCGACATCGCCGTGGCCGAGCACCGGGACTTGGAGCCGAGTGGCCAGCCATGATCGGCCAGGGCAGCCGGCGCAGCCCGGTGCGCGCGGCCTGCGCTGGCCGTCCGGCACTGGTCGACGCGGCCGTCGTGGTGCGCCCCGGCGTGGCGATCGACGACCAGACCGGCGTGGCCCGGGACGACATGCTGCGGCTAGAAGAACGGGCTCGTCCCGGGTGGCTGGACGCGCGGGCGGACTTCCCGTTCCTGGCCGTCGGCGAGCTGCCGCTCGCAGCCGAGTTCCTGCTGCGCGCGGGTGCTGCGGCGATTGACTCACTAGTACTACAGCAGCGCCCCGTGATCTTTTTTCCGGCGGGCGTAGTGGGCTTTCCTTGCGCTGGCCTGGTGGCGCCGCCGCCAGCCTGACCAATGCTCGTGGAATGCCTCCGGCCGGGTGACGCGGGTGTGCAGGTTGAACAGGCGGCGGGCCTCAGCGGCGGTGAGCGGGATCATGTCCCGCCCGTTTTCACCGGTTATAAATGACGGAGGGGCATATGTTCTGGGCGGGGCGAAACGTTGTCCGCAGGCGTCAGGCCCCCTTTTCAGCCGGGGCGCGCGGGGTGGCGCTGCGGGCGGTGACGGCGAGGAAGGCGTGGCCGAGCATCGACAGGGTGATGTGGCGGTACCAGGCGCGGTACTTGCGGACCTGGTACTGGTGGAGCCCGGTCTCGTTCTTGGCCTCGGCGAAGCAGTCCTCGACGGCCCATCTCGCCCCGGCGACGGCGACCAGCTCGGCCAGGGTGACCGGGCGGGGGGACCAGCAGCGGAAATACGCCATCTCCAGGCCGCCCTTCTCGCCCGGGGCCAGGGACCGGCGGACGAGGAGCTGATGGCCGGGGGCGGCGGTGCCGATCAGCGCCCAGTCATACAGCCGCGGTCCCTTCGACCCGTCCGCGCAGGACAGCCGCTGCCATCCGGAGGCGGGGACCAGGGCCGCCAGGGCGTCCGCCCGGAACCGCCCGGCCGGGACGGCGATCATGTCGCTGCACGCGACAGCCATCACGTAGCCGATGCCTTCGATCTTCCAGCCACTGCGCAGGCCGGGGTTCCCGCCGTGCGCCTCATCGCCCGCCACCCAGGCGAACGGGACCTCCGCCTTCACCGCCCGCTCGATCATCTGGCGGGCCAGCTCCGGCTTGGTCGCGAACGGGACATCGTCACCGATCCCGGCTGCCCGGCACCGGTCCCTGTCACCCGACCACTTCTCCGGCAGGTACAGCTCACGGTCGATCAGCGCCCGCGACCCGCCCGGCGCCGCATAGGCCAGGAACACCCCGACCTGCGCGTTCTCGATCCGGCCCGGCGGTGCCCGTGTATTGCCGGGCCACGCGGGCCGACATTCTTCCTTATGCCGGGCTGGTGGTTATGCCGCTCCCGCCTGGCTGGCCCTGGCTGGCGGGGCTGTGGTCCGGGCGGGTGCGGCATAACTTTGGGTGATCTGCCTGTGCTGGTGGTGGTGGTTGCTGTCTGGTCGGTGTGTCTCACCGATCAGACAGGAGGACGTCAATGGTTTCTCGTTACCGGGTCGTGGTTCCGTGGCCGCTGGAGGAGTTCGCTGATGGCCTGCGCCGGCATCTGGCCGGCCGGGGTTACGCGCTGGATACGGTCACTGATCATGTGCACCGGCTGGCGGATCTGAGCGGCTGGCTGGCGGGCCGGGGCCTGACCGCGGCGGATCTGACCGGGGAGGTGGCCGGGCAGTTCCTGGCGGAGCGGCGGGCGGCCGGATGCCGTACCGGGGCAAGCGCGCGGGCGTTCGCGCCGGTGCTGGGATACCTGCGTGAGGCGGGGGCAGCGCCGCCGGCGGGATCGCTGGTCCCGGTAACCGAGCTGGATGTGCTGCTGGCCGCCTATCAGCGTTACCTGGAGGCCGAGCGGAGCTTGTCGGCTGGCACGGTCAGGCATTACCTGCGTTACGCGCGGTGGTTCCTGGCCGGGTTGCCCGGGCCGCTGGATCAGGCACTGGCCGGGTTGTCGGCCGGGCAGGTCACCGGCTATGTGCTGGAGCAGGCACCGGCGGCGGGGCGGGTGTCCGCAGGACCTGGTGGTCCTGCCCGCGCTGCGGTCGCTGCTGCGCTTCCTGCACGCCGGGGGCCATACCGGGCTGCCGCTGGCCGGGGCAGTCCCGGCCGGGCGGAGCTGGAAGCCGGGCCTGCCGCGCGCTGCCTCACCTGATGACCTGCGCGCGGTCCTGGCCGCGTGTGACCGCGAGAGCGCGGGCGGCCGCCGGGACTACGCGATTGTCCTGCTCATGACCAGGCTCGCGCTGCGCGGCGGGGAAGTCGCCCGGCTGCTGCTGGCCGATGCGGCCTGGCGGTCCGGGGAGCTGAGGATTGCCGGGAAGGGCGGCCGGACGGACATCTTGCCGCTGCCGGCCGATGTCGGCGAGGCGATGGCGGACTACCTGCTGCACGCCCGCCCGGCCACGGTCTCGCCGAACCTGTTCGTGACCATGAAGGCGCCGTTCGGCGCGCTGGAGGTGTCCTCGGTCACCGGCCTGGTAGGGCGGGCGTGCCAGCGCGCCGGGGTGCCCCGGTTCGGGCCGCACCGGATCCGGCACGCGGCGGCGTGCGGGCTGCTCGCGGCAGGCGCGCCGATGGAGGAGATCAGCCAGCTGCTGCGCCACGCCCAGCAGCGGACCACGGCGATCTACGCCAAGGTCGATCAGGCCCGGCTGGCCGGCCTGGCCGTGCCCTGCCCGACGGGAGCCGCGCGATGAGCCTGACCGCGCATGTCAGCGACTACCTGGAGCTGCGCCGTTCGCTCGGTTACCAGCTGCGCGGCGATGGCCGGATGCTGGCCGGGTTCGCGGCACGCCTGGAAGCCGAAGGCCAGGCCACTGTCACGATCGCAGCGGCACTGGCCTGGGCGACCGCCTCACGCGATGCCGATCCGGCGCAGTGGCGCCGGCGGCTGAGCGTGGTCCGCGGGTTCGCCCGTTACCTGGCCAGCCTGGACCCGGCCTGCCAGGTCCCGCCGGCGGACCTGCTGGCCGCTCCGTCGCACCGGCCGCCGCCGTATATCTACTCCGCTGGGGAGATCGCGGCGCTGATCCACGCTGCCGGGACCATCGGCGCGCCCCTGCCAGCGGCGACCATGCAGGCGCTGATCGCCCTGATCGCCGCCACCGGGCTGCGCGTGGGCGAGGCGCTCGCCCTCGACCGCGACCACGCCGGCCTTGATACCGGCACGCTCACCGTGACCGGCAAGAACGACCAGGTCCGCCTGGTGCCGGTGCACCCCGCCACCATGGCCATGCTCGCCGGCTACGCCCGCCGGCGTGACCGGCTCCGTCCGCGCCCGGCCTCGCCGGCGTTCTTCATCACCAGCACCGGGCAGCGGGCCGCGCAGCGCGGCGTGGCGGGAACCTTCGCCCGGCTCGTCGCCCTCGCAGGCATCGCGGCGCCGCCCGGACGGCGCCGCCCAAGAGTTCACGACCTCCGGCACACCTTCGCCGTCACCACCTTGACCGGGTGGTACCGCGACGGCGCCGACGTGCAGGCACAACTGCCGGTGCTGTCGGCATACCTGGGGCATTCCAGCCCGGAGGCGACGTACTGGTACCTGCAGGCCACGCCCGAACTGCTCGCCCTGGCTGCCGGGCGGCTGCAGCCGCCCGGCCAGCATCACAGCACCAGCGGGAGGGCGTCATGACCGCGCTCGCGCCAGTGCTGCAAGCCTTCTTCACCGACCGGCTGATGACCCAGCGCGGCGCCAGCCCCCACACCATCGCCTCCTACCGCGACACCTTCACGCTGCTGCTGGGCTACCTCCACCAGCAGACCGGCAAGCTGCCCGCCCAGCTGGACCTGGCTGACCTGGACGCCCCCGCGATCGGCGCGTTCCTGCAGCAACTGGAAACCACCAGGGGCAACACCCCGGCCACCCGCAACGCCCGGCTCGCAGCCATCCGCTCCCTGTTCCGCTACGCCAGCCTCCGCACCCCCGAGCACGCGGACCTGATCAGCCGCGTCCTGCAGATCCAGCCCAAGCGCACCATCACCACGATCGTCAGCTACCTGACCCCCGGCGAGCTCGACGCGCTGCTCGCCGCCCCCGACCGCGCCACCTGGCACGGCCGCCGCGACCACGCCCTGCTCGTCCTCGCCGCCCAGACCGGGCTGCGGGTCTCCGAACTGACCGGACTCACCATTCACGACGTCCGCCCCGGCACCGGGCCGCACGTCTACTGCCGCGGCAAAGGCCGGAAAGATCGCGCCACCCCGCTCACCCCGCACACACTCGGAATCCTCCGCCCGTGGATCACCGAGCAGCAGGCCGGCCCGGCCAGCCCGCTGTTCCCTGCCAGGACCGGAACCCCGCTCTCCCGCGACGCCGTCGAGCACCTGGTCACCAGGCACGCCAACACCGCGGCCCGGACCTGCGCCACCCTGCAAGCCAAGAAGATAACGCCGCACACCCTGCGGCACACCGCGGCGATGAACCTGCTCCACGCCGGCGTCGACATCACCGTCATCGCCCTATGGCTCGGCCACGAAGACCCCGCCACCACCCGCGTCTACCTCCACGCCGACATGGCACTCAAAGAACAGGCCATAGCCCGCACCACCCCGCCCGGAACCCCAGCCGGACGCTACCAGCCACCCGACCAGCTCCTGGCCTTCCTCACCCAGCTCTGACCAGCTCCTGGCCTTCCTCACCCAGCTCTGACCAGCCACCCAAAGTTATGCCGCACCCGCCCGGACCACAGCCCCGCCAGCCAGGGCCAGCCAGGCGGGAGCGGCATAACCACCAGCCCGGCATAAGGAAGATAATGCCGACATCGGCATTATCTTCCCTTCTTCAGGAACCCCGTCTCATCGACGGCAAGTACCGCGCCCGGATCCCCCAGGTGCGTCACCACGTACCGCCGGACAGCGTCCCGGCACCCGTCCTCATCCCACGGCGAGTAATTCAGCAGCCGCTGCAGCCCGTCCGGCGAGGCATCCCCGGCGAACTCCGCCAGCGTCCACCCGTTCTTCCGCTCCGCCTGCGACAGCAGCCCCAGCAGGTACGCCCGCCCGCGCCTGCGCACCGACACATTCGCGAACACGCCCGCGACCTGCGCGAACAGCTCATTAAACGACTCCGACCACGCAGCATGCGCCTCACCAGCCCGCACCCGCGCCCCGTCCACGACACCCAGCATGCACCGATCCTGGCCAAACCAGGACCCGCAGATCACGCGGCCACGCCGAGCAACATCACAACCAACTGCTGTAGTACTAGGCGGGAAACGTAACCGGGGCGCGGGCCGGTGCTGGCTGCTGCCGCCCGGAAAAGGAGCAGAGGCAGACGGTGATCTGCCGCTGCCGGCCGCGTCTCGCCCGGCCGACGAACGCCTCGCCGAACTGGCCGCCGATCCCAGCTTGCTGAGCGATCCGGGCACACCGCCGGCTGGCGGCCCGGCCGTCGCCAGGCTGGCGCCCACCTCCGGTGCGAGCCGCCCGGACGCTCCTGCAGACCGGGTCACCTGGCGAGTCACCCTGAAGGCGATCACTCCCGTGGTGTTTTGGACCCTATCGTCACAGTTGATGTGCCGCACCGGGATGCGGCCTGGCGGGTCGTCAGCGCTGATGCTTATGTTGCCGGCGAGGTGGCGGTGCCTGGCGTGGTTTCTGGTGCCTGGGCGCGGCCGCATGAATGCGGCTATTGATGTTCCGAATCGGGTGTCGTTTCGCGCATTGATGTTGCCGGCGCTCGGTGCCGCCCGGGCGGGCGCTTGCCTGGGCACTTCAGCCCGGGCCGGAACATGCAGGTCAGCGCATGATCAAAATAAGCTAAGCGGCATTGTGCCAGGACAGCAAGAGCGCGGCGGCGTTGCCGTCGAGGGTGGGCAGCCAATAGCAAGAGCGGCGCGACGTTGCTGCACGAGAGAAGGCAGGAGAGCGGGTATGGCGCGAAGATCAAACTTACGTTTTTCGTAAGTTGTGCTGCCATCAGCGCAAAGACGAAAGCCGCCGAAGGCCATCTGCACGATGACCAACCGCAAGGCCAATGTTCAAGGTTCGGCGTTCACCAGGCGAACGTGACCCGCCTGCTGGAGCGTGAGCCGATGGCGGCGCCGGGAGCGGCGTGTTTGGCTCTGGCATGGCGGAGCAGGTTCGCGCGCGCGAGGCGGGGAGCGCCGTGGAGGATCCTCAGCATGGCCGATGCCGTTGGCCTCTGCCCGAATGCGGCTAGCCCGCTCGCGGCCACGATCTGGCCAGCGTCGTCCCTGATCTCGCCGAAGGGGAACACGAGGTCGCTGCGGTGCCTCGCGGCCTGCGCGGTGATCCTGGACACCACAAGGCGCGTGCCGCGCTGGGCGGGCGGAAGGCCGACGAGCTTGCCTGACCGGCGCAGCCGGGTGACCGGGACGAGGCCAGTGCCAGTGTTCAGCCAGGACCGGCCGCGCGTGGCGTCGTAGTCGTCAACTCTGGCATAACCGCCTAGCGGGGCCAGGCGAAGCGCGGTCGGCTCGGCGTGGTCCAGGTCGTCGCCTTCACGCGGGATCGTGCTCGCGTGCACGACGATGTCATGCGGGGTCAGGTTCACCAGGCGCTCGGCCGCGGGCAGCCTGGGCAGGGAAGGGTCGTCGTGCTCTCCCACGCCGTCGGGAGGTACGCCGTCTGAGGGTTCGACGCTCATTGCAGCTGCTGGGCAAGGCGCCCATAGCGGAGGCGGGGATCCTGTTCTGCCCCCGTCATGGACCAATCCTCTCAACCGAAACGCTCAGCCAGCGCCGTGCGCGAACCGGCACGGTGCATAGATATTCGTTTTACTTTAGGCATAAGTGACGAAGATTCCAGGCAACCATTCAGATCGGCGGTCTGAGCTGGCCGCAGCCTGCAAAGAGGTACAGATGCCGCCTCTACGATGCGCTGCGCACGGCGGCGGACAAGATGGACGTGACCGTCAACGATCTCGTCGAAGAGGCAGTGACCGCGTGGCTGGACGACTGCACAGTCACCCTTGGCAGGGTGTGTGAGGGCGGCGTTGATCCGCGCGCTGAGAGTTCCCGGCGGATTGCGCAGATGATCTTGACAGCTGCATGGAAACTTGCTTCTGGTGAGGTCGGTCTCGGCTGGTATTGTGCGCTGGCTCGGTGTGGCCCATCTTGGACTTGCTGGCCAGTGCGGTCTTTGTGGATGCCTGATAGTGGACGGGCTCGCCTGGCTCTAAACGCTGCTCTGGCTTGGCATCTGGTGGTTGATCAGGCTGTCGGCCGCGCGGTGCTTGAGCGGTGCAGTGATGGCCGCATGTCAGGGCCTGGGGTGCGGCCAGGTTCCATAGCCGGGCGGCGCGCTGGTTTCAGTAGATAGCCGGAGCCTGGGCAGGTCTTCGAGCGGGCTGAGGTCCGCGATCCGCCGGCACCCCTCCAACTCGATGGCCAGGAACTGCGTGCCGTACTTGCTGATCACAGTCTCGAAGGAGGCCTGGTCCAACCCGTTGACCCGCAGCGCCTAGCGCATCCGGACGCCCGGCGATGACCGCGAGCTTCACTTCGCGCGCACGAGCCCTGTCGGCGTCCTCCAGGTCCACGAACAGCAGCCAAGGCGGAACGCCGTAAGGCGGGCGCATCGCCGCTCGCCGCACCCGCGATGAGTTACTGCTGTAGTGGGGCTATGAACTTGTGTACCTCGAAAATTGTCTCTTGCGGAGGGGTCGGCAACCCGTGCTCGATGCCTTGCCGCGCCCGTGGCCTGGCAATGCTGTCACGGAACCGCTCCCAGCTCTCCTTTGAGTCGTGAATGGCGATGACTGTCCATCCGCCAGGCGAGGAGCCAGCGGCGTGGAAGAGTTGCCCGTCTGGCAGTTGACCCTCACCGGGATGCAGCGCGCTCATCGAGACGTCGTATTGCTCCTGGGTTCCGCCAGGGAAGAAATGCATGATTCCGTAGGACATTGGCGATCTCCTCTCAAATCGTGTCTAGGCATGAGCGGGCGACACCCACCACAGGGCAGGGAACCAGGCCGGGCACTGCTGCGGTATGGCCCATTTCGCGGAGCATAGCTGAGGTACCGCTACGGCACCATTAGTGGCCGGGTCACGCTGCTGTGCACCACCTACCCGAGGGTGAAGGTGACGGTTTTGGTCCATCTGCCCCCGGCAGACTGCTCGGTCATCAGGGCGACGGCTGTGGCGCAGGCATCGATGGGCAGGAAGTTCTGGATGGCGTCCTCCGCGGTGCGCAGGTCGTTCACGGGATGTCCGTGGCCGATGGTCAGGTGCGGAACGACGTCGTCGTGCTGGCCGCCGAATGGCGGGAATGCCGGGAACGCCTCGAAGACGCGCTGGGTCAGGCCGCGGAAGGGGCCGGGATCGGCGGGGGCGAGCCAGAGCACCCGGTCACTGAACCAGTCCGTGCGGTCCAGTCGGAACTGGAACCGGCTGACTTCGGCGAATAGCTGCCCGAGCCGGGTGAGCACTGACGTGCCGATCATCCCTGGCGGCATGAACGGGGCAAGCACGGTGATGTGGGCAGGGATGCCCAAGGGCGCATTGGCATCGAGGCGCTCCCGGTAGCGCCGCACGGCTGGCCCTGCCCCGGGAACCTCGATAATCAGGGCGCTTTGAAGACCTGGGCTGGCCATGGGGGAAGGTTAATCCGGGCCGGACCTGTCTTGCCCGGGTTTCGCGGCGGCGCGGCGGATGGCGGGGCCCGGAGCGGCTCGGGCAGGCCCAGCGATACCGCAACGGCGGCGCTGGAACGCCAGCAATGCCACAACGCGGGGCCTCGCGAAGCCAGAGACCCAACGACGGGCCTATCCTCGCCACGCAGAAAAACGGCACCTGGGGTAAAGCCGGTCCCGTTCGCGGCATCCAGCCCTAGCCGGCCCATCCCTGCCCCGGACGGCGAAGCTGCCGGGCAGGCGAAGGTTGGCTGACAACCCTTTTGTCCCTACTATGGTAGTTGTCACCCTGTGAGATGGAGATTCCTAGCTTTTAGCCGTTTCCGGCCTTATGCGAGGAGAAGCTGATAGTGGAGCAACTGTTCACAAAAGACTCTCTGCCGAAAGGGCCATTCCGGCGGTTTCATAAGATCCGCACCACGTTGGCGGTGAAGGTAGAAGGAACCTTTCACTGCGTGACTAGCGAAGGGAATGTTGCCTCGTGCACCGATGGCTGGCTCGCCGTAGACTCGCGCGGTTATCCGTATCCCGTGAACACATTCGAGTTCACGACCACATACGAAGCCGTGGACGAATCTGGCGCTGCGGGCGCCTAAACTCTCGAGGCGGTTAGATGCGGGTCCCGACCCGGCTGCTATTTGTTACGGACTACGACTTTCCGACCGGTGGTATCGAGCAGTTCCTATTCCAGTTGGTCAGTCGGCTGGGAACGCGGTTCACGTGCCAGGTTCTGGCGTGGAGTCGGAATGTGCTTGTACCAGCGAGGACCGACGTTATTTGTGTCGAGCACGGCGACGTGCGTACCGTTTGGTCGGCGTTCGATTCCGCAGACGTGGTGCTGATCGTCACGAGCTATAACGTCCGGATCCTGGCCCGCCTTGCGCTGGACTACTTGAACGCGCGTCATAAGCCGATAATCACGGTGCTACAGACGTCGGGGCATTCCGATCCTGAGGTCACGGTAGCTGAAACGCAGCTTGAATGGCTCAGTCGCCTGCTCGCGGCCAGCAACACGATTGTCGCGGTGTCGGATGACGTTGCGACCGCCGTGCGTTCCACCCTCAACCGGGCCGGTGCGCATGCGCCCGTCGTCGTCGTTGAGAATGCCGCCCGACTGCGCGTTAGCGAGCAGTCACCGCGCGGGCGCACAGTGGTGGGATTCATCGGACGGCCGCAGCCGCAAAAGGGTTTTCCGTTGTTCGAGCGCCTTGCCCGCACGAATTCGGATCGCGGGCTGCTTTTCGTTGCGAATACGGTTTCGCTTCCACCGCCGCAGTCAATGCCCGAGATAAAGTTCAGTTACAACTGCACTGACGCGGAACTGCTTGACTTCTTTGCTTCGCTTGACGTGTTGGTGGCCCCTTACCTCCGCGCGGACGGACTGCCACTCGCTCTGCAAGAGGCCTTGAACTGCGGCGTTCCGATCATCGGATTCGACTCTCCGGGGGTCGGCAGCCTCTTGCGGCGACACGATCAGATAGTCATCGAGCCGACCTATGAAGCATTGGAGGCGGCAGTGCTGGCCTGGCAGCGGGGAGAACTCATAGCGCATCCGCCGATATCCGCGACGGTCATCGACTGGGACCTGCAGTCTCAGCGGTATGTCGAATTGATCGAATCGGCCGCCATCTTGCGGCCTGGCTCCCAAGATCAGGTATGAACAGTGACCCGCGGTTCGTCCGCCTCAAGGGGCTCGAAGCCGACCCGCAGCACGCTGTAGGTTTGCTGGTCGATGAAGAACGCGCCAAGCGCGAGCTCATTACGATCCAGACATCGCTGCAGGGCGACACGTTCCTCAGCGAGGACCTCGAACAAGATGACGTCCGCTCCGAGTTCGGCGCAGATCCGCCGGGCCCGATCACGGTCAGCTCGCGTCCAGAACCCCATGTCGAGCACGACGTCGGCCCCAGCGGCCGAGATAGCAGGCCAGTGCTTCCACATCAGGCTGCGCATTCGAGCCTCCGCGCTAACGTCAATGCCGACCTGGCGGTCATGGCCGAACAACGCTATGTACCACTCGTCAGCGGACAGTCGCACGGCAGAGCAGTGCTCGGCGATGCGGCGTGCCAGGGTAGTTTTGCCGGCTCCGAGGAAGCCGTGAACGAGGTAAACGGTACTCACACCACGAGTATGGTAGCTACGGCAGCGCAATGCGCATCCTTAGTCTGAAGCCAGGCCATGACGGCAGCATCGCCTTTATTGATGATGGTCACCTCGTGATGTCGCTGGAGGCGGAGAAGGGTTCGTTCCCGCGGTATTCAGCGGTTACCGCGCAACTCGTGCTCGAAGCCCTTCAGCTAGCGCCGGCGATGCCTGACATCCTGGCGATCGGTGGCTGGCACAAGTACATACCAAATCTGTATTCCAATCTTGCCGCCGGTTATGCGGGTATCCACGCTGGCCGGGCGGTAGCGGGCGCGTTGTGCGGCGCACCTGTCACATTGTTCAGTTCTACTCACGAACGGTCTCACATCTTCATGGCGGCCGGGATGCACCCGGCAGCACCCTTGGAGCGGTGCACCGTGCTCGTATGGGAGGGCACGTTTGGCGCGTTCTACGAATGGCGCGAGGGCGGTCAGGCCCTCATCAGGCACCACGTAATGTCGGATCCCGGCGCGAAATATAGCGCGTTGTTTGCTCTAGCGGATCCGGCGTTCGCACCGTACTTGAAGTACCCTCGGCTGGGAGACGCCGGGAAGCTGATGGCCCTAGCCGCGTACGGTACTTCCGGACAGACGAACGCGCCTGTGCGAGCGACAGTCGATCACCTCATCGCGTTGCCGCACATTTACCCTTTTAATAAGGCGGATTTCGAAGACTCGCCACTGTACGATTGCGGCCTAGACGACCCGCAGCTGTGGAATGCGGCGGCATACATCACAGATCGGATTTACAAAGCCTTCTACGCCGTCGCACGCCAGGTCGCCGAGCGCGGCTCACCCCTGGTCATATCAGGCGGATGCGGACTTAACTGCGACTGGAACGAACGATGGCGAAGATCAGGGCTTTTTAGCGACGTATTTGTGCCGCCGTGCGCCAACGATTCCGGGTCCGCGATCGGCACTGCGATCGATGCGCAAGTTCATGTCGGCGGGAAACCGCAGTTGACCTGGTCGGTTTACTCGGGGAACAGCTTCGTAGTCGACGCGATGCCCGATACCGGACAATGGATCCGCGAACCACTTAACATGGATGAACTGGCTGGATGGTTGTGTGCCGGGGAGATCGTTGCCTGGGTGCAGGGCCGGTATGAGATCGGTCCCAGGGCGCTAGGTAATCGTTCGCTACTCGCGAGTCCACTAGCTGGTCATATGCGCGACAGGCTCAACGAATTGAAGGGCCGGGAATGGTACCGTCCGATCGCGCCCTGCTGCCGAATCGAAGAAGTTGACCGGTGGTTCGCGAGTTCTGCGCCCGACCCTTACATGC
Source organism: uncultured Actinomycetota bacterium (assembly GCA_963750405.1). Taxonomy (GTDB): domain Bacteria; phylum Actinomycetota; class Actinomycetes; order Streptosporangiales; family Streptosporangiaceae; genus Chersky-822. Next base: position 1,242,548 of record CAVVQP010000009.1, read on the forward strand.
TCTTCTTTTCCTCAGTTCGCAACGACGTATTGCCTGCCGTGACTCACGTCGACGGCAGCGCCCGTGTCCAAGCGGTGTCGAGTACGGGGAATGCTCGCCTTCATGACCTGCTAACGGCCTTTGGAACTCGGACCGGATATGGCGTACTATGCAACACCTCGCTAAATTTCTCAGGAGTCGGCTTCATCAACTGCATGACTGAGCTAGAGACCTACTGCAGGTCCCGCGGGATCCGGGCCTTCGTCGTGAACGATGACCTGTATCGCCGTCGATGGGTGTAGCGGGCCGAGTTCGGGGAGGAAGAATGACGATGATCACGTGGCTGCCAGCCACGCGGTGGCGGGTTCTTAAGCTCGGGGCGCTTATGAGCGTGGCGCTGGCCGCGGGAGTGGCCGGGCCGCTTGACGCGGCCACAGCGGCTCCTGCCGTGACCAGGACGGCGCTGCTGGCCTGGGGGCAGAATGCCTTTGGCCAGCTCGGCAATGGGAAGACGACCGACAGCGACGTTCCCGTCACCGTGAAGTTGCCGTCCGGGGTCAGGGCGGCACAGGTACGCGGAGGCGGCAACTTCGCGGTGGCCCTGACCGTCGGGGACGGGGTATTCGCGTGGGGCAACAACCGGAGCGGGCAACTCGGCGCCGGGCGCATCATCAGACAGCCACGTCCCGGTGCGGGTGCACTTGCCGCGGCAGGTCGCGACCCATATCGCCCAGGTTCGCGCAGGCAGTTCCTTCGCGCTCGCGCTGACCTCAACCGGTCAGGTCTGGGCCTGGGGAGACGGGCTAGCCGGTGACCTCGGCGATGGCAAGACAAGTAACGCAGCCATCCCTGTCCACGTGACGATGCCGCCTGGCGTCAAGATCGCCTCAATCAGTACCGGCTGCCTCCACTCCCTGGCGCTGACCGCCGGCGGCCAGGTCCTGGCCTGGGGCAACAATAAGTACGGTCAGCTGGGCGACGACAGCACGGCCGATAGCGACGTCCCGGTCCGGGTCGAGTTGCCGCGCGACTTCAAGGCCGTGGCGGTGGCGGCCGGCTGCTACCACAGTCTCGCGCTCGGCGCGGACGGCGAGATCTTCGCCTGGGGCAACAACCAGCTTGGCCAGCTGGGCGACGGCCAGCCGAATCTGGTCAACATCCTGCCGGTTGAGATCTTCATCCAGGTGCCGGGGGCGGCTATTGGCAAGGTCGTGCAGATCTATGGCGGCTGCGAGCACACCGTGGCCCTGACCGCCAAGGGCACAGTGCTGGCCTGGGGCGACGATGCCGAGGGCGAGCTAGGCATATCGCCGCCCCGCACCGTGAGCCGCGCCAGCGCGGGTAACGAAACTCTCTGGGAAGCGGGTGACCTCGATCGCCGTCGCGTGCTTTACCAGCTACGCCAGGACGTCGTCCGGTCAGGCGCTGGCCTGGGGTGAGGCCGACAGCGGCCAGATCGGCGACGGGACCTTCGTCGACGCATTCCTCCCGGTAATGGTTCATCTGCCGGCCGGAGACAAGGCCACCGCCGTCGGGGCTGGACCGGCGAGCTCCGCGGGTTTCGCAATCACGACCCGGAACTAGCGCGCCCGCCGGTCAGTACCCGCGTCAGGCTGGGGCGGGGCCTATTTGGCGCCGGACGAGGTCAGGTAGGTGTCGGTGGCGTGCTGGTCGCCGGTGTACTGCCGGATCTCGGTGATCTTCCCGTCGGCGAAGGTGATGGCGTTCATCCCGTGCAGGTCGACAGTCGCCGGGGTTTCGCGCGTGCGGCGGGCCTGGATGTGCAGCTCGACGAGGACCTGGTTCCCGGCGGCGGCGATGGACTCGATCTCGAACTTGACCTCCTCGGTTTGCTTGCGCGCGTTGCTATAGAAGTCCAGGACGTTCTGCTTGCCGGAGTGCTTGCTGGCGAGCGGGTGCTGGCCGGGCACGTGGACGTTGACTTGGTCGTGCAGAAACTCTGCCTCAACGTGTGTGAGGTCACCTTTGTTGAGCGCGGCGAAAAGGTCTTGGACTGTCGAGATGTTGGACTGTTCGGACATGAAGCCCTCCTGGGGTGCGGATACCGTGCTCAAGGGTGTGGTGTAGACGTTGTGGCACGCGAATGGGAAATCCGAATCTCGGCGAATGATCGCGCAGGCGAACATTTCCGGTACCATTAATTACAGTGTAATCATCTACCTTTTCGAGTTGAAATACAAGGGGCTGCCGTCCGGTATACCTGGAGGTCCCGTGTTTGATGCATGCCTAGTTTTGCGTGACCATCAGGTACCAACGCCTGCTCTGATGCGATTTTTCCTATCTTTCTGCCAATGCATTGTCTTAGGGCAGCCGCCCCGGCGAGACAAACTCAATACGTGAATCGACACCCAAATCCGAACATAAATCCTTCCCGCGCAAAGAACTCCATCCGCGCGGGTCGCTACGGCCGGCCGCGAGGTGCCTGGCCGCCGGGCGTTCAGGCCCCAGACGTCGTCGCGGCAAGTTCGGCCAGATGGTGGAGCGAGTTGGCGAGGTGCTCAGGGCCGAACGGCGGGAACTGGATGTAGTCCCGCCTGAACTGCGGCACCGCCGACCAGTCGTAGGTAAGCGTGACCTCAGTCTCGGAAGGACCGAGCGGCGCAAGGTCGTAACGCCAGATCCAGCCGCCGAATGCCAGCTGGCCGTCGGCCGTGCGGGCTCCCGTCAGCCAGCCGATGGCGCGCGGCGGATCGAGGACCTCGACCTTGTTGACCACCTGGTAGTCACCGTCTGGGTGGCCAGCATGGTACATGTCCATCCGGAAGATCTGCCCCACCTCGGTCAGCGGCGCCCGGTCGACAGATTCCTGGACCCAGCCGGTGCCATCGATCGCAGCATGGGCCGCCGGGTCCGCCAGCACCGCGAACACCCTCGCTGCGGGCACGGCGACAGTAAGGGTGGCGCTCACGTTCTCCTGGTCCACGGTGTGCACGCTCCTTGTCATCTCAGCGCGGGCCTCCCGCGCGGGTGGGCTGGCCGGGTGGGCCGGCAGGGTGGCAGCCTTGTCAGTGTGGGCAGAAGGCGAGTATGACTGGCCGGGCTGGCGGTGCTGCATAGGTGGCAGGTGGTGGCAGGGCTGCGGCCTGACCTGGCGCAGCCGCTGCTTGAGGACTTCACCAGCCAGATCCGCGATATCTACGCGCGAGCCAGTTCGCCTTGCGGAACGTCGGCGGCAAGTGGATGACCGTCGCGGGCCGACACTACAGCGTGGACCACCTGACCCGCGCACACGGTGAGCACGATCAGGCAAAGGACCGGGACGCCGGGTCCGCCGCTCGGGATCACGGTGTCACACTCGTGCGCCGCGGCGGGTCATAGCGGTGACAGCAAGAACCGGGCCTGAGCAAGGCCGCACCGGCCCACCCGATAGGGGAATCTCGATGTCCACCGCCTACGTCGTCGTCACCGTCCTGGCCGCCGCCTGGGTAGGCTTCTCGGCGGTCTCCGTGTTCCTCCGCGCCAAGTGGGTCGCGGCGCCCTTGGCTGATTACGGCGTCCCCCAGAAGTGGTGGCCCTGGCTCGGTACGGCCAAGGCCGCGGGGGCAGCAGGCCTGCTGGCCGGACTGCTCGTGCCCGCTATCGGCATCCTGGCCGGGATCTGCCTGGTGCTGTATTTCACCGGCGCCGTCATCACCGTGACCCGGGCCCGCTGCTACTCCCACATCTCATACCCGCTGATGTACATGGCGCCGGTAGCCGGTGCCCTGGTGCTGAGGTTCGCCAGCTGAGGCCCGGCCAGACCCGCCACATGAACCGCAGCCGGCTGCGGCTTGTCAGCGCGGGCAGAAGGCGAGTGTGACTGGTTGCGCTGGCCGGGGCTTGTCTTCGGGGCGGGTGAGGTCCCGGTCGAATACCCGGCTGACCGAGTTGCCGGCCAGGTCCTCAAGGGCGGGATCGATGATGAGCTGGTGCCGCCCGGGGACCCAGGCCCGGCGAGGTGCCAGCTGCCATGACATTTCGCCAGGTCCGATCCGCGGCGCGCCGTGGATGAGCTCACCGCCTGGTCCGGTCACCAGCATGCACCGGGCGAGCAGGCCGTGATCGAGCGGTCGCCCGAAGCAGACCTGCACCGGCTCGGCGGTCCCGGCTCGCGGGACTGTCAGCACCCAGTTCCGGGGGTCGACGTGGCGGCGCTCGTCACCGCCGACCTCATACCGCCGCTGCGTCCCGGCGCGCAGCGGGAGTCCGCGCGCATCACGGAATCCGCCGTCGACTACGAGCCGGAATGGCTCGCCGGATCGCAGCGGGTAGCCGGCACTGAGGTGGCCGGCCAGACCGCGCTTGATCCGGGCGGGGTCCAGCAAGACGGTGAGCCGGCGGCGGGCGGCGTCCCACAGCTCATGCTCACTGGGGAGCAATGCCCCGGCAATGGTGCTGCCGTTGTCGTCGGCGAGCCGCACCTGCCCGGCGGCGTAGCCCTCGCTCATCGGCGCCGAGAACCAGACGTAGAGCCGGAGCAGGTTACGGGGCACCTCAGCCGAGGCCGGATGGATGCCCGCTACCTCGGTCGTGGCCACGCGGCCGGGCCGGGCGCGCACCAGGGTCGCCGCGATGGCGCCCTCGACCGTGACGGTGTAGGCGGTGCCGTCCAGGAATGCGAAACGGGGAATGAAGCACAAATCGGCCCCGTCGCCTATCAGTCGCCCGGCCATCGGCGGCAGCCCGCCGATGGCCGTTCCCGGCCGCACCTGCGGGCGCGCGCCGGCGGGCACGCCCGTCATCCTGATGCAGTCAGCACCGCCGCTGCGCGACCAGGAAACCTCGGTCACGGCCGCGGTTACAGGAAGTCGGTCTTCAGGGAACGCAGGTGCTGGCGGCCCGCATCGTCGGCCTGCAGGACCAGGACGTGGCTGTCGCCCAGATTGGCCAGGCGGCGGATGCCCCGCAGATCCTTGGTCTCCCTGGGAACGCCGACCGGCTGGGTCGGCTCGGTCAGCGGTGACTGGCCGTCGATGTCGCTGCCGGCGATCTTCACCAGTCCGTGGGCGGAGTTGGCGACGAGCAGGTACTCCTGGCCCCTCTCGGTGAACGACACCATGTCAAGCGGCTGATTCACCGCGCCGAGCTCGGCGACCGTACGGCCGATGGCCTTGGTGCCGTCCTTGAGGTCGGCCAGCGGGAAGTGCACGACTGGCGTGCAGGTGTAACTGGCCAGGATGGCAGTCCCGCCGCCATATGGCACGAAAGTGCGGATCGGTGCCGCGGTCTCCCACTTGCCGTGCGAGACATGGAAGATTTCCAGGCTGCTGCCGGTCGCCTCGTCGCTGAACGGGAACGGGATCCGCCGCAGCCGGGAGGAGAACTCCTCGTTCGACAGCCCGGCGACGAGCAGTTCCCCGTTTACGTAGGCCAGGTCGGTGACGGTCGAGGTACGGATCGGCTGGCGCAGGATGCGGATGGTCCGCTCGCCGATCTGGAGGTCCTCACCCTCGTCGCCCAGCGGGAGCGTAATGTCCTGCCGCTCGTCGTCCTCGGCTGGGGCATCACCGATCGCCGCTTCCGCGACGGGCACGTCATCGAGCGGCACGTCGGTGATCGAGCCGTCGAGGCGGTCGACCCGCACCAGCACAGCCTGAGAGGCATCGCCGTGACCGCGCTGGACCGACAGGTACACATTGTGTGACAGCGGGTGGACCGCCATGTCCCTGATCGCGATGTCGCCGGGCTCGCAACCCAGGAATGAGCTCACGAGCGCGTCGACGTTCTCCAGGTCGAACGGCTCGGTACCGCCCGCCGGGCCAGGGTCCGCGACATCCACCGCGAACACCTTCGACGCGGCGTTGTCGGCTAGGAACAAGATGCCCGCCGGCCCGAACGCGATCGGCCCGGCCGACCCGAGAGCCGCCCTTCCAGCCCGCAATCCAAACTCGTCCATCGGACCTCCTCGCTTCATCAGAGCGTCGCAGTGACGTAGGTGCTATAGGAAAACTACGTCACCCGACCCGCCTGCGGAGAGCGGCCCCGGGCACTCCACCACACGAAAACCTTCCTTCGAGAGCGGCCTCACTCTCAAGGAGTCACCCAGGTCACAACGAGGGGGCCTGCCGCGGCCCAGGCTGGCGCGGCCCGCGCAGGCAAAGGCTCCCGATCCGTTGTGACAACTCCGCGCCAGCGAGCGGCGCCTGGCCTTATCTTCGGGTGCTGCCGGGCGACATGCGGGACCTATGCGCAAGGCCCAAGGCGGGGTAACGTATGAGATGAGCTCCGGACCCAGGCAATTGCCGCCGTGATACTGCGGAGGCATAATTGGGCCGGATTTTTTCGCGTACACGGACCGTTCTGGGAACGCCATCAGGCGCTGAGTGCACCGGTGATACCGGCCGACGCAGAGGATGAGAATGACAACAGCGACAGAGTACGTGATCGGGGCCGACGTCAGCTTTACCGACGGGCCCGCGGAAAGATCAGCCGGGTCATAGTTGACCCGGTCGCCGAGGCGGTCACTCATCTGGTCGTGGAGCCGGAGCCGCTGGGGGACCCAGGCCGCATGGTGCCTGTCGATCTCGTCGACGACACGACCGGGGAAGTCCGGCTCCGCTGCTCCAGCTCGGAGTTCGGGAAGCTCGACCTGGCTGAGGAAACCCGGTTCGTCGCCGGAACGAGCAGCTATCTGAGTTACGGTCCCGGGCAGCTGTGGTACTGGCCCTACTACGGCCAGCTGGGCCTGGGCCTGGCAGGCGGTCCGGGCCTGGCCATGGCCGACCTTCCGCGCACGGTCACCACCGAAACCGTTCCCGCCGGCGACGTCGCTGTCCGCCGTGGCGACCAGGTCCATGCCACCGATGGCGACATCGGCCGCGTCCAGGGCCTGGTTATCAATCCCGCTGACCATCACGTGACCCACATCCTCCTCCAGGAAGGCCACCTGTGGGGCCGCAAGGAAGTGGCCATCCCGATCAGTGCCGTGGCCAGCACGGATGACGGCATACGACTCACGATCGCCAAGCAGGATGTCCAGGACCTCCCGCCCGTGAATCTTGATCAGGCCCACCCGTGGTAGGGACGAGGAATTCTTCCGCCTGAGGAAATCAGCGCGCTCACGTCCGGATTACCAGGGCGTCGTCGAACCAGCCACCCGTGAGGAAGAGCTCCTTGTACGAGCCTTTGGGGTCCCAGACCAGCGCCTTTACCGCACCCGTCGTGGCCTCCACCGTGTAGCCGTAGACGACCTGCCAATGACTGAAGGAAGCGACCAGCAGGACGCGTTGCATTTTCAGCATCCCGACGATCTCCTGGGCTGATGGAGAGCTGAGATGCTGAAGTTCCGCCTGGAGCGGATCAAGCCCGGGGGCTGCGCTGGCCGTCGGCGCGCCATCGGCCGCCCGCACGGCGTCCCATTCGGGCCAGGTCGAGATTCTCGGAAACATCTGCGCGAAAGTGTCGTGCGGATGCGCGGCCCGGTCCAGCCGGACTCTCTCCTGGTAAGCGTCCACATTAGGGTGGACGCCCTCGGCTTCGTTGCACGCCCATCGGTGCACCATCTCCGAGTCATTCGAGATCGCGAACCCCAGACCATTCAGCGCGGCGGCGAGCGCGCCGGCGTAGCAGGTTTGAGGCGTGCTTTGCCGCACTCCCGTCCCTCGCCAGCCGTTGACCGTAAACCGCGGAGAATCCCACCTTTCCTCAATCGGGTCCCCTGGTTCCTTGCTCGTGACAATCCAGGAACGATCAGCGAGCGGAATAGTGCAGACTGGGCAGCGAGGCCTTTCATCTGTGCATGCAAAATGGAAGAAAATATACTCACCGTGGTCTATGTTGCTTTGCCCCTGACCGCGGAGGCCGCCGAAAACCTCGCCAGGACAGCGACCCACCAGCCCCTTGGAAAATTGGCTATCGGAGATATCGAGCTGACACAGCAGGCAGGTTTCCGGATCCGCTGCCGCCATCTTTCGCTCTTCAAATCCGTCTTCGCCCCAGTCAGCCTCGAGGCTGTCAGCGATGAATTCTTCGTCGCTGCCTCCGCGCTCCTGAAGAACGACTTGCAATGCCTCGTCTAGATCGTCCGCCGTCCAGTCCTGCGCATCGTCTATGCTCGTGAGCGCGTACTCGCTGATCGCCTGCGAGATGGCGAGAAGTTGCTCGGGCGTGGGCGTCGTCATGTGCGGCTCCTTCAGTCGCGGGCGCCGGCAATCGCATCGTGGAGTTGCCGCGGCGTCAGGTTCCTCGCCTCGGGTACCGCGTCGAAGAGCCTGCGGAGTGCTTCCGCACGCCTCTGGAGTGCGGCGGGCTGGTCGGCAGGCGGTGCGGGCGGCACGTCGTCACGCCACTGGCCCTGGTAGAACCACGTGCCGGACGCCTGGTCGTAGGGCAGCCACCCGGCCGCGTCGCTGTGATAGCGCTCCCACTGACCGGTCTCACGGTTCTGGTACGAATACTCGCCATTGCCGGCAGGAGCACGCCAGCGGTCCGTATCAGGGTCGTAGTGCGGCCGCGCCAGATCCTGCGAGCCGATGCGGTCATCCATGCTCTGCCAGTGCGCGCCCCCGGGTACGTAAGGCGCATCCTGCTCATCGGAGTACAGGTATTCGCCGTCCACCCACCGGTAGTAACGCGTCTCGGGGATGGGATCGCGAGGATAATCGGAGTTCTCGATGCCGCGATCCGTCGTTGCCTGGGTCTCCTGTGCTGCCCACTGTCCGATCGCAGGCTCCAGCCAGGCGATGAATTCCGTCAGCTGCCCGGGAACCGCGTACTGCAGGAACGGTGATTCCTCGGGGGACCCCGGCGGCAGCCACTGCCGCAAGATCGTGAGAATGTCCGCGTCATTCCACGTGGTCCACGCGTAATCGGCGCTGAACCACAATTCAGTAAGAAGATCGCTGACCCGCTCGATCTCAGCCTTCATCGACAGCCGGGCAGCGGCATCCACCCCTTCCTCGCCTTCGAGCGCAGGCGTAAACCAGATCCTCAGCAACTCCGCCTGGATCAGTTCGACAGACATGCCCCGGCTCCCTCGTATCAGCTCCGCAACCCCGAAAGTAAGGTGCGCGGGCGCGTGCGGAGAAGGGGATGTCAGGTACGCCTTCGAGCAAACCTGGTGCGTTATCGCGCAGGCGGCCCGGGATTGTGGGTGATCATGCTCCTAAATGCCCTTATGGGCGCATTCCGTCCACGTCTGAGCGGAATTTATCGCGCCGACCTGCGAAGACGATTTCAGCCTTGATGAATTGGCTTGGAGTCATCGCGTAGTACTGGCCGGAAAGCTACGCTTGCCCCGGAGCGCGAGTCTCGAGGGGGGATTTCGACGGCTATTTTTGATGCCGATGGCTTGGCGAAGGCGAGTGCGCCGCGACCGGGGTACCCGAATGGCGTGCTGGTCGTCGGAGACGCGCAGCAGCGGCTTTTCCTCGTCGATGTCGGCCAGGGTGCCGTGTTGCTGGCGACGACGCTGCAGTACGGCCAGCTCACCAGCCGGCCACGCCAGCGCGGGTCGCTGGCGCTATTCGGTGAGGGTGCCGCCGTGCAAGGCGCCAGCGCCCTGCACGCTTTCGACTTGTCGGGCAATCCCGTCGCTGACATCTGGGACCCCGGAATCCAGGTCAGCGGAAGCGTGGATGCCACGCCCGTCGTGATCGGCGACCTGATGTGGGCAGCGTCAGACACCGGCTACCTGTTCGGCGTCAACATCGCGAACGTCGAGGCACCCCGGCCGTTGCCGCCGGCCAACGTGCTCAAGCTGGCCGCGGGGCAGGCCGTCAAGGTCACCGGATTGCTCGCGACCAGCGTCGGCAGTCACCTGCTGCTCGTGACCGAATCCGGGGTCTACGGCGTTGACATCACCGGGCCGGTGCCGACGACGGCCTGGACCTGGCTGCCAGGCCTCGACCTGACTGGCGTGGCTGCGGTGCTCGACGGCGACCTGCTGATCGTCGCATCCGGTTCGACCGCCTACGCGCTGGCAACGCACCCGTGGCCGGCCAGCCCGGTATCGGCCTGGACGTATCTTTTGGGTGCCACGATCGCCAGGATCATGGCGCTCGGGACCAGGTTCGTGCTGCTGATCGGCGACGACGGCAGCGCCGTGCTGATCGATAACTCCGGCGCCACAAGCCGGGCACGGTTCTCGCTCTCGTGGCCGCAGGGTTCCGCTGCCTGGGCCAGCCTCTGCGGCGGAGTTCTGGTGTCGCTGGCACCAGGCGGGCAGGTATCGGCTGACGGCCTGCCGGTTTCGCCAACCGGCACGATCACGCCAAACCAGGTATGGCGGACGCGGCCTGGCCCGGCCTCGTTCGCCGGGCCGCCAGCGACGACCGATGAGATGGTGTTCGCGGTCGGCGGCGACGGCACGCTGCACGTGCTGAATCTGGCGGCCAAGTCCACCGTGTTCTCCATCAGCCTGGGGACGCCCCCGCTGAGCGGCGCGGTGCTTTCCTTCGTGCCCGACGTCACCAGCCCGACCATCGCCTCGGTGCGCTTCCTGCTCGACGGGGAGGCATTTTTCCCGACGATGCGTGACCTCATGATCGCCACCGCGCGCCAGTCATTCACGCCGCCGCCTGCGATGCCGGCTTCCCTGAAGTTCCTCGATCTGATCAAGGATCTCAGCAATGCCGCTGTCGATACCTACGTGATGATGTGGGACATGTCGGTAATAATGTCCGTCATCGAGCAAGGCAGGAACTGGCCGTACAAGCAGCTAGCTCAGACCCTCGGCGCCACCGTATATCAGAGCTTGTTCACGGCCGGCGGCGCGATCAAGAGCGACCTGAGGTACAACTCGCAAACCTATGTCGCCCTGCAGAACCTGCCGCACGTCAACGCCTATCTTGAGCCTTATTACAGCTCTTCTGGCGTCTGGTTCGGGCGGCTTGCCGAGCTCGCCTCGAACCATCAGAAGATCGCGATCTTCTGCGTCAATGGCACCAAGCTGGCGCTGGTTTCCGGTTTCAACATCCTGAGCGGCTACTACGATAACTCGGCGCACTCCGATCGCGGGCGGAATTGGCACGACACCGGGCTGCTGCTGCAGGGCCCGGCGGTGGACCTGATCGAGGCCGAATTCGACCGGCGGTGGTCCAAGCAGGGCACGCCGCCGGCCCCGCAGTCGGCGAGCTACGCGAAGATCTCCTCCTGGATGATCGGGGCGAATACCTGTATCGAGCAGCCCGCGGTCTGCTCGGGTTTCACGCAGCCGAGCCCCTACCAGGACCGCAGGGTGACCACCCGCGCCGTACCGGCCCAGGTCCTGATCACGAGCAACGAGCGTTCCACGCTCAGCCTGAACATCAACGGCTCTGTGCTGCTGCGTGATGTGCACCAGATCCAGGACGAGCTCATCAGCGCTATCGGCGCCGCGTCGCGGTACGTCTACCTGGAAAACTACGCCATGTACGACGCAGGGATTGTACGAGCACTAGCCGAGCGGTTGAAAATGGCGATCGGCGGTCCCCTTTTCCTGGTGATTGTCGTCATCCCGTTCCCGACAGTCGGGGACGCGCAAGCCGAGTTTTCGGTCGGATCGGGCGGCAGCTACCTCAATCGATGGTCCTACGCGGCGCTTTTGCTCAGTTCGGCTGACTGGGCCAGCGCGGTGCTCAAGGACGGCACTACCTTCACGGTCGGCGATGGCGCCACGGTGCAATTCAGCCCGCGTGGCGTCGAATTCACCTCAGTCGCTTTCGGCGGTTCAGCGCCGCGCACCGTGAGCATCCGTGAGGTGGCCACGATTAACCTGGGTACGCAGAACCGCAGCGTGCTCTTCGGCTCGCCGGCCCGCTACTTCAATAACCCGCCGCAGAATGGCGGGCAGCTGAATGGCCAGCGGCCGAACTTCCGCAGCGTCTACGTGCACTCGAAGCTGGCGCTGATCGACGACGCCAGGGCGCTGGTCGGCAGCGCTAATTTCTCCCCCCGCAGTATGCGGATGGACGGTGAGCTGAGCGTGTTCGTGAATGATCCGGCCACGGCGACCTCGATCCGCCGGGAACTGTTCAGCCACTGGAACATGACCGACCCGGCGAACTGGGCCGCCAGAATGACCTCCTTCGCGGCGACCACGACCGAGTCGCTCGGCATCTTGCCCCTGCCGCTCAGCGCCATGCCGAACCTCCAGCCAACCTGGCCCTGGTATCTGGCGACTCAGCTGCTCTTCGATCCGTCGCAGCTCCTTTAGCCGATCCTTCAACCGATGAGGTGACTTTGGGCACGATCACGTTCACCGGGGGAAGCCCGGGCCAGCGGCAAGCCATCCAGGCCGCCCACAGCTCGCTGGCAACCGCGCTGACCGGTGCGATCACCGCCGCCAATCAGGGCACCGGCAGCTTCTCCGGCTGGTTCGGCACCACCGGCACGAGCCAGAAAACCGCCGTGGCCGCGGTGCTGCACACCAGCCAGGACAACCTCGGCGCGCAGGATTTCAGCTATGACCTGACCGCTTCGCTGCCGGCACTGCTGCACGCGCCGGTGTGCGTTCTCTTCGCCAACGTCGATGCAAGCGGCGTCAGCGCGCTGCTCTGGGATGGCCTCTGGCCGACCTATTACCTGGACCAGCAGGCCGGGTCGGTCGAACTCGCCCTGAGCATCGCTCACGAGCTGCTCGTCTCGTTCAGTCCCGGCGTCATCGACCTGTTCGGTGTCGATGGCCCGGCGGCGGCCCGCGACCTGGCGGCGGTCGATCCGGCCGCGGCGGCCCGCTGCGCCGCCAGCTTCACCGGCTTCGTGACCCAGTTCCTACCTTGAGCATTGACCGGCCCCGAGAAACGGAGTCCTGTATGAGCACGACCAGTGATGGCTGGCTTGACCGCTACCCTGCCCGCGAGGACGCGAGCGCGGCCTGGGAAGCCCTGGCCGCCGAGGTGGCCGCGCTTGCCGATACCGGCCAGCAGGCCGCCGGCCAGCAGGCCGGAAGCCCGGCGACGCGCGGTCGCCTGATCATCGTCGGCTCCGGGATCGAGGCCGTCGGGTTCACCTCCTCAGCCACGCAGGCGATCGACGAGGCGGACCGGGTGTTTTACTGCGTCGCCGACCCGGCTACTCAGCTCTGGATCAGGCGGCGCCGCCCGGACGCCTACGACCTCTACGTGCTGTACGAGGACACCAAGCCGCGCTACCACACTTATGTCCAGATGAGCGAGGCGATGCTGCACTACGTGCGGCGCGGCGAGACCGTCACCGCGGTTTTCTACGGTCATCCGGGGATCTTCGCGCTCTCGACGCACCGGTCGCTGCGGATAGCTCAGCGAGAAGGGCACGAGGCGACCATGCAGCCCGGCGTGTCGGCTCTCGACTGCCTGTGCGCCGACCTGTCCGTGGATCCGAGCTATCCGGGCATGGCGACCTTCGAGGCGACCGAGATGCTGCTGCGAGGCCGGGTGCCCGATCCCACCTTGCACGTCGTGCTCTGGCAGGTCGGGGTGATCGGCGAGCAAGGATACCGGCGCCGGGGATTCACCAACGCGAAGTTCCCGCTGCTGATCGAGTACCTGGAGCGGTTCTACCCGGCCGACGCGCCTGTCGTGCACTACATCGCGGCGCGCTACCCGACCCTGCCTCCGGTCATCGAGCATTACGAACTGGCCGACCTGGCCAAGCCGAGGAACTTCGCCAGGATCAACGGGATCTCCACGCTCTACCTGCCGCCGGCCAAGACCGCTACCCAGGACCCGGAAATGGCCGCCAGGCTGGGCTTCGCCGGAGCGCAGGCCATCGAGTTCCCGGCCCAGCGCACGGTGGACAGCTACGACCAGCGCGAAAGAGCCGCGTTGCGCAATCTGGCCGGGTTCACCGTGCCGGGCGACTATCAGTATCAGCGGCCGACCCGGGCCGCGCAGTTCATCCTGGAGCTGACCGAGCACCCGCAACTGCGCGAGCATTTCAGGAAACGGCCAGCGTATGCCGTTTCCAGCGGCTCCTATCCTGGCTTGACTGCGTGGGAACGGCGGATGCTGGCCACCAGGGACAGCGGCCGAATGCAGGTAGCAGCCAAGCAGGCCAGGCTCGCCGCCTCGCCGGCCGAGCAGTTCGTGATCGACCTGTACTCGAATCAGGCGCTGGTGAAGCAGTTCCTCCAGGTCACCAGGGCCAACTTCAAGGGGCCGCATCCCAGGAACGCCATCAACCACTGGCTCAGCCAGCACGGCTACCAGACCACGATCCGCGATGTCCATGCCGCCGAAGCGGCTGTGACCGCCACCATGCTGCTGGCCTGGACCGGGGTCTACACGAGCGCGGACGGCACGCTGACCGTGACTGTCGTCGGCGACCCGGTCACCAACGACAACAGCCTGGTGTTCGTCAACGCCAGCCGGATCACCGGATTCACCTTCGCGGCGTCAACGCTGAGCTGGGCGGCCTCGGCGTCGAATCCCGTCAGCGGATCGCTGGCGTTCACCGCTCCGGTGCCGTCTGGCAGCGCCCCGGTGACCCGGACCGTGTCCGGCACGATCTGGCCTTCTGGTGCCAGCGAACCAGCCAGCCCGAACGCCAGCCTCACCGAGACGGTGCCCGGCACCAACCCGTTGCCGGTCTGGACCGGCCAGTACGCCACCACGACCGCCGGCGCGCCTGGACCCGAGGTGCTGCTCACCGCCACCCCGCCGGCCAAGGGCGTGCCGGGAGTCACCGTGTCGGTCGGCGGCGCCCCCATACCGGACTATACCTTCGAAGACCGCACCCTGACCTGGGCTAACGGGTCTATTACCTTCGCCGCCGGAAACCAGCCCGGCGCCATGCAGTTCTCCGGGACGGTCGATGGCGAGGACGTCACCGGCGCGTCTAACCCCGCCTACACCGGGCCTGATGAGGGCCAGTACCAGGCTTCGCAGCTTGTCAACGGCGTCTGGACCAAATTGGCAGGAGTCTTCTACGACGGCAGCACGCTGAGCATCGGCAAGCAGAAAATCGCTGGGTCTGACTGGACGAGCGGAGCGCTGACCTGGCAGAACGCCTCCGGTCAATACGACAGCGGCCGGCTGCAGTTCTTTATCGACCCGCTGACCTACCTGGCCAGCTTCCTCGGCTTCGCCTGGGCGCAGGGAGCGGCCCAGCCGGACAAGCCGAATATCCGCGGCATCGTCTCGGTCGGCTATCTCAGTAGCTGGTCAGGCAGTTACCCGACCAGTTACGCCGGCGGTGCCACCGGACCGACGATGACGATCGAGGGAGCGCCGCCGCCAGGACAGGCCAGCGTGGCGGTCGGCGGCACCGCGACGGGCGGCATCGCGTATTTCAACAGCCAGCTCACCGCCAGTGTCGGCAATGACAGCTTCGACGTTGACTTCACTCTCGTCGCCGGCGGCGTCAGGACCTTCGACGGCACCTACAACACCCAGGGGTGGAGCAGCAAGGGCTCATCCGCCGCGCCTAACCAGTGGATCGGGACTTACGGCACGTTCTCGGTCGACCAGCACGGCACGTTCTCACCCGATCCGGCCGTGCTGTCGATCGCGGCGAGCGGCGCCAGCGTGACCATCACAGTAACCGACGGCGCGGAATCGGGAACGGTGGCCAAACCGGTCTTCGACCCCAAATACAGCACGATTACCTGGGCGGGCGAGACGGCGGTGCCTTCCCGGTTCGCCAACGCGTCGATCGCGCTGGCGGTGGACACCACCACGTCGTACAACGCCTTCCTGGGCAGCTACTGGCCCGGCGGCGGTAGCCCGCCGAACCGCGCGAGCTGGCGCGGCACTGCGGCGCCAGCGGTCGTGCCGCCGAGCGGCGGCGGGCTGTCGGGCGGCGGGATCGCGGGAATCGTGCTCGGCACCCTCGCTGCCGGGCTGATGGGCGCCGGCTACCTGCTCTGGCGCACCGGCAGGCTGAGCTGCCAGGGCTTGTCGGCCTTCCGGGGCGAGTACCAGGCGATCGACGTGTGCGACAAGATAAAAATGAACCTGGCCGGTCCGACCGCCGTCTCGATCGCTTCCGGCCCGGAAGCGGCGCTCGGGCTGTCTCCGTGCGAGGAGGCGGAGGAGGAGGCCGACGAGGGCGATGAGGCCTACGAGGCCGAGGAGTCCTGCGCGGACGAGGCTAACCCCGGGGACCTGCCTCAGATCAGCGGCGAGGAGCCGGTGTTCGAAGAGCCCAACGTGGATGTGGACGTCGATGTCGATGTAGACGTCGATGTAGACGTGGACGTGGATACCGATGTGGATACCGATGTGGACGTCGATGTGGATATCGACATCGACATCGATGTGGACGTCGACTTCATCGCGGTCGTGGATGTGGATGTCGACATCGATATTGACATCGACACTGATGTCGACACCGTTGTCGATAACGTCACGGACAACGTCACCGATACCGTCGTGGACAATGTCTCCATCATCGAGACAGTGGCCGCCGTGGCCGCGCTCGGTCAGGAGGGGCAGACCGATCCGTCGTGATCTTGGCGCACTATATTCCGTACGACCCCGGGCGCTTGCCGCTGGCGCACGCTGCCGCGCAGGCGCTCGGGGTCGAGCGACTCGGCTGCCTGGCCGAGTCGGAGCGCGCGCGCAAGCGCGAGTCAGGCAGGCAGGCCGCGCTCGGCTACCGGGACAACATGCGGCTGCGCGCCCGGCTGGCCGCGCTCGCACCTGATCATCAACTGCTCGTGCTGTATAACAAGCTCGTGCGGGAGGTGGTGGCGCCGGCCTTCGGCGGCAGCCTCTCCTACAACGCGAGCCCGACCTTCCGGGTGCACATGGCGGGCACGCCGAGCGTGAGCGCGTGGCACCGGGACGCCGATGTCACTGGCCGGCTCGATTACCTCACCGGCTGGGTGCCCTTCGTGGACACCTTCGAATCGAACGGACTGTGGGTAGAGCAGCATTACGGCGCGGCGGACTATCAGCCGATCCCGGCAGCCTACGGCGAGGTCGTGATCTTTGACGGAGCGCTGGCCCGGCACGGAAGCCAGCCCAACCAGACCAGCACGAGCCGGGTCAGCCTGGACTTCCGCTTCGTGCCCAAGGACCCGGGCCGGCGGGGCCCGATCGCCGACGCCATCATGGCCGGACGAAGCGGCTCGCAAATGTAAACGTTCCGGGCTAGCTCGGCGTCTTGCGTGCAGAGAAAAACGACTGCCCACTACGCGCGGAGTAAGGCCAGGCATCACGCTGCTCATGGTGCCCTCGGCGTTGCTGGCCAAGGTGGTCGGCACGGGCGGAGGCCTGGCCAGCGGCCGGATTCTGGAAGTGCTGGCAGGCACGGCAAGCATCCCGGTGACGGGCCTGCTGGTGCGCCACCGTGGCACCCTGGCGACCGTCATCGCGTGCGGGCTGATGGCGGTCTACCCAGAAGCTATCGCCGCCGCGCACACCGTGCTGCTCGAGCCGTGGCTAGTACTGTTCACCCTGCTCGGCGCGGTCCTGATTTCGATGGAGACTGGCTGACAGGAAGCCGGGAACGGCTCGCCTGCGCCGGGGTGGCGCTCGGGCTCGCCGGCGCGGTCGAGGCTGAGGCGGGCCATGGCGTTCGCGGGCGGCGCGGCCGCCGGGTTCCTGGCGCCGGTGGCACCGTTCGCCCTGGCCGCGCCGTCAAAGTTTTACCAGAGTGTCGTCCTGGCTCAGGCAGCTCAGCTAGGCCGGCGGCTCGGGGTGATGCGGGTCGGGTTGCTGGATCGCTTTTACAAGATGGCGGGACTCGGCGATCTCCAGGTCAAGAGCCGTCGTGCGCAGGTCAGCTTCCTGTTCATTCACCTCAGCGCGCCGCTCAAGGCAGTCAATTGGCCATGCCCAGTACCTATGGCTATCCCAGCAATACGCCCGCCGCATTCCGCTCACAGGATCGCTATCAAGATATGTGCACCGCTATTTTCGGCTTATCTACGCCGACGACTACGGCGACAAGCTCTATCGACGAACGACCAGGTAGTGCCCGTGACACCGCGGAGCCGCACCCAAATGGCATTGGGTCAAGGCCAAGCGTGGGCGGCGGTGGCCTCGTCCGCGGGGAAGAAGCTTTCCAGGCGGATCTCCTGGAGCATCGCGTCTTGCGGGGTTCCTAGCGTGGTGACGGCGGAGAAATAATTCAGCGCAAGCCCGTTCTTGCGGAACTCGACCGGGACGATGGGCAGCGGAGGCGTCCGGAAGTCGGGGGCGAGCCACCGGGCAGGTACTCCCGGATACGCCAGGGCTTCGGCGAGCAGTGTGAGGGTCTCGTGATCCGGGAGCCCGCCCACGGCCTCGCGGTGGACGCGCTGGATCAGGGCTTCGGCGGCTGCCTCCCAATTCGCTACGAATGGCCGCAGGCCCTCCGGGTCGAACATCAGGCGGATCACGTTGGTCGGCCCCGCGGCCTTGCGCTCGCCGAGCAGCCAGCCGAAGAACGTGCGCGCCGCGGAGTTGGCCGTGACGATATTCCAGTGCCGGTCCATTACGACCGCGGGGAACGGCTCGTGAGCGGCCAGCATGCGATCCAGCGCCGCACGCACTTGTGCTGCCTGGGCGCCGTCCAGGCCGGCCTCGCGATACAGCGGCGCATAGCCTGCCGCCAGCAGAAGCTGGTTGCGCTCGCGGATCGGCACGTCCAGTGCGCGAGCCAGCCGCAGCACCATCTCGGGACTCGGCTGGGACCGGCCGCTTTCGATGAAGCTCAGGTGGCGGGTGGTCGTTGATGCTTGGAGCGCGAGTTCCAGCTGGCTGAGGCGGCGGGCCGCCCGCCAGTGCCGCAGCAGCTCTCCTACCGGGCTGGTCCGGGCCTGCGCCGCAGGAGCTGTCCCTGACGCGGCCATGACCCGAGTCTAGGCGCAGGCCCGCGCACTGCCCATTCCCTCGCAGGGAATTGAGACGGTGCCCTCATCGCGGCAGGCTGCTCGCAGATCACCGGGACACACCGGGTGAAAGGCAGAAGGAGATTAAGTGAGCACGTTCGAGATTCACACGATCGAATCCGCACCGCAGGGTTCGGCTGCGGCGCTGCGCGCACTTGAGCAGGGCCTCGGGTTCGTGCCTAACCTCGCCGCCGCCATGGCAGAGTCGCCGGCGTTGGTGCGCGGGTTCGTCGATCTGCGCCTGACGCTCGCAGCCGGGGAGCTCACCGGAGCCGAGCGTGAGCTCGTCGCCTTGGCGACGAGCATCGAGAACGGCTGCGATTACTGCATGGCCGCCCATTCGACCTTCGCGCTGATGCAGGGTGCCCAGGAAGGCGCCGTCTCGGCGGCGCGGGCCGGGGAGGCGCCAGCAGACAGCAAGCTCGGCGCGCTCTATCGATTCGCCCGTGAACTCGTCGCGAGCAGGGGTCACCTGAGCCAGGCGGAGACTCAGGCGCTGCTGGACGCCGGTTATTCTCGTGGCGCACTGCTTGAGGTCGTGGCCCAGGTCGGGCACACCACCCTGGCCAACCTCGCCCACAACCTCAGCGGTGCCCCGCTCGACGCCGCCTTCGAGCCGCAGGCGTGGGCCGGGGCCGCTGCCTGACCCGAGCAGCTCGCCGAACGCGGGTAGAAGGTACGGTCTATTTCGTAACGAGCATCACGCTCTGAGTCGAACGGGATCATGGCCAACGAGGGCGAGAGGTCGACCCGACCGAATCGGAGGGCAACTGACCAGAACTGGGCCTGACTGGAGTGCCGCCGTCGGCGAAGCTAGCTGGATCGGCGAGCGCCTGTCGCCTTTCGGCTCCGGCATTGTGACCTCGGTCGTCCCGGCCGGTTTCGAGGCTTATGCGCGGGTGCTGCATCCAGCGCAGAAGCCAGGCCGTGGCGGCGGCCGGCTGGTGCGGTGGGCGGAGGTGGCGGCCTGGAGCGGCCTGCCGCTGCGCCGGGACGCTCAGTTCCATTCGATCGCGCTGCCGCTGGCCCGCCCGCAGGCCAGGGTGCCCTGGTCGGGCCAGGGTCAGCAGGAGGGCAGCCTGTACCTCGCAGACGCGGAGGCGCTGGCCAGCCTGGCAGGTGAGTGGACCGCGACGCCCGGCCAGTGCTGGTTCTGCTTGTGGGAAGGGTACGACTGGACCGGCGGGTGCCTGCCGGACCCGATTCCGGCGCCCGTCCGTGATGGCCCGCGAGTAAGCCTGCCAAAACGTGACTACCTGCTCTACGCCGGCCCGGTGGAGGCGGTGACCGCGGTAGCTCAGCTGGCAGGCCAGGCGCAGACGCCGAACTTGTGGTGGCCCGCCGACCGCGCCTGGTGCGTGGCGACCGAGATCGATCTGCCATGGACCTATGTCGGCGGTCCGGCTGGCCTGATCGAGCGCATCCTGGGTGACGGGCGCGTCGAGGCCCTCCCGGCCGAGCCGGGTGACTCGCTGACGCAGGTGGAGGAATGGGTGACGGCCTGGGTCGATGACGCCATCGCAGCGCTGCTGGCCGGCGGCGAGGCGTTCATCGTCACCTCTCGCGGCACAGTCCGGGCCTGGCTCGACCGCCCCAGCGTCCTCGGCCCCGGAATGCTGCGGACCCATGCCGAGGGCGACAACAGCAGCGGCAGCAGCCACATCAGCCTCAGCGACCGAGGCGAAGAAGCTCTGCGCGACGACATCTCCTTCTATCTGACCAACGCGATTACTGGCCTGGCCGACGGGTAAATCCGCGGCTTCCCCGACGACGTTACGCATCCATTACGCGGTGCCGCTTTGCTGGGCGCGATGAACCCACGATGGAGGCTGACAGTGAAGGTCCGCGCACTCATCGCAGCGCTTGGTACGTGCTCAGTGCTTGCCCTGGCCGGATGCGGCGGTTCGGGCACAGGCAGTTCGGGCACGGTCGGTCCGGGCCAGGCAGGCGGCTCGTCCGGGCAACCTCCCGCCAGTACGCAACCCGCGCCGGCCCACGGAAAGAGCATCGACGTGTGCACCGTGCTCCCCGCGACGACGGCATCGCAGATCACCGGCACGAAACTCACGACGACGAAGTCCAGCAATGTGGAAGACGTCGTCTTCGGCTGCGACTACGGCGGCCCAGATAGCGCCCTGCTGCAGATCTCCGTCGACACCCAGGATGGCAAGGGATCGTTCGATACCGAC
Source organism: uncultured Actinomycetota bacterium (assembly GCA_963750405.1). Classification (GTDB taxonomy): domain Bacteria; phylum Actinomycetota; class Actinomycetes; order Streptosporangiales; family Streptosporangiaceae; genus Chersky-822. The sequence goes on from CAVVQP010000009.1 coordinate 1,263,431, forward strand.
ATTTCCGCGCTGAAGGCAGTCGGCCATCCGCCGGCGAAGATCGCCGGCGTGGGCGACGAGGCATTCTCCGAGCCGAATCCGAACGGGAATGCGGGGTCGGCCGGTGCGGCCGGGTTCGCCAGCTACGGCGCCGTCTTCGGCGACGTCTATATCAAGATCGGCGGCCTGACCTACGTAACGGCGGACCAGGGCAAGCAGATCGTCGAGTTGCTGCACGGCAAGCTCTGAGCCGACCTGCCCGGCCCGGCCGTCCAGGCGTTGCCAATGTATGTCAGCAGCTAGTATTCATAGCGCCATGCGAAAGGACGTAAGCAGCAAAAGCGAGGCCCGAAGGTACGTAGGAAAAGTACGGGACGCGCTCGCGGATCCGAGTTTGCGGGACGTGATTGAGCGCGCGGCGGTGCAGGTGCCCGGAGCCGGCGCTCCCCGGGACAAGATCGCTGGCCTTCTTGATCAGGACCTCGACTCGATGGCCTCCTCCGGGGGAGAGCCCGGCGGCGCTCCTTACCTGTCCCGCGCGCCGCTAGTCAGCATGGTCCAGAGCCACCTCGAAGAGGCACTGGGCGATCCGGAAGAGCAGGATCGGGGCAAGGGCGCCAGCCTGTGGTCAAGGCTGGTCCGGGAAGTCCAGCACTACTTGCATATCGCGCCCGGCTCCTTCATGCCTGACGATCCCGAATGGTACGTCGGCATTGCCCGGGGCGCACTCGAGCGCCTGGCCAAGGGCAACGCGCCGTTCAACGAAACGCCAGCCGAATATGACCACGTCGCCGATGACGCCAGGCTGGTGGTCGTCGGCGACTGGGGCACCGGCTTGCCCCGGGCGCGCGACGTCGCGGCCCGCATGCGGCAGCATATCGCTGAGGCGCTGGCTGCTCAGCGGCAGGTGCACGTGATTCACCTCGGCGACGTGTACTACTCCGGGCTGGAGAGCGAGGACCAGCGGCGATTCCTCGACTTGTGGCCGGTGACCAGGGAACAGGCCGACGCGGGCGTGACCTCGTGGTCGCTCAACGGGAACCATGACATGTACAGCGGCGGCTTTGGTTACTTCGGGACCCTGCTGGCAGATCCTCGCTTCAGCCATCAGCGCTCGCCCGACGGCAAGACGACTAGCTATTTCCGGCTGCGCTCGCCGTCGTGGGACTTTGTCGGTCTCGATACCGCCTGGGACAGCGACGTCGTCTCAGCCGGTCAGGTGGCTGCCCTTCGCGATCCGCAGGCCAGTTATGTCGGCCGGGTGGCGGCTGACTCACCGCGCAAGCTCGTGCTGTTCAGCCACCACCAACTCGTGTCCGTCTATGACAAATCAGACTTGGGCGCCGCGCTGCCGGCCAAGCTCGCCCCGGTGCTTGATGCCAGCAGGATCACCGCCTGGTGGTGGGGTCACGAGCACCGGGCGATCACCTACCAGGCCGACGCCGGCGTCCGTTTCCCGAGGTGCCTGGGAAACGGCGGGGTGCCCATCCGGCCTGACCCCAGCCCGCCGCCCGGCAGCAAGCCAGCCATCGCCTGGCAAAGTACCCGGACGGTCCGCGAGGACGGCCAGAGCTGGACCAGGTTCGGATTCGCTGTACTCGACCTGCGACCTGACCGGATCGAGGTCGCGTACATCGACGACGACGGTCACGTCCCCCACACCGAGACCATCACCCCCTGACTGCCTTGAGCTCTCGCGGATACTCAGGGTCCTGATCGTTTGGGCTTGCGCGGCCCGCCCGGTAGGTCAAGCGCGGTCGATGCCGTCCGCAGCAGCGCGGGAAGCTTGCTGATTTCCTTTGCGTAGGCGGCCTTGTACTTCCTGACCGCGACATTCAGCGCCTGCTGGCTGGCGGTGACGAACTGCTGCTCGTAGCTGGCCTGGACGGCATAATAAATGCCGGCCAGGTCCGAGGCCAGGGTGCACTGGGCATCGGTCACGGCTGCCGCGAGCTGCACCGGACTCTGCGCGGCGGCCGGGTCTGGAGCTACCCCCCGCAGGCCGAGATCCGATAGCTCGTTCATGGCGAAGGCGTCGGCATCGGTGGTGGTGTACCCATTCCTGGCCATGCAGGCCGACCACGCAGTCGTCGCTTGCTTGAAGTCCGGATCGGTGACCACAGCTGTGCTGATCTCATTGTTCATCGTCTCGATGCCGGCCAGCGAGGTAGCGAACTGGGCGTCGTTGAAGGCCTCGACTATGTTGAAGCACTTGCCTGCCGCGGCCTGCGCCCCGGCGGGCAGGCTGGTCAGCGCGGTCGGCGGCGTGCCGGGCTCATCGGGGCCGCTCGGCGGCGCGTTGAAGCCGTACTGCCTGGCCAGAGATATCCCCAGGTAACCCCAGGGTCCGAATGGCTGCGCGAACCCCAGGCCCCGGTTCGCGCGGATCGCGAACGGAGTGCCGTCCGCGTACTGGCCGTAGCCCGCGGCGTTCATGCACGCGGCATGCAGGGCGGTGTAGGTATCGCCGAGTGCCAGCCCGTCTGAGGGGCTGGCGCCCAGGTCGGCGTACGGGGTGAACGCCTCGCTCGCCAGGGCCGCCTGGGCCGAGGCCGGCGGGGACGGCTTGCCGACGGCAGGCGTCGTCACGGCCGAGGCCGGCCCCTTGTGCCCGGCGGTCGTGCACGCCGTGATGATCACGCAGCAACAGGCCAGGAGCCCCAAGCGCATGGATCTGCTTCCTTTCGCGCTCACGCGTGCCGCAGCGCCGTGAGCGGGCTGGTCCGGGCCGCCCGCAGCGCCGGATAGGCCCCCGCCAGCAGGCCGACCGCGCTGCCGATCAGCGGGGCGGGCAGCGTAGCGAGGGGATTCAGCACCGCGGTCCAGTCCTTGGCCGCGGCGAAGATCACCACGACCGCCACCGCCAGGGAGGTGCCGACCAGCCCGCCGAGCGTGCCGAGAGCGGTCGACTCCGCCAGGAACTGAGCGGCGATGTGGCGGGGCCGGGCGCCGATCGCGCGGCGCAAGCCGATCTCCTCGGTGCGCTCGAGCACGGCCACCAGGGTCGTATTCGCGATGCCGACCGCGCCGATGAGCAAGCTGATTAGGGCGAGGATCAGGAACAGCCCGGCCAGGTCGCCGCTCACCTCGCTCTGCAGGTTCTGCGGGCCTGGCGGGGAAGTCACGACGAGCCGGCCCGGGTCGGTAGGCAACTCCGCTGCCGCGATCTGGCGAGCTACCGCCCGCGCCGCCCCTGTCCTCGTCGCGATGACCAGCTGGGCCTCTGCTTCCCCGCCGATGCCAGGCCGCGGGTTGCCGTAGTCGGCCAGGGCCGTGTTTTCCGGGATCAGCATCGCGCTCTCGTCGGAGACCACGCGCTGCGCGGAGACATAGACGCCGGTGACCGTGTAGGCGATGCCGTCGACGAACACCGCCGGATGGCTGGGCAGGCGCGCCGGGGAGATGCCGAGCGCGGCTGCCGTGGTGCTGTCGATCACCGCGACGTGCTGGCCCGTGTCGTTCTCATAGGCGCTCAGCGGCGAGCCCGCGACCATCGACAGTCCCATTGCCCGGACCGCGCCCGGTGAGGCGGCCAGCAAGCTGATCGTCTGGGAGGAGGTACCGGACAACGCCAGCGAGCCGGTGAAGCTGGCACCGTCAGGCAAGGAGACCGGCCACCAGACCCCTCCGGCGGTCACCCCCGCGATGCGGCCGGCGATCGCGTCGGCATCAGGGCGGAAGCCGATAGCAGGATTGGTGCCAGGCGGTGCGACGTCAGTAGCGGGGCCGTTGTCCTCGACCGTCACCGTCGTCGCCTCAAGCATCGTGAACTGGCGGGAAATCTGCCCGGCGCCGGTCGCCGTCAGGCCAAGCACGGCAACGAACGCGCCCACCCCGAGTACCGTGCCCAGCATGGTCAGCGCGGTCCGTCCCGGCCGTTGCACGATCCCCGCGACCGCCTCGGCCGCCGCGTCCCGAACGGTCAGCCGAGGCGACGGCAGGCCGGTAGCGGGCTTACGCATGGCCGGCCCCGGCCGATTCGGACAGCGCGCCGTCACTGATCGCGATCCGGCGTCCGGCGTGGGCCGCGACCCCGGCGTCATGCGTGATCACCACGACCGAGAAACCGTCCGCGTTGAGCCGGTCGAGTAGCTCCATGAGCTGCGCCGCGTTCCGCGAGTCGAGGTTTCCGGTCGGCTCGTCGCACAGCACCAGGCTCGGCCGGTTCACCAGCGCCCGGGCGATGGCGACCCGCTGGCACTCGCCGCCGGACAGCGTGGTGGGCAGGGCGTCCAGCCGGTGCCCGAGCCCGACGGCCCTGAGCGCGTCGACGGCCGCGCCCCGCCTGCCGTCCCTGGGCGTCTGGTTGTAAAGCCCCGCGAGCAGCACGTTCTCCACCGCCGTCCGGTACGGCAGCAGATGGAACGACTGGAATACGAACCCGATCCGCCGGCCGCGCAACGCGGACCGGTCTTTCTCACCGAATGTGCTCGTGTCCAGGCCGTCCAGCAGATAGCTGCCCGCCGTCGGCGAGTCGAGCAGTCCGAGCAGGTGCAGCAGCGTCGACTTGCCCGAGCCGGACGGCCCGCTCACCGCGACGTAGTCACCCGCCGCGATCACCAGGTCAGCCGGGCGAAGCGCGGTCACCGGCGGCGGGCCTGGATAGGTTCGGGCCAGGCCCGCAAGCTCGATCACGGGCGCGGGCATCAGCCGCTCACCACTACCCGGGCACCGGCAGCCAGCGGTCCGGCGGCCGTGACCTGGACGTAGCCGTTCTCCGAAATGCCCGGTGTCACCGGCACCTGAGCCTGCTTTCCGCGCGCACCGACCACGGTCACGTAACTGCTGCCCGACGCGGTCGTCACGATCGCGGCGACCGGCACCGTCAGCACCGGGCCCTCGGTCTTCCCCGTCTCCACAGTGACCAGGACGTCCTCGCCGTTGAGCGCTGGGGGGAGCGGCCTGGACGGACGCACGACCAGAGGGATGAAAGGGGTGGCGCCCGTGCTGCCGGCCCCGCTTGAGCCTCCCGGCCCAGGGGAACTTGAGCCCGCCGCCCCCGAGCCCGCCGCCCCCGAGCCGGCCGAACCCGCGGAACCCGAAGCCGTGCCGACGGCGACCACCGTGCCTGCCGGGACTGTAGTGGTAGCGGTGCCCAGGTCAGCCACGATGCCCGTCGCGCGCAGGCCAGTCACTTCGTCGTAGATCGTCACCTTCAGCCCGGGCTTCAGCTGGGCTGCGTAGGCGGGTGGCAGCTCACCGGTGAGCGCGAGCGACCCGCGCGGTGCGAGCTCAAGGAATGGCTGACCGGGCTGCGTGCCTACCGCGCCGTTCACCGCGATCACCGTCGCGGGCAGCGATGGCAGGAACACCACGTCCGTCGCCGGCATGCCGCCCGAGGACGGCGGGGGATAGCCGAGGTGCTCATAGAACAGGGACACCGCGAACTGCGTCGCGGAGCCGAAATACCCTGGAGTGTCACCGTCGTCGTAGTACCCGAGCGACCCGAGAGCTTTTTGCAGTTCGGTCACGTCCGGCCCGCTCTCGCCGGGCGTCAGGTCCCGCCACGCCGGAACCGTTCCGGTGAGCACGAACAGCGGCTCGCCGTCGATCTCGGCCAGCTGCTCGCCGTTGATGATCGTGCCGCCGGCGGCGGCCTCCAATTTCGAGATGTAAACGGCGCTGCTCGCACCAGCGGCAGCTGGCGCCGATGGCGAGCCGGTCGACGGGCCACCCGGGTACACGTCGTACTGTGCCGACGGGTATACCACGCCGCGCAGTTGTACCGATGAGGTCAGGATCTGGGAGCTGACCTTGGCAGTGATCACCGTGGCCGGCGGTGCGGCGGTGTCGGCAGCCAATTGCTGCGGGGACTTGACGAAAGAGGCGCCGATCAGCCCGCCCGCAGCCAGCAAGGCCGCGGCGCCCCCTACGCCGAGCAGCACGCGGCGCCTTGAGGTGAACGTCACAAAGATTCTCCAATGCTTGCGCGGGATCCGGGTCCCACCTTCGCCCGTGCCGCTCAGGAATCCGCGTGATCTTTATGTGAGATGGGTGTGGCTCTTTCTGGGTGAGCCAGCTGGGTGGTGGCGTGCCCGGGTGGGTTGTCGTGCTCCGGGAGGAGGGTTGCCGGGTCCGGGAGGGTTTTCGTCCTTGCCGTGGAGGGTTTCCGGGTTCCTGAAGGAGCGTTGTCGCATGAAGGAGGGTTGTCGTCGTATAGTCCGGTCAACTCTCCTAGATGCGGAAACCCTCCTGCACGAACCCGAAAACCCTCCTGCGAGAGCAGCCTCACCCCGAAAGAGCCACACCCAGGTGAGATTGATGTCAGCACTCCTGATGCCAGGGCGCCCAAGACCCGCGAAAGTCAGTGATCGTGAGAAAGGCTAGGTCCCTTCTCCCGGAATTGGAGGCCAACGGCCCTATGATGCGGTAACGAGGGGTCTGGGATCTGAGGGGGAAATCGTGCACACTGTGAAGTTCTTGCCTGCGGCCCGTCTGGTTGCCGTGAGTCTTGGCTCGTGCCTGGCGCTCGCAGGCCTGGCGCTCGCTGGGACAACAGCGGCGGTGGCCGCCCCGGCCGGGGGAGAGAGACCGGCTGTGACGCCGGTGATCACGTCGTTCAAGGTCACGCCGTCCCCGGTGAGCGCCAAGGGCGGCAAGGTCACGGCTACGGCGAAGGTACGGTCGGGCCGGACCTGCACGTTCAGCGTGAAGCCCAAGGTCACCGGATTCCCGGTCACCCGCCGCTGCACCTCGGGGACCGTCACGGCGACGCTCAAGATCACGCCGAACGGCTCGATCTCGACCAAGCACTTCACGATCAAGCTCAGCGTGCGTGGCGCGAGCCGCACGGCGAGCGCGAGCAGGGTACTCGCCCAGCCGCCGCTGACCCTGGGCGACGTCAGCGTCATTGCCGGCCAGGGCGAGAGTTATTGCGCATTGCTGACCAGCGGCCGGGTGGACTGCTGGGGCTTCAACGACTTCGGCCAGCTCGGCGACGGCAAGACGAAGAACAGCGGCAGGCCGGTCGCGGTGACGGCGATCGGCGGCAAGGGAGTGCTGACCGGAGTGGCGAGCGTGGTCAGCGACACGCTCGGCTATGGCAGTGAGTACTGCGCGGTGCTGCGCTCAGGGGGCGTGGACTGCTGGGGCTACAACCTGAATGGCCAGCTCGGCGACGGCACAACCAAGAACAGCGACAAGCCGGTGGCCGTCAAGGCTGTCGGCGGATCGGGCCTCCTGACCGGCGTGAAGCAGCTGCAGCCCGAGATCTACGGATTCTGCGCCGCGCTGACCTCCGGCGGGGTGGTCTGCTGGGTCTCAACGAGAACGGCCAGCTCGGAGACAACTCGCTGACCGGACCGCAGAGCTGCGGCGCGATAGAGAGCCCGTGCTCCACGACTCCGGTCACCGTCGTCAGCACCAGCGGCACTGGGTCCCTCGGCCAGGTGGCCGGCCTGACCGGTGAGGGCGAGACCATGTGCGCGCTGCTGACCACCAGCGCGGTTGACTGCTGGGGATATGGTCCCAACGGCCAGATTGGCAACGGCAGCAAGGACGGAAGCCCGTTCCCGGTCGCGGTCAAGGCGATCGGCGGCAGTGGCGCGCTCACCGGCGTGACCAGCCTGACCGGCTACAAGGACAATGGCACGAGCATCTGCGCCCGGCTGAGCTCCGGCAAGGCGGACTGCTGGGGCGAGGACACCTTCGGCGAGCTGGGAAACGGGACTATCGGGCTCTTCAACGACAGCGCCCTCCCGGTCGCGGTCAAGGGCGTCGGCGGGCACGGCACCCTGGGCTCGGTCAGCGGCGTGACCGGCATTCCCGGCCTGACCAACTGCGCGGTCCTCACCACTGGCGGGGCGGATTGCTGGGGCAATAACGGTGACGGCGCGCTTGGCGCCCCCTCGGCCGGCGAGACAAGCGAGGTGCCGGTGAAGGTCGCGAGCCCGAGCGGAAAGGGCGCCCTGGGCGGCATCAGCTCCCTGGTCGCGGGCGACGGCGGCAACGGCGAGTACGTATGCGCCTTGCTGACGTCAGGCGGCGTGGATTGCTGGGGATTCCTGCCGGCGGGGTTCAGCGCGGCACCGAAGGCGGTTCCCGGCTTCGGGCCGAAGAAGCCCCTGATCCGGGTCCGGGCTCTCGTCAGCGACGACGCCGGCAGCACCTGCGCGGTACTGGCCACCGGCGGCGTCGACTGCTGGGGGCAGGACACGAGCGGCGAACTTGGCAACGGCACCATTTCGGGCAGCGTGGTCCCCGTGCCGGTACTAGCGCCTGCGCCTTGATTGCGGGACTGGCCTTGCCGAGAGGTTAAGCGCGTGGTGGGATTAACACCAAAGAGCGTTATACGGCCAGGGGGTTCCACTAATGGCCGACCATGCCGCGCAAAGCGAGCGGGTTCTCTGGTGCACGTCTTTTGACGCGATCGCTGTTTCTGGTGTGGTCAGCGAGTTCATCAAGCTGGCCAGTGTCTTCAGGGAATGGGGATACCGGATCCACCTAGACCTCGGTTATGACATCAAAGTGGATAAAGGTCATCTCTTCCAGCCATACACGCACGAGGCCGACCTGTTTCCCTCCTGGATCAGCCTGGACCGGATCGATGAACTTGAGTCCCTGGCAGGCTACGACGAGGAGTTCGTACGCCAGGTCCTGCATGATGTGGTGCAGGAGCATGCCCCGCAGCGCACGCTGCCGCGCGTGCGGGCGATCAGCGCTGTCCTGGCCCGGCAGATCGTCAGGAAATGGCAGGCACTTAACGTCGAGCTCGTCATAGTAGAGAATGGGACGCTGCCCGAGAACATCACCTATACCAGGGCACTCTATGCGGCTATCGAGGAATATGGCCGCGCCAGGGCGCTCGGCACCTACGTGTTATGGCGAGACCACGACTTGATGTGGTCGAGTGAGCCAGGCACCGGCAAATACGGGGAGTATCCCTATCGCGGGGCCGTCAAGGTGGCGGACTCCCCATTCATCCGGTATGTCACCCTGCATCAAGATGCCCGCCGCAAGCTGCTGAGCTGGGCGCCCGACCTATCAGAGGTCACCGTCCTGCCGAACACCTTCACGCCCATCCAGGACATCGCGAGCCTGCGGAACTGCCGGTTCCGCTCTCATTTCGGCATTCCGGCGGACGCCTTCGTCGTCAGCCGGTGCTCTCGGATAATCCGGCAGAAGCGCATCGACCGGGACATCCACCTGCTGGCGGCCGTGAGCGCCAAGCTCGTGGCGCAGGGGATCGGCCGGCCCGTGTACCTGTTTGTCGCGGGCGATCCCGCGGAGTCGCCGGGAGAGTCCCGATCGCTGGCCAGCCTTGCCGAGTCGCTCGGCGTGCGGCGGCGCGTGATCTTCGGCGGCCCGCTCGCGCCGCTCGGCGCTCCTGACTGCGCCGGCCGCAAGTTTTCCGTGCGGGACCTGCTCGCCGATACCGACCTAGCCAGCTTCCTGACTTCCTACGACTACGAGAGCTACGGCAACCCGATCGGGGAGGCTATCGCCGCTGGCGTCCCGTACATCTCCACCAGGTATCAGGCGTACGACACCGTGTACGGCCAGCGGGGATTCCGCGGGCCGGTCATGGAGATCACTCCGGCCGACGACGAGCTGCCAGCTGAGGCGTTCGCCAGTGAGGTCACCGAGTTGCTGATGGATGACGGGCGGCGTCGCGACCTCGCCCAGTTCAACTCCGAACTCGGCCGGTCCTGCTTTGCTCCGGTTCAGGTGCTGGAGCTGGCCCGCGAATTATTTCACCCTTCTCGCCCGGCCAGCGCGGAAGTGAGCGAGCCCTGGCCGGCGGCGCCGATGGGGGCGCAAACGCGCCTGAGCGTCGTCGTGCCGCTTTACAACGAGGCGAGCAACGTCGAGGCGGTGCTGCACTCGCTTTATGACCAGCGGATAGCTGGCGGGCCGCTTGATCCCAGGGCGTATGAGATCGTTCTCGTCGACAACAATTCCTCTGACGCGAGCATGCGCATCGCGCGCAGATTCGCGGCCGACCACCGCGACCTGGCAATCCTGATGATCGTCGAATCCGAGCAGGGCGTCGCCTGCGCCCGGAAGGCGGGCATGGAATTCGCGGCCCGGCGCAGCCACCGCCGCGATGCCGAGCACGGCCGCGCCGAACCGTTCTACCTCGTGTCAGCGGACGCCGATTGCCGGGTCGACCGTCATTGGCTGGGTGAATTACTGCACGGCATGGAATCGACCGGCGCGGCGATCGGCGTATGCGATTACTACTACCCGGCCGCGGCATTCATTCTCCGGCCGCGCCTGTGGGACGCGATCCAGCGCACCCTGCGCTGCCGGCGGGCGGCCTGGGCGGCGCTCGGAGGATTCCCGGACGGGAAAGGATTCGCGGTTAACCGCGATCAGTACGAGCGCATAGGCGGCATAGAGATCGCCTACCAGCTGAAGGACGGGGCGCTTCCGCAGTCACCTGTCCGACGACTGGGATTTCGGCATCAAGCTGAGGGCATCGGGCGGGGAGATCGTCTATGTCCCGGCCGCGCGGGTGGAAATCAATCCGCGACGGGTCGACCACGCCATCGACGAAGTGATTACCGGCCGGGCCTACGGGGCGCACGGGACCATCGTGATGCGCGACATCCGGGCCAGGACGCGGGAGGCGGACAGGCAGCGGGATCTCACCCCGGCCGAGGCACTTCAGGCCTGGGAGTTCTCTGTCAAGGATTTCACGCCCAAGAACCTGATCCTGCCGCTGCTGCTGACTCCATCGCTGGCCGCCGGGGCGCGAGCCGCCGAGTTTCTCACCCCGGCGCTCGGCAGCGCGCTCACCCGGCGCGCCGCCGAGATGATGGCGGAAATGAGCCTGACCAGCTTCCTGCCGATTCACTCCTATAAGACCCCGTCCTACCGGCTCTACTTCGAATTCGCTGATCAGCTATTCGCCAGGCTGCGCGCGGCCGTCGGCGACGACATCGGCCACCCGCCGCCGTTGCCGGACTGCTTCGCTGACATCCCGCGCGGACGCTTCACCGAGTTCGTCCGCTATTACTGCGAAGACCGCGAATCGGGGGAAGCCCACGATTACTTCGGCAATGGAGGCGTCTTCTGATGACAGCTGACAATGACCACGCGCTCTACGACCACGCGCTGCGCTCGCTGCTCACGATCGATCCCGGCTACCCGGTACCGGAAATCACGGGCGCGCTAGCCGCTCCCGGTAACCGGCGGCTGCTTGAGTACGTGGCGGCCGATCCGTTCGGCGCGCACGTCTTCCCTGGCAACCTGCCGGATTACCGGCCCGGCGATTTCCTCGCCGATCTCGATTCGCAACTGGCGGACACCGCGCCCATCCACCTCTGGTGTTATTTCCCGGCCTGCAGCTACCGCTGCCGTTTCTGCCAGTACCCGGTCGTCCTGGCTAAGGGGGCCCCGGCCGCCATCGCCAGCAAGGCAGCCGACTGGGCGGAGCTGAATATCCGCGAAGCGAAACTCTGGCTTGCGCAAGTTCCGCACCTGTCCCGCGCGCCGGTGGGCGAGTTCAACGTATTCGGCGGCACGCCCTCGCTCATGCCGCCGGAAAGTATCGCCAGGCTGCTCGATTTCTACCGGCGTAACTTCGGCTTCACCAGCGATACCACCATCCGCTTCGAAGGCGACCCCAACTCGCTGACCCCTGAGATTCTGCGATCGCTGGCGGAGTCTGGCTGCACCAAGGTGTCGTGCGGCGTGCAGTCGTTCGACAACCACGTGCTCGAGCAGTGCGGGCGGCCATCTACCGCCGACATGTGCATCGCCTTCATCAGGAACGCGCGCGGTGCCGGATTCGACTGGGTGAGCATCGATCTCATGTTCGGCCTGCTCGATCAGAGCGTCGCGAGCGTGGAGCAGGACCTCCGGCAGGTCGCTGACTCCGATCCGACCGCCGTGGTCTGCGCGAAACTCCACCTCCGGTCCTACGCGGACACGCGAACGGCCGTCACCGGTGATAAGCCGGCCGCCTGGCAGAGCGCCCCCTACCGCGAGCGGCTCGCCACCGCGGGACACCACTGGCCGGCGCTCGGCGAGCAGTACCAGATGCACGAGCTCGTGACTCGCGGCCTGCGGGAACTCGGCTACGTCGAGCATCCCGTCATGTATTTCGCCCGGCCGGACAAGGGCCCGGAAAGGTGGAAGGCCATCATGGTCGATCAGGACAAGCAGGAGGCCGAGGTCGCGATCGGACTCGGCGGCAGTTCGAGCTGCCGCGCGTCCGAGGCGATGACCGACGTCCGCCCCGAGGCCTACAGGCGCTCGGTGGAGTCGGGCATCATCCCCCTGGAGTCAGCTACCGGGTTTGACGAGGAGGCCCGCGAAGCCAGGGCGGTGAAGATGGCCCTTTCCAGCTGCCAGCCGCTGTCCGACGGCGCCCACCAGGAGCGATTCAGCGGGCGATCGCTTTTCGGCGATCCCTGGCACGCCAAGTTCTCCGGGCTTGCCGCGCGCGGCCTCGTCACGCTCGATTACGCGGCCCGCCAGATCGCTCTCACCGAGGCTGGCACCACCCTGGTCGAGGCCATCATCAACACCGAACTCTGAGCCCAGGGCGCTCTTTCAGTAGGCGCGGCCGAAGATGACGCGCTTTCCGTAGGCGGACGGCTTCCCGCAGCGGACGCACGGGCCCTGCTCGGGTTCGCCTGCCAGCGGGATGCAGCGGGGGGTGGCCGTGGTTTCCGCCTTGATCTCGTCTTCGCAGGCCTCCTCGCCGCAATGCAGCGCCAGCGCCCAGCCAGTCGCCACGGCGGCGGCGAACTCAGGCCAGGAACTGACCGTGGCCGTGTGATCGTCGCGGAAGTCGGCGGCCCGCCGCGTCAGCATCGCCTGGAAAGCGGCAAGCTCGGCTGCCAGCAGCGCTGGCGCGGCATCGATCGCGATAGCTTCCTTGCCCGCGTTCTCCTGCCCGTAATTCAGCCGGCGGGACATCAGCGTGGTGCCGGCGGCCAGGTCGCGCGGGCCGAGCTCGAGCCGGAGCGGCACGCCGCGCATTTCCCAGTCATTGAACTTGAAGCCAGGTGACAACTGCGGCCGGCTGTCCACATGCGTCCGGATACCCGCGTCCCGCAACCTGGCGGCCAGCCCGGTAGCGGCGGATAGCGTCGCCTCAGCCTGGTCGCCGCGCCCGATCGGGACGATGACCACCTGGTAGGGCGCCAGCGCGGGCGGCAGCACGAGTCCCTTGTCGTCACCGTGGGTCATGATCACGCCGCCGATCATCCTGGTGCTCATGCCCCAGGACGTGGTGTGGCACAACTCGGCCGTGCCGCTCTCACCGGTATAGGTGATCTCGAATGCTTTCGCGAAATTCGTCCCCATCAGGTGCGAAGTACCCGACTGCAATGCCCGGCCGTCGCGCATCATTGCCTCGATCGTGAACGTGCGCTCGGCCCCGGCGAACCGCTCCCTGGGCGTCTTCTCTCCCGGAACGGTCGCGAGAGCAGCGATCTCTACCGCCACGTCCTGGTAGATGCCCAGCGCCAGCATCGTCTCGGCCGTCGCATCAGCCGCCGTGGCGTGCGCGGTGTGGCCCTCCTGCCACAGGAACTCGCTGGTGCGCAGGAACATTCGCGGCCGCATTTCCCAGCGCAGCACGTTGGACCACTGGTTCAGCAGCAGGGGCAGGTCCCGGTGCGAACTGATCCATTTGGCCATCATCTCCCCGATGACCGTTTCCGAGGTCGGCCGGATGACCAGCGGCTCCTCCAGTTCCTTGCCGCCGGCGTGGGTGACCGTGAAGAACTCGGGCGCGAACCCCTCGACGTGCTCGGCCTCGCGTTCCATGAAGCTCTGCGGGATGAGCAGCGGGAAGTAGGCGTTCTGATGCCCGGTGGCCTTGATCCGCCCGTCCAGATCCGCCTGCAGCAGTTCCCAGATCCGGTACCCGTACGGCCTGATCACCATGCTGCCGCGGACCGGCCACCGGTCCACCAACTCGGCCCGGAAGACCACCTCGTTGTACCAGGCGGAAAAGTCCTCGCTCTGCGGGGTCACACTGCGCTCGTCACGTGCCATGGGCTTTAGGTTACCGAGTCCCGGCCTGAGCAATTCCCGCTTATGCCCCGCCGGGCGGAGCCGCGGTCAGCGTCGGAAGAGGCCGAAAAGGTTGCCCGCCGGGTCGCGGAGCGCGCTGGTCGTCATGCTCTCGTCGACGACGCCGTAGAGCGCTGTGCGCGCGGCGGTCTTGAGCGCGACCACGCCATCGACGCGAGCACGTGACCCGCCGAGTTGCTCGGCGCGGCGCAGGGTCTGCTCTACGTCATCCACCTGGGCGTAGATAGTCGCCAGGCAGAGGTCGGTGCCCCCGCCGATCCCGCCCTGGATGCCCCGGCCGGTGCCGGTGTCCACCACCGCGTACTCCGGCAGGCCAGACTTGTCGATCTTCCAGTCGAACAGCTCCGCGTAGAACTGCTGCGTCCGCGACGCGTCTGATCCCAGGATCTCGAACCAGTCAACCGACGCGCCCGAGCCGGCCGACGGAGCTAGCTCGCCTCCGCCAACCGGTGCCGCGCGCACGAGGCCGATAAGCAGATCATCCAGATCGCTGAACATGGCGATGGTGACGGCCCCGCCGAAGTCGGTCACGGGCAGCACGGTCTTGCCGCCGAGGGCGTTCGCCTGGTCGAGCGTCCCTTGCAAGTCATCAGTCTCGACGTAAAAGGCAGCCCACGGCTCTCCGGTCTGGCTCTTGCCGATGCCGCCGTTGATCCCGCTGCCGCCGCAGGTGTCGATCATGGTGTAACCGCCGCCCTCGAAGGACTGCAGCCCCCAGCCGAATAGCTCTCCGTAGAACGCCACCAGCGGCGCGTCGTCCGCGGCACCGACCTCGAAATGCACTACTGCGTTTGCCACTGTCTGGACCCTTTCGCCGGAGATCTACCGGGTCAGCCTACGACCGGGAAACGACGATAGGCCGGTCATTGCTCAAGCGCGAGCTTGTCGCCCTTGATGCCCTCGGGCACGTCCACCGGGTACTCGCCGTTGAAGCACGCGAAGCAGAATCCGTCGCCGTCAGGCCGGCCCATGGCGCGGCGCAGGCCAGGCAGGGACAAGTAGTGCAGCGAATCCGCGCCGACGATCTGCCCTACTTCCTCCTCGCTGTTGTGCGCCGCGATCAGCTCGCTGCGCGACGCCATGTCGATGCCCATGAAGCAGGGCCACATGATCGGCGGCGACGCGATCCGCAGGTGCACCTGCTCCGCCCCGGCGCGGCGCAGTTCCTCCACGATCCGCCGGGTCGTCGTGCCGCGCACGATGGAGTCGTCGACGAGCACGACCCGCTTGCCGGAAAGGACATGGCGCATCGGGTTGAACTTCAGCCGCGTTCCCGACTCCCGCAGCCGCTGGGTCGGCTGGATGAACGTTCTCGTGATGTAACGGGACTTGATCATGCCTTCCACGAACGGGATGCCCGCGGCCTCGGCGAAACCCACCGCCGCCGGTGTTCCCGAGTCGGGGAGCGTGATCACGATGTCCCCGTCAGCGGGCGACTCGGCCGCCAGTTCGCGCCCCATGGCCCGGCGGGCCTCGTAGAGGGACTGGCCCATCAGGACGGAATCGGGCCGCGCGAAATAGATGAACTCGAACGAGCACATGGCTCGCCGGTCGGCCCGGCGCGGGATCTTCGTGCTCCGGACGCCGTCGGCGCTGATCGAGATGATCTCGCCCGGCTCGATCTCGCGGACGAACTGGGCGCCGACAACATCAAGCGCGCAGGTCTCACTGGCGAGAATGCTGCCGTCACCGGTCTCGGTGTCGGTCAGGCGCCCCAGGCACAGCGGGCGGATGCCAAGCGGATCACGCGCGGCGACCAGCGCGTCCCGGCTCAGCAGGATCAGGCAGTACGCCCCGTCGAGCTGGGGGAGAGCCTGCGCCAGCACCTCATCAAGCGCCTGGCCAGGAGTTCGCGCGAGCAGTTGCCCGGCGATCTCGGTATCGGATGACGACACGAACGCGACGCCCTCGGCTTCCAGGCGGGCGCGGACGGCGCGGGCGTTGGTGAGGTTGCCGTTGTGCGCCAGGAGGAACGGCCCGATCCGCGGATGCTCGAACCGCATCGGCTGGGCGTTGGGAAGCCTCGCGCTGCCCGTGGTGGAGTAACGCGTGTGCCCGATCGCGATGTGGCCGCTCAGCCCGGCCAGCGACTCCTGATCGAAGACCTGGGAGACCAGGCCCATCTCCTTGTGCACGGTGATCGCCTGGCCATCACTGACCGCGATGCCGGCCGACTCCTGACCCCGGTGCTGCAGGGCGTACAGGCCGAAGTACGTCAGGTTGGCGACATCCTCGCCGTCGGCGAAGACGCCGAAGATACCGCACTCCTCGTGCATCCGGTCAGCGTTCACGACAGGTCCACCCCGCAGATGCGCCGGGCCGCCTCGGCATAGCGGGCGCTCGTCTCTGCCACGATCCGCGCAGGCAGCTCTGGACCCGGCGCTGTCTTGTCCCAGGGCTGGCTGGTGAGCCAGTCACGGACCGGCTGCTTGTCGAACGAGGGCATCGAGTGTCCTTCGCGCCATTGCGAGGTCTCCCAGAACCGCGATGAATCGGGCGTGAGCATCTCATCTATCAACGTCAGCCGGCCGTCGATGAATCCGAATTCGAACTTCGTGTCCACCAGGATCATGCCGGCGCCCTGGCAGTGCCCGGCGGCGAAGCCGTACAGGGCAAGCGACACGGCCTCAAGCTCCGCCGCGAGCTCGGCGCCCGCTAGCTCTGCCAGCCGCGCCCGGCTGATGTTCTCGTCGTGGCCGTCGTCGTTCTTGACCGCGGGGGTGAAGCGCGGCTCCGGCAGCCGCGACGACTCCCGCAGCCCCGGCGCAAGGCGCTCCCCAGCCAGCGTGCCGCCGTCGCGGTACTCCTGCCAGCCGCTGCCCGCCAGGTACCCGCGCACCACGCACTCGATATCGATCCGCTCGGCCCGCGCGACCCGCATGGAACGCGGTCCCAGCTCCCGCCAGTCCAGCCGGCCGGTCACCTCGGCCGGCGGGTCGTCCCGCAGGTGATTCGGCACGATGCTCGCGGTCTGGCCGAACCACCAGCGCGACATCTGAGTCAGCACGGCGCCCTTGCCAGGGATCGCCGTGGGCAGCACGACGTCGAAGGCCGAGATCCGGTCGCTGGCCACCATCAGCAGCGCGCCGCCGGTGAGTTCGAAGGTGTCGCGGACCTTGCCCCGGCGGTAGAGCCGGAGCCCGGGGGCGTCGATCGCGGTCACTGTCGTCATACTCTTCCGATAATTCCACATCACTGCCCGATGTCCATCTTGCCGTTCACGATGTCCCATAGCACTTTCGGGTACAGGCAGCGCTCGGAGACCTTGATCCGCTCCCACAACGCGGCCTCGTCGTCACCGGCCAGCACGGGCACGCTGGACTGCGCCAGGATGCCGCGCTCGTCGTCGAGCACCGGCGTGGCGAGATGGATGGTCGGGCCCGTGGTCCGGACCCCGGCGGCCAGGGTGTCCCTGACCGCGTGCGCGCCCTTGAACGAGGGCAGCAGCGCCGGATGAGTATTCAGAATCCGGTTTTCATAGTGTTCGAAAATCAACTCATGAAGAATGGTGAAAAAACCCGCCATAGCAATCAATTCGACATCGTACTGTCGCAGTACGTCGAACACTCCCCGCGTGAACCCCTCGCGGTCCCAGTTCTCGCCCGCCCCGGCGCGATAGCCGAAGCCGCGCCGGCTGACCGTGATCGCCGGGATGCCCGCCGCCGCCGCGACGTCCAGCGCCGGGCACGCCCGGTCGCTGACCATGACGGTCACGGGCGGCCCGTGCTCGATGATCGAGGCCAGGATGGTCCCGGTCCCTGACGCGAGGACGGCGAGGTTCACGCGGATTCCTGGCACCACTGAAAGGCGTTCTGGAACATCCGCAGCCAGGGGCTGGCGACGAGGTCATGCCACTCCGAGGGGAGCCATGGCCACTGCCAGAGCTGGTTGGCCAGGCGCTCAGGATGCGGCATCATCGCCAGGTGCCGGCCGTCGGCTGAGGTCATCGCGGTGACGCCGCCCGGGCTGCCGTTGGGGTTGAACGGGTAGGTCTCCGTCGGCTTGCCGTCAGGGATCAGCGAACCGGATCGGCATCAGCGCCGGATCGAGGCTGCCCGCGCCGCCAGGCAGGTGCAGGCGGCCCTCGCCGTGCGCGACCCAGACGCCCAGGCGTGACCCGGCCATGCCGCGCAGGAAGATCGACGGGCTCGGCGTGATCTCGACCGTGGCGAACCTGCACTCGAACCGGCCAGAGCGGTTGCGGATGAATCGCGGCCGCAGCTCATCGGAAACCGCCGCGCTCGGGCGCCCACCCCAGCAGCGCCATCAGCTGCGCTCCGTTGCACAGTCCGAGCGAGAACGTGTCCTGGCGCTGGTAGAACCCCTCGAACTGCTCCGCCAGCTGCACCGTGGAAGCGGATGATCCCGGCCCACGCCTTGCCCGCGTCGAGCACGTCGCCATAGGAGAAGCCGCCGGGGAACGCCACGCCGCGGAACTCCCCGAGCGAGACCCGCCGCTCCAGCAGGTCAGTCATCGTGACATCCCAGGCTTCGAACCCGGCCGCGTGGAAGGCGGCCGCCAGCTCGCGGTCCCCGTTGCTGCCCTGATCGCGGATGACGGCCACGCGCGGCGGCGTCCTGGTCCGGTCCGAAGAAGGCTCCGGCATGAACGTCAGCCGCCAGTCCGGCGCCGTGACCAGGTCGCGGGTCGCGCGGGCCTCTTCGTCCGCCGACTCGGTCTGCAGCCGCTCGATCCGCGTGCTGGTGTCCTCCCAGAGGGCCCGGACGTCCACCATCGGACGATCGATCACGACTTCGCCGTTGTGCCGCACGACGATGTCGCCGCCTGGTGCCCCGACCCGGCCCACCAGGGTCGCGGGGACCTCGCGCTCGGCCAGGAAGGCCAGCACGGCGTCGCCGTCAGGCGCTTCGACCACGATCCCGAGTTCCTCGGCGAAGAGCGCGGCGAGCGGGCCGGCGGCGGAGCGAAGGTCAAGCTCCGCTCCCACATTGCCGGTGAAGGCCATCTCGGCGACCGCCGTGATCAGGCCGCCGTCGCTGCGATCGTGCGCGGATACCGCGAGCCTGGAGGCGACGAGGTCTTGCACGGCCGCGAACGCCCGGGCCAGCACGTCAGCGTCGTCGACATCAGGCGTCTCATCGCCGATCTGCTGCCAGGCCTGAGCGAGCGCCGAGCCGCCCAGCCGCGCCTTGCCGCCGGACAGGTCGACCAGGATCAGCGCGTTCCCTGGCTGCTTGAGGTCCGGCGTCACCTTGACCCGCACGTCGGGCATCGGCGCGTAGGCGGCGATCACCAGCTCGCCGGGCGCCTTGACAAGCTCCGGGCTGGTGACGGCCATGGACAGGCTGTCCTTGCCGCCGTCCACGGCCACGCCGAGCGTGATCATCAGCTCGCTCATGGCAAGGGCGGCCTGCCTCAGCCTCGGGCCTTCACCTGGCAGCTTGGCGGCCCACATCCAGTTCGCCGAGCAGCGCACGTCGGAGAGCCGGGTGATCCGGGCGCCGGCGAGATTCAGCAGGGACTCCGCGACGGCCATCCTGGCCATGGCGGCAGGGTCGATGAGCCCCTTGACCGGCTGCTCGCCCAGGCTGAGCGCGACGCCGCGGACTCCGAAGAGGCTCTGCGCGTAGGCCGCGAAGTCGGACAGCGGCAGGTGGTTCGGCCCGACGCATTGCTGCTGGGCGACGTGCCCCGTGACACAGCGGTCGACCTTGCGGGTCAGGTAGCTCTTGGACGCCACGGAGGGCAATCTGAGCACGCGCTCCAGGGCCTGCCAGGCCGTCACCCCGTCCAGGCTGAGCGGTACCGGTGCCTCACCGAGCGTGCTGACCTCGAGGTCCTTGGGCGGGACGTCCCCGAGGATCGGCTCGAGCGGCAGGTTCACCGGAGCGCTGCCGTCAGCGCCGTCGTGAAGCAGGAACTGCCCGTCTCCGGTGATCTCGCCGACCACGGCCAGCGGCGCCTTCTCGCGCGCGGCTATGCCGGTCAGCTGCTTCAGGCCGGCCGGGCGCACCAGGACCGCGTTGCGCTCCTGGGCCTCGTTGCCCCAGATCTCGAGCACGGAAAGGCTGGCGTCGCCTACGGGGATCGCCCGCAGGTCGATGCGCGCGCCAGCGGGATAGACGATCTCCGGCAGCGCGTTGCTGTCGCCGCCGGCACCGAGGTCGTGGGCCGAGACGATCGGGTTGGCGTCGCCGAGCTCGATGCAGGCGCGCAGCACGCGGCCGGCCCGCTGCTCCATCTCCGGATCGCCGCGCTGCACGCTGTCGAAGTCCAGGCCGGTGTCATTCTCGCCTGACATCATCGAACTGGCGGCGCCGCCGCCCAGGCCGATCCGGTAGGCGGGGCCGCCGAGCTGGACGACTAGCATGCCGGGCTCCGCCGGCTGCTTGCCGACGTGCGCGTCGTCGAGCTGGCCGGCCCCGACGGAGTACATGACCGGCTTGAGCCAGCTTCGGTATCCGCCGGGCGTATAAGCTCCGAAACTGCGTACAAAGCCATAAATCAGTGGCTCTCCGAAACAGTTGCCATAGTCGGAGGCCCCGTTGCTGGCCTGGATGAGGATGTCGAGCGGCGCCGCGAGGCTGGGCGGTGCCGCTCGCCCGTCGGCCTCCCAGACGTGCTCGTCGGTCAGGTGCAGGTTGCCGACGCAGTAGGCGGCACCGCTGACCTGAACAAGGCCGCCGCGGCCGACGACCTGGTTGTCCCGGATGCGCCCGCCGGTGCCGGTGGCCCCTCCCGGGTAGGGCGCGACGCCGGATGGATGGTTGTGCGTCTCGGCGGTCAGGGTCGGGTGATACACGCGCTCGATCTCGGCGAGCGGCGACGGATCGCCTGGCCGGCTCGGCATCAGCGCGGTCACGCGCCCGCCCCGGATGGCGGAGCTGTCGTCGTGGAAGGCGATCAGCGAGTTACCCGGGCTACGCCGCCAGGGCTCCTTGACGATCGACATCAGGCTGCCGGGCTGAGCTACCCCGTCGATGATCATCGCGCCCTTGAAGAACCCGTGCCGACAGTGCTCGGAGTTGCCCTGAGCGAGCTGGAAGAGCTCCACGTCGGTCGGGTCCCGCCGCAGTTCCTCGGTGAAGAGGCGATAGAAGCGGAGCAGATCCTGCTCATCCATGGCCAGGCCAAGCTCCCGATTGACGCGGCGCAGCGCCTCGATGCCGTCGAGGGGAATGACCCGCACCGGCCCGGCCGTCAGCTGAGTCTCGAAGCTGGTCAGCGGGGCCGGGTAAATGGTCTCGGTCATCCGGTCGTGCAGCGGCCCGGCCACGTCGGCGAGCTGGGCGCCGGACCTGGCCTGGCCGAAGCCGAAGCGGCGGCTGCGCTCGAGCCGCGCGACGCCATCGAGGCCGTTGACGTGGCAGATGGCGACCGCGGTCGACGACCAGGCGGTCTCGACGCCCGGGCGCGGGCCGATCTCGAGCACCGACGCCGATCCGGTCAGGAAGCTCGTGACAGCCAGCCCGGCGGGATCGAAGGTCTCGCCCAGCAGCCAGCGCAGGATCGCTGTCGCGGGCGGGTCAAGGCCGGCGGTGGTCTGGACGTAGAAGCAGTGCTCCGCCTCAACAGTTTCACCGGGCGGCACAGCGCGCTGCGCGCGGGCGACATCCTGGGGGAGAACGGAGCGACGGCGGTAGAAGCGGTACAGAGATCCTCCCTGGGCCGTGTAGTCCCACGGTACTATGCGGGTGCCTCCGCTATCGTCGCCGATATGCCCGTTACCGAGAGCCAGCCGCTGGTCGGCCTCATCATGGGGTCGGCATCGGACTGGCCTTTCCTGCTGCCGGCCGCGCACCTGCTCGATGAGTTCGAGATCCCCTGGGAGCGCGGCATCTTCTCCGCGCACCGGCTGCCCGAGGAGATGAGCCGCTACGCCCGAACGGCCAAATCGCGCGGCCTCCGGGTCATCATCGCCTCAGCGGGCGGTGCCGCCCACCTCCCCGGCATGATCGCGTCGAAGACGCCGCTGCCCGTCATCGGGGTGCCTCGTCCCGGCAAGGTGCTCGACGGGCTTGACGCGCTGCTGTCGATCGTGCAGATGCCGGCCGGAATCCCCGTCGCGACGATGGCGATAGGCGAGCCAGGAGCCGCCAACGCCGCGGTGCTGGCGCTGCGCATCCTGGGGACCGCCGACGCCAGGTTCAGCGCGCGGGCGCAGGAGTATCAGGAGTCGCTGCGCCGCCGGACGCTCTCCCAGCCCGATCCGGCCGCCGGCTCCTACGACTCGCCCTGGTCATCGGTCGTAACGCCGGGCGACCTGCCTGGCTAGGAGAGCTGCAGCTCGTCGGACTCGTAGGTCAGCCCGAGGGGCTCGATGATCACGCGGCGCTCACCAGCTTCGACCGCGCCGGCGATGATCGCGGTCAGGCCGGCGTCGCTGGCCGCGCCGACGACCTCGCCCGCGCTGCCCGGCGCCGCAGAAGACAGCGAACCCGGCGCCCATATTGAAGGTTCCGTAAGCCTCGTGCGGGGTCATGCCGGTGCGTTCGGTGATGAACCGCAGTACCTCGGGCACGGGCGGCAGGCTGTGAATCCGGTACGTCAGCTCATTCTTCGCCCGCATCACCTTGCGCAGCCCGTGCCCGGTGATGTGGCTGAGGTAGGTCACCGGGAGGTTCCGCTCTAGCAGCGACTCCACCAGTGGGACGTAGATGACGGTGGGGTCGAGCAGCGCGTCCCCGTAGTGACGGCCGCCGGGAAGGCGGGTCAGGTAGCCGCCGGGCAGTTCTGACGCGAGCGCCCGGGCGAGGGAAGCGCCGTTGGCGTGCAGGCCGGAACTCGCGATCAGCACGATCTCGTCGCCCGGGGCCAGCTCCTGGCCGAGTACGGGCGCACGGCCGGCAGGAACCTCGCCGACCGCCGCTCCGGCGATGTCGATCTCGTCAGGGAAGACAATGCCGGTGAGGCTCGAGGTCTCGCCGCCGCCCCAGGTGGCCCCGGCCGTCTCGCAGGCGCTGCGCCAGCCGGTGACCAGGGACGAGTACCGCCCGCTGTCGTCATGCTGCCAGCCGCTCGAGCCAGTCGCGAAGTAGGCGTTGACCACGAGCGGCAGGGCGCCGACGCAGCAGAGGTCGTTCACTATGGCGGCGACCGCGTCGTAGCCGATGTCGGCGAAGCGGTCAGTGCCTCCGGCCTCGTAGTACTGGCGCGCGATGACCGACTTCGTACCCAGGCATTCCAGGACCAGCGCGAGGCTGCGGTCGCCGAGCTCGAACACGAACGCGGGCTCGCCGCGCGAGGCGTCGACTCCCGATCCGCCGCGATGACGCAGCAGCCCGGTGGTCGCCAGTGCCTGCGCGGCGGCTAGCTTCTTGGCCGCGTCCAGCAGTTCGTAGCTGACCCCCGCCGACGCGTACCTGGGCTCGTCCATTAGCTGCTCCCGATAGCTTCTGCCTGGCGCCTTCGCTTGTCCGCCTGCGCCAGGGTGTCGGCGCACACGGTGACGTGCCCCAGCTTGCGGCCCGGTCGCGGCGACTTGCCGTACAGGTGCAGGTGCGCACCTGGAATCGCCAGCACCTCGGCAATGGAGGGCAGGTCGCCGATGAGATTCACCATGCAGGCGGCGCCCCGGATGCTGGTCTCGCCTAGAGGTAGCCCGAGGATGGCGCGGACGTGGTTCTCGAACTGGCTGGTCACCGCGCCTTCGATGGTGAGATGACCCGAGTTGTGCACCCGTGGAGCCAACTCGTTGACCAGGAGCTCGCCGCCGACATCGAAGAGCTCGATCGCCAGCACCCCCACGTAATCGAGCGCGGTCAGCACCTGCGTCGCGCAGCGGGCGGCCGCGCGGGCGGTGTCGGCCGCGACCCCGGGCGCGGGCGCCGTGGAGACGCGGAGAATCCCCTCGTGATGGCGGTTTTCGACCGGCGGGTAGCAGGCGATGCTCCCGTCAGGCCCGCGAACCCCGATGATCGACAGCTCGCGGTCAAAGCTGACCCACTCCTCGGCGATCAGCGGAACGTTGCCGAGCGCCTGCCACGCGGCGTCGAGGTCCGCCGGCTGGCGCAGCACCGCCTGCCCCTTGCCGTCGTAGCCGAGGCGCCTGGTCTTCAGGACAGCGGGGAAGCCCAGGGCGGCAATCGCCTGGTCTAGCGTCTCCCGGCTGCCGACCGGCACGAACCTGGCGGTCCGCTCGCCAAGCTCGGTCACGAACGACTTCTCCGCCAGCCGGTCCTGTGCTACCTCGAGCGCGGCCACCCCCGGCCTGACTGGCGTGATCCCGGCGATCCGGCGGACGGCGGCGACGGGGACGTTCTCCCATTCGTAGGTCACTACGTCGAGCCCGTCGGCGAACCGCGCGAGCGCGTCGTCATCATCCAGCGAGCCGGTGATCACGGTGCCCATCGAGGCGGCAGGCACGTCGCCGGTCTCGGCGTAGAAGCGGCAGGTGATATCCAGGTCGCGGGCCGCCTGGGCCAGCATCAGGCCAAGCTGGCCCGCGCCGAGTATGCCGATGCGCGCGGCGCTCACGGGCCGCCTTGCTGAGCCGCGATGTCGTGCCGGTAACGCATGCCGTCGAACCGCACCTGCCCGATCAGGTCATACGCGGCTGACTCGGGCCGCGGCCAGATCGGCCCCGGTGGCGCTGACCGCCAGGACCCGGCCACCCGAAGTCCGCAGGACGCCCCCGGCGTCGCGGGTAGTGCCAGCGTGAAAGATGACAGCGCATCCGGCCGGGATGCCCGGCAGGTCGATCGCCAGGCCGTGGCGGACGAGGCCGGGTAGTCACGGCTCGCGGCTATCACGGTGACCCCGGCGGCCGTTCCGCATCGCCGCAGGCGCGCAGGCGCGCGTCGGCGGTGAGCTCGCCGCTGGGCCGCCGCCGATCAGCAGCTCGAAGAACTGCGAGGCGTCGAGCATGGGCAGCAGTGCCTGCGTTTCCGGATCGCCGAACCTGGCGTTGAATTCGAGCACGCGCGGGCCGTCGGCGGTCAGCATCAGGCCGGTGTACAGGCAGCCGCGAAAGGGCGTTCCCCGCTCGCGGAGCGCGGTCAGGCACGGTCGCACGATGTCGGCCGCGACCAGGTCAAGCAGGAGTCGACCGGCATCGACCTCCAGCGGCGGGGAGTACGACGCCCATGCCGCCGGTATTGGGACCGAGGTCGCCGTCGAACGCGCGCTTGTAGTCAGCCGCCGGCGGCAGCAGGCAGGCCTGGGTTCCGTCGCAGAGCGCGAATACCGACACCTCGCGGCCGGCGAGCAGTTCCTCGACGAGGACGACATCGCCGGCCCGGCCGTGCTTGCGGTCATCGAAACAGGAGGCCAGCGCGGCCTGCGCCGCGCTGATGGAGTCGCACACGGTCACGCCCTTACCCAGAGCCAGGCCGTCGGCCTTCACCGCGACTCTGCCGTCGCGCGCCTTCGCGAACTCGATCAGCTCCTGGCGATCCGCCGGGCCGCGCCGCCACCCAGCGCGCCGTCGCGATCCCGGCATCATCCATGAGCCGCTTGGCGAACACCTTGGAGCTCTCGATCCGCGCCGCCGCCTGGGTCGGCCCGAAAACCAGCGCGCCCGCCGCCGCGCAGGCGTCGGCGACCCCTGCCTCCAGCGCCGCATCCGGACCGACGATCACCAAATCGATCTGGTGCTCGGCGGACGGCGCCAGCCAGCGCTTCGGCATCGGTCGCCGCGACGGCGAGGATCGTCGGCAAGCTCGGCCATCCCCGCGTTGCCGGGTGCGGCAAAGAGCGCGTCCGCCTGCCCCGACCGCGCGCACATCCAGGTGAGGGCGTGCTCGCGCCCGCCCCCTCCGACCACGAGAACCCGCATCGGCCTCCACCTAGCTCCCCGGACATGCTACGGACACTGCGCAGAAGACCGATCGCGCGGGCCGCCTTGCCGTTTAAGACACCTTCGCGACTATCTCGGGTTCATCAATGTACCGATTGGCCGACGGTCCTGGGTCATACTGCTACTACGCAGGAGGAAAGGGCGCAGTAATGGCAGGCAGTGTCGCGAGCATCACCCGGAATGCGTTCAGCCCCGCCAAGATCCTTGGCTATATCGGCGAGGCGATCGGGCTGCTCAACAAAGGATCAGTTAAGGCGTCCGGGGCAGCGGGCGGGAACGCCAGCGGTAAGTCGATCTCTGCTAACAGTCTCAATGTCACGCGGGTGGGCGGCGTCGGAGCCGTGATCAGCGGGGCGGGCGGAGCGGCGCTGCTTTTGTTCAAGGTCAATAAGTCCACTGATCCGCCCTCGATCGTGGTGGCGGCGTACCTGAGCGTCGGGGTGATCGTGGCGGCGGCGCTGGTGACCGTCGCCATGATCATTGTCGCTGATGTCCGCACCCGGGGTTCGGTGGCGGCCTCGGCGGCCGTGGCCACGCCCGAACCGGCGGAGCAGGTCAAGTACATCCGGGCGATCGCCGCCGCCAACTCCGAAGACATGGACGCGTCGCTTGACCGCGCCTACGAATACGTGATTGTCAATGCTGCCGCCGCGGGAGTGAAATTGCTGCTGCCGAGCGCTGCCGCCTCGCCCTGGCAGCCGATGCGGATCATGCGGGACGACGACGCGGAAGCCAGAAACGTGGCCCTGCTCGCCCAGAATACGGACCAGGTGCTAGGCGAGCGCCGGCATGACCTGCCGGCC
Source organism: uncultured Actinomycetota bacterium (assembly GCA_963750405.1). Taxonomy (GTDB): domain Bacteria; phylum Actinomycetota; class Actinomycetes; order Streptosporangiales; family Streptosporangiaceae; genus Chersky-822. The sequence goes on from CAVVQP010000009.1 coordinate 1,289,967, forward strand.
GGGAACTCATTGCTGCTCTATTCGAACGGCCAGTCATGGCTGGAGATCAGCCGCTGAGCTATCTTTCACACAGAACTCACATGAGGCTCGCAGCAGTCCCTGGCGGCCACCTGGTCTGATGAGGGCGGGGAAAGGGGGCGCGGATGGCAGAGCCGCTCCGTCACCACCATGCCGACCATGGTGAACTGCTCGTCGTCGACGACGAGCCCTTCCTGCGAGATGCCGTCGCCGTCTCGCTGACCTTCCTGGGGTTCACGGTGACGAGCGCCGACAACGGGACTGACGCGCTCCGGCTGGCCAGAGACGGCCGGTTCGACCTGATCGTGCTCGACGTGATGCTGCCCGGGGTCGACGGTTTCGAGATCGTGCGGCGGCTGCGCCGGGACGGCAGCCGGGTGCCGGTGATCTTCCTGACCGCCCGGGATACGCAGGCCGACAAGGTGACCGGGCTCACGCTCGGCGGTGATGACTACCTGACCAAGCCGTTCGGCCTGGACGAACTGGCCGCGCGGATCAGGTCCGTGCTGCGCCGCACCCGCCCGCAGGCGCCCGGCGCCGTGCTGACCTTCTGCGATGTGGAGCTTGACCAGGACTCCTACGAAGTGCGCCGGGCGGGCGCGCTCATCGACCTGTCGCCGACCGAGTTCCGGTTGCTTCGCTACCTCATGCTCAATCCCGGGCGGGTGCTGACCCGCGAGCAGTTGCTTGACCACGTGTGGGCCTACGACTTCGGCGGTTCGTCCACAGTAGTCGCTACCTACATCGCCTACCTGCGCCGCAAGCTCGCGGCCTGCGGGCCCGACCTCATCCACACTCAGCGCGGCATCGGCTACAGCCTCCGGCTGCCGGCTTCGGCCGGCGATGAGGCCCGGCAGTGAGGCTGCGCGGGCCGGCCCGGTTGCGTACCCGGGTGCTCGTGGGCGTGGTGGCCGTGACCCTGGTCGCGCTGGCGGCCTTCGACCTGGTGGCGGTCACGGCGCTGCGCGGCTACCTGCTCGGCCAGGCCGACGCGCAACTGAAGGGAGTACTCGCCGAGTACAGGGTGGTCCAGCTGCCGGCCGGCCTGCCCGGGAACGTGGCACCTGAAATCCGCCTGGGAAAGGCTCACCCGCAGGAGGTAAGACCGAGGTCAGCCGGGAACGCGCGCCGGCTGAGGATCGTCGGGCCTTTCGCGTTCTTGCACGGCGAACTCGGCCGGTTCTATGTCGCCAGCGCGGATCGCCGCCAGGCGGTGTTCGTGGGCGGAAACGGGAGCCTGATCCCCCGGCTGCCGGCGAATCTCGCAGGCCTGGCTAACAGCGGTCAGCCGATCACCGTGACCAGCACGGATGGCAGGACACCGGTAAGGCTGATGGCTGAGTCGTTTCCCCGCACCGGCATCGTCTACGCCACGACCAGCCTGACGGACTTGAACAACACCGTCCGCCAGATCGGCCTGATCATGGCGATCGGATCAGCCTGCGCTGGCCTGCTGGCAGCCGCGGGCACCATCATCGTGATGCGCCGGGGGCTGCGCCCGGTGGAGGCGATGGCCGCGCAGGCCGACGGGATCACCGCGGGCGACCTGAGCAGCCGGGTCAGCGCGCGCGACGCTCGTACCGAAGTCGGCAGGCTTGGCGGGGCACTGAACGGCATGCTTGCCCGCATCCACGATTTCATTAGCGAGCGTGAGGCCAGCCAGCAGGCGACCCGCCGGTTCTTCGCCGACGCCAGTCATGAGTTGCGCACTCCGCTGGCCAGCCTGCGGGCCAACGCCGAGCTCTACCAGCAAGGCGCGCTGCGAAGCCGTGAGCAACTGGACGAGGTGATGCGCAGGATCGTCGCCGAGTCCCAGCGGATGAGCGGCCTGGTGGACGGCATGCTCAACCTCGCCAGGCTGGACCAGCATCCCGAGCAGCAGCGCGAGCCTGTCGACCTCACCGGTCTGGTGACGGACGCCGTCCGCCTGGCGCGGGCCTGCGATCCGGAGCGGGCCTGGGTCACCGACATCGGTGACGGCCTGACGATCACGGGCGACGAGTTGCTGCTGGAGCGGGCCATCGGCAACCTGCTTGCCAACGTCACCGCGCATACTCCGTCCGGCACTGTCGCCAAGGTTGCCGCCTACGCCCGCGGTGCCGACGGTGTCGTCGTGGTCGAGGTGAGCGACAACGGGCCAGGGGTGGCGCAGGACCAGCTGAGCCGGATCTTCGAGCGGTTCCACCGATGTCCGACCTCATCGCGGCGGCCAGGCTCGGGCCTCGGCCTGGCGATCGCGGCCGCCGTCGCGGCGGCCCACGGTGGCGAAGCGCGGGCAACGCTGGCGGCACCCGGCGATCCGCCCGGCCTTCGCGTCACCCTGACTGTGCTCGCTAACCCTGACTATGCCCGCTAAACCTTCGTTTGAGCCGTGACTCGATCAGGTCCGCCCTGGCCTCCGGAGCAGCGGCCGGAATGTCCACGAGGCTGAAGCCGAGCGCGGCGTACTCGGTCTCGTGGATCCGCTCGAACCGCAGCGAGTCCTCGAAACTGATCCGGCGGGCCGCCGTCCGCTCGATGAACCCGAGCGGCCGCACAAGGAACACCTCGCGCTGGTAGATCTCCTCGTCAATGACCCTGGCCACCTCGGTGCTGAGCGTCACCGATGGCCGGTGGCCTCCGTACCTGGCCAGAGCGAGCGTGCATACCGGCGAGCGGTCGAAGAACTGCACGTCGCCGACGGCGATCTCCTGCCTGGCTCGCTGCAACTCGATGATCTTGTCGATGAAGAGCGGGTCACGCCACGGCTCATCGACTCCGTGGTCCTGCTCGGCCGCGATCACGTCGGTCGCCGCCTCGCCGACCACGGCGTAGCCGCGGTCTCGCAGGATCTTGAGCAGGGAAGTCTTGCCTGACCCGGGCGCACCGGTCAGGATAAATCGTCGCATTTATGACCTCATCACGGGGGGACCTCCCCGGGCTGGTGCCGCGGCCTCGGCGGCACGGCACCAGCCCGCTCGCTTGCAGAGTTCGCGATTGCGGGAGTTCGCGCTGGCTAGCGCTACTTGAGGAAGCTGACCAGGGACTGGTTGACCTGGTCGGCGTGGGTCCAGCAGATGGCGTGCGGTCCGCCTTCGATCACGACGAGTTCGCTGCCCTTGATCAGCGCCGGGAGGCGCTTGCCTGTGTTGGGGAAGGGCAGGATCCGGTCGGCGTCGCCGTCAATGATCAAGATTGGGACATCGATCTTGGGCAGGTCCGTGCGGAAGTCGGTCTCCCAAGTAGAGATGCACGCTACCGTCGCGATGCCCGAGGCGGCGAGCGCGAGATTCAGGCTCGCCCGGTAGGCCGGCTCGCTCACCAGCGTGCCGCCGAGTACGTCCATGTTATAGAAGTTGTCGAGGAACCCCTTCAGTCCAGGCCGGCCCGTCGGACTCCGCGTTCTGGATGAACCCGTCGAAGAGATTACCTGGCAGGCCATCGGTGTTGTCGCCGGTATTGAGCAGGAATGGCGGTATCGGGGAGATAAGCACCCCTTTGGCGACTCGCTGCGAGCCGTAGGCGCCCAGGTACCTGGTGACCTCGCCGGTGCCCATCGAGTGCCCGACGAGCATCGCGCCGCGCAGGTCAAGCGTCTCCATGAGGGAGTTGAGATCGGCGGCGAACGTGTCGTAGTCGTAGCCGGTGGCTGGCTGGCTTGACTTGCCGAACCCGCGCCGGTCGTAGGTGATGACGCGGTAGCCGGTTCCGAGCAGGGCCGGCAGTTGCTTGTCCCACGCCTTGCCGCTGAGCGGGTAGCCGTGAATCAAGACCACCGGCGGGCCCGATCCGTAATCCTCGTAGTACAGCTCGATGGGCCCGGAGTTCTCCTGGCCAACCCTGATATAGGGCATCTCCGCCTCCTGGTCTGTTGTCGACTAGGGCAACGTATGGCGGCTACGCGTCGGCCCGCATCTGACAAATGACTGGTCAAGCGGGGCGCCGGCCAGCCCGCACGTAGGCTGGACCCAATGCGCGTTCACGGGGGATGCGAGCTGTACGGGCGCGAGCACGAGCTTGGCGTCATCGGCCAGCTCGCCGCCTCCCTTGCGGGTCATGCGGGCGGCGCGCTGGTGATCCGGGGCGAACCGGGCATCGGCAAGTCGGCGCTGCTCGCCGAGGCCATGGCGGCAGCGACAAGCCGGCGGCTCCGCGTACTGCCGGCACGTTGCGCGCGCCCGGAAGCAGGAATCTCGTTCGCCGGGCTGCACCGGTTGCTGCACCCATTGCTCCCGCGCGCCGATCGCCTGCCGCCCAGGCAACGGCGCGCTCTGCTAGCCGCGTGCGGCCTGTCGGACGACGGGCTAGATCCGCTGGCGGCCGGTCTCGCGGCGCTCGAGTTGATCGCGGGCGACCAGGCCAGGCCCACCCTGGGCATCATCGACGATGCGCAGTGGCTCGATGACGCGAGCGGCACCGTGCTCGGCCTGGTTGCCCGCAGGCTCGGCGGCCGGCAGGCGCCCTGGTGATCGCGGTCAGCGATGGGCATCGCTCGCGGTTCGACGCCGCCGGCCTAGCCGAGCTTCGACTTGGCAGGCTCGCCGACGCCCAGGCTCGCGCCTTGCTTGGCAGCCGAGCCCCCAGCTTGGACCCAGGGGAACGGCTTCTGGCCGCTGCCGCCGGCAATCCGCTCGCGCTGACCGAGCTACCGGTCACCTGGCCGGCGGCAGGCACCGGGGCGACGGCTCTGCCGCTGACCGACCGGCTCAGGAACGCGCTGTCGGCCCCGGTGGCAGAGCTGCCGCCCGCGACCCGCTCACTGCTCATCATCGCGGCCGCGGACTCGGGCTTGTCTGGTGCCGCCCCCGGCCCGCCGCCAGCCGATGACGGAGTGACGCTCGCCGAACTGCTTGCCGCCGCTTCGATCGGACAAGGCAGGGACCTCAGCCTCGACGACATTTCCCCGGCGAGCTGCGCCGGGCTCGTCGACATCCGGCAGCATGTTCTCGCATTCACGCACCCGCTCTTGCCCGCCGCGATTTACCAGACGGCAACGGTAGCGCGGCGTCATGCGGCCCATGCCGCGCTAGCCCAGGTGCTCGCCCGCCACCGCCGGCCCGCCGGACCGCTGGGTGCGCCACCAGGCCGCCGCCGCGCTTGAACGCCCTGACCAGCCCACTCGTACCGCGATCAGCGCGGCAGCCGAGCGAATCCCGCTGCCGGCCGACGAGCCGGTCAAGCTTGCTTTGCTCGCCTGCGCAGATCCAGCCCGGCACGGCGCGCTCGCGTGCGACGTGATCGCCAGGAAAGCAATCGACCCGGCCGACCCGGCCGGCATGTACCTGATCGGCCTCGCGGCCATGGCCTGCGGTGACTGCCACAGCTCGCTCGGCTTCCTCGATGCGGCGGTCGCGGGCTTTCGGTCCCAGGCCCGCCATGGGGTGCTCGCGCGGGCGCTGGCCTGCCAGGCCTGGGCAGCGGTGCAGCTGGCACGCGGACACCTGGCCGCCGCCGCAGGCCAGGAAGCCGCGCACCTCGCGCTTCGCACCGGTCAGCCCCGGCTGGTGGCAGCGGCCCGGCTCGCGAAGGCCGCGATCGTCGCGCAACGCGGCGACTCCGCCGAAGCCGACCTGCTCATCAGCGGCGCTGAACCCGGTCTCGCCGACGAGGGCACGAGTACCACGCTGGCGCTCGCGCAATTCGTGCGCGGGCACGGAGCGGTCACGCGCCAGTGCTACGAGCAGGGCGCCGTCCACCTGCGCCGCGCTCTCGACCCGGCTGACCCGGCCTGTCACCAGGTCATCGGCGCCTGGGGCCTAGCCGACCTGATAGAGGCCACGACCCGCACCGGTGAACGCGACGCCGCCGCAGCGTACCTGCGCCAGCTCGAGTCGCTGGCCCGGCTGACCAGAGCGCCGCTGTACCGGGCGCAGGCGGCGTACGCCAGGCCGATGCTCGCCGCCGCCGACGAGCAGGCCGAGGTGCTCTGCCGGGCGGCGCTCGGCCGCGATCTGGCCGGCTGGCCATGCCTGCGCGGCCGGATGCTGCTGTGGTATGGGCGGTGGCTGCGCCGCAGCCGCCGGATCGCCGAGTCGCGGGGACCACTGCGAACCGCGCGCGACAGCTTCGAGGCACTCGGATACCGCCCGCTGGCCGAGTGTGCTCGGCGTGAGCTGCGTGCCTCGGGCGAACGCGGCCAGCGCTCCGGTTCAGCTGATCAGCTGACCGCGCAGGAACTCCAGATCGCGCGGCTCGCGGCCGATGGCCTGTCCAATCGCGAGATTGGCCAGCAGCTCTGCATCTCGCACCGGACGGTCGGCTATCACCTGCACCGCGTCTTCCCGAAGCTGGGCATTACCTCGCGCAGCCAGTTGCACGCCGCCGTCATCGCCAGCTAAGTTGCTCGCCGCCGAAATTGCCGACCGACACCGAGTAGGTTTCGATCTTCTGGAAGCCCAGTTTCTTCGCCACCGCCACCGACGGCAGGTTCGCTGACCACGAGTCCCAGCGAGGCAGCACGCCTGCGCCTGAGCAGTGCCGGACGAACGCGCCCGCTGTCAGGGTGGCCAGACCGCGCTCCCTGAACGCTGGCGCGGTCTCTATGCCTATCCCGCACTGGCCTTCGCTGACGTACTCGGCCGTACACCAGCTCATGATCGTGTCGCCGTCGTGGGCGCAGAAACCAAACCCTGCCTCGCGAAACGCCGCCATCGAGGTCCAGCATGATTCGATCTCGTCAACGACGGCACCGAAGTTGGCGAGCTTGGCAAGGTTCGCGAAGCTCTCCGTGATCGAGCTGACCTGGACACCTGCGGGATCTTGCGGCAGGCAGTGTGGATCGACGCCGTGGCTGGGGGCGCGATAGAGGACGCGTTCGCGCGTCTCCAGCGCGCGCCCGGCCACCTCTCGCACTGGTTCTTTGGCATATAGCTTGAACAATCCGCTGCCAGCCGGCGCGATCTCGGTGCGGAAAAGATCTTGCCAGCCGGTCCTGGCCCGGTCGCGGTCAAGGTAGTCGCCACCGAGGTAGTCGCCACCGAGGTAAAGGCAGTGCGCCCGGTCCCAGATCAGCGCCGTGCTCGGTGCGGCCAGATCGTCGGTCCACGCTGTCGCCGGGCTGTTGCCTGCGATGATCGCATCGATCACGAAGGACAGGTGCTCAGAGCCGAACATGCCCCGGACGCGATGCACGTCCCTAAGCGGCAGTAAGATCACGACAAATCCATCTACTAAGAACTCATGGCTTGACCGACCGCGAACTGTAGCGCAGTTCACGCTCAGAATCGAGTGTGAACCTGCTGGCACCGGGCATTTTGTCCGTTGATGCGCGGCTGGTTTCCTCAGGTTCTGTCAGGTCATCACCTGGAGCGCGGGTGGAGAGCTCTGGCTCTGCTCCTCGCCGCCGCGACCTTCCTCGAGCTAGCAGCAGGGACAGGGCTAGCATTCGTGGCGGGATTCAGCCGGGTTTATGTGGTGCTCGGGCGTTTCGAGTGGAAGTGGCTACTAGCCTTCCCGGCCGCGTGGCTGATCTCGTTCGCTGGATATTTCTGGTCCTACCACGGCGTCTTCAAGGTCAACATGGGACCCGAGATTTCGTGGCGGAGGCTGAGTTCGGTCGCCCTCGCGGGCTTCGGCGGGTTCCTCGCCTACCGAGGTCAGTCACTTGAGCGATATGCCCTGGAGCTAGCAGGCGCCGACCCCGCCGACGCCAGAGCCCGGGTGGCGGGGCTCTCTGGCCTGGAGCAGGGCGTGCTCGCTATCGGCGGATGCAGCCTGTCGATCTTGGTCCTGGTATCTGGCCTTAGCCGCCCGAATTTGAGCGTGACCCTGCTGTGGGCGATTGTGCCGATTCCGGGTTTCTTGATCGCGTTCTGGGCCTCCCGACGCTATCGGCACAGATTCCGAGCCGAGCATGGCTGGCGCAGTGTGCTGGCAACGTTCCTGGATTCCATCTACATCATCCGTGAGCTCTTTATTCATCCCCTGAAGTGGGGATCGGCCATCCTCGGCATGGCCCTGTTCTGGGCTGCGGACGCTTTCGCTGCCTGGGCTGCGCTCGAGGCGTTCGGCTTCCGGATGAGCGCGGCCGCCCTGTACCTGGGTTTTGCGAGTGGCATGCTTTTTACCAGGCGCAGTGCACCACTGGCCGGCGCCGGGATCCTGGCTCTCGTGCTGCCGCTGACGATCAGTTACTGCGGAGCGCCGTTCGCGACCGCGATCGCCGGCGTATTCCTGTACCGGATGCTCTCTCTATGGCTGCTAATGCCCGCCTGGCTGAGCGTCCTGCCATCCCTGCGAGCGATGGGAACCCCGAAAGAGTCATTGAGCGACAAGCTCTCGCGAGCGAGCGTGCAACAATCCGGCGAGATCCCGGCTTAACCGGCCCGCCAGGCCACGCCAGACCTCTGCCCCCCGGCGGTTCACGCTGCTGGCGGGCTGTGGCTGTGATAGACCCGGCTGCCGTCGGGGCTTCGGGCGGTGGTGGTGCCGTCCGGATTAAGGGTGATCGTCCAATTCCACCGGTGCACCAGAATAAGGTGGTGAAAGGTGCACAAAAGGAGCAAATTAGTCAGCTTGGTGGGTCCGCCGAGCTTGCGGGGGATGACGTGATGGACCTGGCACGCCGGCGGCGGCTGGAGGCAGCCGGGGGCGGCGCAGTGCCGGTCCCGGAGTATGACGGCGCGGCGCAGGTGCGGCGGGATCGTGTCGGTCGCCTTGCCGGCGTCCAGGGGCAGGCTGACTGACGCGGCGGGCGGGGCGAGCTTGCCGGTGCGCAGGTAGGACGCGAGGCCGTGGGGGCCGGACAGCAGGGCGACCGCGTTCGCCAGGATGAGGTCGCGGACCTGGCGGCGGACCCGGTCCCGGCCCCGCGCGCCGGTTCCGGCGCCGCACGACGGGCAGCCGCCGCGCCCTGGGGCGCCGCCGCCGGGCGTGCCGCTGCCGGGGCCGGTGAGCGGGCGGGTGAGCAGGGCGGTGAGCTGGTCGAGCAGGTCGTGGTCGACGCGGCCGGTGACCATGGGGATGATGGTGGCGTCGCACTCATCGCCGGGCATGGCGGCCGCGCCCGGCAGGACCGGGCCGGCGCGCTGCTGCCGTCGGGGGTCAGCCGGGGCCAGAGCCGTGCCCGCCAGTCCGCGCCGTGCCACCAGTCCCCGGTTCCGGCGGCCGTGCTGCTGCCTGCCCGCCCCGGCGTGCCTGCCCGGCCGCTGCCGCGCTCGCCGCCGGCGGGCTGGCTGCTCTCGCCGGCGGGACTGCTCTCGCCGGCCGGGTTGCTCCCGTCAGCCGGGTTGCTCCCGCTAGCGGTGCTGCTCCCGTCTGCCGGGTTGTTCCCGTCGGCCGGGTTGCTTCCGCTGGCTGGGTCGCCGGTGCGGCGGAGCAGGTCGTCGAGGGTGAGGTGGAGCTGGATCTGGGTGGGCTGCCCGGCCCGGTCGGGAACGAGCCCGGCGGCGACTATCCGCCGGCACGCCTCTTGCAGAGCATCGTGGTGACGCTGCCGGATCGTGCGGGTGTCTTCCGGGCCGGCTTTCTTGCCCAGGGCGTCCAGGACCGCCTGGATCGCCTGCGCGCAGCCCTCGGTCAGGTCGCCGTCCAGCCGGCCGGCGCCGCCCAGGGTGGTCCGCAGCCGGACCTGCCGGTCCTCGAACCCGGGCTTGCCGTCACCGGCGTCCGGGCACAGGCGCTGCCGCATCTGCGCGGCCAGCGCGCCCAGGTCCGCCAGCTCCGCGCCGCCCGCCGCGGCAGCGAGCAAGATCAGGTCCGCGTCGTCGCGGGCGGACTCCGGGAGCAGGTCCGTCCAGTCGCAAACCTGCCGCGCCCACGACAATGAGACAGTCCCCGCAGCCAGGGCGTCACGCACGGCGCGGTGCGCGTTCAGGCGCCGCATCCACGACACGGCGGCGGAGGCGGCCGGGTCCGTGATCCGGGTCTGCCACCGCAGCCACGTCCGCGCCGTCCCGCAACCGTCATCTTGGAACCCGCAGTTCGCGTCGAACGCCGACAGCACCGCCGACCGCGCCGCCACCTGCACCGACGCCGCCCGCTCCAGGGCACGCAAGCAGTCCGCCTGCACCACCGCCGGCACGGACGCCAGGTCGGCTGAGGCCAGCCAGCCCAGGCCAGCCAGCACCATCTCCGCCGCCTCTGCCGGGGTCGCCGGCGCCGCAGGGGCGCAGGGGATGCCGGGGCCTGGGCTCCCGGGAGGCACGCCGGGCACGGCACGGGGTTCATCGCGATCACGCAAGCGGCTTCACCTCCGATCACGGCTGGCTGGGGTCTGGAGACACGGGAAACGGGCGGGGGCTGGCGACACGCGAGGTGGGCACGGGGACGGGCGGGGCACGGGCAGCGGGTACCGCGATGAGCAGGAACCGGAGAATCCATTTCGCCGCGGCACGGCCGCCCGCCATTGCACGGGGACCGGCGCGGCACCAGATCACACGCCGTGAAACACAACCGGAGGGCCACTCAGCCAGGACACGCCTCCCGGGAACCGGGAGTCCACCGAACTCGAAACTCTTAGCTACTTACGTCCTGGAGATGCCAACTCTCTAAACCAACTACCTGCACCCTAACACCCCCCACCGACAATCCCCCCGCACCACGCCAGACCAACGGCACATTGGTGCGAGCCGGGCGCGCGCCCGGTCAGCCGGGCACGAGACAGGGGCAGCGCGCGGGGCGTAAATGCGTGGCTGCCGACCGCGGCCGGCTCTTAGCATCGGGCGGGTGATCTATCAGCATCCGCTGGGGTATTTGCTTGGGCTTGAGGGCGCAGCGCTGCTGCGCGGGTTCAATGGCCACCATGACCAGGAGTTCACCCAGGCAAGACTGGCCGAGATCCGGGAGTTGCTCGATAACGCCGAGCAACTCGGTGATGGGGTCATGGCCCGGCCGATCACGGTTGCCGAAGGCTACGACATCTGGGCCGGTCACTACGACGAGCCCAACGACCTTGTCGATCTGGAGCAGGTCGTCACCTGGGAGATCCTGGGCTCGCTGCCGATCGGCACGGCACTCGATGCTGCCTGCGGGACAGGCCGCAATGCCGCGTACCTAGACTCGCTCGGGCACTCCGTCATCGGGGTAGACGCCTCGGCCCGGATGCTGGAGGTCGCAAGGGCCAGGGTTGCTGGCGGAGATTTCCGGCAGGGAGATGTGCGCCAGCTGCCGCTGCCCGACCAGCACGTCGATCTCATTGTGTGCTCTCTCGCTTTGGCGCACGTGCCCGACCTGGCGCCAGTGCTAGCGGAGTTCGCGCGGGTGCTCCGGCCCGGGGGCCACCTCGTGATCGGCGATTCGCGAATGGACTATCCCCTTGTCCAGGCCCTGCCGGATGGTGGCTACGGCTACCTCCCGCATCACGAACATCGCACGAGTGAGTATCTGACCGCCGCCCTGCCGCTGGGCTTCCAGGTGCTGCATTGCCAAGAGCAGCGCTTCCCGGTCTTCGATCCGGGTAACGTGCCACCGCCCACGTGCTTGCTCCCCGACCATCCCTCAGATATCTGGACCCTCAGATCCTGGTGCCCGATGGCCTCGCGCGCAGCCAACGCCGGCAACCCGCTGCTGATCTTCTGGCACTTCCAGCTCGCACAATATCCCTCGGCAGCGGTCGCGCCTAGGCTTGGGGATTGGCTGACAGGAGCGCCATGAAGATCGTGATTCCGGGCGGTACCGGGCAGGTCGGCGCGATCTTGGACCGCGCTCTTACTGCCGCTGGCCACGACGTCGTCGTCTTGACGAGACGGCCAGTGCGCGACCGTGAGGTCGGCTGGGATGGCAAGACAATCGGGGCCTGGTCGGACGTAATCGACGGGAGCGACGTCGTCGTTAACCTGGCTGGCCGGAGCGTCAGCTGCCGGTACACCGACGTCAATCTGCGGGCCATGATGGATTCGAGGGTCCAATCCGCTGAGGTCGTCGGCCAGGCCATTGCCGCAGCGGCCAAGCCGCCGGCCGTCTGGTTGCAGATGAGCACCGCGACGGTCTACGCGCATCGCTACGACGCGCCCAACGACGAAGCCACCGGCGAGATCGGAGGCCACGAACCCGACGTCCCCGGGTACTGGGCCTATAGCGTCAAGATCGCCAGGAACTGGGAGCAAGCGCAGGAGCGCGCGGATACCCCGCGCACCAGGAGGGTGGCCCTGCGCGCGGCAATGGTCATGAGCCCCGATCGCGGCAGCGTCTTTGACGTGCTGTCGCGACTGGCCAGGTTTGGCCTCGGCGGCCCGGTCGGTGGCGGCACGCAGTACGTGTCCTGGATCCACGACGCCGATTTCGTCCGCTCGGTCGAGTTCCTCATCGGCCGCGATGACCTAGCCGGACCGGTCAACCTCGCGGCACCCAACCCGTTGCCGCAACGATCGCTGATGCGGACATTGCGATCCGCCTGGGGCGTTCCGGTTGGCCTGCCGGCCACGAAGTGGATGGCTGAGATCGGCGCTTTCGCGCTGCGTTCTGACACCGAGCTTCTTCTCAAGAGTCGCCGGGTCGTGCCTGGACGCCTGCTCGGAGCGGGCTTCACCTTTGACTATCCGCATTGGCCGACGGCGGCCGAAGACCTCGTGCGGCGGGCACGCCGCTAGGGAGCCGGGCAAGTGCCGGTGGTGCGAGCGGGGCTTATGTGTCGGATGGGGCGGCAAGGAGACCGGCCTGAGCGAGATGACTGCGCATGGATTCGCGCATCGATGGTGGAAATCGGGTGTCGATTCGCGCATCGATGTTGCTCACGCCGGCCGGGGCAGGCGAAGGCACCCAGCCGCCACGGCAGCGGGGTGCCCTCAGATGCCCTAGGTGTGCTCTTCGACCTAGAAGGTCCGGATTGCTATCTCGGCCGGGGCGCCGAGCAGTTCGTCGACCTCAGGATCGAGCCGGCAAAGCGTGATCGACGTGCCCGCCATGTCGAGCGAAGTGCAGTACTCGCCTACGTAGTTGCGGCGGATGTTGATGCCGCGCTTGGCCAGTTCCTCGTGCGCGTGGCCGTACAGCAGGTACAGCTCGCTAATCGGGGTGCCGCCAAGGCCGTTGACCATCAGCGCCACGTCATCGCCGCTGCTGAACGGCAGATCGGAGACGACCGCCTCGAGCAGTTCGTCCACGATGGCGTTCGCGCTGGCCAGTTTCTCCCGGCGCCGCCCTGGCTCGCCGTGGATGCCGACGCCCATCTCCATCTCGTCTTCGCCGAGCTCGAACAGCGGCGATCCCTTGGCCGGAGGCGTGCATGAGGTCAGCGCCATGCCCATGGTCCTGGTGACCGAGTTGACCTTGTTCCCGATCCGGATCAGCTCGTCCAGGTCGGCGCCCTTCTCCGAGGCGGCGCCCACGGCCTTGATGACAAAGAAGTTCCCGGCCACTCCGCGCCTGCCTACGGTGTAGGTCGAGTCCTTGACAGCGACGTCGTCATCGACAAGAAGCGTGCCGATGGTCAGGCCGTCAGCCTCGGCCATCTCCTTGCCCATCTCGAACGCCATCCGGTCACCGGTGTAGTTGTTGATGATGTGCAAGACGCCCTTCGGGGAGGCGAGCAGCTTGCTCGTCTCGAGCACGTAGTCCATCGGCGGCGCCGCGAACACGTCACCGGGGCAGGCGGCGTCAAGCATGCCCTTGCCGACGATCATCACGTGCGCGGGCTCGTGCCCTGAGCCTGAGCCCTGGATCACTGAGACCTTGTCGTCGCGCGGCGCGTCGGTCCGCATGATCAGGTTGTACTCAGGCACGTATTTCAGCGTGTCCTGATTGGCGAGCGCGATGCCCTTGAGCATCTCCGGGACGAACTGCCTCGGGTCGTTCACGAATTTCTTCACGCCAGTACCTCCGCAAGGTTAAGGGCTAGGGCTAGGGGCTATGACTGGGCCGGCCGGTCCGGCGCCAGGTCGGCTAGTGCCTCGAACATCACCGCGACAGCCACGGCACCGGCGTCCAGGGTGCCGATGCTGCGCTCTCCGGTGTAACTGGCTCGCCCGCGCATCGCCTGCATCGGGCGGGTGGCCTCCGCGCGCTCTCGAGCGGTCGTGGCGGCGGCGCGCAGCGTCGCAAGAGCGTCCTGGCCGCCGTTGACAGACGCCTCGATCGCGTCGGTCGCGGGGACGAGCGCGTCGAGCAGCGTCTTGTCGCCCACATCCGACCGGCCGCGAGCCTTGATCCCCTCCGTCGCGGCCCTGAGCATCGCGACGATCTGCGCGGGCTCCAGCTCCGTTGCCTGGCCGGCCGTAGCGCCCGCGCGCAGGAACGCCGTCCCCCAGATCGGGCCGGACGTGCCGCCGATCCGGCTGGTGATCACGACGGCGATCTTCTTGAGGAAGGTCCCGATGTCGGCGCGGTCAAAGCTGTCCCAGTCCGACAGCACGATTTCGAATCCGCGCGCCATCGAGTAGCCGAAGTCGCCGTCGCCGACCACCGCGTCCAGGTCGCCGAAGTACTTCTCGTTCTCCACGGCGACGGTCGCGATCGTGCGCACGGCGAACTCGACGTCGCCGAGGGTTGCCTTGGACATAGCCGCTCCTCAATCTCCTGGCAGCACGCTGGTCAGGTCGGGCAAGGTAATCCAGCCGCCCGGCGTGGCGCGAGACCGGTTGGCGATGACGACCGCCTGCTCCCCGCCAGGGTCTCCGAGAGCCGATACGATTAGCGCGGCCTCGCTGAAATCCTCGGCCGCGGTGAAGCCGTTCACCGTGATGACGCAGGTCAGGCTGGCTCGCGTGGCCGCCAGCAGCCCGTTTCTCGAATCCTCGACGACTACTACCTGCCCGGCCGTAAGCCCGAGCCGGTCGACCGCGAGCAGGTAAATGTCGGGCGCGGGCTTCTTGCGCGGCACGATGTCGCCCGCGAACACGCTCACGCTGGACGCGAGCTCAGCGCCGACCGCCCGCGTGAGCGTGGCGCGTACCGAGGGCTCGGCCGACGTCGACGCCACCGCGACCGGCCAGCCGGCATCGATGGCGGCGCCAACCACGCGGGCGACTCCGGAACGGGGCGGCACCGCACCCGAGGCGATTAGTTCCGTATATATCGTGGTCTTCCTTTTATGCCAGTCCGCGATCGCGCTCCGCTGACCTTCCTCATCGGAAGGCAGGCCAGCGGCGGCGACGAATTCGGGGGTGAGCAGGCTGGCCATCCGCTCCTTGCCGCCGCCGATCTTGAGCTTCTCCTGGTACTCGGCCACGCTCCAGCGCACTGGCAGGCCGAACTCCTCGAAGGTCCGGTTGAAGGCCACCAGGTGCCCGTAGCGCTCGGTGTCGGCGAGCACGCCATCGCAGTCGAGGATCAGCGCGGGCTGGATCACCTCGCCTCACCACGCCTTGCCGACGCTGCCGAAGCGGCGCATGTGCTCGGCGGCCAGGTCCACGACGGCGGCGCGCACTGAGGAAAAGAGCGAGGGCGGGTCCCACTTGTCGCGCTGCTCGGCCTCCCGCAGGAACGCCAGGTTAGCCTTCATGTAGGTCACCTTGAGCGCGGTCGAGATGTTCACCTTGGCGCAGCCGCGCGCGATCAGGTCGCTGAACTGCGCGTCGGTCATCCCGGTGCCGCCGTGCAGCGCGATCGGGATCGGCTGGGCCGCGACGATGTCGGAAACCCGCTGCGCGTCCAGTTTCGGCTCGCTGCGGTAGACACCGTGCGCGTTGCCGATCGCCGGCGCGAAAACATCAACCCCTGTAGACCGGATGAAATCAAGCGCGACCGGCAACGACTGGCTAGCCGCGACCTCGTCGCTGCCGAGGTCGTCTTCGACGCCCGTGATCGCCTCGATCTCGCCTTCGACGTGAGCGCCGTAGGACCTGGCCTCGGCGACGACCTCAATGGTCTGCCGCTGGTTCTCGGCGACGGGCAGCGACGAGCCGTCGAACAGCACCGAGTTCCAGCCTTTGCGCAGGCAGGCGCTGATGAACTCGCGGTCGGGGCAGTGGTCAAGATGCAGCGAGACGGGGACGTCGATGCCGGCGGTCGACTCGCGCCACATCGCGTACATCAGGTCGAGGCCGATCGCCCTGACCGTCTTGACCGAAGTCTGGATGATCACCGGTGAGCGCTGCTGCACTGCCGCTGCCAGTACGGCTTCAAGCGTCAGGTCGTTGACTATGTTGATCGCGGCCACGCCGTAGCGCTCGGCGAATGCCCGGCTGAGTATCTCGTTCAGCGGAACGACAGGCACGGCTGGCCTCCTCGCGGCGTCAAAGCGACGATAGGCGTCGGCCAGCTAGGCGCGGATCGGTGAAAGTCCCCATCTTCGATGAGGATTTCCCCTACCTGAGCCGGTTACCTCGGGCGGGACCTCGCCGCCAGTTCGGTGCGGTTACGCGAGCCGGTCTTGCGCAGCACCGCGCCCGCGTGCTTCTCGACGGTTTTCACCGAGAGCACGAGCCGTTCGGCGATGACCTTGTCCGGCAGGCCTTGCTCCATGAGGTCGCGCACCTCACGTTCGCGGTCGGTCAGGTACGGCTCGTCGGCTGCCCGCAGGCCCCTGTGAAGCTGGCGCAGCACAGGGCCGGAGAGTATGGCCTGGCCCCGGCCCGCCGCGACGACTGACCTGGCCAGTTCGGGGCCGTCCGCTCCGGCGTCGACGAAGCCGTGCGCGCCTGCTCGCATCGCCTCGGCGACCCGTTCGTCGTCGGCGTCACAGACTCCCACGACCCGGAGGCCCGCTGCCACCAGGCCGCCGACCGTGCCGTCTGGCAGGCCGAGGTCGACGAGCGCCACAGCCGGGCGCAACTCCTCGCACGCCTGTGCCGCTTCCGCCGCGGTCGCGACCTCTCCCACCACCTCGATGCCCGGCTCGGTCCACGTCAGCAGCCTGGCCAGGCCTGCCCGCAGCACTGGCCGCCCGGCGGCCACCAGCACCCGCAGGGCAGGCATCGCGGCCTCGCTCCGGTAGGGGAACCGCGCGCGAATCCTGGTGCCCCAGCCCGGCAGCGAATCGACCTCAAGGGTCGCGCCGAGTTCGCGGGCGCGCTCGGTCATCGCGCGCAGCCCGAACCGCTGGCTCTGCCAGCCGGACCTCGGCTCGAAGCCCTGGCCGTCGTCCTGCACCAGGAGCGAGACGGCTGCCTGCTCATAGAGCAACCCCAGGCGCGCGGTCCTGGCCTCCGCGTGGCCGACAATGTTGGTCAGCGCCTCCCTGGCGATCCAGAGGACCTCGCGGGACAGCCGCTGGTCGAGCGGCACTGGCGTGCCGGCGCAGACGAGCCTGACCTCGATACCGCCGACGCTCTGCGCCCACGCCACCTCGGAGCGCAGCGCCGCTTCGAGGGTATGGCCATCGAGCGGAGACGAGGAGAGCCCGAGCAGCGTCAGGCGCGCCTCGACGAGCGCCTCGCCGGCGATCGCGCTGGCCTGCCGCAGGTGGTCGTCCACTTCCGGGTCCAGCCCGGCCTGACCCGACACTGCCTGATCCGACACTGCCTGGCGCGCGCTGTCGACGTGGACGCGCATGCTGACCAGCCGCTGCGCGAGCGTGTCGTGCAGTTCGGCCAGCATCCGGTCGCGCTCGGCAGCGGCGGCCTCGGCCCTGGCGCGCTCTTCGGCGGCCTCGTGCATCCTGGCGTTCGCCAGCGCGATGGCCGCGTGCTTGGCGAACATCCGAAGCAGCTCGGCGTCCTGCGGCCCGAACACGCGCCGCTCGTCCCTGCTGAAGACGATGCAGGCGCCGATGATGCGGCCACGCCATTCGAGCGGCACGCCGATCACGCCGCGCAGCGTCGCCCTTGACTCCCTGGTCACGTGCCCGCCGGGCACATCGTCGTAGCGGGCGAACCACACCGGGGCCCGGCGCGTCACCACCGCCCCGGTCATGCCCTCGGTCAGCGGGAAGACCTGGCCAGACTGGCAGGCGACGCCGATGTCGGCTTCTTTGCGGTAAGTGCCGGCCGCCTCGTCGACGCTGCAGATGGAGCCCGCATCGCAACCGAGCAGTTCGGTGCAGCGCCGCAGGATTCGCTCGAGGAGCGGGCGCAGCGAGAATTCACCGGCCAGGTCCTCGGCCACGGCGATGAGCCCGGCCGCGCGGACCGCCGCGCCTTCGTCGTGTGGCGGTGGCGGCGACGGCTGGTGAGAAAGCGGATTCGCGGACACAGGTCCTCCGATTCCAGGCACCATCCTGCCTCGGCCGGCCGGCAGCCGACCCTGCGGCCAGCACCCGGCCCTGCGGCCAGCTCGCAGCACCCTGCGGCCGGCCTGAGAATCACTCTAAATGACTGTCGCGAGATTGACCCCGGGCGCGGCTGACGGATTCGGCGCGTCAGCTCGGGACTAGGTCGGGACTAGCTCGCCAGGTCCGCGTCGGCGGCTTCGATGTCGTCGCCTGAGATTCCGAGCAGATACAAGATCGCGTCCAGATGCGGCACGCTGAGCGAGGCGTCGGCGGCATTCCTGACCGCTGGCTTTGCGTTGAACGCGACTCCGAGGCCGGCCGCGGCGATCATGTCGAGGTCGTTGGCGCCGTCGCCGACCGCGACGGTCTGGCTGATCGGCACTCCGGCCTGTTCGGCGAACTGCCTGAGCATCCGCTCTTTGCCCGGCCGGTCAATCAGCTGCCCGGTGATCTGCCCGGTGAGCTTGCCGTCGGCGACCTCGAGGGTGTTAGCGGCCGCGTAGTCGAGCCCGAGCTCGGCGGTGAGCCAGTCCGTGACCTGGGTGAAGCCTCCGCTGACCACGCCACAGCGATAACCGAGCCTGCTCAGCGTCCGTACGAGGGTGCGCGCCCCCGGCGTCAGCCTGAGCTCATCGAGCAGCTTGGTCAGCACCGCCTCCTCCAGGCCCGCCAGCAGCCTGACCCGCTGGCGCAGCGCCGCCGCGAACTCGATCTCACCGCGCATGGCAGCCTCGGTAAGGGCTGCTCCGCGCTCGGCTTGCCCGGCTCTGGCCGCGAGCAGGTCGATGACCTCGTCTTGCAGCAGCGTCGAGTCGACATCCATGACGACCAGCCGCATCGCGCGGCGGTGCAGTCCGCCCTGCTGCACGGCCACGTCGACGCCGAGCGTGGCCGACTCGCGGGCGAGCGCCGTGCGCAGCCCGGCCGGCTCGGCGCCAGAGACGTCGAACTCGATGCAGGTAACCGGCCGCCTCGCCAGCCTGCCGATCCGGTCGATATTCGCCCCGCTGGCCGCGATCCGCCCGGCGATCGCCGCGATGGCCGGGGGAGTGAGCGGATTGCCGAGCACGGTGACGTGCAGCCGGCCGCGCGCGCGTGGCGCCTGATCTCCAGAGCCCATCGTGATCTCGGAGTCCATGTCGAGGTCAGCGGCGAGCGAGGACACCTGCCGGTGGATCGCGGTCAGGTCGGGTGAGGAAGCGCCCGGAGAACCGCCCGAGAGGAGTACGCCGAGGATGAGCCTGCCCCTGATGACGACCTGCTCGACATCCAGCACGGTCAACTCGTGTGCCGACAGCCCGGTGAACAGCCGGGAGGTGACGCCCGGCCGGTCGCGACCGGTCAAGGTCACCAGGAGAGTGATTGCCATGGCGCTGCTAACGCTATCGGTTCGCGACGGGCCGCCGAGCAGGCCCCGGGCAAGCCGCGAACTGCCACCTCGCCGTCGTCTTGACCGGTAAAAGGCTCGTTTACGCGAATTTGCGATGCGGGTGATTCGGCGAATGCTCCGCGCCCCAAGGTGAGTGAAGAGTTAACTCATTATCGGGCGGCGCGGGCAATGGAGCGGCCCGAAGAACGGAGAGGACAGCAGATGCTACAGGGCTTCGGACGCCGGGACAATGAGGCTCTGCTGGCGCGGCGATTCGGGATGTTCGAACTCGACGAGGCGGCGGCAGCACTCGAACGGGTCCATGACGATGTCATCCGGCTCACGCTCGGCAAGAGCGAACTCGGTGTCCATCCGGCGATTACGCAGGCCATGGTGAGCGCGCTGACCGACGACAGGCGCAGCAGCCTGGTGTATCCGCTGGGGCTGCCGGAACTGCGGTCCGCGATCGCGGAGTATGAAAGTCAGGTCCGCCTTATGCCGGTCGATCCCGGATCGGTTGTCGTCAGCGTCGGCAGCAGTCTGATATTCCGGAATTTGTGCGCGCTATTGTGCAATGCCGGCGGCGAAGGGGCCGGCGGCGGAGGTACTGGCGGCGAGATAGTGATCCCGCGTCCGTATTATTCGCTTTACCTGTACTCGGCGGTGCTTGCTGGCGCGCGAGTGCGCAGCTATGACATCGACCCGTTCACGTGCGCCATTGACCTGGGCTCCCTCGCCGCCGCGATGAGCGACGTGACTCGCGCGGTCGTGATCTGCTCACCGGGCAATCCCCTCGGCAACGTGCTGACAACGGCGGACCTTGAGAGCATTGACGCGATCGTCGACGGGCGCGCGGTCATCATCAGCGACGAAATCTACCGGAACATGGCCTTCGACGGGCCGGTACCCAGCCTCGGATCGCTGCCAGCGCCGCGATCACCGGTCGTCGTCACGAACGCGTTCTCCAAGGGCTTCCGCATGTACGCGCGGCGAGTGGGCTACGCGGTCGTCCCGGCGCAGTACGTGCCGGCTCTGTCGGCTGTCCAGGACCACACGCTGCTGACGACCGACCCGGTTGCCCAGTTCGGTGCCCTGGAGGCATTGCGGCACTTGGACGAGGTCGAGAGCCTCCGCGCGCTGTACAGGAAGCGCCGGGATTACGCGATGGAAAGATTGTCCGGGGTCTCGACTGTGCGTCCCATTCGCCCGTCGGGCAGCTTCTATCTCACCGTGGACGTCAGCGGGGTGCTGCGGCCAGGGGAGTCGGACCGGTCCTTGGCCCGGGCGATCCTGGCGGCCACCCATGTGGCCACGGTTCCCGGCAGCGATTTCGGGCTGCCGGGAACTCTGCGGCTGTCGTTCTCAGCGAGCCAGTTCGACGCGGCGGTCGACCGGCTCGCGCGGTACTTCGCCGATGGCCGCGCCAGGGGGCCGGGCGACGTGCGTCACCCGGCCGCGCTGGCGTGAGCCGGCCGGTCAGCGTTCCGGATCGATCCCGTGCACTGAGGGGACGCGCACGGTCCGGTGACCCGGCTTGCCGCCGATGATCACCTTGCGCAGCGAGATGTCGTTCTTGCGTGTTCGTCTCGTGCAGAAGCTTCTCCGGGTTGGCGATGATCTCGATGAAGTAAGTGCCGTTCTTCAGGTGCGTGATGTTGAACGACTGGCCCGGGGTGAACTGGAAGTACGTGTCAGCCCAGCCGAGCGGCAGCATTTCCTGCACCCACAGCGCGCTCGGCTAGCCGCACGCGCCGCTCAGTCCGGTGAAGGACGGCTGCATGAGCGCGTGCGGGAGCAGCAGGTCGATCGGGTCGGTCGGGGCGATGCAGAAGCCAACCTTCGTGCTGCGCACGACAGGGGACTTGTTGGCGTTCAGCAGCCGGTACTCGGCGAACTGCTGGAAGTGCCACTCGTTGTAGTCGGCGAATCCCATGCTGCCGACCCTGGCCCGGCCGACGATCCGGCCATTGTGGAAGAAGTACTGGAAAGCCTGCATCTGCTGGGCGCCGTGGTCACGGAAGCCCTCGACGTCAAGCCTGGCGTTGCCGAGCACGGACACGGTAGCGGCGAAGGCGAGCTGGGTGGTTACCTTGGCATGCTTTGACGCCCTGAAATTAAATAGCCGGACGTTCCAGGACGGCAGGGGCACCAGGTCAGGCAGGTCGGCGGTCGGCGGTGACTTGATCGTGGGGACGGCTGGCAGCCTGGGGAGCGGCTTGGCTACCGGCTTGAGCTTCTTGCTGAAGCAGAACGGGCAGCCCGGCCCGGGCTTGGTGACCTTCAGGTGCACCCGGGCGACGCCGTCGAACTTGCTGATCCCCAGCAGGTGACGCCACCGCGACGTGACGTTCACGATGACCTTGTACGAGCCGCGCGGGATCTTGAGCCTGAGCTCGTTGAACTGCATCGGATCGGAGCCCCAGCCGCGCTGCAGGCCGATCACCATGCCTTTCTCGAATGGGTCAGACGAGCACTCGAACGGGAACGGCGTCTTCGGCGGGCTATTCGGGTTGGTCCGCTGCGGCTCGTTGTTCGGGCAGAAGGCAGGCGAGACCCGCGAGGCGACGGTCTTGCCGTGACTGTTCTTAACGGTCACCCGGAGGAAACCAGCCAGGCCGTTCCACTTGTCGAGCGTCCACCTGGGCAGCGGCCTGAGCACGGTTCCCTTGCCGGGTACGTGGATCACCTCGGTGTCGGTGATCGCCTTGGCGTAGCTGGCCCGCTGCACGTCGAACTCCAGCTTGGACCCGAACGTCGCGACATACACGCCCGGGTCGATGAAGGCGAACTTGCCGAACTCAGGGGCCTCGACGGTATTCTGCGCCACGATCAGCTTGACCGTGGGTCCTTGCTGTGCAGGTGCGGGGCTGGCTTGGGCTGGGCCAGAGCGAGCCCGGAAGGCAGCAACGCGGCCATGGCCAAGCTGGCGGTGACCGCGCCCAGCCTGGGCGCCCATGAGGAAAGTTTCACTCGGTCTCCTTCGATCTTGTAAAGGCATGCCGAGCAGGGCGCGCGGCCCTGTTCGCTAAACAGACGCGACAGCGACGCTGGACGTTGCATTTAAACGAGAAAAAGGTAAAATACTCCGGGAGATTTGCGTCGTCGCACGCACAGTGCCGCTTATTGATCTTCTGGGCTGATTGATCTTCTGGGCTGATTGACCGCTGGAGGTCCTATTTGGGCGGGCGGCCAGCGGCTGGCCTGATCGGCGCGATAGCGGCCTGACGCCGCCGTCGCGGGCCCGGACCACAGGGCGGGCACGACGTCAATGGCCGCGGCCAGCGCGTAGGCGGCGGCCTCGTAGTTGACGCGCCAGCCGACGAACTCGGGCCACGCCTGCTCGGGTCACGCTCGATCGGGAAGTCGACCTTGCGCATGGTCGCGATCCCGTTCAGGAAATCTTCGTAGGTCAGCACGATCCCTGCGCCGGGATCGGGCGCGTCAGGGACCTTGAGGTTCATCGCCCTGGCGATCTCGCTGAAGCACTCGAAGCCGCTGCGCAGGCAGAGCCGGGCCGGTACCGTCGGCGCTGCCTCGCGGCGAGGCAGGCGAGGTACAGCGCGGCCGAGTCGAGCACCGCCAGCAGCGCGATGACCCAGGACGACAGGGCCGCGGTGACCGGAACCTGACCAGCGGCAGGTACGTGGTGTGGCTTTCGGCCTGATGTCGGCGGCGAACCGCTCCCACTGCTCGTACAGGGCGGGCAGGGTATCGACGGTCGAGGCTGCCCGAGCCGAGCGCGTAGTGGGTGCGGGCGAGCAGTTCAGGACCCCAGGACGGGACGCCTGCCCGCGCGTTCAGCAGCGGCGACCTCGGTCTCCCTGCGGTTGAACGCCGAGTACAGCGTCGGCAGGTAGGCGATTTGCAGCGTGATCGTCACGATGCCGGTCAGCGAGGCGATGTCCAGGATCGTGCGCAGCGCCGCGCCGGTCTGATCTCGTCCGACCCGATCTCCCACAG
Source organism: uncultured Actinomycetota bacterium (assembly GCA_963750405.1). Taxonomy (GTDB): domain Bacteria; phylum Actinomycetota; class Actinomycetes; order Streptosporangiales; family Streptosporangiaceae; genus Chersky-822. The sequence continues at coordinate 1,313,318 of CAVVQP010000009.1, forward strand.
CGCCGGGCCCGCGGTTGTGAACGCCGTGGTGATGCCGGCGCGGCACGAATGGCCACAGCAGCAGCGTGTACCCGATGAAGAAGATCCCGAGCCAGGCGATCAGCTGCACCAGCAAGATCGTCGGCGCCTGGGCGGCGAGTACCCGGTCGCGTCGCTTGTAACCGGCGATCGGCCAGGATCAGGAGCCTGAAACGTGCCGTTGACCAGCCGGTCGACCCACTTGGTGAGCCAGCTGCCGACGTGTCTCGGCACGATGATCGTCCCGATGACGCTGCCAGCGGCGGTGATCACCAGCAGGGCGCCGACTACGGCGGCGATGTCATGGCCGCTTGCGGCACTACCAAGTAGTCACCGATCACGCGCGAGGTACTTCCTGGACCAGCCAGCCGTTGCCGTCGGGATCGCTGAACGAGAAGTAGGAGCCGAATCGGGCGCGACCGGGTCAAGGCCAGGCGCCTGACCGCCGGCGTCGAAGTGGAAGAACTCGCTGACCTCGGCGCCGCGCCCGGCCATCTCGCCCCGAGCTGCCTCGATGTCGTGCACGATCAGGTGCAGTCCCTGCATGGACCCGGCCCCGGCCTCATTCCGCATGAGCGTGATCGAGCAGGCGGAGCCTGGCGGGGTGAGCTGGATGATGCGGAAGTCTTCACCAGCGCGGTGGTCGACGTCGACCTTGAATCCCGCCTTGTCGGAATAGAAGGTCTTGGAGCGGTCCATGTCGCGACTGGCACGACTACGACTTCAAGTTTCCAGTCCACCCCGGTGCCTCCGACTCTTGCTGATCCGCCAGTGACGCTGAGACTACAGTGCGGGAGCACCGTGGGCCGGATACCGCGCCTAATCTGACGAGCGGCGGCGCTGTCAGCGTGCCGCGATAGCCGGGTTGCACGATCCGATGTAGGTATTGCCGCCGCCGTCGGTAAATCCGCCATCGGTGTAGAGCACCTGGTTGGCGCCGAGGTTCAGGTAGTTGTCCGTCAGCGTCAGCAAGGTGCCGTCGCCCGGCTCCCAGGCGTAACTGACGACGCCCTGGTCGCCAGGCTGGGTCAGGCTGACCGTGTTCCCGGTGACCGTCGTGTCGAGAACCGGGCCATCGGGGTCGGCGGACCCTCTGGTCACCAGGAAGGTCGTGCCGTGGCTGACCGCGCCATCACTCACGGTGTTGCCCTGGTAGGTGTTGGACGTCGCCGTCGCGCCCTCGTAGCTGCCGAGTTCGGTGAAGGCGTTGTCGCTTGAGGCGGTGTTACCGGCTATCAGGTTGCGCGATCCGCCGAAGATCTCGACGGCCGAGCCGTCAAATCCGTAGGCGATTGAGCAAGCCTGGCTGCCGCTGATCGTGTTGTCCTGAATTGTATTATTGCTGCCCCAGACCAGGATGCCGAATGCGCCAGATGACCCCGACGCGCTATTCATGTCAAGCTCGGTATTATTGGTGAATGTCGAATTCTCGATCACGTTGCCATTCGAGCCGGCCATCGACGTAGGCGCCGGCGTAAAATCCGGTCGCCGACACATTCGTGACCGTGTTACCGGTCGAGCCGCCTTCGAGATCGATGCCATCCACGTGGCCGGCCGGAGTCCGCCTCCCGCCGCAGATCCAGGTGCGCGGTGCCGTCCCGGTGAGCGACACGTCCGTGATAGTGGTGCCTGACCCGCTGACGTCGATGGCCGCGCCATCTTGGCGCAGCGTGACCGCCGGGATCCTGCCAGTGCCGTAAGCCGTGACGGTGACGTCATCCGCAGTGATCGTGAGCGGCCCGGTGTAGGTGCAACCGCGCTTCAGCGCAACGGTGCTGCCGGCTGCGGGATGGACCGCGGCGAGCTGCTTGCCGCAGGGCACATTAATCGCCGGGGCGCCGGCCTGCGCGGGTACAGATAGCGATACCGCGGCAATAGCCGTCGTGAGCACTGCTGTCATTCGCAGAACGTTCATCCGGTGCCCCCTGGCATAGCGCATGGAATCACCAGGACGCAAATCAGGCCCGATGCCAGCTAATCCCCGGTCCCGGAGTTCTCATTACTCGGAGCTTAACAAACCATTGCGCGCCGGGGACGGAAAGCAGGCTGCGGACTGAAAATGGGCGACCCCTGAGTAGGCGACCCCTGAGTAGCAGCCGGCCATAAGGGTAAGATGCGGAGGTGGCTGAGGGACTGGTGCGGTACCGATCGAGTGACGAAGACAGTGCCAGATGGGAAGGATTCGCCTTTCGGCCAGGCGATATTGTCATCAGCACCCGCTCCAAGACGGGTACCACGTGGACGCAGATGATCTGTGCTCTGCTCATCTTCCAGACCCCCGAATTGCCAGCCCCGCTTGCGGAGCTGTCGCCTTGGCTCGACTGGCTCATCACCCCGACAGAGCAGGTGGTCGCCCGGCTCCAGGCCCAGGCGCACCGGCGTTTCATCAAGACGCATACGCCGCTCGACGGGATCCCGCTCAGCCCGCTCGCGACCTACATCGTCGTGGGCAGGCACCCGCTTGACGCGGCAGTTTCCCTCTACCACCAGAGCAGCAACATCAACCGCGGCCGTCTGGCCGAGCTGACCGGCCTGACTCCCGATCAGCCCAGGCCGGACCGTCCGCCGAGGCCGCCGGCGCGCGAGTGGCTGCTGAGGTGGATCGATGCTGACGACACTCCGGTCGAGTACTCTGACTCGCTCCGCGGGGTGCTCTGGCATCTGTCCGACGCGTGGTCGCGTCGCGCGGACCCTGGCGTGGGCGGCCCCGAGATCCTGCTCCTGCACTACGGCGAGTTGTCAGCCGATCTCGAAGGGCAGATGCGGGCGCTGGCGCACGCGCTCGGCATCGAAGTCGCCGAAGATCGGTGGCCTGACCTGGTCAAGGCGGCATCGTTCGCGTCGATGCGGGAAGCCGCCCAGCAGCAGGCGCCTGACCCCGCCGGAGTGCTCAAGGACAACGCCGCGTTCTTCCGGCGTGGAACTTCAGGGGCCGGCCGGGAGTTGCTGACCTCGGAGGAGATGGCGCACTATCACGACCGTGCGAGCCAGTTCGCGCCAGCTGAGATGCTGGCCTGGCTGCACCAAATTGAGTACACCGGACCTGGTCGGACGCATCACGGCCATGGCAGGCTAGTGCGTGGGTAGACTAACCGCGCACCGGGACGCCATGACCCGATCTGAGATAATCTGGCTGGCTCCCCCTGCCATGCGGTTGAGGCCGCTGGGCTTGATCGTACCAGCGCAACGTAACGGGAGTTGGAATGCGCGTTCTGGTTCTTGGCGGCGACGGATTCTGTGGCTGGCCGACTTCGCTTTACCTGTCGGATCGAGGTCACGACGTCACCATCTTGGACAACCTCAGCCGTCGGAACATCGACAACGAGCTTGAGGTGCGGTCGCTGACGCCGATCCGGCCGATCGGCGAGCGGGTGCGCGTCTGGGAGGAAGTCTCGGGCGCAAGATCGGCTTCATCAACCTGGACCTGGCGACCGAGTACGACCGCCTGGTCAAGGTGATCGAGGAGATCCAGCCCGAGGCGATCGTGCACTTCGCCGAGCAGCGCGCCGCGCCTTACTCCATGCGGTCGGTGAGCGCCAAGCGCTACACCGTCGACAACAACGTCCGGGCAACCCACAACCTGCTCGTCGCCCTGGTCGCTTCCGGCAGTGACGCCACTCTCGCGCACCTCGGCACCATGGGCGTCTACGGGTACGGCTGGTCCGGCAGCGCGCCGATTCCCGAGGGCTATCTGACCGTCAAGGTACCGACGCCCGACGGCGACCTCGAGCGCGAGATCCTGCACCCGGCGAACCCGGGGTCGGTCTACCACATGACCAAGACCCTGGACCAGCTGATGTTCGCGTTCTACGCGAAGAACGACGGACTGCGCATCACCGACCTGCACCAGGGCATCGTGTGGGGTACCCAGACCAACCAGACCTGCAAGGACGAGCGGCTGATCAACCGGTTTGACTACGACGGTGACTACGGCACCGTGCTCAACCGGTTCCTGATGCAGGCAGCGATCAAGCACCCGCTGACCGTGCACGGCAGTGGCGGCCAGACCCGCGCGTTCATCCACATCAGGGACACGGTCAGGTGCATCGAGATCGCGATCACCAACCCGCCGCAGTCCGGGTCGCAGCCGATGGTGCTGAACCAGATCACCGAGACGCACCGGGTCGCCGACCTGGCCAAGATGGTCAGCGAGATCACCGGCGTAGAGATCGCGAACCTGCCGAACCCGCGTCGCGAGGCCGACGAGAACGACCTGGTCGTGCGCAATGACCAGTTCCTGGCCCTCGGCCTCAACCCGACCACGCTGTCCAACGGGCTGCTCGACGAGGTCACCGAGGTCGCGGAGAAGTACAAGGACCGCGTCGACATCACCAAGATCATCGCCCGTTCGGTCTGGCGCAAGGGCATGGAGACCTCAGAGGACCTCCTCACCGGCATAGGCGAGTCCGCCGAGTAGCACCAGTCGGCGACCCGGCAGGGCCAGCAATGCCACAACGCCGGTGCTGCCGCGCCAGCAATGTCCGATGGGTGCGGCTCTTTTGAGGTGAGCCAGCTGGGTGCTGCTGTGTCCGGGAGGGTTTCGTCCTCCGGGAGGAGAGCTGTCGGGTTCGGGAGGGTTCTCGTCCTTACCATGGAGGGTTTCCTGGTTCCTGAAGGAGCGTTGCCGCATGAAGGAGGGTTGTCGTCGTATAGTCCGGTCAACTCTCCTAGATGCGGAAACCCTCCTGCACGAACCCGGAAACCCTCCCCGATCATGACGACAACCCTCCCGAACCCGACAACCCTCCCGCAGGAACACGACAACCCTCCCGGATACGGCAGCATGCGGTTGGCTCACCCCAAAGAGCTTCACCCGTGTCACAAGGCGGGGCCTGTCAAAGGCTGGCGGACTCCGTTCGCCGGGTGCCTGCGGGGCCGGTAGGATCTGGGCATGCCGTTTCTTTGACGTTTGACCGCCCTGGTCGACAAGTCGCATGAGCGCCGTCGCGCCGGTCCGCTTCGCAGGACGCTGGTGCGGTCGGGGGTTGTGCTGGCTACGGCGCTTGCTATCGAGGCGCTGGATGAGCTGGCTGACGGCACTCAGGATGCCGCGTTTCCGCTGATTCGCAGTGACCTGCACCTCAGCTACTCCCAGATCGGCTTGCTGATCGCGGCTCCGTTGCTGATCGGCGGTCTCCTTGAGCTGCCGTTCGGGCTCGTAGCTGGCTCAGGTCGGCGCAGGCACCGGCTTGTGCTGGCCGGCGGCGTGCTGCTGGCAGGCTCGCTCGCCGCCGTGGCGGCGGCAAACACTTTCTGGTTGCTGCTCGCGGCGCTCGTCGCGTTCTTCCCGGCATCGGGAGCGTTCGTCGGGCTGACGCAGGCCGCGCTCATGGATGCCGATCCCGGCAGGCAGCAGCAGCGGATGGCCGCGTGGAACCTGGCCGGTTCCGCCGGCGCGGTCGCGGGGCCGTTGCTGGTCGCGGCGGTGCTGGCGGCGGGCGGCAGCTGGCGCGGCGCCTACTTGCTGATGGCTGGCGCCGCTGTCCTAGTGGTGGGCGCGGCCGGGCTGGCAGGTCCGGCGTGCCTGGCCAGCGTGGAAGCTGCCGGCAGTACGGGGACCGACAGCACGGGCACGGACAGCACGGGCACGGACAGCACGGGCACCGACAGCCGCGAGGACGACGATGCGGGCGATCGGCCCTCGCTCAAGGTGGCACTCAGGGCGGTCAGGCGCGGCGGGGTGGCCAGGTGGCTGATCTTGCTTGAGGTCATTGACTTGCTGCTGGATGTCTTCACCGGGTATCTCGGGGTCTACCTGGTCGATGTGGCACATGTCAGCCCGGCGGTGGCCGCGGTCGGCGTGGCGATCAGGCTGGGAGCCGGCCTTGCTGGCGACGCGCTCTTCGTCTCGATCTCGGGCCGGGTGAGCGGCGGAGCGGCGCTCAAGGTGAGTGCCGGCGTCGCGGCGATCTGCTACCCGGCGTTCTTGCTCGTGCCCTCGCTCGGCGGCAAGTTCGTGCTGCTCGGGTTGCTGAGCCTCGCCACTGCCTGCTGGTATCCCGTGACCCAGGCCGGTCTGTACAGTAGTTTGCCAGGTCAGAGCGGGATTGCGGTGTTCTGGTCAAGTGCGGCGGGTATAGCCGGTTCAGCCGGGCCTTTCGTGGTCGGCTTGGTCGCGCAGCAGGTGGGGCTGGGGTGGGCGCTGTGGTGCCTGGCGCTCGCGCCCGTGGCTGTCCTGGTCCTGATGTTGGGAAGGAGTTCCGATGACTGACTTGCCGTCGGCTGCCAGCCTGGATGCCGCGAAGGGCGTCCTTGCCGCCGCCCCGGTGTTTGACGGCCATAACGACCTGCCGTGGGCGCTGCGGGCCAAAGGGGAGTCACCCGCGACCCCCATCGACATCGCCGCTCCCGTTCAGGGAACGCACACGGACCTGCCCAGGCTCAGCTCCGGCGGGGTCGGCGCGCAGTTCTGGTCGGTGTGGGTGCCCGGCAGAGCTTGACGGCGACGCGGCGGTGACCACCACGCTCGAGCAGATCGACCTGGTGCACCGGATGGTCGCCGCGCACCCGGCCAGCGCTCGAGCTGGCGCGCACCGCGCAGGACGTGGAGCGGATCATGGCCGGTGGCAAGATCGCCTCGCTGATCGGCGCGGAGGGCGGGCACAGCATCGGCGGGTCGCTTGGCGACGTTGCGCGCCCTGTACGCGCTCGGCGTCAGGTACATGACCCTGACCCACAACCGCAACGTCTCCTGGGCCGACTCGGCGACGGACGAGCCCCTGCACGGCGGGCTTACCGACTTCGGGCGCGAGGTCGTCGCCGAGATGCAGCGGATCGGCATGCTGGTCGACCTGTCGCACGTGTCCGCCGATACCATGAACGACGCCCTCGACGTGGCGACGGCGCCGGTGATCTTCTCGCACTCATCAGCGCGGGCGGTCGACCGAGCCACCCGAGGAACGTGCCCGACCAGGTGCTCGAGCGGATTCCTGGAAACGGCGGGGTGACGATGGTGACGTTCGTGCCGCAGTTCGTCTCGCCCGCCTGCCGCGGGTGGGACCTGGAGGCTGCCGCCGAGGCCGAGCGGCGCGGGCTCGACTACAAGACCATGGCCAGCCGCGAGCAGCTCAGCGACTGGGTCGCGGAGCATCCCATGCCCACGGCGACGGTCACCGATGTCGCCGACCACGTCGAGCATGTCAGGAACGTGGCCGGCATTGACCACGTAGGGATCGGCGGCGACTACGACGGAGTCGGCAGCCTGCCAGCCGGCCTGGAGGACGTGAGCGGCTACCCGGTGCTCTTCGCCGAGCTGCTCGACCGCGGATGGAGCGCCGACGAGCTCGGCAAGCTCGCCAACCGCAACATCCTGCGGGTGCTGCGCGCGGCTGAGGACATCGCGGCGGACGCGGTTACGAGAACGGCGACTTCGGCCTAGGCTGCGCCTCGCCGTCGAGCACGATATCCACCCGCTCGTTGTAGAAGCAGGCGAGCCCGGCGATCTTCTGGCTCTCGGGGAACGGCGCGCGGTAGATCCAGACCACGTCCTTGTGTACCCGGGTGCCGGTATCGACCGACCAGTAGCCCGCCGTGCCCTTGTACGGGCAGTGGGTGCTCGTCTCGGACGGCCGCAGCAGGTCCATCCGCACCGCGCTGAGCGGCAGGTAATAGCGCGGCGGCAGCCCGGTCTCGAACAGGATCCGCGGCTGATCGGTCTGCGCGACCGTGACTCCGTCGAGCTCTATCCGCACCCTGCGCGAGCTCGCCAGGATGTCCACTCGCTTGTGCGGGTCGCGGGCGTGGGTGTAGACCGGCTCGTCCTCTTCGAGCCACTCGCTCATCGCCGCCCATTCGAGCTTGACCGCGTCCCGCAGCTCGGCCACCGGCGAGCCGGCGTACCTGCGCGCGGCTCCCTGCGCCGTGCCCGCCCCGGTCTTGACATGCAAGACTTCGCCGTCTCCGAGCCCGGACTGGGACACGACTTCGCCGGACGGGATAAGTTCCGCCTTAATGTCGGTAGCCGGGATATAATAAAACGGATAGTACGGAAATTCCCAGACCAGCAGCGGTGCGCGGGTGTCGGCGACTATCTCGCCGTTCAGGTACGCCCTTACTCGCTTGAGACCCCGTTCTACCTGGACCGAGTGCTCGGACATCCGTGCCTCCTGGCGTCCATGACTCCCGCGCGAGCGCGCTGATTGCGCGCGCGTGGCTGTAGCGTCATGGTATGCGGCTGGGCGTACTCGACGTGGGGTCCAATACAGTGCATCTGCTCGTAGTCGACGCGCACCAGGGTGCTCGTCCGCTTCCGGCGTTCTCCCACAAGGTGGAGTTGCATCTCGCCGACCACCTGGACGCGGCGAACCGGCTGAGCGACGAGTGCTCCCTCCGGCTGCTCGGGTTCGTCCGCGAGGCCATCATCATCGCCGAGGACAAGGGCGTGCAGGAGTTGCTCGCGTTCGCGACCTCGGCGATCAGGGACGCCGCCAACGGCGACGAGATCCTGGCCCGGATCGAGGAGCGAGACGCAGGTCAAGATCCAGGTGCTGCCGGGGACCGAGGAGTCGCGGCTGACCTTCCTCGCGGCAAGGCGCTGGTTCGGCTGGTCGTCTGGCCGGCTGCTACTGCTCGACATCGGCGGCGGCTCGCTTGAGATCGCCTCTGGCCAGGACGAGGATCCGTCGGTGGCGGTATCGCTGCCGCTGGGAGCTAACCGGCTCACCAGGTACTGGCTGGACGGTGATCCGCCTGTCCGGGACGAGGTGCGCAGGCTGCGCAAGCACGTCAGGGCGGAGATCGCCGCGGCGGCGAGCGCGATCAGGTCGGCGGGCGAGCCCGACCAGCACGTCGCGACCTCGAAGACCTTCCGCCAGCTCGCCAGGATCGCCGGGGCGGCGCCGTCGAGCGAAGGCACCTACGTCAAGCGGGTGCTGCGCCAGTCCGACGTCGACGAACTGGCCGAGCGCCTGCCGAAGATGGCGGTCAAGGAACGAGCCGCGCTGCCCGGCGTGTCCAGGATCAGGGCACCCCAGCTCGCCGCCGGCGCGATCGTCGCCGACGCCGCGATGGACCTGTTCGGTGTCGCCGAACTGGAGATCTGCCCGTGGGCGCTGCGCGAGGGCGTGATCCTGCGCCGGATGGACAGCCTCGCGTCGTAGCCCGTCCGGAGCTGGATCAGCGGCCCTCAGTGGATGAGCGTGGCTGTCTGTCGTGCGGCGGGGCTCATCGTGATCGTCGTCGGCAACGGGAAGCGGCGCCGTGTCGCCTGGGACCCTTGTGACCCTGGCTGCCGCGCGCTCTTCGGCACGGTCCGCGCCGAGCGGGTCATCCCGGTCGAGCGGGCTTGGCCGAGATGGGCTGACGCGGAGCGAGCGGTCGGCGGGCCGTCGAGCGGCTGCTCCGGCCCTGCGGGCCTCCACGGCACCGGCTTGCGGGGCAGAGCTGGCGAGCTCCGGTGGCGGCCCGGTGCGCACCCGCATGCGGCGCGTCGTGCGGGCCGGAGGACTGCCGGTCGCGCTCGCCGTTCGCCCCTGCTCCGGTCTGCGCGGCACAGCGCCCGGTTGACCTCGTCTTCGAGCGAGCCGCGCGCGGCCTCGCCCGGCGACCAGGCTGGTGACGACGTCCCGGATCTCGGTGAGCCGCCTGACCGTCTCGGTGTGCCGCGAGATCAGCAGGTTCAGCCGCCGCTCGGCGCCGTCGTGGATCGCGGTAGCGCGCGCGGTCGCGTCGTCGAGTTGCTGCTTGGCCTGGGCGTCGCGGCCGTGACGGTGCTGTCGGCGTGCTTGGTGGCGTCAGTGACGGTCTGCTCGGCGTCTGCTGGGCCGCGGTACCAGGCTGTCAGCCTCGGCCCTGGCCGAGGAGATCGCGCGCTCGGACTGCTCCTGCGCCGCGGTGAGCATGCGCTCGGCCCGGTCCTGCGCCTCGGCCCGAGCCGGTCGGTCTCGTCCTTGACATCGGCCCTGAGCTTGTCGGTCTCGGCCGTGGCGACATCGCGCATCTGCGTGATCTCGCGGCGACCTTCTCGCGCTCGGACTTCGCCTCGTCGGCGGCGAGCTTGAGGATCTGGCCGACCCGCTCGCTGATCTCTTCGTGCGGCGGCCTGCCCGCCCGCGTCGCGGGCCTCGGTCAGCTCCATGCGCAGCCGCTCGATCTCGGAGAGGCCTGGGTGAGCTTGCTCTCCAGTTCGCGGATCTGCCCGTTGCGCCACGCGATGTACTCATCGACCTGCCGGCGAGTCGTAACCGCGCCGCTCGCCGTCGAACGGGTCGTCGCGGCCATCGGCAACGACGTCGTTGTACTCGCTCATCTCTCACCTGTCGAGTCTCGGGCAGGCGCTGACGCGATCGACGGGGCCGATCAGCGAGTCAGGCCTGCGAGTGGCCTGCGACTATCCGCGGCAGCATCGCACGCGGACAATCGAAGGCAGATGTGTGTGACGACTCTTGTCCGCGGGGCCATCTCACGCAACCGAAACATCAAATTATCCTAATTTAAAGTTGCTGTTCGCGTGCAACCAACTCATCGGGCGAGATGGAGGAAGTTCGGATTGAACGACCTATTCCTGAGCGGAGGCGCGCTGATCGGCTCGCTGGCCGGGCTGCGGCCGTCCGTTCATCGGCAGGCCTGGATAGCGCCGGGCGCGACCGTGGTCGGCTCGGTCTCCATCGGTCGCGGCTCCAGCATCTGGTACGGCTCTGTGCTGCGCGCTGACGATGACGCCATTTCATCGGCGACAATGCAACATCCAGGATCTGTGCTGCCTCCACGTCGACGCGGGCGAGCCCGCCAGTGCTCGAGCCGCGGGTGAGCCTGGGCACCACGCGACCGTGCACGGGCCATGTAGAAGAAGGGGCGCTCATCGGCATCGGCGCGGTCGTGCTCGGCGGGGCCCGGGTCGGGGCAGGCTCGCTGATCGCGGCTGGCGCCGTCGTGCTGCCAGGACGATATGCCTGCCCGGCGTGCTGTTCGCGGGCGTTCCTGGCAAGCGTGGTGCGCGAGCTCTCCGGCGACGATCACGAGCGGATCACCCACACCTGGCAAGGCTACGTAGAGCGGGCTCACAGGCACCGGGAGGCGCGATGGCAAGGTCCAGCCGCATTAGCCCTGGCGGTGTTGGCCCGGGCAGTGTTAGCCCCATTAATGGAGCATCCGTCCCGGTTAGCAAGTCGGTCACCGGGAAGGTCACCTAGAAGGTGTACATCGCTGGTCGCCTGGCTCACCGGTAAGGATGACGAGAAATGATCCTGATGGGTCATGCGGGACACCGGTGCAGACCCGTAGCCTTGCTGCCGTCAGGACTGGGGAGTCGGCCAGCGACGGAGGTGGAGCAATGCTAGAAGACCTTGACGATCGCATCCATGACGCCGTAGCTCTCGATGAGATCAGCCTGTACGGCGACGTGCTGAGTGCGGTCGCCGCCGCCGACCGCCGGCTCACCGACGACGAATAGACGAGGTGCTCGGGCTAGACCGGCATCCGGGATTGAAGAGCCCTGGCTCGGCGCCGCGTACATAACGTCCGTACCCCAGTGGTTGAAGCCAATCGACTCATACATCCCGATTGCCGCCGTATTGGTCTCGTCTACGTACAGCATCACCTGGAACAGTCCGCGCGACCGCAGGTACCGAAGCCCGGCCAGGGTTAGCGCGCGGCCAAGGCCGCTGCCACGTTCCCCGGGATCGACGCCCACGACGTAGACCTCGCCGATCGGCTCATGATGATGCCCGTCGCCAGGAGTCCCTGGCTGGCCAGCATCGTCATCCTGGCCGTGGATCTTGGTCCAGTGAAACCCGGCCAGCTTGCCGCCCCGCTCGGCCAGGAAGAACCCGTCAGGGTCGAACCACGGCTCGCGCTCGCGCAGGTCCAGGTCGGCCCGCGTCCAGGTGCCCTGCTCAGGGTGCCCGGCGAACGCCCTCCGGTTCAGCTCCGTCCACGCGTCCTCGTCCTGGCCCGGACGAACGCGCGGACCGTGATCCCCTCGACGAACTGCGGCCGGCCGATCCTCGTCTGCAGCGACCGGCGCATCTGCCACAGCGCCCTGACCCGCTCGAAACCCGCGCTGGCGGCCAGGCGCGCCGCCGCCGGCAGGTCACCATGCGCCCACAACCGGAGCGGCGGCCCGTGCCCTTCAGCCTCGGCGTTAACCGCCCTGAGCAGTTCGAGGCCGAGGCCGTCGTGGTGGCGCGGGGTGCACCACCAATTCGCCGCTTGGTCCCTGCACGGGATCGGTTGGATCGAGATGGGCGTATCCGGCAAGTTCGCCATTTTTAAGAAGAAAACTTCTCGCGAGCGGGTCGCCGCCATATCGGAGGTGCAGCAGCACGTGCTCGGACAGCGGCGAGATGCCGTCCTCGTCGGTCGCGGCGCGCACCAGCCGCAAGGTGGCGGCGACATCGTCCTCGGACAGATGACTCGCGATCCGCAGGTCGCTCACTGCTGCTCGCCTTCGCTGGCCTTGGTCGCTGTCAGGTCATGGTCATGCGGCGCCGCGCCATTGCCCGCACGCCGCCCGGCCGCGCCCGTCCGGTTCCGGCTCGCCGGCCCCGTCTTCGCCGAGCTGGTCTCGGCGGGATCTGCCTTGGGCGGCACGAACTTGTAGCCCACGTTGCGGACCGTGCCGATCAGCGCCTCGTTGTCTGACCCGAGCTTGGCTCGCAGCCTGCGGACGTGCACGTCGACCGTCCTGGTGCCGCCGAAGTAGTCGTAGCCCCAGACCTCCTGCAGGAGCTGGACTTCTGGTGAACACCCGTTTGGGGTGCTGGGCGAGGAACTTGAGCAGCTCGAATTCCTTGAACGTCAGGTCGAGCGTGTGACCGCGGATCCGCGCCGAGTAGGTGCTCTCGTCGATGACCAGCTCACCTGAGCGGACCTCGGCCGCGGGCTCGTCGGGCTCGTCACCGCGCCGGGGCCGACGCCCGCCCGACCGCGAGCCTGATCCTGGCTTCCACCTCGCCCGGCCCGGCCGTGTGCAGCAGGACGTCGTCGGCGCCCCAGGCCGGCGGTGATCGCGGCCCAGGCGCCTTCGCTGATCACCACCAGCAGCGGGATGCTCCGGCGCCGCCGCGAGCTGGCCGAGCAGTTCCTTAGCCTTGACGAGGTGATGTCTCGCGTCGACCAGCACCACGTCCGGTGGGTTGGCGGTCCGCGCTGGCAGCGCTGCTGGTGCGGCGGGCGCGACGCTGACGCCGTGGTCGAGCAGGCTGAGCGAGGGAAGGATGTCAGCGGCGGTCTCTTGCGTGCCGGTAAGCAAAAGCACCTTGCTCACCTGCAGCCACCTCCGGTCCTACTCTGCGGGGGGCTCGGGGCGTCCCCCCGGGCCAGCACAGCGGTCAGGCCGCCAGGGCACTACGGCGAGCAGCGTGAACCCGGGTCCCTGTCGGCGCGTTGTACTGTGTTGGCTCGTCGACGAGGCCGGGTTCAATTCTGGCCGCTATGAGCGAGGATAGCTGACATGGCAATCGTGACCCTGCGCTACTGGGCCGCAGCGAAGGAAGCGGCCGGGGTCGCCGAGGAGAAAATCGAGGCAGCGACGCTGGCTGACGCTCTCGCCGCCGCGGTGCTGGCCCGGGGGGACGACCCCCCGATTCCTCCCGGACGCGATCAAGCGGGGCGGCCGGGGAACCCGGTGCGGCTGCGCACCGTGATGGCCAGGTCCTCGTTCCTGATCGACGGCCAGCCCGCCGGAAACGGCCGCATGAGTCGATCGCGCTGGTAGATGACGCGGTGATCGAGGTCTTGCCACCGTTTGCGGGTGGCGGTGACCGGCGGTAGTGAGGGTTGACTACGGATGGCAAAGTGCTGGCCGGTTGAACCGAACCGGCCGATCTAGCGTGTTAGCAGGTGTGGTGGTTCGCGACGGCGCCGGCAGCCCCAAGCATGAGCAGGCTAGGCAGGTTACTGATGAAGAGCTGGTACGCGCGCTCTATTCCGAGCACGCGGGCCCGCTACTGCGTTATGCCCTGCACCTCACTAGCGGAGACCGGCAGCGAGCGGAAGACATCGTGCAAGAGACCCTGCTTCGGGCGTGGCTGCACCCCGACGCGATAGTGAATCGACCAGCCAGGCCGTGGCTGTTCGCCGTCGCCAGGAACCTCGCCGTCGACGCGCACCGGGCGCGTCAGGCCAGGCCACGCGAGGTGGGCGAAGCCGCGCTGGCCCTCACCGCGGTGCCTGACACCGCCGACCGGGCGCTTGAGGCCTGGGCCGTAGCCGACGCGCTGCGGTCCCTGCGCCTAGAGCACCGGTCTGTCCTGCTGGAGACCTACTATCGCGGCCGGTCCGTGGCCGAAGCCGCCGCCGTGCTTGGCGTGCCCGCCGGCACGGTGAAATCGCGTACCTTCTACGCGCTGAGGGCGCTGAAGCTGGCACTTGAAGAACGGGGGCTCGCGCCATGAGCGACCCGGCTTGCCGCAGATTTCGTGAGCTGCTCGGCGTATACGTCGTCGGCGCGATCGAACCGAACGAGCGCAGCCTGCTCGATACTCACCTGAACCAGTGCTATGGCTGCCGCGAGGAACTCGCCGGACTCGCGGTGCTGCCCGCGCTGCTGCACCGGATCCCGCTGTCGGAGGCCGAGCAGCTGATTGAGCCAGGCCCAGACGCCGTCGACCCGGACAATCCGGCCCCGAAAGTGTTGTCGCGCCTGCTGGTTGAGGTGCGGGGCAAGGCAGCGCAGCCGGCGCTGGCGGACCGTGCTCGCGCGCGGCCGCCGCTCTCATCATCGCGGTCAGCGGCAGCGTCGGCGGTGTCGACCGTGACTGCGACAACCGGTCGAACGATGGCATGGTGGCGGTTGAGCAGGTGGTAGCGCGCACGACGGACCGATCTCCGGTGAGGTCAAGTACGGCAAGTCGCGGTGGGGCACCGAGATCTCGGTGCACGTGAGCGGCGTGCCCGAGTGGACGAACTGCGAGTTCTACGTCAAGCACGGCCGACGGCCGCACTCAAATGGTGGGCGGCTGGCTGGTCGGCCGAACGGCGAGCCGACTCTGGTACCCGAGCCGAGGCGGGCGCCCAGGAGCACCCTGGTCACCGGGTTCTTCTTAAACCAGCGGCAGGGTGCTGAGCGCGTCCAGCGATTCAGAGTGCCGATTGAGGCGTCGGCTCAGGGCGGCGGCGCTCAGGCCGCCCTCCTACCGGCCGTGAGCGCCGACGGGGCTACCGGAACGCGGGCACGAACGTTGCGGTCAGGTAATGAGAGCTCGTGATTTGGAGTGCCGGGAATGTGGCGCCCGGGGTGCTGTTCTCCCGCCGTGACCTCTGGTTGCTCGCCGCTGTCGCCGCGCTGGTGCTGGCGACCGCTTTCGGGTTGTGGTGGCGCGCGCGTAACGGGCAGGTCGTGGCTAAGGCGGCTGGATCGGCGCGGCCAGACGCCGCCGGGCCGGCATGGGTCGGCTGGCGGGTAAGGCTGGGTCGGTGCGGAGGAGTATGACGGCTGGTGAGCTGGGAGCGAACTCGGCGGGACCGGGCGACGCTGGTTCAGTTCTCGTCGGCGTTCTGCGCGCCGTGCCGGGCTACCAGGCGGGTACTCGCCGAGGTGGCGAAGATGGTCGACGGGGTGACGCACATCGAGATCGATGCGGAGTCCAGGCTGGATCTGGTCAGGCGCCTTGACGTGCGGCGGACCCCGACCACGTTTGTGCTCGGGCCCGACGGGCACATAACCCACCGCGCAAGCGGCCAGCCCCGGAAAGCAGACATGATCGCAGCTCTTGGCGCGATGATAGAGTTTCCTATATAGATTTGTGGGGAATTTAGCCGGAGCGCACGCGAAAGAGGACGACAGGACGGGAGCGGCGGTGCAGGGCAGCGGCGCACTTATGCGGCGGCAAGCCGATGCTGCCTGCCCGTGCGCTGCCCGGCCTGGCGCTGCCAGCTGCCGTGCGGGCACGGCCCTGACCAGGCGGCGTGTCGTTGATTACTGCCGCGTGACACCGCGCTCTAACCGTACCCGGGCATCGCACCGGAATCTTCCGCTGGCCTGACCGGCCAAAGCTAACCGAAGGGGCGCATATGGGCATTGACCCGAGAGGGCCGAGGTTCGCCGCGCTTATCACTACTGCGGTCCTCATTGCCGTGCTGATTACCGGAAGTGCGTGGCTGCTCGCGGCTCAGGCGGTCGTGTTCGCGATCGGGGCCTTCTTCGGGCTGCGGTACGCACCCTACGGCCTGATCTACCGGTACGCGATCCGGCCGAGGCTCGGGCCGCCGCCTGAGCTCGAGGCGGAGGCGCCACCCAGGTTCGCGCAGGGCGTCGGCCTGGTGTTCGCGCTCATTGGCGTGATCGGCTACGCGAAAGGGGTTACAGGACTTGGCATCGCGGCGGCGGGGATGGCGCTTGATCGCCGCATTCTTGAACGGAGCCTTCGGCATCTGCCTGGGCTGTGAGATGTACCTGATCATCCGACGAATCACGGCCGGCAAGCAAGGTCTGGACGCAGGCCAAAGCTGACAAGGAGAAACGCATGAGCCGTTCCGACGTTCTTGTAGACGCCGATTGGGTGCAGGCTCACCTTGGTGAGCCCGGGATCGTGCTCGTTGAGGTCGACGAGGACACGAGCGCCTACGACAAGGGCCACATCAAGGGTGCGGTGAAGATCGACTGGAAGAAGGACCTGCAGGACCCGGTCAGGCGCGACTTCGTCGACCGGGCCGGGTTCGAGGCGCTGCTCTCCGAGCGGGGCATCTCGAACGACGACACCGTCATCTTGTACGGCGGCAACAACAACTGGTTCGCCGCTTATGCCTACTGGTACTTCAAGCTGTACGGGCACCACAACGTCAAGCTGCTCGACGGCGGCCGCAAGAAGTGGGAGCTCGACTCTCGCGAGATGGTGACCGACGTTCCGCAGCGGGCCGCGACCGAGTACCACGCCCAGGAGCAGGACAGCGCGATCAGGGCGTTCCGCGACGACGCGGTGGCCGCGATCGGCAACCTGAACCTCGTCGATGTCCGCTCGCCAGACGAGTTCGCTGGCAGTCTGCTGGCGCCGGCGCACCTGCCGCAGGAGGCGGCGCAGCGCGGCGGGCACATCCCGACCGCCAAGAACGTCCCGTGGTCGAAGGCCGCGCAGGACGACGGCACCTTCAAGTCCGACGACGATCTGCGGACGCTCTACGGCGACGAGGCCGGCCTGGACTTCGGCAAGGACACGATCGCCTACTGCCGTATCGGTGAGCGGTCCGCGCACACCTGGTTCGTGCTGCACGAGCTGCTCGGTCAGGCCAACGTCAAGAACTACGACGGATCTTGGACCGAGTACGGGTCCCTGGTTGGCGTCCCGATTGAGCTGGGAGACGGAAAGTGACAGATCAGGCCACCAAAGTGACAGGTCAGGCGACCGGTGACGGCTGCGGCGCTCCGGCCGGAGGCATCAAGATCAAGGAAGGCGCGGGCAACCAGGCGATCGTGCAGGGTCATGTGACCAGTGCCGGGTCGCCGGTGAAGTCCGGCTACGCCCGGCTGCTCAACTCCGACGGAGAGTTCGTCGCCGAAGTGCCGCTGGGCGACGAGGGCGGGTTCGTCTTCTACGCCGCGTCCGGTGACTGGCGGCTGCGGGTGCTGGCTCCAGGCGGGATCAGCGTTGACCAGGTGGTATCTGCCGAGATCGGCAAGATCACCGAGCTCGACCTGGCTGTTTAGGCGCTGCCGATCGGGTGGCGGCCAGGCTGGTGTGGGCCGGCCGCTGCCCGATCTGCCTTTGCCGGTGCTGGTCGGGTCCCCGGCTGGTGCCGATGGTGCGAGCGGGGTATGCGTGCCCGGGCGGGGTGAGCAACGTGGCCCTCCCTGTTGCTGTCGCGGGCTGCGGGCGTGAGCAACGTGGCCCGCCCTGTTGTCGTCCCGACATCATCAGGGAGGGCCACCTTGCTGTTGCCGGACGGCCGCGGCAGCAACGTGGCCTCATCGTTGCAACTGTCACATTCGTCACATTCGTCACGCGCGGCGGACTTCGATTTCGGGCTTAGCTGTTTGTCTGTGGTCTCTTCGGCCTAACCTCGCGTTCATCTTCACGTCATCTTCATCGCCTAGAAAAGAGAACGACCGCGCCACGCGGTGGCAAATTCGCGGAACGTTCTGCATGCGCGAGAAGACCAACGATGTGGAGAGCCGAATGTCGATCGAGGCCGGCCGGGAGAAGCAAGTCTCGCCGAGCGCCCAAGCCGCTGCTGCGAGTGAATCGCCAGCTACGCCAGAGTCCGAGTCGCCTAAGGTGCCTGCGCTGAAGGCGGTGGACCTGACCCTTGGTTTTGGTCAGCGCACGATCCTGACCAGCATTAATGCCGAGCATCCACCGGGGTGCCGTCACGGCACTGATCGGCCCCACTGGATCAGGAAAGACGACGCTCCTGCGCACATTTAACCGTATGAATGACAAAGTGTCTGGTTACCGGCACTCCGGTGACGT
Organism: uncultured Actinomycetota bacterium; assembly: GCA_963750405.1. GTDB lineage: Bacteria > Actinomycetota > Actinomycetes > Streptosporangiales > Streptosporangiaceae > Chersky-822. The sequence continues at coordinate 1,331,680 of CAVVQP010000009.1, forward strand.
GCTTCTTGAGGATCGCAGCATCTGGGACCCGGGCGTTGAGCTAATGTCGCTGCGGCGCAGAGTCGGAATGCTGTTCCAGCGGCCGAATCCTTTTCCTATGTCCATTATAGATAATGTCGTCTCCGGTGTCCGGGCGCACAGGATGGCGAGCCGGAACGGCATGCGGGAGATCGCCAGGCAGCGGCTTACCGAAGTCGGGCTCTGGGATGCCGTATCCGACCGGCTCAAGGACTCCCCGTTCCGGCTGTCAGGCGGCCAGCAGCAGTTGCTGTGCCTCGCCAGGGCGCTGGCTATCGAACCCGACGTGCTGCTGCTCGATGAGCCGACCTCCTCGCTTGACCCGGTTGCCACGGCGTCGATCGAGGAACTGATCAAGGCTCTGGTGCCGCGGATCACGGTGGTGATCGTGACCCACAACCTGGCCCAGGCCAGCCGCGTCGCCGACTGGACGATCTTCCTGAACAAGGGCCGGATGGTCGAGCACGGCCAGACAAGCCAGGTTTTCGAGCACCCGGCGGAGGAAGAGACCGCCCAGTATGTGGGGGGGCATTTTGGTTAGACGGCACCGCGGGTAACTGGACCACCCGTGCGAGAGGTAGCACCCTCTCGCACGGGCGCATGACCGCGCTGGCGCGCGGCCCCATCGCACGCATCCGCGTGTGAGTCGTGTAGCGCACGCGTAAGCGTGCATAACTTAAGGAGTATTCCCCGGTGACCAACCGAATCCGCTTGGCATCAGCGGCTGCTCTGGTCCCCTTGGCTGTGCTCGTCGCAGCCTGCGGCAGTTCATCGAGCTCTAGCGCATCGTCGTCATCGTCGTCAGGGAAGTCGGCTGCGATGGTCGGCGCGGCCTTGCCTTCCACGCCGAATAAGACGCCAGAGGCGCTGACGGAAACCGGCAGCTCGCTGCTCTTCCCGCTCTTCGGCACGTGGACGACCGCCTACCAGAAGCAATTCGTGAACGCGAGCAAGGACCCGATCGTGACGATCACGACCGGAAGCACCGGCTCGGGCATCGGCATCTCTGACGCGGCGACCGGGACCGTCAACATGGGCGCCTCCGACGCCTACCTCTCGAGCGCGGACACCTCGCAGTTCCCCGGTTTGCTCAACATCGCGCTGGCGATCTCGGCTCAGCAGGTCAACTACAACCTGCCGGGCATCAAGAATCTCAAGCTGAACGGCACGTTGCTGGGCGAGATCTACTCGGGCAAGATCACCACCTGGAACGACCCGGCGATCAAGAAGCTCAATCCCGGCGTCCCGCTGCCTTCCATGAAGATCATCACGCTGCACCGGGCCGACAGTTCCGGTGACACCTTCCTGTTCACCAGTTACCTGGCCGACCAGGACCCGAGCCTGTGGCCGACGAGCAACGTCAACACCACGGTGAGCTGGCCGTCGGTGCCAGGAGCCCTGGCCGAGACCGGCAACAGCGGCATGGTGGCTGGCTGCGCGGCCAACAAGGGCTGCATCGCCTACATCGGCATCAGCTACCTGCAGAAGACCCAGGCCGCGGGGCTCGGGACCGCGTCCGTGGCGAACAAGTCGGGCAACTTCCTGCAGCCGACGTCGGCGACCATCAGCGCCGAGGCGAGTTCCTTCACCGCGCAGACCCCGGCCAGCGAGGCGATCTCGATGATCGACGGCCCGGCCGCGAACGGCTACCCGATCGTCAACTACGAGTACGCGATCGTGCAGACCACCCAGAAGAACGGCATTCAGGCCGAGGACATGAGGGCGTTCCTGCACTGGGTCGTGCACACCGGCCAGGACGGCGCCACCTACCTGGACGCGGTGGACTTCCAGCCGCTCCCGGCCAGCGTGGTGGCCAAGTCCGACGCGCTGATCTCCAAGATCGGCAGCTGATTGATGGCTACGCAAGAATCGGCGGGGGGAGCGGGCGCTGTCCCGCCCTCCCGCCGGCTCGGCGGACTGCGCGGTGGCCTGTTCAGCGGTGATCAGGTCACCCGGCGGATCGGCTTCCTTTTCGCCTTGCTGCCGGCGGTAGCCCTCGTCTTCGTGCTGGCCACGCTCGTCGTCGAGGCGCTGCCGGCCTTCCACTTCAACGGCCTGTCGTTCTTCACCAAGAGCATCTGGAGTACCGGCGGCTACACCTCGGGGATCGTGCATACCGGCGGCGTCCAGCATCTGTCGGGTCAGCAGTTCGGCGTGCTGGCCGAGATCGTCGGGACGCTCGTGACCTCGGCGATCGCGCTGATCATCGCCGTGCCCGTCTCGGTGGGGGCGGCGCTCTTCATCGTCGAGCGGCTGCCGTCGCGGCTAGCCAGCCTGGTCGGCGGCTTCCTGGAACTGCTCGCCGGGATTCCCAGCGTCGTCGTCGGACTTTGGGGCGCGCTGACCTTCGGACCGTTCATCGCCCATGATGTCGCGCCATTTATCGGCAACAACATGCCGGACGTGCCACCTTTCAGCTATTTCAGTGGTCCTACCGGTAACGGCGAGGGCGAGCTGATTTCCGGGCTCGTGCTGGCCGTCATGGTCATCCCGATCGTCGCGGCCACCTGCCGTGACCTGATCAGGCAGGTGCCGATCCTGCCGCGCGAAGGCGCGGTCGCGCTCGGCATGTCCGACTCGGAGTGCGCGCGCCGGGTCACGCTGCCGTGGGTGGGCAGCGGGATCATCGGCGCGGTCGTACTCGGCCTCGGGCGCGCGCTCGGCGAGACCATCGCGGTAGCGATGACCTGCGGGTTCGCGCTCGGCAGCATCCCCGGGAACATCTACGGCGCGATGACGACCATCGCGGCAACCGTGGTCAACCAGCTTGACTCGGCGTTCGGCGACCCGAGCGGCTTCGAGATCCGCACCCTTGCCGAGGTAGCCGTCGTGCTGATGGTCATCACGCTCGCCACCAACATCGTGGCCAGGTTGCTGGTCCGCAAGGTCTCCGGGACGGCGCTGCCGGTTGGCAGGGGGCTGTAGAGATGGCGACCACGAGAAACCGCGGTCCGGCCGACGAATTCGAATGGCCGGAGGTGCCGGTGCACAGGCGGATCGGCAACGCCGTCTTCTGGTCGCTGTGCCTGATCGGGCTGGCGCTGGTGATCGTGCCCACGATCTGGCTGGCGGGTGGCATCATCGTGCGGGCACTCCCGCACTTCAAGCTCAGCGTGCTGACCACCGATACGACGGGCGATACCGGCGGCCTGGAGAACGCGGTACTCGGCACGCTGCTGCTCGCCGCCGGCGTGCTGGTCATCGGCGGCACGGTCAGCATCCTGACTGGCTTGTATCTCGGCGAGTTCGCCCGGGCGGCATCGGGGCGTGCTGCGCGGCGCCTATGAGGTGCTGGCCGGCATCCCGTCGATCGTGCTCGGGTACTGCGGGCTACGTCGCGCTCGTCGATCGGGCTCGGCTGGCACAATTCTCGCTGGCCGGCGGCCTGGATCGTGCTGTCGATCATCTCGATCCCGTACATCACCAAGGCGACCGAGTCCTCGCTTGGCCAGGTGCCCAGTCTCGTACCGGGAAGGCGCCGAGGCGCTCGGCATACCGGCGGGCTGGACGCTGCGCAAGATCGTGCTCAAGGCGGCGACGCCGGGGATCATTACCGGCTTGCTGATCGCCATCGCGATCGCGGTCGGCGAGACGGCGCCGCTGCTCGCAGTGGCGGGCTGGAACGACCAGAACCCGGCGCTGCAGCTCACGAATTCGCCGGTCGGCTACCTCACCTATCCGATCTTCAACTTCTACCAGAGCACCGACCCAGTCCTCGGTCGACCTGTCCTACGACGCGGCGTTCCTGCTGCTGATCTTCGTGCTGCTGATCATCATCGCGGGCCGGATCATCATCTGGCGTTCCCGGCGCAACACGGAGTGACGGCACGGCCATGCTGATCGATCGATATAGCTCGTTACGTAATGATTTTGTGCGGCGAATGACCGGTAATTTCGTCGACCGTTCGCAGTGAGTTCGTTGCGCGACGCATTACCCGCAGTTCAGCTTCCGGTCACACTCGACTGCCTAGAACTGATGAACCAAGCCAGCCATCCACGGACGGCTGGCACTACATACGAGGGCGGAGGGCATCCAGTGGCATACTCCGGCGACGATAAGCCAGACGTCGCGGGAGTTCTGGCTGACCGGCTGGCGGCGACGCTGCGTGCATCACGAGCCCGGGTGGCGGCTGCCGAGGCCAAGCGCGCTGGCCCGGCGTTACAACGTCAGGCCCAATCAGGTCGAGCAGGCGGTCAGGGAACTCGCCGCCAGGCATCTGATCCGCCAGTTGCCTGACGGGCAGCTATATCGGGCAAGTCCGGCTGAGTACCTCGATTTCGATGCACGGCGTCCGCAAGCTCGGGCGCTCACGTCGACCCGATGGGCAGCGACGTTACCTGCCGTAGCCGAAAGGTGTCCTGGCGGCGAGTGCCTGAGGACATCGGCTGGGCGCTCGGCGTCGCGCGCGGCCGACACGATCTGCGTGATCAAATGCCACTGGTCGGTCAACGGCGATCCGGCCGCGATCTCGACTACCTATCTGACCAGGAGCGACGTCGGCGGCCTGGACCCGACGCAGGACGCGGGGCCGGATCCGGTCCGGCTGCTGCTCGCGGTTCCGCTGGCGGCGGCGCCGGGCGATGGGCGGCCGGGCCGAACTCGGCGTGCCGGCCGCGCTGCACCTGGAGATGCAGCCGCCGCCATCGTCGGTCGCCCGCGGGACTGCGGCTGAGGGCGGGTCAGCCCGCGGCCATGGTGACTGTGCGGTTCGATGACCCGGCTACGGCCCGGCCGGCGGCGCTCACCGTCGCGGCGCTGCGGCCCGATCTGTTCCGCATCGTGATCGACTCACCCGCAGGCGACTTGCCCGTCCTCGCTACCAGCGATGCTTTCGACGAGTCCGCGGGCTCAGGCGACATCCAGGCCGCGCCTGGTGACGCTACCGGGATCAATGACACGCAGATCAGCTTCCTGCAATCCTGACGACGGTCTGCCGTGCTCGCGCAAAGAGCCATTCCCGGCTTGCCTCAGGTACTATCTTTTGCCACTATGCAGCCTTATGTCTCCGATGCTGCCCGGCGCAAATTACCGCTGAAAGTCCTGCCGGGTGACAAGGCCAGACGCAGCGACTTAACGGCCGCGCTCTGCGTGATCGCGGTCCTTGTCCAGGTGCTGTTCGCGCAACTCACGCTGGCGCTGACGATCTGCTTCCTGATCGCGGGTCGGCTGAGCCGGTGGCGGCCGGCCTGGCTGGCGGTGCCCGCCGTGACCGGGCTCGCCTGGATGCTCGCGATCGGCGTGAAGCCAGCGGCCGGCGGATTCCTGACAGCCGCCAGCAGGCTGATCGCGGTCTCGGCCGGCCATGGGACGCTCCCAGCCCGGCTGGCCCGGCTGCCGCGGGTACTCACCGACTGGCGGCTCTGGCTGCCAGGACAGTTGCCCGTCGCGTTGCTCGCTGCTTCGGCTCAGGCTGCTTGGCTCAGGCTGGCCGGGACCGACGGCCCGGCGCGGGGCTACCGCAGGGGCGTGATCGCTTTCCTGCGCGGTCGCTACCTGATGGCGGCCTTGCGCCGGGGCGAAGTCGCGACAGCCGACGGCTGCTGTCTCGGCGTCATCAGCGAGACCGGCGGCCCCGCCACGGTTTCCTGGGCTGAAGCCGAGGCTGGGGTGCTGTGCACGGGCGAGCCGGCCGCGGCGGTGACGGCGACCGGCCTCAGCCTGGCCATCGCCGCGATTCAGCATCGCAAGACAGTCATCGTCATCGATCTGGCCGCTGAGCAGCCGCAGGCCGATCCGATCGGTGCCGCGTGCACAGACCTGGCGGCACCGCTGCGGCGCTTTGGCGGCCAGGGGACGCAGCTATGACCCGCTGTCGGGCGCCAGCCCGGCGAGAGCCACAAGCCTGGTGATGGCGATGCTCGACTGGACGGGAGCGCAGCATGCCGGGCAGCTTGCCTGCGCGAACTACCTGAACGCCGCGCTGTCCCTCATCGGCGCCCAGTCGTCCGCTCAGTCGAGGCGTCTCCGCTCAGCCGCAGGCGGGCGTGCTCGCCGAGCTCGTGGGCCTGCTCGATCCCGATGTGCTGCGGGAGAGGCTGGCTGGGGTGCGGGGGCCGCGCGCCAGTAAGGTCGCCGAGCTTGTGAGCAGGCTTGACGGCGACCGGACGGTCCTTCGCCAGGTCGCGTTGCAGCTCAGCGCCGTTGGTGCGGCGGGCTCGGCGCCTGGCTGCGGCCCGCGGCTGGCGCGGATCCCGCGGCTGGCGCGATCAGCATCAGCCGAGCGCTCGCCGAGCGTGAGGTCGTCCACTTTCAGCTCGGCGGCCTGCGTCAGGCCCAGCCGGCCGATGATGATCGCCAGGCTGGCGGTCGCCGACCTGATCGACGCCCTGGGGCGTCGCAGTGACACGGGATGGCGCGGCGATGGCGCGGTCTGGATCAATGGCTGCGAGATCATCGACGATCGGCAGCTTGGCGTGCTGATCGCGCTGGGCGAGCGAACGGGTGCCGCGGTCATGCTCGGCACAACGGCTGCCGCCGCGGCCACCCGGCTTGCGGACGAAGTCAACGTCATCACGGTGCGCGGCAGCGCTGGCGAGGCTGACATCGGCGGTCTCGCCGCTCTGCTGGCTGACGGCCGTCCGGAACGGCTGGCGCTGAGCGTCCAGCGCCCGGTGGCCAGGCTCGCGGGCTCGAGGCGGTGCGGTGAGCGCCAGCCAGCTCGGCCCCGGCGAGGCCAGCACGCAGGTCGTCCGAGGCCGCACGGGCAGGCGGACGGAGCAGGCCAGCACGGGCGCCATCTGTGTCGGCTGGCAGTATGTCCCGGCCGCCGGGGATCCAGGTCCCGCTCCGGCGCGGCCCGCGGCGCCGGCCGTACTCCGGCTTGACCCGCACTGGGTCACCGCGCAGCGTCGCATGACCCGCAGGGGCCGGCCCGGCGCAGCCGCTGGCGGCGCCGCCAGCGGGCTGCTCACGGCCGGCCTGGCGTCCGCCTGGATCGCGGGGCTGCTGGGCCCGGCCCTGGCGGCGTTCGCCTGTGCTGCCGTCGTGACCTGCGGGCTGCGGTGCGCCCGGTCGGTGCGGCGAGGTGAACGCAGGCTCAGCGCGCTGGTCGCCAGCGAGCGGCAGCGGGTCGAGCGATCGGTGCGGCCGAATCGGCCAGCGCTGGCCGTTAGCCACCGCGAGCATGCCAGCGACTACCGGGCCTGGAGGCGGCGCAAGAGCGTCTACGATCGCCAGCCGTCCTGGTTCGCCGTTGCCCTGCCTGCGGGGATCGACCGGCTCGACATGGCGGGCGGCACGCTCGCCGGCTGGTCGGCCCTGCTCACGACCTGGCCGCCACGCAGCTGAGCGCCCGGGCGTAAGTCACGGTCATTGATCTCACCGAAGGAGCCGTGGCGGCGAGCTGCCCGGCTGGCCCGCCGCTGCGGGCTGCGACCGCTGGTCTGGGTGCTCCCAGCTGACCTGCCCAGGCTCGACCTCGGTACCGGCTTCGGCCGCCCGGCCTGGCCGACGTGCTCGCCGTTACGCGGCGTGGCGCGGGCGGCTACCGCGGGCGGCGGCCGATGCGGGTGGGGCAGAGGATTACGCCACCGACTGCGCGCTGCTTGACCGCGTGCTCGGCGTGCTCGGTCCTGATCCCCAGGTGGACCAGGCTCGCCGCCGCGCTGCGGGTGCTCGCCGACGTCGGTGATCCGCGAGCGGATCTGCGCGGCGGGCTGATCACGGCCGAGCAATTCGAGCGGGTCAGCGCGCTCTTCGGCCGCGGCGGCACCGAGCGCGTCGTGATCGAGCGGGCGCTGGCGCTCGAATCGAAACTCCGCAGCCTCGAACGCGCTCGGCGCCGGACAGCGTGCTGACTGCCGCCGAGCCCGCTGCGCATCGCCGCTCTTGACCCGCAGGGCGGCCGTCATCGGCAACCGGACGATCGGTGCCTACCTGGTCGCGGCGCTCACCCAGTTGCTGCGCCAGGTGCCGGTCGGCCAGCCCTGGCAGCACACGATGTGCCTGCTCGGCGCCGAGCGGCTCGACGGTGACGCTGCTCGACCGGCTGACCACGCCTGCGAGATCTCCGCACCGGCCTGGTGGCCGGCTACGCGGCCATGCCCGCTCACGGTGCGTGAACGGCTCGGCCGCGGCAACGCCGCCATCGCGTTCATGCGGCTCGGCAACGGCGACGACGCCAAGGCGGCCAGTGAGCTGATCGGCACTGAGCACAGATTCGTGATCGGCCAGCTCACGGACACGGTCGGCACGTCGTTCACCGACACGTGGGGCGATTCCTACACCAGCACCGTCGGCACCGCCGACTCGGTCTCCGAGTCGTTCTCGATCAGCCAGGAACGGGGTGGCGGCAGCGGCAGCGGCCGCAGCTACCAGGGCGGATTCGCGCCGTTCGGCGAATATCCAAATCAGCGAGCCAGTGAGCAGAACTACTCCTCGGCACGCAGGGCTCGGCGTCGCTGACCAAGGGGATCAACTCAGGCACCTCGTGGGGCATCAGCATGTCGCGGGCGCTAGGGGAGAACGACTCGCTCGGCCGGACCTCGCAGCGATCGAGGGAGCTGCTCGTCGAGCCCGACGAGCTGCAGCGGCTGCCGCAGAGCGCGGCGATCATCAGCTACCCGGCCGCCGCGGGCCGCGCCGTGATGCTCGCCGACACGAATCCGGCGATCAGCTCGCTGTCGTCAGCGGCCATGATCGGTGCCGCGCGAGCCCGCGGACAACGCCGGACGCGCCATGACAGACTCGGAGTCGGTGCAGCGCCCATTCCGCCAGGTCGACGTCTTCAGCCCCGAGCCCTTCCTCGGCAATCCCGTCGCCGTCGTGCTTGACGCGAAAGGCCTGACCACCGCTGACATGCAGCTGTTCGCGCGCTGGACGAATTTGTCCGAGACGACGTTCCGTGCTGCCCGACCCCCCGACGGCCAGGCGCCGACTATCAGGCGCGAATCTTCACCGCGCGACCGAACTGCCTTTCGCCGGCCACCCGACCCTGGGCACCTGCCACGCCTGGCTCGAGGCCGGCGGCGTGCCGCGCAGTGAGCGACTAGATCATCCAGCAGTGCCGCGGCCGGCCTGGTCCGATCCGGCGGGAGGCGGCCTGCTCGGCTTCGCCGCGCCGCCGCTGCTGCGATCAGGCCCGGTCGACGAGCCGCTCAGCGAGAAGATCGCCGGACAGCTCGAGCTGCCGCGGTCCGGCATCGTCGATGCCCAGTGGGCCGACAACGGACCGGGCTGGGTGGCCGTGCTTCTCGGCAGCGCGGATGCCGTGCTCGCGCTGCGGCCCGCCGTCTCCGGCCTGGACGTGGGCGTGGTCGGCCCCTACCCGCCGGGCGCGGAGTGCGCGTTCGAGGTACGGGCGTTCTTCCGGCAGGGCGACGACACCGCGGAAGATCCGGTCACCGGCAGCCTCAACGCCTCGCTCGGCCAGTGGCTGACGAGTACAGGCCGCGCGACCGCCCCGTACATCGCCAGCCAGGGCACCGTCATCGGCCGCGGCGGCCGCGTGCACATCTGGCCGAGCGATGACGGCGGCATCTGGGTCGGCGGCGCCACGTCGACGAGGATCACCGGCACGCTCGACCTGTAGTTCCGGCGAGTGACCGGATCGGGCGAGCTGTCTGCGCACCGCTGTGCCGCTGGTGCTGCTGGCACGACACCAACGGCACAGCGGTGCGACCGCCATGCGGGGCTCAGGGTCGATAGTCGGGTTCCTCGGTAGCAACGGCAAAGTTCCGGGAATCAGGGTGCACTTTGCGCTGGCAGCCATGCCCGGGCCGGTCCTTTGCTACCGTTTTCTGATGCTGAAGGAGGATAGCCAGGGCTTATGAGCAGCGACTCGGGGATCGGAGCGGGCAGCGGGGCGCCTTGGTACCGGGTCGTCGCCATCCCCGACGCGCCGTACGGCGGCACCGCGGAACGCGACTACGCCTCCGTGCTGCCGGCCTTGCTCGACGCCGCGAAGAGCAGGCGGCCGTTCGTCACCGGCTGGCTTTCCCGGGGCGCACGGGGCGCCGCTGCGGTTCCTCACCAGCGCGGGACCGCTGCCGACCGCAGCGCCGGCCGCACCCGAAGAGCCAGCAGAGCCAGCCGCCGGCAACGGAGCCAGCCGACACCGCCCCGCCCCGCCCCTGCGAGCTGCTCTTCCCCTGGGGCGCGCGCGGCGAGCCGCTGCCGCCGCTCATGGGCGAACTCGACCAGCTTGTCTGGGGACCCTGCCCCGGCCGCCAGGCACCGCCGCTCGCGGCCGAGACGGCCGGCCGGACCAGCAGCAGCCCCCGTGGCTCGGCGCGAGCGGCGGGCTGCCTGGCACGCTGCCGAGCTTGTTCGAGTCCGCGCTGACGACGTTGATGGCGAGGCCATTCGGCTGGCTCGTGGTCGCTGAGCCCACGGACCTGATCGACGTCGAGGCGGCCGAACTGCGCGCCAGCTCAACGCCCTGCGCCGGTTCGACGAGGAACGGTCCAGGTTCGACGCCGAGCGGATCGCGCGCAGGCTCGGCCGAGCTTGACGCCTTCCGCGAGGCCGGGCTGTGGAACGTCAGGGTCCTGGTCGGCGCGTCCGACGTCGATCAGCTGAACGTCGATCGCCCCGATGCTCGTCGGGGCCATCGACCTGACGTCGCACCCGTACCGGCTGCGCGGCCCGACCGGGCCATGGACCTGGCCGATGCGCTGGCGGCAACAGGCGGCGACCCGGCGGACAGCGCGGCTGTGCCGTTCAGCGCGACGGCTGGGGTACTCGCGGCGCTGGCCGGGCTGCCCAGGCGCGAGGTGCCGGGCGTGCGGGTGCTCGACGTCGGCTACTTCGACGTGACCGCCGAGCCGCCCGGTGAGGCGGCCGTGAGCCTCGGCGCCATCCTGGACGGCAAGGACAGGCAGGTCGGCAACCTCGGCGTACCGCTCACCACGCTGAACAGGCACGCCCTCATCACCGGCGCCACCGGATCTGGCAAATCCCAGACTGTCAAGCACCTGCTCGGCCAGCTCACCGAGGCGAAGGTGCCCTGGCTGGTGGTCGAGCCCGTCAAGTCCGAGTACGCGTCGATCGCCGTCCCGGCGGCGAGCTGACGCTGATCAACCCGGCCGATCCCGCCGCCATACCGCTCGCCGTGAGACCCGCTGACTCCAGAACCCGGCTACCCGATCCAGGCGCACATCGATATGGTGCGGGCGCTGTTCCTCGCCGCGTTCGACGCCAGGGAGCCTGTTCCCGCAGATCATGTCGCAGGCGCTGCAGCGGGTCTATGAGTCGTGCGGCTGGGACCCGGTGAGCGGCGCGGGCCAGCCGGGAGCCGCCGTTCCGCCCGCCGTGCCGACGCTGGCGCGACTTCAGGCGGCCGCCATCGACGTGATCACCGAGGTCGGCTACGGCCCCGAGCTGCAGGCGGACGTCAGGGGCTTCGTTGACGTGCGGCTGCGGTCACTGCGGACCGGCTCGGCGGGCCGGTTCTTCGAGGGCGGGCATCCGGTGGACATCGGAGAGCTGCTGCGCAGGAACGCTGTCCTCGCAGATCGAGGATGTCGCCAACGACGAGGACAAGGCGTTCCTCATAGGAACCCTGGTCATCCGTATCGTCGAGCACCTCCGGCTCCGGTCAAGGCAGGAGCGGGCCGCGGGCGAGCACCTGCGGCACGTGCTGGTGATCGAGGAGGCGCACCGGCTGCTGCGGGCCGGGCGCGAGGGCGCCGGGGCGCACGCGGTTGAGCTGTTCGCCAGCCTGCTCGCGGAGATCCGCGCCTACGGCGAGGGGCTGGTGATCGCCGAGCAGATCCCGGCCAAGCTGGTCAGCGACGTCGTGAAGAACACCGCGCTGAAAGTCATGCACCGGCTCCCCGCCCACGACGATCGCGAGCTGGTCGGGGCCACGATGAACCTAGACGCCGAACAGTCCAGGCAGGTCGTTGCGTTCTCCCCGGGTATTGCGGCGGTGTTTGCCGACGGCATGGACCGTCCGGTGCGGATCAGGGTGCCATACGGCGGGCTCGGCGACCGCGCGCCCGATCAGCTTGCCGAGCCGCCGATGGCCGCGCGGAGGTCGCGCGCGTGCGGCGCAGCCTGCGTCGGCGAGCGCGCCTGCACGCTGCTCGAGCTGCGCTCGGCCGACCTGCTCGCCGACCGCCCGAGTTCGCCTGGCTGCGGGTATGGACCGAGGCGATGGTGCTCGCCTTCCTGACGAACTCCCGCTTCCCGTGGTGCCGGCCGGCGCTCCGGCAGCGGTGGTCGCAGCTGGCTGAGCGATTGCGTGAATGCGTGCTCGCTACGGTGATTGAACGGGTTGTGGCCGGGCGGTCCGAGGCGATCAGGGACTACTTCGATCCGGCGGATCTCACTTCCGCCGTCGCGGTGACCGCCGTGCGGATCCTCAGCGGCGGCAAGGGCCGGGCGCGGGCACCCAGCCAGGCGCCAGCTGGGTGATACCGCAACTGCAATGGCTGCACGAGCTTGAACGCGCGCTCCCGCTCATCGGCCCCTCACCCGATCCATTCGAGCTCGCGCTGCCTCTTCAGTTCGAGCTTGAGGGGGTATCGGACGAGCCAGACATCAAGGTCGGCCAGCGCATCAGCGCGTTGCGCAGGCATCCGCTCTCAATGGAATTGGACTACAACCGGATGCCAGCCTGGACAGCCCTGCTCGGATCGGACGACCAGCGGGCGTTCGCCGCGGACCTCGCGACGCTGGCCGTGGGGGCGAGCCATCGCGGCCAGTTGCTGCAAGCGGCCGGCGAGATGGGCGTGGCAGGCTGGCTCGAGCCGGTACTGTCCTGGCCGCGGCGGTTCATTGTCGGCTGCGACGACGAGCTCACCGCGGTGACGCCGGCACAACCGGCGTCCAGATAGCATCGGCGGCCATGGGCAAGCTACCGATCCGGGCACGGGTCGCGACCACCATTGGCGGGGCGGCCGGTCAGCTGTCGAGGCTCACCGGCCGCGGCGACGGCTCGGTCATCGGCGGTGTCGTCGGCTTGCGGGTGGCACCTGATCTGCTCAAGCAGCTCGCGGCGGGCCGCCAGATCGTCATGGTCACCGGGACCAACGGGAAAACGACGACCACCCGGCTGGTGACGGCCGCCATGAGCTCGCTCGGCCAGGAAGTAGCCACCAATGCCTACGGCGCGAACATGGAAAGCGGCCTGGTCTCGGCCCTTTCCAGCGCGCCTGACGCACCATATGCCGTGCTCGAGGTAGACGAGCGGCATTTGCCGGCCATGATCAAGGCGGTCAATCCCCGAGTCGTCGTGCTGCTCAATCTCAGCCGCGACCAGATGGACCGGGCGGCCGAGATCTGGCTGATCGCCAGGCGCTGGCGGGAGGCGTTCGGGCAGGTCCCCGGCCTGCGCGTGGTCGCGAACGCCGATGACCCGCTCATCGCCTGGGCGGCCGGCTCATCCCCGGACACGATCTGGGTCGCCGCCGGGCAGCGCTGGCACGAGGACTCCTGGTGCTGCCCGGAGTGCGGGGCGCACCTGCAGCGCGATGAACTGGGCTGGCGGTGCGGCGAGTGCGCGCTGTCCAGGCCGTCGGCGCGCTGGGTACTCGATGGCGACAACGTGATCGACTCGGCGGGGACGGTGCGCGAACTCGCGCTCGCGCTGCCCGGCCGGGCCAACAGGTCGAACGCCGTGATGGCGCTGGCCGTGGCGAGCCAGTTCGGCGCCGACGTCGACCAGGCCCTTCCCGAGCTGCGCAAGGTGGTCTCGGTCGCTGGCCGGTACACCTCCGTGCAGCGGCGTGGCCGTACCCTGCGGCTGCTGCTCGCCAAGAACCCGGCTGGCTGGCTCGAGGCGTTCGACGTGCTCGACGCCGGCCGGCCGCCGGTGCTGCTCGCGGTAAACGCGCAGGGACCCGATGGCAGGGACACCTCCTGGCTGTGGGACGTGGACTACCGGGTGCTCGCCGGGCGCCGGGTACTGGTCACCGGGGAGCGCAAGGTCGATCTGGCGGTGCGGCTCGAGGCGGACGAGGTGCCGTTCCAATTGGTCGACGATGTGGAGGCGGCGATCGATTCGGTGCCGCCCGGGCACCTCGACATCATCGCGAACTACACCGCGTTCCAGCACATCAGGGCCACCGTCGGCCGGTCCGCGTAATGGGGAGGGCTGGGAGCTGTGAGTAGGCCAAGCGCGCTCAGGCTGGTCTGGATCTATCCGGATCTGCTGAGCACCTACGGGGATCGCGGCAACCTCATCATGCTTTCGCGGCGGGCTCGCCTGCGCGGGCTTGCCGTCGAGGAGATCAGCGTCAACTCCGACCAGCAGGTGCCGCGCCAGGGAGACATCTACCTGCTCGGCGGCGGCGAGGACCTGCCTCAGGTGCTCGCCGCCCGGCGCCTGGCGAAGGACGGCGGGCTGGCTGGTGCCGTCAGCGACGGGGCGGTTGTCTTCGCTGTGTGCGCCGGCTACCAGCTGATCGGCTCGGTCTTCGGCGGCTCTGCGGGCGAGCCGGTGGACGGGCTCAGCCTGATCGACCTCCGCAGCAGCCGCGGCGAGCAGCGCGGGGTAGGCGAGATCGTCGCCGACGTCGATCCGTCGCTCGGGGTCGAGCGGCTGACCGGCTTCGAGAACCATCAGGGCGTCACCAGGCTGGGTCCCGGGGTCAGGCCCCTGGCCCGCACGGTGCGCGGAGTCGGCAATGGTGACGGGACCGAGGGCGCTTTTGCCGGGCGGGTGCTCGGTACCTATCTGCACGGCCCGGCCCTCGTACGCAACCCGGGCCTGGCTGACCTGCTGCTGAGCTGGGCCGCGGGTCCGCTGCCGCCGCTGGCGCCCGCGCACGAGGTCTGGACCGGCCGCCTGCGCGCCGAACGCCTGGCCGCCGTCGCCGGCGCGAGCTGACGCACCCCCGCCCGCGTGCTGGGGACTGTTGTCGTGTGGGGGAGGGTTGTCGGGTTCCTGGAGGAGCGTTTTCGCATGAAGGAGGGTTGTCGTCGGATAGTGCGGTCAAGTCTCCTTTATGCGAAATCCCTCCTACAGGCGCACGGAAACCCTCCTACAACCCGCACGGCCGGGCCGGGCGGGCGAATGCGGGCGGGTGCGGTTGCTGAGCCAGTCAGTAGATGAGCGCCTTGGCGCCATCGGCGACGACCTCGGCGACGAACGTGGTGGCGCCCGCGATCCTGACGCCTTCGATCAGGTCGTCTTCGGTAATCTCGCGCCTCGCAGCGCACTGGGTGCAGACTGTCACGGAGCCGGCCTGAATGACCGCCGCTAGCAGGTCTTCGAGCGGAGTGGCATACGCCAGCATGATCTGCCCGGCCTGTCCTGGCAGGGCCAGCCAGCTGGCTTCGCCGGTCAGCCAGAGCGAGACAGGTACCCCGCTGGCCAGGGCCGTCGCGGCGACGTTGAATGCCTGGTTACAGCGTTCGGCATCATTTTTGCCGACGGTGACCTTGATGACGAGTGAGGCGGTTGCCATAGGTGCGCACCCTTTAAATCCGCGTACTGCCCTGGTGTGGTTGCCGTCTTGCTGCGTTGCCGTCTTGCTGGGCCGGGCGGTTGCCCTTGCCTGGCCGTTGCACACCGTACACTGCCATTGTGGCGGCTGATGTTAGCGCGATTGTGCTGACCGTGCTCTGTGCTTCAGGCGCGGGGAGTTGCGCGGTGCTTGTGCTCAGGCTCTGGCGCGCTGGATCGCGGTAGCGGCCGTAGGCTGCCCCAATGAACAACGCGCCCAACTTCGACTCCGGCCTGTATGAGCCGCATCCGGCCATCGCTCCGCTGAGCTTCCTGCTTGGCACCTGGGAAGGTGCTGGCGTGGTGGGTTATCCCACGATGGAGAGCGTGAATTTCGGCGAGGAGGCCTCCTTCAGCCACAACGGGAAGCCCTTCCTGATCTACTCGAGCCGGACCTGGCTGATCGAGCCGGACGGGACGATCGGGCGGCCGCTGCATCTGGAGGTCGGCTTCTGGCGACCGCAGCCCGACAACCAGGTCGAGGTGCTGCTGACCCACCCGACCGGCGTCACGGAGATCTACGTGGGCCGGGTCACCGGCACGAAGATCGAGATGATCACCGATGCCGTGGTCCGCACCTCTACGGCGAAAGAGGTGACCGCCGGCAAGCGCCTGTACGGCCTGATCGGCACTGATCTTGGCTATGCCTATGACATGGCAGCGGTTGGCCAGCCGCTGCAACCGCATGTATCGGCCCAGCTGAAGCGGGTGCTGCTAAGGCCTGACAAATTCCCGGGGAAGAAAAAGCCCCCGGGCTGCTCCCGCAGAATCCGCCACCTGGCGAGTTCAGCGGGGACCGACTGGACGAGGCCGATCACCCGGGGGTTCGGTGTCTGCCGTGTATTCGCCGACCGCCGCCTGGGCAGCGGTGCGCTCCACGGGACGGCGGCTAGCTGACAGCCACCTCACGAGTCCGACAACTATGCATACTGTTGGACCACCTCCTTTCCCGCTTAGGCAGCACGTTACGTGACGACGATGCGGCAGGGCAAGGGGGTTATTTGGACTGGCGGTTCCACCGCGTGCAGCGGCCATCAGAATTTCGCCGGGCGCGCACTAGACTCGGCTTATGGCGCAGACGTGGGATGACACGCTGCGGGCGAGTGGCTACCGGGTGACTCCGCAGCGCCAGCTCGTGCTCGAAGCGGTGACGAAGCTTGAGCACGCGACGCCAGAAGAGATCTACGCCGAAGTCAAGCAGACCGCCGTCGGCGTCAATGTGTCCACCGTCTACCGGACCCTTGAGCTGCTTGAGCAAATCGGGCTGGTCACGCACACCCACCTCGGGCACGGCGCCCATCGGTACCACCTAGCCGCGGACGCGCAGCACATCCACCTGGTCTGCCTGCAATGCGACGGCATCACCCAGCTTGAGCCGGCCGCGGTCGGCTCCCTGGTCGCCGCGCTGGAAGCCGACTACGGCTTCCAGACCGACGTGGGCCACCTGACAGTCTTCGGCAGGTGCGCCCAGTGCCGCGCCGGCCGCCCTTGACCCTGCCCGGGCTGCCAGCAACGTCAGCTGGCCAGTAATTCGCGCGCCGAAATCGCGTTCCGCGTCTATCGTGGCCAGGTGTCTTTGCTCGATGCGAGGGGCGTGAGCGTTTCCTACGGTGCTCTGGTCGTGTTGCACCACGTGGATCTCGCTGTCGATGCCGGTGACAGGATCGCCGTGGTCGGCCCCAACGGCGTCGGGAAGTCGACCTTGCTCCGCGTGCTCGGCGGGGAAGTGCAGCCAGATTCGGGAACTGTCGCCGCCTCGGGAACGGTCGGCTATCTGCCGCAGGAACGCGATCGGCGTGCTGACGAGACCGCTGATGGCCTATCTCGCGCAGGCGCACCGGGGTCGGCAGCGGCAGAGCAGGCGATGCTCGAGCACCTCAGACGCGCTCGCCGCGAGCCAGGCCAGGCCCAGCGAGGCCAAGGCTGGCCGGGACTACGCTGCCGCTCTTGATCGGTATCTCGCCCTCGGCGGGCCTGATCTTGAGGTGAGGGCGGCTGAGCTCGGGGCGAGCCTCGGGCTGCCCGATGATCTCGACCGGCCGGCGACTCGGGCTGTCGGGCGGCCAGCTGGCCAGGCTCGCGCTCGCTGCCGTGCTGCTAGCCAAGTTTGACGTCCTGCTGCTCGACGAGCCGACCAACGACCTGGATCTCGTCGGGCTTGAGCTGCTCGAGATCGCATCTCACCGCGTTTCGCGGCGGGCTTGTCGTCGTGTCACACGACCGCGAGTTCCTCGACCGGACCGCTGAGCAGGTGCTGCAGATCGACCCGCACTCCCGCGAGGCCAAGCTCTACGGCGGCGGCTACCAGGCGTACCGGCAGGAGCTGGAGCGCGACCGTCGCAGGGCCGCCCAGGAGTACGAGGAGTACGAGGCCAAGCGCGACGACCTCACCGAACGGGCCAGGCGCCAGAAAGAGTGGGCGCGGTCAGGCGAGCGGGCGGCTAAGAGCGAGACGGCGCGCCGCAAAGAGCCGGACAAGAACATCAGGAAGCACCGGGCTCAGGCCGCTCAGCAGGTTGGCGCCAAGGCAGCGGCGACGCTGCGGGCCGCCGCAGCGGCTCGAACCTGTCGCCGAGCCGCGCAAGGAGTGGGAGCTGCGGCTGAGGTTCGGCGCGGCAGCGCGCAGCGGCGATGTCGTGGCCGTGCTGGCGGACGCGGTGGTCAGGCGCGGCGCTTTCACGCTCGGGCCGGTGAGCTTGCAGGTGAGCTGGGGTGACCGGGTACTGATCCGCGGCGACAACGGGTCGGGTAAGACGACGTTGCTGCAGGCACTGCTCGGACGCCAGCCGCTCGATGACGGCCGTACCTCGCTAGGGTCGTCGGTGCTGCTCGGCGAGATCGACCAGGGCAGGCAGACCTTCGCGCCCGAGGCTACGCTGGCTGACGCGTTCTGCGAGGCGTCAGGGCTGCTGCCCGGGGAGGCCAGGACGCTGCTCGCCAAGTTCGGTCTCGGCGCCGATGACGTGGGACGGCAGGTCGGCCGGCTGTCGCCAGGGGAGCGAACCAGGGCAGACCTGGCCTTGCTCATGCACAAAGGCGCGAACCTGCTGGTACTTGACGAGCCCACCAACCACCTCGACTTGCCCGCGATCGAGCAGCTTGAGCAGGCGCTCACGCAGTTCGACGGCACGCTGCTGCTTGGTCACCCACGATCGCCGGCTGGCCGAGCACGTCGCGGTCACCCGCGTGATCGACGTGCGCGACGGCCAGGTGACCGAGATCCAGCCCGGGTGACCGATGCACGACGCCGTCCGTCCGCCGCATAGCCTTACAAGCATGGAGAGCCGCGAGCGAGGCAGCGCGATCGTGCAACGTCCTGACCGGACCAGCCCGCTACTGCGAGCCGACGGCGCGGTCGGATCGGAGTTCCCCGATGTCGGCATCGCCGCGCACTACGGCGACCCGTACGGCGAGCAGCGAGCCATGATCGAGACCTCCGGGGTCGTCGACCGATCGAACCGCGATGTGCTCAAGATCACCGGACCCGATCGCCTGACCTGGCTCAATAGCATTAGTACCCAGAAGGTCGACCAGCTTGAGCCTGGCGCCGCGACGCAGACCCTGATCCTGAGCCCGCACGGCCACGTCGAGCATCACCTGACCATGGTCGATGATGGCCACCTCGACCTGGATTCACGTTGAGCCAGGCGAGGCCGAGCCGCTGATTGCTTTCCTCAACTCAATGAGGTTCATGCTCAGAGTCGACGCCGCCGATGTCAGCGCGGACTTCGCGGTGCTGACCGTCGCGGGGCCGCTCACCCCAGCCAGCTTGAACTCCGCGGTCGTGATGGACTTCGGCTTCGCCGCCGACCAGCTCGTGGAGCGCGGCCAGCTCGCCCAGACGACGGACGAATACCGCGCCCAGGGCATGCGCCTGGCTGGCATGTGGGCGCACGAGGCGCTGCGGATCGCCGGGCACCGGGCCAGGTTCGGCACCGACACCGATCACAGGACGATTCCGCACGAGGTCGGCTGGATCGAGTCCGCCGTGCACCTCACCAAGGGCTGCTACCGGGGCCAGGAGACGGTTGCCCGCGTGCACAACCTCGGGCATCCGCCCCGGCGGCTGGTGCTGCTGCACCTCGACGGCAGCGAGGACGTGCTTCCCGCGCACGGCGAGCAGGTAGCTCGGCGACGACGACAAGGCCATCGGCTTCGTGGGTTCAGCGGCCCGGCACTACGAACTCGGCCCGATCGCGCTCGCGCTGATCAAGCGGACCGTGCCCGTCGCGGCGACCCTGCGCACCGCCGGCATCAGCGCTGCCCAGGAGGTCATCGTGGCACCCGACGCTGGCGCGAACGTCAAGATCGCGCTCGGCCGGCGGCGCGGCCTCCTCTGAGCTATGCGACGACTTGGGCCGGATAGCGACGAGCCGGCCGGCATGCGGGCACAGCAGGAGTAACCTGTGCCGGCAGGCCTATCTGAGTCCTCAGTGTCGCGGGTGATGGAGGTGCGCTTCAGTGCTGCGCCGAGTTCTGCTGGCCGCCTCGGCCAGTCAGCGAGTCCGTCGCGTCCTCACCACCGCACCCGTGACCCGTTCGGTGGTCAGGAGGTTCGTGGCGGGAGAGACCGCGTCAGACGCTCTTGCCACGGTTGAACGGCTGCTGGCCGCCGGCCTCCTCGTCACGCTTGACTACCTCGGGGAAGACACGGCGGACGCCGATCACGCGGCGGCCGTGGCGCAAGAGTACGTGTCGCTGATCGAGTTGCTGGCCGCCGGCGGGATGACCGCGGGCGGCAGGACCGAGGTGTCTGTCAAGCCCACCGCCGTCGGGCTCGGCCTCCCCGAGCACGGCGAGAAGACAGCGGCGGAGAACATCAGGCGCATCTGCGCCGCCGCTCGCGACGCGGGCACGACCGTCACGCTCGACATGGAGGATCACACCAGGGTCGAGGCGACCCTGCGCCTGGTCGGGCAGGTCCGCACCGACTACCCGGATCTTGGCTGCGTGGTGCAGTCCTACCTGCGCCGCACGCCGGGCGACTGCCAGGCGCTCGCCTCCGGCGGCTCGCGGGTCAGGCTGTGCAAGGGCGCCTACTCAGCCCCCGACGGCGTGGCGCTGCCGGTCAAGTCCGAGGTCGACCGGAATTACGCCCGCTGCCTGCGGATCCTGCTTGACGGTCGCCGGCTACCCGATGCTGGCCACGCACGACCCCAGGCTCATCGCGATCGCGCAGTCCCGCGCCGCGACGCATCGCCGCGACGCCAGACAGCTTCGAGTACCAGATGCTGTACGGCATCAGGCCAGACGAGCAGTCACGGCTGGCCGCCGCCGGCGCGCAGGTCAGGGTCTACGTGCCGTATGGCAGCGACTGGTACGGCTACCTGGTCAGGCGCCTGGCCGAGCGCCCGGCGAACCTGGCCTTCTTCCTGCGCGCACTCCGCTCGCGTAGCTAGAATCCGGGTCGCGCCCGGCTAGGCTCAAGCCATGATCGCGATCCTCGGTGCGGGAAAGATGGGCGAGGCGCTGCTCTCCGGGATGCTCAGGGCCGGGATAGCGCCGTCCGGCGTCATCGCCGCGGTGCGCCGAGAAGACCGCGCGCGGTCGCTCGCCGACGCCTACGGCATCGAGGTGACCGGTGCGCAGGAGGCCGCTGGCGGCGCCGACACCCTGGTCATCACCGTCAAGCCGCAGGACATGGCCGCGCTGCTCGACTGAGATCGCCCCGCAGCGTGAAAGCAGACCAGCTCGTGATCTCCGTCGCGGCCGGCATCACCACCAGGTACATCGAATCCAGGCTTCCGGTCGATGCCGCCGTGGTCAGGGTGATGTCGAACACGCCGGTGCTGGTGGACGAGGCGATGAGCGTCATCTCGGCGGGCCGGTTCGCCGGCGAGCAGCATCTGCGCCTGGCCGAGGAGTTGCTCAGGCCGGTCGGCAAGGTGCTGCGGATCCCTGAGTCGCAGCAAGACGCTGCCACGGCGTTGTCGGGCAGCGGGCCGGCTTACGTGTACTTCCTGGTCGAGGCAATGGTGGATGCCGGAATCCTGCTCGGAATGCCGCGCAGCACGGCGCTCGAGATGGTCAAGCAGGCCGTTTACGGAGCGGCGACCATGCTGCGCGAGTCGGGCGAGCACCCGGTCATCTTGCGCGAGGCGGTGACCTCGCCTGGCGGGACGACGATCAACGCGATCAGGGAACTGGAGCGGCACGGCGTGCGCGCCGCCTTCCTGGCGGCCATCGAGGCAGCTAGGGACAGGGGCAGGGAACTGGGCGCAGGTTAGGCAAATCCGGCACATACTCGGGGGTTGCCCTTTCGCGTCTACCAATTACGCTGGATACGGGCGTGACTGGTGCGCTGAATTATTGCTTGGCGCAACTGAGCGCCGGAGAGGGTTACCCATGGCAGCAGAGGCAACTCCGCTCAGTGCCGTGCGATTCCTGACGGTGGCTGAGGTGGCGACGATCATGCGCGTTTCCAAGATGACCGTCTACCGTCTCGTTCACTCCGGTGACCTGGAGGCCATCCGGGTCGGGCGTTCATTCCGGGTGCCTGAGCGGGCGGTCAACCAGTACCTAAGGGACGCCTTCGTCGAAGCAGGCTGACCCTAGGCCCAACCCGAGCCAGATCGGCGGCCGGTACCCCGGCGGTGCCGCCGCCGGGGTACGCTGTGGCGTTGGCATGTGCCCGCTTGTGCCCACGCGCTGGGCGGCGGATGTTAGGCATGCCGCTACGCGCGGGTATCGATCGAGGGTGGTTTCGTGGGCTCAGTAATCAAGAAGCGCCGCAAGCGGATGGCGAAGAAGAAGCACCGCAAGCTGCTGCGCAAGACGCGCGTTCAGCGCAGAAACAAGAAGTAAGAGCTGGCCAGGCGGGCCGTGCTGGCTCGTCCGACGGTCCGAGCCGGTTTGGCGGATGCGGTGGTCCGGCTATGAGCGACCCCGATCCGAACGCCAGCGGTCAGCCGGTGAATGGCTCGGCCGGCTGGCCGGATTAGCGGACTTCCTGCGCCGGCGGCTTGAGGGCGACTATGACGTCGATCCTCCGACGGGATACGATCCCGAGCTGAACCGTGCTGTCTTGATGCCGGCGGCGCGGGCGCTGTACCGGAACTGGTTCAGGGTCAAGATGCGCGGGATCGAGCACGTGCCCGCAGACGGGCGGCCCTGGTGGTCGGCCAATCACTCTGGCGTGCTGCCGCTGGACGCGATCATGCTTCAGGTCGGCGTGCTCGATGAGCATCCGGCCGGGCGTAACTCTGCGGCTGCTCGGCGCTGACTTGGTGTACTCGCTGCCGCTGCTCGGCAAGCTGGCCAGGATCAGCGGGCACGTACCCGCTCATCCGGCGCAGGCCGAGCGGCTGCTGAGCGGACCAGGAGCTTGTCGGCGTCTTTCCCGAGGGATTCAAGGGCATCGGCAAGCCGTTCAGCGACCGTTACCAGCTGCAGCGATTCGGCCGGGGCGGGTTCGCGCGGACGGCGATGCGCGCCGCGCGCGCCCATCATCCCGTGCGCGATCGTCGGCGCCGAGGAGATCTACCCGATGGTCGCCGACTGGGAGGAACTCGCGGCCAGGCTGAAGCTGCCGTACTTCCCGATCACGCCGCTGTTTCCGTGGTTCGGGCCAGTCGGCGCCATTCCGCTGCCGTCGAAGTGGATCATCGAATTCTGCGATCCGGTGCCCACCGACGGGTTCGCCCCGGATCAGTGGGAGGACCAGGACGTGATCACCGAGCTGGCCGGCAAGGTCAAGGACACCATCGCGTCCAAGATCGACGAGCTTCTGGAGGAACGCGGTCCGGCTTTCGGTAACTGAGGCTTCTTCGGTTACTCGCCCACGCGGAACCGTCGTACGGCGATGCCGGCGGCGACACCGCCGACGATCACGCCGGCGCCGGCGGCGACCGGCAGCGCGGCCATCGTCGCCCGGCGGCCCTTACGGAAATCGTGAATCGGCCAGCCGCGCTCCCTGGCCAGGGCCCGCAACTGCGGGTCGGGGTTGACCGCGTTCGGGTACCCGACGAGTTCGAGCATCGGCAGGTCGTTCAGCGAATCGCTGTACGCGCTGCACAGCGACAGGTCGAGGTGCTCGCGCTGCGCCAGTGCCAGCACCGCGGCGGCCTTGGCCGCGCCGTGCAGCAGGCCGCCTACCAGCCTGCCGGTGTAGACACCGGCATCGGTCTCGGCGACCGTGCCGAGCGCTCCGGTGAGGCCGAGCCGCCTCGCCAGGATGTCGGCAAGTTCCACCGGGGTCGCGGTCACCACCCAGACCCGCTGGCCGGCGTCGAGGTGCGCCTGGGTGAGCTCGCGCGCGCCTTCCCACACCCGGTCGGCCATCGTGTCGTCATAGATCTCCTCACCGAGCGCGGCGATATCGGAGACCTTGTGACCTGCCACGAAGGCAAGCGCCGCCTCGCGGGCAGCGTCAATATGGTCAGCGTTCTCGGCGCCCCGCAGGCGGAACATGACCTGGCCGACCACCATTTTGACCATGTCGCGCGCCCCGAACATCTTGCGCGCCGCCAGGCCCCTGGCGAAGTAATAGATCGACGCGCCGCGCATCAGCGTGTTGTCGACGTCGAAGAATGCCCCCGCATGGAGATCGGGCACGATCTCCGGCTGATCGACTACGGCCGCCGCCGCTGCCGCGAAGCCTGCGTCCGCCGTTATCTCTGCTGTGCCGCTAATAGCTGTGTCTCGAACAGACCTTGTCATCCCCTGTCCCCCCGGGCCTCCTGCCGGCCGCGCGACCTGGCCCTGGCCGAGTCGCAGGTGTAGCTCAGCCACGCTAGCCGAGCCTAATGGGTACGCTAGGTAACCCGGAGCGAACCTCGCCCGGAGAAGGCTCGCTACTTAGCAGGCTAGTTGCGTTCGTGCCGGTGTTTTGCTCAACATCGGCGTTGGCTCACCATCAGCCACGGACGTCCAGCACCATAGGCAGGGATGATCGCTCTTATCGTGGTCGCGCTTGGCGCTGTGGCCGCGGCGGTGGGCACGGGCGTGCTCGCGGCCCGCGCCGCGCAACTGCCGCGCGTGTATGTCGTCGTGTGGACGGCCGCGCTCTTCGGCCTCGCCGTGGGGCTCGCTGCCGCGACCCTCGGTTTCCTGGCCGGGTACGGCGACCTGATCTTCCGCGTCATGGAGCTCGGTGTCGGGCTGATCGCGCCCGCATGCCTGTGCCTGGCACTTGTGGAGCTGACGGGCCAGCGGCTGGGATCCAGGTTCGCCATGCGGCTGGCTATCTCGGGCATCGGCGTGATCGCGCTGGTCATTCTCGGCACCGATCCGATCAACCCGAACGCGACCTTCAGCACCTCCTGGGCGAACCCGGCTGACTTCTATCAGCTCGCGCCGGTGACCGTGCTCGATTTCATCGCGCTGTTCACGGCAGTGACGGCCGTGGCGGCGCTCGCCCTGGTGCTGCGGAGGTCGTCGAAGGAGGGCCTGCCGCGCGAGGAAACCAGACCGGTGATCCTCCTGGCGGTGGCGGCGCTGATCGTGGTCATCCCGGGGCTCGCGGTGCTGCTGAACTCGGCCGCCGGCATCAAGCTGCCACTGCCGCCTGAGGACTTGTTCGCGGTCAGCGCGCTAGCCGCGGCCTGCGTCGGCTGGTACGCGGCCAAGGTGGCGGGCGGGGCGGACCTCAGCCAGGCTCAGCAGCGTAACCGCCGTGACGCAGGCGATGAGCGAGACGGCGGGTCGCAGCGCCGCCGGGAGCCAGATTCGTATCGCGGCTATGAGACCGGTGAGTTCGACTACCTGGGCGATGATCAGTACCAGGGCGGCCGCCATGGCGACGGCTACGGCAATTTCGGCGGCGAGCCCAACTCCGAGATCCGCTACCCAGCGCTCGCTGCCCTGGCCGCCGATCCGGCGGAGCCGGCTGAGCAGCCTGGGCTCTACCGCGACGAGCCCGGCCGGTTTGACGAGCCATTCGACGAACGCGGGCGCTTGCCGGAGAGCGGCTGGTACGACGGGCGCGGGCAGTTCGACGAGCCTGGTGAGCCGCAGGCCTTCGGCGGTGATCACGGCAGGCGGCCGGACTGGGAAGCTTACCCCGATGAACGCAGCGAGCCCCGCGGCGATCTCTTTGGCCAGATCACCATCTACACGCTGATCGAGGGCCGG
Organism: uncultured Actinomycetota bacterium; assembly: GCA_963750405.1. Taxonomy (GTDB): domain Bacteria; phylum Actinomycetota; class Actinomycetes; order Streptosporangiales; family Streptosporangiaceae; genus Chersky-822. The sequence continues at coordinate 1,357,161 of CAVVQP010000009.1, forward strand.
GTCGATGAGTTCGACCGGCTGACCGAGCGGGTTGTCGAATTGGTGCGGGAGAGGGAGCCAGGCACGCTGGTCTACATCGTGCACGCCGTCCCTACTGCCCCGCTGCAGCGCATCTTGTACGAGGTGTACCGGGATCGCGGCGCGCATGAGGATCATCTGCGGTGCGGATACGTGCTTACCTACGAGGCCGACCAGCGCCCGTTCGTGCTGGCCACCAACGTCATCGAGCTTGGCCTGCAGCAGGCGAAGATCTCGCCGCTGCCATCTGAGTCCGCGATCTCCGACATCCTCAGCGAGTCGGGTATCGACCTGACAGGGGTCACCAACTCGGCTCAGCGCGGCTTCTCACGGCCGGGCCACCGGCGGCCTGAACGCCAGCGACAGCCGGGCCACCAGCCGCGCCCCGACTACCCGCCACGGTCCGGATTACCAGGATGGTGCGCAGTACCAGCACGGTCCTGGCCCTCAGCACGGATCCTGTACGTACCAGCCGATCCTGAGCGCCAGCCGATCCTGAGCACCAGCATGGCCCTGCGCTACGAGCCGCGTTACCAGGGCTGGGCGGATATCAGGGGCGAGGATTCCCGGTACTGATGCCTGAGTTGCTGCCGCTCACTCGGTCACGCTGCTCTCCCGGCCCGGATGCCATCTGTGCGATGACGCGCGCACGGTCATCGAACGGGTTGCGGGCGACCTTGGCGTGCCCTGGACGGAACGGGACATCACTGCCTCACCAGCTGACCTGCGCGACTACGCGGACATGATCCCGGTCACATTCATCGACGGCATGCAACACGACTTCTGGCGGGTGGACGAGACCCGGCTGCGCAAGGCGCTGACGATGCCGGTCTCCCGCCCGGAAGGCTGACGGCACCCTCGCGGCTCTCCGGCGGCGTTCACCGCGTCAGCGGGCCAGCTGCGGTTTGCGCCGGGTCCGTAACAGCAGCAAGTCGGTCCTCCCGCTGTCCTGGCGGCTCGGGCAGGCCCAGCGATGTCGCAACGGCGGGGCTGGAACGCCAGCAATGCCACAACGCGGGGCCTTGCGAGGCGAGAGTTTCGAGCCTGGCAGCCCTCCCCGGTCCTGACCAGAACCCTCCCTGACCCGGCAGCACCACAGCTCACCGCGAGAGAGTCGCGCCCGTGTGACTTTGTGCAAACGTTCACAAGAGCGTACCGTGGGAGCAAGAACCAGCGCGGGAAACCCTGTTCGCACCGATGCCCGTCCTCCCCCCAGGAGTTGCCGGCGTATGTCCCGCCGTACCAGGTCTGAAAAGGCCGCGCAAGGTATACCGGAGGCGACGATCGCGCGCCTGCCGCTGTATCTGCGCGCCCTGTACGCGATCGCCGACCGTGATACGCCCTCAGTATCGAGCGAGGAGCTCGCGACCGCGGCCGGCGTGAATTCGGCGAAGCTCCGCAAGGATCTGTCGCACCTGGGCTCGTACGGCACGCGCGGTGTCGGCTATGACGTGGACTACCTGATCTACCAGGTCTCCAGGGAACTTGGCCTTACTCAGGACTGGCCGGTCATCATCGTCGGAGCGGGCAACCTGGGCCGGGCGCTCGCGAACTACGGCGGATTCGCGACCCGCGGCTTCCGGGTGGCGGCGATGGTGGATTCAGACCCGCTGGTCGATAGGTACCGCGATCGCCGGTCACCGGGTGTACGGGACGGACGAGATCGAGCGTGTCGTGACCACGTTACGGCGTGATGATCGGCGCCATCACGGTTCCGGCGATGGCGGCGCAGAGCATCTGCGACCGGCTCGTCGCGGCCGGCGTCACCAGCATCTTGAACTTCGCGCCCATCGTGCTGAGCGTGCCTGCTGGCGTTGACGTGCGCAAAGTCGACCTATCGATCGAGCTGCAGATCCTGGCCTTCCACGCGCAGCGCCGGTCGGCGATGCGGCCGCCCTGCGACCTGCAGGAGCCGCCGGCCAGCGCCGCGTCCAACGGCAGCCGCAAGGGCCTGGGCAAGTTCGGCCCGCCCGATGCGGATGCCGGGAGCACAGCAGCCGAGGTGGTGGGATCATGAGCCTCCTGGTCGTCGGCCTCAGCCACCTGACCGCGCCAGTCGAGACGCTTGAGCGAGCGGTCGTCTCCGGAGATGGTCATCACAAGCTGCTGCATGACCTGCACAGCTCGCGAAACATCTCAGGCGCGCTGCTGCTCAGCACGTGCAACAGAGTCGAGGTCTACGCCGAGGTCGACAGCTTCCACGGTGGCGTCGCCGTGATCGGCGACCTGCTGGCCAGGCACTCCGGCCTGTCGCCGGCCGAGCTGAGCAAATCGGCGTATGTGCATTATCAGGACCGGGCCGCGCAGCATCTGCTCGCCGTTGCCTGCGGCCTTGAGTCGATGGTCGTCGGCGAGAGCCAGATACTCGGGCAGGTCCGCCAGTCGGTCAGGCTGGCTCGCCAGCAGGGCACGCTGAGCCGGGAACTGTCGGACCTGAGCAGGCTGGCGCTGCGAGCTGGCCGCCGCGCGCACGCGGAGACGGGCATCGACGCCGCTGGCCAGAATCTGGTCACGCTCGGGCTCGGCCTGGCCGCCGCTCGCCGCGAGCCAGCCAGCCTGCCGGCGGCCTGAGCGGCCTGAGCGTGCTTGTCGTCGGAGCCGGTGCGATGAGCTCGCTCGCGGTCGCGAGCGCTGTCCGGCTCGGCGCGAGCAGCGTGCGGGTGGCTAACAGGACGAGGCTGAATGCCGAGAGGCTGGCCGAGAAGTACGGAGCCCAAGCCATCGGGTTCGCGGAGATCGGCGCTGCGATCATGACCGCCGATCTGGTCGTGACCTGCACAGGAGCGACGGGTCACGTGATCACTGCGTCGGCCGTCGCCGGGTCGCTAGCCGGGCGTCAGCGCGGTGACCTTGTATTCCTCGACCTGGCGCTGCCCAGGGACGTCGATCCGGCGGTGGCCGGCTTGCCCGGGGTCCGGCTCATCGACATGAGCGGTATCGCCGGGGCGGGCGATGGGGCCAGGGCAGGCAGCACGGCCTTCGCGAGCGACGCGGATATCGCCGCGGTGCGCAAGATCGTGGCCCAGGAGCTGAGGTCGTTCGCGGAGGCTGACCGGGCCGCTAGCGTCGCTCCCACGGTCGTCGCGCTCAGGGCCAAGGCGGCGACTGTGGTCGAGACCGAACTAGCCAGGCTCGACCGCCGGCTAGGAGACTGCGGCGAGCGGACTCGCGACGAGATCGCCAGGTCGATGAACAGGATCGTGGACAAGCTGCTCCACGGACCTACGGTCAGGGTTAAGGAACTGGCGGACTCGCCGGGGGCGGACTCCTACGAGACCGCGCTCCGGGTGCTATTCGAACTCGACCCGGACACGGTGCAGTCCGTCGGCCGTCCGGATGTTGACATGCTCCCATGGCAGGAGGATCAGGCGTGAACGGCGCCACGCTGCGGCTCGGCACGAGGCGATCTCCGATGGCGATCGCTCAGTCGACCGCCGTCGCCGAGCTGCTGACCGCAAGGACCGGAGTGCGCGTGCAGATCGTGGGGATCTCCACGGTCGGTGATATGAGCAAAGCCCAGCTTGCCCAGATCGGCGGTACCGGCGTTTTCGTCAGTGCGCTCCGGGATCACCTGCTGTCCGGTGAGGTCGACTTCGCTGTGCACTCGCTCAAGGACCTGCCGACCTGGCAGCCGGAGGAGATCGCGCTCGCCGCGGTCGCCGGTCAGAGATGACCCGAGGGACGCGCTTTGCGGGTCGGGCGGCGCTAAGCTCGCCGACCTGCCAGCAGGCGCCAGAATAGGCACTGGCTCGCCGCGCCGGGCCGCGCAGTTGCTGCATGCTGAGGCAGGATCTGCGGCCGGTCGCGATCCGCGGCAACGCCGGCACCCGGCTGGCGAAGGTTGACTCAGGCGAGGTAGACGCGGTAGTGCTGGCCTACTGCGGCCTGGCCAGGCTCGGCAGGCTCGACGTTGTCAGCCAGGTGTTCGAGCCCGGCGAGATGCTCCCCGCGCCTGGCCAGGGCGCGCTCGCCGTCGAATGCCTGGCCAGCAGGCCAGAGCTGCGCGACCTCCTCCGCCGCGTCAGCGACGAGGCCAGCGCGGCCGCCGCCCAGGCGGAGCGAAGCGTGCTCGCCGCGTTGCAGGCAGGCTGCTCGGCGCCGGTAGGCGCGTATGCTGCCGGGACGGATGTATTGCGGCTGGACGCGGTTGTCGTGGCAGCCGACGGGGGAGCAGCACTGCGGGCGAGCGTCAGCGGCCCCGCCGCCGAGGCTGAGCGCCTAGGCCGGGCGGTGGCCGATGACCTGCTTGCGCGCGGTGCGGACAGATATACAGACGTGTCCGTCGGACACCTCAGCAACGGGGACGATGCGAAGTGAACCCCACACCCGTGACCAATGAGGCGGGAACGAAGACGAGCCAGCTAGTGGCCAACGGCGAGCCGGCTCCAGGCCAGGCCGGCAAGATCGCGGCCAGTGACGCCAAGCTAGACCGAACGGACCGGACTGGCGGTCTTGTCGCGTTCGTCGGAGCCGGACCAGGTGACGAAGGACTGCTCACGTTGCGGGCGGCCGCGCTGCTGGAGGCGGCTGACCTGGTCGTGGCCGCGCCGTGGGTCAGCGAGCGCATTACGCACCTGCTCAAGCCGGCGGCGACCGTGCTCGATTCGGCGAACCTCGATGCTGACGGCCGTCAGCTCGTCAAGGCAGCCAGGGCTGGGCAGCTGGTGGTGCGCTTGTTCAGCGGCGACCCCTTCCTGTTCTGCGCCGGTGCGGCGGACGTGGCGAGCTGCGCGAAGGCGAAGGTCCCCTTCGAGATCGTGCCCGGGTTGTCCGCCGCGACGGCGGTACCCGCCTATGCCGGGATTCCGCTCACCTCCGACGGCGCCGGAGACGTCAGGATCATCCACGCCTCCGAGGTCAGCAGGATGTCCGGGCCTTCGGGAACTCTCGTGGTACTCGGAGCCGAGACAGGCGTCGGCGACATCGCCAAGATGCTGATCGCCAACGGCTGGCCAGACTCGACGCCGTTCGCCATTACCTGGAACGGCACCACCACCGATCAGCAGACGGTGGTCTGCGCGCTCGGCACGGTGACCGCCGACCTCAAGGCGGCCGGGATCAGCCTGCTCACGGCGCACGGCCGGGCCATCGCCATCGCCGGCGAAGGAGTGCGGCTTCAGAAAACCTTCTCCTGGTTCGAGACCAAGCCGCTGTTCGGCTGGCGGGTACTCGTGCCCCGGACCAAGGAGCAAGCGGCGGGCGTCTGCGATCAGCTGCGCGGTTACGGGGCTGTGCCCGAGCAGGTGCCGACCATCGCGGTTGAGCCGCCGCGCACCCCGCAGCAGATGGAGCGCGCGGTCCGCGGCCTGGTTACCGGGCGATATCAGTGGGTCGCCTTCACCTCGGCCAACGCGGTGAAGGCAGTCAGGGAGAAGTTCGAGGAGTACGGCCTGGACGCGCGGGCATTCGCCGGGGTCAAGATCGCTGCCGTGGGTGAGCAGACCGCGGCCGCCCTGCGCGCCTTCGGCATCGCGCCTGACCTGATGCCGCCTGCCGAGCAGCAGTCGGCCGAAGGACTCGCGGGCTGCTGGCCGCCATACGACGACGTGCTCGACCCGATCAACCGGGTGCTGCTGCCGCGCGCCGACATCGCGACCGAGGGCCTGGTGGCACGGCTGACCGATTTGGGCTGGGAGGCGGAGGACGTCACCGCCTACCGGACGGTGCGAGCGGCGCCGCCGCCCGCCCCTGTGCGCGAGGCGATCAAGGGCGGCGGGTTCGACGCGGTGCTCTTCACCTCGTCTTCGACGGTCAGGAACCTCATCGGGATCGCGGGCAAGCCGCACTCGGTCACTGTGATCGCGGTGATCGGCCCGGAGACCGCGAAGACGGCGGCGGAGTTCGGCTTGCGAGTCGACGTGATCGCGCCCGCTCCTTCGGCTGCCGCTTTGGTCGAGGCGCTGGCCGAGCACGGCGCGTCGATCCGTGATGCGGCGATGAAGGCCGGAGAGCCGGTCCGGCGGCCGAGCGAGCGCCGCCGCGGGGCCAGGCGCAGGGTGCGATAGACAGGATGCGATAAGCAGGGTGAGATAAGGCTCGAGGGAGGTCGCCGTGGTGTTTCCCGTCGCGCGCCCGCGCAGGCTCCGTACGTCGGCCGCGATGCGCAGGCTGGTCGCGCAGACCAGCGTGCGGCCGGCTGACCTGGTGCAGCCGTTCTTCGTCAAGGAAGGGATCACTGAGCCGCAGCCAGTCAAGTCGATGCCCGGGGTGGTTCAGCACACCAGGGACAGCCTGCGCAAGGCTGCGGCTGAGGCGGTCCAGGCGGGCGTTGGCGGGCTGATCCTGTTCGGCATCCCCGCCGCCAAGGACGGGCGCGGCGCGGCTGCCGACGACCCGGCCGGAATCGTGCAGCTTGCCCTGGCCGACCTGGCCGGGGATCTCGGCTCCCAGACCGTGCTGATGGCCGACCTCTGCCTGGACGAGTACACCGATCACGGGCACTGCGGCATCCTTACCGAGACCGGCGAGGTGGACAACGACGCGACGCTCGAGCGCTACGCGTCCATCGCCATTGCCCAGGCCAGGGCAGGGGCGCACGTGGTCGCGCCAAGCGGGATGATGGACGGCCAGGTCGGCGCCATCAGGTCGGCGCTCGACTCGGCCGGATTCCCCGCCGTGGCCATCTGCGCCTACGCCGCGAAATACGCGTCGGCGTTCTACGGCCCGTTCCGCGATGCCGCCGAGTGCGCGCCCCAGTTCGGCGACCGTGCCTCCTACCAGCAAGATCACGGCAGCCAGGACGAAGCGCTGCGCGAGGTCCTGCTCGACGTCGGCGAAGGGGCCGACATCGTCATGGTCAAGCCGGCGCTGGCGTACCTGGACATCATCAGCCTCGTCGCCAGTTCGGTGCAGGTCCCGGTGGCGGCCTACCAGGTGAGCGGCGAGTACTCGATGGTCGAGGCGGCGAGCGCGAACGGCTGGATCGATCGTGACCGCGTCATCGCTGAGACGCTCACCGCCATCAAGCGAGCCGGCGCCGGCATCATCTTGACCTACTGGGCCACCGAAATGGCGGCGCGGCTCGCCTAGCCGGGTGGGCGGCAGGACCATCTTTGGGACATCGATGGCGCGGGAGCGCCATTTTTGGGACATTGACGGGCCTGCCGAAGCGACGAGCCCTAGCCCGGACGATCCTCCTGAACACGGAAACACCCAGACCCGGTATCGTCGGCCTTACTCCCGGCCAATCAGAGCACTTAATGGCGTGCTCAAGCCGGGTTATAAAAATCGAGGCCACCGGGGAGGCTAGCGAATGGTCGAGGCGGTGCTCCGGGCCAGGCGCCGTAAGGCGCGGGAGCGCTTGATGCTCGCGGCGCGCGGCTACGCGAGCCTGGGCTGGCCCGTGTGCCCGGGCGCCCAGCCTCGCGCGCGCGTCCCCCAGCAGGGCCAGCCCGGTCAGGCGGGATCGGGCCGCGCCTGCTCGTGCGATCGGATCGGGTGCCCGGCGCCCGGCGCGCATCCCCTGTCGCCCGCGTGGAAGCTGCAGGCGACCGCTGACGTCGGCGTGGTCGGGCACTGGTGGAGCGAGAGCCCGCGGGCGACCATCTTGCTGGTGACCGGCCGGTTGTTTGACGTGCTCGACGTGCCTGCCGCGGCGGGGACGATCGCGCTGCGGCGGCTCGTGTACAACGGGGTCACGCCCGGGCCGGTGGCGATCGGCTCGGGTGACCGTACCCTGTTCTTCGTGGCCACCAGGGCGGCCCTGGACGAGGACGAGTGGTGGTCCTGCCGTCTCGACTGTCAACCTGACGTGGTACCAGAGGTGAGCGGGCTGCGCTGGCACTGCCGGGACAGCTATGTGGTCGCGCCGCCGTCGCCGCTGGGCAACGGGGTGACCGCGAGGTGGCTGGCCGAGCCTGGCACCCGTGAGCTTCCTGACGCGTTGCGGCTACTGGGAGTGCTGGCTGATGCATGTGAGGAGATAACGCCATGACGGCCGAGTGACAACGACCTGTATGCCAGGGCCTGCGCGGTGCTGCCAGGCGGCGTGAATTCGCCGGTGCGCGCGTTCGGCGCGGTGGGCGGCACGCCTGTCTTCATGGCCAGCGGCGACGGGCCCTACCTGATCGACGTCAGCGGCAAGAGCTACGTGGACCTGGTCTGCTCCTGGGGGCCGATGATCCTCGGGCACGCGCATCCGGCGGTGCTCGCCGCGCTGCGCGGCGCTGTGAGCCTGGGGACCTCGTTCGGCACCGTGACGCCAGGAGAGGTCGCGCTGGCCGAGGAGATTGTCGCCCGCACGCCAGCTGAGCGGATCAGGCTGGTCAATTCCGGTACCGAGGCGACGATGTCGGCACTGCGGCTGGCGCGCGCTTACACCGGCAAGCGCCTGGTGGTGAAGTTCGCCGGCTGCTATCACGGTCACGTCGACGCGCTCCTGGCGGCCGCCGGGTCGGGCGTGGCGACTTTCGGCCTGCCTGATTCGCCCGGGGTCACCGGCGCGGTCACGGCGGACACCATCGTGCTGCCCTATAACGACGGCGAAGCGGTCAGGCAGGCGTTCGCCGAGAATGGCGGCGACATCGCGTGCGTGATCACCGAGGCGTGCCCGGCCAACATGGGCGTGGTACCGCCCTCGGTCGGGCTTCAACGAACTGCTCGCCGCGCTCTGCGGAGAGCACGGCGCGCTGCTGATCATGGACGAGGTGCTGACCGGTTTCCGGGTCACGCGGTCGGGCTGGTACGGCCGCGAGGGAGTAGCCGGAGACCTGATGACCTTCGGGAAGGTCATGGGCGGCGGGCTGCCCGCCGCCGCGTTCGGCGGACGGGCGGAGATCATGGACCTGATGGCGCCGTCGGGGCCGGTCTACCAGGCGGGCACGCTGTCGGGCAACCCCCTTGCGACCGCCGCCGGGCTGGCTACCCTCACCGAATGCACGCCCGAGGTCTACAAGCGGGTCGACGAGGTGGCAGCCGCGGTCGCCGAGCTCACCAAGGCGGCCCTCACCGTCGCGGGCGTTCCGTTCTCGCTGAACGTGGCCGGCAATTTGTTCTCGTTCTTCTTCGGCATTTGCGAGCCGGTCAGGGACTTCGCTCAGGCCCGCGCTCAGAATGGCGCCGCTTATGCGGCGTTCTTCCACGCCATGCTCGACGGCGGTGTCTACCTGCCGCCATCGCCATTCGAGGCGTGGTTTGTCTCAGCGGCCCACGATGATGCCGCGCTCGGGCGGATCGCCGCGGCGCTTCCCGCCGCGGCGGACGCGGCCGCGGCGGCTCTGCGCTGACCGGGCCGCATCACTGACCACGTCGCTGATCCGACCACGTCGGATTTTGGGCGCTGATCTGCCAGTATGTCTAAGGGCCGCCAAACTGGCGGTTCCGGGGGTATAGCAAAAGGGGCAGATCATGGCTATTCGCAACGTCATTAGCACGCTGGCGCCCGATGGCACTGAAGTGATGGGACCGGGCATCCTGATGTACCACCACCCCAGCAATGACATCGTGAACGGGAGCCTGCTCACCGTCGAGAGCAACCACTTCTGCGTGCTCAAGTCGCGCGGTGCCATCTTCAACGTCTACGAAGGCGGCCAGTATCCGGTGCAGACCACGGACCGGCCGATCATGGGCAGCATCCAGCAGGCGTTCTACAGCGGCCAGTCGCCATGGCAGTACGAGGCGCTATTCGTGTCAGCGGCCAAGAGCGTCGCCAGGTCCGAGGGCCTCGCGCTGTCACGCGAGCTCGCCGAGCTCGTCTACGACGTGGACTATTACGTGCATGTCGACACCAAGGAAGACGCGGTCAAGCTCGTGACCCACATGCCCTACCAGGGGCACTTCCTTACCACCGATGCGCTCAACGCCTACGCCGGGCCTGTGCTCGGGCAGGCGATCAATCAGCTCGTCCAGGTGACCCCGCTTGAGCAGGTCAACGAGCGGATTCACGAGATCACCGAGCTGGTGCGCGGGCACCTGCAGGACTTCCTGTCGACCTACGGCATCACGCTGAACGACGTCAAGGTGCTGATCAAGCCGCGCGACGAGCGGATGCGCGAGCTGATCTCGCTGCGCGCGTTCGGCCTGTCGGAGATGGAGGCCGTCCGCTATTACGTGGCGATGAAGATGGCTGAGCGCGGCCTGGTGTCGGCCCCGAACATGGCGGTGGGCGAGCCCTTCAACATCGGGCTCGCTCCGTTCGGCATGCCGCTCCCCGGGATGCCCAGGCTCGCGGACGGCGCGGCGTCTGGCGGGAGTGCCGCGCCGGGTGCGCTCGCCGCGCAAGGGAACTAGCCGCGATGCCCGACAGTCTCGCCGACCGGCTGCGCGGCCTGCTCGCTACCGACGTCTATACCGAGAAGGGGCGCTTGCGCTCCGATGACCAGCTGGTCAGGCAGCGGGTCGGCCGCGGTCTTGGCGAGGCGTCGGCGTACGTCCGCGAGCTGATCAGCAGGTGGCGCGCTGACCGGGTGCCGCCGTCGACCAGGGAACAGCCGTTCCCGCCTGCCGCGGTGATGGAGCCGATCCGGCAGGCCGAACGGCTGATCCGGGCGATCGACGACGTCGCGACCGCGGTCAAGGGCCTGCCGGTACTCAACACCGACAAGGTCTGGGACCGGGTGCGCCGGGCAGGCCTGGATGAGCTGATGCAGTTCGACTGGACCATGGTCGGCGAGTCTGACGTGCTGGCGAGAGATCTCGAGCAGGTGACCGCGCTCGACGAGCTTGACGTTCCCGGCTACGAGGCCAGGGTGCGCAAGATCAAGGAAGTCATCGGGGAGCGGCAGCGCTACATCGAGATCTCCTGAGGGCACCGCAACTGGGGCACCCCGCTGTCGTGCCGACAGCAGCGGGGGTGCCCCAGCCGTAAACGTGTACATCAGTGGTGACGGCGCCGGACAGCCTTTTATGACGACGTTGCATATCCCATCCCTTTTTCTTGTTCTGCCCGTGGGGCGGCGCATTGGCTGGTTCGCCCGGCCTGAACCCACGGGAAATACTGATATTCGCGGGGGAAAGGGGTGTTAGCCGATAGCGATTGCGATAATGCCGGCGACGATCGCGGCGGCTCCGCATAGCCGCCTGGCAAGGCCGGTCTCGCCGAGCAGGCGCCCGCCGAGCAGCACCCCGAACAGGACGCTGACCTCCCGGGCCGGCGCCACAGCGCTCACCGCGGTGAAGCTGAGCGCCGCCAGTACCAGCATGTAGGCGAGCGGCGCGAGCAGCGCGGCGCCGGTGACCTGGGGGCGGAACTCGCGCCAGACCTGCGCGACGCGGTGACGGTCGCGCGCCACTACGGGCGTGAAGACGATCGCCATGACCGGGAAGGCGGCGTAGCCCTGGAGGATCGGCGGCGTATGCAAGGTCCCGACCGCGTATTTATCCCAGATCGTGTACGAGGCGACGAACAGCCCGGTCACGAGAGCGAACGAAACCGCCTTGGCGTTCGGCCGCTGCTGGCCGGCGGCTCCCGGCATTCCGACGAGCACCACGCCGCCGATGATCGCGGCGATGCCGGCGATGGCGACGGGACCAGGCCGTTCGCCGAGCAGCGAGATACCGCCAAGGGCGGCGAGCAGCGCTCCGGTACCCCGGCCGACCGGGTAGACGACAGATAGGTCGCCGAGCCCGTAGCCGAGCTGGAGGAACAGGAAGTAGGCCGACTGGAGCACGCCCGTGCCGACCAGGAATACGAAGGACAGGCCGGTGAGCCGCGGGGGGCTGATGAGCACGTCACCGGCTACGACCGGCACGTAGGCGACCGTGGCGCCCGCGGCGAGCAGCCACAGGAAGGCAACCGCTCCGGTCACGGCCGCTTGCTTGCTGAACAGGTTCCAGCTGGCATGAGCGACGGCAGCGACAAGGATCAAGGCGATGGCGGTCGGACTCAACGCATACCCCGCACAGTTCGCGGCCGGGACAGTATCGCGCAACTGTATCCGGCTTGTCCTGATCAGGGGGCCAACCCGGTAGGCTGAGCGCGCTATGACCTCGGACTCAGTCACCGTCGTGCACCTGGTGAGACACGGCGAAGTAGAAAACCCGGATGGCGTTCTTTACGGCCGGCTGCCGGGCTTTCACCTGTCCGAAGACGGTCAGCTGATGGCCAAGGCCGCGGCTGATTTCCTGACCGGCCGGGACATCGCCGTGCTGCGGTGCTCCCCGCTTGAGCGGGCGCGCGAGACGGCTGAGCCCATCGCTGCGCAGCTTGGGCTGCCAGCCGAGGTAGATGACCGGCTCATCGAGCCCTGGAATCACTTCGAAGGACTTACTGTGGGAGTCGGGGACGGCTCGCTCCGCGCTCCGCGCCACTGGATCTACCTGCGCAACCCTTTCAAGCCTTCGTGGGGTGAGCCTTTTACTGAGGTCGCCGCACGGGTGCTTGCCGCTGCCGCCGACGCTGCCCGGGCGGCGCGCGGGCATGAGGCGGTCTGCGTGAGTCACCAACTGCCGATCTGGGTGGCCCGCCGGTCCGCCGAGGGCAAGCGGCTGTGGCACGACCCGCGCCGCCGGCAGTGCGCGCTGGGCAGCGTCACGAGCCTGACCTACGTGGGGGACGAGCTCACCTCCGTCAGCTACGCCGAGCCCTCGGGCGCGGCGGGTTCGAGGAAGGCGGGCGCCTAGCCCGCAAAACCGAGGGCCGGGCGGCGCGGTGAATTCGCGTCCTGCACAATGGGTTGCAGTACTACTGCTTGTAGGAGATCGCTCTTGTGATCCGCATCCGGACAGCCAGACGCCCGAACTGGGCTAGCCCCGCCCGCACGGCGGCGCTGATTGGCACTGCGCTGCTTGGCGCTGTGCTGCCTGCCGTCACCGCCTGTTCCGGCGGCGCGATCGCCGCGAACAACCAGCAGAGCTCTGGCCAGAGCTTCGTCAGCGGAAGCTACAGCAGCAAGTACCTCGCTCCCGGCTCGAGGCCAGCCGCCCCTGCGGTCGCGGGCACGACGCTGACGGGGCAGAAGTTCAGCCTGGGCGCCGAGCACGGCAAGATCGTCGTGCTGAACTTCTGGGGGTCGTGGTGCGGGCCGTGCCGGTCTGAGGCTCCGGCTCTTGCAGCGCTCGCCCGTTACTTCGCTCATAAGCCAGTCAGCTTCCTGGGCGACGATGTGAACGATTCGCCGGCTTCCGCTCTGGCGTTTCAGCACACCTTTGGCATCGGCTATCCGAGCCTGAACGACCCGGGCAGCAAGACGGCGCTGGCCTTCCACAACACGCTGCCGCCGAGCGCGATCCCGAGCACGCTGCTGATCGACAAAACCGGGCGGATCGCGGCGATCATTGTCGGCGGGGTGGCCTACAACGGGCTGCGGGCGCTGATCACCAAAGTACTCGCGGAGAAGTCGTGAGCGCCGGTACCGCCGCGCCGCCGCGGCAGGTCCCGGTCACGGGCCGGTTCGGCCCGATCGGATGGCTGCGCTGGACCTGGCGCCAGCTCACGTCGATGCGGACCGCGCTCGTGCTGCTCTTCCTGCTCGCGCTGGCCAGCATCCCCGGCTCGGTGCTGCCGCAGCAGGGCATCGACCCGGCCGCGGTCACGGCGTACTACGCCTCGCATCCGACCCTGGCCCCGATCCTCGCGAAGTTCTCGGCGTTCGACGTCTTCGGCGCGCCCTGGTTCGCGGCGATCTACCTGCTGCTCTTTACCTCACTGGCCGGCTGCGTGCTGCCAAGGGCGTTCCGGCTGGCCAGGTCGTCACGGCAGCCGCCGCCCAAGGCGCCGCGTTACCTCGGCCGGCTTCCGCAGTCCGTGAGTTTCGGTTCGGCGGTGCCTCCGGACGCGGCACTCGAGTCCGCGGCGGGCATTCTCGCGCCGCCGCGGTTCAGGCTGCGGACCGGCGAAGGCTGGGTCTCGGCGGAGAAGGGTTACCTGCACGAGGTGGGCAACCTGCTCTTTCACGTGGCCCTGCTCGGCTTGCTCTGCTCGGTGGCACTCGGCGGCCTCTTCGGCTACAAGGCCAACAAGCTGCTGATCGAGGGCGACACGGTGTCTAACACGCCCACGTCGCTTGACGTCTTTCATCCGGGCCGGCTGGTGTCAGCCGGCGACTTGCAGCCATTCAGCCTGACGCTGGAGCGTTTCAACGCCAAGTACGTTACGTCCGGCACCCAGCGCGGCGAGCCCGCGACGTTCAACGCCGAACTGAAGTACGCCGCGCGGTACGGCGGCCGTGAGCGCGGCTACGACCTGCGCGTGAACCACCCGCTGAATGTCGACGGGGTGCAGGTGTTCCTGATCGGGCACGGGTACGCGCCGACCTTCAAGGTCACTGACGGCCAGGGGCACGTGGTCTTCAACCAGCCGGTGCCGTTCATCCCGGTCGAAGAGTCCGGATTCACGTCCGAGGGCGTGATCAAGGTTCCTGACGCCAGCCCTGCGGAGCTTGGCTTCTCAGGCTTCTTCCTGCCGACCGAGTACGTGACGCCGGCCGGTGACCTTGCCTCGGCGTTCCCCGCTCCCGAGTTGCCGCGGGTGAGCCTGATCTCCTATGCGGGCAACCTCGGGCTCGACAACGGGCAGCCGCAGTCCGTCTATAGCCTCGACACCGCCAGGATGCACCGGCTCGATGCCTCGACCCAGCCGCTCGCGCCTGGCCAGTCGGTCCGGTTGCCGAATGGCCTTGGCACGCTGACCTTCACCGGGTACCGGCAGTGGGCGAGCCTGGCGATCACGTACGACCCAGGGCAGTTCCCGGCTCTGGTGTCGGCGCTGGCGGCGCTGGCCGGGCTGGTGATGTCTTTCCTCGTGCGGCGGCGGCGGGTATTCGTCCGGGTCCAGCATGCCGGTGCCGGTGCCGGGTCCGTGGTCGAGTTCGCGGGCCTGACGAGGTCAGATGCGGCTGGCGGGTTCGAGACCGAGTTCGCCGAGCTGTCGGCCGAGCTGAGCGGGGACCTGGGCGGCTTCGAGGCCGCGCCGGCGCCGAGCCCGACGCCCGAGCCCGCGCCCGAAGGTGATGTGGCAGGCTCGCCGGAAGGCGAGGCGAAAGCTGATGCAACCGATTCGGTGGCTCTTGCGCAGTCAAAGGGAGAGTGAGTAGCCGTGGTCAACTCCGCATTGGCCCAGATCAGCAACGCGGCCCTGGTGTCCGCGATTATGGTCTACGGGCTGGCGATGCTGGCGTACGCGTGCGATTTCGCCTTCGGTAAATGGCGCGTCGCCGCGGCTGATCCGGCGCGGGCCGCCGGGGCGGGCGCGGACGTGCTGCCCGCGCGCGAGAAGGTCGGCGTGACGGCCGCGGTCGGAGTGACCGCGGACCTGGCCGGGTCTGATCCGGCCGAGCACTCCTTCGGCGCTGACCCCGCCGACCTTTCCCAGCTCGCCGATCTGAGCAGCCAGGCTGGCGGCTCAGGGCCAGGCGCCGCCTGGCCCGCCCAGTGGCCCAGGGGGCCGTGGCTCCGGACGGCCTTCGTGCTCACCTGCATCGGGCTCGTCGTGCACGTCGGCGCGATCGTCACCAGGGGCATCGCTGAGCACCGCGTGCCCTGGGGCAACATGTACGAGTTCATAGCCGCGATCACCTGCGCGGCGGTGCTCGTCCTGGTGCTGGCCGGCCTGAAGTTCCGTGCGTACTTCATGGGGCTGTTCGTGCTGCTGCCCGTCGAGATCGCGCTGGTCGTCGACGTAGTGGTCATCTATACCCCGGCCGGGCAAGTCGCGCCGGCGCTGCAGTCCTACTGGATCGCCATCCACGTGACCGCGATGATCGTCGCGATGGGAATGTACATCTTCGGAGCCGTGACCACCGTGCTCTACCTGCTCTCGGCGAGGCACGAGCGGAGAGTCGCCGCCGGTGAGGAGTCGGCGACCGACGGGATCATGGCGCAGTTGCCCGGCGCGGCCAAGCTCGACCAGTTGGCGTACCGGGCGATCTTGTTCGCCTTCCCCGCCTGGACGTTCGCTGTCATCGCCGGCGCGATCTGGGCCGACCACGCCTGGGGCCGGTACTGGGGCTGGGACCCCAAGGAGACCTGGTCGTTCATCACCTGGCTGGTGTACGCGGCCTTCCTGCACGCCCGGGCAACGGCCGGCTGGCGCGGGCGCCGGGCGGCGATGATTCAGCTGTTCGGGTTCGGGTGCCTGATGTTCAACCTGGTCGGCATCAACCTATGGGTTACCGGCCTGCACTCTTACGCGGGCATCAACTAGACCGGCTCGCACCGCTGTGCCGTTGGTGCGGGGTGCCCGACACCAACGGCACAGCGGTGCGGGGGCCGGTCGTTCACGCGTTGCCGTAGTCACCGCGAATCCTGCGGGCGAGCTCGAGCAGGAAGTCCGGGTTATCGTCCGGGGCGAGGAATCTGCGCGATCCCATGGCTGACGGGTGCTGCCACCTGGCCTGCTGACTGCGCTTGCTCGCGCTGGGCCAGATGCCGGGCCTGGTGCCGCCGCGCGGCGGTGACCACAGGCTCTGGTGCGTTCCGGCTGACCAGCTGCCGGTCAGGTCGTCGCAGACCGCCCGCATCCGTACGTCCCGCCGCCCGATGAGCAGCCACGCCGCGGCGCCGAACGCCCAGAAGGCCACGGTCACGGTGAGCCACATCTGCTTGGACGGGACATCGAAGTGGTCGCGGGGCGTTGTGGCGATGTCGATCACGCACGGCACCACGAAACCGACCGTTAGAAGGGCAAATAGCGCACCGAGGATCAACATGGACACAGCGTAGCGGCAGGTCAGGCGGGTTCGTTGCCGAATCCGCGCGGTTCGTCGGCCAGCCGACCAGGCATTTCGGTTCGTTCCGGTTTCTGCCTCCGGGCTGACGCAGGGGAGCAAACCGTCGTAACCTGACGATCTAACCTCGTACGGGGAGCGACAGTCATGCGGCGGTTATTGGATCTGTTGCGGCGCAGGCGATGGCCGGGAGCCAGAGCAGGATCGCCCGCTGGGTCACTATCACCGTACGACGCATGGCGTGAGGCGAGCCGCGGGGCGAACGGGGCGAGCGCTGAGGCGGAGGCGCCAGGCTGGGATCAGCTCCGGGGTCAGATTCCGGTAGCTGCCAGGCCGCCCGCGCCGCCCGCACAGCCTGGCAGCCATCGGCGGGTCGCCAGGAGCGCGCCCGCTGCGAGCGGCGGCCCTGCCCCCCGGTCTGGCTGGGCCGATCTCGCCGGGGCGAGCGGGCGCGGCGGCCCGCCTGGCCTGCCGAGCCAGTTCCTGCTGCCAGGCGATGCTCCTGACCTTGACGAGGCCGAAGCTCCCCGCAGACGTCCGGCGGCGAGTGCCGCCGCGCCGCCGCCGCGGCCAGGCCGGGTCGCCAGGTCACACCGGTCAGGTGGAGGCGGCTCCGCGGCCACGTCAGCCTGGCGCGATCAGTTCGACCAGGCTGGCGGTGCGATGGCTCCCGATCCGCGCTACTGGACAGACCATCCTGACGGTCAGGCTCTGCCAGGGGCGGCTCCGGCTCAGCCCGGTGCCGCGCCAGCGGCCCGGCGTCCAGGCGAGCGCGGGCAGTCCGAGCGCGGGCAGTCCGAGCGCGGGCAGGGCGCGCTCGGGCGGGCGCTGAGCAGCCGTCAGGGTCAGGCGCGAGCCGCGATCAGGGAGGCTCCTCCGCGTGCGGCGACGCCGTCTGTTGCCGCCGCCAGGCCGGGAGCCGGGCCGGGCGCGAGATCGGCGGCAGGGCGTTCCGGCAGGCCAGCGGCTCGGACGGCTCAGGCGGCTCGGACGGCTCAGGCGGCCGCAGCGCCGAGCGCCGCGAGCGCGGTCGTCGCTGGCAGGGGCGCTGACAGAGTATCTGGCGCGGCTGCTGTTCGTGACACCACCGCAACGGCCGCGCAGGCACGGGCGGCGGTGCCCTGGTACGCGCGAGCCAGAACCGGCCCTACGGCACCGGGGTACCGCCATTGTGGCCACCTGGAGCCGATCGTGCACCGGGACTGGGCCCCGGGTACTGAGCCTCCGGCACAGATCGTGCTGGCGGTCGACCGGCTAGCCGAATTGCCGCAACTGATCAAGGAACGGTCTGGTCGCCGGATCGACGCGATCTACGTCGGGCCTGGTGGCGTGCCTGATCTCGACGACATGGGTGCGCTCAGCGGCGTGCCGCTGCCTTCTGGCCGGGCGACCTGGGATGTTTGCGCGGGTGCCTACGGCGAACGCAAGGTAATCGTGGGGTCAAGGCCTTCGCCAACGCCCGACGTGATGTGTCACGAGATCGGCCACGCGCTCGACGACATCGACGGGTCGGCGAGCGAATGGCAGTCGGATTCCGCTGCGTTCGGCCGCCTCTACGAGCCGTGCTTGCCGTGGATGAGCAGCGACTTCCACCGGCAGCCGGGCATCTCGGGCGCAGGGAGTTCTTCGCCGACGCGTTCGCCGCTATCGCGTCGAGTCAGCGCCCCGCGCTGGTAGAGATGGTGAGCGGCAATACCAGCGCGGCACTCAACGTCATGCTCTACTTCAACGTCAAGTACGGCATCTAAGGGTGGTGATGATACGGCGATGTACGTAATACGACTGCCCAATGGCAATCTGCTCGTCCCGGAGTCGGCGACCGCGCGCGGCGGCCGGGTGGTCAGCGACGCCTATGTAGAGATCGGTCCGGCAGACGCGGACTATGACAGATTCGCCGATGGTGCGGTTACCGAGGAAGAGATGGATGAGCGCAGGAAACGCTGGCGCGAAGGCGATGATCGGCTGCGCCGGCAGTTTCTTGACTATCTAGCTCAGGGCGGGCAATCGAGTGAGGCTACCTGAACGTTCACTAAATCGGAGCCGGCTCTGACGTATCCCGGGATGGGGGCCGTATCTCGGGTGCGGCCAGTTTCGTGGGGTCAGATAGAGGCTGTGCCTGATAGCGAAGGCCGATCATGAGCCTGCTCGAATCGCGCGACCGAGCCGAACCCTGCCATTCCCGCTGCTCCTCCGGCGCAGAAATGGATACTGTGTCGACGGACCAATTCGCGCGGGTCCCGCATTGGCGGGACTCGCGCGGTCGGCTAGGTGCCCGGCCGGAGTCAGTTACCTGAATCAGAGTTCGCAGTCGGCCCATCGTTGATGCCGAGCAGTGCTCTGATCTCCACTTCCCGGTACCGCCGATGGCCACCTGGGGTACGGATGCTGCTGATCCGGCCAGACGCGGCCCATCTGGTTACGGTCTTTGGATCAACGCGGAAGAGTGCCGCAACCTCTCCGGGAGTAAGCAGGCGATCACTGTGCCCATCCATTCGATTCTCCTTGATACTCGCCTAGGCCCCCCGCATGTACTCGCCTCGTGCCTCCCCACATCATAGTGTTAATAACATAGATCACTATTCCCGTTAGATTCCGTAAAAATTTGCTCACAAACCTTGTGGGTCGCTTTGACTGAGACCTGTCTACCACGACAGGTACACGTAGGGTGGAGCGGTGTCAAACCTTGTGTCGGTGGATGAGATCCAAGCAGCGGCTAATCGCCTTAGCGGTATCGCTCTACGCACACCCTTGGTGCCACTGCGTATTGGCGGGGAGCGGATACTCGTCAAAGCCGAGTCGTTGCAGCCAACCGGGGCGTTCAAACTTCGCGGCGCGTACGCCGCGATAAGCGCGCTGCCGTCGGAGCAGCGGAGCCGTGGAGTCGTCACTCACTCTAGCGGCAATCACGCGCACGCTGTCGCCTATGCGGCCGCGATGCTCGGTGTCCAGGCCACCGTTGTCGTGCCGTCCAATGCGCCGGCGGTCAAGGTCGCTGCCGCGAGAGAGCTTGGCGCGACGATCGTGCCGTGCGAGCCCAACCTGCGGGCGCGCATGGCCGCCGTCGAGCAACTGATCAGCGAGCATGCCTTCATGCCGATCCCGCCTTTTGATGACGCGCGCGTGATCGCCGGCCAGGGAACAATCGGGCTGGAGATCGCCGCCGACTACCCAGAGGTGGATCTCGTGCTCTGCCCGGTGGGCGGCGGGGGACTGGTCTCCGGCGTGGCCGCCGCGATCAAGGCCGTGAACCCGTCAGCCCTGGTCGTCGGAGTCGAGCCGGAGTTCGCCGGCCGACGCGCGGGACTCGCTGCGGGCCGGCCACCGGGTGGCCTGGCCCGCCTGGGACACAGCGCGCACCATCGCCGACGCGCTGCGCGTGGAGCAGATAGGCGAACTGCCCATGCTGCACATCAGCAGCCTGGTACACGACATCGTCACGGTATCGGACGAGGAGATTTTCGCGGCGATGCGATTGCTGGTCACGGGCGCCCGGCTGGTCGCCGAACCCGGTGGCGCCGTGGCCGTGGCGGCCCGCATGTTCCGAGGCAGCCAACTGCCGGAGGCCAGCCACGCGGTCGCGATCTTGTCCGGCGGCAACGTCGACCCGCGACTCCTGGCCACTGTGCTGACCACACCAGAAAAAAGCACCAAGCGCGCGCCGTCAGCCGGCTAGCGGTGCCCGGTCCCGTGCCCGGTGCCCCCGTGCCCGGCTCAGCCCCGTCATCGCAGCCGCGCCCGCCGAGTACCGCGGCCCGCCGAGTACCGCAGCCACCCGAGTACGCTGACACGCGTGCGACCGACGCTCTTTTACACGGTACTCAGGCTGGCTCTGTTCGCTGTCGTTTTCGGCTTGCTGTTCGTCGCCGGCGCGCGCGGTTTTCTGCTGCTCGCGCTAGCGATCTTGATCAGTGGCATCGTCAGCTACTTCGCGCTGAATTCGCAACGCACCGCGATGGCAGGCGCTATCGGCCGCAAGGTGACCAATTTCCGCGAGCAGATGGACGCGGGCACGAAGGCCGAGGACGACGACTAGCTGAGTCCTCGCCCGGACGCATCAATGACCCCGTTGGCTTATTTGGGTTCGGGCTGCGGGGGTGAGTCTGAGGCT
The DNA here is from genome assembly GCA_963750405.1 of uncultured Actinomycetota bacterium. Lineage (GTDB taxonomy): Bacteria > Actinomycetota > Actinomycetes > Streptosporangiales > Streptosporangiaceae > Chersky-822. The sequence continues at coordinate 1,377,888 of CAVVQP010000009.1, forward strand.
GGTGGCGCGGGTGGTGCTGGCTGTGCCGGGCGGGGTGCCTGCCCGCCGGGGCCGGCCCGGGCCTAATTGTCCGTGATCACGAGTGCGGGCGTGATCACGGAACATCGCACCAGCCCCGACAGGCGTAAATCTCCGTAATCAGGCCGGGCCATGATCACGGAGACTAGCGCTGGCCAGGTCCGGACGGCCCGGCCACGTCTCTGCGCTGCTAACCCCGCCAGCTGAACCCAATAAACGAACCGGGTCATCAATGAGCGAATCGACACCCGATCTACCACATCGATCCGCGCACCCATGCGGGCGGCCGGGCACGCACCCATGCCGGCGGCCAGCCCGCCCTGCCCAGCCCGCCTGCCCAGCCCGCCCAGCCCAGCGCAGCCCGCCTGCCCAGCCCGCAGCCCGCCCAGCCCGCCGCCCGCCCAGCAAGCCCGTCAGTTCGGCAGCCAGCCGCCGGCGGTCAGCATGGCCATGATGGAGGCGGTGGCGTGCTCGCGGTCTGTCACCGACGTGTCGATGGTCAAGATCGCGTCGGTCGGCTCCTCGTAGGGGTCAGAAACTCCCGTGAAGTGATCGATCAGCCCAGCCCGGGCCTTCGCGTACAAGCCCTTGCGGTCGCGGGCCTCGCAGACCTCGACCGGCGTCGCGACATGGATCAGCAGGAAATCGCCGACCTGGGACACCATCTGCCTGGCCTGCTCGCGGGCTGCCGCGTACGGCGCGATCGGCGCGCAGATCGCGATGCCGCCGTGCCTGGCTACCTCGGCCGCCACATAGCCGATCCTGGCGATGTTGAGATCACGATCCGCCTTGCTGAACGTCAGCCCAGCCGAAAGCAGCGACCTGACCAGATCACCGTCGAGCAGCGACACGCGCCGGTCGCCGCGTTCGGCGAGCAGGTCATGAAGATCCCGGGCGATCGTGGACTTACCCGATCCCGACAACCCGGTTAGGAACAGCACGAATCCTCGCTCCGAGCGCGGCGGTCTGGCGTGCCTCAGCTCGCGGAGCACGGGCTCGGGGGCGAACCAGGCGGGGATCTCGGCGCCCGTGTCCAGCATGTCGCCAAGCCGGTCAGCCGTCAGATCCTCGATCTCGGTGCCGGCCTCGATCAGCGCGTGCGGCCGCCACACTTCGGCCCGGGGGTCGTAGGCCCAGTCGCCGGCCGCGAGCACGGGGATCGGCGCACCGGGCAGGCTACCCCGGCCACCGCCGGCACCAGGACCAGCGCCCCAGCCCGCCACGACGTCCGCCATCAAGTGCGTAGCGCCGTAAGCTGCCGCCACGGTCGCGCAAGCGGCAAGTTCCCGCTCAGAAGCGCCGGAGGCACCGACTCGGCCAGGTAGCTCAGGTCGCGATGCCAGCGGCACCGGCACCACGACCGTGCCCGCCGGGCAGGCTCCGTGCCGCCGCGAGCGCGGCTCTGATCAGCGACTCTGGCTGACGCACCACTTCGGCCGGGCCAGCCACGAGCGGCAGCAGCAGTACCCGGGCCTTGAGCTGGCCGGCGAGGTGCCTGAGCTGGCCGATCTGCCGCCTGCCCAGCGGCGCCCTGGTGGCGAACGCCAGCACCGGCGCCCCGGCGAACCCGGCCCTGGCCTGCTCTGGCGAGATCATCAGGCGCCGGAACGAGCCGTGCTCAGCCGGCCGGTTCTTGCGCACCGTCCCCGCCAGCCTCAGCCAGGCCCCAGCCACCCCGGCCCCAGCCACGCCCGCCCCAGCCACGGGCAGCTCGGTTCGCTCCGTGATAGTGAGCACGGCGAGCGGAGTGCCCTCGGGATCGCTCAGCATCAGCTGGTCAGCGGTGTCACCCGGGGCGCCGAACGGGACGTCGAGCGTGACCGGGACCGGCCACGCAGTGCCGTCGGCCAGCATCGCGGAAGAAACCACCGCCTCGGCATCCGCGCTCGTCATGAACCCGCCCAGGGGCGCGAAAGCTCCCGACAAGATCAGCTCAAGGTCGCCGAGCTGGCGGGCATCCAAGGTCAGGGCAGGCAACGCCGCCGCCCGCGATGCGTCTACGGCCTGAATCCCTGCGGTCACTGGTTCCTCCATCGAGCGCCTGGCAGCAAGTCCGCCCACCCCCGAGTGCACCCGCGCCCCGAGAGCACCACAGAGCGTACTAGCGCCGTGGCCCTGCCTGTCGGCGCAAGCCCGTAGACTGAAGGCATCCCGCGTCCAGCCTGGCCGCGGGCAAGTCGTGCTGCCCGCGCGAGTCCACACCACCCCCCACACGCAAGCATTGGGGACGCACCAGCGATGAGTCTTACCGGTCTGATCGGCAGTGTTGCCGACGACCCGCAGCTACGCGATGCTCTTGACTACCTCACCCAGCCTGGCGCCAGCGACGCCGACCTCGTCGCGCCCGCCGCGCTGCGGCCTGTCCTGATCGGCGCCCTGGCCAGCGCGAACAGCCCGACCAGCGCGACTAACCTGGCGAGTGGCGGCCAGGAGGTCGACGGGCCGCCGAGCCCGCCTGGCCGGCCATTCGTGCTCGCGATCACGGCGACCGCGCGCGAGGCCGAAGACCTGACGAGCGCCCTCAGCTCGCTGCTGCCCGACCCGCATGCGGCGGCCTACTTCCCGGCCTGGGAGACCCTGCCACACGAACGGCTCTCCCCGCGTTCCGACACCTCAGGCCGCCGCCTCGCGGTGCTCCGCAGGCTGGTGAACCCGGATCCCGGCGACCCGAGGTCGGGCCCGCTGCAGGTCGTGGCCACCCCGGTGCGCAGCGTCCTGCAGCCGCTCGTGGGCGGGCTCGGCCAGCTTGAGCCGGTCAGGCTAGACCTTGGCGACGACGCCGACCTGGAAGACACCGTCACCAGGCTGGTCGAGATCGGCTACGCCCGCGTCGACCTGGTTGCCAACCGGGGTGAGCTCGCGGTCCGCGGCGGCATTCTCGACGTGTTCCCGCCTACGGAGGAGCACCCGCTCCGCGTCGAGTTCTTCGGCTCCCAGGTTGAGGAGATCCGGCCGTTCAAAGCCGCCGACCAGCGCTCTCTCGGCATCCCGGCGGAGACGCTCTGGGCGCCGCCGTGCCGCGAGCTGCTCCTCACGCCAGGCGTCAGGCATCGCGCCAAGCAACTCGCCGCCGAGTACCCGGGGCTCGGTGACGTTCTCGGCAAGATAGCCGACGGCATCACGGTCGAGGGCATGGAAGCGTTCGCGCCGCTGCTCGCCGACCGGATGGAACTGCTCTTCGACTCGCTGCCGCCAGGCGCGATCGCGATCGCCTGTGACCCGGAGCGGATCAGGACGCGCGCGTCCGACCTGGTGCGCACGAGCCAGGAATTCCTCGAAGCCTCCTGGGTGAACGCCGCCGCGGGCGCCGAGATCCCCATCGACCTGGGCGGCGCCGCCTTCAAGCCGATCACCGAGATTCGCGCGTCGGCGGCGGACCTGGGCATCAGATGGTGGACCATCACCCCGTTCAGCACCGGAGAACCCTCAGGCGGAACGGATGCTACGGCGGAAGCTGCGGGCGCCTGGGCGGATCGACCCCAGGGCGACCCCGCGAACGATGGCTGGCTGGCTGAACCCGACGGGAGGGAGTCGTTCCAGATCGCGGCCAGCCCGGCCACCGCCTACCACGGCGACACCGTCAAGGTGCTGCACGATGTGCGGGGCTGGCTCGCCGATGCCTGGCGGGTGGTGCTGGTCACCGAGGGCCACGGCCCGGCGCAGCGGCTCGCCGAGCTGCTGCGCAGCGCCGAACTCGGCGCGCGCACCGGCGAGGTCTGACGGGCCGCTCGACCCGAGCGTCGCCGTAGTGACGACCGGCGAGCTGACCGGCGGCTTCGTGTGGCCGGGGCTCAAGCTTGCGGTGCTCACCGAGACCGACCTGTCCGGGCAGCGATCCGGCTCGCGTGACCGCGGCCGGATGCCGAGCAGGCGGCGCGGCGGTATCGATCCGCTGCAGCTCACCCCGGGCGACTACGTGGTGCACAGTCAGCACGGGGTCGGCCGGTACGTGGAGATGACCAGCCGCACGATCCAGGGCGCGACCAGGGAGTACCTGGTCATCGAGTACGCGCCGAGCAAGCGCGGCCAGCCGCCCGACCGGCTTTACCTGCCTACCGACCAGCTAGACGAGGTGACCAGGTACTCCGGCGGCGAGGCGCCGAGCCTGCACCGGCTCGGCGGCGCGGACTGGGCGAAGACCAAGGGCCGGGCCCGCAAGGCGGTCCGCGAGATCGCCGCGCAGCTCCTGCGTCTTTATGCGGCCAGAGTTGCTTCGCCAGGGCACGCGTTCGGGCAGGACTCGCCTTGGCAGCGGGAGCTCGAGGACGCGTTCCCTTACGCCGAGACCCCCGATCAGCTCGCGGCAATCGACGAGATCAAGCGCGACATGGAGAAGCCGGTCCCAATGGACCGGCTCGTGTGCGGCGATGTCGGCTATGGAAAGACGGAGCTTGCCGTGCGGGCTGCTTTCAAAGCTGTCCAAGATGGTAAGCAGGTGGCCGTGCTCGTCCCCACTACGCTGCTTGTCCAGCAGCATATGGCGACCTTCGGCGAGCGGTACGGGCCGTTCCCTGTCGTGCTCAGGGCGATGTCCAGGTTCCAGTCTGACCGTGAGGTCAGCGAAACGCAGGTCGGGCTCGCGGACGGCACCGTCGACGTCGTGATCGGCACCCACCGGCTCCTGTCGCCCGAGACCAGGTTCAAGAATCTCGGGCTGATCATCATCGACGAGGAGCAGCGGTTCGGCGTCGAGCACAAGGAATACCTGAAGTCGATGCGGACGCAGGTAGACGTGCTGTCGATGTCGGCGACCCCGATCCCGAGGACCCTGGAGATGGGCATCGCCGGCATCAGGGAGATGTCGACGATCCTCACGCCGCCCGAGGAACGGCATCCGGTGCTGACCTTCGTCGGCCCCTACGACGAGAAGCAGATCGGCGCGGCGATCAGGCGCGAGTTGCTGCGCGACGGTCAGGTGTTCTTCGTGCACAACAGGGTCGCCTCGATCAGCAAGGTGGCGGCCAGGCTCGCCGAGCTGGTTCCAGACGCCAGGATCGCCGTGGCGCACGGCCAGATGAACGAGCACACGCTCGAGAAGATCATGGTCGATTTCTGGGATAACCAGTTCGACGTGCTCGTCTGCACCACGATCGTCGAGTCCGGTCTTGACATCCCGAACGCCAACACGCTGATCGTGGACCGGGCCGATGCCTACGGGCTGTCCCAGCTGCATCAGCTGCGCGGGCGGGTCGGCCGGAGCCGGGAGCGCGGGTACGCGTACTTCCTGTTCCCGCCGGAGAAGCCGCTGACCGAGACGGCGCACGAGCGGCTCGCGACGGTCGCCCAGCACACGGAGATCGGCGCCGGGATGTTCGTCGCCATGAAGGACCTGGAGATCCGCGGCGCGGGCAACCTCCTGGGCGGCGAGCAGTCAGGCCACATCGCCGGGGTCGGCTTCGACCTCTACGTGCGCATGATCGGCGAGGCGGTGCACGAGATGCGCGGCGACGGGGCGGCCGAACGGGCCGAGGTCAGGGTCGAGTTGCCGGTGGACGCGCACATCCCGCACGACTACGTGCCGGGCGAGCGGCTGCGCCTTGAGGCCTACACGGCGATCGCCGCGATCGACAGCGACGCCGGCATTACCAGCGTGCTGGAGGAGCTGACCGACAGGTTCGGCTCGCCGCCCCAGGCGGTGCTCAACCTGCTCGAGGTCGCCAGGCTGCGGGCCAGGGCCCGGCGGGCCGGCCTGACCGATATCGCGCAGCAGGGCAACCACATCAGGTTCGCGCCAGTCGAGCTGCCCGAGTCGCGCGAGGTCAGGGTGCAGCGGCTGTACCCGCGGACACTGCTCAAGCCGACAGTGCGTACCATGCTCGTACCGGTGCCCAAGGTCGGCAGCCGGCCTGGGTCACGGCAAACGGGCTCGGGGCGGCTGAGCACCGGCACAGGGTCGACGTCCCTCATCGGGGCTCCCGCGCTGCGTGATGGCGAGCTGATCGCCTGGTGCGAGGAGCTGATCGAGGCGATATTCGGTGACCAGATGGCTGGCCAGGCGACTGGCAGCCAGCAATAGGCTGCTGGCGTGCGAAGGAGCGTAGTAGTGCAGCGGATCGTCGGAAAGATGAGCACCGCCGCGGTGGCCGCCGTGGCCGGGGCACTCGTGGTGACCGGGTGCGCGCAGCAGCAGTTCGGCGCTGCCGCGCTGTACGGCGGTCAGCGGGTCTCCAGCGGCAACCTCGCCTCCGAGGTCGCGAACCTGAACGCTGGCTTCCTGAAGTATCAGCACAAGACGCAGATCAGCTATAAGCAGGCGGACGAGTCTCGACAGGTGCTGAGCTGGCTGCTGCGGTTCGCGACCGCCAATCAGATCGCGGCCAGTCGCCACATCCACGTCACGCCTTTCGAGTCGCCAAGGCACTGAGCATGGAGTCATCGGTCGTCAAGCAGTCGGGTGACACGCTCACGGAGGCGATGGTGCTGAGCGGGCTGCCGCCGGACATGCAATACAAGCTCGGCCGGTGGGTCGTCATCCAGGAAAAGCTCGACAATCAGCTCGACAACGGCGTTCCGCCTAAGTCGCAGGCCGCGTCAGCGGCGCTCACCGCGAAGGCCAATCACCTGCAGTGCCTTGCGGCAAAGACCCTGGGCATCAAGGTGAACCCGCAATACGGCGTGTACGACTACGCGCAGTACGCGGTTGTTGTCACGCCGAGCACCCTGGCTACTACCTCACCCTCGCCCGGCACGACGCCGACCCCCGCCCCGCAGCTCAGCCCCCATTGCTGAAGCCGGCCGGGTCGGCGGTTCAGGAACTGGTCGAGGTCATGGACCGGCTCCGCCGCGAGTGCCCGTGGGACATGCGGCAGACGCACGAGTCGCTCGCGCCCTACCTGCTCGAGGAGACCTACGAAGCGCTCGATGCGCTCGACCGGGGTAACCTCGCTGACCTGCGCGAAGAACTGGGCGACGTGCTGCTGCAGGTCGTGTTCCACGCGAGGGTGGCGTAGGAGCGGACCGATGCGACGAGGTTCGACCTCGACGACGTGGCCGGCGACATCGCGGCGAAACTCGTGCGCAGGCACCCGCATGTATTCGGGGACGTTGCTGTTTCCGGGCCTGAGGAGGTCCGGCGCAACTGGAACGCGATCAAGGCGGCGGAGCGAGCGGCCGCGGCGGCGGCAGGAGCAGGAGTGGCAGGGGAGGCGGCACCCTCGGCGCTTGATGGCGTGCCCATGGGTCAGCCCGCGCTCTCACTGGCTGCGCAACTGCAGCGCCGAGCGGAGGCGGCCGGGGCGCCACGCTCGCTTGCCGCCCTGCCAGAGCACGGCGCGGGCGTGAGTTCCGGGGCGTCAGGTGCGGGCGCCGATCAGGGTGAAGCTGTAAGCCAGGTTGGTGCTGACCTGTTCTCGCTCGTGGCCAGGGCGCGCGCGGCCGGCCTCGATCCTGAGCTTGAGCTACGGCACGCCGCGCGCGTCTACAGCGATCGGGTGCGCGCATGGGAGTCACGGCCCTGACGCCCGCCGCGTGTCACCTGCGCGGGAGTTCGAATATTCCGGCCTCGACGCGCTGCTGTCCGGCAACATCAATCCGCGCTCCCGCGGGGGCGAGGGCTGCGCCTGGTGGAGGGTTTGCCGTGTTCCCGCAGGAGGGTTTCCGGGTGAAGGAGGATCGACCGGGCCAGGACACGACAATCCTCCTGGACCCGGAAATGCTCCTCCGCGCACTCGGAAACCCTCCACGATCATGACGACAACCCTCCCGCAGACGACAACCCTCCTGCCAGAACCCGGGAGTCCTCCCGCAGGCGACAGCAGTCCTTCCTCATCCGCGGTCAGGAGGCACACATCGACGTCGGCCGCGTCATCGTCGCGGGCTTGATCACGGAACCGCCGCACCACCCGCCTCCAGCGCCTCAGACTCACCTCGCGGCCTGAACCCAATTAGCCAGCAGGATCATCCATGCGCGGCTGGCCGGGTGGCCGGAACCGGAATGGTTCCTGATTGTCGGTGGTGAGTGCCAGGCTGCTTCTGGTACGAGGCGCAACACGAAAACGGAGGGAGTGCCGTGCCTGACCTGAAAGAGGAACTGCACCACAAGTTGCGGGCCAGTAGGGCCGCTTTGCTGTCGAAGCTCGACGGCCTGAGTGAGTACGATCTCCGCCGACCGATGACGCCGACTGGTACCAACCTCCTTGGCTTGGTAAAGCATCTGGCCGGGCTCGAGTATGGGTACCTGGGTGAATCGTTCGGTTACCCGCCACCCGAGAGCCTGTCCTGGATCGAGGACGGCTCGATCTGGCAGGGCGCTGACATGTGGGCCAGGCCCGATGAGTCCGTCGAGTACATCACCGGTCTGTACCGGCGCGCCTGCGCGCATTCCGACGGCGTGATCTCCGCGCTCGGCCTGGAGGCACCTGGCTCGGTAGCGCACTGGCCCGAGGATCGCCGGGCGACCACCCTCGGCGTCCTGCTGATTCGGATGGTCGCTGAGACAGCCCAGCACGCTGGCCACGCGGACATCATCCGGGAACTCATTGACGGGAAAGGCGGCCCGGACCAGGATGACGTCGACGAGGCCGCATGGCGGGAGTACGTCGCCCAGGTTCAGGCCGCGGCCAACGCGTTCGGCACCGGCTCCGAGGCGAATACAGGACCCTGAGCCCGTGGCCGGTTCTTGCGCCTTGACCGAGGCTGCATTATTGATCAATGGTCCGCAAGGCATGCAGAACAGGATGGTTGCGATGAGTGACGAAGTTCAGTGGGGGGACCTGCGGCCGATTCTGCAGGACCTGACGGACCGCATTGCCAGCCTGGAGCAGGCCCTGGCCGCGACTGGCGCGGCTCCGGGCGATCCATTCCAGGCCCCGGTGTTCGACTCGGTAGGACAGGTCGCCGCGCAGGCTCGCGGCATCTATCCGACTGACGGCGTTCCAGGTCCCGGAATCCCTGAGAATATCGTGATGCTTGCCACCTCCGGCAGGCTCGTTGAGGCCATCAAGCAGTATCGTCAGCTCACCGGGGTGGGCCTGCGGGAAGCTAAGGCGATCGTGGATCAGGTCGCCGCCCGAGGATACTAAAGGCGCGGCCGGCGCAGGGGGATTCCTGCCTTCTGTGCTTGGCATGACTTCTGTGCTTCGGCTGGATGTGAGTCACGGTCTGTGATTTTTGCGGTTGCGAGTCGCGTTCTGTGAATCTCGCAGTTGTGAGCCGCGCAGATTCCCTGCGGGCAGTCGCCATTTCCGGCGTGCCGGGCCGAGCCGCCCGCTTCGTTCGGTAGGCTCGCGTACTGGTGCAATCAGCCTAGCGGCGGGGAGAATTGCGTGCCGTCGATCGAAGCCATCCATGCCAGGCAGATCCTGGATTCGCGTGGCAACCCAACCGTCGAGGTCGAAGTCGTACTTGATGACCTCACGCACAGCCGAGCGGCCGTCCCATCCGGCGCGTCGACCGGCGCGTTCGAGGCGGTCGAGCTGCGCGACGGCGACGCCGAATACGGCGGCAAGGGCGTCCAGAAGGCCGTGGCCGCGGTCATCGAGGAGATCGAGCCTGAGCTGCTCGGCGAGGACGCCGGCGACCAGCGCCTGATCGACTTCGCGATGATCGACCTCGACGGCACGCCGGACAAGTCCAGGCTCGGCGCCAACGCGATCCTCGGCGTCAGCCTCGCGGTGGCGCGGGCCGCCGCCCAGTCGGCCGACCTGCCGCTGTTCCGCTACCTCGGCGGCCCCAACGCCCACCTGCTGCCGGTACCGATGATGAACATCCTCAACGGCGGTGCCCACGCGGACACCAACGTCGACATCCAGGAGTTCATGATCGCGCCGATCGGCGCGAGCACGTTCTCCGACGCGCTGCGCTGGGGCGCCGAGACTTACCACGCGCTGAAGGCGGTGCTCAAGCAGCATCACCTGAACACCGGCGTCGGCGACGAGGGCGGCTTCGCTCCCGACCTGGAGCACAACCAGGCCGCGCTCGACCTGATCATGGAAGCGATCGGCAAGACCGGCCTGACGCCGGCGTCGACATCGCGCTGGCGATCGACGCGGCGGCCAGCGAGTTTTACAGCGCTGAGGGCTACAGCTTCGAGGGCTCGGTCAAGTCGGCCGCCGACATGACGGCGGTGTACGAGCGCTGGCTCGACGGCCTATCCGATCGTCTCGCTCGAAGACCCGCTGGCTGAGGACGACTGGGACGGCTGGCAGCAGCTCACCGCTGGCTTGGGCAGCCGGGTGCAGATCGTCGGTGACGACATCTTCGTGACCAACCCGGAGCGGTTGCTGCGGGGCATCGAGACCAAGGCGGCTAACGCGCTGCTGGTGAAGGTCAATCAGATCGGCACGCTGACCGAGACGTTCAGCGCCGTCGACCTGGCTGACCGCAACGGTTTCGTCTGCCATGATGAGCCACCGGTCGGGTGAGACCGAGGACACCACGATCGCCGACCTGGCCGTCGCGGTGAACTGCGGTCAGCTCAAGACCGGCGCTCCGGCCCGGTCAGAGCGGGTGGCGAAGTACAACCAGCTGCTGAGGATCGAGGAGCGCCTCGATGACGCCGCCGTCTACGCGGGCGGCGCGGCGTTCCCGCGCTTCGAGCCTGGCGGCCAGTGAGCATGACCGGCCCGGCCCAGCGCCGGTCGAGCCCCGGGCCCCGGTCCGGCTGGCCGGATCCGGGCCCGCTCGCAGCAGGACGCAGTTCACCGGCCGGGCGGCGGTACTGGCGATCGTGCTCTGCGGCATCGCGCTCAGCCTGGCCTACCCGGTGCGCGAGTACATCTCCCAGCGCAAGCAGATCGACCAGTTGCTGGCGGCCAGCGCACGGGTCAAGGCGGAAGGGAAAAGCACCTGCAGGCCGAGTACCGGCTGCTGCACAGCCCGGTCTTCATCGAGGCCAGCAGGCGCGGGACCGGCTGCACATGTGCCTGCCCGACCAGACCTGCTACGAGATCATCGGTTCGGCCTCCACCAAGCCGAAGGTCGTGGCCGAGAGAGTAAGCGCCGTGCCGTGGTACGCGCGGATGTGGTCATCGGTGGCGCCAGGCGGACGCGCCGGCCCGCATCCTGGCGTCAAGCCCGGCCCGCGAAGGCGGCCAGTGCGGAAGCGAACCGGCAAGGCGCACCGCGGGTGAGCGTCGACGCCCGCAGACATCGCCGCGATCAGCCGAGGCAGCTCGGCCGGCCGCCGCGCGGAATGTCCGGTGGTCGCGCACCGGTGCCCGTGCGGGCTTCCGGACGTCGCCGTGACGGCGCCGAGGCTGCCGGACGGGACTCCGTTCCCGACGTTGTACTACCTGACCTGCGTCCGGGCCTGTGCGGCCGCCAGCAGACTCGAGGCGGCCGGGCTGATGAGGGAGATGACGGCCCGCCTGGAGGCCGATGCGGGCCTGCGCGCGTCCTATCAGGCGGCGCATCGTGATTACGCGGAGCGCGCGGCAGGTGGCGGTACCGGCCGGGATCGAGCCGCTGCCGGACGCCGCCACCGCCGGCGGCATGCCCGACCGAGTCAAATGCCTGCATGCGCTGATCGCTCACGAGCTAGCCGAGCCCGGCACGAACCCTTTCGGCCACGAAGCCATACTTGCGATAGGACAATGGTGGACAGCCGGGCCATGTATCAGGAAATGACGGTGCGGCAGAGCGAGGTGCGATGAGCGCGACGGCACAAGGGCGCCCGGCGAGTCGCCGCGATCGACTGCGGCACCAATTCAATCCGGTTGCTCGTCGCCGACCTGTACCCGGGTCGCGGTCAGCTCGTCGACCTGCACCGCCGGACGGAGATCGTGAGGCTCGGCCAGGGCGTCGATGCCACCGGCAAGCTGGCGCCCGAGGCCCTGGCGCGGACGTTCCGCGATGCTCGCCGAGTATGCGGCGGCGATCGGCGACTCGGGCTCCCAAGCCGTCCGCATGGTGGCGACGAGCGCGACGAGGGATGCCTCCAACGCCGACGAGTTCCGCGCAGGAGTCCGGCAGATCCTGGGCATCGAGCCCGAGGTAATCACCGGCGCCCAAGAGGCACAGCTGTCCTTCTCCGGCGCCACCGCCGAGCTCGCGCAAGCAGGCGCCGGCGGGCCAGCCAGAGCCGCCGTTCCTCGTGGTGGACATCGGCGGCGGATCGACCGAGTTCGTGCTGGGCGCGGTGAACGCCGGCGGCACGGCGGCGGAGCCTGTCGGCTATTTCGATGGATATTGGCTGCGTCCGGCTGACCGAGCGGCATTCTGCATGATGACCCGCCGACAGAAGATCAGGTGGCGGCTGCGTCCGCCGACATCGACGCTGCCCTGCGAGGCCGGGCAGGCGGTCGCCAGCCGCCGATACCGCGCGGACTCTGGTCGGGCTGGCGGGTTCGGTGACCACGCTGACGGCGCTCGCGCTTGGGCTGCCGGACCTACGACCCTGAGCAGGTGCACCACGCGCGGATCACCGCCAGCCAAGTCCACGAGGTACCCAGCGACCCTGCTCAGCCAGAACCACGAGCAGCGGGCGGCGAACCAGGTGATCCATCCCGGCCGGGTGGACGTGATCAGCTGCGGGCGCGCTCATCGCTGACCGGGTCGTGCAGCGTTCGGCTTCGCCGAGCTGGTGGCGAGCGAGCACGACATCCTCGACGGCATCGCGTGGTCGATGGCCACGGGCGATGCGCCGGTCAATTCCAGGCGATGAGCCCCGCGGTCGCTGAGCCCGGCCCGGTGCCGCCTGGCACCGGCTGGCCGGGTGACCTGGCGACGCCGGACACGCCGGTCGCGGCCGACGCGGACGCCGTTGCCGACCTGGCGGCGAGCGCGGGGACGGTCGGTGAGCTGGTCGCCCGGCAGTCGGTGTGCCGTGCCTGCCCCGCCTGGTCGCCTGGCGTGAGCAGGTCGCCGTGGCGCGGCGGCGGTCGTTCGCCGACGAGCAATACTGGGGCAGGCCGATTCCCGGCTGGGGTGCCGAGCATCCTGGGGTCATCATCGCGGGGCTAGCGCCTGCGGCCCACGGCGGCAACAGGACCGGGCGCATCTTCACCGGCGATCGCAGCGGCGACTTGCTCTTCGCCTCACTCTGGCGCTGCGGACTCGCTGCCCAGCCGACCAGCATCACGGCCGGGGATGGACAGCGCCTGATCGGAACGCGCATGGTGGCAACGGTCAGGTGCGCGCCGCCGGACAACAAGCCTGCGAATCTCGAGCGGGATACCTGCGAGCCCTGGCTGGCGGCTGAGTTCGGTTTCGCGCTAGGTGACGCCCGTGCCATCGTCTGCCTGGGCCACTACGCCTGGCAGGCTGTCTGGCGTCAACTCGGCAAGGCAGGCTACGCCGTGCCCAAGCCACGTCCCGCCTTCGGCCACGGCGCCGAAGCCGACCTGGACGGGCTGCTGGTGCTGGGCTGTTATCACCCAAGCCAGCAGAACACCTTCACCGGCCGGGTGACCGAGGCCATGCTGGATGCGGTTTTCCGCAGAGCGAGCTCGCATGCGGGCCTGGGGCACCCGGAGCCCGAGATCTGATTCCTGTCACGATCATGGGATTTCGAGCTCACTGGGATCGATGGGGCGCCTGGTGCTCATGTCGTTTTCAGGTGTTTCGGGCTGCTCGCACAGGGCAGCTGGGTGCGCTGGGCCGCGCCCGGCCTGAGCTTGGGACACGAAGGGATAGCGCACGTTTACTTATTGTGACAATGGCTGAGGTTTACCCGCCGAGGTGGATCAAGCTGCCACGAATGATGTACTTGCTGGCTTACAATATCTAGCTGTCCGTTTCCGGAGAATCTTTGAATAAACTGCCTCACATGGGGTACGATTTCCGCGCCCCCGTAGCCCAAAGGAAGAGGCAAGCCCCCTAAAAGGGTACCAGTGTCGGTTCGAGCCCGACCGGGGGTACTTGTGACTCCGTGGTCCGCCATTTTCTTCGGCGACCTCATTTTCGCAGGTCAGAGGCCTGTGCAACGAGCAGAACACTGTGCATTTGCACGAGGCTACCTGCGAGTACAGATTTGCGAATCACTAATCCCGATAGACGCATCATTGACTCAGACGAAAATGTGAATCGCATTACGAGGGGTGCGTCAGGAGAGGGCTGCGCCGCGTTCGGCAAAGCAGCATCGCCCGTTATGATAAGAAATAATCCTGAACGGGTCAATGCCTGCGCCGACTCGCCCGCGCCGGGTCCGGCTTGTGACCTGTGCGGCTGAAGTTGGCGCCGTGAACCGCTGTCTAGTCGCTGTCCGTGAGCGCGCCGGAAGGTGACCGGCCGATTACGGTCCGCCCTTAGTGGCGCTTCGATGCCTGCCATTAGGCCAGCCGATCTCTGAGTCCCAGCCGAACTCTGAACTCCGGCCGCGGCCCCGAAACCAGCCGCGAGCTTCCCGGGACCGAGCTCGGTCAAGGGAAGCCGAGCCCGTGAAGCCGGCCTGGACAGGCCCGGAGTGGCCTAGCCGCTGCGATCGGGCCGGCACGGGTCAGGGTGATCGCGACGATGACCCGCTTGTCCCTGACCATCGCCTGGCGGTAGTCGTCCCAGTCGGAATGCTCGCCCGACACCTTGCGGTAGTAGTCGACGAGCAGGTCCATCGCCTCGGGCAGATGAACGATCTCGGCCGTGCCCTCCGCCTGGATCCACTGGCCGAAGAACTGATCCGTCATCACGCACAGGGATGCGCGAGCATCACGCGCAAGGTTCTTGGTCTTGATCGCCGTCTCCCGCGTGCTGATCAGCACGCGGCCAGCGTCATCGACGCCGACGGTGACCGGAGACAACTGCGGCAGCCCATCCGATCGGGTAGTCGCCAGCACGGCCCGGTGATGGGCGCGCATGAACTCCCGAGCGCGGTCAAGATCCATGCGTGAAGTTTAGGCGCCGTTGAGGCGAGTGCGCCGCTGTACCTCGTACTCGTGCACGATCGCGGCCGCGTAGGCGTGCGTCAGCCCGTGCTCATCGGCGAGCCAGGTGGCCCGCTCGGCATGTCGCATGAAGGACGGCCCCGATTCCAGACGGTGGAACCACTCTCGGAGATCGCTGCCGGTGACCCGGGGGATCCGGGCTATCAGATTTTTGTGCATCTCCGGTGAGTGGATCAGGGACAAGGGGCACCTCCATGCCGAGATTCTCCTGTGTCGAGCCTGCACCACCAGACGCCCGCTGGCAAGACCTGAACGTGACACTTCTGTTACTTGACCGGGGAATTAACGCCGGGCTACGCCACCGGCCGTCGGGCGGCGCAGGTGGCCCGGCCGAGCCACATCGATGCGTGATTCGACACCCTATTTCGGTCATCAATGACCCCGTACGGCTCTTTGGGTTCAGGTGGCGGGGGTGAGCAGTGCAGGGGCGGGGTGAGCAACGCGACCCTCCCTGTTGTCGTCCCCAGAGGCTGCTGAATTAGGGGTTCTGCGGGTTCGGGGTTTGTGGCGTGCGGGGCCGGTGGCGGGCCTGGCAGGGGTTGTGGTGGCCGTGCGGGGCCTGGCGGCGGGCTGCGCGGGATGTTGCGGGGCGTGGCGGCGGCCGGTGCGGGGGCGTGGCGGGGCGTGTGGCGGGCTGTGCGGGGGCCGGGGCGGGGCTGGGGGTGGTCAGGTGGCGGGTTGCCAGGTGATGTGCCAGCCGGCGGCGTCGCGGGTGAGGCCTTTGCCGATGAGGTTGCGCAGGTTGAGGGCGGCGGTGCGGGTTTTGAGCCAGGCGTGGTTGGCGGTGGTGCCGTGGTAGCGGAGCTTGAGGCGGCGGCCGCGGTGGGTGGCGACCTGGGCGATGAGGCGCTCGACGTTGGGCCGGGTTTTGCTGTAGTCCTTGCGGAGGTCCTTGCTGGCGGCCCAGTCGCGGCGGGCGGCGCGCAGGAGCTTGTCGCGGGGGTGGAGGTGGATGGCGGCGGGCCGCGGCGGGGTGAGCAGCGTGGCCCTTCCTTTTTTCGTCCCCACATCATCAGGGAGGGCCGCGTTGCTGTTGCCCGACGGCCGCAACAACAACATGGCCCTACCTGATGCTGTCCCTGCCCGGCCCCGGCCCGGGCTGAGACTGACCAGGTGAGCCAGGCCCTACGACAATCGCTCGAAGATCATCGCCATGCCCTGGCCGCCGCCCACGCACATCGTCTCGAGCCCGAAGGTCTTGTCGTGGAACGCCAGGCTATTCAGCAGCGTGGACGTGATCCTGGCGCCGGTCATCCCGAATGGGTGGCCGACGGCGATCGCCCCGCCGTTGACGTTGAGCTTGTCGAGGTCGATGCCCAGGTCGCGGTAGGACGGAATCACCTGCGCGGCGAACGCCTCGTTGATCTCGACCAAGTCGATGTCGTCGATGGTCATGCCCGCCCGCCCCAGCGCCTGCCTAGACGCCTCGACCGGTCCGAGGCCCATAATTTCCGGCGAAAGCCCGGTGACGCCCGTCGCGACGATCCGCGCCAGCGGCGTGATGCCGAGCTCGGCCGCCTTGCGGTCGCTCATCACGATGACGGCGGCGGCGCCGTCATTGAGCGGGCAGCAGTTGCCGGCCGTCACTGTGCCGTCCGGGCGGAACACCGGCTTCAGCCTGGCCACCTTCTCCAGCGTGGTCCCGGCACGCGGCCCGTCATCGGCCGAGATCACGGTGCCGTCAGGCAGCGTGGCCGGCGTGATATCGCGGGCCCAGAAGCCGTCGGCGATAGCCTTCTCGGCCAGGTTCTGCGACCGCACGCCGAACTCATCCTGCTCAGCCCTCGTGATGCCCCGGATCTGAGCGAGATTCTCGGCGGTCTGGCCCATCGCGATGTAGACGTCAGGGAGCTGGCCGTCCTCGCGCGGGTCGTGCCACACGGGGGTACCGGCGGCGGTCCGCGACTCGGACCGGGCGGCGGCGTCGTCGAACGCAGGGTTCTTAGTGTCGGGCGCGCCGTCGCTGCTGCCCTTGGCGAACCGGCTCACGCACTCCACGCCGGCCGAGATGAAGACGTCGCCCTCGCCGGCCTTGATCGCGTGGTAGGCCATCCTGGTCGACTGCAGCGACGAGGAGCAGTACCTGGTGATCGTGGTGCCGGGCACAGTGTCGAGCCCGAGCATGATGGCGATGACGCGGGCCAGGTTGTAGCCCTGCTCGCCACCGGGCAGGCCGCAGCCGAGTATCAGGTCCTCGACCTGTGCCGGGTCGAGCTCAGGCACCTTCGCCAGTGCCGCCTTGATCATCTGGATCGTCAGGTCGTCGGACCTGATCGATGTCATGGTCCCCTTGAATGCCCGTCCGATTGGCGAGCGTGCTGTCGCGACAACGACTGCCTCAGGCATGGCGACTCCCTGGCCTGGCGAAACCGATTTATGTACTGAACAGTAGCTTACGGCTCCTGATTCCGCGCGGGCCGGCCGGGCGGCGCGCCCCGGCCATCGCGAATGCGTTCCACTTGGCCGCTCCGACCAGGTCCCTGGCATGCTCACGCGGGCTGTAGTCCCTGGCGGCGCTGGCCTTGACGAGCGCCAGGTCGAGGTCATTGCCGCAGCGCTCGAGCACGATGGAGAAGTCCCGCCGCACCGGCTGGTGCAGGTCGTAGCCGAATGACCGGTGAATCCGGGCGAACAGCGGCTTGTACATGCGCGCCCGCTCGTGCAGGCCAGACGAGTGCGACATCGGGCTCTTCGGGCGCCCGGCGATGTAGCCGGGCAGCAAGTCGGCGAAGGCGGTCCGCAGCATCCACTTCTCCACCCCGTCGCGCACCTTGAGCTCCATCGGCAGCCGCAACGCCAGTTCGACGAGCGCGGGGTCGAGGATACGGGCACCCTGGCTTCGACCCCGTGGCCCATCGACACCCGGTCCACCCGCTGCAACTCGGTCCGGCCGAGGTTCGCGATCTTGTGCAGGAACAGCCGCCGTTGCTGCGCCACGCCGATCTCCTCGTACATCGGGTACCCGCCGAACAGCTCGTCCGAGCCGTCTCCGGTGAGCACCACCTTGATCCCGGCCTCGGCGATCCGCCGGAACAGCGGCACGGACACCACCGCGTTGATGATGTCGCCGTACTCGGTCAGCTCGGAAATCCTGATCGCTTCCCTGATGTCGGCCAGCCTGATCTCGCGCGGCGGGGTCTCGATGATCTCGTGCCGCACGCCAAGCTCGGCGGCCAGCCTGCTCGCGTAGCTCAGGTCGTCGCTGCCCGGGGCGCCGATGGTGAACGCGACGCAGTCAGGATGCAGCGCGGCGACATGGAGGAGGAGCAGCGAGCTGTCGAGGCCGCCTGACAAGATCACCCCGACCGGGTGCTCGGTATCCAGCCGCACCCTGATGCTGTCCTGCAGCACCGTCCTGACCAGCGCCATCGCCTCGTCGGGATCATCGATGCGAGCTCGCCATGCCACTTGAGCCCGGATCGCGCAGCCCTACGCTGAGCAGCCCGCTGTAGGGCACGAGCGCGGGGACGCCGCCCGGGCTCGGCCCAGCCCTGGCAGCCAGCCGGCACCTCGTTGATCGGGACCCCGGCGGCGACCAGCGCCTTGATCTCGGAAGCCACGTGCAGCCGCCCGGCCGCGGCGGACCAGTACAGCGGCTTGACCCCGACCTGGTCGCGGGCCAGGTAGACGCGGCCGCTCGCCCGGTCGGCGATGACGAAGGCGTACTCGCCGCGCAGCCGGCGCACAGCGGCCTCGCCCCACTGCAAGAACGCCTCGAGCAGCCACCTCGGTGTCGCCTGTCGCTGCGGAACTGGTGGCCAAGCCCTCGCAGTTCGTCGCGCAGCCCCGGTAGTTGAAGATCTCGCCGTTGTAGCAGAGCAGCCAGCGGCCATCGGCCGACATCCATGGCTGGGCCGAGCCTTCCGGGTCCACGATCCGCAGCCGGTGCGTGCCGGCCAGCAGCTGGTCGTCGCGCGTGAACCTCCTCGACTTCTCCGCGCGGACTCAGAGCATCGAGCATGAGCCTGAACGCAGCCTCGCCCGGCTCAGCCCCGGCGACTAGCGCGATGCCGCACATGGGAAGGTAGCTACCTGCCGGTGCGAATGCGGCAAGGTGCGCGGACCTGTGCACGACGCCGCGGGCGCAGGCAGACGTGCCAGGCCTGGCCCTCATCGATGACGTTGACCTCGTCGGCACGCTGCCGGTCGAGCAGCAGGCCGCGCAGCCGCCGGTGCGCGTGGAACCGGCGGTACCAGGCCATCTCGACGTCGAGCGGCGTAGCCGACGCAGTGCGCGCTCGGCAGCAGCGCGACGTAGCCGAGTTCCTTGAGCCGCTGCTGGTGCGCGACGCTGCGCGCAAGGCTGGTGACCCACAGGGGCGGAGTGCCCGGCCGGAGAGATGCTGGGCGAATTCCTCGGCGAGCTGGTTGAGCCAGGCGACCGCCTGCGGCCTGGTCCTGAGCCAGCCACAGCCCGGCGGTGCGCGGCGACCGGCCCGGCAGCGTGCGCCGCTCGGCCGACCGGGCGGCCTTGGCCATAGACGTGTCAGCCTGATGCCGGTACCTGAACTTGAGCTGGCCGTGTCGCTGAGCTCATCGAGATCGATTAGCTCGGCGCGACTCGAGCACGTCCGCGTCGGTCTGCGTAGCCCGGGTCATCGCCCCCACCACACCGCGTCGATCTGGGCCAGCATCGAGATCCTGACCAGCGCGGCGATGCTGCTCGCGCGTGCGCGGGCCCGGCCGATACTTCCGCACCTCGAAGAGCAGCTGGCTGATCGGTCTCGTCCCGGCCCGTCCGGAGCTCGCCGACAGCATGGCGATGAACTGTCTCTCATCGAGCCTGCGCTGCAGAATGTGCTCGGCGGATTGCGCGTCCGGGGTGCCGTAGTCAGCGAATTCGGCGACGAGATCGCTGACCGCCGCCCGGTAAGGACCTACCTCAGGCTCGCGCGGCGCGTATCCAGCGATCGGCGGTCCGTTCGCTGCCGCGCCCCGGTCGGCCAGCCACACTGTCACGACGCCCCCCAAGATCGGCAATGGATCGCGAGCTTCATAGCGCACAGAGTGTAACAAGGCAACTGCGAACCGTAGTGGCGTTTAGAGCTCCGTCCCCTTCTGCCCGACCTGGCATGACTGATGGCCAGGATGGGGTCCTACGAAAACAGTCGGGGCAGAAACCATGGCAGTGCACGAGTCGCTGGTCGATCTCATCGGGAACACGCCGCTGCTGCGGTTGCGCAAGGTGACGCGGCAGGTCGGGCGGCGGCGACGCCCCTGCTGTTATCGCGAAGGTGGAGTACGTCAATCCGGGCGGCTCCGTCAAGGACCGGATCGCGCTGCGCATGGTCCAGGCGGCGGAGGAGTCGGGAGCGCTCAGGCCGGGCGGCACGATCGTGGAGCCGACGTCGGGCAACACCGGGGTCGGCCTGGCCATCGTGGCGGCGGAGAAGGGGTACAAGTGCGTGTTCGTGTGCCCGGACAAGGTCGCGCAGGACAAGATCAGCGTGCTTCGTGCCTACGGCGCCGAGGTGGTCGTCTGCCCGACCACGGTCTCACCGGAGTCGCCCGACTCGTACTACAGCGTCTCTGACCGGCTCGCCGCCGAACTCCCCGGCGGCTGGAAGCCGAATCAGTACAGCAACCCGGCGAACCCGGAGTCGCACTACCTGACGACCGGCCCGGAGATCTGGGATCAGACCGAGGGCAAGGTCACTCACTTCGTCGCCGGCATCGGGACGGGCGGCACTATCTCCGGTACGGGCCGGTATCTCAAGGAAGTCTCGGGCGGCAAGGTCAACATCATCGGCGCCGACCCGGAAGGCTCGGTCTACTCAGGCGGCACCGGCCGGCCGTACCTGGTTGAGGGCGTCGGCGAGGACTTCTGGCCAGACACCTATGACAAGACCGTCTGCGACCAGATCATCGCGGTCAGCGACGCTGACTCCTTCCTGATGACCCGCCGCCTGGCCAGCGAGGAGGCGCTGCTGGTCGGTGGCTCGTGCGGGATGGCCGTGGTGGCCGCGCTCCGCGTTGCCGAGCAGGCAGGCCCGGACGACCTGATCGTGGTGCTGCTGCCCGATGGCGGCCGCGGCTACCTGTCGAAGGTGTTCAGCGATGACTGGATGGCCGACTACGGCTTCCTGACCTCAGAGACCGCCGAGCCGAGGATCGCCGACGTGCTCGAGCGCAAGCGGGGCCAGTTGCCGCTGTTCGTGCACGCGCATCCAGACGAGACCGTGCGCGCCGTGATCGAGACGCTGCGCGAGTACGACGTCTCCCAGTTGCCCGTGCTCAAGGAGGAGCCGCCGGTGATGGCGGCCGAGGTCATGGGCTCGATCACCGAGCGAGAACTGCTCGATGCCCTGGTGACCGGGCGCGCGACACCGGATGAGCCGGTGTCGCGGCACATGTCGGCCCTGCTGCCGATGATCGGGTCAGGCGAGCCGATCAGCGCGGCGATCACAGCCCTGGAGAAGGCCGGAGCGGCCGTCGTCCTTGTTGACGGAAAGCCGGCCGGAATGATCACAAGGCAAGATGTGCTGACCTTCCTGGCCGGGTAGAAATCTCCCCGGCGGCCCGCTACCTTCACAGCACGGGCCGGACAATCGGGAGGCTAGCGCTGATGGCTCAGATCCACGCGGGTGACGGTTTCGAAACCCTGGCGATTCACGCCGGGCAAGAGCCTGACCAGCTCACCGGCGCAGTCGTGCCGCCCATTTACCAGGTCTCGACGTTCAAGCAAGACGGCGTCGGCGGCCTGCGCGGGGGGTTACGAGTACGCCAGGACGGCCAACCCCACCAGGGGAGCGCTCGAAGAATGCCTCGCCGCGCTGGAAGGCGGGACGCGGGCGCTGGCCTTCGCCTCAGGGATGGCCGCCGAGGACTGCCTGCTGCGAACGGTCTGCCGTCCCGGTGACCACGTGCTGATCCCGCACGACGCCTACGGCGGCACGTTCCGGCTCTTCGACAAGGTGCTCGCCTCCTGGGGGCTGCACTACCACCCGGTACCGGTCAGCGACGCGGCGGCCGTGCGGGCGGCTATGGATGAGCACGGCGCGCGGCTGATCTGGGTGGAGACGCCGACGAACCCGCTGCTGTCCATCGCGGACATCGCCGCTCTCGCCGACATCGCGCACCTGGCTGGCGGGCTGCTCGTGGTGGACAACACGTTCGCCTCGCCCTACCTGCAGCAGCCGCTGGCGCTCGGCGCCGACCTCGTGGTCCACTCGACGACCAAGTACATCGGCGGTCACTCTGACGTGGTCGGCGGGGCGATCATCGCGGCCGACGCCGACCTGGCCGAGAGGCTCGCCTTCCTGCAGAACGCTACCGGCGCGGTCCCTGGGCCCTTCGATGCCTGGCTGACGCTGCGCGGGGTGAAGACCTTGTCAGTGCGGATGGAGCGGCACTGCGACAACGCCGCCGCGGTCGCCCGCATGCTGACCGCGCACCCCAAGGTCACCGCCGTCTACTACCCGGGACTCTCCGATCACCCTGGCCATGAGATCGCGGCCAAGCAGATGCGCGGGTTCGGCGGCATGGTGTCGTTCCGGCACGCTGACGGGCCGCAGGCAGCCAGGGATATGTGCGCGCGCACCAGGCTCTTCACCCTCGGCGAGTCGCTCGGCGGGGTCGAGTCGCTGATCGAGTACCCGGCGACGATGACGCACGCCTCGGTCGCGGGCTCGCCGCTTGAGGTGCCCGCCGACCTGGTCAGGCTCTCGGTCGGGATCGAGAACAGCGACGACCTGATCGAGGACCTGCGCCAGGCGCTGGCCTAGTCAGGGCGAGCCCGCCGGCACCGCTGCGTTCCCCGCCTATCTATCTGCTTGTGCCCCATGCGGGCTGGCGCGGGGAGATCGTGGCGTCCGTGCCGAGCTTCATCCTGGCGGCGCTCTGCTCGTGGCCGATCACGTGCATCACCGCGTTGATCAGGGCCAGGTGCGTGAACGCCTGCGGGAAGTTGCCCAGGTGCCTGCCTGACCTCGGGTCGATCTGCTCGGCGTAGAGCAGCAGCGGGCTCGCGTAGGACAGCACCTTCTCGCACAGGTCACGCGCCCGGCCGTGCTCGCCGATCTCGGATAGCGCGGACACCAGCCAGAACGAGCAGATCGTGAAGGTGTTCTCGACCCCGGCGAAGCCGTCATCAGTCTGCTCGCCCCGGTACCTGCGGACCAGGCCGTCCTGGCTGAGCTCGTCGGCGATGGCGAGCACCGTGGCCTTGATCCGGTCGTCGCTCGGCGGCAGGAAGCGGAGCAGCGGCATCAGCAGCAGCGAGGCGTCCAGCGCCGTGGTGTCGTAGTGCTGGCAGAACACGCCGCGCTCGTCGAGAGCGTTCGCGCAGATGTCGGCGTGGATCTCGTCGGCGGCGCGCTGCCACTCGCCGGCGATCTCCGGCTCATCCCTGATCCTGGCCAGCCGGGTGCCGCGGTCGGCGGCGACCCAGCAGAACATCTTGGACGAGGTGAAATGCTGCGGTTCGCCGCGTACCTCCCAGATGCCGCGATCGCGCTCCCGCCAGTGCATGAGCGCTTGCTCCACCTGAAGCTTGGCCATCTGCCAGACCCGCTCGTCCAGCCAGTCCTGCGACTTGGTGTGCAGGTACAGCGAGTCGAGCACCGCGCCCCAGACATCGTGCTGGCGCTGGCTGTAGGCCGCGTTGCCGACCCTGATCGGCCGCGCGCCCTGGTAGCCGCGCAGGTGGTCGAGCAACCGCTCGTCCAGGTTACGGCTGCCGTCGATGCCGTAGACGATCTGGAGTTCGTCGCGATCGCGTTCGACCAGGTCGGCGATGAACGCGAAGTAGTCGGCCGCCTCCCACTCGAATCCCAGGGTGAAAAGGCCCCACAAGGCGAAGGTGGCGTCCCTGATCCAGCTGTACCTGTAATCGAAATTGCGCTCTCCGCCCGGTGCCTCGGGCAGCGAGGTGGTGGCCGCGGCGGCGATCGCGCCGGTCGGGGCGTACGCCAGGCCCTTGAGGGTGAGGGCGCTCCTGACCAGGTAGGTGCGCCAGCGGTGGTCGGGCAGGTTGCCGCGAGCGAGCCAGTGCCGCCAGTGATGCGCGGTCCAGATCATCCGCTGCTGCGCCTCGTCATAGGTCTCGGGTGCCGGCATGCGCCCCCAGGACAGGGCGCAGAACCTGGTGTCGCCCTCCCTGAGCAGCGTGCGCGCCCTGGCACCGGACCCTTCGACGCCGATCCTGATGTCCGAGGTAAGCGTGAGCGTAGGCCCGCCCCCGTCAGGGGTGACGCAGACCTGGTGGAAGCCGCGGTCGGTGTGCGTCCAGCGGGCGCGCTCGCGGCCGTAGTCGAAGACCGGCTCGCAGTCCATGATCATCTGCACCGAGCCGTTCGTGCAGCTCACCGTGCGCAGCAGCAGGTGATCGGCGTCGTAATCGGTCGGAGGCCTGCGATGGCTGCCGCGCTCGGGGTTCTGGTGCCGCCACGGGCCCATTACCAGGCAGTCGTGGATGATCACCCAGCCTTCGCCGGAACTCCAGGTGGTCTCAAGCACCATGGTGCCTGGCAGGTACCTTCGGTCGGCGGGCACGAGAACATCGGCCGGGCCCAGCCTGAACCAGCCGGCGTCCCGGTCAAGCAAGGACCCGAAAACACTCGGCCCGTCCATCCTCGGCAGGCACATCCACTCGACCGATCCGCTCGGCGCTATCAGCGCGGTGACTTCGCCGTCGGAGAGGAATCCGTAGTCGGCGATCGGCGGGAATGGCGAGAAATCGAAATGCGCGGCCTCATTAGTCACTGCATGTGTCTACCCAGATGCCCGGCGTCAGACCCGTGGCTGGTTCCGGCGATCACCCCTGCCCGGATTCAAATGATAAGCCGGTTTTGCCCCCCTTCGGGGCTCGCGTGGATGACCTTGTTGGTTTATTGGGGGTTCGGGCTGCGGGGGTGAATCTGAGGCGCTGGGGCGGGTGGTGCGGCTGTGCCGGGCGGGTGCTTGCCGGCCTGCGCCCCGCGAGGCACAGACCGCACCACTCGCCTCCAGCGCCTCAGATTCATCCCTGGGTGCCGGGCTACCAGGCCGGGCAATGCGGACTGACCCGGCCGGCCCTGCCCGGCCCTGCCCGGCCGCGCGGACCCGGCCCGGCCGCGCGCGGCGCGACAGCAGCAGGTCGGGTCACGTTGCTGTTCACGGCAACAGCAGCAGGAAGGGCCGCGCTGCTCACGCCGCCCCGGGCCTGCCGCGCGTGATGCCTCTTCAGCCACACCGGCATCACTGGCACCTGTCTCCGGGCCGGTTCCCAGGTCCGGGAGGCATTTCGTCAGCGCTAGTCTCCGTAGTAATGGCCCGGGGCGTGATCACGGAGATAGACGCAGGTCACGGCAGGTGTGATGCACCGGCCGGTCTCTGGCGGACGGGCACCCCGCCCGGCACAGCTGCACCACCCGCCTCCAGCACTTCACACTCACCACGCAGCCTGGGCCTCCAATAAACCAACAGGGTCATGGATCGCGCAATTGATGTTGGGTTTTAGGTGTCGATTCGCGCATCGATGTTGTCCCGCCTGGGGCGGGGGTCCGGGCGGGGGTCCGGGCGGGGGTCCGGGCGGGGGCGGGGGCCTTAGTGCCAGACCATCAGGATCAGGATCACCAGCCAGATCAGGGCGACGAGGCCGCCCATCATGGCGATCCGGCCGCGCTCGACGCCCGCGAGGTGCAAGGCCGCGGAGGGCGAGGGCGCGGCTGGCTCGGGCTTTTCCTCCTGTGCCGGTGCCTCAGCGTCAGCGTCCGTCGCTGTGGTCTCGGCTGTCGCTGTGGTCTGGGTCGTCACTGTCGCCATGGCGACCGCTGTCGTCACTGTCGCCGCGGCGTCGTCGAGTGCCTTGATCGCCTTGCGCTGGTCGCGGAGGATCAGGGCGAGCAGCAGCAATGCCACGACGAAGAGAGTCGCTGCCACGATCACCCATGGCTTGCTGGCCACCGAGATCATCGAAGCCAGCGCGTCGCCCGCGATCAGGACGCCCAGGGACGCGAGAGCGAAAATGAACGTGATCCTGTTCAGGTATCGCAGGATTCTGCGTGTCGCGTTGCCTGATATAGCGCGGCGTCGACATGATCGCGAGCGTCACCGGGCCGATCGTAAACGCCACAAAGGCGAGATGCAGCCAGAGGACCAGCTTCTGGGAGAACGGCATGGGCAGAGTCTAGAGCCGGGTCGTCCTGTTCTCGGGCACCTTGGCGATGAATGCGGAAATACCAGAACCAGGTTCGCTGACTTTACTAGCACGGACCTGGCTCGCACGGACCTGGCTCTGGCACTCCAAGACACTCAGGAAACCGCCGCGCCGCCTGGCGAACCCGGATACCTGGCCGGGCAGCGCGTGAGGGGTTTGCTGAGGTCAGGCCTTCTTGTTCTGGATCCAGGCGAAGGCCACCAGGCCGAGGCCGATCACGGCGGCGACGCCGCCACGGAAGAGGTGGCTGCCGTGCTTCACGTGACTGCCGACGTTCAGGAAGCCGGGCGCCGCGCCAACGAACCAGAGGATGCCGACGACGAGGGCCACGGCACCGATGGCGGCGAGGGCGATGACGACCGGCTTCCTGCCGCTGTCGGGCCGGTGCCGCGTCTGCTGTGCTCACTTCATTTCCTCCCTTAGGAATCTTCTCCTGGGTCCGCTTTCGTCCGAACGGCCGTGACAGTCGCTCCGCCGGAGGCGGGACCACGTGCGGCACCGTACTACGGACTGAGCCAGGACGAGTGCTTAGTTCATGAAAGCGCCCGATTTTGGTGCCCGGTGAGCTGGACTCTGCAGCCCCTTATCGGTTGCGCTCTCTCGCGTACCTGTTTGCGTCTGGGACCGCAAGAAATCGCTGACGACGAACTCGCCCAGGCTGTCGGACATCGCCCGGAGCACTCGGCCGCCATTTCGTTTTGCTACCTCGTCAACGAACGAGCTGAGCCGTTCGTCGTCAGCGAGCATGAAGATGTTGAGCGTAGCTTGGCGCCTGGTCATCTTGTCGACCTCGGCCATGGTGAGCTCGAGCGTCTCCGGTGAAGGCGGCCAGTCGAACCACGATCTGCCGTCCCTGCGCAGGTGCGCGGTCGGTTCGCCGTCGGTGATGACAAGCACGATCGGATTGTGTTCGGGCGGCGGTCGAGGAAGCGGCCGGCCAGGACCAGCGCGTGGTGCAGGTTCGTGCCCTGGACCATGTCCCAGCCCAGGCCCGCGAGGTCGGTCTCCTTTAGCTCCCTGGCGTAGTTGGAGAAGCCGATGACCTGCAGCGCGTCCTGCGGGAACCTCGTCCGTACCAGCGAGTACAGGGCCAGCGCGGTCTGCTTGGCGGCGCTCCAGGTGCCGCGCAGTGCCATCGAGTAGGAGAGGTCGACCAGCAGGCAGACGGCGGCCGAGGCCCGGCGTTCGGTTTCCGCCACCTCGAAGTGCTGACGAGACCGACAGGCTTGACCGCTCTGCGCTCCCGCTGGCCGCGCGCTGGCCAGCGCTCCCTCCCGCAGGAGGGCGTTGCGCACGGTAGCGGCGGTGTCGATCGGCTGCTCGTCGCCGAACCGCCAGGGCCTGGTCGGTCCGGTCAGCTCGCCCGCCTGGCCGACATCGTGCTGGTCGTGATCGCCGTGCCCGCCTTCGGCCAGCCGCGCGAAGACCTTCGTCAGCGCGGTATCACCCAGCCTGCGCACAGCTTTCGGCGTGAGCTCGAGTTTTCCTTCGCTGTTAAGCAGGTAACCCTGCCGCTCCAGTTCGCGCTCGATCTGCCGCAGCGCCTCCATGTCATCGACGGCCTGGCGGCCGAGCGCGCGGCGGACGGCCTCCTCGTCGATGTCGTCCAGCATCGCGCCGGGATAGTCCTGGCGCATCGCCTGCTCCAGCTCGGCGAGATCGGCGAGTTCGGACACGGCCGTGGTCGCGTCGCCGAGACCCAGCGGGTCACTGCCGGTCAGGCGCTCACGGCCGCCCTGGCTCCCAGTCGAGATCGGGGCGGCGGGCCCGCAGCGCGTCGGCCAGCCTGGCCATCTCGGCGGCGAGACCGGCGTCCTCGAGGGTCTGGGCCATCAGCCCGGCCAGCTCGTTCCGCTGCTCGTCGGTGAGTGAGTTCAGCAGTCGTTGCGCGGCCGCCAGCCTGCGGACCAGCGAGTCGACCAGGTCTTCGAGGTTCTGCGGCGAGTCGGGGAAGAATTCGCCGTACTCCTCCATGAAGTCGTCGAAGTCCTGCTGGGTGTGCTCACCCCTGGAGTCGGCCTCGATCATGGAAGTCAGCGCGGCCATCATGTCCTTGACCCGCTGCATGGCATCGGGGTCAGACTGCGACATCGCGTCCTTCATGCCGCGGAACTGGCTGTCGAGCACCTCGCGCCGGAGCAGATCCTTGAGCTGCTCGAACGTCTGGGCGGCGGCCTGGCTGCGCCACTCGTAGTCGGCCAGCTGCCTGATCGCGGCCGCGGTGTCTCTTGGCAGGGCGTCAAGCTCGGCCTCGCGCAGCCGGGCGTCATCGCTCGGGTCGGGGAACAGCTCCGCCCGTTCCTGCCCGATCGCGGTGTCGAGCAGCGCGCTGGCCTGCTCGAGGATGCCGTCGAGGCGGCCGCTGCGGCGCAGCTCGCGCTGCCGCTCGCTGACCTGGCGGAGCAGGTCGTCGAGCCCGCGGCGGCCTGTCATTCCGCGGCTGATCAGGTCTCGGAGCGCGGTCGAGGTGTCTTCGCCGGCCAGGATCGACTCGCCGAGCGCGTCCACGGCGCCGCGCACGTCGTAGGGGGGCTCGAGCGGGTCAGGGCCGCCTTCATATTCCCCGTATCGGTATGGCCGTAGCTCACATGGTGCCTGCCTTCCTCGCAGCTCAGCTTCGGTATACAGAGCCGCCGTCTGAGGTGTCCTTCGAGAGCCTGCGCATGAGGTAGAGGCCTTCGAGCGCGAATTCCAGTGCCGCGGCTGCCTGGCCGAACGATTCGCCACCGTCGCCGTCGAGCCGCTCCATGATGCGGGCCAGCCCTGGCACCTCGCCGATCCGGCGCAGCAGCTCGGCGGCGGGCAGCAGGTCAGAGGACTCGACGCTGCCGCCTTCGGCGAACCTGGCGACCAGGCCGGACAAGTCGGCGCTGCCCAGGTGCGCGCGGAAGGTGTCGGCGGTCGCCCTGCGCAGCAGGTGCTCGAGCACCTCGCCCTCCCGGCCCTCCTCGCTGACCTCGAACTCCACCTTCCCGCGCAACGTGCTGACGATGGTCGGCAGGTCGCAGATCCGGGCGACCGGCTGGTCCTCGCCAGTGATCGCCGCCCGCCTCACGGCCGCCGCCACAACCGCCTCGGCGGCCGCGATCGCGAACCTGGCCGAGACGCCGGACCGCGCGTCGACCGCTGGGGAGCTGGACCAGCCGGGTGAACCGGGCGATGACCTCGACTAGGTGCGCCGGCAGGACGGCATTCTGGCTGTCACCGCTATTGCTCCAGGTGATCTGGGCTTCCTGCCCGATCACGGCAAGCTCGTCGTCAAGGGAGAGCGGGTAGTGGGTACGGATCTCGGCGCCGAACCGGTCCTTCAGCGGGGTAATGATCCGTCCCCGGTTGGTGTAGTCCTCAGGGTTCGCGCTGGCCACGAGCACGACGTCCAGCGGCAGCCGCAGCGCGTAGCCGCGCACCGCGATGTCGCGCTCTTCGAGCACGTTGAGCAGCGAGACCTGGATCCGCTCGGCGAGGTCGGGGAGCTCGTTCAGGCAGAACACGCCGCGGTTGGTGCGCGGCACCAGCCCGTAGTGGATCGTCTCCGGGTCGCCGAGCGTGCGGCCTTCTGCGACCTTGACCGGGTCGATGTCGCCGATCAGGTCGCCGACGCTGGTGTCGGGAGTGGCGAGCTTCTCCCCGTACCGCTCATCGCGGTGCCGCCAGGTCACCGGCAGTTCGTCGCCAAGCTCGCCGGCCAGCCTGCGGCACCGGACGCAGACGGGCGCGTAGGGGTGATCGTTGATCTCGCATCCGGCGACCACCGGCGACCACTCGTCGAGCAGGCCGGTGAGGGTACGGATCAGCCTCGTCTTGCCCTGCCCGCGCTCGCCGAGCAGGATCACGTCATGACCGGCGATCAGGGCCCGCTCCAGATGCGGGCGCACGGTCTGGTCGAACCCGAGAATGCCGGGGAATGGGTCTTCGCCTGCGCGCAACCTCGCGATCAGGTTCTGCCGCATCTCGTCTTTGACACTGGTGAACTGGTGCCCGCTCGCGCGGAGCTCGCCTAGCGTCCCGGCCTGCGGGGCGGCTGCTGTGACGGTGGCTGGTGAGGACTGGCGTTGTGGCTGCACGATTCGACACTATGTGCATTGCGGCCTGGTCCGCATCCTTGGAGGCACCAACATGACGAAGCGCGGGCCCATCCTGGTAATCGACATCGGCGGTACGAAGATGGCTGCCGGGATCTCCGAGCCTGGCGGCCGGCTGATCGCCTGGGATCAGGTGCCGACGCCGCATGACGTGGATGGCGAGCGGCTCTGGCGAACGCTTGAGGCGCTGCTGCTTAGTGTGCTCAAGGTGGCGAAGGTCGACGACGTGGCGGAGTTGTCGGGCGTGGGTTGCGGCTGCGGCGGGCCCATGGAGTGGCCGGCCGGGCTCGTCTCGCCGCTGAATATCCCGGCCTGGCGTGCCTTTCCCCTCCGTGACCGGCTGGCGGAGCGATTTGGCGGCGACAGCCCCGTCCGGGTGCACAACGACGCGGTGTGCATGGCGGCCGGCGAGCACTGGCGCGGCGCCGGCCGGGGCCGGCGGAACATGCTCGGCATGGTGGTGTCGACGGGCGTCGGCGGCGGGCTGATACTCGAAAATCACCTGATCGACGGGGCGTCGGGCAATGCCGGGCACATCGGCCATGTGGTGGTCGATCCGGACGACGGCCCGTTGTGCGTGTGCGGCGGGATCGGCTGCCTCGAGGCCATCGCCAGGGGTCCCGCTCTCGTGGAATGGGCTCAGAGCCAGGGCTGGCGGCCTGACCAGCCAGGAATGACCGCCAAGGATCTGTCTGGCGACGCCGCCCAGGGCCACTCAGTCGCCCGCGCCGCCATGCGCCGGGCTGGCCGGGCGGTCGGCATCGCGATCGCCTCTGCCACGAACCTGTGCGATCTGGACGTCGTCTCCATCGGCGGCGGCCTGTCCCAGGCGGGAGCGCTGATCTTCGAGCCGCTCCAGGAATCGCTCGCGGCCCACACCATGCTCGACTTCGCCCGTGAGGTCCGGGTAGTCCCCGCAGCGCTAGGCCAGCACGCAGGCCTGGTAGGCGCCGCCGCCCTCATCGTCGCCGCCAATGCCTACTGGACCGGCGACTAGCCCGAAGCGCCCCGCCGGCAAGTTAACCCCAGCCGGCGCGGGCCGAACTGGTCCGCATGGTCTCGCGCGGGCTCCGAGGGTGGTGCGAGACTTCCCGCATGAGTGAATTGCCTGGAGTGAGTTACGGCGACATCCTGAGCGCGCACAAGGTGCTGCGCGGAGTCGTGCGGCAGACGCCCATGCTGCACTCCAAGATCCTCGCTGATCTGGTCGGCGGCCCGGTGTGGCTCAAGTGCGAGCACCTGCAGCGGGCGGGCTCGTTCAAGATCCGGGGCGCCTACTGGCGGATCTCCCGGCTGACCGATGCCGAGCGTGCGCGCGGCGTGATCACGGCCAGCGCGGGCAATCACGCCCAGGGAGTCGCTCTCGCGGCGTCGATACTCGGTGCCCGGGCGACTGTCGTCATGCCGGAGAACGCCCCGCTTCCCAAGCTCGCCGCCACCCGAGGCTACGGCGCCGAGGTGGTGCTGCACGGAGTCGCCATCGCGGACTCGCTCGCGAAGGCGCGCGAGATCGCTGGCCAGACGGGTGCGGTGTTCATCCACCCGTTCGAGCACCCCGACGTGATCGCCGGCCAGGGAACCGTGGGCGTGGAGATCATGGAGCAGTGCCCGCAGGCCCGCACGGTGCTCGTGCCGACTGGTGGCGGCGGGCTGCTCGCCGGGGTCGCGCTCGGTGTGCGCGGACCGGAGACCAGCCCGCGGACCGGCCCCGGCCCCGGCGCCAGCGACGACGACCATGCGCCGCCCGAGGTCATCGGCGTTCAGGCTGCGGCGATAGCGCCCTTCCCTGGCTCGCTGCATGCTGGCCGCCTGATGGGCGTCTCGGGCCTTCCGACGATGGCCGATGGCATCGCCGTTGCCATGCCAGGCGAGCTCACGTTCGGGATCATCAGCCGGCTAGTCAGCCGGGTGCTGACCGTTACCGAGGATGGCCTGTCCAGGGCGATGCTCCTGTGCCTGGAACGCGCCAAGCAGTTTGTTGAGCCATCAGGCGCCGCTGGTGTCGCCACGCTGCTCGAACACGCCGCCGGGATCGAGCCGCCGGTTGTCGTGCTGCTGTCCGGCGGCAACATCGACCCGCTGCTGCTATCCCGGGTGCTGAGGCACGGCCTGGCCGCGGCCGGCCGCTACCTCGCGATGCGCTGCCGGATCTCCGACCTGCCCGGCTCGCTGGCCGCGCTGCTCGCCGAGCTTGCCGCGCACGGCACCAACGTGCTCGACGTCGCGCACGAACGGGTATCCGCCGGCCTCGCCATCGACGAGGTCCAGGTGATCCTGCAACTCGAGACGCGCGGCACCGAGCACAAGGAGGAGATCATCACGGCGCTGCGCGCCTCTGGTTACAAGCTTGAGTTCATCTGATCACAGGTTGCCGCGCCGCTCCTGCTCCCGCTCGATCGCCTCGAACAGCGCCTTGAAATTGCCCTTGCCGAACCCCTGCGAACCATGCCGCTCGATCAGCTCGAAGAACACCGTCGGGCGGTCCTGCACCGGCTTGGTGAAGATCTGCAGCAGGTAACCGTCCTCGTCCCGGTCTGCGAGTATCCGCAGTTCACGCAGCTGGTCGACGTGTACGCGGGTGTCGCCGACCCACTGGCCGAGCGTGTCGTAGTAGCTGTCAGGGGTCGGCAGGAACGCCACCCCTGCCGCTCGCATCCGCATGACCGACGTAACTATGTCGTCGGTCTCCAGCGCGATGTGCTGGACCCCAGGGCCGCCGTAGAACTCCAGGTACTCGTCGATCTGCGATTTTCTCGGCCCGGTCGCGGGCTCGTTGATCGGGAACTTGACCTTCCCCGAGCCGTCGGCCACGACCTTGCTCATCAGCGCCGAGTACTCGGTCGCGATGTCGTCCCCCACGAACTCTTTCAGGTTGGTGAAACCCATCACCTGGTGGTAGAAGCCGACCCATTCGTTCATCAGGCCTAGCTCGACGTTGCCCACGCAGTGATCGACCGCCGTGAAGTACGGCCGCTCCGGCGGCGAGACCAGCGGCGCGGCCGCGACGTAGCCAGGCAGGTAAGGACCCGCATAGTCAGCTCGCTCAACAAGACTGTGCCTGGTGTCGCCGAACGTGGCGATCGCGGCCGTGACGACCTTGCCGCCCGAGTCCTCGCTGACCCGCGGCTCAGCCAAAGGCCGCGCGCCGCGGCTGACCGCGTACCTGAACGCCTCGCGCGCCGACGGCACGCTGATCGCCAGGTCGATCACGCCGTCGCCGTGCGCGGCGACATGCCTGGCCAGCTCGGTCCCAGGACGCACCGGCCCGCGCAGCACGAACCGCGCCGCTCCCGACTCGAGCACGTAACCAGTCTCGTCACGGCAACCGGTCTCCGGGCCGCGGTAGGCGACGCACCGCATGCCGAACGCGGTCGAGTAGAAGTGGGCAGCTTGCCTGGCGTTGCCGACGGCGAAGACGATCGCGTCCATCCCCTCGACCTCGAACTCGCCGGTGCCGCCGGCCGCGCGCTGGGCTGCCTCGGTCTGGGTGGTCATAGGTCACGCTCCTGGGGTCGGCTTGCGATCTTGCTCGCCTCTTCGCAGGATCGATCACTAGGACAGGATGCGCAACTGTTGGTCCTTTGACTGAGCAATATGTATAGTCAGGAGTGGAACGACTTGGCAGAATTAGGCAGGATGATGGCAACGATCGACGCACTCGACGCGCAGCTGATCGAGCTGGTGACCAGCGAGCCCCGGATCGGCGTACTCGAGGCGTCCCGCCGCCTCGGCGTGGCGCGCGGTACGGTCCAGGCCAGGCTGGACCGGATGCAGCGGCGCGGCGTGATCACCGGCTACGGCCCTGACATCGACCCGGCGGCGATCGGCCACGCGGTTACGGCGTTCGTAACGCTGGAGCTGACTCAGGCCGGTGGCTATGAGCAGGTCGCGGAGCAGCTGGCCGGCATCGCCGAGGTACTGGAGGCCCACACGATCACCGGGCCGGGCGACGTGCTCTGCCGGGTGGTCGCGCGCACCAATGCCGACCTGCAGCGGGTCATCGACGCGATCGTGGACGTGCCCGGGGTGGTGCGCACCTCCACGGTGATCGCGCTGGCAACGACCGTCGGCTACCGGACCACGCCGCTAGTGCGGGCCACCGGCGCCGCGCCGGCGCGAGACGGTTAGGCTCCGGCGGCTCCCTTGCCCGGCCGCGGCAACTCGGCGATCTCCGTCGCGGTGGCGCTCAGCGCCTTGATGAGCTCATGCCGGTCGCACTGGTCAGCGAAGAACATCCACCCTACGTTGATCCCGCCGATCGCCATCGCTGCTCTGACCCGTTCCGGCAGCCCTGCGCCTGGCTCGGTCAGCAGGTCGATGAGGAACTCGATCCGCTCCTTGAATAGCTCGCCCCTGCTCTTCGCCGACGCCAGCGTGCTCACCGATGCCTGGTTCTGGTGCAGCATGCGGAACACCTTGTCGCCCTCGGCGACGATGTCGACGTAGCGGTTCATGAGCTCGCGGCGGGTCGCCGCGGTCCTTGGCTGCTCCCGGCCCCACGCGATGAGCGCGTCCATCTTCTGTGAGTAGTCCTCGACCAGGCTGGTGACGATGTCTTCCTTGGACTTGAAGTGGTAATACAGCGCTGCCTTGGTCACGTCGAGGCGTTCGGCGATCTCACGCAGGGAGGTGCCCTCGTAGCCGTGCTCGGTGAATAGCTCCACCGCGACCTGCTGGATCCTGGCGCGAGTGCCAACCCGCTGGGGGTCATTCATTGTCGTGCGCCACCTCTAAACGTAACCTACTTGACGGCCGGTAAGTACCCCGCTTAGGCTATCCCGCGTGAGAATCCTAGCCGGTCGGCAAGTAGGTTGGCCCGCAGGCTCTCCACTCTGAGGGGTCGACGGTCGGGAACGAGGGAGCAGGGAACATGTCAGAAGTCGAGGCGGTGGCTGGCAGGGGAGCTGAACCGGCACCGGGTCGCAGGCGCGATGTGATGATCGTGCTGCCCGGCCTGCTGCTCGCGCTCATCCTTGCGATGCTTGACCAGTTGGTGGTCTCCACCGCGCTGCCGCGCATCGTGGGGGATCTCGGCGGCCTCAATCACCTGTCCTGGGTTGTCACTGCCTACGTGCTTGCCGCCACGATCACCACGCCGCTGTACGGCAAGCTCGGTGACCTGTACGGCCGCAAGCGGCTGCTGATCGCGGCGATCGTGATCTTCCTGGCTGGCTCGGCGCTGTCCGGCCAGTCGCAGTCAATGGACATGCTGATCGCCTTCAGGGCGCTGCAGGGTCTTGGTGCTGGCGGCCTGATGGTCGGCGCGATCGCGACGATCGGCGACATGGTGTCGCCGCGCGAGCGCGGTCAGTACATGGGCTACATGATGGCCGCGATGATGGTCGCGATGATCGCTGGCCCGCTGGTCGGCGGCTACATCACCGACAGCCTGTCCTGGCGGTGGATCTTCTACATCAACATGCCGGTCGGCGGCGCGGCGCTGCTCTACATCATCGCGACGCTGCACCTCCCGGTGCACAAGATCGCGCACAGGATCGACTACCTGGGCGCGGTCGTGCTGGCGGTCGGGGCGACCGCGATCGTGCTGGTCACGACCTGGGGCGGCAGCCAGTACGCCTGGGGATCGGCGACTATCATGTCGCTGATCGTGGTGGCGGTCGCCGCGGTGGCCGCGTTCATCTGGATCGAGTCCAGGGCGGCCGAGCCGGTCTTGCCGATGCATGTATTCAGGAACCGCAACTTCAGCCTGGCGAACGCCATGAGCTTCCTGCTCGGCCTGGCGATGTTCGGCGCGATGACGTTCCTGCCGCTGTATCAGCAGACCGTCCAGAATGCCTCGCCTACGGTCAGCGGCCTGATGCTGATCCCGATGATGCTCGGCGCCACCACCACCTCGCTGATCGCCGGCCGGTTCACCGTGCGGACCGGCAGGTACAAGGCGCTGCCCATCGTCGGCGGCGCAATCATGACGGGCGGCATGCTGCTGCTCGCGACGCTCGGCCCGAGCACGTCGCGGCTGACCACGATGGCGTTCTTCGTGGTCTTCGGCATCGGCATGGGCTTCCTGATGCAGATCACCACGCTGATCGCGCAGAACAGCGTGGACCCGAGGGACATGGGCGTGGCCAGCAGCTCGCGGTCATTCTTCCAGCAGATCGGCGGCTCGATCGGCGTGTCGATCTTCGGAGTGGTCTTCATCCGCGCGCTGAACTCCTCGCTCGCCGCCAAGCTGCACGGCTTCAAGGTCAGTGGCGCCGGCGGGCTCAGCCCGACGACCGTGCGGCACCTGCCGCTCCCGGTACGGGACGTGGTGTTCACGGGCATCGCGCACGGCCTGGACGTGGTGTTCATCTGGGCGGCACCGACCGCGGCCATCGTGTTCGGGCTGGCCTGGCTGGTCAAGGAGACCCCGCTACGCGGCCGGGCTGACACGCCGCCGCCCGCCGAGTCTCAGCCGCGGCCTGAGCCATCCATGGCGCGCTGATCAGATGTTAAGACGGCCCCGGACTCGGAGAGTCCGGGGCCGTCTGTGCTAGACCGCTCTGGCTCGCGGGGCCCCTAGATCGCGCCATAAGGGACGGCGTCGATGATCTCGACGGAGACGCTGCGCCCGTTGGGCAGGTTGTAACTCGTGGTCTCGCCGACCTTCTTGCCCGAGATCGCCGAGCCCAGCGGAGATTTGGGTGAGTACACGTCGATCGGGGAGCCGCTCTCTTCGCGCGAGGCGAGCAGGAACGTCACCTCGGTGTCCTCGCCTTCGAACTTGACCGTCACGGTCATGCCGGGGCCGACAACGCCGTCGGTACGCGGCGGCTCGCCGACCTTGGAGTGGGTCAGGATGTGAGCGAGCTGGTGGATTCGCGCCTCCTGCTTGCCCTGCTCCTCCTTGGCGGCGTGATACCCGCCGTTCTCCTTCAGATCGCCCTCCTCCCGGGCTGCCTCGATCTTCTTGGCGATATCGATCCTGCCCTGGACGGAGAGGTGATCGTGCTCGGCCTTGAGCCGGTCATACGCCTCCTGAGTGAGCCAGGTGACAGTGTCGTCACGGGTCTCGGTCACAAGCACTCCTCGCATCCGCCGCACGGAGGTCCACTCCGCCGGGCCCGGCCGGGCCCCAACAAGTTCGGGGTAATTCATCGAGACTACTTTGTCTTCGCGAGTCAGTTCAACCATCTACAGTTCAGAGCACTATTTCGAACATTCAGTCGACCTTGAACCTACATCAAAGGTAAAATTGTCCCACAGGATTCGCCCTGGATCGCTACCAGGCGCTGGTTTCGGCCCGCTAACAGATCGGTAAAGCCGCGCAAACGCGCGCCCAAACACGCCGCCAGCCCGATCCAAGTGCCCGCTCCCTGCCCTGGGAATGCGAGTAGCGGTGGGCCGCGTTACCCCTCTGGTGCCGGCGCGGACTCCGGCTGGGGCGCGCGCGGGACGGCAACCGAGGCACCGTTCACGCACCGGCGACCCGTCGAGGGAGATATTTCGTATGTCAGCAGGTAGCCCTGAGCCAGCCGCGGCGTGCGCAGAGCAGCCAGTTGTTCCGGACGCCACCGCGAATCGCTGCGCCGGTGGCGGGCCGTTGCGCCTGATGGCCGTGCACGCCCATCCGGACGACGAGTCCAGCAAGGGCGCCGCGACAATGGCGAGGTACGTCCGCGAGGGCGTTGAGGTGCTGGTCTGCACGCTCACCGGCGGGGAGCGCGGCGACATCCTCAACAAGGCCATGGACCAGCCCGACGTGCGGGCCAACCTTCCCGCGGTCCGCAGGGAGGAGATGGCCAAGGCGCGCGCGATCCTCGGGGTGCGTCAGCAGTTCCTCGGGTTCGTCGACTCCGGGCTGCCAGAGGGCGACCCGCCGCCTCCGCTGCCAGAAGGCTGCTTCGCCCTGCAGCCGATCGAGGTCGCGGCGCGTCCTCTCGTCAAGGCCGTGCGCGAGTTCCGGCCGCACGTCATCCTCACCTACGACGAGAATGGCGGCTATCCCCACCCTGATCACATCATGACGCACCGGGTGTCGGTCGAGGCGTTCGAGGCCGCTGCCGATCCCGAGCGCTACGCCGGCTGCGGCGATCCCTGGCAGCCGCTGAAGCTGTACTACTTCGTGAGCTTCCACAAGGCCAGGGTGACGGCGATGCACGAGAAGCTGCTCGAACTCGGCCTTGAGTCACCCTACGCCGAGCGGCTGGCCAAGTGGGCCGACGATCCGGACCGCAAGATCTTCGAGGTCACCACGAAGATCGGGTGCGCCGATTACTTCGAGATCCGTGATCAGGCGCTGCTCGCGCACGCGACGCAGGTCGATCCGGCTGGCGGCTGGTTCACCATCCCGCTTGAGGTGCAGCGCGCCTCGTGGCCGACCGAGGACTATCATCTGGCTAGGTCGGTCGTGGATACCGAGGCGGCCGGCGCGGCTGAGGATGATCTCTTCGCCGGTATCCGAGAGAAGGTGTGGATTTGACCTTCCTGGTAGCCGCCGGGGCCTCGCAGGCAGGCCTGCTCGCGCAACCGGGAACCGTCGCGTTCCTCGTGGTTTTCGGCATGGCGGTACTGCTGTACTTCGTCTTCAGGTCGATGTCCAGGCACCTGCGCAAGGTCAACCAGCTGGCCCGCGATGAGGAGGACGCGCAGCGAGCCCTGGCCGCCGCCTCCGACGACGCTCCCGGTCACGCGCCCGGTCACGCCTGATCGAGGTGAATCCCGTAGGCGAGCAGCGGCGCCCCTGGCGCCGGTGAGAAGTCTCGCTCAGGCAGCCTGGTGAACCCGGCCCGCTCGTACATGCGCTGGGCCGCGAGCATCTCTGGCTGGGTCAGCAACACCAGGTGCCTGACCTCGTGCGCCTTCGCCCGCTCGATGATCGCGTCGAGCAAAGCGACGCCGACTCCGCCGCGCTGCGCGGCCGGCGCGACCGCGAGCGCCCGGATCTCAGCCTCCCCGGGGCCAGTCACCACCTGACCCGCGTGCGGCCACGGCTGCAGCATGACGGTGCCGAGGATGGTGACAGCCGGGGGACCGGCGTCCACGGCGACGAGCACGTCTCCGGTTCCGTCGGCTCCGAGGCTGCGCAGCCTGGGCTCGTATTGCGAGTTCGGGCGCAGGTGATTGCCCGCGAGGTAAGCCGTGACCCTGAGGTCGCCGACTTCCGCCATTTCCGAGCGCAGGGCATCACGAATCAGCACGAAATTAGCCTAACCGGGCCGTCATCAGGATCGATGTGTGCTCCGCGCCGGGTCGAGCACACTAGCCTTAACTAACCCAGCCCAGTAACCCATCGCAGGGGAGTGCCACGTGATGAGCGAGCCAGTTCCCGAGGTACCGGTCTCGCAGGTGCCAGGCGACGGATGGCTGCTCGACGTGCGCGAGCCGGACGAGTGGGCGGCCGGCCACGCGCCGGGGGCGACGCACATCCCGCTCGGCGAGCTTGGCTCGCGCACGGCCGAGGTCCCCGCCGATCAGGCCGTGTACGTGATCTGCCGGTCAGGCCACCGCTCGGCGAACGCTACCCGCGCCCTGACCGGTGCCGGCTGGAACGCGGTCAACGTCGCGGGCGGCATGCAGTCATGGGCCGCCCGCGGCCGCCCCATGACAACAGACTCCGGATTGCCCCCGCGAGTCGCCTAGCCACGACCTGCCAGAGCCGCGGGCGGCCCCTAGACGGCGCCCAGGCCGAGCAGGAGACCGTCGGCGGCGACGGCGGGTGAGCTGGTGATGAACATCGGCACACCGTCCGTCGGTGCCTCGATGGTCTGCCGCACCTCAGCGCCATCCAGAGTGCTCACCGTCCCGAGAACCTGCCCTTGCGTGACCTGCTCGCCTGGTTCAACAGCGGGCGACCACCAGCCGGCGTCGGCGCAGCGCATCCAGATGAAACGGCTCAGCCTGACCGGCGGTGCGCTGTCACCCGAAACGCTGTCACCCGGAGCGCCAGCGTCGACCATGCCCAGGTAAGCGAGCGCCTGGTTCAGCCCGCGCACGTGCAGTCCGACCGCCGCGGCCTCGATGATGCCGCAGCCGCCGGCCTCGGCGGTGATCGCCGGAATGCCAAGCTCAGCCGCGGCCGAACTCGACGTGCCGCTGATGGGGCGGCCAGGCCCAGGCTCCTGCCTGATGATGTAGCCGAGCCCGTAGGCCAGAGCCAGCCCTAGCGCGCGCTCCTCGGCGGGCCCGGCGTCGTAGAGCGCGAACGGCTCGAGCGCCTCGGGCTGGTCGCCGCAGTGGGCGTCGATCACCGCGTCAGACCCCACGATCAGCTTGGTGAACGCCTCATGCGCGAACCGCTCGGTCAGCGTGCCGTCGGCGTCCCCGGGAAAATACCTATTCAGGTTCTTGCCGTCCTGCGGGATCACGAACGGGCTCCTGGCCTCGAACGCCGGCAGGTTGAGCACGGGAACGGCGAGCACTGAGCCGCGCAGGTCAAGCGCGCCAAGCCCGGCGGACCACTGACGCACCCCCGCCATGGACGCGTACTCGCAGCCGTGTACCCCGGATATGACGGTCAGCCTGGGACCGTCACTTGAACCGGTTACCTCGACAACCGGCACTTCGAACCCGGCGATCCCGACCGTCCGGCGGCTTACCGTCGCACTCATCACTAATCAGCCCCTCCCCGTAATCTTCGTTACCTGACCGGCATCGCGCCGAAGACCCGCTCGGCGGCAGCCGCGACCCGGAGCAGCTCGAAGTCGCCGCCACGCCGCCCGGCGAGCTGCAGCCCGACCGGCAGCCCGGCCGCGGGCACCGGCATCGACAGCGCTGGGTGCCCGCTGAGGTTGTACGGGCCGCTGAAGCGGCCTTCGCCGTTGTCGTCACCGAGCCCGAACGGCGGGTCCTGCGCGGGCGCCACGTAGCCGACGCTGGGCCCGACGAGCGCGTCTACCCCGGACAGGCTGGCCTCGATCGCGGTGGTGAGTTCAGCCCGCTCCGCGAGCGCCCGTTCCAGTTCCGCGTCGGTGACCGACGCGCCGAATTCGAGCAGCGCCCGGGTGCCGTCGCTGTAACGACTGAAATCCCGGCCGGCGTGGACACCCCAAGCTTCGCGGGA
This sequence comes from uncultured Actinomycetota bacterium, assembly GCA_963750405.1. Classification (GTDB taxonomy): domain Bacteria; phylum Actinomycetota; class Actinomycetes; order Streptosporangiales; family Streptosporangiaceae; genus Chersky-822. The sequence goes on from CAVVQP010000009.1 coordinate 1,418,943, forward strand.
AACGATAACGCTCAGGGTCTGCTCCCAGCGCCTGAGCTGATCGAGCCAGGCGCCGGTCACCTCTCGCACGTCCCAGCCGGCGTCGGCCAGGGCCGCCAGCGCGGCCCGGACGGCGTCAGCTACGGGCGCCGTGACGGACGGGTCAGCGAGCTGAGCGGTCAGCACGCCTACCGTGAACGGCCCCTGCCCGCCGCCAGCGACGGGCGGCGCGGGGGCACCGGCCAGCACCGCCAGCAGGCGGGCGGTGCCGGGCACGTCGGCGGTCAGCGTGCCCGCGTGGTCGCAACTCGGCGAGAGCGGGAAGATGCCGCCGGTCGGCACCAGGCCGTAGGTGGGCTTGAGCCCGACGATGCCGCAGTAGCTGGCCGGGATCCTGATCGACCCGCCCGTATCGGTCCCGATGGCCAGCTCGCATACCCCCGCCGCGACGAGAGCCGCTGACCCGCCGGACGAGCCGCCCGACGTGCGCGAGGGGTCCCTCGGGTTGCGGGTGTCGCCGACCTCGGGGTGCGCGAACCCGGCCGCGTACTCCAGGCACTGGGTGGCCGCGAAGACCTCGGCGCCCGCCTCCCGCAGCCGGGACACGATGACCGCGTCGGCCTGGGCAGGCGCGTCGTCGCTAGCCGGGCTGCCGCACCTGGTCGGCACTCCCGCGATCTCGACAATGTCCTTGACCGCGACCGGCTCGCCGGCGAGCGGCCCGGCCGCCGCCCGGCCCGGCGCGCTGATGACGGCCGCGACGGCGTTCAGCGGCGGGCCGAGCCGGTCAAGCCGCTCGTAGGCGGCTAGCAGGTCAAGGTTCGCGCGCTCGCAGACCCGGCTGCCTTGCTCGATCGCCGCGATCAGGTCGATGATCTTGCCGATCAGGGGCGCGCCGGGACCGGTCAGCCCGCCGAGAATCGCGGTGACCTCGGTTGGCCGGTGCAGCACGGCCAGGTCGCGGTAGATGCCCGAGTGCGTCTTGGCCGAGCCCCGGTTGAACTCGGCCAGCCTCGCCAGCGAGCCCTCCAGGTCGGACGGATCGAACCCGTCGAGCGGCATCGCCGCGACCGGTGCCTGCGCGAGCACCTGCCTGGCGATCTCGAGCATCAGCTCGGTGTAGGCCGGGTCATCGAGCGTGTCCGCGATCGGGAGGTCGCTGACCGCGCCGGCCGCGAGCATCGCGCCGTAGGCTTCCTTGGCCCAGATGTAGCCGAGCACGTTGTCGGTGACCGCGCGTCCGCGAGGTCGGCGGCCAGCGCGGTGACCCGGCCGGTGATCGTGCCGTCAGTCTCGCCGACCATGAACGTCGCCCGGTTGCCGCGCAGGATCACGCCTGGCTCGATCACGTCGGCGCCGAAGTTCACGCACGCCTCGACGACCCGAGTCCGCCCCGAGGCATCTGTCAGGATCGGTCGTGTTCAGGCCGTTCTGCATCGACAGCACGTAGCCGTCGCCGGCCAGCCGGCCAGCCAGGCTGGCGGCGGCGGCCGCCGTGTGGTGCGCCTTGACGGCGATGAGCACCGGGCAGTCCAGCCGCCCGGGCAGGGCCGCGGGGCTCACCGCCCTGGCTGGCCGGTGAAATTCTCCACCGGCCCGGTGATCTAGATCCCGGCCGAGTTGACCGCGTCGACCACGCCGGGAATCCGCGTCGGCGACCAGAACTTCATGGCCGTCACGCACCAGACCTGCGGCAACCGTGCCGCCGATCGCACCACATCCCACCACCACGTATCGCACGGCTCGGAACGTTACAACACGGTAACTCCATCGGTCTAGGTATCCACCTACTATTTACAACTCGCCGGTTTGCGGCAAGATTATGAAAAACAAAGGTTTGTCTAGGTGGGGCGAGCGGCGTGGCTTGCCGTAGTGCAGCGGCCGCGGTCGGATCCGTTCGACGAAAGTGCGCAGCTTGGGCGAGCAGTTCTGCCGTGGAGCGCAGGTGGCTAGTGGCAGAGCGGTCCGGGCGCCGGCAGGGGGTCCCAGAGGAGCGGCCGGATTCCGGCCGCGAGATCTAAGGAGCTTGCGTGAGATTTCGAGTCACAGCGGCGAAGGCTCTGATCGCGGCCAGCGCACTCGTTGTCCTGGCCGCGTGCGGAGGCGGGGGGAGTTCGTCGTCGGCTGGCGGCAGCGGCGGCGGGTGGCAACGCCGGAGCGCCGGTGCACGGCGGCAACCTGATCTTCGACGCCACCCAGGACGCGCAGTCGATGAACAACACGACGGTGTTCGACAACAACTCGATCTGGATCTTCGAGCAGATCTTCCAGCCGCTGTACACGGTGACGAATAACGGCAAGGGCGTGATCGGCCCTACCTGGCCACCAGCTTCACGATGTCGGCTGACGGAAGACCTACACGTTCACGCTGCAGCAAGGGCGTCGAGTTCTCCAACGGCAAGCCGATGACCTCGGCCGACGTGAAGTTCTCGATCGACCAGAACCGCAAGGCGACGCAGGGCTGGGCCTACCTCGACTCGGCGATCTCCTCGGTTGACGACCCGTCGCCCGACACCGTGGTCATCCACCTGAAGTTCCCGTGGGCGCCGCTGCTTGCCGACCTGTCGATCTTCGCCAACGGCATCGTGCCGAACAACTACGGCGGCGAGACCGAGGCGCAGTTCTACACCCACCCGATCGGCACCGGACCCTTCAAGTGGGACTTCTGGCACAAGGGCCAGGCGCTCAGGCTGGTGCAGCAACCCGCACTACTGGCAGCCGGGCAAGCCTTACCTGAACAGCGTCACCTGGCAGGACGTGCCCAGTGACAACACCAGGGAACTCGAGCTCAAGGGCGGCCAGGCGCAGATCGACCAGACTCCCGCGTGGTCCACGGTCGCCAGCCTCAAGACGACCCCCGGCGTGTCGATGGACCTGTTCAACTCGACCCAGACCAACTACCTGGCCTTCAACGAGCTGCGCAAGCCCTTCCAGGACGTGCACGTGCGGCGCGCCATCTCGCTCGCGATCGACAGGAACGCGCTGGTCAAGGCGGTGCTCTTCGGCAACGGCAAGCCGGCCAACTCGCTCTTCCCGCCGCAGGTGCCGTTCTACCAGGCCAGCTACGCCTGGCCTGCAGTTCAACGTCGCGCAGGCCAAGGCCGAGATGGCCAAGTCGAGCGTCCCGCACGGCTTCAGCACCACGATCTTGGTGCCGTCGGGCAACTCGGACTCCATCACGATCGCCACGATCTTGCAGTCCGAGCTCAAGCCGCTCGGCATCAACCTCAAGATCAGCGAGCTCGACCCCAACACCGTGAACAACGACGAGCAGACGCTCAAGTACGACATGGTGCTGACGCTGTGGACGATGGACATCCCTGACCCGGACGAGCTCGCGACGTTCGCGGTCGACCCGAAGTCGGGCGCCAAGTCCTTCTTCACCAACTACAGCAACGCCACGGTGATCAAGGACACGCACGCGGCTGAGGTCAGCACCGACCCGGCGCAGCGGCAGAAGCTCTACAACATCGTCCAGAGTGATTCCGCGGCCGACGCCTTTATGGCATACCTGTACTACTCGCCCTATCCCTACGCGGCCACGAGCAATGTGCACGGCTTCTATGTGACGCCACTAGGCAACATGCACATGGAGGACGTCTGGCTCAGTAAGTAACGGCGGGGACAGATCGGATGGCGTCGGCGGCGCACTTGCTGTGCCGCCGACGCCACGTCGCACTGACGTGACAACAGGGAGGTGATGGTCGTTGGGACGGATGACCTTCGTCGTCCAGCGTCTGCTGATGCTGATCCCCGTCGCAATCGGCGTGACGATCATCGTGTTCTTCATGATCCACCTAATCCCGGGCGACCCGGCGCGGACCATTCTCGGCCTCCACGCCACGCCCAAGGCCGTCGCCATCCTGCATAAGGAGTGGGGCCTCGACCGGCCGCTGGCCAGCCAGTACTGGCTGTTCATGGACCGCCTGGTGCACGGCAATCTCGGCCAGAGCCTGTTCTACGGAGTGCCCGCGGCCGGCCTGATCGCGGACCGGGTGCCAGCCACGCTGTGGCTGGTGGTCTACGCCGCGGTGCTCGCCATCGGCATCAGCGTTCCGCTCGCGATGATCGCGGCCAGCCGCAAGGACGCGGTGCGCGACCACATCGTCAGGGCCGTGCCGCTGCTCGGCCTTGGCATGCCGCCCTTCTGGGTCGGCATCTTGCTGATCTACGCGTTCGCCATTCACACGCACCTGTTCCCGGTGAGCGGGTACGGCAACGGGTTCGGCGGCCACCTGCACTCCATGTTCCTGCCGGCCCTGACCGTCGCGATCGCGCTGGCGCCGGTGGTGATCCGCAGCCTGCGGGCCAGCATGCTGAACGTGCTCGGCGCCGAGTACATCACCACCGCGAAATCCAAGGGCGTCCCGGCTCACCAGATCTTCCTGCGGCACGTGCTGCGCAACGCCGTCATCCCGGCGGTGACCGTGCTCGGCATCAACATCAGCTTCCTGATCGGCGGCACGCTGGTCATCGAGAACGTCTTCGCGATCCCGGGCATCGGCCAGCTGATGATCAACTCGATTTTCCAGCGGGACTTCCCGGTCGTTCAGGGCGTGACCCTGGTCTTCGGGATTCTCGTCGTCCTCGTCAACCTGCTTGCCGACCTGTCCTATGCGGCGCTTGACCCGAGAGTCAGGTTCGACCGATGAGCGCCATCTCCTTCCCGGCCGGCCCCGACCTGACCGCCGACGCCGCCGCGCCGATCGCTCCCCGCCGGGTGCGGCACTGGTACACCCAGCCTGCCCTCGCCACCGGCTTGATCCTGCTCGGCATCATCTTGTTCCTGGCGATCGCCGCGCCGCTGATCACCTCCTATAACCCGATTCAGCAGAACCTGAGTACCACGCTGCTCGGGCCGAGCGCGCACCACCTGCTCGGCACCGACCAGCTTGGCCGCGACACGTTCACGCGGCTGCTCTACGGCATGCGCAACGACCTGCGGATCGCGTTCATCGCCGTGCTGCTGCCGTTCTGCATCGGGACCGTGCTCGGCAGCATCGCCGGCTACTTCGGCGGCTGGGTCGACTCCGTGATCATGCGCCTGGTCGACATCGTGGTCGCCTTCCCCTTCTACGTGCTGATCATCGCGCTCGTCTTCGTGCTCGGCCCCGGCCAGCGCAGCATCTACATCGCCATCACGCTGGTCGGCTGGGTCTCCTACGCCCGCATCATCAGGGGCGAGATCCTGGTCGCGAAACGGCAGGACTACGTGCTCGCCGCCCAGTCCGGCGGACTGTCGGCCATGCGGATCATCGGCAAGCACCTCGTGCCCAACGTGATCAGCCAGGCGATCATCTACGCGATGTCCGACATCGTGCAGGACATCCTGGCGATCGTGACGCTCGGCTACTTCGGGCTCGGCGTTCCCCCGCCGACGCCAGACCTTGGCTCGATGATCAACGACGGCCAGAACTTCCTGACCACGCACTGGCAGCTGACCACCTTCCCCGGCATTGCCGTGGTGATCGTCGGGCTGTCGCTCTCGCTGATCGGCGACGGCCTCGCCGATCTGATCAGGCCAGGTCAGGCATGACCGGGCCGCGCTTCACCGGGGCGGGCGCGACCGGCAAGGCCGGCGCGGACGGTCTCGTGCTCGAGGTCCGCGACCTGCACGTGCAGATCGCGGCCAGGCACGGCACCGTCCGCGCGGTGGACGGAGTGTCGCTTGAGGTCGCGCGCGGCGAGGCGGTCGGCCTGGTCGGCGAGTCAGGCTCAGGCAAGAGCATGACGCTGCGCGCGATCCTCGGCGTGCTGCCGCCCGAGGCCAGGGTGGTCTCGGGCGAGATCCTTCTCGACGGCGTCGACATGGTCGGGATGAGCGGTGCTGACCTGAACCGCATCCGCGGGCCCGAAGATCGCCATGATCTTCCAGGAGCCGATGAGCGCGCTCAACCCGGTGATGCGGGTGGGACACCAGATCGCCGAAGGACCGCGGATTCACCTGGGCTACAGCAAGTCCCAGGCGGCCGAGCGGGCGCTCGAGCTGATGCGCCGGGTCGGCATCCCCGATCCCGAGCGCAGGTTCCGCGCCTACCCGCACGAGTTCTCCGGCGGCATGCGGCAGCGGGTGATGATCGCGATCGCGCTGTCCTGCGACCCGGAGATCATCTTGTGCGACGAGCCGACTACCGCGCTCGACGTCACCATCCAGGACCAGATACTCCGGCTGCTGGCCAGGCTGTGCCGTGAATCCGGCGTGAGCCTGATCTTCGTCACCCATGACCTGCCGGTCGTCGCCCAGCTATGCCAGCGGGTCGCGGTCATGTACGGAGGCGAGCTGGTCGAGCGCGGCGCGGTGCGGGATGTGCTCCTGGACCCCCGCCATCCCTACACGCTCGGGCTGGTCAGGTCGGCACCCGACGTCGAGCTGGTGCGCGAGTCGCTCGTGCCGATCCCGGGCTCGCCGCCCAGCCTGGTCAGCCCGCCATCGGGATGCCGCTTCCATCCCCGGTGCGCCTTCGTGGAGGCGGACTGCACGGTGGAACCCACCCCGCTGCGCCAGATCGCCGGCGGCCGCTGGACGGCCTGCCTGCACTATGAGCGGTGCGAGGAAGCCGCCGCGGATCGGATTGCGCCATGACCCCGGATCAGGCGGCAGGAGCAGGCAGTGCGGGCAGCCCGGGCAGTTTCGGCAGCCAGGGCACAGGCCCGCTGCTGTCCGTCAGTGATCTGGCGGTCTCGTTCGCGGTCGGGTCCCGCCTCGCCGCGCGCATCAAGAACGAGCAGCGCTTCCTGCGCGCGGTCGACGGTGTCGACCTCGACATCAACCGCGGCGAGGCGCTCGCCCTGGTCGGCGAGTCCGGCTCAGGCAAGTCCACGTTCGCGCTGGCGCTCGCCGGGCTCAGGCCGGCCGACAGCGGGCAGATCATGTTCGATGGCGCGATGCTGTCACGCCGCCGGTCAAGAGCCGATCAGCGGCGCATTCAGATGGTGTTCCAGGACCCGTATTCCTCGCTCAACCCCAGGCTGACGGTCGGCGCGATGCTGCGCGAGCTGATCAAGGTGCACCACATCGTCCCGCCGTCGGAAGCCGACGCGTACTGCAGGCAGCTGCTCACGATGGTGGGCCTGGGCGAGGAGGCGATGGGGGCCTTCCCGCGCCAGTTCTCCGGCGGGCAGCGACAGCGGGTGGCGATCGCCCGTGCCCTGGTGCTCAGGCCCGACGTGCTCGTCGCCGACGAGCCCGTGTCGGCGCTCGACGTGAGCGTGCAGGCCACGATCTTGAACCTGCTGCGTGACCTGCGCAATGAGCTCGGGCTCACGCTGCTGCTGATCTCGCACAACCTGGCGGTGGTCAGGCACCTGTGCGACCGGGTCGCCGTGATGTACCTGGGCCGCATCGTGGAGGTCGCGCCGACCGCGCAACTGTTCGCCGACCCCAGGCACCCGTACACCAAGGGCCTGCTCGCGGCCATCCCGAGGCTGACCGTGAGTCAGCTGGCAGGCAATAGCGGTCCGGCGGTAGTCGGTGACCCGCCGAGCGCGCTCGCTCTGCCGCAGGGCTGCCGGTTCCGCACCCGCTGCCCGATCGCCCAGCCGGTCTGCGAGGTCGAGGACCCGATGCTGATCTCGGCCGGCGCCGACGGGCACAGGGCGGCGTGCCACTTCGCCTTCGGCGGAGTCTCCGCCGGCCCGGCGGCGCGGCCAGCCGATGCCACGCCAGCGACGGCGAAAGGGGACTAGCCATGCCCGCTCCAGTCATCATGGCCAGTGAGCGCGGCGAGGTCGGGCTCGAGGCAGGAATGCGGCTGCTGCGGTCCGGGGCCAGCGCGATGGACGCGGCGGAGGCCGCCGTCCGGATCGTCGAGGCCAACGAAACGGACCACTATGTGGGCGTCGGCGGGCTGCCCAACCTGCTCGGGGTAGTGGAGCTTGACGCCTCGATCATGGACGGCTCGACGCGGCGGGCGGGCGCCGTCGCCGCCGTGACCGGCTTCCCGCACCCGATCTCGATCGCCCGCGCGGTCTGCGACCGTCTGCCGCAGCACGTGCTGCTCGTCGGGACCGGCGCTGAGCAGTTCGCCGACGAGGCGGGCATCGAGCGCGGCGAGACGCTGACCGAGGAAGCCAAGCGCATGTGGCGCGAAGGTCTCGAGCCCGACGGGCTGACCGGGCCGGGCAAAGCCACGGGCCAGGCGAGATCGCCTACCGGCGCCAGATGCTCGAGCGGCTCGGCGCGCTGGCCCGCCACGACGGGCCGTGGGGCACGGTCAACGTGCTCGCGCTCGACGCCGCGGGCAACCTGGCCGTCGCGGTCAGCACCAGCGGCTACCCGTGGAAGTTCCCCGGGCGGGTCGGTGACTCGGCGCTGATCGGCGCCGGCAACTACTGCGACAACAGGTACGGCGCCGCTGCCTGCACCGGCCGCGGCGAACTGGCGATCAGGGCCAGCACGGCCAGATGCGCGGTGCTGGCGCTGGAGCGGGGACTTGACCCGGACGCGGCAGGCATCCGCGTGCTCGCCGAGACAGCAGAGCTGCCTGATGAGTTCCGGGCGCCCCTGCAGGTGCTGTGCCTGACGCCGGACGGGCGGCACGGCGGGGCATCGACCAAGCCGGGGGCGACTTACAGCGTGTGGGAGGCCGGCGAGCCCGCGTTCAGGATCTGCGAGAGGACACAGTCATGAAAGTTTTCCTGTCCACCGACATGGAAGGCACGGCGGGGGTCGTCGACTGGGAGCAGTGCGTAGGACAAGGGCCCGAGGCGGCGGCCGGCCGCAAGCTGCTGCTCGACGAGGTGAACGCGGCGATCGAGGGAGCCGTCGAGGCCGGAGCCACCGAGATCGTGGTGAATGACTCGCATTCCGCGATGCGCAACCTGCCGCCGGGCGAGCTGGCGGGCAGCGCCTCCTACATCTCCGGCAGCCACAAGCCGATGTACATGATGCAGGGCCTGGACGCTAGTTTCAACGCCGTTCTCTTTATCTCTTATCACGGCTCGATCGGAGCGCCAGCCGGCCTGTCGCACACCTATAACCCGCGTGCCGTGATGGAGGCCAGGCTGGATGGCGTGGTCACGGGCGAGGCCGGCATCAACGCCCTGGTCGCCGCGCACTACGGGGTGCCCGTCGTGCTGGTGACCGGCGACGGCAGCGCCTGCGACGAAACCGCCGCCCTGATTCCCGGCGTGCACACCGCGGTCGTCAAGGAGTCGGTCAGCCGGCTCGCGGCGCACAGCCTGCACCCCCGCCGGGCGTGCGAGCTGATCCGCGAGACCGCCCAGCGCGCGGTCGCCGGGGCTTCGGAGGCGAAACCGCCGCCGCTGGCCACCTCGGTGCTCGAGGTCTCTGTGCGCACGACCGACATCGCCGAAGCGGCCAGCTGGGTGCGCGGCGTCGAGCGGACCGGGGACCGCGAGCTTCGGTTCGCGGGGGCTGACCCGCTCACCACCTACCGCTCGTTCTGCGCCGCGATCCTGCTCACCAGGACCGTCGCGGAAGTCGTATGACAGTCGCGGTCGTCACCGGCGCGGCCGGGGGCATCGGCGCCGCGATCTGCCGCCGCCTCGCCGCTGACGGCTTCGAGGTCGCCTGCGCCGACGTGCGGGAAGCCGACGCGGTCGCGCTCGCCGCCGAGCTGCCCGCTGCCAGGGGTTACGGCGCCGACGTGCGCGACCCCGCGTCCGTGCACGCGGCGGCGCGGCGGATCAGGGCCGACCTCGGGGAGCCGTGGCTGCTGGTGAACGCCGCCGGGGTGTTCAGCATCCAGCGGCTGGTCGACCTCGACGAGGCCGAGTGGGACGCGATCATCGAAATCTGCCCCGGGCTGATCGACACCGAGATGGCGGACTGGATCAGGCACGACGAGCAGGCTATGGCCGACTTCGCCGCCCGGACGCCGGCCGGGCGGATCGGCACGCCAGCGGACATCGCCGGCGCCGTCGCGTACCTGGCATCGGCGGGGGCGAGCTATCTGCAGGGTGCCGTCCTGATGGTCGATGGCGGCGTAACGGCGTGACGCAGGCCGGGGCCGGGCAGTTGCCGGCGGATCCAGATCAGGGTGACGGCGGCTCCGCCGCCCGGGAAGGTCCCGCGCGGGTACCGGCGCAACGTCGCGTCTCCAGGCTCATCGACATCGCCGAGGCCGTCGGCGTGCACACCTCGACCGTGTCTCGCGTGCTCAACGGCGACCCGGCGCAGTCCGTCCGCCCGGAGCTCTACCAGCAGATCCTGACCGTGGCCAGGCAGCAGGGCTACCGGCCCAATGCCCTGGCCAGAGGGCTCAAGCAGCGCCGGGTGGGCGCGGTCGCCTTCGTGATCCCGCTGCTGCGCAACCCGATCTGGGTGCGGCTGCAGCGCGGGGCATTGCAGCGGGCCGCCGAGCGCGGCTACGTGGTGATGATCATGGAAGAGCCCGAGGACGATCCGAAGCCGCCCGACAGCTATCGCTACCTGGTCGAGGAGAGCCGGGCCGACGGCTTGCTGATCGCCACGTCGCTGCGGGTCGCCGATCATGCCGACGGCCTCTCGATCGCGCCGCACGTCTACGTCAACCGGCGCGGCCCGCGCCGTGGCAACAACGTGATCATGGACGAGCCCGGCGCCGTCCGGATCTTCGTCGAGCACGTCGCCGAGCTCGGCCATCGCAGCATCGCGCTGATCGACGGCCCCGCCGACGTTGATACCGTCCACCGCAGGGTCGCGGCGGCGCGCCGGAGCTGCGGCGCCCGCGGGCTGGCGGTAAGCGTGCTGCACACGGCGGCCACCGAGGAAGGCGGCTGGGACGCGGCCCAGCGGATGCTCGGCCAGGTGAGCAAGCCGACCGCGTGTGCCGTGGGAAGCATCAACCAGTTGTTCGGCGTGCTTGCCGCGCTCCGCCAGGCGCGCGTGGCCGTGCCAGCGACAATGTCGGTGCTGAGCTTCGACGAGGATGAGTGCCTGGCATTCCTCGATGTGGCGGTTTCCAGCGTGGCAATGCCGCTCGCCGAACTCGGCAGTGCCGCGGTGGACGCGCTCGTCACCAGGATAGAAGGCGGCCCCGAGCGCGATGTGCTCGTCAAGTCGCCCATGACGCTCGTGCGGCGGGAATCTGTCAGCTATGCCCCTGCATGAACGCCGCGCAGACGGGAACTACTGAGACTGGCTAACCGTTTAGCTGGCAACCGATGTCCGGCGTCCGGCGTCACCATATATCGGCGCGCGGAGGTCCGGAGGACTTATGAAGCGCAGGTGGTCGAAGCGAGCGAAGGCTATCGTCCGCTGGACCTCGATCGCGACCGTCGTCGTCCTAGTTGCCGGAGCGCTCACCACTTACATAAGCGTAAGGCTCAAGCTCGATGCCGTCCGGCACATCGCCAAAATCGACGTGCAGCATCGTCCGCCGCACTATAACAATGCGCTGAATATCTTGCTGCTCGGCTCGGATAACCGGCATGGGCACAATGGCGCGATCGGCGGCCCGTCTGGCTGTAATTGCTCCGATACGATCATGGTCGTGCACATCTCGCCCGGGCGCGGGAAGGTCACTGTCGTCAGCATTCCGCGTGACACGATGGTGCCGTTGTACGCATGTTCGCCCTGGAACGGCCTGCCAGGTCAGCAGGCAGATTCCTACGCGCTTGAGCGGATCAACGGCACGCTGGCGGCGGGCGGGCCCGAATGCGTGCGCGAGACCGTCGAGCAGCAGAGCGGCATTTACATCGATGATGTGCTCGAATTGGATTTCAGCGGTTTCGAGCAGGTTATCAATGATGTGGGCGGGGTCAACGTATGCCTGCCGTTCGCGATCCACAACAGCATTTCACTGGCAGGCGGCACCGGCCTTGACATCTCGGCTGGCAGGCACCATATCTGGGGGCGCGTGGCGCTGCAATTCTGGCGCACCCGCGAGAATGTGGCCGACGGCTCGGATATCGACAGGATCGCGCGCGACCAGTACTTCCTCGCCCAGCTGGTCAAGGGAGTGCTGCACACCGGCCTGCTGCACAGCCCGACCAAGCTTTACAAGGTGCTGGGCGACGTGGCCGGCAACCTGATGACCGACGCCAGCGACACCGAACTGCTGCACATCGCGACCAGCCTGCACAGCATCTCGCTGAAGAACGTCCAGTTCATTACCGCGCCGTGGATGGTGTACCCGGGCGATCCGAATGAGGTCGAGTTCAGCCATCCGCAGTCGAACGCCCTGTTCTTCGCGCTCGCGCACGACACGGCGCTGCCGAAGATCTCCAGGCACAAGGCGCCGGGGAAGAGCCCGTCGCCCACGGTCTCGGCAGTGGCCCAGCCGCTCACCGTCAACCCGACCCAGGTCAAGGTCGAGATCCTGAACGGCTCTGACGGTACCGACGAGACGGCGAGCGCATCGACGGCGCTCACCGGCCGCGGCTTTACCGTGGTGGATACCGGCTACGCCGCGACGAACACCTACACCACGTCGGTCATCCAGTACTCCGGCCCGGCCGACTTGCCGGCCGCGCGGACGCTCAGGCAGCAGTTCAGCTCGGCCAAGCTGCAGCGCGATCCGGAACTCGCGCCCGGAACGGTCCAGGTCATACTCGGCTCGACGTTCACGGCGCTGGCCCCGCCGAAACCGACATCCCAGTCGATCAGCGGGCTCTCCACAAGCTACGGCGGAATCACGGCCAACATCCGCTGCCGCAACAGCGCGTTCTACGGCTACTACGACCAGGCCCCGACAACAGCCTCAACCACCTGCGCCTGCTGAAGGAAAGCGGGCGCATCTGGGCCGGGGCGGCGCCAATTTTGGCTTCTGTCCCGCAAGTTCAGAGGAAGTTTGGTTTTGTGAGGTATGACATCGCGCCGGTCGAAGATTGTTGGCTGGACCTCGATCGCGATGACGACGGTCCTTGTCGTGGTCATCCTCGGTGCCTACTTCGACGTCAGGAGCAAGCTCGACAACATCGGGCACATCGCGATCACTGACACAGCGCACCGTCCGCCCAGGTATACAGACGCCCTCAACATCCTGCTGCTCGGGTCGGACAGCAGGTCAGGCGGCCACAACGCCAGCATCGGCGGGCGGGTCGGCTGTAACTGCTCGGACACGATCATGGTCGCGCACATCTCGCCGGGCCGGGGCAAGGTGACCGTGCTGAGCATTCCGCGCGACACCATGGTCCCGCAGTACGCGTGCACGGCTATCCAGGGCACGCCAGGCCAGCCGGCTAACCCGGGCTCCTTCGAGCGGATCAACGGGACGCTCGCGGCTGGCGGCCCCGAGTGCGTCAGGACCACTATCGAGCAGCAGACCGGGATCTACATCAACAACACCATCCAGCTGAACTTCACCGGATTCCAGCAGGTCATCAACGACGTGCACGGCGTCACCATCTGCGTGCCCGTCGCGATCAGCGACCCGATCGTGCCGGGGCCGGAGGGCCACGGCACCGGGCTCAAGCTGTCCCGTGGCCGGCACCACATCGACGGCAAGACGGCGCTGCGGCTGTGGCGGGCCCGCTACGCGCTCGCCGATGGCAGCGACCTCGCCAGGATCAACCGCGACCAGTACCTGATGGGCCAGATCTTCAAGGGCGTGCTGCACAAGCACCTGCTGTCCAGCCCGGGCACGCTCTACCGGATTTTCGGTGACCTGACCAGTTCGCTGAGCACGGACGCCTCCGCCACCGACCTGGTCAAGATCGCTGCCAGCCTGGGCCACCTGTCGAGTTCGCACGTCCAGTTCGTCACCGCGCCGATCGAGCCGTATCCGTCCGATCCGATCGCCGAGCTACAGTTCGCTCAGCCGCAGGCCAGCACGGTTTTCGCGGCGATCGCCCGCGACAGGACGCTCCCCAAGCCGCGCCGGGTACGCACAGTCGCCAACGGTAAGACCGGCAAGGCCGATAAAGGCGGCAGGGAAGACCGGCAAAGGCGGCAAGACCGGCACCGTGCCGGCCACCGTCAAGCCGTCGGCAGTCAAGGTCATCGTGCTCAACGGGACGTCGATCCAGGGCCTGGCCGCCAAGGCGGCCAGCGAGCTGACCTCGGCGGGCTTCACCATTGTCGGGACGCCGGCCGATGCGTCCGTCTCCACCTACACCGGATCGGTCATCGAGTACGGAACGGCAGCGGCCAAGCCAGCGGCCCTCGCCCTGGCCCAGCGGGTGTCGGCCAAGGTAGAACTGCTGGCGAGCGTCCCCGCCGGGCAGGTCCAGCTCATCCTCGGCTCGAACTTCTCCGGGCTGACCGAGCCGAACAAGGCGCTCGGCATCATCGCGGGCAGCTTCAAGGCGAGCTCAAGCTGCCGGAACTCCGCCTTCTTCGGCGTCAACCGGCCCGCGCCCGATCACCACCTGGCCTGCGCCTGCTGACCAGGATCCACGATCCCGATCCCCGCAGTATCCGGCGGAAGCTCAAGCCCGGCAGCGGTCAGCCGTACCCCCGGCTCCGATCCCGCGAGCAGGCTCGCCCCGGTGCCGGCCGGGCAGGTCCACCCAGAAGGGCCGAGGTTCACCGCCACGAGCAGCGGCCCGCGCCGCACGGTCAGCCAGCCGGCCTCGGCGTCGCAATCGGTCTCGACCCGCTCGAATCTCGGATCGGACAGCGCCTGATACCGCCTCCGCAGCGCGATCAGGCGCTGATACCAGCTCAGCAGCTCCGCGTGGCCGTCGCGGGCTGCCTGCGCCCAGTCCAGCCTGGCCCGCTCAAAGGTCGCGCCCGCCTGCGGGTCTGGTATCTCGTCAGGGTCCCAGCCGAACGCGGCGAATTCGGCCTTGCGGCCCTCCCGCACGGCCTCAGCTAGTTCCGGATCACGGTGATCGGTGAAGTACGGGAACGACGTCGTCGCCCCCCACTCCTCGCCCTGGAACAGCATCGGGACGAATGGCGTGGTCAGGAGCAGCGTCGCGGCTACCTTCAGCCGCCCCGTGCTGGTCAGGGCGGCCAGCCGCTCGCCGGCCGCCCGGTTCCCGACCTGGTCGTGGTTCTGCGCGCAGACAACGAACTGGCTGCCAGACAAGCCCGCTGGCGACCGGCCGTGGACCCGCCTCCGGTAGCCGGAGTAGCTGCCGTCGTGGACCCAGGCCTGGCGAAGCGCCTTGGCCAGCACGGGCAGCGAGCCGAAGTCGCGGTAGTAGCCGTCACGCTCGCCGGTCAGGACCGAGTGCAGCGCGTGGTGCCACTCGTCGGCCCAGCAGGAATCCAGGCCGTAGCCGCCCTCGCCGCTGCCGCGCACCAGGCGCGGGTCGTTCTGGTCGCTTTCCGCGATCAACACCAGCTCCCTGCGAAGATGCGCGGCGAGCGCGCGGACCTCGGCGGCCAGTTCAGCCAGGATGTGCGTGGCCGAGCCGTCGAAGATCGCGTGCACGGCGTCGATCCGCAGGCCGTCGGCATGGTAGTCGCGCAGCCACATCAGGGCGTTGTCGATGACGAACCGGCGCACCTCCCCGCTGTCCTCGCCGTCGAAGTTGACCGCCTCGCCCCACCACGTCCCATACCGCGAGGTGAAGTAGGGGCCGAACTCGCGCAGGTAGTTCCCCGCCGGGCCGAGGTGGTTGTAGACCACGTCGATGATCACGCCGAGGCCGTGCGCGTGCGCGGAGTCGACGAGCCGCTTGAGCCCGTCGGGCCCGCCGTAGGCGTGGTGGGGCGCGAACAGGTCAACCCCGTCGTAGCCCCAGCCCCGGTCGCCGGAGAACTCCGCGACGGGCATGATCTCCAGGAGATCGACCCCGAGGTCGACCAGGTGCGGCAGCCGGGCGATCGCCCCGTCGAACGTCCCTTCGGGCGAGAACGTGCCCAGGTGAGCCTCGTAGAGAACCGACCCGGGCAGCGGCACGCCCCGCCAGCCCGCGTCGGACCACTCGAAGCTGGCATGGTCGATCACCCTGGACGGCCCGTTAATCCCCGAGGGTTGAAAGGGTGTACGGGGATCAGGTCGCGGCGAGCCTCCGTCCAAGCTGAAGGCATAGTCGGAGCCAGGCCCGGCCGCGTCTTCGCGGCAGGACCACCAGCCGTCCCCGGACCGGGTCATCGGCAGCCTGCGGCCCGCGAGCACGACCTCGACCTGGCGCGGGCGCGGGCGCCCGACACCGGAATTCGGTCATGCCGGATCGCGCGTCAGGATCTGCACGGGGAACCGCCGCAGCAGCGCCGCCGCGCTCACGGTCCCGCCGCTGAACGGCTCGCCGTCCAGAACGCTGACCCAGCTGCCCGGCGGCAGCGTCACCTCGGTGCCGGTCCACGGATCGGGGGTCCCCGTGGCCAGCCTCGGCACGATCACGCAGCTGCCGCCCGATCGCGCGAACGCGATGAACCGGTCAGCGAACTCCCCGCTGACCTCGAGCGACTGGTAGCCCGAGGTACGGTCGTAGGCCGCCGGGACGGCTTGCCGGTGCGCCAGCAGCTTGCTGATCAGCCAGATCTTGGAGCCGCCGGCGGCGTCGCGGGCCAGCGCCTGGGCTGGGGCGGCCTCGGCCAGCTCGGTGAGCAGCGCCTCCCTGGCCTCGTAGTCGACTGGCCGGCGGTTGTCCGGGTCGACGAGCGACAGGTCCCAGATCTCAGTGCCCTGGTAGAGATCGGGCACGCCAGGGCAGGTGAGCAGCAGCGCTACCTGGGCGAGCGAGTTCAGCCGTCCCCTGGCGATGAGGTGATGCCCGGCCAGGAACGCCTCGAACATCGCGAGGAAATCCTCGTCGGCCAGCACGGCCGTGATGAAGTCACCGAGCGCCTGCTCATAGCCCTCGTCCGGATCGGTCCAGGTGGTGTGCAGCTTGGCTTCGCGTACCGCCTTGGTCATGAAGGCCTGGACCCGGTCGACGCCGATCGGCCAGGCGCCGACCAGACGTCTGATAGAGCAGGTGCTCGGCGCCGCGGTCTGGCCAGCCGCCACGGTGCCTGCCGCCCCTCGTCTTGTGCCTGGCGTTGTGGGCGGACCAGTGGTCGACGGCCTCGTTCCAGGCTTGCGGCAGTTCGGAGAGCACGCTGATCCGCGCCCGCACGTCGCCGCTTCGCTTGGTGTCGTGGGTGGAGAGCGTCAGCATGGCGTCCGGCCAGTGCAGCGCGGCGTAGCGCATGGCGTCGTGGAAGTCGGCCAGCGTGCCGCCGAATCGCGCCGGGTCGCCGCCGACCTCGTTGAGGCAGATCAGCGGCTGGTAGCGGTAGAACGCCGTGTCCTCCACTCCCTTGGCCATGACCGGCGCGCTGACCTGCGCGAACCTGCACGGCGAACGCGGCCTCGGCGTCGCCGTCGTAACGCAGCACGAGCAGGCTGCCGATGAAATCGAAGAGCTCGGCGTCCAGGTCGGGCCTGGCCCGCCTGGCGGCGGTGACCGCCGCCGCGACTTTCGCCCGGTCGGCAAAGGTGGCCTCGTGGCCTGGCCGCGGATAGCAGCGGTAGACCGCGAAGGCGGCGAGCACCTCGCGCAGTGACTCGCGCAGCTCCCGGCGGGTGTAGTCGCGCTGGCGGCGGTGCCGCTCGCAGATGTCGGCGAGCAGCGGCGGTGAGCCGTTCTACCTCGGTGGCCAGGTCCTCGCGACATGATCTCCAGCTTGGCGTCGTGGCTGATCGTCGGCGAAGCTGGCCGCCTGGCCGGTGAAGCGGGCAGTAGCCCTCGCGCAGGGCTCGCTTCGCCCGGCCGGGTCGACGAAGAGCTGGCTGACCAGGTTGAGGAAGCCGTAACCCGACGTGCCGGCGACCGGCCAGGAGCCAGGCAGTTCCTCGTCGGGGCCGAGGATCTTCTCGACCACGATGTAGGCGCCGTCGCCGGCGGCTTCGCGCAGCCTGGTGAGGTAGCCCTCGGGGTCGGCGAGGCCGTCGACGTGGTCGATGCGCAGGCCGTCGAGCTTGCCGTCGCGGAGCAGGCCCGCTACGAGCCGGTGCACATCGTCGAAGACCTCGTCGCGCTCGATCCGGAGGCGCGGCTAGCCGGTCGATGTCGAAGAAGCGCCGGTAGGACAGCTCCTCGGCGGCCGTGCCCCAGTAGGCGAGCCGGTAATTCTGCCTGCTGAGCAGTTCATCGAGGCGGTCGGGATCGGCGTTGATCTTGGCGACCTCGGCGTCGATCGCGGCGGCGAGTTCCTTGTCCTGGCCGGTGAGCTCGGCGAGCTTGCGCCTGCAGCTCCTCGATGCCCTCGTGCCGCTCGGCGACGGCCGCGGCGTCGGTGAGGATCGCGTGCGGCAGGTTGCCGAGTTCGGTCGGCGATGGCCTTGAGCTCCGCTGACCCGGAGGTCGCCGGCCGGCTGCTTGCCAGCAGGTCGGCCAGCGCTGGCCAGGGTCGTCGAGGGTGCGCGGGGACAGCGGTGCCTCGTGTCGGAGTAGCTGACGACGAACGATCGCCTTGTCGCGCCTGATCTGCAGTTCTCCCGCTTCGAGTACCCGCCCGTAGCGGTCGGCCAGGATCGGCATCAGCACCGTGGCGGTCAGCTTGCGCTCGGGCGGGTCCCAGTCGATGTCGAAGTAGCCCGCGTACCTGCTGGCCGGGCCGTTCTCCAGCACATCCCACCACCAGGCGTTGGCGCGGCCGTGCAGCGCCATGTGGTTGGGCACGATGTCGAGCAGCTGGCCGAAGCCCGGCCGCGTGAGCACGGCCGGTGAGCCGCTCGTAGCCGTCGGCGCCGCCGAGCTGGTCATCGATCCTGGCGTAGTCGACGACGTCGTAGCCGGCCGAGGTGGCCGACGCGGCCTGCAGGAAGGGAGAGAAGTAGAGATGGCTCACGCCCAGCCTGGACAGGTAGCCAGCGCTCGCTGCCACGTCGGCGAACGTGAAACCGGGGCTCAGCTGGATCCGGTAAGTAGCCAACGGGGGGTGCTGGTCAGTCACGGTTGCCGGCCAGCACGGGCTCGTTCATCATGGGCCGTCACCTCCGAGGCTCCCGCCGCCACGTTGACCACACTAGATAAGCGCCAGCGCTGATGAGCGCTATTCCGGCAAGTCCGCGCCGCCCTTGAGCAGGCAGTGTTTCCCTGCTCGCCTCCGGGCGCCTAAAGGCGCCGTCTTCCCTCGTCGCTCGTCGCTGCGCTCCTCCCTCCTCAGTCCAGACGGCACCGCGCCCTTCGGCTCGCGGGATTCCTTACCTCTGATGTGTGAAACGCGTAGTTGCGGGCAGATGGGGGTGTTGATGTTGCCTATTCTGTCAGGGTTCGCGAGGGAGTTATCTAATGTTCGCCATAATTGCCGCCGTGCTGTTTGCCATCGCTTTCATTATTACTGCGGCGAGCATCGCCACTAGCGCGGTGTTCTCTCCCGAAAGCCTCATGCTTGTCGGCCTGGCGCTGCTCGCGCTGCATATCGCGGGGATCGGCACGAGCGTTTCCTACGGCAAGCGCCGCCGGTAGATTTCCCCTCTTACCCGCTGAGAACCGGCCTGGCCCCGGTGGGTTAGGGTGACGTCGCGGCGCCGTCCTGGCTGCCGCGACGTCTTCATGCCTGGAGGCATTGATGAAGTACGTAAACCTGGGCGGGACCGGGCTGCGCGTGTCCAGGATCTGCCTCGGGATGATGAGCTACGGGAACGACAGCGACCGGCCGTGGGTGCTCGACGAAGACGCGGCCGAGCCGATCGTCAAGGCCGCCGCTGACGGCGGCATCACCTTCTTCGACACCGCTGACGTGTACTCGGGCGGCGCGAGCGAAGTCGCGACCGGCAAGCTTCTCGGCAAGTTCTTCCGGCGCGATGAGGTGGTCGTGGCCACCAAGGTGCACGGCCCGATGGGATCAGGGGAGAACGAGCGCGGCCTCTCGCGCAAGCACATCCTGGCCGGCATCGACGCCTCGCTGAGCCGGCTCGGCCTGGACTACGTGGACCTTTACCAGATCCACCGGTGGGACGGCCGGACGCCGATCGAGGAGACCATGCAGGCGCTGCATGACGTGGTCAGGGCCGGCAAGGCCAGGTACATCGGCGCGAGCTCGATGCATGCGTGGCAGTTCGCCAAGGCTCAGCACGTCGCCGACGCGCATGGCCTGACGAGGTTCGTCTCGATGCAGAACCACTACAACCTGCTGTACCGCGAGGAGGAGCGGGAGATGATCCCGCAGTGCGTCGACCAGGGTGTCGGGGTCATCCCGTGGAGCCCGCTGGCGCGGGGCGTGCTCGCCGGCAACCGGGACAGGTCGGGTGAGCGGCACACCACCAGGGCGAACACGGACGCCTTCAGCGACTCGCTGTACGCGATGACCAGTGACTTCGATGTGGTGGACCGGTGCGCGGAAGTCGCCGCCGCCCGTGGCGTGCCATCGGCGCAAGTCGCGCTCGCCTGGCTGATCCAGCGCAAGGGCGTCACCGCCCCGATCATCGGCGCGACGAAACTCGGCCACCTCACCGACGCGCTGGCGGCGAACGATCTCGAGCTATCGCAGGACGAGATACGCGCACTCGAAGAATTGTACGTACCCCATCCCGTGCTCGGTCATTTGTAGCCGAGATCGAGCACCTTTTTAACGGCTGGTATGCGACACCGATCACGACTGGTTATTATCGGGAATTGAACGGCCGCTGTTGCGCCGGTGCGGGGAACCGGTGTTATCCGCCGTGGCCGATTTCGTGGTCGGGTTCAGGGGGACTCATGCTGGCTGCTCGGTGGAGACTGCCCGTTGTCGTCGTAGCCCTCGTAGCCGGGATTACCGGTGGATTTGTCGCATGCATTAGTCAGGCATCGGCGGCGGTCCGGGCGGGAGCGGCGGTCCAGGCGGGCGCGGGCGGCGCGGGCGGGAGCGTCCTGCGGATCGCGGCGAGTCAGCCCGCGCCCCTGGTGACCGATGCCGTGACACCGGGGATGTCCGAGCACGGAGAGCCCGCGCCCGCAGTGACCGGGGCGATGAGGCAGGCCAACCTGGTCAAGCAGGCCAGCGCGCGCGCTTATGTGCGCTCCGCGCTGGTGCCAGCGACGCGCATGCTCGCCGCTACCCAGCAAGCACAGGTCAGGAACTACTTCTGCGGGCCGGCCGCCGTCTCGGAGATGCTGGCCCAGTTGGGCGCGCGAGTAACCCAGAGAGCGGCGGCCAGGCAGCTTGGCACCAATTCATCGGGCACCGACTGGTCGGACGCGAGCGGTTATCCGGTACCCAGGGTGCTCAACGCGCATCAGCGCAAGACGAGGTACGTAGTCGTGCCGCTGCCATGGACGCCGGCGAGCGCGCAGCTCTCGGCTTACGAGACCGACCTGGTCAGCGACCTCAACAAGGGCGCTGGCATACCACTGGCGGGCAATGCCTACGAGGTACCGGGCGGCCCGCACCTAGTCGGGCATCCGGCGGGCCAGACGATCATGCACTGGTTCGACATCCGCGGCTATTCGCGATCCGGCGCGATCACCAGCTACGAGGACTCGGTGCACGGCGCGCCGAGCATTGCCTGGGGCGGCGTGGTACCCGCCTACTCAACGCTGCCGTCGGCCACGATCGTGGACATCCTCGGGGCGCGTGGCTACGTCTGGTAGCCGTTGTAGCGCAGCGACGCTCGACGCGCTGCCCCCGGCCGCCTCGGCTCGTGTCGTGTTGGCCGGGGTTGTGTTGGCCGGGGTGCTGGCTGGCTGCGCCGCCAAGGAGGCCGGACCGGCGGCGCTGCCGGCGGGTCGGTCTGAGCCGGGAGTCAGGGCGTTCTGCCGGGGCCAGGCCGGGGCCGGGCTGACCGCGGCTCTCTCAAGCATGGTGCCGAGTTCCCGACGCTCGGAACTGGTGCCACTTGGTGTCAGTGCCGACGGCCAGACCGGATACGTGTCGGCGTGGACGCCTGCCTTCTCTGGCGTAGCCGCGCTGGACCTGCGCACCGGCAGGCTGCGCCCGATCATGCCGTTCGCGAACCCGTCGGCTGACCAGGCCGACGGAGCGTGGGGCGGCCGATGGCTCGTCTGGGAGCAGACCTACTCGCTGCAGAGCCTGGACCGATTCACCATCTACAGCTGGGACTCGGTGTCCGGCCGGGTGACCAAGCTGGGCCACTCGCTCGACTCACCGGCTGGAACCGCCTGGCCGAGCCCCTGGCACGCACCAGCCGTGAGCGGTCAGTACGCCGCCTGGGCGCAGGGCGACGGCCCGGGTGGCCTGGTCCAGATCAAGCTCGCTGACCTGCGCACCGGGAGGGTGACAGTTGTCGCTGGCGGGCACGTACAGGCCCCGTTCTTCGACGGGCGGCTGCTCGTCTGGCCGCAGTCCGGCCGGCCCGGCGCGCTCACCACGCTGCACGCCTACAGCCTGGCCAGGCACTGGCCGGCCTCGCTACCTGAGGCGCTCCGCGCAGTCACCGGCACAGACGAGGTGGTCACCGACGGCACCAGGACGGCGTACCTCAACCCCTCGCTGACCGGCTTGTACTACTCCCCGGCGCCGGGTGAGCGAGCCCGGCTGATGCTGCGGCTGCCGGCCGGGACTGAGTTCTCCGCCCTGTCGATGGGGCAGGGGACGCTGGCCTGGACGACGACCTCGGCCACGTTCGTGGCGAGCACCGCGACCGGGCGCTACGTCCAGGTGACGCCCGCCTACGGACTGGCGGTGGCCGGCCCAGGGCCGGCCGTCCTGGTAGCGGATGCGCCGACGGCCCGGTCCGCGCACCCGAGCCTGCCGCTCCACGTCCTGCTCGCGGCTAGCCGCAGTCGGGGCACAGGCCGAACAGTTCGACCGTGTGACCGACCTGAGTGAAGCCGGCCTGCTCGGCGACCTGCTCGGCCCAGCGTTCGACGGCTCGCCCTTCCACCTCGACGCTGCGACCGCAGTTCTTGCAGGTCAGGTGGTGGTGGTGGGCGTCGCTCTGGCAGCGCCGGTAGAGGATCTCTCCCCCGGCGTCCCTGATCGCGTCGATCCGGCCCGACTCGCTCAGAGCCTGCAGGTGCCGGTAGACGGTGGTCAGGCCGACTTGCTCGCCCCGGTCGCGCAACTCCGCGTGGATCTGCTGCGCGCTGCAAAATCCCGGTAGCCGGTCGAGCACGGACGCGACCGCTTCGGCCTGGCGGGTGCCGCGCACCCGCGTACCCGGCGGCCGGTCATCGCTCGTGCGCTCTGGCATGTTCACAATGTAGCTATGGCAGAACGTCTGCGTGACGCTACGAGTCCGTACCTCCTCCAGCACGCCGGCAACCCGGTCGACTGGTGGCCGTGGAGCGACGAGGCATTCGCCGAAGCGCGGCGCAGGGACGTGCCCGTGCTGCTCTCGGTCGGCTATTCGGCGTGCCACTGGTGCCATGTCATGGCGCATGAGTCGTTTGAGGACCCGGCGACCGCCGCGCTGATGAATGAGCGGCTGGTATCGATCAAGGTCGACCGGGAGGAGCGACCCGATGTTGACGCTGTCTACATGACGGCGACCCAGGCCATGACGGGTCAGGGCGGGTGGCCGATGACCGTCTTCCTGACTCACGACCGCGAGCCCTTCTATTGCGGCACCTACTTCCCGCGCGAGCATTTCGGCAGGCTCGTCGAGGCCGTTTCGACGGCGTGGACCGATCACCGGAGCGACGTGACGAGCCAGGCGCGCCAGATAGCGTCGGCGCTGGCCGAGACCTCTTCCCGCGCGGCGGCTGGGCAGCAGCCGGAGGGCGCGCCGTCCGGCGGAGTGCTCGGGCAAGCGTCCGAGCTGACTGATGCCGCGGTGACGGCGCTGGCCAGGCGGTACGACAGCGCCCGCGGCGGATTCGGCGGCGCGCCTAAGTTCCCGCCGTCGCCCGTGCTCGAGTTCCTGTTGCGCCGGTCGGAGCGGACGCCGGGGACCGGCGCGGCTGTCCGGGCACTCGAGATGGCGAGCGGCACGCTCGAGGCGATGGCCAGGGGCGGCATCTACGACCAGCTCGGCGGCGGATTCGCCAGGTACAGCGTCGACGCGGACTGGGTGGTGCCGCACTTCGAGAAGATGCTGTACGACAACGCTCAGCTGGCGAGGGTCTACGCGCACTGGTGGCGCCGGCTAGCACGGGACTCCGCCGACGCGGGTGAACTGGCGCGAAGGGTAGCGCAGCAGACCTGTGACTGGATGCTCGCCGACCTCGCCACCAGCGAGGGCGGTTTCGCGAGCGCGCTGGACGCTGACAGCGACGGCGAGGAGGGCGCGTTCTACGTCTGGACGCCGGCGGAACTCGCCGAGGTGCTCGGCGAAAGCGATGGCGCCTACGCCGCCGAGCTGTTCGCGGTGACCGGCGGGGGCACGTTCGAGCACGGCCGCTCGGTCCTGCAACTGCCCGCCGATCCAGCTGACCAGGCCCGGCATGAGGACATCAGGACCCGGCTGCTGGCGGCGAGGGCTGGCCGGGTCTGGCCGGCCAGGGACGACAAGGTTGTCGCCGCGTGGAACGGGCTTGCCATCTCCGCCCTGGCCGAAGCCGGGCTGCTCTTCGGCCGGGATGACTACGTGCAGGCGGCAATCCGGGCGGCCGAGCTGCTCGCGACCGTCCACTGGTCGGGGGGCAGGCTCGCCAGGACCTCGCGCGACGGGATGGCAGGGCCGAGCGCCGGGGTGCTCGAGGACTACGCCTGCGTC
Source organism: uncultured Actinomycetota bacterium (assembly GCA_963750405.1). Lineage (GTDB taxonomy): Bacteria > Actinomycetota > Actinomycetes > Streptosporangiales > Streptosporangiaceae > Chersky-822. The sequence continues at coordinate 1,443,287 of CAVVQP010000009.1, forward strand.
GCCGACGGCTTCCTTGCGCTGTCCGGCGTCACCGGGGAACACCGCTGGGTCAAGCTGGCTGGCGAGCTACTCGACCTGGCCGTCGAACGGTTCCGGGGCGAGGACGGTTTCTTCGACACCGCTGACGACGGCGAGCAGCTGATCTACCGCCCGGCCGATCCGGCCGACGGCCCCACGCCGTCAGGGACCTTCGCGGTCGCGGGCGCGCTGCTCAGCTACTCGGCGCTGACTGGCTCGACGGCCTACCGCGACGCGGCGGCCGGCGCGCTCGCCGCCGTCGCCGGCATCGCGCCAAGGTATCCGCAGGCGGCCGGATGGGGACTCGCCGTCGCGGAGGCGCTTATCGCTGGTCCGGCCGAGATCGCGATCATCGGCCCGGCTGACGATGAGAGAACCGTTTCGCTGCACGCCGCCGCCGCGTTCGGCGCCACGCCCGGTGCGGTCATCGCGAGAGGGCCAGGAGGAAAGGCCGAACCGCAGTTGCCCCTGCTCGCCGGACGCGATCTGGTGAACGGCCAGCCAGCGGCATTCGTGTGCCGCGATTTCACCTGCCGCCTGCCCGTGACAACGCCCCCGGAGTTGCTCGCCGAACTGCGGTCGGCGGCGGTCGGCTAGGCCGCGGCGCGAGGTGTATGGCTGGCTCAGACGGGGTAGCGAAGCGGCGTCATGCGTAATGTTGTGAAACTTTTGGCTACGTAGCGCGTCTAACTTGATGTGCGAAAGTATGCCGCTACTTACCCGCTGACAGCTTTCACATGGACGGCACTACCGGCATAATCCAAGTAGCGGTAGGAAACGCCCCCGAGCGGAAGGGTCCCGAGATTGCGTAGCTTGGCGCGCCGGCTACTCCCCGTGATCGCCTTCGCTCTGGTGCTCAGCCTGGTGCTCACCGGGCTGCTCAGCCACTCGCGATCCCGGCTGGCACTCGGCAATGTCCGCCGCGCCCATCACGCCAGTCATGCGGGCCAGGTGCCGCATGCCGTCAGCGTGGCGGGGATCAGCCCGCTGGTTGGCCGGATTCCCGGCGTCGGCGCGACTGGCCCGGCGATGACCCTGACCGTCGCGACGAAACCGCTGCCCACTGCGCGGCCTACCGCCCCGGCGGCGAAGAAGGTCAGGCTGCTTCCCGCCGACGTACTGGTCATCAGCCCGGCATCGCTGTCGGGAACGGTGCTCAAGCGGCTGCGGCGACTGTCCGGCGTGGTCGCGGCCGTGCCCGTGGACGCTGGCCGGATCAAGGTCAACGGCGTGTTCGTGAACGTGCTCGGCGTGAATCCCGCGACGTTCAGGCCGTTCGCCGCCCGGCCCACGGCAGGCTCGGCCACGCTGTGGGACAACATCGCCGCAGGCGGCATGGCGATCTCCTACACGATGGGCAAGCAGGACAAGCTGTCGCTGCGCAAGCCGGTGGAAGCGGCCGGCGCGAGGACGCTCAAGCTGCCGGTAGCCGGGTTCGGCACGGTCGGCATCGGCGGCGTGGATGCCGTCGTATCCTCCAGCGTGGCGAAGTCGCTGGGGCTCCCCTCCGACAACGCGGTCATCATCAGCGCTCCGAAGGCCAGGCTTGACCGCCTCATGAAGCGGATCAAGCAGGTCGCGCCCGCCCATTCGGCGGTGGCGGCTCTGGTCACCCAGGTGATCGCCGGTGACTCCACGGTCACGGCCGCGGCCGCCGGTGACCTGGTGACGGCCGGCCAGGGCCAGGGTGCTGGCCTGAGTTCCGCGCAGCTGACCAAGTTCCTGTCGGCGGCCATGAGCCGGATCGGCATGCCGTATGTCTGGGGCGGCGCCGGGCCGACCACCTTCGACTGCTCCGGCCTCGTCCAGTGGTCGATGGCCCAGGCCGGCATCGTCATGCCGCGCGTCGCGGCCGACCAGGCCAGGACCGGGCCGTTGCTGCCGCTCAGCGACCTGCAGCCAGGCGACCTGCTCTTCTATCACACCGATCCGACGGCCCCCGACTACATCTCGCACGTCGCTATCTACATCGGCAACGGCATGATGCTGCAGGCACCCGAGCCAGGCATGAACGTCCAGGTGGTCAAGGCCGACTTCGGCGCTGGCTTCGCCGGCGCGATCCGCGTCTACCCGAAGGTGGCCGCGGCGGTCGCCGGCAGCCCGGTCGGCTGACCGCCCGCCCGACGCCCCGCCTTCCCGGCCCCAAGCTACTCGCGGCTGCCGGACGGCAGTTTCCGTGCTTGCACTGCGTTCCTCTCTCATGTAATTATGATTACATGAGTACAGAAACTTCAGAAACACCCTTCAGCCGCCGATCGCCTGCGCGGCTGGTTCACAGGCCGGATGCCCGGCGACTGGCTCGACGGCGCGCTCGAGGTGAAGCTCGACCGCGAAGAGATCACGGTGATCGTGCCGATCCCGCCGCCCGAGCTGGCCGACGGCGCATCCGAGGCCGAGGTGGCGGCGGCGTGGGACGGCCGGGGCCGCAGGTTCCGCGAGGAAACCAGGCAGCAGCGGATCGAGATCGCGCACGAGGCCGAGCACGCCTTCAGCCGTAAGGTCTCGTGGGGCATCCGGGAGTCTGGTGAGCGGGTCGTGATGTACACGACGTTCTCCGTGCCGGTGATGACCAGGCTCCGGCAGAACGAGCGGCTGGTGCTCGACACCCTGGTCGAGGCCGGCGTCGCGCGCAGCCGCAGCGACGCGCTCGCCTGGTGCGTCCGGCTCGTCGGCGAGCACGAGGACTCCTGGCTGGCCGACCTCCGCGCCGCGCTGCACAAGGTTGAGCAGGTTCGCGGCGAAGGTCCGCGTTCGGCCTGATTCCGCGCGTCGCGCGGTTAGCCACGCCTCCTCGTGGTAGTAGCCCTGTGCAGAGGCGCGTCAGCGTACGTGCAAACGAGTGCAGCTAGCGGGTTCGATGCGGGCGTCCCAGGTGGGCAGGATATTTGAGCAATGCCTGTCCGGGGTACACTCCCCAAATCGATCCCGCAAAGTCCGGGCCCGCTTTGGCCTGCCCGGACTGCTAGCCCGCAGCGGAGCGTTCAAGCGTTGGCGCCGGCGAGGAGGAGCAGTCGTGGTGTATGAGGTGAGGGCCGCGTTGGTGGAGTGGAATCCAGCCGCGGAGCGGCTCCGCGAGCTGACCGAGAAGATGCCGAACAGCCAGATCACCGAGTTCGATAACGTCGTCGTCAAGGCCAGGGTGGATTCTCGCAGTACCAGGTCGACATTTGTCGTAGCGGATTCGACCAACGCCGCCAACCAGACCATCACCCGCGAGGAGTACGACGCGCATCTCGGCCGAGCAGGACGCCTACATCGCTGGCGAGCACATGGTCGTGGTGGACGGCTATATCGGCTCCGACCCGGCGTTCCGCACCAGGGCACGGCTGATCATGGAGGCCGCGAACGCCAACGTGGCCGGCATGCAAAAGCAGCTGTACTACCCGGTCGATGAGGACTACGACGCGGCGACCTGGGAGCCGGACACCACCGTCATCTACACGCCTAACCTCGCCGCTCCCGGTTACCCGGACGACCGGGTGATCGCCGTCGACCTGCGCGACAACATCACCCGCGTGCTCAACTCGGACTACTTCGGTGAGTCGAAGAAGGGCGGCCTGCGGATGTTCAACAACATCGTCTACAACCGCGGCGGCCTCGCGCTGCACGCCGGCTGCAAGGTCATGCCGAGGGACGGTGACGCGACCGCGATCTTGATCGTCGGCCTGTCCGGTACCGGCAAGACGACCACGACCTTCACCACCCAGCTCGACAGCAAGCCCGCGCAGGACGACTTCGTCGCGCTGATGCCTGGCGGCAAGGTCTACACCACGGAGAATGGCTGCTTCGCCAAGACGTTCGGCCTCGACCCGAGGTACGAGCCGGCGATCTACGGCGCCACCACCAAGCCGGACGCCTACCTGGAGAACGTGTCGGTCGACGCCGAGGGCAAGGTCGACTTCTTCGACACCTCCTACACCAAGAACGGCCGGACGACCTGGCCGTTCTCCTACGTCCACCCGTGGCCCGGCAACGAGGTACCGCCGGCCGAGTTCCTGCTGATCCTGAACCGGAACGAGAACATCGTGCCCGGCGTCGCCCGCCTCGACCGGGCGCAGGCCGCCGCGTACTTCATGCTCGGCGAGACGACGGGCACCTCGGCGGGCGGCAAGGACGAGGAGGGCAAGTTCCTCCGCGTGCCTGGCACCAACCCGTTCTTCCCCAGGAACATGGCCGACATGGGCAACCGGATGCTCGAGCTGCTCGACAGCCACGAGCTCAAGGTGTTCGTCCTGAACACCGGGCGGGTCGGCGGCAAGGACGACGCGACTTCCAAGAAGGTCACGATTCCTTACTCGTCGGCGATCGTGCAGGCGATCGTGGAGGACTCGATCGAGTGGCAGGCCGACGCGGACTTCGGCTATGAGGTCGCCAGGACGCTCCCGGCGTCGACGACATCGAGATCCTGCAGCCCAGGCAGCCTCTACGAGCGCCAGGGCCGGCGGGAGCGAGTACGACGCGATGGTCGCCAGGATCAAGAAGGAGCGCAGGGAATACCTGACCTCCTTCTCCGGCCTGGACGAGGCCAGATCGTCAAGTCCATCGGCTGCCGCTCACTCCGCGAGGGGCGGCGCGGAACTGCCGAGCGCCCGTCGCATTAAAACCCGATTTAGGCGTAACGCGTTGCGCGGGTTCACGGCCCTATTTCCGCGCCCGGTCTCGCCCCGGCCCGGTCCTGGGAATACTGTCTAGTGGCGTTCTCGGAGCTGATGCCACAGGTGTGGCGGACTTTGGCCGAACTGGCCGTACCTGCGGCTGTAATCGGTCATGTTCGTGTGGATACGGTTCTATAAGAAAGCCGGGGCTGGTCGGCACAGTGCATGGCTTGGCGCCAGTGAACTGGCTGAGCCCAGGCTGGTCGGCTAGCGGTAGTGAGAAAGGGTGCCGTATGGCTCTGCGGGATCTTGAACCCCTACCGGCTCTACGAGCGGCGGCTCGGCGCCTCTCTGCCCAGATCGAAGGTCCCGCGGCACGTCGGCGTGATGTGCGACGGCAACCGGCGCTGGGCTCGTTCAGCGGGGCTGATGATCAGCAGCGGCCACCGCAAGGGCGCCGACAAGATCTTCGAGTTGCTCGACTGGTGCCGCGACGCCGGGGTCGAGGTCGTGACCTTGTGGCTGCTGTCGACAGACAACCTGACGGCGAGGCCCGAGTCAGAGATCGAGCCGCTGCTGGCGATCATCGAGGACACGGTCAGGGGACTCGTCGCGCAGAACTGGCGGGTCAAGCCGGTAGGCGCGCTCGACCTGCTGCCCGCCGAGACCGCGCAGGTACTCAAGGACGCCGGCGAGGCGACCGTTAGCTTCCCCGGCTTGCAAGTTAACGTCGCTGTCGGCTACGGCGGCCGGAGGGAGATCGCCGACGCGGTCCGCTCGCTGCTGCAAGAGCACGCCACGAAGGGCACCACGATCGAGGAACTCGCCGAAGTCCTGGACGTGGAGCACATCGCCGAGCACCTGTACACCGCCGGCCAGCCCGACCCCGACCTGGTGATCAGGACCTCGGGCGAGCAGCGGCTTGGCGGGTTCCTGCTGTGGCAGAGCGCCCATTCCGAGTTCTACTTCTGCGACGCCTACTGGCCGGCGTTCAGGAAGGTGGACTTCCTGCGCGCGCTGCGATCCTATGCGGAGCCGGCACCGCCGCTTCGGCACCTGATCGCCTGAGCTGGCCCTAAACGCGGCCCTAGTCGCCATATCTGCCGATAAACACGGGATGAACTTCGCGCGCCGGGTCAGTTTCATGGCGTGCCGCTACTTCCGTCTAGTGCCATCGGCGCGGGTAGCTTCAAAACTGACAGGCGGTGACTAGCCGCCCGACGGGAAGGCCCTCGAGAATTCTCGAGCTCCGCGCCTGCGTAGCAGGCGAGATGAGCGATGGGCCGGCGCCCGGCCCGCTGCTGGCCGGTCCCGGTCCTTGCGGCACCTTTGTGCCCAGAGGCTCGTGCCTAAGGGTGACGCGACCGCACTCATTGGAGACTGAGTGGCCACTTCCGCAGCAGCCCGTGCTACGGGCACTGAAAGCTACCAGCACTCACGACACCGCGGCGGCAAATTCAACTGGCTCAAGTCGCAGGTCGGGCCCCGGACCAAGCGTCGCCGGTCGAGCGGTACGTCGCCGGGCAGCGCGGGCACCCGGCGCAAGGTCGAAGGCGTCGGCACCCGCAAGGGGTCAGCCATCGCTCGACTCCGGTATCCGACCGCCGCACCTACGTGCTCGACACCAGCGTCCTGCTCGCCGACCCCGGCGCGATGGGCCGGTTCGCGGAGCACGCCGGTCGTGCTCCCCCTGGTAGTGATCACCGAGCTGGAGGCCAAGCGCAACCATCCCGAGCTTGGCTTCTTCGCCCGCGCTGCGTTGCACCACCTCGATGACCTGCGGATGGAGTACGGCCGGCTGGACGCCGACCTCGAGGTCAGCGACTGGGCGGCACCATCAGGGTCGAGCTGAACCACACCGACCCGTCCGTGCTGCCCGCCGGGTTCAGGCTCGGCGACAACGACACCAGGATCTTGTCGGTCGCGCGCAGCCTGGCCGCCGAAGGCGCGAGAGCGTCGTCCTGGTCAGCAAGGACCTGCCGCTGCGGATCAAGGCGGCATCGATCGGCCTGCAGGCGCAGGAGTACCGCGCTGAGCTGCCGCCCGAGTCCGGCTGGACCGGCATGCGCGAACTCGACGTCACCGCCACCGAGATCGACGAGCTCTACACTGCCGGCACGCTCGACCTCGCCCGCCGCCCGCGATCTGCCCTGCCACACCGGCGTCGTGCTCTACGGCGGCGGCACCGGCTCCAGCAGCGCGCTCGGGCGAGTCCTGCCCGACAAGAGCGGTGCGCCTGGTCCGCTGCGATCGCGACGTGTTCGGCCTGCGCGGCCGCAGCGCCGAGCAGCGGATCGCGCTCGACCTGCTGCTCGACCAGGAAATCGGCATCATCTCGCTCGGCGGCCGGGCCGGGACGGGCAAGTCGGCGCTCGCGCTGTGCGCCGGGCTCGAAGCCGTGCTCGAACGCCACCAGCACCGCAAGGTCGTCGTCTTCCGCCCGCTGTACCCGGTGGGCGGCCAGGAGCTCGGCTACCTGCCGGGCTCGGAGGCGGACAAGATGAACCCGTGGGCCCAGGCCGTCTTCGATACCCTCGGCGCGGTCACGACGCCTAGACGTGATCGAGGAAGTCGTCGCCAGGGACATGCTCGAGGTCCTGCCGCTCACCCACATCAGGGGACGGTCGCTGCACGACTCCTTCGTGATCGTGGACGAGGCGCAGTCGCTCGAGCGCGGCGTGCTGCTCACCGTGCTGTCGCGGATCGGCTCCGGCTCCCGCGTCGTGCTCACCCACGACATCGCCCAGCGCGACAACCTGCGGGTCGGCAGGCACGACGGCGTGGTCGCGGTGATCGAGAAGCTCAAGGGCCATCCGCTGTTCGCGCACATCACGCTCGTCCGGTCGGAACGGTCGCAGATCGCTGCCCTGGTCACCGAGATGCTGGAGGACACGACCGGGTAATCCGCATGCGGTACCGTGACGACCGTGATGCCCGACGATGCCGCGGTGCCGCAAACAGCTGTGCCGCCAATGGCGCCGGTCTCGGTGATCATGCCGGTCCGCGAACGAGGAACGGCACCTCGCCGAATCGGTCGGCTCGGTGCTCGCCAGGACTACCCGGTCCCTTGAGCTGGTCTTGGCGGTCGGGCCGTCAAAAGATAAGACCCAGCAGATAGCAGAAAGGATTGCGGCGGCCGATTCCCGCGTACGGTGGTGGCTAACCCTTCAGGGCAGATCCCGATCGGCCTTGAACGCGGCGATCAGGCGTCGCGCCATGACATCCTCGTCCGGGTGGACGGGCACGCGCTGCTGCCGCCTGGATACATCTCCACGGCCGTGCGGACTCTGGCGGAGACCGGCGCGGTCAACGTCGGCGGCATCATGGCGGCCGAGGGAGATCACGCCGTTCCAGCGCGCGGTCGCCTGGGCCATGACCTCGCCCGCAGGGGTCGGCTCGGCTAAGTACCACACAGGCGGCCAGCCGGGCCCGGCCGAGTCGGTGTACCTGGGCGCCTTCCGGCGCTCGCGCACTCGAAGGCAGTCGGCGGCTAGGACGAGCACTACCTGCGCGCCGAGGACTGGGAGCTGAATCACAGGATCCGCGAGTCTGGCGGCCTGATCTGGTTCCAGCCCGAGATGGCTGTCAGCTACCGGCCGCGGGCAACGCTCGGCGCGCTCGCGTCGCAGTACTTCCACTACGGCCGCTGGCGGCACGTCGTGGCCCGGATGCACGCGGGCACGATCAACCTGCGCTACCTGGCACCGCCCGCTGTCGTGGCCGCGATGCTTGGTCGGCGCCGTGGCCGGCGTGGCCGGCGCGCTGGCGTCGGCTGCTGGCGCCGGCGGGCTGTGGCCGCTGGTGCTGCTCGCCGGCTTCGCCGCGCCCGTGCTCTACCTGCTCGGCATCCTGGCCGTGACCGGACTGCCGCGAAGACCCTGCGCGGCCCGGTCGTGCTGGCCGCGCTGCTCGTGCTCTCGACCATGCATCTAGCTGGGGCATGGGCTTCCTGACCAGCCCCGCCGCGAGTCTCAGCCAGAAGCAGCCGTGGCCCCACTCCCGCCGCCAGCCGAGGCACCGCTCGACGGCGCGGCGATGACGGTGGCCGGAGCTCTTGTCGACTGCGAGCGTCGGGCCGGTGTCGACCGGAAGGGAGCCGCAGTGAGGGTGGCGGTCTTCGCCGGGTCGTCGCCGGGCCGGCCCGCGCATACCGAAGCCGCCGCGGCGTTCGCCAGCGAACTGGTGCGAGGCCGGCGTCGGCATCGTCTACGGCGGCGCGAGCGTACCGGCCTGATGGGAGTCGTCGCTGACGCCGCCATGGCCGCCGGCGGCGAGGTCATCGGCGTGATGCCCAGAGCACATGTTTGACCGGGAGGTCCCGCATCACGGCTTGACCAGGCTCGAGATCGTGGCCAGCATGCACGCGCGCAAGGCCCGAATGGCCGAACTCTGGCCGACGCGTTCGTCGCCCTGCCCGGCGGCGCGGGCACCCTGGAGGAACTGTTCGAAGTCGTGGACCTGGGGCAAATCGGCCTGCACGCCAAGCCCGTGGCCCTGCTCAATGTGGCCGGCTTCTGGGACCCGCTCATCGAGCAAGTGCGGCTGATGGCCGAAGCCGGCTACCTCAAGCGCGCCCATGCGACGGCGCTCGGGATCGTGTCGACGTCCGGCGAGTTCTTGCGGTTCGTGGCAGCTTATGACCGCCCCCGGCTCGCCGCGAGGGGCCACAGGCGGCCGCGGCCAAGCGGGCCGAGTTTAGCCAGCCCGAGCAGCTCGCGGAGCCGGCCCAGCCCGCTAACCCTGCCGAGCCCGCCACCTAGCCGAGCCTGGCACCTAACCGAGCCCGGCAGCCAGCCAGCCCGGCAGCACAGCCGGACTATCCGACGACAAATCCTCCTGAACCCGGAAGCGTTCCTTCAGGCACCTGGTAACGCGCCTGGATCATGACGAAAACCCTCCCGGACGCGGCAACTCTCCTCCCAGGACCCGACAACCCTCCCGGACACCACAGCACCGCAAGCGCACTCCGCAAGAACCGCACCCATGTGGCTTGGGTGCGGCTCCTTCGGGGTGAGTGCTGCTCTCGCAGGAGGGTTCTCGTGTTCTTAGAGGAGGGTTTCCGCATCTAGGAGAGTTGACCGGGCTATACGACGACAATCCTCCTTCATGCGACAACGCTCCTCCCGGAACCCGAAAACCCTCCCCGGTAAGGACGAGAACCCTCCAGGACACGGCAACTCTCCTCCCAGGGGGACAAAGACCTTCCCGAAACGGCAGCACCCAACTGGCTCACCACAAAAAGAGCCTCACCCATGTGGCTTTTGGTGGGCCTGCCCGAGCCCGCTCCGGCCTAAGCGTCGGCTGGCGTGCTCAGGTGCCTCTTGTGTCACTCCTGCTTCGCCCTGAGGGCTCCGGCCGCAAGCCTGGCAACATCGATGCGCGATCCGACACCTAATTTCCCGCATCGATGTGCGAATCCATGCGCTCGGACTGCGGGCCGCTGGGGAGAATCCCGTCCTCTACTTAGTCAATTTACTTAGGATTCGTGTCCTTCGGGAGTCAGGAAAGACTCGGCTATGCGGAGGTCGGCGGCGTAGGTGATCTTCAGGTTGCGCTCGCTGCCGGGTATCGCCCGGACCTCGACGTTCGGGAGATATCGCAGCACCATCCCGCAATCGTCCGTCGCGGCGTACTTTTCGGGATCGGCCTTCGCGAGTTCGTAGGCGCGCCGGATGACGGAGAGCCTGAAGCCTTGCGGGGTCTGGCAGCGGCCAAGCGACTCGCGCGGCGGTATCGAGGCCATGGCGCCGCCTTCTAGTTGGACGATCGTGTCGGCGGTCGGCATGACGACGCCAAGCGCCAGGTGCTCGCGCAAGCCAGCCACGCAGTCGGCGATAATTCGCTGGTCGACGAGCGGTCTGGCCGCGTCATGGAATAGCACGTTGCAGTCGCCGTCGCCCCACTGGCTGATCAGGTTGATGGCGCTCCGTGTCGAGCCAGGCCGGTCAGTGCCGCCGGGGATGAGCTTGCGGAGCTTGGCGTACCTGGCGCCGAGGATCTGGGTCCCCTGGGGCACGAAGTCGGCGGGAAGCACGACGACGAGATCGTCCACGCCCGGTGCCTCGTCAAACGCGGCTACCGAATGCTCGAGCAGGGTCCTGTCGCCCAGCAACTGGAACTGCTTGGGTGCCGCGCCGCCAAGCCGGAGGCCTGCGCCGCCCGCGAGTACCACTGCGACCGTTCGCATGATCGGACCTTACCCGGCCGCCACGCTCGCGATCCCGGCGGCAACAGCAATGTGGCCCTTCCTGCTGTTGTCCTGATAGCGACAGGGCCGACTTACTGCTGTTGTGGTCACCGTGATTGGAGCAGCGTGGTCCGCATTGCTGCCGTTGTGCCCCTGGACGCGTTGTGCAGACGCGCCCGGTTTGGATGGCGCAACTCCATTCCGGCAACCATTAGTACTCTCGGTAGTTGAACGATCGCAATTAGTCGTCGTCAAGATCGCATATCAGGAGGTCCCGATCTTCGATCGACAGGGCCGGGGGAGCAGCGGGACTGGCCAGCGGGTCGGCCATGGTGCGGCCGGCGGGCAGCCGCTCGCGGCCTGGCACGCAGCCATTCACGGCAGCGGAGTCAATGGCGAATCCGGAACCGCTGACTGCTGCCGAGTCCTTTGGGGGCACGGACTCGTCGTATACGGACTCATTTGCCGCCGAGTTCCGGCCCGGAGCTCGGCGGCCCCGAGTTTGCCAGGACCGAGCAGTTCGGTCGCGCTCAGCCGATGGAACCTGCGACGACCGAGGGCGCGCCGGGCTGGTGGGACCGGGCCTCGCGGCGGCCCGGCGCCTGGGGCCGGGTTTCGCGGTGGCCTGGTGCTTGGGGGCGAACGGCTCGCTGGTTCAGCGTGCCGACCGCGACGGTACGCGGCCTGGGGTGCGGGAGCGGGCGGGGCGGTGGCTTGGCGAGGCTCTCCTCGCGGGCGTCAAGGCCGGTAGCGATGGGTTCCGGCTGGTCATTGCCTGGGCGGCGGCCGCGGCGTCGCGGCGAACTCTGTCACCGGATTCAGCCTGCTCTTCGGCCTGTGTGCCGCGGCGTGGCTCAGCGGCGGTACCGTCAGCGATACCCGGCGCGGCGTTGTCGCTGTCGCCGCGTGGCTGATCATGCGGTCTTGCGCGGCGCGGCTGGCGGTCTTCCCGGCCGGTGCTGGCTCCGGATTGGCTGGCGCTGGGGTGGCTGGCTCCGGATTGGCTGGAGGGGCGACTGGTGCCGGGGTGGCTGGTGCCGGGCTGGCCGGTTCAGGTGGCTCTGGAACGGGTGGCTCTGGAGCGGGTGGCTCATGACTGGCTCGTATTGCCCGGCTACAACTGGGACGCGGCTACCAGGGCGGCCGGGGCCTCAGCCTCTCGCGCTCAGGCGCCGCAGCAGGAATCCGAAGGCGCGTCAGCGGCCGGATGGCGGGTCGGCAACCGGAGCTTCACTTGGCTGGCCGCGAGTTGCGGGACCGGCGCCGAGTGCGCGATCTACGGCGGGATCGCCGCCGGAGCCGGGGTGGCTGGCTGGAAAGGTACGTGGCCGCTGGCGATCGCCGCCGTCATCGGCGTATCCGTCGCCGAGGTCGCCGCGACCTGCGCCCGGGCCAGGAAAGGGGAGGCAGCAGCGCCAGCCGCGCCGGGGCCAGTCGCGCCGGGGCCATCCGCGCCGGGGCCGGCAGCGCCGCCAGCGGCACCGGGGCCAGCAGCGCCAGCGCCAGAGCCGGGAACGCGGGAGCGCGACTCTGGAGTCGGCTCAGGGCGATGGCGAGCTTGCCGGTGTCCGCCCGGGTGGTGCTCGCGATCATCGCGCTGGCCGTTTATGGGCCGCGGGTCGCGCTCTTCACCGTGTTCACGCTCGCGGCGCTCTCGCTTGGCTGGAACCTCGCCAGGATCGGCGGCCAGGCCGGCGGCTGCCGGGCAGGACGCGATCCTCGCGTGCCGCGACGACGGCCTCCTGGCTAGCTTGGCCGGCCGGCTGGTGCAGGGCAACCTGATGCCGCTGCCGCCGGTGGTGGCCGGCCTGGCCGCCATCCTGCTGCTCGCCTTGTCGGGATCAGCAGCCTGCCCGGGATCGTCGCGCTCACGCCGGTCGTGGTGCTGCTGCTGGCCGCGCCGGGATCCAGCCATCCCCACGACGGCCGGTTCGACTGGCTGGTGCCCGCGCTGCTCTGCCTCGGGCAGTACAGCTACCTGGCGGCCTTCGGGCTGGCCCGCTCGGTAGCCGGGCCGGTGATCTTCGCCGCCTGCGCGATGCGCTCGGTCTGGTACGCGGGCTGACCGCCGGCCCCGCCGGTCGGCAGGCCGAAAACAGCCCGGCTGGGACGGCCGGGTCTGCTTGATCGCCCTGGCCGGCATGTTCGGGATCACGACGTTCGGGTACCTTGGGCTCGCGGCGGGCCTGGGCGTACTGATCGGCAGGCGCGCCGTCGATCGGTTACCTGATCCCCGCGGTGCCGCAAACTAGGCAGCAGACCAGGAGAGGCCAGTGATCGGAATGGTGCTGGCCGCGGGCGCGGGCAGGCGGCTTCGCCCGGACACCGACGCGCTGCCCAAGGCCCTGCTGCCCGTCGACGGCGACACCACGATCCTCGACATCGCGCTGCGCAACCTCGCGGCCGCGGGCTGCACCGAGGTCGTGATCGTCGTCGGCTACGCCGCCGAGGCCATCGCCGACCGGGTGCCGGCGCTGGAGCCGCGCTACGGCGTCGAGATCACGCTCGTGCACAACGACCGGGCGCAGGAGTGGAACAACGCCTACTCGCTGTGGCTGGCCCGCGAGCACTTCGGCCGCGGCGTCCTGCTGGTCAACGGCGACACCGTGCACCCGGTCAGCGTCGAGAAGTCGATGCTCGGCCGCGATCGCCGCCACCGGCCCACCGCGCCGCCGCTCGGGCGGCTTGGTCATCGCGATCGACGACGTCAAGCAACTCGCCGACGAGGAGATGAAGGTCATCTTCGACGCCGCCGGGCAGCTGAGCCAGATCACCAAGCTAATGGACCCGACGCAGCGCACACGGCGAGTACATCGGCGTCACGCTGATCGAGCCCTCGGCCGCGATCGGCCTGGCCGACGCGCTGGAAGCCACCTGGCGGCGCGACCCGGGCCTGTACTACGAGGACGGGTTCGCCGAATTCGCCCGCCGGGGCGGCGCGGTGCTCGGCCGCGCCGATCGGCGCCGTCGACTGGGTCGAGGTGGACAACCACGCCGACCTCGAGCGGGCCAGGGAGATCGCCCGCCGCTGCTAGTCTCGCCTACAGCCGCCCCTGTTCAAGGGCGCACCGCGAGCGGGCACAGCAAGGAGGGTCATGCCGCTGCTGGCGCGGATGCTCGCGGCGCCGCTCGTTATCGACGTCAGGTCGGGTGCCATCGGCGGCCTCGGCACGCTGCTCGCCGACCGCAGGATCGCCGTCGAAGGGCCGGGTAGCGGTGGCCGTCGGGCCCAGGTCAGGGCGAGTCCATCGCCGCTGAGCTGACGATTGGCGCGGCCGAGATGTTCGGCGTCCCCGACGGCAGCCACGACGCGGCGGTCGCGCTCGGCAAGGAGCTGCGGTCCGGGCAGTACGAGGCAGTGGCCGGGATCGGCGGCGGCAAGACCATCGACGTCACGAAGTTCGCCGCGCACATGGCGGGCATCCCGATGGTCTCGGTCGCGACCAGCCTGGCCCACGACGGCATCGCCTCGCCGATCAGCACGCTGACCCACGAGTCAGGTACCAGCTCCTTCGGCGTCGTGCCGCCGGTGGCCGTGGTCGTCGACCTCGACCGGGTGCGCGGCAGCACCGACCGCGCTGTCCACGGCCGGGCATCGGGGACGTGGTCAGCAACCTGTCCGCGATCGCCGACTGGGAGCTCTCGGCCAAGGACACTGGCGAGCCGGTCGACGGGCTCGCCGTGGCGATGGCCAGGACGGCCGCGCACGCCGTGCTGCACCAGCCGGGACCGGCCAGGTCCGATGAGTTCCTGACCGTGCTGGCCGAGGCGCTGATCCTGTCCGGCATGGCGATGGCCGTGGCCGGGTCAAGCCGCCCGGCCAGCGGCGGCGACCACGAGATCATGCACGCGATCAACGACCTCTATCCCGGGCACGGCCAGCCACGGCGAGCTCGCCGGCCTCGGCGCGCTCTTCTGCGCGCTGCTGCGCGAGGACGCCGAGCAGTTCGCGGCGACTAAGGTCCTGCCTGGAGCGGCACGGCCTGCCGACGCATCCCGCAGCAGGTCGGGCCTGTCAGCCGAGCAGTTCGCCAAGGCGGTCCTGCACGCCCCGGCGACCCGCCCTGGCCGGTACACGATCCTGGAACGACTCGCGATGTCCCCGGCCCAGGTCGCCAGCCGAGTGGAGGAATATGTCCGCGCCATCGCTGGCTGAGCTGCGGGCCAAGGGCCAGCCGCAGGCGGTGCTCGACCGGCTGAACGACGAGCACTGGTTCGGCCGCCTCTACATGCGCAAGGTCTCGCCGTACGCGACCTGGGTGTTCGCCCGGCTCGGCTGGTCGCCGAACGCGGTCACGCTCGCCTACATCGCCTGCGGCATCGCGGCCGGGGTCGTGATCGCGTTCGGCGGGCTGGTGACGGCCATGATCGGGGCGGTGCTGATCCAGGGCTACCTGCTCTTCGACTGCTCCGACGGCGAGCTCGCCCGGTGGACGGGGCGGACCTCGGCGGGCGGCATCTACCTCGACCTGGTCGGCCATTACCTGGGGGAGAGCGCGTTGCTGGTCGGGCTGGCGTTCCGGGCGCAGGGGCACCTGACCAGCCTCGGGCGATTACGTCACGGCCGGGTTCGCCGCCGCGCTGCTCGCCATGATCGTCAAGGCCGAGACCGACAACGTCATCGTCGCCCGGGCCAAGAGCGGGCTGCCGCCAGCCCACGGCGACGAGGCGCTCGCTCCGGCGAGAGCGGGCCTGGCCTGGCCAGGAAGCTCGCCAGCGTGCTGCGGCTCCACCGGATCACCCAGGCCGTCGAGCTTTCGGTGCTGATCCTGCTGGCCGCGATCGTCGACTCGATCCGCGGCGGCCTGACCGCTACCCGGGTGCTGCTGCTGGCCTGCCTGGTCGTGGCGGCTCTCATGGTGGTGGCTCACCTAGTGGCGGTGATGGCGTCGAGGCGACTGCGTTGAAGCTGTCGATCGTGATCTTGACCATGGGCAACCGGCCCGATGAGGTCGCCCGCGCGATCGACAGCACCGAGCCGCTCCGTGCGGCTGGCGCCGAGCTGGTCGTGGTCGGCAACGGCGCCGACCCGCCGCCGGTGCCGCCGACGGGGCTGACCGGCGCTCAGGCTCGAGTCGAACGAGGGCGTGGCCGGCGGCCGCAACGCAGCCGTCAGCGTCCTGCACCGGCGACGTCGTGCTGTTCCTCGACGACGACGGCTGGTACCCGGAGCCCGGCCGCGCTCGGCGAGCACGTGTCACGAGCGGTTCGCCGCCGACCCGGCGCTGGCCGTGCTGTCGTTCCGCGTCGCCGACCGGAGGGCGGGGCGGGCGGGCGCTAGTACGTGCCCCGGCTGCGGGCCGGCGACCCGGAGCGCGGCTCGGTGGTGACCACCTTCACCGGCGGCGCCTGCGCGATCAGGAGGTCGGCGTTCGACGAGGCGGGCGGGCTGCCCGGACCAGTTCTTCTTCGGGCACGAGGAGACTGACCTGTCCTGGCGGCTGATCGGCCTTGGTTACCGGATCGAGTACGACGCGGAAGCCACCATGTGCCACCCCGCGGTCAGCAACGCCAGGCACGACTCTGGTACCGGACCGAGGCCAGGAACCGGGTCTGGCTGGCCCGCAGGAACCTGCCCTGGCCGCTCGCCGCTCGTCTACCTAGCCGACTGGATGGCGCTGACCATCGCTGCGAGAGCGCTCCGCTGCCGCGCTGCGAGCCTGGTTCGGCGGCTTCGCCGAAGGCTGGCGCACCGGCCCGGGCCGACGCCAGCCCATGTCCCTGCGCACGTCTGGCGGCTGACCAAAGGCCGGCCGCCCGCCAGTGATCTGACCCAGCGGCCAGCTAGTGACCGCCGAGCGGGCCGGCGAAGGCGCCGGCGTCCCGGCAGACGTTAGCGGCGCCGTGATCCCGCCGTAGTTCCTGGCGATGTGGGACAGCCCGGACGGCGACGTGGACGGCTGGGCTGGCTGGTCGCGGCGTCGCGGCCCGGCCAGGCAGAGTGCGCGGCGCCGCGGAGTGCGGCTGGCCCGGTCGATGCTTGCGCGGGCAGCTTGCGGTCATGCGCGATCGCGCTGAACAGCTGGCGCGGCCGACGGCGCCCACTGGACCCAGTCCGGATTCTGCGGATAGGCCACGACCGGCACCTGCACGAAATGCACCTCGTTCAGCTTCAGCCGCTGCAGCCCGCGCGCCAGCGAGATCATCGCAGCCTGATTCATCCGGTTGTCAGTGGTCAGCGAAGAGGCGATGTCGGAGACGACCTTGTAGACCTTCGCCGGGTTGCCGAGCAGATTGGACCGCTTGATCTCCTGCGCCACCGAGGCCATCAGGTACTGGTCGCGCTGGATCCGCTCCAGGTCAGAGCCCAGCCCGATGTACCGGACCCGCCAGTACGCCAGCGCGGTCGCGCCCCAGACATGATGGAGCGCCGCTGGTCAGGTGCAGCTTGAGCGCGGGTCGCTGATCGCGAACGGCAGGCAGATCGTGACCCCGCCGAGGTCGTTGATCACGTTCTCGAATCCGGTGAAGTTCAGCTCCATGAAGTGGTCGAGCCTGATGTGCGTGGTCTGCTCGACTGGTCTTCCACAGGCAGCCGGGCCCGCCCATCGCGAACGTCGCGTTGATCTGCTCGACCTGGCCGGGCTGCGGCGGTCTGCCCGGGCGAACCTGGCGCGGGCGGGCAGGTCAGCACCGGCACGACCGAGTCGCGCGGGATGCTGAGCACGACCGCGTGCTTGAGCCCGGGCGACAGGTGCAGCACCATGATCGTGTCCGACCGCTGACCGCCGAGATGTGCGCGCCGAACTCGGCGTTCTTGCCCTGCCTGGTGTCCGAGCCGATGACCAGGATGTTCAGCGAGTTGTTGTACTTGGGCGGCCGCTTGCCCAGGTCGCGTGACGTGGACCTGGTGGATCTTGCCGAACACCTCGCGGTAGGCCGCGTATCCCGGTAGCACGCCGGCGACGAGCAAGCTCGCCAGCCCTACCGCCACCCAGGTCACGGCGCGGGACGCCGCGCCGCCCCCGCGGCCCGTGACCCGTCAAGGTAGATTCCTGCCCCCGTGCGCCATAGATCTCGGCAGGGTCTTAGCCAGCCTGGCTGGCCTTAACCGTCTTGCTGCAGCGCCACCGCCCAAGCTTTGCCAGCCGGCATAACGACAGAGCATCGGGAGGAAAGCAGAGCCCTCGGGGAATGCCGTCACCAGAGCCTGACCTCAGCGCCGGCGAACGCCGCTCCGTAGCCCTTGCAGACGTTGGTGCCGGCGCTGTAGCCGCTGTACTGCTTGGCCAGGTTGCCGGGCGGCTGGCTGCGCGGAGGCGCGAGTGCCGTGAAGTCGCTGCCGAGCACCAGGTTGACGTGCCGGCCGGCAGCCGACGGGTCGAGCTGCAGCGTCACGTCGGTGAGCTGCGCGGCCACCGTCTGGGCGGCGGCGAGGTCGGCCGAAGAGCCGTACTGGACGACCGACTTGACGTAGCTGAAGTCGGTCGCGCCGGTCGAGGTGAGCGCGCCCGAGGCGCCGAGTACATGGAATCCGCGCGCGGTGAGCGCCGTCGCGGTCGTGTTGGCGATGCCCTGGACGCCTGAGCCGTTGAGTACTTCCACGCTGACGTCCGAAGTGGCCAGCAGCTTCGGCCGCCGGACTTGCCAGCACCGCTCTTGCTCTTGGACTTGCTCTTGTCCTTGGAGGTCTCGGTGACCTTCGTGCCCTTGGCGCCCTTCTTGTGCTTGTGGATCTTCGGCAGCTTGACGTCGTGCGCGACGGCGGCGAAGAGCTTCGGCGTCTGGCGCGGGTCGAACTCGACCCAGTTGTCGTTGCCCGGGTAGGTGATCGTCGGCACCTCGACGAACTGAACCGACTTCCGGGAGATCCCGCTCATGCTCGTGCCGATCTCAGGATCTTCTGCGGGGTCAGCCCGGTATCCGTGGTCAGCGCGTGCGCCTTCACGATCGCCTGGATGATCCCGTACGTCTTGCGCACGCTGTGCAGCACGCCGGTCTTGAGTATCCGCTGCACGAGCGCCACCATCAGCAACTGGTCACGCTGAATCCGCTGCAGGTCCGAGCCGAGGCCGAAGCCGTCCCGCAGCCGCCAGAACTCCAGTGCCCGGTAGCCGTAGATGAAATGCTTGCCGGGCGACAGCTTCAGATGGTCATATTGCGTCGGCACGATCGCGGTAGGAAGGCAGACCTCGACTCCGCCAAGCGCGTTAATGATGTTGACGAATCCAGTGAAATTCAGCTCGACGAAGTCATCGATCCTGATCTGCGTCGTGTGCTCGATCGTCTTCCACAGGCAGCCCGGGCCGCCGTAGGCGAACGAGGAGTTGATCTGCTCGACGCCCTGCTGGGCTGTCTGGCCCTGAAAGCCGGCCTCAGGCGCGCACTGGTAGATCGGCACGACCGAGTCGCGGGGGATGCTGAGCACGTAGATGTGACTGTGGCCGGGCGAGATGTGCACGACCATGACCGTGTCGGAACGCTGGCCCTGCGCGTACCCGCCGAGCTTGCGGTTGTGCCCCGATCGGCTGTCGCTGCCAACGAGCAGGATGTTCATCGCATTATTGAGCTTGGGCGGACGCTTGCCCAGGTCCGTCACCGCGATGTGCTTGATGCCGTCGAGCACGTCACGGAATTTGGCATAACCGAAGAGCGTCGCGGCAACGAGCACGAAAGTCAGGCCGATAGCTGACCAGCCTGACAGCATTGTGCCGCGCGAGTATTTGCCCGACCCGCCGAGCCGGGCGGAAGTTTCCGCGCCGACCGCCGCGAGGTCTACCACGCAGGTCCCGGGCGTCGCCCAGGCGCATGCGCGTCATCGATCTCCTCCGTGACTGCTTGCCCGCATAACGCGCACCATGCTACGCGGTTCAGTGCGCGAATATCGTCCGTAAGCATCGGGTCATGGCCGCCGGCAACGTCATTGACTACGCACAGTAGCCGGAACGTTTCTGAGCATCAACAATGCCTCGGTGGCATTTGCCTGTCGCCGGTCGCCACTTACAGTGGAGGCCGTGACCCCGTCCGAATCGCCTCAACCTGAGCCAGGGCGGTCAGCGACCCCGACGGCGGTCAAGACCAGGTCGCCGATCAAGCTGCCCCCTGTGCGCTTCAGGCGGCCGGGATGGCTGCCCGGCGCGCGCCGGCCTAAGTCGGGCCCGCCTGGGTCGCGACCGCCTGGGTCGCGCCGGGCTCGGCCGCGCTTGCCCGCGTGGATCAGCAAGCGGATCCGGAAGCGGCAGCGCGCGCCAGGCAAGCTGCACGACGCGGCCGGGCGCGCATTCGGCCGCCTGACCGCGCTACCCGGGATCATCGTGGCGGCCTGGCTGCTGACCGGGCTGCCGCTGCTGCTCGCCGGGGTGTTCCTGCCCGTGCCGATGGTGCTGATCTCGGCGCCGCTCGCCACCGCGATCAGTGTCAACGTGCTGCAGCGCGTGCCGAGCCGTTGGCCGGCCGAGCTCCCCGGCAAGGCGCGCGAGCGCGGCTGGATGCCGTGGCTTGGCCTGATCGGCACGATCGTGATCGCGGCCGGGTTTACCGCCTGGCAGTTGCTGCGCGACTCGCCGTCGGTCATCGCGACCCGTTCCCCTGGCGCGGCGTACCAGGCCGGCTACTGGATCGCCCAGCACGGATCGCTTCCCATCCCCGCGTCGCTGGCCGCTTTCGGCGGAGCGCATCCCGGCCTGCACGTGTCCAGCGCCGGTTTCTTCCAGCAGGGCCACTCGGTGATACCCGCCGTCGCGGCCGGCCTGCCCATGCTGCTGGCTGGCGGTTTCTGGACCAGCGGCATCGGCGGCGGCGCGGTGATCGTCCCGGTGCTCGGCGGTCTCGCGATCTTGTCGTTCGGCGGTCTCGTCGGCCGGCTGGCTGGCCGCCAGTGGGCGCCCGCGGGCGCGCTTGCCCTGGCGGTCACGGCTCCGCAGTTGTACACGAGCCGGGACGCGTTCAGCGAGACCGCGGTGCAGGTGCTGCTGTTCGGCGGACTGTGCATGCTGGTCGACGCGCTGCTGGCCAAACCGGAGACAACGGCGGAGGCGGATGCCGGCTCGACAGCCGGGGCCAAGGCCGCCCAGGGTAAGGAAGACTCCGTCGCCCAGACGCTGCGCCTGGCGTCAGAGGTCATCGCCGGCTCGCCGGCGGCTGGCGGTGCCCCAGAGCAGGGCGACAGCACCTCGCCGGGCGACGTCACCACGCCGATGAAGGCCGTCGGCCAGACCTCAGCGGACGGCGCGGGGCCGCCCGCTAGCGCGAAGCCGGGCGCACGCGGAATGCGGCGGCCAGCGGCGTGGATTGCTGCCCGCTGGAAGCGCCTCGTCGCCTGGGCACGGGGGACCTCCTGGCGTGAGCTTTCGGCGGACATCGGGGCCGGGATCACGGCTGAGCGGCTGCTTGCCGTCCTGGGCGGGGTGTGCCTGGGCCTGACGAGCCTGCTCAGCCTCGGCTCGCTGGTCTATCTGCTTCCCGTCATCGCCGTCGCCGGAGTACTTCTGGCGTGCCGACGAGCCGCTGGGGTTGCTTTCAGCATCGGGATTTTTATCGGCACTGGCTACGGCATCGCGGCCGCTTACCTGCTGACCCGCCCGTTCGCGGACACGCTGGCATCGACGCTTAAGGTGATCGGCCTCGATGCGGCGGGGACCGCGCTGGTCACGGCGCTCGTGCTGGTGGCGCTGCGCTGGCCGGCGGTCAGGCGGGTGACCCGCAAGGTCGTCGGCAAGCCGCCGGTGCGGTGGATTCCCGGTTTCGCCAGCTTCCTGGTGATCGTCGCGCTTGGCGGCCTCGCCGCGCGCCCGTACCTCCAGAAGGTGCACGGCGTGCTGGGTCACGCCGAGACTGACTTCATCACCGCGCTGCAGCGGACGGCCGGCCTCAAGATCGATCCGACCAGGCTGTACTCGGAAGACACCCTGTACTGGCTGATCTGGTACGCCGGCATCGCGACCGTGCTGCTCGGCGCGTTCGGTGCGGCGATCCTGCTGCGCCGGACCCTGAAGGCGTTGCTGACCTGGCACGACGTGTCTGGCGCCCGGCTGGTCTGGGCGCTGCCCGTGGCCGTGCTGCTCGGCGGGATGGCGGCTGTACTGTGGCAGCCCTTCACCGTGCCGGATCAGCCGTGGGCAAGCAGGCGGCTCGTCCCGGTCGCCATCCCGGGCATGATCTTGTTCGCGACGTGGGCCGCCGCCTGGCTCACGCGGCGCGCGCGAGATCGTGGCGCGGGGCCGGTGACGGCGGGTTTCGTGGGGACGTTCTGCGTGGGGGCGATGCTGCTGCCCGCCGTGACTACCTCGTTCGGCCTGGGCCTGACGCACTCGGGTGTCGGCGGCGGCCTGCGGCCGAGCGCGGGCGGGATCGCGCAGCATCGCGTCGGCGTCGGGGAGCTGACCGCCGTGCGCGGGCTGTGCTCGGCGATCGGCCGGTCATCGTCGGTGGTGATACTCGACGAGCGGGTGGCCGCCGGGTTCACTCAGGTGATCAGGGGGATGTGCGGGGTGCCGGTTGCCTGGATGTCGTCCCGCAGTTCCTCTTCGGCTGTCGATGCTGTGCTCGTGGCGATCGACAAGGCTGGCCGGCATCCGGTCGTGCTTGGTGCCAAGCCTGATGAGGTGGCCGGGTTCGGCGGGTCGCCGACTCTGGTGCTGAACCTGCGGACTACGCAGGAGTCGCACGAGCTGACCCAGGCGGCAGGTGCTCCGTTGCCCGCGAAGTACACGATCTGGATGGCGGTCGGCAGCACGGGCGCGGTCGGCCTCTGAGGCGCCGAGTTTCCGCCGATCTCCTGACCCAGGCGGAAACCCCGGGGCGCGCTTGGCGCTTTGGGCTGGCTTCGCCCGATTTAATATGAAATAGGCGGCTTCGGCTTGCATCCTGGCCCTTGTTGCAGCGAGCGACCCCGTAGTCGTTCGCTG
This sequence comes from uncultured Actinomycetota bacterium, assembly GCA_963750405.1. Taxonomy (GTDB): domain Bacteria; phylum Actinomycetota; class Actinomycetes; order Streptosporangiales; family Streptosporangiaceae; genus Chersky-822. The sequence goes on from CAVVQP010000009.1 coordinate 1,465,933, forward strand.
CGCCCGTGCTGATGTCCGGTTTAACCGCAAACTCGCACTTCGGGTACGGGAGGCAGCGGAAACCCGACAACATGGGTGCGCGAATCGACACCTAAATCACAACATCAATTACGCGATCCATGCGAACCGCCGGAGACGATAAAACGGGATGAATCGGGTAAATGGGCGGGGGATCGCACCCGCCCGGCCTGTGGCCGCTGCGCCTGCGCAGACAATTGTGCAAGATTTGTCTCATTAATCCCTTTCGAGGCCTCAGGCGGCCGCGCGTACCCGGGTGGGGCGCCAAGGTGCAAGCCAGTGCCGGGGAGCTTCCGGATTTGCGCGCTGATAAACGCCCTAGTAGCTGACCCGGTGGCGGTCGATTTGCCTGAGGCGGGCTGCGGTCGGTATAGTCGTATCAGCGACGCGGGGTGGAGCAGCTCGGTAGCTCGCTGGGCTCATAACCCAGAGGTCGCAGGTTCAAATCCTGCCCCCGCTACCAGATTAGAGGCCCGGAGGCCAGTCCTTCGGGCCTCTTCTCATGCGATCTGTAAACGGATTTGTAAACGGGACACACTGTGCACACCCGTCGGTCCTGTGCCAACTTGACGCCCAGCTCACCCAGATCGAAACCGACGCAGCCAGTCAAGCCGCTCCCGCCGGGTACATCCACGAGGCCATCGCCGCGTGTCCAGACTCAGGCCGGATACCCGTCATCAAGGGTGGCTCATCCCAGCTTCCCGATTATCCGGCGTCGGCCGGAACCCGCCGAGAGTGCTTCGCGTCGCCTCCGGCGATGGCCTGCGGCCACTCCCGACTGAACCCGGCCGAGAGTCGCCGGACTGTTGGCAGCTATCGGGGATGGCCCAGAAGTTCGAACTCTTCAGATATCCGGGCGTAGCTCGAAATCCCATGCGACGACCGCTGTGCGGCCGCTTTTAGCAGCGTTGGCTGCCTCTCGCACCCAGGGATGGAGCTCCCAGATGTCCGGTGGCCCCGGAGTCAGCGGTTCCGGGAACTCGTCCGGCGCGACGATCTGATCGTCGCAGTAGGTCTCCTCGCAGGCTCGGACGACGAAGCTATGCAGCACCGCGGCGCGGAGGTACTCACCGAAGCCATGGTTATAGCCCGCAATGTAGCCGACCCGGCCGTCCAGCGCCTGCTGCATCAGGGGGTACTTGCCCGAGCCGGTGAAGTGCGTCCGCGTGTCGAGCACGAGGAGATGTCCGCCGGGTCGCATGATCCGCGCGGCCTCGGCGAAGACCGGCCCAAGGTCCGGGACGTGGGTGAGGGCCAGGGCGCAGACAACGTGGTCGACGTCCCTGTCAGGCAACGGAATGCCGGTGACGTCAGCGAGCAGGAACGTCCCGCCAGGGACGGCTTTCCTGGCCCGGTCGAGCATGGCCGGCGAGATGTCGATCCCGATCACCTCGTGGCCACGATCGATCAGCTGGCTCGCGACCGCGCCAGTGCCACAGGCGGCGTCCAGCACGCGCCCTTGCACGAGTCGATCTAGCATCGGTGCGAGCACGTCGTCACGCATCGGGAAGCAGCCGTTGTCCTCGCCGTCGTACGTGCGGGCCCAGCCGTCATAGCCGTCGGCGACTGGCATCTGAAGGACATCGACACCGGGGCCGAAGTCCTCGGCCCGAGCCAGCAACTCGCGGATCTCTGCGATGCGCGCATGAGTGAACGAGCGGTCGAACTCGCCGGCGAACGCGCGCATCAGGGCAACTCCCTCAAGCCCCAGCAGATACGCCAGCGGATGACGGTAGATCGGCGTCATAATCTGCGGGTCATTCGGCACGAAGCCATCGTGACGTGCTGCTCGGGGGATCGCAACCGAGTTCGAGCGCTACGGATTCACGTCGAGTTCGGCCGTCAGCTCGTCCAGGTCGCCAGCGTCGTGCCCGTCCTGGTCGGCGTGGTCGCGCATCTGCTGGGCGTCGCTGCGCAGGACCGTCCACCATTTCTGTGATTCGTCGGGTTCGTCGGCATCGAAGGAGGGTTCGGTGTCCAGGTGCCAGCTTCGCGGCACTGAGCAGCACGGAGCGCCTTAGCCCGTTCGGCGCAGGACGGGAAGTTATCGGCGAGGGTGTGGCCGCAGGGGATCAGGACTTCCAGCGGCGGCCATGACGAGCTGCCCGGTGGCGGCCAGCGCGATTACTTGGTGTGACAGCAGTTCATGGTGGGGCGCGTACGAATCCGCCGGTCTGGCGCCAAGCCCCAGTCGGCCGACATCTTGTCCGAGGTGCACCCTGACGGCCATTCTGTTTCCCCGGCTTTTGACCGCACTATTCTGATTGCCGTGCAAGATGCCCTCTTCGCGGACCCGCGGCTCGCCAGGATCTATGATGTGTGGGAGGGGCAGCGTATTGACCTGCCCAATTACCTGGCGATCGTGGCTGAGCTTGGCGCGTGCAGCGTGCTTGATGTCGGCTGCGGGACGGGTAACTGGGCGAGCATGCTCGCCGAGCGCGGCTTTGAGGTCGTCGGGCTGGACCCGGCCGCGGCGTCACTGGATGTCGCCAGGGCCAAGCCAGGCGCGCAGCGGGTGCGGTGGATCCATGGTGACGTGACGAGTCTGCCGGCCCTCGCGGTCGACCTGGTGACAATGACCGGCAACGTCAGCAACGTGTTCCTCACCCAGCGGGAGTGGCTAATGACGCTGGGCGGTGTGCATGCGGCGCTCCGCCCCGGCGGCCACCTGGTGTTCGAGTCTGCGGACCCGGCAGGAAAGCCGTGGCTGAACTGGAACCGCGAGACTACCTATGTCAGGCGCGAGTGTCCTGACACGGGCGTGTTCGAGAGCTGGTCCGAGGTGACCGGGGTGGACGGTGACCTGGTGAGCATCCGGCGGACTTACGTTTTCGCGGCTGACGGGGCAACGCTGACTTCGGAGGGCATCCGGCGATACCCGCCGCGTCCGGTGATCGAGGATTCGCTCATCTCAGCGGGTTACGAGCTGGCAGATGTCCGCGGTGCGCCGGAGCGTCCCGGCCTTGAACTGGTGTTCATCGCCCGCAAGCCCGCCACGACCTCGTAACGGCCGCACAGAACCAGGTGATATGCCTGTGATTGCCAGCTCGGCCAGTGCGCCTTTCCAGCCACCCGGAATCGGCGTTCGGGGCAGCGTGACGGTGCGTCGACTAGCGAATCCGGTCACGTTCTGTGATGGCCATGAGGTCTTCTTCGTGGCGGCCAGCGGGCAGATCCGGATGGCCGCCAACAGATCGATCGGCTGAGATATCGACGATCAGCGGGCGTCTTCCGTGAACCAGTGAACTAAATCGGCCTACCGCTCTCATTTCGTTTGGGTGGAGCGGCATCTTGGCCCAGACCGACGGGCCCACTATCCCTGGGCGCACGGGCGGCCTCGACGGCACCCGGGTCACAGCCCCAAGTACTCGTTCTGGTTCTCAGGACTCTCCTTGAGCGGCTGGTGCGCTGGGTATCTCTGGGGTGACGTGGAGCCACGGTGCTGCCCGGCCTGGGCGAAGTCCCGTTGGCCGCCCGCAGTGTAGCGCATTAGAGCTACGCTGCGGTATGGTCGGTTGCGAGACGTGAGGGAGGTCACCATGGCCGCTAGTACGTCATTCCGGATCAGCGACGCCGCCAGAGCCACGCTGGCGTCACGTGCCGCACGCGAGGGCAGCACCGCTACGGCGCTGCTGGATCAGCTGATCATCGAGGGCATCGACCAGCGGGACTATCCGGGGATCGTCTTCCGGGGCCAGGCCCACGACCGGCGTGCCGCGCTCGCCGCCGGCCCGGATGTGTGGGAGGTCATCGCGCGCCTGCAGGAACTCGACGGCGGCGAGGAGCAGCGGATCAGCGTGCTGGCGGCGGAGACGGACCTGCATCCGCGGCTGATCCGGATCGCCCTGGACTACGCCGCCGAGCACCTGGCCGAGATCCGGGCGCGGATCGACCGCAACCGCTCAATGGCCGAGCGCAACCGCGGCGCGGCGCGGCAGCGCGAGGTGCTGCTGGCATGACGGCGTTCCTGATCGATGAGATGTTCCCGGCAGCGGCCGCCGCGCTGCTACGCGACAGTTACGGGCGCGACGCGGTCCACGTCGCCCAGGTCGGCCTGCGGGCGGCCGAGGACTCCGACGTAGCTGCGGCGGCCCGCGCGGAGGGCCGGGCCGTCGTCACCGGGAACGTCGCGGACTTCTCCGCCGAACGCGACGTGGTGCTCGTGTTCGTCCTGAAGAAGAACCTGCCCGCCGGGGCTGCGATGGCCGCCGGACTCGCGAAAATCCTGGATAACCGGGCGCGGGACTACCCGGATCCCTACCTAGGCCCGCACTGGCCAGCGACCTGAGCGCGGCGCGGCCACCACGAGGCACCAATCCGGCAGGCAGAATCCTCCGGCGGAGCCGAGGTGGCACGGCCTCGTCACGATGGGCGGACGGCGCGCGGCGGCCGGAGGCGACCAGATGCGCGACCGCGCGACCGCCGGCTTCGAGTCGACGGATCGTCTCGAAGCCGGCCGTGGCGCCCAGGCTGTGGCCGAAGAACGTGACCGGGAGCGGCGGCTGCCGCAGGAGGAGGTCACCGATCCGGTCGGCCAGTGCCCCCACGTCCGTGAGGGCTCGCTCGGCCCGGCGGTCCTGTCGACAGGGGTACTGGACGGCGATGACGTCGACACCGGGACTGAGCGCGGGCCGCGACGGGAAGGAAGAACGGGCCGAGCCGCCCGCGTGGGGAAGGCACACCAAGCGGGCCGAGGCCGTGGGGGAGGGGCGGTAACGCCGGAACCACGGCTTGTCGTCGACAGGCTGATCGGACATGCCGCTCCTGTGCTGGATTTGGCGGGCAGGGACAGCGGGTCGGTCAACCCAGCAGGGTGCGGACTTCCCGGGCGAGGTCGATGGATGCCTCGATCTCGAGCTTCCGGTTGGTGAGGCTCTCGATGTTGATCCCGAACGGCAGGCCGATGCGGCGGCAGTACGCGATCAGGGCACGGGCGCTGAGGAGGCACTGCTCGTACGACGCGGTGAGGGGATCATCGTGAGTGATCGCTGCGCGGAGCCATCGGGGGACCTTGATGCCGAGCCACGTCATGAACTCCAGGGTCTTCACCGACCCGCACAGGGCCAGGGTCAGCACCACCGGCTGCGGGTCCACGCCTCGGTCGCGGCAGCTGTAGGTGTAGTCGGAGAGCAGGTTGCGGGTGCGGTCCAGGTCGTAGCAGACCTGGGAGACGAAGAACTCACAGCCGGCGTCCTGCTTGCGCAGCATGCGCACGTGCTCCGTCTCCGAGTCAGCGTGCCGTTCGGCGATGACCACGCCACCCATCCGCGGCGGGCGTGAGAAAGCGGCATGCCGGCGATATGCCTCGGGAAGGCTCATCCGGACCGTCTGGTGGCGGGAGGCAGCGCCGACCAGCACGGTCAGCACCCGGTCGCGGTCGGCGTTCGAGAACCAGTGGTCCAGCTGGTCGCCGGTGTACTTGCCCACGGCGCGGTAGACGATCACCGGGCCGACCCACCCGGTGAGGTGCTGGTCGAGGAAGTCGGCCGGGTCCATCATCGGCATGAACGGGAACGGTCGCGGGGCCACGGTTCGGTCGGCTTCGGCGTCCACGTCGTAGAGGATGAGCCCGTCGACCTGCACCGACTGAAGCCGGGCCAGGGTCGCCGCGGCGATGCTGGCGGCCTGGTCGGGGGTGCTGGTCTGTCGTGGTGGGGTGAGGCCGTAGATCAGGACGCCCTCACGAGTGCGGACCAGGAGCTCGGCGGCTGTCGCGGTCTCGGGGGAAGTCATCCGTCGATCATGTCAGGCCCTCGAGCCAGTCGATGACGGGCGCGACAGCAGCCGGCGCGAGGCGGCGGCGCGGGCACTCTGCCGGAACTGGCGAGATTCCCCGGGGTGTCAGCGATATCCTCTATCTTCGCCATTAGCATGATCGCCAGTTCCGATGCGGAGGTTCTCGACCACTTTGGCACGCACAGCGGAACTGGCGAGGGACACCGAGCCTGCGAAGGCCGAGGGGGACCCCCTCGAAGCTAAGCCCCTCCGCGCGGGGAGGGCGGCCCGCGGTATTGTCTCCGACGGCCGCGCGGTCCACGACGCCATCGAGGCGGTCCTGGCCGCGCCGGAGGAGTCCCGCGAGATCGCGCGACGGGCGTACACAGTGGTGCGCGATCAGCTTGTCACCGGCGAACTGGACGCGATACCGGTGGACCGGCTCCGGGAGCTCATCTCGGGCCGGGTCACGTTCGCCCCCGTCAGGGACGCCGGCCTCGACACAGTCGGCGCGGTCCTGACGGCTGGCGCAGGAACACTCCGGCGAATCCCCGAAGTACGCAGGAGGACGGCCAGGCGGATCATGGCCGCCGCATCGCAGATGCGGGAGTCCGTCGAGGCGATTACCCGCGTCCGCATCGACCCGGACGCCCGCACCCCCGAGCAGACCGCGCTCATCGCCGCCTTGCGCCGCTACGAGCGCACTAGGTCCCTGATGAAGGGTCCGGACCTGAGTCCGCTGGCAAGTGAACTCGGGCGTTACCTCGACCCGGCGGCACGCGGCGCGAGCCGCCGAAAAATGCTCTTCGCATTCTCCGAGCGGAAGAGGCAGGAAGCTCGTGACGCACTCGCCCAGCTGGACGCCACCCTCAGTTCCAAGCAAGTCACCGCGGCACGCAAACGCCTGTCCAGAGCCGCGTCTGAGCTAGACAAGGCTGACAAGACACAGCGGGCTACCCGGCTTTGGAACGATTACCTCGCCCGTCCGGTCACTTACAACGGCCTGCTGATCGAGGTAGGAGGCCTGGACCCGGTCAAGGAGGCCGGCCAGGGCTTCCTCCCCGCCGAGATCGCCGAGCAAGTCCGCGTGTTTCCTCTCGACCGGTCCCGCCTCAAGACATCGCTGCGTGGCTACCAGGCGTTCGGCGCGAAGTTCGCGCTGGTTCAGGAGCGGGTGATCCTGGGCGACGAGATGGGCCTGGGCAAGACGATGCAGTCGCTCGCCGCGATGTGCCACCTGGCCGCCAAGGGCGCGACGCACTTCCTGGTTGTCTGCCCGGCGAGCGTGGTCGTGAACTGGACCCGAGAGGTTGAGCGGCACACGCTGCTTGAGGCCCGCCGCGTGCACGGGCCGGGCGAGAAGAAGCGGGAGGCGGCCCAGCAGGAGTGGGTGGCCAGCGGTGGGGTGGCGGTCACGACGTTCGAGGCGCTACGCGCCATGCCGGAGGACCTGGACGTCCCGGTGGCGATGATGGTCGTCGATGAGGCGCACTACGTGAAGAACCCGAATGCGCTTCGCACGCAGGCGGTCGGCGAATGGGCGGGGCGGAGCAGCCGGGTGCTGTTCCTGACGGGGACGCCGATGGAGAACAGGGTGGGAGAGTTCCGAGTGCTCGTCGGGCACCTGCGCCCGGAGGTCGCCGAGAACCTGGACATCGCAGACGAGGCGCTGGACGGTACCAAGTTCCGGGAGGCGGTGGCGCCGGTCTACCTGCGGCGCAACCAGGAGGACGTGCTCAGCGAGCTTCCGCCGCGCCTGGAGACGCAAGAATGGGTGGCACTCGAGGGGCCGACATTGCGGGCGTACAGGAAGGCGGTCATCGCGGGTAACTTCATGGCGATGCGCCGGGCGGCGTTTGACCTGGGGACGGTGAAGGGATCGCCGAAGCTCCGGCGGCTGGTGGAGATCGTCAGCGAGGCCGCGGACGGCGGGCGCAAGGTCGTGGTGTTCTCGTACTTCCGCGACGTGCTGGAGACGGTGACACAGGTACTGGGATCCGAGCGTGATGGCGTTCCGGGCGTGCATGTCCTCGGCCCGCTGACCGGGGACGTCCAGCCGACGAACCGCCAGGCGATGGTGGACGAGTTCACTGCCGCCAAGGGGCCTGCGGTGCTGGTCTCCCAGATCCAGGCGGGCGGCGTGGGCCTGAACATCCAGGCCGCGTCGGTGATCATCATCGCCGAGCCGCAGTTGACGCCGTCGATCGAGGAGCAGGCGATCGCCCGCGCGCACCGGATGGGCCAGGTACGCCGCGTGGACGTGCACCGGCTGCTGTGCGAGGACAGCGTCGACCAGCGAGTCCTCGAACTGCTGGCGGAGAAGCGTGAGGCGTTCGACGAGTACGCGCGCCGCAGCGACATGGCGAACGCGACGCCGGACGCGGTGGACACGGGCTCCGAGACTGAGCTGCGACGCCGAATCGTGGCTGCGGAACAGAAGCGCCTCAAGGCGGCATGAGCCGCAGAAAAATCGGTGGGCCGAGCGCTGCGGGGATACATCCCTCGGCGTCACCCCTGGATGAATTCTGCCGGAGGGGCGTGAGCCTAGAAGGAGCTAGCACTCTCCGGGCAATTCTTTCTAGCAAATAAGGGGTGAAAAATTGCCCGGGCGCTTGCCGGCTTTTCTAGGTTGATCATCAACCGGAGTCAGTGCGCTCGCTGCCCGCGCCAAGTCGCCGACGCTGATTATTCATGTCGGCTGATGGTCAGAGACGGGACGATCATGATTCAAGATGTTGGGAGCGGACTGGCGGATGAGACGCTCGTTGCAGGCGGTTCAGTCGGGCGGCTAGCTCGGTCCGGGGGCCGATAGCGCGGTCGGCTGGCCCTGCGCGATCTGGAAGGTGCGCAGCGGTCCGGCGCCGGTCCAGAACGCCAGCTGGTAGTAGCTGGTGTAGGGGCTCATCGCCAGCACCCAGAGCCGCCCGTCGTGATCCCACGAGCCGGCGAGCGTATCGGCGGGCGAGCTGGCGGAAATGGGAATTGGCAGTGGCTTGGTCGGGATCATGCGAGCCGTCCGGGTCGTGGTGTCGATGACGAACAGGTCGTCGCTGTCTGGGTTCCCCAAGGAGTCGGTGCGGTCGAGGGGGAGTACCAGCCGCTGTCCGGCCGGGTCGAAGCTGGCTGGCTGCGGGGGGAAGGACTCGGCCGGAAACCAGTTGCCGGGCAGGGGCACGGTGACGTCGGAGCCGGTCCGCAGGCTGGTGACGTGCAGTGCAGATGCGGAGCGGGCGTAGGAGACCCAGACCAGCCGGTCCGCGCCCGCGGCGACGAATTCCGCATCGGCGGGGACAGGCAGCGGCAGGTGCTGGCCTGTCGTGCCGTTCCACAGCTGCAGCCGCCGGGTGGTCAGGTTCTGCGTCAGCGGACCCTGTTCGGTGGCGCCGGCCAGGCCGAACGGCAGCCGCAGCACCGGGCTGACCCGGCGGCCGGCCAGGTTGACAGCCCAGGTCGGGCTCCGGAAGTTCGCAGGGGCGCCCCGTCCGCCGTTGCTGCGCTGGACGGAGGTCTGCACCCACACCTCCTGGCCGCCAGGGGGCACCGCGATCATGGTCGCCCGGCCGATGACCCGCGCGGGACCATGCGCGGCGGGGATGAACACGACGCGGCCGAGCGCGCCGTAGGTGATGGGACTGGAGGTGTCGCTGATGTGCGCGACTACCCCGGCGCGAACTGCGGCGAGCTGGTCGACCTCTCCGGCGTCGTCATGTGGCAATAGCGGACTGAGCCCGTTGTGCAGCATGGCCGCGGCAACAGGCTGCGGCCGCTGGCCGACCCGCCACAGGTTCTCCCCGCCGAGGAAAAGGCCGGCGTAGGTTCCCCGGGTCCGGATGCCTGAGAGCAGTCGCGCCGCGCCGTGCCCGCGCGCGGCACGGCGAGCACCTCCGCCGGAACTGACGAAGACGACGACGATGACGATCGCCATGGCGACCGCTCCGAGGACCAGCCACACCCGCTTCCCGGGCCGCGCCCCCGGGAAGCGCCAGCCAGGAGGCCAGTGCCTGGGCTCTCGGTCGGGCCCGAACCGGATCGTGTCCACAGGCATCGAGTGTGCCCCCTCGACTCGGCGGCGTCAGCGGCGCGGTCAGCAACACCACAATAGGGTGACCTTGCCGCCCATTGAGCGCATCCGACGGCAGGTCGGCCGGGCTCTCGCCGGTCTTGCTCACCGAGCTCGACGCAGCCGTCCGCCTGCACCTTAGCCGTACTCGAGGCGGACAATGTCGGCGGCTGCGTCCTGGCGGGGAATGTCGGACTGAAGAATCGCGAGGAGACCGGCCGGATCGGCGAGCGCGAGACCGCCGAGATCGGCTACTGGACCGCGGTGACGGCGCGCGGACGCGGCGTCGCTCCGGCGGCAGTCAGGGTGGTGACCGACTGGGTCTTCGATGCGTACACGATGTATGCAGGGGGCTACGGAACCCGCAGCGCGGGCGCGGATCTCGTGCTTTAAGAAAATGATTCGTCCTATTTTGCGGCTTAGTCAAGGCAAAACTGGGTGCTGCGTCCTGGGTCGAAGGCCCAGAGATTCCGATGATCTGCCCGGCTGTGCAACGCGGTTAGCGTGCCCATCCGGTGGTTGCCCGTCAGTCGCTCGGCCCGGTAGCTGGGACAAGGCACGTTGCTGGCGTCGGATGAGGCGTCATGATGCTAATATGCTTTTATGCGCACCACGATTGACATGCCCCTACCCTGATGCGAGCGGCGAAGGCACGTGCCGCCGAGCAGGGTGAGAGCCTCAAGGATCTCGTCAACCGGGCGGTAGCGCATGAACTTGGCCTTCCCGCCGTGCCAAAGGGAAGACGGGGCGCATGACGCTGCCGCTGATCGCGCGCGACGCCGCGCCGGCGGTCCTCGTCACCAACGAGGACATCGAGGATGCGTTCGACGCCGAGGACATTGAGAGGTTCGCCGCCAGTGAAGCTGGTAGACGTTGGCGTCTGGCTCGCGGCCGTCTGGGGACGGCACGTGCACCATCCGGTCGCGGCGGAGTGGTTCGGCAAGGAGGCGGACGACATCGTCTTCTGCCGGGTCACGCAGATGGGCCTGCTGAGACTGCTGTCCAACCCCGCCATCATGGGCGGCGACGCCGTCGACCGCAGCCAGGCCTGGCGAATCTTCGACCAGCTCTGGTCTGATGAACGCGTACTGTGGGCAGACGAGCCAGCGGACTGGACGCCGTCTGGCGGGCGATCTCGGCGCGCGATGACAAGAGCCACAAGCTGTGGACGGACGACTACCTGGCAGCCTTCGCTCAGGCAGGCGACCTGACGCTGGGCACTCTCGACCGCAAGCTCCGGGGCCGTTATCCCTCAGTCCGAGTGGAATCGCTGCTGTCCTGAACCGCCAGCTGCGCGGTTCTCTTCGTAGCCGAATTGCCCGCACTGATACGCCTGCCAGGGCGTCTCCCCGTCTGCCTCCATGACGCCGCCGGGAATGGTCCAGCCGGACTTGTACGTCGGCTTCAGGATGAGCAGTCGGCCCGACCGGTCGAAAATGAGGGCGCCGGCAGAAACCGGAATCGCCGGCACCTCGCCGGTCTCGGGGACATGCCCGCCCGTCGGACTACTGTCGCCGATCACGGCAACTACAGTACGGACCCTGCGCCAGTTAGCCGCGCGGCGTACCTGGCTCAGGACGCGAGCAGGGCTTCCCAGCGGTAAACCGGCCAGCCTGAGTTCGCGTCGTATTAACGTAACGTGGTGCTCCGGCGTGTCAGGAGGGGTCACATGCCCGCTTCGCTTCTTCGGATTTCTCGCGGAGCCCGGTTACTGGCAGTATTCGCGGTCGCGGTCGCCGCCCCCTGCTCGGTCCTGGCCGGACCCGGCGCCGCAGCCAGCCCTCGTGTCGCGGTACCTCCGGCGGGTACGATCTCCACGCTCGCGGGTACTGTCGGCGGGCCGGGCCCGCCCGCAGTGTGGCCGTCGCGCCGTGCGGCCGGGGGTCGCGTTACAGGCTGTGCGGCCTGGCCTTCGCTGGCGGGCATCTGTCGCGACCGACGCCGGCGCGGACAACGATGGCGGGCTCGCCGTCGGCTGCCTCGTCCGGTCGATCAGCATCAGCGGCGGGTAGCTCGCGCACGCCGGCCGGGGACGGGATCCCGGGCTACTCCGGTGACGGCGGGCCGGCAAGCGCGGGCTGGGCTCGGGTGCCCGGCCGACGTCGCGGTCGACGCGGCGGGGAACGTGGTCATCGCCGACGACGTGATCATGGCCAACCAGGGCGACTTCGGCGCGTTGCGGGTGCGCGTGGTCGCGGCCGCGACCGGAACGTTCTACGGCGTTCGCATGACGGCGGGGGACGTCTACACGGTCGCCGGGAACGGCAAGTTCGGGCCGGACCCGGCCGACGGGCAGCCCGCGCTCCACTCCAGCGTCGAACCCGGGCAGATCGCCGTCGATCACTCGGGCAACCTGATCATCGGCATGTTCGAGGGGACGATCTGGGTGGTGGCCGTTCGTGACGGCACCTTCTACGGCCAGGCCATGACCGCCGGCGACATCTACCAGATCGCTGGGGGCGGCTTTGCGGGCCGCGACGGCGTGCCGGCGCTCAAGGCGTTCCTCGGCGAGGTCTACGTCGGCGCGATCCAGGTCGACCGGCACGGCAACCTGGTGGTGGCAGTGAGCGCGACCGGCCAGATACGAGTGATCGCCACGACCACCGGCCGGTTCTACGGCCAGCACATGAGGGGCGGCCGCATCTACACGGTGGCAGGCGGCGGCGAAGGCGGCGGGCCCGACCACCTCGGCGACGGCGGCCCGGCCGCCCAGGCCATCGTCAGCGGCCCGACCGGCGTGGCCATCGACGCGCGCGGCAACCTGGTCATCGCAGGCAAACCCTCCAGCAACCTGCTGGAACACGGTCCGAGCCGGGTGCGCATCGTCGCCGTGGTGAGCGGCACGTTCTACGGCGTGCCGATGACCGCCGGGAACATCTACACCGTGGCCGGCACGAGCAAGCAGGGCTACGCGGGCGACGGCGGACCCGCCACGGCGGCGGAGTTGTCCCCCGCCGATGCGGTGGCCAGCACGGCGGGCATCTACATCGCCGACGCCGCCAACGGCCGAGTCCGGTTCGTCAGATCCTGACGGGGTGTTCTCATGGCACGGGGTCTCCGCTGAGTTCTGTGTAGGGGTTCTCGTAGCCGGTCCCCGAGGCGCCTTCGGCATGCGGATCGGGCGGCAGGCCATCCCATCCGAGAAACGCCTTGAGCTCAGCCAGGGCCTTGGCGCGTTGCTGCCAGCCCGGCGGGGCCGCCTCGGCTCGGGGTCCGGGGCTGACAGCCACGGAACGCATCTGTTCGTCCAGGAGCTGCACTTGGTCCTGGAGATAGACCGACTGGATGGTCACCGAATCGTTGACGTCCGCCGCCGCGACGTCACCGGCCGTGGCCGCGGCAAGCACCGCCGCTTCCGCCTGCAGCCTGGCTCCGTCCAGGGCGGCGAGTGCGGCGGGCTGCTTGGCCGGGATGAGGCACGAGGCGGCCTCCACGGCCTTGTTGTAGGCGGCGACCTCTTCCTGGGCGGTGCGCAAGGATCCGGCGTAACCCCGCACGGCGGACGCGATCCGGTTCAGGTGTGACGCGGTCCTGCCCGCGCTTTGCGCCAGGCTGCCCGTGTACGCCGAGTACGCCTCGGCCGCGCTGCCCGTCCACTTCGCGTTGGTCTTGATGCCCGTGGTGACGCGGACGGTGCTCGACGCGAGCACGTCGATCTGCTCCGCCGCCGACGCGAGCGCGGACGCATAGCTTTCCAGGGCACCCGGATTCCCCGGCGGCACCGGCAGAAACGCGCCGCTCACCGGCCGCTTCCGATCCCGGCGATAGATGCCACAGCTGCCTGCTCGGCCCGGTCGTAGACGCCGGCGGTCGCCGCGAGGCTCTCGCCGACGTGCCGGTACGCGGCACCAAGGCCGAGTAAGGCCCTGGTGCTGCTTTCCGCAGCGGACATCAGGGCCGACGCGAGTCCCGCATGCCCGGATGCCGACCCCGCCATCCCGGTGATGGCCGGGATCGCATCGGAAGCGGCTGATTCAACACAGGACACGAGACCTGCTACCTGCTGGCCGCCCTCCGACAGCGCGCCCGCGTGAACGGTAAGACCCTGGCCCACAAGAACCTCCTTACAAAGAATCCGGCTCTAGAGCGTAATCGTAGAGTTCGTCAGCAAGAGCCATCCTGCGAACGGATCATCCCGTCTCTCCATCCCCGCTGGGGAGGAAGCTCGACTGCTCCACTCGGCCTAGTTTGTGAATTGGGAGGTGACGTCAAGTGCGCCCGGAAGCACGTCGACTAGGTCGATGGTGATGCCTTTGACCACTTCGGTTCCGTGCCCGAAGGAGGAGGGCATCTTGCGCGTTCTCCTGCCAATGATCTGGCCGGCATGCCTGGCCTTGAGTATCTGCTGAGCATTGACCAGGTACAGACCCCACACGTCAGTGGCAATGACCGTCCAGCCGGGCCGTTCATACCTGCTGAGCGCCGTCGCGACGGTCAGGCTCGCGGCGACCTGGACAATCGTCCGGGGCGTGAGCGGCTCGCCAATTCCCGATGGTAGGAACTGCCCAGCCCGCAGCGCCAGGAATGGGTCGCGGGCGAAGACAGCCAGGCACTCCTGGCTCCGCTCCGCTAGGGCCGACTCACTGCTCCTACCCGTCGAGGCAGACATGGCAGCGCGTCCGCCAGCCAGGACGGCATGACCTCTGGCTGCCGCACTTCCGGCTGCCCCCCCTCGCACGCCAGGCGCTCTTAGTACCTGGCCCGTGAGTTGCCTAGTCTGCGGCAGTTGCCGGGCTGCAATCTTTCATCTAAAAATCTTGAATATTGAAAATGCGTGGTGACTGCTCGCCAGGCCTGAAGTGCTCGATCCCTGGCCTTGAACCAATCCCAGAGCAGCCTGGCGATCGCGGCGAACCCGGCGAACCTGGCCGCGATCTGAGGTCTTGCGCTCATCCGGCCACTTTCAGCTTCGTGCTCTTGCTGCCGGTCAAGGAAGGGCCGGGTAGGCGACCGTCACAAGTCCGAGCCTGCCGCCGTCGCCCGTTGTGCACGGGTTTTGTGCACGAGCCGATTACGGCTCGACGCGCCAGGAACTTGCGGCAAACCCGACGAGTCGGGGCATCGGACCGGGTGTTGGCTTTCTGGCTGGCGGCATGGTGCCGTCTCTGGGAAGTCGGCCCAGATGACTCCGGGCGAAAGGACCCGCCCAGGCCCAGCTGCCGGCACTCTGCGCGTCGCCCGGGCTCATAGGTGCGGCGGACAACTGTCCGAACCTGTGACTCCGTCTCGTCCTGGCGCAGACGAGGGCGTTAAATACAGGAAACTTCGTAACCGGCTACGCTAGTTACAGATCTCTTCGGGAGCGGCGAAGGAAATCATGGATACGACCGTCATCTTCGCGTCTGAAATGCCGGCAGCGACGATCTCAGACCGAGTTCGCCGGGGGCAGTTGACTCGGCTGGCTGCCGGCGTGTACACCACCGACGTTACCTCCGATCGTGCTGCGGTGGTGCTTCGGGAGTGGTACACCATCGTCGGCAAGATGTTCCCGAGCGCGGTCATCACGGATCGCTCAGCGATATCCGGGGGGCCGGTAGAAGGCGTGCTCTACCTCTCCCACCAGGGTCGGAGCCGTGAAGTCCCGCTGCCGGGGTTGACCGTCCTTGCGAGGGCTGGAGTTGGCCCGCTAGATGATGACATTGCGCTTCCAGGCGGCCTGTATCAAGCCAGCAAGGGGCGCGCTCTCGTTGAGAACACGCGGCCTTCTCGCTCGCGAAACGGACGTATGCGCCGAACCCTGGACGAGGCTGAGCTGGGTGACTGGATTGACCGACTATGTCAGGTTGACGGACCACGGCAGCTTTCCCGATATCGGGATAAGGCAGAGCAAGTCGCTGAGGCAGTCGGAGCCCCGACTGAGGGTGTCAGAAGGCTCTCTCAGATGATCGGATCGGCCCTTGGGACGCAGCAGGTCCGTACGGCGTCCAGGGCGCTTACGGCACGGCAGGCCGCGCTGCCGTATGACCAGGATCGGATTCACCGATTCAATCGGCTCATCACTGGCCTTCGCGAGTCGGCACCGCAGAACCGTCCGGTACAAGATCCCCGTGATCCTCGGTACAGGCACCTGCCGTTCTTTGAAGCCTATTTTTCTAATTTCATTGAAGGCACTGAGTTCGTGCTAGACGAAGCGATCGCGGTGGTTTATGAAGGCAGGCAGATTCCCGGGCGTAGCGACGACAGCCACGACCTGATCGGTACTTACATGGTTGTATCCGACCTAGACGGCATGAGCACGCTAGCGCTGACGCCAGACGAATTCCTCGACTTGCTGCGGTCCCGGCACGCGACGATTATGGAGAGGCCGGCCAGATAAGCGGCCTGGTTTCTTTAAGGATGCCGTCAACCGAGCTGGTGACTCGGTATTTGTGCTTCCTGGACTAGTGGCAGGAACTTTGCGTACAGGCTGGGATATGCTCGGAGAACTGGATACTTCTTTCGAACGCGCAGTCTACGTCATGTTTCTAGTCTCAGAAGTGCATCCGTTCGACGATGGGAACGGTAGGCTGGCGCGCGTGATGATGAATGCCGAGCTCGTCGCGGGAATGCAATCGCGGATTATCGTTACCACCGTGTTTCGTGATGACTACCTTGGCGGGCTCCGCCGGATGACACGGCAGGACGACCCTAGCGTCTTGATCAAGGCATTGCGGTTCGGACATGACTACACTGCTCAGATTCGGTTCGCTGACCTAGAGGAAACGACAGATATCCTCCTGGCGACCAACGCCTTCAACGAGCCCGACAGTGAGCAGCGACTTCTGCTGCCTTCGAGCCTGGGTCTGTAAGCTCCGGTGACGTCCGGCCATGGGTGCTCGGCAGTCGCGCGTGAGTTGGTGATTCCTGTGACCTTTCGCCCTTGTTCCAGGTAAACCAGGGTCCGGCTGGAGGTTGCCGCCCGCACCCTCCGTCGGATCGGGCGGCGTAGCAGTTCGAGGGCCTCGGGTAGCGCCATCAGACGGTATTCCGCGATCTCCTCAGCCTGTACCCTGATCGCGGCCAGGCGGCTGTCCTCGGCCCGGCCGCAGTCGAACAGGAACCGGACGCCGCCGGGGCTGCCTGGCTTGGGACGCCGGAAGTCCACGCACGCAGCCGGCCGTGGCTCAACTCGATCCCGCACTCCTCGCGGACCTCGCGCCTGCACGCCTGCCAGGGCGTCTCCCCGTCTGCCTCCATGACGCCGCCGGGAATCGTCCAGCCGGACTTGTATGTCGGCTTCAGGATGAGCAGCAGGCCCGACCGGTCGAAAATGAGGGCACCGGCGGAAACCGGAATCGCCGGGACCTCGCCGGTCTCGGGGACATCCCCGCCCGTCGGACTACTGTCGCCGATCACAGCAACTACAGTACGGACCCTGTGCCAATCAGTCGCGCGCGGCGTACCTGGCGCAGGACGCGAGCAGGGCTTCCCATCGGCCTGGATCGGGTGGCCGAGCGGCTTGCCTTCGCGTGCGCTGAATCATGCGGGACGATCATGATTGAGAATATTGGGGAAGGGTTGCCGTGGTGACTACTGGCGTTGGCTTGAGGATCGAGCGCGCTCGTGTGGCGGCAGGCCTCAGCCAGCGCGCACTCGCGGACATGACTGGCATTTCACAGCCAACTTTGTCCCGGGTCGTCTCCGGGCAGCGGGCAGCGAAGATGCCTGAACTTGTGGCCATCGCCTGGGCGACAGGAGCCATGGTCGCGGAACTGGCTGGGATAGGGACGGTAGCTGAGAGGGTTGAGTATGCGGCACGTGCTGGGAATCACGCGGACATGGACGGCATGCGAGAAGCGCTGCTGCATTTCCTCGAGCTGAACGACTACCTTGCCGGCCAGGCGATATTTCCCGTGAGAATGACGAAACTAGCGGGCGGGACGCCTCTGCTGCGAGCGGGAGTGGGCTGGTCGCGATCGGTGTAGCTTGGAGCCTTCCGGGCCGGGTGAGTCCGGGTATGGCGGACGGGCGTGATGCTGACGGGTCAGGTGTTTGTTTCTCATACCTCCGATATGGCGCGGTTTCCGGAGGGCCGGTCGTTTGTTCAGGCTGTGCTGGATGCGGTGGGCAGGGCCGGGATGGCGCCGGTGGATATGCGCTATTTCGCCGCGCGGGACGGCAGGCCGGCTGAGTATTGCCGGCGGCGGGTGCGTGAGTGCGAGGTTTATGTCGCGGTGGTCGGGTTCCGGTGTGGCTCGGTGGTGCCAGGTGAGACGGTGTCTTACACCGAGTTGGAGTTCGATGAGGCGAGTGCTGCGGGATTGCCGCGGCTAGTGTTCTTGCTGGACGACGTTGCCGGTCTGCCGGGCGCGCTGGCTGATCCTGATCGCGGCGCGGTGGAGGGGTTCCGGCAGCGGTTACGTGATGGCGGGCTGGTAGTGCGCGGCTTCACCTCCGATTCCGGCCTGGAGCTTGAGGTGTTCCACGCGCTGACAGAGCGGGTCCATGGCTTGGTGCGGGCGGCACCGCATTTGCCGCAAGTGCGGTACTCGCTGCCGCCGGACACGGCGGCGTTCACTGGCAGGGCCGGGGAACTCGGCCTCATCGCTGCTGCGGTGGCCGGCGCTGCGGGGACGGGCGGGGTCGTGGCGATTCATGCGATCGGCGGGATGCCCGGGGTGGGGAAGACGGCGCTGGCCGTTCATGTGGCCCATTTGCTGCGGGGCCAGTTCCCGGACCGGCAGCTGTTCATCGATCTGCAGGCGCATACCCCGGGCCTGGATCCGGTGCCGCCGGAAGCGGCCCTGGCAGGGCTGCTGACCGCGGCCGGGATGGATGCCCGGTACCTGCCCGGGGATCTGCGGGGGCTGACTGGCTTGTGGCGGGACCGGATGGCGGGGCAGCGTGCCTTGCTGGTCCTGGACAACGCCGCTAGCAGCAGCCAGGTCGCGCCCCTGCTGCCTGGCGGTGACAGGTGCCTGGTCCTGGTGACCAGCCGCCGGTACCTGGGGGACCTGCCTGGTTCGGTGGTGCCGGTGCTGCTGGAGCCGATGCCGGCGGGTCAGGCGCGGGAGATGTTCGCGCGGCTGGCCCCGCGTGCCGCAGCCGGGCCGGGCGCGGCGGTGTCGGAGCTAGCGGACCTGGCCGGGCATCTGCCGCTGGCGATCTCGCTGCTGGCCCGCGTGTACGAACGGCATCCGTGCTGGACCCTGGCCGACATGGTCGCCGAGACCAGGGCGAGCTTGCTGACCCTGGCTGCGGAGAAGAGCAGCGTCGCGGCCGCGTTCGGTGTCTCCTACCGGTACCTGGCCGGCGGCCAGCAGCGGCTGTTCCGGCTGCTCGGACTGCACCCGGGTACGACGATCGACGCGTACGCAGCCGCCGCCCTGGCGGGTACCTCCCTTCGCGAGGCCAATGCCCAGCTTGATGCGCTGCATGGCGAAGGCCTGCTGACCGAGGCTGGCTATCGCCGGTACGGGATGCACGATCTCATCCGCCTGTACGCGAAAGACCTCGCCGCCGCAGAGCCCGCAGCCGAACGCGAGCAAGCGCTGGATCGCCTGCTGGACTATTACCAGCACGTGGCAGCCAGCTGCCAGGACCAGCTCGCCCAGTACCGGAGCAACCCCCCGCGACGCTCCGCGCCGGTTCCCGCTTCGGCTGTCCCCGACCTGCGGAACGGCGTGCTGGCGCTGGCCTGGGCGCGGACCGAGCGCGCCAACCTGCTGGCATGCCTGGACCACGTCACCCGGGCAGGCCAGCAGGCCCGGGTGGTCACGCTCGCCGCCGCTGTGGCCGCGCTCCTGCGACAAGATGGCCCGTGGACCGACGCCATTGCCCGCCATCGCACCGCCGTTCAGGCAGCGTGCGACCTTGGAGACCAGGCAGGCCAGGCCCTCGCGTTGTACGAGCTTGGCGTGGTGCGGCACTTGTGTGCGGACTACCAGGAGGCGTGCGACACACTGGAGGCAGCACTGGCCATCTACCGCGCTTTAGGCGACAACCTCGGCCAGGCCAACACCCTCTATGACCTCGGCGTCGCGCGGTGGCGGCTAGGCGACAGGCGCGTCGCGATCGAGGCACTGCAGGCCGCGCTGGACAGTCAGCGCGACATCGGAGATCGCGTCGGCCAGGGCAACACTCTCAACTACCTGGCAGCCGCACAACGGCAGGCCGGGGACTATGCGGGCGCCGCCCAGACGCTGCGGAGCGCCCTGCGCATCTACCGTGACCTTGGCGATCTGCCAGATGACACCAGCATCCCCGGCTACGACGGAAGCGCCCAGCAGCAACCTGGTGAATATCCAGGCTCCCCCGAGATGCTCGAGACCGTCCTGCGCATCTACCGCGGCCCAGGCGACCGGCAGGACCAGGCCGGCGCCCTCAGCTACCTGGCCGGCATGCAATGGCGGACCGGCGACTATCAGGCCGCGATCAAGACCCTTCAGGCGGCACTGCAGATATACCGCGACGCCGGTAACAGGCTCGGTCAGGCCAGCATCCTCCAAGAGATAGGCGTAGTGCGCCGATGGGCAGGCGATTACCCGGGCGCAGCCACCGACATGGCGGCTGCCATGAGCATGTCCCATGACATTGGCGACCGAGGTGCAGTGGACGAGATCCTTAACGAGCTAGGGACGCTGCACCTGATCAGCGGCGATCCCGCACTAGCCGTCCAACTTCACCATCAAGCGCTGGACCTCGCGATCGAGATCGGCTCCCCGTGGGACGAGGCCCACGCCCTGGCAGGCCTCGGCCGCTGTGCCCTGGCCGCCGGCGACACCACCGACGCGCATGATTACCTGCGGCAGGCACACCAGATCTTCCACCGCACCGGCGCAACCGAAGCCATCGGCATAGCCGCCGAACTCGGCGCCATCGCGCAGCAGCACCCATGACCGAAAGGCCGCAGCACGGCCGGCCTGACCAAGACATCGGATGCGCTCGATCAGAAGAACAGTTTCCGGGTGATCTGCGTCTTCAACTTCTCATAAATCTCGCGAGCGGAGCAGGGATCGCCGTCGAAAGCGCCGGCCGTCAGCAGTGGCCATCCTTCGATGATCTCGTCGAGGGCCGGCATGTACCGTGCGCTGTCGCAACGATCGACGAACTCGCCGAGGGCCGCAGATGCCCTCCGGCCGTAAGCTATTTCGAGCATTCCGCGGAGGAACTCGTACCGGTCGAATGCCGCGGCATACTCGCTTTCGTCGGTCATTTCCGCGAGCGCGGTCCGGCAGCTGATCCTGAGATGACGGCTGGCCGGCCATGGCGGCCTAGCGCTGCAGAACTGAGTCAGGGGGCCGGTCATCTCGCCAAGCACTCGGCTCGGGTGCAGCGCCCACACTAAGCAAACGGCACCTGCGGAGTCTTCGAGAGTAGAGGACTGAGTCTGGACTAGGGCACGGAACAGCAGTCCTTCGCGGCTAGCGGCGACGGCGGCCACGCCCACGCAGGTCACCAGCCGCAGAGCCGGATAACGTCGCGCGAACGCCAGCACGTTAATCGAAGCAGCGTCGGCGGGCCGGGGCGGTTCGGCCAGACGGCGTATCGCACGCAGTACGGGATCGTCAGTGAACGCGTCATCAATGGTGCTTCCGTGGAAGGTAGCGGTGGCGGCCAGCGCAGTAAGGACGTCCGTGTCGGAGTCGTAATCAGCTAACTGGCGTCCGAGTTCGTCCTCGACCTGCTCATTCGTCCAGTTCGCGATGTAGACGGGATACCTGTCACCTGTAAGCCGGCCGATGGTGCGGGTGGTCATCGAATTGATCTGGTCGAAGAGTTCGATGCGCCGGCCCGGTCGCAGGTTGCGCTTCAGGGTTGCCACTGCGACGGCGCGTGTCGGAGGTGGATCCGCCACGCGGCCGAGCGCCCTGACCTTGTCCCGCAGATCGCAGCAGAAGGAGTCGGCGCCGTCGACGGGAATCATGTGACCGGCTCGGCTCGCTAGAAGCCCGGCTGCGGCCGGAGACATCATGCCCCGGTGAGCGGCCCAGTAGGTGGGGTAGCGGCGCGTCGGGCAGTTCTCGATCGCGTGGATGAGCGCGGTATCCCATGTACCGGACCAGCCGACTGTGATCAAGCCGTATTCGTCCAGGATCCTTGCGAGGAGATCATTCATTGCGGGCTCATAGGCGGCAAGCTCAGCAGGGGTGTTCCTGATCGCCTGGACATCAAGGTAGTCGCCGTGCAGCTTGATCACGGTGGCGCGGGCATGCTGTAACGGAGCCATTCCCGCGATCGCGTCGGCCCGCGCGATCACCTGCGGAGGTACGCCTGCGGCGACCAGTGCGGTCTCCATTAGATGGTCGAAATTCGTCGTGAGAATCAGGCGGAGCTCCCCGGAACTCACCAGCTCTGCGATCGCGCGGTGTGCGGCGGTGGGCTGCTTGATCCCGGCGGCACGCTCGGCGTCATCGGCCGATTCAAAATAAGAATGGAGGAGATCTCGTCGCGCGTTCACTGATGGCGCGAGAGCTTCCAGAAGCGTGTCATACCGGGGATCGCCGTACCCCTGTCCCTGCCACCAGCCCTCGGGGTCCGCCCTCGCTTCCTGGGCCGCACCCTCACCTCGCAGCACGGCGACCTTGCAAATCAGGTCGAGAACAACTTCCCAGCCAGTCGGCACCTGCGCTGCGCGAGATATCCCCGAGCCCAGCAATATGGCATAGGCGCCCGGCGACGACGACAAGCCCAGGGCGAGCGCAAGCGTGGGATCCAAACCCGGCCCGGGATGCGCTATCGGCGCTGCCATCCCCATAGATGTCACCGCAGCAGGCTAGTGGACAGCTGTGACAGGTCAGCTTCACGTCAGTGATGCGGGATTGCGATGACCGCGGGTGCCCGCCGCCGTCTCGTTGCACCGGCCGCAAAATGGCCTAGCCTGGGAACCGGACCGCCGCAAAGAGGGAGTGCACGCCATGGCTGCCGACAGCACGCTTGGCGCCCGACTTCGCGAGAAGCGCAGGGAGAAGGGGCTCACCCAAGAGCAGTTCTCGGACGCTTCGGGCGTGAGCAAGGAAATGATCGCCAAGGTAGAGCAGGGACGGCGCCAGCCGCGCTTGCCCGTCTTGCTCCAGTTCGCGAAGGCGCTCGACATCTCGCTCTCCGAACTGGTCGACAACCGGCCCCGGCTCAACGGCCAGGACGAGGGCGCCAGTGTGCTCGCGATCCGCGACGTCCTGCTCTCTGCTGCCCACCTGCCCGGCGTGATCCTGGACCCGGACGACAACGCGCCCGTATCGGTCGCCGAGCTCCGCGCCTCCGTGGACGAGGCCTCGCGGCTGTACTGGTCCGGCGGGTTCGCCAGCCTGGCCGCCATGCTCCCGGCCCTGATCGGGGAGGCTCACCTCACCGCTCAGGTCGACGGGCACCCCGCGTACAGCCTGCTCGCGCAGGCTTATGACCTCGCCTCCGCGCTCATGGTGCACCTGGGCAAGGAGGATCTGGCCGCCATCGGCGCCGAGCGCGCCATCGCCGCTGCCCAGGCCAGCGATGACGAACTGCTGCATGCCATGGAGGTCGGCAACTTCGCCTGGGTGATGCTGCATCAGGGTCGGCTGGAGGAGTCCGAGCAGCTCGCGGCGCTCACTGCCCAGCGCATGGAGCCGACGTTCTCAGCATCTGACCAGCGCGTGGCCGTCTATGGCTCCTTGCTCATGACCGCGCTGGCGCCGGCGGCGGCCAGGGGCGGGCACGTGCACGAGTACGTGTCGCTGGCCTCGGCCGCGGCGGCGCGGCTCGGCCGGCGGGTGAAGATCTACCAGACGTCTTTCGCGCCGGCGACGGTGCACATGCAGGCCTGCCACGCTCACGCCGTGCTCCGGGAGCCGGGCCAGGCCATCAGCGCGGCGCGGAAGATCGGCGCTGGCGACCTGGAAGGCATCTCCTACGGGCGGCACCTGCTTGATGTGGCCCAGGTGCACACGGACGCGCGCCATCTCAATGCTGCCACTTCTGTGCTCACCGAGGCACGGTCAATCGCTCCCGTCTCGTTCAGGCACCAGGGCATTGCCCGGTCGCTGGTTGATGACCTATTCGAGCAGGAGCGGCGCATATCTCCGGCACTTAGGGCACTCGGCGCATCCGTTGACTCGAACTGGTACGCGCCGTATACCGAAGGCAGAATTAGCCTTCCGTCAGGCACTCGCGGTACCTGGTCAATTCATATCTGCGGCTTCAAAATTGCCAGTTGTGGAAGCGGATATTCCTGCCCGACGGCATGGTCGCCGTGACGACCGACGGCGAGGTCTTTTTCCTGCCTGACAACCAGTCGTTGCTGGTAGATGACCTTCAGGCAGCCGCGGCGGCCGTGGGAGGCATGCGGCCCAGCGGAGCGCCGTGACTCCGCCGGGCGTATACCTGTAGAGGCTTATCGGGGGGCATTGGTGAAATGCTCGCTGCCAGGTTAGCTGGCCGGAGGAGGGGAGAGATAGGGGAAGTAATCGAGGACCGGCCCTGGTTCGAGTCCCGAGGAGAAGTCCTGGTTCACGATCATCTTGATGATGTTGGACGCGATGTCCTCGATGATGCCCTTGCCGTTCTGAATGTCGAACCAGGGATCCCAGAGGGCGACGGTGCCGGGAGTGAACGCGATGACGTTCGGGAGCAGCGCGTCTGCCGCCCACGCACCGTAGGCCCGTGCGGTGGGGAACTTGTGGGGAGCGTTGTCGTACGTTCCGCCGGCCTGGACGACCGCCGCGATGTTGTCCCGCACCTGACCCCAGATCCCCGAGGCGGGATCGGTGGCGGGGTGGCGGGGCCTGCCCGCGAGGTCGATCGCTGGAGCGGTGGAGTTGTAGTCAGCGACCTTCGCCGAGCCAAGGGCGAAGTCGAAGAAGGTGGTCATGTTGGGCTTGCCGGCGCGCTGAGTCTGGACCCAGGTGCTGTGCCCCGTGTCGAAGTACGCGGTGGACGCCCAGAAGTGGACCCGGCCGCGCCCCGTGATCGCGGCGGGCACCTCGAGTACGTAGGACCTGACGGCGGTGTTCGCGAAGTCGTTGTGGGCGGGACCGAGCGAGGGGAAGTCGGGGAAGGTGCCGGCCGCCAGGCAGTTCGTCGTCGTGACGGGATAGGGGATGAAGTTGCGGAACGGGTCGAGGCGCGGTCCGGCGAAGAGCTTGATGCCGTGGCCGCACTCCACGACCTCCCCGATGGGGGCGTTGGGCGGGGTGATGATGGTGCCTGCGGCGGTGCGGTCGGTGGCCGCGGCGCCGGTGAGCTGCTCCACTCGCACGTGCTGCGTGCCGTCGGAGCCGGTCGGGAAGGTGGCGCGGAACGTGATGTCCTCGACGTAGTCGCCGTTGGTGTCGATCTTGAGCTCGTAATACCCCGCGGTGTTCCAGGTCGGGGCGCCAAACGGCGAGGTGTTCATCCCGAATACCGTGCGCGGGCCGTGCTGATCGCCGGGCCCGGCAAAGCAGTACGCGTCGCTGATGTCCAGAGTTTCGTCTGCCGGGTAGTCAAAGTGGTGAGACATTCTGCTCCTAGAGAATGGAGGTGCTGCGGGGGTACGGATTGCCGGAAAGCGCCTGCAGCGCGAGCGTGTAGAACCGGTTGCGGTAAGGAGCCTCGTTCGTGCCGCCGAACTCGCCGTAGAGCCACAGGAACGGGAGCTTGCCGGCATCCCACGTCACCCGGTCGGCCCTGCCGCTCGCGTGGATGAGCTCGTACCAGCCGTCCGTGATTCCGCTCAGGATCGCGATGCGGGTGGGAGAGCCGCGTTCGGGAATGACCGACGCGTCGACCGTCGTGCCGTCCTCAGCCCTCAGGTACGGCCAGGCAGACGCCGCGGACGCGACGTGCGGACGATGGTAGTAATCCAGGACGGGCGCGGCCCTGACGCCCGCCGGCAGCACCAGGCGGGTTCCCGGCGTGAGCAGCGGGGCGTTGTACCGGCGTTCGGGTCCGCGCACCAGGTCGCCGGCGGCGTTCGGGACACCGCGCGGCCGCGTCGCCGTGGCGGCCAGAGCGGAGGTGGCTGGCCCGATGCTGCTCAGAACGGGAAGGGCGGCCAGACCGCCAAGGACACCGCCAAGGATGTGGCGCCGCCCCAGCGTTCCGCCAACCAGGCCGTCCGGGCGCTCCCCTTCCGTATGCTCTCGCTTGCTTCTGATGATGTTCACTCACGTTCCTTTCTTACGGGTGGTCGAATGCCTCTGAGTTGTGCGCTCAGTCGAGGCGTGACACCTGGTAGTGGGCTATCCGCCAGTCGTCGGCGTCTTGGCGAATGATCACGCTGAAATCGACGGTGAGATAGCCGAGAATCAGGCCGGCGCTGAGCGAGCGGGCAGGCCCTGGAAGATCGCGTCAGTCGTGAACAGCGCGGCGACGCGTTCGGGCTGGTGGGCGTCGACCGCCGCCTTCCAGTTGGCGAGGACAGCGGTCAGTATGTCCGTCTCCGTTGCTGAGGTTCGATTGACTATGGCGTCGCCACGGCCGGGGTCGCTTGGGTGCGCTGTCAGTGGTGTCACCGTGTCGTGCCGCCAGACGCACAGGGGCATCGAGGTGATCAACCGGGGGGTGCTTACCTCGCGTCCATCCGGCCGGGCAACCTCGTCGTTACCTCCTGTACCAGCCAGAGGTTGCCGTCGGGATCGCTGAAGGAGCAGAACGACCCGTAGCTGGTGCGCTCGGGGTCGGGACCGGGCTGCCGCGCCTGCACTGGGAAGGGCGGGCCGTGCCAGATCTCGCTGACGTCGACGCCACGCCAGGCGAGTTCGTCGTGGGCCGCCACGATGTCGGAGACGACCAGCCCTCCTTCAGCCGACCCGGGCGCGGCTGTGGTGATTCCGGAGCCGAACGTGACCGAGGCCGCGGAGCCCGGGGACGTGAACTGAACGATGCGAAGGCCATCAAGCGGGGCGACGTCGTCGTCCAGCCTCCAGCCCAGACGCTGGTAGAAACCTTTGGACCGGTCGACATCGGATACGGGGATGATCTGGACCTCAAGCCGCATGTCGACCGGTGCGACGGCCGCGTCGCGGCTCGGGCTGGGTACTTCAGTGGCGCTCATGGCTGTCTCCTCTGAGAAAGGAAGCCCTCGGTTAGTCTTCGTAGTACTGATGCCATCAAGCGTCGCCTCCGCGGTAGTCCATCGCGCCCGTGAATGACCCTGGTGCGGACCCCAGGTACCTTGACTACCGTGGCGATGTTGGCTCGCAGTTCAGCGCGTCGGCTGCTTGGCCGGCGGAGCGAGCGCGCGGCGCTGGATCAGCTCGTGGCGAGTGTGCGCGGGGGTTCGAGCCGGGCGCTCGTGCTGCGCGGGGAGACCGGAGTCGGCAAGACGGCGTTGCTGGAGTACCTGGTGCGGCACGCGTCCGGTTTCGGTATTTCCCGGACGGCCGGCGTCGAGTCGGAGATGGAGCTCGCCTATGCGGGGTTGCAGCAGCTCTGCGCGCCCTTCCTCGACCACCTGGAGCATCTTCCCGGTCCGCAGCGCGCGGCGCTCGGAACTGCGTTCGGATTGCGCGACGGGGGCGCGCCGGATCTGTTCCTCGTCGGCCTGGCGGTGCTGAGCCTGCTGTCGGACATCGCGGAGCAGCGCCCGCGGGTGTGCGTGGTGGACGACGCGCAGTGGCTCGACGAGGCATCTTCGCAGGCGCTGGCCTTTGTCGCGCGCCGTCTGGGTGCGGAGTCGGTCGGGCTGGTGTTCGCTGTCCGCGAGCCGGCCGGCGAACGGCTCCTTGATGGCCTGCCTGAACTTACCGTGGGCGGGCTGGACGATCGAGACTCGCAGGAACTGCTGTCGAGCGTGGTGGCTGGTCCGCTCGATGAGCGGGTGCGTGATCGGATCGTGGCCGAGATGCGCGGTAACCCGCTGGCGCTGCTTGAGCTGCCACGTGGCCGGACGCCCGCCGAGCTCGCGGGCGGATTCGGGCTGCCGGACGGCCCGCCGGTGCCGGGGCGGATCGAGCAAAGCTTCCGGGAGCGGCTGGCGCCGCTGCCGCCCGCGACGCGGTTGCTGCTTGTCCTGGCGGCGGCCGAGCCTGCGGGGGACCCGGTTTTGGTGTGGCGGGCGGCTGCCGAACTTGGCATCGGACCCGCCGCCGCCACCCCCGCAGCCAGCGCAGGCCTGGTCGATTTCGGCGCGCGGGTGCGCTTCGGTCATCCGCTGGTGCGTTCGGCGGCGTACGGCGCGGCATCGCCGGAAGTACGCCAGCGCGTCCACGCGGCGCTTGCCGAGGCCACCGACGCGAACGCCGACCCCGATCGTCGAGCCTGGCACCGCGCCCGGGCGGTGGCCGGGCTCGACGAGGACGTCGCCGCCGAGCTGGATCGCTCAGCCGGGCGAGCGCGGGCTCGCGGCGGGCTGGCGGCAGGCGCGGCATTTCACGAACGCGCCGCCGAGCTGACGCCTGATCCGAAGCGCCGGGCGCAGCGTGCGCTCCTAGCCGCCCAGGGCAAGCACCAGGCCGGCGCACCGGACGCGGCGCTGCGGCTGCTGGCCATCGCGCAGGCAGGACAGCTCGACGAGCTTGAGCGAGCCCGCGCCCAGCTGCTGCACGCGCAGATCACGTTCGCCATGACGCGCGGCCGCGACGCTCCTCCGCTGCTGCTTGAGGCGGCCAGGCGGCTTGAGCCGCTGGATGCGGCGCTCGCCCGCGAGACCTACCTCGAGGCGTTCGCGGCCGCGTTCTCGGCGGACCGGCTGGTGCAGGGAGGCGATGCTCGTGAGATCGCGGCGGCCGTTCTGGCCGCCGGCTGGGAGCGCTCCACCCGTGCCAGTGACCTGCTGCTCGACGGCCTTGCCCTGCTCACTTGCCAGGGCTATGTCGCGGGGGCGCCGGCGTTGAAGGTCGCGCTGCGCGCCTTCCGGGACGAGTCCCTCTCAGAAGAGGAAGAGCTGCGCTGGCTGTGGCTGGCCTGCCGCCTCGCCCGGGCGCTGGCCGATGATGGTGCCTGGGACGAGCTCACCGCGCGCCATCTCGAGCTTGCGCGCCGGGCCGGCGCCTTCGCCGCGCTGCCGGTGGCGCTCACCGATCGCGTGCTCGTCGAGCTGTTCTGCGGGAGAGCAGAGCTGGCTATGTCGCTGGCCGCCGAGTCGGACGCCGTCGTCGAGGCCACCGGCAGCCAGGTAACGCTGCGCACGTCGATCGTGCTGGCGAACTGGCGGGGCCGGGATGACGAGGCAGTGGCGCTCATCGAGGCACTCCGGCAGGACGTGCTGCGACGCGGCGAGGGGCTCTGGCTCGCCGCGAATGACTGGGGCAGCGCGATCCGCTATAACGGGCTCGGCCGCTACCAGGACGCACTGGACCAGGCCGAGCGGGCCGCCGAAGCCGCACGCGGGCTCGGGCCCTCGACCTTGCTCCTGGCCGAGCTGATCGAGGCTGCGGCGCGCAGCGGCCAGCCCGAGCGCGCGACCGGTGCGCTGGCCCAGCTCGCTGAGATCGCGCGTGCCGCCGGCACAGACTGGGCGCTTGGGACTTACGCGCGCGCCGCGGCGATGCTCGCCAGGGGAGGAGCGGCCGAGCAGCTCTACCGGGAGGCAGTCGACCGGCTATCGAAGGTCAGGACCTGCGCAACGCTAGCCCGCGCGCACCTGCTGTACGGCGAGTGGCTGCGTCGCGAGCATCGTCGCGTCGATGCCCGCGAGCAGCTGCGAATCGCGTACACGATGCTCTCCGGCATGGGCATGGAAGCATTTGCCGACCGCGCCCGCCGCGAGCTCCAGGCCACAGGTGAGACGGTGCGTAAACGCACTGTCTCGACGCTCGATGAGCTGACCCCGCAGGAAGTGCAGGTCGCGCGCCTAGCTGTTGGCGGACAGACCAACCCGGAAATCGCCGCCCAGTTGTTTCTGAGCCCCCGCACCGTCGAGTGGCACCTGCGCAAGGTATTTGGAAAGCTCGGCGTCAGCTCTCGCAAGGAACTCCGCGGAGCGTTAGCCCACGTTGGAGCGCCAAACGCGACCTGAGGGTGGCGACGGGCGCGGGATTAGACACGTAGACGGAGTGGCTGGCGGCGCTCTCGATCACGGTGGAGCCGGCTCGTTCTGACATTGCGCGCTGGGCCTGGGGCGGGATCATCCGGTCTTCGGTCGTGACCAGGTACCAGCTGGGCTTGCCGCGCCAGGCGGGCTCGGTGATCGGGTCGCTGAGGGCGTCGACGCCCCACGGGACCTGCGAGTCAGCCATGAACGCCGCCTGATCGGTGCACTCATCCAGACGCGGCGTGGCGGTGCGATCGGCGAGGTGGAACAGGTTCTGCACGCAGACAATCCCGGTGCCGGCGACGGCATGCCGCAGTTGCTCCAGGCTGATGTTGCTCAGGCCAATCCCGGCGATCAGGCCCTCGCCGCGGGCCGGGCGTCAAGGCACCGCCAAAGTCGGTGAGATCACCACCTCGGCCGCCATCTGAGGACTTCTGATACGCCGCCGTCTATCCTTCCGTGCCAATGCAGCGCCAGTTCATCGAATATGAAGTGCGTCGCAGAAGACCTTGCTGACGCTGACGGGGATCGGCTTCATGCCGATGCCCTGCCAGCCCGTTCCAACGTGCAGAACAGCATATTGAATCAGTGCCGCAGGTCGCCAGCGTCACCACCTGCGCTTCGGTCAGTCCGAGTCTTCCGCAGCGTCTAAATCACGCGCTCAGTTTTACGGTAAACAAGGGATTTTTGCGGAGAATTATCCGGTCGAACAGCCTTGACCGATAGGCGGGTCACTGTCACACTAAGCCCGGAACAGGCCGCATGGGGGCTGCGTCCGGAAAGGCCTTTGCCATCTGGATGCAATAGCTTGCGGGGAGGGGACGAAATGCTGGCGAGAGTCGTCGCGCTATTCTCCGGTTTGCTGGTGGCCGGGTCGGTCGTCCCGGCCGCGCAGGCCGCTCAGAGCGCCGGGGACAGCCGGTCCGGGCTGGCGTCATCAGCGACGGCACCAGCTCCCGCCGGGCTCGCTGTCCCAGCCCCGACAGGTGTGGCTCTCTCGGTCGCCGGAGCCACCTCGCTCGCGCTGCCGGACGGCTGCACCAGCGTTGCCACCGGCACCTCGGCCCGGCTGGCGGCCGTGGCCCTCTACGCGGTGGCCGGCAAGACCGGCTCGACGATCAGGCTGGGCTCCGCCACATGGAAGCTCCGGGCCAAGGAGACGTTCAGCACCGTGGCCTGGCTGCGCTGTCATCGGGCGCCTTTCGCGCTTGCGCGAAGCTTGCTGACTTGCGTTCTGAATCTTTGAAGTTGCTTGCCTACAGCACCGTTCCCGGCACCAGCTTTCCCGGCGGCCTGATCGACGTGAGCGCACGGATCCCGCTGGCCACGTCGGGCTCGAAGGCTGGCCGCTGGACGGTGCCGCAGGACGCGGTGCCGGCCGCGTCGCCGGCCTGATTCTCCAGGTGTCCGCAGCCAAGGCCGGCGCGGTCCAGGTGAAGTCGGGCACTGCGGCGGTGCCGATAGCGGTAGGCCCGGATGTGCCAGCCGCGACGGTGATCGTGCCGCAGGGCAGGCTGTCGTGGACGAGTTCGGACCGTTCGGTGAGGCCGTCCGCACTGCTTCTCGGGTACGTGACCAATGGCGACGACTCGGTGACCGGCGGATCGCGCCTGAACCTGCTGGCCAAGCCGGCCACCGTGACCGGCTCGGTGCTGCGGCTCGGCGGCAAGCACGGGCTGCCCGCGATCACGGCGCGGATTCCGGCCACCAGCGTGCTCGGCTCGATCTCCGGCGCGCCCTCGGAAGTCGAAGACTCGCTGGCAGCAGGCCGCCGCACCCCGGCCGGCTCGGTGAAGGGCCGGGCCGCTACCTCGCTGTTCCGACTGTCCGACGCCGGCGCGGTCGGCTTCACCAGCGCGGTCACGATGCGCGTGCTCGGCTGGCTCGGCGGTGACGTCGTGCGGACCGCGAACAGCGCGGACCTGACGTTGTCCGGCAGCCCCAAGGTGATCGGGAAGCCGGGTTCCGGCAAGCTGAAGTTCTCCGGTGCGCACCATTTCGTGGCTGGCGAGAGCCTCGTTATCGGCGTCACCAAGTTCACGCCCAACGGATTGATCGCCGTGGTGAAGACCGGCTCGGTCGCGGGCGGCGACACCACGATCAGCTACGCCAAGGGCGGTCTGCTAACCGCTTTCGACGAGCTGAACCTGGTGGCCCAGCTCCCGGCCGCCACCAGCAAGAGGGACACCGATCCGCGGCGCACCGCGCGGCGTCCTGGATTCCAGGTGCCGGCTCTGGGCACCTCGGTTGGCCTGGACTTCTCGTTCAGCAAGACCGTGAACATGACGGCGGCCGCTTCGGCGACCGTGTCGCTGAACTTCGCGCCAGCGCTGACCATCTCGATCTCGGTCGGAACAAACTCCTGGGGCTTCCCGACCAGCGCCAGCCTGCACTTCGCCGTGGACGCCACGACGAGCCTCAGCGCATCGCTCACGCTCGGCAATAGCTGGTCGGGCTCGCACACGTTCGGCCTGCCCGGCATCGACCTGACGCCGATCGATCTCGGCTGGGTCGTCGTCGTGCCCCAGCTCGCCCCCTCGCTGCACGTATCGGCCAGCGTCACCGCGACCGTCACGCTGGCCGGCGGGTTCACCGATCACGCGCACGACGGGATGACGCTAACCGCTGGCGGGTCACGCGGCTTCTCCGACATCGGGGACAGCAATAACGGCTTCGGCCATCCGTCGTTCCAGGGCAGCAAGCCCGAGGTGTCGGTCGGGGCGTCCGCGAGCGCGACCCTGTCACTTGAGTTCACCCTCGCGGTCGAGGACGTCGCTGGGCCTGACGTCTCAGCCGACGGTACGGTCACGATCTCCGTGACTCCGCAGAGTACGCCCGCGTGGGAAATCACGGCCGGCTCCGACTTCACGATCGGCCTCAACCTGGACGCGCTCGATCTCGGCGTGCTCGCCAGCTTGCTGCACCTGATCGGCATCCCGACCGATCCGAACTGGTCGATCGGGCACCTCGGTCCTTACGTGCTCGCCGCCGGCAGCGGCGCTAGCCCTGGCGGTCCGACCGGTGGCGGTGGTGGCGGCGGGTCAGGCGGTGGCGGCGGACCGACAGGGGGCGGAGGACCTGGCAGCGGTGGTGGTGGCGGCGTCATCTCAGCGCCGCCGGGCGCCTCGGTGAGCGTCTCGCAGGGACCGTCAGCTCCGTTCGGCTACCGGTACGCGATCACGCTGACCTCGTTCACTCCGGACAGCGAGGTCGGCGTGGAGTGCTTCGACACCCAGGATCCCGGCGGTTTCTACTACTTCATCCTGACCACGAACAGCAGCGGCGACGCCTCTACCCAGTCCTACTGTTACTCGGCGGCCGGCCCTGACTACTGGGTGGTGGCTGGCGGCCTGGCCTCGAGCCACATCACCTGGAACGCGGGCGGCAGCCCGCCGCCACTGCCGGGCGGGTCGGTGCAGATTGGCTGGAGCGGCAGCTACCACGGCTGGATCTACCTGACGCTGCGGGGTTTCCCGGCCAGGTCCTACTCCTATAGCTGCGACTTCGGCAGCGGCGGCGACCACAGCTACACGCTCACCGCCGACGGCTCTGACGAGACCATCGACAACGGTAAGACGTGCTACGACCTGGAGGCCGGCGATACCGTCTGGGTCACTGTGGACGGGATCAGGTCCAACACGATCATCGTCGGCGGCACTCCCGCCACTAAGGGTTACGCGGAAACCGCGGGCGGCGTCACCAACACCTGGACCGACTACGCCGACGCGGGCGGCAGCGAAGGCCAGGCCATTCAGGCAGGCATGACCGTGGTCGTCTCCTGCGTGGTGATCGGCTTCAAGGTGGCGGATGGCAACACCTCGTGGTACCAGATCGCCTCAAGCCCGTGGAGTAACTCCTACTACGCCTCGGCCGACGCGTTCTACAACAACGGCCAGACCTCGGGCAGCCTGATCGGCACGCCATTCGTCGACCCAGCGGTGCCGGCCTGCGACACGGCGCCACCCGTGCTCGCCGATGCCGAGACCACGGGTGGTCCGACCAACACCTGGACGAATTACACCAACGCCGGAGGCACCCAGGGCGCCACCATTCCGGCCTTCGACACGGTGCAGATTAGTTGCGCGCTCCAAGGTTTCAAGGTGGCCGACGGCAATACCTGGTGGTACCAGATCGCCTCAGGCCCGTGGAACGACGTGTTCTACGCCTCGGCGGACGCGTTCTACAACAACGGCGCCACCTCCGGGCCGCTCAAGGGCACCCCGTTCGTGGACCCGAAGGTGCCGTTGTGCGCGAACACCGGTCGCGCCGAGACCACAGGGGGCCAGACAAGCACGTGGAGCGACTACTCCGACGCGGGCGGCACGCAGGGCCCGACCATCGGTGGCGGAGGTACCGTCCAGGTGACCTGCGCCGTCCAGGGCTTCAAGGTCGCGGACGGCAACACCTGGTGGTACAAGATCGCCTCGCCGCCATGGAGCAACGCCTACTACGCCTCGGCGGACGCGTTCTACAACAACGGCGCCACCTCCGGGCCGCTCAAGGGCACCCCGTTCGTGGACCCGAAGGTGCCGCTGTGCTGAGTGGCGCCCCGGTCGCAGGGCTGACCTGCCGGCATGACGCAGCGAGCACCGGTGAGTGGGGGCGCACGGAACCTTGCCTAAGTATTTTGCGGGTCATTTCCGGTGATGCGGCTCACCGTATAGCGCTTCAGCCG
Source organism: uncultured Actinomycetota bacterium (assembly GCA_963750405.1). Classification (GTDB taxonomy): domain Bacteria; phylum Actinomycetota; class Actinomycetes; order Streptosporangiales; family Streptosporangiaceae; genus Chersky-822. The sequence goes on from CAVVQP010000009.1 coordinate 1,500,250, forward strand.
CAACTGGTTTCACGCCATCCACACTGGCTTCAAATATGGCGGAACTCCGCCGCAAGACAGGAATTTTGAAGTATTTTGATGCCGTGGATTTAACGGGGGAGGTTTCATGCGACCATTCGGTAACGGGGGCTGGCGGCGCTGGCTGATGACGATTGTGGCAGCCGCTGGATTAAGTCTCGCAGGCACCGCATCCGCCGCTCCCGCCTGGGCGGCAGCTCCAACCATTACCGGCTTGGTCCAGGATGCGTCAGGGGCGCCGCAGGCAAATGTTGCGATCAGCGTCATTGACCCTGACACGGCCTCGACCGTGGCCAGCACGACTAGTGCCGCTGATGGAAGCTTCAGTGTCCCGGTCGGTTCCGGCACCTACAACGTGGAGCTCATCCCGCCATCAAACTCGGGTTTTCAGAGCTTCCTGGCCACCGGAGTCAGCACCGATTCAGCGCCATTGACGATCATCTTGAAAGCAGCCACGGTCGTGCAGTTGCAGGGGATGCTGAGTGATGCGGCGGGGAATCTGTATACCTCGGTGCAGCCGCAGAACGAGCTGAGCTTCAGCTCGCCGCTCAACCCGGCGAACGTGATTAATCCGACCAGCACGGGCGGGTATTCGACCGCGCTGTTCGCCGACCAGAACGTCACCGTTTCGGCGGACGTATCCACGTCCGGCAACGGAACTCTCATGATCTTCACTAACCTGCCGGTCGGCACGTTGGATCACAGCCAGACCTATAACGTGGTCCTGCCCACCGCCGAGCTGACGGTCTCGGTCCGGGATGCCTCCGGCAACCCAATCGCCGGCGGCGGCACCCTCAAGTTCGATGGCAGCAACATCAGCCCGCTGCCCGGAATGCCCGGCGCGTCCGCCGAGGATTCCTCCAGTTTCGGCGCCGCCAAGCTCGATGCTAACGGCAACCTCACCGTCCCGGTCCCCGACGGCATCACCCTCAAGAACCCCCGCATCGTCCTCAGCAGCGGCCTGACCGTTCCGTTCAGCGCGCCAACGATGAACGGCGATCAGTCCGTCACCGTAACCGTGCCGCCCTCGATCCAGTTGCAGGGGATGCTGAGTGATGCGGCGGGGAATCTGTATACCTCGGTGCAGCCGCAGAACGAGCTGAGCTTCAGCTCGCCGCTCAACCCGGCGAACGTGATTAATCCGACCAGCACGGGCGGGTATTCGACCGCGCTGTTCGCCGACCAGAACGTCACCGTTTCGGCGGACGTATCCACGTCCGGCAACGGAACTCTCATGATCTTCACTAACCTGCCGGTCGGCACGTTGGATCACAGCCAGACCTATAACGTGGTCCTGCCCACCGCCGAGCTGACGGTCTCGGTCCGGGATGCCTCCGGCAACCCGATCGCCGGCGGCGGCACCCTCAAGTTCGATGGCAGCAACATCAGCCCGCTGCCCGGAATGCCCGGCGCGTCCGCCGAGGATTCCTCCAGTTTCGGCGCCGCCAAGCTCGATGCTAACGGCAACCTCACCGTCCCGGTCCCCGACGGCATCACCCTCAAGAACCCCCGCATCGTCCTCAGCAGCGGCCTGACCGTTCCGTTCAGCGCGCCAACGATGAACGGCGATCAGTCCGTCACCGTAACCGTGCCGCCCTCGATCCAGTTGCAGGGGATGCTGAGTGATGCGGCGGGGAATCTGTATACCTCGGTGCAGCCGCAGAACGAGCTGAGCTTCAGCTCGCCGCTCAACCCGGCGAACGTGATTAATCCGACCAGCACGGGCGGGTATTCGACCGCGCTGTTCGCCGACCAGAACGTCACCGTTTCGGCGGACGTATCCACGTCCGGCAACGGAACTCTCATGATCTTCACTAACCTGCCGGTCGGCACGTTGGATCACAGCCAGACCTATAACGTGGTCCTGCCCACCGCCGAGCTGACGGTCTCGGTCCGGGATGCCTCCGGCAACCCGATCGCCGGCGGCGGCACCCTCAAGTTCGATGGCAGCAACATCAGCCCGCTGCCCGGAATGCCCGGCGCGTCCGCCGAGGATTCCTCCAGTTTCGGCGCCGCCAAGCTCGATGCTAACGGCAACCTCACCGTCCCGGTCCCCGACGGCATCACCCTCAAGAACCCCCGCATCGTCCTCAGCAGCGGCCTGACGATCGCCTTCACGTTGCACCCGATTACCGGGGACCGGCACGCGTTCATCATCTTCGATGCGACGACCGGGACCGTCCTCGTTGATGATCAGCCGCCGGTTGTAACCGGCTCCCCGGAGCAGGCGCCTAACGCCAGCGGCTGGTACAACTCGCCGGTCACTATTTCGTGGACTAGCGTCGACCCGGCTCCGTCCTCGGGAACGGCGACCATGCCAGCGCCGACGACCTTGTCGACCGAGGGTGCGCATCAGACGGTGACCTCAGGTAAGTCCTGCGATCCGGCCGGAAACTGCGCCACTGGCAGCGTGACCGGGCTCAACCTCGACATGACTCCACCGTCGGTCTCCGTCACTGGCGTAACCGATGGCAACTCGTACACGGGCGGAGTCACCCCTAACCCCGGATGCTCAACGTCGGATTCCCTCTCTGGCGTGGCCGCGAACGCCACGCTGACGGTCACCAACTCAGGCATCAACTACACGGCGATATGCGGCGGCGCGACCGACAACGCCGGCAACCAGGCCCCGCCGGTCAGCGTCAGTTACCAGGTCATCCCCGTGGGCTGGACCACGGCATCGCTGAACGACTCCAACGGCAACCCGATCTCAGGTGCCTCTGTCCAGTTCCGCTCAGCTAGCGGCAATGTCACCACCGCTACGACTGGCTCAGATGGCACGGCCGGTATCGCCCTGACTCCCGGCAGCTACTCGGTGGCGATGTTCCACGCCACCGGCTACCAGACCAAGACCATCTCGGTCACCGCCAACGGCCCGAACGCCGTCAGCTTCGCCACCGTCGCGGTCACAGCGCAGATCAACGACCCGGACGGCGCCGATCTGACCTCGGCCGCCGTGGCCCAGGCTGGCAATACTGGCATTTACGGCCCGAAGACCGCCGTCGACAACAATGGCGACGTCACCTTCCAGGTCCTGCCAGGCACCAGCACCTTCGCCGCGTACGACTCCAACGGCTACCAGACGCGCACGGTAACTGTCACCGGGACCGCGACCGTGAGCTTCTCCACAGTCGCGGTCACTGTGACAGTGGAAAAGAACGGCAGCCCGCTGACGACAGCGACGGTTGCGCACGCCGGCAACACCGGCACCTATGGCCCGAAGACCGCCGTCGACAACAATGGCGACGTCACCTTCCAGGTCCTGCCGGGCACCAACACCTTCGCGGCCTGGGACGGCACCGCCAGCAACACCCAGACACTGACCATCGGCACCACCACCACAAACACTACGATTACAGTCCCGTAGCTCCGCCACCAAGGATCGGTATTGCGAGGCTGTCAACGCGTGGCCTGCAACGCAGCCAATGGCTGGTCCGCTTGCTCAAGGTCAGGACGAGGGGTGCGTCGTCGGGCCTTTGAACCCTGAAGTCGCGGACTAAGCGGCCTAAGAGGTGACGGCGAACCGGATCGCCCCGGCCGCGGCGACGACTGAGGCCACCGCCCACGCGAGCACGGGCGGCCCGGTGTGCCGCGCCGGGACGCCGCTGCTCGCGGCGGCGATGAGCAGCAACGCCCCGATACCGACGGCTGTGCCGAGCTGAGCCGCGGTATTGATGATCCCCGACGCGATGCCGCGCCAGCGCAGCTCGACATCGGTGCCCAGTCCGGTGGCCGCGACTGAGGACAGCCCGATCCCCGCGCCTGCTCCGGCGGCGCAGAGCGCGAGCGCCCACGGCCTGGGCGCCGCGGGAATCAGCGCGAGATCGGCCAGCGCGATGACCGCGAGGCCGGCGGCGATGACCGCGGCCGCCGGCAGCCGGCGCTGGCAGGCCGCCGACAGGCTGGACCCGGCGATGACCGCCAGGCTGAGCGGGAGCAGTACGGCCGCCGCCTCCAGCGGGCTGCGCCCCAGGGTGTCCTGCAGATAGAGGGTGACCAGGGTCATCGCCGAGCTGGTCGTGGCGGTGTTGAGAAAACCGCCGAGCGCGCCCTGGCGCAGCCGCGCGACCCGCAGGAGCCCCGGTGGCAGCAGCGGGGCGGCGGCCGCACGATCGATCACCAGGAATGCCCACGCTAGAACGGCTGCGGCGGCGAGTAGCACCCCGCCGCCGACACGTTCCCCGGGCCTGGCAATGAGGGTCAGCCCGACGACCAGTGCCATGACAGCCGCAGTGCCCGCCGCCGATCCGGCCAGGTTCAGCGATCCGGCTGGCCCGCCGGCTGGATCGGCCGGGACCGAGACGGCGATGATCGCGCCGAGCAGGCCGGCGAGCGGGAGGCAGGCCCAGAAGATGAACCGCCAGCTGGCCAGGTCGGCGACCACTCCGCCGACCACGAAGCCGCTAGCTCCGGCCGCCGCGCCAGCCGCGCTCCACGCCGCTATCGCCCGGTGCCGGCATGGCCCTTCCGTGGTGACGGTGGTCAGCAGCCGGAGCGCCGAGGGCACCGAGGCCGCGGCGGCCGCGCCCTGCAGGCAACGGCCGGCTGTGAGCGTGACGACCGAGGACGCGGTCGCGGCGACGACCGCGCCTGCCGCGAAGACGACCAGGCTCGCGATGATCGTGCGACGGTGCCCGTACCGGTCACCTAACCGGGCGCCGAGCATCAGCAGACCGCCGAAGAACATGGCGTAGCCCGTCGCGATCAGGGTTCCGAAGGACTGCGGTGCGTGCAGGTCCGCCAGCATGGACGGCAGCGAGGTGACGACGACCGTGACGCCCAGCACGTCCATGAACTGGACCAGGCACAGCGCGCTGACGGCCGCCGGCGCCCGGTTGCGCGCCAGGGTTGTCGCCATTAATAAACAATACCATCCTGATTCCTGCGAATTTATTTCCGGCATGGGTGGCCGGGTGACGCAATAGAATCCGCGGTTTCGCTAACCTCACAAGGCGCTGCGGTTTCATCTGTCTCAGGAGTAGCTGAGGCGGACAGGGCTGACAATGGACTCCAAGAACGACATTTCACGCGCCGGGTCATTTGACTTATTGCCCGTGAGTGCGTTAGTTTCGCTACTTGCGGAAGCGACCATCACGATCCTGCATCGCAATGGTCGCGAATCGTGGAGCGGTTTACTACCTAGGTTAGTCATGCCTGATTGCGCCGCACGGAGATCATGAATGGATTTCGAACCGACTGCTGAACAGCAGCAACGCTATGCGGATATTGCGAAATCGGCCGGGACGCAGCTCAATGATCCCGCGACCGATGGTCAATTCACGCGCGCCAGGTGGCAGGCCGCCGCCCGTCTTGGGCTGACCGGACTCTGCCTGCCAGGCGATTACGGCGGCGGCGGTCTTGGCGCCCTGGATACCGCGTTATGCCTGGAGGCGTTCGGTCGGGGCTGCCGTGATACGGGACTTGTCTTCGCTGTCGGCGCGCACTTGCTGGCCTGCGCCGTGCCTATCCGGGATTTCGGTTCCGCTGAGCAGCGCAAGCGGCTGTTACCAGGGCTGGCGTCTGGCGAGCTGATCGCGGCCAATGCGATCACCGAGGACGAGGCGGGCTCGGACACGGGCGGGCTGGCCGTCACCGCCCGCCGCGATGGTGACGAGTATGTCATCGACGGCGAGAAGTCTTTCGCCAGCAACGCGCCCGCGGCTGACGTGCTCGTGACCTACGCCAGGACTAATCCCGGCTTCGGCTTCCTCGGCATCTCCGCGTTCGCGGTGCCGGTCAGCACGCCCGGCGTCAGCATCGGCGCACCGATGGCCAAGCTGGGCCTGGATGGCTGCCTGGCGGGCCGGGTGCGGTTCGACGGATGCCGCGTTCGGGCCGCCTGCCGCCTCGGTGAAGAGGGGCAGGGCAGCGCCATCTTCGCGCACTCCATGGCGTGGGAACGCGGCTGCTTGCCCGCCAGCTACCTCGGGCTCATGGATGACCAGCTGGAACGGTGCGTCGCCCGCGCGCGGGAGCGCCGCCAGTTCGGCCAGCCGATCGCCCGGTTCCAGGCCATCTCGCACCGGATCGCCGTGATGAAGCAGCGGCTGGAGAGCGCGCGGCTGCTGCTCTACCGCGGCTGCTGGATGATCGACGCCGGCCACGACGAGCAGCTGGGCGCCATCGCGCTCGGCAAGGTCGCGGTCTCCGAGGCGGCCGTGGCGAACAGCCTGGACGCGATCCAGATCTTCGGGGGGACCGGATACCTGGCGGAGGCCGGGATCGAGCGCTACCTGCGGGACAGCGTGCCGAGCACGCTGTTTTCCGGCACGACGGAAATCCAGCGGGACATCATCGCCAGGGAGGCGGGACTGTGAGCCTGCACGAGCTCTTCGCCAGCGCGGCGGCGCGGTACCCGGACCGGGTCGCGGTGGTCGATGCGCAGGGGCCAGTCAGCTACTGCGAGCTTGACCGGGCGGCCAGCGCGCTGGCCCGCAGGCTGGCCGGGCTCGGCGCAGGTCGCGGCGACAGGATCATCGTCTGGGATGACAAGTCGGCCCGGTCATCGCCGCGATGCAGGCGGCGCTGCGGATAGGCGCGGCCTATGTGCCCGCGGATGGCGCGACGCCGCCGGCCCGGCTGCTGACGATCGCCAGGGACTGCGCGGCGCAGGTCATCTGCACGTCAGGCCCCCGGATGGCGCAGCTGGCGGGCGACCTCCCGCCGGGCCTCCGCTGCCTCGACCTGACCGAGTGTCCGACCCGCCCGCAGGGCCGGCCCGTCCGCAGGGCGACGCGGGCCTGCCGGAAACGTCAGCGCCCGACGAACTGGCCTACATCCTCTACACGTCAGGCTCCACGGGCATCGCCGAAAGGCGTGTGCATCAGCCACCGCAACGCCCGCGCCTTCGTCGACTGGGCACGTCGGCCTGCTCGACGCGTGCCCGGACGACAGGTTCGCCAACCATGCGCCGCTGACCTTCGACCTGTCGGTGCTCGATCTGTACGCGGCCTTCGCTGCGGCGCCGTCGGTGCATCTCATCCCGGCCGACGCTGGGATACGCACCGGTACAGCTCACTGAGTTCCTGCACGATCACGAGATCACCATCTGGTACTCGGTGCCCTCGGCGCTCACTTTGATGATGCGCGACGGCGGGCTGCTCGGCCAGGCCGGCCCGGAGCGGCTGCGTGCGGTGCTCTTCGCCGGCGAGCCGTTCGCCATCGGCGGGGTCCGCGACCTGGCGCGGCTGGACGAAGGCGCGGCTGCTGAACTTATACGGGCCGACCGAGACCAACGTCTGCACCGGCCACGAGGTGGCGCCCGGCGACCTGCTGCGCGACCAGCCGGTGCCGATCGGCACCGCCACCTCCGGCGACCGGGTCTGGGCGGAGAAGCCAGACGGCGCGCTCGCCGACCCTCGGCGAGGAAGGCGAGCTCGTCGTGGCCGGACCCACCGTCATGCTCGGCTACTGGGGCCAGCAGCGCCAGCGCGGCCCTTACCGCACCGGCGACATCGTCCGGGTGCTCGACAACGGGGGCTTCGACTACGTCGGCCGTCGCGACCACCTGGTCAAGCTGCGCGGCCACCGCGTGGAGCTCGGAGAGGTCGAGGCCGCGCTGGCCGGGCATCCAGGCGTGGCAGAGGCAGCGGCGCTGGTGCGCGGCACCGGGGTGACCGCCCGGCTGGAAGCCTTCGTGGTCGCCCGGCCCGGCCACGGGCCAAGCGCGCTCACGCTGCGGCGGCACTGCGCCGAGCGGCTGCCGCGCTACATGATCGCCGATCACTTCCACCTAGTGCCGCGCCTGCCGCGGACCCGGACGGGCAAGACCGACCGGGCCGGGCTGGCCGAGCTTTGCCAGAAAGGAGAGAGATGACCAGGACCGAGATCTCGTCACGACTGCTGGGCTTCATCAGGGAGCGATTCCTTGACGATGATCAGAAGAGCGACCTGGACGAGGGCACTCCGCTGCTCGACTGGGGGATCCTCAACTCAATGAATACGACCATCCTGCTGACTTTCATCCGCACGGAGTTCGAGAGCGCCGTCGGCCCGGCCAGCATTACCGGGCAGAACTTCAAGGACGTGAACAGCATCACGTCTCTGATTCTCGCGAAAGGGTAACTGACAATGACGGAATGCAATCTTGATGTCGGCATTATCGGTGGCGGGCCGGCCGGTCAACGGCCGCCGCGTACCTGGCCAGGGCAGGCCTGTCGGTGGCTGTCTTCGAGGGCGATACCTTCCCGCGACCGCACGTGGGGGAGTCGCTGGTGCCGGCCACGACCCCGGTGCTCTTACAGACCGGGGCGATGAGCAAGGTCGAGCGCGCCGGGTTCCCGAAGAAGTACGGCGCGGCGTGGACATCGGCCGAGACGCGGAGCGTGCCGCGCAACGGGTTCGCGAGCTTAGGTCATGACTTCATGTCGGCCGACATCTCGTTCAGCGAGCGCGACCAGCCGGGCGTGGACCGGGACTACACCTTCCACGTGGACCGAGGGAAGTTCGACCAGATCCTGCTCGAGCACGCCGAGAGCGTCGGTGCCCGGGTGTTCCGGGAGACGCGGGTGCTCGACGTGGACTTCACCGACCCCGGGAAAGTGACCTTGAGCTGCCGGGATCAGGAGCGGACGGCCAGGGTCGGGGCACGGATGGTGGTCGACGCGTCCGGGCGGCAGACGATGCTGGGCAGGCAGATGCGGGTGAAGGTACCCGATCCGGTCTTCAACCAGTACGCGATCCACTCCTGGTTCGAAGGCCTGGACCGGCAGGCCATGGCATCGGACCAGGACAAGGCGGGCTACATCTTCATTCACTTCCTGCCGGTCAAGGACTCCTGGGTGTGGCAGATCCCGATCACCGACGAGATCACCAGCATCGGCGTCGTCACGCAGAAGCAGCGGTTCGCTGCCGCGGGCACTGAGCGCGAAGACTTCTTCTGGGACCTCGTTTCCACCCACCCCGGCCTGGGAGCCGCGCTGAAGAAGGCGACCAGGGTCCGCCCGTTCAAGGCCGAGGGCGATTACAGCTACGCGATGCGGCAGATCTGCGGTGACAGGTTCGTGATGATCGGGGACGCGGCCCGGTTCGTTGACCCGATCTTCTCCAGCGGCGTCAGCGTCGCGCTCAACAGCGCGCGCATCGCCTGCCGCGACATCACCGACGCGCACGAAGCGGGCGATTTCTCGGCGGCGGAGATTCTCCCGCTACCAGTCCGCGCTCCGCCGCGGCGTCCGCAACTGGTATGAGTTCATCTCGCTCTACTACCGGCTCAACATCCTGTTCACGGCCTTCGTGCAGGACCCGAGGTACCGGCTCGACATCCTGAAACTGCTCCAGGGCGACGTGTACGAGGACGAGGAGCCGAAGGTACTCCAGGAAATGCGGGACATCGTCACGGCCGTAGAGAACGATCCGAGCCACCTGTGGCATCCCTATCTCGGCACGCTCCGCGCGCCTTCCGCCGCCCCGGCATTCTGAACTCCCCGCGCCCTGAATTACCTGGAAAGATTGGTGATAGGAAATGTGGCCAGATGGGAAAAAAGTCGCCGTGACCGGCGGGCTTGGCTTTATCGGCGGTTACCTCGTCGAGGAGTTATTACGGGCAGGCTATGACGTCGCCATCATTGACTGGGCGACCCCGAAGGCCGGTCAGGTGCCGCCGGCCGCCGACGTGGTCCAGCTAGATCTCCGGCAGGCCGGCGAGGTCGAGCGGGTCTTATCCCGGCTGGCCGCCACCGGGTACAGCTCCCTTGTGCATCTGGCCGGCAACGCGAACGCCCTGCGCTCGGTCGCGGAACCCGACTTCGACTTCAGCGAGAACGCCATGGTGACGGCCAGCGTGCTCACGGCGGCGGCCCGCACCGGCTGGAAGCGCGCGGTGCTCGCCTCCTCCGCGCTGGTGTACGGGCGGGAAGGGTCGGTGCTGCGGCCAGAAACCGAGCAGCTCGACCCGGTTTTCCCCTACTCCGCCAGCAAGCTGGCGGCCGAGGCCTTCGGCACGGCCCTGAGCCGGTGGTCCGACCTGGAAGTCGTCGCGGCCCGGTTATTCACCGTCTACGGTCCCTCGGCCGATCCCGAGACCTCTCCGATCGAGCCCGTTCAGTACGCCGCGCTGGCCCTGCGGGACAAGCCCATCCTGGTGCTAGGCGACCCGGCCACGAAGATACGTGACTTTATCCACATCCAGGATGTGGTGACCGCGCTGCGGATCCTGCTGGAGCGCGGTGAGGATGGCCGCGCCTATAACGTCGGCACCGGCGTGGCGACCTCGCTCCAGTCGCTCATTGACCAGATCGGCCAGCATCTCGGCAGGCGGGTCAGCTGGCGTGCGGATGCCTCGGACCTGAGCGACTCGTACCCGATCGTCGCGGACATCGGCCGCATCTCCCGGCTGGGCTTCACCCCCGGCACGGCTCTGGGCGAGGCCCTGGCGTCCGCGCTCTCGCCTGCGGGCCGGGCCAGCCAGTTCGAAGGGTCGATGTCATGATCGACTCGCGGACTGTCGAGGACGTCATCAGGGCTCGCGTGAACGAGCTGCGCACGGCGTACCTGATTCCCGGCGTGGTGGCTGCCGCGTTCACCGGCGAGCGGGTCATCGGCGCGGTCGCCAGCGGCTGGCGCAGCGCGGAGGACCGGACCCCGATCACCCTGGACACGCTGTTCCGGCTGCACTCGGTGACGAAGATGATCACGGCGGCCGCCGTGCTCCGGCTGCGCGACCGCGGCGAGCTGGAGCTGGACACGACCCTGCCGAAGGTCGCGCCGAGCCTGGTCGAGGCCGCCCCCGAGCTGCTCAGCGACGTGACGATCGCCCAGCTCCTGAGCCACACCTCCGGGCTGTCCGACGGCTCGAGCCAGGTCATCGAGTACGGCCGCGACCCGGCTGGCCTGGTGGAGCAGACACGGCGCCTCGCCGCGAGCGCGGCGGCCGTCGCGCGGCCGGGCAGAGTCTACTCATACAGCAACTACGGCTACTCGATCCTGGGCGCCGTACTGGAAGAGACGACGGGCAAGCCGTTCACGCAGGTCGCCATGGAGCTCGTGGCACGCCCGCTCGGCCTGACCTCGCTCTGCTTCGACCCGGTCACCGCGATGACGTACCCGCTGAGCCAGCAGCACTCCGTGGTGCGGGAGCAGCCGGTGGTGGACCACTGGTACGGCGACTCGGTGCGGATGTACCCGGCGGCCATGGCGTTCCTGAGCCCGCGTGACCTGACCAAGCTGGGGCGCATGTACCTGTGCGACGGCCTGGCGCCGGACTCGGCGCGGCGGTTCCTCAGCGACCGCAGCCTCGCGGACCAGCGGCGCCGGGTCGCGGACATCGGGCTGGTCGAGGATCGCCACTACGGCCTGGGTATGTACGTCGGGCCACGCGCCGGGGCTGCCGATTGCATCGGGCACGAGGGCTACTACACCGGGATGTGGTGCGCCGTCGTGATCTATCCCGGCCAGAACCGCGGCGTCGTGTGGTGCGACAACCGCGGCGACGCCCCCGAGCTGAGCGACTCCAGGCGCGCGGCGATCGCGGCGATCTGCCAGGAACTTGGCGTGCCCGCCTGCCAGCAGGATCGGCCGGTTAGCCCGGGCGTTCCCGACGAGGCGGCCTTCCCCGGCACCTACCGCCGGCACGCCGCCAGGCCGCTGGAGGTCAGCCGCGGGCCGGCTGCCCGCGGCTGAGGCTGGGCGGCCAGGATTTCCCGCTTACCCACCACACGGGGAATATCTACCGGATCGAGGTCCCGCCGAAGCTGCTGACCAGGCGCCCGCTCACTCCGCACGCCGGCAGCAGCACGCCGTCCGTCGCCTTCCACGCCGCCGCGGGTCCTCGCGCCGTTCCGGGCGCACCCGGATCACAGCTGTCCATCAACGGACTCGTCTATGAGCGGGCAGCATGATCAACGACCAGCTACTCCCTGACCAGATGCAGGCGACCGCCGGCTACCGGATCTCCGCCTCCCCCAAGGGCAGCCGTTTCGATGAGGAAGAAGTCGAGGCGGTGCGAGCCATGCTGATCTCCGACGGCCACCTGGCCGACGCGACCGTGTGCGCCCGGTTCGAGGCCGAGCTCCGCGATTACCTCGGCGCCGTCGACGTGGTTGTCACGTCGAGTTGCACGATGGCACTGGAACTCGTCACCAGGTATCTCGGCCTCGGTGCCGGGGACCAGGTCGTGGCGGCCCCGCTTACCTACCTGGCCACCACGGCGAGCCTGCTGGATCGCGGCTGCCAGATCTCGTGGTGCGACATCGACGACGACACCCTGAGCATGTCGCCGCGACGGCTGCGCGAGCTCAGCTCGCCGGACATCAAGGCCGTCTACCTCACCCACTACGGCGGTGACATCGCCCGGATCGACGAGATCTGCGCACTCGCCCGCGCCAGCGGCGCCGTGGTCGTCGAGGACTGCGCGCACGCGCTCGGCACCACCTGGCACGGGCGCGCCGCCGGGACCTTCGGTGACTTCGGTTGCTTCAGCTTCCATTCGCTGAAGAACATGTCGACCCTCGGCACAGGCGGCGCTATCGCTACGACCTCCACCCAGGTCGCCGCGAGCCTGCGGAGGCTGCGGCACGTGGAAACGCACGCCGACCTCGTCGCGCGGCAAGACGTCTTCGGCGCGGACTCGATCGCCCGGCCGCTGCCGGTGGGTGAAGGGCACGAAGGGCAGGCATTCACCCACGACTGCCTCAAGATCCTTCGGGGCGGCACGAACGCGGTCATGAGCGACGTCGCGGCCGCCGCCGCCGGATACAGCTCAGGAAGCTCCCCGGCTTCCTCGCGGCGCGGACGGCCACGGCCGCCCGGCTCGATGCCGAGCTGGGCAAGCTGCCCGGCATTCAGACGCTGCCGGCCCGCGCAGGGTTACGGCACGCCCATCACCTCTACACATTCCTGGCCGAGACGCGGCGCCTCCGCGATGCCATTCTCTGGAAGCTGCAGGAAGGGGGAGTCGAGGTCGTGCAGCGCTACTTCCCCCTGCACCTGCTTCCGGAGTACCGGCTGGCCGGCGGATCGCTCGGCCAGTGCCCGACCGCCGAGCGCGTCTGGTTCGAGCGGCTCGTCAACCTGCCCATCCATCCGTGGCTGACCAGCACCGACTTCGACTACCTGGCAGCGCTCGTCCGCGCGGCCGTGGCGGAGGAAAGCGAAGCTCCGGTGCCACGGCCCTGACCAGCAGCGCGCGATGTGCATCTTCGCCGCCGCCGGAAATGGCTGGAAGGAACCGGAATCTCCTATGTGGTGGCGCGGGCGTGCGATCACCTAGTCCAGTCCGGGACCCGGACGACGATCCGCGCGGACCGGCTGGCCGCGAAGGGTGCCGGGCCGGCGCTGGGCGGCCGTCGTGCGGGCCGGGACCTAGGGCAAGCGGCTGTATGACCGGGCGCTGTCACCGATAGGGAACGGCCGACACCTGCTGATGCCGCCGCTCCGTCACCAGCGGCGAACTGGCCTTCGGCCTCTGCTAGTCGCCGGGAACGTGGCCCTGGCCGAGTTGGATCCGGGTCGCTGGGGCCAGATGGGACGGTCGAGGAGAGTTCCAGGGCTGCCAAGAACGAGACCGCCCTGTCGGGTAGCCTCCGTCGCATCGCTGCGCCGGGCCTCGTGCTGACTATGCGGTTCCTGCTGCGTGCCCAAGTACTGCTCATTATGCTGAAGCCCCCAACGAAATCTTGGAGCAGTTCCCTATGCCTGAGAAGGAAGCGTCGCCAGACGAAGAATCCCACCACTTCACGGCGATCACGTTTGGTGAGTTGATTCAGGTAGCCGGCGTAATCCTGGGCTCATTATCGGGGTTCGTTTTTGCCGCCACGGCTCGTGCTCGCATTGTAACGATACTCATTACGTGCGCCACGGTGCTTGTGTGCGGAGCGCTATACTATCTTGGAGTAAAAAGGGTTGGGTGGCGTTCACCCCGAATCACTCTGTCGATCCTAGTTAGTGTGATAATCGTCATCGGTGCTGCTTCCTTCGCGCACTCTCCCGCGCACGCAACAGGAAGCGTGGGTCCATCTAGTGAAGGTACGCCGGTACCATTCATACAAAAGATGGGATACGTGCTCCGCCCCGTCATCTTCTCCTTTCACGAATGACGAGGACAAAGTTGACCTTGATACGGGATGCCCAGGTTGGGGGGATATGTATCCGCATCTCGGTCCCTCAAGGTGCGGTCATCTAGCGGTAACCAGTCAGGGGTGCCTGGTTAGTTGATCATGCTGGGTGCGGTGGCATCCAGGTGTTGCCGTTGAGGGCGTCGCGGATGGCGGCGAGGGGGTGGCGGCCGTGGCTGCGGGCGGTGGTGAGGTAGGAGCGGATGCGGCAGTGGCGCTGCAGGGTTGCAAGGGTGCGCCAGCAGCCGCTGATTTTCGCGGCGAGCTTGTAGCCGCGGATGGCGTTCTCCGATCCGTTGTTCGTGGCCGGGACGTCGAAGCGGGTGGCGAATAGCCAGACCTGGGTGGCTTTGCGTTTCAGCCGCCGGGCCAGGATCAGGCCGGGGTGGTTGCCCTTGTGCCAGGGCCGGGACAGGTTGACGGAGATCCCGAAGGCGACGGCCTGGTCGTAGCTGTGGCGCAGCCCGGCCAGGAGGGCGGGGTCCAGGCTGGCCTGGCGGGCGTCCCGGGCGGCCCTGACCGCGGCCGCGGCCGCGCGGAGGGCGTCGCCGGCCTGCCGGGTCCAGACCTGGGATTCCGGGTCGGTCGCGTAGGCGTCGTCGAGGTACCGGTACAGGTGGGCCAGGCACTGCTGGACGCCGGCGAGCCCGGCGTCGTAGCTGAGGTAGCCGCCGTAGTCGTCGCGGACCAGGACCCCGCGGTAGCCGTCCAGGATCCCGAACCCGGTGATCGCCGCCTTGGTGCGGTTGCCCGCCGCGCCGTACCAGATCAGGTCCGGCCCGCCGCCGGTATAGGCCCGCATGGTCCGCACCGTGTAGACGTGCGGGTTCCCGCAGCCCTCCGCGCTGGTCGCCGCGGTGGTGAGCGGGGCGGGGGTCTCGTCGGTGCCGAGCACGTCCGCCGCCCGCAGCGCGTCCTTGAGCGCGTCCTCGAACCCGGCGGCGATTAACGCCGCGTCCAGGCGGACCAGGCAGCGGGAGACGAACCCGGTGGAGACCGGCGCCTTGAGCAGGGCGCCCATCAGGTCCGCGGCCCGCTCGATCCCGATCACGTCCGTGCTGGCCAGCAGCGTCGCCGCAGCCGCCACGTTCGGCCCGTAGCAGACCGGGCCGCCGGTCACGCCCGGCGGCGGCGGGGCGGTCGTGACCTGCCCGCACCCGCAGGTGCGGCGCATCATCTGGTACTCGGTCACCGTCAGCGCGGCCGGCGGGATATCGACGCACCTGCACGCTGGACGCGACCCGGCCCGGCAGCGCCGGCCAGGTCCGCGCCGCACCCGCCGCACGTGCCCGGCTCGACTGACCAGGGTCTCATCCGGCCGGGCGGCCCACGCCAGGCTCGCACCCGGATGGCCTTTCTGCCCGCCCTGCGGCCGGCCCGGCCGCGCCCGCCGCGCCGCCCGCTGCCGGCCTTCGCCTCCGCCGCCGGGCCGTCCTGGCTCGGGGGCTGGGAGGAATTCGAGGAATCCCGGCCCGCCTGCCGGCGCAGCGCCGCCACCTCGGCCCGCAGCGACTCGATCAGCGCGGCCTGCTCCGCCACCACCGCCAGCAGCTCCGCGTTCCGGGCAGCCAGCTCCTCATACGACGGCTGCTCCGGACTGCGGCATCCCCGAACCCAACCATGATCACAAAGCGGACGCCAGCACCGACACGCCGCAGATCAACAGGGGGCCTGACTGGTTACATCTAGCGGACATAATTATCGATCCTGACAGCCTTCATACTGCTGACGGTCAGCCCAATATCATACCTGTTCCGCAGGGTATCATCGGAGCTTATTCATCCTGCCGGGCTCTCTACTGCTACGCCAAATAGTGGCGTCAACAGCATTCAAGCGTCCAATCTCTGGGGCGGGGAGGTTCTGTGCGTGAAAACGAACATCGGAAACACGGCACTAGTCCACCTTGATAAGGTAACCACCGATGATACGGGTCAGGTTACCTCGGTGACGATTGATTTCCAGGTCTGGAAGTCGTAGCAACGCGCGATGGTGAGCAGATGCGGCTGGGCACGGAACATGCAAGCGCAAAATTCGTGCAGCTATGCGGTTCCCGACCTTTCGTGGCTGCTCACCTGGGTCGCCACGCTGCTCGGGCCAGAACTAAGCCGCGGACACGAGTGGCGCCGCCCTCGCCGAGCAGACAGTCGGCGACCGCGTTGAGTTGGCTGCCGGTGGTGCACACGTCGTCGAAGACGAGGACGTCGCGTCCCTGAGTTCGCTCCGGGTCAGAGATCGCCAGGGCGCGCCGCAAGTGCGCAGCCGCGGTTCGCTTGGCGGTGGCACTCTGCCCGGCAGACTTCACTGTTGGCGCGGTCTTGACGACAGCGGTAGGAGTCATGGTGTCGAAGGCCCATCTGCGCTCGTAGTCGGCGATGGCTGCCGACCTTGATAATCGTCTCGATGTGGCCGGGTCCTTCTTCGCCAGATCCGACATGAGTTGGATTCGCGACGATCAGATCAGGAGGGCTCCTGCTCGCGTGGTCGTCAAGCCAACCGACCAGGAGTCGGCCGAGGATGAGCGACCAGCCGAACTTCCCGTCGTACTTATAGCTGTTGATCTTCTGCTGTAGGTACCCGGTGTGGTAGGAGATCGCGTCGATGCGTTCAATGCGGCGGTCTGGATCGTGACACAGCCAGTTCCGGCAGGCTTCTCCGGCTTCAAGGCGCTGGCTGCAGACCGGGCACGCCTCGGGGGCGATAGCGTCCAGGCTCTTGGCCGCGCAGGTGACGCAGATCCGGGCCGGGCCGGTGAGCCGGTATGGGCACTTGCCGCACTTGGGGAACCCGAGTGGTTCGCCGACCGGAGGCCCGGCAGGTCCGGTCATGGTCACAAGTACGCTAGGGCCAGTTGCTGCTGCTGCTCGGTCGCGCGCCGCACCCGGTCCGGCGCGGCCAGCCGGGCGATAACCTCATCGACCTCGGCGACCTCGATCGCGCCCCGGCTGTCGGCGTAGTCCGCGCCCACGGCTGAGACGTGACGAGCGAACTGATCAGGAAGACTTTCTTGCCGTGCTCCAGCGCCAGCCGGGCCTGCATCTTGGCCCCCGAGGTGCTGCCAGCCTCGATGACGACGCTGCCCTGGCTGATCCCGGACATCACCACGTTGCGGCGCGGGAAGGTGTACCTGCTCGGCGGGCTGGTCGGCCAGAACTGCGACACCAGCGCGCCGCTTGCGACGATCGCCTCGGCTAGGTCGGCGTTCTCGGCCGGGTAGCACCGGGTGATCCCGGTCCCGAGCACTGCGATTGTCCGGCCCCTCGCTTCCAGGGCCGCCTGGTGAGCGGCGGTATCGATGCCCCGAGCCAGGCCGGATACCACCGTTACATTCTGATCGGCCAGTAGCCGCGACATGTTCGCCGCTCGCCGGATACCCGTCACGCTCGCAGTACGCGTTCCGACCACAGCCACCGACCGCGCGTCATCCTCGCTCAGACCTCCCCGGTAGAACAGGAAGGGTGGCAGGTTGGGAATCAGCCGCAGATTGGCCGGATAGCCCGGATCGAGCACCGTCACAAGCTCCGCTCCGGCCCGGTCGGCGGCATCGAGCTCGGCGGAGACCCGGTCAGCCAGTTCGGGTCCTCGCTTGAGGCCCTTGCGCAAGACCGGGCGTGACTTCGCAGCAACGGCAGATTTCTCGGTGATCATGCCCTGGCACAGGGCATCCAGCCCAGCCGGGTCTAGCGCCTGGCGGGCAATCAGGCTCCAGTCGACGCTCTCCTGATCGACCCGGATGGCGCATAGTTCGAGCAAGGCGTGCTGCTCGTTCGTGATTTCCACGCTACTCCAAGGATCGAAAATATGTTCGCATGGATCGTCGGCTTCATCGTCTCAGCGAGTCTCGCACGAATCAAGCGCGACATGCACCTGCCCCTGTCACAGTCCCTGCCGGGTGCCGTTCCCGTCTGCTGGAGGAACGCCACCAGCGACCCATCTGGCGAAATGGCCGGCTGTGCCCGGCGGGCTCCAGAGGGCACGAGGGGGCGATGCTGCCCCGCCTCAACGAGCCACAGAGCGCTGGCGTCGCTGGCGGTGCTGCCATCGAGGGTGTTAGCGACGTAGACGACCGCGTCGGTGCCGGGGACGAGCGCGCCGCCGAGGCAATCGACGAAACGAAGCAGATCTTCGGGGGCGGTAGGCGAGATGGGAGTCCACGTGGCTCCTCCATCCACTGACCGGGTCGGCTTGGAATTCACCTGTGCAAAACAGCTTGGCCAATTCCCTGCATCGCTTCTTGGGCAGAGCCAGAGATGATGTCCGCGACGGCCGTGACCCATGGCGCCTTGCAGGAGCTGGAAATGGTCGGCGCCCGCGTGGGTGACTGACAGCGGGCCGGTGTGTGCCTGCCAGGTGGTGAGGGCGTGCTTGCTGGACTGCTCGTCTTGATCGGCTGAAAGGATGAGGCGGGCTCGGTGATGAGGACGGCCAGCAGGTCGGTCAGTGAGTCCAGGTAGCCCCTGATGGAGGCGGCCTCGTACAGAGAGGTGCTGTATTCGAGACCCAGGACGAGCCCGTCCGGGGTGCGTGCCGTGTTCAGGGTGAGGTCGAAGTGGCTGCCGCCGCCTCCGCCTGCCGCGTGCGGGGTGAGCGTGACGCCGCCGGGCAGGGTTGTCGTGCCGGGGGTGACCTGGTTGTGGGCGTAGCTGGTGGTGAACAGCGGGTTGGCGGCGGCGCTGCGCTGCGGGGCGACGGCGCGGACGACGTGCTCGAAGGGGTTTCCTGATGAGCGAAGGCATCTAGGACGACCTGCCGCACGCGGGCGACGTGGCCGGGGAACGTCGCTGCCGGGTCGACGCGGATGCGCAGGGCCAGCGTGTTGACGCAGAATCCGACCAGGCCAGCGGTATCCGGGTGGTCACGGCCCGAGACGGGAGTGCCGATGGTCAGGTCTCGGCGGCCCGCATGGCGGGCGAGGAAGATGCTGTACAGGGCGGGCGAGCAGGACCACGAAGTCCGTGGTCGCGGCGGCCGTCCTGGTGGCGTCAAGCCAGTCGACGGCGTCTAGGCCCGCAATGGGCGCGGAGGATGACCTCGATTTCCCCGGGGTTCGACGCGCTGGCCCAGGATCTTGAGCTGGTGGTCGTTGCGGCCGTGGTATTCCAGCAGCCCGTCGCTGGTGAAGCGGGCGAGGTCGCCGGTCCGGTACAGGCGGCTGCCAGGCGGGCCGCCGGGGTCGGGGATGAAGAACGGCGGCGGTCTGGGCGGGGCGGTTCAGGTAGCCGTAGCCGACTCCGGCCCGGCGACGCACAGCTCGCCGATGGTGCCCGGCGGTACCGGGCGCTGGCGGTCGTCCAGGAGCTGGACGCGGGTGTTGCCGTAGGGCAGGCCGATCACCGGGACCGGGTTGTCAGCCAGCGTCAGCATCGTGGCGTCGACCGAGGTCTCGGTCGGCCCGTAGATGTTCATGAACGTGGTGGCCGGGAGGCTGCGCAGCATGGTCCACAGGTCGGGCGGGATCGCCTCGCCCGCGAGCATCGCGATCCTGGGCGGGTGCGGGGCGTCGAGCAGGCCGGCTTCGGCGAGGAGCTGGAACTGCGACGGCGTGCATTCGATAGCGGTGATCGCGCGGTCGGGGTCAGCGGCCAGGCTGGTGAGGTAGCGGGGGTCCTGGCGCTGTTCGCGCGACAGGACAACGAGCGTGTGGCCGCCGGCGAGCATGACGAGCTGGGCGAGGAAGATGTCGGAGATGAACGCGGAGGTCCTGGCTGGTATGCGGTGCGGAGCCTGGCCGGTGCCGGTGCGCATCCGGGGGAGCATCTGGGCGGTGGCGTAGTTGGAGATGCCACCGTGGTGAAGCATCACGGCTTTGGGCTGGCCGGTGGACCCGGAGGTGTAAAGCAGGACGGCGAGGTGGCCGGGGCTGACCTCGGGGAGCGGCGCGTCCGGCAAGATGGCCGGTGAGGGTGGCGGGGTCCAGGTCGAGGTGGGGACGGGCGGTCGGGGTGGCGGTGAGGATGAGGGCGGGACCGGCGTCATCGACCATTGCCTTGATCCGCGCCGGCGGCAGGTCGGGGTCGAGCGGGAGCGACGCGGCGCCGGCTTTCCAGGCGGCGAGGATCACTGTGATCGCGGCGGCGGTCGGGGGCAGGTGGATGGCGATGATGTCGCCGGGCCTGGTGATTCCCGCAGCCGGGCCGCCTCCCGCGCCGTGGGCCCGAGCAGCCGGCCGACGCGGGTGCCTGGGTCAGCGGCCAGCACTGCCAGCAGGTCAGTCAGCGAATCCAGGTAACCATCGATCGTGGCCGGCTCGTAGAGGGCAGTGCTGTAGTCAAGCCGCAGGACCAGGATGTCGGCCACTCGGGCGGTGGACAGCGAGAGGTCGAACTGGGTGCCGCCCTTGTCGCCGGCCGGGTGGGGGGTGAGGGTGAGGCCGCCGGGGAAGGTACGGGGGCCGACAGTGCCGACGTCATGGTCATAGAGGCTGGTGAAGAGGGGGTTGCGGGCGGCGGTGCGCTGCGGCGCGGCGGCGCGGACCACTTGCTCGAAGGGGATTTCCTGGTGGGCGAAGGCGTCGAGGACGACCTGCCGAACGTAAGCAATGTGGTCGGGGAACGTCCGAGCGGGATCGACCCGGACGCGCAAGGCCAGCGTGTTGACGAGGAATCCGATCAGGCCCGCGGTATCGGGGTGATTGCGGCCGGAGACCAGAGTGCCGACCGTCAGGTCGCGACGCCCGGAGTGGCGGGCGAGGAAGACGCAGAAAAGGGCGAGCAGGACGACGAAGTCCGTGGTGCTCGCGAGAGTGCGTGCGGTGGTGAGCCAGGCGACGGCCGCGGGGTCGGCGGTGGCGGTGGCATGGCCACCGGAGAAATCAGTACGGTCGGGCGCCGCGTGATCGGGGACCGGGCTGGCCGGGGTAGCGCCGTCGAGGGTTTCTTTCCACCAGGTGACGTCGTCGGCCGCGGTCGTGGCGGTGAGTTCGCGGTGCCAGCTGGCGTAGTCGGCGTACTGGATGGCGGGGACGGCCAGGCCCGCGGCGGCGGCGTCGCCGCGAGCGGCGTACAGAGCCCACAGTTCTTGCTCGAAGATCTCGTGTGACCATCCGTCGATGACGACGTGGTGGGCGGTGAACAGGAGCAGGTGGGTGTCCGGGCCGGTGGCCCAGGCGCGGACGCGCAGCAGCGGGCCTGGCAGACAGGTTGAATAATTCGCTCGCCGCACTGTCCGCGGCAGCGACAGCCTCCTGCGGGGTGGTGCTGGCCGGAACTGGGGCGAGTCCGCAGGTCCAGGGCGGGCCGATGCGCTGGATGATCTGGCCGTCGTGGTCGTGCAGGGTGGTGCGGAAGACTTCGTGGCGCTCGATCATGGCGTCGACGGCGGCGGCGAGGGCGGTGACATCGAGGCTGGTGGCCTGGTAGGCCCAGGAGACGTGGTAGCTAGGGGTCCGGGAGGCGAGCTGCCGCAAGAACCACAGCCGTTCCTGGCCGTACGATGCCGGGACCTCGGCTCCGGCTGCCAGGGCCTGGCGGGGGATGGGCGGGGCGGCGGCGGTGTCGGGGTGGTCGCCGATCCAGGTGGCCTGCCCGGTGATGGTGGGGTGGGTGAAGATCTGGTGCAGGGGGAAATGGCTATCTGAAGTCGGCTGAGAGACGCAGTGCGAGGCGGGCGGCCAGCAGCGAGTGGCCGCCGAGGGCGAAGAAGTCGTCGTGGATGCCGAGGGCGCCGGTGTCGCAGGCCGAGAAGGCTGGCCCAGATGGCGGCGATCGCGTGTTCGGCGGGGGTGGCGGGCGGTGCGGCGGGGGCGCCGGGAGTGTCGTCGCCGGCGGCGGCGGCGGCGAGGGTATTGCGGTCGAGCTTGCCGCCTGTGGTGAAGGGGAAGCTGGTGGTAAAGCGGATAGTGGCGGGGACAGCGGCGGCGGGGAGGCGCTGGGCGAGCCAGGTGCGGATCGTCGCGGGGTCGGGGGTGGCGCCTTCGGCGGCGATGAGATGGGCGGTGAGCTGGATGCCGCTGGCAGTGCTGCGATGGGTGACGGCGGCGGCGGTGATGCCGGGGTGGTCGCGCAGTACGGCTTCGACTTCTCCGGGTTCGACGCGCTGCCCGAGGATCTTGATCTGGTGGTCGTTGCGGCCGTGGAACTCGAGCATCCCGTCGCGGGCATAGCGGGCGAGGTCACCGGTGCGGTACACGCGGCTGCCGGGCGGGCCGCCGGGGTCGGGGATGAATACGGCGGCGGTCTGGGCAGGTCGGCCGAGGTAACCGTAGCCGACACCCGGGCCGGCGATGCACAGTTCGCCTGGCGTGCCGGGCGGGACGGGCCGCTGCCGGTCGTCCAGGATGCGGACGAGGGCGTTGCCGAAGGGCCGGCCGATCAGCGGCACGGGGCAGTCGGCGATGGCGCCGATGGTGACCTCGACGGTGGTTTCGGCCGGGCCGTAAGAGTTGAAGGAGGCGGTGGCGGGGCGGGCGCACAGGGCGGCCCGCAGGTCGGCGGGGCAGGTTTCGCCGCCGAAGGCGATCAGGCGCGGAGGGCAGGGAGCGTCGAGCAGCCCGGCTTCCACGTAGAGCTGCAGCTGGGAGGTAGTGCATTCGATGGCGGTGACCGCCCGGGCTGGGTCGGCGGCGAGGCCGACCAGGTATCGGGGGTCCTGGCGCTGCCCGGGGGTGAGCACGACCAGGGTGTGGCCGCCGGCCAGGGTGGCGAGCTGGATGATGAAGAAGTCGGCGATGAACGCCGACGTGCCGGTCGCGACCCGCAGTTTTTCTGAGGTGTCCCCGCTGGCCAGGTGAGTCCAGGGCAGTACCTGCGCGGTGGCGTGGTTGGACAGTGCCCCGTGGTGGATCATCACGGCCTTGGGCTGGCCGGTCGACCCTGAGGTGTACATCAGGTACGCCAGGTGATCCGGCCCCGCCGCCGGCAGTCCGCCTAGGTCCTTTTCATCCTGGTCGTGTTCGCGGTCCCGGCCGGACGGGAGTCCGGTCAGGAGATAGTCCAGGTCGGGGCGGGGCGTGGGGGCGTCGGTGATTAGCAGGGCCGGGCGGGCGCCGTCGATCAGGGCGCTGATGCGGGCCGGGGGCAGGCCCGGGTCGAGCGGGAGGAACGCGGCGCCGGCTTTCCAGGTAGCGAGGACGGCGGTGATCGCGGTGGCGGCGGGCGGGAGGCGGATGCCGACGACGTCGCCGTCGCGGACCCCGGCCCGGCGGAGCCGGGCGGGCCAGGGCGCTGGCGGCAGCGTCGAGCTCGCGGTAGGTCAGGCACGTGTCCTGCGCTTCGATCGCGACGGCCTCGGGGGTGGCGGCGGCCTGGGCAGCGATGAGATCCTGCAGCGGCACCGCGGAGGACGGGGCGGCCGCGGCGTCGTCCCAGGAGGTGAGCAGCTGCCGTTCGCGGAGCGTTGGTTCGAGTAAGGCGTGCAGGCGAGCACCCGGGTTGTGGCTCACGGTGGCGATGAGGCTGGTGAGTGAGCTGAGGTAACCGTCGACGGTGGCCGGGTCGTACAGGTCGGTGCTGTACTCCAGCCGCAGCACCAGGCCCTCGGACGTGGCTGAGGCGGTGAGCCCCAGGTCCAGATGGCTGCCGCCGGAGTCGACTGGTAAGGCGGTGAGGGTGAGGCCGTTGGCCAGGGTGCGGTTGTGCCAGCTGGCGTCTTCGGCTGGGGTATAGGTGAACAGCGTGGTGTAGAGGGGGTTGCGGGCGCCGGCGCGGCGTGGGGCGACGGCGCGGACGATGTGATCGAAGGGGATTTCCTGGTGGGCTAAGGCATCCAGGACGGCGGCGCGGACGGTGCTGAGGTAGCCGGGGAAGTCGGTGCCGGGGTCGACGCGGACGCGCAGGGCCAGGGTGTTGACTAAGCAGCCGATGATGGCGGCGGTGTCGGCGTGGGAGCGGCCGGAGACTGGGGTGCCGACGGTGACGTCGCGCTGGCCGGTGTGGCGGGCCAGGAACAGGCACCAGATGGCGAAGAGGGCGACGAAGTCGGTGCCGGCGGCGGTGCGGATGGTGGTGAACGAGTCGAGTTCGCTGGCCGGCACGGTGACGGCGGCTTTGCCACCGGAGACGTCGGCGTGGCCAGGGGCGGTGTGGTCGGGGGCGGGGCAGGCGGGGGTGGCGCCGTCGAGCGCCTTGCGCCAGTAGTCGAGATCGGCGTCGGCCTGGCCGGCGACGAGGTCGCGATGCCAGGAGGCGTAGTCGGCGTACTGGACGGCTACCTCGGGCAGAGCCGCCGCGCCCGGGTCGCCGCCGGCGTCGTACAGCGCCCAGAGCTCGCGTTCGAAGATGTCGAGTGACCAGCCGTCCATGATGACGTGGTGGGTGGTGAACCCCACCACGTGCCGGTCGGGCGCGAGTTCCCAGGCCCGTGCGCGGAGCAGGGGCCCGGCGGACAGGTCGAACAGCTCCCGCGCGGCTGCCGTGGCCAGCTCGAGCTGCCTGCTCGCTGCTGGTCGCCGGGACCGCGGTCAGGCCGCACCGCCAGGGCGGGCGGACTCGCTGCACGATCTGCCCGTCCTGCTCGTGCAAGGTGGTCCGCAGCGCCTCGTGCCGCTCGATCAGCGCGTCGACCGCCGCGGCCAGCCGGCCGGTGTTCAGGCCGCCAGCTACCTCATAGCACCAGGTCACGTGATACGACGTGCTGTCCGGTGCCAGCTGCCATAAGAACCAGAGCCGTTCCTGGCCGTAGGACGCCGGCGACGCGCCGCCGGCGTCCCGGTCGGCCGAGCCGGGGTATGGAGCTGATGCCCGCTCCGCGCTGCCGCATTTGGTCAAGCACGGCGCGGCGCTGCTCAGGTGAAAGTCCTAACAGCTGACTCAGCAGCGGCTGCGTGATCATGGCCGACCGTCCGTCGCTCTTGCTAAATGATCTCGATGCGCGCCGATAGCGCCGGTAGCATCCTGATCGTCCCAACGGGGAGCATTGCGAGAAAGATGTACTTTGGGACTAGAACTTTCATGCGCATGCGGGGTCAGTCAAAGCGTCTCGCAGGTCCAGCGCATCAGCCAGGCGACACAGCGTGGCGCGGTAGGGTCAGCGCGAAGGCATCCCGCCTGTCAGGCATGCCCGAGGAGTTCGGTGCCCGGGTCCGCCCGGTCTTGGCTGAGGAACGCGTGCCTGATGCCTGCCAGGAACTCAGCCGTATTGATCCTGCCGTCGCCGTCGTTGTCCAGTCGCGCGAACGCGGTTGCTGCGAACCCGCCGTCCAATCCATGCACCGTGAAGGCCCGGACATACTCAGCCGTCTCGATAAACCCGTCGCCGTCGAGGTCCATCGTCTGTCCCACCACCTCAAGGACAGGCCCCAGCAGTTGCTCGTAGTACGCCTCCGGATTGCCCCCGCCCGACACGAACGCCGCAGTGAACTCCGCCCGCCTGACGCGCCCGTCGCCGTCGCCGTCGTAGTCCGCGCGCAGCCACTCCCACCAGGCCCGGAACGCGGCATCCACGGCCACGCCCGGCGCGTCGCCAGTGACGTCGAACTCATCAGTGAAGCGCTTGGCCATCGCCACGAAATCGTCTTCGCTGATGAAACCGTCGCCGTCGGTATCGAGAATCTCGAAAATCCCCCCGAGGTTCAGCTCATTTAAACCAGTCTCAGAACCCATAACCTCTCCCATCCTCGCCGGTAATTTACCACGGCTATTCAGGAGCATCCGGCGACTCCGTCGCCGCTGGCTGATCCGCTGGCGGAGTTGCTCTTGCGGTCGTTCGGGCCGCGGCAGGTCGCGGTCATTGATCAGATCGCCGGGAGGCTGCTGGATGACGCCTCCCGGCAGCTGGCTGTCGCTGGCGGGGCCGCCATGGGCGGGGACATGACCGGGGGACGTATGCGGTGAGTGATGGTGTCGCCGCCTGCCGGGGGTGCGGCGATGATCGGCACGGGGGCTTCAGGCCGGGCGGGACCGTCGCTGCGGCGAGGGAAGGCATGACTGCGAGCGTTCTGGTGATATCAGATCAGCTCGGTCTCTGATGTATAATAAACCAGGTAACAGGCATCACCATGAATGGGAGGATCGGATGTCACGGACGATGGTTGACCTGGATGAGAGGCGCTGTCCCTGGCCAGCGAGGAACTAGGCACAAGGACCAAGGTAGCGACTGTGAACGCTGCCTTGCGCCGGGTGGCGAACCAGCGGGCCGCGGCTCGCATGCTCGAGCTCCTCGACGAGACCGGCGCTGATCTGTCCGATGATGCGCTGCGCGGGGCGTGGAGGGACGGCGGCCGCGGTTGAGCGTGCTGCTCGCGGACAAGTCCGCGCTGGAATGGGCCAGGCGGGATCAACGCGCGCGGGCCGCGTTCTTGAGCCTGCGCACCGCGCACGTCATCGCCGCCTGCCACCTGACAGCCCTGGAGATCTGCTACTCCGCGCGGAACCAGGCAGACCTGGAAGCGCTGCTCGCGGGCCAGCAGGCGCTGGAGTGGCTTCCGGTCAGCGAGGCAGTGATGGACCGGGCGCTGGAGGTCCAGCGGCTGCTCGCTGCCCGCGGCGGCAACGGCCACCGCCGCCCGATCCCGGACCTGATCATCGCCGCGACGGCCGAACTGCACCAAGCTGAGGTGCTCCACGTCGACAGCGACTACGACATGATCGCGGAAGTCACCGGCCAGGCCGTCCGGCGCCTGTTCGACCCGCAGCGCTCATAGCCGCCCGCCGCGCCAGGCGGTCCGGCCCCGTCAGCACGGATCACTCCCCGGGCACTTTCAGTGACGGCTGCCTGTCCAGGACGCTAGCCAGCCGGAGGCGCGTTCCGCGCCCGGTTGGTATCGCTCAGGAACCGTCGCCAGTCGCGCCGCAATCACGCCAGAATCGACAAGGCTGGCCTTGAGCAGCTCAGAGACGAAATTCTGATCCTTCTCTCGCAACGCGCACAACTTCGCAACGCACAGGTCTTCCTTGTCGAGGCACCAGCCCGTGAACTGCGGCCCTCCGCCGGGACCGGCCGTGTTGGCGTTCTGAACTTTGACCAAGCGGTCCCGCCAGCCGTCCGGCAAAGCGGATGTCTCCAAGTCGACGCCGTCGATGCTGAAGCCGTGAAGTTCCTCGAACGGCGAGAACTCTCCCGCAACCCCCTCGATACGGTCGGCGAGCTCCGCGGTTTCTTCGTTGCTGTCAGCAATCGGGAGAATATCGACCTCGCTTGACATGGTGGCGCGGACCGGCAGCTCATCTTCACGAAAGGTACCGAGGATCGCCTGGGAGCCAACTACGATCACTTCCGGTCGGCCAATGATCTGACATGCTGTCCGGATGGCGTGTTCCAGTTGATCGCGACGCATTAGCTCGCCATCCTGAGTACTTCCAGCCGTTCCTCATTCGGCAGAAGGCCACCAACCGGAGACACCTCGCGCATCTCGATCGAGTCGCGATCCAGGCCTGTAAGAGTCCGGTGAAGGCCTGTTACGTCGCCATGATCTAGCAGCGACTCCCAGCGGTCGAGGTTCCGTAGATGCGGCTGGCCGCGCACGGTGCCCCGGAGACGCTCCAGGTTGCGCTCCATCCTCGGACGCCACTGCTCAAGGGCCGATTGCGTCAAATGTGTCGACAACCGACGATGCAGCCGCCAGGAGCGCCACTCGGAGCGGGTCAGATCAGGGACCGCCGGTAGCCAGACGACTTCAAGCCGATAGCCCATGCACGACAGCAGCCGGTCCAGCTGGTCATCGCTCAGGTGGACCTTCCCGGAGAGGAACTGGCTGATACTCGACTGCCACACCCCGCTCAGACGCGACAGCTCCGATTGACTTGTGCCCGATTCGAGCATGACCTCACGCAGCACGTAGCGCTTATTCGACACTCTAGAACTATAGCAGGTTTTACTATAGTGGCGGGATCATGTGCTGGGAGTCCGTGAAGTTCGGGTGGCCTCCCGACATTTCCCGGGCCGAGAGCAGGTTTTAGTCAATGGCATGTCGTATCAGTGAGGCTTGTGCTCGGCTGCCGCGACCCTGAGGTGACGACGGCTCGGTGGAGATCGGGCCGCGCGAAGGGTCCGGCCGGCATCGGCCAGACCGGGCAGGCGCAGTGGCATGTCCTGGCCGACCCGGAAGGCAATGTGTTCTGCCTGCTCAAGGCTCGCTCAGCCCGCTCTGATGCTCGTCACCCAACGTAGACATCTCGCGACGGAGAGTGCATCCTGGGTTTGTCGCAGGAAGCGGCCTCGGGGACGAACTTGGAGAGGAACTCGGATATGTACGCAGTGGTGCGGCGATACAACGGAGTGACCGATCCTGAAGAGGCGG
Source organism: uncultured Actinomycetota bacterium (assembly GCA_963750405.1). GTDB lineage: Bacteria > Actinomycetota > Actinomycetes > Streptosporangiales > Streptosporangiaceae > Chersky-822. Next base: position 1,528,489 of record CAVVQP010000009.1, read on the forward strand.
GACGTCGGGTCGAGGAGGAGTTTGTCCGTATTCTTCGCGGGGTTCCCGGATTCGTGGCCTATTACTGGGTCGATGCCGGAGACGGGGTGATGCTTTCAACTTCGGTCTTTCAGGATCGAGCGGGGGAGGAAGAGTCAACGAAGAGGGCCGCGGAGTACGTGCACGCGAATCTCGAGCCGCTGCTCCCGAGCCCTCCCCAGGTAACTGCCGGGCATGTCGTAGCCTCGGGCTAGGAGCCGCGACGCGACCGCCCGCGACTTGGTTTGCGGCGGGCAGCCTGGAGACAGTCAAAGATGATTACCGCGAGTAGCCAGCCGCTGGGCAGCGCCGGACTTCTGGCGCGGGCGTCGTGACCGGGCAAGGGGCGCGGGAACCGCAGCGGCTGCTCGTTGTCAGCGCGCACGCGGCCGACTTCGTGTGGCGGGCGGCTGGCTACATCGCCTTGACGACCGCTGCTGGCGGAACGGCGGAGGTCGTGTGCCTGTCGTTCGGCGAGCGGGGCGAGTCGCCTGGCGCGTGGAAGCAGCCGGGCATGACCTTGGACCGGGTGAAGGAGATCAGGAGAGCCGAGGCGGAGGCGGCGGCGGGCGAGCTCGGTGCCAGTGTCAGGTTCCTGGACAAGGGTGATTACCCGCTGCCGGCGAGTGAGCAGACGCTGCTGGAACTGGCCGAGATCATGCGGGAGATCCAGCCCGGCGTGATCCTGACTCACTCGGTGACGGATCCGTACAACTACGATCATCCGGTCGCCGCTAACCTGACGATTCAGGCCCGCGCGGTCGCGCAGGCACCGGGCCGCGAGTCGGATCATCCGCCGCTTGGCGCGCCGCCGGTCTTCCGGTTCGAGCCGCATCAGCCCGAGATGTGCGAGTTCCGGCCGGACGTGCTCGTGGATATCACGGCCGTGTTCGACCGCAAGCAGGCGGCCATGGCCGCGATGCGGTCCCAGGATCACATGGCCCGCTACTACGTCGGCCTGGCCGAACGCCGGGGCGTCCAGGCCGTGCGCAACGGCGGGCCGGCGTTGGTCACCCATGCCGAGGCCTATCAGCGGGTCTTCCCTCAGGTGAGCGGGGTACTGGCGTGAAGCCAGTCGTGGTCGTCGGCCCGCCGAGAGCCGACTCCGACGTTGTCGCCGAGCTGGGCAGGCTCGGAGTCGCGACCGTGCATGAAGCAGCTGGCCGGACCGGGCTGCTCGGGACCCGGCTGCGGCCGCTGCGGGCTGGTGCCCGCGCGGCCGGCACCGCGGTGACCGTGCTGTGCCCGCCCGGCGACAACCTCATGGTGCACGCCGCGATCGAGCAGGCCGGCCCGGGAGACATCCTGGTGATCACCACGACCTCGCCGTCCAGCGACGGCTACGTGGGCGAGCTGATCACCACCGCGCTGGCCGCCCGCCAGGTGCACGGCCTGGTCACGACCACCGGCGTGCGGGACGTCGCCGCGATCACCAGGTCCGGCTTCCCGGTCTGGTCACGGCACGTCAGCGCCCAGGGCACAGTCAAGGCCACGGCAGGCACCGTGAACCTGCCGGTCAGCATCGCCGGCACGATCGTGACACCAGGCGACGCCGTGATCGCCGACGACGACGGGGTCATCGTCGTGCCCAGGCTCGCCGTCAGCGACGTGGCCCAGGCCGGCCTGCTGCGGGAAGAACGCGAGGACCACGCGAGGGCCGCCTTCGCCGCGCGGCGAGCTCAGCCTGGACCGGAACGACCTGCGACCACTGCTCGACCGCCTCGGCGTGCGCTACCTGCGGGCAGAGGAGAGCTAGTCGCAGGCCGGCCGGGCACCATCAGCATCAGGGCGTCTGGCTGGGCCGTGATGACGAGCCGCCTGGTGCGTCCCATCGGCTCGCCGTCGGCTTCCCAGGGCTGCGGGTGGCGCACCTCGATCAGCAGTTCGCTGAAGGTGATCCGGCGGAGGTGGGTGCTGGTCCGCTTGACGGGTCATGACGCTGGCGGCGAGCGTGATCCAGTTGCCCCATCCCCTGGCCGAGATGACGGCGGCGTCGAGCTTGCCGTCGTCTGGTTCGGCGTCCGGCAGCAGCGGGATGCCGGCGTGCAGCCAGCCCACGTTGCCGGCGATGACGGCACTGGCCAGCGTGCTCACGGCAGGGCCGCCGTCGGCGGTAAGGCGGATCCGCACTGGCTTGTCGCCGAGGTGCCTGAGCACCGAGATCGCGTAGGCCGCCCAGCCTAGTTTTTTCTTCAGCGGCTCGCTGGTGTCGGTCAGCATCCTGGCGTCGAGGCCGATCCCGGCCATGACGATGAACATGCGGCCGTTGGCAGTCCCGGCATCAACTCGCCTGACCTGGCCGGTCAGCGCCACGTCGGCGGCGCGCCGCAGGTCGAGCGGCAGTCCCAGGTTCCGTGCGAGCAGGTTGCCGGTGCCGTTGGGGATGATCCCGAGCGGCACCCCGGTGCCGGCGACTCCCTCCGCGCAGGCGGTGACCGTGCCGTCGCCTCCGCACGCGATGACGAGGTCAGCACCCGCCGCCACAGCCTGCCTGGCCTGCGCGGTCCCGGGGTCAGCTGGCGTTGTCTCGAGCCACACCGGCGCTGCCCAGCCGTGGTCGGCCGCGGCCGCGCTGACGGCCGCCTTGAACCGGTCGCCGTAGCCTTGCTTGGCCGCGTTGGCCACCACGGTTGCGCGTTTCATCGGGTGCTTGCCTTTCCCCTGGCTGGCCTGCCTGCCAGCGGCCGCCGCCTGCCGCTGGCCGTCCCGGCAGCGAGGTTCCTCAGCAGCACGACCCGGCGTTCGGCGATCTGCAGCGTGTGCTGGCTGAGCCAGAGGCACAGGGCCGCCAGCGGCAGCTCGACGAGCACGCAGAGCAGGACCGACTCGATCCGCTGGTTCCCCGGGGTCGTCATGACGTCGAACCAGGCATCGGCGATGAGCAGCACGGCGCAGGCGACCGCCGTCGCGGACAGGTACCGCGACCGGCGCAGCGCGAAGTACGCGGTGCCGGCGAGCGCCGAGAACAGCATGATGTCGAATCCCGTCCAGGCGATGTCGTAGTTCGGGGACAGCTGCCTGGCCGGGAGCGAGATCCCGAGGTAGACGATCCACGGCAGCAAGATCACCGCGAACAGGGCGAACATCGGCCCCGTCCAGCGGACCAGCCGTGCGTTGTCGGTGATGACCGCGTTCTCCGGTTCGCCGGTCGGCTCGATCAGGGCGTCCAGCCGGGAGATCACGTCTTCGTGCTCAGTTTCTGGCTCCATCACTTCTTCCTGGTGCGGGGGAGGAAGGCGGGGAAGTCGCGGGAATCTGGCCGGAGTTCCGGCGGCGTGCCGCGGAGCGAGCGCGGACCAGTTCGATGCCGATCGGGATGAGCGAGGCAAGCACCACGGCGCCGATGGCCGGCAGCAGATAGCCGTCGATGCCGGGGACCGCAGAGCCAAGGCCGTAGCCGGCCAGCGTGACGCCTGCTGACCAGATTCCGCCGCCGGTCACCTGCCAGATCGTGAAGACGCGGGGCGGCACGTTCAGCGCTCCGGCCACCGGGTTGAGCACGGTGCGCACGACCGGGATGAACCGGGCCAGCACGATGGCCTTGCCGTAACCGTAGCGGGCCAGCAGGTGCTCGGCGCGCTCCGCGCCGGCGTGCAGCCGCCCGTTCGCGTGGCGGTCTAGCAGCCGCCTGCCGCCAGCGCGTCCGAGATAGAAGCCGGTCTGCGCGCCGAGCAGTGCCCCGCCGATGGCGGCGGCGATCACGACGGGCAGCGACAGGCGGCTGTTGTGCCCGGACGTCGCCGTGCACAGCAGGCCGGCCGTGAACAGCAGCGAGTCGCCCGGCAGGAAGAACCCGACCAGCAACCCGGTCTCGGCGAACAAGACCAGGAAGATCCCCAGCGCGCCGAGGCTCGTGAGCAGCGAAGTCGAGCTCAGCAAGTTGAGCGCGGCCAGGTGGGCACCGTGCTGCGTCACCATCATGAAGGGCGCCTTCCTGTGCGACGGCCGCGAGGTCCTGTTCGCCCGCGGGCTACCCGCTGTCGCCAGAAGTGAACGGAACGCCGCGACCTATTTGCACGATCCGCACGGGACCCGGTGCCCTCGCGCTGCCTCTGGCCGGGGTCATGGATCCGGCGCTGCAAGGCAGCCACCCAGAAGCGTCGGGCAGCGGGGCTGGATTAGTGGCCGGCGAAATGGTCCTGCGCGCCGTGCGGCGGGTGTGCGGGGTTGGCTTGCGCTCGAGCGGGCACGCCATGGTCATACGCTTCGGCCGCGTGCCCAGCTTTCGTGACGGAATAGGATCGATGGAATGTTTACTCGCGGACAGGCCCGGTTACTAGCACTCGCCACCGTGGCTTGCTCGATGCTGCTGGCCGCCTGCTCGCCGAGCGGTCAGTTATCGCCTAACGGGACAAAGGGAACCCGCATCAGCGGTGGAACGGCCGTGATCGCGCTCACCCCTACCGATAGCCAGTTCAACTTCATCTTCCCGCTGCTTAACTTCAACAATGACACCTTCGCCAATGTCGATTACTCGCAATACCTCATGTGGCGGCCGCTGTACTGGTTCGGCAGCCCCGGACGGGTGGGGGTGAACGACAAGGAAAGCCTGGCCGATCCCGTCACCGTCACCACGGCCGGCGAGAAGACCATCGCCACGATTCAGCTCCGGACCTACCGCTGGTCCGACGGCGAGCCGGTCACCAGCCGGGACGTCCAGTTCTGGATCAACCTGCTGCGAGCGGGCAAGGCTAGCTTCTGGGGCTACAGACCGGGGGAGTTCCCTGACAACGTCACATCGTTCAAGACTCTCAGCGCCAGCCGGTTCTCGCTCACCTTCGACCACCGCTACTCGGCCGAGTGGCTCTACAACCAGCTTGGCCTGATCATCCCGCTCCCGCAGCACGCCTGGGATAAGGAGTCCCCAGGCGGTCCCGTGGGAAACTACGACCTGACTTCAGCCGGAGCGAAGGCGGTCGACGATTTCCTGCTGGCGCAGAACAAGGCCCTTTCCGCCTATGCCACGAACCCGCTCTGGCAGGTCGTCGACGGCCCGTGGAAGCTAGCCAGCTACGCGTCATCGACCGGCGACGCCGGCTACGTCCGCAACCCGCGGTACTCGGGCCGGCCACGGGCTCGCTGCATGCGGTCCGGATCGTCAGCTACACCAGCGACGCCGCCGAGTTCAATCAGCTGCTGTCAGGCGGCGTGGACTACGGCTTCGTGCCGTACAACGACGCGGCGCAGGTCCAGCGAGTCAGCGGGGACGGCTACACGGTGCAAGCGTGGCCCTCCTGGGGCATCGACTACGTCTTCATGAACTTCGCCTCGCCGCAGGCCGGCGCGATGATCCGGCAGCTCTACATCCGCCAGGCCATGCAGCACCTGATCAACCAGGCCGGCTACATCAGCTCGTTCATGCATGGCTACGCCTACCCGACCTACGGCCCGGTGCCGCTCCGGCCTGCCAGCGAATTCGTGTCACCCGGGCAGACTCACAATCCGTACCCGTACAACCCGGCGGCCGCGGTCTCACTGCTGCGCGAGCACGGCTGGCAGGTCGTGACTAACGGCACAGACACCTGCCTGCGGCCGGGCTCAGGTGCGGGCCGGTGCGGGGCTGGCATCGCCGCCGGCGCCAGGCTGTCGTTCTCCTTCCAGTACGCGACCGGCACGCAAGTAGACGCCGAGGAAGTTGCTTCCCTCCAGTCGTCGTTCGCGCGGGCGGGCATCAAGCTGGCACTGAGCGGCGGGCCGTTCTCCACCGTCGCCCAGAGCATGACGCCCGGTTGCGCGAAGCCGAGTTGCTGGCAGCTCGCCTACGTCGGCGAAAGCTGGCTGTTCGATCCCGGCTACAACGAGCCCGACGGAGCGATTCTTTTCGGCTCGAACGGGCCGTCCAATCTCGGCTCATACTCCGATCCGAAGGCCGATGCCCTCATCGGTGACCTTGGTTCAGGAGGGATCCCGGCGCTCTACGCTTATCAGGACTACGTCGCCCAGCAGCTTCCCGGGCTGTGGATGCCGCAGACCGACACCCAGATCTCCGCCGTGACCGACACGCTCGGCGGGGTCTTCCCGCAGGACCCGCTTGACAACATTTACCCCGAGGATTGGTACTTCACGAAATAGCTTGAAATAATTCTCACGAGCGATCGAGGCACCATCACCGGCGTCGCAGCCGGACGTCGAGTGAGTCGCGCAGGCCATCGCCGATGAAGTTGAACGCCACCACGGTGAGCACGATCAGCAGCCCGGCCGGATAGATCTCCCACCAGTAGCCGTCGTAGAGGAAATTGACACCGTTCTGCAGCATGCCGCCCCAGGTCGCGGTCGGCGGCGGCAGGCTGAACCCGAGGTAACTCAGCACCGCGAGGGTCAGGATCGCGTCGGCGACCTGGAATGTCGCGTTGACCGCGATCGTGCCGATGGTGTTCGGCACAAGATGACGGACGATGATCCGGCCTGACCGGCCGCCCATGGTGCGGACCGCTTGGACGTACTCCCTGACCCGCAGGCTGAGGGTCTCGCCGCGGACCAGGCGAGCCTGGCCAGCCAGGACAGCAGGGCCAGCACGAGTATCAGCAACAACAGCGTCGGCTTGAACTCCGACGCCAGGTCGATGAACAGGTAGACGACCGGAATGGCCAGGATGATGTCCACGATGCGCATCAGCACCGCGTCGACCGCGCCGCCGGCGAAGCCGGAGACGACGCCGTAGAGCACGCCGATCGCGGTCGCGGCCAGCGCGACCGCTAAGCCGACCTCGAGTGAGCTCTGGCCGCCGGCCATGAGCCGGCCAAGTACGTCGTAACCCAGGTCGTCCGTGCCAAGCGGGTGCCTGGCGGTCGGCGGCTTGTTCACCAGCAGCAGGCTGGTGTTGACCTGGTTGGTGTGCCAGAACAACGGGCCAGCGAAACAGAACAGCGCGATGACCGCGACCATGATCAGCCCGGCGAGGGCGATCTTGTTCTCGGCGAACGCGCGCAGGATCATCCGCCAGGCGGCGTCCCGCCGGGCCGCCTCGGTGGCGTCAGTCATAGCGCACCCGGGGGTCTAGGAGGGCGTAGGCGACGTCAGCGAGCAGGTTGCCGATCACGGCCGCCAGCGCCACCAGCACGGTGACGCCGAACACCACGGGATAGTCGCCGCTCACGGCGCCGTTGAAGTAGGCGAGGCCGATCCCGGGAAAGTTGAACAACTGCTCGACGATCAGCCCGAACGTGAGGATGCCCGGCATTGAGATGCCCACCAGCGTGACCACGGGGATAAGCGAGTTACGCAGCAGGTGCCGGAACAAGACGGCGGACTGGCCGAGCCCCGTGGCCCTGGCGGTCCTGATGTAGTCCTGAGCCAGGTTCTCGATCGCGGACGACCGCATGTAACGGCTGAACAGTGCGACGGTGACGAGCGTCAGGGTGGCGATCGGAAGCACGAGGCCCGCCGGGTCAGACAGGACCCCGGTGATCGTCTGCGCCTGGGGTGCCTCGGCCGGAAGGAGCCTGAGATTGACCGCGAAGATGGCGATCAGTAACAGCCCGAGCAGGTACGAGGGTGTTGAGTAAAGAACGAACGCCATGCCGGTCGCGGCATGGTCGACCAGCTTGTTGCGCCTGACCGCCTGCAGGATGCCGACCGGTATGGCGATAAGAAGCGCCAGCACCAGGGAGACGCCGACCAGGAGCGTGTCGTTGGGCAGATCATGCGCCACGATCGCGTCTACGGTCATGTTCTGCTTGAACGAGTACCCGAGGTCGCCGCGGACGAGTTGGCTGAGGAAGGAGAGAATCTGCAGCGGCAGGGGACGGTTGAGGCCGTTCTGGCGATCGAAAAGGGCGACCTGCCGCGGTGTAGCCCGCGGCCCGATGATCGCCCGCGCGATGTTCCCTGGCAGGAGGTGCCGGAGGAAGAACACGATGATCGTCACCCCGATGATGACGATGACCGCCTGGCCGATCCGCCTGACGACGTAGCCGATCACCTGGTGAGGTACCTCATTGGCGCCACGGCCCCGAGTGTAGCTATGCGTTTCGCGGCATGGGCACTGCCCGTCTGGCTATAGGCGGTCGAGGTCACTGGCGGGATCTGGCATTTCGGCGAGTGCGGTCCCGCCCCAGAGAGCGCTGACCGGGGTCGCCCAGATCCGCTCGGACAGGCGGGCGGTCAGGGGACCGGTGTGCAAGAGCAGTCCTGCCTGCAGGCGGTCGCCTAGCCGGTCGCTCAGGAAGCGGAGGCCTCTGGTGTCGGCCTGGTTCGTTGTCGTGGCGGATTTGACCTCGATAGCGATGACCCGGCCGTCAGGACGCTCAATAATGATGTCGACCTCGACGCCGGTGCGGTCCCGGAAGTGCGCGAAGGTAAGCGGTTCGTCGATGAGAATGGCCTGCTTCATCAGTTCGGTCACGACGTAGCTTTCGAGGAAGAGCCCTGCGAGCTGACCGGAGGCGATCCGATGCCAATCCGCGGCGATGGCCGCCGCCGCGAGGCCGGTGTCGGTGACATGGATCTTGGGCCGGTGGCTGGCCTTGGCTGAGATGCCTACGGTCCAGCCGGGGAGTTCGGCAACGAGATATACGTGGGTCAGCAGATCCAGGTAGGCGCGGGCAGTCGCGGGGGCAAGGCCCAGTTGCTCGCCTAGGGCGGTGCGGCCCATGACCGTGGAAGTCTGCTGCGCGATGAGCCGATATAGGCGAGGCAGGGCGCCGGGATGACGGATGTCGGCGACCTGCGGCAGGTCGCGTTCGGCCACGGATCCGAGGTAGCTCGCGAACCAGCGGCGCCTTGAGTTGGGGGTCGAGCGGGCGAGCGCCGCCGGGTAACCGCCGGCAGCCAGGTATGCGAAGTAGTCTGGGCGGCGCCAGTTGGAGGCGATTGGGGCCGGGTCGTCATCGAGAAGCGCCGGCAGCAGTCTGCTCTCGCCTTCTACTATTTCGGCGGTGGACAACGGGGGCATCAGCATCCGGTGGACTCGTCCGGTCAGGGTCTCCGCTCCGGTAGGAAGCAGGCGTGCGCTCACCGACCCTGCGAGCATGAACCGTCCTGGTTCGCTGCTCCGATCGACGATCCTCTTCACCACCGACAGTACGGCTGGCGCCCGCTGGAATTCATCCACCACCACCAGTCCTGAATGGGTCAGGGCTGTAGTGGGGTCTTGCTGGACAGAGGCAATGACGGCCTCGTCATCGAGATCGACGATCCTGGCGTCCCGCCCAGCAGCGATCTCCCGCAAAAGGGTAGATTTTCCCGATCCACGGGGTCCCTCAAGCAGTATGGCGGGTTCCTCGCGGAGGAGCTGATCGAGAACAGGAAGCGCGTCGCGGCTGACGTGGCCTCGGATGGCTGGGTTCACGCCATGAGCCTATCGAGCGCGAGCTGGGCTGTTGACTAGATCGTCCCGTGGCTACTGCCGAAAACGTCCCGGTCCTACTGATGAAATCGTCCGAGAGTTGCGGCTGGCTGCCAGGGGAGGGCCGCCGGCATGACGGCGCCTCCCCGGCTTCCGGGTTGATCTATCCGCCGCCTCCGTCCGTGACGTTGCCGAAGACGGTCTGGGTGAACTCGTTTCCGCTGACCGTGAGTCTCAGGACGACGTCGATCTGCCAGAGTCCGGCGGTCGGGTTAGGGGTGCTGAGCCCGGCGTCGCCAGTCGCCTGGCCGTTTACCGTCTGCGGCGTGCTCGTGGTCGCCACGACCGTGCCGCTCGGGTCGACCAGGAAGTAGCTGAACACGTTGTCCGGGCTGGCGTCGGCCGTGTGGAAAGTGACGTCAAGGTCAGGCTTTCCTGCGGGGACGTTGATCTCGTAGGTGCTGATCTGGCCGACGCTCCGCGCGCTCGTGCCAATGATCAGTGTCTGGAAGCTGCCGCCGTCGGAAGGGATCAGGGTCCGGCGGGCGATCGGCACCGAGTCCGCCGCGCCGTTGCTCGCGGACAGTTGCACCGACTCCGGATGATCGCCCGGCTGGACAGGCATCGCGACGCGCAGCGGTACCGACGCGCTGGAGCGGGCCGGGATCGTGACCGGCCGAATGGCGGGCGAGGTCCGATAGTCCTGCCCGGACACCCGGAACGACATCGGACCTCGGTAGGTGCCGGGCGCGGCTGGCGCGACTTCGGCGAAGTCATCGATGCCGCCCCACAGGAACCTGGCCGTCCACCGGCCGGGAGAGGGATCGGTGACCTCGGCATGCTGGATGTTCGGCGACCGGCCGGCCCGTCCTGGCGTGCTGTCGTCATAGGACTCCTGGACGATCGCTCCCTGCGGGTTGAACAGCACGAACTCCAGCACGTTGCTGTTGGTCGGATCGGGCCAGATCATATCCGCGTCCAGCCGGCTGAGGCGGGGCGGCACGCGGAACGTGATCGTCCTGGCCGCCGTCGCGCCCGCCTCGGGAACCGGCAGGCTGGGATCGGGCGCGCTGACGTTCTCGGTGACGATCCGGCCGAGCTGGAACTCGGGGCCGATCCAGCGGTAGCTGCCGGTCACCCTAGCCGGATGCGTGCTGGCGTTATACAGGCTGACGGACTGGTCGCTGAGCGAACCGCCGCTTCCGGTGAGGTCCAGCTGCGATGGCGACGCGATCAGGCTGGGCGCGTCGCCTGCGCCGCGGGCATCGGTGGTGCCCGGCATCTGCTGTGCGGCCCTGACCGCGGCGTAGACGTTCAGCAGGCCGGCGCCTTGCTCGTCGGCTGGCGCGTCGATATTGGTGGCGGTGCCGGTCAGGATGTCCTTGACCATCGCCGGGGTGGGGCTGGCCCCGTTATGCGTGTCGCGGTAGGCCTGGATCACGTCCGCTGAGGCGCCGGCGATGAGCGGAGCCGCCTCGCTGGTGCCTGCTGCCACCTCGACCGGATAGCTGTCCGGGCAGCCGTTAATGAGAGGGGCGCAGTCGGTCTCGCCGCCGAACCAGTCGGACGCGACCAGGTCAACGACCTTGCCGGTCGGCGCGGTGCCACCCGAGGACTGCGCCGCCATGTTGTTGCTCACATAGCTGCGGTAGCCGTCGTTCAGCGCCACGATGTGGAGGTTGTCCACCCCGCCGGCCGCGATCACCGCAGGGTCGTCGGCAGCGGTCATCATGGTGCCCTGGGGCCGCTGTCGCCCGAAGACTCCACGACGGTCACGCCTGCGGCGACGGCCGCCTCATCAGCCTCGGCCAGGAGCTGACCCGACCTGCTGCCTGGCAGCGACACGTTCCCGAAGGACTCCGAGATAACGTCCGCGTGAACGGTCGTCACGGCGTTGTCGATCCCGGCGATGATCTGTGACAGGGCGAGGATCGGCGTGTCGATCTGGGACAAGTCGACCAGGGACGCGTCGGGCGCGTCACCCTTGATGGTGAACGTGCAGCCCGGCGACACGTTCGAGAACGGCAGGGCCTTCGAATACTGGTAGACGATGAGGCCCTGCGCTCCAACGGACGCCGCGTCCTCGAAGGTCTCGTCGTTGCCCTGGTCAGCGGTGTAGTCCGGGGCGTTGATGACGACATGCGATCCGTCGGCCCGCTGCAGGTCCGGGTTGCCCGCCAGCGCGTTCATCCCATCGTTGGCGACGATCACGCCCTTGCCCGTAGCGATCGAGTTCGCCTCATGCGGCGCGTTCGGATTACCGTCGGAGGCGTAGATGTCGCTCACCGCCTCGGGCTCCTGCACTGGCCTGGACGGGCAGTTCGCCGGGATCACGTGAGTTCTCAGCGGCCGGATTGCCGCCGGTGAGCGACCATGATGACCGGCCTGATCACCGCTGCCGGGCCTGATCTTGGCGTGGGCGGCGCCAGCGGCAGCCGGGGGAGTCGCCTCGGTGTGCACTTGCGAGACCCGGATCATCGCATCGGGCACGATCTCGGCTACCGCAGGATTGCCGCGCAGCCTGGCTACCTCCGCGGCGGGCACCGTCGCCGCGACCGCGTCGGGGGCCACTAGCCGGGTAATTCCCGTGCCTCCGTGGGACCGGATCGAGGCGACGACCGGCGCCGCGGCGGCATGTGCCGCGGCGATCCGCTGTCTGGCCCGCGTTCTCAGGTTCATGCCGGTCTGCTGCTGCTTCAGTACCACGATGACCTTGCCGCCGGCGGCAGCCCCGTTCAACGCGGGCGCGATGACTGGCGCGGCCGGCCGGTTACCGGCCGCGCTGGCGAGGGTGCCGCCCGAGCCGGCCAGCGCGATGGTCAGCGCGAGCGCCGAGCAGAAACCGAGCAGCCGGCGATGCGACGACGAGCCCGCCGGTACTTGTAACTTCACCATTCCGTTCCTTCCTTGAGTGACGGCGTGGCGATGCCCTGTCCTTAGCTTCGCTAAACAGACCTGTCATCCGGCACCGAGGGCTGGTCGCGCAGAACGGGGTGAGCAACGTGGCCCCCCCGTTGCTGTCGCGGGGCTGCGCAGGCGTGAGCAACAACGTGGCCCGACCTGATGCTGTCCCGGCCCGGCCCGGCCCGGTCGCGTCGCCGCGCCAGTTCAACGAGTCATCCGACGGCCTTGAGCACGGGGCAATGTTCCGTGATCATGTTTCAGGACTTGATCACGGAATCTTGCACCTGCCCTGACCTGGGTGATCTTCCGGGTTCTGGCGCGAATTCCGTGATCAAGCCCGCGACGATGACGCGGCCGGCGTCGATGTGCGCCTCCTGACCGCGGATGAGGAAGGAGCGCTGCCGGGTGCGGGAGGATTCCCGGAAAGCGCCGGGATAAACCGGCATGGAGGAGGAGATGGAAGAGCTCTACGCCGAAGGGCTAGCGACCCACGGCGGCCCTCAGCCATGCGTCGATGACCCGCGAGGGCGTGGCGAAGCGCAGTCATGGGCGGGTGCAGGCCGGGCTATTGAGCCGCGAAATCATCGTTCCGGGGTGATTGCACTGCCGGGCAAAGTGGAAGGCAGCACCGCTGGCGGCGCTAGACGCGAGCCGTCAGGGGCCCCGCGCGGTCAGGGAACCAGGGCATGTGCGGAACCTTCATGCGCGAGAACCGGGAGATCCCGTGTCTCGCCCGCCTGGCTGATTCACCGGGCGGGCTGTCCAGGGAACGCCGGGGCGGTAATCCTGGGATGAACGAGGACGGGAACCCGGTCGCTTCGTAGTACCTGCGAACCCGCCGGACAAGGCTGCGGCTGCGGTGGCGGGGGAGGAAAGGGAGCGAGCCGAGGGGAACACGGACGGTGAAACACGTCCCGGACGCGGTGCCGGGCCTGGCGTGCCAGGTGAGCTGGATCGTGTGCGAGAGGTAGCGGTACGGGACAAGGAGGCGCGGTTCACGGCGCTGCTGCACCATGTCACGGTGTCCCGCTTGCGGTGGGCTTACCAGTCGATCAGCCCGAAGGCCGCGCCGGGGACGGACGGGGTGACGTGGGGCGCGTACGGGCTGGACCTGGAGGCTAACCTCCGGGACCTGCACGAGCGGGTGCGGCAGGGGCGCTACCGGGCGGGTCCGTCGCGGCGGGTGTACATCCCGAAGGCGGACGGGCGGCTGCGGCCGCCCGGCATCGCCGCGCTGGAAGACAAAGTGGTCCAGCGGGCCGTCGCCGGGGTGCTGAACGCTGTTTACGAGGCGGATTTCCAGGGTTTTTCTTACGGGTTCCGGCCGGGGCGCGGGCCGCATCAGGCGCTGGATGCGCTGGCGGCCGGGATCGGGCGGAAGAAGGTGAACTGGGTGCCAGCCGCGGATATCCGCGATTTTTTCGGCCAGCTTGACCGGGGCTGGCTGGAAAGGTTTCTCCGGCACCGGATCGCGGACGAGCGGGTCCTGCGGCTGATCGGCAAGTGGCTGGCCGCCGGGGGTCGCAGTGGAAGAGGTCTGGAGCGAGGGCGCGGGGGCACCGCAGGGAGCATCGGCATCGCCGCTGCTCGCTAACGTGTACCTGCACTACGTGCCGGGCCTGTTCGCAGGGTGGTGGCGGCGCCGCCACGCTCGCGGCGAGGTGATCATCGTGCGGTTCGCCGGCGACTTCGTCGTCGGGTTCCGGTACGAGCAGGACGCGCGGCGGTTCCTGGCAGATCTCCGGCCCCGGCTGGCGGAGTTCGGCCTGGAACTGCACCCGGACAAGACCCGGCTGACCGGGTTCGGGCGGTTCGCCGCCGGGAACCGGGCAGCAAGAGGGCAGGGCAAGCCGGAGTCGTCCGGTTTCCCGGGCTTCAACTGTATCTGCGGGACGACCAGGAACGGGCGGTTCCAGCTGAAGCGCATCACGATCGCCAGGCGGCTGCGGGCGAAGCTGGCCGAGGTCAAGGCCCAGCCCAGGCGCCGCATGCACGATCCGGTCCCCGGGCAGGGCCGCTGGCTGGCCAGCGTGGTGCGCGGGCACATGGCGTACTACGCCGTGCCCGGCAACGTCCACGCGGTCGCGGCCTTCCGCGACCAGGTAACCCGGCACTGGCTCCAGGTGCTACGGCGCCGCAACTGCAAGCACCGGACCACCTGGCAGCGGATGAAAAGGATCGGAACCCGATGGCTCCCCCCAGCCCGCGTGACGCATCCCTACCCCAACGTGCGCTTCGACGCCAGAACCCAAGGCAGGAGCCCGGTGCGGTAGTCCCGCACGCCGGGATCTGCGCGGGGGCCGGCCGCAAGGCCGGTCCCTACCGCGACTCCTTACCGTGGAGGGTTTCCGGGTTCGTGGAGGAGCATTTCCGGGTCCGGGAGGATTGCCGTGCCCTGGCCCGGTCGATCCTCCTTCACCCGGAAATGCTCCTGCGGGAACCCGGCAAACCCTCCACCAGGCGCAGCCCTCGCCCCCGCAGGAGCCGCACCCGGGCGAACTGACGGAAACCGCCAGGCCAGTCAGGAACAGAAGCCACCCCGGCAGCCTCCATGATCACGAACCAGGAGCAAGGATCACCGAATTCGCGCCAGAGCCATATTCCGTGATCAAGGTCGCGGTCATGATCACGGAACATCGCCCGCGTCTGAACGGCTCAGGTGCGGCTCGATACGGCTGCCGCGCACTGCTCGGTGATCCGCTGAACTGCCCCGCTCCGGGCAAGCGATTCTCTGGTCAGGTGCGCAGGCGGCTCGAGGTCGCGCGAGCCGAGCTTGACCTGACTGTCTTTGCCGATCTCACCGCGCTCGGGCGAAAGGCGCTGGCCGCAGACGACTTGCCCGCCGCGCGCGATCATCTCGCGCAGGCTGTCCTGCTCTGGCGCGGCGATCTGTGCGAGGGACTGCCTGGCTACCCGGAACTCCAGATCGAGCGGGTGTACTGGGAGGAAGTCCGGCTGCTGGCCACGGAATCACTGCTGGCGGCCAAGCTCGGTCTTGGCGAGCATGGCGAGACGCCAGCCGAGCTGCGGCGGCTGATAGCGGAACACCCGCTCCGGGAAGAGCTGCGCGGCATGCTGATGGTCTCGCTCTACCGCTGTCACCGGCGCAGCGATGCGCTGGACGTGTTCAGCGACACCCGGACGCTGCTGGTCACCGAGTTCGGGATCGAGCCGGGCCCGTACCTGCAGCGCCTGCAGCGGGCCATACTGCTCGATGACCGTACCCTGGTCAGCGGGTTGGCCCTCGGCTCAGATCACACGAGCGCGGCGGCCAGCCGGCCTGACCCTGCCGCCAGGACCTGGCCTCCCAGCCAGCCTGCCTGGTCCTGGGACGTCACGCCGGCGCAGACAACGTAGTGCTGCGGAGCCATGGCGCTCAGCCAGTCGAACGCGCGGGGACCAATGAGCCTGGCCAGGCAACAGCGATGCAGTCGCTCGGGAGAAGGGGCGGTGCCGGACTCGAGTATGGCCACATATCCGACTAGCCGGTCATCGCCTCGGTCGTCAGCCTCGGCGCGCACCAGAACGGCCGCGCCCTGGCCCGCTGCGGGCAGGGCTGAGCTGACCGGACAGGCTGAGCTGACCGGACAGGCTGAACTGACCGGACAGGCTCAGCTGAGCGGCACCCGATGCTGGCATCCTGTGTCCCTTGTCGGCGCTGGATCACGACCTTGTGGTCCTACAGCAGCGACGGTAAAGAGTGCTCGCATTCGCACCGCATATGGTGCGAACGAGCCGCGTATTGCAAGCGGCAACGGAGCGGCGGTCACGTTTGCCTCGCACCGCTGTGCCGTTGGTGTCGTTCACACAGCACCAACGGCACAGCGGTGCGAACCGAGTCGGCGTGCGCCGCAACGGACTTGTCACTCCCGCCTCATGAGCCACGCGGCCGCGCCGGCCGCCAGCGGACCTCCGGACGCACCGCCGCCGGGCCGGGCTGGCACTACGATCGGCAATATAGGTCGAACGCGCTGTACAGGAATCACGGGAAGGAACCGGTCCGATCATGCCGCGCTGGAATCGTGGGAAAGACAAAGCAGATACGGCCGCGCCGGCGTCCCTCGCCGTTCCGGAGTGGGTCATCGACAGTGGGCAGCACTACCGGGAGGCCGCAGAACTCGCCCGGACCGGCTCCCGGGGCCGGGCAACGATCACGTCGGTAACCTTCGGGGGCAAACTCTACGACGGCGTGATGTGGACGATCGGCATGCGGGTCCAGCCGGACGATGGCGAGCCTTTCGACGCCGAACTCGCCCTCGCGCTCGACGCCGAGTTCGGCGACGATCCCCCGCGAGAGGTCGGCGAGACCGCCGCGATCGTGTTCGACCGTGGCGACCGTGCCCGGGTGCGGTTCCTCCCCCCGCATTTTGCCAGCGAAGGCCCTAGCTCCTGATCGCCGTCCTGGCAAGATTGCGGCATGGAACGTGTGCTTGGAATCGGCGGGTACTTCATGCGGGCGGCTGACCCGGTGGGGCTGGGCGCGTGGTACCGCGATTGCCTGGGCCTGGACGCTGGTGAGAACGGCCTGTGGCGTCAGGAACCCGGGATGACGGTGTTCGCGACGTTCGAGTCCGGGACCGATTACTTCGGGTCCCGCGCTCAGCAGGCGATGCTGAACTTCCGGGTCCGCGACCTGGACGCGATGCTCGCGCAATTGCGCGCCAGCGGAGCGGACGTGGCGGGGGAGACGCAGGACATGGAGGGTGTCGGCCGCTTCGGCTGGATCACCGATCCTGAGGGCAACCGGGTCGAGTTGTGGCAGCCCGCCTGACCGCCCTGATCATCTCGGCCTGATCATCTCGGCCAGGCTGGCTGGCCTAGTCAGCCGACGTCGAGCCGACTAGCCCGAGTTTCCGACGATCATGAGGTTGGCTAGTTGTTCTCGCTGGTCAGGCTGGGTGTGGTGGGATGTCTGGGTGTATGACCTAACTGCGGGGTGCGTACCGTGCGAGGTTCGAAGATCTCGTGTAGCTGTCCTGCTGGTGCCGGTGAGTTCGGTGGTCATGCGGCGGGCTCTGGGCCGGCCGCCGGTGGAGGGGTAGATCAGCACGGTCTCGCCGATGCCGGCGAGCTGGCTGAGCAGTTCGCGGACGGACAGGTCCAGCCCGGCGTGGCGGGCTCTGGCGGCGCATGAGGTGGGCGATCTGCAGGGCCAGGACGCAGGTGAAGACGTGGACGCGGATGTTGTGCTCGGTCCAGTGGTGCATCGGGCGAGAAGGAGACGACGCGGGGGTCTTTCAGCTGGCGGAAGGAGAACTCGGCCTCGGACTGGGACCGGTACCCGGCGATGACCTCGGCGGCGGGCCAGTCGTCGTGGTCGGTGATCAGCACGTGCTTGCCGAAGATCTCCTCTTCCAGGGCGGCGCGGGCGGCGGGGTCGGTGTCCCAGGTCAGGCGCAGGTCTTTGGGCTGGTCGCCGGTCAGCTGCCAGGTGATGACCCGGCGGACCCAGGGCTTGCGGGTGATCGCGGTCGATCTCGGCTTCGACCTTGTCCCTGCCGCGGCGGGTCTTGCCGCGGGCCAGGGTGGCGGCCAGCTCGTCGAGTTTCCTGCCGGCCTTGGCCAGGGTGGTGCCGGTCGAACCCGCGGGCCTGGCTGCTCGTGCAGTTCCGGGTGAGTGGGTGAGGATCGGCGCGGCGCTCGGCGCCGTAGACCTCGCGGCGGGTGTCGAAGGCGGTCAGCCCGCCGAACCGCTCCCTGTCGACGATGGCGCGGGCGGTGGCGGGCAGGGCGGTCAGGTCCGGGCAGTCCGACGCGCGGGCACTGACCCGATGTAGCGCAGCCCGGTGCCGGCCAGGTGGGCGAAGTTGCCCGCGGAGTTCTGCCCGGCGTCGAAGACCACCGTCATGTCCGCGGCTCGCCGGCCGGGACGCCGGCCGCGGCGCAGACCGCCTGGTACTGGCTGCGCAGCTGGTCGATCATGGCGGGGAACTGGGTGACGTCGGGCCGGTCGCCGGGGTAGGCGTGCCAGGTCAGCGGGATCCCGCCGTCCCGGGTGACGACCAGGCCCAGGCCGACCAGCCGCAGGTCGGAGCGTTTCTGCTTGGCCTTGCCCCGCTGCGCGACCGGCGCCTTGCCGTTGCCGGTGTCGATGAAGGTGGCGAAGTTGGTCATGTCCAGCGCCACCGACGAGCAGTCCACCCCGGACATCTCCACGATCCGCACCGCGATCCGGCGGGAGATCTCCTCCAGCTGCTCCAGGGTGACGGCGTGCATCGCGTCCCAGAACCGGCGGTGATCCAGCGCCGACGGCCGGGATCTTGGTGAACCGGTCCGCGGCGGTGGTCTTCCACCAGTCCGCGAACCCGAGCTTGGAGCACGGGGCGACCAGCCGGTTCAGCGCCGCCAGCGCCAGGTAGGTGCCCGCGGGCAGCGGCAGGCCGGCGGGCCGGGCCCGGTCACCTCGTCGATGATCGCGGCCACGCCCAGATCCTGCAGCACGCCCCAGGCCGCGGCCACGCCCCCGAACGCCAGGTGGCGGGTCCGCTCCGGCAGCAGCGCCGCCTGGCTGGCCCGCATCGCCGCGTCGATGTCGGCCGCGGTGCCCAGGTACCGCTCGGAGACCATCTTCGGCTTGCCGTCCACCCGGGCCATCTCCCGCAGGTACCAGTACGTCTTCCCGCTGATCTTCTTCGGGTACAGGCTCGCCACAAGATTAGGTCATACACTGTTTCGCAGACCGGATCAAGCACCCGGACGGCGCGCCATCAGGAAAAACGTGTCAGGCCAGATAGCGATCAGGCATCAGAAGAGCATGATCGTCGGAAACTCGGGCTAGAGCGTCCACGAGCAGCGTGTGCTGCCCGACCAGTGCGGCGAGGCGATCCGGCGGGATCTGCGGCAGCTCGCTCAGTGCGGATCCGAGGCCGGTGAGCACGTCGGTCATCCTGGCGACCAGCTCGGTCTGACTGCGGGCTCCTTCCAGATCGCGGTCGACGCGGTCCATGAGTTCGGCCTTCACCAGCAGGTCGGCGATCTCCTGGGAGCAGCCGATGCCAGCCTGGATCAGGTCACTCCAGCGGCGGCCGACCGCGCGGATCCCGGCATTGGACCGGTAGCCGAGGAATATTGACTCCCACTGCCTGAGCACGAACTCGTCCCAGCCGAGCGCTGCCACATCCTCGGCGTCATGTTCATACATACCGGCATGCTAAATCAGGCGCAGCCGGCCGGCGCCAGCGTCGCCACATTCTGGCCGCATGGCCGCCAATTCACCCAAAGACATCGCGCCTGGTGAATCTACAGAACAGACAATCTGAACCTCGGCAAACCACACTTCGTGCAGACATCTTTTGCGCCGCATATTCGGCGATCGGATCGGATTTGCCTGATCGCCTGACCGGCCTGGCCCGGCCCTGGCCTTGCGCGGGCTCGAGCGGGGATATAGCTCAGGTGACGCGCAGTCGTTCCACGGCCTGGCCGGTCGCGCCGACGATAAGGTCGAAGTCTTTGTCCAGGTGCAAGATAGTGAGCCCGGCCAGTTCGGCAGTGGCGGCGATAATGAGGTCGGGTACCGACAGGGCACGGCCGCGGTCGGCGAGCACCGTCTGGATTTCCGCTGCCGGGTCCTCGATCAGCGGAGTGAGGTACTCGACCGGCATGGCCGATAGCGGCGACTGCCGCAGCCCGGCTCGCAAGTCCGGCCCGGAGCGGGCGGAGAACCCGATTTCCAGCCTGGTGACCGTGGTGACGCGGACCAGTCCGCGCTCGATCCGCGACGCCCACTGCGGCGCGTCCGGGCTGACCCCGAGCCGCACCAGCGCGGATTTGTCGGCCAGCCAGGCCGTCACCGCCACGCCTGATCCATGACGTCACTGTCGGCCAGATCGGCGAACATCTCGCCGAATCGGGCCAGATCCGCTGTCGTCACGGCCGCTTCGGGCGCAGCCGCGTCCTGCGCCACTCGCCGGCGCACGTATTCGCTGCGGGACAGTCCCAGCCGCCCGGCGCGGGCGTCAACCGCAGCCAGCACCTCATCGGGCACGTCCCGGATAAGCACGTCAGTCACGGCCACCTCCCCCTTGGGTGATATCACGCGATAGCACAGGCGGGCTGCGGATCCCACGCAACCAGATCACTGCCCGCTCATGAGGTGCGTTCTAGGTGGTCAGCTCAGAGTGCCAGGTCCGGTAAAAGGCCCGGAGTTCTGACACCGGCTCCCCCGGCAGCGGTATGTCCATATCGGCGAATCTGCTGAGGGTGGAAATCATCTCGGCCAGGACCTTGGTGTCAAAGCCAGCGTCAATCTCGGCTGCCCGGGCCAGGAGCAGGTCCTTCGGGAAGCGGCGGGCAAGCAAATAGACATCGACGAAGTCCCGGGCAGCAGCCCTGTCGAACAGCGCAAGCAGCTTGCGCCCGGCAAGTTCCCCGGGATCAAAGGTAGGTCCGGCGATGGTGGCGGAAGCAGCGCGATCAGGCGGTGCGTCCACGGCCAGATCGGCCAGTGTCTCAGCAGTATCGCTTCGGATGATCAGCCGGCAAAAGGTGTCGCTGTCGTGGATTCGCTCCACGCTCCAGCCCTGCTGCCGGGCGGTGCCTCAAGATCGTCCCGTGCGGCCGGGACGCTGCCCAGCGAGGGAGAGGTGAAGAAATCCAGGTCCTCCGTAGGCCGACTGGACAGATGCTGTGCGAGCAGGGCCGCTCCGCCAGCCAGCAGGAAACCGCTGCTTGCCGGGAGCGAGAAGAATAGCCGGGCAACATCAAGCTGGAACGCGGACAGGCCCGGCGCGCTGCCCGTCTCCGATTCGTCGTTACCGGGCGGCCCGGGCACTAGGCCACCCGGCCCAGAGCAGCTCCGACAACCTCAGCCCACGCGGAACGCACAGCACGAGGGAGAACTAGCTCCTCCCACAGATCGACCAGGAGCGCACCATCGACATAGGCGAGGATGTCCTGCGGATGGCCCTCCTGCAGCACCATCTCATAGACCAGGGCACGATCCGCGCGCAAGGCCAGATCGAACACCCGCCCGGCAGCTGACCAGTTCAGGTGCAGCGGCAAGAGCACCCTGGCGAACGCCGCCTCCATGCTCAGGCGCGGAAGATGATCAGGCACCGGCACCGGCCGGCCGCGAGCGCCGGGCCGCGCAGTGAACTCAACGCACGGCTGAGCCACCAACTCGAAGCCGGCCTGCGCTAGCAGCCGGGCCGCGGTAGCCATCGTCGGCGATTTGCGGCCATGTTCGTAGGCTGACAGCGTCGGACGCGACGTCCCCGCCCGGCGCGCAAGCTCTTCCTGGCTCAAGCCGGCAGCGGACCTCACGTGCGCCAGCAGCTCAGACGTTTCCACCACTCCACCCAACGTATCCAATCAGATACAGTACCAGACGCGGACGGGCATGCTGGCCGTCATCACAGACCGCCCGACTTGCCGGGCAACCCTGAGCGGAGCCAGGGATGACCCTGATCCTTCCGGGGTGCAGATCGGGAGTGAACCAGGGCTGATCCCGATCGACCGCAGCGCCCGCCGACGGCAGCCTTGAGCCATGAACACGGCCACAGCAGACGCGGCGCCTGCCGCCTCGACCGGCCCGCCCGCGGCCCGGATCGGCCCCCGCCAGAGCCGCTCACGCTAACCCAGGATCAAGCAAGCCAACATGAACGGAGACCGATCACCCATGCCCGCCATCCTCGCTCTCGTCCTCATCGCCATCGTGGCCTTCATCGTCCTAAGCTTTGCCTTGCACATCCTGTTCTCTCCCTGGCTATTGCTGGCCATCGGCATTCTGGCCTGGATCAAATTCCGCCCGCGCCGCTCCCATCAGTAGCCGCCACCCGGCGCCGTGCCTGAAAGGCTCGCCATGGGGGCGACCAATTGATGATCGGGATCGTAAGCCCACCATCATCAGCGTCATCGCGAGCACATCAGCCTGGCGCAGCCACGACGCGGTATCAGGACCCTGGGTCGTGAGCATTCCCGGCGCGTCGGGTCGCTGGCTGATGATTGCGTGAGGGGGCGTCAGTATCAGGGATGGTATGAAGCCAGAATCCGGCGTCGGCGCCTAATAGTCGAAAGCGACGGCCGTACCATACACCCAGTACTGTACTCCGTCAGATTTTGTGCACTCCACGAACCGGACGCCGATGACAGCGCCATAGCCGTCTTTCACTGCCGCATCCTCAAGCCCGTAATATGCTCTATCGAATGACTCGGTAGAATGGCACCACGTGAGTTCGCTTCTGCTCACTTTCCCATTGGGGTAATGCGGAATGGTGTCGGTGGTGGACATCCAGATCTTGTCGCTTGCCATAGGTTCCCCTCTCGCGCCGGCATCTTGGCGCCTCGCGTATCGTCGGCCTCCGGCCCAGACTTGGCTGATCACCCACGTCATTCAGGCGCGGCCGTCCCTGCCAGGATCGTAGTAGCAATGCCCAGATGCGCTCTCCTTCAGCAGATCCGCTGCTCCGGCTGACCGCCCATTCTGCTGACGACGGCCGGCGCCGCTACCCGCCGGTCCCCCGGCACCACGGCGGATCGCCGCATATCCGCTGGCGTTCAAGGCCGTGATGCCAGGCACTCTCTCAGCTTCGTCCCGGCGGTCGTTTTGCCTGACTGACGATGAAACAGCCCAGCCGCGGCATCGGCCGCCGCGTGCGCAATCCGAGCGGCAGGTCAGTGCCTGCCGATGCGAGCACCACACTCGTTTCGCGACCGCGGATGCCAGCCCATGCCAAGCGCTCACCCAGGCCAACCCAGTGACGAGCACCGACAGAGCAGAGTTGGAGCCCCACGGCCGGGAGACACCCATCGGTCAGTCGCATTCCGTCGCGAGATGCAACTAGCGTCAAGCGCAAAGACGGCTCGTTCTGTACTGATCACCAGTGCTGGGCAATGCTGGTCCCATGGCGCGCAGAACCGCCGATCTGGCTTCGATTTGGGCGGTCGGGCCGATCAGAATTTGGAAGCGGTTAACCCGAAGGTCTGCCGAGAAGCCTTGCCGTTCTGAGCGGAGCGGGCTGGGTGAGTTGCCGCCGGAGCCCGGCTAGCCCAGTTCCGCTAGCAGGCGTTCGCCGAAGGCGGGCGCGTTGCGCTTCTGGAGGTAGGCGGCGATATCGCGGGCCGTCAGCGCGGGCCCGGATCTTCCGGTGCGGCCCGCGACGGCGGTTACCGCGCTGACGACTGGTCCTGGGTGGAGATCGAGCATGTCGAGCAGGAAGTCGTCCATGGATTGCCTTGCCAGCGGCGCGGGCAGGCAGGCCGGCGGGAAGTCGGCGAGATTGTCGGTGACGATCACGTCGGCGCGGCCCGCCCGTGCTGCGGCGACTACGTGCCGGTCATCGGGATCGGGCAACTGCACGGTCTCGGCAAGCGATTCCCAGTCTGGCACTAGCGCATCGGGGAAGGCCGTCCGCATCTGCCGGAACAGGCGGGTCAGGTAGGCGTCGGTCTCCTCCGGCGTGACTCCCCGCTTGCCGAGGAGCATGCGCAGGGTCCGGTCGAGTTCAGCGAGGATCTCCGAGCTCCACAAGGGCCGGTAAGCACCGGTACTGGCGACTTCGAGAAGGACATCACGAGCCCTGCTGGGCACCAGAACGCAGGTGTCGAGCAGCGCGCTGAACACGCCGTCAGCCTTCCGGGTGACTACGGGCAGCCTTGATCGCTGCCCTGACCTGCGCGGGATCGGCATCATACAGGCCGAGTCGCTCCGTGTCGGCAACCATGTCCGCGAAGGCCTGCTCGGCCTGGCTTCGCTGCCGTCTGCGGTACTCGAGGAGATCATCGAGCCGTACCTTGCGGTGACTGCTGGGCTTGTTGAAGGGGATCACGCCTGTCTCCAGCAGCCGGACCAGCGTGGTGCGGGATATCCGCAGCAGGTCTGCCGCCTCCTGGGTGGAGAGAGTCAGGTGGTGCGGGGCCACGGTCACCGCCAGGCCGGCCTTCATGGCCGCGGCGACCTGCATGAGCACCTCGAACATCGACTCGGGAAGCTCGACGCTCTGGCCGTCCGGACCCGTTAGCCGTGGCCGTGGATCGGCGGGCAGCCTGCCACGGTCTCGCAGGGCACTGAGGAAGTCGATGATCTCGGCATCGTCCTCGCGCGGCAGGTAGGTCTCATCCTGGACCGGCTCATTCCTCGCGGTCGCGGCCACGCCGTCACCTCCTGAACATTCAATACGATCAACCTACTCGTTTCGATCGAATACTACTTGGGGCGGCTAGGACCCGCAAGCCGCGGCCGGCGACTGCCGAGGCTCGCGCCCACAGGCGCATATCCGGCATGTATGTCGTTTGCCGCAAGCTCGGCCGGTCAGCCGACGGACCACGCAGAGTCGGCGAAATGTGCGAGAGTAGCGTCGACGAGCAGCTACTCGGCGTGATCAGTGTTTCGCAGCCAAGGTTGCGCGCCGAGGACTCGATCTGGTCGGCTATGTAGCGCATCAGATTCAGTATGTGCTGAGCGCGAAGGGAGCGTTCTGCGCCGGGAGGTGCGGCGAAAGGCTACAAGGCGATCTCGGCAGCATCGCTGACTGCACTCGGGCAGTCCGCGCTTAGGTTGCCCGAGGTCAGCGGCCAGTGCAGGGTCCGGAATGGCGGTTGGCCGCTCGTGACAGCCGGCACCAGCGCGCTGACATCGAAACGCCGGACGAGCAGTCCGTTCCTGGTGATGGGTGCCGTGCGGAAGTAGCCGTCACACCCGGGCGACGCCGCTGTAACCCCAGACCTGATCCGCGTTGTAGTCCGGCCGGCCGCTGTCAGGGCGCCAGTAGGAGATGAGCACGACCCCGGGATCGACCAGTTCCGCGTCATTGAACATGCGCTGGACGGACTCCTTGCCCCGGCCGACGAAGACGGTACCCCGCTTCGCGTATTCCGCCGTGATCGCGTGCATCCTGGCGGGGTCGAGCTCGTCGGTGACGTGGGAGATGACCAGGTAGCTTCCTGGTGCGAGCGCCTTCAGGTAGCGGGCGACGGTACCTGCCGGGTCATCGTGATCCGGGATGTTGTGCAGGCACGCGACGAACAGCAGCCCCACCGGCCTGGTGAAATCCAGGAGTTTCCCCGTCGCGGCGAGAACTTCGTCCACGTTCCGCAGGTCAGCATGGACCACCGCGGTGGTCTGGTTGCTGGCCATCAGCGCCTCGGCGTGCACGACCACCACGGGATCTTTATCGACGTAAACGACCCGGGCATCCGGATACCCGTCCTGGGCGACCTCGTAGGTATTGGGACTGGTCGGCAGCCCGGTCCCGACGTCAAGAAACTGGCGGATCCCGCTGTCGCGCAGGAACCGTACCGCGCGCACCAGGAACTGGCGGTTAGCCCGCGCGCTGTGCCGGATCTCCGGCGAGATCCTCAGGGACATCTCGGCCGCCTCCCTGTCGACGGCGAAGTTGTCCTTGCCGCCCAGAAGGTAGTCATAGACCCTGGCCGGATGCGGGACATCCGTGCGGATTCCCGAGGCCTTCCATCTGTCGTGCCGTTCCTGCTCGCCCGGCCAGGTCATCGCGCATCTCCGCACTCGTTCGCTGCCCAGATGATGCCCGGACGGGAGAACCGGCGCAAAGGCGCCGGTGACCACCGCGCAGGAGCGCACGCGCTGGCCGGGATTCCTGGCCCAGTACTCAAGGCTGACCTGAGAAGCGCATCCACCGGACCTAGCTGCCTACGGCCTGCCGCCGATCAGCGTGCGTACTTCACGGGCGATCAGCGCGGGTTCGGTCAGCAGCGCGAGGTGGCCGCTCAGTTGACGTCTGACCGGCCAGCCGAGTTCGCGTGACCTGGCGGCCCCGTCATCGTAGGCCTCGCTGAGCTGGAGATAGGCACAGCGAGCGTCGGGCCACCCTGGCGCGGGCGGCTGAATTTCCTCGAGCATGGCCAGCGGCAGCCGGGGACACCGGGCCGCGAAACGCTGCCGGGCGACGGGATGGGGCACGGCCGCGGCCAGTTCCTCCTCGCCCCGCCAGTGCGGCCACGGCGGCAGACGCCCTCGCGAGTCAGCCATCTCCCGCAACCGCGCCGCGAGATCGGGCGCCACGGTCTGCATCCACGAGCGTCCCGGGGCCGGCAGCCTGGCGTCGACGAAGATGTAGCCCCGGATTCCCTGTCCCAGCATCGTCCCGGCCGTGGCCAGCGACGGCCCCGCGCGGCTGTACCCGACCAGGATCGCTGGCCAGCCGGCCGCGCTGCCGGCGATCACCTGGGCCTGGCGCAGATGATGCGGCGGGCCAGCCGTGACAGCGCCGGCCAGATCGGGAACAACGACCACGTATCCGCCTGCGGCCAGCTCCTTCGCGACTGGCTCCCAGGTCCCGCAGCCGACCAGCGGACTGTGAACGAGCACGAGGCGAGCTTGCATGCCCTCATTGTCGGGCTCCCCGGGAACCGATGCCGCGGCCAGCGCCTCAGGTGCCCGCCGCCAGGGGTATCACTGCTGGCCGGCTGGTGACAGTCGACTCCCGGGACGATCTGCGGGTTCAGGTCACCAAAAGCCCGATCACTCCGCGATCAGCGGCATCAGCGGCCAGATCTCCACTTTTATTTTGAACCAATTGCCCCGAGCGCGACTGGGTCCTTCTAAGCTCACGCCGTTCCGGTTAGTCGTCGATCGCCTGGTAGGCGAGCGTCCAGAAGTCGCGGTACAGGTGCGGCGGGCTGAGCGTGAACTTGGCGCAGCCGGTCATCAAGATCGTCACCATATCCTCGCCCGGGTCGGCGTACAGGCTATGGGCGTCAGCGATTCCCGGTGCGCCTGGTGCGATAGGCGATGCACCCGGCGCCGGCCAGGATCGACACTGCGCCGAGAACTAGAAGCCAGGGACCCTGAAATCCGGCCGTGCCGCCACCGCCGGTGGCTGGGGCAGCGGTAGGGAACGGGCCGACCGAATGCGTCCGCGTTGCCGAGGGACGTGCGCCAGCGCTCCTCGTTGCCGACGGGCTCGCGCTTGGCGTCCTGCCCGCGGCAGTAGGACTAGGCGAAGTGTTCGGCGATTGCGAGGCGGTGACTCCGGGTGACAGTTTCGGCAGTGCCGGGTGCGGCGATCCCGTGCAGGCCACGACTGACGCGGAAGCGACCATGGCCGCGCAGCCGACGGCAGTCAGCCTCGCGATGAATCGCGTTTCTGCGCTGGTTGTGCGCATCTTCATGGGACTCCTCATGCCTGCGGCGGCCGGCAGATCCTCTGGAAGTGCCAACAGAGATAAACAATAAACCGACGGTCATAAAGAAGATCCGATGTTCTGTCCGGACATACAATAGCATATCTCTCACTAAACCATTAGGCTACGCGATTAGGAGGCCCCGGGGAAGGCACGGGAAGGAACCACGGCATTGGAGGATCAGGAGCGGCGGCGTATCGCAGGGCTGCGTGTGGTCATGGCGTGGCCACAGGCCGGGTACGCGGCCCTTCCGCCTCGGAAGCGACGAAGCATTCGTGGCCGCGCTGCCGGAGTGATCGGCGTGCTGCTCATCCTGAGTGGAACCGCCATGGTCATCGCTGCGGTTGGCGCCCAGGAACATGCGCCGCAGCCCGCCTCGTCCGTAGCGGGCACTACCAGGTCGTCCGCGGGGGGACTGTCGCTGAGGCGCTCGCTTCCGGTCTCCATCGACATCCCCGCCATCGGCGTGAAATCGAAACTACTGCGCCTGGGGGTCGACTCCGACGGCACGATCCGGGTACCGTCGCTTTACGCGACGCCCGGCCGGGCAGCCTGGTACAGGTACTCGGCGACGCCCGGCCAGATCGGCGTGTCGGTCATCGAAGGGCACGTTGATACCTATAGGGGGCCTGGTGTCTTCTATCGTCTGGGCGGCCTCCGGCCTGGAGATGTCGTTGAGGTGAGGCTGGCGGACGGAACCACCGCTGTTTTCCGCATCACGGGCGTGCGCCAGTACCTCAAATCCAAATTCCCAGCGAAAATCATTTATGCTGCAACCCGGTATTCGGCTCTGCGCCTGATCACCTGCGGCGGCAATTTCGACTACACCTCTGGTCATTACCTCAGCGCCACCGTTGTATTCGCCTCACTCGCCTCCGCGCGGTGAGACAGCAGTCAGCTGCCTGGCCGACGCGTGACGCAGCTCCATCGCTATATGCACCTCGGCTGCGCAGCAGACGAGCTTCGATCCAGGCGCCAGGCCCCTGGTGGCCCCTGGCACGCCTGGCACGCCTGGCACTGATCGTCATCTCTAGCTCCGCGGCGCGACGGTCTCCGGCATCCAGGCCCGAGGTATCGTCAATGGTAAGGAAGGGAGAGTGAGCTGGTTGCGCTCTTGTCTCCGAGTTGCGGGGGGAATCGCGTGTCGTCCTGCGAGGGAGTTTCCGAGGTTGTCGAGGACGCGCCAATGAGTCAGTCCGGCTATGCCGATGCTGCCTCGTCCGGCACCGTGCGTGCCCCGCGCAGTGTCGGCTCGGTGCTGGCCCTGCGGAACTGGCCGGTAGTCTGCCGGCTGATTGCCCTGGTGGCCATTCCAGCGATACTGAGCCTGACGCTCGCTGGGTTCCGGCTCGCTGACACGATGCGCAGCGGTGAGGCGTACGGCCAGGTCGGCCAGGTCGCGGTGCTGGGACAGCAGGTCGCCGGCTTAGCGCAGGCGATGGAGGACGAGCGGGCCGACACGGGCGTGTTCATCGCGGACGGGCGCCCGGCAGCGGGCCTCGCGGCCCTCCACCGGCAATACGTGATCACTGATCGCCGGGCGACCATAGTGCGCCGATTTGTTCTCCGTCTGGGCGGCAACTCGGCCCGAGCGCAGTCGAGCGCGGTCACGATCCTCGACGACATCGCCAAGCTACCTGGTCTGCGCAGCACCGCGGCGCTGAGCCAGACTCCCGCACTGACCGTCATCAATAGATATTCCACGGCGATCGGGAGCCTATTCGGGGTCAACAACGGCATTGCTGACCTGAGCGGCAACCTCGCGCTCATCACCACCGTGCGCACGCTCGATTCGCTGTTCAGGATGGAGGACCACGCCTCCCTGCAGCAGGCCATACTCGACGCGGCGCTCGCCGAAGGACACTTCTGGCCTGCGGCACTGATCGCACTGACCACCGCCGAGTCACAGCAGGCGAATGACCTCGTATCTTTCCGCAGCTCAGCTACCCCAGAGCAGAACCGGGCTCTTACCGACACCTTCGCCGAGCCGCTGGCCGATCAGGCACGGACGGTGGAACGGCGCGCGACAGCGGCCGGCAACGGCGCACTTGCCTTCGGCAGCTCGGCCAGCGAGCAATGGGCGGCCGGGATGTCCTTCACGGTCGGCTGGATGCGCCATTCCGAGCAGCAGCTGGCGGATTGGATAGTTGCTTATTCCCAGGACATGCATCAAAGCGCCACGCGGTCAGCGATGGTCACCGCCGGCCTGGTGCTGGCCGCAATGCTCCTTGTCGTACTAGCCGCCGTGGTCATTTCCAGATCCATGGTGCGCCCGCTGCGACGACTCGAAGCAGCTGCGCTGGAAGCGGTGCGGCTAGCCGGAGACGAGGCTAGGAGGCGCGGCAGCCTCAATGCGATGTTCGTCACCTTCTTACGGCGCAATAGTTCCCTGGTGGAACCTCTGCTGTGGCTGATCGACCGCTTCGAACTCGGTGAGGCTGACCCGGAACGGCTGGCCGCGCTGTTCGAGATTGATCATCTGGCCACCCGGATGCGGCGGATCTCAGATAGCGCGCTCGTACTCGCGGGCGACCAGGCACCGCGCCGCTGGACCGAGCCTGTGACCCTGGTGGACCTGCTGCGGGCCGCCATCTCTGAGATCGAGCAGTACGGCCGGGTCGTCCTCGAGGTCGAGCCGACCGTTTCCATCACCGCAAGCGCAGCGGTCACCGCAACCGCTGCGGTCGACATTGTGCACATGCTCGCCGAACTGCTGGACAACGCCACTACATTCACACCGTCCATGACCAAGGTGAGCATGTCCGGGCGCACTGCACGCGGCGGCGGCTGGCTAGTCAGCATCGCGGACCCTGGAATAGGCATGCCGGAGGAGCAGTTGCGGCAGCTCAATGAGCAGCTGGCCCATCCACCGCTCGCGGATGCGGCGGTAGATGGGCCTATGGGCCTATACGCGGTCGCGCACCTGGCAGCTCGGCACGGCATCCGCGTCGTGATTAGTCAGCCGCCGGGCGGCGGCACTACCGTCGAGGTGCACATTCCAGCCGCGCTGATGTCGCGTGTCACCAGGCCCGTCAGCCGGGCAGGAAAAGCAGGCGAAGTCCCACGGGCCGGGACTGGCAAGGAATCCGATGCCGTGTCTATGTCGGCGGATCGGTGGTCATCAGATCCTCGGTACACCGCCGGCCCACCGCTTGTCCCTGATCCAGAACTTGCCAGGGGGACGGGTGCCGCCCCGCTGCTAGGCGCACCGTTGCCATCACTGGCCTGGCCCCACCCCCTCGCCGAAGCCGCGCCCGAACCAGTCGCTTCGGAGAAAGAGGGCCTGCCGATCTTCGATTCTGTCCAGTCCGAGTACATCGGTGCCTATGGCGCAGACCGGCTTGGGCTCAGTGTGCTGCAAGACGGTCAGCCAGCGCTGACAGAGGGACTGCCCGCTGCCCCGACATCACGGGCGTCCGCTGCCGACGGTAGACGCGGCGCGGAGGCGCGGATAGAACGCCAGGCGAAGCCCCCACGGGAAGGCTGAGACGGAGCACGTGGATCCGGCGTGCGGTGACCCCCGCAGGCTGAGCCGACGGTTTTACAGCCGTGCTCATCGGATATGGCCGCGTGCAGGACTGCTCTGGCTTTAGGTGGCCGGCCTCAGCGACGCCAGTGCGATCATGGATAAGAGGGACAGGTTTTCTGGTAAGGCTGGCCAGGCACGTATTGCGCCCACTGATGGCGTGTTATGTTTTTCTGGACCTTGCCGCATATTAGATGCATGAAGAAACGCTGACTCGGTTCTGACAGGTTCTGCCTGAGTAGCGCGATGCCGCCATTCGTCTGGCCAGCCGCGACGGCCCGGCCATCAGGGCTGAACGCGACACTGCCGATTGCGCCGCCCGTATTTCTTTCGGCCAGGCTGCCAAACAACTGCCTGCTGTCGGCATTCCAGATGCCGACGTTTCCTGCTGAGTCTCCTGTCACGATGGCCTGTCCGTTCGGGCTGAATGCGATGCTGGTGACCGGGCTGCCCTCGAATAGGGCCGCGCTCCGCTGACCGGTAGCGACGTCCCACAGATCGGCGCCGCCGCTGGCGTCGCCGACAGCGAGGGTCCGGCCATCCGGACTGAACGCCACGCTGGTGACGCCACTGCCCTCGTGCAGGGTGCCGCTGCGCCGCCCGGCGGGCACGTTCCACAAGCCAACATCGCCGCTAGTGTCGCCGACAGCGAGGGTCCGGCGATCCGGACTGAACGCGACGCTGGTGACGCCACTGCCCTCGTGCAGGGTGCCGCTGCGCCGCCTGGCGGGCACGTTCCACAAGCCAACATCGCCGCTGGTGTCGCCGACAGCGAGGGTCCGGCCGTTCGGGCTGAACGCGACGCTGGTGACGCCACTGCCCTCGGGCAGCGTGCCGCTCCGCCGCCCGGCGGGCACGTTCCACAAGCCAACATCGCCGCTGTTATCGCCGACAGCGAGAACCTGGCCGTCCCGGCTGAACGCCACACTTTCCACTGGGCTGCCGTCAGCGAAGGTAGCGGCACGCCTGCCGGTGGCAGCATCCCACAAGTCGATGTCGCCGCTGTTGTCGCCGGAGGCGAGGATCCGGCTATCGGGGCTGAACGCGACGCTGCTGACGCCGCTGCTCTCGGCCAGGGCGGCGGTCCGCCGGCCCGGGGTGACATTCCACAGGCCGATGTCGCCGGCGACGTCGCCGGCCGCGAGCGTCCGGTCATCGGGGCTGAACGCGACGCTGCTGACGCCGCTGCCTTCAGCCAAGGTGGCGACCCGCACGCCCGCGATCGCATCCCACAGGACGACGTCGCCGTTGACGTCGCCGGCCGCGAGGATCCGGCCATCCCGGCTGAACGAGACGCTATCGACGCTGGTGCCCTCGGCCAGGGTGGCGATCCGCCGGCGGGCAGGGACATTCCACAAGCCGATGCCGCCGCTGACGTCGCCGGCTGCGAGCGTCCGGCCATCTGGGCTGAACGAGACGCTGTAGACGCTGTCACCAGCGCTCCCCGCGACCAGGACGGCCGCCTCCTGGCCAGTGGCGACGTTCCACAAGCCGATGTCGCCGCTGAAGTCGCCGACTGCGAGAAACCGGCCGTCCGGGCTGAACGAGACGCTGTCCGCCGCGCTGCGCTCAAATAGCGTGGCAGTCCGCAGGCCGGCGGCGACGTTCCACAGGCCGAGGTTGTCGCCGTCGCCGCCGGCTGCCAGGGTCCGGCCGTCCGGGCTGAACGCGACGCTGTTGACGGGGCTGCCTTCGGATAAGGTGGCTGTCCGCCGACGAGTGGCGAGGTCCCACAGGTCAACGTGGCCGCTGCCATCGTCGGAAGCCAGGGTCCGGCCATCTGGGCTGAACGCGACGCTGCTGACGGTGCCGCCTTCGGCAAGGGTGGCGATCCGGCGGTCCCCATCCAGGTCCCACAGGCCGATATGACCGCTGCCGTCGCCTGCGGCGAGGGTCCGGCCATCTGGGCTGAACGCGACGCTGGCGACCGGATGGCCGTCTGCCAGCACGTCATCCAGTGGTTGCGCGGCGGCCTGGATCAGGGCATTTCCGGCTTGAAGGGTGTGATCGCGCTCGTAGGCGGCCAGGCTGAGGAGCATGGCCAGCGGGGCGTTCGCCGGGAACAGGCTGACGGCGTCGGCTGCCATCGCCCCGGACTGGGCGACATGCGACTGGCTGATCGCGTCATCGCTCTGGATCACGGCGACGACGGCCACTGCTGAGGCGGCGACAGCGAGCGTGACGATGAGGCACAGCAGGCTGGCCGTTCCCGCTCGTCGTCGTCGTAGTGCTCGCCTGGCCGCATGGACGTATTCCCGGACGAAACCGTGGACGATGTCAGCCTCGGCCCGCTGGAGCCACGACGCTGCCGCTCTGGCGGCATCACGGCCTGGCAGTTCGCCGTTGCCGTGTTTCCAGTCTTGAGCCTGGCGCTCTATGCGAGCCTGCAGGAGCAGGTCGTCGCGGCAGTCGGCCACAGCGGCAGCGAGCCGTGGCCACGCGGTGATGAGCCGCTCGTGAGCGAGCCGGACGGTGTCGCCCGTGCCGGTGAGCAGCCGCTGGTTCTCCAGTTGCGCGACGATCTCGCGCTCAGTCGCCGTCAGCCGGTCCCGCCGCACCGGCCGGCCTGCCGGAGGGCGGTCTTCGCTCAACGCGACGAAACGCGGCAGGAGCTGGTCAAGAAACGGCCCGCTTTCGGGCGGAAGCGAGGTTTCAGCCGCCTGGGTTCGCCGGGTAATCGCTCCCTCGATCTGTCCGACCTGCTCGTAGTCGTCCTCGGCGAAGATGGCACGATCTCGGCCTGCGAGCAGGTCATACATCTCGCGGAGGGTGAAGGCCAGGAATGGCAGGGAGTCAGCTGTCTCCCCGCTGCTGCCGCGGATAGCGTCGTCCGCCAGGCGCCCTACCAGGCCGGGAGCGAAGGCCAGGTTGGCGCGCGCGGCTGGACCCTCGATCACCGCGGCCAGCCGCGACCGGCTGATCGCGGCGATGACGAACGGGGAGCGGATTTTTGACCCGATCGCGGGGAGCCGCTGGATCTCGTCGAAACGATCAGAACGGACGGTCATCACGACCGTGACCGGTGAGCCAGGACTCATGCCCGCGCTGAGTACGGCCAGGAACTCGTCGCGCTCTGCCGGGGAGGTAACGGTAATCAACTGCTCAGCTTCGTCCACAGTGATCAGCAGCCGCCTGGCAGGGAACCCCGCATGGTCGACTAGCCACTCGCCCAGCTCTGCCATGCCCCCGGTCAGCAGGCGATCCCTGCACAGCTGATCTGCTAGCTGGCCAGGCACTAGCGCGACCAGGCGGCTCACCAGCCGGTCGAGAGGCCTGATGCCGGGCTCGAACGGAGCGGCCACGACCCAGCCAGAACCCGGCGCAGCCAGCCGGGCCGCGAGCCCGGCGCGGACCAGGGAGGACTTGCCCGCGCCAGACGGGCCGATCACTACCACGAGATCCCCGTCGCGCTGACCGAGCGGCCCGTCGGTACGGGCCACCAGGCCGCGGATCTCGTCCTCCCGGCCGAAGAAGACGCCGGCATCGGCCACGTCCATTGCCGCGAGGCCAGGGTAAGGGGGCCTGCCGTGCTGCCACCTGAGCCTGAAGGCCCCGGCCAGCCCGTCCGAATCCAGGCTGCCGACCAGCCGGTCGATGCTGGCCTCGATGACGGTGTCCAGCCGGATCGCCTGCAGCGGTTGAAGGAGCGGATGCGGCGGGACGTCCGGATACAAGTCGAGCGGGTAGATCCGCTTGCCTAAGTCGATGGCCACGACCAACTCGGAATGGCACCACATCGAGGCCTGCCCGGCCGGGCTGTTAAGGAACACCACCGCATCGCACGTCTGCAGCTTACGGAGCAACGTCCGCTGCCACGTCGCTCCCGGCGCGATGCCATCCACCCGGTCGTAGTCGAGGAAGATCTCATGATCAGCACGGCGCAGGCCCTCCGCGACCTGGCCGGCAACGGCCCCGTCCGCCGACGCGTGGCTAATGAAAATCTCTCCCACGGGGGCACTTCCCTAAATGCGCATTTCCGCTAGCGGATGGGTATGTGAGCGGTGCGGCTCATCTAACCACCTCGAGACCGAATTCTGTGTCCGCCCCGGCGCCGACGGGCAATCCGCGAGGTTGCTTCAAACCCCGGCAGCGTCCCGCCGACGGGTGGGCGCGTGCCGGGTCTGCGTGCCGCCGGGACGATGGTGTTCTTGGTCTGGGCTCCCTTGGTGATCAGCTGCCGGGTGCTGCGGACACGGCGAGCACCTGGCCGACCCAGACTAGGCAGTCGGCATTGCCGGTCACGGCGAGTGCGGCGGTGGTGTCACCCGGGTTGACCAGGGTGCTGACGTCGGTGGTGACGGTGTCCCAGAGGTTTCCCGAGGAGTAGTCCGGTACGGCTTGCGGGTCAGCGCCGGGGAAGCTGACACCGGGCTGGGTGGTGCCGTCGAACGTCGCCGTGTTGCCGGCTTCCTGCCCGTCGGCGACGACGTAGGTCGTGGTGGCGGACGGCTCGGAGCTTGCGGTGAAGCCGTCCAGCGTGACTCCGGCCGAGTTTCCCGAATCCGTCTCGGCGGCGCCTAGGTTGCGCATCGCTGTCCCGGCGGCGGTGTAACCGCCGTGCACCGTCACCGAGGAGACCGTGGACGGCGTGCTCGTCGCATCCGGCAGCGCTCACGGCGCGATCGCGATTGACGCCGGCCGGGACCCGACGGTGATCGGCGGGCCTGCTGTGTTGGTGGCGGTGCTGATCGGGGTTACCGTGCCCGCGACGTAGCCGGCGACGTAGGCGGTCGTCCCGTCCGGGGTGATCGCGATCATCCCGGGCTGACTCCCGACCGTGCTCGGCAGCCCGGCAGCGCTCCCGACCGTGATCGGCGGCCCGGCGGTGCAGGTCGCGGTGCTGATCGGGGTCACCGTACCCGATCCGATGTTGGCCACGTAGGCGGTCGTGCCGTCCGGGGTGATCGCGATCGCCAAGGGGGTGCTCCCGACCGTGATCGACGCGTCGGCGGTGCTGGTGGCGGTGCTGATCGGGGTCACGGTGCCCGACTCCTGGTCGGCGACGAATGCGTCAGGCACCGGACCGGGGTTGCAGCAGGACCCGGACCCCCGGACCCGGACCCGCAGGTGCCGGACCCGCCTGAGCCGGAGCCGCCGTAACCGAGGAGATGGACGCGGGACAGCCCTGGGATGCCTCCCCCGGCAAAGACCGCTATTAGCAGGACGGCTAACGTGACTACGATCGCAAGCGAATTTCGCCTCATTGTGACCACTCCGTTCACTCCTGCGGTTGAGTACCTGGCCGAGTTGCGCCTGCTGCGACCGTGACGCGCCGCTTCTTGCCGTTACGACGCGCGGCGCGGTGAAGAGGTTGACTCAATTCCGGTGCCGGCTGGAAAGTCATGAGTTGCGGGAAGCGACGAATCGACCGGGAGTTCGCGGACCGGCGTAGTCCCAGAGTGGACTGCCGCTCGCCGTTCCCGGCCGCTGCCAGCCCCGCCTGAGTCCGTGTTCGCGGCGAGATCGCCGGGACGATTTATTTCATCAATATTTAAAGTAAAGCCTTTAAAGTTGAAAATTGGCCCGGGCGTGATCTTTGTGCCTGGGCACTCGATGCGTGTCCGCAGGGAAGCCGTCGAGAGACGGCCGCCGGCCTAGCGGCTTGGGGAGGCGAGTCGGATATGCGGCGACTATCCGCGCGTTATGTGCCCCGTATGCGAGTCGATCCTAGTGTCGCGTGCATAGGGGAAGTCGCCAACCGAAGAGGTCATCATGGAGCACACGACCGCCGCCACGGCTACGGCCGATCCCGTTCAGGACGCTGTCGTGCGGGCGTTATCCCGTGTCCTGGGCCGGGGCCTGCCCGACGTCACCGCGCAGACCCGCCTCTTCGAGGAACTCAGCCTGGACTCGACGTCCGTGCTTGAGTTGCTGATGGCGATCGAGGACGATCTCGGTGTCGAGTTCGATCCCGAGGGCCTTGAGCAGCGGCACTTCGAGTCGGTCGGCTCACTGAGCGACTACGTGCGCGACGCGATCGCGTGACGGATCGCAGGTGGCGTGATGCTGATCGTCCAGTCCGCCAGCCGCGCCGCACAGGCCGGAGTCGGCGCCATGCTGAACAAGGCTCGCGTCGCGGCGGGACTGACCCAGGAAGAACTGGCTGACCGCTCGGGCCTCAGCGTCCGGGCCATCCGCAACCTCGAGACCGGCCGCACCGGTGCCCCGCGGCATCAGTCCGTCGGGCTACTGGCCGGGGCGCTCGGCGTGCCGCGCGGGCAGCTGATCCCCCAGCCAGCGGGGGTGGCCGCGTCCCCCGGTAACGCGGCGCCGCGGGCGGCGGCCGCGCTCCCCAGGTCGGAGCTTCCGGCCGCTTACCCGATCCCGGTCGGCCGTTCCGCCCTGGTCGCGGACCTGTGCGCGCTGCTCACCGACGCATCGGGCGGCCCGAATGCGAAACTGGCGGTGGTAACCGGCCCCCCTGGCTCAGGCAAGACCGCGACCGTCGCGCACACGGCGCGGCTGCTGTGTCGCGACTTCCCCGACCGGCAGGTCTACATCGATCTGGAAGGGCAATCGGGAGAGCCGATGGCGGGGGCCGCGGTCGCGGTGCGGGTCCTGCGCTCCTTCGGCTTCGAGCCGCCCGGGCGCAGTCCCGAGGAGGCGACCGCCAGGGCGCGGGCGGCCCTCGCCGGCCACCGCGCGATCATCGTGCTCGACAACGCTGTCAGCGAGGCGCAGGTCCGTCCCCTGATCTGCGCCGCGCCGCGCAGCGCCATCCTGGTGGCCGCGTGCCGCGCGCTGCCCGCCCTGCCCGCGCGCGAAGTGCTACTCGGCGTGCTCGAGCCGGTCGACGCCGCGAGCCTGCTGAGCATGATCGCAGGACCCGAGCGGACCGCCGCTGAGCCCGCCGCGGCGCTCAGTGTCGCGCAATCCTGCGGATATCTCCCGCTGGCGCTTCACATCGCCGGCCTGTGGCTGGCCGCCCGGCCGCACCGGCGGCTGCGCGACCTCGCCGAACGGCTCGCGGACGAGGCCGACCGCCTCGACCTGCTGCGGATCGGCGACCTCTCGTTGCGGGCCAGCGCCGGGGCGGCGTACCGCAGGCTGACCGAGGCGCAGCGCGCCGCACTCGGCAGGCTGCGCATGCTGCGTGAATTCTTCGAGGTCAGGGAGGCCATGTCCCTGCTCGGCCTCCCCGAGCACGCTGCCGCTGACCTCATCGACGACCTCGCGCACAGCCAGGTCGTCTACGCCGGGCAGGCTCGCGACGGGCGCCCTCCGCTCTATCGCCTGCACGAATCGTTCCGCCTCTACGCCGCGCAGGCACGGACCGGAGGCTCGCCCCGCCGGGCGGCCATGACATCGAAGGCTTGGTGATCGACGTGACCGCGAGAGTCGTGCGCCCGGAAGGGCGTGGATTGCTCCTGTTCGATGCCCATCCGGCCGGCTGCTGCCGGTCCGTCGACGAGCTGGCGGCGCAGGTGCCGCGGCGGGCCGTCGCGGACCGCCCGGTCGCGGACCGCCCCGTTGCGCTGATCATCGGATCGAGCGCGGGCTACGGGCTGGCCGCCACGGTCGCCGCGCTCGTCCGCCACGGCATGCGCGGCGTGGGGGTCTGCTACGAGCGCCCTGCCTCGGGGCACCGGACGGCGACGGCTGGCTGGTACCGCTCCATCGGGACGGCCGCGCTGGCCGAGAGCCTCGGCAGCGACTTCACGCTTGTCAACGGCGACTGCTTCCGGCCGGAGACGAAGGTGCGGGTAGCCGCGCTGCTCGCCGAACGGTACGGGCGCGTGGATTACCTGGTCTACAGTGTTGCCGCGCCCAGGCGCACCGATCAGCTGACAGGCGCTGTGCACCAGGCCGTGATCAGGCCGCTTGGCTCGGCGTACCGTGCGCGGACGCTCACCTTCGGGCCGGACGGGCAGGCGGCTTTGTCCGAGGCGTCGATCGAGCCAGCCACGGCCGAGCAGCGCGCGGCGACGGTCGCGGTGATGGGCGGCGATGACTGGGCGGCCTGGGTATCGGCACTCGTGCGAAACGGCCTGCTCGGGCCGCGTTTCCGCACCGTGGCCTTGTCCTACATTGGCCCGGAGTCGACCCGCGCGATCTACTGCGGTGGCACCATCGGCGCGGCGAAGGAGCACCTGGAGAGTACCGCCGTGGAGCTGACGGAAGGGCTGTTGCGCGGCCGCGGCGGCCGCGCCCTCATCTCTGTCAACGGCGCGGCTGTCACAGCTGCCTCGGTCGCGATCCCTGGCGTCCTGCTGTATCTCGCGCTGCTGCGGCGCGTGCTCGGAGACGCGATGCAGTCGCCGGCGCAGCAGCTCGTGCGGCTCTGGGACCAGCTCACCGTCGTGACGCCGCTCGATCT
The DNA here is from genome assembly GCA_963750405.1 of uncultured Actinomycetota bacterium. Classification (GTDB taxonomy): domain Bacteria; phylum Actinomycetota; class Actinomycetes; order Streptosporangiales; family Streptosporangiaceae; genus Chersky-822. The sequence goes on from CAVVQP010000009.1 coordinate 1,567,636, forward strand.
CGATGAGGCCGGCAGGATGCGGCTCGACGACTGGGAGTTGCGGGCCGACGTCCAGCGCGACGTGGCGCTGGCGCTCAGCCGAGTGGATGCGCAGACGATCGGCGCCTGCGCCGGTGCCAGGTGGGTCTACAGCCAGACGCGCAGGCTCTACGGCTTCGATGTCGACGGCGTGGATCACGCCGAGCCGGTCGAGCCCGACCTGCCGTGGCCCGTGGAGCGCGGCTGCGCAGCCGATGTGACATTGCTGGGCCTGCCCGGGCCAATCCAGACCCGCCGTTGTGACATTGGTGCGGCTCATTCGGGGTGAGCCAGCTGGGTGGTGCCGTTTCCGGGAGGGTTTTCGTGCTCCGGGAGGAGGGTTGCCGTGCCGGGGAGAGTTCTCGTACTTACCGGGGAGGGTTTTCGGGTTCCGGTAGGAGCGTTATCGCGTCTAGGAGGGTTGCCCTCATATAGTCCGGTCAACTCTCCTAGATGCGGTAATCCTCCTACAGGAACCCGAAAACCCTCCTGCGAGAGCAGCCTGCCTCAAGGAGCCGCACCTTGTGACATTGCCGGGCCAGCCCCGGCCACTGCCACTTGATCACGAGCCGTGCGACAGCGTCTCTCCTGTAGGAGCGTTTCCGCGTGCAGGAGCGCTGCCGTCGTCTGATCAGGTCAAGTCTCCAGGACGCGAAATCCCTCCTACGGAAACCGAGTTGCCTCCTCCGGGAAGCACGATGGCACGCTGCTTAACCTTGCGGACCCGCAGGCCCAGCCAGGCCTCGCCAGGCTAACCCTCGCCCTGTGATGCGGCGCGGCGCGCCGGTGCCCGCCCGGTCCGCGCCGGCGCGGCTCTCCCTGAACCACGCGAGGCCGCGGGAGAGGGACTCCGGCCCTGAGGCCCCGGTCCCGGCCGCGCGGACCGGGGCGCCCGCCATTGCCGAGAAGAAGTCGCTGGTGCGCTGCGGGTCCGCGGCGACCTCGCGCAGCATGGCCACCCGGTGCGGCGGCGTGGCCAGCCGGGCAGTCCCCAGCGTGTCGTAGTAGTCGCCGATCAGCAGGTCATGCCGCTCCCGTGCGTACCGCGACAGCGCCTCGTCCAGCGCTGGTGCGTCGTCCAGCACGGCGCTGACGCGGTCAGCCAGCAACTGGGCGCAGACGAAGGCCTGGGAGATCCCCCGCGCGGTGATCGAATCGCGGTGGTGGCCCGCGTCGCCGACGAGCGCCCAGCCAGGGCCGGCGCCGGAACGGAAGAAATTGCGCTGGTCACCTGTGCCGTAGAGCCGGTCGAGCTGGCCGCCGTCGAGCATCCGCTCGTACAGGCCGGGCGCCGCCGTCCGGACGTTGTCCAGGTAGGCGGCCAGGGCGCCGGCGCGGACCCGGGCGAAGTCGGCCTGCGGGAAGTACGCCTGGACCAGGGTGGCGCCGTCGTTGGTCGGTACCGCGCCGACCCACTGGCCGGGTGCCTCGTACAGCTCGAAATGGTCGGCGGCTCCTGCCCAGAACGTGTAGTAGACGCACGTCCTGGCTGAATGCTCGATCAGGGTGGCCGCTCCCGCCCTCGCCGCGACCGTGGAGCGCATCCCGTCAGCGCCGACCACGAGGCGCGCCCGCTCCGTGGCCGCGGGTCCCGCCACCCGGCCGCTCCGCAATCGCACTCCCGTGACCCGGTCCGCCTTCATGTCCACCGTGCCGCTGACCGAGGAGGAGCGGGCGGCCGAGATCGGCCGGCTTCGCCCAGTACGCGAGGGAACTGGTCGCCCGCAAGCGGGACCAGCCAGGCGACGGCCTCGTGGAACTCGTCATCGCGGCGTACGACGAGGGGGGACGGGTGTCGGAGGACGAGATGGTCTACATCATCCTCGGGCTCATCGCCGCCGGCACCGACACCGTCATGAACATCCTCAGCCGGATGACGCTGATGCTGCTGCGCGAGGACCGCAGGCTGTGGGACCAGGTCGCGGCGCAGGTCGCCGCGCAGGGCGAGGTCACCCGCGTGGTGCTTGACGAGCTGCTGCGCTTGGTTCAGCAAGGTAACGGCGCGATGCTCCGGGTAGCCGAGCAGGACGTCGAACTGCCCTCGGGCACGATCAGGGCCGGCGAGACCCTCGCGCTGCCGCTGTCGTCGGCGGGCCTGGATAATGAGGTGTTCCCCGAACCGCACACGCTGCGCTTTGACCGGCAGGGACCCCGCTCGCTGATCTTCGGCGGCGGCCCGCACTATTGCGTCGGGGTGAACGTCGCCAAGGCCGAGCTCCAGCTCGGGCTCCAGGCCCTGATGACCCGCCTGCCCGGCATGCGCCTGGCCGGCGACCCCGCCGGGCTGACCTTCACCAAAGGCGAGCTGCTGACGGTGCTCACGTCGGTGCCGGTCACATGGTAGAGCGCGAGGCCGCCGCGCCCGAGGCCGAGGTTCCGCTCTTTCCCTTCCCGGCCGGGCCGCTCGGCGGCGAGCCAGTCGAATACGCCGAGCTCCGGGCGACCTGCCCGTTCAGCAAGGTCAAACTGCGCAGCGGGCACGAGGCCACGCTCGTCCTGCGTTACCAGGACGCGTCCGCCGCGCTCAATGACCAGCACCTGTCCCGCGTGCTGACCGATGCCGGCGCACCGCAGTGGACCAAGGCACCCAACATCTTCAACGATCAGGACTCGTTCCTGAACCTCGTGGGCACGGAGCACAAGCGCCAGCGGCGGATCATTTCCGGTGCCCTGACCCTCGCCAGGATCGATCCCTGGAGGCCGGTGATCACTGATACCGCGAACGGGCTGCTTGACGAGGTCATCGAGGCTGGCCCGGGCGCGGATCTGATGGAGGGTTTCTTCGCCCCGTTCCCGGTGCGGATCATGTGCAAGCTGGTGGGCGTGCCGCTGGAGGACTACCCGAGGTTCCGCCGGTGGTCCAACGCCTTCATGTCCACCGTGCCGCTGACCGAGGAGGAGCGGGCGGCCGAGATGGCCGGCTTCGCCCAGTACGCGAGGGAACTAGTCGCCCGCAAGCGGGACCAGCCAGGCGATGGCCTGGTGGAACTCGTCATGGCAGCCCATGACGAGGGCGCGCGGGTGTCTGAGGCCGAGATGGTCTACATCATCTGCGGGCTCATCGCCGGCGGCGTCGACACGGTGGTGAATATCCTCAGCCGGATCACGCTGATGCTGCTGCGCGACCAGCGGAGGCTGTGGGACCAGGTCGCGGCGCAGGGCGAGATTTCCCGCGTGGTGCTTGACGAGCTGCTGCGCTTGGTTCAGCAAGGTAACGGCGCGATGCTCCGGGTAGCCGAGCAGGACGTCGAACTGCCGTCGGGCACGGTCAAAGCCGGCGAGACGCTGGCCATGCCGTTGTCGTCGGCCGGCCTTGACGAGACGGTCTTCCCTGAGCCGTACGCGCTGCGCTTTGACCGGCAGGGACCCGTCCGCTGATCTTCGGGGGCGGCCCGCACTACTGCCTCGGGGTGAACGTCGCCAAGGCCGAGCTCCAGCTCGGGCTCGAGGCCCTGATGACCCGCCTGCCCGGCATCCGCCTGGCGGCCGACCCCGCCGAGCTGAACTTCACCGGAGGCGAGATGATCACGATCCTCACCTCGCTGCCGGTGACCTGGTGATGAGGTGATTGACAGTGATCGTCGTCGGCATTTCGGCGCTGTTTCATGACTCGGCCTGCGCCATTACCATCGACGGGGTGCCGGTCGCGCCCGCGCACGAAGAGCGCTTCACCCGCCGCCGGCATGACCGGTCAATGCCGGTCAACGCATTCCGCGCCTGCCTGGCCGACGCGGGCCTTGGCATCGGTGACATCGACTACGTCGCCTATTTCGAGGACCCGGCCGCCAAGCTGGCGCGTCAGCTGTGGATGGGGCTCCCGGGCGCGGCGACCAGCGCCTGGCCCGAGTTCGAGTGGACCGCGGGCGGCTGGCCCCGGCTTCATAATGAGAGTCTCGTCCAGCTCGACGCGGCCAGGCCGCACCGGGAAATCCGGGAGCTGCTTGGCTATGAGGGACCGATCGCATCGGCCAGCCATCATGAGTCGCACGCGGCCAGCGCCTTCTACTGCTCCGGATTCAGCCAGGCCGCGCTGCTCACCGCGGACGCGGTAGGCGAGTGGGCCACGACAAGTTATGGCTGGGCCGACGGCTCCAAGCTCGAACTCGTCGATGACGTGCGCTTCCCGCATTCGCTCGGCCTGTTCTACAGCGCGATTACCTCCTACCTTGGCTTCTCGGTTAACAGTGATGAATACAAGGTCATGGCGCTCGCCTCCGCTGGAATTCCCAGATACGCGGATCACCTGCGCCGGGTCATCAGGGACCGGCCCGGCGGCCAGTTCGAGCTCGACCTGAGCTACTTCAGCTTCGGCTCGGCTGACCGCATGTACTCCCCGAAGGTCGCCGACCTCCTCCAGGCTCCGCCGCGCGAACCCGAGAGTGCCATCACGGTTTTCCACGAAGACGTGGCGTGCAGCCTGCAGCTGGTCCTCGAGGAGTTACTGCTGAGCAAGGTTCGCTATCTTCACGGTCTTGTCGGCGGGGACAACCTGGCTTACGCCGGCGGAGTCGCGCTTAATTGCGTGGCCAACTCCAGGATCCGCCGGGATGGCCCCTACCGGGAATTGTTCGTCCAGCCGGCGGCAGGAGACGCGGGCGGGGCCCTCGGTGCCGCGCTGCTGACGCACCATCGAGTCACCGGCACGTTCAGCAGGAAGTGGCGCATGGATGCGCTGCTCGGGCCGAGTTACGACGTCCGGCACATCCAGGACTGCCTTGATATTACCGGCGTGGCGTATCAGGACTTCGCCGGGCGGGAGGGCGAGTTGCTTCGCGCCACTGCCGGCCTTCTCGCGTCCGGGTCGGTGGTCGGATGGTTCCAGGGGCGGATGGAGTTCGGCCCGAGGGCGCTCGGCGCGCGGTCCATCCTGGCCGATCCGCGTGCCGGGCAGATGCGCGATCACATCAATTCCATGGTCAAGAAGCGGGAAAGCTTCCGCCCGTTTGCCCCGGCTGTCCCCGAAGACCGGTGTGCCGAATTCTTCGAACGGGACCTGCCGGCTCCGTTCATGCTGGAGACCGCCCAGGTCCGCGACCCGCACGCGTTGCCGGCGATTACCCATGTTGACGGCTCCGCGCGGGTACAGACGGTCAGCCGGTCGGCCGATCCGCGATTCTGCGGATTGCTCGAGGAGTTCGGCAGGATCACCGGCTACCCGATCCTGCTCAACACCTCGTTCAATATCCGGGGCGAGCCGATCGTCTGTGATCCGACCGACGCGCTCGTCTGCTTCATCCGGTGCCAGCTCGATGTCCTCGTGCTCGGTGACCTGGTGATCCGGCGAGAAGACGTGCCGGCCGCCTGGGCCATCGCGGAAGTGGCCAGGCCATTCCAGCCGCCGAGCGTCAGAAGCGATAGCTACACCTTCTTCTAAAGGAGCCGGCCGACGTGGTACCAGCAGATGACAGGTCGATCGAAGCGGCGGCCCGCCTGGCCCAGTTGCTCGCGGATACGCGGGGCGCCGAGGTGCTCGCCGAACTGCAGAAACTGAGTCACGCCCGGTGGACACCGGATCGGGAGCAGGGCGGCCCGCAGGCGGCCCCCGCGCGAGGTACCGACTCGCTCGTCGGTGTCTGGGAACCCGAGCCGACCCCTTCTGGCGTCGCCCTGCGCCGCCGCGACGGCCTTCCCGAGTGGTGGCTGTGGGCCGATGCCGACTACGTGCCGCCGCCGCCTCCCGGGGTCCGGCGGCTCGCGCTCCTAGGCGAATCGGCCGCGCGGGGGTGGCTGCTGGATCCGGCTTTCAATCCGGCGACGGCCTTAAGCCGCCAGCTGGCCAGCGGGCCGGGTGAGTACCAGGTGGTGGACCTGGCAAGGACCAATATCGATCTGGAGACCCTGGAGCAGGTGGTCGACCGCCTGCCGGCCATCGAGCCTGACGTCGTGGTCATCTTCGCCGGGAACAACTTCACCTTCGCGCCGCTGGAGGATTCCTATCGCGATCAGCTGGCCAAGGCGCTTCGCGCGGGCGGCTATCCGGAATTGCGGCGAGTGTTCGTCGAAGCCATTGTGCTTCCCCGGGTCGATCACTTCCTCGGCCGCCTGGCCGGGCTCCGGCGCGATCACGGGGTGGAGATCGTGATCGTGGTGCCCGAGACCAACCTCCGCGGCTGGGTGTCGGCTGCCGAAATCGAGATACCAGCCATGCCCGCAGGCGCGGCGGAGAAGTGGTACCGGCTTCGCGGCGAAGCGCAGGCCGCGCTCGATGGCAAGCGCTGGGAGGAAGTCCGCGCCGCCACCGCCGAGATGCGTTCCCTGGACGGCGGTCTCAGCCCGCTACCGTGGCAGCTCGAAAGTCAAAGCGCGATCGCCGCCGGCAATGGCCACGAGGCCCTGAGGTTGCTTGAGAGATCACGGGACGCCGCCGTGGGGCTTCTTCTCGATCTCGTTCCCTATGTGATCACGCCGGTGCGGCAGCGGCAGCTCGAGTTCGCTAGGCAGAGCGGCATGCCGTGCGTCGACCTGGCCGACGCACTGAGGTCCGCTGACCTGCCCGAGCTGCCGGATCCCCGGTTTTTCCTCGACCATATCCACCTGACCGACGAAGGCATCGAACGCGTCTTCAGCCGGGTGGCCGATGCCGTGCTGGGCAAGCCGCAGGGCACGACTCCGCCCGGCGCGGGCGCGGACCCGGCCGCGCGCGCGCTCGGTCATGCCCTCGGCGCGGGGCTACTGCGCACTGCACAATCAGCCGGCTCCGGTGGTGCGACGGCAACTGGAGCTCGCCAAGGCCGCGGACGCGCAAGCAACGGCCCAGTTCGTCGGAGCATTCCTTGACGTGCTCGAAAGCCCCGCCATCGGCTGGACCCACCCGGCTCTTGGCGGCCTGCTCGCGAATCGCCAGACCTACCAGCTCTCGCTGAATGTCGCGCGAGCGCGCGGCCACTCCCAGGGTTTCTGGACCTTCCGCGACGTCGCCCATGACGTGCTGGGCCGCGCGCCGCAGGCGCTGCATGACGGCTGGCAGAGCGCCGATCTGCTCAGGTCGGCGGATGCCCGCGGTTTCCGCGCCTCCAATTTCGCCCCAGGTAAGGCCTACTTCGAGGCCACGACCAAGCGGTCGGCCTTCTGCATCGCCCTTCACGCGCCGCGAGCCGGAGCGCTCCGGCTGACCTACCGGCTGCCAGAGGGCGAGGGATCGGCCACGGTAGAGCTGAACGGCGCCCTGCTCGGCAAGCTGACGCCAGCGCGGGAGTGGGCGACAGTCATCGTGGACGTCCCCGCCGCGTTCACCGTGACCGGGGTCAACTGGATCCACATTGAGTGGCCCGTGCCCTACACGGGTGATCTGGCAATGCGCGAATCTGACGCATCGGCCCTGGCACGCAGGGCGTTTCCCAGGGTCCTGCCCGTGTTCGGCGCGTTGTTCGCCGCGTTCTTCGAAGCACCGGAACAGGGCGCGAGAAAGGACCAGGGCGCGAGAAAGGACCAGGACCGGCCGGCCCGGCGTTTCGCGTCCCGCACTGACGCGTCCACGGCCTGGCTTCCGGGCTGAGCGGATGTACTCATGGGGGGCGTCGATCCGGTAGCGCAACTCCTCCGGTAGGCGATCCTGAGATTTGAAAAAAAGCGTGTTCTCTGCGAAAATCGTTCTCATGGCAGATGACACGATGCCTAAGGCGCGTACGATGATGCTCGGCTTCCGTAGCTCCAACGCACGCTCCTTCCGGGACGAACTTGAGTTCTCGCTTGAGGCCACGGCCATGTCCGAGCCAGATGTACCGCGGGCTGTGCCATGGCGTGAAGACGGCCAGCATCCTTTGCGCATACTGCCCGCAGCCGGAATCTTCGGTGCCAACGCGTCCGGTAAGTCAAATCTTCTCCGGGTTATCAACGACATGCGATACTTGGTGCTTAGGTCTTTTAGCACTGGGGCCAGGGGCACTGGTCTGCGGTATAGGCCGTTCAGTCTGGATACGGACTCCGGGCGCGCTCAATCTGGGTACGAAATAGATCTAATTCTCAACGGCATTCGATACGAGTATGGATTCGCGATAGATGGCGAGCGTGTAATTTCCGAATACGCGAAGAGTTTTCCGCATGGCAAGGCAGTCAACATTTTTCGGCGTGAGGGACTCGAACTACATCTAGGTGAGAGATACCGCGCAAAGAGCCGTGCTGTCGGTGAGATCTTGCGTCCCAATGCTTTGTTTTTGTCGGCGGCCGGTGCTGCGGATCACCCCGGATTGGTGCCGCTCTATGACTGGTTCGACCAGAATCTGTGGCTCTGCGAGGCGGAAAACAGGGAACGCCGCTGGACCTATACGACTCATCTTTTGTCGCATGATGAATATCGAGAAAAGGTCCTCGCCATGCTCCTCGCGGCAGACCTTGGCATAACAGGAGCTCGGCTTCGCGAACCTGACCCAGAAACCAGGAGACGTCTTGTGCGCCTGGTTGAGCTTCTTCAACAAGAGGTGGGGCCAGACGCCGCTGATGCCGATATCTCTCAGAGTGAGAACTTCGATCCAACATCCTTCCTGCGTATCGCGCTGAGTCACCGCGGGAGAGATGGCAGTGTTGAGCTAGATACAAGAGACGAATCGCTGGGAACTCTCGTCTGGCTTGGGCTCATTGGCCCAATACTCGACGCGCTAAAACGTGGGACCGTACTCCTTGTGGATGAATTGGAGTCGAGCCTGCACCCAGCGCTCGTTGCCCAGCTTGTCCGGACCTTCCAGAGTCCGCAGCTGAACCCGAATGGCTCGCAGATCATTTTCAATTCCTTTGAGGCCGGCCTCCTTGGGAACTCGGTCGACGATAGAATTCTCGGACGCGACCAAGTGTGGTTCACCGAGAAGCTAAACGATGGAAATACCCGGCTCTATCCGCTCACAGACCTGAACCCTCGGAAGGCTGAGGCTGTAAGCCGAAGATACCTCAGTGGGCGGTACGGCGGTATTCCCATTATTAGCGAAGCAGAGTTCGATTCGCTCGCTGCCGAGATGCCCGCGGAGACCGAGAAGTGAGTTCCGCCCAGGGCGGATCCCTTGGGAACTGATCCTTGTGGGCTCGTGATCATCGATCACTAGCGGCAGGGCGTATGGGCGATTCGCTAGATTAGCTACGGTCTGCCTCGGTTCCGCCTAGCTAGACCGCCCTGGTCGGGTCCGGGCCGTCCCGCGTTTTTCCCACTCTCTCCAGCCGCGCCGACCAAACATGGCATGCTCACTTGGCATCACGGCCGGATTGGGTGCGCATGTCCGGTGCTGGGCCGCACGGATGGAGGACGCATGGCGGGGCTGAGGAGAGGCGACTGGTGGCTGATCGGGGTGAGCGCGGGGCTGACCGCCGTGGCGGCGGTGACGAGCTATACCCCGTCAGGACGGATCGCTCCGTTCGTCGCCGCCGCGCTTGCCCTGGCCGTCCTGGCTGCCCTGGTCGGCCGGGCGGTAGACGGTCTCGGCGACCGGCTTGGATCGGGGGCCACCGGGGTGGTGCAGTCCGCCCTCGGCAATATCCCGGAACTGCTCTTCTGCATCTTCGCGCTGCGCAAGGGCCTGGTGACGGTCGTGCAGGCCACGCTGGTCGGCTCGATCCTGTCAAACGTGCTGCTGGTCCTCGGCCTGGCTTTCATCGTCGGCGGCGTGCGCCACGGCACGCAGCGGTTCTCTGCCGAAGGACCGCGCATGATCTCGCTGCTGCTGGTGCTTGCCGTCGGGATACTCATCATTCCGACCATCACAGCCAGGCTGAGCCTGCCGGCGGCCGCGCACGAGCGAGTGCTGTCGGATGTGGCGGCAGTCGTCTTGCTGGCCGTATTCGCGCTGTCGGTCCCGGCCTCGCTGCGCCGCGCGGAAGCCGGGGAAGGCCAGGAACAACCGCCTGGGCAACCAGCGGATCAGGGCCACGGTGGTGCCCGGTGGCCGCTGTGGCTGGCCCTCGGCATGCTCGCGGTCGCTGGCGTAGCCGCCGCGCTGGTGTCTGACTGGTTCGCTAACTCGCTCACGCCCGCTCTGTCCGCGTTGCATATCTCCCAGGCCTTCGCCGGCCTGGTGATCGTCGCGATCGCCGGCAACGCGGTCGAGAATTTCGTGGGAATACAGCTGGCGGCACGTAACCGGATGGACTATGCCCTGTCGGTCACGCTGCAGAGCCCCGCTCAGATCGCCCTGGGCATCGCGCCGCTGCTGGTCCTGATCTCGGCCGGGCTCGGCGGCGCGCAGCTGACCCTGGTCTTCCCGCCGCTCATGATCGTCGCCCTGGCCCTGACCGCGATCGTCGCCACCCTGGTCGTATTCGACGGGAATTCCACCTGGATTGAAGGCACGTGCCTCATCGGTCTTTACGTGGTTGTCGCCGCCGCCTTCTGGTGGGGTTGAGCGCGGCAGCCCCGCACTACCGCGCCTCCGCCTTGGCGTCAGGGTTAGGTCGGCTGACGCCAAGACGGAGGTGCCTAGTTATTCACACAACAATTGAAGAATGCACTGCCCAATGGTGCTCAGCCAGCCTGAGCCACTGCTGCCGCTGTTGGACCCGCTATTGCTGCTGCCACTGTTCCCGGTGGCGCCGTTGTTCCCGGTGGCACCGCTATTGTTGCTGGCGCCGCTGTTGCTTGTGACGCCGTAGTTCCCGCTGTTTCCGCTGGCGCCGCTATTGCCGCTGTCGCTGATGGTGCAGCCAATGTAGATATTGATCGTGCAACCGCCGCTGTTGCCAGCACCGCTGTTGCCGCTATTACCGCTGTTGGCAGTGCCCGTGTTACCGGAGTTAGCCGCGCTGAGGAGGCGGACGTGCGCGGATGTCGAGGTGTGGAGCTGCGGGGTCGCGGTGCCGTTGCCTGCCGCTAGCGCGATGGACAGGGCCGCAGCCGGTATCAGCGCAGCGACCAGCCATGGTCGTCTTTTCATGTGCTCACTTCCGTAGAGTCGGGATAACTGTCAATTGCTCGGGCCAGCCTTTAGTCGTCCATTGGATGCCCCCCAATCACCGGCGGGCACGCGGCGCCAGGTCGCCTGCGGGTGATCAACGGGACGGCGAGGAGGGCGATCGCGGCGAGGGCGAGGAGTTCGGGGTAACCGGCGAATCCGGTGTATCGGAACGCGATGCGGTGCGTGCCGCGCGATACCGCGACAGCCACCAGTGCGGGCGCGACCAGTTGGACGGCGGCCGGCCGCCCATCGACCGTGACCGACCAGCCCGGGTCGAAGGAAGCACTCAGCACCACGGTCGCGCGCCTGCGCAGGTGCACCATCGCGCTGGCGCGGCCGTCGGCCAGGTCGGCGCGCGCGGCCAGGACCGTGCCCGGCGGGCCGGCGGCCCGGGTCCGCGGCGCGAGCGTGGGAGCGGCGGCGCGGGCACCGGGCCAGGCGACGGTGAGGTACCGGTCCTCGCCAGGCAGGGGAGACCTCAGGTAGGGGACGGTCTGGCTGCCGACGTCGGCCCGGTTCGCGGTGATGGTGCCAACGGTGTCCGCTACCCGGAGGTAGCCGCTGGCGGGGAGCTTGAAAACTCGGAACAGGCGGTTGCTCAGCACCAGCACCAGCCCGCCCCGTGACGATGACGGGGAGGCGCTGGTGGCGGGGACGATGATGTAGCGGATGCCGAACAGGGCGAAATCCCCTGGGCTGGCTGAGTCGAAGCGGAATTCGGGCTGGGTCATCAGCGACGCGGTTCGGAGGGTGTAGCCGACCTCGTCCGCGTCCAGGCTCTCCAGGTACTTGAACATGGGCACCTGCCCGACCGTGAAGTCCTGGCCGCCGGTCGAAAGCGACCCGGCGTAGGCCCGCCCGTCGCGGTGCCGCCGCAGGTACGCGGCCAGGGCGGCGATCTGCGGCCGGTCCTGGGCCTGGGCACGCTGCTGGGCGTGGATGCCCGCTGAGTTCACGGCGTCGTAGGAGTCGAGGTAACGCCACGCCGGGAACAGGTAGGCGACGCCGGCGACTGTCAGCGCGACGGCCGGCAGCCAGTTCAGCCGGGTCAGCCGCCGCGTGGTGAGGAAGCCGGCGCAGGCGGCGGCCAGTCGCCTGCCCTGCCCTGCGGCCTCCGCCGCACCCAGCCCGGCCAGGTAGATTCCCGCCAGCTGGGCGCCCATCAGGAACCGGCGGAAGAACAGATCGCTGCTGCCCGGGACGATGCTGATCAGGCTGCCGAAGGTGGTGCGGCCGAAAGAGAGGAGCAGGCACGCGCAGAGGAGGGCGACCAGCACCCGCCCTGGCCCGGCCTGGCGCCAGCGCAGCAGAGCGGTGACCAGCCCTGCCGCCGCGAGCAGGCTCACCACCGGCAGGCGCCCGTAGTCGAACACCTGTCCGGTCACCAGCCAGCCCGCCGTCACTCGCGCGCCATAACCATTCGCCAGCGGCCCGCTCGCCAGGGCCTGGTTGATTCCGGCCCAGCGCGCGTACAGCAGCAAGGGCACCACGACCCACGCGCTGGCCAGCAGCGCCGTGGCCAGCAGGACGCCGGCTCTCGCCAGCCGCGCCCTGATGCCGGCGCGGACGAGGAACGGTATGATCAGGACCGCCCCGAACGCCAGGTAACCGGTCTCGTAGTGGAAGGCGACCGTCAGCGCCACCAGCGCGGCCGCCGGGGCGATGAACCGCTTATCCGCCATCGCCCGCCAGCTCAGCGCCCAGGCGAACGGCAGCGCCCAGGACCCCCACAGCTGGGTCCACAGCCCGTAACCGGTCCAGACGTAGGCGTGCTGCTCATACCCGACCCCTGGCACGCTGTGCAGCAACGGCGCGACGACCGCGGCGAACGCGGCCGCCGCCGTGTTCAGCCTGAGCAGCCGTGCCGAGCAGTAGATAGCGACCGGCCACAGGCACCACAGCAGATACAGCGACCACCGGAACGCCACGTCGGGTCCGGCGACCGTCCCCGCCAGGCCGGTCAGGATGGCCGGGGCGCTCTGGTAGTGCAGGAACTGGGGCGACCCGAGCCCCAGGTAGGGAAACCACGACGTCAGCGGGTCATGCCCCGCCCGGAGCTGCGCGGTCGCGAAGCGCGCCATCTGCTCGTGAACCGAGCTGTCATTGAGGTACTGCGCGGGTAAGACGGTCGCCCGGAGCTCCCACAGGCTCCACACGACCGTGGCCGCCACCGCGGCCCAGGGCCAGGCCCGCGGTTCCGGGTCCTGGCCTTTCCGCGGCGGGGAACCGGACTGCCTGGCCGGCAGATCACGTCTGGGCTGCTGCAGAACCCGCACACCACTCATCACGGACCCCCACCCCTCATCCGGCCTTTCCGCGACCGGGTGTCGGTCATCACTGCCCGCGAGCACTGCGGGACTGCCGGTTAAGACGCCTAGACCCCGGCATTGGATGACAGCCCCGGTCGGCAATTCCAGGACGTAAACGTTCCGGGCTAGTTCGGCGTCTTGTGAGCGGCAAAGAGAACGATCGGCTGGAGCGCGAAAGGCCTGGTAATGCTCGAGAGCACCGTGGAATTGCCGGCGAGCGGCCAGCCTGTGCGGCCGAAGGCGGCGGCCGTCATCCGCGATCCGCTGGTCGCGGCGATTGCGTTTCTCACGCTGGCTGGCCTGGGGCTGCGGCTGCTCTATCTTCTGCATAATGGGTTCTTACTGGCGGTGGCTGAGTATGACGACGGCCCCTATTTCGGCAGCGCGGTCCGCCTGACTCAGGGAGTGCTGCCTTACCGGGACTTCGTCCTGGTGCAGCCACCGGGTATCACGCTGCTCATGGTTCCCTCGGCCCTGCTGGCCAAAGCGGCCGGGACGGCTGCGGGCCTGGTAAGCGGGCGGATCCTGACCGTGCTCGCGGGCACGGCGAGCATCCCGCTGACGGGCCTGCTTGTGCGCCACCGGGGCATTCTGGTGACCGTGGTCGCGTGCGGGCTGGTGACGGTTTACCCCGATGCTGTTGCCGCCGCGCACACGGTGCTGGTCGAGCCGTGGCTGGTGCTCTGCACCCTGCTTGGCGCGATCGCGCTGTTCGATGGAGACCAGTTGGCAATGCGGCGAAGCCGGCTGGTCTGGGCGGGGGTGGCGCTCGGCTTCGCCGGCGCGATTGAGGCGTGGGCCATCATTCCCGGCGCGATCATGCTGGCGACGTGCCTGCTGACCCCGATGCCTGGCCGGCCCCCGGCCAAGCGGCTGCACCGGGCACTAGCGTTCGCGACCGGCATGGCCGCCGGGTTCCTCGTACCGGTGGCACCGTTCGCTCTGGCCTCCCCGTCAGGTTTTTACCGGAGTCTCGTCGTGGCGCAGATAGGCGCCCGGCACGGTGCGGTCCGGCTCGGGCTGCTGGATCGTCTTTATGAGCTGGCAGGATTTACCGATGTCTATACCACCCTGAATGGCCTGAACGCGCAGGTCAGCCTGATGTTCGTGCACCTAAGCTGGTCGCAGGTCACGTTGGTGCGGGTAGTGGCGGCCATCCTGTTCCTAGCCGAGGCAGGCGGGCCGATTCTGCTGAACCTCAGTCGCGACTACCGCCCGGCGCCCCTGGAGTGGTTCGGGTTCACCAGCGCCTGGCTGGTCACCGGCATGTTCCTGTGGCCGAGCCAGTTTCATTACCATTTCGCGGCCTTCCTGGCACCATTCCTCGCGCTGGCTATCGCGCTGCCCCTGGTCCGGATCGGCCTATCCAACGAGGCAGGCCGTCGGCTGAGCCGGAACGGGACCGCCGTCGCGGCGGCGCTGCTGATCGCGATCTTCGCGGTCGTCCAGGCCCGTACCGAGAGCGGGCTGAAACCGGGCGTGCCCGCACGCGCCATCACGGCAGCGGAGCACCTGATCCCGCCCGGGTCGTGCGTCATCAGCGACAGCGTCACCATGCTGCTCCTGGCCAACCGGTTCAACTCCAGCACGCCCGGGTGCACGCTCATCGACGACGGGCTGGGCACCGACCTCGCGCTCTCCCGAGGCCTGACCCCCGCGACTGGCGCCGGAGCGGTCCCAGCCGTCGCGAGCCTGTGGCTCCGGTCAATTCGCCACGCCGATTTCGTCTGGCTGTCCCGCAACTACGCCCGGCGTATTCCGCCCACTCATGCATGGTCGCAATACCTGCGCCGCCATTTCAAGCTGATCTACGCCGACCGCTACGGAGACACTCTCCGCCGCCGGGTTCCCGCAGGCCAGGGGCGCCGCTAGCCCGGTACGTGCTCGCCGATGGCGAGGATGGCGTCCAGGGCCGGGTCCGGGTTGCGGCGGTAGGCCTCGAAGATCGGGGGCGCGTAGATGTCCGGCGCTGTCCAGATGCGGTGGTCGTCAGGCCAGGAGGTCTGCCAGTACAGGTCGGCGGCGTTAGGACCTGCTCGTATGCTTCCCGCGCTCCCGAGTAGTCCTGGCCACCGAACCTCGCCTCGCCCAGGCGCGCCCAGTAGTCCCCGTTCAGCGGGTTGGCCGCGGTCACCGTTGCCCACAACTCCGCCGCCTCGGGCCAGTCCTTCTCGCTCGTCCTGATGCGGGCTCGGGCCACCAGCCCCATAAATCCGGCATAAAGCCACACCTTAGTGCTCCCCGGCCGGGTGGCACGCGCCGGGGAGCACTGATATGGCTATCAGCTAGGGCTGGCTTATCTGGATCGAGCTGGTCGGGCTGCCGGTCAACGTGATGCCGCCTGTGCCGCTGGATATCGTAATCACGTCGTGCACCTTTATGATTCCCGTGCAAGCCCCTGAGGCGCTGGTGACGCTCAGGCTGTCGCCAGCGGTAGTGAACTGCAGAAGGTGTGATGAGTTGGTGTACTTAGCGCCTGCGGTTCCCTTGATTTCTGCTGTGCAGGTCCCGATTAAAGAATTAATTGTCATGACGATATCGACGCCAGTAAAAGTGAGCGTTGTGACCCCGCCGCTGAAAGTTGAGGCGTTGATCGTCGCGGTAGTGCCGACCTTCAGGGTTCCCGTCGCTGTGCTGCCGAGTGGCCCCTGGCACTTAAAGGTGATGCTGGTCACGTGGCCGATTGCGTTCGCGCCGCCTGACTGGTCGATGACCGTTCCGGTGACCGTAACGACAGTGCAGGTGAAGGAAGCTCCTGATGTGGTGTCTGTAATGGTGAATGTTGTGCCACTCGATGCCGTCCCCGTGAAGTTCGGGCCTCCGGTGACCGTCCAGGTGCCTGCCGCCATGGCTGGCGGGCTCGCCTGGCACAGTGCTGCGAGGAGCGTCCCGGCGGCTAAGATCGCGCCTAATCGCTTGCGCATGGTATTCCTCTCTCCTGGCCGCGCTCGTTACGGTCTCTGCGCGTGGTCAGCTGCGGCTTAATAGCCGAGCTTAATACCGAGACTTTATCTAGGCAAGATCCTTGTTCTCGGCTAGGTCGTTCATCAGGTCATTATCTGGCCGGTAACCGGACAAATGCATTTGGTCGTCCTCCTCAGTGCTTTCTACCCCGCGCCAGCGCCCGCGCCCGCATAATGTCTAAACGCTGGAGGTTACTGTCAGCGAGCTGAGACTGTTCTGGATTGAGGAAAGGCCGGGAGTTTTGTGACCTTCTTATGGCCGGGAGCAGATCTTGGCGCGGGTTGGCGAGATGATCGCTGTAAATAATCCTTATCCGGATTCGCCTAAGTCGATGCTCATAGTCGAGGGTTGCGGCGGATCTGGCCGTCTGAGGTTATTTCTGAGATTGCCGGGCGCTGGAGCGCTCAGGCGCCTACCGCGAAGCTGGACACCCTGACCTTGAAGCGTCCTCCAGGCCAGGAGTCCGCGCCCACCGCGGTCACGGTCCTGCTCGGCTCAGCGATGCGTCAGTTCACCGACGCCGTTCCGGGTTACAAGGTCTCCTGGGGCCGCGTGTCGCTGATGCTGATGGCGATGGTCAAGCCGGTTTCGGTGACCTCGCTAGACGGTGGCGAACAGGAAATGCTCAGCCGGATGGCTAGCGCATCGCGCGATCACAGCGTGCTCGAGAATCTCTTTGAGTGGTTCATGAACCTGCCGCTGAGCGTCCGGGTGACGGCAGGAGTGGTGGCTGTCGACGTGGGGCCGCTCGCCAAGTCGGTCACCGAGCAGGTAGTTAAGCGCCTGGGCCGATCCGCCCGGCACCCAGAGCAGCGCTGGCAGCCGGCCTTGTCCTGGTTCGCGCCTCAGGGGGACTGGCACGCGGCCATTCGCGAACTCGTCCGGTTCAGCCTGATCGCGAGCGAGAGCGCGGGGGAGCGGGACTCCGCGCGGGGCCTGCAAGCCGACAGCCTCCTGATGAACGCGTTTCTCTCTGACCTGGCTGAAAGTGCCGCCGTGTTGCGCGGTCGGCCGAATAACTTCGTGATGCTGCTGGACAACGCCGACTGCACGGCCGGCGAGGACTTTCTGGCCGCCGTCGCCAGAGCGCGGCGAGAGATGTTCCGGTGGCCCGCGGCCGCCGATCCGCTCGCCGTGATCGCGGCTGGCGGCAAGCCGCGCGTCCTGGACCGAATCCGCGCTCGGCGAGGAGGCGGCTCACGGGCGAGTACCCATGGAAAGCCGCCGAGATCGACCCGCCGCCGCACGTGGTCGCGCACCTGGTCTACCTGCTGACCGGCGGGCACTGCCTCGCCTCCAGTCTGATGCTCAAGGAGCTGCAACTCGACCCTAAGCTCGCCGCCGACCTGAACCGCCTGCTCGGCATGCCGAACGCCAGGCCGGGCCGGGGAGAACGGCGTGGCGCAGGCAGCCCAGGGTGCCACGAGCGGGCTAGCGCAGCGGGTGCTACACGTGATCGCCGCCGGGCTGACGCCGCACGGAGTCGCGTTCCCTGAGCTCGTGCATGACCTGGTCACCTTGTCCGCCGCGCGGCATCGCGATGAGGCGCGGCGGCTGCGCGGACGGCTGATCACGGCCAAGGTTAACCGCGAGCAACTCTTTTCTGACGTGCTCTGGGCGCATCCCACGCCGGACGGCCGCCTGGGCATGGTCCCCGTCGCGCGCCACTTGCTGCTGCGGGAACTGGCGGCGCGACCCAGCGGTCCGAGAGGTCAGGCTGGGACGCTCTCTTCCAGAGCCTGAACATTCCGCAAGGGAAGCCAGACGAGGGAAATCCCGAAACCCACCTGACCGACCGGCTGCATCACCGCCTCGCCCTTGGCCGGGTGCGCGCCAACCAGATCGCGTAGCCGGTCCACGCGGAGGGGAATCACATGAACACTGGGGAGCTTTGACGCCCCCTGGCCGACAGACGCCACGCCGCATCGCGGGATCTTCAAGCGGATCTTCCGCCAATGGTTTCCGGCGAAGAATGAGCGGTTCGGGAAGTCGTGGTGGGAAAAGCACAAGGGTTATGTCGTTCTGGCTGTTGCCCTCGTACTCGTACTCGGCGGGGTCTTCTACGGGCAGCGGGCGCTGGCACGGGTCCGTTGCGGCCAGTTCTCCTTGTCGGCGAAGATCTGGTACGACGGCGGCCAGTCTCGTAGGGATCAGCGACGCACCTTGGGTGCGCTCAATTCGGGCGCGCGCGCCGACCACGAGCTTGAGGGGTTCGCGGCCGCCGTGTGGCAGGCCAACCGCGCCAGCGGAGACCTCTCCTCCAAATGCCAGTACCGGATCCGCCTGCTCGTCGCGCAGCTGGGAGGCAATGAGCAGGCGGCCGTCGACGATGCCCGCGACCTGGCTTCGTCTGGCGCGGTAGCCGTCGTTGGCATGGGCCTGAGCAGCCACGAGTCCGCCGACGCCGCCACCGTCCTGAATGGCGACAAGATCTCCATGGTCGCCGACGTCATCACGGGAGAGGGGTTCGACCAGGACGGATCACAGGCCGATGGCCCGAGAAGCTTCAGCGGTTGCCAGTCTGATAGCTCCCTGCCCGGCGTTGGCCCCTACTGGCGCCAGCACTGGCAGTCTTTCTCCGGGTCTCCTACCGGGCTTTCACCCAGGTGAACGATGCGCTTGACTACGTGCGGACGCTGCCAGAGCTCCAGCAAGTACTTCCTGGTCCAGCCGACCGAGGTCAACGACCCGTACACCTGCAGCACGCTGCCGCTGCTGACCGCCGGGCTCGCTGATGACGGCATCACGAATGATCCGGTGAAGATCGACTTCGACACCGCCGCGCCCCAGCCAACCCAGGACTCCGCTGCCAGCGCTATCTGCCTGGTGAAGGGCTCCGTGACTATCTTCTACTCAGCGCGGGATGTGTACCTCAGCTCCTTCCTCGCCGACATCATCGAAGACAAGAACAACGGTGAATGCACGCCGAGCCAGATCACGGTGCTGAGCCAGTCGGACGCCGCCCAGCTGCGCGTCCCTTCCCAGTTCAACGAGGCGAGCCGCCGAGAGGTGCTGAGATCCGGCCGGCTCGACGGGTCGGACGCGTGGCTGCGGATCTACTACACGCCGCTCGCGGACCCGAGCATCATCGACAGTGCGGGCAGGGCCGTCCCCGCCCGGCTACACGGACCTGACAGCCGCGTTCAGCGCGCTTCGCCTTCCTCGGCAAGATCTCGTCGACGGCTGGGCGATCATGGCCTACGACTCGGTCGCGACCGTCGCCACCGCTCTCGCGGCCCCGCCGGCCGGGATCCGTCCCCGGCCATCACCAGCTCCTGCATCCAGTCACAAATCCAGGACCTCATGAGCTCGGTCTCCACTCACCCCGCTCAAGGCGCGGATGGCCCGATCAGGTTCGACCGCTAGGCAACCGCATCGGCTCCGGCCCCGGCATCGTCCGCCTTTGCCCGCTCCCGCCGGGCTCGTCCGCCTTCCCGCAAACAGTCCAGCCGCTGCCAGGCCAGCCAGGCGCCTGCTCGCCAGCATGACAGCCTGCGCGCGATCAGACCAACGGGTTTACCTGTCGTCCGCCCTGCCGGCGAATTCGGCCAAGGAAGTACCGAGAGGAAGTTTCCGCAGCTCCGGGTAGTAATCGTCCAGTTCGCCCGGCTGCAAATGGGCACAAGCCGACGGTCCACCACAATTCACCAGTATGGTACCGGAATATTTATAGGTGAACCCGTCACCGCCAAGGACGGCCCATCCGTCAGCTCAGCGGGATCAGGGTCCCCATCAGCCGTCCGCTCGCTACATCCCATAGCCGCAACATTCCAAGCTGACACCCAGCCAGAGTCGTCCCGTCCGGGCTCCACACCACCGACGGCGTCCAGTTGCCCGCGGTGGCCAGCTCGCGGAGCTGCTCGCCGGTGGCCGGGTCCCAGATGAGCGTGCCGCTGTCCCCGCCCGTGGCGAGCATGGTCCCGTCCGGGTTCCACGCCGCCGACCGCACCTGCTGGCCTGGCGTGGCGAGTTCGCGGAGCTGTTCGCCGGTGGCCGGGTTCCAGATGAGCGTGCCGTTAGACCCGCCGGTGGCGAGCTTGGTTCCGTCCGGGCTCCAGGCCGCTGAGTACGCGGCGGCCGCCGAGATCAGTTCGCGGAGCTGTTCGCCGGTGGCCGGGTCGCAGATGAGCGTGCCGTTAGACCCGCCGGTGGCGAGCTTGGTTCCGTCCGGGCTCCAGGCCAGTGACCATGTCGGCTGGCCTGGCGTGCTGAGTTCGCGGAGCTGTTGCCGGTGGCCGGGTCGCAGATGAGCGTGCCGTTAGACCCGCCGACGGCGAGCCGGGTTCCGTCCGGGCTCCAGGTTAGTGACCATGTCGGCTGGCCTGGCGTGGTGAGTTCGCGGAGCTGTTCGCCGGTGGCGGGGTCCCAGATGAGCGTGCCGCTGTCCCTGCCGGCGGTGAGCATGGTCCCGTCCGGGCTCCACGCCGCCGACTGCACCCGCTGGCCTGGTGTGGTGAGTCCGTCGAGCTGTTCGCCGGTGGCGGCGTCCCAGATGAGCGTGCCGCTGTCCCCCGTCGGCGGGCGAGTCTGGTTCCTTCCGGGCTCCAGGCCAGTGACCATGTCGGCTGGCCTGGCGTGCTGAGTTCGCGGAGCTGTTCGCCGGTGGCCGGGTCCCAGATGATCGCGCCGCCGCGCGCGCCCTGGCGGAAGCGATCTTTGTTCCGTCCGGGCTCCAGGCCAGTGACCACGTCGGGTGGCCTGGCGTGGTGAGTTTGCGGAGCTGTTCGCCGGTGGCCGGGTCCCAGATGATCGCGCCGCTGCGGCGGGCCTGGGCCGGTGGAAGCGAGCTTGGTTCCGTCGGGGCTCCACGCCACGGACGGCACCTGCCCGACCAGGTATCGGGCTCGAACAGCTGCCGTAGCTGTTCACCGGTGGCCGGGTCGCAGATGAGCACGCCGCTGTACCCGCTAGCGGCGAGCTGGGTTCCGTCTGGGCTTCCACGCCACCGACGGAGGTCCGGTCGCCTGCGGCGGTCAGCTGGCGGAGCTGTTCGCCGGTGGCCGGGTCCCAGATGATCGCGCCGTTGTCCCCGCCGGCGATAAGCTTGGTGCCGTCCGGGCTCCACGCCACCGACCGCGCCGAGTCGCCTGGCGCCGTCAGCTTGCGGAGCTGTTCGCCGGTCTTGCCGGGTCCCAGATAATCTCGCTGTCGTCCCCGCCGGTAGCGAGCTTGGTGCCGTCTGGGCTCCACGCCACCGACAGCCTCCAGCCGCTCGGCCCCGTCAGCTGGCGGAGCTGTTCGCCAGTGATCGGGTCCCAGATGAAGGCCCCGTTGTCCCTGCTGGCTGCGGTGAGCTTGGTGCCGTCTGGGCTCCACGCCACCGACTGCACCTGCTGGCCTTGGATCGTGACTTCCGGAGTCGCTCGCCGGTAACGGCGTCCCAGATGCAGCGCGCTCGATCCACCTGTCACAAGGAAGTTGCCGTTCGGGTGCCAAGCAATAACGTCAGCTGGGCTGGCAGTCGCATTCGCCACCTGGCCAACTGAGATTGGAAGGTCAGTTCTGGCCGCGCCGAAGGACGGACCCGCCATACCGGCAAGGTCGTCACCGGCAGCGCCAACGAGGGCGGCTCGGGGTAAATCGCGCCCCTGCTGCTCGATGCCTGACGGAATTCTGCGCCTAGAAGGCAGGAACGGGACAAGTCCGCGTCACTGAGGTCGGCTCCGGTGAACTTCGCTCGCCTGGCTGTAATGCTAGGTAGTAGTGCACTACGCAGGCTCGCCCCGCTGAGATCAGCGTCATCGAGACCGGCGCCGGAGAGATCGGCTCTGTCTAGGTTCGCGCCGTGCAGGTCGGCACCAGCAAGATCCATGCCACTCAGTTCGAGTCCGGGGTGCAGGAGTGCTGATCCGCCAGGTTCCTGCAGCGGCTTGCCCATCCGTGTCAAGAGACCCAGGGCATTGACCTTGCTCGCTGCGCTGACCTCAGACGAGTCCGTGGCGAGAGTGCGTCTCGACCAGGCAGCTGCCGCCGCACGGCCCGCGAGACTGATGACAAAGTCCGCCATCAACTCGGAGATCGGCCGCAGCGCCAGCGGCTCGGTGCTGTCGCGACTGTTCCGCATTCTCCCTGCGGCGGGCATCTTCGGCAACCAGCCACTCCATGACAGAGCGGTGAACGAACTTGAATCGTTCATCGCCTGTCCGCACCAGCAGCGTGCCAGACCCGATGAGATGTGAGGCCTGATCCGGACTCAACTGGCGGTCAGCCAGGTCGACCAGCGCGGTCGCCGATACAGATTCCAGATCCGACAACCCCAGGCTCTCCGCCCCACTCTCCCACAGCAGCAGCGCAAGCGCCCTGACGGCGTCCCAGCGCTGTGGTTCGGACAGAGTGGGGAGCGCGCCGATCGGCTGGGATCTGTCGTATTCGTAGACAGCCACCTGTTGAGCAATTCGCGATAGAGCGTGGCGGCGCTGATTGCCCCTGAGGGGTCGCTGTCGCGTGCCTGGATCAGCCGCGCCTGGTCAAGCCCGGCGATGAAGCTCAGCATCCGGGGGTTGCGTGATAGGCCCAGCAGGTCGCGGATGTCTGGATCAGTTCATATCTGGCCTTGGCGGCATCGGTGTCCCCGTCAAGCAGTTTCAGCAGAAAGCTCTGGATCTGGTCATCGGTGAAGGGCTCGGGCTCCAGCAGCATCCGGCCTGGGGTTCCCGAGGTCCTGCTGCTCAGCGCGGTTTCTACCTGGCGATCAGACAAGAAGTACTGGGTCCGGCTGGTCAGCACCACCTTCGCCCGGCCTTCGGCGGCCCGGACCAGGGTGTCCAGGTGCTCGGCGGCCTGTCATAGGTCACGCGCAGCGCAAGCTCGTCGAACCCGTCGAAGAGCAGCAGCACCCTCCCTTCGCTGACCAGGTAGCGAAGCAACCGGTGATCGATGACTTCCTCACCGCCGATGGTGAGCTGCGCGGCAAGCAACTGGTCGAGCGAGTGAGCCTTTTCGAGGTCTCCAGCTGAATCAGAATGGGAATCACCGGCGGCATCTTCTGCTCGTGGATCCGGCGGGTCAGTTCGCGTAGCAAGAAAGTCTTACCGTAGCCAAAATCCCCCAGTACTACGACAAACCTGCCGTTATCGTCCGATGCTAGCTCTTGCAGTCGGGTCAGCAGATCCTCTTCTGCTTCAGTGACGTTTCGCCCGCCGCCGGAGACGACCCTAAATCGCTGTGGCACGTACAACTCGGGCGGATAGATGTCACTGCCGCTCAGGCGCTCAACCTGTCGCGCCGCATAGGGCCTCAGGTCGTGAACACCCTGGAATTCCAGCAAGCTCTGCAATGCGACTCCGCGCATCGCGGCCCACTTGCGGAGATCATCGTTCGCTGGCTCGCCGTCATATACCAGGTACGAGGTCAGGCTTGCATCACCGACCCGGTATCGAGCGTCTATCTCCGCACAGAATGCCTGCACCTCAGGAAGGCCAGGAGTTCCTGCGGAAACACCAACCGGATAAAGGCTGACAAGGCCTCCGAGTGACTCTGTGACGCGCAGATAGCCGGTGCCCTGCTTCGCCGAGATGTCTATCCGCTCGACTCGGGCGTGAGGTCGCCTGGCCTGGCATATTCTGGCGACCCTTCCCAGCAAGTCATCTGGCCCGGAAATGCCCTCATAGATTTTGTTGAATCTATCAACCAGCGTGTGTCTTTCTCGGGCATCGTCTGAGAGGTGCGTAGGGAAGAGCCCGCCAGTATCGCGCCACTCGCGCTCGAGGTCCCAATGAGAGTCGTCGGGCTTTCGCCCGATGCTCGTGTCGCCTTCCCACCGGGATCTGCCTGGGTTATACCGACGGCGCCGGACCCGCAGTCCGCTGGCGCTCACCCGCAACGCCTGGTACTGGTTCGGCACGTCATCAGCGCGTGCCGACTGCCGCACTCCAGCGCTGCCAGCGCACAGCACCGGCAGGCCGTCCTGGCCAAGGCTGCAGATCTTGCCCTCATGGGTATGGCCATGCAAGAGCAGGTTCAGGCGCGGCGCTACTAGTTCGGCGAACATGCCCGCATCGCGCAGCGAGGAATTGTCGTCAGCCGAGAGCATGACCGGATTGTGGTGGATGGCGCCAATCCGAAGCCAGCCATCGCTCTCAAAGCGCGTCAGCTGAGCGGAGACCGATCGCAGTTGTTCCTCACCGCACAGGCCGAAGTGATCGTCGTCCCGATGGGACTCGGCCATGACCGAGTTCAGGCCGGCGACCACCGTCTTCAGCTCAGGAATTTCGAAGATCGTCCAGGGCTGATC
Source organism: uncultured Actinomycetota bacterium (assembly GCA_963750405.1). Lineage (GTDB taxonomy): Bacteria > Actinomycetota > Actinomycetes > Streptosporangiales > Streptosporangiaceae > Chersky-822. The sequence continues at coordinate 1,592,031 of CAVVQP010000009.1, forward strand.
CTTCGGAAAGGCAACGTCCTCGGAGTCTCCGTAAAACCTCTGAAAGAAATTGAAATAGGGCTCGAACTTCGGCCAGTAAGGTGGAACTGGAGCAGTATCATCGCCCTCACAGTCAAGAAAGTAGCCCTCGCACTTTCGCCAGTTGATATCATGATTGCCCGGAACGATCACGACGCAACCGCGGCTCAAGCCGAGCCCGTCGGTCAGCTCGGCCAGAAAGTCAAAGACCTGGTCGAACTCGCGGGGCTTCGCTTGTTCGGTGAGGTCGCCAGTGACCACTACCAGATCGATCCGCAGACCATATTCACCGCTGAGATACGCCGCGTCCTGGAGCAGTCGCGCAGCCAGGCCACTATGGCGGCGATCGCTCGGCAGGACCTGGTCTCCGCCGAACCCATGCCGCGCCCCGAACTGCATGTCGGAGACGTGCAGCAGCGTTACAACCGGCTCGGAAGCCATTAGCTACCCCCTGCTGGCTGGCCCGCTCGCCACTCTCCCAATGACCGAAATCTCATTGTCCCACACGCCCCGATAGGTCAGCGCTACCTCAGTTCCCGGCATTGATAACCTCTAATATCCGAATGGCCTCAGCTGGGCAGGCGGCAGCGCCAACGTCGACGGGCCACTTTGCGTGCCACCATTCTTATCCACGGGAGCGCGGGTGGCGGTGCCTGGCGTGGCGGTTGGTGCGCGGGCGTGGCCGCATGGATGCGGGTATTGATGTTCCGGATCGGGTGTCGATTCGCGTATCGATGTTGCCGGGCCTTGGGCACCGCTTCGGCGGGCGCCCTGCCCGGGCAGCTCAGCCAGCCCGGAACATGCAGATCAGCGCATGATCAGAAGAAGCTAAGCGGCCTTGGATCATGATCACGGGCGTGATGACGGAATATGGCGCGAATTCCGTGATCAAGCCCGCGACGATGAGGCGGCATCGCCGTTGCCAGGACCTGGGTGAACCGACCCGAAAAATAGGTGTCAGTGATGCCGATGTTGCTGAAGGGTATTTTCACACCCGTGCGGCGTCCAGTAGGGCGAAGGAGTCTTGTCAAACCCTCCAGCAGGCGCAGCCTCACCGCGCAGGAACCGCTCCCGGGGTGAACTGACGGAGTCCGCTTGACGAATCAAACAGAAATCACCCGCCTTGGAGGCTGTCGGGTGGCTTCTTCCTTGATTACGTCAGGCGGTTTTCGTCGCCAGGCCTGGCATGCCGGGGCGGCGACAGCAACGCGGCCCTCCCTGTTGCTGTCGCGGGCCGCGCAGGCGTGAGCAACGTGGCCCTCCCCGTTGTCATCCCCACATCATCAGGGAGGGCCACGTTGCTGTTGCCCGATGGCCGCAACAACAACATGGCCCGACCTGATGCTGTTTCGGCTCACCCCGGCCTGATGCTTTCCCGGCCCGGCTGCTCACCCGGCCTGAACCCAATAAACCAACAGGTCACGATGGCCCACCGGGCCGCTCGCGCGTATCAGAAATGGGACCATTCACGTATCGGGGGTCATCGATACCGTCCTGCGATGGTCGAGGTGTGAGCCGACGGCGGGGGTGCGCGGCCTAGAAGCGTCGGATGGACGCCAGTGCCGCATCGCTTTCCAGCGGCCAGCGGCCTTGCGTTTTCGGGATGGGGGTCTGACACTAAAGCAGAATTCGCGCATCATGCCGAGAGAACGGAGACAATCATGTTTCGCAGGGCTCTGTTACCAGGACTAATGATCATCATCGCGGGCGGGCTCTCCGCGGCCGCCGGAAGCGGAACGGCTATCGCCGCGACTCCCTCCCAAGCGTGTGCCGTGACTACCGTGATCGAGATCACGCACTTCGCGTTCAGCCCGCCTGCGATCCCGGCCGGGCAGATGTCCACCGCCACCTTGACCGCCCTGAACTGCACGGCCCAGCGTCAGCAGACCAGCGAGACCTGGTCAGGGCGCTTCGCCGGCCCGGGCGGAGGGATCCTGCCGGGCTGCCCGGCCATCGACCCGATCTCACTCGGGGCCAATTTCCCGGCCCACGGCTCTGTCTCCACCAGCGTCGGCTACTCGGTGCCCCTTTCGTGTGCCGCGACTCAGTTGATCGTCACCGTGGATATCAACGGGGACAATGGCGTCCTACTCGCCCAGGGGACTGCCGTACTGGAGATTGTCGCTTCCACCGGCTAGTCCACCGCTAGATCCGGGTGCCCCGGTCAGGGGACACCCGGATGCGGAAGTTACCTCAGCACCGCCTGGCTATCTGAGTCGGGATTTCCTGGAGAATGCGCGGCGGCTCGCCCGTGTCACGATGTCGCTAGTGCATCTGGGCTACACCCAGATGCGTCCAGTCCGTGACGGGGATTGGTGCCCCTCCGGCGAAGACGTAACACTCACGGGGCGCCGCGTCCTGCCCGGTGACATAGGTCCCGTTCGGACGGGGTACTGCCTGCACGTCATCGAAGACTCCCCGTCGGCGCTCAGGGGCAGGCGATTCCTAGAATACGGTCACGGTCGCGTGCAAAGTGACATCGGGGTACTGATTCGTAGACGGTGGCGCTCGCGTTCGACGAACCTGCCGATCCGCTCCCGGCTCGCCTCGATACTTGAGCGGGCGGTCACGTCATGGCCTTTCTAGGGACGTGCCTGGCAAGAGAGCGCGTTACGGGCGACTGCGGATAGCCTTCGGCAGGGGTGATGACTGTGATGCCGCGAGAAGAGGTGCCGGATCAGCCGGCGGACGCCGGCCCGTCAGCTCAGGACGGCGCGCCGATCCTGCCGGTCCGGAGCCTGGACGAGACGGACGTCGGCTGGGGCGAACGCGCCGAGGCGGGCGACGACGACGAGCGCTTTCGCCGCGACCGCCCGCCCCACTGGGACTCCGCCTAGCTCGCCTGCCCGTCCGCGAACTGCTCGCTGATCCAGTCGGTGAGCGCCTGCCTGTCGTGATTCATCGTCGCGAAGTGCACGCCGAGGTTGCCGGGATCGTGGGCTGGCACCTCGACCAGACCTGGGTCGTAGCACTTGTAGACCAGCTCGGGCTGATAGCGCTGGTTGGTCAGGAGCAACTCGTCGACGAGGGCGTTCGTGCCGCGGATGGTGATCTCGCCGAGACCAGGGCTGATCTGGTTGAGGTCCTCGACCTTTGTCGCTGCCCGGACGCGCTCGTCATCGGCGGCCTGCGAGATGCGGATCGGCACGTCGATGCTCAGGTCGGGGTTCATGGCGTGCAGTTGGGCGTTGAACTTCCGCTGGGCGTCGTTGGGGCTGCCCGGGTAGTTCGGCTCGTTCGGATCGGCGCGCCTGAACTGAGTGTTGCCCCAGACGATCTTGCCCCAGAAGCTGTCGGCCAGCCCGGCCCGGCACTTGGTGTCTACTTGCGACCAGTTCGCGTTCGCCAGCACGGACAGGACCTCGGCGGGAAGGATCGTCGGATCTCCGCCCATGGCGCCGGCCAGGAACAGGGGCGTGAACGCGAACCCTTCGTTGAAGATCGGCACGTAGGCCCCCGCCTTGACCAGGTCAAGCGGGTGGTTGGCCGGTGCGATGGCGGCCACCCCGGCCAGGCCGCCGACTCGTCCAGGCGCATGGCTGGCGGCGAAAAGCGCTGCCTGGCCGCCCTGGGAGTGGCCGGCGATGGCGAACTGGTCGATGATCTGGCCGCTGAACAGGCGGCGCGCGGTGAGCACGATGTCGAGCACGCCGTTGGCTTGTGACTTGCCGTGCATGAAGGGGTGCCGGCGGTAGAAGGTATTGCCGCGGGCGACCCCCAGGCCCTCGTAGTCGGTCATGGCCACTGCCCAGCCCTGGTCGAGGAAGCCGTTGAGCAGGGCGTGGCAATAGGCATTCATCGGATGCGTGTCGCTTGCTGGCCAGTCTCGCGAAGGCGCGCATTGGTGAGCGACGCCGACGGTGCCATGGGCCCAGCTCACGAGCGGGTAGCCCGCTTCGGTCCTGGGCGGGTCCGTCGGCAGGACGATGATGCCGGAGACGGCGATCGGGTTGTCGTGGGCGTCTTGCGAGTGGTAGAGCACCAGCCAGTTGCGGCCCTGGCTCAGCTTTGCCGTTTCATTGTCCAGCAGGCGCTGGTAGATCGGGTCGCCGTGATGCCCGGGCGGCAGATCCTCGGGCACGTTGAAGAAGGCGTCTCCTTCTGGTCGCGTTCTCCGGCGGGTCGGCGAATGGCGAACTTGTGCTCATGAGATCTCTTCGTTGGTTGCTGATCGGGCGGGGTCAGATGTCGCGGAGCGGAAGGCAGCGGGTCAGCGAGCCGGTCAGCAGCAGCCGTGCCACAGGTAGCTGGCCGGGGCGGGCAGGCCGCCGCTTAGTGCCTTGCTGCCATTCGGGTAGACGGTGGTGCCTTGCTTAATGGTCTCGGTGACCGTGAGGTCCTTGATTTCCTCCGGCGGCACCGTCAGCGGGCTGGCGCTGAGGATCACCAGATCGGCGAGCTTGCCGACCTCGATGCTGCCCTTGCGGTCCTGCTCGGAGTACTGGATGGCCCCGTTGATCGTCAGGGACTCTGACCGCGTCCAGGGGCGAGACGCGCTGGCCGGGTCCGAGGATCCTGCCGCTGCGGGTGAGGCGGGTGACCTGGCTGGACAAGATCGCGATCGAATTGGGCAGCGCCACCGGGGCATCGTGATGCGAGGTGTAGATCATCTGCCGGTCAAGCGCCCATCTGGCCGGGGAAATGACCGTGGCCCGCGGCGGCCCGAGAACCGTGTCGTAATACCAGTCACCCCAGTAAAAGGTGTGCATGGAGAAGAACGACGGGAAGATGCCGAGCCGCCGGAACGCCTCGATCTGGTCCTGCCTGGCCGTCTGGGCGTGCACGGCGACCACCCGCCGGCCGCGGCCGCGAGCCACCGCGTCCACCGCTTCCACCGCCCTGATCAGCTGGTCGATCGCGGCGTCCCCGTTGGCGTGGACGAGGACCTGCCAGCCCTTGCCGAGCGCCGTGCGCAGCTGGTCGATCACGACCTGGTCGTCGGCGATGGCCGGATAGCCGAGGTAGTCGTCGGGCAGGCCGTCCGGGGGAGTGGCATACGGCTCGGTGAGCCAGGCCGTCCTGCCCTGGGGGGAGCCGTCCAGGTACATCTTCACCCCGGCTGCCCTGACACCGCCTTGATATTCCGGGCTCGCGCCGACCGGGTCGTCGCCGGGGAGAAAGCGTCACCTCAGCGGCCTGGGCGTAGGCCACGACATCGATAGGGAACGGTTGCTGGGCCGCGAGCTCCCGGAGAAATGCCAGGTTCTCAAGGGTCGCGCCGCCCTCTTGCACGGTGGTGAACCCGAAACTGGCCGCCGCGGCCGCCCCGTTGCCGAACAGCCCGGCGAGAGCGTCTTCCGGCAGGCCGGCCATTGCCAGGCCCGATGCGGGGGTGAACGCGGACTCCTCGAGCACGCCGTTGGGCTCGCCGTGCGGCGGGGCATCCACGTCCGGCCGGCGGCGGATGACTCCGCCGGGCGGGTCTGGCGTACTCGCGGTGTAGCCGAGCACGGCCAGTCCCGCGCTGTTGACCGCGCCCAGGTGGAACGATTGGTGAATGGCCAGCACCGGCCTGGTCTCGGACACCGCGTCCAGGTCGTCGCGGGTGGGATGGCGCCGCTCTGTGAGCATCGCGTCGTCGTAACCGAATCCGACTATCCAGGCCGACGACGAGCCGACCGGGCTGGTGGCGAATGCCCGGAGCGCTGCCTGTAATGAGGCGAGGTCGGTGATGTCCCCGTCAGGCTCGGCGAGCAGGCTCGCGATCGTCGCTTGCAGCCCGATGCCGCCCAGGTGGCCGTGGGCGTCGATGAAACCGGGGAGCAGGGCCTGGCCGCCCAGGTCCCGCAGTTCGTGTCCGCGGTCCCCGCCAGAGGCGCAACGCCTCTTGGTGCCCGCCCGCAAAGACGATCAGGCCATCTTTGACGACCACGGCCTCAGGGACAGGTCCGGCGGCGACTGTCACGATCTCGCCGCCGAAGAAAATGATGTCCCCGTCGCCCGATTCTGGTGACGATAAGCGATCAATTGGCATGCGCACACCCATATCTGAGACTGGACGAATGCCATTAGCCTAATGAGTCGGACACTGGACGCCGCAGAGCGGCAGATTATCCCTGGCTGGCAAGGAAGTATCGCAGCTGAATGTCTTTGCTCGGAAATAGGGCGACTTGGCATACTGAGCTATGATTCACGGGGAATCTGATTGATTTTCTGGGTGCAACACCCGCGACGTTCTGCTTGCCGTTTTGATGACCTATCGCTACCTTTTAGGTACTGTTAGCCGCCTGACTGGTTTGGGGGTACTCATGAGATCACCGGTCAGCCGCCGCAGCCGCCTATCCCCGGTAATCGGGCTGCCTCCTGGCTCGCAACGACCGTCACCGCGGGCCTGCTGGCCGGGGGACTGGTGGCGCCCGGCGCCGCGTTCGCTTCGGGCAGCGACACCTGGACCGGCGGCGGCGACAGGGCATAGCTGGACAGACGCAACAACTGGGGCGGCAGTGCCCCGCAGAATGGCGACAGCGTCACGATCGGGCCGACAAGTCGCAGGTCTCGCCCAGCGTCACGGACATGCCGGGCGGAATCAGCCTGAAGGACCTCACCCTGACGAACGCGTCCTTGGCCGGCGGCGCCGTGACCGTCACCGGCGACTTCAGCTGGAGCGTCTCGCAGGGGCAGAACGTGCTGAACGCCCCGCTCACCGCTCGAAGGCCCGGCGACCATCAGCGGCCCGGCAAGAAGATCACCTTAGCAAGCTGACGTTCGAGGGCAACACCGAGGTGTCAGGCACCGGCCTGCTGGAGACCGAGTTCTCCGGCGCCGCGATCACGAACGCGGGCCGGTTCCAGATCGATCCAGGCTCGTCCGTCGATGCGAATGCCTGCTGCGAAAACCCGAACAAGTTCGTCAGCACCGGCATCCTGGCCGTGCCCGCTTCGTCGGGCGGAACGGCCACGCTGGGCTTCATGGGGCTGACCATCGGCGGGTCCGTCATCGTGGGCAAGGGCAGCACCCTCGACGTAGTAGCCGGGCCGGCCACGTTCAGCCCAGGGAGCCGTAGTCGACAATGGCGGCACCCTCGCGTTCGACCAGGGCGAGATCGTCAAGCTCGCCTGCGGGCGTAGCCATCGACAAGGACACGACTGTGCAGCTGACCGCGAACGCCGCCTTCACCGGCACCGGCGGATTCACCGGAATAGGCACCTTCCTGTGGACCGGCGGCCAGATCGAAGGCAACCTGACCGTCGCCGGTCGGTCACTACCACGGCTATCAGCGGCACTGGCACCAAGGATGAGGGCTCGCTGAACGGCAAGCCGATCACCGTGACATTGCGCGGCGACACGACGGTCAGCGGAAGCGGCCCGGTGCACCTGGGCAGCGCGGCCAGCCTCGACAACGAGGGCGAGCTGACCGCCAACTCGGGAACGACCTTTGATGCCGGGACCTGCTGCGCCCATCCTGACCACTTCACCAACGGCGGCACGCTGACCGTTGCCGGCGGGCAAGAAGCCCGTGTTGTTCTCGCTGCTTGCGTTCGTCAACAGCGGCCTGGTCAAGGTCAGCGGCAAGCTCGTGGTCAACGCGCTCAGCTACACGCAAACGGCAGGCGTGACCGATCTCCTGGGCGGGTCGCTCAGCTCGAACCAGCCGGTCCTGATCAAAGGCGGGACGCTGGGCGGGCATGGCACAGTGGGCGCCGCCGTGGTCAACAGCGGGATCGTGAGCCCGAGTAACACTGATGTGCTCACGATCAACGGGGCGTACCAGCAGGCCAAGTCAGGCTCCTTCGATACCGCGCTGGCCGGGGCTGGAAAGTTCGGCCAGCTGGTCGTCAACGGCGCGGCCAAACTGGCCGGCACCATCAAGATCTTCCTCGGCCACTTCAAGCCGAAGAAGGGCCAGTCCTTCCAGGTCATGCGCTACCGCTCCCACACCGGCTCATTCACCAAGAAGCTCGGCCACCCGAAGTACTCAGTCACCTACTCAGGCTCAGTCCACATCAAGTACTAGCCCCGCGTTGTGGCATTGCTGGCGTGATAGCGCCGCCGTTGTGGCATTGCTGGCCCTGCCCAAGCCGCCCAGCCTTGCTGATGCCAGCCCTGGCGGCGCGCCGAGCCTTGACACGACCCAGGTAGCGGCTGATGATGACCACAAGTTGTTGTTAACGCTAACAAACAGCCTTCCATGGAAGAACCTGCACGCCAGCCGGCCCTTCTGGGGCTCCCGTGGAGGTCGGAAGGACAACTGTGTGTTAGCGCTGCTTCATGAACGCTCACCAGGAGGGCAGAGTCTCATGATGACCGTCCGGTCACGATTCATGCGGTTGCGGCAAGCGCTGGTTTTAACGGGCGCCGCTACCGCTCTCACCGCGGGCATGCTGTTCGTCCCCGGCGTGCCGTCACAGGCCGCCACGATGCTCCCGTGCGACCTCTACGCCGCGGCCGGCACGCCCTGCGTCGCCGCCCATAGCACCACCAGGGCGCTCTTCGCAGCCTACAACGGACCGTTGTACCAGGTCAGGCGCGCATCCGACGGCACCACGACGAACATCAGCACGCTCGCCGCTGGCGGCTACGCCAACGCGGCAGCGCAGGACTCGTTCTGCGCGGGAACGACCTGCACCATCACCGAGATCTTCGACCAGACCTCGAAGCACAACAACCTGACGATCGGCCCGGCAGGCGGGAACGCTGGCGCGGACGTCGGAGCCAACGCGGCGGCGCTGCCGGTCATGGCAGGCGGCCACAAGGTCTACGGCGTCTTCGTGTCGCCCGGGGTCGGTTACCGTGACGACGCCACCAGCGGAATCGCGACCGGCGCGGCACCGCAAGGCGCCTACATGGTGGCGAGCGGCACGCACGTCAACAGCGGCTGCTGCTTCGACTACGGCAACGCCGAGACCAACAACCGTGACAACGGCAACGGCCACATGGACGCTGTCTACTTCGGCACCTTGTGCTGGTTCCCGACCTGCACGGGCCGCGGGCCGTGGGTGCAGGCCGACATGGAGAACGGCCTGTTCTCCGGCGGCAACGGCAACAACCCCAACAACGACGGCAACGCCAGCACGTTCGTCACTGCCCTGGTCAAGAACAACGGCACGACAACCTACGCGATCAAGGGCGGCAACTCCGACTCCGGAGGGCTGACAACCTGGTACAGCGGCGCGCTGCCCAACATCGGCGGCTACACGCCGATGCACCAGGAGGGCGCGATCATCCTCGGCGTCGGCGGCGACAACAGCAACGCTTCCGCCGGGTCGTTCTTCGAGGGCGTCATGACCGCCGGCTTTCCCGACCGACGCCGCCGACAACTCCGTCGAGGCCAACATCGTCTCCGTCGGCTACGCGCTGACAAGCTCGGGCACCGGCGCCACCGGCACCATCGTCGCGGGTGACGCGGCCTCCTCCTGCGTCGACAACAACAACGCCGCCGCCACGCCTGGCAACAAGATCCAGATGTGGACCTGCGACGGCAACACCGCCGCCCAGAACTGGACCGTCGCCACTAACGGGACGCTCCAGATCGACGGCGGCTGCATGGACATCACCGGCGCCGCTACCGCGAACGGCACGCTCATCGAATGGTGGACCTGCAACGGCGGCGCCAACCAGCAGTGGGTGGCGGAGAACGGGGAACTCGTGAACCCGTCCTCAGGCAAGTGCCTCGACGATCCCGCCTCCAACACCGACGAACGGCACTCAGCTGGTGCTGTGGACCTGCAACGGCGGCACCAACCAGCACTGGTCTGTGCCGTGATCTAGCAGCCGGCGGTCGGCACTCCGGGTGGTCGCGTACTGCCCGGAGTGCCACCGATTTTCAGGCTCGAAATGAATTCTCGGGGGTGCGACACTCTCGCGCTTGACCAGCGTGGGCGCGAGGATCCGGCGGTCGCCCAGGCGGTGGCCCTCGCGGATCTGGGCGATCAGCAGGTCGAGGCTGGCGGCTGCTACCGCGTCGAAGTCCGGGCGGATCGTGGTCAGCGGCGGGATGAAGTAAGCCGCCTCGGGCACGTCGTCGAAGCCGACCACGCTGATGTCCTCCGGCACCCGCTGGCCCTTCTCGTGCAGCGCGCGCAGGATGCCCAGGGCGAGATGGTCGTTGGCGGCGAATACCGCGGTCACGTCGTTCATCCTGGCCAGGATCTGGCCCGCCTGGTAGCCGGACGCCGCCGACCAGTCGCCCGGCATCACCGGCGGGATGTCAGCGCCGGCGTCGGTCAGGGCCTGCTGCCAGCCGGCGATCCGGCCCTGGCTGTCGAACCAGTTGCCAGGCCCGATACGTGCCAGACCGTCCGGTGCCCGGCCTCGAGCAGGTGGGTGGTGGCGGCCCTGGCGCCGGCCTCCTGGTCCACGGTGACCAGCTCGGTCGGCCGTCGCGGGTCGCCGTCGACGTTCACCAGCGGGATGTCTTCTGGCAGGTCGTCGAGCGCGTCGTTGGCCGACTCGACCGGCACGATGACCACCAGGCCGGCGACGCGCTGGTCAAGCAGGCGGCTGATCGCGTCGGCGACCGGCTTGCGGTCAAGCGTGCGGACGCTCTCGACGTTGACCGTGAACCCGTGCTGCAGCGCCGCCTCGGCCAGGGCGGTCACCATCGACGCCGGGCCGTAGAGGGTCGAGGAACGCGAGACGAAGCCGATGACCTGAGAGGTTCCGGTCGCCAGGACGCGGGCGGCCCGGTTGGGCCGGTAGCCGAGCTCCTCGATCGCCGCCTGGACCCGGATGCGGGTCCTGCTGCGGACGTTGGGGTGGCCGTTGAGCACCCGGGACACCGTCTGATGGGAGACGCCGGCCAGCTTGGCGACGTCCGTCATCGCCGGCTCGCGGGCGGGCTTGACCACGTCCATCCTCACTCGGGTGCTGTTCGGGCAGATCAGGCTGCACCCCAACTGTAGCGGCGCTGCCCATCAGAACTGATAAGGGTCCTTACAGCTCAGCGCGACCCAGTTGGCCGCAGGTGTTCGGTCAACCGCCAGCACCGTCAACCGAGCCGCCTCGGTACCCCCGCTATCAAATATGAACGTTAACAGTTGCGCAACGGATCCCCTCGCCGGTCAGTGCGGGTTGCCTCCAACAGGTTGTCCAGTATCACCGGATATATCAACCTCTATCAACCCAGTAGAAGGCCTTCGCCAAGCTTTCTTCCGACAAAGAGGTATTGACGATCGTAAAAGTTAGCGCTAACAATTAGCGCACCGCACCGCATACCCGGAGCCTGGAGACTATGTGACGACCCACCCAAGCACGGCGAAGTCTGGTTCCTGACCGGCAGCCAGGCCATGTACGGCGAGGAGACGCTGCGGCAGGTCGCCGATCAGTCGCAGCGGATCGCGCAGGCGCTGGACGCCGCCGACGGTCTGGGCGTCCGGGTGGTGTGGAAGCCGGTCCTCACCGATGCCGACGCGATCGGCGGGCGTGCCTGGACGCTAACTCCTGCGACGGCTGCGTCGGCGTGATCACGTGGATGCACACGTTCTCCCCGGCCAAGATGTGGATCGCCGGGCTCAGCGCCCTGGCCAAGCCGATGCTGCACCTGCACACGCAGGCCAATGTCGACCTGCCGTGGGCGAGCATCGACATGGACTTCATGAACCTGAACCAGGCCGCCCACGGCGACCGCGAGTTCGGGTTACATCCAGACCCGGCTCGGGCCTGGCCCGCACCACGGTGGCCGGCCATGTCAGCGACCCGGCCGTCACCGGCCCGGATCGCCACCTGGGCCCGGGCCGCGGTCGGCCGGACCGAGCTGCGCAGCCTGAAGCTGGCCGGTTCGGCGACAACATGCGCGACGTCGCCGTCACCGAGGGCGACAAGGTCGCCGCGCAGGCCCAGTTCGGCGTCTCGGTCAACACCTACGGGGTCAACGACCTGGTGGCCGCCGTCGATGCGGCCGCCGACGAGCGAGTCGACCGAGCTGGTCACCGAGTACGAGGACACCTACCGCGTCGCCGCCGAGTTGCGGCGCGGCGGCGCCCGGCACGAGTCCCTGCGCTACGCCGCGCGGATCGAGCTGGGGCTGCGCGACTTCCTGTACCGCCGGCGGCTTCGGCGCGTTCACCACGAACTTCGAAGACCTCGGCGGCCTGCGCCAGCTTCCCGGCCTGGCCGTGCAGCGGCTGATGGCCGACGGCTACGGCTTCGGCGGCGAGGGCGACTGGAAGACGGCCGTGCTCCTGCGCACCCTGAAGGCGATGTCCGGCGGCCTGGCCGGCGGCACCTCGTTCATGGAGGACTACACCTACCACCTGGAGCCCGGGCAGGAGCTCATCCTCGGCGCGCACATGCTCGAGGTCTGCCCGTCGATCGCGGCGGGGACGCCGTCGTGCGAGATCCATCCGCTCGGCATCGGCGGCCGGGACGACCCGGTGCGGCTGGTCTTCGACGCGGCGCCCGGCCCGGCGCGTCGTCGTCGGCCTGGCCGACCTGGGGGACCGGTTCCGGCTCGTTGCCAACGAGATCGACGTGGTCCCGCCGCCTGAGCCGCTGCCGCGGCTCCCGGTCGCCCGCGCGGTCTGGCGGCCGCGGCCGGACTGGCGCACCTCGGCCGAGGCGTGGCTGACGGCCGGCGGCCCGCACCACACCGTCCTGTCCGCCGCGGTCGGCACCGAGGCCGCTGCCGCTGCTCGCCGACATGCTCGGCGTCGAACTGCTGATCATCGACGCCGACACCACAATCCGCCGGTTCCGCGACGGACTCCGCTGGAACCAGGCGTACTACCGGCTTGCTCAGGGGTTCTGATCACCCCTGCACATCAGAAAGGCGCACCAAACCCACCCGCAAGAAAGGCACAGCAATGATCCGTAAGAAGTCCCGCTCCATCGCCGCCGTGCTCGGCGGTCGCACTACTGACGCTGCTTGCGGCCTGCTCCAAGAGCCCGACCGGGTCGAGCAGCTCCTCCGAGCCCGCTGGCTCCTCCAGCTCCAGCGCGCCAGCGCCTCGCCGAGTTCCGTCGCGCTGACTGGCACCATCACGTTCAACCAGTCCAATCTCGCCAAGCTGGATGCCGCTCTCAAGGCCGCGATGAAGGGCAAGAGCCTGTCCGCCGTCAATATCGCGATGGTGGTCGAACGTCGCCGCCGACTACTGGAAGGCTGGTCAGGTCGGTTTCCAGAAGGGCTGCGCCGCCCTGGGCCTTGCCAGCAGCAAGTGCACCTTCTTCGCCCCGCCGAACGGCAAGCTGAGCGAGCAGGACTCCGAACTGGAGACCTTGCGCTCCCAGGGCATTACCGGCTACTCGATCTCCGCGATCGACCCGGCGGCAGCTAAGGGCGCGATCGCGACCGACGTGAAGAACGGGCTCTTCGTCCTGGCGATCGACTCGCCGCTGCCCGGCACCGCCGCCTCGTCGCTCTACCTTGGCACCCCGAACGAAACTGCCGGTTTCACCGCTGGCACGGCGATGAAGGAAGTGCTCGGCGGCACCGGGCAGGTTGCGGTCCTGGTCGGCTCGCTGACCGCGGCCAACGCCACCCAGCGCATCGCGGGCTTCGAGGCCGCGCTGAAGGGCACGAACATCAAGGTCGTGCAGAAGGTCAACGACAACCTTTCAGGCCAGCACCGCCACGTCGGACGCGGAGACCATCCTGGCGAACAACCCGGATGTCAACGGCCTCTACGGCGTGTACTCCTACGACGGCCCCGCGCTCGCCCAGGCGGTCAAGTCGGCTGGCAAGACCAGCACGGTCCACATCATCTCCGACGACTCGGACGCGCAGACGCTCGGGTTCATCCAGTCAGGCGTCATCTCCGGCACGGTCGTGCAGATGCCGTTCGAGCAGGGCTACACCGGCGCGTTCATCCTCGCGGCGGAGAAGGTAATCGGCAAGGCCGCCACCAGCGGCGATCGTCAAGCCGTACCTGTCCTCTGACGGCTCTACCCTCAGCTCCGGTGTCGGCCTCGTCACCCAGTCCGACCTCAGCGCCTACAACTCCCTGCTGAGTTCGCTCGGAATCGGCTGACGAATGACCGTTCCTGCAGGACGTCCCCAGCCGCGCGGTCACCGCGCGGCTGCGGGGCGTGCACAAGTCCTACGGCCCGGTTAAGGTCCTCGACCTGCCGGAGCTGGACCTGAACGCCGGCCAGGTGATCGGCGTCGTCGGCGAGAACGGCGCCGGCAAATCCACGCTGATGGGCGACGCTGGCCGGATCGGTCCTGCCGGACGGCGGCGAGATCGAGATCGACGGGCAGCGGCTGGCGCTCGGATCAACCGCGGCCGCTGCCCAGCTCGGCGTGGCCCTGGTCTCCCAGGAATTCCCGCTGGTCGGCCAGCTTTCGGTGACCGAGAACCTGCTGCTCGGCCGGCGCCCGCGCAACTCATCGCGGCGCTTTCTGGTCGACCGGCCGGCCCAGCGGGCCGAAGCCGCAGGCCATGCTGGCGGAGATCGGCCTGCCCGACAGGCTCGATCGGCGTCCAGCGCGAAGTCCGGACCCTGCCGGTGCCCGCCCGGCAGATGATCGAGATCGCCAAGGCCTGGGGCCGTGAGCCCAAGCTGCTGATCCTCGACGAGCCGACCTCCTCGCTCGGCCCGGTCGAAGCGCAACTGGTCATGAACCTGGCGCGGCAGCTGGCCGAGCAGGGCGGCACGGTCCTGTTCATCGGGCACCGCCTCGACGAGGTGCTCGACGGTCAGCGACCGGATCCTGGTGCTGCGCAACGGTCGCCTGGTCGCCGACCTCAGGCCGGCGGAGGCGTCCGAGGAGCGGCTGATCCGCGAGATGGTCGGCGGCGAGATCACCCATGGCAAGCCGACCGCGCCGCCGCCGGACGGCGCGGTGATCCTGCGGGCTGCAGGGCCTGACCGCCGACGGCCTCGGCCCGGTGGACCTCGAGATGCGGGCGGGCGAGATCCTCGGCGTCGCCGGGCTGATGGGTTCGGGCCGCAGCCGGCTGATCCACACCATCGCGGGGGCTCAGCCGGCCACCGGCGGCACGATGTGGCTGGGCGGCCAGCGCCTACGCGCCCAGGCAGCCCCGGCGACGGCGCCGCGGCCGGGATCGCGCTGATCCCCGAGGATCGCAAGGAGCAGTCGCTGGTGCCGTTCGCGCCGATCCGGGCCAACGTCACCGTGTCAATCCTGCGCCGGATCAGCCGCGGCTGGCTGCTCGCGCCCCGGCGGCAGCGCGACGAGGCGGTCAAGATCGCGTCGAGCGTCAACGTCCGGATGCAGTCGGTCGACCAGCCGATCAGCTCGCTGTCCGGCGGCAATCAGCAGCGGGCCGTCTTCGGCCGGGCTTTCGCCGTCCGATCCCAGGCTGCTGCTGCTCGACGAGCCGACGCGCGGCGTCGACGTCGGCGCGAAGGCGGAGATCTACGAGCTGATCGACCGGGCCGCCGAGGGCGGCATGGCGGTGCTGGTCGCCTCCTCCGAGCTGGAGGAATTGCTGCTGATCTGCCACCGGATCGCGGTGATGAACCACGGCCGGATGGTCGAGGTCATCGACCACGACGAGGCGACCAAGGAACGGATCATGACCGCCGCCGCCAGGACGGCTGGCCCTCGGGTTCACCGAACGGAGCCTCAATCAAGAACGGAGCCTCAGCATGAGCGCTCGGGTACGCTCGCGCCCCCGGACGTGCCGGCCGATCCCGAGCCGGCAGCGCAGCGCCGTCGACCCGGCTGCTGCGCAAGCTGGCCGAGTCGCCGGAGGCAGGCGTGATCATCGCCTGCGTGGTGGTGTTCATCGTCATCGCGATCAACGCGCCGACCTACGCCAGCGTCGGCAACCTGCAGGTCATGGGCCGCGACCTGGCCCAGGTCGGCATCCTCGCCGTCGGCGAGTCACTGGTCATCCTGACCGGCGGGATCGACCTGTCGGTCGGCGCGCTGGCCGGCCTGGCCGGGATCTTCGCCGCGTTCTTCAACGTCAACGAGGGGCTGCCGGGCCGGTGGCGATCGGTCTGACCATCGTGATCTGCGCCGTCGATCGGATTCTGGCACGGCACGATGGTGACCAGGCTGAAGGTGCCGCCGTTCGTCATCACGCTGGTGACGTTCACCGTCGCGCAGGGCCTCGCGCTCGCGATCACCAGCGGCTTGCCGATCAACGGCATCGATCCGATCTTCAGCGACCTGAGCTCGTTTTACATTCACGAGGTCCCGGTGCCGGCGCTGTTCTTCCTCGGCGCCGTGCGTGGTCGCCTGGTTCGTGATGGAACGGACCTACATCGGCCGGCAGATCTACGCGGTCGGCGGGAACAAGGAGGCGGCGAGGCTGGCCGGGATCCCGATCGACCGGCGGATCACGTCCGCGTACGTCGCCAGTTCCGCGCTGGCCGGAGTCGTCGGCATCCTGGTGATCGGCAGGCTGAACGTCGCCGACCCGTCGGTCGGCCCCGGCTGGGAGCTGATCGCGATCGCGGCCGCCGTCGTCGGCGGTGCCTCGCTGTTCGGCGGCGAGGGCCGGATCATCGGCGTCGCCGCCGGCGCGATCCTGCTGGAGATCATCGCCAACGGCCTGCTCGCGCTGCACGTCAGCCCGTACTACCAGCAGGTCGTGCAAGGCAGCGTGCTCGGCGTCGCGATCCTGCTCGACCGCCTGCGGGCCAGCTACTTCGGCCGGGGCCGCCGATAAGCGCTGGGCGCTCCGCCCGGCGACGGCTGGCGCCGGCGGAGCGCCCAGCTCAGCCCCGGATCCGAGCCTGCACAATATGCTTCTCAGCACGTATTAGCTGCTGAATGGGGATAGGCGTGGATCTGACCGGTAAGGCCGTCATCGTCACCGGATCGTCGAGCGGCATCGGGGCGGCGATCGCCCGCAGGCTCGACGGCCTCGGCGCCGGGATCGTGGTGAACTCGGGGTCGTCAGCGGAGGCGGGCCAGCGCATCGCCGACGAGTTGACCGACGCGGTGTACGTGCAGGGTGACATCGGCGATCCCGCTACGGCCGCCGCCCTGGTGGGGACCGCCCAGCAGCGGTGGGGACGCCTCGACGGGCTGGTCAACAACGCCGGGGTCACTGTGGACGTGCCGATCGAGGACCTTGACTCGGTCAGGGTCGAGCACTGGGAGAGGGTGCTGCGTACCAACGTCATCGGGACTTTCCTGGTCAGCCAGGCCGCACTGCCGCTGCTGCGGGAAGCTGGCGACGGGTGGATAGTCAACATCACCTCGCTGGCGGGCACCCGGCAGACGGGCAGTTCGCTGCCCTATGCGGTGTCGAAGGCCGCTCTCGATCACCTCACCTCGATCATGGCCAAGCATGCGGGCGGCGGGGTCCGGGTCAACGCCGTCGCGCCCGGCCTGGTCGCGACGCCGTGGACGAAGGACTGGCACGACCGCAAGGCAGGCGTGGAACTCGTCGCTCCGCTGCACCGGGTGGCCACGGCCGAGGACATAGCCGACGCGTGCCTGGCGATGATCAGCACGTCCTACGCCACCGGCCAAACCCTCGTGGTCGACGGCGGCCTGGGCCTCATGATCTGAGCCGCAGGTACATGATGTGCAGGCCGACCCGGCCGTGCTCGGGGTGGTCGAAGGCCCCGGGCACGGTGCCGATGATCTCGAACCCGAGTGACTGCCACAGGTGCACCGCGGCGGCATTGGTCTCGACCACCGCATTGAACTGGATGCTCGCGAACCCCGCATCCCGGCACCAGCCGACGACATACTCACCGAGCGCGCGCCCCGCGCCCCGGCTTTGCCTGGCGGGATCGACCAGGAAGGAAGCCGTCGCCACATGCGCCCCGCGGCCGGGCCGGTTGGGACCCATTTTCGCGGAGCCGACTACGATGCCATCGCTGACCGCGACCACGGTGTGGCCTGGCGGCTGTTCCATCCACCACGGCCGGGCCTCATCGAGTGATTGTCCCTCGGGGAAGGCATACGTCCGTCCTTCAGCCATGATCGCCGCGTAGAACGGGTAGATCAGTGGCCAGTCATGCTCGGTGGCAGGCCTGATGATCACGATTCGAGAGGGTACAACCTGGACCGGGGACCGGCACAGGCGGCCCGGATGGGCTGGCGGGATAGTGTTGGCCGGAAGTGTAGTAGAGCAACCACATGTGACCTCTTTGGCGCAGCAAGGGATGTCATGGACAAAGCAGGCAGGCCGCAGGAAGCACTCTCCAGGACGCAAGTCCGTCCTGGCCTTGAGGCAAGTGATTCCTCCAGGGCGAACCCGGCCCGGGTCTACGACGCGCTGCTCGGCGGCAAGGACAATTTCGCGGTCGACCGGCAGGTAGCCGCGAAGCTGGCGGCGGCCAAGCCCGCGCTGCTAGCCAACGTGCGTGCCAACCGTGCCTTCCTGGGGCGGGCGACCAGACACCTCGCGGCCGAGGCTGGCATCCGCCAGTTCCTCGACATAGGGACAGGTCTGCCGAATCTCGACAACACGCACGAAGTCGCGCAGCGAATCGCCCCGGAAAGCCGGATCGTCTACGTCGACAATGATCCTTCTGTGCTCGCGCACGCCCGCGCGATCCTGGTGAGCCGCCCGGAAGGCGCCACTGCCTACCTGCACGCTGACCTGCGGGACCCGGACAAGATCCTGGACGAGGCGGCGCGGACAATCGGCTTCGGCCAGCCCATGGCCGTCATGCTGCTGGGAATTCTGTACATGATCCCGGATGCCGACCTGCCCTATCAGGTCGTGAGCCGGCTGGTTGACGCCCTGGCGCCCGGCAGCTTCCTGGTCATCTCCCATCCGGCTAGCGACGTCGACCCCGAAGCGGCCGCGGAAGCTGCCCGCACCTACGACACCAATCTCCCGACTTCGCAGACAAACAGGACCCAGTCCGAGGTCACCCGGTTCTTCGACGGCCTGCGGTTGCTCGAGCCCGGCGTGGTTCCGCTCAACCGGTGGCGGCCCGACCCCAACGATCGCGAGCCTCGCATCGAGATCTCCAGCTGGGGCGGCGTCGGCTACAAGCCGTGACCTGCCTGCCGGCCTGTGCTCTGCACCGCAGGCTGAAATAATTCGTTGCGGCTGGCCACGGCAGTTATCTACGGTGCCTTCGTGGCTGATCAAGAATTCGCCGACAAGCGGCTCGCCCAGCTTTACGACTTGCTCTACACCGACCGGGGCGACCTGGAGGTCTACGCGGCGATGGCCGCCGAGTTCGGCGCGCAGAGCGTGGTGGACATCGGCTGCGGCACCGGCACGTTCGCCTGCCTGCTCGCCAGCCGCGGGCTCACGGTGACAGCGGTCGACCCATCGGCCGCCTCACTCGACGTTGCCCGGGCCAAGCCGGGCGCGGGCCTCGTGCACTGGGTGCACGGCTACGCGGCCGACCTGCCGCCACTGCAAGCTGACCTGGCAACGATGACCGCCAATGTGGCGCAGGAAATCGTGGCCGCGAAGGACTGGGACGCGGCGTTGCGAGGGGCGCTCGCCGTCTTGCGGCCAGGCGGGCGGCTGATCTTCGAGACCCGCGACCCCGCGGGGAAATCATGGCTCGGCTGGAACCGTGACCAGTCCTACCAGCGCACCATCATCCCCGGCATCGGCGGCCTCGAGACCTGGTTCGAGCTGACCGAGGTCAGCGACGGGCTGGTGACCTTCAGCGGTACCTACCACTTCGAAGCCGATGGCCTGCGGCTCACGCCGACCTCAAGCCTGCGGTTCCGCACGAAGGACGAGGTAACCGCCTCGCTGGCCGGCGCGGGCTTTGTCCTTGATGAGGTCAGAGACGCCCCCGATCGCCCCGGCAAGGAACTGGTCTTCATAGCCCGCAAGCCTGCTGACCCGTCCGGCTGACCCGCCAGCAACGGCTCAGGGATGGCAAGCCCAAATACTGAAGCAATTGCTTGACTTTGGTTCGCGTCAGTGAATACTTAAGTACATGCTTGACCAACTGGCTGAGCCGGACCTCGACCGGGTGTTCCAGGCGCTGGCTGATCCGGGCAGGCGGCTGATGCTTGAGCGGCTGACGCTGGGGCCTGCCTCAGTGAGCGAGCTCGGCAGGCCGCTGTCGATGACGCTGGCAGCTGTCGTCCAGCATGTGCAGGTGCTTGAGGCCAGCGGGCTCGTGCAGTCCCGCAAGGTCGGCCGCACGCGTACTTGCAGCCTGAATCCTGCTGTGCTGAGCTCCGCCGAGCACTGGATCGCACAGCGTCGCTCCATGTGGGAACGCAAGCTCGACCGGCTCGGCGAACTCCTCGCCGACAACCCTGATTTTCCACCGACTAGAGGAGATAGCCATGAATGAGCGCTCGGTGATCCACGACACCTTCACCATCGAGCGGACCTATCCGGCGGATGCGCCGCGCGTGTTCGCCGCTTTCGCCTCCGAGGAAGCCAAGAACATCTGGGGCGACACCGGCGGCATCGAGTCGGCGGATGGTGCTGGCCCGACCGACTCTGCGTTCGACTTCAGGGTCGGCGGGCGGGAACGGTTCAGCAACAAGTGGCAGGACACTACCTACCGCTACGACGCCATCTACTATGACATCGTCCCTGACCAGCGGATCATTTACACCTACGAGATGTACGCGAACGACGTGCGGATCTCGGTGTCGGTCACGACAATCGAATTCGCTAAGGACGGCGAGGGCACCGCGCTGACCTATACCGAGCAAGGGGCTTATCTCGACGGCATTGACGGAGCGCAGGCGCCGGTGCTGCGCAAGGAAGGTAGCGAGGAGATGCTGGCCGGGCTCGCCCGCTATCTAGAGCCGGCGTGACCACGGACTTTGCGGCGACCTGGGCGTTCAGCGGTCGGAATTAGCCCAGTTCGTTGACGACGACGCGGCCGGGCGCGGTGCGACAGCAGGAAGGGCCACGTTGCTCACCCGGACCGCCCGCAACAGCAACAGGAAGGGCCACGCTGCTCACGCCGCGGGCTTCCTGGCCCCGCCGCACCCGCACCATCGACCAGCGCGCGCCAACAATCAGTGCCGGATCTCAGGCTTTGAGCCAGAGGCGGTACACGATGAACGTCGGCACGCCGACCAGCGGCGTGAGCTGCCCGGGGAAACGCTCACGGGCCTGCGCCGATGGCTGCGGCTCGGCGACCCGGTCGACCATGAACCCCGCATCGGCGAACGCGTCGAGTGTCGCCGACAGCGGCCGGCGCCAGAATTGCTGCGTGACCTCGACATCAGCCTTCCGCCAGCTGTCGGTGACGAGTTCGGTGTCGAAGTAGCCACCGCGCTGGCCTGGCAGCCGCGGGCCGAATGGATGATCCAGGGAGATGACTGCCCAGCCGCCCGGGCGCAGCGCCGAAGCGAACGAGCCGAGCGGCACGCTCCAGTCGCGTACGTAGTGCAGGGCCAGCGAGCAGGTGACCCCGTCGAGCGAGCCCGGCTCAAGGGACAGCGGCGTGGCCAGGTCGGCTACGAAGAACCGGCCCTGACCACCGCAGCGCTGCCGCGCCTGGTCGATCATCTTCGGGCTCACGTCGATGCCGAACGCGTCGGCGCCCTGATCGAGCAGCCAGCGGACCTGGGTGCCCGAGCCGCAACCAGCGTCGAGCACAGTGGCTCCTGCTAGGTTCGGTGGCACGAGCGCTCGCAGTGCGGGGCGTTCCAGCAGCCCGTTAAATGGCCCGTCGTCGGTGGTGGCCGACCAGACAGCCGCCAGGCGGTCGTATGCCGCACGAGTGTGACGAGTGTGCTCGGCCTGATCGGGGATATCCGTCATCGGCATTGATGTTAGCAATGGCCAAGATCAGCCTGCGGGTCGCATACCGGGGCCTTGCCGGGATATTAATCAGCTGCCTGAGGAGGACTTATGACTTTGCCGCTGACCAGCCTGGACGAGCGGTTCAGCGACCCGAGAGCGGTCGCGACCGGATGGGACGAGACGCGGCGCGCGCTCGAAGCGGCCGAGTTGTTCTGGATCACGACGGTTCGCGCCGACGGCCGGCCGCACGTCACGCCCCTGGTCGCGGTCTGGGCGGGCGGAGCACTGCACTTCTGCACCGGCCCGGCCGAGCAGAAGGCCGTCAACCTGCGCGGCAACCCGCACGTGATCTTGACAACGGGCCGCGATGACTGGAACAGCGGGCTGGATGTCGTGGTCGAGGGAGACGCCGTCCGGGTCACCGATACCCCGGCGCTCACCAGCCTCGCGCAGGCGTGGACCGGCAAGTGGGACGGCAGGTGGCAGTATGCGGTGCGCGAAGGCGGGTTCGGCGACGCGGAAGGCGGGCCGCAAGCCGAGACGATCCTGGTGTTCGCCGTCCGGCCGGCCAAGGTGCTGGCATTCGGCAAAGACCCGTTCAGTCACACCAGGCACCGCTTCTAGCGCCCGCACCGGGTGCACGGGCCGCCGGGCCTCCGGTGCAACTAAACCTGGGTTGCCGTCGTTTCCCCGGATGTGATCTGACGCTGCCGCCTATACTTCCGGGCGGACGGCTGCAAACCTTTGCGGATAGGACGGCTTGATCGGCCATGGATCAGTACGCACCGAGTGGTCACCGCGCTCTGCCTCGTGAGCCCGATCAATCGGATCGGCAGGAGCAGCGCTTTTCCGCGCTGGTAACGCGAGGGGCGCTGCGGGTTCCCGAGATCACCGCCTACTTCTGGATCATCAAGGCGCTGTCGACCGCTATGGGCGAGTCGACTTCGGACTTCATGGTGCACATCATGAATCCGGTGGTGGCCGTCGGCCTCGGATTCATCGGGTTCGTCGTCGCGCTGTGCGCTGCAGTTGTCCATGCGCCGGTACCTGGCCTGGACCTACTGGCTCGCGGTGGTCATGGTCGGCGTGTTCGGCACGATGGCCGCGGATGTGCTGCACGTCGGGTTCCACGTGCCTTATATCGCGTCATCGATTCTGTACGCGGTGGTACTTGCCGCGGTGTTCGTGACCTGGCAGCGGACCGAGCGGACGCTGTCGATCCACAGCGTCGACACGACGCGCCGGGAAGCTCTTCTACTGGGCCGCGGTGGTCGCTACCTTCGCGATGGGCACCGCCGTAGGCGACCTGACGGCGACGACGTTCGGTCTCGGCTACGACTACTCCATTGTCCTGTTCGCGGTGATCATCGTCATTCCGGCGATTGGCTATCGCTGGCTCAAGCTGGAACTCGATCTTGACGTTCTGGTTCGCTTACGTCGTCACCAGGCCGCTCGGCGCATCCTTCGCCGACTGGCTGGGCAAGCCGGTCAGCGTCGGCGGCCTTGGCTGGGGCGACGGGCGGGTGAGCCTGATTCTCACGGTTCTCATCGCGATCGGCGTCGCCTACCTGGCGATCACGCGGGCGGACGTGCAGGGCAGGCGCCAACCGCGACCCGCGCCGAGGCACGGCGCGCACCGCTAACAGGCGCGTGCACCCGCACCGGCTCCAAGCCCCGACCGGCTAGACCACGTGAAATTCGATCCTGTAGACGAGCGTCTCCTCGTCGATCGGCCCAGCGTGAGCGGCTCGCTTCCGCAGCGTCGCCAGGTCGGGCTCGCCGGATCGGCGGACGTCGGCGGGATCGATCAAGCCGAACGGCAGCAGTTCGATCGAGTCGATCTCGATGTAAGAGGCACCGACCGGGTACCGGTTGCCGACTTTGACCCGGGGCCGCTGCCACAGCCGGACTGACACGGTGATGTCGCCGCTCATCACGCCATCCCGCAACTCCGGGCTGAAGTCCACGCGACCCAGATTACGCCTCGCTAACGGGCTCAGCCCCGTGCGTCCTGACGGGGGTTGGCCCGTCGTAGACGGTGCTTTAGACTCACGGCGAGGAAGTGGGGATTCCCTGCAATGACCGATTCCTTTGGCGAATTGCTGCGCAGGTTCAGGGTCGCGGGCAGCCTCACCCAGGAGGCTCTCGCTGAGCGATGCCGGATCAGCCCTGCCACCATCGCGGCGATCGAGCAAGGGCGGCGCCGGGCACCCAGGCTTTCTACCGTGCGGATCATCGCCGAAGCGCTTGACCTGTCCGGCGCCGACCTCGAACTGCTGGCGACCGCTGCTGACACCGGAGCGGCCAGATCCCGGCCCCGGCCTCGGCCGCGAGCGGCACCGGGCGCGCGGGCACCGGCCAGGTCGTCGGGCTGCCGGCGGCGCGGACCAGCTTCGTGGGCCGCTAAGCCGTGCAGGCCACGGTGCTGGCGGCGCTCAGCGGCAGCCGGATGGTGAGCCTGGTCGGGCCGGGCGGGGTCGGAAAGACCAGGCTGGCGGCAAGGGCCGCCGAGCTGCGGCCGCCCGGTATCCGGCCGGTGCGGTGTTTGCTGACCTGGTGCCCGCTCGCCAGGGTTTCATCAGCCAGTCAGTAGCGGCACTGCTCGGCGTGACCGAGGGGCCGGGCCGGTCACTGGACTCCGCATTGCACGAGTACCTCTCCGCGGGCCGCACGCTGCTCGTGCTCGACAACTGCGAGCACCTGCTCGACGTCGTAGCCCCGCTCGTGGAAAAGCTGCTGGCCAACTGTGCCGAGCTGACGATCCTGGCGACCAGCAGGGAACGGCTCGCCATCCCGGGCGAGACCATCGTCGCCGTTCCGCCGCTGTCGCTTGATGGCGGCGAGGCCGAGGCGCTGTTCGTGGACCGGGCTACGGCGAGCGATCCGGGGTTCGCCGGCGCGGCCGAGGTGATCAGCCAGGTGTGCGCCCGGCTGGACGGGATCCCGCTGGCAATCGAGCTCGCGGCGGCTCGCAGTGCTTCGCTGGGCGTCGACGGCCTGCTGGCCGGGCTCGACGACCATCTGCGCCTGCTCTCGGGGAGCCGAGGGGCGCACGAGCGTCACCGGTCGCTGCGCGCGGTGATCGACTGGAGCCACGACCTGCTCGATGACGACGAGCGAGTGATGTTCCGGCGGGCCGGGGTCTTCATCGGCGGGTTCGACCTGGACGCCGCGGTAGCGGTCGCCGGGCCGGGACACAGCGACCGGGGCACGGTCGCCGATCTGGTCGGCCGGCTGACCGATAAGAGCCTGCTGATCCACCGGCACGGGCCGGAGGGCAGCCGCTGGCAGATGCTCGAGACGATCAGGGCCTACGCCGTGGACCGGCTGTCCGACAGCGAGGGAGGCGCCCTCGATCCGGGACGCCCACCTTCGCTGGGCCGCCGGCGTCGCCGCCGACCTTGAGCGGCGAGTCGAAGCCGACCGCCCTGGCGCGCGGCCTTCGACACCATCGCCGACGACTCCGGGCCGCCCTGCTCACCCGCGAGCCCCACAGTGTCCGCGGGGCGGGCACGGGGCGCGGGCGGATGCTGGGTTCGGGGCTAGCGCGCCGCGTGGGCGCGGGCGCGGGGCGTGAGCGCAATGGTGCGGTTTGGGGCGGGCGCGGGGCGTGGGTCGGATGCGGCGGGCGGGGCGGATGCTGTTCGATGGCCTGGCGGCTCGGGCGGGCCTGGGCAGGCGCGGGTACCGCTGTGCGGCATCGGCTGGCCCGGTCGCTTGGGCATCTTGCTTACGCGCGGCGGTTCATGAACGAGGCCCGCGAGCATTACCGGACCGCTGCGGCGCTGGCCGCGACTCCGGCTCAGGCCGCGTTCGACCTGAGGATGGCGGCCGACGTCGCCATGGCCACCGGGCGCGGCCAGCAAGCGTTTGACCTGCTGATCGCTTCGGCCAGCAATCCAATGCGGCCGGTGACCGGCGGGCTGGGGCCGCTTCTCGGGTACGCGGTCACGATCGCCGACCGGTTCGCCGCCGAGTTCCCGGCCGAGATCCCGCACGACCGGCTTCAGCGCGATGCTCGAGGAGGCGGCAACGGTGCCCGGCCGGGCGCGTCGGCCGCTGCTGCCCACCTGGCCGCTGCCGCTGCCTGGATCGCGCAGACAGGAGAAGACCGTGCCTGAGCTGGAGCTGGCGACCAAGGCGCTGCAAGCCGCCCGGCTGACCGGCGATCCGGTGCTGATCAGCGGCGCGCTCGACGCCGTCGTCGGCGGCACTCGACGCTGGCGGGCGGCTGCGCGAGGCCCATCAGGTCAACGCCGAGCGGGTCGAATTGCTTGAGCGCCTGCCCAGGCATGACCCGCGCGCCGGCGTGGAGATCATCGACGCCTTCCACATGGTCACCGAGATCGCGGTCACCGCCGGCGATCTCCCCGCCGCGCTCGATACGCGGCCAGGCTAGCGCGGGTGACGACATCGCCAGCGGCCAGCCGCACCGGACGGCGAGCAAGCCGGTGCTGCCGCTGGCGCTCCAGGGCGGTTCGACGAGGCGTTCGCCGCGGCGCAGACGATGTGGGAGGCGTGGGTAGCGGCCGGGCGGCCGGTCGCGCGGTGGATGGGCTCCGGCCATCTACGGCGTCGTGCTCGGCTACGGCCTGCGCGGCGAGGATGAGAGGCGGCGGGACTGGCTCGGCCGGCTCGGCCGAGCTGATCGGCACCGGCAGCGACCCGGGCGAACCTGTTCGGGCGGCGATGTTCACTGACGCCAGGATCGCCCTGCACGAGAACCAGCTAGACCTGGCGGTGACGGCCGTGCGCGACCTGAACGTCGCCCGGCAGCCGTGGTATGAGGCGCCGCATTGGTATTCGCTGCGGCCGTACGCCTGGGCGATCGCTGCGGAGGTCGCTGTCGTCGCGGGGTTGGCGGACGCGGAGAGCCTGCTGGAGGAGGCGGCACCGGCCGGGGCGGAGAACTACTGGGCCGGGGCTTGCCTGGCTCGCGCCGCCGGGCGGCTGCACGGTGACCAGGCCGAGCTGGAGCGGTCGATCGCGGGCTGGGAGCGGATCGGCGCCCGCTTCGAGCGTGCTTGCACGCTGCTCCTGCTGCCGGCCCGGGCCGCCGAGGGCCTGGCCGAGCTGACCGAGCTCGGCTGCCGCCCGCCAAGATCATCTGCGGACTAGCACGGGCGAAGGCGGCTGGTACGGGGAAAGTTCGTGGTGGCGTCGGCAACAACGGACTTTCCCCGTCGCGTTGGGTTACGCGCGAACGCAGCTGAGCGTCGCCCGCCAACGACACCCAGCTGCGCGATGGTGCGGGCGGTGAGCCTGCTGGCTCACCGCCCGAGTCCTGCGGCCGTTACGGCTTGGCGATGAAGCCGTCGGTGTTGCCCTTGCTGTCGACGTAGAAGCCGACCAGGTCACCGGCGGAGTTGACGCCGTTGACGAAGGTCTGGGACGCCGTTCGGGTCCTTGATGGTCTGGTAGCCGTGCTTGCGGTCCCAGGTGAAGCCGAAGTTCTTCGAGCCCTTCGTGTAGGTGCCGACGACCATGCCGAACTTGTTGACGCCGAACGGCAGTCGTGGCGTCCGAGCCGGGCACGTTCAGGATGAACAGATGCGGCGCGGCCTTCCTGACCAGGAAGCCGTCGTGTCTTGCCCTGGAGTTGGTGAAGAAGCCGACCGACGCTGTCAGGGTCGTTGATGCCGGTCGGGGTCACGCTGGTCACGCCGGTGCCGAGCGCGCGGGTTCTCGCTGATGTACTTGCTGGGCTGGGATGTCATACAGGTAGCCGTGGCTGTTGCCCTTGGCGTCGATGTAGAAGCCGACCGCCAGGCCAGAGTCGTTGACACCGAGCAACTGGTCGACCGGCGGGCTCGCCGGGTTCTTGGTCGGGAAGTTCACCTTGTGGAAGTGCGTGCCGTTGATCGAGTAGAAACCGAAGTTGTTGTTGTTCCCGCTCTTGGTGTTCATCGTGGAGTAGAAGCCGACCTGGATGTCGCCGTTGTTGAGGCCGGTGACCTGGGTCTGCTTGGAGCCGGGGAAGTTCTGGTTGCGGAAGTTAACCTGGTGGTACGGCGGCTTCAGGGTGTAGCCCTTGTTGGGGTGGCCCTTGGCGCCCGAGCCGAAGTACGCCGGCGATCTTGCCGGCGTCGTTGATGCCGAGCAACTGGTTGAACGTCGGGTCGTTGTTGTTGTTGACGGTCTTAAACGAGTAGTGGACTTCCGGGCTAGCCTGCGCGGGAGCCGCCAGGGTAAACGCCGCCGCGGAACTCACTAACGCCGTGGCGAGGATTCCGGTCAGCCCCCGGCGGACGCCAGCTGTGGCGAGGTACTTCATCGCATTGTCCTTTTCTTTCCTGACCAGCTATTTGCGGGTGCCATTTGATAGTCAGGGAAGATGCCCGACGGCCACAGCGACATGACCCCGACATCACCGGTACATCACCCACACAGCTGGCTAAAATTCAGGACAAAAGGGTCGAACGAAAGATCCCGGAGCGGCGCTGTCGCGCTGACGAATTCCCGAAACGCGAAGGTCGCGGCGTACCTAGGCGTGTCGCGGGCGACGGTGACGAGGTGGCGGTCGGATCCGGGCCGCCCGTAAGAGCAGTGCCCCGGGCAGGACACACACTGGTCGACCCGGGCGATGGCGACCGCGACCAGGATGTCGCAGACGGCGGTCTCGCGGACCCGGCGCGCGTCGGCAGTTTACGTCTGATTTGATTCCAGGATGATCGCCGCGCTCTTACCGGAGATATATCGGCCTTGAACTGCACTGGTCGCCAAGATTACCTCGCCTTGAGCTGGCAATGGCAGTGCATCATCTCCGAGATTAATCATTACTATCGCAGATCCTCGGCGAAAGATGAGCCAGTCGGCGGAGGAATCAGTGACTTCTATGGGACCAGTAAATGACTCTCGTACGGATATCAGCGTCCGATACAGTTCCAGCATGGAGTCCGATCGCCCGAGCTGATCCGCAACATTGCAATTCTCTGGATCTATCATCGGTAGCCATGGTGTCCCGGCCGTGAATCCTCCATCCGGCCGCCATTGCATCGGCTGCCTGACCGCATCTCTGCCCGCGCGGTCATAGACGGTAGGGCCGCCCTCGCCGTCGATCATGCCGATCTCGTCGCCTTGGTAGATAAATACACACCCCGGCAGGCTGAGCAGCATGACAGCAGCTGCGCGAGCCAGGTGGCGTCCCCACCGACTGACAAGACGCGGCTGGTCGTGATTGGACATGGCCCATGCCATCACCCCGTGACTGCCTGCGCCGTCTATTATGGAAGCAATCGAATTGCCATCTAGAGGCGCACGGAGAAACTCGAAGGAAAAGGCGCTAACGCCCGCATCAAGGTAGGCCGTGAGGGAGGTCCTTGGCAGATCGGCTTCCACCACGAAACCAGTTTTCAGGAATCGCTCACGAAGTGCCCTTACCTCTTCGACTACTTGAGGTAGATCGCTAGTATATATATGATCGAGACGCCAGAATTCTGACCAGTTGTCGTTCTCGCGGCCACTGATTCCTGCGCTCGTAGCCAATGGCTCATCACGCAACATCGAATCGACCGCCAGGCCATCGACTGAGTCGAGACGGAAGCCGTCAGCACCTCGCTTGATCCAGAAGTCAATAACCTCATGCATAGCAAATCGAACGTCGGGATTGTTCCAGTTCAGGTTGGGTTGTTCTTTGTAGTATCGGTGATAATAATATTTACCCTTTTCCTCGTCAATCTGCCACGCGCTTCCACCGAACACGGACACCCAGTTATTGGGGACCTCGTCTGACCAGTGATACCAGGAAGGATTTTCGCGAAACCACGGATGTTCAATCGACGTATGACTTAGGATCATGTCCAGGATTACGGCTATACCTCGACGGTGAGCCTCAAAAACCATTTCGTCGAAGTCCTCAAGCGTTCCGAATTCTTGTTGGATACCGTAGAAATCAGACACGTCGTAGCCGAAATCGGCCTGAGGAGATTTGAAGATTGGAGTCAACCATATACCTTGAACGCCAAGGGCCGCAAGGTAATCTAGGCGTGAGGTGATGCCCTTCAAATCGCCGATGCCGTCGTCGTTGCTGTCAGCAAATGATCTGACATAAACTTCATACAGCACCGGGTCAGCGCTAGTGAATGATTTCCCAAGCATTATGAAATAAACCTCCGGCCGGATGCGATTTGTAGCTGAGGATTTAAAGTAAATTGATCTGCGCCGAGTGATCTAATTGATAACCTCCCGAAGGCATCGTAGCACTGAAGGGACTACAACCGCTGGCGCGAACTTCCTGGCTTTGCTCGCTAGGTCGCTAGCAATGGAGGTTCGTAGGGCCGGATTTCTGAGCACGGTCAGCAGGAGTTGCTCAAGTTCCTCCAAGCTGTCATAGAGCACGAAATCGTTGTTGCGTGTGATCTCTGGATAGCTACCCAGACGCGGCATTAGACAGCAGTTCTCAGTATACATTGCCTCCAGGGTTGATATTCCCAAGCTCTCGTGAATTGCCGTCGATACCTGAATGTCGGCACGCCACAATGCGGTGAAGTAATCCTTGAGGGTCATGTCCGACCCGAGAATTACTCGACTTCCGAAGTCGTGTCTTAGCGCATCAACTTCGGGTCCGCCGAAGCCGCAGTCGTCAAAAGCGCGAGTGAAGAGAACGGCGCAGTCTTCTTGAGGCATCACTCGCCGGAGTACGCGCACGAAACTAGCTGGGTCCTTGGCAGCCACTGGAGCATGGTTAAATACGATAGTCGGGAAGGGGGAGCTCTCAGCTGTCTTAAGCGAATCGATGAGCTCTGTGTCCAGTGGAAGACCTACTACGGCCGATTTGGCTTTGATGCTATCCGACGCATGCTGATTGAACTTAGCCACGTTTGCTAGAAGCGTATCGCATATGAATTGAGAATCGAACAGGACCCTGTCGAGGCAACTCAGATTGGCGAGATCTAGTATCTCGAGACCGGGGTAGCTCTCGTGCCGGACCTTATCTGACGGATCCCAATGGCTTCCGTGCGTATAGGCCACAATTGGTACCTGGATATCCAGTTCAAGCAGTATACGCTTGACTTCTGTAGGGAATGCGGCGAATGAGTGGAATGCGAGGATCACATCGGGTCTAAATCGTATGGCTGCGTCAGCTATCTTCCGGTAACCGCGCAGGACCCATTTGAGGCGTGCCGCCCTCGATCCGTCGGAGTAAGGTGCGGTCTCTCTGAGTGGTCGTATGAGAGTTACATTGCTGCGCTCTAGCCAGTCACATATCACACGGCTAGCCGTGACGCCGTAGCCGATACTCATGCTTGATGGTATTTTAGGAGAATGGCCCGGTATGCCAGACTCGACTTGATAGCAATCTATAAATAAGACTCGCATCACTGAGTCTCTAAGCCGCATGCTGGGCTGGTAAAGTCTAGTTGCCGCGTCTCGGGGTGATTCCACAACATCTCGAACGCTTCGTCGAACAATGTTTTGAGTAATCTTCCTTCGGCACTTTCGGTCGTCAGGGTAATCATTGTGTTTGTACCCTGGACACCATATAGCCCGTGTCCATAGAAGTACCATCCGATGTTCAGGTGCTGGTCTATTTGTCGACCGCGCACGGAAGCTGGAACTCTATAGCACTTGACAACGGCTTTAGGGTAGTTTCGTAAAGTGACATCGCGCATGGTGGTAATAATGCTGTTGATACGAGCCTTCTGCCAGTCATTTATTGCGCAAGTCGGGTCGCTAATCAGGAGCCGAATATTGGCGTGTTGTCGGACTAAGTCCTCAAGAAGAGGATTGACCATGAATGAGCTATATTCGATGAGGTCGGCATTGCTGTTTCGGTGTTCGCGCACGTATTGTCTTAGTAGATTCAGGTCACGGTATTGATCGCGCCCGATCGCGGTCCGCATCGCGGGCTCATTTCCCAAGTCGTCGAGAAATGCGATTACCTGAACGACCAGGCCTATTAGAATGAGCCCAAATACATTGTGAGCAGTCAGCCAGTCCGCTATGAATGGCAGCCAGAGTGATACCGTCCAGATTACGAGTAGTATGGCAAAAATAAGTCCGCTGAGCAGCCGCGCTTGTTTTCGTAAAAGTAAAGTATATCTCCGAATCACTGTAGCCCCCCACGGGCTGCCTGCTGTGTTCCTTGGATATCATCAGATTGCACTGCTAAGGACTCGATACTTGGCTCTTGCTCGGCGCGAGTCGTGGAGTGGCGGCAACAACTTCGTGAGGAGCCAGACGAGACGGCGGTTCGGGCTGGTTCGAGCGCGCGTGTCGGGAGCGGATCGCCTACGCCGGCTGCGGCTTGATGCGATGGTCTCCGGTGTAAAGACACGCTATCTAGCTTAGCCGCCAATAGAGGCGTGCTGGCCGTTGTGAAAAGTAGGCAGACCGTTCCGTTTCTAGGGTGCCGGGAGGTTTGCGCAATGGTTAGCCGGCGACCGTTTCCGCGGCGGTCTTGATGAGGCCGACGGCCGCCTCGGGGTGCGAGACCATCGCCACGTGGTCGCTCGGGATGTCGACGATGGTCGCGCCCATGCGGGTGGCGAAGAGCCGCTCGGCGTTCGGCGGGATCGCCTGATCTTCGTCAGCGACCAGGAACCAGGTGGGCAGCGCCCGCCAGGCAGGCTCGCCCATGACCTCGCCAAGCGCTGAGGCGTTCAGCGGCTGCTGTACCGCATGCATGGCCCTGGCCTTGACCGGATCGACATCAGCGGCGAAGTGATTGACGAAGTCGTTCTCTGGCAGCCAGGCATACCCCTGGTTGTCGATGCTCAGGTGCGCCAGCGCCGGGGTGGGCGGCTCCTGCGCGAGCAAGGCGCCGATCGACTCGCCGCTGTCCAGGCCGAACGCGGCGATATAAGTCAGGGCCTTGGCGTTCGGGGCGTTGGTGCCCAGGGCCGTCATGATCTGCCCGCCATAGGAGTGCCCGGCGATGACCGTCGGGCCATTCTGGCGGTTGAGCACCTGGCGCAGCCTGGCGACGTCGTCGGCTAGCGACGTCAGCGGGAACTGCGGAGCGGTGACGTGATAGCCGTCGGCTTGCAAGCGCTCGGTGACCGCGTTCCAGCTCGAGCCGTCGGCCCAGGCGCCGTGGACAAGGACGATGTTCGGCAATGGGTTCATGCCCGGCACGTTAGAGGCCAGCCGGGCCGCGTCCCTCATCCTGGCGGGGTGAGAATCCGCGCGACCGCCCTCCCGCGTTATTGTCGTCATATGTCGGCTGAAACTTTTACGGCGTCAACCGAGGACGGGCCGATCGCCGGAACAATGCGCGGAGCGGGACCGCCCTTGCTCCTGTTTCACGGCGGCCCGGCGATCTCGGACTACCTGGAGTTGCTGACCGGCGAGCTCGACGGCTGGCGCTCGGTCAGCTACCAGCAGCGCGGCCTCCCGCCGTCCGCGCTCAACGGTCCGTTCACCGTCGAGCGTCATGTCGCGGACGCGGTCGCGGTGCTCGACGCGCTGGGGATCGGCCGTGCGGTGGTGCTTGGCCACTCCTGGGGCGGCCATCTCGCGCTGCACCTCGCCTTGGCGCACCCGGAGCGGGTGGCCGGGCTGGTGCTGGTCGATCCGCTCGGCGCCGTCGGTGACGGCGGAATGGGCGAGATGGGCCAGCAGCTTGGCCAGCGGCTGGCGCCCGAGTCGATGCCGCTTACGGCGAGATCGCCGAGCGGCTAGCCGGACCGACCCGACGGATGCCGACATGCTTGCCTCGCTCACGATGCTGTGGCCTGGCTACTTCGCCGACCCGCCCAGCGCTCCGCCGATCCCCTCCTTTATCAGGGCGTCGGTGGCCGGCTATCTCGAGACGTTCGCCTCGGTCGCCGGGCACCTGGCTGGCGGGTTCAGCGAACGGCTCGGCGAGATCACGCCCCGGTCAGCTACGTGGTCGGTGCCGAGCAGCCCGATGCCGGTCAGCCAGGGCGAGCAGACCGCCGCGCTGCTCCCGAACAGGCGGATCTTCCGGCGTGGGCACTGCCCGGGCACGAGCAGCCCGTCGTCGCCGCCGCGCTGGCCAGGGCCGTGCACGAGCAGCCCGGCTGGCGTCGCCCGCGCGCTCGCCAGGCTCGCGCGGCGAAAGCGCCCGGACCGATAGGGGCTAGGCTGCAACGATGACGTCGGAATCCGGTCGTCTGGATCGGCGGGCGATTGCCAGGGATTAGGCGGTGACAGACGTGGCCGATCCAGGTACACAGCGCGGGGTTCTACGTCGACGGGTTCGACAACCAGCCGTGTCGCTGGCGCTGTTCAGACTTGCTCGGGCCGGTGACCGGGCTGCGGGCGCTGGACGTCGCCTGCGGTCACGGCCGCATCACCCGGGAGCTGGCCGCCCGTGGTCGCCGCCCGTGACCGGGGTCGACATCTCAGCCGCGCGCTGATCGCGCGGGCCAGGGATGCGGAACTGAGCCAGCCGCGCGGCATCCGCTACATCCACGCCGATGTGACGTCGGCCGGATGGCGAGACCGAGTCCGAGTACGATGTCGTGTCCTGCCATTTCGGTCTCTCAGATATCGATGATCTGCGAGCCCGCGATCGCGGCCGTCGCCGCCGTGCTGAAACCGGGCGGCCGGTTCGTGTTCTCGATCCTGCATCCGTGCTTCCCCGGCGGCGCCGAAGGCGAGGGCGTCTCGGGGTCGTGGCCGCCTGATGGCCGCTATTACGACGAGGGCTTCTGGACCGCCGACGGCGCCCTGGCCACGCTGCGCCGCCAAGTCGGCGCCAACCACCGCACGCTCGCGACCTACCTGAACACCCTGCGCCGCCACGGCCTCTGGCTCGACGCCTCAAGGGAGCCCGAACCAGGGCCCACCTGGACCGGAGAGCGCGCGCAAGCCGCCCGCCATCCGGTCTACCTGGCCGCCCGCTGCGTAAGGCTGCCGGCCTGAAGCCCCGTAGCAGTCATGGTTCGCTCTCACTGGAGCCGCACCCAAGCCACATGGGTAGGGCTCTTTCTGAGTGAGCCGAGGCTGGCTTCGGTGACGCGGGGCCGCCGCCTCGGGTTCCGGGACGATTCCAGTCGCCGGACCTTGATCATGCAGAGTTTTCCGCTTCCATCCGGGAGGTACCCGGCGGCCGCGCCGGTCCTGCCGGGACCGCCTGGTGCCGGGGACGCGGGCAATGTTCCGTGATCATGATGGTGGCCGTGATCACGGAACATTAGCCAGGTCAGGGCACGTGCAAGTTTCCGTGATCACGCCCTGGCTCATGATCACGGAACATCGCTCCCGCACCCCGCGCCCGGGTCCCGGCCCGCACCCGCCACCGCGCACCCCAGGCCCGGCCCGCAGTCGCTCCCGCGCACCACAGACCCGGCCGCCCGGATACCGGCACCCGGCGCGGCAATGCCTCACCACTGAACAACTAAGGCTCACTGAGAAAGAACCGGGCCCAGCCCACATCGCTGGCGCTGCGGCGCCACCAATGTGACAAGGGTGCGGCTCTTTTGCGGTGAGCCAGCTGGGTGGTGCCGCCGTGCCCGGGAGGGTTGTCCTGTTCCGGGAGGAGAGTTGCCGTGTCCGGGAGGTTCTCGTCCTTACCGTGGAGGGTTTCCGGGTTCCTGAAGGAGCGTTGTCGCATGAAGGAGGGTTGTCGTCGTATAGCCCGGTCAACTCTCCTAGATGCGGAAACCCTCCTGCACGAACCCGAGAACCCTCCTGCGAGAACAGCCTCACCCCGAAAGAGCCGCACAACGGTGGGCCTGTCGCAGCTCCGGCTGCCCCCGAAACCTGCTCTAGCTGGTGCAGTCCTCGCTGTATTTCCAGAGCTGAGCGGCCAGGTCGGGGGTGGCGACCTCGCTGGGCTCGCTGGGCAGGCACTTGTCGTAGTACTTGCCGGAATCACCCGCTACTTCCGGTGCGGTCGCGCAGTACAGCGACGTCTGCGCGCCCTGCTCGATGGTGAGCATCCGGCGGGTGATGATCTGCCGCACCGGCCAGGGCATCCGCGCGCCAGATCTCCGAGGCGACCACGCCGGGGTGCAGGCTGGCAGCGGTGACGCGCGGCTCCCGCCGGGCCTAGCTCGGCGCTGAATAGCACGTTGCGCAATTTGGAGACCCCGTACTCGCGCATGCCCGGCAATGCTTTTCGTGCGGGAACGCAGATCGTTGAAAGTCGATGCCCTTCGCCTGGAAGTGTGAGTCACTGGCGACGGTCACGATCCTGGCGTCGGGCGGAGTCGGCTAGCCGCGGCAGCAACTCTCGCGTCAGCACGAAATGGCCGAGGTGGTTGACGCCGAAATGCAGCTCGAATCCGTCGGCAGTCAGTGCCGCGCCGTCCGGCGACGCCCGCGTTGTTGATGAGCACGTGAAGCGGCTCGCCGAGCGCCAGGAAGTCCGCCGCGCCCTGCCGCACGCTGGACAGGTCGGCGAGGTCGAGCTGGAGCAGCCGGAGCTGGTCGCTGCCGGTCTCCGCGGCAATGATCGCGGCCAGCGCCTCCTCGCCTTTGGCCTTCGACCGGCAGGCGAGATGCACCCGCCCGCCGCGCCGGGCCAGTGCCATGGCGGTGGCATAACCGATCCAGCATTGCCGCCGGTCACGAGGAAAGTACGGCCAGCGAGGTCATTCATCGGCGCTACTCCGAGTGTTCAGCAGACCGCAGGCGGCGGCTATCCGTGTAGCGGCCGGTCTCCAGCGACCAGCGGAAATTGCCGGCCATCCAGGACCGCAACCCGGCGAGGTAGCCGAGAACGCCGGCCCGGCCTGATCGCTGAGCGAGCGCTCGGAGTCCAGGTAACGGGCGACCTCGGCGTCGTGCATCGCGGCGGCCAGGGTGAGCGCGTCGGCCATCGGCAGCTGCCTTCGCCCGCCAGGACCGCGGGCAGGCTGTGCACCTTGAGGCTGCGCTCGGACTCCTTGGGGAAGGACAAGGATGTCATTGGCCCAGCACGTCACATTGACCGCGATGTCGCTGAGCTCGCGAACGTCCGGCCGCCAGTAGTCCTCGCACGGTAACTCGAAGCCGTCGGCGAGATCGATCAGCGCCATGCAGGTGGGACGGCGCCGCTATGGCGGCGCATCGCCGCGTACTCATCCAGGCCGGCGGGACGGTCGGCGGCCCGGTGCCCGGCTTCCCAGAACTGGGCCAGGAAATAGCCCCGGACGGCGTAGACGAAGCGGGCGGCCTGCGGATCGGTCGCCATCGCCGGAGCCGGTCGATAAGGTCGCCGAGCGCGACCGTAAAAGGGTCCGGGCGGAACCGCAGGTCGGTCACATTATCGAGGACCAGCATGAAGCCGGTGATCAGCTGGCTTAGCCTGCTCGAGGTCGGCGCCTGTCGCTGATTCATCGGAATACTGGTCGTCAAACAGGAATAACCACATCTGCCAGTCGGCGAGCAATTCGAGCGCGGGAAGGCTCGCCTCGCGGCGTCGTGCGTGCGGCTCAGCCGGCCCACCTTGGTCTCGCCGAGCCTGGTCGCGCCGATCGTCGGCCTGGGGGAGGCCGAGCCGACGGGCCCAGTCGACGACCTGACGTTCGACAGCGTCGGCGTATCCGCTGATTTCCTCCTTAAATGGGCAGGCAAGTCCGGGCATCTCAAGCCAAGCCATGCGGCAGGACCCTCCGTCAGTTT
The DNA here is from genome assembly GCA_963750405.1 of uncultured Actinomycetota bacterium. Classification (GTDB taxonomy): domain Bacteria; phylum Actinomycetota; class Actinomycetes; order Streptosporangiales; family Streptosporangiaceae; genus Chersky-822. Next base: position 1,629,077 of record CAVVQP010000009.1, read on the forward strand.
CACTCACGAGCGCGGCCCAGCTCGCGCCGGCGCATCTGGACTTATTGAAGTACCCAGATTATAGAAAATTTCAGGAATCAGTTCACGCCTTGGCGTCGTCAATTCGCGCGAGCAGCAGCGCGACATCATCGCCGTGGCGGCGGGACCTGCGACGCTGTTCAGCAGGTCGTTGGCCAGTTCGTCGAGGTCTTGGGCCTGGCTGATGCTGAGCACGTCGAGCAGGCGGCTGAGATTGAAGTCATCGCCGGCGTCCGACTCCAGCAGGCCGTCGGTGGTCAGCGCGAGCACTGAGCCCGCGACCGCCTGCACCTCGGTGATCGAGTACTCGGTGCCGGGATCGATGCCGAGCGGCAGCCCGGCGTCGCAGTCGAGAATGCCGGGCGCGGCGCCGGGAGCGAGCAAGCACGGGCGGCGGATGCCCTGCCCGGAGATCGCCAGGTGTCCCGTCGACCGGGTCGACCACTACGAAGCAGCAGGTCGCGAACAGGGCGATGTCGGGATCGGTATTCAGGTCGGCCAGCCACCGGTTGGTCCTGGCCATCACCTGCGCCGGGCCGTGGCCCTCCCTGGTGTAGGCGTGCACGGCGGTGCGCAGCCGGCCCATCAGCGAGGCGGCGAGCAGGTTGTGACCCTGAACGTCCCCGATGACCAGGGCGACCTGACCGTCGGCGTACGTGACGACGTCGTAGAAGTCGCCGCCGATCTCGATGCCGGAGGTGGCAGCCTGGTAGCGGGTCGCGAGGCTCAGGCCGGGCGCGGTCAGCGGGCCGCGCGGCAGCATGCCGCGCTGCAGCTCGGTCGCCAGCGCGTGCTGCGCCTGGTGCATCCGCGCCCGCTCCATCGACTGGCTGAGCAGGCCAGACGCGGCGAAGAGCAGGGTGCGCTCGTCAGGGGAGAAGTCGCGGGACTCGGGGAAGCCGAACAGGCAGCCGCCGACCTTGCCGGCCGAATCGACGACCGGAAGCGCGGCCCAGGCCCGCTGCGCCGAATCACCCAGCGATCTCGGCCAGGTGCGGGAAGTCGTCGGCCAGGCTTTCCGGCGAGGGCAGGTAGACGGGGAAGCGCCATTGGATCGCGACCGAAAGCGGGGTCGGTCGCGCCGGATCGAGGCCGCTCAGCGCGTGCACGCTGGCCTCGTCGAAGCCGCACGAGGCGACGACCTGAAGCCGGCCGTCCCGGCAGCGCCATCAAGATCAGGCCGTCGGCGCTATAGGCGTGCAGGCCGTCGCTGGCCGCCTCGATGATGGCCTCAACGGTGCTCGCCGACGCCAGCGCCGCGGTGAAGTCGCGGGCGCGGCTGGCGCGGTTGGCGAGTTCCCTGAGCTGGCGTTCCTCCGCCTCGCGCTGCTCCCGCACGGCCGTGGTGTCCATGACCAGGCCCATCATCCTGGCCGGCTCGCCGTCCGGGCCCGGCATGACCCGGCCGCGCGCCTCCATCCAGCGCAGGCCGCCGTCTTCGCCGCGGACGCGGTACTCGATCTGGTAGGTGCCCGCCGTGGCGACCATCTTCCGCATCGCCTCCTGGACCTGGCTTAAATCGGAGTCGGGCACCCGGCGAGGAACGTGTCCATGGTCGCGACCGGCCCGTCGGACAAGGCCGTGCATCCGCAAGGTTACCGGGTCGCAGATCACCTCACCCGAGGAGATGTCCCAGGTGAAGAAGCCGGCCTCGACGCTGGTCGCGCTCGGGTGAAAGACGGTGAGGGCGACATCGGCCACGATGTCGGAGGAGTCGCGGACTGCCCTGGTGGTTCGTCCAAAGCCAGGGACGGCTGCGGTCACTTCGCCCTGACCACGATTCGTCATGAGTTGCCCAGTCGCCGTGGATCGTCATCCGCTGCCTGGCTGACCGGCCAGGCAGCGAGCGTGCAAACGCTAAGCATAGGGCAGTTATCGGTTCATGCGGGCGGATGATTCGAGCCGACTTCGCTGACGGCGGCAGTCTGACTCCGTACCGTGGTACGGCTGTTAGCTTGCCGAGCATGGCAGGTTGACGATCGGGAAGTTCGCCGCCGCCGAGGGCGTCAGCGTCGAGACGGTGAGGTTCTACCAGCGCAGGGGGCTGCTGCCGCTGCCCGAGCGCCCAGCACCGGGTACCGCGAGTACACCGAGGAGCGACCGCTGGCGGCTCGCCTTCATCCGGCGGGCCAGGCTGCTCGGGTTCACCCTGGGTGAGATCGCCGAGCTGCTGGGCCCGAGCGGGGTAGCCAGCCCGGCCCGGCCCAGGCGCGCTCGACCGAGGAGATCCAGCGGGCCGCGGAAGCCAAGCTGACCGAGGTCGGCCGCCAGCTCGCCGAACTCGCCGAGCTTCAATGCCGGCTGACGGCGGCTGGTCCAGGTGTGCGCGCACGGCAACAGCGATGACTGCGTTCACCCTGCGCGATTCACCGGCCGGGAGAAGCGATCACCGACAGCGAACGAGGAAAGGTAGCCGAAGTCATGGACGCAATGCCGAGTGTCACCGACGCGACTTCGACGCGGCCGTGGTGCGCAGCCCGCGGCCGGTCATCGTGGAGTACTGGGCGCAGTGGTGCGGCCCGTGCCGCCAGGTCGGCCCGGTACTGGGCGAGATCGCGGCCGAGAACGCCGGCCGCGCCGACGTAGTCAAGCTCAACGTCGACGAGAACCCGGCCACCGCGCAGCGGTACGGCGTCCTGCACGTGCCGACGATCAGCCTCTTCTCGGGCGGCCAGGTGGTCAAGCAGCTGACCGGGGCCAGGTCCAAGTCGGCGCAATGCGGGGTTCGAGGAGTCTCAGCACCGGCCTCGGATCTGCGGGGCCGGTCTGGCTGACCTTGTCCGGGCTGTCATGGCGCTGGCAGGAGTTAGTTTGCCGCGCATGACGCCTGCGCTGGGTCGACTTCCACTTCGATCTCATGTGCCCGTACGCGTACCAGACCTCGCTGTGGATCCGCGAGGTCCGAGAGCAGACCGGGCTTGACGGTGAACTGGCGGTTCTTCAGCCTCGAGGAAGTGAACCGGGTCGAGGGCAAGAAGCACCCGTGGGAACGCGAGTGGTCCTACGGGTGGTCGCTGATGCGGATCGGCGCGCTGCTGCGCAGGCAGGGCATGGGCAAGCTGGACGAGCTGGTACGCGGTCGGCCGGGCGGGAACTGCACGCCGAAGGCGGCAAGCCGCACGACCGCGAGCGTCGCCAGGCAGATCATCGCCCGGCTCGGCCATGACCCTGGCCTGGTCGACGCCGCGATCGCCGATCCGAGTACCGGTGACGAGGTGCTCGCCGAGCATCGGCAGGTGATCGAGGCGGGCGGCTTCGGGGTGCCGACGCTGTTCTTCCCTGACGGCCAGTGCCTGTTCGGGCCGGTGCTGATCGATCCGCCGCGCGGGGAAGCGGCGGTGCAAGCCTCTGGCAGGCGGTGGTGGCGTGGACTGGGTTCCCGCACGTGTATGAGCTGCAGCGGCCGAAGAGCCGGGCCGATCTCGAGGAGCATCACGACCACGTTCCAGCCGTACCTGCGCGGCCGGGACTGGGTCAGCGTTAACCGGGGTAATGTCGTGAACTTCGGACGCCGTCCGATGTCGGCCAGTGCGTCCGCTGGTCCAGGACCACGAGCCGGAAACGGAGCAGCCGTGAGCTGACGGCAAAGACGACAGCGTCGGCATGCTCGGCAGCAGGGTGCCGGCGAGGACTCGCGTCGACCTGCTGGCGCAGGGCTCGATCGCCGAGTGCCGCTGGTCTGCCCAGCGACGACTGGTCGGCGCGCTGCCCGGCTGGGATGTGCACGACGTCTCGCGCACTGGTCGGTACCGAGCGCGCGCTGTCCGGCGATGGAGCTCCCGCCCGTGCCGGCGATGGCGCCGGAGGCGACATGTGCGCAACGACATCGGCAAGGTCAACGAGGCTTGGGTCGGCGTCCCGCTGCGCGGTCTGCCGCACGCGGCGACTGCTCGCCGAGTTCGCGCGATCACCGCCAAGCGGCTGGCCAGCCTGCGGTCGATGTCCGCCGCCGACTTCGACGCCCCGTCCTGGACGCCGGCCGGCCATGGCACCTACGCCGGCGTGGATGCAGATCAGGGTCTTCGACTGCTGGATGCACGAGCAAGACATCAGGGCCGCCGTAGGCGTGCCGGGCAACGAGGCAGGCCCCACCGCCGAGCGCTCGCTGGACGAGGTCGTCGGCGCGCTCGGCTACATCATCGGCAAGCGGGGTCGTGCGCCGGACGGCAGCTCGGTCCTGATCAGGCTGACCGGCCCGATCGAACGCGACCTGCACGTCGTCGTCGACGGCCGGGCCAGGGTCATCGACACGATCGACGGCGAGCCCACGGCGATGATGAGCCTGTCATCGTCGCTGTTCCTGCGGCTGGCCGGCGGTCGCGAGGATCCGGAAGCCGCGCTGGCGGGGATTCAGCTGGGCGGCGACGTTGCGCTGGCCAGGCAGCTAGCCACCAGCCTGGCGTTCACGATCTAAGTTCGCGAGCTGGCGCCGGCGCCCTCGATGAGCTCGTCACCCGGCTGGACCGCTGCCCGCCGCCTCGTCTCCGGCGCGGAGAGCGCGATGAGCCCCGCCGCCGCGAGTACGGCCGCCGCCAGCAGGAAAGCCGCCGCGTACGAGATCGAGTCGACGAAGAAGCCGACGGCGATCGGGCCGGCGACCGCGCCGATGTCGCCGGCCATCTGGTAGAACGCGACCAGCGTGCCGCCGCCCCCGCGAGCGCCCTTGCCGCCGCCGCGCTTGCCGCCTCCGCCGCCGCGCACCGTGCCGAGCAGGTCGCCGACCATGGCCGATGGCGCGACGTCCAGCATGCCAGAGCCGAGCCCGAGCGTGACCATGGCGATCATGAAACCCCACAGGCCGGGCACGAAGGCCAGCACCACCATGGCCGGCCGCCGAGACCGTGCAGCCGGTGACGATGACCGGCCTGCGGCCGATTGTGTCAGCGACCCGGCCGGCTGGAAGCAGCATCGCCGCGTTCAGCACGGCGACGACCCCGAAGCCGATCCCGGTCACAGGTCGGCGACCGGTGCAGTACCTCCTTGACGAACAGCGGCACGATCGCGCTCCGCACGCCGAGCACGGCGAACCCGTCGGCCAGGTTCGCCCCGGCCGCGGCCTGGTATGCCCTGTTCCGCAGCGTCCGGCCGATCCCGGTGAGCTGGCCGCCCTGCTCCCCGGCGGGCTCGTCCCGCGCGTCGCGCGGCCGGTCACGCAGCGCGATGAACGCGATGGCGGCGGGGACTGTGAGCATGAACCCGTAGATGAAAAATGGCGCGCGCAGCGACCAGGCAGCGACCAGGCCGCCGATTGCCGGGCCGCTGATACCGCCCAGCAGGAAGCCGCCCGTATACAGGCCGCTCGCCCGGCCCCGCTGATCAGGCCCGACGCTGCCGAGCAGCAGGTCTGCGCGCCGATCCCGAACACGCAGACCCCAATCCGCCGACCCCGCGCAGCACGATGAGCTGAACGAACGAAGCCGGAGAACCCCGCCAGGATGCTGCTCACGCGCGACGACGGCGCAGCCGATGGAGATCATGAGCCGCTGGCCGAACCGGTCGACCAGGCGGCCGCCCGGGAGTCGCCCCGATGATCCGCACGAAGGCGAACGCGCTGATCACGCTGGCAGCGGCGGCCGCGCTTACCCCGAACTGGCGGGCGAAGGCCGGGATGCTCGGTGACACGATCCCGAACCCGAGCGCGACCGTGAATGACATGGCGGACAGGATCGCGACTTCGCGCGGCAGCCCAGCGAAAGGTCCGCGAGATCTGGCAGGCGCATCGGGCACACCAGGCATTCTGCCAGCAGGCGAAATCGGCCGAAGCGTTGCGAACCAGCTGTGATACTGGATTGGTGCTTCAGGTTGGCAGAGCAGGCTGGTCGGCAGGGAGGCAGAGCTTAGCCATCTGCTGTCCCTGCTCGACGGCGCAGCGCGGCCGGGCGGCCGGTCGTGACGCTCATCAGCGGCGATGCCGGAGTCGGCAAGACCCGCCTGGTGACCGAGCTGGCCGAGAGGGCGCGGGCGCAGGAACTTCACTGTCCTGTCCGGGAGCTGCGCCGAGATCGGCGATGCGGTTCCGTACCTGCCGCTTGCCGACGCGCTGCGGGACGCGACGACCGGGCCGTCGCCGCGGGGTGCCCTGCTTGACGCGCTCGCCGCCAGGCCGGTGCTCTCCAGGCTGCTGCCCGACCGTGACGAGAGCCAGCCCGCCGGCGGCGACATGCCCGGCCTGGTGCAGCAGCAGCTCTTCGGCGCGGTGCTCGGGCTGCTGACCGAGCTCGCGGCGCGCCTCGCCCGTGCTGCTGATCCTCGAGGACCTGCACTGGGCCGACCAGTCGACCAGGGACCTGCTGACCTTCCTGAGCCGCATGCTGCATTCCGAGCGGCTCGCCGTCGTGGCGACCTACCGCAGCGACGACATGCACCGGCAGGCATCCGCTCCGCCCGCTGGTCGGGGAGCTGCTCGGCTCCCGATCGTCAGCCTGATCGAGCTTGGCCCGCTGACCCCGGCCGCGATGGCCGAGCTGCTGACGACCTTGTCGCCTGGCCGGATCGACACCAAGGCGCTCGGCCAGATGATCACCAGGGCCGAGGGTAACGCCTACTACGCCGAGGAACTGCTCGCCGCGTCCGCCGCGGGCTCGTACTTGCCGGCCGGCCTCGCCGACCTGCTGCTCGCGAGGGTCGAGCGGCTGTCGCCGGACGCGCAGCAGGTGCTGCGGACGGCGGCGGTCACGGGCAGGCGCGTCGACGATGAGCTGGTCAGGCGGGCGTCCGGGCTCGATCAGGCGGTCTACGACAACGCGGTCAGGGAGGCGGTGGCCCATCAGCTGCTGGTGCCTGACGGAGACCAGGGCTATTCCTTCAGGCACGCATTGCTCCGCGAGGCGGTGTATGCCGACCTGATGCCAGGGGAGCGGACCAGGCTGCACGCCAGGCTCGCCGAGCTGCTCGCCGATGAGGAGCGACTCGCGAGCGTCCCAGGTACCGCCGCCGAGCTCGCGCACCACTACCTGGCCAGCCACGACATCCCTGGTGCCTTCTCGGCGTCGGTGCTGGCCGGGCCGGGAGGCCGAGCGGCTCGCGGCGCCAGCGGAGGCGCACCGGCACTACGACCAGGCGCTGTCGCTCTGGGAGCGGGTACCTGACCCGGAGCAGGTGGCCGGCATCGGCCGGGGCAAGCTGGCCTTCCGCTCGGCGATCAGCGCGGCCGACGGCGGCGAGCTGGCGCGAGCGGCGGCACAGCTGCGCAGGCTGCTCGCCTACGTCCGTCAGGACGGCGACCAGGTTCTGGTGTGCCGGGTCTACGAGCGGCTGGCCTATTTCCTCAATGACCTGGGCGAGGAGGACGAAGCGGCCAGCGCCGCCCAGGCGGCCGTGGACGCGCTCCCCGCTGACCCGCCGCGCTGGGAGTACGCCAGGGCCCTGGCCACGCACGCCCGGGCGCTGCTGTCGCTGCCGGACAACGAGCCGGCCAGGGCGCGGGCCGAGCAGGCGCGCGAAGCGGCCACGGCGGCGGACGCACCCTGGATCGAGGCCGACGCCCTGGTCACTCTCGGGCTGATCAGCGAGCGGTCGGGGAAGATCGACGCAGCGGCCGAGATGTTCACCAGGGCGCACCTGCAGGCTGGCGAGGCGAAGGTGCTGGGCGTTCAGCTTCGTGCCACCTTCCAGCTGGCCAGGCTCCAGCTGGAGCAGGGCGACCTGACCGCCGCTGCCAGCACCGCGCACGAGGGCACCGCGAAGGCGCAGGGTGCCGGCCTGGGGCTCGCGCAGTACGGCATTGACCTGCAGTACATCCACTACCTGGCGCATTTCGCCGACGGCCGGTGGGATCATGCCCAGCAGATCGCCGACGGCTTCGCGGTGCGGGTCACCAACCCGGCCGAGGCCCGGCTGTCGGCTATGGCCATGTTCGTCGCCGTCGCGCGCGGCACCGCCGACGTCGCTGAACGGCTGAGCTGGCTGGAGCCGATGTTCCGGCGTGATTATTTCGTCGAGTACATCAGCCGGGGACTCGTCGCCGAGCAGGCGCTCTGGCGCGGCGATACCGAGACCGCGCTCGCCGAGGCGCAGGCCACGATCAGGGTGGCGGAGGCCATCGACGACGGGTATCACGGCCCGCAGGTGATCCGGGTAGCGGCCCTGGGGCTCGGCGCCCTGGCCGATCAGGCCGGAGTGGCGCGGTCATCTGGCGACAACATCGGCGCGGCGATGGCCGTGCAGAAAGCCAGCGAGCTGGTCGAAGTGGCCCGGGGCGGCGCGGCTAACCTGCGTTCCCCCGGGTTCGCGCTCGGCGTTGACGGGCGCGGCTGGCTGGCAAGGGCAGAGGCGGAGTGGGGCCGGGTCAACGGCCGCAATGACGAGGCGGCCTGGCGTGCCGTGGTCAGCGCCTTCGGGCCGGGATTCGTGTACGAGACAGCGCGGTCGCGCTGGCGGCTCGCCGAAGCGCTGGCAGAGGCTGGTGACCGGGTGAGCGCCGCCCAGGAGTGGGCCGTGGCCAGCAGGACCGCTGACGCGCTGCGGGCAGCCCCGCTGCAGGCCGTGCTTGCCGACCTGGGACGCCGGGCACGGCTCGCCGGGCACGGCGGTGCCGGTAAGGACGAGTGCTTGCGGAGCCCGGCGCTGGCGGGACTGACCGGGCGCGAGCTCGAAGTGCTGAAGCTGCTGGCGGCCGGGCATAGCAACAAGGAGATCGGAAGCGAGCTATTCATCTCGCCCAAGACCGCGAGCGTGCACGTCTCCAATATCCTCGCCAAGCTCAATGCCGCTAGCCGCACTGAGGCTGCGGCGATAGCCCACCGCGGCGGACTGTGATGATGACGCCGCGCCGGGCGCGGCGTGCCTGACGGGCACGCCGCGCCTCGGTTGCCACTACCCGCATGTCACGAACATGCTGGGCGGCAAGCTGCTGTACCAGATCCGGATGCATGACTAACCTCCTGTCGCCGGCGGCCTCATTCGGCCGCCACATTCAGGTTCGCCGTAAGACCCCGCCCAGCGCATCGGGAGTATGCCTTATCTCTGGCCTCGGGCCCGTCTTAGGCCCCGTGTTCGCGGGCCGTAAGCCTTAGCGTGGCGTCGCGACGGTCGATGCCAGCATGGCGATCAGCGCACCGCAGAGCAGGTAAGGCCCGAAGCTGACCCGGCTCTGCCTGCTGATCCGCCTGGCCGCGAGCAGGACCGTGCTCACCACGGCGGCCAGCAGGAAGCCGGCGACCGCGCCCGCGGCCAGAGTGTGCCAGCCGAGCCAGCCGAGCACGAGGCCGATCAGCCCGGCGAGCTTGATGTCGCCGCCGCCCAGCTGGCCCCGGCTTACCACGCTCAGCAGCAGGTATCCGGCAACGGCGGCAAGGCCGCCGAGCACGGCCCGCGCGAACGCCGACCAGTCCTGGCCCATGGCGGCGGCCACCGCGAGGAGGATCAGCAGCGCGGGGTAAGCGGGTAACGTCAGGCGGTCAGGCAGCCGCTGCACGGCGATGTCGATCTGGGTCAGCGCCACGCCGATGACGGCGAGATAGCCGAAGGCCGCCACGGCCGGCTGACTGCCGAACCTGGCGAGCAGCAGTGCCACGACGGCGGCCATGACCAGTTCGATCCCGATCGGGCCCCGGCCCAGGTCCCGCACTGCGCGCACCGGAGCGAGGGCCGCCCGGGGAGCCGCAGCCCGCACTCGCCGCAGGCGGCCTGCTCGGGCTCGCCGCTGCGCACCGAGAGCCTGACCACCTCGACGCGCAGCACTAATCCGCCGGCGATCCCGGCGGCGGCCGCGATCGTGCCTGCCCAGATCGGGTTCATGCCGCCGAGTGTGCCACAGCGGCCTGGCCTGATCCGCTGGGTGTAGCCCCCCGCCGCAGACGCCGATGCCCCGGCCGGGCAGGCTCCGCGCCCTCGTAAGGGCAGCCCGCCCCGGCCGGGGCATCAGGTTTCGGGCTAGTTAAGGCCCCAGTTCTGGCCCGGGTCGCCGTAGCAGTCGTACTGCACGACGGTCGTGCCCGCGCCGCCACCGTTCTTGTCGGCCAGGCACATGCTGAACGCGAAGTTAGTTGAGCTCGCCGAACGATCCTGGTTCCCAGAGCTGGAACGGGTTCTGGTCGTTGCATGGCTCGTGAGGGTCACCGCGGTCTGCGCGAAGGTGCCGCGTCGGCGCCAGGCAACCGCCGATGCGCTGGCGATCGTGCCATCGGGCAGCAGCGTGAACGACTGCGATGCGGCTGCCGTTGCAGGTGGCTACCTGAACCGTGGACCCGCTCGGATTGTTCAGGCACAGTCAGCCGGCGCCGGCGATGATCGGGCCTGCCGGGAGCGACCAGGACTGCGACGGGCCGAAGGTGCAGTTCGTGGTTGACGACCTGCGCTCCGGCGGCCTGGTTGGCGCGTCGAGGCAATTGCCGGTGACGGGCTGCACAGGATGCTCCGAATCCCAGGTACTGCCAGTCCTGGGCCTGGCCGCCGTCGCAGGCCGACAGCGACACGTTCTGCGGCGCCGCCGTGTTGGCGACGGTCAGGCAGTTGGCGCCGATGGACACCGTCTGGATGTCGTCAGGAGCCGGCCGTCGGACGTGATCGTGAAGTTCTGGCTGCTCGGGCAGTTCTGCACCTGACAGCCTGGCCGCTGGCGTTCGTGCCGCCGTCGAGGCAGAGGTTGTCCGAGGTAAGCACGATCTGGCCGGCGGGCGGGTTCGGCCGGCGCCAGCGTCTGCATGGTCACGATGTTGAAGTGGGTGGTGCCGGTGACCGTGCCGTCCTTCGCCGTCACCGTGACGTGGAAGGTGCCTGGCGAGCCTGGCAGCGTGCCGGTGATCTTGCCGTTCGTCGCGTGGCGATCGCGCTGATGCGTCAGCCCGGACGGCAGGCCGGTAGCGCTCCAGGTCAGCGAGGTCGCGTGCCGGTGTCCAGGCCGGTGATCTTCAGGGCGAGAGCGGAGCTCGGGGCGGCGTCCTGGGTACCCGGATCGACGAGGCTGACCAGGTGCGCCGTGTCGGTGAACGCGCCGGTACCGTTCGGGGTGCCGAGGCCGGTGGGTCCGTCGTAACCCTTCTTGCCGTGGCAGATGTACTGCCTGAAGGTCTCGCACTTGCCGTTGACGCCGGTGGTGACATCGAACAGGTGGCTGGCGTGCAGGTAGGGGTACTGCGGCCGGGTAGGTGCTACGGCCGGCTTCCCGCCAGCGCGTAGATCGCGGTCATGATCGGGGTCGCGGCGCTGGTGCCGCCGATCTCAGACAGGCCGGACGGCTGGCTCTTGTAGCTGTCGTAAGATGAGCACGCCGGTGTTCGGGTCGGCGACGGCGGACACGTCGTTCTCGGTCCGGTTCGGCGCAGCCGGTGGACGCGTTCTCGTCGGCTCGCTGCCAGGACGGCTTGGGCTCCTGCACCGAGCAGCCGCTGCCCGTGCCCTCGGCGAAGGCGGTGTTGACGCCCCACGCGCTTCGGACCAGCCGCGCTTGCTCTTGCGTGCTTAAGCGAGGTACCGCCGACCGCGGTGACATACTGCAGGTCGGTCGGGTAGGCCGGGCCGGTGCCGAAGTCGCCGGCCGCGAAGGCGATGACATCGCCAGGGTGGTTGAAGTCAGGGTTGGCGACTGTCGTGCCCGAAGAACTCGGCGCCAGACCAGCTGTTGGACACGAACCGCGCGCCCTTGGTGACGGCGGTCTTCTCGGCGGCGCCCAGGTCCGATTGGTAAAGGCGCCGCTATTGCCTCGACTAGCAGGATGTGGCAGTTCGGGCAGATCGCCGAGACCATGTCCACGTCGAGCGATTCTTCGGTGGCCCAGCCCTTGTCCGGGCTTGGGCAGCGGGCTCGTGTTGCCTGACTGGTTGACGATCTTCAGGCAGCCGCTCTTCGTCGTGCAGGCGCCAGAGTGGAAGTGCGAGCGGTAATGGCCCAGGTCAGCGGCGAGCTTCGGGTCGTTGAAAGCGTCCACGATAGCGACCGTGACGCCCTTGCCCTTCTTCGCGGCGCCGTCGTGAGCTGTAGGCGCTGCGAAGCTGGGAAGGTCCGTAGTTGCCGTTGCTGCGGCGGCCGGGGACGCGGGCACGTAGCTGGCCGGGTCCGGTGCGGATGATCGACATGGCACGGCATCTCGCAGCGCTTGGTCGGGGCGGGCACACGTACTGCTCGCCGGCAGGCAAGGCAGCCCGGTGCACGGTGATGGCCTCGGCTAACCGCCGGCATGGGGTGAGCGGCTGCGGCACGGGCCGGCGCCGGCTGAACGAAGTCGCCGAGGCTGGCAGCGACGTACCGAGCGCCGCGACAACTGCTGCTATAGCGGCCAATGCCGCGGGACTGCCAAGCGATGATCTCCGCACAGGTCAGATCCTCCGGTCTTGTTCAGCTAGCCAATCGATATATATCAGAAACCGAAGAACAAGAATTTGCCTTCTTGAATCGAATTTAACATCCGCCATGCTTTCTGCTGCCCAGGTTGCCGCACGTCAGGGTGTCAGACCGGTCAACTTGACACGGAACGCTCACGCAAGGTAATCGAGGTCACCGAAACGGCCGCCACCGCCGCCGGCGAGCCTCCGCAATGGCGGCATCCGCTGGGCGCGGGTCAGCCGGTGATGTAGCGGCGCATGCCGACGGCGTAGTCGCAGCCGGCCCCGAGCCCCACGTAACCCGCCATGTCCCGCAGGAACTGGTCGGGGTCGAAATCCCGGCCCAGGCCCTTGATGTAGGCGTCGTGCTCACGAAGCGAGGCGACGCCCAGGCCGATCGTGCCGGTCACGTCGACGAAGTGCGTGGGCTCATTGCTGGCGATGACATAGGCGGACTGAATCGGCTGGCACGCCGGTCCGGCCTCAGGGAACACCCACTCGTTCGCCGCGTCCCGGCAGGCGTCGAGCACGGCCAGGCCGACCGCGCGGTGGTCGGCATGATTCACCGGCCCGGCCTCACCCCAGGTGAGCTCGAAGCTCATCGTGATCACCACGTCGGGGCGCAGGCGGCGGAACGCCGCCGCCAGGTCGCGGCGCAGCGGGATGCCGTACTCCACCAGGCCATCGGCATAGTCGAGGAACTCGACGTGGCTCACGCCGACGACGGCCGCGCTCCGCTCTTCCTCGGCGACCCGCAAGGGCGCGACCTCGGCGGGCGCCCGGCCGGCGATCCCTGCCTCGCCCCGGGTCGCGAGCAGGTAGCTCACCTGCTTGCCCTGCCCGGTCCACCGCGCCACCGCTGACGCCGCCCCGTACTCAAGATCGTCGGGATGCGCGACGACGGCGACCGCCGACCCCCAGTCCTCCGGCATTGGCTGCACCGTTATCCCCTATCTCAGCCGGCGAGGATGTCGGCCAGGTTGAAGCTGACAGGTTCCTCGAGCTGGCCGAAGCCGCAGGACTCCGGGTCCCGGTCGGGACGCCACCTGACGAACTGAGCCGTGTGCCGGAACCTCGTGCCCTCCATGTGGTCGTACTTGACCTCCACGACCCGCTCGGGCCGGAGCGGCACGAAGGAGAGGTCCTTGCCGGCGTTCCACCTGCTGCCCTCCGCTTCGCGCGGATTGCGCACGCCCTCGGCGGGCGCCGCCCAGTTCCACGGGTGGCCGTCGAAGTCGGTGACCAGCGGCTGCAACTCGGCGAACAGTTCCTTGCGCCGTGCCATCGGGAACGCGCCGATGACCCCGATACTCGCCAGCTTGCCGTTGTCATCGTGGAGCCCCAGCAGCAGCGAGCCGATCGCGTCGTCGCCCGCACTTGTGCACCCGGTACCCGGCCACCACGCAGTCGGCGGTCCGCTCGTGCTTGATCTTGAACATCGCGCGCTTGTCCGGGAGGTACTCCCCGTCGAGCGGCTTGGCGACGACGCCGTCAAGGCCGGCGCCCTCGAACTGGCTGAACCACACCTCCGCCAGTCCGGCGTTGGTCGTCGCCGGAGTCAGGTAGACGGGCGGCCTGGCGTCCGCCAGCGCCTGCTCGAGCAGCTCCCGGCGGCGCGAGAATGGCTCAGCCGTGAAATCCTCGTCGCCGAGCGCGAGCAGATCGAACCCGACGAAGGACGCCGGCGTCTGCTCGGCAAGGAGCCTGACCCGGCTGTCAGCCGGATGGATTCGCTGCAGCAGCGCCTCGAAGTCGAGGCGCCTGCCCTCGCCATCGGGAATCACGATCTCGCCGTCGATGACGCACCGCTCGGGCAAGCTGGCCAGCACGGCCCCGACGATCTCAGGGAAGTACCTGGTCATGGGCCGCTCGTTCCTGCTGCCGATCTCGACCTCGGCGCCGTCGCGGAAGATGATCGACCGGAAGCCGTCCCACTTGGGCTCGTAGCTCATCGCGCCGCGCGGGATCGAGGCGACCGACTTGGCCAGCATCGGACCGACCGGCGGCATCACAGGTAGGCGCATGCTTCCCATCTTCCCGCAGCCGCCGCCGCCGCGCCGCCTGCCTGCCGATACGCGGCCGGGTAACGTCCGCATTGCGCGGTCCGGGCGCGCGAGGGAGGCTAGGTCAGTGACAGAAACGAGTGACATCCTGGCCCCTGGCGAGTCCCCTCCGATCACGTCGATCGAGCGGCGCGGCATCGAGTACGTACCGCTGGGCGACCGGTGGGGCAAGCCCGCGCACCTCTTCTGGATGTGGGCAGGCGCGATCTGGAACGTCGAGTTCCTGGTGTATGGCGTGCTGGGCGTCGTGGTCTTCGGCCTGTCCTTCCTCCAGGCGGTCCTGGTCATCGTGGCCGGCAATCTCAGCTACGTGCTGACCGGCCTGGCCAGCCTGCAAGGCCCGCAGGCGGGGACCACGACCTTCGGCATCAGCCGGGCCGCGTTCGGGCCGAACGGCAACCGGGCGCCGTCGGTCTTCAACTGGGTGACCCAGGTCGGCTTCGAGATCGAGGGCATCGCCTTGATCGTGTTCGCCGCCATAGCACTGGCCGGCGAGGCAGGCATGCACACCGTCCCGGCCGGGCTCAAGGTCGTGTTCCTGGTCGCGGCGGTCGCGGTCCAGGCCGTGCTGCCCCTGCTCGGGCACGCCGCCGTGCTCAAGGTGCTGCGCTACCTCGCGCTGCCTTTCATCGTGCTGTTCGCGATCATGACCGCGTTCGTGGTGCACCGATCACCCACGGCGGCCCGCCGACCGCCAGCTGGGGCGCGATGACGATCTTCCTGGCGCTGGTGATCGCGGCAGGCGGGCTCGGCTGGACCGAGAACGGCAACGACTATTCCCGCTACCTGCCTCCGGCGGCCAGCAAGCGCCGTATCGTCCTGGCCGTCACGCTCGGCTGCCTGATCCCGTCGGTGATCCTGGAGATCCTGGGCGCCGCCCTCGGTTCCGAGCTGCCCAAGGCGGCCCAGCTGAGCGTAACCGGCCTCACCGCCGGATTCCCAGGCTGGTTCGTCGTGCCGTACCTGGTGTTCGCGATCTTGCAGCTCTTCGCGATCAACACGCTCGACCTCTACTCATCCGGCGTGACGCTGCAGTCGATCATCCCCGGGCTGCACCGGATCGCCTGCGTCGCCATCGACACGGTGATCTGCCTCGGCGTCGCCGCCTACGCAGTCTTCTCGTCGCGGTTCTACGGCCTGCTCTCGGACTTCCTGCTGTTCATCATCGTGTGGCTAGGGCCCTGGTGCGCGATCTACCTGACCGACTCCTACCTGCGGCGCAATAAATACGACTCGGCGTCGCTGCTGAACGAATCCGGTGGCCTCTACTACCGCAGCGGCGGCTTCCACTGGCCTGCCCTCGCCGCCCAGGCCGCCGGGATGGTCGCGGCGGCGCTGTGGCTCAATGCCTACTCGCCCTATGTCGGACCGCTCGCGAGCCGGTTCGGCGGCCCGCTCGGCTCCGACTTCAGCGTCTTCATCGGCCTGCTCGTCGGCGCTCTCGCCTACTGGCTGCTCAGCCGCGCCGCCACGGCTGAGCCCAGGGGGCGGCCAGGCTAGGCCAGGCCCAGCGGACGCGGGTCGAAGGTGACCTTGATCCAGGCGATCTTGCCATTTTCCACGTGCCGCCAGTTGACGGTGGGCAGCGGTCCGGTCGTGGCCGTGTGCAGGTCGTACCAGGTCAGGACATCTGGCCCGTCGACGAACGTCTTGCGCACGACGATGTCGGTCATCAGCTGCGACATGCGGCGCAGGCCGGCCACGCATTCGCCGGCGCTGGACGCCTGACCGAGCGGTCCCTCGAACGTCGCGTCGTCGGCCAGGATCGCGCGGACCGCGTCGAAGTCACCGCGCTTCCAGGCGTCGAAGTAGCTGGCGCCGATCTCGGCGGCGTCACTCATCAGCTTGGCTCCCTTCCGGAGGTGCGGCTCAGCAAGCAACCCTTCCCGTCTAGCACGAACTATGCACGCCTGAGATCATGTCCAGCGTGGACGCGCCGGCCGAACTCTCGCTTGCTGGGCTGAACGAGCTCGCGCTCCCCGCCGCCCGCCGCGCCCTGACTCCCTGCTGCGCGGCACCCGCCTGGGTGTCGTCGATGGCGGCCAGGCGCCCGTACGCCTCCGTGGCCGCGCTGCTCGCGCAGTCCGACGCGGCGGTGGCCGCCATGACAGAGGCGGAACTGCGCGCGGCGCTCGACGGCCACCCCAGGATCGGCGACCGGCACGCCGCGAAATCTGCGGTGGTCTAGCCAGGAACAGGCCGGGGTGCCGGCCGCCGACGCCGAACTCGCTCGCGCGCTGGCCAGCGGAAATGCGGCCTATGAGGGAAAATTTGGCCACATCTACCTGGTCTGCGCGACCGGGCGAAGCGGTCAGAATTGCTCGCGATCCTCCGTGAGCGGCTGGGCAACGAGCGGGATGCCGAATGGCAGCTCGTCGCGGCCGAGCTGGCGAAGATCAACCGGATCAGGCTCCGCAAGCTGCTCGGGGCACAGCTCGTGAGCGGGCTGAGCACGCATATCGCTCGACACGGTCAGGGGCGAGCCGGCCAGCGGCGTCGTGGTCCGGCTCGAGTCCGGTGGCGCCGGAGCTTGGCCGGGGGGTGACCGACGCCGACGGGCGGATTTCGGACTTCGGGGTCGGGCGCGTGGCGGCTGGGGTGTACCGGCTGGTGTTTGAGACCGGGGCGTACCTGGGCGGGGAGGGAGGCGGCGTTCTTCCCTGAGGTCGTCGTCACGTTCCGCGCTGACGGGCAGCGGCCTAAGTATCACGTGCCGCTGCTGCTCAGCTCGTATTCCTACTCGACTTACCGGGGGAGCTGAGTGATGGCGATCGTGCTTGGCCAGACCCAGTACGGCAAGGCGGAGACCCGGGTGGTGCAGGATCTACCGTGACACCGAGCGGCACGAGATCCGCGACCTGAACGTCTCCACCGCGCTGCGCGGCGACTTCGACGCGGCGCATCTGGCCGGCGACCAGGCGAAGGTGCTGCCCACGGACAGTCAGAAGAACACCGTTTTCGCCTACGCCAAGGAACGCGGCGTGGCGCGATCGAGGACTACGCGCTGGCGTTGGCCAGGCACTTCGTGTCCGATATCGACGTCGGTCAGCCGGGCCCACGTCGAGGTCGAAGAGTATCGCTGGGAGCGGGTTCCGGTCGACGGCGTCGGGCACGCGCATACGTTCGCTGCGGGCCGGCCACGAGGTGCGCACGGCTGCCGTGACGGTCGAGGCCGGCGGCAACGCGTTAGCCAAATACTTGGGTTATATGCGGAATCAAGGACCTGATCGTGCTCAAGTCGA
Organism: uncultured Actinomycetota bacterium; assembly: GCA_963750405.1. Classification (GTDB taxonomy): domain Bacteria; phylum Actinomycetota; class Actinomycetes; order Streptosporangiales; family Streptosporangiaceae; genus Chersky-822. The sequence continues at coordinate 1,646,661 of CAVVQP010000009.1, forward strand.
CCGGGTCGGAGTTCGCCGGGTTTCTCAAGGACCGCTACACCACGCTGCCCGAGACGACCGACCGGATCCTGGCCACGTCGCTGACCGCGCGGTGGCGGTACGCGGGGACGGACGGGCCGTGGGACGACGCGTTCGGGCAGGTGCGGCGGATCTTGCTGGAGCGGTTCGCGCAGGTGCACAGCCTGGCGCTGCAGCAGACGCTGTACGAGATGGGCACGGCAGTGCTCGAGGCGCGCGATGACATGGTCGAGGTCAGGCTGTCGGCGCCGAACAAGCACCACTTCCTGGCTGATCTCGCGCCGTTCGGGCTGGAGAACCCGGGCGAGGTGTTCTTCGCCGCCGACCGTCCTTACGGGCTGATCCAGTGCGCCGTGCAGCGGGACGATGCTCCGCCGGCCGGGCTCGGCCTGGGAGTCGGCGAGTTCGGCTCGCCTTCGCGCCGCTGCCAGCTCGCAGTCCTCCGGCGTGGCGGGATCTGCTCGTCGGCGTGGGCGATTGTGGCACGCTGAGCGGCTAAGGGGGTGAGCATGGAGTTCCTGCAGCCGCAGAGCTGGGCCGAGGCGCTGGCAGTCAAGGCGGCGAACCCGGAGGCCCTGCCTATTGTCGGCGGCACCGACGTCATGGTCGAGCTGAACTTCGCGCGGCGACGGCCGGCGGTGCTGCTTGATCTGTCTCGGGTTCCTGAGCTGCGGGGCTGGACGTGTCCGAGGGGCGGCTCAGGGTCGGGGCGGGGGTGACGTACGCCGAGCTGACCGGGGAGCGCGGCAATGGCAGCGGGGAGCTTGGCCGGCGGCTGCCCGGGCTCGCGCTGGCGGCGCGGACCGTCGGGTCGCCGCAGATCAGGAACCGGGGGACGATCGGCGGGAATCTCGGGTCGGCGTCGCCGGCCGGGGACTGCCATCCGTCGCTGCTGGCCGCCGGGGCGGAGGTCGAGGTCGAGTCGGTGCGGGGGACGCGGCTGATCGATATCGACGAGTTCTATACCGGGGTCAAGCGGAACGCGATGGCGCCCGACGAGCTGATCGCGGCCGTCTGGCTCAGCCCGCCGGCCGGGCCCGAGCAGTTCGCCAAGATCGGTACGCGGAACGCGATGGTGATCGCGGTGGCGGCGTTCGGGCTGGCGCTGCATCCGGCTCGGCGCGGCGTCGGCACCGGGATCGGATCGGCGGCGCCGACGCCGGTGCAGGCCAGAGAGGCCGAGGCGTTCCTGGCCGGGGAGCTGTGCGGGGGCGGGTGCTGGGAATCGCGGCTGGCGCCGTTGCCGTACGTTGGTGTTGGCGAGTTCGGCGGGCTGGTGAGTGCGGCCGCGCGGCCGATCGACGACGTCCGCGGGACGGCTGCTTACCGGCGGCATGCGCTGGCGGTGCTGGCTAGGCGGACGCTGACCTGGGCGTGGCAGGAGTACTGCGGGCGGGACGGCCAGAGCAGGGAGCGGGTGAGTCGATGCGGGTGACGGCGACGGTCAACGGCGTCCGGCAGCAGGCCGACGATGTCTGGCCGGGGGAGAGCCTGCTGTTCGTACTGCGCGAGCGGATGGGACTGCCTGGCTCGAAGAACGCCTGCGAGCAGGGCGAATGCGGCTCCTGCACGGTGTACCTCGACGGCGTGCCGGTCTGCGCGTGCCTGGTCGCGGCCGGGCAGGCTGACGGCCGCGAGATCGTGACCGTCGAGGGGCTGGCCTGGCCGGGGACGGCGGGCTGCATGCGGTGCAGCAGGCGTTCATCGAGGCGGGTGCGGTGCAATGCGGGTTCTGCACGCCGGGGCTGCTGGTCGCCGCGCATGATCTGCTCGCCCGCGAGCCTGCGACCCGGCTGAGGCGGACGTCAGGGAGGCGCTGGCCGGGAACCTGTGCCGGTGCACCGGCTACGAGAAGATCCTCGACGCGGTGCGGCTGGCTGCCTCGCGGCTGCGTGGAGGGGTCTTCGATGACTGACCTGGTGATCAGCGGCTGCTACGTCGTCACGATGGACGCCGGGCGGGCGGAGTACGAGTCCGGGCACGCGGTGATCCAGGGAACAGGATCGTGTCCGTCGGGGCTGGCCCGGTGCCCGGGCTGTCGACGGCTGCCGGTGCGCGGGTGGTCGACGGGTCCGGCTGCGTGGTGACGTCCGGGCTGATCAACACGCACCATCACCTGTACCAGTGGGCGACCAGGGGGCGGGCGGTCGACTCGACGCTGTTCGGCTGGCTGACCGAGCTGTACCCGGTGTGGGCGAGGATCGACTGCTACGTCGTGGCCGATGCCGCGACGGCGGCGCTGGCGTGGCTGGCCAGGACCGGGTGCACGACGACGACCGACCACCACTATGTCTTCCCGCGCGGCGGCGGTGACGTGCTGGGTGCGACAGTCGCCGCGGCCCGGGCGGTGGGGCTGCGGTTTCACCCGACCCGGGGGTCGATGGATCTTGGCGCGTCCTCGGGCGGGCTGCCGCCGGACGAGGTCGTGGAGGACATCGACGCGATTCTGGCCGCCGACCGAGCGGGCGATCTCGGCCTTTCATGACCCCGGGCCTGGGCTCGATGCTGCGGATGGGGGTGGCGCCGTGCTCGCCTTTCTCTGTCACTGGCTAGCTGATGAGGGCGGCCGCCTCGCTGGCGCGGCGGACCAGGGCCTGCGGCTGCATACCCACCTGGCTGAGACGGTGGACGAGGACGCCTTCTGCGCGGAACGGTTTGGCTGCACGCCGGTCGAGTACCTGGACTCGCTCGACTGGCTGGCCGACGACGTCTGGCTGGCGCACGGCATTCACCTGAACGACGCGGCGATCGCCCGGCTGGCCGCGACCGGGACTGGCGTCGCGCACTGCCCGTCGTCCAACGCGCGGCTCGGCGCGGGGATCTGCCGGACCGCCGAGCTGGTCGCGGCTGGCGTGCCGGTCGGGCTGGGCGTGGACGGCTCGGCCTCGAACGAGGAAAGCTCGCTGCTCGGCGAGGTGCGCCAGGCCGTGCTGATGGCGCGGGCCGTCGGCGGCCCGCAGGCGCTGACCGTGCGCGGCGGCGCTCGAGCTGGCGACGCTGGGCGGTGCGCGGTTGTGGGCGGGCTGGCGAGACTCGGGTCGCTGGAGGCTGGGAAGCTGGCGGACGTTGCGTTGTGGCGGGTGGATGGGGTCGGTCATGCCGGGGTGGCTGACCCCGTCGCCGGGCTGGTCCTCGGTCCCCGCCCGCCTCTTGAGCTGCTGCTGGTCAACGGCTCGGTCGTCGTGGAGGACGACGAGGTGCGCACCGTCAACGAGCCCGCCGCAGCGGCGGCTGCCGCTCGCGCGGCCGCCACCCTCGGCACTTGACCTGACCTCAGCCGGCGCCGCTGCTGCGGCCCGTGCCCGCGACCTGAGCCGCCGCCGCAGCGGCCCGCGACCTGAGCCGCCGCTGTGTTCCGTGCCCCCGACCCGCGCCGCTGTGGCCTGCGACCTGAGCCGCCGGCGCTTTCAGCAACGTGGCCCGCCCTGTTGCTATGGGGACAACAACAGGGCGGGCCGCGTTGCTGTTGGGTCTGCGGCCGGCTTCGCCCGCGTGGCCCTACTTGCTGCTGTTAGAGCCATCGAGTGTCGGAGTCGGCTGGGAAGCTGTCGGCCATGAAACAGGATTCTGGCGCGGCGGATCGGGCAATCGACCAAGTGTTAAGCGAGCAGGGCGACATCATCACGCGGACCCAGTTGCTCAGGGCCGGATGGACAGAAGCAACGCTGCGGTACCGAACGCGCGCGGGGGGAGTGTGGGCCGTCGTTCTGCCCGGCAGCTACGTGCGTGGCAACGGCGTCTTGGCCGATGGCCAGCGAGAAACCGCTGCGGCGCTGTTCGCCGGACCCGAGTCCGTAGTCACCGGCAAGGCTGCCGCACGGCAGTACGGACTGCGCGTTGCTGCTACTGACGCCGTAGATGTTCTAGTACCGCGCTCTGCGAAACGGCAGAGCGTCGGTTTTGTGCGGGTTCACCGCACTACGAGAATGCCTGATCGGCCATCGGTGCACGCAGGAGTCAGGTGGGCTCCGGTGGCTCGCGCGGTTGCTGATGCTACGCGCGCCGAGATGGATTTGCGGGAGGCGCGGGCGCTGGTTGCCGGTGCCGTGCAGCGGCGGGCGTGCACGATCGGCGCGCTCGGTACAGAGTTGGCGGATGGTCCGAAGCGCGGGTCGGGCGTGCTGCGGGCTGTGCTTGGGGAGGTGGCGGACGGGGTCAGGTCGGCGGCGGAGGGGGATCTGCGCAAGCTGATCAAGGTCGGCAAGCTGCCTGAGCCGATGTATAACGCTCAGCTTTACATCGGCCAGGACTTTCTCGCGCAGCCCGATGCCTGGTGGCCCGAGGCAGGGGTCGCAGGCGAGGTAGATTCGCGGGAGTGGCACCTGCTGCCCGCGGACTGGGCGAGGACGATGGAAAGGCACGCGGCGATGACGGCCAAGGGCATCCTGGTCGTGCACGTGACCCCGCAGCAGCTCAGGGCGCAGCCCGGCCGCGTGGCCGCAGACCTCAGGTCGGCGATCGAGGCCGGCCGGAAGCGGCCGAAGCTGGAGATCAAGGCGATCGCGTAGCGACGATGGAGATCTCGCCGCGCTGAACGTAGGCTCGGCGAGGTGAGCACACCGAGCACACCCAGCACGCCAGCCCCAGTCCGCCCGGGACGCGGGCCTGGCACCCCGCCGGCCGAGGCAGATCAGCCCGCCCGCGGTGCGGGGCAGATCGGCGCGAGCCCGACGAGGCCGGACGCGCGCCTCAAGGTCACGGGGGAGTTCGCTTACGGCAGTGATCTGTGGATGGACGACATGATCTGGGGCGTCACGCTGCGCAGCCCGCATCCCCACGCCAGGATCAAGTCCGATCGGCATCGGCGAGGCCCTGGCCACCGCCGGGGTATACGCCGTCCTGACCAGCAGCGATGTGCCAGGGCAGAACGCCTACGGCCTCGAGCACGCCGACCAGCCCGTGCTCGCCTCCGACCTGGTCAGGTACGCCGGGCGAGCCGGTAGCCCTCGTCGCCGCCGACCACCCCGAGGTCGCCAGGAGAGCCGCGGCCAAGATCGTCGTCGACTACGAGCGGCTCGACCCGGTGACCGACCCGGTTGCCGCTCTCGACTCCACCGCACCGCAACTGCACCCGGGCGGCAACCTCGTACGCCATCTCAAGGTCCGCAAGGGCGACCCGAGCGCCGGCCGCCGAGGTCGTGGTCCAGGGTCGCTACGAGATCGGCATGCAGGACCAGGCCTTCCTCGGCCCCGAGGCCGGGCTGGCCGTGCCCGACGGCGAAGGCGGCGTCGACCTGTTCGTGTCCACCCAGTGGCTGCACGTGGACCAGCGCCAGATCTGCGCCGCCCTCGACCTGTCCGCCGGACCAGGTCAGGCTCACCCTCGCGGGCGTCGGCGGCGCGTTCGGCGGGCGCGAGGACCTGTCGATGCACGTGCACGCCTGCCTGCTCGCCCTGCACACGGGCAAGCCGGTCAAGATGGTGTACAGCCGCGAGGAGTCCTTCTTCGGGCACGTCCACCGGCATCCCGCGCTGATCGACTTCGAGCACGGTGCCAACACCGACGGCACGCTGGTCTACGTCAGGGCGACGATCCACCTCGACGGCGGCGCCTACGCCTCGAGCACGCCAGCCGTCGTCGCGAACGCGGGCCTGATGTGCCCGGGACCCTACGTCGTGCCGAACGTGCACGTCGACGCCTACGGCGTCTACACGAACAACCCGCCCTGCGGCGCGATGCGCGGCTTCGGCAACGTGCAGGCGGCGTTCGGCTACGAAGCGCAGATGGACAAGCTGGCCGCCGCCCTCGGCATGACCCCGGTCGACTTCCGCTGCCACAACGCGATGGAAATGGGCAGCTCAGCCCCCACCGGGCAGATCATCGACAGCGCGGCTCCCGTGGCCGAGCTGCTGCGCCGGGTCGCAGGCCATGCCGCTCCCGCCAGCTAGCACGGCGCCCGCCGGCACGCACGATCTGCGGCACGTCCCGGGCGGCGTCGGCAACACCACGCACGGCGAGGGCATCGACCGCGGCATCGGCTACGCCGTCGGCTACAAGAACGTCGGCTTCTCCGAAGGCTTCGACGACTACTCCACCGCCCGGGTGCGGCTCGAGATCGTCGCCGGCGAGCCGGTCGCCACCGTGCACACCGCGGCCGCTGAGGTCGGCCAGGGCCTGGTCACGATCGAGCAGCAGATCTGCCCGCACCGAGCTCGGCGTCCAGCGGGTCGTGATCGTGCCGAAGGACACCGGCGTCGGCTCGGCTGGCTCGACGTCAGCGTCCCGGCAGACCTACGTGACCGGCGGCGCGGTCAAGGCAGCCTGCGAGAGCGTGCGCGAGCAGCTGTTCGACCTGGTCAGGCAGAGGCTTGAGCAGCCCGGTATCGCCCTGCTGCTGGCCGGCGGCCAGATCTGGCCAGCCGATCACGACGCACCGGCGCCGCTCGGCAATATCGGCGACTTCCTCGGCCAGACGGTGCTCGAAGACACCATGGAGTGGCGGCACCGGCCGACCCAGCCGGTCGACCCGGAGACCGGGCAGGGCTTCGCCCACGTCCAGTTCGCGTTCGCCGCGCACCGGGCCGTGGTAGACGTCGACACCGAGCTCGGCCTGATCAAGGTCGTCGCCCTCGACTGCGCGCAAGACGTCGGCAAGGCGCTCAACCCCCAGGCCGTGGTCGGCCAGATCCAGGGCGGCAGCGCCCAGGGGCTCGGCCTGGCCGTGATGGAGGAGATCCAGGTCCGCGACGGGATGATCAAGAACCCGTCCTTTACTGACTACCTGATCCCGACGATCCTCGACGTCCCGCCGATGTGCATTGACGTGCTCGAATACCCCGATCCGCACGCGCCCTACGGCGTCAGGGGAGTCGGCGAGCCGCCGACGATCTCCTCGGGACCAGCCATCGTCGCGGCGATCCGGGCGGCAACCGGACTCGCCATCGACCGAGTCCCGGTAAGACCACACGATATAACGGGTACCTCGTGACACCTCGCCCTCCTTCTAGGCCAGCCTTGCGGTACCTGGCCGATGACCTCGACCGGCTGCTCGCCGTATCGGACGCGCAGCTCAGCGCCGGTTACCCGGGCGACAGCCAGGCCCGCCAGCCGGTACACACGGCCTATATCCCGGCGCACCGGTTCGCCGCCAACTCCGTCCGCCTCTGGGGCAGCGAGGCACTCGCCACGCTGGATGAATTCGCCCCGGGCGACTCCGCGTTCGCCGACGCGATCGGCCTGCGCCCCGGTCTCGCCGCCGAAGTACTCCCGCTCGTCCAGGCCAAGCTCGCCACCGAGCCAATCGAAGACCTGCGCATCGATTTCGAAGACGGCTACGGCCAGCGCTCCGACGACACCGAAGACGCCCACGCCCGCGCAGCCGCTCGCTCCCTCCGCGCCGTACTCGCATCCGAGCAAGCCCCGCCCTACACCGGCATCCGCTGCAAGAGCCTCGAGCAGAGCACCCGCCGCCGCGCGGTCGCAACGATCGACGCCTTCCTGGAAGCCCTCACCGAGCACGACACCGACCCCCCGCCAGGCTTCCTGATCACCCTCCCCAAGGTCACCTCGGCGGCCCAGGTCACCGCCATGACAGCACTCTGCGAACGCTTCGAGTCCGCCTACGCCCTCCAGCACCCGCAGCGCCTGTATTTCGAGATCCAGATCGAGACCCCCCAAGCGATCATGGGCCCCGACGGCGCAGCGACAGTCGCGCAGTGCATCCACGCGGGCCAGGACCGCCTGATCGCCCTGCACTACGGCACCTACGACTACAGCGCCGCAATCGGCATCAGCGCATCTCACCAGAGCCTCGATCACCCCGCAGCCGACTACGCCAAAGCAGTCATGCAGGTAGCGGCAGCAGGCACCGGCATCAAACTGTCAGACGGCTCGACTAACGTCCTGCCCGTAGGCTCAGAAAGGAGATCATCGCCGCCTGGCAACTGCACGCCAGGCTGGTCAGACGCTCATTGGAGCGAGGCTTCTACCAAGGCTGGGACCTGCACCCAGCCCAGCTAGTGAGCCGCTACGCCGCCACCTACGCCTTCTACCGCGAGGCCCTGCCCGCAGCCACGGGTCGCCTGCGTGCGTACGCCGAGCGAGCAGCGGCGGGCCAAGAGGAGCCCGCGACGGGCCGGGCCTTGGCCGGCTCCGTCCTCAGGGCGCTCGACTGCGGCGCGGTTTCCGAGGCCGAGGTCGTCGCGCAAACAGGACTCGATCAAGCACGGCTCAGATCCGTGCGCCGCACGGGCATCGTGCAATGACCGAGCCAGATCTGGTAATCCGAGCCCGCCGCGTTCTAACCCCGGCGGCATCAAGCCCGCAGAGGTCCGCATCCAGGCGGGCAAGATCACCTCAGTAGAGGCGATAACCGACTGGACGGCCGTGCCGTCCTGGCCGCGTTCAGTCGGCAAGGACGGTTCGGTCGTTCAGGCGACCACCGTCCGTCAAGGTTTTGGGTGAAGACGAGGTACTGCTACCAGGCCTAGTCGACACCCACGTCCACGTCAACGAGCCGGGCCGCACCGACTGGGAGGGTTTCGCAACAGCAACGACCGCAGCGGCGGCTGGCGGAGTCACGACGATCATCGACATGCCGTTGAACTCGATCCCCCCGACAGTCGACGTCGCTTCGCTCGTCGCAAAGCAGGACGCCGCAACGGGACAGTGCGCGGTTGATGTCGGCTTCTGGGGCGGGGCCGTGCCGGGAAACTCGAGAGCATCGGGCCGGTCTGCATGAGGCCGGGGTGTTCGGCTTCAAGTGCTTCACCGTCGACTCGGGCGTGGCTGAGTTCCCGCCGCTGGACGATGCGGGGCTGGCTCACGCGATGCGGCAGGTAGCCGAGCTGGACAGCTTGCTCATCGTGCATGCTGAGGACGCTGCCCAGATCGGTGCCGCCTCGGGTCGGCAGTACGCGGGCTTCGTGCGGTCTCGGCCGCAAGCGGCCGAGACCGCTGCCATCGCGCGGGCGATCGAGCTGGCCAGGACACACGATGCGCGGGTGCACGTACTGCACTTGTCGGCGGCTGATGCCGTGCCGCTGCTGGCGCGGGCGCAGGCTGACGGAGTGCAGGTCACGGCTGAGACGTGCCCGCACTACCTGGCCCTCAGCGCCGAAACTGTGCCCGATGGGCACACGCAGTTCAAGTGCTGTCCGCCGATCAGGGACGAGGCCAACCGGGAGCGGCTGTGGGAGGCGCTGGCCCAAGGAGTGATCAGCTGCGTGGTGTCTGACCATTCGCCGTGCTCGCCTGACCTGAAGCAACTCGGCACCGGGGACTTCGGCGCAGCGTGGGGCGGGATCTCGTCGGTGCAGCTGGGCTTGCCCGTGGTCTGGACGCGGGCTGCTCAGCGCGGCTTCGGCCTTCCCGAGGTCAGTCAATGGATGGCGGCCAGCCCAAGTCGACTGGTCGGCTTGTCCAGGAAGGGCGCGATCGAGGCCGGGCGGGATGCCGACCTCGTGGCGTTCGCCCCGGATGAAGAGTTCGTCGTGCGGCCAGAGCAGTTGCTGACCAGGCACCGGCTGACGCCGTACGAAGGGCACGAGCTGCGCGGGGTGGTCAGGAAGACCTGGCTGCGCGGCAAGCCGATCCAGCCGGCCAGCACGCTGGCCGGTTCCTTACGAGAGAGCCAGCCGCATGAGCGACTTCACCCGGCTCCCCGACCTGGCCAGTCGCGCGCTCGGGGGCAGCGTGGTGTATGCCAATGACGAGTTCTTCGCCGAGAAGGAGAACCTGATCAGGCCGCAGGCCCCGGCGTTCGACTCAGCAGGGTTCGGCCACAAGGGCAAAACCTATGACGGCTGGGAGACCAAGCGCCGCCGCGAGTCGGGTCATGACTATGCGGTGGTGCGCCTTGGCTGCCAGGGCATCGCGGCTGGCGTCATCGTCGACACCTCGTTCTTCACCGGCAACTATCCGCCCGAGATCTCGGTCGAAGCCGGCTGCGCCGACGGCTATCCCGCGCTGGCCGAGTTGCCTGACCTGACGTGGCATGAGCTGGTCCCGAGGAGTCCCGCCGGAGGCCACACCCCCAACAGCTACCCCGTAAAAGACCGGCACCGCTGGACCCACGTCCGCCTGTCGATCTACCCGGACGGCGGGGTCGCCCGGCTGCGGGTGCACGGCGAGGTCGTCCCGGACCCCGCGTTCCTCACCGGGACGGTTGACCTGGCCGCGCTCGAGAACGGCGGCCGGGTCATCGGCTGCTCGAACGACTTCTACTCATCTCCCGAGCAGCTGATCATGCCGGGCCAGGCGCGCGTCATGAGCGACGGCTGGGAGAACGCCCGCCGCCGCGACACCGCCGGCGACTACGTCGAACTGCTGCTAGCGGCCCCTGGGCTGATCCACTACGCCGAGATCGACACCTCGTACTTCGTCGGCAATGCCCCGGACTTCGTCCGTCTCTCCGGCGCCGTCGGTCGCGACGGGCACTGGCGCGAACTGCTGCCTGTGACCCGCGTCCAGCCCGACACCAGGCACCGCTTCAGGATCGACGCCACCGAGCCGGTCACTCACGTCCGCCTCGACGTCATGCCCGACGGCGGCCTGGCGAGGCTCCGCCTCCACGGTTCCCTGACGGCGGCGGCCTTGGCCGCCGCCGAGTCCCGCTGGCGCGACACGGCTCCGTAGCGGATGCGCGGTCCGTCACTGACGGGTACGTTTCTAAGCGCGCGTGCGCGGGTAGGTGCAATGGTTTGCGGCTAATCGCGCGGGGGGGAGCGGTGACCTCGGGAACCACGGGCAGCATGGGGCTCGGCCCTGATCCGGGTGGCAGGGACTGGCTGGCCGCGATCGTCGAGTCGTCCACCGACGCCGTCATCGGCAAGAAGCTCGACGGGACGATCACCGACTGGAACGCCGGTGCCGCGGAGATGTACGGGTATCAGGCCCAGGAGATGATCGGCCGGAACATCAGCGACCTGTTTCCTGACGACCGCAAGGATGAACTGCGCCCGATCCTGGAAAAGCTCCGGCGCGGGGCACGGATCGACCACTTCGAGACCAAGCGGGTACGCAAGGACGGCACGCTGCTTGACGTGTCAGTATCGATCTCGCCAGTCCTAGCGCCCGATGGCGCGGTCATCGGGGCAGCCAGCGTCGCCCGGGACATCTCCGGCCGCGTCCAGGCCGAGGCCGAGCGGCGGGCGATAGTGCTGGTTGGCGGCCTGGCGCATGACTTCAACAACATGCTCAGCGTCATCATCGGCTACGCCGAACAGATCGGCGAGGCCTCCGGCCTCGACCCCGCGACTCGCTCGGACGCCGAGAATATCCTGCTGGCCGCCCAGCGCGCCTCGCAGCTGACCAGGGAACTGATGATCTTCAGCCGCCGGGAAGGTAACAGAGCCCGGCCGCTGACGCTGCAGACCGTGCTGCGGGAGTTCCACAGCATTCTGATCGCCGCCGCCGGCCGCCTCGTGGAGGTAAAGGTCGCTGTGCCGCCGGACCTTCCGCCGATGCTGGCCGACCGCGGCGCTGGAGCACGCCCTGCTCAACCTCGCGGTCAACGCCCGGGACGCCATGCCCGACGGCGGCACCCTTACCTTCGCTGCCAGCCATGTCCGCCTGACCGAGCCGGACGGGGTTCAGCCAGCCACCTACATCGGGCTGTCTGTCCGCGACACCGGCAGCGGCATGACCCAGGAGGTTGCCCGCCGGGTCACCGAGCCGTTCTACAGCACCAAACCGGTCGGCAAAGGCACTGGCCTGGGACTGTCCAGTGTGCACGGCAGCGTCACCAGCGCCGGCGGCACCATGAACATCGACTCCCAGCCGGGAGCCGGCACGACCGTAACCCTGTACTTCCCGGCCGCCCGCGCCGCAGCGCCTGAGCAGCATCCCGCCGCCGCGCCCCTGTTTCAGGCAGGCGGGGAGACTGTCCTTGTCGTCGACGACGAGCCCGCCGTCCTCGCCCGTACCTCCCGCATGCTGCGCCGCAACGGGTACCGGACACTGGAGGCCGACAACGGCCCCGACGCACTCAGACTGCTCGACGCAGAAGACTGCCAGCTCCTGCTCACCGACCAGGTGATGCCTGGCATGAGCGGCGCGCAACTCGGCCGCCGCGCACTGGAGAAACACCCCGGCCTGGCCGTCCTGCCCATGACCGGCTCGATCGACGAATTTAGCCCAGGCCACGAACCACGCGACGGCCAGGCCCCGCTGATACGCAAACCCTTCACAGAGCCAGACCTCATCGCACAGGTGCACGCGGCGATCGAGCAGCAGGCACGGTAGTCCAAGATCATGGCGAGTCCGCGGCAGGGTTATCGTCGCCGCCGTCCAGTCCTACGTAATACAGAACGAGCCACCCGGCCTTCCTAGGCCAGCGAGCCTGGCCTGGGAAGCTAGGCAGTTACTCCGGAGGCGAGATCGCTGCCTTCGACATCAGCCACCGCGTCCTTTTCAGACTTAGGCATTCTGAATTTCGGCATGGGGCCGCGCAGCAGAGTGAGCGTGGCCGTGCATCCGCCGACTACGGCGACGATAAGAGTCGCCCTGGGACCGATGATCGTGCCGAGCAGGCCGCCGACGAGGGCGCCTACCGGGCGGGTGCCGTAGTTGACGGCCTGGAACGCGCCGCTTACCCGTGATCTCATTTCGTGCGGGATGACTACGGCGAAGATCGCGCCGATGCTGATGTCGAGCATCATGACGCCGAATCCGCCGACGAACTCGGCCGCGATCAGCATGCCGAGCACAAGCCAGCGCGGGCCTCCGGCGGCCGGGACCAGCGCGAGCGGCGCGATGAAGAGCAGGCAGCCGAGCGTGTAGGCGCGTCCGACGCCGATCCGGCCGGCGATCCGCCCGGTGACGAGCGCGCCGAGCATGCCGCCGGCGGCGCCGAGGCCGAGTACCAAGCCGAGCACGCCGGGCTGCACGTGCAGGTACCGCACGGCGTAGAGCACGAGCAGCGTGAGGAACACGAAGTCAAAGAAGTTGACGATCGACGCTGAGAGCAGCGACGCGCGCACGATCGGAGTGCTCCTGATGAATTTCACGCCAGCGGTCAGTGAGCCTTTGCCTGCCTCGGCGGCCGGTGGCTCATCGGGGTGAATCCTGGACAGGAAGAACGCCGATCCGAGGAACGACAAGGCGTCGGCCACGATCGCGCCCGGCGCGGTCAGGAACTGGACGAGCACGCCGCCGGCGCTCGGCCCTCCCATGAACGAGAACGCGCGACTGCCATAGACCAGCGAGTTGCCGCTGACGTACTTGTCCTCAGGCAGGAGCGTGACGAACAGCGTCGCGTCGCTCACGGTAAAGAGCGCGCTCAGCAGTCCGGCGCCGAACGCGACCCCGTATAGCTGCCACAACGTCAGCACGCCGGTGAAATAACAGACGGGAACGCTGGTCAGCAGCAGCGCCCGGCCGAGGTCCGCGCCGATCATCGTCAGCCGCCGCCGGCCGCGCCGGTCGACCCAGGCCCCGAGGTGCAGGCCGAACACCAGCATGGGAACCCAGGACAGCGCGGTCAGCACGCCCATCTGCGCCGGCGTCGCATGCAGGACGAGAACGGCGACTAAGGGGAGCGCCAGGTAGGAGATCTGATCGCCGAACATCGAGATGGTCTGGCCGCTCCAGTACCGCCGGAACGCGGTGTCCCGCAGCAACTCAGGCACGCGCTGGCTCAGCTTGGTCCGGGGCGCGGGTGTCATGACTTCACCGGCCCTTCGACGAGGGGAAACCCCAGCTGGATGAAGCTGACCAGCCTCGCGCCCGGCGGGCGCAGTTCGGGATTGGTGAGCCGCTCGGCATATCGCCGCAGCGTCCGCAGCTGCTCGTGGGCTTCCTCAAGCTCGGCCGCGGTCAGGTACAGCAGCCAGTCATTGACCTGAGCGGCGCGCTGCCACTCGGCCGGCTCGTCGGACGAGCTCTCCAGCCAGCGCATCGCGCTCTCGAAGTAACCCTCGAGGACGATGGACCTGAACAGGTGCGCCGCCGCCGCGAACTCGGGGCTGTCGCCCATGGCCGGTATGTCGGTGGTCATGGCGGTGGCTCGCCACGGGCGTTCCCGGCCGTGCCCGCCGCCGGCCTCTTCAACGAGGCCGTACTTGCTGAGTTGCCGCAGGTGAAATGAGCAGCTCGCCGAGCTCTCGCCTACCAGCTCGGCCGCCTTGGTGGCGGTCAGCGGCCCCTGCGCCCGCAGGTGCGCGAGTAGCGACAGCCTGAGCGGGTGCGCGAGCGCGCGCAGTGTTCTGGGATCGGTGATCCTGCTGACGGAGCGTGGCTCCGGCCCCGTCGCCTTGTCTCCTGGTTCTTCTTGCATGCATCCAAAGCTAGCTTTCAAAAGCTAGCTTTGCAAATCGTTCTTTCGATACCGCCTTCAGATAAACTCCAGTTGACGATGCATCGTCATACGTAGTAACGTCTCGCGTAGTAGCTAGAGCGGTCTGCCGCAACGGAGCGTGGATGTGGATTTCACCGAACCGGTCGTGCTGGTGCTCACCAGCCTCGCCGACGGGCCCAAGCACGGCTACGCGCTGGCCAAGGACATCGAGTCGTTCTCGGGAGCCAAGCTCGGGCCGGGCACCCTGTACGGCGCGCTCAGCCGACTGGAAGACCGGGGCTGGATCGAGGCGCTGCCGCCGCAGGACCGCAGGCGCCCGTACCAGATCACCTCGGCCGGGGCGGAGAGCCTGGCCACGCACCTTGAGAACGTGCGGAAGGTGGCGGCCACCGGCCTGCACCGGCTGACCCTGCGTCGGCTGACACCGCGGTCGGTCTCGTGATGACGAACTGGCCGGGCCGGCTGCTTGCCGCGTACCCGCCCGGCTGGCGGGCCAGATATGGCGACGAGCTTGACCAGCTTGTCCGGGACTTGCACGGCCATGGGCGCAAGCCGATGGCGCTCGCCGCTGACCTGATCCGGGGGGCGGCGCTCGCGTGGCTGACCGAAGGGAGAACCCAGATGACCGAGCGTTCGAAGGGCGCCTTGATCACCGTGCTGTGGAGTTGGGTCGCGTTCGCGGCTACCGCGGCGTGGTTTGGCCATGACCTGGCGGTCTACCCGACCGCCGTTGTGGCCAGGCAGATCGCGCTCGTCAACCAGGACGTGCCGGACTCTTATCACGTGCTGATCGTGGCCGGGGCGGCCGGCGTCCTCGCGACCGCCGTGGCGGCGGCCGTGTTCGCGTTCGGCGCGGCCAGGTACGCGCTGCGGCAGGGACGGCGCGGCCTGCTGGTGCTGATGGCGGTGCCGCCGGTGGTTGCCGCGGCCTGGCTTGGCGGGCTCGCGCTCGTCCCGAGCGCTACCGGGTCGGCGGCCATCCTCGGGGTCGGCGTCGGCTGGCTGCTTCTCGGCGTCGCCGGGCTCGCCGGGTCCACGCAGGCCGTGGTCAAGGTGGTCAGGTCCTGTGAGTTCGACGAGCGGACGTGGCGGGTGGGCACTGTCGCCGCGGCGGTAGTGACAGGCTCGATGGTGATCGCCACTGGCGCCACCATTTCCTGGGGCCTGGTCGAGCGCACGAGTCAGGTACACCCTGGCGATGCTGCCGGGTGGCTCATCGTGGTCACGATCATGGCCGTCACCACCGTCCGCGCCATCCGCGCGCTGATCGGGACGAGACGGGTAGTACCGGACAAACCTGTCGTCGCCTAGCCTTGCCTTATGGCGGCAGCGAGTTACGACTTCATCATCGTCGGCGGCGGCTCGGCCGGGTGCGCGCTGGCCAGCCGCCTGTCCGCCGACCAGGCGAACCGGGTGCTCGTGCTCGAGGCTGGCCGCCCCGATTACCGGTGGGATGTGTTCATCCACATGCCAGCCGCGCTGACGTTCCCGATCGGCAGCCGCTTCTACGACTGGAAGTACGAATCGGAACCCGAGCCGCACCTGAACGGCCGCCGCATCTACCACGCCCGGGGCAAGGTGCTCGGCGGTTCGAGCAGCATCAACGGGATGATCTTCCAGCGCGGCAATCCGCTGGACTACCAGCGCTGGGCCGCCGACCCGGGCATGTCCGGCTGGGATTACGCGCACTGCCTGCCGTACTTCAAGCGGATGGAGACCTGCCTCGCGGGCGGCGACGAGTTCCGCGGCACGGACGGCCCGATCGTGCTGGAGCGCGGGCCGGCCGCCAATCCGCTTTTCGCCGCTTTCTTCGAGGCAGTGCAGCAGGCCGGATTCGACCTGACCAAGGATGTGAACGGTTATCGCCAGGAAGGCTTCGCGGCTTTTGACCGGACCATCTCGCGGGGCAGGCGCCTGAGCGCGGCCCGGGCTTACCTCCATCCGGTCACCGGCAGGCCCAACCTGACGGTGCGCTGCCGCGCGTTCGTTACCAGGATCTTGTTCGACGGCACCCGCGCTACCGGCGTCGAGTACGTTCAGCGCGGCCCAGCGGGGACCGGCGGTCAGCTGACGCAGGCCCGGGCCGGTCAGGTGATCCTGTGCGGCGGCTCGATCAACTCCCCGCAGCTCCTGCAGCTCTCCGGGGTCGGCCTGGCGGAGGTGCTGCGCGACCTCGGCATCGAGGTTGTCGCCGGCCTGCCGGGCGTGGGCCAGAACCTGCAGGACCACCTCGAGGTGTACGTCCAGCACGCGTGCACGCAGCCGGTGTCGCTCGCGCCAGCGCTCAAATGGCGGAACCGGCCGCTGATCGGCGCCAACTGGCTGCTGCGGCGGACCGGGCCCGGCGCCACGAATCATTTCGAGGGCGGCGGATTCGCCCGCTCGAATGAGGACGTCGCGTACCCGAACCTGATGTTCCACTTCCTGCCGATCGCGATCAGGTACGACGGCTCGGCCCCGGCCGGCGGTCACGGTTACCAGGTGCACATCGGCCCGATGTACTCAGACGCGCGCGGGTCGGTCACGATCACCTCCGCCGACCCGGCCGTGCATCCGGCACTGCGGTTCAACTACCTGTCCACACCCGCCGACCGGCAGGAATGGATCGAGGCGATCGCGGTCGCCAGGCACATCCTGCGCCAGCCGGCGCTCGGCCCTTACAACGGCGGCGAGATCTCGCCCGGGCCTTCGGTGCGGACGGACGAGGAGGTGCTCGACTGGGTCAGGCGGGACGGCGAGACGGCCCTGCACCCGTCCTGCACCTGCGCGATGGGCACGGGGGAGCTGTCGGTCGTGGACCCGGAGACGATGGCCGTGCACGGCCTTTCCGGGCTCAAGGTGGCTGACGCCTCGGTCATGCCGTACGTGACGAACGGCAATATCTACGCGCCGGTCATGATGATCGCGGAAAAGGCGGCTGACCTGATCCTCGGGAACTCGCCGCTGCCGCCCGCCGAGGTGGAGTTCTACCGGCGGCGCGTGTCATCCGGGGACGACTAGTACCTTGCCGACCGCGCCGCCTTGGACCGCGTCCTGAGCGGCCACGACATCATCGAGGTCGTATTTGTGTACCGGCAGCTCAGTCAGCGCGCCGTCGGCCAGTGCCCGGGTGATGTCAGCGGAGGCCTGGTCAAGGGCCTGCGGCGGCACCCCGTACAGCAGCACGAACCGCAGCGCCACGTTGGCGTTCATGCAGGCCCGCACCGACAGCACCGGGTCGGTCGCGGTCGAGGCGTAGGTGACGATCTCGCTGTTAGGCGAGATGACCGCCAGGTCGAGGCCCAGGTTCGCGTCGAGTGAGAGCTCGACGACCCGGTCGACGGGGCCGAAGGCCTTGATCGCGTCGGCCGCGCCCGGCTCCCGGTAGTTCACGACCAGGTCGGCGCCTGCCTTGGCGGCGAGCTCCGCCTTCCGCGGCCCGCTCACCGTGGTGACGACCCGCGCCCCCGCCCACTTCGCCAGCTCGATCGCGAAGTGCCCGACCGCGCCCGCGCCGCCGGCGACGAGCACGGTCTTGCCGCTGACCGGCCCGTCAGCGAAGAGGCACCGGTGCGCGGTCATCGCCGGGACGCCGAGGCTCGCGGCCAGCTCGGCCGAGATGCCGTCGGGCAGCGCGACGGCCTGGCGATCGGGGACCGCCGACCACTGCGCGGCTGTGCCCCACTTGCGGCCGGCCGCTGCCATCCAGGTCCACACCCGCTGGCCGACCCGGCCTGGGTCGACGCCCGGGCCGGCCGCGTCGATCACGCCGGCGCCGTCGTGGTGCGGGATCTGGAAGCCGTCGATCGGGCGGGAGGTCAGGCCGCTGCGCGATTTCCAGTCGGTCGGGTTGACGCCCGAGTACTCGATCCTGACGCGAACCTCGCCAGGTCCCGGCTCGGGCTGCTCGACATCCTCGACCCGGATGACCTCCGCGCTGGACCCGGTCTGCTCGTATACCGCTGCTCGCATACCGCAAACCCTAACCTGCGGTGACCGCGGCAGAAGGCGTCAAGCACACTAGCCCGATGAGCTCCGATGTTGCCGCAGACCAGAGCCGCTTTGACCCGAGAGACCCGCGCGGGCTGCGGCATGACGCGCCGCTGCTCGATGGCTGGCTCAAGGTAACCGAGCAGATCGAGGCGGGCGGCTTCATCCCGATGGCCGTGCCGGGGCACAAGCAGCGGCAGGACCTGACCGGCGCGGTGAACGCCGGCGACGCTCCGCTCTACGGCGGCGTGGACTCCATCAAGCACGCCGACGTGCCGCGCGCCGACGCCGAACGCCGCGCCGCCGAACTCTGGGGCGCCGACTGGTGCCGGTTCTCCGTGGCCGGCTCGACGCACGGCAACCAGGCGCTCGCGCTGGCCGTCGGCTCGCCCGGCCGGGAGATCATCGTCACCCGCATCCTGCACAAGTCGCTGCTGCTCGGCCTCGTGCTCGCTGGCCTGCGCCCGGTCTGGGTGCGGCCGGAGGTCGACCCGCGGACCGGCCTGCCCGCGGCCGTCGCGGTCAGCACGGTCAGGACCGCGCTCACGGAGCACCCGGACGCCTGCGGCGTCTTCCTCGGCGAGCCCTCCTACGTCGGCACGATCGGCGACCTGGCCGGCAACGCCGCCGCCGCCCACGACGCGGGCGTGCCGCTGCTCGTCGACGCCGCCTGGGCGGCGCACCTCGGCTTCCACCCGGACCTGCCGCCGCATGCCATCGCCGCCGGCGCCGACGGCATGGTCACCAGCGCGCACAAGGCGCTGCCCTCCTACACGCAGGGCGCGATCGTGCTCGCCCGCACTGGGCGGCTCAGCGCGGCCCGCCTTGACCGCGCTTTCGAGGCGACCCACACCACCAGCCCGGCCGGCTCGATCATGGCCAGCATCGACGCGGCGCGGGCGCTGCTCGCCAAGGACGGCGAGGAACTCTGCGGCCGCTTGCTCGGCCTGGTCGCCCTGGCCCGCGACCGGCTCCGCCAGGTCCCCGGCGTCTCGGTGCTCGATGGCCCCGGCGTCGAGCCCACCAAGCTGGTCGTGCTCATCGCAGGCACCGGCACCCAGGGCTACGTCATCGAGAACGACCTGGTCGCGGCCGGGATGCCGGTCGAAAGCGCGGACCGCGACACCGTCGTGCCGATCATCACGCTGGCCGACGAGGAGCGGCACGTGGACGCGTTCCTCGAGGTGCTGATCGCCTCGATTGAGCGGCACAGGACAACCGCGCGCGAGCCAGGCGTCGCCGCGTCGTGGACCGTCGTGCCCGAGGCAGTCATGTCCCCCCGCGACGCGTTCTTCGCCGACAACGAAACTGTGCCCGCTAGTGCAGCCGCGGGCCGCGTCAGTGCCGAGCTGATCGCCCCCTATCCGCCCGGCGTGCCGGTCCTGGCTCCCGGGGAGCTGATCACCGCCCAGGCAATCGAGTCGCTCCGCGAGATCAAGGCCGAAGGCGGCCGCATCGCCTACGCGGCCGACCCGTCCCTGGCCACCTTCCAGGTCATCGTCCGCTTAGCGCGGCCCCCGCCGAGCGGACATGGTCTGGGAGGGTTCTTGGCCGGCCAGCCCCGGCCAGGCCCCGGGCAGCCCCCGGCCTGGCCCCGGGCAGCCCCCGGCCAGGCCCAGCAATGTCACTACGGCGGCGCTGGAGCGCCAGCAATGTCTCTTGGGTGCGGCTCTTTCGGGGTGAGGCTGCTCTCGCAGGAGGGTTCTCGGGTTCGTGCAGGAGGGTTTCCGCATCTAGGAGAGTTGACCGGACTATACGACGACAACCCTCCTTCATGCGACAACGCTCCTTCAGGAACTCGAGAACCCTCCACGGTAAGGACGAGAACCCTCCCGGACACGCCCGGACACGCCCGGACACGACAACTCTCCTCCCGGGGGACGAAAACCCTCCCGGACACGGCGGCACCCAGTTGGCTCACCCCAAAAGGGCCGCACCCATGTCACAACGCGGGGCCTCGCATAGCCCCGGCCCGCCCGGCCTCACCTGGGTGGTCCGGGCGCTTGCTGTCGCTTGCGGCGGATCGCGTGCTTAGACTGTGGCACCCCCTTGCGAGGAGCCGCTATGGATGCGCCTGCTGCGGAAATCGTCCCTGGGTCGGCCGAGGATCCGCTGACCGATGCCCTGGCGCTGGCACGCGGAGCGGCTGAAACGGGCGTCGGGCTGAAGTTGCTCGGGGGGCTTGGCGTGCGGGTGGTGTGCCCCGAGTATCCGCCTCGGCTGCGGCGTAGCCAGGACATGGACTTTGCCTGCCTGGGCAAGGAGCGCAAGAAGGTCGTGGCCTTCCTGGAGTCGGCCGGATGCCAGGGCGACAAGATGTTCAACAGCCTGAACGGGGACCGGCAGCTGTACTTCACGGCGCCGTCCGGGCGGCCGGTGGATGTCATGGTCGACAAGCTCACGATGTGCCACACGCTGGACTTCAGGCCGTCGTTCGGGCGGCTGCCGCACACCGTGGACGTGGTCGACCTGCTGCTGTCGAAGCTGCAGATCGTCGAGCTGAACGAGAAGGACGCCAGGGACATCATGCAACTGCTGTCCTGCGTGCCGGTTACCGGCACCACGGGGCAGGCTGAGCCAGGCATCGACGCTGACCGGTTCGGGAAGGTCCTCGGCGCGGACTGGGGCTGGTGGCGCACGGTCACCGGGAACCTGGACCGGGTGCCGGCGCTGCTCGCCGAGCACGAGCAGCTGAGGCACCAGGACACGAAGTTCGACCCGGCCGGGCAGGCGGCCAGGCTCCGGAAGATCGCCGATGAGACGCCCAAGAGCATGAAATGGCGGATGCGGGCCGGTGTCGGTGACAAGGTGCGCTGGTATGAGCTGCCGGAAGAGGTCGCGCACTAGCCAGGAACGGCCGTTGAGCGCTGGTAAACCCGATACGCGGGACAGGCGTCATCTGTGCGACGGCCGGCGCGCCGCGCCAGTACGAATCCCTAGAAGAGCTGTAAACCCGATAGATACGTCAAGCGTCGTTTTAGCGGTACATACCTGAGGACCGCACCGGGAGGTATCCCCTCGATGGCTAGACGACCACAGGCGGGGCCCCGTTCGCACGCGCGGCGGCGGTGACTTCGGCGGCGGCTACCGCACTCTCGTTCTCGGTACTCCAGGCCGGCCCGACGGCCGCGATTTCGACAAGCCCTTCCTCGCCACGGAGAAGAACGGCAAGTGGGGCAAGGCCGAGACGGTCCCCGGAGTAAAGCGGTAGTCCATCCAAGCCGGCGACGGCACCTCCGGCGGGTGCCGCCGCCCGAGGCCTACCGGTAAACCCGGCAGGCATGACAAGCGTCCTTCTAAGCGGAACACGATCAGAACCGAGGGGAATCCACGATGTACCGACGTCATTGGCACGTGGTAACGACAGGGGCCGTTGTCGCGGCGACCGCCGCGATCGCGATTGCCGCGCCCGGCCTGGGGCTGGCTTCGGCGGCCACCAGCACGCGGCCGGACGGCGGGGCGCAGGCCAGGGTCGCGTCGATTTCGTGTACCTCGGCGGGCAGTTGCACGGCCGTCGGTTACATGATCCCTCCCGGCCAGAATCAGGCCTTCGTGGTCAGCGAGCAGAACGGCTCCTGGCGGCAGGCGGAGAGAATCCCTGGCCTGTCCGCCCTGCCGGGCGGAAGCGTCCGGGCACTCCCGGCTGCTGTGTCGTGCTCGTCGGCAGGCAATTGCAGCGCGGGCGGGCTTTACGTCGACCGGGCGGGACACGGTCAGGCGTTCGTCGTCAGCGAGAAGAACGGAACGTGGGGCAATGCGGAGGAAGTGCCTGGATCGGCCGACCTGAACGTGGGCGGGGACGCCACCATCGAGCAGATGTCCTGCACGCTGGCGGGCGGCTGCCTGGCGGCCGGGACCTATGAGAGCGACAGCTCGATGGACCAGCAGGCATTCGTTGTGCAGGAGATAGGCGGCGTCTGGGGTCCGGCCGAGGACATCGCGGGCCTGGACGCGCTCAACACTGGCGGCGTCGCCGAGGTTCGGACGTTGTACTGCGTCCACACGGGCAACTGCACTGTGGGCGGCGACTACAACGACGGCCACGGAGCCGAGCCGTTCGTCGCGTATCAGAATTACGGTGAGTGGTATAGCGCGCAGACCTTCCCGGACATCGCCGCCGCGAACACCGGCCTCATCGCCAGCATCGACTCGCTGTCGTGCCAGCGAAGGGGTATCTGCACGGGCGTCGGCACCTACCGGACCTCTGACGGCAATACTCACGTCTTCGCGGACAGCGAGCAGAACTACATCTGGAATGGCTTCCAGCCGATTCCCGGCATGGCGGCCCTCCCGAAGGGCGGAGCGGTATACCCCTCCATCGGTTTTCTCTCGTGCCCGTCGGCCGTGAACTGCACCGCCGGCGGCACGTATGTCGACGCGTCCGGTAACACGCAGTCCTACATCGTCACCCAGGCGAACGGGGTCTGGGGCAACGCGCGGGTACTCCCGGGCGTTGCGGCCCTGGGGGTCAGCCACTTCGTGGTACTCGCCGGCCTGTCCTGCCGCTCGGCGGGCAACTGCACCGCCGCGGGCAGCTACGTCGTCAACCTCCACACCCTCACCACGCTGGTCTTCGTCGTAGCTGAGAAGAACGGGAAATGGGGGAAGGCGCAGGCGCTGCCGGGCTCGGTAGCACTGAGCAAGGGCGGGAATCTCGATCCTGAGGCGCTGTCCTGCGGTGCTCCGGGCAACTGCGCCCTCGGCGGGACCTACACCACCACGGGCCGCCTGGCGCCCTTCATCGCCACGCAGAAGAACGGCACCTGGGGCAAGGCCGAGAGAGTCCCCGGCACTCGCCCATAGCGTTTACGTATTCACAGAGGAAAGGTTGCCTACCATGGCTACACGACGACAGGCGCGGGCTCCGTTCGCGCGCGCGGCAGCGGCAGCGGCAGCGGTGACGGCGGTCGTGGCGATATCGGTCTCGGCGTTCGGTGCCGGCCCGGCCTCGGCGGCGGCCAGTGCCCCGCCGACCGGCGGCCTGCTTGAGTCAGTTTCCTGCACCTCGGCCCGCAACTGCACGGCCGACGGCGTTCTCAGTTTCCGGCACGCGCGCTCGCCTCTCGTGGTGAGCGAGAAAAACGGCGCCTGGGGCAAGGCCGGGACAATTACGGGCCTGTCTGCCCTGCCGGGCGGTGAGCAGTTCGCCGGGCTGGGCCCGCTGTCGTGCACCTCCAAGGGCAACTGCACCGCGGGCGGGTTCTACCAGCAGAAGGGCGATCCGGAGGTGGCTCCGGAGCAGGGGATGATCGCCACCGAGAAGAACGGCGTCTGGGGCCAGGCGATACCGGTTCCCGGCCTGGCCGCCATGAACGTCGGCGGGCAGGCCGGCATCGGCTGGATGTCCTGCCGCTCGGCCGGCAACTGCACAGCGGCGGGAACTTTCTTCCCGACCCCTCAGCCCGACGGGGACGTCGAGGTGTTCGTCATCAGTGAGAGGAACGGCACCTGGAGGCAGGCGCAGCAGGTGCCCGGCCTGGCCGCGATCGACAACGGCGACTCCAGGGTCAGCGCCCTGACCTGCGTCTCGCCTGGCAACTGCGTCCTGGCCGGCACCTATGTCGCCGGGAAGACCTTCCAGGACTACACCGCCACCCAGGACAACGGCGTCTGGGGCACGGCCTCGACCTTCCCGGCTATCGAGAAAGTGGCCATCAACGGCGCCAGCATGGACACCCTCTCGTGCCGGGCGCCCGGCAACTGCATCGCCACCGGGACGTACTTCACCGCCGGCGACGTCGTTCATGTCTTCGCGGTCAGCGAGGCGAACGGCACCTGGGGCGCCGCCACGCAGATCCCTGGCTTCGCTACCCTGCCCGGCGGCCCGGCCTTCATCGTGACCGGGAAGTTCCTGTCCTGCCCGTCGGCGGGCAACTGCACGCTCGGCGGCGACTACAACAACCACCACGATGCCAATCAGATGTTTGTCGCCGCTGAGAAGAAAGGCACCTGGGGCAAAGCCGAGGCAGTTCCCGGCACGGTCGCGCTGAACGCGGGGAACGGCGGCTTCCTCGAAGGACTGTCGTGCCCGTCGGCAGGTAACTGCACCGCGGCTGGTAACTACACCGCCCGGGTCAAAGGACACCTCGTGGGGGCGACCCTGGTCACGCTTGAGAAGAACGGGAAATGGGGCAAGCCAGAGCAGTTGCCTGGCTCGGCCGCGCTGGGCAATGACCCCGACGTGACCTCGATGTCCTGTGGTGCCCCTGGCAACTGCAGCGTCGTCGGGTGGTTCAGTGCCTCGAATCCGGTCCCGTTCCGTGCCTCAGAGAAGAACGGCACCTGGGGCAAGGCTCAGCTAATCTCCGGGATCCGGCCGTAGGGCATTTGTGCCGAACCCCTGCTTGACGCCCGGTTAACCCAACTGCTACACCCTTCGTAAGGGCGAGCTGAGCAGGCGGTACCCGGATGAAGATCTTCTTCGCGACGGACATCCACGGATCGGAGACCTGCTGGCGCAAATTTCTCAACGCCGCCGCCTTCTATAAGGCCGACCTGGTCATTCTCGGCGGAGATGTCACCGGCAAGGTGATGATCCCGATCGTCGCGCACACGGGCTACTGGCAGGTCACGGTGCGCGGCGAGGCGCTCAGGCTTGAGACGCAGGCCGAGCTCGACGACGTCCAGAAGCAGATCCGGAACCGCGGCTCCTACCCGGCCGTCGTCACCCCAGACGAGCTGGCCGTGCTCAGCGAGACCGAGGGCGCGGTCGACCGCCGGTTCAGCGTCGAGATGATGAACTCGCTCGACCGCTGGCTCGACATGGCCGACGGCAAGCTCAAGGGCGGCGAGATCGGCTGCGTCCTCAACGGCGGCAATGACGACATCTTCGAGATCGACCAGCTGATCGAGTCGTCCCCGTGCGTCACCTTCGCCGAGGGCAAGCTGCTTGATCTGGGCGGGTTCAGCCTCATCTCGATGGGCTGGACCAACCCGACCCCGTGGGACACGTTCCGCGAGGCGCCAGAAGACGAACTGGCTCGAAAGATCGAGGCCATCGCGACCCAGGTGCCTGACATGGGCCGGGCGATCTTCAACTTCCACGCGCCGCCCTACGGCACCGGCCTGGACGAGGCGCCGGCCCTGGACGCCAGCCTCCGCCCGATGCACGGCGGCGCGGTCATGAAGCCGGTCGGCTCGACCGCCGTGCGCGACTCGATCACCAGGCACCAGCCGCTGCTCTCGGTGCACGGCCACATCCACGAAAGCCGCGGGATCAAGAAGATGGGCCGGACCCTGGCCATCAACCCCGGCAGCGTCTACGGCGACGGCGTGCTCCAGGGAGCGCTGATCGACCTCGATGTGAAGAAGTCCAAGGTCCGCAGGTACCTGCTGGTCAACGGCTAGAGCTGGGAGGCAAGACCACATGGCTGCAGAAGCTGTCGGCGGGCAGACGCCGACACTGTTCCTGAGGAAAGCAACCGGCCTGGTCCGGGGCTGGTCGGTCCGCGACTCCATTATCTACGCGTGCCTGGCGACCAACTTCGTGACGCTCGCCATCTACGAGTTCGCGTTCGCCGCCCCGGCGTTCCCGCAGGGCCAGATCATCACGTCGGTCGTCATCTCCGGCATCTGGGTGTCGTTCCTCGTGGTCGCCTACTCGGGCCTGGTCGTGACGATCCCCAGGGCCGGAGGCGATTACGTCTGGCAGTCCAGGATCCTGGGCGGCGGGCTCGGCTTCGTGATGGCGGCGACCGGCTGGTGGTTCATCCTGTGGCTGTGGGCGCCGATCTACGGCAACATCCTCGCCGTTCAGTTCTTCGAGCCGATCTGGGCCACGATGAAGTGGACGTGGCCGAGCGCGCCAGGCGCGGTCGGCGCCGCCTGGTTCGGCACCCACACTGGCGTCTTCGTGGTCTCGCTGATCACGATCGCGCTGGCCGGCGTCCTCGTGTCGATCGGCATGGCCGGCTACGCGAGATTCCAGAAGTGGTGCTTCTACGGCGGGCTGGTCGGCTTCGGCGTGATCGTGGTCCTGCTGCTGGTTCACAACCACGCTGACTTCGTCAACTCATTCAACCTTGAGGCACACAAGCTCTTCGGCATCAGCAACGCCTACGGAAAGACGAACGCCACCGCCGCCAAGGTCCCCGGCTACCACCCGCAAAATCTCGGCTTCGGGCCGCTCGGCCCGACCATGCTGCTGGTCCCGGTGATGATGTTCTTCATCTTGTGGCCCAACTGGGGCGCCACCCTCTACGGCGAGATCAGGGGGGCGAGCGACTTCAGGCGAGTTCTCACCGGCATGTTCGGCGGGCTCTGGATCACCGTCGTGCTGACGGTCCTCTTCCTCTTCCTCATTGACAAGACCTTCGGCTGGGCCTTCTACCAGAACTCCAACCAGCTCGCGTTCAACCTCGAGGGGGTCTTGAAGAACTCGTCGTCGACCACGGCGATCTGGCCGTACCCGGTGCTGTTCGCCGGCTGGCTGGTGCACAACACGGCGTTCCAGGTGATCTTGATCCTGGTCATGAGCCTGTGGTTCTTCGGCTGGGTTGGGACGCTGTTCCTGTCCTCGACCAGGGTCATCTTCGCGGCCGCCTTTGACCGGGTGCTGCCCGACCGGGCCGCCGAGGTTTCCGAGAAGCGCAAGGTGCCGGTCTACTCGCTGATCCTGATGCTGCTCCCGGCGGCCGGCCTGAGCGCCGTCTACGCTTACAGCACCACGTTCGCCAAGTACACCTATGACGCGACGCTGGTCATCGCGGTGACGTTCCTGTTCAGCGCGATCGCCGTGGTGCTGTTGCCGTTCATCAAGAAGGACTTGTGGCAGGCGTCCCCGGCCAGCAAGATCAAGCTGCTGGGCGTGCCGGTCGTGCCGGTGGCCGGCTGGGTCACCATCGGCCTGCTCGGCTTCAACCTCTACGAGTGGCTGACCAACGACAACTACTACGTGAACCTCCATCCATCGCTGATCTTCATGGGGGCGATGTACGTGCTGGCCATCATCGTCTACGCGACCGCCTGGTTCGTGCGCAGGCGACAGGGCATCGATCTCGGACTGGTCAACAAGGAAATCCCGGTTGAGTAGCCGAGACGGCATTCCGGGCCGGGCTCGCGCGGTCATCATCGGGGCTGGCATTGTCGGGAACAGCCTGGCCTATCATCTGGCCAGGCTGGGCTGGCGGGACCTGGTCCTGATCGACAAGGGGCCGATGCCCAACCCGGGCGGCTCGACCGGGCACGCGTCGAATTTCATCTTCCCGATCGAGTACAGCAAGATGATGATGGAGCTCACCGCCGACTCCACCGAGCAGTACAAGCAACTCGGCGTGTTCACCGAGTCCGGCGGCATCGAGGTCGCGCGCACGCCCGGGCGCATGGTCGAGTTGCGCCGCCGCACCACCCAGGCGAAAGCCTGGGGGATACCGTTCGAGCTGCTCACCCCGGCCGGGGTCCGCGAGCTTGTGCCGTTCCTGGACGACTCCGTGATCCTCGGCGGCGCGCACTTCCCGACCGTCGGCGTCGTCGACTCGCTCCGCGCGGGCACCCTGATGCGCGAGCACGCCCAGGAAGCGGGCGCACTCGCCGTCCTGGCGAGCACCGAGATCCTCGGGATCACGACGACGCCGCACGGGAGCCGCACGGGAGGCCGGATCACAGGGGTCAGGACAACGGCTGGTGACATCGAGACCGAGCTGTGCGTGATCTGCTGCGGCGTCTGGTCGCCCAGGCTCGCCGCGATGGCGGGCGCGCGCATCCCGCTGACCCCGATCGTGCACCAGATGATCAGCGTCGGCCCGATCGCCCTGTTCGACGAGACACCCGGCGAGATCAGCTACCCGATCGTCCGCGACGTCGACGAGAACATGTACGAGCGCCAGCACGGCGGCGACCTGGAGGTCGGATCGTACGCGCACCGGCCGATCATCGTCGACCCGGATTCGATCCCGTCGATCGAGCAGGCGGTGCTGTCCCCGACGGAGTTGCCGTTCACTTCCGACGACTTCGACCCCCAGCTTGAAAAAGCCCTGGAATTGATGCCAGATCTACTGGGCGATGAACGCGCGGGCATCCGTTACTCAATTAACGGGCTTATCTCGATGACGCCGGACGGGCATCCCGCTATCGGGGAAACGCCCGAGGTGGCGGGGCTGTGGTCGGTCGCCGCGAGCTGGATCAAGGAAGGGCCTGGCATCGGCCGGGCGGCCGCCGAATGGCTGACCGGCGGTACGCCGCAGCTCGATATCCACGAGGCCGACCTCAGCCGGTTCTATCCGCACCAGCGGACGTCCGCGCATGTCACCGGGCGTGCCGCCGAGGCGTTCAACAAGATGTACGGGATCATCCACCCGGCCGAGCAGTGGGAGTCGGGCCGCCCGCTGCGGCTGCCGCCCGCCTACGACCGCGAGCGTGACCTCGGCGCGGTGTTCTATGAGACTGCGGGCTGGGAGCGGCCATTCTGGTACGAGTCCAACGCTGGCCTGCTGGACAAGTACGCCGGGCAGCTGATGCCGCGCGGCGGCGAGTGGGAGTCGCGCTGGTGGTCGCCGATCATCAACGCCGAGCACCTGGCCATGCGGGAGTCGGCCGCGCTGATCGACCTCTCGGCGTTCGCGATCCTTGATGTTGCGGGGCCGGGCGCCCTGGCCGCCGTGCAGTACCTCGCGGTGGCGCAGCTGGACGTCCCGGTCGGGCGGGTCGTCTATACGTCGCTGCTTGACGGGGCGGGCGGGTTCCGCGCCGATCTGACGATCATGCGGCTGGCGGCGGACCGGTTCCGGGTGGTGACCGGGGGGGCCACCGGGATGATGGACCTGGCGTGGATCACCGGTCACCTGCCTGACGACGCGCTGCGGGCCGGGGTGAGCGTGACCGACGTGACCTCGGCGTGGACGACGCTCGGGCTGTGGGGGCCGAAGGCCAGGGAGATCCTCGCGCGGGTCGCGGCGGGGGATGTGTCGGATGCGGGGTTCGCGTTCGGGACGTGCCGGGAGCTCGAAGCCGGCGGCGTCACCGTGCTGGCGTCCCGGATCTCCTACGTGGGCGAGCTCGGCTGGGAGCTGCACCTGCCCAGCGAGCAGGGCGCCCGGCTGTGGGACGTGCTCGCCGGCGCGGGCCGGCCGTTGGGGCTGATCCCGGCCGGCATCGGAGTGTACGGGACGACGGGACGGCTGGAGAAGGGTTACCGCGCCTTCGGCGCCGAGCTGACCGGCGACTTCAACCTCGTCGAGGCTGGCATGACGCGGCCGCGCGTGAAGCCGCAGGACTTTGTCGGCAAGGCCGCCTACCTGGCGCAGCGGGCCGAGCCGCCGGCGGCGGTGCTGTGCACGCTGACCGTCGATGACCCTGGTTCGGCCGAGTCCGGCGAGGCGCGTTACCCGCTCGGCGGCGAGCCGGTGCTCGGTCCTGACGGAGCGGTGCTCACCGACGCGCGCGGCCGCACGTCCTACGTGACCAGTGCAGGCTCGGGCCCGTCGGTCGGCCGGCACCTGCTGCTCAGCTACCTGCCAGCCGATCAGGCCATGAAGGGGAACAAACTCGCGGTGGAATATCTCGGCGAGCACTACCCGGTCACGGTGGCGGCCGCCGGGTCCGCGCCCCTGTTCGACCCGGCAAACGACCGGATCAGATGCTGAACATCTGCGTGTGCGTGAAGCGGGTGCCGATGGTCGGCGGGACGATCGCGGTGACGCCAGACGGGCTTGAAGTCGATACGACGATGACTGGCTTTACCGTGAGCCCGCATGAGGAATGCGCCGTCGAGGAAGCCGTCCGGCTCACCGAACGGCTGGGCGGCTCGGTGACCGTGCTGACGCTCGGGCCGGCCGCCGCTGCCGAGCAACTGCGGGACATGCTCGCCCTCGGGGCGAGTCAGGCGATCCACCTGCGGGCGGACGGTGCCGAATGGAGCCCGATCGCGACTGCCGCCGCAATCGCCGATGCTGTCGGCGCGCGCCGCTGTGTTAGCCCGGGGGGACGACCCCCCGAATCCCCTCGATTTGACCTGCTGCTGTTCGGCAACGAGGCGGCCGATACGGGCGGTTACCAGGTGCCGGTCAGGGTGGCGCACGCGCTCGGGTTGCCGTGCGTGACCGGCATCAAGCGGCTGGAGGTGGCGGCCGGGGCTGATGGCGGCTCCGGGCGGGTGTCCGCTAGCCGGGAGTACCAGGGCGGCCTTGAGACCTTCGACGTCCCGCTGCCGGCCGTGGTCAGCGTGAAGGAAGGAATCAACCTGCCGCGCTACCCGTCGCTGCCTGGCCGGCTGCGCGCCAAGCGCGCCCCGATCGAGACGATCGAGCTGGGGCCGCCGCAGCCGGACGAGCTGGTCAAGCTCGGGCTCCGGGTGCCCGAGGCGACAGGCGGCCGGTCGGAGGTGCTCGGTACCGGCGTCGAGGCGGTGCCCGCCCTGGTGCGGCTGCTCGACGACCTCGGCGTGCTGCGATGACGATGCTCTGCCTGCTTGAGACTGGCAGCGGCATCGCCGAGCCGTCGAAACGCGCTCTGGCGGCGGCTGGCGCGCTGGCTAGATCGGCTGGTCAGGACGTGGCGGCTGCCTGGTTCGGCGCCGAGGGCGAGGTGGGAGCCGGAGAGCTAGCCGCTTGCGGGGCGACTCGCGGATACGCTAGCGGGTCGGCCGCGCTGTCCGGCTACGCCCCTTTGGCCTGGGCTAACGCGTTGCTGGGGCTCGCCGGATCACTGCCCGAGCCGGCCTCGGCCGTGCTGGCGGCGGCCACCGACCGTGGCAGCGAAGTGCTCGCGCACCTCGGCGCGATCACCGGCCTGCCGATGGCGGCGAACTGCGTCTCGGCCGTGTCAGCGGTCTCGGTCGGGTCGGCCGGGTCCGGCCGCCTCCGGCTGGTGCGCCAGCGCTGGGCAGGCAGCCTGCTCGAAGACTCCGAACTCGACGCCCCGCTCGCGCTGCTCACCGTCGCCGGCGACGCCGTGCCGGCCGCGCTTATCGAGGCGGTGCGCCCGGTCGATCCGGCCGAGGTCGTAGTGCGCTGCTTCGAGCCGGCGCTGGCCGAAGGCGACCTGGTCGTGCGGGCGACCGAGTCGGCCCGGCAGAGCGCCGGGGTTTCGCTGGCGACCGCGCGGGTTGTCGTGGGCGGCGGGCGCGGAGTGGGCGGGCCTCAGGGGTTCGCCGCGCTCGAGGAACTCGCGGACCTGCTGGGCGGGGCACTCGGCGTGTCGCGCGTGGTGACCAGCCAGGGCTGGCGGCCGCACCGGCAGCAAGTAGGCCAGACCGGCACCAAGATCAGCCCGGAGGTCTACCTGGCCTGCGGCATCAGCGGCGCGATCCAGCACCTGGCCGGCTGCCAGGGCGCGAAGACGCTGGTGGCGGTTAACACCGACCCGGACGCCCCGTTCATGGCGAAGGCCGATTACGCCGTCATCGGCGACCTGCACGAGATCATCCCGGCACTAGTTGCGGCGATCCGGGCACGCCACCCGTAACCGCCAGGGCCGTTTTGGGGACTGGCGTCGTGACCTTGGTGCGGCCCTTGCCGGAGTGAGTAGGCGATCGGCGCGCCTGGTGGTGCGCGCGGGCACGTTGCTGGTTGCGTTGCGGGAAGGGTTGTCGGGTCTGGCGCGGAGACTTCTCGGGTTCTGGAGGGTTATCAGTTGCTATAGAGGCTGTCGGGTGATTTCTTCCTTGATTGCGTCAGGCGGGTTTCGCTACCCGGCGTGGCGTGCCGGGCGGCGTGAGCAGCGTGGCCCTCCCTGTTGCTGTCGCGGGCAGCGGCGGGCGTGAGCAACGCGGCCCGCCCTGTTGTCATCCCGACATCATCAGGGAGGGCCGCGTTGCTGTTGCCGGACGGCCGCAACAACAACGTGGCCCGACCTGATGCTGTCCCGGCCAGCCCGTACGAAGCTGACCCTCGCGAGTCAAGGCAGCGTTAGGGCTGCCCGTAGTCACGCCGAGGGCTGATCGGCGTGTTCAGCGCGCTGCTCGACACCCGTGTCCTCGTTGCCCAGCCGGGCTCGCGATGTCCTGCTCCACCCCGGAGCGGTCATCAACGCAGGCATTCCTGTCGCCGCACGAACCAGCAGGTCGGGGCCGGTCATTACAGCTCGCGATCTCGCCGCCTACCTCCAGGCACACACGTGCCCGCCTTCGGCGAGCGCCTGCTAGGGGAACTCGGCTAGCCAGGTGCGACGCAAACCGCTGCGCGCGGCCGTGTCAGTCAGGCGTCGCTGACGGGGATTTCCGGGGCGATGAGGATCGGCCGGCGGGTATGAGAGGCCAGCGTATGCGAGACGCTGCCGAGCAGCGCGGAGCGCAGCGGTCCGCGGCCTCGCTGACCGCACACAATCAGGCGCGCGGACAGCTCATCAGCGGTGTCCAGGATCGCTCTGGCAATTCCGTCAAAGGATTGCCTGGTCATCGCCGTGGCCTTGTACCCGTGCTCGTTCGCCCGGAGCGCTCCTTCGTGCGCCACTGCTTTGGCGGAGGACTCCTCACCGGCATCGATGTCCGCGCTTGCGGCAGCGCCTGCCGCGAAAGCCCCGGCCAGGGCCATCTGGGTCTCGATCGTTTCCCACACCGTTAGCACGACCGCGTCCGCCGACCGGTCGATCAGTGCCACTGCCGCCCGCATCGCGCCTCGTGATCCATCGGAGCCGTCAAAGCAGAACAGCACGGGACCCGGACTTGCTTCCGTCATAGCATTCTCCTCTTCCGGCTGGCCTGGACCAGCCCCGCAGCCGCGTCCACGGGATCAGCATAATTTCAGAAGAAAGTATGGATCGCATCGATCACCCGGTAGTCATCATCGACGACCGGGATAACCCGCCATTTGTCGAATGTGGTGCACGGATGCGAGATCCCGAATCCGACCAGGTCGCCGGGCGCGAGCGCGGCGCCGGGCGGGACGCGCAGGTAGGCGTGCTGGTCATCCAGCCTGGTCACGGTCAGCTGACCGGCCGGCTCGATCGTGCCGTCCGGCCGCCGTACATGCTGGGGGATGGGCAGTCCCTGGTCGAAAGCGACGTCGCGGCGCCCGGCGCACGCCAGGGCCAGCCCCGGCTCCGGGCAGGACAAGACCGGCGCCCACAGCTCGATCGCCGGGAGCAGCGACGGACCAGCGCCGCGGGCGCCAGGCCCGATCTCCGCGTACTCGCCATGATCATGGGTGAGGTAGCACCCGCTCCGCAGCACAACTGCCGGCGCGGACCCGTCAGCCGGCCGGCCGCCACCAGTCAGCTCCCGGGCGACCACATCGAAGTAGGCGCTGCCGCCGGCTGAGACCACCGACCCGCCGAGCGCGCTCGCCAGCTCGGCGAGCCGCCGGCAGTAGGCGGCCACCGCGTCGAGCGTCGCCGGGCTGTTGTCCTGGCCGATGCCGCCCTCGTACCCGGCGCACCCGGCGAGCGCGAGCGCTGGCGCCTGCCCGACGGCGGCGGCGACAGCAAGAGCCTCGGCGACGCCGCGGCAGCCGGTCCGGCCTCCGGGAAAGCCCAGCTCGACCAGCACCTGCAGCCGCCGCGCCGCGCCAGCGGAGGCCAGCGCCTCATCGAGCAGGCGGACGCCCGCGACGGAGTCCACGTAGGCGAGGCACTCCCAGTCCTGGTCGGCGGACAGCTCATGCGCCAGCCAGGTGATGCCGGCCAGGTCGGTCAGCTCGTTGGCGATCAGGATGCGGCTGGCCCCGAATGACCGGTAGACCTGAGCCTGGCCCGCCGTCGCCACGGTGATCGCCCAGGCCCCCGCCGCGAACTGGCGCGCGACGAGCTGCGGCGCCATCGTCGTCTTGCCGTGGGGCGCGAGCAGCACGCCGGCGCCGTCGCACCAGACGGCCATCGCCTCCGCGTTCTGCCGCAGCGCCGAGTCGCGCAGCACCAGGAGCGGCATCGTGAAAGGCCCGCCGAGCGCTGGCGGGCGCTGCGCGGCGAGCCACGCGGCGCTGACCTCCTGCCCGGTCGCGAGCAGCGCGAAGCCCTTCTGGGCCGGGGGGATAGACCACCGCCTCAGCTCATCAATAGCCTCAGCATTGAGCCAGGCACCGGCAGCTGTTACCTCAGATCCGTCCACTGCGGCAGCGTAACCCGGGTGCTCTATCGTCAGAGGCCGGAGGTGGCCGTAGATGCGGCAGGACAGCTCGGCAGGCGCGCAGACCTCGGCAGAGCGGGCCGCGCAGCGGTTCAGCGTGCAGGCACGTGCCTGCGCGGCCCTGGGCAGTACCCTCTACGCTGGCCTGCTCAATCACGCCGCCGCTGACCTGCTGGGCGGCGGCCCGACGGCGGCCGTGCTCGATGGCTACCTGGACCTGCCGGGGCGGGACGCGCTGGCGCTGCGGATGCTCGGCGGCGTGCACGCCCTGGTGCTCACGGACCAGGCGCCGGAACTCGCCGGGTTCTATCCGTCCGCTGGCGGCACGGCTGACCCCGGGACCGGCGCGGACCGGGCCTGGCTCGCCTTGCGCCAGCTACTCGCCGACCAGCCAGGACAGGTGCGCGCCTGGCTCGGCCACCCGCCCCAGACGAACGAGATCGGACGCGGGGCGGCGCTGGTCGGAGCGCTGTGCCGGATCGTCTCCGAGGTGAACTATCCGATCCGGCTGTACGAGATCGGCGCCAGCGCCGGCCTCAACCTGCGGGCCGACAAGTTCAGGATCACCGGCGCAGGAGTCAGCTACGGCCCGGCGTCATCCCCCGTGCAGATGGCCGGCTGCTGGCTCGGGCACCCGCCGCCCGTGCCACCGCTCGAGGTCATCGCGCGCATCGGCGGTGACCTGGCGCCCATAGACCCGGTCAGTGCCGAAGGAAGGCTCAGGCTCTCCGCCTTCGTCTGGGCCGACCAGGTCGCCCGGTTCGAGCGGCTGAGCGGTGCCTGCGAACTGGCCGCGCAGATCCCGGCGGACCTGCGCGCCGAGGCGGCGGACCAGACCATCGCGGGCATCAAGCTTGAGCCGGGTACCTGGACGGTGCTCTGGCATTCGATCATGCGTCACTACGTCAGCACCGAGCAGGCCGACGCGATCGAGGCCGGCATAGCCGCGCTCGCGCAGGCGGCTACCCCGGCAGCGCCGTTCGCGCACGTCAGCCTCGAACTAGTGCGGGGCACCCCGGACACCCCGGTCGAGCTGGTGACCTGGCCAGGCGGCACCCGGCGGCGCCTGGCCACGGCGCCCCCGCACGGCATCCCCGTCACCTGGCTCGGCTAGCCCGCCGAGGCCGGCGAAGCCTCGGGCGGGGGAAGTTGACGCAGCCCCTCCAGCTCATACCTGGAGGGGCATGACCACATGATGCCCAACGGATCGTGCGATGCCGTGTAACGACACGCGAATAGGCGCGGCACAGCCGGTTACGTGCCAGTGACCAGACCCGAGCAGCGCCAGGCCCGCCATTGCGACACTGACGGGCTCTTGTGAAGTAGTCCTAGGGAGCTTTCATTGCCCGGCCGGCGGCATCAGCGAATTCCGCGGCGAAGGATGATCTGGTGCTCGCCGTGCCGGGCCCCGGATCGGCGTCCAGCCTGGCGCGCAGGTGCCCGCGGCCGTCGATGACGAAGACTACGTTGTCGTGCGCGATGCCACCGCCAGAGCGACTGACCCCGTACGAGGTCCAGGTGGCGCGCAGCTGGCGGAGCGAGCCGGTCAGGTAGTGCCAGCCGGAGACGCCTGACAACCGTTCCCGCTGGTCGAAGGCCCGCAGATACGGCGCCGTGTAGTAGAGCGGGTCCGCCGCGATGGCGACCAGTTCGACCGAGTTCGCCGCGGCACCCAGCAGCCGGTCAGCCGCGCGCAGTTCCCGCGCGATCAGCGGGCCGTCCGTCCGGGACGCCGGGTCGAGGAAGGTCAGCAGCACGACCTTCCCGCGCAGGCTGGCGAGCGACACCGGCCGGCCGCCAGCGTCACTGAGGTCGAAGGGCGGGGCCGGCGTGTTCAGCGGAGCGCTCGTGCCGCCCCGTGCCTGCGCGATGATCGGGTCGGCCACCGGATTGGCCTGTGCCAGCGCCATCGGGGCAGCGCCGATCAGCATGACGACCGCGCCCCAGAGCGCCAGCACCCCGGTCGCCCGCAACGACGCGAAGCTCCCGGCCACCGCGCGCGGCCTGAGCCGGTCACGCCAGGCCGCGCCAGCGGCTCCGGGCCGCGCCGCGACAGACGGGGCGGGCCTGATCCAGGCCAGGTCAGCCGGCGATGACGAGCAGGAGGAGGGGGAGCATGCTATTCGGGTCGGTGCCGAGTCCGCCGAAGAAGCCGAGATCCTGCACGAGCAGCCAGTCAGCCAGGCAGAACACTGCCGTGACCATCACGGTCGCCAGCAGCAGCCGCCCTCGGGCCGCGAGCAAGCCCAGGCTCAGGACAGCCAGGGTGCCCACTGCGAGTGCGTTCACCCAGAATCCGTGACTGGCCGTGATGGCGGCGATGTCGCCCGCTAGCCGCGCCAGCAGCGAGGGCTGCGGGAGGCTCGCCATGGACGAGATCATGTCGGTGAGCGGGCCTGGCTTCCCGGCCACGGTGCCCTGCCAGAACCCGCGACCTGGCCAGGCCTGCAGGACGGCCATGGCGCCCAGGAAGAGCCCGAGGCCAGCGAGCAGGCGGCGGCCGGTAGCGGGCCGCTGCCAGGCCAGCACCGGCAGCGCGATCAGCCAGCCGGCCGCGAAATAGAAGGCGACCGCACCCGGGGCGCCCGCGAGCAGGCTCTGACCCTGGGTGAAGAGGCCGCCGAAGACCTCGCCGAACACCCAGACGACCACG
Organism: uncultured Actinomycetota bacterium; assembly: GCA_963750405.1. GTDB lineage: Bacteria > Actinomycetota > Actinomycetes > Streptosporangiales > Streptosporangiaceae > Chersky-822. The sequence continues at coordinate 1,683,532 of CAVVQP010000009.1, forward strand.
CTCCACCCGGCGCTGACCAGCCCGGCTGCCCGGGACCAGCGCCCGCTGGCGGCCGCGAGCATCCAAACGCCGATGCCGACCTGAATCCAGACCACAGCGGTCCCGGACTGGACCGGATGATAGGTCCACCCGGTGCCTGACCAGTTGATCAGGTCCTTGACCCAGGAAGGGGCGGTCGCGGCCTCGGGGGCGATGACCTGGCCCGGCAGGCCGGCGGGCATGGCCCGGCTGCGCCTGCAGGATCCCGTCGAAGACCCACAGCACGCCGAACCCGATCCGCAGCACGGCGCGGGCCGCCGGTTCACGCTGTGCGATCCCGCGCTGGCCGGCCGGGCGCGGGCCGCTCCGGGCGGCGGCCGGCAGCCATTCCCGCACCCCGATCCACACGGACGCCAGCGTGAAGAAGATCAGCAAGGCGACAAGGCCCTGATGCATCAGGGCGGCGCGGAACGCGGCAACCAGGATCGAGTTGCCGGCATCTACCCCGCTCCGCATTCCGGGCATCGCGCTGGTCGCTCCTCGCCGCTAGTCACCGCTGCCCGGCGCGGCAGGCAGCGAGCTACAGCCTAAGCGGGGATGAACCCGGTGAAAGCACTCTGATGACTAAAACCCGGGCTCAGATACTTCCCGTCGCACCGCGTAGCCGGGGTCGCCGAGTTCCGGCTCGTTGGGCACGGCGGGGATCGCCAGCTCGAACCGGCTCCCGTGGCCGAGCAGGCTGGCCGCGCTGGTCGCACCGCCGTGGCCTCTGGCGATCGCCTCGACCAGGGCCAGGCCAAGGCCCGTGCCGCGGGCGCTGCCAGTGCCGCGGGTGCCGCCCTGCGTCATCGTCCTGAACCGCTCGAAGATGTGGGGGAGATCGGCGGCCGCGATGCCCTCGCCGCTGTCCTCGATGGTGATGCGGGCCAGCCGGTCACTGTTGTCGTAGCAGATCGTGAGCCTGATCAGGTCATCCTGGCCGGTGTGCCGGACCGCGTTCTCGACCAGGGCGTCGAGCGCCATCGCCAGCCGCTCGGCATCGACAAGGGCCCTGACCTGGTCAAGTCGGCCGAACTGCCAGCGCCGGGGCGCCATCGGCTGCCAGCGCCGCATCAGCTCAACGGCCAGCACATTCAGGTCGGTCGCTTCGAGGGTGAGGAAGTCGGGGTTCTCCGATGCCGCGATCAGCAACAGCCGGTCGCTCAGCGTGCGCAGCCGCTCTAGCTCGCCGACGACGACATGGATATCGCGCTGTTGCTGCCGGCCAGCCAGCTCCTCGGCGAGGAGCTCCGCGTGCCCGAGCGCGATCGTGATCGGCGTCCTCAGCTGATGAGACGCGTCCTGCAGGAACTGGCGCTGCACCGTGAGTAGTCGCTGAGCCTCGGCGGCGATCCCGGCGCGGTCGCTCGCCACCATCCGCCGGCGCGCCTGCCAGGCCATGACGATGACGATCGTGGCCAGCAGCGGGACCTGGGCGGCTGATGCACCCATTACCCGCAGATGCGCGGCCATCGCATCGAACAGGGCCGCCGCGGTCGTCGCGACCGCGACCAGGATCAGGGCGAGCAGGCCGCGGCTTGGCCAGAGCCTGAACCCGTTGAGCAGGACCAGGCTGATCCACATCACGTCGATCGGGATCAGCTGCCACGGCGGGTAGGCGGCGATACCGAGCACGCAGGCCACCCAGAGCGCGAGCCAGGCCAGCGCAGCCTGATGCCGGCGCAGCAGCGGCAGGGCCGGGTCTGCGTGCGGGGTTGGCTGGTCAGGTTCCGAGGCGGTAGCCCTCACCACGCACCGTCTCTACCAGGCTGAACCCCAGTTTGGCCCGGAGCCGCCTGATACAGACGTCCACCAGGTTCGATCCCGGATCGAAGTCGATGCCCCAGACTGAGGCGAGCAATTCGCTCTTCGTCACCGCCTCGCCCGCACGGTCGATGAGAGCGCGCAGGCACAGGAACTCGAGCCTGGTCAGGGCCACGGGACCGGTGCCGTTGTCAGCGACCAGCCGGCCAGCGTCCAGGGTGAGCTTGCCGACCTGGCTCACCTCGCCGCGCTTGGCCGACTCCCGCACGCCCGCCCGCACCCGGGCGACGAGCTCGGCGAGCGAGAACGGTTTGGTCAGGTAATCGCGAGCGCCGAGATCGAGGCACTCCACCTTGGTGCTGACGTCAGAGTTGCACGACAGCACGAGCACGGCCTGGCCGGGCTTTGCCGCCAGGATCGAGGTCAGCACCGCCCTGCCGTCCAGCTTAGGCATGATGAGGTCGAGTATGACCAGGTCACAGCCGCCCGCGGTGGCGCGTTTGATGCCATCACGCCCGTCCGCGGCGACTTCGACCCGGTAGCCAGCGTGCTCAAGAGCCCGGGCCACGAAGCCGCTGATGTGCGGCTCATCGTCGATCACGAGGATCCGCCGCTTGACTGGTGCGGAAACGGGGCGCCCGGGACAGGCCAAGGCAGGACCCGCCAACCTGGAATCACCGCGTGCTGCTGTCATCGCGTTCCTGTCGTCCGCATTGACCGCAGTGCGTCCGCAGGCGACCAACGCTGCGGTACGGCGCCCTTGTCACGCCTGCGGCGCGAACCTGCCTCGCGTTTGGGTTTTACTCCCAAAGTCGGATCAAGTCAAGGCTAAAGGCGTGAATGGGTATAATAAGTAACCCTAACAATCGGCTGATCCGCATAGGCGCTCCTGTCCGATCCGGACCAGCGGTGGGCTAGCATCCGCGACGTAAGGCCCGTGCTACTCGGCGCGTTTTCTTTTTGCCTCTGACCAGCAGTAATACACCTAAACCAGGGCTAACGCAGCTATTACTCCCGCACCAGATGATGACAGTTTCGTCATCCGAACCGCGCGCCATTGGCGTCCCTTGGCCGGGATCGCGCGCTCGGCCGCAGTCGATTGCTTCCCGGCGGCTCCGTACCCCTGATTCCGGGGTGAGCGCTCAGCGCCGGGACGCCCGCCACTACGATCAAGGCGGATGCGCCTCCGCAGAACACTACGAGCGGTAGTACTCTGCATGAGGACCCTGATAGCCCGGGGCCGGAGAGCACGGAGGATGGCGAGTGACGCAGGCGACGAACGCGCTGCCTGACGCGTCGGCGGTGCCTGCCGGCGCGGGCGAGCGCGGATCGACGCGTGCGCGGCGCCGGTCCGCCGGGCTGATCGCGCGGTCCCTGTTCGCCCTGACCAAGCCCCGCATCATCGAACTGCTGCTGGTCACCACCCTGCCGACGATGCTGCTCGCCAGGCGCGGCCTGCCATCGATCGAGCTGATCGCGGTCACGCTGATCGGCGGGGCGCTGGCGGCGGGCAGCGCGAACACCATCAACTGCTACCTCGATCGCGACATCGACGCGGTCATGCGGCGGACCTCGCGGCGGCCGCTCGTGGCCAAGCGCGCAGAAGGCGCCGCCATCAAGCCCGCCGAGGCCCTGGCCTCGGGAATCGTGCTCGGGATCGCCTCGACGGTCCTGCTCGGGCTGCTCGCGAACTGGCTGGCCGCCGCGCTCGCGGACCTGGCGCATCCTCTTCTACATCTTCGTCTACACGCTCGGGCTCAAGCGCCGCACAGCGTCGAACATCGTCATCGGCGGTGCCGCCGGCTGCTTCCCCGTGCTGGTCGGCTGGGCAGCCGTTACCGGCACCGTGACCTGGCCGGCTGCCGTCCTGTTCGGCGTGATCTTCTTCTGGACGCCGCCGCACTTCTGGGCGCTGGCGATGAAGTTCAAGGACGATTACGCCGCCGCGAGCGTGCCCATGCTGCCGGTCGTGGCCACGCCAGCGGTCGTCGCCCGCAAGATCGTCAGCTACAGCTGGGTCATGGTCGCGACGACCCTCGCGCTCACCCCGTACGCGGGCTGGATCTATGGCGCGGTCGCCGTGGGGCTCGGCGCCTGGTTCCTGGTCGAGGCGCACCGGCTGCGCGGCCGGATCGCCGCCGGAGCGGCAGCGGCGCCGATGCGCCTCTTTCACCTGTCGATCGGCTACCTGACGTTCCTGTTCGCGGCTATCGCCGTGACCTCGCTGCTGCCGTTCGGGCGATTCTAGAACCTGGCCGGCCCTCCCAGCGGGTCACGCGAGCAGCCGCTGGCGCCAGCGTTCGGTCTGCTCAACCTGATTAAAGGTGAAAATATGCAGCCCCTCGACTAGACACACAGGGTCGGTCAGGGTGGGGGCGAGCCGCCCGAGCAGCCGTTCCGGCTCGTAGGCACCTGGCGCCGCGAGCCGCGCGAGCGCCGAGGAATGCCCTGCGGCGAATCGCGCCGCGTCGGCGACGCCGATCTTCGCCGCCATCGCCATCAGCTTCTTCCGCTCGACCGGCCCGGCGAGCCCGACCAGCAGCGGCAGCGTGATCCCGCGCCGCCTGATCCGGCCGACCCACGAGCGCAGCGTCGCCGGGTTGAGGCACAGGTTGCTGACGATGTAGGTGGCGTGCCTGCGCTTGTCCCACATCGCCTGCACGGTGACGTCGTCGTCGATCTTGGGGTGGCTCTCCGGGTATCCGGTAATGCCCACCCGGCGAAATGGGCTGCCCAGCTCGGTCAGCACCTCAAGCACCTGAAGCGCGCTGGTGAACTCACCGGCAGGCGGATCGGCGTCCCCGGCCGGCACGAACACGTCGCTGACGCCGGCTTCGGTGAGCCGGGCCGCGAGGTCCCGCAGGTGCTCCCGGTCCCGCACCAGCCGGGCCGACAGATGCGGCACGACCTGATACCCGGCCGTGAGCAGCCGCCCGGTCAGGTCAAGCGTCGGATCGAGGCCCTTCGAAGGTGAGGCGGTCACGGTGACGGTCACCGACCGGGGTACGAACCGCGCGACCGCCTCCTCGGCGCCGGTGGTCGGCAGTACCTCGTACCGGGCGCCGCGCAGCAGCGGCACCAGCCTGCGCGACCCGGCGCCAGGCAGCCGCACTCCGGCCGGGCTCACCGCCGCTCTCCGTGAGCCACTGCGCCGGTCAGCGTCTCGAGCGCATCCTCCAGCCGACCGAGGCCCACCTCAATCACGACCAGCGGCAAGCCGAACAGCGCGCCGATCTCCTCCGCCAACGCGGCCAGGTCGGCGGTCCGCGACTGCGCCAGCCACACGACCCGCCGGTAGTGGCCGAAATAGTCGGCCCACAGCTCCGGATGCCGGTCGAGCCCAAGCGGCTCGATCACCGACCGCTGGAAGCTGCGCACCAGGAAGTCGGTCAGCAGGTACGTGCCTGGCTCGGCCTCCAGCAGGGCGCGGACCCGAGTTGCCCCGGCGAACACGTCGTAGCAGTGCAGCCCGGGCAGCCTGATCAGGCCGAGCCGCTCGCAGAGCGCGTCGAGCGCGCCGTAGCTGCCGCAATCCGCGTAAGCGACCGCGACCCGTGATCCGCTGGCGAGCAACTCAGCCGCGAGCGCCTCGACGGCTGGAGTGATCGCTCGCGGTGAGTTGTGCAGGCTCGCCGGCAGGTTGTGCACCTGGAGGTCCCAGCCGCGCCGCGCGGCGATCTCCCTGAGGTGCCCGCCGAGCGCCCCGCAGGCAATCACCGCGACCGGGCCAGTGCCCGCCTCACGCCGGGAACTCAAGCTGCCCGATGAACCTGTCGTTGAAGTCGCCGTGGTCCGAGAGCTCGACATATCTCACCTCCTCGAGCAGTGCCAGCGCGGCGGCCCGCTCGCGCACCGAGAGCAGTGCCATCTTGGCGCCCTCCCCGGCTACGTTCCCCGCGCTGACGATGCGCAGTACCGGCAGCTTCGGCACGAGCCCGAGCTTGATCGCGTTGGCGGGTGCCAGGTAGCTGCCGAACGACCCGGCGAGCAGCACCTGCTGCACATCGCCGGCGGTCAGCCCGGCCTCGTCGAGCAGGACCTGCCAGCCCGAGGCGATCGCCGCCTTGGCGAACTGGAGTTCCCGTACATCTCGCTGCGTCAGGAAGATCGAATGCCCGACATCGCCTGGCTCACCAGCCCAGTGCAGCACGAACACCCGCTCCTTTCCGAGAGTGGTCAGGCGCGGCGCGAGGCCCGGCGCGATCTCAGCCGCCCGCTCGCCGGGAACGAACCGGCCTGACCGGTCGAGCAGGCCGGTGCTGATCAGGCCGGCGATGGCGTCAACAAGACCCGATCCGCACAGCCCGGCGGGCTCGCAGTCGCCGATCACCTTCAGGGCGACGTCGCCATCGCCGAGCGCGACCGCCTCGATCGCGCCATCGGCCGCCCGCATCCCGCACCTGATCGCCGCCCCCTCGAACGCGGGCCCGGCCGGAGCGGCGGTCGCCAGCAGCCAGTCCCGCCCGCCGAGCACGATCTCGCAGTTCGTGCCGACGTCGATGAAAAGCCTGGTCCTGGCATCCCTGTTCATCCCGGCGGCCAGCAGCCCGGCCGTGATGTCGCCGCCCACGTATGCGCCGAAGGCGGGAAACACCACCGCCCGCGCCCGCGGATGCACCCGCACGCCGAGGTCCGCCGCGAGCACCTCCGGATACAGGCGCGCGGCCATGATGAAGGGCGCGACCCCGAGCGGCTCGGGGTCGATGCCGAGCGCCAGGTGCGTCATCGTCGCGTTGCCCGCCAGCGCGACCTCGTACACGTCAAGCGGGTCGACTCCGGCCTCCGCGCACACCTCGGCGGTCAGCTGGCTGAGCGACGCATGCGCGAGGCCGGTCAGCCGCTCCAGGTTCTCCGGGTCGAGCATCGTCGCGCTGATCCGGCTGATCACGTCGGCGCCGAGCGGCTGCTGCTTGGACAGCATCGAGCTGACCGCCATCGGGGTACCCGTGGCGAGGTCAAGCAGCGTCGCCACGACCGTCGTCGTGCCGAGGTCGAACGCGATCCCGTACTTGCGCCCGGTCGTGTCGCCGGGCTGCACCTCCACCAGCACGTCGTCGACCACGACGGCGGTCACCTGATAATCGGCGGCGCGCAGCACCCGTCCCACGGTCCGCAGCACCGGCAGGTCGACCCGCAATTCGAGGTCATCCACCGCGTCGAGCACCCGCTCAACGTCGCTGCGCTGGTCGGCCAGCGACGGCTCGGCCAGCTCCAGGTAACGCTTCTGCACGGCCGGCCGCAAGATCACCTGCCGGCCAACGCCGACCGTGGCCGCCTTGGGCCTGGTGGACAGCGGCGGCACCTCGACCCGCAGGTCACCGGTCGCCGCCGCCCGGCAGGCGAGCCGCCAGCCGTCCCGCAGCTCGTCCGGGGAGAACGCCCGCGCATCCACGCTCGATACCGGCACCGACCCGGCCGCGACCCTGACCTTGCATTTCTTGCACGTACCGTGCCCGCCGCAGGTCGAGTCGATGGCAATACCGTTCCAGCTGGCGGCGTCAAACACGTTAACGCCAACAGGCACCCGCACCTTTATTTCAGAAGGAAAAAAGATGATGTCTGCCCGGTCGGTCGTCACGTTGGCGGAAGTCCGGGGCGCGGTGCCGCCTGGACTGACGAGCGGGGTTTGCGAGGAGGGAAGGCGGCGCCTGTGGCGCCCCGGACACTGGGGGGTTCCGGGGGGTGGTCCCCCCGGGCTAGCACGGCCGCGCCCCTCCCCTTCCGGTGGGCGGCGATCCAGGTGGCGCCCCAGTCGTCGCGGTTCAGCAGGAGGTCGCAGGCTCGGGCGGCGCGGACCAGGTCGGGGGAGCGGGCGTCCATGATCGCGCTGGTCAAGCCGGCGGCACTGGCCATCGGCAGGAACGCGGAGCCGATCGCGATCCGGTCCGGCATCCCGAACGACACATTGGATGCGCCGAGCGTCGTATTCACCCCGTACCGGTCGCGCAGCAGTGCGAGCGTGTCCAGCGTTCCGACCACGACCGAGGTGTCCGCACCGATCGGCATGGCCAGTGGGTCGATCACGATGTCCTCGAGGGGGATGCCGTACCGCCCGGTCGCGGTCTCGATGATCTTGGCGGCCAATTCGAGCCGGCGCTCGGGCTCCCGCGGGATCTCCTCCTCGTCGTTCGGCAGCCCGATCACCGCCGCGCCGTAGCGCTCGACGAGGGGGAGGATCGCGGCCAGGCGTTCGTCCTCGGCGGTGACCGAGTTGACCAGCGCCTTGCCTTCGTAGGCGGCGAGGCCTGCTTCGAGTACCTCGATGATTGAGGAGTCCAGGCACAGCGGCAGGTCGGTGAGCGACTGGATCAGCCGTACCGCCTGGTCCATCAGTTCCGCCTCGTCGGCCAGCGGCGTGCCCATGTTGACGTCGAGCACCATGGCGCCGCCCGCGACCTGCTCGGCTACGTCGGTCTCGATTCGCGACAGGTCGCCGCGTCTCAGCTGCTCCTGAAAGATCCGGCGGCCGGTCGGGTTGATTCTCTCGCCGATCACGCAGAACGGCCGGCCGGCGCCGATCACGACCTCTTTGCTCGCCGAGCGCAGCACGGTGTCCATCGGAGGCCTCCCGGCGGGTCAGGCGGGCAGCGGAGCCGAGCGGCCCGCGATCAGCTGCTTGGCCTTGACCACGGCGGCCGAGGCGTCGGACGCGTAGCCGTCGGCCCCGACGACGTCCGCGTACTCCTGGGTCACCGGCGCGCCGCCGACCATGACGAGCACCTTGTCCCGTAGCCCGGCCTTGGTGAGCGCGTTGATGTTGGCCTTGAACATCGGCATCGTCGTGGTCAGGAAGGCCGAGAACCCGACGATGTCAGGCTGGTGCTCGATGACCGCGGCCACGAACTTCTCGGGCGCGACCTGCACGCCGAGGTCGATGACCTGGAAGCCGGCGCCCTCGAACATGATGTTGACCAGGTTCTTGCCGATATCGTGCACGTCGCCCTTGACGGTGCCCATCACCACCGTGCCGAGCGCGGCGGCGCCGGTCTCGGCGAGCAGCGGCCGCAGGATCTCCAGCGCCCCGGCCATCGCCTTGCCGGCGATCAGCATCTCGGGCACGAAGAAGTCACCGCGCTCGAACCGGGCGCCGACCTCCTCAAGCGAGGGGATCAGCGCCTCGTAGAGCAGCGTCTCAGGGCCCATCCCGGCCGCGAGCCCGGCATTGGTCAGCTCGAGTACGGCGGGCTTGTTGCCCGCCAGGGTCAGGTCATACAGCTGGCGAAGCAGCTCCTCATTGGTCATGGGGCACCTTCTGTCCGGCCGCCGAGAATGCTCGACAGCCTGCGGGCGATCTCGACGCAGTTAGGGATCGTCGTCGGTAGCTGGCGCGGGGTAAGCCGGGACGCCGGGCCCGATACGGAGAGCGCGGCGATCGCCTCATCGCCGCCTGCGAAGACGGGCGCGGCGACGGCGACCAGGCCCGGCTCAAGTTCCTCGTCCGTTACCGCGAACCCGCGCTCGCGCACCCGGTGCAACTCAGACTCCAGCTCGCTCCTGGCGGTGATCGTCCTGCCGGTCCGCGCTTCGTAAGGCCCGTCAGGGACGGCCGTCGCCCCGTAGGCGAGCAGTACCTTGCCCGAGGCGGAGCAATGCAGCGGGACCGCGAGCCCGACCCAGTTAGTGCCGCCGATCATGTACCGGCTGTCCACCTGCGCGATTGTGCTGACCACGCTGAGGCCTGAGCGGCTACTGACGATGCCGAGGTTGATCGTCTCGCCAGTCAGGGCGGCAAGCTCGTCGAGGAGCGGCTGGGCCACGGCCACCAGATCAGCGTCGGAATTGGCCTGCCAGGCGTAGCTGACGAACAGCTCACCGGGGCAGAACCGGCCGTCATCGTCGCGCCTGACGAGCTGGTGGCGTTCGAGTGCCATCAGCAGGCGGGAGGTCGTGGACTTGGCCAGCCCGCTGGCGGCCGCAAGCTCGGTGAAGCTGGCCGGCTCGCTGCCGTGCACGACGCGGGTGAGCAGCTCCGCCGCCCGGTCAATGGCCTGCGTGCCGTGTCCCCGCCCGCTATCCACCTGCGGCTCCTCCCACCCCCACCCGCCGCGTCCCCTGCCCATCGCCGAGGCCACGGGCGGATGTGATCGGCTCCATGCCTGCTCCCATATTGTGGGACGCTGTTCTACTATGTGATAGTAGGTTTGACCTGGCATAACGGTCAAGGTTGTCGTTTCGTCGCCGAACCGAGGTCGCCATGTTCCGCAACCAGATGCCGCGCTACGAGATCCTTTCCGCCGACGCGATCGCGGTGCTTGAGCGGGGCTGGCAGCGGATCGTCTCCGAGATCGGCGTGCAGTTCGCCAAGCCAGAGGCGCTCGAGTTGTTCCGCGCGGCCGGCCAGTCCGTCGATGGCGAGGTCGTCAAGCTCGATCCCGAGTTCGTGCTCGAGCAGGTAGCCAAGGTCCCCGCCGAGTTTGACGTCCAGGCCAGGAATCCCGCCAACAACGTGCACATCGGCGGCGACCAGATGGTGTTCGGCGCGGTCTACGGCTCGCCGTTCATCCGGCAGGGCGACGTTCGCAGGGACGCGACACTCGACGATTTCCGCAGGCTCGCGATGATGTCGCAGAGCTTCCCTCAGCTCGACACGGCCGGGGGAGTGATCTGCGAGCCGAACGACGCGCCGCTTGACTCCCGTCACCTGGACATGATCTACGCCCTGCAGACCGTGACCGACAAGATCTACATGGGCAACGTTGTCTCGGGCCCGAATGCCGCCGACACGATCAAGATGACCGAGATCCTCTTCGGCGGGCGGCACGCAATCGAGGAAACCCCGGCGACGATCTCGCTGATCAACTGCAACTCGCCGCTGCGGTGGGACGACCGGATGCTCGACGCCCAGTTCGAGTACTGCGCCGCCAATCAGCCGGTCGTGCTCACGCCGTTCTTGCTGATGGGCGCGATGTCGCCGGTGTCAATCCCGGCGGCGCTGGCCCAGCAGCTGGCCGAGGCACTGGCTGGCATCGCACTCGCCCAGTTGATCAGACCTGGCTGCCCAGTTATTTTCGGCTCATTTCTGTCTAATATCGACATGCAGTCGGGGTCGCCCAGCTTCGGGACGCCGGAGTCGGCAATCGGGCTGTACTGCACGGGGCAGCTGGCCAGGCACTACGGGCTGCCGTTCCGCACCGGCGGCGGCCTGACGTCGAGCCAGACGTGCGACGCGCAGGCCGCGTACGAGTCGCTGATGACGCTGCTGCCGACGTTCCTCGCCGGGACCAATTTCGTGATGCACGCTGCCGGCTGGCTCGAGGGCGGCCTGGTGTCGTGCTACGAGAAGTTCATCGTGGACATCGAGTTGCTGCGGATGCTGGCTGTCCAGTTCACGCCGCTGGAGATCGACGAGGAGTCGCTGGCGTTCGGGGCGCACGTCGAGGTCGGGCACGGCGGGCACTTCCTGGGCGCGGAGCACACGATGGAGCGGTTCAGGGACTGCTTCTACCGGCCGCTGCTGTCATCGACCGCCAACTACGAGCGCTGGCTGAAGCTCGGCGGCAAGGACGCGACCGCCCGAGCGACGGACATCTGCGCGAAGACCCTGGACGCCTACGAGCCGCCGCCGCTGGACGACGCGATCCGCGCCGAGCTAGCCGACTACGTCACCCGTCGCCGCGCCGAGCTGGGCGACTAATCCTGACGAGAGAGATCTCTCCGCTTCTTCTGCTGCGGTCAGATACTCGTGTTCGTTCACCAGGTCGTCATCGTCCCGGGGCCGAGGAAGCCTGCTGACGAGCAACTCGACGCTAGTGTCGTCGAGTTGCCGCGCGAGTACTGTCCAGGACAAGCCCAGTCTTTCAAGGTGAGCGCGGAGCAGGGCGAGCTTATCGGTCTCACTCCTGTTCTGCCAGGCTGAAATAATGCCAGCCGTGTACTCATTGAATGTGCCTGGGAAGCGTTCCTCAGCTGCTGCGGTCCGATAGATCCGTCGTGGATTCGCGCGCAACGCTGGCAAGTGAATTATACGGCCGATCTCTCGTTCCAGGTCTGCGATCTCTGGGGTCAGGGAGATGCCCAGAATTGGCCCGTCGGTCTGGCTCACCTCAAGTTCGACGTCCAGGGACCACTTATCCCTGACCACTATCCACTTCTGGCTTGCGGCTTCTGATGGGGTGATCAGGCGTAGATGATCCTCTTGTATCTTATGAATCACCCAGTCGCCGAGTTCGCGATCGGACATCCCCTCGTGAAGGGTAACCATCCTGCCGGCGATTTCTGCGGTTTGGCCTAGCAAGAGAATGTCTGAGGATGAGCCTCGCCCGAAACTCAACTTTACCGGACTATTCCGGCGTGTCTGGATCTGGACCGAGAAAAAGCTCGCGTCGCTTTCCGAAGGGCCGCCTCGCGATAGCAGTTGCTCGATTCGGGTCGCGCTCACATTGGGTCCGTCCAGGAGCAACGGACCAGGATCGTATGGTGCCTCAAGCGTCTGCTTGAGCAGCAGCAGGGGCTGAATCGCACTCGACTTGCCGCTGCTATTTACCCCCGCCAGCACGGTCAGGGGTGCTATGGCTATCTCCAGGGACCCGCGAAGCGATTTGTAGCCCTCGATGGCAATGCGGGTAATTCCGCTGGCCCTAGCGTCTTTACTGCGGCATGCACTTGAGTTCCTTGGTTCAGGGAGCCGCTGCGCCATCTTGAGATCGTACCGGCTTGGCCCCAACGTCAATGCGACAGTCAGTTCGGGAACGTGCTGACGGTCCAGTGCTGGCCGCCGTCCCGCGTGGTCCAGCTCCGGTCGCCCTGCGCGATCCGCGCGGTAAGCGGGTCCTCGAAGCCGACGAGGATGACGGGGTCGGTCCCGGAGGTGCTGAGCTTGGTCGACCAGGTCCGCCCGCCGTCCTGGCTGACGTAGGCGCGGTTGCCGCCCTGACCCGACGCGACGACCAGCAGCCGGCTGCCGCTGGCCGCCGCGACCTGAAGCGCCTGATACTGCCTGGTGGGCAGGCTTCCGGCGGCCACCACCGGCCGGTCAGGGCCGAAGCTGACCCCGCCGTCCTGCGACACGCGCACCCACGGCGCGCCGAAGTCCCCGGATGGGCTTGGCAGCTGGCTGCGGCAGAGCAATACGAGCACGTCCGGCGGCGCGATGGTGACCCTGGCGGCGTAGCCGGCCTTGCCGCTGCACTGGTCGGTCAGCCGGGCCCAGGTCACGCCGTCGTCGCCAGAACCGGCTATCCCCGCGCTCGCCCGGACCCCGCCAGCCGGGTTGCCGTACCCGGCAAGCACGAGCCGGTCGCCCTGCCGGTACAGCTGCGGCGGGCAGATCATGAGGATCTGCGGAGCGGCGAGCGTCCGCCAGGCGGCGGAGCCGACCGGCGCCTGCCGGACTTGGGGGGGTGCTGCTGTGTCCGGGAGGGTTTTCGTCCTCCGGGAGGAGAGCTGTCGTGTCCGGGAGGGTTCTCGTCCTTACCGTGGAGGGTTTTCGGGTTCCTGGAGGAGCGTTGTCGCATGAAGGAGGATTGTCGTCGTATAGTCCGGTCAACTCTCCTAGATGCGGAAACCCTCCTACAGGAACCCGAGAACCCTCCCGCAGCCGCAGCTTCACTCCACAAGAGCGGCACTCAAGCCACATCGCTGGCGTGCGGCACCACCAATGTGACAACAATGGGCCTGGCGCAACCCGGGAGCCAGCCCCGCCCCAGCGAGCCCGCCCCCAGCGACCGCCCCAGCCAGCCCTTAGCTAGCCCGAAGCGCCGCCGCCGCCGCCGTCATCGATCGGAGCTTGCCGAGAGCCGACTCCCTGGGCAGGTATTTCATGCCGCAATCCGGCGCCAGCACCAGCTGCCCGGCAGGCACGAACGCCAGCGCCCGCCGGGCTCGGTCAGCCACGACCGACGCGCTCTCAACAGCGGGATCGCCGAGGTTCAGCACGCCGAGGATGATCGTCTTGCCCGCCTGCGCCAGCCCGGCGAGCACCGCGCAGTCCAGGTCGGACTGCGCGGTCTCGATTGAGATCTGGTCGGCGACAGAGTTAGCCAGCTCGGGCAGGAACGAGTAGCCGCTCGGCCGGTCATGAATGATCGCCGCGTAGCCGAAGCACAGGTGCAGCGCCTTCGTCCCCGTGACCCCGTCGAGCGCGGCATTAGTCACCCCGACGCCGAACTCCCGCGCAGCCTCGGGCCGGGCCTGCAAGTACGGCTCGTCGAGCTGCACGATATCCGCGCCGGCCGCGAACAGGTCGGCCACTTCCTCGCGCACCACGGCCGCGTACGCGTACGCGGCCTCCTCGACCGAGGGGTAGTAGTCGTTCTGCGCCTGCTGTGCCATCGTGAACGGGCCGGGCACGGTCACCTTGACGGTCTTGCCCGGCGCGACCTGCGACCGCAGGAACGTCAGCGCCTCGACCCCGACCGCGTGCCGGCGGCTGATCGGCCCGACGACGCGCGGCACCGGGTTCGGGTGCCCGCTGCGGTCCAGCGCGGTCCCCGGATTGTCGATGTCGACGCCTTCGAGCGCGGTGGCGAACGCGTTGGAGTAGCTCTCCCTGGAGACCTCGCCGTCGGTGATGATGTCGAGCCCGGCCTCCTGCTGGTCGGCGATCGCCAGCCGGGTCGCGTCCCGCTGCGCCTGTGCCAGGTAGGCAGGGTCGACTCGCCACAGCTCGCGTGCCCGCACCCTGGGCGGGAACCGCCCGGCCAGCTTCTCCCGGTCGATCAGCCAGTCAGGTTGCGGGTAACTTCCGACAAGCGAAGTGGGGAACATTATCTGCCTTCCGAACTCGGCTGGATTCGCGCGGTCACCTGTCCTGCCTATCGCCGCGTCCTCGCAGGAGCAAGAATGTCGCCAGGCAGGTGAACGCGAGTAGAGCGTAAGGCACGAAGTCGTTCGTGGCCTCAGCGAGAGCGCCACTGGCGGCCGCCGCGACCGACTGACCGATGGCCCAGGCCAGATTCGCGAGCCCGAAGGCCAGCCCCTGGTGCAGCTCAAGTCGCTGCGCGGAGTTGGAGAGCATCGCGCTGGACGGGGCGAACAACGTGCCGAAGGCAGGCGCGCCGATGATCAGCAGGGCGATCAGCGGAGCGGCTGGGCTCAGCGTGGGCGCGAGCAGGCTGAGGGCGACGCCGGCGATCAGGGAGATCCTGACCGGCAGGTACGGGCCGCGCCGGTCGGCGAGCCGCCCGGTCAGCGGGGAGAATCCGGCCTCGAACGCCGCCGAGGCCAGGAACGTCGCGCTGATCACCAGGGCACTCGCGCCGAGCTGGTTGAGGCGCAGCGGGGCGAGCACATCGAGCACGCCGAACCCGAGGCCGGCGATCGTGGTGAGCCACAGGCCGACGGCGACCATGCGATCGCGGACGGCGGCGAACGCGGCCCGGAGGCCCTGCGGCTCGGCTGCGGCTGGCGCGAGCATGAAGAAGTTCAGGATGAGGAGCACGGCGCCGAACACAGCCGCGGCGGAGAACGCCGGCCCCGTGCCGATCTGATCCGCGATCCCGCCTATGACAGGGCCGAAGAGCGCGCCGCCGATGGCGGCGCCAAGAGCCGTTCCGAGCAGTTCACCGCGCCGCTCCTGCGGAGCGTCGCTGGCCAGCCATGCCATGCCGGCCGCCCACGTGCAGGCGCCGCCAATACCTTGCACGAACCTGGCCGAGTCGAGCACGACCGCACTGGTCGACCAGCCGAAAAGCAGCGTGGACGCGCTCATCAGCAGCAGGCCGAAGACGACGCCGCGCCGTGCTCCGAGGCGGGCGACGAGCAGCCCGCCCGGCAGCGCCCCGATGAGCGTGCCGAAAGGGTAGGCGGCGACCAGAATCCCCGCGTCGGCCTTGGAGAGCGAGATCGTATGCACGTAGTGCGGCAGCAGGGGCGTCAGCGCGGTAAAGAATGTCGTGTCGACGAAGACCAGGGCGCTGACGAAGATCAGCAGCGTCCTGATCCTGGCCGAGAGCCTTGGCACAGACCGGGCCGGCTGCCGATCGGTCGCCCGCCTCGCCAACGCCGCCGCCCATCAGCTCTGATTCGCCCGTGCCTGCCCAATTCCGGCAAGCATTCGAGCGTAGCGCAGCCCTCCGACCGTCCTCGAGCCGCGCCCGCCCAGCTGAGCGCCCCGCCAGGCTCGCCCCGGCCCGCATGGATGCCGGAATTGTTGTTGGAAATCGGGTGTCGATTCGCGTACCGATGTTGTCGGGCTTCGCCCGGCCCCATTCGTCTGGGTAATAACTGCTTGTGGCTAGTGCCGGGGCGGGTGAAGATCAAGTCGTGTCCCGGTACCGCGATGTCCAGGCGTTCGCCGATCGCGCGGCCGGCTATGAGGACGGTTACCGCGGGCAGTTGCACCAGGAGATCGTCACCCGAACCGTTGAACTAGCGCTGGCCTGGATGCCGTCGCCTGATCGCGTGCTGGACGTCGGCTGCGGCACCGGGTTGCTCCTGCGTGAACTCCGGCGCAGAGTTCCGGACGCGACCCAGCTGACCGGCATCGACGCGGCCGGGCCGATGGTCGCGGTGGCCCGCGCTCAGCAATCCGACCCGAGGCTGACCTACGCGCAGGGCCGAGCCGAGCACCTGCCGTTCGCTGGCGGGAGCTTTGACCTGCTGGTCAGCACCACGTCCTTCGACCACTGGGAGGATCAGGCCGCCGGGCTCGCCGAATGCCGCCGGGTGCTCGCGCCTGGTGGCCGGCTGGTGCTGACCGACCTCTTTTCCCTGGCGCTCCTGCCCACGCTGGTCGGTCCCCGGGCCGGCCGGGCCAGGACGCCGCTCCGGGCGACGAAGCTTCTTGCCGCCACTGGCTTCAGGTCGGTCACCTGGCACCGGCACTACGCCGCGATCATCCGCTCGGTGACGGCTCGCGCTTGACCGCCTGGAGCGTGTAGCTGTGCGGCAGGCGTTCTGGCTGGTCGGCCAGCCGCCACTCGTTTTCCGCCGTTTGCTCCATCATGCCGGGCAGCGCCTCCCACGGTACGCTGTCGTGCTCGGCCAGCCCGGTGATCGTCATGCCCACGTCGAGCAGGGCCGTGACGACCTCGCCGAAGCCGTGGCTCCACTCGTGGGTCACGTTGTTGGTGAACTCCAGGTCCGTGGCGACGTAGGTGCCGCCCTGCTCGAGCACCAGCGGCTCGCCGGTGTTGAAGTACGGGTACTCGACCACGAGCAAGCCGTCGTCCCTCGGGTCCGCGATCGTGAACAGCATCGGGTGCCCCTCCCGGATGAACAGGCGCCCGCCCGGCTTGAGCAGGTCGGCGACGACCGCCGCCCACCGGGTGATGTCCGGCAGCCAGCACAGCGCGCCGATGCCGGTGAAGACCAGGTCGAATGCGCCCTTGCCCAGCACGTCGGCCGCCTCGTAGAGGTCTGACTCGACGAAAGTCGGCGTCAGCCCCCGTTTTGCGCGCCAGTCACGTGCCTGCTCGATCGCCGGGGCTGAGAAGTCGAGCCCGGTCATCTTCGCGCCGAGCCTGGCCAGCGAGATCGTGTCGGTGCCGATGTGGCACTGCAGGTGCACGCCCCGCAGCCCGGCGAGCTCGCCGAGCCTGGGCAGGTCGAACCGCACGACCCGGCTGATGAACGCTGGATCGGCGATGAATTCCGCTACCTGGTAATCAGGCGAGGCCACATGAGCGGGCACCCGCTCGTTCCAGTTGGCCTTGTTGACAGCTCCGTAGTCATCCACGCAGACAAATGTGACACAGGGGCGCAACTGATTTTCCCGTCTGGGAGGTCGGTAACGACCCGGTTCAACTTGGCTACGGGGCTTCTGCCGCCGCTGCGCGCCAAGTACCTTGTCACGCAGACGCCAGATTTACTGCGTTGTCCAGCGATTTGAAGGGCCTTAACCTCATGCAAGCCGAAATCAAGGGCACGGTCATGCCCATCCTGGAAGTGTCGCTCGCCCAGGGCGAGCATGTCGTGACCCCGCACGGTGAGCTGGCCTGGATGACGACGAGCATCCAGATGTCGCAGACGACGAGCAGCGGCGGTCCGGGTGGCGGGGGAGGCGGCTTCATGGGCGGCCTCAAGCGGATGATGGGCGGCGGCGGGCTGTTCCTGACCAAGTACGAGGGACCTGGCTCGATCACGTTCGCTGCCAAGGTGCCAGGTCACATCGTGCCGGTCGACATCTCAAGCGGTCACGCCTACATGGTGCACCGGCACGGCTGGCTGTGCGGGACGCCCGGCATCACGGTCAGCATGGCGCTGCAGCAGGGTCTCCGCGCCGGGCTGTACGGCGGCGACGGTTTCATCTTGCAGAAGCTGGAAGGCCAGGGCCGCGCCTGGATCGAGCTCGGCGGCGAAGTGACCTCCTACGAACTGCCGCCGGGGCAGACAGTGCTGGTGCACCCTGGCCACGTCGGGATGTTCCAGGGTACGGTCCAGTTCCAGATCACCAGGATCCGGGGCATCGCCAACATGTTCTTCGGCGGCGACGGTCTTCACCTGGTCGCGCTGACCGGCCCGGGCCGGGTCTGGCTTCAGTCCATGCCGGTTCCGCTGCTCGCCCACGCCCTGTCCCCGTACCTGGCCAAGCAAGGCGCCGGCGAAGCAGTGGCCGGCGGCGCGGTAGGCGGCGTCCTCGGCGGCCTCCTGGGCGGCTAACAGCACGCCCTGGGGAAGTCGGCGCCTTAGGGCGCCCGGAGGCGAGCGGGGGAAACAGAGAGACGGGAGACAGGGCGGCGGTGCCGCATCGCTGCGGCAGATCCAGCGGAGCGTCGCGGTCCGCGGATCACCCCCGATCGCCACCCTGTCTCCCGGTGGCCACATGACCCCCGTACATGTGGCCCGGCCAGCGGCTGCCCCGTGCGGTCTACCGCCGAGCCGGTGCCACGATGATGCCCGATCGCAGGTCTTGCTCAGCCTCAGCAAAGGCCAAATCCCGGTCAACAATTCGAGAAGCCCTGGAATCGCGGCTCCGCGCCGCCCAGTGGGCGGCAGGCCGGGGGCTGAGAATTCGCCGGTTAGGTGTCGGTGCCTTCGCCGCCGTACTGCTGCTCGGCCAGGAACCGCTCGAACTGGGCGCCGAGCTCGTCGGCGGTCGGCATGTTCTCGGCTTGGTCGGCCAGCAGGTCGCCGCGCTCAGCGTGGAACGCGTCGTATTGCTGCTCAAGCGACTTGACGACCTCAGTGACCTCGTCCGACCCCGCCACCTGCCTGGCGATCTCCGCATCGGTGACCGTCGCCGCCTCGCGCAGCGCGTCGGCGGGCAGGCTGAGGCCGGTCGCGCGCTCGACCGCGGCGAGCAGAGCCACGGCGGCGGTCGGGTAGGACGCGTGGGCCAGGTAGTGCGGCACGTGCACGGCGAACCCGACCGCGGACCTGGTCGCCTCGCCCATCCGCAGCTCGATCAGGGCCATCGCGCTGCCCGGAACCTGGAGCCGGTCGACGAGCGGCTGGTAGCCCTCGATCAGCTCGGCATTCGTGGCATGTCCGGTGACGCCGAGCGGCCTGGTGTGCGGCACGCCCATCGGGATGCCGTGGAAGCTCGCCATCAGCTTGACCTTGAGCTCGGCCGACAGGTTGAGCACCGCCTTGGTGAACATCTCCCAGTCCCGGTCCGGCTCGAGGCCGTCGAGCAGCAGGAACGGCGTGCCAGCCGCGTCCTTGAGCAAGTGGACGACGATCTCCGGGATCTCGACGTTCTCCCAGTGGTCCTTGACGAAGAACATGGCAGGCCGGCGTGAGCGATAGTCGATCAGCGAGTCAACGTCGAACCTGGCGATCTCCGTGTGGTCCAGGGTGTCGAGCAGATGGGCGGCTAGCTGCCGCCCGGCGGCGCCGGCGTCGATGAACCCGTCCAGGTAGTAGAGCATGACCAGGTCAGATTCCAGGTTCACCGCCTCCGGGCTGAGCTGATAGAGGTCTCCTGGATCGCGCGGCACCTTCGCAGCCTCCTTATCGCGGCGTGGCTTAGCTACCAGTCTTACCGACGTTTGGCTGCGGCTGCGCCATCTGGGCAGCAAATCCTTACTGTCAGCGACGTCAGCGCTGCTCGGCAGTACCGGGACTGGCCGAGGCCTTGCGTGCCTGCCACCGGGTGAGGACCCTGGGCAGCTCGCCGCTCACGAACTCGAAGTAGTCTACCGAATCGGCCATTCTGCTTCCTGCGGCCGTATCAGGGCCGAGCAGGTCGATTCCGTCCCTCATCACCGAAGTCCAGCGCTCCATGACCCTGTCCCGGCTCCTGATCACCTCGTCCCACACGTTGTCGGGAACCTGGTAGTGATGCCGCCGCGAGCCCGGTTCGCCCTCCCGGCGGATCAGCCCCACGCCGACGAGGTAGCGGACACCGCCGGACACGGCCGCCGGGCTGGCCTGCAGTTGCTCGCTCAGCTCGGCCGAGGTGAGCCGGGCCGAGTCGGTCGCCAGCAGCGCGGCGAAGATCCGCGCGGGCATGCGCGGGATGCCAGCCTCAACCAGCACGGAGGTGAACCGCTCGACAAAGCCCCGCACCGCCTCAGGATCGCGGGCGCCCGGACTCGCTCCCGCGCCAGGCGACGCGCCCGCGTCGCTCCCCGCGATCATCCGATGCCTCCTTCGCCTAGTCCGGCACAGTCGCCCCGTACATCCCATTCATAACTTTCAAGAATTTATGAATTTAGTGTAGTCTCCGAATCATGAGCGAGGCAATCGACGTCGCCGGCCTCCGCAAGGCGTACGGCAAGACCACCGCCCTCGACGGGCTTGACCTCAGCGTGGCGAGTGGTGAGGTACACGGGTTCCTCGGGCCGAACGGAGCCGGGAAAACGACCACGATCCGGATCTTGCTCGGCTTGCTGCGTTCCGATGGCGGCTCGGTCAGCCTGCTCGGCGGCGACCCCTGGGCGCAGGCCACGCAGCTGCACCGCAGGCTGGCCTACGTGCCCGGCGACGTGAGCCTGTGGCCCAACCTGACCGGCGGCGAGGTCATCGACCTGCTCGGCCGGCTGCGCGGCGGGCTCGACGCCGGCCGGCGCGCCAGCCTGCTCGACCGCTTCGAGCTCGATCCGACGATCCGCTCCCGCGCGTACTCCAAGGGCAACCGGCAGAAGGTCGCGCTGATCGCGGCCCTGGCCTCCGACGTCGAACTGCTCTTGCTCGACGAGCCGACCTCGGGGCTCGACCCGCTGATGGAGGCCGCGTTCCGGTCATGCGTTGAGGATGAAAGAAAGCGCGGCCGTACTGTCCTGCTCTCCAGCCACATCTTGTCCGAGGTAGAAGCCCTCTGCGACCGCGTCACCATCGTCAGGGCCGGCAAGACGGTGGAGACCGGCAGTCTCGCCGACCTGCGGCACCTGACCAGGACGTCGATCGCCGCCGAGCTTGATGCCCTGCCGCCCGGGCTCGGCGAGCTGCCCGGGGTGCACGCGCTCGACATCGAGGGCGGCCGGGTGCGCTGCGAGGTCGAGACCGACAAGCTGAACGGGCTGCTGCGGGAGCTGACCGCCGCGGGGGTGCGGACGCTGACCAGCCAGCCGCCGACGCTTGAGGAGCTCTTCCTGCGGCACTACGCGCCGGAGCCCAGGCCTGCCGGTGGTGTGCCTGCCGGTGAGGTAGCGCCGGCATGACAGCGCTGACCGGGACCGGGGCGCTGATCAAGCTGGCGTTCCGGCGGGACCGGACCATGCTGGCGGTGTGGATCTACGCGCTGACCGCGTTCGTCGCCGCGACCGCCTACGGGTTCAGGCAGCTGTACCCGGCGGCACCTGGCCGGGTGGAGTTCGCCGCCGCCGCGAGCAGCAATCCCTCGCTGCTGTCGCTGTACGGCCCGCTGTTCGGGAGCTCGCTCGGCTCGCTGACCGCCTGGCGTGACACGGCGCTGCTCGGGCTCGCGGCCGGGCTGATGAGCATCTTCCTGGTGGTGCGGCATACGAGGGCCGACGAGGAGTCCGGGTGGCTCGAGCTGATCGGGGCGACAGCGGTCGGCCGGCAGGCGGCGCTGGCGAGCGCGATCGCCGTCGCCGGGACGGCCAACCTGGTGATCTTCGTCACGATGGCCGCCGTGGCAGCGGCGTTCGGGCTGCCGGCGGCCGGGTCTATCGCGATGGCGGCGGGCATCGCCGCGTGCGGGCTCACCTTTACCGGGATCGCTGCCGTGGCCGCTCAGCTCGCGCAGACGGCGCGGGCGGCCAGGGGGGTCGCCTTCGGCGCTATCGCCGCGGCGTTCTTGCTGCGGGCGGTCGGCGACTCGGCTGACGCGACCGGGCCGCGGTGGCTGAGCTGGCTGTCGCCGATCGGCTGGGCCGAGCTGGTCAGGGCATTCGGCTCGGTCAGGTGGTGGGTGCTGGCGCTGCCGCTGGCTTTCGGGGCGGTGGCTGCGGCGGCTAGTGCCGTGCTGGCCGCGAACCGCGACTACGACGCCGGCGTGATTGTCGCCAGGAACGGCCGCGCACAGGCCCCCGCGTCGCTGCGCAGCCCGCTCGCGCTGGCCTGGCGGCTGCAGCGCGGGTCGCTGCTCGCCTGGGTCGCGGGAGCGCTCGTCTTCGGCCTGCTGATCGGGTCGGCGGCCAAGGGGATCGGCGGGCTGCTCGGCAGCGCCCAGGTCAGGCGGATCGTGATCAGCCTGGGCGGCCAGGCCGCGCTCACGAATGCTTTCTTCGCCGCGATCTTGGGCTTCCTCGGGCTGGCGGCGGCCGGATACGCGATCTCGGCCGTGCTCAGGCTCAGGTCGGAGGAGGCGGAGGGGCACGCCGAGCCGGTACTCGCCACCGGCGCCGGCCGGCTGCCCTGGGGCGGTTCGCACCTCGTGATCGCCGGCGCCGGCACGGTGCTGATCCTCGCCGTCGCCGGCTTCGGCGCCGGGCTCGGCTATGACTACCGGTCGGGAGGAGGCGGCGCTGAGCTGGCGCGGCTGACGCTCGCCGGGCTGGCTCAGGCGCCGGCCGCGCTCGTGATCGGGGCGATCGCGGCCGCGCTGTTCGGCCTGGTGCCCAGGCGGTGCGTGGCCGTGAGCTGGGGCGTCCTCGGCGTAGTCGCGGCGATGCTGCTGCTTGGCGCGGTCCTGCGGCTGTCACACTGGGTACTGGACATCTCGCCGTTCACCCACTCGCCGAAGCTGCCAGGCGGCACCGTCACCGCGCTGCCGATCGTCGTGCTGATCCTGGTCGCGGTGGTGGTCGGGGCGGCTGGCCTGGGCGGCCTTCGCCGCCGAGATATTGGCTAGCACAGCGTTGGGCAGCACGGCATCGGGCTCGCTCGCCAGGATCGGATAGGATCGTTAAGTAGTGAGTACCGTTGAGCTAACCCAGGGTGAGCTGGCACATGACGAGCTGACCAGGCGCCGGCGGATGCTCATACTCGCGATCTGCTGCATGAGCCTGTTCATAGTCGGGCTCGACGTCACCGTCGTGAACGTGGCGCTTCCGTCGATCCAGCGTGAGCTGCACGCCTCGGTTTCGGGGCTGCAGTGGGTCATCGCCGCTTACTCGCTGGTACTGGCGAGCTTGCTGATGCTGTCCGGCTCGACCGCTGACCGGGTTGGCCGCCGCCGCACCTTCCAGCTGGGCCTGGCGCTGTTTACCCTCGGGTCGCTGCTGTGCAGCCTGGCGCCGAGCCTGGGCGCGCTGGTCGTGTTCCGCATGCTGCAGGCGATCGGCGGGTCGATGCTCAACCCGGTCGCCATGTCGATCATTACGAACACCTTTACCGAGCGCGCCGAGCGCGCGCGGGCGATCGGCATCTGGGGCGGTGTCGTCGGCCTCAGCATGGCGCTCGGTCCCGTTGTGGGCGGGGTGCTGGTGAACTCGGTCGGCTGGCGCAGCATTTTCTGGGTCAACATCCCGGTCGGGGTGACCGCGATCGTGCTCACCGCGCTCTTCGTGCCAGAGTCCAGGGCCCCGGTCAGGCGCCGGATCGATCCGGTTGGCCAGCTGCTCGTGATGATCACCCTGGCCACGCTGGTCTACGGCATCATCGAAGGTCCCAACAGCGGCTGGACCTCCGCGCCGATCCTCGGCTGCTTCGCGGCGGCGGTGCTGGCCGGCCTCGGGTTCGGCTGGTACGAGGGCCGGCGGGCGCAGCCGCTGCTCGACACGAGGTTCTTCCGCAGCGCGCCATTTTCCGGCGCGACCTTGATCGCGGTGTCGGCGTTTGCCGCGCTGGGCGGGTTCCTGCTGCTCAGCACGCTCTACCTGCAGGACGTGCGCGGGTATTCGCCCTTGCACGCCGGCCTCTACATGCTGCCGATGGCCGGGATGACAGCGCTGTGCAGCCCGTTTTCCGGGCGGATCGTCGGCAGCCGGGGGCCTCGGCTGCCGCTGATCGGCGCGGGCACCGCGCTGATCGTCAGCGCGGTGACGCTCACCCGGCTGACGGCCGACACGAGCACGGCCAGCCTGGTCGTCAGCTTCCTGTTGTTCGGCCTCGGATTCGGGCTGGTCAACGCGCCGATCACGAACACCGCGATGGCCGGCATGCCGCGTTCTCAGGCTGGCGTAGCCGCCGCGGTCGCCTCCACGAGCAGGCAAGTCGGATCGTCGCTCGGCGTCGCCGTGATCGGCTCGGTTGTCGTGTCGTCCCTGGCCGGCAGCCTCCGCATGGGATTCGCGACCGCCAGCCACGTCGGCTGGTGGGTGATCGCCGGCTGCGGCGTCGCGGTTCTCGCGCTCGGCCTGATCACCACAGGTACCTGGGCAAGGCGGAGCGCCGAACGGGTCGCCGCCGAACTAGCTCCCGCGCCCGGCCCGTCGGACACCGCGCCCGCGTCGAGCGGCACCGCCCCGGCGTCGAGCGGCACCGCGCCCGGCCCCGCGTTGTGACATCGGTGTGGCTCTTTCGGGGTGAGGCTGCTCTCGCGGGAGGGTTCTCGGGTTCGTGCAGGAGGGTTTTCGCATCTAGGAGAGTTGACCGGCCTATACGACGACAACCCTCCTTCATGCGGCAACGCTCCTTCAGGAACCCGGAAACCCTCCTCCAGGAACACGACAACCCTCCCGGGCACGGCACCACCCAGCTGGCTCACCCCGAAAGAGCCACACCCTTGTGACTTTGCTGGGCCTGCCCGAGCCGGCGCGGGGAGTTACTGGGCCTGGGCTTGGGGGATGGACATAATGGCGAAGACGGCGCCTTGGTCGTCGGCCAGGATGGCCATGCGGCCGTACGGGGTGTCCCAGGCCGGGGCCACCACGTGGCCGCCTAGCTTGGTGGCGACCTCCACCGCCTCATCGGCGTCGCTGACCGCGAAATAGGTCCGCCAGTGCGCTGGGGTC
Organism: uncultured Actinomycetota bacterium; assembly: GCA_963750405.1. GTDB lineage: Bacteria > Actinomycetota > Actinomycetes > Streptosporangiales > Streptosporangiaceae > Chersky-822. The sequence continues at coordinate 1,708,437 of CAVVQP010000009.1, forward strand.
TCGGCGGGCGCGGCCGTGCCGAGGTCGCCGATACCGCCGAGCGGGTCGCCAGAGGTCTTGAAGGCGGCGTAGTGGAAGTCGTCGCTGCTCATGTCGTCGTAGTCGTAGCCGAATACGGACTGGTAAAAGGCCTTGTTGGCGTCGAAGGCGCGGCTCATGTTCTCGTTCCAGCACACCGCACCCGGCTCGTTGGCCAGTTGCATGCCGGTGTGCGCACGCGGCTGCCAGACCCCGAACACCGCGCCACCGGGGTCGGCGGCCACGGTCATCCGGCCCACGTCCATCACGTCGAACGGCTCAGCGAGCACCTGCCCGCCCGCCGAGGCAACCTTGCGCGCGGTGACATCGGCGTCGTCCGAAGCGAGATAGGTAGTCCACGCGGTCGGAGCCTCGGCGGGTCCCATCTTCGGGCCGATGCCGGCCACCTGCCTGCCGCCGACCTGGCACATGACATAGCCGCCTGACTCCGGCGGGCCGACCTGGGCGTCCCAGCCGAACAGCGCCTCGTAGAAGGCCCTGGCCCTGGCTACATCATCGGTACCAAGATCAACCCAGCACGGGGTACCGGCCGGCCACGGCGTGTCGCGCTGAACCATGAATCCTCCACGAGAAAAGTCGTCGTCGGCAAGAATGCGAATGGTGAGCACATGGGTCCTGCTTAAGGCAGCACGTACCCGTGATCTTGTGCCTACGCAGCGTATCGGTCGCCAGGCAGGGCAGTCAGCCGGACGCCGAATTCATCATCGCGCCGGGGTCACGGTGGCAGCCGGGCGGCTGGCGCCCTGGTGATCGGCGGTCGCTCACGGTCACCAGATCGCATACCATTGACCTGCGAGGACAGGCGCTAGTACTGCGCCGAGCGTTATCTATTCGTAGCATGGCAGTCATGGGAAGTGGTCGGCACGAGCGGCAGGACATGACAAGCCTGAGGAGAACCTTGTTCGTCACGCGCGGCAGGACCCTGATCGCGGTGGCTACCGCCATCGTGGCGGCGATCGCGTCGATCGTGTGGTTCGCGGCCAGCGCGGCGGCGAGGCATAGCCCAAGCGCCGATCCAGGTGCGGGTACCACGACGACTGCCGATACCCACGCACGCGCTGTGGCGCGCGAGCAGGCAGCGGTAGCGGCGGCGAGCGTCGGACTGCGGCCGGGAGCCGTCTCGCCCAGCGCGGCCGGCATCGCGGCAGCCGCGGCGACGCTGCCCAAGCTGACGACGACGCAACTGGCCGGCCAGCGGGTGATCTACAGCTACGCCGGGCTCAACCCGCCCGCGCAACTGCTGAACCTCATCAGTCATGGCGAGGTGGCTGGCGTTGTGTTCTTCGCCGACAATGTCGGCTCGGAAGCGCACCTGGCCGCCGTCGCCGCCGAACTGCAGAAGGCGGCCGCGGCCAAGACCGATCCGGTGCGGTTGCCGCTGCTGCTCATGACCGACCAGGAGGGCGGCCAGGTACGGCGCCTGCCCGGGCAGCCAGTGCTGTCGGAGAAGCAGGTCGGCGCGGCCGCGCACCCATGGCAGGCCGCGACGGCGGCGGGTAACGGGGCCGGCGAGAATCTGCACGGGGTGGGGCTCAACGTCAACCTGGCGCCAGTGCTCGACGTCTACCGGCAGGCGGGCAACTTCATCGACGAGTTCGGCCGGTCGTTCAGCAGCAACGCTGGCACGGTGGCCAAGCTCGGCGCCCTGTACGCCGAGGCTGAGCAGAAGCAGCGCGTAGCGGCTACGGTCAAGCACTTCCCCGGCCTGGGTGCCGCCGCCACCAGCCAGAACACCGACATACGGCCAGTCACGCTGAATCTGTCGCTGTCGGCGATTCGCGGCACCGACGAGGCGCCGTACACGGCGGCGATCGCGGCCAAGGCCAAGCTCGTGATGGCGTCGTGGGCGATCTACCCGGCGCTGGACGCCAAGAACCCGGCCGGGCTTTCGTCGGCGATCGTGCAGGGCGAGTTGCGCAAGCGGCTCGGTTTCGCCGGCGTCACGGTGACCGATGCCCTCGAGGCAGGCGCGCTCAAGCCGTTCGGCTCGATCGCGCACCGCGCGACGCTGGCGGCAGGGGCCGGGATGGACCTGCTGCTGTGCGCCGAGGGCAAGGTCAGCGAGGGTACCGCCGCGATGAACTCGATGGCGTTCGACTACACGCACAACTCGCTGAATGCCGCCGATTTCAAGGCGGCGGTCATGCGGGTGCTCGCGCTGCGCGCGACCCTAGCCGGGAAGTAGCTCGCACACCGGCGTGCCGGTCGTCGCGGCCAGTTCGGCGAGCAGGCTGGTCAGCCTGCCGGTCACCGGGCCGGGCTGGCCGGTGCCGATAACCCGGCCATCGATCCTGATGACCGGGGCGATGCCGCCCATCGTGCCGGTGACGAAAACCTCGTCGGCGGTGTAAAGCTGGGTCATGGAGTAATCACCGATCACGCACTCGATCCCGGCACCGGCAGCCAGTTCGAGTACGGCGCTGCGGGTGATGCCCTCGGGGCAGGCGGCTGTCGTCGGGGTGCCGAGCACGCCGCTAGTCACGCCGCCAGTCACGCAGAAGACGTTGGTCGCGTTCGTCTCGGCCACGAAACCCCGGTGATCAAGCATGATCGCATCGTCGGCGCCTGCCACATTGGCCTCGATCTTGGCCAGGATGGACGGCAGCAGGTTGTTGTGGTGGATCTTCGGGTCCATGCTGTCCGGCGGCGGGCGCCTGATGCTCGAGGTGATCAGCGTGATCCCGGTAGCCGCGTACACCGGTGCCTTGAATTCCGGCAGCACGATCAGCGTCGGGCCCGACTGGTTCAGCCTCGGGTCCATGCCGCTAGTGATCTTGACGCCCCTGGTCAGGGTCAGCCTGAGGTGCACGCCGTCGGTCATGGCGTTGGCTGCCAGCGTGCGGCTGATCTGCTCGATGATCTCCGCATCGGACGGCACGGACCCGAAGGCGAGAGCCTGCGCCGACCGCCGTAGCCGCGCCAGGTGCTCGGTCAGCAGGAAGATCCGGCCATGGTGCAGCCGGAGTCCCTCCCAGACCGCGTCACCGCCCTGGACCACGGAGTCGAACGGGCTGACACCGGCCTCGTCCCGGTGCGCCAGCCGGCCGCCGACGTTCACGATCAGGTCGCGGTTCCGCTCGTCGAACTGCTGCAGCATCGAAAGGCTCCTTGTCGGTGTCACGGCGCAGTCACACGCAGGTCCCGGCAGGCGTAGTCCGAGCCGTTGCGAGGCCCCGCGTTGGTGACGTTGCTGGCGCCCCAGCGCCGTCGTTGCGACATTGCTGGGCCTGCGCGAGCCGCTGAAAGCCCGAAGTCTAGCGGGGGGCTAGGTCCAGCCGGCGTGCTGCCAGCTCGTCGTAGAACGGCTGGCAGCGGCCCGCCAGCGGTTCGAGCACAGGCGGAAGCGCGGCCCGCGCCGACGGGTCGCCTGAGCCGCGCCGCTCGGAGCTGTGCTGCTCGGAACCGCTCCGCTCGGCGCTGTGTTGCTTGGCGAAGGCGGTCGACGTCCAGACGTTGGCGTACCAGTGCCTGGCCCAGACACCGTCGTACGGCCGGGGGCCTGGCGGCCAGGACAGCATGGCCTCGTCGAACGGGATCGCCAGCGCTTCGCAGAGCGCCTCGAGGGCGGCGCGCGGAGTCGCTGCGATGTCGGCCGCGTCGATCACGGGGCCGCCGAAGCGGCGGTAGATCTCGACCTGCTGCTCAAGGCCGAGGTCAGCGAGTGTCGGGGTAGCCCTGACCTTCGCGTACGAGGCGAGCAGGCGGCGCGGGTCCCTGATCAGGAACGCGTGTCGCAGCCCGGACAGCGCGTCCCTGTCCACCTCGGCGAGCAGGTGATGTGTCATGTGCTTCTGGTAGTAGACGGTCTTGCCTGGCGGCAGCTCGCCATAGGCGAGCTGCCGCACCACCTCGGCCCAGTCCGTCGGCATCGACGCGAGGATCTCGCTCCGCCCCGGGTGCGAGCTGCCGGTGGCGGCGAGATAGTAGCCGTACAACGGCTCGTCGACCACCACGGTGTCGGGCCGGTTCCCGAACGACCGCATGAGCGCGGTCGACAGCGTGCGCGGCCCCGACCACATCGCGATGCGGGTTATCCCGGGGGGACGATTATTCCCGGGGGGACGACCCCCCGGAGCCCCCCGGGGCCGGGGCTCCTTAAGGTGCTGCCTTCCCTCCTCGCTCGTCGCTGCGCTCCTTACTCGTCAGTCCAGGCAGCACCTCGCCCCGGGAACTTTTCATCTGCTCAACTAAAAGATCACCACGCTGCGGAGTACCTCGCCGCGCTGCATCTTGGCGAAGGCTGCCTCGACGTCGTTGACCGAGATGGTCTCGGAGACGAATTTTTCCAGCGGCAGGCGGCCGCCCAGGTGCAGGTCGGTCAGCATCGGGAAGTCGCGGTCCGGGAGGCAGTCGCCGTACCAGGAGGACTTCAGCCGGCCGCCGCGGCCGAACATGTCGAGGAGCGGCAGTTCGAGCTTCATTTCCGGGGTGGGCACGCCGACGAGCACGACCGTGCCGGCCAGGTCCCTGGCGTAGAACGCCTGGTGGTACGTCTCAGGGCGGCCCACCGCCTCGATCACCACGTCGGCGCCGTTGCCCTCGGTGAGTTCCCTGATGCCCTCGACGGGGTCCGCGTTCTTCGAGTTGATCGTGTCGGTCGCGCCGAGCTCGCGCGCCCAGGCCAGCTTGCGGTCGTCGATGTCGACGCCGATGATCTTGCGTGCTCCGGCGAGCCTGGAGCCCAGGATGGCGGCGCAGCCGACGCCGCCGCAGCCGATGACGGCTACGGAGTCGCCGCGGCTGACTTCGCCGGTGTTCAGCGCGGCGCCGAGGCCGGCCATCACGCCGCAGCCGAGCAGCCCCGCGACCTCGGGCTTCACCTCGGGGTTGACCTTGGTGCACTGACCGGCAGCGACGAGGGTCTTGGCGGCGAAGGCGCCGATGCCGAGCGCGGGCGACAGTTCGGTGCCGTCGGTCAGGGTCATCTTCTGCTTGGCGTTGTGCGTGTTGAAGCAGTACCACGGGCGGCCACGCCGGCACGCGCGGCATTCCCCGCAGACCGCCCGCCAGTTGAGGATCACGAAGTCGCCGGGCGCGACCCCGGTCACGTCATCGCCGACCGCCTCGACGACGCCGGCCGCTTCGTGCCCCAGCAGGTAGGGGAAGTCCTCGCCGATACCGCCCTCGCGGTAGTGCAGATCGGTGTGGCAGACCCCGCAGGCCTGAACGCGGACCAGCGCCTCACCCGGCCCCGGATCGGGAACGACGATCGTGGCCAGCTCCACCGGGGCGCCCTTGCCGCGGGCGATCACGCCAGATACCTCATGTGCCATCGGGTCCACGCCTTCCGTTCAATACGCTGAACAAGACCAGCGGGGCTAGTCACCGCGGCTGGCCTGGCTCTTGCTCGGGCTTACTGTGTGGTGCCTTACTGGGCGGGCTGTCGCACGCCCGCCGCTTTCGCCGATGATACGGATGCGCGGCGGCGCACCAACACGGCGATCGCCACTTCTGGCGGGGCGAGTGTCCGCAGGGCATGCCGCAGTTCGTCGACTGTGGTGTCCCGGATGGCGACGCGGAACCTCGGCGGCCCGTGCAGCGGGGTGGTGAGCCCGGTCGGCAAGGCAAGGTAGGCGAACGGGATCAGCAGCAGGACGCGCCGGAAGGCGACCGCGCCGGCGCTTGGCTCGTAGCCGCGGACGGCGAGGGTCGCGTTCTGCCCCAGGATGAGCTCGACGCGGGTGCCGTACGGCCGCCGCGCGAGCCTGACCCGCTCGATCTGCTGCCACGGTATGTGCTTGACCGCCCGGCGCCTGCGTCCTCGCCTGCGGGTCGAGGACGGCAGGCCGAGCCGGACCCCGGCCCGGTCGGCCGAGAACGCGCGGAAGGTCAGGCTGGCCACGACGGAGACGAAGATGACCATCGCGATCAGCAAGCCGCCGGCCGCGTCCGCCTTGACCCACAGCGGCCACCTCTTGCTCACGGCGAGGGCGCCTATCACGGCGGCGCACCAGAACGGCCCGAACCACAGGTAACCGCGCGGGAAGATCACTGACGGACCGGCAACCGGAGCGGACATACCATCCATGGGCGTGCTCCTCGCTTGGCAGCGTCAGCGGCCTGTCAGCGACGGTCACGACCGGCCACTGTCATTGATCGTGCATCGGCGCTAAGCGGGATCGCAAGAGTGTTTTCATGACATTCGGACATCGGTTGACGGACGGTCCTGAGGGCGTGGATGGCCGCGTTCTGGCGGGAGGGCGGGTGCGCTGGGGGTTGGCTAGCCCGCCCGATCGTGTAGCGGCGGTGCCGCTGATGCCGCATGATGTAGAAATCCCGGCACCGCGGAGTCGGCGCCGCCCGAGAATGTCGCCATCGTCAGGGGAATCGCGTCGCATGAGCAGAGGTCGGCCGGATGGCGACTACGACCCGCGAGGGCCGGGCCCCAGGTCGGACTATGGTTCGGCTGGCTATGACGAGGATTATCCAAGCGGGCGAGGCGGATACGAGGAGCCCGGCGAGACCACCGATCCAGGGCGATACAGCCCAGGCCCGGGACGGGATGAGCAGGCTTACTCGCGTTCCGGCGGGTACAGCAGGCCCGCAGTCGATGAGTTCGACGCGGCCCGGCGCGGCCAGCCGCTCACGGGCAGCTGGCAGCAATCCACCATCAGGGCGCAGCAGGAGGAAGCTGACGCCTGGGCGGCGGGTCAGGACTTCGCGGCCCCGTGGGCGTCCGGCGACGCCGCGGGCGGCCCCCGGGCGCCTGGTTACGGGCACTGGGACGCGCCGGGGCCGGGGTCAGCGCCCGCACCCGGTCCTGCTTCCGCTCCGGCGCGGCGTCCAGTGCCTGGCGGGCGTCCTGGTGGGGGTAGTCCTGGCGCGGGTCCTGGCGGTGATCTGGGCCGGGGTCCTGGGGCGGGTCAGTACCCGGCTCCGGGGCAGTATGCCGCTCCGGCGCAGTATGCCGCTCCCGCACCGCCTGCGCCTCCCGCGAGTTACGTCGGCCACGACCAGCACGACGACCTTGACGCCGGGCGTTCCGGCGGTTCGCGCCAGCGCCGGGCGGCGTCCCGGCGGGAGCCTGAGCCCGGTCAGGACGCCCAGACGGGCCGCTTCGGATCAGGCCGGAAGGGCAAGGACCGCCGGTCAGCCGATCGCGGCGCGAACCGGGGCGGGGCTCCGTCGCTCGGCACCGTCGGGGCGGACGAGGACTACGACTGGATTAAGTACCTCGGAGAGGGCCGCGGGGCCGCGCCTGGTGCCCAGGCCCTGGCCCGGCCAACCGCGCGGCCGAAGCCTGACCTCGGGCACGGCGGCCAGGCTCTGGCAGGTGAGCGGGGCCGGTCCGCTCCTGCGCCGCCGCCTCCCGCACCACCTCCTGCGGCGGCGCGGCGTGACCGTGGCGGCGAGATCGTGGCCCGGTCGGTTCCAGCGGCCCCGGCCGCTCCGCCCGGGCGTCAGCTCAACGACTACGCGCAGCCGTTGTATCCGGATGTGGCAGCCAGTCCTGTCGCTGCCCGTCCGGTCGCTGCCGGCCCGGTCGGAATCGATCCGATCGCGTCCGATCGGGTCGCGGCCGATCGAGCCGCGGTCGCGGGGTTCCCGCCGACCTCGTCCGAGCCATGGCTCGACTCACAGGAGTACAAGAGCCCGCTTTACCCGCCACCCGGTGAGCCACCGGACAGCACGTCACCCGGGCGAGGCCGTCGGCCCGGCCGGGGTGCCGGACGCAGGCAAGCTGAGACGGGGCCAGGCGCGGCTGTGCCCGATGACACCTCACCGGGACTTCGGCAGCGAGCGGGCGGGTTCGCCGCGCGACCGGGGGCCGGCGGTCCGTATCCGGACTGCCGCCAGAGCCCGTGTCCGGGCGCGCTGGCCTATCCGAGGCCGGTGCGGGCGCGACTCAGGCCTTCGCGGCAGACGTCGTCGAAGGCGATCGGGCGGTACGGGACAGGACGCTGCCCCCCGCCAGATCGACGCCGCTGAGGCAGCCTGCCACCCGGATGCCTCCTAGGGAGGCGCCTGTCACGCACGCGCCTGTCATGCCTGCGCCTGTCACCCAGGCGCCCCCTGCTCAGAGGCCGGTTGTTCGTGGTCCCGCCGCTCAGGTGCCTGAGCTGCAGGTGCCTGTTGCGCAGGGGACTGCTGGCCGGGCGGCGGCTGGTCCGTCGGCTCCGGTGCGGGAGGCAGCGGCTCGAGGGTGCCCGGTCTGGGACTGGCGTCACTAAGCGATCCAGGACGGCAACAGAGGGTCCGAGCAAGGCGCGGCGACCAGGCAGTAAAGCGCGAAGCGCTCCGGCGGGCGCCAAGGCGCGAGGCGCCGCTCAAGCTCCGGCCGGAAAGCTCGGCAAGGCATTCGGCCGGGTGCCGCGCTCGATCATGGTCGTCTGCGCTTGCCTGCTCGCGGCTGTAGCCGGCGCGGTGGGCTACCTCGTGCTCGCGCCGCAGGCCGCGCATGTAGTAACTGTCCCGGCCCGCATCGGGTCCTTCGTGAAATCGCCGACTGTTGACCGGGCCACCGCGCAAGCCCTGCGGAGCAAGGTCGTCGGGGGAGCGGCCGGTGAGGTCAAGAACGTTGTCGCTGCTGTCTACGAGCAGACAACCGGGCCGGGCACCAGCCAGGGTCCTCAGATCGCGGTGTTCATCGGCGGCAACCTGACCGGCGGCGGGTCGGCAGGCGACTTCATCGGCGGGTTCATGACTCAGCTGCGCGGCTCGTTTACCACGAGCCCGGGCCGGCTCGGCGGTCAGGCCGCCTGCGCGCCGGGGACCAATGGCGGCCCAGCCGAATGTGCCTGGGCTGACAACGACACTTTCGGAGTCATCGTGTCGGCCACCTTGGATGCCGCAGGGCTGGCCAATGAGATGCGCATGATGCGATCGCTAGTCGAGCACCAGGTCAAGTAGTTCCGTCGCTGCCTTAAGGTCAGGGCGGCTGCTCGCCTTGTGACTGGCCGGGACCTGGGTTAGGCGTCCTTGGCCTTGTCGTCGCTCTCAGCCGCTGACTGGCCGATCCCGTCCGTCCCCGACTCGGCTGGCGTAGACGGGGGGAGCTGGGTCTCTGCGACAGCCTGCCCGGAAGGCGCTGGCGGGGTGGGCTGGACCGGCTGGGGCGGTTGCGCTGGCTGGCCGGCGGGCTGAGGCGTCCGGAACGAGAGCCGGGCGACGACCATCGTGATCGCGGCGGCTAGTACCGCGAGGCCCCCGACCTGCCCGCCGATGAGGCGCGGATCGAGCGGCAGCGATGAGGCAGTCGAGGTGACCCTGGTCACCTTGTGCTTCTTGGCCCGCTTGGGCTGCTCGGCTGGCGGAGTGACTCCGGGGGTCACGACGGGGAACAAGCTGGTAATGCTGCCCGGAGTGACGGTCGTGCTCGGCAGCCCTGGTACTGAGGAGGGCGGCGGGAGGGTGGTGCCCGTGTCGATAGGATTCGGCGACGTGGTGGCCTGACCGACGACGGTGGCGATCGTTGCCTCGGCCGGAGACAGTGCGCGGGGGGACGAGTCGTCAGACTCGCCTTGCACGGTCACTGTCAGCGTGACCTGGTCGCCAGGGAGCGCTACCTTTTCGATGTGGTCGGTGACCAGTATCTCGACCGCCTGGAACGCGGGCAGCGCGCCGATCGCGCAGGTTGTATTGCGCGCGGTCGGGCACAAGGCGAGCTTGGCCTGCCGCACTGCCTGGCCTGAAGCCGACACGCTCGCCGTCACGTGCTTTGCCTTCACCGTGCTCCAGATCCAGACCGAGTAGGTGACCGTGCCACCTGGCTCGGCCTGCGAATTGCGCCGCACGATCTCGCCGGTGAGGCAGATCGCACCGGCCTTCGGCGGTGGTTTGGGCGAGTGAGATGGCGACGGGCTCGGAGACTTGGTCGGCGTCGGGCTCTTGGTCGGAGTCGCGCTCTTCGACGGGCTCGGGCTTGTGGTCTTGGTCGGCCTCGGGCTGTTCGTCGGGCTCTTGGTGCCCGTCGGGTCCGGAGTGCCTGACGGGCTCCCGGGACTGCTCGGGCTGGGCGTGCCGGGTGAGGTCGCCGTGCCAGTGGGAGTCGGCGTGCCCGGATCACCTGTTGGACCGGGAGTCAGCGTCGGGGTCGCTGTAGCTGTCGACGGCGCGGTGGAGGCCGGATCAGTATCGGAAAGCTGCGTAGCCCCGACCGACGTAGCCGTGCCAGAGCTGCACAGGCTGCTGCTGTTGAGCGGCTGGGCCGGAACCGCCAGCGCCGGCGCGATCGCCGGCCCGGAGATCAGAAACAGTCCAGCACCCGCCGCAGCGGCTGCCTGCCCGACTCGCACGACTCTGACTGGCACTCCAGACTCCGATGATCGTCTTAGTCAATGCTCGTATCCTGCCGTCTTGACCTCCATATTACCCGCGCGAGGGTTAAGGATTCCTAGCCCCAATGTGCGGGCATCGAAACAAGTGCCGCCTAGGGACCGAGGTGAGATGAAGGGTCGGCGTCATTCCGGAAGGGCGCAAGACCGGCGCAATGTCCTGGTCAGATCCGCGAGACCCCCTGACCTGGTGCTTCGCTACGGCGATGAGCCCGACCAGGTGGCCGACGTGCACGTGCCGCCGCCGGAGTCGCGTCTGGCAGCCGACATCGGGCGCAGCGCTATGTTCACCATATTTCTGCATGGCGGTTTCTGGCGTGCCGAGTACGGTCGCGAGCACACAGCACCGCTCGCCGAGGCCCTGGCTGAGGCCGGTTTCGTTGTCTGCGCGCCTGAGTACCGTAGGACGGGACAGCGAGGCGGGGGCTGGCCAGGCACCTTCGATGACGTGGCGGCGGCGATTGACGGGCTGCCGGCGCTGGTGGCCCGGGCAACCAGCGGGCTCGTCGATGAGCGGAGACTTGTGCTGGCGGGGCACTCGGCGGGAGGTCACCTGGCGCTGTGGGCGGCTAGCAGGCACCGGTTGCCGTCCGGGTCGCCGTGGCGATCGGATTCAGGCGGTGAGGCTGGGGCTGGGGTCGGTGTCGGGGTCGGGCCTCCGGCCGGTGTCGCGGCGGGCGCCGGCGTGGTGGCTGTGGCGGGTGCCGGCGTGGTGGCTCTTGCGCCGGTCAGCGATCTGGCCGAGTGCTATGAGCGCGACATGGGGCAGGGGGCCGCCGGGGCGCTCATGGGCGGCGGGCCGGCTGAGGTGCCGGACCGGTACTCGGCCGCCGATCCGGCCCGGTTGCTGCCTGCCGGGGGCGGCAGGGTCGTACGGCTGGTGCATGGTGAGGTGGACGATCGGGTTCCGTGCTCGATGAGCGTGGGGTACGTGGCCCGGGCGCGGGCCTTGGGGGATGAGCTCACGGAGTGCGTGGTGCTGCCGGGTACCGGGCATTTTGAGGTGATCGATCCGCTGTCGGAGGCGTGGCCGTCGGTGGTGGCTGCGTTCCGGCTCGCGGCACAGGCCGGGTAGCGGGCGCGGGCCAATTCTCAGGCCGTGCGGCCGGCTTGATTGTCCGCTGGGCCGGGCGGGCTGGGGCGGGGCGGGCTGGGCCGGGCCGGCCGGAGGCCGCCAACATCGATGCGCTGATCGACACCCAATTTCCAACATCGATTCGCGCACCCATGCGCCGCCCGCGCGGCCTCTGGGGACTTTCATTCGCCACTCTCGCCACCTACACCCCACTGGCAACATCAGAACACTTGTCAGGTAGCTCGTGCCGGACGTTGCTTAGGTGGCGCGGGGGTGTTGGCTGGTCTTGACTGGTGACTGGCGCCGAGTTGGCGCCGGTGCCAGCGGGGGTTGGTTGCGGCGGGTCGGCGGCTGGCGATCAGCATCAGCTAGGGCACCTGCTGCTGTTGACGACACCGCTTCGCGCGAGCCGGCGTAGCGCGCCTCTATGTCGTTGCCGCGGTGTTCCGGAGGCAGAGCGCATGCGCAGCGCCCGAACGTCTGCCGCCTGCCCACCGGGACGGATGGCGGAGAGCGGCGGGAAGAGGCTAGATGCACAGGATCGTGCGGCCGAGTGGTCGTTGGCCAGGTGGGTCTCGCTTGGCGGAGCGAAGGCCGTGGAAAGCTACCCGGCTCGGCACGATGACGGTTGATCGTGTATGCTCGCGTAGCGCGCGGTTGATGGCAGTCAGGTTGCTAGGTAGCCCGTGCCGGATGCGAAGGCCGATATCCGTCGCGCCCCCTTAGCTCAGTCGGCAGAGCGTCTCCATGGTAAGGAGAAGGTCTACGGTTCGATTCCGTAAGGGGGCTCCGTTTTTCCTGGTCAGAGCATTATTTCGATTATCTTCGCTACGCGCGATTTTTCGTGGAACGAGCTTGGCGCGCGGCTTCGGTATCCGGCGGTCGACCGATACGTGAAGTCAGCAAAGCGAGGCGGTTGCTTCCGCGAGCTTGCTTATGCTCCAAAGCATGTGGGGTTATGAGGCTATTCGTGCTCGGTGTCCGGTCTAAGGTCCGGAAGCGCCGGTGACCCGGTGGCTGGCGTCGGGCCAATGATCGCCGCTCGTTGGCCGGTAGCGCCCGAAAGGGACGGTCGGCTGCTCAGGACGTGCATTTGATTGCACACTATCGTCCCAGTTGCAGCGCCCAGTTCGATGGGCAGGTCGACGGCGAGCCAGGCGAACAGACCGATTATGAATGCCTACTGATTCAATAGGCATTCATAATCGCGGCCGTACAGAACTGCTTGTTCTGTACTCGGCAGAAATATCTCATCAACCCAACCATACGTCTGAATTGGGACATTGACCGGCCTTGACGGACCGGCAACGGCGAGGGTGACCCGGCCCGCGCCCGCCCGCGCTGCAGCGTCCGGTTCGATGAAGAGCGTGGCGTGCTCATCGGTGTCCCAGAGGATTCTTCGCCCGCGCGCAGGTCGGGCGGTCGCCCGAAGAGCCGTGTGCCTCCTGCAATGGGACTGGCGTGGTCAGTGATTCGATGCGGCATACTTCGAGTTTCTCGCCGAGGTCGTCGGCTCGCCGGATCCGGGTCGTCCACCCGAGCGCGCTGATGACCTCGCCGCCAGGATTGCCGGTGACTAGGAGGGTGAGGTGAGCGCCGTTGCGCCAGTCCTTCTGCGGGCGCGTAGTCGTCCAGGTCCGCTCTTCCTGTCGGCTGGAACGCACGCCGTCCGCCCAAGAGATGTGATCCGCTTCGGCTCGACTGCACCGGATGATCGCCACCATAAGGCGAGTATCGCTAGTTTTCCGCGCCGCGGCGGGCGGTCAGCGAGTTCGGCGTGTGAGCCGCGCGATGCGGGCCAGGTGGCCCGAGGGGATGGCCTGGGCTGAGCTTGGGACGGGAGCTCTCCTGTCGGCGGAGGTTCATCCTGGACGAATAGGGTATGTTTTTGTCCAGCTGGCATGGAGGTGCGGGTTGTCTGTGGCGAGTGAATATCAGCATGCCGTGCAAATCGTCGCTGACGTGGTCTTGCTAGGAGAGATCGCGGCGGGTCGGCTGGATTCGGATGGGGTGAGGGAAGCGGCGGGGGTTTTGCTGGAGCACCGGCGCAGCGAGCTTCCGGGGGTGTCGGTCGCTGTGGCGGCACAGCTGCTGGGTGTGTCGCGGACGACCGTCGAGGCATGGCGAGCTGACGGCGTGCTGATTCCTGCGTTGGCGCGACGGAGGCGGCATGAGGTGACGATCGGCAGCGTGGTCCGGGTGCGTTCCCTTGTGGAGGAACTGCGTCGGCTTGACCGGGTCCGGGACTTGCGGGACTTCGTCTGGTGGTCTGCGCAGGACAGCAATGACTACGCCGATGGCA
>CAVVQP010000010.1:0-233900 GCA_963750405.1 uncultured Actinomycetota bacterium
TACGCATTTGGATCACAGCGACAGCGCCGTGGCTGTTGGTCTCAACTATGTACGGCGGTTGGACCGACAGTGGCCGTCGCAAGCGACAGTGGAAGACGTCCGTCGGGAATATGATCGCTTGTGGCGCGCGCTTGGCGATCGCTCCATCGAGGCGCTGCTGGATCTGCCGCGGATGATTGATCCCGACCGTTGCGCGACCATGGACGTGCTCACGGCCGGTGTCGCCAGCATTGTTCACCGACGAGAATTTTTCCGCCTCGTCATCGGTCGGATGGCGACCCTCAGCTTGGAGCACGGTAACAGCGACGGTTCATGCCTCGCTTATGCTTGGCTAGGCGGTGTCGTGGGGAGGTACTTCGGAGATTACCAGGCTGGGTTCGCCTCGGCAAGCTTGGCTTGGATCTGGTGAAGAAGCGTGGGTTTGACCGCCTCAGCGCGCGCGTCTACCTGGTCTTCGCCGTCCATGTCGCTCATTGGACGCAGCCCCTGCACGAGCCCGTTTTCCTGCGGCGCGCTTTCGACGAGGCGCGAAGGACCGGAGACCTCACTTACGCCGCCTATAGCCGCGCCGACTTGAATACCAATCTTCTCGCCTCCGGACATCCGCTCGGCGAAGTCGAGCGCGAGGTCGAAAACGCGCTGGCATTCGTGGGGGAAGTGCGGTTCGGTCTCATCTCGCCGACTCATTACCGCGCAGCAGAGACTAATAAAGATGCTCCGCGGACTACACGGGACTTCAACTCCTTCAATGATTTCGGAGTTCGACGAGAGCCGCTTCGAGCAACATCTGGACGATAACCCCCGTCTGGCCATTTCCGCGGCCCGCTATTGGATCCGAAAGCTGCAAGCGTGCGTGCACGCCGGCAACGGCGCATCTGCTGTCGCGGCCGCATTGAAAGCCAAGTCACGGCTTTGGACCGTGCCGACACAAGTAGAGCTGCCCGAATTCCATTTCTATGGGGCACTTGGTCGGGCGGCCCGCTGCGATACGGTCTCGGCAGAGGAGCCGGCCTCAGCATCTGGAGGCGCTGCTATCGCATCTCAAGCAAATACAGGTCTGGGCAGACAACTGTCCTGCAACGTTCGCAAATCGGGAGCGCTGGTTGGCGCCGAGCTCGCGCGTCTGGAAGGGCGGGAACTGGACGCCGAGCGCCTACGAAGAGGCCATCCGGTCAGCCGGCGAGCATGGCTTTATCCAGAACGAGGGGCTCGCCTGCGAACTGGCCGCGAATTTCTACGCGGCGCGCGGCTTTGAGACGATTTCCAACGCTTATCTGCGGAACGCTCGATCCTGCTATCTTCAGTGGGGGGCCGACGAAAAGTTCGTCAAATGGACCAAGCCCACCCTCATCTACGGCAGCAGTCGGCGAGTCGCAGTCCACCGCCACGATCGACGCGTCGGTCGAGCAGATGGACGTCGGGACGGTTGTCAAGGCGTCGCAAGCGGTATCCGGCGAGATCGTTCTCGAGCGCCTCATCCAAACCTTGATGACGATCGCGCTCGAACACGCCGGCGCTCAGCGCGGCCTGCTCGTTCTCCTGCATGGCGACACGCCGTAGATCGAGGCCGAGGCCAGAACCAAGCAAAAGACGGTCAAGGTCACGATCCGACAGAAGGCGATGACAGCAGCCGATATGCCCCAATCGCTTCTCCATACCGTGATGCAACGCGGCATAGCGTGATCCTGGACAACGCCTCGGCCGAAGACCCGTTCTCAGGAGATGATTACATCCTTCAGAAGCGCGCCCGGTCCGTCCTCTGCTTGCCCTTGGTGAAGCAAGGCAAGCTCGTCGGGGCGCTCTATCTGGAGAACAACCTGGCGTCGCACGTTTTCACTCCTGCGCGGATATTGCTGCTGGAGTTGCTGTCGTCGCAGGCCGCGATCTCGCTGGACAATGCGCGCCTCTATGGCGAACTGATGATGAGCGAGGAGCGCTGGCGCAATCTGTTCGAGAGCGTCCCGGTTGGCGTCGCCTTGATCGGGCCGGACCGGCACTACGTCGCGGCCAACCCCGCCTTTCAGAAAATGACCGGCTACTCTGACGCAGAACTCCGTCGCCTCTTTCCCGCCGACATCACCCACGAGGACGATCAAGCGGCCACCGAGGCGGCCATCGCGGCCAATTCCACGGGTAAGCTCTACGCACAGCACATCGAGAAACGCTACCGGCGCAAAGATGGCGGCGTAACCTGGGCGGTGCTCGACGCCTTTCTCGCGCCGGTTGCCGGAAGCGCGCTTTTCCTCGCCGCGGTCGCGGTTGACATCACCGAACGCAAGCGCGCCGAAGAGGCGCTGAGAGACGCGCGGGCGGACCTGAGCGAATGGCGCGCCTGACGACAATGGGCGAACTCACAGCGTCGATCGCCCATGAGATCAACCAGCCGCTCACCGCCATCGTGACCCAGAGCGACGCCGCCTTGCGGTTTCTGAACCGGGAGGAACCCGATCTCGACGAGGTGCGGGATGCGCTTTCCTGCATCGCGCAGGATGGCATGCGCGCGGCGGACGTGATCCGCGGTCTGCGGGCGCTTGCCAGGAAGTCCGGGCCGCGGCTGACCAAGCTCGATGTCGATGACGTGATCAGAGAAGTGCTGGCGCTCGCCCAAGGCGAATTGCGGCGGCACGACGTCGTGCTACGCACCGCGGTGGCCGCCGGCGGCCGGCCGGTCGTAGGCGATCGCGTTCAATTGCAGCAAGTGCTTTTGAACCTCATCATGAATGGCGTCGAAGCCATGAGAGGGGTGACGGAACGCACGAGAGAGCTGACGGTATCCTCGCTGTTCGATGAGCAAGGCAGCGTGCTCATTTCTGTCAAAGACACTGGCGCGGGGTTAGACGCGGCAGTCGGGGAACTATATTTATGTTCGAACCCTTTTTCACGACGAAATCGGACGGCCTTGGAATGGGGCGTTCGATACTGCCGATCAATTTTGGCGCTTGCTGACTTCGACCGGGCACTGGACCTGCCCGGAGCGGACATCACGGAACTGCGCCGGCTGCGAGACGCCTGCCTGGGCGTCAAGCTCCCCAGCCGCTCGGCCACCCGATAGAATGCCATGTTATCCGTTAAATTTCGGCGTCACGCGCGACCACAGAATGGGAGCCCGTGCCGTCGTGGAGCGCAGGCATGGACGGTGGCGCGGACCGGCCGGCTGCAGCGAAAGCCAGCACAGCCGCTGGGAGAAACATGGACGGTGCGGCGCCGCTGGTCGGGCGGCATGAGGTGCTGCGCGCCTTCGAGGAGGCGCTTGACGCATCGAGTGCGGGCTCGGTTCAATTCCTCCTTCTCGTTGGTGAGCCGGGCGCGGGCAAGACGCGGCTTCTTGGTGAGCTTGCCATCGCGGCGGCACGCCGGGACCTGGTCACACGGAAAGGTCAGGCAGCCGAGTCCGAGCAGGAACTGCCCTTCGGGGCGGTGATCGACGCGCTCGATGACCAGGTAGAGGCCTCGTTGCCCGGCCTTGCCGAGCGGCTCGGCCCGGAGACCTCCGCGCTTCTCGCCACCGTGCTGCCATCAATGCGGATGCCGTCGATCGGGCAGGCTCTGCCAGCCGCGTCCGGCCTGGGCAGCGACCTGACTAGCAGGCTCCGCGTGTACCGCGCGATGCGCCGGCTGACTGGAGGATCTGGCCGTCTCCGACGGGCTGGTGCTGATCCTGGACGACGTGCACTGGGCCGACAGCGCGTCCGTCGAGTTGCTCAGCCACCTGGTCCGTCATCCACCTCGGGGCCGGGTACTGGTGGCGATCGCCTACCGCCCGGCGCAGGCATCGGCTCGGCTCGCGGCCTTGCTCGGCTCCGCCGCAGCCCACGGTCGCGAGGTGCCGGTGGGTCCTCTGACCTTGGCCGAAGCCGAGGAACTGCTCGGCCATTCAGTGAGCCGAACGCGCTGCCAGGCACTGCACGAGGCCAGCGGCGGCAACCCGTTCTACCTGGAAGCGCTGGCCCGCATGGGCCTGCGGGCGCAGCTCACGGCAGGTAGCTCCGATGACAGCGAGCTGCCGTCCGCCGTGCGAACCGCGCTGCGGCTCGAACTGGATGGCCTATCCCCGACTTCCCTGCGGGTAGCGCAGGCCGCGGCGGTGGCGGCGGACGAATTCGAGCCGGCGCTGGTCGCGGTCGCGGCCGAAGTGACCGAGGACGAGGCGCTCGCCGCGCTGAATGACATGGCCGCGCGTGACATTGTCAGGCCGGCGTCCGCTGGACGGCTCTGGTTCAGGCATCCGCTGGTGCGCCGCGCCGCCTACGACGGCGCCGCCGCTGGCTGGCGGCACGGCGCGCACGCGCGGATCGCCGCGCACCTCGCCGAGGTTGGCGCGCCCGCGGCTCTCCGGGCACATCACGTCGAGAGTTCAGCACCGTTCGGTGACCAGGCAGGCATCAACACGCTGGTGCAGGCAGCTCGCGACGTGGCAGCGCAGGCACCAGCCGCTGCGGCGCACTGGCTGGAGGCGGCGCTGAAGATCATGCCCGTCGGAGCCGGGGGTCCTGACCGTCAGCTCGAGCTGCTGCTTGAGGTAGCCAGGCTACGGGCGGTCAGCGGTCAGCTCGTGGAGGGCCGCGAGGCGGCCCGGGAGGCGCTGCGACGCCTGCCACCTGGCGATTACGCCAGGCGAGCGCTAGCGGCACGGTTCTGCGCCCTGATGGAGCGTCAGCTTGATCGCCCGCGCGAGGCCCGCGCGATCTTGCTCAGTGAACTGCGCCAGATCCCCGACCCGCAATCGGCGGCTGCCGTGCCGCTGCGGACCCGGCTGATAGCGGAGAGCCTGATGCGCGGAGATATCCGCGCGGCCCAGGCAGTACTTGATCTCATTCCAGAAGGCGCTGACGCCCGTGAATTCAGTGTCGCGGTCGCGATCGCGGCGCTACGGCCGCTGCCTGCCTTTGCCCTGGGCCGCATCGCAGACGCGGCCCGTTTCATAGCGGCCGCGAGCCAGCTCGTCTCCGCCGCGTCCGACGATGAACTGGCCGACTGGCTCGATGCCATCGCCTGGCTCTGCTGGACCGAAACCATGATGGGCCGGTGCAGCGACGCATTGGCCCATTTCGACCGCGCGATCGCCATCGCCCGCTCTAGCGGGCAGGGCTATATCATCAGCAACCTGCTGGCCGGCCAGGCTCAGGCGCTGACGATGCTCGGCCGCCTGGAGGATGCCTCATCCGCCGCCGAGGAAGCCGCCGAGGTGGCTCGGCTGCTCGGGTCCGGCCATCAGCTTGTCTTCGCGCTTGTCCAGCAGTGCCTGGTAGCGAGCTGGTCCGGTGAGGATCAGGCGGCCGTGCGGCTGGGCGAAGAGGCCGTGCGGACGGGCAGCCGCAACGGTGAATGGTCGGGCGCTCATGCCCAGTACGTGCTTGCGATCGCGCTGATCAACTCGGGCCGGCGCGACGCCGGGCGCGACGCCATGGTGCAGGCGTGCGGCGGCTCGAACCGGCTCATGCTTGATCGGCGCAGCCTGCTGTCGGCCTGCGAGGTGATGGCAGGCCTGGAGGCCGACTGCGGCAATCCGGGTGAGGCCAGCCAATGGGCCGACCGCGCCGCTAAGGCCGCGTACCCGGGGCAAGAGGCCTCCGCCCGCCTCGCCCGCGCGCACGCGCTGCGCGCCAGCGAGCCCCGTGCGGCGGCCGCAGCGGCCGCCGAGGCCGCGCAATCCTTTGACGGCACTGGCCAGCTCGTCGACGCCGGCCGGGCGAGATTGTGCGCGGGCGTGGCTTACGCCGCGGCAGGCAATAGCGGCCAGGCCCGCGCAGAACTCGCCGCGGCCGCGCGGATATTCGCCGGGTGCGGCGCGCGCTCGCTGCATGCCACCACGGCCCGCCAGCAGCGCAAGCTCGGCGTGCGGGTGCCAGCGCCCGGCCGCGGCACCGGGTCCAATGGCCTCACCCAGCGGGAACAGGACGTGGTCAAGCTGGTCGCCGACGGTTGCTCTAACCAGCAGATCGCCGACTCGCTCTACGTCAGCATTCGGACCGTGGAGACCCACCTGTCGCACATCTTCACCAAGCTCGGTGTCACCTCGCGGACCGGCATCCTGAAAGCGATCAGCGAGCGCACGTAAAGTCAGTGTTTACCACGATGCGTCAGACCGGCCCGAGGCTGCACTGTGGACGGTAGCAGTGGCAGAGCATCGGGAGGACAGATGGCGGGCCGCATCGCGCGGTACACGCTCGACGGCGTCACGGACGCCGAGGTGTCGACACACCCGTTCGCGACCGAGGACGATCTGGGCCTCAACCTGACGCGGTTCCGTCGCGCCGCATGTGATGACGTCGTCCTGCTTATCCATGGACTGACGTCCTCCAGTGACCTGTTCGTCATGCCCGAGCACCGCAACCTAGTCAGCTACTTGCTGGACGACGGATTCACCGATGTCTGGACGCTTGACTTCCGCATGAGCAACCGCTTCCCCTATGACAGCGAGACTCACCGGTACACTCTCGACGACATCGCCGGCTACGACTACCCGGCCGCGCTGGCTGAGTTGCGGCAGCACATCGGAGACCGCAGGGTGCACGTCGTCGCCCACTGCCTCGGCTCGCTGTCATTCATGATGAGCCTGTTCGCCTGCCGGCTGCCCGACATTGCCAGCGTGACCTGCAACAGCGTCGCGCTGACGCCGCGAGTGCCGGCCTGGTCACGAGTGAAGCTCAGCTACGGTCAGCCTTTGCTCGAATACCTCTGCGGGATCTCTGTACTGGATCCGCGTTTCGCCGAAAGCCCGAGGCTAACCCGCGAGTGGGCGCTCGGACACCTGGTATCAATGGCCCACCGCGAGTGTGACGTGAGCGCGTGCCACATGCTCAGCTTCATGTGGGGCAGCGGCCACCCGGCCATGTACGAGCACGACAACCTGCTGCCCGTCACGCATGCGCGGATGGCCGATCTCTGCAGCGCCTGCGGGCTCTACTACTACCGGCATGTCGCCAAGATGGTGCGAGCCGGGCACGCGGTGAGATCCGACCCAGGCGACGGCCGCCATAGCGACCTTCCCGACGACTATCTAGCCGATGCCGCCAAAGTGACGACGGCGATCCTGCTGCTGACAGGTGACCACAACCGCGTGTTCACCGACTCGAACATCGTCTGTCACCAGCTGCTCTCAGGAGTCGTGCCAGGTCCGTGCGAGCTGGAGATCCTGCCAGGGTACGGCCACGTGGACCCGATCGTGGGCAAAGACGCCCACCTGGATGTGTTCCCGAGGATAAGCCAGTTCGTGAAGCGGCAGGCGACCTGACATGACGGGGGTCGAGCATGCCGACGTGGTCGTCGTCGGATCTGGTTTCGGCGGCTCGGTAGCCGCCTACCGGCTTGCCCAGGCCGGCCTGTCGGTCGTGGTGCTCGAGCGCGGGAACGCGTATCCCCCGGACAGCTTCCCGCGTACGCCCGCGCAGATGAGCCGCGCGTTCTGGAACCCCGCCGCCGGGCTCTACGGAATGTTCGACGTCTGGCGCTTCAGCGGCTGCGACTCCGTTGTTTCGAGTGGCCTTGGCGGCGGTTCTCTTATCTACGCGAACGTGCTGCTGCGCAAGGACGAGCACTGGTTCGTCGCGGAGGATCCCCTGCCGCGCGGCGGATACGAATCCTGGCCAGTGACCCGCGCCGACCTCGACCCGCACTACGACGAGGTCGAGCGCATGCTCGGCGCGACCCCCTACCCGCTCGACGCACCCGGGTACGCGGATACGCCCAAGACACATGCGATGCGGGACGCGGCGGCGGAACTCGGCCTGAGCTGCGAGCTACCGCCGCTGGCGGTCAGCTTCGCGCCGAAGCCAGGTGCCGCGCCAGGTCTCGGGCTGCCGATCATTGACCCGGCCTACGGCAACCTGCATGGCCGGCAGCGCAGCACCTGCCGGCTGTGCGGCGAGTGCGACATCGGCTGCAACGTCGGCGCCAAGAACTCCCTGGACTACAACTACCTCTCCGCCGCGCAGCACCACGGCGCCGACCTGCGGACAAGGCACGAAGTACGGGCTATCCGCCCGGCGCCGGCGGGCGGATACGAAGTGGAGTACGTTCGGCACGACCCGCAGGGCCAGGACAGTGCGCCTGACGCCGCCGCGCAGCAGCCGCGGACAATCACGTGCGGCCGACTCGTGCTAGCCGCGGGCACTTTCGGCACGTCATACCTGCTCTTGCGCAACCGCCCCAACTTCCGAGGCCTGAGCATGGCTCTCGGGACCCGCTTCAGCAGTAACGGCGACATACTGAGCTTCCTCGTCAACGCCAAGAACCACAATCACGCCCGTCCGCTTGATGCCAGCCGGGGGCCCGTGATCACCAGCGCCATCCGCCTTGGTGACGAGCATGACGGCCCTGGCGAGACGGGCCGGGGTGCCTACATCGAGGACGGCGGCTACCCGGCGTTCATCGACTGGCTGATCGAGGCAGCGCACGTACCCGGTGATTCGCGGCGCCTGGCGCGATTCGCGCTGGAGCGCCTCCATTCCATCGTGGCGCGCGTGCATGAGACCGACATCTCCGGAGAGATCTCCGAACTCATCGGCCCTGATGCGCTATCGGTCAGCTCGCTGCCGCTGCTGGGCATGGGCAGGGACGTCCCCGATGGTGTCCTGTGGCTGCGCGGCAACCGGCTGGACCTCGCCTGGACAACAGCCACCAGTGAGGCGTACTTCGAGCGGGTGATAGCGACCATGCGCCGCATCGCGGCAGTGCTCGGTGCGCGTTACGTGGACAACCCGATGTGGCTGCGCAAGCGGATCGTCACGGCGCATCCGGTTGGCGGCGCCCCTATGGGACGCGACCGCAGCGTCGGGGTGTGCGACTCCTATGGAGAGGTGTTCGGGCAGCCCGGGCTCTATATCGCGGACGGCGCCGCGATGCCAGGGCCCGTCGGCCCGAACCCGTCACTGACGATCGCCGCGCTGGCTGACCGGATGTGCACGCGGTTGCTCGAGCAGCCGCCATCCATGACCGCCAGGGGCGCCGAGCTGGGCAGCGGCGGACCGGCGACCCTGGGCGGCCGCCGATCAGCGCCTGCGAGCGGCGGCTCGGGGCCGGACAGCACGTCGCTGTCTTTCACCGAGGAAATGACCGGGATGTGCACCCCGACGCCGCGCCGTGGCGTCCTCGGCGCGGCAGATAGCCGGCGGCAGGAGCCGATAGCTTTCCGGCTCACGATCATGGCCGACGATGTGGAGCGTTTCCTGGATGATCCCGAGCACCGCGCCCGGGCTGACGGATGGATTGATGCCGCAAGCTTCGGGGGCCGCGTCAAGTCCAGCGGGGCTGGTTCAACCTATTCGCGTCCGACGGAGCACCGGACCTCCGCCTTATGCGGTACCGGCTGCAATTCACGGACGCTTCGGGCCAGCCCCGCACCATTACGGGCCAGAAAGACGTCTTCCACGGTCCGCTCACCCGGATCTGGCCGGACACGTCGACCCTGTATATCCAGTTGCTTGAGGGCCACGTGACCGAAGAGGAGGACGACGAGGCCCGCGTCCTGGCAACGGGGACCATGCACCTGCGCCTCACCGGCTTCGCGCACGAGCTCAGCACCATCCGCACTAGAGGCCCGCGCGGCGCCGTCGCCCTAGAGCGGTTCGGCCGGTTCTTCGCCGGCCAGCTATGGGACGTTTACGGACCGCAGCACTGCGACGCATGAGCGGGCGGGCGCCAGGCCCCGTCGGCCCCGATACCACACCGATCTGTCGCCCAGCGGCACGGCGACGCCCAACGGTTCTCGTCTCATTTCGGCGATGGCCTGGCTCACACCCGCTAACAGCAGTGATCTGGCAGCACTCATCGGTCCAATTGTTCTCGGTGCTCACGCCAGGTTGCCTCATCTTCCTGCCAGCCCTCATGGTGCGCCAAATCCATCGCGAGTTGCGCAACTGAGGCTCGGTCATCTTCGGTGCGAAAAATGACCCAGGTACGATCTAGGTCCTGGCGATTCCAAAGTATCGCGTCGAGCGGGCTGGCAGACCGAATACTTTGCCACCTCGCCCCTGCGATCGCAAGAGCATCTCTAGGGCGACGTAGCGCAATGTGACAGCACATCTGATTATATACATTTACTGCTAGTCGATAATAATTCATCTCGGCAGCCGCCCTAAGATGGCCAAGTGCCTCCAACGGGCTCTCTGGAATCAGGCAGAAGCCAAGATTGTTCGTGAAACTGCCGTCATAGGCCTTCTGGCTCAGCGCGAACTCGAAGATAGCCGCCGCCTCCCGATACCTTTTCGCAGTCAGTAGCGTGGTAGCGTACCTGGTCATTTCATAGGCCAGCAGGCCATCGATGCTCAGTTTATTGGATCGTCGATGGCTTCGAGTCGCCGCACGGCGAGCTATCTCATCATTGAGTTTAACTCGGTCTATTCGTCTATCATCCATCAGGTCCGCAGCGCACGGCGGAACTTCGTGTCCGGCTAGCCATCGGTGAGCGTAATGGAGGGACGAAGTTGACCACTCGCTGTAGAACGTTGAAGAGAAATGATCGACAGCCCATTTATACTGCTCAAGCAGATCATCGTCAAAGAAGTCCTCGCTAGGAGGCTCAGGAATTACTTCAGCTGGAGGTATCAATTCAACGAGATCCTGAACTGGAGCGGTAACGATCCAGTTCACTAGTCTCGCCAGGCCACGCTCAATCGTATTTGCCATCAAGCTGTGGGCTTCAGACAGCGGAGGCGTATCGGAGAATACGGGACGTTCACCCAGGGCGAGCACGGCCCACCACGCCTCAGCATCGGAACGAGAGCGTCCCCCAGGCCGCTCTATGTCACCAACCGTGCTCTGAGTCAGTACGTTTATGACTGAAGATGCCACAGCATCCCACATGCCATATCGCACTAGGGAAATCCCATCGAGCCCTCGGCGGGTTAGTTCGTCAGCAGCCGCCCGGAACGCCGAGACCCGGCCGCTTTGGCTGCCTTGGTCAAACTGAGGTTCCTTCCCAAGAATCCCCTTCAGCGCCGTGACCAGGCTCGCCGTATGCCACTTGGCCATGGAGGATTCCGACGCGTCGCAGAGGTAACTCTCGGTTGCATCGAAGGCCCTATGATCATCCACGGTCCCCCCCGGGCATAGTTACAAGACTGTAGTTACTAAGAAGAGTACCGGTGACCCAAGATCTTGGGTAGTATCTTACTACGATCCTGGGCAGGTGGGAGCAGCATGACGGATACGATCTTCCAAGCATCAGACCTCGCGGGCAGCAGGCGCGTCGAGTTCCTCGATGCTGCGCGCGGTGGCCGAGCGCGCCTACGTGATCGAGATGGCATGAGCCTGGTGATGCTGCCCGAGAGCATGCTGAGTCTCCTAGAGACGCTGGCCAGTTGCTGGGAGTCGTATACCCGGCTCGATTGCTTGCTGCGTCGCACGAGCAGCGTTCCCAGCGCTCGCGAACTGGGTGATCTCGCATGGCTTCGATCATTTGATCGAAGCGATATGTCAGAATTTCTAGTAGAATTGCACGATGCTCTCGTTGCGGCTAGCGCAGATCGGGACTCCGCCGTCCTTGAGAGCTGCATTAACGCCTGGCGCGTCACAGCTCGTCAGCTAGAGGACCCTCTCAGGCGGTCAGTTCTCCTCGGAGACCATGTCGACTCCGACTTCGTTGAGGCCTCCGAACCCAAATGACCGGCGAGAGCGCATATAACCCGCTGCGACCAGCGCGGCGTCCTGGCAGCAAGCCGCAGCAAGCTCCGATCTATCGCGTCCTGGTTCATAGATCTTTCTACGGTCATTACAATGAACTAGTCGTTAGAGTAGGCGAGCAGCAGGCGAAGCAATTCTGGGACCACGTCGCTCACCAGCCTGGATCGCCCGATCCGATAGCCCAAACTACGATCCTTAAGGGCCGCGCGGGTAAACCGCGCGGCCCGGGATGGTCTCGCACTTTTCACTATGAACTGAGCAGTTCAGCCCGAGTCGACTACCAGTACCACGATGCTTACGCCACGCGCGCAGACGGTGATCCGCACAAAGTAGTAGCTATCCTCACGATTAATTATAGCAGTCATTAGAGCGCATTCGAAGCCTTACGGCGCCTTATGGCCCCCTGGGAATGGCGAGGATTAGAGATGGCTGGCCAGACACTTGACGGGATTGTTGACTCGCTTGCTGCAGGCAGAATAGGAATTGATGACTTCATGCGGGCCGTAGAGGAGCGCATTAACAACCTCCAGCCCGATGGGCTAGATTTTATAGGCTCAGATGGGGGACTAGACAAACCGGCTACTTAGAGTCGATTCCACGGGCGCGCAAAGTTAAACGCGAGAGCAGTCATAACGCCAGACGGCCGAATACTCACCATCTGGGATCGGCCCGTCAGTACGCCGGGAGTCGTGGTGTGATCAGCCGCGACCAGACGGTACGTGGTCAGGTGACCCGACTCCCGCCTGCCAAACCGGCCACCAGCCCGCTACTGTGAACCAATGGGCGGATTCCTGGATGAACTGTCGTGGCGTCTGGTTGGGCCTCACCGTGGCGGGCGGGTAGTCGCAGTCGCGGGTCATCCCTTCGAGCGCTCCACCTTCTACTTCGGCTCGACCGGCGGTGGTGTCTGGGGCACGACCGACGCGGGCATTACCTGGCGCAATCTGTCCGACGGGTTCTTCCGCCGGTCGGCGGTGGGTGCGATCGCGCTGGCTCCCTCCGAGCCGAGCGTGATCTACGTGGGCATGGGCGAAAGCACGATCCGCAATAACGCTTCCTCCGGCGACGGCGTCTACCGCTCGGTGAACGGGGGGCTGACCTGGAAGCATCTGGGCCTGGAGGCGACCCGTCACATCTCCAGCCTGCGCGTCGATCCGACTGACGCGGGCGTCGCCTACGTCGCCGCCCTCGGCCACGCCCACGGCCCCAATCCCGAGCGCGGCGTCTACCGCACCCGCGACGGAGGCGCCAGCTGGGACCTGGTCTTGCACCGCGGCGAGGACGCGGGAGCGGCCGACCTCTGCATCGATCCGCGCAACCCGCGGATTCTCTACGCGACTTTGTGGCAGGGGCGCCGGCTGCCCTGGCGCATGGACAGCGGCGGGCCGGGGAGCGGCCTGTGGCGGTCTGTCGACGGCGGCGATACCTGGGAGGACCTGAGCCGGCGGCCGGGCATGCCCAAGGGGATCATGGGCCGGGCCGGCGTCACGGCCTCGGCGGCCCGGCCTGGCCGGGTCTGGTGCATCGTCGAGGCGGAGGATGGCGCTGTCTTCCGCTCCGACGACTACGGGGACCACTGGGAGCGTCTCTCCGAACAGGCGGACTTGCTCCGGCGGGCCTGGTACTACAGCCGCGTCATCGCCGATCCCGTCGACGCGGAGACGGTGTGGGCGCTCAACGTGCAGTGCTGGCGCTCACCGGACGCGGGCAAGGTCTTCTCCGCCTTCCCGGTCCAGCACGGCGACTGCCACGACCTGTGGATCGACCCCGCCGACGCCCGGCGCATGATCCTGGGCGACGACGGCGGCGCAAGCGTGACGCTGGACGGCGGCGAGAGCTGGTCTTCGCTCTACAACCAGCCCACCGCCGAGCTCTACCACGTCACCACCGACAGCCGCGAGCCTTACCGGATCTACGCCGCCCAGCAGGACAACACCACCATCGCCTTCCCCAGCCACTCCCGCTGGGGCGCCATTACCGCGCTGGACTGCACCCATGTGGGAGGCGGAGAGAGCGGCTACATCGCGGTCCGGCCTGATAATCCCGACATCGTCTTCGCCGGCAATTACAAGGGCCAGATCACGCGCCACGACCAGAGCACCGGCGAGAACCGCCCGATCGGAGTCTGGCCGGAGGAAACAGCGACGGCGGGCGACGGCCGTTACCGCTTCAACTGGACCGCGCCGATCATGCTCTCCCCGCACGATCCCGGCATCCTCTACCAGGCCGGCAACCATGTCTTCCGGTCCGCCGACGAAGGCCAGACCTGGGAGCCGATCAGTCCCGACCTTACTCACGCCGATCCCGAAAAACTCGGGACCTCGGGCGAGCTCACCCCCGACAACAGCGGCGCCGAGTATTACTGCACCATCTTCGCGCTGGCCGAGTCACCGCTGGCACCGGGTCAGCTCTGGGCCGGGACCGACGACGGCCGGATCCACCTGACCCGCGACGGCGGCCAGTCCTGGACCGAGATCACCCCGCCCGACCTGCCCCGCTGGGCAACGGTGCGCATGATCGACGCCTCGCCCCACGATGCCGGCACCGCCTACGTGGCCGCCGAGAACCGCAAGCTGGACGACTTCCGCCCCTACCTGTGGCGGACGCGGGACTTCGGCGCCAGCTGGGAGCGGCTGGACCGGGGGCTGGACGACGACGAGTACTGTCACGTGCTGCGCGAGGACCCCGCCCGCCGCGGCCTGCTCCTGTGCGGCACCGAGCTGGGCCTGCTGGTCTCCTTTGACGACGGGGCGAACTGGCAGCGCTGCCAGGGCGAGCTGCCGCGAGTTCCGGTACACGACTTCGTCTTCAAGGGCGATGACCTGGTGGTGGCCACCCACGGCCGCTCGATCTGGGTACTGGAGGACCTGCCCGCGCTGCGCGAGCACCGGCCCGAGCTGGACACGGCGCCACTGCACCTGTACCAGCCCCGCCGGCAGGTCCGCTGGCTCACCGACCGGGGATTTCCCGCGAAGGGCGAGGCGCGCCGCTCCTATTCCCTGCTGGGACCAGTGGTAGTTGCCTATGACAAGCGGCAGCTCCCCGGCCGGACCGAAACCGTGAACGAGCCGGTCGGGGCGGGCCGGAACCCCGCCGACGGGGTGGTGGTGCTGTTCCGGCTCACCGATCCCGGCGACGCTGAGCTGCGGCTCACGTTCCGCGACTCCGCCGGCGAGGAAATCCGGACGCTGACAGCGCGGCCGGGAGACGAGGACCGCAAGCCGGGCAAGGGCAAGCCCAAGGACCCGGTGCCACCCCGGCGGGAGGGCCTGAACCGCTTCGTCTGGGACGGCCGCCACGGGCGCGGCACCCAGATCGAGATCGATCCGCCGGAGGACGAGGACGCCGCCGCCAACCTGGGTCCGGCGGTGGCGCCAGGTCGCTACACGGTGCGCGTGGAGCTGGGCGGGCAGGCAGCCGAGGCCGGGTTCGAGATCGCGGCCGATCCGCGCAGCCAGTTCACGCAGGAGCAGGTCGCCGCTCAGAACGAGCTCAATCTGCGGCTCTGGGGCCTGCTGTCCGACCTGTACGACGGCGTGAACCGGGCACGGCAGGCGCGGTCAGAGCTAGGCGAAAGCGAATCCGATCAGCAGCTGCGGCAGGAGCTGGAGGCAGTGGAGTCTGACCTGCTCGCGGACGGCGGGGGAAAGCGCTCCATCCACGTCCGCCGCGCGGCCCTGGACACCCGCCTGGTGCGCCTGCGCCAGGTGGTCGCGGCGGCGCCGCCGAACGCCGCCGCGGTGGAGCTGGCAGACCAGGTTCAGGCCCAGCTGGAGCAAGTGCTGGAGCGGCTGGCGGACACCCTTGAGCGTGCGCGGCAGGCGCGGGCGCGATGATCAGAAAGAGGTACCTGTGGTGCGAAGGGCGCGGATTGAAATAGTTCTCGCAGCGCTTCTCGGGGCGGCGACGATCCTGACGGCCGTGTGGCCGGACTGGATCGAGGGCCTGACCGGGTTCGATCCCGACGGCGGGAACGGCAGCATCGAATGGCTGATCGTCGCCGTGCTCGCCGTGGCCACCATCGTCGTGGCCGCGCTTGCCCGTCGCGACCTGCGCGTCGTCCGGCGCGGCACGTCCATCGGCACACCGTAGTCGCGCTAAGCCAGGGTGACTGGCTCGACTGGACCGGGCCACGCTGCTGGGCAAGATGCGCGGGCGGGTCAGGCAGGCCAGGGTGACTGGCACCTCAGATCATGGTCGCGGGCATGATCGCGGAAGCCTGCCCAGCTTGGTTCAGGGCGCGTGTGATCGTCCCTAGTAATCATGCCCTGGATCATGATCCAATGCCGCATAGCCTATTTTGATCATGCGCTGACCTGCATGTTCCGACCCGGGCTGAAGCTCCCGGGCAGGCCGCCTGCCCGGGCGGGACCGAGCCCGGCAACATGGGTGCGCGAAACGACACCCGATCCGGAACATCAGTACCCGCACCCATGAGGGCCACGCCCAGGCACCAGAAGCCGTGCCGCAGCTGTTCTCACGGGAGCGTTAACGCGATCATGCAGGAGGGTTTCCGCATCTAGGAGAGTTGACCGGACTATATGACGGCAACCCTCCTACATGCGACAACTCTCCTGCATGAACCCGGAAACCCTCCACGGTAACGACGAAAACCCTTCCGGAAGCGGCGGCTCCCGAACTGGCCCGCCCCCGGGAGCCGCACCCAAGTCGCGCTGGATCATGATCCAATGCCGCATAGCCTATTTTGATCATGCGCTGACCTGCATGTTCCGGGTCGGCTGAACTGTCCGGGCAGGCACCCGCCGGAGGGTGCCCAAGGCCCGGCAACATCGATACGCGAATCGACACCCGATCCGGAACATCAATACCTGCACCCATGCGGCCGCCCCCGCGCACCAGCCGCCACGCCAGCCGCCGGCACCTCACCCGCAACGTGAGCACCAGCGCGGCCGGCTTGCCGGGCCGCATTTCCGCTGCGGCACATCAATTCCAAGATCAACTTAGGCTAAGTGGCATTGGATCATGATCGCGGAAACGACTGGTCCGGCGGTGGCGGCTTAGCGCAATGCCAGGCACTGACTAGCCTGGCACGCCTCAACGTTCCGCAGATAAACGCGGTCGAATTCGTTGAGACAGCTCTATTGTCGAGGTGTCGGACAGGTCCAGCCTATGAGCCTGTACCCAAATTAGTCGGTTATTGGCAGAATCGCAACGAGGCCGATGTCGACAGTCGCGCGGCAAATGTAGATCCAGCATCATTAAAACCGGATTGACGCCGACACGCCCAATGTTCGGGGTTGGGGCTGCCGTGCGCATCCTGGGCTTCCTGACGAGTCGGCGCCTTCTGCTGTGCGCGAATATCGTCAAGTGTGCTTGACGGACAAAGGCCCCGGATCTGAGAATGGGACACGTGACCACACCAACGGGCCTCGAACGGGAACACACCATAGCCACCGCAGTCGCGCGTTACATCGAACTCCGCGACCGCGAGTTGCTTGCCGCGGCGGCTGCTGACCTGACCGCCTGGAGCACGCCCGGACCAAGACCGTTGTCTCGGCAGGAAGCTCTGGAGCTTCTCTCGCTCAGTGTGACGATAGCTCGCAAGGCCCTGTATGGGCAGCAACTCAGCGTCCGGTCTGCCCGGCTGGCTGGGGCTTCTTGGTCGCAAATCGGCGCAGCTCTCGACACCAGCAAGCAGTCCGCCTGGGAGGCGCACACCCGGTGGATTAACCGGCAGTCCGAGCAGCATGGGCGGCGGGACTACGAGGGCATGAACGACCAGGAGGCTGCGGCCGCACGGGATCTGGCCGGTGAGGTCGACGAAGATCCACCGACGTTTTGATCCCGCCCGCGCTACATCAAATGGATTGCGTCGAATGCCTCATTTATCAGCTCAAGCAGAGAGTCTATTCCTTTGCGCTGAGCCCACCAAAGACATGTAGTTGTAGCTGCCGCGATGCAAGCCGATACTTCGACATGCATGTTGAGCGTGGTTGCGTCATCACCGGAACGCCTTGCCAGCCCCTCAATGACTAGGTTCTGCGCGATTGCGTTGCGGCGGGCCTGCATTGCCAGCAAAGCGGGCGTCTGGAGCACCAAGCTCCACCGCTCTAGCAATTCATCCCGGCGCTCTGGATAGACTGTCATCAAGCTCTGCAGCAACGCAGCCCGAACCATCTCCGCAACTGATTCGCCGTCCGGGCGAGCTTTTAGATTCTCCACCAGCATGTCGTCGTAGTCTTCCGTCAAGACGAGGTGGTCCTTGCTTCGAAAGTGCCGGAAGAAGGTCATATGCGAGACCCCGGCAGCGGCTGCGATCTCCTCCACCGTCGTCTTCTCGTATCCCTTTTCAGAGAAAAGCTTCATTCCGACCTCGCGCAGCGCTCGCCGCGTCTCGGCCTTCATGGCCCGCCTCCGGTGGCCGGCCCCGATGGGTGTGCCCGTCTCGGTCACTTCAGACTCCCTTCTGGTCACTACGGGCGCCACCGGGCCAATACTGATTCATCTTTCCGGGCGAGAGTTGCCTGGAGCACCCGACTATGGCAGATGCTGCCGCGCACGACAAAAAGGTCCACCTCATGGCGCTGCCGAAGGCCGCGACAGCGGTCGTGCGAACCTCAGCGCCGACGGCACCTGCTCGCGCCGTAGCCGCAATCGTCAGGCTGAGGGAGCCCGCCGCCGAGTGTTGGAAGCCGGCTGGAAGCTGAGTTATGGCGCTGGCAACACCGTGGCCATATATCGCGGACAGCAGCGACCCCATTGCGGCGACCGACAATACCCCTCCGAGTTGTCGGACCGTATTGATGATGGCTGAAGCCGAGCCCACTGTCTCATCTGCGACTGCGCTAGTAGCCGTCTCCATGGCCTGCGCGATGATAGCCCCGATCCCGGCGCCCGCCACGAAGAGCCCTGTCGCGAGGAGTGCGTACGGCGTGCCCGCACTGACGGCTGCGCAAGTCACGAGGCCAAAGCACAACATGCAAAAGGAGACGCTCATGGCCCCCCGAGTCCCCAAGCGCTTCTGCAACCTTGTGCTGGTCGACCCGGCTACGAGCAAGCCCAGCATTAGCGGAAGGGTATGCAGTCCTACACCAAGCTCCCCATAGTGGCGTACGCCTTGCAGGTACTGCGGCACGACAAATAGCACAGCCAGCAAGACACCGCTCGCACTCATTACGGCGGCGCAACTCCACGAAAACTGTGAGATGGTGAAGAGGCGAAGGTCAACGAGCGCGTTTGGGGCACGGCGTTGCCATAGGACGAATGCGCTGCCGAGGGCCAACCCAATCGCAACCAGGCTGAGGGTCCGCCAGGATGACCATCCCGACTGCGGTGCGCCCACCACTCCATAAATCAATGGAACGAGGGCGCCAGCGGATAGGATGATTCCCACGACGTCGAACCCACCAGAGCGCATGGCCCTGGATTCCGGAACCCAAAGCATACAGCCAACCGCCGCCGACAACGCCAGGGGAACGTTAATCCAGAAGATCGAACTCCAGCTAAAATGTTGCAGCAACGCACCGGCCACGATGGGGCCGAGTGGGAGACCGACGGCGACAGCAGCCGTCAGCAATGCAATCGCCCGAGCACGACCCTCCGGCGGAAACAATGTGACGACCAATGCCAAGGCCAATGGAACGATGACGGCCGCGCCAGTGCCCTGAATCGCTCGTCCAACCACGAGCTCGGCAGAATTTACAGATATCGCCGAAGCAACTGTTCCCACCAGAAATACTGCGAGCCCGCAAAGTAGAATCCGCCGACGCCCGAAACGATCGCCCAGACGGCCAGCGGGCAGCATCACTGCCACCACGGCCAGCAGGTAAGCGTCGACGATCCACTGAAGCCGCGACGTGTCGGCGACGAGGTCAGACGAAATGGTCGGAAGCGCAACGTTGAGGATCGTCGTATCCAAACCGACCACAACGACCGCTAGCGCAAGAGCCACCAGCGCAAGTCCTGGCCGAACGGAGGTTGTCACGCGAACTTCGGAGGTTGTCACGCGAACTCCATGGAGCATGAATGAGGAGCATGGAAGACCTTGGGTGGTCTGTTAGTCACTAACATCAAGGCTGAGCGTAGCACGTGGCCATCCGCGCGCCGAGACCCGCAGGCGACTCGATCGCTTGCATCGGGGTCGAACTAGCGTCGTCGCCTTCGTTATAGAGCTGAGGCCGAGTCACCATGGTGCGCAGTCACCGGTGGAACGCCGATGATTCGTTGGCTTGCTGATGACATCGGCGTAGCCGTTGTCGGGGCAGCAGTTGAGTTGCCCACTGAGCGGCAGCGCGCAGTTGACGTGGTGCCTGCTTTAAGCCCAGAGGAACTCCATCGTGTGGGCACAGGCAGCGTTCACGTCTCGGAAAAGTATTCCGGTGCAGAACTTGCTGCTGCGGCCGGCCTGCACTCGCTTCGAAGTTCTGGCGTAGATCCCCAGTCTATTGGTTTCTTGGCGCATGCGTGGCTTTACCACCAAGGTCACGATTTTGGGTCGCCCGCACACTACGTCGCGCATCAGGTTGGTGCCCTAAGATCTGTGCCCGTCGGCATTCAGCAAATGTCCAATGGAGGTGCTATCGGTCTCAATCTCGCTCTGAGAATGATTTCCTCCGCCGGTCCTGGGCAAGCCGCACTGGTCACGACGGGCGATCGTTTTAGTTTGCCAGGGTTCAACCGTTGGACTTCGGACTACGACGTCGCATACGGGGATGGCGGGACGGCGGTTGTACTGCGAGACGGCGACCCCCGCCCTGGAGAGCTTGAAGTGCTGGCAATGGCCACGACCGCTATGCCGGAACTGGAAGTGATGTACCGGTCGGGAGACGACTTCAGTGCCTCTCCGCTCGCGCATGCCACTCCTATCGACATACGCCGCCCCAAGCGAGCATGGCTCGCGGGTGGCGGTGCGGTTGATTTGGCAAAATCAGGTCCTGCTGCTGTTGAGGATGTCCTGACGTGTGCGATAAGTTCTGCAGGCCTCGATGCTGGGGACTCATGTATCCGGCTTGTCGCCTTCCCGAGGATAGGGTCGAGAACTATCGAATAAATGTATATGCCTCCCTTGCGTCGCATCCTAGGTGCGCAAGTAACACAGCTGGGCGACGAAACGGGACACCTTGGCGCAGGGGATTTCTTGGCAAACATATGCGATCTCTCGTCCGGCGCGCTCGATGCCAATGAGGTAGGCGTGATCATTGGTGGCGGAGGTGGGTTCACTCTCTCATGCATGGTCTTGAGGCGCCGCTGAAGGCGCGGCTAAGCTGCCCCAGGAACCCGGTGCACTACCGGCGAGCAACTGCACAGGGCCACGGGAATTGCTTCGAATCCCGGTTCCGGGGCTCGCGCTTGCGCTGGGGTTGGCACCGGGACGGGGCGCACTGGCCCTGGGGCCAGCCCGGGCGCGGTCTTGGCGGCCGCCGTAGCGGCGGCGGTCCTGAGCTCGGCTAGCCGGCGCCTGGACGGCAGCAGAACGATCGCGAGGATGAACCCGAGTCCCAGCAGCGCTGCTGAGATGGCGAAGGCCAAGGTGTAGCCATGAGTGGCCGCTATCGCGGGTGCCAGGGGGCTGGCGTGGTGGGCTACCAGATAGCTGGCCGTCGCGGTCAGCGCGATAGTACTGAGAGCGGACGTCCCGATCGAGCCGCCGACCTGCTGCACCGTATTGACCAGCGCGGACGCGACGCCCGACTCCTCGCGGCGGACTCCCGCCGTGGCGGTGTTGATGCCCGGGGCGAAGATCATGCCGAAGCCCAAGCCCAGGATCAGCAGCGCAGGCAGCACCCCGCCGATATAACTTGAGTTAACGCTGACCTGGGTCAGGTACGCCATCCCGCCGGTGCCCAGCAGCATGCCGGCCGCGATGAGGACGCGGGCCCTGCCCGCGGCAGGAGCACGATGCTGGCCAGGTTGGAGCTGATCAGGATGCAGCCGATCATCGGCAGGAACAGCAATCCGGTCGTCAGCGGGCTTTCTCCCTTGATGAGCTGCAGGTAGTAGGTCAGGAAGAGGAACGTGCCGAAGATCGCGATCCCGGATATGAAGAGGGCGACGTAGGAGCCGCCCCGGGCCCGGTCCACGAGCACCCGCAAGGGCAGCAGCGGGTGACTGGACCGCTGCTCGGCGAGAACGAACCCCGCGAGGAGCACCGGGCCCAGCACCAGAGAGCCGAGGGTCAGCGGGTCCGTCCAGCCCGCGGTCTCGGCACGGGAGAATCCGAAGACGATGAGGAACAGCCCGGCGCAGGCCAGCACGGTGCCGGGCCAGTCCACTCGCGGCCGGACAGCCGGGCGGCGGCTGCGGATGTAGACCAGCGCGCCGGCCACCGCGATCGCGGCGAATATCAGGTTGACATAGAGGCAGTACCGCCACGAGAGGTACTGGGTAAGCACCCCGCCCAGGATCAGTCCGATCCCGCCGCCGCCAGCAGCGACCGAGCCAAAGACGCCGAATGCCCTCCCTCGCTCTCGCGGATCCTGGAACGTGCTGACGAGGGTGCCCAGGGCCGAGGGCGCGAGGAGGGCGCCAAACACACCCTGCAGCGCCCGGGCGGTTACAAGGATGACGAACGTGCCGGCCGCGCCGCCGATGGCCGATGCAAGGGCGAAACCGACCAGGCCGGTGATGAAGACCCATTTCCGGTTAAAGATGTCGCCAAGCCGACCGCCTACCAGCAGCAGGCTGCCGAAGGCGAGGGCATAGGCCGTCACGACCCACTGCCGGTCGCTGTTGGGGAATCCCAGCGCGCGCTGGGCTGACGGAAGCGCAATGTTCACAATCGTGGCATCCAGGACCACCATCAGCTGGGCGATGGCAACGATGGCCAGGATCAGCCAGCGTCTGTCACCAGGTGCCGCGCGGCGATTTTGAGTGGCAGAAGAGGCAGCCGATGGCATCAGGCGCATACCCCCGCTAGGCGGTGACGCGGAGCTGACTGCCGCAGGACGGCTTCTCGGTTCTCTCGCTGCTCGGCGCTCACAGAGGATTCCCCTTCGATCGGGCTGGTGCCGCTACCAGGCTCGCCGCCGGGCAGGTGAGGATGCCTCACCCGATCATGGTGATTCGCGCGACCCGGGCCTGGAGCGCTGGAGGTATCGACGGTGAACTCGGCGCTGAGCAAACGCCCTGCCGTGATATACCGGAGGCGTGGCGGGTGATGAGACTGCGGCGCGGATGCGGCAGGAGGCGGGTGCGCTGCTGCTGGAACTCGATGATGAGCAGCGAATGCTCACGGCATTGGAGTTCGGTGATGACGCGGCGCGCCGGTGGATCGAGTACAGGCCGCACCCGCGGCCGGGCGGATGCCTGGCACTGATGAGCGTGGCGGGCCGGAAGGCCGCCCACCGGTTGCTGGCCTCCGGGCTGAGCGAGCGCTGTTTCGCCCAGGCGATGGCGATCGTCGCACTTGAGGAAGTGCTCGATCTGCAGGAGCGGCGCGCGCTTGACCGGCACGGCGGCAGCTATTTCGTGGCCGTGTTCGGCGATCCGGCCCAGGACGATGCCTGGTCGTGGCGGTTTGAGGGTCACCACTTGTCGGTGACGATGACCATTGCGGGTGATGAAGTGTCCCCCGCCCCGGTTTTCCTCGGCGCCAATCCGGCGTGCGTGAGTTATGCCGGACGGCCGGTTTCCCGGCCGCTCGGGCCTGAGGAGGACCTCGGGCACGCCCTGCTCGAGGCGCTCGGGGCTGCGGGCCGCATGAAGGCCGTCGTCGCCGATCAGGCGGCCGGCGACATCCGCTCGGCCACCTCGGCTCACGCCGGGCGGGTCGAACCGCTGGGTGTTGCCGCGGGCACGCTCGGGCCGACAGCGCTGGCGCTGCTCGGGCAAATCGTGGCTCTTTACCTGGACCGGCTGCCAGAAGCGATGGCCGCGCGGGAGGCGGCGAAACTCGAAAGCAGCGAAGTGCACTTCGCCTGGGAAGGCCCGCTGACACCAGGCGACCGGCACTATTACCGGGTGCAGGCCGACGACCTTCTCATCGAGTTCGACAAGACCGATCCCAACCACGCGCACACGGTGCTGCGCCGGCCAGGCGGCGATTTCGGCGTGGACATCCTGGCGGCGCATTACCGCCAGGCAGACCGGCACCGGAACTGAACCCGGCTCCAGCGCTCAGTGGCCGCTCAGCGCACTCACGGCGGGCGTTTGGGATCCAACGTCCGGAGAATCGCATTCTCGTGGGACTTGAGCACTACGCGGGAGGGGCCAAGTCGATGGCAGGGCCGGGGCCAGGTCCTCTGGGCGAAGTGTGTGATTCTCGATGGCCGCGCGGTAGGGGGTCTCGCGTTTGAGCCGGACGGCCTGCGACCAGCGGGGGCCATAGGCGCGGGCGAGATACGCGTGGGCCGTGCTGGCGGGGACGCACAGCAGGGCGAGAGGACCAAAGGGAAGGGGGCGGAGGTTCTGGAGGTCATGATCGGTGAGGTCGGGGCTGGGCCAGGTCAGCCGGGGGCGATCGGCGGCGTAGACCCATAGGTCGCCCCGGCGGCGTAGCGGGAATAGATCGACGTGAGGTGCCCCGCGGTCTGCCGGGAAGAGCTTAAAGCCGACTTCGGTCGCCTTGATATCGCAACCGCGGTCCAGGAACAACGGCCTGGCCGCCAAGATGGCCGCGTGGTCCTGCTCGCGGAAGGCCAGGTCGGCATCGTCGTCCCACGGGATCATGCCGTGATGGCGGATCGCGCCCAGGAGCGTCCCCGCGATCATCGTGTAGGGAACCCCGATCTCGTCGAGCACTTCGTGCACGGTGCCCAAGCACCGGTAGATGCCGTCGATCGCCCATTGCGGGACGCGCGGGAAATCCCAGTCGGGCAGGAGGGGCGGGAGGGTGTCGGGGATCTCCCGCTCAAGCCAGGTAGTCACGCCGGGACCGGCGCCATCGGCAAGGATCTCATCGAAGGCCGTGTGGTGGAGTGCCAGGGCGTGGGCCGTGTCGTCGCCGGGAAGCCAGACCGTCCACGGGCGCGTATCCATGACAAAGCGACGGAGATGCTCGGCCCACTCCGCGCTGGGCAGCAGATCGTCTTCGAGGATCAGGATCGAGCCGAGCCCGCGCCCCCGCGCGGAGGCGACGATCGAGCGCAGTGCCTCGGCCCGTCCGCGGGCGAGCACCGGTTCGATGAGCCAGTCGATGCCAAGCGCGCCGAACGCCCGCATGCTGCGCAGCCAGCGCCGCTCGACGGCGTCACGGTGCAGGCAGAACACCGCGTCGAACTGGGCGTACGGGCTGGCCGCCTCAGCGCGCGAGAGAGTGAAGACAGCTTCGGCGTGACCTGGGTGCTCCGCGAAGATCTCGTGGAGATGCTTCTCGAACTCGGTGAGATCCCAGCCAAGCTCCTCGAACAGCAACACGTAATTCCGGGCGCGATCGCGCCAGAATGCCGGATACCGGATACCGCTGTCACGGAACCCGCGATGCACCCAGCGGAGGGCCGGCAGGCAGATGGCCCGACCGCCCGCCCGCCGGAACTTCTCGTGCACATAGCCTTCCTCGCCCCCGTGACCCCGCATCCGAGGATTGAAACCCGGCCACGCCAGGCGGCGGCAGGCGAACACCCCCAGCCCCTGCATGGGAATCTCGAAGGGCTCGCCCGATGGGTCCTGGCCGCGGGGGTCGCAGTCCCAGCGGCCCCACATGCCACCGCCCCACTCGTCTTTGAAATGAGTGGCGACGCTGCCGGCCAGGCTGTCCTGGAGCAGGGGTCCCTGGACAATGTCCAGGGACCCGGGCCTTTCGTCGAAATAGGCGAGCAGAGCCCGAACGGAACCGGCCTCCAGCATGATGTGCGAATCGACGCACATGACATACTCGGTCGTCGCCTCGCGGAAGATGATGTCCCGGACGCCGGTGCTGGAATACCCGGCGAAAGGAACATACCGACAGTTTGGAACCCTTTTCGCCAACGTCTCCAAAGCCACCGAGACGGCACCGCCGGGGTTGTTGTCGAGAATCAGGAAATCGATGTCATCGAGTTCGGCCGTGTGCAGCAGCCGGATCGCCTGAATAGTGAAGTAGACACCGTCATAATCGTCATAAACCGCCATCCCAATCGTCAGTCGCGCCATCTGCTCGCAGCACTCCACTGTCGTCGTCGAAGCCGGATCCCGCATCTGAAGGCTGACCCCGCTCGGACGGGGGCGGGGTCAATCACATGCCAGGCTCAGGACCGTCCCCGGTGCTGTCCCTGGTCGCCATGGTCATCGTGATCGCCGTGGTCATCGTCGTCGCCGTGATCGCCGTGGTCATCGTCGTCGCCGTGATCGCCGTGGTCATCGTCGTCATCGTGGCCGTGAGGCGGCGTGGTGGTGACCACCGGCGGAGGCGCGTGAGGCGGCGTGGTGGTGACTACCGGCGGAGGGGTGAATGGCGGCGTGGTGGTCACTACCGGCGGAGGGGTGAATGGCGGCGTCGTGGTCACTACCGGCGGAGGGGTGAATGGCGGCGTCGTGGTCACTACCGGCGGAGGGGTGAATGGCGGCGTCGTGGTCACTACCGGCGGAGGCGGTGTCGGAGGAAGTGGCTCGGAGGTGGTTGTCGTGGTGGTTGTCGTCGTGGTGGTGGTTCCTGTGCCGAGCTGCACGTCACTCGCGCGCTGATAGGCCGGGAGCCAGGCTAATCCGCCGATATCCTCAGGGACCGCCACGGCCTCAACGAGTTTCTCTGACGTCACGGTCACAGCAGCCTCCAGGAGCATCTTTGTTCTTTTTTTGGATAGTAACCTCTATCGCACGACTATGGAACCCTAAATATGTCGGTCGATATATTTTTGCTACATGCAAAAGGAGCCCGCCGTGCTGCCGTTTCGTCCCGTCCGTGCCGTCATCCTCGCGGCGGGGCTTGGGACGCGCCTGGGCCGTCTCAAACCGCTTACTCCGGTGGCCGGCGTCCCGATCCTGCACCGCGCGCTGACCTCGCTCGCCTCGGCGGGCGTGCGCGAGACCGTGATCGTGGCCGGTCACCGCGCGGACGAGATCATCGAGTCTGTAGGACCGATGTTCGCGGGCATGACACTCCGCTTCGTCATCTCCCCGAGGTACGCCACCACCAACAACGCCTACTCGCTTTGGCTCGCCCGTGAGCATCTCGATACCGACCTGTACCTCCTTGACGGCGACGTCGTCTTCGACCCGGCACTGCTCACCCGGCTGTCCGACGTTGGCGGCGAGGCCGTCTCGGCGGTCTTCCCTTGCCGGCATGGCTCCGCTGGCACGGTCTTCGACGTGGCCGATGACGGTCACGTCCGGAAAGTCCATCTGGCGGGCGCCGCCCAGCCTCCCCGAGACGGCCTGCACAAGACCCTCAATGTGCATCTGCTGCGCGCCGGATACCTGCGCGAAGAGTTCGTACCGCTGCTCGGCACCCTGATCGCGGAGGGCGGAGACCAGGAGTTCTACGAGGCGGTGCTCGCTCGCTCCACCCGGTACCCGATTCAGGCCGTAGACTGCGCCGACCTGGCGTGCCAGGAGGTCGACGACGCCACCGACCTTGAACTCGCGGACTACCGCTTCGGCACGGCCGACCAGCGCCTCGCGCTGCTGCATAGCCAGCACGGCGGCTACTGGCGCCACGAGGCCGTAGACCACAGCCTGCTGTACAACCCCTACTTCCCCACCGACGACCTGATCGGCGCCCTGACGGCCGAGTTCCGCGAGGCCCTGATTCACTACCCGGTCGGGCACAGCCGGCTGCGGGACATTCTGGCCTCGGTCATCGACGTCCCCGCCGACCGACTGGTCGTCGGCAACGGTGCCAGCGAACTGATCAAGGTGCTCGGACGCGTGCTGGACGACGTCGTACTCCTGGTTCCCGGATTCAACGAGTACGAGTCGGTGTTCCCCGGCGCGCGTAAGGTCGCCCTCGTCCCGCCGGACCTCACCCTGGACGTTGAGCACCTGTACCG
Organism: uncultured Actinomycetota bacterium; assembly: GCA_963750405.1. GTDB lineage: Bacteria > Actinomycetota > Actinomycetes > Streptosporangiales > Streptosporangiaceae > Chersky-822. The sequence continues at coordinate 27,486 of CAVVQP010000010.1, forward strand.
GGCGGCGGCCGGACGTGCCGCCCTGATCCTCGACTCGCCCAACAACCCGACCTCGGCCGCCATGCCACCCGAGGAACTGCTGAGGCTCTGCAAGCTCCTCGGCAAGACAGGGACCCGGCTCATCGTCGACGAGTCCTTCACCGACTTCTGCACGGGCCGGTACAGCCTCAAGCACCATCTCGCCGACAATCCGACCCTGGTGATCGTCAAGAGCATGAGCAAGGCCTACGGCGTCGCCGGCCTACGCCTCGGCTATCTGGCCAGCGCCGACCCCGAATTCCTCGCGCAAGTGACCGCCGAGATGCCGATCTGGAACGTCAACGGGATCGCCGAATCCTTCCTCCGGCTGCTGCCGAGGTACCGCGCGACCTTCGCGTCGAGTCTGCGCCTGGTCAGGCGGAGCACTGACGCTCTGTACGAGCGGCTCTCGGCGATTTCCGCCTTCGACCGCGTCTACCGGCCCGACGCCAATTTCGTCCTGGCCCGGCTGGCGGCTCCCGCGCGTGCCTCCGACGTCGCAGCCGAACTCTTCCGCCGGCACCGGATCCTCGTGAAGGACTGCTCAGGCAAGTCACTTGACAGCGCCGAACGGTACCTGCGGATCTCCAGCCGCACCGACGCCGAGAACCGCTGCCTGGTCTCCGCGCTCCGCGACGTCCTCGACTGCCCGGAGCGCCCGCCGGAGACCCTCATGACCGACGGACTCGTCATCCGCCGCTGGAGCCCCGCCGACATCCCCGCCCGGCGTGCCGCGATCACCGCGTCCCGCGAACACCTGCGCCGCTGGCTGCCGTGGGCCGCCGACCCAGTCGACGAGCATAGCCTGCACGCCTTCCAGCAGCGATCCGACGAGGCATGGCACTTAGCCGAGTCTTTCGCCTATGGCATTTTCGACGCTGTAGACGGCACCCTCCTCGGCGCCATCGCCCTTCACGCCCGGCTCACGCCCGGCACCCTGGAACTCGCCTACTGGGCCCACGCCCACCACGCCGGCCGCGGCATCATCACCCGCGCCGCCACCGCTCTGACCAGGGCCGCCCTCATCCTCGACGGAATCGAACGCATCGAGATCCACTGTGACCACGCCAACACCGCAAGCATCGCGATCCCTCGCCGCCTGGGCTACCACTTAGACCGCGCCGAGTACCGCACCCCCCGCACTCCATTCGAATCAGGGCACTGGACAATCTGGACTCAACCTCCAGCGCCGCCATCCACCCCGCAGGCCAGCAGTTCCGAGCGGTCTTACTAGCTCTGCCGTTGACTCATCAGGAGAACGGAGTTACGTTCCTTACTAATAGGAAACTTTCCTATTATTTAAGCAGCGGGGGCGATAAGGAGGCCGGACGGATGACCGGCAGATCTATCCATGTTCAACTTGCCGTCAGGCGCGCCATGCGGCGGCGGCCGATCGCTGGCCGGCTCATGGCCCTGGCTGTCATCGCGCCTGCGGTCGCGTTAGGCCTATCGGCCCTGCCAGCCGCATCAGCCGCTGGCGCCACGCCGGCCGGCCGCACGACGCCAGCCGTCCTGGCGGCACCTAATGCAGTCCCCGGACCACCGTCCGGCTGGTCGACCATCTTCAGCGATGACTTCAACGGCGCGGCTGGGTCTGGTATCGACTCCCAGTGGATGTACGACACCGGGCCTGGATCAAATTTCGGGACCGGCGAGATCGAGACCATGACGAGCTCGACGAGCAACGTCCACCTCGACGGCAACGGCAACCTTGACCTCACGGCCCTGGGCAGCGGCAGCTCGTGGACCTCCGGCCGCGTTCAGACCACCACCGCCAATGTCGGGGCGCCTGCGGGCGGCGAACTGGAAGTCACTGCCTCGATACAGCAGCCGGCGGGCGGGCTCGGCTACTGGCCGGCCTTCTGGATGCTGGGTCCTGGCCAGTGGCCGGAAAACGGCGAGATCGACATCATGGAGGACGTCAACTCGCTGAGCGAGCTCTCTGGCACCATTCACTGCGGCACCGATCCTGGCGGCCCGTGCAATGAGACCAGCGGCATCGGCAGCGGCCTGACCTCATGCGCTGGCTGCCAGGGCGGTTTCCATACCTACACCATGATCTTGAACAGGACGAACACGTCCAACGAGTCGATCACCTTCTACCTCGACGGGAATCAGTATTTCAGCGTAAGCGAGAGCCAGGTGGGCACTTCGACCTGGCAAGCCGCGTTCGACCACAACCTGTCCGTCCTCCTTGACCTGGCAATGGGCGGCGGATTCCCCAACGGCGTCTGCGGTTGCACCACGCCGACGAGCTCAACCGGCTCAGGCGGCACGATGACCGTGGCCTACGTCGCCGCGTACACGACTACCGGCGGCGGTGGCGGTGGCGGTGGCGCAGGCACGAATCCGACCGGGCCGATCACCGGCCTCGGCGGGCTGTGCGTCGATGTCCGCGGCGCGAATCCCGCCGACTTCACGCCAGTTCAGGTCTACACCTGCAACGGCACCAACGCCCAGCAGTGGACCGTGGTATCGGCCGGCAGCACGTTGCATGCGCTCGGCAAGTGCCTCGACATCAACGGCGGAGGTACCGCCGACGGAACGACGGTGGACCTGTTCACCTGCAATGGCACAGGAGCACAGGTCTTCATCCCGCAATCAGACGGCGCGCTCCTCAACCCGCAATCTGGCAAGTGCCTCGACGACACCAATTTCTCAACAACACCAGGCACGCAGCTGCAGATCTGGGACTGTAGCGGCAACACCAACCAGAGCTGGCACCTGCCTTAGCCTGACCTGGGAGCCAGCGGCGATAGCCGATCGAAGTCCAGCCAGGCTACTGGCTGGACTTCGATCCAGCGCGCGCCGGTCGGCGTTCAATCAGCCGTTCGGCGGTTACCTCATCACGGCGCGGCGATGGGTGCTTGTCCGCCCCGTGGGCCAGCCGGGGCGCCGTTCGAGGCCCCGGGAAATCAGCGCTGCCGTAGAAACGTGCAGCCTCCGATCCGGTCGGCTCACTGCTAGCCAGCCCGAGCGCATATCGACCTATCTCGGTCATTAGCAACGGGGAACTGGCACATCAACGCGCAAGGCCAGACGGCCGGGCAGGCCGGACAGGTAAACCAGCACGGCTACCGGGGCGTCCAATGACATGAGCCGGAAACGCCAGGCTGCAGGGAGCAGCTTCATGACCGCTTTACCGCCAGCCGGCAAGACGACGAAGAGCGTGGCCGGGACGTCTTCCCCGCAACCGCGTGGCGCTAGAACGACGCCACCGGGCACCAGGTTGGCTAACCTATCCAGTTGCGAAAGCCGAGGTTCAGCAGGTGATTATCGGTTCAGATCTTGGCGCCTATAACAGGATCGCGTCCGCGCTCGGATCGTCATACAAATTCCGTGGCATTCGCTATTACGCGGGCGGCGGCGGGGTCAATGTTAACGTTTTTCCGACGCCGTGGCCGATTTTCGGTCCAGGCACTCAGACGCTGATGTCGGTCTATCCTGATCTTCGTGATCTTCTCGCCGGCCTGCTGGACAACCAGATCCGCGACATGATCGCCAACGCGCCTCCTGGCTCTATGCTCAACGCCTGGCATGAGGTCCTGAGCCTGAAGTTCAGGCAGCCCTACCTGACGCCCGCCAACGTTTACCTGATGCACCGCAAGATGAACACCTTGTGCCGCGGCTCGCAGGTAACTTACGGCTGCCTGCTTGGCGGCGGCGACCTGACGCGCCTGATGCGTTACGTGCCGCCGAATCTCGGCTTCTACGGGCTCGACCTGTACGGCAACCTGGGTATCCGTACGCATCCCCGCTGGCAGCATCCCTTTCAGCGGTGGATTCAGTTCAGGAACCTGGCCAGGACCAAGGTCTGGACTGGTCATCCCTCCCTGGTCATAGGGGAGACCAACTGCCCTGATCTGGCCCTGCGCCCCGCATGGTTCAAGCTGATTACCTCGTGGCTGCACGCTTATGGCCCGCGCGGGAAGGCGGTTTTCTCGTTCTGGGCTGATCCCGGTTTTGGCCTCAGCGGCCCCTGGGATCCTTACGACAAAGCCACCATTAAGGCCCTGAGGGGCATCTGCTCTCGGTATGCCAGGTAATTGAAACGGATTTCGGGCGGGGACAGATGAAGAGATATCGGGTCATGGTGCTTCTGGCCGGCGCGGTTGCGGTGGGGGGAGCCGTCATGCTCGGGGGCGCGGCGGACGCCCTGGCGAGCCCGGCGGCCGGAGCCTGGGGCACGGCGGCCGAGGTACCCGGCCTGGCGACGCTGAACGCCGGCGGGCGGGCCGAGGTCTTGTCGGTGTCGTGCGGCCCGGCCGGCGACTGCGCGGCCGGCGGGTCCTACGAGGACCGCCACGGTCATTTGCAGGGATACGTCGTCAGCGCGCAGAACGGCAACTGGGTTACGGCGGCCGGGGTGCCAGGCCTGGCGACGCTGAACGCGGGCGGGCAGGCCGAGGTCTTGTCGGTGTCGTGCGGTCCGGCCTGCGGCTGCGCGGCCGGGGGCTACTACTACGACCGGCGCGGTCACCAGCAGGGGTTCGTGGTCAGCGAGCAGAACGGTACCTGGGGCAAGGCGACCGGGGTGCCAGGCCTGGCGACGCTGAGCGCGGGGTTCGCCGAGGTCTTGTCGGTGTCATGCGGCCCGGCCGGCGGCTGCGCGGCCGGCGGGTTCTACAACGACCGGCGCGGTCAGCAGGGGTTCGTGGTCAGCGAGCAGAACGGTATCTGGGGCTCGGCAATCGATCCGCCCAGCCTGGTGCGGCTGAACGCGGGCGGCCCCAGGGGGCTCGAAGCGTCCGCCGAAGTCTCGTCAATGTCGTGCGACCCGGCCGGCGACTGCTCGGCCGGCGGGTACTACACGGGCCGCCGCGGTCCGCAGCAGGGGTTCGTGATCAGCGAGCAGGACGGCACGTGGGACAAGGCGATCGGGGTACCCGGCCTGGCGGTACTGAACTCGGGCGGCCAGGCCGCGATCGCCTCGGTGTCGTGCACCTCGGCGGGCAGCTGCTCAGCCGGGGGATCTTACAAAGACAGCCACGGCCAGCAAGGGTTCGTGGTCAGCGAGCAAAGCGGTATCTGGGGCACGGCGACCAAAGTGCCCAGCCTGACGGCGCTGAACGCGGGTCATTCCGCCAGGGTCTGGTCGGTGTCGTGCGGCTCTGCGGGGGACTGCGCGGCCGGCGGGAGCTATGTGGACGGCAACCATCACGGGCAGGGATTCGTAGCCAGCGAGCTGAACGGTACCTGGGGCACGGCGATCAAGGTGCCTGGCCTGGCGGCGCTGAACGCGGGCGGTCCCGCTCGGGTGCTGTCAGTGTCGTGCGGTCAGCCGGGCAACTGCGCGGCCGCCGGGATCTACCCGGACCCGCAGCGCAATCAGCAGGGGTTCGTGGTCAGCGAACAGGACGGCACGTGGGGCACGGCCACCGAGGTGCCCGGCCTGGCACTCCTGAACGCCGGCGTCGCCCAGGCCTCGTCCGTATCATGCGGCCCCGCGGGCAACTGCACGGTCGGCGGGTTCTACCAGGACCGCCACAGGCACGTGCAGGGCTTCGTCGCCAGCCAGAGCTGACCGGGTGCGCCGTTCTCAGTCGCTGTAGTGGATGTACTCGTAGTCGACGGCCTTGGCCATCGCTGCCAGGGCACCGACGGTGTCGCTCTGGCCGGCGAGCCTTCCTTCAGCCAGGGCCTGCGCCTGGCGCTTGAGCGGCGTGGCCGCTGGCTGGCGCCTGCCGAAGATAAGTACCGCCTCGACGCTAGAGGCCTCCAGGCCCGACCAGTCCCAGAGCCTTCCGGCGTATAGCAGGACCGCCAGGGCGGCATCCCTGGCCGACGGCAAGCCGGGTCCGGCGAGCGAGACACGCAGCCGATCGCGAATCGCTGACCCCTGCGCGGTATCCAGCAACGTCTCTGCCCGGCCGCCGAGAACGCCCGGGATTCCTCGCAGGCGTCTGGTGTCGATGTGGCCAGCCGCCGCCAGGCGGTTCAGCGCGGGATCGAGCGCGCCAAAGTTATTCTTGCGGATATGCCGCCTCAGATCGCCCGGCCAAGGAGCCCCGGCGAACCATAGGTCAAAGACCTCGGCGCCGCACACTGCGGCGCGGATGCCGTCGTGAGCGCGGGTATTCCTGGCCTCAGCCGGGCTCAGGGTCAGCAGCAGCAGCTCATCTGCGAGCAGCATGCCACCGTACTGCGAATGTTCCGGCAAGGTCACCGAATGTTTCCCCGAGCCAAACTCCGGCGGCCGATCCTCCGCGTGATGTTCGCCATCTTTCCATCGTGACATGCCATTGCCGATACTGACCATATTCAGCTGATCCATTTCCTCGCCGACAGGAGGGAAGGCATAAATTTAACCCTCCAGATCCTCAGGATTCACTAGCTGGCCGCGCTGCCAGGTGCAGCGCGGCTCTGGCGAGGAGCCTGGTGGAGTCCAGCGTGGGCAGCACTGAGTTCGAGTCATTGACAATAAGCGGGATCTCGGTGCAGGCCAGCGCGACAGCGTCGCAGCCAGCGGCTTTCAGCCGGTCGATGACGTGCTGGAAGTAAGTGACCGCTTCCGGCGTGCAGGTGCCGTAGGTCAGCTCTTCGATGATGATGCGGCTGATTTCCGCGGTGTCCTCGGCTGAGGGGCGCTGGCAGGCCAGGCCGCGTGCTGCCAGCTTGTCCGGGTACACCTCGCTGCCGACGAGCCACCGGGTGCCGAGAATGCCGACGCGGCTGAACCCGCGACTGGCCGCGCTGGCCGCGACGACGTCGGCGATGTGCAGCCAGGGCAGCGGCAACTGCTCCTGGATCTGGCCGAGTGCCTGGTGGATCGTGTTGTCGGGGCAGATCAGGAAGTCCGCTCCGATGGCGGCCAGCTTGTGCGCGGACGCAAGCATCAGGTCCGCGACGCCGTGCCAGTCACCACGCTCCAGCCGGGTCGTGTACTCGGCGAGCGATGGCGTGTGCATCGAGACCTCAGGATGCGCATGGGTGCCGAACAGTTGCGCGCCTTCGGCGCAGATGGTCCGGTAGCACAGCGCCGCACCCTCTGCGGAGCAGCCCACGATTCCGATGTGCCCAGGCACGTAATCGCCTCCTCGCCGCGAGAGGATACCTGGGCCGGAACACTAGCCGCACACGAGCCAAAGCGATACTGGCCTTGAGGCAAACGCGCCGATTTGGCGCCCCGGCGCTTGCGGTGACGTGACTGACGGGATACATGTGCCGGGTGTGGTACCCGGGAAGGCTGGCGCGGTGGGCGCGGCCCGCATGGACGCGCGCATTGATGTTCTGTTTTAGGTGTCAATGCGCGCATTGATGTTGGCAGGGGAGCCCGTCGGGCCCGCACGGAAACGCCCATCATGCTTGAAACCGGGCGATTCCTGCCAGCAACCTGGCGGTCCGCCCAGGCCGCGCGAGTTTTTACACGAATTCGCATTCACAGAACCCGTCCCCCCAAGACAGCGCGCCACGATGTGAGTTGGCGCGCCGCCTCACATCCCAGGGGTTTGCGTTGTCGGCCTGGTGAGACAAGCACATCATCTGGCGAGCAGGAGGCACAATGACCACCCGATTCCGGCATCGCTGTCTACCGACCCGGGCGCCCACGCAGTGCCTGGAACGGGCGACCGCCGCGCTGGCAGCAAGATTTCGCCCCGCCGTTGACCGTTCGACCGCTGGCACATCCTGCGCTTAATCGGCCACGGCTACTTCGACCCCGACTAAAGACAATGGGATACTCGCGCCTACCCCGGCCAGATAACGACCGTTAATTACGTAGATAACAGCATCACATAGCCGTCACTGTCGTATTTGTCCGATCACTTAGGCAGTAGGCATTTGACTATGATTTAGTGCGGGTAATCCAGTCAACGGCGATCCGCTGCGCCTAGCCTTACCTGTCGCCGTTCGGCTGTGGCTCATACCGGGAAACTAAAATGTCACCTTGTGTAAAACTTACCCGCCGTGGCAAGATACGATATAGCAGAGCTGAAGTATTGGTGTACTCGGCTGGTTCGGGGGAGGTGATCACGACGGATCGCCTCCAGAGTTCTAAGGCGCACCATCGAGTGCGAGAGTACGCTTAAACGCGCCACTCGGCTCGGGTCGAGTTCAGGGTAACGCCGAAGGCCAGCTAGTGATACGGCCATTAATTGGTGAGTCATTTCGTCTCATCACCTTACCGCTTTGTCCTGTATTCTCCTACCGCAACCAATGGACGACTGTCCTATCGTATGCCCGTACTTGGGAATCCCATCTACCGGCTCGCCGGAGAAGCCGGGCGACGGCCAGAGTATCTTCCCTGCGCCTCGACATGGCCTCTCGGTTTCCCTGGCGAATAGTGACTGCCGTACAGCTGTGCGGAGCCCGGTCGTCACTATGCCAGCGCACAAGCGGTAAATTGATCGGAAATATCGGCCTGTAACTCGTGGAAACAATCCATTCTACATAGAAACACCAGAGCACGGTCGTCAGGCGACAGAACAGGCAGGACTGACATGGAACCAATTCAGTACCAGACAACAACCACTGCATTGCTTAGTTCGTCCCAGCCAAGGCCGCCGATGCCGTCAGTCCCGGTGCTATACCTGCGTCCCGCATCCCCCCTGACGCTTGCTCAGGAAACGCCGTCGACGCCAGATCCGGAACGACCGGCACCGCATCCGCATCCGCACCCAACTCCGCATCCGCATCCGCACCCAACTCCGCACCCGCATCCGCACCCAACTCCCCACCCGCACCCGACCCCACACCCGCCCCACCCCCAACCCCGACTCCGCACCCACCGACACCGCACCCCAACCCCAACCCCAACCCCAACCCCAACCCCCAACCCCAACCCCAACCCCAACCCCAACCCCAACCCCAACCCCAACCCCAACCCCAACCCCACCACCCCAACCCCAACCCCAACCCCAACCCCAACCCCAACCCCAACCCCAACCCCAACCCCAACCCCAACCCCAACCCCAACCCCAACCCCAACCCCGCCGACCCCGCATCCGTAACGCCCATGTCCGCGCTGTCGTTTCCGCCCGCCGCATCTAGCCTCAGCAACCTAAAACCGGAGCCGCCGATTTCCGCGCGATGCCGTGTGGCGTACTTTCGCGGCTCCAGGTAGCCGACATTCACCGCACTGGCACGTCAGCGACTCCGCCGCGCAGCATAGATGGATGGGAGCGTTTGAAACATAGACTTAGGAAGCAAAGGAAAAGAGGGAAACCGTGACAGCGACTATTCCGCCACAGTGGCTGAAGTGGCTAGCCCAAAATTCTATGCTCCGCGTGGACGATGATAAAATAATTCATGTCATGACAAGCCAAGGGTTTAGTGAGGACGCCATTCGCGCCGAGATAGCGGGCCTCCGAGCAAATCCGTATTACCAGGCGGGCGCTGAGACGGCTCAGAGCCTTCAGAAGATCGAATCGATGCTCGAGATTCGCTGTAACCTGCGAGCACTACTGCCTTCGGCTAAACAGATCGAACGTCGTCGCCGGGTGCGCCGCGAGGACTTCCTGGCTCAGTACTATGCAGAAAACTCACCGGTGATCCTGCTCGACATAGCAGATACGTGGCCAGCGCGAAGCCTTTGGACGCTAGATTACCTTGAGGAGCAACTCAGAGGCGAGTCGGCCGAGATCATGGCTGGCCGTGACGGTGATCGCGATTATGAGCGCTTCAATCAAGCGCACCGGACTCGCATTAAATTCGAGGAGTACATTAAGTACCTGCGACAGAACGCGAAGAGCAACGATCGTTACCTAGTGGCAAATAATAACATCCTGGATCTTCCTAAGGCCAAAAAACTTCGGATGACTTGAGAGCCCCGCAGAATACTAGTACAGGCATCAAACGGAAGGTAAGAATTTTCTGTGGCTTCGACCCGCAGGCACCGTCACGCCATTGCATCACGACATCATGAATGTTCTAATAGTGCAGGTCATAGGCTCCAAGCGGTTCACGCTTATTGATCCACTGCGGACAGGTTATGTCTATAATGATTACGGCGTCTACAGTGCGGTCGATGTAGCCGACCCAGATTACGCGCGGTTCCCGCTCTTCAAATATGCAAATCCGGTTAGCATAATACTGGAACCCGGCGAGGCATTGTTCATACCAGTGGGCTGGTGGCATCACGTGATCCCTCGACCTGAGCGCCAGCATATCATTCACGAACTTCGTATTCCCAAACGAGTTCCACTGGCAGCAGCCAAATCCATCATGTCTTTAACAAGTCTGCATAATGCAGTCTGCTCAGGAGATCCGCGTGCGGATATTTATGTCCATTCGCCCATACCTTGGTCACCTGCATCCGGCCGTCCCGCTAGCTGGCGCAATGATTCGACGTGGACATAGCGTCCTCTTCGCCACCGCCGCTAGCTTCTGCTCTGCAGTTAGCGATGCGGGTTTCGACTGCGTGCCAGCGGGTCTGAATCCTAATGATGTTCTGCCGGAGGAACATGAAAACGTCCCATATGCCAGGGATTACGGCGTCTATACCGTCGGCGTCAAGGTAGCCGACCTGGTTGCGCTCGGAAGGGCCCATTCCAGATGCGATCGTACGGATCCGACCACGTCGCAGCCGTGGTGGCCGCTGAGGTACTAGGAGTCCCATGCGTGACGCTGGGATTTGCGGAACTTATCTCGCCGAAGTTCTGGGACATTCTCCTTGGCCCTAGACTCGACGAAGTCCGTTCATACTTGGGGCCTTGACGGCGACCCGCAGTGGCAGAAGCTACATCCGTCGGGCTACTTCAACCTAGTCCCGGAAGCTTTCCGTCAAAACCCGGAACTTATTCCCGGCGAGCGTTCGCTCCGACCAGTTTGCAAACAGACGCTGCAGCCACCGTCACCAGTGTCCTGGCTGGATAATCTGCCTATGCGGCCGACCGTGCACTTCACGCCTGGTACATTCCACAACTACCCACTCACGCTTATGAACAATCTGCTGGACTGGCTTTCTCAGTTGCCAGTCTCACTAATCTGCACAGCCGGGCCAGACGCGGACCTCGATCTTTTTGCCGCAATTACTGAACGCGACAACGTCTATCTGAGCAAGTACATTCCGCACGAACTTATCCTGCCGCATTGCGATATGGTCGTTACGGCAGGCGGATTCAGCACGGTGATGGGAGCACTCCAGCACAGTCTCCCGCTGCTCGTAATACCGCTGGGTTCAGAAGATAAGCCCGGCAATGCCAAGCGAAAAGCTTACCTACTCGGCGTAGGTGCGAGCATTGCCCCGGCCGACGCTGATCAGGATAACATAACGAGAATGGTTATGGAATTGCTGACAGTACCTTCTTACCGCGTCGCCGCATCTCGCGTTGGTGATTGTATCGAGCGAATGCCGGGTCCGGACTCTGCTGCGGCGGGAGCTGGAAAATATCTGCGCACGCAGACCTGGCAGTCAGGAAAGGACATGAAAAGAACGCGGATTATAGTCGTCGCGTGCGCCGTGGTGGCGGGCGTGCTGGTAGTCACCTTATTCTTCACGCTGAGGTCGTCACACAAGGAAATCTCCGGGGTCATCGCGCCGCTTATCTGCGTGCACCATATTCCATCACGGCATGAAGGCGTTGTCATGGGTCCGTACTGGGTCTACGACGACTCGTGGGCGACCCGCACCTGCATCCGCCCGGAGGGCGTCGGCTTTAAAGTTGAGACGAATGCCCGCCCGGATGACGACGAGGTGGTCGCTTACCCGGACATTCGGTACGGCAGTGCGTACGGCTTCACGACACCTGGAAGTGACCTGCCAGTGCCCATCAGCCGGATCGGCAGCCCGCTCTTGACGGCCACGGCCGACGGCAATGCGGGTGGGATATGGATCGCGGACTTCGACGCGTGGTTCTTCCCGACTTCGGATGTGGCCCACCATGGCACTGCGGAGATGGTTATCATCCTCCGATATCCCGCGCATTCGATGACCGGAGGCCCGGAAGTAACTGTTGATGGCAGAAAATGGTGGCTCGAAGAGTGGACCACCTGTGAGCGCGATCCCGGCGGAAGTGTACCTTGTCGTGGCCGCTGATCAGGTTCGCCATTGCCAGCCGCGTCGATCACATCACGATCTCGTTCGACGCGTTCGTGACGGCGGCCGTGCGCCGGGTCTCTTGCCAGGCCATGACTGGCTGGGCTCAATGTCCTTCGGATTCGAGAACTGGAGCGGCGGCCGCGGCGAGTACGCCAGTATGCAAGTACAGCGTGTAACACCCCCGCCCCCAGCGACGGCATACGTCGTCAACTTCCTCGCGGGTACGGTGACACCGATACAAGCCGCCACCGACAAGGCCGGCAGAGCGATCAAGGTAGGGAAGCACCCCGACGCCATCGCGGTCACACCGGACGGGAAGACCGTCTTCGTCGCGAACCAGGGCTCCGACACGGTCATCCCGATACAAGCCGCCACCGACGAGGCAGGCAGAGCCATCAAGGTAGGGAAGCACCCCGACGCCATCGCGGTCACACCGGACGGGAAGACCGTCTTCGTCGCGAACCAGGGCTCCGACACGGTCATCCCGATACAAGCCGCCACCGACAAGGCCGGCAGAGCCATCAAGGTAGGGAAGCACCCCGACGCCATCGCGGTCACACCGGACGGGAAGACCGCATATGTCCTTGCCAGCAATACAGTGGTGCCAATCCGCATCGCCAGCGGCACCGCGCTTAAAGCGATCAAGGTCGGGCACCGCCCCGACGCCATCGCCATCACCCCTGACGGCAAGACCGCATACGTCGCCAACCTGAGCTCCGATACCGTCACTCCCATTCGGACCGCCACCAACACCGCGCTTAAAGCGATCAAGGTCGGGCACCGCCCCGACGCCATCGCCATCACCCCTGACGGCAAGACCGCATATGTCGCAGACAGCTACGGGAACCATGTGACACCAATCGACACCTCCACCAACTCCGCCCTCAAGGCGATCAAGGTCGGGGTCGGCCCCGCATCGATCGTGATCACGCCGGACGGCAAGACCGCCTACGTCGTCAGCTCCGGTTCGGGGACGGTGACCCCGATCAGCACCGCCACCGACAAGCCCGGCAGCGCCATCAAAGTCGGACGCTTCCCCGTCGGCATCGCCGTCACCCCCGACGGCAAGACCGCCTATATCACTAATCTGGATTCAGGCACGGTTACCCCGATCGACACCACTACAGGCACCGCTCTGAAGGGAATCAAGGTAGGGATGAGACGCGGCCGCGGCGGTCCTAGGCTCATCGCTATCACGCCCTAACGACCCCGCCAGCCGGAGTAGCGCTCATGGTAGCTGGCCCGGCCACGTGAATACGGGACGCTACCTCAGCACCGGCCTACTGCGCGGTGCCGGGGTGCATATCCGAATGTTCTTCGCTCATCTTGAAGCGCAGATAACGCTGAAGCCACTCTTCACTTTGCGAGTCCGATTGTCGTTTGAGCCGGGGACGAGGAATCGAAAGGACATCTGGATGCGAAATCCCTAGCCAACTCACCACTCTTGCGATAGTTCCGGCGTAGTCAGCTGCCAAATCTTCATAGGTGACCTTGAGCGGATCTATATTGTATTCGAGGAAAAAGGATTGCCATTCAAGATCATTGACGACAAGGCGTCGCTCTAGCGAGGCAATAGCCTGAGGATCAAAGGCCGTTTCTTGGCCATCGGCGGCGCGCGGCGAAGATTGCGTTTCATCGAGTAGCCACCATTGACCAGTCCGAACTGCCCGATAATTGGATATCGCTTGTCGAGACTTGTCCAAGCGGGTAAGCCAGATATATCTGATGCCTGGGAACATCGACGCTATCAAGTCATTGATCGGCAAGCCCTGGTAATTCTCGATGGAGCCGACCATCTGAGCGATATAAGCCAGCTGATAATAATGGATCTTGATACCACGCACGCCGTTGCTAGTTGCGCCGATCCTCAAAACGTAATCGACGTAATCGACGTACGGCGTAGTAACAGGCCATTGCGCGCGGAGCTTCTTCTCCTCAAGAAGGTTGAACCATTCTCGCGGATTCCCCGCCACATTCGTCGCGGCGAGCCCTTCGCTGAGCAGCCAGCTACCCGAGCGGGGATTTGTACAGATGGCATACGACGTAACTAGCGGCTGACCGGGCACAACGCGGCGCTCTCCACTGTGTGCAATTCGCGTCACTTGACGTCTGCTGGCGTCGTCACCGCTCATGGCGCCCACAATGGAGGCACAGGACTCGGCAATGCTCAAGCAGCGGAACATAGAGCCTGTTAGTCATCAAAGCGGCCTGCCGATTAGGAGTAGCTCAAGCATACAGAACTGAGATCAGAGTCGCAATGCCACCTCAAGGGCCACGCGGTTGGTTATGTTTCCAGCACTCACGCCTGCTCCGTACGTTCGCGACAATCACAAGATCGAGCCCCTACCATGGTGCTGCCGCTTGGCCCGGTCTAGCTTGGGACGACGGTTGCTCTTTGACATGAGACCCTGGTCTCAATTTCAGACTGAAGCCATGGTGATGCGACCGACGGCATGCGCACGCTGCGCCAGCTCGTCGCTGCGGGCGTCAGGCGATGGCCGTCCTTGGCTTCGGCCCGCCGGGTGTCGCGGCCAGGCTCACCGCGATGCCGGTCACCCAGCTGGAGCAGATCCTCGATATCACTGGCGTGTTCGCTGATGATGCCGACATTCTCAAGCGGCGTGGACTGTACGTGGACATGGACGGGGTTACTGGCTAGGCGGAACCTACGTCGCGTGGCGGGCGAGGAAGCGGTTGATATCGCCCTGGAGCTCAGCGTCCGCATCCTCGACCGACCTGGCGATCTGCCGCACCGTGACGAGCTCGCCGGGATGCGCGTCCCAGTAGGAAGACGGCAGCTTCATTACGGCGACGAGCAGGTCGCCCGGGTAGTAGTCGCCTTCCGCAAGCGGGTCGCGGCGCAGCACGCGAACCGCGTGCGGCGCCAGCACCTCGACGCCCACTTGCTGGCTGAGCAAGGGCCTGAGATCCCCCGCCGAAAGCTCGCACACCGGCTTGCGCCGCAGCTCGTGCGCATCGCGGATCAGCTTCGTGGCGCCGTCCGGCGGGCTGCCCCACGACGCCTTCTCGATCTGCTCAAGCGACAGCGCCCCGTCGTCTGGCCCGTCCGCCATGGGGGCTAATCCCATGACGGCGGCAGGCGTTGATTGCTAGAGATTGAAGTATCGGTCGCGGTGTTTTGCGCAACCGGGGTTGAACGGGGACCCGCACGAAACACAAGCGAAGTCACAGGCCAGGTAATCGGCGATGGTGAGGGTGCTTTTGCATACCCCGCAAACCAAGGCATGTCGCCCGAGATCGGTAGCCACCCAGCGCATCGCATCGTGAGACTCCGATTCCTGGTGACAAATATAACAAGCGTAATACCGCTCGCAGCACCTGAATTGGATAGCGACGATATCCAAGACCGTGCGGTAATGAACGCATCGCGCTTGTCCGTCCACGAGACGCCCGTGAATCTCGATCATTGCGATCGTCGCTAGTCGTGAGCTCCCCCGGAGCCGGGCAGGCCTGCCGCGTCACCGGTGTCGTACTGCGGCTCTCCCGCAGCGACCCCAGCCCGGTCGATAGCCTCGATCAGCATTCGCACGGCGCGCGGCATCTCCACGAGCGCCTGGCGCAAATCTTCGAGTTCCTGATCACCATGCGGGTTGGCCTCCGCGGCGACCTCGGCCGCGTCGTAGTCCTCCATGCGATCGCGCGCGGTCTGCACCTCAGAAGAAACGAGCAGTTCCTCAAGCGCCTTGTCAGCCATATCCGTTCCCATGCCTTTCCGCTCCCTGCGACGTTGCGCTGGATTGGTCCTGGTCACCAGTACACCGGTTGGCACTACCCACAACCCGGCCGCACTACCGGGACAGCGCGAATGAGCCGTGCCGAGGCGGCCCTGCCGGCGCGTAGCTGGAGATGATGACGCCGGTCCCGGTGACCGACGTGCTGACCAGCCGCAGGGCCGCCGCCCTGGCGCCATCCCGGAACAGCTTCTTGCCCGAGCCCAGGTGCACCGGGAAATGGAGCAGGCGGTACTCGTCGATGAGATCGTGCTCCATCAGGGTCTGGGCCAGCTCGCCGCTGCCGTGCACCTGCAGCTCATCCCCCGGCAGTTCCTTCAGCCTGGCGACCTCGGCCGCGACGTCCCCGCCCAGCAGCGTGGAGTTGCGCCAGTCCGCGGCTGCCAGCGTGGTGGACGCGACGTACTTCGGCAGCGCATTGAGCTTGCCCGCGATCGGGTCAGCGGGGTCAGTAACGCGCGGCCAGTAGCCGCTGAAGATCTCATAGGTCTTCCGTCCCAGCAGGAACGCGCTGGCGTGGCCGAACCAGCCGACCACCGCGGCACCGCCGTCCTCGCTGCGGTAGGGAAACTGCCAGCCGCCGTGGGCGAATCCGCCGTCAGGGTCTTCGTCCGGGCCGCCTGGCGCCTGCATGACACCATCGAGGGTCAGGAACGTGTGCATGGTCAGCCTCATTGGTCGTCTCCTAGCTTCTGGTGGGTCTGGGTCGTACTGGCAGACGGACCGGGGACGCCAAGCTCAGCCCACGTCGTCCGCCTCTGCCCTCTCCACGAACGGCCCCCGCCGGAATCGACACCCCGGCAGCCCCCGGACCGTCGCGAAACTCGGCTGGCCCGTCAATGTCCCAAAAGACGGCGCTCCCGCGCCATCGATGTCCCAAAGATGGGCCTGCCGCTTCAGCACTAACGGGTGATATAGTTGTGTATATCGTATGACAACCCTTAATCCGGGAATGCATTCATGAATGAAGACTGGGTCATTGGCATCGGAGGGTCATCGCACGACTTCTCGGTTGCGCTTATGCGTGGACTCGACGTCAAGGTCGCTATCGAAAGCGAACGCCTGAGCCGCATTAAGTACGGGCAAGCTTTATGGTATGAAGATCCTGTCCGCGCGGCGATTGAGTACTGCACCGAGACCGCCGGAATCAGCGCTCCGATATCGCGGTGGCCGTAACCGGGGACTTGATTCCTTACCGGGTCCGCGCGTACTGCAGCGACCTGCCCACGGTGATCTACGGGCATCATCTTTGCCATGCGGCCTCTGCCTACATGATGGTGCCGCCAGATGTTAAGACGGCAATATTCGTCTATGACGGATTCGGCTCGACTATAACACGAGCCAGACCGGGGGGATGCCTGTCAGCCAGCGGGAGACGTTCTCCTTTTACCAGGCCAGCGAAGCCAAGCTGGAAGCACTCGGTACGACGCTTGGCGAAGGATTCGCCGAGCATACGAACTTCAGCAATGGCTCGAGTAACTCCATCGGCTATCTGTATGAGCTGGTCACCACGATGCTCGGTTTCCATTTCATGGACACCGGGAAGACTATGGGCCTGGCGGCCTGGGGCACACCGAAGCTTCTCGACGCCTTACGCGCCTATACGAAGCTGGGCCCGACCTTCGATGATTGCTTCCGATTCGACCCATTTCAGGGATTCGTGGATGACGCGCAGCGATTCCTGCAGAGCGGCAGCGAGTCTTTCCAAGCACGTGCCGATCTCGCGGCGAGCATTCAGGAGTTGCTGACCGAGACGCTACTGCATTGTTACTGGCTGATCGAGGATCTGGAGTTCTCGGTATTGCTTCTTTCCGGCGGCTGTGCGCTTGAATACGGTGGCCAATGGCGTGCTCGCGCGAAGGCTTCCCGCCCACCGCAGCCTGCTTATCCCACCACATGCCAGCGATTCTGGGCAGGCCCTGGGTGCGCTCTGGCTCTACGCGCGCGACCGGGAGACTGGTCCCTTCGAGCTGACCTTTAACGGCTCGCCGATGAGCCCCTCGATCAGCAGGCCTGGCCGCAAGTACTCGAGAAACGCGGTCCTGAGCGCGCGCGAATGGCGTTTATCCGCAGGTTGCCTGTGTCAGTACGGAGATGTCGGCCGGGCAACTAGCGGAGAAGATCAGCGGCGGCGACATCGTCGGCGTATTCAACGGAGCCTCGGAGTTCGGGCCGCGAGCGCTCGGCGGGCGCAGCGTGCTGGCGGATCCGAGGGACGCACTGGTCCGCGAGCGGATCAACCGTCAGATCAAGCATCGCGAGCCATTCCGGCCGCTTGCTCCGATGATCCTCGCCAGATACTTCGATGAGTACTTCTGGCCCGCCACGGCCAAGGACTACTTCATGCTGACGGTCGCGCAGGCTAACGAGCAATGCGTCCAGCGCGCTCCGGCGGTTGTCCATATCGACGGCGGGGCGCGCGTTCAGGTGATGGACGATGACGGCGATCCCTTCCTCGTGGCATCTGCTCGAACGATTCCACGAACTTACTGGCGTGCCGATTGTCTTGAATACCTCGTTCAACCGAAGAGGCGAGCCAATCGTCGAAACACCGACTGAAGCGTTCGAGGCGTTCATCGCCATGGGGCTCGATGGGCTGTACGCAGACGGCGCCTACTACGTGCGGGCCTGACCGGCCGCTGTCGAGGGCAGGACGCCGCAGGGCCTCCGAGCCTTGACGTATGCTCGCCGCGCTGTAAGAGTTGAAAGCGAATCTTGCGAGCTTTGTCGCTTACAGTCGCATTAGGGACGCGGTGACGCGCCTGCTGCCCGAGATGATCGCCTCGCGAGCCGGGACCAGCCCGGACGCGATCGCGGTAGACAGTGGGACAACTGGCTCAGCTACCGCGAACTGGTCGGTCGCGCGGCGCGGCTTGGCCGCGGAGCCTGCGGCTCGCCGGAGCAGGGTCCCGAGATCCGGGTGGCCATCTGCGTCCGGCGCACTCCCTCGCTCGTGGCGGCTATTCTTGGCGTCCTGCTGGCCGGCGGAGCCTACGTCCCGCTGGACCCGGCCTATCCCGCTCGCCGGCTGCTCGGCATCCTGAACGATTCCGGCGCCGTCGCGGCAGTAGCGGATGAGGCGGGCGCGGCCCTGCTGGCCGGCGCGCCGGTCCCGTGCTGTCAGCCGACGACGCGCCAGGATCTGCCCGTGACCGGGAAACGGACCTCCGGCCGGCCCGCGTCTGCCCGGGAACGCGGCCTACGTGATGTACACCTCGGGATCGACCGGGCAGCCCAAGGGCGTGGTAGTGAGCCACGCCAGCGTGGCGGCGTTTGCCCAGGCCGTCGGCCGAGCGCTTCCCGCTCGGCCCGGGCTGTCGCGCCATTGGCTTCGCGTCCGCCGCCTTCGATGTCTCGGTGCTGGACATTCTCGTCCCGTTGAGTACCGGCGCCTCGGTTCAGCTCGTTCCCGACCGGGACCGGATCGACCCGGCCAGATTGCAGCGGTTCCTCGAGGCACACCAGGTGACCTGGGGAGTGCTGCCGCCCGCAGTGCTGCCGCTGCTAGACCCGGCGCGTCTGCCCGAGCCTGGCCGACGTGCTGACCGCGGGCGAGCCTGCGGCGCCCGCGCAGGTGGCGCGCTGGACAGAGAAGGGGGAAGGGGAGGCGGGCGGCGGGCGGCGGTTTCACAACTGGTACGGCCCTACAGAGACAACGGTGTGCGTCACTGGCGCCGAACTAGCCGGGAGCTGGGAACACCCGCTGCCCATCGGCAAGCCGCTGCCAGCGAACACGGCCTATGTACTCAGCGATCGATCTCGAGTCGTGTCCGCCCGGAGCGCCCGGCGAGCTGTGCATAGGAGGACCGCAACTGGCCCGCGGTTACCTCGGCCGCCCTGCCGAGACGGCCGAGCGTTTCATGCCTGACCCGTTCAGGGGTGTTCCCGGCGCCCGGCTGTACCGCACCGGCGACCGCGCCGCGCTGGCAGGACGACGGGAACCTGGCCTTTCTCGGCCGGCTTGACCGTCAGGTGAAGATCAGCGGCCAGCGGGTCGAGATAGGCGAGATCGAGGCTGTGCTGTGCGGCCACCCGGACGTCAGCCACGCGGTGGTCAGCCTCGAGCCGACCGCCGCCGGGACGCAGCGGCTGGTCGCCTACCTGACGCCCGTCACCGCCCCGGCCAGCACCGAGATGAGGAAATACTGCGCGCAGCGGCTGCCTGCGTATATGGTGCCCAGCCGGGTGGTGACCGTGGCCTCGCTCCCGCTCAGCGTGGCGGGCAAGGTGGATCTGGGGACCTGCGAGCTTCGGTGCCGGTGGCCGGGCTGTGGACGGAGCTGCTCGGTAGGCCGGAGGCGCGCCGGGAGGCCCCCGGGGCCGCGCTTGATGATGACTTCTTCGCCTCGGGCGGCGATTCGCTGCTGGCCATGCGGCTGGTGTCGGCGATCCGCGCGCAGACCGGACGGGCGGTCACGGTAGAGGACGTCTTCGCCGGGCGGACGCTGGCCGGCATCGGCGCGAGGATCGCGAGCGCGCCGGCCATCGAGCCGGTCGAGCGCGCGGGTCGCCGCGACGCCGGCCGTCGAGCCCGAGGACCTGGCCAGGTTGTCGCCCGGGCAGCGCCGCCTGTGGTTCGTTGAGCGGCTCGCGCCCGGCACGCCGGTGCACAACATCGCGTATGCCCAGCGGCTCACCGGCCCGCTGCGCGTTCCCGTGCTACGCGCTGCGCTGCTGGCCGTCGCGCAACGCCATGAAGTGCTGCGCTGGCGGATAACCGAAGCGCACGGGGTGCCGGAGGTGCACTGCCGGGCCGGCTGCCGACCTG
This sequence comes from uncultured Actinomycetota bacterium, assembly GCA_963750405.1. Taxonomy (GTDB): domain Bacteria; phylum Actinomycetota; class Actinomycetes; order Streptosporangiales; family Streptosporangiaceae; genus Chersky-822. The sequence continues at coordinate 48,001 of CAVVQP010000010.1, forward strand.
CCGTTACTCGCCGACGACCTGACCGGACGCGATCCGGCCAGGCGGCGCGGCCGCGCTTCGCCGGCTGCTCGACGAGGAGGCCAGCGCGGCCTTCGACCTGACCGCCGGCCCGCCCTGGCGGACGCGGCTCATCCGGCTCGGCCGCGATGAGCACGTGCTGGCCATCACCGTGCACCACCTGGTATTCGACGGCTGGTCGCAGGGCGTGCTGTACCGCGACCTGTCGGCGGCCTACCGGGCCGTAGCGGACGACGAGCCTGCTCCTGCCGTGCCGCAGCGGACTTTCGCGGACTACGTCGCCGCGCTTGCGGTGCGCGGCGACCGGGACGCGAACTGGTGGGCCGCGCACCTGGACGGCGCGCCGCACGCCATCGACCTGCCCCGGGACCGGGCCAGGCCGCGGGTGCAGACCTTCCGCGGCGCGATCGCGGACCTCGCGATAGGCGGCGGCACCGCCCGCGCGATCCGCGACCTGGCCGCCAGCCTGGGCGCCACGCCGTTCGCGGTGCTGCTGGCCGCGTTCAGCCAGCTGCTACGGCGGCTGACTGGCGAGCACGACCTGGTCGTCGGCACGCCGTTCGCCGACCGCGGCGACGCCGCCTTCGACGACGTGATCGGCTTGCTCCTGAGCATCGCGCCGCTGCGACTTCGGGTGAGCGACGACGCGAGCTTCACCGAGCACGTGCGCCGGTGCGCCGGGGAGATCTCCGCCGCGTTCGCGCACCCGGACGCGCCGCTTGACCGGATCGTCGCGTCACTCGGCGTGCCTCGGGACCTGAGCCGCAACCCGCTGATCCAGGTCCTCTTCAACCTGTACAACTTCGGCGAGCACCGGCTCGACCTGCCCGGGGTCGCGGCCGAGCCGCTGAGCCCCGGGCTGCCCGGCTCGCTATTCGACCTGACACTGTACGTGAGCGAGAACGGCGACGGCATGGAGTTGCGGGCCGTCTACAACCCCGACCTGTTCGCGGCCGAGCGCATCCATGCGCTGCTCGCCAGCTATGCCGCGCTGCTCGCGACCCTGACGGCGCATCCCGGGCTGCCGGTCAGGCAGGCCCGCCTGCGGCCGGCGGGCGGCCGCCAGGGCTTGCCGGACCCGGACACCCCGCTGCCCGGCTGGGACGGTTCCGGGGTGGTGGAGCGGGCGTCCGGGATCGCCCGGGCCCGGCCGGACGCGGTGGCCGTCACCGGGCCGGCGGGCCGGCTCAGCTACCGCTCCGCGGCCGCGCTCGCCGCCGCCGTGACGACCGCGGTACGCGCGGCGGGAGCGGCGGAAGGCGACGCGGTGGCCGTACTCGCCACCCGCGACATCCGGCTGCCCGCGATCTTGCTCGGGGTGCTCGCCTCCGGCGCCCGGTGGGTGATGCTCGACCCGGACGCGCCGGTGAAAGTGCTGGCCAGGCAGGTCGCCGCCCTCGGTGTCCGGGCCGTGATCAGCTTCGCGGGCGCCGCGCCCGGCCAGCGGGGATTTGAGGGGGCTCCGCCCGCTTCACCCCCCGCCCAACCACCCTGGCCAGCACCGCCTGTCATCGACGTCGGCGAACTGGCCGCCGCCGGCGGCGCACCGCCCGTGACGGGTACGCCGGACACCCGCGGCTATCTGACCTTGACCTCGGGCACGACCGGCGAGCCGGCCCCGGTGCTCGCCGCGGAGCGACCGCTCGCGCACTTCCTGGACTGGTACCCCGCCAGGTTCGGGCTCGGCCCGGACGACAGGTTCGCCCTGCTCTCCGGACTCGGGCACGATCCGGCGCTGCGCGATATGTTCACGCCGATGGTGACCGGCGCCAGGCTGTGCGTACCCGAACAGGCCTGGCTGCCTGACCCGGTACGGCTGGCGGGCTGGCTGCGGGCTGAGCAGGTGACCGTGCTTCACCTCACCCCGCCGCTTGCCCGGCTGCTGGCGACGGCGCGGCGGCCGCTGCCCGCAGTGCGGCTGATCGCGCTGGGCGGGGACCAGGCCACGTTCGCGGACGTGGCCGCGATCCGCGAGATCGCGCCCGCCGCCCGCGTCGTCAGCTTCTACGGGACCACGGAAACGCCCCAGGCACACGGCTGCTACGAGGTCATTGCGGGGGCCGATGACCTGCTGCCGGTACCGGCCGGCTGGGGCATCGCGGGCAGCCAGTTGCTCGTGCTCGACCCGGGCGGCGAGCCGGCCGGCGTCGGAGAGCTCGGCGAGGTGGTGATCCGGAGCAGGAACCTGGCCACCGGATACACCGACCCCGAGCTCACCAGCCGCCGTTTCACCGGCGGAGCGGACCGCAGGTTCCGCACCGGAGACCTGGGCAGGTACCGGCCGGACGGAGCGGTTGTCCTGGCCGGGCGCGCGGATGACCAGGTGAAGATCCGCGGCTTCCGCGTGGAGCTCGGCGAGGTCAGGGCCGCGATTCTCGGTCACCGGGACGTCAGGGATTGCTTCGTATTGCCGAGAACCCGAGATAGCGAGCGGTCGCTGCACGCGTTCGCCGTGCCGGCTCACCCGTCGGCCCGCGAGACCGATGTGCTGGCCCATCTACGGGCCAGCCTGCCTCGCCACGCCGTGCCCGCGCACTTCACGCTGGTGGAGGAGCTGCCTCTCACCGCGAACGGCAAGGTCGACCGCGAGGCGCTGGCCCGCAGGTCGCCCGATCGAGCCGTCCCGGCGGCCCAGGACCCGGCCAGCCGCACCGAGCGGACCATCGCAGCCGCGTGGCGGGACGTGCTGGGCCTGCCGCGGATCAGCGTGACCGACAACTTCTTCGAGATCGGCGGTCACTCGCTCGCCATGGCAGGAGTACAGGCCCGGCTCGAGCGGCAACTCGGCGTGCCCGTGACGATGGTGGACCTGTTCCGTTTCCCCAGCATCCGGGTTCTGGCCGCCCACCTCGACGGGCAGGCGCCTGATTCAGCGGCGGACCCCGCCGCCCGCCGGACCGCGATGCGCAGGGAACGGGCGCGCAGGCGGAAGGAGGCCCCACAGTGACTAGCCAGTACGAGCCGGGCGCCGGCGAGAACGCGGAGCCGATCGCGATCATCGGCCTTGCCTGCCGGGTGCCCGGCGCGGCTGATGACAAGGAATTCTGGCGCAACCTGGCCGCCGGCGCGGAGTCGATCGAGGCCAGCACCCTGGCGGAGCAGGCGGCGCTCGGCGTGCCCGAGCACTGGCTGAAGGACCCTTACTTCGTGCCGGTCTCAGCCGGCGTCGCCGGAGTCGAGTGCCTCGACGCCGCGTTCTTCGACATGTCCGCCGCGGAGGCGGAGTTGCGCGATCCGCAGCACAGGCTGTTCCTCGAACTGGCGTTCACCGCGCTTGAGGACAGCGGCTACGACCCGGAGCGGTACCCGGGCGAGATCGGAGTGTACGGGGGCAGCGGCGAGGACGCCTACCAGTGGCTCAACACCCGCCGGGATCCCAAGGCATTCGCCGCCGCCGCGCCGCTCGGCCTGGCGATCAGCTCGCATACGGATTACGTCGCGACCTTCACCTCGTTCAAGCTGAACCTCCGCGGCCCCAGCCTCACCGTGCACACCGCCTGCTCCACCTCGCTCGTCGCGATCCACCTGGCCTGCGAGGCGCTGCGCAACGGCGAATGCGACCTCGCCCTCGGCGGGGCGGTCAACATCGACCTGCCGCTCGGCTGGGGCTACATGTACTTCGATGGCGCCATCTACTCGCCTGACGGGCACACCCGCGCGTTCGACGCGAACGCCGCGGGCACCATGTGGAGCGACGGCGGCGGCATCGTGGTGCTGAAGCGGCTGGCGGACGCGCTTGCCGACGGCGACCATGTCCGGGCCGTAATTCTCGGTAATGCTATTAATAACGACGGAAGCGACAAGGCCGGGTTTACCGCGCCGAGCCAGGAAGGCCAAGCCGCGGTTATCGCTCAGGCGCTCGGCATTTCCGGTGTCGACCCGCGAACGATCAGCTATGTCGAGGCGCACGGCACCGGCACCGCGATCGGCGACCCCATCGAGGTCGCCGCGCTGTCCGGCGTCTACCGGCGCTACTGCGCTGACGCCGGCTGGTGCGGCATCGGCTCGGTGAAGACCAACATCGGGCACCTGGGACCGGCGGCAGGCGTGGCCGGGGTGATCAAGACGGTGCTCGCCATGGAGCACGGGCTGATACCGGCCAGCCTGAACTTCGAGACGCCCAACCCGCTGATCGACTTCGCGACGAGCCCGTTCTACGTCAGCCGGGAGCCGAGCCCGCTGGGAGAGCGGCCAGGGTCGAAGGCGCGCCGGGGTCAGCTCGTTCGGAGTCGGCGGCACCAACGCCCACGTGGTCATGGAGGAGGCGCCTGCCCGTCCGCCAGAGCGCGGCCGGCCCGAGGCCCGGCTGATCAGGCTGAGCGCGCGCACCGGCACCGCTCTCGACACAACGGCGCAGCGGCTGGCCGGGGCGCTGACGGCGGAGGACCGCGACCACGACCTCGACCTGGCCGACGTGGCCTGCACGCTTCGGACGGGGCGCCGTGAGCTGCCGCGCCGGCTGGCCGTCGTCGCCACCGGCCCGGATGACGCGGCGGCCGCGCTGGCCAGCCCGCGACGGCGGATCACCGGCACGGCACGGCGGACCGCGCCGCAGGTGGCCTTCATGTTCCCCGGCCAGGGCGCGCAATACCCCGGCATGGGAAGCCAGCTTTACCGCGCCGAGCCGGTGTTCCGCGCGGCGATGGACGAATGCGCCGGCGGGCTGGCCGGGCCGCTGGACGCAGACCTCCGCGAGATCATGTTCGCGCCGGACGGCGAGGCCACGCTCCGGCAGACCGCGATCACGCAGCCCGCCCTGTTCACCATCGAGTACGCGCTGGCCAGGCTATGGCAGTCCTGGGGGGTCGAGCCAGCCGCCATGGTCGGCCACAGCAGCGGCGAGTTCGTCGCCGCCACGCTGGCCGGGGTTTACTCGCTGGCCGACGCGCTGCGCGTGGTCGCGGCCCGCGGACGGCTCATGCAGCGGATGGCCCCAGGGGCAATGCTTGCCGTCCGCATGGACGAGGCCGCGCTGCTGGCCCGGCTGCCGGAGAGGCTCGCGATCGCGGCGGTCAACGGACCCGGCGCGTGCGTCGTCTCCGGGCCGGCCGAGGAGGTAGCCGGATTCGCCCGCCAGCTCGACCGCGACGGCGTCGGCAGCAGGCGGCTGGTTACCTCGCACGCGTTCCACTCACCGATGATGGAGCCGGCGCTGGCCGAGTTCCGCGCCGTCGTGGACGGAGCCCGGCTGCGACCGCCCCGGCTGGGGTTCCTGTCCAACGTCACCGGGGACTGGATCACCGCGACCGCCGCCACCGATCCCTCGTACTGGGCCAGCCAGCTGGTCGAACCGGTTCGCTTCGGCGCCTGCCTGGCCACGCTGCTCGCCCAGGACGGCTGGCTGCTGCTGGAGTGCGGGCCGGGCAGCCAGCTGTGCGGGCTGGCCCGATTGCAGCCGTCGGCCGGTCAGGTGACGGCGGTGCCGTCGCTGCCGGGGCCAGCCGACAAGAGGAAGGACGCCGAGGTGGCGCTCGCCGCGGCCGGGCAGCTCTGGACGGCGGGCGTGCCGCTGGACGAGGGGCGGCCCGGCGAACGGCACCGCCGGGTGTCCCTGCCCGGCTATCCCTGGGAGCGCAAGCCTTACTGGATCAGGCCCGGGTCGGGCGCGCAGCCGGGCGCGCAGCTTGAGGCGGCGCCGGCGCCGGCGACGGACCTTCCGGTCGACGCGTGGTTCGCCGTGCCTGCCTGGCGGCAGCTTCCGCCCCTCGGCGCCGCTGCCAGCCTGGACGGCCCGTGCCTGGTCTTCGCCGATCCAGACGGGCCCAGCGGCGCCATCTTTCGGGCGGCTGACGGCGGTGACGTGGTGCGGGTGCGGCCTGGCGATGCGTTCGCCCGCGACCCAGACGGCGGTTACGCGATCCGGCCGGCCGAGCGCGCCGACTACGACGCGCTGATCGCGGACCTGGCGCTGACCGGCCTCCCTGCGCGGATCGTGCACGCCTGGGCACTGGACGCCCGGGCACTGGACGCACTGCCGGAAGCCGGGGCTCTGGAGGCCGCCTGGCGTATCCAGGACAGCACGTTCTTCAGCCTGCTCAACCTGGTGCAGGCCGTCGCCGGCAAGAACGACAGGGAGGTCCGCCTGGACATTCTCACTGCAGGCGCCTGCGACGTGACCGGCGCGGACCTGGTCAGGCCCGAACATGCCACCGTGGCGGGCATCGTCAAGGTGGCGCCCCTTGAGCTGCCCTGGCTCAGCGTCAGGCACATCGACATCGATCCTGGCCAGGATCTCGGCGCGGGCTCGCGCGCGGCGGGGCAGCTTTTCGCGGAACTGGCCGACCAGACCGCTGGGGCGGCCGACGGGACCGGCCAGATCGCGCTGCGGGCGGGGCGCCGCTGGCGGCTGTCCTATGAGCAGCTCCCGTCCATCACCGAGGTGCCGGGCGGACCTGGCCTGCGCGAGGGCGGCGTGTACGTGATCACCGGGGGACTGGGCGGCATCGGGATCACGCTGGCCGAGGACCTGGCCACCCGGCTGCGGGCCAGGCTCGTGCTGGTCTCCCGTTCGGGCCTGCCGCGCGATGCCGGTACCGCCGCTTCCGCCGGTCCCGCCGCCAGGCGGGCGATCGCCGCGATCCGCCGGATGGAGGACAGCGGCGCGGAGGTGCTGGTGCTCGCGCAGGACGTGGCTACAGCCGATGGCGCGCTTCGCGTACGCGAGGCCGCCGTGGAACGGTTCGGCCGGGTCGACGGCATCGTGCACGCGGCCGGCGTGCCTGGCGGTGGCATGGCAGAGGTGAAGGAGCGTGCCGCCGCTCAGGAGGTGATGCGCCCGAAGTTGCTCGGCACGCTGGCGCTGCGGGAGGCGTTCGGCGATCTCGACCTGGACTTCGTGCTGCTGTGCTCATCGGTGACGGCCATCGCCGGCGGGTTCGGCCAGGTCGACTACTGCGCCGCGAACAGCTTTCTCGACGCGCACGCGCGCAGTGCTGCTCATGATCACGGCTGGCGGGCGCGCGTGATCTCGGCGAACTGGGGCGGCTGGCGGGACGTGGGCATGGCCGCCGAGGTGACTGCTCCGGCGGCGTTCCGCGCGCTGCAGCGCGGCGACCGGATGACTCCGGTCCAGCATCCAGTGCTCACCGGAATGCACGAGGGCGAGCCGGGCTGGTGCGGCGGCGTAGTCTCGGCGGCCACGCACTGGATCTTGGACGAGCACCGGCTGGCGGGTGTGCCTGTGGTGCCGGGCACCGGGTTCGTCGAGGCGGCTCGGGCCGCGTTCGCCGCGGTGGTCCCGGCACCGGATTCGGGGCACCTGATCGAGTTGCGGGACGTGGCGTTCATCGAGCCGATGATGGTGCCCGACGGTACCAGCGCGGAGCTCCGCGTGGTGTTCTCCCACGGGGCGGACGGGTTCGACTTCCAGCTGATCAGCCTGGCCGACGGGGTCACGCGAACGCACGTCAGCGGCACCGCGGCCTGGGTGGCCGGGCGCTGCGGCGGCCGGCCAGGACCTGGACGCGGTCAGGCAGCGGTGCTCGCTGGCCCTGCGCGACGGCGCCCAGTCGCACGGTTCCGGCCTGCTCGCCTTCGGGCCGCGCTGGACCAGCGCGCGGCACACCCACGTAGGTCACGGCGAGGAACTGACCAGGATCGAGGCGAACGAGACGGTCGAGGCAGAGCTTGGCGGCTGGGGGCTGCACCCGGCCCTGCTCGATGAGGCCACCGCGACCGGCTGGACCGAGGAGGAGCGCCGTTACCTGCCACTCGGCTACGGCAGCATCACCGTGCGCCAGCCGCTCCCGTCGCGTTTCTGGAGTCACCTGCGGCGGCACGACACCGGCGCGACGGACATTGTCACGTGCGACATCACGCTGCTCGACGACGGCGGGCGCGAACTGGTGTCGATCGCCGACTTCGCCATGCGCCAGGTGGATCCGCAGGCGGTGATGGCCGCGGTCGAGACCGCCTCCCCCGGCAATGCGGCTCACGCAGGGCAGCACGGCGAGGATCGGCAGCCCGGCCTGGAGGCCGTGACCGGTCCGGGTTCGGCGGGCATCCGGCCAGCCGACGGAGCCGAGGCGTTCCGCCTGCTGATCGGCGCGGATCCCGGCCCGCAGGTGGTCATCGCGGCGCGTCCGGTCAGCGAACTGATGGCGGCCACCCAGCGGATCACTCATGAATCGGTCGAGTCCGAGCTAAGCGTGCCGGCGGCGGCTGACCGCCCAGGGCCGAGCGAGGATCACGTAGCGCCCCGGAACGAACTCGAAGCGGCCATCGCCCGGCTGTGGGGCGAGGTGCTGGGAGGCGGGGCAGTCAGCGTGACCGACAACTTCTTCGAGATCGGCGGAAATTCGCTCGTCGCCGTGCAGCTCATCGCGCTGATCAGGCGGGAGTTCGGCGTCCGCCTCACCATGCGGCGCCTGTTCGAGTGCCCCACTGTGGAGGGCGCGGCCGCGGAGGTCGCCGAGCTCAGGCGCGGGGCGTGAGGGTGGCTGTGGTCCTGCCTGTGGCGGTCGGCAAGTTTCGGGTCTCGCCGGGCGTCAGGTGCGTGAGGTTCCGTAGTGATCATGAACCCGGGCATGATCACTACGGAGTATCGGCACTGTCCTGGAGGCTGCCGGGTGGCTCGCCCTTGACTCGGTCAGGCGGATTGCGCGGCGCGGCGCGGCGGGGCCGGGGTGAGCAGCGTGGCCCTTCCTGTTGCTGTTGCGGGCGGTCCTGGTGAGCAACGCGGCCCTTCCTGTTGTCGTCCCGAGAGCAACAGGCAGGGCCGCGCTGCTATTGCCGCAGGCCGTGAACCTGCAACGTGGCCCGACCTGATGCTGTCGCGCCACGCGCGGCCGCGTCGTTGGCAGCGTGGCTGCGCGCCCGACTTGACCGGATCAAGGGGAGAAGTCACCCGACAGCTTCCCTGACCTGGGCAATCTTCCGTGATCACGGCCAGGAACATGATCACCTAAACCAGCACCTGGAGCGCGGGTCAGGTGCGGATTGCGGAGATCATCACATGCGGGGCGGTCCGAAGCGTGGCCGGTGCCTCCCTGGCCTCGTCGACAAGGACAGCGGCGGCGGCCTCGCCCATCTCTGCGGCTATCTCCTTGCGGGAGTCGAGAATCTCCTCATAAACGCGGAGTTGGCGGTCGAGAGATTCGGGCAGAGAGTGCCTGGTGATGCCGCTGAAGCCTGCTCGCTTGAGGAGCCACTCGTACTGCAGGTGAGCGGGCTCCCAGGTGGTGAAGACTAGCGGGCTGCCTGGCCGGAGGATGCGGGAGATCTCGGAAAAGGCAGTCCGCTTGTCGATCACCATCCACAGCGCGTCGAAACTGACGACACCATCGAACGCGCCATCGGGCAGGCCAGTTTCGGTCACGCTTGTCACCTCAAACTGAGCAGGCGGCGCGGACTCAAGCACCGCCGCCCGCGCTCTCGCTGCCGTGACCCCCTCGGCCACGATGTCGATGCCGACCAGTGCTGCCCCGATTTCGCGTGCAACCCACAGACCGGGTCCTCCCCTGCCGCAGCCAACATCGAGCAGACGTGTGACGCCGAACCCGTCAAGCTCACGCGCGACCACCGCCAGATCCCCCGCAGATAAGAACCCGAACGGCTCCGCCTCAGCCGGATAGTCCGCGCCATAAACTCGCTCATAGATGCCACGCAGAGTCGTACCCCTGGATTGCGCGGCCAGCACTGGCCGATACCGATCCTCATTTACGTTCACGGCTTCTGGCTCGCTCATATTTGATCCCAGATGTTGCGCCATGGGTTGTGCCCAGAAGTGCTGAGCGCCGCAGCCGACGTGATGCTGCAGCCAATGCAGCCCATGGTACTCGGCGTGCCGTCCTTGCTTAGGGGTGCCGCCGAGCCATTCGACGATGCCACCCCCGCGAAATGGCAGTCTCAGGGACGGCGGCACAGGCAGCACTCAGTCCAGTTCCAGCCAAGCGCTCGGGCGCTTCGGTAGTAACGCTCAGCCGCTTGCTGGTATTGCTCACCGCTTGGTGTGCGGTCGAAGTGACGCCCGAGCGCGACGACGGCAACGGGGCCGGAGCCTGCCAGCTTCAGCGCGGCAGCAGCGCTCTGGGCACGGCCGCCAGAAGTCCACTGATCATCAATGATCATGACGGGCTCGCCGCGCAACCGCCGTGCGGCGAGGAAACGATCGTCGTGTACTTCCCGCGAGTCGCCGGGATAGCGGGGGCTGGAGGAGAGGATATCGTCGGCGCACCGGCCGGATGTCGGCTTGACGATGTTCCTGAGGATGCCCGGTAGCGGATGATCGGCTCGGTTGCGGGTGCTAGGCACCGGGACGACGAGAGGGAACTCGCCGACACCGGCGTATCCCATGACGCATGCTTCGTGCCTGTCCAGCCAGCGCCAGAGGACCGCGCCAATTCCCAGGGCCAGCCTGGAACGCGCCGACAGGTTGGACGAGTTCTTGTAGCTGGATAGCTCGTAGGCCCGCTGTTCCCCTTTGACCGACAGCGCGATCGGTGCGACGACGTCGGCCGTGCGGGCTAGCACAGTCCTGTGGGTCCCGCACTGGTAGCAGGTGGACCAGCCGGGCATGACGGCGCGCTTGCAGACAGCGCACGCGCCTTCGCCTGGCGAGAGCACAGGTACCAGGAAGTTCTCATACGGTGCGCTGACCTCGCCGACGGTGACCACGGGGAGTCAGGCCCAGACGAGTTCCTGGTCGTCGGCCAGCGCCGGCCGCAGGTGCGAGATGACGTCGCTGACGGCATGAACGACCACCGTATTCGGCCGTTCTGCGTAGTTGCGGGCCCAGTCATTGACCAGCAAGGTGTCCAGCAGGAAGACCCGCCGGCCGTGTTCAAGGGCGAGCCTGGCCTGCATGCGGGCGCCACTGCGGAACGGAGCCTCGACGACGACGGTGGCGGCGCTGTAGCCGCTCATGACCGCGTTGCGCATCGGGAACGTGGTCTTGGTCGGCGGCGCGTCGGGCAGGAACTGGGAGATGACCAGGCCTGCAGCGCCGATGCGCTCCTGCAGATCGGCATTATCCCTGGGATAGCTTCGCCGAAGCCCGGTGCCGATGACCGCGACCGCGCGCCCGCCGGCCGCTAGCGCCCCGCTGAGCGCCGCCGTGTCGATGCCCGCTGCCAGGCCGCTGACCACGGGGACTCCAGCATCTGCCAACTCCGTGGCGAGCTGGCGGGCCTGGCGGATGCCGCGATCGGTCGCCTTCCTGGTGCCCACGACCGCGACGCCCCGCGCGTCCGCCGCGCTCAGCACGCCGCGGGTCATCAGGAAGGGCGGCCGCTGGTGGACCGTCAGCAACTGCGCTGGGTAGTCCGCGTCGAGGACACTGAGGAACCTCATCCCCTCCTGCTCCCAGGCGGCGATCTCCTGCTCCGCGATCGCGGCGAGGCCGTCAGCATCATTGTCGTCCTGCATGAGGCTCAACTGCCCCGGAGCGCCGTCGCGGAGAACCAGGAGCGCTGAGCCGGCTGCCTCAACGTCGTCAGTTACCTGAGCCCAGGATCGTCCCGACGTCCTGAGCAACGCTACCAGCGCTCCTCGCTCAGTCACGGTCATACCATCAGCCTATTCGAATATCTGATCGAATGACGTAAAGTGCTCGCCGTGTCGTCATGACTGCGATGATGCCCCAGGCATCGCCGACACAGCAGCCGCATCACAATACAAGCCAGATCGCGGCGATGTGATTCAAGTTTCTGGTCGCGCTTGGCTGGACGCCACAAGATAGGTAGAAGGGTTGGTGGCGGCATGAGAGACTACGCGATCAGCGAGCCGCAACTCGGCCCGGGCCAGCGTGCTGCCGAGGCAGAAGTGCTCGCCGGTGCCCAGGGCCAGGTGCCGGTTCGGCTTGCGGCTGACGTCGAAGCGGTCCGGGTCACCGATGCCCAGCGGAGCACTTCCTCGACGGGCGGCCGGCAGCAGGGACCGATCCTCTGACACCGCCTGCCACTGCCCGGGATTGCCGAAGAACGCCAGCATGCCGGCGGCGGCGGTGGCCCGGGTGTTCTCAGTGCCGCCGACAAACAGGTTGTCGCAGTCCAGTACCAGCTCATCCGGGGTGAGCTTCTCGCCATCGATCTCCGCCGTGGCCAGGACGGTCACGAGATCATCGGCCGGGTGCTTCCTGCGCGCGTGGGCCAGGTCTCCGAAATAACTGAGCAGGTCCAGGTGCGCCAGCCGCTGCACCACCGCGTCGCCCGTGCCGAACGCAGCTGACGAAGTCGCAGCTTCCGCGCTCTACCGCCCTGGGCCACCACCTCGGAGGTAACCTGCCGCATCTCCCCTTCCAGCGCCCATACCGAGCGGAGCACGCACCAGGCGGCCGTCCTTGTTCTGGGCGCGGCCGTGCCACTCGACGACGCCACCCCGGCTCGCGAAGAGTGGGTGAACGGCCCTGATCCGCGGGCGTGCCCCGGCGAGCGGATCTCTGCGGTCAGGAATCCGGCCTGTTAAGTGACCGGTCAGTATTTTAGGCGTTATGGAGGCTATACCCATCACGGAGGCGGAGGCGCGGATCGCGGAGTTGGCCGACCGGGTGGCGCCGACGTGAACCAGTCCCGGCTGGTGAGACGTTCAGCTTCAGGACGATCGCTGGGCCGGGCACAATGGGTGGCCATGGTGTGCGATGTGCCGTACGTCGGTGGTGTCAAGGGCTCGCCGAGAGTCTGCGCCACTGTCTTCGCAACCGCCTGCGGCAAGAGCATGGCCGGCGATTTGCGCGGCCAGTCTGGGTGCGGCGGATGAGGCGCACCGTCATCGCGATAGCCGCGGCCGGGATCGTGGTGGGTGCAGCAGCTTGCAGCGCCAGCACGACGCATCACGGTGCGCGGGCAGCCAGCAGTCCGCCGTCCGGGCAGCCGGGAGCACAACCATCAGGTGGCGGCGGCAGTGTCACGGGCACCTGGGCTATCGCCTCGTGCCAGGTTGACGTGACGTACATCGACGACGCGAACACGGTGGACTACTACGTGCCGGATACCGGCGCCAACTTCCGGCGGCACTTCGCAGACAACGACATCAGGGGCGATGCGGGCCTGGCAGTCGTGATCACGTTCGTCAACGACACGGGTGGCCCGGCCTCGCTGCCGACCGGCCTGGTCGTGTCCTTCACCGACCAGAGCGGGCGTTACGCGGGCAGCCCGCAGACCTTCAACAACGCAAACGGTACCGGGTATGGCGCCGCGGTCGCTGACGGACGGGGGTCGGGGGAGGTATTCTCTTCCAGCACGCTATTCAACCCTGGCCAGGCGGTTGCGGAATCGCCGGACATCGGCGCTTCAGTGCCACAACAGCCCGACCTGAACTGCCAGGTGAGCCATCAGTGATGCTACGGGCGGGGTCACCCGTGACCGGCTACGAACACCACTCACACAGTTCGCGCCGTGTCAGCGCAGATAAACGCGGGACCTCACTTCGCGAATGGTCAGCGGCGCGTCAATCTGGTGAAGCCATTCAAGTATTACGGCGACAGCCCCCTGCGTCGATGTTCGCACAGAAAAAGCTTATTACGTGCACTCAAGGTGTAGCCAGGCCTGACGGCCTTCGGAACAGATCGAGCCAGATGCGCGCGGCTGAATTTCGAGGACCGTTCTCTGTGAGTAGTTGCCGCCGCTGCCTGTGACGATCAGGGTCGTGCGCGGCCGGCCGTTCTTGCCGTTCTCCCGGCGGGGCCGGGACGTGCCTGATTCAGGTAGAAGGGCTTGAGTACCTGGCGGATGCGTTCCACGGCCCGTGCCGAGTCAGTCTCCTGAGCCGTTACGCTCAGGAGCTCGCGCAGATGCAGCAACGGCATGCGCCCGGCCCATCCCGGCGGCGAGGGGTTCAGTTCCTGGTACACGCCGAAGAAGCGATCCGAGGCCGGCGGGCACTGGAAGTTCCACAGCATCGACAGGTCCACCTCTGCCCAGCCGCAGGAGACAGACGGGTCGATGACGGCCATGCCGCCGGCCGCGCCGAGCAGGTTCCCCGGCCACAGGTCGCCGTGAGTCAGGACCGCGGGCATGGCCGGGATGAACTCCGGCATCCGCAGGCAGAAATGCTCGAGCGCCCGCCGGTCGGCGGCAGTCAGCGCCGCCTCGGCGAGCGGCTCGCCGAGGTAGCGCAGCAGCCGGTTCCCGGCGAAGAACTGATGTCCGTCCGCTGACCAGGTGTTCACCTGCGGGAGCCGGCCCAGGTAGCCGTCGTGCTCCCAACCGAACCGCTGGCTGGCCGTATGCCGGTGCAGCCCGGCCAGGTCAGCGGCGAACGAAGCCCAGGCCGCCTCAGTGTCCTGCCGGGCCGGAAGTTCCTGCAGGAGCAGCAGGCGCCTGGTCACCGCCAGCACCTCAGGCGTGCGCACATGCCCGGTGGCCCGCAGGGCGGCCAGCCCTCCGGCTTCGACCACGAACAAATCCTCCGGAGCGCCAGCGAGCGTCTTGCCCACGACGCGCGTCCCGTCGGCGTAGCTGACAAGCCACGGATCCGCCGCGTACCCGCCGGACAGCCGCCGCACCGAGCAGATGCCCGCACCGCGCCCGAGACCATCCAGCTCCCTGCGCAGCACGCTCTCACCGGGCACCCAGCCGACGATACCGTCACCGCAGGTGAAGGCGACCCTGCCGCCGCCAGCCGGCACATTCACGCAAAGATCAGCATCAGCTGCCGCTGACCCCGGTGCCGTCCCGCCCCCGCCTCACAGCGCGAGATCGAAATGGCTGCCAGCCGAACCACGCTGTCCCGCCCTAACTCCCATGACTGCGATTGACGCACCCCAGGACGACCTTCCGGTACCGACCCTTGAACTTCGCCACGAAACGGAGAGCGACGCCAGAACGAGCCCTCGGCGCGCTGGTTGGCTGCAGGCCAGTTACGCGATGCAAGGACTAGGAAAGGCCGGTGATAGTCGGCCGGGCGCGGAACATACCGATCATCTACCGTATTGATGAGGCAAAGCGCCAAGTCCAGATACCTTCGGTCCGGCACCGCCGCGACGCATACCGAACCTGAAAGACAACTTGAGGACCTCGACGCCGCGGTTCACGTAAGTCGTTCGATGGCCTGAGCTTTGGGCCGCTGCACCCCGGCCGTGCGGCGTAGCTAGGGTCTCTGTCATGAGCCTGGCTACCTCCTTGTCTGATGCGTTCGGGTCGCGCCCGGATCCCGATGCTGTCCCGGTCGCATCGATCGCGGTGGCGGTGGATCAGCACGAGGTCGTCGCGGCCTGGGGCGCGCAAACCAGCACCGTGTTCCAGGCTGCGTCGATCAGCAAGCCCGTCGCCGCCATGGTGGCGCTGCGACTGGTGGCCGAGGACCGCCTGGACCTCGATGCCGACGTGAACCAGTTCCTGACCTCGTGGCAGCTCCCCGGCGACGCCGGGGCCGGCCCGTTACCCTGCGCCACATCTTGTCCCATGGCGGCGGGCTGTCCGTCCATGGTTTTCCCGGCTACCGGCAGGACGAGGCGCTTCCGAGCCTGACCGACATGCTGGACGGCCAGCCGCCAAGCAATACCCCTGCGGTTCGCCGGGACGGCCCGGCCGGCCGGGAGTGGCGGTACTCCGGCGGCGGCTACCTGGTCCTGCAGCAATTGCTTGAGGACGTCACGGGACGGGAGTTCGCCGATCTCGCGGCAGAGCTGGTTCTGCGGCCGGCGGGAATGACGACCGCCCGCTATGACCAGCCGGACCCGGCCGCCGCCGCCGCACCCCATGTACTCGGCCGGGAGGAGACCTGGCGGGTTTATCCCGAACATGCAGCCGCAGGACTGTGGTGCACGCCGACCGACCTGCTGCATCTGGCGCGGGCCATCCAGGCCGCTGCGGCAGGCCAGGCCGGCGCCCTGCTGCCGGCCAGGCTCGCCGGGGCCATGATGACTCCTCAGCTCGGCGACTGGGGTCTGGGCTTGAGAGTATCGGGTGACGGCAATGCCCGGACCTTCAGTCACGGCGGCGAGAACCACGGCTATGAATGTGCCATGTTCGGCGCAGTACACAGCCAGAACGCTGCCGCGTTCATGACCAGCAGCGACCAGGGCGTCCCAGTACTGGAAGCGATGGCCGCCGCGATCACGGCCAACTCATCCTGGCAGGTCACCTGACCTGCGGCGGCAGCCGAAACGCCCTGGCTGCCCGAAACGGGGGACGATATGTCGCCATCTTCGACCGCCGCCGCCACGCAACTCAATAACCACAACGCCAGCGGCTAGCGAGAACGCTCGCCGTCTTCAACCACCTGTGGCAGTACGCCAGGACAGCGCGCGAGCGGAAGCCATCCGGAATCGCAGACACCGATTACCGTAGGTAGTTGCCACAGTGACGCATCATGCATCCGGCAAGGCGTCAGCAGCAATCAGTTGCCGATCGACGTAGCGCGGGCTCCAGTATGGCTTGTCGACGCGCACCCTGCTATTCGCCGGTTACTGCGAATGCATACGACACATCACCGCATCAGTAAAGCTCGGACGAGACCTGCCTATAGGCCGCGATTCAGCGTGCGCGTGACACGCGCAACACCTGCCAAATATGGACCAGTTGATCTGGCAAGATCGCGTAGACAAGCTAAGCGCACATCATTCATTCCGGATGTTTTCCGTAACCTTTTAGCAACGCCGAAAAACTCGTTATGCTAAGTTGCGAAGCTAGCCGGAATCCAGATCTCGATTCATCCATATCAGCCGTTTCTGGATCAGACTGACCAAACTTGGCTCACAGCCTTCGTCCACACCGATCGAGCCCAGTGCGCGCGCAGGGTTGCCGGAGCAGATCGTGGAGTGTTCCCGGATGGTGCGGTCTTGGCCGGCCAGTTGGGAAGGGGTGCGTTCGGGGGCCGGGTTCTGGCGTCGCGGGGCTGGGCGGGCCGTGTGGCGGGTTTGTCGCGGTAGGCTGCGAGCCGTGGAGATCGGCGTGGTGTTCCCGCAGACCGAGATCGGCGATGATACGGGCGCTGTCCGTGCGTATGCGCTGGCGGCTGAGGGGCTCGGGTTCTCTCATGTGCTTGCCTATGATCACGTGCTGGGCGCCGATCCGGCGGTGCACCAGGGCTGGGACGGTCCTTATGACGTCTCCACGACTTTCCGCGAGCCCTTCGTGCTCTTCGGCTACCTGGCTGCGCTGACGTCGCTGGAGCTGGTCACCGGCGTCATCATCTTGCCGCAGCGGCAGACCGCGCTGGTGGCCAAGCAGGCGGCCGAGGTGGACCTGCTGACCGGCGGCAGGTTCCGGCTCGGCATCGGGCTCGGCTGGAACGCGGTGGAGTACGAGGCGCTGGGCAAGGACTTCAGCGACCGCGGCCGCCGGATGAGCGAGCAGGTGGCGCTGCTGCGGCGGCTGTGGACCGAGCAGTCGGTCACCTTCGCGGGCAGCTACGAGAAGGTGACCGGCGCCGGTTTGTCGCCGCTGCCGGCGCAGCGGCCCATCCCGGTCTGGTTCGGAGCCCGGTCACGGCCCGCCTACATCAGGGCCGGCCAGCTGGGCGACGGCTGGTTCCCGCAGGTACCGCCCGGCCCGCAACTGGACGAGGCCATGGCGGTCATCAGCCAGGCCGCGCAAGAGGCAGGCCGCGACCCATCCCGGATCGGCATGGAAGGCCGCGTCAGCTGGGGCGAGAACCGCGCCGACGGCCTCGCCGAAGAGGCCGGGCGCTGGCGGGCAGCCGGGGCCACGCACGTCACCGTCAACACCATGGGCGCCCGCCTCGGCGGCGCCGACGGCCACATCGCGGCACTCACCGCCACGGCCAGCGCGCTCGGCCTGCCACGCTAATCCGCTATGACTCCCGTTCTGAGCGTTCACCGTCAGTCGGCTGTAAAGTCGGTCAACTGTTCAGAACGAGCCGAGCGTGCGCGTGGATCGATGACGGGGTGGATTAGTTCGTGCTTGCTTCCATGTTGAATTCGGCGACTACTCTCCGGCTGTTCTCGTAGTACCATCTTCCGGTCATTGCGTTACCGGATATGCTTGCTTCGTAGTGGCCGTCCAGGTCTATACGGCGGTTGCCCTTGTTGACGAATTCCGTCTCTTTCCATGTCATGATGACCGGTTCGCCGTTTCTTGCCTCTGCCCTGATCTGGCCAGCGATGCGCGTGACAGTGCCCGAGCTGGGATAGGTCATCTGGCCGGTAAACTCGCCGCCGCTCCGTCTGAGGATTTGCAATGTGATGGGGTATTCATTGTTGTACCGGCCGCTCCATCGTTCGCTGATAACCGCTGGTTGCACGCTGCGGAGAATCACGTGGATGGCTCCTTCGGCCAGCATGAGGAAGTTATAGCCCTACCGGCAGTTCTACCTCTGCGCTCAGCTCACCCCCGCGTGCGAGACTCCGCATGGCCGGTACCAGCTGATCGGGGCCAGCTGCTGCGAGCTGCGGATACGCTTCCGCTAGGGCTCGCCGTACCAGATCGAACGCCGTCCGCATTCCTGCCCTGGGGTCCTTATTGACCTCGTCGATCAGGTCTACCAGGCTTGTTGGCACCGGCCCTTCCGCAGCTGGCGGGGGAAGCCTGGCCAGAGCCGACGCCAGGTCCCGGCCGGCCGCGCCGATCGTAGTCTCAAGTTCTATCTCGATTCCCGCTGGGCCTGCCTTAACTCTCTTGACCCGCGCGCCCTCGATCGCGGCCCGGAAAGAGGAACTGATGCCTTTGCGGAAGGTCACAAGCACGATCAGCGCTAGCAGGGGCCACGCCAGCACCGTAGCCATTCGAGCGTGACCTGGTCATGCGAGCGCCAGTCCGCGGCGACCTCGACCTTGTCCGGCTCGCCTCCGGCAGCCGGGTCCGTCACGAGCAACCGCGCGAACGTCTCAGCCCGCGCGACAACCGCGACGCCCATTCCCTCTGCTTCCAGCGCGCCCTATGACCGCGTTCACAGCGTCGTCGAAGTCGTCCCGGCAGGCCCAGTTGACGAACATGTCCACATCACCACTGGGCCGCGACCCGATGCCGTGCGCCTGGATCACGTAGCCGCCTGCCAGGGCAAGGCTGAACTTCCCGGCAGCCGCCAGCGCGACCCGGGCGATCTTGCGGTGGCCCTCTTCCACGATGCCGCGCTAGGCCGACGCGGCCAGCGCGTCGATCGCCGCCAGGTCAGCGAACCGCGCCTGCCACATCTGCCGTACAGCCGGAGGCAGCCACAGGTAGGACCACAACCGCCGCAGCGTCCGCGCGTTCAGGTAAGCGTGCAGATCCTCCAGGCTGGTCGCCTCGATGATCACCGTGCGGTACAGGTCAACGATCCGTCCCGGGCTGTCCAGGTCATAGACGGCGCTGCCCGACCAGGCCAGGTGACGCGGCAAGCGGACCACGCCGCCGACCGGGCCGGTCAGCGACTCCAGGCTCGCTGGCAGCACGCACGGCCGGGCGTACCTGCGCGGGCCTGCCGCCTCCGGATGGCTCATGTCTCCAGACTGCCACCGATAGCCGTCGCCGGGCTCAGGCGCGGGCGGTGAAGGTGACGGGTAGGCGCTCGGGACCGTTGACGACGATGGAGTTCAGGCGGGCCGGCTCGCCGGCTGGCTCGATGCGGGCGGCCTGGCGGAGCAGTTCGCCGTAAAGGAGCCGCAGTTCGGCCCTGGCCAGGGTGCTGCCGAGGCAGAAGTGCTCGCCGGTGCCCAGGGCCAGGTGCCGGTTCGGCTTGCGGCTGACGTCGAAGCGGTCCGGGTCGTCGAACACGTCCTCATCGCGGTTGGCCGACGGGATCCACACCGTGACCCGGTCACCGGCCGCGATGCCGGCGCCGCGTATCTCGACCTGCCTCGTCGCCACCCGCATCAGGTGGGTGGCGACCGACGTCCAGCGGAGCACTTCCTCGACGGCGCCCGGCAGCAGGGACCGATCCTGCGACACCGCGTGCCACTGCCCGGGATTGTCGAAGAACGCCACCATGCCGGCGGCGGCGGTGATCCGGGTGCTCTCAGTGCCGCCCACGAGCAGGTTGTCGCAGTCCAGTACCAGCTCATCCGGGGTGAGCTTCTCGCCGTCGATCTCCGCCGTGGCCAGGACGGTCACGAGATCATCGGCCGGGTGCTTCCTGCGCGCGTCGGCCAGGTCCTCGAAATACTGGAGCAGGTCCAGGTGCGCCAGCCGCTGCACCACCGCGTCGCCCGTGCCGAACGCATCGTTAGTGAGCGCGAACAAGCGCTCCCAGTCCGCGCGCGGGACACCCATCATCTTGCAACTGACGAAGAGCGGGACACGAGCAGCGACGTCGCTGACGAAATCACAGCTCCCGCGCTCCACCGCATCGGCCACCACCTCGGAGGTGACCTGCCGCATCTCCGCTTCCATGCGCCCGTACCGAGCGAAGCGCGAACCAGTCATCGACGAGCGCCCTGAGCTGCCGGTGGCGCGGCGGGTCGGTCAGCGCCAGCGTCCGCCCGCCGCCCGGATCGCTGCCGAGTTCCTCTGGCCGCAGCAGTATCCCCTTGGCCGAGCTGAACGTCGCGGGATCGCGGCACACCGTGCGCAGGTCCTCGTACTTGGTCAGGATCCAGAATCCCGGCAGTTCGGTCGGCGGCTGCCAGCGCACCGGATCATTCGCCCTGAGCCAGCGCCACAGCTTGTGCTGGTCGCCTTGCGAATAGAGCCCCGGGTTCGCCGGGTTCAGGTCCGCGGGCGGATCGGGCGGGCCGGCTGACTGCCTACTCATGCGGCACCTCACGGGCGAGTGCGAGCTTCAGGACCGGGCCGATCACGGCGAGCGACCCGGGCTGAAGCATTCCGCTATGTTCGACGGCCACATCGCGGACCTCGATGCGGCCTCCGATGTAGGGCAGCCAGGCATCGGCCGCCGAGGGCTGCCGGCCGGGGGAGGCTGCCGGGTCGCGCGCCGCGAAGTACAGCAGGTTCCCTCGGTAGGTTCCGTCCGGCGGGCGCAGCAGCCGGAGAGCGTTGACCCCGGCCAGCATGACGGCGGAGAACTCCGCGTCGTCGAGCGCGGCGACGGGTTCGTAGAGTTCGCGCAGGCTGTCCCGCATGCCGGCCAGGAAATCCTGGTAGGCGGCGTCTCCGGCCAGCCCGGACCTGACGATCGCGTCGAGGTCGCCGTCCGGGCTGGCAGGGTCGGAGCCCGGCACCGCGTGAGAGTCCAGCATGGCCAGGACGCCGACTCGCGCCCCGTCTTGTTCGAGCATCCGCGCGATTGCGTGCGCGATGACGCCGCCGGATGACCAGCCGAGCAGGTGGTACGGGCCGTCAGGGAACACCGAGCGGATGTCGTTCACGTGGGCCTGGATCAGCTCGTCAAACGAACCCGGCAGCTTCTGCCCTGCGCCGATGCCGAGGGCCTGGAGGCCGTAGACCGGCTGATCAGGATCAAGATGCCGCAGCAGGCTCGCGTACGCCCAGGCGAGGCCGAATCCGGGGTAGACGCAGAACAGCGGGGGCAGAGTGCCGCGGCGGCGCAGCGGGATCGCCGCGTCAAGCGTCTGCTGATCGCCCGGGTCACTGATCGCTGCGGCCAGTTCGGCGGGCGCCGGCGCCTGGAAGAGGGCACGCACGCCAATCTCCGCGCCCAGCACCGCGCGCACCCGCGAGACCAGCCTCATGGCCAGCAGGCTGTCGCCACCCAGCTCGAAAAAGCCGTCGTCGACACCGACCCGCTCCACTCCGAGCACCTCGGCGAACAGCCCGCACAGCGTGTGCTCGACCGGTCCGCGGGCGGCGCGGTGCCGGGCGCGGACGGCTTCTGGCGGCGGCAGCGCGGCCCGGTCCAGCTTGCCGTTCACGGTCAGCGGAAGGCCATTCTTCATCATGACGACAGCGGAGGGAACCATGTACTCCGGCAGCCGGTCAGCCAGCCACGGGCCGCAGCCCGCCGCCGGAGTCCTCGCCAACGACGTAGGCGACCAGTTGCCGGTCCCCTGGGCGGTCCTCCCGCACCACCACGGCCGCCTGGCGGACTTCGGGGTGGGCGGTCAGTGCCGCCTCCACCTCTCTGGGCTCCACCCGGAACCCGCGCACCTTCACCTGATCATCGGCCCGCCCCACGAACATCAGCTCACCCCCGGGCGTCCACCGCACCAGGTCCCCGGTCCGGTACATCCGCGGTCCGGTGCCGCGAACACCATCGAACGGACACGCCACGAACCGCTCCGCCGTCAACCCGGGACGGCCCAGATAGCCACGCGCCAGGCATCTCCCCGCCACGTACGCCTCACCGGTCACGCCAGCTGGAACGGGACGCAGCCAGTCGTCGAGCACGTACACCCGGGACCCGGAATGCGGCACGCCAATGGACGCCAGCCCGCCGTCAGCGCCCAGGGCCCGGCCATCGACGTGGACACCGTCGTCTCGGTCGGGCCGTACCCGTTGAACATCCGCCGGCCAGGCGACCAGCGGGCGACTACCTCGGGCGGGCACGCCTCTCCCGCGACGACCAGGGTCAGGCCCTCGGGCAGCCAGCCGTCAGGCATGGCGGCCAGCAGTCCTGGCGGCAGGCCGGCGTGCGTGATCTTCTGCTGCGCCAGCAGCCGGCCGAGTGCCACCGCCGACAGCCGCTGGTCCTCGTCCGCCACGACCAGCGCCGCCCCGGCGGACATGGACAGCAGTACATCCTTCACTGAGGCATCGAAGCTGAACGACGCGTACTGGAGCACCCGGCTATGCGGTCCCATCTTGAGGCGTTCGAGCTGCGACCACACCAGGTCCGCGATCCCGGCGCTCGTGACGGTCACTCCCTTGGGCGTTCCCGTCGATCCCGACGTATAGATGACGTAGGCGGGATGCGCGGTCCGCAGCGGAGCGATCCGGTCCTCGTCGCCTACCGGCGAGGCCGGGAACCCGGCTAGCTCGGCGACCACGGCCGGAGCGTCGAGCACCACCGCCGGCCCGGCATCCCGCGGCAGCCGCCGGGCCGCTTCCGCCAGCGGTCAGCACGCACGCCGGGGCCGCGTCGGCGAGCATGAACGCGATGCGCTCGGCCGGATAGGCCGGGTCTACCGGCAGGTAGGCCGCCCCGGTCTTAGCCACGGCCAGGATGGCCACGATCGTGTCGGCCGAGCGGCCGAGGACCAGCGCGACCACCCGCTCAGGCCCGCGCCCCGCGAGATCAGCATCCGCGCGAGCCGGGATGACGCCGCGTCCAGTTCCGCGTAAGTCAGCGTGCGTTCCCCGCACACCACGGCGAGCGCCTGTCCCCGGCGGGCGGCCGACGATGCGAACAGCGCGGCCAGTGTCTGGGCTGGCCGGGGCGGCCTGGCGGCGGCCGCGTTCCAATCGCTTTGGATGCGGGCCTGCTCAGGCTCGTCCAGCAGTTCCAGGTCGCCCACCCGCCGCGATGCGTCGGCCGCGACCTGCTCAAGCACCCGTTGCAGCCGAAGGACAAGGCCCTCCGCGTCCTGCCTGGCGAACAGGCCGGTGCTGTAGCTGACGCCGCCGGTGATTCCGGCCGGGCCTCCGCTGGCCGTGCGTTGTTCCGCCAGGCCGAACGTGAGGTCGAACGCGGTCCACACCTCAGAGCCGTCCCGAAGGGTCTCGGGACTGACCCGGAGCCCCGGAAGCTTGAAGCCGCCCCCAGGGTCGTCCATGACGGTGAGCAGCACCTGCACGAGCGGATGCCAGCCCAGGGACCTGGGCGGGTTCAGTTCCTCGACCAGTTTTTCGAAAGGAAGGTCCTGGTGCTCGAACGCGGCCAGGCTGGTCTCCCGCACCCGCTCGACAACCTCGCTGAACCGGGGGTTGCCCGACACGTCGGTACGCAGCACCAGCGTGTTGACGAACATCCCCACCAGGTCATCAAGCGCCGCATCCACCCGCCCCGCCACCGGCACCCCCACCGGGATATCCGACCCGGCCCCCAGCCGGGACAGCAGCACCGCCAGGCCGGCCTGCACCACCATGAACATGCTCGCGCCCGCCGCCCGCGCGACCCGCGCCAGGCCGCATGCACCTGCGCCGGAACCTGGAGGGCCAGCCACTCGTCCCCGGAGGGAGGCGACGGCCGGACGTTGCCGGCTGCCCGGCAGTTCGATGCGTTCCGGTAGCGCCCTTCAGCCGCTCTAGCCAGAACTCCAGCTGCTCGCGGCCCGCCGGGCCGGCCAGCAGGTCCCGCTGCCACACCGCGTAGTCGGCGTACCGCACCGGCAGCGGCGGCCACGACGGCGCCCGCCCGGCCCGGCGCGCCGCGTATGCCGTCGCCAGGTCCCTGGCCAGCGGGCCAAGCGACCAGCCGTCACAGGCGATGTGATGCAGCATGAGCAGCAGCACGTGCTCCCGGTCCGGCCAGCCGGAACAGGTGCGCCCGCCACGGCACCTCCGCCGCCAGGTCGAACCCGCGCCCCATGGCCTCGCGGACCAGCCGGGACAGTTCCTCCTCACCGGCCACGTCGACGGACTCCAGCCGGCGGTCCCTGCCCCGGCGGCAGCACCCGCTGGCTGGCCACGCCGTCGGCCTCGGGGAACACCGTCCGCAACGGCTCATGCCGGCCCGCCACGTCGGCCAGCGCCGCCGCCAGCGCCCCCGCGTCAAGGTCACCCCGCAGCCGCAGCGCCAGCGGGATGCAGTACACGCCCGCTGCGGCCGCCGAGCCGGCTGAGGAACCACAGCCGCTGCTGGGCGAAAGACAGCGGCGGCTCGCCAACATGCGTGCAGCGACGACTCACCGGCGGGCGCACCAGACCCGATGCCGCCTCCACCGCGCGGGCCATCCCAGCCGGGGACGGCGCACCGAACAGCGCCCGCACCCCCAGCTCCGCACCCAGCACCGCGCGCACCCGCGAGACCAGCCGCATCGCCAGCAGGCTATCGCCGCCCAGCTCGAAGAAGCCATCGTCCACGCCAACCCGGCCCACGCCGAGCACCTCAGCGAACAGCCCGCACAGCACCTCCTCGACCGGCCCGCGCGGGCTCCTGCCCGACCCGGTCCCGGCGAGCTCCGGCGACGGCAGCGCCGCCTTGTCCAGCTTCCCGTTCGGCGTCAGCGGCAGCGCTCCGACCGGCACCACGACCGACGGCACCATGAATTCCGGCAGCCGCTCGCCCAGCCACTCCCGCAGGCTCCCGGCGATCTCACCGGACCTCGCCGGGACGGCGGACTGGGTCACCGTGACGACGTACGCCACCAGGCGCCGGTCACCCGGGCGGTCCTCCCGCACCACCACCGCCGCCTGGCGGACCTCCGGGTGGGCGGCCAGCGCCGCCTCCACCTCGCCCGGCTCCACCCGGAACCCGCGCACCTTCACCTGATCGTCAGCCCGCCCCGCGAACACCAGCTCACCGCCCGCACTGTCCACCGCACCAGATCCCCGGTCCGGTACATCCGCTCACCCGCATGCTACCGAACGGGCACGCCACGAACCGCTCCGCCGTCAGCCCAGCCCGCCCCAGATACCCGCGGGCCAGGCCAGGACCCGGCCAGGTACAGCTCGCCCGCTACCCCAGCCGGCACCGGCCGCAGCCACTCGTCCAGCACGAACACCCGCAGGTCAGCCAGCGGCCGCCCGATCGGCGCCGCCTCCGCTAGACCTCCGCCGCCGAGTGGCCCGGCCAGCGTCGCGCACACCGTCGCCTCTGTCGGGCCATAGGCATTGAACAAGCTCGCGGCCTGCCGACCAGCGCGCCACGACGCTCACCGGGCAGGCCTCTCCCGCCGCGACCACGGTCATGCCCGCCGGCAGGCACCCGTCGGGCAGCGCCGCCAGCAGACCAGGCGGCAAGGTCGGCATGGGTCACCTGCCGACGCGCGAGCAGCCGGCCCAGCGCCGACCGGCGCCAGCTCGCCGGCTGTCCGCTGGCCAGCACCAGCGCGGCTCCGGCCAGCAGGGCCATGCACAGTTCCCAGAAGCTGGCGTCGAAGCTCGCAGAGGCGTACTGCAGCACCCGGCTGCCCGGGCGCACGCCGAACCTGGCGGCCTGGCTCGCCGACAGAGCCGCGAACCCGGCGTGCGTGACCATCACGCCCTTGGGCGTCCCCGTCGATCCCGAGGTGTAGATGATGTAGGCGGGATGTTCTGGTCGCAGCGGCGCGATCCGGTCCGCGTCTGTCACCGGCCCGGCGGCTTGGCCAGCCAACTCGGAGACGGTGCCAGGGTCATCAAGGGCGACGAGCTGGGCCGACGGGAGCATGCGGGCCAGCTCGGAGGTCGTCACGACGCAGACCGGCCGGGCGTCGGCCAGCATGAACCCGAGCCGCTCGGCCGGGTAGCCCGGGTCCAGCGGCAGGTAGGCCGCACCCGCCTTGAGCACGGCCAGGATGGCCGTGATCAGCTCCGGTGACCGGTCGAGCAGCAGCGCGACCGGCTGTTCCGGCCCGGCACCCCTGCCGATAAGCAGCCGGGCCAGCCGCGACGCCGACGCGTCAAGCTCCGCGTAGCCAAGCGCGACCTCGCCGCAGATCACCGCCGCCTGCGGCGTGCCCGCCGCCTGCGCGCTGAACAACTCGGGGAACGTGGCCTGCGGCACCACCGTGGCGCTGCGCGACTCCGGATCGGCGCTCCACCGCGTCAGCAGCAGCCGTTCCGGTTCGGTCAGCAGCTCGACCTCGGCTATCTTCGGGTCGGCGGCGAGCTGGCGCGTCACCAGCGCGAGGCGGTCGGCCAGCAGGTCCGTTTCCGCCGCGGTGAACAGGTCGGCGCGATAGATCAGCCATCCGGCCAGCCCTTGCGGTGCACCGGTCGCGGAGCGGCGTTCGGCCAGGCTGACGGTCAGGTCGAACTGCATCGGTGTCGGCCCGACCAGCTCGGGTTCGCTCCGGACCTCAAGCCCGGCCAGCTCGAAGCTGTCATCGGGGTCATCGAGGAAGGCCAGCGCGACCTGGACCAGGGGATGCCAGCCCAGGGACCTGGGCGGGTTCAGCTCCTCTACCAGTTTTTCGAACGGCAGGTCCTGGTGCTCGAACGCGGCCAGGCTAGTCTGGCGCACCCGCTGGACAAGTTCGCTGAACCGGGGATTCCCCGACACGTCGGTACGCAGCACCAGCGTGTTCACGAACATCCCCACCAGGTCATCAAGCGCCGCATCCACCCGCCCCGCCACCGGCACCCCCACCGGCACATCCGTCCCCGCCCCCAGCCCAGACAGCACAACAGCCAAGGCGGCCTGCACCACCATGAACATGCTCGCGCCCGCGGCCCGCGCGATCTGGGCCAGGCCGATGTGCACGTCAGCGTCGATCCGCAGTCGCGCGGCGCCGCTGCGGTCGCTGGCCACTGCCGGCCGCGACCCGGTGCGAGGCAGTTCGATTCGTTCCGGTAGCTCTTTGAGCCGCTCTAGCCAGAATTCAAGCTGCTCCCGGCCCGCCGGGCCGGCCAGCAGCTCCCGCTGCCACACCGCGTAATCCGCGTACCGCACCGGCAACGGCGGCCACGACGGCACTCGCCCGGCCCGGCGCGCCGCGTACGCCGCCGACAGGTCCCTGGCCAGCGGGCCCAGCGACCAGCCATCACACGCGATGTGATGCAGCACCAGCAGCAGCACGTACTCCTTTCCCCCCAGCTCGAACAGGTGCGCCCGCCACGGCACCTCCGCCGCCAGGTCGAACCCCCGCCGGGCCGCCTCCCGCACCAGGCTGGGCAGCTCCCGCTCATCCGCCGCCATCGCCTCGAGGGCCAGCGGCCCGGCTGGAAGCACGCGCTGGCTGGGGACGCCGTCGGTGTCGGGGAAGATCGTGCGCAGCGGCTCGTGCCGGCGGCCACATCGGTCAGCGCCGCCACCAGCGCACCCGGGTCAAGATCGCCCGCGCAACCGCAGCGCCAGCGGGATGGAATGCGCCCCGCTGGCGCCGCCGAGCCGGCTGAGGAACCACAGCCGCTGCTGGCCGAAGGACAACGGCAGCTCACCGCCGTGCTCCGCGACGGTCACCGGCGGGCGCACCACGCCCGACGCCGCCTCCACCGCGCGCGCCATGCCCACCGGGGACGGCGCCTCGAATAGCGCCCGCACCCCCAGTTCCGCGCCCAGCACCGCGCGCACCCGCGATACCAGCCTCATGGCCAGCAGGCTGTCGCCGCCGAGCTCGAAGAAACCGTCGTCCACCCCCACCCGGCCCACGCCCAGCACCTCGGCGAACAGCCCGCACAGCACCTCCTCGACCGGCCCGCGCGGACTCCTTCCGTGACCGCCCCCAGCGTGCTCGGGCGAGGGCAGCGCCGCCTTATCCAGCTTCCCGTTCGCGGTCAGCGGCAGCTCTGCCAACCGCCACCACCGCCGACGGCACCATGAACTCCGGCAGCCGCTCGCCCAGCCATTCCCGCAGCGCCCCGGCCACGTCCCCGCTCCCCGCCGGCACGACGTACGCCACCAGGCGCCGGTCCCCCGGGCGGTCCTCCCGCACCACCACTGCCGCCTGGCGGACCTGAGGATGCGCGGTCAGCGCCGCCTCCACCTCCCCAGGCTCCACCCGGAACCCGCGCACCTTCACCTGGTCGTCGACCCGCCCGGCGAATATCAGGTCACCGGCGGGCGTCCACCGCACCAGGTCCCCCGTCCGGTACATCCGCTCACCTGTGCCGCGAACACCAGGGAACGGGCACGGCACGAATCGCTCCGCCGTCAGCCCAGCCCGCCCCAGATACCCGCGAGCCAGGCCGGACCCGGCCAGGTACAGCTCGCCTGCCGTCCCGGCAGGCACCGGACGCAACCATTCATCAAGCACGAACGCCCGCACCCCGGCTATCGGCCGCCCGATCGGCGGCGCTCCGCTAACCTCCGCGCCCGGTGCTTCCCGGGGCGCTCCGCTAACCTCCGCGCCTAGTGGCCCGGCCAGCGTCGCGCACACCGTCGCCTCCGTCGGGCCGTACGCATTGAACAACTCGCGCCCCGCCGACCAGCGCGCCACCACATCACCAGGACACGCCTCCCCCGCCGCCACCAGCGTCATGCCCTCGGGCAGGCACCCGTCCGGAAGCACGGCCAGCAGCCCAGGCGGCAACGTGGCATGCGTCACCCGCCCGCGCGCCAGCAGCCGGCCAAGCGCCGCCGCCGACAACCGCTGCTTCTCCTCCGCCATGATCAGGGCCGCCCCGGCGGCAAGGCCCATCACCAGGTCAACCACCGAGGTGTCGAAGCTGAACGACGCGTACTGGAGCACCCGGCTGTCCGTTCCTATCCCGAGGCGGTCAGCGTGCGAGCGGGCCAGGGCCGCGATGCCGGCGTGCGTGACCACCACGCCCTTGGGCGTCCCCGTCGATCCCGACGTGTAGATGACGTAGACCGGGTGGTCCGGCCGCAGCGGCGCGGCCCGGTCGGCGTCGGTCAGGTCATGATCGCGGTAACCCGACAGCTCGGCATCGTCCAGCACGACGGGCCGCGTCGCGCCGCTCACCGCCGTTGCTGCCCCGGCCTGGGTGACCAGCATCGCGGGCGCCGCGTCGGCCAGCATGTACTCGATCCGCGCAGGCGGATACGCCAGGTCGACGGGAAGGTAGGCGGCACCGGACTTGACCACGGCCAGCAGCGCGGTGACCAGGTCCGCCGACCGCTCCAGCGCCACCGCCACGATCCGCTCCGGGCCCGCTCCCTGCGCGGCCAGGTGCCTGGCCAGCCGGTTGGCCCGCTGGTTTAGCTCCCGGTAGGACAGCCGCGTGCCTGCGCACTCAACCGCCAGCGCGTCCGGGGTACGCGCCGCCTGCGCCTCGAACAGCTCAGGCAGCGTCACCGGCGGCACCGCCGGCGCGGCGTCACCCCACTCACGGAGGATCCGCGCGCGCTCCGGCCCGGTCCAGCAGCTCCAGGTCGCCTACCCGCCGCGACGGGTCGGCCGCGACCTGCTCAAGCAGCCGTTCCAGGCGCCGGACGAGATGCTCGGCGTCCTGCCTGGCGAACAGATCGGCGCTGTAGACCACGCCTGCGGTCGATCCCGGCCGGCGCACCGTCCGCCAGCCCGGCTTTCGATCACGCCGAACCACAGGTCGGCCTCGGTCCGTTTGCCCCTTGGCAGGCCGCGCTCGGCCGTGACCTCGAGTCCGGCCAGTTCGAAGCCGAGGTCGCCGGAGTCGTCCATGGCCGTGAGCAGCACCTGGACCAGCGGGTGCCAGCCCAGGGACCTGACCGGGTTCAGCTCCTCCACCAGCTTCTCGAACGGCAGGTCCTGGTGCTCGAACGCGGCCAGGCTCGCCTGGCGCACCCGCCCGACCAGCTCGCTGAACCGGGGATTACCCGACACGTCGGTGCGCAGCACCAGCGTGTTCACGAACATCCCCACCAGGTCATCAAGCGCCGCATCCACCCGCCCCGCCACCGGCACCCCCACCGGCACGTCCGTCCCCGCCCCCAGCCGGGACAGCAGCACCGCCAGGGCAGCCTGCACCACCATGAACACGCTGGCCCCGGCCAGACGCGCCACCCGCGCCAGCCCCGCGTGCACCTGCGCAGGAACCCCGAACTCCAGCACCCCTGCCCGGTGCGAGGCCACGGCAGGAAGCGCTCTGCTGCCGGGCAAGTCGATTCGTTCCGGGAGGCCTTTCAGCCGCTCCAGCCAGAACTCCAGCTGCTCCCGGCCCGGCCGGGCCGGCCAGCAGTTCCCGCTGCCACATCGCGTAATCGGCGTACCGCACCGGCAACTGCGGCCACGACGGCGCCTGCCCCGCCCGGCGCGCCGCGTACGCTACCGACAGAGTCCCTGGCCAGCGGGCCGCAGCGACCAGCCATCGCACGCGATGTGATGCAGCACCAGCAGCAGCACATGCTCCCGCTCGCCCAGCCGGAACACGTGCGCCCGCCACGGCACCTCCGCCGCCAGGTCGAACCCCCGCCCCATGGCCGTCGCCGATCAGCCCGGGCAATTCCTCCGCACCGGCCACCTCGACGGACTCCAGCGGCGGTCCCGCCCCGAACGGCAGCACCCGCTGCCCGGCCACCCCATCACGCCTCAGCGAACACCGTGCGCAACGGCTCATGCCGGCCCGCCACGTCGGCCAGCGCCGCCGCCAGCGCCACCGACGTCAAGATCACCCGCAAGCCGCAGGCCCACCGGAAGCGAGTACACAGCCACTGCGCTCTTCGAGCCGGCTGAGGAACCACAGCCGCTGCTGCCCGGAGGACAACGGGAGCTACCGTCGTGCGCCGCGCGGCCGATGCCGGCTGTCATCGGCGGCCGGACCCGGCCCGACGCGGACTCCAGCCACCGCGCGAGGCTCGCTCACCGTCGGCGCATCGAACAGCGCCCGCACCGGCACCTCCGCGCCCAGCAGTCCGGCCGACCCGCGACACCAGCCGCATCGCCAGCAGGCTATCGCCGCCCAGCTCGAAGAAGCCGTCATCGACCCCGATCCGGCCCACGCCGAGCACCTCGGCGAACAGCCCGCACAGCACGTCCTCCGCCGGCCCCCGCGGCCTGCGCCCTGACGTGATGAGATGCTCAGCGGGCGCGGGCAGCGCCGCCTTGTCCAGTTTCCCGTTCACGGTCAGCGGCAGTTCGGCGATCGGCACCACCACCGACGGCAGCATGAACTCCGGCAGCCGATCGCGCCAGCCAGTCGCGCAGCCCCCCGGCGACTGCCGCCGTCTTCCGGCCGGCACGACGTACGCCACCAGGCGCCGGTCCTCCGGGCGGTCCTCCCGCACCACCACGGCCGCCTGGCGGACCTCCGGGTGGGCGGTCAGCGCCGCCTCTACCTCGCCGGGCTCCACCCGGAACCCGCGCACCTTCACCTGGTCATCGGCCCGCCCGGCGAACGCCAGTTCCCCTCCCACTGTCCACCGCACCAGGTCCCCGGTCCGGTACATCCGCTGCCCCGCGCCGCGAGCACCATCGAACGGGCACGCCACGAACCGCTCCGCCGTCAGCCCGGGCCTGCCTAGATATCCCTGGCCAAGGCACGCACCCGCGAGGTACAGCTCGCCGGTCACCCCGGGCGGCACCAGGCGCAGCCAGCCGTCGAGCACGAACGCCCGCACGCCGGGAACCGGCCTGCCGATGGGCGGGAGCCGCGGCCAGCTGGCGCTATCGCCGCGCAGCGGCGCCGGTCGTCATGACCACGAATGCCTCGGCCGGGCCGTACTGGTTATGCAGCACGCGGCCGGGGATCCGGCCGAAGAACTCCCGGACCTGCTCGCTGACCGTCAGCGCTTCGCCGCCTTGGGCCACGTCGAGCAGCTCCGGGAGGTCAGCCCGCTGGTCGATCGGCGGCCGCGGCGAGCATCCCGATGACGAGGTTCGGCGCGCACAGCTCGTTGACATGCTGTGCCTGTAGCCATCGCACCAGGTCGGCCGGGCTGCGCTGAACCTCGGCTGGCATGACCGCGAGCGTCTTGCCGGAGAGCAGGGCCGAGAAGATCTCCTGGGCGGCCATGTCGAAGCTGATCGTGGCGAACTGCGCGACGACCGTGTCCTGGCCAGCCGGGAAATAGCTGCGCATACCAGCTCAGCAGGTTGATCACGGAGCCGGCCGGCATCAGGATGCCTTTCGGCACGCCGGTGGATCCGGAGGTGTAGATCGCGTAGACCGGATGCTCGGGATGCAGGGATCCGCCCCGATCGGCGTCGGTCACCGGCGCATCGCCGCAGGCCGCCAGCTCGGCGACGGTGTCCGGCGCGTCCAGGGCCACCAGCGGCACGCCCGCTTCCCTGGCCAGCCTGGACGCCAGGCCGGTACTGGTCACCATGCACACCGGGTCGGCGTCGGCCAGCATGAATCCGATCCGGGCGGCCGGGTACGCCGGGTCAACGGGCAGATAGGCTGCGCCAGCCTTGATGACGGCCAGGACCGTGACGATGAGCTGCGCGGAACGGTCCAGCATCAGCCCGACCAGCCGACCAGGGCCGGCACCGCGCGTCAGCAGGAACCGCGCCAGCCGGCTGGACGCCGCGTCGAGTTCGGCGTAGCTGAGCCGGTCAGCGCCGAAGACCACCGCCGTCGCTCCGGGGTACGCGCCGCCTGCTCGGCGAACAGCGCCGGCAGCGTCTTGCCGAGCCGCGGCTCGGTCGCTGGCTGGCCCCATTCGGTGACCAGCCGCCGCTCGGCCGCTTCGAGCAGCTCAAGGGTCGCCGACGGGCTTCGACGGGTCCGCGGCCATCTGGCCAAGAAGCCGCACCAGCCGGTCAAGCAGTCGTTCCGCGTCCGCCTGCTCGAACAGCGCGGGCTGGTAGTCCAGCCTCAGTGTTAGCCCGCGGGGGGACGACCCCCGCACCCCCCGCGCCTTCGGCCTTTCAATCGCAGGCTCTGGCCGGGTATCGCGATCAGGGCGAGCGGGTAGTGGGTGGCGTCGGCCACGTCGACGCCGACGGCACGCAAGCCATCAGGGGATCTGGGCTGATCGCGCCCGGCCATGCCGATGTTCGGGTAGTTCTCAAACACCATCACGGTGTCGAACAGGGTTCCCGCTCCGGCGGCGCGCTGGATCTCAGGCAGGCCCAGGTGCTCGCTGCGCGACCAGCCCGGCCTGCTCGTCCCGCAGCCGGCCCAGCAGCTGCCGCACGGACTCGTCCGGCCGGGTCCGGACCCGGACCGGGATCGTGTTGATGAACAGGCCGACCATGGACTCGACCGCCGGGATCTCCGGCGGCCTGCCGGACACCGTCACCCCGAAGACGACATCATCGCGGCCGAGCAATGCAGCCCAGCACCAGACCCCACGCGGCTCGCACGATCGACGGCGGGCGTCACCCCGGTTTCCTGAGCCAGTCGCGACAGCGCCGGGGCATCTTTGCCGTACGCTGGCTGGCAGCGCGGACGGCGGGACGGCGTCGCCGGGGCATACCAGCGACGGTTCGGCTCCGGCCAGCGCCTCCCGCCACGCGTCCCGCGCCGCTTGCTCGTCCTGTCCGGCCAGCCAGGCCAGGTAGTCGCGGAACGGGGGGACCGGCGGCAATCCGGCGTCATCCCCGGCAGAGGCGTACAGCCTGAGCAGTTCGGTCATCAGCACCCAGGTAGACCAGCCGTCCCACAGGATGTGATGGCCGGTCAGCAGCAGGCGCCACCGTCGCCCGCCTAGCCCGATCAGAGCGAACCGCAACAGCGGCGGCCTCGTCAGGTCGAACCTGGCCGCCCGTTCCTCCGCCGCCACGGCCTGCGCTCTGGCTTCCTGGTCGCCGGCCCCGGACAGGTCCGTCTCGCGCCACGGCAGCGTCACCTCGCGGGAGATCACCTGCACCGGCTCACCCGAGGCCAGGACGCGGAACCCGGCCCGCAGGCTGGCGTGCCGCCTGAGCAGCGCCGCCGCGGCCGCGGCGAGCCTGCCGGCGTTGAGCGGACCGGCGAGGTCGAGGCGGACCTGCGCCGTGTAGACGTCGAGGTCCCGATCGCCAAGCTGGGCATGGAACAGCAGGCCTCGCTGTAACGGCGCCAGCGGGAGGACATCCTCGATCGGGTCTTGCGCCATTTCTCAGCTCCGCGTCTGGTGTCTGAGCGCCTGGTGTCATGAATTCGCTCGTCGCGGCCCGGACTCCAGGCCGTCCAGGTCTTCCTGGGTGAGGTTCAGCAAGGGAAGATCGGATGGGGTCCGTCCGCCACCGCCGGCCGTGACATGGCTGTGGATGCCGCGCAGCGCGGCCGTCCAGGCGTGCGCGAGCTCGGTGACCTGATGCTCGGTGAGCAGGGCTCCGGCCCAGGACCAGGTGGCCTCGATCACCAGGCCCTGGCCGCGGTCGACAGCGACCGCGTTGACCTCGACCGCGTGCGCCAGTGCGATCGCGCCTCCGCCGCTGAGCGCACCGCCGCCCGGTCGCCCCTGGCTCGGGCGCCAGCTCCCAGTCGCGGTCCCGCGCTGACCGCCGTGAACCGGCCCAGGTAGTTGAACCCGATCTGCGGGCTGGCCCAGGGCGGCTAGCTCCGGCGCCGGTTCGCGGGTTCAGGTAGCGCAGCAGCCCGAATCCGGTCCCGTGCCTGGGGATGGCCCGCAGCTGTTCCTTGACCCGCTTGACCGCCAGGCCCGCGTCCGCGCGGCCCGCGCAGACCTGCGCCCCAGTCCACCGCGCCGGGATCGAGCCTGACCGGGTACATGCTGGTGAACCAGCCCACCGTCCTGGACAGGTCCGTGCCCGGGAACCAGGTCCTCGTCACGGCCGTGCCCTTCCACGTCAGCCAGCACCGCGGTGCCATCGGACCAGCCCTGGCGCCGCCGCCACCAGCCGACCGCCACCGCGAGCCCGGCCAGCAGCGCGTCGTTGACCCCGGCGTGGAATGCCGCCGGCACCTCCGCCAGCAACCCGGCCGAGACCTGCGCGGGCACCTGGACCGACAGCGAGCGGCGGGTACGCGGGTGGTCGGTCTCCGGGTCAAGCCGCCGCCCGCCCAGCGCGGGATCCGGTCTGGCCAGCACCTCGCGCCACCCCGGAAGCTCGCGTTCGGCCAGCCTCGTCGTCGGCCGCCGCGCGGCCAGCAGCCCGGCCCACCGCCGGAAGGAGACCGGCACGGGCTCGAGCCCTTCCGCCTGCCATGCCGCCGCCAGGTCGGGCAGCAGGATTCGCCAGGACACGCCGTCCACCGCGAGGTGATGGATCACTATCAGCAGCCATCCCCGCTCCCGGGGGCCGGCATCGAACCACACGGCCTGCGCCATCACCCCGGCCGCGGGATCCAGCCGGGCCGTCGCGGCCGCGCCTGCCGCCGCCACCGCCTCCCGCCGCGCCGCCGGGTCCAGCCCGGCCACGGCTACCCGCCGCAGCCAGCCGCTCGCCCGCACCGCCCCGGCCGGGCGCACCTCCAGCCGCCAGCGCCTTTCTTCGCACCACGCCCGGGCCCGCAGCAGGTCATGCCGGTCCGCCACCGCCTGGAACGCTCCGGCCAGCTCTCGCAAGTCCCGCACCGGCCGGGACTCGCACCAGGACGGACTGGCGGTAATCCGCCGCGGGGCCGCCCAGCTCCGCCAGCCACGCCATCATCGGCGTCACTGGCACGATGCCCGTCCCGTCGGCGCCCGCATCCGGGCCCGCGCGCCCGCGTCGCCGTTCGCGTCCGGTACCGCCCGCGCGACCCGGGCCAGCGCCGCCACCGACCGCTGCTCGAACACGTCCCGCACCGAGATGACCAGGCCAGCCCGCCGGGACCGGGACACCAGCCCGATCGCCAGGATGCTGTCCCCGCCCAGCTCGAAAAACCCCTGATCCACCCCGACCTGCGCCGCCCCGAGCACCTCGGCGAACACGGCGCACAGGATCTCCTCGGCCGGGCCGCTGGCCCCCCGGCCGCCGGGCGGCGGGGCTTTCACGTCAGGCGCACGGGCAGCGCGGCCCGGTCTACCTTCCCGTTCACGGTCAGCGGCAGCTCGTCCACGGTCACCACCGCCGACGGGACCATGAAGGACGGCAGCCGCCTGGCCAGCCACTCCCGCAGCGTCGGCCCCGTCCGCCTCGGCTACCGGCACCACGTAGGCCATCAGCCGCCGGTCAAAAGGCGCGTCCTCGGCGCACGGTCACCGCCACCTCGGCCACCGCCGGATGCGACCCGAGCACGGCCTGCACCTCGCCAAGTTCCACCCGGAACCCGCGCACCTTCACCTGATCGTCGGTCCGGCCCGCGAATATGAGCCGCCCGCCGCCCGCCTCCCCGTCCCCCTCACGGTCCACCGCGCCAGGTCGCCGGTCCGGTACATCCGCTTCCCGGCAGACCCGAACGGGCAGGCCACGAACCGCTCGGCCGTCAGGGCCGGCCTCCCCAGGTAGCCGCGGGCCAGGCCCCACCCGGCCACGTACAGCTCGCCCACCACGCCCGCGGGTACCGGCCGCAGCCGCGCGTCGAGCACGAACACGCTGACGCCGTCGAGCGGACGGCCGATGCTGGCGTCCCGGTCGGCGGGACCCAGCTCTGCCCAGGTCACGTGCACTGTGGTTTCCGTGATCCCGTACATGTTCACCAGCGCCGGGCCGCGGTCGCCGTGGCGGGCGAACCAGCCGTCGAGCCGCCGGGGCTCAAGTGCCTCGCCGCCGAGCACCACCTGCCGCACGGCCAGCCCGCCGTCGTCTTGCCCGCTGTTGCCGTGCTCCTCGCGCGCTTCCTCGCGCGCCAGCTGGTAGAAGGCGGACGGCGTCTGGTTCAGCACGGTGACCCCGGCGTCCGCCAGCAGCCGCAGCAGCCGGTCGGGGGATCTGCTGTCTAGGTAGGGGACGACGACCAGGCGTCCTCCGGACGACAGTGCCCCCCACATCTCCCAGACCGAGAAGTCGAAGGTGAAGGAGTGAAATAGCAGCCACACGTCGTCAGCACGCCAGCGCAGGCGGCGCTTGCCCGCGGCCAGCAGGCTCACCACGTTCTGGTGCGGTACGACCACGCCCTTGGGGACGCCGGTCGACCCTGAGGTATACAGCACGTAGGCCGGATGCTGCGGGAGCAGCGGCCCGCCCCGTTCGGCGTCGGATACCGGCCCGGCGCCGTAGCCTGCCAGCTCTGCGGCCACATCCGGATCGTCCAGCACCACCAGCGACGCGGCGGCATCACGGGGCGCACGTGCCGCCAGGTCCGCCGTCACCACCGTGCACACCGGTTCCGCGTCGGCCAGCACGAACCGCACCCTCGCCGCCGGGTACTCCGGGTCAACCGGCACGTACGCGGCGCCCGCCTTCAGCACGCCGAGCACCGCCGTCACCAGGTCCGCGGAACGATCAAGCAGCAGTGCCACCAGCCGCTCCGGGCCCGCCCCGCGCGCCAGCAGCAGCCGCGCCAGCCGCGACGACGCCGCGTCCAGCTCACCGTAGCCGAGCCGCCGGTCTCCGCACTCGACCGCGACCGCGCCCGGGTCACGTGCCGCCGCCGCCGCGAACAGGCCGGCCAGCGTCGATCCCCCCGGCGTCCCTGCCGGCGTCCCCGGGAGCACCGTTGCCGCACCGCTCCACTGCGCCAGCAGCTGCCGCCGCTCCGCCTCATCGAGCACGTCCACGTCGGCCACCTGCCGCGACGGGTCGGCCGCCAGTTTCATCAAGTAGCCGGCGAACCTGCGGCAGTGCGCCGCGGCCTCCTGAAGGTCATATCGTCCGGCGCTCGCTTCCACCTCAACCCTGAGGCCGCCGCCTTGCGTGTCGGCCACGCTGAACTCCGAGTCGGCGACCGGGCCGCGCGACATCAGGTGACCGGCCAGCTCACACCCGTACATTTCCGGCTCGTCGCCGAACGACACGATGTTGACCACCGGCCCGAACAACGGCTCGGCGCGATCGCGGCCCGGCAGGCCGGCCCTGAGCAGCTCGCCCGGATAGCGCTGGTGCTCGAGGGCGTCCCAGATCTCGCTGCCGACTGCGGCGATCAGCTCGCCGAACGTCAGCTGGCCGGTCACGTCCAGCCGAAGCGGAACGATGTTGACCGTCATGCCGGGCACCTGCGCGGCCTCGGCCGACTGGCGGCCAGCAACCACGAGGCCGAGGACGACGTCGGTGACGCCGGTCAGCTGGTGGCAATACGCCGCCACTGCCGCCACCGCCAGCGCCGCCGGCCACGCCCCGCTCTGTTCCGCCGACCGGCGCACCTGCTGCGCGCCGTCGGCGCCGATGGCGGCTTCCGCCCGCCAGATGCCCGTCCGGGACTCATCCGCGACGGCTCGCCCTAGCCTGATCGGCGGCGGCAGGCCTGCGCACCGCCGCCGCCAGTACCGCTGGTCATCGGCGAAATCCTGGCCGGCCGCGTAAAGCTGATCCTGCTCAAGCAGAACGGAAAACGGCGGCACAGGCGGCAGCGTGCCTTTTGCTTTCCCCGCCATGATCGCCGAATAGTGATCCGCGATCCGCTTCCTGATCAAGCCGAATCCAAGATGGTCGACGCTGATGTGATGGCAGCGCTGGTACCAGATGTGACGTCCGGCCGAAAGCCCGAGCAGAGCCATGGAAAACAGGCCGCCGCGCCGTAAATCAGCCGCCTTCGCGAGATCTGCCCGCATCCAGGCGCGTGCGCTCGCTCCGGGATCCTGACTGCTGGTGAAATCGACGAGTTCCAGGTGCACCGGAACCTCGTCGTCGATGACCTGCCACACCTCGTCACCATCGACGAAACGGAGCCGCAGTGCCCCGGTCTCCTTGATGACCGTGTCGCAGGCCTCGGCAAGGACCCGCGCGTCGAGCGGACCCGTTATCTCGTAGTAGCCGGCGATATTGAAGGCGGCAGAGGAACTGTCAAGCTGGTGCCCAAGCCAGACGCTGCGCTGCGCCGCCGACAGCGGCCACCGGCGAATGGCGGAGGTCACGATCTCATCGCCTAGCTATAGCTCGCAAAATACCATATATGTTTCTAATAGAAGACCTTCGGGCGGCCCGATGTCAAGGATCTGGCGCCAGCTCGGTGATCCACTCCAGCTGGTCGCGCCGAAGCCCCGGCGTGGGCGACACCAGCGTGACGATCAACGTTTCGGTCCCGGCGTCCTGGTAGGCGGCTAGCCGCTCACGCACGTGTTCTGGCCCGCCGGCGATCGTCATGCCGTCCACGAGTTCGTCCGTGACCGCCGCGACCGCGTCGTCGTGACGGCCCGCCAGGTAGGCGTCCTGGACCGCGGCCGCCGCTTCGCCGAAGCCGAGCCTGCCCGCCAGCGCGTTGTAGAAGTTCACCGCGGCTGTGCCCATGCCGCCCAGGTGCAGCGCCAGCGAGGGCCGCATCAGGTCACGCGCGAGCTCCAGGTCAGGTTCGACCAGGACAAGCACCATGGCGGCGACGTCAAAACCATCCAGCGAGCGCCCGGCCCGCTCCGCCCCGGCCGCCAGCCAGGCACGACTGGCGGCCACCGATTCCGGCGGATGATGCATGGCCAGCCAGCCGTCGGCAAGCTCGCCAGCCAGCGCGATCGCCTTCGGCCCGAGCCCGGCCAGGTACACGGGCACGCGAGGCAGCGTGGCCGGCACGAGCAGCGGCATGGGCTCCGCGCCGGAGCCGGATATGGGCAGGGTGACCGTGTCGCCCCGGTAGCTGACCGGCTCGCCGGCCAGCGCCATGCGCAGCACGGCCACGTAGTCACGCATCCGGGCTAACGGCCGGCCGTAGGGCTGCCCGTGCCAGCCCTCGACGACCTTGGGTCCCGACGTGCCCAGGCCCAGCTTGAAGCGCCCGCCGGAGAGCTGCGCCAGGGTCGCCGCGCTCATCGCGGCCGTCACGGCGCTGCGCGCGGAGATCTGCAGCACGCCGGCGCCCAGGCGGATGTCCGAGGTCTGCGCGGCGAGCCAGCCGAGCAGCCCGAGCGGGTCGGTGCCGAACGCCTCCGCTGACCACACCGACTCATAGCCCAGTCGTTCGGCTGCTCGCGCATGCTCGGCATAGAGCGCCGGCTCCGCGCCGATGGCGCCCACCGATCCGAGACTGTAACCAAGCCGCATGCCAGCGAGAGTGTAGCCCGCAGGAGCCGCCCCTAACCAGGGGATACGGACGGTTTTCTGACCTTCGCGCAAGCCGCCGGGCACGCTGCGCGGCTATGAGCGCTGCGGGTCGAACAGGCGCCGCACCACCTGGCCGGTGACCTCCGCGATCATGTCGTAGTCGCTGTCGACATGCAGAACCTCGGCTTGGTGGAGTTCGGCGGTCGCGGCGATAATCAGGTCCGGGATCGGGCGGCGGTGACCGTTGCCGCTGCGCGCGGCGAGCAGTCGCTGGACCTCAAGCGCCCGGTCCATCACCGCCTCGCCGACCGGCAGCCA
Organism: uncultured Actinomycetota bacterium; assembly: GCA_963750405.1. GTDB lineage: Bacteria > Actinomycetota > Actinomycetes > Streptosporangiales > Streptosporangiaceae > Chersky-822. The sequence goes on from CAVVQP010000010.1 coordinate 88,415, forward strand.
CTCCAGCGCCCGCTGGCCTGCGAGGAGAGCCTCCAGATCTGCCTGATTCCGCGCGGAGTAGCAGATCTCAAGGGCCGTCACGTGACACGCGGCGATGACGTGCGCGGTGCGCAGGCTCAGGAACGCCGCCCGGGCGCGAGCGTCCCGCCTTGCCCATTCCAGCGCGGACTTGTCCGCGAGCAGCACGCTCAACCGCGCCCGCCGTCCTTCCATGCCCCGCGCAGCGCCTCATCGGACAAGTCAGCGCCGGTCTCGTCGAGGAGCTCGAGCATCCGGGCAGCGGCCCGCTGATTCGCCACCCGGCGCAGGGCAGCGTTCACGGTCGCTACCTTGCTCCTTGTGCCTAGCTCCTCGCTGGCCAGGGACAGCGCCTGCTCATCCAGGTCAACCATCGTCCGCGACATCGGTTCCTCCATACCGGTGATGCCTGTTTCCTGAACGATTGTACATCAGATGCCGAGGCACGCCGATACCGCCAGAGCGCTAATAACTATGCCTTCCCGCCCTCTGCTGCCGCCGTGGAGGCCCGTCCGGGCTAGCCGCGTCGACAAGCCCGCATTCATTATGCATAATGAATACATGGCATTGATTCAGGTCAGGGATGTCCCGGAATCTGTCCGGGACGAGCTTGCCAGGAAGGCCGCAGCGGCCGGGCAGTCAATGCAGGCGTTCCTGCTAGGTGAGCTGAGCAAGCTGGCCGAGCGGCCGAGCATGGCCGAGATCGTCAGGCGGGCGCAGGCCCGGGCGAAGGCCACCGGGTCCGCGGTGACGATGGGCGACGCCGTTGCCGCGGTGCGCGCCGCGCGAGATCGCCGGCAGGACCCGTGAGCGGATATGTTCTCGACGCATCCGTCGCGGTGACCGCGCTGACCGAGCCGGGGAGTCCTGCGGCCGACCTGCTGTCCGTGACCGACGCGGTCTTCCAGGTTCCGTCGATTTTCGACGCCGAGGTGCTCAGCGCCCTTCGGGGCCTGGTCCGCGGCCGGAAGTTCGACGGCGCCGCAGCGGCGGACCTGATCGTCGACTTGATGGTGCTTCCCGTCGACCGATGGCACCTGCCGCCCTTGCTCCCGCGCATGTGGGAACTGCGCGCTAACCTCACTCCGTACGACGCGGCCTATGTAGCCCTGGCGGAACTGACCGGGACCGTCCTCGTCACGGGCGACGAGCGCATCACAGCCGCGCCCGGGACCCGCTGCCACATCCAGATCATCAAGTGACTTGCGGCTCAGCTGCCGAAGACAGCGACAGAACCGGTTCCTGGCGGGCAGCGACCGGCGTAAACCAGGGTTATGGCAACGACGAATCTGACGTGCCGTGCGGGCGGCCGGATCTCGATCCACAGCCCGATGTACGCGGGGATGGCGAAGGGGTTGATGGTGAACGCGGTCTGGCGGCTGGCGCTGGTGTCTTGCGGGAGGATCTTCGACATCAGCCGCTCAGCCTTGCCAGCCTGGCTTTGCCGCCTCGGGTAGTAGCACGGACGGTGGACAGGCCACGAGTCGGGGCCAAAGCTGGAGAACGAGACAGTAGCCGCGACGCCATCGGCACGCAGCCAGCGCTGCAGGCCGCCCAGGTCGCGCAACTCGCGGATGGTGACTCTGATCTCGCCGCCGGGCTTGCGGATGACGGTCCAGGCTGCCAGCCTGACCGGGACCGGACCCTGGCCGCCGCTGCGGGGAAGCTGCGCGGACGCCATCACCGCGACGAGTACAGCGGCCGCGACGGCGGCGCTCAGGCCCCGCCGCAGGCGGCGGCGCCGCGCCCTGCTGATGATCGCGCCGGCCGGGTGCGCCAGCTGCTCCCCGGCCACCCGGCCGCGGGCGGTGGTGAGGCACTCGCGCACCGCCGCGAGCATGTCGTCATCTATCATTTCGTGGCCTCCTTGACAGCCGGGGATGGGATCTGACCGCGCAGCGTGGCCAGCGCGCGGTGCAGGTGCACGCCGACCGTTCCCGGTGCGACGCCGAGCGCCTCGGCGGTGGCCCGGGTGTCCAGGCCGAAGAACACCCGCAGGATGATCACCTGCTGCTGCCGGACGGGCAGCCGGCGTACCGCGGCCAGCAGTTCACCGTCCGGGCCGCTGCCATCGCCTCCCGGCGCGGCCAGGTCCCTGTCGCCCAGGGCGACTTCGCGCCGCCGCCGGCGCCACCAGGAGACGCTCAGGTTCAGCGCGGTGCGCACCACCCAGGCCCTGGGCGCCGGATGCCCGCGCACGACCCGCCAGGACGCCCACGCCCGGGCGAACGCCTCCGCCACCAGATCCTCAGCCAACTGCCGGTCACCAACGGTCACCAGCACGATCTGCAGGCAGTCATCCCGGGCGGCGGCGTAGAAGTCGGAGAACTCCAGTCGCTTGTCCGTCACACCCCATCTACGCATAACGGCGCCGATCCATTTACCCCAGCGGCACCCGCCTTAGCCCGCCGCAGGAGCCTCCGCGTCCGCCTGCCCATCGGCACGCTCTTGCTGACTCCCCTGCCTTCCGGCCTCTCCCTTTGCCTTTACCTCCGCCTCGATCGCGTCGCCAGCCCGGTCGATGGCACCTTCGAGTTCACCCAGCAGCCGCCGCACGAACCCGCGACCTTGTTCCGAAGTGACCTTCGGCAGCACCGCCTTGGTGAGCCCGGGCGGAATCAGGTCGAGCGGCAGCAGCAGTGGCACCGCCAGGTACAGCGCCGGAGCCGCGATGAGCGTGACCATCGCCAGTCCGATCGGCCAGAGGCTGAAAACGGCCAGCCCCCCGTGGCCCGCCGGGCCGCCGTCGGCAAGCCACACCAGCGATAGCAACTCAGCGATCGTGAGCAGCACGAACACCGCGAGCCACACAATGGCGCCCGCGATGGCCAGCACGCGCTCGAACGTGTGCAGCCGCGACAGCTTCGGCACATTCTTGAAATAGGCGAAGACCTGGGCGGCCGAACCGCCGGCCTCGAGTTCGTGCTCGGCGCTCAGCTGCCCGAAGTCGCGTTCCCATTCGGGGTCGGGCCGGCGCAGCCTGTCCCTGATCGACCTGGCCTCGGCACCAGCCGCCAGCGCGAAGATCGGGATCGAGACTGTCACGGCGGCGGCGAATCCATCTGTCATCTGCACAGGCATACGGTTCTATACCTCAGCGTTTGCCGTCAACTTCGCCCGGAGCCGGGATCCGCGCGAGTGCCTGCCACTGCACAGCCGAGAGTTATTTCCTTCAATTGGGTTTGAAAATTGTCCAGCCCCGAATCGTCATTTCAAGGCCGGAGCCAGACGGCGGATTCCCGAGGGACTGGACGGCTATTCAGTGAAGGGGTTGAGCACAGGGACACCTGCCAGTTCAAAGTTCTTGACGTTGCGGGTGACGATGGTCATGCCGTGCACTCGCGCCGTGGCCGCGATGAGCGCGTCGATGACCGGGAGAGGCCGGACGTACTGCTGGCTGCCCCAGGCAGCGGCGACCGGGAGGGTGACCGGGAGAACCCTGTCTTCGAACCCGGTCTCCACATCCCGGAGCCAGCGCTCAAGAGCGGAAGCCTGGTGCCGGTCTCCCCGGCCGCGGACCCGCGCGATCCCCTGCTCGATCTCGCCCAGGGTGAGCACGGACAAGTGCAGCCGGCCCGGCGGCGTGGCCGCGATCCAGTCGGTGACGCCGGCCGCCGGCTGACGCTTGCGCGTCTCCGACAGCACATTGGTGTCCACCAGGTACGTCACCTGTCCGCCTCAAGGTCGACCGCACGCCCGAAGTCGGCTTTGCGCTCGGCCTCGATCTCCGCGAAGGCATCAGCGGTACTGTCGTCGAGTTTCGGACCGCCGAGCAAGATGCTCGCCAGGTCCGCCGAGGGCCGGGTCAGCCTGCGATACTCGCCAATATCTACGACTACCGCGACATCCTCTCCGTGCCGGGTGATGACCTGCGGCCCCACGTTCGTTACCGCCCGGATCATCTCGCTGAAGCGCTGCTTAGCGTCCTGGATCTGCCAGTGATCCGGAGTCGCTGACGTCATGAGCCACTTCCTAATCCTGTCTAGTCCTGTCTAGGCAGATTACTCCCAGCGAGCGGTCATGTGGGGCACCGTAGCCCGGTCTGGTATATCCAGGGAGTCGTATCCGGGGTGCGGGCTCAACGGCCAGGCGTGCTCGCACTGGATCCAGCCAAGCCAGCACGATCATGAACCACGCGGAGGCTGCCCTTACGCGTACGACTTCCGCCACCCGTGCATATCCACCTGGCTCAAGGCCGGAACAGAACCCAATCGGGTTCCAGAGTGGGCCGGGCGAGGACATTGGCTGACGAGAGCTAGCCAATCGGGCGTACGATTTGCCGGAAAGGTAGTCGTACGTCACTCAGAGAACGGCGAGTCAGAAATGACTGAAGCTAGCTACCGTGCGTGGAGCCTAGCAACTCTCACGAGCACAACACGTCATGCTCTAGGGGAGACAGGCTACCCCGATGAACTAGGTATCCGGTATATCTACGACAACACCGTGGCTAATCATGGCTATGTTAAGGCAGGCGATCTGATCCTGCTGCGGGACAGAGAACTGGTACTCGGAGTTGGCTGGGTGGACACTGTCGAAGTGTCAGATGTCAGCAAGGCGCAGCAACAATGCCCGGTCTGCGCAAGCACCAACTTCAAAGCCCGGCATACCAAGAAGCCCAAATTCCTATGTAACGCATGCAAGAACATTTTTGACAATCCCGCCGAAGCACGAAAACTGATCAAGCGCTATACAGTGGACTACTCTAGTTCGTGGAGGCCCGCAGATCACTTGTTTCCTATCAGCGGCATAGAGCAATTCCACGTCGCCCACGCCCGACAGAACTCCATTCGCGAAATTAGAGTAACCGGAATTAAGCCCTACATCGACGAGTATGTCATGACTGGACCAGCATGGTGGAACTCAGATTTCAGAGGAACCGTGTCACCCCAAAATGGTCACCGGCTGGCGCTTCAGAAGTCCCGCCTCGGACAGCAGATCTTCCGTGAACTGATGCTGGCCCGATTCGGCGAGAACTGCGCATTTACTGGGCCGAACCCCGCTCCTGCGCTTGAAGCCGCGCATCTCTACCAGTACAGCAAGACCCCGAAGCACGACATAAGAGGCGGTCTGCTGCTCCGCTGTGATCTTCACTCACTGTTCGATCGATGGCTAGTCACGATTGATCCGCTGACATGGACTATCGAGATAGCCCCTGCACTCAGTCGTTATCCTGAACTCGCCAGCTTGCGTGGCCGGGCAGTACGCGTTCCAGATTCCTTGCGACCCCGGCTTGAGTACATTCAAGAACACGCGCGACGAGCCCGATCAACCTGGACAGGGCATGGCCTCCTTCAAGGCTGACGAGAGGCCTGCAACGGAGTTGTCACAGTCGCCGTGATCGATCACGGGCCTACAAGCCCCAAGGCTGATCCTGCTTGACGACGCCTTCGCGGAGGTCGGTGAGCCAACCCACGGTCGCCTTCTCGGGCTGCTTGTCGAACTGGACCTTGACTTCATCATCACGAGCGAGCGTCTGTGGGTTGCTCTCCTACTGTTCCGAACCTGCATATCTACGAGTGCTTACGCGATCCCGGCTCACGGGGCGTAGCCATGATCCAGTTCTCCTGGGACGGTCGCCACAGCGCCGCCGCGATCGGCACCGTGATGTTCCTGCTGGCTCTCCTCCTGACCCTCTCCGACAGCCGGTACTGGTCGGTGCTGCTCGCCCACGCGCAGCCGTACCGGCCTGGATAGGCCTGGTCACCGTCCCAGCAACCGGCCTCGAGGGCCAGGACCCAGGGCAACGGCCGGTGCGTCGCGGTGTTGCCGGTATCACGCGTCACGGATGGGGAACGACCGCAGTCCGGTGTCGATGAGCTGGGCGGCGCGGTTGACGTCGGCGGTCACGGCCTCGTGGACCTGCGCGGGGGTCCGGATGCCGTCCAGGTATTTCGACAGGGCCTGGTACTGAATGCGCCACAGGCCGAGCAAGGTGCTGGCCGCGATTTGCGGCTCCGGGTCGTCCGGGCTCACGCCGGCCCGCCCGGCCAGGATCTCGGCGGCCACTGCGACGAACTGATCCATCATGTCGCTCTGATGGGCCCGCAGCGATGGTGAGGCCCGGATCAGGGTGCCGAAGCGCCGGATGGCGGCGCTGGCCTGGGCCAGGTCGTCCTGCCTGGCGAGCCAGGACGTCATCGCGGTCAGTTCGTCGTCCAGGATCGCCAGTGCCGCCTGCGCCGGCTCGGCTCCGGGCTGGGTCAGGCCCCTCTTCAGGGAAGTCATCGTAGACTCCAGCCGGTCCAGGATCAGCGATTCCTTGGTGGGGAAGTAGTTGAATACAGTCTTCTCCGACACCCCGCACGCCTCGGCGACCTCTGCCACGCGGACCGCGTCGAAGCCCCGCTCCATGAACATCTGCGTCGCCGTGTCGGACAACTGCTGGCGCATCAGCCGCTTCTTGCGCTCCCGCAGCCCCCCGGCCTCCGCCGCTCCGGTTCCGGCGGTGCGCGGTGCCGTCCAGTCCACCGTTCGCATGCTCATGTCCTCAGCATAGTTCAGTGCCAGTATTTTTTCTGTTACAGTAAATTTTTAGTAACTGAAGAAAATTACCTTGCTGTCACCGCGCCCGCCCGAGGAGATCCCGTGAGCGAGATCCACATCGTCCGTGACTACCCTCATCCCCCCGCGAAGGTCTGGCGTGCCGTGACCGACCCGGCGCTCGTCCCGCTGTGGACCGTGACTGGCGCCGGCGGCCGGCCTGAAGGCTTCGCCCCCGTCGCCGGTACCAAGTTCCGGCTCCTCGCCAAGCCCAAGCCCGGCTGGAGCGGCGTCGTTCACTGCGAGGTACTGGAGGTCAAGGAGCCATCGCTGCTGCGCTACTCCTGGACCGGCGACGAGGGCGGCGATGTCACAGAGGTCGCCTACCGGCTCGAACCCCACGCGGGGGGCACCCGCTTCACCTACGACCACACCGGCTTCACCGGTGTCGGCGGGGTCTTCATGGCCGCGCTGCTGGGTCATGTCCGCAGGAAGATGCTCCGTGCCGGCCTGCCGCCCGTGCTCGATGATCTGTAGCCGGGGAGGGCAGTACTAGGTCCGCCAAAATTCGCTCGGGATTCGCTCGGCGCGCAAGTAGGATCAGGGATTCTATGCGCGCGACGGCCCGGGTTTACTGGCGGCTCCTGGTGGCCGGCTTCCATCGCCAGTCGGCCTACAAGCTCGCCGCGCTCGGCGGTCTCGTCGCCAACCTGACCTTCGGGCTGCTGAAGGTAGCGATCCTGTTCGCCACTGTCCGGGCCGCGGGCGGCCAATTGCACGGGTACGACACCGCCTCGATGAGCACTTACGTCTGGCTCTCCCAGGGGCTGCTCGGCTCGGTCAACCTGACCGGCCGCACCGATTTAGCGCTGCGGGTCAAGGATGGCCAGGTCGCGATCGACTTCCTGCGGCCCGTCGACCTGCAGGCGGCGACGATCGCCACCGAGGCTGGCGCGTCCCTGTTCGCTCTTATCCCCCGGGGACTGCCGTCGGTGCTGCTCGGCGCCGTGGCGGTTGGCATGCAGCTGCCGACATCGCCGGTGTTCTACCTGCTCGGAGCGATCAGCCTGCTCTTGGGCATCGCGATCTCCGCTGCGACGGTCTACCTGATCGCGGTGGCCGGGTTCTGGCTGGTGGAGACGCGTGGCCTGCAGATCCTCTACATGCTCGCCTCCGGCTTTCTTGGCGGGCTATACGTGCCGATCGGGCTGTTCCCGGACTACCTGCGGATCGTCGCCGCGGCCACGCCCTTCCCCTCGATCATGATGTATCCCGTAGACGTCCTGTCCGGGCTCGGCGGCGCTGGCAGCGCCGCCGGGCTGGTGCTGGCGCAGCTGGGGTGGCTGGCTGGGGTAGCGGCCATCGGCCAGCTGCTCACCCGTGCGGGCCGGCAGCGGCTGGAGGTGCAGGGTGGCTAGCGAGAGTCTGCGGCCCTACCGCGCGGTGCTCGCCTCGCGCGCCCGCTCGCAGCGCGCTTACCGGACCAGCTTCGCCCTCGACCTGGGCAGCTCTTTGCTCGTCGGCCTGGTCGAGCTGGCCGAGGTCTGGGTGATCTTCAGCAATGTCCCCGCCCTGGGCGGGATGCGCTTCAACCAGATCCTGCTCGTCTTCGGCATGGCCGACCTTTCGTTTTCCATGGCTGATCTCTCCTTTGGCCACCTCGACACCTTGCCGGACTTTCTGCGAGCCGGCACCCTGGACGCCTTCTACCTGCGCCCGCAGCCCATCTTGCTGCAGCTGATCACCAGCGACGTCTCGCTGCGCCGGCTGGCCCGGGCAGCGGTCGGAGCCGCCGCGCTGGGCATCGGCCTGGCCACCTCCGGCGTGTCCTGGGACCCCCGCACCGCCGTGCTGCTGGTGCTCGGGCTGGTCAGCGGGTACGCCACGTTCGCGGCACTGTTCGTATGGGCGGCCGGGCTGCAGTTCTTCCTCCTCGATGGCGCGGAGATGACCAACGCCTTCGTGTACGGCGGGCGCTACGCCGCCTCCCAGCCCGCCGCGGTCTGGTCGCGGCCGCTCAAGCTCGTATTCGGGTTCTTGTTCCCCATGGCCTTCACCGCCTACCTGCCGGCGGTGACGATGCTGCGCCTGCCCGGCCCGGACTGGCTGCCGGCCTGGCTGGGCTGGTGCGCTCCCGGCGCCGCGGTGTGGTCGTGGCTGATGGGGCTGCTGTGCTGGCGCTGGGGACTGCGTCACTACCAGGGAGGCGGCGGATGAGCGGCGCGATCATCGAAGCAGACGGTCTTACCCGCGAGTTCCGGGTACGCGACGGGAAGCGCAGGCGGCTGCTCACCGCGGTCGACGGCCTCACTGTCCGGATCGAGCCCGGCGAGGCCGTGGGCTACATCGGCGCGAATGGCGCGGGGAAGTCGACCACCATCAAGATGCTCACCGGAATTCTGGTGCCCACCGCCGGAAGCGTGCTCACGTGCGGGCTGCGCCCGGTACCGGACCGGCGCCGGCTGGCCCGGCAGGTCGGCGTGGTGTTCGGCCAGCGCTCGCAGCTGTGGTGGGACCTGCCGGTACGCGAGTCGTTCCGCATCCTGGCCGCGATCCACGCGCTCACCAGGGCGCAGGAAAATGACCGTACCGCCGAGCTTGTCGAACAGCTCGAGCTCGGCGGTTTCCTGTCCGTCCCGGTGCGCCAGTTGTCCCTGGGCCAGCGGATGCGCGCCGAAGTGGCCGCCGCGCTGCTGCACTCACCACGCCTGGTGATCCTGGACGAGCCGACCATCGGCCTGGACGTGCTCTCGAAACAGCGGCTGCGGGAGTTCCTGATCAGCGAGCGACGCCGGCACTCCACTACCTTGCTGCTCACCACGCACGACATGGGCGACGTGGAGCGGCTGTGCGACCGGATCCTGGTGATCGACCACGGCCGGCTCGCCTATGACGGGGACCTGCCCGGGCTGTCCCGTACCGTCGGCGCCGAGCGGGTACTGGTAGTCGACCTGGCCGAGCCCGCGCCGGACCTGACGGGGCTGGACGGTTCCCGGCACCTTTCCTCGGAGGGAGGCGGGCTCCGGCAGCGACTCGCGTTCGACGCCGAGCAGACCACGGCAGCGAAGCTGCTGGCAGCCGTATCAGACAAGGCGGAAGTGCTCGACCTTACGGTGGAGGAACCCGACATCGAAGACGTCGTACGGCGGATCTACGCCGCGACCCGCTGAACAGCAATGTGAGCGACCCGTCCCTGGATTCTCCGATGCGAATCCGCTACCGCGCAGCATGCCGCACAGTTCGGGCAGCGTGTAGATGCGCACCCACATAAGGCGGACCGCGTTCCGCAAGGCCGGCGGCTTCGGCGGCCGGATGGCTGAGCCCGCTACCTCATTGCTGCCGCTCCCGGTGGGGAAGGGCTGGTAGGTCATCACTGCTCCTCGCTATGGCCCGTTCCGGCGCAGCCAGCCAAACGGAGTGCGGCCAGTCACCTAATCAGCATAGCCAGTCGCCTCACCTCTCTCCCTTCGTCGGAACGGCTGTAAAGGATCTGGATCGGCAATGGCCTGATGGGACAGATCCGTATTAGGATTACAAAACAACCAGCGTCGGACAGGAGCATGCATATGACTACACTGCTCGCCCTCGAACCTCGCGACGCGGGCGCTAGCGTCATCGAGCCCGACATCGAATTTGATAGCGAACTGGATGCGCTGAGCACGCGGACGAAGTGTCACGGATGCTGCGTCGATGCCAGCCATCAAGTCGCCATTACAGGCACCCTGGCACTGTAAGCAGCCCGCGAAATCCTGCCCGGCACGCGCCTGTCGGCGTGCGCCAGCCAAGCGTGCCGGGCAGGACTAGCCGCGGGCGGTCGCTATTGGACTGGCAGGCACCCGCTCAGGTAGAACGCGGCGAGGAGTCCCGCATGGACCACGACGACCTGCAGGGTTTCCTTGAGCGGGCGGTTGCCGAGCGTTCCAGGTTTGGCTACCGGGTGCACAGCGGTCCTACCTGGCTTGCCGTTAGCCGGGATGATCTCATGTTGCCCGAGCACGGTTGGAAGCTACACGTTTCCAGCCGTCCCGCGACCCTCGCGGCCCTGGCCGAGAAACTGCTCCCGGTGCTCCTCGACGGTGGTCACGTTTTCAAGCTCGCTCGCTCACGACAGACACTCGCCAGGCTCAACAACGGCATCAGCTCACCGGCGGCGGTCGGTAAGGCGTTCACTATCTATCCTGCGCAACAGCAGGTCCGCGAGCTTGGGCTGCAGCTAGCCGGCTTGCTGCGTGGAGACGAGGCGCCCAGGATCCTCAGCGACCGGCAGGTAGATCCCGGTGCTCCCGTGTACTACCGGTACGGCCCGTTCCGCGTGAACTGGCGCACCGACACCCAGGGGCGAATGGTCACGCTGATCCACGGGCCGGCGGGCGAAGAGTTCGGCGGCTTGGCCACACTTCGATACCGGCAGCCTTCCTGGACCACTGATCCGTTCACCGGGATGGCGGGCGGCCCGCACAAGACCGCCGCAGACCAGGAGGTCGGTGGCAGGTACAAGATCATCGCAGGACTTTGGGAGTCAGCCAGAGGCAACGTGTATCGCGGCATCGATCAGCGGGATAGCACCAGCGTGGTGATCAAGCAGGCCCGTGCACTGGTCGACGAGCACGATTCATCCGGCGACGTCCGGTTGCGGTTGCGGAACGAACGCCGGATACTCACCGTGCTCGATGGCGTCGCAGGGGTGCCGCGCTTCATCGACCACTTCCGGCACGGCGGCGACGAGTTCTTGGTGACGAGCGACGCCGGGCCGCATAACCTGCTCCAGGACGTTGTCAGCAACGGCCGCTACCTCCTTCCTGGTCACGCTGACGCGAGCGAATGGCGCACTCTCGACGTGCTTGGCCGGCGCCTGGCCCTGATCGTGCTCGATGCACACGCACGCGGCGTTGTGCTCCGTGACATCTCGGCAAAGAACGTGGTTGTCAACGGACCCGACGTCAGCCTGATCGATTTCGGCTTCGCCAGCCACGATGGCCTGCACGTCCCCGGTGGCACCCCGGGCTTCGCGCCAGCCCGGCAACTTCGCGATGAGCCACCCCGGGATACCGATGATCTGTTCGCTCTCGGCATGACGCTGATCTACGCCGCGCACAGCGTTCTGCCGGTGACGCTGGACGGCGATCCCGATGCCCCGAGACAACGGGCGCTTCAAGCGATCAGCGCCCAGTACGGCGCGACGCCCAGCGGGATCATCGGCAGCATCGCGGCATTGCTCAGCGACGATGACGACGCTGTCCGGAAGGCGGCGCGGATGCTGGCCGCGGGTGCCCCGGGGTGGCCGGGCGCCGGGCGCCGCGTTTCCCGTCGGCTGCCGGCCCCGCCGGAGGTCAGCACTGAGCTTGCCGCCGAGATCACCAGCAGCTTGCTTGACGATCTGCTCGCCCGCACCGATGCCCTGCTGGCGGCGCCGCAGAGCGTCGAGGCCGCACACGATGCCAGCATCTACACAGGAACCGCTGGCATCGGGCTTGAGTTGCTGCACCACGCGAGCCATCCGGGCGTCCAGGAACGACTGGGTGCCATAGTGCCATTCACCCAGCGCGCGATTACATCGGTGATGTTGCCGCCAGGGCTGATGGTCGGCCGCACGGGACCGGACGTGTTCCTGGCACTCGCACAGTCATGTGGAATCGAGGCTGCCCCCGAAGAAGCTGGCACTGACTACGCGGGGCCTGAGATCCCGGATGCCGAGTGGCAGCCCGACGGCGCTGACCTGACAGCGGGCGCCGCCGGTATCGGCATCGGCCACCTGATGCTACGCGAGATCACCGGCGATCCGAGGCACCGTGCTGTCACCATACGCTGCGTCGAATACATGCTCGACCGGCTGAATGACGGGCAGCTTTCAGGAAGCTCGGATGAGCCTGTACAGCCGCTGGAGCGGGAGGCCGTAGAGCCATTTACCGGCCGGGCCCACGGCCTCGCTGGCTATGTTGACCTGCTGCTGCACGCCGCCGAGCAGTTGGGTCACCACGATGCCCGCGTCAGCGCGGCCGAGCAGGTCAGCCATCTTGCTGAGCACGCGGAGTCACTTGCCCAGCGGGTGCCAACCCGGTTCTCCGCCCCGATCGCCGCATCCTGGTGCCAGGGCCTCGCCGGGATCGCGCCCGTCCTGCTGCACGCGGAAGACGTACTGCACGACCACGCGCTTGGCAACCTTGCCCGGCGGCTCGCCGATGTGTGCCTGGACTTTCTGCCGCACGTGAGCGTTCCGGTGCAGTGCTGCGGCCTCGTCGGCATCGGCAACCTCTTCGTCGATCTGGCCGTTCATGACTCCAGCGGGCATTACTGGGCCGCCGCGCACGCCACCGCCCGCCAGCTGCTGATCCGAAGCACGGGACCGGTGAGTCATCCGGTCTTCGTCAAGGACAGCCTCGAGGAATACGGCGCGTCATGGGCGTTCGGCGTTGCCGGGCAGCTGGCGTTTTTCCGCCGGCTGGCGAACCACGGTGGTCCAGGCAGTCTCCCCCTGACCCGGTCCCGTGGCCCGGGGCGATCAGGGCAGCGACCCTTTCATCCTGAAGATTTTCAGAACACCGGCTGAAAGATTGGCGTTAGTGCGACACGAGCCGGATCCTGCCGTTCCCCGTGTCGGTAACTGCTATGTCGCCGTCCGGGGTGACCGCTACCCAGTAAGGATCGACCTCGGCCTTGGTACCGGGTCCGCCGTCGCCCAGCCCGTGCTTCCCGCCCCCGGCGATGGTGTAGATGTCGCCCGCAGTCATTGACTGGCCGTAGAACGTGCCCGTACTGACCGCGACCACCCGCACCCTGCCGCGCCCGTGGAATTCGTCGGCGAAGACCACGTTGCCGTTGCTGTCCACCGTCACGCCGGTTGGGGACTTCAGGAAAGCGAGCGTCGCCGGTCCGCCATCGCCTAGCCCGTCTGGGGCACCGCCTCCGCCTGCGATGGTGTAGATGTCACCCGCGGTCATCGACTGCCCGTAGAACATGCCGGTCGTGGCGGCGACCACCCGGAGCCGGTAGCTGTCGATATCTGAGATCACCAGGTTGCCTGCCGGGTCGACGGTCACTCCGACCGGGCCCATGGAAGCGTCGACCGCCGGCCCGCCGTCACCGGAGAATCCTTCCTGGCCGTCGCCAGCGACGGTATAGATGTCCCCCGCCGTCATAGCCTGGCCGTAGAAGGTGCCCGTCCTGGTGGCTACGACCCGCACCCGGGAGCCGGCGAGCACCAGGTTGCCGGAGCCATCGACGGCCACTGCCACTGGGTCCATGCCGGCGTTGAGGGCTGGTCCGCCGTCGCCGGAAAAGAACGGCGAGCCGTCGCCCGCGACGGTGTAGACGTCGCCGGCCGTCATCTGCTGGCCGTAGAACGTGCCTGACTTCCCGGCCACCACCCGCGCCCGGAAGTCACCCGACCTGCACGAGGTTGCCGGCGCCGTCAGCGGCCAGGCCGAGCAGGTCAAAGAACTGAGCTTTGGTCGCCGGGCCGCCGTCACCGGGCGATCCGCTCGTCGTGCCCGCCACGACATAGAGGTGACCGGCCCGCAGCTGCTGACCGTAGAAGGTGCCCGATCTCGCGGCCAGCGCCGTGACCAGGGCAGCCGGCGCTCCGAATTCGGGGTGGTTCAAGGCCAAGGTGAGCAGGTTCCCGGAACCGCCGATCGTCGCCGGAGAACCCGGCCTTGCCGGTGCCGGCGATGTCATAGAGCTTGCCCGCCTTCATCTCCCGGCCGTAGAACCGGCCGGCCGTTCCCGGCGATCACGCCGACCCGGTTAGTGCCATCCCCCGCGACCAGCAGGTTGCCGGCCCGGTCCGGCGCCAGCTGGGCGCCGCCGCCACTAACCAGCCGGTAGGTGCGGCCAGCCGTCATGCGAATGCCGTAGAAGGTACCCGACCGCGCTGGCGCCACGTCAATGGCGGCCGGCTTGGGGTGACTGCGGCCGTGCGAGGCAGAGAAGGAGACGACCAGATTCCCCCAGCGGTCCGCTACCACGTCCACGGCACAGGCCAGGTCGTACAGCGTGACCCTGGCGCCGGCGCAGTTGGAACTCTGCATCACGTGGTAGGCAGATCCCGCGCTCATCTTCCGGCCGTAGAACGTGCCCGACTTCGCCGCCACAATCTGAAGTCCGTGATAGGCGACGACCAGATTCCCGAAGGAATCCACCACCGCCGAACACGGCGACTGCTCGAGCAGGTGGCTCAGCCCGCCCACTCCGGTAAGGAAGCCCGGCACCAGTTGCGTGGCAACCGTCCTCAGCGTGCCTGTGCGCACGTTGATGGCTCGTTCCACGCCCCCGCCATTGAGGTAGAGCCGGCCGCGGGCGATCTGCATGCCGAAACAGCCAGCTAGCTGATCTAGCGATACCGCTGTGGCCGGACCCGGCCCACCGTATCCGCCGGCCACCGTGGTGATGTACCCGGAGGGCAGTGCTGACCGGCTCGCCCCTGGCGCCGTAGCAACCGCTCCGGCAGGCCCGGCGAACGTCACGGCCAGCGCTAGCGCGGCACTTGCCGCAGAGAAAGAACGATTCATCGCGACGCACCTTTGAGCGGAAGGGCAACCTGATCCGGTGCTTAGACGCGCCGGACCGACTTCCGGATGACAAATGCTCTGTCACGGCGAAGCGTTATTTAAAAAGACCCCAAATGCGCGGTCAGCGCGTTCGCTAGCTCTCGGGTGGTCTGATCCCAGCCGCACAAGGTCGACCGCCGCTGTCGTGCGGCGGCTCGCAGCCGGCGCCGGTGGCGCTCGTCACCTAGCCAGTCTCCGAGCGCGGCGGCGAGGGCAGCCGGATCGCCGGGAGGCACCAGCTGGCCGGGGCGGGTGCCATCGGCGGCGGAGCCGAGAGCTTCGGGCAGCCCGCCCACCGCGGCGGCTAGGACGGGCAGGCCGTGGGCGAGCGCTTCGGTGACGGCCATGCCGTAGGTCTCCGAGCGGGATGGCGCGACGAGCAGGTCGGCGGTGGTATACGCGTGGCTGAGCTCCGCGCCGGTCAGGATTCCCGTGAGCCGGACGCGGCGGCCGTAGCGCAGGCGCGTGATCCGGGCCCGCAATTGCTCGACGAAGTCCGGGTCACGGTCGAGCGACCCGGCCAGCACGCAATGCCAGTCCAGGTCAGCCAGCTCGGCGAGTGCCTCGACGAGGAGGTCCTGCCCCTTGTGGCGGCTGAGGACTCCGACGCAGATCAGGTGACCGCGGACAGGTCTGGCCGTGGCAGCCACCTGATCGACGCCGGGCGGTGCGACGTGCACCCGGTGAGCCGGGATCGCGTATCGGGTCAGGATCTGCTGGCGGGTCCATTCACTGGTAGCGACCACGCCAGCGGCCGCGCGGAGCACGGCCCGCTCGGAGCGCTGCGCGCTGACGTCCTGGTGCGGCATGTGCAGCAGCACCGTCACACGCATCCGGCCGGCGTGAGGCAGTAGCTGCGCGGCGGCCGGCGAGGCGATCAGCCCGTCGATCAGGACGGTGGCGCCATCGGGGATGGCGGACAGGATGCGCGCAAGATCGTCGCGGGCACCCGGGCCGGGCGCCGGCTGCGCCACGGCGGCGGTCGTGACCAGCAGATCCCATCCAGCCTCGGCCAATCCGTCGCAGACGTGCCGGTCGTAGATGTTGCCGCCGGTTGGCTGGCCGGGATCGTCGAACCCCTCGGGAACTATGAAATGGACCCGCTCGATAATTCCGCCCCCTGACCGCGCTAGGTTCCAGGGTCGCGGGACCCGGCAGCGAGGAATGCGGTTCCGAAGAACAACTCGGTCCACGAGGGATCGGTCAGTTCTTCCTGCATGGCCTGGCGGATCGCCTCCCACGGACGGCGCATCATCCACTGATCTATGGCGGCGAAAGGCCGGATAGTCGCGACTCCGAGTTGCGTGAGCCACCGGGGCGTTTTGTCGGGAGCCTTGAGATCCACCACGACCCAGCGTCCGCCTGGGGTGAGGGCTTTGGCGCCGTGGGCGATGACATCTGCGCACTCGGGCACCTGCGTCAGGGCGTACGTGGACAAGATCGCGTCGACCTCGGCTGGGAAGTCGAAGCCGGCCGCGTCGGATTGCACGAGGCTGACATTGCTCCAGCCGTTCTGCTCCACCCGATCCTGGGCACAGGCGAGCATCGCGTCGGTCAGATCGACGCCGACGATCCGGCCGTCAGGACCGATCACCTCCTCGATCAGCGGGAAGTTCAGACCTGTGCCGCAGGCGACGTCGACGACGGTGTCACCCGCACGGAGGCCGAGCGCTCGCACGGCCTGGCGGCGCTGGGCCCGGTGGGGGTAGCCGGGCGCCGGGTAGAGCCACGAGGTGGCGTCGTAATGCTTCGCCTTCTTGCGGTACGTCTCGATCAGGCGCTCTTGCGTACGGTCGACCTGGCTCACTGCGCGCTCTCCGCGCCTGCTCGCGCGTCGGCCTCGACAGCGGCCTTGATCAACACCATCTCGCGATCGCTGACGCGCTGAACGCTGCCCTTGAGCATGCCCGGGACCACGCGCATGATGCCCGCGAGGTCGACCTCAATCCACATCATGGCGTCGGTCTGCCCATCGCCGGCCGGGTTGAATTCCATTCCCCAGCGCGCTTGCGAAGTACCCATGGGCCCGGCGAATGCCAGGTGGCGGGGTGCCTCGACAACGGTCACTCCCTGGCTCCGGCCGCGGCTCAACCACAGTGGCCCCTTTGCCCGCTGCTCCACCCGCGTGCCGGGCTCAAGCGGGCCTCCTCCGCGAACCCAGGCTTTAAGAACCGTAGGCGCCCACTCCGACCAGCGCCCGACGTCACAGAGATACTCATAAACCTCAACGACACTGCCGGCGATTGTTATGCGGCTCTCAGTTCTGAATGTCATGGGACGGAATTTATGTCTCTCTTTTTCCGGTTGCGTCAAGTCAGCAGCGACGCTACAGCCTGGCTGAGACGTCTGCAAGCACGCTCCGATGGCGGGAGGATCAGGCGGGCGGGGCTGAACCACGCCAGCCGTCGATCCGTCATATCTGACACATGATGATACGTAGCAGCGAGGCACGCGGTTCGACAGGATCTGATGTGAGCCAGGATCAGCAAGCACCATTGTCGACGGCAACAGACCGAGCCCGGGCGGCCGCCTACCCCGAAGGGGAGTACGTAGGCCAGGAGAGCTTCATGCGGGCGAGCGAGGTCCGGGGGCTGGCTCACCAGGCCGGGATCGGCCCTGGAGTCTCAGTGCTCGACCTGTGCTGCGGGGTGGCCGGCCCCGGCCGGATGATCACGGCGGAGTCAGGATGCAGCTACCTTGGTGTCGATCAATCCGCCAGCTCACTGGCCGCCGCCCGGGAGCTGGCCGGGAATCTTCCCTGCCGTTTCGAGCAAGCCCAGCTCCCGCCTGTGCCCGGCGGCCGCTTCGAGGTGGTACTCCTGCTGGAGACGATGCTGGCCTTCCCCGACAAGGGGGTCCTGGTAAAAGAGGTGGCGCGCGTGCTAGAGCCGGGCGGGCGTTTCGCTTTCACGGTCGAGGAAGGCATGCCACTCACCCAGCAGGAGCGGGCGCTGATGCCCGCCGCCGATACTGTCTGGCCCATCGAGCTGGCAGAATTGACTGGCGTCTTGCACGATGCGGGGCTGACGGTGAGCTGGCAGCAGGATCACAGCTCCGCCCACCACGCGATAGCGACGGCGCTGCATAGCTTTTATCGAGCTGAGTCATCCCAGCTCGCCGAGCAGCTCGGTACGCAGGCTGCCGCTGAGCTGATCACGGCCCACCGGCTGTGGAGTGACTGGCTCGGCAGCGGGCGAGTGCGCAAGTTCGCCGTCGTAACCGAGAAGCAGTGGTAGCCGAGAAGCGATGACCTTCGACTATGCCCGGTACCTGGCGGCCAAGACGACCGTGGATGACCGGGCGCTTAATCGGCCGGTGCTAGCCGAGCTGCGCCGCCTGATGCCCGCGGGTGCGCCGCGAGTGCTGGAGGTCGGCGCCGGCCTGGGGACGATGGTGGCCCGTCTGCTGAACTGGGGCGCGGTCAGCGCCGGCGAGTACGTCCTGCTGGACGCGGATCGGCAACTGCTAGATCGTTCTCGTCAGTGGCTGCGCGACTGGGCGACCACGCGGGGCTTGCGCAGTGACCTTCTGCCGGATGGGCTGCGGGTGGGTGATCTCCGGGTTCGCCTAGCGCACGCCGAGCTCGGCAGTTACCTGGAGGGCGCTCCTGGGGCGCCGGCCGATGTGCTAATCGCCAACGCCGTCCTTGACCTGGTGGACGTGCCGGCTGTCCTTCCCGGATTGCTGCGATTGCTGGTCCCCGGCGGCGTCTACTGGTTCACGATCAATTACGACGGCGAGAGCATCTTCGTCCCCGGTCACCCCCACGACGATCAGATCATGCGGGCCTACCACCGCGACATGGATGAGCGCGTTCGCTACGGCCGCCCGGCCGGGGAGAGCCGAACGGGCCGCCGCCTGTTTCATCATCTGCGGGCCGCGGGGGCACCCGCGCTGGCGGCGGGGTCGTCGGACTGGGTTCTGCACGCCGGCCCGGACGGGAACTACCCGGCCGATGAGGCTTATTTCCTGGGCAGCATTCTTACTACCATCCAGAACGCGTTGCGCGATCGCCAGGACCAGGTGGAACCAGCGGACCTTGCCGGCTGGCTGGCCGAGCGCCGCCGGCAGCTAGCTACCGGCGAACTGGTCTATATCGCCCACCAGCTCGATTTCGCGGGCCGCTCGCCTGGCTAGCCCGGCTCGGCGATGCGGTCAAGGCCACGCGAAAGCAGATCATGCCCGCCGCGACGGGCCTTGGTCGCCAGGTAGGCGGCGTTTGTCCCGGTAAGGTGCAGCGCGGTGGGGACCTGCCTGGCGATCGTGATGCCCAGGCGGGCCAGCTGAGCGCCCTTATCCGGGTTGTTGCTCAGTAGCCCGATGCGGCTGGCGCCGAGCGCGTGCAGCATCTGCGCCGCGCTGGTGTAATCGCGCTCGTCGGCCCGGTGACCGAGCGCGAGATTCGCGTCATACGTATCCAGGCCGCGATCTTGCAGCGCGTAGGCGTCGAGCTTGTCGTACAGTCCGATGCCGCGCCCTTCCTGACGCAGATACAGCACGTACCCGCCGTGCTTGGTGATCCGCTCGACCGCTTCGCGCAGTTGCGGCCCGCAGTCGCATCGCTGGCTGCCGAACACATCACCGGTGAGGCATTCACTGTGCAGGCGCACCAGCGGCAGTCCGGCCGCGGCGGGCATGCCAAGTTCAAGTGCTACGTGTTCCCGCGAGTCGGCCAGGCCAGCGAAGCTGATGATGGTGGCAGTGGTTGAGTAGCCGTCGGCGAAACGCAGCGGGATCCGGATACGGCGGCGGATCACCGCCGCCTGGACCTCCCCGGTCACCGGGCCTCAGCCACGAACGGCCTCAAAGTCTGCGGCATCAGATCGCGCGGTGTCGGCTTGCACGGTGTCGGCTTGCACGGGCTCCCCTCGCCCGCGCTGCCCGCCCCGGCGGCGGCGCACGGCGCCCCACAGCAGCACGCCCGCGCCCGGAGTAACCGCGATCAGCATGAGCACCGCATACAAGGTGGTGGCCGTGACCCCAGTGCCCGCGCCAAGGCCAGCCGCGGCGAAGGCCCAGGCGGCGGCGCCTTCCCGTAGCCCCCACCCGGCGATGCTGAGAGGGATCACCACTGCGGCCTGGATCACCATCAGCAGCGGAAGCAGTTCGCTCAGGGGCGCGGCGCTGCCGGCTGTCCGGGCCGCGATGACGAACACGGCCGTGTGCCCGGCGACGATCAGCACCGAGGCCAGGGTGACCTTGGGCCACACATCCCGGGCCAGCAGCCCGCATCGCAGGTCGCCGGAAATGGCCCGGGCAGCGCGCGCCAGCCGCGACCGCCGGCCCCGAGCGGCGCCGAGTACCACCAGCGCGGCGCACCCGGCTACTCCCGCCAGACCCGCTAGGACATAGGGCAGCGCGGGCCGCACCGGCGAGGGCAGGGCCAGCAGCACGACGGCGGTCAGCACGGCCTGAATAACCTGACCGCACAGCCGTTCCCACGCCACCGCCCGCAGGCCCAGTGCCACGTCTCCCGCGTGCCTGCCGTGCGTGACCCCCCGGTGCACGTCGCCAAGAACCCCGCCGACGAGCACGGAGTTGAGGAAAAGGGAACGGTAGTAGGCGCAGACCGCGCCCGGCAGGCCGATGTCGGCGCCGAGCGCCCGGGCCACGACCCGCCACCGCCAGGCCGAGCACACAGTCGTCGAGGCAGTGAGCGTGACGGCGCCCGCGACCGCCGGCCAGGTGATCGCGCGCAGCCCGTCCCCGAATGGCGCCGCGCCCAACTGCCGCACGAGAAACAACAGCACGGTGGCGCTGGCGGCGACGCGCAGCAACGGCGGGCCGAACCGGCGGACGGCCGGACCGACCCCGACCGGGATAGGGTTCAGGGCTGCCACATCGGGTTACACGGGCCGGCTGGACGCATAGTTCAACCGTAAGGGTTCAGCCGACTGCCAGCGATAGCATCGCTGGCAGTCGGCCGGTCGCGGTGAACCGGCGTGACTGCCGACCCGTTCTTCCCGTTGGGAACGGCGCCAGGGGTTGCGGACGGAGGCACGATGCGTGCGATCAGGCCGGCGGACGAAGACGCGCTGCGTCCGGCTGAGCCAGCGGACGAAGACGCGCTGCGTGCGACAGAGCCGGCGGACGAAGACGCGCTGGGTGCGACAGCGCCGGCGGACGAAGACGCGCTGCCTACGATTCTGCGTACGTCGGCCCTGGGGATTCTCGCCACAGCCGCCCTGCTCGGCGTCGTGTCTGCCGCGGCCGGTCTCGCCGTCGCGGGCTGGATCGCCGGGCTGGCTACCGGTTCCGCGGCGGCCGCGCTGCTCGCCGTCGCCCGCACGCACAGTGACCAGCCGTCCATCCACCCGGCAGATTGGGTCACCCTGACCCGGGCGATACTGGCCGCTGGGGTCGCCGGCCTGGTCGCCGACTCGTTTCAGCCGGCCGGTGTCGATCACAGCGCTGGTCACGATATCCATCATCGCGCTGGTCCTCGATTCGGTGGACGGGCAAGTGGCGCGCCGGACCGGCACCGCCACCCCGCTTGGCGCCCGCCTCGACGGCGAGGTCGACGCCTTCCTCATCCTGCTGCTCAGCATCACCGTGTCCCGGGAATACGGCTGGTGGGTGCTGGCCATCGGCGCTGCCCGCTACGCGTTCCTGCTGGCAGGCTGGCTGATGCCGTGGCTTGCCGCCCCGCTGCCGCCCCGGTTCTGGCGCAAGACCGTGGCCGCGGTCGAGGGCATCGTGCTCACCGTCGCCGCATCCGGAGTGCCCGGCCGTGTGGTCGGGGAAGTCGCGGTCGTCGTCGGGCTGCTGCTCTTGGCCGAGTCGTTCGGCCGCGACGTGATCTGGCTGTACCGCGCAGGCGCCGGCCCGCGCACTCGGCGGGCACTGCGGATCGCCGTCACGGTGCTGGCAGTGGCGGTCGTGTGGAGCGACCTGGTGGCTCCCGACAAGGCCTGGCAGCTCACCATCGCCGCCTTTGTCCGAATCCCAGCGGAAGCGCTGGTCTTGGTCGCTATCGCGCTGGTGCTGCCGCCCAGGCCACGGCGGATCGTGGCCACTATCGCCGGAATCCTTTTCGGCCTGCTCATTATCGACAAGATCCTCAACCTAGAGTTTTATGAGAATGTCGATCGGGCGTTCAACCCGGTGAGCGATTGGGTCAGCATCGGGCCGGCTGTCGGCGTCATACGCGACTCTATTGGCACCGTGCTCACAGACATCGCGCTCGTCGCGGTGTGCATCGGCCTCGTTGTGCTCGTCGGCGCAATCACCGCATCAACGCTTCACCTCACCGCCGTGGCCGCCCGTCATCGGCGCGGCGCCATTGTCGGCCTTGCTGCTCTCACCGCCGGCTGGGGACTGTGCGCGGGCCTCTCGCTGCAGGCAATCCCTGGGTCACCGGTCGCCTCGGCCAGCGCTGCCGCGCTAGCCGTCGCGCAGGTACGCGCCGGCCATGCGGCGCTCAACGACCCGCGCGTTTTCGAACGTGCCATCCACAGCGCCGACCCCCAGGCCACCGTCCCCGCTTCGGACCTGCTGACCGGATTGCGCGGCAAGGACGTCATCATCGCCGTCGTCGAAAGCTACGGGCAGGTCGCGGTCAGGGGTACAAGCTTCTCCCCAGGAATCGACGCCCTCCTGCGCAAGCGCACCGCCTCGCTCGCCCGGGCCGGCTGGTCCGCGCAGAGTGCCTGGCTCACCTCCCCGACCTTCGGCGGGATCAGCTGGCTCGCCCACTCCACCCTGCAGTCGGGGCTTTGGGTTGATAGCAACCAGCGGTACAACGAGATCACCGCTAGCAACCGCTTCACCCTCAGCGACGCCTTCGACAAGGCCGGGTGGCATACCGTCGCCGACGATCCCTCTGACGCCAGGACCTGGAAGGTCGGCACGTCCTTCTACCACTACGACCAGCTCTTCAACCGGTACAACGTCGGCTACCGCGGCCCGACCTTCAGCTTCGCCAAAGTACCTGACCAGTACACTCTGGCCGAGTTCCAGCGGCTCGAGCTCGCCCCTGGCCACAAGCCTGTGATGGCTGAGATCGACCTGGTCTCCTCGCACATACCCTGGGCCCCGCTGCCGGCGATGGTGCCCTGGAACAAGATCGGCAACGGTTCGATCTACGACCCTCAGCCCGCCAGGAGCGAGTCCGCGGCCACGGTCTGGCAAAACGACAACACCGTGCGCAAGTTCTACGGCCAGTCGATCCAGTACTCGCTGAATGCCCTCACCTCATGGGTTACCGAGCTGAATGACCCGAACCTCGTGCTCATCCTGTACGGCGACCACCAGCCTCACACCGTCGTCAGCGGCTCAGGCGCCAGCCACGAGGTGCCGGTCTCGATCATCGCCCGCGACCCTTCGGTGTTCAGCGAGATTGCCTCCTGGCGCTGGCAGGAAGGGCTGCTGCCTGGTCCCGGTGCTCCGCTCGAGCCAATGGACGCCTTCCGCAACAAGTTCCTCGGCGCCTTCAGCACAGCTCCGTCGCACACGGCGTCGGCCCACATACCCCCAGCGCCCGATGCACGACGGTGAGTACGGCAGCCTACCGATGGCGCCGACGTTGACGTACTGTTAGGGCAGCACGGCCGCGCTGCCCTGGCGCTCACCAGAAAGGTGATCAATGCCGTCCGGCGGCCAGGGCGGGCCACCAGGGCAAGTGCGGCGATGCCGGCCAGCGCAGCCTTGATGCGGAATAGATTGTCCTGAGTCAGCACGCTGGATTCACGCCGTCGTAGCTGGAAGCCAGGGTAGAGGTGAGCGAAAGCAACGGTCGTCGGCCTGGCGACCACGGCCAGAGTCGGCCAGGCGCGCAGCCATCGCCACATACCTCGGCCGAGATCGACCGCCTCCCCGACCAGCCAATCGGCGGCGCCAGCGAGCAAGACGTGAACCGCCATCTGGTGGCCGTCGCACTAGGTCGGCTCAGGCGGGAGCACCGGGACGTCCTGGGGGAGTTGTATCTTCGCGGAAGCTCGGTTGCACAGGCCGCGCATGTACTGGGGATCGCGCCTGGCATGGTGAAGTCCCGCACCTACTACGCGCTGCGTGCGCTGCGGCTGGCCATCGAGGAACTACAAGATATCGAATGACGCCCGATAATCAGGGAAGATGGCTAGTGTCGTTGACGCGATGGACGGTGGCAAATCCGCGGTCGTGCCATTGAATCTCGTTAATGCAGGCGGAGCCGAGATATAGCCGATAGACGGTGCCGAGCGGGACACCCAGAGCCCGGCACAGCAGGATCTTTATCGGGGTAATATGACTCACCACCAGGACGGTCCGGCCGCCGTGGTCCCGAAGCAGCCGGTCACAGGCTCGGTTTACCCGGCGCGCGGTATCGGCGAAGCTCTCCCCGCCCGGCGGTGCCTGTTCGGGGTCGCGCAGCCAGGACCCCGCGGCCGCGGGCCATCGCTGCTGGATTTCTGCCAGGGTAAAGCCATCCCAGTCACCGAAGTCGGTTTCACGGAGATCATCATCGATGCCCGCGGTCAGTTCCAGTTCGCCGGCCGCGATGGCGGCGGTGGCAACCGCGCGCTGCAATGGCGAGCTGACCACGGCGTCGATCGGGGCGCCGGTGGCTAGGCGGCACGCGGCGGCCTGGGCCTGCCGGGTGCCGCTGGCGCTAAGCGGGAGGTCGCGCAGCCCGCTGAAGCGGTGTTCGGGTGAAAGTTGAGTATCGCCGTGCCGCAGCAGGACGGTAGTAGTGGGATCTGCCGTGGGATTGTCCCAGCCTAGAGTCATATGCCTGCCCCGCGAGGATGACGAACATAGTTGTTCCTATGACAGTGTTCCTATGACAGCAGACGAACATGCCAGCGCAACGGTTCAGCCGCCTGCGGTTAGCATCGCGCGCGGTATCCGCCAAACGCGACGGGAGTTTCCCACACCCTCACTGCCAGGGTCTCGCCGCCTGCGGCGACGACGGCGGGTGAGAGGCTGTCATGCACCCAGCGGGCGAACACCTCAACGGTAACCGCCTCAGCCCCGGCTGGTCGTATTTCCTCCAGGTTGCGGCCTTCGACCCGGCCTGTCAGCCCGGCGAGCGCCGCCTCCAGCACATCCAGATCACAGACCATGCCCCGGCCGTCGAGCTGCTCGCGATCCACCACGATCTCTATCCGGTAGTCGTGGTCATGGAGCTGCCCCTCTGGCCCCGGCAGTCCCGGCATGATGTGGAAAGCGCGAACGCTCCGGCTCAACCCGACTTCACATGTCACCGGCAGCACTCCTGTCGTAGTCGAGAACGGCATGCATCAACCCGGGCTTCCCCTGGTCCACGGCCCGAAACGCCTCGGCTGCCTGGTCAAAGGGGAAGACATGAGTACAGAGCTGAGCCAGCGGTAGTTCGGCCAGCAGCCCTGCTGCCTCCCGGCGGCGCCGAGACCGGGTCCAGGTCCCGGACAGCCGGGCCGGAATCGTGGAGACCTGAGTGCTCTGAATTGTCAGACGCCGCCGGTGGAAGGCGCCGCCGAGCGGCAGCACCACTGGTTTGGTGCCGAACCACGACGCGACCAGCAAGGTTCCCTCGTGGGCCAGCATGTTCAGCGCCATCGCTGGCGCATCCGGGTTACCGCTGGCGTCGATGACCAGCGGAACCTCTGCCTTTACCAGTTCTTCCGGTGCTGCGGTGGTGAGGCCAAGGCTGCTGGACACGGCGCGACGCCACTCCTGCGGCTCGGCAATCAGCGGCCGCCACCCGGAGCGCTGCAACAGCAGGCCAGTGAGCAGCCCGAGCACCCCGGCGCCGAGCACGATGACCTGGTCGCGATATCCGGTCCCGGCATCGAGCGTCACCTGCAACGCCGTCTCGACCAGCGGAAACAACGTTGCGGATGCGGGCTCGATGGCGGGCAGCGGGATCAGTTCAGCAGGCCGCGCGGTGAATACGTCCTGGTGCGGATGGAACGCGAAAACCGCCTGGCCGGACTCCGCTACCTCGCCGACGCACGCATACCCATACGCGAAGGGATAGGAGAAGTTACCGTCAAGCGCGTCGATCGTGTCGTCCAGCGCCTGCCCGGCAGGAATCTCGCCACGGTACACCAGCCTTTCGGTGCCACCGCTGATGCCAGAGCACAGAGCGCGGATGAGGACCTCGCCGGCCGCAGGCCGCGGCGTGGGCAGTTCCCTGATCTCCACACGGCGCGGCGCGGTATGAAATAGCGCGCGAGCGGGCATACAGCTCATCTACCCGCCATCAATTTCCACAAAACGGTTGATTTGACCACCTGGCGGCAAACGCGCCGTAGCAAGATTCTCGCGTGCCGTGGTTAGTGATGGAAGCCGCTGGCTTCCCGTTCCGAGAGTGGCGGAGTTGGCTTGTGCGTACCGATGTGCCGCAGCGATCTGCGCAGGTCGCCTAGCAGCAGGTTGGCCAGGTCACGGCTGAAGTCGTGCCGCACCAGGATGCGCTGGATGGCCAGGTCCTGCCGGTTGGGCGGCAGGCTGTAGGCGGGCACCTGCCACCCCGTGGTGCGGAGCCGGTCGGCCAGGTCGAACAGGGTGAAACCGTGTTGTTCCCCATCGGTGAGCTTCCAGGCCAGCGCCGGAATGCCGCCGCGACCGTCGTAGATCATCTCGAATGGGCCGATCTTGGCGATCTCGTCGGCAAGATACTGAGCGTTCCGGTAGCCGGCTTCATGGATCTTGCGGTAGCCCTCCCGGCCAAGCCGCAAGAGGTTGTAGTACTGGGCGATGATCTGCCCTCCTGGCCGGGAGAAGTTGAGCGCGAAGGTGGGCATGCTGCCGCCGAGGTAATTGACGTTGAATACCAGCTCTTCCGGCAGGTCCTTTTTGTCCCGCCAGATCGCCCAGCCGACTCCGAGCGGCGCCAGGCCGAACTTGTGGCCGGAGGTGTTGATGGACTTCACCCGAGGGAGCCGGAAGTCCCAGACCAGGTCCGGGTCCACGAACGGGGCAAGGAAGGCGCCGCTCGCACCGTCCACGTGCATCGGCACGTCCAGGCCAGCTTTTGCCTGCAGGTCATCCAATGCGGCGCTGACCGCCTCGACGGGCTCGTACTGGCAGGTGAACGTCACGCCGAGGGTGGGCACGACGCCAATGGTGTTTTCGTCCACCCGCTTGACAACTTCTTCCGGCGTCATGATCAGCCGGTCGCCTTCCATCGGGATCTCGCGGTGCTCGATGTCCCAGTACCTGGTGAACTTGTGCCAGCAGATCTGCACCGGACCGGTCACCAGGTTCGGCCGGTCTGCGGGCTTGCCCTCGGCGCGGCGGCGCTTTCGCCAGTTCCACAGCAGCGCCATCCCGCCCAGCATGGCCGCTTCGCTCGACCCGGTCGTCGATGTTCCCGCCGTGTTGGCCGCGTCAGGTGAGTTCCACAGCCCGGCGAGCATATGCACGCAGCGGGCCTCGAGCTCGGCCGTCTCCGGGTACTCGTCCTTGTCGATCATGTTCTTCCCGAGAGCCAGGTCCATGAGCTCATGCACCTCGGGTTCCGACCAGGTCTGGCAGAACGTGGCCAGGTTCTGCCGCGAGTTCCCGTCCAGCATCAGCTCATCGGCGACCACGCGGTAAGCGTGCCTCGGATCCAGTTCCCGATCCGGGATCCGGTACTTCGGCATGGACACGGACAGGTCGCTGGAGGCGTAGACATCGTCGTCCAGGCACGCGCGGACGGTGTTCTTCTCGTGCAGCATGTCAGGCTCTCCTCGGCTGATCGGGCAGCCTGTGCATGCCCGCTTCCGCTGGAAACAAGCACAACTCGGCGCCGAAACGACGAACAGGGACGGATTCGGGGTTGGGTAGCTGGGGCGTCACGGGCAGCGCGGTGTCTGAGGTCCTTGTCCGAGTGGCTCGCGCCAGTGATATCCAGGGCTTGGTGGCGTCGAGCGACGGCCTCGCCAGGGAGGACGGCGCTACTGGCCCCGCCCAGCGAAGCGTCGTGACCGGCCCGGTGCTAGTTTCCGGGCTCTGGCGCGAATTCCGTGATCAAGCCCGCGACGATGACGCGGCATCGCCGCTGCCAGGACCTGGGTGAACTTTCGTAGTACCAGGCCAGGAGCACGATCACGGAACATTGCCGCTGCCCTGGAGACTGCCGGACTGCCCGGTGAGGCACGACGGTGACGCGGCCGGCGTCGATGTGTGCCTCCTGATTGCGGATGACGAAGGAGCGCTGTCGCGTGCGGGAGGATTCCCGGGTTCCGGCGGGAGGGTTGCCGTCAGCGGGAGGGTTGTCGTGCTCCTGGGGGAGGGTTGCCGCCGGCGGGAGGGTTGTCGTCATGATCGTGGAGGGTTTGCCTCACCCCGGGCAGGAGCCGCACCCGGGCGAACTGACGGAATCCGCTAAACGCATCAAGAGCAGAAGCCACCCCGGCAGCCTCCAGAACCTGGGTGGACATCCGTGATCACGACCAGGAGCACGGATCACGGAAATCGCGCCAGAACCAGTTTCCGTGATCACGACACCTCGATCCGGAATGTCAATACCGGCTGGCGGCCCCATCCTGGTCTGCGCTACCGAGCCCGCCGTCAAGCAGCTCCGGCTGGCCCAGCTTCCTGGCCGCGAGCGCGCAGGTTGGACCCCACAAGTCCGGCCAGCAATCGGCGTCGGCCTCAAGCTCCGGCCGGAACTCCAGCATCCCTCGCCAGTCTTCGGCATGCGCCAGGTCCTGCGCTTTGGTTCGCGCCGCGTCTAGCTCTGGCTGCGCCAGGCCAGTATCAGCCCTCAGCCGAATTGTCATAACAGCACCCAAGCAGAGTTGGTAAGCATAATCCACCTGGTGCTTCCCGAGCGCATCACCCGCCAATAGACAGAACCGGATAGACTATCCAGCCCGCTAGTGCAGAGAATGCATGCGAGCTGGGTGCGATGCGCCGCGGATGAACTCGATCACGGAACGCTGGATTGTGGCAACCCCGGCCGAACCGCGACCTCGCTCCGCGGCCGTTCCTCGTCAGGGCGTGGCGCGGAAGAAGTCGATGCCGTTTGACCGGTCCGCGGCCACGTAGATGTCGTTGACGCCGCCACCGCCGCGCGAGATCCCGACCTGGTACGCGCCAACGATCGCCTTGCCGACCTGGCAGGTGCCCGCGCCTTCGTCGCTTGACCCGTCCGCTGACACGCAGCCGAGCTTGCCCGCGAGCTGGGTGAACCCTCCGGTGGCCTCATTGACGTGGAAGATCACCAGACCCGCGTCCGGGGGGCTATTGCCGAACTCGGCGTAGTACAGGGTCCTGCCGTTCAGCGACATGACACCGGCGTAGCCGCCGGAAAGGTCGCGGCCGTCGCGGCAGGACAACGCGGAGTCGCCGGTAGTGCCGTCCCGGCTGTAGCACGCCGAGGTGCTGTTGCGTTCGGACAGCAGGCCGGTGGTGGTGTTCCGGTTCAGCACCGCGATCGGTGCCGGGTCGCTGTAGGCATTGGTGTAGATGTACTTCTGGTTCGCCGACAGCACGGCGCGCTCGACGTCGCGCAAGCCGCGCCCGATCACGCAGGTGCCCATGCCGAGCGGGCTGTTGCCGGTGTCGCTCACGCACGCTCCGGTTCCGGTGAGCGGCTTCAGGCCGCCCTTGACGTCGCGGCGGAATGCCTGCACAAGGCCGTCACTCTCGTCGGGGATGTACAGGAACATGTTGCCCGCCGTGGCCACATCCCACGGGCTGCCGATGTTGGGCATCGCCCGGCAGATCGCGGTGGCCTTGCTCTGCTCGGTGTCACCGCTGGCAGTGATGCAGCCTTCCTTGCCGCTGAGCTGGGTGAGCACCCCGGTCTTCGGGTCGCGCCTGAAGATCGCGATCCCGCTGTACAGCTTGGAGTCGTAGTTGGAGGCGTACAGGAACTTCTGGTCCGGGCTCAGGTGCACGTTCGAGATGTCATCGATCTCGCGGCCCACCGCGCAGGTGCCCGCGCCCTCGTTGCTCGAGCCGTCCGACGTGACGCAGCCGGCCTTGCCGGGCTGCTGATGCAACGCCCCGGTCCTCAGGTTCCGGCTGAACACCGCGACGCCGCCGAGGACGTCACTGGACTTGGTCGCGAACTGCGAAGCCACGTAGACGAAGCGGCCATCCTTGGACAGAGTGATCGACCGGGCATCACCGGTGTCCAGGTCGCGCACCCGGGTGCAGGTGTGCGGGCCGTCCTCGCTCGCACCGGTTCTCGACAGGCAGCCCGCCTTGCCGCCGAGCTGGGTCAGCACTCCGGTGTTCGTGTCGCGGCTGAAGACCGAAAGCACCGGCGGGGCGCCGTAGCCGACCTCGTAGGCGGACCGGCCGTCGGGGCTGACCGTTACCGTCGTCGCTTCGTGGCCGCCGCGGATGTTCGTGCACTTGCCAGCTCCGGCCGAGCCAGAGCCGTCCTCGGTGTAGCAGCCGTGCTTGCCCGGCACCTGAACGACCGAGCCAGGAACCGCTGTCGGCCGGGCGATCGCCTGCGCCGCGCCGATCACCAGCACGCCGCCGATTGCCAGAGCTGCGACCGCAGAGGCCGCTACGCGGCGGAACTTGCCGGAAGGCGTCATTGCACGATGATGGCAGCTAGCGCGAAATGGTGCCAGAGCAGGACGCAACGCCGATAGCCTCGCGAGCCGTTGATCCGTCTGTCAGCGCAGGTCAGCGCTGCGGTTCCGCTTGGGATCACGACGCAGCTTGGCGGCGGCCGACAAATTGGCACGGGGCTGCGGCGCGGCCGGAAAGCGGCGGTTGAGTTCGGTATCCGTTCTTGCCTGCGCGTGATCCTCGAGGAGGAATGGGAGCACCTCCGCTACGCCGTACGCGACCTCGACGCGATCCAGGCCCAGAACGCCGAATGAGCTGGCGGCCGGCGCCATCGCCGAATCGAGGGACTCACCTCACGCATGCTCCCTGACGTTGCATCTCTCGCTGAACTCTCCTTGTCGCATTCTGTGAGTTTGGTACGTCTTGCGGGTGAACAGCGCGTGAACCGAGCGTGATAGGCCATGATGGTCGCAGTCAGGCCCAGCGCAGGGGAGGTGCCGGAGTGACCGTCGACGACCACTTCGAGCGGGTAGCTGCCGTCTACGAGTCCCTGCGCACCACCGATGAGGCGCCGGTGCGCAAGATCGGCCAGCTCCTGCCTGATCGCCCCGTTACCGGCCTCGATGTCGGCTGCGGGACGGGCCGGTACACGCAACTGCTGCGCGGGCTGCTGCCGGTGGGCTCGCGGCTGGTCGCCTGCGACGTCTCGGCGGCCATGCTGGCACAGCTCAAGGTCGGCAACCACGCCCCCGGCTGCGGGGTAGTGCCGCTGCTATCAGCCGCCGAAGAGTTGCCGTTGCGGACCGCCAGCCTCGATGTGGTGACCGCGTTCAACTGTGTTCACCATTTCGACCTCGGCCGCTTCCTGACCGCCGTCGCCCGGGTGCTGCAGCCCGGCGGCCAGCTGTTCATCTATACTCGCACGCCGCAGCAGAACGCTCGCACGATCTGGGGCCGCTACTTCCCCGGCTTCACCGAGCACGAGCAGCGCCTGCACAGCGAGGCCGCGTTCCGGGACGCTGTCAGGCGGACCGGCGGGCTCCAGATGGTCGCGACACAGACTTTCAGGCATCCGCGCTCGAGCACGACCGGACGTCTCCGGCCCAGGCCGAGGGACGCCACTACTCGACGTTCTCCCTCTACTCGCCGGACGCGTTGCGGGCGTCCATCGCGACGTTCATGGCCCGCCTGCCTAGCCCGGAGGTCTGCTGGGTTGACGAGCACCTCCTGGTCGTCGTCGGCGGGAGCCGCCGCGACCAGGTGGAGCGTGACGATTCGAGCAGCCTGGCGGGCCAGGCGATCAAGGATCACCCCCTCCAGATCAGCGCCGGGTGCGCCGGTGAAGCTTCTTGACGGCCGCTGTCGCTTGCGGCGCGGGCAATGACCGGGAAAACGCGCTACGTGGCCGGGCCTGCCGGCGCTGCGGTGCTGGCCGCCCCTGAGCGGTTCGCGGGCCGGAGGGTGGCAATCGGACGGCGTACAGGCTCCGTGAGCTCTTCTCGCCATAGCTTGTGCGCATGCTGGATAGTCCGGCTGTGCTGCCCGCGCCTCCGGCTCCATCCACGTGGCGACGAACGTTGCCAGGTTCAGCCGCGCGTTTCCGTCGAGAATCAGCTCGTCCCTGACCACCTGCAGGTCACCGTGGCTTAGTCGGAGCAGGAAGGCCAGTTATGAGCCGAGGTAGAGGCGGGGAAGATCGATCAACTCAAGCTCTTTGCTGGTGTGCGCTTCGGCGATCAGGTCGGGGGGTGAACATCCTGTGCTCCCGGCAGGCGATGATAGCGGGCTCACACCGGCGCGTGAAGACCTTCGATCGCGGCGCGACCACCACCTACCAACTGGGGCACGCCGCGGCCTGCGTAGGCGCATTCGATGTCTCCGAGAGGCTGTTCACCCAAGCCGTCGACGTGCTGCGCTCCGAGGGCAGGCTGCACACCCTGGGCACCGCGCTGGTGCTGCTGTCGTGGTCGGCGCTGCGCCTCGGCCTCGAACAGCGGCTTGCCGGGCGCCGGGATCGTCCACCGCTCATACAGCTCCGCGGACTCCCCGGCGGACAGCGCATTGCCGAAGCCGTAATGGAACTGCTCGGCGGTCAGCGACACGGCGTGACGGGAGTTCGCCGGGTTCTTGAAGACCGGCAGGGTGGACCGCAGCGCGGACAGCGGCAGCGGCAGCACCCCCTTGATCTGCGCGGCGTCGATCCCGATCGCGGCGACGCCGTAGTCTTCACCGAGCAGCTTCTCGGCGATCATGCCGCCGAAGGAGTGACCGATCAGGATGGGCCGGACCGGGAGCTCGTCGATGATCTTGGCGTAATGCCGGGTGACGTCGTCGATGCCGTGGCCGGCGATACTGTCCGGGTTCGCGCGGGCCTCCTCGACGGTGCCCGCGATGCCCGGCCAGCCAGGCGCGGCCGGGGCGTAACCCGCCTCCGTGAACAGGTCCAGCCACGGTCCCCACGAGGACGCGTGCAGCCAGAGGCCATGGATGAAGACGACGGGAGTTCTGGTCTCGACCATGTTGGTGCCCTTCATGATGCGTGCCTGCATGTCACTGCCACCGTGTCGGGCCGGCCCGGACCGGCGATTCAGTCGGCTGACTGCCCGGGCGGCTGAGGAGCACCTGCTCATTGATCCGCACCAGCAACTGGTCTGGTCCCGATGCCTAATGCAGTGGCGTGGTCAACGGCACAACTTTCAGTCCGCTCGCCTGCCGCATGAACGACTTGCTGATGGTGAACCGCCAGCGCGGGTCAAGGGCACCCCTGACCAGTTGCATAAGGGTCAGCGGCGGGTCCTTCGCCACGACGCCGAGGGGCGGGCTCGCCTGGTTGGTCTCGATTATTGCCACTGCAGCGACTCCGGGTCTTGACACGATTACCGCGAGCTCAAAGGCCCCGCCACCGGAGAGGACAATCTGCTCGCTGACCCTGACCTGGCCGGGCAGGCTGTAGCGTGCCACCCGGGATCTCCCCCGACTTCCTGGCTCTGCGCTGGCCAAGGTAGGCATTGACCAGCGTCCGATGCGCGTAGGCATAAGTGTTCTCCTGCCTGCTGATCGGCGCCAGGCCAGCAGCGTCCTTGTCAGCGCGATCTGGGTCAGGTCCTCAGCGGCGTGCCAGTCACCGCACAGCAGGTACGCGGTCCGCCGCAGCCTTGCCATCTCGGCCGCGGCGAACTCGGTGAACTCCTCTCTGGGCACTTCACCAGGCACTTCTCATAGGGTGTGTTCGGTAACACACACCAGATGCAGTGAACCAGGCCGCAGGTTGCATACCTGACCCGGAAATCAGTCCGGCCTGGCTGAGCTACTGCACGAGGAATTCGGTGAGCGCCTCGTAGAACTCGGGGGACTTTTCGGCAGTGAAGTGGTCGCCGGGCACCTCGACGTGACGCCCGTGCAAGGCGTCGGCGAGCGCCTTCGCGCTCTGATTGTGCCAGTCATCCGCGCCGGTCAGGATGAGGACCGGTACCGTGATCGCCTCCAGTTCCAGGGGAGTCGTGTTCACCCACGAGTCGAGGGCCAGCAGCAGTGCCTTCGGATCGCCGTCGTTGGCCCGGAGCCAGTCCTCCGTCTCCTGCTCATCGCTTCCCGGCTCGAAAGCGCCGGTGCCGCACGCGCTGAAAAACTCCCGGTACCATCCGGTTTTCTCCGCCGCGTGCAGCAGCGCATCGAGCCCGTACCCGCTGATGACTGCCCGCCGCGGCGTCGCGCCGCAGGCGAGCATGCGTATTGCGGTCCGCCCCCCGAGCGAATGCCCGGCCAGGTCGTAGTCGGTAAGCCCGAGGTGGTCGATCAGCGCGAGCCCGTCGTCGGTGAGGACATCAGGCGGATACCAGGCGGCGGCGTGCGGCTTGGCGCTGTCCCCGTGCGCTCGCAGATCCGGCATGATCACCCGGTACCCGCGCCCGGCCAGGCGTCCTGCGAGCCCTGAATCGACCCAGTGCGACCCCCGGTCCTGGTGCCCGTGGATAAGGATGAGCGGCCGGCCCTCCCCGGTTTCCTGGTAAGCCAGCCGCGCCCCGTCCCGCCCGTAAAAGTCCATGAAGTCCATGATGCCGAATCGTGCCGGGGGCCGGGGTAGCACCACCGCCGCACCCGAAGCACCGACTCCGCGGGCAACTCACTGGCGGCGGGCAACGGTGCCGGCGGGGCACAGGCTGCGCGCCTCCTGCTCCGAGCCCGGGAGTCCTTGA
This sequence comes from uncultured Actinomycetota bacterium, assembly GCA_963750405.1. GTDB lineage: Bacteria > Actinomycetota > Actinomycetes > Streptosporangiales > Streptosporangiaceae > Chersky-822. The sequence continues at coordinate 123,078 of CAVVQP010000010.1, forward strand.
CCCGCATATTTGGTATACGCCAGCCCGTCTGGCGGCGCCTGGCCCGGTTATCCTGTGGCTGGAGCGAGAGGAGGCGCCGCAGATGGCAGCCGAGTACGTACAAGATGACGAGCCGCTGATCGCCATGCCCGCGCTGACCCTTGACGCGCTGCGGCAGGCGGTGGCGGCAGTAGTGCCCTCCCGGCTGCCCGAGTTCTTCCAGGAAATCCAGGACGCTTTCAGCCAGGCCGGAGACGAGGACAGCGTCTTCCCGATCCGGCACTTCTACCAGCGCTGGGGCGCCACGATCGCGATCGAGCGCCGGCCATCAGCGGCCGCGCGCCTGCACGCCGCCGAGCGCGCGCTGGCTGACCCCGACGCTGACGTCCGGGAGCAAGCCATCCGCGAAGCGGCCGAGATCGTCCAGGCGGCTTACCACGAGGTCGCGGGTGGCTGAGTGGCACTGGGAATGCATCACCGATGACCTGCTCGAAGGCCTGCCGCCTGACGCCCTGCAGGCGGTCAGGCAGCTAGCTAAGGAACTGGCCGTACGCGAATCGATGGTCTTCCTGGACGGCGCGGCGTTCACCGGCGATCCGCCCGGGCTGCGCACCATCCAGCGGGGCCCGCTGATGCTCGTCTACCTGACCGATGTCCGCGGCGAGCGCGTCGTCCTCATCCAGGTGAACTGGATCGGGTAACGCGCCGGGAACCGTACCGGCCGGACGCACCGTAGACCGCTTTGCCGCTTCCTGGCGATCCGATCGGACTCGATGCGATGCGGACCTCGTCCCGGACCGCAATACTCCGCGAGGGTGGAATGGCAAGTTGTGGGCATCTCGGCGGCAGTTAACGTTCCTCGTCATGGGCGTGATTGACGTTAGGCACATCAACGTCGCGACGGGCCGCTCGGGGCTTTTCGCTGGCTTGAAGCACAACTACATCCCCTGCTGGACTCTGCGGTCATCACAGCCAGGCCAGCCGCCTACCGCCGCTCCGACGGCATCGCCGTCATTCCGGCAGCACTCCTCGGTCCCTAAACCAAGCACCGCACAGGCGGCCCGTCAACGGACCGGCGTTCGGCCCACTTCGGGCCGGAGGTCACGCGAAGTTACGCGTCTATGGATCTCCAGGCGCACAAGTACTGCTCCTGGATTCTCCGTTTTCCGACCGGGCAAAAGGCGTTTGACCTTGGGTTTACTTGTGGCACTCACAAGCTCCATATCAGCGTTGCTCTTATTTTAGACTCTTCAGAAATTCGCCAGACCTTCAATCGGGGCCGCAGAAGTACCTGTCCTCATATCGATCCAATGGCGAGACGCCAGATCTGCCGGAAGGTTCTCCATTTCAGCACCTGGAAGGAGCCGCGATGGCCAGCATAATCTGCCGATCCGGACTCGCGTAGCTGAGAAATGCGTCATAAGTAACCGTGGTTTCTTCATTAACTGCGGATGCAAGCCGTTGCGCCCGGAGAAATTCCACGGAGGCCGATCTCATACCGGAGTCAGCGAGCCAACTGCTGCCATCCTGGCCCAGCAGAACATCTCTCAGGGTCCGATCGTAGAGAAGAGTAGTGGCCAGCTTCCAACCGCATTGTCGCTCATGGCCAGCCGCTGAAGATCGCCAACCAGCCAGCAGGGTGACCGCAAAGTCGTTTGCGCAGGTAGGTCGCTGTCTGGCCTTCGGGGCGTGGTGGGTGCGGGTGCTTCGGGGCGGGGTCTGGTGCCGCTTTATTTCGATTACTATCCGTAGCGTCCGGGTTAGGAGGCCGGGGTGCTTGCGGCGCGACTGGTCTGTGTGATGAGTTACTGCGCGTGAGTGGGAGCTGCCGCAGTTTTGCCGTCTTGCGGGTGATGCGCGTGTCGCTGCCGTGCGGGCAGCGGGGGTGGCTGATCCGCGGGACCCGCGCGGGGTCCGGCACCGGCTGGCGCCGGTGCTGGCGCTGTGCACCGCGGTGGTGCTGTGCGGGTGCACCGCGATGGAGGACGTGACCGCGTGGGTGCACGCGGCGCCGCAGGAGGTGCTGGCCGCGGCCGGGGCGAGGCCGGACGCGCTCGGGGTGCGGGTGGCGCCGCACCCGGTGACCGTGGTGCGGATCTTCGCCGCGCTGGGCGCGCAGGCGCTGGCCGGCTGTGCCGGGGCGTACCTGGCCCGCCGCGCCCATGCGGACCCGGCCGTGTTTCCCCTGGCCGCGCCGGGCCGGCTGCCGGCCGTCGCGGTGGACGGCAAGGCAGTCCGCGGCGCGGCCGGCCCGGACGGCCTGATCCCGTACCTGCTGGCCGCCGCCGCCCACGGCACCGGCACGGTGCTGGCCGAGCGGCTGATCGGGCCAGCGAGGTCCCCGGGTTCGCGCCGCTGCTGCGGGAACTGAGCGGGTACTGCAGCCTGGCCGGGCACGTCATCACCATCAACGCCGGCCACACCGTCCGCGCCCACGCGAAGCTCATCCGCGGGGAACTCCTGGCGCACTACGTCCTGACCGTCAAGCACCGTATGAAAGGGGTTGACCGTAACTGGGACTTGCCCGCACTAGTCCGCGGCTTCTCCGTTAGGTCAGGGTGGGCTACGGCCTGTGCCAGCAGCTGATGGCCGCGCCAACCTCCTGGACCAGGGGCGCACGCAGGAACTCGTAATGGTCGCTCTCGACGGACAGGACCGACACTTCGCCGTCCAGCTGTCCAGGCCAGAGCGCGCGCGCCGGGGCGTTCAGTGAACTGGCCGCGCTGACGATCAGCGTGGCTGCCCGGACGCGACTCCCGGCCGGGCGGTACCCGGCGAGCATCCGGCTATGCGCCGCGAACAATTCGAACCGGCGCTGGAGAGGTGCCTCGATGGCGTCGGCGGGGTCGCCCTGTGCGGCGTCGCTGCCGCCGGCCAGCCGTCCCGCGAGCCAGGCTAGCTGCCCGGCAGGCGACACAGCCGCGGGATCCGGAGCTCCCGCGGTATCCAGGCTCAGGCTATGCGCCGCGTCCGCGACGAAACGCGCGGCGAGCTCGGCCTCCCCGGATGGGTGGTCGGCAGAGATGGCGAATGGCGCGTCAAGCAGCACGAGCAGACTGACGTCGGCGCCGGCCTGTTCCAGGCGCTGCGCGATCTCGAACGCGATCACGCCGCCCATCGACCAGCCGGCCAGCGCGTAGGGCCCGGCTGGCTGGATCACCCGGATCCGCTGCGTGTAATCGGTGACGAGATCGGCGAGTGAGGCAGTGACGGCACCGCCGTCGCTGAGAGCGGGAGATTCCAGCCCGTACACCTTGAAGGTGTCCGCCAGTTCCTGGCCCAGCGGAACGTAGGCCGATACAGTGCCGCCAATCGCGTGCACGAGGAACAGCGGGGATTCGGCCTTTCCGCTGCTGAGAGCTACGAATGGACCGGATCCCGCCAGCGGCACTGAGCGGCTGATCCCGGCGATGGCGGCGGCGAGCCGACGCGGGGTGGGATGCAGGAAGATCGCGGAAACCCCGATGTCAGCATCGATCTCGCGGCTGATCAGATTCACCAGGCGCATGGCCGTCAGGGAGTTACCGCCAAGGTCGAAGAAACTATCGGTGGCTCCGACTCTGGTGGTGCTGAGCAGGGTGGCGTACAGGCTAGTCAGCATGGCCTCGGTCGGGGTTTCCGGCTCCGCCTTGTCCTGCGTTGCCTGACGGCGCGGGGCCGGCAATGCCTTCTTATCCACCTTGCCGCTGGAGTTGAGCGGGAAGGTGTCGACGGTGATGTAGCGGGACGGGATCATGGCGGCGGGCAGCGTGGCGGCCAGGTGGGCCTGCAGGTCGTGGTCGCTGACGGGGCCTGAGTGCAGGCGCAGGTAGGCGGCGAGGTCGTTGTCTCCGGCTGGCCCGGTGATGATGGTGACGACGGCCTGGGCGACAGCGGGGTGAGTGGCGAGCGCGGCCTCGATCTCGCCGGGCTCGATCCGGATGCCGCGGATCTTGACCTGGTTGTCGATGCGGCCCGGCGTACTCGAGCGAGCCGTCGGGGCGGCGGCGGACCAGGTCACCGCTCTTGTAGAGCCGCTCGCCGGGGATGAAGGGGTCCGCGATGAACCGTTCCCTGGTCAGGTCCGGCCGGTTCAGGTAGCCGCGGGCCACCCCGGCACCGCCGATATGCAACTCCCCGAAGACCCCGGCCGGTACCGGGTTCAACTGCCGGTCCAGGACATAGGCCCGGTAGTTGGGACGAACGGGGAACCCGATCGGAGGCGGCATCGAAGTGGCGGCGTCCAGTTCAGCGAACGCCGCAGTCACGGTGGTCTCGGTCGGGCCGTAGCCGTTGACCAGCCGAAGGCCCGGACGTATCCAGCGGCGGGCCACCTCCGTCGGCAGTTCCTCGCCGCCCGCCATGATGACCTTCAGTTCCGGGTAGTTGCCGGCGGGCAGCAGCCCCAGCACCGCCGGCGGCAGGCTGGCGAACGTGATACCGGCCTGGCTGATCAGCGCGGCCAGCCGGGGTGGTGAGTGCAGTGTTTCCGGTGCGGCGAGCACCAACCGGGCGCCGGACAGCAACGACAGGAACATGTCCTTCACCGAGACGTCAAAGGCAAAGGACGCGAACTGGAGCATGACGCTGCCGGGGCCGATCCCGAAGTGCTCGATCAGGCCGTACGCCAGGTTGACCACGTTGCGGTGCTCGACGACGACGCCCTTGGGCTGGCCGGTCGAGCCAGAGGTGTAGATCACGTACGCCACGTTCGCCGGGGTGACGCCGGTATCTTTCAGGTCATCGTCGGCCAGCTGGCCCAGCTCGTCCCACTCGGCGTCCACGTTCAGCGCACCGGCATCCGCCACGCCAGCCGCGCTCGCGTGGTCGGTCAGGATGACGGTCATGGCGGTGTCGGCGATCATGAAGGCCAGGCGCTGCGCGGGCAGCGCCGGGTCCAGCGGGACGTAGCCGCCGCCGGCCTTCAAGATGCCCAGCAGCACCGCGAGCCGGCGCGGCCCGGCCCGCATGCTCACCCCCGCGAGCGCCTCGGGCCCCACCCCCAGCCCCCGCAGCCGCCGGGCGACCTGATTCGCCTGCCCGTTCAGCTCCGCGAAACTGACCCGCTCGCCCTCAAACTCGGCCGCCACCGCATCCGGGGTCCGCGCCGCCTGCGCCTCGAAACCCTCATGCACGCAGACCGGCGGGACAGGAGCGGCGGTGTCATTCCAGCCATGGACCTCAGCCCGCAGCTCACCCCCGGTCAGCAGCGGCAACTCCGACAGCCGCGCCGACGGATCAGACACCACCCCCCGCAGCAGCACCTCCAGATGCCCCAGCAGCCGCTCGACCGTCCCCGCGTCGAACAGAGCCGTCTTGTAACAGCACTCCAGCCACAACCCCTCGGTGCGCGCCTCCACAGCGAACGTCAGATCGAACTTCGCCACATCGAGGCTGCGCACTGCGTCGATGAGGAGGAAGTCGGCGCCCGCCGCGTGCACCAGCGTGTCATCGCGTTCGGTGTAGGTGAAATTGATCTGGAAGATCGGCGAGCGGCTGGCGTCGCGCTCCACCTTCAGGGCGTCCACCAGCTTGCCGAACGGCAGGTCCTGATGCGCGAACGCGCCGACGACGACTTCCTTCACCCGCGCCAGCAAGTCACCGAACGCCGGGTCCCCGGACAGGTCACAGCGGACCGGCAGCGTGTTCACCAGGAAGCCGATCAGCGGCGCGAGCGCGCGGCGGTCGCGGTTCGCTCTGACGGTGCCCACGACCAGGTCGTCCTGCCCGGTGTAGCGGTGAAGTAGCGTCAGCAAGCTCGCCATGAGGGTGACGAACAGCGTGACGCCCTCCCGGCGGCTCACCTCCCGCAGCCCCGCCAGCAGCCCGGCATCGGTCATCCGCTCAGCCAGCGCCCCGTCAAAGCAATCGATCACCGGACGCGGCCGGTCAGCAGGGAACTGAACCGTCTCGAACCCCTCGAGCACCCCCCGCCAGTACGACTCCAGATCCGCCAGGAACGTCCCCCCGCAGCCGCTCCCGCTCCCACACCGCGAAGTCCGCGAACTGCACCGGCAGCTCGCCAAGCCCAGGCTCCTCCCCGGACACCTCGCCCCCGTACAGCGCCGCGAGATCCCGCACGAACACCCCAGCCGACCAGCCATCGAACACCGCATGATGAAGCACCGCCACCAGCACATGCTCGGCTTCGCCGAGCCGCACCAGGCACGCACGCAGCAACGGGCCCGCCGCAAGATCAAACGGCCGCATCGCCTCAGCGACGACGATCTCCCGCAGCCGGGCCAGCCCCTTATCCCGTTCGAAGCCAGTGAGATCCAGCACCTCAAGAACAGCAGGCACCACCGGATCGATCACCTGAACCGGCCGGCCCTGCCCATCCGCCACCAGCCTGGTACGCAGCACCTCATGGCGTTCCACCAGCTGGTCCAGAGCCCGGCCCAGCGCGCCCGGATCGAGCGGCCCGCGGATGCGCATCACGCTCGGGACGATGTAGGTCGCCTGCCCCGGCGCGAACTGGTCGAGGAACCATAGCTGCTCCTGGCCGAAGGATGCCGTCGGGATACCCTGGCCGGGGCTACGGCGGCCAAGGCGCCCTGTCGCGCCACCATCCTGGCCGCGCCGCAGCCGCGCGGCCAGTTCTGCTCGCTGCTCCTGTGACAGCATTTTCCGCTCCTTGGCCTGTCGGGCTAGCCGAAGTCGCCGGTCTCCGGTTCTCCGTCGCTGAAACCGTGCTCGTCGCGCAACAGCGCGGCCAGTCGCCGCGGCGTGGGCGCCACGAACACCGACGCTGCGCCGACCTCTACATCAAGTTCCTGTTCGAGCACGCCGATCAGCCGCATCGCCTTGAGCGAGTTGCCGCCGAGGTCGAAGAAGCTGTCGGTAGCACCCACACCGGCGGTGCCGAGTAGCGAGGAGTAGATGTCGGCCAGCATGATCTCGAGGATGGTGGCGGGCACTACGTGTTCCGCGGCCGGCCGCTGCGGTACGGCCGCGGGCAGGGCGGAACGGTCTACCTTGCTGTTGGAGTTGAGCGGGAAGGTCTCGACGGTGATGTAGCGGGACGGGATCATGGCGGCGGGCAGCGTGGCGGCCAGGTGGGCCTGCAGGTCGTGGTCGCTGACGGGGCCTGTGTGCAGGCGCAGGTAGGCGGCGAGGTCGTTGTCTCCGGCCGGGCCGGTGATGATGGTGACGACGGCCTGGGCGATGGCGGGGTGAGTGGCGAGCGCGGCCTCGATCTCGCCGGGCTCGATGCGGATGCCGCGGATCTTGACCTGGTTGTCGATGCGGCCGGCGTACTCGAGCGAGCCGTCGGGGCGGCGGCGGACCAGGTCACCGCTCTTGTAGAGCCGCTGGCCGGGGATGAAGGGGTCCGCGATGAACCGTTCCCTGGTCAGGTCCGGCCGGTTCAGGTAGCCGCGGGCCACCCCGGCACCGCCGATATGCAGCTCCCCGAAGACCCCGGCCGGTACCGGGTTCAGCTGCCGGTCCAGGACATAGGCCCGGTAGTTGGGGCGAACGGGGAACCCGATCGGCGGCGGCATCGAAGTGGCGGCGTCCAGGTCGGCGATGACGGCGATTGAGGTGGCCTCGGTCGGGCCGTAGCCGTTGACCAGCCGCAGGCCCGGACGTATCCAGCGGCGGGCCAGCTCGGTCGGCACCTGTTCGCCACCGACAGATACGACCCGCAGGTCTGGGTAGTGGCCGGCGGGCAGCAGGTCAAGCACGGCGGTTGGCAGGTTGGCGTAGGTGATACGGGTCTGGCGGATCAGCTGCGGCCAGCCGGGGTGGTGAGTGCAGTGTTTCCGGTGCGGCGAGCACCATCCGGGCACCGGACAGCAACGACAGGAACGTGTCCAGTACCGACATGTCGAAGGCGTAGGACGCGAACTGCAGCACGGCATTGCCGGGGCCGATGCCCCAGTGCTCGATCCTGCCGTGCACCAGGTTGACCACGCTGCGGTGCTCGACGACGACGCCCTTGGGCTGGCCGGTCGAGCCAGAGGTGTAGATCACGTACGCCACGTTCGCCGGGGTGACGCCGGTACTGGTCAGGTCGCTGCTGTCCAGCGCGGCCAACTGGTCCCACTCGGCGTCCACGTTGACGGCGACCGGCATCCGGCCACGCCAGCCGCGCTCGCGTGCGTCGGTCAGGATCACGGTCATGGCGGTGTCGGCGATCATGAAGGCCAGGCGCTGCGCGGGCAGCGCCGGGTCCAGCGGGACATACCCGCCGCCAGCTTTCAAGATGCCCAGCAGCACCGCGAGCCGGCGCGGCCCGGCGCGCATGCTCACCCCCGCGAGCGCCTCCGGCCCCACCCCCAGCTCCCGCAGCCGCCGGGCGACCTGATTCGCCTGCCCGTTCAGCTCCGCGAACGTAACCCGCTCGCCCTCACACTCGGCCGCCACCGCGTCCGGGGTCCGCGCCGCCTGCGCCTCGAAACCCTCATGCACGCAAACCGGCGGCACAGGAGCAGCCGTGTCATTCCAGTCATGAACCTCAGCCCGCAGCTCAGCCCCGGTCAGCAGCGGCAACTCCGACAGCCGCGCCGACGGATCAGACACCACCCCCCGCAGCAGCACCTCCAGATGCCCCAGCAGCCGCTCGACCGTCCCCGCATCGAACAGAGCCGTCTTGTAACAGCACTCCAGCCACAAGCCCCCCGGCCCGCGCCTCCACAGCGAACGTCAGATCGAACTTCGCGGCATTGATGCCGCGGACCAGATCACTGGCCGAGAACTCGACACCTCCGGCCGGCACTGGGGTGTCGTCTTGCTCGGCGTAGGTGAAATCGATCTGGTAGACCGGTGACCGGCTGGCGTCCCGCTCCACCTTCAGGGCGTCCACCAGCTTGCCGAACGGCAGGTCCTGATGCGCGAACGCGCCGACGACGACTTCCTTCACCCGCCCCAGCAGGTCGCTGAACGCCGGATCCCCGGACAGGTCACAGCGGACCGGCAGCGTGTTCACCAGGAAGCCGATCAGCGGCGCCAGTTCCGCCCGGCTCCGGTTCGCGCTGACAGTGCCCACGACCAGGTCGTCCTGCCCGGTGTAGCGGTGAAGTAGCGTCAGCAAGCCCGCCATCAGCGTCACGAACAGCGTCACGCCCTCCCGGCGGCTCACCTCCCGCAGCCCCGCCAGCAGCCCGGCATCGGTCATCCGCTCAGCCAGCGCCCCGTCAAAGCAGTCGATCACCGGACGCGGCCGGTCAGCAGGGAACTGAACCGTCTCGAACCCCTCGAGCACCCCCCGCCAGTACGACTCCAGATCCGCCAGGAACTCCCCCCGCAGCCGCTCCCGCTCCCACACCGCGAAGTCCGCGAACTGCACCGGCAGCTCACCCAGACCCGGCTCCTCCCCGCTCACCTCACCCCGGTACAACGCCGCGAGATCCCGCACGAGCACCCCAGCCGACCAGCCATCGAACACCGCATGATGAAACACCGCCACCAGCATGTGCTCAGCCTCGCCCAGCCGCACCAGGCAGGCACGCAGCAACGGCCCCGCCGCAAGATCAAACGGCCGCATCGCCTCAGCAAGGACCAGCTCCCGCAGTTTGGCCAGCCCTTCACCCGACCCCAAGCCGGTCAGATCCACCACCTCAAGAACAGCAGGCACCACCGGGTCGATCACCTGAACCGGCCCGCCCTGCCCATCCGCCACCAGCCTGGTCCGCAGCACCTCATGACGCGCGATCAGCCCGCCTAGCGCCCGTTCCAGTGCCCGGTGATCCGGTGCGCCCGACAGCCGCAGCACGAGCGGGAGGTTGTAGTTGGGCAGTCCTGGAGTAAGCCTGTCGATCAACCACAGCTGCTCTTGCCCGTGCGACGCCGGGGACTCGGCGAGTCCCGCGCGGCACCGTGGGATCTTCCCAGTGTCGTCTGCCTGCCTGCGCAGCGGCAGCGCGTCGACACCGTCGGGACCCAGGTCGCTGTCGGTCAAGCCGTGCGTGTCTCGCAGGACCGTGGCGAGCTGCCGCGGCGTCGGCGTCAGGAACACGGCGGAGATGTCGACGTCAACGGCGAGCGTGGTGCGGAGCTGGGCGATGAGCCGCATCGCCTGCAAGGAGTTCCCGCCGGCCTCGAAGAAGCTCTCGGTCGCGCCCACCTGCCCGCTGCCGAGCACGGTGGCATACAGATCGACCAGGACACCTTCTATCAGCGTGCGCGGCGGCACCCGGTCGGCGGCCGCGTCGCCCGCGGACTGCGGTGACGGCAGCGCGGCCTTGTCGATCTTCCCGTGCGCAGTGAGGGGCAGTTCGTCCAGCGTGACCAGATAGGTGGGGATCATGTAGGCGGGCAGCGACCGTGCGAGCTGGCGGCGGACGTCGGCGACCACGACAGCCGCGCCATCGGCGGCCCGCAGGTAACCCGCGAGTTGCTTGACCCCGGCCGGGTCGGTCACCACGGTCACCACTGCCTGCGCGACGTCAGGGTGCCTCACCAGGGCCGTTTCTATTTCCCCGGGCTCCACCCGAAGCCCTCGGATCTTGACCTGGTTGTCGATGCGCCCGGCGAACACAAGCGTCCCGTCCGGGCGGCGGCGGACCAGGTCGCCGGTCTTGTAGAGCCGCTGGCCGGGAATGAAAGGGTCCGGGATGAACCGGTCCCCGGTCAGCTCTGGCCGGTTCAGGTAGCCGCGGGCGACTCCGGCGCCGCCGATGTGCAGTTCCCCGATGACGCCGGCCTGGCACTGGGTTCAGGTAGCTGTCGAGGACATAGGCCTGGTAGTTCGGCTTGGGCCGGCCGATCGGCGGCGGCAGCGGCGTGCTCGGCTCCAGCTTCATGAACGTCGACCCCATGGACGCCTCGGTCGGGCCGTAGCCGTTGAAGATCTCCAGTCCATCTCTGAGCCAGCCCCCGAGCAGTTCGCTCGACAACTCCTCCCCGGCCGACAGCAGCGTCCTGAGCTCAGGGAAGTCCTCCCCCGTCAGCAGCGTGAGCACCGCTGGGGGCAGGCAGGCGAAAGTGATCTGAGCGTCACGCATGAGCGCGGCCAGGCGAGGCGGCGAGTGCAGCGTCTGCGGTGCGGCGAGCACCACCTTGGCGCCGCCGAGCAGCGGCATGAACATGTCCGCGACGGACACGTCGAAGGTGAAGGCAGCGAACTGGAGCACGGCGCTGCCCGGCCCGATCCGCCAGATCCTGGACAAGCCGTGCAGGAAGTTGACCGCCTGCCGGTGCTCAACCACCACCCCCTTGGGCTGGCCGGTCGACCCGGAGGTGTACATCACGTAAGCGACGTTCGATGGCGTAGCGCCGGTTTCGGTCAGGTTACCGTCGGGCAGCTGACGCAGCCGCTCCCATTCGGCGTCCAGGGATACCACGGTGACCCCGGCCACGTCCGGCATGCTGGCCCGAGTGCGGTCATCGGTGAGCAGTAGCCGCATGCCGGTGTCGTTGATCATGAACGCCAGCCGTTCGGCGGGCAGTGCCGGGTCCAGCGGGACGTATCCGGCCCCGGCCTTCCAGATGCCAATCAGCGCCGCCAGCCGTCGCAGCCCCGTATGCATGCACACGCCTGCGAGCACCTCCGGGCCGGCCCCGAGATCCCGCAGCAGCCGGGCGACCTGGCTGGCCTGCCGGTTCAGCTCCGCATAGGAGACCCGCTCATCCTCGAACTCGGCCGCCACCGCGTCCGGCGTGGCCGCCGCCCGGTCCTCGAATCCCTCATGAACGCCTTGCACCGGCAGGTCAGCGGCGGTGTCGTTCCAGTCTGCCAGCTCGGCCCGCAGCTCAGCGTCGGTCAGCACGGGCAGCTGCCCGAGCCGCGCTGACGGATCATCGGCCACTCCGCGCAGCAGCACCTCGAAGTTCCCGAGCAGCCGGCGCACCGTGACAGCGTCGAACAGCGCTGGCGCATAGGTGGCTTCCAGCCGCAGCCCGCCGGCGCACGGCTCCGCCAGGAAACCGAGGTCGTACTTCGACGCGCGCAGGGGGATCCGCTCGCAGCGGAAGGTGACGCCCGCTGCCTCGAGGTCCTGCGGCGGCTCGGAGTAACTGAACGCGGTCTGGAAGACAGGGAAGCGGCCCGGGTCGCGGTCGATGCGCAGGGCTTCCACGATCCTGGCGAATGGCAGGTCCTGATGGGCCTGGGCGCCGGTTACCGCCTCGTGCACGCGGGCGAGGAACTGCCTGAACTCCAGGTCTCCCAGACGCTTGCGCGCGTATGGGCAGCGGACTGTCCAGCAAGGCCAGGAGCCGGGCCAGCTCCGGCCTGGCCCGGGTGCGGCCCTCCCCCAGGGGGATGACCGTTCCGGCGACGAGGTCGGCCTGGCCGGTGTAACGGTGCAGCAGCACCAGCAGCGCTGCCAGTAGCGTGACCGGCAGCGTCGTGCCCTCGCCGCTGCTCAGCTTCCGCAGCCGGCCGAGCACCGCCAGGTCGACTGTGGTCTCCGCTACTGCGCCGGTATGGTCGGCGAGGAGCGGGCGAGGCCGGTCGGCAGGGAAGCGCGTCGTCTCGTAGCCAGCCAGCGTCGCGCGCCAGAACTCCTGCTCATCCGCCAGCACCTGGCCCTGGAGATGCTGCCGTTCCCAGACCACGTAGTCAGCGAACCGCACTGGCAGCTCGGGCAGGCCAGCTGGCTGTCCCGTCACCTCGCCGCGGTACAGCGCGGCGAGGTCCGCCAGCAGCACCCGCATCGACCAGTCATCGAGTACCGCCTGGTGCGCCACGAGCACCAGCACGTGCTCATCGCCGGTGATCCGCGCCAGGGCTGTCCGCAGCGGGTGTTCGTCCGCGAGGTGAAACGGCCGCAGCGCCTCGCTGTCCGCGAGCTTCCGCACCTGTCGCACCGCCGCTTCGCGGGGCAGAGTCGCGTAGTCCGTCAGCTCGAGTTCCGCGGCCGCCGCCGGCCCGCCCGCTGGATCGATCACCTGCACCGGATTGCCATCGGTCCCGGCCGCGAACCGGGTTCGCAGCGGCTCGTGCCGGGACGCCAGGGCGCCGAGTGCCCGCTCCAGCGCGGCCACGTCAAGCTGGCCGCGCAGCCAGATCAGACTAGGAACGTTGTGCGCGGGGAGCCCGTGATGGAACTCGTCGATGAACCACAACTGTTCCTGCGTGAACGACAAGGGCGGCTGCGCCTGACCCGGAGTACGGTCTGCGGACACAGGCGCCAGGATCTGCGTCATCAGTCCTGTCCATCCTTCGCGGTTGGCGTGGCGGGCGGGGATTGCGGTTCCAGCGGCGCGGAAGGCATCTGCTTGAGCCGGAACGCCGGGGACCAGAACAGCCACAGCATCGGTGACGTCATCAGCGTCAGGGAGATCACCAGCGCGGGACGTAGCCCCACTGCGCTGCCGAGCACTCCGCCCAGGGACATCCCGATGGGCGCGATGCCAAAGAGCACCATCCGGTACGTCGCGTTCATCCGCGCGAGCACCCGTCTGGGCGTGACGACCTGCCGCAAGGTGATGACGTTGACGTTGAGCACCCCGACATTCCACCCATAGGCGAGCTGGGCCACGACGAAGATCGCTATGGCGGCAACGCTGGCGTGCCTGGGCACCAGCAGCAGGAGCATGGCCAGCGATTCGCCCACCGTGTTGATGATCATGGTCCGGCCGAGCCCGAGCGCCCTGGTAACGCGCCTGGCGGTCGTGGCGCCCGCGAGGCTGCCGACCGCTGAGCCGGCCAGGACGATGCCAAGCTCGAACGGGCTGAGGTGCACGACCCTGACCGCGTACACCACGAACACCACGATGTACGCGCCGAAGAACAGGTTGAGCGCGGCGCCCTGGGTGAGCAGGGCGCTCAGCAGCTTGCTGCCCCACACGGCGCGCATGCCTTCGGAAATCGACTGCCGGACCGAGACGCTGACCTCGGGCACGTCCGGCGCTGGCTCAGGCTTGCGGATCGCGATCAGGCCGGCTGCCGAGAACAGATAGGACACTGAGTCCGCAGTGAGCGTGATCGGCGCGGTGATCAGGCCGACCAGCACCCCGGCGAGCCCGGGCCGGCGACCCCGGCGAACGCCGTGCTGGCCTGGAGCTTGCTGTTGGCATCGGTAAGCTGCTCGTGGTCAACCAGGTTGGGCACGTAGGTCATCGCCGCGACGTCGAACGTCATGGACAGCAGCCCAGTCAGGGTGACAATTACGTACAGCAGGCCGATGGACAGCAGGCCGGTCACCGATGCCAGCGGCACCATGCCTATCAGCACCGCGTTGCCCAGCGCGCAGGCGATCAGCACCGGCCGGCGGCGGCGCCGGTCCAGCCAGACCCCGGCGAACAGCGACAGCAGCAGCACCGGCACGAAGCGCAGCGCATTCAGCACGCCGACTTCGGCCACCGTGGCGTTCAGCGAGAGAATCGCGATCAGCGGCATCGTGAACTGGGTGACCTGGGTGCCGATCAGCGAGACCGACTGACCCGCCCAGAGCTTGACGAAGTTAGGGTTGGAGAAGGCACTGGAGGCGCGTTCCGCAGCCCCGCCGGCCTGCCGTGAGGGCGCCTGCGCGACCTGGTCAGGCGCCACCGCCTACCGCCTTCCCGCGGATTTCCTGAGGGGACAGGTAAGCCGACACCACCGCCACTAGATGAGTCTGCGTGGGACAAGACACCACGCAGACGTCAATGGCGGGGCTGGCCTTCAGGTAATCCCCCAGCCGCCGGACGATGGCCTGCTTGCCGTTGCCGAGGACGATTACGTCGTCGGCCCGGCGTTTCCCGGACCAAGACCGTCTACCTCCTCAATAGATTTATCGAAGGTATGGCTGCAGCCTGCACACGTTTCATGGATGCCAAAGGAAATCGTCCTGGGTAACGCGAAAAGATATATTCTAGTATGTTGAGTTACTCTCTAACTGTCAGCCAGCCATTCCGTGTGACGACTTTCATACCGGCAACTACCACCCAAAATGTCACATGACCCTCGAAAGAAGTCAAGGTTACTCTTGTGTGATGATCCCACATAAGCTCAGCCTCTTTCTGACGCCCGACCGGCGACGGGCCTCGGTATAGTGGCGCGTTCCCTTTTGTTCATGCCTGGGAGAGCCCGAGGGTGGTGAGGGGTCCGCTGTGCACGGCCTTTCTGCCGCCGGCGTAGAAGTGTCAGTGGTGGTGGCCGTGCCGGCCGAGGGTCTCCACGGGGGTCGCGCCGGGGCGGGTCCACTGCGGCACGGGGCGGCTGGTCGGGCCCCAGGTGGCGTTCCCGTCCGCGTCCGAGCGCCAGTACCAGCACGGGCCGTGCCCCTCGGGCCAGCCCTCGGGGTTGTCCTCCCACGCCTCGCCGCGGCCGTAGGGCGTCATGTCGAGCAGGCCGAAGGACCCCATGACCGGCTCGTTGCCGCGGCCCGTCGTGGAGTAGGTGAGGAACGCGCGGTCGCCGTCGCGCAGGAAGCAGGTGATGTACCCCATGTCGCCGCCGACCGGCTCGTCCAGGTCGCGCACCGAGTACCAGGGCTGGGTGTAGCCCATGAACTCGACGTAAGGGGCCACCTCGTCCCAGCGGCCCGTGGTCAGGATGGCGAACGAGACGCCGCGGGCGTTGAGGTAGACGGCGTCCTTCAGGTGCCAGGCCGTGGTGGTGCAGCCCTCGCACTGCCCCTGGTGCGGCGCGCCGTCCCACCACATGTGCTTGTAGACCACGAGCTCGTCGCGGCCCTGGAACAGGTCCAGGAACGGGACCGGGCCGTCGGGGCCGGTGACCTCGACCGTCGCGTCGAACTCCACCATCGGCAGCCGGCGGCGGGCCGCGGCGATGGCGTCGCCCTCGCGGGTGTGGGCCTTCTCGCGGACCAGCAGCTCGTCACGGGCGGCCTGCCAGGTGGCCAGGTCGACGACGGGCGGGCGGCCGGGCAGCGCGGCTGGCCGGGTCGCTCGGGCGTGGTCGGCATGGTGTCCTCCGTGGTGTCTCGTGCCGGGCAGCAGCGTACGACGTCCCGGCGGCAGTCATCAGAACAGACGCACGACCCGGCCCGAACTCATCGCAGCGGGAGTAGATGAAGTCTTCCTAGAAGTGCTGGAGGAGCCAGTCGTGGATCTCTCCGACTCGGCCCACCAGCCCTGGTCACCTGCGGAGAGAGCGACCTTCTGGGTCTCGGTTAGCCATTGGAGCAGGTCCCCGGTCAGGACCCCGGCGTCGGCAGGCGAGAATCTTCTCCCTGTCCTCGCGTAGATCGCGGCGAGATGCCTCCGGATCGGAGAGGGTCAGCTTAAAGCCTTCAGCGTTGGACTCGCCCATCCCGGCGAAATAGTCGAAGCCCTCGACACCGTACGGAGCATCTGACGCCACAGCCGCGACAGCGACCGCCACGTCGGGCAGCAGTGCCGCGCACCCCAAAGCGTACGGGCCGCCCCCGGATATGCCCCAGATGCCGAGTTGGTCGTGCCCGAGCGACTCGGCGATGGCCAGGACATCGGCTGCTCCCGACGCCACTGTATAGCCCGGATGTACGGTCGAGCCGCCGTAGCCAGGGCGGTCATAGCTGATCAGCCGGATTCCTTTCTTCTCGGCATCGGCGATCCACCCGCCGTACAGACGGCGTGACATCGGCTCGCCCGGGCAGACCAAGATTGGCTTTCCGTCAGGTCCACCGGCGATCTCCACGCAAATCTCGCGCCCGCTGCTGACCGATATGGTCCTCGTCTCGACCCTGCTGGACACCGATAGTCCTTCCTCTCTCTGGACTAGATCGGGAGGCAATACGTAGCTGGCGCCTGGATGCCCCTGATCATTCCAGGTGATTATCGGCTGTCGGCGTCCGACGGCGCGAGCGATTTTCCCCGCCTACGCATGCGGTCCCGTCTGCCCAACTCGGGGCCTCGGACTCGACAGTCGCTCGGACAATTTTCAACTATTCATTTTGAACGAATTGCCCGAGCGCGACTAGCTCCTTCTAGGCTCACGCCGTTCCGGCTGGGCCCGTTAGGGTTGTGTCGCGGGGACTTTCTACCTGATTTAGCCGACGACTAGGCCGGACGGGTCCTGGCGGGGTGAGATTTCAGCCACGGCCAGCCTGCGGGCGGGCTGATTCCAGAACACCGTCTGCACCTGGCCGATGAAACTGAACTCGGCGACCAGTTCATCGCGATCCCCGGGCCAGCCGAACCCGTCCAGGGCGTCGCTGCTGACATCGGTGCGCGGCACGACGACAACGTGACCGTGCGGCATTGAGGCGACTTCGAGTCGCATGGCCGATGCCCCGTAGGCGTTGTTGTTGGCGCTGACTTCGAGCGCGAGAAAGCGCCCGTCGGGGCTGAACCTGCCAGCCAGGACGCTATCGGCGGCCCGCAGCCCGATCACGGCCGTCCGCCCCGTGCTGAGGTTGAGGACCCGTACGCGGCAGATGGCCTGGCATGGCGGTTCATACGCGACTTCGGTGGCGCTCACCGCGACGACCCGCTGGAAGCTGCGGAGCACCTTGCCAGTTGCCTGGTTCCACTGCCGGTACGTGATGGGCTGCCCAGCCGGGTTCGACTGCACGAGAAGCAGGCCGCGGCTGGTGCCCTGGGCGATGCGGTACCCGGCGGGCAACCGCACCGCCGGGCCAGGCCGCGATGCCCGCGCCGGTGTACTCCTGCGCGATTCCCGGCATCCGGGCGGAGCCGGCTGCGGCCGGGGAGCTGGTAAGCCAGATCGCGCCCCTGACGGCGGCCGGAGCGACCAGGTCGCCGCTGCCGACCCTGGTCACCCGCCCGGCCCGGTCCGGCAAATAGAAGACCGGCGCCGGCGCACCGGGGCAATCGCCGCAACTCGCGGGCTGGATCGCCCAGCCGCCGCCGACCCTGGTAAACGCGTAGCCGTTCCGGTCAGCCGGCAGGCCGCGAATAGGCGCGACGCGCCCCCCGGCCGGCCAGAACCAGGCTGGCTGGGCGCCGGTTCGGGGTAGCCGGGCGTTCGCCGCCCAGAGCGGGACCTTGCCGAGTTTCCCGCTCGGCGGGATCACGCCGGGTCCCTGGACCCGGAGCCGGACCCGGACGTTGCCGTGCGCGCTCGGATGACGCGGCCCGGGGGGTGCGCCATGCGGAAGATGCTCAGCAGCGACAACGGCGACCACCACCACCGCCGCCGCAATCCACCCGATCCGCCGACGCCAGCCAGGCGGCCGCGCCTTCGCCCCGACCGATGATGTCTTCCACTGCCGCACCCCTAGCCCACGCCGACTCTGTACGACGATAACCCGGGCGCAGGCGGCCGAGCGTCCCGCTAGACCGAAGTTGCGCGTGAGTGACAGCAGCATCCTGGGCCGGCCGAAGTCGGCCGCCTTGACTCTGCCCGCTGGTCAGGCTTCATGGTGGTCCGGTGAGCGAGTTGCTAGCAATCGGCGAGTTCTCGGTCCGGTGCGGGCTGTCGGTCAAGGTCCTGCGCACCTACGCGGCTGAGGGGCTGCTGGTCCCCGCTGCGGTAGATGCCTGGTCGGGGTACCGGTACTACGCCTGGCACCAGCTACCCAGGGCCAGGCTGATCGCGGCGCTGCGCCGTGCCGGGATCGCGCTGCGGGAGATCGGCGAGTTCCTGCAGGACCCGGACGAAGGCCGGCTGCAAGGCTGGGAAGACGGCCTGGACCAGGAGGTCACCGACCGCAAGCGCGCGCTCGCGGCGGCCCGCCGGCAACTCGGCATGCTCGCCACCGCCCCGCCCGATCCCGCCCGACACGATGGAGGCACCACCATGATCACGCTCATCGCCGGCTCGGCCAGTGACACCGGAAACGTGCGCGACACCAACCAGGACGCGCTCCTGATCAGCTCCCCGCTCTTCGCGGTAGCCGACGGTATCGGCGCATCCCCGGCCGGGGAGACCGCCAGCCACCTCGCCCTGGACACCCTCAGGACACAGCTCACCAGCCCGGCAACCGCAGCCGGGCTGGCCGAGGCCGCACGCGCCGCAGGCAGGGCCATCTGGGACAAAGCCGGATCGGACCCGTCGCTGGAAGGCATGGCGACCACCCTCACCGCCGTGGCCGTCCTGCGCACCGGGGAACCTGCACAGCTCGCGGTGATCAGCGTCGGTGACTCCCGCGCCTACCTGTTCAGCGGCGGGCAACTGCATCAGCTCACCCGCGACCACAGCGTCGTGCAGGCTCTCATCGACGCCGGGGAGCTCACCCCGCAGGACGCGCGCACCCACCCCCGTCGCAGCCTGCTCACCCGCGCCCTCGGCGTCACGCCGGTCACCGACCCGGACATCCACCTGCCGGCAGTGCCGGGAACAGCGCGGCTGCTGCTGTGCACCGACGGGCTGACCGCCCACGCCGAAGACCCGCAAATCGCCGACATCCTGGCCAGTGTCGCCGAACCCGGCCAGGCGGCCGCACGGCTCGTCGACCTCGCCAACAACAACGGTGGCAGCGACAACACCGCCGTCATCGTCATCGACCTGGACGCAGACCACAGCGCACCCTAAACCGAATCCTCCTGGACCCGGAAAGGCTCCTCCAGGAACCCGGAAACCCTCCACGATCCGTCGTACCGACCTGGCAGGCTAGCTGGTGTGGACCCGATGCCTGTGTTCGCCGCTGATCCGGCCACGTCCGCCTATTACGACCAGCGGGCGCCGGAGTACGACGAGTGGTACTCCGGCGAAGGGCTATTCGCCCGGCGGGAGCGGCCAGGCTGGCACGATGAGGTCAGCCAGGTGACGATGCTGGTCGCCGGCCTGCCGCCCGCGCGGACGCTGGACGTGGCCTGCGGCACCGGTTTCCTGACCAGGTACCTACGGGGACTGGTCATCGGGATTGATCAGAGCCAGGCCATGGCAGCGATCACCCGCTCCCGCCTGCCAACCGGACTGGCGATCGTCGGCGACGCTCTGCGGCTGCCCGTCGGCGGACGCGCCTTCGACCGGGTGTTCACCGGTCATTTCTACGGCCACCTGCCCGCAGCCGAGCGGCGGGCCTTCCTCGCCGAGGCCCGCCGGGTGGCCGGTGAGCTGGTGATCGTCGATTCGGCCCTGCAACCAAGGATCGACCCGGAGC
The DNA here is from genome assembly GCA_963750405.1 of uncultured Actinomycetota bacterium. Lineage (GTDB taxonomy): Bacteria > Actinomycetota > Actinomycetes > Streptosporangiales > Streptosporangiaceae > Chersky-822. The sequence goes on from CAVVQP010000010.1 coordinate 142,916, forward strand.
AATGGCAAGAGCGGGTACTGAACGACGGATCCCGCCATCGCGTCTACAAGCGGTACTTCGCTCCTGGCCAGCTCGCCGCCGAACTCGGCGGCGAGCCGCTGCTTGACGGCACCTGGTTTGCCGCGGCCAAAGTCTCCTGGTAATCGCCGGTAAATTAGTTCGCGGCCTGCCGGGCCGGTGACTACCGCACTGACCAGCACCGGCTGGCCAGTTGAATGAGCCAGGACAAGCGCGCAGATCCTCGTCGTTGACAACGCGCCGCCACAGTCGCGCACTCCGAAGGCTCGGTCTGTATGTGCGCCGGCCGAAACCTGCTTATCCTAGGTGTGGCCATTTCTCTGGCGAGCCTGCTGCCCGGGTGCAGATGAGATTATTCTTGCCTGAATATCTGCGTCGTGATTTTGATCCCGCTTCGGCGGTGATGGGTCATGTGGCGGGGCGGCTAGCCGTCGACGTAAAGTCGGGTGCGGGCCTGCTTTGCTGCGGCATCTGACCCGGCCGGGTCCGGCCGAGGGCACGGTTCGCACGTGAGAGAGCGGGATCTGGGGTGGTTTGGTGCGCGCATTAAGGCAGGCCGGTCGCGGAGTACCGGCCGGGCAGATGCCTGGCGACGCAGGTCCCGGTTCCGCCGGGGCCGCCTCGCGGGAGGGTGCTGGACGGGACGAGGATGCCGTCGGCGGCCCGCAGGCTCCGCCAGCGGATGCCCAGCCGGGACGGCGCCGGGTTCGCCTGGCAGCCGATGCCGCAGCCTGGGCCAGGCATCACTGGTTCTTCGGCCTTGTGATGGCTGCGGCGGTTTTGCTCCGCGCGATAGCGATGCTCGGCTTCCAGCCCGCAGTGCTCTACCGGCTGGACTCCTATGACTATTTGTGGGGGAGCGTGCGCCTGTCCCCCAACCTCGTCAACGTCAGCGGCTACTCGGTGTTTTTGTGGCTGCTCAGGCCATTGCATTCCCTGGTGGCGGTAGTGGCCCTGCAGCATGTGATGGGTCTGGGCGTCGCCACTATGGTGTACGTGCTGCTGCGTCGTCACTCGCTGCCGGGGTGGGGCGCGACTCTTGCCGCCGCGCCGGTATTGCTCGATCCTTCTCAGCTCCTGGCCGAGCAACTGGTCCTGGCCGACGTGCTGGCGATGACGCTGCTGATAGCAGGGCTTACCGTGCTGCTCAGGCGCCGGTCAGCGTCACTGTCGGCAAGCGTGGCCGCCGGGCTGCTGGTCGGAGCCTCGGTCACCGTCCGCCCGACCGCCTTGCCCATGGTCGCGCTCGTCCCCATTTACCTCCTGATCCGCGGAGCCAACTGGCAGCGGGCAGCCGGCTGGCTGCGCGGCGGCGCGGCTCTCGTGGCTGGCCTGGTCCCTGTCCTGGCCTACGTAGCCTGGTTCGCGGCCGCTCACGGCACGTTCGGCATGACGGACAGCGACGGGCTCTTCCTATGGTCACGGACCATGTCGTTCGCCGACTGCGCCATCATCAACCCGCCCGCGAACCTGCGGGCGCTGTGCCCCGGCGCCCAGCCCGCCGGGCTCGCGCAGACCGTGCCTTCGCGCCGGCCGCCGCCCATCAATTACCTCTGGGACCATCGCACCTGGCAATGGCAGCATCCAGCGCCCGGGCTCGTCCCCGGCACCGCCCCGTTCACGCCCGCCAGGAACGAGCGAGCTCTCCGGTTCGCCGTCAGGGCCATTGAGGCCCAGCCCATCGCCTACCTGGGCGTCATAGGCCGCGAGAGCCTCCGGCCGTTCATCCACACGAGCAATTTCCGGTTCCCCGCCTTCCAGACCAGCACGGCCACCCTGGATCCGGTCGACCGGCCCTACGCGATCGGAGCAGTCCGGGCCTACACCGGAACCACCCAGGGCGTTGCCGGCGACCTCGGCTCTGGACTCGGCACCCGCCTCCGGTCGCCGTTCGCCGCCATCATGAACCAGTACCAGCACATCATCTTCCTGCCAGGGCCAGTGCTCGCCCTGGCACTGCTGGTCGGCCTGGCGGGCTGCCTCCTGCCCCGCCGGCGAACGGCGGAAGCGACGTTCCTCGTGGCCTCAGCGGTCATCCTGGTGATCGTCCCGATCGCCGAGCATGAGTACACCTACCGCTATATCCTCCCCGCCATCCCGCTCATGTGCATCGCAGCCGCGCTTGCACTGCGGCTGCGGCCAGTCCGGAAAAAGAAAGAACAGGAACAGGCCTCACCGCCGCATCCCCCCGGTCAGGCGAAACTTGAAGGAAGCGATTGACGATGACGGGCACGCAGCACCGCCGGGCCGTATCGACGTGTACCTCGCCGAGGTGCGCGGCATCCGCTCACGGGTCGTTACTTCTGCGATGGCCCCGTTTCGCCCACAGCGCGTGCGAGGATGTCATATTCCTCGATGGAGATTTCTCCTTGAAGATATGCGCCGGCAACTTCGTCGAAGGATCCCTCGGCAATTGGCTCTGGGTCTTCTGCCTCCCGCTTGTATGCTTCCTGGAGCGCGGAGGGGGACAGCCGGCGCGGGGGCCACGCCCGGTCGCGGAAACACTGCGCCAACTCGGCCAGGGTCAGTTCGCCCCGGCCGTACGCTGCAATCAGGTCGGTGACATCGCTCACTGGTTCTCCCGCTCACTGGAATCCGTCAGTACCGGACGCTCGCCATTCCGGCTATTGTCGAACACCATCCACCGGTCGAACCTTGGCCTCACGGTCTCGAAGACCTGCCGGTTGACCGTCTGCCCATCTGCTGTGCGCTGAGCGAGGATGACCGCAGGCGGCACATATCTTCCGCCCTCCCCCACGCCATTGCCGTAGCGCTCCATTCCAGCCCGGTAGCGCCCCAGCGCACGCTGCACGCTCTGCTCGGCGGGAATGTCCACGAACACGCCGACGAGGTGGTGATAGCCCGCAGTACGCAGATCGTCGATCCGGCGCTCTGTCGACTTTAGGCTCGACATGGTGACGTCCCAGATCACGTTCTTACCCTCGGCGTAGGCGCGTTTCGCGAGGTTCGCGGCTATCCATGATGATTCCTCATGCACTAACACGGAGCACTCCATCGGTGACAGTCCTTCAACCTCCGGGATCATCCCGCGTTCCGCCATCTGCTCCTTGATCCGGTCAGGGTCGATGACGAGGTACCTGGACGTGTCGATACCCGCATACTTCGCCAGGACGGTTCCCTTACCCGCGCCGCCCAGTCCCCCTGCCAGCACAGCCTCGCCGTGGCAAGGCACGTCGCGACCGTCGCGGTACAGGTCCTCGATGATTTCTAGCTGTGCAGAAAGCCGCTCCGTGGTCCAGCTTTTGTGATCGGGAGGTTCTGTATGGAGCCGGTCCGTGTCCAGGCCTCGCCTCTTCGCGTCGGCCAGGTGAGTAGTCAGCATCTCAATATGCCCGGCAAAGTCGCCGTTTTCTATCGAGAGTTGATCCGCGGGTGCGGCCTCTTCACCGGCCCGAGCAGCATCGGTTGGGCCGCTCTGCCCAGCGGAACTTTCGGTATCTCCAGCTGCGGCTTCGCGTAACTGAGGTTGTTCGGATCGTGCGTAGCGAGGAGACGAAGGATGATTCAACGCCAGGTCAGCCAGCCGCGCCAGAAGCGAATCGGCAACAGGGTGGCCAGACAGGGGCTGGTCGGCGCTCCCAGGTCCGTCCAGCCGCGTCACGTCACCTAGAATGCCCGGCTTCGCACGATCACCGCAACCAGCCCGGACAGGTGAGTCGGGGTGACCGCGAACTCGCATGTGGCCTGTTGTTTACCGGTGCTTCACACCCCGGGCTCGCGGCCGGCACCACTGTCGACACGGCTATCGCGCCAGCCCGGACCGGACGGTGGATCAGGCTCATGCAGATTAGATTTCGTGACGAAAGGTCGACTTGGAGACCATGGCAAGCGGCGGGCAATTTTCACCCTTATTTGCTTTGAACGAATTGTCCTGAGCGCGTCTGGCTCCTTCTAGGCTCGCGTCCTTCAGGGTGCTTCATAGCGCGATGGCGCTGGCGGTCCCGACGCCGCCGTGACCGGAGACAGCGACGACGTCCGATGAGTCGGCTGCGCGATGGACAGGTCTCAGGTGGGGGGTGCGGAGTCCTGGCGGGCGGGGCGGATGCGCTTGCCGGGCAGGAGCTCAGCCGGTTCGGCCGAGATGTCCGCTATCCGGGCCATGACCTTGGCGAGCAGGTCGAGCAGTTGGACGCGCTCGTGGTGCGACAGCGTCTCCATGGCGGTGCGCTCTACTGCGCGGATGCCGGTTAGCAGCCGGTCCGCGGCGGTACGGCCATCCGGGGTGATCTCGACGAGGGTGCTGCGGCGGTCGTCCGGGTTGGCGAGGCGCCGGATCCAGCCGCGGCGTTCCAGCAGATCCAGGTTGGCGGTCATGGTTGCCGACGCGACCAGAACCCGCTCGCTGATCTGGCTGGGGGTCAGCGGATGGCCTGCTCCGTCCAGCACCGCCAGCACGGTCGCGACGGGCTGGCCCATGTCGAAACTCGCCTCGATGCGGCGGTCGAGTTCCTGCAGCACCGAGGTCCCGGCCCGGACGAGGGAGGCGTAGGCCTCCGTGCTGCTGGCGTCAGCTCCGGGATACTCGTCCTCAAAGTCAGGGTCCACCTTGACCAGGCCAAGTACGGCAGGGGAAGGGCGGGTGCCCTTCCCCTGCTTGCGGCGATATGGCTCAGGCAACAGTGAAGATCTCGATCGAGGGTGGCCCGGCCACGCCGGCGCGCTGCATCCCGGCCGCCAGCGCCGGGTCCTGGGCGAAGCCCGCCGCATCCTCCACCGACGGGAAGTCATGCGTGATCAGCACGTCGTTCTTGTCAGCGGGCAACTGCCAGACGCGCTTGGCAGTGCAGCCGTGCTGGACCCGCACTGGCTCCAGCTCGTCGTAGACGGCTCGCCAGGTCGCGTAGTCGTTGACCTTGTGCCGGACGACCAGAGTTGCGCTCATGTGCCCTCTCCCCTCAGGAACAGAAGCGGTTGCTTCTCGCCAGGATTCTAGAAGTATTTCGGCTCCGAGACAAGTATTTCGCCTCAGAGATAAATAAAGGTGACGCGGGGGGATGACGGCGCCCGGACGTCGCGGGCCACTGGCGCTAGCTGTCTGGATACTTCGTCCCTATGAGCCGTGGTAGAGGCGGGGAAGATCGATCAGCTCAAGCTCTTCGCTGGTGCGAGCTTCGGCGATCAGGTCGCGGGTGAAGCCCTGGCGGGAGAACAAAAGAAATTTCGGCTGGCCGCCAATTGCCGCAGCCGGCAGCAGGGAACGAATGTGCCGTAGCCGCTGTAGCTGATTCAGGCCAACCTGCCACGCGGTGGCCTTCACCTCGCCGATAGCGAGTATCCGGCTGCCCTCCCGAGGGGGATCCGCGCTCACCACCACGTCGAGCTCGTGGTTCATCTTGTGCTCCTGGCAGGCGATGAGAGCGGGCTCACACCGGCTCGGGAGACCGCCTAGCGTTTCCGGAGCCGCGTGGCCGGCACACCAGGAACGGGCCAGATCCTCAAGATGGGGCCCGAAGATGAGGGATTCGGCGGTGTCATTTGCCTGCTCCCACACGCGCGCTCTGCCCCGGCCCACCAGGCGGGCCTCGAATGGCCGGATTATCAGGTGCTGAAGGCGTATCAGCGGCTCAGTCGTCTTATACAGCGGCCGACGAGAACGCAGGGCGTCGTTCTCCTTGCTGATCAGCCTCACCCGCTCGAGCATCTCCAGCGGATGGCTCAGCGCGCTGTCCTGGCGGCCAAGCACCCTGGCGATGTCAGAGCGCTTGCGCGCCCCGCCGCAGATCGCGCCGAGCACCGCGTGGTACAGGGCGGCGTCCCCCAGTTCGGGCTCCTCATAGAGCAGCGCGCTTCCTTCACGGAACATCGCCGATGCGGGGTTCAGCAACCGCCGGACAACCCAGTCGTCGAACTCAGCCGCGCGGTCCGGGCGGTCGATGCACATTGCCCGGTAGGCCGGCGTGCCCCCGACCAGCGCATGCAGCCGAAAGGCAAGCTCAGGTTCACCAAGCACGTCCCAGAAATCCGCGGCATCGCGAAAATCAAAGGGCTGAACTAGCAATTCCAGCTTCGCCCGGCCGCGCAGCGGCGCGCTCCCGGCAAGCAGCCCGCACATCACGGTGAACGCGTTTCCGCACAGGATCAGCCTCACCTGTCCGGACAACCTGGCCCGGCTGCGCGGGTTCAGCAGACGCTGCAGAACCGACGGAAGCTCAGGTGCCTGCTCGACAAGGTAGGGAAACTCGTCGAGGACGACCGGAACCGGGCGGCCAAGCCGCTCGCCGATCGTTACCAGGGCCTCCAGCGCGTCCGCCCAGTTCCCGAAGGACGCGGACGGCACCCGTACACGATGCCCAGCACCGTGCCGGGATCTGGGTCAGAAGCGAACTCAGCGAGCGCTGCCCACTCCTCGATGCGATCATGCAGCTCAGGGGGCTTGCGAAGCCTGCTCATACGGTCAGGATAATACGTAACCAGATCTATGGTAAATCCATTTACATATCTTGGAAGCCTGACTGCGGACCTCTGGGCATTCGGCGTCTGCCGGACACCCAGCTGTGCACATCGTGATCCTTGATCTCGGCAGGACTTACCTTCGCCGATGATCGAAGAGGCCCTGGGCCTGCTCATGAGCCATGCGCATGGCCTGCCCGCGGTCCAGGTGACCGAAGCTGCCCTGCTCAAAGTGCTTGTCCACCTCGGCAGTGACGAAGCCGGCGAGCAACTCCTTGGCAAGCTCGTGATGCTCGACTTTGCCCTGGCGCTCCTCGTGATGCTCGAACATCCGCATCGCCTCGAAGCCGGCCGCCCCGGCCAGCAGCTCATGCGTAATGCTCCCGTGCGGCTTGCCGCCGCCGTAAACGTGGCCATGTGCGGCCTGTGCGTGATCACTACCGAAAAATCCCATGGCCGACAGGATAGCTCGCGTCAGCGCCCCAGAGTCTGCCGCCACTTTCCGGGTCCATCCGGCGCCGCGTTCACACCCCGGGCGGGATTGACTGCGGGTGCTGGAAGAAGTTCCCGCCATCCCAGTGGGTCTTGACGTCAACCAGGTTCGGATTGCTCAGCCGCAAGTTGTCCTTGAAGTACAGCAGCAGCGCCCGCTCCCGGTTGCCGTACTCGCCGAGATCCACGTCCGGGTAGTTGCAGTAGCAGCCGTCCATGACAGCGCCCGGCGCCGGGACGCCACCGGTCGAGGAGTACATGTCGGTGTAGAACCGGCGGATCCAGTTCAGGTGCGGCTCGCCGGGCGGGTCTGGCGTGCCCACCGGATCACTGGTCTGCCAGTAGGTCTGGTACTGCAGCTTCATGACTGAGCTGCGCTGGGGCACCGGTGTCGCGTTCGGTGCGACGCGATTGATCTGACCGCCGTAGGCGTCGACCTGACAAAGGCTCTGGGTGAAGTCCGTGCCGGGGGGCGGGTCGTAGTCGTGCAGCCATTTCCACAGCGTGTCGACCTGCCCGGCCGGGAAGGCCTGCTTCATGTAGGCCGACTTGTACTTGCCCCGCTGGTTCGGTCCTGAGCCGTTCAGGTACTGCATGCCCTCGAGGAAGGTGTAGTAGCGCACGGCCTGGTCGTCGGGCGCGTCGATCCATACGGGATGCCCGGTAATAGGCCCGAGCGGCACCGTCACGGCGCCCAGGCCATTCAGCTCATCTCGCCTGTGCGCGATCACGGGATCGTGCGCCGCGGCGAAGTCCTCGATGCGATCGCTGGAGAAGGTGAGCGCGACGATGCTGATCTGTCCCGCGGCCTTGTGGGACAGCTTCAAGATCGCGAAGGTGTGCCAGGACGCCGGATCCTGGACGGTGAAGGTGCGCTCAAAAAAGCGGATGATCCCTTCGAACGATGCCCGGGTCTGGGTGCTCCACGGGAAGGTGTAGGTCTCGATCGCCATCGCGGCCGGCGCGGCCGGCAAGGTCTTGAAGTAATAGCGCGCGATGGCGCCGAAGTTGCCGCCCCCGCCGCCGCGGCAGGCCCAGAACAGGCCGCGGACTGCCGGATCAGGTGAGCCGGCCGACGCGCGGACGACCTTGAAGTCCGAGGACCCGAAGCGGCAGACGATGTCCACGGCGGTGAGCCAGTCGACCGTGAGACCGAACAGCCGGGAAAGCACGCCGTAGCCGCCACCGCAGATATGCCCGCCCGCTCCTACGGAGTAGCACGAGCCGGCGGGCAGCGTCACCCCGAACCCGTTGAGCAGCGCGACGTAGGCGCTCCAGTTGTTGTTCCCGCTCTCGATCCAGAATCCGTCGCCCGGGTCATAACCGATGCCGCGAAGCAGCGAGACGTCCACGATCACGCGGGTGGTAACGTCATAAACGAAGCGTTCGTAGCAATGGCGACCACTGACGACTTTCACAGCACCAGCCGTTCCGTATCGCGTCTCCGCCTCGGCAAGAGCAGCCGCGAGTTCCTGGTCCGTCGTCGGTGCGTAAACAAGCTGGACGTTGGGCGCATACCAACGCCGATCGAACCCCTGCCGATCGCTGAGCAGCGGATTTCTAGACTGCACGCCTGATTCGCTCATCTCTCCTCCGGCCGGCCGACAACGACAGGCTGACGACGATGTTCCATTCCGTATAGCGGAATGCTATTACTCAAGAGTCACGCTAGGTTCGTCATTGCCCTCGGCCTTTGCGCTGACTTCTGGCTGGCAGCAAATTCCGGGTGACCGGGCCGTCGTTGTTATCGCCGGGCTGTGAGGAAGGGGCGGGTGCCGGTCAAGTTGACGTAGTGGCCGCCGGCGATGCAGTGTGCCGCTGCCCAGCAGGTCACCACGTTGAGGAAGGAGGTGCCGGCGGATTGTTCCAGGTCGGTGATGCCGGGGACGAGGAAGGCTGCGGCCCAGTGGCCGCCGGTCTCGGTGGCCAGGTAGGCGTGGTAGCTGATGACGGACGTGCCGACGGTTCCGCCGGCTGCGCACTGGCCGGCGGCGGTGCAGGACAGCGTGCTGAGGTTTGCTGATCCGGCGGCATGGAGCGCGGCCATGCCGGGAATGCGGCGGGGCCGGGTCCAGGTGCCGTTGTGCTGGGTGGCGGTGAACGGGTTAATGCCGCCTTTCCCCTGGCTGAAGCCGCCGATTGTGCAGGCGGCAGGCGCGGGGCAGGACAGCGCGGTGGTGTTGTAGCCGATGTCCGTGCCCGCCGTGCCCGGCATGGTGCGCACCTTGCCCCAGATGCCGTTCTTGGCGGTGACGGAGAAGTCCGGTTTGCCGTTCAGGGTGTATCCGGCGATGGTGCAGGTTCCGCCCGGAAGGCACGATGCTTGCACGGGATAGGCACCGGGCCGCAGGCCCGGGACCGCGCGCCGGTTCCACTGGCCGCCGCGGTCGATCATCACGCTGCGGTGAGGGGACTCGAAGGTGCCGATGCAGTAACGGCTGGCGCAGGCGAGCGCGTGAACCAGCGCGCTGGCCGGCTTCCCCCAGGCGCCGTTCCGCTCAGCGATCACGTAGCCGCCGTCGAACCCCCCGTCGCCGGTGGTCTGCCAGACCGCGACCGCGCAGTTGCCGGACGCCCGGCACGCCACCGCGGCCGGCGCGGTGGCCGGGGAGTCGTCGGGATTGCCGTGCACCAGGGCGGGGAGTGGCAGGGGCCGGCCCCACCGGCCGTGATGCTCGGTGACGGCGAACGGCTCAGGCTCCCCGGACCGGGAAGCGGCGGGCAGGTAGTGGCCAGCGACCAGGCAATTGCCCGCCGACGGGCAGGCTGCCATGTCCAAGCTGGCGGAGGTGCTGCTGCGGAGCGCCGACAGGTCCAGCGGCCGCGGCTGGCCCCACACGCCATGGCGTGCGATCAGCACGTCCTGGCTGCCTGCCACGGCCAGGCAGTAACCCCCCGGCGCGCACGCCACCGACCCGACCGAGGTGCCTCCTGTGGCCGGCGTCCACGCCCTGCTCCAGGTGCCGGTCGGGCTGGCGGACGCCGACGCGCCACCGGCCCTCCTCCCGGCACTGCCGCGAGCACCAGCCCGGTCACCACCGCAGCCCCGAGCAGTCGTCCGCCCGTTCTCATCCGCGTCATGGCCATCACCCTCAACTCCCTCGCCTGGCCCCGCGCCGCACACAAGCCCGCGACAGCGGTCGGCCGGTGATATGACGCGCTCGGGTCCCGCCCGGTTGACACCACGGCGTCAACCAGCCAGGCCCTGGGCGATCGGGTGTTGCAGCGAGGGAAATCAACTCGTGCCACTGTGCGTGTAATAGCCGCGGCCGGTGTATCCGGGCGTCGCGTCGCGGGCACGTCGGCCCGCGCCGCGACTCACCCGCACCCTCAGCGCCCCCAAGCCGCGCGGCGGCTAGATCCCCGGGAACCGGCAGGCAAGGTCCGCTGGCCTGCTAGCCCTGACCGCTGTGACCATGAAGTCAGTCGTGATCAGCAGAGCGGGCTGACTTGGCACGGTGATGCTGGTACAGGTCACGCATGACACCGAGTTCGGCTCCGTGGTGGATCTGTTCGTCGAGCTGGTGGAGCACGAGCGCGGCCTTGGAACTCTCGGCGTATACGTGAGCGACGGGACCTAGCAACTCCCACCAGGAAGCTGCGGGCAGTTCCTGGAGCAGGCCCTGCCAGAAATGGTGCGCACGCGCCAAGACGGTAATGGCTTCCGCTGCGGTTGCCGCTGCCGGGTCATCCCTGTCAAACCCGCCGGGCGGTCGCTCCACTCCTAGCCACTTCGGATTCCGTTTCCCTCCGTAGGTTTCGATAAGGTGCCAAAGTCGCCATGCGATAGTCGTGAAGGGCGGACTACCAGGCCGGTCCGCATCATCAGCCCGATAGTCACCGGACTCTGTCCGGCGGATCGTGCAGCAGCCGGGCACAGGCTCCCAGAAGTATTCGTCGTCGGTGAGCCCGGCGAGCCTACCCCGGGTCCGCTGGTAGACGTAGTCAGACAATTCAATGATGTCAGTGCGGGCGTCACTCTCGTTTTCCATGGCAATGACGCTAGAACACATTGCGGACAGTTTCCGTCCTCGATCTGGGCGAGACTGAAGATGTGCTTGCCAGGCTTCAGACTCTTCTGGCGAGGTCGTCTGCCAACTCAGGCGAGTCTTCGGCGGACAAGCCAGCGCCGCTTGCCGTCACTTCGGCCTGCCGTCTGCAGGACGCGCTCGAATCCGTGCGCCTCGAACAGGCCAACCGTCCCCACATACGCGAAACTCTGGTTAATGCGATCCCCCTCGGGGTCCACCGGGTAACCCTCAATCACGACTGCCCCGCTGGCGCGCGCATGCTCAATTGCGCCATCCAGCAGGTCGTGCATCAACCCACGGCGCCGGAATCCCACCCGCACCCTGAAGCACACCGCCGACCACGCCTCCGCGTCATCAACATGCGGGATGGTACGAGAATTCACCAGGGCACGATGCGTGCATTTCGGCGCGATCGAGCACCAGGCAGCTACCTTGCCGTCCACGAACGCCAGGACTCCCGGGCCGGGCTCGCGCTCACACAGGCCGCGCATGTGCTCAAGCCGGCCAAGCGCGTCGAGACTGGAGTTCCGGTACACCATGCACACGCACCCACTCTGCGCCAGCAGCGCCGCGAAGTGGTCCCAGCGCCCGACGGCAGAAAATACCTCGACGGCCACAGCACCCCCTGGATCTGATTCTGATTCGACTATGCGCCGGCAGCCCACTCTGGTCCCCATCTCCGATCGCCGCAACCGCAGACGACGCAGATCCATGCCGATTACCCGAGCGCACCGCTCCCTATTTGTTGTTGTTGCGGCCGTCCGGCAACAGCAACGCTCACGTCGCGCCGCCACGCCAGGCCGGGTAACGAAATCCTGTTGACGCAATCAAGGAAGAAGTAACCCGACAGCCTCGGATGGTGCGCGGATTCGACTTGACGACTACCCCGACCGCCATGACTTGGCCGTCAGGCCGCCGCAGTTCCATCGGCTCGTCATTCCCTGCGCGCGGCGTCAAGACGCAAGACCACCTCGACGACCGCGCCCTCCCCGATCGCCTCCGCTCGCTGGACCGCCGCCTTGACGGGCACCAGGTAGCGGCCTTCCCTGGGGAAGAGCGCCGTGGTGAACTCCGAATCTCCGATAGTGACGCGGACAGGCACCTGACCCCAGTAGATCAGGCCGCGGGCTTCCTCCTTGAGATCCTCACTGTCCTCCGGCGTCATGGCTACGAAAAGATACGGCGCCGGTCCGCGCCACTCGATCACTTCACCAGTGAAGGTCCACTCCATGCCCCCCATCATCGAAGATTCGGCCGGGCAACGGAGAGATGCGGCCGGGTTGCCTGCGCGTGATGTCCCAGCGCGACCGAACCGGCGGGAACCGCCCAGCCTCTCGCTGTCCCCTTCACTGCGGTTGCCGTCGTTTGTTCAAGACCACGTACGCGATGTCATACCAATCTTTCTCCAAGCGGCGGCCGTATGCGGCGTGAGTCTTAGCCAGCCTCATCCGGGTCGGCGACCGCAACGTCTTCCTCGCCGAATGCAAGATCTGCAACGGACCAGGACCATCCGGGACGCGCTCGCTCAACTCCTGAGCTATCTCACCTGGCGCGACACCAAGGCGGCACTGCTGCTCTTCATCCGAAGGGGCGAGCCGACCACGATCATCGCCAAGGCGATCACTGAGATCGCCGCGCATGACCCAGATCACGCCGGTGGCGCACGACTGGACAAGGAAAACCGGCCCGCACAGCCGCGAATCCGTAGCTAGCGGGTTATTTTCGCTGGTGGCAGGCGTTGGGTTCGAACCAACGTAGACTTAGCCGGCGGTTTTACAGCCATCTCCGATATGTGGCCTGACCTGGGCCGATGCGGGCAATTCCTGGGAATCTCCGGCTATTCTCCGGGCACCCGTCCTGCCGGGCGGCAGGAAGCAGGCATACTAGAGGTGATGAAACCGACCCGCCCTGCATCCCGGCGCTACCTGCCCAGCAGCCCGTTCGGTCCCCCGCCTGCCCTCCCGCCTGCGGAGCAGTACGCGGTACAGGACCAGGTCACGCACGATACCTACGGCCTCGGCCGGGTCATCAGCATCGAGGCGGACACCGCCCTGGCAGTAGATTTCGGTTCGCGCAGCGTGCGGATCGTGCTGCCGTGCGCCAAACTGACCAAACTCTGATCTCACCCTGCGGCCCAGCCTTCCGGGCCTCAGCCGGATCCGGAGGCTCAGTGCCTTCCCGCCTGCCGCCATTGCTCGGCTATGACTCCCGCTCGCGCCAGGACCTGGACGACAAACTCGCGCTTGCCCGCAGTGTAGGCGGCGATGTCGCCGCTGTCGGCCGCGAGCCGTTCCTTAAGTTCCTCGTACTGGCGCGCGAGGGCCGGGTCTGCTCGGAGCGCATCGCGGAAGGCCAGCCGTTCGCGCCACAGGCTGCTTCCTGGCTCGGTTAGGTGCAGGGCCTGTTCAAGGTCACTCTCGGTCCGGGCCTTGTGGAACCAAAGCGTTGCTGGCCGGTGCTGGGCATGCGTGTAGCCGTGGCTTGCGAGCACGCGGATCGCGTCTCTGGCGGAGTGCAGGTCGTGGACGCCCGCCATCATGTCGAGGATGGGCTTGGCGGCGAGGCCGGGCACGGAGGTGGAGCCGATGTGCTCTACCGGCGTGGCCAGCCATGGCTGAAGTAGCTCGGTCAGCTTGCGGGCTTCGGCGCGGAACTGCTCTGGCCAGGTCGGGTCATGCCTCGCGATGTCGATGACCATCGCTAGTCATTGCTTTCCGAGGGACCAGGCCCCCGAAGGTCGCCGAGCCGCGTGCGCCTCGCCGACGGCGATCCGCAGGTACCTCTGGGCAATCGGAGCGAGATCCATGACGGCCATGATGTGCCCCTGCGCAAGCCCGGGCAATACCGCCGCCGCGTGATCGCAGTCACCGGGAGATCGAACGCACACTCGTCGGGGCATGGGGCACGCCGACCACCGGCATCTGATACAACTAACCCATTATTATCCACTATATCAGACGTGCGTGACAATTAATTTCCCCGATTGCCGGAGATGAGATAATAATCCATGCCACAATATTATATTGATTGAGCATAACTTAAAGGGGGTGAAGTACGTGCAAGAATCCCGTATCGACTTTAAAACTAATAAAACGGTTAAGGAGTGCGCAAACGCCTTCCGGCAGGCCGTTACCACGAGCTATGGCGCCGGGCGGAAGCTGGCGCGCGCCGCATCCATGCTCCGAGGTTCCGATACAGGAGGGATCGAGTTCTTTACACCGGAATCATCGCCATTCAGCAGCCTGAATGGCGAGACGGCTTGGTCGGCCGGAGCCTTCGTACCTGGGCACAACCTGATGACCGGCGCCACTCGCATGGCAGTCCACATCTACGTAGTCGATCACGGAGACAGCCGTGAGGTCCAGCTCGTAGGTCCCCGTGGCTTCGGGGATAAAGGATCAACAGAACGGCTTCTTCGCACTATCGCCGGACAGTTCTGAAGGCGGCCACCACGACGCCCTTCGGACGGCGCCAACGAACTATCCGCGCGACGGCATCCTTTACGCCCCGAAAATAACGGAAGGCGGGACTAGCAAGCATCAGCGTCCCGCCCTCCGTACTGGCCAAGGTCAGTACGCGCGGTACTCGCGCGTCGCGTACGCGTCCTCGGGGACGACCGCCTCGTCTGCTGTTCGAGCAAAGCCAGGCTTGACGACCTTAGCGACGGCGGCTGTGCCGAGTGCCCGAGCGGCGATGAAGATGATCACTACGCCAAGACCGTAAAAGAATCCGAGGTTCTCCAGGAAATGCATGGTTGACGGACCGAACACCGCGCCAGGCGCCGTGGCGGGTGATCCGGCGCTGATCGAGCCGTTCCTGACGACGTCCGCAATGACCGGCCTGCCGATCACGAACCAAGCGCCGCCGAGTGCGGCCAGGAACGCGCCAGCCGAGGTCATCCGGACGGACAGCAGGACCAGCAGGCCGCCGAGGAACACGGCGGCGCCAGGCAGGACGGACAGCCAGAGCCGCCCCGACGTGTAGATCCATGCCTTATCTGGCGTAAAGGCGTAACCGAAGTACGGCCCGACGAACGGGATAAGCGCTCCCCACGCTCCGAGCAGCATCAGCAGAAAGCCGCCACCCGCCTGTCTGCGGCGGCGCATATACGTAGCCATCGCTATCTCCCAACCTCGTGATTGCTCTGGCGACGTTCAGCTACCCAGCGACTGGCGAATATGCACGGCCGGCCGTCAGGGCCGAGAAATGCCGGTCAATCCTGACCAGGGTGGGTGACCGGATCTGGGACCGCCGCCGCCCGGTCCTGCCTGGTCGCTATGCCTGAGGAACACGGTGCCGCGACTCAGCGTGCTGGTCACCGAGGACCCGGCAGTTCACCCGGGCGCGAGCGCGGCCGTCATCAGCGCGGGCAGCCACCGCACACCCCGGCCAGGCTCACAGCCGGCCGAGCCGTCGATGGCCTCGCGGAGCAGGTCGGCGTGCCCGTTGTGGCGCGCGTACTCCTCCACGAGGTGCTGCCACATCCACCGGACTCTCCGCGAAATCCGCGTCCGGCGCATCAGAGCGGTAGTAAAGGTCAGGCACCTGCTCACCGCGGAAAACCTGCCTGACCCAGCCGCGCTCGGTGTCGCTCATATGCCGGACCAGGTCCAGCAGGGACAGGCCCGACGGCGGAACGGCGCGCGCAGCCAGCCGCGCGGCATCCAGCCCCGCGCATTTGCGCAGCAGGGTAGCGCGGTGCCAGACGAGCCAGTCGCGGAGCATGTCACGCTCAGGCTCATTGCGGCGCGCCGGATAGTCTTCCGAACGCTCGACCTCAGGTGCGATCCAGCTCACGGCCGCAGCCTATGCCCCGGTTTCCTGGGAATCTCCGACTATTCTCCGGGCACCCGTCCTGCCGGGCGGGCAGGAAGCAGGCATACTAGAGGTGATGAAACCGACCCGCCCTGCATCCCGGCGCTACCTGCCCAGCAGCCCGTTCGGTCCCCCGCCTGCCCTCCCGCCTGCGGAGCAGTACGCGGTACAGGACCAGGTCACGCACGATACCTACGGCCTCGGCCGGGTCATCAGCATCGAGGCGGACACCGCCCTGGCAGTAGATTTCGGTTCGCGCAGCGTGCGGATCGTGCTGCCGTGCGCCAAGCTGACCAAACTCTGATCTCACCCTGCCATCAGGCCCGTGCCTGAGCAGCCCGCCCCGAACAGGCCCCGGCTGCCCAGAGCCTGCCGCGACAAGCCGGAGGATCGCGTCCCGGCCTTGGCGACCTTCTTCAGCTCCGCTGGCTTGCCGCCAATCAGCACGGAACTTAGCTTGGAATCCACTAACGCGGCGACGCTGAACAGTCCATTCCCTCTGCTCCCTCAGTCTTAGCGCACCGCGAATTGACGTTCATTAAGATTTATACTATTTGACCAGGATCACGATCGAGAAGTTTGCGCGGATGTAGGGTTGTGACTTACGGATTCACCTGTTTCGGTCTTCCAGGAATCCGAACGAGGAGGACCGGTGTCATCGACCTGATCTCGGGAGCGACGGTCATGAGAGTCGGCATTGTCGGGGGATCGATCGCCGGATGCACGGCAGCGGCGCTCCTGCATCGGGCCGGCCACGACGTAACCGTCTTCGAGCGGTCCGAGTCTGACCTGGTGAGCCGGGGTGCCGGGATTGTCGTGGTGACGGCCGCGTGGCAGGACATGATGGCGCGCGGCCTGATCGACGGGACCGTTCCCGCCTGCCTGGCCGACTGCTCCCGGTTCGTCACCCGTGGACCCGGGACCGGCCAGCCGCGATGGCTGGGCGACGTCCGGATGGGCCTCACGCTGCTCAACTGGGCTCATCTCTACGAGCGCTTCCGGCGGCGTGTCCCTGACGATCTATACCGCAGTGGTGCGGCCGTCGGGCGGATCGAAGCGACGCCTCACGGCACGACGCTGCATCTTCTCCCGGGTGGTTCGCTGGACTTCGACCTCGTCGTGTGCGCCGACGGGTATCGCTCGCTGGGACGCGGGCTCATTGACCCCGGCGCCGCGCCTGTCTACCGGGGAATGGTGCTGTGGCGCGGGCTCTTGCCCGAGCGCGACATCCGCGTCGATGCCCTCGACGGCTCCGATTTTCTGCGACCCGTTTACCAGGGTGGCCACGGGGTCGTGTACTACATCCCCGGATCCGGGCAGAGCACCGAACGGGGAGAGCGCCTTCTCATGTGGGGCTACTATCTCCAGGTTCCGGAGAGCGCCCTGGCCTCGGTGCTCGTCGATGATCAAGAGCGGCAGCAGTCTGGCTCGGTACCGTTCGGGAAGGTGCATCCGGAGGTCAGGGCGGCCCTGGAGGTCCGCCTCGCGGGCCTGCTGCCCCCGTTGCTATTCGAGCTGGTCCGACAGAGCGGCAACTCCTCGATCCAGGCTATTTACTCCTCTGTACTCCGCAGCTTCGCACGCGAGCGCCTGTGCCTCGTCGGCGATGCCGGTACGGTCCTCCCCCCGTTCGCAGGGAGCGGCGTCCTCAGGGCGCTGGCCAGTGCCATCTCATTGACTGACGCCCTCGCCGAAGCGCCGGCCGTGGATGATGCTCTCCGCCGATGGAGTGCGGCCCAGCTCCAAATCGCTGCTCAGGTCACTTCGAACGCTGAAGGCATCGAGCGGAGCTACGTGTTCGGCATGCCAGACTTCGCCAGCATGCCAACCACGGCGACCAACGACTGGATGTCCGCGGCCTACCCCGGGCTCGTGGTCACTCTCCCCGGCACGTGACGCAGGACGATCTTCTCGCACGATACCCCCGGGCCGATGCCGAGCCCTCGCCGGGAATAGTGGCACCGCGCGCCCTGCCATGTGCCGTCGACATGTAATGAGTGCCTCGATTGGATGACGCTGCACCCCGGCATCTAGGTGGGTCAGTTCGTCATCCCACGCGACGTCTCTCCTGTCCGCCGGGACCCTCGCGCACCACCCGGTGCATGAAAGGAGTTCCATGCGGTTCCATCACTTACGGGGAGCGATCGTCGTCTCAAGCGCCGTCCCCCTCGCCCTGGCGTTCGCGGCCAGCAGTGCCTCGGCGGCACCCGCCGGCCGTGCGCCGATCGCCGGAAGCGCCCCGTCCTGGGTCGCGACGGCGAAGGTCACAGGGACACCGTCGGCCTCGTCCCGCATCACATTCAACGTCGTGCTGCCACTGCGCCACACGGCCGCGCTGGACAGGCTCGCCATCGCAGTCTCCAGCCCGAAGCGCGCCTCGTACGGTCACTACATCACGCCGGCCCAGTTCAACCGGCGGTTCGGGCCTACCGCAGCGCAGGCCGCGTCGGTGCGCAGTTATCTCAAGGGCCTCGGCTTCACCGTCAAGGGCGTGGTCCAGGGCAACCGCTGGGTGACGGTCAGCGGCACAGTCCGCCGGATCGAATCGGCGTTCGGCACTACTTTGCGTAACTACTCCTACAAGGGCAAGACGCTGCGCGCGGCCAGTCGCCCGCTGAGCGTCCCGGCCAGCATGTCCAAGCTGATCGCGGGCTTCGTCGGTGTCGGCACCGAGGGCACGCTGCGCAAGCCTGCCATCGCTCTGGACGGCGGCAAGGTCAGCCCGAACGACGCTCCCCCGCCGCGGCAGAACTGCTCCGCATCCTGGGACCAGTTCGAGCAGGTCGGCCCGCCGGCCTACGGCCATACCTCGTTCCCGACCACCAACTGCGGCTACACGGCGGCGCAGTTGCGCGGCGCGTACGGCATGCAGAGCGCCGTCAGCAACGGCGACAACGGTGCCCGTCAGACCGTAGCCATCATCGACGCGTACGCGTCGCCCACGATCGTCTCCGACGTCAACGCCCTGGCTGATTCACAGGGTGAGCCGGAACTCGCGCCCGGCCAGTTCACCGAGACCGACATGACTCCGTTCGACCTGCAGGGCGAATGTGGTCCTACGGGCTGGAACGAGGAGGAGACGCTCGACGTCACGGCCGTTCACGACCTGGCACCCGGCACAAACATCCACTACATCGGCGCGATGGACTGCGACACCGGCATCGACGCCGCAGTCAACTTCGTGCTGCAGAACCACACGGCCAACATCGTCAGCAACTCATACGGGTTCGCCGGCGAGGACGGCCTCGGTGACGAGGTGGCGACCGAGGACTCGATGTTCCGCCAGGCGGTCGTCGAGGGCATTGGCTTCTACTTCTCCAGCGGAGACGACGGCGACAACGTCGCCGTCAACGGCACGCCGCACCCAGAGCCAGACTTCCCGGCCTCCGACCCGTTCGTGACCGCGGTCGGCGGCACGTCGCTCGCCGTCACGTCCTCGAGCAAGTACCTGTTCGAGACCTCATGGGGCGACGACATCGACCCGGTAAACTTCGCGACAACTCCGTCCAGTTACACCGCACCGCCGCCCGGTTCCTTCATATTCGGCGGTGGCGGCGGCGTGAGCGCGCTGTTCACCGAGCCCCTCTACCAGAGGCTGGCGGTCCCAGGGAGCCTGGCCACGCTGAACGGGTCCACCGCAATGCGCGTGGTGCCGGACATCGCAGCCGTGGCTGACCCGGAGACAGGCCTCGCGTTCGTCTTCCAAGGCACCCCGGGTGTCATCGGCGGCACCAGCCTGGCCTGTCCCGTAGTCGCGGGCATCCAGGCGCTGGCAAGCCAGAACCGGCTGTTCCCGATCGGGTTCGCCAACCCGCTGCTCTACGTTCTCGGCCTCGCCGGCGGGACGTTCCACGACGTCCAGGCGCCGGCCAGCCCAACGGCGATGATGACCGTATCAGGTCGCACCCTCATCACCATGGGCTCGGATACCTCGCTGACCTCGACCAGAGGCTACGACGACACAACGGGCCTAGGCACCCCGCACGGTGCTGCGTTCCTCCTTGGGGAGGCGCTACTGCCGTAACCGGGTAATGGAGGCCGCCGCTGGCGGAAGCCACCGGCGGCCTCCGCCGTCCCTTGCAGCTCACGCCTACCAAGCCGACAGGCGCGGGACCGAGGCTACGCCAGTGGTGATCATTGTCACGTTCTGGCCTGACCCTTCGCCCCCGTGAAAAATCCTGGCATGGATTGTGCCAACCAGGCACAGGCCGGGGATTTCCACAGGGGCGATGGCGTGCGTCACGTGCGATAGTTCTGTCAGGCAGCAGCCCGCTTCAGTGGAGGTACCCGATGGCCGAGCTCGGACCATTCCCGGACGGGATCGTGGTGGCCCATTTCATCGTCACCGGCGATGTCGAGCGCTCACGGCGCTTCTACACCGACGTACTCGGCGGCAAGCTGGTTTACTCCGGCCCCGGAGGGCTCACCTACGTCGAACTGGCCGGCACCTTGATCATCATCAATGTCGGCGGAGGCCCGACCGACGACAAGCCGACCGTCACCCTGGAGACACCACGCGACCCCGACACAGTCAGCAGCTTCCTCAACTGCCGGGTCAAAGACATCGATGCCGTCTACGCCGAATGGAGCGCCAGAGGCGCCCAGTTCCTGACGCCACCGAAACAGCACCAATACGAAAAGCGCTGCTACATCCGCGACCCCGACGGCTATCTCATCGAAGTAGGGCAGACCACCGACCCGGAGGGAGATTGGTCACCCGCCCACTGGCCATCCAGCACGCCCGGCCAGGAGTCCGCGTGAGATCCCGGCGATGACGACCGCGATCATCACAGCAGGCGAAGGCCGCCGAAAATGCTTCGCGCAAAGTCAGGGATTTCTTTCTCTTTGACGAAAATTTGCGCGGGTGCCTTCGGCCCCGGGCGGCGGAGGCCGGACACCCCGGGGCGACTGGCACCGGTCCGGCCGGGCGGGGCGGTCAACCGGACCGGCGGGCCGCGCGTCCTATCGCCGAGGGCAGTCACTCGATTGACGTCCGCCGGATGGCAGATCAAGGCCAGGGACGTTCAGGGGTTCGTGGTGACCGAGCGGAATGGCCGGTGGGGCCGGGCGGCCGGGGTGCCTGGCCTGCCGGCGCTGAATAAGGGCGGGCAGGCTCAGGTGCTGTCGGTGTCGTGCACGTCTTCGGGTAACTGCGCGGCCGGGGGCGACTACCAGGCCTCCGGGCACAGCCTGGGCTTCGTGGCCAGCGAGAAGAACGGCGTCTGGGGCACCGCCGTCCCCGTGCCTGGCCTGCAGAAGCTGGTCACCGGCCGGTACGCCGAGATCGGGACGGCCTCCTGCGCCTCGACGGGCAACTGCGCGGTCGGCGGGGACTACGAGAATGTGGTTCCCGGCAACGACACCCAGCAGGGGTTCGCCGCCAGCGAGCGAAACGGCCGGTGGTCTAACGCGGTCAACATGCCCGGCGAGACGGCCCTGAGCCGTAAGCCCGGCCTCGCCGAGCCGATCGCGGTCTCGTGCGGCGCGACCGGCCATTGCACCGCGGCCGGGTTCTTCACCGACCGCCACAACCACTCGCAAGGGTTCGTGACCCAGGGCACGCCGTTGCGACCGCTCAGGCCCTGAGCTCTCGCTGGTCTTTGACCGCACGACGACGGCCAGCCCGATCCCGGTACTCCACTAAGCCCTTCCACCTGAGATCGGCTCCGCGCCTCCACTCAAGCAGGAACCCATCGACCCACATTCCAGCTATCAGGACCTGACAGGGCTTAGCGTCCGGCGGAACGCTCTCCGGAAAGCAATGAAAGCACTCGCCAAGACCCGCCGACATGGCGACCGACAGCGGCACGCACTCCGGAGCGTGAACTTCCTGACCCTGGCGCTCGGCCAGACTATGGCCGTCGGCTAGTGCCTGACAGGCCGAAAATCGGTGGTAAGCACTACCACGCCGAGTCCGCCACACACGGGCAGGTAACCCCTTCCGCGCCGCCAGGCACTCTGATTCACCGCACCAAGCCGCCACCTCACCGTGCTTGCAACGTTTCTCGCTACCGCTCCCTGCCATTGCCATGTCGCCCTTCTGCAAAAGCTGCGTTGCTAGCTGGCATCGTGATCAGCCTCGCAATCGCGGGGTCCAGCCCAGTCTAAAGACTCATATTTCGCATTGACAGGGTACGGGCCGTGGACCACGCTATTCGATTTGCGGACGGTGACTGGTCGACCGAACGCCGGCAACGCCAACCGGACAAGCCTTACAGCAGAGGCTTAAGCGCCAGCCAGGCCAAAATTGCCTCCATCGACGACCTCACGGTCAGCAGCGATATGAACCACTGAAAATGACACGCCCCGAAGTACAGTTCGCTGAATCTGGCGAACACATCGGTCTACCCGCGCAACGACAGTTCCCTCTTGTGATCCCAGCCGGCGGCGCGCTGACCCGGCTTCCGGTCGCCCTTGTGCTGCGAGGGCTTGCTTTCGCGCTCGATGTTCCAAGTGAAATCGTGCACGCCTGCGAGAAACCCGCAGGTGCTGCAGCCGCTCGCCGCCGGAGCCATGGCCAGCCAGCCATTTACTATCACTGCATGCGTATCAGTCAGGCCTGCGAGAGCGGCATCACCGGTGACAGGCAACCGGCTTCCGGCGGAGAGGCTCTGGCATGCCGCTGCGCGCAGATCCGCCGTCTTGATGATGACGAAGCCCGGCAATACGCCAGCGAGCACCTCCGGCTCATCGAACGCGGCCGCGAGCCGACCGGTGCCGAGGACTACCAATGCGACCAGACGGCGAGTGCCTGGGTGCTGGACTTCCCGTTCCGTCACTGGGCACAAGACAAGCGCGGACACCCGCGGTTGCGCAGGCTCCCGCTAGCCCAGGGCGAACCACCGGTCGGGGCAGCCGACTAGCCTCGCACCGCCAACCCTGATCGGGGTTTCCTCCAGCCTGTCGTCCGTTCGCGCACCCCGCTCGGCGTCCGATCGCGGCGCCGTCACTCCGCCTGGCTGCTCGCGCTGCACCTGGACGCGCTCGTCTCGACCCGCCGGCAGCACGAGCGGTGTCCGCCTGTTGGAAATTCATCGACGGTCACAATCTGGAGTTTCAAATTCCCGCGAAACGAACGAGGATCAACCATTCGGCTCCAGGCGGACGAAGGCGCATTTGTTCGGCAGCTAATATCAGCTCGGCGGCTGCGGAGCGCGTCGAGGCAGATCCGCCCCGTCACGGTCGTCAGCCAGGCCCGCAGGTCATCGATTCCCGCGTCACCGGCGCTGGCCAGGCGCAGCCACGCTTCCTGCACGGTGTCCTCGGCGTCGGCGTGCGAGCCGAGAACGCGGAACGCGAGCGTGCGCAGGTACGGCGCTGGGCCTCGAACCCGGCGGCGAGCTCTACTTCTCAACGGCTGTCCAGCACATCTACAAGGCCGTGCATGCCAGCGGCCTGCCGCCGAAGATCGTCGAGCTGGTGCACCTGCGGGCCAGCCAGATCAACGACTGCAGCGCGTGCGTCAACGCCGCAGTCCGCAGCGCGGGCCAGGGCGGCGTCAGCACGGAGCACCGCTGCGACGACGCCGCGGCTGATCAACTCGGTCACCGATGCTCCCTCGCGAAGTACGCTGCCGCTTTTTTCAGGAAAGCAATTTCCATCTCAAGCTCGTGGTTCCGCCGTTTGAGTTCCGCTATCTGTGCCCGCTCGGGCATGTTCGCCGGGAGAGGATCAGCTGCAAGCTTTTTCCGGTAATCTTTGACCCAGCATCCGAGAGTGGATTCATTGATCCCGAGCTCTCGTGCCACCTTAACGATCGGCAGCGAGTTATCGGCAACTTCCCTGGCGGCCTGTTCTTTGAACTCGGCCGTATAACTAACTTTCCCTGGCACTCGATCCCATACCTTTCCGGATAAGAATCCTATTTGGTCCTTGTCCGGAGCCGACCCCTGTTGGCGCGAGCGATAGGCGCGGGCCTGGCAGGCCCGCGAGCAGTACCGACGCGGTCGCCCGGTGCTGGCCGCAGACAGCGGCTTCCCGCACACCTGGCACCGCGCCGGGACCACGGCCCAATGGCGTGTTTCGTCACGAGAGCCGGCGCTCGCGGGTGGGGTTTCGTCACAGGCTGACGCATCTGGCCCTGTTTGCTGCTCGGTGTCGTGTAATTGTTGCCCCGATCTTTCACTAGCCACCTGTCCAGGACCGTCGCCCGGCCGGGCTGGTCGTGAGACGTCGACGGTTACTAGTCCCGTCGCGACAGCTAAGGCGATCAACTCGGCCTGGCTGCGAGTTCCAGTGCGCTGCCGCATCGCGTCGAAGTGGCCCTCGACGGTCCGGACAGAGATCCCGAGGTGACGGGCGATCTGCTTTCCGGCCAGGCCAAGCGCCGTCAGCCGCAGGATCTCAACTTGCCGGACGGTCAGCCGCGTGGTCCGGTCGGCACCACGCAGGATCGGCTGGATCGTGACCCGCCGACCAGCCATGGTTGCTCCATTGCGGACAGACCTTTTCCGGGCGTCTCCCAACTGCTGTCTGCGGCCAGGGGCGCGCTGGCGAGTGTTACTCAATATGAGAATCTCTGTAAAGACCGTGATTTCCCGGTATACCCGATGCCGCCGAGTGGTGACAGCGTTGATTTGTCTCGTTAACTCTGCGATTTCTACGCAGCACTGCGCGGAAATTGTCAGAGCATGAATTGCGCAGAAGAGTGCGGCGCGATTGGTTGGGTGGAGTGAGGACGTCCAGGATGGCCCGGCGGGCCGCTACCCCGCTGCTGACATCGGCGGGGGTGCAGGTGGTCGTCCCCTTACCTACGCGGTTACGGAACGACCCGCTTCCTGTCCGACGCGACTTTCCAAAATGGCCAGCAATCGACCCTGTCCTGAGGAATAAACGTGATCAACTAGTACTGCTTGCCATTAGTATTCCAGACAGGCTCCGCCTGATCTGCGACGCGCCGCAGCTCGGCACGATCAACGTATTCTTCCAGCGCTGGCGGGGGACGTTCAAGACCAAGGCCATCACCCGGCGCACCGAAGTCGCGCTCCCGCCCGGCAGCCAACTCCTCCCGCAGCACCGCGATCTCGGCATCCCTCGCCTCCACCACAGCCCGCAAGCTCAACCGCGACTAAAGGTTCAAGCACCTCTCATCACGGCGTGTCGCGCCCAGGGACCCCGTGAATGGACACATTTAAGTGATCACCGCTATGGATATTGAGCTTAGGCATATTCGCTATTTCCTGGCAGTCGCTAATGAACTTAGCTTTAGCCGAGCGGCCGAGCAATTATATGTCAGCCAGTCCAGCCTCACCCGTGCGGTCGCCGCGATGGAGCAAATCATGGGCGTGCAGCTTATGCACCGCACCACTCGTATGGTAGAGCTGACCCATGAAGGTGAGCACATAAAGACCGAGCTTGAAAGATTTCTGCGCGATCTCGATAATATTCTTGCGTACAGCTCTGCATCGCCTGTGCTACGGGTCGGATTCAATTGGGTGCTACCTGACGTCTGGGCCCAGCAAGCCATCGGCATGTTTGAACGCGGTACCAAGATGCAGGTTAAGCTGGTGCGCCATGACGAGCCGCACGCGGGCCTTGGTTCGGGAGATGCGGACATCGCGGTGAAGCGCGGCGAAACGAGAATTCCGCGAATGCGCACCGTGACGCTGTTCAGAGAGCATCGGGTGGCCGCCATGTGCAGCGATTCTCCGCTCGCGCGCCGCCCTTCCATTCATTGGGAAGAGATAGCAAATTGTCCGCTTGTCGTGAACGTGGTGAGCGGAACGGCCGATCCCGGCCAGTGGCGGCCCGGGGGCCAACCCTACATCGCGGCCCGATGCGGCAATTTCGACGAATGGCTCGAAACCGTCGCCCTGGGACGCGGAGTTGGTATTACCACGGTGGCTGTCGCGAGGAGGGTGGTGCACCCGGCGGTACGGTTCGTCCGGATGGAGGGGGCCCCGCTTGTTCCCGTCTACCTCGCTTATCCACAGCAAGGAACCCACCCTCTGGTCCGGAGGTTCATCCGCGCGGCGCAAAAGGCCGTTGCGGCGCTGCGAGAGGCCGCGCAGGACAAAGGGACGGTATGACGAAGCGAGTGGCCGCCGACGCCGGAATATGATCATCCGGTCACGAGCGCTGCGCTCCCTCGGCGATCACGGCCGGAGGCACTCCCGCCATGAGGTCATCCACCGCCGCCCGGTAGGTCGAACAGCGTTGTTCCTCGAGAACCTGGTTGTAGATCAGTTCGAAGACCGCCTCCACATGCCACTGGACGAACCGGGAGTACGGGTCGAGGATCGAGGCCAGGTCCCGGGGCGTTTCGGCCTCTACTAGGATAAATCCGGCCGTACCGGACGGGAAGGTGAACCAGCCGCGCAGATCGGCGGGGCGATTCGATCCCGCGTCGTGCTGGCGCAGAAACCGCCGCGCCAGCTGAGACGCACGCACCCCGGGGAGGGAACTGTAACCGCAATACCACAACATTCGTGATCACTCCATCTGTCTTCTCGGGTCATGCGAAGCGTGCTCAGTAGCCGGAGAGCAGCCATTGCAGCCTGGACAGCTCTTCGGGGGAGCCGTGGCACGATAGGCGGCCGTACGGGGTGGGGCGGCGCCCCCACAGGAACAGCAGGCGTGCCGCAGGGTCTCCCTCCACGAGAGCGTCGCCATCCGGCTCGGCGATCAGGAACTGTGACTCACCGCGATGTACGACGATCAGCAGATCGGGCTGACCGTACGCCCGCACCCTTGCCTGCAGCGAGCGGCCTGTCCCGGCGCCCGTGGCCATGCCGCGCGCGGTGATGGGAAGAGCTCCGATGAAGTTGATCATGTGCTCGAACAGCTCTTGCTGCGACAGCAGCTTGTCGCTTACGGCGCCGTCGCCTCCTAGGTCCCAGTGGTGGATCGCGCACTCGCTGCGGCTATGCTTGAGGAACTCGGCCGCGTGCACCTGACGGCCTGTCCAGCGCAGCACCGGGTCGGATTCGCGTTCCAGAAGCTCGCCGACGATGATGCGCACGCGCTCCTCGCCTTCGGCGAGTCTCGACAGCAATTGCGGTGCGGACATCCCCCGGAATTCCTGCTCACGCTCATCAAAGGTCCGGGTACGAGCCAGCGGGCTACCCGACAGGTAGGCCGCTACGTGGCGGCTGATCTCCTTATAAGTGCCCGCCATGTGGGCGCCCAGCAGGTGCGCCGTTCTTCCCGGACAGGCGGTTAACGCATTGGCCGGGCTGGAGTCCAGCGTGTCGAAGAATTCGGTGACTTCGGCAGGCGGCACGCCCGCCTTCGTTGAAGCACCGCCAGAACTGGCTATCTCAGCCATCACTGATTTACCTCCCATGGTCCGTTACTGAACCGTCAAGATCGTGCCGGACGCTTGAGGAACATGTTGTACAGGGTCATGGTCATCACCAGTTCCCCGTCGCTACGGGCGAGCTCGCAGTTGTAGTGCACCGCCCCGCAATCGGGCCGGGTGAGGACGACGGTCCGGCCGGTGACGGTCAGGGTCGCCGACAGCGGCTCGCCGGGGCGAACCGGATAGAGCCAGCGCAACTGATCCACGCCCGGAGACCCCTGTGCCGCGCTGTCCTTCAGGACGGTGTCGACGTAGAGCCGCATGAAGGCAGCGGCGGTATGCCATCCGCTGGCTACCAGCCCGCCGTAGAACGAGACGCGGCCCTCCCGCTCGCTAAGGTGGTAAGGCTGCGGGTCGAACTCCTCGGCGAACCGAATGATCTCGGATCCGGAGAGCGTGAACGTTCCCAGAAAGTACCGCTGTCCTTTGGTGAAGTCTTCCAGATATTTCAATGACTGCCTCTCTTCGGCCGTTTTTCGCGTTGCAGTCCCGCGAGCCTGGGAGGTCATCTGGACGCCAGGAACCGTTTCTCGATATTTCGTAGGGTTCGAAAGTCGTCCACCTGCAGGCTCTCCGGGTCGTGGCTGGTACCGGTCTCCTGTTCAAGCAGGAAGAGGAATTCCACCAACGATAGTGAATCGAGCACTCGGTTCTCGATCAGGTCGAGATCCGGGGGAATGTGGGTGAGCTCCGGCTTCCGCTGCAGGAGCCACTGGGTGATCGTCTTTAACGCCTTGCCAGTACCGTTCGGCACGATTATCCCCTTAACTGTGGCGTGTACCGATAGATGAGTCGCCAGACGATGGCAACACCTATCCGATCGCGCATCTAGCTTGCTCCAAGCCCTCAAGCGCATCGTCCCAGTCGCCGCGGTAGCGAACCGAAAGGGCGTGCAGCCATCGCTCATAGCCCCATCCGATGCAACTGGAGAAGGCGTATTCGTTGGTCTCCCGCCGACGGATGCCGCACCGTTCACCGAAGAAGTTGCGATGCACGTTGACCGAGGCGAGCGCCGTACCCTGGAACACGAACTCTTCCTTGACGGGGGCGAGTTTCTGCATGAGCGCACGCGGGCTCTTCGAATCGAAGAACGGGTCGCCGGCTACCCGGACCTCTACGGAGATACCGAGTGCTGCCGCGAGTCCGGTCGTCAGGTCCCTGTAGGTACGCACCAAGCGGAGTGCGTGCTCATGCGAGCCAATCGCGACTACCTCGCGCATCTGGAAGCTACGCAGTCTGCGGAGTCCGTCGTAGGTCGCCTCGTTGCGGTAGCAGCGGCCGAGGGCGGTGACAGTGAGATCCCCGGACAGCGACGCGCCCGAGTGCGCCAGGTATACACCGAAGCACACGCTGGACGGCAGGACCCAGGCCGCCTGCGTCAGAGCGCTCACAGGCACGGCTTCCGCCATGCCGCCGGCGGCGGACCGAGCCTTCGGACTCAAGTTAGTGACCACCGAGACCAAGTGCGGGAAGTTGGTGAACACGTCGAGCAGGGCCGCCTCTGAAGTGGACAGCACCGGCGGTAAGGTAAGTTCCTCGGTCGCATGGCTGAGCGCCCAGCCGAGGAATAGCTCGTCCAGCAGCCGCAGAACCCGGGTCTGGCCGGTGCCGAGTGTGGCGAGTCCTTCCGCAGAGGTGGCACCTGGCGGCGGTGTGCTGATTAAGTTCGCGGTGTGGGACTCATTCATGCCTGCGCACGCACCCTAAGTCTGTGTCACACGGATATGAGCTGGTCGTCATGGAAGATCCCGGTTCTCGTGAGGAAGGACAGCGGCCGCTTCAGATAGCGCTGCTCCACCTGACGGCGCTCGTCCGACTCGATCAGCAAGCGCCGTATCTCCAGAGGGTTGGCAACGCCGGCGTCCCGGTAGGCAGCGGGGCTGTAGAGCGACTGGAGACACCAGGCGATGTACCGCTTGAGATACTGCTCCAGAAAGGCGACCTGCTCTTTGGTTGCCGTCCTGCGGAGCTTGTGATGGAGCAACTCGACGAGTTGGCGTCCGAACGCGATGTGGCGCGATTCGTCCTTGTGGTGGACGCGATTGACCATTCTTACGGTCTCCGGCAGAGAAGTGTCCTCGGCCATGTGATCGTTGAAGTAGTCGATGATCTCCTCGAAGACGAGGATCTTCGCGAATACTAGGAAATCCTCGGTCTCCCGGTCGACCGACTGCATTGTCTTGAGCCCGGGAAGCTGGTACACGCGTCCGCCGTACCGCCGACAGAACTCGGCGAAGAACCAGGCATGCTCGTTCTCCTCACCTATGAAGTGGTGCAGGAAGTCACTGAACTCCTCGAAACCAGGCATGTGCAGGCGCCTAGTCACTTCCGTGAGCAATTCCCGGATGCCATGCACATTGACGCTGTAGAAGTTGATGCTCTCCCATTTCGCAAGTCGCGCCAGCTGCTCTTCATCGAGTTCGTCCATGAGGTCCGTACCGAATACTGAGAGCAGGTCGACGCTCATCCACGGTACGTCCTCAGGCAGGAAATCGGGCCAGGAGAACAGGCGATAGGGGTTATAGTAATCGTCCGTCGCCATCCGGGAAAGTCGACCGGTCAAGTCTAGGAGTTTCCTCAGCTCGCGATCAGTATCCGGCAAAGCTTGGTTGTATTCCTGCTGCGCCATGGGCACCTCCCGAAACGATACGCGGACCAGATAGCCCGATTATTTGGGGTAACGGTCGTTCAAGCCTCGAACATGAGCTTCAGCAGCGCCATCCGCACGGGGACGCCGTTGCTGGCTTGTTCCCAGTAGCCGTTGAAGGGGCTGTCGTCGACATCGGTTGCCACCTCGGTTCCGCGGGGCAGCGGATGCAGGACCGTGAGGTGCTTGTTACCGCTCGAATCGAGAAGCTCGCGGTTCACCGTAATCCGACGCAGCCGCCCGGCATCCCGCCGGGCGCCGTCGGGTTCCTGAGCTACGGTGGGGGATGAATATACGATGTCCACTTCCGGCAGCAGTTCGCGCATGCTGTCGCACATGCTGACTGCCGGGGCCATGGGAACGTCGGGTCCCGCACCGTCCGCGCCTACCCCGTAGACCTTGCAGTCGAAGTGACGCAGGCCTAGCAGCAGTGACCGGACGCAGCGCATCCTCAGGTCATTGACGAGCAGGATGCGGAGCCCGTCAAGCTGGCCGAAGCGCTGCCGAAGCGTATAGAGGTCCACCATTGCCTGGGTCGGGTGCTCGCCGACGCCGTCGCCGCCGTTGATAAACAGCGCGCCCGCAGACGTGGCGGCTACTTGGGCCGGCCAGCCGGTGACCGGATGCCGGACCACCACCACGTCACCGAAGAGCGATAACATGCGGGCGATGTCCTCGTGGCTCTCCTGGGTGATGCCACCCGCGCGGGTTACCGCGGGTTCGGCGAAGCCGGTCACATTGCCGCCGAGGCGGCTCATCGCCACCTCATGAGCGAGCCGGGTCCTCGTGCTCCTCTCGAAGAAAGCCGAGGCCAGTACCCGTCCGGCTAAGGGCCGATGCGGATGGCCCGCAGCCAGGTACGTGCGTACCTCGTCCGCGGCGGCAAACAGCGTTTCGAGATCCGTGCGGTCGTATTGCGCCATCGACAGCACGTGGCTGCCCGCAAAGCGATCGGCCGGACGCCCGTCGCGGGAGTGCACGCCGTTCCCGGTCGCAGCCGCCACGCCCGGGCGGACCAGGCCCTGTTCCCGGATCATTCACCACCACCTGCCCTCGACCATTTTGGCGGTCCACGTCCGCGAGTCGACCATCGCGTAGCCGGGCGAGACCGGGAACTTCCGGCTGTCTCCCAGCTCTTCGATGCCCAGGATCCCGAACATCAGCCGCTCTAGCAGCAGGCCCTGCGCCATCGGCGGCGCGCCCGCGATGATCGGGCAGGTCATATTCTCGATCAGCCAGTGCCGCTGCATCTCCGACGCCGGCCAGGCTTGCCACTCAGGTATGAGCCGGCTCATCAGCTGCTGCGCGACCTGCGGGTTCATCTCCGCGTCGTCGGGTACCTCCAGCAGTTCCTCGATGGGCATTGACTCCCGGGTCCACTTCCACAGGAAGGTGCGGTTGCCGTACACGTGCGCTGTCATCATGAACCGGCATCGCTCGGAGGCGCGGAACGCACGGTGCAGCGAGTAACGAGGCTTGAACTCGTAAGGCTCGATCTCGTCCAGCACAAAGTCGCAGCCGGCGATGAATTCGTCGGCGTTCTCCCTGGTGATGCCTTCGGTGAATACGTCGATGGCGACGTCCGGGGTCATCGAGTGGACGGTGGATGCGACGATCTCGGCCTTGTTCTTGCCGATCGTGGTCACGCCGGCCCCGAGCTGGCGGTTTATGTTCGAGTATTCAAAAGTATCGAGGTCGGCGATGCGCAGGTGCAGAACCCCGAGCCTGGCCAGCCGGTCGGCCATGCTGCCTCCGATACCGCCGCAGCCTGCGACCCCGACCACCGCGTCGCGCAGGACCATTTGCCGCGAGCGCGCCTCATCTTCGGTATCGCCGAGCCAGCCGAGGTTGCGTGCCACCCTGGCCCAGTAGAGCTCGTCGTCGTACTCGCTTGGGAAGGAATAGAAGTCTCCGGACACCTGGACTCCCTCACGTGTTGACTTCTCCTTGCCTCCCACGATGACCCGCAGGCGGCCGGGAGGTGTAGATCCATTCCGGCCGGGGCTTCGGTGCCAAATCGTTCCGGTGAGGCCTCAGCCAGCCGCTGGTAGCAGGTGCCAGCCGTCAGCCGCTGGAAATCAAGCGCCCCAGCCGCCGCACCGCCGGGCCAAGCGCGTCTTCCCTAGTTCCGGCGCAGCCCAGGACGAGCCCTGGCGCCGGGGGGACGGAGTCGAAATAGTGCGACAGCGGTGCCAGAGCGAGAGATTCCCGTCGGCCCAGCGCGGTCAGCCGCCTCTCGTTGACCCGCCTGGGCAATGTCACGGTGAGATAGCTGCCCGTTCCGGGGTCGCCCAAGATGGCGGGTATGAGGTCCGGGACGGCCTGCAGCGCCGAGCGCAGAATCTCGCGCCGCTGGGCGCAGGCCGACCGGAGCCGACTGAAGGAGCGGGCGAACTGGTGGTGTTCAAGCAGGTCAGCGAGTGCCTCTTGGGTAATGGTGGAGACCTCGGTGCCGCCTTCGGCCAGCGGCGGGCTGGCGGTCACGGCCAGAGCGGCGGGCAGTACGCAGAACCCGATGTGGAGCTGGGGAAACAGCGCGGTGTTGAACGTCCCCAGATAGATCACCCGGCCATTCGGGCCATCGGTAAACAAGGGCCTGGGTGCGGGCATGTCCAAGAAGGCGCCGTCGTACTCGTGCTCGACTATCCACATCCCGGAACGGTTCGCGTAGTCGAGTAGCTGTGCGCGGCGCCAGTCACTCATGCGCACCGCCATCGGCATGTGCCGGGCCGGGGACACCACCGCTATGGACGCCTCTGGCCCGTTGGCCGCCACTGTGACGTTCAGTCCCTCAGCGTCCACGGGGACCGCCAAGGGAACGCAGCCCCGGTACCTCAGCGACCGCCGCACGTAGGGATAACCTGGCTCCTCGCACCACGCGCGGTCGCCGGGCGCCAGCAGTGTCCTGATTACGAGATCCAGCCCCGCGTCCAGCCCTCGGGTGACGATAACCTGCTCCGGCGCGCACGAGATGCCCCGGAGCAGGTTAAGGTGCGCGGCGATTGCCCTGCGCAGCGGCCATTGCCCCCTACCGTTGCCGCCGCGCATGATCCGGTCACCCGAAGTACGGAGCTTGCGGCTCAGGATGCTCGTCCAGAGCCCGAGTGGAAACAGATCCACCGGTGGGACGCCGACCGCGAATGCCGCGCCGGGCCGGGCGGTATCGCTTCCACCTGAGGCCTTCTGCGAGTCCGGCCGGCCGGGCTGGGGTCTGACGGCCTCGCGTCCGACCGCCTGCACCACGGTCCCGCCGCCTGCCCGGCCGGACACGTAGCCGTCTTCATGGAGCCTCTGGTAAGCAAGCATGACCGTGTTGCGTGATACGCCCAGCTGATCGGCGAGCCTGCGCGACGCGGGCAGCCTCGTCCCCGCAGGGCACGCGTCCGTGATAAGGCTGCGGATCTGCGTGTAGAGCTGCTGGTACAGTGGCTCGTTCCGATCCCTGGACAGGTCGATACGTTGTAACGGCAGAGTCAGGTGGCCTTGGACGCGAGGCGCTGCGACGCTGCGCGAGTCAGGGCTAACCGCATGCATGAGGTATCTCTCCAGACAGAATCTTGGTAGCTCGGCGTCCAATCCAGATCTATGGATCTATGCTTCTCCGGGATCTGCATGCGATGGCCGCTCACCGCAGTTCATGCGCGGTGACGTCCGTGAAGATGGGCTCTCAACAGCATTTATGCGTCTTCGGCAGAAATACTCCGGCATAGGTATTGGTCCAGTCATGCCGGCCTTGCCTATCCTTGTCCGAATGAGCAGGCATCTTGTCGTTTCGCCGCCGCCGCTTAACCCGTACGAGCTCCGGATAGGTGTGATGGCGGCCAGCGGCAATTCCAACCGTACGATCGGCGACAGCCTCGGTGTATCGGCGAGGGCTGTCGAACACCAGTTGACAAAGATTTACCGGAAGCTAGGAATATGCGGGCGCGCTGAGCTGCGGCGCGCTTTGGCCGCTATCCAGCCGTGATGTCGGGATCAGGCGATTAACGGCGGCGAGAGGAACCCGGTCACCTCGTCAACGCGACGGCGGCGTCCGCGGCCGAGGCGAACAACTGCCGGCGCGCTGACTCGGCCGTCATCCACCCGCGGTGCTGCCACTCCCGGCCGGCCAGCGAGTCTCCGGCCATCACCACCTCGCCGAACGGGATGGAGCGGAAGCGGGCGATCGCCATCAGCGCCGACGCTTCCATCTCGACGACTAGGCACCCTTCCTCCACCCGGCGCGAGACTCGGGCCCGGGTCTCGCGGTAGATGGCGTCCATCGACCAACTCAGGCCGCGCGTCGTCTCCACGCCGGCGGCGCTGAGCGCGTCGGCCAGGCTCTCAGCCGGACCCGGGTCAGCCGAAACGACCCGGCCGGCCGGCAGGTAGTGGAAGGACGTGCCCTCGTCGCGCACAGCGCCGGTCAAGATCACCGCGTGCCCCATCACCAGCTCCGGTACCAAGGCCCCTGCCCCACCGCAGGCGATGACTCCGCGAACTCCGCGGGCAATGACCTGCTCGAGCATGGCACCGGCCAGCGGCGCCCCGACTCCGGGATGGAACACGCCCAGCCGCGCACCCCGGTGCTCGATCTCCCACAACGAAGCCGGACCCATCTCGCTGTGCAGGCGACACACGGACCTCGCGTCTTGACGGCCGGAGAGTTCCTCGACGATGTCACGGAAGAAACACGCCACAGCGATCGGCGGCGCGTCGACCGGACGGATCAGCCGGCTCGGCTCGATGACCGCCTCACCGGTCAGATCCTCATCCTCCAGTAGCGGCAGTCGTCGGCGATCAGCCGGCCCAGACAAACTCTGCACCTCCCGCACCTCCCACACCTATCGGCGCGAATGCATGCATATACGGTCGGCGTGGCTACCCACGGTGAGCACGTTATTGGCACACATTCCTTTGCATCGCCGGCTTATCTAATGCAGGATATGCCTTGTCGCTCGCCGCTAAAAGGCTGGCGGCTCCTCGTTGATCGTTTGCTGTTGTTGCAGCGACCTATGCGGGCGGTGGGTGTTGTAGTGGTCGGTGTATTCGCCTAGGACCAGGCCCGCGTCGCGCCGGACCGGGAACCCGCTGTTGGCCTCGCCTCGCGATACGGGTAACTGTCCCCGGTCTCGGTGGCGAGAGTGATGCGCTCGGTCTCGTCGATTACCAGGCCGACGGTACGCAGGAAGGCGTCCTGATTCCCTGTCGGCCGAAAGGTCGCGGCAAGGCTGGCATTCAGCTGGCCCCACCCGGCGACAAGCGCGTCCCAGCCGGAAGCCGAGCCCGACGGGATCGCCTGGGGGGAGTCAACCACGTCCGCGACCGCGCTGTCGCTGCGCAGGCACCACGCGGAGACGCTCGTCGTCCCGATGTCGCTGATCCGCGACGCCTACCGGATCGAGATCCTCGGCGCCCTGGCCGATGCGGGCGAGGAGGTCCTGCACGTCTTTCTCGAGGCGGACGCCGGCGCGCTCCGGGAGCGGCTCGACGCCCGCGTGACTCACCCCGGCAAGGATTGGGACCAGGTAGCCCGTGAGGTCGGCATGACCGGCGTGGATGAGATCGTGGCTGCCGCCGCCCGCCAGCCGGAAGGGACGATCATGCTGGGCTCAGACAGGCTCACCCCGGCCGAACTGGCCGACGACGTGCTGACTGCGGCTGGCTTGAGCCAGGCTCGCTGAGGCGGCGGACGGACCTTCGTCGCGCGCATCTGGCGGAACTGGCTGCCGGGCAGCAGCCCGGCCAGCGCGGCCAGAACGCGCGGTCAGCCCGCGACAGCCTCGGGGTCTTGACCTGGCGGCTGCCCTGGATGTTCGCCTGCACCCGCCACCGCGTGCTGCTGGCCGGCGCCTGCCCGGCCTGCGGGCACGTCCCCCGCATCTACACCGGCCCGGCCGGGCTGAACCCGCCCGGCACCTGCCCCAGCTGCATCACCCAGAACCAGTGCTGCGCCGCCGACCTGCGGCAGGTCTCCACCCGGCAGCTCACGCACCCCTACCGCAGCAGCATCGTCGTCAACGCCGCGCTGCGCACCCTGGCTGAAGACGGCCACGCCGCCGTGCTCACCGCGATCACCGCCCTGGCCGGCGACCTCGACGAGCACGGCAGCCCGATCGACTACCAGCGCCGCCGCCACCTCATCCCCGCCCAGACCATCACCGCCAGCGCCTAGCGGGAACTGTGCCTTGCCGCCGCCGCGCACCCCGGCCAGGGCCGCCGGCACCGCGACGCCCAGCGCTACCTGTTCCAACTGCTCACCGGCGCCGACCAATCCAGCCACCCTGCCGGATCCACATCACCTACGCTGGGCACGACGGCCGCAACGCGATCCATCAGGACAGTCACATGCCAGATGATCACGAAGCGGCCGTCGCCGTGTCACAACGCCACGCCGCACTCACCTAACGATCTGATGCTGCCCTACTAGTTCTGGCCCGAACCAGCCGTACGCTGCCGCGTGCAGGTGACCGAGCAGCATGGGATCTGTGAACAGGTGGCTGGTGTCGCCGCCGTTGGCTCCGGTCAGCAGACAGATCCGATAGAGATCGTCGAGGTCGGATTGACGGTACGGACGGATCCGCGGCTCGTCGCGTTCCACGCCGGGGCAGTCCAGTATCGCAATGCGCGGTGTCCTGGCCGATCCCTTCTGTCTGGCCGTGGTCAGCTGTCATGCTGGCGCCGGAAGCGGTAATAGTCGTTTTCAACCAAATCCGGTCGCGCGAACAGCGGGTCGGCGTAGAAGCCCCGCGTCTTGGGAATTCGCCGGAGCAGGACATCGAAGCGCCGCGGGCGGGTGCCGGCGATTTCCGCCGTGGTGCCGCCGGTAATTTCTGAGCAAGCTGGGGCGGGCTGGGCGGGCCGGGTCCGGCCGGCGGCGTCACGCGCGAGCGGTGTCTGCCCGCTGCGGCGGTCGTAGCCCGGAGCTGCAGGGCGCGGAGCTGTCTTAGCCTGTTCTGAGTCACCCGTTGTGTCGTTAACAGCGGGCGGGGCGGTTGGCATAGCGTCTCCTCCCGGGTATAGGGCTGGTTGTCCGCGGGACGCCGGTTCTGATTAGCTCGGCCGAGCCTGGATTCACGGCCGGTATCTACGATCAGCTGCCGGGAGCGGGTTCACCACACGCACGGGCTCACACAATGGCCTGTCGGGCATGGTCTCACCAAGCCCGGCGCAGATGCGTCCCAGGGCCGCGTCATCATCGATCACGTCGTCCAGCGCCGCCAGCACGTCAGCCATGCCACGACCGACGGCTGCATCAGCGGCCTCCCTCTTGGTTGCACCGCCAAAAGCATCGCGCAGC
The DNA here is from genome assembly GCA_963750405.1 of uncultured Actinomycetota bacterium. GTDB lineage: Bacteria > Actinomycetota > Actinomycetes > Streptosporangiales > Streptosporangiaceae > Chersky-822. Next base: position 179,908 of record CAVVQP010000010.1, read on the forward strand.
CACCTGATCATCGCTTCTTCCTTCGTCCGTAGAACTGGCCGAGGTTCTTACGGGCCTTGGCGTGGCTCTGCCTCACTGATTCCGGGCTGACCCCCAGCTCGCAGGCGATCTCGGCGGAGCCGAAGCCGTCGATGATCCACGCCATAACCTGGCGCTGTCGCGGCGGCAGTTCCTGCAGCGCCGCCAGCACCTGCCGGGCTTCTTCCGTCAGCTCCACCGCCAGCGCAGTCGACACTTGCACTGGCACGTCCGGGAGCGCCGCCTGCGGCGTCTCCCGGCGGGCCGCCTGCCGGGCAGCAGCCAGCTCGTTCACCGCTACCCGCCGGATCCACGCGCGCGGCACCCGGATCACATCCCAGCTCTCGAATGCCTTGACGAACGTCACCTGCGCGATCTCGGCGGCCTCATCACCCCCTGCGCCGGTCGCCATCACGAACCTGATCAGCCTCTTGTGCTCGGCGCGGAAGAACTGGGCGAACTCGACATTCTGCAGCCCGCCAGAGCCCAAAGGCCTCGCCCCGGCCTCAGGGCCGACCGTCATCACTGTTCCTCCACATCCGCCCCGCGCGACCAGGGCCCGGGAAGCTGTCCCGCCGAACGCAGCCTCCTCTGCCCCGCGGTGCACGCCCGGACGGCAGATACCAGCTGAGCCCGTATGCCACGCACCGGCACACTCCTAGCCGCACGCTGCAAGCCTCCTGGCTAGCGGACCCAGGTACGGCCAACCCCCCGGGGTCACTCACCCTTCCCACAACACAGCTCCTCGCCACACAGATCGCATAAACGACAGGGTCCTCTCATGACCGGCGGATTCGCTCCGCCTCTTACTAGAGTGGCAAGTCGCCCCGAACGTGACCTCCCCTGCGAAAACTGTCAGGATAACGCCACTGAGCCGCCCGTCCTTGAACGCACGGCGGCATCATGTGGACTGTTGTACACGATCTGGCCGAAGTGCTTGCGAAGGTTCACCGCTGTCGAGAATCCCGTCGGCTCCGCAACACAGTCGACCGGTTGATCGCTGACCTCCTGCAACCGCTGAGCGAACTGGATTAGGTCGGGTTCACTGCCGGGTTCGCACTTGGCGAATTCCATCAGCCTGCGTCCGAGGCCGGTCCCTTGCTGGTCCGGGCGTTCATGCTCAGGCAGGTCATTGCCTGTCCGCCGCTTCCGGTGACCGTCCGGCTACTCCAGGGCGGCGGCGGGCCGGGAAGTTGTCCACAGGTCGCCGGCCCCTCTCTAGCCAGGCCTGGGCGGCGAGCGCGAGGGTGACGTGCCGGTGCCAGGCGACGTGCTTCCTTACCTGGTAGTGGTCGAGCGCGGCCTCGTTCTTGGCGGCCTGGAAGCACTCCTCGATCGCCCACCGGGCCCCGGCCACCTTGACCAGCTCGGCCAGCGGCGCGGCCCTGGGGGACCAGCACAGGTAGAACGCCAGCTCGCCCGAGCCCGGGGAGCGGCGGACCAGCAGGTGCCGGCCCGGCCCGGCGGGCGAGATCGCCCAGTCGTACAGCCGCTCGCCCTTGGAACCGTGCCCGCAGGACAGCCGCTGCCACCCCTTGCCGGGCACCCTCGCGGCGAGCTGCGCCGAGCAACTGATACGCGGCGCTGAGGATTCCGATGGGATCGGGCGGGACGGCGGCACTGGGGATACCGATGTGGGGTGCGGGCTGGTGGCGGGTCGAGGAGTTTCGTTGGCGGTGGCACCTTGCCGATGAGGTGAGGATCGGCGGCTGGCTGATCGCGGGTGTTGCGGATGTTCCTGGGCGGCGTGCGGGGGGCAGACCGTGCGGCAGTCCCGGAAGGAAGACCTCATTGTCGCGCCGCTCACCCCCGGAACTGCCGAATCCACCCCGTCGCGGCGCCCTCCTGATCCGGCACGAGCGACCGAGATACTTCTCCGCGTATTGCCGCGCAAGGCACCGTCTCCGCCGACCGCCGCTACCCGCGTACCACGCTGACCTGCAAGAACATCAGAAACGAGCATCGGCCTGCGCCCGCGGCGGTCGGCGAGCCGCTCAAGGCCGGCCATGGCGTCCGCGCGCGCCTTGGCCTCGCGCCGGAACAATTCGTCGATCTTGGTCACCACCAGCGTGTGCGGGCTGCCGAACTTCCAGACCTGGTGCGTGACCGGGAGCTCGGCGGTTCTGATCTGACCCGCGACGTGCCTGCGGCGAGCCTCAGCGAGCGGCCATTACAGGGTGCGTACCGGTAACGGAGGTCGCCGAACGCGCCGGGCACAGATCGCTCCAGCCAAGCCGATCTCCGGACGCCAGAACGTGACGACGCTGCTGATCTCTCCAGACCGGCCGACCCCCGGCAATCCTCGAATGCATTATGCTTTCAATGCTGCTACGGTTATTTCATGACCGCGCTAACCATCAGGGATGTCTCCGACGACGCCGTGCGGACGATGAAGACCCGCGCGGCGCAGGCAGGCCAGTCACTGCAGGCATATCTCCGCAGCCTGATCGAGAAGGAAGCCGCAAGGCCCACCGTAGCCGAGGCCGTCGAGCGATCCAGGAGGGACGCAACCGCCAGCATCAGCACCGCTGACATTCTCTCCGCTATCGACGAGGGCCGGGCTCGACCTTGACGGTCATAGATTGTTCAGCCATGGTCGAACTGCTTGCGGCGAAGACCGGGGCGGGAGAGTCCATCGCGGAGCGGCTGAGCAGATCGCAGATCGTGTACGCGCCGTACGTACTAGACGGGGAAGTTATCTCCGCGCTGCTCGGGCTCAGGCGAGGCAGAAAGATCACCGAGCCGGAAGCAGACGCGGCGGCCGCCAACTTTCGGGCGTTCCCCGTGGAGCGGCAAGATGTGCTTCCTTTGTGGCCCCGCATCAAAAGACTGCACGCCAGCCTGTCCGCCTATGACGCTCAGTACGTCGCCCTGGCCGAAGTCCTTGGCGTCTCCTTGGTCACCGCCGACGCACGCATCGCCCGCAGCGGCGCAGCCCACTGCGACATCGAAGTCTTCGGCGCGCCGTCATCCTCCTCCTGAGTCATCAGTGCCCGGCTTTGGCCTGCGCTCCCCCGGCGCGCCGAAGAGCCGTAGCGGCGAGGCCTGAGTACGCCAGCGGCCTGGTTTCAGGTCACCCCGCACGCCGCATTTCGGCGCGTATTCGGGGTGGACATCTGCACGCGCCCGCTACCACCCACACAAGCGTTCCGAACACGCCCTGAACTGCGCTTATGTCAAAGCTGCGAAGATTTCTCCGTGTATTCTCCGGATGCCCCGGAATCATCGCGCTGCTCTGTCGGAAGGGCCGTCCTCGTGTTGCGTCGATCACTCACCCGACACTATGTGCATGACGAGAAACGGGCCGGCTGCGCCCGCCAGAACGGTGCCGGCACTGACGTCGCTTCTGCGAGGCTGGACGGCTGCGGGCCTCTCATCAGTCGATGCCGCCGTCGCGGCTGGCGCGGTATTGGTCAGTTTCGTAACCCATCTGGCGTAGCCACGCTCACCTAGTCGGCATAGATCGCGGCCTGAGCATCCTTTCAACCTTGTTATTTGGTATTGGGTTATGGGCTTGTGATGGTTTGCGCGGGACTCAGGGTGTAGCTGGCGGAAATCGTCGCGGTGTCCTGGTTGGCGAAGAGGCCGAGGCAACCGCTGGCGGAGTAGAAGTGCAGATTGCTGCCGGTGGTCAAGATGGCCATCTTGTCGGTGCTGTTGGTGAAGGTGTTCGTCACCTGGCCGTTGTCCGCCCCGGCGCTCGTGCCGTCCACGACGGCGTGACAAAGGGAGCTCGACAAGGTGAGGTCGATGCCGTTAATGGTGCCGGTCGTCACGCCCGCTGAGAACGACGTGCCGTTGAGATTCCAGGGCAGGGCATTCGCGGTCAGGGTGAACGTTAGGCCTAGCGAGCTGGTGCAACTGCTGAGGGCGAGCCCGGTGACGGTTCCGTAGGGATTGGGCCAGTGAGGGCGGAGGTGGACTGGGAAGCTATCCGGGCACCGGATCGTGTTGCCGGTGTTCAGGTCGGCTAGCGTGAACGCGCTCGTCGTGCCGACTGCGTTGCCGCCTGGCGTCACTGTCCACTCTGCCGTGGCGGTCGGGGTTGCTGATGATGAGGTGGCGCCGGCGATCAGGGTTAAGAAGGCGACCCCGGTTAACAGGGCGGTCGCTATGCGTGCGCGCATCTGAGTTGTCCCCTTTTGACTAAGCGTGCTAGCTAGCTCCGATGGTTCACCTATTCTGCGGCATATTCAAGGGCGCGGATGGCGGTCGGGTTAGGTGAGTAAGGTTCGCCCGTACCAGTCATTGGCATTGCGGACGCCCGGCAGCACCCCGCTCACCGGATCAAGATACGGATCCATCCCGCAGGCCGGACTTACCTCTGCGGCCGGTCCAGCACACCAGCAAGTCCGGCCCGGAACTCCCGGAAGGACATCACCACCGGCGCCGCCACGCCCCTGGACCCGAACCTGGCCCTCATCACGATGCCCGTCTCCAGCCTCGTCGGCGCCGTCGCCTGAGGTTGGCCTGCGGGCATAAGTGAAACTGTCACACGGTCGCCATACGATGTTGCCGTGCCTGATCTGGATGATATTGCGTGGCTCAGGGATAACAGCCCAGCTTGGCGATTGCTCCGCGCGGACAATGCGCCGCTGGTGCTGAGCTTCCTGCACGAGGTGTTTGTCGCCGACAACATTAGGTCAATCTCGGCGACCGAACTGGCCAGTCGCCTCGACGATGAGCTCTACACGCTTAACCAGCGCGAGCGCGACCAGCGCGAAGGCAACAGGTATCCCAAGTCAGCCAGGGCCTACCTCGATGACTGGGCCGCGCCCGGGACGGGCTGGTTGCGCAAGTACTATCCCGACGGTACCGATGAGCCTCATTTTGATGCCACTCCCGCCGTCGAGAAGGCGCTGCAATGGGTCCAGAGCCTGCGCGAGCGGGAGTTCATCGGCACCGAATCGCGGCTGAACTTCATATTTGAATTGCTGCGGCAAATCGTCTTTGGCACCGAGACCGATCCTGGTCAGCGGCTGGCCGAGCTGCGCCGGCAACGCCACCAGATCGATGAGCAGATAGCCCGAGTTCAGTCCGGTGAGCTGCCGCTGCTCGACGAGACCGCCGTGCGTGACCGCTACCAGCAGTTCGCCGGCACCGCCAGGGAACTGCTCGCCGATTTCCGCGAGGTCGAAGAGAATTTCCGCAAGCTGGACCGGCAGCTGCGCGAGAAGATCGCGGGATGGCACGGAGGCAAGGGCGAACTGCTCGATGACGTGCTCGGCAGCCGAGAGTCGATCGCCGGCTCCGACCAGGGCAGATCCTTTCAATCGTTTTACGGGTTCTTGCTGTCCCAGGCCCGTCAGGAGGAGTTGTCCGATCTTCTGGATCGCGTTCACCAACTGGCCGGGATCACTGAGCGCGACGCCCGGCTTCGGCTCATCCACTATGACTGGCTCGACGCCGCCGAACGCACCCAGGGCACTGTCCGCCAGTTGTCCGAGCAGCTCAGGCGGTTCCTGGATGACCAGGTCTGGTTCGAGAACAGGCGGGTGATCGACATCCTGCGCCAAATCGAGTCCCGGGCCCTCGCTCTCAGGGAAATCTCGAACCTTGGTGTCATCATGGAGATCGACGCACCGGCGCCGGCCATCCGGCTGCCAATGGAACGGCCGCTTTACGTGCCCGTCAGAAAGACGCGCATCGTCAGCGACAACGTCGAGGACGCGGACGAGGAGACCGATCCGTCAGCCCTGTTCGAGCAGGTCTATGTAGATCCCGAACCGCTGCGTGGCGGTATTCGCCAGGCCCTGCGCGGCCAGCCCCAGGTCGGCCTGACCGAGGTAGTCGCCCGCTACCCGCTGCGGCAGGGTGTGGCTGAGCTGGTGACCTACCTGTCGCTGCGCGATGAGGCGTTCGCGATCGTCTATGACGAAGATCATCGCGACCGGATCACCTGGTCGGAGTCGGATGGCCAGGAGCGCACCGCGACGCTGCCGAGGGTCACCTACGCGAGGAGGAGCCAGTGACCGCTGAGCCCGATCTGTCGGTCGCCGTCACGCAACTCATGAAAGGCGTGGTCTACCGGGACACCCACGACCGCGCCTGGCGCAGCCTGTCCGAGTTCCGGCCGCAGGCGCAGGACTACGTGGACGTGCTCGGCCTTCAGGTCATCATCGACGAGGCCGAAGGCTACGCATTTCTCCGGCAGCGGCCGGTGGATCCAGATGATCAAGACTCCCTGCCCAGGCTCATCCCGCGCCGGGCGCTTTCCTTTCACGTGAGCCTGCTGCTCGCCCTGCTGCGCAAGAAACTGGCCGAATTCGATGCGCAAGGTGGCGATACCCGGCTTATGCTGACGCGGGATCAGATTCTCGAAATGGTGCGAGTCTTCCTGCCATCGACGAGTAACGAGGCCCGGCTGGCCGATCAGATCGACGCGCACATAAACAAGGCGGTCGAGTACGGCTTCCTGAGACCGGCGAAGAACGCCGATCGATTGTATGAAGTGCGGCGCATACTGAAGGCATTCGTCGACGGTCAGTGGCTCGCTGATTTCGATGGCAAGCTCGCCGAATACGCCGCGCTGCTTGACGGACGGGAGCAGGTATGACCGGCTTCCGGCTAGCCCGCCTTGAGCTCTACAACTGGGGCACGTTCGGCGGCCGGGTCTGGTCGCTGGGCCTAGACGGGCAGAACACGCTGGTCACGGGCGACATCGGATCGGGAAAGTCCACGCTCGTGGACGCCGTCACCACCTTGCTGCTGCCTGCTCAGCGGATCTCCTACAACAAGGCGGCCGGGGCCGACACAAGGGAACGGAGCCTGCGCTCGTACGTACTCGGGTATTACAAGACCGAACGCAACGAGGTCAATGGCGTCACCAAGCCGGTAGCGCTGCGAGATGGCTCTGACTACAGCGTGATACTCGGCGTCTTCGCTAATGAGGGTTACGAGGCCACGGTCAGTCTCGCCCAGGTCTTTTACCTGCGCTCAGGCGACGCGTCCGGCCAGCCGGAGCGCTTTTACGTCACGGCCGACCGGCCTCTGTCGGTGACCGGCGATTTCAAGGACTTCGGTTCAGAAATCTCGGGCCTGCGCAAACGGCTGCGGGCCGGATCCGGTATCCGGCTGCACGACGCTTTCCCCGATTACGGCGTGGATTTCCGGCGCCGGATGGGGATCGAGTCGGAGCAGGCGATGGAGCTATTTCACCAGACGGTCTCGATGAAGTCGGTGGGCAATCTCACCGATTTCGTCCGCGACCATATGCTTGAGCCATTTGACGCCGCCAAGGCGGTCGCCGACATCATCGAGCACTTCGAGGATCTCACCAAGGCGCACGAAGCGGTGCGGCGGGCCGAATCGCAGCTGACCGCGCTGGCTCCGCTGCTGGAGGACTGCGACAAATACGACGGGGTGCGCAAGGAGATCGACGAACTCGACACCCAGCGGGCGGCGCTGCGATATTACTTCGCCAGTCTCAAAGCCGACCTGTCTCAGGCCGACCTCGAGGCGATCTCGTCCCAGCAGGCGCGGCTGGAGGCCGATCGCACCGGGATCGATATCGAACTGATCAGCTTCCGGGAACGGCAGACCAGCCTGCAGGTAGAGCTGGCTGGTCACGGCGGCAGCCGGGCTAGCCGAGATCAAGCGCCAGCTCAACGACTGCGACCAGGCGCACGCGGATCGGATGCGGAAGGCCGACCGGTTCGCCGCCCTGCTCGCTCGGGCCGCCCTGGAGCCGGTGGAGACCGCCGAGCAGTTCGTGGCCAGGCGAGCCCAGATCACGGCCGCCCGCGACTCCGCCCGGCAGGATCAGCTCGACCTCCAGAACGCGCTCACCGAGGCGGGCGTAGCCTCGAAGCAACGGCGAGACGAGGCCGACGAGGTGAACGCCGAGCTTCGCAGCCTGGCCGAACGCAAGACCAGCATCCCGAAGAAGCAACTTGAGCTGCGAGGCTGGATCTGCCGCGAGCTGCGGATCGACCAAGCGTCGCTGCCGTTTGCCGGTGAGCTGATAGCGGTGCGGGACAGCGAAGTCGACTGGGAAGGGGCCGCGGAACGGCTGCTGCACGGCTTCGCCCTGTCCGTGCTCGTGCCCGATGGTCACTACGCCGCCGTTTCCGACTGGATCGACGGTCATCATTTGAAAGACCGCGTGGTGTACTACCGGATACCCGAGCCGTCCCGAACGCGGACGATCTCGGCTTCCTACGGCCCGAACACGCTGGCGGCCAAGCTTGAGATCAAGGATTCTCCGTTCGCTGACTGGCTGGAACGCGAACTGGCCCGTCGCGCCGATCACGAATGCGTCGAGACGACGGCCGAGTTCCGCCGGATGCCCAAGGCCATCACCAGAGCCGGGCAGCTCAAGGGCGGCGGGGGCCGCCACGAGAAAGACGACCGGTTCCGCATCGACGATCGCAGCCGTTACGTGCTCGGCTGGTCCAACCAGCGCAAGCTGGACACGCTGCTGGCCAAGGCCGCCGCGCTGAACGACCGCATCAGTTCGATCGCAGCCGAACAAGCGCTGCACGCGAAGGCCCACGACGCCGCGATCGAGCGCGGGCAGACCCTCGCCGGCCTCGACCAGACCTGCGAGTTCGCCGACATCGACTGGCAGTCCGTGGTCAACCGTGCTGAGCAGCTCCGAGCTGAACAACGCGAGCTAGAGGCAGCCTCGGCGGAGCTTGCCCGCCTGAACAAAGAACTGCTTTCCATTGAAGAAAGCATCGCGAAGGCCGAATCCCGTCTCCGCGAGGTCGACGGTCTGATCGGCAGAATCCAGGAGCGGCACCAGAGCGCCAATGCCGTAATGGGCGAGGCGCGGGCGGTCCTCGCCGAGCCCGCCGCCGAGCCGGCCAAGCTCCAGTTCATCGCCATCGTGGACCTGCTAACCAAGGCCGGGCACCCCAGGACCGAGATCGCCAGCGCCTGCGACCGGGCCGAGACCGCAGCAGGCAACGAGATCACGGTGCTCACCGAGAAGAGGGGAGACCGGCTGTCCCGACTCTCCAATAAGATCGTCACCGCGATGGGAGACTTCCGCCGCCAGTACGCAAAGGAGACGGAGGAACTCGACGACTCGGTGGAATCCGCACTCGGCTACCGGGAACTACGCGACCGGCTCACCGCCGATGACCTGCCCAGGTTCAGGCACCAGTTCAAGACCTACCTGAACCAGAACACGATCAGGGACATCGCGGGCTTCCAGTCCCGGCTGGTCAAGCAGGCCGAGCTGATCAAGGAGCGGATCGCAACGATCAACGAATCCCTGGTCGACGTCGACTACAATCCCGGGCGCTACATCAGGCTCGAACCGTTGGCCTCCCCGGCCGTCGAGATCCGCGATTTCCGCTCCGACTTGCGGGCCTGTACCGACGACTCGGTATCCAGCGAGCAATCGGATCAGTACTCCGAGCAGAAATTCCTCCAGGTGAGCCGGATCATCGAGCGGTTCCGCGGCCGCCAGGGGCTGACTGAAGCGGACCGGAAGTGGACCAGGTTCGTCACCGACGTGCGGAACTGGTACACCTTCGCCGCCTCCGAGCGCTACCGCGAGGACGACACCGAGTACGAGCACTACGCGGACTCGGGCGGCAAGTCCGGCGGGCAGAAAGAGAAGCTCGCCTACACCGTCCTGGCCGCATCGCTGGCCTACCAGTTCAAGCTTGAATGGGGCGCGATCAAGTCGCGGACCTTCAGGTTCGCCGTCATCGACGAGGCGTTCGGCCGGGGCTCCGATGAGTCGACCAGGTTCGCGCTTGAGTTGTTCGGCCGTCTTGGCCTGCAATTGCTCATCGTTACCCCGCTGCAGAAGATCAACGTCATCGAGCGCTACGTATCGGCCGTCGGCTTCGTGGACAACCCGAAGAGCAACAACTCCCGGCTGCAGACGCTCACGATCGATGAGTACCGATCCCGCCGCGACGCGCACCTAATCTCCCGGCAGTTGCTGGCATCGTCGTCGCCAGAGGCTGATCTCGTCTCAGCGGCCGGTCGCTGACGTGCCCGGTGCATGGACCCGCCCGCCCGACGTCCACCTAGCGGTCAGGAAGAAGTGGGACTCCGGCGCTCTGCTCACCCGGTTCGCCGCTGGACAAGGCTGGGAGCCGCTCGGTCTTCCAATCCGAGGTCCCAGCGCCAGCCAGATCGGCGAACGTCTAGCGGATGTACGCCAATGGACAGCGGAATGGACGCGCGCGGCCAGTGGCCCACTGCGGATCGAGTACAAGCAGATCGGTGGTCGGCAATTCGGCACCAACAGCCTGCCGTGCCGAGCCTGGCTCGACAGCTACGCCGACACCTGGGCTCTGCTCAAGGTCGGCCCCGAGGTCCGTCGCCTGACCGGACTGATCGAAGGGGCCAGCGACACGCAGTTGGTCCCGTGGCTGATCGCTTACCCGCAGCGCGCGCTCCGGCTGGCCAGCGACTGGCCCAAGCTGCTCGCCACCGTCCGCTGGATCGAGCAGCGCCACCGGCCCGGCACCATCTACCTGCGCCAGGTCGACGTACCGGGTATCGACACGAAGTTTATCGAGCGGCACAAAGGCGTCCTGACTGAGTTGCTCGACGCGCAACTGGACCCCTCCCGCGTGCTAGTCGGCGTCCCCGACTTCGCCGCCCGCTACGGCTTCCTGCGCAAGCCCGCCTATGTCCGCTTCCGGGTCGCCGGAGGGTTCCGCGGCTTTTCTGAATTGTCCGTCCGCACGACCGAGTTCACGGCCGCCCCAGACGGAATCAACCGCGCGTACGTACTGGAAAACGAGATCACCTATCTCGCGTTCCCCGTCCCGCCAGCGGCAATGGCCATACTTGGCGGCGGCTATGCGGTCTCGCTGCTCGAATCCTTCGGCTGGCTGGCCACCCTGGACCTGGTGTACTGGGGCGACATCGACACCCACGGCTTCGCCATTCTTGACCGATTGCGCGGCAGTCATCCGCACGTTAACTCGATGCTCATGGACCGGTCCACATTGCTGGCCCACCGGGAACAGTGGGGCGCCGAACCCGTCCCGGCGACATCTCCCCTTGACAACCTGGATCAAGCTGAGTCGGCGCTCTATGCCGACCTCATCTCGAACGCCTACGGCCCGTCGGTCAGGCTGGAACAAGAGAAAATCAGATTCTCAGCGATCCAGACCGCGGTCGCCGACAGCTGAGGCTGGCGGGATGCGGACGAGGATGAGCGTGACGTCGTCTTCGGGGTGGGGTGCGAGCGAGCGGATGAGACTGGTCGCAGGTAGGCGTTGGCGCTCTCCCGCGACATCGGCCTGCCCGAGCGCATCGTGGTATTCGGCAATGACCGGCCGCCTGGCACGCTGTCGTCGCCGAGCAGTTTCTGACCGAACACAGTCACCAGGAAGGTGAGCTGGCCGACCAGGGTGGCCAACTGTATTGAGATGAAATGTCGCCCTCTCAATGCAACGCATAATCTACTTGCTTCTGATGACGAGTCACTCATAAGCTGGTCGTAGAATTTAGCAAGCAGATCATAATCGGCCATATGCCAATGGTATAACAAGCTCTGTGGTCTGCACCACGACCTGAGTCTTCTCGGCTGAGAGCAGGATTCAGGCCCCGATCACGGCATTTCCGGGCCATCGAAGTCGTAACGAAATATGTGTGCCGATGCGTCAGCAATCATGTGGTTGACTTCAACTACTCGGCCGGATGAGGCGTACCCAATTCTCGCAATCTCAACTATTGGCGTTCCAGGCGAGATCTGAAGACGGTCCGCCTCACCCTGCTCCGGCATCCGGGAGCGCACGTCCTCCCGGAAACGGACCGGCGCATAGCCACGCTCGGCGAGCCTGGCGTAGGTCCCGCCCGGGACCTGTGTCCTCCTCCTCAATGCGGCTGCCGCTTGCGATGTCCATCGGCAGATATGAGACAGACTGCAGGACCGGCTTGCCGTCGAGTACAGAGCGTTGTCGCCTAACCACAACTTCGTGATCGTTGTCACCAAGTTCGAGGATGACCCGAATACGGTCCGGTGGCTCTTCACGCCCCACATAGATTTGATCGACTTCGAGTACGCGGTCATCGAGGTCCGATGACCAAATCGACCGCCCTTGCGTCCAAGTGCCCCCAAGTCGGGCAATCCTGTCTCGCACGATAGGGCGGAAGTCGCGCACGTAGACCCCGGAACCTCTCCGGGCAACGGCTACGCCTTCATTGATGAGCTGCGCTAGTGCCTGCCTGGCGGTCATGCGAGCTACGTCCTGGTCACGCATGATGTCGTTCTCGCCCGGCAGCCTTGAGCCTGGCGGGTAGTCGCCGCGCCGGATGGCCTCGCGCAAGCCATCCGCGATCACTCGGTACTTCGGCTCGCTTGGACCCTTTGGCATCGGTTTGCCTCTCCCCCAGGTCCACCGATATCCCCACCTGGCATCAATCGGGATCTCTAGGGAACAAAACGCTATCAGCCGTCACCTGTTTCAGTATTCAGCCCCTCAAGTACCTTGACTTCTCTAGAGATATATGTCACTCTCTCTAGAGAAGTTTGCAGCTGGCGAAGCCTGGAGACCTAAATGAATTGCCAGTGCTGCAACCTCACCGCGTGGCACGGAGGAAACAAGTGAGCGCCCGCCAACCGGGCGCCGAGCAACGCAGCGCCGCAGCACGTCAAAGCTCGCCACGTCGCCCAACACATCTAGTACAACTCGGCGAGGCTTAGAGAGCATCAACTTATGACATGATGTTGCCTATCATGCCATTTCATGCCATCGGTACCGGATTTTCGAACACGCAGTGCTGGAGCTTGAATAGCACTCCTGTCATGCGATAAAACAAACAACGTATCGTTCTATAGTTGTGATAGACGCCGATAGGTACAGTTCGCGACAAACTGGTACAGTTTGGATCTCGATACACGTTCACGGCGCAGTTTCCGCTCAATCGCGGCGCCTGCACACATGACTCGACCCCCCGGGATGACTGTGCGGGCCAAGCCGGGGGGCCGCGTCGAACAGCTGATCAGTTCGGGGTCACCGTCATCAAAGAGACAGGTGGCCCCGGCTGATCAGATCGAGAACAATCGCGGTAGCGGACTTGATCAGCAGCTTAACCAGATCCATCCGGTCTCGCCGCTGGCGGTCCTCGGAGCCGCGCTTGCTCTCGGGGGTTTCGTCAGCCAAAGCCGACTCACCTCCATGGGGGTTGGCTCGCCTGGTCAAGAGGCTGATCGTGCGAGCCGCTAATCGATCAGCCCTCGATGACCGATTAGCCGCTACCCCACGAAGGAGAGCCTAGGAGCGAGCGACGCGCACCTATCCCCGACACGCGGCACGTTATTGGCGTTGTCGATGTTTAGTCCTTCAGGGTCAGAGACGATAGTCACTATGAACCACTATTGACTGCATCGCACCTCTGTATGCCCGGTCCGTGACCGCCCTGTGCTATTTGCTGGTATCTCCTGCGTATGCGGCTAGGCGGTCCAGGCACGCAGCCCAGCCGGCGGCGTGCTCGGTTCTCACGCGCTCGCCGGGGATCCGCGCGTGCTCGACCGTGCCTTCGGTGCCGCGGCGCGATCCGCGGCCGGAATATCGAATGCATTCCGGGCATCCGGCTCGTCCAGGCCTGGCGCGCCAGCAACTGGGAAGGCGGGGTTTACTCAGTGGTCCGCTTCGAACTGGTGCCCGAGGGGTGCCAAGACGAAGGTAATCCTGGGCCGGAGGCCAGCGGCAGCCGGATGACGAACTGGCAGCCAGGTCCGGAGTCGCGCGCGGCGGCTGCGGGGCGTCGGTCATCTTGCCCGGCTGGGCCTCTTTCTGTTGGCAGGTTCATGCGGTGATGATGGATGTGCCAAACGGCCGGCGAGTGGCTGGGGGCCAGGGCTGTCCTGTTCCTGTCACCATGGTCTGGTCCTGTGCCGTGGCTGGTGGCCGGCTGCCGCCCGCCCGCCCGCCGGCGGTGACATGACCGGACGAGGGAGATTGTCATGCTGGAGGCTTTCGCTGATCTGTCCACGGCGCTGGTGGCCGACGCCTGCGTGCGGGCCGCCGTGCCCGTGCGCGCCGCGCCGCCTGGCATCCGCGCGGTCGTGCCCGGGCACCGGGTCGCGGGGCGTGCGCTGCCAGTGCGTCATTACGGCAGCGTGGACGTGTTCCTGGAGGTATTCGGCACGGCCGGGCAGCGTGACGTGCTGGTCATCGACAACGGCGGGCGGGTGGACGAGGCATGCGTCGGTGACCTGGCAGTACTGGAAGCCGAAGCAGCCGGGCTCGCCGGCATGGTGGTGTGGGGGCTGCACCGGGACACTGCGGAGCTGGCGGAAATCGGCCTCACGGTGTTCAGCTACGGCAGCTACCCGCCGGGCCCGCTGCGGCTGGACGAGCGGGAGCCCGAGGCGCTGACAACGGCGCAGTTCGGACCGCACCTGGTCACCGACGCCGACGTTGTCTTCGGCGACGACGACGGCGTGCTGTTCGTCGCCGCCGACCGCGCCGATCCGTCGTACACATTCCGGCGGCATCTCCGGCAGGTCGGCGCGGCCATCGAGGAATAGGCGGCGGGCCTGCGACTCGCCGAACCAGTGCCATGCCGACCCTCCGCATCTGCGGGTCCGGCTCAAGGGCGAAGACGGCGCCACCCTGGCCGATGAAGTCGCCGGTGAGCCGCCGGGCGGTCTGGCCAGTGCCGGAGCCCAGGTCCGATGCCGCCGGCGAGGTGTCCAACGGTGGCGGCAAGACCGACACGTCGTGGTCACAGCAGGCGATTCATACCGCATGCGCCAGGCCCGAGCCCGAGGAGGAACCGCGCCGAGAGACAAGTGATCAACCCAAGGGGTGGGGACTTTTAACTGGCCACCACCGGGGACCGCAACCTGTCCGTTGACACAACGCCAAACCGGACAAGCCTTACAGCAGAGGCTTAAGCGCCAGCCGCCATTTACTATCACTCCATGCGTATCAGTTAGGCCTGCGAGAGCGGCATGACCGGTGACAGGCAACCGGCTTCCGGCGGAGAGGCTCTGGCATGCCGCTGCGCGCAGATCCGCCGTCTTGATGGTGACGAAGCCCGGCAATACGCCAGCGAGCACCTCCGGCTCATCGCAGGCTCTCGTTGCTTCAGGACGGACTGCTCACCGCGCGCTCGGCGTCGCGACGATGGGCTGCGCCCGATGAGTAGAGCACAGGCGCTTACTCATTGCTATCAAAAGCGCACGCTTATCCCGTCGTTCGACGGGCCTGACCTCGCGGAACTGATACTGCTCGAGCCGCTTGCCGCCGAGCAGGCGCTGAACCTGCCATCAAGCCGGCAGGCAGCGACCGAATTGCGCCCAGCTAGAAGCGGCCAGGCAAGTCGCCCGGCACTGCGGATTTCTGCCGCTTGCGCTTCGGAGCGCCGGAGCCCGGTTGCTGAGCCGACCGACGGTGCATCCGACGAGCATGCTGAAGCGGATCAGTCGGCTGGCAGCAGAGATGCGCTCTCCCTTGCGCAGGTGCCGGGGAGCGACAACGCCGAAGTCGCGCCGGTCGAGGGCGGCGACCTCGCGGACGTCAAGCCGCTCGGCGAGGGCGATCACGCACGAGTCCACTACCTGCAGGCGCAGTGAGGCGTAGGTGGTCAGCAACTCGGCCATGCGGCGGTAGTCATAGGGAGTCGCCTCGATGAAACTGTGAGCGACGCGGCGGCACGGCAGTTCTCCCGACAGAGAACTCCGCGCAGCGGCCGTGATACGCGGTGCAGCGGTGTTGAACGCGGCGACCAGCGGCCCCGTATCGCACAAGATCACGCCGACGCAGCCCCGCCAGCGTCCTCATGATCAGCGTAGGTCAGGTACTTATCGTGATTGCGGCCCAGATCCGCCGGACCCCGCAGGGAACGGACCACGCGCGGACAGGTGCCTTGGCAGCGCTGGGGGTTCCTCCCGCTGGACCTCGTCCTCACCCGGGCGCGCGTCCTCGCTCATAACCGAAGTGTAGACGCCGACCGCCGCAAGGGCGCATAGCACCACCACCCTCGCCGCGAAGGCTGCACATGATTCCAGTGGCCTGCTTCCGCTGCTTCCGGCGACCTGGTGATCGGCCGGGTCTTCCGGGATGAGTTGGCGATCGAGGACCCTGTGGCCGGTTGCTTGGCGTTCACGCGCGGGGTCATGCAGGTCTCCGGTCGTCGGTCCGGCCGCTGGATGGCTTCCCGGTCACCTGGGCCGGTGAGCTAGCTGCGCAGGCTGGATGAGCCTTGCGAGCTGCTTTCTTCATGTCGGGGTTTTTGTAAGCGGAGGTCGCCGGGCTGGCAGATGTGTCAGCCGGTGAGCTTGCGGACGCTCTGGGCGATGGGCCGGGTGCGTGATGGGCAGGCGGCCATGGCGGTCCTCGCCCTGGACGCTGCACACCACCAGAGGAGCAGGACTGCGACACGGACGGCATGATGGCCGCTGCGGTGAATGCGATGACAACTATGTGGGTCCCCGCTACCGGGACCTGCTGAGCCGGGCATTCAGAGACCGACCGCACGGGCGTCAAGGCGACACCGGACGACGTGGCGACCTGGACCGGCCGCCGACCGCTACCAGGCGCTGTACGCATCCACGCCGCCGGCCGTGCGATGACTCCGGTCGTGGCCCATCTGGAGACGCTGCGTGATTTCCTGCGGCGGGCGCGCCCCAGCGGTACTCGACTGGGCGGGCACGTCCAGCGTCTGAGGCAGCGCCGGAGGCGGGACTGTGCGCCTTCACCCAGGGTCAAGGTCAAATTAGCCGTACGTCACCCTGCCGGTGCGGCCTGGTGGTGAACGTGGCCGGGAACAGCACCAACCCCGGCTGGCACTTGGAGCAGCGCAATCCGCAGCCGCTGAGCATTGAGGCACCCTGCCAGCATGTCCCACCGCATCGTCAACGCCACCCGCCACCAGCACCGAAACCGCGGCG
Source organism: uncultured Actinomycetota bacterium (assembly GCA_963750405.1). Lineage (GTDB taxonomy): Bacteria > Actinomycetota > Actinomycetes > Streptosporangiales > Streptosporangiaceae > Chersky-822. Next base: position 196,748 of record CAVVQP010000010.1, read on the forward strand.
TATGATGACCGCCGACCGCACGGCCTGCGACAAGAGAGGCTTCCAGCCCGTGACCTTCGACCTCTACCTGTGGGCGTCGCCCAGCCCGGTAACCGCGGACCAGGCCGACGCCATCTGCCAACGGCTGGCCGAAGGCGACCAGTCGGTGACAACGCCTAGTCCCCGGCTCCTCGAATTCGCCAGCGAACTGATGGCGCGCTACCCGCGCCTTGAGGACGCCGCCAGCCCTGAGGACTCTCCGTGGAGCATGAGCCCGGACGTGACACCCGAGAGGGTCATCCTCTGCATGGGCTTCTCGCAGGCACCGCAGACCAGCACCGGCATCCTCGAACTCGCCAGCCGGCACAGCCTCGTCTGCTACGACCCGCAGGGTGGGCAGGTCCACCACCCCGCGCAGGCCACCTCCGACGGCCTCCTTCGCCTGGAGTCCTGCGACGGAGGCCGGACCGTGGGCCCAGCGCCGGCGAGATCGAGCGCCAGGTACGGCGCCTGAGCAGTGCGAACTGGTACGCCTGGCTTGAACGCGAAGAAGGTATCTACGTCCAGGCCGGCCTGGGTCCCAGCGCAGGCGCCCCAGAAGGCAAGTACTCCCTCGAATACCGGGAAGGCTCCCCCGAGCAGCACTATCGCGCGCTCGTCGACAACCTCGACGACATCACCGCAGCGTTCACAGGATTCGCCAGCGGCGAGGATGGATGGAAGTCCGCGCGCAACTGGACCCGCCTGTGACCACCGCAGTGAGCATACGAAGGCAAGACCGGCACAGCCTCAGCCCGCGGTGCCGTACACCGCTCCCACTGGCGACGCCTCACGGTGCGGCCATCTGCCTGCCGAACCATGCTCGGAGCGCACGCATCTATTGAGCCAGGTCAGGAACTCAACATCGGACGCTCGCTGCCCGACTGGGACTCCTGCGCCAGCAGGGGAACCGGGTTGTTCAGGCCAAAGACGTAGGTGGTGGTCGTGCCCGAGGTGGTGGAACTCGCTCGCTCGGGCGCCGTCTCCCTTGTAGCCGTACGTGGTGGTCGTTCCCGATACGTCCGATGAGGCGAGCTGTCCGGCGGCGTTCCAGGTGTAGGTGCTTGACCCCGCCGAGGTGCGCTGGCCGTCCGCGTTATAGGCGTAGCTCGTCGTGCTAGCACCAGAGGCGGCATTACCAAGCTCAGTCGGCTTGGCATGACAGTTCATTCGCTCAGGAGGCCTTGCAGCAAGCCGAGGTAGGACGGATCAGCGAAACGCAGCCCGCCAAGCTGCTCGCGGCGGAACCATCCGATAGCGTCGTGCTCCTCTGGCTGCATGTTCGTGACATTTCCGCGCCAGTAGCGCGACACCCAGACAGTGAGGTCCAGGCCAGTATCGGGAACGAAACGGTGCAGCACCGGGGCGCCGTCAACGGCGTCGAGCTCGACGCCCAGTTCCTCCAGTATCTCCCGCCGGAGCGCTTCCTCCGGCCGCTCCTCCGGTTCGACATGCCCGCCTGGGAAGTCCCACACGTCTGGATACCACCGCCGCGTCGGCGCCCGGTGACACAACAGCAGCCGATCTGCCTGACGCAAAATCACGGCCACGACGTGAGGGTTTGTCATGCGGCAACTATGACAGTCGGGCCTGACACGTACCGGCTCGCAGGCCCCTCCGGCAGAGGGTCAGCGGTGAACCGGCGCCGCCGGGCATGGCCGGTGCGAAGCTGGAGGAATGATGCTGCGTGTGCCCGAGGTGGTGGCCAGCGCGGCGGCCGCCTTCGGGGCCGACGGGTGGCTGCGAGACCTGCCTCGCCTGATCGCCGATCTTGAGGCGGAGTGGTCGGTGGCGGTGGGACGGCCCTGCCCAAACGCCACAGAGGCATTGGTGGCCGAGGCCACACTCGCCGACGGCAAGCCGGCAGTACTGAGACTGCGGATTCCTCACGACGGCGCTGCTGTCGCCGACGAGATCACCATGCTGCAGCTGGCCGGGGGGGGCGGGCTGTTGCGCCACGATGCCGCTTGAGGCGCTCTGCTGCTGGAGCGCCTCGGACCCTCCCTCTACGAGCTCGGCCGCCCCTTCGCCCAGCGGCTGGAGATTTTGGCGGCAACGGCAGCCGCGGTGTGGCGGCCGGCAGCGGGTTGCGGCCTTCCGACCGGAGCGGACAAGGCCCGCCGGCTGGCCTCGACCCCGACGGGCTCCTCGCCGAGGCCGAGTGCGACCTTGGAGTCCTAATGCGCAACGACCCTGAGGAGCTACTTCGACCTGAAAAGTCTGCGGACTGAGATCGGGCCGGATGCGGCGACCGGATGGCTGGTGGTCTTTAGATTGCTGCCCTGGCTAGCTGACCAGGGCAGCAATCTTGACCACGTTGCGGGCGAGGATGCCGTGTCCGGTCCGGGGTTGCGGCGGCTTCGGTGCCGTCCAGGCGGATGCGGCCCGGCCCGCTAGCGTCAGCTCACGAAACCTTGCCCGTGGCGGTGGCCGTCGGTGTAGTTCCCGGCGACCGTGCAATGACCTGACGAACCGCACGACACTGAGGAGATGTTGGAGCCTTTGCCCTTATTCAGAGCTCGCAGGCCGGGCACGTGGATCGCATTGCCCCACTGGCCGTTTCGCTGGAAGGCCTCGAATACCCCCGTCGAGCCGCCGGGAACGAGCTCGTAGTCCCCGACGGCCGCGCAGTTGCCCGGCGAGGCGCAGGACACCCGCCCGACGTAGGCCCACCGGCCGGTGACTATGTCGGACAGTCCGGGCACGGTGGTCGCCTGGCCCCAGACGCCGTTTGTCTCAGTGGCCGTGAAGGCCCCGCTGTAGGGCCCGCCGTAGGCTCCGCCGGCCAGGCAGTTGCCTGGCGTGGCGCAAGACACCGAGTTGACGAAGGCCATTGGCTGGTCAGTGCGATTGTTCGCCGCCTCCAGGGCGGGCACGCCGGTCGCCGGGTCCCAGACGCCGTTCTTCTCAGTGGCCACGAACGCCTGCTGGGCAAAGGCATTGTCGGTGTAGAACCCGCCGGCCGTGCAGTTACCGGCCGAGGCGCACGAGAGCGCGCGGACGCTGGCCTCGTTGCCCTGGTTCAGCGCTGCCAGGCCGGGCATTTCGATCGCCGGGCCCCAGACGCCCTTTTCCTCATCCGCCACGAACCCTTGCCGGTGCCCATCGCCGTCGATGTAGAAGTCTCCGGCGACCGCGCAGTTGCCCGTCGCGCCGCACGACAGCGACCAGACGCTGGCATGGCCGCCCACGTTCAGCGCTGCCAGGCCGGGCACCTCGATCGCCGGGCTCCAGACGCCGTTCTTCTCACTCGCCACATATCCCTGCTGATGCCCGGCACCGTCGGTGTAGTTCCCGGCGACCGAGCAGTTGCCTGCCGAGCCGCACGACACCCACACCTCGGCTTCATTAGTCCCGCCCTTGTTCAGCGCCCCCAGGCCAGGCACCTCAGCCGCCCGGCCCCACTGGCCGTTCTTCTCGACGGCCACGAAGTCATGCTCGCGGCCAGAGGCCAGGTAGTCTCCCGCAGCCGCGCACTTGCCCGCCAAGGTGCACGACACCGACCAGACGGCGGCGTGACCGCCCTTGTTCAGCGCCCCCAGGCCGGGCACCTCAGCCGCGCGGCCCCACCGGCCGTTCTTCTCGGTGGCCACGAACCCCTGAAGGTGGCGCTGCCGGTCCTTGTAATACCCGCCGCCCAGGCAGTTGCTCGCCGAGGTACACGACACCGACACGACCTGGGAATTCCCGCCCTGATTCAAGACTCCCAGGCCAGGCACGCCGATCGCATTCCCCGGCACACTCGCCGCCCGCACGGCCCCGGCCGGGGCCGCCCAGGCGCCCGCCGTGCTCCCCACGGCCAGCGGCCCGGCACCCCCAGCCACCACAGCAGCACCAGCCAGAAACACCAGAACCCCGCGTCGTCGCTTCGCCATATCCTGTCACCTTCCGACCCGCACCCGCCGATGGGTGCTCCCGGCATATGACGCCCAGCGACCCGACCCGGTTTACCCACTGGACGGCCGTCACGCTCCGCACCCGCCATGCCCCAAACTGCGATCACGCGAGCGAGCTGAGGTTACTTCTAGGTCAGACCGCTACCGAAAGGCTCTGACCTGCACGAATGCATCGTATCTGCAAAATTAAGCGTATATTTGGCGTAGGCCTGGAAGTTAGGACGAAACGGCCCGCCCTTACCTTTTGCTCGTCGCAGCAGCGCCCGCACGTCCGACCGGAAGACAATGTCAAGCACCGGTCAGCGCGTGACCGGCCGGTGCCACCACATACGCGCGAAAGGTCGCCACGGGAACTGCTTCAGCTGCCCGCCGCGGCGCTCAGCGGCCTTCGGCGCGGTCGGGTCGGGCCACGGGTGCGTCAGCGGCAGAATCCTGCGCCCGGCGGCCGACCAGGGCACCGAGCTCGGCCCTGGTGTGGATGCCAAGCTTGCGATAGATGCGCCCGATATTGGCCTCAACCGTCTTGGTGGCCAGGAAGAGTCTCTCGGCGATAGCCCGATTGGTCAGGCCGGCGGCAGCGAGATCAGCGATGCGCTGCTCGGTCTCGGTGAGCTGGGCGGGGGCGGCAGCCGGGAGGTTCATCCTGGCTAGATCTGACGCTCCCCGCCCGGCCCAGGCGGCGGCGCCAAACGCGGTGAAATCATCGGTTGCCGAGGCCACCAGGTCACGTGCTTTACGACGAGCCCTGGCCCGCCACAGGATGCGCCCCGCTATCAGGCGGGTACGAGCGTGGTCGAGCCGGAACGGCGAAGCGTCGTAGTAAGCGAGCGCGTCGTTGATGGCCTCGACGGCCGAACTGGTGTCGCCTCGGGCCGCGTAGATCAGCGCCCGGCCGGTGGTCGCGATCGCCGCCGCCGACTGCCGCCCGGACGTGCGCACCTGGCCGTCAAGCTCATCAAGGAACTCCTCGGCCCTGGTGATGCGGCTGGTCGCGACCAGCGCCTCGACGTAGTCAAGGTGCGACCGGCTGTACCCGGGCTCGCGGAAGTGCATCGCGCGTAGCAAGTCGTGCCATTCGGTGAGGTGCCTGACCGCCAGCTCAGGATCGCCGCTGGCAAGCGCGATGTGCCCGAGGCCGCCGAGGCCGCGCTGCAGACCCCAGTCGTCGGCGGTCTTCTCCTCGATCGTGCTGGTGAGCAACGTCGAGGCTGAGTCGTGCTGACCGCGGTAGGCGAGCGCGACCCCGAGGTTGTACCGGGCGGTCGACGCGTACATCATCCCGGCCTGGTCGGACAGAGCCAGATGCCGCTCGGCGAACGTCTGCGCGTCGGTCAGGCGCCCCTGCCACAACGCGAGCTGCGGCAGGTGACTGAGAATGTAGGCGATCGCCTCCAGATCACCGGACACCTCGGCCTCGTCCAGTAGCGCCAGCATCCGGTACTCGGCCTCAGGCAGGTAGTCGGCGTACTTGAGGAGGGCGGCGTAGCCGGCGTCAACGCGATCGGCCAGCCGCCGTCTCGGCCGGCCCCGTTCGATCTCGATGATCGCCTCGAACGCGTCGCGATCCAAGCCATCGCCAGCCCGGAACCGCATGCCCGCAGCGGTGCCGAGCGCGGTCACCAGCAGACCCGGGTCAGGATCGTTAACCTGCTCGAGCAGAGCGACGGCCCGGTTCGCATAGGTGATGGCAGTACCGATATCGACCGTGTACATGGTGAGCGTCACCAGGACCTCGGCCGTCGCGGCCGGATCGCCGGCCGCCTCTTCGAGCGCGGCTTCGAGCAGGCCGAGCACTCCGTTCTGGCCGGACTCGACAAACACATGCTCGGCCAGGCGGACCAGGCGGATCGCGCGGGCTGGCCCGGCCGGGGTGGCTTCCACTGCGGCCCGAGACGCGACGATGGCGCCCGGCGCGTCCCCGGCGCGGCTGAGTGCTTGCGCGAGGTGGCCGAGCCAGGCCCGCTCGCCGTCAGCTGATCGCTCGACGGCCAGCCGAGCGAGTTCAACCGCGATTTCCGGCGTCCCTGACGCCAGGGCGGCCAGCACTCCGGCGTCCAGGGTCCTGGCTGCATCGCCATGCGCCGTGGTCCCCGCCAGCGCAGTGTGCCGGGCCCGTTCGACCGGGTCTCCGGAGACTTCTGCGAGTCGCTCATGCAGCGCCTGCCGATCGGCGGCGGTGAGATGTGAGTAGGCGGCCGCGCCGATCAGCGGGTGCGCCGCGCGGATCGAGCGGACTCCGCCGATCGCGGCGTCGACCACGACGAGGCCGGCATTGACCGCAGCCGTGAGTACGTCGGTGTCGACGCCGGCGTCGGCGAGCCGCCAGGCCGCAGCGGTGCCAGCGACCAGCGAGCGCACCTCGGCGGTCTGGCCGCTGACCCGGTTGCCGATGAGGCCGTCGAGGTTGGCTGGAACCGGAAGCGGCAGTCCAGGTGCCGGTGCGCAGTCCATCCGGTCCAGAGCCCGGGCCAGCTCCAGGGCATAGAGAGGGTTGCCGCCGGACGTCTCATGCACGCGCAGCAGCATCGGCCGGGGAAACCGCAGCCCAAGGTGGTCGTTGAGCAGATCGTAGGTGGCGGCCACGGCCAGCGGCCCGATGTCCATCCGGGTCAGGCGTCCGGCATCGATCCCGTCCAGCGCTGGGCACGGCGGACCGGTACGGGCGGTCCCGATGACCCGGATCGCTGCTGTGTCCTGAAGTCGCCGCAGCGCGAAGGTCAGGGCCGCCGCGCTTTCTTGATCAATATGCGGTATGTCGTCCAGCGCGATCAGCACTGGCCCGTCGTCGGACATCCGGCCGAGCAGCGTCCAGATCCCAGTGCCGACCGCGCGGGCGTCGACGGTCTCGTCGCCGGCTTCGATCAGCATCACGACGCGCAGCGTGTGCCGTTGGGGCACCGGAAGCGCGTTGAGCTGCGCGGCCGGCACGGCCGAGAGCAGGTCGGCCAGGCAGACCCAGGGCAGATGAGCTTCGGCGATCCCGGCTCTTGATGCCAGCACTGGGCCGGCCACCTCGCCGACCGCCCAGTCCCAAAGGGCAGTCTTGCCCGTCCCGGCCGGGCCGGTGAGAACGACGGCGCTCGCTCCCGCCGTCCGGCTGGCCAGCCAATCGGTGATGCGCGCACGTTCGGCCGCACGCCCGATGATCCGATGCGGCATGGCTGTCCTCCGTTGTACGGAGAATAGCCGCCAAAGGGTCCGGCCAACTGTTGCCTGCGACGTTAGCCCGAGATGATCGCGTTGGCGAGGGCAACCTCGTCGGCGGTCGTGGTCGGCACGCCCGAGAGGATGCTGCAGATGGTGTCGCCGCTCAGGAACGTCAGGCCCAGGCCGGGGGGCGCGCCGAAGCTGAACGCGGCGTCAGCGAGGCCCGGCACCGGCTTGACGTCTTTCTGCTCCCGCTCCAAGCCAGCTTTGACCTGGGCCACGGTGATGCCCGGGTTGGCGCCGAAGGTGATGGCCACGTAGAGCGCCGCTTTGTTGCCCTTGAAGAAGTACTGGCAGATGCTCGGGTCGGCACCGTGCACGACCAATGATGTCTGGTGCAGGTTCGACATGACCACGGCCGCGGACGGACAGGCCGACGGCACGCCATCGAGCTTGCCGTGCGCCGGGGTCGTCACGGGGGGCGCGCCTGAGGCTGCCGACGTGGACGCCGGCGCGGGCGCAGCCCCGCCACCGGCGCTTTTGGGGGAACAGCCCGCCAGGGCCAGGACGACGAGCGACCCGGCCGCCAGCGCGGCCGTTGCGGTCCTGGGAGCGCGATTGATAGCCATGGTGGACTCGCATCCTGGTCGACGATAGACATCGCATCCGCCGTGCGGTGTGGTACTCGCGACCACCACGACGTCATCGGCAACGGTATGGCCCTGACCACTGCTAACGAATCGGGTATTACCCTCGACCTTCCCCCGCTGCGCCTGCGACGGCGCCCGGCTCCGGCCAGCCTGCCTCGATCAGCTTCTCGATATCGAGGCCGAAAATGCGGTCGGCGCGGATCGGCTCGATGATCCCGGGCCGGTCAGCGTAGAAGTGCTCCTTACGGTGACCGGCCTCAGGCTGGCAGGCACCGGCGGCCGCAATGCTTTCCTCCCTGATTATTAAAGTCTTTTTCATTTAGAAAGATTTGCGCTGGTGCCTTCGGCCGTCGCGGGCGCGAACATCTAGCCGTGGCCGGGAACTCGACGGACGTGGTCCCGCCGCGCTAGCTGCCGTGGCCGGAAAGATGCTTGCTGCCGCCTGCAGCCCGGGCTGCGGTGCGCGGCTGGCGGTGCCGGAGGCCAGCGGCAGCCGTATGACGAACTGGCAGCCGCGTCCGGCGTTGCGCACAGTGATCTGCCCGCAGTGTGCCTCGATGATGCCCCGCGCGATGCTGAGGCCGAGGCCGGCTCCCTCGCCAGCTACCGGCGTACGGGCGGTTTCGCCGCGGAATCCGACGTCAAACACCCTGGAAAGATGTTCGGCCGGGATGCCGCCGCAGGAGTCAGCGACGCTGACGGTGGCTAGGTCGGACTCCTGCCCCGCGAGCACCTCGACCACGCCGTCCGCCGGGGTATGCCGGATCGCGTTGACGACCAGGTTGAGCAGCGCCCGTCCGACCTCAGCGGTATCTACCTCCACGGGAATACCGGTTTCCGCCGGGCCGCGCAGCCGCGCTCCTTTGGCCTGCGCCAGAGGCTCGGCCCTGGTGAGCGTCTCATCGATCAGGTCACCGAGATCGGCAACCTGGCGGGAGAGTCGCAGCGTGCCGGCGTGGATACGGGACAACTCGAACAGGTCATCGATCATCAGGGCCAGCCGGTCTGTCTCCGTCCGGATCTGCTTGTGGTACCTGCTGATCGTCGGCCAGTCCGTGACGATGCCATCCTCAAGCGCTTCGGCCATGGCCCGCAGGCCCGCCAGTGGCGTCCGCAGGTCATGGCTGACCCACGTGACGAGTTCCCGCCGGCTCGCTTCCAGTGCCCGCTCCCGGTCGCGGGCCGCAGCCACCTGGCCATGGGCGTTCCGCAGCCCTGCGGACAGCTCCGCAAGCTCAGCCGGAAGTACGGCGGACGGCGGACTGTAGCCGCCGCCCTTGCCCACCTCGCGTACGGCGCTCAGCAGCAGGCGACTGGCCGCCGACACGCGCCGCCCGAGGAGCAGGGCGACGGTGAAGCCCGCGATCCCGGCGATCGCGACCACCGCCAGCATCACATCGAGGTCCTTGCGGGCAATGAACATCTCCAGGGAGATCACGCAGACGCCGGCCAGCGTGGCGACCACGGTCACCGCAGCGACTACAGCCACGCTGGTGGCGACCGAGCGGGCAGCGAGCAGCCGGAGCACGATCATCCCGGCGATCGCGGCCGCCGCCGCTATCCCCGCGACGGTATAGCTGACTTTCCACAGGTCCGCCGCGGTCATGCTGGCCGCGGTTCGTACCGGTAACCCACGCCCCAGACTGTCGCGATGCGCGGCGGCAGCGCCGGATCGGCTTCCAGCTTCTCCCTCAGCCTGCGGACGTGCACGGTGACCGTCGAGGTGTCGCCGAACGACCAGTTCCACACCTGCTCAAGCAACTGCTCCCGGGTGAATGCCTGCCTCGGATGCCGCATCAGGAAAACCAGCAGGTCGTACTCGCGTGAGGTGAGTGCGAGCAGTTGCCTGCCGAGGCTGGCCTCATGCGCGCCGATGTCCACCATGAGATCGCCGTCGGCTACCACGCCGCGAGATGGCACGCCCTGCAGCCCGCCGCCGCGAGCGCGCCGCAAGACCGACCTGACCCGAAGCGCCAGTTCCCTCGGGCTGAACGGCTTGGTCAGGTAGTCGTCCGCGCCGGTCTCGAATCCGGTGATCTTGTCGGTCTCCTCGGCCAGCGCGGTCAGCATGACGACGGGGATGGGCCACCGGGACCGGAGCTGCCGGCAGACCTCAAGCCCGCTGACACTCGGCAGCATCAGGTCAAGCACCACCAGGTCCGGCGGCTCCTCCTCGATCCGGGATAGCGCCGCGCGCCCGTCATGCAAGCACTCCACCTGATGGCCGTCCCGGATCAGGTACCGTCCGACGACATCAGTCAGGGTCCGGTCATCATCTACGACCATGATCCGGGCGGGCGGATCGGGATTGCTCAGCATCCGGGCCGCCGCGATCCCGCCGCCCGCGGCCGCGGTAGTTCGGTGGTCACACTGGACACGGTAGCTGGCTCCGCACCGTCTGCAGCCGGGTCGGCGATCCGTCACGGTTTCGTAAGAAGGATCTCCTGGCCGGACGTCCCGGGCCAACCCGCTGCGGAGTTGGCCCGGGAACGCTGACGTGCGAGGAGCCGTGCTCAGAGCTAGTTATTGATGACGGTGATACCAACCGGCGAAGAGCCAGCCGGCAACGGCGCCGGGGAGCTGGGCAGCTCGGTCAGGTGTCCGGCGGTCACGGCGAACACGGACACGATGAGCATGCCTGATCCGGTGACCGAGAGCGTCTTGCCGTCCGGGGACAGGCGGGCGTCGGTGTCGCCGCCGCCGCCGTTGACGGGCGTGCTGCCGATCAGCGTCAGCGATCCGTCCGGGGTGATGTAGTAGCTGGAGACGCTTGCCGACCCGGTGTTGACGGTGAACAGGTACCGGCCGTCGTGACTGATCTCCACCCAGCACGGCGCGGTCTGCCCGTCGGCGAAGGGCGACGATCCGATCGAGGAGAGCCCGCCGAGGAAACCGTCGCGGTACGCGGACACCGTCCCTAGACCGGCGCCGTTATGGGCGTTGCTGACGAATAGCTGCCAGGACCTGACCGGACTGAACTCGGCGCCGATCTGACCTAGGCCCTGCCCGGCGAACGGCGATCCAGGCGCCGCGAGCAGGCGGCCGTCAGGCCGTACCACGAAGCTGTCTATCTGCGACGAGGCGCCCCGGGTGCCGATCAGGCGCGTGCCGCCGGAGTTGAAGAACACGTCGCCCAGCCCGGACCCTGCCGGCACCGCGAGTGTCGAACCGGGGAGCGGCGTCAGCGTGCCGTGGTGGTGCAGTCGGAAGCCCGTGTAGTTGCTGCCGCCTGTGCCCGTGTTCGCGACGTAGACGAGATGGCGGAAGATCGCGATGCTGACCGGCTCCACGCCCCCCGAAGACACCGGCTGACCTGCCAGCACCGGCACGCCGCCAGCGGTAACCCGCAGCACCGAGATCTGATTGCTGCCGGCATCGACGACCAGCAGGTACCGGCCGTGGCGCGATGCCTGGATCGCGCCCTGAGAACCCAGGCCCGTTCCCAGGCCCGCGCCGCCAGCAGCGAACGGTGAGCCGGGAAGGGCAGTGAGCGAGCCGTCCGCGTGCCTGGCGAACCCGGCGACGGTGTTAGCGGTCACCGTGTTGTCGTTGACGTAGGTATAACCGACGACCGGCGACACCGGGCCGGCGCTGGCGGAGACTGCCGAGCCGAGCAGGCTGATCATTGCCGCCAGCAGGCTGCCGCCCGCTATCAGGCAAATGCGCTTACGCATGTCCTTCTCCTTGAGTCAATGGCGGATCCGCTGTGATCTGCGGATCCGGCTCAAGTGGACTCCCGATGCGCCAGTGCGGACCTGGTGATGCCGCTTGCGTCACAGAACCGTAAGGCGAGATTACGAAGTTCTTTCAACACCGCCTGGCGAACCGGTCACCGAAACCGTCGGCGCGGCGCAAGGGGCAGTCATCTGGTTGTCCGGGGAAAGCGAATTGCCCGAAGGGAACCATTATGGTAGTCCCGACGGACCTCGACCCCGCCAGTGATCGATATGCCGCCGCTCGCGCAGACCAGCGCGCCGTCACCTAGCCAGAGCCTTGGTGCGCCGCTCGGTACCCGTAGTTCTCACCAGCCCCTAAAGCGGATTAATGCTACAAATATCTCGCGAGATCGGCTGAGGTGATGTGGACCAGGCCCGGACGAGTCCAAGCCTCGGGCGCGATTTGCCCGTTAAGCCGGATTTGCCGGTTCGGATGACTCGCATGGATCGCGTGATTGATGTGGAAATTCGGGTGTCAATGCGCGGATTGATGTTGTCCCGCCGGAGGCGGATACCAGGGCGGAGGCCGAGGACCAGGGAGATCATTAAGCTAAGCGGCATTGGAAGTTCCGGTGCCCTGGAGACTTAGCGGGACCCTGGTCCATTTAGCCCCTTGCCGCGAGCACATCTGTGCAGCTGTTCTTGCCGCACGGGCCGATCCGAGCAGCCAGCGCCGAAGTCGCAAATTGCCAGCTCCACGCCCACAAATTAGATTCACGGCGCGCATAACAGATAGTCTGCACATCGCCGGTTCTCTAGCGACGCTAACCACTAAGGATACAAATTCGGCGATCTGGACAGCCTGCGGCATCGCTGATCGCCCGGAAGCCACCGGCCGGGAACCAGCCGGTGCGCAACTCCCCGCGAAGCCGAGACCCAGACCGCGCCCCACCCCTCGCGGACCGCTGGTCGACGTTCGAGGCTATCAGCACCTAAAATCTAACATAGATCGCGTGATGGTCTTTTCATGCACCATTCGCCCGGACATCAAACTCGGGGGCTTTTACCGGTGAATCCAGGCTGAGATCGTGGCCGAAAGGCGGTCCGCTCATCGCCTGACGGTATTGCTGAGGTAAACCCAGAAAGGGATTATGAGAGCATCGGCTCCCGACTTCGACGAGTGAGAGAGTTACCATTATGCAGATCCCTGCCGGCAGGTCCTATCGGATCCAGAACAGGCGCAGTGGCCTTTACATGAACGTCAGATCATACAGCGCCAGCGAAAGCGCGCACCTCGAGCTGTGGCACCTCCAGGCCCAGTCCGCCGCCAACCGGCGCAGCCAGATCTGGCATGTCTTCCCGCTCGACTTCGGTTCGTATCTGCTGGCCAACAAGGCCAGCGGCCTCGTGGTGAACGTAGCCAGGAACAGCACCATCCCAGGCTGGCACTTGGAGCAGTACTTTTTGCAGCCGCTGAGCGATAACCCGGCACAGCAGTGGATGCTGCACTCCGTGGGCGTCGCGTCCGGGAACGTCATCTACGAGATCATCAACAGCAGGAGCCAGCTGCTGGCGAATCTTCGCAACTGGGCCACCACGCCGTCGACCCCGCTCGAGCAGTGGACCCTGGCCGACAGCTCCCACGCCACCGCGCAGCACTGGTTCTTAGAGGTTGAGGATGAGTACAGGCGCGTTATCGACCTGCCCGAGATCACCGACCCGGGCATCGGCGACATCCACCGGATGACCAGCTTCCAGCCCACGGCGTCCGCGCGGACCGCGCAGGTAGAAGTCGGGGCGATGGCCTACCCCTTCCCGTTCGTCGCGGACCCCACCTTCGGCCGGCAGCGCCAGGCCCAGGAGAACCCCTACTACATCCTGCGCCGGTTCGGCTTCTGGGAGCGCGTCTTTTCCTACGAGCACGGCGGCGCCTCGGACTACCGCCACCGGGAGGAAACCACGGTAGGCCTGACCACCACCAATGCCCGGACCGTCGAGGACACCACCAGCATCTCGGTCAGCGCCGAGGCCAGCTTCGGCTTCAGGGGTGCCGGCGCGTCCCTGAGCACGACCATCAGCAGAGAACTGAGGGTCACCACCACCCACGAGCAGGTCACCCAGCACTCCCGCGTGGTAGAGATCACACGGGAGTACCAAGCCGGCAGGCGCGTGACCGAGGCGATCTGGTTCCGCAGCGACAGGTACGTCCTGGAACGCCTCAACGGGACCGTGGTCCTGGAATGGACCACCCGCAACCCCAACATGTCCATTGCCGACGCCTTTCCCCTCTCGGCCCGGGACGCTGACACCGAACCAGGCTGACCCATCCCCCGCGAGCAGGCCGGCACTCAAGAGCCTCAGGCATCGCCTCGCCTGGCGCCCGCGAATCGGCAGCAGAGTGGCCGTGATTGGCGACCTCCGCAAGCTGTCAGCTCATTGCCGCGCGGTGGGACACTAGCCCGGTGATCTTCTCTTCGGACGCGGCCGAACGCGTCGAGCAGGCAGACATCGATTACTTTCAGGTCCGGATCGGCGCGCTCGCGCAGGTTGCGGGCAACCCCTACGGCGCCGTGGTACGCGAGCTCGGCAGCGCCCGCGCCTTCCTCGTCCAGGCCATGCCCCACCCGTTGTTCAACCGGGTCATGGGCCTGACAGCGAGGGCGCCGATGTCATCGCGGCGTGGTGTGCTCCGGCGGGCAACTGCACCGCCTGCGGGTACACCGACGGCGGCGGCGGCTTCCCCGAGCAGGCATTCGTGGTCAGCCAGCACAACGGCAGATGGGGTACCGCGGCCAGGCTGCCCGGCCTGGCTGCCCTGAACAAGGGCCAGGACGCCCAGGTCAACTCGGTGTCCTGCACCTCTGCGGGCAGCTGCGTGGCCGGCGGTTACTACTCGGAGAAGAACGGACGAACCCAGGCCTTCGTTGCCGCCGAGCGGCACGGCCGTGAACCCCGGCAGAAGGCACCTCGCACAAGGTCTACAAGACGCCATGGCAAGGCGATCCCGCGTGAACATCCAGCGCGGCAAGGACGGCAACGCCAAGGCATACCAAGTACGCCAGGCGCGCAGGCTAAGGAAGCGTAGCTCTGCTGGCTATTGTGGTCTGCCCTGACCAGGCCGCGCGGCTACGATCATCGCCCTACGCGAAACGGCACGGCGAAGTCGCAGTAGGGGGCGGTTCGCCGATCTGCTCACGAAGGCAACCTTGGAGCCGGTGGAGACCGCCGAGCAGTTCGCGGCCCGGCGAGCCCAGATCACCGCCGCCCGCGACACCGCCCGGCAGGATCAGCTCGACCGCCGGCAATGGCCGTACTTGGCGGCGGCTACGCCGTCTCGCTGCTCGGGTCCTTCGGCTGGCTGGCCACCCTGGACCTGGTGTACTGGGGCGACATCGACACCCACGGCTTCGCCATTCTTGACCGGCTGCGCGGCAGTCATCCGCACGTTAACTCGATGCTCATGGACCGGTCCACGTTGCTGGCCCACCGGGAACAGTGGGGCGCCGAACCCGTCCCGGCGACATCTCCCCTTGACAACCTGGATCAAGCTGAGTCGGCGCTCTATGCCGACCTCATCTCGAACGCCTACGGCCCGTCGGTCAGGCTGGAACAAGAGAAAATCAGATTCTCAGCGATCCAGACCGCGGTCGCCGACAGCTGAGGCTGGCGGGATGCGGACGAGGATGAGCGTGACGTCGTCTTCGGGGTGGGGTGCGAGCGAGCGGATGAGACTGTCGCAGGTGGCCAGCAGCGGCCCGGCGGGGCGCGCCAGTTCCGTCCTCAGGGCGGTGATTCCCTGGTCGAAGGAGCGGGCGCGGGTTTCGACGAGGCCGTCGGTATACATGGCGATGACCGCGCCGGGCGGGAGTCCGAAGCTGGCCTGGCCGTAGCTGGCCGGTCCGATCCCGAGGGACTGCCCGCCGGCTAGGTTCAGGGTCCGGGTGCTGCCGTCCGGGAGGGCGAGCACAGGCGGCAGGTGACCGGCCGCAGAGAAGGTGCAGGATTGGCGCGGAGGATCGATGACCGCGTAAACGCAGGTGGCCAGCGGCATGCCAGGTAGTGTCGCGATCAGGCCGTCCAGGTGGCCCAGCACTTCCGCTGGTGGCAGGTCCTGCTGGGCTAGTACGTGGGCGGCTGCGCGGAGCTGGGCCATGATCGCTGCAGCTTCGGGTCCGTGGCCCATGACGTCTCCGACGACGATCCCGGTCCTGCTGCCGGGCAGCGCGATAATGTCGTACCAGTCGCCGCCGATGAGGTGCCCGCGGGCGGGCAGGCACCGTCCGGCCACGTCGAGATGTTCTGGCCGCACGGGCTCGGTGCCGAGCAGTCCCCGCTGCAGGGCGGCCGTGATGGCCTGATGCCAGGCCAGGGTCACGGCTTTGGCGATGCTCGCCCCGGTGATGGCCGCCAGGTGCGCGATGGCGGTGATGTCGTCGTCGCCGAACGCGGTCCGGCCGGATGAGCGGGCAAGCACAATGAGCCCGGCGGTGCTGCTGCCAGCGGTCATCGGCACCGCCAGGAACGAGGAATACGGGGAGAAAGCCGCCTTGCCGCTGGGGTCGGCCCGCACCGGCGTCCGGCTATCGGGCCGGGCGAACAGCACGGGCTTGCCCTCGTGCGCGCACTGTGCGTAAGGCGAGCCAGCGGCTAGCACCACGGCCTGGCCGGGCGGGAACCCCGTGAGACCGTGATCGTTGCTGGCGGACCGTGAGGCGACCCGGCGGACTGTCAGCCCTGGGCCATCCTGGCCACCAGGGTTTCCGCTCGCCAGGTCGCCGCCGCGGAGCAAGTGCTCGGCGACGTACGCGACCGCGGCGTCGGCGACGCCAGGTACGAGGGAATCCAGCGCCATCCGGGCGATCTCCGCCAGGTCCTCGCCGGTGCCCAGCCGCAGCCCCTCAGCCTCCAGCGCGCTGAACGGCGAGTTGTGACAGGGTGTCGGCTGACGATCTGGATCTCCTGTCACCTGTACCTCGGCTTCGCGTGTGCCGGATGCGGTCTGTTTGCTAGCGCCGCAGAACACGGCACTGCACAATGTAACGGCATATTTCCGTTGAGGTCCATGCAAGACTGCTGCCGTATGGCGCGCGATCCGCTGCAGCCACAAAGCGGAGCGCCCTGGCGGGCGGGACAGGAGGTCATCGTGGCCGAGAAGGCGAACTGGGTTCCGCCGGAGATCGATACGACGAGGGCGAGCATCGCCCGGGTTTACGACTGGTGGCTGGGCGGGGATCACAACTTCCAGGTCGACCAGGACGCGGCCCGCGCGATGGTCGCCGTCGAACCTAGGACGCGCACCATCGCACGTGGGTACCGGAGTTTCCTCATCCGCGCCGTGCGGTACCTGGCCGGGCCGGCTGGCATCCGCCAGTTCCTCGACATCGGCTCGGGCATCCCCACCGCGCAGAATGTCCACCAGGTCGCCCAGCAGGCGGCGCCCGGCGCCCGGGTTGTGTACGTGGACAACGACGATGTCGCCGTCGCCCACAGCAAGCTGCTGCTCGACGGCAACCCGGACGCGACCATGATTCACGCCGATCTCCGCGAGCCGCAGGCCATCCTGGACCACCCGGAGACCCGCCGCCTCCTCGACTTCAGCCAGCCGGTCGCGCTCCTGCTGGCGGCGGTCCTGCACTTCGTCCCCGACAGTGACCGGCCCGGACAGATCCTGGCAACCCTGACCAGTCCGCTCGCCCCGGGGAGCTACCTCGCCATCAGCCACGCTTGCCGCGACGCCGACCCCAGCGTGGCCGCCGAATACGAGACCGCCTACAACAGCAGGGTCGCGGCCAGCAGTGCCTTCCGCACCCGCGAGCAGGTCACTCGCTTCTTCGACGGCTTCACCCTCCTCGATCCGGGTCTCGTCTGGCTCCCTGAATGGCGGCCCGACTCTCCCGATGACGTCCCCGAAGACCCTGCCTCGCTCTGGGCAGTAGCCGGAGTCGGCAAGCGCGCAAGCGAACGCTGACTCACCAGCCGCCGCAACCGCCGGCCCCGCCCCCGCATCCGGCGAGCCGATCCCAGAGCCATTGTCCGAGCGCACCTGCTCAGGCCGATTCGTAGTACGCGTCCCGTCAGAGGTCCACCGCCGCCTTGCCCGCGAAGCCGCCGAACAGCACGTCAGCCTCAACCGGCTCGTGTCCGACGGCTCGTGTCCGACCGGCTAGCCCGCGCCTGACCGCGTGGCGGACTCCTGACGGCGGCCAAGCCGATGTTGAGAATTCTCAGTGCGGCTCTGAGGATGACCAGGACAGCCGCGCACAGGAGGAGCAGGGCCAGCAGCACGAAGCCCGGGAAGGAGCGGGCGAACGGCGCGGAGCCGCGCAGCAGCTCGGCCGAGGCGCTCTGCGTGCTAGGGCTGGAAGTCGGGGTCGGGGTCGGGGTCGGGGTCGGGGTCGGGGTCTGAGTCCGAGTCCGAGTCCGAGTCGGGGTCGGGACCCGGGTCGGGGTCGGGGGCGGGGCAGCCTGCGTGGCCGAGGAAGGCCGCGCCGCTGGGGAGGCGACGGGAAGGATCCGCAGCGACGCTACGACGCCGGTTTGGCCGGAGTCCAGGGTGCACGGGACGCTGATTTTCCCCAGGACGCTCGGTGCCCGGCTCGCGGTCAGGGTGGCGAGGTGGATGACCACGGCTCGGACGACCACCTTGGCCTGTCCGGTCTGGCTGAGCAGGACCGAGGGAATGAGGCCAGACGCGGGCACGGTTAGCGGGCCAGGGTCCGTCGAGACGTTGGTGAGGGGGACGGTGAGTTTCAGCTTCTCACCGATATCCCCCTGTGGTGCCATGATTTCCGCCCTGACGTCCGCCGTGCCCTCAATCCACTCGATTCTGGCGAAGCTCACCAAGGTCCGGGCAGCGGAGGCGACCGTCCCTGCCACCGCCACCGGCAGGCTCCGGGTACGGATGCCTACCGTTGCCGTCTGCAGGCTGCTCGGCCATACGAACGTCGCTGTCAGGGGCTGTCCCCCGACAAGCGGGAGCTTGCAGGAGTACCGGAGGATGATCGGCACCTGGCCGGCCACAGCCCCGCTGGCCGCAGGACCCAGCGCGGACCCGGCCGCTAGCAACGCGGCGATCCCCCAGCAGACCCGGGCCAGCACCCCCCGGCGCGAGAAAGCGCGGCGGTTCACTCGACCGACGGCGTCTTGGCTCGAACTTGAACCCCTCATGCCAGGAAGATAGGACATCTCGCTGACACCGGCTGCCGGGTTTACCCAACCCGCCTTGTGCCGCCTGTTAATCATCCTCGGGGATCAGGAGCAGGTCCTGGGAGCTGAGGGTGGCGGTCTTGATGAGCTCACGGATCAGGTTGACGCTCAGGGTGGAGCCTACCGGCTGGCCGACATCTTTACTGAGCACGCCGCGGACGCCCTGGCGGTGAAGGCGCCTCCGGACGTGCTCGACAGTGTCCGCGACCGTGCGGTAGTTCCAGGTCCGGGTCGCATATGCCGAGCTGTTGGCTACTCTGGCCGTTTCCGGCCAGGCCAGCGGGAGGGGATAGTCGTCGTGTCCCTCCAGGTAACGCCGGGCGAGCGCGGTGAGCACCAGTCGCTCCGGCGCGGAGAGCTCGTAGACCGTCTCCGGGTCAGCGGTCTTCGCGTTCGTCGTGTACCGCGGGCGCCGACCGGGCTCGCCGATGATCCGGACCTCGACCAGGTGGGACCGCTGCCGGGAGGAGTTGATCACCAGGGGCGTGTACCCGGGGGCGACGGCCCGCCGGTGGCCGGCCAGCAGCAGGGCGCCGCCGGGCAGCTCGATCGGCAGATTCCCGCTGTTGCGCAGCCACCAGCCGCCGCCGGGGCCGGGGCAGGTGAACACTCCGTGCCTCCGACTGACGGTCGGGTCATCGACGCCGACCGGGACGTGCACGTCCTCGCGGTCGCGGCCGAACAGCAGCGTGTACCGGCACGGGGGCACGGCGTACCCTCTCTCCGGACCCACCACGAAGATCGTGCCTGCGGGCGCTTCGAGGGTTCTTGTCGGCGGGGCTGCCCGGCGGCAGCATCTGTGGCGGGAACTTCATGGGTATTCCTCCGTTCGGCTGCGGTCAGCCTACGGAGATCCCACGGGGACCGGTCCCCATAGCGAAGCGCATCGACTGCCCGTCCAATACTGGTTCAAGTGAATAAGCTGCGCTGCGTGAATGCGAGCTTCAGCGATGCGCAAGGCGATGAGGGGGATGACCCGGCCGCGAGGCCGCTGGGCCCGGCCGACCCACGGCAGATCGGCAGGTTCCAGGTCATCGGCCTGCTCGGTGTCGGGCGGCATGGGCGAGGTCTACCTCGGTGCCGCCGACGGCCAGTACGCGGCCGTAAAGCTGATCAGGCCACAGTTAGTCTCCCCGGAACGCTTCAAACGCGAGATCGCCATCATGTACCGGGTCCCGGTCGGCGTCGCCCCGCAGGTGCTGGCGCATGACAGCACCGCGGCACGGCCCTGGTTCGCCGCCGAGTACGTTCCCGGGATCACGCTAGACGAGGCGGTCCAGGGCAGCGGGCCGCTGCCCTCCGGCGCGCTGTGGCTGCTGCTGGCCCGAACCGCCGCGCAGCTGCGGGAGATCCACGAGGCCGGGATCGTGCACCGCGATCTCAAGCCCGCGAACGTCATGCTCGTGCCGCGACAGCGTCAAGCTCATCGACTTCGGGATCGCCAGCGACGGCGTCCAGAAGCGGCTGACCAGGAACGGCGTGAGCTACGGCACCCCCGGGTTCAAGGCGCCGGAGCAGCACCGGGGCGGCGGACCCGTCACCGCGCCCGCAGACGTGTACGCGCTGGGCGCCACACTCGTGTACGCGGCCTCGGGCAGCGAATCCGGCCCGGATGCCTGGCCGCTGCGCCGCGTGGACGCGGCCCTGGCCGCCCTTGCCGAGCGCTGCCTCGCCGACGAGCCCTGGGCGCGGCCCACCGCGGCCGAACTGGTCAAAGCAGCCCGGGACCGTGAGCTCGCCCGGCACCTGTGCTGGCCGCAGGAGGTCACGAGCCGGATCGCCGCACGGGAGGACTTCGCCAGGAGACCGCTGACCCAGGTAACGACAGTCCCGCCCGAGATCGAGTCCGGCAAGGTCGTGCCGCTGCGCTCGATTATGCTCGCGGTCGGGGTCACGGTCGGGATCGCATCCGCGATCGTGACCGGGGTCGTGTACGGGGTCGCGACCGTCCTGGAGTCGGGACTCGAGAACGGGCTGCGGGCGGCGCTCGTCGGCGGGACCGTGAACGGGATCGGTGCGGGACTGACCTTCGGCCTCATGCACGGCTTCGCCGCGCGGTTCACGACCGGCCGCCAGGCATTCGGTCCGTCACGCCCGCCGGAAGGCAGCCGTTTCACCGCATTCTTGCTGATGATCGTGACAGGGATGGTGATCGGAGCCGGGTACCGGCTGGTACTCGGGTCCGTGCCCGGGCTAGCGGCGGGCCTGATGGCCGCAATGGGGACCGGCACCATGACCGCATGGGGGCGCTGGCTGGTCCTGGCCCGCCTATGGCCGCCGCTGTCCCGCCGGGTGGCCGGGAAGCGGTGGACCACGGCGGGTTGACCTGCCAGCCGGGGAACCCGGTCAGTCTGGGCTCCCCGGCCGATGACAGGACGATCCGCGGCTACCCGACTGGGAGGGGAATGACGGGGACTTCGCTTGGCGGGCCGTTCCCGACGAGCGGCTGGACGTCGGCGTTGAACCCGAAGACGGTGGGGTACAACGGTACGAGTGCCTGCGCCGGCGTGCTCGTCACCTTGCCGAAGATGCCACGCGTGTGGATGACCCCGTCGACCAGGACGGCCGGGACGCCGAACTCAATAACGCCCTGGTCACCTGGCGGTACCGTGATGGCGACGTCTTTTTCTGCCGTGACCGTCGCTTGCACTCCGACAGACGGGTCCAGCTCGGCAGTGCCAGCGGCGATACCGGAGGATGAAGGGCTCACGCTGAATTTCCCCACCAGCTGAGCCGAGACCTGGACAGATCCCGTGACCTTGTCCGTCAGCATCGCGGGATCCGAGGTGTTGTTGTCCAGCGACACGCCGAAAGCGGGTATCGGCAACAGCGCATTATTGTCGACGACGCTCGTGGCCTGGTACCACACCCATGGCAAGCACAGCCCGAAAGAGCACGGAGGCGGTCCGACTGTGCTCGGCGGTGGCGCTGGCGTGCTCGACGACGCCGGGAACGAGTCGCTCAGGCCGGACCCCGGCTGGCTGGCTGCCGCTGGCAGCGCCGAGGCAGCGACAGCGGCGACCGCGAGCAGCACGGCCGCGAGCGTACATCTTTTAGCGCGAATCATCAGGTCTCCTCTTAGTTGTGGTAGAGCGATACCGGTGACGCCGGGCCGGGCATTGTCGGCTTGGCGTGTGCCGTCGGCGATGCTGATGCAAGGTGTGGATCAAGGGGTGGCGGCCTCGCCGCCGCCCAATTAGTTTGGTCTGGCCACGCATTACGGCCGCCTGCTCGACGCGAAGCCGCACCCCGCGACGCATAGTGTGACGATCCTGGTGTAGTGGTAGGTCGTTCGCCCGCGGTGGCGGGCGTAAGTGACCCGTTTCTCCCGCAGGTTCTCTTGCCCGCACCTCGGGCATGCGTAGCCAACAGGAGTGCCCCAGGGCTTCGACGGATCCAGTGCTCGTGTTACAGGTACCACGAGCAGCACGGCCAGCCCGGCGAGGCAGAAGCCGACCACCTTCCGCGCATGATCGCCCGAGTCACGCCGGTCGATCATCTGCTGATAGGTGTAGTCGCCGCCCCCGCCGTCGGTGGAGATGACTTCGCAGGTATCGCCATGTGACATGGCCTGCCCGTTGCAGGTGGGCGCCGCATCCGGGCTTCACCGTTGGTGAGCAGCCAGTGCTAGCAGCAGGCCGAACCCGGCCATGAGCGTCAGGGTGAGCAGGGCAAGGATCCTGCTCTGCCCGCTTTGCAATCGTTGTCGTTGCCCGACCGCCTGCTGGATCACGGCGGATGCGCTGGTGCTGCCCTGTGCAGCCATGTGTCCTCCACCTTGCTTTCCGGGACCGCGAGCTAGATTTCAGCACATGCGGCTGGGGACCGGTCCCGGCATACGGCGTGGTATCGGACAGCGCACGGGCGAACATCGCGGCGCAGGCCACGCTGCACACGATCCAAGCTGAGTGCCCGGTGACGGCGGACAAGCAGCGAGTGCCGACTCGCTGGTCTGGGGGTGCTGTGCCAGATTCCGCCCGCACTGAGTTCGCTCAGGCCCGGCGTGAGCTGGCGGAGTTGCTTTCATCTGAAGGATTGAAGGCGGCTGCCCGGAATACACTCAATGCCCACTACACCGACGCCGCCATCGCCGAGGCCATGTGGTCCGCGGTACGAGTACCGGCCTGTATCCGCAGGCGGAGATCCGGGCCGAGTCGTTCGCGGACACCGGTGAATGTCCATGGCCATGAGAAAGTCCCCGTGTGCGGCCGGTTCTCGTGTCGTCCTGGTTTCGGAGGTCGCTGACCTGGTCCGCGAGCGGGTGAAGGACACCGCGGGCAGGATCTCGGCGAAGCGGCTGCCGGGCGGCCTGGCACGGCGGGTCGGACCGGAACTTCCGCCGCCTGGTCGCCCAGGTCAAGCAGGAGTGGCGGCGCGATCATCACCGGGGCCGGCGTCCTGCCGTGTGGTCACCGGCGGAGCACCTGGTGATCGACTGGGGCAGCATGGGCGGGCTGATGCGAGGCCGCCGCGGAACAATCGAGGATGCGCTGCCCAGCGGTGCTACCGGGCTGCACTGGAGCCGGTCCGAGCGGGGCTGGCGGGTCGGTGTATCTCCTGGCCTGGGCGGGCGCGGTCGCTGCGGGCCACGTTCTGGTGACCCCGATGTCGAAGTACCCCGAGATCCGCGAGCAGCTAGGGCGGTTCCCGGAGGTGAACGGGCTTCATGTCGCGGACAGCTACCGGCGCCGGGCGTGGCCCGGGCTCTCATGACCGCGGCGGCAGCCCAGGCGGCCCGGATGGGCGGTGATCGCCTCGGGCTGGCCGTCGCACCCGGCAACGAGCCAGCCATTTGTCTGTACGAAGCGCTCGGCTTCGAGCCAGCGCACCTGGACCTGGTGGACGTGTGGGCCTGGACCGATGAGGAGGGGCAGGAACACTAGGAGCGCGACCTGTGCACCTACTGGGTGCAAGCGATCAGCGCGCAGCGAGGACCGGTCATGCCACGATGAGGAAACATCTGCTGCCGGTTCCTGAGCCGTTCACGCTCCCCAAGCGCCGTCAATTCGCTCCCGGAGCAGGCCTGCGGGGCCGCAGTGCCGGGGCGTACTCCTCGATCATGATCCCGCGCAGCGAGAATTCCTTGCCGTCCTGAGTGCCGGTGACATCCAGCGACGAGCCGGCGCAACGCGAGCCCGCGCATCGGCGCATTCGGCCCGCCATGTCCTGAATGCTTCCGCGACATCGGCGACATCGGCGTCGCCGAACCGGCGTCCGGGTGGACCTCGGCACAGTACGGGTACGCGGCTGTGCTTCCAGGTCACCTTTACCTGGAAGGTAACCAAGCGCTGAGGAGACAACAGACGGCTCTGGCCCGCGTGATTCGCCCGCGCCAGGGCCTTTATTAGGAACAAAGAAACTGCAATTATTAGGGTGAACGCATTGCGGTGGTCTGCATCGCCTTTGGATTGGTACTGTCGTCCGGCTCAGCCGCGGCGGCGAGCTTGGCCCGGATCGTGTCGGCTCCGGGGATTTTGAGCTTGTCGTGGAGGGCGAGAGCCTGGTGCCAGGCCAGGCGGGCCTGGCGATGTTCTCCGGCCGCGTGGTGGGTGTCGCCCAGGCGGGTAAGGATCTCGGCTTCGGTGAACGGGACCTTGAGCTCGGCGAACAGGCTGAGCGCCCGCTGGTAGTGACCGACGGCCTCGGCGTGCCGCCCAAGGTGGTGAGCGACGTAACCGAGGCTGTCCAGCGCGAGGGCCTCGCCCTTGAGGTCGCCGAGCTGGTGCCACGCCACGAGCGCCCGCTGGCAAAACGATTCGGCCTGCGGGTAATTACCGAGCTGGGCGTGGCACCAGCCGACGTCGTTCAGGGATACCGCCTGTGCCCCGAAGTTGCCGGTGGCCTCGGAGATGCGCAGAGCCTGCTCCCCGTGACCAAGCGCGTCGGCGTGATGGCCCTGGCGGTCGGCGACGTAGCTGAGGGTCTGGTAGGCGGTGGCTTCGCCGGCTTGATCGCCGACCTGCCGGCAGATCCGCACGGACGCGGTCAGGTGAGCGCGCGCGTGGTCATAGTGCTCAAGCCTGGCGGAGGCCAACGCGATGCGGTGATGGGCCGTGACCTGCCCGGTCGCGTCACCGAGCTTGGCCGCGGCGGCCAGGGCGTTATGCAGGAGGGCGACCATCTCGTTCCAGCTTCCGCGCCGGTCAAGGAATTCGCTCATCGTCCAGGGTATCTGCCAGGAATGCGGTGTTTCAGCCTCGGCCGCGAGGGCGGTCAGCGCGATGAGAACGTCCTGCTCAGCCTCCATCCAGGCCGTTGCCTGCCGAACGTCGGTGTGCTGCTCAACCGCGGCTCCGGGCTGTGGCGGCGGGAGGGCGAGCGGCTTGCAGGACGGGCTGATCGCGAGAGCGGCGGCATGGGCGGTGTGCAGGTAGTAGTCGAGCAAGCGGCTGGTCGCGGCTTGCCGCTCAGGCTCGCTGTCGGTGGTGGCGGCCTGGTCGCTGGCGTAGGCATGGATCAGGTCGTGGCAGAGGTACCGGCCGCGGGCATGCTCGGTGAGCAGGTGCGCGCCAGTGAGTTCGGCAAGCGCGCGGCTGGCCTGCGCAACGCCGCCCGCCGCGAGGCTGGCCGCAGCCGCGACGCTGATCTCGGGTCCTGGGTGCAGGCCGAGGAGTCGGAACATGTCGGCGGCGGCTGGGCTGAGCTGCTGATACGACCACGAGAACACCGTGCGGACGCTGGCCGCGACATCGGCCACCGCCAAGGCGTTCAGGCGATCGGAGGAATCGCTCAGCTCCGCGGCCAGCACGACGAGCGGGAGCTTCGGTCGCGCGACGGCCCTGGCGGCGGCGACGGCCAGGGCGAGCGGCAGGTGCCCGCACAGGTCCGTTATCTGTGCGACGGCGGCTGGTTCGGCGGCGGCGCGAGAGGCCCCGAGCCGCGCGATGAGCATTTGCCTGGCCTCGGCCGCGGTGAGTACGTCAAGGGTGATCAGGCTGGCGCTGTTCCTGGCGGCCAGGCCAGTGAGCTGGTTCCGGCTGGTGACGAGCACCACACAGCCGGGACTGCCCGGCAGCAGTGGCCGGACCTGATCTTCGTCGCGGGCGTTGTCCAGCACGATCAGTGCCTGCTTGCCGGACAGCATGCTCCGGTACAAGCTGGCCTGCGCGTCCAGGGTGGGCGGGATCCGGTCTGGCGGCACGCCAAGAGCGTCCAGGAACTCGCGGATCGCCTCGGCGGGCGTGACCGGCGCATCGGTCCGATCGAATCCGCGCAGGTTGACGTAAAGCTGCCCGTCGGCGAACTGCGCGGCCACCTGGTGCGCCCAGTGGATGGCCAAGGTGGTCTTGCCTACTCCCGGAGTCCCGCCGATCGCGCTGATCACCACCGTCCCCGGTGCGCCGGCTTCGACCTGCTCCAGCATCTGAGCCAGTTCGGCCAGCTCGCCTGACCGGCCGGTAAACCAGGTCACGGCGGCGGGCAGCTGTCGTGGTACCCCGGGCGCCGGGCCAGCCGCAACGGACTCGGCCTGCGCCAGCGCCGGCATTAGGCTCGCATCCTGCGCGAGGATGCGCTCGTGCAGTTGGCGTAGTTCGGAACTCGGTCCGACGCCCAGCTCGTGGTCCAGCTCGATGCGCGCCTGCTCGTAGACGGCAAGCGCCTCGGCCTGCTGCCCGCTCCTGACCAGGGCGAGCATGAGCTGGCCGTGAAACCGCTCGTGCAGCGGATGAAGGGCCGTCGCGTCCCGCAGCTCAGGGATCAGCTGACCGTGGCGGCCTTCGTGCAGGTCAGCTTCGATGCGCCACTCCAGCGCCTGCATCCGCAGCCAGTCCAGGTGCGGCACCCACTGATCCCGCAGCCGCTCACTGCCGATATCGGCCAGTGCCGCACCGCGCCACAACCCCAGTGCTTCAGCTTCGGTCCGCGCTGCCTGCCCCCATCGGCCCGCGTGGGCCGCCGCGCCTGCCTCCGCGGTCAGGGTCTCGAACCGCGAGGCGTCCAGTTCGTCGCCGGACACCTCGATCGCATAGCCGGGAGCGCGCGTCACGATCCGCGCGGCCACCTGCTCACCGAGTCGCTTCCGCAGCCGCATAACCAGCGCCCGGGTTGCTTCCCGGGTCCCGCTCGGCGGCGCGCCATCCCATACCAGCTCCGCGAGCTCATCGACCGGCACCGGCTGGTTCGGACGCCAGAGCAGCACCGCCAGCAACGTCCGCAGGCGGGGTGCTAGGCCCGGTTCTGGCTCGCCGGAATCTCCGGCTATCACCAGCAGCGGCCCCAGCACCCCAAACTGCACGGCGTGTCCCATTCCGACACCGATCCTGATAATCCCGGAGCACACACGGTATCATGCGGTTACCACTCCATTATCCCCGGTGATCTGCGGGCCACCGCCGGCTCTAGCCGCTGGTAATCACCGGAGTTCGTGGCAGCTCACTGCCGGAGATATGCATCGCCGCGATAGCCACGAAATGCGCCGCCTTGTAGCAGGGCCACCCGCCAGGGACATCAAGCCGACAATCCTTTCAAGAGGCCAGACTCTCAGGTCGATTGCCTGCCGCAGCCGTCGCGGAACCTGATCCAGCTAGCTGATCAGATATTCTGCGCCGGTCAAACTGCGCGTTCACAGGTAGAACTTTGACAACAGAATCGGCGTTATACGGGTGATCGAAGAGCAGATCACTTCCCTTCGGCCGTATAAACGCTATATACACGGGTGATAATCGCTAGTTTTTTCGAGTCCGGCATGCGGAGATTATCACCCGCGTATTAAGCGTTATGATCCGCTCGTACTTGAAAACGTCGGGTTCGGCGGTCACTGCGTGCGAGTTATTGCTTAACTGACGCGCATTGTCCGTTCAGCCGTCACGGTGTCGGCCAACAGGACGAACAACCGGTCAACAACACCTCCAAGCAGAACCAGGAAGTCCCGGAACCGATTGCAAACTGTCGCGCAGTCACCCGCCCGGACTGCTGACGGCACCCGCCCCGACGCTGTCTACGTCCGGAACGAGTGGCTGGAACTTTTGCGCGTGTATTTGCCGTGCACCACGTCATCTCCGCGCGCCTTCCGTCCCGCTCGCCACGCTGACCTGCAAGAACTCCGGATCCAAGTCTGGGTGAACCTGCACATGCTCGCGGGCCCCGGTCCGCCCATCAAGATCGCGCACCCTGACGCGGACGGCGAGCGCCTCAGCACTGGCCCCCCGGTGGTGCGGCGCTAGCGAAGGGCGTGTAACGGCGCGGGGCAACTGACCTCGTATAGCGTCTCGGCTGCGGATATGACAGTTGCCGCCTACGTCGGACCGGCCTGCGGGCATCGGCTACCACGATCCCAGAACCAGGAAGCAGGGTTTTGAAAAACAATGACGACCAGTGGCGCGAGCTGTCCTGACGAGCATCAGTCGGGAACGGCAGCTTCATGCCCGGCCGGTTCCTGCCACATCGACGCACATGTATCGGACAGCGAAGACGCCTAAGCAAACCCGTCCTACCTGCGGCGATTACACTACGCAACTGCTTGCTAGACTAGCGACAATATAAATAAACTCTATATATTCGACCTTTCGATATAGTGGCCGCCGGAGTGGTCAGCAACTCTCGTAGCTTCAGAGGTCATGCAGAGCGGAGGGCACGATGCGGAGTGGCCGACTTCTGACCCCGATTCCGACGACAGTGGGCGGGGTCATGCTGGGCACGGTGATCGCGCTCAGCGGGCTGGCACTGGCCCCTGCCCTCGGTGCTTCCGGCGATGGCGCGGCCTCCGGCGCGGCGGCCTCAGTTGTGCGGGCGCGGGGCATTGACGTGTCCTCGTTCCAGCATCCGGCTGGGGCGAAGATTAACTGGCGGCTGGTTGCGCGGGCCGGCTACCGGTTCGCGTTCATCAAGAGCACCGAGGGAACCTACTACGTCAATCCCTACTTCAAAGCTGACGCGGCTGCCGCGAAAGCCGCCGGGCTGCTGGTAGCGGCATACCACTTCGCCAACCCCGCTAACTCGAACGGGACGGCGCAGGCAGACTACGCGCTCAGCCACGGCAGCTATCACCCCGACGGCCGGACGCTCCGCCTCATCCTGGACATCGAGCCCGACCCGAACCTGCACAAGTTCTGCTACGGCCTCCGGCCCGCCCGGATGATCTCCTGGATCGCCGCGTTCATGAACGAAGGCCACCGGCGAACCGGGCTGTGGCCCGTCATCAACACCCAGCCGGCCTGGTGGGACCAGTGCACCGGCAAGACCCGCGCCTTCGGCTCCGACCAACTCTGGGTGCAAGACCCCAGGCCCGGTATCAAGCGGCCCAAGCTGCCATCGGGCTGGACAGGGTGGGCGTACTGGCAATACTCAATCACCGGGCAGGTGGCAGGGATCACCGCCAACACCGACCTGAACTTCCTGTCCCCCGCCCTGCTCGCGGTCGCCAGCCCCGGCAACCAGACCTCCCAGGCCGGCCACAAGGTCCGCCTCCAGGTCCGCTCGATCAACATGACCACCGGCCAGGCGCTCAAGTACACAGCTGCCGGGCTGCCGGCCGGGCTGAGCATCAGCAAGACCACAGGCGTGATCACCGGAACCCCCGCCACCCCCGGCAGCAGCCAGGTCACCGTCACCGTCACCGCCAGCCAGGACGGCCCCCGTCACCGTGACCTTCACCTGGCACGTCCATAGCTAGGGCACCACCACGGCACAGCCAAGCTGACCGGACCGCCCGGCAAGCCAGCGAACGACGTACCCGATGCGGTCGCACCGTGACCGATGATCGAGCCGAATGGCGGCGTTCGAGTTCTTCGCCGGGATCCGGCCCGGCTGGTGCCGGACAACTTCAAGACCGGGCGGCAAGCCGGGCCTGTACGACCCGAAGATCAACCGGTCCTACGCCGAACTGGCCGCGCACTACGGCTCTCTGATCGACCGCCCGGGCGCTGAAGCCCAGGGACAAGGCCGCGTCGAGCGGCCAATGCCTGAGGTGCGCCCTGCGCCCGGCGACTTCCAGCGACCAGCGCACGCCTCGAGCCTCCGAAGTTGGTAGAAAAGTCAGCGGTGTTGCCGTCGGGGTCGGTTAGCGCTTGCTCGATGACCGATGGATCACGAGCCTGGCCCACGACAGTGAGACCAGTACCAGCCAACCGATCAAGGTTATGCGGGTGCGACCGGCGAGTGCGCCAGCGGCCTGCACCAGGCGTCATCTCGCTCGCCGGATTTCGGCGTGTATTCGGCGTGGACACCCGCACATGTCCGCCACCATCCACACACAACCGCACAGAACGCCGAAAGCCCCTGACCGACATACACCGAGGTCAGGGGCTGTTTCCGCAGATGGTGGCAGGTGCAAGGTTCGAACTTGCGCAGGCTCGAGCCGGCTGTTTTACAGCCATCTCCCGAACATGCCCTGACCCGCGCCTGTTGCATCACCATTAGGATTTCTCCGTCCATTCTCCGCCGCGTCCGGCATCACGCCGGCCTGCGCTCGACTGCTGCTCAGCTGACGGTTCCTCAGAGCTATGGGCAGATCTGCTGGTAGGCCGGGCCTTGGGGCACGTACTTGTCCCATTCCGCCGGCGTAAGCGCGCCTCCTGCCGCGGAGCAGAGCTCCGGCAGGAGGTTCTGCAGGTAGGAAACGTCCCACAGCTCCACCGCCGGCTCGCCGTCCCCGACGGCCAGGGTCTTGCCGTCCGGGCTGAAGGCCACCGAGTAGGCCGGACCACCGGTGGTCAGCGGAGCGCCGATTCGCTGCTGGGTCTTGACGTCCCACAACTGCACGGCGTCGTCGTCGTAGCCGACGGCCAGAGTGCGGCCGTCGCGGCTGAACGTCACCGAGTCAGCGGGTCCTTCGGCCGTCATCGGCGACCCGATAGCCGTCAGCCCGGCGACATCCCACAGCCGCACGGTCCCGTCGCCGCCGGCGGTGACGAGGGTCTTGCCGTCTGGGCTGAATGCGATGGCGGTGAAGCCGCCGGTACGGCTGGTGATCTCGCCGAGTCGGCGGTGGCTGGCGATGCCCCACAGATCAAGCACGCCGTCGTGGACGATGCGGGTAAAGAAGTCCGCATTGCTGCCGCCCGCGACCGCAAGGATCTTGCCGCTCGGACTGAACGCGACCGCAAACGGGCTGTCGGGAGGTTCGGAATACCGCCCGATCTGCTGCCGGGTTGTCACCTGCCAGAGCCGCACGGTGCAGTCCGCCGTGGCCACGGCCGTCCCGTCGGAGCTGAACGCCACGGAGACGCCGGGAAAGGTTCCGACGGTCACAGGAACACCATCGGCCTGGCCGTCGGCCGTGTCCCATAGTCGCATCGCCCCGGCGTGATAGCCGACCGCCAGCAGGCCGTGCGGCCCGAAAGCCACCGAGTCGATGCCACCTTCTCGGCTGAAGGGCAGGTAGCGGACCGGCCGACCCCCTGCGGTGTCCCAGAGCCGCACCGACCCGTCGCTGTCCCCGGCGGCCAGGACCGAGCCAGAAGGGGCGAAGGCAACCGAGTTGATGCCTCCGGTCGGGGCGGAGAGCACGCCCTGCGTCCGGCCGGTAGCTACATCCCAGAGCCGTACTGCCCCGTCGCGGGTCCCGACGGCGAGGGTACGGCCAGCCGGCCCTGAAGGCAAGGGAATTGACGGACCCGGTGCCGCTCGCCGCAAGCCTTCGCAGCAGCAGATGACGGCCGGCGTTACTCCACAACCTGACCTGGCCGTCCTGGCCGCCGGTGGCGATGACCCGGCCGTCCGGGCTGAACGCTACCGCGTTCAGGTACTCGCCTCGGTCCTGGAGATGCGCGATCAGGTGGCCGGTGGCCACATCCCAGAGTTGTGTCCCGGCATAGCCCGCCACGACCAGCGACTTGCCGTCTGGGCTGAAGGCGAGCGCTTCAGCGATTGCCCGGGCATGGCCGAGGGTCGCGAGCAGCCGGTGGGTGCGCGCGCTCCACAACCACACCTGGCCGCCACCACCGCAAGCCGCGATTATCCTGCCGTCCGGGCTGAACGCCACCGCGTTGAACTCCGCAAGGCCGGCACGGAGCGGCCTGCCTGCAGGCTTCCCCGACGGCACATACCGCAAATCGACGACGCCCGAATCGCCGGCCTGGTTGCCGCCCGCTATGGCCAGGACCCGGCTGTCCGGGCTGAAGGCGATCGAGTTGACCTGGCCGATGCCGCTGGCCAGCGGGCGGCTGGCCGGACGTAGCGTGCCCGCGTTCCACAGCCGGACGGTGAGGCTGCCGGTCGCGACGAACTTGCCGTCTGGGCTGAACGTCACGGGATTGACAGGTCCCGGGCTGCCGGGCAGGACGGCGGTCTCAGGCCGTGCGGCTGCCGCGAGCAGGGCGTACCGGGCCTGGCTGGACGGACTGATCCGCCAGGCGGCGACCGCTTCCAGGTCGGCGATCTCTGGATCGGCGGTGCCGATGATCTGGCTCTGGAACGCCAACTGCCGGGACGCGTTCGCGTCGCGCTGGCGGTCCGCTTCCGCGCGGGCCGCCTCAGCCAGAACGGCAGCTACTGTCAGCACGACGGCGGCGGCCGTCAGCAGCGCGATGATGCCCTGCCGCCGCCGCGCCTTCCGCCGCTCGGCCCGGATGCTGAGGTCGAGGAAGTCACGTTCTTCACGGCTCGGCGGCGGGACGCTGGCCGGGTCGGCCTCAGCTCGCGCCGCCATGGCAGTGGCTGCCTCAAGCACGGTCCCGCCGTACAGGTAGGACGGGTTCCGTGAACTGCGAGTCCATTCGGCAACGACGCCGCTGAGGCGGGTACGGACAACACGGTCAGCATGGGTTTCTGCGAGCCAGTCGTCACGTAGCAACGGCCAGGCGGCCAGCAGGACCTCGTGGCTGATCTCCACCGTCCCGGCATCGACGGTCAGCAGCCTCTCGGTGACGAACTGATCCAGCACATGCTCCACGTCGCGCAGGTCCCGCGGGTTCTTGCCCTCGGTGAGGTCAGCCCGGCGGACCCTGCGGGCAACGTCGATGCCATCCGGGCTGGTGGCGGTGAGCCGTATGAACACCTGCCTGGCGGCGGCCTGCTGATCGCTGGTCAGGCGTTCGTACGCGTGTTGGGCGCTGTTGGCGACGGCGCTTTCGATGCCCCCCGTCCGCTCGTAGTCACCGATGGTGACAGTGTCACCGGTGCTCTGCCGCCAGGCCTGATCGAGGGCATAGGAAACCAGCGGCAGCACGCCAGCCGGTGAGGTCAGCACGGTCCGCCGTCCGCCCGACGCGGGTTCGTGCAGCTGGCTGCCGGCTTCGCGGAGCAGCACGTCCACCAGGTCGCCGTCGATCCGGCCGCCCGCCAATTTGGCCGGTTCGGTGATTGCCGCGCGCAGCTGGCGTTCAGTCATCGGCAGGATCAGGTACCTGTCCTGGACGGCCGGGGCCAGGCCAGGGTAGTCGGCGCAGCGGGCCTCGAAGTCAGCCCGGACGATCAGCACCACTAGCGCCGCCAGACGCTGGCTGGCCAGGTTCCGGTCGGCCGCAGCGCACAGCGCCCGGACGAAGGCGTCCCGCTCCCGCTCATCCGGGCACTGCGTGAACAGCTGCTCGAACTGGTCGACCACCAGGATCAGCCGCGGATCCGGTGCCCAAGGCAGCTGGACCGCCGCCTGGCTTAAGGTCGCGTTCAGTGCCGCCTGGCGAGCGGTCAGCGCGAACCCGGCCGGGTCGGTCTCCAGTCCCCGCCGTACCGCGGCAGCGTCCGCCCCGGCTGGCCCGGCCACCCGGACCGCCAATTCGTCCAGCGGCGCCCGGGCCGGGGTGAACACCAGGCACGGCCAAGTCGCCGAGCCCGGCGCGGCGGGCAGCCCGGCGCCCCTCAGCCTGGGCAGCACACCCGCACGCACTAGTGACGACTTGCCGACACCGGAGACGCCGGAGAGCACGACCAGCCCCGGCCCCTCAAGCCGCCGTGACATCCGCTCGATGATCTCCGTCGCGGCCGGCTCGCGACCGAAGAAGAACGCCGCGTCCCGCTCCCCGTACGCGCTCAGCCCCCGGTAGGGCGACTCAACCGGCCCGGCCCAGCCGACCTGCGGGGCCCGCGGCGTCCCGGGCCAGGGGACACCTTGATAGTTGTAGTTGATCTGAGTGCTGCCGTCGCCGACCTGGACGGCCGCAGCATTACGCGCGTCGACCGAATAACGACCCGTCGGCCCCTCGCTGACCGGTTCCAGCTGGTTTGCGCCCGAATCAGCATCCAATTCCAGCACCGCCGATCGCATTGCGCCGGACGTTGCCTGCCCGCATCTCCTCAGCGCTTCGATCGTTCAACACGAACTGCGGAACTGACAGATCCCGACGCTTGACCTGGGCTCGCCGACCGGAGGTATCCCGGGCGGCCTCCCTGACATGGGCGACCCACATACGCACTAATCCGCCCATTACTGATCCTGTTGGTTAATTGGAGGTTCAGGCGGCCAGGGTGAATCTGAGGCGCTGGAGGTGGGTGGTGCGGGTTCTGTCGAGGGGGTGCTTGTCCACCAGGCGTCGAGGCGGGTGAGGTTGATGGCGGTGGCGGCGATGTTGTGCTCGAGGCGGGTTTTGGGCAGGCCGAGGTAGCGGGCGCGGCGGATGCCGGTGACGCGGGCGGCCTGGGCGATGGTGCCCTCGACTCCTGCGCGGATCTTGTAGCGGGCTTTCCACTGGCTGGTGTCCTGGTCGGCGCGGGCGGCGGTGATGGCGTCGTGGGTTTCGCGGGTGCGCAGGGTGAGCATGCGGCCGCGGGCGGAGGTGGTGCACTTGCCGCGGGCGGGGCATGGCTGGCAGGCGGCGGTGGCGAACCGGACGACGATGACGTCGGCTTTCTTCTGCCGGCCGGGCAGCCAGGCGACGCTGGCGGAGCCCTGGGGGCAGGTGACGGTCTGGCGGTCCCAGTCGATGGCGAACTGGCCGGCGGTGTAGCCGCCGTTGCGGGCCTGGGGGAGGTGTCGGCCAGGAGGGGGCCGATCAGGGTGATGCCGCGGGCGCGGGCGGCCAGCAGCAGGTCCGCGGAGATGTAGCCGGAGTCGGCCACGTGGTCGCCGGGGGGCAGGTCCCGGGCGGCGAGCATGTCGTGCACCGGCCCTGTCATCGCGGCGTCGGGCAGGGTCGCGGGGGTGGTGGCGGCGTTGGTGACCAGGTTCGGGACCGCCGGGCGGCCGGTTTCGGGGTCGTCGCGGGCCGGGTCGCCGCAGGTTTCGCTGAGATGGACCTTGTACCCGCGCCAGCCCCGGCCGCGTTTCTCGGAGTACCGGACGTCGGTGTCGTAGGGGGACTGGACGAGCAGATGGCCGGGCGGGAGCCCCTGGCCGCCGGGTTCCCGCCGGATCACCTTCTCCCCGTCCGCACTGATCTCGCGGTAGTACTGCTGCACCCAGATCGCCCGCAGTGCCTCCACCGCGGGCAGCTCGCGCAGCCACGGCGGCGCGCCGGGCGCGCGGACCGCGCCGGCAGCCGGTACCCGTCCTGGCCGTACCGCACGGCCAGCGCGTCCCGGGCGGCCTCGGACGCGGGCAGCCGCAACTGCCCGGTCCGCTGCCCGTGCACCCGCTGCCACGACTGCGTCGATCACGGTGGCCAGCCAGTCCAGCGCGGCCGCCGCGAACGCCTCCAGAACCGCCCGCACCGCCTCCCCGGCCAGCTCCAGCCGGTTCAGCACCCGGATCCGCCCGATCACGTGCGTCGAGTCGGTGCGCTGCCGGGCGCCGGCCTTCACCAGGCCCAGCTCCCCGCACCGCTCCAGCAGCCGGTCCAGCACCACCAGCTCCAGGCTCCCCGCCACCAGCCGCCCCCGGAACTCGCTCAGCACGCTGAAATCAAACCCCTCATCCTCCAGTTCCAGGCCCAGGCAGTACTTCCAGTCCAGCCGCCCCCGCACCGCGTCCGCCGCCTGCCGGTCCGTCAGGTTCTCCGCGAACTGCAGCACCGACACCACCGCCAGCTGCGCCGGCAGATCCCCGGCCGCCCCCGCACCCCGTACACCGCCCCGAAATCCGCGTCCTCATACCAGCAGCCCAGCTCATCACGGACCCGCATCGCCAGCGTCCCCTTCCGGAACGCCGCCCGCGCCACCCGGGCGGTACCCGCAGGCACCTCCGGCCACGGCCCCGGCCGCATCGACATCACAACCCGATTCCGCGGCCGGGAACAAGGACAGGAAACAGCAACACCGACCGCAGCAAGATCATCCACAACGCCAGCACTACCACCCCGAAGCAGCCCGGCGTGTCACCCAAAATTAACCAACAGGATCATTACTAGACGTTCTTCCAGCCAAGCAGCGCAGATGAACACATGATCATCACCGTTTTGCTTTAAAGAAGGTGGCACTCGAACATGCGACCGGAACTAAGCGCACCCAATCTATGATCGTCTTTGCGCGCTGTGAGGTCAGCTATCTCGCATCTGATACAGACAAGCATAGTCAGCGGAGACGCTGTCGTCATCACCGGCTTCCAGCCGCAGCGCTAGGCAGCACCGCGTGTCATGCACCTGACAACCGAGCCCAACGACGCCCCGAGTCTTCAACGATCGTGTGCGTCCGCGTCCCGAAGTGGTGAAGTGACCTGATCGGCTATTCTTGGCAAAGGACACACCGCTCGTCGAGGCAGACAGAAGAACCTACATCACCGTTTCCTTTGACCCGGCATAAGGAGAGGCATGGCGAAGGTTCGGGTATATGAGCTGGCTAAAGAATTCGGCGTCGAGAGCAAAGCCGTCATGCAAAAGCTGGTGGAAATGGGAGACTTCGTACGGTCGGCAAGCTCGACCATAGAGGCACCAACTGTCCTGAAGTTGCGCGAGGAATTTACTGGTCAAAACATTCCCGGTTACAGAGTTACTGTACCCCGCATCGCCCATCAGGTTCCCGACTCAACGCAGCGTCCAATTGAGCACGCTCAATCAGACAGTTCTACGCATCGCTATCAGTCAAGGGCCACCTTCAAGTCCTTGAGAACGGATGACCAGCAGCAACAAAAACCCGACGAACTCAAGATCCAGATACTTGAGGCATGGGAGGAACTTAAGAGTCTTGTTCCCGCGTCAAATCGAAACAAATCGATGTGGCTCGCCAATGAGAGTGGCGTGAGTCCTGCGCGCGTGCGCTTCGCAGAGAACACGCGTCACTGGATCGCTCATGCGGACGGGCACCAGCCACACCTTGAGACTCTCAGAGACGCAATGCGTATTATCGGCGATATCAGGAACGGGCTTTCATGGCGTAGATAGCTCGGCCGCATCGCGGGCGACTAGCGGGCC
Source organism: uncultured Actinomycetota bacterium (assembly GCA_963750405.1). GTDB lineage: Bacteria > Actinomycetota > Actinomycetes > Streptosporangiales > Streptosporangiaceae > Chersky-822. Next base: position 233,482 of record CAVVQP010000010.1, read on the forward strand.
TGGGCAGAGCGCGCGCACGCTCGCTCACGGTCAGCGGCGGCTCCTCGCCAGCATGCTCACGGCGATAAGCGTTCACCCAGTTACCGATGATGCCTTCGCTGATACCAAGCTCCTTAGCCACACGGGCAACCGGACGCGACGTCTCGATCACCATCTTGACGGCCTCATCCCGGAATTCGGGAGAGAAGCTCTTCTTCGGTCGAGGCAATTACTTCACCTTTCCAGACATCCATCCTAATGGATGGACTGTCCGGAAGCCTCGGAGCACCTCACACTTGCCTTTAAACGGCCTGTTTAGTGGACTATTTAGAAAAGGCCGCTGGGAATCTGCTTTGCGCCGCGTCTATGAAGCGACATATTACAGGTATCAGCGCCAGGCGACCCGGTATGGGACGGTGTTTTGATGCCTGCACCCTCTA
>CAVVQP010000011.1:0-724306 GCA_963750405.1 uncultured Actinomycetota bacterium
GAGCATCGGCGTCGCCGCTGCTCGCCAACGTGTACCTGCACTACGTGCTGGGCCTGTTCGCAGGGTGGTGGCGGCGCCGCCACGCTCGCGGCGAGGTGATCATCGTGCGGTTCGCCGGCGACTTCGTCGCCGGGTTCCGGTACGAGCAGGACGCGCGGCGGTTCCTGGCAGATCTCCGGCCCCGGCTGGCGAAGTCCGGCCTGGAACCGCACCCGGACAAGACCCGGCTGACCGGGTTCGGGCGGTTCGCCGCCGGGAACCGGGCAGCAAGAGGACAGGGCAAGCCGGAGTCGTCCGGTTTCCCGGGCTTCAACCGTATCTGCGGGACGACCAGGAACGGGCGGTTCCAGCTGAAGCGCATCACGATCGCCAGGCGGCTGCGGGCGAAGCTGGCCGAGGTCAAGGCCCAGCCGAGGCGCCGCATCGCACGATCCGGTCCCCGAGCAGGGCCGCTGGCTGGCCAGCGTGGTGCGCGGGCACATGGCGTACTACGCCGTGCCCGGCAACGTCCACGCGGTCGCGGCCTTCCGCGACCAGGTGACCCGGCACTGGCTTCCAGGTGCTACGGCGCCGCAACTGCAAGCACCGGACCACCTGGCAGCGGATGAAAAGGACCGGAACCCGATGGCTCCCCCCAGCCCGCGTGACGCATCCCTGCCCCAACGTGCGCTTCGACGCCAGAACCCAAGGCAGGAGCCCGGTGCGGTAGTCCCGCACGCCGGGACTGGGCGCGGGCCGGCCGCAAGGCCGGTCCCTACGGCAGGGACCTCACCCGCTGGAGGGTTTCCGGGTTCCTGAAGGAGCGTTGTCGCATGAAGGAGGGTTGTCGTCGTATAGTCCGGTCAACTCTCCTCCAACGCAATAGATAACCTGCCGCATGGTCACCCTCCGTGTCGGCGTGTCCGGAGGCTGGGGTCTGCTGCCGTATCGGGATGCGGTGCCGGATGGTGATCTTGCCGGGGGCGACGAGGACGTCTTTGACTAGCAGCCGCAGGACGTGCTGGCGTTCGGGGACGCTGGCTGTGCTGGCGTTGTCGTGGAGCTGGGTGAGGAAGCTTTCGAGGTCGCCGGCGAGGCTGAGGTATGCCTGGCGGTCGGCGAGCTGGGTGTCGAGGGCGGTGATCTGGGCGCGCAGGTTCGCTTCCCGGGCGCGCAGGCCGGGCATCCGGGCGCGCATCTCGTCGATGGTGATGAGCTGCTCGGAGAGGGCCCCGATCATGGCGGTGATCGAGGCGGCCGCTTTTGCGAGGGCGGCCTGGAGTTCGGCGCGCTGGCGGGTGACGGGGTCGGCGGTGCGGGCGTGCTCCAGCCGCTTGCTGATCTCGGCGCGGATCAGGGCGGGGTCGGCGAGCAGGCCGGTGATGTGGTCCCAGACGACTTTGCCGGGGTAGTCGGCGCGGACCGGCTTGCTGCCGCATACCCGCCCGCCTTCGTGCCGGTAGCCGTCAGACCCCGTGCACCGGTAGTAGCAGATCTTGCGGCTGGTGGTGGTCGCGGTGGTCCGGTAGTAGCCGTATCCGCAGGAGGAGCAGACGGCCAGGCCCTGCAGCAGGGACGGGACCTTGGCATTGCGGGCGGCGTGCCGCTTGTTGTCCTCCAGCCGCTGCTGGACCCGGTCGAAGGTGTCCGGGGACACCAGGGCCGGCACCGGGATGCGGGTCCATTCTTCTTCGGGCCGGCGGACGGTCCTGGACGCCCGCGGCGTGGTGCGGCCCTCCAGGCGTGCCCTGCGGTTCAGGCCCGGCGATTCGGGCAGGACCTGCGTCTTGCCGAAGGCCGCGGTGCCGGCGTAGGCGGGGTTGCGGAGCATGGCCCAGACCACGGAGCGGTCCCACCGGGCCTTGCCGGTGCGGGTGGGGATGTTCTGGCCGGTGAGCCAGCGGGCCAGGTCGGCGATGGTGGCGCCGTCGTCGGCGTAGCGGCGGAACATCTCGGTGACCAGCGCGGCCTCGTGGCCGATGATCTCGTAGGCGGCGCCGGCGTGGTCGCTCTTGCGGATGTAGCGGTAGCCGAACGGGGCGCCGGACAGCACGTTCACCGACCCGGTGCGGGCGCGGTGCGCCTTGCCGCGCCGGTACCGCTCCATCAGCTGGGCTTTCTCGTACTCGGCGAACATGCCCTGGAACTGGGCCAGCAGCTGGTCCTCCGGGCTGTCGCCGCGCGGGCCCTTGATGAACTCCACCCGCACGCCAGCCCGGGAGAACTCCCCGGGCAGCAGCGCCTGGAAGGCGAACTTGCGGGCGAGCCGGTCCGGGGAGTAGCACAAGATCACGTCCAGGCAGCCCTGGGCGGCCAGGTCGCGCAGGGCCTCCAGCCCGGGCCGGACCAGGGTCGCCCCGGAGTGGCCCTCGTCCTGGAACACCCACTCCGGCGGGACGTCAAGCCGGTTCTGCCCGGCGTGGTCGCGCAGCGCCTGGGTCTGGGAGCCGATCGTCTGGTCTTTCTTCTGCCGGGCGCTGGACACCCGGGCGTAGATCGCCGCGCTGGTCACGGGGCGGCCGTCCTTCCTGGCCGGCCCGGATCCGGGCCTGCCGCTGCGGTACGAGAATGGCGTAGGCCACTGACAGTTCCGTGGCCGCGTGGCGGCCGAAGACGAATTCCGTCTCGACCGTCCGTTCGCTCACCTGCGGGGATGGTTTCTGCGGCCCCGCTCCAGGAATTCCTCCAGTGCCTGGGCGGCCACGGCGGAGATCGTCCGCCCCGACGCCCGGGCATGCTCGCGGACCGCGTCCGCCAGCCGGGCCGGCACCTTGACCGTGAACACCGCGGCTTCCTCGGGAACCGGCACCCGGCCCGACCGCGCGGCCTGGTCGACATACCGGCGGGCCTGCCGCTGGGAGCAACCGAACCGGGCGGCCAGCACCCGCGCGGCCTCCGCCGCCGGCATCCCGGCCCCGGCCAGCCCGGCGGCGGCGTTGATCCGCGCGGCGTGCTCGCCGCCGCCAGCACGCGCACGCCCAGCCATGCCATAAACATACTACCCGCAATGTCGGATCCAGTCAGTGACACGCCCGTGCCCCCGCCCGCAAGGACCGCGACCCGCCGTTCCGGCACCGCCCGCAGGCCCGCCCGGCACCCCGGGCGCCGCCCCCCGGCATGCCGTGACACGGCGCGTTACGATATTCGGCATGAGGAAATGCGCCGGCTGCCGCCAGCCGCTGCCGCGCCCGCTGCCCGGCGCCGGCCGCCCGATGACCTGGTGCTCGCCCGCCTGCCGCCAGCGCGCCTACCGCGCCCGCGGCGGCCGCGCGTCCGGAACCACCAGAGCCCAGCGCCGCGCACGCCAGGACCCCGCCGCAAGCTGACCCCCCGCCCGCACCCGCCCGCCCCAATCTCACCGCGCACGCCCCGGCAACTCAAGCCGCCGGTAACCCAGCGTCACATCAAAACAGAAGTTATCTATTGTGTTGGGGGCGTCAACTCTCCTAGATGCGGAAACCCTCCTGCACGAACCCGAAAACCCTCCTGCGAGAGCAGCCTCACCCCGAATGAGGCTCGTCGCCGAACTGGACCAGCCCGCCCGCCGGGCCCACCCCGCCCGCCGGCACAGCCGCCGGCCCCGGCACAGCCGCAGGCCCCGGCACAGCCGCCGGCCCCGGCACAGCCGCCGGCCCCGGCACAGCCGCCGGCCCCGGCACAGCCGCCGGCCCCGGCACAGACACCGGCCCCGGCACAGACACCGGCGAGGCCAGGCCCAGCGTCGCCAGGTCGCCTGAGCTGGCGAAGTAGGCCCAGTGCGAAGGGTTCCTGGTGATGGCCGCGCTCACCCCCGCCGCGCAGCGGGCGAACGCGGTTGCCACGTTGCCTTCCATCGGCACAGGCGCCGAGATTTCCAGAACCTGGTGCCGGTAATCGGAGGAACGGTGCAGGAAGCACATCAGCACCGGAGCCCCGGTCAGCTTCGCCAGCGTGGCCACGCCCGGCAGGAGCCGGGCCCGCCCGCCCAGGAACGGCACCTCGATCGCCCTCGCCCTGTCACTGTCGAGCGGCGGCACGTCGATCGAGATCGTGACCACCTCACCCGCCCGCAGCACGGCCGCCGCCTTGGCCGCGACCTCGACCCGGCCCGGCCACGGCTCGATGTTGGGCCGGTGCCGCCGGCGTTGCAGTGGCCTGGCGTAGGCCAGTTCCCAGAAGCGGCGTTCGGCCCCGGACATCCCTGCCGTGTACTTGTGCTGCCAGCGGCCGATCGTCGTGACCGGGAACCCGCTCGGCCCCAGCACCGAGAACGCGCAGTCGTAGGAGCCGAAGTGAGCACTGCACAAAATGGCTCCCTTGCCGCCGGCGAGTGCGGCCTCAAGCTGGTCCCGGCCCCTGATCTTCACGAGCCGCCGCAGCGGTCGCGCCCCGAAGAGCCGCAGCCGGGCCACGTCCACCGCCTCGCAGGACGACCCGCGGAACCAGTCCCTGATCGCCCCCTGCTCCGCCGTCCCGCTGAGCGGTGAGTCGAGCAGCCGCAGGTTGCGGGCAAGCTCGGCGCGCTTGGCCGGCTGCTGGCGGCGCAGCCAGTCGCCGCGCCAGCACGCGACGCGGTAGCCGAGAGCCCCTGGCAGCACGGCAAGCACCGGCGCGACCGCCACCCAGTAGATGGCGGGCTCCACGGCGCGCGCCAACCTCGAGGCACGACCACTAGCCACGTGCGGCCGCCTCCTTCCGCGGCTCCCGCGCGCGCAGGTAGGCACAGATCGTCTGCACGCTGGCGAAGTGCTCAGGCAGCAAGTCGGTGTCGCCGACAGTGATCCCGAACCGCTCCTCGAGGAACACCACGAGCTGCAGCAGGCTCAGCGAGTCAAGGATGCCGCTCTCGAGCAGTTGCGTGTCGTCGCGCAGGGGAAGCTGGGACGGGTCCTGGACCAGCTCCCGGCTGATGTAGTCATTAACGATGGATTCCATGTGGAGCACCTTTCATCGTGGGATTTGTTAATGGGTTTCCGCGAGTTCGGGGTCGGCGTGCTCGGCCGCGAGGCCCGCGCGGTCGACTTTGCCGGTGGAGGTCCTTGGCAGCGCCGCGCGGAACTCGACCACCTCGGGCACCATGTAGCCGGGTAGCCACTGCCTGCAGTGCTCGAGCACGTCCTCGCGGGTGAGGCCGTCGTCAGCGGCTGCCACGACGACCGCGCGCAGCCGGCTGCCGAGCAGCTCGTCGGGCACCGGCAGCACCACCGCGTCGGCGACGGACGGGTGCTTGTAGAGCACGGCCTCGACCTCGCCGAGTTCGACCCGGTAGCCGCGCACTTTCACCATGGCGTCGCGGCGGCCTACGTAGGCGTAGTTGCCGTCGGCTTCCAGGGTCACTAGGTCGCCGGTCCGGTAGACCAGCTCATCGGACCCTGGCCGCAGCGGGTCGGGCCGAGCACCTCGCGCGTCTTGTCCGGCTGGCCCCAGTACCCGCGCATCAGCGACGGGCCGCGCACGTAAAGCTCGCCTTCCTCGCCGGCCCGGGACACGCGGCCGCCGTCGCTGGTGACCGCGAAGACCTCGGTGTTGGCGCAGGCTTTCCCGATCGGGACCGGCCCCAGCTCGGCCGCCCGCGCGAACACCTCGTACGCGGTGCACACGTTGGTCTCGGTCGGCCCGTACCAGTTGAGGTAGCGGGGGAGGGGCAGCTCAGCCATGAGGCGAGCAAGATATTTAGGCTGAAATACTTCCCCGGCGAAGATCACCGTCCGCAGCCGCGACAGGTCGAACTGACTCAAGCCCCCGAAGCAGGCCAGCAGCGTGAGCAGGGAAGGCACCGAGTACCAGACGCTGATCTGCTCCTTCTCCAGCCAGCTCGTGATCGACACCGGGAAGGTGGTCGTGCGGTCCGGGATCACGGTGAGGCAGGCGCCGGCCTGGCAGCTGGCGTACACGTCGAAGACGGACAGGTCGAAGTGCAGCGGCGCCGGGCTGCACACGCGGTCCGCCTCGTCCAGGCCGGCGGCCGCCGTCGCCCAGTCGACGAACGTGAGCGAGTTGCGGTGCGAGATCATCACGCCCTTGGGAGCGCCGGTCGATCCCGAGGTGTAGAGGATGTAGGCGAGGTCGGTCTCGATGGCGAGTTCGGCGGCGGGTGGTTCGGGCGCCTCGGCGAGTACCGAGGCCCATGGCGTCACGGCGAGGTCGCGGGTTTCGGCCCCGTCGGCGACCGTGGGCGGGCCGGGCGAGGTCAGGCTGGGCGCGTCCGCCACGGTCAGGCAGCGCACCCCTGGCCCGCGAGCCGTCAGCTCGGTCGCCTGCGCCATCCTGGTCTCGTCGGCGATGATCAGGACGGCGCCGCTGTCCTGGAGCACGTAGCCGAGCCGCTCCGCCGGGGCCTTGCTGTCCAGCGGGATGTAGCACGCGCCGGCCTTGAGCGCGCCGTAGACCGCGACGATCGAGGCGGCCGACTTGGGCGCGAGGATCGCCACCCGGTCGCCCGGCGCCACGCCGAGGCGCAGCAGTGACCTGGCCACCTTGTTGCTCAGCTGGTCAAGCTCGGCGTAGGTGAGCACGCAGCCGTCGGCTGACACCGCCGGGCGCCGCGGCTGGCGCGCCGCGGTCTCGGTCAGCAGTCCCTGCAGCAGATGTGCCATTGAGGTCTCCTTCTCGCGTTGCCCGGGCGGTCCGGGGGTCAGAGCCCGAGCATCCGGGCGATGACTACCTGCTGGATCTCCGACGTGCCGGAGTAGATCGTGCTGGCGAGCGCGTCGCGGAGATCTCGCTCGATCCCCGACTCCTTCATGTAGCCGGTGGCGCCGTGGATCTGGATCGCGTCCCGGCTTGACTGCACCCAGGCCTCGCTGGTGAAGAGCTTCGCCGCCGCCGCCTCGGCCGGGGCGGCCTTGCCCTGCTGCTTCATCCAGGCGACCCGGTAGATCAGCAGCCGCGCCGCTTCCAGCCGGACGTACATGTCGGCGAGCTTCCCAGACACGGCCTGGAACTTCCCGATGGGCTGGCCGAACTGCTCGCGCGAGCGAGCGAAGGCCACGCACTCCTCGAGTTGCCGCCGCATCGCGCCAGCCGCGCTGGAGAGCAGGCAGCTGCGCTCCCACTCCATTGAGGAGTTGAAGATCGCCATGCCGGCGCCCTCGGGACCGAGCCGGCACGAGGCGGGCACCAGGCAATCGGTCAGCGCGACCTCGCCCATGGGGGAGGTGCGCAGGCCCATCTTCGCGAAGTTGCTGCTGATCATCAGGCCAGGCGTGCCGGCGTCGACGAGGAACGCGGACAGGCCGCTGATGCCGGGCGTGCCCGCGACCGACGCGTAGACCAGCAGCACGCCGGAGACAGGTGCGTTGGTGATGAACTGCTTGGACCCGTTCAGCAGGTAGTGATCGCCCCGGCGCTCGGCGCGGGTGCGCATGTGCAGGGCATCGGACCCGGAGCCCGGCTCGGTCATCGCGTGCCCGCCGATGAGGTCCCCGGACACCATGGGCGGCAGGTAGGCCTGCTTCTGCTCCTGGCTGCCGAAGGTGATGATCGGGTGCTGCACGCTCCACAGCTGCGCGTTGAGCGAGAAATGCAGCCCGTTGTCCCTGCAGCCGTAGCCGAGGGCTTCCATGATCAGCGCGGTGGTGACGATGTCGGTGCCCGAGCCGCCGAACTCGGCCGGGACCGGCAGGCCGAGGATCCCGAACTTGGCGCAGGCCCGCCACAGGTCGCGGGGGAACTCACCGGTGTCCTCGCGCTTGACGAGGTCATCGTTGAGTTCCCGCCGGGCGAAGTCGGCGGCCGCCTCGGTCAGCTCGCGCTGCTCGGCGGTCAGCGAGAAGTCCACCGTGCCTCCTTGATCGTTTTCACTGTGCTGGCTTTTCTTGGGCTGGCTTTTCTTAGGCTGGCTCTTCCGGGACCGGCTTTGGGGTGGGGCGCCTGGGCCAGGCGGAGGGCTGCGGCGTGGGCCCGCGCCTCCTCGTGGTCAGGCAGCGGTGCGAGCGGGCCGACGTCGCGGTAGCGGTGCGACAGAGCCCGGCCGATCAGGTGGTCGGTCAGCCACGGGTTCTTCGGCAGCAGCGGGCCGTGCAGGTAAGTGGCGTACACGTCCTTGTAGCGGGCGCCCTCGGTGCCGTCCTCGCCGTTGTTGCCGCCGCCGGCGACCATCCGCCCGAGCGGCTCGGCCCTTTCGCCCAGGTAGGTGCGGCCGCTGTGATTCTCGAACCCAGTCAGCTGGTGCGGCTGGCCATCGCCCAGGTTGCATTCCACCGCCGCGTGCCCGATGAACCGCTGCGGGCCGCCCTCGGTGGCCACGTCGAGCACGCCAAGGCCGTGCAGTGTGGGGCCGTCCGCGGGCGCGTAGTAGTTGCCCAGCAACTGGTAGCCGGCGCAGACGGCCAGCACGACGACGCCATCCTCGATCGCGCTGGTGAGCGGGCCGGCCTTCGCCGTGATGTCACGGGCCGCCTCGGTCATCTCGCGGTCCTGGGCGCCGTGCAGCAAGATCAGGTCGGACTGGCTGAAGTCGGGCACTTCTCCGGCGTCGGCCTCGGTCACGGCGGTCGAGATCCCGCGCCACGCGCAGCGCTGCATGATGGCGAAGAGGTTCCCCCGGTCGCCGGCCACGCTGAGCAGCCTCGGATACAGGTGGCAGATGCGGACCGTCGGCGGTGAGGTCATCGCGCCTATTCCTTCCATGAGGGCGCCACCCATCCGCGCCGCTGCATGATGCCCCGGAGCTCGCGCATGGGGGTGTAGCCAGCGAGGATGTAGAGCGGCTCGCCGGCCGGCGTCGCGTCCAGCGCGGCCTGCAGGGCCTCGGAGCGAGCGGGCAGCACCCTGATCGCGTCCGGCCGCGCGCCCGCGTACTTGAAGCGCAGCGCGACCTCCTCGGCCCTGGTCCCGCTCACCGTCAGGCCCGCCAGTTGCGGCACGAGCTGTTCCAGGTCCACGTCCCAGAGCCAGGCGAAGTCCTCCCCGTCAACAGCGGTGTTGCTGTGCGCGGCCAGCACGTGCTTGGGTCCTGGCTGCCGCAGCACCTCACGCAGCGTGGTGTTGTAGGCGGTGGGGTTCTTGACGAAGGCGAGCACTATCCGCCGGTCACCGGCCTGGATCTCTTCCAGGCGGCCGAAGGCCGGCCGCAGGCCGGCCAGCGCCTGGCGAGCCTGATCGGTGTCCGCTGGCTGCGGGATCGACAGCGCGGTCGCGGCGGCCACGGCGGCGGCGACGTTGTACACGTTGTGCAGTCCGGCCAGGGGCAGGTCGAGCGGGAAAGCGCCGGCCGGCGTCTCGATCTTGATCTCGGCGCCGCCGTTGGCGGCAGGCTGGATCGCGGTGACCGCGATGTCGAGCGGCGGCCTGGCGGTACCGCACTGCGGGCACTCATAGTCCCCGAGGTGCGACAGGTAGACGGCGCGGTACGTCAGCTGGTGCTGGCAGCGCACGCAGCGGATGCTGTCCGCGGCGTGCTCGGGCACCTGGCTGGCTGCCTCGCCGAGGCCGGCCTGGACGCCGAAGTAGAGCCTTCTGGCCCGCGCGTGCGGGGCGAGGCTGGCCACGAGCGGATCGTCGCCGTTGAGCACGACGGTGGCCGTGGCCGGCAGCGACTCGATGACGGCCGCCAGCTTGCCCGCCATCGCGTACAGCTCGCCGAACCGGTCGAGCTGGTCGCGGAAGATGTTGGTGATGACCAGCGCGTCCGGCTGCAGCTCGGGCGCTACCAGCCGCACCGTCGCCTCGTCGACCTCCAGCAGCAGCAACTGGGCGTCCACCCGGCCGCGCAGGTTCGTGCCCCGTACCGCCGCCGTGATCACGCCGGGCACGAGGTTGGAGCCCGACCGGTTCTGGGTGACCTTGACCTCGCCCGCCCGGGCCAGGGCAGCGAGCATGCGGCAGGACGTCGTCTTGCCGTTGCTCCCGGTGATCATCACCGTGCGGGCGTCGCTCGCGGCGGTGATCTTAGCCAGCACGTCGGGATCGATCCGCCGGGCGATCTTGCCGGGGTAGCTGGTGCCGCCGCCGAACTTGAGTACCCGGGACGCGATCCCCGCCGTCTTGGCCGCCGCGAGCGCGAGCGCGAAGCGGGCCTGCGCTGCCGGCGTGGGGCGGACGGGTGCGGCGGCCGTCCCCGGATAGGTGCCGGCGCTGGAGCGGCTCGCGGTCAGGCGCATGTGACGTCCTCCTCTGCCAGCACTCCGGCCGGCACGGCGGTGGCCGACAGGGCGGCGTCGATGTCCTCGGTGCCGGTACCGGTGCCTGGCTGCGGCAGGGCACCGGGGCTGATCCGGCGGTGGCCGGCGTCGCGGACGGCGTCGACGATCGCGGCTACGTGCGTCTCGTCGAGTTCGTAGTGCAAGGCGCACGAGCGGAGCGCGAAGCGCCCGTGGATGTCGGTGCCGGCGAGGAACGCCCGGCCCCCGAGCTGGACGTCCGACATGATCGCCTGGTTGAGCTGGTCGAGGGCGTCGTCGTCACCGCGCAGGCTGGCGGGCACGTAGCGGAAGCACACCGAGGTGAGCGGCCCGGCCGCCAGCAGCTCCAGGTCGGGGCTGGCCTCGACGACTTCCTCGAGGTAGCGGGCCAGGTCGATATGCCGCCGCACGTGCGCGGTCAGCCCGGACACCCCTGCCTGCCTGATGTTCCAGAAGGTCTTGAGCGCGCGCCCGGAGTCCCTGGTCTGCTCGGCGCACCGGTGCGAGTACCAGACGTCGCCGTTGAAGCCCTGTCCCGGCTGGAACCTGAGGTAGGAGGGGATGAGCTTGTAGGTGTCCTCGAGCAGCGAGCCCTGCCTGATCATGGCACAACTGCAGCCGATGGCCACGGCCAGCCACTTATGCGGGTCGAGCGCGATCGAGTCGGCGCGCTCCAGTCCCGCGTACCAGGGCCGCAGGCGCGGGTCGAGTGCCCCGAAGCCGCCGTAGGCGCCGTCCGCGTGCAGCCAGAGCCCCTCGCCGGCGCAGAAGTCAGCCAGCTCGTCGAACGGGTCGATGGCACCGGTCTTGACGCTGCCGGCGTTTGCCGCGACCAGGAACGGGCGGTGGCCCGCCTTGCGGTCCGCCGCGACCGCCGCCCGCAGGTCGGCCAGGTCCATCCGGAAGTCCGGCCCGGTGATGACCTTGCGCGGCGCGCCGAGCCCGAGCGTGAACGCCGCCTTCTCCAGGCAGGAGTGGCCCTCGGCCGACATGTACATGGTGAGCCGCTGATGTCCCTGCAGGCCCTCGGTCCTGACGTCCCAGCCCGCCTGCATGGCCCCCCAGTACCTGGCCACCTCCAGGCAGTGCCGGTTCGCGTCAGAACCGCCGCCGAGCAGTACCCCGTCGCTGCCAGCCACCGGGAAGCCGACGAGCTCCATCAGCCACCTGACGACCGCCCGCTCGACGTAGATCGCCGCGTAATTACCGCCCGAGCCACTGGTATTAGTTGCCGCCGCCGCAAATGCCGCGAGCATGCTCAGCCGCGATGCCGCCGGGTCGACGAACGCGGCGAAACACGGATGATTCTGGCCGCGCCCGTAAGGCAGCACCAAGCGGAAAAAACTCTCGACGACCTCCGCTGCGGGCGCTCCGTCGGCAGGAATAGTCATTTCCTCGAGTTCATGCCGTACTTCCGCTGGCATGGGCCGATAAACCGGCTCCTGGGGCAGTTTGTCGAGATAGGAGGCGAGTGCCTCTACGAGGCGATGTCCCAGGTCGCGGAAGACCTCCAGGTCCATAGAGAACGGCGAAGCCACGGCGGCGTAGCCGGTTCCGTAGCGCTCAGTGCTGTGGGCGGCGACGTCGGGAATTGACAATCCCACGGACGAAGCTCCTCTCGGTTACAGGGAATACTGCCTCAAGGACGCTGTTCGCGTGTAACCGGCCATTCCCGGGGTAGCGGCTGGTAAACGAGAAGGCATAATAATGACTTATGAAAATGACTGTAAATGAACGGCCTAATTCGCGGCCAGCGCGCCGGCCGCAGGTATAGCCTCACTCGCGGGCTAGCAAGGGGGACACCGAAGTGAAACTGCGGATCGACGCCGGCCTGTGCCAGGGGCACGGGCGCTGCTATGACCTCGCTCCTGACCTGTTCGACGACGACGATGAGGGCTACGGGAGAGTGCTCGGCGACGGCGTCGTCCCGCGCCCGGCCGAGCCCGACGCGCGGCGCGCGGCGCTGAACTGCCCTGAGCAGGCCATCAAGCTGGACGAGGGGGAAGGGCAGGTGGGCGGGGAGTGACGGCCGCCGGCAACCGCCTGAGCAGGGACCGATGGGAGAAGCGCGAAGGGGAGACCCCTGGCGTTCGCAGCGAGATCATCACCGGCCGGGTGACGGATTGGACGACCGACTTCTCCCATACCGAGCCCGAGTGGGCAGCCGACCCCTACCCGATCCAGGACGACTTGCGCCAGCGCTGCCCGATCGCGCACACGGACCGGTTCGGCGGCGCGTGGCTGCCGACGAGGTACGCCGACGTCGCCGAGATCGCCTATGACACCGAGAGGTTCTCATCCAGGGCGATCATCATGGGCAACTTCCGGCCGCCGCCCGAGATCGCCCCGATCGGCGGCTCGCCGCCGATCACCTCTGACCCGCCGTTTCATCACGACTCCCGCAAGCTGCTGCTGCCCGCCTTCACCAAGACCGCGGTGAGCAAGCTGGAGCCCGCGACCCGGGCGTTCTGCCATGGGCTCATCGATGCCTTCGACGGCCAGGACATCGTGGACGCCGCCGCCGGGTACGCCCACCAGATCCCGGTGCGGGTCATCGCCGACATGCTGGGCTTCCCGGTCGACGACGGACCGCAGTTCCGTGAGTTCGCTGAGAACAAGCTCCAGGGCATCAATGTGCCGGAGGACAAGCGCGTCACCCAGATGTCGGCGCTGTACTACTACCTGCTCGCGCAGGTGCACGACCATCTGGACAGTCCGCGTGACGACCTGACCACGTTCCTGATCAATGCCGAGCTGGACGGCCGCAAGCTCAGCGCGTCGCACGTCGTCGGCACGATGGCCCTGCTGCTCATCGCGGGCATCGACACGACGGCCAGCGCGATCGGCGCTTCCTTGTGGCATCTCGCCGCGAACCCCGCTGACCGGGAACTGCTACGGGCCGACCCTGACCTGCTGCCGACCGCGATGGAGGAGTTCCTGCGCGCCTACGCCCCGGTGACCATGGCCAGGCTGGTCTCCGAAGACCTCCAGTTCCGCGATGCGCAGATGAAAGCGGAGGACTGGGTGCTGCTGTCGTTCCCGGCGGCCAATCGCGACCCGGCTCAGTTCGATCGCGCCGACGAGGTCGTCCTTGACCGCCAGATCAACCGGCACGCTGCTTTCGGCATCGGAATTCATCGTTGCCTGGGATCACACCTGGGCCGGATGGAGCTCAGGGTCGCGCTCGAGACGTGGCTGGAACGGATCGGCGAGTTCAGCATCGCCGATCCAGCCGGAGTGACCTGGTCATCCGGCCAGGTCCGCGGCCCGCGCACACTTCCGCTCCACATCCGCTAGCCCGGACCACTGGGCCGGCGGCTCTGGCGGGCCAAGCAATGTCACCTGGGTGCGGCTCTTTCGGGGTGAGACTGTTCTCGCAGGAGGGTTTTCGGGTTCGTGCAGGAGGGTTTCCGCATCTAGGAGAGTTGACCGGGCTATACGACGACAACCCTCCTTCATGCGACAACACTCCTTCAGGAACCCGGAAACCCTCCACGGCAAGGACGAGAACCCTCCCGGGCACGGCACCACCGGGCTGGCTCACCCAGAAAGAGCCCCACCCATGCCACGACGAGGGGCCTGGCCGTGCCGCTCCTGGCCCTGCCGCCGCGACACTGGAGGCCAGCCCGGGGCGCTTAGAGAGTTGCCGAGAGGGCCGGCAGGTCGCGGGCTGGCACTTCGCGCGCTGGCGCGCAGCGCGGCGTCGCCAGGAGGTCGCGGATCATCTCCTGCGGGACGGTGACGTCGTCGAACCACCGGCCGCCGAACGGGCGCCTTACCGGCACGATCTGGTCACTGGAATAGGCGAGGATCTTGCGGTTGTAGGCGCGCATGTCGTTCCGCAGCCCGGCGGGCAGCGTGCCGTCCAGGAGCAGCGCGCGCTCGATCTCGGCGAGCAGCCCCTTGGTCTCGTCGATGGTGGTCAGTATGGCCTGGCAGAATTCGGACGGCAGTACCCCGAACTCGCCCTTGATCTCCACGAGCCGGGCGATCGCCTCGTAGGAGACATCCTGCAGCTGGCGCCGGTCAAGCCAGTCAGTCTCGTAGTTCAGCCGCCGGTGCCACAGCGGCTCCACCATGGCCTGGCGGTGCTCTTCCAGGGTGCGATGGAAGATGCGGTAGCCATTTTGCTCAGGCTCCTCGAAGAAGCGGCAGCCAGGATCGAGAAACGGCACCATAGGGCAGATGAGCGGCAGGGCGGCCCGGCCGCCGAACTTGCGGATCAGCCGCTCGGAGTAGGCGACCGTGTCCATCACCGACTGCCGGTCCTGGTAGGGCATGCCGATGAAGAACCAGATCATGACTCCCTTGACGCCAGCGTCCATGGCGCGGGGGATCCAGTTTTCCATTTCCTCCATCGTGTAGGTCCCCCGGCCCGCTGCCTTACTGATCTTCGGATCGTGGGATTCCGGGGACAGCATGATGTAGGACGCGGTCGACTCGCCCATCTTCTTGAGCGTGTCGGGTGGCGTCAGGTTGAACTGCTCGAAGAAGACGCTGCTGTAGCCAACCTCTTTCACCGCGTCCAGGTACTGGTGCATCCGCACCTTGTTCTCCGAATAGCACTGAAGCGCGTAAATCGAGGTACGCGTCGCCGCCTCCTTCATGGTGCGGAGTTCCTCGACGATGTGGTTGTGATCTTTCTGGATCAGCGTTTTGTGCACGCCCATGATGTTGCGGTACGCGAACCGTGATCCGCCGCACCAGCCGCAGTCATGCGCGCAGCCGGTATTCGGCAAAGTCATGATGAGCTTGGACACCGACGGCCCCGACCCCGCCGTCTGGCGGTAATACGACCAGTCATTGGGCACATCGTTGTAATTCGAGGCTGGCTTGTGAGTAAAGCCGGTGGCCTGGACCTCGCCGCCCGTCTTGAACAGCAGGTTGGGGATCGACCGCAGGTCACGGTCGCCGTGCCGAACGGATCGGACGAGCTCGGTCACCGGGTCGAGGGTGTCGTAACCCTGGACCACGACATCGACGCTGGGGTACGTGATCAGCTGATCGGCATAGTACGTCGCCGAGATGCCGCCGAAGATGGTCAGCGCATCGGGATGCACCTTCTTCAGCAGCGACGCGAGTTCGATGGCGCCGTTGCACTGCGTCATCCAATGCAGGTCGAACCCGAAGATCGGCGCTTCGAGACGGCCGAGCAGCCGCTCGATGTCGAGTTCCGGGTACATGAGCATGAGCGAGGCGATATTCACGATCTTCGCATCAAATCCGTGATCGGCCAGCCGCTGCTTGATGGAGAACCAGCCGATCGGATACATCTCGTAGATCGAGGTCACATTGACGCTGTCGCTGTCGCTCAGATAGGCGAACAGCATGTCGTCGCGCTCACGGAAGTCGTAGACGCTGGGCGCGTGCAGCAAGAACAGGTCGGCCTCGAGTCGCGACGATATCTGCTGATCCATTGTGCAGAATGCCCTATCTCGTAGATTAAGCGGGCGATGCCTCCCGCAGGCTCAGTACCTAGGAATACTACTAGCGAAAAATGCTACTGGCGCGCCAGCTCGCTTTCTCCTGACCAGCGTTTGGTAAACGCCTTACCTAGTTCAATCATGTAATCAAATGCCGGTAATGATCGGACCGGAGTGGGGTGGGGTGAGCAGCGCGAACTCCCCCGCTTGCGTCGGCCCGGCCTGGCTGGGTTAGACGCCGCCTGCGCGCTCTGGCAGGTCGCCAGGCGGGCACTGGGAGGAGGCCGGTCGTCCCGCGGAGCGCGGCGGGTGACCCCGACCCAGACGAGACGCTATTGACTATATGCAAGTCATCTACTTATGGTGGCTGCATGAGTATCGTACCAATGCGAGAACCGACCTACTTCGTGCTCGCCAGCCTGCTGGACGGGCCATTGCACGGCTACGGGATTATCAAGCGGTCCGCCGAGCTTTCCGACAACCGGGTCCGGCTGGCCACCGGCACCTTGTACACGGCGCTAGACCGGCTGGCGGCCGAGGGCTACGTGCGGCTGATCAGCGAGGAGATCGTCAACGGCCGGGCGCGGCGCTCCTACGGGCTGACCGACGCTGGCACGACCGCGTTGCACGCGGAGGCCGAGCGCATGGCCGAGGCGGCCCGCGTGGTCACCGGCAGCGCGCGCCGCGCCGGCGCGAGCGTGACCGCCAGGAAGGCGGCCACGGCATGAGCGCGCTGGAGCGGCGATACCGCAGGCTGCTGCGCGCCTACCCCGGCTGGTACCTGGCCGACCGGGGCGAGGAGATACTCGGCACCGTCCTGGAGGCTGACACGCGGGGTCGCTCGTGGCCATCGGCGCGGGAAGCGAAGACCCTGATCATCGGCGGACTGCGGGTCCGCGCCGGCCAGGGCGAGCGAGTTGGGCTGGCGGCGAGCCTGCGCCAGGTCGGGCTCTTCGCTGCCATGCTCATACTCGGCCCGTACGCGGCGATGGGCCTGGCCACGTTCGACGACCGGTGGGGTGGTGACCCCTTCATCCCGATTCCGGGTACGTGGACCGGCGCCGTCACCGGGTTGCTGACCCTGATAGTCATGATCGCTGTCTGGTCCAGGTGGCGCGCAGCCGCCAGGGTGGTCGCGCTGGTGACCGCCGGCCTGTGGGTATACCAGCCGCCTGGCAGCGAGGCGGGAGCTATCGCACCGGTGCTGGCGCTGGTCCTGACTGCGATCCTGGCTTCTGGAGGCATGCGCCTGCCGCGTCTATGGCTCTGGCTGGTAGCAGTGCTTTTCGTGGCTCGCGAGCTGTCCTATATCGCCACGGCGGCGGAGTGGCCGTACCTCATCGCCTTCTACGCGATCGTCATCTACGCGATAATTGTCGGCGCGATCGCATTCGCCGTCGTGGATGCGCGTCCGATGGCAGCGGTGGCCATGTGGCTCACTCTCGCCTACAGCACGCTAGTCATCCAGGCTCTCTTTCAACTCCGACCGGAGCTGTATTACTGGGCCTTGGCGCTGGCAATCATTTCGATCGCCGTATCGATTGCAACCGTGTGGCGGCTGCGCCGCCAGGCCGCCCTCTGAGCCGTTGCTTGAGGTCGCCGTGGCCGTAATCACGCTTCGGGAGGATCTTCGAGGCGCCATGGGCTCGCGCATAGCCGACGCGCAGGTTCGGCAGGGGACCCCGGTTGTTCGAGGCCCAGCTTGTCACATGGGCGAGGCTCTTTCGGGGTGAGCCAGCTGGGTGGTGCCGTTTCCGGGAGGGTTTTCGTCCCCCTGGGAGGAGAGTTGTCGTGTCCGGGAGGGCTCTCGTCCTTACCGGGGAGGGTTTCCGGGTTCCTGAAGGAGCGTTGTCGCATGAAGGAGGGTCGTCGTCGTATAGTCCGGTCAACTCTCCTAGATGCGGAAACCCTCCTCTCAGAACACGAAAACCCTCCTGCGAGAACAGCCTCACCCCGATAGGCCGCACCCTCGTCACATTGCTGGCGCTGCGGCGCCACCGATGTGGCATTGCTGGGCCTGCCGGGACCCGCCCGGGGCCTGCCCCGGCCAGCACGCGCAGCGGTGCCGGAAAGAGCAGGAGAAATTGCATCAATTGTCGCCATAAGTGCACCGAGACGTGAGGGATGGGCAGATAACGTCGCAGGGAAGTCGGCGACGGCACGCGCGGCCTCGGGCATCGGCTGCGGTGATGGAAGGGGCGCTGCTGGATGGCGGCGGACTACGGGCTGGTGCCCAAGGCCAGGCACCTGTTGATGCAGCTGAAAGATAAGGGCGGCCGGGCAGACCTGATCGACCGGCTTGGGGAGTTCTTTCCGCAGGCGACGGACTTCGCCTGGCTCACAGATGACAACGATGAAGTGTTCCGGGGCGCGTTCCACCTGGAGCAGCAGGCGGACGCGGCCGGGCAGGTGACCGGCGGGTGGCTTGACTCGGAGCAGTACTTCCGGTTCTGGGGTTGCGTCAGCAGCTACTCAGAGGAAATGGGCACTGGCGAGATTGAGACGTTCCTCCAAGGGCTGCTCACTGGCTGGGAGCAGGACGCCGCCTCGGCTCAGTACGAGCCCGCCGGGTACGCGGAGCCTTATGACGAGCCGAGGTTCGGCTCGATCGGGCCGGTCGACGGCTACGCCGACTGGTGGCAGGGCTATGACAGCGTTGACGGCGTCTGGAAATACGTGCTGTCGGCTGGCGTCTTGCCTGATGACCGAACCCGGGGCTGGGTCGTCAGCTCGATCGCCTTCCCCGTGCCGTCGGAGGCGGCAGAAGCCGATGAGGCCGAGTTCAACGGGGCGGAGACGACTGAAGAGCGCGCGGGCGCCGTGTACGCGCTGGTCCTGGAAGACGTCGCCGACACCGAGCTCACGTCCGAGGAGCGCGCGCGGGTCTGGAACGACATCTGGGCCAGGGTCAGTGCCGTCAGCGAGTGGGGTCCCGGTAGCGCGGCCCCGATCGCGGCCGCGGTAGTCGACGAGTTCTTCACGCAGATCTTGCGCGCGGACCAGGACCAGGAAGTCGACGGTGACGAGTTGATCGCCGAGATCCAGGCCATCAGTGCCCTGTTGCTCGAGCATGCCAAGTCCTCGGGTGCGGACTAAGCCACCAGGCACGAGAGAGAACAGGACGGAGGTCAGGTCATGGGGAATCAGGTCGCGTCAGACCGCATGGCGACGCTGGACCAGCTCAGAAGAATGCCGGCAGAACCTGGAAGACGGTGTCACGGCCGAGAACGTCGCCTATGCCAGGAAAGTGCTGGGCGAGGTCCAGACGCGCCTTGAGAATGGCTCGCTCACTCTCAAGCAGGGCGGTCAGAAGAGCACTCAGATCTTGGCGCAGCTGAATACCCTCGAAGGGGCGATCGTCGCCTCTGAGAAGATCCTGGTCGTGGAGCAGCAGGATCGGCTCAAGAAGGAAGAGGAATGGCAGAGGGAGAAGGAAAAGAGGGCGCAGGAAAAAGAGCTTCAGCGGATTCGTGAAACCGCCGAGGGCGCTTACAATACGGAGCTCCAGAATCTTGAGACGCGATTGTCATCTGCGGAGAGACGCGAGGATCAAGAGGATCTAGTTAAATATTCGGAAGCCCTGGACAGGCTGAAGGAAAATGGTGTTCAGCCCTTCATCGACGAGCGGCTTCGGTGGGCGACCGAGGCGAGAGAAGAGCAACGGAAGGAAGAAGAGAAGGCCCACAAGATCGCGGCGGTCCTGACGCCGGTGCCGCTCATCTTCACTGACGTCGAGGGCGAGAAGGCCGAGAAGGCCAGAAGGAATCTGTGGGAGGTCGCTAACCTGAGTGGCGGCTGGGTGGACAACTCAGGAAAGACCGATCTGACAGAGGCGAATGAAGTAGTCGATGCCCTTTTGAAAAGCGCCTACGACGTATTCTACTCCAAGGATATCGGCCGCACTGTCCGCGGCCTAATCCCGCATGTGGTGAAGGCGGCAAGTGACGCGGGTTATGACGTGGATAATAACGCTGTGCAGCAGGCTCTTGTTCAGCTGGCTATCATCGTCGGGTCTGAGAAGTCGGAGACGACTATGGGCTCGCACAGCCATTTGTCGGTAGCTGGCGGCGGCCATTACGGCTACGACGAATACACGAATGACCGGAAGCCGCCGAGGGAAAAGCAATAAACCCGACCCGGGGTGCGGCACTACGGCCGGCACCCCGGGCACCACGTCAGCCAGGGCCGTTAGCTCTCGATCGCTCCGGCCAGGATGTAGAAGATGCCGCCGACGAGGTTGCAGTCGACGTCGAGCGCCGCCTCGATCAGGGCGCAGATAGGGATGCCGTCGGCGGCCCACTGCGCCTGCGGCGACATCAGGTACTTGCAGAGGTTCGGCACTGAGGTCAGCAGCCCGGCAAGCGAGCCCATCCAGCCCTTCGAACCGAGCCTGCACCAGGCGACGATCCCCAGGATGATCTGGACCGCTCCGTAGATCGAGATGAGGGCCGGGCCGCCGCCTTCCCACAGCGCCTGCACGGGCGTGCCCCACAGCCAGTAAGACAAGGCGTCCAGCACCCACTGGAGGTTGCCGGTGAGCCACATCCAGTTCGCCATGCCTTCTACCTGTGAGCAGTCCAGGTTGAGCCAGTTCGGCGCGAGGGTCACCATTCCGGAGAACATCGAGGTCATGCACTCGGAGATGATGAACGCCCGGGTGAACCACGATGTCGGGCTGAGTTCTTGTGCCCACGACTCGCTCTGCCAGTCGGCCGGGCACCGGGGGAGCGCGACCTTGTTATAGCCGGACACCTGCGTCCACATCGCCAGGTTCAGGTCGACTCGCGCCTCGAAGAAGCCGGAGGCGATGTAGCTGAGCCCGGTGAGGATGTTCCCGAGCCGGACGCCGATCTCCAGCGGCGTCGGCGTGTCACCCGCACCCGCATCGGCACCCGCACCGGCCTCCGCACCCGCACCCGCACCCGCCGAAGACGGCGGGGGATAGGCCGCCATGATCGCGCTGAGCGTCGCCTCGTCGGGAATCGGCGTCTCGCCGAACATCACCTTGTAGGTAATGGTGGCGGGCACCGCCAGCAGCAGGCACATGACGTCGAGCGCGCTCAGGTCGCTGCCGCCGGTCACCCACTTGTAGATGTCGGTGACCAGCGGGATGTCCCAGGTCTGCGTCAGCAGGCAGTCCAGCCCGTCGATGATCTCGCCCGCCAGGCCGAACACCGTGCCAGCTCCACTCCCCACCACCCCAAGCCCCCACGTAGCGGTATCACCGATCGCCTCGATGACCTTGGCCAGCGGCTGGTCAAGGACGCCGCCCGGGTTAGCCCCCGTCGGCTGGACCACCCCGGCGAGATCCTGGAGCTGGGAGGACCCCAGCGCGGCGTTGGCGTATTCCTGGGCCCACTCGTTCAGGTCCTGGGCCGCCGCGTAGAAGCCTGTCGTCGGTTCCGGGCCGGGCGTGACCGTCCCGCTGTCTGCGTGGGTCCGCATGCCGCGCCCGAAAACGTTCCGCGGGTCGCCGCTCACCACCGTCCCTGCCGGCGGCGCGGGCTGGCTCTGGCTCACCGACGCCAGCGTGGACCCGGCCGGCACCTGACTAGCCAGGTACGTGGACACCGCGTCGCCGATGTCGGCCTGCAGGCCGGCGATGGCATCGCTGATCAGGCCCTGAGCGGCGTTGAGCCCGTAGCCGGTCCAGTCCAGGCCGTTGGTCACGAAGTAGGAGATGGCCTCGTGGGTCAGCAGGATGTCATTCCAGTTGAACACCCAGCCGACCCACCCGACCAGCGCCCAGAAGTCGGCCTTGAGGCTGGCGAAGATCGTCTGCACGAGGTCGAGCAACTGCCCGGCCCCCCGCACGGCCGCGTCCCAGACGTAGGTGATCCCGTCGACGACCATGGTGATCGTCGCGTCAATGACGTCGCCGACCGCCTTGACGACGACCGTGCTCACCGACGCGGCCAGGTCAGCCACCGCGCCGAACACGTCGCCCCACGACACATCGGGGAGGAACGACCCGGCCTGGCGCGTCTGAGCCCTGATCGCGGCGGCAGTTCCGGCGTCGAGTGATTCAAGCAAAGGGCCACTGCCGTCAAAGCGCAGCAGGAAGTGCTGGTCAGGCAGCCCGGTGCGGTCGATCCGGTCGACCGGCGCCCCGTCCCAGTCCGCCACGTACCTGGCGGCGTGCGGCCGCGACGACGGATGCAGCCGCGCGTCGACCCCGGAGCCGGCCCCGACCCGCGAGGCCGTCAGCCTCATCACCTTGTCGATCGAGGCGGCCGCCTGGCCGGCGGAATCCGGGCTCACCCCGTTGAGCACCGTGCCCGTCGAGTACTCGAGCTTGTGGCTCGACGCCGACGGCAGCCCGAGCAGCTCAGCCCCGGTCCTGACGCCGTTGATCGCGGCCTGGACCGGCCCCGACATGTCGATCGCGACGCGATCGGAGACCGGCATCCCCTCGAACCACGCGTACAGCACCGGTATGGCCAGCGAGCTAGTCGGCCACACGATCACCACCTGCCCGTCCGGCCCGGTGATGCCGCTGTAGACGATGCCATCAGTGATCTCGGCCTCGTTCCCGTCGATCTGCACGGTCACCGGCTCGGTCGCCGTCACCGTGAACGCCAGGCCAGCGCCCGTGCTGCCGTCCGACTCAGACACGGTCAGCGTCGCTGAGTACGTGGCGATCTGCTGCACGTAGTCCTTGTGCGGCACGTCGGCGGCGACCGCCTCGATCGTCCAGTCGCCGGTCGCCACCGACAATTGGAGGCAGGTGACCTTGCCGGTTCGGTCGGCCCGGGCGAAGGCGTGCACGTCGCCGTCATGGTCGGCGACGGCGGTCAGCTCGGCCGGGCCGCCGAGCGCGGCGATCGGAGCGGCGGTGGCCCAGCCCGACGGCGCGTCCGCGCTCTGGCGCACGTGCAGCACGGTCCCGTCCGTGGTGCAGGCGATCACGTGGATGACGCCCAGGCCGTCGGTCACCGCGGCGACCGACCCGATCGGATAGCTGGTGACCTGCTGGCCGCCGCCGCCCGGCGTCTGCGCGATCGGGACCTCGGCGAAAGTCGCCCCGGCGGGCGACAGGTAGTTCAGCGAGTTGCCGTCGTTGCCGTCGATCACGAAGGCCTCAAGCCAGCCTGATGAGTTCACCGCGGTTGCCAGCACCGGGAAGACTCCTTCGAGGAACGCCGGCGAGGCGCTGCCGCTGACCTCGAGCCGCACCCCGGGCGACATCGAGCCGCCGGTCTCGCTGACGAAGGCGCCGGGTACCGGCGCGCCCTGCCCGGCGGGCTGCACCGGACCAGGAGACCAGTCGTAGTACCCGCCGGCGTTGACGGGCAGGGCGTACGCTGCCTGCCCGCTCACCTGACCGAACACCTGGGAGAACGGCGGCTGGAACTTCTCCTGCGCGGCTATGCCGACCACCGGCGCCAGCTCCTGCCACGCGCACTGCTGCGTGCGGACGCCGAGCACCGACCAGCCGGGCTGGCCGAGACTGACCGGCGCCCACGCCCACTGCCCGGTGCTGCGCGCGCTGTAAAGGCCGGTGCCCGTGCTGGCGAAGACCACGGTCGACAGGTCTGAGTCCAGGTAGGCGGCTATCCCCGTCGCCTGCCCGTTCCCGAACCCCAGGTCGCTGACGGCCCAGCCGGTGTCCGACTCCGGATCGGGCGCCACCTGCGCGACCCCGCCCTCGGCCGTCACGGTGTAGAAAGCCACCTCGTTCAGGCTCAGGGGCGCGGCCGCCAGCAAGGCCGAGGCCTGCGCGTACGGCGTGGTCAGCTGGTAGTCCATCATCAGCTCCGGCTGCACGGCCACGCTGACGGCATGGTCCTCGCCATTCGGACCGGACTTAAGCTGGCGTGCTGCTGTTGTTGACGTCATCGCATTTTCTCCCTCGTAGTTGTGACGCGATTGACGAAAGACAGACTGCGTGAGCGGGCCAGGCTGGCGGCAGGGGCCGAATTACCCAATTGATGACCCTGCTGGTTGCTGGAGGTTCAGGGGTGCGGGGTGAGTCTGAGGCGTTGGAGGCGGGTGGTGCGAGTGGTGCGGGTGGTGCCGGGTGGGGGGCTTGCCTGCCGGGGGCGCGCCGGGGCTAGTTTCCGCGATCATGGTCCAATGCCGCTTAGCTTATTTTGATCATGCGCTGACCTGCATGTTCCGGGCCAGCTGCACTGCCCGGGCAGGCGCCCGCCGGGGCGGTGCCCAGGGCCCGGCAACATGGATACGCGAATCGACACCCGATCCGGAACATCAATACCCGCATCCATGCGGCCACCCCCGCGCACCAGCCGCCACGCCAGCCACCGCCACCTCACCCGCGACATGAGCACCAGCGCGGCCGGCTTGCCAGGCCGCGTTTCCGCTGCGGCACCTCAACTCCAAGATCAACTTAGGCTAAGTGGCATTGGATCATGGTCGCGGGCGTGATCACGGAACCCTGCGCCTGTCCTGAGCTGCCGGTCTTGCCCGGGGTGCCACCAGGGCTCGGGCGGCGCACAGTTCCCGGAGTGTGACCGAAGAGGTATTTTCACACCGGTACGGCGTCGCGCAGCGACATTGAGGCTCTCGTCGAAACTGCCTTGCCGTCCCGGCACTGCTCACCCCGCCGCCTGAACCCAATAAACCAACGGGGTCATTAATGCCCACAGGCCCATGGCTGAAAGGATGCTGACCCGCGACCGCCGCCGACTAGGCGAGCCAACCGAGCGGGGGTGCCAGCCCGAGCCCGCCCGCCAGTTAGCCGACCGAGCACGAGACAGCAGCAGGAAGGGCCACGCTGCTGATAGAGGCCCCGCCGACGCGGCAACATCAGGCCAGGCCGGCCTGGAGCGCCAGCCTAGTCAGGTCCGCTCGGCGGCGGCAGCCCGTTTTGTCCCTGATTCGGTCCAGGTGCGAGCGCACGGTGCTGACGCTGATGACAAGCTGCCCGGCGATCTGCGCGTCGGTCAGCCCGCGGGCGACCAGGACAACGAGCTCCTGCTCGCGAGGGCTGAGCCCGGTGTCGCGGGGGCTGAGTCCGGTGTCGCGGGGGCCGGTGCCGGCGAGGGCGATCGGCTCGGGCTGCTCGCCGGAGCCGAGCGACAGCAGCGCGAACTCCGTGGCGACCGGCAGCGTCATCGCCGCGCCGCGATCCTCGGCGGCCTTGGCCGCGGCTTCGCCGAGTTCGGTGCGCGCCTTGAGCTGCGGCTCGCTCCGCCTGCGCACGTCCTCGATCGGGTCAGAGACCTGATCGGCCTGCAGGGAAATCGCCTGAGCCGCCCAGATCGTCAGCGCGGCGGTCGGCGCGCCAGCCCGGATGAAATAGTGACCGCACACGTCGAGCAAGTCGATGAACCTCATCGGCCGCCCGGCTCGCTTGGCTATGGTCAGCGCCTCGCTAAGCCGGGTCCGGGCTGCCTCGGTACGGCCCGCTTCCAGCTCGATCCTGGCCAGGAGAAACAGCGCTTCGGATTCCAGGTCGCTGTCGTCGATCGCCTGCGACAACTCAAGCGTTGTCTGGCTCAGCCGCCCGGCCTCCTCGTACTCGGCCGTCTCAAAGAGCGGTATCACCTGGCCCGTGAGGCCGCGGATCCAGGTCCGGATCGGCACTCTCGCCCGGTCGAGCGAGTTGAGCTGCCGCGCCCACCGCAGGCTCTCGGCTTGATCGCCCCGGTAGTGACTGATCCCCGAGAGCCAGTACAGCGCGATCGCCTGGCAGTACGCGTCATCCAGCGACCTCGCGAGGCCGAGGGCGCGGTGCGCGAGCGTTGCGGCCTCGTCGAGCCGGCCGAGATTCGCCAGCGTGCCGCTCTGGGTGCACAGAGCCCGGGCGAGCATCGAGTCCGGCTCGCCGTCCTCGCAGGCGGCGATGAGCGCGCTCAGATGCGCGAGGCCTTGACTCGGACCCAGGCCCACGTTGGCCAGGATGCCCAGCCACAGCCGGGCCGCGCGCCACTGGCTGCTGCCCGGCGCGGGGACGTCGGCGACCTGGTTGAGCACGTCGAAGCCAAGGCGCTGCTGACCGCGCCGCTGCCACCAGGAGGACAGGGCGATGGCGAGGCGCAGGGCCGTGGCCTGGTCGCTGCGCAAAGACCAGGCCACGGCCTGCTGCAGGCAGGCCGCCTCGGCGTCCAGCCAGCGCAGCGCGGACGCCTCATCGGCCGTGGCCAGCACTGGCGATGCCTGCTCGGCGACGTCGGCAGCGAAGGCGGCCATCGCCCGCGCGGCCTGATCGCTCTCGGTAGCCTCGGCAAGCTTGCCCTGGCCGTAGGCGCGCAGGGTCTCCAGCATCGTGTAGCGGGCGCGGCCGTCCGCGCCCTGCTGCGGCGGCGCGATCATCGAGCAGTCCACGAGGTGCAGCACGGCGCTCGCGGCGCCGGGCCCGGCAACCGCCCTGGCCGCGTCGAGCGTGAACCCGCCGGGGAAGATCGCCAGCGTGCGGAAGGCTCGCTGCTCATCGGCCGCCAGCAGCCGGTAGCTCCAGTCAGCGGTCGCGGTCAGCGACTGCTGCCGTCCCGGCGCCGTGCGGCTGGTGCTCTCCAGCAGCCGGAACCGGTCATCCAGGCCGTTCGCGAGCTGGGCGAGGCCCAGGGCCTCGACCCGTGCGGCCGCCAGTTCGATAGCCAGCGGCATCCCGTCGAGCCGCCGGACCAGGCTGGCCACCTCGGGCAGGTTCCCCGCGCTGACGGCGAACCGGGTATCGGCGCGCTTCGCCCGGTCAGCGAACAAGATCACCGCGTCGGACTCGGGTACCCCGTCCGCGCTGCTCTGCGCGGGCAGGCTCATGGGGCGCAGCCGGTAGCGGGCCTCGCCAGGAACGCCGATCGGCTCCCGGCTGGTCGCGAGGATTCGCACGTCGTCGGCGGTACTCAAGATCGCGGTGCACAACTGGGCGACCGGCGCGAGCACGTGCTCGCAGTTGTCGAGCACAAGCAGGAGCTGCCGGCTGGCGATCACTTCGGCGATCGCCTCCGGTCCGGTGGCCGGGACGCCGAGCGCCGCGGCGACCTGGGCGACCGCGAGCGACGGGTCGCCGACGGAGGCGAGTTCAGCGAGCCAGACCCCGTCGGCGAAATCAGCCGCGAGCTCGCGCGCGGCCTTATCGGCCAGCCTGGTCTTGCCCATTCCGCCCGGGCCGGTCACCGTGACCATGCGGTATTCGCGCAGCAGCTCGGTGACTTCGGTCACCTCGCCCGACCGGCCGACAAAGCTCGTCAGGGCAACGGCGAAACCGTGCAGCGAATTAAGGCCGGCTTTCCCCCCGTCCTGATTCACATGAGCAGGGTAGCCGAGTTCCTGAATTCAGCGCTTGGTCACGCCAAGCTCGGCAAGGCCATCGGCGAGCCGCTCGAAGTCGTTTAGCGTGTTGTAAAGCTGAGCCGACACCCGCAGGTATTTCCATCCGTTGTGAAAGGTGGCCGGCACGACCACGCCGTAGCGTTCGAACAGCTGGGTCTCCAGCGCCCTGGCGTCGGGTTCGGCGAGCTGCTCAGGCAGCCGCACCAGCCGCATGGAGCCGGCGAGCCCGTCGGCGCTGGGCGAGCTGGTGCCGATCCGCGCGGCCACCAGTTCGGCGCCCTGGCGGGCCAGGTTGTAGTTGTGCTGCCTGGTCGCCTGCCAGCCCGCCGCGCCGAAGAAGTCCAGCGCGGTCGTGACGGCGAGCATGGCCGAGGGATCGCGGGTGCCGGTCCAGTCAAACGCGGCCTGGTACCCGCCGGCGATCTCGTGGGAGGCTACGAGCGGCAGCAGCGTGTCTCGCCAGGCCGGCGCCGCGTACAGCACCGCCGATGCCTTAGGCGCGCTGACCCACTTATGCAGGTTGCCCACCCAGAAATCGGCGCCGAGCGCGCCGAGGTCCACGGGCACCATGCCCGCCGCATGCGCGCCGTCGACAAGCAGCGGAACCGAGCGGGCCCGGCACTCGGCGGCGATCTCCGCCACGGGGAACACCAGCCCGCTGCAGGACGCGACATGATCGAGGGCGACGAGCCTGGTGCGCTCGGACAGCCCGGAGACGATCGCCTCGGTCACGGCGGCGCCGCCGCCGCACGGGATCGGCACCGGGGCTACCTTGATCACCGCACCTGACGCCTCGGTCACCCGGCGCAGCTGCGCCAGCACCGCCGGAAAGCAGTGATCGGTGACCAGCACCTCATCGCCAGGGGCGAGCCGCGCCTGGGCAATGACCGTCTGCGTTCCGGCGGTCGCGTTCTCGGTGAAGACCAGGCCTTCCGCATCGGCCCCGAGGAAGGCAGCGACCTCGGCTCGCACAGCGTCGAGCAGTGCCGGAAGCTCGCGGGCCAGGAACCGGGTCGGATTGCGCTCCATCGCATCGCGCCAGGCCTGCTGCCTGGCCAGCACCACGGACGGCGCGGCGCCGAAGCCGCCGTGATTGAGGTGCGCGATCTCGGGGTCAAGCGTCCAGGCGGACGCATCGGGCAGGCCGGTCACTGAAGTCCTCCCCCGCTTACCAGCCGCGGCCAGGATTGAGCAGGCCGCGAGGGTCAAGCGCGCCCTTGATCCGGTTGTGCACGTCGATGACGGTGTCGTCGAACTGGTCAGCAAGCCAGGCCCGCTTGAGCATTCCCACGCCGTGCTCGCCGGTGACCGTGCCACCGCGATCGAGCGCGGCGCGGCAGATGGCCTCGGCGGTAGCGAGCGCGTGATCGCGGGTTGCCTGGTCAGTGCCGGTCAGCATGAGACAGGGGTGCAGGTTGCCGTCGCCCGCGTGGCCGACAGTCGCGATCCGGATGTTCGCCTCGCGGCCGATCCGCTCGATTTCCCGCAGCATCTCCGGCAGCCTTGACCTGGGCACGCCCACGTCCTCGATGACTGTCGGCCCGCTGTCCAGCAGCGCCAGCCCGGACAGCCGCCGCGCCGCGATCAGCCCGTCGGCCTCGTCGGGGTCCTGCGTGCATGCCACGTAGTCGGCCCCGGCCTTCTCGCACAGGCTGGTCATCCGCTCCGCTTCGGCCAGCCCGTCAGGCCCGTCGGCCTGGCCGACGAGCAGCGCGGCGGCGGCGCGGTCCAGGTCCATCCGCCGGTAATCCTCGATCGCGTTGATGGTCTCGTGGTCGATCAGCTCCAGCATGCTGGGAATCATCCCGGCCGCGCCGATCGCCGCGACGGCTTCCCCGGCCGCGGGCATCGTCGGGAAGCTCGCGACGAACACCGCCGGCGGGGTGGCCGGCCGCGGTCTCAGCCGGACAGTCGCCGCCGTGATGATGCCGAGCGTGCCCTCGGAGCCGATGAACAGGCTCGTCAGATCCAGCCCGGCGACGTTCTTGATGGAGCGGGCGCCCGTGTGCATGACCCGGCCGTCGGCCAGCACTATCTCGAGCCCGAGCACCGAGTCCCGGGTGACGCCGTACTTGACGCAGCGCATGCCGCCCGCGTTGGTAGCGACGTTGCCGCCGATGGTCGAGATCTCGAAGCTGCCGGGATCGGGCGGGTAGAACATGCCCTCGCGCCGCGCGGCCCGCTCCAGGTCGGCGTTGATGACGCCGGCCTCCGCGACGGCCACCTGATCGGCCTGGCTGAGCTCACGGATCGCCGTCATGGCTTCAAGGCAGACAACGACGCACCCGTCGATGGCGTTGGCGCCGCCCGACAGCCCGGTGCCCGCGCCCCTGGGCACGACGGTCACGCCATGCCTGGATGCCCACCGCATGATCGCGCTGACCTGCGCGGTGCTGACCGGGCGGGCCACAGCGACCGGCGAGCCCGCGGTGACCAGGTCAGCGCGATCCCGGCGGTAACCCTCCATGATGTCAGCGTCAGTGACGAGTATCTCGCCAGGAAGCTCACGGGCCAGCTCGTCGATTGATCCCATCCGCGCCTCCCTGGATACACCGTCAATGTCCCATAGGTGGCGCTCCCGCGCCATCAGGGACCCAGCGATGGGCCTGGGGAGGCAGTGGCTGGGTGTCAGGGGAGGTAGTGGGCGATCGGTGGCGCCGGGACCGGCGTCGTGCCAACCCAGTGCTCGTAGCTGGCCTTCCACTGGCCGTCCGTGCGGACCCGCTGCAGCACAGCGTTGACGAACCTCACGAAATCAGGATTTTGCTTTGAAATAGCCAGCCCGTACGGCTCTTTGCTGAAGCGCGGACCGACGATCTTGGTGAACGGGTCCTGTGCCGTCAGCCCGGCCAGGATCGAGTCGTCGGTCGAGATCGCCGCGACATCGCCTTGCTGGAGCAGGACCAGGCAGTCAGTCCAGTACGGCACAGTGACCGGAATCGGGTGCGATGGCGCGGCCTTGATGTTGTCGACTGAGGTAGAGCCGGTGGTGGCGCACACCTTCTTGCCGCCAAGGTCGGCGATGCTCTTGACCGGCGAATTGGACGGCACGAGCACGCGCTGGCCAGCCTCGAAGTAGACGGTCGAGAAGTCGACTTGCGTCAGCCGGTCGCAGGTGATCGTCATCGTGTGCGCGACGATGTCGACAGCGCCTGACTGGACCTCGGGGATGCGCTGAGCGTCGGAGATCGCCTTGAACTCGACCTTGTTCGGGTTGCCGAAGATCGCCGCGGCGATGTCGTGGATCATGTCGATGTCGAAGCCCTCGATCTTCCCGTCGAGGGGATTGAGATAGCCGAAGTGGAAGGTGCTCTGGTCCACGCCGGCGATGAGGAAGCCGCGCGCCCGGATCTTGGCCATATAGGAGCCGGGGGTTACTGCCGGCGGTCCGGTCGGGCGCAGGCTCGCGGTGGGATCGCAGGTATCGGCCGAAGCCGCCCGCTTGACGCGGGACGCCGTGACGCCGTGCGCGGCGTGCGCACCGCGCGATGAGTGCATGACGGGCGCGGCGCAGGCGGTCAGCACGGCGACTGCTGCTAGCGGAAGTCCTAGTCTCGGCCAAGCGCGCCCGCAGGCCCCGGGCCTCACCGGTACTCCGCCAGTCGCTTGCTGACGCCCCGGGCCGCGCCAGCGGCCATGATCAGCGACAGCACGATCACTCCTGCCTCCAAGCCGGTGAATGCGCCCCTGCCCGCCGCCGCGTCCGACCGGAACACGGCCTGATCAGCAGCGATCGCGTGAGTGAGCGACGAGTCGAGGCGGGCGAACAGCGTGCTCGAGTGGCCGGGACCCGGCGTCGTCACCAGCCGCACCGCCTGCGAGTGCTGCCCGTTGTCGTCAAGAGAGCGCACCGTATGGTGCGCCTTGTACCACGCGGTCGCGGTATCCGCCGCGGTCGCGGCGGCGCTGGCAGCGGAGGTGCCGCTCGATGCGCCGACCGCGTTGGTAAGCAGCGTGCCCGGCCCGGGGCCAAGCTGATGCTGCACCGTCAGGAAGTCCGTCTGGAAGGTGTCGTCTCCGCCGGCATCGATGAGCGTCAGGCTCTCATCGGCGCGGGCGCGCAGCGCGGCGATGTCGGCCTGGCCGAGGGCGGACACCGGGCCTGACCCTTGGGTATGGGCTTGCATCAGGTCCGAGCGCCCGACGCCGAGCGCGACAGCCAGCCACAGCAGGGAGACCACCAAAGACGCGGACGCCAGGATCAGGCCGGGGTTGAGCCTGCGGTGGGTGCGCCGGAACAGCCAGCGTTGCGCCCGGACGAGCACGTAGCCGACGATCGCGGCGACGACGAGCAGCACCAGGATCGTCGGCAGCCCCGTTGCCTGCCCGCTGGACGCTGTCAACTGGCTGTCCGCCTCTGCGGAGATATTGCGGGCGGCCGGCAGCAGCGTGCCGCGCATCAGGCTGGACGCCTCCCGCAGGTAGGCCGCGCCGAGCGGCAGCCCAAGCCGGTTATCTGCGCGCGCGGTCTCTACTTCCCCCGCGTAGACAGGGAGCTCTCGGGACAGCGTGGCCAGATCCCTGGACGCGGGTGACTGGCCCGCTGTCGACGTGGCGTCCTCCAGGCGGCTGGCCGCCGCCGCCAGGTCGGCCTCGTACCGGTGCCGGGCGGTGAGCGGCTCGAGCCCGCCCGACAGGAAGGAACTGGCGGCCGTGGCATCCGCATCGGACAGCGCCCGGTAGATCTGCTCGCCGTCCAGGCTCAGCGGCTCGCTGATGCTGACGACATCACCGGCACCGGACGCGCGCTGCGCCACTACCAGGGCCGATATCGCTCCCCAGACCAGGGCGAGCGCTATCAGTCCGACCATCAGCAGCCGGAGCTTGCCAGGCGTTGTCGTCGTGTTGAGCAACTGCCGTACCCGGCTCCGGCGGTTGACGGGCGGCGCCGGGGGCGAGGACGGCGAGGACGGCGAGGACGGCGCGGGGGGCGCTGGCGGCGTGCGCGACGCTGGCGGTCTCGGCGGGTTGCTGACAGCGGTCATCGTGGGCGACACCCCTGCGCTGCCGCGCGGAACCGGCTCATCATGCGCCACTCCGTTCCATCACATTCACTGCGCTGTGCCATTCACTGCAGTGTCCCAGGAATTCATCATTGATTTCACCATAGTTCGATGGGTGTTCAGCTCACCTCTGACTGGCCGCTGACGTCGATGGCAGCTTCACGAGGGACCACGAGTGCCCGTTCCGCCGCTCGATGACCCGCCTTCCCGCGTTCTTGCCGTCACCCGCATCCCTGGCCCGAGCGCGGCCCGCGACAGTGACCTCGGTGGCCGTGAGCGTCCCGGCACGGCGCCACCAGATTTCTCATCGCCACCTCACCGCCCGAGCAATGACCCAGATTGAATAATTATGCCTCGGTCCGTGGACCTGGTGACAGGCAAGACCTGGACCCAGCCCGAGCTGCGCGAGGCCCACCGTTGTCACATGGGTGCAGCTCTTTCGGGGTGAGGTTCTCGCAGGAGGGTTCTCGGGTTCGTGCAGGAGGGTTTTCGCGTCTAGGAGAGTTGACCGGACTATACGACGACAACCCTCCTGCATGCGACAACGCTCCTACAGGAACCCGGAAACCCTCCACGGCAAGGACGAGAACCCTCCCCGACACGGCACCACCCGGCTGACTTACCCGTTCATGATCCAATGCCACTTAGCCTAAGTTGATTTTGGAGTTGGGGTGCCGCAGCGGGAAATGCGGCCTGGTAAGCCGCCCGCGCTAGTGCTCATGTTGCGGGTGAGGTGATAGTGCCTGGTGTGGCTTCTGGTGCCCGGGCGCGGCCACATGGATGCGGCTATTGATGTTCCGGATCGGGTGTCGATTCGCGCACCCATGTTGCCGGGCTCGGTCCCGCCCGGGCAGGCGGCCTGCCCGGGCGCTTCAGCCCGGGCCGGAACATGCAGGTCAGTGCATGATCAAAATAAAGCTAAGCGGCGTTGGTTCATGATCACGGAAACTAGCTCCGGGCGTCCCAGGCCCGCGTCTGTCTCGGCGGGACCGGTGCGGGCAGCCGGACCGGCGCGGACGGCGGGCTCGCCGGGGCCTTTCCCGGTGCCAGAGGCTGCCGGGTGGCTGTTCCCGGGCTCGGTCAGGCGGGTTCCGCTGCCCGGCGCGGCGTGACCGGGGCGCCGTGAGCAGCGTGGCCCTTCCTGCTGCTGTGGCGGGCGGTCCGGGGTGAGCAGCGCGGCCCGCCCTGCTGTCGTCCCCGCAGCAGCGGGGAGGGCCGCGCTGCTGTCAGGATGCGGCCGGCCGGGCCGGGCCTGCTGTTGCGGGACCTCGCACCACCGCAAAGGCGACCCCGCCTCACTCCAGAAGAGCTGCACCCATGTGACATTGTGACCTTGCCGGGTCTGCCCGACTCCCGGCGAAACCAGGTTAAATGCGGAGGTATGGTGCAGGTCAGGGCAGTGCGACTGCCCGAGGACGCGGCTGGCGTGACTGGGCTGGACACGTCTTTCGTGGCGGAGCGGGAACTTGACATTCAGCCCGACGGGCTGGGCTTCAGCGTCGCGATGCGCGACCTGCCGGTACCTCGCCGCAAGGTGTATCCCGTGGAAGCCGGCCCGGGCGGGATGGTGGCCGTGGACGGAAATGACGTCATCGGGTACGCCGAGGTCCGCTACGCCGAGTGGAACCGCCGGGCCGTCCTTTGGCACTTCTATGTAGAAACTGGACGCCGGCGCGGCGGAACTGGGACCGCCCTGCTGGCAGAGGCCGTGCGGCAGGCGAAAGCGAAGGGCGCCTGGTGCCTGTGGCTGGAAACGCAGAATGTCAACGAGCCCGCCATCGGCTTCTATCTGCGCAGGGGATTCCGGATCTGCGGACTGGACACGGCCTTTTATGATCCGGACGAGGTGCCCGGGGAGGCCGCCGTCTTCCTCGCGATGGATCTGCGGGACGACGCTCCATGACCCTGGTCTCGTCCCAGGCATTGTCCTGTTTCGGGTCAGTCTGTCGTCCTGATTTAAGCCATCCGGAGACACGCCGCGCATTTGCGTGTGGTTTGCGGAGTGCGCAGCGGTCTGAGTCTCTATGATTCCCATAAGCCCCGGTCATGCTTCGGTGTAGCAGAGGTACCTGGCCCCTGACCTGCGGCAAATCATACGAACAGGTACAGAACAGCCAGCCAATGCGGTTGCGCCTAAACTGGCTGTTTATATTACGTCACGGCCAGATCGCTACTGAACGGAACACGTGATGTACTAATCGATCCCGAATACAGATAGAAACATGCAACGCGCCTGTCGCCGGAGTAACTTCCCGATCCATGAACCGCAGCGCCCTGGCAACAGGGGACGCGGATTCCCCCCTGACAACGCTTCCGGACGCGTCGTCGGAGCGGCAAACAGGAATATTTAGGAGCAAAAGACGGAGGCAAGGATGTCCTTGCGCTGCATATCCCCGCTGTGGTTCGCGCCGGAGCTGGCCAGATGAGCCGCCGGACGGGGCGCGGCACCCAGAATGACAACGGTGACCTGATGCGCGACGCGGAAGCCGAGGCAGCGGCCACCACGAACGCCATCGCCGGGCTCCGCAACAGACTGCGGCGCCCGGATGCCACCGTGCACCCGGGTGTCCGCGGCGAGTTGCTCAAACTCGAGGAAGATCTTGCGGCTCTTCTCGAGGAACCAGGTCGCAAGCCCGGAAGGCACCGGTCACAGCCGGGCCGGGCACCGGCCCGGCACGAGACCGCGCAGGCCGACGGCCGGCTGCCGCCCGCGGCGAAACCGGACCCGGCTACCGCAAGCACTCCTGGTGAGTTGCTCACCGTGCTCTGGGACTTCAAGAACTGGTCCCCGAAGACGTCGTGGCGCAAGATGGCCGCTCGTGCCGGGCAGCTGGTTGTGCATTCGACCATGTACAACCAGATGCACGGGGACGCACTGCCGAAGCTCGAGGTAGTCCGGGCCGTGGTCATCGGATGCGGTGGCAGTGCCGCCGACGTAGAGGCCTTTACCGTCGCCTGGTCTCGCATCAGCGCATCGACCGGCGGTCAGGCCGAGTGCCGGGAACTGCTTCCCGCACCCCTCCAGCTCGTACCCAGCAGCTAGCCGCCCGAAAGGCGGAGCCTGCGTGACCTGCGTCGCGGGCTCCGCCCGCACCGCCGCGTGATTTTAGTTTCCCTGCGACAATGACGTCTAAGGGCAAATGTCGCCTACCGACGATGACAGGCGGGATCGTGAACGCTGACTGGGCCCGGCCTGTCGTGCACTGGGAGATCGTGGCGCGCGATCCGGCCAGGCAGGCCGAGTTCTACCGCGAGCTTTTCAGCTGGGAGATAGGCAGCGGCCCGATCATGGGCATACCTCCCGGGCTCGGTGGCCCGGAGCCAGGGCCGGCTGGGCACATCCGCTCCGGCAAGGATCCCGCCGTCGTGCTGTACGTGCAGGTCCGCGACCTTCGCGGAGCACTCGAGCGGGCGCAGGCGCTCGGCGGGGCGGTCACAGCGGAGCCATTCGACGTGCCCGATGGGCCGACCCTGGCGGCTATCACCGACCCAGAAGGCAACGCGCTGGTCCTGGTTCAGCAGTAAATGCCGGCCTAGGCTGGCTGCTGTGGTGATCGAGATCATGCGGTTCAGGTTGCGGCCCGAAGCCGAGGAGGCGGCGTTTCTGGCCGCCGACCGGCGGGTTCAGGAGGGCTTCGCTTATAGCCAGCCGGGCCTCCTGCGCAGGACGACAGCCCGCGGCCAGGGCGGCAGCTGGGTGGTGATCGACCTGTGGCGGTCGGCGGCCGATGCGGACGCGTGTGACGCGCTGTGGGAGGAGGATCAGGCGGCGCAGGAATTCATGGGCCTGGTGGACAGGCCATCGGTGACCGTGGAGCGATACCAGCCGCTCGGCTAGCTAGCGACGGATCATTGTCCGGTGACCGCCCACACCTGCAACGATGGGCGCGGCGCGACAGCATCAGGTCGGGTCACGTTGTTGTTCACGGAACGCGGCAATAGCAACGGGCCCTCCCTGCTGCTCTCGGGATGACATCAGGAAGGGCCGCGTTGCTCACCCGGACCGCCCGCAACAGCAACAGGAAAGGGCCACGCTGCTAGGAGCGTTGTCGCAGGAAGGAGGGTTGTCGTCGTATAGTCCGGTCAACTCTCCTAGACGCGGAAACCCTCCTACAGGAACCCGGAAATCCTCCTGCGAGAGCAGCCTCACCCCAAAAGAGCAACACCCATGGCACATTGGTGCGAGCGAATCGCGCCTCGTGAACTCTAGGTTTGCTCGGCTGAGCCGCCGGCCGCCAGGCGCATGAGGTCGGTATTGAGGTCGATCGCTAGCTCGGTGCCGCCAGCGCTGCCGTACTCGTGCTGGTAGCTCTGCCAGGACTCGGCCTTGATCTTTCCGGCGAAATCGCTCTCCATCAGCAGCACGAGCTCAAGTGCTGCCCGCTCGATGCGCTTGTTCAAGGCAGGGTCACTCCAGTCCTCGGGCGCGGCGAAGAGCGAGGTCGGTACCGTCATGGTGCGGAGATAGGCGAACATGGGGCGCATCTGGTCATCGGCGACGAGGGCGTGCCTTGCCGTTCCGGCCGTGGCTGCGAGTATGACTGGCTTGGCGATGAGCAGGTCGTTGTCGAGGACGTGGAAGAAAGACGTGAACAGGCCGCTGGGACCCGCCTTGTAGACGGGGGCAGCGGCGATGATGCCGTCAGCCTCGCCGAGCACGGTGATCGCGGCCTGCAGCTTCGGGGTGATCAGCGCAGTGGTGAGCGCGGACGAGATGTCGCCGGAGATCTCGCGCAAGTCGAGCGCGTGGCTGGTGACCGAGTTGCCGCGGCGCGCGGCGATCGCCGCGACCCGCTGGGCGGCGCGATCGGCCAGCAGCCTGGTGGCGGACGGGTCACTCGTGCCGGCGCTGACAACGACGAGGCTGAAGGTCCTGGGTTCGGGGTGGGTGTTCATCGGGGGGCGTCCTTGCTTGTGGTGCTGGTGGCGGGCTGGCTGGCCAGCTTGCGGCAGATCGCCTCAAGCTGCCTTAGCTCTCCGGAACTCAGCCTGGCAGTCATTTCGCGGGCGACGCCGCGGGCGTGCCGCCGGCCGATCTGGTGCTGGAGCCGCATTCCGGCCTCGGTCAGCGAGAGCCGAACGCCGCGCCGGTCGGCGGGATCGGCCTCGCGCTTGACCAGGCCGCGTTCGGCCAGCCGGTCCACCAGGCGGGACAGGGCCGGCTGGCTGAGCAGGACGCGCTGGTTGAGTTCGCTGAACCGGACCGGCTCGGCGCGCTTGGACAGCGTGTAAAGCACGTCGTACTCCCGCATTGAGATGTCTGCCCACAAGTCTTCGGCGGCGAATTTTTTCATCAAAATGGCGTGAGTTGTCAGGAGTGCTTCCCAGGCGTCGTTGGCGGGATGGTGCATCACATGCTCGGGTAGGTGGCCTGGAGTTCGGGCGCCGTGTCCTGGTAGGGCGACGCGCCGGTGACGTTGTCGCCGCGGTTCGCGTTCGGGCGCGGCTGGCGCGGGGCCTGGTCGCCGTACTTGGCCTTGACCAGGCTGGCGTGGGTCGGGGCCTCCGGGGCCTGCGGGTCCTGCCGGGCGGCGATCTCCTTGCGCAGCACCGGGACGACTTCCTCGCCGAGCAGGTCAAGCTGGTTCAGCACCGTCTTGACCGGCAGGCCGGCGTGATCCATCAGGAACAATTGCCGCTGGTAGTCGCCGAAGTGCTCGCGGAAGGTCAGCGTCTTGTCGATGACCTCCTGCGGGCTGCCCACCGACAACGGCGTGAGCTTGCTGAACTCCTCCATTGACGATCCGTGCCCGTAGACTGGAGCCTCGTTGAAGTAGGGGCGGAACTCCCGCTTGGCGTCCTGGGAGTTCCTCGCGATGTAGGCCTGCCCGCCGAGGCCGACAATTGCCTGGCTCTCGGTGCCGTGACCGTAGTGGGCGTAACGCTGGCGGTAGAACCGGATCAGGCGCATGTAGTGCTCTTTCGGCCAGAAGATGTTGTTGGCGAAAAAGCCGTCGCCGTAGTAGGCGGCCTGCTCAGCGATCTCGGGCGTGCGGATCGAGCCGTGCCAGACAAACGGGGGCACGTCGTCCAGGGGACGCGGGATCGAGGTGAAGCCCTGCAGCGGCGTCCTGTACTTGCCGTCGGCGTCCACGACGTCCGCGCGCCACAACCGGTGCAGCAGGTTGTAGTTCTCCAGGGCGAGCGGCAGGCTCTGCCTGATGTCCTGGCCGAACCACGGGTAGACCGGGGCAGTGTTGCCTCGTCCCATCATCAGGTCCATGCGGCCTTGCGACAGGTGCTGGAGCATCGCGTATTCCTCGGCGATGCGGACCGGGTCATTGGTCGTGATCAGCGTGGTCGCGGTACTGAGCACGAGGCGGCTTGTGCGCGCCGCGATGAAGGCGAGCAACGTGGTGGGCGCGGACGAGAAGAAGGGCGGGTTGTGGTGCTCGCCGATCGCGAAGACGTCCAGCCCGACTTCCTCGGTTTTCTGCGCGATCTGCGTGACTGCCTTGATTCGCTCAGCCTCGGTCGGCGTGTCGCCACTCACCGGGTCCCTGGTGATGTCGCTGACCGAGAAGATGCCGAACTGCATGCCGTGCCTCCTGCGCTGGCGGCGGGCCGCTGGCTCCTGGCCGCTGGCCCTGGCCGCCGGTGGTCAGATATATGCGTTTGCATCTATCTCGAACGATGACGGCGGAGGTTATTCCTCGCAGCAGGCGGCGCGACGCCCCCGCTGCCCAGGTGCTCGCATGCCTGCGAGATGCAGGTCAAGGAATCGTTGCCAGGCTTCTGGTGCGATATCGCCCGGTAGCTGCACCAGGCCTCGCATCGCGGAGATGAGCGCGATGACATCGTCCGTGGTGATGCCCGGGCCTATGGTGCCCGCGGCAGCGGCGCGTACGGTGAGCTCCTCAGTTGCCGCCCGGATCAGCCGCTTGCCTGCCGGGTCGGGCTGGCGGTCGAGCAGCAGGTCAGCGTACCTCGCGTGGTCGGCGAAAGACTGGCCGAATGCGCGCAGAAGCTCTTCCAGCCCGTGGCCGTCGGTGCGCTTGAGCGCGCGCTGGGCGGCCGCGATCAGCTCGCCCATGACGAGTCCGAGCAGCTCGTCGATGAGGGCGTCCTTGCTGGCGAACCGCCGGTAGACGGTACCCGACGCCGACGCCGGCCCTGGCCGCGATCTCCTCGATGCAGGCGTCGGCGC
The DNA here is from genome assembly GCA_963750405.1 of uncultured Actinomycetota bacterium. GTDB lineage: Bacteria > Actinomycetota > Actinomycetes > Streptosporangiales > Streptosporangiaceae > Chersky-822. The sequence continues at coordinate 38,894 of CAVVQP010000011.1, forward strand.
CCGATTCGCCGAGCACGTCCCGCGCGGCGTCGAGGATCCGCTCATGGTTGCGGATCGCGTCGCGGCGCATCGACCTGGCGGGCTGACGGGCAGCGGGCGTGGCGGCGGGTGCTGATCTCATTCGACGGCTCCCTCCTGCGCGGGTTGCTCGCGGCCGTTAGCGCGAGCTGGCCCCTAGTCGATCTCGTCGCCGACGACGGTACCGCCTGCGACCATGGCCAGCTCGGCGTGGCTCGGGCTCGCTGTCCGCTCGCCGCAGGCGCGCGGCCGCGGGATGAGCAGCCCGGCGAGCGGCGGCGAGCACGAGGCCGCCGGCCATGACGGCGAAACCGGTCGTGTAGCCGGACTCCTTCGGCAGGCCGGACGGCGGGAGCTGGGACGTGACGATGCTGGCCATGACGGCCGCGCCGATGCTGCCGCCGATCGTGCGGATGTTGGCGTTCATGCCGCTGGCGACGCCGGTCTGCGAGGGCGGAACCGCCGCGACGATCAGCGCGGACATGGCGGAGAACGCGAGGCCGAACCCGACGCCCATCAGCGCGCTGGACACGTAGATCTCCCACTGGCTGCTGGTGGGCGAAGGCGAGCATCAGCATGGCCGCGCAGCCGATCAGCGCAGCCGGCGATCACGAGGACCTTGCCGCCGAGGCGGCGGGCGAGCCGGCCGGTGAACATGCCGACGATCGAACATGGTGACCGCCGACGGCAGCAGCATGAGCCCGGACCTGGTGATGCTCGCGCCGAACCCGTAGCCGGCGATCGCGGGCGTCTGCACGAACTCGGGCAGGAAGGCGAACGTCGCGTACATGCCGACGCCGATCAGCAAGGCCACGAGGTTGTTCGTCCAGACCGCCTTCATGCCGCATCATGCGCATGTCGATCAGCGGGGTGGCCGCGCGGAGCTCGGAGCAGCAGCCAGGTCGCGGCGAGCACGACCGCGGCTGCGAGCAGCCCGAGCACCCGGCCCGACCGCCAGCCCCAGTCGGGCGCCTCGCTCAGCGCGACCAGCAGCGCGACCAGCCAGCCAGACAGCAGCAGGGCGGGCAGCCAGCTGATCCGGCCCGGATTACGGACCGGGGACTCAGGCACGAAGAGCACCGCCGAGATGGCGGCGATCACCGTCAGGATCAGCGGAAGCCAGAACAGCCAGTGATAGTCCAGCAGGTCGACGATCGGCCCGGCGAGCACGATGCCCGAGGCCGGCGCCGACGGCGGTCAGCGCGGCGATCGCGCCGACGGCGCCGGGCACCCGCTCGGCCGGGAACTCATCGCGGATGATCCCGAACGCCACCGGCAGCATGCCGCCCGCGAAGCCCTGGATCACCCGCGCCACGATCATGACGGCGATCGACGAGGCCACCGCCGCCAGCAGCGAGCCGACCGCGAGCGCGACAGCGTCGCCACGAACACCCGCTTCTTGCCCGATCATGTCGCCGACCCGCCCGAGGATCGGGGTCATGATCGAAGCCGACAGCAGGTAGGCGGTCAGCACCCAGGTCACCGTGCTCTGCGAGGTATGCAGCTGATGCTGCACCGTCGTCAGCACCGGAATCACCAGCGACTGCAGCAGCGCGAACGCACCGACCCCAAGCGCCAGGACGCCGAACGTCACCGCAGGCTTCGCGCGCAGGCCACTCGCGGCCATCACACCCTCCCTCGAACCGGAATCATCATTCCGGTAACCCGGAGGTCAGCTTACCAAAACGGAACCCGGATTCCGCAACCGCAATATCTTCGCGCGGTGAGGGGGTTAAGGATGCCTCACTCGTAGCTCGTGAACGAGGGGACGAACCTGAACCGGCGCTTCTTGCGCTTGAAGACCGCGCCGGTCTGGCCGCCGCTCACGATGTCGTTCAGCGCGTCGCCGATCTGGCGGAAGGCCAGGACGACGAGGATCAGCGTGACCATCGGCGGGTAGACCTGCCACCAGTAACCGTTGAACAGGTTGTTGACGCCGTTAGTGAGCATCGTGCCCCAGTCGGTGAAGGGCGGCGGCGGCCCGATGCCCAGGAAGCTCAGCGCCGACAGCGCGTAAATGGCGTCGGCCACGCCGAAGGTCGCGGTCACGATGCAGATGCCGAGCGTGTTCGGCACCATGTGGCGGAAAAGTATCCACCTTCTCGTCGCCCCCATGCCGGTCGCCGCCTGCGAGAACTCCCTTTCCCGCAGCGCCAGCACCTGGCCGCGCACCAGCCTTGCGACCCCAGGCCAGGACAGCACCGACAAGATCACGATGATGATGGGGAGGCTGAGCCGGAACATGCTGGCCACGATGATCAGCAAGATGAAGGTCGGCACGGCGAGCAGCGTGTCGATGATCCGCATCAAGATCCCGTCGCCCAGGCCGCCCACCACGCCAGAGATCGCGCCGTAGAGGCAGCCGATCACGGTGCCGGCGATGCCGACGGCGAAGCCGAGTTCCAGCGAGGACTGGCCGCCCACCATCAGCCGGCCGAGGATGTCGATGCCGTACTGGTCGGTGCCGAGCGGGTGACCAGGGCCAGGCGGGTCGTTGATGATGTTCAGGTTCACGATGACCTGGTTGGTGTGGTACAGCAGCGGGCCGACGAAGCAGAACAGCCCGAGCAGCACCACGATCCCGACGCCGCTCATGGTCCGCCGGTTGTGCAGGAACGCCTGGACGCTGAGCCTGCCGCCGGAGGACGTCTGTATCTCGCCGCCCTCGGCCACGCTGCCTCCGGGCGCGAGGACGGGCGGAGCGGTCATGTCAGGAGCTGACATAGCGAATCCTTGGGTCGAGCACTCCGTAGGCGACATCGGCCAGCAGGTTTCCGACGACCGTGGCGATCCCGACGATGAGGGTGGCACCGAGCAGCACGGGGTAGTCATGCGCCAGCGCCGACTGCCAGAACAGCAGCCCCATGCCGGGGAAATTGAAGATGGACTCCGCGATCAGGGCGCCCGCCACGATGTCGGGCAGCGACAGGCCGAGAATGGTGACGACCGGGAGCAGCGAATTGCGCAGCACGTGCCTTCTGAGCACGAGCTGCCTGGGCAATCCCTTGGCCCTGGCCGCCCTGATGTAGTCAGAAGCGAGCACTTGTATGGCCTGAGATCGCGAATATTGGCTGAAATTAGCGACGCTGTTGATCGACAGCACAAAGACTGGCAGCACGAGCGCCCGCCAGTCTGTCAGTACGCCGCCACACCGACGCGATGCCGCCAGGGAACGTCGGCTGGAAGATGTGGAACTGCACGCACAGCAGCGCGATCAGCAGGAAGGCCTCGAGGAAGTCAGGGGCTGAGTACAGCGTGAACCAGGTGCCTGCCGTGAGGTCATCGGAGAGCTCGTTGTGGTGCAATGCCTGGTAGATCCCGGTCGGCACGCCGACGACGAGCGCGACGAGGGTAGACAGGCCCACCAGGATGGCGTCGCGCGGCAGCCGCTGGACGATGAGCGTCGACACCGGCTGCTGCAGCTGATAGGAGATCCCGAAGTTGCCGTGGAGCAGCTGATCCATATAGATGAAGAACTGCGTGTACAGGGGCTTATTCAGGCCGTACAAGTGGTCGAAGATGGCAACCCTGGCAGGCGTGGCCTTGAGGCCGAGCACGGCCCGGGCCGCGCTGCCAGGTTCCATGTGCAGCAAGATAAACGTCAAGATCATGACGCCTATCACCACCGCGATGGCCTGGCCAACGCGGCGTATGAGGTACCAGGTCATGAAGTGGGCTTGGTGTAGTACCAGAGCTCCGGGTTGATGGTGCCGGAGAACGGGTTCCACGGCGTGATGCCGGCCAGGTTCTTCTTGTAGACGAAGAGGCCGGACTCGTTCGGCAGCCACAGGTAAGGCAGCTGCCGCGCGGTGAAGTCCTCGTAGGCGTAGAACGCTGAGGACTGCGAACCGAGAGTGGTCGCGTTGATCAGCTTGTTCTCTTGGTTACTTGAGTAGCCGCCGTAGTTGCCGTAGCCGTCGGTGTTGAACTGGCCCGCTCCGGCCGGGTCGAGCGTGTACGGGTTGTAGCCGTAGTCCTGCAGCTGCCAGGAACAGGTCGACGTGGGGTGCGACTTGGCGTTGCAGTAGCCGGTCGTCGAGACGATCGTGTTGAACGGCACCGGGTCAAGCACGATCTTGACGCCGGCCGCGGTCTCGGTGGACTGGATGGAGGCGTTCTGCTGGTCGAACGAGGTGCTGCCCGATGAATACATCAGCTGGAACTGCATCGGCTCGCCGACCTTGACCCCGGCGCCGCACTCGTTGGCCGCGGTGCCCGGGTGCTGGCAGGTCGAGACCCCGTTGGGCACGACCTTCCAGCCGTGTGCCTTGAGCAGCGCGATGGCCTTCGACGGGGAGTAGGGGTAAGGACCGCCGGCTCGCTCCGAGCGGCGATACAAATTCCTTGCCGTACAGCAGCGGGATCGGCCCGTTGCCTGGGTCGGCATAACCGTTGTAGACCTTTTTCACAATCTGCGGCCGGTCGAATAGGTACTCGAGTACCTGCCTGACGTAGAGCTGCCTCAGCAATGGACCGTTGGTCGGGTTGTACAGGTTCGGCACGATCTCAGCGACGCCGGCCGTGGGCAGGGAGTCGATCGTGTAGCCCTCGGCCTCGAGCGCGCTGATCTGGCCTACGTCGTTGAGCGGCAGGGACCCGAGATCGAGGGTGGTGCCGGAACGGAGCGTGTTCATCTCGGCGGTGTCGGTGGTGAACGGCGTCCAGACCACCTTGTCGAGTTTCGGCTTGTCCGGGCCCGAGTAGTGCTTGTTCGGCACCCAGGCGTAGAAGCCGTTGCTGTTGAAGGTCTGCAGCGTCCAGGGCCCGTCGACGACCTTCCACAGCGGGTTGCTGTCGAACGTGGTCATCTGAGTGCCCTGCTTCTGCAGGAACGAGTAGACCGCCTTCGACCCGGCCTTGGTCTCGTCGTAGTTGCCGACCTTGCCGGTCGACCGAGGTCTTGTCCCAGGCGTGCTGCGGGATCAGCGCGATCTGGGACAGCACGTTGTCGGTGTAGAAGGTGGGGTTATAGGACTTGTTCAGGTCGAGCACGACCGTGTGCGCGTTCGGGGTCGAGCACCTTCGTCACGTCGACTGGGAACAGGCCCTGGATGTAGCCGAGCCAGTTCAGGTAGTTCACCTTGAGCAGGTTGTAAGCGAAGGTGAAGTCACGGCTAGTGATCGGCGAGCCGTCGGACCACTTCCACGACTTGAGCACGATCGTGATCACCGAGTTGTTCTTGCTGTACTTCAGCGAGCTGAACAGGCTCTCGTCCGGATTCACGACCGCCTTGGCGCCGTCGCCCGCGTAGACGAGATACGGCCACAGGCCCTCGGTCAGGTTGACGTTGTAGCCGTCGCTGTTCGTGGACGGCGGGTAGAGGGAAGATGAAGTTGGGTGACGCGCCTACCTCGGCGATCGTCACCGTCCCGCCCTTGAGCGGCGTCCCCGTGACCTTCCCGCCTCCCGTGCCGACCTTAGTAGGGGTGGTCGCGCAGGCCGCTACCAGGGTTGCCAGGGCCACGAGTGCCGCTGCCATCACAGCGGCTGGCCTGCCAGTCTTACGCATCCTCGGTTCTCCTCGCCGGAGACATCAGCCTCAAATAAAGTCGCACTCGGTCAGATCTGGTTCTAGACTGATGCGCCGCCCGGCGATGATCCATACTTCGGCGCAAAAAGTGCCCAAGACGTGACAAGATCGCCCCTGCGCGGTGATCGATCCGCGCTGCGGGCTGTGGGTTCCTGTAGGAGGGTTTCCGCGTCTAGGAGAGTTGACCGGACCATACGACGACAACCCTCCCTCCTCCCGGAGTACGACAACTCTCCCGGACCCGGCACCACCCAGCTAGCTCGTCGGCAACGTCACAACGGCGGGACAAATCAATATGGGTAATCATTACCCATATGGACGGATCGTCCCGGCTACTTGAACAAAAGGCGCTTATATTCTCCGAGAGGCACAACTGAATCCGATCCCTGGCCTCCTGCCAGGTCGGCCGGAGGCCAGGTTCCCGCGAGCGACGCGGCCGCGCCAGCAGCACCAGCCCTCGCCAATTCGTTATACCAATTTCGCGTCAGAAATCTGTCACTTTACCTTCAGGAGGCACAACGCTACGGTGAGTGCTGCGACATCGGCCCGTAAAGGATGCTCGTCGCTTACATCTACATAAGGGGGGGACGGTTTGCGCAGCTCATGGAGCCGTGCGGCGACTTTGATCGCCGTTGCTTCGGTGGGCTTCAGCTGGTTCGCAGTGTCGTCAGTATCGGCGGCGACCAGCGTGAAGCCTGTGACCCATCACGTCTACGGCGATGGCGGCAGGGTACCTCGCGCGCTCTGGCATCACGACACCGACGCGGCGGGCAAGCCCGCCAGCGGGCGGTCAGGGGCGAACGGGCAGCCTGGCCCGAACGACTCGCCCGACGCCTCCGACCTGAGCCCGCCGCTTCCGCTGGGGAACCTCGCCCTCGGCACGGTCGTCTCTGACCAGTTCGAGAACGACGGGATCATCTTCTCCGGGCAGACGCCATTCATCACCAACGACGGTTCCAGCGACGTGAACCCGACTCTGTCGGGCACCCCGCTGTTCCAGGGCACCGTGGTCGGCACGTTCGTCAAGCCGGGAACCACCAAGCCAGCCACCGTTGGCGAGTTCTCGATCGACGTGGGCTTCATCAACTCGCCCGACTCGACTCAGATGACGGTGTACAACAGCAAGCACAAGCAACTCGGCGTCCTCGTCGCCACTCAGGAGGGCTTTAACCAGCTCTTCAGCACGTTCCCCGGCGCCGCGTCGTTCAGCGTGTCCTCGGTCGCCGACGCGGCCGGCTGGGAGATCAACACCATCCAGATCGGCCCCATCCAGGACAACTACACGGCGCTCGGCGACTCGTACTCCTCCGGCGAGGGCACCCGCGACTTCCCGTGGTCGCAGTCCCAGGGCACCCAGTGCGACACCGGGCCGCTCGCCTGGCCGGTGCGGATGGCCGACGCGCAGAACAGCAGCGGCGTCAACGGCAAGCTCACCATCGGCCCGAAGACCCTGATCGCCTGCCAGGGCGAGGTGACCGGGAACCTGGACCAGGCGAGGGTCAAGGACGGCGAGACAGTCTCGGAACTCCAGCAGCTGCGGAATTACGTCACCAAGCACAAGGCGCCGCCTGACCTCGTGACACTGACCATCGGCGGCAACGACCTGGACTTCTCCGGAATCCTGAAGGACTGTTTCCTGGGCGGCGCCGAGATCTGCCTGCGCTTGGCGAGCAAACTCGACGACAAGGTCACCGACGACAGCGCTCCCCTGATCTTCACGCTCGCGAACGCCTACCAAGCCGTCAAGAGCGCGGCGGGCGGCGATACGCAGGTGGTCGTGGCCGGCTATCCGGACCTGTTCCCCGTGCCCGGCGGCATCGGCCGGACGGTGAACGTGTTCGACAACTGCCCGTGGATGCGTTCCAGCATCTCCTTCATCTTCACCGATTTCCCGGTCATCTCGCCATTCACCAACCGCCTGCTCGCGGACATGGAGCATGCTCAGGCCTCGCTGAACGCCGACATGGCCATCGCCGCGAACATCGCGGGCGTTCAGTTCGTGCCGATTCCCTTCGTCTGGTCCGGGCACGAGATGTGCACGGACTCGCCGTTCATCAACCCGCTCAACCCGTTTGAGGCGGGCGTCATCAACAACAACCGCAACAGCGGTCACCCAACCGTCGAAGGGTCAGCCGCCATCGCCGGCGCCGTCGGCTCCGCGATCGGGCTGGCCGGCGGCAACGCGAGCCCGGAGGCCCGGTTCGCCGCGCCGGTGCCGCCAGCGCGGTTCAGTGACCTGACCACCCCGGTCGCCCAGGCGGCCATCGCGGCCCAGCTCGGCACGCGCCCGGCGGCGCTGCGCGTGACCGGCGGCGCCCTGCTGGCCGGGACCGTCGGCGCGTCCTATGTCGACTTCCTGATCAGCACGGGCGGCACCGGCATCCAGACCTGGAAGATCGCCAAGGGCAAGCTGCCGCCGGGGCTCAAGCTCAGCGCTTCGGACGGCACTATCACCGGCACGCCGGCCAAGGCCGGCCGGTACGCCTTCCAGGCGCAGGTCACCCAGGTGTCAGGCAAGAAGCACACGAGCGCCAGGGCGTCGGTGTCGATCACGGTCACTAAGCCAGGCGCGCTCAAAGTGCTGGCCAGCAAGCCGCAGGCGGGCACCGTCAACCAGGCCTACTCGTTCAGTTTCGCCGCCAACGGCGGGCTGGGCGCGTTGACCTGGGCAGTGACCAAGGGCGCCCTGCCGGCCGGGCTGCAGCTCAACCCGGTGACCGGCCAGCTCTCCGGCCGGCCGTCGAAGGCGGGTATCTCGGCCTTCACCGTGTCGGCGACGGACAGCGCCCAGCACCACCAGGTAGCCAAGGCCGCCAAGTCGATCACGATCGAGGCCGCCGCGGCCCCGCTCAAGATCACCACGACCACGCTGGCAAAGATCACCGCCGGGCAGGACTACGGCGCCGGGCTGACCTCGGCCGGCGGCAGCGGCGCTGTCCAGTGGTCCGTCAGCTCGGGCACCTTCCCGCCTGGCCTGTCGCTCGACCCGTCGTCCGGCCTGATCACCGGGTCGCCCACGGCCGGCGGCACGGACCACTTCACGGTGCAGGTCACCGACTCGGCCACGCCAACCCCGCACCTCGCCACCAAGTCCCTGACGATCGTCGTGGCCAAGGCCCCGGCTCTCGCCATCGCCACCAAGTCGTTCTTCAACGGCACCGAGAGCGCCTTCTACTCCTTCGCCCCCCAGGCCACGGGCGGCGTCGGCCAGTACGAGTGGTCGGCCTCGGGCAATATCCCGCCCGGACTCAGCCTCGATCCGGGCACCGGCGTGCTCTCCGGCACCCCCGTCGCGACCGGGAAGTTCACGTTCGGGATCTCGGTATCCGACGCGGCCGGGACCCAGGTCTCCCGCACCTACACTGTCACGATCGCGCGGGTCAAGCTCAGGGTGGCCAAGACGGTGCCGCCGGCCACGGTCGGCTCTTACTACACGGCCAACGTCAAGCCGTCCGGAGGCCGGGCGCCGTACTTCTACAGCCAGGTCTCGGGCACGCTCCCGACCGGGCTCAGCTTCGACTCGGCCAGCGGCGCCATCGTCGGCACGCCGGCCAAGAAGGGCAAATTCACGATCAAGGTGTCGGTCTCGGATAGCTCGTCACCAGCACAGAAAACCACTGTCACCATCAGCTTGAACGTAGCCGCGGTGCAGAAACTCGCCCTGTCTAGGCGGACGCCGGTCGGGGGCGCCGTCGGCGTTCCTTACACGGCCGGCCTCGGCTTCTCGGGCGGCCGGGCTCCGTACACATGGTCGGTGTCGAAGGGCAAGCTTCCGCCCGGCCTGGTCATCGACAAGATCAGCGGCATGATCACCGGAACGCCGACGAAGCGCGGCAAGTTCGCGCTGACCATCAAGCTGACCGACTCGACCAAGCCGAAGCATGAGGTAGCGACGGCCCCGATCACCATCACGATCGGCAAGAACCCGCCGCTCGCCATCTCCAGGCAGGCACTCCCCCTGGCCACCCAGGGGATCACCTACCTGGCCACGCTGCGCGCCACCGGCGGGAACGCTCCTTACTCCTGGACGACCCCGCAGGGGGCCGCTCTGCCCGCCGGTCTCTTCCTCGGCTCGACTGGCGAGATCTCGGGCACCCCAACCGGGAAGGGCACCCCGTCCTTCACGGTCGAGGTCACCGACGGAGGGGCTCATCCGGTCACGGCCAAGCTCAAGATCAAGCTGACCATCGAACCGGGCGCGCCGCTGGCGGTCACGTCGACCCAGCTCGATCCGGCTAGCCAGAACAACTTCTACGACGAAACCCTGTCCGCCTCCGGCGGCGTCGGGCCGTACACCTGGACGATGTCGAAGGGCAAGCTTCCAGCTGGCCTGTTCCTCGAATCGAACGGGGTCATCGAAGGGAACCCGACCGGGTTCGGGACGTTCACCTTCACAGTCGGTGTCACCGACTCCGCCACACCGAGGCACAGCACGGTGAAGCGCCAACTGACGCTCAACGTGGAGGCGAGCCCCTAATCACCTGAAGCGAGCATAATCTCCCGGCATCGCGCCGCCAGTCGCCAGCCCGGCGCCTGGCGGCGCGATTCGCGCTTGATACCCGTGGCCCTGCCGCCGTGGTTGGCGTAACATATATGCTACGACGGATACCGGAGGTGACGCTCATGGGCAGCTTGTTCTGGGAAGATCTGGCCCGAGACCTGCAAGATCCGGAGTTCGCCAGAGAGTACATCAGCAAGTCAGTTCGCATCGCGACCATCGACGCGGTAGTAAACGAGCTTGACGGTGCGCGCAGGTCTGCGGGCCTCTCGAAGGCCGCGCTTGCGCGGGCTATCGGAGCTGAGCCAGCGACGATCCGCCGCATGTTCTCCGCTGCGAGCGCCAACCCTACGCTGGGCACGCTTGCCGAGGTTGCGGCCGCGCTGGGGCTGCGGGTGACGGTAGAGCCGCTTCCTCCGGAGGAATATGACGCCGTGACCGGAGCGCTGAGGTCCGGGCAGGCGACGCGGGCCACGGCGCAACTTACGACGCAGATGCGCGCGGCCCGGTCCCGCCCGGCGCTTCCAGCCTGAGCTTCGGCTTAGGCGAGTGACCGGGGGTTGCGAGCCAGGTATTCCTTTCCGAGTTCGCGGACTTTGGCGTAGTCGCCCGTAGAGAGCGTGGTGCGGAAGGGTTTGCTGATCCCCGCGATCACAACCAGAAGGGGCTTGCCCGCGCCTTTGGCGTCGTAGTCGAGCAGGCAGAAGAGCCGGTAATGGTGTCGTCCTTTAGCGCCACCTGGCTTCGGCCCGTCCGCCCGGACCTCGTGCCAGCCTCTCATGTCGCCGTGCATCGCTTCCCAGTATCCGCCGCCGGCGAAACGATGCGGCGGTGCGCTGGCCACCGCGACCAGGACTGCGCGGAACTTGGCGCGGACACTGGCAGGGCAGGTGCCGAGGAATTCTCGAGCAGGAATGGACTGGGCAGGGTCATCATCACGATGCCGCTCGAAGTACACAACCTCATGCGGATCTTCGCGCCGGGCACGGACGCGGGCTAACGGCGGGGCCATGGCAGGCGACCCTAGCCTGCCACGTGACCACGCCCCCGCTGCAACACGCCGGAAGTGCCTGGCCGGGCGCCCTGGTGGATACGGGCGATGCGGGTGTGATGATTGCCGTTCGGAGCGGACCACATGAATGCACGGATTGACACCCAAATAGGCGTTTGGAGCAGATCCGAATTGATAATGCCCCGTGACTGGGCAGGCGGTCACGGGGCGGGTCCGGGGTTGTCTGGGGTGGGGCGAGCGTGGGTCGGCAGGTGCGGGGAGGATGAGGAGGATGTGTCCTGATTCGATGTGCCACAGCGGTTCAGGCAGCGTGATGTGACGGGCTAACAGGATCACTGGCTCGCGGGACTGCGGGCCGTCGGCGTGATGGGCGTTCACCTCTTCTGGTTCAGCCTGGCTGGCGGCACTGGTGGCGCGGGGCGTCACCACCTCTGGGTTCGGCGGGTCCGTCCTCTCGGTGGTTGTGGTGGTGGCTGTGCGGGAATGTCCGGACAGCCGGAGATATGGCGGTGGCTTCATGCCGACAGGCGCGCGAGGCTGATTTAATACGGGTCGCGGGCTTGCCAATCTTGCTCCCTACGCCCACAGTTGCTCGCTCATCGAGTTGGTTGTTCTGTTCTCTGGCCGCTTCTCGCTTGGCTTCGGTCATGTTGTAGCGGGCCTGAAGTTCATCGACCAGGCGCACCGGGACCAGCCCGAAGCGTCGCAATATCAAAGATTGTCCGCAATTGTCACGAAATGAAAGTTAATCCAGTTGATCCGGCGCCTAATACGTGCTTGACGTATTCTCGCAAAACGATTTGTGGGTGTGCGGCATAAGGGTGCTATAGTCCGCACATGTCAATGCAACGCCCGCGTAATGCTGAGACTTTCGCTCCTCATCTCAAAATGGGTCCCCCGGTTCAGGGAGAGGGCAGAGAGTACCAGCTTTCTTTTCCGGCTTTCACTGCTCCAGCGGGAATGACCCATATCAGTCAGACCGTAGCCGATATCTTGCCATGGCTTAGTCCATCTGTTTTCGCAATTGTGGGCGGCCCAGGATTGCCGGGAGACGGCGGCGAACAGATTCTCGTGTGCTATGAGTGGCCAGTTCCGTACTTCTCCACACAGCAAGCCATGGAAAAAGAGCAGCTTGAACTGATACATGTCTCTCGCTTCCAGACAGATCTTCGATTGGCATCGCACAGCCAGTCCTTTGCGGTCGCAGGACGCGGCGGTGAGCCGCCCGACTTCCTGGTAGACCTTCGTGGTGGTCGCCAGATCGGACTAGAGTGCACGGTATTGGCAGATTCGAAACGGCGTGCCGTGGAAGGTCTGTTCTCTCGTATTCGTGCACGGCTCGTCAAGGAACCGCTCCATAGATGGAGTAATATCGCAGGTCACTTGATTGTTGCCTGGTTTGTTGGTGAAGACAAGCTAGTACCTGACCAATTGCCCCACAAAGGTAGTGACGAAGAGGCTATTGAAGGATTGGTCGAACGGCTTAGCCTCTTCAAGCCGGGGTCGTCCGGTGAGCCTTTGGGTCAGCCTTCAGATTACCGTCAGACGCTACGCAGAATGGGAGTCGTTTCTTCGGGATTTGGTTGTCTGTTCTATGCCCTGCCGATGTATGAGGCCGTCCCTGCAACCGAGTTCTTTAACCGCACTGGATTCGAACTCGCATGTTGTTATGAGAGCTTGCACACGGCCAGTAGTATTGTAGGCGAAGTCAACAGGCTAATTCGTCAACACGATAAAGAAGGCGTTGATTGGCTTCTAATTACGGTATCAGGTCCGCGCAGGGATGGACTTATTCACCCGTCCGAAATGACCTTGGCGAACTCTCTAGTGCGTGGAGGGGTGCCGGTCATGAGGCCTGTCCATATCAGGCGTGTCGTTCTACATGTCTTTCCTGTAGGATGCGTATATGAGCTATTCCCAGGGCGCAAGTTCGTGACTCAACCACAGTATGCAGGCGGTCTTGTTGCGGCACATCATCAGCGGAAGCCGATTACTCAGGCTCGGGTGATTATCGGCTGATTTCGTGTTGCGGGAGAACGGTAGTCATGAACGGAGGTAATTTCTTGGATGATTATGTTGAAGTTCACTTTGACGACTGCTTCGTATGAAGGGGAGGGAATCGCAGTTGTGGTCGTGGAGGCGCGTGCTTAGATAGTATGGCGGCTACGTTGTGCGATCGGTCTAATTGTTTTCTATCAACCGCGAACGCAAACGCACGCGCAACCTTCGCGCGCTTCCTCACCGGTAGACGCGCGTGCGCTAAGAGTGGGCTAGCGCCGGAAACACAGGCCGCCGGGCGATGGTGCCCGAGTCCGTGGTGCTGCTCGGTTCGGTGCGCATCCGGAAGATGGCCTGCACGACGGGGGGCAGGGTCGGGGTCGGGTATGAGGCGGGCCTTGCGCGTCCCTGGCTGGCCTTCATGGTCACGGAGTGGAATCCGGTCGGCCAGGTACCGGTACGGGGCGCGCCAATGTTCCATCCGGCGGGGCTGTGTTCCTGGAGGCATTTCAACGCGCTTTCCTTGATGCAGTATGTTCTACACAGAATTGAACTCCTCGCCCCAACAGCGGTACGGTGCGCTCTAGGGGCTGTTCGAACACGCAGATTGCCCAACGAAGTCCGCGCCTCACGGGAGATTAGATCGAACAGCCCGCTCGATGACGCTATGCGCGAGGTCAACCGTAGACAGCAGGACGACGCGGTTCGGGATCGCATGTATGAGGATAAGTCAGAGAAGATTCGCGGTTGGTCATTGGACCGCGGTCGATATTCGGATGGCAGCAATTGTTTTAACTTCGTGACGACGGACGCATCCGCGATGGCTTCAAACCCCTGCACGCGCTCAGCGAATATCATTAGGGGTGGGAGGAGTATTCCCTTAAGAACCTCGGTCTTAGCATGGCAGAAGTGCTGAGCAAGTACCGAGCCTAGCGACCGCTCAGCCGGTCCAGCAACCCGGGGACGCGCGCCGGTTCGGATGGTCGGGTTGAGAACCGTGATAGAGCTAGAATCTGCCGGCATCGGTTGCCGATCCCTCCAGGTTCCACTGCGGCGGCTGACATCCACCAGCCCCCAGCCCGGGTGCTGGGCTGGGGGAATGATTGGGCGGTCCGCGAGCGTGGCAGTTGGGCGGCGGACTCCTGGCTGGGGTGGCTGCCTGAGGCGATGGTCGTGTGCGGCCGTGGCTTCCGGGTTAAGCGCTTCGTGGTCGGTGACCATGAAGCGCGGCGGTGTGGTGCGTTGGGGGGCGGGGTGTGCGCCGTTCCGGGGATGAGCGCCGGAAGGGCACCGAATATTGGTGTTGGTGCGCGGGAGGCGGGGCGTGGTGCGTGCCGGCGCGGCCGGGGCGGATGGCTGCCGAAGCCGATCTCGCCGATCAGCGCGCGGCCGGGTCGTCATGCTCGCGTCAGGATGACCCGGACCGAGCCGCCGTCACCGGCCGGCAGGTCGGGTCCGGCGATTTCGCTGGCAGCAACGACTAGCAGCTCCGTCGCCAGGGTCTCGCCGGATACGAAGGCGCTGTGGGTGCGGACGGCATCGGCAACGGCGCCTTCGGCGCCGATTGTCAGGGCGATGCGGTCGGTGACGGCCAGGCCGGCCGCGCGGCGGGCCTGCTGCACGAGGCGGACGACGTCCCGGGCCGCGCCTTCGGCGGCTAGCTCGGGCGTGACCGCCAGGTCCAGCCTGACCAGCCCGGAACGGCCCGGCAGCGCCGAGGTCGAGTCAGGGTCGGCGGCGACCAGGCGCAGCTCGTATTCACCTTCTTCCAGCGTGATGCCTGCTGCCGTGATCGAGTCACCGCTGCGCTCCCATTTCCCCGCCTTAATAGAGCGGATCACTTCCTGGACCTTGGCGCCGATGCGCGGGCCGAGCGCGCGCGGGTTGACCGCGAGTTCGAAGGTGCCGAGGCTGGCCGGATCCGCGGCGAGCACGACGTCCTTGACGTTCACCTCATCGGAGATCAGCGTCGTGTACGGGGCGAGCGTCGCAGCGTCGGGGTGACCGACGGTGAGGCTCGCCAGCGGCAGGCGGCCGCGCAGCTGGCGGGCCTTGCGCAGGCCGGGCGGTGCTGCAGACCGAGCGGACCAGGTCCATCGCGCCGGCCAGGCCGTCGTCGGCCGGCCAGTCAGCGAGCCGCGGCCAGTCGGCGAGGTGCACGCTCTCGGCGCCGGTCAGCCCGCGCCAGATCACCTCGGTCGTGAGCGGCAGCAGCGGAGCGGCGGCGCGGCAGACCGCTTCGAGCACCGTCCAGAGGGTGTCGAGCGCCGCCTTGTCGCCGGCCCAGAACCGGTCGCGTGACCTGCGGATATACCAGTTCGTGAGCACCTCGAGGTAGTCGCGAAGCGACTGGCAGGCGGCCGGGATGTCGTAGGCGTCAAGCTGCGTCTGCATCGCCGAGGCCAGCGCCCGGGTCTTGGCCAGGATGTAGCGGTCGAGCACGTGCTCGCTGGCCGTCGACGGCCTCGCCTGGTAGGACTCGGCGTTCGCGTAGAGGGCGAAGAAGTAGTAGCTAATTCCACAGCGGGCAGCAGTGCCTGGCGGACGGCATCCCTGATGCACGGCTCGTTCACGACCAGGTTGCCGCCGCGCAGCACCGGGCTCGACATCAGGAACCAGCGCATCGCGTCCGAGCCGTAGGAGTCGAACACCTCGTTGACGTCGGGATAATTGCGCAGGCTCTTGGACATCTTCTGGCCGTCGCTGCCGAGGATGATGCCGTGGCTGACGCAGGAGCGGAACGCCGGGCGGTCGAACAGCGCGGTGGCGAGCACATGCAGCGTGTAGAACCAGCCGCGGGTCTGGCCGATGTACTCGACGATGAAGTCGCCTGGGTAGTGGGAGTCGAACCAGTCCGCGTTCTCGAACGGGTAGTGCACCTGGGCGAACGGCATCGAGCCTGACTCGAACCAGCAGTCCAGCACCTCAGGCACCCGGCGCATCGTCGACTTGCCGGTCGGGTCGTCGGGGTTCGGCCTGGTCAGCTCGTCGATGCCCGGCTTGTGCAGATCGTCGGGCCGCACTCCGAAGTCGCGCTCGAGCTCGTCGAGCGAGCCGTAGACATCGGTGCGCGGGTAGCTCGGGTCATCGCTCTGCCAGACCGGGATGGGGGAGCCCCAGAAGCGGTTGCGGCTGATCGACCAGTCCCTGGCGTTCTCCAGCCACTTGCCGAACTGCCCGTGCTTGACATGCCCCGGCACCCAGGTGATCTGCTCGTTCAGCTCGACCATGCGCGGCGCGAACTTGGTCACCTCGACGAACCAGCTCGACACCGCCTTGTAGATCAGCGGGTTCCGGCACCGCCAGCAGTGCGGGTAGGAGTGGGCGTACAGGTCCTTGCGCACGAGGCTGCCCTGGGCGGCGAGCTTGGCGGTCAGGCCGGGGTTGGCGTCGAAGACATGCTGGCCCTCGAAGTCCGCGACCACCGAGGTGAATCTGGCCTGCTCGTCGACGGTGAGCACGGTCGGGATGCCGGCTGCCTGGCAGGCGAGCGCGTCCGCCTCGCCGTAGGCCGGAGCCATGTGCACCACGCCGGTGCCGTCCTCGGTGGTGACGTCGTCGGACAGGATTACCCGGAAGGCGTTGCCGGTGCCGTGCTTGCCGGCGTCCGCCAGGTAATCAAAGAGCGGGGCATAGCGCCGGCCCGCCAGCTCGCGGCCGGTGATCGTGGCTACTTCGCTGGCATCCGCCAGCTCTTCGGCATACGCGGGCAGACGATCTTGAGCCAGGATGAATCGCTCGCCGTCCCGCTCAAGCACGACATAGCTGATGTCGGCTCCGACGGCACAGGCCAGGTTGGACGGCAGCGTCCACGGAGTAGTGGTCCAGGCGAGCAGCCACTCCCCGGTTTCCAGCTTGAACCTGACCGTGACCGACGGGTCCTGGCGCTCGCGGTAGGTGTCCTCGTCCATCCGCAACTCGTGATTGGACAGCGGGGTCTCGCACCGCCAGCAGTAGGGGAGTACCTTGAACCCCTGGTAGATCAGGCCGGAGTCCCAGAGCCGCTTGAACGCCCACATGATGCTCTCCATGTACGGCAGGTTCAGCGTTTTGTAGTCGTTGTCGAAGTCCACCCAGCGGGCCTGGCGGGTGACGTACTCGCGCCACTGCCTGGTGTACTTGAGCACCGAGTCGCGGCAGGCGTCATTGAACCTGCCGATGCCCATGGCCGTGATCTCGTCCTTGGTGGAGATGCCGAGCTGGCGCTCGGCCTCGACTTCGGCCGGCAGGCCGTGGCAGTCCCAGCCGAACCTGCGTTCTACCCGGTGGCCTTGCATCGTCCGGAATCGCGGCACCACGTCCTTGACGTAGCCGGTGATCAGGTGCCCGTAATGCGGCAGGCCGTTGGCGAACGGAGGGCCGTCGTAGAACACGAACTCGCTGTCGCGCGGGCGCTGGCTGACCGATTGAGTAAAGGTGTCGCTGGCTGCCCAGTAGGCGAGTACGGCTTCCTCAAGCTCCGGGAAGCTCGGCTGGGCTGGTACGCCGGCTGCGGCACCGTTGTTTGAGGCACCGTTGTTTGCGGCACCGTTGTTTGCGGCACCGTTGTTTGCGGCACGGGCGGTCTCGGCCTTGGGGTAGACACTCATCGGGTGGCGGTCCTCGCGGTGGTTCAGCTCGGTGCTGTGCTGCGAGGACGAGGCGCCCGCTCCCGCGCGGGCGCACCGCGGTACCACCTCGCTTGCCGCCGCGGGTCCCGGCTGGAGCCAGGTTTTGCGGCGGCCGCTCGTGGCCGGCTGTGACGGGCCGGACCCGCCCGGTTCTACTCAAGGCCCCGCCCCGTGATCGGCTAGCTCGCCAGCCGCAGTACGGGAAAGGCCCCTTTCTTCCGGAGGCTCACCGGTGATAGCCGGATCATCGCCAGGTTGCCCGCCAGTTTAGCCGCAGCCGCCGTCAGCGCCGAACGGGTTTCGCTGGCCTTGCGTGTCCCTGCTGCCCGCCAGGTCGCGGGGAGCAGGGACACGCGGCTGTCGCTAATCTCCTAGTGGCGGATGAATGGCTGGAAGGTCTGGCTGAAGAACCAGGTTGGCTGGGTAACGCCGGAGCAGTTCCCCGCGCCCTTCGTGCCCGGGCAGTTGCCGTTGTCCCGCTCGACCGCCCAGAACGAGAGCGTGCCGATGCCCATGGTCTTCGCCCAGTTGAGGATCGTGGTGGCGTCGGCCTGGGAGAACGTCTCATCGGTTCCGAAGTCATCGATGCCGGGCATTTCGGTGACGCCGACCATGTGCCACAGGTGCCGCGGTGAGGCGTTCGGGTAGATCGTCTGCAGCTGGCTGACCAGTCCGCTGGCGGCCGTCTCGGTGTCGGCCACCATGTCCTGCGCGGTACCGAAGAAGTAGTCGAAGGTGAGCAGGTTCACAGTGCTGATCCTGGCGTGGTCAGCGACGGCGTCCTGAAGGATCGCCACTCCGGCGGCGGTCAGGCCGGTCGGGAAGGTCGGCAGCGTGTAGGAGAACTGGATCGAGCGGTGATGTGCCCTTGCCCACTGCTCCGTGAGCGCGATCGCCTGGTTGCGGCGGTCGATGCCCGCTGTGTTGTTGATTGAGTCGCCCTCGACGTCCAGGTCGATGCGCGGTACGCGGTAAGTGGTGATCAGGCTTTCGAAGACCTTGGCGATGCTGGGCACGCTCGTGCAGCTGTCGGCGAGTTCCGTGCCCGTCGTGTCAGCGGTGAAGCCGCCGAAGGACGGGATGACGTTGCCGCCCTTCGCCTGAACCGCGGCGATGTCGCTGCCGAAGGTAGCCGGCGCGATCGGCTGGGTCGCGTCGCCGTCCCACAGCGCGGTGCACGAGCCTGGCTGAGCCGTCTGCAGGAATGCGAGCGACAGGAACTTGTCGCCCGACTGCTGCGAGAGCGCGGCGATGCCGCCGTCGGTGCTGTCGTAGGTCTCGAAGTAGGGGGCGAAGACGTCCCGGGGCAGGGCGTTGCCGTGGCGGTGGCCGTTGTCGTGGCGGTGGCCGCTGGTGGCGTGCTGGACGTGGGCGCTGGCACTGGCACTGGCGGCGACCGGAGCGAGTCCGAGCGTGGTGGCCGTGGCAGTCGCGGCGGCCAGCACCACCAAAAGCTGGAAGCGTCGTCTCATGCGCGGATCCTCCTGAATCAAATAGGAAAGTTTCCTATTTGATTCAGGAGGCTAACGCCACCCCGGATGACCGTCAAGACCAGCCGGGCGGCGCCGCCAGGCCCATCGCCGGGACATTGATGGCGCGGGAGCGCCACCTATGGGACATTGACGGGGCAGCGAGACAGGACGGTTTACCTGATATTGGCGGTGACGGATGCGGATAGGCGCGGGACTTGACGGCCGGCTTGGCCTGGGATTCGGCGAGTTGCGGGAGGCTGGCCAGCAAGCGGCCCGGCTTGGCTTCGAGAGCCTCTGGACTCCTGCCGGAGGCGTGCCGGACGCGCTGCATGTCTGCACGGCCTGGTCACTGGATACGCCCGTCCGCACCGGGATCTCGGTCGTGCCGGTGGCAAGGCGGTGGACTCCGCTCATGCTCGCGATCCAGGCCGCGACCGTCGGCCAGCTCTCGGAGGGCCGGTTTACGCTCGGCATCGGCACCGGCGGCTACGGGCCGCAATTCTGGGAGGCCGGGGGCCTGCCCGACAAGCCGATCGCTTATATGCGCGACTACCTGCTGATCCTGCGCAGGCTCCTGGCGGGGGAGAGCGTCACCTATGACGGGCCGATGGTGAGCGCCCGCGACGCTTCGCTCGGCGTCGCCGACCTGCCGCGCGTCCCGCTCTTCCTGGGCGCGCTGGGCCCGCAGATGGTGCGCCTGGCCGGTGAGCTAGCCGATGGCGCGCTGCTCAACTGGGCGACTCCGGACCGGATCGCGCAGAGCCGCCAGCTGGTGGACCAGGGCGCGGCCCGCGCCGGACGTGACCCGAGTGAAGTCGCGCTCACCATGTACATCAGGGTCTGCGTCGATGACGACGTGGCCGCCGCGCGGCGCGCGCTCGGACGGCAGGTGCTCGGATACTCGATGGGCAGGCCCGGAATCCCGCTGACGTCGGGATACCGCGGCATGTTCGGCGAGATGGGTTTCGGCGAGGTCTTGTCTGAGCTTGAGGAGCGGCAGCGGGGCGGGGAACAGTTCGATGCCCTGGTCGACGCGGCTCCGGACGAGTTGCTCAGCTCGGTCGGCTATTTCGGCCCGTCGGAAGGCGCGGCGCAGGCGTACGCGCGCCTGTCGCGCGGCCTTGATGAGAGCGTCGTGCGGATCGTGACCGCCCGGCCCGGGCTCGGGCCGGTGGTCGCGGCCATGGAGGCATTGACGCCTGCCCGCATCCGGGCGGCGGCCTGACGGTCGCGCTGGCCAGGGGCCCGGCAGGTAGCTCAGTAGACTGTCGCGGTGACTGACTGGGCGGCCATTATCGAGGGCGGCTTCAAGGTTCCGGCCGATCGCGCTCTCCCAGAGCTGGTCGGCGAGCTGATCGAGGCGCTGCGCTCACCCGATCCGGTGCTCAGGGACGATCAGGCTTACCCTGTGCTCGGCACCTGGATCCTGGGCGGCCAGCTGGACGGCGAACTGGCCGGGATCGGCGCGCGGGTGATCGGGCTGCTGGCCGACCAGCGGATCCAGGCCAGGACCTTCGCGGCGCTGATCCTCGCCGCGCTGATCCGACGGGACACCAAGGCCGGCTGCCTGGATGCCCCGGCGGTGCTTGGCTGGCGGGACAGCTTCGCTGACTGGTGGCTCGCCGAGACCGACCTTCGCGGCTGGGACGACGAGCTCGGGTGGCTGCACGCCGCCGCGCACGGAGCCGACGTCGTCGGCGAGCTCGGCCAGTCGCCCCGGCTCGACGCCGGCGAGCTGGAGAAACTGCTTCGCTTGGCCGTCGCGCGACTGCTCGCGCCGACTGGCCAGATCTTCGCCCATCAGGAGGATGACCGGATCGCGCTGGCCATCGCCACCGTGCTCGCCCGCCCTGAGCTGCCGGCGTCAGCGGCCACCGGGTGGCTCGACGCGATCCGGGCGTACTTCGAAACGGCCGAGCCGGGACCGGTCCCGGCGCCGGCCGCGAACACCATGCGGACGCTGCGGAGCCTGTACGTCCTGGCCGATCGCGGCTTCCGCCAGGATCCCGGCAGCGATGACTCGTTCCGGCTGCCGCACCGCGCCGAGATCCTTGAAGCGATCGGCGGCGTGCTGCGGATGGCGTTCCCGCCGCAACTCTGAGCCGCCTTAGTCACCAGATGAGGGGCACCAGGCGCTTGTGCCGGGCGGCGTACGAGCGGTACCGGTCATCGAGCGCGGCCAGGAGCGCGGCTTCCTCGATGCGGATCCGCCAGAGCACCAACACCAGCCAGAAAGCGGCCAAGGTCGCAACCCCGATCCAGTTGCCGTAGAGCAGCGAGATCCCGATGATGGCCAGCAGGCCGCCGGCGTAGCCGGGATGACGGAGCACGCGGTAAGGGCCTCTGGCGACGACGGGCTGGTCGATGCTGACCTGGACGGAGGGCGCGAAGTACCGGCCCAGGGTGCGCTGCGACCAGATGCGCAGCGCCGCCCCCATAGTCAGGAGCCCGATGCCAACGCCGAATGCCAGGGCATCATGGCCGATCGCGGCGGCGGGCACGAGGTACGGCGCGGCGAACAGCATGGTGATCCCGACGATCACAGCGCCGGCGACGGCGAGCCAGTACGCCCGCTGATCGATGTGAGTGGCTTCGTTCTGCCACTGCCGCTGCCAGATGAAATGGACGATCTCGGTTCCGTACCAGCACAGCAAGATCAGGTAATACAGCAGCCCGATCGCATGCGTTTCAAAATATGGTTTCACTGCTCCTCCTTGAGTCATCGCCGGCGCATTTCCTCCGTCGAGCCCCGCCGGCTACGTCTTCGATGCTCTCGGCCAGGCCGGCCGGAGCCACCGTGCGGACACCCGAATCGAGGTACGGCTGGCACTGCTACGCGGCCGGCGGTAGTGCCAGCCGTACCTCGCCGGGGTGGCCGCACGGTGGATTCAGATGGGGGCCAGGCGCAGAATGGCGGTTGTGAGCGGCGTGCGCGGTGACTGAGCAGCGGGTCAGCCCGGCGTCTTCGGCGAGCCACCCCAGCGAGTGGCGTGGGTTGCTCGCCCCGCCTGCCGGCCTGGTTGCGTCCGCTAGCGTGCTGTCAACCGGCACTGGCCCGCCGGCGGATGGACGTGACCTGCTGCGGCTGGTGCGGGAGCCATTCAGCCGGGGATCGCGGATTCAGCGCCTGTATGCGGCAGTCGCGTTGCCGCTCGCGATCCCGGGCTTCGCGTTCGTGCTCGTGACGGTTCTGGCCGGGGTGCTGCTGTCGCTGAGCGCCGCTGGCATGCTGGCCGGATTGCCGCTCCTGATGGCGGCCTTGTTCGGGGCCAGGCAACTGGGCGCGGTCAGCAGGACGCTGGCGAACCGCATGCTGGGGCTCCGGGTCACCGCGCCCGATCCGGTGCGCCCGCTGCCTGGTACCGTCGGCCGGATCAGGGCCGCGCTGACCGATCCGGCCGGCTGGAGGGCCTGCGCGTACCTCGTGCTCAAGCTCCCGGTATCCGCGCTCGGCTATGTCGCGGCGTCCGCGTTCGTGCTGTACGGGCTTCCTTACCTGGTCTTCCCGCTCGTGTGGTTGACCGTGCACGCGATCACCGGGCCGGGGACAGTCATCCACCTGTGGCCGTGGATCGCCTGGTGGCGCTGGGACCCGATCCTGGTCGCCAACTCGATGCGGACCCTGGCGCCGTCGTTCGGCCTGATCCCGGTCGGCGTCGCGGTCGTGCTCACCGTCCCCTGGCTGACCCGGGCGGTCAACGCGCTGGACGGCGCGCTGATCGAGCGACTGCTCGGCCCGCCGCTGCCCCAGCGGCTCCGCGACCTGGAGCGGACCCGGGCGCACGTCGTGGACGACGCGGCCGCGCGGCTTCGCCAGATCGAGCGGGACCTGCACGACGGTGCCCAGGCTCAGATGGTCGCCGTGGCGATGAAACTTGGCTTGGCCAGGGAGAAGCTCGGCCGCGCGGGTGCTGACGCCGACGTGGAGCGTGCGCTTGAGCTGGTCGAGGCCGCCCACGCGAGCGCAAAGCAGGCCATAGCCGAACTGCGTGATCTGGCCAGGGGGATTCATCCGCCGGTGCTGGACACCGGCCTCGGTACCGCGCTCGGCACGCTGACGGCGGGCAGCGGCGTGCCGGTGGAACTCGTCGCCGACCTTCCGGAGCGGCCATCGGCGGCGATCGAGACCATCGCCTATTTCTGCGCGGCCGAACTGCTCGCCAATGTCGCCAAGCACAGCGGAGCCCGGCGGGCTGCGCTCCATGTCATGCACGTGCCCGGGCTGCTCCGGCTGCGGGTCAGCGATGACGGACACGGCGGTGCGCAGGTCACGCCGGGTGGCGGCCTGGCCGGGCTCGGCGACCGGCTGCGGACCGTGGACGGCACCATGGAGGTCGTCAGCCCGCCGGGCGGGCCGACAGTGATCACCCTGGAGTTGCCATCACACGCCTGACCGACTCTGAGCGCACGCCCATGCGGGTAGTCATCGCCGAGGACGCCGCAGTGGTCAGGGCCGGCCTGGCCGAGATCCTCGCCGACCGGGGACACGAGGTCGCGGCTGCCGTCGGTGATGCTCCGGCGCTGCTGGCCGCTGTCGGCGCGCATCGTCCTGACGTGGCGGTGGTCGATGTGCGGATGCCGCCCGGCTATACCGACGAAGGCATCAAAGCCGCGATTGAGATTAGGCGGGCGTACCCGGGTACCGGAGTGCTGGTGTTCTCGCAGTACATCGAGACGCACTACGCGGCTGAGCTGCTCGGGGTCACGGGATCAGGCGGCGGCCCGGCTGGCCCGGCTGGCCTGGGGTACCTGCTGAAGGACAGGGTCGCCGACGTCAGGGAGTTCGTCGACGCGCTCCGCAGGGTCGCCGATGGCGGCACGGCGCTTGACCCGGAAGTGATCTCCCAGCTATTCGGAGCCAGCAAGCGCTCCGATGGCCTCGATGCGCTCACCGCACGGGAGCGCGGCGTGCTCGAGCTCATGGCCGAGGGCCGGTCCAACGGCGCGATCGCCGGCCGCCTGGTCGTCACCGAGCGCGCGGTGGAAAAGCACATCAGCAACATCTTCAGCAAGCTCGGTCTCGCTCTATCGGACGCCGACCACCGGCGGGTCCTGGCCGTGCTCCGCTACCTGGACTCGTGAGGCGCCGCAGCGCGGGAGGTCAGCCGCGGCCGATGAACGGCATCGTCGTCGCAGTGATGGTGAGGAACTGGACGTTGGCGTCAAGCGGGAGGCTCGCCATGTAGGCAACGGCGTCGCAGACGTGACCGGCGTCGAAAGTTGGCTCAGGCGCGATCGACCCGTCGGCCTGGAGCGCGCCCTTGCTGATCGCCTCGGTCATTTCGGTGGCCGCGTTGCCGATGTCGATCTGGCCGCACGCGATCTTGAAAGGCCGGCCGTCGAGCGAGATCGACTTGGTCAGCCCTGTCATCGCGTGCTTGGTCGCCGTGTAACCCGCGCTGCGGGGGCGCGGGCTGTGCGCCGAGATCGAGCCGTTGTTGATGATGCGCCCGCCGGGCGGGTCCTGTGCCTTCATGATCCGCACGGCATGATGCGCGCACAAGAACGCGCCCGTGAGGTTCACGTCCACGATCCGCTGCCACTGGTCCAGGCCGATCTCATCGACGCTGCCTGGCTGCCCGAAGGTGCCGGCGTTGTTGACGAGCAGGTCGAGCCGTCGCCAGCGCCGGGTGATGGCGTCGAAGAGGGCGGCGACCGACTCAGGATCGGTCACGTCGGCGGGGACGGCCAGGGCGGCATCGGCGGGCCAGGCGACGTCGCTCGCGATGGTCTCGCGGAGCGCTGCCTCCCGGCGCCCGGCTACCGCGACCTTCCAGCCGGCGGTGAGCAGCGCGCGGGCGACGCCGCGCCCGATGCCTGAGCCCGCCCCCGTGACCAGCGCCACGCCAGTCGCGGCGGCCGCGGCGGTCACCGGCTGGCCTCGGCAAGGTGCGCCCTGATGATCGAATCGATATCGGGGTCGGCCGCCAGGCCAAGCCGGGCCGCTCGCTCCGACCGGAACCGGGCGGGCCAACTCCTGACCAGCCGCGCCGTGGCGGGGTCCTCGGCCCAGTCAATGAGCGACGCGACCTCGGCGCCCGCGACTCGCTCGAGTGCGGCGACCATTTCGGCGACCGTGGTGGTGAGTCCAGGCAGGTTGACGGGGCTACGGCCGCCCCAGGTCTCGTCGGAGGCGTTCGCGGCGCGCAGCAGTCCGCTGATCGCCCGGTCCGGCGAGGCCAGCGCCGCCTCTGTGTCCGCCGGCACCGGGCACGTGGCGCGCAGCCCGGCCAGCGGTTCGCGGATGATCCCGGACAGGAAGCCGGAGGCGGCGGCGTTGGGCCGGCCCGGCCGGACGCTGATGGTGACCAGCCGGATAGCTCGCCCGCGCACGAAGCCCTTGCGCGTGTAGTCGGCCAGCAGTTGCTCGCAGATGACTTTCTGCGCGCCGTAGCTGGACTGCGGGTTGGGCGCGGTGTGATCGTCCACGAAGGCCGGCAGCGGATGCTCGGCCGACGAGCCGAAAACGGCAACCGAACTGGCGTAGACGACAACAGGATTCGTGCCTGCGGCGCGAAGCGACTCAAGCAGCGCGAGGGTCGCCTGGACGTTCGCGCGCAGGCCAAGGTCAAAGTCCGCCTCGCACTCGGCACTGACGGCAGCAGCGAGATGGAAGACGACGTCCGCCGTAGCAAGCGCCCCGGCCCCGCTGACGCCCGGCGCGCCAGGCCGCGCCAGCTCGCCCAGCTCACCGGTCACGGAGGTGACCCGCTTGTCAGCCGTCAGGTCCGCCGGAGGGGGCACGCGGTCAACGAGCACCAGCGCCGACACCTCGCGCGGCCCGGCGCCCGCGATGTCGAGCGACCCGGCCGCCAGCAACTGCCTGGCCAGCCGCGCGCCCAGGAATCCGGCACCCCCGGTGATCACGATGCTGGCCACGAGTCCCATCCTGGCGGCTAGGCCCAGCAAAGTCACCTGGGTGCGGCTCTTTCGGGGTGAGGCTGCTCTCGCAGGAGGGTTCTCGGGGTTCCTGGAGGAGGGTTTTCGCATCTAGGAGAGTTGACCGGACTATACGACGACAACCCTCCTTCATGCGACAACGCTCCTACAGGAACCCGGACACCCTCCAGGGTAAGGACGAGAACCCTCCCGGACACGGCACCACCCAGCTGCCTCACCCGAAAGAGTCCCACCAAAGCCACATGGCTGGCGCTGCGGCGCCGTCAATGTGACAACGGTGGGCCGCGCCACCCAGGCGCATCCCGGGCGAGCCCCATCAATGTGACACTGATGGGGACTCCCGGACTGCTCTCACCGGGTGGGCGAGTTCCGTGCGATGCCTCGTACCTGGTCATGACGTCGGAACTGATCCGGCCGCGCTCGGAGACGTTGAGTCCCGCTTCGCGCGCCCAGGCGCGCACGGCGGCGCGGTCTACGGACGGGCTGATCGGGCGTGCGCCGGCACGGCGGCCAACGGCCTTGCTGGCGCGTCGGCCGGCGGCAACGAACGGGGCGAGCCCGGTCGCGAGCTTCGTACGATTTGCCTCACTGAGGTCAATCTCGTAGCTCACACCGTCAATTCCGAACGAAACGGTCTCGGCGCCCTCTGAGCCATCAAGGTCATCTGTTATCACTACGGAAACGTTTCTGGACATGAAGTAGATAGTTCGGGATCGCACGGTCGATTGTCAACACGCCACACCGAATCGCCCGCGCGTCGTACCTCCAGACGACGACGCAAAGGGCGCCGCTCGAGCCCCGGAACGGGGACTCCGCAGTCGGCTCGCGGCTTTAGTGGCTTTCGGGGGCGCGCATCCGCCAGGCGTCGGTCACGAGCTCAGCCAGGCGGCCGGCTTCGACCTCAGGGAGCCGCAGCATGACTAGCGGCCAGTCGTCGTAGCCGGGTGCCGTGAAGAATACCTCGGGTTCGCCAAGGATCAGCGCCTGCTTCTCGGCCTCGTCGCCGACATAGAGCACCGCGATATCGGTGCGGATCGACCTCGGCTTGCCGGGTACGCGCTCGGGATAGGACCAGATGAATCCCTTGCCGCCCACCCGGAAGTCGAACCCGTCGCTATCGATCTCCTCCACCCCGGGCAAGGCCAGAGCGAAGCGGCGAACGTCCTGCGCGTCGGCCATCGATGGGTCCTCCAGGAATCAGGGCACTTGCCTGCGCGACAGACTAAATGCCCCCACTGACAGTCGCCCGGGGTTCAGAACTGCGACTGCTGGCGCCCGTCTTTCAAACTGCCGATGCGCAGTACGCCGGTTGACAGTCCGCCGACGGCAGCCTGCTCAGCCCTGCGCACGTAACTGGCCGGGTCCTTGTCGACGGGCAGGACGCCCGCGAAATGCCTGGCTTCGAAGACCGCGAACGCAACTCCCAGGTCATGCCGCAGCTCAAGGCCCGCCGCCCGCCGGAAATCGGTAAGGCCTTCCCGCTCCTCCTCGGCCATGTGATTGCCGTTCGCGGCGTTCACGGCGGCGATTGCCTCGTGCCAGCCCTGGCTTCCGGTCGCGTGGTTCGCGACTTCGGCGATCGTGTCCCTGATCTCGTTGTGGTCGCCGATCGCGTCCAGCGTCTCGTCTTCGGTCCGGCGCAGGCGGCCGGAGGCCAGCCCGACGCGGACCAGTTCGGGGTAGAAGATGTCCTCCTCGGCCTGGGCGTGCACCTCCAGGAACGTCGCCAGCCGCGACCACAGCAACCCGAGCGTCTCCGCGTCCGCGCCGCCGGCCTGCTCGATCATCGCGAACAACCGCCGCTGCTCGCCATGATCGTCCAAGATCAGCTCTGTGATATCCACGATGCCTCCAAACCCAGGGTGGGAACGGTTGCCCGCGCCCGGCTGTGGCTAACTAGGTGGCTGCGCTAGTGCCCTTATCGAGGGGGCGCAGCAACGGGAAGATCTGCGTTTCGCGAATGCTCTTGTCCATGAAGAACGCGAACACGCGCTCGCTCATCCCGAAGCCGAACGCCGGCGGCATCCCGTACTCGAGTGCCTCCACGAACTCGTCGTCGGGAGCCTGCGCCTCTTCGTCGCCCGCGTCGCGCATTTCCTGCTGGTGCGCGAATCGCCTGGCCTGCTCCTGCGGGTCGTTCAGCTCACTGTAGCCATTGCCGAGTTCGCTGCCGGCGATGATGACGTGAACTCGCTCGACGACGTCTGGCCGGCTTGGCCGCCGCTTGGCGAGCGGGGAGATCTCGAGCGGCTCGTTGACGAGGAATCCGGGGCCGGCCAGAAGCCTGCGGCAGTGCTTCCACAGCGTGTCGAGCGCCCTGGCGCGGTTGAAGCCCAACAGGTCGAGCGGAAGCCCGAGTTCGTGGATTCTCGCGACCAGTTCATCGGTCGTGGCGGCCTCGGCGTCGATCCCGGCGTGCTCGGCAATGGTCTCGAAGTAGTCGTACCTGACCCATTTGTCGGCCAGATTCACGTGGTAGTCCAGGCCGCCTCTGTGCAGGTCGAATTCGAGCTTGCCGAAGGTTTCCAGCACCACCGTCTTGTACAGGTCCTCAAGCAGGACCATGCCGGTCTCGTAGTCGGCGTAGGCCCAGTAGAACTCCATCTGGTCGTAGTCGTTGAGGTGCTCGCGGCTCTGATTCTCGTTGCGGAACTGCCTGCCGATCTCGAACGTGCGCTCCAGGCCGGCCACGAGCAGCCGCTTCTGCCACAGCTCGCCCATCGAGATGCGGAAAAAGACCTCGGTGTCCAGGAAATTGTGATGGGCGATGAACGGGCGGGCGTCCGCGCCTCCGGTAGTGAACTCGATGGCCGGCGTCTGGACCTCCACGAAGCCGCGCTCTTCGAAGAACTGGCGCACCGACCGCCAGAACCGCGCCTTCTTGTAGATCATGTCCTGGATGTCGCGATGCAGGAGGATATCGAGGTAGCGCTTCCTAAGCAGGACTTCCTCGTTGGTCAGCCCGGCGTGCTTATCCGGCAGCGGGCGGAGCGACTTGGACAAGATGGTGACCTTGCGGGCCGCGACCGTGGGCTCGCCGACCTTCGTCGTCGTCCGGTAGCCGTCGACCGCGATGAAGTCGCCGACGTCGAGCAGCCTGGTGAGATCCTTGAAGCCGGGCCTGGCGTCCTCGCCAAGCTCTCTTTTGCTGATCATGAACTGCATCGTGCCGGACTCGTCGTGCAGCTGGCCGAAGCACAGGTTCCCCATGGGGCGCAGCAGCATGATGCGCCCGGCGATCGTGACGGGCTCGTTTTCCGGCCGCGCCAGGGCGTCCTCGACGCTGGCCCGCTCCACGGCGTTGGCGGGGTACGGATCGACGCCAAGCTCCCTGAGCTGGCTGACCTTCCTGATCCGCTGCTGGCGGATCTCCTGGACCAGGTCCGCGCGTCCGGCCTCGTCTGGCTCCGGCGCGACATCGCGCATGTCGTCGTCAGTGGACTCCACCGTGACTACCTAGTCCTTTCGCAGGGGAGCCGCCGCCCAGCCGGGCGTCGCGGGTGCGGGTGTCATGAGTGCGCGCGCCTGAAAGATGCGAGCGCCGTCAACAGCGCGCAATTTTACTCGCCTCAGCCGCCGCTCCCGGCCCGCCGGTCGCTCGCGGGCACGCTTAGGCTGAACGGTGGAGCCCTCCCGGGGCATGAAGTGGGGTCGCCTGATGGAGTTCGCCGCCTCGCCGGCTGAGGCCAGGGCCAGGTTCCGGGCTGGCCTGCGAGTACCGACTTCCGGGTGGGCCCCTGGCTACGCGCAGGCGAACCTGGTGGTGGTGCCGACCGATGCCGCCGCCGAGTTCGAGCGATTCGCCGGCCGCAACCCCGGGCCGTGCCCGCTGCTCGACGTTTGCGCGCCCGGCAGCCCGGTCACGCGGCTCGCTCCCGGTGCTGACCTGCGCACTGACCTGCCGGCGTACCGGATCTGGGCGGACGGGGCCTGTGTGGCCGAGCCGGGCGACATCGGTGAGGTGTGGCGAGACGACCTGGTTTCTTTCCTCCTTGGCTGCAGTTTTACGTTCGAGCGCGCGCTGCTCGCGGCCGGCGTGCCGGTGCGGCACCTCGAGCAGGGCGTGAACGTGCCGATGTACGTGACCGATCGCCAGTGCGAGCCCGCTGGCCGGTTCGCGGCCCGCTGGTCACCTCGATGCGACCGGTGCCAGCCTGCTGGTGGCTGCCGCGACGGCCGTCACCTCGGGCTATCCGGCGAGTCACGGTGCTCCCGTGCACGCGGGTGACCCGGCCGAACTGGGCATCGCCGACCTGGCGCGGCCCGATTTCGGCGATCCCGTCGTGCCGCAGCCGGGCGACGTGCCCGTCTTCTGGGCCTGCGGGGTCACGCCGCAGGTGGCCCTGGCCCGCGCCAGGCTCCCGTTCGCGATCACGCACTCACCAGGGCACATGCTGATCACCGACCTGCGCGAGTAGAGCTGGTTCAATCGCCCGCGCGGTAGGACGGCGGGGCGTCGGCCGGTGCGCTGGCCCAGGTCGACTGGGCGGTGCCGAGCGTCCACGTCAGCGTCGTGCCTCTTGCCAGCGTGCTGAAAGGCACGTACAGCTTGCTGTCAGCAGTCCCGTTGATCGACAGCGACTGGACGTAAAACGTCGTCGGGCTGGCGCCCGGCGCGCTGATCGCGATGACCTTGCCCGACGGCAGCTGGATCGACTCGCGGGGGAAGCCCGGGCTGGCGAATACCAGGTTGCCGCTGCCCGGATTCTCCGGGTACAGGCCGAGCATTTCCCAGATGAACTGCGAGCTCTCGCCACCGAGATCATCGTTGTTGCGCAGCCCGTCTGGGCCGGGCCGGTAAACGCTGTTGCGGACTGTGTTTACCGCGAGCTGGGCGGTGGCCGGATCGCCGTCGTAATCAGGGGCGAACTGCTCGCCCAGATCGAACTCGTTGGCCATGAACGCGAACTGCCCCCTGGCGTTCGGCTTGGACAGGTAGTTGGAGAGCTCAGGCGCGACCACAGCATTACCGCCGAGCCTGGCGAATAGCCCGGCGTAGTCATTCGGCACGTCCCAGAGGTATTCTTCCGCGTCGCCCTCGGTGTAGGCCTTGCTGGTCGTCGGAGTAATGCCAGGCTCGAACCCGGCGTTCAGCAGCCGGGGGACAAGCAGGCCGTCGGCCGAATCGAAGAGGTTAACCCACCTGTTGGCCGCGCGCTCGAACCTGGCGGCGGCCGGCTTACGGCCAAGCGTCGCCGCGAACGCGGAGATCGCGGAGTCGGCGGTGTCGTACTCAAGTAGCGCCGAGACGAAGCCGCGCAGCATGCAGCACCCGTAGATCGCGTCCTGCGGCAGGTAGCCGAGCCTGGCCTCGATCGCCTCGCCGGGCCGGATCGTGTTGACGGTGGTGGCCTGCCGCATCATGTCCGCCAGCGCCCGCGAGGCGAGGAAATGCCGCGCCCCGAACGCGTAATAGTCCGCGATTACCGCGTCCGACGGATCGCCGATCATCACGTAATTGTCCAGGTTCAGGTAACCCCACTGGGGGAGAATGCCATTCTGCGCGTACTCGTTGACCAGCGACTGGGCCATGTCGCTCGCCGCGGCCGGGTCGAGCATCGCCTGCAACTGAGCGAGCGAATGGTAAATGTCCCACCCGGAAAACATCCCGTACTCAGCAGCCTGCCCCGAATTCCTCGACTTGCCAGGCGGCAGTGTGTGCACCCGCAGGTCAGAGCCCCGGTACTGGCGGCTGACGTCGCTGATGACATTCGGCTGCAGGAAATCCTTGTAGAGCAGGCTGTAGAACTCCTGCGTCTGGGCGAAGCTGCCGCCGGAGACCCTGATCTCACCGAGCAGCGAGTCCCAAGTGCGCTGCGCCTGCTGCTTATAGAAGTCGAAGTCCCAGCCGGGGATCTCGCGCCCTCGGTTGAGCGCGGCGTTGGCCGTGCTCACATAGGAGATGGCGACCTTGGCCTCGATCACCCGGCGGGCCCGGGCGTCGAAGGACACGAAAACCGAGCCCGGCAGCGCCCGATGTGCCTCAGGATTGATTGCCGCCACCCGGAACGAGCGGTTAAAGATAATGTCGAAGTTGACTGTGTAGAGTTGCGGACCTTCTTTGTTTCCTTCGTCGCAGAAATCACCACTCGTAATGGATCCGGCGATTTCGTTGTGCCCGATGATCCTGGCGGCTGGCGAGAAGTCGCCTCGCTGGCTGTCATCGAGCTTGATCAGGAAATCCGCATCCCTGACCCTCGGGAAAGTGAACGAGCCGATCGCCGCGTGGGTCGTCTCCGTGAGTTGCGTGGTCACGGTGTGCGGCTGGTCGCTGCGCGCGGAGTAGTAGCCGGCCTGAGCGATCTCGCCCGCATTGGTGAAGGCGGTGGTCAGCGCGTTCAGGTCACCGCGCGGCATGGGGCCGGTGACCGGCAGGATCGGGATGTCGCCCGCGGCCAGGCAACCGGGTCCCGACACGTGGGTCAGGCTGTAGCCGGTCAGCCGGGTGTCGCCGAAGGTATAGCCGCCGCCGGCGCTGCGGTGCGGCATGGTGTCCGGACTCCACTGCATCATCCCGAACGGCACGTCAGCGCCGGGAAAGGTGTTGCCGCCCGCGCTCGTCCACGTCCTGGTGTCGACGAGGGCCGCCAGCTTCCCGGGCGGCGCGGCGACTACCCCCTGATCGCGCGCCCCGGCGGGCAGTGCCCGCGCGCTGACCGGCCTCGGGCACGAGACCAGGCCGCCCGCCGCGTTCGTCGTGCACACGCCTTTAGGCGCCGGTGCCCTGCTAGCGGCGGCTCCGGCCGGCGAGGCCACCTGCCATCCCGCGAGCAGCGGGCCGGCGGCGGCGAGCAGAAGCCACGTGGCGCGCATTCCCATTCCTTAGCCCCCCCGATATATTCGCGATCACGCGACATCAGAATATGCCAGGAGAATCCGCTCCGAGCCTTTGTTCCCTCGCCGCCGACCGAATTGTGTATGCCGAAAAAAGTCATCTCTCCGGATATAAGGTCATTAATCCGCGCAGGATGAACGCATGCGCCGGCGGGCAGCGATGGCGTCTGGGTAGCTCGCCAGCGGGCGGCTCACCGAGCCCGCGCCCCTTAGCGCCGGATGACCGGCAGGATCAGGCGAGACGGCTTCGTGCTGGCGTGGTGCACGCGGTTGACCGCCTGCCGGAGGTCCGGCTCGCCCTCCTCGGCGATGACGCCGCCCGTGTTCGTGTTGCGGTCGAAGCGGGGGAAGTTGCTGCTGGATACTTCCAGCCTGATGCGGTGGCCCGCCGCGAAGACGGTCGCCGTTGCGACGAGGTCGACGGTGATCTCGTATGTTCTTCCTGGCTCAAGCAGCGAGGGCTCCGCCAGCGACTGCCTGTACCTGGCCCGCACGATGCCGTCGGCCAGGTTTTCCGCCCGCCCGTCGGGAGCGACATCGACCAGCTTGGCCGTGAAGTCGGTATCAGAGGCGGATGAGGAGACGTACAGCACGGCCACGACCGGGCCGATAACCTCGAGCGATTTGGCGAGCGGTGCGGTCGTGTAACACAGCACGTCGCGGCGTGCCTCGACAGAGTGCTGGTCGCGTGGCCCGGAGTTCGCCCCGATGAACAGCCCGGGGAGGAATGTAGGACCGCCCGTGGTCGGCACCGGGTCCCTCGGGTCGTACAGGTAGGCGTCCTCCGGCTCGTCGCCTGGCGCGTCAGCCGACAGGTACCCGTCGCCGCCGGCGGTGTTCGCCAGGCCCCGGCTGTGCAGGTAGTAGCTGACGTAGTCGGTGCCGGGCAGGGGCCAGTCGTCCTCGTCCCGCCACTGGTTGGCTCCCATCACGAAGAGCTTCACCGGCTTGTCAGCCGGCGAGGCCGGTGTCCACGCCCTTGAGCAGCCGGTCGAACCACCGCAGCTGGAGCCCGGTGATGTCGGCGGCGTCGATCCCTGACCTGAGCCCGTATGACCGCTCGGGGAACCACCCGGCCATGGTGCCGTGCGCCCACGGGCCGATGACGAGCCGCTGGAGCCGCCGGGCGGCCGCGCTGCCGCCGGCGGCTTTCATGCCCGTGTAGTTCGCCAGGGTGCCTTTCAGGAAGAGGTCATGCCAGGCCCCGATGTTCAGCGCGGGCACGGTGACCTGCCCGTAGGACTCGCGAGGCGCGGTCGCCCGCCAGAAGCCGTCGTAGCTAGGGTGGCTGAGCCAGTCGTCGTAGTAGGGCGCGAGCTCCCGGAGTTCCGGCAGCCCGAGCAGCGGCAGGCGCCGGTACAAGGCGTCATTGCCGTCAATCGCGGCGGTCAGCGCGGCGAAGTCCTGGTCAGACGCCTGACCTGCGGCCATGCGCCGCATCAGCTCGCCCAGGGCCAGGCTTGAGAGCGCCCAGTGCAGATTGAACCCAAGCTGGAACGCCCCGCCCTGGTAAGCCCAGCCGTCGTAGTACTGGTCGGTGGTCACCATAGGCGCGATTGCTTTCAGCGCCGCCGGCGCCTGCGTGGCCGCCGTCCACTGCGTGGCACCGAAATAGGAGCCGCCGATCATCCCGACCGCGCCCGTGGACCACGGCTGAGCCGCGGCCCACGCGATCGTGTCGGCGCCGTCACGGGCCTCGTCGGAGAACGGGCTGAACTCGCCGCCCGACGCCCACCGCCCCCTGGTGTCCTGAACCACGACGGCGTACCCGGCCTGGGCGCCTCTGAAGACGTCGAAGTACGACACCAGGTAACGCCCGGCTTCCTTGTTGTACGGCAGCCGCATGAGGAGTGTCGGCCACGGACCCGCACCGTCGGGCCGGTAGACGTCAGCGGCCAGCACGACGCCGTCGCGCATCGGCACCGTCACGTTCTTGTCGATCACGATTCGCATCGGAGGCGGCCTTCCTAGGGCGGGAGCAGGCGTCAGCGTTCGGCGAGGAACGCGGCGATCGCGGCGGCGAGTTCGGGTGCGGCGAAGGTGCTTGCGTGATCGCCCGGCACGCGGACGAACCGCGAGTCGGGCAGGAGCGCGGCCAGTTTGTCGGCATCAGAGCGCTCATCCTGATCGCCGATCGTGACCAGCGTCGGGATTGTGATCTGGCGCAGCGCCGCCTCGGGCGTGGGCACGAGCGAGTTCAGCAGGTGCAGCAACATCTGCGGGTCGGCACCGAGCTTTGAGATCCAGTGTGCGAGTGGCGCTTCGGCCGAGCCGGGCGCGATAGCAACGCCGCCGGCGAGCGCATGGAGCACACGGTGGTTCACCCCTCCGCCCTGAGGGCCGCTCACCTTGGCGAGTCCCTGTCCGGCCACGATCGCTCGGCCCGGCTCCGCGCCTCGCGCGAGCATGCGCACCACGATCCGCGCGCCGAGCGAGTAGCCGCCGAGATCGTAGTCGTGGCTGCCGAGCCGCAGGTGCTCCACAAGCGCCAGTCCGTCGTCGGCGAGCACGTCCCGCGGAAAGGCGGCAGGGTCGCGCGGTTTCGCGCTGTCCCCATGGCCGCGCAGGTCCGGAAGGATTACGAGGTGCCCCTGTCCGGCGAACGCCCTGGCCGGGCCGGCCTCCAGCATGTGCGAGCCACTGCCCATGAAACCGTGCAGCAGGATCAGCGGCCGGCCGCACCCGGTCTGACGGTACGCCAGTTCAACGCCATCACGGCCGGCGAATCGAAGAGGGTCCATATCGTGTCCGATCCTATTAAAGGCCCGGGGCGGCCTGTCCTCCGCCCTGGCAGGACAACATCAATCCGCGCATTGACACCCGAATTTCCACATCAATCACGCAATCCATGCGAGTCACCCGAACCGGCCTAACGGGCAAATCACGCCGAGGCTGGCTCTCGTCCGGCCCGGGCGCACTTTCGATCGCGCCGGCATCACGCACCGCTATCACGCTGAAATCGCGCTTCTCGTCTACCCCCAGGATGATCGTCTCTCCCTGGGCGTTCGCGAAGGCGCTGATCGTTTCCCAGATCGAGGTCGGCAGTCCGCCCTGGGACTTCTTGACCTCGCAGGTTCACCGGGCGCGGCCAGGGTCGAGATCGCTGGGAATCCGGCTGGCGGTAAGCGAGAGTTGTGGAGACATGCGGTTGACTACGTGGCCTGCAGTCAGGCCGCGCAGGGACGTGATCGTTGGTGCCGCAGTCGGGAGCACGCAATTCCATAGTGCTGCCGCCCTGGGCTCAGGTAGTCCAGTTGTCCCTTGGCGATGCCAATGGCTACGTCTCGGTTCAGGTTGATGTTCCATAATTGGCATAAGTGATACAGATTCACCCGTTTGACCCTTTCGCGAGTTGGCCCATGTTGAGTCAGCGTGTGCAATGCTGGCAACTATCAGGAGATCCATGTGGAGGTATCTTTGCGTCATGACGACATCTTCAGACCCGGTGCCGGGCAGATCTGACATTGGCGGTACGGCGAAGCCTAGCAAAATCGATATCGAACATGAACTCCCGAGCGCCGGATAGAGATCGCCAGTGGTCGGTCCTGGGCTCGGTATTCGTACTAACCATTCATGCCTTGTGGCATCCGTGTAGTAACCGCGATATGTACCAAACTCCCGATCCCGACAAGGCGGGTAGATGGCCGGTGAGGAAGCGCATGACATTGGCCGAGATGGCCTTCAACGAGCGAAACATTGGCTAGAGAGGACAACGCGCGTTAGGCGCTCATGGAAGTACGACGACCCTCAGCTCGCAAGTATGCTCCACTTCCCGTGGCCATACGGCAACGGGAAACCGTTTAGCTTTGATCTAGGTGGCACTTTCCATGGGGATGCCCTGAATAATCAATCATTCTTGGCGGAGGTTAAGAAATATAAGAGCGAAAGCGGCCTCCCGACGCACTATCGGTAATTTTTAGCTAAATGTTACGTCGCGCTGGGCTCTAAGCCTGAGTTGTGTGATCATTTTCTCTGGATCTCTTGGTCGCCGTTTCAGGCGCGTGAGTGGGACAAGCGCGCAAGTCCTGAAAGAATCCGCGAATCTTTGCTTAATAAAGCTAATAGGGAGCGCGTGTTCGGCGTTGCTCACGCAGCGGATGCTGAGCTAAAGTTGGATGCGGAGCGCATAGTAGACGTGGCCCGCCGGATCTGGCTCATTACGCTTTGCGATAAACAAGAGAGGCTTGTGCTCAGGGACGCATATTTTTATGATGTGCGTACGCTCATCGATAAGGAGGGTGGGCTAGGCTGATGAGACATGAGTTTCAGCGCTCTCTCGCGGCAGCGAGGGAACACGATCACCCGTCGGACCGGATCGCGGTCATCAAACGCGCAGTGATGACTGAGGTCCGTTCGATGGACCCCGCAGTTGATGTGCGCTTCACTGACTATTTCAATAGCAGCATCGCTCCCGACATGATATTGCGATGGCCGAAGGAGAACCGGCAGCGGTTCGTGTTTGTAAGACCAACGGGGAGCGAAAACTGGTTGCTAAGTGAGTTGCCACCAGTATCTTGTTTCAAACCCCTGATATTCGCACTTGAAGATCTCGATATCGCGTCAGTCGCCAACGGGTCCGTTGCGGCAGGCCGTTCCTTGCGAGCGGCCGCGAGTGCGGCGGACGCCTGGGTAACTGACGCCTCGGCAACCGAGGCGGTTTCCGCCGGGCGCGCACGAAGCCCCGTCCTTGGGATGCTCAGCCAGGCTTTAGTGCGTGGTGGCCGAGGAGTTTCGAATGGACGCGAGATCAGCGATCTCTCGGAAGCGGCAGAAGACGGGTTTGACGGCGCTATCGGAGGAGCGCTTACAGTGACCCGGCAGGCGGTCGAAGCGATAGAAGGCCATCTCAACGACGAACAGTCAGGACACATCACGCGAGTACTCCGCGCGATCTGGGAAGCGCACGGCAGCGATGCCGCTCGCTTTCCCTCGACAACGAGTCTGGGAAGGATTACTGCGGATGACTTGTCTTATCTGCTAAGAATCACGAGCAGCGGATCGGCGGAGTTCTGGCACAAGATCGGGCGGACAATTAATACCGAGCTTCTTGCCAACACCGATGTCGCTGATCCGTCTCCGAATTTGCATGCTCTGATCTCGGCGAGCCTTGAGTCTTTGCAGTCCAAGGGAACACGCCTCGCCTACGAACCGTTCCGACTTGGTGAGCCAGAAGATTTCCCGCGCTGGATAATAGCTAACGGATGCCTCGCATTGCGAGGCCTTAACTGGACGGCCTACGTAGCGGCGCGACGGTCAGCCGAGCTACCGGTAGCGGACGACTTTGGAATGCCTGACCTGAACACCGTGAGAGAACGGGCTACGGACAATCGTGTCCGTATTACCGAAGTCCAACTTGCCAGGGCCGACGCTACCGTAACGTACGAGTCTACGGAAGGTATCGAGATCCTTCGTGATCCAGTGTTGGGCCGTATCGAAGCCAATCTTGAGGGTGCTCGCGTCCACAAGGCTGTAGCCGTACTTCCAGATGGCGGCAAAGCCGATATCGATTTTCCTCAGAGGACGGCAGTCGGGCCGGGGAACGCGACATTTTTCCTCGGACCTTTGCTGCGCTCTGTGCTACCGTTGCTTTCTGACTTCTCGCCCCAGGAGCGTGCTGAGCTGGTACGGGTTTTGCGTCCTAGCCGCAGCGACTTCGATCAGGGCAGTCTCTTTCCTGACTGGCCTGATGATCAGGAGAGTTGACATGGCCCCGCAAACCGCGTGGCTTAAGGTCCGTTAACGCCACGTCGCTGGGGTGCGGCCAGGAGGTAGGCTTCACCGCAGGCAACCCGCCCGCATAGCAGAAGAGCTTACTGCTGCCAGGTCGTGCCGTTCCAGCGCAGCGTGAAGGCGTCGTCTCCGGCGCGGTCGATGTTGTTGTCGAACCCCACCACCCAGGCGCCTCCCGTCGGTGCGCCGGCAGCCACGCCATACAGGATCTGGTTGCCGTCTTCACCGGGACCAGGGGTCCACTTCCAGGCATGGCCGTCCCAGTGCAAGATCAAGGTGGCCCTGTCACCCGTCTGGTTGAATTCCCCGGCCGCCCAGGCGTTGCGGGCCGAGGTCGAGGACACCGCGTACAGTCGGTGCTCGTTGAACTCATCTCCCACTGGTGGCGGGTTGGGGCTGCGCTGCTGGCTCCAGGTACGGCCGTTCCAGTGCAGCACGAGGGTCGAGTCGTCCGGCTTGGTGGTGTAGCCCACGGCCCAGGCGTTGCTCGCAGAGGTGGCGGTGATGCCGAAGAGCATGCCCTGGTGGACCGGGGTCGGGGTTGGGCTCGCTACCTGGGTCCAGGTCTTGCCGTCCCAGTGCAGGATCAGCGTGCGCGGGCCGGCGAACTTGCCGCTCCGGTAGTAGCCCGCCGCCCAGGCATCATCGCGCGAGACCACGGCCACGCTGGTGAGGACATTGCTATGCCCCGGCCCGCCCGGGTCAGGACTGGCGACCGTCTTCCAGAACTGGCCGTCTCCGTGCAGGATCTGGGTATGCCGTACCTGGCCGAACCTGTAGCTGCCGACGGCCCAGACATCGCGGCCTGAGCTAGCTGAAACTCCGGCCAGCGAACCTGCGGTAGCGTCGTGCGCGAGCGGCGGGAGTGTCTGGACTGCCCAGAAGCTGCCATTAAAAAAAATGGCCAGATCCTGGACCCTATTTTTGCCGGGGTGCTCGCTGCCGACCGCCCAGGCGCGGTTCGCTGACAGCGCGGTCACGCCGGACAGTTCGCTCTCAGTGCCAGGCAGCGCCGGGATGCCCTGCCTCGTCCAGGACGAGCCGCTGAAGTTCTCGATCAGCATGCGCGGCGGATTGTTGGCCTTGCCGACGGCAAAGGCCTCGCAGGTGGGCAGCACCCTAATCCCGTACAGGAACGCCGATGACCTGATCACCGGCTGGACGCCGTCCCACGGCATGCAGGCGGCAGCCGGCCAGGCCCGGCCGCCGTTGCCGGCCCGGCCGTCATCGCGGCCAGCGACGCAACCAGCATCGCGCTAGCGGCAGCAGCGACCGTGAATCTCAGAATCGATGACATCGTCACTCGCGATCAAATCAGAGCAGCTAGAACCTGGTCACGAAAATGACGCTCAACCGCCCATCCCGGTTGTCATGAGCTAATCAACGCCGGCGACCGGTAGAAACCCACCACCCAGGTGCCGCCAGCCGGTGAGGCGGCGATGATCAGACCCTGGGCCAGCTTTCCGGCCGGGTGGTTGCTGCCGACGGCCCAGGCGTGAGCTTCCCCCGGCCTATTCAGCAACAGGTGTTACAGTTGCCAGTTCTTGCCGTTCCAGCGCAGGGCGTAGGCGCCGGCTAGCGGGTGCGGGTCGGATGAGAAGAGGCCTACTACCCAGGCGTCGCCGTTCGGGGCGGCGGCTACGCCGAACGATTGCTGCTCATTGTCAGTTGTGGCGGGACCGGAGGTCCATCGCCAGGCGCGACCATTCCAGTGCAAGATCAAGGTGGTGACGTCGCCTGTCCCGTGCTGCTGGTAGCCCGCTGCCCAGGCGTTGCTGGCCGAGG
The DNA here is from genome assembly GCA_963750405.1 of uncultured Actinomycetota bacterium. Classification (GTDB taxonomy): domain Bacteria; phylum Actinomycetota; class Actinomycetes; order Streptosporangiales; family Streptosporangiaceae; genus Chersky-822. The sequence continues at coordinate 79,282 of CAVVQP010000011.1, forward strand.
TCGCGGACACCGAGTAGAGCCGGTAGAAGGCGAACTGGCTCGGCCGCCCGGACGGGTTGGGACTGGCCTGTCGACGCCAGGAGCTGCCGTTCCAGTGCAGGATCAGGGTTGTGCCCGGCACCTGGCTATGCGGCTTGATGGTGTAGCCCACGGCCCAGGCGTTGGCCGGCGACGTAGCGCTGATGCCGAGCAGCACGCCCTGGTGGGCCGTGCTGGGGGTCGGGCTCGGCACCTGAGACCAGGTGGTGCCGTTCCAGTGCAAGATCAAGGTATGGGTGCCGGCGAACTTGGCGCTGCGATAGTAACCCGCTGCCCACGCATCGTTGGCTGAGAGCACGGTCACGCTGGTGAGCCTGCTGCTGTGAGTGATTCCCCCAGGGTTGGGACTGGTCACTTCCTCCCAGCTGGTGCCGTTCCAGTTCACCATCAGCATCTGGTGCGCCTGGCCGCCGATCTGATAGCTGCCTACCGCCCAGGCGTTGCTCGCCGAGCTGGCCGCTACGCCCGACAGATAGCTCGACGAAGCGCCGGGCGGGAGCGCGGGGGACGGCGTTACCTGCGTCCAGGAGGTGCCATTCCAGCCGACGATCAGCTCTCCGGTCTCGTGCGGTGAGAAGGTGACGCTGCCAACGGCCCAGGCGTCATCGGATGACGTCGCGGTCACGCTGGACAACTCGTTCTTGAGATCCAGGACCGTGATCGCCTGCCTGGTCCAGGTCGAACCGCTGAACTTCTCGATCAGCATCCGAGACGGAGTGTTGGTCTTGCCGACCGCCCACGCCTCGCAGTCGGGCAGTACGGTGACCCCGGACAAGATCGCGAAGGCCTTATCAGGCGGCTGAACCCCGTCCCACGCGGGGCATGCCGCCGTCGGCCGAGCCGAACCGGCCGCCAGCGCGGCAGCGGCCGGTGCCATCAGCACAACGCTGGCAGCGGCAATTGCCGTAAATATGCGAATCGACAACATCATCACGCTCGCGATCGAAGAATGGCGCCAATCGTAATCGCTTAACTGACGCCTATCGACGCATCGCGGTTGTCACGGCAAGGCCTCCCATGGGTGCAGGTCCGGCGTTGCGCGGCGTCAGCTCAGACCAGCTGATCGTGATGCCCATCACTGGCCGGCGAACACCTCGGGCGGAAAGCCCTCGGCCTGCAGCCAGGACGGTAGATCATCCCTGGCCGTCCGTCTGCCCCGGACCACTCCGAACTGCGGAGCCTCGCCCGCGGCCTGACCGCTTGTTTCCCCAAGCGACCTAGCTAATCACCTGCTGACCAGGTATGTGCTGGGTTGGGGGCGCCTACTGCAGGGTGGTGGGTCAGCTTGGGGGGTGCAAGCGCCCACGGTCACGCGCCTTGGCCATTAGGAGCTTGCCTATCTTCCCCGTCGGTCACCCCCCCAAGTGCCTGCGGATGCTTTTTTCAGAACCTCTGTATAGTGCTTATAGGTCGCCTCAGCAGTGGTCATGCTTCCCCTGGTGACCGACAGCATTCCCTCATCTTTCTTGGTCGGGGCGAACGCCTGGCTGGAGGGAATGCCGTCATGGACCCAGTTCGGGTGAATCTGACGATAGAGAATTTCTGATCGATCCGTCAGAAGCTCATGCTGGTCTGGCGAACCGTTTTCATCGACTCGGCTGTTCACGATACTCGCTCAACAAATCTAGCGATCACGTCAGCCTCGGCCTCGCCGAGTTCATCCGACTCACCCGTCGTGATATTGACGGCTAGGCCATGAAACTCGCCGTCCGGCTCGAACGTGACACTGAGTTCGTAGTCTCCAGAGGTCCATTCGGCTTGCACCCCGCCATCTGGGGTCGGGTACAGGCGCGGTAGGGGGGCATCCAGCCTTAGGAACTCGGCCATTACCGTGCGGGCGTTATGCAGCGCGGCAGGTGTCGGTGCGCTACCCTCGCCGTCCAGCCATCCTTGCTGGAGTCCTTCAAGCATCCGGAAACGCTCATCAAGTGCAACGAGATCGGCAGGATTCGCGATTATGGTGACATCGTAGATGGAGACGAGCCTGACAAGACCTCTATCGGCATCGAAGACGCCTAGCCCTGAGATGTGGACAGGCGGACCCTGGCCGTTGGGCTCCATCGCATTCCTTAGTGGCCCGAAAACTATCTCGTCCACGGCGGCGGGAATTGGAGATGCCGGTCCGGAGTGCAGCCGTATCAGGCAAGTCATGCGGTTGGAGTCCATTTCCCAGACCCATCCGACGTCTCGCACCTCATCTTGAGAATTGGAACGCTCTCGTCGCACTAGCCGACGCCAGATATCCCTGGTGCAGGACCAGTGTAAACGCGGCGGCCGTGCTCGGCTTGATGGTGTAGCCAACCGCCCAGGCCTTGTCGGCCAAGAGCACGGCCACGCTAACCAGTTGGCTCTCACTGCCAATAACCGGGATGGCCTGCTTGATCCAGGTCGACCCGCTGAGCTTCTCGATCAGCATTCGCGGCGGATTGTTCGTCTGGCCGACCGCCCATGCCTGGCAGGTAGGCAGTAAGGCCGGACAGAACGCTGCCCCAGGTTGACTGAGCGGTGCCGAGAGTCCACGTCAACGTCGTGCCTCTCGCCAGCACGCTAGATTCAGGTAACCAGCGGTCAGCTACCGGTCAGGGTCAGGCGCGCCAGGGCCGCGCGGGTTGATTGCTCGAAGGACGGGCGCCTGAGCTCGCGCGCCTTGATCACCAGCCAGACCGCGATGAGCGCGGCGCACCCGCGCAGCATGACCTGGTCGGCGTCGCTGAGCGGCCGGCCGTAGCCGTTCAGGAACGCCTCCCGCAGGTCCGGCCGCCGGCCCAGATCCCCAGTTCCAGCCGGGCCAGGTCGCTGACCCAGGTGTCCAGGCAGGCCCATTCGAAGTCGATGACGGACACCGCCGCGCCGTCGCCGATCCAGTTGCGCGGCGTGTAGTCACGGTGGCAGGGAACCTGCGCGGCGTCCGGAAGGCCGTCCAGTTCCTGCACGAAGGCGCCGGCGACCCGCAGTTCCCGCGACGTCAGCAGCCCGGCCGCCGCCCTTGCCAGCCGGCCGAACTCCTCGGCCTTCGCCTGGCCGAAGTCGCTCCACGGCGCCGGCGGCTGCCCGTCGTGCAGTCGCCGCAGCAGCGCCCCGGCCGCGTGCTGCGCCGCCGCCTCGGCGGCCCGCTGCCTGGCCGGCGCATCGCGCACGGTCGCGGCGGGCCAGGGCACCGGCGTTCCCGGCACGGCGGAGATGATGATGAGGCCGAGTTCGTCGCTGCTGGCGCGCAGGTGCGGGGCCTGGTGGCCAAGCGCCGGTACCCACTGGCGGTAAGCCGCGACCTCGGCGCGGTAGCGCTCAAGCTCGTCGTGCCGTTTGAGGAACCACGAGTCGCCCGCCGTATCGCGCAGCCGCAGCACGGCTGACATCCGATGTTCCCAGGAATGGTCCTGGACCACAGCGCACGGTCCGAGTACCTGACTCGCGTATTTGAGCAGGAAAGAATGCATGGGTCACTCCTGTTGGGTAGGGGAGGGGAGCCGCGGGGATAAGTCAGGCATCTGGGCGCTGAAGGGTGCGAGCGGTGACATGATCGGCGGGTGATCCCCGCGACCTGGCGCCATGGCTCGCCAACCGCGGCCATCGCTATCGCTGCCGTCGCCGCTATCGCCGCCGTCATGCTGCTCGCCGCGTGCCAGCCGGGCGGTCATCGTCAGGCCGCCGCCGGACCGGTCCTCTCGGCGGCCGATCGCGCCGAGCTGCGCTGGCCGGTCATTCCCGGCTTCGCCGGCACGGCCTGTAATCTCGTGCCGCCTGCGGCTATCAATAAGGCGCTGCCGCCAGTACATCACGACAGCTCTCCTGGCGGCGTCATCGTCGACAACGTCAATCTGTTCAAAGGGATCGACGGCGGAGGCAATGCCGAGTGCGACGAGGGCTGGAACGCCCGGAGCCAGCGGTTCGTCATCGACTTCGTCGCGCATGGTAACCAGGCCAGCTCCTATGAGGCCAGCGATCTCCAGCCGCATGACTATCCGGCCGGCCTGCCGTCTGAGCTCTACGCCTCGTTTCAGTCAGGCAGCGGGCGGGTCACTACTGTCACGGTGCCGTACAAGGGCGGCTACCTCGAGTTGAGCGGCAATGCCAGCCTCGATGTCGCCCAGCTCACCAGGCTGCTAGGCATCGCCCTGATCAGGGCGCCGAAATTCGCGCCAGCCTGACGGGGCTTACCCTCTTCTTGTCCAAAATCAGCTGGCGAAGCCTGCCGCAAGGGTCCTGCAGCCAGCGCAAGAGGTGCCGGCCGACCGGCCGGTGCGCCTGGCCCTCGCGGTGCGAGCCAGGGCGGAAGCGATGGGGCGACTCTTGGGTAAGGCTGCACCTACTGGAGGGTTTGCCGTGTTCTGGGAGGAGTGTTTCCGGGTTTAGGAGGATCGACCGGGCCAGGACACGGCAATCCTCCTTAACCCAGAAAGGCTCCTCCAGACACCCGGAAACCCTCCACGATCATGACGAAAACTCTCCCACACCCGCCCCGCACCCGACAACTCTCCTGCCCGCACACGACAGACCCCCCGGATACGACAATCTTCCCCAGGAACACGACAACCCTCCCGCACGGCGACACCCCTTCCTCAGCCGCAGCCAGAAGGCGCATATCGACGCCGGCCGCGTCACCGCTGCCGGCTGGTTGCTGGGTGCGGATGGGTTGATAGTCCGCATTGCGGGCATCCAGGATAGTGTCTGGCGGGTGACCGATGAGCCGACCAAGCCGCTGGCGGTGGTCTTCGACAACGACGGGCTGCTGCTCGACACCGAGCCCTGCTGGACTGTCGCCGAAGAGGCGCTGTTCAAAGCGCACGGGCGCCTTTTCGATCTGGCCGCTAAACGGGCACTGGTCGGCACGTCGCCGCGGACGTCGGCCCCGATTCTCGAGCAGCTTCTTGAAAGGCCCGGTGACGGCCGTCAGCTCAGCGACGAACTGTATGCCAGGGCGCTCGGCGAGATCGCCGACGGGGCGACGCCCAGGCCTGGCGCGGTGGAGCTGGTCGGACGGCTGCGTGCGGCCGGGGTGCCGCTAGCAGTCGCGTCGAACTCACCGCGCCGGCACCTCCTGGCTGGCCTGCGGCGAGTCGGCCTGGAAGATCACTTCGCCGTGATCCTCGGCGTCGATGACGTTGCCAATCCCAAGCCGGCGCCTGACCTGTACCTGGCCGCCTGCCGTGGCCTCGGGGCGGCACCGGAAACGGCGATGGCGCTCGAGGATTCCAATCCGGGCGTGGCTGCCGCCAAGGCGGCGGGCATGCGCGTGATCGGCATTCCGTCGGTCACAGGGGTCGTCCTCACCGCCGACCTGGTCGCCGAGAGCCTGGCTGATGCCGCCGTGCACCGCGCGCTCGGCCTGAGTTAAGTCAACGATGGCTCGTTCGGGGGAGGCCGCCGAGATCGCCGGGAATCCGGCGAGTAGCAAGCGCGAGCTGTGGCGGCTGGCGATCCGGGTCAGGAAGGGCCGGGCCGTCGGGCGCGCGCTTGGCGCGAACCCGAACTGCCCGGGGACGCTGATGTGGCTGTTCGCCCGGCGGGGTGCCTGGGACGTGGCGGCGGCGATCGCCGCCAACGCGAACTGCCCGCGCCGAGTCCAGGCGACCTTGGCCAAATCGCAGTACTGGGCGGTGCGGGCGAACCTGGCCGCCAACCCCGCGGCCCGGCAGGAGGTCCTGCTGGCCTTGTCGCGTTCGTACACGGCGGCCCACCAGGTATCGCTCGCGCTGGCCACGAACCCCTCGCTCGATACCGGCCTCGTGGATTCGCTCCTGCGGCACGAAAACCGGTACGTGCGGCGGGTGGCGGCAGCCCATCCGGCGGCGTCGGCAGCCGGACTGGCCGCTCTGGCCGACGGGCTGTCCGAGCCAGCCTGGACCTTGCGGGCTATCGCGGCCAACCCTTCCTGCCCGGCCGACTTGTCCGATCAGCTGCTGACCTGGCTCGCGCTCGGCGGTCCCGTGCACGCCGATCCGATGTTCGACCCAGTCGCCTGCACCGGCCATCCGGCCGACACCCGGTCGTCGGCAGCGAGCTGGTACGCGCGGCAGGCCGAGGACCTCTGGGCCTGCAAGCACCCGCTCTGGCGGGTGCGGGCGGCGATCACCACGCCGGCCGGCCAGTTGCCAGCCGATCAGGTGCGGCTGCTCAGCCGTGACCCGCGGACGGAAGTCAGGCGCACGGCGGTGCGCCTGCGGGGCGCGCCGATCAGCGTCGTCGTTGAACTCTCCGACGATGCCGACAGCCAGGTAGCCGGGCACGCGGACCTCCGGGTCAAGGCGAGCCCGAAGGCGGTCAGCAAGTACCGCCGGCGGATCGCCCTGCGTTTCTCGCCGCTCGCCCTGGTCATGTTCATCGGATTCCAGTTCCTGAGCCAGCACTTCAGCAACGGGTTCCTCTTCGGCCCCGACGCCACCCGGACGCACGTCCCGGCGGGTGCGACGACGCTCGGCGAGCTGCACTGCGCGCGCGGCCTCAGCCCGGACGGCGGCTCGCCGGTCGGCGTGGCCAGGAAACTGCCTGGCGGCGGGCAGTTGCTCTGCGGCAGCGGGCATGGTGCCGGGTTCCCTTTTATCGAGGTCATCACCGGCGACCGGGCCCTGGTGATCAAGGTGCTGACCGGCACCGTGACGCTGGCTGGCCGTCCCCTCGCCGGCCCCTTGCGACTGGCCTCGGGCAAGACCAGCCAGTTTCAGTTGCCGCCGCCCAGTTCGACCGTAGTGATGTCCATTGCCCCCAGGTCAGGAGCAAAGTCGGTGTTCGCACTCCATTTCGGCAGCCGGTCGCGATGAGCGGCGAGGTCAGGTCGGCGCTCGCCGTTTCGGTCGCCGCCCGGGTGCCCGTGCTGCTCTGGGGCGGCGCTGGCCTCGGCAAGAGCTCAGCGGTCAGGGAGATGGCGCACGCCGCCGGCCTGCTCTGCGAGACGGTGATCGCCAGCATCAGGGAGCCGTCGGATTTCGCCGGCTTGCCGATCGTGAGCGAGGACGGCGCCGCCGTCCGGTTCGCCCCGCCTAGCTGGGCCGCGAGGCTGGCGGCGGCTGGCTCTGGGGTGCTCTTCCTCGATGAGATCTCGACCGCGCCGCCGGCGGTGCAGGCGGCCCTGCTCCGGGTGGTGCTCGAGCGCACGGTGGGGGACCTGGAGCTTCCCGCTCAGGTCGCGGTGGTCGCGGCCGCGAATCCGCCCGAGCAGGCGGCCGACGGCTGGGACATCTCGCCTCCGCTGGCGAACAGGTTCTGCCACCTGGACTGGGCCCTGACCGCGAGCGAGTGGGCCGAGGGCATCCTGGCCGGGTTCGCCCAGCCAGCAGTTCCCGGCCTGCGGGCCGATCGGCTGCAGGCGGAACTGACCGCCGTTCGCGCCAGCACCGGAGCGTTCGTCAGCTCGCGACCGCACTTGCTGCACGCCCACCCCGGCAACGAGGCGGCGGCCGGCCGGGCCTGGCCGTCGCCGAGGTCGTGGGAAATGGCGGCCAGGCTGATCGCCGCCGCGAACGTGACCGGCGCCGGTCCGCCGGTCGTCGCGCTGCTCGCGGCCGGGTCGGTCGGCGCGGGAGCGGCGGCTGAGTACCTCGCCTGGCGGGAGGATCTCGACCTGCCCGATCCTGAGGCGGTCCTGGCCGATCCTGCGTCGTTCCGGCTGCCAGAGCGGGGTGACCGTGCCTACGCGGCCCTCGCCTCGCTGACAGCCGCCGTGATCTCGGACAACACCGCGCAACGCTGGGAAGCCGCGTGGACTGCCATCGCGGCCGCGACCGGCGACAAGCAGGCCGATCTCGCGGTCACGGCGGTCAGGTCACTGATCGCGCACCGGCCCGATGGCGCCATCCCGCCCGCTGAGGTGCTGATGAAAATGACGCCGGTGCTGCGGACGGCCGGGCTTTTCGAGAGGCTCGCCGGTGAACGCGAGCGGCCTTGAGCCGCCTGCCCGCCCGAAGCCGCGAATGCCGCTTGACCATACGCGGCTCGCGGCTGCCCGGCTTCGGGCGGCGGAGTTGCATCCTTTCCTCTCTATCGCTCTTTACGCGCTCAGCCCGGTAGCCGATGACAGCAGGGACACCTTCGCGGTGGACGGGCGGTGGCGCCTGTACGTCAACCCGGTCAAGCTTGCCGAATGGACGGTGCTCGAGGTCGCGGGGGTGTTGCTGCACGAGGTCGGGCACGTTCTTCGCGACCACGGCGGGCGCGGGGAGGTGTGCGCCGGGTTCGACGAGCAGGCGCTAGGGCTCTGGAACATCGCGGCCGACGCCGAGATCAACGACGACCTGCTCGCGGCGGGCATCACGCTGCCAGAAGGCCGGGTGACGCCCAGGTTGCTCGGGCTGCCAGGCCACAAGGCCGCCGAGTTCTATTACGGGCGGCTGGCCGCCGCCGGGGAACCGCCGCCGGCGGAGGTCGACTGCGGGCCAGGGTGCCGGGGGCCGGGCGCCGGGCAGCACCTTCACGCTAGCGAAGCGGCCGCCCTGCCCGCCGGGCTGTCGGAGGTCGAAGCGCTCCTGCTGAGGCGCCGGGTGGCCGAGTTGATCGCGCAGCACGCGGGCGGGCGGCCAGGCGACGTCGCCGGAGGCTGGCTGCGGTGGGCGCAAGCCACGCTCCAGCCGCGGCTTGACTGGCGCAAGCTGCTCAGCGCGAAGATCAGGTCATCGACCGCGGCCGTGGCGGGCGCCGCCGACTATTCCTACCTGCGGCCGTCCCGGCGGCGGGTGCCCCGAGTCGTGCTGCCGTCCTTGCGCCGGCCGGTGCCCAGGGTCGCGGTCGTCGTGGATACGTCGGGGTCGGTCAATGACGAACAGCTAGCCGCCGCCTGGACCGAGGTGCACGGCTGCCTGCGGGCGCTGAGCATCAGGCGTGACCTGCTCACCGTCTACGCCGCCGACACGGCCGTGCACCGCCTGACCGGTCCGCTGTCCCGCCAGATTTCGCTGACCGGAGGCGGGGGCACGGACATGGCCGGCGCCATCGCGACGGTGCTGGCGGCGCGGCCGCGCCTGACCTGGTCGTCGTGATCACGGACGGACTGACGCCGTGGCCGGCGCGGCGACCGCGCCAGGACGTGATCGTGGTACTGCTTCCGGCGCGCTGGCAGAGTAAGCCGCCGCCGTCCTGGGCTCAGGTGGTCGAGCTTCCCCAGGACGGGGACGAAATGTCGGTGGGTTTGGGTAAGTTCAGAATTGATGTTCCGCGGCTGACGTAGGTGATGCCAGTTGTTGCTCCTGGCCCTGTCGTGAGCCGCCTGATGCTGCGTCAGCGTGGGCCATGCTGGTAGTTCTCAGGACACGTAGGCGGAGGTATCCATGCGTCATGGCGAACTTGCCCCATCGGGGTCGGGCAAACCGACAACGACAGTAAGCGGTCGCCTGCTGAGGGGGTTCGGCAATCTGAATCTGGATCCCTCTCCGCAATTGCCCCGAAATCGGGCGATACTCCAACGGCGAGACTTTTACCGCGAAACGAGTTCCCCTGCCGAACCCGCAAGCAGTTCAGCAAGCCCAGTGATGGCCGATCAATCCATGGTTGCGTTCGACTAGGTCGCACGGTTACACTGACCACATTGCTCCCCGCCCTCCTACGGGACTGGCGGGGCTTTTCTTTGCCCGGAGTTGCCTCCGATGCCTGACCGCGTCGCTCTCTACCTGGACTTTCAGAACGTGCACTTGACTGGCCGAGACCGGTTCGCGCCTGGGAGCGAGCCACACATGCGAGTGCCCGAGCCCAGCATGATCGCTGATGCGCTTGGGAAGCGCCGCCGAGACTCAGAGGTTGTAGCCGTCAACGTCTACCGAGGCCGTCCTGATCCCCGCCATGAGCCCCGCCGAGCGTCGGCCAACGACCAGCAAGCCAACCAATGGACACGCCGCGACGCCCGAGTGAGGGTGGTGCGTCGGCCTCTGACCTACCGTCGCTGGCCCGATCATCCTCCGATCGAAAAGGGCATTGACGTAAAACTGGCAGTGGATCTGATCCACGATGCCATGCGTAAGACTTTCGACGCGCTTGTCCTGTTCTCTAGTGACAGTGATCTGCAACCTGCGGTGGACCTCGCATCCGAGGTCGGCGCAGCAATCGAAGTAGCATGCTGGCAGGGTTGCAGCCGCCTAGATGCCCCCAACGAGGTGTGTCATTCTTTCGACCAGGCCGACTGGCGGAGGATGGGCCGAGACTGGACTGGCAGAGCATAGGGGATGCCTGCAGGCAACGAATTCGCAAGGGCTGGGACCGCGACCCAGGCGGCTGGCCGTCTCGTGGACATCCAGCTAATGACCAAGGGCCGCGTTCGCCGATGTCGGAATCACGGCCGTCGTTACTGACTCGATCGTCAACGAAGGGTTCGAGGCGCTCACCCAGGTCTTGGGCGGCCGTGCCGGTCAACTTCGTCGTGCTGCGACCGCCTGTCACTGTGCTACGGCAGCGCGGGATTCGCGCTCGGGCTCCGCAAGCGGCCTCATCCGTCCTGATAGGTAAGAACGGCCCGCGCGGCCCGGTTGGCGACTATCTTCGCGATTATCTGACGGCGTGCCTGCGCCGCAAGTACATCAGGCATCTCGGCAGGCACTAGCCGATCGGGATCGAACGCCGCTTTGCGGTCACAAAGGTATTCAATTCGACCTGTTCTACCAGCTTGAGACGCCGGAAGAGACGGCGGTGGGGTGAGTGCTAGCGTCACGACTTTTGCCTGTCTGGGTGAAGACGTTGATGCCCTTCGCGTCCCTGGGTAGTCGGAAGCTTCGGCGGCAACACGGCAGCTGTCTGCATCGCGGGAAGTCAGGTGGCCGGTTTGCCCGCTCCTTCTGCGCCGAAAGCAATTCGGCGCATCGGAATGGAAACCCAGGATGTGCCGTGCCCAGGCCTGGACGTGTCCTGGTGACCGGTTGCCCAGCGAGCATTCGGAATCCTCGGCCTGCTGGCCACGCTGATCAGCACACAGCCGACTACCGGTGCGCTCACTCCCACGGCAGCAACGATCAGGAGCACGATCAGCATTGCGTCACCTCTCAGCGGTGCCGGGTACCTGGCAAGATTGACTGTGCCGCTCACCGGTGGAGCGGGCATAGCCGATCGGAAAGCAGGAGTTGCGCTGCCTCGATAGCCGGTATCTGATGAACACGAAGGTCCGACCGGCGGCACTAGAGTGCTGACTATTGGCTGTCCGGCGGCGAGGCCGACGCGTGGATCTGGGGTACAGGGCATGACCGAGGTAGTGATCAACCGGCGAGCTCAGCCTGGCCAGGGCTGGCCGCAATGGGCGCGTGTCATCTGCGCGGCATTAGACCGGGAGAATGTCACCGTTAACGCCGCAGCTACAAGGCTCTTACTGCCTCCGGGAATGCGCGCTGACGCACACGCTCTCCAGGTCGCCGACGAGTTGCGCTCGGTCATGGGCCGGGTTGCCGAGTTCGTCGCACGTGCGGGCGAGCTCGCTTTTCCGATGCTGGAGCGCGACTAGCAGGAATCTTGCTGAGCGCGGACGGAGCGGGCTTGCAGTTAACCCTCCGCCGCGTTCACCGAGGGCGGCGTTACCCGGTCCACCTGAGTACTTTCATCGGAGTGGAGAGCCTAAGCCATGAGTCACTGCCAGATGACATCGCTCTTCGCCGGCACGTGACGAGGATTGTCGGGGAGTCGGCAGGAGCTTTCGGCGCACGGTGGCGAGAACAGGAGCCGCATGACTGGGACGAGCCGCGCCCCCGGCTGATCCTGACGATCCCGCAACATGAGCGACCTCGTCACCCGCGATCTCGGCACTCGGCGCCGCACCCAGCGTGCTCATGCTGGGGTGCCCATATGCCCACGCTGAGTACATCGGCGCCCTGCTCGCGGACGCTCTGGGCTACGGCTACATCGATTTGCGCTACAGCGTTCCCCTGTCGCTTGACCAGGATCCGTCTGATCCGATAGTGACCGCGGCCCGCGTCCAATTCGCGCGCACCATGATCGCGGACGACGAGATGACCCTCAAGCATGTCTGGTAGTTGACAGATCATCGAGTACTTCCTGAGGTCCTAGCGACTTTGCTCGCGGTGACATCGCCTCCGCGATTTACGGGCGAAGCGGCGACAATTGCTGGCAAGCGGCCGCGAGATCTGGGGAGTTCAGATGGAAGAGATACGCAATCTGCGAACGCTCCTGGACCAGCTTGTCGAGAACGCGACCTGGCCTGCCCTGACGCTTAACCTGCCCGACGAAATGCTAGGGGAGCTTACTGGTGAGCCTTGACCGGGACCGGATCGCTGACGTGGCCATGCTGGCGGCAGTCGCCGCGTGGCGCTATCTGAGCAACTACGGCTTCGTGCCAAGAGCGGATGCCGCGCACGGGCGGCTGCGCACTATGTTCGATGAGCGCGGCCGTCCCGCAGGTGATCCGCGACCGATGCTGGTCACAGAAGCGAGGCGAATGCCTCCTCGCCGCTGACGGCACCTGTTCGTCAACCAATCAGGCGCTTCTAATGATTGTGGCGGGGGACGGCTGAGCCGGTTGAGCCGACCAGGAAGTCCAGGTCGGCGCCCTGGTCGGCCTGGAGGACGTGCTCGACGTAGAGGCGGGCGTATCCGCGCTGGTGCGGGCTCGCCGGGGCGACCCACGCCGAGCGGCGCAGCTCTAGTTCGGCGTCGCTGACTTCCAGGGTCAGGCTCCGCGCGGGCACGTCCAGCGAGATCCAGTCGCCGGTGCGGACCAGCGCGAGCGGCCCGCCGGCCACGGCCTCGGGTGAGACATGCAGCACCACCGTGCCGTAGCCGGTACCGCTCATCCGCGCGTCGGAGATCCGCACCATGTCGGTCACGCCGCGCTTCGAGCAGCACCTTCGGTAGGACGAAGTTGCCGATCTCCGGCATTCCCGGATACCCGCGCGGCCCGGCACCGCGCACCACCAGCACGGTGGACTCGTCCACAGCCAGGTCCGGCTGGTCGCACACCGCGTGGTAGTCCTCGATCGAGTCGAACACCAGCGCCTGGCCCCGATGCACGAGCAGCGACGGCGACGCGGCCGACTGCTTGATCACCGCGCCGCCTGGGCACAGGTTGCCCCGCAGCACGGCGGTCCCGGTTCCGGCCGCCTGCAACGGCGAGTCAATGGGCCGGATCACATCCGGTTGAAGCACTCGGCCTCGGCCACGACCGACGACAACGGCCGCCCGGACACCCCCACATGATCGAGGTGCAGAAACTCGCCGCTCAGCTCGGCCATCACCGCAGGCAACCCGCCCGCGTAGCAGAAATCCTCCATCAGGTACCGCCCCGACGGCATCAGGTTGACCAGAGTCGGCACCGACCGCGCCAGTGAGTCGAAGTCGTCGAGCGCGAGCGGCACCCCGGCCCGGCCGGCAATTGCCAGCAGGTGGATCACCGCGTTGGTCGATCCGCCGATCGCGGCGTTGACCCGGATCGCGTTCTCGAAGGCCGGGCGAGTCAGGATCGAGGACGGCCGCACCCCGTCGCGTGCCAGTTCCACCGCCCGCTGCCCGGCCAGCGTCGCGGTCAGCGTCCGCCGCGAGTCCGCCGCCGGCCAGGCCGCTGACCCCGGCAGCTGCATGCCCAGCGTCTCGGCCATGCACGCCATCGTGGACGCGGTGCCCATCGTCATGCAGTGCCCGCATGACCGCGCCATGCCGCTCTCGGCGATCACGCACTCGGCCTGGGTCATCCGCCCGGCGGCCAGTTCGGCCTCGAACTTCCAGACATGCGTGCCGGAGCCGACGTCCTCCCCGCGGAACTTGCCGTTCAGCATCGGCCCGCCGGTCACCATGATCGCCGGCAGGTCCGCGCTCGCCGCCGCCATGAGCATCGCCGGCGTGGTCTTGTCGCAGCCTGAGAGCAGGACGACTCCGTCGATCGGGTTGGCCCGCAGGAGCTCCTCGACTTCCATCGCCATCAGGTTGCGGAACAGCATCGCGGTCGGCCGCATCAGCGACTCGCCCAGCGACATCGTGGGGAACTCCAGCGGCCACCCGCCCGCCTGCCACACGCCGCTCTTGACCGCCTCAGCCAGAGAGCGCAGATGCGCGTTGCACGGCGTCAGCTCAGACCAGCTGTTCGCGATGCCGATGACTGGCCGACCGTCGAACACCTCCGGCGGAAAGCCCTCGGCCCGCAGCCAGGACCGGTAGATCATGCCGGGCCGCCCGTCAGCCCCGAACCACTCTGAGCTGCGCAGGCCTGGCTCATGCTGTATCGCCATGCAGCTAGCTAATCACCTGCTGGCCAGGTTTGGGCAGGTTGCGGGTGCTTATCGCTGCCAGGTCGTGCCGTTCCAGCGCATCGCGAAGGCGCCTTCGTGAACGGGGTTGATGGTGACGAAGTTACCCACCACCCAGGTGTGGCTCTTTGGGGTGAGCCAACTGGGTGGTGCTGTGTCCGCGAGGGTTCCCGTCCTTACCGTGGAGGGTTTCCGGGTTCCTTTAGGAGCGTTGTCGCATGAAGGAGGGTTGTCGTCGTATAGGCCGGTCAACTCTCCTAGATGCGGAAACCCTCCTACAGGAGCCCGAGAACTCTCCCGCGAGAACAGCCTCACCCGAAAAAGCTGCACCCATGGGACATTGACGGGCCTGCCCGAGCTACTCCAGGGCCGTTGCCGGGGACATTGCCGGCCCGGGCCAGTCCCGCATCAGACCTGGACGAATTCGATTCCGGCCAGGCGGCAGAAGAGTTCCCAGCTCGCGGCGTGGTGCCCCAGGTTCATCACCTCGTGGTGCGGGCCGCCGGCCGACATCCAGCCGGTCAGGCAGGCACGAACCCCCGACCCGGGCCGGAACTGCCCGTAAGGCATCTCCAGTGCCGGAAGCTCCTGGCTATCCAGGTTCTCGCCTTCGGCCACCACCATCCGGAACCGGGTGCCCTCCAATGACACCAGCGTCGCCAGGGTCGCCGGCCCGGCTGGTACTGGAACAGGAACGTCGGCGGATCTTCGAGCCGGCCGATCCCGAGCGGCCGCTTGATCAGCTTGACCGGCCGGTCGGTGCGGGCCACCTTCCAGTTGCCCTCGCCCATGTGGCTCATCAGGATCGAGTCGGACGCGAAGTCCATCGCGTACATCTCGGTGAAGTGCGCGTCACCGATCAGCTTGTGCCCGGCCGACACCATGCACGCGGTCAGCACGTCGCCCTCGGCGCCGTACCCGTAACCCTTCGCCATCAGCGACGACGCGGCGGCGAGCGGCAGCCGCGAGAACCGCCCGTCCTCCCCGATCGCGTCGAAGTGCGTGCTGTAGGCGCCGAATCCCCGGTCCACCAGGATCGCCTCAATGGCGAGTTGCATCCGGGCGTGATCGGCCCGCTCCTCGGCCGAGAGCCGCGGATCGATCTCGAACCGCTCATCTTCAAAGGCCACTAGCCCGGCGACCTGGTCGTCCGTCACCGCCTGCATGCCCCGGTACAGGTCACCCTGCGCCACGGCGAGGATCTCGGGACCAAGCGAGCGGATCAGCGCGCTCTCGTCGACCCGGATGTCGCCCATGTCGTTCATCGCGTAGCCGAAGATCGCGACCTTGAGCGACTTCCACGCCGTCACGGCCGCTGCCGCCCGCGCCCACTGCCCGACGTCGGCCTTGAACGATTCGCTCCGCCAGTCATCGGTCAGCACGCTGAACCGCCGCCCGGCCCGCACCATCGCGTTCGCCGTGTCCTGCGCCCCGTGCACGCCCTGGTTGTAGGTCATGTCGGCCATGTCCCACGCCGGGGTGACGTTCGGCTCGGGCTGGATGTTGGCCAGCAGGATCGGCAGGCGGCACTCGCTCAGCAGCCGGGCGACTCGCATCGCCGGGCCGTAGGTCAGCATCACGACCATGATCCCGTCGAGCCCGGCGCCCTCGAACTCGCGCAGCTCGCGCTCGGCGTCCTCGCGGTTCTTGACCGGCTTGCTCGGGATGAACTCGCCGACGTCGGCCAGCTGGGCGGCGAGCTCGGCGGCATAGCCAGCCTGGCGCACGGCAATGCCAGGGATCATGTCGTCGTACAGATCCTGCATGATGCCGAGAATCCCGATCCGCGGGGGGTTAGCGCTCACTTCTTTCCTCCTTGAACGGGTGTTCGCCGGCAACTGCTGCTCGGCAAGGATTAACGCTGGCCGTAGTGGTCTTTGTAACGCCGGTGCAGCGCGTCGATCTGGTCCGCGGCGAGTGCCTCAGGGGCGCCGAGCGACCGGGCGAGATGCACCGTCCTGGCCGCGTCCTCGCACATGACGGCGGCCTTGACGGCCTCCCGGGCCGTCGGCCCCACGGTGAACACGCCATGCGAGCGCATCAGCACGGCAGGGGAGCGGTGCCCGGACAACGTCTCGACGATCCCGCGCCCGATGTCGTCCCCGCCGATGAGCGCGAACGGCCCCAGCGGGATCTCGCCCCCGAACTCGTCCGCCATCGCGGTGAGCACGCACGGGATCGCCTCGCCGCGAGCCGCCCACGCCGTCGCGTACGCCGAGTGGGTGTGCACCACGCCGCCGACCTCGGGCAGGTGCCGGTAGACGTAGGCGTGCGCGGCGGTGTCGCTTGACGGGCTCAGCGTGCCGTCCACCCGCATGCCGTCGAGGTCGCAGACCACCATGGACGCCGGGGTCAGGTCCGCGTACGCGACACCGCTCGGCTTGATCACCATGAGGTCGGTGCCGGGCACCCGGGCCGAGATGTTGCCCGAGGTCCAGGCGACCAGGCCGCTCGTGACGAGTTCGGCGTGCAGGGCGCAGACCTCGTCGCGGACCTGCCCGATAGCGGCGCTCGCGTCGATGGTGGTCACCGCTGGCCTCCGGCCAGCACCCCGCGGGCGACTGGCTGGCCGGCAGGCGACTCGCCCTCGGGGCGGCTCCGGGATCACGCCCGGACAGCGCCCGGTCACGAATGGCGCGGAGACGGTGCATGACTGCGTTCACCCCCCGGCCGAAGTAGTCGTGCAAGAGGCGGTATTCCTCGTAAAGCTGGTCGTAGACCTCAGCGCTGCGGGGGTCGGGCACGTAGACGGCCTCATGCTTGCGGCCCATCGCCTGGGCGGCGGCGGCGATGTCGGGGTAGGCCCCGGCGGCGACCGCCGCGTGCATGGCCGAGCCCAGGGCCGGGCCTTGCTCGGAGGCGATGATGGACAGCGGGCAGGCGGGTCACGTCGGCGTAGATCTGCATGACGGTCTTGTTGCGGATCAGGCCGCCGGCGATGACGAGCTCGGTGACCGGCACGCCGGAGGCGCTGAACGTGTCGATGATCGTCCTGGTGCCGAACGCGGTCGCCTCGATCAGCGCCCGGTAGATCTCGGGTGCCGTGGTGGCCAGCGTCAGGCCGGCGATGAGGCCGGACAGGTGATGGTCGACGAGCACGCTGCGGTTGCCGCTCTGCCAGTCCAGCGCGATCAGCCCGTGCGCGCCGGCCGGCTGCGGCGGCGGCTTCGCGGGAGAGCAGTTCGTGGATGGAGATGCCCTCGCGGGCGGCGCGGTCGTGGTACTCGGGCGGCACGGCGTGGTCGGTGAACCAGGCGAAGATGTCGCCGACGCCGCTCTGGCCGGCCTCGTAGCCCCAGCAGGCCGGGCACGATGCCGCCGTCCACGACGCCGCACATGCCAGGCACCTCGCGCAGGCCGGTGCCGTTCATGACGTGGCAGGTCGAGGTGCCCATGATCGCGACCATCTGGCCCGGTCCGGTGGCGCCGGCCGCCGGCGGGAGTCACGTGCGCGTCGACGTTGCCGACCGCGACGGCGATCCCGGCGGGCAGGCCGGTCCAGGCGGCGGCCTCCGCCGTGAGCGACCCTGCCCGTGCGCCGAGCGGCACGATCGTGCTGGGCGAGCTTGCCGGCGGCGAAACTGGCGAACCGCGGGTCAAGCGCGCCGAGGAACTCAGCCGACGGGTAATGGCCGTCCTGGTAGATGCCCTTGTCGCCGGCGGTGCAGGCGTTCCTCGTCTCGGTGCCCGTCAGCTGCCAGATGATCCAGTCGGCGGCCTCGACCCACCGCTCGGCGCGTTCATAGGTCTCGGGGTCTTCCTCCAGGAGCTGCAGCGCCTTGGCGAACTCCCACTCCGAGGAGATCTTGCCGCCATAGCGGGCGATCCAGTCCTGGCCGGTGCTCGTGGGCGAGTGCGTTGATCCGGTCGGCCTGCGCCTGGGCGGCGTGGTGCTTCCACAGCTTGGCGTAGGCGTGGGGCCGGCCTTCCAGCCCTGGCAGCTGGCACAGCGGGGTGCCGTCGCTGAGCGCCGGCAGGACCGTGCAGGCGGTGAAGTCGGTGCCGATGCCGATGACCTGCTCAGGGTCGATGCCCGCGGCCTTGACGCGGCCGGCACGGCCTCGGGTGAGCACGTCGAGGTAGTCCTGCGGGTCCTGGAGCGCCCAGTCGGGCGGCAGCGGTGCGCCGGTCGCGGCGAGCACCTCGTCCATGACGCCGTGCCGGTATTCGCTGACCGCGCTACCCAGCTCGGCGCCGTCGCTGACCCTGACGACGAGCGCCCGCCCGGACAGCGTGCCGAAATCGACGCCTACTACGTAATTGTTAGCGGAAACATGCCCGGCGGCGCCGCCGCGCCCGGCTGGTGACTGGTGCGGCCTGGGTGGCTCGCTCATCGGCGTGATCCTCGCTTCGCTTGCGGTGATGACCGTTCCTGATCGGTCGACTCCCGGATCACCAGGCGGCTCGGCACGATGTGAACGCCGTACGTGGGCACGTCGTTGATCGCGGAAAGCAAATGCTCAGCGGCGGTGCGGCCCACATCCTCAAGGCACATATCGACGCTTGAGAGCGGGGGTTCTGAGCCGAGTGCCATGGGTTCCCAGTTATCGAAGCCGATGAGCGCAATGTCATCAGGAACTCTCCGCCCAAGCAACCTCAGGGTGTCGGCAACGCCCCTGGCGATCTGGTCGCTGCCGCAGAAGATCGCCTCGACGCCGGGGTTGGAAGCGAGCAGAATGTGAGCGCCCTCACGCCCCCAGCGCTCGCTCCACTCGCCGTAGAGCACGTCGTCGGGCGAGAACTCGGCGCCCTCGGCGGCGGCCGCCTCGCAGAAGCCGCCCGCCCGCTTGCGCGCCGCGAGAAACCGGGCCGGGCCGGTGATGTGCCCGAGGCGCCGGCGCCCGGCCTTGATGAAGTGACTGGCGGCGAGCTTGCCGCCGCCGAAGTCGTCGGGGAGTATGGCAGGCTGGTCGGTGTCGAGCGACTGCGTCATCGCGTAGACGACCGGGATGCCGGGCGGCGAGCCGATGCTCGGCCTTGGCTCGATCCGGCGGCCGGTCACGATCAGGCCGTCGACCCGTCGGCTGACGAGCATGTCGAGGTACTGGCGCTCCCGCGCCGGGTCGTCGCGGGTGTCGCACATGAAGACAGAGATCTGGCCCGCTCCCAGAGCGTCCTCGGCGCCGAGCATGACCGGGATGCTGAATCGCCCGAAACTGTCGGTCGTGATCACCCCGACGGAGTAGGTACGGCCTGCTAGGAGTGCCCTGGCCAGCACGTTTGGCGCGAATCCGAGTTCGCGGGCGACGGCGGCGACCCTTTCCCTCGTCTCGGCGCGCAGCTTGCCCTGCCCGTTGAGCGCCTTCGAGGCCGTGCCGATGGAGACGCCTGCCTGCGCAGCGACGTCCTTGATGGTCGGCCGTCTCGTCTCAGGTCCGGAATCTGCTGGGGGCAAACGGTTGCTCCGATCTTGCGCAGCCTGAGGCTTCAGGTCCACCCTTCATATCGCACGAAAATATAGCTTGTACAGGCCTTGACTCGCTAGCACGGACAACTCTAGCTTACTGAAGAAAACCTATTCCTCCAGTGCCTAAGGAGTGCAACGTGGCTGAAGCGACGACGGCGGTGCCAACCCGCGGGCCGGTCGACCCGACGGCTGCCGCTGATGTCGCGCACAGGCCGGTCGCTGGCCTCGGCGCCACGCTCACCTCCGGCCTGCTGGCGGACTGGCAGCACCGCAACCGGGAGGCCAGCCTGCCGCTGGCGCTGCGGCAACTGGAGACGGCCGGCAATCTCGACAACGTGCGGCTGGCCATCGCCGGGGTCGGCGGGACGTACCGGGGGCCGGTCTTCATGGACTCCGACATCTACAAGACGCTCGAGGCGATCAGCTGGGAGTCCGGCCGCGAGCTGGCGTCCGGGCTGGCGGAGTTCGCGGCCGAGACGACGGCGCTGCTGGCCAAGGCGCAGCAGCCAGACGGGTACCTGAACTCCTACGTCCAGGTCAGCGGGTCGAGCCGGTACACGCGGCTGGAGTCGAGCCACGAGCTGTATTGCGCGGGCCACCTGATCCAGGCCGCTGTCGCCGCCGCCAGGACCACCGGCGGGGGTGCTGACGGGGGAGCACTGCTCGCCGTCGCCAGGCGGCTGGCCGATCACCTCGTCGGGACGTTCCTGGGGAAGGGCGGGGGCGGGGGCGGCGGTAACAGCGGCGGGCTCGACGGCCACCCGATCGTCGAGACGGCCCTGGTGGAGCTGTACCGGGAGACCGGCGCCGCGGCCTACCTGGAGCTGGCTAAGCAGTTCGTGGACCAGCGCGGTCACGGGGCGATCGGCGATTCCGGCTTCGGCAGCCGGTACCTGATCGATCACCTGCCGGTCAGGCGAGTCGCCCGCCGAGGTCGGTCACGCCGTGCGGGCGCTGTACCTGGAAAGCGGCGTCGTCGACGTCGCGGTCGAGACCGGGGACGCCGAGCTGCTCGCCGGGTCGATCGCCAGGTGGGACGACATGGTCGCCACGAAGACGGCGCTGACCGGCGGGAACGGCTCGCGGCACTCGGGCGAGGCGTTCGGCGACGCCTACGAGCTGCCGCCTGACCGCGCCTACAACGAGACCTGCGCGGCGATCGCCAGCCTTCAGTGGAGCTGGCGGCTCCTGCTCGCGACCGGCGACTCGAAGTACGCCGACCTGATCGAGCGGATCATCTACAACGGATTCGGCGCGGCCGTCTCGGCCGACGGGCATCGGTTCTTCTACGTCAACCCGCTGCAGCGGCGGGTCGGCCATTTCGAGGACGACGACCCTGGCCGGCGGCGCGAGTGGTTCTCCTGCGCCTGCTGCCCGCCGAACATCATGCGGCTGGTCGCCTCGCTCGGCCACTACGCCGCGACGGTCGCCGGGGACGTGCTGTATCTGCATCAGCTGACCGGCGCGCAGGTGACCGGCAACGGCCTCCGCCTTGACGTGACCACGGACTACCCGTGGTCAGGGCAGGTCGAGCTGCGCCGTCGCCGGAGCGCCGGACGGCGAGCGCGGGATCGCCGTGCGGGTCCCGGCGTGGAGCGGCGAAGCCGTGGTGCGGGTCAACGGCGAGGCCGGCCTGGCGCGGCCCGACGGCCGGGGGTACACAGTGGTGCGCAGGCAGTGGCGGCCTGGCGACGTGCTCAGCCTCGAAATCGAGTTCGCGCCCCGGCTGACCTACCCGGGCCGGCGGATCGATGCCTTGCGCGGCACGGTCGCGGTTGAACGCGGTCCGCTCGTGTACTGCTTCGAGCAAGCCGACCAGCCCGGTGACTCCGATCTTGAGGACCTCGCGCTCATGGCCGGCGCTGGCCGGTCGCTGACCGAGAGCGCGGCTACCGTGCCGGGCGTGGGCCAGACGGTTGTCGTCGAGGCCGTCGCCGCCCGGCGGGCGCCGGTCGCCGCTGACGGACTGCCTTACGGCGCGGACGAGCACGCGTCGTCGCCGGCTCGCGGGACGGCTGTCGCTGTTCCCTACTTCCAGTGGGACAACCGTGACGGCCGGGCCATGCGGGTCTGGATGCCGGCGGCTGAATCAAACCAGTGATGACCTTACGAGGAGGTAACGCGATGCATGCACGGCAGATGCGGGCGGCTGCCCGTAGTTCCCACCATAAGCAGGAAAGGCGGATGGCAATGAGACGTGCCCGACCCCGGCATTTCGCGGTCCTCGCGGCTGGCGCGGCACTCGCGCTGTCGGCTTGCAGTTCATCACCGTCGACACCGTCAGCGTCGCCGAAGACGTTCGGCGTGAATGCGACCGGCGTGGTGCACTTCTGGGCCAGGCAGGCGACCGACGGGCCGGCGAAGGCCCTTGTCGCGAGGTTCAACGCGACGCACAAGACCCTCAAGATCGTGCTGCACCTGACGCCGCCTAATGACGACACCAGCCAGCTTGCGACGGCCATCAGGGCCGGCTCCGTGCCTGACGTGGTCGGCCTGAATGACATCGACGTCCCGAGCTTCGCCCGCGAAAACGCGCTGCTGAACATCACCAAATATGTCAACGCGCTGCCCTACAAGAGCGCGCTCAGCCCTGGCCACCTCAAGCTGGCGACCGCCAACGGCCAGTACTTCGGCGTTCCCTACCTGGCTGACTTGTCGGTGCTCTGGTACAACAAGGCGCTGTTCTCACAAGGCCGGGCTTGACCCGAACAGCCCGCCCGCGAACTACGCGCAGATCGTTTCCGATGCTGAAAAAATCAGCGCGCTCGGTCACGGGATTTCTGGGTTCTCGTTTGCCGGGCGATTGCCAGGGGTGCCTTGGTTTCGTGATGCTGCCGTCGCTGTGGGCGGCGGGTCAGCACATGCTCAACGGCCCGCTCGGCGCTCAGAAGGCCAACGTGGCCAGCGATGCGCCGCTCAAGGAGATGCTGGCCGACTACCAGACCATGTGGTCCAAGCACCTCGTCCCGGCAGCCGACCAGACCCAGGACGGCCTGACCTGGGGCCAGGACTTCGAGGCGGGCAAGGTCGGCATCTTGCCGGGTGACTACGGGTTCGCCGCTGCTTTCAAGACCAAGGAACAGCTCGCCGACTTCGCCGACGCCCCGTTGCCCGGAGTCAACGGCGGCTACAGCACCTTCGACGGCGGCGACGACTTCGTGATCCCGGCCGGCGCCCCGAACGCCTCGGGCGCCTGGGAGTTCATCAAGTGGGCGCTCGAGCCCGCTCAGCAGGAGGAGTACCCGGCTGAGGGCGACACGCCCGTCCGCACCGACATCCTCACCCCGGCGTTCGCGGCGAAGTTCCCCTATGACGCCGTCGCGCTCAAGGCACTGGCCAAGGGATCGGTCGAATTCACCCTTGCATATGACGCTGTCTACAACGAGCCGGGTTCGCCATGGTTCAAGATGTTCGAAGAGGCGGTGTACAGCGGCAATGTGAACACTGCTATCCAGCAGGGCCAGACGAACATCCAGTCCACGCTGGACAGCGTGAAGAGCTGACCGAGGCTCCGCGCCGTGTCCTGCGGCTCTCGCGGGACACGGCGCGTTCGCGACCGTTGTCACGCGGCCGGCGACTCGACGAGGAGGTCACTGCCGGGATGGCGCTGACGAAGAGCGAAGCTAGGCCCGCGCCCGCGCTGCCCAGGCTGCCGGGCCTGCATGGCGTCCGGCGCGGCGCCGGCTGGCCTGGCAGGCCAGCGCGGCGGGCGCCGGCGCCCGGACCGGACCGGCCTGGCGCTGGTGAGCCCGGCGCTGCTGTTCGTCACTGTCTTCGCGCTGTTCCCGCTCGGGCTTCGGCGTGTACATCTCGCTGACCAACTGGCCGCTGGTCGGCGCGTACCACTTCATCGGCCTGGCGAACTACGGGAGCCTGATCCACAACTCGGAGTTCCTGCAGTCGATCGTCTTCACGCTGAAGTACACCGGGATCGTGACCGTGCCGATCTTCGTCGTCGGCTACGCGCTCGCGGTCTTCGTGCGCTCGAACCGCCCGGGCTCGACGGTGTTCCGCACGATGATCTTCCTGCCCTACATCGTCGGACTGGTCGCCGAGAGCTACATGGCGGTGGTCGAGCTGCAGCCCACAGTCGGGCACGGCGAACTTCCTGCTCCACAAGCTGGGCATCGTCAGCGACACGACCGCCTGGCTCGTGCACACCGGCCTGGCGCTGACGGCGATCAGCGTGATCGTCATCTGGTTCGCCTCGGGCCTGACGATGATGCTGCTGATGGCCGGGCATGCAGGGCATCCCGCAGGAGATCTACGAGTCGGCGCGGGTCGACGGCGCCTCGTGGTGGGGCATCGAGCGGCGGCTCACGATGCCGTTGCTGCGCCGGTCGATCGCGCTGAGCCTGATCATCTCGGTGGTCGGCTCGTTCCTCGCGTTCAACCAGTTCTTCATCATGACCGACGGCGGGCCTGGCACGAGCACCGTGCCGGTGGTCGATGTCGATCTACCAGACCGCGTTCGCCCAGCTCGACGTCGGCCTGGCCAGCGCGATGTCGGTGGTGCTCGTGATCGTGGTGGGACTCATCACCTTCGTCCAGTTCCGCTACCTGCAAGGGGACGGTGACTGATGGCATCGGTGAGCATGCGCGGCGAGCCGCGGCGCAAAGGAAAGCTCAGGGCCGCGGAGCGCGGTACCGCGCGGGTCGCCTAAGGCCGGCAAGCGGTCCGGATTCGCCGACTGTACCTGGCCGGCGGCGTGGCGATCAGCGCGGTATTCGTGCTGCCGCTGCTGTGGGAGGCGTTCAGGTCGTTGCAGCCCGAGTCGGTGGTCACGACCGCGCCGTCGGGCCAAGACCTTCGCGCACCTGACGTTCGCGAACTACAAGGCGCTGCTGTCCGGCCAGGACGACATCATCCGCAACATCATCAACAGCCTGATCGTCGCCGTCGCCGCCGCGCTGCTGACCGCCCTGGTCGCGACGCTCGCCGGGTACGGCTTCGCGCTGTTCAGGTTCCGCGGCGTCGGGGCTCGTATTCGGCCTGGTCCTGCTGGCCTTCATGATCCCGTTCCAGGCGGTGCTGACCCCGCTGTTCCTTGAGATGCACACGCTGCACCTGCTCAACAGCCTGCTCGGCCTCGCGCTCTTCTACACCACGTTCAACCTGCCGGTCGGCGTCTACGTGATGCGCAACAGCTTCCTCCAGGTACCGCGCGAACTGGTCGACGCGGCCCGGGTGGACGGCGCGTCGGTCATGAAGACGCTGATCGTCGGTGTTCAGGCCGCTGATCATGCCGGGAATCGCGACGACCGCGCTGTACGCGTTCTTGTTCTCCTGGACCGAGTTCCTCGGCGCGCTGAGTTTCCTCACCAACGACAGCCTGTTCACCCTGCCGGTCGCGCTGAGCAACGTCGAGACCGGCACCTACGGCTCGGTCAACTACGGCCTGCTCCTGGCCGGCTCGGTGATCGCGATGATCCCGTGCATCATCGTCTACGTCGCCCTGCAGCGCTACTACGTGCGCGGCCTGGTCTCGGGCGCCCTCAAGGGCTGATCCCCGCCCCGCCCTGATGCTGTCCCGCCCGGCCCGGCCCGGTCGCGTCGCCCGCCAGTTCAACGAGTCATCCGACGGCCTCTACGACCTGCTTGAACCCAAGGGCGATGTGCGGAGTGGGACCGCGTCTGCAGGAGGGTTAACGCGATCCTAGAGGAGGATTTTCGGGTCCTGGAGCTTTGACCGGACTATCCGCCGACAACCCTCCTGAACACGGCAACGCTCCTACAGGAACCCGGTAACGCTCCTGGATCATGACGAGAGCTCCTGCGGGGTGGCGCTGCGGTGCCGGTTGAGCTGCCGCCACCTGGGTGTTACCGCTAAGGTCCTGGAGTTACTCCCATTTCCCCCGTATTGTCCGCGCGATCAGCGCGTTCGCCGGGTCGGCGCCGAGGCGATCCGTGATCACCCGTGGTGCTGCGTATGCCCAGGTAGGGGCGGGCATGGAGAAGCGGTAGCGGTATTCACCGTCTTCTTCCATTGACGAGCAAGATCTGTTGATCTAACTTATGGCTCTACAGGTCATATTGCTGACCGATGTGAGCGCTCACATCCTTCAGACGCCAGGCAGTGACCCTCAGCGGCGACCTCCGCGGGGCACGTGCTGCGCAGCCAGCATCCAGGGGCGTGCTCGCCTCAGGGAAGCAACTGGAGGTCTGTGATGGGAAAGGTCGACCCGAAGGTCGATGAGGCGATCGAGACACTGAATATGAAGGACTCGCCGACACGCCGGCGCCTGCTGGCCGGAACCGGCCTGGTGAGCGCGACCGCGGCGGCGTCGGCACTGCTGGCGGCGTGCAGCAGCAGTTCGCCGGCAGCAGCCAGCGGGATCGGCGCGATCGGCGACTTCCCCAAGACTCCCGCCTGGCAGTTCTGGTTCGTCAACCACGTCACCACGAACCTATTCTTCGTTCCGACTCAGTCCGGGTTCAGCCGACGCGGCCGTCGCTGCTCGGAATCAAGAAGCCGAAGTGGGGCGGCTCGACAAGCTCGTCCGCGACGCAGATGACGTCCTACATCGAGACCGCGATCTCAGGCAAGGCCGACGGCATCGCGACGACCGTCATCACGGCCGACTCGTTCACCACGCCGGTCGCCAACGCGATGAACGCCGGCATCCCCGTGATCTGCTACAACGCTGACGGCATCTACAAGTCGGATGGCACCCCGGTGATCGGCACCAACCGGCTCTGCTACGTAGGCCAGGCGCTCTACCTGTCCGGCCAGCAGCTTGGCGAGCGGATCGTGTCGCTGGTCGACAGCGGCGACGTCGTCATCTTCATCGCCACGCCCGGCGCCGGCAACATCCAGCCCAGGTTCGACGGCGCGGTCGCGGCGATCAAGGCCTCTGGCAAGCCGATCACGCCGCATCTGGTCGGCGACCGGCGCCGCAGACCGCCGATGAGCTGACCGCCGAGACCGCGTACTTCACCGGCCACAAGACCATCAAGGGCGCGTTCGCCGTCGACGCGGGCTCGACCGAGCTGCTCTCTCAGGCCCTGCAGAAGACCGGCCTGCTCGGCAAGATTCCCGGCGGGCGGATTCGACCTGACGCCCGGCACGCTGACGGCGATCCAGGCCGGCCACGCTCGACTTCACCATTGACCAGGAGCCGTACCTGCAGGGCTTCCTGCCGGCGCTGTACCTGTACCTGTTCAACCTGACCGGGCGGCCTGGTGCGTCCGCCGGACACCGACACGGGCCTGACCTTCGTCACCAAGTCCAACGTCGGTCCCGTACCTGAACACCAAGACCAGCTACGAGGGCTCGACCGGCGTCACCAAGCCGACCCTGGTGCCGCGGTCCGGCCCGATCCAGAACCCGATCGCGACGACCAGCACCTGACGTTTCGCCGCGACTTCCTGGCCAATGCGCCCCGGCGATCGTCGGCTGACCTGCAGCAGGTGAGCCGCGATCGCCAGCGGCGATCGCCGGGGCCGATATGCCGGATGGCGGGCACATGAGCGGCTGAGCAAGAGGGAGTCGACATGAGCGATACCGCCCAGCGCGCGGTAGGCGCGCCTCCGGGCCGCCGCCGGCCAGGGCGACCGGCAAGCTCGGCTGGCGCGGCTGCGTCATGCCGCGGCTCTGGCCGGACGGCAGCGCGAGCTGACCGTCCTCGTGGTCGTCGTGCTTGCTCATCGTCTACTTCGGGTTCATCTCATCGCTGGCCGGTCCAGTTTCTTCGGCTCGGTCAACCTCGCCAACCTCGGCCAGATCGCGGCGCCGATCATCATCATCGCGATCGGCGAGGTACTGCTGCTGATCTGCGGTGAGATCGATCTGTCACCGGGCTTCGTCTACAGCTTCGCGCCGTTCCTGATGTACTTCCTGATCACCTACTACGGGTTCCCCGTCATCTTGGCGATCCTCGTCACGCTGCTGATGGGGCTGTTCGTCGGCTGGGTCAACGGCTTCCTGACCGTCACGCTCGGGCTGCCGTCCTTCATCGCCACGCTCGGCACCGGGTTCGCGCTTGCTAGGGCATCACTCTGACCACGTCCAACGCGACCCAGGCGAGCATCCCCGACAACGCCGTGGGCATCGGCAACTGGATCGGCAATGACTCCTACGCCGAGATCATCTGGGCCGTGGCGCTGGTAGCGATCTTCCATGTGGTTCTGACCAGGACAAGGTGGGGCCTGCACACGATCGCGGCTGGCGGCAATCAGCTCGGCGCCCGCGAGGCGGGCATCAACGTCGCCAGGATCAAGTACGGCAACTTCATGATCACCGGCGTGCTCGGCGCGTTCGTCGGTCTCCAGATCGCGTTCCAGACCAGCGTGATCGACCCAAGCGCTGGCGGTTACCAGCCGATGTTCTACGCGGTGGCCGCCGCTGTCATCGGCGGCACGGCGATGCTCGGCGGCTCGGGCACGATCATCGGCGCCTTGCTCGGCTCGGTCATGCTCGCCGTGCTGACCGATGGCTTCAACGTGCATCGGGGTCAGCGCCTATCCGCTCGACATCATCTTCGGCGGGGCGATCCTGGTCGCCATGATCGCCAATATCCAGCTCGCGCGGCTGCGCGCATCAGGGAGGCGAGGATGACCGTTCCGGATTTCGGCGCCCTCGGCCGCCAGCCGGCCGGCCAGTACGCTGCCAGACGTGCTGCCAGAGCCGAGCACATCTCGAAGCGCTTCGGCGCGGTGACCGCGCTCGATCGACATCAACCTGCATCTGGCGCCAGGGCGAGATCCTCGGCCTGATCGGCGACAACGGCGCCGGCAAGTCGACGCTGCTGAAGATCCTGTGCGGCTTCCAGCCGCCAGACGCCGGCCGGATCGTGGTCAACGGCGACGGAAGTCGCGCTCAAATCGGTCGACCACGCCCGGTCGCTCGGCATCGACTGCGGTGTACCAGGACCTCGCGCTGATCAACCAGCTGAGCGTGTACCACAACCTGTTCCTCAACAGGGAGAAGAGTTCGCTGGCCGCTGCTCAGCAACCGCTCGATGCGCCAGACCGCGCGCGCAGTACCTGAGCGAGATGGGCGTGAACATCCCGTCGGTCGACTCCCAGGTCGCCAGCCTGTCCGGCGGGCAGCGCCAGGCCATCGCGGTCGCCCGGGCCGTGTACTCGGACGCGAAGATCCTGCTGCTCGACGAGCCGCTTCGCCGCGATGGGGGCCAAGGAAGTCGCGCTGATCCTGGAGGTCATCCGCGACCTCAAACGGCGCGGTGACGTGTCGATCATCGTGATCGCGCACAACTACGGCCAGGTACTCGAGATCTGCGACCGGGTCAACCTGCTCCAGCACGGCCAGATCACCCTGGACAAGCGAGCGGCGACACCTCGGTGCAGGAACTGAACGACATCGTCGTCGCCGAGTACCGCCGCGCCTGGAAGCCGCCAGCGCTCAGCCTGAGAAGTGCGCGCACGGTCAGCGATGTCGTGAACCCGCCACCAGCAGCATCGCCGGCCCCCAGACGTAGCTGAGGCCGTGCACGGGTAGCGATGTCGTGAACCGCGAGCGCACACGCGGCGCGACTGCTGGATGCCTCGGATTGCTGCGACCGCGCGCTGGCTCGCGAGTTGGCAATCGCTGGCGGCAGGGGACGGCCTGCCGGGTACGACACGGACGACCAGGTCGGGATGATCGGCATGACGGGACGAATCGGTCGTCGCCGGAGATGCGATCCATCAGCATGTGCATCGCGCGGCGGCCGAGCTCGCCGAAGTCCTGCCGGACAGTCGTCAGCGGCGGCGGGAAGTACGCCGCCTCTGGGATGTCGTCGAAGCCGACCACGCTGACGTCTCCCGGGACGCTCCGGCCGCGCTCGGCCAGGGCGCGCAGCAGGCCCAGCGCCATCTGGTCGTTGCCGCACAGGACGGCGGTCACCTCGGTCCATCGCCGCGAGCCGGTGGCCGATCTCATAGCCGGACCTGGCCGACCAGTCGCCGCTGACCAGGTCGGGCACGGGCGCTCCGGCGGCCTTGCAGCGTGTCCCGCCAGCCTTCGGCCCGCTCCTGGGCGTCGAGCCAGGTCAGCGGTCCGCCCAGGTGATGAACGGTCTCGTGGCCGAGGTCGAGCAGGTACTGGGTGGCGCGGGCGGCGCCGGCCGCGTTGTCGATGGCCACCGAGGGCAGCGGCGCGTCGGTGCCGCACTTGATCGCCACGAGCGGGATCTCGGTCTTCAGGTTGATGCAGCGCCTCGACGGCGGCCGTCTGCGGCGCGACCACGATGAGGCCCTCGACGGCCTGGCCGAGGAAGCGCTCGACGGCTCTGGTGCAGCGAGGTGCCGGTCGAAGGTGTCGAGCCGGGCGATCGCGACCAGGTAGTCGGGCGGCGCCGCCTGCTCGAGTCCGTAGAGCATGGACGACGGGCCGTACAGGGTGTTGTCGACGCTGATCACGCCGAGCGCGTTGGTGCGGCCGGTCGCGAGGGTGCGGGCGGCCGCGTTCGGGCGGTAGCCGAGGTCGCGGATCGCGGCCAGCACGTCCGGCCTTGGTCTTCGCGCTGACGTGCGGATGACCATTCAGCACGCGGGAGACAGTCTGGTGCGATACTCCGGCCAGCCGGGCCACATCGACCATGAGATGGCCGGCCAGACTGGCTGCTACTGGCAGGCGCCATGTGTTCCCTCGCGGCCCGTCACCTTGACCGGCGATGCCGCGACCGCCGCAAAGGCGCGGCCATCCGCGAGATCAACCAGCAGTATCCTAGTCGGTCGCGGGCCAGGGCCGAGGATAGGCGGATCTGGCCGCCCGGCTGGCCCCGAGGGCCTTGTGAGGCTGCGCGGGTGCGGTCAGCCTGGGGTCCGCCGCCTGGCTCGCCTAGCGGCGACAGCCGTGCCGGAAGCACCGCGTTCAGAAATGCTGCCGGGTTCTATTTTCAAACGGTCCGCTGATGTGTGAACGTTAACAATGCAGGTTGCCCGGCGGCGCGCCAGCCCTTGCTTGCCACCTCGGGTGAGGCGGCCAGCCCCGATTCCACCCGCGCAAAACTGGCATGCCATAACAGACGTCAGCCATTGTGCGAACGTTAACGATGCGACGGAGGCACCGATGCCTGCTCAGCCCCGCGCAGCCGCAGCAGGTCCAGCCCGCCGCCAGCCCCACGCCGGCGGACAAGTTCACGTTCGGGCTCTGGACGGTCGGCTGGCCGGCACGCGACCAGTTCGGGGACCCGACCAGGGCGCCCCTTGACCCGGTCGAGGCCGTGCACGAACTGGCGCAGCTCGGCGCCTACGGGGTCACGTTCCACGACGACGACCTGATCCCGCCGGGCAGTGACGCGAGCCGCCCGCAGCCGCCACATCGACCGGTTCAGGGCCGCGCTGAAGGAGACCGGGCTGGTCGTGCCGATGATGACGACGAACCTGTTCAGCCACCCGGTGTTCAAGGATGGCGGGTTCACCAGCAACAACCGTTCCGTCCGCCGGTACGCGCTGCGCAAGGTGATGCGCAACCTCGACCTGGCCGCCGAGCTTGGCGCGGACACGTACGTGATGTGGGGCGGGCGCGAGGGCAGCGAGTACGACAGCGCCAAGGACGTGCGGGCCGCGCTCGACCGGTACCGGGAGGCGGTCGACACGCTGGCCGCCTACGTCATCGACCACGCCTACGGGATCAGGTTCGCGCTTGAGCCCAAGCCCAACGAGCCGCGCGGCGACATCTTGCTGCCGACCGTGGGGCACGCGCTGGCGTTCATCGGGAGCCTGGAGCACGCGGACCTGGTCGGGCTCAACCCCGAGGTCGGTCACGAGCAGATGGCCGGGCTGAACTTCGTGCACGGCATCGCGCAGGCGCTGTGGCACGGCAAGCTCTTCCACATCGACCTGAACGGCCAGCGCAGCATCAAGTACGACCAGGACCTGGTGTTCGGGCACGGGGACCTGATGAACGCGTTCTCGCTGGTGGATCTGCTGGAATTCGGCGGGGCCGGGGGCGGGCAGGCCTACGACGGGCCCCGGCACTTCGACTTCAAGCCGTCGCGGACCGAGGACAAGCACGGGGTCTGGGACAGTGCCGCCGCCAACATGCGGATGTACTTGCTGCTGAAGGAGCGGGCGGCGGCGTTCCGCGCCGATCCGGAGGTGGTCTCGGCGCTCGCGGCCAGCCGGGTCGGGGAGCTGAGCGCCGCCACGCTCGGGCCTGGTGAGACCTATGCCGACCTGCTGGCCGACCGGAGCGCGTATGAGGACTTCGACGCCGATGCTGTCGGGGGCGCCCGGCTACGGGTTCGTGCGGCTGAACCAGCTGGCGATCGAGCACCTCCTGCGAGCGCGATGAGCCCGGCTGCGGGAGCGCCGGGGCGGACGGCGCGCTGGTGGCCGGGGTCGACTCGTCCACGCAGTCGTGCAAGGTCGTGATCCGCGACGCGTCCAGCGGCGCGCTCGTCCGCCAGGGCCAGGCGCCGCACCCGCCGGGGACCGAGGTCGACCCGGGGCGGTGGCTGGAGGCGCTGCGGGTCGCGCTGGCGCAGGCCGGAGGGCTTGACGATGTCGCGGCCCTCTCGGTCGCCGGCCAGCAGCACGGCATGGTGTGCCTGGACGAGGCCGGCCAGGTGGTCAGGCCGGCGCTTGCTGTGGAACGACACCAGGTCCGCGGGTGCCGCAGCCGAGCTGGTAGCCGAGCTTGGCGACGGCGATGCCGGCGGCCGGCGCGGCGGAGTGGGCGCGATGCGGTGGGCAGCGTGCCGGTCGCGGCGTTCACTGTCACCAAACTGCGCTGGCTCGCCGAGCATGAGCCGGGCGCGATGGCGCGGGCGGCTGCGGTCTGCCTGCCGCACGACTGGCTGACGTGGCAGCTGGCAGCGGCGGCGCCGGCGGTGCGGGCGGCGCGGCCGGGCTCGACGGGCTGCGCACCGATCGGGGTGACGCCAGCGGGACCGGATACTGGTCGCCGGCCGCCGGCGAGTACCGGCTCGACTTGCTGCACCGCGGCGGCCGGCCGTGATCTCGCCGTGCCGCGGGTGCTCGGCCCGGCTGAGGGGGTCCGGCGCAGAGCGCCAGGTTCGCGGCGGGCTGTGCTCGGCCCCGGCACGGGCGACAACGCGGCCGCCGCTCTCGGCCTCGCCGCGCAGGCCGGGGACGTCGTCGTCTCGATCGGCACGTCAGGCACGGTCTTCGCCGTCAGCGACGCGCCTACCGCCGACCCCGGCGGCGTCGATCGCCGGCTTCGCCGACGCGACCGGGCCGGTTCCTGCCGCTGGTCTGCACGCTCAACGCGGCGCGCGTGCTCGTCGCCGTCGCCGCGATGCTGGACGTCGATCTCGACCGGCTCGACGAACTCGCGCTGGCCGCCCCTCCGGGCGCGGGCGGGCTGACGCTGCTGCCGTATCTCGAGGGAGAGCGCACGCCGAACCGGCCAGACGCCACCGGCCTCGCTGCACGGCCTCACCGGGCACAACGCAACGCCGCAGAACCTCGCCCGGGCCGCCGTCGAGGGCCTGCTGTGCGGTCTGGCCGACGGGCTCGACGCCATCACGGCAGCCGGAGTTCCGGTCAGGCGCGTTCTGCTGATTGGCGGGGGAGCGCGGTCGGCGGCGGTCCGGCAGGTGGCACCGGCGGTGTTCGGCATGCCGGTCGATGTGCCCGAGGCAGGCGAGTACGTGGCCGACGGCGCCGCCAGGCAGGCCGCGTGGCTCCTGGCCGGCGGCGGTGCGAGACCGCCCGCCTGGACGTTGGCGCCACCCGGCGTTACGAAGCCGAGCCCGACCTGGCCGTGCGCGAGCGCTACGCCGAGGTGCGAGGCTAAGTCGCCGCTACCGCTCCGCCAGCAGCTGACGGACCCCGGCGGCCACCAGGTCGCGGGCCGCGCCGGCCCGGCGGGCGCGATGCGGCAACGTCACGCTCACCGGCTCGCCGCTTCGCCGGTGGCTGACCTCCTCGATCAGCCTCCCCGGCACGCTGAACTCCTCGAGCCCCTCGATCGCCCTCGTCTTGGTAATCAGCTCCCCGCTGGTCAGCACGGCGCTGGCACGGGGGAGCGTCAGCAGGCCCAGGTCGACGAAGCCGTCACGCCACCACAGCGTCCGCCACTGGGTGGCCGCAGTCCAGTAGCCCGTCAGCTCACCGAGAACGGCGGTCCGCAACTGGGAGTCACTGACCGGCGGGATCAGCGTGGCCGGCGGCGCGCCGGCGATCATGAGCCCGGACCGGAGTAGCTCGGCTCGCGCGACGCCGGTGAATTTCCTTGGCCGGAACCGCTGCCCATCCCACATCAGGTGCGCGGCCTCCAAGTCGCCGATCTGACCGGCAACGACGTAGTGGCAGTGCAGCTTGGCGGCTTCCGGCTCCCGTCGCAGCCGCCGGTGCATCCGGCCCACCGCCTCGCGCTGCGGCCCGGACAGCGGACTCGCGACGATCGCGACGAAATCCAGATCGCTGATCCCGGGCACATAGTCGCCAGTGCCGAGCGAGCCTCCCGCATAGACCCCGGCCGGAGCAAGGATGGGTTCAAGCGAGGCAGCGAGCTCGAGCATCAGTCCCACTACCGCGGCAGTCGGTCGCATGGGACAAGCCAACCAACGTCCGGCCCGACGTTCAACCCACACCCATTGGCTGAAAGCAGCCGTGCCCCCTCATCAGGCCATTTGGCCAGCCAATCCACGGGGCGCCGGCGGCCCAGTATTCGGTGGCGTCGCCTGGTCGTGGTCATGGATACTGCCAGGGACGAATGCCCTGATGACGGATGGCTTGGAGTATGGGACTCGACGTGGCCGCCCTCGCCGGCGTTCAGGTGGCCGTGCTAGTCGAGGGGACAAGTGACCAGGCCGCGGTTGAGACTCTTGCCGAGCGGCGGGGCCTGGCGCTAGCTGATGCCGGAGTCCGGATCCTGCCCATGGGCGGCGCGACGAACATCGCCCGGTTCGTGCGACTGCTTGGCCCGCGCGGCCTGGGGATCAGGCTGGCCGGGCTGTGCGACGCCGCCGAGGCAGGCTACTTCAGCCGTGCACTGGCCCGGGCAGGCCTGATTCACGCGATGCCGTCGCCCGGGCCGGTCACCCTCGCTCAACTGGAGGCGCTGGGCTTCTTCGTCTGCGACCCCGACCTTGAGGGCGAACTGATCAGAGCGCACGGCATCGACTCGGTCGAGCGGCTCATCGACAGCCAGCGCGAGCTCGGATCGTTCCGCACGTTCCAGAAGCAGCCAGCGCAGCAGGGCCGCAGTCCCGAACTCCAGCTGCACCGTTTCCTGGGCACCAGATCCGGCCGCAAGCGGGACTACGCCCGCCTTCTAGCGGCAACTATCGCCCTAAACCGGGTCCCGCGCCCCCTAGCCGCCCTGATCGCCCGCCTCTAGCCCGACCGGCACAACATCAATGACCCCCTGTTGGTCTATTGGAGGTTCAGGCAGCGGGGGGTGAATCTGAGGCGCTGGAGGTAGGTGGTCCACCCTTGTGACATTGCTGGGCCTCGTGAGCGCGTTGCCGACCCGAGCCAGGGCGTGTGGTGGCCCTTGGATTTGGTGTTACCGCTTACTGATTACCTGCGACAGCCTGACGAACAACGCAGTACGCGATTACAACAAACGCACCTGCTGAGTGTGTGATAGGCGGATAGACGGCAAACCTTTTACCCGTAACCTGCTACGAACCGACACTTTGGTGGGCCGGCAACGCTTGAGGGGTCAGTCTAGCTCGGCTAGCTCGGTCTTGTTCGCCTGGTTGATCGCCTGCTTGACGCGCTGGGCGAACTCACCGATCTGGTCGATGGCATCCCACTGGTCGCGCCGGGGCAGGCCGTAGTCGGTCACCTCGACGACGTCGTGGCCGAGCAGCTTGATCTCCTCGACCTTCAGGCCTTTATCGCTGAACGACTCGTGCTTCCGCTCGACCTTCTTCACGATCCGGTACTTGACCCAGTCATCGCCCGTTTCGTACACGCCGACGTCGTCAGCGCGCAGCGGCACGGCGCGGGCTGCCTGCTCCAGCTTCGGGATCGCGTCGTCCTTGAGCACGAGCAATTCGGGAATCGAGAGCGTTCGCACGGAGCCGTCCAGATCGTGATCTCTGCCCTGGCCTGCTGGTTCGTGCGCGAGATGCGCAGCGCCAGCTGCTGGTCCTCGGCCAGGATCTCGGCGATCCGCTCCCGGCACTCCTGCACCGTGTACTGCCGGGTGCTCACCTTCTCGGTGCCCGGTTCAGGCTGGTATGCGCCGTCGCCTTCCAGCGTCGCCGTCCGGTAGCTGCGCCGCTCGGTGCCGGCCAGGCCGAGCCGGTTGATCCAGCTCTGGAGGTCCGCCGCGAGCTTCTTCCGCCGGTTGAACGCGTCTCCCAGGGTTATCGCCACGGACCGGAACATTACCGCCCGCAATGACACCTGTCGCCACGTTTCCCCCGTGCCAGCGGGGCAGTAGCGTGGGCGCTGTGAGTTTTGAGGTTTCTGCTGACTCCTACGGGCAGCTCATGGCGCGCTACTCCGAGCCGCTCGCGCGCGACTTCGCCGCGTTCGCCGGCGTGCGGGCAGGTCACCGGGTACTCGATGTCGGCTGCGGTCCTGGCGCCCTCACAGCTGAACTCGTCCGCAGGCTTGGCCCTGACCAGGTCTGGGCGATCGATCCGTCGGTGTCCTTCGCCGAGGCCGCGCGGGACCGGCTGCCGGAAGCGGACGTCCGGGTCGGGGCGGCCGAGAACCTGCCGTTCGCCGACAGCACCTTTGACGTGACGCTCGCGCAACTCGTCGTCCAGTTCATGGCCGATCCGGTCGCGGACGCCGGCGAGATGGCCAGGGTGACGCGACGCGGCGGCGTGATCGCGGCGTGCGTCTGGGACCGGGGTGGCGACCGCAGCCCGCTGAGCCCATTCTGGCGGGCGGTGCGCGAACTCGACCCGGCGGCCGAGAGCGAGTCAGATGGCCGCGGCACCAGGGCGGGCGACCTGGCGGCTGTCTTCACCGAGGCCGGCCTGCACCGGGTCGAGGCGAGTCAGCTCACGGTCCGGGCACCTCAGGTCAGCTTCGAGCAGTGGTGGGAGCCATTCCAGTTGGGCGTGGGCCCGGGCGGTGATTACGTGCGCTCGCTCGGCGACGGCAGCCGGGATCAGCTGCGCGAACGCTGCCGGCGGCTGCACGCCGCCGAGCCTGCGCAGGCCAGCGCCACCGCCTGGGCGGTGCGCGGCAAGGTCTAGGCCGCGCCTGGACGCCAGTTAGTCGGGCAGGGCATCTGGCTGGCGGCGGCGGGCCGGCTGGCGGACGGCTGACCGCGGCACGGCGGTGCCGGCGCCGCCGGCGCCGCCCTTGCCGGTGAACGCGAGCGCCACGACGATCACCATGATCCCCTCGATGATCAGCGAGGTGATGCCGAGAGGCTCAAGCCAGTTCCCGACGTCGCCGCTGTCGCCGGGCAGTCCGACGCTCCTGGTCAGCACGTAGCCGATTGCCGTCAGCAGGCAGATCAGCCCTCCGGCGATCCACGGCAGCCGTCCCGGCCTGGCCAGCAGCCACAGACCGCAGGCCGGCGCCGTCACCGCGAGCAGGCAGAACGCGACGGTCAGCCAGAGCGTGCCACTGAGCTGACCCTGGATCTCCAGGGCATGAATAATGCCGACGGCCATCAGCCCGATGACCGCTACCGCTCGCATGGCCTCGTCTTGCCGGATTGCCGCGTACTCATTGGCGGTGCGGTCTGACCGACTGATATCACCCAATGCGATCACCTCCAAGCTATGTCGCGTGCCGACTTGAAACCAAAAGACCGGGCGCTAGCTGCAGTCCGGTCACGCAGACACCACGGCTCGCACCAGTCACAGGTTCAATTCTGTAGCTGAAAAATTACGGAGTGTAATCGTCATGACTTCTAGGTGAACCTCCGGTTCCCGGCAGCCCAGCAGACAGTGCGGCCGCCGCTCGAGGCCGGAATCTGGCCGCTGCCCGGACGGTTCCAGTCAGGCATGCGCCAGCGCTGGGTTGAATCGCTAGGCCGGTCAATCGGGGCGGTCGGCCTCGGCTGCGTCGGCATGTCCGCCGAATACGACACCGCCGATCTCGACGATGAACGCTCCCTGCTCGTACTCGCCCACGCGTTCGAACTGGGGGTCACCCTGTTCGACACCGCCGATATTTACGGTCCCTTTACCAATGAACGGCTGGTCGGCCGGGGATTGCGCGGGCATGCCGCCGACGTGGTAATCGCCAGCAAAGCCGGATTGGTGCCGGACGACCCGGCCGGGCCGCGCGGCCCCGCGGTGAGCCTGATCACCTGCGCCTGGCTTGCGACGCCTCGCTTCAAAGACTCGGCGTCGAGGCCATCGACCTGTACTTCCTGCATCGAGTCGATCCCGCCGTGCCGCTTGAGGCCTCCTGGGAGGCGATGGCCGGCCTGGTCGCTGCTGGCAAGGTGCGGGCGCTCGGGCTCTGCGAGGTGAGCGAGGCGGAGCTTGAGCGGGCGCACGCCATCCACCCCGTCGCCGCCGTGCAGTCCGAGCTATCGCTGTGGACCCGTGGCCCCCTGGAGCGGGTCGTGCCCTGGTGCGCGGCCAACGGGGCGATGTTCAACGCCTACTCACCGCTCGGCCGCGGCTACCTCACCGGCGCGATGGCGGCGGCGAGGTCGTTCGAGCCGGACGACATCAGGTTCGGCAACCCCCGCTTCACCGCCGAGGCGATTGCCGCTAACCAGGAGATCCTGGACGTGATCGAGCGCGTAGCGCGGCGGCACAACGCCTCGCTCGCGCAAGTCTCGCTCGCCTGGGTGCTGGCCCAGGGCGACCACGTCGTGCCGATCCCCGGCACGAAGCGCCTGCCCTACCTGGAAGACAACTGCCAGGCGGCCGGCCTCGACCTCACCCCAGCCGACCTCGCCGACCTCGACGCCATCCCCCCAGCCGTCGGTGACCGCTACTAGCCGCCCAGGCCCATCTTGGGGACATCGACGGCGCCAGAGCGCCATTGGGACATCGACGGGCCTCCCGGTCAAGCTGCTATCAGACGGGCGGCTGCGGATCGTACTGAATGCCGCGCCTGACCTCGCGGGCGTGGTCGACCCCAGCCAGCCGCGCGACCAAATGCAATGCCATGTCGATGCCAGCCGATACGCCCGCCGCTGTGATGACATCGCCGTCGTCGACGAACCGGTCATCGGGCCGCACCTCGATCGTCGGGTCAAGCTCAGCCAGCCTGGCCAGCGACCCCCAGTGCGTCGTCGCCGGCCGACCAGCGAGCAACCCGGCGGCAGCGTACACCAGCGAGCCAGTGCAGACGCTGGTCAGCAGCGGCACCTTCGCCCGCTGGGCGCGGGTCCAGTCCAGCTGGTCCGGATCGGCCAGATGCGCGCGGGTGCCCCGGCCGCCCGGATAGATCAGCACGTCAAGCGGCGGCGCGTCGGCGTAGGAATGATCGGCCTTGATCACCAGCCCCTTCGCGCAATGCGCGAGGCCGCCGTCCTTGGACAGGCAGCTGACGGCGTAGCCGTCCTCGTGAAACTGATGCGTCCAGAACGACAGCACCTCCCAGGGCCGACCGCATCGAGCTCCTCCATGCCATCGAAGAGCAAGATCCCGATCTGCCTGCGGTCATCGCCCATGCGGCGATTCAACCACGTTGATGACTATCGCGGTATATGTCGCCGCCCTGCCCCGCGCCGCCGCGGCCCCCCGAGCCCTCAGGCGAGCCGCCCCCGGACCCGCTGTGCCATAGGTGTCGTCCGAGCAGCACCAACGGCACAGCGGTGCGGCCGGGTTGCGGCTCGGCCGGGCCGGGTTGCGGGCTGCCCGGAGCGAGTGTGGTCGCGGGCGGTGGGTTCGGGTGCGGGCAGTCGACGGCTCCGGCACTGGAATGCGGCATGGGTGTGGCTCTTTCGGGGTGAGCCAGCCGGGTGGTGCCGTGTCCGGGAGGGTTCTCGTCCTTACCGCGGAGGGTTTCCGGGTTCCTGCGGGAGCGTTGTCGCATGAAGGAGGGTTGTCGTCGTATAGTCCGGTCAACTCTCCTAGATGCGGAAACCCTCCTGCACGATCGCGTTAACCCTCCTGCGAGAGCAGCCTCACCCCGAAAGAGCCACACCCCATGCGGCATTGCGGCCAAACGCGGCATAGGCGTAGGTCGGTCGGGCGGCTTGGGGGCGCTCCGGGGCTGTCACGAGGACTGGGCTGAGGACTGAAATGCGCATCCCGGCTGAAACCGGGCAGGGTTGTCTCGGGCGAGCCCGCCATGCCCGGCCCGGCCGGGTCAGGTGAGCCGCCGCGCCCGCGCCCGGCCGGGCCGGCGGAGAGAGTTAGCGAAGTTTCGGGCGGATGGTTTCCGGATTTGCTAAGGCTGGGCTTATCAGTTTAGGCTTACTATGTGGATCGGGACCTGGATGCCGGGGACGTGGCGGCGGCGCTGCGGGTGAGCGTCGGCTTGCTAGTCAGGCGGCTGCGGCAGACGCCCGGGAACGGCGAGCTGACGATGCCGGAGAGTTCGGCGCTTGCCAGGCTTGAGCGCGGCGGGCCGACGACCGCGAGCGCGCTGGCGCGGCAGGAGCAGATCAGCCCGCAGTCGATGGGGGCGACGCTGGCGGGGCTGGAGGCGCGCGGGCTTGTCGAGCGGCGGCCTGACCCCGGGGACGGCCGGCGGGCGGTCATCTCGATCGCGCAGGCCGGACAGCAGGCGTTGCGGAGCAAGCGCAACGCCAGGACCGAGACGCTGGCGCAGGCCATGACGGCCGGGTTCACGCCGTCGGAGGTACGGCAGCTCATGGCCGCCGTGCCGCTGATCGAGCGGCTAGCCCAGAGCATCTGACTGGAGGCACGCACCGCGTGAGCAGCGCACAGGACGCGACCACCGATCAAGCCACGAACTCCCAGGCCGACGACCGCTACAAGTGGATCGCGCTGTCGAATACGACCGCCGGGGTGTTCATGTCGGCGCTCGATGGCTCCATCGTCATCATCGCGCTGCCTGCGATCTTCCGTGGCATTCACCTCGACCCGCTCGCCCCTGGCAACGTCGTCTACCTGCTGTGGATGATCATGGGCTACCGGCTGATCCAGGCCGTGCTCGTGGTGACGCTCGGCCGGCTTGGCGACATGTTCGGCCGGGTCAGGATCTACAACGCGGGCTTCGCGGTGTTCACGGTGGCGTCGATCCTGCTGTCGTTCGACCCGTTCCGGGCCAGTCACGGCGCGATCTGGCTGATCGGCTGGCGGGTGCTCCAGGCCGTCGGCGGGTCGATGCTGACCGCTAACTCGGCGGCCATCCTGACCGATGCCTTCCCGTCCGATCAGCGCGGTTTCGCGCTCGGCACGAACCAGGTCGCGGCGATCGCCGGGCAGTTCGTCGGCCTGGTCGCCGGCGGGCTGCTCGCGGCGATCGACTGGCGGGCGGTGTTCTGGGTGAATGTCCCGGTCGGCATTTTCGGCACGATCTGGGCGTACCGGCAGCTCAAGGACAACGGCGAACGGCACCGGGGGCGCATCGACTGGTGGGGCAACGTCACGTTCGCGCTTGGCCTCGGCGGCATCCTGATCGGCATCACCGAGGGCCTGCAGCCCTACCAGCACCACTCAATGGGCTGGACCAACCCGCTCGTCGACGGCTTGCTCATCGGGGGCCTGGTGCTGCTCGCGGCGTTTGTCGCGATCGAGCGCCGGGTCGCTGACCCGATGTTCCAGCTTGCCCTGTTCAAGATCAGGGCGTTCACGGCGGGCAACATCGCCGGGCTCGCCGTCGCGATCGCCAGGGGCGGGCTGCAGTTCATGCTGATCATCTGGCTGCAGGGGATCTGGCTGCCGCTGCACGGCTACAGCTTCAGCGATACCCCGCTATGGGCGGGCATCTTCCTGCTGCCGCTGACCTTCGGCATCCTCGTCTCAGGCCCGCTTTCAGGGACATTGTCCGACCGGTTCGGCGCCCGCGGGTTCGCGACCGCGGGCATGGTCGTCTTCGGCCTCAGCTTCGTCGGGCTGATGTTCGTCCCCGTCAACTTCCCTTAC
This sequence comes from uncultured Actinomycetota bacterium, assembly GCA_963750405.1. Classification (GTDB taxonomy): domain Bacteria; phylum Actinomycetota; class Actinomycetes; order Streptosporangiales; family Streptosporangiaceae; genus Chersky-822. The sequence continues at coordinate 120,745 of CAVVQP010000011.1, forward strand.
TGGGTATTCGCGCTGCTCATCGGGGCGAACGGGATCGGCGGCGGGATGTTCGCCGCCCCGAACTCGGCGTCCATCATGAGCAGCGTGCCAGCCAGGCAGCGGGGCGCGGCCTCGGGGATGCGCTCCACCTACCAGAACTCGGGCACAGCGCTGTCGATCGGGGTGTTCTTCTCGCTGATGATCGTCGGGCTTGCCAGCACGCTGCCGCGCACGCTGACGAGCGGGCTCGCGCGCCAGGGCGTGCCGCACCACATCGCTCAGCAACTCGGGTCGCTGCCGCCGGTCTCCTCGCTGTTCGCGGCAGTACTTGGCGTGAACCCGGTCGGACACTTGCTGTCGTCCCGGGGAGTGCTGGCCACGCTGTCGCCTAGAAGCCAGCGGGTCCTCACGGGCAATAAGTTCTTCCCCTCGCTTATTTCGGGGCCGTTCCACCATGGCCTGCTGATCGTGTTCGCGGTCGCGACCGGGCTGGCGGCGCTGGCGGCCGTGGCCTCGTTGCTGCGCGGCGGTCGCTACATTCACCCGGAAACGGTGGCAGAAGGGGCGAGCGAGCCGGGAGAATCAACCGACGCGAGCCGGGAACGGCTGACAACGAAATAAGAGGTGACCTTGGTGAAGCCGCGGCCGGGTGCGATGGCCATCGCGATTGGCGTCCTGGCGTGCTCGGTGGCGCAAGCGGTGACGGTAGCCGCTGACGCGAGCCCGGCGCACGTCACGGCCGCCGCTACTGCCCGCAAGGGGGTCAGCGCGTGGGTGTTCAACGGCGTCAACCGATCGCTGAAAAAATCCGGCGCGAGCTGGTATTACACCTGGGCAGTCAACCATCCGGGCATCACCAGCAGCCGCGGGGTCAGCTTCGTGCCCATGATCTGGGGTCCGGGGAGTGTCACCACGGCCAACCTGCGCACGGTGCGGCACGAGGGGCACTACCTGCTCGGGTTCAACGAGCCCGACAACGCGGGCCAGTCCAATATGACCGCGTCGCAGGCACTGAGCCTGTGGCCCCGGCTGATGGCCACCAAGATGAAGCTCGGCAGTCCCGCCGTGGCGACTGACGCGGCGACGAAGGGCGGGTGGCTTGACCAGTTCATGCGGGGGGCCAGGGCCAGGCATTACCCGGTGAGCTTCATCACCGTGCACTGGTATGGCGGTGACTTCGCGACCAAGTCGGCGGTGAGCGAGCTTCGGTCGTATCTGCAGGCGATCCATGCCCGGTACCGCAGGCCGATCTGGCTGACCGAGTTCGCGCTGATCCGGTTCGGCTCCACGGTGACCTTCCCGTCCGCGCATCAGCAAGCCGCGTTCGTCACCGCCGCGACCTCGATGCTGCGGCGGCTGCCTTACGTGCAGCGGTACGCCTGGTTCGCGCTGCCGGCGTCGTCTGGCCGCAATGGCGACGGCACGGCCGGGCTGTTCAAGACCGGGGCGGTCGCGACGACGGCGGGGCGGGCGTTCGAGGCGGTCAAGCCTTAGCGCGCGTGCGGGCGGACTTTGCCGGAAGATTTCTGCCGCGTCAGGTAAACCGATTGCTCACGGTGGGCGTCTGGTTACCGGGCAGGCACGCGCGGGGACCCTTGCGGCCGCGGCCGCAAGGGGCGCGTGCCTGGTAACGACTTGGAGGCAATGCTGATGCGGGCAGGGAAGCAGTCGCTGGCTGGCGCGGCGATGATCGTCGCCCCGGCGCTGGCATTGGTCGGGCTGGCGGGACCGGCGGCCGCTTCCTTAGGCCGGGCGATGCCCTCGGCGGTCGCGGCTGGCCAGCCGGACAGCACGACGATCAAGGTCGGCGGGCATCCGACGGCGATCGCCGTCGACGGGCAGGCCGGTCTGGTCTGGGTCGCGGACGGCGATCACGTGGTCAAGATTAACGCGGTGACGCGGCGCGTGGTCGGCTCATTCCCGGTCGTGGCCGGACTGACCGACATCGCGGTCGACCCTCGCACCAGCATGGTCTGGGTCACTGACGCCAGCTCCGGCACGGTGACCGGGCTCATCGAGGACACCGGCTCGATCGCCTCGACTATCGCCCTGACCAAGGGCGTCACCGCTATCGCCTACAACGACTTCTTTCGCGGCTTTGACATCATCAACCCCGGTCAGGACAGCCTCGTGGACGTCTCCGGGGATGCCGGCTTCGCGCCCATGACGACTGAGCTCCCTCTCAGCGGCGCACCGGTCGCGGTATCAAGTAACAAGGGCAAGCCCGTGTGGATCGTTGGCGGGCAGCAGGCGTACAACCTGGCGGGGTTCCCCAAGCCGCTCGCGGATGCTCCTGACACGCTCGTCGGCGTGGCGGAGGATCCGACGACGAAGTTCGGGCCCTTTGTCGGCGCGGCGGGCATCGTCAGCGCTGATCCGTCCAATCCGGACACTGGCACGCTTTTCCTGCTGAACAACCGGGCAAGTGAGTTCGAGTTCGGCCGGGTCAGCCTCAAGTCCAGCCCCGACGCGATCGCCATCGACTCGCACTTCGCCGATGCCTGGATCACCTCTGGCACGGCCAGCCAGCTCACGCTAGTCAACCTGCGGACCGAGAAGGTCGCCAGGACCCTGCCGACCGGCGCCGACCCGGTCGCCGTGGCCGATGACGCGGCCAACCGCACCGTATGGACGGCCAACAGCAAGGCCGGCACGGTGACGATGTATCACTACGCGGCGCCGAGATTCACGACGAAGTCGCTGGTCGACGTCGAGGACGGGCAAGCGGTGAGGTTCACGGTGCACGCGGCTGGCTTCCCCGAGCCGGACCTGCGGTTGCTGGGCGAGTTGCCCGCGGGGGTGCACGCACGGCGCGGCGGGGGCTCGGTGGAGATCACCGGCACGCCGCGCAAGGCCACCGCGCACCACACCTACACGGTGGTCATCACGGCCGACAACGGCATCGGCGTTCGCGGCCCGGGCAGCGATGTCAGCCAGAACCTGGTGATCAAGGTCAGCTAGTCGATGATCTTCGTGACGACGGCCACGCTCGTGTATGCCTCGCATCCGGCGCCAATTGAGATGACCCTGCCTGGCACCGTGATCCGGAACGGCAAGTCCCTGCTCACCTTCATGCCGTCACCGAGCTGGCCATCGCTGTCATCGCCCCAGGCCAGGATCTTGCCTCCGCGGGTCAGCACGAGGCTGTAGTACCGGCCGGCGGCGAGCGCGGCGATCCGCACGTTCTTGCCGATCCTGGCGAATTCCGGAAGCACGCGCGCCGGGCGATGGTGGTTCTTCGGGAACCGTTCCCGAGCTCGCCGTCTTTGCCTTCGCCCCAGGTACGGACTTGGCCGCTCGTCGTGACCGCGATGGTGAAGGCCCCTCCGTTGCGGGCCGACGTCACTATGAGGTCGGCGGGCGGGTTGAGAGCCGAGGGAGTGTTCTCGGAAAGCGCCGGGATAAACCGGCATGGAGGAGGAGATGGAAGAGCTCTACGCCGAAGGGCTAGCGACCCACGGCGGCCCTCAGCCATGCGTCGATGACCCGCGAGGGCGTGGCGAAGCGCAGTCATGGGCGGGTGCGGGCCGGGCTATTGAGCCGCGAAATCATCGTTCCGGGGTGATTGCACTGCCGGGCAAAGTGGAAGGCAACACCGCTGGCGGCGCTAGACGCGAGCCGTCAGGGGGCCCCGCGCGGTCAGGGAACCAGGGCATGTGCGGAACCTTCATGCGCGAGAACCGGGAGATCCCGTGTCTCGCCCGTCCGGCTGATTCACCGGGCGGGCCGTCCAGGGAACGCCGAGGCGGTAATCCTGGGATGAACGAGGACGGGAACCCGGGTCGCTTCGTAGTACCTGCGAACCTGCCGAACAAGGCTGCGGCTGCGGAGGCGGGGGAGGAAAGGAAGCGAGCCAAGGGGAACACGGACGGTGAAACACGTCCCGGACGCAGTGCCGGGCCTGGCGTGTCAAGTGAGCTGGATCGTGTGCGAGAGGTAGCGGTACGGGACAAGGAGGCACGGTTCACGGCGCTGCTGCACCATGTCACCATCAGCCGCCTGCGGTGGGCTTACTGGGCTATCAGCCCGAAGGCCGCGCCGGGGACGGACGGGGTGACGTGGGGCGCGTACGGGCTGGACCTGGAGGCTAACCTCCGGGACCTGCACGAGCGGGTGCAGCAGGGGCGCTACCGGGCGTCGCCGAGCAGGCGGGTCTACATCCCGAAGGCGGACGGGCGGCTGCGGCCGCTCGGCATCGCCACGCTGGAAGACAAGATCGTCCAGCGGGCCGTCGTCGAGGTGCTCAACGCCGTCTACGAGGCGGATTTCCTGGGCTTCTCTTACGGGTTCCGGCCAGGGCGCGGGCCGCATCAGGCTCTGGATGCGCTGGCGACCGGGATCGGGCGGAAGAAGGTGAACTGGGTGCCAGCCGCGGATATCCGCGACTTTTTCGGCCAGCTTGACCGGGCTTGGCTGGAAAGGTTTCTCCGGCACCGGATCGCGGACGAGCGGGTCCTGCGGCTGATCGGCAAGTGGCTGGCCGCGGGAGTCGCAGTGGAGGAGGTCTGGAGCGAGGGCGCGGGGGCACCGCAGGGAGCATCGGCGTCGCCGCTGCTCGCCAACGTGTACCTGCACTACGTGCTGGACCTGTTCGTGGTGTGGTGGCGGCGTCATCACGCTCGCGGCGAGGTGATCATCGTGCGGTTCGCTGACGACTTCGTCGCCGGGTTCCGGTACGAGCAGGACGCGCGGCGGTTCCTGGCAGATCTCCGGCCCCGGCTGGCGAAGTTCGGCCTGGAACTGCACCCGGACAAGACCCGGCTGATCGAGTTCGGGCGGTTCGCCGCCGGGAACCGGGCAGCAAGAGGGCAGGGCAAGCCGGAGTCGTTCGATTTCCTGGGCTTCACCCATATTTGCGGGACGACCAGGAACGGGCGGTTCCAGCTGAAGCGCATCACGATCGCCAGGCGGCTGCGGGCGAAGCTGGCCGAGGTCAAGGCCCAGCTGAAGCGCCGCATGCACGATTCGGTCCCCGAGCAGGGCCGCTGGCTGGCCAGCGTGGTGCGCGGGCACATGGCGTACTACGCCGTGCCCGGCAACGTCCACGCGGTCGCGGCCTTCCGCGACCAGGTAACCCGGCACTGGCTCCAGGTGCTACGGCGCCGCAACTGCAAACACCGGACCACCTGGCAGCGGATGAAAAGGACCGGAACCCGATGGCTCCCCCCAGCCCGCGTGACGCATCCCTACCCCAACGTGCGCTTCGACGCCAGAACCCAAGGCAGGAGCCCGGTGCGGTAGTCCCGCACGCCGGGATCTGCGCGGGGGGCCGGCCGCAAGGCCGGTCCCTACCGCGACTCTAGCTCCGTGCCGTCACCCAGCTGGCCTTCCTGGTTGCTGCCCCAGGCCAGGAGCGGTCCGCTGGCCGGGTGACCGGCGGCCCGGGCGGCCGTGGCCGTGCCGACGGCAATGACGCCGATCGCCGCGCCGGCGGCGAGGGTGGTCAGGAAGCGGGCTCGGGCTGTGAACAGCGGTTTCATGGTCGCGAAGCCTTTCCGTTCGTGCGCGGGTCAGATCGCCTGGGTGGCAGCGGCCGTTTGCAGCCTTCTGCGCCAGGATGCGGGACGGCCAGGCAAGAGGTCCAGCGACAGAACCACGACATGGCTCCGACAATGCGTCAGTGGTTGACCACTCAGCGCTGCCACCGACGCAGCGACAGGCCCCAGGTCTGAGCCGACCAGGGGCCTGTCGCTGACGCCGCCAGGGTGTCTTTAGTACGGGCTGGCGGCTTCGCGGAGTTGGGTGGTGATGGTGTCGCGGCAGAAGTTTTCGATTTGCTCGTCGAGGTCTTTGGCTTCGGGGGTGGTGCGGTAGCGGGGTGCGGTGAGTTCGGTGCGGAGGCGGGCCAGGCGTTTGGGGAGGTTGGAGATGCGGCGGCTTGGGGGAGGGCGAGGACGGGGCCGGTGGCGGTGATGGCGGCTTCGAGTTCGCCGGCGTGCAGGAGGGTGGTGGCGAGGTCGACGCGGGCGACGTGCTTGCAGTGGTCGCTGTGGTCTTCGCCGGGTTCGGGGCCTTGGGTGTAGAGGTGGATGGCCTGGTCGAGGTGGGTGATGGCTTCGGGGTGGGCGGCGGGGAGCTCGGCGGCGGCGGAGCCGGCGAGGTAGTGGTGGCAGGCGCGGGAGAAGCCGAACTGGCCGCCGATGTGCAGGAGGTCGTCGGTGTGGTCGAGGTCGCGGGCCTGGGCGGCTTGCGAGATCTTGGTCATGGTGGTGTCGGTGTCGCCGAGGCGGGCGGCGGCGCGGGCGCACATGATGTGGAGCTGGGCGGCGTTGGGTCCGGCGGGCAGGTAGTGCAGGCCGGACCGGGCGAGGTCGAGGCAGCGTCTCGGGTGGCCGGTCCACAGGGCGACGACGGCGAGGTTGAGGCGGAGCTGGGCGATGAGGGGGCGGTGGTCGATGGCGAGGGCGTAGGCGAGTCCGGCGCGGGCGAGTTCTTCGGCGGCGGAGGGGTTGCCGAGGCCTTCGGCGGTGTCGGCCATGAGGCTGTTGAGGGCGCCGAGGAGGAAGTAGAGCTCGACTTCGTCGCGGGGCCAGAGTTTCCTGTCCAGGGCGGTGTACATCTGCTCGCGGACGCGGCGCATCTCGAAGAACAGGGGGAGTGGCTCGCCGGTCATGTACTCGCGTGAAAGGCGGGTGACTTCGCTGCGCAAATGTTCGAGCGAGGCTTCGCCGATGTCGCGGCGCTCGGCCCGCTGGGCGTGCTCGTTGCTCTGGTGCGCGGTCAGGAGTACCTGGTGGGCCAGGGACGTCCCGGCCCACGCCGGGGCAAGGGCCTGCGGCCGGCCTGCTCTCCCGCGCGCCGGCCATGACGCCAGCCGCAACGGCAGGCGTGGCGGCGGCTGCTGCGGGAGCGACCGGGAGCGGCGCGGGCGGGGCCGTCGGCTGCGTGGCCGGTGCTCCCGGCTCGCTCGGCACGGCGCCGGCCTGCGCCGGGACGCCGTAGCCGGCGACCGGGGGAGGGGTGACCGGCGCCGTGCCGAACTCCTCGAACGGGATTTTGAACGCCCGGCAGTAATGCATCCGGTACCGCTCCGACACCCCGCCGTCGTCTTTCTCCCAGCGGCGGATCATCACCCCCAGGCACTCATTGCCCGGCAGCGTGTCGCCCGCCTCCTTGGCGGCCTCGCGAAGGTGACGTCTCATCTCGGGCACGCTCCAGCCCCTGGACTGACGCTGCTGACGCAGCCACTGCCCCCGCGACGCGGGAGCACCGTTCTTGCTCGCCTGGCTCACGGTTCGCCTCCACATGTTTCCAGTTGTGCGCCTAACCTATCAGAGGTCTGAATGCTCTAGGAGCTATCTATCAGAGTATACGTCACAGACGTATGTCTACTGTGCGGTGTTGTGACCGTCGACCATCGCGACCCGACCGCGCTGTACCTCCAGCTCGCGGCGATCCTCCGCGCGCAGATCGCGTCGGGGGAATTGTCAGCTGATGACCCGGTTCCGAGCGAGAGCCAGCTCGAGAAGACTCACAGGGTCTCGCGGGTGACCGTAAGGAAGGCGATCGAGGTCCTGCGGAACGAAGGCCTCGTTTATACGCTCCCGCAGCGAGGCACGTACGCGCGCTGACCCACGGGGCAGTCGGCGGGCTCGTCCGGGGTGCGCCCGCAGAAGGCGCACCACCTGGGTATGCGAGGCCGGGTAACGAAATCCGCTTGACGGGATGAAGGATGAAGTCATCGACAGCTGCTGTCGCGGCACCGGCCGGCCCCGGCAGGACCGGCACGGCCACCGGGGGACTTCCCGAAAAGCAGCGGAACCCCTGCATGGCCGGGCTCCGCGACGGTTCCTGGCGACCTGGTCGCCCCGCCTGCCCCGGACCCGGCCCGCCGGGACCCCGCCGCCCAGCAGCCACGCAGCGCCGGCGTTGCCGGCCGGCGTCAGGGTGTGCCTTCCGGCTGCGGACGAGGAAGGGATGCTGCCGGGTGCGGGAGGGTTGTCATCTACGGGAGGGCTGCCGTGTTCCCGGGGGAGGGTTGTCGTTTCCGGGAGGGTTGCCGTCATGATCGTGGAGGGTTTCCGGGTGCGCGGAGGAGGTTTTCCGGGTGAAGGAGGATCGACCGGGCCAGGACACCCCGGCCGGGTCGTAGTAGTGCGCGTACTGCCAGACTCCGGCATCGACTAGCGCCTCGTCGGTCATCGCGCCGAACCTGCTCGGTGACAGGGCATCGATGCCGTGCGGCCGGCCGCAGATCCAGGCCGCCAGCGCCTCGCCGACGCCGAGTGCCGAGGAAAACCCCGACCCGTTACAGCCCGCCGCTACCCACAAGCCGGGCACCTCGGTCAGCGGCCCGGCGACGAACCGCCCGTCGGGGCTCATTGTGAAGAGGCCGCCTCGCAGCTCGGCCACCCGCCCGTCGCTGGCCAGCGGAACCTCGGCGCCGACCTGCGCAGCGAGCCCGCGAACGGCATCGAGGTCGAGCGGCACGGAGTCGGTACGGAAGCCCGCTGGCTCTGTGCGCGGATCGATGGCCAGCGGCCCAGGCTCGAATCCGCCCGCCATCAGCCCGCCCCGGTTCGGCCGCAGGTACACGGCGGCATCCACCACCCGGGCGATGGGCGCGGCCGGATCAACCTCCGCCGAAGGCTCGGTGACGAAGAGCTGGTGCCGCACCGTCGCCACCGCCACCTCGCTGCCAGCCAGGGCTGCCACCTGCCTGGTCCACGCGCCCGCCGCGTCCACAACGACGGGGGCGGAGATCGTCCGAGCCGCGGTCTCAACCCCGGCGACCCGCCCGCTCGCCGTCGTCACGGCCACGACCTGCTCGTGCTCCAGCAACTGGACCCCATGCAGTCGGCCCGCATCGGCCAGCGCCCGCAGAAGGCTGGCGGGCTCGTCGATGTAGATGTCTTCCGGGCACCACAGGGCCAGCTCGCTGCCATCGCCCCGGTAGTACGACAGTCCGCCGGCGAGCTGCCCGGCGCTCGCCTCCCGGACGTCGACGCCCCAGCCGCGCGACTGGCGTTCCTCGGTGCGCAGGTAGGCCTTGTGCGCGTCGGTCCTCGCGATCAGGAAGCTGCCGCTGCGGACCACCGGCAGCGACGTGCCCGCCCAGTCCCCGAAGCTCATCGCCAGCGAGATACTGCGCCTGGCCAGCTCGGTGCGCAGCTGGTCGGCCTGGACCGACTTGAACAGGCCGGCCGCCCGCCCCGACGCCTGCGAGCCCGTCGTCTCCTGCTCGACCACCACGACCGACTGTCCGGCCAGCGCAGCGTGCAGCGCCGTGCTGAGCCCGAGCGCCCCCGCGCCGATGACTACCAGATCCGCGTCCATGCTCCCAGTGTGCTACGCGAGGCTGCCGACGGGCCGGCCCAGGCGGCGGGGCCCTCAGTTTGAGTTCTGGACGAGATACGCCCGGAGGATCGTCTCCGTAGTGGAGTCGCCATGCACGTCGGTCACGACCGACCTGAGCGACACGAACCCTTGTGCCGGATTGTGCACCTTCACCAGCCAGAACGCGCCGTGCGGCGTCGCCGGAAGCGTGTGCCACACCACCCCGTCGTCAAACGAGGCCTGGAACTTGATCTTCGCGAGCCGGTACCGGGGCGTCGCGACCGGCTCGCCGCCGCCCCGCACGATGAAGCAGCGGACCTGCGTCGTCGCCCCGCCCGAGGCGTCGTTGGCGAACCCTAGGCCCTGCGGCACGAACCTGGTCACCGTGACCGGCGCGGCTTCCGCGTTAATCGGGTGATGCCGCACCGGCGCGAACCTGAAGCGCCAGTTCAAGGACACCTTAGGCGACAACAGCACCCCGGCGGGCAGGCTGCCGGACGGGTTAAACCGCTGCCCGTTCACATTCAGCGTGTACCACGTCTTCTTGGTCACATGGGCAGAGAAAACCGTAGTCTTGCCGCAGAACTTCAGGTTCGACTTTTTCACCGTGGTGCCTGAACGCGACAAGCGGATACTCGCCTTTCCCTCGCAATCAAAGCTCACCCTGACCGATGGATCGCTGAAGAGATTGCCTGGACCGTACTCGATCGTGCTGCCGTCGATCACCGGGAAGTCGGGTCCGGGGCCGGCCGCCGCGCTGCTGAATGTGTCCGAGTAGCTGTGGCCGGCCTTGTAGGCAAGCTCCTTGAACAGGTCCCGCTGGACATGGCTTTGCGTGACGCCGAAGTTCAGGTCGGTGCCCCATTCGCCAGGGGTGCGGAAGTCGGTGTAGTCGGCTGGCAGCAAGGTGACCGGCTCGGCCTGGGTGCCGCAGTTGTCGTAGGTTCCCAGCACCGACTGGAGCGGGGTGACGTTCTCGTTCGCCCGGAGCTGGACATGCACCTTGGCCATGGTCGCCGGGTGGGCATGGATGGTCAGCCCGGCCGGGATGCCGCCGGCGAAGGCGTCGGCTACGTCGTAGAGCGTTCCCGTGCCTTGCCAGTAGGTCTGGTAGACGGTGAGCAGGCCCTTGCCGGTCATTCCCTTGACGAAGACCGTGCCTGGGGTCTCGACCCGCAGGCCGGTCACGGCGTTGACGATGCCGCCGCTGCCCAGGCACAGCTCCATGGTCTGCGCGCCCTGGGTCGCCCCGGGCGCGATCAGCGTGGCGGTCACCGGGACGGCGCCCTGCGCGTTCAGCGTCACGCTCGTGTTGCCGGTCACGTGGACCTTGGCCGCGACCAGCGCCTGCGCGCTGCCGTCGGCCGGCCGCCAGATCGGCGCGGCGACGATGTAGTGGCCGGCCGGCACCTTGACCGAGTTGCCGCCGGACAGGAAACTGACGCCACCCTGGCTGATCACCGAGGCCGACACGCTGACCGGGGTGCCGTCCCGGTCAATTCCACTGACCGACAAGGTGAAAGGAGCTGCCGGGTGACCGCTCGCCGCACTCAGCGCGCGAGCCGCGGAAGGCTGGGCAAGCATCACCGCGCACATCAGCGTGAGCGCGGACACGGACCAGGCGAACGGATGACGAGCCAGACCGCGCATTGTGCCACGCCCCCATCGAAGAACGGTCAGGACAAGCTCGATGGTAGGGGCGGCCGGCGGGTTAGTCGACGGTGATGGTGACCTTGTTGGGGTAGAAGGCCAGGTATCCGGCAATCGGCGCGACCGGCTGATAGGGCTGCTGGTAAGACCAGGCCACGTCGGTGATCTCGCCGTCGCCCGTGCTGACAGAGAAATAGGAGCAGTCGCCCTTGTACGGGCAGTAGCTGGTCGTGCCCGTCGGGCCGGTCAGCTCGACCGTCAGGTCGGTGGTCGGGATGTAGTACGCGGGCGGGTAGTTCGACTCCTGCAACGTCAGCGCACCGGTCGAGTCGGCGACGACCTGGTCGCCCGCTTTGACCACGACCCGCGACGGGGTGGCCGTGATCGTGATCGGATGGTCGGGACCCGGCTCAAGGACGGGTCGTTCCGCGCTGGCGCTGACGTTCATGATGGCGCTCCTTTAGCTGCTTGCTGCACTGCATCCGGAATGGCTTCCGGTTAGGGCAACCGCAGCCGGGTGCGGGGTATTTCGTGCGCGGGGCCGTGAGGTCCCGGGTGCGCTGCGCTAGGCGCGGTGGGTGGTCGTGTGGCAGTAGGGGCAGGCGATCGTGCTGGTCTTGACCGGGAAGGCGAGCCGGGCCCCGCAGCGCTGGCACGGCACGTCGCCGCCGGCGATGTCGAGCGTGCGGCCGCAGGACTCGCAGACGACTGCCTGTGCCCCAGGCACCGCCCTGAACTCGTCACCGCAGCCGCCGCACTTCTTCGTGTCGGCGTTGGCGATCTTGAGCTGGGAGTATTCGCCGCGCAGGTTAAAGAGGTCCAGGAACCGGTCGACGTTGGCGGGCGGGATCTTGGGCAGCCAGTTCTGGCAGAAGTAGGAGTACTCCATGCGGAGCCAGACTTCGACCGGGGCATCCTCCGGGTCGAGGGCGAGCACGCCGCTGCGCTGGAGTACCTGGTATCTCATTTCCATCTGATGCTTGTAAAGAGCGGCGACCTGCCAGATGCCGTCGCTGATGTAGTAGTCCCCGTTGGGCAGCGGTATCCGCTGCAGTTGCGCGCTCGCGGTCGCGAGTTGCCTGCCGACAGCCTGGACGTCCTTGTCGAATTCGGTGCAGACCATTGCCTCGACCAGGTAGGTAATGGTGCGCTCCTGGAACTCGGGGTCTGACGTGGTGCGCGGCGAGTTGGCGTAGGGACACTGCCTGACCCATTCGGCGTAAACGGGGCGGATCAATGCCCGGTACTTGTCCTTGTCGCCGGTCGCGGCGCAAATGTCCAGCGTGGGCTGGCTGGGTCCTACGAGGTAGCCGTAGACCTGGTTGCTCAGCGCGGCGTTCGTGTCGAAGTTGCCGGCCCTGAAGTCGTAGTCGGTCAGGGCGCCGCAGTGGTCGCAATAGACGTAGGCCGTCTTGGTCGGCAACTGCTTGGGGGCGCCGCAGCGCGCGCAATCGACCTGCTTGACGTAGTCCGAATAGGAGAAGACGCGCTCTCGCGCGAACTTAAGCTGCTGCTGCAGCGCCGCGCTCAAATCCGGGACGTTGGCTAGCCCTGGCGTTGCGGGAGCTGCGGGGACTGAGGCGGATACAACGGAATTAGGGGGAATAGTAGCTTTTTGTGCTGAAGTGCGCTTGAAGAGGCCCATGCCTGATGGTAGCAATCAGTGACCTATCCGACACGCCGACTCTGTTCCGCGCCGCGCGGGCCTGGATCCGATGGAAGGTGGCTGATTGGCGTCCGCGGTGCTCTTGTTGGGGCTCTTGTTGGGTAAGTATCTGACATGGGCAGTTACGTCAGTTCGCAGTCGCCCGGTGCTGGTCCGGCGTGAAAGGCGACTGGGTGGAAATCGTCGTCGACGCGGGCGGCGAGACAAAGACTTACGAGGTGACCGCCACCAGAGCCGGGCGGCGCGTCGAGACCGTGACCAGGCGAGGGCAGGTCGAGGTCAGCGAGCTGACCAGGGGCGGCACGACGGTGCGGACCGCCAGGTTCATGGCGACCAGAGTGATCGCGCTCGTCGAGCATCCGGCGCCGCGGTCGTCAGGGCGGCGGTTCCCCGGAGAGACGGCGGGACGGTCTGCCCGCTCGGAGGTCTCGGGTCCGGGCGACCAGGCCGCCTAAGCGGCGGTGTCGGCGGTGCGTGCCAGACTGTCGCGCGTGACAGCATCTGATGGATTTAAGGCAGTCCTGCGCCGCTATCTGCAGCACGCGCACGAGGCGGTGGTGTGGAAGCTGGATGGCCTGTCGGAGTACGACGTCCGCAGGCCGCTGACGCCGACGGGAACGAATCTGCTCGGGCTGATCAAGCACCTGGCCAGCTGCGAGGCCGGGTACCTCGGAGAGGTTTTCGGCCGGCCATTCGGCGAGCGGCTGCCGTGGAGCGAAGCCATGGACGTCGAAGACTGGACCACCCTGTCGCCTGACATCCTGATTGCGGATTCCTGGGCGACCGCCGATCAGTCTCGCGAGTACATCGTCGGGCTCTACCGGCGGGTATGGGCGCATTCGGACGCCACGATCGAGGCGCTCGACCTCGATGCCACCGGCCGGGTGCCATGGTGGACGACTCCTGCGAACTCCGGGGAGGTGACGTTGCACCAGATCCTCGTGCACATGACGGTGGAGACCCACCGGCACGCCGGTCACATGGATATCCTGCGGGAACTTATCGACGGCAAGGCCGGCCTGGCGCAGGATAATAGCAACGTCCTTGAGGCAGACCCGGCCTGGTGGGAGGCCTACCGCGCCAAGCTCGAGCGGGTCGCCAGCGAGGCCAGCGAGCAATAGCTGTAGTGAGCTGATGCTGGCTTCGGTGAGCTTGTGCGCGGCGACGCGGTCGGGCCGGGCCGGGCCGGGCCGGGCCAGGCCAGCATCAGGTCGGGCCATGTTGTTGTTGCGGGCGTCCGGCAACAGCAACGCGGCCCGCCCTGATGATGTGGGGACGACAACAGGGAGGGCCGCGTTGCTCACGGCCGCGCAGCCCGCGACAGCAACAGGGAGGGCCACGTTGCTCACGCTGCCCCGGCACGCCAGTCCGGGCAACGAAGTCCGCTTGATGGGATCAAGGATGAAGTCATCCGACAGCCTCCAGGGCAGGTGCAGGATTCCGTGACCGTACCGCGGCTCATGATCACGGAACATCGCGCCGGTGCTGGGGGCTGCCGGGGTGGATTCTGTCCTTGATTCGTCAAGCGGATTCCGTCAGGCGCCCGGGGTGCGGCTCTCGGGGGTAAGGGCTGCGCCTGGTGGAGGACGATCCTGCCGCACGCGGTAGCACTCCTTCCTCCTCCGCAGTCAGGAGGCACACACCGGCGCCGGCCGCGTCACCGCCCATGTCGCAAGGGTGTGTCTCTTTCGGGTGAGCCAGCCGGGTGGTGCCGTGCCCGGGAGGGTTCTCGGCCTTACCGTGGAGGGTTTCCGGGTTCCTGAAGGAGCGTTGTCGCATGAAGGAGGGTTGTCGTCGTATAGCCCGGTCAACTCTCCTAGATGCGAAAACCCTCCTGCACGAACCCGAAAACCCTCCTGCGAGAGCAGCCTCACCCCGAAAGAGCCGCACCCAGGTCACAACGCGGGGCCTCGCAGGTCCGGGCTACGCCGCCGAAATCTGCGTGTTGTCAGACCAGGCCGCTCAGCATGCCACCTACGAGGCCGAGCACGAGGGCCGCGGCCAGGAGCGAGCCGGCCAGGAAGATCACCCGCGCGGCCCGCCGGTACCAGGGGCGCGGCGTCGTCGGAGGATAGGAGACGCGGCGAGCCCTGCCGACACCGGTGACCCTGCCGGCCCCGGCAACCCTGCCGGCCCTAGTCCCGGTCTGGCCATTGCCGCCGACCCATCCAGGGCCGGTGCTGGCATCAGGTCCGGCGCCGGACTCGGGGGCGCCGCCGCGGCCGGTCCTAGCGCCTCCGCCTATGGCCAGGCCGCCGCTGGATGGCCCGCCGCGCCCTGACGCTGCCCGGCTATTGTCCATGCGGTGCACCGTTTCAAACTACCGCACTTCCCGTAATCCCGGCCTGAGCCGGGTACGCCGGGTGCGCGCGTGAACAACGCCCGACTCGCGGTGGCCGCGCCGGCCAGGAGTTGGGCCAGCCGTCGCTAACCGTGCTGGTGCAGGTCAGGCAACGCTGCAAGAATGCCAATATGGGATCTGTCAGCAGCACGCCGCGATCGGTTGACTCCGCACCTTCGCTGCTGTCCATCGGCTCGGCTGGCTCGATCTTGTCGATCGGCTCTGTCGGCTCGATCTTGTCCATCGGCTCGGCTGGCTCGATCTTGTCCATCGGCTCGGCTGGCTCGGTCCTGTCGATCGGCTCAGCCGGGTCGGTCATGTCCGTGCTGTCGGCGCTTAGCGTCGGCTCGATCTTGTCGGCCAGGTCCACGGCGACGCTCGGGCCGGCCCGGTCAGCCGCCACGTCCAGCCGGGCCAGTCAGGCAAGCGAGACGGACCGGAGCGGCCTGAGCCGGATCGGCCGCGGCCGGACCGGCGGGCGCGGGCGGCTCGGTCTCGGCCGGGCTGGCAGGCGACGGGCCGCTGGCGGCGGGGAACCCGCGGGACCACGGCTGTCGCTGGTCAAATGACGACCACGCTGTCGGCGCTGACCTCGACCGCGGCGGACGTCACCGCCAGGATGACCCAGGACGGCTACGTGATCGTAGCCGACATGATGACCGCCGGCGAGGTCGGTACGGCCCGGGCGGATCTCGACCGGGTATTGGCGGCGACGAGGACGGGGCGGAACGCGTTCGAGGGGTTCTCGACCCAGCGCATCTACGCGTTGTTCGCCAAGACCAGGACCTTCGACCAGGCTGCGACTCACCCGCTCTTGCTCGGAGTGCTCGACGAAGTTCTCGGGCATTATCAGCTGAGCGCGCCGGTCGGCATCCGGATCGGGCCGGGGGAGAAGGCGCAGATCCTGCACTGCGATGACTCGATCTACCCGCTGCCCAAGCCCCACCCGCCCGTCGTGGTCAACACCATGTGGCCGCTCGACCCGTTCACCGAGGAGAATGGCGCAACCCGGTACATCCCCGGCAGCCACCGCTGGGCACCTGACCGGCATCCGGCGCAGGACGACCCCGTCGAAGCCGCGACAATGACACCGGGCTCGGCGATGTTCTACCTGGGCAGCCTGTGGCACGGCGGCGGAGCGAACCAGACCAGCCGGCCGAGGCTCGGCGTGATCCTCGAATACGCCAGCGCCTGGCTGCGCCCCCAGGAGAATCACTGCCTCGCCGTCCCCCGCAGCACGGTGCGCGAGCTGCCCAGGCGCCTGCAAGAGCTACTCGGCTACAACATCTACCCGCCCTTCGTCGGCTACGTCGACGGCAGCCACCCCCTCAAGGAGCTGTATTAGCCCGGGGGAGCGACCCCCCGGAACCCCCCGAAGGCCGGGCCGCTTTAGGCGCCGTCTTCCCTCCTCGCTCGTCGCTGCGCTCCTCGCTCGTCAGTCCAGACGGCACCGCGGCCCGGCGGGCTAGCACACGCTTACTGATAACACGTTCCCATTAGGGCGCTGACCTCCGTCAAGGTGCGGTTGGCGATCGCGCTGGCGACTGCGTTGCCTGCTGAGAGCACGTGGGTGAGGTAGCCGGGGTCGGCCATGAGCTCGGCCCGGCTGGCCCTGACCGGGCGCAGGAACTCGTTCACCGACTCGGTCACCACCCGCTTGAGCGCGGCTGACCCGCCCCGGCCTATCTCGGCTGCCACCGCGCCCGGGTCCCGGCCCTGGCACAGCGCGGCGAGTAGCACCAGGCTGGACACCTCCGGCCTCGCGTCAGGCTCGTAGCTGATGTGCTGGCCGGCGTCGGTCTTGGCCCGCCTGATCAGCCGCGCGGTCTCGTCGGCGGTGGCCGATAGGGCGATCGAGTTCGCGCGGCTCTTCGACATTTTCTGGCCGTCTGTCCCGAGCAGGTTCGGTGCTGCGGAGAGCAGTGCATCAGGTACGGGGAAGAAAGCAGAGCCCCCGGCATAACGCTCGTTGAAACGGCGGGCTATGGCGCGGGCAGTCTCCAGGTGCGGCAACTGGTCCTTGCCGACCGGTACCAGGTTGGCCTTGCAAAACAAGATGTCGGCAGCCTGGTGCACCGGGTAGGTCAGCATCAGACCGCTTACTCGGGCCTGGCTGGACAACGTGATTTCCTCCTTGACGGTCGGGTTGCGCTGCAATTCGGTGACTGACACCAAGGACAGGAATGGCAGCAGGAGCTGATTGAGCGCCGGCGCCGCGCTGTGCGCGAAGATCGTCGACTTCACCGGGTCGATCCCGATCGCCAGGTAGTCAGCGACCAGCCCGGTGACGTGCTCGGCCAGCCGGCTCGCGACATCCCGGTCAGTGAGCACCTGATAATCGGCCACCAGGACGAAAGCCGCGCTCCGGCCTGTTGCAGCCTGACCCGGTTCGCCAGCGTGCCGAAGTAGTGGCCCAGGTGCAGCGGGCCGGTCGGCCGGTCACCGGTCAGCACGGTGAACGCCGATGCGTCGGTCGCGATGGCCGATTCGAGCTCGGCGCTGCGCTTGATGGCAGCGCGCAGCGAACGGTCGGGGACGGGTGTGCTGACGACGCTGGCGCCAGCAGGGGTCGTGGTCACGGGAAGCTCCTTGTCACCTAGTGGCAAGGACCATCCGGTGAAGCAACCCGTTCATCCACTGTGTTGCGCTGTGTTGCAAACACATACACGGAGGGGCCGTCCAGCCGGACGGCCCTACCTCGCGTGCTTACGCGGACAGCCGTCCTAGGACGGCCACCAGCTACAGCACGCGCAACAACGCATGCGCTGAGGCTACCGCGTCCTCGCCCGGGCGCGCCAGGTGGCAGCGGCCGCCTGGTGGTCGACGATCGGCGGGGGATAGCGGCGTCCCCGGCGCTCCGCCGGGGACGGGTCGTGGAGCTGGGCTGGGCTAAGCCCGGCGAGCGCGGGCAGGTAGCGGGTGACGTAGCTGCCGTCGGGGTCGAACCGCCTGCCCTGCAACGTCGGGTTGAAGATCCGGTGCGGCTGCCGGTCGGTGCCGGTGCCGGCGACCCATTGCCAGTTCAGCTGGTTGGAGGCGAGGTCGGCGTCGGCTAGATACGCCATGAAGTGGGCCGCGCCCGCGCGCCAGTCGAGGTACAGGTCCTTGGTCAGGAACGAGGCGACGATCAGGCGCGCCCTGTTAGGCATGAAGCCCTCGCTGGTGAGCTGGCGCATCGCGGCGTCGACGACCGGGAAGCCGGTCTGGCCCTCCTGCCAGGCGGCGAGGCCGTCGGGGTCATCGTTCCAGTCGTCGCCGCAGTCGCGGAAGTCGCTGTGCGCCGCCTCGGGGCGGGCGGCGAGCAGCTGGCAGAAGAAGTCACGCCAGGCGAGCTGGCGGAGGAACGGGCGGCGCCCGGCTGCCTGCTGAGCTCGGACTCGAGTTCGAGCGGCGACAGGCAGCCGAAGTGCAGGCAGGCCGAAAGCCGCGATGTCGCATCGGCGGCGAGATCGTCCTTGGCCTGGTCATAGCCAGCCAGGCGCTCGGCCGCCCAGGTGCTCAGCCTGGCCTGAGCGGCCGTCTCGCCGCCTCGCGGGGCGGGGCTGGCCCCGGGCTTGGGGAGTTGGCCGGGGTCGAGGTCGTTCGGCTGGCTGATCTTGCCCGGGGCTGGTGCCAGGGCCCGGCGCGGGCTAGCCAGCCACCGGCGGTAATACGGGGTGAACACCTGATACGGGCCGCCGCTCGCCGGGCTCAGTCCAGCCGGCCCGGCGACTGTCACTCCCGGATGCGTCGTGACCTGGATGCGCGCGCTGGCCGCGAGCGACTTGAGCAGCGCGAGGCGGCGGGCGGCGTAGCCGGAGACGTCGTCGGCGAGGTGGATGTGGTGGGCACCGGCGTGCGCAGCGGTTTGGATCACGGTCCTGGCCCACGGTCCCTGCCTGATGACCAGCCGCCCGCCGAGGCGCCGCAGGCTGGCGTCGAGGTCGTCGAGCGCCTCGGCGAGGAACGCCATCCTGGCGGCGTTGTGCCCGTGGCGGCGGATGATCGCGTCGTCGAACACGAACACCGGCAGCACTAGCCCGGCCCTAGCGGCCGCCGCCAGGGCCGGGTTGTCGCGAATCCGCAGGTCACGGGTGAAAACGACGACCGATACGGTGGTCATGTTCAGAAGTGTTCCCCCGCAGGCGCTGCCCGCCTTAGCCGACGGGGAGGATCTCGCCGGTTTCGAGCAGGATCTGACTCCAGCACGACCTGCGCCGGATCGGCGATGGTGATGCCTTTCTTCTCGAGCCGGAGCGTGATGGCGGAGCCCGGACGGCATTATCGCCAACGTGTCCGGAAGGTCGCGCAGAGTTGCGCCGGCATCGGTAACCTGGGCATTCAGAATGCGACCTCTGACGATTGTCGCGGTGAGCCTATGAGCGAGCACCTGATGACGCCGGATGCGATCAGGTCCAGGCGCAATGTGCGGAAGTATGCGGAGCGCCCGATCGCTGGCGCGGATCTTGACGAGATCCTCGAGGCGGCCCGCAGGTCACCGTCCTCTCGGAATACCCAGCCCTGGGACTTCGTGCTGGTCACGGACCCCGACCAGCTCAAGCAACTCGCTACCGTGTGGATCGGGGCGGGTCATGTGGCCGGGTCGGCGGCTACCATCGCGCTGATCGCCGACGCCGACAGCCACGATAAGGGCCGGGTGCAGTTTGACCTGGGCCAGGCCGCCATGTCGATCATGTTGTCCGCCGCTGACCTGGGCATCGGCAGCTGCCACTCAGGCATCGGCGATCATGACCTGGCCCGGCGATTGCTCGGCTACCCGCAGGACAAGGTCTGCTCGCTGCTGATCTCGCTTGGCTACCCGGCGGGCAAGCCGCTCACCCCGGTCAAGGACCCGGATCGCAGGCCGTTCGACGAGGTCGTGCACCGAGACCGCTGGTAGCTTGCCGCGCCGTGGCGGGCGTGCGCCACAGGTCGGTGATGGCGATGCCCAGCTCAGCCAGCAAACGTCGCAGGAGCGGCAGTGACAGGCCGATGACGTTGCTCGGGTCGCCATCGATACAGTCGACAAAAGGCGCACCCAGGCATTCGAGGCTGAAGCCGCCAGCCATCGAGGCCGGCTCGCCGCTCGCGACATAGGCGGCTAGCTCGGCCTCGGTCGGCGTGCCGAACCGCACGACTGTGCGGCCGACACCTTGAACCCGGCGGCCGGTGCCTGGCTGGATGAGGCAATGGCCGGTAAGCAGGGCGCCTTGGTGGCCGGACAGCCGCCGCCACAAGGCCGCCGCCTGGGCAGCCGACTCCGGCTTGCCCCACGCGGCGTGGTCAAAGTCCAGCAAGGAGTCGCAGCCGAGCACCAGGGAGCCTGGACGGAGCGCCGAAACGACAGCAGCTTTGCGCTCCGCGAGGACCGCTACCATGGCGGCCGTGTCCAGGCCATGCTCGGTGCTCTCATCGACGCCGCTGACGACAACTTCCGGGTCGATCCCGGCATTCCGCAGGATGCGGAGCCTCGCCGGTGATGACGACGCGAGCACGAACGGGATTCCGCTGGCTAGCGTCACGCGTGCAGCGTAGCAATGAGCGCCGGCAGCCGCGCGCAGGCCCGAGCCGCTCGGGGCCTGACCTGAAAACCGGCCTGCGGTCCCCGCTGATCGGGTTACAGATGATGGGAACCGAACTGGTCTCTTGCTGCGACAGGGAGTGCATGGGAGTTCGTGAACGGCTTCTGGTGTGAGGCCGGGTGCCGAGGAGCGCGATGACGCGGCCCTGCTGCGGGGCGTGGCGCGTGGCGATGAGAGGGCACTTGCCGCTCTGTATGACCGTCACGCGGGCTGGCTGACTGTCCGGCTGACGCGGCGCTGCGCGATGCCGGATGTGGTCGACCAAGCGGTACAGGACACTTTCCTCGCCTTGTGGCGGGAAGCCGCCTCCTACCGAGGGGGCGGTGATGTGGCCGCGTTCATCTGGGGAATAGGCGTCCGACGTCTGATCGACGCGATCCGCAAGGAGAGCGGCGCCCGGCGGCGGCTGCCGTGGCGTGCGGCAGAACCACCTGTGGTTGTCTCGGCGGAAGATCAGGTCCTGGTCGGTATAGAGCATGGCCGCCTTGGTCAGGCCCTGGCCGGCCTGTCCCCGGAATTGCGCGGCGCCATCGAGGCGACCGTGCTTGACGGCCTGACCTGCGCGGAGGCGGCCGTCCTGCTGGGGGTCGCGGAAGGGACCGTCAAGTCCCGCTGTCACCGGGCCCGGCTCGCGCTGCGCGCCGCGCTTGCCGATCAGCAAGCAGGGGCCGAGATACCGGCACAACGCCGAGAAGCCTGGGGAACATCATGACGAGTCCATTTTCGGGCGCGGCCGGACCTGCGGCCGGAGCGGACAGGCACGTAGGTGGAGACCTCCTGGCCAGCTATGCCGCCGGGACTGCCGATCCGGTCATCGTCTGGTCGGTGGAGGCCCATCTGATGGCGTGCGCACGGTGCCGCTCGGTCCTGTCGGCTCAGGTGGACGCCGGACGACTGGCGCATAACCGTTCCGTGCTGCTGGTGCGCGCCGCGCTCGGCGACGGGGGACCGGCGCAGCGCCTGCTGCGCCGGTGCGGTGTTCCCGGCCATCTGCTTCGCCTGGTCGCGGCGACCCCGTCGGTGCGCAGGTCCTGGCTGCTGTCCGTGGTTGGCGTGCTGGCCGTCGTGGCCGGCGAAGCCGCGGCGGTCAGGTACGGGTCGATTCCCGCTGGGGGACCCGGGCGCCTGGCCTTGGATCAGGACCCGGAGATATTGGCATCGTTCCTGCTGCTGGCCCCCCTGCTCGTGCTGGCGGGGGTCGCGGGAGCCTTCCTGCCGATTTTCGACCCCGCTCATCAGCTGGCGGTCGCGGCACCTTTCTCAGGGTTCACCTTGCTGCTGGTCCGCGCGGTCTCCGCGCTGGCCGCCGCACTGGTCCTTGTGGTCGGCGCCGCCTTCGTCGTACCCGGGCCCGGATGGCTGCCCGTCGCGCTTCTGCTGCCGTCGCTGGCGTTGTGCGCATTCACGCTCGCGGCCGCGACCGTCATGGACCCCCGTGCCGCCGCCGTCACGGCCGCGGCGTTGTGGGCGCTGCCGGCGCTCGTGCTGGCGGCGGCTCACATTCCGCTGCTGATCGTCCAGCGGAATGCCCAGTTCACGTGCGCCGCCGTGCTCTGCGCCTCCGCAGTGGTGCTGCTCACGCGCCACGACCGCTTCGAGTTGGGATGGATGAGATGACACTAGACGTCCGCACCGCAGCCGTCCGCGTGGACGGCCTGACCCGGCGGTACGGTGCCACCCGGGCGCTGGAGGAAGTCGATCTCACATTTGACCGGGGGATCACCGGCTTGCTCGGCCCGAACGGCGCGGGAAAGACGACGCTGCTTTCGATCCTGGCCACCGTCAATGAACCAGACGCGGGGCGGGTGTCGGCATTTGGCCTGGACCCTCAGGATCGCGCAGGGCGGGTCGAGATCCGCCGGCGGCTCGGCTACCTCCCGCAGGAGCTTGGGTATCACCGGCACTTCACGGTCGCCGGGTTCCTGGACTACGTGGCGATCCTGAAGGAGATCACCGAGCGGCGCCGTCGCGCCGAGGAAGTGGCCAGGGTGCTGGCAGCTGTCGGGCTGGAACGCAGCGCCCGCACGCGGATTCGCGCCTTGTCCGGCGGGATGCGTCAGCGCCTGGGGATCGCCCAGGCCCTGCTGGGCGATCCTGAGCTGCTGATCCTGGACGAGCCGACGGCGGGGCTTGACCCGGAACAGCGGCTGCGGTTCCGTGAACTGCTGTCTGACCTGCCGGCCGACCCGGTGATCGTGCTGTCCACGCACCAGGCCGACGACATCGCCGCGATCTGCCCTCAGGTGGTCGTGCTCCTCCAGGGACGGGTCTGCTTCTCCGGTACCCCGGCCGAGCTGGCCGCCACCGCGGCCGGGCGGGTGTGGGCAGCAGGCGAGCGTGACGCCCGCGCTCATCTGTCCTGGCGTGGCGGCGACAACCGGTGGCGGCACATCGGCGAGGACCCGCCGGCTGGCGCCGAACTTGTCGTGCCGACGGTCGAGGACGGCTACCTGCTGCTGTCCCACGCGGCAGGCGTGCGATGACCGCCACGGGAGGCGGGCCAGCGGTCCACGGCGCGGACCTTGCCGGTCCTGCCGGGCCCGACGGCGGGTCACGCCGCACTGAACGACGGCGCGCTGCCCGGCTGCGGACAGTACTGGGCCTGGCGCTGGTGGAGGCGTCGCTACTGATCCGCGGCGTCCTGGTGCTCAGCGGTGTGCTAGTCGGCGGCGCCCTGATCTGGCTTCTCATCCAGGCGTCGCAGCCGTTGTGGTGGGACGCCGCCTGGGAGATCGGCGTGGGGCAGCTCGCCCTCGCCATGACCGTCCTGGTCGCCGCGCAACTGGCAGCCGGGCGGCCCCGGCGGGATGGCATGGCTGACCTCTACGCCAGCTTCCCGGCCACCGCCGGCGTTCGCGCTGTCGCCCAGCTGGCCGGCCTGACAGGAGCGGCGCCCGCCAGCCTGCTGCTGACCGGCGCGGCGGCAGCCGTGGTGCAAGTGCGCGGCGCCATCGGCGCCCCGAGCACTGCGGTGCTGGCAGGCGGGCTGCTGCTGGTAATTGCCGCCGGATCGGCCGGGATCGCGATCGGCACGCGATTCCCGCACCCGCTGGCCGGAGTGCTCGGGCCGTGGTGTTGTTCCTCATCTCCGCCAACTCTCACCTGGCCCCGGCCGGTGCCATCTGGCTGCTTCCGTGGGAAGTCAAGCAAGATCAGCTGGGTCAGCTGCCCGGCCCCCTGGCCGGCTATCCGCCCGCCGGCGCGCACGTGCTGGAACTGGCCGGCATCGCCGCGACGGCCGGGATCGCGGCGCTCGCGGTGACTGTCAGCCGCGCCCGGGTCAAAGGCGGGCTGGCGGCGGCCGGCATCGTGGCCGTCGCGGTGATTTGCCTCGCTGGGGCACTGCAACTGCGGCCCATCCCCACCGCCGACCTGAACCACCTGATAGCGCAGGCTCACAACCCGGCCTCGGCGCAGCGCTGCACCACCGTCAACCAGGTCAGGTACTGCCTTTACCCCGGCTTCGGCCGCGACCTGCCATCATTGGAGGCACCGGTCAACGGGGTGCTTGCGCACCTGCCCGCCCGGCCTGCCAAGCCGCTGACGGTCAGGCAGGTCGCGCCGTTGTACCTCCCCGATTCCACCCTCACGCATGGCCATCCGAAGCAGCAGCTGACCCGGTGGGAAACGCAGTTGCGGCAGGCGCCAGGCAACGCCCCCGTAGCATCGGCGATCTACCTGCCGGTCGGGTACTGGCCCGCGGCTGGCGGCAGGCTGGGCGACGCGCATTTCGACGTGGCCCTGGCCACCGCCGAATGGGCGGTCCGCATCCCGCCCCAAGCCACCGGCAGCCTCTACAGCAGCGTGTTCCTGCCATGCGTGCCGCTCGACCAGGCGCGGGAGGCGATCGCGATCTGGCTGGCCATCCTTGCCACCCACCCCCCGGCCAGCGAGCTCCGGGATGGCCTGGGCGGCCCTCCTGGAGCCCTCCGTGGCATCGCAGGAGCGGAGGTCCGCAACACCTTCGTGCCCATCTGGACCTATCCAGGCTCGAACGCCTACTACCTCACGCCACCCGGGATGCCGCAACCGACCGCCGCCGGATACCTGCTGGCCAACGCGATGACGAGCCTGCCACTACAGAAGATCAGCCACGTCCTGCAAAACGCATGGTCCACCTGGGTCAACTGGCACACCACCGACGCCCAGCTCGCCACCGCACTCGGCATCCGCATGCCAAGCGTCCCCGCACCTCCGGCGCTCCGCCGGACCCCCAAACCCGGGACGACAATCGTTGAGGGACCGTCCAACGGGCGGCAGAACCCGCTATGCACGGCCTGAACCCGCAGGGCGCGCCGCACGCCCTGGGCACGCCAGTCAGGCACACGCGGCAGCCTCGCCTGTCCTGGCTCCGCGCGCTGCCCCTCCTCGCCGGGCACGCCATCGCGACGATGCCATGGGTCACGCTGATCACCGGCTGCCTGACCGGCACCGTCTATCTCGCCGTCATGGCCTACGTGGCCGGCATCTCCCATTGGGCGCTCGATCAGGGCGCCGTCCGCCTTGCCTTCCTGCCCGCCATCGCAGGTCTGGCTTTCGTTCTCCGAGCCCCGTTCCGGCCATTGACCCAGGCCACACCCGTGCCGGCCTGGCTGGCTCCGGCTGGCCACCTCCTGCTGGCCGCGCCTGTGCTGGCGGTGACCTGCTGGGTGCAACTGGACATCATGGCCCGCACAGTCCCGCCGCACGCCCTTGGCCACCCGCCAGCCATCTACCCGGTGATTGCCCAGCTCACCGGGTGGTGCTTGGTCACAGTGACCGCTGCCGCGTGCGTCGACCGCTCCCGTTACGCCGACCTCGGCGGGGCTATGGCCGCCCCCGTCAGCCTCGCGGCCATCGCGCTCGCCTGGTACGCGCCAGTCACCAGCAGATTCCTGGTCGAACCGCCAGCCACCGCGCACGCAGTCAGCATCGCCTGGTACGCCATAGCGGTGGTCGCACTGGTCCTGACCTGCGCGGCGACGCGGGACCACTGGCACCGCTACACGCTCCTCGCGGTCAGGTGCCTAGGGCGGTCGAGGTTGTCGGGCTTGGTGCCTGCTGCGGGGTGTCGGTCGACCGGTCGGTGACCGTGGCGAGGGCCGCGTACCTGGCCTGGCGGTTGCCGCGCAGCCAGAGCGCGTAGCCCACGCCGGCGATCACGAGCACGGGCAGCACCACGGGCAGGGCGTTGACGACGGGGTTGGCGGTCCCGACGAGCACGCGGAAGTTCCTCGCGAGCAGCACGACGCCGGTCAGCAGCCCGGCCGTCCCGAGCCCCGGCAGGATCACGGTGCGCCACCACTGCCGGTCCGGCAAGCGCCAGAAGAAGGCGACCACCGACAGCGAGGCCGCCGCCTGCAGGGTGACGATGCCGAGCGTGCCGAGGCCGATCATGGAGGTCGCGAGGTTCAGGTACGGGTTGAGGCCGGCGACCGCGAACGCGGCCACGCAGGCGGTGGTCAGCGCCGTCTGCGTCAGGCTGGCGCGGTGCGGCGAACCGTGCCGGTCGTGCACGACGCCGAGCCAGCCTGGCAGCACCCGCTCGCGCCCGAGCACGAACATGTAGCGGTTCGACGAGTTGTGCAATGCCAGCGTCGCGGCGAACAGGCTGGTGATCAGGAGCACCTGCATCACGGTGGTCAGGGCCGAGTTCGCGTACTTGTCGCTGAGGTTAAAAAAGAGGTTCCCAAGTGACGCCTGGGCAGCGTCATGGAGGTGTGAGGCCCCGATCGCGCCGACCGTCACCCAGGTCGTGAACCCGTAGAAGACCGCGATGAGGATCACGGAAAAGTAAGTCGCCAGCGGGACGCTCCGCCGGGGATTGTGCGCTTCCTCCCCGTACAGGGCCGCAGATTCAAATCCGATGAAAGATGCGAACGCGAACATCAGCGTCACTCCAGAGGCTCCGCCGAAGATGGTGCCGGGACGCAGCGACGTGGCGGGGAAGGCCGATGCGCCATTGCGCGCGATGACGTAGGCGTCGAGCACGAGCAGCACGGCGACCTCGGCGGCCATCAGGATCCGCAGCACCCGCGCCGAGATGTCGATCTGCCGGTAGCCGAGCAGGCCGACGAGCGCGATGATGACGGCGGCCCAGACCTGCCACGGGACGCCGAGGTGAAATTGCTGCACCAGGCCCAGATGCAGGAAGTAACCGAACGCCCCGACCAGCCCGATGCAGGTCGCGTTGTAGGACAGCACGGCGATCAGGCCGCCGGCGACGGCCGGCGGCTTGCCGAGGCCACGCGAGATATAGGTGTAGAAGCCTCCCGCGTTGACGATCCGGCGGCTCATCGCCGCGTAGCCGACCGAGAAGCAGAGCAGGATCACCCCCGCCACCGCGTAGAGCCCGGGCACGCCGGCGCCATTGCCGATCGCGAACGCGAGCGGGACCGTGCCGACGATCGCCGCCATCGGGGCCGCCGCCGCGATGACAAGCGCCACGATTTTCGGAGTGTCGAGAGAGCGGCGCAGCCCGCTTTGGCCGGCGCTCATCGCTGCGCCGTCCCGGCGGTGCTGGCTGGGCCGACGGCGTCGGCGGGGCCGAGCAGCCGGTCGAGCTCGGCGAGCGCCTCGTCCGCCTTGGCGGCCGCCTCCTCGCTGCCTGCGTCGAATGCCAGCGCGAAGAACGCGTCGCGCAGATTGCCCTGGGCAAGCTCAAGCTGGTCCGAACTGATAGACATGGGGCTCCTCGGTAAGCACTTAAAATGCGTTCGCGGCCTTGAAGACGTGGATCAGGCCCGCCGTCTGCGCCTGTCCCCGGAAGGCCAGGTACTCGGGCAAGATGACGCTCGGCGCCCATTTGCGCTTGTAGGCGAGCTGCGATTGCGCCGGGTAGACGAAACTGCCGTTCTCCCAGAGCCACTCCATGAACCACGCGTACGCCCGGCTGGCACCGGGCACCTCGTGCTCGGCCGCCAGGGACGTGAACGGCGTGAAGCCGAAGTGCAGCCAGCGCGTGCCCTCGGCCTGGAACGCGCGGATCGCGGCGACGTTGACCGCCTCGATGACCCCGGGCGGGGTGCCATCGGCCCCGGATGGCAGCCGCCGGCTCAGGTCGTGCATCCAGCCGGGACGGCTGCCGAAGACCGGGCAGTAGGAGATGTACGCGACCGGCCGGCCGTCGATCAGGCCGACAAAGAGCCTGCGGTACCGCTGCATCGGCCCGCCGAGCTGGCCGACGAGGAATTCGAGTTCCCTGGCGTTCTCGCCTTTGGCGGCCAGCCAGGCGCTGTCGATCTCGGCCACGGCCCCGGCGTGCTCGTCCAGGCTGCATTCGGTCACTACAAGGCCGGAACGGTGTGCCCGCGCGACCTTGTTGCGCAGCCGCATGAACCTGGTCCCCGCCAGCGCGTAGTCGCTGAGTTCGATCGCGTAGGACGCGCCGACCTGGTTCACGGTGTAGCCGTGCCCAGCGTAGAACTCAGCGTCGTCCCGCTGCAGCTGCACGGCGACGATGCCCCGGCCGTCGGCGTCGGCGAGCCCAGCGAAACCGGAGAGCAGCGAGGGCCAGGCCGCCCGGGGCGCGAACGGCCCGCCGAACTGCACCAGGTACCGTCCGCAGGCCCGGTAGGCGATCACGCCAGGTTCGCCGGGGAGGCCGAAGTAGGACGTGCCTTCGTTGACCGCGAGGAACCCGCTCGGGTTGTCGCCGTGAGTGCGCACCGCCTCAAGTACGGACTCAGCAGAGATCGTTGTAGTGCTCACCGGCCAGCTCCTTTCGGTTTTATTGGGCTGAGGTCAGGACGAGCACGGCGTTCTGGCCGCCGAACCCGAATGAGTTGCTGACCGCCACCGAGATCCGCTCGCGGCGGCCTGCCTTCGCCACGATGTCGAGGTCGATCTCGGGGTCCTGGGCGGACAGGTTGGCGGTCGGCGGCACGAAGCCGTGCTCGACGGACAGCGCGGTCACGGCCGCCTCGATGGCCCCGGCCGCGCCCAGCGAGTGGCCGGTGACGCCCTTGATCGAGGTCACGCTGACCTGCGCGCCGAGCGTGCGGCGAATCATCCGCGCCTCGGCCAGGTCGCCGAGCGGGGTAGACGTCCCGTGCGCGTTGACGTGCTCGACCGCGGTGGCGGGCAGGTCCGCGTCGGCGAGCGCCTCCCGCAGCGCCCGCCCGGCGCCGGCGCCCTGCGGATCGGGTGTCGTCGCGCGGTACGCGTCGGCCGACGCCCCGTAGCCGCTGATGAGCGCGTGCACCCGGGCCCCGCGACTGGCCGCGTCGGCGGCGCGCTCGAGCACGAGCACGGCCGCCCCCTCGGCGGGCACGAAGCCGTCCCGTTCGGCGTCGAACGGCCGCGAGGCCGCGGCCGGGTCAAGGCGCCGGCCCGAGAGCGCGCCCATCTGGGCGAAGCCGGTGACGATCGACGGGATGACGCACGCCTCGGTGCCCCCGGTGATCACCACGTCGCACCGCGACGACCGCAGTAGTTCGCGGGCCACCCCGATGGCGGTGGCACCTGAGGCGCAGGCGGTGGCCGTGACCAGGTTCGGCCCGCAGGCGCCGAACTCGATGCCCAGGTAGCCCGCCGTCATGTTGACCGCGAGCATGGGAATGAGCAGCGGCGAGACCGCCGTCGCGCCGAACTCGATGAGCCGGTGATGCTGCCGCTCCCAGGTGGACGCGCCGCCGATCCCGCTGCCGATCACGACGCCGACCCTGGTCCCGTCCCAGGCGCCCGGATCGAGCCCGCTGTCGGCGACCGCCTCGCGGGCGGCGACCAGGGCAAGCTGGCTGCACCGGTCGAGCCGCCAGGCGGTGCGCCGGCCGAGCAGCACGTCGGCGTCGAAGCCGGGCACCCGGGCGCTGAAATCGACCGGTAACCCGGCCAGTTCCGGATCAGGGGCCGCGGCCGTCGCCTCACCCGAGCAGATGACCTCCCAGCTCGGCGCGGTACCGATGCCCGCGGGCGTCACGAGCCCGATGCCGGTGATCGCGGCGTCGAAGCTCACGAGCTGCGCCCGACGGCGAGGCTCGCGCTGATGAGCGTGACCGCCCTGGCCAGGTCGTCCTCGTCGGTCAGCTCATCTTCGGCGAGCTTGACCCCGAACTCGTCCTCGACGGCCATCGCGAGCTCGACCAGCGCGATCGAGTCGAGTTCCAGGTCAGCGAAGGTAGCCTCGGGCGAGATCTCGCGCTCCGGGACGCCGAAGCGCTCGGTGAGCAGCGCCGCGAAGCGGGTGAACGTCGGGTCCATGGGATCTCCTTCAGTTGTCATCGGCCAGGCCCATATAGGCAAGGCGGGCGCGTCCCATGCGGTCCGCCCACGCCGCCGCTGTCTCCAGGCGCTCTTCCGCCGTCGTGTCGACCAGCCGGCGCCCCGGCCAGATCTCGTAGTCGCCGACCACGCCGGCGTGGCGGCGCAGGCCCTCGGAGAAAAGCTGCTCGCGGCGGTAAAGCGCGTCCGCGGTAGGCAGGGTGTCCCAGAGCTCGCGGCCCTCGGAGATCAGGTCGAGCACGCGCTGCCGTTCGTCCGGCCGGGCGAGCAGGTACTCGCGGGCGATCGAGCTGCCCACGACCAGGTGCCTGATCTCGTCGATGCCCGCGCCGCGCTCGATGTCGGCAGCGGCCGGGTCGAGCGGCCGCCATTTGCGCTCGCTCAGCTCGGCGGCCGGCGCGAGCACGCCCTCGACCAGGACGGTGAGCACGACTACGCCGCCGATGAAGTCGCGCCGGTCGCGCAGCGTGCGCAGGCCGAACTCCTCGAGCGGCACCAAGATGGCGTCGCGATCGGCTCCGGCGATCCGCTCGACGCACTCGGCCAGGCTGTAGGCGGCGACGCCCAGCTCAATGAGGTGGGAACGGAACACCATCGCGTGCCGAGCCTCATCAATGAGCTGCGTGGAATAGAACTCCATGCAGTCGTTGTCGGGCGCTAAAGCTACGAGGTACCCGATCGCCCTGGTGGCCTTTTCCTCCGCTATTGACCTGAACGCAAGCTCGGAGATGAGCGCCTCGTGAAGCGGGCCCGGCTCCCGCATGAATTCAGGCGTGACCGACTCGGGGCCGTGACCAAGCACGTAACCGCGCAGCGTTCCCTGCGGTACGGCGCCGAGCCAGTAGGCGACGCCGCAGCCGCCGGCGGTCAGCTCGGTGTCGGTCGCGCCGTCCACCAGCGACGGCGCGCTGTCCCAGTCGGCGATTTCAGACGGGCCGGTCATCGCAGCACCCCGCCCTGCTGGGCCAGCGGGACGCCGGAACCGGGCACCGCCGCGCGGACGCGGGCGATCACCAGCTCGTGATCGCCCACGGGGATCATCCGCTCGGCGGCGCAGTCGAGCCAGCCCGTCGCGCCGCGCAGCGCTGGCCCGCTCGCAACGTCGTGCCGCCAGGCGGCGCCGCTCGGGCTGTCAAGGCCCGTCGCCCGGCCCGGCGCGGCGAAGTGGCCGGCGAGCGGGGCCTGGCCCTCCGCCAGCAGGTTGACCGTGAACAGCACCTCGTCCTTGAGCTGCATGAGCCCGGCGCTGTCCGGCCGCATGCAGACCGTGATGCAGGGCGGGACGCGCGACGCGATCGCGACGGAGCTGACCGTCGTGCCCCTGGTCGACGGGCCGCCGCCGGTGGTGATCACGGCGACGCCGGTCACCAGGAGCCGCAGCACGCTCCAGGCGTCGGCGGCGGGGCAATCGGCCAGGATCTCCCGGCCGGCCCAGGTCCGGGCGGGGGTCATCGCAGGCCCGCCCCGGTCGGCCGGAGCGGCTCGCGCTCCAGGTCGTGCTTGAGGTCGCCGAGCAGCTTGCCGAAGGCCGGATGCCGCAGCGGCTCGAACGACACGGCGAACGGCTTGAGGAAGTTGCCGAAGATCGACCTGTCGCCGAACAAGTGGATGGGGATGACAAGCAGCGCCCACTCGGGCTTGTCAATCCAGATCCAGGCCAGGATCACCACCGACTGGGTGATCAGGCTGTGCATGATGTTGTAGGCGACGTAATACGCCCGCGAGATCGGCCGGCCGTGGGCGCGGTGATGCGCGATGGCTCCCGGGATATAGCCGATGAGGTCGATGTAGGCGAACAGCACGACGGCCGGCAGCCAGCGGACGTCGGTAATATGCCAGAAGAAAAATGCCAGGGCGATAATCAGGCCGAAGCCGTACTCGAGCCGCGTGAGAGTGTAAGTCGCCTTTGTCTCGAACCAGTTT
This sequence comes from uncultured Actinomycetota bacterium, assembly GCA_963750405.1. Classification (GTDB taxonomy): domain Bacteria; phylum Actinomycetota; class Actinomycetes; order Streptosporangiales; family Streptosporangiaceae; genus Chersky-822. The sequence goes on from CAVVQP010000011.1 coordinate 152,342, forward strand.
TTAGCATCCATTACTTGGCTCCTGCGATTGCTTGAGAGATCTTGGGATCGCCGATCACTTCGACGGTCCCGAATAGGCCGACAAGTACTCGCGCGATGGTTTCCTTGAAAACGCGCTCGGCGATGGGGTCGAGGATTCCGGCCAGGCTGGGAATCCCGAAGTCGAACGCGGTCTCGAAGGTGACCGCGCAGCCGCGGGCGGCCGCTGAGATCGACCACGAGCCGGTCAGGGTGTCAAAGTCACCGTCCGTCTGCTCGAACGCGATGCGACGGCCGGGCTCGTCCTTGGAGTCGGCCTCTGACCAGCGGAGGATGCCGTTCCTGAAGTACACCTCCCAGTCGCTGCACTCGAGCCCGTCCGGCGTGGTCGGGTGCACGGTCACCGACCTGACCACGTCGGTCAGCTCCGGATAGCGGGCGAAGTCGCTGATCCGGTCGAAGCACGCGCCCGGGTCGCTGGCGGGGACCAGGGCCTGGAGGGTCACGTAGCGCATGTCACACCTCCTGATAAGTGCGGGCCTGCGCCTTGCAGGCCCGGTCAAGCGCCTCGTAGAGGAAGGTCAGCTCGGCGTCGGTGAGGATCGCCGGCGGGGTGAGCCGCAGCACCAGGTGCGAGTTCAGCGAGTGGTTCGCGATGACTCCCTGCTCGGCCAGCTCGATCAGCAGGTCACCGGCCAGGCCGGGCACGCTGAACTCGGCGCCGATCAGCAGGCCGGCCCCGCGCACCTCGCGCACCAGGGACCCGAAATGCCTGGTCAGGATCCTGGTGATTTCCGGCAGCATTGCCTCGCCCAGAAGGGCGGCCCGGTCGACGAGACCGTGTTCCTCAATCGCAGTGAGAGCGCCGCGGACCGCGGCCATCGCGAGCGGCGCGCCTGAGAACGTCGAGGTGTGCAGGTAGGGGTCCTTGTCGAAGACGCTGAAGGCGGCGCGGGTCGCGATCGCCGCCGAGACGGGCAGCACGCCGCCGCCCAGGCCCTTGCCGGCCAGCAGCACGTCGGGGGTGACGTCCTCGCGGCTGGCTCCCCACCAGGCCCCGAGCCGGCCGAGCCCGGTCTGGATCTCGTCGAGCACGAAGAGGGCGCCGTGCTCGCGGCAGAGCGCGGCGACCTCCCTGAGGTAGCCGGGCGGCGGCACGATGACCCCGGCCTCGCCCTGCACCGGCTCGATGATGACGCAGCACTCGCCCGGTGACTCGGCGAGCACATGGCCGAGCGCCTGGGCGTCGCCGTAGGGCACGTGCGTGACGGCGGGCAGCAGGGGCCTGAACGGCCGCTGGAAGATCTCGTTGGCGGTGAGGCTGAGCGCGCCCATGGTCTTGCCGTGGAAGCCGTTGACCGCGGAGATCAGGCGGCGGCGGCCCTGGCTCCTGGCGATCTTGATCGCGGTCTCCACCGCGTCGGCGCCTGAGCAGCCGAAGTGGACGCGTTCCAGGCCGGACGGCGCGCGGGCGACCAGGGCATCGGCCGCCAGGGCGAGCTGGGGCTCGAGGAAGATCCTGGTCGCGACCGGATGCGAGTTGAGCTGGTCGAGCACGGCCTTGACTACTACGGGGTGGCGGGCGCCGGCGATGAAGACGCCGTAGCCGCCGCAGTTCAGGAACTCGCGGCCGGTGCTCGTGGTCACCCAGGCGCCTTCTGACGCCACCTCGATGTGGCCGCCGAACATCTCGCCTAAGGTCGCGCGTCCCTTGCTCAGCCGGGACCGGTACAGCCGCCCGAGCGAGTCGCGGTCGAGAACACCGGGGTCGGTGGCAGTCATCGCGGCCTCACCCGAGCCTCAGCGCGTGGCCGGCGAAGTAGTCGAGCAGCGGCTGCGTGACGCTCGACCTGGACGGCGGGTGGAACGCGAGCGCCTGAGTTGCCGCCGCCAGGTACGCGGTCTGCGGGTTCCGCACGAAGGCCATCCCGCCGAGGAGCTCGACCGCGCCGCGGACCGCCTGGCCGAGAGCGTCCTGGGCGGCGTAGCGGGCTATCAGCGTCTTGCCGAGCGCGTCGTTGGACAGCTCGTTGTCCATCACCATTCTGGCGATGCACTCGATCAGCAGCGCTGCGGTTTCGAGGTGGGCGGCGACCTGCGCCCGCTCGGCGGCATGGCCTGGTCCCCGCGTGAGCACGTGCTCGACGAGCGCGCTGCCCATGCCCAGGTAGGACGCGGAGATCAGCAGCTCGAACCAGATGAAGCCGATGGTCTGGAGCTCGTCAAGCTCGCCTTCCCCGGCGTCGCCGGAGCGCATCATGAGCTGCTCGTCGACGAAGACGTCGGTGAGCCGTACCTCGTCGCTCTCCGCGCCGGCCAGCGCCCAGGTAGTCCAGAACGGATGGACCTCGATGCCCGGGGTTTCCCTGGGGATCAGCAGCACCGCCATGTCGGTGTTCCCGCCCTCCGGCGCTGGGAGGGCGACGCTGGCGGTCAGCAGGTTCATCGACTTCGACAGGCTGCAGGGGCGCTTGGCGCCGCTCACCTGGTAGCCGCCGTCCACCTGGACCGCGGACATGGTGGGGGACAAGATGCCCTGGCCGGGACGCCCCTCGGCGAAGCCCGAGGCGACCAGCAGGTTCTGCTCGGCGATGCCTTCGAGCAGCGCCCATTCCATGCCGCTGTTCTTCACGCTGTCGGCCAGCGCGAAGAGCGTGGCCACCGAGAAGTGGTGCATGGTGGTCGCCACCGCCGTCGACGGGGAGCACGAGCCGATCGCGCGGACGACCTGCACGGCCTCGAGCGGATTGGCGCCCAGGCCCCGGTAGGCCTTGGGGATGACGAGCGCGGGTCCGCCCCGGTCGCGGAAGGCGGCGATACCCGGATTGCCGGGCGCCTCCAGCTCCTCGAGCGGCGTGGCCGCCAGGTCAGATAGCAGCCCTGGCAGGAACGACTCGCACGCTTCGCGTGCGGTATCCAGAGTTCTCATTTTCCCTCACCGATCCCCTCACCGATCGAGTTCCAGGCTCCGAAGACGGCCGTAGGCGGGTGCTCGCCGGGCGACACGCTGACGCCCTGCAGGTGCGAGGTGCGCAGCACGGGATAGTTGGCCTCGCCGAACACGCCCCCGGTCAGGCCGGTGCCGCCGTGCGTGGGCAGGTACGGCAGGAAGCCGATGTGCGAGTCGTTGACCTTGAGCTGCCCGCCGTTGACCACCCGGGCCACGAATCGCTCCACGGTCGGCTCGTGCCGGGCCAGATCGAGTTGCGCAGCCCGTACGCGTTGGTGTTGATGAACTCGATGAACCGGTCGAGCATCACGTCGTCGTTCGCTGGCTCGGCCACGACGACGGGGATCAGCGGGAAGAACGTCTCCAGGCGGACCGCGTCGACGCGGCGGGCGTCCGCCAGGCCGTCGACCCGCACGATCGTCGGCGCGAGGAACATGCCCGTGTCATCCCTGGTGCCATCGAGCTGCATGGCGTAGCCGCCGCAGACGAGCTCCGCGCCCTTGCCGAGCGCGTCGGCCAGGCAGGCGAAGAACTTCTCGTTGCGCAGCACCGGAGTCAGCAGCACGTCTTCGTCGTCCGGGTAGCCGGGGCGGAGCTTGCTGGCCTGGGCGGCGATTTCGCTGAGCAGCTCCCTGGCGATGTCCGGATGGACGACAACCTGGTTGGGGATCATGCAGAGCTGGCCGGAACCGTAGAAGCCCTCGATGATCGCGGCGGCCGCGTTCGGGAGGTCGGCGTCTTTCCACACGACCACGAGGTCGTTGCCGGCGAGCTCCAGGATCGGCTTCTTGCCGGCGGCGACGCAGCGTTCCTGGAACCTGACGCCGTTCTCGCTGGTGCCGAAGTACATGATGTCGTTGACCAGCGGGCTGTCCAGCCACAGCGGCAGCATCTCCGCCGGGTCACCGCACACCAGGTTCAGCGTGCCGGGCGGCGCGCCGACCTCGGCGAGCACCGGGGCCACCAGTTCGCGCATGACGAACATGACGCCGAGCGGGGCGCTGCGCGGCGCCCTGACGACCAGCGCGTTGCCGGCCATGATCGCGGTCGCGCCGAGCAGCGCGCTCGACAGCGGCGCGTTCTGCGGCGGGTTCAGGCAGACGACCCCGTCCGGCTGGCGCCGCACGATGATCGAGCGGCTGCCGCAGCGGTACTCCTGCCGCGCCTGCTGCGCGTAGAAGCCCAGCGACTGCGAGCCGAAGCACACCAGCATGCCCGACACCTGCCAGCGGGCGAGCCTGAGCGGGTGCCCTTCGTGCACGAGCATCTCGACGATCTGGTCGGCATGCTTGACCAGCATGTCGTGAATGCGCTTGCCGACCTCGGTGATCCGCGTCTCCGCCGGCGCCGCGCCCCACTCGGGGGCCGCGGTCGCGGCGGCGCTCAGCGCGGCGAGCACCGTCGCCCGGTCGGCGCGTGCGACCCGGCCGACGATCGCGGCTGGCAGGCTCTCGGCGGGCTCGGCGGCAAGCTTGCCCTGCTCGAGCTTGCGCTTGACCGTTAGGCTCGCGAAGGCGTCGTCGAGCAGCGCCCGCCCGGAAACCACGTACACCCATGAGCTGCTCGGGATGTCTTGCATTCCGACATAGGAATGGTAAGTCCGTAAGCCGCCCAATGAGCCCTCCCAGTAATCCGAACTATCTTTAGGGCGAACGTAAGGGAGTTCACTGAGTCGGCGATGACGGGTCGCTGACGCGCTCGTGTCAGCGGAATTTCAGTGCTCGCTGGCAAACTAGGAATCGATCCAAGGGGATCACGAGGAGAGGTTCTCAAAGAGGCCTAATGAGGACCGGATATCAATCCGGCCGGGTGCAAGCCCACGCAGGTTCGAATCCTGCCCTCTCCGCCCTAAATCCCGCGCCCAGGGCGCGCCCGGAGGGCGCGACAACATCAATGCGCGAATCGATACCCAAATTCGAACATCAATGCGCGAATCCATGCGCTCGGCCGAACGGGTGAGCTGTGTGCCCGGCTGGCCTCGACACGCGGGCCGCGTTGCCGTGAGTGATGATCGCAATGCACCCCGATCGTCGGGCTGCTGTCGGAGTCAGAGTCCACGGGGATGTCTGGCATTCCGACATGGGTGCGGCTCTTTCGGGGTGAGGCTGCTCTCGCAGGAGGGTTCTCGGGTTCGTGCAGGAGGGTTTCCGCATCTAGGAGAGTTGACCGGACTATACGACGACAACCCTCCTTCATGCGACAACGCTCCTCCAGGAACCCGGAAACCCTCCACGATAAGGACGAGAACCCTCCCGGACACGGCAACTCTCCTCCCGGAGCACGAAAACCCTCCCGGGCACGGCACCACCCAGCTGGCTCACCCCGAAAGAGCCACACCATTCCGACATAGGAGGGCGTGTCAGCGGAATTTCAGTGCTCGCTGGCAAACTAGGAATCGATCCAAGGGGATCACGAGGAGAGGTTCTCAAAGAGGCCTAATGAGGGCCGGATCTAATCCGGCCGGGTGCAAGCCCACGCAGGTTCGAATCCTGCCCTCTCCGCCTTTACACGGGGTAACATTCCGGCACCTGAGATCATCGCGTCAATCCAGCCTGCGTCTCCAGCCTCCGCGCGACGGGCAGCGCGATGCGGACCAGAGCACCCAGGCATTGGCGGCAGAGTCGCCCGGGGCGCGGCTCCTGCGGGTTAAGGGCTGCGCCTGCCGGAGAGTTTGCCGTGTTCTCGGAGGAGGGTTTCCGGGTTTAGGAGGATCGACCGGACCAGGACAATCCTCCTTAACCCGGAAATGCTCCTCCACGCACCCGGAAACCCTCCACGATCATGACGACAACCCTCCCGAACCCGACAACCCTCCCTCCCGAATCACGCCCTGGGTCACGACGCGGTCGGCCGCGGTGCCCTTCTCGTGACGTCGCTCCAGCTCAGGCGGCGCGGCAGGCGGCGCGGGAGCTGGTGTCGGAGTCTGCCAGCGGCTTGCCGAGTACGTGCTCGGCTGTGCGGCGGGCAAGCGCCATCGTTGTGCACATCGGGTTGGCGCCTGATGCCGTCGGGAAGGCGCTGGTGTCCGCGATCCAGATCCCGTCCCTGCCGTGCAGCTCGCCGGTCGGCCGCGCGACCGAGGTCTCGGGATCCAGCCCCATCCGCGCGGTGCCCATCTGATGCGCGGACGAGAGGATCAGGCCGCCAGCGCCGGCCGGCAGCCGCTGCGCGGCAGCGATCCATCTCGCCGAGGTCCTCGCCCCGCGACCAGGCTGGCACTCCGCGCAGCGGCAGCCGGATGCGCGTCGCCCCGGCCGCTTCGTGCAGGCGGATCACGGCGGCGAGCGCGGCCGCGAACTGGGCGCGGTCGCCGGGGTCGTCCATCGGGTAGTGGTGCTCGGCCTGGCCGTCGGCGCCGAGCGTGACCCGGCCGCTGCCCCGGTCACGGACGATCCCGAGGAACAGCGCGGTATGCCGCAGCCTGCTCATGATCTCCTTGTGTTCTCTGCCGCTCTCCCAGGGCAGCAGCGCCGCGTAGCCGCCTGGGTAGAAGTGCGAGTTCTCGATCAGCCAGCCGTGCCCGTCGGCCTCGCGGAACTCATCGACATACGCCGACTGGGGCGGTCCCCACCAGCCGTCAAGCTGCCCGGGGTACTCCCCGAATACCATCGTGGCTGGATGAATGTGCAGGCCGGTGCCGACCGCGCGCCCGCCAAGGCCGCTGCGCAGCAGCAGGGCGGGGGTCTCGAGTGCCCCGCAGGCAAGCACGACGTGCTTCGCGCGGACGGTGAGCCGCACGGCTCGGCCCGTCTCGGGATGCGTGTAAGTCGCTTCCACCTGCGCGGGCGTCCCGGGCACGATCCGCTCCGCCCGCGTCGTGGTCAGGATCCTCGCGCCATGCGCGGCGGCATCGGCGAGATAGGTCACCATGGTGCCCTGCTTGCTGCCGGTGAGGTCGCCGTAATGCGTGTCAGCCGGCCAGCCCCGGGTCATAGCTGGCCGGGTCGGAGTTCCTGACCGCCGCACGCCAGGACCACCCCAGCTTGGCCGGCGCCGTCGATCATCCGCTGATGCGGGCCGTTGTGCTCGGTGCACGGGCTCGTGGCGCTGACCCTGGCTGACACCGCCGCGAGGTGCTTGTCGAACCGCGCGGTCGGGAGATCAGTCAGCCCGTGGCTCGCCCATTCGGCCCTGAGCTGCGCCGATGGCTGCACCCAGTTCTGCCAGTTGACCGTGGTGCCGCCGCCGAGGGTCGCGCCAGCGAACAGCAGCGCGTTGCCGTCGGCGGTCAGCGCGGGCCCGCCCCGGTACAGCAGGTGCTGGTTACCCCAGAGCTCGAGCTGCCTGAAGTCGCGCTCGGTATGCAGGCCGCCCGCTTCGAGCACGACCACGCTGAGCCCGGCGGCGGCGAGCGTCCCGGCGACGGTACCGCCGCCGGCGCCCGACCCGGCCACGACGACGTCGCAGTCGATCACCTCGCCGTCCGCTGGCAGGTAGGCGACGATGGGGCTCTCCGCGTCCGGGCGCGGCTGTGCCCGCGGTCCCGGGTAACCGGTACCCGGCCACAGCGGGTTGCGGTCGTGCTCGTCGGCGTTCGCGTAGCTCAGCAGCTTCGCCTGGGTGATCAGCGCGTCGACGCCGAACGCCGCCTCAGGCGCGAGCCCGGCTACCATGCTCAACTGGCCCTCGCGTCCTGACTGCGGCTGGTCGGGGAAGCCGAGCCCCGCCAGCCCGTCGAGCAACTGGCACAGGCCCGCGAAGACAGGCGGGTCGGCCGCGTGCTCCAGCCACCAGGCGAGCAGCAGGTCGGCGCCGGTCGCGGTACCTGGAGTTGCCCAGAAACCCGCAGGGTCGTCGTCGGCCGCGATGGCGGGCACGATGGTGTCGACAAGCGCGCGCAGCACGGCGCGCTGGCTGTCAGTGAGCTGGCTCATGATCTGCCTCCCTGGCAAATTGAGATAGCGTGGCGTGGCATTTACCGCAGGGGATTCCTGCGAATAGATATCGCATGACCGTGCTGCGATGACAAGAGGCGACTGGCGGAATGGCGTTTCTAGCCGGTGATATATCAGTGAACGATCAGGATGAAATCAGAAACGCTCCGCACTATGAACATTGTGAGCGACTCAAAATTGGCACTGACTCTCCGCTGCCTGATCATCGCGAATCCTGCGGCCGGATTAATTGACGCGAAGCTCGTGCAGGACATCGCCGACGCCTGTGCGCCGCATTGCGTCGGCGTGAGCAGGAGATGGACCAGGAGCTGCGGCCACGCCGTCCGCCTGGCGTCCGCCGCCGTCAGCGAGTCAGCCGAGGATGAGTTCCTCGTGATCCTGGCCGTCGGCGGCGACGGCACCGCCTGCGATGTGGCGAGCGGCATGGTGCTCGGCAACGCCAGCCCGCGGCGGCACGCGCTGCTCGTGATCCGGGCTGGCACGGGCAACTCGACCTACCGCGCGCTGTGGGGCGACCTGGAGTGGCCGGACGCGGTGCGCTCAGGGCTTTGCGATCCGGTGAGCCGCGTTCGCTCAATTGACCTGGCCGTGGTCGCCGAGTCCGGGCAGCTCGTCCTGCTCGGCGCGGGCGCCGGGCTGACCGCGCAGGTGCTCGACGCCGCGCGTGACGTCAAGGCGGCTGGCCCCGGCCGCCTGCAGGCAGGACTCGAGCGCGCCCTCGCGGGCTACGTGCCCTACGCCGGGCGGGTCACCGTCGACGGCACCGTCCTGCACGAGGGCCCGACCCTGTTCGCCAACGTGGGCGGCGGGCCGTACCGTGCCTGGCAGTACCTGGTGCTGCCCGACTCGGTGCTTGACGACGGGCTGCTCGACGTCTGCGTGGTCGCCGCGGAGACCGGCGTGGGCTTCGGCGAGTTCCAGGCCCTGATGCGGCAGGGACGTCACCTGACCCAGCCTGGCGTGCATTACAGTCGCGGGCGCAGCATCGTGCTCGAGCGCACAGACGGCTCGCCGCTGTGCTTCGAGCACGACGGGGAGCTGGTGGCCGACGCGGGCTCGCGGGTGACGCTCGAGGTCAGGCCAGGGCTGCTGCCCGTGCTCGGTGCCGCTGGCGGTGGGTCATGGCGAGCCTGACCGAGCAACTGGCGAGCTGGGCGTCGGCGCTAAGCCTGGACGACGTGCCTCCCCGGGTGGTGGCGCTGGCGAAGAGCCAGGTGATCTCTCAGCTCGCGGCGATCAGGGCAGGGGCGAGCCTGCCGCTCGGCCAGGCGCTCATCCGCGCGTTCGGGCCGCCTCTCCAGCCCGGCCCGCAGGCGAGCGCCTGCGTGCTCGCGGGACTCGGGTCCTGGCTCAACCTGGATGACACCGCGTACGCGGGCCACCTGTCCAACTCCACCGTCGCGGTGCCGCTCGCCTTCGCCCGCGCGCTGGGGCTGAACGGGCGTGACCTGCTCACCGCCGTGATCGCGGCCAACGAGTGCGCCGCCCGGGTCACAGCCGCGGCTACCCTGGGCCCGTTCCGTGGCCAGACCGCCGCTCACACTAGCCTGGTCGGCGCCGTCAGCGGCCGGCTGCGGGCGCAGCAGGCGCCGGCCCGGCGCTGGGCGGACGCTCTCGGCCTCGCGCTCTCCATGCCGCCATGGCCGCTGGCGCGCGCCTACGTGGGCAGCGACGCCCGCGCGCTCGCCGCCTACCTGCCGGTCAGCATGGCCATGCACGCCTGCGACGCGGCGGCGCAGGGATTGGCGGGCGCGCCCGACATCATCGAGCACGCCGAGGGCTTCCTGGCTCAGTTCGCCCAGGTGCCGCTGCCCGAGTCGGTGGTCGCCGGGCTCGGCACCCGCTGGCACACCGAGACGCTGTCGTTCAAGGTACGGCCCTGCGGTCCGGGCATCGACGCCGCTGTCGACTGCGCCGTCGAACTGCACCACGAGCTTCCCGGGCTCCAGCCCGGCGACGTCAGCGCGATCGACGTAGCGGCGTCCGCCTACACGATCGCCGTGGACAAGATCGTCGCCGGTTACGCCGACGGGCCGGACACCGTCGTCGGAGCGCTTCCGCTCTCGCTGTCCTATACCGTCGCGACCGCGCTGCTGACCGGCGGCCTTTCGGTAGCTGACTTCGCCGCGCCCGCGGTCGGCCAGGGCGATCGCTGGTCGCTCGCCGCCAAGGTCACGCTGCGGCACGACAGCGCGATGACCAGCGACCTGCTGACGAGCGACGCGCCTTTCGGCGAGGCGATCAGGCAGGCGGGCGACCGCGCGCTGCCGTGGCTTGACCGCTTCGCCGGACGGCCAGGCAGCGCGGCCCGTGGCCTGGCCGGACGGCAGGCCAGCTCCGCCCGCCGGCACCTTCGAGCACGCGGTCAAGCGCACCGGAGCGCGCGTCGAGGTGCGGCTGGCCGATGGCCGGCTCCTCGCGCGCGAGCGCTCGATACCGGTTGGCGCGGCCGGGCCGGAGACCAGGTCGGCCCACGCCAGGCTGGTCCGGGCCAAGTTCCTTGCCAGCGGCGGCGACGAGCGTACCGCCGACGGCCTGGCCAGGCTCGACCGGGCTAGCGCGAGCGAAGTGGCCGGGCTGCTCGCGAGCTGCCTTGACTTTTCCGCTGGTGGCACGGAGGTACACCGATGAGGCAGGAACGAGGCGCTGCCGCGGTGATCGCGGGGCTGGGCGGCTGGCTCGCGCCCGTGGTGGTCACCAACGCCGACCTGACGGCTCACCTCGACACCACGGACGCCTGGATCACCGAGCGGACGGGAATCCGGTGCCGGCGCCGGGTCAGCCCTGGCATGGCGACCAGCGACCTGGCGGTGGAGGCCGGCAGGCTCGCGCTCAAGGCCGCCGGGGGCGCTGACGCCGATGCCGTCGTCCTGGCCACGACCACGCCGGATCAGCCATGCCCGGCCACGGCGCCGCAGGTTGCCTGGCGGCTCGGCCTGACCGGCGTCGCCGCCTTCGACGTCTCGGCCGTGTGCAGCGGATTCGTCTACGGCCTTGCCGTGGCGGCCGGCCTGATCGCGGCCGGTACCGCCAGCCGCGTCCTGCTCGTGGGCGCCGAGACCTACAGCGCCATCATCAATCCGGCGGACCGCGGCACCGCGGTGATCTTCGGCGACGAAGCCGGCGCCGTCGTCCTGCGGTCTGGCCGGCCAGGCGAGCAGGGATCACTGAACGGCCTGGTGCTGGGCAGCGATGGCGAGCACAGCGACCTGATCATGATCCCGGCTGGCGGAGCCAGGCAGCGAACGTGCCAGGCACCGGCGCCCGCCAGTGACTATTACTTCCAGATGGCCGGGCAGGAGACCTACAGGCACGCGGTAGAGCGGATGACAGCCGCCGCGAGCGAGGCGCTGCGCCTCACCGGCTGGACGCCGGGATCGGTCGACAGGTTCGCCGCGCATCAGGCCAACGCGCGCATCACCAGCGCCGTGGCCGGCAGGCTCGGCATCGCTGCCGAGCGCCGGCTCTCCAACATCGAGACAGTGGGCAACACCGCCGCCGCGTCGCTGCCGCTGCTGCTCGCCGAGTCCGTCGCCAGCGGCGCCCTGGTCCCTGGTCACCGCACCCTGCTCGCGGCTTTCGGCGGCGGTCTCACCTGGGGTGCGGCGACACTGGTCTGGCCAGACGCGCCGGCGCTCGTCGGCGAGGCGCCGCTGCCGGAAGCCTGAGCGCCTCAGGTGAGGCAGCCGACCGTGCCGCTGCCAGGCGGGTCGGCGTTGAGCCTCGGGTCCTGCGCCAGGATCGCTCGCTCGTAGTTGCGCATCGCGGGGGAGGGCTCGAGGCCGAGTTCCTCGGTCAGCCTGTGCCTGAGTTTGCGATAGACGTTCAGGGCGTCCACTTGCCGGCCAGAACGGTAGAGCGCCACGATGAACTGCTGCCAGAACCTCTCGTTAAACGAGTGCCTGGCCAGTACGTCCTGAATCTCGGGAATCATCCTGGTGTGGTTTCCGCTCCGGAGCTCGGCGTCGAAGAGCATTTCCCAGGCGGCTATGCGCAGCTCGTCGTAGCGTATGGCCGCCGCCCGGCAGATCGGCCCGCAGTTCACGCCTACGAGGGTGGGTCCGCGCCAGAGCTTGAGCAGCGACCTGAGCTCGGTCACCGTCCATTGCGGATCACTCCAGCCGTCCGACCTGATCCGGTCGAGCTGGATGGTGACGGTGGCCGCGTCGAGTTCGTCGTCGTCAACCAGGAGCTGATAGCCCGCCGAGTGAGTGACTAGCCGGGCGCTCGACTCTGGCTCGAGCGAGACCAGCGTGCGGCGCCACCGGCTGACATGGGCCTGCAGGGCGTTCTCCACCCTGGCGGGATAGTGATTGCCCCACAACTCGTCGATCAGGGCCGAGGTTGGCACGACTTGCCTGATGCTCACGAGAAGAGCCGCGAGCAGCACCCGCTCCATCGAGCCTCTCGGGTGCACGGTACGCGCGGGAGTCTGTATCTCGAATTCTCCGAGTATCTTGAACCTCATCATGACTTGCAGCTCCTTAATAAACCACGGATCTCCCGCCCGGGCCTAAAATTTCAGGCCAGCGGGAGACAATGCTGTGGGCAAAGCGGGAGCTAACGGATTCCATGGCGAGCGCAGACGGACGAAAAGGCTCTGGTAAATTGCTGAGACTATCAATGATTTACTCGCCTGGCCCGGTAGGAAATACTCTTCGTATATTAACTGGGCCAATCTGACGGCGGGCTGACAAGCTGCTGATGTGTCTTGCGCGCCGATCGCCGCTGTGCTATTCGGCGTCGTACTCAAGACCCATTCGGCTGCCCGCCGCGTTATCTCATGGAGGTCAATTACTGGCCGGGCTTCGCCACCAGGACAGCCGTGCGGCCGGGCGCCCGTAGCCTCGGACCGCCCAGATCGCCAGCTGGGCGACGGCAGGTCAGGGAGCCGTTCTGGACAGCCCGCAGCCGTCACGTGGAGCTCCCTGGGCCACTAGATGGCGACTTTTTGACGATCGGCGCGTAGTTCGTCGTTGAACAGGAGCCACATATGTCACATGGACATCAAAAATCACTTGGAACTAATGCTGGCATGTTACCTGAATGCCGAGTCACCCGCACCATGCGAATCTGGCGTCGCAGCCGCTGGGGTTACCGTCATCTGTAGCTGTGCGGGCGGGCTGAGGGACGAGATCGAGTGGCTGAATGAGGAGCGGGCGATGCTTGAATTCTTCGCGCTGGGTCCACTTGAAATTCGCTCGGCGGGAGTCACGGGCCATTTACAAGGCAATTTACAAGCCATTTTACTATTTGCGTTACTTCTCAATCAGGGTCGTTCGACCTCGGCCGATGAGCTCAAAAAAGAAGTATGGGGACACGGCCATCCGAACCGGCCGGAAAATGCCCTCCAGGCTCATGTCAGCAGGCTGCGCCGCTCGCTCAAAGAGCACGATGCGGACCGAAATACGCCCTGGCTGATATCGAGTGGCTCAGGCTACCGGCTCAGCAGCACGGAAATTTCATTCGATGGTAAGGTCTTTGCCCAGACGATCGGCAAATTGCGGGATACGCCGTCACTGAGCGCGCGGCAGCGGGTCGGCCAGCTGCGGGCAGTACTCGGCATGTGGCGCGGCCCGGTACTCGGCGGGATCACCGGCGGCCCCGCCTGCCAGGCTGGCAGCAGGCGCTACGAGGAACTGCGGTTCACCGCCTGCGAGCTGCTCTTCGACTCCGAGCTCGAGCTCGGCAATCATGCCGCCGTGATCTCGGAGGTCAGCGAGCTCGCGGCGACCGACTCGCCGTTTCAGGAGCGCTACTGCGAGCAGCAGGTCCTCGCCCTGTGCCGCGCCGGGAGGCACGCCGACGCCCTCGAGGTCTGCCGCGGCACCTGGCGCCGGGCGGTGACTGCCAGCGGCGGATCGCTGGGCCAGCTGAGGTATTACGAGCGGGCCATCCTGAGCCACGATCCCGTGCTTCACGGACCGCGGTCCCGCCTGGCAATCGCCTGATCGACCGGTATTGCCCTGTATCGGGTGTCAGCCGCCCGTCAGCAACCTGAAAGGCCTGCGCGGTTAGCCTTGCGTCAAAGGTGAATTAAGCGGCTGAAAGTGCAGGTGAGACTAATCACTACCATTTCGCAGGCCGAACGCATCACCAGTCGCAGGCCGGGATTAACCGTCTGCGTCGCGCTCATCGCCACTTTCGTCGTCTATGCCGATATCGCCATTCTCAACATCGCGGCTCCCGTCATCCAGAGAAAGCTGGGCGCCAGCGTCGCCGACCTTGAGCTGATGGTCGCCGGATATCAGATCTCCTACGCCGCGATGCTGGTCACCGGCGGGCGCCTGGCCGACATCGTCGGGTGCCGCACCATGTTCGTTGCCTCGTTCGGCGGTTTCGTCCTCACCTCGGCCGCGTGCGGCCTGGCCACGTCGCCAGGCCAGCTCATCGCCTTCCGCATCTTGCAGGGCGTCGCGGCAGCGGCCTTGTCGCCCCAGGTGGTGGCGATCATCCAGGTCGTGCTGCCCGCGGAGCGCCGGGCCGGCGCGTTCGCGGCACTCGGCGCCGTGATCAGCGGCGCCACCGTGGCCGGCCCGCTCATCGCGGGCGTACTGGTGTCGGCGAACATCCTGGGCTCGAGCTGGCGGCCGATCTTCCTCATCAACATCCCGCTAGGGCTGGTGGCGATGGCCTTCGGCGCCCGGCTTATTCCCGGGCTGCGCGGCGAGCGCGTACAGCGGCTCGACTTCGGCGGCGCGCTGCTGCTGATGGCCGCGCTCGTGGCGCTGATGGCGCCGCTCACGCTCGGCCCGTTCACCGGCTGGCCAGCTTGGACGTGGCTCAGCCTGATCGCGGTCGTGCCGCTCGGGGCCGCTTTCGCCTGGTCGCAGCGGCGCCTCGGGGCATTGCACCGCGACCCGATGCTCCCGGCCGAGCTCTGGCGCGACGGGGCGTTCCGCACCGGGATGGTGCTGTACACCGTGGTGTTCAGCGGAGTGATCGCGTTCTTCCTTTATCTCGGGATCACGCTGCAGACCGGCCTGCACATCACCCCGCTCCACCAGGCCATCGCGACCAGCCCGTTCGCGCTCTGCCTGGCCGTGGTCTCGGCTATCTCGGGCAGGTTCGTGCGGCAGTTCGGCGGCCGGCAGACGCTGGCGTACGGCTCGGTGATCGCCGGCGTCGGGTTCCTGTCCTTCGTGCTCCCGGTGTCCCTGGTGACGGGCCAGTCGCTGGTGCTCTGGACCATCCCGTCTCAGCTCATCGCCGGCGCGGGGCTCGGCCTGGTCATCGCGCCGCTGCTCGGCGTCGTCCTCGCCGAGATCCGCAGCTCGGAAGCGGGAGCCGCGTCCGGCCTGCTGTCCACCGCCCAGGTGATCGGCGGTGCGCTCGGCGTCGGGCTGATGGGCCTGCTCTTCTCATCCCAGGTGCCAGCGGCCGGGGCCACCGCGGGCGACCTGCGGGCCGGCCTGGCGCTCGCCCTGCTGGTGAACCCACTGGCCTTCGGGCTGGCCTCGGTGGTCATCGTGACCAGGCTTCGGCCGGCGAGAGCGGCGGTCAGCACCGCCATGTCCACGGAAGGAACGTCATGACGCAAGCAGGGGAAGCACCGGCCATGTACGTGGATCGCATCCTTGAGAAGGCGCGGGACTGCGGGGACCGCGAGGCGCTTGTCCATGGCGAGCGCCGGATCTCCTACGCCGAGGTCGGCGACCTGGTGCTCAGGCTCGCCGCCGCGCTGCACAGCCGCGGCGTCCGCAAGGGTGACGCTGTCGCGTTACTGACCGGCAGCAATCCCGACGCGGTGCTGGCGGGGCTGGCCGTTCACCTGCTTGGCTGCCGCCTGGTGTTCACCCCGCCGGACGCGGCCAGCCGTGAGCGGGCGGCGTTCATCCAGCGTGCCGAGACGGTGGCGCTGATCGTCGACCCCCGGCTGGCCGTCGGCAGTGACCTGGCTGCCGAGGCGGGCACGCGGCTGGTGTTCTCCCTCGGGCCGGCCGGGATCGGCGCCGACCTGCTCGCCATTGCGGCGGCACTGCCCGACTCCCGGCCGGTCGCCAGCGCCGGGCCCGATGACGTATCGACTGTGTTCCACACGGGCGGTACCACCGGGATGCCCAAGATGGTGCTGCACCGTCACCCCTACTATGACGCTCTGATCTTCGGCAGTGACCCTCGGTACTTTTACTTCCCCGACCCATACCGGTTCCTCGTGCCGGTGCCGGTCAGCCATACCAGCGGGCACATCTGCGTGCTGGTCACCTTGCTCGTAGGCGGCACCGTTGTGTTGCTTGACGGCTTCGACGCGGGCACCGTGATCGACGCGATCGGGCGCGAGGGCATCACCACCACCATCATGATGCCGGCCATGCTCTATGAGCTGCTTGACCACCCGCGGTTCCCCGACGGCGGGTTCCCGACGCTCGCGCGGCTGAACTACGGCGGGGCGCCGGCCACGCAGAGCCGGCTGCGGGAGGCGATGGGGCGGCTCGGCCCGATCCTGCGGCAGACCTACGCGCTGACGGAGGCGCCCACGATCTGCGTCCTGCTCCCCGAGGACCACGACGATTCGGTGCCAGGCCGCCTCAGCGCGTGCGGCAAGCCGATGCCGGCCCTGATCGAGGTGAGCCTGCGCGACGAGACCGGTGACGTCGGGCCTGGCGGCGTCGGCGAGGTCTGCGTGCGCGGCTCGCTGCTCATGGCCGAGTACCACAAGGACCCTGAGCTCACCGCGCACGTGATGCGGGACGGCTGGCTGCACACCGGCGACGTCGGCCGCATCGACGACGACGGCTACCTGCACCTGGTCGACCGGCTCAACAACGTGATCATCACGGGGAACCGCGAGGCCGGCATCTACGCGGCCAATGTCTACACCCACCTGCTCATCGATGTCCTTGCCGAGTCGCCGGGCGTGCGCGCGGCCGCCGCGATCGGCCTGCCCGACGACCTCTACGGCGAGGCCGTGCACGTGGCCTGCGTGACGTACCCGGGAGCGCAGGTCGAGCCCGACGAGCTGAAGAAGCGCGTGGTCGCCGCGCTCGGCCCGGTCTACGAGCCGAAGACGGTCACGTTCGTGGACGCGATTCCCTACACCGCGTTCGGCAAGCTGGACAAGCCCGCGCTGCGCCGCCTCATCGGCTGACCGCGGCGAGCCCTCTGGCCTGCTCGCGCATTTTCCGGGGGCTCGCCCGGGCACCGGCGGCGGGGGGTACGGGCACGGGCGGCGGGGTACCGGCGTGATGTTCCGTGATCATGTGGCCGACCGTGATCACGGAACATCACGCCTGTCCTGACCTGGGTAAACTTCCGTGATCAAGGCAACGACCATGATCACGGAACATCGCGCCCCGCGTCCCGGCACCCGCCACCCCCTGGCGGCACCCGCCACCCGGATGCTGATCGAGCCGCGTACTCCGCGAGAGCCCCACCAAGGTCACGTGGGTGCAGCTCTTTCGAGGTGAGGCTGTTCTCGCAGGAGGGTTCTCGGGTTCCTGTAGGAGGGTTTCCGCATCTAGGAGAGTTGACCGGACTATACGACGACAATCCTCCTTTATGCGACAACGCTCCTTCAGGAACCCGGAAACCCTCCACGGTAAGGACGAGAACCCTCCTGGACACGACAACTCTCCTCCCGGAGGACGAAAACCCTCCAGGACACGGCAGCACCCACCTGGCTCACCCCAAAGAAGCTGCACCGAGGCCACAACGCTGGCGCTGGCACGCCGTCAATGTGACAACGGTGGGACTGGCGCAGCTAAGCTATCCGCCAAAACCTGCGTGCTGAGTATCTGCGAACCCTGTTCGCCGAAAAAACTCTCCCCGGCATGAAATTTTCCCGATCAAGGTCCAATGCCACTTGGCTCAGGTCGATCCTCCTGGTCAGGCCCCGAACGGGACAACATCAATACGCGAATCGACACCCAAATCCCAACATCAATTACGCAATCCATGCGCGCCGCCGGGTCCAGCAAGAGAGACTTCGATGATGTCCCTGACGACGATCTCCTCGGTCTGTCCCTCAACCAGAAAACGTATGTGATGCGCCGTCAATTGCACCCTGGCTGAGGGTGACCGCCGAGGAGATTCTTTTCCCACAGGTCGCCAAGCGAGTAATCTGCAAGCCAGTCGCTGAGGCGCTGCTGGTCAGGGCGCTCGAAAGAGGAGAAGCCGCCACGCCGTTCAACGACGATCAGTTCATCGGCTTCAAATTGGTTCATTAGCGTGACTGATTGCGTGGCGACGACGATTTGGCTGCGCTTGCTCAGCGCCCGGAGCAACTCGGAGAGTTGAACGATCGCAAATGGATGGAGGCCAAGCTCGGGTTCATCAAGACGCAGATTGAGTAGTACAGCCGCAAGGTTACCGGCGTCTGGATGCAGTGCTAGATTGTCAGCTTCATACACATACTGTTTAACCGGAGCGTCGCGACTGGTGTCATGAAAATGAAATACCCGGCAGCCGCGCAGAGCGCTAATAATCGGCCGAGCTCTATCCTCGGATTGCAGCTTGGCGTCAGCCCTGGCGAGCCGGGACTCACGGTGCCCCCGCCCGATCGAGGTATCAGGACTCCCGGACATCCAGATGGATTCGTCGAGGAAGATCAGTTCGTCGCCCGCGGCGGCGATCAAGGCAGCTGAGTAACCTCCAGACCTTGAACTCCACCCTCAAACTCATTCGCCCGGCGGAGTCCGACTCATCGCTGAGCAACGCGCTGGCACCACCAGCAAGACCGACGAAGAGGCCGAGTTCGCCGTCGACGATGCGGCCGAGCATGCCCAGCGCGGCGATGAAGTTGCTCTTGCCTGCGCCGTTGGCGCCCACGAGCAAATTCAGTTCGCGAAGTTCAACCACGGCCGACTTGATCGACGTGAATCCTTCCACGGTGATCAAGTTGATGTTCTGGCCCCTCACGGGGATCAGCGTAGCCGCTGGTCACCTACGCGCAGGCAAGGCTCCGTGCTTGCGCAGGTCGTGCCAAAGAGCCCGCCGGCGTCACAGTGGCCAGCGGGCTTGGTCTCGCGTCACGTCAGCGCGCGAGCGCCTCCTTGGTGGCGTGGCGTACCAGGTCGGTGGTAATGGCCAGCGCGTGATCAGGATCATTGATGTAGAAATGGTCGCCGTGGAACTCGGAGTTCCCCAGGTACTGCGCGGTCCGGCTGGTCCATGACACCATCGCTCCGGGGGTCATCAGCTGGTCGGAGTTCCCGCTGTAGGTGACGACAGGGCAGCGCAGCGCGGCACCGTCGTCGGCATAGCTGGCGACAACGGCCAGGTCGGCGCGCATCGCCGGGATGATGAGGGCCAGTGCGGACGGGTCCGCCATGATCTCCTCAGGCACCGATCCCAGGTTCCTGATCCAGCCGAGCAGCTGATCTTCCGGCATGTTGGCCTGCTCAAGAGTCGGGGTCAGGAAACCCTCTGGCGCCCAGCCGGAAGCACCGACGATCACCGGGCCGGTGCCGCCGTCCTGCTCGATCAGCAGGGCGAGCCGGTAGGCGAGCTGAGCGCCCATGCAATGCCCGAAGAACGCGTAGGGGCGGTCATCGACCTCCGCGTCGATCGCGTCCCGCAGCGCTTCGACGAGCGGCTTCATCTCGATGAAGGTTTCCTCAGAACGCCGTTCCTGGCGGCCAGGCAGCTGCACGCACTGGTGAGCGACCTGCGGCGGCAGCAGCCCCGGCCACTGGTTGTAGATCGACGCCCCGCTGCCCGCGTGCGGGAAGAGGAACAGCCGCAAAGAGGCCTGGGGGTCGATCTGCGCGGGCTGGAACCACCGGGCTAAGCCCGATCCTTGACGTGCGGTCATTACAGTTCTCCTTCGGATTTGTCATGCGGCCATTGATGCGCCAGCGGCAGGAGCGCGTCGGCCGTCGCCTTGAGCAGCCCGAGCAACTCCGGTACTGGCTCGAGTGAGCCGATCCTGATCACCACGTGCCTGGCGCCAGCACGCAAGTACCCGGCCAGCCAGTCGGCGCATGCCTGCGGGGTGCCATAGCCATAAGCCTGGACGGCGGAGACGAGCTCGAGCGGATAGCCGTAGTAGGCCTGGACGTAGGAGTCGAGCAGCGAAGCCGCCCGCCGCTCGTCGGAATCGACAAGCACGGTCCCGTACAGGCCAGCGGTGATAGCCCCGGCCGCCCTCCCCGCCGCGGCGGCCGCTTCCCTGATCCGCTGCCAGCCGGCCGCGTACGCGTCGGCGGTCGGCACGAAAGGCAGCCAGCCGTCGTAGTGCTCGGCGACCCGGCGCACGACGCGCGGGGTGTCGCTGGCCGCGAGCCAGACCGGCGGTCCGCCGGGGGAGTGCGGCGGCGGCAGCCGGTCGAGGCCGTCAACGGTGTACCACCGCCCGCTGAACGCCCCGGCACCGCCCGCATCCCCGGCCGCCCCGGCACCGCCGCCACCGCCGCCACCGCCGGCAGTCCCGGCATCCCCGGCACCGCTGCTCCAGGCCCGCCGCCAGAGCGCGACCACCTCGTCGAGCCGCGCGGCCCGGTTGGTGAACGGCACTCCGGCCACCTCGAACTCCCGCTCCGACTCTGGCATCGGGAAACCAGACCCAACGCCGACGATCAGCCTGCCGCCGGCCGCGTGGTCGAGCGCGGCGACAGCGTTGGCGCCGACCACCGGGGTGCGCAGCGCCGCGGTCAGGGCCGCGCTGCCCAGCTTGATGCGGTGGGTCACGGCCGCCGCGCAGGCGAGCACGATCAGCGGGTCAAGGCGCGGCCTGGCCGTCAGCGAGTCGCCCGCCCACAGCGAGTCGAACCCGAGATCCTCGGCCGCGCGGGCGAAGTCGAGTAGCTGGTCCATCGAGTAACGACCGCTGATGGCCATCTCCCTGGTGGGAAGCAAAATGCCGATCTGGGGCCGGCCCGGCTCGCTCACTGGCTGCTCTCCTCTCGAACCTCAGCTCCAACCGTGCCGCGCAGCACCCTGCGCAGCACCTTGCCTGACGGGTTGCGCGGCAGCGCCTCGACGAACACGTACCTGGCTGGCGCCTTGAAGTCCGCGAGCTTGCCCCGCAGGTGGCGCGCGAGATCCTGCGGGCTCACCTCGCTGCCGGGCCGCCTGACCACGAAGGCGTGCACCCGCTCGCCCCAGCGCGGGTCAGGCACCCCGGCCACGGCTACCTCGGCCACCCCGGGGTGGCCGGCGAGGACCTTCTCGACCTCGACCGGGTAGATGTTCTGGCCGGCGACGATGATGGTGTCGTCGGTCCGGTCGCACAGGTACAAGTAACCGTCGTCGTCGAGATAGCCGGTGTCGCCCATGCGCAGCCAGTCGCCGTGCAGCGTCCGCGCCGTCGCCTCGGGCAGGTTCCAGTACCCGATCATCCTGGCCGGGGTCCGCACCCAGATCTGCCCGATCTCGCCGGGAGCCAGCTCGCGTCCCCCCGAATCGGTGATCCGGACTTCGCTGCCCGGGCACGGCACGCCGACGGAGACCAGCCGGGGGCTGCCCGCGACGTGGTCGCGCGGCGGCAGCACGGTCGCGACGCTCCCGGTCTCCGTGCTGGCGTAGACCTGCGCGAAGTCGCAGTCCATGATCTCGGCGCAGCTCGCCAGCAGGTCCTGCGGCATCGGCGCCGCCCCGTAGGCGATCTTGCGCAGCGACCGGAAGGCACGCCGGCTCGCGGCGGGCTCGGCGAGCATCATGGCCAGCATCGCCGGGGCGGCGAACGTGATCGTCACGCCATGCCGCTCGATGAGCCTGACCGCCTCCTGCGCCACGAACATCGGCATGACGACGCTGGGCACTGCGCAGATGAAGCTGTGCATGAACCACGCCATGCCGGCGACATAAGAAGCAGGAAAGGACACCAGGCTCACGTCGCCGGGAAGCCACTCGAACCAGTTCTCCTGTCCGGAGGCCTCGCCCGCGGCCATCGCGTCGAAGAAGGCAAAGAAGCTCCGGTGCGCGAGCACGACGCCCTTGGGCAGCCCGGTCGTCCCGCTGGTATAGACCTGCAGCACCGGCTGATCGGCGCCCGGCCGGGTCGAGGCCGGCATCGACGTCGGCGTCCGGCATCCCGTCGCGCCACTGGCTGTCCAGCCGGATGACCTTCGCCAGGCGCGGCAGGCCGCCGCTGAGCCGGCCGAGCACCGGCTCGAACTCCGGCGCGACGAACAGCAGTTCGGCCTGCGAGTCGGCCAGGATGTGCTCGATCTCCGGGTAGGACAGCCGCCAGTTCACCGGCACCAGCACAGTGCCCGTCTTGGCGCAGGCGATCGCGATCTCGAAATACGTGGCCGAGTCCTTGCCGAAATAGGCGACTCGCGCCCCTGGCCGCAGCCCGTGACCCAGGAGGGCGTGGGCGGTCTGGTTACTCGCCCGGTGCAGCTCGGCAAAGGTCAACTGACATTCGCTGAAATAAATCGCCACCTCATCAGGCCGGAAGCGCCCATGATGCGCGGCGGCCTCATGGATCGTCGCCACGGGCTGCCGCGTGGTCAGTTCGGACATTGGCTCAGCTCCTGGGCTCGGGTACCAGCTGGCGGTCAAGGAATTCGGCGAGCAGCTCGGCGCACGGGTAATCGAAGGCGATCGACGCGGGGAGCGGCAGGCGGAAAGAGCCCTCGAGCCCGGCCCGCAGCTCCATCGCCATCAGCGAGTCGAGGCCGAGCTGCACGAACTCGATGTCAGGCTCAAGTGAGTCCAGGTCATCGGCGTGCAGCACGGCGGCGAGCCTGACCAGGATGTGCTCCTCGATGGCCTGCCTCCGTTCGCCGAGTTCCATGGCGGCCAGGCTGTCCACGTCCATGCCCCGGCTCACCTGGGGCGCCGCGGCGACCAGGTCATAGAGCGCGTTCGCGATCGGCTTGGCCGGGACGAACCGGCTCCAGTCGCATTCGCCCGCGCCCACCTGCGCCACCGGGGCGGCGAGCAGGGAGGCGAGCGTGCTCATGCCGCGCGCCGGGGAGAAGAACTTGATCCCCTGGTCATCCCACGCCTTGCGGATCGCCGGGGCGAGCCGCGCCGACATGCCGACCTCGGACCAGGGACCCCAGTTGATCGACAGGCCGGGGAGCCCGGCATCGCGGCGCCGCCGCATGAGGTCGTCCATGAAGGAGTTAGCGGCCGCGTAGTTGGACTGGGTGACTCCGCCGAGTGCGGCGGCCGCCGACGAGAAGCCGACGAAGAAGTCAAGCTCAGGCATGGCGGCGGCGGCCTCGTGCAGCAGCCAGGTGCCGTAGACCTTCGGCCGGAACACGGTATCGATGGACTCCCACGTCTGGCCGGACACCGGGCCGTCGGCAAGCACCCCGGCGGTGTGCACGATGCCCGCGACCGGCCGGCCGGCCGCGGCCAGCTCAGCGATGATCCGGCTCACATCCGTCCGGCTGGCGATGTCGCCTTGATGGATGGTCACCTCGGCCTGGGCGCGCACCTCGGCGAGCAGGTGCGCGAGGTCGTCGGACGGAGCGCCTCGCCGGCCGACCAGGGCCAGGTGCCTGGCCCCGAGGCTGGCCAGCTTGCCCGCCGAGAGCAGCCCGAGCGCGCCGAGCCCGCCGGTGATGAGGTAGGTGCTGTCGGGCCTGACCGGCACCGTCGCGGTAACCGACGGATCGCTCGGCACCAGCCGCCGCACCAGGCGGCGGCGTTCCCGGTAGGCGAGCTGGAACTCGGCGGCCGGGGTCGCCAGCAGCTCGTCGATCAGGGGGGCCGTGCTGCCGTCGAGGTCGGCCATGGTGACCCGGTACACCGGGTACTCGTTGAGCAGCACGTGCCCGAACCCCCACAAGGTGGCAGGCGCCGCCCCGGCCCAGTCGCCCGGCGGATCGCCCGGCACCTGCTGCCCGTGCTCGGTGATCAGCCAGAGCCGCTGGTTCAGCCCGAAGTTCACCTCGGTCAGCAGCCGGACGAGCTCGAGCAGGTCGCGGTAGTTCGCCTCGCACTCCTGCGCGAGCCCGCCGGCTCCGGCCGCAGCCTCGCCTGGCAGCCAGGACCACCACACGTCGGTGACCTGCTGGGCAGTCAGGAGCTCCCTGGCCTCGTCAAGGCCGCAAGCGTAGGACAGGCGGACCCCGCCGGCCTGCGCTGCCTCGGCGAGGCCACTCTCGCCGGCCTGCAGGCGCAGGAGCAGGACGTGCCGCTCGCGCGGCGCGGCACGCTCCGGGCACGGCTGCTCGACCCACCGCTGCTCGTGCAGGAAGGGCGCCGGTCCCGACCCACCGGCGGCCGGCGCCGTGAGCACGACGCCTTCGAGTTCGAGCACGGGCTCGTCGCCCTCGCAGACGAGAAGGTCGGCGGTGACGTCGCCGTCGTCGTCGCCGACGGCCGTGATGAGCACGCGCAACTCGGCGGCGCGCGGCTTGCGGTGCAGCCTGACGCTAGCCGCGCCGGCCGGAACGAGCCCGGCGGACCCGGTCACCAGGCCCGCCGCCTGCAGCACGCAGGCAAGCACGTCGGGCGGCACGTGCTCGACCGGCGTCGCCGGGCGGCCGGAAAGCTCGGCCACTCCCCGCCAGCGGCCGTCCGCGCCGGTATCGTCCGCGCCGGGGGCGGCCGCGCCGGTCTCGTCCGCGCCGGGGTCGGCCGCGATGCTGAGCCCGCGCAGCCGGCGGAACGCCGGCCCATAGTCCAGGCCCTGCTCGGCCAGTTCGGCGTAGAGTTGCGCGCCCGACCTGAAGCCGCCCAAGCGGGCCGCGCTGTCCGAGCGGGCCGCGCTGTCCGAGCCGGATGCCTCGAGCGGCAGGCTCGCGCGCGGTGCTGGTGACCGGCTCCGTGCCGTGATCTGGCCTCGCCAATGCTGGCCTGTGAAGCTTCGCGGTCGCCAGGCAGCGGCGGCTGTCCTGACTCAGGACGGAGATGCTGGCCGTGCCGTCCGGGCTCAGTTCGGTGCGAAGCTCGGAGGCCTCATCGCCCTCGAACGTGAGCGAGTCGAGCACTTTCAGATCGCTGACCTCGCAGCGATTCGTGCCGTGCACCGCGTCGGCCAGCGCGAACAGGATCTCCAGGTGCGCCGCCGCCGGCAGGGTCACCCGGCCCAGGACGACGTGGTCGGCCAGGTAGGCGGGCCAGCCGCCGACCTGCGCGGCGAACTCGCGAACGCCGCCGGACCGCTGCGCCGCCGTGGTGACCTCGCGGCCGAGGAGCGGGTGGCTGAGCTGCGCACTGGCGAGGCCGTGCCGGCTGGCGCTATTGGGCAGCCAGTACCGCTTGCGGTCGAAGGCGTAGCCGGGCAGGGCGATCCTGCGGCCCGCCCGGCCTGCGTGGAAGCCAGTCCACGAGACGTTGAGCCCGGCGGTATACACCGACGCGAGCGCCTTGCGCAGCGTGCTTCCTTCGGCGTCGCGCTCGCTCAGGCTCGTGACCCAGGCATGGTCGTCGGCGTGCTCGCACTGCCTGCCCAGCGCGGTGAGCGCGGCCGACGGGCCGATCTCGATCAGCACGTGGCTGCCGCGCCGGGCCACGGTGCTCATGCCACCCGCGAAGTCCACGGGCTCGCCGATGTGCCGCACCCAGTAGCCGGGGCTGGTTAGCTCGGCCGGCCGGGCGACGTCGCCGGTCAGGTTGGAGATCAATGTGAGCGCGGGCGCCCGGAACTCGATCTCGGTCAGGACGGCGCGGAAGTCGGCGAAGACTTCAGCCATCAACGGTGAGTGGAAGGCGTGCGACACCGCGAGGCGGGTTGTTTTCAACCCTAGGTCTTTGAGTGCGGCCTCGGCCTCGGCGAGAGCGCCTAGCTCGCCGGAGATGACGCACTGCCGGGGCGAATTGATCGCGGCGATGGTGAGGTCGCCGTAGCCGTCGATCACCGCAGTGACGTCGGCCGCCGAGGCTGACACGGCTGCCATGCCGCCTGGCACGGCCACGGACTGCATCAGGCGAGCCCGCGCGGCGACCAGCTTGACCGCGTCGGCGAGGGAGAACACGCCGGCCAGGGCCGCCGCGGTGATCTCGCCGATGCTGTGCCCGATCATCACCGCCGGGCGGATCCCCCACGACATCCAGAGGCTGGCGAGCGCGTACTCGAGCGTGAACAGCGCCGGCTGGGTGTACCTGGTCTGGTGCAGCACGCCGGGGTCGGGCACCTCGCCGCGCATGATGTCCTTGATGGACCCGCCAAGGTGCGGGGCGAAGAGCTGGTCGCATTCGTCGGTGAGCTGCCTGAAGAGCGGGTACTGCCGGTAAGCGGCGGCGCCCATGCCCGGGTACTGGCTGCCCTGCCCGGCGAAGAGGAAGCCGGCCTTGCGGTGCTGGCGCGCGTTCCTGCGGCCGCCCTTGCTTAGGGCGGTGAGCTGCTTGCCGAGGAGGTCGTCGAGTTCGGCGAGGTCGGTGACGGCGGCGGCCGCGCGGACGGGGAAGTGGTTCCGGCCGAGGTTGCTTGTGCAGGCCAGGTCAGCCACGTCTGTATCGGGTTGCGCCGCGATGAACCGCTGGTACTCGGCGAGCTGCCTGGCCAGGGCCGCCTTGTTCTTCGCCGAGACGGTGAAGATCGCGCCGGCGCTGTCGTTGGCCGCACTGTCGTCGGCGCTGGCGGCCGGGCGCGGGAGAGGCGGGGCTTCCTCGATCACCGCCGCCGCGATTGTGCCGGCGAAGCCGAAGCTGTTCACGACCGCGCGGCGCACCGGGGCGTCCCAGGGCTGGCAGGTGGTAGGAACGGTGACGGGGTAGGAGTCCCAGGGGATGCGGCCGGACGGCGTCCGCAGGTTCAGGTGCGGGTAGATGAGCCGCTCGCGCAGCTGGCAGACGGTCTTGACGATGGCGACGACGCCCGAGGCCGGCTCCATATGACCGAGGTTGGTCTTGACCGACGCCACGACTATGGGCGCTTCCTTGGTGTGCGACTGGGCGAACACGTCGTTGATCGCGCCCATCTCGATGGGGTCGCCGAGCGCCGTGCCCGTGCCGTGCGCCTCGACGTAGGAGATGTCGGCGGGCGCGAGGCCGGCGTCGGCGAGCGCCTTGCGCATGGTCGCCTCCTGGGCGACGCCGTTGGGCACGGTGAGCCCGGCGCTCTCGCCGTCCTGGCCGACAGCGGTGCCGCGCACGACGGCGAGGACGTCGTCGCCGTCGCGGATCGCGTCGGACAGGCGCTTGAGCACCAGCACGCCGCAGCCTTCCGCCCGGACATAGCCGTCGGCCGCGTCGTCGAAGGTCTTGCACTGGGCGTCGGGCGCGAGCATGTTGGCGTGGCTGAACGTCACCATGACCCGCGGATGGTGGATGGCGTTCACCCCGCCGCACAGCGCGATGTCGCACTCTCCGTTGCGCAGCCCGCTGACGGCGAGGTGCAGTGCCGTCAGCGCGGACGAGCAGGCGGTGTCGACGCTCAGGCACGGCCCGTTCCAGCCGAGGAAGTACGACAGCCTGCCCGACAGCGGGAAGATCGTGGTGCCTGCGGCGAGGTGACCGTCGAGCTCGGCGTACTCCAGGTCGTTCGACTCCAGCGCGTAGTCGACCGAGCTGGCCCCTACGTAGATGCCGCCGTTGCCGCCCCGCAGCGGCGCCGGGTTGAGGTTCGCGTTCTCTAGCGCCTGCCAGGCTGTTTCGAGCAGCATCCGCTGCTGCGGGTCGACGTAGTTCGCCTCCTTGGGCGAGATGTTGAAGAACTGGGCGTCGAATTCGTCGATCCGGTCGAGGAAGCCGCCGCCGCAGGTGCGGATCTTGCCTGGCTCTTGCTCGCCGGCCTCGCCGTCCGACGGCGTGAAGGCCGCCACGTCCCAGCGGCCCTCGGGCACCGGCGTGATCCCCGAGCGGCCGTCGCGCAGGAAGCCGGCGAAGTCGGCCAGGGTGCGGTTACCGCCGGGGAACCGCAGGCCGATGCCGACGATGGCGACCGGCTCGTGGTCTTTAGGCATAGCTGGCCTCCAGGCCGGGCGGCTCAGGCGCGGGCGCGGCGAAGAGGTCGGCGAGCACTCGCTCCCTGAGGTATTCGAGCAGCCGCTCGACCGTCGGGCGGTTGAAAAGGGCGTTGGCGCTGATCGTGCGTCCGAGCAGCGATTCGAGCCGGTCCTTGACCTCGACCAGGCGCAGCGAGGACAGGCCCAGGTCGAAGAAGCTCTCGTCGAGCGGCAGGTCATCGCGGTCGGCCAGCATCAGGGCCGACCGGAACTCCGCGATGACCAGTGCCTCGAGCGCATCCGCGCGGTCTGGCGCCGGCACCAGCGATAGCCGCGCGAACTCGGCGGTACCGGCCAGGGGGGACGACCCCCCTAACCCCTCCGGAAACGTGTGATTCGTCATCAGGCGGTGCCCGCCTTGATCGTGTTGTCGACCTCGGCCTGCCTGGCCGCGAGGTCGGCGTCGAGTTTCTCGGCGACCTGCTCGTCCTGCTGCGACAGTTCTCCGGCGTCCGCGTCGGCCAGCGAGAGCACGCCCATCTCGCGGAAGGTGTCCTGCACCTTGCCGCTCCACAGGCCGATGTCCTTGACCACCGGCACGATCCGGCTGAAAAGGTACGAGCGGTATCCCTGCATCATCGGCGAGGCATCGACGATGGCGGTGCATTCGGCGACGTCCATGCCGAGGTGCTCCCAGATCTCGTCGCCGCGCAGGCGGTCCCGCATCAGGTAGCAGCCCTCGATGACGAATTCCTCGCGCTCGCGCAGTTCGGCGGCGGTCAGTTCGCGGTAGTAGTCCTTGAGCGCGATCCGGCCGAACGCGACGTGCCTGGCCTCGTCCTGCATGATGTAAGTGAGCAGTTGCTTGGCCAGCGAGCCCTCGGGCGCGACATCCCGGTACACGCCGAACGCGGCCAGCGCCAGTCCCTCGATCAGCACCTGCATGCCGAGGTAGGGGATGTCCCAGCGCGAGTCGGCGAGGGTGTCGCCGATGAGCTGGGAGAGCGGGTCGGTGATCGGGTAGAGCAGGCCCACCTTTTCCGTCAGGAAGCGGGAGTAGGTCTCGGCGTGCCTCGCCTCGTCCATCGTCTGGGTCGCGGCGTAGAACTTGGCATCGAGGTCGGGCACGGTGTCGACGATCCTGGCCGAGCAGACCATGGCCGCCTGCTCGCCGTGCAGGAACTGGGAGAGCTGCCACGCCTGGATGTGCTGCTTGACCGCCACCTTTTCGGTGGCGCCCAGCCGCTCCCACGCGGTCGAGCCGGCGATCGGCACCAGCTCGTCGGGCAGCCCGATCGGGTTGAGCGGGTCGACCTCGATTGACCAGTCGATGCGGGCGGCAGCGTCCCACTGCCGGTCCTTGCCCTTCTGGTAGAGCGTGAGCAGGCGATCGCGGGAGCCGCCGTACTCCCACTTGAAGCGCGTCTCGCCGGCGCGGGACACGTTCCAGTGATCGGCTTTCGGCGGGATCGTGTACAGATCGAGCATGGTCATGGGGTGCCTTCCGGGGTTTACCAGGTCACCGGCAGTGCGGTGACTCCGTAGACGAGCTGGGGGAATCGGAAGTCCAGGTCTTCGACGCCGACGGCCAGGCGGAGGCCGGGGAACCTTGTCAGCAGGGCCGGGAGTGCGAGCTCGAGTTCCTGAACCGCGAGCGGCGCTCCAGGGCAGTGGTGCGGTCCCGAGCCGAAGGCCAGGTGCATGCTGGCATCTCGGCGGAAATCGAGCGTGCCGGGCTCGGCGAAGAACCGCTCGTCATGATTGGCCGACGGGATCGCCACCATGATTCCCTCGCCCCGCGCGATCCGCGCGCCGCCGATCTCGGTGTCGGAGATGGCGACCCGGCCCATGTTGTCCTCGGAGACCGAGAAGTATCGCAGTAGCTCGGCGACGGCCGGCTTGATCAGCCCGGGCTCGCGGCGCAGGTCGGCGACGAGTTCCGGGCTGCGCAGCAGCGCGAACACGGAGAGCGCGAGCTGCTTGGCCGTCGTCTCGTCGCCGGCCACCAGGATCAGCCTCGCCATCGCGATGAGGTCGTCGATGGTGAGGTCGCCGGCGGCTACGTGCTTGGTGACTAGCTCGCTGAGCAGGTCGTCGCCCGGGTTCTGCCGCTTCTGCGTGATCAGCCGCTCAAGGTAAGCGCCCATGTCGAGCGCGGCGGCGTAGACCTCGGCCGGCGTTGTGTCCTGGGACAGGATCGCCCCGGTCATTTTCGCGAAGACGCGCTGATCGGCGTCGGCGACGCCGAGGATCGAGCCGACGACCATGCAGGGCAGCGGCTGGGTGAACCTGGCGACGAGGTCCGCTGGCCTCGGGCTCAGCGCTAACTCGTCGAGCAACTGGCCGATGAAGCGCTCGACCGTCGGCCGCATCGCCTTGCTCGCCCTGGCGGTGAACTGCGGCAGCACCATCCGCCGCAGCCTGCCGTGCTCAGGGTCATCCATCCGCAGGAAAGACTGCCCGCGCGGGGTCGGCGGCACCTGGATGCGCAGCGGGTAGCCGGGATTGTTGTGGTCCGCGCTGAGCCTGGGGTCCCCGAGCGCGGTCCGCACATCCTCGTGCCGGGTGATCAGCCACGCGAATGCCCCGCTGGGCAGCCTGACCTGCTGCGGGGGCTCCTTGCGCAGCGCCGCGTAATCCGGCGGCGGCAGCCACGGGCACGTTCGCTGCATGGGAAAGTCGGGAATCGGCGCCTGCGTGTGATCCACGGTCTGATCCATGTCTGCCATGCTGGGCGACCGCTCTGATGACCGGCTGACAGGCCGCTGACCTGGGCTTCATCATCTGCTGCCAGGTGGCGATGATGAGGGCGATGCCGTGAAGGGAGCTTTCATGACGAAGAACAGGCCAGCTCCGACCGAGGCTGCTGACCCTTACCTGCCCGATGCCGGGGAAGCGGCGCTATTACTGCGCGGTGCCCCGTGGGCACGGTTCGCCGCCGTGGGGGATAGCGGGGCCGCCGGGGTGACGCAGGCGCTGGACGGATATGTCACGCGGTCCTGGTTCAGCCGGGTGGCGCAGTGGCTGCGGGCCGGGCAGCCAGGGCTCGCCGTGCTCAACCTCGGCACGCCCGAGGCCCTGGCCTGCGAGGTCAGGCAGGGACAGCTGGCGCAGGCGCTGGAGTTCGCCCCCGACGTGGTGGCGGTGCTGTCAGGTGGGAACGACCTGCTCAGGCCCCGCTTCGACGCCGACGCAACCGGTGCCGACATCGCGGCCGTGGTCGCCGCGCTCGCCGGCGCCGGGGCCACGGTGATCATGACCGGGCTGTTCGACATCACCGCCTCGCCCTACGTCGCCGACCGGTACCGCGAGGTCATGCGCGACCGGATCGCGGCACTGTCCGGCACGATCGAGGGCATCGCCTGCGACCTCGGCGCTCTCTACGTGGACCTGCCCCGCCATCCGGCTGGCGCCGAGCCGATCTACAGTTCCGACGGCCTGCACCTCAACGCCCGGGGCCAGGCGATCCTGGCCACCGAGGTGGCGCGCTGCCTGGGTCGCCACCTAGCGAGAAAGCCCGCGGATCAGGCTCGCTCCTGAGCGGGGCCGACCGGCCTCGCCGCTGAGGCCGCAGCTAGCAGTTCGACAGCCCATCACCAATGTGCGAAAATCGCATCATGGCTGGTAGTGACTCTGTGTCAGTGGCTGACCTCGGGCGGCGTGTCGCGCAGGCGCGGCAGGAAGCGGAGATAACTCAAGCTGACCTTGGACGCGCTATCGGGCTAGACCGAACAGCCGTAGCCAAGATCGAGACTGGAGTCCGGAAAGTCTCAGCAAGTGAGTTGCTGGCTGTCGCTTCGGTGCTCGACCGGCCGATTGACTGGTTTGTCGTCGAGTCGCTGCCATCAGTTGTCAGCCGTCGGTCTGACGCGCTTGCTGGAGGGCGCTCTCGCCTGCTCGATACTTCGATCGATCGCCTGGCCCGCGATGTCTCGTTCCTCATTCGGCAGCGAATCCTTGTCGATGCGGCAGAAAGGCCTAGCCTGGATCTCCCTTCCGATGTCGCAGGCGCAGAGCAGCTTGCCGCGCAAGCGCGCGACCTCATTGCGATACCTGACGGTCCGCTGTACGACCTGCAGCGTGCCTGCGAGCGCGTGGGCTTGCTGGCCTTCTCACTCGACCTAGGCGAGCCTGCTGGTGACGCCGCTTACGTTGAAGTTGGAAGCCTTGGCGCCGCGCTGGTGAACGGAAGCACGGATCCGGGACGGCGTCGATTCTCTCTCGCGCATGAGCTTGGTCACCACCTTCTTGGGGACGCCTACGCACCTGAGATCACCGTCAGCGGCAGCGATGATATGGAGAGGCTGATCAATGCTTTCGCGGCTCATCTTCTCCTGCCGCGCGAGCCCGTCACCGCGCTGTGGCACAAGCGGGCGGACGCGGATGCCCGGCTGGCGGCGGTCGCGATCTCGGTCATGTTCCGCGCGAGCTGGAGTGCCACCTGCACCCAGCTGCGCAATCTTGGTCTCATAGATTCAGCGAAGCACCAGCAGCTGACGAGCGCGCCGCCGAATGCCGCAGATTTCATCGCGCTCGGCGAGCGCTGGGAACCCGAGCTTCAGCCGCCTGCGGTTCCGCCGCAATACGGCACGCGCGTCATGAGCGCTTATCAGGTAGGCAAGCTCTCGGCGGCCCGAACAGCTGAGCTGCTCTGGGGGACCGTGACGATCGAGGAACTCCCGGAACAGCGACCGCTGCCCCTAGAGTCGCTGCGTCCGGAATTTGACGGAATGCTATGAGAGTTCTCGTTTTCGACAACACCCCGCTGAGTCATTTCGCTCGCGCGAGCGCTCTTCCGGTTCTAGAGAATATCTCGGCAGGTTACCGATGCGTTGCTCCCGCTGAGGTAATTAAGGAAATAATGGCCGGTATTGCGAGGTATCCCGCTATCGCGGCCGTGCTTCGCTTGCCATGGCTAGATGTCGTCGAATTAACGGAAATCGAGGAAATCGCCGCCTTTGCGCGTTACAAGGCCGAACTTGGCGGAGGACTAGAGCGCAACAACGGTGAGGCCGCCGCGCTTGCCTGGGCCAGAGTACATGGCGGCACCGTGATCATCGACGAGCGAGCAGGTACGCGCGCGGCCAAGCGGGATCAAATAGAGGTGCATGGAACGCTATGGCTGATCGCCAACTCCACTCGCAGCGGCAAGCTCGAGGAGGACGATGCCATCAAGATGATCGATCAGCTCGGTGCAACGGACATGGCCTTGCCCACAGACGGCGCCGGGTTCCTCAAATGGGCCTATGACGAAGGGCTGTTGCCCTAAGGCATCTCAGTCCTGGTGCTCCATCGGGATCCTGTCGCGGTCATTGCTCGGCTGAAGAGCATTGCTGGGGACTCACAGCGCTGAGTTGGGCCAGCGGAGCCAGGTGATGCCGTCCCGGGTGTCCCTGACCGCCTGCTCGATGCCGCGGGCCAGCAGTGTTTCCTGCAGATGGGTGACGATGAAGCCCGCGCGTTCGTCCGGGGTGCCGCGCCGGAGCGCGCGCGTGACCGTGCTGGCGGCGCCGAACAGGTCGTCGTGGCCGGACCAGCGAAAGAGCACCGCGATCCGGGGATCGTCGCCGTCCGGCAGGATCTCGACGCGATCAAGCCGGAATGCCGGGTTGATCGGGGGTTGCGGACTCACGCGGAACCTGCCTTCCGAAAGCCATGGTCCGGTCAGTGAGTCCGTCAGCGACCTGGCGGTCCTGGTGAGGAATTCGCCCTCGGGCCATCGCTTACGTGGCGCTGGCTGGCTCAGCCATGGCGTGACATCGACGGAGCTGAAGTCAACCTCGCCTACGATCTCGCCGGCCCGGTCGAGCACGGTTGTCACGTCTTGCTGCCTGGTGCGGCGGAAGCCAGTGACCCACAAGCCCACCCCGTCGGTCGCGAGGGAGCTGAGCTGGCCGGGCACATCGACCGACCTCAGCGTGGTTCCGGCGCCGTCCATCAGGTGCACGGTCGAGATCGGGTCAGCGCTGAGCAGTTCCGGGTAGGGCAGGTCCCGGTCTCGGTGGTCCGCGACCCAGATGCCGCCCTGGCTTGCCACGGCCTCGGTGCCCGGGCAGTGCTCGGTCAGCCTGCTGAGCTCGCCGCTCGCCGCGTCAAGGTGCAACAGGTCGATGAACGGCCCGCCGCGCCCGAGATAGGTATGGCGGCCAGGGAAGCCGTCGGCGTCCACGTACTCGGACTCGCGCCACGAGATGTAACTAGCCGAGCTCTTGCCGGGCAGGAGCGAGTCGGGGCGGCCGACGTTGCTGAACGTGGCGACTACCTCAAGGGTGCTCGCATCGACCGCGAGCACGGTAGCGGCCGGGTCATCCACGGTCCAGATCAGATCGCCGGCTGGGCTGTCGGCTGGGTCGCTGGCTGGGTCGCCGGCCGTGGCGACCAGCCGGAGCCCTGTGCCGAGTTGGCGCACGCGCAGCCCGCCGTCGGCGGAGATGGCGGCGAGCCGCCCGTCGCCGGTGTCACCCACCGCGTAGAGCCCGCCGGCACCGGCAGCTATCCCGAACGGGCGGAACGGCAACTCGATCAGGCTCGCCCGCCCCGTAAGCGGATCGACCCTGACAACACGCTGCTGGCCGGGTGACGCGGCCCACACCGCGCCAGCGCCCACGGTGATCTGAGTAGGGCCTTTCCGGTCGCTGCTGTCCTCCGGACCTGGAAGGGCGGTCGCCAGTTCGGCCCGCAGCGTGGCCGGATCGATCCGTACCAAGACCGGCCATTTGCCGGAAACCGCCCACATCGCGCCCAACCCGTACGCCAGCGAATCAGGCTGGAATCTGCTCATGTGTTCCTCAGCGGGGGTCTAGTTACGCTCCGAAGCTAAGGGTGCTGCCCTGTTCGAGCCCGAGCCCGACTCGGTCGGGCGGACCAGAGGCCCCGCGTTGTGACATTGCAGGCGTGATAGCGCGGCCGTTGTGACATTGCTGGGCCTGCCCGCAGCGGCTCGGGCCGCTCCAAGCCCGCCATTGCGACATTCCTGGGCCAGCTTAGTGCCAGTTCCGCTTCGGCCTAGCGCGAGTCCGCTTCGGCCCACGGCCAGTCCCGCCTCGGCCGCGCCTGGCGGCACCCCGCGGGCGGGCGACCTTGCCTGACTACCGGTGATGCGGGTGGTATGTGCGTTGCGAATGGTGCGAGCGGGCACCGCCTCCATGGCGGGATGGACTTAGCGGGTGACGCCGGCCAGGTTCAGGCCGATCACGCCGATCAGTACTAGCCCGATGGACACGATCTTGAGCGTGGACGCGGACTCGCCGAGCGCGATGATGCCAATCGCGGCGGTCCCGACCGCGCCGATGCCAGTCCAGGCCGCGTACGCCGGGCCGACCTCAAGCTTGCCGAGCGCAATCGTGAGCAAGCTGAAACTAATGAGCGCGCAGAAGGCGAAGCCGACCGTCGGCCATAGTTGGGTGAGGCCGTGACTCAGCTTGAGCAGCACGGCGAACCCGGTCTCGAAGATTCCGGCGGTCACGATGAGAAACCACGCCACGAGCCCACCCCCGTCAGCTCTTGTCGGCGTCGAGCAGGACGAACAGTAGCTACGTACCCCAGAGCGGAGCGTTACCGGGCCTGCGGCACCAGGAATCCGGGCCGCACCACCAGCGCCAGGCCGGGGCGCCGGCGCTGGGCAGGGAAGCATCCGGGCAGCGAAGGCACCCGGCTGAAGTTCCGTGGTCATGAACGATGGCATGCTCACGGAACCCTGCACCTGTCCTGACCTTGGCTAACTTCCGTGATCATGCTCACGACCATGATCACGGAACATCGCACCGGTGCCGTCGCCCTGGCCGGCCCGCGCGGCCTGGCCGGACTGCTTGCTAGCTGGCCTCGGGGACGGCGTCGGCGGCCACGGCCGGGCTGGCCTGGGGGTGGCCGATCGACAGGCCCGTGCCCGCGTCGAAGAACTGCAGGTTCGACGTCTGCACGGCTAGTTCGACCGGCTGGCCCGCGGTGATCGTGCTGCGGGCTGCGACCCGGGCGGTCCAGAGGGACTTGCCGCCGCCGAGCGGCAGCGCGGCGTCGTCGTCCTCACTGCCTGCGGAGGCGGCCTGGCCCAGCGCGGCGTGCTTGACCGGGGGTGCCTCGATCCTGAACAGTACGTGAATCTCGGTGCCGAGCGCCTCCGTCACGTCGGCGCGGGCGGACAGGCGCGGCCAGCTCGCGTCGGCCAGGCTGGCGTCCTCGAAGTCTGACGGCCTGATGCCGAGGATGACGTCGCGGCCGAAGTACGTGTCAAGGCCGGGGCGCGTGGTGAAGAGCTCCTGGGGGACAGGGAGCCTGCAGTCGGCGAACACGACCGCCGGGCCGTCGTCGCGGACTAGCTCGGCGTTGACGAAGTTCATCGCGGGCGAGCCCATGAAGCCGGCGACGAAAAGATTCACCGGCGAGTTGAACAGGGTCTGCGGGCTGTCGACCTGCTGCAGCTTGCCGTCCAGCATGACGCAGACCCGCTGGCCGAGCGTCATCGCCTCGACCTGGTCGTGGGTCACGTAGACGGTCGTCACCCCCAGCCGGTCATGCAGCTGTGACAGCGATGCGCGCATGGACACCCGGAGCTTGGCGTCGAGGTTCGACAGCGGCTCGTCCATCAGGAACGCCTGCGGCTCCCGCACGATCGCCCGGCCCATGGCCACGCGCTGGCGCTGGCCGCCGGACAGCGCCGCCGGCTTGCGCTTGAGGTAGTCGGACAGGCCGAGCAGGCCGGCCACCTCGTTGACCCGGCGCTTGATCTCGTCCTTGGGCGTCTTGCGCTGCTGCAGCCCGAACGCCAGGTTCTGCTCGACCGTCATGTGCGGGTATAGCGCGTAGTTCTGGAAGACCATCGCGATGTCGCGATCCTTGGGCGGCAGGTCATTGACGACCCGCGAGCCGATCGAGATCGTGCCGGACGTGATCTCCTCGAGCCCGGCGATCGACCGCAGCGCGGTCGACTTCCCGCAGCCAGACGGGCCGACCAGGACCATGAACTCGCCATCGCTGATGTCCAGGCTGAGCTCGTCGATGCCACGGACATCGCCTGGGTACGCCTTCGTGACCTGGTCAAGGACGATCTGGCCCACGGGAGCTCTCCTCACTCGTCAGGCCCAGCAACTGGGCGGTCGCCAGGCTGCTGGCACTAGTTGCCCCGAATGTAGCAAGGTACACCTGTGCAGGAGGATGCCATACAGGCAGACCCATTTCGACAATAACGGTATCTGGCCTGGTGTCGAGTAGCCCGCGGACGATCTCTTGAGCCATGGGGTAACGATGCGCGTCCCGGACGACGACGAGCAGCGACCGCCCGGCCGCCGCCGCGAGCACGTCCCGAACCGCGCCGCCCGCCCCGCCAGGCCCGCCAGACCCGTTGACACCCGCCGTCGTAGCGATCCGGCGCACGCTGTCGGCCGGAACCCAGGCGCTCAGGCCCCACGGCACCGTCCCGACGGCAATGTTGGACGGCGGGACCAACTCGACGAGCAACGGGCTGGCCATCGGCTGCGGCGTGCCCGTGAGCTGGATCGCCCGCCGTGCCGCGACGAGCCCCACCTCGGCAGCACCACCGGCACTGGCACCGCACGCCGGCACCGCTGCCGTTTTGGTTTCCGTGGCTGGACCGCCGCGCGGCGGCCCAGCCACGGAGGTCTGCTACCCGCGCGGCCGACTCTTCCAGCCTGGCGACGGGGAGCTGGCCCGACCGCACGGCCTCGACCAGCGCGTCCCGCACCGACACATAGGTCGGCTCATCGGTGTCACGGCCGAAACACAGCAGGTCCGTGCCGGCCGCCACCGCGAGCACGGCCGCGTGCGCGATCCCGAACGGCCCGCTCACCGCCCGCATCTCCAGCGCATCGGAGACGATCACGCCGGTGAACCCAAGCTCGCCGCGCAGCAGCCCCGTCAGCGCAGCCGCGGACAACGATGCGGGGAGATCTCCCGTGAGCCCGTGCACCCGCAGGTGACCCGGCATCACGGCGCGGACGCCGGCCTCGATCGCCGCCGCGAAGGGCGGCAGGTCACGGCGCTTGACCACGTCCAGCGAGCCGTCGACGGCGGCGATCACGTGGTGGCTGTCGTTGCTGGTGCTGCCGTGGCCAGGAAAGTGCTTGGCGCACGCGGCGACCCCGGCGGCCTGCAAGCCGGTCACCGCGGCAACCGCGTGCCTGGTCACGAGCCCGGTGTCAGCCCCGAACGACCGGGTGCCGATCACCGGGTTGTCGGCGGCGGTGTTGACGTCGACCGACGGCGCCAGGTTCAGGTTGACCCCGAGCGCCGCCAGGTCGCGGCCAAGCGCGAGGTAGACCGACTGAGTCAGCGCAGGATCGT
The DNA here is from genome assembly GCA_963750405.1 of uncultured Actinomycetota bacterium. GTDB lineage: Bacteria > Actinomycetota > Actinomycetes > Streptosporangiales > Streptosporangiaceae > Chersky-822. The sequence continues at coordinate 190,191 of CAVVQP010000011.1, forward strand.
CGACGGCGCCGAGCGCGGCGTTGCCCGGATAGGGCGAGCCGCTCAGGTGCGCGATCCTGGTGACGTCGCCGCCCTCCTCATCGATCGCGACAAGCGGCTCGTCAGCCGCGGACCGCAGCGACGCGATCAGCGAGCCAAGCTGCGCCTGCCCTCCGATGTTCGGGCCGAACACCGTCACGCCCGCGAGCCCGTCCGTCAGCGCGGCGAGCACCCAGGCCGGTGCGGAGTAGCCAGGGAACGGCGGGATCAGCAGGCCGTCGGCCAGCCTGGCCAGGGAGGCGTCGGCGATAGAGTGCGTGGTCATCCCTTCACCGCCCCGGCTACGAGCCCGCCAACGAGCCTGCGCCGCACGATGAGGAAGAAGATCATCACCGGGATCGTGTACAAAGTGGACGCTGCCATGATCGGCCCCCATTGGGCGCCGCCGCGCCCGAAGAAATACGTCACGTAAATCGGCAAGGTGTAACTCGAATGCGCCTGACCAAGGAACGTCAGCGCCACGATGAACTCGTTGTACGCGGTGATGAACGCGAAGATGCTCGTCGCCACCAGGCCAGGCGCGACCAGCGGGAACAAGATCCGCCAGAACACCCGGGGTGCCGTCGCGCCGTCGATGGCCGCCGCCTCCTCGAGCTCGCGCGGCACGGTCGCGACGAAGTTGCGCAGCATCCAGATGGAGATGGGCAGCGCCTGCGCCGAGTACACGACGATCAGCCCGAGCAGGTTCTGCGTAAAGCCGATGCTGGAGAAGTCAAGGAACAGCGCGATGATCAGCGCCTGCCCCGGGATCATCTGCACGATCAGCAGCATGATCAGGAACGACGCCCGGAACCTGAACCTGAACCGCGCCACCCCTACGGCGGCGAGCAGCGAAAGCAGCGAGGCGAGCAGCACGGTCGCGAGCGCGACGCTGATGCTGTTGCGGAAGAAGAGGAATACCGAGCCGATCCCCGACGCCTGCCCTCCGATCACGTTCGAGAAGTTCCCGAACGTCGGATGCGACGGCAGCAGGTGCGGCGTCTGGCTGTAAATCTCCTGCGACGGCTTGAACGCCGTGCTGATCATCCACAGCACCGGGAAAAGCGTGACGAGGGCGACCAGCACCCCAATTCCATTCAAGCTAAAAGATCTTAGTCTTTTCCCGGCACTCGCCCGGTTCATCGAGTACGTCGTCATGGCGGTGTTTGTCATGGCTGTGTCTGTCATGTCAGGGCCCCCTGCCGTACCGAAGCTCGCACATAGCCCACAGTCACGACCAGCAAAATCAGCGTGAAGATCAGCGCCAGCGCGCCGCCCAGGCTGTAACTCGGGGGGAACTGGAATGCTTTGTCATAGATGTAGAGCGAGAGGTTGAATTCATCGCGGTTACCGGGGAATCCGGTCAGCAGATACGTCTGCGTGAAGATATTGAAGTCCCAGATTACCGAGAAAAGCAGCAGCACCAGGAAAATCGGCTTCAGGAGCGGATAGGTGATCTTCCTGAAAACCTGTACCGGGTTCGCGCCATCGACCCGCGCGGCCTCGTACAACTCAGACGGGACCGTCTTGAGCCCGGCCAGCACCGTGACGGCGATGAACGGGAACGCCTGCCAGACCACGAGCAGCAGCAGCACGGTGTAGGCGTGCAGCGCGTCGGACGTGGTCCAGTTGAAGCCGGCCCAGTCGGTGCTGCCGACCAGCCAGTGCGGCATTCGCGCGAGGGTCCAGTCGACCAGGCCGCCGTCGGGGTTGAACAGCCAGTAGAACAGCACGCTGGCCGCGACCGGCGGTACCGACCAGGCCAGCAGCGCTGACGTGCTCACGAACACGGCCATCTTCTTGCCGAGCCGGTTCAGCAGCAGGCCGACCGCCGTGCCGACGACCAGTGTCAGCGGGACGGCCACGGCCGCGAACAGGACCGTGATCCGCAGTGAGAGCCAGAACTCGGAGTCCTTGAACGTCTCGATGAAGTTGGCCAGCCCGACCCATTGCAGCGGCTCGGCCCCGGTGACCTGGGGGAGGCCGTAGTTCTGGAACGAGTAGCCGACCACCTGGGCCAGCGGCCAGAGGAGCACGAGCGCCATGCCGGCCAGCGCCGGGGCGAGCAGCAGGTACGGCGCGAGCCGGTGCCGCCGCACGAACCCGCGCAGGCCGTCGCCCCGGATGCCTGGCGCGCTGCCCGCTCGCCTGGCCGGGGGACTCGCGGGGATCGTCCTCGCGCGCTGCTCAACTGTGTTAGCCATAGTCGCCGCTGTCCTTCCTGGAAAGACAAGCCTTCAGGCTTTGAACGGGATGTTGGCCGGAGACCTGCCTGCGATAGGGCGGCGCTGGCCCAGGGGATTTGCCCCTGGGCCAACGCCGGCCGGGACGCCTGGCGAGTGCTAGGACTCGCTGCCCGTGTTCAGGACATTCTGTAGTTCGGTGTTGGCCTTGGTGACGGTGGCGGTGAAGTTGGCGCCCTGCATCAGCGCCTTCATCATCGTCGGGATGATCGCGTCGGTAGCGTCGGCGGTTGCCCAGTTCTTGGAGTTAAGCGGGGAGATCTGGGTGAAGCCGGCGGCCTTGGCGAAGCCGGACAGGACGGGGCTGCTCGAGTACGCCGGGTTGGACAGCGCGCTGGTGAACTCGGGGAAGAAGCCCTGGCTGTTGGCGAACGTGGTGGCGTTGGGCGGGCTGTCCATCATGGTGACCAGGTCCCAGGCCGCGGCCTTGTTCGGGCTCTTGGCCCAGACGCCCAGGTCAGAGCCACCGGCGAAGGCGGGTGCTGGGTTGGGGCCATTCTCGCTCGGGATCGGGAACGATGCCCACTGCGACTCGAACTTCTTGCTGACCGTAGCCAGTTCCGCCTCGGCCCAGGGGCCGTCGATGTACATGTCGAGCTTGCCCTCGGCGAAGTCCTGGTTGGAGCCGCCTGACGTGGCGCCCGGCGCGCCGAGCTCGGTCTGGCCGACGTACTTGGACGGTGACAGGTGCTGGGTCAGGAAGAGGTCGGCGTAGAACTTGATACCGGCCTCGGAGGCGGGGCTGGTGAGCTGAGCGACCCACTTGCCGCCCTGCTGCACCGCGACCTGGCCGCCAGCTCCCCAGATGAAGCTGACGATCGCGTTGGTGTAGTCGCTCGGCGCGCCGAGGCCGAAGGTGCCAGGGAATTTCTTCTGCAGCAGCTTGGCGTCGGCGAGCAGCTCAGCCCAGGTGGTCGGCGCTGAGGTGATGCCGGCCTTGGAGAACTCGTCCTTGCGGTACCAGATGCCCCGCACGCCGCCGAACCACGGAACGGCGAAGTTTGAGCCGCTGACCGTGTCGTTGGCGAGGTTGCCCGAGATAATCGAGGAGCCAGACGACCAGGACTTGACGTCGGTGGTGATATTGGCGAGAGCGCCCTGCGTCGCGATGCCCGGCGTGTCGGTGTTGCCGAGCTCGGTAATGTCAGGGCCGCCCTTGCCGCTGGTCAGGGCGTTGGTCCAGTCGGTAGTCCGGTTGCCCCAGGGAATCCAGTCCACGACCACCTTGGTGTGCTTGAAGGCGGGGAATTTGGCGTGGAATTGCTTGACGACTCCGTTCATCCAGGTGACCTGAGAAGGGATGGATGATCCCATGCGCCAGACGGTTAGTTTGGCTGGCGCTGCACCTGACGATGATGATGATGTGCTGTTACTTCCGCCGCATCCTGCCGCGGCTGCTGCGAGCGCGATGACAGCCCCGATCGCGGCTGCCGATCTGGTGACATTCACTGCTCGATCTCCCTTCCCTGCGGTGTCGCTAGGGTGGCCTTTGCGGCCTAGTTTCCTGGCCGCTCCGAGGTCTGACGATGAAACTAACAGGAAACTTTCCTATAAGATAGAGTCTGTTGCGAGATTGAGATATTGAGGCTGGTATTCAGCTCGCCACGACGGTTGCGGGGAGAGAGCGGAGGGGGCGGCATGGAGCGACGGCCAGGCACACCAAGCTTGCTGCGAGAGTTGAATGACCGGGCCGCGCTCGAGTTGCTGCTGACCGACGGTCCGCTGACCAGGGCTCAGCTTGGCGAGCGGACGGGCCTGTCGAAGGTGACGGCGTCGCAGCTGCTGTCCAGGCTCGAAGAGCGCGGCCTGGTCGAAGTCGCCGGCGAGCAGGCCGGCGGCCGCGGCCCGAACGCGGCCGTCTACGCCGTCGTGCCCTCCACCGCGTACGTCGCCGGCCTGCATGTCGAGCGCGACGAGGTCGGAGCCGGAGTCGCCGACGTCACCGGCGAGATCGTCAGTACGGTCAGCGTCGACCCCAACGGCTCGGGTGACCCGGTCGAGCTAGTGCGCGGCGCCGTGGCGAGGGCCTGCGCGGTGGCGGGGATCTCGCCCGACGCGCTGCGCGCGTTCGTGATCGGGACGCCTGGCGTGCTTGACCCGCGCACCGGCGACCTGCGGCTCGCGGTGAACCTTCCCGCCTGGCACGAGGGCGTGCACGAGGCGCTGAGCGCCGACCTCGGGCGGCCGGTGACGATCGAGAACGACGTGAACCTCGCCGCCATGGCCGAGCAGGCCTTCGGCGCCGCCGCCGGCGTCGAGGATTTCGTGCTGGTCTGGATCGGGGTCGGCCTTGGCCTCGCGACGATGCTCGGCGGCCGGCTGCACCGGGGCGTCGGCGGGGCGGCCGGTGAGATCGGCTACCTGCCAGTGCCCGGTGCCCAGCAGCCGACTGACCTTGATCACCCGGCGACGGGCGCGTTCCAGTCGCTGGTCGGAGCGCAGGCGGTACTGCCCCTGGCCGCTGACTTCGGTTTCAAGGCCGTGAGCGCGGCGGCGGCGGTGAGCGCGGCCGTTGAGGCGGCCTCGTCGGGCGATCAGCGGGGGGAAGGTTTCCTGGCCGAGCTGGCCGGCCGGGTGGCGACCGGGATCGCCGCGATCTCGGTCGTGCTCGATCCCGGCCTGGTGGTGCTCGGCGGCGAGGTGGGCCTTGCTGGCGGCTCGGCTCTTGCCAACCGGGTCGCCGTCGAGGTCGGCCGGCTCTGCCCGGCCAGCCCGCGGGTCGTGCCGACCGGCCTCAAAGACGGCCCGGTCCTGCGCGGCGCCATCCTGGCCGCGGTCGAACGAGCCCGTGCGGAGTTGCTCGCCTCGGTGTCGAACTTATCGCCAGTAGCCTGACCGCGAAGGAGCCCCGCGACAGGCCCAGCAACGTCACAACGGAGGCGCTGGAGCGCCAGCAATGCCACAAGGGTGCGGCTCTTTCGGGGTGAGGCTGCTCTCGCAGGAGGGTTCTCGGGTTCGTGCAGGAGGGTTTTCGCATCTAGGAGAGTTGACCGGACTATACGACGACAACCCTCCTTCATGCGACAACGCTCCTTCAGGAACCCGGAAACCCTCCACGGTAAGACGAGAACCTCCCGGACCCGGCACCACCCAGCTGGCTCACCCCGAAAATGAGCACCACGCGGGAAAGGTCATGGGGCTTGACCCGGCAGGGGAACACCGCATCGACCTTGTACCGGGCAAGCCGCGCAGGCGAGCTCACTTCCTTGATCGTGGCCTGGTAGATCAGCCGTTCTGGCAGGGACACGTTGACGGTGATCTTGCACTGCGGCTCGTCGTTGAACGAGATGCCCGTCGGCTTCACGTCGACGATCGTCGCGGTGCCCGCGAGCCCGGTGGCGAGCACCTGCGCCTTGACTCGTTCCTGCTCGACGGCAATGGCGGACGAGCCAATGAAGGTCAGGCCCATCAACAATGTCCCGATGCCGACGCTGAGCAAGGTGGCGAGCGTAACGGAGCCGTGGCCGTGCAACACGATGCCGGTGATCGCGAGGCCAGCGCCTGCGACGGCGAGTACCCAGCCGACCCACTTCAGCGCCTCCATCAGGCACTCCTTGCCCGGATGCTTACCATGCGGAACGGTCGCGAAATGGCGTCAGCAACACTCGCGCACGTCAGTGTCGGACTACGCGAGCTGGCGCGCAAGGCACTAACGCGTGAAAGGCCACGATGTCGCCTGAATGGACGGCAACGCGTCATCAGCCATTTGTTTGCGGGCCTCTCGCCGTTAGCCAGCGATGCGAGCCTTGGTTGCTCCGTCGCCCGGGAGACCGGGCGGCCGGGTGAAACCCGACCCGGGCCTGGCGTGCTGGGTCGGCGTGAGCAACGTGGCCCTCCCTGTTGCTGTTGCGGACGTCCGGCGTGAGCAACGTGGCCCTCCCTGTTGTCGTCCCCAGAGCATCAGGAAGGGCCGCGTTGCCGTTACCCGATGGCCCGCAACAGCAACATGGCCCGACCTGATGCTGTCCACGTTCACGGAACATCGCACCGGTAGCTCCGCAGTAAGGGTCCCGGTCTTGCGGCAAGAGGGCGGCGACGTTGCTGTCGTGCTGGTATCGCTAATTGCAACGCGACCTGGCTCAGGCTGCGTCGACCTGGCTCAGGCCGACCTGGCGGGCCCAGTGGATGACGCACTCGGCGAAGAACGCGTCCCGGTCGCCGGAGTCATCGCCGATGACGTTGCGGTACTGGCCGAATAGCTCGAACGAGATCACCCCGAACAGCGCCGACCACACCATCAGGCCGTCCTGGATCATCGTGTCCGGGACCTCGGCCGGGAGCACGGCGCGGATCGGCGCGAGCGCCCCGTGCAACGCTGCCGGCCCGGCCCCGGCCCCGGACCCGCCCGAGCCGCCCGAGCCGCCCGAGCCGCCCGAGCCGCCCGAGCCGCCCGCGGCGTCGATCAGGATCTGCACGAGCAGCAGCGACGCCCGGCTGGCCGGGCCGATCGTGTCTTCGGGGGCGACGTAGCCGGGCACAGGCGACCCGTAGATCAGTGAATACTCGTTCGGGTGAGCGATCGCCCAGTCCCTGACCGCCGTGCAAATGGCCGCCCAGCGGCCGGCCAGGTCCGCGCGGCCGATCGCTGCCTCGCTGGCCTCGGCGGCGGCGCCGAGTGAATCGTAGGCGTCGATGATGAGCCTGGTGAGGAGCTCGTCCCGGCTGGCCACGTAGCGGTAGATGGCCGATGATGCCATGCCGAGGTCACGCGCGATCGCGCGCAGGCTGAGCCCGGCCGCGCCTTCGGTCGCCAGGTAGCGGCGGCCCGCGTCGAGGATCTCCCTGGTGATCTCCGCGCGGGCGCGTTCGCGGGCGGTCCTGGGCACGGAAGTCGCTCGTTCAGTCATACCGGGATAGTGCCACGAAACAAGAGCGATGGCAACAAATCAGAGCGGTGCTCTTGACAGGTGAAGGCAGCCTGCGGCATGCTTCCAAGTATAAGAGCGGTGCTCTCTAATCGGAGCAGCAGACAGACCGACGGCAGCCCGAAAGGGTGCACTGACATGACAGATGATCGATGCGAACTCCACGTAGTAGTCGGCGCCGGGCCGATCGGCTCGGGCGTCGCCCGGCTGCTGGCGGCGAAGGGCCAGCGGGTCAAGATCGTGACCAGGTCGGGCTCGGGCCCCGACGACATCGGCGCCGAACGCACAGCCTCGGACGCGGCCGACGCTTCGGCCATGGCGGCCATCGCTGAGGGCGCTGCGGCGATCTACAACTGCGCCAACCCGCCGTATCACCGCTGGACCACGATGTGGCCGCCCATCGCGGAGTCGCTGCTCCACGCGGCGCAGACCAGCGGCGCGGTCCTCGTCACCATCTCCAACCTCTACGGTTACGGTCCGGCGGCCGGCTCGGCGGGCTCGGCGGGCTCGGCCGGCGGCAGCGGCGGCTACGACAGTGAGCATCCGATGACCGAGCACACCCCACTGGCCGCGACCGGCGCCAAGGGCAAGGTCCGGGCGAAGATGTGGCACGACGCGCTCGCCGCGCACGAGGCGGGCCGGATCAGGGCGACCGAGGTCAGGGCCTCGGACTACGTCGGCCGGGGCGCTAACGCGGTTCTCGGCGACCGGGTCGTGCCCAGGCTGCTGCGCGGCCAGGCGGTCACCGTGCTCGGCCGGCCTGACCGGCCGCACACCTGGTCTTACACCAAAGACGTCGCCGCGATGGCGGTCATCGCCGCGACCCGCGAAAGCGCCTGGGGCAAGGCGTGGCACGCGCCATCCAACCCGCCCCGTACCCAGCGTCAGGCCGTCGATGACCTGGCCCGCGTCGCCGGGGTCAAGGCAGTCCCGGTGCGAACCCTGCCGAGGGCCGCGCTGCGGGTGATGGGGGTCGTTTCGCCGCTGATGCGAGAACTTCGCGAAACCGAGTATCAGTTCAGCGAGGACTTCGTGATGGACTCATCCGCCGCGAGGAACGCATTCGGACTTGAGCCCGCCCCGTGGGATGACGTTCTCACTGAAGTTCTTGAAGCTTTCCGGCCAGCCGCCAACGGCAGGTGACCTCAGGAATCGGCGCGCCAGGACCTGAGATCGGGATCGATCGGGCTCATCAGGCCGATGCCGTTGCCATCGGGATCGCAGATGATCGCGTACCGGGCACCCCAGAAGGCGTCGTAAGGCGGCTGCGAACCCCGGTAGCCGGCGCCGGTCATCCTGGCGTACAGATCGTCCACGGCCTGCCTGGTCGGGACGGAGAAACCGATCACCGCGGTGCCGCCGGTCCGGCCGTCGTAGCTCGAGTCCCACGTCGCGACGAAGTCGGTGGTGTCGAGTTCGAGCAAGATGCCGTTAGCCAGCTGCAGCGCGGCGTGCTTATCGCCGGGCGCGGCGTCAACCGGGAGCCCGAGCCGGCGGTAGAAGGCCAGCGCCGCGCCCATGTCCCGCACGGGCAGGTTGAGCTGGCTAAGAGCTGGTTCCGGTTCCTGTTCTGCTGGCACGTGATCGAGCGTAGCCTCGCTGGGCGCCGTCGGCGGCGTTGTCCGCACCTTGCGGTGCGGCGGGTCGCGAGCGGCACGACAGCACGACGATGAGCGGCCACACCGCCTGGAATTCCCCGAGCGCGCGCTCGGCCAGGCCCAGGTGACTGAGGCCGGCGAGGAGTTCGATCACGAACCAGGCGAGCAGCGCGGCAGTGAGCCAGGCCGCGCTGACCGCCACGGCTGGCCGGAGCGCCCAGGGGGTCGGCGCGCGGGCCCGCGCGGCCTGCCAGTACACCGCCGCCGCGGGCCAGATCGTCAGCGCCACGAACCCGACCGCCGCGAAGAACGCGTGCGGCGCGGAAGTCCCGCCCCCACCCGGCTCAGGGTTCGCGGCGACCAGCATGCCGCCGATGGCGCCGCCGACCAGCACGATCCGGCCCGCCTTCGCGGCCGGCCGGAGCGCGAGGCCGGTCACTACGTCGCAGGCGCCGACCAGCACGAACGCCAGCGTCATCACCCACCGGTCGGCGGATCCCGGCGAGGCGAGCACGCTCACGGTCTGCCTGACCCAGTCGTAGGCGTGCGGGCCGTCCGGCTGAAGCTCGGCCGCGATCGCCCAGCCCGCGACCAGCAGGACCGGCGCGGCGGCCGACGAGGCAAGGCCCCACCAGGGCACCCGGCCAGCGCTTGCGTCGCCCCGGACCGCGTCGGCGTCGGGGCGCTTCACGGCTGGCAGCCAGCCCGTAAGTCCCCGCCCGTCTCTTCCGCGCCGTCCGGGCTGGCCGCCAGGGCACGCTCGGTCAGCGGATCGGGCTGGCCTTCGAAATAAAGCTCAAGAACCTGGGTGAAAATTGGCCCGGCCTCATCGAGGTGGCCGAACAGCGTCATGGACGAGCGCAGCTTGACGGCGTCGACGGGGCCGAAGACGTGTTCGGCGCTGCGGTCGCTGAGCCGGGTCAGGGTCGCCGCGCATTCGGCGAGCCTTGGCCCGAGCACCGGGTGCCGCAGGTACGCCCTGGCCTCGTCCAGGGACCTGATCGAGTAAATGCGCGACATCTGGCTCTGGCCGAGGCCGGCGAACTGCGGGAACACGAACCACATCCAGTGGCCCGTCTTCTCGCCCGCGCGCAACTCCGCCAGGGCACGATCGTAGGTACCGGCGGCGTCCTGGGCGGCGACGAACCGGTGAAGATCATAAGGATCGTGACCGTCGGCTGGCGTCATTGATCCATTCGGGTCAGCAATGCCGGGATCGAGTCACTAGTTGCTAGTACCGGCAGGTCCAGGCTAGCCCGCACCGGGACAGTACCCGGGTATTTCAGCCCCGTGCCCGTGTTGAGCACGACGACCTCGTCGCTCTCGGCGAGCCAGCCCGACTCCCTGAGCTGGCGGACCGCGGTGACGCAGGCGGCGCCCTCCGGGCAGATGAAGCAGCCTTCCAGGCTCGCGACCTCGCGCTGGTCGGCGAGCAGCGCGTCGTCCTCGACCGCGATAGCGGTGCCGCCGGTCTGGTAGAGCGCGTCGAGTACGAGGAAGTCGCCGAGCGCCTTGGGCACGGTGATGCCGAAGGCGACTGTTCGCGCGTCCGGCCACAGTTCGCTATCCAGGGCGCCGGCCTCGAATGCCCTGACGATCGGCGCGCAGCCCGTGGCCTGCACGGCAACCAGCCTCGGCAGGTTTCCTTGTACCCAGCCGAGCTCGCGGAGCTCGAGCAGGGCCTTATAGATGCCGATGATGCCGACCCCGCCGCCGGTCGGGTAGACGATGACGTCCGGCATCCGCCAGCCAAGCTGCTCGGCGATCTCCAGGCCCATGGTCTTCTTGCCTTCGAGCCGGTAGGGCTCCTTGAGCGTGGAGACGTCCTGGTAGCCGGGTCGCTCAGGGACGGCTTCCTTGATGAGCTTGCCGGCGTCGTTGATCAGTCCGTCTACGAGGTAGAGCTCGGCGCCGGCCGCCGCGCACTCGGCCCTGGTGATCTCCGGTGCCCCGACGGGCATGGCGATGAGGCTCGGCACGCCGGCGCGGGCAGCGTAAACGGCCCAGGCGGCACCCGCGTTGCCGTTGGTGGGCATGGCTACCCCGGTGACGCCTAGCTCGGCGGCTCTTGAGACGCCGACCGCTGCCCCTCGCGCCTTGAAGGTGCCGGTCGGGATCAGGCCTTCATCCTTGAGCAGCAGCCTCGGCACGCCGAGCCTCTTGCCGAGCCTGGGCAGAGCGAGCAGCGGCGTCATTCCCTCGCCGAGGCTGACGACGCTGGCGGGGTCGCGGACCGGGAGCAGTTCGTGGTAGCGCCACAGGTCAGGCTGACGGCTCGCGATCTCCTCGCGGGTCAGGGTCGCGGCGAGTTGCTCGGTGTCGTAACGGGCGAGCAGCGGCGAGCCGCACTCCTTGCACGTCCCCTGTACCTGGTCGGCGTCGTAGCGGCGCTGCTCACGCTCGTCCGCGCCGAGGCCGGGCTGGCCGCAGCGCGAGCACTCCAGGTGAGACAGGGCCGAGAACTGGCTGACTTCGGGCACTATGCGTCGCTCCTCGCGCTTATTTCGGGCTAATACCGTGATGCTCGGACGATTGCCGTCTGTCAGGCTAGCGGTCGCTAACGGTCGTACTTGAGCCTGGCCTGCTTCGGTACCCGGCCGAACCTACCCGCCTGGAAGTCAGTGAATGCCTGCTGGATCTCGGCCTTGGTATTCATCACGAACGGCCCGCCGAGCGTCACCGTCTCGCCGATGGGCTCGCCGCTGTAGATCATGACCTTCGCTGGCTGGTCGCCGGGCTGGTCTTTGGCCGGGGAAGCGAGGCGCAGCGAACTAGCCAGGCCCGCGGGCTTGGCCGCCGGGCCGGGCCTGGCCGCCCGGTGGGACTTGGCCGGGTGGGACTTGGCCGCCGGGTGGGACCAGGCCGTCTGGCCCGCCCGGATGCGCGGCCGGCGACGGTGACCTCCCCGGCCAGCACGTAGGCAAAGGCCCGGTGGCTGGCCGGCAGCTCATAGCTGACCGCCGCGTCCGGGTCGAGAGTGACGATCGCGGCCTGCACCGGCCACTGGTTGATCGCCGGCCCGGTCACGCCGCCGACGGCTCCCGAGATCACGTCGATGATCACGCCAGGACTCGTCACCTGCGGCCTCGCGGTGGCGGTCAGATCCTGATAGCCGGTCTTGACCAGCTTCGAGCGCGCCGGCAGGTTCAGCCAGAGTTGCAAAGTGTGCACTCGCTCGTTCCTGAAAGCCAGTTCCCGGTGAATGATGCCGCGCCCCGCCGTCATCCACTGCACGTCACCCTGATGCAGTGCCCCCGCGTTCCCGATGTTGTCACCGTGCTCAAGCACGCCGTCGAGCACCGTGGTGACGGTTTCGAGGCCGCGATGCGGGTGCCACTCGAAGCCGGGCTCGGAAAACCAGTCCTCGCTCAATGCGATGAAAGGATCGGTGCGAGTCAGGTCGTCCGGCGCGATCACGAACGCCTTGTCATCCACCTGCGCGTCCGGGCCGAGAATCTGCCTGGTCACCACTCGCGCGACATCGCGTCCCGCACCCGCGCTCGCACCTGGATTCGCACCCGGTTTCGTCTCGGACATGACCCGCTGGCCACCCTTCCGCCGATTTGCCTCTCCTGCCCCGCTTCCTCAGGCTACGTCGCGCGCCAGCACCCGCGCGAACCCGGCGTACGCCCGCCGGCCGCGACCCCAGGCCCAGCAAAGTCACAACGACGGGCCTGCCGCGTCCGTCGAGGTCCCGCGTTATGACCTGGGTGCGGCTCTTTCGGGTGAGGCTGCTCTCGCAGGAGGGTTTTCGGGTTCGTGCGGGAGGGTTTCCGCATCTAGGAGAGTTGACCGGACTATACGACGACAACCCTCCTTCATGCGACAACGCTCCTACAGGAACCCGGAAACCCTCCACGGTAAGGACGAGAACCCTCCCGGACACGGCAACACCAGCTGGCTCACTCCACAAGAGCCGCACCTTTGTGGCATTGGTGTGGTTCTTTCTGAGTGAGCCTTGGTTGTTCCCCGGCACCAGCCTGTCCCGGCAGGACCGGCGCGGCCGCACATCGCCCATTCCGGGTGAGGTCGGGGGCTTGGCGCGCGGGTACGCATGGGTCTTATGAGTAACGAGAGCAAGCTGAGGATGGCCCGGCCGGGTAAGCGGGCCATGGTCGTGCTTGGCGTCGCCGGAGCGCTGCTGGTCGCCGGGTGCAGCACTTCGAGCACGAGCAGCAGCCCGAAGCCGCCTGCGAGCCCGAGCAGCAGCGCGTCAATGTCGGCCAGCCCGTCGGCCGTGCCGCCGTCGGCATCTCCGGCAGCGAGCGTCAAGGTCAACTGCAAGGACATCAGCAAGCTGCGGACGTCACTGACGAGCCTGACGACCACCAAGATCAGCCCGTCGTCAGCCGGCATGCTGACCGCGGACCTCAAGAACATCGAGAGCGAGCTGAAGACGCTCAAGGGCCAGGCGGGCGGCGCGTTCGCAGGGCAGGCGAATTCGCTGACGGCCTCGATCAACCAGATCAAGAAGGCATCCGCGATGCTCGGCACCAACCCGGTGGCGGCCGTTAAGCAGCTGACCACGTCGCTGACCGGGCTCAAGGCCAAGGCGGGGCCGGTACTCGCCGAGCTGAACACGGTCTGCCCCAAGTAAGCGGACCGGCCCGCCCCGGGCGTGACCGACCCCGGGGCTAGTCAAGCGTCGCTCCGGCGCGGCGGACCCGAGGCGGAGTCAGCCCCGGGCGACCTCGACGATCTCGGCCGCGCCGAACTCCCAGAACGCCCGGAGCGCGGCGAGCCGCCCGGCCCCGTCGGCGCGGTACGTGTAGACGCCGCGCACGACGACGACGTGCCTGCCGCCTGGCAGCGTCGTGCGGATGACGCCCACGTCGGCGACCTCATCGCCGCAGAGGTAGGAACGCTCGATCTCGAACCTGATCTCCTCATTTGGCGCGATCACTGTGTCATAGAACGCGGCGATCGCCGCCGCGCCCCGGTGCCCTTTCCCGGCCGGGTCGAGCGGCGACGACCCGATCGGGTCGGCGACCACGGCATCAGGCGCGAACAGGTCGAGCCACGCCTGCCGGTCCCTGGCCTGCACCGCCGCCTGCGAGAGCCGCGCGAGGTCCCGGGCCGAGGCCGGCCCCGCGCCCGAGGCCCCCGCGCCGGTCATGCCCGCACCTTCGCGATCACCTTCCCGGCGAACGTCTCCAGCGCCCCGATCTTGTCCGCCAGTGGCTGCGTGTCCGGCGCCGCGTCATAAGGCCACCGGAAGCCGACGATCACGTCCGTCACGCCCTGGTCCTCAAGCCGCCGCACCCCGTCCACGCTGAACGCGTCCATCGAGATCACGTGCACTTCGAACGGCCGGTCAGCCGTACCCTCCTCGCGTCGCAGCTCAGCCAGCCGGGCGAGCAGCCCGGGCAGGTTGGCGGGATCGCCGCCCCCGTGCATCCAGCCGTCACCGTCGCGCGCCGCCCGGCGAAGCATGGCCTCGCTGTGCCCGCCATACAGGATCGGGATAGGTGCTGTCGGCGCCGGCGAGAGCTTAATCGGCGGGATAGTGAACAACTCGCCGGAGTACTCGAAGTACTCGCCGCTGGCCAGGCCCCGGATGATCGCCACGGCCTCGTCCAGGCGCCGGCCCCGCCTCGCCCACGGCACGCCGAGGATCTCGTAGTCCTCGCGCCAGGGGCTGGTGCCGACTCCGAGGAGGAGCCTGTTACCGGTGAGCACCGAGACCGACGTCGCCTGCTTGGCGACCAGCACCGGATTGCGGATCGGCAGCTTGAGCACGAACGTCGTGAACCGCAGCCTTTTGGTGACCACGCCCAGTGCCGGTATCAGCGAGAACGGCTCGATGAACGGCTTGCCATCAAGGAACTCGCGGGTGCCGTCCGGGCTGTACGGATAGGTGCTGGTCGCGCGCTCGGGATAGCAGATGCTGTCGGGCACGACCATCGAGTCGTACCCGGCCGCCTCGGCGGCCTGAGCGAGCGGCAGGTAGAAGGACGGGTCGGTCATCGACTCGGCATAGGAGAATCGCACGCTCCGATCCTGCCAGCCCGCTCCCCGCTCCGGTAGAACAGGTTCTAATTCGGCCTAAGCCGCGCACCCCGCACCCGCTAACCCTTGCACCCCCCGGGCGGCAGAGGTTGGAGGCCGCCCATACCAGCGTTGCAGGTGTGGCGAAAGTGCTCAATGCGGCGCCCTGGAGGCTCCCCGCCGAGTGCCCGCTCGCATGAATCCGCGCATCCATGTTGGAAATCGGGTGTCGATCCGCGCAGCCATGTTGTTCGGGCATTTGCCGTCAACTACTCTAATGCTGCAAAACCGGACCGCGCGGACGGGAAGTCAGGGGTGGGTCTCGATCAGGGCTAGGTCGGCGGAGATGTAGGCCGCCATCGCGTGGGGCAGGGTGGCGCTGAGGTCGGGGTCCAGCAGGTCGCCCACGCTGCTCAGCCGGCTGGCCAGGTCGAGCGCCGACGCCAGCAGGTCGCTGATGTCGAGCGGGCTGACCGTTCCCGCCAGTTCGGCGGGCATCCGGTCGGGCGCGAAGTCGAGGATGCTCGTGACCCCGAACTGCGGGTTCGGCACGCCGTAGCTGGTGGCGAGCAGCTTCCAGAACTCGGCCCGCGCCTGATGCAGCCGTTCCAGCGCCTCCCACGGCGATCCTCTGCGCAGATACTTGCCCACGTCAGCCAGGCACGCCCAGCCGTTGAACGCCCACTCGCGCACCTGAGCGGGCGTGACCGGCCGGTTCGCGAACTCGGCCGGGACCCGCGCGTCGGCGTTGTAGAGCAGCACGAAATCCTTGATGCCGCCGAACCCTTCTGGCGCTGGCATCACGACGAGGTCCATCTGGCAGCGGTCCGCGTACTGGGCAAATATTCGCTCGTGCGTGATCGTGACCCCGGGCAGCTTGTGGTGATAGCTCTCGACCAGTTCCCCGGCCGAGTCCACCGCCCGGTGCACGTCAGCCACTGCCGCGTCGAAGTCCTCGGCCTCCACGCCGATGCCCATGTCCAGGTCAGACAGCCGGTCCCCAGCCCCGCGCCCGACCGAGCAAGCGACCCCGAGCCATTTGACCCGCTCCTCAGACTCTGACCAGTCAAGCAACCGCAGCATGATCTTCCGCTGCCCGGCCAGTTCATCCGGCTGTGACTCGATCCACTCCCGCCCGCTAATGCTCGCACCGCCCATCGTGCCATCATTACGCACGGCGCTCACGCTGCGGCTGCCAGGGCAGTCTGGCCAACAAGGAATCCAAAAGCGTTTATAGTACTTACGTCATTTCCGCTGACGGTTCACAGATATCGGTATGGTGCATGCCTTCCTTTTCTTCCGGCTATATCAGGGATCTGTCCAGGATGACGGCGGATGGCATGAGCGCCATTGGCCACGGTTGGCCGCCGCATGGCTGGACGCGAAGCGATCTGCTCGCGCTCGCCGGGATCGTGGCCGCGTGTGTCATCGCGATCGTCCCGCCGCTGCGTAATGGCGTCGTGCGCTGGTGGCGAACGGCCATGCAGCGAGCCGGGTTCCCCAGGCGGAAGTACGCCGGCTGGTTCGTGCGAACCTGGGGTGCCTATGAGAACCCGTATCTAGATGACACGGAGAATCTCGACCTAAGCAATACATTTGTCCCTCTCTCTTTCCAGGCTGAGGGCGCTGAACGGGAGTCGCTCAGCATCGCCACCACCGTTCTCGCTGATCGCGAGTTCGGGAATCTCGTGATCGAAGGCGTGCCGGGGTCGGGTAAATCCACGCTGCTGAAGGCCTACGGGGTCGGCTTGAGCCAGGCGGGACGCCTGCCAGGGAAACGCATGCACGCCGTGCCGTTTCTCGTCCAGTTGCGCAAGCTCGCTCGTTACGGTGACGGCCAAGTGGATGTCGCCGGTTACCTCGTCGACGAGATCCTCGTGTCTGGCGTCGGGATGGATGAAGAGCAGGCGCGCCGCTTCCTCCGCTACTCACTGACCAAGAACCAGGCGCTCGTCATGCTCGACGGCCTGGACGAGGTGACGTCGGATCGATACGAGGCCGTGCGCGAGGCGGTCTACAAGTTCATTCACGACCACAGTCCCGAGAGCCCGTCGTTTCGCGCCAGGGTGATCGTGTCCTGCCGCCGCCAGAACTTCCTGTCCATGCGCGATGAATGGGTGCCCGCGATAGCGACCGGGGTGTGCTCGCTTGCCCCGCTTCGTGACTCGGACATGTTCAGCTACGCCAGCAAGCTGAGATCGAAGTTCAAGGCGCCGGGTGGCCCGGAGGGCTTCTTCCAAGCGGTCAGGGCATCGGGAACGCTCGACCTGCACAGGGTGCCGCTGATCCTGGCGATGTCAGTTGGCCTGTACGCGCGCAAGGACTACTACGAGATCCCGTCCTCGATCGCCAAGCTCTACCAGGCGATGATCGACGAGATGCTCGACCGGCAGAGGTTCAAGCGCGACCCCGTCGGCAGCGCGCTCAAGTTCCACCTCGATGACAAGAGCAGGTTCCTGCGCGAATTCGCCCTGCGATCTGCCATGCGAAACGACGACTTCGACGAGTTCAGCAAGACTGACCTAATTGAGTTCGCCCGGTCGATCGCGGGCGACCTGAACGCGGTGTCCGACCCGGACGGTTTCGTTGCGGAGATCATCGATCGATCCGGCTTGCTCTCTGACGTCGGTGACAGACATCGATATGTCTTCGCGCACCGGTCGATCCAGGAATACCTGGCCGCCGAGGAACTCCGGCGTCCGCGTGGCAGCCAGTTCCTGATCGATCGCGCGGACCACGCCGAATGGCGACAGGTGATCCAGTTCTTCGCGGCCGGCCTCAAGCAACACGAGGCCAATGCCTTCCTGCGGCGACTCGCTGAACGCAACCCCGCCTTGGCCGGCTATTGCCTGGCCGTCGCGACTCCGTCCGACAATGTGGCCACAGTCGTGCTTGACCACCTGGAGCCGGTCGACTATGTGCGACTACCGGCGCTCGCGGCTGCGACGATGTCGCCGCGCGTGCCGGTGCAGCGGATGGCCATCCACCGGCTGCGGCAGGCTCTGGCGAGCCCCGACAGCCCATTGTCAGCGATCAGCGGCGAGGTCGACGCGCTACTGCCGCTTCTGAGTTCGCTCGCCGGCACGAATGCCGCTGACATCGCCGGGCTCGTTCCGGACGTTATCGCGCAGCTCGCTGACGATCCGCGGCTGGTCGAGCCCCTCTGGCGGTGCCTGACCGCGCCGGGCATCGAGCGCAGCCCGGCGGCTGGCGCCATCGTCAAGCGACTGCTCGCCTTGGCCGGGACCCCCGACGGATTCGCTGAGCTCACCCACCAGGACCGATATACTCGCGAATTCCTGACCGCCGGGTTGCGCGGCAGCAGTTACCCTTTCGCGAACGGCCTGCCGGCCGACCACAACCTGGTGACGCTGCTGGCCTGGGCCGACTACCTGGACGTGACGCCCACGCCACCCAACCGCTACTTCGAGGCGAAGGCGGCAGGCAAGCTCAGTGGTGTCGAAACTGCTCGCCGCCGCACGATCTCGATCGCACCGTTCAGGTCGGTTCGCGCGATATCCGTACTGCTCACCGTGGTTTCAATTGTCGGCGGAGCGCTAGTCGTAGCCAAGGATGGCCCGCGATATTTGCTGCAGCCGTACGGCGGGTGGACGCTCCTGTTGCTGCTCGGCAGCATCGGTGCCGGTTTCGTGATTTACCTAATAATAGCCGAGATTCTCGACAATGGCAGTTTCGAAGAATCTGGAAATGCTGAAAATGCTCACATATCCGACAAGCCGCCAGGCGGAGCTGTCGGTTTTATTATTCAATTTAGCTCGTTTTTCATCCCGCCGCTCGGTGCAGCGATAGCGCTATTGCCCCTGCTTCGCGGGTCGCTCGGCGCATATTTCGCGATTGCGAGTGTCTTCGAGTTTTGCCTATGGATGCCTTTCCTGCAACTGTTCGACAAAGGCGGACGCCACTATCTCTACCGGCCCAACCCATTTACCGATATGTACGATCTGCCGGAGTGCCGGTTGTGGGTGACGTCTTCAGCGTCACTAGGCAAGCGAGCCGAGCGCGCCCCGGCTGAGCAGTCGCCGGCTGAGCCGGTGACGCCGGGAGCGTGACGGCGCGTTCGCGGAACGGCTCGGATCTTGCCGGGCGCGTGTCCGATGAAGTAGAACATGTTCTAGTACGGGCACGCGGGACATGGACACGGATTCGGCCGGAGGCAGCTAGATGGACCTTGTGGAGCTGGAGGAGATCCGCCAGCTGAAGTACCGCTACCTGCGCTGCGTGGACCTGAAGCTGTGGGACGAGATCGGGGACGTCTTCACCGAGGACGCGTCCGCCGATTACGGCACGCCGTCCGCGGCCGGCCGCTTGACCTCAGGAGCCGGGATGACATCGTCACGTTCCTGCGGGACAGCCTCGGCCCGGGACTCATCACGCTGCACGCGGCCGGGCAGCCGGAGATCCAGATCAACGGCGACACCGCGACCGGGACGTGGCGGTTCGAGGACACGGTGATCGCGACCGAGTGGAAGGTCGTCATCGGGGGAGCGGCGTTCTACGAGGACCGGTACCGCAAGTGCGGCGACGGCAAGTGGCGGATCTCGCACACCGGCTACGTACGGATTTACGAATACTCCATGTCGCTGAACGACCTGCCAAGCTGGAAGCTCACCGCCAACCGCTGGGCGAGCTGACCCGTGCCCGAGCCAGCCCAGCCCGCGTCAGCTCAGCCCGAGCCAGTTCTCACGCAAGCCTTCGCCGACGCGCTGATCGAGGCCGAGCAGATCATCAAGACGGCGCCGCACGTCAAGACCGAGCAGGACCTGGCCGAGGGCTACGGGTACCTCGCTGGCTCGATCCGCGCGAGCCTGCAGATGGCGTGGGCGTACGAGCGCGACTTTCCCTTTTTCGTCGCCTCGACCGGGCCGTATACCAAGCTCGGCCTGGACAACCCGGACACCTTGTACTTCCACGCCTACCTGCGGGACGACGCCGAGTACGTGGTCACCGGCCGGCGCGGGAGCACGGCCGACCTGAGCTTCCAGGTGCTCGGCGGCGACTACTCGCCGGTGCAGGTGCCTGACAGCCTGACGGCGTTCGACGACCGGGAGATCGAGGTCGGCGGCGACGGCGGCTTCGAGTTGCGGTTCGGCCCGCCAAAGACGGATCCTCCGCGCAACTACTTCACGCTCGGCAAGGGCTCGGCGATGCTGATCGTCCGCGAGGTCTACTCCGACTGGGCGACCGAGCGGCGCGGCCTGATCACCATCCGCCGGGCCGACCGGGCCGGGCAGGCGCCGCAACCGCCGGACACTACGGCGCTGGCCAAGCGGTACGGCGTGGCCGGCAAGATCCTGATCTCCCGGCTGCGGACGTTCCTGCAGTTCCCCGAGTGGTTCTACCTCAAGCTGCCGGTGAACACGCTCACCGAGCCGCGCTCGACGCCGGGCGGGCTGACCACGCAGTTTTCCTCGGTCGGGCACTATGACCTGGACGGGGACCAGGCCATGATCATCACGGTCCCGGCCGCCCCCAGGGACGTCGCGCCTTACCAGGGCATCCAGCTGGGCAGCATGTGGTACATCTCGCTCGACTATCTCAACCACCAGACCAGCCTGACCGCCGACCAGGCCCGCGTCGACCCGGACGGCTGGCTGCGGTTCGTGGTCAGCGAGCGCGACCCCGGCGTCGCCAACTGGCTCGAGACCACCGGCCACCGGCGCGGCTACATCCAGCTGCGCTGGCAGCGGCTAACCCGCGACCTGACCCCGGCGGACGGCCCGGCTGTCGACGTCGCCGGTGTCAGCGAGCTTCCTGACCGGCTGCCGTTCTACGGCCAGTCCACGATCACTAAGCCCCAATACGAGGAACGGATTGCCGCCCGCCAGTCCGCCGTGGCGCAGCGGATGCTTGGCTGACGGAAATTCGCTCGCACCGTGCACATACCTGAGTCAAACGTGACACTGTGAACTAATCCGCCGACTAAGAGCGGGAGAATGGTGATGCTGCTCCAGGACAAGGTGGTCATTGTCGCCGGGATCGGACCGGGCCTCGGCCGGTCGATCGCGATCCGCAGCGCTGAGCAAGGCGCGGATGTTGTCCTGGCCGCCCGGACGGAGTCCCGGCTCCTGGAGGTGGCCGACGAGGTTAAGGCCCTCGGCCGCCGCGCGCTGCCGGTGCCCACCGACATCAGCGACCCCGACGCGGCGGAACGCCTCGCCAGCGCCACTCTCGACACCTTCGGCCGGGCCGACGCGCTGGTGCACAACGCCCTGGCGATGCCGCCGATCAAGGATCTCCTAGTAGTCGACCTTGACGCGATCAACACTGCGTTCAACACGAATGTCGTCGCGGCCTTGCGGCTGACGAGGCTTTTCGCTCCGGCGCTGATCGAGACCTCAGGCTCGGTCACGATGATCAACTCGATGGTCGTCCGGTTCAGCCAGCGGACGATGGGCCCGTACAAGATGACGAAGGCGGCGCTGCTGGCGGTCGCCCAGTCGCTGGCGAGTGAGCTCGGGCCGCGCGGCGTGCGGGTCAACTCGGTGGCGCCCGGGCATATCTGGGGCGATTCGCTGCAGTGGTATTTCGGGTATCTCGCCAAGAAGCGGGGCGTGGACCCGCAGGAGATCTACGACGAGACCGCCGCGAACACCGACCTGCGCCGGCTCCCGCTGCCCGACGAGATCGCGGACACGGTGGTGTTCTTGTCGTCGCCGATGGCGCGGTCGATCACCGGGCAGTGCATCGACGTGAACTGCGGTGAGTACCACCATTGACCAGGCTGCCCAGGATCAATCCGGAGTTCGCGCCGCCGGTCACGCGCGAGCTCCCGAGCAACCTTGCGCCGCCCGCCGACCGCCCACGGGACCGGGTTGGCACCGTCGGTGACCTGCATGCCTCGGCGACCAGGCTGACCGGGCTGACCGATTTCGGCGACGATGAGTACCTGGACGGCCTGGCCGTGCTGCTCGCGTCCTACGCGACCGACGAGAAGCTGACCCCGCTCGGCCAGAAGATGAGCCGGGTGTTCCTGCGGGACGCGATGTCGGCTCGCCTGCTCAGCGAGGCCGCGTGGCAGAAGTACCCCGAGCACGCCAGCGTCGCAATTACCAGGCCGATCTTCATCACCGGGCTGCCCCGGACCGGCACGACGGCCTTGCACCGGCTGCTCACCGCCGACCCGGCGCACCAGGGGCTCGAGCTCTGGCTTACCCACTTGCCGCAACCACGGCCGCCGCGTGACACGTGGGACGCTGATCCGTACTTCACGGCGATGGCGGCGGCCTTCCGGCAGCATCACGTGGAGCATCCTGAGTTCATGGGGCTGCATCAGCTCGGTGCCGACCAGCCCGAGGAGTGCTGGCGGCTGCTGTGCCAGTCGATGCGGTCGATCTCGTTCGAGTGCCTGGCGCACCTGCCGACGTACTCGTCGTGGCTGCGGGGCCGGGGCTGGACCGACGCCTACCTGCGGCACCGGCGGAACCTGCAGCTCATCGGGCTCAACGATCCCGGCCGCCGGTGGGTGCTCAAGAACCCGAGCCACCTGTTCGCGATCGAGGACCTGCTCGCCGTGTATCCCGACGCGCTGGTGATCCAGGCGCACCGGCCGCCGGCGGTGGCGATCGCGTCGGCGTGCAGCCTGTCCGCGTACGCGACGGCTGGCTGGTCGGAGCGGTTCACCGGCCCGGTGATCGGGGCCGACCAGCTTGAGCTGTGGGCGCGCGGGCTTGAGGAGTTCATGGAGGTCAGGGCGCGGCACGGGCGGGCGCAGTTCTTCGACGTCTGGTACGACGACTTCGTGGCTGACCCGATCGGGACGGTCGAGTCGGCGTACGGGTATTTCGGGCTGGAGCTGACTGGCCAGGCGGCGGACGCGATGTGCGCGGTGTGGTCGGCGAGCGCTGAGATGGCCGGCGGGTTTCGGGTGGCGGGGCGTCGGGGTCGCTGCCGGGGCTCAGCTCGTCGGGGCTCAGCTCGCATCGGTACTCGCTTGAGGAGTTCGGGCTGACTGCCGAGCAGGTGGACGAGAGGTTCGCTGGCTACCGCTGGTCGCGGCCCTGAGCCGGCCGGGGGAGCGCCTGCCATTCGCTGGCGAGCATGGCGAACAGGAGATCGTCGGCCCACTCGCCGTGCTCCCAGGAACTCTCGCGCAGGTGACCCTCCTGGCGCAGGCCCAGGCTGCGCAGCAGCTTGACCGACGCGGTGTTGCGCGGGTCGCAGCGCGCGGTGACGCGGTGCTTGCCGCGATCCTCGAACAGGTAGGTGAGCAGCAACCGCACGGCTTCGCGCCCGTAGCCGCGGCCTTGGTAGCGCGATGCGATGGTGTAGCCGACCTCGGCCAGCCGGGCATCGCCGGAGTCGGCGCAGCAGCCGCAGTCGCCGATCAGCTCGCCTGTTGCCTTGAGCGCGGTCGCGTACTGGTACCACATGCCGGGGGTGTCGGGATGCTGGGCGAGCATGGACTCGATCAGGCGCTGCCCGTCCGCTTCGGGATAGGGGGCTTCCCAGCCCTGATAGCGCGCGATCGCTGGGTCGCAGCGGTAGGCCACGAACGTCGCGAGGTCGGCGCGCCGGAACCGGCGGAGGATGACGCGCTCGCCGGTAAGCTCCGTGAAGCTGGCGTCGCCTGCCTCGTGGAGCGGCACGGTCACTAGCGGCGCCTGGACTCTGGTTCCTGTGAAGGGCCGACCTGGTCGTCGAGCCAGTCGGCCAGGGGCTGCGTGATGGCCAGGAACTCTGCGATCCGGTCTTTGGCGGCCGGCGTGCTCAGCCAGGGCTCGACCGGCCACTCCTGCCAGGCCACCAGGCCCTTGTAGCGCAGCAGCTCGATCCGCGGATGATCGGCAGGGAAGCCGCGCGGTGCGGTCTTGAGAACGTCCCGGCCGTTCACGCCGATGCCGTGGCCGGCGATGGCCTGGATGAGCCGCTCGAGCTCGTGGCCGGTCACGTCCTGCGCGACCGACCCCCGGTACCTGGCGAGCTGATCAGGCGCGAGCTGGTACATGCCATTCCCGGCGGCGAGGCCATTGGCCGAAAACTGCACGTAGCCCGAGCCGATGACCGCCCCGATGGCAGTCTTGTAGGGCGACTTGTCCGAGCTGAACCTGATATCCCGGTTCGGGCGGAAGATCTTCACGCTGTATGGCTCCGACCCGGCAAACTTGGCGCCCAGCTCGTCGGTGAGGTCGGTCATCGGGCCGAGAACGGCCGCCTCGTAGATCGCCTTATTGGCGGTCCAGTAGGCCTTGGAGTTGTCCTCCTCAAGCCCGTCATAGAAGTCAAGCGCCGCCTCTGGCCACCCGCTGAACGCCATGGCCGCCACCCCTTCCGCCGTCCGCTGCCCGCCCGCCAGCCTAGTGCGCGGCGGATGGCTGCTTGCGCTGGGTGAGCAGGGCGGCGGCGACGAGGCCGGCGCCGGCGAACAAGCTGGCGATGAGGATGAGCGCGTGCCTGAACGTCGGGACCGGGTCGCGCGGGCCGATCTTGGCCAGGATCGCGACCAGCGCGGCTACGCCGATGACCGTGCCGATCTGCCTGGCCATGTTGAGGACCCCGCTGCCGGTGCCGAACCTGGCCGGCGGCAGTGCCGCGCTCCCGGCGCCGAGCAGCGACGGGATCGACAGGCCGACGCCAGCGCCGCCGAGCAGCTGGGCTGGCAGCAGGTGGGTCAGGTAGGCGGGATGGCCTGGAGCTGGGCGAGCCAGAGCAGGATCGCGCCCGCGTTGACCGCGCAGCCGATGACGGCGACCCGGCCGGGACCGCCGATCCTGGCGGCGAGCCTGGGCGCGACGATAGCTGGCGAACGGCAGCACCATGAGCGGCCCTGGGCCGATGGCCAGGCCAGCGCGGATCGCTGAGTAGTGCCAGACGCCCGTGAGGAATTCGACCGTGTTGAGCACGAACGCGCCGAAGGCGCCGTAATACAAGATCGAGGCGGTGAACGCTCCGGTGAAGGCCCGCGAGCGCAGCAGCCCTAGCTCGATGACCGGCGAGTGGTGCGCACGCGACCTGGCAACCATGGCCGTGCCGCAGGCGATGGCCGCGGCCATCGTGCCGAGGAACGCCGCCGAGCCCCAGCCCCAGTCCGGCGCCTTGACCAGAGCGAACGCCATCAGTCCGACCATCGCCGCGAGCAAGCGGCGCCGGCGATGTCTGGTCGGCCGGTGAGCTTGCGTGTCCTTGCTCTCCGGCACGACCCGGCGGCGAGCGCGAGCGCGATCAGGCCGACCGGGATGTTGATCAGGAAGACCCAGCGCCAGCTGAGCTGCACGAGGCTGCCGCCGACGACCGGGCCGAGGGCGGCGCCGAGGGCGCCGAAGGCTGACCAGGCGCCGATGGCGCCCGGCCTGGCCTGCGCGGGCACGGATGCCAGCAGCAAGGACAGTGATGCGGGGACCATCAGGCCGGCTCCGCCCGCCTGGATCATGCGGGCGCCGATGAGTTCCACCACTCCGGGAGCGATACCGCACAGCAGCGAGCCGGCCGTGAACGCGACCAGGCCGATCGCGAAGACCGGCGACGGCCCACCCGGTCGGCCCAGCGGCCGGCTGGCACGAGGACGGCGGCGAACACGATCGTGTAGGCGTTCAGCACCCAGGACAGCGAGCCGAGGTTCGTGCCCGGAAACTCCTTGCCGATGTAGGGGAAGGCGAGATTGACGATGAACAAGTCAAGGCTGGACATGAACACCGCCAGCGCGAGCACCCCGACGATCGCCGCGACTCGCCTGCGGTCCGGTTGCGTGGCCGGTGCGGGCTGCTGGCCGGCCGGGCACTTCGATGGGATCGAGCGCGACCTCTACCCCGTCATACTGACGTTGATGCGCTGGGGAGATGAGCACCTGGCGGGCGATGGCGAGCCGCCGCTGGTGCTTGAGCACCAGTGCGGGCACCGGCTGGTCGCCAAGGTGGTCTGCGAGGCCTGCGGTGAGCCCGCCGCTGTCGGAACTGCCTGGCCCGCGCGCCCGGCGGGAGCTGTTTCGTCCTGCGCTGAGTCTGGGCCGGGTGCTGCCTAGATCGCCGTGCGTGCCGCGCTGGCTGCGTGGCCGGTGTATGCGAGACTTGCCGGTCGGGGCAGTATGGCAGCGAGCACGCACGGAAGGGAGCGCTGGCGATGACAGTGTCTGGTCCGCCAGACGGGGTCACGCAGCAGGCGGCGCTGGCGCCTCCGGAGCCGCAGCCTCTGCTTAGCCCGCTCACGGCAGCGGCGATCTTCCTGGTGCTGACCATTAACCCCGGTGGTGAGGCAGCGGTCAGTGACCTGCTTGGCGATCTCTCCGCGTTGCAGCGGTCCGTCGGGTTCCGGATGCCGGAGGGCAAGCTCGCGTGCGTGACCGGATTCGGATCGGCGGCGTGGAGCCGGCTGTTCGCGGGGCGCGGCCCAGGGAACTGCATGAGTTCAGGCCGCTGACCGGTGCCCGGCACCGGCGCCGGCGACAGCCGGTGACCTGCTGTTTCACGTCAGGGCCAACCGGATGGACCTGTGCTTTGAATTCATCACCCAGGTCATGGCGCGGCTCGCAGGCGCGGTCACGGTGCAGGACGAGGTACACGGATTCAGGTACTTCGATGAGCGTGACCTGATCGGGTTCGTGGACGGCACGGAGAATCCGGCTGGCCCGGCAGCGCAGGCCGCTGCGCTGGTCGGCGGCGAAGACCCGGACTTCGCCGGCGGCAGTTACGTGATCATCCAGAAGTACCTGCACGACCTGGATGCGTGGAACAATATTTCCGTCGAAGAACAAGAGAGAGTGATCGGGCGCAGCAAGCTGTCGGACATCGAGATGCCTGATGACCTCAAGCCGGCCAACTCGCACGTCGCGCTCAATACGATCATCGATCCGGACGGCACGCAGCGGCAGATCGTGCGCGCCAACATGCCGTTCGGCTCTCCTAGCCGGGCCGAGTTCGGCACGTACTACATCGCGTACGCCGCGACTCCGGAGGTTACCGAGCGGATGCTCGTGAACATGTTCATCGGCAACCCGCCAGGGAACTATGACCGGATACTGGACTTCTCGACCGCCCTGACCGGCTGCATGTTCTTCGTGCCGCCCGTGGCCTTCCTCGACGACCCGCCCGACCTGCCCGGCCCGCGCCCGTCCGACCCGCCCGCGACGCCCGGCCTCTCCGGCCCGCGCCGGCATGACGGCTCGCTCCGGATCGGCAGCCTGCAAAAAAGGAGCGCTCAGCAATGAATAACCTGCACCGCGAGCTCGCCCCCATTTCCGCGGCCGCGTGGGCCAGCATCGAGGACGAGGCCAGGCGGACATTCACCTTGCACCTGGCCGGACGCCGGGTCGTCGACGTCAGCGAGCCAGGTGAGGGAGTCTTGTCGGCGGTCGGCACCGGCCATCTCACCGACATCAAGGCGCCGTCGGATGGCGTGATCGCGCGGGCCAGGATCGCGCAGCCGGTCGTCGAGTTCCGGGTGCCGTTCGCGGTGAGCAGGCAGGCGATCGACGATGTCGAGCGCGGCGCGGAAGACCCCGACTGGCAGCCAGTCAAGGACGCGGCCAAGACGGTCGCCCTGGCCGAGGACCGGGCCGTGTTCGCCGGCTACGCCCCCGGGAGCATCGCCGGGCTCAGGAAGTCGGCATCGAACCCCGCGCTCAAGCTGCCTGCCGCCGTCACCGCTTACCCGGATGTCGTGAGCTCGGCGCTGGAGTCGCTGCGGCTGGCAGGCGTCGGCGGGCCGTTCGCGCTGGTGCTCAGCGCCAGCGCCTACACGGCCGTCAGCGAGACCTCCGACCATGGCTACCCGGTGCGCCAGCACCTGGCCAAGCTGGTCGACGGGCCGATCGTGTGGGCGCCCGCGATCGAGGGGGCGTTCGTGCTGTCGACCAGGGGCGGCGACTTCGAGCTCTACCTCGGCCAGGATCTGTCGATCGGGTACCTGTCGCACGACATCGAGACCGTGACCTTGTATTTCGAGGAGGCGCTGACGTTCTTGACGCACACGCCCGAGGCAGTGGTGCCGATAAGCGCCTAAGCTCGAACTCTCACGACCTCTGAGAGCAAAGGCGGACCCCTGAACGTGACTGCTCCGACGATCCCACCTGCCGGCCAGGGAGCCGACCAGCAATCAGGCCAGGAATCAGGCGAGCCAGCGAGCCGGCCAGCTGTCAAGATCCCGGCCGCGGTGCCGGTGCACCGCCGGATCGCCGCCGAACTCAGCGTCAGGGACAACCAGGTCGTCGCCGTGATCGAGTTGCTCGACGGCGGCGCCACCGTCCCGTTCATCGCCAGGTACCGCAAGGAAGCGACCGGCGCGCTCGACGATGAGCAGCTCCGCACTCTGACCGAGCGCCTCACTACCTGCGCGAACTGGAGGAGCGCCGGTCGGCGATCCTGGAGTCGATCGCCGCGCAGGGCAAGCTCGACGACGCGCTCGCCGCCCAGATCATGGCCGCCGACACCAAGGCCAGGCTGGAAGACATCTACCTGCCCTACAAGCCCAAGCGGCGTACCCGCGCGCAGATCGCCCGCGAGGCCGGCCTCGAGCCGCTCGCCGATCTCCTGCTCGGCGACCCCGAGCAGGACCCGCGTCAGGCCGCGGCCGGCTATGTCGACTCGGACAAGGGCGTCGCCGATCAAGCCGCCGCGCTCGACGGCGCCCAGGCGATCCTGGTCGAGCGTTTCTCCGAGGACGCTGACCTGATCGGGGTGCTCCGCGAGCGCACCTGGTCACGGGGAAAGCTGGTCGCGCAGGTCAAGCCCGGCAAGGAGGAGGCGGGCGCTAAGTTCGCCGACTACTTCGAGTTCGACGAGCCGTACACCAAGCTCCCGTCGCACCGGATCCTGGCGATGTTCCGCGGCGAGAAGGAAGACGTGCTCGACCTCACCATGGAGACAGGCGAGGCCCCGCCGGCCGCGGCCCACGGCTTCACCGATACAGAGGCCCTGGTCGCGGAGAACTTCGGCGTTGAGGACCTGGGAAGGCCCGGCCGACCGCTGGCTGACCGAGACGGTGCGGCTGGCCTGGCGGGCCAGGATCAGCGTGCACGTCGGTGCTGACCTGCGGATGCGCCTGTTTCAGGCCGCCGAGGACGAGGCGGTCAGGGTCTTCGCGGCGAACCTGCGCGACCTCCTGCTCGCCGCCCCCGCAGGCGCGCGCACGACGATGGGACTGGACCCCGGGTTCCGCACCGGAGTCAAGGTCACCGTGATCGACAAGACCGGCAAGCCGGTCGCCACCTCGACGATCTACCCGCACGAGCCGCAGCGTCGCTGGGACGAATCGCTCGCGACCCTCGCGCAACTGGCCGCCAAGCACAAGGTCGACCTGATCGCGATCGGCAACGGAACGGCGTCGCGGGAGACGGACAAGCTGGCCGCCGACCTGATCAAGGCTCACCCCGGGCTCAAGCTCACCAAGGCCATGGTCTCCGAGGCCGGCGCGTCCGTGTACTCGGCCTCGGCTTACGCCACGAAAGAGCTGCCGGCCATGGACGTCTCCCTGCGCGGTGCCGTCTCGATCGCCCGGCGCCTCCAGGACCCGCTCGCCGAGCTGGTCAAGATCGACCCGAAGTCGATCGGCGTCGGCCAGTATCAGCACGACCTGGCCCAGGGCAAGCTCTCCAAGTCACTCGACGCCGTCGTCGAGGACTGCGTGAACGCGGTCGGGGTAGACGTCAATACGGCCTCGCCGCCGCTGCTCGCCCGCGTCTCTGGCATCAGCGAAGGCCTCGCCGGAGCGATCGTCGCCCACCGGGACGAACGAGGCGCGTTCCCCACCCGCCAGGCGCTCAAGGACGTGCCCAGGCTCGGCCCGAAGGCGTTCGAGCAGTGCGCGGGCTTCCTGCGGATCACCGGCGGCGGCGACCCGCTCGACTCCTCGGCCGTTCACCCCGAGGCTTATCCGGTGGTCCGCCGCATCATCAAGGCCGCGGCGACGCCCGTGAGCGAGTTGCTCGGCAACTCCGCCAAGCTGCGGTCGCTGAAGCCGGCCGAGTTCACGGATGAGAAGTTCGGCTTGCCGACGGTGACCGACATCCTGCGCGAGCTCGAGAAGCCCGGCCGCGACCCTCGGCCCGCCTTCACCACGGCCACCTTTGCCGAGGGCGTCGAGTCGCTGGCCGACCTCACGCCCGGCATGGTGCTGGAAGGCGTCGTCACCAACGTGGCCGCGTTCGGCGCGTTCGTCGATATCGGCGTGCACCAGGACGGCCTCGTCCACGTCTCCGCGATGTCCCGCACCTTCGTCAGCGACCCGCGCGAGGTCGCCAAGTCAGGCGACATCGTCAAGGTCAAGGTGCTCAGCGTGGACATCCCGCGCAAGCGGATCTCGCTGTCCTTGCGCCTCGACGACAACCCGGCCGACCACGCGGCTTCCGGACCTGAGCGCGGCCAGCGAACTGACCGTCCGGGCGAGCGCCAAGGTCAACGTCAAGGACGAGGTCAAGGTCAAGGACAAGGTTCCGGAGGAAGAACGGGTAGCTCCCGGCCTGGTCCGGGCGGGCAGCCTGAACAAGGCGGAGCGATGGCAGCGGCGTTGCGGAAGGCCGGCCTAGCCAGCCCCGCAGGCCCGGCCGGTCCCCCTCCACGACCCAAGAAAAAGTAGCCCCGGAGCGCCGACCGCCCCCGCCCTCCTAGACCATGACGGAAACTCTCCGGCAAACGAGAACCCTCCGTCAGGAACCCGAAAGACCTCCAGGTAACGAGAACCCTCCTCCTGGACCACGTGAACACTCCGCCGGGTAACCGCCGGCGGGCGCGGTCTAGAGGCGAAGGCCGCCCGAGTGGCCACCGAGCGTGATGATCAACGCTACGAGCGCGATGGCGTTGACGCTGATCGCTACGGTGAGGACTCGCCGCGGGGCCGCGCCGGCCAGGCCCGGCGTGCGCGGCATCCGGCCGAGTGACCAGATGGCCGCGCTCAAGATCAGCAGCGGCACCCCGACTGCCGGCCTGAACTTCAAGATGGCCGCGCCGAGCGCCGCGAAGGAGATCGAACTGCGCGTCCACGCCAGCCCGGTTCGCTCACGCGCCAGCCCGGGGTCGGCGTCCTCGAGGTCATCGGCCACCTCGCCGGGCCTGTCTGCCGGTCGGTTGTCGTGCGGGTCGCGGCTGGTCAATGACCTGACGATTTCGAGTAAAGATCCACTGCCGCCGCGACTAGCGCGACCACCCCGATGGTCAGCGCCAGGACCCGAGGCAGCTGAGTGGGTGGCATCGGGCCGCCCAGCCTGATGGCGCGCTGGTTGCGCCGCCACTCAAGATAGCTGAGGCCGGACAGCGCCGCGCCGAGCAAGATCAGCGGAGTTGCGATCACCGACCTGCCCCAGGGCACGTGCGGGAATGGCGGCAGTAGCTGGGCTATCGCGAGACCAGCAGCTATGAGTGCGAGCGCAGTGCGGCTCCACGCCAGGAACGTCCGCTCGTTCGCGAGCGTGAACCGGACATCGGGCTCGATACCCGCTGCCTCATCCTTGCCAGAGTCCGAGGTAGACGTCGCCGGCTCCTTGTCCTGGGCGAAACCGCAGCAGCGCTGTGGTCATCTTCTCGCACCCGCCCTTGGCACGGGCATACGGGCCGAACTTGCGCTCACTCGCTAAGTGGCGTCGCGTATTGCTGCTCGGCTTGCCTGACCTCGGGGAGGCCGATGAAATCGACGAACTCGGTGAAGGTCGGCAGGCCGGGCAGCGCGGCCGCAGGGGTGCCGGTCGCCCGGATCTCGCTCAGGATCGCCCGCATCGCTGCCGTCGCCGCGAGCAGCGTGCCGATCGGGAAGATCACGATCCGGTAGCCGAGCTCCTTCAGCCGGTCAAGGCCGATGGGCGGGGTCTTCCCGCCCTCGGCCCAGTTGAACAGCAGCGGCACGTCGGGGAACGCCCGCGCGACCGCCTCGGCCTCGGTGTCGGTGCGCACGGCCTCGACGAAGAGCACGTCAGCGCCGGCCTGGCGGTAGAGCCGGGCCCGGTCGATCGCCCGGTCAAGGCCCTCGACTGCCACCGCGTCGGTCCTGGCGATGATCACGAAGTCGCTGTCGTGCCGCGCATCCACGGCAGCTCGGATCTTCTGCGCCATCTCGTCGGCCGGGATCACGAGCTTGCCGTCCAGATGGCCGCACTTCTTGGGCGCGACCTGATCCTCGAGGTGGAGGCGGGCCACGCCGGCCGCCTCGTAGGCGCCGACGGTCCTGATCACGTTGACCGGGTTGCCGTAGCCAGTGTCCGCGTCGGCGATTACCGGTATATCCACGCACGCCGCGATGCGGCCGGCGTTGTCCGCCATCTCGGTCATCGTCAGCAGCCCGACATCAGGCCGGCCCAGCAGGGCGGCGGCGGTGCCGAACCCGGTCATGTAGACCGCGCCGAACCCTGCCTCCTCTACGCACCTGGCCGCCAGCGGGTCGAACGCCCCAGGCGCGACGATCGTCTCGCCAGAGTCGAGCAGTTCGCGCAGCCTCGCCGCTCCGCCGGCACTCCTCGTCAGCCTTGCCGTCACGGCTGCCTCCCGCTCGCTCGCTCCGGCTGCTCGCCGGGCCGTGATCTAGTTCACCACGGGCAAGTTGCCCGGCAGTCCTGATCTGGGTCAGACGGGCCTGATGACCGGCGCGGGACGCGCGTCGGTCGCAGCCGCGAGCTTGGCCAGATCCTTGCCGTCGCTGCTGAAGATAATCGCCCGGTGCGCCAGCGCCGTGACCATCACGGTCGCGTCGACCACATCGGAGCTGCCGGCCTTGCCGCAGAGCACCCCGGCCGCCTTCGCCGTCTCCGCCATGGTCGCCTCGACCTCGCAGGTGCGCAGGAGCCGGCCGAGAAGTACCTGGCGGCGACCGTCACGCCAGGCCTGACCGACGACGATGGCCGGGACGAAGATCTCCCGGCCTTCCTCCATCGCCAGGTGATGAATGGCCCACATCCGCCGGTCATTGGCATCAATCGCGATCAGGGCTCCGGCATCGTATACATACGGGATGCTCATGCCACCGTCCTCACCGTCGTGCCAAGCGCAGCCGCGTCGGCGGCGGCCATTTCGGCGCGGGCGGCCGCGATCTCGGCGGGAGTGAACTCACCGTGCTCGGCCTGCCAGTCAGCGATCAGCGCGCGGCCAATCCGCAATCGCAACTCCCGTTCGAGCGCGCTGGCAACCAGACGGGAGATGGGGACGCCGGTCTCAGTGGCAGCGGCGTTCACTTGCTCGATCAGCTCGGTCGGCAAGGTGACCGTTACCTTCTTGGTCGCCATATCATCACCATACCATGGTATGGCATCGGTCTGACGCTGACGTGCTGCGGCGGGGCCGAGGATGCTGTCGCCCGGGGGACAACCGTTAGCGAACGGTGCGCGTCATCTACGGGAAGGACGAACGACCCGGATGCTCGCTAGCCGCGCTCTTGGTCACAAGAACCTGCGGAGGTGGCCGAATTTGCCGGTCTCGAAGATCCTGAAGCTGGCTGTTGTCCCACTGCTGCTCGCGGCCTCACCTCTCACCGGGGCCGGTCCGGCAGAGGCGTCGCCGGCCACCCACTGCCCGGTGTGGGACGGCGCGGCGCAGCCGGCCACTAACGCCATTACGGTGCTGTCCCCATGTACCGCCTGGGCAGTGGGGACTGGTCCTTCCACGGTCTCGATCAACCGGACCGCCACGGTGATCGAGCAGCTCACCGGGTCATCCTGGGAGCAGCAAGCCAGCCCGTCTCCCGGCGGGCAGAACACCCTGTCGGCCATCGCCGCCACCTCGGCCAGCAATGCCTGGGCGGTCGGGAACCTCCAGGGCGCGCACGCTTTCCGCGCGCTGATCGAGCACTGGAACGGCGCGTCCTGGCACACTCAGCTGCCGGCGCAGCCAGGCGGCTCGACGCATCCGGACGTGCTCCTGGCCGTGGGAGCGAGCTCGGCCGGCGACGCGTGGGCCGTCGGTGACTACGGGACCGGCCATGGCCGCCTCACCCTGATCGAGCACTGGAACGGCACGGCCTGGACGCAGGCGCCCAGCCCGAGCCCGGGCGGCCCGTCCCACGTCAGCGTGCTCACCAGCATCGCCGTGGTCTCCGCCACGAAGGCCTGGGCAGTGGGCTACTACCAGACCCCCAAGACCGGTCGGCAGACCCTGATCGCGGCTTGGAACGGCAAGGCGTGGCAGCGGATGCCGAGCTCCAATCCAGGCCCGTCACACCAGGCGCAGTTGTCCAGCGTGACCGCGACCACGGCTAGCAACGCGTGGGCCGTGGGATTCACGGATGAAAATGGCGGCTCGCTGTCGGTCATGCTGCACTGGGATGGCCATAGCTGGACGCAGGTGCCGACTCCGGACCTGACGCCGTTCGGATTCAATGACTTCTTCGGGGTGGCCGCGACCTCGACTTCCAACGTCTGGGTGGTCGGGGCGGCGGAGGTGCCGCAACAGCAGCAGTCCAGCAGCTTGATGTTGCACTGGAACGGCGAGACCTGGGTGCAATACCAGGTTCCTGGGTTTGATCTGACGGGCGTCGCCACCTCGCCGCAGGGCAACGCCTGGGCGGTTGGCGCTGCTGACGAGCACGGCCTTACTCTGCACTGGGACGGCCACTCCTGGCAGGACTGAGGCGAAAGTACGGTGCGGCATGGCTGAGCTGGTAGGCGATCTGGAGCTCGCTGAGTTCGACTTCACCAGCGCCGAGCTGAAGGGCGACCTTTACCACGAGCGGCTGGCTGCCGTCCGTGAGCACGGCTGGCTCGTCAAGTCGCCGATCTCCTATGTCGTCCTTGACCGGGAGTCGGGCGAATTCTTCCTGCGGGCCAGGCAGACCGCGTTCCCCGGCAAAGAGATCGCGGAACTGTTCGGCATCACGGGCGGCCGGCTGGCCGAGCAGATCGACGCGAATATCCTGAACCTGACGGGCGACCGGCATCGCCGGATCCGGGCCTTGGTGTCGCCTGCTTTCACCCCTCGTGCTTCAGAGCGGTGGCGCCCGGCGATGCGCGCGATCGCGGCCGGGCTGTGGGCTGCTTTCGGTGATGCGGGCGAAGCTGAGTTCGTGTCGGCGTTCGCCGGGCCGTTCCCGGCTCGCACCATCGCCGAGGTCATCGGCGCGCCTCAGGCGGACGCGCCCGGCCTGCAGGAGTGGTCGGGCTGGGTGCAAAAGCAGTTCGATATCAAGGCGCTGGCCGAGCAGCCGCAGCGGATCGAGCAGGCGACCCGCGAACTGTATGAGTACGTGACCCGGCTGCTCGACCGCCGCCGCCAGGAGCCAGGCGGACGACCTGATCAGCACGCTGCTGAAGGCCGAGGAAGAGGGCGACCGGCTGTCCCCGGCCGAGTGCGTCAACCTGGTGCTCAACGTCCTCGCGGGCGGCGTGGACACGACGGTGGCGCAACTCGCGCACGGGCTGCGGCTGTTCGCCAGGCACCCGGACCAGTGGGCGCTGCTCGCCCGCCGCCCCGAGCTTGTTCGCCGGGCGGTGGACGAAGTGCTCAGGTTCGAGCCGATCACCCCGTTCACGGCGCGGATCTGCACCGACCAGCTCGAGCACCGCGGCGTCATCTTCCCGGCCGGCACGATCGTCGCGATCTGCGCCGAGCGCGCCAACCGGGAGATCGATGACGGCAACGACTTCGACATCAGCGCCGAGCGGGCGGGGGAGCGGGCGCTGACGTTCGGCGCCGGGCCGCACTTCTGCCTCGGGCAGAATCTGGCCCGCGCCGAACTCGAAGAGGCGCTCAGCTTCCTCGCCCCGAGGATGCCCGGGCTGCGCGCGGCCGGACCCGCTCAGCTCGGCAACGTCGAAGGCATCTATGGCATCGAGTCGCTCCCGCTGGCCTGGTCCGCATAGAGTCGGGGTTTGTGAGCACAATCACTGTGTGTCGCACAACAAGCACTGTCTGGTTACAGGGGCGTCCGGCTACATCGGGAGCCGGCTTGTGCCCGAGCTGCTTGCTGCCGGGCACCGGGTCCGCTGTATGACACGGGATCCGGCGCGGCTGCGTGACCGGCCGTGGTTGGCCAAGGTGGAGGTCGTCCAGGCCGATGCGCTGGACGAGGCGGCCGTCACCGTCGCGCTTGAAGGCATTGACGTCGCCTACTACCTGATTCACTCCATGGACGGCGCGGCCGGTTTCGAGCAGCGTGACCTTGCCGCCGCGCGGATCTTCGCGCGGGCGGCCGCGACTGTCGAGGCTGGCCGGGTGATCTACCTGGGCGGCATGGTGCCCCCGGGGGGCGGCAAGCTGTCACCGCACTTGCGGTCGAGGCAGGAGGTTGGCGAGATCTTGCTGGCCGGGCCGGTGCCGGCGACCGTACTTCAGGCCGCGATCATCATCGGCAGCGGATCGGCCTCGTTCGAGATGCTCAGGTATCTCACCGAGCGCCTGCCTGTCATGGTGACGCCGCGCTGGGTCAGGACGCGTATTCAGCCGATCGCGGTGACCGACGTGCTCCGTTACCTGGTCAGCTGCGCGGAGTTGACCGGCGAGGTCAGCAGGCGGTTCGACATCGGCGGCCCCGACGTCCTGAGCTACGCGGACATGATGCACTCCTATGCCAGGGTGGCCGGGCTGAGGGACCGGTTCATCATTGAAGTGCCGTTTCTCAGCCCGAGGCTGTCGTCGCTGTGGGTCGGCCTGGTCACCCCGGTGCCGGCCGGGCTGACCAGGCCGCTCGTAGAGTCGCTGCGGAACGAGGTCGTGTGCGGCGAGCATGACATCGCCGCGTACGTGCCCGATCCGCCTTACGGCCTGATCTCGCTGTACCGGAGCATCGCGCTCGCGTTGCGGCAGGTCAGGACCGGGGACGCGGTGACCAGGTGGGCCTCGGCGACGAGCTCTGGCTGGGCCGATGAACCGCTGCCCAGCGACCCGCAGCGCGCCGATCCGGCGTGGGCTGGCGGCACGCTCTATATCGATGACCGGGTCGCGCGGGTGCGTGCTTCCGCCGAGCAGCTGTGGTGCACGATCGAGGGCATCGGCGGCGAGCGCGGCTGGTACTCCGGTCGCGTCCCGTGGGCTGTGCGAGGTCTGGCCGACCGGGCGGTCGGCGGGGTCGGGCTCCGGCCCGGCAGGCGGGATCCGGATCTGCTTCAGGTGGGCGACGAGCTGGACTTCTGGCGAGTCGAGGAGGTCGTGCGGGGTTCACTGCTCCGGCTGCGGGCGGAGATGAAGCTGCCCGGCCGGGCCTGGCTCGAGTTCTCGGTGCGCCATGATGAGAGCGGCCGCACGCTGTACCGGCAGCGGGCGATGTTCCGGCCGGTCGGGCTGTTCGGGCAGCTCTACTGGTGGTCGCTGCGGCCGTTTCACGCGATGGTTTTCGGCAGCATGCTTCGCAACATCGCGGCGGCTTCCGGGCGGGCCACGCTGGCCGAGCGAGACTCGCTCTCAGCCGGCGGCGCTGAGCGTCCACTCGGTGCCACCGGACGAGTCGCGCAGTTCGACGCCGCCTGCGGAGAGCGCGGTCCTGATCTCATCGGCCGCGGCGTACTGGCCTTCTTTTCGGAAAGATTCGCGCAGCGTGATCAGCGGCTCGACCACCGGCCTGAGCCGATCGGCTGGGTCGACGAGTCCGGCGTCGGCCGACCTGCCGAGCCGGGTGACGAGGCCGCGCAGGACGGCGCGGGCGCGGTCCGCGTTGTCGTTCTCGTCGGTATCGGAGGCCCAGGCCTCGATCGCGGACTCCAGATCCAAGATCGCGGCCACCATCCC
The DNA here is from genome assembly GCA_963750405.1 of uncultured Actinomycetota bacterium. Classification (GTDB taxonomy): domain Bacteria; phylum Actinomycetota; class Actinomycetes; order Streptosporangiales; family Streptosporangiaceae; genus Chersky-822. The sequence continues at coordinate 227,483 of CAVVQP010000011.1, forward strand.
CGCGCTGTTACGGTCACGGGCGGCGGTGTCGAACTGTCCTTCGGCGGCGGCCGTCGAGCTCAGGCAGTTCCGCCGGAGTCGGCTGGCCGGCTTCGCCGCCGGCCTGGCTGGCGGCCTGACCTGGTGGCGTGCTCCGGGCGGCGTGGTCGGCGGGCTGCCCTGCTGGCATTCCGCTCTTCACCAGCGCCCGGAGTTCGGTCAGCGTCAGTGCGGAGCCCGAAGGCAGTACCGTGCTCGCGCCCGCTTTCCGCACCGTGGCACCGCCCCGGCCGACAACCTGGACGTCCTGGGAGTCCAGGTCGAGTACCAGGGCCGTGTGCTCGTCTACGCCGAGCACGGCCGCGTCGGCGGGGAGCTCGGGCTCGATCATCGCCAGGCGGCGCTCGCCCAGATAGCAAAATCGCGTGTCGTGAGTGCCGCCTTCGGCATTGTCATAGTGCGGGATCAGCGCGACCTTCAGTCCGAGCACGCTGAGCAGGTCGAGCCCGTCCAGCCAGTGCGGGTCGGCGCCCACCTTGTACACCTCGTACACGGGCAGGGCCAGGCAGCCGATGGCCGCCGCGGCGGCGGAAGCGATCACGGTAAGCCCGGTGCCGGCCGCGATCCGGTCCCTGAGCGCATCGGCGACCTGGCCGCGCCACCGGTCGAGTGCGTAGGTCGGGCTGCCCGGGCCGGCGAACACCCAGTCGGAGGCGCGGATCGCCGCGAGGCTGGCGGCGGGCGGCTCGGTTGCCGGGGTCCTGCCGATGTCGCTGATGACCTCCACCTGCAGGCCGACGCTCCGGGCGAAATAGCTTTGCGACCGAGTGGAGATGTCCGCGGCATTTTCCTGGAACGCGTAGGGAGTGTCGAGCATGATCGCGCTGCGGTGGCCTGGAGCGAGCCGGGCGGCGAGCGTTTTATGGACGGTGACCATCGTCGGGCTGGTCTCACCCGAGCCCATGATCGCGAGGACTCGCGGCTGCGCACCATCAGCCATCGCCTGCGCCCTCCTCATCGCGGCCCGAAGTACGGCATAAGCCTAACCAGAGCGGCTGACGGAGCCCAATGTCGCAGGCACGTGGTAGACCATGACGACATGGAGCAGATCGACGAGGCCGAGCGACGGCGCAGGCTGGCAGTCCGGCACGGACTGGTGCGTCCTGGGCCAGCGGGTCAGGCTGGCCTAAGCGGGCTGGCCGGGCTGGGCGGCACTGGCGGCCTGGGTGGCACGGCCGGCATTGCCCGGCGGATGGTGGCGCTGCACGCGACTGACCCTGGCACGGTGTTCCTGTCCCTGCGGGCGCGGGCGGGGGAGGAACTCACGCCATCGGCGATCGAGGACTCGCTGTATGAGCGGCGCGAGGTGGTGCGGATGCTCGCGATGCGCCGGACGGTGTTCATCGTGCCGGCTGAGTCCGTGCCGGTGGTGCAAGCCGCGGCGACCGACCGGATCGCCAGGGACCAGCGGGTCAGGCTGATCAAGCTGCTCAGCGACGCTGGCGCGGTACCCGATCCGGGCCCCTGGCTCGCTGATCTTGAGCGGTCCGTGCTTCGCGTGCTCAGCGAACGCCGCGAGCCGATGTCAGCGGCCGAGCTTGGCGTCATCGAGCCCCGCCTCAGGACCACGATCGAGCTGGCGGCCGGCAAGCCCTACGCGGCCACCCAGAACATCACCAGCCGGGTGCTGCTCGTGCTCGCCGCTCAGGGCGAGATCGTCCGTGGCAAGCCGATGGGTACCTGGCTGTCTCAGCAGTACCGGTGGTCGCTGGCGCGGGAGTGGCTGCCTGTCGTGGCCCTGGCCGGTCCGGTGGGCGCGTCGGAGGCGCGTGCCGAGCTGGCCAGGCAGTGGCTCACGGCATTCGGGCCCGCGCCGCTCGCCGACCTCAAGTGGTGGACCGGCTGGACCATAACCCAGGTCAGGCAGGCGCTCGGCGACCTGGGAGCGGTTGAGGTCGGCAGCGGCACCGGCAGCGGCACCGGCTTCGTGCTGCCCGACGATCTGGACGCGACCGCCGATCCGGGCTCATGGGTGGCCTTGCTCCCGGCGCTTGACTCTTCGGTGATGGGGTGGTCGGACCGGTCCTGGTTCCTCGGGCCGCATGGCAAAGCGCTCTTCGATACCAACGGGAACGCGGGTCCGACGATCTGGCTGGACGGCCGCGTTGTCGGCGGCTGGGCGCAGCGGCCGTCCGGCGAGATTGCCATCCGGCTGCTTGAGGACGTCGGCTCCGAAGCTGAGACGCGCATCGAATCGGAGGCTCACCGGCTCGCCGCGTGGCTAGGCGCCGTCCGCATCATCCCGCGTTTCCGCACCCCTACCGAACGCGACCTGTCCGCCTGATCATCCGCCGACCGACAACATCAATGAGCGAATCGACACCCAATTTCGACCATCAATGCGCGCATCCATGCGCACCGGCCCGCGGGTTCGGGTTAGGTCTCGCCGAGTTGCTTGCGCAGGCGGTCACGCTTGCCGACGAGCTGGTCGGCGAGTTCGTCGAGTTCATCGGCCTGCTGGATCAGTGCTCCGCGATCGGTCGGGTCATCGGCATCACCTACGTCGGCGCGCACCCGGGTCGCTGACGCGCGCAGGTCGTCAAGGTCTCGTTCGACCTCGCTGAGCGCGGCCCTGAGTTCGTTGGCCGACTCGCCGGTGTCCATGGCCTGTCCCTTCCTGCCGTCGCTACGCTGGCCTGCTCGCAAGGATGCGGTCCGAGCGCAAACCTTTCACGCTCGGGGTGTCAGTGTTCTTCCCGAGCATTCCACGAACCTGGCTGCCCTTGGGGGAGGCGCGGTCAGGAACGCTAGGTCTTTGCTGCCGCTACGATCGCTGGCCCGCTAGCGCCCTGGCGGTCAGGACCCTGGCCAGGTGCCGGCGGTATTCCGCGTCGGCGTGCAGGTCGGATGCGGGCGACGTGCCTTCGGCGGCGTGCTTGGCTGCTTCGGCCGGGGTGGCGCCGCTGGTCAGGGCATCCTCGGCGGCGCGGGCGCGGAGCGGCGTCGGGCCCATGTTAGCCAGCGCGATCCGCCCGGCGATCGCGGCGGCGCCGACGATGGCCCAGTCGTTCGCCCGGCGGACGAACTTCTGGTATCCCCACGTCGCGCCGGGCTGGCGGCGGACTCGGATCGCGGTCAGCAGTTCGCCTTCATCCAGCGCGGTCTCGAAGTAGCCGGTGAAGAAGTCGTCCGCCCGCACCGTGCGGGTGCCGCCGGGTCCGCGCAGCTCAAGCGAGCCGCCGAGGGCGACCAGCGCCAGCGGCAGGTCGGCGGCCGGGTCGGCGTGCGCGAGCGAGCCGCCGATCGTGCCGCGGTGCCTGATCTGCGGGTCGCCGACTAGAGAGGCGGCGTGGGCCAGGAGCGGTGCGTCGGTCTTGACCAGGTCAGCTGAGGCGACCTCGGCGTGCCTGGTGGTGGCGCCGATGAGGAGTTCGTCGCCGTCGATCGAGATGCCTGCGAGGTCGGTCGCCCTGGTGATGTCAATGAGCACCGCCGGGGCGGCGAGGCGAAGCTTCATCATCGGGAGCAGCGAGTGACCGCCAGCCAGGACCTTCGCGTCGTCGCCGTGGCTGGCCAGCAGGTCGATCGCGTGCGCGGCCGAGTCGGCGGCGACGTAGTCGAACTGGGCGGGGATCATGACTCGCTCCCGGAGATCGACTCGGCAGCGGCTAGGACCGCGCGGATGATGTTGTGGTAGCCGGTGCAGCGGCACAGGTTGCCTTCCAGGCCCTCACGGACCTGCTGCTCGCTGGGGTGCGGGTTCTCCGACAGCAGGCCGACGGCCGCCATGACCATGCCCGGGGTGCAGAACCCGCACTGCAGGCCGTGCTCGGCGCGGAAGGCGGCCTGGACCGGGTGCAGTTCGTCGCCGTTGGCCAGCCCCTCTGCTGTAGTGACCTCCTGGCCGTCGGCCTGCGCGGTGAGCACGGTGCACGACTTCACCGACTCGCCGTTGAGCAGTACGGTGCAGGCGCCGCAGGAGGTGGTGTCGCAGCCGATGTTGGCGGCTCGCAGGCCGCACACCTCGCGGAGATAGTGGACGAGCAGCAGCCTTGGCTCGACCTCCGCTGACCTGGGCACGCCGTTGACGGTGAGCTTGACCTGCATCTATGCACGCTCCTTCGCGGCGTTGATCGCTCGCCAGATCGTCATCGGCGTCGTCGGCATCTCGATGTGCCTGACGCCCAGGTGGGCGACCGCGTCGACGATGGCGCTCTGGACCGCCGGGGTGGCGCCGATCGTGCCTGCCTCGCCGATGCCCTTGGCGCCGAGCGGGTTGTAGCTGGTCGGCGTCTCCATCGTCGCGAGTTCGAAGCTCGGCAGCTCGGTGGCCGAGACGATCGGGTAGTCGGCGAAGCTCGCGGTCAGCGGGTTGCCGTCAGCGTCGTAGACAACCTCCTCGAGCAGCGCCTGCGCGGCGCCCTGGGCGATGCCGCCGTGCCGCTGGCCCTCGGCGAGCAGCGGGTTGAGCACGATGCCCGCGTCGTCGACGGTGATCACCGAGCGAAGCACCGCCTTGCCGGTCTCGGTGTCGACCTCGGCGACCGCGACGTGGGTGCCGAACGGGAACGTCGCGCCCGCGGCGGTAAACACCGTGTGCACGAACAGCCGCTCGTCGGCGGCGAGTTCGGTCAGGTGCACAGCGGCGTCGGGGTCGCCGGCTACCTCGAAGGCACTGCGCTCGACGTTGAAGCGAAGGTCGGCGGCGCTGGCTTCGAGCGCGGCGGCGGCGCGTTCCTTCGCGACGTCGAGCAGTTCCCTGGATGCCTGCTGCACCGCCGCGCCGCCTTGCTGGAGGCTGCGCGAGCCGCCGGTGCCGCCGCCGACCGGGATCAGGTCGGTGTCGCCCCACTTGAGGGTGATCATGTCCACCGGGATGCCGAGTTCCTCGCTGGCGATCATGGCCCAGGCAGTCGAGTGGCCCTGGCCGTGCGGCGACGTTCCGGTGAGGATCGTCGCGGTGCCGTCGGTATGCACCTCCACTGTGGCGTTCTCGTTAGGCGGGCCTGATTCGTCGCCGCCGCCGGTGATCTCCACGTAGCAGGCCACGCCGATGCCGAGTTGCGTTGTCTCGTTGCTCGCCCGGCGCCGGGCCTGCTCGTCCCTGAGCTTGTCGTACCCGGCGACCTCGAGCGCCAGGTCGAGCGCCGCGACGTACTCGCCGCTGTCGTAGCTCGCGCCGAACGCGGTGGTGTGCGGCTCGCTGAACGGCGGCAGCAGGTTGCGCCGCCTGACCTCCGCCGGGTCCATCCCGATCTCGGCCGCGAACAGGTCGAACGCCCGCTCGAGCGCCGCCGTGGCCTCAGGGCGGCCCGCGCCCCGGTAGGCGCCGATCGGCGTGGTGTTGGTGACGATGGCGCGGCCGTAGGCCTCGGCGTTCGGAATGTCGTAGGGACCGGTCGCCATCAGGATCGTCAGCGTCGGCAGGATCGCGCCGAGCCGCGGATAGGCGCCCGAGTCCTGGGTGATGTCGAGCCGGTACGCCTGGACGTCGCCGTCCTTGCTGCCGCCGATCGTGATGGTCTGCCGCTGGGCCCGGCCGTGGGTCATCGCGACGAGGTTCTCGAACCTGGTCTCCGACCACCTGGCTGGCCGGCCGAGTTCCCTGGCGATCCAGGCGACCACGGCGTGCTCGGGATCGGCGCCGAACTTGGCGCCGAAGGCGCCGCCGACGTCCGGGGTAATGATGCGTACCAGCTCGGGCTCGATCGCCAGCATCCTGGCCATCGACCCCTTGGTGCCCTGGGCGCCCTGATTGGGGATCCAGGCGATCAGCCTGCCGTCATCGCCCCAGACGGCCGCGGCTGACCGGGACTCCATCGGGGCCGGCGCGACGCGCTGGTTGATGATGGTCTGGGTCACCACGGCCTCGCAGCCGTCGAACAGGTCGGCTCTCAGGCTGTCGGCCTCGCCGAAGCTCGCGGCGATGTTCGTGCCGGCGTCCTCGAAGAGGAGCTGCTTGTCGGACCTGGCATCGTCGAAGTCGATGACCGCGGGAAGCGGGTCGTAGTCGACGTCGACCAGCTCGATCGCGTCCTCGCCCTGGTAGTACTCCTGCGTGACCACGGCGGCAACGGCGTCACCGACGAACCTGACCCTGTCCGCGGCGAGCAGTTGCCGCTGCATGGCCGGGTTCACCAGGCCGGCCGCTATCGGCGGGATGCTCGGCAGGCCGGCGTCGGCGAGATCCTGGCCGGTGTAGACGGCAAGCACGCCGGGCGCGCCGGCGGCCGCGCTGGTCTCGATCCCGGTGATCCGCGCGTGGGCGACTGGCGACCGGACGAAGAACACATGGCAGGCGCCGGTCAGCAGGTCATCGGTCAGGTCCTCGGTGTAGACGCCGCCGGTGGTCAGGAACCGCGGGTCCTCGGTTCGCAGGACCCTTGTGCCAAGGATGCTCATCGGCGGCTTGCCTCCCTCGATCGTGCGTTCATCCGCTATGACGGGCACTGTCCGGAGTTGCCGGCCCGGACATCGCGGGTATTCCGGCTATCCCCGCGGGGCGAGTCGCGCGTTCAGCGCGCGTTAAGTCCGACTCGCGACTGATGCCCCGCAGAGTGACTCTACCGATGCCGGGCGGGTTTGCCGAGGTCGGGCTTGGGCTGGGTCCCGGCCTGGGCTGGTGGTCGGAGGCCGGGAATGCCGCCGCCGCGGCAGCGGTTTGCCTGAGAAGCACGGTGTGCGCGGTTGATGCCCGCGATAGCGCTAATGCTGCGCTTGGGGAATCGGGATTCACGGGGCGAGAGTGACTAGTGCTACTGAAAAACTAGTTGGGCGCTGCTGACCTGCGCCGTTAGGATCGGTCGGCTGGCCGTCCGATCAGAAAAGGATCTTGTGATGTTGACGCGTGCGCTGACGCGCCGCTTCCCCGTACTGTCCAACCGCAACTTCCGGCTGCTGCTCGCGGACCGGCTGCTGGCTCCGATGGCATTCTCGTTCTCGCTGGTGGGTGTGTCGTTCGCGGTGCTTGCCGTGACCTCAACCCCCGCTCACCCGTCGGGATCGACTGCCGAGCTGTCGTATGTGCTGGCCGCTCAGATCGCGCCGGGCCTGGTGTTCTTGCTGATCGGGGGAGTGATCGCGGACCGGATCGCGCCCCAGCTCGTCATCGTGGCCGGCAACGTGATGATCGCTGCCGGCGAGGGCACCTTCGGCATCCTGGTCCTCACCGGCCACCCGAACCTGTGGACCATGATCGGCCTTGAGTTCCTGACCGGCACCGGAATGGCGCTGTTCTACCCGGCATCGGCCGCGCTGCTGCCCAGGCTGGTGCCGACCTCGCAATTGCAGGAGGCGAGCGCGGTGAGCCGCCTCGCCATGAACGCGGCGATGATGGGCGGCGCTGCTCTCGCCGGCGAGTGCGTAGCACTGGTCGGTGCAGGCTGGGCACTCGCGGTCTGCGGAACCGGCATGCTCGGCACCGTCCCGCTGATGCTGGCGATCCGGCTGGCGCCCGCATCGGGCGCCCACGCGACCTCGGCTCCGACCTCGGCTACGGCGGCTGAGAAACCCCCGAGCATGCTGCGCGAACTGCGTGAAGGCTGGTCGGAGTTCTGGTCGCACACCTGGCTGTGGGCGACGGTGTTCCAGTTCACCGTGGTGCTCGCCGCCTGGTACGGCGGCTTCCAGGTGCTGGGGCCGGCGGTGGCTAAAGCGCATCTGGGCGGAGCCTCGGCGTGGGGACTCATCGCGGCGTGCGAGGCGACCGGGCTGATCGCCGGCGGGCTGATGTCGCTGCACTGGACACCCCGGCGCCCGATCCTGTTCGTGGTGGCCAGCGGTGCCGCGATCGCGCTCTCCTCGCTGTCGCTGGCGATGCTGCTGCCGCTGCCGGTGATCTGCGTGATCGCGTTCGGGCTGGGCATGGCCATTGAGATGATGATGGTGGTCTGGACCGTCACGATGGCGGTCAAGATCCCGTCCGACATGCTGGCGCGGGTTTCTGCCTACGACGCGCTCGGCAGCTCGATGGGAATGCCGGCCGGCGCGCTGGTGGCCGGGCCGATCGCGGCCGTCATCGGGGTCTCGGCGACCCAGTACGGCGCGGCGGCGGTCACGCTCATCGCGTCGGCTCTCACGCTGATCCCGCGCGACGTGCGGCGGACCCGCTCCGTGCAACCGGCGCCGCAGCCAGAGTCGCCCAAGCAGCCCTTGCGGCCTGAGCCTGTCCCCGCCGAGCTTGAGCTGCAGGACCTGGCCGCCGCGGAAAGCTGATCACCAGCCTCACCGCGGCGGCCCGGCGGGCCTCAGGCCGCCAGTGCCGTGTCCCCGATGAACGCGGTCCACAGCGCCGTGTACGTCCCGTCAGCCGCGAGCAGTTCGGCGTGGGTCCCCACTTCAGCGATCCGGCCGCCGTCGAGCACCACGATCCGGTCCGCCCGCGCCGCCGTGGTCAGCCGGTGCGCGACCAGCAGCGTGGTCCGCCTGGCGGTCAGCTGCTCGGTCGCCTTGATCACCTCGGCCTCGGCAGCGAGGTCCAATGCCGCCGTGGCCTCGTCAAGGAGCAGGATCGCCGGATCGACCAGGTACGCGCGGGCCAGCGCGATCAGCTGCCGCTGCCCGGCTGACAGGTTGCGCCCGCGCTCGGAGACCTCGTGGTAGAACCCGCCGGGCAGCCGCGAGATCATCTCGATCGCGCCCACGCCCCGGGCCGCGGCCTCCACCTCCGCGTCGCTCGCCTCTGGCCGCCCGTAGGCGATCGCGTCGCGCAAGCTGCCGGCGAACAGGTACGGCTCCTGCGGCACGACCCCGAGTTGCCTGCGGTAGCTGGCGAGCTCGAAGTCGCGGACGTCCGTGCCGTCCACGAGCACCTGGCCGCTGGTCACGTCGTAGAACCTGGCGACGAGCTTGACCAGCGTCGACTTGCCGGCTCCCGTCTGCCCCACGAACGCCACTGTCTCGCCCGCCTCGATCCGCAGGCTGACCCCGCTGATCGCCTCTGCCGATGCCCGCCCGTACTTGAAGCGCACGTCGGCGAGCTCAACCTCGCCGCGCAGCCGTCCGGCCTTGACCGGGTGCTCGGCCTCCGGAGTGCTGGTCGGCAGACGCATCAGGCTCGAGATCCGGTCAAGCCCGACACTCGCCTGCTGGTAACCATCGAACACCTGCGACATCTGCTGTACGGGGGAGAACAGCATGTCGATGTACAACAAGTAGGCGATTAGGCTGCCCGCCGTCAGGGCACCGCTATGGACCTCGCTCGCGGCGACGAACAGCACGAGCGCGCCCGCGATCGTGGACAGTGCCTGGACGAACGGGAAGTAGACCGCGATGTAACGCTGAGCTCGCAGCCGCGATCGCCGGTAGGCGCCGCTGAGGCCGGCGAACTTGTCGTGGTTGACCTGCTCCCGCCGGTACGCCTGGGCGACGCGCAGGCCGGCCACGTTCTCCTGGAGGTCGGCGTTGACGACGCTGACCTTTTCCCTCGCCTCGGCATAGGCCTTCGATGACTTGAGCCTGAACCACACGGTGGCGGCCACCAGGATCGGCAGCACGCTGAACAGCGTAAGGCCCAGCCTGACGTTGATCAGCAGCAGCGCGATCAGCACGCCGATGAAGGTCAGGCCCGAGTTGACCATGGTGATCAGCCCGGTCTGCAAGAACGTGGACATCGCGTCCACGTCCGTGGTCATCCTGGTCATGATCCGGCCGCTCATCTCGCGCTCGTAGAAGTCGAGCCCGAGCCGCTGCAGCTGAGCGAAGATCTTGACCCGCAGCGTGTAGAGCAGGCGCTCGCCGTTCCGGCCGACGACCACGGTCTGGACCGCGTTCACGACCCAGTCGGCCACCACGATCGCGAGGGCGGCCACGGCGATGAGAACGATCACATGAAAGGCCTTGACCTCGATGCCGTGGTCGATGCCGCCGCGCGTGAGCCACGGCAGCGCGACTCCGGCGATCGCGTCAAGCCCGTCGAGGATCAGCCCGGCGATCAGCGCGACGGCGAACGGGCGCAGCAGCCGGCGGAGATTGAATCGCGTATCGGCCGACCGGCTCAATTCCTTGCCCACGTCCGGTGTGTCGCTGGCCGGCGGCAGCGCCGCCACTCGCGCCAGCAGTTCGGGCGTGGGAGGCAGGCCAGCCAGCATGCCGCCGTCGGCGGTGAACCTGGTCGCAGCGACCGCCCGGCCCCGGGCCGCGCCCCCGCCGACCCCGCGCCCGATCGCCGAGGTCGCCTGGCTGACGAGATGCTTGCTGATCTGGTCCGATCGCGGCACGCCGGCCTCATCGCCCGGCCCGGTCTCTGGAGCCAGGTGCGCGGGCCACAGGCTGGCCGTGATGCGCCCGGACGCATGGCCGTTACCGGACGCATGGCCGTTGGCTGCGGTGACCCGGTCGCCGTTGTCCTCGTAGTAGGCGAGCTCACCCGCGTCCACGCCTTCGGCGTCATCACCCGGACCTGAGAGCAGCAGCCGGTACAGGGGGCAGCGCTCGGCCAGTTCCTCGTGGGTGCCGACGTCAACCAGCTTGCCGGCGTCGAGCACCGCGATCCGGTCAGCGAGTTGCAGGGTGGAGCGGCGGTGCGCGATCAGCAAGGTCGTCCGCCCGGCCATGACCCGCCGCAGGGTCTCGTGAATCTGCGCCTCGACCCGCGCGTCGATCGCCGAGGTGGCGTCGTCGAGTACCAGGATCGCCGGGTCCGTGATCAGTGCCCGGGCGAGCGCCACCCGCTGCCGCTGCCCGCCGGACAAGGTCAGCCCCTGCTCCCCGACGACGGTGTCGTAGCCGTCGGGCAACTCGTTGATGAAGCCCTCGGCCTCGGCCGCTCGTGCCGCCGCCTTGATCTGCTCGTCCGTGGCTCCGGGCCTGCCGTAGGCGATGTTGGCCTTGACCGAGTCCGAGAACAGGAAGCTCTCCTCCATGACCAGCCCGATCGAGGCGCGCAGCGAGTCCATGGTCAGCTCGCGAACGTCCTGGCCGCCGATCAGCACCGCGCCTTCATTCACGTCGTAAAATCTCGGCAGTAGCAGGGAGATGGTGGACTTGCCGGAACCTGAGGTGCCGATCACGGCGAGGGTCTCGCCAGGCGAGACCTTGAGGCGCAATCCGCGCAGCACGGGCTCGGACGGCAGGTAGCCAAACGTCACGTTGTCGAGTTCCACTTCGCGAGCGCCGGCTGGCAGCGGCTTCGCATTGGGCTTCTCGGTGATGACCGGGCGCGAGTCGATGACCTCGAAGACCCGGACGATGCTGGCCCGTGCCTCCTGGCCGATCGTGATCACGCTGGTCAGCGCCCGCACCGGGTTGACGAGCTGCGCGACGTAGGAGGAGAAGGCGAAGAACGTGCCGAGGTTGATCTCACCGCGGATGGCCAGCCAGCCGCCGAAGGCGAGCACGCCCACCTGGCCAAGGGCCGGAACCGCCTGCAGCGACGGGTTGAAGCGCGCGGTCAGCCTGACCGTGCGCACCCGCGCGGCGTAGAGCAGCCTGCTCGCGCCCTCAAGGCGCTCGATCTCCTGCTCCTCCTGCCCGAAGCCCTTGACCACCCGCACGCCGGTGACCGCGCCGTCGACGACCCCGGCCACGTTCGCGGCGTGCTGCTGAGCGTCCCAGCTGGCCGGGAAGAGCTTGTTGCGCGAGGCCATCGAGATGAAGAACAACGCCGGCCCGACTGCCAGCGCGACCAGGGTGAGCAGCGGCGACAAGAAAGCCATGACCGCGAGTGACAGGAAGAACAGCAGGACGCTGCCGAGCAGCATCGGCACCATGCTGAGCAGGCCCTGCACCATGTTGACGTCGGAGATGGACCTGGAAACGACCTGGCCGGTGTGCAACTGGTCCTGCCGGGCGCCGTCGAGCTTGGACAGCGAGCTGAACATCTCGGTGCGCATGTCATGCTGCACGTCCAGGGAGATCTGGCTGCCGAAGTACCGCCTGGTGTAGACGCCGGCGAAGCTCAGGGCGGCCGCGATGATCAGCGCCGAAGCGCCCAGCCAGATTGGCTGGCGCCGGACGAGGATGGCATTGTTCACGACGTCCCGCTGGATTAGCGGGATAGCGACCGTGGTGAGAGTGGCGAGCAAAGACCCGCCTAGCGACAAGATGACGGCACGGGGGTGCCGCCAGCAATATCCGGTGAGCCGCCGCAACCAGCGCTGGTGCGGGTCGGCTGCTGACTTCATTCGTCTCCTCACATAGTTGACTGCCACGCCTGCCGCGTGACAGCACCCGAACTGTGCCTTTCGCTATGAAATAGAGCGCTCGTGCGCTCGCCTTACGATGCGGACTGGGGGGAGCGGGTTTCGGCGAGCTTGGCGTCCATGGCGTTTTTACGCTGGTCGATGGCCAGGTCGAGCAACTCGAAACCCCGCAGCACCTGGTCGGGATCGCCGGTGATCAGCAGCAGCTCGCGGAGCCACTGGGCGTACACGTCATCGGCGCGATCCACTGCCCGCTGCCCTGCCTCGGTGAGCCTGAGCCGCACGACCCTCCGGTCGCTCGTCTCAGGCTCCCTGTTCAGCAACCCGGCCGCGACGAGACCGTCGGCCGTGCTGGTCAGCGTCGGCTTAGCGACCGCGAGCCGCTCCGCCAGCCGCGCCGACCGCTCGCCGCCGGCGCCGATCAGCTTGAGCATCCGGTACTGCTGCGGCGTGAGCCCGGCCTCGACGCGCTCCATTGACCGGAACATCCTGGTAATGGTCAGGGCGGCGTTCGCGGTGCGAGCGGTATCAGGCGCCGCTTTCTGCTGTGCCGTTTTCTGCTGAGCTGCGGTAACTACGGCAACTGCGGCTGGTCGGGGCATCTGTCTGCTCTCACGTAATTTCGTACGGCGGACGTACAGTTCGCCACCCTAACATCTACCCAGCCTAACAAATTCCGGCCCGAGCCGCGGAGTCGCCGGTCGGCGGATGGGGGCGTTCCGCGTGGGTGAGTTAGCGGTGGGCGGCATGGGCGGGATGCAGTGCGTTCAGCGAAAGCAGCACAGCATCTCGTCCGTGCCGTCCGCCGCCCCTGCACGGTTTTGAGGCGGCCGACCTAAAGCTTGGACTCGATCGCGGGGATCGGGGCGGCTTTGCAGACGCTGGCGGGGGAGTTGCTGGTCATCTTGCAGATCGAGGCGGTGACGTAGTTGGCGGCGCCGTTGACGTTCTGGGCGACCTTGCTGCCCGGGTCCTTGAGCTGGCCGGCGATCTGCGACCAGGTGAGGCCCTTGAGCACGCCTGGGTCATAGAGCGGGCCGGTGATGATGACCTTGCCGCCGAAGTACATGAACGGGAAGCCGGTGCCGCCCCCGCTTGTCGTGTCGTACTTCTTCCAGATCGCCTCTTGCGGCGCGGTGGTGGCCTGCAGCGGCGCTTCGGTGACGGTCTCGTTCTCGACCGGGGTGAAGGTGAGGTACTTGCTGGTGTATTTCTGCTTGTAGAACGTCAGCGTCGCCGTGTTCGGGTCGACGTCGGTGCTGGAGGAGTGGATGCCCTGGAGCGGCCCGAAGGTGCCGAAGTGGCTCAGCGCGACCGCCATCGACCAGCGCATGGCGGCGCAGTAGGGGCAGAACTCGGCGCCTATGTAGAGGAATTCAGGCTTGCCGCCGCTACTGGTCAGCGAGGTGTCGCTGATGCCGCGCATCGGCAGGCTGGACACCGGCGCCAGCGGGCCCGTGCCGACCTGAGACAAGGTGCCGGGCGGCACGTTCGTGATGTCGCTGGCTACTGATGCGGGCAGAGCGCTCCGGCCGCCCTGCGCGGCGGGCTTGGCCAGGCCCTTGACGACGATGATGGCGACGATCACCACGATCACGAGCACGACCGAGCCGCCGACCAGGATGAGGCGACGGCGCTGCTCGGCGCGGCGCATGGCGGCTTGCTGCTCGGCGATCTTGGCCCTGGTGTTCAGAGCCCTGTTGCGCTCGGCCTTGCTCACGGAACCAGTTTAACGGCGTTCGCCGGCTGTCGCCGAAGTCCAGGACGTGGCCTCGTAGACCAGCAGCGCGAACAGCAGGAAGGTCGCCACGTGCACGCTGGTGCACCACAGGCAGATGTTGCCGATCTGGATGACCTCGGCGTAGACCAGGTAGAGCACGAAGCCCATCCCGACCACGACCGATCCGAGCCGCAGCAAGTTCACCTCGCGCCGGTCCCACCGCCAGCCAAGCGGTGAGTTGATTAGCGCCATGAACACGTAGAAGGCCAGGCCGAGCACGGCCACCGGGAAGATCCCGAACACCATTGACTGCGTGCTCGTGGTGACCTTTGCGCAGTTGACCAGGCCCTTGTCCGAGCAGATCAGCGAGACGGACGCGTCGTAGTGCGCGATCGTCAGGTAGATCGACACGCCGACGCCGAACAGTGACAGCAGCCAGGTCGTCAGCTGGAGCGGGTGCGCCCGCAGCCAGCCTACGAATCCCGGGCGCTCGGGCGTCGCCACAGACTCAAATGCAGCCGGGCCGGCGGCGTCGCTCACGGCGCTGCGGGTCGTGCCATTGCCGGCGGGGTCGCCCCCGGTGCCCGGCGAGGCAAGGGACGCTGTGCCGATCGGCGCCCTGGACCGGGCGCCGCCGTGCGGCGCCTTCTTCTTGGCGCTGACCGCCTGGCGCTTGGCTTGCTTCTGGGGGGCCATCAGATGTCTCCGCCGATCGAGGTCACGCTCTTTGACGTGCACACGTTACTCGGCTGGTTGTTGGTGACCTTGCAGATGGCGGCGGTGATGTGGTTCGCGGAGCCGATGACCGCCTGCGCGACCGGGCTGGTGGGGTTCTGCAGGTCCTTGCCGACCGCGGCCCAGCTCAGGCCGACGTGCGTCGGGTCCTGCGTTGCCACGGAGCCGAGCACGCTCGGCAGGTACTGGGTGCCGCTCACGATGTACTTGCCGTCGATGTCGATGAACGGGAAACTGCCCTGCCCGTACTTTTGCAGTAGCGCCGCCTGCTCCTTGGTCGGGGTCTGGAGCGGCTTGTTGTCCACGGTGAACGCCTCGACCGGCACGAAGCTCAGGTACTTGCTCGTGTAGCCGGACTTGTAGAACGTCAGCGTCGGGGTGTTCGAGTACACGTCGGTCGACGTCGAGTGGATGAAGTGCAGGTTGGACAAGGTGCCGAACCTGCTCAGCGCCACCGCCATGGCCCAGCGCTCGGCCGCGCAGTACGGGCAGTACTCGGCGCCGACGTAGAGCATCTCCGGCTTGCCGCCTGAGGTGAGGGCCGAGCTCGTGATCGTCTTCAGCGGCGCTACCGCTGCCGAGCCGCTCGGGCCCGCGCCGACGGAGTCGAGCACCGTCGCCGGCACCGAGGTGACGTCCTTGACCACGCTCGAACTGCTCTGCGCGCCGGACGCGGCCGGAGCCGCCGCCGACGACGAGTTGCTGAGCGACTTGAAGACGACGAACGCGATGACGATCACGATCACCAGTACGACGCTGCCGCCAGCGATGACGGCTCTGCGCTGCGCTTCCGCGCGCTTTGCCGAGGCCTGCTGCATCGCGATGCGCTGCCTAGCGGCCTGCTGACGGTTTCGCTCAGCCTTGCCCATTCCTGCCCTGCCTCGCTGCGAGAGAAATTGTCGGTGCGCCCTGCCGGGACCATGCTATGGCTAGGCCGCTAATGCGGCCGCAATTGTTATCCAAGCGCAGCGCACGGTCATGTCAACCTAGCCCAGGCCCAGGCGGACGGCCCGAGCCCGGTACGGCCTGCTCACGCCTCTAGGTAACGGCCGCTAGCTGAACATTGGCTGAACGCAGCCTAAGCACTGACTTTGAAGAAGCCCGCGCTGCCCGGCATATCGCGCCGTGTCGGGACTTCTTGCGTTGCGCAACTGTCAGTGGCTATCGTCCAAGGCATGACTGTGAAGCGCACCCTCGGCTGGCGCGGTGGTTTGATCATCGCCGCGTGCGCCGGCCTGGCAGCGGTTGGCTGCAGCTCCTCATCTTCGTCGAACTCGAGTTCAAGCTCGGCTCCCAAGTCCGGTAGTACCTCGGCCAAGCCGTCGGGCACCGCCGATGTCGCCTACGCCTCCTCGCTCGAATTCCTCAACGAGAAGGTGTTCGGCCCGGCCTTCACCAGCGCCGATGGATTCCAGTACTCGGGCCGGTCAGGCGCGTCGGGCGAGCTGTCGGCGGACATCTTGGGCGGCGAGATCAGCCCTGGCGTGTTCGAGAGCGTCGGCGGCGACAACATCACGCCGCTCGAGCCGAAGTTCACTAAGTGGTACGTCCAGTACGCGGGCACCTCAATGGTCGTGGCCTATAACCCGAGCAGTAAGTACGCGCCGCAGTTCAAGGCCATCGCGGCCGGCAAGATGCCATTGAGCGACCTGTTCAAGATCATGGAGACGCCTGGCTTCAAGCTGGGCAGGACCGACCCCAACATCGACCCGCAGGGACGCTCCTTCATCTACATGCTCGAGCTGGCCCAGATGACCTATCACCTGCCGGCCAGCACGGTCGCGAAGATCCTCGGCGGTCCTTCGGGCTCGCCCAAGTCACCGGAGATCTTCGCCGAGTCTTCCCTGGACTCGACCCTGCAGTCCGGCCAGCTTGACGCCGCCAGCGCGTACATCACCCAGGCCGTCGAGCTGCACCTGCCCTACATTCCGCTGCCCGACTCCATCAACCTCGGCAACCCGGATGACGCTACCCAGTACGGCAAGGCGAACGTGACGATCACCTCCAATGGCGCCAAAACGACCAAGACCGGCTCGCCGCTGGCGATCGACATCACGACGATCGGCACGCCGACGCCCGCCGCGCTCGCGTTCGTCAAGTACGTGCTGTCGCCGGCCGGGCTCGCGATCTACAAGCAAGGCGGATTCAGGATCCTGACGCCGACGGCGGTCGGCACCGGGGTGCCCGCCGCGGTGCAAAGTGAGCTGGGCGGCTAACCGCCGCTCTGGCGTAGTTCCGCCGCAGATGGTTACGGGCGGTCCAATGGGCCCGCCCGTAACCGGCGGTTCGCAGCCGCCCGGTCGACGCTGGCCTGCCGGCGGCGTCGCACCTCAGAGCTTGCGTTCAATCTCGGGGTGGTTGGGGGTTGCGGGGACCGGCCTGGTCTGGATCGCGCTTCTGGGGCCGGTCATCGCGCTGGCGACGCATTTGTCGTGGAGCGCGATCACCAGTTCGCTCGGGGCGCCCGGGGCGTGGGACCCGCTGATCGTCTCGGCCGAGTCGGGCGCCGTCACGCTCGGAGTGCTGGTACTGCTCGGCACGCCGCTGGCATGGGCGCTCGCGCGGGGCACGCTGCCGTTCCCGCGCGTGTGGGAGGCCGGGGTGCTGGCGACCCTGCTGCTGCCGCCGCTGGTGATCGGGCTGCTGCTGATCTTCATGATCGGGCCGTTCACGTTCGTCGGGCAGTTGCTTTCGCACTTCAGCCTGACCACGACCAATACATTCCTGGCGCTGGTGGTCGCGCAGGTGTACGAGGCGGCGCCGTACTACGTGCTCGGCGCGCAGGCCGCGTTCGCGAGCGTCGATCCCCGGCTTGAGCAGCAGGCGGCCCTGCTCGGTGACCCGCCCAGGCGGGTGTTCCGCCGGGTGACCATCCCGCTGGCGGCGCCGGGGCTGGCGATGGCGCTGGCCGTGGCCTGGGCGCGGGCGATGGGCGCGTTCGGCGCCGTGGTGATCATCGCTTACCATCCGACTGGGCTCCCGCTGCAGATCTGGACGTCGCTTCAGGAGACAGGGCTGCCGTCCGCGCTGCCGTTCGCCCTGGTGCTGCTTGTTGTCGCGTTGCCGCTGCCGCTCGCGGCCTATCTCTGGAGCGCCCGTGCTCGAGGCCGACGTCGAGGTTGACCGCAGGGACTTCACGGTGGGCGCCCGCTTGCGGGTGGCCGCCGGGGAACGGCTCGCGCTCTTCGGGCCGTCCGGCGCCGGCAAGACCACGCTGCTCGAGGTCATCGCGGGGCTTGTCGCGCCGAAGCGCGGCCGGGTCAGCCTGGGCGGGCGGCTGCTGACCGGCACGGACGCGCCGGTCACGGCGGTGCCGCCGTGGCGGCGCGGGGTCGGGCTGCTTCGGCAGGACCCCGGGCTGTTCCCGCATCTGTCCGTCAGGGACAACCTGCGCTACGGCGCGCGCGATATGCGCGATGAGGGCGAACTGCGCGAGCTGGCCGAAGTGCTCGGCATCGGCGGGCTTCTCGCGGCGATGCCGGCCAGGTTGTCAGGCGGCCAGGCGCACCGGGTCGCGCTCGGCCGCCTGCTGCTGTCGCGCTGCGACGCGCTGCTGCTCGACGAGCCGTACACCGGGCTCGACCTCAGTCTCCGGCGCACGCTGACCGACCTGGTGATCGCCCTCGTGGCGCAGCGCGCCGTGCCCGCGATCCTCGTGGCCCACGAGCTGGCCGAGGCGCAGGCGTTCGCCGACCGGCTCGCCGTGCTCGACCGCGGCAGCATGCTGCAAGTCGGCGCCCCCGATGAAGTGGTGCAGCGACCGGCCTCACGGCGGGTGGCCGAACTTGTCGGCTACACAGCGTTCGTTCCCGTGCCTGAGCGCGGTCAGGCGGCTGGTCAAGGGGGTAAGGATGCGACTGCGGTTGCCGGGATTCATCCCGACCGGGTCATCGGCGGAGCGCACGCCGGCGAGGGACTGGTGCTCGCCGGGACCGTGACCGCGTGCCGGCCGTCGGGAGCGCTCTGGGAGATTAGCTTGCGGACTGGCGATGTGATCGTGACTGGGCGGCTGCCGCGGCCCGCGCAGCCTGGGGCAGATTTCGCGGTCACGGCGACCAGCCCGCCGATCTTCGGGACGGACGGCCAGGCCGGGGCGGACGGCCAGGCCGGGGCGCGGACGTGATCAGCGGCACCAGGCTGCGGCTGGCCCGGCAGGCGAGGGGATTCTCGCAGCAGCAGCTCGCCGGGATGGCCAGGGTGTCGAGGCAGGCCGTCTCGGCGGTCGAGTCCGGGCAATCCGATCCTTCGCTCCGGGTCGCGCTCGCGCTGGCTTCGGCGCTGGGGATGACGGTTGACGAGCTGTTCGGCGCTGAGGGCGCGATCCCGACGGTGACGGCGAGGCTCATCAACGCGGCCTCCCGTCCGCGTGGCGAGGCGGCCGAGCCGGGGGAGCGGGTCACTCTCGCCCCGATCGGAGAGTCGTTCGTCGCGCTGCCGCTGGCCGGGCAGACCGCCAGCCGGGCCGGGTTCTTGCCGGCCGGCGGCCTGATCGTGGGCGCTGCCGACGCGGTCACCGTGCAGCCGATCGGCCCGCCCCGGCCGACGCTGGTGGTAGCTGGCTGCGATCCCGCGCTGCCGCTGCTGTCCGAGCCACTCGGCCTGCTCGACCCCCCGATCGCCTTCAGCTGGTGGCCGTGCGCGAGCCGCGAGGCGCTCAGGCTGGCGGCGGCCGGCCTGGTCCACGTCGCCGGGGTGCACCTGCTTGGCCAGTCGGGCGACTACAACACCGGCCCGGCCGCCAAGGTGCTGGCGGGCGGGGGCGAGATCATCGGGTTCAGCGCGTGGCGCGAGGGACTCGTGCTGCGGCCGGAAGCCGCCGCGAAGGTGTCGGGCATTGCCGATGTGGTCAGCGCTGGCCTTCGCCTGGTGAACAGGGAACCGGGCGCTGAGGCGCGCAGCGTCCTGGACCGGGAGCTGGCCAGCATCGGCGTCGCCGGGAAGGACGTCGAAGGCTACAGCGCGATCGCGACCGGCCATCTCCAGGTGGCTGACGCCGTCGCGACGGGCCTGGCTGACGTCGGCGTGGCGAGCGAGCCCGCGGCGCTGGCGTACCGGCTTGCTTTCATACCCCTCGCTCTTGAGCGCTTCGACCTGGTGATCCCGGCGCAGCGCGCCGCCGCCCGCGAGGTCCAGGCGCTGACCAAGGTGCTGTCGTCGCGCTGGCTGCTCGACCAGCTCGGGAGCCTGCCCGGGTACGACGCCACCTCCTGCGGCCAGCACGTCGCAACGCTGAGCTGAGCCGGGCGCGGCGGCCAGCGGCCGGCTGGATTGCGCCGTCAATGAACATGTTGGCGTCGCAAGGTGCTGGTCAGCCACGATGGACACATGAGACTTCTGGTGCTTGGCGGGACACATCACGTCGGACGCGCGGTTGTCGAGGAGGCGCTAGCCCGGGGCGACGAGGTGACCACGCTGACCCGGGGCGTCAGCGGCGCCCCGGCGGACGGGGCGCACGCCAGGTACGCGGACCGGACCGACCCGGAGCAGCTGCGGGCGGCGCTGGGTGACGACACCTGGGACGCGGTGATCGACACCTGGAGCCTGGCGCCGAGGGTCGTCCGCGACGCGGTCACCCTGCTGAACGGCCGGGTCGGCCACTACGGCTACGTGTCGAGCCGGTCCGTCTACCAGTGGCCGATCCCGCGCCGCTCGGACGAGAGCGCACCGGTCGTCGACGCCGATGCCGGGAGCGAGGAGTCCGCCGACTACGCCGCGGCCAAGCGGGGCGGCGAGCTGGCCGTCCTCGAGAATTTCGACGGCCCGTCCGTGATCGCGCGGGCCGGGCTGATCCTCGGCCCGTATGAAGGCGTCGGCCGCATGCCGTGGTGGCTTCGCCGCATCGAGCGCGGCGGCGACGTGCTCGCACCAGGCCCGCGCGACATGCTGTTGCAGTACATCGACTGCCGCGACCTGGCGAGCTGGATGCTGCACGCCGCGTCGACGCGCATCAATGGCATCTTCAACTCGGTGAGCAAGCCCGGTCTCGCCACGATGGAGAGCCTGCTCAATGCCGCGATCGCCGCGACTGGCTCCGACGCGAACCTCGTCTGGGTGGACCCAGAGATCATCGAGGCTGCCAACATCGAGGCCTGGACCGAGCTCCCGGTCTGGGTCCCGCCTGTAGGCGAAGGCGCCAGCCTGCACGACGGCGACGTCTCCGCGATCTACGCCGCCGGCCTGACCTGCCGCCCGGTCGAGGAGACCGTGACCGACACCTGGCGCTGGCTCCAGGCCGAAGGCGACCCGCCCGTCAAGGCGGGCCGCCCGCCGCACGGCCTGGACCCGGACCGCGAGCGCGCCGTCCTGGCCAGCCTGCGCTAGCGCTAGCGGCGGCCCAGGGATCTTGGGGTGTTGATCTTTTCTGGCTTGATGACCAGGATTATGCGGCCGTCCGGGCCGATGGGGCGGCCGTAGTGGCCGCCGACGTACCGGCGGGACAGCTCATTGATGTGATCGAGCGCCTCCTGCCCGCCGATCGTGTCGACGACCCGCCCGCGCACCTCGGCCCAGTCGCCCGGGTCCTGCGCCGAGTGCACCAGCACGGTGATGCGCGGGTCGCGGCGGACGTTCCTGGATCGCTGCCGGCTCGGCGCGGTGTTCACGAGCACGTGCTCGCCGTCAGTGTCGACCCAGGTCAGCAAGGCCTGCGGCTGGCCATCTGGCATCAGGGTGACGACCGTGGCGAGGTTCTGGCCCTTGGCGAGGCGGGCGGCATCGGCGTCGAGAGGCATGAGAAAAGCTCCTGGAGAGTCGGGGAAAGAACGATAAGGCTGAACAATTGTCCGCCCCCGATCATGCCGCCTCTAGGCCAGCCTTCGCCGGGAGGCTCGAGCCGGTGGCCGGGCGCTGGTGGTGCTGGGCGACCGGCCACCGGGCTTATTTCCGCCTGTCTAGGCAGTTGCTCGAGCAGTCAGTGGCCGAACACCGGGGTGAGGAGCCCTCGCGCGATTGTGTGGAAGCCGAGGTTGAAGCCTGCCACCGCTGGCGTCACGTCGGAGTTGATGCCGAGCGAGTCGGTGTCGAGCGCGTGCACGGCGAAGATGTACCGGTGCGGTGGCGCGCCTGGGGGCGGTGCGGCGCCGCCCCAGTCCTTGGTGCCATAGTCATTGCGCACCGAGAACGCGCCCCCGGGCAGGCCGGACCCGTCAGCCGAGCCCGCTCCGGTGGCCAGTTCGGTCACCGCGGCCGGGATGTCGATGACCAGCCAGTGCCAGAACCCCGAGCCGGTCGGGGCGTCCGGGTCAAAGCAGGTCACCGCGAAACCCCTGGTCTCGGCGGGGAAACCGCTCCAGCTGAGCTGAGGGGAGATATTGGGGCCGGTCATGCCGAAGCCGTTATATACCTGGGCTTCGCCCATCTGCTGACCCTCGGTTACATCTGTGCTTGTAACCTCGAACGACGGCACCTGGGGCATGAAATCGTAGGGCATCGGAGCCCGATCGGACATAGGTCCCTCCTGGGGGATGAGCGGTGAAGTTAGTGTGAGCCTGGAGTGTCAACGCTACTTCTGAGGTCAGCTGGCCCGCCATCGAGGCCGCCAATACGACGGGAGGGCCGGGCCGCGCGCGCAAAGCTCAGCCGGATGATGTCAGCCCCAGTGCGCCGCAGCGCACTCGGGCTGATACTCGTCGCTGTCCTGTTTTTCCCGAGCGGGGTGAGCGGCCATCATCGCAAGGCCTGCCCGGCCACCCGGTGCGTGACTAGCGGTACGGTCAGCTGGTCACAGCCGCTGACCGGTTCGTGGCTCGCGGAGACCGGTATCCAGGGCACCGTCTACGCCCGGGGCCAGGCCTACGCGGCCGTCGGCAGCGGGGTCGCGGCGGTCGGCTTCGGGTTGACGCTGGACGCGTTCGACGCCGCGACCGGGTTCCCGCGCTGGGCGGCGACGCTCAGCGGAGTCCCTGCCGGGTCGTCGATCATTTCGGTCCGGGTCTGGCCTGGCGTCGTCACCGTGGGCGTGCAGGTCGTCGACAGCGGCGGATCGAGCTCGATCGCGACGGTGGGCTCGAACAGCGGTTCCGGGTCGCCGGGCGCGACGCTCCGGTCGGGGGAGCCGACGGTGGTCGGGCGCGAGGAGTTCGTGCTGAACGCCGTGACCGGCAAAAGGATTCGCGTCTACCCGGCCGCCTGGTTCGGCGGCGCGGTCAGGGCGGACCGCAAGGCATCGGTGATCATCGGCTCCAGATCGGTGGTCAGCTATACCAACGCGACGGGGAAGGTCCGCTGGCGCGACCTGACCGGTGCCGGCGGCCAGGCGTGGCAGGTCAGCGGGGACGATCTCTACGTGACGGTCTCGGCGACCGGGGAGGCGGGCACGGCTCCGGTGACCGCCGTGCTCCAGATCAATCTGCGCAATGGCTTGCCGCGGCTGATCCAGCCAGCGAGGCACTCGTTCGACGGCAGGCTGAGCGGGGTGCTCGACGGGGAGCTGCTGTTTGCTAGCGCGGACGGGCTGCGGCTGTATAGCAGCCTGACGGGGCGGCTGACCGGGTTCCGCGCGGGGGCGGTGCCCGAGGTGCTCGACTCGGTCCAGGAAGTGCTGTATGTCGAGGTGGGCGGAGCCCTCATCGGCGTCGACCCGGTGACCGGTCGCAATGAGGTAGGCACGTCCTACCCCGGCCCGCCGGGAACGTACGGGGTTCGGGACGGCGTGGCGCTGGGCCTGGACCCGGGCGCGAAAGGGGCGGCCTGGGGGTACAACATCGCCAAGAAGCATGTGATCTGGACGACTCGGTCGCTGCCGTGGCCACATTTCTTCGTGGACCCTTCCGGGCTGGGCGGCAGTGGTGATCCTGCTAGCAATGCTGTGCTGCTTGTGACGTGCGCGAAGGTGGGGCAGCGGGTGCGGGCGTCTGGGTTCGGGTCCGGGTCCGGGTCCGGGTCCGGGTCTGGTTCCGGGGGGCAGGGGGCGGATGTCGGGAACGCCTGCCTGCGCCCGATGCTGGTAGCGATCCAGCGGTAGGCGGCTGGGGGAGTTTGGGTTGGGGCTGGGACGGGGGTTGCGCGCGGGCTGGGCGGGTGGCTGGGCGGGGGTGGCGCGCGGGCTGGGCAGCGGTGGGCGGTTTTTGGCGGGGGTGGACTGTCCGGTTTCGGGCTCTATGTGCCTTCCGGGCTCGCTTAATGCGGATCTCATCGCGGGCGAGTGCAGGTATGACTCGCGTTGATGTACCATTTGAGTGCAATGTCGTATATATCCGGGTCGGCGGCCGCTGGAGCCCGTCAACATGGGTGCGTGAATCGACACCCAATTTCCAACATGGATGCGCGGATCCATGCGCGCCCTTGCCGGCTCGGGCGGGGCTACCGGTCGCCACTTTCGGCGCTCATGCCCCGCTCGTCACACCGGCATCGGCGTCCGGCATCCGGCGCCAGCCCGGCCATCGTGCCTGCCGTGCGTTGCGCGCCGACCGGGGCCGCCACGGCGGGTCGGACGGCGATTTGTACCGCCGGTCTGCCGCGCGGCGTACCCTGGTCGGGCAGAATGTGTCGCATGCGCCTGTAGCTCAGCGGATAGAGCAGCTGCCTTCTAAGCAGCGGGTCGCAGGTTCGATCCCTGCCAGGCGCGCTCGCTTCCGGCCCAGGTCAGGCCGGGTTTCTCGGGTCAATCAGTAGCCGCTAGGACGCTTGCTTGCGTCGGCGTGCCACTTTCGTGCCAGATTGATTCTTGGGTCGCTTGATCTTGCGTAGTTCCGTGCGGGTGCGCGTTCCGGTTGAACCCTGGTCGCAGACCGACACGCGGGCGAGGGACGTCCAGCGCTGCACGATGACCTCGAACTTTCCGCCGTCGCCCGACGCCGTGTGCATCAAAGCGTTCGTAGCCAGCTCGGAGACGCACAGGATCGCCTCATCGGCCACCGGGCATCCAGCCAACTCGCCAGCGACGAACTGGCGAGCACGCGCAACCTGATCACGGCAGCCCGAAAACGCCCGCCGCGCTAGTTCTGTCATCACTGGCCCACCTCTTGGTAGCGACCTTTCAGAGCTCGTGGCGCAGTGGTGACAAGGCACGAAGAGAATCGGAAGCGGGCGGTTCTGAGCCCGCGCAATCAAGACATTTGGCTTTCCTCAGTCCATCAGGAACGCCATTAATCAGCTCGATCGCAGTCGCTGCTCGGGACCGGATAAACACCCATCCACGGCCCCGGCATGTGCTACAAACGTCCAGGTCATCTCCCCAGTCGCGCTCACTGCCACCCAGGATCACTCCCAGATCACGCGCAACACAGACCGGCGGGGGACCGAACCGGACAGGACGACAGCATGCCCAGAAGCGCCAACGACCTCATCGACATCCCGGCCACGCTCTGGCAGCGGCCTGCGATGATCGAGGCCTTAAAGCGCCGCGACATCGGCCGTGTCTTCAAATTGGTCGGTCAGTACACCGGGGCCAGCCAGACCCAGATCGGGATCGCCTGCATCTTGTCCCAGGGCAAGGTCAGCGACATCGTGCGCAACGTCCAGCGCGTCAAGGAACTTGAGGTAGTCGATCAAGCTACGAAGTCCGCCGAGTAGCTGACCGAACCGACGACGACGGCTCCGAGAAAATGCACTGCCGAATTGAGCCTTAACTGATCAAGGCGGCGCCTCCCGGAGCCGCGTCCGTCGCGTCCCTCGCCGGGCTCTGCCTCTTCGAGGCCCGCCCGGCGAGTTCGCGCCGTCCCAACCGGTAGCTAGCAGCCAGAGAGCCTCGTCTTCCTCGGCTTCGATTGTCCGGCTCGCGGCCACCGCGTCTAGGGCGGCCCGCGGCCGTCGCACGCGATCGGCTACGCCGACCCAAGACCCGGCAGCCACTCACCTGGTTCTGGCGCCTACGAGGTGCGGGCGACCTGGCAGACGGGCCGTCTGGGCAGCCAACCTGGCTTCTCCCGGAGATCTCACTATGAGCACCCAGCAGCCCCTGACTTATCAGGCATTTGTCGGCCTGGCCTCCGCCGATCCGGCCGTCGTCGGTCTGATCCTCAAGGGTTCCCAGGCACATGAGGGCATGGTTGCCAGGTACTCAGACCACGATCTCAGATCGGGTGAGCCCCGCGCCCATATTCGGGTGCGGCTCACGTTGTCCCGTGTAGGCGCGAAGACGACGACCTACCAGACGAGTCCATCTAGATGGTTATGGCCGGAAAGCAGGAGAGCGATGCGGTCGTGCGCCGCTTCGCGTATGTCAGGCTGGGCGTGGTGTGCGTATAGCGCGAGTTCCACGTACATGTCATAAAAGTTCAACCGCTCGCGCAGATGCTCGCGCTCGAACAGCTCCGGATACGCGCCGCGCAGCCATCCGGGGACCTCTGTGAGTGTGGTCTCGTCGAGCCCTCGTTCGTCGGGTGTGGGTGGGTACTCTCGCGCCTTCGCGCACCAGCGCAGGATGGTATCGAGCTCGACATCCGCTGGCTGAGCCAACGCCTCCGCGAAGTCGATAAGACCGGTGACGCGTCCTTGGTCGACGATCACGTTGGATCCATGTAGATCACCATGGACGAGGACAGGTTCGTCGGCGGCGAACAACACCAGCCGCTCCTGGATCCAGTCGGCGACGTCCGTGAGCAGGCGCGAGTCATGACCGGGCAGTCGTCGGGCAGCCTCGACCTGCTGGAGCGCCGCACTCACTACGGGTGGGTGGTACGCAGGCCACGGTTTGCCGGAGAGCGCGGCGGCCAGCCAGGGCGGCAGCAGGTCGGCGGTGACAGGAACGTGGTGAAGTGCGCGCAACGCAAAGCCGAGGCTCTCGATGATTGATTGGCGCGTGTGCGAGTCCGCCACCGGCCATGCGTCGTACAGGGTTCGGCCGGGCAGGCGTTCGGAGATGTACCACGGCCCGTCCGGGCCGTCGCCGTGGGCAAGGATCCGGGCGTGTGGGACCTCGCTGCCGGCGAGCAGGTTGACGACTGTAGCCTCGTGGCGATATGCGTCGCGGAACTGTTCATTGTTGTTCAGTCGTACGACGTATTCGTCACCGACCCATACGCGGCTAACCCAGCCGGCCTTTGGAAGAAAACGCCCGGTTGCTGGCAGGCGAGCGGCCGCCAGCGTCCTCAGCAGCGCCGGATCGGTTGCCGGCTCGCCGACGAACAGTGTTGGTTGGTCGCACACGTACCAAGTCTCGCACCACCGCTACACCCTCAGATTGGATGAGCCGATCTGCAGTGCCAAAAGCATGCTGCCGCGCCGCTTCCGGTCTCATTCGCTGGCGCTCCTTGCGGTCCGGGTCGGCTTGCCCCCGGATGACTTAACCTGTGCTGATCCACACCTGCCCTCTCACGGCTGTCTCACAAACTGGCTGGCCAGCATCGGACTAGGGCAGCCAGGCCGGACCCTTGGCGGACCCTGAACTGCGGGAACGGACTCCGGAGTACTGGCCGGACGCGCCTCTCTGATCTACGGATCAGATGGCCAGTGTTCGAACCATAAGCAAGACGCCTCCGGCGGGGTCTCCGGCTCCGGGGATGATGGCCAATAAGTGCGGGCTAAGCCGGTTGGTGGCTGATGTGGGTCTGATCATCCCGTCTGCCATGCGGAGCCGTCCGGGTTCTTCCGCCGGAAGGTAGTCGTGGTGTGGAAGATCCTGTGTTGCGCATCAGTTTTCCGCACCGACTCGATCACCATCACGTTCAGGCTGATCTCGGCTCCGTCAGGCACGGTCACGACACCGGAGGCCAGCACCGGAGCGGCACCGGCACCGGCTCCCAGCCAGCCAGCCGAGCGTGCCGATGGCCCGCCCGGCCGGAAAGGTCAGGTTAGGCACAGGCGAGCACCTTTCTAGGCTGACATGAAGGTCATGCGAACGTCGCCAGCATGACGGCTCGTGAGCGATGCCCACGACCAGGGCGTACACCAGCGTGCCACAAACGTGCCACGCGCCATGGTGACCAGCGGTCAGTCAGGGTGCCTTACGGGCATGACCGTCCGCCCTGACCTGCACCTACCTTTCTGCTGGTCACCCGACGTGGCGTGCTACCGATCTTCCAAGCTGGTTGTGGGGCCCGCAAATCCCACATGTGTTGACGGTTAGGGCGCCGGTAGCGTAGCGGACTTTTGATCCGTAGGTTCCAATGGGGCGGATCAAGGTGGTCGGTCGGGACGGCGGGATTCGGACCCGCGGCCTCCTGCTCCCAAAGCAGGCGCGCTACCAAGCTGCGCTACATCCCGCGAGCACCGGCGCTTTAGCCGATGCGCATTTGCAGAGTGTCGTTAACGTCATCCTTCTGCGCGATGCTGACCAGTTCGCGGACGATGACGGTGTGGTCTTCGTTTAAGGCCAGGGCTAGGCGCCCTGCGATGTAGGGCATGCAACGCCCTGACGGCAGGGTTTCTAGCTTGTTCACGGTTCGGCTGCTGACCTTGGCGCGTTCAGCCAACGTCTTCTGCGACAGCCCGAGGTTGCACCGGAGTTTGCGCACCATGTCGCCGTCAACGATTGCAAGCCACGGTTTCGGTAGCTTGGCTTCGATCGCCGTCAGGACGAGCGGGCTGACGGACCGTGGCTCAGTCACGGTCATCGCCGACGTTCAGCAGGTGTACACCGCAGGCATTCGCGCGGAGTGCGTTAAATTCGAGCGCCTTGTCGTTCAATGATCTTGCCGCCTTCCGACGTTCGAGAGTTGCTGGCGTTAGATGGAATCGTCGCGGCTTGGCCCGCGCGGGACCATGCCGCCGGGGGATACCTCTGCGGGAAGCGGCCAGAGGAGGGGATCGGATGCGAACCGAGACCGCGCCACTTCCGTGCCAGAACGGGCGGGAAATCGTGGTATCTCACGGTCATTTATGGGGACCGCGAAACCAGGCTGACCTGGGCAAGTGCTGGTGAGCCGCCTGTCGTTAGCGATCTTCTAAGCAGCGGGTCGCAGGTTCGATCCCTGCCAGGCGCGCGCAGCCTTTGCCCGCCGCCATTGAAGTCGACAGACCGGAGTCAGCGCCTGCTGTCGGCGCGCTCGTACCACGTGGCCTGTCCCCGGCCGCCGTTCTGCTGGACGAGTCCGTGCGAAGCCAGAGCACGTAGGGCTTTGCGCAGGTTCGGAGGCTGGAGTCCGAGGTCGGCCTGGAGTTCGGCGACTGTCTTGCGGCCGGCCGCGAGAGCGTCGTAGACGCGCAGTTCGGTCGTGCTCAGGGCGGGCGGGGGAGTGGCCCGCCAGGTACCTGGATGGAGGATGACGGAGAAGCCGATTCCGGTGTCGAGGTAGCGCGCTGCGGGAAGCTCGGCTCGCTCCAGTTCTGCCGTCACGGTCGGGATGCCGGTCGCAAGTGCCTCGATGACCCGCAGCCCGCTTCCGGGCGCATGCGCGTACTGGCAGATCGTGACCAGCCGGGCGTTCCGCGCTGATGTCACGCTCTCCCGGCCGAGACGGTCGATTGTGATCCCGTAGAGCCCGCCTGGATTTGAAATGACGAGCCGGTCCCGCTTGAGCCGGACCTCGACCGCCCGTCCCGCTGACCAGTGATCCAGGTCCCGGTGCACGAGGGCATTGGCGATCAGCTCCCGGAACGCGGTTAGCGGGTATGCCGGCTGGTCACGGACCGTCCCGTCGGGCTCAGAGACGATCGCAGTATCGAAGTTGCGCCTCGCCCACGTCATCGCGGACTCCAGCATCCTCGGGATCGGCCCGGACAGCACCACCTGATTCCGCGCGCGGGCGCCGGCCGGGTCGCCTGGCTGCGGATCGGCCGCCAGCTGGATGACGTACCGCGGGAACCACTGCTGCGGGTGCACCCCTAGGCGAGGATCCCTGCCACGGTGGGCGTCCGGTCTCCTGCGGTGACGCCTGCCCTGGCCAGCAGCTCGGCATCGTCGTCGAACCGTCCCAGTCCCGAAGGATCACGGTCGCGGACGGTCGAAACGAAGGCAGCCACCAATTCCTGGTCAAGATCGTCGGCGGTGCTGCCAGGCACCGGTTCGCGGTCAAACGTCGGAGCCTTCCGCGCCGCCAGGAATGCCTGCTCCTCCAGAGTGGACAATCTGTAGTCCCCGTCGTAGCCACGCAGGTACGACTCGCCGGTCGAGGCGACGCGGCACGGTTTAGCGGAACTGTCGCACTCATGAACTCTCGCCACGATGACGGGAGCGCCGACCACGATCCCGTCATCCACGGTGAGGCGGACCGGAGGACTGAAGTGACGGGCCTTTGCCGCGAGTCCCTGCTTCAGGCCCTGCGGGTCCGTGAGCGGAACTGGCCGGAAGCCTGCGCGCTCGTCAACGCCCAAGATGATAATCCCACCGCCCGGCAAGTTAGCCAGAGCAGA
Organism: uncultured Actinomycetota bacterium; assembly: GCA_963750405.1. Taxonomy (GTDB): domain Bacteria; phylum Actinomycetota; class Actinomycetes; order Streptosporangiales; family Streptosporangiaceae; genus Chersky-822. Next base: position 257,288 of record CAVVQP010000011.1, read on the forward strand.
GTACTGGTGACCCACCCGGGAAGCCCGCCAGCGGCTGACTTAACCTCAACAGCGGTAGTGTCTCCGCCGGCGGCGCGCAGCTCGCTGATCAGGTCGGTCAGGTCCTCTGCAGCCTTGAACCAAATATAACGGAACGACAGTTATATTTGCGGGTATCGCTGGTTACATTTCGTAGCCGCTCACGCCGAGCGCCTAACCCGTCTCGACGCCAGCCCTGACGCTCTCGATCATGCCACCAGTCGCCTGACCGGCCAGGCCGGGCGGCTGGCTCGCCACACCCCGCAGGGTCCCGGTGGCCGGCAGGCCGCGCTGATCGACGCCGGGCAAGACCAGATTCTAGCGACCATGGATCGCTAGGCCGTCTGCCGTCTTCGCTTGCTGGCTGTGCTTGCTGGCCAGCGGCTACCTCGCAGGATTCGCAGATCTGTGCTACGCACCTCGATCGCTGGTGCGGACGCAGCGGATTTGGGTGCCGATCGTGGCGCTTATCGCGGCTGGGTCGCCGAGCCGTCGCGCCAGCGTCTGGGTGGCGAGTTCCCGTGGTACGGCGGCCGAGAACTTGAGCGCATCCACGGCTTGACTGTCGACCGTGGACTCGGCGGCGGCGAGCTGGTCGCGGTTGTCCGCAATGGTCCTGGCGAGCTGACTCGCCGACGTCTCGTCGCGAAGCTGGAGGCGGAGGCCATTGATCGAGGCGACCGGAGAGACCAGCTCGGCTAGTCCGGCCGCGAGCGACGCGTTGGCGCTGGACCCGGCGAACGTCCACCAGCTCGGCGGATCGGCCGCACGCCGCACGATGCACGTCGTAAATCCGGCGCCGGCATCGACGAAGCTGTGTTCGTCGCGCAACTCGGCCAGCATGGCGCGCGCCCGGCGCGACAGGACCACCTCCGGATCGTGGCCCGCCAGAACGTCGTAGTGCGCGCGAGCCAGCGCATAGGACAGGCCCCGAGCGCTGCCAGCCCAGCGGGTCGACCCGGCCGCCTCACTCGGCTCGACCCCGACGCGCCGGGTGCGCCAGTCGATGTGCTTGACCATCCAGGAACGCCCGCCGAGCAGGACGACCGCCGGGCCGCCCGATGGCCGGGCGGCGAGCGCCAGGGCCGGCAGCTCGCCGATGACCTCGCGCCCCCACAGCGCCGTCAGGGCCGGTTCGCTGGTGAAGGCGGAGGTCAGGTCGCGGAAGAACCGCCCGCCGAAGTCACGCTCCGCCCGCGGCCCGATGGAGATCAGGCCGCCATCATCGGCCAGGAAACCTTCGGAGATCAGGTGAGAAAGCACGTCACTGGCACCCGGCACGTCGGCCAGGCCCCCGAGCCAGCCGAACAGATCGGCCGTCACGACCCGCCGCTCTTGCAGCACCAGCCCGAGCAATTGCTGGGCCACGATGTGCCGGGGCAGGACCGGCGGATTGACCGGCTCCACGTAGCCGCGCCCCCACAGGAGCAGAAGGGCCGTCGCCGACCACAGGGTCTGCGGCCTGGTGGTGATGAACGTCGCGTTCTGCGCCGAGCCCTCCCGGCGCCCGGTGCGGCCGAGCCGCTGCAGGAACGAGGCGACGCTGGCCGGGGTGTCAATCTGGATGACGTGGTCGAGGTCACCGATGTCAATGCCGAGTTCCAGGGTGGAGGTCGCGACGATGACGCAGTTCACGGCCGTCGCGAACGCCGTCTCGGTCTGCCTCCTGGTGTCCGCTGACAGCGATGAGTGCGAGACGTAGGTCTGGACGCCGTAGTTCCGTAGCTCCGCCGCGAGCTGCTCGACCTGGGCCCGCGAGTCGCAGAACACGAGCCGCTTGGACCCCTGGTGCAGCCTGGCGATGATGATCGCGGCGTTCTTCACCGAGCCCGCGTGGTCAAGCTGGACGTCAGCGGCCGACGCGGTACCGCCGGGTGGACTCAGCACGATCCGACGCGACGCCGACCCGTCGGCGAGCCAGCCGAGAAGCGGCTCGGGATTGCCGATCGTCGCGGACAGCCCGATCCGTTGGACGCGCTGACCGGCCAGCCTGGTCAGGCGGGCGAGGACGCCCAGCAGGTGCCAGCCCCGGTCATCGCCGGCGAACGCGTGCAACTCGTCCACGACGACCGCGCGCAGGCAGGCGAACGCCCAGGAGTGATCGACTCGCCCGGAGATCAGCATGCCTTCGAGCGACTCCGGCGTGGTCAGCAGGATGTCCGGCGGCTCGGCGGCGAGGCGGTGCTTCACCGATGCGGCGATGTCGCCGTGCCAGACCGCGACCCGGCGGCCCAGCCAGCCGGCCATCAGGCTAAGCCGGGGCTCAAGGTTGTTCAGCAGCGCGCGGAGCGGGCACACGTACACCACGCTGAGGCCGGCCCAGTTCTCCGCGGCCATCCGCGACAACAGCGGCAGCATCGCCGCCTCGGTCTTGCCGCCGGCGGTCGGCGCGATCAGCAGCGCGTCGTCGGCGCGCAAGACTGGCCGTACCGACTGTTCCTGCAACGGCCGCAGCGAGTTCCAGCCGAGCGTGCCGGCCACGTGGTACTGCACCGCAGGATGCAGTGCCTCGAACGGCGGCGATTCCTTGAATTGGGAGAGAATATCGCCGGGGTCTCCTTTCACGGCGGCGGCAGGTCAATGTCGTCGGGAGAACTCGCCGGAGCCAGCGGCGGCGGATGCGGCATGGCGGCCCTCTCGGCATCGGTCAGCTCCTGAGCCGACATCCGCACCACGTAATCGCGGCGCGGGTCGAACCCAGGATGCTGATCGATCCGGTCGAGCACGTCGACGAGCTTCTTGACGTAGATCCGGGGCGCGACTCCCGCCCGCCCGCCGAACTGGCCTTCGGCCGACTTGGCCAGCGCATCGAGGTAGTCGTCGTCCGCCCTGGCGAGCACCCGGCCGGGGTCCGCGCAGCCGGCCAGGTACAGGCCTCGGACCTTGCCGCCGAGTTCGATCAGTGATTCGTGGCTGAACCCAGTCAGCCGGATCTGCACCGCCCTCGGGTTGTCGTAGACCGGGTCGGCCATGAAGTCGACGTGCAGCCGCTGCGCCAGCGGCGGAAGCCGCTGCACGCCCTGCGGACCGTCGAAGAACGCCGGCGTCCCGGTGATGACGAGCATCAGGCCGGGGAACCGGCCGGCGTCCACGTCGTCGATGAGCTGGCGTAGCGCGTTGAGTGCCTTGTCGCGGATGTCGCCGCGCACCCGCTGCAGCGTCTCCACCTCGTCGAGGACCACGACTAGGCCGCCGTGCCCGCTGTCGCGCAGGACGGTCAGCAGCCCCTGGAGGAAGCCGAGCGCACCGTCGTGGTCGAGCTGACCCCGGATCCCGGCCGCGCGCTTGACTGAGGCGCCCACGGTCGGCTGGCCGCCGATCCAGGCGATCAGCCCTTCGGCCAGGCCAGGGTCATTCCGCGCGACCGCGGCGCGGTAGGCACGCAGCGCGGCCGAAAAGGACGGCGCGACCGGGCTGATCTTGGCCAGCCGCTGTTCGAGCAACTGCTCGACCCGGGCCGCCAGTTCGGCCTCGGCCAGCTCGCCGCCGGGCGGCTGCTCGGCGAGGACGTCCTGTTCGAGTGCGAAGAACCAGGAGTCGATTACCTGGCGCAGCGCGCTGGCTGCGAACTCGGCCGTGGCGAGATGCTCGGTGAGGCGCCGGTAGACGGTCTGGAGATGATGCAGCGGAGTTTCGTTTTCCGAAATCTGAATTTCCGCGCTGGCGAGGCCGCGCGCACGTGCGCACTGCGCGAGCCAGCGGGTGAAAAATGTCTTGCCCGCACCGTACTCGCCGCGTACGGCCTTGAACCCTGCTTGCCCGGCGCTCGCCCGGTCCAGAGCCTCGTCGGTCGCGGCCTCGAATCGTGCCAGGCCCACCGCGAGTGCGTCCAGACTGTGACTGGGCACCGTCCCGCGCCGCAATGCGTCAATGACCTCGCGGCGGCGCTGCTCGGAGATGCTCACCCGATCATCACCGGGTATCCGTCTGCGTCTTCAGCAGGCCGGCGTTCAGGCGCACCGTGTCCCCTTCGATTTCCAGCACGTCGTAGCCGTCGATGTTGACCACCCGCTGCGCGGCGGCGATCTGGCTGGCGACCCTGGCTTCTGGTACGTCCAGGGCCCGGGCGACGGCCGTCCTGGTGGCCGCGCCGCCGCGTTCGTCGAGCAGCCGCAGCAGCATCGCGAGCCGGGCGGCCGGCATGGCGCCGCGCGCCTGGCGGCTGAGCCGCTGAGCCATGATCTCGCTGGCCAGGACGCGATCGATCCAGGCGTCCGGGCTGACCTGTGCCACCTCGAACATCGCGGCCGTCGTCGGCTGGGCGGCCTTCGGCGCCTTCCCGGCCTTAGGCGGCGAGGACGCGGACGCCGGTCCTGCGGGTCGGCCGGGTCCGGCCTGGGTCTCGAACCACCAGTCCGGCTGCGGATGGTAGTTCGGCGCCCAGCCGGGCAGGGCGAGTTCTTCCCTGGCCAGCAGCGCCAGCGGGATAACGACCTCCTGGGCGCTTGCGCCGCCGTGATAGCCGTTCCTGGCCGCGCCGTAACGCAGCTTCTCGTTCCAGGCCGCGACGACGCGCCCGCCGCCGAGCAGCAGCCGAGGCCCGGTGAGTTCGACCTCGTCGGCGCCGGCCGGTTTCGGCGAGCAGCGCCACCTGGTGCCGCCGCTGGCATCCGACTCCAGCCGCGAGCCCCGTTCATGGACATGTCCGTGATCGCTGACCAGCAGGACGGGCCGGCCGGCGGCCTGGGCGACGGCCAGGATGTCGAGCAGCCGGTCGACCGCGTCGGCGGCCCACGGCGCCCGGCCGCCCTTGTCGAGCGTGTCGTCCACGGTGTTGACCACGATCCCGGCCACCGGCGCGTCGCCCCTGATCGCGGCCCCCACCCCCGCCGCCAGGGCATCTCCGGCCCCGGCCGAGGTCAGGTCGGCCTTGTGGAAGAGCGGCCAGCCGCGCTCGGCGAAGGCAGCTTTCTCATCGGCCTGGGTGCCGTCAGCGAGCCGGCCGCACAGCAGGCTCGTGCGGGACACCCTGGTGACCGACGGCAGCACGGAGATCACCGGCCGGGCCGGGGCCAGCGTGTGCTCGACCCAACCCCGGCCAGCCAGATCGGCGAGCAACTCGCGGGCGACCCCGGTCGACATCCCGTCGAGCACGAGCAGCAGCAGCCGGGTCTCGGACACGAGCGGCGTGACGATCTCGTCGAGCACGCGCTCCACCGGCAGCAGTTCACCCGAGGTCGAGCCGGACTCGGCGTAGCCGGCGAGCAACTGGGCGAACAGCCGCTCGTGCTCGGCCCGGGCCGCGTCGACCGCCTGGCACAGCTGGCCGTACGCGCTGGCGACGGCGGGATCCACGTCGCCTTCCCAGACCCGGGTCCTGGCCACGTCGACCCAGGCGTCCACCGCCTGCTGGCCTCTGGCGGCCTCGGCGAGGCTGCGTGCTGGCGCCGTAGCCGCCTGGCGCGACGCGGCGAGCCACCGGACCAGCCGCACCGCCATCTCGGCGCGGCGCACCCGTTCCTGATGCCGTGGCACCAGGACATGCGCCTGAAGCCGGTCAAGCGTCCGCTCAAGTTCGGCCCGCTGCCCCGGATCCGGCTTACCAGCCGCCATGAACTGGCCGATCTGAGCGCCAACCTGGCCGATCTGCAGGCCAAGCGCCGACTCGAGCACCTCGCTGCGGTAGGCCAGCGGCCCGGCCCCGATGCCGGCCAGGAACTTCTCGGCCTGCCGCAGCACCCGCCCGGAGTGACCGCCGTCTACGGCGGGGGGCTGGCCACGTTCCCGGCCGATCAGCCGCTGCATGAGACCCTCGGCCGCCCGGCCCCACTCCGCAGCCGCACTGGGCGGCAGCGCCTGGCCGAGCGCGCGGGTTTCCAGCATGGTTCTCGGCACCTGGGCCTGCCCGGCCACCTCATCCTGGCTGAGCGCCCCGAGCACCAGCCCGAGCGCGACCGCATCGGCCGGGTACTGCCCGTCGAAGCAGCGCAGCACGGCCGCGACCGATTCGTTCCGGTCGCCGCGCGCGATCAGCCAGCTGCCGATCCCGGTCCGGAGCGCGACCGCGAGCGACCGCCACTGCTCCACGTGGCCCGTGTCGAGGCTCCACTGGAGCAAGCCGGTGAGATCCAGGTCGAGCCGGGTGAGCCCGGCCTGCGACTCGGCCAGAGCGGCCAGCGCGGTCTCCCGGCTCAAGTACCCTCCGCCTGGCCTGGTAGCCCGAGGCGGGCGCGCCTGAAAGCAGCGCGTCGACGGCCCAGTCCTCGCGGGCCAGTTCGGGGTCGATCTGGCTGGCCCGGAACAGGCTGGTCAGCTGCTGCCAGCGATCAAGCGCGTACAGCCGCTGCCCGGTCAGCCGCGCGGTGATCCCGTCCCCGAGGTCCGCGCCGGTCCGGTCGGTGAGCAGCACCAGCACGTCGCTGTCGGCGAGTTCGCGGGCACGGCTCAGCTCGTCATGAGCCGCCAGCACCGACGCGCACGGCCGGACCACTGCGACTCGGTCCCCGGGTAGCGTCAGCCGCTCATCGTGCGGCCAGACCGGGCTGGCCGAGATCGCGATGACCTTCGCCTGCTGGTCCAGGTTTACGATGTCGGCGACCTTGGAGCGGATCAGCGCCGGGGTGGCGATCAGCGTCACGGGCTGACACTCCAGGTGACGTGGACGCGCTTACCCTGCCCGGCCAGGGCCGTCAGAATGGCGGCCACCTCACCCATTTGCTGGGGCTCGACCTCCCGGTCACCGGTGTCCGGGACGTCCACCGGACCGGTCTCAGCCTTCCCGTCTCGCTCCGGGCCGCGCGACCGCTCGTCCGTCCGACCTGCCACCCGGCTGGCCAGGTTCGCGTCGAGCAGCAGTTGCCTCGCGGCCTGGTCGGAGGAGACCAGCACCGGCCGCAGCGCCGTGGCGACCTCGTTCGCGGCCCAGGCCCGGTTCACCTGGTCAACGATGCCCCGGGCGCGGCCGGCCAGCGGCTCACCAGGCGGCCACTCCGTCACCGACAGGTAGATACCCCAGTCCATCCGCTCCGCCGCATGCACGATATCGGCGGCCGTGGCCAGGCTCTTGCCGACATGCAGCGCGACCGCCGTCAGGTCGAAGCTGGCCAGCAGGCTGACCAGGTTCTTGTCGTCGGCCGTGCCGGCGAGTTCCTCGCACAGCCTGGCCGCGCCGGCGGCGGTGCGGGCACGGCTGGTGCTCGCCGGGTCGGTGTCCGCGCTCAGAACGGCCTGGCCCTTGTTCAATAGCAGGTCACTGAGCTGGCGAGCGACGACCGCGCGGCTCGCCGCCGTCAGCCGGATCCGCTCGGCCAGCAGGCTCAGGTTGCGCGCGGTGCGCAGCTCTCCGACATCGCCGATGCCGAAGATGGCCTGCGCGCGCGCCCGCGCTTGCTCCCATTCCTCGGCACCGGGCAGCTCCTGCTCGACCACGCGCGCATCGGCGGGCAGGGGGTGCAGCACGCTGACGTCGATCCGGCGGGGGCCGTCGAAGATGCTGCGGTTGGTCTGCTCGGCGAACACGAGGATCACTAGGTCGGCGATTTCTTGCGGCAGCCCCATGGCCTGAGGCTCGTCCAGCCAGGCGCGCAGCGCGCCGACCTTGACCGGCTCCTGCCGGGCGGCGGTGTCGGCGATCTTGCGACCCAGGTGGCTTTCCCAGTGGTGGCCGAGTAAGAAGTACTGCTCGTGCTGCTCGCCCAGCCGCAACGGGTTCGCCACCTTCCGCATCACGGGCCGCTCGCCTGCCTCCACCATGATCCGGTGCTCGGGCTGGTCGATCGCGCGGCGGACCTGAGCGTGCACCTTGACCAGATCGGGCCGCCTGACCTCGGAAGGGAAATGCGGATGGGCGGGGAACTCCCAGCTCAGCATCTGGTCCAGCAAGCCGTCCAGCGCCTGCCGCAGATTCGATCCGGCGGGCACCCGCAGCGTCAGGCTCGGCTCGAGGCTGACGAACATGTCGCCGCCGTCGTGTGCGGTGTCGACGACCGCCTCATCGGGCGTGAACACCCCGTAGGCCTGGAGCAGCGTGTTCGACAGCGTGCTGTGTAGTTGCTCGGCCAGCGCCACCACCTGCTGCCTGGCGATCGCGCGGTCGTTGTCCGACAGGTGCCCGGCGAGCTGGTCGAAGCTCGGGCCGAGTGCGTACCGGGCTCGCACGTAGCGGCTGAGGTCGGAGATGGTCTGAGCGGTCAGCCGACGCGGCACCCAGCACACGGTCCTGGCCGGGCTGCCGTTGCCGCAGGCCAACCGCCCGGTCCAGATCCTGGGACACGCCGTGGCCCGGCTCGTCCAACGGGTACCCGAAGATCACCCGCCAGCCCCCGTGAGCCGGCCGGAACATCGCGTCGCCCAGGTCGCCGGAATCGCGCACGTTCCCGAACGCGAGTTCCGCCGTGCGCCTGGTGCCGCGCCAGATGGATGTCACTGGGAGAATCCCGTCGATTCCCACGTCCCCTGACGCCTCAAGCGCTTCGCACAGCAGTGCCCGTACCTGCTGGCGGCGGGCACCCGGGGTATCGGCGACCTCGGCGTTCTTCAGCACCCGCTCGATGTCGACGCCCTCAAGGCGGACCGAGATCACCGGATTGGCCTGGTCGCCGGTGAGCTGGATGGTGCCGAGCCGCGCCGCCCAGCGCCGTACCACCTCGATCACGGCCGAGCCCTCCTGGCCCGGCACCAGCGACCTGATGTAGCCGTAGTTGAGCGCCGCGATCTTGCGGCCCGTAAGGTCCCGCATCGACTCGACCTCAGGCATCAACGCGGCCAGCACCACGGTCTTGGCGATCCGGCAATCCCGGTGCACGGCGTGCCTCGCCGGGGCGGCCTCGGCGTCCGGCGCGGTCAGGCCGTGCCCCTCGCAGATCACCCGGTAGATCTCCCCGTAGACCTTCTGCGCGTTCCGCCACAGCGCGCCCAGCTCGCCGGTGATCGGCTCGTCATCCTTCACCAAGGCGTCGAACAGGTCACTGACCGGGACGAGCTGGCCGAGTTCGAGCGTGTCCCGCTGGTCCACCAGCAGCTGCTCCATGACCCGCAGCGCAGTCCGCTCCCGTTGCAGCGCCCCGGACAGGCCGACCAGGGTCTCCATGAACGCCGGGCTGAACGGGTACGTCAGGCGGAACGCGTCCCGGTCGGCGCGGGTCGTCATCAGCGCCGACCTGATGTCCTGCCGCACCTGGTCCATGGCCGCGAACGCCTGATCGATCCGCGCCAGGGCCGCGCCGTCCTTCGCGTGCAGCAGCCGCTCGCCCGCGATCACCGGCAGGTTGTTGTCGGACAGCTTGACCGACCCGAACCGCCCTTCCCACCATTTCAGGCTGTCGGCGAAGGCCAGGTGCTCCGCGCCGGGCACGCTCGTGCCCACCAGTTCGCGCAGGTCCCGCTGCCGGGCCACGAAGCTCACGATCGGGACCGGCCGGGCGGCGTTGGCCGCCTCCACCAGCTTGGCGACCTTTGGTGCCTCGGCCGCGACCCACTGGTGGTCGGCCATCTTGGTCGCGAACCACAAGATCAGCTCGTCGAGGTACAGCACCAGCGCGTCGTAACCCAGGCTCTGCGCGTGCTGGCTGATCGCGGCCAGGCCGTCATCGATGTCCACGAACCCGGTCCCCGCGCTCCGGGCCAGCTCGGCGAAGCCGGACAGGGCCTCCTGGAGCACGGTCACCAGCGCGCTCCGGTCCACTGAGCCGGGCGCGGCCCGCAGCGCCGCCTCGAACCGGGCCCGTCCCAGCCGCCTTCGCTCAGGTCGCCCCACCCGGGCTTTCCTGACTCGCCCAGCAGGCCGAAGAACGCCGCGTCGCCGAGCCGCTCCCGCAGGTTGACGGCCGTGTCGAACAGCGGGGCGTCCAGCAGCACGGCCGGCAGCGGCGCGTCCGGATGCAGTTTCGACACGTGCGTGACGTAGCCGCCCAGGATCGCCTCTTCCATGGTCAGCTTGCCGACCAGGTGGTAGGGCACCTGCAGGTAGCGCTTGGCCCCGAGCACGCTGCCGTCATACTTGGTCACCACCGGCGCCAACTCATCCTTGGCCCGGGCCAGCGGGTTGTTGTCAAGCAGCGCTGACAGCACCGCCATGAAGTGGCTCTTGCCCGAGCCGAACGACCCGTCCAGGTACGCCGCCTTGCTGCTGCTGCTCGCCAGCGCGCCCTTGATGATCGCCAGCGCCTGGTCGAACCTGGCTGCCAGTTCGGGGGTGACCACGTAGTCGCGCACCGTCTGGTCGATCTGGCTGATGCCCTGGGACAGTTCGAGCACGAAGTCGCCCGGCAGCACTGCCTCAGGAACCTCGATGACCTCGCTGATCAGCGTCATGATCGGTCTTCCCTCAGGCTCTCTCGGTCTTGCGGCGGCGGTCGCGCGCGGCCGGCTCGGCCGCGCAATTAGCCAGGTCCGCGCGGCTCAGGCCGAGTTGCACCAGTTGTTCGTCGAGGAACCCGCCGTAGGCATCGGCGGGCCGGACCCCGAACTCCGGGTCAAGGTCGGGATGCCACTGCGCCACCCACGGCAGCAGTTCGGCCAGCCCGGCCAGCAGGCACGTCAGCCGCTGCGCGTCCCAGGAGTCAAGCTCCCGCCGCTCGGTGATGTAGGAGGTGAGCGCCTGGGCCTGCTCCAGGTGATCCCAGCCCGCCCAGCCGAGCAGCAGCGTCCCGTCCCGCGAGCACCCCGGATAGGAGATGAACCGCTCCTTCGGCACATCCAGCTTGCCGCGATTACGCCAGAAGGTGAGTTCGCGGAAATCGCCTTGCTTGTACTTGGGCGGGACCTCAATGGTCCCCACCTTCTCGCCGGCGTCCTCCCGCCGCTGCTTGGCCCAGGTCTTCTCCCAGAGCGCACGCACCCGCAGCCCGGACTCGGAATATCGGAGGGAGGAAACAAAGGGCACATGCTGGTCAGCTACCAAAAGGTCGATCACGTCGGCCAGATCGGCGTCCCTGGCGTACAGCCCGGCCACGGACCCGAACTCCCCGTCCGCTCGCAACGCATCAGCCAATTGCGCCACGCTACGCACCGCCGGCCCTGGTCCGAACCAGAGGGACCTGGACTCAAGCCGGTCAAGCAGCCACTCCTGCAGCGCCTGCGCCTCCTGGTCTTCCCACGGGGGAGTAGCCCACCGCCGCTTGCACTCAGGCCGCTCAATCAGATGCAGGTAAGGATCGCTAGCAATCTTTGCCAGCCGCCGCTCCACCAGCGCCCGATACTCGGCCGGCCAATGCGTCGGCAATTCGGTGATCGGCGCAGACCGATGCCGCTTGAACCACTCAGACTCGGCCTCTCCCCGCTCCATCTGCCGAGCCAGCACAACCTCAAACGCCCGCTCCCCAAGCCTCAACTGAGGCTTGTCGACCTGAGCCCCGATGACCTCGTCGGCCTCATCCCCGAGCAACCCGTAGGGCCCGTAAACCTCCCAGTCGAGTTCCTCCTGCGCCGAGATCATCTCGCTGCGAATCCGCTCCCACTCACCCCGCGCTCTGTCGAGCCCCGCCCGCGTAGGCACGGCATCGGCGGCCACAGCCGCCGGCCGAACCCGCTGCAAGTCACTGGCGAGTTCATCCAGTCGCGCCGCCAGTTCAACCGGCACCCCATCCGGAACCGGAAACTGCTCCAGCTTCGTCCCGGTGAATTCGAAGAATCTCTCCCAATCCTCACTGGTGAATCCGCCGCCTTCACCTCGGATGCCTTTATCATGGCAAACCTGTTTGAGCCAGAAGCATGCACTCGAAGAGTTCAGTAGTCCGAGCAGTCGAAGATGATCCTGCTCCATCGCCCCTTCTGGCAACTTGATGACTGGCGCTGACTGCTTGAACACCTTGCCGCCGCGGTCAAGCACAAAATGATTGTGTGTAGAGACGAACGCAAACGTGATCGACAGCGGCCAACGCAACTTCTCACGATAGAGTTCACCGTATTCGTACCATCGAAGTGAAGGAATATTTTCGATCAATATTCCGAACCGTTTGCGACTCTGTAGAACTCTCCTATTGGGCCATAGGAATCTCGTAATCCCGGGCATTTCCTGCAGATTCCTAGTCGCGAGATCTTCTCTATACGGCCAGATGGCCTCAATAGCCGCGCCGATTGAGTAATCACGAACGACATCACCCGTAACCATCGGGCGCGTGCTCTCGATTCCTGGCCGGTGGCTAAGAATGTGACTTGGCGCGAAGAATGCGTCATCTTCAGCTGTTATAGCAGTGAATCCGATCGCTGGTGCAACCGCGCCAAGTTGGCGGGTCGCAGCATTCTCGATATTTGACATCACTTGATGAGCGCCACCACCAGAGAGACTCCACGGATATTGGCTGAGGATATCACGTTGAACCTCGGCCACAGATACGTACTCGGTCGTGGTGCCTGGGTGGTCGAAATGGTCTGCGATCGATGTCCAAACCAAACCTTTTGCTGGTTCGGGTGGAGCGCCAGGTTCGCCGCGGATGCCAAGAACCGCGCGTACTGATTCTTTCACCGGATGCCGATTGCGGCCGCAGATGATGACCGTCGGGGTTCCGTGGCCGGGAATGTACGCACCGCTGGTGTCGATGACCAGGTTGAGGTCGATTCCTTTGAAGAATTGCTCGATTAGTTTCTTGCCGAACTCTCGTTTCATGAAGGAATTCGACGTGATCTGGCCGGTGAACCCGCCGGGGATTGCCAGATCGTATAGCCGCTGGGCGAATGGGACAGAGAGCGCGTACTTGCCTGAGCAGGCCCACCAGAGTTCTCTGTACAATGCGTTAAGTATAGGATCTTTAACGGTGATGTACGGCGGATTGGCTACTACTGCGTGATAGCGCTGCCCGACGAGGATTTCCTGTAGTTCTACGGCGTCTTCGTATTCGTAGACGAATTCGCCTTCGCCGCCCACTCCGGTCAGCGCGGTGGCGACCACGCCTTCCAGTTCGCCCTGGTCGGCCTGGATTCCGAATTTCAGCGAGTCGCCGATCGCGACGCGGATCCTCCAGGTGGGGGCGTCGGCCAGGCTCGTGATTTTGCAGGCCGACAGCGCCGCGATCACCAGGCGGAAGCGGGCGATGGCGGCGGCGTAGGGGTTGAGGTCGACGCCGTGGACCTGGCTCAGGGCGCGCTCGGCCAGGACGCGCATGTTCGTTCCTGGTTCCTGCTCGCGCCACCGATCCAGCAGCCTGGTGAACGCGCCGAGCAGGAAGTGGCCGGAGCCGCAGGCCGGGTCGATGAGCTTGACCTCGGCCAGGCCGAACTCGTTGATGGCCGGGTCGAGGGTGCGGTCGAGGATGAACTCCTCGATGAAGTCCGGGGTCTGCAGCAGGGCGTAATCCTTGCGGGCCTGCTCGGATAGGTCCTGGTAGAGGTCGCCCAGGAAGCGGGTGCCGAGCTTGCGGGTCGGTGAAGTCGTGCACGAGCCTGCCGGTCTCCGGGTCGATCTTGCGCCAGAAGTCCAGCAGGTCGGTGGCCCGGTCCGGCGCCGGGTCGAGCAGTTCCCTCGGGTTGTGCTTGTCGACCAGGGCGCGGGTCGCGCCGAAGTCCTGCAGGCGGTCGATGGCCGCGCGCAGGTAGTCCAGGTCGGAGTGCTTGGGGTGAATACGGAAGTACTCGGTCTGGCGTTCGCGCGCCTCGGCGAGCCGATCGTCCGGCCCGGCCAGCATCGGGTGGTCGAGCAGCTCGTTGTCCTCGCAGAACCTGGTGTAGACGCAGGCCAGCAGCCAGCCGGCGGCGATCTGGGTGAGCTGCTGGCCGCGCCAGGTCTCGAACGACAGTCCGGTGCGTGACCGGTTCGCCGCATGTTTGTAGCGAGCGTGCAGGTCGGCGTCGACCTTGGCGTCCGACTCGGCGATCGCGAGCAGGTCGGCTTCCAGCGCGCACAGTTGCTTCTGCAGGTCGGCGACCAGGTCTTTGGTCACTATCACGCCGCGCCCCCTTCGGCGAGTTGCGGTTCGTTCGAGCGGATCCACTCCGACGGCAGGTCAAGCCACTGGGCGCCGAGCACCGGGATCGGCGCGCCGTCGAGCGTCGGCGCAAGGTCAGGGTCGTTTGTCGGCACGAGCAGCCAGATCGTGTGCACCGGCGAGCTGGCCGTGGCGGTGTCGCACGGCAGCGCGAAGCTCGTCGGGCAGGGTCGAGCGGTACCGGCTCAGGATGCTGGCGTTGACCAGCAGCACCGCCGGGCCGCAGGCGTCGATCACGGCGCGCAGCTGGCCGATTCCGGCATCGACAACGCGGCTGAGGTTGCGCCAGTCGCCTGAGTTCTGGTCGGCGGCGTCCGCCGCCAGCACGGTCGGCCAGTGCACGTGGTGCCGGGCGGCAAACTCACGCATTCCTTCCAGCAGCACCGCTTCGACGTCGATCCTGGTCACCGGGCGAGCGGCCAGGGCCTCGTCGGCACGCCGCGAGCCATTTCGGCCGGACGGAGAGCACGAGCCAGCTGCCGGTCTCCAGGCTCCGGTTCAGCCGGTCATCGGCGGCGAACGCCCGGTTCTCATGCCGCTGCCAGCTGGCCCTGGTCATGGCCGAGCCGCCGGTGCTGACCGAGCTGCTTGGCCCGGCGCGAAGCGAGGTCAGGCCGCGCGGCTCGGCGAGCCTGGCCCGGTAGCAATCGGCTTCCTCGTCCCAGTTGAGCGGCACGCCGGCGTCGGCCAGCAGGCTGTCCAGTCCAGGGCGGCCTGGGAGCGGCGCGGCTTCGGGGAAGCGGGCCGCGACCCGGCTAGCGATCTCGGCCGGTGTGATCTCGGTGACTCCGTACAGCGCCCCGGCGGCCAGCCGGACAGCCCGGGCTGGATCAAGGTCGCGCTGGTAGATCTCCAGCCTGGAGGTGGCGGCGGCGGATTCTCGATGCGATGACCGCCACCTCGACCAGGCGCTCGGGAAACACCAGCGACGGATCGGCCGCGCCCGCCGGGTAGATGGCCCGCAGGGCCTCGACGACGCTGGCCGGAACCGGGAGCGGGTCCTTGGCGGCCAGATGGTCGGCAGCCTTTCCGAGCTGCCCGGCCCACTCCAGCCGGTCGGCGGTGGACGGGCCCCGGCCTGCGCGAGTCGGCCCGGCCGCGATCAGGATGCCGTGCGGCTCGCGGCTGTAGACCAGGCGCGGATCGCCGTCCAGGTCAGGGTCGGCCAGCTCGGCGTCGATGGCGGCGCGGACCACGGCCTCGGCGAGCTGGCTCCGCAGCGGCTCCTCGACGGTGCTGCCCTTGAAGTCGAGCAGCGCGATCGCGCAGTGCCGGGCCGAGGCGACCCCTCCGGCGGACTCGACGATCTCCGTCACCGTATTGCGCAGCTCGCTCATGCCAGGCAGGCGGACCCAGTGCCGCTCCAGCTTGGACATGGCGTCCCGGACTGTGCGCTGCTCCCGGCCCAGGTGTCTGGCCGCGTCGCGCAGGCTGGTCCAGGCGCTGCCGTTGGACTCGCCGAGCCCGAGCAGGGCCTCGGCCAGGCCCCGGTCCATGCGTGTCGGGCACCAGGTCGGCGGCGACCTGGTCAAGCCGGGTCGGCTCGGCGGACTGTTCCCTCGTCGCCTCGCTTACCTGGGCGCCGAGCCTGGCCAGTTCGTCCGATCAGCTTGCGGCGAGTGGCCGTCCCGATGCCGGGAAGCCAGGTGAGCTGGGCCGGGGACAGGTCGGCGGCCGCGCCGGCGGTCATGACGCCGAGGCGTTCGAGCACCGCCATGACCTGAGGCGACAGTCGCGCGGCGCCGATCGGAGTGTCCCGGGTGACCTGGTCGGCGGCCGGCTCGCCCGGCAGGGTGGCCGGCTTGGCGAACACCGTCAGCCAGGCCCGCCGCATGGCCTCGGCGGTGTCGAACCGCTGCGCGGCGTCCCGGTGCAGCGCGGTGCGGAAGAACTCGGCCAGACCTGGTGCGTAGGACCGGTCGAACAGCTCGGGCTCGATCCGGTGACGTCGGCGTCGGTGAAGCCCGGGATGCGCGCCCGCGCCGTACTCCGGGCGGCGGCCGGTGGCCATCTCGTACAGGGTGACCGCGGCCGCGTACCGCTCGGCGGCCGGATCCCAGGTGCGCCGGTGCCGCGGCCCAGGAAGGGGTCCAGGTAGGGTCGGGTGCCGACGTCGATGGCGTCAAGCGGCTCGGCGGCCAGCGAGAAGTCGAACAGCACGAGCTGCCGCTTCTTGCCCTTGCCGCCGCGTTCGGCGATCCCGAGGTTGTCCGGCTTGATGTCGCGGTGCGCAGACGCCTTTGCGCTGCAGGTAGTCCACGATCTTGAGCAGGTCGTCGCCCCACTCCTGCAGCCATTCAGGCTGCAGCCGGCCGCGCTGGCGCAGTTCCTGGGCCAGCGTCCGCTTGCCCGCGTAGGAGAGCACGAGCGCCCGGCGCGGCCCGACGTCGATAACGCCGTCGCTGAGCAACTCGACGATTCCCGGATTTCCGCGGATCGTCGCCAGCGCGGCGGCCTCGGCGATCAACCGCGCGTCCTTGCGCGGGCTCGAGCGAGACCTTCAGCACCGCTTCCTCGCCGTCCCTCGACCAGCAGCGCCAGCGCGGTCGAGCCGCGGCCCAGGCGCCGCTGGACGGTGAAGCCGCCTTCCAGCTCGGTCGCCGGCCTCGGCCTCCAGTGGATCAACGACCACGATCTGTTCCTCGGCGGCAGCCGCGATCTCGCGCCCGGGCCTGGTCAAGCTCAAGCAGGAACTCTGCCATGTCGGGAGTGCGGTTCGCCGGGTCGGCCGCAGTGGCCCGGCGCACCAGCTGCGTCGAGGCGTCCGGAACCGCGTCGGCCTGACCGAGCACCGAGAGGAAGCTGGTGTTGCTGAGCTGCGGCGCCAGCTCTGCGTAGCCGGCGGCGGGCGGCATGCCCGGACGATGACGTGGTAGGCGATCGCGCCCAGTCCCGAACACGTCGAGTGCCACCCGTCTCCGCTGCCCCGCTGCCATTCCGGGGCGAAGTACGCGGTCGCGCCGAGCTCGGCCAGTTCGGCGTAGCCGCGGGTGGAGGTAGCCGCCGATGCGCCGCCGCTGGTGCTGCCGTCGCTGCGTCGACGCGGCCTGCCAGTCGGTCACTTGCAGCGGCGAAGCCGCGCGTCGCCGTGGCGCACCCAGACGCACTGCGGGTTGAGCGCCCGGTGCGCGAGCATCCGCCGGTGCGCATAAGCGATCGTCTCCGCGATCGAGCGGAGCAGGCCAAGCCGTTCATCGACCGCGAGATCACGGCCGCTCTGGCGGAGGAAGCGGTCAAGCCGCATCAGGCTCTGGTCGTAAGGGAAGATGAGCGCCGGACCCAGGTCGTGCTCTACGAAGTCGGTTGGAACCGCGATACCCGGATAGTCGATCCCGCGTAGCGACCGGTATTCCCGCTCGGCGGCGCGGACCAGCAACTGACGCTCGTCCGCGACTCGGCGCGGCCGACCAGGTAGATCCTTACCCGGCGGGGCGGGTCCTCGGGGAACCGCTCGTGCCGCGCTGCGAAGTCCTGCCAGCCGGGTCCCTCCTGGATAGGCGGGTATGTGCAGCCGGAAACTGCCGACAGTCCGGGCGCGCTGCGACTCGCGGATCCCTGCCTGCTCGATCGCGCGCCTGATTGCCCGGCCGAGGCTCGCGTCGACCGGCTCCCTGCCTGGTGAGGTAGCTGGAGATGTTGGTCAGCGCCTGCTGCCCCTTGGGCCGTAGACATTCGCGCGGCCTTCGGGTGTGAGCCGGACATCAAGAGCCGGTTCGCTGAGGAAGACAACGCCGTCAACCCACGGCAAACGCCGACCGCGCAGCGCTTGCTGCGCCGCGAGCAGGCTCTTCAGCTTGCGCGCCTTGCGGTTCGCGCCGATCACCGGGTTATCGACCGGCGCGCGGACGTTCCTGCTGCCAGGTTCCCGCGTCCCCCGTGAGCACCCCAGACCACGACTTGACCTCCACCAGGGCGATCCCCGCTGGCGTGATCAGGAGCAGGTCGATCTCATTGACCGAGCCGTCGGCGCCGATGAACTCGGCGTTAGCCCACGCCCGGTACGGCTCACGGTCGGGGATGATGCTCTTCAGGTACGCCAGTGCGCTCCGCTCCCAGGCGTACTCAGACGGCGTGCACTGCGTCCACCGCCGGTCGTCCACCACAACCCTTTGCTGTCATTTCGGAAGATTGGCTTCGAAAACCCAACAATAGCCATGTGGGCACATGGACGTTACGGAACCGACATTGGCGTGCATCACGGTACGGATTCATGAGATGGCATCCAATCTCAAGCGGCTGTCCGAACGGCACGCAAATGGATGGCCAGCCGTTCCTCGTCGACTGCTCAGTCATGCTGGCGCGTTGGTCGAATGGTTGCTACCCAAGCTGTGGAAAAAACGCAAACAACATGATGATAACTGGCTAAAACGGGTTGTGCGGCAGCGTGAAATCTGATGCAATACGGATTTAGTTACTGACGCTGACGATAGTCACTTCCAGGGCTGATGCTGCCTGAATGCCCGTTAATAGCGGCAGAGCGGCATTACGGGGCGCTGCGTCTACCAGCGGAACGGCGGCGTGAAGTACGCAACCCGCGTACAACTCTCTGCCGAGGAACAACTAGTGGCGCAAGCCCAGGCCGCCGTAGCCTCCTGTCATAACCCGGCAGAAACGCTGCGCGTGCCCTCGGCCGCAGCCTCACGCAGCTCACCGACGCACTCGCGCAGGGCACTCAAAGCGCGGGCGGCGAAGTCACGCATGGGCGACTGGCCGGGGCGGGGTTTCGGGAGGATCAGGCGGCGGCGGTGTTCGCGGTGCCGCCTGACCGCAGACTGGTGTCGGTGATCAAGCTCCCGGCCGGGTCAGGGAAGACCGGTGACGGTGGCGTGGTCGCCGACGGCGCCGCATTGTCTGTCGAGGAACCCGGCCAGTCGCCGGCGCGGTTGAGTGAGTCGCCGGTCAGCATCTCAGGAGGGGTGCGAGTTGCCCTATGACGCGGAACCACCCCAGCCGGTAATAAACAAGCTGCAGCCCGGTGATCTGAATCGAAATCGATGTTCCCGTGTCCAGGACGCCCGCGCACCGGGCCGCGATGACTGCGGCGGAGCTGGACGGGCCGGATGCAGCCGCCGTGTTCGATTGCTAGGTCGCGGACGACATGCCGGGCTCTTACCTGTGACGGGGCCGGTGTCCCGCGCCGGGACGCTGAGTGTCGGATCGCGGCCGGGTTGTTCGTTGTAAGGGTGAGGGACACCCTCCGGACGAAAGGTCGCGACCATGACACCGCTCACCTCGGGCACCACTGCTCGCCGCGTGTACGGGCTCGTGGAGCCGATCGGGCTCATCCCCTATGCTGCTGCCGAGCCTGCCGAGGCGCTGCTGGCGCTCGGTCTGCGCAATTACTGGGACACCTATTTCGCCGGGCGGGCAGCCCCGCTGGGCCGAGATTTCCCGGCTGGCGTCGTGCATGCGATCTTCTACAACTTCGCCCCGGGCGAGGCCGCCCGCCACATCCCGCGTGTCTGGGACCTGATCACGCCCGAGGCGGCGGCGGGCGCCGAGGGGTGTGGGTGGGGGATGTGGTGAGCTGTGAGGGTAGGTGGGTGGGGGTAGATATGCTGTGAAGGCGGTTACCTTAAAGGGAAGAGGGGGTAAATGTAAGTAGTGTTGTGGAAGTTGTAGGGAGTAGTGTTGGTGGTGTGGTAGGGGAATTGTGCGTGAGCACCGCGGCGACGGCCATGTCGTCGCGCTGGTCGCCAACGGCATCGGCGGCACGCAGGCGCACGTGCTGCTCGCGCTGTCGCAGGGCATGCCGGCGGAGAAGTTCGGCCGTGTCTCGCACCTGCCGCACGCGCAGTTGGCCGCGGTCGTGGACGGCATGCGCGACCGCGGCCTGATCGGCGCCGATGGCTGGCTCACCGCCGACGGTCGCGCCACCAAGGCCCGGATCGAGGCGCTCACCGACGACCTCGCCGCGCCGGCCTACGATGCCCTCGAACCGAGTGAACTCGCCCAGTTCATCGCCGACCTCGAACCCATCGCCGCCGCCTTGAACGCCGCATACGACGCCGAAAACTAGACGAGGTAGATCAAGCGTGGTTGCGGGTGCACGAGGAAGTCGCTGCGGGAGCGTGCTGCCGATCTTCCAAGCTGCTGACTCTCAGCCTGATCAACCTGGTCGGGAATGGCGGGATTCGAACCCGTGGCCTCCTGCTCCTAATGCAGGCGCGCTAACCAAGCTGCCCCACATCCCGCTAGCACCGGACGATTAATCCGTCATGCACCTGTGGATGGTCAAAGATCTCGCCACCTTCCGACGTTAGCCAGGTTGGAGTGGCTTGCCGGTGAACTGGTAGTTGCGGGCGTCTGCGGAATAGTCGCGGTTGCTCCGAGGCGGGGATCTGGGAGCACGTCGCCGTCTGGGAACTCTCTTTTGGGCCGGCGAGGTGTGTTCAGGCATGCCAGGCCGCTTGATGGCTGCCTAGAATGGGCTCATGGCCGCTGAGGACGTCGACAAGTTCCGGGTGGTCTTCGACATGTGCGATGCCGGGGTGCGGATCTTCCGGCAGCGCATGCGGCGGGAGAACCCGCTGGCCTCAGATGAGGAGATTGAGGCCAGGGTGCAGGCGTGGCTGCGCAAGCCAAGCGGCGAGGCGGGCGATCGCCTGCGGTTGCCGGCGCGCGGGTAAGGCGGAATGCAGTCCGTCGACACGGTTCTCATGCAGGCAGCTGAGGACCTCGATGCCATCGGCGCCCGCTGGGCCGTCATCGGCGGCCTGGCGGTGGCGTTCCGCGCTGAGCCCCGGTTCACCAAGGACGTCGATCTCGCTGTCGCTGTCGCGGACGATGAGGAAGCCGAAGCCATCGTCAATCGCTTGCAGGTCCGTGGCTACGCGCTCGCGTCGCTCGTAGAGCAGGACTACGCCAAACGGCTGGCGACAGCGCCTGGTGCGACCGCAGGCGGGCACATCGAGCGCCTTCATCGACCTGTTTTTCGCGAGTTCCGGCATCGAGGGCGATATCGTCCGCCGGGCCGACCGGCTGGAGGTACTGCCGGGGGCTCGGCGTCGTGTTGCTGGCCACAGGTGTGGCCCGTTTTCGGTTGCTAACGCGAATCAGCCCAGAACACTGTGGGCATCGCTCGCTTAACCTGTAGGCCGGCCGCGAGCTGCGCGCGTTGCCGCAGGTCAAGCCCAAACGTGAAGACCTCGCCTGCCTGCAGGTCAGGTGCGCCTGCTCAGCTGAAATGCGGCTGTCAAGTGCGTGCGGAGGGCGTGATAGACGACTGCTTCCGCCGGGTGTGACTTATTCCTTCGCCATCCCTCCGTATTCGGCTCCGTGCTCGGTTCCGCGCTTGCCGGATGGGTGTAACAGCGCCACAGCGCCCGCGACAGCATGGCGGCCTGCGAGGCTATTGGGCGGAGGCCGATGATGGCGGCTTACCTAACTAGGCTGGTGCGCCATTAGACTGACCTGGCAAAATCAGCTGATCAGGTCGTCTGGATAGCGTTTCCTAAGATTAGATCCTGATTGAATGGCCTTAGCAGCTTGCCAGATGCAATCTCTTCCGGCATATTGAGATGATAGCCAATAGTCGTATCTGACTGGATAACTGGAGCTCCGAAATGCCCCGATCGGAGGCAAAACGCCCAAGTCCTCTCGCGCGGGTCCAACGGAGGCCATACAGGTACGCCCTGGCGCTTGTCATCACTACGGCTAGTTTAATCACGCTAGTGCTGCTGTCCGCCGACCATTCCACATCAGCAAAGGACAAGCTGACACAAATTGGAACGGGGCTGGCGGCATCGATCATCTTCGCGGTGATCTATACCGTCCTGGCCAACCGCGAGTACGCGGAGCTCATACGCGCAGAAATCGCCGACCAGCTCGACGAGCACCTCGATGAGGTCCTCACCCATATCAAACAGCTGAACCAGGTTTTTCTCCCGACCAACCAGTACCCGGCAACTCGGGAGTTCGACAGTCGCTTTAATCACGATCTGACGCGAGACCTGTGCAACAGCCGCGTCTACTTCTTTCGCGGAACCAGTGCCAAGTACGTTCCGACCCGGCTCCGCGAGTGTGATCATCACCTGGAAGTCACTCAAGTGATGCTCTTAGACCCGCGGGACGAGAGCACCATCTTTGCCAGAGCCAGCGATCGACGCCGAAGACCCGGCTACGAGAAGATGACAAACGCGAGCATCGTGGCCGAGATACGCGCTGAGATCCTGCTTGCCGTTGTGGCGCTCTTCGACTGCCGTGATGCCTGCGACATCGAGCTCGGCTTCTCTGCATCGACCTCACCTGTTCGGATAGAAGTCTTCGATGATGCCATCTACACGTCGGTCTACCGGTCTTCGGAGTCCCAGCGCAACACCCATCCGGAGACGGCCCGCTTCGGCCGGGACAGCCAAATCTACGAGATATTCCGAGATGAGTGCCGTCGGCAGCTTCAGCTAGCAGCCCCTCTCAAAAGGTTCAACGCCAGCGACACCGATGACCAGCTACGCGAGTTCCTGGAACTACTCGGCTATGCTGCAGATTTGAATCTTCTTGAAGTCCAGCGAACTAAGTATAGGGAATTTATCGTGCCATTCTCGACCCGTCTTAACACAGGGGCTTAACGTGACAAACAAATCCGATTGGCGCTTCAACGTGCTCTCTGGCGCCGTGACCGTCCGCGATGGATATTTTCTCATACTAAAGCGTAGCAACAGCGAAACTTTCCTCCCCAACGTTTGGGGGATCCCCGCAGGACACGTTGAACGGGGCGAAGACCCACGGGAGGCGTGCTTGCGCGAATTGCGCGAGGAGACTGGGCTCCACGGGCGAATCATCGAGCTCACTGGCTACTCCTATTTCACGAGCCGGCGCGGGTCTACCGAACTAAATAACTTGCAGCTTAATTTTCTGGTTGACGTCACGAATAGCGATGTCAGGATCAACAAATCAAGCCACTCTGAGTACCGGTGGCTGCCCTTTGGCCATGCGGATGCCGAACTACTGGACGACTTCACCAGGGACATCGTTGACGAGGCGCGGGTCTGCTATAAGGATCTCAGCGGCAACGTTATAGGCAGATAATTCGAGGCAGGAACGACGGTAGTGAAGAACTTGGACGTATTTCTTCGACAGCTGAAGCGTTTAGACTGGTCGCCGACCGGATATCTAGATCCGCAGGTCGCGTCCTTGTTGCAGGAGATCGGTACCAATCCCGCTTTAGTTGCGAATGCGGTTAATTCGTGGGCAAGCGGTATGGAGATTCGCCAGCTAAGATGTCATGACACGGCGACGCACTACAAATGGTTCGTCGACTGCCATGAGCGGCGCGGTTACAGAATATGGCTACATCAATACAAGAGTCATCAGGAAAGACGAGTCGGCTTCGCCGAAGTGCCGCATAATCATCGCTACTCGCTGGCCTCGGTGATACTCCGCGGCGGCTTCCAGCATCATAGCTACGACCGCACCGAGTCAGATCTGGCCGAATTGCCGTCGGCTCGTCGGCGCATGTCTCAAGGAGACGTATATGCTGTTCAATGGGGCGAGATCCACAAGCTGAGCCAACTTGCCGACTGCACGCTGACACTGGTTGTCGAAAGCCCGCTAGTGAAGCACTATAGCGAGGCCTTCTACAACGATCGCGATCCTCGGATCTTCAAGGACTTCGTCGGCCTGCACTCCCAGCTGATCGCGGACGTGTCCGTCGCTATGCGGAGAACGGCGTAGCTCGCCTCCAGGCTGGCCTCACCTCACCCGCAGCCCCGGCCCTATGGAGAACGGTGGGTAGGCTTGTATTGCGTCCAAGCGGATGATCGTGATCGCCAGCGCGTACGACGACTTCATGTCCGAGTTCACCGCCGCGATGTGGGCTCCAAGACCGGGGACCCGACCTACGCGCCTGCCCTCGTCGACCTCAATGGTCTTCTCGATCGTGACCGGGTGGCGCAGCAGGTACCGCTGCGACAAGCTGACCAACATCACCCCGCCCGTCGGCGATCACCACAACGAGGCCCAGATGCGCATGCTCGACCGCTGACAAGGAGGCTCCGCGAGCAAGACCGCGAGTAAGCTGTGCGGCCGTGGGCGATGCCGCGAACCTGCTGACAGAACTCGCGCCGCTCTGGCGCTCGGTTCACGACAGGCTCTCGTCAGGCCTGCCGGTCAGCCGGGTCAGGGTCGGACCGCTCGACCCGGCGCAGCGCAGCGCCCTCGCGGACTTGCTGGGCCAGGACCGGCTCCCCGGCGAGCACGCGACGATGTCCCTGCCGCTGCTCGACCAGGTGCTGACCGACTCGGTGGGCCTGACCGCCCGCGAGGTCGTCGAGCAGCTACTCGGGCCCGTCGGCGACCGGGCCGGGCAGCGCGCGCGAGCCGAGGCGGCGAAGACGGGCCTGTGGACCTGGCTCGCCGCCCATCCCGTAGTCGCGGCCCAGCCCGCCCTGGCCGCGTGGGCCGACAGCCTCAGGCGGGCCGGCCTGCCGGATAACTCGGTCACCACGGCCCGTGAACTGCTCACCAAGGTCCTGAGCGTCCTAGCCGAGCTGCCCGCACCGGGCATTCCGCTCCCCGTCCTGGCCGACCGGCTGCTCGACGACCCGCACGGGCTCGATGACGGCACTCGCTGTGCCACCCTCGTCCAGCGGGCGCTAGCAGCGATCTACGACGTCGCTCCGCCGGAGAACGCCCAGCAGCGCCGAGCCCTCTGGGACCTCGCCGGCGTGGCCGACGACCACCTCTCGAGCGTTGTCCTCGCGGCTGGCCTGCGACCGACCGGCGACGACCTCGGCCAGCCGCTCTGCGGATCTGCGCGCAGGCCGGCCACGCCGCCGCGCTCACCCTCGGCCACCTGCGAGCGAGCGACCTGGCCGACGGGCTCCCCGGCCAGGTCTGGGTCTTCGAGAATCCCTCGATCCTGGCCCTCGCCCTGGCCAGGTTCGGCCGCCGCTGCCCGCCGGTCGTGGTCACCTCCGGCTGGCCGAACAGCGCGGTCGTCGCCCTGCTCGGCAAGCTCGCCGCAGCCGGCACTACACTGCGCTACCAGAACGCGAGGCGGAAAATTGCTGGCCGACCTCACCCCCCACCTAGATCGTTAACCGGGGCCGCCGCTTCCGGGATAGATCGAGCTTGATCATCCCGCCCGCCATCGACTAGGGCGAGGCCCTGCTCCCTGACGGGGTGTCGACGGCAGATGGGATAGTCGAGCAGGTGCCAGGCGCGCGCCTGACCAGCTATAACGCCTATAGTGCATGTGCGTGATATGTGCCTTGTGTTTTGGTGAGCGGCAGGGCAGCCGATCGCTCCATTTTGGAGCGAAGCGTGAGTTTTCAGCGCGGCTCGCCGGCGGAGTCCAGCTGGCGGCGTACTGCTGCATGCTTGCTGGCGCGCGGGATTGTCACGAGCCAGGGCTAGCATGGCTGTCATGAGCAACCCGCTGGTCATGAGGCAGGAGCCGGTCGTGCCGCTGCCGGCGCGGAGCCTGCGGGATTGCGCGTGGCGGTGGCCCGTCTGGATCCGGCTGCCCTTGCCCGGTTCGAGGCTGACTGGACGGCTGCGACTGCGCGGGCGCGCGATGAGTACAGCCTGCTTCCTGCCCGGTATTTCGTGGAGCACTGGTTCAGCTGGGTGGCTGTTGAGCGGTGGCCCAGGCTGGCAGCCCGGCTGCGCGCCTGCGAGCGCATCGTCGCCGAATCGCGCGACCGAGCAGAGCGCCGGGCGGCGGCCGCGGAGATCAGCCAGATCTTGCAGCAGGCCGAGTCAGCCACTGAATGAGCGACTGGGCATGGGAGTACGTACCGGACGCCGCTAGCGTCGTCGGCGGGCTCACCCAGGATCAGATCGCTGACGTGGAGACACTCGCGTCCCGGATTTCCGATGCGGTCGCGGTCCGCAGGATAGGTACGTTCTTCGACGTCCGTGAATCGGTGTCGGGGCTGAAGAGCTTCGGTGCGGGTCCGGTCATGATCTGGTTCCTCGAGGACTATCGGGAAGACGTCGTTCTCGTCGTGCGAGTTCAACACCTGGGGATGCCAGCGGACCCGTCAGGCGGCTAGCGCCCTCAAGGCTGCGACAATCACGGCTGTCCGAGCGGTTCTGCGCCCTGGCCGGGTTTCTGTCAGCAGATAACTTTGGCTACGATGCTCGGCGGTGGCCTGCGTTTCGCTGGTGGCTAGGGCGTTGGGGCCGGGCCGCCTTCTAAGCAGTTGGTCGCAGTTCGAGTCCTGCCAGGCGTGCGACACGGGAAGCTCGCAAGCCGACTTCAGGCCGTCGCGATGAGCAGCACGGGCCGGTCTCGTGCCACATACGTGCCCGATTCTACGTCATGGGCATGGATGAGATTCAGCTTCCGGATCGCTCAGACTGCGATCAACTCGTCACCAAATCGATCACGACCCTGAGCCGACCGCCAACAGCATCCGCGTAACGACCAAGAACCTCAACGCTCACGACCTCACCGCGCTCGATCTGCGAGACTCGGCCAACGCTCACTCTCATGGCCGTCGCCACATCAGGCTGAGTCAGACCCCGGCTCTTGCGTGCCTGGGCAAGACGATGAGCTTTGAGCTCGGACAGCAGCCGTGTCTTCAGCTGCTCGATCTCAGCGCGGTCATCACCGTCATACAGTTCGTCGTAAAGGTCTTCCCAGCGCATCATCGGCCCCATCCTTGCGGACTCTCATTTCCTCGACGTGCTCGGCATACAAGTGCTCCGCTCGCGGAATCGCCTGGCGATACAAGCCGGGAGCGCGAAGGCAATTGCTTCACTGCGGCCTGACCACGCTGTCTGTCTCGGGCAGCGAAGGCTGACTGATCGGCGGCAGATGACAAGCGATCAAAGCGGAGCCCGGCTCAGGCTAGTACTACAGCAGTGGGCTGTGATGTACTCGGCGTGGTCTGCGTGATCTGCCGGTCCTGGTTTGCCAGGATCGGTGCATGCTGGGTGTCGTGGACGGGGCGCGGGTGCGGGCTGGTGAGGCGCATGCCGCGTGGTCGGAGTCGTTTAATGAGCTGTTCGCGCAGGTCGCCGGGTTGTTTCGGGAACGCGGCGGTGCGGCGGCACGGGCGGGCGTACCTGCTGGGGCTGCTGTCGCAGACGGAGCGGAAGAACGGGTGGACGCTGGCGGAGTTCGCCGGGGACGCCTCGCCGGACGGGTTGCAGCGGCTGCTGAATTACTCGCCGTGGGATGAGGACGCCTGCCGGGACGCGGTGCGCCGGTACGTGGTGGCGCACCTGGGGGATCCGGGCGGCGGTGCTGGCGGTCGACGAGACGGGATTCCTGAAGAAGGGCAAGATGTCGGCCGGCGTGGCCCGGCAATATACCGGCACGGCGGGGCGGGTCGAGAACTGCCAGGTCGGGGTGTTCCTGGCGTACGCCGCGCCGGGCGGGTCGCGGGCGCTGATCGACCGGGAGCTGTACCTGCCGGAGAAGTGGACGGCTGACCGGGACCGGTGCCGGGCGGCGGGGATCGGCGACGACGTCCCGTTCGCGACCAAGCCGGAGCTGGCCAGCAAGATGATCGGCCGGGCGGTGAAGGCGGGGGTGCCGTTCGCCTGGGTGGCGGGCGATGAGGTGCTACGGCGGGAACCCGGGCCTGCGCGAGCTGGCTGGAAGGCGAGGGCATCGGCTACGTGATGGCCGTCGCGTGCAGCGAGCATGGTCGCCGTCCCGGCCGGGCGGTTCCGGGCGGATGCCCTGGCGGCCCTGGTGCCGGCGTCCGGGTGGCAGCGGCTGAGCTGCGCGGACGGGTCGAAGGGACCGCGGCTGTATGACTGGGCGCTGATCGGCACCGCCGCCCCCGGCCATCAGCTGCTCGTCCGCCGGTCCCTGCGCCCGGGCGAGAAGGGCGGCCTGGAGATGGCGTACTTCCGCTGCTGGTCACCCCGCCCGGTCACCCTGGCCGAGCTGGTCGCGGTCGCCGGGGCGCGGTGGGCGGTGGAGGACTGCTTCGCCGAGGCCAGGAACGAGACCGGGCCTGGACCACTACCAGGTCCGCAAGTACCGCGCCTGGTACCGCCACGTCACCTTGTCCATGCTCGCGCACGCGTTCCTCGCAGTCACCGCCCGCGCCGCACGGCCCGGCGCGGGGCCGCCGGAACCCGCCCGGACGGCGGAGCGCAAAAGGGGACCTGACGCCTGTGGACAACGTTTCGCCCCGCCCAGAACATACGCCCCGCCTAAGTTCATAACAGACGAAACCGGGCGTGACCTGATCCCGCTCACCGCCGCCGAGGCCCGCCGCCTGTTCAGCCTCCACACCCGCGTCACCCGCCCGGAGGCATTCCACGAGCAATGGTCAGGCTGGCGGCGCCGCCACCAGGCCGCCGCACGGAAGGCCCACTACGCCCGCCGGAAAAGAGATCACGAGGCACTGCTGTAGTACTAGTGACCTTCGTTCAGCCTGCGGATCGGCCGGGGCCGGGAGACGATCGATAGGACTGCATGTCCGGCCTGGAGATCCTGGACTTCATTCACGCGATGCCGGGTCCAACTGCTCGAGACGCAATCGCATCGATCGTTCGGCGGTCGGCAAACGATTATCCGGAGCACCAAATTCCGGTCCTCCGGGCAATTTTCGCTCGAATCGGGGAAGATTTTCCAGCAACACAATTCGAGCAGCTCATCGACTTTATGAAGGAGGCAGCAAGTCGCGGACGCCCTGTTCTGCTTCGTCAACTCGTAGCGGTCACCCCCCTGCTGATGGAGTTGGGCGGCGACGCTGCCATCAACCGATTGCGACAGGCGATTTATCGAGTAGCCATTTGGTGGCCGTGATTCTGGACAGTGCGCAGAACAAGAGGCTTATTCAGGGAGGGGACAAAACCGACTCGCCATAACGGCGTGTCAAAACTAAAAACGGCTCGCATTCCGGGAGAATTGAGTTACTACACCACAATTCTCA
Organism: uncultured Actinomycetota bacterium; assembly: GCA_963750405.1. Taxonomy (GTDB): domain Bacteria; phylum Actinomycetota; class Actinomycetes; order Streptosporangiales; family Streptosporangiaceae; genus Chersky-822. The sequence continues at coordinate 286,008 of CAVVQP010000011.1, forward strand.
AGAACGCGAGCCGCCACATGTATCATACCACTGGACTGACCCAGGAAGAGATCTCGGACCTCTGCGTACTTGTCTTGCAAGCGGCAGCCGAAAAAGCAAAGGCATCCTGGCCGCCCTCGCTCGGCCTTTACAAATCCGTTGTCGTGACACTCACCTACCTGCGCCGCAATCGCGTTCAGGCGGAGATCGCAGAGTCTTTCGGCGTATCCCAGCCGACGATCAGCCGCGCGATAAAAGCGGTCAGCCCGCTCCTGAAGAAAATACTCAAAGGCGTCGTGCCCACGGCTGACGAATTCGGCCCGCAATCGCAGCTCATCGTGGACGGAAGCCTGCTCCCATGCTGGTCCTGGGCTTCCGCACCTGGCCTCTACTCCGGGAAGCACAAAACCACCGGCATGAACGTGCAAGTCGCCTGCACCCTCGAAGGCGAAATCGCCTGGATATCCGATCCGGTCGAAGGGAGCCGCCACGACATGCACTGCATCGGCGAGTCAGGCGTCCTTTCCGCAGTGACTCCCGGCTCGTGGATAGCCGACAAGGGCTATATCGGGAGCGGAATGATCACGCCCATCAGGAAGCCCGCCCACCGCGACCTGCTGGACTGGGAAAAAGAATACAACACGGCCGTCAACAGAATCCGCTACGTCGTTGAGCGGGCCATCGCGAACTTCAAGACCTGGAGGATCATGCACACCGACTACCGAAGACCCCTCGGCACCTTCGCCGAGACGATCATCAATCGTCGTCGGACTGTATTTCTACAAAATGAGCGTTGAATAAGCCTCCAAGTCTGTGATTTCCGGCGATGGTTCTTATTGTTGAGCGTCGCGACCGGAAGGTTGCAACCCAAGCGGCGATGCCTGCGGTCCAGGGGGTTGTCGGATGGCGGATCCCTGTGTGCATCTTCACCCCGTCAGCCAGGAGAAGGAAACCGCTCCATGACCGCCGTCACCGTCACCGACCGCAGCGTACTCGCCACGCCCTGCGCGACCTGGCCGCACTGCGCTGGCTCGTCGGCGGCGAATCAGTAATTCTTTACGGCCCGGTCGGGGTCGGCAAGAGCCACATCGGCTAGGCCTGGGCCACCTCGCTATCCGGGCCGGTGCCAGCGCCCGGTTCCTCAAGACCAGTCGCACCCTGACTCACTTGGCCGACCGCAACCTGGGACAAGCGCCTGCCGAGTTTGCGTGGCCTGCCGTCCTGATCCCCAGCGACGCGCGCCGAATCGGACCTGGCCGCTGCCGACAAGGCGGTGCGGCGGATGAGCGAGGCGGTCAAGGCCAGGGAGCAGGAGGTCGTCGCGGCGAGCGGGGCGCGCTCGACACGCTCGCGGGCGCGGTCAGCCGGTACAGGGAGCAGGCGGAGGGCTGGCTCGACGAGGTCAGCGACCTGGCGTCGGCCTGCGGGTGCTTGACCAGTTGCTTGATCAGGCGCGCCGGTCGGCGGCAATCGCGGGCGACCGCGAGGAGGACGCCGACGACGCCGAGGCCGGGCACGGTCAGCTCGCCGCCAAGCTAGCGGCGGTCGACGGCGCCGTCGGCGCGCCATATCAGGAGGTCCTGGCCGCCCTCGCCGGAGCCAGGACCAGGCTCGGCTCGCTGCGCGGGCAGCTCGAGGCCACCCGAGCCGAGCTTGACCAGCTCATCGAGCGGCTCGGCCGGCTCGAGACGGCCAAGGCCACCGACACCGCGGCCCGCGACCGGGCCATTGGCGCGCGGGACGAGTCGGCTGAGCGCTTCAGGCACCTGGTCGCCGGGGTGCTCGCGGTCGACAGCGGGCTGGCCGGGCGCGCTGGACCAGAGGGATTCTTGTCCGGCGCTGACGGCCAGCGGGCGGTGCTGGACGCGGCCAGGCAGGTCGCGGCGGACTGGCCGGCCGTCCCGCACAGCGCGAGCGACCTGGGCAATGCCCTGCATCGCCTGTCAGAGTCGGTGCACTCCTGCCGGACGGCGCTCAGCGCCAGGGCCGACCTTAACCTGGAGACCGATGCCGACGTCCAGGTCTTCACCGCCGTCATCGACGGCATCCGGGTCGGCGCGGCCGAGCTGCTCAGGCGGCTGGGCGAGGACGCCGACCGGAGCCGCCAGGAGATCACCGACCGCGAGCGCGAGCTGTTCGACCGTACGCTGACCGGCGACACCCGCCGGCACCTCGCCGACCGGATCCGGCAGGCCAACGACCTGGTTGACCGGATGAACGCCCGGCTGGAGCGGGTGCGCACAGCCTCGAAGATCGCCGTCCGGCTGGTCTGGCAGGTGGCACCCGACCTGCCTGCCGGCACCAAGGCCGCGAGGGACCTGCTGCTCAAGGACCCGCTGCGGCTGACGGACGCGGACCGGGATTCGCTGCAGCGGTTCTTCCGCGAGCGGATTGACCAGGCGAAGACGGACAACACGGCGTCGAGCTGGGAGCAGCAGCTGGAGCAGGTGTTCGACTACACCGCCTGGCACCAGTTCGTCGTCAAGCTCGATCGCGCTAACGGGGCAGGCTGGCAGCTGCTCACGCGCAAGCTGCACGGGGCGCTGTCAGGCGGGGAAAAGGCGATCGCGCTGCATCTGCCATTGTTCGCGGCGGTGGCCGCGCATTACCAGGCCGTCCCGGAGGCGCCGCGGCTGATCTTGCTCGACGAGGTGTTCGTCGGCGTGGACACGAGTAATCGCGGGCAGATCTTCGGGCTGCTGTCGGCGCTCGATCTGGACCTGGTGCTGACGTCTGACCATGAGTGGTGCACTTATGCGGAGCTGAGCGGGATCGGGATCCACCAGCTCATCACCGGCGGGGACGGCGACGACGCGGTGACAACAGCGCGGTTTACGTGGGACGGACGGGAACTGATTCCTGAGAACGGGGACTGAAGGTTAGGTGCCAGGCCCCGCAGGCTCTTCAGCTTCCTGGCCTTGCGGGTCGCGCTGATTACCGGGTTATCGACCGGCTCGCGGTGCGTTTGCTGCCAGGTGCCGGCGTCACCGACCAGCGTGCCGGTTCCCAGGCATACTCCGACGGAGTGCACTGGACCCACCGCCGGTCGTCCACCACACCCCTTTCCTGTCATCTTCGGAAGATTGGCTTCGAAAGCCCAATAATAGCCATGTCAGCACATCGAGGTATGGAACCAGCATTGGTGTGCATCGCGGCACAGATTCATGGGATGGCACTCAAATCTACTGTTGGTGACCTGGCCCGGCGGACGGGTCAGCCGTATCAGACGATCGGGAGCGAGGTTCGGTGCCTTCAGGAGGTCGAGCTGGTCGTGGCGCGTTCCGTGGGCCTGCCGAAGCTCGTGCGGGCCAATGAGGACAGCCCGTATTTCCGGCCACTGGCCCAGCTGGCGGTGATGTCATTCGGGCCGCCACTGGTGGGTGGACGTGCTGCTGATCGGCTCTCCGGACTGGGATGATTCCTATGACGCGGCCCCAGCCTTCGATCCAGTCTGTATAAAAGATGTACACGGAAGGTGTCAGCGTGCGAGACTTTTATACGTGACAGCGATCAAGGACCTGCCGCCGACGTTCGCGACCGAGACGGCGTTCGCGGCAGGTCTGTCTCCGCGAGATCTGTATAGAGCACGCGATGAGGGGGAGATCCTGGAATTGTCGCGCGGGGTCTTCCGTCGCGCTGACGCTCCGGCAGCTAGTTTCCCCGATCTCCTGGCCGTGGCGTACCGGAACCCCATGGCAATTGCCTGCCTGCTATCGGCAGCCGCCGTGCACGATCTGACTGATGAGATTCCGCCCGCGGTTCAAATCGCTGTGCCCAGGTCCAGTCATCCGTCCCGAATAGCGTTCCCCCCGACCGAGGTCTTTCGCTTTGAGCCCAGGACCTTCGAGCTTGGCCTGAGCCACGTTGAGGCGGCCGCAGGCGAGCCAGTCCGCATCTATGATGCTCCGCGGACGGTTGTAGACCTGATGCGGCTGCGGCACCGCATCGGGGAGCCAACCGCGCTGACTGCCTTGCAGAGATACCTCCGCCGCCGGGATGCCAGGCCACGAGAGCTGCTGAATATGGCCGCAGAGCTTCGCGTTCGCGGCCCAGTCCTGCACGCCCTCGACGTCGCGAGTGCAGGATGAACAGGCCCACACGTGCGTCACAAGCGGGCAGCGCCTACCTCGACTTGCAAAACCGCGCGCGGCGGGAAGGACGGGGTACTCAGGAATTCCTCACTCTCTACGTCGTCGAGCGATGGCTCGCACGCCTCAGTACTTCGCCGCACGTCAGCAAGTTCGTGATCAAGGGCGGAATGCTCCTGGCCGCGTACGACGCTCGCCGGCCGACCGCCGACTTGGACGCGCTAGCCCGCTCGATTGCTGACGATCAGGCCACGGTCATCTCCTTGGTGTCGGAGGTCGCTGACCTGCCGCTCGATGACGGGGTTGAATTCCGCACAGGCACGGTAACCGCTCGCATCATCCGCGAGCAGGCACTCTACTCCGGGGTGCGAATCGCCATGGACACCACGATCTCAGCCGCAGCAGTCAAGTTCCGCATGGACGTTAACTTCGGCGACCCGATCACGCCCGCGCCAGGGTGGGTGACGATCCCGCCGTTACGGCCGGGCATGGAGCCAGTACGCGTACTCGGCTATCCGGTGGAGACGGTTCTTGCTGAAAAAATCGCGACGGCCACCGACCTCGGACCAGCCAATACCCGCGTTCGCGACTACGCCGACATCTATACGCTCACCGGCATCCACGTAATTAGCCACCGCACAGCCCGGCAGGCGCTGCTGGCAACCGCCGCGCACCGAGGCAGCTATGTTCAGCCGCTCTCTGCCGCCGTTGGTGACTTCGCGGGACTTCGGCGCCAGACCTACAATGCCTACCGCACCGGACTTGGCAGTCCCGGTCAGCGGCTTCCCGCCAGCCTTGGGCCACTGGTAAGCGCAGTCACGGCCTTCGCCGATCCTCTTGCCGACCACAACGGCGAGACAACGTGGCAGCCCGCCGAACGTCGATGGAATCATTTGCCGAATTAAGCCATAGCAATGATCAAGGCGGCTCATCGTCAAGGGGTGACTGGCCTCTATAGTGCGACCGTCTGGCAGCGTGATCGTTCGCTTCGCGCTAGCGGGAACTGGTTCCTGAGAACGGGGACTGAAAGTTAGGTGCGAGGCCCCGCAGGCTCTTCAGCTTCCTGGCCTTGCGGGTCGCGCTGATTACCGGGTTATCGACCGGCTCGGGGTGCGTTTGCTGCCAGGTGCCGGCGTCACCGACCAGCGTGCCGGACCACGATTTCACCTCAAGCACCGTGATGCCGGCCGGGGTGATCAGCAGCAGGTCGCCGTAGCCTGGCCGCCGCCGGGGCTGGCAGGTTCTCGATTTGCTACACTGTAGTGCATGGTAGCACCAACTAACGTGCGCTTCCCTGAAGCGGTTGACGAGCGGCTAGCTGACTATGCGCGTCAGGCAGGGGCCAAGAAGTCAACGGTCGTGGTCAGTGCCGTGCGTGAGTGGCTGCGGATGCAGGCCCATCCCGGCGTGATCTTCGTTGCGGCGATCACCGGCGAGAGGCGCGCAGCTCTGTCGGCTGGACCGCAGGTGTGGATGGTGGCCGAGGCATGGCTTCAGCACGGCAAGGATGACCCCACGACTGCGGTCGTGGCTGACGCTCTTGGGCTGTCGGCCGTCGACGTGGAGACCGCGCTGGCGTACTGGGCTGACTATCAGGACGAGATCGATGACCTGATCAGCCGTCACCATGCCAGCCAGGACGATGCGCTGGCCGCCTGGGAACGCCGGCAGGCGCTCGATGCCATCTGAGGATCACCAGATCCGATTCTTGCTCGATGAGCATTACCCTGGCTGGCTCGCCGAGGACCTTACGGCTGACGGTCTTGACGCCGTTGCGCTGACTGCTCACCGGCCGGGGCTTCGCGGGGCTGATGACGGACGCGTGCTCCAGGCGGCGGTAGCCGAAGGCAGGATCGTCGTCACCGAGGATGTCAGCACCTTCGGCGTAGCTGCAGCGCTCGTACCTGATCATGTCGGGATCGTGTACTGCCATCATGCCCGGTTCCCGCGCACGCGGCCGGGCCTGGAGAAGCTGCGTAAGGCCCTGGGGGCACTAGCCTCAGATCCACCAGCCGGTCTCGGCGAGCATCCGATCGTCTGGTGGCTCCCCTGACAGCTCCGGTGGTCGTGTCCGACGAAATCCTGCCAGCCAGGTCCTTCTTGATAGGCCGGTATTTCGAGCCGGAAACTGCCGACCGTTCTGGCTCGCTGCGACTGTCTGATCCCGGACTGCTCGATCGCATTCCAGAGCGCCTTGCTCAAGGTCGCGTCGACCGGCCCCGGCTACGCGAGGTAGTCGGCGATCTTGGCTAGGCCGCGCTGCCCTTGCGGACCGTATACATGCGCACGGCCTTCTGGCCGTAGCTGAACTTTTAGTTCGGGATCGCTGAGGAAGACAGCGCCGTCGATCCAGGGCACCCGTTTGCCGCGCATGGCCGGCTGAGCCTGGAGCAGGCTTTTCAGCTTCCTGGCCTTGCGGGTCACGGTGATTACCGGGTTATCGACCGGCTCGCGGTGCGTTTGCTGCCAGGTGCCGGCGTCACCGACCAGCGTGCCGGACCACGATTTGACCTCAAGCACCGTGATGCCGGCCGGGGTGATCAGCAGCAGGTCGATCTCATTGACCGAGCCGTCCCCGCCGAGAAACTCGGCGTTGGCCCAGGCCCGGTACGGTTCACCGGCCGGAATGATCTGCTTGAGGTAGTCGAGGGCGGCCGGTTCCCAGGCATACTCCGACGGAGTGCACTGGACCCACCGCCGGTCGTCCACCACTCCCCTTCCTGTCATCTTCGGAAGATTGGCTTCGAAAGCCCAACAATAGCTATGTCGGCACATCGACGGCATAGAACCAGCATTGGTGTGCATCACAGTACGGATTCGTGCGATGGCACCCAAATCTCAGGCGGCGATCCGGAGGCACGCTCAGTGGTGTGAATGGCCTGCGGCGGGTGAAATCTGAGTTAATACGGGCTTAGTTACTTAAGTCTGTAATGGTCTTTTTAGGGTAACGCTGTTTGAACGCCCGTTAGTTAGCGGCTCGGGCGTCACGATGTTGGTGCTCAGGTTCCGGTTCAGGCCGATTTCGCTTGTTTTCGATCTATATCACCCGGTTATCGGGTGATGGATTGTGGCGGTGCGGACAGCAGCGACTTCCCTCCTGCCGGTGTTCCGGTCCGGGCTGCAGGGCGAGGTACTGGCTCTGGTTCTTGCTGATCCCGGCGTCGAGTGGGCTGTTGATGACCTGGCCCGGCGGACGGGTCAGCCATATCAGACGGTCGGGAGCGAGGTCCGGTGCCTTCAGGACGCCGAGCTGGTCGTGGCGCGTTCGGTGGGCCGGACGAAGCTCATGCGGGCCGATGAGGACGGCTCGCATGACCGGCATGACGGCCCGGCTGGACGCGCGTCGGCCCGGCGGCGATGACGGTGTTGTGGCGGGTATCAGGCTCCGTCATGGATGGCGGATCCGGAGTAGTCCGCGCTGCATGACGGTGACGGCTCGGCGAGCTTGTCTAGGTCGGCGACCGCGGCGAGATCGCCGATTGCCTTTGTGACGGTCGCTGCGGACTGGTCGGCGAGGCGCAAGACGATGATGCCTGCGTGGGTGCCGGGAGGATAGGTGCGGATGTCGCCGAGACGTCGGTCGAGCGAGATCAGTATCCGCTCGACCGCAGTCGATGCGATGACTACCTCTGGGTCAGGCGATCCGCCAAGGTCTTCTTCAAGCACGGTGTCGACATCGTGCCCGGCCTCGACTAGCCTGGCCGCAGCTGAGGCTGGCAGGTTCTCGTCGAGCTTGAATCTCACCGGGTCTGCGGTATCGGAAGGAGTTCCTCGCGGGCCAGGGCTGCGCCGTAAGCTGCAGCGGCGCGCACGCCGGCCGGAGTTATTGACGGGTATTCAGTGGTGATCTCGTCAGTAGCCATGCCACCGGCGAGGCAGTCGAGGACGACGCTGACAGGTACCCGGGTACCGGCGATCACGGCTTGGCCGTGCATCACCTGCGGGTTCGTGGAGATCATCTGCATCTGCTCAGTCGTCACCTACCCCAGTCTGCCGTACAGGGGGGCCTGAACACGAACTGGAGCGGACCTGCGATATGACGGCTAACAGGATGGTCCGGCCGACTCGTCTGTCAGCCAAACTGTCAGCCAGCACCTGCAGCGGCGATTAGTTGCGGTCTGGCGCGGTGGTAACCATGTCTTTTCGCGACTCGATTGGCTCGCCGAGCTTGGCTCGCATCCAGGGGTATGGATCACGCAGTGGTACTCGCCGCGCGCGGCGGCGTTCCTGGATCTGGCGGATGGGCTCGCCAGCGAGGTAGTAGCGTCCACGGCCGTTGCCTTGCGGGGTGAGGATGCCCGCTGCAGCCAGCGCAGCTAGGTCCCGCGTGGCCGTCTGCTCTGTGATGTCGGAGCGCTTCAGGTACAGAGCGCGGCGAACGCGGTAGCCGAGCACGGCGTCGAACATCACGTCCATCATTCGCTCAGGCAGGCCGTGCTCGGTGATGAGCCGGTCGAGCTCAGCCCAGGTCACTCCAGCTTCATCGACTCGGCGGGCCACCGTCTGAGCTTGCATGTGGTGCGCGCGCAAGTTGAACGCCAACCACAGATGAGCGTTATCGCGCGGCTGCCAGCTACCGTGCCCCGTGTGGGCCAGGACGCTGTAGTAGTCCTCGGTATTGGCTCCGAGCCATTCCTCGACGCTAGAGAATTCCGGCTCGCCGATATCTGAACGCGTAAGCACTGATGTCGCCAGCGCGCGGGCCATCCGGCCGTTGCCGTCACGGAACGGATGGATCATAACCAGGTTGAGGTGCGCCATGGCCGAACGAATGACGGGATCAAGGCTGATCCCGCCGTGAAGGCTCTCAACGAGGGCGTCAGGGTGCCTGCAAGGTCTGTCATTTGTTTAGCGGGTCGGGTGGCTGATTCGTGTTCGTGCTGGTCATCCGTGGCCTGCCGGGGTGGGTGCGGCGGAACGGCCGTCCTGTGCTGGGGGATTGTCGCGTTCAGGTCACGGCAGGGTTTCCGGCTGGCGGCATCTGGGGCCTGGTGAGGCCGAGGATCTGGAGCGGGAGCCGGCAGGGGTCGCGGTGGCAGATGCGCAGCTGCGCGGCGATGTTCGGTATCCGGTGCAGGTGCAGGATCCCGATGACGGTGTTGCGGATGGCGGCCATGGCCTGGTGCGCGCGGCTGACGCGGCTGGCGTCTTCGCCGAGGCAGACATCGCGGATGTAGTGGTGCATTTCGATGGACCAGTGGCCGCGCAGGTACGCCAGCAGGTCGCCGGGCCGGCCTGGTCCGGGGGCAGGCTGGTGATGCCGGGGACGGCGACGGCGCCAGCCAGGTTCCCGGCCGGATCGTAGCTGTAGCGCTCGACGAGGAAGACCTGCGCGGTGTGCGGGAACAGGGCGGTGATGCGCGCGGTGGCCGGCATGGTCTTGATGGTGCGGACGTCGATGCGGCCGTGGCCGCGATCGACGGTCCAGTTCTCGACGGCTACTGATTTCCAGCACAGCGCGTCGGCGGCGTCGAACAGTCCTGGCTGGTTCTCGCCGATCGTGAACACGAAACAGGCGTCCCTGGCCGCGATCTGCCGGGCGTGCTCGCGCTGGGTGTGCATCTGGTCCGCGGTGATGACCGCGTCCTTCAGGTCCCCGTCCGGGATCTTCTTCAGCAGCTCGCGGAAGACCGGGATCTCGTTCGTTTTCGCCACGTTCACCGGCAGCTGCGCGGCGGTCGTGCCGTCGTCCCAGATCCCGGACAGCAGCATCGGCGTGCGGCCGCCGCGGCGGGCGCCGCGCAGCGCCTTCCCGTCGATGCGGAGATGTTTCCGCAGGCCGGGCTGCTGCGCCCGGGCGCGGGCGGCCGCCCGGGCACACCGCGCGTCGTCGTACTGGCACTGATCGGCGGCGCCCAGGATCCGGCCGAGCGTGGTCGCGTCCGGGCGGCGTGCCCGCCCGGACCGGTCCAGCGGGGCGCCCAGCCGCAGGAGGACCTCCTCCGGCGCCGATGCGATCCATTCCCCGGCCGCGTCCAGCTCGCCGTCCCCGGCCATCCCCGCGACCAGCGGCAATGCCAGCAGGTAACTCAGCGGATACTCGCGGCCCCGCCGGCCGCGGGGATCACCGATTGCCTCCAGGAACCGGAGCAGCCGCGCGCACTCGCCCTCATCCCGGCAGGCCTGCCCCGCCGCCCGCGCCAGCTCCCCCCGCTCCGGCCTGCTGCCGGGCACCGTCCCCGCCAGCGCCGCGCGCCCCGCATACGGCAGGTCCGCAGGCAGCGCCAGCGCCGGCAGCGGCGCGGGCAGCATCCCCGGCACCGCCGGCACATCCGGCATCACCGCGGGCAGCACCTCCGGAACCACGGCACCGGACAGCGCCGGCATGGCAGACTGGGACACGCGGGGTTCCTCCAGAGCAGACGGTGATTTTTCGCAGAAGAGCCAGTCTTCTCCGGGGAACCCCGCTCCTACCGCAACGACACGCGCAAGAACCGGCATCACCAGAACGAACCCGCCCGCGCCTGCCGCTGTTACCCCTCCGCGATCACGACGCGACCGCAACGCGACACAGAACCAGGCCGCCCGCCAGCAGCCAGCCCGGCTGGCACCGCTGACCAGCACCGACACTCCGGGCACTCAAACGATCATGACCTTGCAGGTGCCCTGATCACAAGTGTGACCGGATGGCTCGCGAGTCTGGAAAGGCGACTCGTTGTTCGCCGACATTACGGCAACGAGGCAGCCACCTGCCTGCGAGAAGAGATCCGCGACTTCATCGGCGCAGCCCTGCAGTAACCGAATGCGCTCATCTGCCGAGTCTGGTAGGTCCGGAACAACGAAGCGCGGATGTTATCCGTGCAACTGGTCGAAGGCCACGCGACATGCAACCTCGGGTATGCCCTATTTGTCGATCTGTCAAGCAGATCCGGATCTACATCAGAGACGCTTGAAGAAATAGCTTGCGAGCTTTCCGGCCAGCGTTCCGAGTAGGGCACCGATGTGCCCGCCGATACCTGTTGCGATGGTAGAGATCCATGATCTAAGTGAGTTTTGGCCCATCGATCGCGCCAGTTGGGCCTCTCTGATGTTCTCCCTTACAAGCCTCTCGAACAGATTGGCAGTCGCCAGAACGTCGTTGAGCGCCGCTCGCACCTCGTCTGACCGAAAACGGTTACCGCACGAGCAGTAAAAGAACAAATCCCAAACGCTAGCCTCTGCGTAACACTTCTCGCACCTTACTCGGGCTCGATCGGGGTCAACATCGAATGAGCCGGAGTAGGTGCAGTCCTTATGCTTCGAGCGCGGCCACGCTAGAGTGCACCTAGGGCAACTCGGGAATGGGAAGGGTAGCCAGGCCATCATCGACTTCCATGTGGCTTAATGCGCCGCTCGCGCTCGTAATTCGCCTTGAACGACTCCTTAAAGACCGTGCCGGCGTTTCGCGCGATTTGCATTAGGTCGCCAACCAGAGCAGCGATCTTGGCTGCTGTGAGGCCGAGCAGTGCGGAGGCACGCTGAATGAAGTCATTCAGAAATTCTCTTGCCGATGCTTCCGACATCCTTGCGATCTGCTCCTGATGGACCTTCTCTTCATCCATCAGCTTGGCCAAGCGAGCTAGCGTCTCGGCGTAGGAGTCGGATCCGGGTGTAGCTTCCATCACTTGCTCCTCTGCAGCCACCACGCCTCAGGAGTCAGATTTCCGCGTAGGCATTCCCTGAGGTCGCGTTCACTCATTTGTTCGAGAATTTTCTCGCGGGAGGGCGTAGGGGTCACGTCAACATCGAAGCCTTTAACGCGTAGATCATGAATGTATTTATCGTCTGCGAGCTCCAGGAAATTCGCGAGATCCATTCGAGTCTCAAGGACCCATCTCCGGCGGTCCGGGACAGCTTCCATCATCATTCGGAATAGCCGAGCGAGGTTATACCTTTGTGTGGCGGAGTATGTTGTAACCCTTACTGTAGATCCGGAGGGCAGGGCTCTCGAGATAAGTTGCGAGAAATTATTCTCAGCATCCTGCAAGTTCTCGATCTGCGTGTCGCTTGGAATATTCGCGTGGTAACGCCAATCTTTCGGCTGCATGTCGTCTGCTTTGTTCAGGCCAAATACAAGGCGGCCCGCGTGTTCGCTAAGCCTGCCTTGGAAAAGCTCAACGAGCTTGGTCTGCGTGAACTCCAGCATTCGATCGTTGGCGGGATGCACCCACAGAATGGCGTCCGCTTGTGGCAGTGCTGACGCATATATTTCCGCTAGGCGCGCCGCCGACTGAATCGATTCGCCCAGCCCCGGTAGGTCAAGAACTCGGATGTCGCCGCGGTTTCCATGGTGATCGAAGATCGCGACGCTAAAGTCATCTGCGTTCTTCGTCGTCGCTCTGGAGTGCCCAACGATTGCGCCGGCATTGAAGAGAGCGTTGAGCGTGGTGGACTTCCCCACGCCAGATTCGCCGATGATTGCCAGGACCGGTGGCGGCTCGTTCGAGATTTCGGACTCGAGCGCAGCAAGCAGGCCAGCGCGATCGTCCTCGCTTAGTTGCTCGTCTTTAGACACCACCGCCCGGAAGGCGCCGAAGATCTTATTTGCCGTACTCACGCTTATCCCCCAAGCCGCGCAGTGGTGTCGTTAAACGACACGTCGCGCAAATCGGTCATACCCCTATAGAGCTGCCCTTCACTGATGATGTCTCGTCCTATCAGTTGGCGAGACCTACGGTATCGAATGTGGTGCCAGCTTGGTAAGTCATCAAGGCATTTAACTAAGTTCTTCGGCCGTAGAGACGGAAACCGCCGAACTGTCGGCCGATAACATGTTAGGAATATGTGCCATTTTGTGAACCGACTTAACTGAGTACTGCCTGATCAGGTGGTCTACGAGAAGTCGGTGTGCATGACTGAAGTTGATAGCCGTCAATTTATGATAGATCAGCTAATATCCGAACTCTGCAACGACTCATTCGGATCGATAAAACGGCTAGCGAGGATGCTGGCACCAGGGCGGTCTATATGTGAGCTGGCACTGCGGGGTTCTTCGGTGGTCCGGCCTTCGCTAGCAGTGGCCGTGGAAACACGTCCCGTGAGACAGATGCTGTCTCGGCCCTTACGAATGTCAGTTCGTGGAGCTGTCGTCACCTCCCGACGAGCGTTATGCCGAGTTGGCGGCTGTGAGCAGGGCGTTGGCGATGGTGCGGGCCTGGTCTGGGGTTACGTCGACGTACCTCTCGGTGTTTGTTTCGCCCTCAGCTAGCTGGAGCTCGATCTGCGTCGGGCCCGGTTCGGCGTCCAGGGGATGGGTCCAGGATTTGAGGATCACTTTCACGATGGTGTAGGGGTCGTGAAGTGAGGCGCGGTCGTTCGTGGGTACGGCGAGTTCGGGGCAGCGGTGGTGGTAGCCGTCGTCGGTGTCGATCGGGCTGCCGGTGTCGAAGTGGCTGTCGAGGGTGCACCACGGAGGGCACGGGCGCAGCGTGACGGGATCTCCGCCGCGCGGATGTACTACTTCGTTCATATGCACAGGTCCCTTTGGCTCTGAGGTCCGGCGACTGCCGGATCTGGTTCCCGGAAAGTCCGGAGTCGGACGTCCAGGCGACGCGGTTCGGCTTGAACGCCCAGAAGAGTCTGCCACTGCTCTGGTGGCTTGGAGATGACGCCAAGATGCGCGGATATGGCGGTGGATATGGCGGCTCCATGTCTGGCCGAATGGATGGCACGCAATGCCGACCTGCCGATGATGAGGCGGAAACGGAGATCGTTGATGACTGGGGTACTGCCGGTGCGCAAGCCGTCCGAGGAGCCTGACCGGCGCGGTGCGGACGGGGATCAGGCCGATCCGTCACATGCTGACTCCGATGCATCCGATCGGATCCGGGAGGCCATCGTTGCGGCGCGCATGCTTCTGGTTGGCACCGTCGATGCGGTTGATCCGGATACGTCGGCGGAGAAGCTTCTTCGGATCGTGAGTGACTACCGGGCGCGGCTGGCCGGGCTCGTGGCAGTGCTTCCTGTCCCTGACGGCGATGGCGGTGTCTGATCTGCTTGGTGAAAGCACCGGGACAAGATGTCGCATCCGGGCGAGGTGGTCGTGAGGGCGAGTCGCGTCGATGCCGTGGCCACGTTCCCTGGCTGGCCGGAGGTCGTGCCGTTGGCGCGGCGGTTCGTGCGGGGCTATGTGAGGGGTCCGTGTGTTGATGATCTGGAGCTAATCGCGTGCGAGCTGGTCACGAACAGCATTCGGCATACGCCGGCTGGGGATGGCGGCGAGTTCGTCGTCCGGGTGCGGACTGGCAGGGGCTGGGCGCGAGTGGAGGTCTCTGATACCGGGCCAGCTCAGTGGAAGCCCTCCGAGCATGCAGGGCCTGATGACGAGTACAGGCGGGGGATGGTGATCGTCGAGGCGCTGGCCGATAAGTTCGGGCGTGACGTGACAGGCGTGGGTCAGACTTGCTGGGCCGAGATTTACTGGACGGATCGGCGCGGTTACGGATGTGCGCAGGTTCTCGCGGGGCAGCGGCCTCCGGATCTTGATGAATTGCTGCAGGAGATCAGTTCCGGCCTCAATCCCGGCTTCCCGTTCCCGCATGCGCTCGAGTACGCGGGCTGACGGCCGGATCTGAGGTCTAGGCGGCTGCAAGATCGCACCGGCGCTGTGGTGCGCCTGGGCGGGGAACAGGTGGCCGAGTCCAATCGACTGCTGGCTTTGCTCGGTGACGGGCTCCCGGCGTTTTTCTTCCAAAAGCTTGGTAAACGTATCCCGGGCGGTCGTCAGGTCCTTGATCCACTGGGCCGGTTCGGGGATGGGGCGGTCTGGTGACAGGTTGAGTTCTTCGGTTTCGGCTTGGCTGGGTGGTGCTGGTTCGGCGGATCGCAGGGGGTCGTATTGCTGGGTGGGGTGGCGGCGTCGTAGTTCGGCGTCGGCGGCGACTGCCTGGCGGCGCCGGTCGGTGGTGGCTTGTTCCCACTGGCGGCGGTCGTCCATGGCGGCGGCCAGGACTGTCTCGCGCTGGTGGTAGGCGGTGCGCATGGCCTGGTAGCTGGCGGCCAGTTTCTGGTGGCGGCGTGCGGTGTCCTTGTGGCCTTGGCGGGTTGCCGCCCGGGCTTCGGCAGTGGCGCGGATTGCGGAGAGACGGGCGTCCTGGGCGCCGCGGCGGACCTGGTCGCCTACCCATTGGGGTGCCCAGGCGGTTTTGGATGGGGTAGGTGGCGCGGAGGTGGAGCAGGGAGCCGTCGGGCTGGTTGCGCAGGTCGGGTTCGCTGGCAGGGCCGAGGGCGGTGAGGGCGTGGTGCCAGGCGGCGCGCTTGTCGGGAGTGTCGGCGGCGGGTTCGGGGCCGATCGGGTCGGTGGGGTGGTCGTAGCCGTGCAGTTCGCGGTAGGCGCCGATCGTGCTGGCTTTGGTCTGCCATTCGAGGCGGTCGAGCGGGTCCTGGGGGACCGGGCCGAGTGCGCTGGTGGCCCAGGGGAGTGCGTGGTCGGCGGCGTGCTCGCCGATTCGGCTGGTGCGGGCGTCCATGGCGGCGGCGACCTCGGTGACGTACTGCTGTCGGGCGGGGTCAGGGAGGTCGGGGACCTGCTCGGACCAGGGGCGGGGCGGGAGCGGGACTAGGGTGCCGAGGCGGTGGCGGATGCGGGCATCGCAGCGTAGATGCTGCTATGGCTCGTTGCCTCCCCCTCGATCACCCCTATCACGCTTCGGGTATCGAGACCCTGACGTACGTGACGCCGAAGGCCTTGACGCCACGGTACCGCTGGTACTTCGTGGCGAGGTCAAAAGGGCTGTCGGTCGTGCGCTGGAAAATGTCGAGGCCGCGGCCGAGGAGGATCTTCCAGCCGGTGTCCGTGGTGATCGAGCGGTCGTGGATGGTCTGCGGATCGGCGAACTCGACGTCGAGGATGATGCCGAGGGTGGCCGCGCTCTGCTTGATCTGGAACAGGTTCTCTAGCTGCCGCTGGGCCTTCTCTGGACTTTCCTGGTTCTCGACGGTGATGAGCTTCACGGTGACCTCGTCGGCGGGGTCCTTGCGCTGAGCGATCGCGTCAATGAGTTCCATGAGGTTCCTGGCCTGATGGAACATGCGGACGTAGGGATCGACGATCGTGATGAGTGAGGCCCCCCTCAGGTACGGGAATGAGGAGAGTCTCGTACGAGACGCCTCGTTCGCCCTCCTGGTACTCGCGGTGGCCCTGGAACAGTTCGGGGTCCGGCTCCGCAGGCTCGGCTGGGGTATCCCCGCCGACCGGGGCTGAGTTGCCGCGGCTGGCTGCTCCGGGGGTCGGGGGCAGGTCCGTTACGTCGGTCTCTTGGTGGCGGCGGTGGTAGTAAGCGGGGTACTCGCTTTCTTCCAGAGTTGCGACGGCGTGCCAAGTGCCGTCCGTGTCTAGGTAGCCGAACTTGACCTCGGCCATCGTGGAGTCGATGCGGAGGATCTGGTCCTTAACGCGCTTGCGGCCCTCGATCGCGTACCGGAGGATCTCCTCGATCTCTTCCTTGGTGGCCTCGCCAGCCGGGTAAAGGATCTTCATCAGGCCGGAGAAGGTCTTGTGGATCCCGTCTCGGTCTCGGGTCGAGATGTCGGGCGAGAGCGTGAAGTGCTGCTGGTAGCGGTCGGAGTAGTCCTGCGCGCGGAACGACTTGAGGACTTCGGCGATGTAGTCGACGACGAACCCGTAGCCGTTGGAGAACATCTCGCCGCGGATGATGTCGACTTCCCAGCCGGGGATGTAGTGGTGCAGGCGGTCGAGGTAGGCAGGGTCGTGGTAGGCCTCGGGGAGTTCGTCGAACAGGTCGGAGTTCTTGAGCATGTACGGGACGGTGTGCGAGGTGTTGCCGACGAAGACCATCGAGGCCTCGGCACCGAGGGTCTCGATGCCGCGGGAGAACGACTTGTTCGCCATGTAGTTCTTCATGATGTCGACCAGCGCCTTGTCGGTGCGCTTCTTCCGGCCTGCGAACTCGTCGAAGGCGACGACGTCCCAGTAGCCGACCAGGCCGATGCGGCCGTTGGAGTTGTTGACGAAGAGCTTGGGGACGGTGACCTCGCCACCGGAGATGAGCATCCCGTGGGGTGAGAACTCCGAGAAGATGTGGGACTTGCCGGTGCCCTTGGGGCCGAGCTCGACCAGGTTGTAGTTGCGCTCGACGAACGGGATCAGGCGGACGAGCTGGAAGAACTTGCCGCGCCGGGTGAACAGTTCGGGGTTGAAGCCGATCGACTGCATGAGAAGGTCGATCCACTCGTCGGTGGTGAACCCGCGGCGGGCCTCAAGGTACTGCTCCACGTCGAACTTCGAGAGCTGGATGGGCTTGAGCGAGCCGAGGACCCACGGCACGACCCGCGCGTCGTCGGTGTAGAAGTACTCGATGTCGCAGATGCACCAGACGCCGCCGACCAGGAGCTTGGGGTGCGCCTTGATCGTCGCGGACTCGACGACCACGCCCCCGATGCCGAGGTTGGTGAACACCGCCTCGTAGACGTCGGCCTTCTCGTTGAGGGAGACGGTGACCTTGTCGATGATCCGGTGCCGGCCGCGTTCCTTGATGGTCGACTTGACCAGTTCGGACTCGCTGCGGTGCACGTAGTGCTCGGCGAGGATCTTGCGCACGGTCTCGATGCCGGCCTGGATGGTGGCCTCGTCGTCCGACGCCGCGTACTGGCCGAGGAGGTACTCCAGGACGTACGAGGGCACGATGGCGTTGCCCTTGACAGCCTTGACCAGGTCCTTGCGGACGACGACGCCGGGGAACAGCAGGTTGATCTTGTAGTCAAGGTCGCTCTGCTGCGGCGCGGGGCCGTCCGGGTGACTCGTTCTCGGTCTCGCTCATCTCGGCTCTCCCCTCAGAAATCGAAGTCCGACGTGAACGAGCGCTTCAGCGTGTAGGGCGCCCTGGCATAGACCCGCCACTGGCTGGTGTTGGGGATCTGCTCCTCCAGGCGGAACTCGACGGCGCGGTTGTTGTAGTCGTTGGCGTCCTGGGACAGGAGCAGCTGGGCGCTCTGGTACCGGTCGCGCTTGTCGTCCGATGCCTGGTCGAAGGTCAGGGCGACCTGGTTCGAGATCAGCGTCTCGCCTACGTACAGGCCGGCGCGGAGCGTGCGGGGCTGGACCTTGTCGCTCACCGGCTCGGACTGGTACAGGCGGATCACCTTCTGCCCGGTGGTGATCTTGTCTGTCCTCGGGCAGCACCTCGACGCGACCTGGCGGGTGTCGCTCTTGCGCTTCTTGTTCACGGTCAGCACGGGAACGACGATCTCCTGGAGCGCCGCTCCGCCATGCACGAAGCGCGTCCCGCCGCCCTGGGCGCGCAGCCGGTGGATCGACTTGGGGACCTGCACCTCCAGGTCGCCCTCCAGGCCAAGCTGGGCGGGGCTGAAGGTCGTGAACGCGTTGTCGGTCTTGAGCCCGCGGCCCAGGACGAAGCGGTGGTTGGTGCAGGTGATGTCGTCGCCCTGCGGCTTGGTCGACAGGAAGAAGGCGTCGCGCCAGGGCCTCGTCCTGGAACAAGAAGCCGTGGTCGGCCGTGATGAAGATATTGGTGGCGTTGGCGTTGGCCAGCTCTTCACGAGATCGACCAGCTCGCGCAGCGTGTCCTCGGCCGCCTCGAAGACCTGCCGTTCGGTGCCGGGCTTGTCGCCGGTGGCGTCGATCCGGTTGTGGTACACGTACAGGACCCGGCTGGCCTTGTAAGACCTCACGCCGCTCGTCGGCCTTGAGCGCCCGGAACTCCTCAGCCTGGATCGCCATGCCGCCGACGCGCTCGCAGGATCTTGCCCCGTAGGGCGGTGGTGTTGGTCGGCTGGCCGTCGGCGAGCACGGTCTTGCCGTCGGCGGAGTGCGCGAGCGCCGAGTGCGGGAGCAGCGCCGCCATCCCGAGCTGTGTGTAGCTCGGCAGCATCCCGAGGACGGCATCTAGGGTGGCGTCGAAGCGGTCCTCCTGCCGGATGCGTGAGCCGAGTTCGTCCGCCACCTCGTACCGGAGCGCGTCGGAGATGATGACGACTGCCTTCTTGTCGCCGTCCTTGACCAGCGGCTCGACGTAGCCGGCGTAGAAGGAAGTCTGCGAGCGGAGACCGTAGAGCGCCACCTGTCGACCTCGTCCACCTGCTGCTGCCAGGCGTTGCCCAGCTCGTAGACGAACTTGTTCGTGTAGCGCTTCTCGACCTGCTCCCGCAGGGCCTCCAGCGGCGCCGGGTACTCGGCAGTGCGGGTGGCGTAGCACGAACTGCCGGTAGAGCTGGTCGATGCGGAACCACTCACGGCGGTAGCGCTCCAGACCGTCGTCGAACGACTGCATCGTGAGGTTGAGCGAGGCGAGCTCGCTCAGCAGCTCCGGAGGCGCTGCCGATGGCCGCGTAGAGCCTGCCGGTAGCCGTCGATCCAGACGCTGCTCTGCCGGGCTCGGACGACCTCGGTGACCTCGCGGGCGGTGACGGTCCTGCTCGGCGACCGCGCGGGCAAGGTCGCTGATGATCTTCGGTCGGCCTCCTCGAACAGGTCGATGGCCACCAGGTCCCGGAAGCTCGCGTCCTCGATCGTCGCTGGCGTAGTCCAGGTCGCGCGCCGCGCGCTTGGCGAGCGTGGCCAGTGCATCCTGGCTGCGCCGGTCGTTGCGCAGGCTGGCGAAGTCGAGCTGGATGTTGCTGCAGACCGCCTGGCCGGTCGGACTTGAAGCCATCGATGGCCCTGCCGGAAAATCCACAGCACGAAATCATCGATGCTCGGCGACGCCGACTCGTAGCCGTAGATCGACTGCGACACCCCGCCAGTAGAAGTCGTCGAGGCCGTAGTCGGCGAGCGCGTCGTACTTGGCTCGCTGTCCGGTGGCGTTCTCGATCAGCAGCGTGCGGGTGATCTCCAGCAGGCTGTGCTCGCGCTGGCCGAGCAGCGACGGCGCGTCATCTTGGCGCGCAGCCTTGTCGGCGTCGTCGTCCGGGGTCGAGCAGTGCCTTGAGGCTCTGCACGCGCTTGGCCGCGTTGAAGAACTTCTCGTGCGCCTGCACGACCTCGCCGATGCCCTCGCGCGGTCGAGGCCGAGATCCTGGGCGACGAGCGAGGTGCGGTCGGCGGTGAAGACCCCGTAGGCCAGCTCCAGGTCGAGCAGCCAGTTCCCGATTCCCGTCGGCACCGGGCCCGAGCGGTAGACCAGGAACTTGCCTCGCGGCTCGTCGTGCAGCAGCCGGTTCTTGATGCCGTACTCGTCGTTGGCGACACGGATAGTCTCTACTCCCTGCAGGTCGAGCACCGTCCAGATCCGCGGCATACTGGCCGTCCGGGTCGTGCCAGAAGACGACCCGGCGGTTCTCGAACCAGCGCTCCAGGTGCGGGCGGACGGTGGATGGCGTCACTCATCGCTTGCCTCAAGACCGGGGATCTTCTTCAGCGCGGCACCGAACTTCGGGTAGTTCGCCTTCACGCCGTCGTCCAGGTCGATCTGCAAGCTGCTGGGACGCCAACGGGTACAGCACGTCGTGCTCGTACTCGTCGAGCTCCAGCAGCACCTTGCGCAGGCGGTCGGCCTCCTTCTGCGCAGCCGCCTGCTGCCGCGGCGTTCCGCCACCGGCGCGAGGCGCTCCTGCTGCTGTAGGCTGGCCTCCAGCTTGGCCTTGAACTCCCGCAGGTACTCGTTGAGCACCGTCGAGACAGTCGAGGGCGTGTAGCGGTGCATGTAGATGAGCGCGTTGAACGAGCCCTTGGGGCTGGAGAACAGCCAGTAGATCGGGCGCTTCTTGTACCGCTGCACAGTGGTCCTTGTAGAACGACTTCACGAAGTAGTCGCGAATGTCCTTCACCCCGAGCGACTCGGTGACGAAGCGCAGGTTCTCCTCGAAGTGCTGCTCGCCGAAGGCCACCCGGAGGAACTGCGCGGAAGCGCGCAACGATGTCGTCCTCGAACCAGTCGCCATCCACGATCGGGATGACATTGTCCTTGTCCGGCGTGAACGTCGGGTTCGGCACCCTCGCGAGGTAGTCCTGCAGCGTGGCGCCCTGGTCGGCCAGGATCAGCCCCGGCTCGTCGAGACTGTAGCGACCGAACATGCAGCCGACGGCGTAGGAGACAATTTCGGCAGCGACGTCGGCATGTTCAAGCGCCGAGTATTCATGGGCGACTTGCCCGGTCCGTACCGGAACTCGACGTTTCGGCCCAGCGTCACGCGATGAAGAGGAACGTCGTTCGAGACCTCGGCCTGAAGCCCATACGCCTCGGCGACGATCTGGTTGTTAGTCGCCTCCCGCGCCTGCTGGCCCCGAGCAATCTCGGCCCATCGCGCCGACCAATCAACGAAATGCTTCCGGAGTGAGACGGTATCGAGCCTCCTCGAACGGAAAGGCAGCAGAGGCCCTCCCCTTTCGGCAATCCCGACGTCCATAACACGAAACATCCACGAAGTCGCCCGAAAGCCCCATGAGATCTCGAAGTCGTCCCAGTCAGCGCGCCCAACAGACGTCATGAGATCGACGAGCATGGAAGGTGTCGCATATTCCTGCACTGGAAGGAGCGAAATGTCTCCAATCTGGGCATGCAACGTCGGAGCGACGACCCGAAGTAGTGCGAGTCGCAACAGAGGAGTTCAGGAATGATGCCAGGCGCTCTCGCTGGAAGTTGTCTCCGAAAACTGACATCCCCGTTACGTCATGCAGGAAACCTTGCGGATAGCTGCGAAACGCAGGGGCTCCCGACGTGATATCCGACCAAGAAACAGACGGCTGAAAGTGCGTGTGTGGATTGCGAACTGCGGAACGCTGCCGTCCGCCATTCTCGGTTCCGAACGCCTTGATCTCGCTCCCATCACTCTCCCAATTGACCAAATGCTCGTTGGTTACCCCACCAGCGCCTGAATCGCCGCCTTTGTTGTAAGGGAACCACCGCGCACCTGATTTCAACGCGTCGTCGCGGTTCGCACAGCAGAACTCAGTTCGAATGGTGACTACTTCCCACCATGACGAAGGAACCGGCCGTTGTCTCCGGTCGCTAGACCTTGGCGCGGGTCTGCGAACTCCGAAACCCGTTTCCCCTTTGCGAATGCGGCACGCATGGAATCGGACAGCCAGTACGCGATGGGTTTTCCGGGGACGCAGACCAAGCTTGCTCCACCGAGCACATGTGGCGCTCCAGCGACGTCGGGTCCGAGGCTGCGTCGATGAACTGGCCGGCGCTTCACCTCGCCATCCGGGAAGTTAGGCGGAAGTATGGGGTGGCCTCTCAACGCGTCCGCCCATGCGAGAACGAACGCAGCGTTCGCGCCAAAAACGTCGGCGATGATTCGACACATCGTGGAGATGAACGAAGCTGGTCGAACGCGTGGTTGTCGAGCAATACTCGCCGGAATTCCTCGAATGAGGTGATAGAACATCCATGAGTCACCGATGATCATCGCCACCACGCCTCGCGGGTCGACAAGTGCGATTGCGCGCTCGACGAAGCAGGCATAGAGGTCCTGCTTGCTCAGTCGGATACTGCGCTTTCGCGAAGTCCGTGAGGCGCACGTCCATCTTCCTGCTGCCCAAGTAGGGTGGATTCGCAACCGCCGCAGGGTACCGCGGCGAGAGGTATTCGGCTTGAAGCACGACCTTCTCGGCTCGGTCCAAGCACGTCGGCAAGGAAGATGTCCCCGCCGTCGTCGAGTCGGGCGATGTGCTGCTTGAGGCGAACGGTCAGCGCGGGGTCGGGCTGGATAAGCGATCCGAATGTGTCGGCGTGCTCGAACTGGTTCCAGAAGGCTGTCCTGGCGTGCTTGTCACCGTCGCGGGTTAGCAGGAAGTCGATCTCGTCCGGGGTGAAGCGGATCGGGTCGAGGACGCAGACGTTGGCTCGACCTGCTTGCTGAAGAAGGTCCGCTGTCTGGCGCGGGCCTTCATGGTCAGGGCGAAGGCCGCTAGTGCTCCGGCTCGGGGGTCGATCTCGACGCCGTAGAGGTTGTTGGTGAGGACCAGGCCAGGGATCTCGGCCGGGGCGTAGCCTTCTTCTTCGTAGATGGCGTACAGCAGGTCGAACGCGTACGTGAGCATGTGCCCCGAACCGCAGGCCGGGTCGATGACCGTGAGCTTCTCGGGTCTGCTGATCTTGGGGAAGTCGGTCTCCTCATCGACCGGGGCAATGTAGTACTCCATCTGGTCGACCAGGCGTGAGGACGGGTGGTTGAGCATCCAGAGACGGCCGACCGAGTTCTCCACCAGGTAGCGGACGATCCAGTGCGGGGTGAAGAGCTGGGTGGCTGCGGGGATCTCGGCGGCGCCGGCCTTCTTGTTCTTCTTGAACCCAGCGAAGACCTCGTCCTTGCGCTCGGAGATGTAGAACTGATAGAGCCAGCCGATGACCTCAACGTCCTGGCAGACGTCGGTGGTGAGGACCTTGACGGCGCGGCTGAGCACGGAGTCGTCGGCGAGCAGGTTGGCCGGGATGAGCAGTTCGGTGTAGTCGCCCTCGCGCTCGAACATGAACGGCATGGCGCGGTTCCAGTGGCGGCAGTACTCCGCGAGCAGCAGGGCGAAAGCCTCGCCCTGGGGGTCGCCGCTGCGGCGCGTGCCGTTGAGCAGGGCAGTGACCAGCTCGCGAGTCCTTGCACCGACAACCGCGCCGTCGATGTTGCCGCGCTTGGCCTCGGCGAGGATCTCGGGCTGACCGCCCTCCACAGCGGCCTGCGGGGAGACGATGCCGATGCCGGTGTAGCCGTTGGCGTCCATGAACCGCAGGGCGATGATGCGGTTGAACCAGGTGTAGGCGACCTGATCCGCGACGGCTGCCCGGCCCGTCTCTCCGCCGCCCGTCGCGCGGACCGCCGCCTCCAGGGCGGTGACGGCCTTGGGCTGCTCGATCCGCTCTGGTGACCCGGGTGCCAGCACGACGGCGACCCGGGCGGTGACCTCGCGGATGAGGCTGGTGCGTGCCCAGGTGGCGAAGGATTTCAGCGGCGCGGTTTCCATCAGAGTGAGATTCGCTTTCCGTCGTTCAAGGTGGCCAGCAGCGTGTCGCGGAGCGCCGTCGATGTACCGCTCGACATCATCGCTGCTGGTGAGGACGCCGTGGGTGCCCGGCACGGTGATGGTCTTGATCGAGATCGTCTCGACCGGCTTGGCGGGAGTCGGCTTCGGGGCTGCCTCACCCTCACCGCCGGCCGCCTGCGGAGCCGGGCGGGCCGAGGCGGCTAGCTGATCGAGGAGCGCGGGGTACTGGGTGACCTCGAAGCTGGTCCGGGCCTCACGGATATGCGGGATCTCCCGCGCCTGCTGGACGGCGGCGATCCGAGCATCGATCGCGCTAAGGGCGGCCTGCTGCGCTTCCGGCGTCGCGCTCTGGAAGTCCGTGCCCGTCTGGATCTCGGTCTTCTTGGCGGTGATGGCCTCTGCGGTGGCCGCCGCTTCCTTCGTGACCAGCTCGTCGATCTGGGCGCGCAGCGTGTCGGTGGCCTGCTTGAGCTGGGCCATGCGGTTGCCGCGGAAGACGTTGGGATCGACCAGGGCATTCCGGACGGTCTCGTCGCTGCCAGGCGGCAGGTAGCCGAGGTTGCTGCTGTTCGCCGTCAGGAAGGCCAGGGCGTCGTCGTAGATGGTGCGCTGCGGACCGTTAAGGAACGCCTGGATCGGGTCGATGAAGTTCTCCTTGGCCTCCAGCAGGTCGTTGCCAAGGTCGAAATCGGTCAGGTACCAGTCGTCAGGCTTGCCGGTGACCTGGTCGAGCAGGTCGATGGGTGTAGCGAGCTGGGCGACGAAGGGGTACTTGGAGCCTGCGGTGGCCTTTGCCTTAAGCTCGTCGCGCTTGCCCTTGAGCTTGTCCGCGCCGTGCCGGGCGAGTTCCAGCGGGTCTTTGGGCGTGCTGGACTCGTCGAAGAAGTCGGTGCAGAACGTGCGGAACGCGGCGACCTTGCGCTCGTCGAAGGTCTTCTGCCGGGCGACCACGGTGTGCTGCTGCTTCTGCCGTATTGCGGAGCGTGGCGGCGACTTCGGAGCGCTTGAGGACGTTGCCATCGACGGTGAGCGTGACCTTGGAGGAGCCGACCAGGAAGGCGATCAGTACCTCGATCGAGGCGAGGTCCCAGCCGTAGGGCTTGGTCTGATACGCATCGACGATGGTCTTGACCGTGACCTGCTCGCCGAGGTTCTCCTTGCGGATCACGAAGGACAGCACCTCATCTGCGGGCCCGGCGAGCTTCGACACGGTGTCGGCGTCGAACAGGCCGCTGTCCGGGTTCGCCGCCAAGGCGACCTGCTGCTCGCTGTAGGTGACGCCGCCGAGCAGCTTCAGCTGGTAGTAGGTGCGGCTGATGAGGTCCTGGAAGCCGTCGGTAACCCGGGTGACCGCGTCCTGCGAGGTCGACGTGAAGTCGGCAGCATTGATGACCAGGGTGGCCTTGCCGACGGCGCTGCGTACCCGCTGGGTGAGCTCCTTCTCCCGTTCGGCGTTCTGCGCTCCCTTGGCGCGCAGGATCTGGTCCACGGTCGCGGAGATCGAGGTGCCCTGCTTGCGCTTGATGTACTTCTCGGTCTTGATGAGCAGGCGCAGGTCGGCGAGCGCCCGGCTCGTCGGGGTCGAGGATGACGCGCAGTTCGTCCTTGCCCGCGCTGTGCATGCGGATCTCTTCGGGGGAGTACGGGTACTCGGGCGAGATGAAGTGGACCGTCAGCTCCCGCTGCTGGCCGTGGGCCTGGTCATCGAGCTTGAAGCCGAACGGGAAGTCCTGGCCGTTCTTGGCGTACTTGATCTGGTGGTCTTGATGACGTCGCCGGAGAGGATCTTGAACAGCCGGCCGCTGACCTCGGAGGCGTCGATGTCGACGTTCTTGATCTCCTCCTCGATGACCTGCTCTTCGTTGGTCAGGTACTCGTAGGCGTTGCCCTTGCGCTGGATGTAGGTCTGCGTCTCCAGCAGGGTCAGCGCTTCCTTCACCTGCTCCGACAGGGCGGGAAGGTCGAGGCCGAAGCGGTCGTAGACGAGCACCGTGAGGTTGCGCGGGGTCGCCTGGAAGCTCTCGACGTACTTCACGAGGAAGAGCGCCTTGAGGAGCCGGACCGCCAGCGGGTTGTCGAGGTTGCGCTCGGCGACGTCGATCGAGCGCTGGGCGGCGGCCTTCAGCGAGGCCCGGATGCCGGCGAACATGTGGTCGAATGTCGCGAGGTGGCCGACCTCGACGTCTCCGATGTCCTTGGCGACCTGCTGGACGACGCCGAGCATCGACCGCTCGCCGACCGAACTGTTGCGGCCCTCGAAGGCGTTGTGGTCGGAGATGCCCTCGATCGCGGCCTGGAACAGCGGGAACTGGTAGCTGACGAACGGGTAGGTCCCGATGAAGTGGGCCTCGTCGGCGTAGTTGCGGTAGGTCTTGGCGCCGTCGACGAAGTCGAACAGCGTCTTGAAGTTGGCGTGCTGGTCCGCGTAGATCGCTGCTCAGCGCGGCTGCCCGCGTCGTTCTTCTCCAGCAGGCGCTTGCGGATGACCTCCTCGACGTCCGCGCTGCGTGAGCTTGAGGCGGGTCTTGAAGCGGGCCTGGATCTTGGAGAAGTCGTTGCCCTGCTGCCTGGTGCGGTCGCCGATGACCTTCTCCATGTCCTCCTGGGAGGTCACGAACACCCACGACCGGCCCGCGCACTTGGTGTTGAGCGACTCGGCGATGGTCTGCAGGTTGAGCATCAGCTTGGTGTTCGAGCCGATGAACTGGCCGACCTCGTCGACGAAGAAGTTCAGCCGGAAGCTCGGGTCATTTTGCTTGTCCAGCCATGCCTTCACCTCGTCGGCGAAGTCTTCGATTGAGACGGAGTACGAGGGCTGTACTGCTTGATGATGCCGTCGGTCGCTTCGGCTGCGTTCACCTCGGCGTAGGCCTCGGTCGATGCTCCTGCTTCGCAGGGTGCTCTGTTCCCGGCCCTGGGACCAGGGGACGCCCGCGATGCGCTCGAACGCCTCCTTGAACGGCTCGTACTGCCGTGGTTGTCGTCGAGGTCGACGCTCGAACCGGGCGACGTGGCCATGGTTGCCGTAGTAGCCGCGACTCTCGTCGAAGACCTTGACGAAGACCTTGAGCAGGGCGTCGTCCTGGTCCTTGCTGATCAGGGTGGCCTTCTGGTCGATGTTGAACAGCAGGCTCTTGGCCGGGATGCGGGCCGCCTTGTCGAGCAGGCCGGGCAGGAAGGCGTCGGCGCTCTTGGCCCGGAAGGTCTCGGAGACGTTCCGGCGCGGGTAGAACTGGCCCTCGACGTCCCCCAGCAGGTGGGCGAGCATCTTCAGCATGTGCGACTTACCGGAGCCGAAGAAGCCGGAGATCCACACGCCGTTGGCGTTGGTGTAGTACGTGTACTCCTCAAGCAGGATCTCCAGGCCCTTCGCGGCCTCGCCGGTGAGGACGTACTCCTCGACCTCCGTGCCCAGGTGCGTGGCGTCATCCGCCTTGATGACGCCCTCGATGGGCCGCTGGATGTCCTTCGCGAAGATCTCGCTGAGCCGCATCGAGGTCATGCCTCCTGTTCCAGGATGTTCTTGGCCCGGTAGTACTGGTCGTCCTTGAGCGGCCGAAGAGCACGAGCGACGACCCCAGCGTGTCGGACTGCTCGTAGCGACCGGGGAAGAACATGAGCATCGGCCTGCCATGCACCACCGACTGCAGGTTGTTCAGCACATTATGAGAGCGGATGTACGGGAAGACCTCGCCGATGCCGGTGAGGAAGACAGATGTCGAACTCCTGGCCCGCGAGCCGGTCCCGGATCGCCGGGGCGATGTGCAACTGCGGGTCGAGCATCCCCTGAAGCATCTCGCGGAAGTCAGCCTTGTCCTGCTCCGGCTCGATCGCAAGGACGTCTTCCCAGACGCCCCGCCCCTTGAGGAGATCGACCGACAGGTCGTATAGGTCGATCTCGAAGACCGTGATCCCCTCGTTGGCCAGCCGCGTCCTGATCCGCCTCCGAGCCGCCGCGACGGCGAGCGCGTCCTCGGGCGGGTACGGGTAGATGAAGAACGGGACTTCGTTGCTCAGGCCCTCCATCTGGAGGAAACGCTTGCCGCTCAGCACGGTGAACAGGTGCTCCTCCTGCTCGGGCAGGGTCTTCGGCGTCACTGCCCGGCCCCCTGGCGGATGGGGAAGAACCGCAGGTCGGCGCTGAGCACGGCGGCGATCCGCTCGGAGAGCACCACGGGCATGATCTCCCCGCCTTTCGACAGCAGCTCAGCCTCCCGCAGCATCTTGAACACATTTGACCTCAGCCGCTGCAGCGTCGATTCCTTGAGTTCGGCGAGTTCCTCGTGCCAAAGCGCCTTGGTCCGGACAAAAGCCATCGAAGTCCTGGTACTCCAGCGTCGGAGTGAGGAGCAGGAAGCGTTCCCGCACGACCTCCTCGGCGAACTCCCCGATGAATTCGTAGCGACGGCAGGCGGCGGCCCACATGAGGTGGCCACGCTCGGATGCCGTCGCGTCGATCAGGAGGCTCAATCTCGCTATCGGTCAGCGCCGAGAGCCGCTGCACCGTCTCGCTGGCCAGGCGAACCCCTGTGCGGTGGGTTCGCGCCTGAAGGAGGTTCTCCTTCACGGCCAGAGTCCCGGACTCGCTCCCAGTCGCGCTGCTCGATGGTACTCGGGTGCGAGCGAGCACGGCCTCACGCACCAGAAGGGCACCTGTCGTAAACGAGAGCGCGTACCGTCGCGGTGCTGTCGCCAGCGCGTCGTTCATCTTCCCCCTCCCGTTTGCTAAAAATCGCCGAAGCTATCGGTGGTCACTGATACTGAGACTCCTCACGCGCCGTCCCGGGTGACGCCAGCGCCTGTCGAGGCCGCGTTGCCGCTCCGGACACACTCATCGACCTCGCTCGGCTGGAACTTCCACAGTCGGCCCACCTTATGGGCGAGCATGGCCTTCTCCGCGAGACCGTGTCCTAAGTGACGCCAAGGTGGGTCGCGATGTCCTCGGCAGAGAGCTAGGGGTCGGAGAAGGGAGGAGCCTCCAGCAGGCTATGGGTGCCTTCCACAATACCGAGGGAGATCTTGTCTTCCCAGATCTGGCCCGGTGTCACAGATTGCGTCTGGGTATCAGGCAGGTGCGACTGGGGACTATCGCGTGTCGGTTTGTTCAGAAGGCATCTAACGGAACGGATGGGCATTCGAGGTTATGCTGGTGATGCCGTCGGCGCAGGCGCGGAGTACACGGGCCAGTGCGGACGCTTCATGTGCGCCGGTCCGGCAGGACGGCGGTGCGGGCAGCGGCATCTCGGTAGATAGGCATGCCAAGGTCAAGGGAACTGCGGCGGGTGACAACGCCATCGACTTGAGCGAGCTTCTTGTTGGCTGCGGCAAGGTTGATCTGATGACCCTCTATATCGCCGAGCAAGCTTGCCGTTGGGCCTCCGTGATGCGGGCGATGAGGTTGTCACGGATGCCCTCCAGGCGTGGAAGGCGGTGGGACCAATTCACTGCTGCCTGGTACTCGGCACTGGACAAGGCTGTGATGGGAAAGCTCAGTCGACTCTTGCACGCGAATGCCCGTGTGACGCAGCACCTCGACAGCAGCCCAGGCCCAGAAGGCCCTGTCTTCTCCCTGGGCAAGGTCTCCCTTTGCGCCGCTCGAATGCTGTACCCAGACCCGCTCCCTGGAACTTGGCGAGGCGACAGGTCGCATGCAGGCGGATCCTCGACTGGTAGCCAACGACCACAGGTTCTCGGCAACGTCCAGCACCGTCGGGCGGCTAAAGGACCAGGTCACGGCAATGCTGGGCGGTATCTGGCCACATGAGGCGACGTCATGAAATCGCCTCCTAAGCAGTAGGTCCCGCGTTCGAGTCGCGGTCGGGGCGCTCAGGTTCTGGTTCGGCCGTTGGTGTCAGGAGTAGCGCTCGGCGAGGGTTAGCTCCCCGGACTTCTTCGTGACGTACGGCCCGACTGCGGTGCAGGCCGTGGCTGACGAACAGGACACTCCAAGCAGAGGGCTGGCCCCGGCATGGGGAGGGTTCGGGGCGTGCTGGAGCGCCCATTTCGTGCCATTCCACCGTTCAGCGAGGTTCGCCTCGCGGCTGTTGTCCCCGACCGCGGTGCATGCCCTGGCCGACGGGCAGGACACCCCAGTAAGGTCGTTGTACAGGCTGCGGGAAGGGTTCGGGGTGGACTGGACCACCCACTTCGCGTCGTTCCAGCGCTCCGCGAGCGTAAAACTGCGGTTTGTCGTGCCGTAGGTCCCGACCGCGGTGCAGTCCCTGGCGGATAGACAGGAGACCCCGGTCAGCCAGGACTCGTTTCCGCTCGGAGGTTTCGCGGCCTGGATCGCCCACTTCACGCCGTTCCAGTGCTCGGTGAGGGTGTCGGACTTGTCGTCGGAGCTGTCGCTGTCTCCGACTGCGGTGCAGCAGGTGGCCGATGAACAGGACACCCCGACCAGCTCCCTGAAATCGGTGCCGGTGACGGGGTTCAGGGCGGACTGCACTGCCCACTTCCTGCCGTCCCAGCGCTCCGCGAGGGTGTCATTGCCGTGGCCCCCGACTGCGGTGCAGGCCTTCGCCGACGGGCAGGACACCCCCATCAGCATGCCGTTCTTCACCCTGGGCATGGGCTGGACCGCCCACTTCCTGCCATTCCAGCGCTCAGCGAGCGTCCCCTTGCGGTCATACCCGACTGCGATACAGGCCCTGCCTGACCAGCAGGACACCGCCTTCAAGGCGCCGTCCTTTACCCGTGGCGCGGGCTGGACCGCCCACTTCTTGCCGTTCCAGTGCTCGACGATCGTCCCCAGGAAGCCGGCCAAGGGGGCAATAGCCCCGACCGCGGTGCAGGCTCTGGCAGACGGACAGGACACCCCCAGCAGAATGCTGCCCTGATGGCCGCCGGGGCTCGGGGTGGACTGGATCACCCAGGACGGACCTGCCCCGGCCAGCGCGATACCCTGGGCAGCCATCCCGTAGCCGAGCGCAGCCACGGCAGCAACGGCCAAATGCTTACTGAACCTCACCAGCGAACCCCGCCTCTCACCGCCTGCGCAAAATGGCCGGACCTCCCCAGGGTAGATCCCGCGACATCAGGACGCACTGGTGTCACTTATAGCCTCACTTATCCCACACAATTCCCACGCAAAGACATGCCAGAACCCTTGCCCGCTGCGTGCCCGATCGGGCCGTGATCGACGGTGATTCACGGTCGCTCACGGGCACGCCACGATGGCGCTGACCTGCATCGCCGCAGGTTGGAGGGATTGCCCAGAAGACCTCCTAAGCCTCAGATATCCCTGGTGGGATGCCCGTTCCGGGCGGAAAATTGGGGGTGGTTGC
This sequence comes from uncultured Actinomycetota bacterium, assembly GCA_963750405.1. Classification (GTDB taxonomy): domain Bacteria; phylum Actinomycetota; class Actinomycetes; order Streptosporangiales; family Streptosporangiaceae; genus Chersky-822. Next base: position 317,237 of record CAVVQP010000011.1, read on the forward strand.
TGCCCGCTGACGCCGACTGCTGCTTGACCGTGGAGGTCGTTTCTAAGCCGGGCGCTGGGAGCCGGTTTTACGGGCCGTTCAGTGTTGCTTCGAGCACGAGGATTAGATTTCTCCAGCTGTGCCCGTGGTTCCCGCGGGCAGCGACCGCCCGATAGTGCGAGGAGGCCAGATGCTCACCAGGACAGTGGACAACGACGAGATTATCGAGCGGTCGCGGCGCTGGATATCGGCAAGGCGGAGCTGATGTGCTGCGTGCGGGTTCCCGATGAGGGCCATCCAGGGAAGCGGCTGCAAGAGGTGCGGGCCTGCCCGACGATGACGAGATCGCTGCTGCGCCTGTGCGATCACCTGGCGGGACTGGGAGTGACGCGCGTGGTGATGGAGGCGACCAGCGACTACTGGAAGCCGGTGTTCTGCCTGCTGGAAGCCGCAGGGTTCGAGACGTGGCTGGTGAACGCGAAGGACGTCAGGCACCTGCCAGGGCGGCCCAGGACCGAGCTTGACTGCATCTGGCTGTGCAAGGTCGCCGGGCGGCAGATGCTCCGGCCAGGTTTCGTGCCGCCGCCGCAGATCCGCAGGCTGAGGGACCTGACCCGTTACCGCGCCGATCTCGTGGCCGCCAGGACGGCGGAGAAGCAGCGGGCCGAGAAGCTGCCTGAAGACGCGTGCATCAAGCTGAGCGCGGTAGTCACCGACATCTTCGGGGTCTCCGGCCGCGACATGCTGGCCGCGCTCGTGGCCGGGGAGCGCAGCCCGAAGGTGCTGGCGCAACTGGCCCGGCGCAGCATGCGCGCGAAGATCAGCGCGCTGGAAGAGGCATTCACCGGTCACTTCACCGACCACCACGCCTTCCTGCTAGGTGCGATGCTCAGGCGGGTCGACGCGATCAGTGCCGACATCACCGCCCTGGACGACCGGATCGCTGCCCGGGCCGCCCCGCTAGCCGACACCGTCTCGCGGCTTGATCAGATCCCCGGCATCAGCCTGACCAGCGCCTATGTCATCCTCGCCGAGATCGGCACCGACCTGACCCGGTTCCCGACCGCCGGGCACCTCGTGTCCCGGGCGCGGTTCGCGCCCGGCATAAGGGAGTCAGCGGGCAAGAAGAAAGGCAAGGGCTCCGCCGGCCACGGAAACGCCTACCTGGCCGCCATCTTGGGTAACGCCGCCGCCGGAGCCGGCAAGACCGACACGTTCCTCGGCGAGAGATACCGGCGCATCGCCCGCCGTCGCGGATCCAAACGCGCCATCGTCGCCATCGGCCGGTCCATCCTGGTCATCACATGGCACCTGCTATCCGACCCGGACGCCCGCTTCCACGATCTCGGACCTGGCTATTACGCCGCCCGCACTGACCCCGAACGCCGCGAGCGAACCCACATCCGCCAACTCGAAGCCCTCGGCTACCAGGTCACCCTCGAACCCGCCGCCTGAACGACCACCCCAACCGATCCGGCTGCGCTCACAACCTCCGCCGGATGCTGCCGCGCGCCACTAACTCACCAATTTTCGGATTAGCTGTAGGTCCCGCGTTCGAGTCGCGGTCGGGGCGCTCAGGTTCCGGCCCAGGTCAGGCCAGATTTCAGGGGATTCTCAGTTAGCCGCTACGACGCTTGCCAGCGTCGGCGTGCCACTTCCGTGCCAGATTGGGTCTTGGGCTTTCCGAGGTGAGGCGGGGAGGCCATGGCGGCCAGTTTGATCGGGTTGGACGCTGCTGGCGCTGCGCTGCTCACAGATGAGCTCCTGGATGAGGGCGAGACATTGCAGTCTGTCTGGCGCTACGTCATAGTCCAGCTTCTCGATGACTACTCTCATGATCTTGCCCGAGCCGGGACGGTGGTCGCGTCCCGGCGCTTCGATCGCGAGCCCCTGGTGACGCGGTCGGCCGAAGCGGACGCTGCTCTTGCCGCGCTGGCCGAGTACCTAGCACGGCGTGACAACTGGCCGGTGCCCTCGTGGTCGCGCAATCCGGAGCGGTACTCTGCTAAATGGTGGTTTGTAACTACACGGCGAGTACGTGAAGTACGTAACGTACTCCTTGAGGGCACGCTTATCTGCTGCCCTCTGTCCGGTCGGCGGGCACGTAAGGCTGTGGCTAGGCGCTCGACCGCTGACCAAGGAGGCTCCGCGCGCAAGCCGTGAGTAAGCTGTGCGGCCGTGGGTGATGCCGCGAACCTGCCGACGGCACTCGCGCCGCTCTGGCGCTCGGTTCACGACCGGCTCTCGTCAGGCCGGCCGGTCAGCCGGGTCAGGGTCGGTCCGCTCGACCCGGCGCAGCGCAGCGCCCTCGCGGACTTGCTGGGCCAGGACCGGTTCCCCGGCGAGCACGCGACGGTGTCTGTGCCGCTGCTCGACCAGGTGCTGAGCGATTCGGTGGGCCTGACCGCCAGCGAGGTCGTCGAGCAGCTATCGGCCCGTCGGCGACCGGGCCGGCGAGCGCGCGCGAGCCGAGGCGGCGAAGAGCGGGCTGTGGGCCTGGCTCGCCGCCCATCCCGTGGTCGCGGCCCAGCCGGCCCTGGCCGGGTGGGCCGACAGCCTCAGGCGGGCCGGCCTGCCGGATGGCTCGGTCACCACGGCCCGTGAACTGCTCACCAAGGTCCTGAGCGTCCTGGCCGAACTGCCCGCGCCAGGCATTCCGCTCCCAATCCTGGCCGACCGGCTCCTCGATGACCCGCACGGGCTCGACGACGGCACCCGCTGCGCCGCGCTCGTCCAGCGGGCGCTGGCCGCGATCTACGACGTCGCTCCGCCGCAGAACGCCCAGCAGCGCCGAGCCCTCTGGGACCTCGCCGGCGTGGCCGACGACCACCTCTCGAGCGTCGTACTCGCGGCTGGCCTGCGACCGACCGGCGACGACCTCGCCAGCCAGCTGCTGCGGATCTGCGCGCAGGCTGCGGCCACGCCGCCGCGCTCACCCTCGGCCACCTGCGAGCGAGCGACCTGGCCGACGGGCTCCCCGGCCAGGTCTGGGTCTTCGAGAATCCCTCGATCCTGGCCCTCGCCCTGGCCAGGTTCGGCCGCCGCTGCCCGCCGGTCGTGGTCACCTCCGGCTGGCCGAACAGCGCGGTCGTCGCCCTGCTCGGCAAGCTCGCCGCAGCCGGCGCGACCCTGCGCTACCACGGCGACTTCGACGGCGAGGGCCTGCGCATCGCCGCTGCGGTCGCGGCCAGGACCGGCGCCATCCCGTGGCGCATGACCAGCGCCGACTACCTGGCTGCCGTGTCCGACGGGCCGGGCGTCGGCCGGGTCACTCAGGCGCCGTGGGACGCTGAGCTGGCCGGGCACCTGACTCGCCTCAACCGAACGGTCTCAGAAGAACGCGAGGCTGAAAAATTGCTTGCCGACCTCACCGCCCATCTAGGCTGACGTCCCGCCGGGTGTCACAACCTCGTCCTACTGTGGAGTGGTCGTCATCTAGGGCAGGGAAGGCATTTCAGTGATGGAGCAGCTCCGCGTGCCGCCGGAGATGTTTCGGTTCACGTTGTTTGGCCGTTCTGATTTCTACACGTCCATTCTTCATGCCTTTGCCGAAGCCAATGAGCGTCTCGACACGGCGCTGAGTATTGACGATGTCAAGGCGCGACTGCGCTCAGTCGGCTGGCTGGAGGCCGTCGAGGACGCCGATCTCGCGGCGGCACTTGATCAGCTCCGGAGCTGGGAACTCGTCGATGTCATCCAGGACCATTCGGGCAATTACCGGACGGCCAGCGATTACGAGCGGCGCAATCTCCTGTATTCGCTGACGAGGCGGGGCGAGGCGGCCTTCGCCGGGGTGACGCACGCGGTGGCGATGCTCGCCTCCACCGGCGCGCTGCAGACGGCGGTGCTCGACGCGATCAGCGACCGGCTCGGCGATCTCGTCCGCGAGCTGGAGGCCGGGACCGACCGCAGGGTGTTCAGCACCCTGTCCGAGCTTGAGTCTCACCTGGAGGCGCTGCGCGCTAACACCAGGCAGTTCAACGGCGAGCTTCAGCGGCTGCTGCGGGCCGACGGGGCTGAGCTGGCAACCTTTCACGAGGTCAAGGCATCGACGGTGGCCTATCTCCAGGAGTTCGTGACCAATCTGGACTACCGCGCGCACCTGATCGCCGGCCGCGTGCGGCAGGTGGAAGATCATGGCGTGGGCCTGCTGCACAAGCGGGCACTGGCCGGCGCCGAGCTGCCGCAGCTGGCCGGCGATCCGGGACCGGCCTGGCTCGAGCATCGGCGTGCGCGGTGGGCGGGGCTGCGGGCCTGGTTCCTGCCCGAGGACGACGCGCCGCCGCGAGTCGGGCAGTTGCACGACGTCGCCCGCCGGGCGATCATCACATTGCTCCAGGCGCTCGACCGGATGACCGAGTCACGGCGCCGCATGAGCAGCGCGGCGGCCGACTTCCGCGAGCTGGCCCGCTGGTTCTCGGTGCTCCCCGAGCAGCGACGATCTGCACCGGCTGTGGTCGACCGCGTTCGGGCTGAGCCCGGCCAGGCACGCCCATCTCAGCTCATCCCGATCCCGAGCTGGTCAGCCCGTCGTCCTCCTGGCGGGACGCGCCCCCGGTGCAGGTGTCGCCCCTGCTCCGCTCGTCGGGCCGGGTCGAGCGCTTCACCAGGACGGCCAGGGTCCGCGACGTCGCCAAGATCAAGGCGGAGCGGGCCGCGCGGGCCAGGGCAGAGCGCGCCGAGCTTGAAGCAGCCTGGAGCATGCTCGACACCGGCGGCGACAGTGTCGCGCTGTCGGCCTTCGGCACGCTGGACCACGCGCTCTTCGAGCGGCTGCTCGAGCTGCTCGGCCGGGCGCTGGCCAGCGGCCCCGACCGGGCCGGGGCGCGGCGGACGACCACGTCCGACGGGCGGATCGAGATCATGCTCAGCCCGGCCAGGCAGGCTGGCCTCGCCGAGCTCAGGACGCCGCTCGGCGTACTTCCGAGGGCCTGACTACATCGTGGCGATCCGGACGCGGGAGCACGGCTGGCGGGAGCACAGGCGGCGGCCCGGGCCAGCGGAGAGCCGGCCGTGAGCAACCTGAGCAACCAGCTGGTCATCGCCGAGCAGGAGGAGGTCAGGCGCGGCATCAGGACGCTCCTGGCAAGTCCGCTGGTCAGCGAGCGGGCCACGCCTGAGCTTTTCGACCTGATCCGCCGCCGCCGCGATCCGATCAGGCGCTGGTTCGACCACTACTGCGGCTGGGCGCTGGTCGTCGAGCCCCGGCTCGGTTACGCGCGGCTGGTCAAGGTCGGGGTTGCCGCCGATCCGAGCCGACCGGCGCGCCGGGCCAGATCAAGCCGGGCGCCGTTCGACCGCCGCCGCTACGTCCTGCTGTGCCTGACCGCCGCCGAACTGCTCGCGGTGCCGGTGACCACGATCGGCCTGCTGGCCGACCGGGTCGGGCGCGCGAGCGCCGCCGACGAGGCGGTCATCGACGTTCGACTCGGCCAGCCGCAGCGAGCGGATGGCGTTCGTGGACGTGCTGAGGCTGCTCGAGCTGTACGGGGTGCTCGAATCCGTCGACGGTGCGACGGAGAGCTTCGTCGACAGCGCCGAGGCCAAGGTGCTCTACCGGGTCGACTCGACGCTCGTGCTCCGCCTGATCGCCGCGCCGGTCGGGCCTTCCCAGCTGGCCGTGCCGCCGGAGGAGGTCCCGCTGCGGGCCGCCGAACTGCTGACCCTGATCAGCCACGAGCGACGGTACGGCCCGCCCGCCGGCGAGCAGCCGGACCGGCTCCGCCGGTCACCGGCGTCCAGCGCAACCTCTGGCTGCGGCATTCGACCTTCCGCAGGCTGGTCGATGACCCCGTCCTTTACCTCAGCGACACCTCAGCCGACCAGCGCGCGTATCTCGGCTCGCCGGCGGGCCGTCAGCTGCTGCGCAGGGCCGCCGACGCAGGGCGGCTTCATCCTGGAGGAGCGGGCCGACGGCGTGCTGCTGATCGACGCCGACGCTATCGCGACCGACACCAAGTTCCCTGACGACGCCAGCACCGCCAAGGTCGCGGCGCTGCTGCTGCTGGACGAGCTCGGCGGCGCCCCGGCGACCCGCGTGCAGCTCGAGTTCCGCGCCGCCGAGCTGCTGGCCAGATTCCCGCGCTGGGCCATGAGCTATCGCGACGCCGAAGGGACCGGCCAGGCTGCTCGACGACGCGATCGCGGTGCTGACGGAGTTCGGCCTGGCCAGAACTGACGGCGAGGTCGTGACGCCCGCTGCCGGCGGCGGCCCGATACGCGGTCGGGGCGGCCAGGACGACCGCTGCCCGCCTGAGGAGGCCTCGCCATGACAGTGACCGAGCTGCCCGCCGGGCTCGCCCGGTGCCCCGCCCGGACCGGCGTGAGGTGGGTGCCGTCGCGGGCGGGCATCCTCAACGTCTGGCGCTACTACGACGAGGTCTTCGCCTTCCACGACGGACGGCTGCTGCTGCGCGGCCCGAACGGCAGCGGCAAGTCCAAGGCGCTTGAGCTGTTGCTGCCGTTCCTGTTCGACGCTAATCTGCGGGCCAGCAGGCTCTCGACGTTCGGCACCGGCGAGCGGACCATGCACTGGAATCTGATGGGCGAGGGCGCATCGGCGACCACCAGGGTCGGCTACGTCTGGCTGGAGTTCAGATTCCGGCTCTGAGCCCGCGCTGGTTCACCTGCGGCTGCCGGCTGCAGGCGAGCGCCCATACCACGACCGCACATGCCGACTACTTCACGACCAGCCAGCGGCTCGGCATCCCGGAGGGCGTCAGCCTGGTCAACGAGGCGGGGCAGCCACTCGCCAAGGCGGCGCTTGAGGAGACGCTAGGCGACGACGGCGTCCTGTACGGGAACGCCGGCGATTACCGCGGCCGCCGTCCGGCAGGCGCTGTTCCCCGGCCTGACCGAGCAGCGTTACGACGCTCTGCTGACCGCGCTGCTTCAGCTGCGCATGCCCAAGCTGTCGCAGCGGCTGGACCCGGCGCTGCTGTCCAGCGTGCTGTCGCGGGCGCTGCCGCCGCTCGGCCACCAGGAGATCTCCGACCTCGCCGAGGGATTCGAGCGACTCGACCAGCAGCGGGAACGGCTGGCCAGGCTGGACGATGAGGTCGCGGCCACTCGGGTACTCGCCGACCGGCAGCGCGCCTACGCCCGGCGGGTGCTCCGTGCGGCCAGCGCGGCGCTGATCTCAGCGACTTCCGCGATGACCACGCTGACCAGGACGGCCAGAGAGTCGGCCCAGGAGTACGAGGAGGTGGCCGCCAGCCGGATCAGGTCTCGGCAGCTGATGAGCGGCCTCGGCGCCGAGGCCGCTCGGGCTGAGGCGGAGATCGCCGGCCTGATCGAGAGCGAGAGCTACAAGCAGGGCAGGGACCTTGACCAGCTGCGCCAGCAGGTAGCCCAGGAGCGCGACCACGCGATCAGGCTTCGCGCCGACGCCGGCCGGAAGCGATCGGCGGCGGATTCCGACGCGGCCGATGCGACGTCCGCCGAGCGCGACCGGGACAGGCGCGCCGAGGCCGTCCGCGGTCTGGCGGCCGAGGTCTCTCACGCCGCAGTCCGGGCCGGCCTGGCCGGCATCCAGCACGAGCTCGCCCAGTCCGCCGAGCCAGCCCAGGCCGCCGGCCCGGCCCAGCCCGCCGAGTCAGCCCAACCGGCCCAGCCCGCCCAGCCGGCCCAGCCCGCCGGACCGGCACGGCCTGCCGAGTCAGCCCAGCCGCGCCGGCTGCTGAGGGCGGCGGTCCGGGCGCGGCTTGAGCAGGTCGCGGCGGTCAGGAAGGCCCTCGACCGCCACGACCGGGCTATTGCCAGGCGCCAGGATGCCGAGGCGAACCTTGAGGAGGCCAGGACGGCCCTGGCCGACGCCGCCGACGAGCGCAAGAACGCCGCCAGACGCTACGAGGCCGAGGTCGCCGAGCTGACCACGGCGCTGCTGGGCTGGGTCCGCGACTGCCGGGAGCTAGCCTTCCCTGATCCGGGCGAGGTCGCGGAGCTCGCCGAGTCCGAGTCCGCGCTGCTCGCGTGCGTCGACCGGGTCGCCTCAGTGGTGCTCGAAGACATCGCCAGGGCGCAGGCCCGCGCGGCCGACCACCACCAGGCCGCTGTCGCCCGCCGCGACGAGCTGGCCGATCAGATCAGGGACATCAGCACGAAGCGCGACCTGCCGCCCGACCCGCCGGTCACCAGGACAGCCGACCGGTCGACGATGACCGGCGCGCCCTTCTGGCAGCTCGTCGACTTCGCCGCGTCGGCGCCCGCCGAGGTCCAGGGCGGCATCGAGGCCGCGCTCGCGGCCAGCGGCCTGCTGGATGCCTGGGTCGGACCGGCAGGGCAGATCGCAGGTCACGACACGTTCGCCGATCCGGCCGAGCTGGCCCCAGTGCCGGGCCGGTCACTAGCGGATTTCCTGGTTGCTGAGCCGGATGCGGCGTTGCCGACGGGGATCGTTCATCGGCTGCTGGCCTCGATTGCCTGCGACGACCGGCTCCCGCCCGGTCATCCCGCCGCGATCGGGACCGACGGCAGCTGGCGGCTCGGGAACGCCCATGGCAGCTGGCACAAGGAACGCCCGGCTCATATCGGGGCTCACGCCCGTCAGCGGGCCAGGGAGGAACGGCTGCGGGAATTGGCTCGCCTAGTCGCCATAGCTGAGCGGGAAGTCACCCTTTTCAACGCCGAAATTCTGACCTTGCGCACTCGGCGTGACGCTGTGGCGAACGAGCGCGCGCTGCGGCCGGGCCACGCGGCCGTCGTGGTGGCCGGGCAGGCGGTGACGCGCGCCGAATCGGACCTGGCCGCCGCCGACAAGGCGGTGCGGCGGATGAGCGAGGCGGTCAAGGCCAGGGAGCAGGAGGTCGTCGCGGCGCTGCGGGCGCTGTCGGCCCAGGCGTCCGAGCACGTCCTGCCCACCGAGCGGGGCGCGCTCGACACGCTCGCTGGCGCGGTCAGCCGGTACAGGGAGCAGGCGGAGGGCTGGCTCGACGAGGTCAGCGACCTGGCGTCGGCCGGCCGGGTGCTTGACCAGTTGCTTGATCAGGCGCGCCGGTCGGCGGCAATCGCGGGCGACCGCGAGGAGGACGCCGACGACGCCGAGGCCGGGCACGGTCAGCTCGCCGCCAAGCTAGCGGCGGTCGACGGCGCCGTCGGCGCGCCATATCAGGAGGTCCTGGCCGCCCTCGCCGGAGCCAGGACCAGGCTCGGCTCGCTGCGCGGGCAGCTCGAGGCCACCCGAGCCGAGCTTGACCAGCTCATCGAGCGGCTCGGCCAGCTGCAGACGGCCAAGGCCACCGACACCGCGGCCCGCGACCGGGCCATTGGCGCGCGGGACGAGTCGGCTGAGCGCTTCAGGCACCTGGTCGCCGGGGTGCTCGCGGTCGACAGCGGGCTGGCCGGGCGCGCTGGACCAGAGGGATTCTTGTCCGGCGCTGACGGCCAGCGGGCGGTGCTGGACGCGGCCAGGCAGGTCGCGGCGGACTGGCCGGCCGTCCCGCACAGCGCGAGCGACCTGGGCAATGCCCTGCATCGCCTGTCAGAGTCGGTGCACTCCTGCCGGACGGCGCTCAGCGCCAGGGCCGACCTTAACCTGGAGACCGATGCCGACGTCCAGGTCTTCACCGCCGTCATCGACGGCATCCGGGTCGGCGCGGCCGAGCTGCTCAGGCGGCTGGGCGAGGACGCCGACCGGAGCCGCCAGGAGATCACCGACCGCGAGCGCGAGCTGTTCGACCGTACGCTGACCGGCGACACCCGCCGGCACCTCGCCGACCGGATCCGGCAGGCCAACGACCTGGTTGACCGGATGAACGCCCGGCTGGAGCGGGTGCGCACAGCCTCCAAGATCGCCGTCCGGCTGGTCTGGCAGGTGGCACCTGACCTGCCGGCCGGCACCAAGGCCGCGAGGGACCTGCTGCTCAAGGACCCGCTGCGGCTGACGGACGCGGACCGGGATTCGCTGCACCGGTTCTTCCGCGAGCGGATTGACCAGGCGAAGACGGACAACACGGCGTCGAGCTGGGAGCAGCAGCTGGAGCAAGTGTTCGACTACACCGCCTGGCACCAGTTCGTCGTCAAGCTCGATCGCGCTAACGGGGCAGGCTGGCAGCTGCTCACGCGCAAGCTGCACGGGGCGCTGTCAGGCGGGGAAAAGGCGATCGCGCTGCATCTGCCATTGTTCGCGGCGGTGGCCGCGCATTACCAGGCCGTCCCGGAGGCGCCGCGGCTGATCTTGCTCGACGAGGTGTTCGTCGGCGTGGACACGAGTAATCGCGGGCAGATCTTCGGGCTGCTGTCGGCGCTCGATCTGGACCTGGTGCTGACGTCTGACCATGAGTGGTGCACTTATGCGGAGCTGAGCGGGATCGGGATCCACCAGCTCATCACCGGCGGGGACGGCGACGACGCGGTGACAACAGCGCGGTTTACGTGGGACGGACGGGAACTGATTCCTGATGATGGGGAGACCTGAAGAGCTACGGTGAGGGTCCGGTCATGATCTGGTTCCTTGAGGACCAGTCGACCTGAGCTAACGGGCTTGCCATATATCGGCCAGCTACTTATTGTGGGCGGGTGATAAGCCGGGAATCCAGATGAGAGAGCCGACCTATTTCATCCTGGCGTCCCTGCTGGACGGGCCGCTGCACGGTTACGCCATCATCCAGCGCACGGAGCAGCTATCGGGTGGCCGGATCAAGCTAGCAACCGGGACGTTGTACACGGCGCTGGACCGGCTCACTGCTGAGGGCCAGGTGGAGCTGGTGCGCGAGGAGATCGTCAACGGCAGGGCGCGCCGTTCCTACGGGCTGACGCCGCCTGGCGCCGAGGCGCTGCGGGCCGAGGCGTCGCGGATGGCGGAAGCGGCCCGCCTGGTGACGGACCATGGCCGCGGCCTGAAAGAGGTCCGGGGTGCCCGGAAGGCGAGCCCGGCGTGAGTTCCCTGGAGCGGCGCTGCCGCCGGCTGCTGCGCAATTGGCTCTTTGCGGTGGGGTGGGTTGGTGCGTTGGTGGCGGGCTGCTACCTGATACGCCTAGCCGCACTCTGGTCAGATTACCCAGGGGGCTCCATAAACTCCACATGCTGCACTATGAGTGGTCCTGCCGTGGTGAGCTGGGGTGAGCTGGCCATCTGCGCCGCGTGGCTGGCGCTCGGGGCCGTGATGACCTGGATCCTGGCCCGGCCAGCCCGCCGTTCGTATGTACCCGATCCAACCAGCCGTGCTAGCCACGAAGCCAGCCGATGGCGCCCACAATCCAGGTCAGAACATGTTCACTGGTGACCGTGAGCGCCTGTGACGTACTGCCCTTGACCGTTGTATCGGCACGCAACGGGCACGATGTAGTTACCGGACGATCAGTGCTTGTCTGCGTACACTGGCTTAGGGCTATGTAGCAGGAGAGGTTCGCGGCAGTTAGTCGATAATCTGCCCGAGGTGAGGCGGGAGGCCATGGCGGCCAGTTTGATCGGGTTGGACGCTGCTGGCGCTGCGCTGCTCACAGATGAGCTCCTGGATGAGGGCGAGACATTGCAGTCTGTCTGGCGCTACGTCATAGTCCAGCTTCTCGATGACTACTCGCATGATCTTGCCCGAGCCGGGACGGTGATCGCGTCCCGGCGCTTCGATCGCGAGCCACCGGCGACGCGGTCGGCCGAAGCGGACGCTGCTCTGGCCGCGCTGGCCGAGTACCTAGCACGGCGTGACAGCTGGCCGGTGCCCTCTTGGGCGCGCAATCCGGAGCGGTACTCTGCTAAATGGTGGTTTGTAACACCCCTGCGGGGAATGCACGCTACCGCGCTGCAGGAGTCTCCGCCGTCATTTCGGACCAGGGGGATTTTCATCACGGCGGGCGCGCTGAGCCGGGTATGACCCACGGACCACTTTCCGCCGCTGACATCCGCAAGTTGTTCGAGGAACTCGCGTCTGAACTCGACGTGGCTGGACAGCGGGCGGAGATCTTCCTCGTCGGTGGTGCCGCAATCGCGTTGTGCTTCGATTCACGGCGAGCTACACGTGATCTGGACGCGGTATTCGCGCCAGCCGACTCAGTGCGACGGGCGGCAGTTCGGGTGTTAGCACCACTTTCTGCTCGTCTTGCGATAGTGCTACAGCGTTTCCGCTGAGAAGAGTCGTGCGCGTTCGGCGGCGATCACGTCACGAGCGAGTTCTGCCTCGGAAAGGTCGTGGGCTTCGGGTGCGCTGTCGGCCGTGTCGCTGATTCGCGCGAATTCGTCGAACAGATCGCGTTTCTTCGCCAGGATCTCGGTGACGCGCAGGTCGACGCCTTCCTCCGAAAGCAGTCGGTGCACCTGGACCGACTCAAGTTGTCCCATCCGGTGGGCTCGGGCGATCGCCTGCCATTCTGTGGTGGGCTTGAGCTGTGGTTCGCAGATCACGACGACTGAGGCTGCCTGGATGTTGAGGCCGACGCCGCCGGCGACGATCTGGGCGACCAGCACCGCGCCGTGTCCGGCGGCCGAGAACTGGTCGACCATGACCTGTCTGGCAGCGGCCGGGACGGAGCCGTTTAGCGGGCCGAAGACCTGGCCAGGAAGCGCGCGCGTTGCCTGATCGAGGACGTCGCGGAAATGGGAGAACACGATGACCCGGCGACCGTTGTCCGCAGCCTCCTCGACGATCTCGACTAGGCGCCGCGTCTTCTCGGACTTGTCGCCCTGGGACATGGCTGCCTGGCGCATAGCCATGAAATTCCCGGCGGCAACGGCGTCGCTATAGGCCGCCGCATCCTGTTTGGACAGAGGGAGCCATTCGTCGATCTCGACGAGCTCCGGCAATTCGGTGAGAACGTCTTCCTGGTTGCGGCGCAGGTAGGCAGGCGCGACCTGACGCCGGAAGCGTCTGGGCGCGAGCTCGTTCACCTCCACTACGAGGTCCGGCCGGAGGTAGCCGACCAGATTGCGGAACTCATCAATGCGGTTCTCCAGTGGCGTGCCGGTGAGCAGGATTGCCCGGTCGCTGGAATTGAGAATGCGTCTTGCTCGCTGGGTTCGCAGCGCGGCCGGGTTCTTGATGTAGTGCGCCTCATCGACTACGACGCAGCCCAGCTCCGGCGCGGTGACGTGACTTTCCAGCCACCCGAGAGTGTCGAACGTCGTCACGGCCACGCCGCCGTTGCGTACCCAGCTGCGGGCGGCTATCTCGCGGCCAAGACCGTGGATCCGGTGCGGCCGGATCGTTGACTTCGACTGGACTTCGCGAATCCAGTTAGTCACGACCGTGGCTGGGCAGATGACCAGCGCGTGGTGGAAGCCTTTGGAGCGCAGGTGCGCGAGCACGGCGAGCGCCTCGACGGTCTTTCCGAGACCCATCTCGTCGCCAATGATGACCTTGCGCTGGACAAGGGCGAACCGGGCGCCGAAGCTCTGGTAGCCGCGCAGGGATGCGGTGAGATGCTCGGTATCGAGTTCGAGTTTGCGGATGGCCTCGACGATGTCGTCAGGCAGATCTCCGTGTGTCTTCTGCTCGTCTTCGGTGATGAAGCCCAGCTCAGCGAGCAGCGCGAAATAGTCGGCTGGCCGCCGGAGGAAGTCATCCCACGGATCGTCCCGCCTTGCGGGGCCTGGTGCGCCCGCGATCAGGCGGGCGCGGCGCGTCACGGCAGCCACCGACTCGGCGAACTCCGCTGCGGACTGGGCTCCGGACAGGATCGCGAGGTAGCTGACCCTCTGGTCCAGCGTCAGTGCGAGCGGCGTTAGGGCCTCCGCTCGCTCGCGGTCAGAGACTGTGCCCGTGGTACGGCGCAGAGCATCCCACGCGCCGAGTTGCCGGAGTAGTTCGGTGGCCTCGGGCGTCCGGTTCTTGATGTCGATCCTCATCGGCATCTCGTCATACGTTGTCTGCCACAGCGTCCGCGCGGCGCCTCGCATCCGAGTCGCCGTGGTTGCCCCGATGCCAGGCAGGTATTCCAATCCGGAGCCGTAATTGAGGACGTCCTGGACTGTCGTGATGCCGGAGTCGGTGAGCGGACCGACGCGAATCCGGTCGCGGGTGGCCTCCTTGAGACGTTCGACCGGCATTTCCGCGAGCAGCCGGCCGGTCTCGGCTTTGCGAACGGCATTCCCGGCATCCCGCGCACCCTCCTGCCACCGGCTCTCCGCCACGAGGGCTCGCTGGATGACGCTGATTGCCTGTGGCAGTTCGCCAACAACCGCACTGGTGAGCAGTTCCTGGCTCGGGCCGAGGTCCGCGATGCGGCTCCGCAGCCCGATCCAGTCGGCGAGTGCGTCGGTCAGCGGCATTTCGGCGGGTACGTCGTCGTGCCGCGGCGACAGTCGCCCAAGCAGTTGCGGTACGCCGGAGGCTAGCGCCTGTCCCTGGTAGGAGCCGAGAAAACCGACCGCGCTGGTCCCCGCTTGGCGCTTCTTGCTGCCGGAGAACAGCCGCCGGGCGCCGATGATCGCCTTGACGTCCTGGAGAGCCGCTGCGGCGTCCTCGGTCAGGATTCTCAGCGTCTGGCGGTCAGCGGCGGAGAGGGCCGGCAGGAGGCTCTGGCACGCGACGTCGCTCAGGCGCCGGCCGTCGCCGGTTCGAAGCGGCATGACCCGCCAGCCATCTTGGCCTGCGAGCCGGACATCGGTTACGGCCTGGCGCAGTGCCGAAACAGCGTCGTCGCCGGCTTTATCGATCCTGGCGCGATGGGACTGGATGGCGCGAGCCTCTGCGAGCCAGCCCGCTACCTCGTTGATAACTGTGCGAAGTTGCCGTCGCTCGTCTTGTTCCATCGCTCCTACTGATCTTTGCCGGGATGCTGTGAAGATTAATGGCGGCCAGTGACATTCGGCACCTGGATGTCACGAATTGGAACTGTCGTACCGCTCAGCTACCGTTAGCCACACTGTCGATCAGGAGGTTGGTTAGCGTGCTGTTGGAGGGGCTTAAGCCCGGATTGCGCATCGACGGGCTAATCCCGGCCGAGGTAATCACCGTTATCTACGCACAATGGCACGGCGCGGACGCGCTTGAGCTGACCTACAAGACCACCGCTGGCGCACCTTGGCCAGCAGGTACTGTTCCGCAAGGACGAGGACAAGCTCAGCGTCGCGCAGACCGGTAGCCGCGCGTTCGACGCGTCAGCTTCCGACTTCAAGCTCGCGGCCGAAGCGCAGCGGATTACCCTGGCCGGCCTTGTTCGACCCGATGCTGGCCGTCGCTACCAGCGACGTACGGCCGCTGCCTCATCAGATCCGCGCCGTGTACGGCGAGTTGCTTCCCCGCACGCCGCTGCGCTTCCTGCTCGCCGACGACCCGGGCGCCGGCAAGACGATCATGGCCGGCCTTTACATCAAGGAACTGCTGCTGCGCGACGACGTCCGGCAGTGCCTGATCGTCGCGCCGGGCGGCCTGGTGGAGCAATGGCAGGACGAGCTGTTCTTCAAGTTCGGGCTGCGGTTCGACCTGCTGACCAACCAGCTCATCGACGCCAACGTCAACCTCAATGTCTTCGAGACCAACCCGCTGCTGATCGCCCGGATGGATCAGCTGTCCCGCAATGAGCGAGCTCCAGGCGCAGCTCAAGGAGACCGAGTGGGACCTGATCGTCGTCGATGAGGCGCACCGGATGGGTGCGCATTATTTCGGCGGGAAAGCTGGAGAAGACCAAGCGGTTCCTGCTCGGTGAGCTGCTCGGTGACATTACCCGCCACCTCCTGCTGATGACCGCGACACCGCACTCGGGCAAGGAAGAGGACTTCCAGCTCTTCCTCACCCTGCTCGACCGCGACCGGTTCGAGGGCAAGCAGAAGAAGACCGCCGACACCAGCGGCATCATGCGCCGCATGATCAAGGAAGACCTGCTCACCTTCGAAGGCAAGAAGCTCTTCCCCGAGCGCATCGCCGAGACGGTGCCCTACGAGCTGACGTCGACTGGAGTACGACCTGTACGAGCAGGTCACCAGCTACGTCCGGGAGGGAATGAACCGAGCCGACCGGGTTGGCGGGAAGCGGAAAAACACCGTCGGGTTCGCGCTTACCGTGCTGCAGCGCCGTCTGGCCTCCAGCCCGGAGGCGATCTACAAGAGCCTGGTCCGCCGTTCCGAGCGGCTGGAACGCAGGAAGCAGGAGATCCTCAACGGCACCTACCGCGAGCAGGAGCCCGACCGATCGACCTAGACGGCTTCGACGACGACGAGCTACAACGCCGAGCGAGATCGAGGAGCTTGAGGAAGAGCTCCTCGACGCCGCGACCGCCGCCCAGACGGTGGACGAACTCAACGCCGAGCTCGCTCGAGCTTGCCGACCTGGTACGAGCGGCCAGGCGAGTCCGCGATGCCGGCACCGACCGGAAGTGGGCCGAGCTGTCGGCGATTCTGCAGTGACAACGCGCTCACCACTGACAGCAATGGCTGGCCGCGAAAATTCATCATTTTCACCGAGCACCGCGATACCCTCGGCTACCTCCAGGCGCAGGATCGGCGCGCTGCTGGGTCAAGCCTGATGCGGTGAAGGCGATTCACGGCGGTGTCCGACGCGGTGACCGACGCCAGATCACCGAGGAATTCACCAAGACCCGCGAATGCCAGATCCTGCATCGCCACCGACGCCGCCGGGGAGGGCCTGAACCTCCAGGCCGCCCACCTCATGGTCAACTACGACCTGCCGTGGAACCCCAACCGCATCGAGCAGCGCTTCGGTCGCATCCACCGCATCGGCCAGGACGAGGTTTGCCGGCTCTGGAACTCGTCGCCATCCAACACCCGTGAAGGCGAGGTTTTTACCCGGCTGCTCGACAAGATCGAGGAGCAGCGCAAAGCCTACGGCGGCAAGGTATTCGACGTGCTGGGGGAGGCCTTCTCCGAGACCCCGCTCAGCGGCTCTTCTCATGGAGGCCATCCAGTACGGCGAACGACCAGAAGTGAAGGCCAAGATGCACGAGGTCATCGACGCCCGCGTTGGTGATGGGCTCAGGGATCTTCTCGACGAGCGGGCTCTTGCTTCTGAGCATCTCGCCGAGGCCGACCTTGCGGCACTACGTGCCGCCATGGACGAAGCCCGCGCCCGCCGCCTCCAGCCGCACTACATCGAACTGGCCTTCAAGGCGGCCTTCACCCGGCTCGGCGGCCGGATCGCCCGGCGCGAATCGCGGACGCTATGAGATCACGAACGTCCCCGCGCACATTCGCGCCAGCAAGCACGGCCCGATCGCGACCAAGTACAACCGGGTCACCTTCGACCTCGCGACCGTGGAACCAGACGGCCAACCGCACGCCGACCTGCTCGCGCCGGGGCACCCGCTCCACGATGCCGTCATGGCGGAGGCCATCCGCCAGTTCAGCGGAGCACTCAATAGCGGCACCGTCCTGGTGTCCGCGACGCTGGAGGAGCCGCACCTGCTCGTCGGAGTCATCGACGAGGTCGCCGACGCGACCGGGCGAGTCGGTCGCCCGGCGCTTCGGCTATGCCTACGTCGACAGCTTCGGCACAGTCACCACGGCCGGGCCGGCACCCTATCTCGACTGTGTAGCCGCGCCAGAGGGCGCCACGACTGAAGCCGCGCGCAAGCTCACGTGGCTTTCCGACGCCGAAGACAGGGCCTTGAGCTGGATCATCACCAGCCAGCTGGCGGACTACCTCGCTGAGATCCAGCCGCGCCGCTCGGCCGAACTGGCGAAAGCCCGCAGTCTCGTGATCAAGCGCCTCCAAGGCGAGCGAGACCGGCTCCTTCTGGACGCGGCAGCAGCCGCCGAGAAAGAGCGAGCCGGTGACAAGCCGAAGGAATCAGCCGAGAGCCTGCACCGCAAGGCGGTCGATCTCGACATCCGTCTCCGCCAGCGGCTGGAACTGCTCGACCAGCAGGCGCTGATGTCCACCAAGCCGCCGCGCATCGTGACCTCAGCCCTGGTTCTGCCCCTGTGCCTGCTGGAAGGCGAAGTGCCCACGTCGGCGCCGATCCACGCCAAGGAAACCAAGGCAGTCGAGCGGCGCGGGGTCGATCTCGTCCTAGCCCGTGAGCTTGAACTGGCGCGCAAGCCCGTGGAGCAGGTCATTCAACAACAAGGGCTATGACATCCTTTCCACGGACTCGAACGGAGACACCTTCCGCATCGAGGTCAAGGCGCGCATCGACGGCGCCACGGACTTCTTCGTCACCCACAACGAAGTGATGACCGGCAAGAACGCTGTTCCGCGCTACCGTCTCGCGCTTGTTCGGGTGGATCCGCGAGGAGCCCGGTACGACGAGGTCCGTTACCTCGACGATCCATTCTCCGCGACCGACCTCGGCGACTTCGACGCCACCGGAATCCGCGGTGACTGGACCAAGATGTGGGCAAAGGGATCGGGGCCGTTCTGAGAGGACGTGTTCACGAGCGGCTGCCTCAGGGCAGCGCGTTTCTTCCGGGCAGGAGGAGTGGATCGCCCCGGCAATTTCGAAGGCCCTTGCTTACCGAATAAGACTATGCTGCCAGTGCTTCTTGTCATGCGTAATAGTTTTCCTCGAATTCTCTCGGGGGAATGTAGCCGCAGCTTGAGTGGAGCCGCTGGTTGTTGTACCAGTCCACCCAGTCCGCGGTGGCGAAGGTGACATCCCTGACGCTGGCCCACGGCCCGTCCCGGTCAATGAGTTCTTTCTTGTAAAGACTATTCACCGACTCCGCGGCCGCGTTACCACAAGAATCACCTTTACTTCCCGCCGAGCGGACCGCGCCGATTTCACCCAGCCGCTCGGCGTACCGGATCGACGTGTACTGCACGCCCCGGTCGGAATGATGGACCAGCTTACCTCCGATGATCTTGTCCCCAATCAGCGGCATCCAGGCCCTTCTTCACTTCTGCTGGGGGAAGGGGCATCCGCCGCCGTCCGCGACCACCTCCGGCAGAACGAGGAGTCCTAGCTGCGAGCCGGGCTGAACAGCCGACAGTCCGCCTGCTATGAGGCGCTCGCGGCGAGCGACTGGTTCTGCGCGGGCAGCTTCAGGTACTAGCACTTAGGTGATGTCGGCCGAGTACCCCGGCTGACTAGTTTCTTTTTTCGCAACTAATACCTACCCTGAAGGTATGACGCTGACTATGGAGATGCTCGCTGAGAGAGTCCGTGAAGCCATGCAGGCTTCGGGGATGTCTCAGCGAGCGCTCGGGCAGGCGGTCGGCATGGATCCCCCCACCATGTCGAAGGCACTGGCGGGCAAGCGTGGTTTTAAGCCTCTTGAGCTTGCGCTTATCTCAGAAGCGCTAAACGTCTCTGTGCAGCAACTGCTCGCGGATGACGAGACCAGGCATCGGCGTGAGTCAGTACTCGCCCGGGTGCAGCCGGAGGCAAGCCCGGCTACCGAGCAGGCACTTGCCCGCGCACGACAAATGCTGGAACTCGACGAGTTGCTAATCGAGCAAGGCTTCAGTGCTCTGCCTTTGGTACGGCTGCCGAGGCCCTCGTCAGGCCCGCCGTACCAGCAGGGCGAGCTTCTTGCCCAGCGGCTCCGCTCTCAGTCGGGCCTTGGGGACGCGGACCTGCCCACGGACGTGAGCCAACTCGCCGCCGATGTGGAGGACAAGTTCAACGCTGACGTGGCGATCGAGCCCCTTGACCGCGGGCTGGACGGACTGGCGATCTCGCGCCAGGGCTACAGCCTGATCATGGTGAGCAGTTCCATTGCCGCGCACCGGCAGCGGTACACGATCGCCCACGAACTGGGCCACCTCATGGCAGGTGACGAGGGCGACACAATTGACGAGAACATCAACTACAGCAGGACCCCTGAGGAGACCCGGGCGAATGCCTTCGCCGCTGCCTTCCTGATGCCCGCTGGCGCCCTGCGAACCGCTGTCGGCGACCAGTCCGCACCAACCGAGGAACTCATAGCGGACCTGCTGGCCAGGTACCGGGTAAGCCTGGACGCGCTCGCCTTCCGGCTGCACAACCTCGGGATCATCGACGCGGCCGGGCGGGATGCCGTCCGCCGCATGTCTTCCGCGCGGATCGCATTGCGCCAGGGCCGGGCGAGTGATCTGCAGGCCCGCCACAACCAGCGCTGGCCGGACGGATTGCTGCGCAGAGCGGTCGAGGCATACGCGAAGGGACGGATAAGCATCAGGCCGATCGCCCAGTTGATCAATATCGATCCGGACGCGCTGCTTGAGGAACTCGCACCACCGCGACTGGCACTGCCGGGATCCGCAGTTGGCCTGCAAACCGGCGATGAGCTTGTGCCGATGCTGTGAGTCCTATCCAAGGCGGCGCCATCGTGGACCGACGCATGCACACTGAAGAACTTCTCGGTCGTCGGCCGGATGGACGTCCTGGAGAAACACTTCGATAGCCGCACACGGTGGACGGAAGCTATCCAGCGTGAGGCTGGACAGCTTAGCTTGCCGGCCCTCGAGTGGCTAGGTCCGGCGATGTCCGCTGACGAAGATATCGAAGCCCTCATCGGAGTCGATGGGATCCGGCGCGGGCTTGGCGCGACGCGCTCCGACCCGGCGACCCTCCACCTCGGCGAGGCCGAGGCCATTTATGTGCTTGAGAGATACCACCCGGACTGGACTTTCGTGAGCGATGACCAGCCAGCCATCGACTACGCGCGGCGGAGAGGTCTGATCGCCGTCGACTCGGAAACCGTGCTGGCAGGATGCTATGAAAATGGGCTGGTCGGTTGTCCCGAAGCGTTCGATCTCCTCAGCTCTATGGCAGACGCAGGACGCGGTGTCCGGGTCCCGCCGAGTCATTGGTTTATATGCCCGCCAACGCCCTGATGGGGCGCCAGGGGCCTGCCGCTGCGACTGCAGGGCGAGAACCCGGAACGCCGGACCTGACCGCCCGCGCAGATCCCGCAACGCCCGCCCGAACTCGCCCGGGTCACGATCAGTCTGCGTCTGGGCGACCGGACATTCCCCGCCCCCTGGGAAACCGCGGCGGACGTCGATTGGGCCACAGTTGCGCGAGTCGACCGGCGCCATGGAGGATCCTCAGCATGGCTGATGCCGTTCGGCGTCTCGGCGTCGTTGTTGACGTGTCGGAGGTAGCGCCAGAGACCTCCCTGTTCGAAGCGGTGCTGGCTCTCGCTGCGCAGGTGCTGAGTCAGGATCGCTACTTGTCGCCGTCGTCTGCCGCATGTGGTACCCGGTGTTCGGACCCCGCAAAGTCCAGGTGATCCTTATCCGCGACAAGAGCCTCTCCGGCTGCAACCTGGCCCTTCACCTGTATTGTCAACGGACAGTCCCCGCCAGACGCCGCAGACCAGGACCTGACCGGCGACGGGGGCACTAGGACATACACGGAACCCGAAGGCCCGAACACCCCGGACAGGCATTAACACCTAAAGTCCCTGGTGTGCCGGGCGGCCCAGCCAGCCGGCCATCAGGCTAAGCCGAGGCTCAAGGTTGTTCAGCAGCGCGCGGAGCGGGCACACGGACACCACGCTGAGGCCGGTCCAGTTCTCCGCGCTGCCTGAATGCCCGTTAATAGTGGCAGAGCGGCATTACGTCTACCAGCGTCTACCGGCGGCACGGCGGCGTGAAGTGCGCAACCCGTTGACGCTGTGGCGAACGAGCGCGCGCTGCGGCCGGGCCACGAGGCCGTCGTGGTGGCCGGGCAGGCGGTGACGCGCGCCGAATCGGACCTGGCCGCCGCCGACAAGGCGGTGCGGCGGATGAGCGAGGCGGTCAAGACCAGGGAGCAGGAGGTCGTCGCGGCGCTGCGGGCGCTGTCGGCCCAGGCGTCCGAGCACGTCCTGCCCACTGAGCGGGCGCGCTCGACACGCTCGCCGGCGCGGTAAGCCAGTGCCTCCAAGATCGCCGTCCGGCTGGTCTGGCAGGTGGCCCTGACCTGCCCGCCGGCACCAAGGCTGCCAGGGACCTCCTGCTCAAAGACCCGCTCCGGTTGACGGACGCGGACCCAAACTCATTGCACCGCTTTTCCGAGAGCGGATTGACCAGGCGAAGACGGACAACACGGCGTCGAACTGGGAGCAGCAGCTGGAGCAAAGTGTTCGACTACACGGCCTGGCACCATTTCGTCGTCAAGCTCGGTCGCGCCAACGGGGCAGGCTGGTGACAACAGCGCGGTTTACGTGGGACGGGCGGGAACTGGTTCCGCAGGACGGGGAGATTTAGAGTTAGGCGCCACGTTCAGCTCACGGATTGATCGGCCTTCTAGACACCGGCTTTTGGCCACGGATAATCTCACGGCGTGGCCGAGCTTTCCGATTATCTCGATCTGACGGCCGGGCAGGCCCGCGATCAATTCAGGACGCTTCTGGTCCGCCGCCCGGTCGCCGGCGGACGGCAAGTGATTTTCGTACCGGTGGAGACGTTGCTGTGCCTGGCGGCATCGTTCTTGGTGAACCATCGCCAGTTCGGCGGCAGCACCGCGGACCGTGCGCCGGAGCCGGTGCCGTCGCTGGGCAGTTTGTTCGCTCGTCCGCCATCGAGCATTCTCGCAAAGATGGCCAACCTGGACGGCTCCCGGTCCCACGGCGCCCGCTGGGATGTGCTCGCCGGAGCGATCCTGCGAGACGACCCGGCCCAGTTCAGCCATGTCTACCGACTGGTGCTGCGTGCTGCAAGGATGGAGGGCATCGGCCCCGACCGGCTCCCAGATTTCCTCGGGCTCGAAGACGGCGGCGAACTCAGCCTGCTCGGACAAGAGGAGCTGGACCTGTCAGTCCTCGAAGCTGGGCTGCGAGGTCAGATCGAACGCAGCGCCTCTGAGAGTGCCCTGCCAGCGAGAGAAACGGAGCGCATCCTGCTCGCGGCGGCCAGGGTCGGCCAGCACGTCTTCGCCGCGAGCGTACTCACCAACTGCGGCGGCAAGTGTGTCTTCTGCGGCTTCCAGCCAGCGACCTTCGGCGGCAAGAGGATGCTGCTCGCCGGCCACATTAAGCCCTGGCGCGACAGCACGGCCCGTGAGCGTCTCGATCCTCGCAACGGCCTGGCTGCCTGCCCGCCACATGACGTCGCGTTCGACACCGGCCTGCTTGCCGTCAACGGCGGGCTGCGCATTCATCTCGCCGGACCCCTAGCCAGAGCGATAGAGGACGACCCGCTTGCCCGCCACTACTATGGCCGACCGCCCCTGCTCGACTCACTAGCACTTCCTGCTGGCGCCGAACCGCCAGCGGCGAAATACCTGGACTGGCACCGAGAGCACATCTTCGACCGAGCCGCCAGCCCTGGTTAGCTCTGGCTGGCAGGGCAAGCTCCACTATTATCAATAGATTGCCGAATATAGTCGACACGGCGGTCGTGCCGCCGTCTTCGAAGACGATTGGAGCGGCGATGGCGTTGCGTAAGTCGGCCGAGGAGAGGGCATCCGAGCAGGCAGCCAGAGAGCGCGAGGCCGCTGCGGCGGAAGCTGCGGCCGCCGAGGCGCGAGCGCGCAAGACGTTCCTGGCCAGCCCGGTCGGCCAGGCCACCACCGCGAAGGAGCAGCGCCAGGGCTTCTTCGAAATCCAGCTGACGGTCGGCTCCTCGCAGCAGCACACGTCGGTCTTCGACGCCGCCGGATCGACGTCGGACGCCAGCAGGACGGTCAGCCACGCCGGGACCCTCGCGAACATCGAGGCGATTGGCTGGCGGCTTGAGCACGTCGGCTACGTCTTCATCGTCACCGGCGAGGCCACCCACGACCGGATGTTCGGCGCCGGGGAGAACGTCGCGGTCAACGGCAAGACCGTCGGGATCTATCTATTCCGCAACACCGATTTGACGTAGTCGCGACGGGGCTTGCGAGTCACGCTGACCTGGCAAATCCTGATTCGTCGGAGATTCTTGCAGCGAGGCGGTCTGGGCGGGCTATCGCGGGGTCAGCACGCGAAACTCACGGCCATCGGGATCGGCCATGACCACCCAGCTGACCTCGCCCTGGCCGATGTGGATGCGAGTCGCCCCGAGGGAGACGAGACGGTCGACCTCCTGTTGCTGATTACCGTGGACGGGTGGAGCGAGGTCGAAATGCAGTCGGGTGTTCTCGGTCTGCGGCATCAGCCACGCGCCGTCCCAGGAGATCTTCGGGCCGCCCCGCGGCGAGCGGATCGCGGTCTGCAGGCCCTGATCCCAGACCAGCGGCCAGCCCAGCGCTTCGCTCCAGAAATACCCGGCCTCCCGTGAACCGGCGCACGTAAGCTCTGCCAGGAATCCGCAGCCGGCCAGCCAGTTGCTGCCCGGCTCGATGATGCAGAACTCGTTGCCTTCGGGGTCTGCCAGCACGACATGACCCTCCTCCGGCCGCTGGCCGACGTCGAGGTGCCGGGCGCCGAGCGCGAGCGACCTTGCCGCCGTCTGCTGCTGGTCCCCCAGGGACGTGCTCGTCAGATGGAAGTGCCTTTCGTACGGGCTGGACTTCTGCTCCTGGGTTCGAAGAAACCGGAATCGGAACCCGGTGTCATCGCCTGGCAGGAGCGCGACGCAGTCGCGGGTCCCGTCGGCTATCTCCCAGCCGAGCAGGCCGCCCCAGAAGCGCGCCAGGCCAAGCGGGTCGTTCGCATCGAAGCAAACTGCCAGAAGCTGACAAGTCATCGCGCTCAGCACCTCCGATCTGCCCGCCCAGACGGCGGACAGGGCACGTGCTCCGCGCCCAGAGAGAACGCTAGGGGCAGGGCGCCCGCCACCCAAGCGAATAATTCAAAGGCGATGCTCGCTCACGAGCGCCGTAGCCACCTGCGGAAGCTGCGAGGGCAGGCTCGGCTAGAGGTTCTCAGTCTGGAAGTCGATCGAGATTTGATCGGCTGGGATGAGGATTGGCTCCCCGAACTTGACGATCTGCTTTACCAGGTATTCGCCGGACCTCGGCTCAGTGAACAGCGTGCAGGTCTGCTCCACAGGATCGATGAGCAGGAAGACAGGCACTTGGCCGCGCGCGTAGCCAGATGCTTTCTGATAGTCCCGCTGCCGTCTCGCCGGCCGGTCGCCCGGGACTACCTCAAGCGCGAACAAGCATTCTTGCGCGGGAAACTCCCAGCTGTCGCCGTCGATGAGGTGCTCTGGCCAGCGCGCGAGATCCGGTACGTACTCGGACTCGTCCCGTTCGACGAGGAGTGTCGTGTTCTCGAAGAGGTTGTCGATGCCGTGCCGAGCGAACGCCCGACGTACCGCGAGGACGATCTTTGCGTGTCGGCCTGCTGGCGTGGCGGCGTTCACGATGACCTCCCCTTCAACCACCTCAGCGTGGACGTCATCGGGGAGCAGTTCGATGATGTCGTGCGCGGCGCTCATGCTTTCTAGGATAGGCGTCCGCACCAGGCAGGTCCTTGCCGACGTGCCAGATCGGGCCGTGACCGAACCGCCTGCCGGTCATAGCCCGCCAGGTCAGCGCCCACGCGAAGGGCAGCGCGAGGGCTGGTTCGATGCGTCAGCCGATCCATTCACCTGGATGAGAACGGCAGGTTGCTTGACCGCCCGCAGACGTGCTCAAAACGGGCTGATGCGAGCTACTCTGTCGGCCATGGGATTTTTCGGTAGTGATCACGCACAGTCCGCGCATGGCCAGGTTTACGGCGGCGGCAAGCCGCACGGGAACATCACGCATGAGCTGCTGGCCGGCGCGGTCGGTTTCGAGGCGATGCGGATGTTCGAGCATCACGAGGAGCGCAAGGGCAAGGTCGAGCATCACGAGCTCGCCAAGGAACTGCTGGCCGGCTTCGTCACCGCCGAGGTGGACAAGCACTTCGAGCAGGGCAGCTTCGGTCACCTGGACCGCGGGCAGGCCATGCGCATGGCTCAGGAGCAGGCCCAGGGCCTCTTCGGTCATCGCCGAAGGTAAATCCCGCGGTACCCGCCAGCCGTGAGCCTCGGGCCGCGGCGCTTAGGCAGGTGGCCGGCTGGACGCCGCATCCCCGGGCCGGTGCAGGTCGCTATGCGGGTGGGCCGTCATCGGTGACGGCGCTGAGTTCGGCGGCCAGCTCGCTGGCTTCTGCGGCGCCGATCCTGCGGAAGATCTCCTGCGCCCGCTGCAGGTGGGCGATCGCGCTGGCGGTGTGCCCGGCGGCCAAGGCGCAGCGGCCCAGTCCAGCCAGCGCGCTGGCCTCGTCCCAGGAGCTGCCGATCTGGCGGGCCAGGTCCAGGGCCTGCTGGTGACATGCCTCGGCCTGCTCGATGTCACTGCGGACCCGGTGCAGCGCGCCCGCCTCGTTGAGCGCCTGCGCCATACCTCCTCGATCGCTGAGGTTGCGGAGGATGCCCAGCGCCTTCTCGAGCGCTTTGGTCGCGCCGGGGTAGTCCCCGGTTCGCAGCCGCACCGCCCCGAGTTGGCCGAGGGTGCATGCGTGGCCCACCCGGTGACCGAGGTTGAGGAAGATGCCTAGCGCCTTGCCCAGCGCCTTGGCCGCGCCGGGGTAGTCCCCGGTCCGCAGCCGCACGGCGCCCAGCTGGCGGAGGGCGCTGGCTTGGCCCAGCCGGTCGCCGAGGTCGCGGGAGATGCCCAGTGCCTTCTCTGCCGTTTCGGCCGTGCCGGGGTAGTCCCCGGCCAGCCATCGCACGACCCCCAGTTGGCGGAGGGCGCTGGCCTGGCCCAGCTGGTCGCCGAGGGCACGGTAGATGCCCAGCGATTTCTCCAGCGCTTCGGCCGCGCCGGGGTAGTCGCCGGTCAGCTGCCGCACGATTCCTATCTCGGTCATGGCGTTGCCCTGGCCCAGCCGGTCCCCGAGATCGCGGAAGATAACTAGCGCCTCCTCCGCCGCCCTGACCGCGCCGGGATAGTCGCCGGTCAGCTGCCGCACGTCCCCCAGGTCCGTGAGGGCGCCGGCCGCGCCGTGCTGATCGCCGAGGTGGCGGGCGGCCTGCGCGGCCGCCTCATGGCGGGCGATCGCGTCAGCCCAGGGTCCGTCCTGGCGCAGCAGGCCAGCCAAGCCAGCGGTCAAGGCGATGACGCGGGCGTGCTGGTCGCTGCCGGTGGCGTGGTCAAGGCAGGCCAGCAGGTTGACACGCTCGGCCCGGGACCACCTCAGCGCCCGCTCGCGGTCAGCCAGGCACGGGACCGCCGTTGGCACCGCGATCCCGGCGCGGGCTGGGGGGCTGGTCCGGGCCTGGCGGGCCAGCAGCGCCTGGGCGGTGGCGGCGGCATGCTGGTAGTAGTCCAGCAGGCGGCTCACCGCCCGACTGCGGCCGACCTCCGGGTCGGCGGCGGCCAGATCCCGTGCATAGTGGCGGATCAGGTCGTGCATGCCGTATCGCCGGCGGCTCACCTCGGTCAGCAGGCCCTCGCCGTGCAGGCCGTCCAGCAGTCCTGCCGTCTCGGCCAGCGGGACGCCCGCCAGCGCGGCGGCGGCGTATTCGTCGGTGGTCGTGCCCAGGTGCAGGCCCAGGCGGCGGAAAAATTGCTGCCGGGCTGGGTCCAGGTGCCGGTAGGACACCTCGAACGCGGTGGCCACGCTGTCGTTCTCTGCGGTCAGGATCAGCACGCCCGCCTCGGTCTCGGCCGCCAGGTCGGCCAGGGTCCAAGCCGGGTGCCGGGCGTAGACCCGGGCCAGCAGGCAGATCGCCAGAGGCAGGCGCCCCGCCAGGCGCACCACCTCCTCAACGGCCGCCGCCGGCGCGGTGGCGGCGTGGGGGGCCAGCAGGGTGAACATCTCCCGGCCCTGGTCTAGGGTCAGAACGTCGACCGGGACGGGGGTGACGGGTCCTGGCAAGTCGCCGAGGTGCCTGCGGCTGGTGACCAGCACCAGGCACTTTGCGGCACCGGGCAGTAGCGGCGTGACCTGGGCGCTGCTGGCGGCGTTGTCCAGCACCAACAGCGCCCTCTGCCCGGCCATCACCTCACGCCACAGGCCGGCCCGGCCGGCCAGATCGGCGGGCATCGCGCGGGCGTCCACCCCGGCCGCGGCCAGCAGCCCGGCCAGCGCCGCCTTGGCCGGCACCGGGTCTTGCCCGGGAGTGTGGCCGTGCAGATCGATGAACAGCTGCCGGTCAGGGAACCGGTCCTTCAGCCGGTGCGCGGCGTGCACCGCCAGCGCGGTCTTGCCCACCCCGGGCATCCCCCCGATCGCATGAATCCCCACCACCCCGCCCGCCCCCGCATCCTCCGTCACCGCTGAGGTGATCACCTCCAGCTCCGGTACCCGGCCGGTGAACGTCGCCGTATCCGGCGGCAGCCAGAACCGTGCCCCCGCGACCCGGGTGCTGGCCAGGTCGGTTAGGGCGTGGAACACCTCAAGTTCCAGCCTGTCCGCCGAGGTGAACGACCGGACGACCAGCCCGGCGCCACGCAATCGCCGCCGGAACCCCTCCACCGTGCCAGGCTCCGCATCACGCGGCGTCCCAGGCAGCCCAGCCTCCTCGTCGAGCAGGAACACCAGCCGCGGCAGCTTCGCCTCGGTGGCCTCGGCAAACTCCAGTTCGGTGTATGAGATTTTCTCGCCGGGCACGATCGACCCGTACCGGAACCCGACCACCGCGACGTAGACGTCGCACTCGCGGACCCGCGCCCGGCAATACCCCGCCGGGGCGCCCTCACGAGCAGGGAAGTGACGCATGTCGACTGGCACCATGCCGACCCGGTTCACTGCGTCTAGCACCGCATCGATGAATGACCGGCCCGCCGGGAAGCGCGCCATATCGGAGGTGTGGGATACGAATACCTGACCTGTTTTCATCACGCCTGCCAGCCCGGTCAACCGGGACTTAGTGCCGAGATGGGCCAATCACCCGATTCCCCGGCGGGCCACGTGATCCCGCCGAGATTCCATCATCACGGCTCAGCGCCGCTTGCCGGCAGCCTATGCGATCGCTCAAAACGAACCGGTCGTGTACGGACTACGCCGCAATCGAAGTATTAGGAAGGAACCGATTGTGCGCGTGTCCGGTGGAAATGTCGCTTACTTAGTGCAGCCCTGCGTGATGTGCTATGAGGCATCTCTCGCTGCACTGGACCATCGGCGGAGCCGAGGCCATCATCGCCCTTCGCTGCAAGGAAGCCAGCAGCACATGGGAAGCCATCAAGCAAGCCCCGCACTCAGACGCACACCGCCTGACCAGGAGCACCTCGAAGATGATCTTTACTACCTACACAAATTGACGTGCACTGCCGGGCTGAGTTGCGTCGGCGATGTCAGTAGCCCTCGTTAGCGTAGAGGAGTGCCATATTCGCAGTCTTTTCCTCTTGCCCGTTGGACGGGTCCGCGACGCCAGTCCATCGAGGCCTTAGCGCAAGCGCATGCTCAGTTCGGAAAGATTGGCGGCCCCGGCAGGCCTCTTGAGATCGGGCGGCCGGTTGCGCATGCCTACGTGTTACGGGTTGTGGCTGAGTTCCAAGGTTATGTGCGGGATCTTCACGACCTCGGTGCTCAGCGTCTAGTCCTTGTGGCTGGTGTTGATCCTGCCGCGCAGGCCATGCTGATCACTGCTGCGACGGAGGGCCGGGCAATCGACAGTGGCAACGCTGGGTTGAAGAGCATCGAGCAGGATTTCCGTCGGCTCGGGGTCAGGCGCATCCCGCAGCAGCTGGCGGCTCAGAACTCGCGTTGGACCACAGTCCGCGGTCGCCGTGGCGATCAGGCTTGCTATCAAGACCTCATTGAGCTTCGAAACGCTCTAGCTCACGGGAATCAGCGTCAGGTGGGCAATCTGCGCGCCCGGGGCGTATTTGACAGATTGACCTGGGCGCGTGCCAGGCTGCCTGGGCTGGACCGCACCGCACGTGCGCTGGATCGCATCGTGTGGGACCATCTTCATAGTGCATTCGGAGGAGATCCCTGGTGACCAGCGAGCAGCGGCATGTGAGGGTCGGCGATTTTGTCCTGATTCCCTGGGGTCTTGAAGAGCCGGTCCGGGGTCGGGTTGTGGAAGTGTGGGGCGACCCGCCATCGCAGGTACGCGTGCAGTTGCTGGCCGATGACGACGATGATCAGCCGGTGATCCTGGTGCCTGAGTCAATCCTGAACCTGGCTGCCTGAATCTAGCCTGGGTGGCTGGTCTTGCTCTCTACCGGCTCACGGCGTGTCGTGATGCTGTCGGTCCCTCCGGTGTGGATGGGTTTGAGGTGATTCGCCTTGCCCATCGGAGTCCGGAGGGACCCGTAACCAAGTCTGGCAGGGATCATGGAGATTTCGAGGCGTCTGGCCATACGGGGATGGCCTGGTCGAGTGAATTTCTTGGCTGGTGGCACCCGGAACACTGCCGACCGCCCGCGAGGTCGATGAGCCAGTCGGTGTAGATCTGGCGGAGCACGGTCAGCCAAGCTAATCGGAGCAGCCTCCCGTTCCAGCAACACCAGCAGCCGCAACCCATTTCATCTGTATTGCTGGTCTTGATTTTCTGACTGTCGCAGTGCTGCTTACGTCCCCGGTACCGGTGTGGGCGTGCTGACCAGGCGATCCCATTCGAGGCCGCTGTGGGCCTCGCCGCGGCCGGTAGAACGGTGGACGGACAGCCATACGACTGGTCCGCCGTCCGGGCGCCGCATGCGGTTGAACGCGACCGTCAGGCTGGTGCCGACGCGCGGCACCTCCTCCTCGTGCACGAAATACGCCGCTGCCGGGGAGGCGTCCAGGCCGGGGCGCAGCAGCGTGGTGCGCGGCCTTACCTTGACCGGAGGGGTGACCACGCCACCTAGCACCCGGGGCATCGCGCCACGCTGCAGCTGGATCTCGCGGTTGGACCCGGCCACATGCACGGGGATGAACGGGATCCAGTTCTCCGGCACGGTGCTCTGCGCCTGATATGCCACGGCGGCGATCGGCGGGCCGGGCGGCGGCGACGGATGCAGCTGTTCGCGGAACGCCAGCGTCTGGCGCGCCGCCTCCTCGCCGACCTGCGTCGCGCCCGTGGCCAGCGGCACGGTGCGCTCGATGCCCCACACCATGTTGGCCGCCTCGTCCCGCACCATGAGCGCGTACTCGCTCGGCGGGGCCTCCGCAGCGCCCGGCGCGGCCGAGGGCAGGTACAGGCCGAGCGACGCGGCCACCGGTGCGCCCGTGCCGTCACTGTCCGCGATGTCCAGGTTGTACATGGTCCACCGCTGCCAGTCGTCGTCCGCGCCAGAGCCTGCTCGATCCAGTTCCGGTGGCCGAACACGTCCGTGAGCATGAGGCCGTCGACGCGGGCCAGCGCGCCGGTGTCGAGGTCGCACGGCAGCAGGAACCAGTCGTCGCTGAAAACCAGCGCGAACTCCAGGAACAGCGTCTTGACCAGGTCGGTGCTGTCCGCGGTGACCGCGCCGAAGTCCGTCTTGCCGTCTTCGAACATCCACCACCGCGGATTCGGCATGCCAGGGTACTGCACCGGCCCGGGGGAGATCGTACGGGTGAAGGAGGCGGCCGTGGCCGGGCCGCTTGAGGTGCCGAGCGTCGTGCCGGACTGGTCGTAGGAGAACCCGTACCAGTCCAGCGTCCCGCCCGGGTACTCGGCAGCGGACAGCACTGTCTCGCCCGCGGACTCGGGCACGCCGAGGGCGAACCGGTGCTCCAGCCTGGCCGGGTCGTACGCCTCGGGTGTGCTGCCAGGCTGCGCGATGAGGTCATCGAACCAGGTGATGAACCGGGCGTTGAGCTTGTCCAGCTCCTGCTTCCAGTGGTTGTTGATGCCGGACGTGGCGTCGTAGGAGTGCCCGCCGCCCTTCAGCTGGGCGTACAGTTCGAAGCCGTCCATCGAGCGGCCGGCGACGGCCTGCGTGGTGGCCCAGACGTCCGGGTTGGCGACAAGCGTGGTGTCGGCTTCGGACGTCGGGTCCGGCAGCCGGACCGGCCAGCGGTCGATGATCGCCTGCCGGACGGGCGGCGGGTTGATGGCGTCGTTCATGAGCTTCGTCCACCGGCGGCCCATCATCAGCCGCAGGTCCAGGCCCAGCAGATCGGTGCCGATCAGGAACGGCACGGCCCGCCGCCCGGCGACGGCCTCCAGCGGCAGCTCGCCGGGCAGGGGCACTGCCTCGGTCTCCCCGGGCCGGTACCTGGTAGCCGTCGCGGTGCGCAGATGGTACGTCGCGCTGACCGGCGAGCCGGCGTCCTCGCCGCGGAATTCGCCGAGCTGCCACTGCCGCGCCAGCATCCACAGCGCGTCGCGTACCTCGGCCTTCAGCGCGCTGTCGAACTCGGTGGTGCGGGGCCTTCCCTCCAGGCGGTTCCACACGGTGACCGTCGGGAACACCCGGTCGGCGAGGGCGGCGCGCATGTCCGTGATGACGGGTGGCCGGACCATGGGTCATCCTCTCGCGGGTCGGAACGGGCTGGCGGAAGGTGTCAGGTCGTTGTTGGCGGACATGTCGGTGGCGATCGAGATGGGCCGGGCACCGGCGGAAAGAACGGTCGCCGGGAGCAACTGCGCGTAGGTGGTGGGGTCGAGCTGGCCAGGCTCCACGGCACGGATCTTGGCCATGGAAAGCGTCTCGGAGATCGCCGCGACCAGGTCGTCAAGCTGCCAGGCGCCGGTCGCGGCAGGCGGCGCGACCAGCAGCATCGTCTGCGGCGGCTGCGTGCCAGGACGGTCGTAGTGCGCGGCGATGCCGGTCGTGACCGTCGTGGCCGGGATGGTCTCCGTCCACTCGTCGAACAGCAGCGCGCACTGCTCGTCACCCGGGTCGAACGGAGCCGAGTAATGGGTGGTGTGCAGCAGCCGGTCGCCGTTCAGCGAGAACGTGGCGGGGATTTCCAGGCCGAGCCACGGGTCGCCGGTCGTGAACGGGAACTGCACCGGGACCAGGTCAGGCTCACTCTCGCCGATGGCATCGGACAGCAACGTGATCCGCTCCCACAGCGCCAGCCGCGGCCGTACCCGAGCCAGGCCGTGCAGCCAGTCATCGAGGGGGAAATCCCGGTTGAGATGCTGGGTCAGCTTTCCCTGGTTGCTGGCCGTGAGCACCTTCTGCCAGGCCTGGCCCAGGTCCGCGGATATGCCGAACTCGCTGGTGGCTAGCGCGTCCGGGCCGAGGCCGGCGCGGATGGCAGCGGTGGCCGCGGTGACCCGGTACCGGCCGGAGGCGGCCGCGTCGTACTGGGCCAGCGCGGCGTCCACCGCGGTAATCCGGCCGGTCAGCTCGTCAAGCAGGTTCTGCGCGCGGGCCAGCAGACCCTGGCAGAACGCGACGATGGTGTCCTGGATCGAGGTGAGGTCCAGGCCGGTGGCGTCGAACTGGGTGAGCGGCAGCAGCCCTTGCACGTCCGACAGCAGGCCGCTGACGGTGCCGCGCGTGGTGCGCGCGATCGCGGACAGCGCGGACAGCGCGTTGGTGAAGGTTACGCGCCGCTGGCCGACGATCACGCGGAGCTGCTGCGGCGTGGCCGGCCGCGGGCTCGTCGGCTTCGTGGTGAGCAACCGCTCCGCCTGCTGGAGCAGCGCGAACCGGGGGCCGGCGGGTGTGGCCGGGGGCAGGGCGTCGTACGCGGAGATCTTCGCGCTGGCCGCCGCCAGCGACGCGGTCATGCGGTCCGCGGTCTCCTTCACCGCGGCCAGCACCTCGCCGAACCGCTGCCGCCTCCACAGCACCATCTCGCCCCAGCCGCTCCGTACCAGCCCGCACGAGCTGGCGGTGATCAGCAGGTCGGCGTACTGCGTGAGGAACGTGTCCACGCCGGCGAGCAGTTGCTGGCGGTGTGCCACCGGGTCGGCCAGCGGCTGGCCGATGCCGTTCACGAAACCGGCCAGCGTTGTACGGAACGCGTTCAGCGCGTCGCGCACCGCCTGCGGGCGGTTGCGCGGCAGGTCCACGTCGGCGTCCCGGTCCGGGGCGAGCGTCGCGCCGTCGGCGGGGACGATGTAATCGCTCGGCTTGGCCGGGCGGGCCGAGAGCAGCAGCTGCCGCAGCGCGTCCACCAGCGGGGACAGCTCGAAGAAAGTGATCTTCCCGTTGATACGGTCGGTGTAACCGATGGCGACCTCCGTGTCGCCGCGCAGGTTCTGGGTGTGCGTCACGCGGCCGACGATCCGGTCGTCCAGGTCGGTCATCAGGGCCTGGTCGGCTGGGCGCAGCGCCGACAGCAGGTCGATCGGCTGCAGGCCGAGGTCGGACTGCGTGACCACCGTGCTGTGCTGGGCTGCCGTCACCGGGTCGGTCCACGCGACCTGCACGGCCACGTCACCGGGCTTCGGCAGCAGGTCGGCCAGCCACTGGTCGACCGAGGGGTCGCCGTTGCCGCGCGGCGTCATCGGCACCCCGCCCGCCGGCGACGCCGTCGGCGCAAGCCCGTCGCGCAGCTGCACGCTGACCCGGTGGATCAGCCGCTTGCCGGCGCGCGGGGTCGCTGCGACCTGCGGGTCCGGCGGGTTCCCGGTATTCGTGTACGCGTCCATGGCGGACTTGGCCCGTTGCGGGTTGCCGACGACGGTCTGGTATACGCCCTCGGCCACAGACAGATCGGCCAGCGAGTCGTTGATCTCGATGAGCCGCTGTACCTCGGTGTCGATCACCGCGGCCTGATCGAGCGTCGCGGGCGGCAGCCCGCTGAGGCCGAACGGATACGTGGCCTGGCCGGTCCGCGTGACGTACCGGAGGAGCGCCAGCCCGTCCACGACGTTGCGCGCCTCGAGCGCGTCGATGGGCTGGTCCGGGTCCGCCGTATCCGGCAGCTTGTTGGCGACCAGCGGGAACGCCTGCCGCAGCGCGCTGATGAAGCTGTCAGTCTCAGCGATGTCGTGGTCGTCGTGCATGCCGCGCTCGAGCCGGTACCCGAGCAGCGCGCCCAGCGACTGCCCGGCGCGGATCCCGTCGATGAACGTGAGCGCGGTGCGCACCCGCCCGGAGCTGAGGTTCACCGCCAACGTGCCCGGGTTGTCCGGTGTCGCGTTCGCCAGGTACCCGCTTCGCAGCAGCGCCGACGTGGTCGCCTGCGGCATCGACGGGGCGTGGATGAATCCCTGGCTGGCCGGGTCGTGCACCAGCGGCGGCGCGCCCGGTGGCGTGAACACCTGCGCCAGCTCGCCAGTCAGCGTCACGGGGGTTGGCTGGGTGGCGCTCGGTCGTACCTCCTCCAGATAGCCGAACGCGCCGAGGTGCACGCCGGTGACGGGGGCGCCCGACGCCGGGTATCGCAGGCCGAACAGCTTCTCGCTGGCCAGCCCCAGCCGCCACGCGTCCAGCCGGTACGTGCACGTGTCCAGGTGCTCGACCAGCGCGCGTTCCAGCCGCGCGGTGGGCACCCCGGAAAGCGGGGCCAGCGCGTTCAGCTGCTCGGCGAGCTGCTGAGTCGCCGGCTGCTGTGTCGCCGGCTGCTGTGTCGTCAGGTGCTGTGTCGCCGGGTGCTGGCCGAGCTGGGCCTGAATGTAGTCGACGACCAGCATGGCCGGGTCGCCGGTGACGGCCGGGTCGGGTGCGTACAGGCGGCCGAACCGGCTCTCGGTGGCCGTCGTGCGCAGGCTGATGTGCACGAACGGCGCTTCCCGCCGCTCGGCCACCACGGCCTGGTCGGTCAGGTTGTGCGCGGCGGCGGCCAGCCGCAGCGCTGCCTCGAAGTAGCCGTTGAGCACCGCATGCCTGGCCAGCAGGTACAGCAGCGCGGTCGGCGGCGTGTCGCCGGTGAACCCGGCCTCCTGCCGGACGATGTCGAACGCGGCCTGCGCGTTGGTAGCCAGCCACTCCAGGTAGTTCGCGCCGCCGTCGGTGTAAGCGCGGACCGGCGCGTCCTCCGACAGCGGGCGGTCATCGATCAGCGGTCCCTTCATGGCGTGCTGCCGACCGGTGAACAGCCGGGAAGACAAATCCGGGTCCGGGGCGTCGTCGGAATAGCCGAGCCGGGTCAGCAGGGTGCGCACAGACTGCCGGATCCCGAGCTGGGTAAGCGCATCTAGCACGGCGTCGCCGAAGCCGTCAAGGTTCTGCCGGTTGAAGTAGTCCTCGGCGCTTTGAGCGTACCGCTGGTAAAACTCCGCGGATGCCGGGTGCAGGCCGAGAATGCCGAGCAGCGTCGCATGCGGGTCGCCGGTGGCGCCGACGTGCGGCACGTCCGCGGCCAGGTCATTCCAGTCACCGGCCATCGCCGTCAGCACCGCGTTCAGCTTGCGCCGGTGCGGCGCGACCGGATCGGTGTCAGCCCAGGCCAGGCGGGAGAACGCGGTGGTGACCAGTACGCCGTACGGCTGCTTGCCGACGCGGAACGCTGGCACCGGGCCGCGGCCGCTGACGTACCCGGTGAAGAACGCGCGGGTGGCGTCGATGGCGTCCGTGCCGAACATCGGGTTCAGCATCGTGCCCAGGTGGTAGCCCCAGGTGGCGGGCCACAGCGCCGTGTTCATGGCGCGCGCCTCGTTCTGGTCGGTACCGTCGGCGCCGGGCACGGTCATCACCACGGCCGGGTCGATGCCGAGCAACTCGGCCAGCCACTGCCCGTCCGGCTTGAGTGGCGCCGCCGCCGCGGGCGGCGGCAGGGAAGTGGCCGCCGTCGCGGGGTGGAGCTGGGCGGCGAAGGTCTCGGCCTCGTCGTCGCCGCTGCCGAATGCCGACGGTGTCTTGCCGGTGTTGTTCGTGGGCGTGCCCTGCGGCAGCAGCCTGAAGCCCGCACGGCTGTCCGCCTGGTGCGAGATCAGCTGCTCCAGGTCCTGCTTCGACGTGGCCGGAACGCGGTTGCGCAGGCCAAGCACGATCAGCTTGTCGAGGCCGCCGCGGATGGCATCGGTCAGCGGCACCCGGAAGCCCATGCCGGAGCTGACGGCCGTGCCGAAGTCGAACAGCCACGTCAGCGCGGCCGGCACGTGCAGCGACCCGTTCTGCGACTGGAACTGGTCCGAGTCCGGCGTGCCGGGGTCCGGGCCGACGACCAGGTCGGCCGTCACCGGCTTGCCGGTAACGTTCAGCACGAGCTGCCCGTTCGCGTACCCGAGGAGCGTGAAGGCGTCCGGCAGCAGCCGCGCCCTGGCCGGCTGCGTCCATGTGCTCGGTTTGGTGTCGGCCGCGGCCACCTTCGGCAGGTCACAGAACGCGACCGCGACGTCGGCGTGCGCGCGGTCGCCTGTGCGCGGATCACGGTCAAGGTGCGCGGGCGGGCGCGCGCGCACCTTCGCCGCGCGCGTCTGCCCGAGCGCGTGGTTCAGTGCCTGGTCTGCGGTGCGCACGGCGTCCGGCGCGCCGCCGGACCTGTATACGGCGCGCCAGTACGCGGTGGCCGCGCCGCGGTCGCCAGCCGGGACCGGGTCGTCGGTGGCCACCACCAGAATGACCTGGCCAGGCTGCGTCCGGCGCGGCTCGTCGCCCGGGTTCAGCGGGCGCCGGGTGCGCACGATGTACCGGGCGCGGCCAGGGCCGACGTGCGAGGCGAGGACGCGCCAGGCGGCGAGCCGCTCGTCCTGGTCTCCCCCGGCCTCCCAGTACGAGCGCCAGTACCGCAGCGCGTGATCGCTCTCCTGGGCCGTGCGCTGCTCCTCGAAGTCGTCCACCTGCCAGTCATCGGGAAACACCCGGACGAGCAGTTCGGCATCGGTGAACCTGTACTCGACGCGCACCGGGCCGAGCAGCACCGGCAGCGCGTCGCTGAGGGGCGGCGGCGCGGGCGGCGCGGTGGCGGCGTCCGTGACGGTAGTGCTGCCGATGTCAGCCATCCCCGAGCATCTCCCTCGCGTGCACGGCGATCAGGACGGGTGCCTGGTACAAGATGTAGGCGAGGTCAGCGCTGTTGATCTGGCGGTTCCAGGTCAGCACCTGGTCCTCGGCGTACTGGTCGGCCTTGTCGGGATCCGCTGGCTGCGTCAGCGTCAGCGTCGGCGAATTCGCGTCGAGCCTGATGTACGGCGGCGTGCTGCCGTTCGCGCTCGGCTGCACGTCAGGCCACGCCAGGTCGTTCCAGACTTCGAGCGTCCCGTCGCGCTCGACGTCGAGGCCGAATCGCGGGTCGCCGGGCCGTTCCTTGATCACGAAGAACCAGCCGGGGTCCTCGTCGCCCGGTGCGCCGGTGCCGCCGCGCGCCTCCTGCTCGGTGAGGTCGAAGCCGAGGAAGTAGATGTCCGGCTCGACCTTGGCGTCGTACAGCGGCATTCGCACCTTGCCGGGAGGCGGGTTCGCCTCCTCGGCGGGGGTGAGGTCCACCAGCTCGCGCTCTTGTGTCGGGTCGATCTGCCCGTTCTTCAGCTGCCACTCGGCGCGGTGCGCGTAGATCACCGCGGTCGGGTACTTCTTCAGCAACTCGCCGCGGATGACGAGCACCAGGTCCTCCTGCTGGGGTCCCCGGTTGTTGTGCGTGCCGAGCTTCGAGGCCAGATCCCACAAGTGGATCTTCTGGATGTCTCGCAGCCGCTCCTTGCGGTCATCCGCCGACTCAAACGGCAGCGACAGCACCGCGCGCGGGTCCCAGAACTGCCGGAAGACGCTGCCGCGCTGGTCGGTCGGGTACTCCCGCCACAGCAGCTCGCGGGCGAACTCGTGGTTGAGGCCGACCAGGAACGATTCGATGAACCGCGG
Organism: uncultured Actinomycetota bacterium; assembly: GCA_963750405.1. Lineage (GTDB taxonomy): Bacteria > Actinomycetota > Actinomycetes > Streptosporangiales > Streptosporangiaceae > Chersky-822. The sequence goes on from CAVVQP010000011.1 coordinate 355,414, forward strand.
GTTGGTCTCCAGCAGCGTGATGCTGTTCGGCGGTACCTGGTTGATGCTCGGGCAGAACAGATCGGACGACGTGTCGATCAGCGGCCTGAACATCGGCAGGTCGATTACCGGATAGGCCATGACCTCGGTGAGCGTGTCCGGCTGCGGCGCTTCGGTGCTGGCCCGGGGGGACGACCCCCCGTAACCCCCCGCAGCGGTGCCTAGCAGGATGATCGGCGGCGGCAGGAAGCGGTCAGGGAGCGTAATGCCGCCGAGCGCCCGGCGCGGAACGGTCGTGTCCGGGTGCAGCCCGTTGAAGGTGGCGTCGGTGACGGCACCGAACGGAATCGGCAGGCGCGCGGTCACGTCGCCCTCGATAGACGCGGCGTTGAACGTGCCGTACAGGTCGTTCAGCGCGTTCTTGAACCGGCTCGCCTCGGCGCTGTCCTGGCCGCCGGCGGTCGGGTGAACGCCCTCACCGGGCAGCGAGATCACGAAGTCGGCGCTGGTCGGGAGGCTGGGCACCGGGTTCGGCACCGGATCAGGCACCGAATCAGGGTGCGGCGAGTCTCCCGGCCCGCTGATCTCGATGATCGGCCCGGACAGCGCCGCCTCCAGCGTGTCCACGGTGACCACGCCGGCCGGCGTGGTCTTCTCTGGCGCGGCCGTTACCTCGCCGGCGTTGATCCGCTCGACCAGGTCGACGCTGCGCGGCGGGCTTCCATCGTCGGACGGGCCGCCGTTCGCGGCCGCGCCGCCGCCGCCGGTGCCCGGCGGCGCGAATGGCAGGCGCCTGATCAGCTTGGACCCCGGCCGGACGATGCGGCGCATCACCGGGGACAGCGGCGTCGTCCCGATGACGCTGTCGGCGATAGTGGCGGCCACCGTCTCCGGGCGCGGCTCCGTCTCGCCGGTGCGCGCCGCGACGGCCGCGCGGATCTCGTCGTCGTCCGGGACCACCCGGCCCTGCACCGGTCCGGTCACCGCGAGCAACTGGCTGGACGCCGTGTCCTTCAGCGGCGCGAGGTGGTTGGCGTGCAAGGAGAAACTGACCTCACGGGCGAACTGCGCCGCCCGGATCCGCTTGTTGGCCGCAAGCACGTCGCCGAGCTGGTCCCAGGCGGCCTGCATGAACTCTTCCTGGTGGTCAGCCACGATGCGGCCGCCTGTGCCGGCCGGCACGCGGAACCGCGGGTCCAGGTTCAGCTCGTGGACCCAGTTGTCGTTCGGCGTGATCGGCGTGCCGTCAGCGTTGGTAAGCAGCCGGCTGGTCAGCGCGTGCCATCGTCCGTACAGCGGCGGCGTGACCAGCGGGTCAGGGTCGGCGGCGGTGATCGCGCGGCTCCCGGCGAAGCCCCCTGCGGCGGCCGTCAGCGCCTGGTGCGCGGCCTGCACGCCGACCACGCCGTAGTCGTCGGCCAGGTTGATCAGCGCGGCGAGCGCCACCTGGAACTGGTCCGGGTACGGCTGGTCCCAGTTCTCGAACAGCTGCTCCTCGGCCAGCTCCTCCGGGCTCAGCGCCGAGTCCGGCACCTTCAGCGCGCCGCCGAGCCGCAGGACGCCGCCCAGCTGCGGGTCGGTGATGCCGGGCAGCCCGACGCCAGGATTCCGCACGTCCAGGTCGCGGTTTCCGACTAGGGCGCTGACTGGGCGGGGCTTCAGCAGCCGCACCAGGAACTCGAAGTCGCCCTGCGCGCCGGTGCGGAATTCCCACTTGAAGTAGTACGGCATCGACCCGGACTCGAACCGGCTCTGGTAGTCCACCCAGCTCGACTGGATGGCACCGGGGGACTGGGCCGGATCCTGCCCGAGCCCGGCCAGCCGCCCCGTCTCGAACGCCGGCACCAGGAAGGCGTGGTAGCCCTGCTCGGGATCCAGGTGGCGCGGGCATATCAGCCGGGAGCAGGCCAGGTCGGGGTTCTCGGTGGTTACTGAGGAGAGCCGTGGCAGCACAGCGGTCATGTCGTTGGACGCGGTCTCGGTGTCCGATGCGGTCACCGTGCGGTTGACGTGCACGTGCGCCCACGCGCCGGTCTGGTCCGGCGGCGGCAGCGCGCCCAGGTCGGTTATCCCGATGAACGGCAGGGCCGGCCAGGCAGCGTGCCGTTGTCGGTGAACTCGTCGTCGGCGAGGACGAACAGTGCCAGCCACGGGCGCAGCCGCCCGGTCGCCGGGTCCACCACGTCCGGGCTGTACCGCCAGGGGAAGTCCTCGTCGTAGAACTCGATGAACGGCAGGTAGTTCGGCTCGAAGTTAGTGATCCAGTTGCGCGGGTCGGTGCGCACGATCGCGCGCGAGTCCACGCCGATCACGTCGCCCGGCCCGTACAGCGCTACGTCATGTTGGACCGGCAGGGTGGTCGTGCCGCCGCCGGAGATGGCCGTGCCGTCCAGTTTCAGCTTCACCGTGACCGTGGCGCGGGCCGCCCCGGCGGCCGGCTGCGTGATCAACGTGGCGAGGCCGCGCCGCAGCCAGGACAGGAACGAGTACGCGTTCGGTGTCGCAGTCATGGGGCCACCTCTATGGCGGGAATGACGTGCAGCGAGCCGACGAGGTTGGGGTCGGCGGCGAGCAGCGACGACAGGTGGGCTTGCGCCCCCGCCTCGCTGATAAAGGGCGGGCCCTCGGCGGTGTTGTCGCGGGTGGAGGCTACCGCGAACGCGTCGCCGGGCACGCTGATCGTGTCGGCGAACGGCTGCCGCAGCACCTGCTCCGCCTGGGCCAGCGGCGACCGGGTCACGCTCGACCCGGCCAGGAAATGGCTGAACAGCGTGGAGTTGAAGGACACCAGGCTGTTCGCCTGGCGGCCGACCGAGTCGATGACGATCTCCTCGTAGCGGGCGCTGCGGCGCACCGCGCGGAACGAGGTCAGCGCGGCGCCGTCCGGCGCGAGCTCCAGGCCGGCGTGCTGCTTCTCGAACGCCGGGCGGGACAGTTTCTGCGCGTCCGACATGTCCTGGAACTGGCCGAGCGCGAAGTTGTCCACAGCGTCGGACACCTTGACCAGCGCGCTGGGCTGCCCGGTGCCGTCGTCCACCGTCAGCTGCACCTGGCTGACGTCCGCCGCGCGCTCAGCGCCTACCTTGTCCACGCCGATGTCCAGCGGAACGGCGCGCTGCCGGACGAACAGTGAGCCGAGCGGGTGCAGGACGAAGTCGGCCTCGTTCTCGGCGAGCTGCCGCAGGTTCACGCCCGGCGCGCCGCCGGCCGGCTTGCGCGCCACCCAGCTTTCCGCCTTGTCCAGCTCGCCGGCGAGCAGCGGCAGGACGTTGATCGCGGGCGCCACGACGTCGGCGGCCTCGCCGAAGGTGATGTCGAAGTCGACGCCGATCGAGAAGAACCAGAACCCGATCGAGGCGCTGCCCTTGAACTCCCACGCCAGGCCCGTGAGCTGCCCGTCGAGGGTGACGCTGAATACGCCCACCCCGAACGCCTTCAGCGAGATGCTGGCATGAATGTCGATGACGATCTTGAACGGGTCGAACTGGGCCAGCGCGTCGAACCCGATGTTGCCCGACAGGCTCAGCTCGCTGAACCCGAGGAACACGTCCGCCTCCGCGCCGAACTGCACGGTGTTGCTGGTGACCGCGAAGTACCCGCTCAGGCCGATGTGCGCGGCGCTGGTGTCCAGCAGGTTGATCTCGATGCGCTTCGGCGGCGGGAACGGCAGCGCCGGCGGCTTGAACGCATGGTTGAACCCGCCGACGGTGATCACGAAGTCGCCTGCGTCGGCGTAGGAGATGAGCAGGCCCAGGTCGCCGTCGAGGGTGATCGTGAGCACTCGCGACTGGTAGAGCGAGGCGAAGAAGTAGATCCGCTTCTTGTCGAACTCGATGGCGCCGGCGAAATTCACCTGCAACAGGAGCAGCGGGTCGTCCTCGTCGGGCAGCGCCACCTTCAGGACGCCCAGCAGGGCTATGTTGCCCGGAATCTCGAAGATCACCGCGATCGAGCCGCTGACCAGCGTCGGCGTACCCCAGCCGATCTTGGCCATCGGGCCGATCAGGAAGATGCCGTCCTGCGGCGGGAAGAACGCCTGGAGGTCGGAGAGGATGCGCGGCGCGTTGGCCACCACGTCGTGGGGGAACAGGACGGACTCGATCGCGCCGGTCCGCACGCCCTCCATGATCGCGTCGAGCCGCATGCCGCGGTTGAGGCCGACGATCCCGCCGACGCCGATTAGCTTGAACCCGAAGCCGAGTTGCAGCCCGCCGGGGAATTCCGCGGTGAGCACCATCAGCAGCGAGAAGCCCCGCGAGCCGTCCGGCATGCGCGTGGTGATCAGGCCGATGGCCTTCAGCGACAGGAAGTCGAGCAGTTCCAGTTCCAGCGCTCCGGAGTACTCTCCGGCCTCGACGTCGAAGTCAAGGAAGCCGCCGCCAGTGATCACGCCGGCGTTGACGGCCAGGCCGACGCCGTTTGGCGGCTTGAATCCGAACGCCAGGTCGGCCGGGCCAGGTTGCCGCCGCCGTCGGGGAACGACAGCGTAGCCAGCAGGCCGAGCCGGTCCACGCTGGCCTGGATCGGGCCGAGGTTCGCCGAGAACCCGGCGGACAGCTCGATCGGCACCGTGCCGTCTTCGATCGAGGCCCGCAGGTACACGGCCTCCACCTCGACCGGGCCAAGCTCCACGTGCACCGGGATCTGGATCTGCAGCGCGCCCGCCCCGTGGAAGTGCAGGCCGGTGTCCCCTGAGAAGGTGAATCCGACGCCGAAGTCGGTCTCGAAGTGCAAACCGGACAGCAGTGTCGAGATGAAGCCGTCGCCTCCGGATGAGTCGATGACCAGCTTCCCGCCGGTGATCTCGCCGTCGGCGACCGGGCTGGCGCTCGCAGTGCCGGTGCTCGTGTCGAAAGTCGTCGTCACCCCGGCGTCCACGTGGGCCGTCGCGAACTCCAGGCGGCTGCCGCCCGGCTCGCCGAGCAGCAGGAACGACTGCGGCGGGTTGGCCGTGATGCCCACCGTGGCGCCGGCCGTGAGCGTGCCAGAGGGCGGGTGCAGCGTGACGTCGAAGGGCGGGCGGATCTCCCCGCCGGTATCCGCCGGCAGCGTTCCGGTCAGCTCCGCATGCACATTCCAGGCAGGCGGCGACAGCGGGAAGTCGAACCCGGCGACGGCATTGCCAGGCAGCACGACGCGCAGCGCCAGCCCTTGCCCGTCGCCGGTCGGCGTCAGCTCGAAGGCGAAGAACTGGAGTGCGGGCGGAGTGGTCGCGGTGGCCGGGGTGAACACGACCGGCAGCCCGACCGCGGCCAGCGCCGACTCGAGCACGCTGAGCAGGCGGGTCGCGTCGAATGACGGGCCGCCCCAGCCGTACAGGTTCTTCAGGTGCTCCGCCGGGTTGGTGAGCGCCGGCACGAGGCGGTCCAGGTGCAGGCTGATCGCCTCGAACGGCGGCCGCGCCTGGTCGTTCGGGTCGCCGGGGCTGAACGTGCGCTCCAGCACGCCGAAGACCTCGAGCACGGCGGCGGCAGACCGGGATACCTGGAGCAAGTCGGCGAGCAGCAGGTCGGTGATCTTACGGGGGAGGTCCGCAGCCAGCTCGCCAATCTGGGCTGTCGTGATGCCCGGCAGCGTAGGTCCCTCCGCGGTGAGGGCGCTCGCCAGTTCAGGGAAGGCGGCCACCACCCGGCCGCACTGCGTCAGCAGCGCGGCCGACGCGACCACAACGCCGGCGTCGTCCCCGCCCTCGATGGCGGTGATCAGTGTCTGAGTGAGCGGCTCAAGCTCGGCGCCAACCGTGAAGATCGTCTGCCTGGCCGCCGTGATCTGCGGCTTGGTGAGGACATCGTCCGTGAAACGCACGCCGAGCTCTTCGAACGTGTCAAGTACCGCCCCTTCGGCATCCCCGAACCGGTTCGTCACCCTGCCAAGCACCTGAGCCAGCTCGGCGGCAAGCCGCTCAATGCTCCCCGCTGCCTCAGCCATTGAGGATCAGCTCATCCGCGCCGGCCGCGCGGGTGCCCAGCGCGGCGACGATCTGCGAATAGGTCAGCCCGGCCAGGTCGGGCAGCACCGCGCGGACCCGCTCAAGCGCATCGCGCAGCCCAGGCGACGCCGCGCGGGAAAGCGCCGCCGCCACGCCGTCCACGCACTGCATCAGCGGGCGGCCGTTCAGCGTCTCAGGCAGGTGGCGGCGCGGGTCGCCCGGCAGGCGCAGCATGAGCTGCATGAGCGCCGCCCCGTCGCCGCGGTGCCAGGCGAGCATGACCCGTCGGTCGCCTTCGACGAGCCCGCGCGCCTCCCGGCGGTGTGCCTCCCACAGGCCGATCAGCTGCCGCCCGGCGTCGCTCGCTGCCAGGTCGTCCAGGACGCCAGCGACGGTCCGCGGCGCGGGGACGACATCGGAGAACCACGGGGCGGCCAGCGGAGCCCTGGTGCCTGTGCCGGTAAACGCGCGCCGCTCGGCCGGGTCGGCGGCAAGCCGTTCGGCGATCTCCTCGGGCACCTCGGTGAACGTGCCGCCGGGCACGATGTGCACCGCATCCGGGTCGTCCGACACGGCCACCTCAAGGTCGAAGCCGTCGATGTCGTTCAGCCGCTTGAGCACGTGGTCGATGTGGTACGCGTAACCGTTGCCCAGATCGTCCCGCGCCCAGACCAGCCCGACGACCTCCCGGTCACTGTTGACCAGCGCGGCACCGGAGTCGCCGCCGATGGCGAAGAACACGATGGCGGTGCCCGCATCGGCGGGCAGGTTGGGCCTGATGATGATCAGGTTGTCGGCCTCGGTGGTAGTGGCGTCCAGCGCGGTGATCAGCCCGCCGGTCACCTTGGACCGCTGGCCCCGCTTGGCCACCTCGTACGGGTTCCCGGCAACCTGGACGTCCTCCTGGACCAGCGTGTGTGTGCCCGCGACCAGCCCGATATCGACGATCTGCGCCTGCCACTTCGTCCGGGGAAGCAGCTCAACCAGTGCCTCGTCACGTTCGCCGGTCTGCCCGCCGCCCACGTGCGTCCCGACGATGTCGTTGCAGCACGCGCTGCTGCTGTCCTGCCCCGTGGGCTGGCCGATCTTCAGGACGCCGGCGGTGGCCAGGTCAATGTCACGCGCCGCAACGACGTGGAAGCTGGTCAGAACGTATCCGACGTCATGGTTCTGCTTGTCCCAGAGCAGGCAGCCACCTGTCCCGCCCGTGCAGCTGCCGCGCGTGACGATCCGCCCGCCGCCGACCACGGGCCGGTACGTCTTGTGGTCCTGCGTCTGCGCGCTCAGGTCGAACACGCCGGGCATGGCGACCGGTTCGACGATCGGGATCGGGTCGCCCCCGATCTCCACGTCGGTGAGTACGCCGTCGATGCTGAGCGGGATCACTTCGTCCTGCGGCACCTCGGCGAGCGGACGCTTTCGCCGCACGAACACCTTGATCGCGGGTTCGCCGGTGTGCTGGTCGCCGGTGACCTTCTGGCCGATGCCGACGGCGACCACGTCGGGGATGGCCAGCAGGCGCTGGGTCGCGTCCCGTTTGACCTGGGCGATGGTCCCCGGATCCCGCTCCGGAGGTCGGGTGTCGGGCATTGAAACCCCCTCTCAGCGGGTCGCGATCGCGGCCAGGAGCTGGTCGTACGTGAGGGTGGCGGGGTCGGGGACGGCGGCTAGCGCACGGTCGAGCGCGCCGCGCAGCTCGGCGGAGGCATTCGCGTGCAACACCGCGTGGAGGCTCGCGATGCGGTGCGACGGTGGCTCGCCGTTGATCATGGCTGGCATGGCAAGCGCCGGGTCGGCGGCCATGCGCAGGATTGTGCGCAGGATGACGGGACCATCGCCGCGCTGCCAGGCCACGGCGACCCGCCGCCGGTGTTCCACCAGGTCGAGCAGCTCCGCGTGGTGGTCTGCCCACAGTGCGCGCAGGTGGCGCCCGGCTTCGGAGGCGGCGAGGTCCATGTCCACGCGGGCCAGCGCCCCGGTGTCGGTGACCGCGCCGGCCATCATCCGGTGCAGGCCGCGCGGCGGGCAGGCCGGCGCCGCGGGCGGCACCTTCTGTACCTGCCCCTTCCGGTCGGCCGTCGCCGGCCGGATCTTGATGCCTTCGGCCGCCGGGTCCGCGAACCGGTCGATGACGTCCTTGATCGGTATGGCCAGGCCCTTATGCACATGCGGCGTGTCGTCGTCGCCAGCGAAGTGCAGCGCGACGATCTGGTTGTCATCGTTGACGAGCGCGGCCCCGGAGTCGCCGTGGTCGTTGAAGTACAGCGTCTGGCCGGCCTTGACCTCGGGACTCGCGTTCGGCTTGGTCACCGTCAGGTTCGTGCGGTGGATCCCGTCGACGGTCTTCTCCACGGCGACGGCTTCGATGGTACCGCCGGTGAGCCCGGTGCGCGCTCCGTACTTGCGCACCGGATACGGCGTCGCCAGAACGAGGTCCGCGGCTGGGTCAATGTCATGCGTGGTCGGGCTGATCACGCCCGTGCAATGGATCTCGGCGAGATACTCCGTGCCCGGATCGAGCTGGACGAGCGCGGCGTCCCTGGGCGGCTGCCGGTCCCCTCCGGCGAACCCGCCGATCCGGGGATCCAGCCCCGTCGCTGGAGGCTGAATGGCCAGTGGCTGGCTGACCGGGGTGCCGATAGGCGCCTTCGGATTGTCTGTCGATGAGATTACGTGGTAATTGGTAAGAACGTAAACCTTTGTCGGGTCATCGGTGTTTACCCAGAAGCTGCCGCCGGTACCCGCGGAGGTGCCCTGCAATTTCGACTGGATGAGTGCGCCGCCGATCAGAGGCCGGTACTTCCCCTTGTCGAGATCGTTCTCGGGCACCTGGGGCGTTCCCTCCGGCGCCTCCGGCAATAACGGGCTGCCCATCTCCTGATGGGCCTCGCCAAGGATGGACACGTCCACGCCGATGCCCTCGAACGCTGGCGGCAGCATCTCGCCCGGCGTCAGCTCCTCAGGCGGCCGCTTCTGCCGGACGAATACCTTGATCACGAGCTCGCCGGTGGGGCGCCCGTCCTTTTCGCGGCCGCCGAGCCCGACGCCGGTAACACCCGGGATCTTGCGGAAGACGGCGGCGGCTCGCCCTTTCACTGCGAGCAAGCGCTCATCGGTCATCGAATCTCCCTCTGCCGAGGCACTGGACTAACGAAAGCACGTTTCAAAGCCGTAGTCCATGAGATTTGCGACCCGGGTGGCCACACAAAGCGCTATTCATAGCGGGATCACTGCGACGCGATCCGTCATGGATTATCTGATCTTCGGACAATTCCTCCCCTATTGATCACCGACCGAGCGGCCCCCGCTGACGCGCCCTATGCCGCTACTGGCACCGCGATGCAGGCAGCCAGTGCCGCGCTGGACACTGACTGCAGGTGAGGTAGGGCGGCAGGTTCGTGTCACATTGGAGCGTGGCGTGGGAGGTGCCGATCATGAAACAAAACGGCTGGCCTGACTCGGCTGATGCCGTCGGCTAGCGCCCTTGCTAGCCGATGAGGTTCATGCGGATCGCTACGGTTCCAGCATAGGTGACCAACTCCCGCGAGTAATTCAAAATAATTAGCTGAAAGATAGCGCGCACATTAGTCAATGCGCCTCCAAGGCTGCCCGCCATCAAGAATCGGGTGCCAAAGTCCCCGGTACTCCGGCCGCCACCATCAGCGGCGCCTCGCGAACTCGATTGGGTGCGGCTCTGCTCCCGCACCAACTGACAACCCATGCTCACTCTAGAGGAGCCGCACCCAACTCGGTTGCAACTGGGAGCCCTGCTGCTGCGTGGACGACAGCCGGGTCTCGGTTGGACAGGCCGGGCATCGGGCCGATGGCTGTCTGTACTGGCATCACCATTGACGGCGAACGATGCGGCTGCGACTATCCCAAGTAGCTAGGGCTACATATTAGTAGTCACCTTGTCTGCATATTTCGTGAAAGCGAGGCACGCATGCGCCGGTTAACTATGGTCGGAGCGCTCTTATCCGTGACGCTGGGATCTGGGTTCGCGATTTCCGCGACAGCTCAGGCTGCTACTTCTGGCTCGACCGCAGGAATCGCCCGAATTGGCGCCTCTGCCGGTCACCATGCATTGAGGCCTGCCACCGTGTCCGGAGGATGGACATTCTGGGGTAGTTACCCGGACACTCCTGCGGGCCTCGCAGCCTGCAACGCCTCAGGCATGGCCTTTGTCCAGGAAGGCTTCACTAAGTAATTTTGCAGGGTTGGCTCTCCGGATCCAGGACTCTACGATCTGTGGGTGCAGCAGACCACTCCGCTACCGTAAGCCTGTCCGGCGCCGCGCAACGGTCATCGGCGGCCTAGCAGTTGCCCGCTCGATCGCCGACCCGTACTGGCAGGTGAAGACGCTGACGGAAGTCGCGGAAGCGCTCGCCGTCGCGGGCCTGCACGCGGCCGCCGAGACGGCCGCCCGCATCATCGCCGAGCCTGAGGAGCAACTCAAGGCGCTGGTGCTCGCCGCAGGAGCGCTAGCCCAGGGGGCATCACGATCAGGCCGCGGCGTCGCCCGCCACGCGGTCGGCACAGACGCCACCGGCCCGAACAGTTCCCGCTGGTCGCTCATGACCGGGAAATAGCTGATCACCCGCGCCCCGTCCGCGATCGCGCAGGCCAGGTCCGACAGCACCCGGCCCTGGTCATGCCCTCCCAGCGGCGACGGCAGCGCAGCCGACAGACCCGAGCCCCAGATGCCCTCGTGGCAGACGCGTCGAGCCGCAGTCCGGGCGCCTCGTGCTTGTTGCCTGGGTTGCCCGACGGTCCCTCGGTATGCTGAGGGCATGGGAGTCTTGGATCGCGTCACGATTGAGCCTGGCAAGATGGGTGGCCAGCCGTGTATCCGGGGGCACCGGTTCACGGTGGAGCAGTTGCTGGGCCTGGTCGGTTCGGGCTGGACGCTGGAGCAGATCCAGGAGGACTTCCCCTTCGTCGAAGCCGCGGACATCCAGCAGTCCGTGGCTTATGCGTCGTTTTCTGTGCGTGAGTATCATCTGCCGATCACCCGGTCGGCATGAGGTTCCTGCTTGATGAGAACGTCTCGTATCGAGTCGCCGGGCATCTGAAGGCGGCCGGGCATGAGGCGGTGCATGTCAGCGAGATCGGGTTGACGAGCACCGACGATGCGATCATCCTGGCGCGCGCCCAGGCCGACAACTGGGTGCTGGTCACGGGTGATCACGACTTCGTGCAGATGCTGTTCGCCAGCGGTGACACGAGCCCCTCGCTGATTCTGGTCCGCGAGGTGGAGACGCTGCGCTCGGCAGAACTGGCAGCACTGTTGATCGATGCGCTCGCGTCCGGACTCGCTGAGATGCTGCCCGGTGGGGTGATCGCCAGCTTGTCGCCAGATCGGGTCAGAGTCAGGCCGTTGCCGCTGCGCAGAGGGTAGCTGCGGGCAGACGAGTAGCGCGGAATCTGCTGGTAGCCAAACTGGTGGCCAGTGCCGAATGGAGTCCCAGTGTGCTGTCCTGAACGGCATCTGCCGTGATGCTCAGCAGCCAGGAATGTCTCTCCCGCGAGCGGGAACTATGCTCCTGTTTATGGCGACGCTCACCCGTGATGCCCTCGATCTGCATTACGAAGTGACCGGATCGGGACCAGCCCTGCTGCTGCCGAATTTCAACTACTCCCGCTGGGACCGCTACCTCGATGTTGGCCTGCTTGCCGGGCGCTTCACCGTGGTGACCGCCAGCCCGCGCGGATTCGCTGCCAGCAGCCGGCTTGCCGCAGATGGCGACTACCGGGTCGCCGATCTGGCCAGCGACCTGGTTGCCGTGATGGAGGCGGCCGGGTTCGTGCGGTTCTCGGTGTTCGGCTATTCGTTCACCGGCGCCTTCGCGCCGTGGCTCGCGCATCTGACTGACCGGGTGGACGCGGTTGTGTCGGGCGGTTTCCCGATCGCCGGCGACTACTCGCCGCAATATCCGGACGTCCAGGCCCGGTTGGAGGCGGCCAGGTCTGACCCGGCCGCCTGGTCAGAACTAACTTCGCTCTTTGACAACCGGGCCGCGCTCGGCTTCTACCGGGAGCTGTCGGAGCTGCCGCCGGACTTCCTGGTCGACAGCCTGCCGTGCCCGTTGTTCGCGTTCTGGGGTGAGGACGACGAGGAAATCGCCTTTGGCGGCGGTGTGCAGCTGCTCGCCTCCGGGCTGGACCGGCGCAGGCTCGGGCACGCGTCCTTTCCCGGTCATGACCATAACGCCATGCTGGCTCACATCAACGAGGCGCTACCCAGCGTCCTGACTTGGTTTGATGAGCTACCCGCCTGGGATGATTCTCAAGCTCCGGCGGGCTAAGTCTTGGCTGAACGCCGCCGTTCCCGGTCCTCAACTCCGGTCCGAGGCTGACCCATCGCCGACTTAGCTGTGCAACGCCGCGATGGCTTGGGCTGCTATTCGCTGGGAACGTTCGGTACGGTCGACGTCCCAGGATGGCCAGCCGTCATCCAGGGTTGGTATGTTCCCGTCGCGCACAGCCTGTCGATACTGGAAGCAGGAAAGGTATAGCGGCTTTATGTTGAGGATCCCGGGAAGCCTTTCGATCTCTTCGTCGGTGAGCCGCACGTGCTCGGAGTAGCCGTGTATGGCCGCGTCGACGAGGGTTAGGTCGCCCTCTGCCGCCGTCGCCAGCAGCCAGGCGAGTGCGGGCAGTCGCGGACCGCGACCCGATCCCGCCCAGCCGACGATGACGAGGCTTCCCGGGGTGCCGACGGCGGACCAGCCGTGATAGTTGCCGTGGGTCAGGGCTTCGGGCAGGCCTTCGGCGTCGTCGGCGTTCTCGACACGATCGCGTAGCAACTCGAAACCTTCCCGGCCGTCGGGGGCGACAGCATCTTCGACACTGACCAGGAGGCTCATCGCGGCGGCAACGTCTTCTTTGGGTCGTCCGACGTGGAAGCCGCCGCCGGATTCGTCGGACCCGCCGTCCCGGGCGACCGCGCCACCGGCTGCGGGGAGGCTGTGTAGCCGCCCGAGAAGACTCCCGAGTTCGTGTTCGACCGCGGGCGCATCGCGCGGATCGGTCGGACGTCCACCTTCGACGAACTCCGTGACGATCACGCCGCTGCCTTTGAACACCGACACAGGCACCTCATGCGCCACGCGTTCGGCGGGAAAGTCATACGCGGCCAGGAAACGCAGGATTTCCGCGTCGCCCTCCACCCGGCTGAGGCGGTCTGCCGGTGCGGAGAAGATTCGGGCAATCCAGGGCGCCCCGTCCTTGCGCTTGAGGAGCAGTGTCGAAGGGTAGTGACCGGGCCACGAGCCGCGAGGACGCGTCTTCGGGTCGTCGTCAATCGACGCCAACGAGGTGATCCGAATCCCGTACTGCGCCTCAAGGTGAGCGGTCAGCGCGGCGTGCTCGAAGGGGCGAGCGTGTACGAACGCCTGCCTCTCGGCGATCTCCAAGTCGGCGCGCGCCTCGGTGTACCGCTGTCCCGTCCTGCGTGCATGTTGACGTACTACACGCTTGAAACTGCCCTGCTTCGTCATGACAAGCCTCCTCGACGTGCCCTCGCCCCCCAGCAGCGCGACACTCGAAACAGGCCTGGAATTAGCAGCGACATTGAGGGCAGATTCCCCTTCGCCATCACGAGGACCCGGCTGGGGCGGGTCCTCAGAGGCTGGGCGTCAGTCAACGCCGTAACCGATCTTGCTGGAGACAGCACAACCGTGTCAACCAGGCCCGAGGGGTGGTGCACGCTAGCGCGGGCCGCGCTCTTCCGTGACGTCGGCAACGCCGGCCATGGCTAGCTGGTCTTGAAGTGCTGGATCTTGTGCCATCTGAGCGGCTGCACATGACGATCCTCATCGCGGGATAGGCCGACGAGATGGATGCCGTTCCGGTCACCTCCCTGATCGCGGTGAGTACCGCTGCGCGGATCGGGGCGAGCGCCTTTGCCGGATCGGCCGTCAGCCTGATTGCTTCGGAGTGGTAGGGGACGGTTCCCAGAGTCACCGGGGGATCGGTCCCGTGTTCGAGTCGCGGTCGGGGCGCAGATCAGCAAGCCGCGAGCGGCACTTTCGTCCGGTGCGTAGCCGGGCATTCGCCGGCGTAGAGCCCTGGTCCAGTTGGTTGGCGTGGAATCACTGTCATGTCTCACGCGTAATACGTTGAAGGTATGGATGAGGTGGCGATCCGGGATCTGCGGAACCATGGCGGTGAGGTTCTTGACCGTGTCGAGGGCGGTGAGGCTTTGATGGTCACTAGGGACGGCCGTCCGGTGGCTGAACTCAGGCCGCTGGCGCGCCGGCCCTTGCAGGCGAGCCTGCTGCTGCAGCGGTGGCGGAATCTGCCCGCTGTCGATGCGGCGAGGTTGCGCGCCGATCTCGACGGCCTGCTGGATCCGGCGCTGTGACTGAGGCGGTGGTTCGGCACCTGCGCGGCGTGCTCGACACGAGCACTGTCATCATGCTGCGCGGATCACCGATCCGGCAGTGCTGCCGGCTGAGCCTGTCATCACCGCGGTGACGCTGGCGGAGCTTACTGTCGGCCCGCTCGTCGCCGCGACGGATGAGGAGCGCGCGGCGCGTCAGGCTCATGTCCAGCAGGCCGAGGCCGATTTTGACCCGCTGCCGTTTGACGCCCCGGCGGCGCGCACGTTCGGCCGGGTCGCGGCCTCTCTGCGCAAGGCAGGCCGTAAGCCTTCCGCGCGGGCCTACGATGCGATGATCGCTGCCACCGCGATGTCGCAGAACCTTCCCGTCTATACCTGCAATCCTTCCGATTTCCCAGCTATCGACGGACTGACAGTCATCGGCATCCCGGTGCCTGCCGCCGACCTGGGATAACAAGACCCCGCCACCTGAATCTCTGCCCGCTGCTCGCCGTCGGCAGCGAAGATCACCGCTACCGGGACGCCATCAACCTTGTCAGGAGAATGTCGTCGCAGCAGACCTTCCTTTGCGTGGTCGGCGCGTTGCCATGCCCATCATTGGGCCGGATAGCGCTCGCCGCCAGAAGTAAACATGCCCTCTGCGCCCGGCGAGCCGCCTCCTGGCCCAGCTCTCGGCCGAAGTCCCTGCACCCGGACTTTGCGCCGGTCGTCTGAGGCTCCTGCCCGGCGGCGTGCGATAGATTGCCCGCTATGCCTGAGCTTGGACCCGTCGCCTGGCCGCCCGCCCCGATCAGGACCGCAAGGCTCGTGCTCCGTGAGCCCGAGGCCCGGGACCGTACGGCGGTCATCGAGTTGCTGGCCTCGCCAGAGGTAGGCATCTACCTCGGTGGCCCCCAGCCGCGTGACGAGCTTGAGCGCGAGATGCCCGGGGCGCCCGAACGGCGCCCCGGCCTTTTCATAGCCGATCTCGACGGAGCCATGATCGGCCAGGTCATTCTCAGAAGAGCAACGGAGCACGCCCCTCCGGCTGCACCCGGGGAGGCCGAGCTCGGCTACCTGTTCCTGCCGCAGGCGTGGGGATTCGGGTACGCCGCCGAGGCGTGCGCAGCGGCACTCAGCTGGTTCGCCGGCGAGCTTCCCGGCGAGCCAGTGGTGCTCTTTACCCAGACCGCCAACACCCGCTCGATGCGCCTCGCGGCGAAGCTGGGGTTCACCGAGGTAGAGCGGTACGAAGCCTACGGCGCTGAGCAGTGGTTCGGCGTGTGGTCCCCGGTCACGCCATCCGGTTGAGCTCGTGCCCGACAGCGCTGGAACGCCGGCCAGGGCGCAGCCAGATGACTTTGGGCCGCTGGGTTGGCGTACCTAGGGGATTTGAGTAGCTGGACTCAGGTGTGCGGTGCTGGCTGGCATCAGGGTTGGCGGTATGAGTGGTTTTCCCTGGTGGCCTGGGCCCGGTGCTGGCTTGCAGGGCAGCGTCGGGAGTACTAGCTAATTCGGCGGAAAGGGGATCGGATATGAGGTACGCGGGATTAACCGCTGTTACAGCGTTTCTTGGCGCTGCGGCGGTGTCGGTGGCAAGTGCGGCACCGGAGCCGGCCGCGGTCGGGCACTCGGTCGGCGCGGTTCGCGTGACGGCAGCTGTCGTGCCGGCAGCCGGGGCTGATTTCCCGGCCCACGGGATGGCGGGCGTGCGCGGCGGGTCCGCCGAGGTCTTGTCGGTGTGGTGCGCATCGGCGGGCAGTTGCGCGGCGGGCGGGGACTACCTGGACCAGCGCAAGCACAGGCAGGGGTTCGTGGTCAGCCGGAGGCATGGAGTGTGGGGTCGGGCGATCGACGTGCCCGGCCTGGAAGCGTTGAACGCGGGTGGGATGATTTCGGCGTTGTTGGTGTCGTGCGCATCGGCGGGCAATTGCGCGGCGGGCGGGAACTACCTGGACCGCCGCAAGCAGCAGCAGGGGTTCGTGGTCAGCGAGAAGAATGGCGTGTGGGGCAGGGCGATCAAGATCAAGGTGCCTGGCCTGGGGAAGTTGCACACAGGCGGCTTGTTCGCTGCCGTCACGTCGGTGTCGTGCGCGCCGGGGGGCGGCTGCGTGGTCGGCGGGTATTACGGCGACCGGCTTGACCATTCGCGAGGGTTCGTGGTCAGCGAGAAGAATGGCGTGTGGGGTCGGGCGATCGGGGTGCCTGGTCTGGGGGCTTTGAATGTCGGCGGCCTGCTCGCCGAGGTCACGTCGGTGTCATGCGGGGCTAAGGGCAGCTGCACGGCCGGCGGGTTCTACACTGACCGGTCCGGTAACTTTCAGGGGTTCGTGGTCAGGCAGAAGAACGGCGTGTGGGACAGGGCGATCGAGGTACCCGGCCTGGGGACGTTGAACGCGGGCGGGGCCGCCGAGGTCTTGTCGGTGTCGTGCGGTCCGGCGGGCAGCTGCGCGGCCGGCGGGTTCTACGCCGACAAGTCCGGTAACGACGGGCAGGGATTCGTAGTCGGCGAGAAGAACGGCGCGTGGGGCAAGGCGATCGAGGTGCCCGGCCTGGGAACCTTGAACGCAGGCGGCTCGCTCGCCGCCGTCACGTCGGTGTCGTGCGCGCCGGGGGGCAACTGCGCGGCCGGGGGAGTTTACACCGACCGGTCCGGCAACTCGCAGGGGTTCGTGGTCAGCCAGGACCACGGCGCGTGGGGCCGAGCGATCGAGGTGCCCGGCTTCGCGGCCTTGCACGCCGTGGGCCACGGGTTCCTCGGAACCGGGTCCGTGTCGTGCGCGCCGGGGGGCAATTGCGCGGCCGCCGGGGATTACCTGGTCCGCTCCGGTCAGCTGCGAGGTTTCGTGGTCAGCGAAAGGAAAGGTGTGTGGGACAGGTTGGTCAGTATGCCCGGCCGGTCGATCTCGGGTGAGGTCTCTTCGGTCTCGTGCGCCTCGGCAGCGTACTGCGCGGCCGGCGGGTCCCTTGCAACCTCTAGACTCGGCCAGCACGGCTTCGTGGTCACCGGGCGCGAAGGCGCATGGGGCAAACCGGTCCGTATTGCCGTCCCCGGCGGGTCGGCGGACATCTCGCGCTGATCAGGCCGCCCGGTGCTTGTCTCGGGGTCGGGTAAGCAGCAGGGCGCATGCGGTGGCCGCGATGAACACGAGCAGGGTGAGCACGTAGTAGTTGCCGGCGATCAATTCCAGCCCGCGCCAGGTGAATTCGACTGTCGACGGGCTGTTGCCGCGGTTCGGCGCGAGGAGCAGGAAGCCGCGCGGCAGCAGCCGGCCCTGAGGGCCGCCCTCGTTCTCAAGACGCAGGGGCCACCAGCCAAACAGGCCCACCACCAGGGCGGCGCCGAGGATCCGGTAGCCGAGGCGCCGTGGCCCGTACGCGGCGAGTACAAGTGCCGGTACCACGTACACGTAGTGGTGCGACCAGGCGATCGGGGACACCAGCAGGCCGGTCGCGGCGCACGCGACCAGGCCGAGTAGCTCGTGGCCGCGCCGGCTCGCCAGTATCGAGGTGGCGAGCCCGGCGATGCCGACGACGACCGCCGCGACCAGCCAGTATGTGTGCGCGTCGGGTCCGGCGCGGGTAAGGCGCAGTATGACGCCGTTCAGGGACTGGTTGTCCAGGTGGAAGGGCTTGCTCTCCAACTGGGCGAACTTCCCGCCCCAGTAGACCGCGGACGCGCGCGGCAGCAGCGCGAAGCCAAGTCCTACCGTGACAGCGAAGGTCAGCGCGCCGACCGCCGCAGCCTTTACCCGCCGCGTGAACAACAGGTACGGAATGAAGATCAGCGGCGTGAGCTTGATCCCCGCCGCCAGCCCGATTCCGATGCCCTTGCCCTTGACGCGGTCCGGCAGCGCGAGATCGCCCGCCACCAGGGCCAGCAGCACGAGGTTGATCTGCCCGAAGAACAATGTCATCGCAACCGGTTCGAGCCACAGGCCCACCGCGGCGATCGCAAACGCCGCCGCCGCCCTGGCCAGGCCGGCGGGCCGCCCGGCGAGTCCCAGGGAAAGGTACGCCACCACCGGCAGCAGCCCGATCGTGAGCACTGCCAGCCCGGCCTGCCAGGTCGCGAACGACGCACCGCTCCCCGCAGCGAACAGCAGCGCGGCGAACGGCGTGTAGATGAACGGCAGCCTCGCCGTCCCGAACTTCAGCGCGTAGAGCATCCCCGGCTGGTTCCGCACAGCGATGCCGCCATCCCGGTAGACGGCCGTGTCGATCTGCGCCCAGTAGTACTGAGGGGATGCGTGGACGAGCAGGGCATAACCGGCCACGGCCAGCAGGAACAGCGCGACTGCGGCCATGAGCCAGGCGGCTGGCCGTATTCGAGTCACCGTTCCGTCTTCCTCAGCCTTGAACCGGCCCAGTCATCTTCGCTGACCATGATGTCAAACCTGGGCTGAGCGCGTGCCGACCCAGGACCCGGCCGCTCCGTAAGCAGGCATGAGTGCCGGTTTCGTTTTCCCGGCTGCCCGGCGGCGAGGTCGGCCTGGTACGACAGGTCGCCGACCAGCTGGCTGACCACGAACCCGACGTCGAACTAGGGCATCAGCCAAAGAGTTCGCGCAGAACCGCGGCGGATCTTTCGGGAACGGGCTCGTCTGGATAGAAGTCCGCGCAGATCTGGAGAGCTTGGCTAGCAGTTTCCACGGGGACGATTTCCGCGAGCAGGCGGAGGTCGTCGATGTCGCGAGTCCTGGACGCGAGTGCTTTCATCGCGAAGATGTGTGCTGGTGAGGCGGTCATCACGCGCAATCCGGGATGGTCGAACACGCGGCGCTTTCCTGGGTCGTCTTTTCCCGAGATGTAGACGCTGGCTTGCTCGTTTAGCCACCAGTAGGGCAGCCCGAGGTCGTCGGCGACGTTTCTAGCCTCTTCGATCACGATTCCGTGAGGCAGGAACCTCGCGTCGACGTCGCGTGTGACCCGGGTGGCGTCGTAGGCCAAGGCCATTGCGGCACCGCCGACCACGAAGACGTCCGCGACGACGCCTCTGCGGCGAGTCGCTCACCAAGAGCGGTGAAGGCCCGTTCAAGCTCGGCCCTGCCGAATAGGACGTCGTCGGTCTGGTTCACGCTGCTTCCAGGTCCTGGACGGATAGGTAGACGCCGTGTTTGCGGAACGCGGCCGGTGCCCAGACCAGCGCCTCAGCTCGCTGAACCCGCAGTTCCGCAGGAAACCAGGGCCGCCGCAGTACCCGGGACTCGGCCCATGGCGGAGGGGCGAGGTCGTGCCGGGCTGCAAGATGCTCAGCCAGCGCTGCGAGTAGCGCATCCCATTGCTCGTCCCCAATGGGCGGTGGCTCGTCGCGCAGTAGCGATGGCTGAACCTTGGCCGGCTCCCAGCGGTACTCCTCGATGAACTCCCACACGAGTTTCCACCGCACCTTGGCCTCTGCTGTCCTCCCCAGGCGGTCTGACAAGTCAGCCAGGGTCATCGGGCGATAGCTCGTCACCGCGAACCTCCTATACAGGTCAGTCCTTCGTCCGAGCATACGGTGCCTGGTCCAGCCAGGCTTGCCGCTGGCGCGGTGCCCACATGGTCTACTCGCACCACCACGCAGATCACCAGGGCGCGGCCTCTCCGACAGCTACAATTTGAGCCCGTGCTCGCTGAAGCATGGCAGGGGGCGAGGTCATGTCGGGCTGCAAGATGCTCAACCAGCGCTGCCGTCGCGGCGCTGGCCGCCGACCAGGCTCAGGCGAATAAAGGCGACCGGGCGCCGCAGTCCGCAGCCTTGTGAGCTAGTCATAAGGTTCGATTCCCATCGCTCGCTCCGATACTCCAGCCCGGTCAGAGGCATGTGGCTGGTCCGAGAGCTGAAGGTTCTCGGCCAACGCCCAGGTCAGGTATCCAGCCGGACGTGCTGGATGCTGATGACTTCCTGGCCTTGGTGAACAACGACGGTGTACCAGATCGTTACTTCATCCGCAGGAAGGTGCAGTTCGTACGCTCCCAGCGGGGGATCGTCAATGGGAAATGGGTCCGCCAGAGTCGGGACCGGCTCGTCGAGCAAGTGAAAGATCGTACGCTGAACAGCCCAGCGCAGCGACTGAGGCAAAGCCTCGATGTCGAGCCAGGATGACCCAGGAAACCGAACGAGGCGATCACTCACTAACGCCCCACGCTTCAGTTAGCTGATCGCGAGTGAAAATCCGGGCACTATCGCCAGGACCCGGATCGGCTTCAATACGGGCCATGGCCACGGTCCGGCCGACCTCCCGACGAAGGCGCCTCAGCTCAGCCTTCATGGCATCCAACTCGACACGAGGGACGCTGACCATTTCGGACATCTCGAAGCTCACGGGCGGCTTCCTCCCTCCAGCATTCGGTCACACGTACGTCGGCAGCTCTGCGAACTTAGTCTACGCAGGCGACGCTGGCAGGGGCTGGTGCGTGCCCGTTACGTGCCCGATGAGGCGGTCAGCTACATGCCTCACGGAAGTCACGGTGTAAGCGCGCTTTAGTGACATATGCGTTCCATCGGCGAGCGCCTAAGCCCAGTTGGCTCAGAACGATGCCCAGCCGCGGGGACTGACTGGCCTTTGGGTGGCTACTTGCGGACGCGGTACCGGAGGATGGTGGCGGCGCCCGACCGCGTGCTGCTGACCGGTTCCAGGTCTATCCTCTCAAGGCCCGGAGGGGAGAAGCGGATGCCGTCGCCGAGTAGCACCGGCATTACATACACCAGGATCTCGTCCACGAGTCCCCGCCCCAGGCACTGGCCAGCCACGTCAGCGCCGAGGATCTCCAGGTCCTTGCCGCCTGCGGCATCCAGCGCGGTGGCAACCGCATCCCCGATGTCACCGGTGAGGTACGTGCATTCCGGGTCCGGCGGCTCCGGCGGCCTGTGAGTGAGGACGAAGAACGGCCCGGAGAAGGGGTAATCTACGCTGCCCGGCTCGTCGGCCTCCATCTCGTCGCCGACCTCCCAGGTCCGCCGACCGATGAGCATGGCGCCGGTGGCCGCCGCGATCTCCGCGACATCGTCCGCCGCCACGAAGTCATGCAGGCGACCACTGCCCCAGACCGTCGTATCGCCGGGACCGGCGATGAAACCGTCAAGCGACATCGCCCTGTTGACGACCACCTTGCCGTTCCCGGTGCTCGTATCGCTCATCCTGTTCCTCCGAGGAACCTCAGATGTTGCCGTGTTCAAGATCTGTCGCTAGCGATCCTGCCTGACGCGGTCATGCGCCGCCGCGATCTCGCCAGAAGCATGCTGAAAGGCCGGAAGCGGCTATGGACGGGCACCGTCAGTAGGTTGTATTTGCTGCGGCTTGCTTGCGGAGTTCGATTTGCTTCGCGGTGACGGCGACTAGCCAGCAGGACCTGGATAGCTCATCCGTTCTAGGTAGTCAGTCACTATGCTCGCGCGGGTGCGCCCCTGCCACTGCCCGACCACCGGCGGCTGCTCCATCGCCGCCAGGTCGGCCAGGGCCGCTTCGAGTTCGGGAGATCCTGGCGGCGGCCTGGCCTGGCCGGCCAGGATGATCCGCAGGTTATCCCTCGATCCGGCGGGACGACGCAGATCGGCGACCGTCCGGACGCATCCCGTCGCCTCAAGCCCGGCAAGCTCGACCGCCATCAGCGCGCAGCGAGCCAGTGCCGGTGAATGATGTAGCCCCGACGCGGATGCGGCGCCAGCAGCACCAAGTCCTCGGCAGCCGTGGGCAGGTCCATAGCCAGTAGACACTTCTCACGCCCGAACGGTTGACCCGGCGCCGGTAGCGTCGGGCCGATACTGGAGCATGGATGGTTCTCGGGATGGTGAGACGCCTGGGAGTCAGCAGGTGCAGCATCTCTGTGGCGCTGGTGAACCGGGCGGTCATGCCTTCCTCTCCTACGTCCGGGAGGATTCGGGTGAAGTCGACGAGTTGCAGCGCATGCTTGAAGCCGCTGAGATCCCCGTATGGCGCGATACGGCCAGCTTGTGGCCGGGCGAGGACTGGCGCGCCAGGATCCGGGATGCGATCACCGGCGGCGCCCTGGTATTCATCGCGTGTTTTTCCAGCCATAGTGCTGCGCGCCGGACAAGCTATCAGAACGAGGAACTCCGGCTCGCTGTTGAGCAGTTGCGGTTGCGCCGACCGGATGATCCGTGGCTGATACCCGTTCGCTTCGACAACTGTGATGTCCCCGGCTTTGAGCTGGGCCGGGCCGGACACTTGAGTCGATCCAGCGAGCCGATCTCTTCGGCCCGGGTCATGACCTGGCCGCTGGGCGGCTGGTAGCAGCAGCCCGGCGGCTACTCCGGCAGCCCTCGTGGCCCGTTGCCGTCGCTGCGTCGGCGAGTACCTGCAGCTGGATTGTGGAAGCCAGCCCTCGCCTGTGGCTTCGCTCAGGACCTGGGTTCGATCACCCGACGGTCGGCTACCTGAACTACGGGCAGCGAGCCTACGGGAATTGCGCTGGAGTGAAAAGCGGGGGTACCACGTGGCACCTCCTCCGCGGAAACGGCAATGACTGGGCGTGGGGAAACAGAGCGTTCCTGCGCCCATGTGAAAACTAGGATGCGTGCGCAGTTCAAGTGCTCCGGCCCAGGCCAATCAAGAGAGCCTGAATGCCGCGCTGCCCGAGATGTAGAGCAGGGCTGCCAGGGTTGTCCCGCTGCTGATGTCGCCCTTGGCGATCAGCGGACGGACCTTGGCGAGGGGCACCCAGGCGATGCGATCGGCTTCGGCGGCGTCGGCTGGTGGCCCGAGGTGCGTCGCTTCGGAGGCCTGGTAGATGTGGTGCTCGGAGTCGCTGATGCCTGGCGTGGGCCGGACGGTGAGCAGGTGCCGCAGGGACCCGGCTCGCCAGCCTGTTTCTTCCTCGAACTCGCGGGCGGCGGCCTCGGCGGGGGTTTCGCCGTCCTCGATCATGCCCATCGGGATCTCCCAGCCCCAGCACCCGGTGATGAACCTGTGCCGCCAGATCAGCAGTACCTGCCCGTTACCGTCCTCGGCGACGACGCCTGCTCCGGGCGCGATGCGGACGACGCGGTGCGCCAGCTGGCGGCCGTCGGGGAGCTCGACATCGGCCAGGCGTATGTCCAGCCAATCATCGTTGTACAAAGGCTGCTCGGAGAGGACCTTCCATTCCATGAGCACTCTCCTATGACAGCCATCTGGTGGCTTAATGACCCACTGTGACGGGCGCTGGGCGATGTGAGCGGAATTGACGTTACCCCTCGTACTGCCCCTCTCAGCGCCGGTACACCACCAGCGCATGTGAAGATGCTCAGATGTCATCTCGTGCGCTTGCTGTCGATCCTGGCCGCCTTACCCGTTGGTGCGTGCAGCATCTCGGCAGCCCGCCCGCGGACGAGATCTTCAGGTCCGGGTACCTTTCCGCGGTCGTAGGGCTCCGGCTGGCTGACGGCCGCGAGGTCGTAGTCAAGGTTCGTCCGGACTCGCAGCGGGTAGCGGCCTGCGTTGAAGTCCAGCGCCGCATGTTCCAGGCCGGTTATCCGTGCCCCCGGCCGCTCACCGGCGCCGCTCCTTTCGGCCGCGATGTGGCAACCGCGGAGGCCTACGTCCCCGGTGGCGCAGTGCTCCCGAGCGCGGATCACGCGGCGGGGGCCTTCGCTGCGGCGTTCGCGCGGTTGATCACGCTAGCTCCCCGGCCGGCCGAAGTGCCCGCCCTTGACCCGGCACCGTCGTGGGCGGCCTGGAACCATGCCGAGGACGGACTGTGGCCGTGTCCGGAGGAAATGGACGCCAACCTCAACGAGGTGCCTGGTCCGGAGTGGATCGACGAGGCCGGGCGGCGGGCCCGTGACCGCCTTCGAGCGGGCGGGTCCGAATCCGTGATCGGCCACTGCGACTGGCTTGCCGGTAACCTGCGCTGGAGCGGAGACGCTCTGCTAGTGGTGCATGACTGGGACAGCATGATCACTGATAGCGAAGCGGTCCTCGTCGGCTTCGCCGCCGCCCTGTACTCGACCGTCAGCGCGGACAAACTGGCCACAGTCGAGGACAGCGAGCGGTTCCTCGTCGCGTATTGCGAGGCGCGCGGCCGGGAGTTCAGCGCCGATGAACTCGAACGGTCGTGGGCGGCTGGCCTCTGGACCAGGGCCTGCGACGCCAAGCATCAGCACGCGGTCGGGCAGCCCATCACCTTGCTGTCCGAAGCAGAGGCCCGCGAGCGCCTCCGTCGGACAACCCAGAGACGATTCCAGTTGCCCGAGTCGGGTGGCGCCGTGGAGGATTCTCGGCATGGCTGATGCAGGCGGGCGCCCTGGCGCCGCGGTTGACATTTCGGAGGTACTGCCAGGGACCTCGCGGTTCGACGCGGTGCTAGCTCTGGCGGTGCAGGTGCTGAGACAGGATCGCTACCTGCTGTCTGACTTTCCGTATGCCGTCGAGTCGCACGTGCTCGGCGCGTGGGACGGCGCGCGTTGCGTGGGCTTCTTGCGTTACGTGATTCAGGCGATCGGGGCCGACGCTGGTCGGCCACCGGTACTTTCCAAAGGCGTGCCTCTCACGGAAGGTTATGTGGAGGCGTTCGGCGTTGATCCGGAGTTTCGTCGCAGTGGCATCGGAACCGGCCTCCAGGACAATGCTGCTCAGCGCTGCCGAGCGGCTGGGTGCTACCAGCTGCGGTCGCGCAGTCCGGTCACTAGCATGGAGAATTACGCGCTGAAGATAGCGGCGGGATATGTCCTGCACCCTAGCGCTGAGAACGACTCCTATTACTTCCTGCGTCAGCTCTGAGTGACGCCGTAGAGCGCCGCCTCGCTAGAAGGTGATCCCTCTTAGCCAGCTGGCGAGCAACTCGTGATCGCCAAAGACCCGGACTGCCGGATCGGCAGCCGCTTTCCGGCCGACCAGCACAAGCAGGACGTCGCTGGCCGCGCCGGACAGGGCGGTGTCGGCCCCGCCGTGCTCGGCGGTGACGTGGATGCCGTCGGCGGCGTGTGTCACTCGCCACTCACCCTCGGTAGCTAGCTCGGGGTCAGTAGCGTGGATGTGGAGGCTGCGGCCCGGCGGCAGGGCCGCTAGCCGCGGATCCGGTCGCCCGAAGCGAGGGCCGCTCATCACGGTCAGCCATTCGTCGATCGCGTCGGCCGCCAGTTCGGGCGTCAAGCTGACTTCCTCAACGGCGGCGAGCTGGGCATCTGCGGAGTGCACCATTGCCTCATGTGACATCCGGCGGGCCCAGAAGCTGGCCTGCGTCAGCTGGCCGAATGCCCACACTTCCTCGTCGCCGGCCTCCCGCAGCGCATCGATGAGCCTCGCCGCCCCGGCGGTCAGCCAGCGGCCGCGGGCCGCCTCATCGTCCGGCAGCTTGCCATCGGGGACCGAGCGGAACTCGATGAACTCCGCTGACCTGGTCCGCACTATCTCCGCCGCCCAGCGTTGCGTCCGGCCGAGGTGCGTAGCCAGTTGCCGCAATGTCCAATCCGGACAGCTTGGAATGGCGAGGTCGGGGTCGGCGCTGTCTACCAGCGCCGCCAGCGCGGCAGTGCTCGCGTCGATCCCGGCGTAGTAAAGCTCGGCCGGCAAGGCTGAATTCACGGATCCTCCGCTGTTCGAGTGTCGATCCGGATCAGTATCGTTCGTCGTCGCGTAACTGGGTCAGGGCAGAGCTGAGCGACACGCCCTCGTCGCGCTCGTCGCGCGGCGGAGTAGGGGTGATCGGCCCCGGATGGGATGCCGGGATCGCTCTGCCTTGCGCGATCAGACGATCGAGTAGCGGCACCCCGGTCGAGGTAGCGGCAGGCACGAGGCGTGCGATCACCGAGTTCATGAAGCAGTCCGTCCTCACGTAGGCCTAGAAGAATGATGTCTGGCGAAGGCGATAAGTTCAAAAATAATCTTGAAATATGCTGCCAGCGGGATTAGCCGTCCAGAGGCTTGTCATCGAGGAATGCGAGGATCATCAGGTGGTACCCGAGAGCATCCATGACTTCTTCCTGGCGAGCGGTGGCGCGGCTGGCGCGCTGGTCGGACTGCTGTTCGTGGCCATCTCGGTGGCGGCCGAGCGGCTCTCCCGCCAAGAGGCGGCCGCGCAAATCCACCGCGTGCGCGCGGCGGCGGCGTTCACTGCCTTTACGAACGCGCTGGCAGTGTCACTGTTCGCCCTGGTCCCCGGGCACAAGATCGGGGGGGCCGCCCTTTCCGTCGCGATTGCCGGGCTCGTGTTCGTGCTAGCGGCCCTGCTGTCGCTGGTCCGGCTGCGCCAGGTGCGGCGGAACACTCTCCATGATGCGGCGTTCCTGGTCGGGCTGGTGGTCGTGTTCGTGCTCCAGTTGCTCGAGGGGCTGAGCATTATCGCCCATCCGGGCAACGCCGGCGCGGTGAACACCATCGCGATCTTGGTGATCGTCTGCTTCCTGATCGGGATCGCCCGAGCCTGGGAGCTCATCGGCGGGCCTTCGATCGGCATCGCGCGCGAGGTCACCGCGCTCGTCCGGACCCACCGCCACGCCGACAACAACGCCGACGATGCGAGCGGCCCGGCGGCCGAAGAGCCCTAGTAGTAGTAAGGGAACTGGCTCCACTCCGGTGAGCGCTTCTCCAGGAAAGCGTCCCGGCCCTCGACAGCCTCGTCGGTCATGTAGGCCAGCCTGGTCGCCTCGGTCGAGAACACCTGCTGCCCCACCAGCCCGTCGTCGATGAGGTTGAACGCGAACTTGAGCATGCGCTGCGAGGTCGGGCTCTTCCCGTTGATCTTCGCGCCCCACTCGAGCCCGGTGCTTTCCAGGTCAGCGTGCGGTACTACGGCGTTGACCATGCCCATCCGGTGCGCCGATTCGGCGTCGTAGGTGTCGCCGAGGAAGAAGATCTCCCGCGCGAACTTCTGCCCCACCTGCCGGGCCAGGTACGCCGAGCCGAAGCCGCCGTCGAAGCTGCCCACGTCCGCGTCCGTCTGCTTGAACCGGGCGTGCTCGCGGCTCGCGATCGTCAGGTCGCACACGACGTGCAGGCTGTGCCCGCCGCCCGCGGCCCAGCCCGGCACCAGGCAGACGACGACCTTCGGCATGAACCTGATCAGCCGGTGCACCTCCATCACGTGCAGCCGGCCACTGCGCGCGCGAGCCCCGGGCGACGGCGACCCGTCGCCGTCGGCGTACTGGTAGCCGTCTCGCCCGCGAATCCGCTGGTCACCGCCCGAGCAGAACGCCCACCCGCCGTCCTTGGGCGACGGCCCGTTGCCGGTCAGCAGCACGCACCCGACATCGCTGGACATCCGGGCGTGATCGAGCGCGACGTAGAGCTCGTCGACGGTGTGCGGCCGGAAAGCGTTCCGCACCTCGGGCCGGTCAAAGGCGACGCGAACCGTGCCAGAATCGACGGCACGATGGTAGGTGATGTCGGTGAACGAGAATCCCTCAACGGCTGTCCACCGCCCGGGGTCAAAGATCTCAGAAACCATCGCCCTATCTTGTCGGACCGCCGGCCTCCGTTGGCAGCCGGAGCAGGGCTTGCTCGACGACCTCGCTTAGCGCGGGATGGATATAGAGGACGTGCGAGGCGACCTCATCGGCCGTGTTGCCCAGGCACATCGCCTGGACCAGGGGCTGGATCAGGGTCGAGGCCTGCGGGCCGATGATGTGAGCGCCGAGCAGCAGGCGGGTAGCCGGGTCCGCCAGCACCTTGACGAACCCGGTCGTGTCCTGAAGCGCCCAGCCGTAGGCGGTGCGGCTGTAGGCGCGGGTTGCCGCGACGTATGGCCGGCCGCTCGCCCTCAACTCCTGTTCGGTGGCCCCAGCCGAGGCAACCTGCGGCTCCGCGAACACCGCCGCCGGCACGACGGGGAACGATGCCCGCCTCGGCTCATCCGGATGCAGCACGTTGTAGCCGACTACCCTGGCCTCGGCGTTCGCCATGTGCTTCAGCTGGAAATGGTTCGCCAGATCGCCGAACGCCCAGATGCCGGGCACGCCGGTGGCGTAGGTGTCATCGGTCTTCACGTGCCCGTGCTCGTCCACGCGCAGCCCGGCCGCCGCGACGTCAAGCAGGTCGCTGTTGGGCACCCGCCCCGTCGCGACCAGCAGTACCTCGCCCTCCGCGGCCAGGCGGCCTTCGGCAGTCGTCAGCTCAGCCCTGATCCCGTCGCCAGTCACCGCGACCTGATCGACTGTCGCGCCAAGCTTGACGTTGAAACGACCCTGATAAATTTCGGTGAATCGCTCGCTGATGGCACTGTCGTGCCTGGACAGCAGCCGTTCACCGCGGGTCACGATCGTGACTTCGGTGCCGAGCGAGCCGAAGATATGGCTGATCTCGGCGGCGATGTAGCCGCCGCCAAGTACCACCATGGACCCTGGCAGCGCATCGAGCCGCATCACGGTGTCGGAAGTGACGTACGGTACCTCGGCGAGGCCGGGGATGTCCGGGATGGCGGGACGCGAGCCGGTGGCGAGTACGATCCTGTCCGCGCGGAGCAGGTCATCGCCGACTATGAGAGCGCCAGGCCGGGCGAACCTGGCCTCGCCGCTGAACACGTCAACACCGCCGGCGCGGCGATGCTCGACGGCCCGCTCGGGCTGCGGGTCGATCCGGCCGAACACGCGGTCCCTGATGGCAGGCCAGTCCACCCCGGTCAGCTCAGCGCGGAGCCCGAACTTGCCGGCTTCCTGCACCGCGCGAGCGACATCGGCGGTGTAGACGAGCATCTTCGACGGGATGCATCCCCGGTTCAGGCAGGTGCCGCCGAACCTGCTGTTCTCGACGATGGCGACCCGCCAGTCCTGGTAGGCCTCGGGCGGCAGCATGTTCCCGCTGCCGGCGCCTACGATCACGAGGTCATAGTCGAACTCGGCCACGACGCTCCCCTCCCGTGCCACCGCACTGCACCAACCGGCTACGCCACATCATGCACGCAAATGGCGGCGCCCGGGCAGGGCGGGCCGGGCCTTAGCCCGCTAGCTCAGGGATCACCTTGCTCGCGAACAGGTCGATGCTGCTCCGGTCGTAAGCCGCGTCCACGAAGTAGGTGATGGCGTAAGACATCCCGAGGTCGCGGGCTTGCGTGAGCTTCTCGATGATCTGCTCGGGAGTGCCGGCGAGGCCGTCTTGATACATGCTCTGATAGCGCTCGACGGTCTCCGCGCCGATCAGCGGTTCGTAGTGCGCCCGGACCCAGGCCAGCTTGTCGGCGACGTCCTTCTCGGTCTCCCCGATGAGCACGTTGAAGTTGGCCGACCTGACGATGGAGCCGAAATCGGTGCCGACGTCCTTGCAGTGCCCGGCGAGAACTTCGGACTTGTGCTGGAACACCTCCGGGGTCGCGTCGAAGTTCGTGTACTTGGCGTACTTCGCGGCGATCCTGAGGGTCTTCTTCTCACCGCCGCCGGCGATCCACAGCGGGATGCCGCCATCCTGGAGCGGCAACGGCCGGCCGATCGCGCCGTCGACCTGGTAGTACTTGCCTTCGAGAGTGGCTGTGCCTGTCGTCCAGAGCTGGCGCATGATCTGCACGCCCTCGTCGAGCATGCCGAGCCGGTCGCCAGCGCCGGGGAACCCGTA
Source organism: uncultured Actinomycetota bacterium (assembly GCA_963750405.1). Lineage (GTDB taxonomy): Bacteria > Actinomycetota > Actinomycetes > Streptosporangiales > Streptosporangiaceae > Chersky-822. The sequence continues at coordinate 385,109 of CAVVQP010000011.1, forward strand.
GCCATAGGCTCGCCATTCGTGCTCGTACCAGCCGCCGCCGATGCCCATCTCGACGCGGCCGCCGGAGATCACGTCGATGGTAGCCGCGACCTTCGCCAGGTAGGCGGGGTTCCGGTAGCCCATGCAGGTGCACATCTGGCCAAGCCGCACCCGGCTGGTCGAGGCGGCGAATGCCGCCATCAGGGACCAGGCCTCGTGCGTGGCCTCGTCGGTGGGCAGCGGGACGGTGTGGAAGTGGTCGTACACCCAGATCGACTCGAACGGCCCGGCATCAGCTGCCTGCGCCAGCCCGCGCATCGTCGCCCACTGCTCGGCCGCCGGCACGCCGGCGAGGTCGAGACGCCACCCTTGAGGTACAAACACTCCGAATCGCATGGGCCTACTTTATTAGCCGACAATCCGGGTGTAGCGGCCGGCCACCCGGTCAGGGCTGGGGGAGCGGGGCGGCGAGGTGCCAGTAGGCAATGGTCGCGTCGTCCCGGATCTTGTATCGCGGCCAGCGTTCACCCGCAGGGTCCGTGGCCTCGACGGCACGGAGCCGGCGAATGACCTCAGCCGGGCCATGCTCGGCGAGGATGGCACCTATCTCGGGCCAAGTCACCTGGCCGTAGCGGTCCGCTAGCCTGCCGACGCCGTCGCTGACCAGGGCGACCGCGGCCAACTCGGCCAGCGGGGTCGCGCCGGTCAGGGCCTGTGCCGCGGCAGCCGGGTCGGCCGCCGCGACCCAGTATCCGCCTGGCCTGTTGCGATGCTCATCAACCTGGGCGATGTAGCGCCGCCTGGCCTCCTCCCGTTCAGGACTGCCAGGCGGAAGCTCGCTGTAGATCGGGCGGAGCGCGGCCAGGGTGTGCTCCAGCCGGGTGTCCGTCAGAATTCGCGACTCGGCTCCGCGGGTCTGAAACAGCATGATCGAGTCGGTCAGGATCAGGTACTCAAGCACGTCACCGCGCTCGCGAGCGACGAGCACGGTGGCCGATGGCGTGCTGGGATGGCTCAGATCGCAGGTATCTGAGTGCAGGTCGGCGACTTGCTGGATCGCCGTTGCGAGGGCGTCGGGCAGGGCGATGCTGAGATCGCGGGCCCGGGCCAGCAGCACGCCGCCCGCAGTGCGCGCGTACCAGGCGACGCCGTGCACGCAGCCGGTGTCCTTGCCGCCGGGAGTGCCCGCGCCGTCGAGCAGCACGGCGACACCGGGCGCGACGGCCGCGAAGTCCTCATTGGGCCAGTCGGGCGTGCTCGGGTCGGTGCTGAGCTGTACCTGCACGTCACGCTCCTCAGGGAGGTCGGTCACCGGAGCGTCGGTCGCTGCCGGCCTCGGCAGCCGTCCCATCGGCCGCCGCCCGTGTGGAGCCGGCCCAGCGTGGGGAATGCCGCCAGCGGCAAGGATAGAGGCGTGGAGATCTTGAGCAGCCGGATTCTGGTGCGGCCAGCGGACTTCGACCGCACTATTCACTTCTATCGCGACGTGCTGGGCCTGGCGATCTACCGGCAGTTCGGCTCGGCCAGGCATCCAGGCGTCGTGTTCTTCCTCGGTCAGGGATTTCTCGAAGTTTCGGGCTCGTCGGGATCGTCAGAGCTGCTGGCGGCGATGGCGCCAGCAGCGATCTGGCTTCAGGTGCGCGATGTGCACGCGGAGCACCGGCGGCTGGCGGCGGCGGGGGCAGGCATCATCCGCGGCCCGGTCACGGAGTCGTGGGGATTGATCGAGCTGTGGATCGAAGACCCGGACGGCAGGCAGCTTGTCCTTGCCGAGATCCCTCCCGATCACCCGCTCCGCCGCGATACCCGCTCCTGACCGGACGCGTGATCCGTCGGGCTAGCCTCAGTGGGACAGCTTCGCCGCCGGGCTGTCCGCCGGATGGAACACGCCAAGCACCCGCAGCGGCGTTGCCCCCGTGTTCTCCAGGCAGTGCGGCAGCCCAGGCGGCAGATGCGTGCAGGTTCCTGGCGACAGGGGATGAACGCCGCCGTCAATGTGCACGACGCCTTCGCCTGCCAGGATGAGGACAGTCTCGTCATACGGGTGCCTGTGCTCGGGGGCGCGGCCAGGCGGAATCTCGCCGACAAACTGGGTGGCCACCGAGCAGCTGACGCCAGGGCCGAACACGATCCGGAACTGCCGGTCGCCGGTCGTCTCGACGGCGCACTCGGCGACGTCCCTGATCAGCACATCCGCCGAGAGACCTGCCCTCAGGCCGGTCTCACTCGCGGCATCGGCGGCGTCGCCAGGCAGGACCACCAGGTCAAGCCTGAGCCCGTCCGCATCGTCAGCGTGCACGCTGGCCCGGGCACCTGGCGGCATCCATAGCCCCCGGTCAGGTTCGAGCGGCATGTCGGCTCCGCCTCCGGCCGCCAGCCTGCCGCTGCCGCTGATCACGAACCAGAGCTCGCCGCCCGTGCCCGCCTGTCGGTCAAGCTGTGAACCCGCCGGAAGATCGATAAGGTGACGGACGAGCCCCTCGCCGCCTGATCCGGCATCAAACAAGGTCCGAATGCCGACGCCGGCCGCGTCCTCGCGGGAAGTGACGTCAGCCGCCTGAACGACAGAGCCCCGCATCACGGCCTCCTGTACGCCAAGTCCACCAGAGGTACCAGCTTCGCAGTCTAATTGCGCGTACCTGCCCGGCAAAGAGCCCTTGGGCGTCCTGTTCCGCTCATCGCCGTCCTACGGGAGAATGATCGGGTGACCCCCGATGACCCGACTCCGGCCGCCCCGATGCGGATCTCCGATGCTGACCGGGATCAGGCGGCGTCGATCCTCGGAAACGCCATGGCCGACGGACGGCTCACGGCGCAGGAACACTCCGACCGCATCGATGCCGTCTACGTCTCCAAGACGCACGCCGACCTGGTGCCGCTCGTCAGCGACCTGCCCGGCGGCCGCGCGGCGCTCGGGCAACTCTCGGCGGACCTGCCGGTCCCGGTAGCCGCGGGTTCAGTCGCTGCCGTCGGCTCGACACAGCAGCCAGTAAAGATGACGAACATCTTCGGGGGCACCGAGAAGACGGGAAAGTGGCTCGTTCCTTCCCGTATTCATTCGGTCAACGTCTTTGGCGGCGCCGAGCTTGACCTCAGTGACGCGGTGCTTCCCGGCAAGGAAATCCACATCAGGGCAGTCTGCGTATTCGGCGGCATGGAGATCATCGTCCCGCCGGACATGATCGTCGAGGATTCAGGGTTCTCCGTGATGGGCGGGCGCAGCGTGACTGCCAACGTCGACGTGCCGCCCGATGCTCCGGTGCTCCGTATCCACGCTATCTGCGTGTTCGGTGGCGTCGACGTCAGCCGCAGACTGCGCAGAAGCGATAAGAGGCGCAAGCATATTGAGCGTTAGCCCCAGGCCCTCGCTGACCTTTGCCGACAAGCCGACGCTCAGCGGCGAACGGGTCACGCTCAGGCCCGTCGACGTGGCCGACGACCCCGCCGATCAGTCATGCGGCTTCCGGATCTTGCTCGCTAACGAATCGTTCTACGGTCGCGGGCTCGGAACTGAGGCGACCACGCTGATCCTCGCCCACGCCTTCGACACCGTCGGGGTGAACCGGATCGAGCTTGAGGTCTACGCGTTTAACCCGCGCGCGCGCCACGTCTACGAGAAGGTGGGCTTCGTGCTCGAGGGCACCAAGCGCCAGGCGCTGAACTGGCACGGCGAGTGGATCGATGCCGATCTCATGGCCATGCTCGCCAGCGACTGGCGCAGCCGCGCGCCGCGCGCGCCAGCGGAGATCAGGTGACCGAAGGCGAGCCGGCCCGCAGGACAGACGCAGCCTCCCTGCTCGACTGGCGCCGCCAGGTAGGTGCCCTGTACGCGCTGGTCAGGGCCACGGCGGACGTGCGGCAGGCGCACCGGCTCTGGCGCGAGGGCCGCGACCGGCTGCTCGCCACCCACGTCCAGTCACCGATCCCCGTCGCCGAGCGCGCTAGCTTCACCGGAGTGCCCGTCGCGACCTACGACCCCGCGCTCAGGTTCATCGCGAAGATCGACACCGAGGTCGCCTCCCAGCGGATCGAGTCGGTCACCGGCACCGACGGGGCCGTCCCCTTCGAGCGCGCGGGCGTCGTGCACCTGCCAGGCGTCGGCAGCCTGGACGTCTGGTGGCTGGCCAGCTACGGCGGCGGCATCTTCGTCCCGATCAAGGACACCAGCGGCCTGACCTATGGCGGCGGGCGCTACGTGCTCGACACGGTCAAGGGCGCCGACCTGGGCGGCAGGGACGGCCATCTGGTCATCGACCTGAACTTCGCCTACAACCCGTCCTGCGCCTACGACGCCGCCTGGGCATGCCCGCTCGCCCCGCCGGGCAATACCGTTCAGATCGCGGTGAACGCAGGTGAGCTGCTGAGATCCCGCCCGGATTAGCGCACTCAGGCCGCACGAACTCGACGCGCTGTGGCGTGGTCCGTCCTGCCGCTGTTGCGCTTTCAAAATCGATTGCCGTGGTGACGGGCGTGGCCGATGATCAGGTGGCATGAGCGTGGAGGTCGGTCCGCCCGTGGCGGGTGATGCGTTCGGGATGGCGCTCGTCGACATGGTCGGGGGAGCGGCTAAAGCCGTGGTCATCGAGCGCGATGACGGCTGGATCGACGTCGACGCCTTCAACTACCTGGACGCGATGCCCGAGCGGGATGTCTGGGCGCTGGCGAGAGCTCGCGGGCAGGTGCTCGATATTGGCGCCGGGTCAGGTCGCATCGCACTGGCGCTGCAAGACCGGGGTCACGAGGTCACGGCGCTTGAGGTGTCGCCCGGCGCGGCCGAAGCCTGCCGGCTGCGCGGCGTGCGCGACGTCTACCTTGGCTCGGTGCGGGAGGCGGCTGCGGGCGGCCTGGCCGGGAACTTCGGCACTGCGCTCATGCTGGGCAATAACCTCAGCCTGCTGGCCTCAGGGCAAGCGGCCGGGCCGATGTTCGATGCGCTCGGAGCGTTGCTGCGGCCCGGAGGGGTGATCATCGGCACCTGCCTTGATCCGTATCAGAGCAGCAAGCAGGTGCATCTGGATTACCAAGACCGCAATCGCCGGCGCGGCCGGATGCCGGGGCAGTTGCGGTTCCGGGTCCGCTACCAGCAGTTCACCTCCGATTGGTTCGACTGGCTGACCATGTCCAGCGCTGAACTCGCCGCGCTCGCGGCCCGTTCCGGTTGGCAGATCACCGACCTGCTGCCGGGTCCGGTCTACGCGGCCGTGCTGAGCAGGACGGGCATCAGCAGCTGATGAGGAGCCGAGCGTGACGCAATTACGGCGGGCGGTCTATGCCGCGCTGACCCTGACCTGCCTGTCGGCGGCGAGCCTGCTCATGCCGCCGGCCGCGTCGGCCGTGGGTCATGGCCAGGCGGCAGCCATTCCTCGCGGCGCGCTTTTCGGCGTCGCGGCGGTCTCGGCCCGCGACGTCTGGGCGGTCGGTAGCTTCGGCGAGACCACCAACAAGACGCTGATCATGCACTGGAACGGCAGGGCCCTGGAGCCAGGTCGCCAGCCCGAGCCCGGGCGGTCGGCATCGACACCGATTTCGTGTTCAGCTTCGAGACGGTGATCGAGCACTGGAATGGCAAGTCGTGGTCGCTGGAGCACAGCCCGATCAGGGACGGCAACCTGAACGCCGTGGCAGCCAAGGGCGGCCAGGCCTGGGCGGTCGGGGGCACCGGCAACCAGGCCATCATCGAGCGCTGGACCGGTCACGCCTGGCGCGGTTTCCTGGTGAAATGAGGCTTATGGACGACGGCGTGAACCCGATGAACTTTGAAGATGTCAGGCCAGACGACTACCTGATGCGGATCGCGGCGTCCAGGCTCGGGCGGGCTTATAAGAACCTCGCGGTGGCCGAGCTCGGGATTGACGCCGGTGACGTAGTCGTGGACCTGGGGTGCGGGCCGGGAGCCGATCTGGCCGCTTATGCCGAGGCGGCGGGGGAGAGCGGCCGGGTCATCGGGGTGGACAGCGATCCGGCCGCCGTGCGCGAGGCCGCGAGCCGGGTAGCGGCGCTGCCGCGGGTGCGGGTCGTGCATGGCGATATTCACGCCATCGGGCTGCCCGAGGCGAGCGCGGATCGGGTGCACACCGACCGGGTGCTGCAGCATGTGGCCGATCCGGCGGGCGCGCTGGCCGAGGTCCGGCGCGTCCTGCGGCCGGGCGGCAGCGCGGTGTTCGCCGAGCCTGACTGGGACACGCTGGTAATCGACTACCCGGATCTGGCGTTGCCGCGTGCCTACACCAGGTTCCTCACCGATCGGGTGGTACGGAACTCGTGCATCGGGCGGCAGCTAGTGCGGCTTGCCGCCGATGCCGGGCTGGCGGCGAACAACGTCGTGCCAATCACGACGGCGTTTCGTGATGTGCGGAGCGCGGACAAGATCCTCGGCTTCAAGCGGGTCAGCGACAAGGCAGTGCGAGCCGGGTATCTCACTTCGGAGGCGGCCGGGATGTTCCTCGAGCATCTGGAGACGCGGCCGTTCTTCGCGTCGATGACCTTGTTTGTTGTCGCGGTCAGGCGAAGTTAGAGGCCCGGGGTGCGGTGGCGGGCGGCGGCGTCGGCCCAGGCCGCGAGCGTCTCGTCGGCGGTGCACATCACGAAGATGATGTCGGCACGGGTGCCCGCGCTGGTGAACCACTCTTCCTCGTGCGGCGCCGCCGTGCCGAGATGACTTGGCGCCGGTCTCGCCGCCGTCGCGAGGCGAAACCTGGCTGCGTTCCCCGAGGTGTCCGTGCTCGCGAGGGGTTAACGCGATCGTGCAGGAGGGTTTTCGCATCTAGGAGAGTTGACCGGACTATTTGAGGGCAACCCTCCTAGACGCGATAACGCTCCTACAGGAACCCGAAAACCCTCCCCGGTAAGTACGAGAACTCTCCCCAACACGGCAACCCTCCTCTCGGAGCACGAAAACCCTCCCGGAAACGGCGCCACCCAACTGGCTCACTCCGAATGAGCCGCACCCATGTCACAGGGGTGTGGCTCTGTGTGCGTCGAAGACAGGAGGTTGCTTGGTAGGTAGCTGAGTGACTTCTTGTCGTGCTGCATGGGTGATGAAGGTTTTGTGGCCCTTCGGAGCCGTCCTTCGGGGGGCGGCTTCAAACCGCCTCCTGCTGCGTTAGCTGAAGACTGTCGTGGTGAGCGGGTGAGGAAAAGGCACCGGTTGAGGTGTCAGGCGGGGATCAGGAAGGCGTTGCGCTGAAAGCCCCTGGCGTGCTGGGGGTTCGCCGTTGAGGCGTCGGAAAGCCTTTAAGATGGCATCAGGACCGGGCTGTGGAGTCTGAGCCCGGGATGAGCCTGGCGGATGCCCGGATCGCTGGCCAGGCGGTGCCCGGCGTAAAGGTGGCGCGAGCCTGGTCTGCGGCGCTTGTGCGGAACGGCGGAGAGCGTGCCCGGAAACTGCTGTCCCCCGGCGGGGCGGTGGGAGGGAGAGCCCCCAGGTGCCTGAAGCGCGAGGGGCTGAGTACCGGTTGCCGTCTGGCGCGCGGTCGGACCGGTTCATGGTAGCTGTGATGTCCCTGCCTGGCGCGGTGGGGGCGGAGCGAAGGGACCGGCTTGTTCGTGGTTCGTTTACGTGATCAGCCAGCGTTCCCGGGAGGAATCGGGTGGATGAGCAGAGACCGTCAGGCAAGCCGTCTGGCATCTCGAAGGAGGAGGTGCGGCGGGCCTGGCTGAAGGTGCGTGCCAGTAAGGGCGCGCCTGGGGTGGACGAGGTGACGCTGGCGGCGTTCCCGGGCTGGACCTGGAGGGCAACCTGTGCAAGGTCTGGAACCGGATGTCGTCGGGGAGCTATTTTCCGCCGCCGGTGAAGGCGGCGGGGATCCCTGAGGCCTTCGGGCCGGGGACCAGGATGCTCGGGGTGCCGGTGATCGCGGATCAGCGTGGCGCAGACCGTGGCGGCGGCCCGGATCGGGGCTGTCGCGGAACCGGTGTTCCACGCGGACTCCTGCGGGTACCGGCCGGGGCGGTCAGTGCCGGTGCGGTCGGGGCATGCCAGGAGCGCTGCTGGAAGTACGACTGGGTAATTGACCTGGACGTGCAGAAATTTTTCGGCAGCGTTCCGCGGGACCTGGTCCTCAGGGCCGTGAAAGCCCGCGTCACCGGGCCCTGGGTGATCTTGTACGTGAAGCGGTGGCTGGCCGCTCCCGTGCAGATGCCCGATGGCACGCTGGCGGAACGGGACCGCGGCACCCCGCAGGGGTCTTCGGTCTCGCCCGTGCTGGCTCACTTGTTCCTGCACTACGCGTCCGGCACGTGGATGGCCCGGGAGTTCCCGGGCTGCCCGTCCGGGCGGTACGCCGGCGACGCGGTCGTGCACTGCCGCTCTGAGGCCCGCGCCCGCCAGGTGCTGGCCGCGCCGGGGCAGCGGATGGAGCAGGCGGGCCTGCGGCTGCACCCGGACAAGACCAGGATCGTGTACTGCAAGGACGGGAACCGGCGCCGCCCCCATGACGGGCCGGTGTCGTCTGGCTTCCTCGGGTTCACGTTCCGTGCCCGCAGCATGAGCGGCAAGCACGGCAGGTTCACCGGGTACGGTCCCGCGATCAGCGGCTCCGCCATGGCCAGGCTCAGCCAGGAGGTGCGGGACTGGAAACTGCACCGGCACGTCAGCCTCACCGAAGCCGGGATCGCGCAGTGGATCAACCCCGTCGTGCGCGGCTGGATGAACTCCTGCGGGAAGTTCCGCCGGTCCGCACTGTATCCGCTGCTCGCCCGCATCAACTACTACCTGATCAAATGGATGCGGCGGAAATACAAGCGGCTCAGGGCACTCAAAGCCGCTATGAAGGCATGGAGCCAGGCGGTCGCCAGCCGCCCCGGCTACTTCGCCCACTGGCGATGGGTCACCTCGCCCTGGCAGTAAGAACGAGAAGAGCCCGGTGACGGGAGACTGTCACGCCGGGATCCGTGGGTGGCCCGGGGGTGAAATTCCCCCGGGCCACCCGACTTCTGGGTGAGCCTTTGGTTGTTCAGTGGTGAGGCGCCGTCGCGGCCGGGACCCGGGCGCGGAGCACGGGAGCGATGTTCCGTGATCATGTTTCGGGGCGTGATCACGGAACATCGCTCCTGCCTGGAACTGCTCGCCGAGTACCAAGGAAGTATCTGAACATGGTCAGAACACGGTCGACAGCGCGCGGATCGGAAGCGGGCGGGTTAACGGCCCGCGAATCGGGTGGGCGCTGGTCGAGAGGGCGTGGCGTCCCGGCGCTGATCGCCTGGCTGCTCACGACAGGCCTGCTGGCGACGGCGCAGCCGGCGTCAGCCGTCGGCCTCGACCAAGCCGTAGGCAGTTCTAGCAGCGCGCTGTTCGGAGTCGCGGCGATTTCCGCGAGCAACGTCTGGGCAGTCGGGTCGGTCAGCTTATTTAGCGAAGTCAAAAACAAGACGCTGATCATGCACTGGAACGGCAAGACCTGGAGTCAGGTGGCCAGTCCGGGTCCGGTGTCTGGAAATGCCACGCTGTCGGCTGTAGCCGCCGTCTCGGCCCGCGACCTCTGGGCGGTCGGCGGCAGGGACAATCAAGTTCTGATCTTGCACTGGGACGGCAAGGCGTGGAAGCAGGTAGCCAGCCCGAAGCTTGCCGGCGGCGGCCAGCTCGACGGCGTGGCAGCGATCTCAGCGACCGACATCTGGGCCGTCGGAGCTATGAGCGCCAAGGGGACCCAGCCGGTGATCGAACACTGGAATGGCAAGTCCTGGAGGCGAGTGGCTGCCCCAGCGGTCCATGGAGGGAGTACCCTCGTCGCCGTCGCCGTCGCCTCGACCAGCAGCATCTGGGCGGTCGGGGACAACATCGGCCACAACGGCAGTCCCCTCATCGAGCACTGGAACGGCGCAACGTGGCAGGTACAGCGCAGCCCCAGCCCGGCGACAGGTGCTCTCATCGGGGTGGCAGTCACCTCCGCTAAGAACGCCTGGGCAGTCAGCGGAATCGCTGACGGGATAGCCGACAAGACGCTGATCGAGCGCTGGAACGGTTCCATGTGGAAGGTCCAGCACAGCGCTAGCCCCAAGTCGGGCGGGGCGATCCTGACCGGCGTCGCGGCCGCCTCGGCGAAGAACGCGTGGGCGGTCGGCGTCGATACCGACTTTGGGTTCAGCCTGGGGACGGTGATCGAACACTGGAATGGCAAGTCCTGGTCGCTGCAGCACAGCCCGGTCACCGGTGGCGAGCTGACCGCTGTCGCCGTCAAGGCCGGCCAGGCTTGGGCGGTTGGCAGCACTGGCAGCAAGGCCATCATCGAGCGGTGGACCGGTCACGCCTGGCGAGGCTTTGTGGTGAAGTAGGCGCATGGACGATGGATCGCGCGGCAGCGTGACCGCGACTAGCGAAGCTAAGGGCGCGGGGTGCGGTGGCGGGCGGCGGCGTCGGCCCAGGCCGCGAGCGTCTCGTCGGCGGCGATCAGGTCCTCGAACTTCTTGCGCGCTTCCGCGCGCTTGGCCGGGATGTACTCGGTCGGCCAGAGGCCGGGATGCGGCTCGTAGCCCTTGAGCACGTTGCGGGCGACAGTGACCTTGTGCACCTCGTCCACCCCGTCGGCGATGGCCATCGTCGGGGCGTTCGCCCACATGGCCTGCAGCGGGGTCAGGTCCGTGGTGCCGAGTGAGCCCAGGATGTGCAGCGCGCGGTAGCTGACCTCGCGCAGCACCTTGGCGCAGGTGTACTTGCAGGCCGCGATCTGGGTGCGGGACTCGCGAGTGGTGGAGTTGTCGATCGTCCAGGCCGTCCACAGCACGAGCAGGCGCAGCATGGTGATCTCGGCGTAGGAGTCGGCGATCATTTCCTGCACCATCTGGTGCTCGCCGATGACCTTGCCGTGACTCTGCCTGGACAAGGCCCGCTCGCACATGATGTCGAACGCCAGCTTGACCTGCGCCACCGTGCGCATGGCGTGATGGATACGGCCTCCTCCGAGCCGCCGCTGGGCCAGCACCTTCGCGCCGTCCTCGGGGCCGAGCAGGTGGTCGGCCGGGATGGCGACGTTCTCGTACTTGATGTGGTTGTGCAGCGGCGGGTACGGCATGATCTCGACGCCGGGCGTCTCGCGCGGCACCACGAACATGCCGTTGGTGCACATCACGAAGATGATGTCGGCTCGGGTGCCCGCGCTGGTGAACCACTTTTCCCCGTTGATGACCCACCGGTCGCCGTCGCGCGTCGCGTGGGTCCTGAACAGGCTCGGGTCCGACCCGCCCTGCGGCTCGGTCATCGAGTACGCGGAGAAGATCTCCTGGTTCATCAGCGGCCCGAGCCAGCGCTCTTTCTGCTCTTCGGTGCCGTAGGCGGCGAGCATCTCCATGTTGCCGGTGTCCGGCGCCGCCGTGCCGAAGATGACGGGCGCCGAGCGGTAGCGTCCGAGGATCTCGTTGAGCAGGGCCAGCTTGAGCTGGCCGAAGCCAGGCCCGCCCAGGTCTTTGTCCAGAAAGAGAGCCCACAGGCCCCGGTCCTTGACCTGCTGCTTGAGCGCGTCGGCGAGCGCCTTGACCTTGGGCTCGTGCGTCCAGGCGGCAAACGGGAAAACGAGGTCGAGTGGCTCGACCTCGGTGCGGCAGAACTCCTCGACCCAGTCGAGCTGCTCCTGGAACTCCGGCTCAGTCGAGAAGTCCCACGCCACAGCAGCCTCCCGAGTCAAATCCGGGCCGGCCTTGGCCGGCAGGAGCAGCATACTAGAACCAAATTCTAAAAGCTGAGCCGGGAGATTCGGGCGCCCGGGCGGATACGCCGACAGATCGGGCGAGATCCCGGCTGGCCATGGCCAGGGGGCAGGCCCAGCGATGCCACAGCGGCGGCGCTGGGACACCGGCAATGTGACTTGGGTGTGGCTTTTTCGGGGTGAGCCAGCTGGGTGGTGCCGTGTCCGGGAGGGTTTGTCGTGCTCCGGCGGAGGGTTGTCGTGTCCGGGAGGGTTTTCGTCCTTTCCGTGGAGGGTTTCCGGGTTCCTGAAGGAGCGTTGTCGCATGAAGGAGGGTTGTCGTCGTATAGTCCGGTCAACTCTCCTAGATGCGGAAACCCTCCTACAGGAACCCGAAAACCCTCCTGCGAGAACAGCCTCACCCCGAAAGAGCCGCACTCAAGTCACAAAGCTGGGCCTCGAACGGCCCGGGGCGGCCCGGCCCGGGGGTCGCTAGTCGCTTGGCTTGGCCTGGGCGGCTGCAATGTCCCACTTCTGCTCGATCTTGCCGAAGCGCCAGATCGCCAGGGAAACCGCCCACGTGACGACGAAGACTCCGACGATGACATAGCCGGCCTTGTTGATGTTGAAGCCGCCGATGAACTTCCAGAATCCGCTGTGCAGCCGGAGCTCCTGCCCGAGCAGGCCGAGCAACTCGACGGTGCCGACGAAGAAGGCGACAAAGACCGACAGCCCGGTGATCGTGAGGTTGTAGTACACCTTCCGGACCGGCCTGGAGAACGCCCAGTCGTAGGCGAAGTTCATGAAGCAGCCGTCGGCCGTGTCGAACAGGCACATGCCGCCGGCGAAGAGCAACGGCAGCGACAAGATCGCGTAGAACGGCAGCCCGCTGGCGACGGCGGTGCCGGCGAGGACCAGGAGCGCGATCTCGGTAGCGGTGTCGAACCCCAGGCCGAACAGTACCCCGATCGGATAGATCTTCCACGGCGTATCGATCTTGCGGGCCAGCGGGCCGAGTAGCCTATTCATCAGGCCGCGCTTGTCGAGCTGAGCTTCGAGTTGCTCGTCGTTGTAGCGGCCCGTGCGCATGTCGCGGAACACCCGCACGATGCCCACCAGGATCACGATGTTCAGCGCGGCGAGGATGTAGAGGAAGCCTCCCGACACCGACGTCCCGATGACACCGGTCACGTGATGCAGGCTTGAGCCGCCATTCTTGACCTGGTTGTCGAGCGCCCGGATGCCGAAGTTCAGCAGCACGGCCAGCACGAAGACGATCGTTGAGTGCCCGAGCGAGAAAAAGAAGCCCACCGACAGCGGCCGCTTGCCGTCATTGACCAGCTTGCGCGTGGTGTTGTCGATGGCCGCGATGTGATCGGCGTCGAACGCGTGCCGCATCCCCAGCGTGTACGCCAGGATGCCGGTCCCGAAGCCGAAGATCTCGGTCGAGGTGATGTGGTAGTGGCCGGCTACCGCAGCGGCCAGCAGCCCCCAGCCAGCTACGTGCAAAAAGACAATCACGCCGGTCATGCCGCCGATCCGGGCCCACTCACCTGGGCTCAGGGCATCGCGCACTTTCGCCAGACGCCCGGAGGCATCGCGCATCAGCAAGCTGTCCCTCCCAGGCCGCGCCGGTCCGGCCAGTCTAGGGAAACCTGCGAACAACTTGCAATAGCACTTCTCGGGCAACTACAGGAGGCTTGCCCGAAGCGCGACTGACCAGGAGCCGCAAGCAGGCCAGGCTGACGGGGGAGCGGCTGAGAGGAGCGTCGCTGGCGGTCATTCACCACGGCCCGCTGGAGCGAGCGGCGCAAACCGCCGGAATCATCGCCGAGTACGCGCCGGGCGCCTCAGTCCGGGCTACCGACCTCGCGGGCGACTACGTCCCCGCCGATCCGGACCTCACCGGCCTGCCCGGCAACTTCGCCGCGTTCATGAGCGGCTATGACGCCGCCGAGCGAGCCGGCGGCCAGCTCCTCGCGGCGGCGGCGGCCGGGCAATTCGCCAGGCCCAGCGCCGGAACCCGGCCGGACGGCGACGGCAACAGCCGTGAACTCGTCGTGACGCACAACCTGCTGATCGGCTGGCTCGTCACCCAGGCGATGGCCGCGCCGGACTGGCGCTGGCTCGGCACCAACCAGATGAACTGCGGGCTGTCCGTCATCGCCTACCAGCCTGACCGCCCTGCGGCACTGATCACCTTCAACGATGCCGGTCACCTCCCGCCCGAGCTGCGCTGGACCGGCTGCCCAGCCGGACTCCGCCCGCCAGCGGGTTAACTGGCGGCGCTCGGGGCGGGCTGGGCGGGGACTCGCGGGCCGCTTTTGGCCCTGAGCTGGGCGAGGGTGAGCGGCGGGCCGAAGCAGAACCAGTACCAGCGCAGGTATCTGGGAATCCAGCGGACGATCTCGGAGCCTGACACCCCGGCGAGGTGGTCCACGCTGATCGTCGGGATCTCCGCGATCGGCAGCCGGAGCCGTCGCGCCTTGGCAGTGAGCTCGATCCCCACCCCGAACCCATCCGCCGAGTCAATCCCCGCCCGCCGCGCGAACGCCGCTGAGCACGCCTTGTAGGAGTTTGTCGCGTCGCTCGTGCCGATCCGCGTGAACAACCGCAGTGACCGGCAGGCGCCGCGCGACACGAAGCTGCGCATCCGGGGCGCTCCGGCGAGCTGGCCACCGCGCGAATAGCGGGAGGCGGAGGCTACGGCGCAGCCGCGTTCGACCAGGCGGGTGAGGTCGTCGATCTGAGCCGGATCATCCCGGCCATCGGGCATCGTCACCACGATGACGTCGGCGCGGGCGGCCGTCATGGCTGACCTGATGGCGTTCCCCGAACCGGGACCGCACCTGCTGACGTGGCAGCGCAGCCGCGACTCCCGCTCGGCGTAGTCAAGGACGACCGGCATGGCCGGATCGCTCGGGTCGCCGACGACGACAAGGACCTCGCACGACAGCGTGACCGCCTCGAACAGCCGGTCGAGCACCCCGGCGATGGTCGTCGCCTGACCGCTCGCCGGGATCACGATCGTCACCCTCGGGTCGCTACCTTCACAAACATTCTGAACTTTGAAATAGCTCGTGCGGCGTACATCTGGCACCACTGGGGGCCTCCAGCTCATCCTCGTCAGATAGCCTGGCGCGCCAGTGACACTAGCAACTTTCTGTGATCGAACGTCTGCGTTGGGTAGTTAACCCGGCGTGTCGCCTCACAGCGAGCGGGTCCTGACCTGGAGCGGGGCACCCGGCTGGCCTGGCTAGCGGCTGGGTGCCCCGACGTGCGCGCGGACCGGCCACGGGCGGCAGTCACCTAGAGGCGGTGGCTAGCCGGGCCGGGATAATTTCCGCTTAAATGGTTCCTGCCTTGACGGCATCGGCGATCCACGGGATTACCTCGTCGAGCATTTGATCGAGTGAGGTTTCGGCTTCGAAGTCCGAGCACTCGCTTGGCCTTCTCGGTCGCGGGGACTCGCCGCTGCACGTCGTACTCGAACGGGTCGTCATTGACGACGCGGAGTTCGGTGTCCGCGCCCTTGATCTTGTGCCAGATCACCTCGGCGAGTTCGAGCACGGTGGTGCCCTGGGCGGTCGAGAGGTTGAAATCCTCGTTCTTCGCCTCAGGGTGCTCCATGGCCGTCACGACGCCCTTGGCCAGGTCGCCGCCGTAGGTGTAGTGCCTGATCTGGTCGCCTGAGCCGAGGATGTGCAGCGGGTCCTGGCCCTTCAGCACCTTCTGCACGAGGTCGGGGACGACGTGGCTCATGGCCAGCTTGACGTTGCCCGACAGGATTTCCTCGTCGCCGAGCGCCCGGCTCTCGCCGGTGCCCACGCAGTTGAACGGGCGCACGATCGTGTACGGCAGCTTGTACTGATCCCAGGCGGCGCGGGCGAAATACTCGACAGCCAGCTTCTGGAAGCCGTAGGACGACAGCGGCGGAGGTACCTCGCGCTCCTGGCCTTCGTGCGACGGCCAGTGGTCGGCGCTCTCGAAGACCATCGAGGATGACATGTAGGTCACCTTCTTGCAGCCGCGCCAGCGCCACTCTTGTGGGCGGCGATCGCGGCGTCGCAGGACGCCGCGATGATCCGCTCGTTGGTGGCGAGCAGGTCATAGGCATAGGTGTGGAAGTAAGAGATGCCGCCGATCATCGCCGCGCCGGCGATGAAGTGATCGCAGTCCTCAAGCAGCCTGGTCATCAGCTCGATGTCGCGGCAGTCGCCCTCGACCAGCGTGTAGTGGGGGTTGTCGTCGTAGGACTTGCGAACCCGGCCGTACTTGGAGAAGTTGTCGATGCCGACAACCTCGTACCCGCGGCCGAGAAGCTCTTCGACGAGATAACCGCCAATGAACCCAGCCGAGCCGCTGACCAGAACCTTCTCCATCACTTACCTTTCTGGGATTTCCCTGACATGCGCTCCCGCACCTGCTCGGCGGAAAGGCGCGGGCCGAAGGCGAAGCGATACCAGCGCAGATACTTGGGTATCCACCTGGCCACCTTGAAATTGGACATGCCAGCTTGCCGGTCGAGCCAGATGGTGGGGATCTCGGCGACAGGCAGCCGCATTCGCTTGGCCTTGGCGGTGAGTTCGATGCCGATCTCGAAGCCGTCTCGCGAGTCGATGCCCACGGAGCGGACGAATTCGGTCGAGTAAGCCTTGAACGAGTTGGTCGCGTCTCTGGTTCCGATGTGCGCGAGCAGGCGCAGCGAGCGCCCGGCGACGCTGGAGAGCAAGCCCTTCAGCAGCGGGCCGTCGACCTGCTGGCCGCCGGCCATGTAGCGGGAGGCGCAGGCGACGGCGACGCCGCGCTCGACCAGCCTGGCGAGGTCGTCGATCTGCCGCGGGTCGTCGCAGCCGTCGGACATCGTCACGACGGCGATCTTCGCGGCCGAGGAGTCGATGCCGAACCTGATCGCGTTAGCGGGACCCCGGCCGTAGGTGTTGACCAGGTAGCGCAGCCTGGGTTCCTTCTGAGCGTATTCCTCCGCGACGGCGATCGTCGTATCGTCCGCGGTGTCGACCACGATCAGTACTTCACAGGACAGCCGCACCGACTCGAACATCCGGTCAAGGACAGGGATGATGTTGTCGCCCTCGTTGTACGCGGGGATGACGATCGTGATGCGGGGTTCCTCGCTCACACTCGTACGCCCTTGCCCAGCACGTTCCAGATGTCGGCTACCGGCTTGTCGGTGGCCAGGTCGCGGTACTCGGGGTGCGGGGCGGCGATGACCAGCAGGTCGCTTTCGTCCAGACCTGCTGCATCGGCACGATGCGGGGGTCGCTCTTGACGTACGGGTCGGTGCACAGGACCTTGTTGGCCTTGAAGGCCAGGATCCGGCGGAGCTTGTAGGACAGGCTCGAGCGGATGTCGTCGGAGCCGCCCTTGAATGCCATTCCGAGAATTCCGACGGTCATCTCGGCGAGATCGTGGTCCTGCTCGAGCTTGTGCACCAGGTAGAGCGGCATGCCCTCGTTGATGGCCATCGCCGTGTGACCGAGCGCGAAGTTGTTGTTATTAAACGCGGCGAGCTGCATGGTGTCCTTGAACAGGCAAGGGCCAGCGGCGAAACCAGCGCCCGGCATATCGGTAGCCCTCGGGTAATCGAGCATCAGACCCTGCCTGATCCGCTCGAAGTCAAGGCCGCGATCATTGGCCATCATGTAAAGCTGATTCGCCGTTGCGAACTTGATATACCGCCATACGTTGGTAAAGAGTTTCGCAAGCTCGGCTTCCTCGGGCGACATTGGCACGAGAGTGGAGGTCAGCGTGCTGAACAGGGCGCTGGCCCGCTCCAGGCCGCGCTCGGACCGGCACGAGACGATCTGCGGCAACTCGAACAACTCGGTCATCGCCTTGCCCTCGGCGATCCGCTCGGGGCAGAAGGCCACATCCAGGTGCAGGCCAAGCTGGGCGAGGTTCTTCTCGACCAGGGCGGTGACGCCCGGGTAGACAGTGCTGCGCAAGATCAGGATCTGGTCGTCGTTCAACTGGTCAGCGAACTTAGCCAGCGCGTCGGGGATCGCGGACTGGTCCGGATTGAGGTGCTCGTCGACCGGCGTTCCGATGACCACCACGACGTGTGTGGCGGTCGCGATTATCGCTTTGTCGACAGACGCTTCCAATTTGCCTTCGGCGACAACCCGCTTGAGTACGTCGGCGGCGCCGGCTTCGTCAAATGGCATCTGACCGGCGCTCACAGTAGCGACCGCGCTCTCGCTGACATCATAGATGCCAACCTGCAATCCGCGGTCGGCGAATGCGATCGCTAGCGGCAGCCCGACGTGCCCGCATCCGCCAATGACGACGACGTCGCGGGTGAACTCCCTATGGCCACGAGAAGCCGACACCGAAGAAGCCGACACCGAGAGTACCTCCGGTCAAGATATTTGGGATGAAAGTAAGCAGGACTGACATGCTACGGCACCCGCCGGTATGCCCGTGGACGAACGCGGACCGCCGGCAGCGCCTGCCTCATCCGCACTTCCTAGGGCTGCTCGGGCCTGTCGGGAGCCGACATCGTCGGCCTACCCCGTTGCCAGGTGGGAACTCTACCAGCAGCGCGGATTTCGCCGCGGGCGCCCGGGGCCCGCGAGCCGGGTTCCCGGAGGCGAGCGGGGTAAGCAAGCAGAGCAAACACTGAGACTCGAGGCTTGACCTGGCAGACTGGCGGGCACGTTGCTGGGGCGGGCCGGTCCTCGGGCTGGCTATCCTTTCACATATTGTGCGACCTAATCGCGAGGATATGAGCTGCGATCGCGTTGCGCCGGATACTCTCGCCCAGGTAGATCGGCACAGAGCAAACAGCGGACCTGCGGCCGTCGGGCCTCCCGCGGTCAGGACGGCGCGCCGACTTGATATGCGGTGAAGCGAGAAGGATGTAAGTCATCGAACCTGATGAGTATGATGTGGACCCGATGGGCCAGGCGCCCCGATCCGTTGACGGATGGACGGGCGCATCTTCAGGTGCGGGCGGCGATCCGCTCCCCAACTCCGCCAGTAATCCAGGAAGCACTGTGACTGCATCTTCTGAGGTGGAACGCCCGCCGGACGCACCGTCGGACGAGTCGTCTGACGAGGCGCCAGGCGAGGCGCCAAGCGAGCATCGCGCGCCGGAGCCGTCATCGGGCTCCCGATTCACGGCCGTGTTCATGAACCCACGTTACGTGGTCCCCGCGCTGGTGACGCTCGGGATAGTGCTGCTCGGCCTGGCGTACCTGGCCCAGGCGAAGACCCAGGGGATCATCTCGGAAGGGGCGTCCCAGGCGCTTCAGGGCTGGGACATGCTGCACGGCAACTTCCTGCTGCACGGCTGGTCGCTGTCGGACGTGTCGTTCTACACCACGGAGATCCCCGAGTACGCCGTCGTCGAGGCGGTCAGGGGCCTGAGCGGCAACACCGTAGCCAACGCTGCCGCCCTCAGTTACTTCCTCCAGGTCGTCATGGCCGGGTTCCTGGCCGCGGCCGGTCGACCGGCAAGCGAAGCCTGGGTGCGGACCTTCATCGCCGTCGGGATCATGCTGGCGCCGACGCTGGGTCCGGCGACCGCCCTGCTGATGGCCAGTCCCGACCACATCGGCACGCATGTCCCGCTGCTGCTCATCTACCTGGTCATCGACCGGGTGCGGCCGCGCTGGTGGCTGCCGATCGTCATCGTGGTGCTGCTGACCTGGGCGCAGGTAGCCGACGCGCTGGTGCTCGTCGAAGGGGCGCTGCCGATCGCGGCGGTGTCCGCGCTGCGGATGTACCGCAGGCGCGGGCCGTGGCGCGGGCAGCTTTACGACCTGTCGATGCTCGTGGCCGCCGGGCTGTCGGCTGGCCTGGCCAAGGTCGTGCTCAAGGTGATCATGGAAGCCGGCGGCTTCTACGTGCGGACGCCGATCGCCGCGTTCGGCTCGACCGGACCAGATCGGCTCGACGTTCTGGACCAAGATCGAGAACGTTCTGCTCGTCTACGGCTCCGACTTCTTCGGCCAGGTGCTCGGCGGGACAGTCCTGGTCGCCGCCATTCACTTGATCGGCCTGGCGCTGGTGATCTGGGCGCTCATCTGCGGTGTTCAGGCACATCTATGTCGAGGACGACCAGATCGCGCAGATGTTCGCGGTGGCGTTCGTGGCCGTGCTCGCTGCCTACCTGCTCGGCACCAAGGCGGACTCCAACGAGATCGTCGGGCTGCTGCCGATCGGGGCGGTACTCGCCGGGCGGGTGCTGGGGAGCAAGGTCATCGATAGCCGGCTGCTGCCGGCGCTTGGCGTCGCCTTCCTCGCCGTCGCCGTGATGCTTGTCGGCAACGCGTCCTCCACGCCCAAGCCCAACGCCAACCACCTCGTCGCGGCCTGGCTGCAGGAGCACCACTATAAATATGGCCTCGCCGGCGTACTGGAACGCGAGCAGCGTGACCGCCGAGACCGGCGACAACGTCATGGTGCGGCCGATCCGGACCTACAACGACACGGTACTGGCGACCAACTTCGAGACCGACTCAACCTGGTACGACCCGCATCAGCATTACGCGAACTTCGTGATCTGGACTTCGACCGACTTCTGCGGCGATCTCTGCCTGAAGCGCAAGGGCCTCACTGGCGCGTTCGGCCTGCCCGCGCACGTGTACGCGGTCGGGAACTACCTTGTGCTCGTCTACAACAAGAACCTGCTCCCGGCCGTGCCGTACCTGGGCTTCTGCGGTACGTCCTGGCCATGGGTCGCCAGAGGCCAGCCGACCACGAACCTGCAGTGCAACAGCCACGCGTAGCTGGCGGCCGGGTGTAGTTGCCGGTCGGGTGCTGGCTGGCGTCAGGCGATCCGGGTGCCGACCAGCAATGAGTTCGCCAGGTCGGGCAGGACTACTTCGGCGGAGATCAGTCTCGGGCTGGTGAAGAACCCGCGCTTAGCGTCATCAGCAAGGTACGGCGAGTCGGCCGGGAGCGCGGTCTGTGGCGTGACGTCGTCCATGACAACCCGGCCGCCGATCCGCAGCAGGTCGATCACGCTGGCGAAGGCGTCGTCGTCCCTGATCCCGCTGTCGGCGAAGATCAGGTCGAACGGCTTTCGCCCAGCTAGCGCGCTAGCGGCGTCGCCGCAGATCACCTCGACCCGCTGATCGGCCGCGAGCAGTTGCCGTGCCGCTGCGGCCCTCGCCGCGTCGATCTCGGCCGTGATCAAGCGGCAGTCGGTCGGCATGGCGCTGGCCAGCCAGGCTGCGCCGATCCCGACCCCGGTGCCGAACTCGCCGATGGTGCCGCCCGCGCATCCGGCCGCCAGCACCGCGAGGAACCGGCCGACGCCAGGCAAGCACGCCGACGGCCGCGGCGCCCCAGCGTCAGCTTGCCGCGCTTGCCGCGCTTGCTGCCTGGTCAGCGGGAAACCGGCCTGCTCGGCCACCTCCTGCGCCCGCAGCACGAGGTCCGGTAGCTCCGTCATCGCCTGCACTAGCTCACCTTCAAGTCGCTGAATTGCACCAGGCACAAGGGTGTGGCTCTTACGGGGTGAGGCTGCTCTCGCACGAGGGTTAACGCGATCGTGCAGGAGGGTTTTCGCATCTAGGAGAGTTGACCGGACTATACGACGACGACCCTCCTTCATGCGACAACGCTCCTTCAGGAACCCGGGAACCCTCCACGGTAAGGACGAGAACCCTCCCGGACCCGGCACCACCCGGCTGGCTCACCCAGAAAGAGCCACACCAATGCCACAACGCGGGGCCTAGCGGCTCTGACACGCTCACGATGACGATCGTCAATTACTCACAGTCACGTGTCAGTGACGATAAGTTGTCACAGGTTGCTTGTCAGTCCGCTAGGCCGACGCCAAGGTCCGCTTACTTAAGGAGACAAAAAATGGCACGGGATCAGTTCAGCCCTGAAGTAGCGGGTGATGCGGTGCACCGGGGGGAATCGGTCGTCCCGTCGCGCAGGTCCGTGCTGCGGGGGGCAGCGGGCGTCGGAGCCGCGGGGATCGCGGCGACCGCGTTCGCCGGACTCGGGGGACAGGCGTTCGCGGCGGCAGCGTCAGAATCCCGGGACGCCGGGCCTCATGCGGACAGCGAGCATGACGAGGCAGGCGCGGCCGAGGCGGCGACGGCCGGTCCGGTTGTCGCCCATGTCCGCGACGCCGCGACTGGGCGCATCGATCTGTTCCGGGGCACCAGCCAGGTCCAGGTGCGCGACCCTGACCTCGCGGCCCGCCTCGTGCGAGCCGCGGGCACGACCAGCGAGCAGGTGAGCTAGCCATGTCATCACATCGCGAGGCACCAGGGATTTCCAAGGACCCGGTGGCCGACAGCACCGATGTCTATGCCTTCGTCAGCCCCGACCGGCCGGGCACGGCCACGCTGATTGCCAACTACATCCCGCTGCAGGAGCCAGCCGGCGGCCCGAATTTCTACGAGTTCGGATCTGGCGTGCTCTACGAGATCAACATCGACAATACCGGCGATGGCTGGCCTGACATCACCTATCAGTTCCGCTTCCATACCAGGCTGACGACGCCCGGCAGTTTCCTTTACAACACCGGGCCGATCAAGTCGCTCAGCGACAAGACCTGGAACAGCAAGCAGTTCTACTCGGTCACCAGAGTCGACAAGCGCGGACATCGCGTACTCGGGGAAAACCTGGCCTGCCCGCCCTGCAACGTGGGCATCTTGTCGACTCCCAGCTACGAGCGGAACCTCGGCAGCAAAGCCGTGCACTCGCTGCCTGGCGGCCTCAAGGTTTTCGCCGGTCAGCGGGCCGAGCAGTTCTACGTGGACCTCGGCTCGATCTTCGACCTCGCCAACCTGCGGCCATTCCAGGAAGCGAACATCTTCGGCAAAATGGCAGGGCTGAAGGCGGCGCCGGGCGTGAACGCCACTAACAGGCTGAACGTTCACACGATCGCCATCCAGGTGCCAATCTCGCAACTCGCGCACCGAGGTCGCCCGACGATCGGCGTCTGGACGACGGCGAGCAGGCAGAAGGTCCACATTGACGCCGAGGACGGCAGCGGCGGCTGGCCGACCGGCCCGTTCAGTCAGGTCTCCAGGCTAGGTAACCCGCTGATCAACGAAGTCCTGATCGCGCTGGCGAAAAAGGACTACTGGAACCGGCAGCCACCGGCGCACGACAAGCAGTTCGCCTCGTTCTACGCGCATCCCGAACTGGCGAATCTTCTGCCGATCTTGTACCCGGGGGTCTTCCCGCACCTAGCCGCGCTCAATGCGTCCGGCAAGCCCAGGCTCGACTTGGAAGCGATCCTGCTGACCGGGATTCCGCGCGGCCTGATCAAGGGGTTCACGAACTTCACCGGCCACACCGAGGCCGACATGCTCAGGCTCAATACCTCGATCCCGCCCACGCCGATGCGGTCGCGACGCTTCAGCACGCTCGGGGTGCTCGGCGGAGACCTGGCCGGATTCCCCAATGGACGGCGGATCCAAGACGATGTCGTGACGATCGAGCTGCGCGCGATCGCCGGCCTGACCTATCCGCTGATCGACCCGCACTACAAGGTGGACAACGTGGCCCGCATCCTGACCGACGGCCTCACGGGCGCCAGCGTCAACAACAAGCCGCTGAACAGGTTCCCCTACATGGGGATTCCGTACGACGGCTACAACAACCCGTCCTGATCAAGATGCCGGCGCAGCCAGGAGTTCCCCGCCGGTTGGCGGTGATCAGCTGGCAGGCACTGGTCAGTCGGTCGGCACTGGTCAGCCGTCTGGCCCTGGCACCACAGGGGAGGAGGTGCCAGGGCCAGACGACGAGAGCTGCGTCGTACTCGACATCGGTGCCGAAATCGGCGCGCTCGTGCTCTACGCTCCGCCCGACCTGGTCGGCGCCGAGATCGAGATTAGTCCCGTGCAAGCCGCTACCCAGCGCGACGAGGATCATGCGCGACGCACGCACGCGCTGGTCAGGGAGCGCCGAGTCGGTAGCGCCGAGCCTGTGTACGCGGCCGTCTATCCCGGACTGGCGGCCGGCACCTACACAATCTGGCGCGACGCGAACACGTCAGCGGGTACCACGCGAATTGAGGGCGGCCAGGTCACTAGCTGGCACTGGGCGGGCTAGCTGGCACCGGGTGGTCGAGCCGAGCCTGCAATTCCGCTAGACCACCCGGCGCCGGGATCTCGCTAGGCCGCCACCGCCACGGGAGCCGCCGGGGCCTGGGTATCGAGCAGTCGCGGCGCGACGGCCCTGATGAGGACGATCGCCCAGGTGCGCAACGGCTGCCACGGCTCGGCCAGCTCGCGGAAGCGCGCCTCGGACAAAGGCTCACCGAGGTTGTAGAGCCGCGCAGTCAGGGACAGCGCCTGAGGCTCGGCGACTGGCAGCACGTCTGCGAAGCCAGTACCCCTGATCGCGATCAGCGAGCTGTAGAACGGTCCGATGCCCTTGATGAGCTGCAATGCTGACATTGCCTCATCGGGACCAAGCGCCATCAGTGCACCGGAGTCAAGCTGGCCGCCGAGCGCCGCCTTCGCGACGCCGTGCAGCCGCTCGACTTTCTCCGACGAAAGGCCCGGGAACGACTCCACCGCAAGCAACGCCTCCGGCAGCGGGAAGGCCGCGAGTTCTTGACCGGCGAGTTCGAACCTGCGGCCATGGGCCAGGCTGAGCTGGTGCCTGATCGTCATCATCTGCCTGGCGGGTCGCCTGGCTGACAGAATGCTCCATGCCGCCGCCTCATACGGCGAGTAGAACAGCGGCGGCCGCAACCCAGGCGCTACCTCCTGCAGCCTGCCGATCACCGGGTCGCGCTCCCCGACCCTGGCGAACTCAGTACCGTCGTGATCGAGTGACAATACCCGCGCGACCTGGCGGCTTAGGGCAGATACATCACCAGCGCTGTCTTGGACTAGGCAGCGGACGAGGCCAGAGCCATCCTGGCGAACTTCAACTCCTACGTACTCGCGGTAGCCGTCAAGGCAGAAAGCCAGTCGCATGACGCCGTCCCACTCACCACCCGAACGCTGACCGAATCCGAATTGCGCTGCCTGCGCGAGTGAAAATGGTCCTTTCGGCGTAATAGTGAAAGTCTGCGAATCCACGGCACCCTCCTGATCTTCGCCGTCGGCACGGAGCTTATTTGCGCGAAATCCTGGCCTTGCCGGGCCGACCCACTACGCCGATCCGGAGAGTGTGCACCGTGCGGGCGACCGCGTCCCCGGGCTGGTCTGATCGAGTCTGCCGGCTCAGTTGCGCCCGCTCCGACCTGGTCTGCTGACCTGATCCCATGCTGCCAGGAGGGTCTGACAATTCTCGGGGCGTCGCGAGGCGGAGGGTGCAGCTCATGGCGGCGCCGCACTGGATCGGCCGCATGGATGCGCGAATTGATGGGGTAAATCGGGTGTCAATTCACGTTTTGATGTTGTGAGCCTTGGCGGGAGGTGGCTTCGCTCGTGTTTCTGGGACTTGCCCAGGTTCCGGGCGGCAGGGGTACCGGAGTGATTCTCCGTGATCATGTGGCCGGGCGTGATCACGGAGGATCACGCGTGCCCCGACCTGGGCAAACTTCCGTGATCAAGCCCACGGTCGTGATCACGGAAGATCACGCCCGCGTCCCGGCACCCGGCACCCGGCACGACTGCCGTCCGGGTGCTGATCAACCGCTCACCGCCGCAAGAGCCGCACCAATGTGCCGTTGGTGCGGCAGGAATAACACCAACGGCACATTGGTGCGGGCCACGCCAGCTGGACCAACTGCCGGGCAGTCGCCCGGGGCGGGGCCTGCGCGGGGCGGGAGGCAGGCGCGGGGCGGGAGGCGGGCGCGGGGCGGGGAGGTGGCCTTGGGGCGTGGGTATGCCCGGTTTGGGGTATCTCGTAGGTCGTAGCTCGAAAGTTGGCGGGGTGACGAACCGGAGGGAACCGGCCTTGGCTGAGCAGTGGGATGTGGTGATCGTCGGGGGCGGGCACAACGGGCTGGTCGCGGCCGCTTACCTAGCCAAGCACGGGCTCAGAACGCTGGTCTGCGAGCGCCGGGACACCATAGGCGGGGCGGCGGTGAGCGAGCATCCGTTTGGCCCGGAGTACACGGTGACGTCGCTGTCGTATGTTGTCTCGCTGCTGCCCGCTGACCTCGTGACCGACCTGGAACTCGTCCGGCACGGGTACCACGTCTATCCGCAAGCCGGCTACTTCGCGCCGCGCGCCGACGGGCGGTATCTGCAACTCCCTGACGACCCCGGGCAGCGCCACGAGCAGATCGCCAAGTTCAGCCGGCCGGACGCCGACAACTACCCCGGCTACGATGCCCGGCTGGCGAGGATCGCGGGGATACTCGGGCCGCTGCTGCATCAGATACCGCCCAAACTCGGATCGCGCAGGCCAGCCGATCTCCTTGGACAGGCAGCGCTGCTGCGGCACTTGCGCAAGGTCGACACCCGGCTGGCGGTCGACATCACCAGGCTGCTCACCGGGAGCATCGCCGACCTGCTCGACCAGTATTTCGAGAGCGACGCGCTGCGCGGGGTGCTCTCGGTGTCCGGGGTGATCGGGATGTGGGCCGGGCCGCGCTCGGCGGGCACCGGTTACGTGACCTTGCACCATCACATCGGGGACGCCGCCGGCCAGACCGGGGCGTGGGGGTTCCCGCGCGGCGGGATGGGGGCGGTGACCGCGGCGCTGGCAGCGGCGGCGCGGTCATTCGGGGCGGAGATCAGGTCGGGCACCGAAGTCACCGCGATCACCACCAGCCAAGGAAAGGCGACCGGCGTCGCGCTCGGCAATGGCCAGGAGGTCAGGGCGGCGACCGTGATCACGACAGCGCACCCGCGAATTTCTTTCCTCCAATTGATAGAGAACGGGGTGCTGCCGCCGGACTTCGTTGAGGACATCAAGGCCTGGCAGACCAGGAGCGGAACGGTCAAGATCAACCTGGCCCTCGACCGGCTTCCGGTGTTCGCGAGCCACCCCGGCTTCGACCCGCAGGTCCACGGCGGGACGATCGTCCTGGCCGAGAGCCTCGACGACGTCGAACGTGCCTTCCAGGACGCGGTCGCGGCCGGCCCTCCGAGGTGCCGTTCGCGGACATCTGCATTCCGAGCGTGTTCGACGACTCGCTGGCGCCGGCCGGGCAGCACGTGATGTCGCTGTTTACCCAGTGGGTGCCGCACGGCTACGCCGATCAGCCCGACGAGGCGGAACTCGCCGCGTACGCCGACCGGGTGATCGCGCGGCTGGAGGCGGTCGCGCCCGGATTCACCGGGTCGATCAGCCGCCGGCAGGTCATCGGGCCGCGGCAGATGCAGGAGGAGTACGGGCTGGTCGGCGGCAACATCTTTCACGGTGAATTGACCATGGGCCAGATGTTCCACGGGAGGCCGGCCGCCGGCTACGCGGATCTGCGAACCCCCGTGCGCGGGCTCTATCAAGCCGGATCATCGACTCACGGCGGCGGCGGCGTCACTGGAATACCCGGGAGGAATGTAGTGCGCCAGGTACTCGCCGACCGTAAGCTCGCCCGCTGGCGGCGTGGTCGCGCCTCGTAGCTTCGGGCGGCTCCGGCGAAGATCAGGCTGAGGCGGGCTCGGGGGGAGTGAGCTCGCCGCCGGGGTCGGGGTCCTTGCCGGGAGGCTGGTCTTTGCCCGGGCCGGCCAGGCTGGCGTGGCGCAGCGCCGGGTTGAGCACGCCGAGCAGGAGGGCTCCCGCGACGCACACGAGTCCCCCGCTCACGACCGAGATCGTCGTGGTGAAGAGCTGCGCCACGACCCCGGCCTCGAAGTTGCCGAGCGCGGGCGCGGTGGTCACCTGGGCCAGGTACACGCTAGTGACCCGGCCGCGGAGCTGGTCGGGGGTATAGAGCTGGAGCAGCGTGTTGCGCAGCACCTCGGAGAAGAGGTCGGCCATTCCGGCCAGCGCCAGGAAGGCCAGGCCGAGGGCCAGGTTGTCGCTGAGCCCGAACGCTATGATCGCCGCCCCCCAGGCCAGTCCGGCGATGATCACCACGACACCCGGCTTGCGCAGGCGGCCGGTCCAGCCACTGGTCGCGGCGCCGATCAGGGCACCGAATCCGGGCGCGGAGGCCAGCAGTCCGAACGTCGCCGAGCCGCCGTGGAAATGCTCGCTCGCCATCGCCGGGAACAGGGCCGACGGCATCCCGAAGATCATCGCGCTCGTGTCGACGGCGAGCATGCCGCCGACGACGCTGTTGCGGGTGACGTAGCGCAGGCCCTCGGCCATGGACCGCAGGCCAGGTCGGCCCGCCGTCGCGGTGGGCGGCAGCGGCCTGATGAAATACAGCGTCAGGCCGAAGATAGCCAGGCAGACGGTGTCGATGCCGTAGCAGACGGCGAGCCCGGGGCCGGCGATCAGGAGGCCGGCCAGGGCGGGGCCGCCGAGCTGGCCGAGCTGGCCTCCCATGGCGTTCAGCGCGGCGGCGGCGGGCAGCTGGCTGGTCCTGACGACGGCGGGCACGGCGGCCGTGGAGGCGGGGGAGCCGAGGCCGGACAGGGCGCCGCTGAACAGCACGAGCACGTAGAGCGCCCACAGCAGCGGGTGGTGCAGCAGGCTGTTGGCTGTGAGCAGGGCGGCGACGAGGACGAGCGGCGTGCGGCTGGCGAGCATGACCCGGCGGCGGTCGTGACTGTCGGCCAGGGTGCCGCCGGTGAGCAGCCCGGCGAACATGCCTGCGCTGTTCGCCAGGGTCAGCAGGCCGACGTCGAGCGAGGAGTGGGTAAGGGCGAATACCTGCCAGTTGGCGGCCGTGGTGGCGATCGCGTTGCCGGCCTGGGAGACAAGCCTGCCCGTGAAGAGCAGCCGGAAGTCCTTGCTTTCACGCAACGGGGTCGTATCGATGGCGATCTGCCCGATGCGCATGCTGCTCCGTCTGGTCAGGGGAGGGTGCCGCCAGTGGTCACCGGTAGGTTAGCCGGCCGGTCGGCTGACCTCTGGAACCGGGCATCAGGGGACGAATCTCTTTCATCCTTAAATTCTTCAGGGACTGTTTGTGAAATTGGTATCCCCAATTTCTGGCCATGACCCGGGATGGAACGGACAAATGTTTGCTGTTACCGTGACTCGTGACGTTATCGATTGATACGTCAGGTCCGTCAATTGGAGGGGATTAAATGCGGCGGATTACAGGTCTATTAGTATCAGGATTTGCCGCGACTGCTATGTCCGTAACCGGGCTCATGATCGTTCCGGCGGCCGCGCACGCGGCTAGCCCGACGACGCTCTGGGTTAGTTCGGCGACGACGGTGAGCGGGAACGGCACCAGTTGCGGCAAGCCTGGGTTCAATGCCATCCAGGACGCGATCAACGCGGCTCCGGCCCGCTCCACCATTCAGGTGTGCGCTGGCACGTACGCGGAGCAGCTGCAGATCACCCAGTCGGTCACGATCATCGGCCGGGGCAATGTGTTCGTCACCTTGCCGCAGTCGATCGCGAACTCGACGACCCCGTGCGACACGGCGCCCGGCACCGGCTCATTCCAGCCGGATCAAGATGGCATAGCCATCTGCGGCAATGCCGCCGTGACGCTGAGCAACATAGTAGTCAGCGCGGCCTGGCCGGCGAGCACGTGCAACGACAGCCTGTACGGGATCTTGGTGGGCGGCGGCGCCACGCTCGCGTTCACCAACTCCGCGGTCACGGCTGCGGGCGCGGTCCCGCTGAATGGCTGCCAGGGTGGCGTGGGCATCCAGGTCGGCATGGCCTGGACGACTCCGGTCGAAGTCGGCCATCTCACGCTGGCTGACTCGTCGGTCAGCGGTTATCAGAAAAACGGCATCACGATCGACGGCTGGCGCTCAACGGCCAGCATCGACCACGCGACCGTCGCGGGCGCCGGGCCTACGTCGGCCATCGCCCAGAACGGCATCCAGGTCAGTAACTCCGGCAAGGCCAGCATTGCCGATTCGAGGATCATCGGCAACGAGTGCTCCGACAACGCCGCTCCGTGCGGCTCGAACGGCCTGACCCAGACGCAGTCCGCCGGCGTGCTCTTCTTCGGAGCCGCCGTGGGCAGCACGCTGACTGGCTCAGCAATCTCCAACAACGATATGGGCGTGTACTACTCGGCCGACCCGAGCGGCCGGGTGATCACCAAGCCGGCCGTTCAGCTCAGTGGCGACACGTTCTCTGACAACCGGTACGAGGGCATCGTCCTCGACCAGGGCGCGGCGAACGTGACGCACACCACGATCGAGCACGGCAACGTCGGCATCGAGGTGCTGCAGTACGCGGGCTCCCCGGGCCAGACGTTCGGCTCTAAGTCCGCCGCCAGCTTCATCGCGTTCAGCAAGATCCACGACGCCACCGTGGACGTGCTGTCCGACAAGGCCGCTGGCGACAAGGCCGGTGCCTTCACGATCTCGAGCAGCAACGTTCACGCGTCGAGGGTGAAGGACAACAGCGCCAACCTGCCGGTGATCGAGAAGTCCGATCACTAGCTAGTGCTACCTGACCGGGGCGCCGGGCTGCCCGGGGTTTCCTGGGGCCGGCCCGGGGTACCCTGGTGCCCCGGTCAGGTGTGCGCGGGCGCGCTCCCTCCGCCATCATGGGTGCCTAGTAGGGTCAGGATCAGGAGGGGAACAAATGCATCAGCCGCAGATCCCGCACGTCGCCGCCACCGATCCGCAGATCGCTGAGTTGATCGAGGCCGAGGCGGACCGTCAGTTCTCCAAGCTGCGCATGATCCCGTCGGAGAACTATGTCTCGCTCGCCGTGCTCGAAGCCAGCGGGTCGGTACTGACCAACAAGTACTCAGAGGGCTACGCGGGCCGCAGGTACTACGAGGGCCAGCAGTTCATCGACCCGCTCGAGACCCTGGCGGTGCAGCGGGCCCAGGAGTTGTTCGGCGTCGACCACGCCAACGTCCAGCCCTACTCGGGCTCGCCCGCTAACCTGGCTGTCTACCTCGCCTTTCTCTCGCCCGGTGACACCGTCATGGGCATGGCGCTGCCAATGGGCGGTCACCTGACCCACGGCTGGTCGGTCTCGGTCACCGGCAAGTGGTTCAGGCCGGTGCAGTACGGCGTGCGGGCCGATACCGGCCGGATCGACTTCGACGAGGTCAGGGACCTCGCCAGGCGCGAGCGGCCCAAGCTGATCTACTGCGGCGGCACGGCCATCCCGCGCACGATCGACTTTCCCGCGTTCGCCGAGATCGCGGCCGAGGTCGGCGCCGTCCTCGTCGCGGACATCGCGCACATCGCCGGCCTGATCGCCGGGGGAGCGCATCCCAGCCCGGCTGGCCACGCGCAGGTGATCACCACGACGACGCACAAGACGCTGCGCGGCCCGCGCGGCGCGATGATCCTGTGCGATGCCGAGCACGCCTCGCCGATCGACAAGGCCGTGTTCCCCGGCCTGCAGGGCGGCCCGCACGACCACACCACGGCGGCGATCGCGGTGGCGCTTGGAGAGGCGGCCCGGCCTGAGTTCAGCGCCTACGCGCACCAGGTGGTGGCTAATGGCCGGGCGCTGGCCGACGCTTTGGCTGAGCGCGGCTACACGCTGGTCTCCGGAGGCACGGACAATCACCTGATCCTGATGGACCTGACCGCTCAGGAGATCCCGGGCAAGCCCGCGGCCAAGGCTCTGGACCGGGCTGGGATCGAGGTCAACTACAACACGGTGCCATTCGACCCGCGCAGGCCGTTCGATCCTTCCGGCCTGCGGATCGGCACGCCGGCGATCACTACGCGCGGCCTGACCCCTGAGCACATGCCGCAGGTCGCGGCCTGGATGGACGAGGCGATCTCCGCCGCTAAAAAGGACGACGAGCCCGCGATCGAGCGGATCGCCGCCAGCGTCCGCGAGCTACTCGCGGCCTTCCCCATGCCGGGTTTCGCGCCGCAGCCATAGTTTGGTCGGTCGTAACATAGGTCACACTTGAACCGCGGCCGCACTGCGACCACCTGCTCTTCATGCGTCCCTCTTGTTTGATTCAGCCACTTGAAGTGATAAATACCGAACTATTTTCTGAGAATGGCTCTTGTGTTCGAGTACATACGAATATATTTTCGAACTACAGGAGCTGCCTGTCTTCCCCTAGGTGGCGAACAGCGCGACGAGGCAAGCCGCTTCAAGGCGGCCGGGCCATTCCCGCACCCGCGCGGGACGTCGCCTGAGCTCGGGGACGAGGCGATGAGCGCAGCGCGTGCGGAGCCAGTGCACGTACAGATGCAAGACGGCCGGCCGACCCGGTTCGTCTGGCGTGAACGCCTGTATACGGTTCTGGCGATCCTCGAACGTCCAGGTGAAGCTGAGGCCGCCGCCGCGGTCAGCGAATGGGCCCAGGATACCGGCGAGCACGATCACGAGCCGGCCGGAAGGCGGGACTGGCGGTGCTGGCGGGTCAGCGCCGCACCTGGCAAGAACGTTCCGGCGACCGGCTTCCGGCTGTGCAGCGATGCCGCCGCAGATCGCTGGGTACTAACCCGCGACGGTTAAGACGGAATAACGTATTCTGATTTGCGACCGGCGCGTCGCGCTACCGTTCTGGCTGACAAATAATAATCTCATTTTATTGCGATGCAAGGTAAAATTGATGCCGCTTGGGCGTCACGCATTGGCAATTTAATGAGGCGGGGATAGTGCCTGCGCGTGCGCGGCCGTATGTCCGGGGAATAGCGGTTGCATTTACGGGGGGCGCCTGTCATGAGGCTGAGCGGCGGCATGGCCGGAGCGCTGTGCTGCCTGGTGACGCTGGCGCTTGCCGCGCCCGGGGATGAGCGGGCCAGCGCCTCGGCGGCACGCCCGGTACCCACAAGACAGGTCAGCTACCTTGGCTATGTCTTCCGGGTGCCGCTGACGTGGCCAGTGGTTCACGATGAGCGCCATCCGCGCGGCTGCGTCCGGTTTGATCAGCACGCGGTGTACCTGGGCGCGGTGAACCGCGCAGAGTTCTGCCCGAGCTGGCTGCTCGGCACCACCGAGTCGATCCTGATTCAGCCAGGCCCGGCCAGCACGGCGAGTTCCTCGACCGAAGACCCGGTTGCCAGGCAGATCACCGTGCGCGCACCGCGTATCAGCATCCTGGCGACCTTCGACGCCGACCCCAGGGCGATTGACCGGATCCTGGCCAGCGCCCGCCTGCCCGCTCCGCTGGTCGTGCCCCCGAATCCGCTGGCCCAGCCCGGCAGCATGACTACTCCGCCGCTGTCGGCCGCGGTGACGAGCTACATCGGCCTCGGCTTCGATTTGTGCGCCGCTCCTAGCCGCGAGTACATGCGGGCCTGGCTCCGCGGGTCGCCCTACCGGGCGGTGGGAATCTACATCGGCGGCGCTGACAGGGCGTGCGCCCAGCCCAACCTCAGCAGAAGCTGGGTGACCGCGGAGGCGCGGGCTGGCTGGCGCTTCATGCCGCTTTACGCCGGCCCGCAGGCCGCGTTCGGCGAGCTAGGCTCGCCGCGACGCCAGGGCAGGGCGGCCGCCAGGGACGCGGTCATGCGGGCGAGACGACTCGGATTCGGGCCGCGTACACCGCTCTACTACGACATGGAGGCGTTCCAGCGCAGGGCTTCCGAGCTGCCGGTTCTGCACTTCCTGTCAGCGTGGACCCGCGAGCTGCACCGGCTCGGGTTCGCCTCCGGCGTCTATAGCAGTTCAGACTCCGGCATCGTCGACCTGGCCAGGCACTACCGAAGCCGGCGTTTCGCGATGCCGAATGTCATCTTCGACGCACTGTGGAACGGCTCGCGATCGACGTCTGACCGGCATCTGGGTGACCGGCAATGGCGCAGGCACAAGCGCATTCATCAGTTCAAAGGGAATGTGACGCGGACCTTTGGCGGCGACACTCTCAACGTCGACCTCGATTTCCTGAATGTGCGAGTGACCGCGGCCCGGCCACGGCTGCTACAGGCCGATCTGGCTGACCGACTTCCGCCAGTTGATGGTCGGGGTCATCGCCTCGGGCCTGACGCGGTGCGCGAAGCGCTTGGTGATCTCGAACAAAGACTCGATCAGCGTGTCCGACAGCAGGTGCGGGTCCAGGCCGAGCTCGACCAGCCCGGAGTGCACCACGTTGTAGTGGTGCCCCTCCTCTTCGACTCTCGGGTTCGTCAGGTGCTCGATGCTGACCTTCTCCGGGCTCACCCTGGCGATGGTCTCGGCCATCGACGTGATCGACAGCGACTGCGTCATCTGGTTGAATACCCGGAACTCGCCCCGGTCGGCAGGGTTCTCGCAGGCCAGTTGCAGGCACCGCACCGTATCCCTGATCTCGATGATGCCGCGCACCTGACTGCCGTTGCCGTACACGGTGAGCGGCAGCCCGAGCACCGACTGGATGACGAACCTGTTCAGCACCGTCCCGAATACCGCGTCATAGTCGTACCGGGTCGCCAGCCGGTCGTCCAGAGCCGTCTGCGGGGTCTGCTGGCCGTACACGATGCCCTGGTTGAGGTCGGTGGCCCTGATGCCCCAGATCCGGCAGGCGAATTCGATGTTGTGACTGTCGTGCACTTTCGACAGGTGGTAGTAGGAGCCGGGCCGCTTGGGAAACAGCACCCGGTCCTTCCTGCCCTTGTGCTCGAGCTCCAGCCAGCCCTCTTCGATATCGATGTTCGGCGTCCCGTACGCCCCCATCGTGCCGAGCTTGACGAGGTGGATGTCCGGGTCGATTTCCGCGATCGCGTACAGCACGTTGAGCGTGCCCACCACATTGTTGACCTGGGTGTAGACGGCATGCTTGCGGTCCACCATCGAGTAGGGAGCCGCGCGCTGCTCGGCGTAGTGCACGATCGTCTCGGGCTCGAAGTCGCGTACCACGTGGTACGTGAAGTCGGCGTCGGTCAGGTCGCCGACGTAACATCTGATCGAGCGGCCGGTCAGCTCATGCCAGGTCCTGATCCTGGCCTGCAGGCTCTCGATCGGCACGAGGCTCTCTACGCCCATCTCGAAGTCGTAGCCGCGCCGGGCGAAATTGTCGACGACGGCGACGTCATGGCCGGCGTCGGACAGATGCAGGGCGGTCGGCCACCCGAGGTAGCCGTCGCCACCCAATATCAAGATCTTCACCGAATTGCTCCTGCCATCACGATCACTGATAAGTTCGCCGGCCCTGGCGAGCCATGAAGACCGGCCGGCCGCCTTTTCGTAGCTTGCCCGCAAGTGGCTTCGACCACTGTGCAGCGGGTACTACCCTGTGCCGGGATCTAGTCGAAGTTGCGAGTGCCGTCACCTTGATGGGGAGTTCTCATCACGACTCCGACCCGTTCCCGTACTGTATATGTGTCTGGATCACCAGCGTGTCTTCGCCTGCAAGGACATAAATGCCAAAGCTCATCGATAGGCTACCGGCCGCTCTGGCGAACCGGCTACGCACCAAGTTCGGCACCCAGTTCGTCAGGTTCGCAGCTGTAGCCGCGGTCTCCCTGGTCTCCAGTCAGATCGTGCTGGCGATCCTGATCGAACTGCACGTGACCGGTGGCATCTCGGGCGTGAGCGCAGGGATAACCGGCTCCATCGTGAGCTACTTCCTCAGCCGCAAGGCCTGGGGCCGCAAGGGCAAGCCAAGCCTCCTGCGCGAGACGATCCCGTTCTGGATGGTGTCGATCGGCGCCTGGCTCGTACTCGGCCTGGCGACCAAGCTCGGCTTGCGCATCGCGGTCTCGCTCGACGCCCGCCACTTCAAGGAGCACCTGATCGTCGGCGGCGTCTACTTCCTCGCCAACTGCCTGACGTTCGTGATCAGGTTCTTGATCTTCCACTACCTGCTGTTCGCGGACCGCTCGTCGAAGGCGGACGTGCCGGCTGGCCCGATCGAGACCGAGTCGCTCTCCCCGGTCACCGTCCCAGCCTCATCAGACGAGGAGAACAAGCCCGCCCAGTAGCGCCGGCAGGCCTCCCGCAGCCGGCGGCCTCACCGGTGTGGTCGAGGCCGCCCGGACGAAGACTCAGCTTGCGGGCTTGTTGCGGCGGCGGCGCTCGCGCCACCAGGTGCCGCCGATGACCTTGGCGAAGTACAGGCCGTAGAGGGCGTTGTGACCCTTTTTGCTATGGCCGACCTTGCGCTTGTGGATCGTGGCTGGGCGCTCCTGCACCTTGTAGCCGTGAGCGATGACGCCGATGAGCAGCTCGGCTGACTGGTACTGCGGTTGCAGCAGGCTGACCTTGCCGGTTACCTCGGACCGCATGGCGCGCAACCCGAACGAAGGATCGGTGATCCGCTGGCCGGTGAGCATGCTGATCGTCAACGCGAATACCCGGACGCCTAGTTTCCGCACCGGGTCTTTGGTTTCCTCGCTGCCCTGGGTACGCGAGCCCGAGACGAAGTCAGCCTCGCCCGCCAGGAGCGGAGCGAGCAGTCCGGGGATCTCGGCCGGGTTGTACTGGCCGTCCGCGTCAGTGGTGACGATGTACTCGGCGCCGCCCTCGCGGGCGAGCCGGTAGCCGAGCCTGAGCGCGGCGCCCTGGCCCCTGTTGACGGCGACATCGCAGACCAGCGCGCCAGCGGCATCGGCTTCCTTGACCGTGCCGTCGGCCGAGCCGTCGGAGACGACGATCTTGGCGACCTCGAGGCCGGAGATGTCCGCGGCAGCGCCTCGAGACAGGCCCGATGGAGCCCTGCTCGTTGAAGGCGGCGATCACGATAGCCAGCGGCGGCAAGGCGGTCGCGCGGGAGCCGTACTGACTGGTGAAGGCCTCGATGGCAGCGACATCGACGGCCTCGTCGTCGGCGGCGCGTGCGGCTGGCAACGTTGCCCGTGCCTGCTCTGGCTGGATGTCACTTGGCATGTCTCCGAGAACTCTGGCCACACCGTGGCGATGCCTGCCTTGAGGTCCATCTTGGGCGCGTAACCCAGCGCCCTGGCGGCTGAGATGTCGATGACGACGGCCGGCATCTCGCCTGGCTTGGCGGGAACGTGCTCGCGCGGGGATCTCGGCTCCGGTGACCGCCCTGGCCGCGTCAAGGATGTCGTTGACCGTGACCGACTCACCCGAGCCGAGGATGAGCGGGCCATTGTGACCCGCCTTCCAGGCGGTGAAGATGCCGGACGACGATGTCGTCGACATGCACCAGGTCGCGCAACTGGGTGCCGTCTCCGTAGATCTGCACGCCCTTGCCGTCCCTGGCGGCTCGCATGAGCCTGGGCACGAAGCTGTCCTTGGCTTCCATGCCCGGGCCGTAGACGTTGGCGAACCGCAGCGCCGCGCCCCTGCATCCCGTAGCTGCCGACGTAGGCGGAGAGCAGCATTTCGCCGGCGGCCTTGGTCGCGCCGTACGGGGTCAGCGGGCGGAGCGGGATCTTCTCCGTGATCGTCGCGGTGCCGACATCGCCGGTGACGGCGTTGGTCGAGGCGAGCAGGAACGTCTGGACTCCGCGGTGCCTGGACTGCTCGAGCAGGTTGAAGGTGGCGTCGACGTTCAGCTTGTAGGTGCCGACCGGGTCCTCCATCGAGCGCAGCACGGAGGTGATCGGCGGCGAGGTGGATGACCACGTCGGTCGCCTGGCCGGGCGGCCGAGCGCCGGCCGATGGTCGCCGGGTCGCACAGGTCGCCGACGACTGAGGCACCCGCTCGTCGGCGAAATGCGATGCCGGTCGACCACAGTCACGTCGTGTCCGGCGCCGAGCAGCGCGCGGACAACCCGCCGCCCGATGAAGCCGGCGCCTCCCGTCACGAGTACGCTGGGATGGATTCCCATCCGACATGAGGCGCTCCTACCGCTGCGAATCCTGAATCCCGCCAGCGCTGCCACGCACGTCGCGCATCGTGGATATATAACGAGATTATCGAGCTCTGTCACAAAGCTCCCTGAACCGCCCTCTGCTGCGCGGCAGGACCACGGTCTTTCGTGGCACCCAGGTCGTGATCATCGCGGCCAATAGCGGCGCGATCGCAGCCGTAGGACCAGCGCGGGCGGGCAGGCGCAGAGATGCCACGTCAGTGTATCGGGCGGCCCTCGTCGCTATCGCCCCGATGGGAAGGCCGGCAACAAAGCCGACGCCGAACCGTGAGCGAGAGATTGCACTGGGTGACATTCGGCGGCCGGATGTAGCGGGGAACCTCCCCTTCGGGCAACCGTCACGTAACAGGTCAGTCCTGGTTTTCCGCATTGTCGGCGGTACCCTGCTTTGTCGGCGCACAATTGCGCCATGGTCGCGTTCTATCGCGTCGAGTGCTGGGTAGTGTGCGAAGCATTGATGCGCATCTGACGTGACGTGACCGTAGCATCGACCTGGTTGGATGGGTGCTTCGACCAGCAGTTCGTCAAGCGGAGGCCCGCAGGATGAAAGAGGGTCAGCAAGTAGCTCCCGCGTCGGTGCCCTGGGGGCGCTGGCAGCGACGCGAGCGCCGCATGCTGCGCAGCCACCGGCTGCGCGAGCCCGGCGAACGAGCCGCACGCCAGAGTAGACGCCCACAAGCTCGAGGCCGCGCTATGGAACTGCGGAACGCTATCAGGCGGCAGTGTTCTCCTGCTTGAGTGCCCGGGGATCGAGCCGGTGCGGGCCGAGCGGCAGCAGCTGCTCAGCCAGATCGACGATTACCTGATCCCGAGGCTGCGCCACTCGGGCGCTCCGATCCTGATCGCGATGGTCGGCTCGACCGGAGCGGGCAAGTCCACGCTGCTGAACAGCATTGTCGGCAGCCAGGTCAGTGCCACCGGGATTCGCCGGCCGACGACGAACAGCCCGGTGCTCGCCTGTCACCCGGATGACGTGAAGTGGTTCGCGGAGAACGTGTTCCTGCCGACGATGCCGCGGGTCAGGCAGCAAGGACTGGCCATGCCTGGCCGGGACGGGCTGCTCGTGCTCGCGACAAGTGAAGGCATGCCGCCCGGCGTCGCCCTGCTCGACACCCCGGACATCGACTCGGTCGTGAGCCGCCCACCGTCAGTTCGCCAAGCAGTTCCTCGATGCGTCTGACCTGTGGCTCTTCGTCACCACCGCCCGCCGCTACGCCGATGCCGTGGTCTGGGAGCTGCTCAAGGACGCCAGGGATCGAGGCGCCTCGCTCGGGGTCGTGCTGTCCCGGGTGCCGGAGTCCTCAGGCGAGCAGCTCACCACGCATTTCGGCGCGATGCTGGCTGCCAACGGGCTCGGCGAGGTCCAGCGGTTCGTGATCCCCGAGACGACCGTCGTGGACGCGAGGCTGCCCGCCGAGGTGTCCGAGCCCATCAGGGCCTGGCTCGCGGATACCGCGCGGCGCGACGAGCGCAAGGTCGCGATCTTGACCCAGACCATGGCGGGCGTGCTCGACACGTTCACCGAGCGGGTGCCGGCGCTCGCCGCGCAGTCCGAGATGCAGCTCGTGCTGCGCAGGGAGCTGAGCACGGCTGCCGACGCCGCCTACTCGGCCGGGCTGGCCGAACTCGACGAGGCGATCAGGAGCGGGTCGCTCTTGCGCGGCGAGGTACTGGCGCGCTGGCAGGACTTCGCAGGTACCGGTGATCTCCTCCGCACGCTTGAAAACCGCAGAGGAAAGCAGACCGGCAGGCGCGGCAAGCGGCATGCCGCGAGCCCGAACCGGGCTCAAGCACTCAAGGCGGCGCTGCGGTCGAGCCTGGAAGCGCTAGTGATCTCCCTGGCCGATCGGGCCGCCGAGGACGCGATGGAGCGCTGGCAGGCCAGTCCTGCGGGCGCTGGCCTGCTCGGGCAGGCTCAGGATGCCAAGGCGGCGTTCGCCCAGGGCAAGGACGGCCGCAGCCAGGGCTCCTACTCGCTGCTGCGCAAGTGGCAGGGCGAACTCAAGTGGAACTCGCCCGGCGGTCAGGCCGAGCTTGCCTCCGCGCTCCCGGCCGACGGGCCTGACGCGCTCGCGCGGTCGTCGGAGGACCTGCCGACCAGGGCGGCGCGGGCTGTATCGGCCTGGCAGGACCACCTGCTGCACCTGGTGCAGACCGAGAACATCACCAAGCGCTCGATCTCGAGGGTCGCCTCGTTTGACCCTGAGTCCCTCGCGCTCGTGCTCACCATCGGCGTGCTCGGCTACGGCGCCGGTGACGTCGAGGTAAGCGAAGGGGCGAGCGCCGCTCCGCAGCAGCTCCTGACGACGCTCTTCGGCGCCGGGCTGCTGCGCGACATTGGCGGGCAGGCAAGGCAAAATCTGCACGAGCGGATCAGCGTGGTTTACTCCGAGGAAGCGCACAGGTACACCGCGCTGGTTGACGCACTCGGCGCCGCTGACGAGTCCGCGCCGGCCGACCTTTATCAGGCCAGTTACTCATTGGAGTCCGCGCGATGAGTCCACGACGGTCCGCAGCGCCAGGTCGCGCTGCCGACGTCCGTCAGGTTTCCGTCACCCCGGCCGCTGGTGCCGTCGGCGCTAGTGGCCCTGTTGGTGGTGTCGGCGCTGCCGGTGGTGTCGGCGCTGCCGGTGGCGTCGGTCACGGCGGCAATGGCGGGTCAACTCTGTCAGGCCCGTTGCCGACCAGGGTTCCCGCGAGCACGCTGCGCGCTGGCAGGCGCGACGGGAGCCGGGCAGCCAGAATGGCTGTGCCGTCGAAACCGCAGGCTTCTGTGCTCGCGGGAGCTGATGGCGGCGATGCGGCGCAGCAGACGCCCGGCCTGTCGGCCCGGCTGATGGCGCTCGCCAGGATGATCCAGATCGGTACCGCCCGCAGCGGCCGGGACGGGTTCAGCAAGAAACTGCTTGGCCAGGCCGAAGACGTACTCGGACGGGCCGGCGAGCGGATGCGGTTGTCGTCCGCGCACACCGTGGTAGTGCTCGCGGGAGGTACCGGCAGCGGCAAGTCGTCGCTCTTCAACTGCCTGGCGGGCGCTGACTTCTCGACGGTCGGCGTCACCCGCCCGGTGACCAAGGAAGCGCACGCGTGCATCTGGGACGACGGCGCCTCGGGTGCGCTGCTTGAGTGGCTCGGCGTGCCGCAGCGCAACAGGTACTCGCGGGCGAGCGCGCTGGGCGGCGGCGAGTCGGGACTTGCCGGTCTCGTGCTGCTCGACCTGCCCGATCATGACTCGGTGATGGGGCACGCCACGGGTCAGGTGGACCGGCTGGTCAGCCTCGCCGATGTGATGGTCTGGGTGCTCGACCCGCAGAAGTACGCGGATGCCGCCGTGCACCTGACGATTCCTCATTCCGCTGGCTGGCCACTCCGATGTGCAGGCCGTCGTGCTCAATCAGGCGGACGTGCTCACCGCCGCCCAGGTCGACGACTGCGTGTCCGATCTGCGGCGGCTGCTCGACAGCGAGAACCTGCAGGATGTGCCGATCCTGGTTTCCTCGGCGGTGACCGGGTCTGGCATTGAGGAGCTGCGCAGGCTGCTGGCTGAGGGCGTGGCTGCAAGGCGCGGCGCGGCGGCGCGGATCTCCGCCGACGTGGACACCGTAGTCGCGCGGTTTGCCCGGTACGCCGGTGACGCCGGCGAAGGAGTCCGAGTCGATCCCGGCGCAGGCCGTGAGCAAGCTGGTCGCAGAGTTCTACGCGGCGGCCGGGGTGACTGCTATCGGCGACTCGCTGAGCAGCGCCAGGGAGTTGCGCGCCGCCGACTTCGTCGGCTGGCCAGTGTCCTGGCTACGCAACGGCTTACCGGCCGCAACCCCCTGCGCAAGGTCCGGCTTGGAGCACTGTGGAACGACCTGCGCTCGATCTCGGCTGGCCCGGCCGGAGCTCAGCAGGCGGCCATCGATAACGCGCTTACCCAGTTCGGGGATCAGCTCGCCGAGCCGTTGCCCAAGCCCTGGTCGGGATCTGTCAAGGCCGCGACGAGGTCGCGCGGCGACGCGATCCCCGGCGCGATCGGCGAGGCGATCGGCGAGGCACTGCCCGCAGAGGACAGCGTCGACAGCTGGTGGCGGGCTGCCGGCCTCTGGCAGGGATTCCTGCTTGGCGCCGCGGCGATAGCGCTGGCGTGGGCGATCGCCGTCCTGGTGATCGGGGTGTTCGGCGCTGCCAGCGGGGCACTGAGCCTGCTCACCGATCCGATCTGGATCCTGTGGGCGCTGCTTATTGCCGCCGCGGCGCTTGCCGCCGGTGCCTTCACGGCCTCAGCCTGCTTGTCCGCGGTGCGCAAGCGGGTCGCGGCTGAGAACACCGAGCTTGCCGCTGACATCAGGAAGCGCATCGACGCGATCGCCAGGGAGATGGCTGTCGCGCCTGCCGAGCAGGAGTTGCAGGAGTTCGACCGTTACCGCGAGGAGTTCGCGATCGCCTCGAAGGACGTGCCCGCCCATGCCCAGGACGCCTCCGCCTAGCGCGGGCTGGGCCGGGGGAGGACCAGCGCTGTCACAAGGGTGCGGCTCTTTCGGGGTGAGGCTGCTCTCGCAGGAGGGTTAACGCGATCGTGCAGGAGGGTTTTCGCATCCAGGAGAGTTGACCGGGCTATACGACGACAACCCTCCTTCATGCGACAACGCTCCTTCAGGAACCCGGGAACCCTCCTCGGTAAGGACGAGAACCCTCCCGCCCAGGCCACAGCGCCGGGCCCGCGGCAGACAAATCCGTCTACAGACGAGCCCAGCCAGCTCTGGCCGACTCCGTCCACAGAGTTGTCTGGCCCGGATCGGACCTTGTGCACAGCGGAGATCTTCGGGTCGGCGCTCGGGTGGCGGCGCTGCGATCTTAGGTGCAGCAGATGGCGGCTAGGCCCGCCGGAGCGGCAGATCCCTGCGCGACAGGCGCGCTGCTGCCGCCCAGCCCTGGAGGATCGCTTATGTATCTGAATGAGGCGCAGATCAGCCTGACCGGCTATGTCGCTACCCAGCCGGTCGTCAGGACGGTGAAGTCAGGTGCAACGAACCTGTCCATGCGGGTCGCCTGGACGCCGCGCAGGCAAGACCGGGTCACGGGCGAGTGGACCGATGGCAACACGTCCTATGTCACGGTGATCTGCTGGCGCAGGCTGGCTACCAACGGCGCGGTATGCCTGCGTAAAGGCGACCCGGTCGTCGTCAAAGGCCGCCTGTCGATCCGAACCTATGAGGACAGGCAGGGCGTGCAGAAGGTCGCGGTCGAAGTCGAGGCAAGTTCGGTCGGCCATGACCTGTCGCGCGGCGTGGCTCAGTTCCAGCGGGTCAGGCCGCAAACGGGCCTGACCGCCGCCGAGTTCGCGGGGACCAACGGCAATGGCGCGAATCCCCAGGGTGAGGACAGCGCCTACGCATCCCCGCAGTCTGGCGGCGGCGCGCTGGCCGATGGCGGCGACGGAACGGGCAGCTACCTGGGCCGCGGCGATCTCGGGCTCGGCGGTCTCGAGCACAGCGACACAACGACGGCGACCTGGCGGGCAACTCACGCGACTTCCCGCCGCAAGCCGACCCAGGGCCGGACGACCCGTTCTTCAACGAGTCGGCGATCAGCGATCAGGAGGCTGAGCCTGAGCAGATAGCTACTCCCTTCTAAGCCCGGCACCAGGGGCAGCGGCTCGCACGGCGGCACCCGCGCGGTGGACCCGCGCGGTGGACCCGGAGAGTGGCCGCTAGCTCGCGCTGCGCGATCAACTCGGCTCCCGCTGTGCAAAGTGCGGGCTGTCTGCCCCTACGCTTGGTGCATGCCCGAGTTCATCTATCAGATGCACGCTGTGCGCAAGGCGCACGGCGACAAAGTCATCCTCGACAACGTCACGCTCGCGTTCCTGCCAGGGGCGAAGATCGGCGTAGTCGGGCCGAACGGCACTGGCAAGTCGACTTTGCTCAGGATGATGGCGGATGTTGAGCAGCCATCCAACGGCGAGGCCAGATTGATGCCGGGCTTCTCGGTCGGCCTGCTCGATCAAGAGCCCAAGCTGAATGAGACCAAGACCGTGCTCGGGAACGTCGAGGAGGGCGTCGCTGATACCAAGGCACTCCTCGACCGCTACAACGAGATCGCCGAGCAGATGGCGACCGACTACTCAGATGAGCTGCTGGAAGAGATGGGCGGCCTGCAAGAGCAGCTTGACCACAGGAACGCGTGGGACCTGGAGAGCCAGCTTGACCAGGCCATGGACGCGCTCCGCTGCCCGCCGCCCGACACCGACGTCAGCGTGCTGTCCGGCGGGGAGAAGCGCCGGGTCGCGCTGTGCAAGCTGCTGCTATCGCAACCCGACCTGCTGCTGCTCGACGAGCCGACGAACCACCTGGACGCCGAGAGCGTCCAGTGGCTCGAGCAGCATCTGGAGAAGTACCCAGGCACGGTCGTAGCCGTCACTCACGACCGGTACTTCCTGGACAACGTGGCCGGCTGGATCCTCGAGCTCGACCGCGGTCACGCCTACCCCTACGAGGGCAACTACTCCACGTACCTGGAGACCAAGGCGCTCCAGGCTCAAGGTTGAGGGCCAGAAGGACGTCAAGAAGCGCAGGCGGCTCGAAGACGAACTGGAGTGGGTCCGGTCGAGCCCCCGCGCGCGCCAGGCAAAGAGCCGGGCCAGGCTGCAGCGCTACGAGGAGATGGCTACCGAGGCCGACCAGAACAGGAAGCTCGACTTCGAGGAGATCCAGATCCCGCCTGGCCCGAGGCTTGGCAGCGTCGTCGTGGAGGTCGACAAGCTCAGCAAGGGCTTCAGCGACCGGATGCTCATAGAGGATCTGAGCTTCAGCC
Source organism: uncultured Actinomycetota bacterium (assembly GCA_963750405.1). Taxonomy (GTDB): domain Bacteria; phylum Actinomycetota; class Actinomycetes; order Streptosporangiales; family Streptosporangiaceae; genus Chersky-822. The sequence continues at coordinate 429,120 of CAVVQP010000011.1, forward strand.
TCCCGCCGAACGGCATTGTCGGCGTGATCGGGCCCAACGGCGTCGGCAAGACCACCCTGTTCAAGATGATCGTGGGCGAGGAGCAGCCTGACAACGGCACGATCAAGGTTGGCGAGACGGTGCGAATCGCCTACGTCGACCAGACCAGGGAGAGGATCGATCCGGACAGGAACGTCTGGGAGGTCATCTCTGACGGCGAGTCCTACATCCGGGCGGGCAAGTCGGAGATCCCGAGCCGTGCCTACGTCGCTGCCTTCGGCTTCAAGGGCGGGGACCAGCAAAAGCTGGCTGGCGTCATGTCAGGCGGCGAGCGGAACCGCGTCAACCTCGCGCTCACTCTCAAGCAGGGCGGCAACCTGCTGCTGCTCGACGAGCCCACCAACGACCTGGACGTCGAGACGCTGTCCTCGCTGGAGAACGCGCTGCTTGAGTTCCCCGGCTGCGCCGTGATCACCAGCCACGACCGGTGGTTCCTCGACCGGATCGCCACCCACATCCTCGCGTGGGAGGGCGGGTCGAGCTGGTTCTGGTTCGAGGGCAACTTCGAGTCCTACGAGAAGAATAAGATCGACCGCCTCGGCGCCGAAGCGGCCAGGCCGCATCGCGTGACCTACCGCAAGCTCACCCGCGACTAGTCAGCCCCGGGCAGAGGGCGCAAAGCTGACATGAGTGGGTGACCTGGGCGGAAGGTGACAGGGTCCGGGGGAGCGGTTGGGACTTGGTCATTTGCCCCGCTGGCCGTAGCATCGGGCCGCGATCAGGATTCGGATCACCGGCGTTCACCGGCCCAACAGCAGTTCGGGGTGCACTCACGATGACCACGCATAGCGACCAGCGGACCGAACAGCAGCCAGGGAATCTCCGAGGCGGGAGCTTGCCGCCAAGAGCGCGGGTCGTCGTCGTGGGCGGCGGCATCATCGGCACCTCGGTCGCGTACCACCTGGCACTGATGGGCTGGCCGGACGTGCTGCTGCTGGAGCGGGACCGGCTTACCTCGGGCACCACCTGGCACGCCGCCGGGCTGATGGCGACCTTCGGCTCGACCTCCCAGACCTCGACCGAGCTGCGCCAGTACACCTGGGACCTGTACTCGCGCCTCGAGGCCGAAACCGGCCTGGCGACCGGCCTGAAGCAATGCGGCCTGATCGAGCTCGCGATCGACGAAGGCCACCTGCGGGAGTACCGGCGCACGGCTGCTTTCAACCGGCACCTGGGGGTCGAGGTGCACGAGATCTCGCCGCGCGAGGTGGCCGACCTGTGGCCGCTGGCCAGGACCGACGACGTGCTGGCCGGCTTCTACATCCCGGCCGACGGCCGCGTGAACCCGGTCGACGTCACCATGTCACTCGCCAGAGGCGCGAGAATGCGCGGCGTCACGATCATCGAGGGCGTGGCGGTGACCGGCGTCAGCCGCCACCGGGGCGCTGTGACCGGGGTTCGCACCAGCCGCGGCGACGTCGAGGCCGAGTACGTCGTCAACTGCGCCGGGATCTGGGCGCGCCAGCTCGGCGAGCTGGCCGGGGTCAGCATCCCGCTGCAGGCGGCCGAGCACTATTACCTGCTCACCGAGCCGATCGAGGGCGTGGACAGCTCGTGGCCGGTCCTCGAGGACCCGGCCTCCTACGGCTACTACCGCGAAGAGGGCGGCGGCCTGATGCTCGGCCTCTTCGAGCCCGTCTGCGCCCCGTGGCAGGTCGACCGCATTCCCGAGGATTTCTCGTTCGGCGAGCTGCCGCCCGACTGGGACCGGATGGGTCCCTACCTGGAAAAAACCATGTCGCGCGTCCCGGTCACCGAACAGGCAGGGATCAGGAAATTCTTCTGCGGCCCCGAGAGCTTCACTCCCGACTTGCAGCCGATCGTTGGCGAGGCGCCCGAATTGAGGAATTATTATGTCGCCGCCGGTCTCAATTCGATTGGGATACTGACCGGCGGGGGAATCGGCCGCACCGTCGCGCAGTGGATCATTAACGGGACCCCGGACCTCGACGTCACGGGCATGAACATCGACCGCCTCCACCCCTACCAGGCCAACCCCGAGTACCGGGCCACCCGCACGGTCGAGTCGCTGGGCCTGGTCTACGCGACGCATTACCCGAATCGCCCGACCAGGACCGCCCGGGGCGCGAAGCTCTCGCCGATCCACGCCCGGCTCGCCGGGCAGCGCGCGTGCTTCAGGGACGTCAGCGGCTGGGAGGGTGCCGACTGGTACGCGCCGGCCGGCGTAGACCCGAGGTCGGGCGAGCTGACCTGGGGCCGGCCGCACTGGTTCGACTACTGGGCCGCCGAGCACCAGCGCGACGCAGGAACGGCGTGATCGTCATGGACATGTCGTTCATGGCGAAGTTCGCCGTTCAGGGCCGCGACGCCGGCCGGGAGCTCGAGCGGATCTCGGCGAACCAGGTGGCGGCCGAGAGCGGCCGGATCACCTACACCCAGTGGCTCAACGAGCGCGGCACGCTGGAGGCCGACCTCACGGTGACCAAGCTCGACGACGAGCAGTACTTTGTCGTCGCCTCGGACACCGCGCACCGGCATGCGGAGACGTGGATGCGGCGGCACTTCGGCGACAGCGCACGCCTTCGTGACCGACGTGACCTCGGGTTACGCGCAGCTCAACGTGCAGGGGCCGCGGTCGCGCGAGCTGCTGAGCGCGGTGACGAGCGCGGATCTGTCGAACGAGGCGTTCCCGTTCCGTACGGCCAGGTTCATCGACATCGGGTTCGCCCGCGTGCTCTGCATCAGGATCACCTACCTGGGCGAACTCGGCTACGAGCTGCACATCCCGGCCGAGCAGGCGATCGCCGTCTACGACCGGCTCGTCGAGGCGGGCGAGCCGCTTGGGCTGCGGCACGCCGGGCTGAAAGCGCTGGCGAGCCTGCGGATGGAGAAGGCGTACCGCGACTACGGCCACGACATCGACAACACCGACTCGGTGCTCGAAGCGGGCCTGGGTTTCGCGGTGGCGCTGGACAAGCCGGGCGGCTTCATCGGCCGCGAGGCCGTGCTCGCCCAGAAGGCGAAGGGGCCGCTCACCCGGCAGGCTGGTCCAGCTCCTGGTCACCGACCCAGAGCCGCTGTTGTTCCACGCCGAGACGGTGAGCCGGAACGGGCGGAGCCGTGGGCTACATGCGTTCGGCCTCGTACGGATTCACGCTCGGTGGCGCGGTCGGGCTGGCGATGATCGACGCGGACGAGCCGATCACGCAGAAATACCTCGACTCGGGCGAGTGGACAGTTCAGATCGGCGCAGCGAGCTATCCGGCCATGGCTTCGTTGCGGCCGCTGTACGATCCGTCAAGCAAACGGGTACAGCTGTGACCGGGGCGCTGGCCGAACGCTGTGCCGCCCAGCCCATAAGGAGATCGCATGGCTGATCTTGCGGATTTCGAGGCAATGGTGCCCGGCGAGCACGGCCTGGCCGTGATGACGGTGATCGGCCCGGACGGGCGGATGCGGCCGTCAGTGGTCAACGTCGGCGTGCTCGACCATCCGCTGACCGGCGTCCGGGTGGTCGGCGCGGTCATCCAGGGCCGGGCGCGCAAGCTGGCGAATCTGCGGGAGCGGCCCAGGATCAGCGTCGTGCTGCGGGCGGCTGGCGGTGGGCGGCCGTCGAGGGCCCGGCTCAGATCATCGGGCCTGACGACCCGACCGAGGGCATCGGGCCCGAGCGGCTCAGGCTGCTGCTCCGCGAGATCTTCATCGCGGCCGGCGGTACGCACGACGATTTCGAGGAGTACGACCGGGTGATGGCTGCCGAACGGCGCGCCGCCGTCCTGATCACGCCCGAGCGGGTATTCGACGGCTAAGGCCCGCTGGCTGACAGCGAGGCGCGGACGGGCTGGCTACGCGAGATGCCCAGGTCCGGTCGGCTGATCGCCGCGATCGGGCCCGGCCGGGACCTCGGTGTTGACCAGGCTGTGCGCGGCCATGACCAGGTACTGCCAGAGCTGCTCATCTTGTGCCGGGTCTAAGCGCGAGCTCGTCCAGCGCCGTGCGCATGTGCCGCAGCCAGGCGTCGCGCTCGGTTTCGCCGATCGCGAAATGCACGGTGCCGCATGCGCAGCCGGGGATGGCCTCGCAGTTCGTTGTAGGTGCGCGGGCCGCCCCAGTACTGCATCAGGAACAGCCGCAGATGTTCCTCGGCGAGCGGTCAGGTCCTTGCTCGGGTAGACGGCGCGTAGCTGCGGGTCGGCCTCGACTTCGGCGTAAAACCGGCGGACGAGCCTGGTGAAAGTCTCCTCGCCGCCGACGGCGTCGTAGAAGGTCGGCGCGGCGGGCAATTGGTCGTGATTTTTTGTGTGCTCCATGACGGCTCCAGGGTACTTGCCGCCGTCATCAGGCGATGACACGCCGGCGTCAGGAGGCCTGGGCGGGGCTTTCACCTGCGATGTCATCCTTGGTTTGCTGATCGTTCGAGACACCGAAAACCACTAGGTGTCAATTTGGTGTTGGCGGTCTGGCCGTCGGGCGGTCACACTGGTCACGGGCGCCTCGCAGCCAGCGGGCCGCTCATCTCGGGAGGTGGGCATTGCGGAGGGTATTGCTGCTCAACATCACGTATGAGCCGCTGACCACTGTCGGCCTGCACCGCGCCGTTGGCCTGGTCCTGGCTGACAAAGCCGAGATCTTGCATAACGAGGCCTCCGGGATGGTGCTTCACTCAGCCTCGACCAGGCTGGCCGTCCCCTCGGTGATCAGGCTGCGCCGGTTTGTCAGGGTGCCGCATCGCAACCGCGTTCCGCTGACGCGGGCAGCGCTCATGCGGCGAGACGGGTATCTGTGCGCGTATTGCGGAGCGACGGCCGACACGATCGACCACGTAGTGCCGCGTAGTCGCGGCGGCCCGCACGTGTGGGAAAACTGCGTCGCGTCCTGCACCAAGTGCAACCACCGCAAAGCGGACCGGCTGATCGAGGAACTCGGCTGGACGCTGCGCTGGGATCCGCTGGCCCCGCGCGGTTCGCACTGGCGGCTGATCGGCGCCGCCCGCGACGGCGACCCGCAGTGGGCGACCTACCTGGCGACCACCGCAGCCTAGCTTCGCGCCGAAGTTCCTGAAGTCTCGTCGGCTGAGTGCGCCGAGGATGGCTACCGCGAGCGTGACGCCGGCGATCGGGAAGAACGGCGTCGCGTGGAACTGGCGCACGAGCAGTCCAGCTAGGGCGACCGAGATCGGGAAGGTGCCGAAGCTCGCGAGCATGAGCAAGCTCATGATCCGGCCCAGCGCCTGCGCCGGTGCCCATTGCTGGACAAGCGTGACCATGACGATGTTGCCGAACCCGTTGCACACTCCCGAGATGGCCAGCGCGGCAGCCGCGCCCGGCAAGCCGCCGAGGAACGGCAGCAGGCAGATGGCGACGGCCTCGATCAGGTAGGCGGCGCAGGCGGCGGCGGCCGGCTTGGAGAAGCGCGTTCATCCGGGCGGAGGCGAGGGTCCCGGCCAGCGTGCCGATCCCGAAGCAGGCCACCAGCGCGCCGTAACCGGAGGCGCCATACGAAGCGTGCGCCAGCGCCGGCATCGCGACCTCGAACGTGCCGCCAGAGGTGAAGTTAGCCACGACGCAGACCGCGAGCAGGACCTGCAAGAACGTTGACTGACGGAGCAAGCGCCACAAGCTGGACCCCCCGGCGGGGACGGCGCTGTCCTGGATCGGCTCGTCTGGTGACGGCTCGGGCTCGGACTGCGGGGTGGGCTCGGCGCTGTTACGGCTGGGCTGGGCAGGCGGATGAGGCCAAGAGCGATCGCGGAGACGGCGAACGAGGCGGCATCGACGGCGAAGGCGGGCGCGGAGCCGGCGGTGGCGACGAGCAGGCCGCCAAGCACGGGCCCGGCCAGCGAGCCGACCTGCACCATGGCTGTGGAGACGGCGTTGCCGGACGCGAGCTGGCGAGGCGGAAGCAGCGTCGGCATGATCGAGAACGACGCGGGCAGGAACACGCCCTCCCCGGCCCCGAGCAGCGCGGCTACCGGGGCGAGGGCGACCAGCGAAGTGACCTGCCGGGCGGCCAGCGCCGTCAGCGCCGCTAGCAGCACGCATCTGGTGGCGTCGGCGGCCAGCATCACGGTGCGCGGTCTCAGCTTGTCGGCGAGCATGCCGCCGAGCGGGATCAGCACGGTACGCGGCACGCCGTAGCAGGCGAGCACGGTGCCGAGCAGTAACGTCCCGCCGTGCGCGGACAGGACTAGCCATGGCAATGCGACCGCGTAGCAGTAGTCGCCGACCGTCGAGGTGAGCTGGCCGACGCTGAGCAGCCTGAAACCGGTGACCGCGAGCGGCCCGTCGCGGACGGTGCTGGCCATGCGGCCAGCGAGCCGGCCTGACCAGGTGAGGTCTCCGCCGGTCATTGGAGTTCCTCCGGACCGAACCAGGGGGTGAACTCCATGTACGCGCCGACCCGGAGCGCTCCTTGCGGCCTCTCGTCGGGCCGGAGCCGCTGGTACTCGCTGATGAGCGCCTCAAGTCGCGCCCTGAGCTCAACCAGTTCGGAAGCGGTCAGGTGCAGGGCGCCCTGGGTGTAGCCGGCCGCGCGCTGCCATTCCCCGGGGTAATCGGCCACGCGGTCCAGGTAGTCGGCCCGGCGCTCGTCAAGATGGGCCTGGATGCTCTCCATGAGCAGCCTGCCCGCAGCCCTGGTAGCCGCCGGCTGCTCGGGGCCATCGCTGATCGACATCGCGTCGAACGTGGCCTTCCAGGGCCTGTGCCGGCCGTCAATGGCCCCGGACCTGTCTTCTTCGGCGTAGCCGTACCTGGCCAGGGCCCGCAGATGATAGCTGCATGCCGACGGCGAGAGCTTGGCCACCTCGGCGCACTCTGTGGCCGTCGCCGGCCCGTCTAGCACCAGGCGCTGCAAGATCACGATCCTCGCCGGGTGCGCGAGAGCGCGCAGTGCCCGGGGATCGGTGATCTCGAGCGGGACGACGGGACTGCCAGGTTTTGGCGGGCGCGAGTCGGCGGAACCCGAGCCCTAGATGCGGAGGACATATTTCGAAAGGATAGTTTCACAATGAGTGTTTTGCGAGCTGCCGGGGACCGGGCCGGGCGCGGACCTGGCCCGCTCCGGCTTGCGGTCGCTGCAGCCTCGGCCGGGGCTGGTGCGTGTCCCAGATCCTCCTAGTTACCCGGGTGTCCTGATGACGCACGGCACCCCCAGCGGCTGCAGTCTATAAGGCGCGGGGCCGCGCCCGGGGTGAACTGACGGAATCCGCTGGACGAATCAAGGACAGAAGTCACTCGACAGCCTCCCTGACCAGCATAAATCTCCGTGATCGCGCCCGGGCCGCTACATCGGCTCTACGTAGGCGGCGCGGTCCGGGTTCGCGGGCTCGGACCCCGGCATCGTCCAGTAATCGGTGCCGCTGGTGATCTTGCCGTCCTTGACCGTAAAGAAAGATGCCGCCCGGAACGTCCCGAGCGTCTCGTGGGGCAACTCGACCTCTGAGGCCGCCTCGTCGCCGTTGCCGACGATCCTCAGGATCTTGATCTGCCAGCCTTCGGGGTACTCCCTGTTCAAGGCCACGAAGTTGGCCCGGCCGACGATGCGCTCCGCGCTGACCGGGTACTCGAACACGGCGTCCTCGGCGATCAGCTCGCCGAAACCAGCCCAGTCCCTGGCCTGTGCCCTCGTCCAGAGTTGCCTGACCACTGTTGCTGCGTCCATGACTCGACCTCCTCGTGATTCCTGCCAAGCCTGCCAGGCCCCTCTGACAGCCGCCGGGTGCGCTGGTCAGGGGCGCCAGGCAGTGACACCGGGCATCGCTCGGGTCTAGCCTGATTTCGTGACTACGAGGTATTTGCGACTGGTATCCGGATTCGGGACCGCTGGAGTGGCCTTCGGCCTGATCGCCGCGCTGCTCGCGACAGCGCCCGCGCCCGCAGCATCGGCAGCGTCCGCCGCGTCCGGCGACGGTCCCCGCCGCCTGCCGCGCCCCAGCCCCCCGCTCGGTCCAGGTGACCGGCCAGGGCAAGACCGGCAAGGTCAAGGACGCCAAGCCCGCGCCCCAGCGCGGCGATCCGCGTCGATCAAGTCGGCTACCCGGCCGGCGCGGCCAAGCAAGCCGAGATCATGACCAAGTCCCGCCGCCCGGGCTCAGCCTGGAGACAATGGCAGCTCGTGCAGCAAGGCGCAGCCTGCAAGGTCATCGCCATCGGCACCGCGCGGCAGGACCTCGGCCCGTGGAGCAGCACCTACCCGGCGGTCTGGGCGGTCAGCTTCAGCGGCATCCACCGCACCGGCACCTACCGCCTCGTCCTCACGAAACACCCGGACGTCATCTCGCCCTGGTTCCGTATCGCCAAGGCGGCCGCCCTGTACCGCAAGCCCCTCGCCAACGCCCTCTCCTTTTACCAGAACGAGCGCGACGGCCCCGACTTCATCCCCAGCAAGCTGCGGACCGCGCCGGCGCACCGGAACGACAGCCGCGCGATGACGTACCGCCTGCCCAAGGTCGATGACAACGGCAACTTCAAGGGCAGCCTGGCCAAGCTCGCGACCGGACTGCGGATCAACGCGACGGGCGGCTGGTTCGACGCGGGGGACTACCTGCACTTTACCGAGACGACCAGCTACACGGTCGGAATGCTGCTCCAGGCCGTAGCTGCGTTCCCCAGGCAGACGGGCAGCCGGGGCCAAGTTAATTTCAGCAATGAAGCGAAGTTTGGTGTCGATTTCCTGCGGCGCATGTGGAACGAGAAGACCAGGACGCTCTACGTGCAAGTCGGCACCGGCGAGGCGAACAGTAAGTTCTTCGGCGACCATGACATCTGGCGGCTGCCGCAGGCAGACGACCACTACCTGGGCACGGACCCGGCTTACCAGTACATCAGGCACCCGCCGGTGTTCCGCGCGGGCAAGCCCGGCGCTCCCATCAGCCCGAACCTGGCCGGCAGGCTGTCCGCCGACTTCGCGCTCTGCTACCGCGTCTACCGGGCGACCGATCCGGGCTACGCGAACAGCTGCCTCCGCTCGGCCGAGACCATCTACGCGATGGCCGCCCTGCACTGGAGGGGCCACCTGGAGACGGCGCTGCCCTGGGACTTCTACCCCGAGACCTCCTGGCGCGATGACCTGATGCTCGGCGCGACCGAGCTGGCGCTCGCGCTGCGCTCAGCAGGCTCGCCCGCCCACCTGCCCGCCGGGCTGCCGGTCACGAAGACCGCCGCGTACCTGGCCGACGCCGCGCACTGGGCGAAGGCCTGGTTCGGCAGCAAGGCCGACGGCGCCGACACGCTGAACCTGTACGACGTCAGCGCCCTGGCCGACTACGAGCTGTACCGCGCGATCACCATCATGCCGGGCCAGGAGTCCCAGGTCACCAGGCCGGCGCTGCTGGCCGACCTGCACCAGCAGATCAGGCACGCGATCACGATCGGCACCGCCGACCCGTTCGACTACGGCTTCGCCTGGGACCAGTGGGACACCACCGCGCACGGCCTCGGCCTGGCCGTCATGGCCGGCGAGTACGACGCTCTCGTCCGCCAGCCCGTCTACGCGGCGTGGGGACAACGGCAGCTGGACGGCGTGTTCGGCGCGAACGCCTGGGGAATCTCCCTCGTCGTCGGCGACGGAACGGTCTACCCCGACTGCATGCAGCACCAGGTCGCCAACCTGGCCGGCTCCGACAACGGCAGCGGCGCCGGTGCTGGCCGGAGCGGTCGTCGAAGGCCCGAACAGCTTCTCGTCCACCGGCTGGGTCGCCCACATGAAGGCGTGCCGCACGAACGCGCCTGGCAACGTGCCGTACCGGGCCTTCGACGGCCACGACTCGGTCTTCGCGGACAACGTCCAGTCGTTCGACACAGTGGAGCCGGCCATCGACCTGACCGCGCTGTCGCCGCTCGCCTTCGCCTGGCAAGAGGCGGGCGCGGCGTCCGGGGGAGGTTTCTGACCTCGCGGGCTGGCCATGGACCGAGAAAACCATTGGGTTTGAACGGGTATGCCCGGCTAGCCTTTCGGGCGTGCAGTCAGTCTCTGAGTCGGCCGGCTCGCCGTGGACCGTGCGCTCGCGCGAGCAGGCGCCGCGCGTCGTGTCCTCGCTGCTCGGGGAGCTCCCCGCCTGGTTCGGCATCGAGGCGTCCAACGCCGGTTACGTCGAAGCGGCCAAGACCATGCCGACCTACCTGGCCTGGCCGCGCGACGACTCCCGTCCCGCCGCCGAACGCAGTCCGCTCGGAGTGCTGCTTGCCGCCCGCCATTTTTCCAAGGCGGCCGAGATTTACTTGATGGCGGTGGCGCCGAGTGCGCATCGGAGTGGAGCGGGCCGGGCGCTGGTTTCCGCGCTCGAACGCGATCTGGGGGCGGACGGCGTGAGCCTGCTCCAGGTCAAGACGCTGGGGCCGTCGCACCCGGACCCTGGCTATGCGAAGACCAGGCTGTTCTACGAGGCAATGGGCTTCATCCCGGTGGAGGAAATCCCGGATCTCTGGCCCGGCAACCCGTGCCTGATCATGATCAAGACTCTGGCCCCAATCGCGCCATAAGCTGCCTGCGTGGACTGCGCCTCGACCGACCTCCAACTCCGCCCGGTGGCCGAATCCGATCTGGCCATCATCTACCGCCTGACCAGCGACCCGGCCGCGACTGGCGACTTCGAATGGTTCGGCTGGCAGGACCCGTGGCGCTATCGCCGCCTCTGGGAGGCAGATGGACTGCTCGGCGACGACGCCGGGATCCTCATGGTCGCCAGTGCCGCCGAGGTGCTCGGCTTCGTCTCGTGGAACAAGCGGCGCACGGCCAGGACCTCGTTCTGCTGGAGCATGGGCATCGCGATGCTGCCCGAGGCCCGCGGTCACGGCTACGGGACCTGGGCGCAGCGCGAGCTGGTCAGGTACCTCTTCCTGCACAGCACCGCCAACCGGATCGAGGCCAGCACCGAGATCAGCAACCTCGCTGAGCAGCGGGCGCTCGAGAAGGCCGGCTTCAGCCGCGAGGGAGTCATGCGCGGCGGCGCCTTCCAGGGCGGGTGCTGGCGCGACGCGGTCATCTACAGCGTTCTGCGGTCAGAAGCGGAGTTATGAGCGCGACCCGGACCCCGCTGTTACACTACTGCGCCGGATCGCGGCTAAACTGTCATAAGGCGGCAGCTGCGTCGGGCGTTTGGCGTAGCTGGCCGCCAATCCAAGCGAGGGTCGAAGGAGCACCGCCATGTCGAAGGCCGATGCCTCCCCAGCCGGGGTCGAGCGAGAGCTCGTGATACCAGAGGGCGGGTTCTGGCCCGCACCGGAGATCCCGCAGCCGAACATCTACCCGATGGAGTGGCGGGTCGAGACCGCGAAGCTCGCGGAAATCTACCAGAAGTCCAAGCTCATGCTCTGGAACCCGGCCGACCTGCCGTGGGACGGCCTGCGGGCCGAGGACTTCACCACCGAGCAGCGGCTCGGCATCATGTACTGGTTCGCCGTGCTCGCCAACTTCGACGCGTCCGGGCCTGCGGTGTTTGCCCGGGCCACCATCAGGGCGTTCGAGCAGCACGAGGAAGACCCCGTGCGCAAGTGCTTCTTCTCGATCACCCGTGACGAGATGAACCACGAGGAGTGCTGCCAGCGCGCCATCGCCGCGCTCTGGCCGGGCGGGCCGCTGAACTGGACGCCGACCACCGACCTCGAGCGGGCCGCGCACAACAACATCGGCTGGCTGTACCACAACGGCGGCCGTTACTGGAATGGCTACAACACCGCTGTCGGCCGTTACTCGCTGCCGGTGCTGTTCACCAGCTTCATGATGGGCGAGATGGCGGCGTCGACGCTGTTCCGCGGCATGGCCTCAGGCACCAAGCACCCGGTGTTCTCTGAGATGTTCCACAAGATCGGCCGCGACGAGTCACGGCACCTCCAGATCTGCATGACAATCCTGGAAAACGAGTGGCCGGGCCTCACCGACGACGTCAGGAAGACCATTACCCGCCAGCTCAGGGCGGGCTTCGTCTTCCTCTCGATGATCTTGTGGGAGCCGCCCGAGGGATTCTGGGACCTGCCGCCCTACTTCCTGCAGAATCACCGCGTGCTCATGAGCCACGCGCGCGACGCAGGACTCGGCGTCCTCTCCTTTGAAGAGCAGGCCGACAACTGGCGCAGTGCCATCGCCAAGATCAGGGTGATCGTGCAGCGCTGGGGCATCGAGTTCCCCGCCATTCCCGAACTCGACATCGAAGGCGTCGACGTCTCCGACGACATAAGCGCCGAAGACATAATCCCGGTTTTCTAGCCTCACATCACCGAGGCGCTGAGGCGGGTTTGGCAGCCCGTGCCGGGCGGGGTCCCTGCCGCCCGGGCCGGGTGCCTGCCCGCCAGGGCCGGCCCGTGCTAGTTTCCGGGGTCTGGCGCGAATTCCGTGATCGATGCTCCTGGTCGTGATCACAGATGTTCACCCAGGTCCTCGAGGCTGCCGGGGGTGACTTCTGTTCTTGATTCGCCTGCTGGATTCCGTCAGTTCGCCCGGGTGCGGCTCCTGCGGGGCAGGGGCTGCGCCTGCTGGAGGGATTGCCGTGGTTTCGCAGGAGTGTTTCCGGGTGCAGGAGGATCGACCGGGCCAGGACACGAAAACACTCCTCAACCCGGAAACGCTCCTCCGGGAACACGGAAACCCTCCACGATCATGACGGCAACCCTCCCGCTGACGACAACCCTCCCCCGGGAACACGGCAACCCTCCCGCTGACGACAACCCTCCCGCCCGGACACGAGAATCCTCCCGCACGCGATAGCGCTCCTTCCTCATCCGCGGTCAGGAGGCACGCACCGGCGCAGGCCGCGTCACCGCCGCACTTCACCGGGCAATCCGGGAGCCTCCCTGGCAGCGGCGATGCCGCGTCATCGTCGCGGGCTCAGTCACGGAATTCGCGCCAGAACCAGTTTCAGTGATCACGCCCGCGATCGTGATCACGGAACATCACATCGGCGCTGACCTGCATAAATCTCCGTGATCACGCCCCGGACCATGATCACGGAGATCAGCGCTGGCCACTTCGGACGGCCCGGCCACGTCACCCCTGCACCGCTTACCGCCGCCACCTGAACCCAACAAGCCAACGGGATTCTGGATGCGCGCATCGATGGTGGAAATTGGGTGTCGACTCGCGTATTGATGTTGCCGGGCTTCCTAGAGGAAGCCCGGGGGCGGTCGAACTGCGCGCTGGCCGGCCCGGCCCGGCCCGGGGTTCCGTGTGGCCGTCGGAGTGCGTCCGGGGCGGCTGGCCTGTGGATAGGGCGGTGGATAAGTCGAGTTCCTGTGGACAACCGGGGGGCGGGCGGTGGACGGGTCGGTGGATGACTAAAGAATCTTGAAATATGTGGCAGGAGGGTCTTGTGCGCGTGCGACAAGATAGCGTAGAACATCCCTACCAGCGAAATAGGTACCACCCAGAGGTAACTCAGGGGACGCAGAAGGACCGGGCAACCGGGATCTCTGTAGGTGTTCTGGACCGGTGGTGTGGGACTGACTGACATGGGTCGCCGATTGCCCCGGCGAGTCGCCCGCCGGGGCAATCGGCGGGGTTTAGGAAGACCCGAAGCGAGGCCCCTGCATCTCATACATGCGGGGGCCTCGTTTAGTTATGCTACCGGGGGTCCTGGCGAGAGTCCTAGCTCGAAAGCGTCGGTGCGACAGGTGCCAGATCCTTGTTGCCGTTCATTTCAGTAAGGCGTGGCGCGTGAATGCGCGATTCAGCTTCCGGCGCAGTCGGGTCCGACTGCCTTGACTTCCGGTAATCGCTAGCCAATTACTGGCTCGGCGCTTCCGTGAGAAGATGCCGCGAGTAATTTTTATCGAAATCTGAAGTCTAGAATCGGCGTAATTGACGTCTAGGCCGCGGAATATGCTTGCGGGCTATGGTGGGATTCTTTTTCAACCCGCCCAGTGGCTGCGGCCTATGGCACCGCCGGGCATGCAGGACGGATGGGCGGGCAGGCGGGACGGGCGGGTATGAAGCGGGCGATCCAGGCGTCGGGCAGGTCGGGGTGAGGCCAGCGAACGGGCCTCTGGGCGGGTGGGCGAGCGTCTCGGACTGGTTGTGCAGGACCGGACTGCGTCGTCATGCTCGGCGAGGTGCCCTGCCGTGCGGCGCGCCTGAGTTGTGGATGGCGTGGTGGATAAGTTGATTTTCTGTGGACAACCCAGGCTCGTCGGTGGACGGAGCGGTGGATGACTAAAGAATCTTGAAATTAGTGGCCGGAAGGTCTTGTGCGTTGTGGCCAGGTGGCGTAGAAATCTCTTTACCAGCGAAAACGGGTACCACCCAGAGGCAACTCGGGGAACGCGGAAAGACCGGGTAACCGGAATTAATGCGGGTGTCCTGGACCGGTGGTTGGGACGGACTGAGCACGGAACGCCGATTGCCCCGGCGGACCACTCGCCGGGGCAATCGGCGAGGTTTAGGAAGACCCGAAGCGAGGCCCCTGCATCTCATACATGCGGGGGCCTCGTTGTTTTCGTGGCGAAGCCACTTCATTTGCGGTGAATTCGTTCATAGAGCGGAGCGTTGCCGGGTGGCTGCGGGAGAGTTTTCGGGTTCAGGAGCGTTGTCGTCGTCTGGCCCGGTCAACTCTCCTGAACCCGAGAACTCTCCTCGGTGAACACGGCAAGCCTCCTTCAGACGCGCCCGCACTCCCGAAGGGCTGCACCCAAGTCACAAGGGTGCGGCTCTTTCGGGGTGAGGTTGCTCTCGCAGGAGGGTTAACGCGATCGTGCAGGAGGGTTTTCGCATCTAGGAGAGTTGACCGGGCTATACGACGACAACCCTCCTTCATGCGACAACGCTCCTCCAGGAACCCGGAAACCCTCCACGGTAAGGACGAGAACCCTCCCGGACACGGCAACTCCCCCCCGGAGCAGGACAACCCTCCCGGTCTCGGGCGGGGCCTTGATCAGGGAAGCTGGCGGTCGCAACCTCGACCTGAGTTACCTCGGCGGGCTGCGCAGAGTACCGTTCCATTATGACTGCGAAAGCTAGCAAGCCAGAGCCACCCTTCGGGCGGATGATCACGGCGATGGTCACCCCGATGACGAGCGACGGCGTCGTGGACTACGCCGGCACGGAGCAACTCGCCGAGTACCTGGTGACCAGGATGCGCAACGACGCCCTGGTGCTGAGCGGCACCACTGGCGAGTCGCCGACCACTTCGGACGCCGAGAAGGCCAAGCTGATCCGGGTCGTCAAGCAGGCGGTAGGCGAGCGCGCGGCAGTCGTGGCGGGGGTTGGCACCAATGACACGCACCACACCTGTGAGCTTGCGAAGCAGGCCGAGCAGGCGGGCGCGGACGGGTTGCTCGTCGTTACCCCGTACTACAGCAAACCGCCGCAGAGCGGGCTGGTAGAGCATTTCACCGCCGTGGCCGACGCCACCAGCCTGCCGGTGCTGCTTTATGACATCCCCGGCCGGACCGGCATCCCGATCAAGACAGAGACGCTGATCCAGCTCGCCCAGCATCCGAGGATCGTCGGCGTCAAGGACGCCAAGGGGGACTTCGGCGCCGCCTCGACGGTGATGCTGGCCACCGACCTCGTCTTTTACTCCGGCGACGATGTCGTCAACCTGCCGTGGCTGTCTGTCGGCGCGGTTGGCTTCATCAGCGTCGTCGGCCACGTCGCGGGCGACCGGCTGCACGAGATGATCGACGCTTACCTGGCTGGGGACGTCGCCAGGGCGCTCGAGCTGCATCGGGAGCTGATGCCGGTCTACACCGGGATCATGACCAGGACGCAGGGCGTGATCGCGACCAAGGCAGCGCTCGCCATGGTGGGCCTTCCCAACTGGTCAGTGCGGCGGCCGCTGGTGAACGCGACGCCGGCGGAAACAGAACAGTTCCGCGCCGACCTTGTCGCTGGTGGTGTCAAGCTCAAGTGAGTCATCCGCATCCAGAACTCGGGCCGCCGCCACCGCTCGCCCAGGGCGGATTGAGGATCATCGCGCTAGGCGGGCTCGGCGAAGTCGGCAGGAACATGACGGTCTTCGAGCACGAAGGCCGGCTGCTTATCGTGGACTGCGGGGTCCTGTTCCCCGATCCGGACACGCCTGGTATCGATTTGATCCTGCCGGATTTCACCGCGATCGATGACCGGCTCGACGACATCGACGCGCTCGTGCTGACGCACGCCCATGAGGATCACATCGGGGCGGTGCCTTACCTGCTCAGGCGGCGGGCCAACATCCCGCTGGTCGGCTCGCGGCTTACGCTCGGGCTAGTCCGCAGCAAGCTCGTCGAGCACCGGATCACACCGGAGACCTTTGAAGTGGACGCTGGCTCGCGCGAGCCATTCGGCCCCTTTGCCCTTGAATTTTTCGCGGTTAATCACTCGATCCCGGACGCGCTGGCAGTCGCTATCAAGACCGGGGCCGGCACGGTGCTGCACACCGGCGACTTCAAGATGGACCAGCTGCCG
Organism: uncultured Actinomycetota bacterium; assembly: GCA_963750405.1. GTDB lineage: Bacteria > Actinomycetota > Actinomycetes > Streptosporangiales > Streptosporangiaceae > Chersky-822. Next base: position 445,497 of record CAVVQP010000011.1, read on the forward strand.
CTCGATGGGCGGCTGACCGACCTCGGCGGGTTCGCGCGGCTCGGCCGCGAGGGCGTTGACCTGCTGATGTCAGACTCCACGAACGCCGAAGTGCCCGGCATCGTGACCAGCGAGCGGGCGATCGCGTCGGTCCTGTCTGAGGTGTTCAGCTCCGCTGACCAGCGGATCATCGTGTCCTGCTTCGCCACCCACGTGCACCGGGTGCAGCAGGTGCTCCAGGTAGCGGCCGCGCACGGCCGGAAGGTCGCGCTGGTCGGCCGGTCGATGGTGCGCAACATGGGCGTCGCCAGGGAGCTTGGCTACCTGCAGGTGCCCTCAGTCCCTGGCGGGCTGCTCGTCGACATGAAGGATGCCGAGGAGCTGCCGCCCGACCGGATCGTGCTGATCTCTACGGGGTCGCAGGGCGAGCCGATGTCCGCGCTAGCGCGGATGGCGGGGCGCGACCACCCGATCAGGATCGCGACCGGTGACACCGTGATCCTGGCGTCCTCGCTGGTGCCTGGCAACGAGACCGCCGTGGGGCGGGTGATCAACAACCTGACCAGGCTCGGCGCCCGCGTCGTGCACAAGGGGAACGCGCTCGTGCACGTCTCCGGGCACGCCCCGGCTGGTGAGCTGCTGTACGTGCTCAACATGGTCAAGCCGGTCAACTTCATTCCGGTCCATGGCGAGTGGCGGCACCTGCGCGCGCACGCCGAGCTGGCCAGGCAGACCGGCATCCCGGACGAGAACATCGTGATTGCCGAGGACGGGCTCGTCGTGGACCTGGTCGGCGGCAAGGCTGCCGTGGTCGGCAAGGTGCATTGCGGTTATGTCTTTGTCGACGGGCTGTCGGTGGGCGAGGTTACCGAGAGCTCGATCAAGGACCGGCTGATCCTGGGCGAAGAGGGGTTCATCTCCGTCGTCGTGGTGGTCGACTCGACGAGCGGCAAGCTGGTCGCCGGGCCGGAGATCTATGCTCGCGGCTCGGGGATCGATGAGACCGGGTTCAGCGAGATCCGGCCGTTGCTCGAGGCGGCGCTTGACCGGGCCGCGCTCGACAGCATCAACGACGCGTACCAGCTCGGCCAGCTGATCAGGCGGACGGCAGGCAAGTGGGTCAACAGCAACTACCGTCGCCGGCCGATGATCGTCCCGGTGGTGCTTGAGGTGTAGCGGCGGCGCTTGACCCGACCCGGCGGAAAACCTGGTGCTCTGAGACGCGCTGCCGACGATACTGACCTGGCATGGAGCAGGAGCGGGTCGAGCAGGGGCGGGTATCTGCCGAGGTGCTCCGCCGGGTGCTGGGTCGCAGCGAGGGAGGCACCGAGGGAGCGGATCTCGTCGAGGTGCTCGCCGAGTCGCTGTCCGGCGCTGACCTCACGTCGCTCTTGCTTGAAGTGATGCGGCGGCGCGCTGGCCGGCTGAGCCCGGCCGACGTGATGCGGCAGTACCGGAGTGACCGGTTCGTCGGGCCGTCCACGATCGGCTTCGAGGCGCTGCGGCGCGTGGAAGACGTCATGGTGGCTGCGCTTGGCGGCGACTTCGAGCTGGTCACGCTCGCGCCGGTGCTGCCGCTTGGCGCCCACTCAGCGGTCGCCGGTGTCGACCCGCGCAACGTCATCGCGACGATCAGGCGGACCGAGGTCGCGGCCGACCCGACCAACGGCCTGGCACTCGAAACCGCCGTCCGGCGCCGCGCTTTGCTCGCCGCCGCGCCCCGCTCGGCTGACCCGGTCCGGCTGGCGGCGCTGCAACGAGTGACCCGGGCCCAGGAGTTCGGCGGCCCGGTGAGCTTCGCGCACTTCACGTTGCTTGGCGTTGTCACGGGAGGCCGCGATACTGGCAGTCACGCGTTCGAGCGGCAGCACGTGGTCGAGCACCTGGACGTCGCGGTGCGCGGCCTGCTCGGCACCGGTGCCGCAGCAGGTGAGGCTCGCCATTACCCGCCTGGACGACGCGGCCGATCCGATCCTGACTGAGGTCGCCGTGCACTTCGCTGGCTGGCCCGGGGTGCGGGTCTTCGACGCCCCGGAGCGGGAGAGCGGCCGGGTGTACTACCGATGCCTGTGCTTCAAGGTCTACGCGACCTTCGCCGGCTCGGGCGAACTTGAGATCGGCGACGGCGGCTTCGTCGACTGGACCGCCAAGCTTCTCGCCAACCGCAAAGAACGCCTCCTGATCAGCGGCTACGGCCTAGACCGCCTCGCCCTGCCGCGTTCCTAGCTGGAGTGCTCGCGGAGCTTGAAGCGCTGGAGCTTGCCCGTGTTGGTGCGCGGCAGCGCCGGCAGGAACTCGATCGACCTCGGGTACTTGTACGGCGCGATCTTGGCCTTGACCAGGTCCTGCAGCTCAGTCGCCAGCTCAGCGCTTCCGCTAGCGCCCTCGCTCAGCACGACGAACGCCTTGACGATCTGGCCCCTGGTCTCGTCGGGCACGCCGACGACGCCGCACTCGGCCACCGCCGGGTGGCTGAGCAGCACGTCCTCGACCTCCGGGCCGGCGATGTTGTAGCCGGCCGACACGATCATGTCGTCCGACCTCGCCTGGTACCAGAAGTAGCCGTCGGCGTCCCTGATGTAGGTGTCGCCGGTGTAGTTCCAGCCGTTGCTGACGTAGGCGCGCTGGCGTTCGTCGGCCAGGTACTTGCAGCCGGTCGGGCCCTTGACCGCCAGCCGGCCTGGCTGCCCGTCGGGCACGACCGCCCCGTCAGCGTCATGGATCTCCGCCCGGTAGCCAGGCACCGGCAGGCCCGTCGAGCCCGGCCTGATGTCGTCGTCGGCGGAGGCGATGAAGATGTGCAGCAATTCCGTGCTGCCGATGCCGTCGATGATCTTGACCCCGGTCGCGTCGTAGAACGCCTGCCACACCGACCCCGGCAGCGTCTCACCTGCGGACACGGGGCGGCGCAGCCCGCGCAACTGGCCGGCCTTGCCGGCCGCGAGCATCGCCCGGTAGGCGGTCGGCGCGGTCGAGACGATGGACACGCCCCGCGCCGCGATCAGGTCGGCCAGCTCGGCCGGGGTGGCCCGCTCGATCATCAGCGTCGACGCGCCCGCGCGGATCGGGAAGAGCAGCAGCGCACCGAGCCCGAACGAGAACGCCAGCGGGGGAGTGCCGGTGAAGATGTCGTCCGGCGTCGGCTTGAGCACCAGCGCGGAGAACGTGTCGGCCACGGCCAGGTGATCCCGGTGAAAGTGCATCGCGGCCTTCGGCCGGCCGGTCGTGCCCGACGTGAACGCGATCGTCGCCACGTCGTCGGCCGCCGTCTTGACCGCGTCGAAGGTCGTCGGCTGGCGGCTGACGTCCCCGGCGAAGCCCGACTCGCCCTTGCCGCCTCCGGCGGGAACGCTGGCGTCAAACGTGGCGCTCAGCTTCGGCACGTGCACGTCCTTGAGCTCGGTGGCGAACCTCTCGTCACACAGCGCGAGCTGCACCTGCGCGATCTCGCAGATCGTCATCAGCTCGGCCTCGCGCAGCAGCGACATGGTCGTGACGGCGACGCCGCCCGCCAGGATGACCCCGAACCAGCACGCGGCCAGCCAGGCCGTGTTCGGCCCGCGCAGCAGCACGCGGTTGCCCGGCACCAGCCCGTACTGAGCGGTCAGCACCCCGGCGATCTGGCTGGCCGTCCGCGCCAGGTCGCCGTAGGTCCACGGTGCCCGGTCAGGATCCTGGTGCAGCAGGGCCGGCCGGTCTTCGCCCAGCCGGTCGATCGTCTCCGTCAGCAGGACTTCCGCGCAGTTGAGGTGGTCTGGGTAGGCGAGCTGGGGCAGCGTGAATTCAAGGTCGGGCCACTGGTCGGCGGGCGGCAGGTTGTCCCGGCAGAACGTGTCGACGTGGGCGGACGGCGTAAGCTCCATCGGCCGGGCCTTCCTGTGACTTCGCGGCGAGATCGCGGCGGACGTGCACAGTATTCCGCCATTGCTACCCGAGTCAACGGTCTGGTGCCCCGATGACCGCGAAGCCCGTGATCTCCACTAGTGCCGCTTCGTCCCAGAGCCGGCTGACGCCGATCGCCGCCATGGCCGGATAGCCGCGCCCGATCAGGCGCCGCCAGACCGCGCCGATGTCCGCGCCGCGGGCACGGTAGTCGGCCAGGTCGGTCGCGTAGATGGTCAGGCTGGTCAGCTGCTCGGGCGTACCGCCCGCCGCCCGCAGCGCGGTCAGCAGGTTGCCCAGCGCCTGCTCGAACTGCGCGACGACGTCTGCTCCGACGATCGCTCCCGAGGCGTCGAGCGCCGTCTGGCCGGCCAGGAAGATCACCCGGCCCTCGGCGACGACCGCGTGCGAGAAGCCGGACGGGCGCGCCAGCTCAGCGGGGTTGACATGCTCAAAGGTCACGGGGAGTCCTCCGCGGGTGTTCGGGCGCCCGGCCGGGTGCCAGCGGGCGTGCTTTGTGCCTCGACCGGCCTCTGGGTCGCGGATCAGCTCCAGCCTCGGCTTCGGGCCGTCAGTGCGGCCGGCCTGCGGCGGCCTGCTGCCCGCCGCCCACGGGTCGGGCCATTCGGCAGCCGGCCCGGAATACCCCTGCGCCGCCGCCGCGTGCAACGTCCAGTTCGGGTCGTACAGGTGCGCCCGGCCGAGCGCGCACAGGTCGGCCCGGCCGGCCAGGACCAGGGAGTTCACGTCATCGTAGGAGGAGATCACCCCGACGGCGATCGCGCTGAGCCCGGTCTGGTTGCGGATCGCATCGGCGAAGGGCGTCTGATACGACCGGCCGAACGCGGGCTGCTCCTCCGGCGTCACCTGCCCGGTCGAGACGTCCACGGCGTCGGCTCCGGCCTCCGCGAACGCGCGCGCGACCGCCACCGAGTCCGGCCCGGTCAGCCCGCCAGGCACCCAGTCGGTCGCCGAGATCCGCACCGTCATCGGCTTGCCGTCCGGCCACACGGCCCGCATCGCGGTGAACACCTCGACCGGGTACCGCGCCCGCGCCGCCAGCGAGCCGCCGTAGGCGTCGGTCCGCCGATTCGTCACCGGGGAGATGAACGATGACAGCAAGTACCCGTGCGCGCAATGCAGCTCGATCAGGTCGAATCCGGCCCGCTCAGCGGCCAGCGTGGCCGCGACGAACTCTTCCTTGAGCGCCTGCAGTTCGGCCGCGGTCAGCTCGTGCGGCACCTGGCTGACCCCCGCCAGGTAAGGGATCGGCGACGGGGCGCAGACAGGCCAGTTACCGTCATCGAGCGGCTCGTCCATACCTTTCCACATCAGTTTTGTTGAGCCTTTCCGGCCTGAATGCCCGAGCTGCAGTCCGATTCTGGCGCTGGACTGCCCGTGCACGAAGTCGGTGATCCGCCGCCAGGCCGCCTCGTGCTCCGGCGCGTACAGCCCCGCGCAGCCAGGGGTAATCCGGCCCGGCGCGGACACGCACACCATCTCGGTCATGACCAGGCCGGCCCCGCCGAGCGCCCGGCCGCCGAGATGGACCAGGTGGAAGTCGGACGGCACGCCGTCGTCGGCGCTGTACATGTCCATCGCCGAGACCACGACCCGGTTCTTGAGCTCGAGTTCCCGCAGCCGGAAGGGCTGGAACATCGGCGGCACTACCTCACCAGAGCCGAGCCCCTGTGCCTTGCACTCGCGGGCGAACCAGGCGTCCACGTCGGCCACGAATTCCGGATCACGCAGCCGCAGGTTGTCGTAGGTAACGCGGCGGCTCCTGGTGATGATGTTGAAGGCGAACTGCTCGGGGTCCTGGTGGGTGTACTGGCCGAGGTTCTCGAACCATTCCAGGCTGGCCTGCGCGGCCCGCTGAGTCGAGGCGACCACGGGCCGCCGCTCGGCCTCGTACGCGTCGAGTGCCTCGCCGAGCCCGGGCTGCTCGTGCAGGCAGGCGGCCAGCGCCAGCGCGTCCTCCATTGCCAGCTTCGTGCCCGACCCGATCGAGAAGTGCGCCGTGTGGGCGGCATCGCCGAGCAGCACGACATTGCCGCGCCGCCACGTCCGGCAGCGCAGCGTCCCGAAGTTGATCCATTGAGAGTTGTTGGAAAAAATGCGGTGCCCGCTCAGGATTGCCTCTAGGTACCCGCCGATCCGCTCGATCGAGGCCTCGTCGGACTGGCCGGGCCTGGGATTCGCGGGGGCCAGCGCGCCGAACCCGGCCGCTGCCCAGACCTCGTCATGCATCTCGACGATGACCGTGCTGCGGGTCGCGTCGTAGGGGTACCCGTGGACCTGCATGACCCCGAACGGCGTGGCCAGGACGTAGAACTTGAACGCGTCGAACACCAGGTCCGTGCTCAGCCAGATGTACTTGCACCGCCGCCGCTCAACCTCCGCCCCGAACGCCTCGCCGAACGCCCCCCGCGTCCCCGAGTTCGCGCCGTCCGCCGCGATGACGAGGTCGTAGTCCGCCGCTAGTTGACGCGGGTCAGGTGCTTCGATGCGGAAATGCAGGTTCACGCCCAGGCTGGCGCACCTTTCCTGGAGGATCTGCAGCAGCCGCTTGCGGCTGATCGCCGCGAACCCGTGCCCGCCGCTGGTGATCACCCGGTCGCGATAGTGCACGTCGATGTCGTCCCACCGGGCGAACTCGCGCTCCATGGCGGCGTAGATGACGGGGTCGGCGTGTTCAATGCCGCCAAGTGTTTCGTCGGAGAACACGACCCCGAAGCCGAACGTGTCATCGGCCGAATTCCGCTCCCAGACCGTGATCTCGTGCGGGGTACTGCCGGGCTCCCCGGCCCCGGGCCGGTCATCACCCGCGCCGCCGGCATCTCCCGGGCCGGTGCAGGCCGGGGTTACCCCGGCTTTGGCCAATCCGAGTTGCATTGCCAGGGCGGCGAAGTACAGCCCGCCAGGCCCGCCGCCCACGACCGCGATCCGCACGTTCGCGTCACCCCCCTCCCAGGTTGCGGCCCGCTCAAGCTGCCTGTCGCGCGGGCTGGACCGTGCCCCGACGCTACGTTCCCGCCCAGGCAGGGGTCAACGTCGGCATCACTGACACCTATTTTCGGGTCAGAGGGTTCTCGCAGGAGGGTTTTCGGGTTCCTGTAGGAGGGTTTCCGCATCTAGGAGAGTTGACCGGACTATCCGACGACAACCCTCCTTCATGCGACAACGCTCCTACAGGAACCCGAAAACCCTCCCCGGTAAGCACGAGAACCCTCCCCGGCACGACAACCCTCCTACAGGAACACGAAAACCCTCCCGGAAACGGCAACACCCAACTGGCTCACCCCGAAAGAGCCGCACCGATGTGGCATTGCTGGGGCTGTGCAGGCCGCTCCCGAGCCTCGCCGGGCTTGGCGGACGGACATTGAGGGGGCGGGTGCCTGGCTGCGGGCGACACGCCGGGGTTTGTGCTTGGGGGATTGCGGTCGCTTGGTTACGGTGTGATTATGGCGACTCGTGCGCCCAGGGGTGCGTCGCGCCCAGCTAGCGAAAACTCCGGGCGCGGCCGCTCGTCGGGCGGATCAGGACGCGCGGGCGGAAGCCCGGGCAGCAGTTCGGGTGGTGCGCGTGGTTCGGGCGCGGCGCGTGGTTCGGGTGGTGCTTCGCCGGGTTCGTCGGCGCGGGGTGGTACTGCTCGCGGGGGTTCGGGCGGGCGGGGGAGCGCGGCTCGGGGCGGGTCAGCTGGCGGTACCGGGCGGTCAGGCTCGGGCACGTCGGGTTCCGGGGGATCTAGCGCACGCGGGTCGGGTTCAGGGCGCTCGGGCGGGACGCGGGCCGGCGTCGTCGCGGTCGGGGACGTCGCGGTCCGGCGGGACGCGGGGCGGGACGTCGCGATCGGGCGGCACGCCGTATTACCGGAGCCGCAATTCCGCTCCAAGGCCCAGCCTGGCGCGCGGGATGCGGGCGTCGCATAACCCGTTCCTGATCCTGGTTGGCTGGCTGCTCGCGGTCCTCGCGGCGATCTGGATGGAAGTGGCCCGCGGCGTTGGCTACGTCACGCGGCTATTCGGTAACAGCGCGCGTGACCTTGACGCGGCCCACCGCAGGGACGGGGTCGGGCTCGGGGTGCTCGCGGCCGCGATCGTCACGGCCGGGGCGGCGTGGCTGCACCTTGGCTCGGCGTTCGGCAAGGCGCTGACGGCGCTGGTGCGCGGCACGTTCGGGGCCATGGCGTGGACCGTTCCGCTGCTGCTCGGGCTGCTGGCCTGGCGGCTGCTCCGGCATCCGGACAGGAACGCGCACCCGGGCCGGATGGTGGTCGGCTGGACCACCTTGATCCTCGGCTCTCTGGGCATCGTGCACATCGCGCTGGGCAGCCCGGCTCCGTCGGCGGGCCGCAGGCCATGCAGACGTCGGGCGGGCTGATCGGCTACGTCGTGTCCGCGCCATTGCAGGCGCTGCTCACCGCGTGGGTGGCGGTGCCGCTGCTGGCCTTGGTCGCGGCGTTCGGGGTGCTGGTCATTACCGGCACTCCGCTGCACCGGGTACGTGAGCGATTCGGCGAGTTCGGTTACTTGCTGCGGCAGATCCGCGGCATGGACGTCGAGGTCTTCGAGGACGCCGGGGACGAGCCGTCAGCCCAGCCCGGCAGGCGCAGGAGCGCCGGCGCGATCGAGGCCGGGGAAAACGACAGGCCCTATGACACGCCGCTGATCGGCGGCCTGGTGCCGCGCGGCTCGGCGGCCAGGGCCGCCGCCCGGGCGGCCCGGGCTGGCGACGCTTCCGCTCAGGTTGCCAGCGCCGCCGACGCGTCCGGCGAGGTCGCGGGAAGCCAGCTCGAGGTCGGCCGCCGGTCGGCCGATGCCGAGGTGCTGGCCGAGGCGCTGGCATTCGGGACCCCGGAGACCGGCCAGCGCGAGAAGCTCCGCGAGGCCGGAGAGACGGTAAGCCGCCCGCCGTCGTCCGGCGCCGAGGAGTCGTGGCACAAGTCCTGGTTCGGCGACGAGTCGGCCGGGGTGCCGGCCCCTGAGGCCGCGCCCGCCCCTGCGGCCAAGCCGGGCCGTGGCGAGCAGCTCACGCTCGCGGGGGCGTCGTCGTCGAGTTACACGCTGCCGCCGTCGGCGCTGCTCAAGCCGGGAACCGCTCCCAAGGCCAGGACCAGGGCCAACGACGCGATGGTCGAGGCGCTGACCATGGTGCTGGACCAGTTCGAGGTTGACGCGCACGTGACCGGCTTCTCCCGGGGGCCGACGGTCACCAGGTACGCGATCGAGCTCGGGCCGGCGGTCAAGGTCGAGCGGGTCACCGCGCTGTCGAAAAACATCGCCTACGCCGTGAAAAGCGCCGACGTCCGTATCCTGTCGCCCATCCCCGGCAAGTCGGCGATCGGCATCGAGATCCCGAACACCGACCGCGAGATCGTCAGCCTCGGCGACGTGCTGCGGTCCCAGGTCGCCGAGTCCGATCACCACCCGATGGTCGTCGGCCTCGGCAAGGACGTCGAAGGCCGCACCGTCGTCGCCAACCTGGCCAAGATGCCGCATATTTTGATTGCAGGCGCCACCGGTGCAGGGAAATCTACCTGTATTAACGGGCTTATCACGTCTGTCCTGATTCGGGCCACGCCGGACGAGGTGCGGATGATCCTGATCGACCCCAAGAGGGTCGAGCTCACCGCCTACAGCGGAATCCCGCACCTGATCACGCAGATCATCACCAATCCCAAGAAGGCCGCCGACTCGCTGCAGTGGGTGGTCGGCGAGATGGACCGCAGGTATGACGACCTGGCGGCATCCGGGTTCCGGCATATGGATGATTTCAATAAGGCTGTCCGAGCCGGGAAGGTCACGGCGCCGCCAGGCAGCGAGCGCGAGTACGTCCCTTACCCGTACCTGCTGGTCATCGTCGACGAACTGGCCGACCTGATGATGATCGCGCCGCGCGACGTCGAAGACGCCATCGTGCGGATCACGCAGCTGGCTCGCGCGGCGGGCATCCACCTGGTGCTGGCTACCCAGCGGCCGAGCGTCGACGTGGTCACCGGGCTGATCAAGGCCAACGTGCCGTCCAGGCTGGCCTTCGCCACCTCGAGCCTGACCGACAGCCGGGTCATCCTCGACCAGCCGGGCGCGGAGAAGCTGGTCGGCCAGGGCGACGCGCTGTTCCTGCCGATGGGCGCGAGCAAGCCAATCAGGCTGCAGAACGCCTACGTCACCGAAAAAGAGATCCGCGAGATCGTCAATCACTGCAAGAAGCAGGCCGAGCCCGACTACCGTCGAAGATGTTACGGTCACTGAGAGTAAGCAACGTGAGGTCGATGCCGACATCGGCGACGACCTGGAACTGCTGCTCCAGGCGGCCGAGCTGATCGTGAGTACGCAGTTCGGCTCGACCTCGATGCTGCAGCGCAAGCTGCGGGTCGGGTTCGCGAAGGCGGGCCGGCTGATGGACCTGCTCGAGAGCCGCGGCGTCGTCGGACCGAGCGAGGGATCGAAGGCCAGGGACGTGCTGATCAGGCCCGATGACCTGGACGAGCTGCTCGATTCGCTTCGCGGCGGCTGACCAGGCCCCGCCAGAGGCCATACTGTCCCTTGGGGTTGGCTCGGCCTGCTCCAGGGCATGAGGTTATGGGGATTGCGTTCAGAAAAAAGCTAGTTGGCATTGACCGGCGGACTGTTGAGCCGGACGTCGCCCGATGGTGCCTCGGTGTCTACACTTAGTCATCGTCCCCTGAATGGGGGGGCACCGGGGGAGCGAGAGCATAGCAATGTGCTCATCTGACAGAGCTGCAGCCATTGACGAGAGCGTGGAGGCGCGGCGTGACCATTGGTGACGCGCTGGCAGCGGGACGCCGCCAGGCCGGAATGACCGTGACGCAGGTGAGCCAGCGCACCTGCATCCGAGAGACGATCATCCGCGGCATCGAGCGCGGCGATTTCTCTGGCTGCGGCGGTGACTTCTACGCGCGCGGCCACATCCGCAGCATCGCCAGGGCGGTCGGGCGTCGATCCGGAGCCGCTGATCGATGAGTACGACGCGACCATGGGGGCGCCGCGCGCGATCAGTGCGGCCGACGTCTTCCAGCCGGTCACGCCGGTCCGGCTGAAGGAGCGGCGGGGGCCGAACTGGACCGCCGCGCTCGCGCTCGCGCTCGTGCTGATCGCGGGCGGCTTCGCCTATGTGCGCTTCGCTCACGCCCACGCGGCCGACGCCGGCTCGACCGCCGTTCCCTCGGCCAATTCAAGCGGGGCTGGCGGCCACTCGAAGAAGACCACGACCTCGGACGCGGCCCGTCACAGCAAGCCGCGCCATCTGGACATCAAGCTGACCGCCACGCAAGAGTCGCTGGGTCGTGCTGACCTCGGGGGCCACCGGCAAGACGATCTTCATGGGGATGGTGTACGCCGGGCAGTCCAAGCACTGGACCGAAAGGCACGCGGTCAAGCTGGAGGTCGACAACCCGGCCGGCGTCGTCGTGACCGTGAACGGCTCCAGGAACAAGATTCTGCGCGGGGATCACGACGCCGGTGCACCTGAACCTGGCCGGGCTACGGCGAGCAGCCGGGCTAGCGCACGAGCGCTGACGGGCGATCGGCGGCGCTCGTAGCGCTGCCGTTCCTGGCGGGGCGGTAGTCTGCCGGTGTGTCATCGAGCGGCTCTTTGCCTTCCCAGTCCTCCAGTTCAGTGTCCTCCGGGCGCAGCGCGCGCCTGGTCACCCTGGGCTGCGCGCGCAATGAAGTTGATTCCGAGGAACTGGCTGCCAGGCTCGAAGCTGGCGGCTGGACGCTGACCGACGGCGACAGCGCCGACGTCGTCGTGGTCAACACCTGCGGTTTCATCCAGGCAGCCAAGCAAGAGTCGATCGACGAGCTGCTGAGCGCCGCCGACTCGGGTGCGGTGGTGGTCGCCGCGGGCTGCATGGCCGAGCGGTACGGCAGCGGGCTCGCCGAGGCGATGCCCGAGGCGCAGGTGCTGAGCTTTGACGACTACGCGAACATCGCCGAGCGGCTCGACGCCGCGGCTGCCGGGGAGCGCTGGGCAGGCCCACGAGCCCCGGGACCGCAGGAAGCTGCTGCCGATCTCGCCGGCCGGGCGCCCAGGGGCGGCTCGTCACGCGTGCCAGGGCATGGCGTTCCGGTGGCTGATGACCTGCCTGAGGGGATCGCGCCGGCCTCCGGGCCGCGCGTGCTGCGCCGGCGGCTCGGCGGCGGGGTCGTCGCGCCGCTCAAGATCGCGTCTGGCTGTGACCGGCGGTGCAGCTTCTGCGCGATCCCGGCGTTCCGCGGCGCTTTCATCTCCAGGCCGCCCGCCGATCTGCTGGCCGAGGCCGGCTGGCTCGCCGATCATGGCGCCCGCGAGCTTGTGCTGGTCAGCGAGAACTCGACGTCCTACGGCAAGGATCTCGGCGACCTGCGGCTGCTCGAGGCGCTGCTGCCGCAACTCGCCGCGGTGCCCGGCATCGACCGGGTGCGAGTGAGCTATCTGCAGCCGGCCGAGGTGCGGCCCGGGCTGATCGAGGTAATCGCGTCGACTGCCGGGGTGGCGCCTTACTTCGACTTGTCGTTCCAGCACGCGAGCGGGACGGTGCTGCGGGCGATGCGCCGGTTCGGAGATGGTGAAAAATTCTGCGGGCTGATCGAGCAGATCAGGAAGCTCTCGCCGATGGCGGGGATCAGGTCGAACTTCATCGTGGGCTTTCCCGGCGAGACCGATGCCGACGTGGCCGAGCTGGAGAAGTTCCTCATCGAGGCCAGGCTCGATGCCATCGGCGTGTTCGGCTACTCCGACGAGGACGGTACCGAGGCGGCTACCCTGCCGGGCCAGCTGGACGGGCCGGAGATCGCCGACCGGGTGTCGGCGCTGGCCGGGCTCGCCGATGAGCTGATGGACCAGCGCGCGGCCGAGCGCGTCGGCGAGATGCATGACGTCCTGATCGAGGAGCGGGTGCCGGGCAGGCGCGGCTGGGTGTACAGCGGTCGTACCGCGCACCAGGCCCCGGAGGTGGACGGCTCGACCGAGGTCCGCTCGGATCGCCGGCTCGCGGCAGGTGAGCTTGTGCGGGTGCGGGTATCAGCCTCGGAGGGGGTGGACTTGATGGCGGAGCTCGCGGCTGACCGTCCTGGATCGCTAGAGAACCTTGACTGACTCCGAGCCGGGCGGCCTGGGCAGTCAGGCGCCGAGCGCGGTCAATGTGCCTAACGGCCTGACGCTGCTCCGGTTCGCCCTGGTCCCGGTCTTCGTGGTGCTGCTGGTATCAGGGAGCACCACGTCTCGGATCGCCGCGTGCGTGGTGTTCGGCATCGCGTCCGTGACGGATCTGCTCGACGGCGAGCTGGCCAGGCGGCGCGGGCTGATCACCGACTTCGGCAAGATCGCCGATCCGATCGCGGACAAGGCGCTGACCGGATCGGCGCTGATTACGCTGTCCGCTCTCAGCGAACTTTCCTGGTGGGTCACCGGGGTCATCATGGTGCGCGAGATCGGCGTGACCGCGCTGCGGTTCTGGGTGATCCGGCGCGGTGTGATCCCCGCGAGCCGGGGCGGCAAGATCAAGACCGTGCTGCAGATGTCGGGCATCGGCCTGTACATCCTGCCGGTCGCCGTCGGGCCGGTCAGGGTTGGCGTGATGGCCGCCGCCGTGGTCGTGACGCTCGTGACGGGTGCCGACTACGTGGCCAGGGCGTTCCAGCTGCGACGGTCGGTGCCAGCCGCGACTGGCGGGCCGGGCTCGGTGACGGAGGACGTGACCGAGAGTCGCGTCGCCGGGGCTGACGATGGCTGACGATGGCCAGGGAGCGAGCGCGGTAGCCGCGGCCGTGATCAGGCTGCTCACTGCCCAGGGCAGGACGGCCGGCACCGCGGAGTCGCTCACAGGAGGCCTGATCGCGGCGGCGCTCACGTCGGTGCCCGGAGCTTCGGCTGCCTTCCTCGGCGGGATCGTCGCCTACTCCGCCGAGCTGAAGGTGTCCCTGCTCGGCGTTCCCGGCCCGCTGATCGACAGTGCCGGTACCGTGGCCCGGGAGGTCGCGCTCGAGATGGCACGCGGCGCCAGGCAGCGCCTCGGCGTTAGTTTCGCGGTGGCCGTCACCGGCGTGGCCGGGCCTGACCCGGTTGGCGCCCTTCCGCCGGGCACAGTCCATGTCGCGGTCAGTTCAGCGAGCCGGGACTGGCATCGCCCCCTGCTGCTGGCCGGCGACCGAAGTCGAATCAGAGGTGACACGGTCATGTACGCATTGCGACTACTTGCGGACGCGTTGTCGGAAGACAATCCATGATTACAGCGTTACATACATGAACACGCGGCCCTGCCCTCTCCCGCATGGTCAGTAAGGCCAGGTACGGTGGAGGTATACGGCGACCAGTCCTCGGGAAGGGATTGCGGCGATGGTCCTGCTTCGTCACTTGCTGGGTGACGCGCTGCGGCGCCTGCGCCTGCGGCAGGGTCGCACCCTCCGCGAGGTGTCAGCCTCGGCGCGGGTTTCACTCGGATACCTGTCGGAGGTAGAGCGCGGCCAGAAAGAGGCCTCGTCCGAGCTGCTCGCCGCCATTTGCAGCGCATTGGGCGCCCCGCTATCCCAGGTGCTTCGCGAGGTCTCAGATAACTTCGCGCTCGCCGAGCTCCAGAGCGAGCCGGTATTCGCCGATGTGATGGAGCCGGCCATCGAGGTCAGCCGGCACCGGTCACGCGTCGGAGGAGTCCGGCGGCCAGGTGCCAGTCGCGCCGGTCGCTCCCGTTGCCTCGGCCCGGATGACCGCCGCTGTCGCAGGCAAGGTGCCCGAGCGGGTTGGCCAGTTGCGGGCGGTACGCGGTGGTCAGGTGCAGGTCGGCCAGAAGGTCACGATGGCTGCCGGACCTGCGATGCCGATCGCCTCCGGGCTCGACGACCCGATGTTCGACCAGGTCGCCCGGGTCACCCGCCAGTTCACGGACATGGTGCCGGTCTAGCCTGAACGCTTGAACGGCTAGCGGGTCAGGCGGGCTTCCCAGGCACCAGGGAGGTCGGTCAGCAAGCGCACGCTCTCCGGTAGCTGACCGGCGACGATGTGGGCGAGCGTGACCGCTTCCAGGATCGCCCGCTCGTTGGCGCGCAGCGCGATCCATACCCGCTGCAGCGGCTCGGCCGCGCCGATGTAGCCGAGGTTCTCCGGGCGCTCGCCCCGGACGCCGAGCAGCGGCCCGTCGATAGCCCTGATGATGTCCGCCAGGGAGATCTCCTCTGCCGGCCGAGCCAGCCAGAAACCGCCGTCGGGGCCGCGCTGGCTCCTGACCAGCCCGGCGCGCCGCAGCTGAGTCAAGATAGCTTCGAGGAACTTCGCTGGGATCTGCTGAGCCTTGGCGAGCTGGTCGGAGGTGACGTGACCTTCCCGCGACGCCGCAAGCTCGATCGCGGCACGCAAGGCGTAATCGGCGCGGGCTGACAGTCGCATAGTCAGCATTATGCCGTGCTGGCAGGACCGATGAGGTAGCCATCCTGCCTCGGTGCCCGTTACGGCGACTTCGGCGTGCCTTGGGTCGTTCGGCGAGCGGTCGGCCTGGACATGGGCGAGTATTCCTCTATGCGCTATCAGATAGCCAGCAAGTGGGCGTTCATCGAGCATTTCGTCATCACTGATGACCTGGGCAATCCGGTCATCGACGTCCGGGGCAATCTGGGCCTCAGCCAGCGCCTCACCCTGCGGGACGGCTCCGGCCGGGAACTCGCCGAGATCAAGAAGCACCTGATGACGACCAAGCACGACATCCTGGTCGACGGCGGCATGGTCGCTCAGGTACATCATGAGGGGTTCTTCGGAGATCGATACGAGATCGACTCGCAATATGGCCGGATCAGTGCCAAGGGCAACTTTTCCGGCTGGAACTACACGATCCATCAGGGCGGTCAGGTGATCGCCACAGTCTCCCGCGAGCTCTCGCTGCGCGAGAAGTTCCAGGTCGAGATCTACGACAACGTCAGCGACGTCTTCTTGCTGGCGGTGGTGCTGGCGATCGACGCGATCCACAATGAGCGCCGTGAGCAGGACCACCAGGGCGGCGGCCTGTTCGGCGGCAACTTCCCCTAACCTAGCCGCGCAGTGTGCTCGGCAGCGTTCTCGGCAGGCCGAAGAGCGGTGCCAGGCCGTTGTCGCGGAATCGGGTGATGGCGGAAATCCGGTCTCCTTCGAGCGTGAGGACTACCAGCCCGTTGATCCGCGAGATCGAGGTCATCGGGTCGTAGAGGTAATACCCGAAGGCAGGCTGGCCGTTGGCACGGGTCGGCACCAGCCTGGCCATGTCGGCGCGCCACCAGCCAAAACTCGTGAAGAAGTCCGCGATGGCAGCGCCGCCCTGGAACTCAAGCGGCTCCGGAGGCATGGTCAGCGTGGCGTCCTCGGTGAGCAGGGCCACGAGACGGTCGATGTCAGCGCTCTCGAACGCGTCTACGAAGCGACCGACTACCGCCCGCTCGCGCGGAGATCGCGGCGCCGGCGCGCGGTCTCGGTCAGCGGGGCGCATGGAGCCAATCGCCGCCCTCGCCCGCTGCAGCGCGCTGTTGACCGAGATATCGCTGCTGTCCAGGATCTCGGCCGCCTCCGCTGACCGGAAGCCGAGCACGTCGCGCAGGACGAGCGCGGCCCGCTGCCTGGGCGGGAGCTGCTGGAGCCCGGCGACGAAGGCCAGTGCCAGCGATTCCCTGATCTCATAGCGCGCCTCTGGTCCCGGCGACACATCGGGCAGGTCGACGAGCATGGTGTCGGGATAAGGCTCCAGCCACAGCGGCTCGGGCCGCCGGGTGGGCTCTGGCCGACCATCGGCGGGCTTGGCCGCGGCAACAGGCCTGGGCCGCCGGCCGGTGTCGCGCAGGGCGTTGAGGCAGCGATTGGTCGCGATCTTGTAGAGCCAGGCCCGCACGGACGATCGTTCCTCGAATTTGCCAAGCCCGCGCCAGGCGGCGAGCAGGGTTTCCTGGACGAGATCCTCCGCGTCGTGGACCGAGCCGACAATCCGGTAGCAGTGCGCCTGCAACTCGCGCCGGCAGGGCTCGGTCAGTTCCCTGAACGCGTCCTCGTCACCCGCCTGCGCGCGGGCCAGCGTTGTCGCCGTCACCTTGGCATCCTCTCGCTTCCTGGCGTGCGCTCGCGCACCCTTGGTAAGGACACGGCAGGCGACCGGAATTCACCGGTGAAACCAGGCCGGTGCCGGTGTCTCAATAGGCAGCCAGTCAGGTAGCGGCGGGCAGCCAGGCCGGAGCCCGCCGCTCAGCCAGCAGAGGAGACACGCAGATGCGACGCGTCATGGTCCGGTACACGGTCAAGCCCGGGCGAGCCGAGGAGAACGAGCAGCTCGTCAAGGCTGTTTACGAGGAACTAGCGGAGGCCAAGCCAGCCGGTTTCAGGTATGCGACCTTCCGTCTTGGTGACGGGCTGACCTTCGTGCACCTGGCCTTCATGAATCACGCCGAGGGCGGTAACCCGCTGGAGTCGGTGAAGGCTTTCCAGAAGTTCCAGGAAGGCATCGGCGAGCGCTGCGACGTGGCCCCCCAGGTCGCGGAGCTCACCGACGTAGCCAGCTACGGCTTTTCCGGATAGGCAGCCCTCGCACCGCTGTGCCGTTGGTGCTTCTCGGACGACACCAACGGCACAGCGGTGCGAGCAGCAGGGCGCGAATCCCGCCCCAGGAGCGGAAAGGTCGCGTGGCAAGTTAGCCGCGCAGGCGGAGGCCGCGCGGGGTCGGGCGGAATCCGGCCGACTCGAGCGCCTGGGCAAGCGGGGAGTCGTAGACGCCGCCACCGTCGGCGCGCTCAACTGTGAGACGGCCGAGGGCGCCGGCGCGGACGGCACCCGCCAGCGCCCCTGCGGCCGGGCCGAGCAGCGCGGGGTCCGACGTCCAGGAAAGCAGGGTCTTGCCGCCGCGCTCGACGTAGAGCACGAGCTGGCCGGCCACCAGCACCACTAGCGCGCCTGCCTTGCGGCCCGGGCGGTGGCCGCCCGGGGTCTCGTCCGGGCGGGGCGGCCAGGGCAGCGCCGCGCCGTAGGCGTTCGCCGGATCGGCCGAGGCCAGCACGAGTACCGGAAGCTCGGGCGCGCGCCGCCCGGTGTCGGCGGGGTCGCGGATCGTCGCGGTCACCGAGTCGGCCATGGAACGCATGCGATCGACCGCGCCCGGGAGCGCGAACTGGGCCGCGCCGAGGCCTTCGACGAAGTAGCCGCGCCGGCATTGGCCGGTCTCTTCCATCGCGCGCAGCACCGGGTAGAGGGCGCCGAATCCGCCGGTGAGCCGTTCGGCCCCGGCGGCGCCCCTGATCACGATGCCGTGCCGGTCGAGCATGGACAGCGCCCTGGCGTGCATCCGGCGAGTGGGATCTGTCTCGATGGGCGGCAGCAGCGACCACCGGCCGCTCACGATCGGCGGTCCCGCGTTCGACGGCATCGAGCCCCGGCCGAAGCCCGGACGACGCAGCCCCGATCCGCCCAGGCCCGGCCGGGGCGGCAGCCCCGCCCCGCGCCGCGAGTCCGAACCTGGTGACGGCCGGCCCGGATACGCGGAACGGCCTCCGGCCGGGGCAGGCTGGCTCGCTGAGGCCGCCCTAGCGGCGGCGAGGTCTGAGGCGGCGCTCGATGACTGCCTCGGCGCGATGCCAGACCGGCCCGACGCCAGCATGGTGCGCAGCGGAGCCAGCGTGTCGTTGGTCAGCAGGCCGGCCCACACCAGGTCCCACATCGCGGCCGCAATCGCCTGGTCGCTGACCCGGTTCAGGACACGGCTTCGATCCGCCGCTGAACTCTGGCTGCTAACGGCGGCCGGGTCCGCCGGGACCTCGGTGACCCGTGCCACGACCCGGTCGGCGATCGCGCGGAAAAACAGCGCTCCGCCTCCCTCAAGCACGGCAAGCAACGCCTCGTGCACTGGCGTCATCGTGATCTCGGCGGGGGGCGGCAGCAGCAGCGGAGCGGAGTCCGCCGGGGCGAGGACGAGCCAGCCGTCGCCGCCTGGCAGCGCGCCGGCCCCGGCCCACACCACGTCGCCGGCCGCTGTCAGCTCGTCGAGCATCGCCGGGGCGTAGCCCTCAACCCTGGCCGGGAGGATCAGCGACTCGGCCGCGGTAGCGGGCATGGCGGTACCGGCGAGCTGCTCGATGACCGCGTACACCGTATCAGGCCCAGCGATCCGCGCCCGGCCCGCCGAACGACCCTCACCGCCGTGGCGGCCAGGGTCGCGCATAGCCCCCTGCCAGGCAGGCAGGAACGCCGCGAAGACCTGCGGCGGCACCGGCTCGGCCTCCTGCCGGAGCTTGGCCAGGCAGCGCCGCTTGAGCAGCCGGAGCACGCCCGCCTCGCAGAACTGGGGGCCGGGCAGGCTGGGCAGGAACTCGCCTTCCACGATCCTGCCGTCGGCGGCCAGCCGGTGCAGCGTCCCGATCACGACGGCCACCCCGAGCCCGTACCTGGCTGCCGCCTCGGCTGCGTTGAACGGCCCGTGGGTCCGCGCGTACCTGGCGACGAGGTCACCGAGCGGATCGGGCAGCAGGTCGGTAAAGGCGACCGGGATGCCAGTCGGCAGCGCCACGCCAAGCGCGTCCCGCAGCCGGCCTGCGTCCTCGATCGCGGCCCAGCGCGGCTCGCCGGCCACCCGCACCTCGATGACCCGCCGCTGGGCCGCCAGCGAGGTCACCCAGGCCGGCCCGTCGCCAGCGCAGCGAAGCGCGAGCTCGCCCGTCGATAGCGGGCCCATGGCCATGATCAGGTCGGCGAGGCCCTCGGCGGAGGAGCAGCGGCGATCCTCCGATAGCCGCTGCAGATCGCGCTCAGTGTCAGCTACAACCACAGGGTCGAATAGCTCGCGCAGGTCGGCCTGGCCGAGAAGCTCGGCTAGCAGAGCTGAATCGACCGCCAGTGCCTGGGCGCGGCGCTCGGCCAGGGGCGCATCGCCCTCGTACATGAAAGCGCCGATGTACCTGAACATCAGCGCCCGGCCGAACGGCGACGCGGTCGGCGTCTCGATCTCCACCAGCCGGATCTTGCGCCCGGCCAGGTCGCGCATCAGGGCGACGAGAGCCGGGCACGTCGAACACGTCCTGCAGGCACTCCCGCATCGTCTCCAGCACGATCGGGAAGGTGCTGTAACCGCTGGCCACGGCCAGCAGCTGGGCGGCGCGCTGGCGCTGCTGCCACAGCGGGGAGCGGCGCCCGGGCTGGCGGCGCGGCAGCAGCAGCGCGCGGGCGGCGCACTCCCTGAATCTGGACGCGAACATCGCGGACGAGCCAAGCTCGGCGGTCACGATCTGCTCGATTTCGTCAGGGTCCAGCACAGCGAAGCCAGCCGCCGGGGGATCGTCGGCGTCGGGAACCCTGATCACGATCCCGTCATCGGTGAACATGGCCTGAACGTCCATGCCGCCGTACCGCTCGCGCAGCCTGGCGGCGATCGCCAGCGCCCACGGCGCGTGCACCGGCGACCCGTACGGGCTGTGCAGGATCAGCCGCCAGTCGCCGAGCTCATCCCTGAACCGCTCGAGCACCAGGGTCCGGTCGTCAGGCAGATAGCCGGTCGCGTCGCGCTGGCTGGTGAGGTAGCTGAGCAGGTTGGTAGCGGCCAGCTTGTCGAGACCGTCGGCGGCAAGCCGCGCCATCGCCTTGCCAGGATCGGTCGCCCCAAGCTCGCGGCAGTACTCGCCGATCGCCCGGCCAAGCTCAGCCGGCCGGCCCGGGCTGTCGCCGCGCCAGAACGGCAGCTTCCCCGGCTGACCCGGCGCGGGGGAGACGATCACCTGATCGGCCGTGATGTCCTCGATTCGCCACGAACTGGCGCCGAGCACGAATACGTCGCCGACCCGCGACTCGTAGACCATCTCCTCGTCGAGTTCGCCGACCCGCCGCGAGTGCCTGGAGTCGCCGGCCAGGAACACGCCGAACAGGCCCCGGTCGGGAATCGTGCCGGCATTCGTGACCGCTACCCGCTGTCCCCCTGGCCGCCCGCGCAGCATCCCGGTCGTGCGGTCCCAGATCAGCCTCGGTCGCAGGCCGGCGAACTCCTCGCTCGGATACCGGCCGGCCAGCATGTCGAGCACGGCCTCGAGCACCGGCCTGGTCAGCCCGCTGAAAGGAGCGGCCCGCCGGACCATGGCCAGCAGCTCGTCGACAGTCCAGTCGTCCATCGCGGTCATCGCGACGATCTGCTGCGCGAGCACGTCGATCGGGTTGCGTGGCATCCGCAGCCGCTCGATCTCCCCTGTCCGCATCCGCCCGGCCACGACCGTGGCCTGCACTAGGTCACCCTGGTACTTAGGGAAGATCACCCCGCGCGAGACATCGCCGACGTTGTGCCCGGCGCGGCCGGTTCGCTGGAGTCCGCTCGCTACCGAAGGCGGTGATTCGACTTGAATAACAAGGTCTACGGCGCCCATGTCGATGCCCAGCTCAAGACTCGACGTCGCCACGACCGCGGGGAGTTGCCCGGCCTTGAGCGCTTCCTCGATCGCGGACCGTTCAGCCCGGGATACCGAGCCGTGGTGGGCGCGGGCGATCACCGGGGCGTCGTCATCGCCACGCTCGGCCGCCTGCTCCGCCGCCAGCTCATTCAGCCGGGCGCAGAGCCGCTCGGCGAGCCGGCGCGAGTTCGCGAACACGATCGTGGAGCGGTGGCGCCCGATCGCGTCGAGCACCTGGGCCTCGACGTGGGGCCAGATCGAGTTATGCCGGGGATCGCCGCCTGGTCCGCCGGGCGCGCCCGGCCCGCTGCGGGCGGACCCGCCCGGTCCGTCGCTGGCGGGCGTCCAGTTCAGGTCGGCGCCGGCCACCGCCAGGGCGGCGGCGCCGGGATTGCCGACTCCGGCCTGGGCGGCGAACTCCGCTGGCCCGGCGATGTGCCGCTCCCGCGCTCCAGCCGCCGTCTCCAGGTCGGACATGTCCTCGACCGGCACGACGATGCGCAGGTCAAGTCGCTTGCTGCTCGGCGGCGCGACGATGGTCACCGGCCGGGCACCGCCGAGGAATGAGGCGACCTCCTCCGGCGGCCGCACGGTCGCCGACAGCCCGATCCGCTGTGCTGGCCTGACGTTTGCTGGTCCGGGCTGTGCTGGTCCGGGCTGTGCTGGTCCGGATTGTGCTGGTCCGGGCTGGGCGCCGCGCAGGGCATCGAGCCGTTCGAGCGACAGGGCGAGATGGGCGCCGCGCTTGCCGCCGGCGAGGGCGTGCACCTCGTCGATGATCACTGTCTGCACGCTGCGCAGCCCCTCCCGAGCCCGCGAGGTCAGCAGCAGGAAGAGCGACTCAGGCGTGGTGATCAAGATGTCCGGCGGCTTGCTGGACAGCTGCCTGCGCTCGTCCGCGGCGGTGTCACCGGTCCGGACGCCGACCCTGATCTCGGGCTCGGCCAGCCCCAGGCGGCGCATCGCCTGGCTCACTCCGGCGAGGGGCGAGCGCAGGTTGCGCTCGATGTCGACGGCGAGCGCCTTGAGCGGGGAGATGTAGAGCACCCGGCAGCGCTCAGCGGCCTGCGCCGGAACCGGCTCGGCGGCCAGCTTGTCGATCGCCCAGAGAAAGGCGGCGAGCGTCTTGCCCGAGCCGGTCGGCGCGATGACCAGCGCGTGCTCACCCCGGCCGATCGCCTCCCAGGCCCCGGCCTGCGCGGCCGTGGGCTCGGCGAACGCAGCACGGAACCACGACGCGGTCGGCTCGCTGAAGCCGGCCAGCGCCCCGGTCGCCGAGCGCTGATCGCCTGACATGACTCCATCCTGCCTCGCCACACCGACAGCCGGCGCCCAAGCGGACTCACACAACATGGATGACCCCGTTGGCTTATGGGGTTCAGGTGGCGGGCTGACCCGCTCCGGGCGGCCGGGTCAGCATCAGGGCGGGCCGCGGTGCTGTTCACGGCCCGCGGCAACAGCAACGCGGCCCGCCCTGATGCTCTGGGGACGACATCAGGAAGGGCCGCGTTGCTCACCCGAACAGCCCGCAACAGCAACAGGGAGGGCCGCGTTGCTCACGCCGCCCCGGATACGCCGCGCCGCGCCATCCGCCTGACCGGGTCAAGGGCTGGGGGTGCGGGTGGGGGGTGGGGTGGGTTAGGGGGTTGCGGGGGCGCCGGGGACGGTCTGGGGCCAGGGGCGCAGCTGCTCGATCTGGGCGGCCAGGCTCAGCAGCTTGCCTTCACTGCCGGCGGGCCGACCAGCTGGATGCCGATCGGAAGGCCGTCGTCGTCGTGCCCGAAGGGGACAGAGGCGGCGGGGAGGCCGGCCAGATTCCAGGGCGGGGTGTAGATCCAGTTCGCCGACTTGAGCATGGTCGCGAACCAGCCGGCCTGCGCCCATGCCCCGACCGGGGCGGGGCCGGCGGTCAGCGTGGGCGTGATTAGCGCCTCGTAGTCGCCGAACCAGCGGGCGACCCGCCTGCCGTACGGATCGGCGGTCGCCGGCCTGGCCCGCTTCGACAAGAAGCGTCCTGCCTTGACCATCTGCTGCGTCCGCGGCTCGAGAGCCGCGAAGTCGAGTTCGGCCGCGTCCTGCGCGATCCCGCTCAGCCACCGGGCGTTGAACCGCAGCCCGAGCGTCAGCGGATACGGCGGCGCCTGCCCCAGCAGCGAATGCCCGGCATTGCGCAAGAGGGCGGCTACGTCGTCAAGCTCAGAGATAACCCGGGGGCTTGCTTTCACCCCGATGAGCGGATGACGGCTGGAGAACGCGATCGTCACCGGACGATCGAGCGGCTTCGGGTCACGATACGTGGTCCGGCCCGCCAGTACGTCGAGCATCAGGGCGGCGTCATCCACCGTCCTGGCGATCGGGCCGTACTCGGTCAGCCCGAGCCAGTGCTGGTCCCTGGCGCCGGCCAGGGGCACGACCCCGCGGCCGGGCTTGAACCCGACGACGCCGCAGCACGCGGCCGGGATGCGCAGCGAGCCGCCGCCGTCCGACCCGAGCGCGAGCGCGGCCATGCCGGAGACGACCGCCGCCGCGCCGCCACCCGTCGAGCCTCCTGCCGTCCTGCGCAGGTCCCACGGGTTGCGGGTCGGCGTGAACGCGGCCGGCTCGGTAACCGGCCAGATGGCGAGCTCGGGCAACTGGGTCTTGCCGATCACCACGCAGCCAGCCGCCCGCAGCCTGGCGACCAGCTGGTCATCGGTATCGGCCGGGGCGGCCCGGGTGGCCGCTGACCCGTGCCTGGTCGGCTCGCCTTCCACGTCGATGTTGTCCTTGATCGCGACCGGAACGCCGGCCAGCGGCAAGTCGCGCAGCCGGGGACTGGCGGCGAGCGCGTCGGCTTCTGCGAGCGCGGCCTCTGGCCGCACGACCTGGAACGCTCCGACCTTGGACTCGACCTGCGCGATCCGGTCGAGGTGCGCCTGCGTCAGCTCGCGCGGGCTTACCTCCCTGGTCCGCACGAGGCGGGCCAATTCGAGAGCGGGCAGCGAGCACAGGTCAGCGGTGCCGGCAGCGAAACTAAAGGTGGCGGGGATGCTAGCCATTGCCGACCTCCGGCCTGATCAGGTCCGCTAGCTCGGCCGGCAGGACCTTCTGGGCCGTCGCGGTCAGCTCGTCGATGGTCCACCACCGCCACGCGCAGATCCCGTCGGACGCGTGCATCGCATCGACCCCGGTAATCTGCCGGCCTGGCACGGTGGTCCTGGCCAGGTAGAGGCGTTCATGCTGGCGCACGAGTCCGCTGCTCCACTGCAGCGTGCGCGTCTGCCTGTAAACCTCGCGCCGCAGCTCGATGTCGGTCCAGCCGGTCTCCTCGGCCAGTTCGCGCAGCGCCGCTTCCCGGTAGCTTTCGCCGGGCTCGAGGCCGCCGCCCGGGGTGGACCAGTGAACGCCATTCGGCGGAGGATCGTCGTAACGCATCAGCAGGACGCGCGCGTGCGGATCGAGCAGGACAACACGCGCGGCGAGCCGGACCGGGGGCGGCGCCATACCCCCATTGTGCCTGAGCGAGGTGCCCAGACCGCTAGTGCCGAGGCGCGGCAGCTGACGTTGGTCCCGGTAATCGGCGGTAGCGGCGGTCGATGATCAAGGCCGCGACCGCCGGGTAGTCACCGACCGGCTTGGTCACCAGTCGGCGCCGACCTTAGGCCTGCTTCATGACGTCGGGCAGATACTTGCGATGCTTCTCGCGCAGGTATGCAACTCCGGCGTCATGATCTGTTGTGTAGTCGAGGCTTTGCTGAACGAACTTGTGGCGGTGCCTGGCGTCACCAATAACTTCGGCCCAGGTTCTAACCCATATCGAATATTTCTTAACATTTTGCACCATGCCGAAGGGCAGAGCCAGTTGCCCGGCGTTGATCATCGACGTTGGTGTTGGTTGAGTTGCCAATCAGGACATAGGTCCACCGTGCATTGGGTTGCTGGAAGCGGTCATCCCCACTGATAGCTACCGCGTATGAGCGGAGTTGATCGATGTCGGCAGGCTTAAGCTTGTGCGCTGGTCGTTTTAGCTCCACAACCAGGTGCTCGTATTTGTTCTCTGCCGTCTCCAAGGTGCGCGACAGAACGAGGTCTGGTACCGCGTCGCTGCCGTCTTCGCGGAGAACCGGCCCAAGACTAGATAGCTCGACGTCGTTACCAAGCAGGTGAAGATAAGCGACCAGCACCTGCGTCAGCCGGTCATCATCACCGGTCAGCGCCCATTCTTCGCCAAATACCCATGTTTCATTCGCCAGGATGCGGTGCAACTGTCGACGCTCAAGGGTCTGCTTCTTAGAGTCGGAATCGAAGATGAGGGCGTCAAGGCCGGAGAGAAAGTCCAGACGGTCGGCGATGCGTTTCGACGCCTCGATTACGCTGGCCAAAGTGGTGCGATCGAGTAGCGTCTGCAGCTCTTCTACCTTATCGGGAGGGAGATCCAGGACGTTGAGCAACACGTTCTGCAGTGCGGTCGGCCCGGATTCCAGCGCGATCTTGATCAGATTGAGAGCTAGCCTGCGTGCGCGCCGAGGTCCCTCGTTAACGATCGACGCCGCAGACAGAGCGACGATGTTGAATGCCTGTCGTTCAGCGATCTTCGTTGAAGTAGCAGCGTCATCAAAATCTGGATAGACGCCATCAGCTTCCCATTCCCTGATCTGCTCTTGCTGCTTTTCTGACTGCCCGTTCCCTGAAATACTCCCGAAGGCGGTCCTTGGCCGCAGCGATCAGACGATCGCTGTCTGAGTCAGAGTCCATCTCCGCCAGGACGATGTCATGCGCCGGCTTCCTGAAAGCCTGCCCAGCGCAGATAGGCGGTAAATTGGTATCCAGGCGCTTGAACGCCGGTTGGTATGTCGGCCAGGGCATAGCCGTTCTGATCGCACAGGTAGAGTCGGCGGTCGACCTTGACCGTCCACTCGATGATGTTGAGTGCTGCAACGACGTTGGTGCCTTCTAGCTGAATAGTCGAGGTATCGGTCCGGTCACGCAGCCCGGCGGGGTTGAGAGTGCTGCCTAGATAGGTGATGGTCACATTTGGATATTGCTCCAGGTAGGGAGCGAAGCGAGTGGTCAGATCGTGCCAGATGCTCTCATGCATCAGTTCCCGCTGCGCTTGCTCCGACAGTTGGCCTATACGGACCGTGGTGCCAGTTGGCTCATCGACTTGCCCGTCGTCTGTCACGACGCGGACATCGCGCAGCTTAGAAGCGTTGCCGGTGATAGTCAGTCGTCGCCGGATGGCCCGGCCGCCGGTGATAGCGGAAGCAGTCCGCTTCCATGGAGTATGCACGAAGTTTCCGGAATCCGAATGTCGGCATCGACCCGAGTCATGCCTGTGCCGTTATCACGGACAATCACGGCGTCGATACCGCCCAGGGGGTTGAGCTCGTACTCGACGGCGACTTCCAAGGCGTCCGCGTCCAGGCTGTTCCAGATCAGTTCTGCGATGCCAATCTTCGGCGAGCGGCGGAATGCAGCAAGGTGGTCTTCGCCCACTACCACAGAGATCGTCTCGTCCACCGACTCATTAAACCACTTGTCGGAGAATTATGAAGTTCCGTCGCGGTAAAGTGTTCTCGAAATGTTCTAATTCATTAGAGCGTGTCCATTGACTTAGGGGAAACCCGGCGGTGAGAACCTAGGCGGCGCGGCGGTAGCGGTCGATGATCAGGGCGGCTACCGCTGGGTGGGCGCCGAGCGGCTCGGTGACCCAGTCGGCGCCGGACTTGGCGAGGCGGTCGTGGAACAGCCCGGGGGCGAGCAGGTAGCTGGCGACGGCGACCGGCCCGCCGGTGCTGGCCGGAGGTCGGCGACGGCGTTCGCCACGGTCGGCTGCCCGGTCGCGGCGAACGCGGCGGTACCTGGCGCCTGGAGTTCCCCGGCCAGCAGGTCGGCCTGGGCGGCGACCTGCTCGCGCCGCAGCGGATCAGAGGACCCGGCCGCCGCGAGCACGACCGGGGTCCCCTGCGGCACGCCGGCCTCGGCCAGCCGCCTGATCAGCGCGGTGACCAGCAGCTGGTCGGGGCCGAGCGGGTCGGCCACGTGCCGGACCGGGTCCGTGCCGCCCGCGCGATGTCCGTGCTCAGGTGATAGCCGGCCGACAGCAGCAGCGGCACGATGACCGCGCCCGCGCCGGCCGTCGCGCAGCGCCTGCGGCAGCGACGGCTGCGCGTGCTGGACGAAGGCCACCCGGATATCGATGACCGGCGCCAGCCTGCTTACCTGGCGGGCGAGCGCCGTAACGGTCCGCGCCGCCTCCGGGTAACTGCTGCCGTGCGCGACTGCGACCAGCGCGGCCTCATGCCGCACCCCGCTGCCCTGCTGGGCAGCCGCCGCTGGGCGAGTCCGCTGACCTGGCTAGCTCGTCGCGCAGCCTGACGACCTCGCCGACCACCACGACCGCGGGGGACCCGATGCCGTGCGCGGCGGCGTCCGCGCGCGACTTGCTTCGAGCGTGGAGACCAGTACCTGCTGCCGCTCGGTCGTGCCGTCCTGGATCACCGCGACCGGGGTAGCTGGCGTCCCTGCCGCGCTTGATCAGCTCGGCGGTGATCTGCTCCAGGTGAGCCATGGCCATCAGCAGGACTAGGGTGCCCGGGCCGGCCGCGAGCGCGGCCCAGTCCACGGACGCGCCGGGCTGGGACGGGTCGAGATGGGCCGAGACGACCGCGAAGTCCTGGGTGATGCCCCGGTGGGTGACCGGGATCCCGGCGTAGGCCGGGACCGCGACCGCGCTGGTGACGCCCGGCACGACCTGGACGGGCACCCCGGCCCGGACGCAGGCCAGCGCTTCCTCACCGCCGCGGCCGAAGACGAAAGGGTCGCCGCCCTTGAGCCGCACGACCCGCTGGCCCGCGAGCGCGCGCTCGACGATCAGCTCGTTGATCTGATCCTGGGTCAGCCGGTGCGCGCCCGGCGCCTTGCCCGGCCTCGATGATCTCTACGTCCGGGTCTAGCTCGGCGAGCACGTCGCGCGGGCCGAGCCGGTCGGCGACCACGACGTCGGCCTCGCGCGAGCAGGCGCCGGCCGAGCACGGTCATCAGCCCGGGATCGCCCGGGCCGCCGCCGACCAGCGGCGACGTCCGACCGTGCGGCTGCGGCGGCGGCGGGCCGGGCTGGCCTGCGGCCGGCACGCTGGTCAGGTCGGGCGCCGGCGTCGCGCCCGCAGGGCAGCTCGCCCAGCGCAAGGGCCTGCCCGATCGCGGAGCGGAGCCGCTGCGAGCGACGCGGGTCGCCGCCCGCGGTCACGGCGACGGTGATGTCGCCATGCCTGGTCACCGCGGGCATCCTGGCCGCCGACGCCTGCCGCGTCGTCGGCGCGCACGCACCAGATCCGGCCGCTGCGCGGCGGCGTCGGCGACGGCGGCGTTGACCGCGGGTCGTCGGTCGCCGCGTGCACTAGCCAGGCACCGTCGAGGTCGCCGTCGCGGTAACGCCTGGTCGAGGACGTCACCTCGAGGCTGGTGAACTCGGCGCAGGCGACCGGGGCGATGACGGTCACCTCGGCGCCCGCATCGGCCAGCAGCGCTGGGTGCGGCGCAGCGCGACCGGGCCGCCGCCGACCACGACGGCCTGACGGCCGGTGAGGTCGAGCTCGATCGGGTAGCCGGTCATGGCCCGGCCCCGGATCCGGCCACGGTCCGGCCGTGCGGCGCCGATCCGCGGCGAACGACAGCTTGAAGCTGCGCGCGCATGAGCCGCAGCGTCCAGCCGCCGGCGTCCGGTCCGCTCGGCCGCAGCGACTCGTCCCCGCAGTACGGGCAGAAGAACGGCACCTGCCGTTCTGCCGGCTGAGCCGGTACTGCCGGCCCCGTCCTCGCTCATGGCAGCAGCCCCTCGTCGGCCCGGCGGACCCAGGTCGCGAACTGCTCGCCGTCGGCTCGGTCGGCCTGGTAGTTGCGGAGGAGGCGCTCGACGTAGTCGGGCAGATCGTCGGCGGTGACCTTCAGCCCGCGCAGCTTGCGGCCGAACGACGGGTCGGTGCCGAGCGAGCCGCCCAGGTGCACCTGGAAGCCCTCCTCGCCGTCGACGATCGAGCCCTTGAGCCCGATGTCGGCGAGCTGGAACCGCGCGCAGGAGTTCGGGCAGCCGTTCACGTTGATCGTGATCGGGGCGTCGAACTCGGGGAGCCGCCGGTCGAGTTCGCGTATACAGGTCACGGGCCCGCTGCTTGGTCTCGACGATCG
Source organism: uncultured Actinomycetota bacterium (assembly GCA_963750405.1). GTDB lineage: Bacteria > Actinomycetota > Actinomycetes > Streptosporangiales > Streptosporangiaceae > Chersky-822. The sequence continues at coordinate 474,887 of CAVVQP010000011.1, forward strand.
CCAGCTTGCAGAACTCGAGCCCGGTGCAGGCCATCGTGCCGCGTCGGAACGGCGACGGATTGGCCGACCAGGTCAATCGCTTCCAGATCGGCGACCAGCGGACGCAACATTCCTTCTCCGGAATGTCAAGGAAGAGAAGTTTCTGCTCGGTCGTCGTCCGCAGCCGGCCAGACCCGTACTCCTCGGCGAGATCGGCGGCGTGCCAGAGCTGGCTGCCGGAGATGCGACCCGACGTGCGGCGCGACGCCCACGTAGTAGAGCCCGTCGCGCTGGCGGTGTACCCCGATGTGGTCCCTGCTGCCGTGGAGCGGGGCGGCGGGGCCTGGCCGTCGGGGAGCGCGAAGCCGAGGTACTCGCGTTCGAGCACCTCGCGGAACCGCTCGGCGCCCCAGTCGGCGACCAGGAACTTGAGCCTGGCCCGGCTGCGCAGCCGGCGGTAACCATAGTCGCGGAACAGGCCGGTCACGCCCGCCCAGACGGCCGGGACCTGGTCGGGCTCGACGAAGACGCCGAGCCTGACTGGCGAGCATCGGGTTGGTGGACAGGCCGCCGCCGACCCACAGGTCGAAACCGGGAGTGCCGCCCGGGCCCTGGACGCCGACGAAGGAGATGTCGTTGATCTCGTGCACGGTGCAGTGCGAGGCGCAGCCCGAGATCGCGGTCTTGTACTTGCGCGGCAAGTTCGCCGAACTCGGGGTTGCCGGCGGCTACGGCCTCGGTGGCGCGGAGCACGGCGGTCGCGTCGATGATCTCCTCGGCGTCGATCCCGGCCACCGGGCAGCCGAGGATGTTGCGCGGGACGTCGCCGCAGGCCTGGATGGAGGACAGGCCGACCTCGTCGAGGCGTTCCCAGATCGTGGGCACGTCTTCGATCCTGATCCAGTGGAACTGGACGTTCTGCCGGTCGGTGATGTCGGCTACGTCGCGGCCGTACTCCTTGGAGATGCCGCCGATCGTGCGCAGCTGCTCGGTGCTGAGCTGGCCGCCGGGGATGCGGACCCGCATCATGAAGTAGCTGTCTTCGATCTCTTCGTCTTCGAGCAGCCCGTCTTGCCGCCCGCTATGCCGGGCCGGCGCTGGGTGTACAGGCCCCACCAGCGGAACCGGCCGCGCAGGTCGGTCGGGTCGATGGACTCGAATCCGCATGGCCGCGTACTGGCCGATGATCCGGTCGCGGACGTTGAGGCCGGCGTCGTCCTTCTTGAACCGCTCGGCGGCATTCAGCGGCTCGAAGTGATTGAGCGCCCATTGGCCCTGGCCGCGCTGGGATGCGGCTCGGGTGGTTGTGGCTCGCATGAGTGAGTCCTTCTGCTTTGTCGATCCGGGCACGCGCGCGTGGCCGCGCATCGTGCGCGCGGCTGCTGGGCTGGCGCGCGGGCGGCGTTGGCTTAGCGGTGGCTCTTTAGGGAGCGGAAAGCCTCAGATGGAGCGACAGATCGCGCTCGAGGTCCGCAGCAGGTCGACGTGGCGACGGCAGGTCAGCATCAGCCCATGACGGGTCAGCCCAAAACGGGCGGCCGGGCTAGTCACTGCAGGCCTCCGATAGTTGAATGCTCACAAGCTCCCTACGACAGTAACACCCGCCTCCGACCTGAGTCGACGACGAAAAACCCCAGGTCACAAGGCTATTGAACCGACCGATTAACTAGGTTTTCGCTGGCTGCTGGCGCGGGCGGGTTCCGGGGCGGTGAACTTCGCGTGAAGAAAGAAGCGGCGGTCTTGTCGGCGGCCGTGCCCCGGTCCTTCAATGAACGTGCGGCCATGGTGCCCATGTCGTCCGCGTTCACCCTGTCCGTCCGCGATCATCCGGCGTACCCACCCGACGTGCTGGTCGTGGCTGTCATGGAGGCATTGAAATGGGCGCCGCTCGCGTAGTCGCACAGGCGACCGTGTTCGCCAACCCCGTGCTCGCCAACTCGACGATCAAGTTGTCTTTCGCCTGGAACGCCTTTTTCTTCTGGGGCACTGGGCGCTGTGCATCACCGGCCTCGGCGTCGTCATCTGGGCCGCGCTGCGCTCCTCGCGCTGGCAGCGGTGGACCACGCAGGACATCCTGATCGTGGCCGCCCTGGGCGTGCTGCTCGAGGTGTACGACAACATCATCGGCGACCAGTTCATCAAGCCGCTGGTCGACGTCGTGCCGGGCGCGCACCTGCTGCAGGTGCATGACCTGCCGTACATGTTCCTGCTGATGGTCGGCGTCGCCCTGGTGCGCAAGCCGGGGTGCGTCACCGCGATGGTCTTCGTCAACTTCCTGCTCGCCCAGCTGCTGTTCGGCAGCGGGCACGGGGCGCTGGACTGGACCGACGGGCTGACCCAGGGGGTCTTCTGCGACCTGTACATCGTGGCGCGGAGGCGGCCGGGTCTACGGGCCGAAGGCCACCAGGACGTCGATGATCGTCGACGGGCTGATGATCGGCTTCCTGCGCGCCGGGCCGAACGCGTTCCTGACCGACTGGACGTTCGACCCCTACCTGAATTCGATCTACTACACCTGGTACCAGATGTGGGTCGACATCTGGTCCAACGCCCTGGGGAACGCCGTCGAGGCCGCGATCAGCGCCGTGCTCGCGCTCCGGGTCGCCAAGGCGGTGGTCCCGTCGCTCGGCGCCCGGTCAGGCCGGGGAGCGGCGGACTGACAAGGTCGATCCCTTCGCTGAACCGGCCGGCGCGAGCAGAGGCGACGGCCAGGCCGGCGCGGCGGCGGAAGGGGAGGTCCGTGAAGCGCGCGGCCATCATCTGCACGGTCGTGTCGGGCATCGTGCTGATACTGGGCGTGGTCGAGGCGATCACCAACTTCCACTGGTCGCCGGGCGACCAGAACCCGCTCTTCGGCAACCCGCACCTGCTGCTGAATGACGGCGCCTCAGCGCTGATCACGACCGGGTTCCTGCTCCTGGTCTCCATCGTGATGTGGATCGTGGTGAGCCGGAAGGAACGCGGCGGATCAACGTCGGCCCTGAACTTCTCGCCAGCGACGTCTCGTTCGCGTATTTCGGCGCGACCAGGGCGGCACTGCGGCACGTCGACCTGGCGGTGTCGGCCGGCGAGGTCGTCCTCATCACGGGCGCGTCCGGGTGCGGCAAGTCGACGCTCGCGCTCGCGCTGTGCGGGCTGATCCCGTCCCGCGTGCAGGGCGAGCTACGCGGTGAGGTCAGCTTCGAGGGCCTGCCGCTGCGCGCGCTCGCCCCGCACGACGCGTCCCAGCTGGTCGGCATGGTGTTCCAGAACCCGAACCTGCAGCTGATCAATCAGACCGTGCAGAGCGAGGTCGCGTTCGGCCCGGAGAACCTCGCGCTGCCGCATGCCGAGATAGTCGCCAGGGTGGACTGGTGCCTGGAGGTCACCGGGATGGCCTCGATGCGCCAGGCGGCCGTTGTCACGCTGTCCGGCGGGCAGAAGCAGCGCACGGCGATCGCGGCGACGCTGGCCATGCGGCCCAGGGTTCTCGTGCTCGACGAGCCGCTGTCGGACCTTGACCCGGTCGGCGCCCAGGAGGTACTCGGCACCTTGCGGCGGCTGGCCAGCGAAGGCGGTACCGGCATCGTGATCATCGAGCACCGCGTCGACGAGGTCATCGCCTGGGCCGACCGGGTCGTGCTCATGGCCGACGGCAAGATCCTGCAGGACACCTCGCCGCGCGAGGCCTGGCAGGACGAGTCGCCGTGGCTGACGACGGGCGTCGGCGTGCCCGACCTGGTCAGGCTGGCGCACGCGCTGCCGCGGGCGTTCGGCGGCCGGGTCCCGCTGTCGGTCGATGAGGCCGTCGGCGCGGTCCGCGACACCTGGTTCGTGCCCGCGCTCACGCGGGTCCTGGCCGCGCGCCGCGCGTCCCGGCGCGCCGCGCGCGGCAGGCCAGGACGTGCTCACCTGGGACCAGGTCAGCGTGGACTTCGCCGGCAAGCATGCTGTCGATGACGTGAGTCTTTCGATTCAAGAAGGTGAATGGCTCGCGCTCGTCGGTGCCAACGGATCAGGGAAGTCAACGCTCACCGGACTCAGCGTGGGCCTTGGCACCCCGAGTGCCGGAACGGTGAGCTTCCGCGGCACCGCGGTCAAGCCTGGCCGCATTTTTGAGCAGTCCGCCCACGTCGCGCTGCTGCTCCAGGCCGCCGACGAGATGCTGTTCGCCGAAACCGTGATCGGCGAGCTCGAGTTCGGCACGAGGTTCCGCGCGCTGCCGCCCGATCCTGTGCTCGATGTGCCGGGAGCGATCGAGTTCTTCGGCTTCGGCGGCCTCGAGCGGGTCAGCCCGTGGGAGCTCAGCCAGGGCGGCAGGCAGCGCCTCGCGCTCGCCGCGCTGCTCGTCGGCGCGCCCGGCGTGCTGGTGCTGGACGAGCCGACGACCGGGCAGGACGCCGACCACAAGCGGGCGTTCCTCGCGCTGCTCGACCGGGTGCGCGAGCACACCGGCCTGACCGTGCTGACCGTGACGCACGACATCAGGACGGTTGCCTCGCGTGCCTCGCGGGTGGTGCTGCTCGGCGACGGCCAGGTCAGGGCCGACGGGCCGGCGCCTGAGGTATTCGCCCAGACGGACGAGCTGGCGCGGTGGGGCGTGCTGGCACCGCCGCTGGCCCGGCTGCAGGCTGGCCTGGTGCGTCCGGCGCGGGTGATGCTCGACGTCGATGCCCTGGCGGCGGCCGTCGCCGCGGCCAGGGACTCCATGCCCGCCGAGACGGCGGGCCAGCCATGATCGGATCGCTGCTCGGCCAGACCGTGATCGCGTACCTGATCGTCTTCGCCGTGCCCATGATCCTGCCGGTCGCCTTCGTCAAGCTGGTCGGGCTCGGCGGGCTCCGCGACCTGGTCACCTACGAGGCGCGTGACAGCCCGCTGCACCGGCTCGATCCCCGGCTCAAGGTGCTCTACCCGATCGGCATGGGGATCTTGAGCATCATCCTCAGCTGGGACTTCATGCTGATCGTGTTCGCGCTGAGCGTGCTGCCCTGGCTGTGGCTGCGGCCGTCACGGCAGAAGGTCCGCGTGCTGCTCGTGATGGTGATCGGGCCGGCGCTGACCGGGTTCTGGTCGCAGGGGCTCTATTACCTGCCGAATCCGCCGATCCACTTCTTGTATCAGTTCCCGTGGACGATCAGCTGGCTCGGGTCGCCCGGCATCACCACGTTCGGGCTGGTTTTCGGCCTGGAGCAGTCCGCGCGGGTGCTGGTCACGGTGTCCACGTCCATGCTGGTGCTGGTCAGCACCGACGTCGGGGACTTCACCTGGGCGTTCGAGCGCTTCCGCGCGCCGCCGCAGGTCGGGTTCGCGCTGACCGCCGCGCTACGGTTCCTGCCCGACATGATCTCCAGGACCACGCTGGTCGTCCGCGCCGTGCAACTCCGCGGCTACGACCTGTCGCGGCCGCGCTGGTTCGAGCTGGGCCGCTGGCCCGACTACGTGCGCAGGGTCGGCCGGTGCGTGGTGATCATCACGGTTCCGCTGCTGGTCGGCACGCTGCGCGGCACGGCGACAATGGCGATGGTGGCCGACGCCCGTGGCTTCGGCGCGAACGCCAGGCGGGGCTCGCTGCGCGAGCACCGCACCACCGCTGTCGACGTCTGGGGTTACGTGATCCTCGTCGTCCTTGTCGTGGCGGCGGTCGTGCTCAATCACTTCCACATCGGCGCGCGTACCTATGGCTAGCCGGTGCGGAACCCCTGCGGTCGACCGGATACCGGCCCGCGTCATCAGCCTCCTTACGAACCCGAAGAGGAGACACAATGCGTTTCGACGCGGTGTTGTTTGACAATGGCGGAACCCTGACCCATCGCACCTCGCCGGTCGCGGCCGTCAGGACGCTCGCGGCCCGGGCCGGTGCCGATGTCAGCGAAGAGGACGCGGCCCGCTACTGGCGCAGGTCCAAGGAGCACAGCCGGACGCTGATGGCGGAGAAGCGGGTGCGCCGCAACCTGTCGCGGGCCGACCACCGCACCGCCTACGTGCGCGGGTACGCGCCATTCGAGGAGATCGCTCCCGGCCTTGCCGAGGCGATGTACGACGAGTGGAAGACCAACCCGGCGACCATGGTGCCGTATCCGGACGCGCCCGAGGTGCTCAAGTCGTTCAGCGCGGCCGGGCTGCCGATCGCGATCGTCAGCAATACCGGCTGGTCGATCGACGCGGGCTACGCGGCGACCGGACTCGACGCGTTCATCGCGACGTTCGTGCTGTCCTGCGACCTCGGGATCGCCAAGCCCGACGCCGAGCCGTTCAGGCTCGCCTGCGAGCGCCTCGACGTCGCGCCGGAGCGGACCTTGATGGTGGGCAACAACCGCATCGCCGACTCAGGCTCGATCTGCATCGGCTGTCACTGCCTGATCCTGCCGCCCGTGCCGCCTGGCGCTACCAGGGGCCTGGCCGCCGCCGCTGCCGTGGCCGGGATTCCCTGGGTAGCCTGAGTACCGGCCGCCCCGGTGAAATGCGGCTGTTTCATTTCTCGCCTGCTGGTTAGCTGGAAGGCAGAGGCCAGGCTGAAACAGCTGAACGAGAAGGTGTGGGTCGTGTCCTTATCGCGTCGTGTGCTCGTGGGCACCTGCGGCAGTCCGGGCAGCATCCGCGCGCTGCGCTACGCCAGGGAACTCGCCGCGAGCAGTGCCGCCACCTTGATCCCGATCCATGCCTGGCTGCCGCCAGGCGGCGACATGGCTGACCGGCGCGCGCCCAATCCGATGCTCCGCGCGATCTGGGAGGACAGCGCGCAGCAGCGGCTGCGGAAATCGATCGAGGCCGCCTTCGGCGGAGCGCCTGACGATGTGGACATCTGGCCGGTCATCATGCGCGGGCCGGCGGGCGAGGTGCTGGTCAAGCTCGCCAACCGCTCCGATGACATCCTCGTCGTGGGCGCGGGCAGGCGAGGGCTCGCCAGGGCCTTTCACGGCAAGGTCGCGCGCTACTGCGTTGCGCACGCCGCGTGCCCGGTACTCGCCGTCCCGCCGTCGCCGCTCGCCAGCTATGCGAGGCGATGGCCACGGGCGCTTGCGTTCCGCCACCATGGGTTCAACGCGAGCGAGGCACCTGATGGCGCTGACCGCAATATCAGCTAGCTAACAAGTTCCCCGGCGGGCCGGGGTAGCCTAGCCGCCGTGCGAGTCACAGAATTCTGGCGGCGGATGGGCGAGCAGTTCGGCGCGGAGTACGCGGAGAGTGTCGCGAAGGATTACGTGCTGGCCGGGCTCGGCGAGCGCACGGCGGCGCAGGCGCTGGCCGACGGCGATGACGTGAAGGCGATCTGGCGCGCGATCTGCGCGGCGTTCCCCGTGCCTGACCGGCTGCGCTGATGACGCGCCGGCTGGTGCTGGTTTCGGTGAGGGCTGTTGTTCCGCGATCATGACCGTGACCGTGATCACGGAACATTGCCGCAGGTCAGGGCGCGCGCAGGATTCCGTGACCGCACCGCGACTCATGATCACGGAACATCGCGCCGGTGCTGGAGGCTGTCGGGTGACTTCTGTCCTTGATTCCGTGAAGCGGATTCCGCCAGGCCGCCCGGGGTGCGGGTCTCGGGGGCGAGGGCTGCGCCTGGTGGAGGGTTCGCCGTGTTCCCGGAGGAGGGTTTCCGGGTTCAGGAGGATCGACCGGGCCAGGACACGACAATCCTCCTGGACCCGGAAATGCTCCTCCAGGCACCCGGAAACCCTCCACGATCATGACGACAACCCTCCCGCAAACGACAACCCTCCCCCGGGAACACGGAAATCCTCCCGCAAACGACGACCCTCCCGCCCGGACGACGGGAACCATCCCGCGCACGGCAGTGTCCCTTACTCATCCGCAGCCAGAAGGCGCGCATCGACGTCGGCCATGTCACCGGCCGGCGCGAGTTTTTGCCAAGCTCTAGCGGTGAGAACGTGGGCTTCTGGGGCGGGAGGTGCTTGGACGATGGGCGGCGCTCGATGTGATTTGGGCGGGCTCGGCGAGTCTCCGGCAAGATCGAACAGTTGTTCGTTAGGCTGGCTTGGCCGGGCTGCGCTGGTTCCGGGTTTGCGTGAGCGGCATTGCGGTGTTTGCGGCACTACGGTGTTTGCGGCACTACGGTGTTTGCGGCACTGCGCGAGCTGCTCGGGTGAGACTGTCAGTGGCGGCGCGTAGCGTCCAGACCGACAAGCTTCATACCAGCAACCGGAGTTCGCGCGGTTTCAGCGAGAGGCTTAGCTAAGCCCTCCGATCCCGATGGGGAGTTCACATGGCACCGAATGACAAGATGGGCGGCCTCACCAAGGCCGGCGACAGGGAGAAGGCCCTGGAGACCGCTCTTGCGCAGATCGAGCGGCAATTCGGTCGTGGCGCTGTCATGCGGCTTGGCGACGATTCCCGGGCTCCCGTCGAGGTGATCCCGACCGGGTCGATCTCCCTGGACGTCGCGCTCGGCATCGGCGGCCTGCCGCGTGGCCGGATTGTGGAGATCTACGGGCCTGAGAGCAGCGGTAAGACGTCCCTGGCCCTGCATGCGGTGGCGAACGCGCAGAAGACCGGCGGGATCGCCGCGTTCATCGACGCGGAGCACGCGCTTGACCCGGAGTACGCCAAGAAGCTCGGAGTGGATACCGACGCGCTGCTTGTCTCCCAGCCAGATACCGGTGAGCAGGCGCTTGAGATCGCCGACATGCTGATCCGCTCGGGTGCCATCGACGTGCTCGTCATCGACTCGGTCGCCGCCCTGGTGCCCAGGGCCGAGATCGAGGGCGAGATGGGCGACAGCCATGTCGGCCTGCAGGCACGCCTGATGTCCCAGGCGCTGCGCAAGATCGCCGGAGCCCTCAACCAGACAAAGACGACAGCCATCTTCATCAACCAGTTGCGGGAGAAGATCGGCGTCATGTTCGGCTGCATGACTTACAGCACGAAGGTCACGCTCGCCGACGGCACTCAGGAGAAGATCGGCAAGATCGTCAACCAGCGGCTTGACGTCGAGGTGCTGTCCTACGACCCGGACTCTGGCGAGATCGCCCCGCGCCGGATCGTCAACTGGTTCAACAACGGGCGGGCCGAGCGGTTCCTGCAGTTCACCGTCGCCAAGTCGGGCGGGAACGGGCGGGCGCAATTCGCGGCGACCGAGAACCATCTCATCCAGACGCCGGGCGGCTATCGGCCGGCTGGAGAGCTGATGGCCGGCGACCGGGTGATCACTGCCGAACCGACGCTGCTGAGCGCCCAGCAGGTCCAGCTGGTACTTGGCTCGCTGATGGGTGACGGAAACCTGTCGCCGAATCGTCGCGGCAGGTCGGGCACCAGGTTCCGGATGGCCCATGGGACTAAGCAGGCGGCCTACCTTGACTGGAAGGTGTCGCTGCTCGGCAATATCAGTTGCACTAGGACCACGAACGCCAAGGGCGCGGTCTTCGCCGACTTCAGGCCGCTGCCTGAGCTGGCTGAACTGCATGACGCTGTGTACTTCGGCGACGGTAAGAAGCACCTGAGCTGGGACTACCTGAAAGCCCTGACCCCGCTGGCGCTGGCTGTCTGGTATGCCGACGACGGCTGCTTCACAGTTCCCTCGAAGGGCGTCCAGCAGCGGACCGCAGGAGGATCGGGACGGATCGAGATCTGCGTCGAGGCGATGAGCCCCGGAAGTCGTGACAGGCTCGCGGACTACCTGCGAGACACCCACGGACTTGAGGTGAAGCTCACCGCGCGCGGCGCTCGCCAGGTGGCGGTGCTGCAGTTCACGACCGCCGCGTCGGCCAAGTTCCAGAAGCTGGTCGCACCGTATGTTCATCCGTCGATGGAGTACAAGCTGCTGCCTGGCTTCCGTGACCGGTTCAGCGTTGAGCCCCAGTTCGCGGTTCCTGAGCTGCGCCCCCAGCCTGCCCGCATCCTGGATGTTCACGTCAAGCCGCCGACGCGGTCGATGAATAGGTTCGATATCGAAGTCGAAGGCAACCACAACTACTTCGTCGATGGCGTCCTGGTGCACAACAGTCCTGAGACGACCAGCGGTGGTAAGGCGCTGAAGTTCTACGCGTCGGTACGGCTCGACATCCGGCGGATCGAGACGCTCAAGGACGGCAACGAGGCGGTCGGCAACCGGACCCGGGTCAAGGTCGTGAAGAACAAGATGGCCTCACCCTTCAAGGTGGCCGAGTTCGACATCTTGTACGGCATCGGGATCAGCAGGGAGGGCAGCCTGATTGACCTCGGCGTCGAGCAGGCGATCGTTCGCAAGTCCGGTGCCTGGTACACCTACGACGGCGACCAGCTTGGCCAGGGCAAGGAGAACGCCAGGAATTTCCTGCGCGAGAACCCCGACATGGCCAACGAGATCGAGAAGAAGATCAAGGAGAAGCTCGGGATCGGGCCGCAGTTGGACGCTGAGGTCACGCCGCCGAAGGGGGCGGCGACGTCAGGGGCGCCAGCGCGGCGCGGCGGGCTAGAGGTGGTACCGGGACCAGGCGGTGCCAAGTAAGCGAGGCTGACCCCGATCCGGAGGCGGTTGCCCGGCTGATCTGCCTGCGGCTGCTGACTGCCGCGCCGCGTACCAGGGCGCAGCTTGCCGACGCGCTCAAGCGGCGGCGGGTGCCGCGAGACGCTGCGGAGGCAGTGCTCAGCCGGTTCACTGACGTGGGGCTGATCGATGACGCGACGTTCGCTTCGGCGTGGGTGGAGTCGCGGCACTACGGGCGCGGGCTCGGCCGCCGGGCGCTGGCCACGGAGCTTGGCAGGCGCGGCGTCGCCCGCGAGGACATCGCCGCCGCGGTCGAGCAGCTGACACCTGAGGCGGAACGCGCGATGGCGCTGGCTCTGGTCGAGCGGCGCATCTCCAGCGTGGCGCGGCAGCCCGGGCCGGTCCAGGTTAGGAAGCTGGTCGGGATGCTCGCGCGCAAGGGCTACGCGCCCCGGCTCGCCTACAGCGTCGTGCGCGAAGCGCTCGACCAGGCGGGCGTGTCAGGCGCAGCGGCGGACGAGGAATTCGCTGAGGACTACGAGGCTCTCGAAGAGAGCGTCAGCGATGACGATCTCGCCCAGGCAGACTAAAAGGTCCGGCGAGCGCATCACCGTCGTCGGCCACACCGGGCATGGCCGGCAATGCTGAAGTTCGGAGGCGATAGCTCGCGTGAGCAGCGCCTTGCCCCCGAGCCGTCAGCGGCTTCGGTCTCTTGAGCAACGTGGCCCTGCCCGTTGCTGTTAGCGGCCAGATTCGTGAGCAACGTGGCCCTCCCCGTTGCTCTCAGGACGACATCAGGGCGGGCCGCGTTGCTGTTGGCCTTAGGTCCTAGGACGGTAATTTGGCCCTGCCTGCTGCTGTTCGCAGCAGCAGGCACCGGCCGGCTCCTAGAAAGGGGCGCCCCGGTGGCGATTCAGATTGTCTTGCGAGACGCACCTGCTTGGTGGCAAACCGCTCGACAATCTCGCAGGGCTAGCGTGGCCTGGCAGGAGGGCTGGGAGTACGTCCTGGGCTGACGTCGGCCGTGCTGCCAGAGTCGCGACCTTGACCGCCATGACATTGCCGGCTTAGCCTCACGGGACAGTGAGGTTTCCTCCGTTACGGCGGAGGATTGCGCGCACAGATTGCGAGCGGAAGAGTGGCCTGAGCCGACCCGAATCTGGATCCGGCCGCTTTAGTCGATTTTGCATAGCCTGGCCGTTAAGGGACAGCCAGTTAGAACGTCGGGCAAATGTCCGGAAAGGATCGGTGCCTTCCTTAACCGTTGTGAGTTGCTCTGCCAAGTGTCGAGGTAGACACGGCGAGCGAGTGGCTGCGTCGGTGCCGTGGGGACACGAGCGGTGGGGCGAGCTGGTGTCGGTCGGCGTGGACGTGGCGCTGCGGGCTGGTCTCGGCTAGTCGGCTAGTCCGTATTGATGGGAAGGTAGCCATTAGCGCGTTTGCGCGGTAACCCTCGCTGCGGGCTGGCTCGGTACACCATCTGGGGTCCTGAGGAGTCTATGAAGCGGGAAGGGAGTGCGCGCAGTGGGAAATGGCCTCGTGCTCGTCCTGGCGACCAGCGTTGCGGTGCTGGCCTTGCTTGCGGCGGCGACGATCGTCGCCTTCGTGCTCCGCGCGGCCCGGGGCAGGGCCGCTGCCGCTTCGGCCCGGGACGACGCGGAAGCAGCCGATATCGCGGCCACTGCGGTCGCGGAACGCGAGGTCAGGATCAGGGCGGCCGAGGTCGAGGCCGCCGCGATCGTCGCGAAGGCCGAGCAGGCCGCTGACCAGGCCGCGCAGGCGCGGCAGAAACTGGATGAGGAAGTCAGTGCGGTCACTGCGGAAGCCAGGCAGCTCCGGAGCGATCTTGAGCGCCGTGAGGGGCGGATCGCCGAGCGCGAGCACCGGCTCGACGGGGAACTGCGCAGGCTCGATCAGCTCAGCCAGGAAGTCGAGATGGCACGCAAGGACCTGGACATCAGGCAAGCGGCACTCGACCAGCTTGACGCGGAGCAACGCGAAGCGCTCGAGCGCGTGGCCGGGCTGACCGCGCACGAGGCGAAGGCCGAACTGGTGGCGACCATCGAGAACCAGGCCAAGCGCGAAGCCGCGGTCGTGGTCAGGGACATCGAGAACGACGCGAAGCGCGAGGGCCAGCAGCGGGCCAGGAAGATCATCACGCTCGTGATCCAGCGAGTGGCCAGCGAGCAGACCAGTGAGTCAGTAGTTTCCGTGCTGCACCTGCCTGCGGACGATATGAAAGGCAGGATTATCGGCCGGGAAGGCCGCAATATCCGCGCGTTCGAGACCGTGACCGGCGTCAATCTCATCATTGATGACACCCCGGAAGCCGTCCTGCTTTCCTGCTTTGACCCGGTGCGCCGGGAAATCGGCCGGCTCACGCTCGAACGGCTCGTGGCCGACGGCCGCATTCACCCGCAGCGAATCGAAGAAGCTTTTGAGCAGAGCAGGCGCGCGATCTCCGAGTTGTGCGTCCGGGCCGGCGAGGAAGCGCTGATCGACACCGGCATCACCGACATGCATCCTGAGCTGACGCAGCTCCTGGGCCAACTCCGTTACCGCACGTCGTACGGGCAGAACGTGCTCAAGCACCTGGTCGAGTCGGCCCACATCGCCGGAATGATGGCCAGTGAGCTCGGGCTCGACCCGGTGCTGCTGAAACGCGGCACGCTGCTCCACGACATCGGCAAGGCCCTGACCCATGAGGTCCAGGGCAGCCACGCGCTGATCGGCGCGGAGATCGCGCGCCGGTACGGCGAGTCAGAGGACGTCGTGCACGCCATCGAGGCCCATCACAACGAGGTCGAGGTCAGGACCGTCGAGGCTGTCCTCACCCAGGCCGCCGACGCGATCAGCGGCGGCAGGCCGGGAGCCCGGCGCGAGTCACTTGAGGCCTACGTCAAGCGGCTGGAACGACTTGAGCAGATCGCGCAGGCGCAGCCCGGCGTGGACAAGGTCTACGCGATGCAGGCGGGCCGCGAGATCCGTGTCATGGTCAAGCCAGGAGCGGTCGACGACATAGGCGCGCAGGTGATCGCCAGGGATGTCGCGCGGCAGGTGCAGGAGGAGCTCACCTACCCAGGCCAGATCCGGGTCACCGTGATCAGGGAGTCCCGCGCCACCGAGTTCGCCCGCTAACGCTCAGCCTTCGGTGAGCTTCAGCTGCGGCACGTTGCGCGGCGTGAACCCGAAGACCTGTCCGTAAAACGACAGCTCGGCCTCGACCGCGATGATCATCGAGTCAGCCCGGCGGAACCCGTGAGACTCGCCTTCGAACGCGATGTAGGCGTGCGTGATGCCATGCGCGGCCAGGTCAGCGGCGATGCTCTCGGACTGGCTGGGCGGCACGATCAGATCGTCGAGCCCCTGCAGGAGCAGCACCGGGCAGGTGTTGGCGTTCACATGGCCGACCGGTGCCCGCTCGGCGTACACGGTGTCGAATCCAGGCAGCGGGCCGATCAGCCCGTCCAGGTAACGTGACTCGAAGTCGTGCGTGTGCTGGCTGAAGTTGCGCAGGTCGGCTACGCCGTAGTAAGCCACCGAGGCGCCGAACACCGGGTCGCTGACCGCGCCAGTTGTCACCGCTGCCAGCGCCGTCCAGCCGCCAGCCGAGCTGCCCCGGATGCCCAGCCGTGCCCCGTCCGCCTCGCCGGCCCTCGCCAGCGACCTGGCCGCCTCCTTGGCGTCGGCGACGTCGACGATGCCCCACTCCCTGTTCAGCCGGTTCCGGTACATGCGGCCGTAGCCGGTCGAGCCGCCGTAGTTGACGTCGATGATCCCGATGCCCCGGCTGGTGAAGTACGCCTTCTCCATGCTCAGCCGCACGGTGACATGGCTGGTCGGGCCGCCGTGCACCCAGACGATGTAGGGCGGCAGCTCACCTGGCGGCGCTTCGACCTCGGGATTCGCCGGCGGGTAGATCAGGGCGTGCACCACCCGCCCGTACGGGCCCTCAAGCTCCACGTCGCGCGGTACCGACAAGTACCGCTGGTCTGGCAGCTCGGTCAGCTCCGCTCGCAGCACCTCATAGGCCCCGGAGCCCGCGTCGATCTTCACAAGCGAGTCGGACACGACAGCGCCGCCGGCCACGCAGGCAATGAGGTTGCCGTTAGCAGCGACGCCGGTCAGTACGTCGTCGAACGGCAGGTCCAGGTCGGTCAGCTCCGATGTCTCAGGGTCGAGCAGCCCGAGTGCTGAGTTGCCCCGGCCGTGCCTGACAACGAGCCTGCCGTCACCGAGCAGCGCGAACGGCCGCGCGCCAAGCTCCCACAGCGCGCCGGAGAACTCCTCGTCAGCCGGGTACAGAGCCTGGGGCGGCTCGCCGCGCAGGCCGATCTGGTAGATGTTCCACCAGCCGGTCCAGTCCGTCACGACATAGAGGCTGGAATTGTCACGCCAGAGCGGCGCGAGCACCGACTCGCGGTTGCTGCCCTTGATCAGGCGGCTCTTGCCGGGCACGCCGTCGGTGACCGGGGCGATCCGCAGCTCGGTGCCGTCCCAGGGCATATGCGGGTGGTTCCAGCAGATCCAGGCGAGCCACTTGCCGTCGGGCGACGGGGTCGGGAACGCGAAGAAGTCGAATCCGGTGACCAGCACCCGGACGGCGCTCGGGTCGGTCGGCGGCCGCCCCGTCGAGCGGGACGGCGACGATAGCCCTGGTGACCTTGCCTCGGCGAATGCTGCTCCCGCACGCACCAGACCTCGCGCGTGTCCGGGGACAGCACCGGGTCCGCATAACGCAGGTCATCAACCCCCGGCGGCGACGGCTCGGGAGTGAGCGGCACCGGCTGGCCGGTGCCGTCGGCGACGGCCCGTCCGGCGAGGTAGAGCCGCTGGTCAATGAAATTGGCGAAAACGATGGGCGGCTCGGTCTCGGAGATCTGCGCCGCCGCCAGCGTCGCGGCAGCTACCTCGGACGGCACGGGCAGGTAGGAGAGCCCGCCATACTCATGGACCTTGGTGCGGGCGCTCCAGGGCGATGGCAGCAGCATCTTCCTGGCGCCGTCGCCGGCGCGCCGCATGACGGCGCGGCGACCGCCTTCTGACGGCTGGTCCTCCTGCCACCAGACGGTCTGGCCGACAACGGTCGGGAACGCGATCCTGATCCGGCTGCCAGCCACCTGAGCTGAGGTAATGGGGGAGGGCCAGGCACCGAACGGCACCTGCGGCACCGTGCTTTGCGGCACCGTGCTTTGCGGCACTGCGCTGTCCTCCCCGGGCTCGCCTGGCCCGTCTGCCGATATCGCCGCGTTCCCCAGCTCGCTCATCTGCCCGCGCCCGCCTCCGCCTGATTGGTCATCGCCGTCCCGTTGTCCCTCATAGGGATATCGTGCCCTACCCGCCCGGCGAGCTTGTCAGCAATGGCGACAAGCGCCCGGTGGCCGGCTCACGCCCCGGTACGGATGAGCAGGGAGTCCCTTCACCCCGGCCGGGCAGGTGAAGAGCGCGCCAGCTGACCGGCCAGGCCCGGCCCCTGTCGTGATGTACAGCTGGTCCAGGTCCGGGCCGCCGAACGCGCAGCTTGTCACGTGCGCGGCTGGCAGCCGCACTACGCCGCTGAGTTGCCCGCCCGCGTCGTAACGCTGGATCACGCTACCGCCCCAGACTGACACCCACACGCCGCCCTCGGCGTCCACGGCGAGGCCGTCGGGCACCGATCTCACCCGAGCCGAGCCTGGCCACGAATGGCCGGCGCTCGCCCAGCTCCCCGGTGTCCGCGTCGTAGTCCATCACATCCACCCGGTAGGCCAGCGAGTCAATGTAGTACATCAGCCGGTCGTCGGGACTCCAGCCCACGCCATTGGAGATGCCCACGCCGTCGAACAATTCGGTCACGCCATGGTCAAGTCCCAGCCGGTAGAACGAGCCCCGCCCGGGTTTCTCGTCGGAGTCCATGGTGCCCGCGTAGAACCGGCCGGCCCGGTCGCAGGCACCGTCATTCATCCTGGTGTCGGGCAGCCCGGGAGCCGCGGCGATCTCAGCCACGTCACCAGTGTCAAGATCAACAGCATAAAATCCATTACCGGCGGCAACGCAGAGCCCTCCGGTTGCTCGCGGCACCACAGCCCCGACAGCCATCCCGATATCCCAGGACGTATGCGCGCCTCCGTCAGCCATCCGGTGGACCTGGCCAGCGGGGATATCAACCCAGTACAAGGACTGGGTCGGTATGTCCCAGTGCGGGCCCTCCCCAAGTTCGGCGTAAGGAAGCGGCAACTCGGCCGGCTCAAGGACGACAAGATCGGGAACGGGCTCAGTCATAGCAGTTCCTTATCAGACCCAGCCCTCCCTGCCTACCCCCGCGAGCCCTTTAGCTCGCGGCGGCGAGCGGGACAAGCACCCTCTACGCTAGGAGGCATGCCGCGCGCCGACGGTCCTCGTACCTTCGAGATCCGCACCTACGGGTGCCAGATGAACATGCACGACTCCGAGCGGCTCGCAGGCACGCTCGAGAACGCCGGCTACCGTATCGCTGCCGAGGGCGATCAGCCGGATGTGATTGTGTTCAACACCTGTGCAGTTCGAGAGAACGCGGACAACAGGCTGTATGGCAACCTCGGTCACCTGCTGCCGGTCAAGAACGCTCATCCCGGCATGCAGATCGCGGTCGGCGGGTGCCTGGCGCAGAAGGACCGGTCGGTGATCACGGACCGGGCGCCGTGGGTGGACGTCGTGTTCGGCACGCACAACCTCGGCTCGCTGCCGGCGCTGCTCGAGCGCGCACGGGCGCAGGGCCGGGCTCAGGCCGAGTTCGCCGAGACGCTGGAGCAGTTTCCCTCGATGCTGCCCGCGCGGCGGCAGTCTCCATATTCGGCGTGGGTCGCGATCTCGGTCGGCTGCAACAACACGTGCACTTTCTGCATCGTGCCTTCCCTGCGCGGGCGGGAAGAGGACCGCAGGCCCGGCGACGTGCTGGCCGAGGTCGAGGCGCTCGTCGCTGACGGAGTGCTCGAAGTCACGCTGCTCGGGCAGAACGTCAACTCCTATGGCGTCGGCTTCGGCGACCGGCTCGCGTTCGGCAAGCTGCTGCGCGCCTGCGGCTCGGTCCGCGGGCTGGAGCGGGTCCGGTTCACCTCGCCGCATCCCAGGGACTTCACCGACGACGTGATCGCCGCGATGGCCCAGACCCCGAACGTGATGCCGCAGCTGCACATGCCCCTCCAGTCGGGGTCCGACGCCGTGCTCAAGGCGATGCGCCGGGCGTACCGGCACGACTCCTACCTGGCGATCATCGACCGGGTGCGAGCCGCGATCCCGGACGCGGCGATCACGACCGACATCATCGTGGGGTTCCCGGGCGAGACCGAGCAGGACTTCGCCGCCACGCTCGACGTGGTGCGGCAGGCGCGGTTCGCGGGAGCCTTCACGTTCCAGTACTCGATCAGGGCGGGCACCCCGGCGGCGACGATGCCGGACCAGGTACCGCCGGCCGTTGTCGCCGCACGCTATGAGCGCCTGGTCGCCCTCGTCGAGGAAATCACCCTGGCGGAAAATCAGGCCCAGGTCGGCCGGACCGTCGAGGTTCTCGTCGCCGACGGCGAGGGCCGCAAGGACGAGGTGACGCAGCGAATGTCGGGCCGGGCGAGAGACAACCGCCTCGTGCACTTCATGCCTTCCGGCCCGGATGTGCCCAGGCCAGGCGACGTAGTGATGACGGCCGTGACGAGCGCCGCGCCGCATTACCTCCTCGCCGACGGCGCGCCGCTGGCCGTCCGCCGGACCCGGGGCGGCGACGCGTGGGATGCGCGGCAGGCACGGGTGGCGGAGCCAGCTCCGGCTGACGGCGGTCAGCCCGTCTTGCTTGGCATGCCTGGATGGAGCAACTCATGACCAATGTCGTAGCCGAGCGCTACCTCGCCGCCCCGCCCGATGCCGTGTGGAGCACGCTGACGAGCGAGCAGGCGTTGGAGCAGTGGTTCTGGCCGCCGCATTTCGCCACGGTGGTGCGGGCTGACCTGAGGGAGGGCGGCCAGTACCGGATCGCGAGCCCAGTCGCGGGGATGGCCGTGTCCGGGCGTTACGGCAGGATTCACGCGCCCAAGCTCCTTGACTTCGGATGGCAGTGGGACGGTGAGGAGCTGATTTCCGCCGTCGCAATCGAGCTGATACCTCGCGACGCCGGCACTGGACTGGTCCTCACGCACAGCGGGCTCGCCGACTTCCGAGCTAGACAACCACGCGCAGGGCTGGTCCGACTGCCTTGACCGGCTGCCCGGTTACCTGGCTGCCCGCCCGCAAGGCTGACGAGATGCCTGCGCTGATCGCGGTGGTCGGGGCGACCGCCGCCGGGAAGTCGGAGCTGGCGCTTCGGCTGGCTCAGGCGCTGGATGGCGAGGTGATCAGCGCCGACTCGATGCAGCTCTACCGGGGGATGGACATCGGCACCGGGAAGCTCGCCATGGCCGAGCGCGGCGGCGTGCCGCATCATCTGCTCGACATCTGGGAGGTCACTGAGCCAGCCAGCGTGTCGGAGTACCAGAAGCTGGCCAGGGACGTGATAGCGGACATCCTGGCGCGGGGGAAGACTCCGATCCTGGCGGGCGGGTCCGGCCTGTACGTCAGGGCCGTGATTGACAACCTGCGGTTTCCCGGGACCGACCCGGCGTTGCGGGCCCGGCTCGAACGGGAACTCGCTGAAGCGGGGTCTGGCCTGCTGCACTCGAGGTTGTCCGCCGTTGATCCGGCCGCCGCGGCCGCGATCCTGCCGAGCAACGGGCGCCGGATCGTGCGGGCGCTTGAGGTGATCGAGTTGTCGGGGCGGCCGTTCAGCGCGACGCTGCCCGAGTACCGATCCGTGCTGCCCACCACGCAGCTGGGGCTTGACATCCCGCGCAGTGAGCTCGACGTGCGGATCGCGCTGCGGGTGCGGCGCATGTGGCAGGCCGGGCTGGTCGACGAGGTCCGGCAGCTGATCTATCACGGGCTCCGGGCCGGCCGGACGGCGAGCCGTGCGCTCGGCTACGCCCAGGTCCTGCGGCTGATCGACGGCGAGTGGACCGAGGACGAGGCGGAGCAGCAGACCGTGCGGGCGACGCGGCGGTTCGCGCGGCGGCAGGAGTCGTGGTTCCGGCGCGATCCCCGGGTGCGCTGGCTGCCGGCCAGCCCGCCGGTGCCGACTGACGTAGCGCTGGCGGCGCTCTCCGATAGCGTCGTCGTGGGTGGCTAGGCTCGTGCGGCTAGGCTCGGGCCTATGCGTTTCGCCAAGGGGCATGGCACCGGGAACGACTTTGTCATCCTGCCTGACATCGATGATCAGCTGGAGCTGAGCGCTGCGCTCGTACGGCGGCTGTGCGATCGGCGCGCCGGGCATCGGCGCCGATGGCGTGCTGCGGATCGTGCCGGGGCCGGCCTGGCCCGGGGGCGGGCTCAGCCCCGGGGCGGTGGTTTATGGACTACAGGAACGCGGACGGCAGCGTCGCCGAGATGTGCGGCAACGGGATCAGGGTGTTCGCGAGGTATCTGCTTGACCACGGGCTGGCGTCGGGGCCTGAGCTGGCCATCGGCACCCGGGCGGGTATCAGGACGGTGCGGCTCGAGGCTGACGGGCGCTACAGCGTGGACATGGGCGCGGCGCTGGTCACCGGCAAGGCAGCCGCGGTGATCGGCGGCCGGAGCTACCGCGGGCTCGGCGTGAACGTCGGCAATCCGCACCTGGCCTGCGTGGTGAGCGAGCCGGTGGCCGGCTTCGACCTATCGGTGCCGCCTGAGGTGGACGCCGCTGAGTTTCCCGATGGCGTCAACGTCGAGGTGGTCAGGGTGACCGGGGACCGATCGGCCGAGATGCGCGTGCATGAACGCGGCTCGGGAGAAACGCAGTCGTGCGGGACCGGCGCGGTCGCGCGGCTGTCGCTGCTGCCGAGGCTGTTGCTGCCGGAACGGGCGGTGAGTGGCCTGGAGTCTGGGAAATCCGCGTACCTGGCGGGACGCTGGCCGTCACGCCGAGCGTGACGGCCAGCATCCTGACCGGGCCTGCGGTCATCGTGGCTGAAGGGGACTGGCTCATTGGCTGACCGTGTCCATCCGCCGGCCGTTAGCGGCCGCTGGACTCGGCGAGGCGCAGGCCGATCGCCACGATCGCCCAGCCCGCATTGCTCCTGATCGTGCTATTCCTCGGCGGGCTGGCTACGCCCGCGTGCGATGCGGTGAGCTCGGCGGTGCGCTGGCGGGCCAGTTGCTCGTACTGACGTGAGTGCATGGGTTGGGTATCTCTTTTCTTGGTTCGTCGGCTGCTTACCGACGGCGTTAGTGGTGGCGTTCTAGCTGGCGAAGGCGGCGGCGTCGGCTCGGCTGATCCGCAGGGTGCCGCTGATGGACCGGCAGTGCAGGTCCAGGTCGACCTGGTCGCTCGCGCCGGTGGGCTCGAGCTCGCTGGTGACCTTGCCAGAGATGGAGGCGAGGTCGAGGTAGACCCCGATGCTCGGAGCGATCTTGACCTTGATGTCACCCGACACGGTGGCGACCTCGGTCTTGCCCGCGGCAAGGCGCTCGATCCGCACGGCGCCGCTCGCCGAGCGGATAGAGGCCGACGCCTCGGCGGTGCCGATCTGGATCTTGCCGCTCACGGTGTTGGCGTTGAGGTCGCCGCCCGCACGGCCAAGGTCGATCGCGCCCGACGCGGACTTGACCGTCACCGCGCTGTCGGCCTCGCCGATCTCGATCCTGCCCGAGGTCGAGTTGATCTTCGTGGCACCGGAGATGGCAGCGGCCCTGATGTCGCCGGAGGCTGAGTTGGCCTCGAGCGAGCCGAGTTCGCCGTCGCAGGTGATGTCCGCCGAGGCGGTGCCGATCGTGGCGCGCGACTCCGCGGGCACGGTAATCGTGACGTCCAGGCCGGTGTTGTGGCGGGTCCAGTTCTGCTGGTGCGGCTCGCTGATCCGCAGGCGGCCGCCCTCGAACTCGACGATGACGTCCGCGGCATGCTCATCGCCCCGGCGCCCGGCCCTTGTCGACTCGACGTCGACGGTGATCAAGCTGGTAGCCTCGGCGCTCACGCTGACGCTTCCAGCGGCCAGCTGCACCTCAAGGTCGATGGGCTCGGTAGCGGGGAATTCCCAGTGCGGCATCTCGTGGTCTTCCTCTCGGGATCGAACTGCTCGGGATTGAATTGGGATCGAACTGGTCGGGATCGAACTGGTCGGGGTCAACTGCGGGCGTAGCCGGTGATCCGGCGCCCGGTGCTCGCCGCCTTGCGGCCTGGCGTGCTGGCTGACTCATCGAGCGCCCTGATCGCCGCGTGGGCGAGCCAGGCGTTGACTGAGACCCCGGTGGCCGCGGCCTGCGCCTCGACCCTGGCCTTGAGCGCCTCGGACAGGCGCAGGGTCACCCTGGCCGTCCCAGCGTCGTCGGCGGCAGGCTCAGGCGGCGTAGTGTCAGGCTCCGGCCGCACCGACGTGACGACGAACTCAGCCTCGCCGGCGGCGAGCCTCAGGTCGATGACGGTGGCGTCGAGCTGCTCGGTGATCTCGGCAGCAGCGGCGGACAACACGTCAAGCAGCGTCAGCCGGACGGACGAGTCGAGCGCCTCGGCGAGCTGCCCGGCCAGCCTGGACACCTCGTCCGGTGCGAAGCGGGTCAGCGATTCGAGTTCCCGGCGCAGACCCTCAATGTGCTGTGACAACTCCATGACCTCATTGTGACGTCATTCATGACGTCAGTCAAGTCAGATCTGACATCGTATGACGTCGGACTGGCGTCATCGGCGACGTCCGGGCGTGCGGCTATGACGCCATCAGGACGTCAATGGTGACCTCGCGCTCCGGCCTTCGGCCTCTCGCTCCGGTTCTGGCGCCGTTCCCCGAGCAAACCGTGTGCACGTTTGAGGTCCTTGTCCTTACCGTGGAGGGTTTCCGGGTTCCTGAAGGAGCGTTGTCGCATGAAGGAGGATTGTCGTCGTATAGTCCGGTCAACTCTCCTAGATGCGGAAACCCTCCTACAGGAACCCGGAAACCCTCCTGCGGGAGCAACCTCACTCCGAAGGAGCCCACCCATGTCCCATAGGTGGGCTCCTTCGGAGTGAGCCTTGGCTAGGCGGTGGTGCGGCCGTCCGCCCCGATCTGAACATCCGGCGGATACACGGACAAACCGGGCGGGCCGGGGGAGCGGGCCGGGGAAGCGGACCCGGGTGCCCGGAGGCGGCTTTCCGTGCGGGGGTGCGCGCGTGGGGGGTTAGCGGGTCTGGAGGCCGGCTAGGGGGGTGGTGTCATTCCAGTAGGTGGCCGGGCGCCAGACTGAGGCGCTTTGGGTGCGGTAGGCGTAGCTGAAGCCGGTCATGACCAGGAAGTGGCGCAGGGGCTTGTTGTGTATCCAGAGCAGGACCCAGCCGACGTGCATGTGCCTGGCGTTGATGGCGGCGTCGAAATACTGCTCGGGCGTGAAGTTGTGGTGGCCGGTCTGGACGTTGATCAGGTCGTGGTAGAAGGGCTCGCTGGCGATGCCGATGGCCGTCGCGGTCGGCACCCGGGAGAGCAGGGCGTCGGCCAGCGGGTGGTGGTCGGCGGTGGCGAGCACCTGCGTCTCGTAGGCGAACGGCATGCCGGTGACGCCGGTGCCGCCGCGCAGGCCGAATGGTATGTCCACCACGACCGAGCCGGAATGGTCGGCCGCGATCGGCTGATCGAGGGCGGGCAGCGTGGTGGGCATGGTGGCTGGCCCGTTGCGGCGGTGTCGTGAGGCCGGCTTCGAAGACGCCGAGTACGAGCACGACGACGATGAGGTGGCGGGCGTGGTAGCGGAGCCAGTTCACCGTGTAACCGGCGAGCAGCGCGATCGAGAGCAGGCCGAGCTCGGCGATGCGCGACGGCTCGCGGAACCCGATCAGTCCCGGGATCCGGATGAACCAGGTGTAGGGCAGCACCAGCGACACGCGCACCCCGTCCCAGACCTGGGCGACCGGCGTGGCCGTGCCTCCGGGCAGGAGCAGGTCAGCGCCGAGTGCCAGCACGGCGGCGGCCAGCCACAGCGCCGCGAGCCGCCAGGCGCTGCGCCGTCGCCAGGCAAGGACCAGGCCGATCAGGGCCAGCAGCGACGGCAGCAGGCCGAACGTGCTCGCGTTCTCGGCGTGGCCGATGTGCAGGCCGAAGGACGACACCCTCGGCGAGGCTAGGAACATGTCGGGCAGCTTGATGCCCTCCAGGTACGACGACGCGTTCAGGGTGGCCGACGGGCTGCCCGCCGCGTCCGCGTGAATGATCGCGACGATCTGCGGTGCGGCGATTGCGATAGCGGTCACGGCGACCACCGCGGCGAGCACCAGCCTGAGCCAGTGGACCTTGAACCTCGGCCGTTCCTTCGGCCGCAGGCGGGCCAGCCGCAGGCGGGCGAGCGGGCGGGCCGGCCGCAGCCGGGCGAACGGGCGGGCCAGCCGCAGCCGGGCGAGCGGGCCGCCGGACAGGGGTACAGGGTCCGGCGGGGTGCCGCTCGGCGACGGCACCGTTTCGCGCGACTTGCGCACCAGGGTGGGCAGCAGCCACGGTCCTATCGCCAGCATCGCGATGATCAGCGCCAGCACGGCGGACTCTTGGTCGACGAGCAGGCTGGCGCCGAGCACGATGCCCAGCACGACTGCCTGGCCTGGTCCCGGCCGACGGCGCAGCCGCGCCGCCGCTTCGAGCGTCATCGGCAGGAACAATGCTCCGGCCGCCAGGTTGAGGTGAACCCAGGCCTGGAAGTCGATAATCGCCGAGTACCCGAAGAAGGCGCCGGCGGCGATGGCACCGACCTGAGACGGCATCCAGAGCCTCGCCACCCGGTACATGGCATAGGCGAGCAGGCCGGGAAGGATCACCGACAGCAACGTGTAGGACGCGCTCGGCCCGAAGGCCAGCGTCACCGGCGTCAGGATCAGCCCGGCCAGCGGCATGAGCGCGTGCATGCCGAGATCGGCTCCGACGGGAGCGGCGAGGTAGGTCGTGTGCCACGGGTCGGACAGGTGCACGACGGAGTGTGCCATCCACCAGAAGCCCCAGACGTAGCTCCCCGCGTCGCGGGTGGCCGGTAGCCTGCCAGTGAAGTAGGTCGCGTGCGGCCAGGTGACGGCGATGCCGACGCCGATGTAGCCGAGCAACACCATCAGGTGGACGGCGACCGGATGCCGCGCGATAGCGCTGACCGGTCTCCAGGGTGCGGAGGGCGGCTTCGAGCCGGATAGCGTCGGCCGAGTTGGCGCGGCGGCGGTCAGGTCCGAGTGCACACGTAACAATACCTTCCGCGCGGCTTACTAGAAGGATTTGTTATCGAATATGTCCCCTATCTGGGGATGGAACTTTGAGTCAGCTGCATTCGTTTCAGATGACCTTAGGATTCGCCCCGGATAGAGCTGTCGAGTACCTCGGCCAGGTGCGCGACGGGCACCGGCCGGCATGGCCGCTGCCAGCGCCGAGCCGATCTGGAGCGCGCAGCCCGGGTTAGCCGAGACCACGAGGTCGGGGCTGGCCTCGCTGACCGCCGCGGCCTTGCGCTCGCCAAGCTCCCGCGCCGTTCGCGGCTGCACCAGGTTGTAGATGCCGGCCGAGCCGCAGCAGGTGCCGGCATCGGCCAGCTCGACGAGCGTCAGTTCCGGGATGCCTCGCAGCAGCTCGCGCGGCTGGCTCGTGATCCGCTGGGCGTGGGCCAGGTGGCAGGCGTCGTGGTAAGCGACGGTCAGGGCGAGCGGATGCCGGGGGCAACCGGTCCCAGCTTGACCAGGAACTCGCTGAGGTCCGCCACCTTGGCGGACAGCGCGGCCGCCCGCCCGGCCATGTCCGGGTCATCGGCCAGGAGGTCGCCGTACTCCTTCATCGCGGAACCGCAGCCGGCCGAGTTCACGACGATCGCGTCGACGCCAGCCTGCTCGAACGTCTCGATCAGCGAGGCGGCGAACGCCGTTGCCTCGGCGCGCCTGCCGTCATGCAGCGACAACGCGCCGCAGCAGCGCTGGTCGCGCGGGATCACCACGTCGCAGCCTTCGGCGGCGAGCACCCGCGCGGTCGCGATGTTGACCTCAGGGAAGAACACCTGCTGCACGCAGCCGGTCAGCATGCCGACCACGGCCCGGCGCTCGCCGCGAGCCCGCACCAGGGAGGGCAGCCGGCCGCGCGGCACGCGCTTGGCAGGCCGCCCGGGGGCGACCCGGAGCGCGGCGGCGAGCTCTGGTGCCAGCCGGTCGGCGCCGCGTTGCATGAGCCTGTCGGCCCTGGTCCGCTGAGCCGCGCGCAGCGGGCCCATCAGCAACCGCAGCCTCGCCGGGTAGGGGAACGTCGCGAAGATGGCGGCGCGCAGCGCCCGCTCCCTGGCTGACCTGGGCGGCAGCGCGGTGACCGGCTCGGCGCCGGCGTCGGCCGCCCAGGATCTCGCCGCCTCGATCAGCTTGTCGTACCTGACCCCGGAGGGGCAGGCGGGCACGCAGGCCATGCAGCCGAGGCAGCGGTCGAGGTGCTCCGGCGGCGACCTCGCTGGACTTCCGCTGCCGTCGAGCAACTGGCCGATGAGGTGGATCCGGCCGCGAGGCGAATCCATTTCCTCGCCCCAGAGCTGGTAGGTCGGGACAGGCGGGCAGGCAGAAGCCGCAGTGCACGCAGTCACTCACGATGTCGCGCAGCGCTCACCGTGTCGGGTCAAGCGCGGTCGGGTTAAGCAGTTGTCGGGTTCCATCGTTCAAAGCCCCCCGGCGAATCGTCCTGGTGACATCATCCGGTCTGGGTCGAACTGCTGCTTGACCGCCCGCATCACGGCCAGGGCCGGCGACCGGGCCGAAGAGATCGAGTCGCCGCGAGACCGGGCCGAGGGCGCGTGCAGGACGACGACGCTGGCGGTGGCGGCGGGTTTTGCTGGGTGTCCCGGTTTAGTTGGCTCGCAGGCTGGTGACGAAGCCCGCGACCTTGTCCGCGTCGGGCGGCGGGGAGCGGCCACGTGGAGTACGCCGGCGGCGGCGGAGCCGGCGACGGCGGGCCGAGGCCGGCCTGCCGGGCGGCGGTTCCGATCACGGTCAGCACGTCGGTCAGGGCGCCGGCCCAGAAGGCGACCTGCAGCACGGTGCCCCCGGCTGTGGCCCGACCGCCAGCAGGGCGGGGAGCCCCACCAGACGGCGGCTTGCCGCCTACCCTGGCAGCCTGGATCAGGTCGGACAGCAGCTCCGCGCGCTGGGTAACGCCGGCCTGCGTCGCCTTCGAGCGCGACCCGAGGCGGACGGGCTCGTCCTGCTGCTCCCAGCCGAGTTCGGCGGCGACCGGGGCGACCGGCGGCGCCAGGGCGAGGCGAGCAGGCGCAGGCAGGCGTCCGGGGTCGCATTCGGCGTGGACGTAGGAGGTCGGCGGCGGGCAGCGGATGCAGGCGGAACGTGGCCTGCGTGATCAGCCCGAGCGTGCCGCGCGATCCGGCGAAGAGCTTGCCGAGGTCATAGCCGGCGACGTTCTTCACGACCTTGCCGCCGGATCTGGCGACCGTGCCGTCGGCCCGGACGACGGTGATCCCGATCAGCAGGTCGCGGGGCGCGCCGTAACGCAGCCGCAGCGGGCCGGCCACGTTGGTCGCGAGCACGCCGCCGACGGTGCCGCCCGCGGGCTGGCCCGGAGGGTCGAGCGCGAGCCGCTGGCCGGCCCTGGCCAGCACCCGGGCGAGTTCGTCCAGGGTGACGCCCGGCCTCGACGGAGGCGACCAGGTCACCGGCCGCGTGCTCGATCACGCGGTTCAGGCGGGTCAGTCTCGATGACCAGGTCGGCGCGTTCCGGCGCCGCGCCCCAGTCAGCTTGGTGCCGGTGCCGCGCGGGACCACGGCGAGCCCGAGCCCGGCGGCGGCCTTCAGCATGGCGCTGGCCTCGGCGGTGCTGGCGGGGGCCGCGACGACAGCCGGCTGGACCCCGCCGATCTCGTCGGCGGGGGTAGCCAGCCTGACCTCGGCGCAGGCAGCGGCGAGTTCGGCCGGGATCGAGTCAGCGGCGGGCATCGGCACCAGCCCTGCGCGATTTGTTCATCAGGATCTTGGTCTTAGATTAAAGATCTTGACTCAGAAAAGTCGATCTGGCCCGGACGTGACGAGCGGATGCGGTGCCCGCCTGACCCCGGGGACTTCGCCGCACATGCCGCGGGGTCGGGAAGATCTTGCCCGGGATTGCACAGGCCCGCCGGGTCGAAGGCGCAGCGGAGCAGTTGCATCGTGTCCAGATCGTCCGGCGCTGAACATGCGGGACATGTACTTGGATTTGTCGACCCCGACGCCGTGCTCGCCGGTGATCGAGCCGCCGTGGCTGATGCACTCGTCGAGGATCGCGCCGGACAGTTCCTCGGCGGCTTCGGCTTGGGCCGCGATCGGCGTCGTCGAAGAGCACGAGCGGGTGCAGGTTGCCGTCGCCGGCGTGGAACACGTTCGCGACTCGCAGGCCGGCGGCGGCCGACAGCGCGCTGATCCGGTCAAGCACCTCGTGCAGCGCGGTGCGCGGGACGACGCCGTCCTGCACGATGTAGGCGGGGCTGATCCTGCCCATCGCGGCGAACGCGGCTTTGCGGCCGCGCCAGATCAGCGCCCGCTCGCCGGCGTCGGCGGCCTCCCTGATCTCGAACGCGCCCGGCGTCCTTGGCGATCTGCCGCACGGCGGCGGTCTCGGCCTCGACATCGGCCGGCGGGCCGTCAAGCTCGACGATCAGCACGGCGCCGGCGCCTTGCCGGGTAGTGACAGGCGACGCTGGCCTCGGCGGCCTCGATCGTGAGCGCGTCCATCATCTCGATCGCGGCGGGCAGGATGCCGCTGCCGATGATCGCCGAGACGGCGGCGCCGCCCTGGCCGGTCGTCTCGAACGCGGCCAGCAGCGTGGTCACCGCCTCCGGGATCGGGGTCAGCTTGACGACGATCTTGGTGACGATGCCGAGCGTGCCCTCCGAGCCGGTGAACGCGCCGACCAGGTCGTAGCCGGGGGAGTTGCCGGTGCCGTCGCCGAGCCAGGTCAGCTCGCCATCCGGGGTGACTACCTCCAGGCCGGTCACGTGATGCACGGTGAAGCCGTGCTTCAGGCAGTGCGCGCCGCCCGAATTCTCCGCGACGTTGCCGCCGACCGAGCAGATCTGCTGGCTGGACGGATCGGGCGCGTAGAACAGGCCGTAAGGCTGTCGCGGCCTTGGTCACGGCGAGGTTGGTGACGCCCGGCTCGACGATGGCGCGGCGGCTCACCGGCGTCGATGCTCGATGATCGCGCGCATCCGGGCGGTGACGATCAGCACGCCGTCGGCCCTCGGGCAGCGCCCCGCCGGACAGGCCGGTGCCGCTGCCCCTGGCCACGAACGGGACTTCGCCGCCGCGCATGCCCTGACGACTCGCCGCGATCTGGTCGGCGGTCCGCGGCAACACGACAATTCCGGGTGAACAACGGTGTGCCGTCAGTCCATCGCATTCATAGGTGCGCAGTTCCATCGGGTCGGTGATGACGCCGTCGCGCCCGCAGATGTCCACCAACTCGGGAGTCAAAGTCTCGACGGTCATGACTCCATCATCCCCAGCCGGCGCCGTTCAGTTCTAGTGCCCCGCCGTCAAGACCCGCACGTCGCGGCTTTCGGCCTGGCCAGCCGCGAACGCGAGCAGCCGTGCACCCTCGGCTGTGAGCCCGCCCTCGTCGCCGGCGGTCAGCCTGGCGAACGGGCTGATTTCCAGGGTCGCCGCGGCGGTGCTAGCTGCGGCGGTGCTAGCTGCGACTGGGCTGACGCTGATCTTCCAGGTCCCGCTGAACTCACCGCCCAGCAGGAACGTCCCGGCCCTGCCCCCGTTGCCCGCCATGAGCGGCAACTGGTGGCCGGCTGGGTTCATCCGGGTCCGGTCCGCGTAGCTGAGCAGGACATTGTCGTATTCGGGGAGGAACCTGGGCGGCGCGGGCGTGTCCGGGTCGGGCAGCGGCGCATCGGGCAGGTCGAGCAGCTCGGTGCCAGACTCAGTGCGGAAGACGCGCAGGTGCGGACGAAGCCGTTCGACCGTTTCGCGGAGTCCGGTCAGGCCTGACCAGGTTCGTATATCGGCGGCGGTGGCCGGGCCGAATGCCCTGAGGTAGCGCAGGACGGCCTGGTCGGGCTCTGGTTTGCGGCTGAGCGCGGTGCCGAGCCAGGTTTCGGCTGGCGCCCAGGCGATCGGGCCGGCCTGGCCCCACAGGCCGCGCGGCGGCACCTGGACCATGGCGACCAGGAAAGTGATCGCGACGCCGAGGGATTCCTTGTCGTAGCCGGGCCAGCGCTCTTGCAGGAGCCTGCCCAGCTCGGCGCGGGTTCTCGGGCGCTCATCGCACAGGGCGCGGCCCGCTTCGGTGACCTCATCGAGGTCCAGGCCCTTGAGGTTCCTGGCGAACGCCTGGCCGCCGAAGGCGCGGGTGAGCACGTCCTGGGTGAGCGGGCGCAGGGTCAGCGCGTCGTCGGCGGTGACGAGGTGGATCGTGCCGCGCATGACCGGGATGCGGACGGCCTGGCGGCTCTCGATCAGGCCGGCGAGGTCGCGATGGGCGAAGTCCGCGAGGCGTGACCAGAGCGCGACGTAGGGTGCGTTCGGCGTCTGGGCCTGGAGGCCGACGAGGTAGGCGATCGCCCCGGCGGCGGTCAGGTCGCGGGCGCGGCTGAGCAGCAGCTGGCGCTCCAGCGTCGCGCGGTTGAGCGCCCTGCGGGTGAGCGGCTTGCTGGCCATCCCTTATTCATACCGGTGCGGATACATTTGCGGGTGGATCTAAGGAGGCGCGGATGGAGCCGCAGGAGATCTTCGAAGCGCTCATCGAGCCTGCCGGGATCGACAACCCCTATCCGCTCTACGCGGCCCTGCATGAACATGGCGACATTGTCCCCGCCGGTGCCGGCTACGTGCTGGTGCCAGGCTACGAACTGGCTAATGCCGTGCTGCGCGAGCCGAGCTTCCGGGTGCCCGCCGCCGCCGACCTGGACCTGCTGCATCCTGGCTGGCGGGAGCATCCGTCGCTCGACGCGAGCAACCTGCTCAATCTCAACGGTGACGATCACGCCCGCATTCGCAGCATGATGGCCAGCAAGTTCACCAGGAGGCGGGTGGCCGAGCTCGAGTCGGCCGTGATCGAGGTGACCGACGGGCTGCTCGACGCGATGGCGGCTGACCACGGTGCTGCTAACCACGGTGCTGCTAACCACGGTGCAGCGCTCGACTTCATGGCCGAGTTCGCGTTCGCGCTGCCGGTCACCGTGATCTGCGAGCTGATCGGGGTGCCGGAGTCGCTGCGGGCTGAGTTCAGGCCGCTGGCCAGGGCGCTGACGCTGACCCTTGAGCCGCTGCTGGACGAAGCTGGCCTGGCCCGCGCTGACGTCGCCGCCGTGAAGCTGGCTGACATGTTCGCCGAGCTGATCGCCTCTCGGCGGAAGGCTCCGCAGGAGGATCTGCTGAGCGCCCTGGTGGCCGCCGCCGACGCCGAGCCTGGCCGGATCACCGAGGCTGAGCTGATCCAGAACCTGATGCTGCTGCTCGTGGCGGGCTTCGAGACCACGACGAACTTGCTGGGCAACGGCGTCCGGGCGGTGCTGGGCGACCCGGGGACGGTAGCTGGGCTTCGATCGGGCGAGGTGTCGCCAGCGGCGTTCGTAGAAGAGGTGCTCAGGTACGACTCGCCGGTCCAGTTCACCGGCGACCGCATCCCGCCGAGCAGCATCGAGATTGGCGGCGTCGAGGTCGGGCCAGCTGACCACCTGATCGTGGTGGCGGGAGCGGCCAACCGCGACCCGGACCGGTTCGCCTCGCCTGACCGCTTCTGGCCGGGACGGCCTGATCCTGGGACGCTGAGCTTCGGCGGCGGCGTGCACTTCTGCCTGGGCGCGGCCTTGGCCAGGCTGGAAGGAGCGGTTGCGTTCCCGCGCCTCTTCACCCGCTTCCCGGGCCTGGCGCTCGCCGGCGAGCCGCAGCGCCGTGCCGGTATCGTGCTGCGCGGTTTCGAGCACCTGCCGGTCACGCTGACCTAGCCCAGGTAACTGATCGTGGTAGCGAACCGCCGCGACGGAAGAGTGAATTGACATCAGGCCCGCGCTATCGTGCCAGATGCCTGGCGAATTCGGCGCCAGCTACCAAAGGCAGGGAGCACGGGCATGGAGATCTGGCCGGTAGTGCACGCGGAGCGCAAGGCACTGGCTGGTGATCTGCGTGGCCTGGACGACAGCCAGTGGGCCACGCCGTCGCTGTGCAGCGACTGGACGGTGCGCGATGTGCTCGCGCACATGACCGCCACGGCGAAGATTACCCCGGCGGCGTTCTTTGGCAAGCTAGCCGGATCGGGTTTCAGCTTCACCAAGCTGCAGGCCAAGGACATTGCCACGGAGAAGGGCGCATCGCCAGCGGATACGCTGGCCAATTTCGAGGCGGTGACGACTTCGGTCAAGCATCCGCCAGGCCCGAACGACACCTGGCTTGGCGAGGCGATCATCCACGGCCAGGACATCCGCGGCGCGCTCGGCATCAGCCGGGAGTATCCAATTGACGCGGTCGTCCAGGTCGCGAACTTCTATCAGGGCTCGAATCTGGTTGTCGGCACCAGGCGGCGGATCGAGGGACTCACGCTCAAGGCGACCGATGCGGAGTGGTCCCACGGCACCGGCCCCGAGGTCAGCGGTCCGATCCTCTCGCTCGTCATGGCGATGACCGGCCGCAAGGCGGCCATCGACCAGTTGTCCGGCGACGGCGTCGAGACCCTGCGCTCCCGCCCCTGACCCGCTTCCGGGAGCGTTCTCGTCATGATCGGGGAGAGTTACCGGGTGCCTGAAGGAGCATTTTCGGGTGCAGGAGGATTGTCGTCGGATAGTCCGGTCAAGTCTCCTACACACGGGAATCCTCCTGCCGGAACACGAAAACTCTCCTATAGGCGCATCCTCACCCCAGAAAAGCTCCACCGAAGCCACATTGACGGCGCTATCACGCCCGCAATGTCGGGGCGGCGGGCCTGATTTAGCTTGGGTGGCTAAGCCCGCGAGTATCTCTGCGTTCTCTTTACTGCTATATCCGATGTTTCCACTTGGTCGGTGATGATCGGGATTGCGCCGTTTCCTGGTCTTTGCTTACTATGTTTTTGGTTGCACGGTGTGATGGTGATTACCGTAACGAGGACGTGGTCAGGTGCGGATCTGTGGCGCGGCTGAGCGGCACGGGGTTGCTCGCCGATGACCTTTACCTGCTCGCGCATAATGACGTGACCGGGCGGTCGTATCTGCAGCCGCGGGCGGCCGGGCTCGGGCTGGCCGGGGCATTGCTCGCCGAGCTCGTCCTGGCAGGCAAGATCAAGATCTGGCGGGATGGCCCGGTCGTGATTGACGGATCGCCGCCGCGGGACGAGTTAGCCTGCGCGACTCTTGCCCTGCTGAAAAGCGAGCTTCGCCCGGCCAGGGACTGGCTGCTATTCCTGGCCAGGTCAGCCGCGCGCCACGTGGCCAGGCGGCTTGAGGACTCTGGCTACCTGACCCGGGTCGGCTCACGGCGGCCGTGGCGGGATCACCGCTGGGTGCCCGTCGACTCGGACTGCGCGTTCGCTCCCGTGGTCCGGGTGCGCCTGGCTCTCGACCCGTCGAAGACCACGACCATCGAGAGCCTGACGCTGGCCGGGCTCGCCGTCGCGTGCGGGCTCGGTCCCCGGCTCGCGTCCTACGCATCATCCGGATCGCTGCGCAGCCTCGAGCAATCCGTCCGCCAATTGCCGCCCGACCTGCGCGAGGTCATCGCGCAAACCCAGGCGGCGGTGGATGGCTTGCTGCTTGCGCAGCGGGTATAGGCGTTTCCTTTGACATCGATAGTGGAGGGCAATTCATGTTCAGCACTCAGCCGGGGCAGGAGCGGCCGAGCAGCGTATCGCGGGCGCTGGCCAAAGACCGCCTCGGCGTTCCGGCGGTCCTGTTTTTCGTGCTGGCCGGAGTGGCGCCGCTGACCGTCGCGGCCGGAGTCATCCCGACGGCATACCAGACCACGGGGCTGACGGGCATCCCGGCGGCCTTCATCGCGATCGCGGTGATCCTGGCCGTCTTCGCGGTCGGCTACGTGGCGATGACCAGGCACATCACCAACAGCGGCGCGTTCTACGCCTTCGTGTCCCGAGGCCTCGGACGGGCGGTCGGGGTTGCCGCCGCCCTGGTCGCGCTGCTTTCCTACTCGCTGCTCCAGGTCGGGCTCTACGGCGCGTTCGGGCCGAACGCGGCTAGCGAGGCGGCCGCCCACCTCGGCATTCACGCCTCCTGGTGGGCCTGGGCGCTGGGTGCCTGGGCCGTGATCACGGTGCTCGGCCTGCTGCGGGTGGACATCACCGGCTGGGTGCTCGGCGTGCTGCTCACCGCCGAGATCGTCGTGATCTTCGCCGAGGCGATCTCCGGTCTCGCGCATCCGGCCGGCGGGCACCTCAGCTTCGCGACCTTGTCCCCGTCCGACCTGACCTCGGCGGGCGTGGGCACGTTCGGAGTGCTCGCCGTCGTCGCCGTGCTCGGCTTCGTGGGCTTCGAGCAGGCGCCGGTGCTCGCCGAGGAAGCCCGCAACGCGCGGCGCACCATTCCGCTCGCCACGTACTTCGCGCTCGGCATGATCGCCGTTGTCTATGCCGGGGCAAGCTGGGCCATGGCGGTCCATGCCGGGCAGGCCGACGTCGTGAAGGCCGCGACCGCGCAGGGACCTGGACTGCTCTTCGGCCTCGGCGGCGGGTTCGTGTCCGGTGCCGCTCAGTTCCTGTTCCTGACGTCGCTGTTCGCCGCCGCGCTCGCTTTTCACAATGTGGTCTGGCGGTATATGTACGCGCTCGGCCGCGAGCACGTGCTGCCATCGGCGCTCGGCCGTACCGGCGGGAACAACATCCCCAAGCTGGCCTCGCTCGTCCAGAGCGCGAGCGGGCTCGTGGTGATTGTCGTCTACGCGGCGGGCGGCTGGGAGCCGATGACGCACCTCTTTTTCTGGCTCGGTACCACGGGCGGGTTCGGCATCCTGATCCTGCTGGCCTTGACCGCCGTCGCGGTCATCGCGTTTTTCAGCCGCGATGCGCATGGCGAGAGCCTCTGGGGCCGGCTGATCGCGCCTGCGCTTGCTTTCATCGCGCTTGGGGTTATTGTCGTGCTTGCCGTGCTGAACTACTCGACCTTGCTCGGCGTCCCGCCCGGAGACGTGGCGGCGTGGGCGCTGCCAGCCAGCTATGCGCTGGTCGCGGTGATCGGCCTGGCCTGGGGCCTGGTGCTCAAGGCCAGGCGGCCCAAGGTCTACGCGGCGATCGGGCTCGGCGCCTACGCCGTGACCGGCCAGCTCACTCCGGCCGCTGAGGATGTGTCATGACGGCGCACGTTCATTTCGCCAACGAGGCCGACGTCGGGGTGCTCAGCCAGGTCATCGCCGAGGCGTTCATTGACCTGCCGCCGTCCCCCTGGCTGATCTCCGACCCCGCCGCGCGCCGCGCGATCTTCCCCGGTTACTTCCGCATCTTCGTGGAGCAGGCACTGGCGGGGGGCGTGATCCAGACCACGGCGGAGCGGGATGCTGTCGCGTTGTGGCTGCACGTCGACGGCGTGGCTGGCGGTGGCTCAGGCGATGACGGGGCCGATGACTACGGAGCCCGGCTGGCGGCGGCGACCAGGCCGTGGACCGAGCGGTTCATCCTGTTCGACAGCGCGCTCGAACGTAGTCACCCAGCCGGTGCGCCGCATCACCACCTGGCGATCCTCGCCGTGCGGCCAGACCGGCAAGGCGCCGGCGTCGGCACCGCGATGCTGGACGCTTACCACCGGGTGATCGACGAATCCGGCGGCGCCGCCTACCTGGAAGCCTCGCATCTCCAGAACAGGAACTGGTACCTGCGCCACGGCTATGTCGATCACGGACCGCCGATCCAGCTGCCCGACGGGCCATTGATGTACCCGATGTGGCGGGTTCCGGCTGCATCGTGAGCAACGTGGCCTTCCCTGCTGCTGTGGCGTTGGTCCGGCGAACAGCAGCAGGGAGCTTGGTGTGCTACTCGGGCTTGTTCGCGGTGCAGAGGAAGGTACTGGTGTCGCTGGTGAAGGTCACGCCGCCGCTGACGTAACTGAACGAGAACGAGTAGTTAGCGCGAAGCTCGCAGTTCCCGCGCAAGGTGGCCGGCCCGCTGAAGGTCGACGTGCTGGTAAAGCCGTCTATCCGGATTGTCTGGGTCCAGGTCACGGTGCCGACCGGGACGAATGCGTCGCAGAGAAAC
Organism: uncultured Actinomycetota bacterium; assembly: GCA_963750405.1. Classification (GTDB taxonomy): domain Bacteria; phylum Actinomycetota; class Actinomycetes; order Streptosporangiales; family Streptosporangiaceae; genus Chersky-822. The sequence continues at coordinate 510,405 of CAVVQP010000011.1, forward strand.
TGAGAGGAAAAGCTCTCACAGTCGGGGGCCGGAGTCGCGGCGGCGAGGGCGGTGCCCCCGCTGAGGGCGACGACAGCGGGAACAGCCAGAATGGCTAAGGCGGATATAAGGGGGAAACGGCGCATTGTTCTTCCTTTCCACGACAGGCGACGTGCTTGCCTGAGTGTAAATCGCGTCTGCCTAGCCAACAATGCCCGATTTTGCGTCAGGACGGCAGGCCCGCCCAGGTCTTCTGGACTTGCCTCAGCTCGCGGTTCGACTGGCTCGAACTTTGCGTGAGGTACCACGTCACCCGCGAGGATCCCCGGCGGGACAGTGTTTCGAGCGCTGCCGTCCGCTGCAGGCGGGTCGGCAGTTGCTCCAGGTGACGCCGCCAGGCTTGCCGGTCCCGGCGCCAGGCCTGCAGGTATTCCTCACAGAATTCCGCCGTAATCAGCGCCCGGCGGCCGAGCGCGCCCTTGAGCGCGGCGATCCGGCGTGAGCGCTCCTGCTCATCGAGCGGGTCCGATTCGACTTTCTCCAGCACAGCCTCGATGAAAAGGCGGCGCTTCTCCAGGAACATCGCCCAGTGCGCCGCGTCCGCGTCGGCGATCGAGAGATCCTGGTCAAGCAGCCAGTAGATGCCCTCAGCGAGCACGTCACCAAGCTCCTCCGCCCGGGCACGGCCCGGATTCCTGAAAGGCTCGTACGGCTGCTGTATTACCTCACCGGTGATCGCGGTGGGCTGCAGCCACTTGTCGCCGTCCAGCAGAAAGAACCAGTCATCGTTATAGATGTCAAGGAAGAACGAGTTGCAGGCCGTCGTCTTGGCGACGTTGATCGCGAGTGCGCCGCCGCCTACGAAAGAGGATTGGTGTCCTCCGGTCTCCCGGTGTGCATGGCATACGACCGAGTTGTCGGGATAGCCGCCGATGCGCAGGCCGACGGCGTGATAGGTGCTGAGCAAGCCGCCGGCGGCTCGCGCGTCAGCTGGGTTGAGCCCGGTGATGTCGTCGTCGAAGAAGAGGATGCGGGACCAGCCCAGCATGTGGCAGAGCATGAGCGCGAGGTTGCGTTTGGTGCTCAGGTCGGTACGCCGCTCGAAAATGCTGCCGGTCAGCAGCCGCGAGGTCTCCCAGCGAGGCAGCCGGAGCCGGTCTGGCGCAGGCACGTCGATCGTGATCAGGTCGAGGTCGCGGGGGAAGCGCTTCGCGGCCGCCACCGCGCTGGTCCACTTTCCGCTGTGCAGCGTCACCAGCGGGCAGCGCAGGGCCTGGGCAAGCGCGGCGACTTCGGCCAGATAGGCCGGGGGCCTGGCGGTCGGCACGAAGATCGCATCGATTCCTGGCTCGGCCGGCTCCGGAGCGGGCGGTGACCAGAGCAGATCCTGGTGCGATCCGTGATGATGGGCTGAGTGGGCGTCGGGCACCTGGGTTACCTAGACCATTCGAAGAGTGTCTGGTCGCCAAGCGTCCAGTCTGGGGTCAACGTGGCTCCATGGATGATGGGTACGCGAGTCAGGATGCAGCACACCTCGTAATCGCCGAAGCGTGAGCTGAGATATGCCGCATTGCGGTCGCGGAAGTTGGCGTCGGTGAGCGCGCGTACAACACCGTAAGTGCCGCGCCCATACATGCCCGTGCAGATGCTAACGGTCCGCTGGTTGTTGAAGGGGTTGACGGCGCGCACGAAGAGCGCGACATCTTCAAGCAGTTCCGAATGGCCGTCGACCTTCTTAAGCAGCGGCCGGTACGGAGTAGTTGACCCGTTTTCCTCAACTTCGAAGTACTGGCCATCCTGCATGGACCAGTCAGCTATTTGCCGCACTGGTATCTTCAGGATCTCCAGTATTGATCTCGTGACGGCATTCCAGTCCACGCCGCCGAGCACGGCCAGGTGCGAGGTGTAGTCATCGGGCGTGAGCGTGTTGGCGATGCGCCGGACCACCAGGTTGTCGGGGTTCGAGGCCCGGATGTGGCCGTGTAGCTCGAAAAGGGAGTCGAGCTCGGAGTAGGTCAGCAGCTCGATGTAGTCCGGGTCATCAACGTTGGTGTACGGAATCCGGTCCCGCATGGACTGGGGCAGCTGAGCACAGACAATCGTGACCTGGGCGTCGCGGTCGCCGAACCGCCATGGGCCACTGCTCAAGGAGCTTTCAGGTTGCGAGGTCAACTCGGCCGGCGTATGGCCGGCCTGCATCACCGCATTGCGCAGTTGCATCAATTCGCGATTCAGCTCGCTCTCCGCCTGCCGCTCCGCCTCGGTCAGCGATGGCGCGCTGTCGCCGAATCCGGCATCGAACGATGCAGCGGACGCGAAGAGCATCGCGTAGGCGTGCAGCCTGGAGAGCGGGGGGAGCCGTGGGTTCGTCTGTGACTCCCAGGACGAGATGAGCGGGACGCTGATCCCGATGGCCTGGGCCAGTTGCTGCTGGGTGATCCGCTTGTCCGGCCACCGTTCCTCGCGAAGCGAGCGCAATCGCCGAGCCAGAAGCTGCCGGGGGTCGGGAGAGTCCACGTTACGCCAACCTCTGCCTTCGCCTCATTAACGTGAAGTTCAGGCATCATGTTAACACACCCTCGTTTCCTCGGCGTCGCAGGGCAAACCTGCAGGTAGATTGGGTATATACCCGGGGGGATCAGCTAGGCGACGTTGCCTGAGGCCTGAACTGTATCAACTCTTTGTCATGAATAAGCCAAAGACCCTGTGGGTATGCAAGACTTCAGAAAGATCAATCAAAGGAGATGTTCGGGATGCGAACTTCAGTTAAGTTCAGGAAGGGAAGTGAAGATCGGCAAGATGATGCGGGCACCCCTGGGCCAACAGGGATGCCCGCCAGGTGAGAACCCCAGTGCGAGTCAAAACACGGAGGACCCATGCGTACTCTACTTCCGCAGTCGGTGACGTCAATCACCGCTGCGGCGGGGCGGTTGTGTTCTGTTCACCAGGTCATCACCGCTCATCAGGTCGTCACCACTCACGCGATCAGTCCGACCGGCAACGGGCTTGCGCTAGCTGCCGTGCTGATCGTCATTGGTTTACTCGTGGCCACGGTCAGGGCCGCGCGGGTAGCCGCCGACGTGGTGCTGTCCGCTCTGCAGACGGCGCTGCACCTGGCGGTGCGGTTGACCTCAGCGCTCGTGATCATGGTCATCGTCGCGATCGCGATGGTGGCACTGCTGATCCACCATTAGCCGGTGGGCTCCGGCGAACGACCGGGGCCGGAGCCCACGCCGGTACGCGTGCGACGCGTGCGACGGGTGTGCTAATTCGTCCTTTCGGCAATGCGATTAACCTTAGCAAAGTTCAGGGATATCAACCTAAAGCTCTCGGGGCGCTGAATAGCCGCTTAGGCTACCTTGCTGCGCAGGCGGAAGCATTCTAATATTATGGTTCATGCCGGACACCAGACAGCTTAACTCCGACGAGTGGCAGCTGCTGCGTAAACTCCGGCTCTTCGCGCTGGCCGAATCGCCGGACTCGTTTCTGGCGACCCACGATGCCGAAAATAGCTATAGCGAGCAGGAATGGCGGGACGAATTCGTCAGGGGATCCTGGCATGTCGGCACGCTCACCGAGGACGTGGTCGGCCTGGTCGGCGTGACCCGCGAGGATGGCATGCCCCACGAGGAGTGTTATCTGGAATATATCTGGATCGCCGCTGATCTCCGAGGCTCAGGATTCGCTACCCAGATGGTGACCGAAGTTCTGGATGTCCTCAGTGAGTCTGGAGTGCGGACGGCGTATTTGTGGGTAATGGACGGCAACGAGACGGCCGTGAAGTTCTACTCCCGGCTGGGGTTCCGGTCGACCGAGGAGAGCCATCCGCTTGATGCCCGCCCAGGCCGCAGCGAAGAGCGATTCAAGAAGGACCTCGACTAGACTCGCCGGTTCACGGCGAGCAGATACTCCTTCCGGTCGAGCGGGTTGTGATCGGAGCGCGGCCTGACCGGGAACGGCCCGCGCACCGGCTCGTACCGGTCGAACGCGCTGTCGAGTACGCCCTCCCCCCGCGTAAGCCCGGGCAACTGCTGCCGCAGCGAGTGCACCTGCGCCGCCGGAATGTCCCCGTCGAGCACATACGCCGGCCCGTGCTGCACCGGCACGCCGGGTACCGCGCCGAGCCGCCCGAGCGCGGGCAGCACGAAGGCAAGGCAGTCGGCCGGGATCTCGAGCTCGAACCGGTGCAGCGGCTCGCACACGACAGTGCCGGCCTGCCGGAGCGCGGCCATCAGCACCAGCGGCGTGAGGTTCCTGAAGTCACCGGCAGTGCTCGACATGCTCTTGTCGAACGTGCCGTGCATATGACTCTGCCTCGGCCAGTAACCCGAGTGCGTCAGCGTGACCGCGACGTCAAGCACCTGCCAGCCGCAGAGCCCCTGCGCCAGCGTGCCGGTCACCGTCTCCTCGATGGCCTTGAAGAACGCTGTCGGCAGCGCCCCGAGCTCGATCTCATAGCCGAACCGCACCCCCGAGCCAGCCCCAGCCGGCTCCACCCGAAGCCCGACCGTCGCCAGGAACGGGTTGTCCACGCCCTTGATCACCTCCAGCGCCGCGCCCGTCCCGGCTGGCCGCTCGACGCAGATCGTGACCGTGTCGCGGAACCCGATCTCGACGCCGAACTCGTCGGCCAGCGTCGCCGCGATGACCTCCTTCTGCACCTCGCCGTACAGCGAGAGCAGCAGTTCACCGCGAAGGTCATCGGCCCGCAGGTTGATCAGCGGATCGGACTCGGCGAGCTGAGCCAGCGCGAAGTACAGCCGCCGCCGGTCGGCTCTATGCGCGGGCACGACGACAGTCTCCAGCGTCGGCGGGTCAAAGAAGCCCTCCGCCCGGCCCGGCGCGGGCTCGCCAACCGAGTCGCCGATCCTGGCCCCGGCCAGCCCGCGCAGCTTGGCGAGCTGCCCGGCGCTCACCGACTCGCGGGGAACCGCCGCGCCGCCGTCGAACACGCTGATCGCCGTGATCTTGCCCTCGTCGCGCTGCCCGCTGGTCACGCGGTCCCGGACCCGCAGAGTGCCGGCGAACATGCGGACGTAGGCGATCTTCTCGCCATGGTCACCCCGTTCGATCTTGAACACGGTGCCTGACAACTGACCGCCCGGACTAGGCGGGACCGCTGGCAGCAACTCGGCGATTCCGTCCGTCAGCAGCTCAGTGCCCGCGCCGGTGATAGCCGAGCCGAAGAACACCGGGCAGACCAGGCCCGCGCGGGCCTGCCACGCCAGCGCCCGCCGCAGCCGCCGGTACGGCACCGCCTTCTCGTCCCTGACGTAGGCAGCGAGCAGCTCGTCGTCGTGGCTGGTCACCAGGTCGGTCAGCCGCCGTGCGAACCCCGCGTCGCCCGGCCCGAACTCGGTAAAACCGGCCGCGCTCGTGCCGATCCCCAGCACCGAGCCCATCGCGATGATCTCCGGCGTGAGCCGGCTGGCGATCGCGTCGAGCACCTCGTGGTAACGGGCGCCGCCGCGATCGATCTTGTTCACGAAGATCAGCGCCGGCACGCCGAGCCGCCGCAGCGCGCGCATCAGGATCCGGGTCTGCGGCTGGACGCCCTCGACGGCCGAGATCACCAGGACGGCGCCGTCGAGCACCGCGAGCACTCGCTCGACCTCGGCAATAAAGTCAGGATGACCCGGAGTGTCGATCAGGTTGACGGTGAGTCCCCTGATGGCAAAGGACATCACGGCGGACTTTATCGTTATTCCGCGTTGTCGTTCTAGCGCCAGCGAATCGGTCTGAGTACTCCCGGCGTCCACGCTGCCCAGGGCGTCGATCACGCCGGCGGCGTACAGCAGCCGCTCGGTCAGGCTGGTCTTACCGGCGTCTACATGCGCCAGGATCCCCAGGTTCAACGTATGCACGGAGCGTCATGTCCTCGCTATAGGCCGAAATTCTTAGCTGAGCGGACATGCACGCACCTCGCATGCTGATCTCCCTGGTCGAGGACTTGATGCACGCGAGCAAACCAGAAGCCGGGATCGCTGGCAAGCGAGATTCAAGCGGCAGGGGTCTGCGGGCGCTGCGGCAGCAGGGCGAAATCCTGGCGCTGCTGCTGGGTGATCCGGGCCAGGAACTCAGCCTGACCGACATCTCCAGGCTGACGGGTGCCCCGCACCCGTCGGTGTTCCGCGAGGCGGGCGGAGCGTGCGGGCCTGGTCACCAGCCGGAAGGTGGGCAACACCAGGCTGGTGCGGGCGGAGGTTTCGAGCCCGTATTACGCGGGGCTGGCGGAGGTGCTGACCCGCGCGTTCGGGGTGCCGGCGGTGCTGCCGGCGGTGCTGGCGGGGGAGCTGACCGGGGTTCGCGGTATCGCGTCGGCGCTGGTGTTCGGGTCCTGGGCCGCCCGCCGTGCGGGGCAGGGCGGTGTCCGCCCGGTGGGTGATATCGATGTGCTGGTCCTGGGCGATCCTGACCGGGACGCGCTGTACGAGGCGGCTGCCCTGGCGGAGCGGCGGCTGGGTCGCCCCGTGCAGGTCACGATCCGGGACGCGTCGTGGCTGGAGTCGGGATCAGGGGCCTTCCACGAGACGGTCACCAGCCGCCCGATGCTGAAGCTCGCGCTGCCGGCTTCAGCCGAATGAGTCCAGTGATCCGGCCGCCAGCAGAGTGCGCGCGCCGGTCAGTGCTGCTGCCGCTTTGCCGATTGCCCAGGCAGCGTCGGCCTCGGTGATCGGCGGGGCGTCGGGGTCGAAGTACTGGGCGTTGTGCCGGGTGCGGCGGAGCTGCTCGAATACCGGCGCGCGGAATGGGATGCTCTACCCGGTGATGGGGCCATCGCGGCGTTGGTATTGTCTGCCGCCGTGGACACTGAGCAATTCTGGGCACTGATCGACGATGCGCGCGGCCGGGTCCAGGACCCGGCGGACGGTGACGCTGTCGCCGCGGGTGCGGCGGAGTTGCTGGCCGCGTTGCCGCGCGAGGAGATTCTTGCCGCTGCACGGGTCGCGTACTCGCTGATGACCCGGTCTTACCTGGCGCCGTTGTGGGCCGCCGCCTACCTGATCAATGGCGGGTGCTCCGATGACGGCTTCGACTACTTCCGCGGCTGGCTCATCATGCAAGGCCGGGCGGTGTTCGAGGGTGCCGTGGCCGATCCCGACGCCCTGGCCGGCCTTGCGCCTGTCCGCGCTTCGATAGCAGATGGCAGCTGGCTGGATTGCGAGGACGCGCTCTCCATCGCCGAGACTGCCTACGAGGCCGCGACGGGCGAGGAAGTTCCCGACGACGTGGTCAGCGATGAAAACCCGGACCTAGACCCGGCATGGGACTTCGACTTCGACGACCAGGCAGAGATGGAGCGGCGGCTGCCCCGGCTAGCCGCCTTGTGCTCGCCCGGCAACTGAACTCCCCGGTGATCATCCGGTCCGGCGCGCGGTTCGGGCAGCCATGGCAAGCCGCGAACCCTGAACCGCTGACCGGAAAGGTCATCGCTCGCAGACGCGGCTGTCACCGCGCTGCTGGCCCGCGAGACAACGGCAGCATCATGAGCAGGCCATCCTGCCCCGCCGGGGCCGACAGATAACTATCGAGTCAGTACACGCCCCTACTCACGGTGATGAGCATTCCGCGGCTGACCCATACGCCGACGGCTCGTTCTGTAGGCGGTAGCTGGTGTCCCTGATCCGATATACCCGCCACATAACGGCTGATCTCAGTCTGCCGATCGCGCCTGAACGCCGGCCTGCGGTCCGGCTAGCGGTCGGTGTCCTTGGGGTGCCGGGGTGAGGCATAGATCAGCCAGACGGTGCGGACCTGTTCATCGATGAGGTAGCGGACCCGGCCTCCGCTGGTGACCTCGTATTCCCACTGCTCGAGGTCCTTGCCGTTATGCCGGCCGGTGGCAAGGTCGCCGCGCAGCCGGTGCTGGCGGGCAGGGTTAGCCGCCGACTGCGGCGCGGGCGCAAGGTCTCCAGGCACCGCCTGGTGTTGGCCGCGCGTGCCTGCACAGCTCCTCCCACCCGGTCGCGGCGTCGCCGGTGCGCGAACCGGACATCCCACCGGCCTTCCGGCGGCGGGACGGTGACCCGGTCCCCGCGGCGCGGGACTCACCCGAGAGCCTCGAACCGGGCCGAAATCACCCTCGGTCGGGGCGAGGGCCTGAGCGTACAGGCCCTTGTCGGCCTTGATCCGTCGCGGTGGCCCGCCATCCGGCGATCACCTCATGCGCGGCCGCGCGTCGATCGCCAGCTCGGCCGCATCAGACAGCGCAGCGATCAGCTCATCCGCGAAGTCGGCCCGCTCGGCGGCGGACAGGTGCCGGACCCACGGGAACACCTCGGCCAGGGCCTCAGGCGACGGCCCGCGCCCCGACTCGCTGCGGGACAGCGCGGCGAACATCGCGGGACGGCGGTCGCAAGGTTCTCGTCCCGCTCCTCCTCCCGGTCCGCCGCCGTCAGGTAGAAATCGTCGGCATCGCGGTGCGTGATCCGCAGCCGGCCCAGCCGCCGGCGCGCGCTCCGCGACCGCACGCGGGTTGCGGGACAAGTCGGAGAACGTCACCGCATCGGAACGGCTCAGCGACTCATGACCCACAGTATATTCAGAATCACGATCTGATGTCACGCGTCGGCAGCATTACCGGCTCCGCCTTCGGCTGACCCGCACGCCGATGGCTCGTTATGCGCGGCAGTCTGGTGATGAGCGTGACGGCGACTGCATCGCCGAAATCGCTGGTTAAGGCTTTCATCAACGCCGGGGCCGTCTGCGTGTCGAGGCTGTCCGAGGAGGTGGTTTCCGGTCTTGATCGCCAACAAGTTGCTGCCGTTACCTGGATATCCTGCCGTGGTGTGGCTGGCTGTGGATGGCGGCAAGTGCGGACGATAGTGCCGGTGCGGCTGCGGCTCTGGATGTCTGCCAGACGAAGCTGAATCCCGGCTGAGCGATCAGGGTCAGCTCCCCGTATCGCATGATAGGCAGTTGCGGGTTGTTCTTATACCGCCGGTCAGGGCCGCCGCCCTTGTTCACGTATCTCCATGTGGCGCCGATACGCTCCCCGTCCCGGGGAACAGAGCCCCTCTCGATGAATCTGGTGGCGGCACCGGCAACGCGACAGCCTGAGTAGGGCATGTCCGCGTAGTGCCGGCCGTCCCGGACCAGAATCCGGTCTGGCAGGAAGTAGACCGACCGTGTCCTGGCATGCAGGCTCGGCACCGCTATGTTCGTCATGAGCACGGGAGGCCCGGAGAGATCGGCCCTGCCACGGTCGCGGCGGAGCAAGGTCGAAGCGCCGGCATTGACCTTGTACTGACGCGTGGTCCTGATCGCGCCTGCGGCGATGACGTGCCAGTGCGACGCGCACTGCTGTACCTGAGTGAATGAATCCGCCAGGGCCTGGAACCTGACCGCCGGGGTGCCTTCGACTTCGTAGAAGGCGACAACGGTTCGCCGTGCCTTATCCCGCGCGTGCAGCAAGATGGCCAGGGGAATCGTGATGACTGGCAGGCACAGCAAGATGACCAGCGGCAGCAGCGAGAGTTGGCTGGCAGCGGCGTTTACCTGGCTCACTAGGTCGCTGGGTGCGGCTGAGGTGAGTTCCAGCGTGGTGGCTCCGGTGACGTCCTGCATCAGCACCTCGCCGGGCGGTGTGCCTTGCGGAGGCAACTGCTGCTGTTGCGGGTGCCGAACGGCCTGGCTGCGGCGGGCAGGCTGAGACAGGGTCTGCCGGTAAGAGACGCCGTGAGCGCCGACGCGAATGTAACTGCCGCGTGGCCCGGTCCCGACACGGAGACCTGGTACGCCTGTGGACACGCCGAGACCCGAGCCGGAGACGCTGACTCTGAACGGTCCGGCCTTAACTGTTTTCCGCAGATAAAATGACATGATCCAATCCCACCCCTGGAATACTCTGATGACACCGACACGCCCCGTCTTGTCCCCTGACAAGCCATATAGGACAGTCATAAGCCTAGAGCAAACCGGAATGCCGCTTTCGGGAATGACTATAATCTGGCAGGGCGGTTCCAGCCGGTGTCAAGAACCCCCCGGAATCGGCCAAAAGCTCCTGTCTGACGTTCTTGTTACAGTGCTACCAAGCGGACATCTCCTCCCGGATGCCCGGCGGACACGCGATGGCATTCCGCCGCTCCTGCCAGCGAGTGCCCGGCCTGGCAATCCGCCACCAAGCTGGCCAACAGCGGCTCTTGAGAACTCCGCCGAAATCCGGCCAGTTCTCGGCTCGCAGACCCAAGATCGACGTCACCTTGCCCGGACTCGACTTCGCAAAGGGGAGATCGGAAGTCACCATCCACGATACCGGGCGTATCACAGGAGATCAGGTCATCGCTGACCGCGACCGGCCCCCGATCGTCGGAAGACAGGTACTGCGGTTAGCGACGAAACGGCGAAGCATCTGTCAGGTCGGTCCCGCGGCACTGATTGCGTCATCGGAACTGTCACGGACATCCTGCCCGCCAGTACCGATAGCACAATATGGGCACGAAGTCCGATGAGCCCTGCTAGCGATCAACGCGCTAGGCACCCACAACACCGTCAGCTTAGGGGTTGATATGTGGTGATTCGCGTTGGCCCACAGACTTCGAATCGGTGCCTGCTTGTCCTTGACGGGGCGGTCCGCGCGCTTCAGGCGACAGGCGGCGGCCGGGCTGGGGGCCTGGCGGTCGCTGACTGGCATGACGCCTGCTCGTCGATGACGCTGGCAGAGACCGGCGTCGGCTCGGGGCGGTCCTGCCGGGCATGGCCGCGCGGTTGCGACTTGCCGCTGGGTCCCACTCGACCGTGCTGACGCGGGCGCCGGGATGATGACGGCTCAGAACGGCTGCCTGACGATGCCCTGATCCGCCAGGGAATGGGGTCTGCTCGGTGCGGGCGTGTTCGAAGACGATGTCAACCTGATCGGCAGGGCACGGCAGTTCGCCCCCCGACCCTGCCAGATCTGCGCCGTCGCTCCGGCGTGGACGAATTCAGCCAGGCGGCCGGCGATCTGGTGGGCATCTTCGGGATCGCGCAATGAATACCAGGCCTATCAGGGCTAGCGCGACCCTATGGAGAATATCGGTTTTGCGGCGTTTCAGTACAGTGGTCGGTCGGTGAAACGGGAGCCGGGAAGGCTGCTGATTGCGTCTAGAACAAGACTTCGGCTCCCCGCGCCGCCGACAGCGATCCGCTTTTCCACGTCATCAAGGTCAGCGAGGAAACTGAAGAGGGCATGAAGTTGTCCGCCAAGGTCGTCGAGACTGGGCGCTGGGATGGTGAGCAAGCCGATGCTCTCTTCATCGAAGTCCGCTGCGCGGCGGGTCATTCGCCAGCGGTCCCTCTCGTACGGCACAGCGCCGGTGACTGCCTGCCAGGTTGCCGGCGGCGATGACAATCCGTATTGATCGACCCAGTTCTTCAGTACGGCAAGTCGCCGTACCGTTGCGCGGTCGAATCCGGAGTGGGGGCTGGTGGATGCGATCCAGGTGAGGTCGTAGACGTCCCGCGCTGGTGTGCGGCGGGTAAGCCGGGAAACCTTCTCGGCCATATTCTCTTCCAGCGGCATCACCGAGATGCTGGCGGGCAACTCGTAGGCGGCATGGATCGGGAGCCGCACCCAGCCTCGTTCTTCGGGCGGCAGCCATGGGGCGGGGCCGATATCGAGCTTCGTGGAGAGGTTGCCGACGCCGCCGAAGGGTGTCTCATATCGCACTTGCGCGCGGCCCCTGTGGTCTTCCACGAAGTATCTGAACCCTTCGATGTCCTGCCCGTCGATTTCGCCGCGCAGCAAGTCGCTGACTGTTTCGGGATCGTCAGCTGGATCTCGGATCGAGAAGTCCAGGTCCGTGGAGAACCGGCCGGCATTGCCAGCCTAAAGCTTGCGGAGCGCGGTGCCGCCCTTGAAGACCAGATGATCGAATACCCCTCGCTGATGCAGCCGCGCTAGGAGCAGGTCTTGCGCGATGTCGATCAACGCTGCCTGCCGCCCGCCGGGACCCTGCGGGGTGTGGCGAGCCAGCCAGCCGGTAGTGATGCGGGTCATGCGATCTCCGTCAGCGATCGGGGGTCGAATGGCAGGAGTCCATCGGCCACGTTGAAGCGCTTGTCGAAACGGCGGCTGGCCCGGGAACAGCCGAACCGCGTCACCGACCGCGGCCTGGTTGGCTGCACGCGATCGGCGGCCGCGGGGAGACCCCGCTCAGGAGGTAGGCGAGCCTGGAACGCACGGTGCCCGGGCGCCGCGCCAGTTCCCGCTCAAGGTCGTCGACCCGGCTGCGGGCGGCCAGCTCGGGCAGGGCCTCGGCGAAGGTCGCCCAGCCGCGCACATCGCCGGGCCTGGTCGCCAGGTGGACGAGGATCGTGGCGGGCTGATGCACTGGGAGCTGGTCAATGTCAGCTGCCGGCAGCCGGGCGGAGAAGTGAACGACGCGCATCCGCAGTCGCACGGAGTCGGGCGCGGCCGCGCCGGCCGGGACTGCCAGCTCATGCCTGTCAGGCACTCGCTCAGCGAGCCCGTGCAGCCAAAGGGCGCTCTGCAATGCCACAGCCACTGGGAAGCGTTCAGTCAGCAGGGCAGCGCGGAGATCGATGAACGGGTCGCCGTGACCGTACGGCCCGGCATGAGACCCAGGGGCGAACTCATAAACCCCGCGCTGGGCGGTGGCGAGCAGCCAGCCCGTTGCGCGCAGCCGGGCGGCAACCACCTTCGGCGGGGGTTCGCAAGCCCGCCTCCTCAGCGAGGATGGCGAGTTCGCCGAGGGTAACCAGGGTCGGCTGACGTAGCTCCAGCTCGGCTACGAGCGGTGCCAGCTGCTTGGAAAGCGAGCGAACCGGTACTGTCATCACGGGTTCCCAAGTTACTATTCTCGATACTGAACTCCATTCTACGACAGTACTGTCATGTGGCGAGCGGGCCGAACCGGCTGGCCGCCGCCGCGAACGCGGTGGCCGCGGCCCTGGTGTCGAGACGCCAGCTTCTGACGTTGAACCAGACGAGCCCGAGCAGCCCGTAGGAGCGGACGCCGGCGAACACGTCGGCGATCTTGGCTGGCTTGCCGGCCCTGGGCAGCACGCCGGTTTCGGAAACCAGGATCGGGGCGCGGGTCAGGCTGCGGATGGCCTTGATCGTCGGGCCGAACAGGGACGCGAACGTCGATGCCCGCTGATGCGGCGAACATCCGGGACGCAGTCAGCAGGCTCTCGTCCCGCTCCTCCTCCCGGTCCGCCGCCGTCAGGTAGAAATCGTCGGCATCGCGGTGCGTCACCCGCAGCCGCCCCAGCCGGAGCGCGCTCCGCGACCGCACGCGGATTGCGGGACAAGTCCGAGAACGTCACGGCATCGACCGGCTCAGCGCCCATGACCACTGTATATTCAGAATACGATCTGATGTCACTCCGCACGACACCATAACTGGCTGATCAGAGCGCCCGGAGTTACAGACAGCCCACAGCGACTACAGATACGTAGTCGGCACTCGGCGCAGAGCAGCCGCGAAGTTGGCTACTCAGCGTGATCACTCCTCTCGATCGAGACGCACCCTTACGGCTAGTTCTGTGCGGGATGGCGAGCCTGCCGACTAACCCCGAATGCCATCCAGTACATGGCGATCTGTGTCCGGCCAGCCTGAGGTCACGAGCACTGCGGGCTCGTGCGCGGGCATCATCACGGCCACCGACGTCGTGACCTTCCACAGCGGCAGTGGCGGGAGACTGCTGACCGGTTTCCTGGCCGACCCGATTCAGGTTCCGCAGCCGTAGTCGATGCGGGCTTGCCCAAGCCCTTCTGCGCATGGTGTCGCAGCCATAACTGACGCGGCCAACGCGCGCCCGGCCGCTGCGCTGGCGGGCACCCCGCTGCCGTCATCGCAGCAGCGGGCTACCCCGCCCGGTGCGTAACTGACGGGGTCGGCGCTGACGCGCGCCAAGGGCCCGATCTGGCGCGTCTTTGAGGATCGGTGCGGAGTTGCCTGGCCGATACCGGATAGGCGATCTGCGTGCCCTTCGCCGCAGGTCCCGCCAATGCCTAAGAACCAAAAGGGCAACGCGGCCGGGAGTAAAGTGTCCTTGGCGCCTGAAACTCGTGATCCTGCAGGGTCATCGGTGGCCTGGACGCGGTCGGCCGGCTGGCGCCCTGGACCGCGGCCAGTTAGCTGATGGCAAGAATTCACCTCCGCCCCGGGAAGGTGCAGGGCTGTGCCGATAGAAGTGGATCCGGCCTGGCATGAGACGTACTTCGACGATATCTGGCTGCGCGTGGCGGTAGCTTTCGGCGGACCCCGGGCGGCTGATGAGGCCGGCTTCGTCCGCCGTGCGCTCGGGCTCGAGCCCGGGATGCGCGTGCTTGACATGCCGTGCGGCTACGGGCGGCATTCGATCGAACTGGCGCGCGGCGGCGTCGCGGTGACCGGCGTCGATTCGAGCCCTGCGTCGATCCGCCTCGCCGCGGACGCTGCCAGGGAGGCCTCGCTTGAGGCGCTGGCCCGTTTCCAGGTCGGTGACATGCGGACCTTCGCCCTGGCTGACCCGGCTGACGCGGTCATCATGACGCAGGATTCTGTCGGCCTGATGGCGAGCGATGAGCAGAACCTGCAGGTGCTGGCCAACATCAGAAGGTCGCTGGTGCCGGCCGGCAAGCTGCTGATCGACGTGGTCAACATCTTCGACGTCATCGCCTCCCTGACCGCCCCGCGCCAGTGGGCCCGGCTCGGCGACGGCACGATGTACGCGGAAGAGCGTGAGTACGACGTCCGCGCCGGAAGGCTGCTGGACAAGATCGAGATCTTCACCCCCGAAGGCGGGCACTTCACCAGGTCCTCGTCGATTCGCATGTACACGCTTCCCGAATTCGAAGCCATGCTGAGCGCCGCCGGCTACCAGGTCACTCAGGTCTACGGCGGATTCGACGGCTCGCCGTACGGAGCCGGAAGCACGCTGCTCATCGTGGTCGCCGAACGAACTGGCGCCTAGACCCGCATCCCCGCTGATGCGTGCCCGGCGTAGTCCGGCGCCCGCCCGCCAGATCTTCCGGCTCGTCTTGGTAATAACGCGTAGCTGCCCGGTCACGGCCGGCGCTCGCCGCCGACACCGTCCCGGCGTTGCGGCCCCCCTGGCTGCTGGGCATGGGGGCGCGGCCGGTATCGCTAACGATCCGCCTGCGCGACCACGGCCACCGCAGCGAGCCCGCGCAGCCCGCTCAGTCGGCGAGCGGGCCGAACTGACTAGCCCCCGCAGCGAACGCGGTGGCCGCGGCCTTGGTGTCGAGACGCCAGCCCCTGACGTTGAACCAGACGAGCCCGAGCAGCCCGTAGGAGCGGACGCCGGCGAACACGTCCGCGATCTTGGCTGGCTTGCCCGCTTTGGGCAGCACGCCTGTTTCGGAGACCAGGATCGGGGCGCGGGTCAGGCTGCGGATGGCCTTGATCGTCGGGCCGAACAGGGAGGCGAACGTCGATGCCCGCTGATGGTAGTAGCCGTCGATGCCGACCCAGGTCACGTAGTTGCCGCCGGGCCACCACGCGGGCGGGGGAGACGATGCCCTGGCTCTTCACGATCACGTTGACCGTCCACAGCCAGGTGACGTCGTCGACGCCCTGAGCGCGGAAGACGGTGACGATGTGCCGCCAGGCGGCGATCCAGGCCGAGGGCGAGGCGTGCTTGTGGCCCCAGGGGTACCAGTAGCCGTTCGGCTCGTGGGCGAATCCGATGATGACGCCTCGTCCGTTCCGGGCGCCGAAATCGCCGACCGCCGTCGCGAACGTGCGCAGGTACTTGTCGTAGTAGCCGGCCGCGATATCGCTGAGGCGGGTCCGGCCGGGGTCGATCTGCACCAGCGTGGCCGCGTGGTGGGCGGCGGCCTTGACGGCGAACGCGGACCTGAACCGCTCGCCCCAGCCGCTGTAGTACAGCGCGATGTTCGGCTGCACGCCGTTGCTCGCCGCGAACGAGGTCAGCGGCGCGTACCGGCCGGGCACGCCGTGGGCGTAGGCGCCGATGTAGGACGTCGGCTTGGTCGGCAGCGTGATCACGATCGGGTGATGCGGTCCCCAGGCGACCGGGTGCGGCCGCGCTGTCGTTTCCGCGACAATGGCGACCGCTGCGGCTACTGCTGCCGCGACGACGATCGCCGTCACAGCGGCGATGATGCGCCTGGTGCGGCGGCGGGCGGACCGGCGGCGGCTCAGCCGGGCGCGCCTGCTGCCTGGCTCTGGCTGGTACGCGCTGGCCGTCACGGCGCGGCCCGGCCGTACTGCGCCGCCGTCGCACGGAAGGCGGCGAGCGCCGCCCGCCCGTGCAGTCGCCAGTTCCTGACCCCGTCGGCGTCGAACCAGACGAAGCCGAGCAGCCCGTACGCCCTGATCCCGGCGGTCAGGTCGGCGATCTTCGCGGGCTGGCCGGCCTTGCGCGCGGCGCCGGTCTCGGCGATGAGGATCGGGACCGGTGACCTGGTCAGCGCCCGTACAGTCTTGATCGTCGGGCCGAACAGCGAGGCGAACGTCCACGACGGGTGGTAGTAGTAGCCGTCGATCCCGATCCAGGTCACGTACTTCTGGCCCGGCCACCAGGGGGCCGGGTCCGCGATGCCGCCCTTGGCGTCGATGATGTTCGTCGTCCACAGCCAGGTCACGTCGTCGGCGCCTTGCTGGCGGAACAACGTGACGATGTGGCGCCAGGCGGCGACGAACACCTTGGGCGAGGTGTGCCGGTTGCCCCAGTGGTACCAGTAGCCGTTCATCTCGTGGGCGAAGCTGATGATGACGCCGTGGCCGGTATGGGCACCGTAGGCGGCGACCTGGGTGGCGTACTGGGCCAGGTACGTGTCGTAGGTGCCGGCCGCGATCGCCGCGAGGCTGATTCCGTTCGGGTCAAGCTGGATGAACGGCACCGCGTCGTTGTTCTGAGCCTGGATCGCGAAGTCCTCCTTGAACTGCTCGTACCAGCCGCTGTAGTAGAGCAGGATATTCGGCCTTACGCCAGCCTGCCTCGTCGCTGTCGTGACCGGCGCGTAGCTGTCCGGCACTCCGCGCGCGAAGAGGCCGAGGTAGGACATCGGCCGGGCGGGCAGGCTGATCACGACCGGATGATGGCTGTAGGTCCCGGTGACCGTATTGTCGCTGGCTGGCCGAGCTGGGACAGGCCGATGGGGGTGGCGACTTCGGCGATGCCTGCCGTGATCGCGGCGACGGCGGCCACGACCACGATGCTGATCAGCGCGGTGATCGTGCGGCGGCGGACAGGCCGGCCAGCTTCCGGGCGACGCCAGTGGCCGCGGCCTGCAGCGACGGCCTGGCCAGTCCGGCCTTGGAATGACGGCCTGGCCGTGGCGGCGGCTCCGGAGCGGCCTCCGGCGGCGGGACGAGCGGGGGTACCGGCATCAGGCGTTCTTCCCCGGGAAGACCAGCCGCGCGACGATCAGCGCGTTGATCACGCCGAATCCGGCCACCACGGCGAATCGCGGCTCGCCGGTCTGCTGGATACGCCATCCCGCGAGCACCATCCAGATGATTGCCAGGCTGCCGTTCCAGAGCGTCACCCCGCGCCAGAACCTCGGCGTAGCGTCCCCTGGCCCGCGGCTTGGCTGCCAGGACATCACCTTGCCGCGCGAATAGTCCCAGATGGCCAGGATCTGCGCCCAGCCCACGGCGATGGACAGCGGCCAGATCCTCGGGCTGTAGGGGGCGTTGTGCCAGAGCGGGTAGAGCACGGTGCCGGTGATCACGGCGGGCATCAGCAGCAGCGCGTTGCGCAGCCGGACCTCGCCGGGGGCGAAGGCGAGCAGCGTGATCGGGATCAGCGGGAGCAGCAGCGTGCGCAGGCCGGTGGTCAGGTTCCACAGCCAGCCGGCGAGATAGGGCAGGCGGGACGGCCAGGGCATGGCGACCCGCCACATGTGCCTGGTCCAGATCAGCGAGGTCGCGCCGCAGCACCAGCGGTACTGCTGGCGCATGAACGCGTCGAGCGTCCCCGGGCAGATGCCGGCGGCGAGGGCGACTGGCAGGTAGCGCAGTTCATAGCCGTAGTAGCGCAGGTCCAGGCCGGTGTGGGAATCCTCGGCGTAGGGGATCTCGGTGAACCCGCCGTTCGGCTCGAGCGCCAGGCGGCGGTAGACCGCGTTGGACCCGACGCACAATGCCGAACCGAACCTGTCGCGGGACACCTGCACGGCGCGATAGAAAACCTCGAGCGTGGCGCTCGCCGCCCGCTCCACCCAGGTCTGCATCGGGCTGACGCGGAAAAACTGCGGGGTTTGAATAATTCCCACGGCGCGATCATCGGTGTAAGGGAGAGTCTCGGCGAGGAAATCGGCCCGTGGCCGGAAGTCGGCGTCGAAGATCACGACGAACTCACTGCGGGTGTTGCGGAACGCGTAGTTGAGGTTGCCCGCCTTCTTGTGCTCCCGGACATTCGGCCTGCGGACGTAGGTGAAGCCGAACGAGGGAGCGAGCGCCATCGCCTCGTCGCTCGGCCCGTCGTCGAGCACGAATACATAGGCGTCGCCCGGATACTTGCGTACCAGCTCGAAGACGCCGATCCAGGTGTTGTGCAGCAACTCGACCGGCTCGCCGCAGATTGGCAGGAAAATGTCGACCGACGGGTACCGGCGCGGCCGCCAGTCTCGCACCCGGGCCTCGTGGGCGGCGAGGTCGAAGCTGCGGCCGGCGAAGTTCACCGGCAGGCTCACGGCCTGGTAGATCAGGTAGATGAGGGTGTAGGCGCTGAAGACGCCGACCGCCGCCGGGATCAGGGCCGCGTTGCGGATCTCGAACCAGGCCTGGGTCACGATCAGGCAGATCGCCGAGATGGCCAGGGCCGTCGCCAGGAACGGCAGTGAGCGCCAGGCGTAGGAATTCTTCTCCAGGTCGTTCGGCGGCTCGGGCAGCACGTGCCCTCGCGATCTGTGCCGCCCGGCCCCGGTCAGTTGCGAGGTGCTCACCGGGGCCGCACCTGGCGTGACTGGCGGGCCCAGATCATGTAGGCGCTGGAAAAGGACGTCGTCTTATAGGGGATTCGGGTGATCAGCCGGTAGCCGCCGGAGCTGATAATGTCATTGACGACCTTGATATCCAGGTCGTGCAGGCATTCCGACTGGTCTTTCCTGACCGCCGGGTCGGCATTACCGCAATCGCCGCCGCCGACCGCGTAGCTGACCATGATGACGGAAAAGCGGCGCTGCCTTATTTGCTGGGCGATGGCCGGGCCCGAGTAATTCGGCGTGGAGGTGATGGCCTGCCACGGCTCGACATTCTGCAGGTAATAGTCAAAAGGCGGCGTGGCGTCGACGAGCAATTCGCCTGGATGAGCGCGCATTGTCGCCGTGAGCGCGGGCAGGGCCGGATCGGTGTTCGCCCAGTTACCGAAATGGTCGGCGGCGAGCAGCACGCCGACCAGTCCCGACAGCGCGGTGAGGGCCAGCGCGACCTGGATGGCCCTGGCCGCCTTCGCCGCCGGGATTGCCCTGATGAACCTCGTGAGCGCGTAGCCGGCGACCGGTGCGGCGAACCAGGCGCCGAAGGCCACGTGCTTGAACAGGCTGGTGAAGACGCCGATCCTGGCCTGCTCGGCGGAAGCGAGGCAGGCAGCCGCCGCCAGCGTCCAGACCAGTACCCGCACCGGCACCTTCTGGCTGGAGAGCGTCGTCGCGATCGCGCCGAAGCTGGCGAGCGCGATCAGGATGCCCGCCCAGCCTGCGCTCGCGTACAAGATCCCGAACGCGGGCCAGTCGCTCGGCGGCCGGGCGAGGGTCGTGCTGGTGACCCCGGTCCAGTACGCCGGCCCGCCGGCGGCCAGCGCGGCCGCGATCCCGGCCGCCGCGGCGGCCAGTGCGAGCAGCCCGGCCGCGGCGCCGGCGCGCCTGCCGAGCGCGTGCCAGTGAAAGCAGGCGATGACGACGATCACCACGGGATCGAAGAGGGTCGCCGCGTACTTCGAGGCGTCGGCGACGACGAGGATCGCGGCGGCGAGCACGATCAGGGCCGCCCTGACCGCGAGCCGCTGGCGGCCGGCCGCCATGACGCCGAGCCAGGTCGCCAGCGCGAGCAGGAAGATCGCCATGGCGTCATACGTGGCGAAGGCGCCGACGAACTGCGTCGACCCGAGCCCGGTAAAGAGCGCGGCCGCGAACCCCGCGGACCTCCGGTCGTAGATGCGCTTGGTGAGCCCGTGCAGCAGCACGGTCGCGCCGAGCATGAAGAGCAGGGACAGGACCCGGGCGCCCGCCAGCCCGCCGACCGCATTGGCGATCGCGCCGATCGGCGGGTACACGACCGGGGCGCCAGAGAAGTAGGAGGCGAAGTCGGGCACGGTGGTGTGGTGCAGCCAGTGCGACCACTCAAGCCGGCCAGCCCACAGGTACAGCGCCTCGTCGTTGAAGGCGGTGTTGCTCCGCACCAGCCTGACCGACAGTACGGCCTGGATTGTCAGGACGATCGCCAGCGGCAGCCCCGGGATCTGGGCGTTGATAGCGGCCCAGCCCGGGCGCTGCGCGGGCGCGGCAGTCGCCCAGCCAGGCAGCGACGGCGGCGGACCGGGCGGGGGAGGGGCGAGCGTTGATACCGGAGGGTCGGCCAGCTTGATGATCGCGTTCAGCCCGGCGTTCTGCGAATCCGCGAACCCGCCTGCCGGCGGACGTGCCTGGTCGCCTGGCGGCGGCAGCCTGAGACTGTCCCAGCCAGTTACCCTGCCGTCCTTCAACGATCCCCCCCGGGGTCTGCATTCGAGGGACGCGCTCCGGGACAGCCTGCTCCCCCCGGTGCGACCCACGTCCTGTCGTGCGGCGTCACGCAGTGTAGCGAACCCTGCAGAAGTGGTTACTACTGCAAGAAAGGGTATAGTTCGCCTGCTGATTGAGCAGCGCGTTTAGCGAATTCAGCGCGGTTTCCAGCCTCCTCGTGGCGTAGCTGCGAATCAGTAGCCGTCCGGTGGTCAATGCGACTTGGGCGGCGCTAGCTCGTCTCGCACGCCGAGCCGGAAAGAATCTTCGGCGGTCTGGCTATCCTCGATTCGCCAGTCCTGATGAAATATCCCATTATGCTGGCTCTTGTCGAACCATACGAGTCCTAGCGTCTTGTAGCGCTCGATGCCATGAAACAAGTCCTGAATCTTGACAAGCTGCCCCGCCGCCGGGCCGACCGCCGTCTCGGATAGCAGGACGGGCTTATGAGTGATGCGCCGGACTTGATCAATTGTCGTGCCGAAGACGCTGGCAAAGGTATCCGACGGGCGGTAGTAATACCCGTCAATTCCCACCCAGGTCACATAATGCTGGCCTGGCCACCAGTCGCCGATCGGCCCGGTGCCCGGCCGGTCCGCGTTGATCGTCCAGAGCCACGTCACGTTGTCGGCTCCCTCCTGGCGGAAGAGCGTCACGATGTGCCGCCAGGCGGCTACGAAGTCCGCCGGAGCGAGGTGGCCGTAGCCCCAGGGATACCAGGGCGCGTTCATCTCATGGCCGAACCCGATGATCACCGGATGCCGGAACGCCCGGACGCTGTCCGCGTAGGAGCGCAGGTAAGAGTCATAGTCCCCGGCCGAGATCGACGGCACCGACGCGAACGTCGGGTCGATCTGCACGAACGGGACGATGTGGTGCCGGTAGACCGATCGGGCGTAAGGCAGGTCGAACGGCTCCGCCCAGCCGCTGAAGTACCCGACCATGTCGGGCTCGCGGCCCGCTGCCCGGGCGAAGTCCGCGACTGGCTTATAGGCGGGCGGTGAGTCAGTCGCGAAGACTCCGAGGTAGGAGGCAAGGCGCATCGGCAGCGCCGCGTGCACGGCGGGCGGGTGCGGCTTCGGGGTGCCGACATGGCCGATAGCGGTCGCCACGGCGGCCGCCGCGACCAGCAGCGCCGCGTACATCACAAGGCGTGGTTTCATGCCGCCCCGCCTCCGGGGAAGACGACCCGGGCGACCGCGGCGAAGTTGACCAGGCCGACTGCCAGCAGCACGGCCAGTTGCGGAGTGCCGGAAACCGCGGTGCGCCAGGCGGCCAGGGCCAGCCAGGCCACGGCCATGCCGCCGCTCCAGGCGGTGACCCCGATCCGCAGCCGGCGTAGCGAGCTGCCCGGAGTTCTCGACGGATGCCAGCTCATGGTCTTGCCCCGGGCGCCGTCCCAGATCGCGAAGACGTGCGCCCAGCCGCGCGCGATGCCGAGCGGCCAGACCGACGGCCCGTAGGGCGCCCGGTGCCACAGCGGGTACAGGACGAACCCGGTCAGCATGGCGGGCACGAGCACGGCGAAATTGCGCAACCGGATCTGGTCAGGCAGGAAGAGCAGCATCACGACGGGGATGATCGGGCCGAAGAAGGTGAGCAGCGCGGTGTAGGCGTAGTAGAAGAACCCGGAGATATAGGTAAGCCGGGCGGGCACCGACATCGGCACCGACCACAGCCGGCGGGAAAACACGACTCCCGCGTTCCCCGTGCACCAGCGGTACTGCTGCCTGACGAACGCATCGAGGTTGTCCGGGCAGATGCCAGTCGACAGCACCAGCGGCACATACACCATCGACCAGCCGTTCCTCCGCACGTCAAGACCGGTGTGCACGTCCTCGGCGTACGGGATCAGTGTCGGCCCGCCTTCCGGCTCGAGCGCGGTGCGGCGGTAGACCGCGGAGGTGCCGACGCAGATCGCCGCGCCGAACCGGTCTCTAGCTACCTGAATCGACCGGTAGAAAACCTCCTGGATCGCTCCCGCCGCGTTTTCTATCCAGGTTTGGGCCTGGCTCGCCCTGAAGTACTGCGGCGTCTGCACGATCGCGACGCGCTCATCGCCGAAGTAGGGGAGGGTCTCGGCCAGGAAGTCAGCTCTCGGGGCGAAGTCGGCGTCCAGGATGACCAGGTACTCCCCGCTGGTGCGGGCGAACCCGTAGCGCAGGTTGCCGCTCTTCTTATAGGCGCGCGCCTGCGGCCTGCTGAGGTACTGCAGGCCGAGTGCATCGGCAAGCGCGTGCGCTTGCTGCGAAGGCCCGTCGTCGAGCACGTGCGCTTGGGCTTTTCCCGGATAGCCGGCGACCAGCGCGCGCACCGCCAGCCAGGTGTTCTCGAGCACCTCGATCGGCTCCCCGCAGATAGGAAGCAAGATATCCACGCTCGGATAGGCCGGCGGATGCCACGTCGCGGCGAGCTCCCGGTGGGCCGCCAGGTCGAATCCGCGCCCGGTGAAGTTCACCGGCAGGCTGATCACCTGGTAGCAGAGGTAGGTCGCGGTGAAGATCATGAAAGGCAGCCCGGCCAGCGGGGCATGCAGCTCGAACCTGGCCTGGCTGAAGGTCAGGCAGGCCGAGCCGATGAGCAGCAGGGTCAGCAGGTAGGGCAGGTCGCGATCGATGTAGCTGAGCTTCTCCGCGTCGTCCGGCGGTGCCGGCAAGACGATGGCACGCTCACGGCTGGCGCTGGCTGCCGGTTGGGGCGCGGCGATCTGGCTGATGCTGGTGCTCATCGATGCCGCTCGTAGCGCCAGATGACGTAGGTGCCGCGGCCCGGTCCGTAAGGCACCACGTCGATGATCCGGTAATGATGGTTGCGCCGCAGGTCGGCGTTGATGCTCTTGTCGAGCGGCGTCGTATCGGCGAAGTTAAGCGCGACCAGGGAAAAATAGCCCTCCTGGATAAAGACGGCGTAGACGCCCGCGTTGCCCTGGCCCACGACCCCGGCGCGCTTGCTCGGCCCGCCAGTGCTGGCGCCGGACGGCAGCACGATGTTCCTGGTGCCCGACCACCGCCGCCAGTCGTTGCCCTCCGGCAGGTAGTACTCGGCGATCGACGGGTCCTCGACCAGCAGCCGCCCGCTCGCGTGCCGTAGGACCTGGCCGAGGATCTCCGTGAAGGTCTCCGAGTTCGGCCAGTTGGTGGCGAAAGTGCGGGCCTGGGCCGTGCCGAGCACGGCGGGCAGCGCGAGCGCTGCCGCGCACGCGGCGACGGTGACTGCCCGTACCCGGCCGATTCCGGCCGCCGCCACGATCGCGTCGACGGCGTAGCCGGCGGCGATGGCGGCGAACCAGGCCCCCATGGTCCCGTGCTTGCTGAGCGAAGCCAGGGTGTGCAGGCTGGCCTGCTCAGCCGGGACGAGCAGGATCGCGCAGGTAAAAAGCAGCGGGAGCCAGCTCGCTGCCGACCATGGCCGCCTGGCGAGGCTGATGACCACGCCGAGTACGGCTACCACGAGGACCGCGCCAGTCCAGGCCCAGGAGTCGGCGAAAATCGTCAGCGCGGCATCGGCGCCAGGCGCTCGCTGCAGTGTCGTGTTGCTGATGCCGGCGCGGTAGCTGCTGCCGCCGATCAGCAATCCGATTCCGAGCAACACGATCACGACGGCGGCCAGGATCAGGCCGCGCGCCGCCGCCCGCTTGCCGCCCGCGACGGGGATCGCGGTGAGAATGGCCGCCGCGATGATCACCGGGTCGAACAGCGCGATCGAGTACGCGGTGGCGTTGGCCAGTGCCAGTGCGAAGCCAGCGGCGATCATCCACCCCGTGGCGTCCCGCCGTCCGGCCGCGTGTACCACGCACCAGGCCGACAGCGCGACGAGAAAGACCGACATCGCGTCGTAGGTAGCGAACGAACTCAGGTGAAGCGTCGGGCCAAGCACGGCGAAGAGCGCCGCGGCGAAGAAGGCCGCCGTCCGCCCGTAAAGCTGCCTGGTTGTGCTCCACAGCAACCCGGTCACCCCGAGCATGAAGATCAGGGACAAGATCCGGGCGGCGGACAGACCGCCGATGCTATCCGCTAAAGCGCCGAACAGCGGATAGATGACCGGAGCGCCAGAGAAGTAAGCCGGGAACGGCGGTATCGGAGTGCCATGGAGCAGGTTCGCCCACTCCTGGTGCCCTCCCCACAGGTAAAGCGCCTCATCCTGAAAGGCCGTGTCCGCCCGCACGAGCCGCAGCGCCAGCACGGCCTGGACGGCCAAGATCAGGAAGAGCGGCCACGCGCTCGGGATCAGCGACGTACCGGTACGCCCGCGCCGGTTGCCGGCCACCCGCGTCGTGTCCGGTATGGCAGTCGCCTGACCGGGCGCGGCGGCCCGGTGAGACGTCCTTGTGCCGTGGTCCATAAAGTGCACCTACTCGAACTGAGGGGTGTACAGGGGACCTCGGCTGCCCCCCGTAACAGCCCGCGATCTGTGCCCGCAGCGTCACGTGGTGTGGCCGTACTGGGCCGCGACGTGCCGCTGCATACGAAAAGCTACAGGTCAGAGCCTCCCCAGGGCGGGCGTTTGAGTATATTGGGCTCAATTAGGCTGATGCCGCCCCACCGTGTCCCCGCCGTCCCCGGCCGCCCGCCCGGGGGCAGCCTCAGCAATGTCGCAAAGGTGCGGCTCTTTCGGGGTGAGGCTGCTCTCGCAGGAGGGTTTTCGTATTCGTGCAGGAGGGTTTCCGCATCTAGGAGAGTTGACCGGACTATACGACGACAACCCTCCTTCATGCGACAACGCTCCTCCAGGAACCCGGAAACCCTCCACGGTAAGGACGAGAACCCCCGTGCCGGGCAGGCAGAACCTCCTGATCCGGCGACAGCCTCGCGCCACCCGCCAATCCTCCCTGGCAACCGCAGATCCTCCCTGGCAAGCGCCGCTGGAACGCCGGTGCGCCCTGTCCGCGATCTTTGGGGGCGTTACGTGACTGACGCGTAACAGTTGGTGATGTTGCTTGATTAACGGTGCTTCATGTGCTGCTCTGGTCGTCCAGGGATGCCCAGTTGTGCTAGGAGATAAGTAGCACTCTTGCAGGGGGGATGAGCGGGATGGGCGACGAGAGCCCAGGCCGGCCGCTCGCGCGGCGGGTACCGGGAGCGGCTCGGGAGGGTCCTATACCATCGGCGCGCAAGGCGTTGCCTGACACATTAATGGCACGGATGCGGGCGGCGGTCGATGCCGCCCATGCGGCGCAAGAGCCAGCGGGGACGCAGGACGCGCCTGAGGCAGCCTCAGATCCCGATGAACCAGCTCCGGAGCCAGCCACCGAGCCCCTGCCGCGGGTTCCGGCGGCGGTGGCTGGCCTGGGCCGGACCTGGTCAGGGCGCCAGAGTCAGGCCGGCCTGAACGGCGCTGCGTCCGATCATGAAGTCACCGTGGAGTTCCGGCGGATCAAGCCCGATGACGTGCTCGACGACATCGCCGAGTCCTATCTGTCGGCCGACCCCGATCTGGTCGCGGGCTTCGCCGATGCCGCCGCAATTGATCCGCTTGGCGACGCCGACAGCAGCGGCTGGCCCGCTAGAGCCGACGACCGCGACACGGGCAGCGATCCTTCGGAGCCTGGCGGCAACGTCAGGGTAGACCGCGCGGCGTGGTGGGACCACGCCGTGCAGTCGCGCCGGATCGCGCAGTCGCGACACGCGGGCAGGCCGGGAGATTCAGCCGTCTCGGGGCAGGCAGCTTCTGGGCAGGCAGCTTCTGGAGACACAGCCTCCGCTGGACAGCCGGCATCAGCGGGCGACTCTGGCCCGCCGGGGGAGGCTCTGGGCCGGCTGGAAGCGCGGTGTCGGCCGGAAGCGCGGTGTCGGCCGGAAGCGCAGGGCTGCCTGGCAGGGCGAGCAGGCTTGAGCGCGTCGACCGGGTCGACCGGGCAAGGCGGCTGCAGCGTGCCGCGAAGTCGGGACGGGCCGAGCAGCAAGCATCAGGGACCGAGAAGCTGGCGCGGTCGGAGTCCTTGGCTGAGCCGAAGTCATTGAGCCGGCCGCCGCCCGGCGGCAAGCCGCAAGCCGCAAGCGATGCTCAGGGCGCGGTCAAGCCCCGGCTCGACGCGAAGCCAGGTTCCCAGCCGAGTTCGCGCGCCGGAACGAGCGCGCTGCCAGGCACCGCGAAGCCGGGCACCGCGAAGCCGGGCACCGCCGAACCCGAGACCCCGAAGCCGGCGCGCGCGCAAACGGATAGCTCGCGCGGGCAAGGCGCGACGCGCGACAGGGCCAATCGCCTCGACCTCGCCCCTGTCCCCGCCAAAGACCGCCAGCCCGGGCCGCAGCAGCCGAGGCCGCACCAGCCTGAGACCCGGCCTCCGGGCACCCCGAGCCGGTTCACCGGCCGCCCAGGGCGGACTGACCGGAACAGGCACGGACCGGTCACCGCGGGGATCGCGGCGCTGGTCCTGGTGCTCATCGTGGCGGCGGTGGTGACCTTGGCCCTGTCATCACGCAATGCCGCCGAACCATCAAGCAACGGCCACGCGACGAAGCACTCGGTCCTGGCCGCTCGGGCGAAGGCCCGGAGCGCGGCGGCCAGCTGGATTGTCGCGCAGGTGAGCCGCCGGGCGGTCGTGGCCTGCGATCCGGCGATGTGCGCCGCGCTGGCGCAGCGTGACTTCCCCGCACGCGATCTGAAGACGATCGGGCGGTCCGCGCCTTATCCGCTGACCGCCGCGCTTGTCGTCGTGACGCCCGCGGTCAGCCAGCGGTTCGACGCCCGCGTCACCCGCAGCCGGGCACCGGCGGTGCTGGCCAGCTTCGGCGCGGGCAGCAGCCGCGTCGACGTCAGGATCAATGCCCCGCGCGGGGCGGCCGCCTACGAATCGGCCGTCCGCACCGACCGCAAGCTGAGCAAGAGCGTCGGCACCGGGCTGATCACGAGCAGGCAGATCGCCGCCACCTTCGCTGCGAGGAAGGCCATGACGAGCGGCCAGGTCGATGCCAGGCTCCTGATCGTGATCACCGCGCTGGCCTCGGAGAACCCGATCCGCATCCTGGATTTCGGAACGAGCCAGCCGGGCGCGGCACCGGGCATGCCCTTGCGGCTCGCCGACCTGGCGGCGACCGACGCGGCCGCGCATCTGACCGAGAAGGTCTACGTGCGGGCATTGGAGGACCTGCTGCGCGCCCAGCCCGCCAGGTACCGGCCGATGCGCCTCGCGACCGTGACTATCGGCGGCCTGCGCGCGCTGCGGATCGAGTTCGCCGCGCCCTCCCCGCTCGGGGTGCTCAACCCGGGCCAGTAGAAGGCAAGCCCGGCTCAGTAGCTGTGGAAGGCCGCGTAGATGATCGCGCTCAGCCGGTCGATCATCTCGGCTCTTGGCAGCCGGACTTCGACGCTGAGCAGGTAGTTGATCCGCTCGAGCATCATCAGGCAGGCAAGCGCGGTCAGTTCGGCGTGCGGGTGGCCATTGCGTGACTCGCCATCACTGGTGGTGGCCTGGCCTGGCTGACCGCTGCCGGACGCGGCGGTCATCCCCTGCGCGATCGCTTCGGACAGGCGGAACAGCAAGCGCAGGCCGTCCGTGTAGACCTCTTCACCGACGATGTCGGCCTGACTCAGGATCCGGATCACCGTGGCGTGCGCGCCGTAGGTGTCAGTGAACCGGTGGATCCAGTGCCGGAGCGCGTCCTTGCCTGCCTGGTTGCTGGTGACCACGGGAAAGTCGTCCGTGATCAGCTGCATGTCGTGCAGCGCGTCCTTCATCAGCGTGCGAAACAGGTCATCCTTGTTCGCGAAGTACAGGTAGAAGGTGCCGTGCGAGGTCTTGGCCCGCCTGACCACGTCGTCGACTCTGACGGCCTGGTAGCCGCGCTCGTCGAACTCGGCTAGGCCGGCCTCAAGCAGCCGCCGTACCGTCAGGCGGCCCTGGGCTCCGAGTTCGCGGCCCTGGGCCGGGATCCCGCCGCCCAGGGACGGGCGTCGCGGCCGCACGTCCTTGCCCCTGGTCGGTGCGTGCTGTCCGGCGCCCGGGCCAGGGCGCGCATCGTTCGTGGCCGGGGCCTGCTGGCCGGGTTGCCTGCCCTGCACCCGCGGCCGGAGACGTAGCCGCTCCCGGCGAGGCCCACTGGGAAGGTTCCCTGCTCATGTGGTGAGACTAGTCGTCCGAACGCCTCTGGGCTACAACCGACCCCACTGGATCAATGCACCAGATAGGTCTATAATGCGGCATTCCGCAACTGCGCAGCGTCCGGAACCGGCCCCGGAGCGTTTGCAGAGGTCAGCCCGGAGAATACGACGCTCACATCAGGTGACGCACATGTCATTGTTTGCATTCTCAACAGAAACCATGAACGAATAGGAACGTGACAGGTCAGGGGGCACATGTGGCGGGCGCCGGATTCCTCGGTGCGACCGACAGTGCCGTCGCGGGCAAGGCGGCTGATGAGAACTTTCCGGTAGCACTTCGCCTGCTGCCAGCTCGCCGGCGGCGATATCTCATGGCGGTCTACGTCTACGCGCGGACTGTGGATGATATCGGCGACCGGGCTCCGGTCGCCGAACGTTCTGGGCTGCTTGCCGAGGTCGAGGCGGACCTGCGCCGGCTGTACGGCGCCATAGGCGCGGCGGGCAATCAGGTGTCTGCGGAGTTGAACCCGCTGAGCCCGGAATCACCCAAGCTCGAGGCTGTCCGCGGCCTGCGCGCGGCAGTGACCGAGTGCGGCATCCCGATGCGGCTCTTCCTTGACCTGATCGAGGCCAACAGGCAAGACCAGGCCGTCTCGCGCTACCAGAGCATCGATGACCTGCTGGGCTACTGCCGCCTGTCGGCGAACCCGGTGGGGCGGATCGTCCTTTTTGCCTTCGATTGCTTCACGGAAGCGCGGGCCGAGCTCTCCGACTCGGTCTGCAGTGCGCTGCAACTGGCTGAGCACTGGCAAGATGTCGCCGAGGACTACCGTGACGGGCGCGTCTACCTGCCTGCCGACGACTTGCGCGAGTACGGCTGCGACGAGCAGGATCTTGTCGCGCCGAGCGCGTCGCCGCGGCTGCGGCGGCTGATGGCTTCCGAGGTCGGCAAGGCAGAGGCGATGCTCGATGCTGGCGCTCCGCTGATCGGCGCGCTTCGCGGCGCCGCGCGCTTCGCCGTCGCCGGATATGTAGCAGGCGGCCGTGCCGCGCTCGCCGCGATCCGGGCGGCTGACTACGACGTGCTCACCGCCACGCCGCGTCCCAGCAGGGCAGGGACGCTGACCGAGTTGATGCGAGCGCTTGCGAGGGGGAGGTGAGACGTGAGCCTGCTTGGACCCGCTGCGGCGGTGGATGTTCGCGCTGCTTACAAGTACTGCGAACAGATCACGCGCCAGCAGGCCAAAAACTTCTCCTACGGCATCGCGCTGCTGCCGGGAGATAAGCGCCGCGCGCTGTCGGCCGTGTATGCCTTCGCGAGGCGGATCGATGACATCGGCGACGGCACCATGCCGCCGGATGAGAAGATCGCCGCTCTCGGCGAGGCCAGGAATTCGATCAGGTCACTGGACAGCGCCGACTCCGGCGATCTCGTGCTGGTGGCGTTGCGGGACGCCGCCGCCAGGTTCCCGCTGCCGCTGGATGCGTTCGGCGAGCTGATCGATGGCTGCGAGGCGGACGTGCGCGGCGTGAGCTACGGCACGTTCGAGGACCTGCGGCATTACTGCCGGTGCGTCGCCGGCTCGATCGGCAGGCTTTCGCTCGGCGTGTTCGGCAGCACCGACACCGGCCAGGCCGCGCCGCTCGCCGACTCGCTCGGCGTGGCGTTGCAGCTCACCAACATCATCAGGGACATCAAGGAGGATTTCGGCAACGGGCGGGTGTACCTGCCGGCCGAGGACCTGAAGCGGTTCGGCTGCACGCTGGACCCGAACGGAGCTGACAGCCGGGGAGTGCTGGCCGGCAACCTGGCGGACCTGATCACGTTCGAGGCGACCAGGGCCAAGGAGTGGTACGCCACCGGGCTCGCGCTCATCCCGATGCTCGACCGCCGCAGCGCCGCCTCGGCTGGCGCGATGGCCGGGATCTACCGGCGGCTGCTCGACCACATCTGCGCCGACCCGGCGGAGGTGCTGAACCGCCGGGTCTCCGTGCCGGCGCGGGAGAAGGCCATGGTCGCCGCCAGCGCGCTGGCCGGAGGGGGCCGCGCAAAGCGGCGCCCGCCCAGCCAGCACGCGCAAGGAGGCCAGCCATGAGCCCGCGCCGGGTCGCCGTCGTCGGCGGCGGGCTGGCTGGCATCACCGCGGCGGTCGACTTGCGCGATGCGGGTTTCGAGGTCAGCTTGCTTGAGGCGAGGCCGAGGCTTGGCGGAGCCGCTTCCTCCTACCAGCGCGGCGAACTGACCATCGACAACGGCCAGCACGTGATCCTGCGCTGCTGCGAGAGCTATCAGGCCCTGCTGGCCAGGCTCGGCGTGACCGGCCAGGTCGCCTTCCAGGACCGGTTCGATGTCACGGTGCTCGCACCCGGCAGCGACGGGCAGCCCAGGCAGGCGCGGCTGCGGCGCGCCAACTTGCCGAGCCCGCTGCATATGACCGGCGCGCTGACCCGCTACCGGCTGCTGCCGCTGTCCGACCGGCTGAAGGCGGGGCGCGCTGCGCTGGCGATGCGCTTCATCGACCCCGCCGATCCCGCGCTGGACGGCCAGCGGCTCGGTGACTGGCTCGCGGCCCATGGGCAGGGCGAGCGCGCCCGCCGCAATCTCTGGGATCTCTTCATCATCTCCGCGCTGAATATCGCCGGGGACGACGCGAGCCTGCAGCTTGCCGCGACCGTCATCAAGACGGCGCTGCTCGGCTCCAGGGACGCCGCCGACATCGGCGTCGCCGCCGTGCCGCTGGGCGAGCTGCACGGACGGGCCACGGCTGAGTTGCTGGCTGGCCTTGGTGCGCAGGTACGGATGGCCGCCAAGGTGGCAGCGGTCCGGCCGGAGCCCGATGGCGGCTTCGCCGTGCGCCTGGCTGACGGCGATGAGGTGATCGGCGCCGACGGCGTCGTTCTCGCCGTGCCATCGGCTCAGGCGAGCGGCCTGGCCGGCGACGCGGGCGTCGAGGGCGCGGAGCGCTGGAACGGCCTGGGCGCCTCGCCGATCGTGAACGTGCACGTGACCTACGACCGCCAGGTGATGGACCTGCCGTTCGCGGCGGCGGTGGAATCCCCGGTCCAGTGGGTGTTCGACAAAACCCGGATCGCGGGCATAAAGAGCGGGCAGTACCTGGCTGTGTCCCTGTCTGCCGCCGACAGCTACGTGCAGACTCCCGCCGCCGAATTGCGGGATCAGTTCTTGCCCGAGCTTGAGCGGCTTTTCCCTGCCGCGGCCCAAGCCTGCGTCACTGACTGCTTCGTGACCAGGGAGCGCCGGGCAACGTTCCTGCAGGCGCCAGGCTGCGGCGTCCTGCGGCCCGGTGCCGCAACCTCGGTACCCGGACTCGTGCTCGCCGGCTCATGGACCGACACCGGCTGGCCTGACACCATGGAGGGCGCTGTGCGAAGTGGGCATTCTGCCGCGCAGCAGTTGCTAGACGAGCTCACCAGCCGGCCGGAAACCGGCCAGCAGGCACCGGTGAGGCAGGTGGCGTCGTGACGGCCACCATCCCCGCGTCTGTCGAGACGGCGCGAGACAGCGTCGGCCCGGCGATGGCCGCGGCCGTTGACCGGCTCAGCCCGGATATCCGCGAGGTCGCCGCCTATCACCTGGGACTGCCAGGCAACGACGGCCGGCCGCCGGGTGCGCCGGGAGGCGCGGGCAAGGCCCTCCGCCCGGCGCTGGCGCTGCTGTCCGCGCGCGCCGCGGACGCGCCGCCCGAGCGGGCCGTGCCCGCCGCCGTCGCCGTCGAGCTGGTGCACAACTTCTCGCTGCTGCACGACGACATCATGGACGGGGACACCGAGCGCAGGCACCGGCCGACGGCCTGGACCGTCTATGGCGTCGGCGCGGCGATCCTGGCCGGTGACGCCTTGCTCGCGCTCGCGCAGGACCTGCTGCTCGAAGGCCCGCCGCCGGAGAGCGTCTGGGCCTCGCGCTGCCTGTCAGCGGCGGTCCTGCGGCTGATCGCCGGGCAGGGTGCCGACCTCGCGTTCGAGCGGCGCAGCGACGTCACCGTTTCCGAGTGCCTGGACATGGCCGGTGACAAGACCGCCGCGCTGATGGCCTGCGCGTGCAGCATCGGCGCCGTCTACGTGGGCGGCCCGGCGAACATCGCCAAGAGCCTGGCGGGCTTCGGCGCCTACGCCGGCCTGGCGTTCCAGCTCACCGACGACCTGCTCGGCATCTGGGGCGCACCGGAGACGACAGGCAAGCCGGTCAGGTCAGACCTGCGGGCCAGGAAGAAGTCACTCCCCGTGGTGGCGGCGCTGACCAGCGGCACCGAGGCAGGCCGTGAGCTCGGCGTGCTGCTCGCCGCGCCCGACCCGCTCACCGAGGACGAGCTGCTGCGGGCCGCCTCCCTGGTAGAAGCGGCGGGCGGCAAGGAGTGGGCGGAGTCCAAGGCCGACTCGGCGCTGGCATCGGCGACCGGCTTCCTGGCCGAGACCGACATGCCGCACGACGTCCGCGCCGAGTTCGAGGGGATCGCCGAGTTCGTGACCGCGAGGCAGTGGTGACCACCACCCAGCTCAGCCCGGACGCGCTCAGCGCGGCCAGGACTGCCACCGAGCGGGCGGTTCAGCACCTGCTCGGGCTGCAGCATGCCGACGGATGGTGGCAGGGCGAGCTCGAGACCAACGTCACCATGGATGCCGAGGACCTCCTGCTCCGGCAGTTCCTCGGCATCAGGACCGCGCGGGAGACCGGCGCGGCGGCCCGCTGGATCAGGTCGTGCCAGCGAGCCGACGGGACCTGGGCGAATTTCCCGGGCGGCGAGGCCGACCTGTCGACAACGGTCGAGGCGTACGCGGCCTTGCGGCTGGCGGGGGACCAGCCGGAGGACGACCATCTGGCCATAGCGGCCGCCTGGATCAGGGACCGGGGCGGCATCGAGGCGACCCGGGTCTTCACCAGGATCTGGCTGGCGCTATTCGGCGAATGGTCGTGGGATGACCTGCCGGTCATGCCGCCTGAGCTGATCTACCTGCCAGCCTGGTTCCCGCTGAACGTGTATGACTGGGCCTGCTGGGCACGCCAGACCATCGTGCCGCTCACCCTCGTGTGCTCAGCGCGCCCGGTCAGGCAGCTCCCCTTCAGCCTGCCCGAGCTGCGGGTGCCCGCGATACCGGGCCAGGTCAGCGCGGCGGGCAGCGATATCTGGACGAAGGTGTTCGAGACCCTGGACGCCGGGCTGCACCGCTACGAGAAGTACGTGCGCCCGCAACGGCCCGCCGCGGCGGTCAGGACGGCGGCGATGCGCCGCTGCGCGGACTGGATCATCGCGCGCCAGGAGCGTGACGGCTGCTGGGGCGGCATTCAGCCGCCCTGGGTGTATTCACTGATGGCGCTGCACCTGCTCGGCTACGAGCTTGACCATCCGGTCATCAAGCGCGGGCTCGAAGGTCTTGACCGTTACACCATCTGGGAGGACACCCCGGACGGGCCGGTGCGCCGGCTTGAGGCCTGCCAGTCGCCTGTCTGGGACACCGTGCTCGCGATTGTCGCGCTGGCCGACGCGGGGCTGCCCGCCGATCACGAGGCGCTGCGCAGCGCGGCCGGGTGGGTGGTCGGGGAAGAGATCAGGGCCCGGGGGACTGGCAGGTGCGCAGGCCGGGCCTCGCGCCAGCCGGCTGGGCCTTCGAGTTCGACAACGACGGCTATCCCGATGTCGACGACACAGCAGAAGTGCTTCTCGCGCTCCGCCGGGTTGCCATGCCGAGCGAGGACGGCGTGGCACCCGGCGGCCCTCTCAGACCAACACAGTCGGCCACCGCCCGCGCGGCCGACTGGCTGATCGGGATGCAGTCACGGGACGGCGGCTGGGGCGCGTTCGACGCCGACAACACCTCGAAGCTGGTCAACAAGCTGCCCTTCTGCGACTTCGGCGAGGTGACCGACCCGCCGTCAGCGGATGTCACCGCGCACACCGTCGAAGCGCTCGCGATGCTCGGCCGGGCAGACTGCAAGGCCGTGCGGCGCGGCGTGGCCTGGCTGCTGCGCTCGCAGGAGCCGGACGGATCGTGGTTCGGCCGGTGGGGCGCCAACTACGTGTACGGGACCGGCGCCGTGGTTCCGGCACTGATCGCCGCTGGCGTACTGCCAGGCAAGCCGGCGATCAGGCGGGCCGTGCGATGGCTGACCGATCATCAGAACCCTGATGGCGGCTGGGGCGAGGACCTGCGCTCCTACGACGACAAGAGCTGGGCGGGCCGGGGCACCTCGACAGCGTCGCAGACCGCGTGGGCGCTGCTCGCGCTGCTCGCGGCCGGCGGGCAGGACACGCTGGCCAGCGCGGAACGGGGTGTCGCGTGGCTAGTCGCCACCCAGCGGGAGGACGGCAGCTGGGATGAGCCGCAGTTCACCGGGACTGGATTCCCAGGCGACTTCTACATCAACTATCACCTGTACCGGCTGGTGTTCCCGGTGAGCGCGCTCGGCCGGTACCTGGAGGGCAACCGATGAGCGGACTGCTGCTCTGCGCGCCCCTGCGGATCGAGGCCGCCGCGCTGCGGCGCGGGCTCGCCGGGCTTGAGGGCAGCGCCGCGCGGGTGCGGGTGCTGCGGACCGGATACGGCCCGGAGCGGTCGGCGTCCGCCGCGGCAGGCATCGCGGAGTCCGACGCGGACACGATCGCGGTCAGCGGGGTGGCCGGGGCGCTGACCGACAACCTGCGCGTCGGCGACGTCGTCGTCGCGACCGAGGTCATCGACTGGTGCGACGGCGGGCGGTCGGCCAGGTTTGAGTGCAAGTCGGCGCCGCTGCTCGTGGCCGAGCTGCGGCGGGCTGGCCTGCGCGTGCACGCAGGGCCGATCGCGACCGTTGCCAAGCTGGCCGCCGCCAGCGCTCATGCCGAGCTGGCGGCCGCCGGGGTGATCGCGGTCGATATGGAGTCGGCTCAGCTGCTTCGCGGCGCGGCCAGGCCGGCCGCCGTGGTCAGGACGATCTCGGACACGCCTTCCCATCCGCTGGTAAGCCCGCATACGGTCGGCGGCGGCCTCGCGGCGCTGAAGTCGCTGCGGCTCGTCGCGCCGGTGCTCGCCACCTGGGCCAGTGCCGCCGGGTCCAGGCAGGTACTTCTGGCGAGCCCGCGATCGTTCTGCGCCGGGGTCGAGCGAGCGATCGAGATCGTCGAGCTGACGCTCCAGCGCCGTGGCACTCCGGTGTACGTGCGCAAGCAGATCGTGCACAACACCAGCGTCGTGGCGGGCCTCGAGCAGCGCGGCGCGATCTTCGTTGACGAGCTGAGCGAGGTGCCTGACGGCGCGACCGTGGTCTTCTCCGCGCATGGCGTCTCGCCCGAGGTGCGGCAGGAAGCGGACCGGCGCCAGCTCGGCACCGTCGACGCTACCTGCCCGCTCGTGGCTAAAGTGCACGCCGAGGCGCGCCGGTTCGCCGGGGACGGTTACCTGGTCGCCCTGATCGGGCACGGCGGGCACGAGGAAGTCGAGGGCACGCTCGGCGAGGCGCCCGGCTCGATGGCCCTAGTCGAGACAGCGCAGGACGTCGCCGGCCTTCAACCAACGGACCCGGGCAAAGTCGCCTATCTGATGCAGACTACGCTTGCGGCTGATGAGGCTGCTGGGATCGTGGACGCGTTGCGTGAGGCGTTTCCCGAGGCGAAAGGCCCCGGTACTGACGACATCTGCTACGCGACGACCAACCGGCAGCGAGCCGTGCGCTCGATCGCCGCGGACTCCGATGTCGTGCTCGTCGCCGGATCGGCCAACTCGTCCAACAGCTTGCGCCTGGTCGAGACCGCCCAGCGGGCGGGAACGGCCGCTTACCTGGTCGACAGCGCGCAAGACATCGAGCTGAGCTGGCTGGTCGGGGCCGGCACGGTCGGTGTCGCGGCCGGCGCGTCCGCGCCGCCAGCGATGGTGACCGAGATCGTGACCGCGCTGTCCGGGCTAGGCGAGGTGCAGTCGAGGGAGGTGGTCGTGGCGACCGAATCGGTCCAGTTCGCCCTGCCCAGGGAGCTGAGGCAGTGATCAGGGCGGGCCGATCACGACGAAAGCGATCACGAGAAAGAGGTGAAGCCTAGTGAGCATGCCGCTGCGTCAGACCGTGCGGGTGGGTACCTACCTGATGCGCCAGAAGCTGTCCGGGCGCGAGAAGTTCCCGCTGATCGTCGAGCTCGAGCCGCTTTTCGCGTGCAATCTCGCGTGCGCGGGCTGCGGCAAGATCCAGCATCCGGCGTCGGTGCTCAAGCAGCGGATGCCGGTGGAGCAGGCCATCGCTGCGATCGAGGAGTGCGGCGCCCCTATGGTGTCCATCGCCGGCGGCGAGCCGCTGATGCACCCGCAGATCGAGGTGCTGGTCGACGAGCTGGTCAAGCGCAAGAAGTACGTGTTCTTGTGCACGAACGCACTGCTGGTGCCGAAGAAGCTCGACAAGTTCACGCCGTCGCGCTTCTTCGCCTTCGCGGTGCACATCGACGGACTGCAGGAACGGCACGACGAGTCGGTCTGCAAGGACGGGGTGTTCGACGAGGCAGTCGCGGCGATCAGGGAAATAAAGCGCCGGGGTTTCCGCGTGACCACGAACACCACTGTGTTCAGCAACGACTCGCCGCAGTCCGTGATCGACGTGCTGAACTACCTGAACGATGACCTGCGGGTCGATCAGATGATGATCTCGCCCGCCTACGCCTACGAGAAGGCACCGGACCAGGAGCACTTCCTGGGGGTCAACGAGACCCGCGAGCTGTTCAAGAAGGCGTTCGCCGACGGGAACCGCAAGCGCTGGCGGCTGAACCACTCGCCGCTGTTCCTCGACTTCCTCGAAGGCAAGGCTGACTTCGGCTGCACCGCCTGGGGCATCCCGTCGTACTCGCTCAAGGGCTGGCAGAAGCCGTGCTACCTGATGAGCGATGGCTACGTGAGCAGCTACAAGGAGCTGATCGAGACCACGGACTGGGATGCCTACGGCCGGGGCAAGGACCCGCGCTGCGCCAACTGCATGGCGCACTGCGGTTATGAGCCATCGGCCGTGCTCGCGACGACGTCGTCGCTGCGCCAGTCCATCCGGGCGATGGGCGGTCGCTGACCCAGCGGCAAATCGGCGTCTTCGGGCAACTTCGGGCAACAACATCGCCCGCCGCGCGCTGAGGTGCGCGGCGGGCGACTATTGTCAGGAATCGCCGTCCGATCTAGCCCGATTACCGGAGACTGTCAACATGGGATTTGACCTGCCTGGCCTGCTCGCCGCCAACGACGGCAGGGGCTACGAACTGAGCGCGCGCTACCTGAATCCGCAGCTTTCCCGGATGCTGCACACCATCGGCTTCGACAAGGTCTACGAGCGAGCCGACGGCAGCTACCTCTATGACCGGGACGGCGTCCGGTACCTCGACTTCCTGAGCGGCTTCGGCGTCTTCGCCCTCGGCCACAACCACCCGGTGGTGCGCAAGGCCCTGCACGACCTGCTCGACCGCGAGCTGGCCGACCTGGTCCAGTTCGACTGCGCGTTGCTGCCGGGCATCCTGGCCGAGCAGCTGGTAGGCAAGGTCCCTGGCCTTGACCGGGTGTATTTCTCCAACAGCGGTACCGAGGCGGTCGAGGCGGGGCTCAAGTTCGCGAGATATGCGACCGGCAAGTCCAGGGTGGTGTACTGCGACCACGCGTTCCACGGCCTGACCGTCGGCTCGCTGTCGGTCAACGGCTCAGCGGAGTTCAAGACTGGCTTCGGGCCGCTCCTGACCGGCGCCTGCGTACCATTCGGCGATATTGACGCTCTTGCCGCTGAGGTACGCAAGGGCGATGTGGCGGCGTTCATTGTCGAGCCCGTGCAGGGTAAGAGCGTGGAGGTCGCGCCGCCCGGCTACCTGGCGGCCGCGAGCAAGCTGCTGCATGACAATGGCGGGCTGCTGATCTGCGATGAGGTGCAGACCGGGCTCGGGCGGACCGGGCGGCTGTTCGCCTACGAGCACGACGAGGTCGAGCCGGACATCGTGACGGTGGCCAAGGCGCTGTCGGGCGGGTTCATCCCGGTGGGCGCGAC
Organism: uncultured Actinomycetota bacterium; assembly: GCA_963750405.1. Lineage (GTDB taxonomy): Bacteria > Actinomycetota > Actinomycetes > Streptosporangiales > Streptosporangiaceae > Chersky-822. The sequence goes on from CAVVQP010000011.1 coordinate 549,050, forward strand.
GCTGGCGAAGGAACCGATCTTCGCCAAGGTCTACTCGTCGATGGACCGGGTGCTCGTGCACGACTCGACGTTCGGGTCCAACGCGTCGGCCATGGCCGCCGGGCTCGCGTCGCTCGCGGTCATCGAGGACGAGCAGCTAGTCACCAACGCGGAGCGCACGGGCGAGGCGATGCGGGCCGCGCTCGAGCCGCTGGCCGAGGCGTACGAGATGTTCGCCGGTGTTCGCGGCCGCGGGCTCATGATCGGACTCGAATTCGCCAAGCCCAAGTCGCTGAAGCTGCGCGCTAGCTGGAACATGCTGCAAGCCGCCAGGAACGGGCTGTTCTCGCAGATGGTCGTCGTGTCGCTGTTCGACCGGCACAAGATCCTGACGCAGGTCGCTGGCGACCACATCGAGGTGATCAAGTTGCTGCCCGCGCTCACGATCGGCGACGCGGAGGTGAGCCTGTTCGTCGACGCGTTCACCGACGTGATGGACGAGGCGCACCGCGGCTCGGGCCTGATGTGGGACTTCGGCCGCAAGCTAGTCAAGCAGGCAGTCACGAGGTAGCGCGGCGCGCTCGATGAGTCAGGCCCATCAATGACCCATTGGTGGCGCTATTACGCCATCTATGGGCCATCGACGGGCCTGCGGATACGTTACTGACCGGGTGCCTCAGCGGCCGGGGGTCAGCGGCCGGGGGGTCAGCGGCCGGTGCTTCGGCGTCCCCGGCGAGGGAGACCAGCAGGTCGTTGAGCTGGGTGACGAACTCGGCGGGGTGCTCGACCCTGGCGCCTAGCATCAGGACGGCCTGGTTGTAGAGGACCTGGGCCCAGTCGGCGAAACGCGGATCGTCCGGGTTGCTGTTAAGGCGGCCCACCAGCGGGTGCTGCGGGTTGATCTCCAGCACCGGCTGGGCGGGCAGTGACCCGCTTTCCTGACGGCCGCCGAATCCGAAGCCGAACTCAGGCCCCCCGGACACGATGCACGCCGGTGACGTCGTCAGCCGGCTGCTGACCCGGACGTCCCACGCCTTGCCGCCGAGCGCCTCCTTGAGCTTGGCGGCAAGGCCGGCGAAATCGGCGTCCGCCTTCTCCTTGGCCTCCTGCTCGGCCTCGTCGGCCAGGCCACCGAGGTCCGCGTCGCCCTGTGCCGCCGACTGCAGCCGCTTGTCATCGAAGTCGGTGAGGCTGCCGATCATCCAGGCGTCGACCTCCTGGTCGAGCAGGAGGACCTCGATGCCCTTTTTGGTGAACAGTTCCAGGTACGGGCTGTTCGCGGCCAGATCCGAGGTCGGGGTCAGCAGGTAATAGATCTTGTCCTGGCCCTCCTTCATCCGCCCCGCGTAGTCGGCGAGCGAGACATCGGGCTCGGTCGCTGACCCGGCGGTCGACCGGAAGCGCAGCAGGCGGGCGATGGCCTCCCTGTTGCCGTAGTCCTCGACGATGCCCTCCTTGAGCACGGCACCGAATTCCTTCCAGAACGTGGCGTACTTGTCGGGCTCCTTCTCAGCGGTGTCCTTGAGCAGGCGAAGGATCGTCTTGACCGCCTGGTTCTGGATGCTGGCGACCACCTGGCTGCTCTGCAGCAGCTCGCGGGACACGTTCAGCGGCAGGTCGCCCGAGTCGAGCACCCCGCGCACGAAGCGCAGGAACCTGGGCATCAGCTGGCCGTCGTCCTCCATGATGAAGACGCGCCTGACGTGCAGCCTGATCCCATGGCGCAAGCGGGACGTCCACAGGTCATAGGGCGCGTGGCCGGGGATGTAGAGCAGCAGCGTGTACTCGTACCGGCCCTCGATCTTGCGGTGCACGTAGGTGAGCGGGTCCGCGTAGTCGCTGGTGATGTGCCGGTAGAACTCGAAGTAGTCCTTCTCGCTGAGCTCGCTCTGGGGCCTGGTCCACAGCGCGGAGGCCCGGTTCACTGTCGTGAACTTCTGAGCCTCGGAGCCAGCCTCGGAGCCCTCCTCCGGGCCAGCCTCGACGTCCGCGTCGGAGTCATCAGCGTCAGCGCTGGCCCCGTCCGCTTCGGCGGGCATCAGGATCGGCACGCTGATGTGGTCGGAGTACTTGCTGATGATCGTCCGCAGCCGGTACCCGTTGAGCAGTTCCTTCTCGTCCTCGCGCAGGTGCAGCATCACCGTGGTGCCCGCCGCGTCCCGTTCGGCTGGCTGCAGCGTGTATTCGCCCTTGGCGTCGGACTCCCACCTGACGGCCTCGTCCTCGCCGGCCCCGGCGCGCCGGGTTGTCACCGTCACCTGGTCGGCCACGATAAAGGCGGAATAGAAGCCGACCCCGAACTCGCCGATGAGGTTCGCGTCCTTGCGCTGATCGCCGGTCAGTGCCTTGAGGAAGTCGCGGGTGCCTGACTTGGCGATCGTGCCCAGGTTGTCGATGACCTCCTGCTTGCTCATGCCGATGCCGTTGTCGGAAATGCTGACCGTGCTCTGGTCCGTGTCGTAGCTGACCACGATCTGCAGCGGGCCTCGTCCTCGGGAATCTCGGAGCTGGTGAGCTTTTCCAGCCGGAGCCGGTCGATCGCGTCCGATGCGTTGGAGATCAGCTCTCGGAGGAAGATTTCCTTATTGCTGTAGAGCGAGTGGACCATCAAGTCCAGGATCTGAACGACTTCAGCCTGGAAGCTGTAGCTTTCCAGATTCTCAGTCTCTGACGCGCTCATGATTGACAGTGTCCTCCGTCGTCATCGTGTCGCCGCAATGGCGGCCTTAGCCACATCACGACTTATCACATACCAGGCCGTGATCGCAGCCTGCACTGCCCGCAACTTACCGCTAACTGCGGACTGACCGCCCGGCTGGTGGGACAGTAGGCTACAGCTGGGCACGTAGGGGCATGAGATGGGAGTTCAGATGTCAGCAGCCGAGGAGTACCTGGCCAGCAATGAGCACTATGCGGAGTCCTTCACCGGACCGCTGCCGATGCCGCCGTCGAAGCAGGTCGCGGTCATCGCCTGCATGGATGCGCGCCTCAACGTCTACGGGATACTCGGGCTAGGCGACGGCGAAGCCCACGTGATCAGGAACGCCGGCGGCGTGGTCACCGATGACGCGATCCGCTCGCTGGCGATCAGCCAGCGGCTGCTCGGCACCAGGGAGATCATCCTCATCCACCACACCGACTGCGGCATGCTGACCTTCAGCGACGACGACTTCAAGCGCGCCATCCAGGACGACACCGGCATCAAGCCTGCCTGGGCCGCCGAGGCCTTCGGCGATCTGGACGAGGACGTGCGCCAGTCGGTCAGCAGGATCAAGGCGAACCCGTTCGTGCCGCACAAGGACGCGATCCGCGGCTTCGTGTTCGACGTCGCGTCAGGGAAGCTCCGCGAAGTCAGCTGACCCCCAGGCGCCGGTCTGGAAGCGGCGGGCACACTGGCCTCGTTTACGCTGAGCCAGTGTGCCCGATGACAGTTCATGACGAGCCCGGGTCGCGCGCGCAGGATGTGCTGCGGCTCGGGGCGCGCAGCTTCCCGCCCGGCCGCCTGCTCGTCATGGCGATCGTGAACAGGACTCCTGACTCGTTCTTCGACAAGGGCGAGACCTGGGCCGAGTCGGCGGCCATGGACCGGGTGCACCGGGTCATCGCCGAGGGCGCAGACCTCGTCGACATCGGCGGCGTGCCGGCCGCGCCGGGCCAGCAGGTCGACATCACCGAGGAGATCAGGCGCACCGCGTCCTTTATCGAAAGGGTGCGAATCGCCTATCCGGACGCTGTGATCAGCGCCGACACCTGGCGGCACGAAGTGGCGAGGCAGGCGTGCGCGGCGGGCGCCGACCTGATCAACGACACCTGGGGCGGCTGGGACGCCGGGATCCCCGGGGTCGTCGCCGAGTTCGGCGCAGGCCTCGTCTGCGCCCATGTCGGCGCCCAGCTGCCCAGGACGAGGCCGCACCGGGTCGTGCTACCCGGACCTCATGGCGGACGTGCTCAGCCAGGACCCAGCGGCTCGCCGCGCGCGCGGTGCGGGCAGGCGTTGACCCGGCCAGCGTCATCATCGACGCGGCCCACGACTTCGGCAAGAACACCTGGCATTCGCTCGAAGTCACCCGCCGCCTGGCCGAACTGGCCGGGACCGGATGGCCCGTGCTCGTGTCGGTGTCGCGCAAGGACTTCATCGGCGAGACGCTCGATCTTCCAGCCCAAGACCGGCTAGCAGGAACGCTTGCCGCCACGGCGATCTGTGCCTATCTGGGTGCCCGGATCTTCCGTGCTCATGACGTCATCCAGACGCGCCAGGTTCTCGACATGGTGGCGGCGATCAAAGGTGATCAGCCGCCCGCCCGCGCGGTCAGGGCGCTTGCCTAGCCGATGATCACCGCTGCCGCCCTGTGCCCGGCTCCGCCGCTGCTCATTCCCGCGCTTACCGGCGCCGCCGACGTGCTGCCGGAATTGCGCGCGGCCTGCCGGGACGCCGTCGCCGAGCTGATCGCGGCCGGCGCCGACGTCATCGCCGTGGTCGGCCCCGCGGACGCAACCGGCACCTGGGACGCCGCCGCGCGTCTCGACCTTGCCGCATTCGCCCCGGCCGCCCCGGCTGCGACGGCCGGCGGTGACACCGGACTGCCGACCTCGCTCGGGGTCGGCGCCTTCCTGCTCGGCCAGGCTGGCTACTCCGGCGAAATGCTGCTCCAGGCCGTCGCCCACGATGAGCCGGCCGAGCGGTGCGCGAAGCTCGGCACGGTCCTGGCGGGCACGGTCCTCGCCGGCCCTGGCCAGGTCGGCGCCAGCACAGCGCAGCGGACGGCGCTGCTCGTCATGGCCGATGGCAGTGCCTGCCGGGGACCGCGTGCGCCGGGGCACTTCGATCCGCGCAGCGCCGCGTTCGACGCGGAGGTCGAGCGGGCCGTGCGCGAGGCCGACCTCGGCGCGCTGCTCGTGATCGACGCTGGCGTGGCGCGCGAGCTAATGGCCGCCGGACGCCCCGCCTGGCAGGTAATGTCAGGCGCGCTGAATGGCAGCAAAGTCACGACTCAGCTTCGCTACAGCGGCGACCCTTTCGGAGTCGCGTACCTAGTGGCGTCGCTGCGCGTGGGCTGAGCAAGCACAACGAGGAGGTTCGGTTGGACGTCAGCGTCAGCGGATTGCCTGTCATGGTGTTCGGCGCCAGCGGCGCGCTCGGCCGGGGCGTGGCTGAGGCGCTCGTCGCCGCGGGTGCCCGCGTCACCGGCCTCGACAAGACGGCTCCGCGCCCTGACGCGCGGATCGAAGGGGTCACGTACGCGGACGTGGATGTCACCGACGACGGCTCGGTCGCGGCCGTATTCGGCGATCGGCCGGTCTGGGCGGTGCTCAACACCATAGGCGGCTTCGCCCCGCACCGGCCGCTGAGCGAGCTTGACCCGGCCGAGCTGACCGGCCAGCTGACGCTCAACCTGCTGACCGCCGCGCTCATCACCAAGCACGCTCTCGCCGAGATGACCAAGGCAGGCTCGGGCCGGATCGTGCACACGGCCAGCCGGGCCGGCGTCGTCAGCAAGGGCAACGGGTTCGCCTACTCGGTCAGCAAGCTGGGCGTGCTGCACCTGGTCAGCATGGCCGCCGACGAGGTACGCGGCACCGGCATCACCGTGAACTGCGTGGTGCCCAGCATCATCGACACCCCGGCCAACCGGGCCGCGATGCCGAAGTCCGACCACGCTTCCTGGCCGAAGGTGCCCGACATCGCCAGGACCTACCTCTACCTGGCCTCGCCAGGAGCCAGCCTGGTCAACGGCGCGGCCCTGCCCGTCTGACCAGCACCTGCCCGTCTGACCAGCACCTGCCCGTCTGACCAGCACCCGCCCGTTACGGGATGGCCTTCCTGCTATTGCTGAGACGTCAGCAAACTGCGGTGTTCTCGATGCAGGCGGTGGTCCATGCGAAGCAGGTCGGGGTGGTGGTATCGAAGCAGCGGCCCTCGAGGTCAGCGACCTCGGTGAATTCGGCGCGGGGCTCTAACAGGTTTTCGCCGGCGATGCGTGGTTCCAGGCTCAGCAGAGTATCCATTGTGGTTTCCTCGGTGCATTGGTGAGTAGTGAGCGTCCGGTCACAGGTTGTGCCTTTCTTGTATACTGAATCGCGGTATGGTGGGCACTGTCAACCCTTGCGGCGACTCGCAAGGCTCCGTGATGAGTTTCGCCAGGGGTTGAGCATGAATGGTCCAGATGCTGGTGATGAGCTGATCGAACGACTCGTCCGGGAAGGCGTTGGCCGTGCCTGGGGGGTAAGCGGCGATGCCACCTGGCTTATGGTTATTCCCGAAAGCCAGCGCTGGGAGCAGCAGGGGTGGAAGCTGCATATCTCTTCAAGCGCGGCTGCGTTTCCCGGTCTGGTCCAGGCGGTCTTGCCGATGCTGGCCGCCGAGGGATGCGCGTTCAAGCTGGCGCGCTCACAGCGGGTCCTGGTCAGGCTCAACGATGGCATCACCGCTCCGGCGAGCGTGGGCAAAGCTCTCACGGTCTACCCGGACCAGCGCCGGGTCCGTGAAGTGGGCCTGGAGCTGGCCAGCCTGCTGAGCGGGCGGCCGGGGCCGCGGGTGCTGAGCGACCGGCAGGTGAGGGCCGCGGCTCCGGTGTACTACCGGTACGGGCCATTCGCCGCAGGCTGGGAAGCGGGCCCGCAGGGGCGGCTGATGCTCACGCTGTATAGCCCAGACGGCGAGAGGACCGATGGGGCGGCCGGGCTCGGTTACCGGCAGCCGCCGTGGGCCGTTGATCCGTTCACGGGGAAGGCCGGCGATGACGAGCCTCCCGGTGCGGCCGAGGTGATCGGCGGGCACTTCCAGATCACCGGTGGGCTGCGGCAGGCGGCTGGGGGCAACGTCTATACCGCGTCGGATCTTCGCGATGGCGCTGCCGTGGTCATCAAACAGGCACGTGCCCTGGTCGCGGAGGACCGCCATCACGCCGATGCGCGGATGCGGCTGCGTAACGAGCGCCGGGTGCTGCAGGCTCTGGACGGTGTCGCCGGAATCCCGCGTTATGTGGATCATTTCCGGTACGCCGATGACGAATTCCTGGTCACTACCGATTGCGGTCCGGTCAACCTAGCCAGGGAGGTGCCAAGCCGCGGAACCTACCGCGCCGATGACGCCACAGGCCCGCGCAGCCTGAGCCTGCTCGCGGCGAAGCTGGCCGCCATCATCAGCGAGGTGCACAGCCGCGGAGTGATCATCCGTGACCTGTCGCCGAAGAATGTCGTGATCGGCGGATCGGGTCCCAGCATCGTCGACTTCGGCATCGCCGCCTATGACGGGCTGCACCTCGACGGCGCTACCCGAGGGTATGCGCCAGGTCGGCAGCATCGGTGCGAGCCGCCGGTTCTTGCTGATGATTACTTCGCGCTGGGTATGACCATGCTGTTCGCCGCCATCGGGCTGGATCCCGTAGGCGCGGGTGATGACCTGGATCTGCCCCGGTCCCGGGCGCCGCAGACGATACGGTCTGTATACGGTGCCTCGCCTCCGGCGATCGTCGGCACAGCCGCCGACCTCATCAGCGGTACCGAAGCGATCGCGGCCCAAGCGTTCGGCCGCCTGGTGGCGGGCCAGCCAGGCCCAGGACCCGTCCCCGCCAGGCCGCTGCCCGCCATGCCCATCCTCACCCCGCAGATCACCGCCGACGTGGCGGGCAGTCTTCTGGACGACCTGCTCGGGCAGGCCGAACAACTCCTGGATGACCCGCCAAGCCAGCGCGCCGCGAATGACGCGAGCATCTACGACGGCAGCTCGGGGATCGGGCTGGAGCTATTGCATCACCCCGGCACCGGACGGACCGCGCGCGTGCTAGAAGGGCTGGCCGGATTCAGCCTGCGGGCCGCACAGCAAGCGAAACTTCCCCCTGGCCTGTTCAGCGGCAGCACCGGGGTCAGCATCTTCTTGCGCGAAGCCGCCGCCAGGGGAATTGCCGTACCGGACAGCGCGAGTTCCCTGAGCACGATGGAAGCGGCAGAGGGCGACGACCTCATCACCGGGACAGCCGGCGTAGGCCTGGGGCATCTGTGGCTCTACCAGTCGGGTGACCCCGCCCACCTCGATAACGCCCTGCGCTGCGCCCGGGACGTCATCGCCGGGACAGCCCCGGCCTTCCCCCTCCTGGATGACACGGCGCTCGTGGGGGGCCTGGACCCCGGAGCCGGGCGGGCACACGGCCTGGCCGGGACGGCCGGGTTCCTGCTCACCCTCGCCAGCCGAACCGGCGACGATCTCATCCTGGCTGCGGCTGCCGGGCGCGCTCGCCAGCTCGCCGACCGCACCCGGGCTCTGCTCCAGCACACTAGGCAGCTCACCGCACCACCGCTGGCGGTGTCATGGTGCCGGGGATTATCCGGCATCGCGCCCGTGCTCCTGTTGGCCAGCACCGTGCTTCAGGACCCATCCCTAGCCAGGCTGGCCCGCGACACAACCGAAATTTGCATTGCCTACCTGCCCCGGCTCGGTGCACCGGGACGGTGCTGTGGCATCGCCGGGGTCGGCAGCGTCTTCATCGACCTCGCCATCCGCACCCAAGATGAGCGCTACTGGCACGCGGCTGAACGCGCCGGGGTCCAGATACTACTGTGCAGTGCGGGAACCTCCGGCCACCTCGTCCTCCCAGCCCATGCCAGCCACAGCCGCACAGGCTGGGCCGCCGGACTGGCTGGCGTGCTGTCCTTCTTCCGGCGGCTCGCCCGCCGCGGCGAACCAGACAGCATCCCGCTGCCCATCCAGGGATAGGCCCGGCCAATGCTTGTTTGCCCCTGTGCGGGTAGGTAATGGCCGAGCGCGCCGAATCGCGGACCGGTGCCGCCTTCGTGGAAGGACTCGCCATTGATTCGCCCCCGTGTCATCGCATCCGCCCGCCTCGTGCTTGCCGCACTGGTGATTGCCGTGCTCGGCGTCGCCGGCTGCACGCCCAACCTGACGATTTCCACGCCGAAGACACATCATCAGGCCCGGGCCAAGCAGCATGGCAAGCATCACGCGAAGTCGTCGAAGCCGCATCGTAAGAAGGCCGGCCACGGCCATCACGGGGCGCATCACAAGGCGAAGCACCCGTCGCATCACAAGGCCAGGCACGCGCCGCATGCCGGGCGGCATCACGCACATCACGCCAAGGCGCCGCAGGACACGCTGGTCGTAGAGCCGAGCGGCGGCTTCTCGTCGATCTACCGGCTGATCAACTCGGCGAAGCACAGCATCGAGGTCACGATGTTCGAGTTCGCCGACACGACGGCCGAGCATGACCTCGCGGCCGCAGCCAAGCGCGGAGTCGCCGTCCGGGTGATCTTGGACCGCAGGGAGACCAGCGTCAACTCAGCTGCCAAGGACTACCTCAGTTCGCACGGTGTCAAGGTCGTCTGGTCGTCATCGGACTACACCTACACGCACCAGAAGACCCTGGTGTTCGACCATTCCACGGCGGCGGTCCAGAGCGCCAACCTGACCAGCAGGTACTACTCGACCAGCCGCGACTTCCTGGTGCTCGACACCAGCCAGGCGGATATTTCCGCGATCATCAGGGTTTTCAACGCCGACTTCGCGCACAAGTCGATCACGCCGACCGACGGCGCAGATCTGGTCTGGTCGCCCACCGACTCGGAAAAGCACATGCTCGCCCTCATCAACGGCGCCAAGAAGAACCTGCGGATCTACAGCGAGGAGATGGGCGACTCGACGGTCATCGACGCGCTGATCGCCGCGGCGAAACGCGGGGTGGACGTCAGCGTGTGCGGCGAGAACTCTGACAGCGAGTACACCGAGACGTTCGACCGGATGGCGCGCGACGGCGTGCACATCTCCTACTTCAGCTCATCCACCGGGTTTTACATCCACGGGAAGGTGATCCTGGCCGACTACGGCACCCCGCGAGCGCGAGTCTTCATCGGGTCAGAGAACTTCTCCAACACCTCGCTCAACCAGAACCGCGAGCTTGGCCTGATCACGACGAGGCCGGCCATCATGACCGCGATAGTGCACTCCTTCGGCGCCGACTTCGCCAAGGGCCACCAGGTGAAGTAGCGCGAGGGGCCAACCCGGCAAAAAACCTCCCATTGTCGCGTCATACTCGCGCGACTGGCACGTCTCACTAGGTGAAGCCGCCGTCGCGGCGACAACGTCGGCCCGATGCTGTCGCTACGGCGACACGGCGTCGCGTTGTCGGTGTGTTGCCGGTTCCGTGACGACAACGGTGACGTGTCGTTGTCGCTGTGGCCAAGTTCCGCGGTGGCAACGCCGGCGTGCCGGCGTGGCGGCGGTGAGTAGGGGTGGGAGCGGATGGGCCCGGGCTGGGGGCGGGCCGGGTCCATCCGCGCGCTACTAGCCTGAACCGGTGGTCATGATCGCTGCGAAAAAGAGAGACGACTCGTCCGCGCTGCAAAGCCCGGGCCTGAACTCGAAGCGGGCTGAGAAGGTAGCCGATCGCATCGTGGGCGATGTCGTGGCCCTGGGCTGGCCGGCCGGGGCAGTGCTCGGCTGCGAGGCGGATCTGATCGGCCGTTACCGGGTCAGCAGGGCCGTGTTCCGCGAGGCGGTCAGGCTGATCGAGCACAAGCAGGTCGCGCGGACCCGGCGCGGGCCTGGCGGCGGGCTGATCATTACCGAGCCGGCCGTCGGCGCGGTGCTCGAGGCGGTCGTGCTGTATCTGTACCGGGTCGGGGCGACGCCCGAGGAACTGTCCGAGGCCCGGTGCGTGCTCGACCAGCTCGCCGGAGCCGCGCCGGCCCGCCGTAGCCCGGTGCTCGCGCTGTTCGGCGAGGTGCTCGGCCGGGCGGCGCAGCTCTACAAGGCCGGTCAGCTGCCCGACGACACCGTGCTGAGCGAGGTCGGCGACGGCAAGCTGGCGCTGACGGTGGCCCGGCGGATCACCAGTACCGTGGTCAGGGGCGAGATGCGGCCCGGGCAGTTCATCGGCGCTGAAGGCGAGCTCATCGAGCGGGCGGGAGTCAGCCGGGCGGTGTTCCGCGAGGCCGTGCGGCTGCTCGAGCATCACCGGATCGCCCGGATGCGGCGCGGGCCTGGCGGCGGGTTGTTCGCTAGCCAGCCAGGGGCTGACGCGGTGACCGACATCGCCGCCATCTACCTGGCGCGGCGCGGCGCCGCCGGCGGCGAGCTGGCGGAGCTGAGCGCCGCGCTGCGGGCAGCAGCCGCCGAGCTGCCCGGCCTGGCTGCCGGGCGTCGGCCAGGCCGGGTACTCGAGCTCCTGCTGCTTGTCTTCGCCGGGCTCGGCCAGGAGCTTGACCGGCCCGCCGACGCTACCTGAGCGGTGCTTACCTGAGCGGTGCTTACCTGATGAGGGGATCACGCGGCAGGCCCAGGATCCGCTCGCCGATCTGATTGCGCTTGATCTCGGAGGTACCGCCCGCGATCGACATGGCGCGGTGGCCGAGTGCCAGCATGCCGGCCAGCGCGCCGGTCCCGTCGAGGAAGGCCAGCTCGGCCCGGCCAGGGCGGTGAGGATGGCCGCTGCCTCGTGCCCGGTCTCGGAGAGCACTAGCTTGGTGACGTTGCCCTCGGGGCCAGGCCCGCCGCCGGCGACCGCGCGGTGCGCGCTGCGCAGGTTCAGCGCGGTCATGGCCTGCAGCCTGGCGATGTGCCGCCCGATCCGGCCAGCGCCGCCTGGCAGCCGTTCCGGGTGCGCGTCGAACGGCTTGATGAACGTCTCGGCCGGCAGTGACATGCCGCCTGCGCCGCCGCCGATGCTGACGCTTTCGTTGCCCAGGGTTGCCCTGGCGACCGTCCAGCCGCCATTCACCGGCCCGACGACGGCGGCGTCCGAGATGAACACGTCGTCGAAGAACACCTCGTTGAAGTCGGAGTTACCGGTCGCCATCTTGAGCGGCCGAACGGTCACGCCTGGCGCGTGCATGTCGATGACCATCATCGTGACGCCCTGGTGCTTGGGCACGTCCGGGTCGGTGCGCACGGTCGCCAGCCCGAATCCGGCGACCTGCGCGCCCGAGGTCCAGACCTTCTGGCCGTTGACCACCCAGCCGCCAGCCGCGCGCACTGCCCTGGTCTTGACGCCGGCCGCGTCGGACCCGGCCGCCGGCTCGCTGAAGAGCTGGCACCAGATCACCTCGTGGTTCAGCGCGGGCTTCGCCCAGCGGGCTATCTGATCGGCATTGGCGTACTGGATCAGGGTGAGGATCACCCAGCCGGTGATGCCGTAGCCGGGGCGCTTGATGCCTGCCGCGGCGAATTCCTGCTCGATCACGAGTTGCTCGATCGCGCCGGCGTCGCGGCCCCACGGCCTGGGCCAGTTGGGCATGATGTAGCCGGACTCGACCAGCGCCGTGCGGCGCGCGGGCTCGTCGAGCTCGCGGAATCGCTCGATCGCGGCCCTGACCTCAGCTCGGATCGGCTCGGCCTCGGGCGGCAGGTCGACGTGACGGTCCCGGCGCACGCCCCGCCTGACCTCGGCGGTGACCTGCTCGGCAGCGGCCTCCGCGTCGATGATGGCCTGGATCGCCGTGGCCCGCCGCAAGTACAGGTGCGCGTCATGCTCCCAGGTGAAGCCGATGCCGCCGTGCACCTGGATGTTCAGCTGGGCGTCCAGGTCGGCGGCCGCCAGCGCGAGCGTGACGGCGGCCGCCGCTGAGTAGCTGAGCTGGTCACCGCCCGCCGCCCTGGCCGCGTCCCATACCGCGGCCGTCGCCAGTTCCGCCTCGACGAGCATGTTCGCGCAGTGATGCTTGACTGCCTGGAACATCGCGATCGGCCGGCCGAACTGCTCCCGCACCTTGGCGTAAGCGCTCGCGGCCTCCGTGCACTCCCGCGCCACTCCGGTCGCCTCGGCGGCCAGCACGAGCCTGGCGAGGTCGGTGAGGGCGGCGCGGGCGCCAGGCAGGAGTTCGGCCGCGGTGCCGTCGAGCGTCACCCTGGCCGACCGCCGGGCCAGGTCGAGGTTCTCCGGAACCTCGGCGGTCACCCCGCCATTGCGCCGGTCCACCACGGCGACGTCGTCGCCTACGCCGACCAGCAGCACATCGGCCAGGTGGCCGCTCAGCACCGGGCCGGCCGATCCTGACGCCGTTCCGCCGGTGACCGTCACGTCCCCGGCCAGCGCCACGGCGCCGATGACCGACCCGTCCGCCAGCCCGGGCAGCAGCCGTGCCTTGATCTCATCCGAGCCCGCCGCCGCGAGCACGGCGCTCGCGATCACGGTCGGGACGAAGGGCCCCGGCGTGACCGCACGGCCAAACTCCTGCGCTACGACGATGAGTTCAGGCAGCCCGAAGCCGGACCCGCCGTACTCCTCGGGGACATGCAGGCCGAGCCAGCCAAGCTCGCTGATGTCCTTCCAGAATGAGGGCAGTTCCTCGTGCTCGGCGGTCAGCAGCGCGCGCGCGGCTCCGCGCGCGTCCCGCCTGCGAAGGAGGTCGGAGACGGTCTCGGCGAGTGCGCGGTGTTCATCGGTGATGGCGATCGACATGGCCAGACAGTATCGTCAACTGTTCGGGCCGGACAATGCGGGAAATGCGATGGGCTCGCCTTGCGATGGGCTAGCCCGGCGCCCGCGTCTTCGCGCGATGCGCCGCGAGCACGTCCTCCGGACGCCTGCTGCCCGGGCGGAATAGCGCCTCCTGGGCGATGCCCGCCGCGAGTGCGCCGTTCCTGCTGAAAATCCTGCCCGTGTACATGCCGCGACCGCCCGCGGTCGATTCCGGCAGCAGATCCATCAGCACCCAGTCGTCCATGGCGACCTTGCGGTAGAACCAGACCGCGTGGTCCAGGCTCGTCACGATGCCGACGTCGGCGATCCCGCGCACCGAGGCAAGCCCCGTGAACATGTCGGACACGTAGGTCAGGGCGCAAGCGTGCAGCGTCTCGTCACCGAGCTTTTCCTGCGAGCGCATCCACACCCTTGACGGGAACTGCTGGCCTTCGGACGCCTGCTCAGGCACCCGGATCTCGATACCGAGCATCCTGGTGTGCACCTTGAGGTGGGGAAGCTCGCCGGGGCCGGTCACCACAGGTGCCTGGTGCGCCTGGAAGTCGTAGCCGCTCTCGTCCACGTGAAAGGACGCCGCCAGGTTGAAGATAACGACGCCATTTTGCACGGCGATGACGCGGCGGTTCGAGTAGGACCGGCCGTCCCTGTCCCGGTGCACGGTGAGCACGACGGGGATCGAGGGGTCGCCGCGGCTCAGGAAGTAGCCGTGCAGCGAATGCGGGTGCCTGCCGGCGGCCACGGTCTCGGCGGCCGCGCGCAGCGCCTGAGCGGCGACCTGCCCGCCATACAGCCCGAAGGGGTCGTCGAAGACAACGGCCGACCTGAAGAGGTTGGCGTCGATCCGCTCGAGCGTGAGCACCTCAAGCAAACCGGGGCCGTCCGCGTCGGCGGCCGGTTCGGCTAGGTTAGGCATGGCCCATTGATATCACCAGCGCGCGGCGCGCGTGCTAGGCGGCTCAGGCCGCCGGCTGAGCTGAGCGGCTCAGCCCGCCGAGATTGCCGCGAGCACGGCGAGCACGACCGTAGTGATCGCGGGCACGGCGGGCACCAGTGCCGCCATCCGCCACTTGATGCGCGGGAGCGTCGGGTCCGGCCTGGTGGCGAGCACGCTCGCCACCAGGTCGTCGACGAGCTTGGCCGTCAGCGTCTCGTCTTCGAGCGCGCGGGCCAGCATCTCGTCCGTGGTGATGCCCAGCGTCGCGTGATGCCGCCGCCGGCCAGGCTCGGCGTCCGGGCCGCTGGCCGGGTCAGGTGCCCGCAGCGCCATGGCCGAGAGGCTGAGGCCGACGGCCGGGACGAGGCATCCGATCGCCGCCCAGGCGAGCCAGGCCCAGGCAGTCAGCACGAAGCCGATCCAGGTGAGCAGCCCGCAGCAGGTGAGCACGACATGCCCGGCTACGACAGATCGGATGCCGGGCGAGGACCAGAACTCGCGGGCGGCGAGCGCCTCGGTGATCAGCCAGCTGACAAGGGCGGAGACCGCGAGTGCATTCATGACATTGCTCCTGGCACCGCCCCGAACCGGAAGCTGCTGGCGATCTCACCTCTCTACAGGATGACACCGGGCAGACACTCTAGGCGATGGGCGAGATGAAGCTGTGTCGTTGTTGTTCAAGTGCTGAGATGAGAGATTGCTGCCAGAGGCGCAAATCGGGCAGGAGGTACCGGTGAGCCAGGTGAGTGAGGCCGACGGCTGGGCGGCTGAGATCGAGGAGATCCGCCGCCGCCGTGAGCTGGCCGCCGCCATGGGCGGGCCGGAGAAGATCGCCCGCCAGCGCGCCACCGGCCGGCTGAACCGTGCGCGAGCGGATCGCCAGGCTGGCCGACGAGGGCAGCTTCACCGAGATCGGGGCGCTGACCGGATTCGGGCAGTACGACGGCGACGGCCAGCTGATCTCGGTGCTGCCGGCGAATTTCGTGACTGGCACGGCAGGCATCGACGGGCGTCGCGTGCTGATCGGCGCTGACGACTTCACGGTGCGAGGCGGCTCGGGGGACGCGGCGATCCACGCCAAGCAGATCTTCTCAGAGCAGTACGCGAACGAGATGCGGCTGCCGGTAGTGCGGCTGCTGGACGGCGCGAGCGGCGGCGGCAGCGTCAAGACTACGCACGAGACCGGGTACACCTATATACCGGTCAACCCGGCCTGGGATGTCGTGGTCGACAACCTGTCGCTCGTGCCGGTCGTCGCGGCGTGCCTCGGGCCTACCGTCGGGCTCGGCGCCGCCCGGCTGGTCATGTCGCACCTGGCGGTGATGGTGACGGGCGTCGGCCAGCTCTTTACCGCCGGGCCGCCGGTGGTGCTTGGCGGTACCGGCGAGGATCTCAGCAAGGAAGAACTCGG
Source organism: uncultured Actinomycetota bacterium (assembly GCA_963750405.1). GTDB lineage: Bacteria > Actinomycetota > Actinomycetes > Streptosporangiales > Streptosporangiaceae > Chersky-822. The sequence goes on from CAVVQP010000011.1 coordinate 564,804, forward strand.
CGGAGCCGCCGTGCACCTGCGCAACGGGACGGTCGAGCGGTTCGCAGGGTCCGAGGATGCGGCGTTCGGCATCATCCGCGGTTTCCTCTCCTACCTGCCGGCCAGCGTGCACGAAATACCGCCGGTCGGTGCCTGCGCTGACCCGGCGGGCCGCCGCGCCGAGGCACTGGCGGGCGCGGTGCCGCGCAATCCGCGGCTGCCCTACCGGATCGGGCCGATCCTGGAGGCGATCTTCGACGTCGGCTCGGTCTTCAGCTACGCCGAGTACGGCGGTGCGACCGTCACCGCCCTGGCCAGGCTGGATGGCCATCCGGTCGGCGTCCTGGCGACCGACCCCTACAAAGGCACGACGATGTCCATCGAGGGCGCGCAGGCGATCACCAGGCTGGTCGACCTGTGCGAGACGTTTCACCTGCCGATTGTCAGCCTCACCGACCAGGGCGGCATCACGATCGGGCGGGTCGCCGAGGAGCGCGGCACGGTGCGGCACGGCGCGCGGGCGATCGCCGCTGTCTACCAGGCCAGGGTGCCGCAGGCCGAGGTGATCATCCGCCGGGTCTACGGCGTCGCGGGCGCCGGCGTGGTGAACCGGCACCGGCCTGGCCGCTGCTGGGCGTGGCCGTCTGGCGACTGGGGCTCGCTGCCGCTGCGCGGTGGCGTCGAGGCCGCGTTCCGCGCGCAGCTTGAGCAGGCCGCCGACCGGGCGGCCGAGATCGAGCGGATCACGCGCAGCCTCGCGGCTGTCAGCTCGCCGTTCCGCACCGCCGAGCGGTTCGGGGTGCAGGACCTGATCGATCCGCGTGAGACCAGGCCGCTGCTGTGCGCCTGGGTGCGCGATGCCTACCGCGTCCTGCCTACGCTGACCGGCAGGCCCTCATTCGGCACCCGGCCCTGATGGCTGAGGAGGAGCGGCTGCTGGCCGCGTCGATGGTCGAGATCTCGGTGTCTGATCCTGGGCACCCAGATGCGAGGTCATGCCTGCGCGCTTATTTCAGCGAGCTTGGCAGCAGGTTCGACGACGGCTTCGATCCGGAGCTTGGCATCTCGGCCAGTGACGCCGAGATGAGGCTTCCCGCCGGGCTCTTCCTCCTCGCGCGGCTGCGCGAGGAGCCCGTCGGCTGCGGTGCGCTCAAGTTCCACGCGGGCGCACCGGCCGAGATCAAGCGCATGTGGGTCGGCCAGTCCGCTCGCGGCCTGGGACTGGGCCGCAGACTGCTCGCCGAACTGGAACGGCAGGCGGCAGCGTCAGGTACTCGCGTCGTCCGCCTGGAGACGAACCGCAACCTCACCGAGGCGATCGCCATGTACCGGACGGCGGGATACCGCGAGGTGCCCGCGTTCAACGACGAGCCGTACGCCCACCACTGGTTCGAGAAGGAGATCTCCTGAGCACCGGCCCCGGCTCCTACTCCGCGACTGGTCGCGGTGATGCGAGGACAGCAACAGTGGCCCGCTTCCCCTGTTGCTGTCGGCGGCCAGATTCGTGAGCAACGTGGCCCGCCCTGTTGTTCTCGGGACGACATCAGGAAGGGCCGCGTTGCTGATGGAATTCGGCTAGCGGCAATAGCGTGGCCCGGATCGCTGCCGTTGCAGGCGCTGATGCGGGGTGCTCAGCCGGTGGCGGAGGCTGGCTGAACTCGATGAGGTTGATCTCGTTGCCGTCCGGGTCGGTGATCACGCACTTGCGGCCGGTGCCCGGGTACTGCTCGATCGTCCCGGCGTCGATGCCGTTGCTCGCGATCCTGGCCAGTTCGGCGTCGAGATCACCGACAACGACTGCCGCGACGCCGCGGCCCGCCCGGTGCCGGTCGGCAAGTAGGTAGAGCGAGGCGGACCCGGCGAGCTGCCAGGTCGCCTCGGCCGGATTCGGCAGCATGTCGGCGGGACGGCCGAACAGCCTGGCGTACCAGCCCGCGGCCTTGTCACGGTCACCGACGACCAGACCTGCGAAAACGTAACTGACATCCATCCGGCTGAGCTTAGCTTGAGCCGTCCGCGAGGTCGGTCAACCCGCCGACGGTGAGGCCGAGGCCGATGCCGAGCATCCAGACATCCTTGCTGACTCCGGTGCCCGCCTGACTCGGCCAGATGCTGCCAGGCTTGCGCAGCGCCGGGGTCCGCGCGTACATGGTGAGGAGCGCGCCGGAGAACCCGGTCAGCGCGAGCCCGGCCAGGACGTCCGGCACGACCGGGGCAAGCAGGAGCGAGCCAACCGCGATCTCGCCGGCGGAGAGCATCCGCAGGAACTGCGTCGCCGGGATGTCCTTGAGGATCGGAAAGGCGTTCGCTGCCATGCCGTGAATAGCCTTGGCGCGGGCCTCGTCGCCCTTCCACTTCTCCAGGCCCGAGTGCAAGATGTAGCCGCCGGTCGTGATCCGCCCGGGCAGATCGCGTGCCTTGATACGGAACATGCCGCTTCCCTTCGCATCCCTGCCGATGGTCGCCCCGTCGGACGTATAGCTGGCCTATCTAGGCGGGGGCGTGGCAACCCTAGCAAGCTCGTGCCAGGCCCAGCAAAGTCCCATGGGTGCGGCTCCAAATGAGTGAGCTGCAGTGCCCCGGGGGGGTGTGGTCGTGTTCTGGCGGGAGGGTTGTCGTATCGGGGAGGGTTCTTGTCGTGACCAGGGAGGATTGTCGGGTGCCTGAAGGAGGGTTCTCGCATGAAGGAGGTTTCCGGGTTCCTGGAGGAGCGTTTTCGCATGAAGGAGGGTTGTCGTCGTATAGTCCGGTCAAGTCTCCTTCACGCGAAAACTCTCCTAGCACGAGCACGAGCACGAGCACGAGCCGGGACACGGGAGTTGGTTTCCGCGATCATGATCCAGGTCGTGATCCCGGAACATCACACCCACTATGAACTGCTTGGGCAAACTTCCGTGATCAAGCCCGCAACCATGACCACGGAAGATCGCGCCAGGCGTAATCGTCTGTGGTCACGACTGGCAGCATTACTACGGATCATTCAAGCCGGTGCCTCCGTCCCGGTTTGGGTGGGGCGGGACGGAAGAAGGGGTAGCGGGTGCGGTCGGGGTCAGGCGGGCGGGTCGTAGTCGACGTTGTCTTCTACCGTGCGGTAGACGGTCATTCCGATCGGGCGGCGCTGTTCCTCGGCGATGTGGCCGAGCAGGCCAGCGGTCCTCGCCAGCAGGGCGAAGCCGCGCAGCAGCTCGGGAGGCAGGCCGAGGTCCGCGAGCGCGGCGCCGCAGGTGCCGGCGCCGTTGAGCGGCAGCCGCCGGCCGAGCACCTGCTGATGCACCCGGCCGATCGCCTCGAACAGCCGCAGGTGCGGCCCGTAGAGCCCTTCCTCCTTCGCGATGGCGATCAGCACGGGCGTGCGCGGGTCGGTCACCTTGTGCACGGGGTGGCCGAGGCCGGGCACGAACCGGCCAGCGGCGCGGGCTCGTTGCACGGCGGCGAGCGCGAGCTCGTCGTAGCCGGCGTCATCGGAGGGCGGCGCCTGCCCCGCGAGGGTCTGCGCCAGGAACTGGCCCGCGTCCTCGGTCACGCCGAGGAAACGCGAGCCGCCGCCGAGCAGCCCGGCGGCGAGCGCGCCCTGCACCGAGTCCGGTGCGCTCAGGTACGTGAGCCGGGCGGCGATGGCGGTCGGGGTGAACCCGTGGTCGGCGAGCGCCACCAGCACGGCTTCGAAGACCCTGACCTCGGACGCGCTCGGCCGCCGCAGGGTGACCAGCCAGAACGCCAGCTCACCGAAGCTGACCTTGCCCATGAGCTCGGCCGCGACATCGCGGCCGAGCAGCGTGATCGTGTCCACGTCAGAGGTGCCGAGCGAGGTCGGGAATCGAGGCGGCGGAGTGGCGGTCATGTCGGCGCTCCAGTCTGCGGGTCGGCGGGGGTGAGCCAGGCGCGGATCTCGTCGCCGTGCTCGTCGAGCCGCGGCGGCGGCAGGTCATAACGGGGCGAGGTGGCCGAGTACGTGAGCGGGTGCCGCATGACGGGTACGGCCGCCTCGCCGTGACCGGCCCCGACGACTGGCTCGAGGCCGAGGTCACGGGCAAAGGCGATGCCCTGGTCGATGGTGTTGATCGGGGCGCACGGCACCCCGGCGGCCGTCAGCTCGCCGAACCACTCGGCCGCCGGGCGGGTCCCGAGTCGCTCGGTCAGCAGCGGCCTGAGGTCGGCCCGGTTGGCCGTGCGCTTGTCGTTCATCGTGAATCTTGGGTCGTCGGCGAGTTGCGGTACTCCGAGCACGTCGCAGAGCTTGCGGAACTGCGCGTCGTTCCCGGCCGTCACCACGAGCTCGCCGTCGGCCGTCGGCAGCGGTTCATAGGGAAACAGGCTCGGATGGGCGTTGCCCATCCGGAACGGCACGCCGCCGCCGGTGACCACCGCGCTTGCCTGGTTGACCAGGCCGGACATGGCCGAGGCCAGCAGGCTGGCCTCCACGTGCTGGCCCTCGCCGGTCGCGGCGCGGTGGCTGAGGGCGGCGAAGATGCCGATCGCGGTGTGCAGGCCGGCGATGATGTCGAAGATCGCGACCCCGGCGCGGTACGGCGGCCCGTCCGGGTCGCCGGTCAGGCTCATCAGCCCGGACATGGCCTGCACCAGCAGGTCGTAGCCGGGCAGCTCGCGACCCCCGCTGGTGCCGAAGCCGCTGATCGAGGCGTAGATCACCCGCTCGTTGGCGGCCCTGACCGAGTCGTAGTCAAGGCCGTACTTGGCCAGCCCGAAAGGCTTGAAGTTCTCGACGAAGATATCGGCGCGGCGGGCGAGCTCCCTGGCTGAGGCGAGATCGCCTGGCCGGGTGAGGTCGAGCACGACGGAGCGCTTGTTGCGGTTGATCGCCAGGTAGTAGGTGGAGGTGCCGTCGCTGGTGACGGGCGGCTTCCAGTGCCTGGTGTCATCGCCGGCCGGACTCTCGACCTTGATCACGTCGGCGCCGAGGTCGGCGAGCAGCATCGTGCAGTACGGGCCAGCGAGTACCCGGGTGAAGTCGGCCACGAGCAGGCCGGACAAAGGGCGAGGGCCGGGGCGGGCGGCGGACGGTGCGGGTTCGCTCATGTGCTGGCGTGCGTTCCTTACACGACGGGCGGCGGGTTGCCTTCTGCGGTCGCGGCCAGCTTGGGGTCCCAGGCGCAGATCTCGCACGCGTGGCGGAACGCCCAGCGCGTGAACTCAAGCGCCGACGCGCGGGAATCAGTGGCCGCTCGCACATCGTCCCAGGGCATGATGAACTCACCGAGAGCGGCATCCCAGTAGGCGCCCTTGACCGGCGGTTCGGCGTGACCGAAGTTCTCGGGCGCCGGGTGCGCGTAGGCGTAGAAGCCCGCCTGCGGGTGCCGCGGATCGCCTGGCCACCAGCCGATCGCGACCTCCTGGCTGTCCATCGCGTTGCGCATGATGAAGTCCCCGGACGGTGGGGTCGGCCGGCCGTCCTGAGAAGAGGCTGACGGCGAGGTCGAACGAGCCCCACCAGGCGTTCACCGGGGTGGAGCGGCCGCGGAACGGGGCGCGATAGGCGGCGAGCACGAGAGCGGCCTGGGTGGCCGCGGCGAAGTAGCCGGCGACCTGGCCGGTGTCGTAAGAGGCGTGCTCGTCGTCGGCGTCGAGCGGGACCGTCCACGGCACTTCCTGCGGCGTCGGATCGATGCGCACCGGCCCGGCGATCGCGCTGATCGCGGCGAGCAGTTCCCGGGTCACGGTGCCGACCGGCCGGTCCGGCGCCAGCGGCACCCGGGCGACCGCGCCGCCGCTGTGCTCGGCGACCGCCTCGTGCGAGCGCAAGTCGAGCGCTACGACGAGCGAGCCGCCGCCGCCCGGGGCTGGCAGGGGAGCGGTCTCCCAGCCCCTGGCCGTCAGCCGCAGCGCGGCATGCTGGAGCTGCGGCTCGGGCGGCGCCAGCTTGACGGCGATCTTGCCGAGGACCTGGCTGTGCGCGTGCAGCGTGTCGCAGGTCGCGCTCCAGTCCTGGTAGTCCGCCGATGGCCAGGCCGCGGCGGAACGTGCGTGGTCAGCAGGCATAACCCGACGCTAGCCGGCGAGCGTCGCGACGAGCAGTGCCTTGATCGAGTGCATCTTGTTCGCTGACTGATCGAAGACAATCGAGCGCGGTGATTCGAATACCTCTTCGGTGACTTCGGCGCCGTCGATGCCGAATTGCTCGAACAGCCGCTTGCCGACCGCCGTCTCCCGGTTGTGGATCGAGGGCAGGCAGTGCATGAACTTGGCGTCCGGCCGGCCGGTCTGGGCCATGAGCTCGCTGGTCACCCGGTACGGCGTCAGCTCGCCGATCCGGCTGGCCCACTGATCGTCTGGCTCGCCCATGCTGAGCCAGACATCGGTATAGACGAAGTGGGCGCCGCGCACTGCCTCGGCCGCGTCGTCGGTGACCAGGATGCGGGCGCCGCTGTCCTTGGCGGCTTCAGCCGCGGCCGCCTGGACTTCCTCGGGCGGCTGCAACCCGGGCGGGGCCGCGATGCGGACGTCCATGCCAACCACGGCTCCGGTGACGAGCAGAGAACGGGCGACGTTGTTCCTGCCGTCGCCGGCGAAGCAGAACGCCACGTCCTCGACTGGCCCCGGATGGTGCTCGACCATGGTCATCAGGTCGGCCAGCGGCTGGGTGGGATGCCACTGGTCCGAGAGCGCGTTCCACACCGGGACGCCCGCGTGGTCGGCCAGTTGCTCGATAGTGCTCTGGCCGAACCCGCGGAACGCGATCGCGTCGTACATCCCGCCCAGCACCCGGGCGGTGTCAGGGATCGACTCCTCATGCCCGACGTGCGAGCCGGACGGGCCGAGGAACGTCACGTGCCCGCCCTGGTCATAGGCGGCGACCTCGAACGCACAGCGGGTGCGGGTGGAATTCTTCTCGAAGAGCAGCGCGATCGTGGCGCCGGTCAGCCTGGCCTGCTCCGCACCGGCGAGCTTGTCCCGCTTCAGCGCCGCGGCCAGCGAGATCAGGCCGGTGAAACGCTCCTTGGTCATCTCGGTGTCGGCGAGCAGCGAGCCGGGGTGGCGGTGCTGGCTGGGCGAGGCCATGCTTCTCCTTCTTGCCGGCGCGGTAACTGTCCGCATCATCCCATCATGGGCACCGGGCTGGCGGGCCGTCCAGGCCGCAATGCACGAGCGGCTCTGGCTCGGCCTCGGGCGGTGCGGCCTTGCGCGGGTTGCGGATGGTGAACGCGGCGAGAATGCCGCCGCAGACGCACACGCCCGCCGCGATGAACACTGCCAGCTGGAACCCGGCCGAGAACTCAGCCGGGTGCGTGTACGACGAGCCGGTCAGCCCGGCGGCGGCCGGCAGCACGGCGACGGCGATCAGCCCGGCGGCACGGGCGACGTCGTTGTTGACCGCCGAGGCCGCGCCCGCATGGTCAGCCGAGACCGCTGAGAGCGCCGTCGAGGTCAGCGGGGCGACGTTGATGGCCAGCCCGAAACCCCAGACGAGCACGGCGGGCAGCACCTCAGTCAGGTAGTTACCCGAAGCCCCGATCCTGGCGAACAGCGCCAGGCCGGCGGCGATCACCAGCGGGCCGACGGTCATCTGCAGCCGGGGGCCGATCCGCGCCGCCAGGGCGCCCGACCGCGCCGACAGCACGAGCATGATGACGGTGACCGGCAGCAGCGAGATGCCGGCCTGGAGCGCGCTGTAGCCGGACACTTCCTGCAGCTGGATCGGCAGCAGGAAGAGCGCGCCGCCGAGCGCTGCGTAGACCGCGAACGTGACCGCGTTCGCGGCGCTGAACTGCATCGAGCGGAACAAGGTGAGCGGCAGCACCGGCTCGGCCGCGCGACGCTCCCAGGCGACAAAGGCGGCGAGCAGCACCACGCCGCCGATCAGGGCGGACAGCGGGGCCGGGCTCGACCAGCCTGCCGACGGCCCGTCGATCAGCCCGTAAGTGAGGCCGATCAGGCCGAAGGTGACCAGCGCGCCGCCGGTGATGTCGATCCGCCCGGTGGCCTTGACGTCGCGGGACTCGGGCACGTGGCGCAGGGCGACCGCGATGACGAGCGCGGCGATAGGCAGGTTGATGACGAAGATCAGCCGCCACGAGACCGCCTGGATCAGCCAGCCGCCGAGAAACGGGCCGATGGCCGTGCCCACGCCGCCGAGGCCGGACCAGGCGCCGATCGCCTTGCTGCGGTCCTGCGCGCGGAAGGACGCCTCGATGATCGCCAGGCTGCCCGGAGTGAGCAGCGCCGCGCCGACGCCCTGCAGCGCCCTGGCCCCGATCAGCGTGATGTCGTTGGGCGCGACCGCGCACAGCAGCGAAGCGGCCGCGAACCAGATGATGCCGATCAGGAAGACCTTCTTGCGGCCGAACTTGTCGCCGAGCGCTCCGGCGAACAGCAGCAGTCCCGCCAGCGTCAGCGTGTACGCCGTGACGACCCACTGCAGGGCGGCCAGGGTGGCGCTGAACTCCTTGCCGATGGCGGGCAGCGCGATGCCCACCACCGTGGCGTCGATCGCCGCCATCGCCGAGCCGAGGACCGTGGCCAGCAGCACCCACCGCCCGGGCCCGCTCGAGTACGCCAGGCCCGCATCGCCAGCCGGCTCGCCGCTCTGCCCGTCCTGCCCGCCTACCTGTTGCACGTGACCAGGCTGGCCCTAGAGGCCGTGATTGTCGAGCCAATCAGGCACGGGTCCGACGAATCCGCATGAAGCCAGAGTCCGTGAACGTACCCGACTGATTTGGGTGAATTATTCATATACGTGCCCTGGGTTGTGAAGGTGACAGTTCCAGCGGGTTAACTGCCCGCCCTCGCCGCCACTCAGCCACCCGCCCGGTAGCCGGATCCCATAACCCTCCCCGAACCTGAACTGGCCGGCCGGCCGCATCGCACGGCCGGCCGGGTCTGGGTTAGAGGTGGCAGGCGGCGGCGACGGACTCGGCCGCGCCTTCGCGGATGTCCGCTGCCGGGACGCCAGGCCGCTCGAAATCGGACATGTAGATGAAAGCGGCATCGCGGGCGCTGGTCGCGGCGTTAAGCGCCGGGATGAACTGCGCCCACTGCTGGTTGTAGACGAGCAGCTGATTGAGCTGGGTCTGCAGGTCGGCCGCCGGGTTGCCGGTCACGAAGCCGGGCGGGAGCGGCGTCCAGCCGATCAGTCCGCCGCCGCCGGTGCCGACAGACTCCGGGTTGCCCGTGGATTCCCGGTAGATGTTGCCCGCGATCCCGGCGGCGGCCAGGCCGGTGTAGCCGTGCGCTACCAGGAAGGTGACGATCGCACCGTAGTTCTGGGGGAGCAGCCCGCTAGTGCCGTTGCAGGTGATGCTGGCCCGCTTGGGGCTCGGGCTGTGAGCCGGGGCCGCGGAGTGGCTCGGAGCCGCCGATCGTCCGGAGGCGGCGGGATGGCCGTGGTGCCGGGAGGTCGCCTTACGACCGGCCGGAGGTGGCTGGTGGCTGTGCTTGCTGGCCAGCTTCTGCGAGCCGGCCGGGCCGGGACGCGCGGCGCGGTGGCCGAAAGCTGCCCGGTGCGCCGAGGCGACGTCGCCGGTCGCGGACAGCGGTGCTGATGATCCTAGGTGGAAGATGAAGGGCGTGGCCACCAGGGCGCCGGCTAGCGCGACCGCCGGGACCACCTTGCCTGGCCGCCTGATCGCCTTGCGCACTGCTGAGGGAGTTGCGTGGCGTCCTATCCGCCGGATTTTCCGCTTTTTGCCGTGTGCGCCTGCTGGACTCAAGAACCTGCCTCACGTCGGTCCGCGCCCAGGTACTCAGCCAGCACTGCTACACAGCCAGCACTCCGCCTCTCGCCGGGCCTGTCTTGGTCATTCGAAACTCGCGAATCACTCTAGTTGTCCTAAATCGCCCATTAAACTGGAAAGTTGATGAATAGCTAATAGTGACTACGAACGTTGCGGAAGGTGCGAATCGCCTCGATGGCCGGCCAGCACGGACGGTGCGGCGGGCGGGGCCGGGCGCGGCTCAGGCGCGCAAATGACCCAAGAGGACTAGTACGTCGCAAAACGACACCGGCCCTGGCCGCGTTGGTCGCGGCGGGCAGGCGTCAGCTCGCACCGCTGTGCCGTTGGTGCTGTCCTGGCAGCACCGCTGGCACTTTGGTGCGCGCGGGTTGACCTAGGCCAGGGCGCCCATCGGGTCCCAGGCGGGCAGGACGATCGGCTCGGTGCCGAGCGCCTCCTGGAGCGCCGCCGGCAGGGCATCGCGGCGGGCGGCGATCTCGAAGACGTACTCGTCGAACCACGAGTCATTCATCGTGTAGAAGCCGTCCTTGCCACGGTCGGAGCCCCAGCTATTCTCTACCCGCCACTTGCGGGTGGCGCCGTCGAGCACGTCGACTCCGGTGAACAGCATGGCGTGGGTCATCTGCGACTCGCCGAAGAGCAGCCGGTCGGACTTGTCCAGGGTGAAGCCGGTGTCGTACACCGCGCCGAGCTCGTACAGGCCCGCATCCCACAGCCCGTACTCGTTGCTCATCATCTTGCCGACGTCACAGCCGAACCACACCGGCTCGCCGCCGGTCAGGCACTTCGCCGCGATCTCCTTGATCAGCGCGATGTCCACGTTCAGGTACTTGACCGGGGGCGCGCCGAGCACGTTGCCGAGGTAGTCCACGGTGAAGGTGCGGCCGGCCGGGCTGGACGGGCGCGGGTCGTGCACCAGGCAGACGTAGTCGTCCAGCGGCAGGTCCACGTACTTGGCGGCGAATTCCTGTGGCGTGATGACGCCATCGCGGTGGAACTCCTTGTCCTTGTCGGTCCACTGCCAGTCGAACCGCTCAGGCGGCGTGCCCAGGTGGATGCAGAGCACCCGGTAGACGACCTTGAGGATCTCGGCCTTCTCCGCTCGCGCGGCCTCGATGCCGCCGGACGCCATGGCCGCGCGCAGTGACTTGGCGCCCTGCCGCAGCAGGTTGCGGAGCGCGGAGTTCATCGTGTTGGTGTTGCTCGAGCTCTCCGTCTCGGGCATGAAGGACTGGGGCACCAGGCCGTGCTTCTTGACGATGGCGACGAACATGTTCCACTGGCCGCCGTCCTCGGCCGGCGTGGCCAGCAGGTGCGTGACCGTGCGGTCGTCGAGGTCGCGGTCAGCGGTCTCGATGATCGCCTCGAGGAAGTAGTTGGCCCGCTCGAGCTTGTCCCAGAACATGGCGTAGTTCTGGGAGAACTCGAACTCCTTGAGCCCCATCGCGCTCATCGCGCCGACCCGGAACAGGTTGAGCCCGGCGAACAGCCAGCACCGGCCGCTGCGCTGCTGGTTGGTGACCTTCCAGTCGTCGAGCAGCGTGGACATGGAGTGGCTGGTGCTGTTGACGATCTCACGGTTGATAGCGACGTCGTCGATCGAGACCCGGGTCACGGCGTTCTGGGCGAGGCGGTACGCCTGGCTGGCAGAGAAGTCCTTGCGTAGCAGTTCGGTGTCGGCAGCGCTTAGCGTCTTGTCCATCCCCGGCCTTTCTCGTCACCTTCGACCCTATCTACCAACTTACCAGCGCATCTGTCAGCAGCCTCTGGGCGAAGGACGGCAGGTGCTGTCATCATCGGCAGCATGGCTACATTCTCCGGGCCGCTGGTGGCGGGCACAATAATCCGGCCCGCCTGCATCGTTCCAGTCGACTTGAAGACGAACGGCTACCTCGAGCAGGAGTTCCTCGCGTCGGGCACCGCCTGCGGCTACGAGGAGCCGGCAGGCGGGCTGGCCGGAGACGGCCGCTGGGGGTCGGCCCCGAGCGCCGACACGGCGCCGTTCCGCACCAGGATCGTCGTACGGCGCCCGCTCGACCCGGAGAGGTTCAGCGGCGTCGTCCTGGTCGAGTGGATGAACGTGTCGAGCGCCATCGAAGCCGACCCTGACTGGGCGTACTTGCACGAGGAGATTTTCAGGGCCGGGCATGCCTACGTCGCCGTATCGGCCCAGTCCGTCGGCGTGAACGGCGGCACCGGCAGGCTCAATCCCGCCGGGCCGACGGCACCAGGGCTGCGGCAGGACAACCCGGCCAGGTACGGCACGCTCGCTCATCCGGGCGACAGGTACTCGTTCGACCTTTTCCGGCAGATAGGCGAGGCGCTCAAGGCGGCGCCGGCGCCGGGCGGCCCCGCCGTTCTCGGCGAGCTGCGACCCGCCGTCGTGCTCGCCATCGGGGAGTCGCAGTCCGCGTACTACCTGACCAGCTACCTCAATGCGGTGCAGCCGCTGGCGCCGGTCTTTGACGGGTTCCTCGTGCACAGCCGGGGCGCCGGTGCCGCCGCCCTGAGCGGCGCGCCTATCGACCCGCCGAAGGACACGACCGTCGCGCGCATCCGCACCGACGGCGACGCGCCCGTGCTGGTGCTCAACGCGGAAGGCGACCTGATGCCGCCGCTATCGGTCTGGCGGGCCAGGCAGCCCGATTCCGAGCGGATCAGGACCTGGGAAATGGCGGGCACGTCGCACGCGGACAGCTACCTCATCGGCCCGGCCGTCATGCTCATGGGATGCGACTGGCGGATCAACGAGGGGCCGCACCGGTACATCGCCCAGGCCGCGCTCTACGCGCTGGTCCGCTGGAGCGCCGACGGCGTGCCGCCGCCAAGCGCGGCCAGCATCAAGCTGGAGTCGGAGCAGCCGACGGTGATCGCGCGCGATCAGGCCGGGGTCGCCACCGGCGGAGTGCGCACGCCGGTCGTCGACGTCCCGGTCGTCACGCTCAGCGGTGAAGGGCCGCCCGGAACGGCCGCCCGCCTCGGCTGGCTCGTCGGCTCCACTACGCCGCTCGCGCCTGAGCTCATCCGGGCGAGGTACGGCGATCGGGCGGGCTATCTGCGCGCCTTTACCGAGTCGCTTGACGCGGCCATCGGCGCCGGCTTCCTGCTGCCCGAGCACCGGCCGCAGTTGCTGGCCGGAGCCGAGGCCTTCGACTTCCCCGGCTAGGCGGCCACATGCGAGCGAGCGACACTTACCTGCACGGACACCACGACAGCGTGCTGCGGTCGCACCGCTGGCGCACGGCGGAGAACTCGGCTGGCTACCTGCTGCCCAGGCTGGCGGTCTCGGCGCGGGTACTCGACATCGGCTGCGGCCCTGGCACGATCACGGCCGGGCTCGCCGCCCTCGTCCCCGGCGGCCAGGTAGTCGGGCTCGACCGGGCCGCCGGGGTACTCGCGCAGGCCAGCGCCGAGGCTGAGCGGCAGCGGCTGAGTAACGTGTCGTTCGAGGTCGGCGATACTTACCAGCTCGCGTTCGCCGACGACAGCTTCGACGTCGTGCACGCGCACCAGGTCCTGCAGCACCTGACCGACCCGGTCGCGGCGCTCGCCGAGATGCGGCGCGTCTGCCGCCCCGGCGGCATCGTGGCCGCGCGGGATGCTGATTACGGCGGGATGCTCTGGTACCCGGGCGACCCCGAGCTAGCGGAATGGCTCGCCCTGTACCGGCGGGTAGCGACCGCGCTCGGGGGCGAGCCCGACGCCGGCCGGCGCCTGCTCTCCTGGGCCAGGGCGGCAGGGTTCCGCCAGCTCGACGCCTCAGGAAGCTCCTGGTGCTACGCGACCGCGGCGGACCGGGCCTGGTGGGGGTCGACGTGGGCGGAACGCCTGACCGCCTCGCCGTTTGGCGACCGGGCCGCAGAGCGCGGCCTGGCCGCCAGGCCTGACCTTGAGCGGCTCGCCCGGGCGTGGCAGCGCTGGGCCGCCAGCGAGGACGGATGGTTCTTTATCCCGCACGGCGAGATTCTGGGCGTGAAATAAAGCGTCCGGCTCACGTCTGCTGCGTAAGGCCAGTGATGTTCCCGTCGGCGTCCTTGACCGTGGCGACCAGCTTGCCCCCGCCGACATCCCGCGCTGCCTGCACTGGCTGGGCGCCAGCCTGGATGAGAGCGTCGACCGCTTCCTTGATATCGGCAACGGTGACGTAGCCTACTGGCCCGGTCAGGCCCTGGCTGTGCCCGTTCGGGTCAAGCCCGACCTCGAAATCGCCGACCCGGAACCCCACGTAGTACGGCTGGTCGACGTACGGCTCCACGCCGAGCAGCTTGGTGTACAGGGCCTTGGCCGTGGCGAGATCGCGCACCGGGTAGATGACCGGGTTCATAGCTGATGACATGATCGGCTCCTATCGCTGGATCAGAGCTGGCCCGAGTAGAAGCCATACCTCGAAAGCGGCTCGGTAATCTCCCGCTCTTCATAAGCCAGGTGCGACAGCAGAGCGTCGGCCAGGACCTCCACCGCCTCCTCGACTTCGTCGAGGTCGACCGGCTCGCTGACCAGCCTGACCAGAGCCCGGTCAAGGTCCACGAGGATCTCGTGAATGATCACGTGCTCGGCCTGCAGCCGGTCGATCACCGGCGCGAGCTCCGCATCCGACTGCCGCAGGTGCGGGAAGACCGCCCGGTCCTCAAGCCCGTGGTGCCCGGTCACGATGGCGCAGTACGAGGCGCAGTAGGCGCCGAGCGTCCAGTTGTTCTGGCGCATCGTCAGCTCGTTGATGACCTCGCGGGCGCGGCTGACCGCCATGCTGCCCTGCTTGACCTGCCGCAGCAGTTCGCGGATCTGGGCCAGCTCAGCCCGCAGGTGATCATGCACCTCCGCCAGATGCTGCCCGATCGCCTGCCCGCGCCGGGTGTAGGCGAACCCGGCAGGCGCAGGCGGCCCGCTCGGCCGCGCCGACTCATCCCACCCGGCCCACCGCTCGCCCGGCTTGCTATCGGTCATGAGCCCGACCGTACCAGCTAGCTGAACACTCAACTAACCCGTTTGCGTGCGCACGGACCGGAGTGCTGCGCGGCTCGGCGTCCTATGTGCATGCTAATGTATGTGCATGCTGACGCACCGGCTGCAGATTCTCATTGACGATGAGCGTTACGAGCGGGTTCGCGCTCTCGCGCAACAGCGCGGTACATCAGTCGCCGCCGTAATCCGGGAGGCGCTCGACCGTGGCCTGCCCGCGACGCAGCGGAGGCGAGCCGCCGCTGCCCGGCGCATCCTCGATGCGGCGCCGATGGAGGCTGGCGATCTGCTTGCCGAGCTAGATGAGCTCCGCGGACGCCACGCGTGATCGTCCTTGACACGACGGTCCTGGTGTATGCGGTCGGCACCGATCATCCTCTGCGCGAGCCATGCCAGCGGCTAGTCCGCGCGATAGCGGGCGGAACGATCCTGGCGACCACCACCATCGAAGTCATCCAGGAGTTCACCCACGTTCGCGCTCGCTGTCGTGACCGTAAAGACGCCGCCGAGCTTGCCCGTGATTACATAGAACTGCTCTCGCCGCTGCTGATCGTCGAGGAAACTGACTTGCGCGAAGGACTGCGCCTGTTCGAGGAAGGAACGGGCTTTGGCTCGTTCGACGCGGTCCTGGCCGCCGCGGCCTATGCGGCAGGAGCCGAGGCGCTCGTCTCGGCAGATACCGGGTTTTCCGGTGTCGCGGCCATCCATCATGTCGTTCCTGACGCCGATGGCGTCCGCGGCCTGCTGGCTGCCCCGCAAGGATAGCTAGGAGCTGGACCACTCGTCATCGAGCGCACGGAACACGTGAACCGGGGAGCCTTGATGAGTATCTTCAGAGCTGCCGTTTGACGGTATTGTATCGAAACGATGGAATATTGCATCTGTTGGCGAGGCTAGCCTACCAATCCTGGATGTGAGATTTGCGTCAGATGAGCTTGAACCAGAAAATTTCCGCATTCTGTCGAGAACTCGGTGATAGCGTCCTTCGCGAGGTAGCAGTTCAGGGAAGCATGGAGGCGGTGTTCCGGCGTGCCGAGGAAACGCTTAAAGCCAGTCAGATCGACTCAAGGCTGGAGGCCGATCTCGATTTGCTTGATGGAATGGTACGGCGGGTCGAGGGTCAGGGCCTGTATCCGGGGCCCACGCGGAGCTACACCCCGTTGCCCGGTCCTGGGTCCGGGACCGGCGCGCAATGGTGGACCTGCCCCCGCAAGCAGTGCGCGGGCCGCGGGCGGGTGCGGCCTGGCCAGGAGCCGCCGGTCTGCGCGGCCGCCGGCGCGCAGCTAGTGCCGGGGCCATTGCCGGAATGACCGGCTTCCTGGCTGAAATCGGCCAGAAACTCGCCGATCGCTGGGTGGCTCTACTGGTCGTGCCGGGACTGCTGTACGTCGCTGCGGTGACGGTGGCCTCAGTGCTTGGCCAAGGTCACGCCGTCAGCTATCCCGTCCTGAACCGGAAGATCACGGCTTGGGCGGCCGACCCGGTGCTGAAGTCGGCGGGCGGTGCCGTGCTGATCATCGCCGCGGTCCTCGCCGGGTCTGTGGTGGCGGGCCTCACGGCTGCGGCCGGTGGCAGCCTCGCTGAGGCACTCTGGACCCTGCCGGGCAGGCGTGCGCCGGCGAGCTGGCTCGCCCGGTGGCGGCGGGCTCGCTCCCGGAGGTACAAGGCCGTCGCCGATACCTCCAGCGATCCGGCCAAGGTGCGCAGGGCGATCGCGCGAGCCGATCAGATCTGCCTGATCGAGGCCGGCCGCCCGACCTGGATCGGCGATCGGCTGCGTGCCTGCCAGGTCCGCATCGAGCAGGCATACGGGCTGGACCTCAACGTCGTCTGGCCGCGGCTTTGGCTCATCGTCCCCGATGTGGTCAGGACGGAGCTCGGCACAGCCCGCGACGCGTTCAGTGCCGCCGCCCGGCTCACCGCGTGGGCTGTCCTGTACCTGGTCCTGGCGATCTGGTG
The DNA here is from genome assembly GCA_963750405.1 of uncultured Actinomycetota bacterium. Taxonomy (GTDB): domain Bacteria; phylum Actinomycetota; class Actinomycetes; order Streptosporangiales; family Streptosporangiaceae; genus Chersky-822. The sequence continues at coordinate 581,390 of CAVVQP010000011.1, forward strand.
GTGGCCAGCAGCCCTCATCGCCCTCATCACTGGCGTTGTGGCCGTCGGCAAGGCCAGGATCGCTACCGGCAATCTCGCCGACCTCGTCGAATCCGCCGCGGATCTGTACAGCCACGACCTGGCCAGGCAGCTTGGTGAAGAAACGACGGGAATACCGGCGCAGGTCATCGGCCAGCGGATCACCGGGCACATGCGCAAGGGCCGCTGGGATCCGAACTCACCTCTCGCGGACTGAAAACACATCAGGGATTTCGAATGAACGTCGATCGTGGCAGCGAAGTCGCGCTGGATGTGACTGATCACCAGCCTGTCATGCAATGGGAGCTGACGGATCGCGGGCTGTACGACGGTGCCGTGCACATCCAGGTCGGCACGCTGGCCAGCGGGGGCTGGTACGTGCGCCACGGGGGATTCGGCAGCCGGCGATTCGGGGACAAGGCTGCCGCTTGGCGCGCGGTACGCGGGCTTATGGGCCAGCATGACGGGCGATGGCAGGAGGTTCCGCCGGATCCGCAGCCGTTCCTGGCCCTGCTTCGTCCCGATGGATCGCGGGTGCTGTACGACAACCAGGACGACGAGTGCCTATTCGCGTGCTGGGGCGATCAGCGGGACGAGATCTGGGAGAAGTACGAAGCCGCGATGACGGCCGGCCAGATCTTGCGGATGACGGAAGGCCATGCGCTTTTCGGCGGGTTCATCCATCTGATCAGTTATCACGACCCGTTTGACGGAAGAAAGCGCTACGCCCTGGCCACGGTCCGCGAAGAAGGAACCGACTACCGCGTGGTCGATTATGCCGACCATGGCCTGGCCGGCAGTGAATACGAGAGGTACGTGCTCGCCAACGACGACGAGGAATTCCGCTACAAGTCGAGCGATGTCGCCGGCGTGCGGGTGGACTCCAGGTCGAGGCTTCCCGAGGGGCTGGTCCAACTGCCTGACGGCGGGATCACCGCAGCCGACAACCTGGATGAGTACAACCAGACCTACGGCCTGCCACCCCGTGCGCAGTGGCCGCTGTCGCCCGGGACGGGTGTCCCGCCAGGCGCGGTATCCGGCATGACGGACGAGCCAAGGGACTGGGGCCCGGCCGAGGCGACCGCCCAGGACGTCACGCCCGCGGCCTGGGCCGAGGCGGACGAGGAACTGCGACCCAACGCCCTTGCCCTGGCGGTGCTGCCCGATGGGCGGAGACTTCTCGCCTCGGGGGACGACGGCGCCGCCCGCGTCTGGAACATTAGCGACGGCGGCAGCGTCCGCGTGCTCAGCGGGCACAGCGAATGGGTCTTGTCGGTTGCCCTGACGGTGCTCGGTGACGGGAAAACGGTCGTGGCGACCGGCGGGAAAGATGGCCTGGCCCGGGTCTGGTCGGTGCGCGACGGCGAGCCGTTGCAGGAGATCGAGGCACACCAGCGTGCGGTGAACTCAGTCGCCTGGGCATTCCCGCCCGATGACCTGCCCTGGCTGGTCACGGGCAGTGATGACGCGACGGTCGTGATCTGGGACGTGGAGAGAGGGCTGGCGCTGCGGACGTTCAAGGTCGGCGAGCCTGGGATTCATCTCGTGTGGTCGGTCGCCGCGACGGTGCTGGCCGATGGCCACGTGTGCGTGGTGGCCGGCGTCGAGGGGGACGGGGAGACGGGTGTCGTGCATGTCTGGGACGCCACCACCGGGACCAAGCTGCACGAGCACGTGCTGCATGGCAGCGGCGGCAGCCGGTGGTCGGTCACGCCCGAGGTGGCGGTCGTTCCGCTCGCGGACCGCTCGTTCCGGGTCGCGGCCGCCGGGGGATCAGTGGTTCGCGTCTGGGATGGTCATACCGGCCAGGAAGTGCGGGCCATGTCCGTGCCACCGGGCACCGGCGGAGATGTCGCCCTCGCGGCGCTGCCCGACCTGCGGGTCGTCGTCGCCGTGACCAGCGGCGGCCAGACGCTGGTCTGCGACACCGAATCCGGTGCTGTGCTCGCCCGGCTGCAGCATGAGGCCGGGGGGAATCTCGAAGTTCTCGACCTCGCGGCCCAGCCCGGCGGCGACCTGCTCCTCGCGGTCGGCGGGCGGAACGACCACCCCGCCCGAATCCACCGGCTGGACATACGTTGGTAGCGTTCCGCAGCGCCGAAGGGTCCCGATGCCGATCGACGTCCTGACCGAGCGGGTGCGGAGCCTGACCGAGGAATACCAGGTCACGTGCGACCGTGACATGATTCTCGGCACGGAGGCGGACCGGGAGGCCGTGGCGCTGTGGCAGGAGGTACGTGCCATCGACCCCGGCACCGCACCCCGGTGGCTCGGTGATCGGCTCGACGAAGCCAATGCCGCCTTGGGGTGGTTGCACTACCTGCGGTACCGCGAGTCCGCCGAGCCGCGCAGGCTCGCCGAACTGGCCCGGGCGCTGCTGTGCCTGGAGCCCCTCTCCGGCGACTTCCACCTCATCCCGGAGGAACTGCGGCCGGTGATCGGACGGTTCACGGATTCCGGAGCTCAGGCGGACCTGGCCACATCCCTGATGCGGGCGCTGGCTGCAGGAACTGACCAGGCTCTGCTCGATGCCGGGATCTTCTTGATGACCCAAGCGAGCGCGGCCATTCCGGAACACGATTCCCGGCAGGTTGCCCGGCTGTCGTACCTGTGCCTGGCCCATCGCCTGCGGTACGAGCGCAACGGAGACGCGGCTAGCATCGACGGGGCTATCGCGGCCGGCCAAGGTGCCACAGCGATCATGGCCCGGCACCGCATGCGCGCCGTCAAGCCGTTGTCGAACCTTGCTTTCGCGTACTGGGCACGGCACCGGCTGCACGGGGACCTCGTAGATCTCAAGCGGGTCACCGGCTTGTTCGAGCAGGTACTGGAGGTGACAGGTCCCGGCCCGGCGGTGCTGTCGGACCTGGCAACGGCCTGCCGACAGTACTACGAGCAAACCGGCGAGGTCACGTACATCGAGCGGGCGGTGGCTCTGGCCGAGCAGGCGGCAAATCTCGATGGCGAGGTCACTCCTGCCATCCTGGCCAGCCTCAGCGCTGCGATGCTGCGCCGTTACGAACGAACGGGGGCGGGGCAAGACCTGCATCGAGCGGCCGAACTAGTCGAGCGGGTCCTGGCAGCCATGCCCGAGGACAGCCCGCAGCGCGGCATGTACCTGACCGATGCCGCAGCGATCCTGCTCAGGAGGTACGAACGCGGTCGGGATCCGGTGGACTTGGACCGTGCCGTCGACCTCGCCGAGCAGGCCCTGTCGGCACTGCCCGAGGAGGATCCGCGTCGGCCGGACAGGCTCATCAGCTTCTCCGCTGCGCTCTATCAGCGGTATCTGGGCACGGGCACCGACATCGACCTGAACCGCGCGGCAACCCTGATCGACTGGGCGCTTTCCGCTATCCCGGCCGATGATGCCCGCTGGCCGCCCGCATCCATTGAGCTTGCCGCCATCTACTCGTCGCGATACGCGCGCACCGGGGTGCTCGCCGTCCTTAACCGGGCGATAAACCATGGTGAGCAGGCCGTGGCGGGCCTGGTCACGTGCCCGCCAGACTGGCTGACGACGTTGAGCGGCTGCTACCAGCAGCGCTTTTCGGCTACCGGCGCTGTTGCGGATCTCGGCCGCGCCATCGAACTAGGCGAGAGGTCGCTGGCCGCTGCGAGCTGTAACGACTTCGCGCTCGCCGGGCGGCAGGTGCGGCTCGCGGCGGCCTACCGGCTCCGCCACGAGCATGAGGGAGACAGAGCCGGCCTGGAACGCGCGATCGCCCTTGGGCAGCAGGCCGTGACCGCGACCCCGGACGACCACGCGGGCCGACCGGACCGGATGTCCAGCCTGGCCGGCGCCCTCCTTGCCCGCTACCGGCTCGATCAGATGCCCGCCGATCTGACGGATGCGATCGGTCTCGGCGAGGAAGCGCTGGCCCGCGTGTCGGCCGAGCACCCCAACCGGGCATCGCTGACCACCAGCTTGTGCAACACGTACCTCGAACGAGTCACCGCCGGCGGCGCCCCGCCAGATCCAGGGTGCCTGGACGAGTTGGCCCGGGCAGTGGCCGGGAGCCGAACGGCGGCCCCGGCCGACCGGGTGCCAGCGCATCACGCAATCGGCGCGCTCGCGCAGGCCTCCGGCCGGCCTAGGCTCGCCGTAGCCATGCTGGACACCGCTATCGCTCTGCTGCCTTCTGTGGCCCCCAGGGAAGCGGGATGGGCAGATCAGCAACATCAGCTGGGTGCGAACTCCGGCCTCGTGGAAACGGCCGTGGCCGCGCACTGCGCTATCGGCGACCCGGCAGGCGCGGTGGAGATCGCCGAGCTTGGTCGCGGCGTGCTGCTGGCCAGCCAGGCGAACACGCGGGCCGACCTGGCCGAGCTCAGCAGCAGAAACCCGCCTCTCGGCAGGAAGTTCCGCTGGGTCTGCGAGCGGCTCAACACGCCGGACTTCCCGGCCGAAGAACGCAAGCGGTGGTGGGCCGACTACGACACACTGCTCGCGGCAATCAGGGATGAGCCCGGCTTGGGCGGCTTCCTGGCCGCGCCTCAGCTCGCCACCCTCCGGCCTGCGGCGGCAGGCGGGTGCGTCGTCGTCATCAACGCCAGCAGTTCCCGCAGTGACGCATTGGCTGTCCGGGCTGACGCGGACCCGCTCATGATCAAGCTGCCGGGACTGCGTCTGGCCGACGTGGAGGCTAATGTGGCGGCGCTGCTGGAGGCATTCGACGACAACGGCGAGCCGCCGTCCCTGGCGATGGGACGGCACAGGCGCCAGGTGGTATCCGGCGTCCTCAGCTGGCTGTGGGACACGGCCGTCGCACCGGTCATCGCCACGCTGGATTCCGGTAGCGCCGCATTGCCTCGGGTATGGTGGCTGCCCACCGGCTTGCTGGGGCTGCTACCGCTGCACGCCGCCGGGCACGTAGGACAGCCAGGTGCCCTCGACGCCGTCGTGTCGTCCTTCGTCCCTTCGCTGCGGGTACTGCGCGAGGCGCGTGACCGCCCGCCGGTCCAGCACCGCAAAGGCCTGACAATCGCCCTGCGTCACACCCCGGGACAGCCGGAACTGCCCGGAGCGGCGAGCGACGCCGCCGCACTCAGCGACTCAGCCCTGATCGATGACCAGGCCACCGCCCGTCATGTCCTCTCCGCCCTTAAGAAAGCCACCTGGGCCACTTCGCCTGTCACGCGGTCATCGATCCCGCCTCCCAAGCCGACAGCGGATTGCGCTTGCACGACAGGATGTTGCGACTGCCCGAGATCGGCGGACTGCGGCTGCGCGAAGCGGAACTCGCATACCTGTCAGCCTGCTCCACGGCGAACCACGGCACCCGGTACGCCGACGAGGTGCTGCATCTGGGCTCCGCCTTTCACTTGGCCGGCTTCCGGCACGTCATAGCCAGCCTCTGGCCACTGGATGACGCCGCTGCTGCCGAGGCCGCGCGTTCATTCCACCGCGAGCTCCCAGCCGCCCCGGTCGCCAATGACGCCGCCAGCGTGCTGCGCAAGGTCACCCTCCATCTGCGTGATGAATACCCCAATCGCCCAGACGTGTGGGCCTCCCTGATCCACAGCGGCCCCTGAAGGCTGCGACACGCTGCCGACATTCCCCGCGCCGCCGAAACGACGTGGTCGTGTGTGGCTGCGGGGTTCAGGCTGAATACGGGCTGGTGATTGCCCTGGGAGTCCGGGCCTCGGTTAGTGCTGCCTCAGGGAAGCGAGGGCCTTCTTTGTAGTAGCGCGCGCGGGTCCGGCCGACTGGCTCCAGGACGCCTGCCGAGACGAGGTCGCGAAGATCTCGCTGAGCCTGCTGGAGGCTGAGTCCTTCGGCGTGCTCGTAGCGCAGCCGGCGGACGCGCCGCGTCATCGCGATGTCGTGCAGCGCGGAGACCATGCGTTCGTCTAGCCCCGCCTGCTCGGTATAGTCCGTCAGCAGCCGCCAGGTACGTCCGGATCTTTCTATCCGGTGCCGTACGACCTGCGCCTGCTGGTGGTAGGCGACGAGGTTGAACTGAACCCAGCTGGAGACATCTTGCGCGGGCTGGTACGTCGCGCCGCGGCTGGCGAGCTCGCGGTAGTACTCCCAGGTGTTTCCTGGCCGTCCCAGCCATGCCTCAATCGAGGAGAACTCCGGGGCGAGGATACCCTCGCGCGCTATCAGGAGCGTCTGCAACGATCGTGACAGCCGCCCGTTACCGTCGGCCCACGGGTGGATGGAGACCAGATGCAGGTGAGCCATGGCCGCCCTGATAAGGGGGGGAGTATCGTCCGCCGCGTTCAGCCAGCCGGTGAGCTCGGCCATGAGCCCGGGGACGTCTGCGGCGGGAGGCGCCGTGTACGCCGCGATTGACGGGTCGCGGGCATCTGTGACGTACACCGGTCCGTGCCGCCATTGCCCGGCTGGCTTGCGCGGCCTGTGCCGGTGTCCTTGCAGCATCCAGTGCAGCGCGTTGAGGAACCCCTTGCCGAATGTGAAGTCAGGTGCGTCGTGCAGCGTCTGGATATAGGTCATCATGTGCTGGTACGCCACCGTCTCGGCGAGGTTCTCCTCCGAGATGTCGACATCGTGCTCGCCCTCGATCAGGTCCGCGACGTCAACTGTCGACACCTTGAATCCCTCGATTGAGTTGGAGGCCGCGATCGCGTCCGCGGTGAGAAATCTCCGCAGGCCGTCCGTCCACTTGGCAGGCGTGTCGCGGATGGTGTGCCGTAGCTCCTGGCGCATGGCATCGATCTCGGCAAGCACCTGTGCGTCTTCCGCTGAGATCTCAGGCGTCGGATAAAGCATGACGCAATAATATAATGATTGCGTCATGCTATCAAGATAGCTGGGTAGCGTGCGCGCTGGCTGACCTCGGGGAAGCCTGCACGGCGCGCAGGACGGCCGCCAGCAGCCGGCCCGGCCCGGTCCGCAACAGCAGCGGGAAGGGCCACGCTGCTCACGCCGCCCCGGGCACGCTGCCCCGGGCACGCCGCCCCGGGCAGCGGAACCCGCTTGACAGAGCCCGGGAACAGCCACCCGACAGCCCTCTGGCACCGGAAAGTCTCGCCGGTCCCGCCGCCCGCGCCGGTCCCGCCGGGACAGACGCGGGCCTGGGACGCGGCAGCCGCACCCATGCGACATAGGTGAGGCTCTTTCTGGGTGAGCCAGCCGGGTGGTGCCGCGTCCGGGAGGAGAGTTGTCGTGTCCGGGAGGGTTCTCGTCCTTGCCGTGGAGGGTTTCCGGGTTCCTGTAGGAGCGTTGTCGCATGAAGGAGGGTTGTCGTCGTATAGTCCGGTCAACTCTCCTAGATGCGGAAACCCTCCTGCACGAGCCCGAAAACCCTCCTGCAAGAGCAGCCTCGCCCCGAAAGAGCCGCACCTGAGGTTGCTGGGGCTGAGGTTGCTGGGACTGAGGCTGAAGGGGGATCTCACGGGGCTGGCGTGCCTGGTGGCGGGTGGGTGCTTAGGTGGCTTGGCGCCAGGCGGTGGCTATGGCGGCGTAGCTGGCTTTGCGGCGTTCGCGGTCCATGGCCGGGGTGACGACGACGATCTCGTCGACCTGGGCGCGCTCCTTCATCTCGAGCAGGCGCTCGGCGACCGCCTTGGGCTCGCCGGTGACCATGCGGCCGTCGTCGTTGCGGGTGGCGCGGAAGCGCTCGGAGGCGGCTAGCTCCCTGACCTGCTCGGGGCGGAGCGGCTCGCGGATGCCGCGCCTGAGGTTGGCGATCGTCAGCGTCCAGCCTGCCTCGAAGTCGATGACCGCCTCGGCGTCCTCGCTCGCGAAGGCCAGCACTGACATCGCCGAGTACGGCCCGGCGCCTGGCTCGCCCGGCTCGAACGCGCGCCGGTACTCGCGCAGCGCCTCGAACGCCAGGTCCGGGCTCATGTGGTGGGCGAACACCGCGCGCATCCCGTTGATCGCCGCGAACTTCGGGCCATACGGGCTCGATCCGAGCATGAACAACTCGGGCCGCTCAGCCACCACAGGCGCAGCCACCAGTGCGGCATACGGGTGACCGGCGGGGAAGCCATCGCCGAGGAACGCCAGCAACTCGGCCACCTGGCCGGGGAACTCGGTGCCAGGATCGACCGACCGGCCTCGCCGCAGCACGTGCGCGGTCAGCGGATCGGTGCCTGGAGCACGTCCAAGCGCAAGGTCGATCCGGCCCGGGTACATCGCCAGCAGCGTCCTGAACGTCTCCGCGACCTTCATCGGCGCGTGGTTAGGCAGCATGATCCCGGCCGCGCCAACCCGGATGGCGCAGGTATGCGCCCCGATGTGGGCGATCAGCAGTTCGGGCGCGCTGCACGCCAGGCTGGTCATGTTGTGGTGCTCCGATACCCAGTACCGCCGGTAGCCAGCGGCCTCGACCGCCTGGGCGATGCTGACGGCGCCGGCGATCGACGATGCGGCGCTCTCGCCGTACTCGATCCCGACGAAGTCAAGCACCGCCAGCGGAAGGACGTCAGTACTCACGCCTACTCAAAGCCCGCCGGGACAGCGCCCATTCCCGGAAGTACAGCCCGCAACGCTACAGGTCAGGCGCCGGCCCGCAGACGCGCAGGTCGCTGATCGGCGATGTGGCCGCCAGGGCCGCCCGCACTTCGCTGCCGCAGGGGATGTCGAGCAGGTGGATAGGCTCGGCCGGCCATTGATCGGGAGTCGGGGAGACGATGGCGAAGTCCCCGGTGACATCAAGATCGGAGAACGAGACGATCATGCCGTGCCCGGTCAGCTTCACGGCGGCCTCCTTCCTCGTCCACGCCCGCAGGAACCGCCCGCCCCGTTCCTCGCGCGGCACCAGCAGGAACTCCTGCTGCTCAGCCGGCCCGAGCACGCGGCGGGAGAGCTCATCCACGGATCTAGCCGCCGTCATGGATTCGACGTCGACGCCCACCCGCCCCGTGCCGACCACGGCGATCAGCAGCCAGCCAGCGGTATGCGACACACTGAAATCCAGTCCGGCGCCCGCGATATACGGGCGGCCGTGGGTGCCGCCGCACAGCAGGCAGTCCCGCGCGATCACGACCTCTCGCGGCGCGCAGCCAAGGTACCGGCCGAGCACGAGCCGCTGCACTCCACGTGAGGTCAGGAACGTGTCGCGGGCCGACTCGACCTTGTAGCGGTCGGACCGCTCCAGCTCATCGGCGTCGAGCAGGGCCTTGAACCGGCCGGCCTGGCCGATCGGCGCCGGCCATAGCTCGCAGTGCCCGGGCGGGGGCGGCGTCGCGGGCGGGGGGAGGGTCAGCGAGCCCCAAACGGTGTCCTGCACGCGACATACAGTAACGCCTCGACCCGTAAGTAACCGCATTAGTCCGGCTGGCAATCCAGCCCTAATCCCATACGCTGACGCTGCATCCCATCCGTTGACACTGCCGTGATCGGCCACTAGCATCGAGTGCAAGGGATATCCCTGTCCTGTTTTGATATTTAAATATGGCATCGCGAAATTGGCAATCGAGTAAACGGTGATCGAGTAAGCTCTGTCGGAATCGGTGACGCCATTCGGGAATGATAGCCGCGAGTTTCGCCTCAGGTTACTTTCCCGGAAGGTGAGGAGACTGGTATGGACATCGAGGCTGTGGTTCGCGATGGCCTTGCGCGGGTGCTGGACTCGGGTACCGAGCCGGCTGCTTTCGATCCTGACCGCGACCTGGCCGAGGTGTACGGCCTGACGTCGCTGAATAAGGTGATCTTCCTCATGTCGGTGTGCGATGACGCAAACGTCAGCCTCGCGGAATTTACCGAGCCCGATGTAGCCGGGATGCGTACCGTGCGTGACGTCGTTACCGCATTGTCCAAATTTGCCGACGGGTTTGCCGACGAGACGGAACCGGCATGACCTGGGCAGAAATAGCGGCTGTGCCGCTGGAGAATGATTACGTGCTGTTGCGGCCGGTCCGGCCCGAGGACCGGCAGGCCCTGCATGCCATTGCCATGGACGGCAGGATCTGGCGTTACTTCGTCCTGAGCGTCGCCACGGACGATGAGTTCCATGCCCTCTTCGATCTCGGCCTGGCCGACCAGGACGCCGGCACGAGGGTCGTGTATTACATCACCGATAAAAGCACCGGCGCGGCAGCGGGCAGCATGAGTTTCTGCAATATCATGCAAAAGGATGGCCGGCTGGAAATCGGCTGGTCGTGGCTCGGGACCGAATCTCAGGGCAAGGGCATCAACCGGTGGGCGAAATTCCTCATGATGCAGCACGCATTTGAGCAATTGAGTGCCGAGCGAGTCGAATTCAAGACCGACGAGCTTAATGTTCAGGCCAGGCACGCGCTGTGCAACATCGGCGCACGCGAAGAGGGCACGCTGCGCAGTTTCAATCCGATGCCGGACGGCAGGCGCCGCAACGCGGTCTACTACAGCGTGCTCAAGGCGGAATGGCCGGCCGTCAAGGCACAACTGCTCGCGAGCCCGAAGGCGGTGCGATGACCCCGCAGGTCCAGCCGGCCGCGACGACGGGCGCCGTGCCCTTAATCCAGGCCGGCGGCGACTCCTTCGATGTCGGGTACCAGCACGGGGCGGCGAGGGCGCGGGCGCTGCGCGCGTTCATCGACGACGACCTGTGCAGGATCAACAAGCTCGGGTCCGGGCCGACCTCGCTCGCCGCGCTCAGCCCGGTGCTCGGCGACTACGCACGGGCGATTGCCTCGGCCACGCCCGCGCTGAGCCAGGAACTGGCCGGGCTGGCCAGCGGCGCGGGGATCACCGCCGACGAGGCAACGCTGCTGCAGGTCAGGCGCGAGATCATCGGCTATCAGAAGATCCCGGCCCGCGGCGACTGCACGACCTACGCCAGCCTGACAGCGGGCCCGGCCAGCGTCCCGGTGTTAGCGCAGACCGTCGATCTCAACGGCAATCTCGACGACCAGCTCGCCGTCCTCGACCTCAAGCTCTCCGGATCGCGGCGCCGGGCCCTGGTGCTGAGCTTCGGCGGCCTGCTCGGCTATCTCGGCATGAACAGCGATGGCCTGGCCATCGGCCTGAATCTCGTTCTCGGCGGCACCTGGCACCCAGGCCTGCCGCCGTACCTGGCGATCCGGCATCTGCTCGACTCGGCCGGCTCGGTCGCCGAGGCGCTCGACCTGCTCGCCACGCTGCCACTGGCCAGCTCCAGATCGCTCACGCTGTGCGACCCGACCAGTCTCGCCTGCGTCGAGATCCTCGACGACCAGCTCCGGGTGACGGCCGCCGCCGCGCAGTCCGCGCACACCAACCACTACCTGCACCCCGACTTCGCCGCCGCCGACGAGCTCAACATCTTCGCCCGTAACTTCTCGCTGCAGCGGCTCAAGGCCTGCGAGGCGGGCCTGACCAGCTTCGCAGAGCTGCCGGCCGGCGCCGGCGCCGAAGAGCACTTCGCGCTGCTGTGCCAGCCCGGTGTCTGCGTGCCTGATTCTGGTGACATCAGGAGGGAACGCACTGTCGCGGCGGTGGTCATGCTTCCTTCGCGCGGCGAGCTGCATCTCAGGCCGGGTGACCCGTCGGCCAGCAGCACGGTGACGTACAGGATTCCCCGGTCGTGACCGGCTCGCCCGCTTCGCCGTGGTTCATCAGCCGGCCAGGAGCCGACCCGTGGTCGGCGCGGGTCTTCTGCTTCCCCCACGCGGGCGGCAGTCCGCGAGCCTTCCTCGACTGGCAGGCCGGCCTTGGCACTGACGCCGAGGTTATCGGCATCTGCAGGCCTGGCCGCGAGCACCGGTCGGCCGAGCCCGCGCCGACGATCAGCGAGTACGTCGAGGGTGCGGCCGGGGCGATCGCGTCGGTGTGCGGCACGTCGGCGAGCGGCAACCGGGCGAGCTACCTAGTCGGGCACAGTCTCGGCGCGCTGATTGCGTTCGAAGTCAGCAAACGACTTGCCGGGATGGGCGTGCCGCCACAGCATTTCATCGCGAGCGGGTGCTCCGCGCCGTGCCTGCTGCCCTCGGAGCGCGTGCGCAGCATCGCCAGGCTGTCCGGCCGGGAGTTCGCCGAGGCGATCGGATTCTTCGGCGGCCTGTCGGCCGAGGTCATCGCCGACGACGAGATGCGGGAGTTGCTGCTGCCCGGCATCATCGCCGACTTCCGCATGGCGGTCGGGTACAGGTACGCGGCCGCCGAGCCGCTCGGCATCCCGGCCACGATCGTGGTCGGGCGGGATGACCCGCACGTTCGGGCGGCGCAGGCCGAGCCGTGGAGCAGGGAGTTCGCCGCCCCGGTTGACCAGCGCTGGGTGGACGGCGGCCATTTCTACTTCGAGCCCGACCCGGCGGCGATCACCGCCATCCTGTCCGAGATCGTGCAAGCCGACCAGCACGTCGAGCTGATCTGATGAGTACCGCGAATGCTTTCCTGCGCGGGCCCGCGTACGTGCTGGGGGAGCACGAGCACGACTACACCGAGATCGAGAACCTGGCCGAGCTGACCGCGCGGTTCCAGTTGGCGCCGCAGCCCGAGTTGTGGGGCTGGGGCACGGTCAGGGCGACCAGCAGGGACCTCGCCGACCTCGCCGCCGAGACCGGGCGCGCCACGCTGGAAGCGGCCGGGCTCGCGCCGGACGCGATCGACGCGCTGGTGCTCTGCTCGAACCGGATCCCCGGGCCGGCCGAGGGCCACGGCGAGTTCGTCGCCAGCGTCCTGACCGGCATCGGGCTTGGCGACATCCCGGCCTATGGCGTCAACCTGAACCGCTGCGTGAACCTGCTCGCCGGGATCGACGTGGCCAGTGCCTTCGTCGCCAGCGGCCGGTACCGCCGCGTCCTGGTGATCACCACCGACAAGGTCGCGGACGACGCTGACCGCATGTCGCAGTTCGCGCTGTTCAGCGACGGCGCCGCGAGCTGCGTGATAGCGGCGGAGCCGGGCGCTGGCCCCTGCTTCGAGCTGACTGGGTGCGCGACCGCCCAGGAGACCGCGGCGCTGGAGTGGAGCAACCAGATCAGCGCCGACCTGGCCAAGGAGGTTAACGCGGCGCTGCTTGCCGGGCCGGGGCTCAAGGTCGGCGATGTCGCCGCGCTGATGCACGCCAACTTGTTCAAGCCGCTGGTCGTGATGAAGGAGCGGCAGGCCGGGTTCGGGATGGACCAGCTTTACCTGGACAACATCACCAGGTTCGGGCACTGCTTCGCCGCCGACCCGCTGATCAACCTGGTCGACCGGCTGGCGCTCGGGCACGTGGCGAGCGGCAGCTACTGCCTGCTCGCCTCCAGCGTGCCCGGCTCGAGGATCGGCGCGCTGCTGCGAGCGGCGAGTTAGTACTTCAGATCCGGGGAGAGAGGCTGACCGTGTCCGAGCAGACCGATTCGACCCCTGACACGACCATCGCCCTGCCGCTACGGCCGTTCGAGTTCAGCGCGGCCGCGTCCAGCAGACGCCGACGCGGTCGTCGGGCAGCGCCGGAGGCGCTGTTCCGTCGGCTGATCAGCGACCAGGAATCGGAGACCGTGCTGCTGGTGGCGCGCCGGGTGCTCGATGCGTTCTTGCGGCCGCACGCCGAACCGTCGGCCGAGCTGCCCGCCGATGCCAGCGCGGACGAGATCGCCGCGCACGTCGCGCACGCTCCGCGCGCAGTTCGCCGCGACGCTCACCGCGCTTGATCGTACCGACGCGCGGCGACGCCGTGCTGCGTCAGCGAGCCGTGCTCGGGCTGCTCGGCGGCTGCTGGCTCGACGTGCTGTCCCAGCCGGCCACGCAGCCGTCGGTGATCGTGAACCGGCTGTTCGCGCAGCATTTCACGCTGCGCGGCGAGGCGAAACCCGCGGCGCTCGCTGCACTGCCAGCGACGGCACCAGCTTGAGCAGGAGGCGTGTACCTGCCGGAGATCGCTGCCGCCGACTTCCTGGCCGCGGCCGATGCCCGGCCGCTGACCGCGCTGCACGGATGCTTTTACCTGGCGCTGTCGCGGCTGCCTGGCAACTTCCTGCCCGAGCTGGTCGGCGTGCACTACGCCGTGCTCGCCCTCGGGGTCGATGACGCGCTGCCCGGCCTGCCGCCGATGATCGGCCGAGCCCGAGCTGCGCGGGGTCCTCGACGCCTACCTGGAGCTGGCCGGGCCCGGCGGAGCGGGCGCGGCTGCTCGCCGGCCTGCGGTGCGCGATCGAGCTCGAGCGCGAGCACGTCGCGATGCTGGCCGAGCTCGCCGCCTGGCACGCGGAACTGCCGCTGGAGTCCAAGGTGGCGGCGGTGATCGCCCGGCACGCGCCCTTCGCCGGGCGGCATCACAAGGACGTCAAGGTGGGCGGCCGGCCGCTGGCCGAGACGTTCACCGATCCCGAGCTCGACCTCGCCGCGTTCCTGGCCGACTTCCGCGAGTCGGCGCAGCTGCGCCGGACGCCCGACGGGCTGTCGCGGTTCGTCCGGGCGATCAAGTTCGGCGGGCCGATGTTCGGCATCTTCAGCGAGGCGCGAGGCGGCGGTTTTCGCGCGGTGGGCCGCTTCCGTGCAGGCGGGGGAGCGGCCGCACGTCGAAGTCGTGGCCAACACGGTGGGCGATGCGCCGGCGGCGGCCAGGTCGGCCGCGATCCTGGAAAGCCGGCCGGCGGACGTGGTGATCGCTGATCCGGGGGCGCCTGAGCGACCGCGAGCTGTTCTACCGTCTAGTGAATATCGAGAATTTCGCTAATACATTGCCTCTGGCCTTTGACCGGGCCGAGCGGCTCTTTGATGCGGCGGAGGTGCTGTTCGAGTACGGGGCGGGCGGACGGTACACGGACGCGACGCTATTTCCCGTATCAGCGCGGAGGCGCTGTATGAGCGGGCCGAGCGGGTCTACTGGGACAAGCTGGTCGAGCCTTACAGGCCGCTGACCGAGATCCCGGACCGCGACGAGGTGGTGTTCCTGCAGACGACGTACGCGCTCGGGGCGCTGGTCGACGCGACCTGGCTCCACCGGACCGCGAACCTTGGCCGGTCGGACCGGCGCTGCGACGCGGCGCTCTTCTCGATCTACGCCGACGAGATGGGCTTCGGCGACCTGCGCAAGAACCACATCACGCTGATTCACCGTGCCCTGCACAGCATGGACATCAGGCTGCCGCACATCAGGGACGCGGCGTTCATGGAGCAGGGCGACCTGCCCGACGCGCTGTACGGGTTCTCGCTGCACCAGCTGTGCATGGCGCTGTTCCCTGACACGTATTACAACGAGATCCTCGGCTACAACCTGGCGATCGAGATGTTCGGGCTCGGCGAACTGCGGCTGCACGAGATCCAGAAGCTCAGCCACTACGGGTTCGACGACTGCTACGAGCAGGCGCACCTGACGATCGACAACATCTCGGCCGGGCATAGCCGGCAGGCGGCCGACATCATCGTCGCCTACCTGGACGAGGTCCGTCGGGTGCTAGGGGATGGCGCGGTCGAGCGGGAGTGGCGCCGGGTGTGGCGCGGGTACGCGTCGCTGGCCTACTTCGTCGAGCACGCGCTTGTCAAGGAACTCCAAGCTCAGGGGCTCGCTGGTCCTGGCGGGGCTGGCTCGGGTGGGGCTGGCCCGGGTGACCTCGACGACGACTCGCTCAGCCTGTTGATCTAGATCTCCCCAAGGGCTACCCCTCTATGTCCCATCGACGGCGCTGTGGCGCCATCGATGGGAGATGGTGCTGCTCTTTCGGGGTGAGGCTGCTCTCGCAGGAGGGTTCTCGGGTTCCTGCAGGAGGGTTTCCGCATCTAGGAGAGTTGACCGGACTATACGACGACAACCCTCCTTCATGCGACAACGCTCCTTCAGGAACCCGGAAACCCTCCACGGTAAGGACGAGAACCCTCCCGGACACGACAACTCTCCTTCCGGGGGACGAAACTCTGCCGGACACCGCAGCACCCAAGCTGGCTCACCCCAAAGGAGCCTCACCCATGGGACATGGAGGGGCCACCAACTGAGTGGCGAAGCCCATTGATGTCCCGGTGGGGGGCCTGAGCGCCCGCCTGGATGTGCCGCTCCAGCGCGTCGGTCACGGCCGCCGTCACCGTGCCGTAGTCCAGGTCGAGGCGGGCGGCGAGCCTGGCGACCTGGCGTCCCACTTCGGGCGGCCGCATGGCGGCCACGACGCCGGCGGCCGCGCGAAGCGCGCCGATCTGGCCTTCGGCGAAATCCAGCCAGGGCGACCAGTGTCCCACCTGGGCATCGACTACCAGGTCCGCGAGCGGGTGCAGGCGACGGGTGAGCAACGCCACCAGTGCGGCTGGGCCTTCGTCGCGCAGGATCTGGGCCGGGTCGCGGCCGGGGGAGTTGGAGGTCGGGGAGTCGCGGCCGGGACAGTCGCCGCAGGGAGAGTCGGGCGCGGCGGACAGGTCTACGGCGGACAGGTGGGCGGCGTGCGGGCTGAGCAGGTGGTAGGCGCGGACGGCGGCGCGGCGGCCTGGGGCGTCGTCGTCGAAGGCGACGATTACGCCGGTCGCACTCAGGTTCCCCGCCGTCGCTAGCGCGGACACCTGGTGTGCGGTCAGCGCGCTGCCGCACAGGGCGACGGGTGCGAACCTGGCTCTGGCCGGGCCGCTGCCCTCAGCTCTGACCTCAGCGTTGCCTTCGCTCGCGATGGCGATCGCGATTGCGTCGAGCGGACCCTCGGTGATCACCGGAATGGCGCCGGCGGTCAGGCAATCACGCGCCTGCCAGAGCCCGAACAGCGCCTGGCTCTTGTCGTACAGGCAGGTTCCCGGGCTATTGAGGTATTTGGGCACGTCGGGATTGGCCCGTTCGGCCGCTCGCCCGATGAAGGCGACGATCGTGCCGCCAGGCGAGCTGATGGGCAGCATGGCCCGGTCGCGGAAGGTATCGGTGAGGTAGCCCCGGCGCGATCGCCGCGCCAGGCCAGCCGCCAGGATCAGGGCATCGGGGTAGCCGGCGGCCCGCAGGTGACGGACCAGGGCGCCGGGTCTGGCCGGCGCGTAGCCGGTCAGCCAGCGTCGCTGTGCCGACGTCCCGATGCCACGCCTGGCGAGATAGCCGGGCACCCAGCTGGCCGCCAGTTGCTCGCGGTAAAACCTGGCCGCTACGTCGTGGATGGCCACGCATCAGTCATACCCAGAAATTGAAACAACGTCCGATCTGTGCCCGGTGCCGGGCCTGGCTGCTTAAAGCGGCAGCGCCAGACCGCTGGAACCCCTCGTGAGGATCTGAGGCTGTCAACCCGTAGTCCTCGCTGCCCCCAGGCAGTCAGTCACGACAAACGGGAGACCAAGGAGACTGCTCTCATGCCTTTAGCTCGTGCCCGTAATCTGGTGACACTCGGGATGCTGTCAGCCGCATCGCTCACTGCCGGCTCGGCTCAGGCGAGGGCCAGTGCCGGCTCTTGGCCGATGATGCTTCATAGGCAAGTTCCTCTGCGGCACCAACAACTTCCCGAGCCAGGCAGCGTGGAACGTCATGGACGTGTCGAGGTCCGGCAACTCCTGAAAGTAAGAGACCAATCTTCAGTAAAGGACAGCGAGCATCCGGGTGAACCGCGTCACTATGGGAGGGCTGGCCTGCGGGCTTGCCCTCCTGCTGGCGACCTCGTGCAGCCGGCGCGGTCTTGACGCGGACGGGCCGTTCGGCGGCACCGGCCCTAACTCGGGAATGATCTGCGCCTCGACGATGTCAGGCGGGGTTGTGCACGACAGCTTTGATGAGTTTCCCAACATGGGCGGAACAGCGACAATAGACAAAGTCGCGCTGGCCCATCCCCGGCACCTGCGCCTGCTCGCCGCCTGGGTAGTTCCGACAGACGGCCCGCTTGGCGACTCAGGACCGGGTTACCCGCCCGCGTCGGGTTACCCGCCCGGCTATCGGTGGGGACAGCGGCAACGGATTCCGGGTGCCTTGGTGGCGCACACACGCGGGCAAGATGTGATTAACCTCGTGATAGTTGTCAAGCCGACCGCGAAAGTTGGCGCCGCCACGGCAGTCAACCTGTACTACAAGTCCGCCGGGACGCACTACGTGATTCATTTCCCATACGGCTACAGGATACAGGTCGGCAACCGCTGTCACTGAGTAATGAATTTCTTCGGGGATGGCTAACTCCGTCTTTCTCGACGCGGCCTCGCTAGTTGTGCAGGAGGGTTTCCGCATCTAGGAGAGTTGACCGGATTATACGACGGCAATCCTCCTTCATGCGACAACGCTCCTTCAGGAACCCGGAAACCCTCCACGGTAAGGACGAGAACCCTCCCGGACACGGCAACTCTCCTCCCGGAGCAGGACAACCCTCCCGGACACGGCACCACCCAGCTGGCTCACCCCGAAAGAGCCACACCTATGTCACAACGGTGGGCCTGGTGCGGGGCCGGGCGCGTCCCCTGGCGGGCGGCGGCAGGGCTACTACGGCGCACGTCGGGTCACGGGGTGGGATGCTGATCGCGCAGTATTCGACGGCGGAGCCGGACAAGCTTCGCGGAGGTACAGGAAGGAGCGTGTCATGCCCGGACAGATCCCGGCGGGTGACATCCATCACCTGCGGCTGACGGTCACCGACGTGGACCGCAGCAAGGAGTTCTACACCAGCCTGCTCGGCTTCGACATCGCGGTGGGCTCGCCGCCGCCAGCTGACCCGACCGCGGGCGAGGTCTTCAAGGTGCTGTTCGGCGGCGTGGTGATGATCCGCGGCAACCTGCTGATGGGCCTGCGGCCGATGGCGCCGGACGAGGACCGGTTCCACCCTAACCGGGTCGGCCTTGATCATCTGAGTTTCGGCGTGCCGGGTCACGCCGACCTGGAGCACGCTATCGAGCTCTTCGACAAACGCGGCGTGACCCACGGCGAGATCACTGCCCTGCCGTCGTTCGGCATCGAGGTCTTGTCGTTCAAGGACCCTGACGGCATCCAGCTCGAATTGACCGCGCCCATCGCCGAATCCTGGTAGTCTTGTCTGATTCTTGTCCGAGCCTTGTTCTCGCCTGCGCCGGCCGCAAAGGTAAGCCCGAAGGGTGGCTTTCAGGTAATCTAAGCGGCGCTATTCAGCACAAGTAAGGCTAGCCTGATACCGGTGATTTCCCCGGGCCGGGCCAGCTGCGCGTCGTAGCCGCCCTCGCGGCGGCTACGACGCCTTACTTTGCCGAAACTCTTCCGGTCCGAGCTTATTGACCGGTCCTTGACCCGCATTTACGCTCTGGGCAAATCGGCTTCTCCCCGCTAAGGACCGATCATGATTCCATTGCGTTCATGCTGGGCAATTTTTGGCTTTTTTCAGGGCAAAAATGCGGGCGGCCGCGGCCGTCCGGGAAAGGCCAGACGAGAAATAAGCCGGCTTGATGCCAGCGAGAGCGGCCCGCAGGCCAGGATCCGCCGGGGCGTAGCGACCTGGCTCGCGCCTGCCCTGCTGACGATCGGGCTCGGTGCTGATCTTGTCGACCACCGTGAACGGCGGCACGGCGAGCGCGGAGGCCAAGGCGGTCCCGGCCGGTGACACGGTCACCGTGGCGACGCCGGCGACCTGGGACGCGATGACGACCGCGCAGTTCAAGGCGTTCTCGGCGGTAGTCATCGGCGACCCGGCCACGACCACGTGCGCGGCCACGGTCCCGGCCGACGCTCTGTCCACGGCCGCGACGTGGGGGCCGGCGATCACCGGCAATGTCGCGGTGCTCGGCACAGCGCCCCCGCTGGCGGGCACCGCGGGGACCGCGTTGATCGGCGACAGCATCGCCTACGCGCTGGCCGGTACCGGCACCGGCCTGTACGTGTCGCTGAACTGCGAGTACGCGACCGCGGCCGCCGCGACGGCGATCCCGCTCCTCGCCCACGTCGACGGCGGCGGCTTCACCGCGACCGGCCAGTCAGCAAGCTGCCCTAACTCGGGCACTGTCAACACATGGGAAGCCGAAGGTTCCTCCACGTTTGGCAGTTTGCCGAGCAGCGCGCTGTCGTCCTGGGCCGCTCCGGCCTGCTCGGTGCAGGAGACGATGAACGCCTGGCCAGCCGGGTTCACGCCGGTGGGCTACGACAAGGCCGCGACCCCGGCGAACTTCACCGCCTCGAACGGGACGAGCGGGCAGCCTTACGTGGTGCTGGGCTCGCAGGTATCGGCCGCCACGGCGGCGCTGGCGCCGGCCACCGGTGGCGAGGTGCCGGCAGGCGCCACCACCGGCGGAGCCAACCCGGCCGCCCCGGCCGTCTCGCAAGGCAGCGCCGGCGACCCGGTCAGCACCGAGAACGGTGATTTCAGCCAGTCGGCGACCGACCTCACGATCCCGACCTACGGGCCTGCGCTGACGCTGCGCCGGAGCTACGACGCGCTGGTCGCGCAGCAGCAGACGCAGACGGGGACGCCGGGCCCGATGGGCTACGGCTGGACGGACAACTGGTCGTCCTCGCTGTCCACCGCCCGCCCGGTGCCCGGCGACATCTACACGATCGACGGCGCTGCCAGCGACAACGGCGATGGTGGCCCGGCCACGTCCGGCGTGCTCAACTTCGCCACCGACGTCTGGTCAGACACGACCGGGCTGTAACGGCGGCAACCTCTACGTCGTCGACCAGGGCAACAGCCGCGTGCTCGAGATCCCCGGGACGACGGCCACTCAGCGCGGCATCGCGATGACCGCCGACGACGAGTACACGATCGCCGGGAGCGCGGCCGGCACCGCCGGGACCTCGGGCGATGCCGGCAAGGCGACCTCGGCCCTGCTGGACGAGCGGCCGGGATCGCGACCGGCGCCGGCACCGCTGACCTCTACATCGCCGACACCGCCAACAACCGGGTGCTCGAGATGCCCAAGACGACCGGTACCCAGTGGGCCATCTCGATGACCGCGAACGACGAGTACACGGTCGCCGGGAGCTCGACGGGCGTCTCAGGGGACACCGGCAACGGCGGCAAGGCTACCTCCGCGACGCTATCGGCCCCACCGACGTCGAGGTCACTAACGGAGTCCAGCTGTACGTCACCGATTCGGGAAATAACCGGGTGCAAGAAGTCGCGCGCACCGCTCACACCGAGTGGGGCATCGTGATGACGGCGAACGACATTTACACGATCGTCGGCTCGGCGACGGGCACTCAGGGCTTTTCAGGTGACGGCGGAAAGGCGACGTCCGCCGATCTCGATGCCCCGGTCGCGGTGACGCTCGACGGCTCGCTGAATATGTACATCGTCGATTCCGGAAATCAGCGAGTACGGGAAGTCTCGGTGTCCACCGCGAACATTTCCACGATCGCCGGCAACGGCTTCACGTTCACCACCGAAGGCAACAGCGGCCCGGCGGTCACGGCGGCGCTGTTCAACCCCGACGAGGTGGCCAGCGACTCGATGGGCGACATCTTCGTCGCCGACGCGCTCAACAACCGGGTGCAGGAGATCGCCGCGACCACCCACACCCAGTTCGGCATCGCGATGACGGCCGGTGACGTCTACACCGTGGCCGGCAGCGCTGTCGGCACCTCAGGGACGTCGGGCAACGGGGGTCCCGCCACGTCGGCGCTGCTCGACGTGCCCATCGGGCTGGCGGTCGACCCGGCCGGGAACCTCTACATCTCCGACTCCGGCAATAACCGGGTGCAGAAGGTCGTCGCCTCGACCGGCGTCATCAGCACGGTCGCCGGGTCGGCGGCCGGCACGTCCGGCGCGACGGGCGACGGCGGGGCAGCGGCCTCGGCGCTGCTCGACAGTCCGTGGGGACTGGGCGTGGACTCCGCTGGCGATCTCTACATCGCCGACCAGGGCAACAGTCGCGTGCAGGAGGTGTTCGCCACCGGGGGCGAGCAGTGGGGCCGGCACATGACGGCCGGCGACATCTATACGGTGGCCGGCAGTCCGGCGGGCACGTTCGGCGACTCGGGCAACGGCGGCGTCGCGACCTCGGCGCTGCTCGGCAACCCGGGCGGGGTCACGGCGGACTCCGCTGGCAACCTTTACATTTCCGACTCGAGCAATAACCAGGTGCGCGAGGTCGCGGCCAAGACCGGGCTGCACTGGGGCCAGCAGATGACCGCCAACGACATCTACACGGTCGCCGGTGACCCGGGCAGCACCAGCGGCGCCACGGGCGATGGCGGCGCGGGCACGGCGGCGCTGCTCAACGACCCGATCGGGGTGACGTCGGACTCGGCGGGCGACATCTTCGTCGCGGACGGGTTCAATGACCGGATCCAGGAGCTCCCGGCCGCCGACGGCACCCAGCGGGGCCAGTCGATGACCGCCGGCTTCATCTATACGGTCGCCGGGCACGCCGACGGCAGCGGCGGCGCCTCGTCGGGCGACGGCGGTCCGGCTACGTCGGCCGTGCTGAACCTGCCGTTCGGAATCGCCGTCGACCCGAGCGGTGACCTTTTCCTGACCGACGAGAGCGGGAACCTGGTCCGCGAGGTCATCTCCTCTACCGCGACCGCGATCGAGCCAGCGCCTGGTCAGGTGTCCTGGCTGTCGCCGGCGCCGGGCGGGATCACGATCTCGCAGCCGGACGGCTCGCTGGTCACCTTCTACGCCCAGTCAGGCGGGTCGTGTACCGCGCCGTACGTCAAGGCGGGCGGGTTCTGCGCGCTGCCGCAGGATGTCGGGGCGACGCTGACCTTGAGCTCGGGCACCTACACGTTCAGTCCCTCTCCCGGCTCGTCCTTTACCTACGCCTCCAGCGGCAAGCTGACCGGCGAGGCGGACGCGGCGGGCGATTCGCTCACGATCGGCTACGGCACGCCCGCGCCCGGCACGGGCCTCTGCCCGGCCACCGCCAGCGCGTGCGACACCGTGACCTCGGCCTCCGGGCGGGCGCTGTGCTCGGTCTCAACGCGGCCGGGCTGATCACGTCCGCGACCGACCCGATGGGCCGGAGCTGGGCTTACGGCTACACCGGGTCCGACCTGACCAAGGCCACCGACCCGATGGGCAATGTCACCACCTATACCTATGGCGCCGGGCTCGACCGGCAACCCGCTCAACGCCAACAACCTGCTGACCATCACCGGCCCGAACGCGCAGCCAGGTGGTCCCGATGCCGGGGACGCGACGGTCAACGTCTACGACGCGTCCGGGCGGGTGACCCAGCAGACCGACGCCGCGCGGGTTCAGGACCAGCTTCAACTACTGCGTCAACGCGGCCGCCGGGAACTGCATGAACGCGGCTACCGGCACCGGCTACGTGACCGTGACCGATCCGGATGGCAATACCACCGTCGACTACTACGTCCAGGGCAGCGCTCGCCGCCGAGTCGGACCAGACCGGCGGCGCGCCGACGACCGAGGCGGACTTCTTCCCGACGAGACCGCCGGCGGTACCGGCGGCGGCACGCTGGAGAACACGGCGATCTCCGACGGCAACGGCAACGTGACCAGCTACAGCTACGACGCGGCGGGCAACCAGACCGCCCAGGCCGCGCCCGACGGCGTCGGCAGCGGGACGGCCACCGACCACGGCTAAGTTCACCAGCTTGAACCAGGCTAGCTGCGAGGGCATCGCGCAGGCCGCGACGGGTGCTCGGCCTCGGAGACCGGGCCGGCGCCGGTCGCGCCCGGCGGGGTGATCACGCCGCCGTCGGCAGCGCCGCCGCCGGGCGTGGCGTACACGCTGTACGACACAGACGGCAACGAGCTGTACTCCACCACCGGGGTGTACGAGCCGGGGGCACGCGGCGGCGTACTCGCAGACCAACTACCAGCTGTTCAAGGGGAACTGCGTCACGCTAGGCGGCACCACGATCTCGTGCGGCGCCGTGCCGCCGTCCGTCACGCTGCCGTGCGCCACGATCAGCCCCGACGGCGCGGTCACCCAGCTCGGCTACGACTCCGCCGGTGACCTGACCTCATCGGCTACGCCGGACGGCAACGGCACCGAACTGGCCACCACTACCTACGCCTACGACGCCGACGGCGAGCAGCAGACCGAGGTGTCGCCAGACGGCAATGTCGCCGCCGGCAATGCCGGCAACTACACGACGACTACGGGGTATAACGCAGACGGGCAGGCCACTCGATTACTCTAGGTGGCGGCACCGGCTTCACTGACTCGCCGAGGGTCACGTCCTACGGATACGACGCGGACGGGAACCGGCCACCGTCAAGGACCCGCGCGGATTCACCACGACCACGACGTATACCGCTGACGATAGGCCGGCTGTGGTCACTGACCCGGACGGCAACGCCGCGCTGACCTGCTACGACAGCTACGGCAACGTCGCCCAGAGGGTCCCGCCGGCCGGCGTGGCCGCCGGCGGCCTCACCGCGGCGTCGTGTCCGACGTCGTATCCCGCCGGGTTACACCAACCGGCTGGCCACGGATGCCACGACCTACACGTTCAACGCCCTGGGCCAGAAGACCGCTGTCACCACGCCGGCTCCGGCCGGCCAGACCGGGTCGGAGACGACGACCTATGCCTACGACGCCGACGGCAACCTGGTCACGACGACCGCCCCGGCCACGGCGGCTGGCGGGCCGTCCCAGGTGACCACGAGCACCTATAACGATGCCGATCAGCTGGCGACCCAGACCACGGGCTCGGGTACCTCGGCCGCGTCGACGGTCGAGCTACTGCTACGACCCGAACGGCGACACGACGTCGGTGGTGCCGGGCGACGGGAACACTCGCGGCACGGCGAGCTGCGAGACTTCGGCGCCGTACGGCGGTGTCGGCGACCTCCTTCCCGCTCGCAGGCCGCTTACCAGACGACGTACTCCTACGACTCGGCCGGCGAGGCCGTGTCGGCTACGGCGCCAGCGACTTCGGCGGCACCGTCCGGCGCCACCACCGCGTCCACCTACGACGCGTCGGGCAACATGCTGACCAGGGCCGACCCGAATGGCGTCACGACGACCTGGACGTACACGCCGCTGAACCTGACGGCGTCGGTCAGTTACTCGGGAGCCTCGGCGCACTCGGTCAGCTATGCCTACGACGCGAACGGCAACCGGACGGCAATGACCGACGCGACGGGATCGTCGGCGTATCGCTACGACCCGTTCGGCGAGCTGACCTCCGCCAGGAACGGGGCCAGCCAGACCACCGGCTACGGCTACAACGCCGACGGGCAGGTCACCGGCATTACCTATCCGCTGCCAGCCGCAGCGACCTGGGCGACCACCGACACGGTAGGTTACGGCTACGACAACGCAGACCTGCTGACGTCGGTGACCGATTTCAACGACCACCGATCACCATCGGGAACACCGCCGACGGGCTGCCGAACTCGATGGCTCTCGGGTCGTCCGGCGACACGGTCGCGACGACCTACGATCCGGCGGACAACCCGTCGCTGATCAGCCTGAAGAACGCAACGTCTACGCTGGCAGTCGTTCGCCTACTCCGACTCGCCCGGCCGGGACGATCCTGTCGGAGACCGACACGCCGGCCTCGCCCAAGTCACCCGCCGTCTACACCTACGACGCCAAGAGCCGGGTCACCTCGATGACGCCCGGCACCGGCACACCCTCAGCTACGGATTCGACGCCACCGGCAACCTGACGACGCTGCCGACCGGCGCGGCCGGCAGCTACGACCACGGCTCGCGAGCTGACCTCGGCCGCGCTGTCGGGAGTCGCCACGAGCTATACCTACAACGCCGACGGGGAGCGGCTGACCGGCACCAAGAGCGGATCACGATCATCTCGGGCACCTGGAACGGCGCCGGCCAGCTCACCGCCTACGACGACCCGGCCGCGAACATGACCGCGGCGACCTATGACGGCACCGGCACCCGCGCCACCGCCACCACTAGCGCGGGCACCCAGCAGTTCGTGTGGAACACGGTACCTTCGGTGCCGCAGCTGATCATGGACTCGTCCAGCGCCTATATCTACGCGGGCGGCGCTACCCCGGCCGAGCAGGTGAGCCTGTCGGCCGGCACGATCAACTACCTGGTCGCCGACTCGCTCGGCTCGGTCCGCGGGACCGTCTCCTCCGCCGGCGCGCTCACCGGCACGACCGGCTACGACGCCTGGGGCAACCCGCAGACCACGGGCGGCCTCACCGCCACCACGCCGTTCGGGTTCTCGGGCGGCTACACCGACTCCGACGGCCTGGTGTACCTGCTGAACCGGTACTACGAGCCGGCGACCGGCCAGTTCCTGTCCGTCGACCCGCAGCTCAGCCAGACGCTGCAGGCCTACGCCTACGCCGACGACAACCCCGTCTCACTCAGCGACCCCACCGGCCTGTGGTGGGACTACGCGACTAACCAGCGGGAAAGCCGCCTGAGCGAGAACATCTGGTACGACTTCTCGCTCAACATGGGCCAGGATGTCGAGAAGGTACCCGGCACCATCGTCAAGGTCGGCACCTTCGTCCAATCCCTGATCGGGATCATCACCGGCATCCTGACCCACAACCTGGCAATCGCGGTCGCTTCTGTCCTCGGCAGCCTGCTGGTGGTCATCGGGATGTCGGTGCCGGTGATCCGCAAGGTCGTCAAGGCTCTGGTCTTCAAGGGTAAGCACGTCAAGAACGGCTTTACCTCCAGGACCTTCGAGGACGTGTTCAACCAGACCTACGAGTCCTCGGAGAACAGGTCATGCACCTCTGAGGCCGCCTCGTGCGGATCGCCAGGAAAGGTCTTCGACAAGCACTAGGCCAACGGCAGCCCTCGCGGCGCCCGGTCACCGGCTCGTCCTGGTGACCGGGCATCGCCGTGCTCGCCACGGGCCTGCGAGTCAGGGCACGGATCAGTCCGCCGACCGCGGTCGATCGGTTGCTCAGAATAACTTGCGTCACAGATACTGACCGTCGCCTCTGACGGAGCTTGCGCCTCGGTGGTATCGGGGTCTGGGATTGTGACCGGGGTTGAGTGTCAGTGGGTGTTGTTAGGCTGCTGGTAGTTGTTCAGAGAGATGGCATCACCGGGACGTTGTAGCTGAGTTTGTTTCTGGCGTTGTTGGACTCCCTTCGCGGGAGATTGTCCCGGCCGAGCGGCCCTCCGTTTTTGTCGCGCAGGCGTTGTGCCTGCTGCTTGATCCTCGTGTCCTGCCCTGTTCTGGGTGTCTTTCCGGTGTCGTTGTCGGCGTTTGCGAGGAGGTGGTCCCGTTGTGCGAGCAGGGTGAGCGGCGCTATGTTGCGGCGGGTGCGCCGGCTGGCATGCGCGGGGATAACGGGCCGGGGCCGGGGTCGCCCGCTGAGGCGATGGAGATGGTGCTGGCTGGCCTGGGCTGGCTGGCGTCCGCTGACCTGGCGTCGGTGCCGGTGGTGGTGCAGGCGGAGTGCCTGCGCGGGCTGGAGCGGGCGGCGTCGGTGCAGGTGGCTGCGCGGTCGGCGGTGCTGTCGGCGTTCGACGCGCAGTGCGGTTTTCAGGATGACGGGCAGGGGACGGCGCGGGCGTGGCTGCGGTGGCAGACCCGGATCACCAGCCCGGCCGCCTCCGCCGCCGTGTCCTGGATGCGGCGCCTGAACTCTCACCGGGCCGTGCGTGACGCGCTGGCGGCCGGGAGGGTGTCGGCGTCGTGGGCGAGGCAGGTCTGTGACTGGACCGACCCGCTGCCGGTGTCCGCCCGCGAGGACGCGGACGTGATCTTGCTGGCGGCTGCGGCGGGCGGCGCGGGGCTGGATGACCTGGAGGCATTGGCCGCCCAGATCCGCCGCCGCCTGTGCCCCGACGATGACGGCGGCAAGCCGGGGTTCGAGGACCGGCAGGTCCGGCTGCGGGCCGGCCTGGGCGGGACCGGCCGCTTGGACGGGGACCTGACCGGGGATTCCGCCGAGGCGCTGCGGGCCGTCCTGGACGCCCTGGGGAAGAAGGCTGGCCCGGAGGACACCCGCACGATCCGGCAGCGTCACCACGACGCTTTGTTCGAGGCGTGCCGGCGGCTGATCGCGGCCGGGATGGTCCCGGACCGGGCCGGGCAGCCCACCCAGATCCAGCTCCACATCACCCTCGACGACCTCCTCCGCAGAATGGGCAGCGCAGCCGACGAGACCAGCCCCGCTGCCGGGACCAGCCCGGACGGCGAGACCAGCCCGGACGGCGGCTCCGGCTGGCCCGGCGGGACCCTGCCCGGCGGCAGCGAGCACGGAAACGGCCAGGCAGGCGTGCCAGGACGCCCCGGCGGCAGCACGCATGCGGAACCCGGGAACTGGTGGCAAGGCGCGGGGTGGCGGGACCGGCTGTGGCCCCGGCTCACCCCCGACGGCAGCGCCGCCCCGGTCCCGGTACTGCCCGGCACGGCCGCCATGCCCGGCGACGAATGCGACGCCACGATCATCCCCATGGTCACCGGCCACCTCGACCACGACCTGCTCGACCGGCTCACCGCCCTGCTCACCCGCCCGCTCACCGGCCCCGGCAGCGGCGCCGGCACGGCCGGCACCCCCGGCAGCGGCGGCTGCCCGTCCTGCGGCACCGCGCCCGGGACGCGGAGCCGGGACCAGGTCCGCCGGCAGGTCCGCGACCTCATCGCGGCGAACGCCGTCGCGCTGCTCTCCGGCCCGCACGGCCTCGCGTCGTACCTGCGCACCGGCAAGCTCGCCCCGCCCGCCGGGTCAGTCAGCCTGCCCCTGGACGCCGGCAAGGCGACCGACACCATCCCGCCGCACCTGCGCCGCGCCGTCATCGTCCGGGACCGGCACTGCGCCGCCCCCGGCTGCCTCCAGCCGCCCGCCGGGTGCCAGGTCCATCACGTCATCCCCCGCAAGCTCGGCGGCGCCACCAAACTGACTAATTTGCTGCTTTTGTGCACCTTTCACCATCTGATTTTGGTGCACCAGTGGAATTGGACGATCACCCTTAACCCGGATGGCACCACCACCGCCCGAAGCCCGGACGGTACCCGGGTCCTGCACAGCCACAGCCCGCCCGCAGCCTAAGATTACGGCGTGAGCGAAAGCGGCGCACCGCAGGCTGCTCCAGCCGTCGCAAGCATTGCCAGGGTCTATAACTACTGGCTCGGCGGCGACATTCACTATCCGGTGGACCGGGAGGCTGCTGAGCATGCGATTGCCGCCAATCCCGGGATTGTCGCCGATGCGCGGGCCAGCCGGGCGTTCCTGGTCAGAGCCGTGCGATTCCTGGCGGGGGAGTGCGGCATCAGGCAATTCCTCGATATCGGTGCCGGGCTGCCGACGGCGAGCAACACCCATCAGGTGGCACAGGCAGTCGCGCCTGCCAGCCGGATCGTCTACGTGGACAGCGATCCGGCCGTAATGGCGCACTCTGGGGCGATGCTCGTCGGCTCTGCCCAGGGTGCCACCGCCTATCTTCAGAATGACCTGCGCGAGGTGGACCAGATCCTGGACGGCGCGGCGAAAGCCTTCGACCTCAGCCAGCCAGTCGCGGTGATGCTGATGATCATGCTGCACCTGATCCCTGACGCCGACGATCCACACGGTGTAGTCGGCAGGCTGATGAGCCGGCTCGCGCCGGGCAGCTATCTGGTGCTCTCGCATCCGGCGAGCGACATCCGCCCGGCCGCGATGGCCGCGATGGCCAAAGGACTCAACACCAGGCTTGCGGTGGCGCGCGGAACGATGCGCGACAAGTCGCAGATCGCCGGCTTCTTCGACGGGATGGCACTGGCCGACCCGGGGGTAGTCCAGCTCCAGCAATGGCGGCCAGGCCCCGACGACTCCCCGGCCGAGGTCCCGGCCTGGTGCGGCATCGCGAGGTCGCCCGCAAGCTAGAGCAGATGCCTGGCGCAGACTGGCGCTCCCGCAGGGAAGCCATGACGGTCGGCTCGGCGTCGTGCCCGCGTCACGGTCCAGCGTTTCCGGGGAGTCGTTCAAGGAACGAGGCAGCCAGCGCGTTCGGTTGCCGCGCCGAAGTCCCGCGCGGCCTCGGCTGGCCCTGGGCTGGCCCGGCAATGCCGCAACGCGGGATCTGTGGCTGCTCGGGGAGGCCCTGGCAGGCCCAGCAATGCCACAGCGGCGGCGCTATCGCGCCAGCAATGCCCCATGGGTGCGGCTCTTCGGGGTGAGGCTGCTCTCGCAGGAGGGTTTCCGGGTTCGTGCAGGAGGGTTTCCGCATCTAGGAGAGTTGACCGGACTATACGACGACAACCCTCCTTCATGCGGCAACGCTCCTTCAGGAACCCGGAAACCCTCCACGGTAAGGACGAGAACCCTCCCGGACACGGCAACTCTCCTCCCGGAGCAGGACAAACCTCCCGGGCACGGCACCACCCAGCTGGCTCACCCCGAAAGAGCCACGCCAGCAATGACACGACGCCGGGCCTCGCAAGGCCAGCGGCCAGCCAGCCGCAGCCGTCACGCCGCTCCCATATCGTGCGTCACTCCGCGTGTTTACCGGCGGCAGCCCGATTACAGTGCGACACTGACAGTGACTTTCCGCGCACGCTTTGGCGCGACAGGCAGTGACTGAGACCGAAGGAGCGTCAGTCGGGCGTGCGGACAGGAACGGCAAGCTAAATGGGTCTCATTACCGATCATGGCGGCGAACTCGGCGGCCAGGCCGACGAGTACGAAGCGCTCGCGCTTCCAGAGCGGGAGGATGCCGGGTCGGCCGTATTCGTGCGCCGGTCGGTCAGGCCGAGCCGGAGGGCCGTGCTGCACCTGCACGAACTGTCCGACTCGCTGGCGCCGGCTGACCTGGTCCGGTGGTACAACGAGCGCGGATTTCACTTCTACCTGACCGACGTCGAGCCGGCTGAATTGCTGCCCTCAGCGCGGCGCGGCGCGGCGGCCAGGTCGCCGCAGTCGGCATTCGACAGCCTCGACGCGACCTGCGCTCATCTGCGGGAGGCCGACGGCATCGACGCGATTATCCTGAGCGCGCAAGGCTCGGCCGCGCTGACGGCGGCACTGTGGTGCGACGCCCGCCCGGTCAGCAAGCCAGTCGACGCGCTCATCTTGTCCGCACCGGACTTCGGCCGGGCCCGGGCGAGACTGGACATTGCCTGCCCCGTCCTGGTTGTCTCCGCTGCCGGCCAGTGGCGCGACACCAGGCGCAAGCAGCGCAACGGCGCGGGCATCCGGCTCGGCCAGCACGTGACCTGGCTGCAGATCGACGCCTCGGCGGGGGAGGGCGCGCGCCCGGGCCTGCCGCCGAGCCCGCAGCGGCGGCGGCTCTTCGACGAAATGGGCCGGTGGCTCGGCGCTTACATGTACGGCCAGGTACGCGACCAATTGCTGTAACCCTGCGCAGGCTGACAGTAACGGCATGCCACCACGCCGCGCCAGAAGGCTGAACCGGATTGGCGCCGCCGACGTATCCCTGGTGTCGGAACCGATGCGAGAACTAGGGGTGCGATGTGACGAGCAGTGGTGGCGGCGCGAGTCGCCGACGCTGGATGATGCGCGCGACGGCGGCCGTGGTCGCGGCGGGCAGCCTGACCGCCGTGGGAGCCAGCCTTTCAGCGGCGCAAGCGGCCGGGGCCAAGACGCACAAGCGCCAGGTAGTCAAAGAGGTCACCAGGCATCCATTCGGCAAGATGCTGGCGGCCAAGCATGACAACCGCAGCCTGTACATACTGCCGAGCGGTCACTGCCGGGGCGATTGCCTGACGATCTGGCCGCCGCTGGTGCTGCCCAAGGGCTCGACCGTGGTCCCGACCGGCGTGAAGTGCATCGGCACCGCGAAATTCGCGCACCTGCGCCAGATCACCTACCGCGGCCACCGGCTCTACAAGTTCGAAGACGACAGCGGCGCAGCCGTGACCGGAAATGGCCTGGACGGATTCGTCGTCGCCAAGGTCACCACCGGGGCGTGCCACAGCTAGCGATACCAAGCACGCGGCCGCTTAGCCGGGCTCGGCGACGGGCAGCCCGAGATCGCGAAGTTCCCGCCTGAGCTGGGCGCTGGTCGTGAATTCGATCGCGACCAGGCCCAGTTCTCTGGCTGCCGTGACATTGACGGGCCGGTCATCGATGAACACCGTGCTGGCCGGCTCCAGGTCGTACCTGGCCAGCAGCACATCGAAGATCTTGCGGTCGGGCTTCATCACGCCCTCCACGCCGGAGATCACGCAGCCATCGAGCAACTCGAAGAAGCCGAACCTGGTCCGGCGCAGCTCAAACCGGTCAGGCTCCATGTTGCTGAGCACGAAACAGGGCACGCCGGCGGCCTTCAGCTCGGCCAGCACCCGCACCGTGTCCTCGATCGCCCCCGCGACCATTTCCTCGCCGCGCTCTGACCACGCCATGATCAGCCCGGCGTGCTCGGGATGCAGGCTCGCCAGCTCACGGCACGACTCCCCGGTGTCCACGCCGAGGTCATGAGCCTGGTGCCACTCCGGCGTGCAGATCCGGTTAAGGAAGTCATCGAGCTCGGCCGGATCGTCGATCAGCCGCCGGTAGAGATACCGGGGATCCCAGTCGAGCAGTACTCCGCCGATGTCGAACACGACAGCGTTAATCTCGCGTGCGGCCATGAGCAAGGACCTTAGCCGGTCACCGAGACCTGCACGATCGGGTAGCCGCTGGCGCCGTTCGGCTCCGGCGGCTCCTGCATCGCCGTCTGGGTGAAACCGGTCGCGTCCGTCGCCCGCGCCTCGATGATGTGACTGCCAGGCGTGGCGTCCCAGAAGGTCACCCACTGCCGCCAGGTGTCGATACCTGGTACCTGGGCCAGCTTGGCGTGCTGCCACGGGCCTTTGTCGACCCGCACCTCGACCGCGTCAATTCCCTTGTGCTGAGCCCAGGCGACGCCGGCGATCGGCGTCCGGCCCGCCTTGATCGAGCCCTGCCCGCCCGGCACGTCGATCCGCGACTCGGTCTTGATCGGAGCCTGCGCTGTCCAGCCGCGCTGCGCCCAGTAGGAGACGTTCTTCCTGTAAGTCGTCACCTCGATGTCGGTGATCCACTTGCACGCGGACACGTAGCCGTACAGCCCGGGCACCACCGTGCGGACCGGGAAGCCATGCGCGACCGGCAGCGGCGTGCCGTTCATCGCCACCGCGAGCAGGGCGTCCCGGCCGTCCATCGCGGTCGCCACCGGAGTGCCGGAGGTGAACCCGTCGAACGACGTGCAGAAGAGCTGATCGGCCCCGGCCTTGATGCCGGCTTGGCGCAAGAGCGAGCGCAAGCTCGCCCCGAGCCAGCGCGCGTTCCCGACGTAGGGGCCTTCGACTGGATTGGAGACGCACGTCAAGGTGATGTAGTCCTCGATCAGAGGCCGCCTGATCAGGTCGTCGAAGCTCAGCGTCAGCTCCCGGCTGACCATGCCGTGGATGCGCAGGTGCCAGCTCGCCGGCGGGATCTGCGGCAGGACGATGGCCGTGTCGACCCGGTAGAACGAGGCATTCGGCGTGATGAAGGAACTAAGCCCGGGAATCCTCAGGTCCGCCCCAGGCGGCAGCGGCGGCGCCGGCACGGCCGGCTTCGGCAGCTTCAGCGACCGCTCGGCCAGGGTGACGTCCGACCGCTCGCTGAGCAGCCGGCCGCCCAGGTAGGCGACTGCCGCCCCGCCCGCGGTAGTGGCGCTCATCGTCATGAACTGCCGTCGCGGCGGCTCCTTCACCGACAGGCTGGCCCGCTTCGCGTGACTGCCCGCGCCCTTGCGGTCGCTCGCCGCCGCGACCGCCGCGACCGCCTCCGCGCTGCCCGCTCCCGAGGCACGGGTGAGCAGTACCATCACGACCCCGGCCGCCGCTGAGCCGATGAGCGTCGGCAGCGCGTCAGCGGGAGTCGAGGTCGGCCGGGTCAGCGCCGCCGCCAGGCCGACGACGCAGAAGACGCCGACCCCGGCCAGCCCGCGGTCGACCTTGCGCTGCGCCAGCACGCCGATGAACGCGGCGAACAGGGCCAGCACGATGACCACGCCGATCTGCAGGACGAGCTTGTCGTGGCTGCCGAACTCCTTGATCGCGAAGTTCTTGACGGCCGGGGGACTGAGGTCAATGGAGGCTTCACCGGTGGCGACTACGGGTGATCCGACCGGGCCGGTGAACCCGGCGATCAGGAAGCCCACGCAGACGCCGACGGCTCCGGACAGCAAGCCGACGAGCGTGCCTCGCGCGCGCATACGGTGGTTGAGGGTCACATTGGATATTCGTAGCAGCGCCGGCCGCGGATTGGGCGGGCGGGCCGCACCTCCAAGCCAAAGCGTGACCTGCGACGAATAGAAAGTGTGAGCATGACCGACGAAGGCGGGCAGCCGGGCCGCGAGCGGCTGGGTAATGCCGCCTGGGCCGGCGGCGCGGGCAGGCACCTCGACGAACTGCTCACAGCGGTCGCCCTCGGTGACGAGCGCGCCTACGAGACCGTTTACGACCACGCCGGCGCCTGGGTTCTCGGCACCGTCAGGAAGGTGCTGCGCGACCCCGCCCAGGCCGAGGAGGTCATGCAGGAGGTCCTGCTCGAGATCTGGCGCACGGCGAGCAGGTTCGATCCGCAGCAGGGGAGCGGCGCCTCCTGGGTCATGACGATGGCGCACCGCCGGGCCGTCGACCGGGTCAGGTCGGAGCGCAGCCACGCGATCAGGGAGCAGCGCGCGGCTACCGCGCTGATCGATTACGACGAGGTCACCGAGGCCGTCGAGGCGAACCTGGACCGCGAACGGGTGCAGCGCTGCCTGTCCTCGCTCACCGACCTGCAGCGCGAGTGCGTCAACCTCGCCTACTACAGCGGGTACACCTACCGCGAAGTCGCCGAATTGCTCGGCGTCCCGGCCGGCACGGTCAAGACGAGAATGCGTGACGGGCTGATCAAGCTCAGGGACTGCCTGGGGGTGTCGTGACCATGGCCGCCGATTACGAACTGCACACGCTGGCCGGTCCTTTCGTCATGGACGCGGTCACTCCCGGCGAGCGCGAGGAGTTCGTCAGGCACCTCGCCGGCTGCGCGCAGTGCCGAGACGATGTACGCGAGCTGCGCGAGGCGACCGCGCGCCTGGGCATGGCCGCGGCCCGGAAACCGCGCCCGGAACTCAGGGAGCGGACGATCCGCGCGGCGCTCCTGACCAGTCAGCTCGCCCCGGTCGCGCCGGAGCCGCGATCAGAACACCGCGAGGAAGCAGAGCGCCCGGGTACGCCAGGCTGGCGGCGACTCGCCAGCCGGGCCTGGCCGGCGAACCTCCCTGCGCGGCTTGCCCTGGCCGCCGCGGCGCTCGTGATCGCCGCCGTGACGAGCTTCGGGCTCGTCGCCAATAGCGCGATGCAGCAGCTGCATCACTCGCAGCGGCAAGATCACGTGATCGCCACCGTGCTCAACGCGCCGGACGCGGCCATGGCGACTTCCAACGTCAGCACCGGCGGCAGCGCGACCGTGGTCATGTCGCACCTGGAGCACTGCCTGGTCTTCGCCGCGCACGGCTTGCCGGGACTGCCAAGCGGCCAGGCTTACGAGCTCTGGCTGATGGGCCCGGGCGGTGACCGCCCCGCCGGGATGTTCAGGCCAGCGGCCGGCGGCATGGCCGGGCCAGCCGTCGTGTACGGGCTGTCGCCGGGCGACGCCATTGGCCTGAGCATCGAGCCGGCCGGTGGCACCGCCGAGCCGACCTCAGTCCTCCTGGTCGTGATCAGCCCGAACCGCTAGCTACCACGGCCCAGGCAGCCCGCGGTAATAACTCGGCACTGTCGCGCCAGGTCGCAGGTTAAGTCCGGCCGAGCGGGCAAGGGTACCTCATGCGTTCGATTGCGCCGTCCGAAGTGCGTTCACCCGTCACCAGCCGGGCCGTCGCCAAAGCGAGGCGCGCCGCCGGCCTTGGCATGCTAGCTCTCGCCGCCCTGGCCGGGACGGCTTGCGGCACCTCGCCGGCGTCGCCGGCGTCGCCGACCGGACCGCCGCCTATCCCGAGCACGTTCCCCTCGCCTGCCGCTGCCGCGCATGTCGGTGCCGATTGCGGCTTCATCCCGGCCCGAGGCAGCGGGAGCTTCGGCTCACTCAGCAGGCAGCGGACGGTCGCCGCGGCGGAGAGCAACCCGCAGCTATCGGTGTTCAGCTCAGCGATCAGCTCGGCGGCCCTGAAAGGCAAGCTGGACAAGATGCGGTCGCTGACCCTCTTTATCCCGGTCAACAGCGCCTTCGCCCAGCTCTCGAAGAGCGAAGTCAGCTTCCTGCGCAAGCCGGCCAACCTGGTCAAGGTTGTACGGCACCAGGTCGTGCCCGGGCAGGTCACGCCAGCCGCGATCGCGCGCGGTGGCAGCGTCAGGTCGCTGTCAGGCAGTGACCTGGCGCTGGCGAAGCGGGGCAGCGCCTATCAGGTGGACCGGGCAACCGTGCTCTGCGGCAACATCAAGACGGCCAACGGGACGATCTACCTGATCGACAAGGTCTTGCTGCCGCCTAAGTAACAGGGCCTGCCCGCCGTGAGGTCGCGATAGAGCCGCTCCCGCCGGCATTCGGCGCACTCTGGTGGCGCGGCAGGCTAACGTGGCAACGTGAAAGCATCGCCCGAGGCACAGCTGCAACTGCTTGAGCTAGCAGACATCGACGCGGAGCTTCGCCGGCTCGCGCATCGCAGGCGCGGGCTTCCTGAGCACGCCGAGATCACCAGGCTTGACAGCCGCGACGCGGAGTTGCGTGACTCAGCGGCCGCCATGACCGCGCGGAGCAGCGACCTTGCCCGCGAGCAGAACAAGGCCGAGGCGGACGTCGAGCAGGTGCGGTCCCGGATCCAGCGCGACCGGGAGCGGCTGGATGGCGGCATGGTCAGCTCCGCCAAAGAACTTGAGAACTTGCAGTCCGAGATACAGTCACTCCAGCGCAGGCAGTCTGACCTTGAGGAAATCGTTCTTGATGTAATGGAGCGGCGCGAGGCCAACCAGAGCAGCCTGGAAGCCGCGACCACCGAGCGCGGCGAAGTCGGCGCCGAACTGCAGACCGCCATCGCGGCGCGCGACCACGCGCTCGCCGAACTCGACGAGCAGGCGGCCAAAGCGAGCGCCACGCGGACCCAGATCGCCGGAGCCATGCCAGGCGGCCTGCTTGAGCTGTACGACAAGCTGAGGGCGCAGCACGCCGGTGTCGGCGCGGCCGCGCTGCGCCTGCGTCGCTGCCAGGGCTGCAACCTGGCGCTCAACACGGTCGACCTGAACGCAATCCGGGCGGCGCCTGACGACGAGGTGCTGCGCTGCGAGGAGTGCCGCCGGATTCTCGTGAGGACGCCAGAGTCCGGCCTGTGACCGAGCCCGGAGCAGGAGCCGGCAGCGGCCCGGGCTGGGGCTCGCCGCTCGGCAAGCCGACGACCACGCTGCTGCTGAGGCACGGGCAAACCGAGCTGTCCGGCGAGCGCAGGTTCTCGGGCCGGGCCGACACGCCGCTCACCAAAGAGGGCATCAGGCAGGCCCAGCTCGCCGCGCGCCGCCTGGCCTTCGCAGGCACGGACATCGCGGTCATCATCAGCTCGCCGCTCCAGCGGGCGCGCCGCACCGCCGAGGCCGTCGCCGAAGCCACGGGCGTGCCGCTGGTGATCTACGAGGAGCTGATCGAGGCGGACTTCGGCGCCTGGCAGGGCCTCACCTTCGCCGAGGCGTCAGCCAAGTGGCCGGACGAGCTCGCTGCCTGGATGGCAAGCCCGGACGCGGCCCCGCCCGACGGCGAGAGCTTCGCGATGGTGGCGCTGCGCGTACTGAACGGCCTGGACAAGCTCATCGCTGCCTACAGGGGCTCAACCGTGGTGGCGGTGAGCCACGTGACGCCGATCAAGACGCTGGTGTGCCGGGCACTGCTGGCGCCGCCCGAGGCCATGTTCCGGATGAATCTTGATGTCGCCTCGCTGTGCCACGTCGACTGCTACGACAACGGTTCAGCGGTGGTGCGCTCACTCAACGACACCGCCCACCTCACCACCAAACGCCGCCGTTAGCCCGCGTCCCCAGTACCCGCCCTTCCCGGGCAGGGCCGCCGCCGGGGTGCTGATCAACCACTCACTCCACAGAAGCCACACCCGCATCACATATGTGTGAACGTTGCGGCGTGAGGCTGCGCCTTTAGGAGGGTTCTCGTGCCCCGGGAGGAGGATTTCCGGGTGGAGGAGACTTGACCGGACTATCCGACGACAATCCTCCTGAACACGAAAGCGCTCCTTCAGGCACCCGGTAACGCTCCTGGATCATGACGAGAACTCTCCCGGGCGCGACAACTCTCCAGCCAGGGCACGACAACCCTCCCGGACACCGCAGCACCTCAACTCACGCCACGCGAGCCCGCCCATTGCCGGGCCTGCTGAAGGGCGGGCTTAGACTGAGGTAGGCGACGGGCGAGTTGGCCGGGCGGTCGCGTCGGTTCCGGTTCGCCGGGATCGCCGAGGAAGGTCCGGACTCCGCAGGGCAAGGTGGTCGGTAACGCCGACCCGGGGTGACCCGCGGGACAGTGCCACAGAAAACAGACCGCCGCCGGTCGGCGTGAGAGCGTCCGGCCTGGCGGTAAGGGTGAAACGGTGGTGTAAGAGACCACCAGCACCGCAGGTGACTGCGGTGGCTCGGTAAACCCCACCTGGAGCAAGGTCAAGAGGGCAAGGCGCCGGGACGGCGCCGCGCCTGCGCGGGCGATTGAGGGCGGCCCGCCCGAGTCCGCGGGTAGACCGCACGAGGCTGCCGGCAACGGCAGCCCTAGATGGATGACCGTCGGCCCGCGAAAGCGGGTGCACAGGATCCGGCCTACAGGCCAGCTCGCCCGCCGCCCTCAATTCCCGCCGCTGGTGCTAGGTCACCGGCCGGTCACGCCATCGGCCATTTCCCTGAGGATGTCGATGTGACCGTTGTGCCGTGCGGTCTCCTCGATCAGGTGAAACAGAATCCACCGCAGCGTCACCGGCTCATCCCGCCAGTCCAGCCGCCCGGCCGAAGGCGTGTCCAAGTCGAGCGACGCCACCAGCTCGCTGTGCCGAAGGCACGCCGCCCGGTACTCGGCGAGCAGTTGCGCGATGGGCACGTCGACCGCGATCCGCATCTCGCGGTCGGGGTCTTCGTCCGTCCACGGGCCGTGGTTGGTCCCGCCGAGCAGCGTGGCTTCGATCCAGGAGTGCTCCACCCAGCGAAGATGGCTGACGAGCCCGGAGATAGTTGTCAGCGGCGAACTGGCGAGCGGCGCCCGGCGGGCATCCGCCTCCGAGATCCCCGCGCACTTGGCGTGGACGGTATCGCGGACGTAGCCGAGCATCGCGGTCAGGACCGCCCGCTCGTCCCAGCTAGCCGGGACGTCATCGATGCGGGCAGCGGGTACCGCAGTCTGATCAGAAGTCATGTCGTTCCCTCTGTAGTCACAGAGGCGCGACCCTGGCTGGTTAGCTGACAGCCACCGGAGGCGCCTGAAGGTAACTGGACATCGCGCACCTCCCTCCCGTGCTCAGCCGTCGCCGCGCTATGCGGCACAGGACTCTGATCCTAGATCGTCCTCGCCGGGCGGGCAACGGACTATCCGGCTGCCCGCGCGTAGACCTGGGCCGTCGCCTCAGGCAGCGGCACGAAACCGGCGCGCAGGTACAGGGGGATGTCGTTGGCTACCTTCAGCCGCTGGCAGCCGCAGGCGGCGAGCAGGTCGAGCCCGGCCGCGAGCATGTGGCTGGCGATCCCGCGTCGCTCGTGGGCCTCCTCGGTGCGCATGGGCTCGAGAAGCCCGACCCCGGTCACGTCGTCCGCCCAGTACAGCGAGTAACCCGCGACCTCGCCGTCTGGTGCCCGCACCATCAGGTCCAGTTCGGGCCGGTAGAGCGAGCACGTCCGCAGCCGGGCCTCGACCTCGGCGCCGTTGCGTCCGGTCATCGGATGGGGCATATCGCCGGCCTGCGCGCGCGACAGCAACTCGTCAGCCGGCGGCCAACGGCGGGATCTTAGGCAGGCGGGCCGCGTCCAGCCAGGTGGTGACCACTCCTCGTTCATCGACCAGGCGATAGCCGGCCTCTCGGAGCGCGGCGAGACCTGGCTCGTCATCCTGGCGGACCACGAACTCGGCCGCCGCTCCCGCCCAGCGGATCGCCTGCTGCCAGATCTTGCGCCGGTAGCCAGGGTCATCACGCAGGACCAGCACATCGCACTGCACGCTCGTGCTGAATTCGGTCAGCACGGTGGCGGCCAGCGGCTCGCCGGCGTCGTCCAGCCAGAACAGCTGCCCGCGCGCGTCCGTAGCCCGTGGCCTGCGCCATGCCCACTGAAAGTCCGCCGCCTCCCAGATCCCGCCCGTGGGCCTGGCCAGCCGCAGCTGTTGCAGCAGCGTCGTCACCAGCGAGACATACCGCTGACCCTTGACGATGACCCCGTCAGTATCCTGCACCGCTTCTCGATCGGTCACCAGCGCATTGTCGCGAGTTCGCCGGGCCGCGCCAACCGGTTATCTAGGACCGTGCGCGCTCCGCGAGCCATTCCAGGGCCGATTCAGCATGGCCGAGCACTGAGATATGCCCGTCATCGGGATACAGCAGCAGTTGCGCGGTCGGGCAATGCCCGGCCAGCCACTTGCTGTGCGAGCAGGGCACCATCCCGTCTCGCTCGCCGTGGATGAGCAGGACGGGCGCGGTGATCAGCGCCGGATCGAATCCCCACGGCGCGACGTAAGCCAGGTCGTCATCAATGAGCCCGTCGGGTCCGGCCGACGTGGCGGCCGAGACGATCGGGCCGAACCAGGACCAGTCGCCTTTCAGCGCCGCGAAGTCCGCCGGGATGAACCCGATGTCTCCATCGCCTGGTGCCGCCTCATAGGCTGCTTTCGCCGCCCGGCCCTGGACGGCGGCGCGAAGCGCCGCCTCGCCGCCGGCTGCCATGCCGGCGAACCAGTCGAGTCCCTTGGCGCCGAACGGCGCCAGCCCGGCGCCGCTGACCACGGCGAGCACCCGGTCCGGCAGCAGCGCGCCGCAGGCCAGCGCATGCGGGCCGCCGCCAGAGTGGCCCAGGACAGCGAATCGCCCGATGCCAAGCGCGTCGGCCACGGCCTGGACATACTCAGCCGCCAAGCCCACGTCGCGGCCGGGCCGCGGGGTGGACCCGCCATATGATGGCCGGTCGTAGGACACCCACCTGATGCCAAGCCGTTCCGAGGCCGGGAACAGCGGCGCGGGCGGAGACCCGATGTTCGGCGTGCCGTGGTGCCAGAACACCGTGAGATCGCGTTCGCCGCCGCCAGTGTCGTAAACATGCAGCACGCGGCCATCGCCCAGCTTGATGTCAGTTTCAGTAATCATCCGCTCCACGCTAGCCAGTCAGCTCGGCAGCTGAGAGCGAATCGCGCGGGCCAGCGCGGCCCGCGCCGCATCGTCGAGGTCGAGCACCCCGTTCTCCGCCATCAGCGAGTAGAACTGCTGCTTCTCATACGGCACGCCCGGCGGCAGCGGTGCCACATGCCAGTGCAGATGAGCGTTGCCCTGCTGGCTGCCCAGGCTCAGTGAGTACATCCGCTCGGTCGGAACGGTCGCCGCGACGGCCAGGCCGACCATCCGCACGATGCGCTGCAGCTCAAGGAACTCCGTCTCGCTGAGGTCGGTGAGCCAGGGTCGCGCACACGAAGCAGGGACCTTCGCGCGACCGCCGGGTGTAGGCGTCGAGGTCGAATGCCGAGCTCCCGCGCTGTGGCTCCATTACGGTGACCGACTTTCTCATCACGGAAATCGTTTCAATATATAATATGAACTATATTGATCTAAGGAACTCTTGCCTTCTGCCGGGCGACCAGGCAGGGCAGTTCGGACTGACCCGGCCGCGCGCAGCGCGACAGCAGCAGATCGGGTCACGTCGCTGTTCACGGCCCCGCGGCAACAGCAGCGTGGCCCTCCCTGCTGCTCTCGGGACGGCAGCAGGGAGGGCCGCGCTGCTCACCCGGGCCGCCCGCAACAGCAACAGGAAGGGCCACGCTGCTCACTACGGGAATTCGCACGTGCCTGGTTCGGCCTCGACCGGCCTTGGCCGGCCCGGACCGGACATGCATCGCGCAAGCGAGTGAACGTCCACGACAGAAGTGACCAGAGTGGTAAATGTGACGGCAGTGATCCAGGTCTAGGCGCATTTAAGGCAAAGGGGGCGGCCGGATCTGGGACGCGGCAACATGGGTGCGCGAATCGACACCCAGTTTCGAGCGTCGATTCCGCAACCCATGTGGCAAGGGAGCGGGTGGGCCGGCAAGGAGTGGGTGGGCGGGGAGTGGGTGGACAAGAGGAGTGGGTGGACGGGAGTGGGCGGGGCTCGACCGGGGGATGGGTGGCCGCTAGCGTGGCGGTCTGAGGTCACTGCTTCGAAGGGGAGTTACCAGATGACGCTGCGCTCAGCGAGGTCTTGCTTAGTGGGCGGGTCAGCCGCTCGCGCCGCCGCGGTCGCGGCCGTGATCGCGCTGCTCGCCGCTGGAACGACGCCAGCGTTCGCGGGCGGGGCTCACCAGCCTGCCGCCAGCAAGGCCTGCCACAAGGCGACGGGGCCGTTCACGGTCCATGGCATCAAGGTCACGGGAGCGCACGGCAAGGTGTTCGTGCCGTACGGGATCACCGTGCCCGGGCTGGGGAACAAGGATTACCAGAGCCTGGTGCCGCTGGACGACGCCAAGATCAGCTCGGCCGCCGCCTTCTGGTGTGCCAATACGGTTCGGCTCC
Source organism: uncultured Actinomycetota bacterium (assembly GCA_963750405.1). Taxonomy (GTDB): domain Bacteria; phylum Actinomycetota; class Actinomycetes; order Streptosporangiales; family Streptosporangiaceae; genus Chersky-822. Next base: position 623,618 of record CAVVQP010000011.1, read on the forward strand.
AGCTCGGGCAGGACAACCTCGTCGGGCTCCAGGGCACGAAGCTGTCAAAGACGTTCCTGCGGGCGGTCGAGGGCGAGGTGAAGATCGCGGAGAAGGCCGGCCTCGTCGTGGTGCTCAATGACCAGACCGAGGACGAGAGCGACCAGCTGGCGCCCACGAGGGCGACCGTATCTTTCTGGCGGGACCTGAGCCGCGTCTACGGCCGTGACCGGCAGGTGATCTTCGATCTGTTTAACCAGCCCAGGATTTTCATGGAGCTGGCGTGCGGCAATAGCGATGACTGGACGTTCTGGCACCGGGGCGGCATCTTCAGGGGCAAGGCTTACCTGGGCATGCAGGCACTGGTCAGCGATGTGCGCGCGGACGGGGCGAAGAACCTGCTCTGGGCCGAGGGCCCCTGCTTCGCGAACTCGCTGAACGGGCTCGCCGGCCACCTGCTCAAGGGCAGCAACATCGTCTATGCGTTCCAGCATCCGAAGGGAGCGCATACCGCTGCCCAGTGGTACTCCGACTTCGGCTGGATGCTGTTCAGGCACGTCGCGCCGATCGTGGACGCCGAGTGGACGAACTACGCGGCCGCGAAGTCGGAGTGCTGGCCAGACGCGCCCAAGGCGATTCCCGCGTACCTGCGCTACCTGCAGCGCCGCGGCATCGGGATGACGGCCTTCCAGCTCAAGAAGGGCGTGCTGATCAAGACGAAGAGCCTGACCGACCCGACGCGCATCTTTACGGCAGGAAAGGCGAAATGGCGGTGCGCCGGCAACCTCGACGAGGGCGCGGGCTCGGATTTGCTTGCCTGGTTCCGCAATCGCAATTCCTGAGCCCGCGCCCGCCGGCGGTTACTTGCAGACCGGGTTGGGCTGGACCGCGCTGGCGAAGGCGCCGAGCGTGCCTGCTCCGACCTTGCCGTACTGGCCGTCCGGGCTGGCCGGGTCCGGGCCGAACGTGTTGCCGTTGCTCATGTTGCCGAACTCCCATACGCAGCCGCCGTTGACCTTGGCCAGCGTGAAGTACGGGTAGAAATGGCCAGGGCCACTGGGCGGCATCACGCAGCCCGTGCCGGTGGTCAGGTTGCACTTCGTGTTGAACTCGCTGTCGCTGATGTCGCTGACGAACTGGATCGACGGGTACTTGTGCCCGTCGGTCGTCGTGGGCTGGCTCTGCAGGAACGGCGTCGGGAACGGGTTGCCCGGATCAACGAGCAGCGACTTGGGCCAGTCCGGGTAGTACGGCGAGCCGTCGAAGTCCAGGTCGCCGATCGCGTCATTGAAGACCGCGCAGCCGGTGACCTTGTTGGGCGCGGCGTGCAAGGCGCCGTGGGTGTCGCCCTTCTTGAAGCACGGCGCGTCGTCCGGCTCGAGCTTCGGGTTGTCCTTGGTCTTCTCATACGGACCCGAGCACTCCTTAAAGAACGGGTCGCTGATCGTCTTGGTGATCTTGTCGATCCCGCGCTTGCTCACCGACGTGCACGCCTCGAAGTGGCCGATCTCGTACTCGTCGTTGATCATGTAAGCGCCGACGCCCCAGGGCAGGATGTTGCCGGCCTTGGCCGTGTTGTACTCAGACGCGAAGTTAAACCTGCTGCCATCACAGCTGAACGGGTCGGTGTGCATGAAGCCGTTCGCACCCGAGGCGATCATGAAGCCGCTCTTGCCCGTCGTATGGTCGGTCTCGATCGCCTCCAGGGCAGTGCCGCCCTTGATCGTCGCGTCGAACATCCGGATCGTGATCTTGTCGCCCGGGTTCATCAGGAAGGTACTGGAGTTCGGGGTGAAGCTGGCGTTGTCAGCCAGCTGAGAGCTCGGCGGGCCGGTCGGCTTGCCGTTCGCCTGGATGAACGCGAAGTTGATCGGCTCGACGCAATTGTTATTGCACGTTCCCGAGCCGTTGCCCGCGCATTCCAGGCTGTCGACGGTCAGCGCCGAGCACCAGTGCGTGTTGTCGCAGCTGATGCTGTCGGTGAACGGCGCGAAGCCGGGCGGGTAGAACTGCAGCTCGACGAAGGCCGACCCGGACCCCGGATAGGTGCCCTTGGGCGCGTTCCGGTCCGAACCAGGAGTGCAGGGCAGCAGCGGCGCCGAGTCCGGATCGCAGACGACGGTCGAGATCCAGGGTGCGAGCGAGAGCTCGAACCAGTCGGTGACGTCACTGCCGGGCTGCTTCACGGTCGGCGCTGCCACCGGGTCCAGCGGCAGCGTCTCGTCCATCTTGAAGTTCCGCCCTGACCCCTTGGCCGAGGAGACGAACCTGACCGAGGGCTCGTCGTGCCCGATGTAGTGGCCGTTCTCGGAGAACCTGCCGCCCTGGCTGCCAAGCGGGTCGGCGCACATCACGCCTTCCTTGGCGGGATGCTGGATCGGGCTGAGCCCGTTGCAGTCCAGCATGCCGGTCGCCTTCGGCTTGATCGTGGCCGTGGCCTCCGGGCCGTGCGGCGCCGAACCGTGCGCGACCCCAGGCGCCAGCGCTCCGGCGGTCAGGACCGCCGCCGCGATCACCGGTGCGCTGAGCATCCTCGGACTGAGCATTCGGCGAATACCACCATGACGCCGCATCAATAGACCTCTTCTCGTCGAAAGCTGGCCACGGGAAACACTAGCTATTGCCAGTGCCTTTCGGACAGCCTGTCGCCCGAGAGTTCGGGCTACGGCAGGAACCAGGTCTGGTCCTTGGCGTTCGCGCACGTCGTCACGTCGAGCACGGTGCCGGACACCAAGCTCGATCCCGGATCGGTCAGGCACTTTCCGTCGGCCGCGTTTCGCAACTCGTCCCGCCCGAACACGCTCCACTCCTGTGCCGGGCGGATCGCGCAGCGCTGCAGGACCACGGCCGGGTTGCTGCCCTGCGCCGAGATCGCCAGGCAGTGCCCGTCGCCGAACGCATTCAGCCGGCCGCGCGAGGCCTTGCTCCAACTCTGGGAGCTTGAATTGATGCCGCAATTGGCGATGATCACTTTGGCGCCGGCGGCTGGCCTGCCCTTAGACAGGCACTCGCCCAGCACCGCGCTCGTGACCGAGCCGTCGCTCAGGTTGGTCACGCCGCGCTGCACCCGGTCGAGGAACGGGGCGGCATAGGTGTCCTCGTCATAGGACGACCACGGGGCGAAGCTGGTGCCGCGACCGGAAAAGACATAGGCGTGATCGGCATTGCAGATCGGGTTGAAGGCGCAGGCGTCGCTGACGGTACTGGCGGCCTTGCTGTTGAGCTGCCACAGCCCCCGGTCTTCTGAGTCGGTACCGGCCGGGCAGGTGAAGCCGGGGGAGTCGCCGTGACCGATGACGTCGCCCTTGGCGTTGTCGCAGACGATGAGCTTCTGGTCGCCGGCGCTCTCGGCCACGCAGATCGTCGCGGCGGTGAGCAGGTCACCGCCGAAGTAGCCGTTGTTCGCCCACCCCGCTCTCGTCGCGTACATCACGCAGTTGTCGACCGCGATGCCGATGCCAGCGGGGGAGAGGCGCGGGTGCCAGCCGCCGGACGGCACGCCCTCGTGCGGGACCCCGGCGGCGTCGACGAGGCTGTGCCCGGTCTTTGCCGCGCCGTCGCTGGTCCTGGTCACGTGATGCGCGCCTGCGGCGAACGCTGGCACGACGATGGTGGCGCCAGCCGCGCCCAGAAGAGCGACGGCCAGCGTGACGGCGGTGCGGGTCAGGGCGGGCATGCCAAAACGGCTTCGCAACGGTCGGCCTCTCGTCCGGTCGGGCAGGGGGGATCTGATTTATATCCCGGATTTCTCGAATGTAACCTTTTCCGCGCCAGTGACGTCGACCGAGTCAGCGAGGACCTCGGCGGCGATCCAGTCGCGATAGCCGAGCAGATCGGCATCAGCGGCCGGCAAAGTCAGCCTGATTCGATCCGAGAGACCGAGGCCGGTGTCCTTGCGCATCGTGTTCACGTGGTGGATGAGCTCGTAGACCCGGCTCTCCCGGCGCAGCTCGTCGTCGAGCGCGGTGTCGAGAGCCACGGTCACGCCGCCCTCCGAGGCGACTTCCCAGCCGGCCTTCTCCAGGCGCTCGACGACTACCTCGCCCGGCTCCAGCACGAAGCCCATGACCTCGAAACGGCCGTCGTCCAGCGCGCGGAATTCGCCGGCGTCGAGCGCCTTCTTGACGACCGGCATGCTGGCGCCGAGGCGAGGCGCGACCACGGGGAAGTTGGGCTTGACCCGCAGGCCGCTCGTCTCGATCTGCTCCAGGCCGACTTCCTTGACCCGCAGCTCATCGGCGATCTCCGGCAGGTAAGGCTCGATCCCGGCGGCGCCTTCGACCAGCAGCTTGCGCAGCGGCTGGCGCAGCTTGAGCTTGGACGCCGCGCGGGTGCGGCGGCCGAGGTCGACCACCCGGCGGACGGCCGCCATGTCGGCGACCAGCTTGTCGTCAACCTGCCCGGCCGCCGGCCAGCCGGCGAGGAACACTGACTCGGGCGCGCCTGCGCAGGCTCCGGTCACCAGCGCCTGCCACAGGTGCTCGGCCAGGAAGGGCGTGATCGGGGCGATCATCCTGATGGCCTGCACGAGCCCGGTCCACAACGTCCGCAGCGCGGCCTCGTCGCTGTTCCAGAACCGGCGCCTTGACCGCCTGATGTACCAGTTCGACAGGTCGTCGAGGTAGGACTCGAAGGTCCGCAGCACGTTGACCGACAGGTACTCCTCGTACCCGGCGGTCGCGTCGGCGACGAGCCTGGCCGTCCTGGCCAGCAGCCAGCGGTCGAGGGGCTGCATCCCGGCCCACGGATCGCCGGGGGTCCCGACCGCGGCCAGGTCCGCGTAGCTCGGCGTGAAGCCCGAGGTGTTGGCGTAGCTGGCGAAGAAGGACAGGCTGTTCCACAGGGTCAGCAGCTTGCGCTGGATCTCCTTGCCGGGGCCGAAGCCGAAGAGCAGGTTCTGGTTCGGCGGCTGCTGGCTGTACTGGTAGCGCATGACGTCGGCGCCCATCCGGGCGAACGCGTCCTGCGCGGTGATCATGTTGCCCCAGGAGCCGTGCATCTCCTTGCCGTGCTCGTCGAGCATCTTCTCGTAGCCGAGTACTTTCCGGTACGGAGCGCGCCCGGTCAGCGTGACCGACATGAAGAGCTGGCTGTAGAACCACAGCCTGATCTGCTCGCGCATCTCCGACACCCAGTCGGCGGGGAACCACTCGTCCCAGTACTCCTGATCAGGCAGGTCGGCGGTCGTCAGGCCGCGCGCCGCGCCCGTCGCGTACCCCTCCTCGATCCACTGCGGGTTCTCCCAGCCGAGCGTGGAGAACGGCACGATCCCGGCGTCCAGCCAGACATCACCCACCTCGGCGATCCGCTCGGCCTCATCGCCGCAGTCCTCGCAGGTGATCTTGACCGGGTCGATCCACGGCCTGCGCAGCTGCGGGAGGTCGGCTACCGGCGCGGTGGCCCGCGCGGCGAGCTCGGCCCGCGACCCGATCACGTTCAGGTGCCCGCACTGACAGGGATAAAAGGGCAGCGGCAGGCCGTAGTACCTGCGCCTGGAGATGTTCCAGTCCGACATGTTGACGAGCCAGTCGTCCATCCGGCTGCCCATGTAGGCCGGCGTCCACTCGACGGTGCGGTTCGCCGCCCGCATCGGGTCCCTGATCTCATCGACCGAGATGAACCAGTCATCGGAGATCCTGAAGATCAATGGCGTGTGACAGCGCCAGCACTCCGGATAGCGGTGCTCGATGGTGGCGTCCTTGACGAGCAGCCCGCGCTCGGCCAGCGACGTCACGATCCGGCCGGGCACCTCGGAGGTCTTGTGACCGGCGAGGACACCGTAGTCGGGGTAGAACCGGCCCGACTCGTCCACCGGCATCAGCACCGGCAGCCCGCAGGCCCGGCCGAGATCGAAGTCCTCGGCGCCGCAGCCCGGGGCGATGTGCACGATCCCGGTGCCCTCGTCCATCGAGACCTCGTCCCAGCCGACGACCCGGTGCTCGACGCTCCCGCCCGGCGGCAGGTGATCGAATGGTCCCTCATAACGCCAGCCCACGAGCGCGGAGCCGGGGAGTACCTCGGTGAACGTCTCCCCAGGCGCTCTTTGCACTGCCTGCCAGTCCCCGTTCCCCAATTTGCCGTAGTCGGCATCGGGTCGGACGGCAGCCGCCACGTTCGCCGGCAGCGTCCACGGGGTGGTGGTCCAGATGACCAGCGCCTCGCCGGGCCGGTCAAGGAGCGGGAAGCGCACCGTCAGTGACGGGTCGGTCCGGTCGACGTAGTTGCCGACCAGTTCGTGCGCCGAGATCGACGTGCCGCAGCGCGGGCACCATTCGGTCGGCCGGTGCCCCAGGTAGAGCCAGCCGCGTTCGTGGACGATTTTCAGAAATTTCCAGATATATTCTATATTAACATCAGAAAAGGTGAAATAGTCTTTGCCCCACTCCATCCACTGCCCGAGCCTGATCGAGCCGGCGGTGAGTTCCCGCGCCGACCACTCGACGACCTCACGGCACTTCCCTGCGAAGGCCTCGAGGCCGTACTCCTCGATCTCGTGCTTGGAGTTGAGCCCGAGCTCGCGCTCGACCCCGACCTCGATCCACAGGCCCTGGCAGTCCCAGCCGTTCTGATAGCGGAGGTCAAAGCCGCGCAGCGCCTTGTACCGCTGGAAGACGTCCTTGAGCGTGCGGCCCCAGGCGGTATGCACGCCGAGCGTCTTGTTCGCGGTGACCGGCCCGTCGATGAAACTGAACTTCGGGCCGCCCGAAGTCTGCGCGCGCAGCTTGGCGAAGATGTCCTGCCGGTCCCAGAAGTCGAGGATCTCGAGTTCGAGCGCATTGGCGCCTGGCTTGTCAGACAGGTCTGGGAACATGCGCCGGAGTCTATCGTCCGGGCCGCCGGCGCCCCCGCAGGCACATTTACATGGCAGAACGCGTCAAACTTGGCGTTTTTGCATATTGACGGCCAGGTAAGGCGCGTTTACGTTCTGGGTGCACCCCAAGATCGGGGGAACGTCGCCGGACCTGTGCACGCAAGCACACGACGCAGCCACCGGTCGCATCCGCTGCGGCTTCAGGTCCTCGTCTGAGGAGGATTTACTCGTTGCTACCAGAATTCTCTAGCGCCACACGCGCTACTTTAACGCACCGCAGATCTCGCGGCGGCGTGTCCCGCGCCTGGGTTGTCTTGGCGTCCAGTGCCGCGCTCGCGGCCGGCGCGCTGAGTTTCGCGGGCGCGACGGCAGCTTCGGCCGCTCCGATGGCGCACAGCCAGGCCGTGCACACCACCGCCCACTCGGCAGCAACGGGTCTCGGGCATGTGGACTACAAGTCGGCCTGCGTGGCCGCTACCAGGCCAGGGCACGAAGCCTGCTTGGCGCTGATCAGGACCAACGTCGCGCACGTCAGCCAGGCGCAACTCGGTCCCGACGCCGCGCCGGTCGGCGACGGTTACGGCCCGAATACCCTGCAACCTGCCTACAACCTGCCGTCATCGACGAATGGCTCGGGCCAGACGGTCGCGGTCGTCGACGCCTTCAACGACCCGAACGCGGCGTCTGACCTCGCCACTTACCGATCTGACTGGGGCCTGCCAGCCTGTGGCACCGGTTGCTTCAGCGTGGTCAACCAGAACGGCGCTACCAGCCCGCTGCCTGCCTCGGCCGGCACGAGCGGCTGGGACGTCGAAGAGTCGCTCGACGTCGACATGGTGTCCGCGATCTGCCCGCTCTGCCACATCATCCTGGTCGAGACCACCAGCGCGAGCACCGCTTCGCTGGGTGCTGGCGTCAACGCCGCTGTTTCGCTCGGCGCCAAGTACGTCTCGAACAGCTATGGCGGTCCCGAGTCCACCTCGGACAGCTCAAGCGACACCTCCTTCTACAACCACCCGGGCGTCGCGGTGACCGCGTCGGCCGGTGACAGCGGCTTCGGCGTCGAGTACCCGGCTGCGTCACCTGACGTCGTCGCTGTGGGCGGCACCTCGCTCAGCACCGCGTCGAACTCCCGCGGCTTCACCGAGACCGTGTGGGGCAGCAGCGCGGGCGGCGAGGGCACCGGCTCTGGATGCTCGGTCGACAGCACCAAGCCGACCTGGCAGACCGACACTGGCTGTGCCAAGCGCACCAACAACGACGTGTCCGCCGACGCCGACCCCAACACCGGCGTCGCTGTCTACGACACCTTCAGTGAGGGCGGCTTCCTCGAGGTCGGCGGCACCAGCGCCTCATCGCCGATGATCGCGGCTGTGTACGCGCTCGCCGGTACCCCGACGGCCGGCACCAACCCGGCTTCCTACCTCTACGCGCACACGGGCAACTTCTTCGACGTCACCTCCGGCGCCGACGGCAGTTGCTCCCCGGCTTACCTCTGCACCGCTGAGGTCGGCTACGACGGCCCGACCGGCCTTGGTACCCCCAACGGCATCGCGGCCTTCTCCCAGGGCACCGTCACCGGCAACACGGTGACCGTGACCAACCCGGGTACCCAGACCACGACTACCGGCAGCGCGGTCAGCTTGCAGATCCACGCGACTGACTCAGCTACCGGCCAGACGCTGACCTACTCGGCCACCGGCCTGCCGACCGGCCTGTCGATCAGCTCCACGACCGGCCTGATCACCGGCACCGCCTCCACCGCAGGCACGTTCACCGTGACCGTGACCGCTACCGACACCACGGGCGCCCACGGCTCCGCCACGTTCACCTGGACGGTCGGTACCGCTGGCGGCTGCACGTCAAGCCAGCTGCTGGGCAACCCGGGCTTCGAGACCGGCTCGGCCGCGCCGTGGACCTCGACCGCTGGCGTCATTAACCCGAACGGCGCTGGCGAGACCTCGCACAGCGGCACCTGGTACGCGTGGCTTGACGGCTACGGCACCACCCACACCGACACCCTGTCCCAGACGGTCACCATCCCGGCCGCCTGCAGCCACTCGACGTTCAGCTTCTGGCTGCACATCGACACCGCTGAGACCACCACGACGACGGCTTTCGACAAGCTGACCGTCACCGAGAACGGCACGACCATCGCCACGTTCTCTAACCTCAACCACAACACCGGCTACACCCAGCACACCATCTCGCTGGCCGGCATCACCGGCTCGGTGGCGCTGAAGTTCACCGGTGTCGAGGACAGCTCGCTGCAGACGTCGTTCGTCATCGACGACACGGCTCTGACCACCGGCTGATCACCAGCGCTGGTGGCCCGTGCCTTCCGGCACGGGCCACCAGCCCCGCCAGCTTGATCCTGAGTTCCTCCGCACGGCCGGCATCGATGGGCCCGAGCAGGCTGACCGCCCGCGTCCAGGCCTCGCGAGCAGCGGCGTCGCGGCCAGCCAGGGCTTCTGTCTTACCCAGTCCGGCCAGCGAGTCGGCCAGCATGACGGGCAGCTGCCCGGCGGACAGCAGGCCGACGGCCCTGCTGAAATGCTCCCGGGACTGGTCCAGGTCGCTGTCCTGGTAGAGCTCGCCAAGCCTGATCATGATGACGCTCTCGGTGTAGGTGTCGGCCCGGTCGCGCACGATGTCGAGCGCGGCCAGGAACGCGCGCTGGGCCTCCGCGTGGTCGCCTCGGCGCTGCAGCACCGATCCGAGCGCCGTAAAGGCGAATCCCTCGCCGCTGCGGAACCCGATCTGCTGGCAGATCAGCGCCGACTGCCGGATGCAGCGCTCGGCCTCTTCCGGCCTGCCCGCGGCCGAGTGCGAAGTGCCCATGTTGACCAGCAAGATCGCCTGGTTCATCTGGTCACCCGTGGCCGTGAACCCGGCCATCGCGTGCCGGAAGCTCTCGCTGGCGGCCTCGAACCTGCCCTGCAGATGCTGAGTAGCGCCTAGCCCCATCCACGCCTCGGCGGCGATGCCGGGGTCCAGAACTTCATCGACGATCGTGATCGTCGTCCGCGCGGCCTGGGCTGACTCATCAAGCTGGCCGCGCGCCGCGTGCACGCTGCACAGGCCAAGCAGCGCCCGTGCCCGGACGCGCTGCTCGCCCGCGCTGGGGCCGCGGAGCAGGTTGAGCGCATCACCGAACGCCGCTGCCGCGTTGTCTTGCTCGTCCTGGACCAGGTGCAGCTCGCCAAGGCTGCAGAGCAACGCGGCCTCGGCCAGGCGGCAGCCGCTGGCCCGCGCGGCACCTAGCCCGGCGTTCACCACCTCCTGCCAGTCGCGGAAGTGGTGGTGCGACTCGAGGAACCTTTGCAACGTGAGTGCCAGGTCCCAGGTGAGGTCATGCCAGCCCCGCGCGGCGGCACCGTGCACGGCGGCGACCAGCGCGGCCTGCTCGGTGGCGAACCAGGCCGTCGGCTCGGCCTGACCGGGCAGCACCTCGCTGGCCGCGTCCGCGCGGTCACTGGTCACGAGCGGGACGCGGCTGCGCAGCCGCTGGTCCATCAGCGCGGCGGCGGCGAGGCAAGCGCTGTAGGCGCGGGACACGGCGTCGGCGGTCAGCGCCGGCGCGTCGGCGGCCGCGGCGACGTCGCGGACATAGAGCCGGACGAGCTGGTGGAAGCGGAACCGGGGCACGTCAAGCGCGCGCCCGGTGGTCACGGTCAGGAGGCGGGCCTGAACCAGGCCATCGATCACGTCCTCGGCCTCGCGAATCGAGCTCGCGAGTGCCGCCGCCGCTGTCCACGTGCCGAAATCCGGCAGGTCGAGCATGCCAAGGACGCGCAGGCCGCGCCGCAAGCCGGCGTCCAGGCTGCGGTACGCCAGGTCGAAGCTCCTGCGCAGCGCCACCCCGGTCACGGCCAGCTCGTCAAGCCTGGTCCGCTCGTCGTCCAGGCGGCCGGCCAGCCAGCTGATCGACTGGTGGTGCCTGGACGCGAGGCGGGTGCCGGCGATCCGGATCGCGAGCGGCAGCCCGGCGCACAGCTCGACAACGCGGGCCGCGGCCTCCAGATCGGCTCGCACCCGGTCGGTGCCGACGATGCGCGCCAGCAACTCCACGCCCTCGCCCGGATCGAGCGGTGCCAGCTCGACGTGCGGCCACGACTGCAGCTCGGCCAGGCCGCTGCGGCTGGTCACCAGCAGCCCGCAGCCGGACCCGGCGGGGAAGAGCGGCAGCACCTGCCCGGCGGTCTGAACATTGTCGAGTACCAGCAAGAGCCGGCGGTCCGCGCACAGCGATCGCAGCAGCGCGGTGCGCTCCGCCGAGCTGGCGGGGATGGCCTGCCCGGCCAGCCCGAGCCCGGTGAGAATCTGGCCGAGCGCGTCGTGCGGGTCAACGACGCCGAGGCCATCGCCGCCGAGGTCGAGATAAAGCTGCCCGTCGGTGAATACCTCGCGTAGCTGGTGGGCGACATGCACCGCCAGCGTGCTCTTGCCCGTGCCGGGCATGCCCGTGATCGAGGCGACGGCCGGCCACGCGCCCGGCGATCCGCCAGACAGCAACTCGATGACGTTCTTGACGGCTTCCCTGCGGCCGGCGAAGTCCGGCAGGTCAGGCGGCAGCTGGAATGGCCTGAACAAGACGCTGCCCGGATGGCCGGCGGGGCCGCGGGGCGGGTCCGGGCGCGCCTGCCGCCGGTGAGCCGCCGCGCAGGACCGACCGCTGCATCTCCTGGAGCTCAGCGCCCGGCTCGATGCCTAGCTCGTCGATCAGGAGCCGCCGGACCTGCTGGAAGGCGTCGAGCGCGGCGGCGTTCTGGCCGGCCTGGCTCAGGGCGGCCATGAGCAGCACGTAACCGTGCTCGCCGAGCGGATGGCGGTGCACGTGCGCTCGCAAGGCGCTGACCACGCCAGCGGGCGACCCGGCCAGGATGCATGCCTCGAAGTACGCCTCAAGCGCGTTGCGGCACTCCTGCGCGAACCCGGTCCTGGCTGTCTCGAGGATCGGCCCGGCGGTCACGCCGGGAAATACGCCGCCGGACATCAGCACCGGCCGCGCCGGCTCGAGCACGGTGATGGCGGCAGCGGCATCACCGCGGTCCAGGGCCGCGCGGGCGGCTTCGTAGTGCTGCCGCAACCGCCAGATGTCGAGTTCAGCCGGCTCCACGCGGAGCTGGTAACCACCGTGCTGCGTCACAATCCGCTCAGCGACCTCGGCAGGCACCTGGCGCCGCAACTCGCTCGCGTAGGTCCGCAGGTTCGGGAGCGCGTTCGGCGGCGGGTCACCGGGCCAGAGCTCAGCCAGCAGCGACGGGGCTAGCACCGTCTCGTTAGCGCAGGCCACCAGCACTGCCAGCAAGGCACGCCGCCGGGGCGAGCCAAGCGGGACCGGGTTCTGGCCGGCAAGAAGCCGGAACTCTCCGATCACCCGGACGTCGATCCTGGTCATTGCTGCCTCGCGAATCGCAAGTCAATGGCCATCCCGAAACGTACAGCGCCTACGTATCAGGGCTGTATCGCCAGCACATCGCTTCGATATCGGCCTGTCACGAGATGGTGGCGCGTTGCTTCCGCAGGAAGCCTCCCGGCAAACGACTCAGGCCAAGGGGAGGAGGGGGAGCGAGCGCAGCCGGCGGCCCGTCGCGGCGAAGATCGCCGCGGCGATCGCAGGGGCGACGGCGATCATCGGCGTCTCGCCCGCCCCGGCGGACGGCAAGTCAGGCCGGTCGAGCAGCACGACCTCGATTGGCGGGACATCGGCCAGCCGCGGTACCCGGTATTTCGAGAACGCCGCGTTGGTGATCATCCCGTCCGTGAAGGTGATCGCCTCGAACAGCGCTCCGCCGAGCGCCATGACCGCCGCGCCTTCCACCTGGCTGGTGACCGTGGCCGGATTCACGATCGCGCCGCACTCATAACCGCTTACCAGCCTAGTCACGCGAAGCTGGCCATCAGGCCAGACCGCCACCTGAGCCGCCGTCGCGACCCGGCCGTCCTTTTCCAGCCCGCACGCGATGCCCCAGCCGGTCGCGGGACCGGCCGCGGGACCGGCTCGCGCCGCCAGGCCGGCCCAGCCGATGTGGTCAGCGACGGCGCGCAGCACGCTGGCCAGCCGCTCATCGGCCAGGTTGCGCAACCGGAACTCGACCTGGTCGATCCCGAGCTCGCAGGCCAGCTCGTCGATCGTCGATTCCCTGGCGAAGTTGTTCGCGGTCGCCGCGAGCCCCCGGTAGGAGCCCTGCCGCAGCGGGCTGTGCGCCGGCTGGTACTCGATTCGCTGGTCGGCGACCCGGTAGGGGGTGGCCATTCCGGCGGTGCCCGCGTTCACGTTGAGGAAGGTCCAGCCGGACAGCTCGCCGCCGGCTGTGGCGCCGGCGACCACGTCGATCACCGCCGCCCGCCTGAGCGTGCCGGCGGTGAACTCCTCAGCGCGGCTCCACGCCACCCGGACCGGCCTGCCCGCGTGCCTGGCTAGCTGCGCGGCCTCGACCGAGATCCCGGCGGCGTGCTTGCCGCCGAACGCGCCGCCAGTGGGCGGCACGATGATGCGCACGTCCGCAAGGCCAACGCCCAGCGCGGCAGCGACCTCCTCCCGCACCCCGAAGGGTGTCTGGGTGCCAGTCCAGACCGTCAGCCTGGCGTTGTCCCAGCGAGCCAGCGCGACCCTGGTCTCAAGCGCGGCCGGGGCAATGTAGGCGGCCGTATAGGTCGCTTCAGTCCTGACCGCCGCGACCTCAAGCGCGGTCGCGGCCGAGCCGTGCTGGGTCCGCACGGCGTCCGCGCCGGCACCAGGTTCGGGCGGATGCGCGCGCAGGTAGTCGGCGAGGCTGGCGTCCGACGGCCCCTCTGGCTGCTCCCAGCTCGCCGCGGCCTGCAGGGCGGCGATCGCTCTCCTGGCGGTCTGCAGGTCGGCTGCCACGACCCCGGTCAGGTCCTCGGCGCTGATCATGGTGACCTCAGGCCAGCCGTCGAGCGCGCCGGGCCGCAGGGACGTCAGCACAGCCTCGGGCACCGGGGGTCGCAGCAGCGCGCCATGCAGCATGCCAGGACATGAGAGGTCGGAAATAAATCTCCTCCGGCCGGTCACGGCGGCAAGCGTGCCCGGCGCGAGGTGCGCCTGCCCTGCCTTGTCCCAGCCGCGCGGATCAGACAGGACCGGCGCACCGGTCACCAGCTCGATCCTCCGGTCACCTGGCCGCGCCGGGGCGAGCTGGCGAGCGTAAGCAGCCACGCGGCGCAGCACGCTGCCCGCATCCGGCATTGACCGGCTCCCGAACGTGCCCCGGTCGTGCGGGCAGACGTCGGTATCGCCCATCGCGAGGCGGACCTGGGCCAGCGGAACGCCGAGCTCTTCGGCGACCAGCAGCCGCAATGCCGTCCTGTTGTCCTGGCCGACATCCACCTTGCCGGTAAACGCGGTGACCAGCCCGGTCGGGGCGAGGTGCAGCCACGCGCCGCGTGCCGTGGTGAACTGCGCAGATTCGCCTGGCGATGGTTCAGCCGTGACGATCAGGCCATCACCCAGTGCCCCGAACCAGTCGCGGCGCCGGGCGTCGGTGAGATCCCACGGCCTGGCCGGCCGGTAGTGCGGCCGGCCAGGATCGGGCGGTCCCCAGCGGTCAGGCTCGGGATTGCCCGGTTCCGGCGGGTCGGCCCCGCCGCTGGTCGTCGCGGCCAGCCGCACCGCGCGCCTGATCCTCGGGTAGCCGCCGCATCGGCAGATGTGACCGCCGAGAGCCGCATCGATGGCGGCATCATCAGGCGCGGCGTTCGCGGCGAGCAACGCGGCGGAGGACAAGACCAGCCCGGGAGTGCAGTACCCGCACTGAGCCGCGCCGGCATCGGCGAAGGCTTGCTGTACCCGGTGCAGGCCGGTGCCCTCGCGCAGGCCCTCGATGGTGGTGAGTTGCTTGCCTGTCATCGCCTCAGCGCTGACCTGGCATGAGCGAACCGGCTCGCCGTCGGCGAGCACCGTGCACGCGCCGCACGCACCCTCACCGCAGCCGGGCTTGGCGCCGGTCAGGCCGAGCTGATCACGCAGGACGGTGAGCAACCTAGTCGATGACGGCACCGCGCGGTCGATACCGTTCACGCTGATCACAACATGTTGAACCGTGACTTGACTACTTTCAGACCGGGTCATCCCATACTGGCGCGGGCCATGCCTGCCCGTCCCAGTGCTGCCCTTGCCACGCGTGATCTTCCCACGGCTCGGCGGTTAAGGGCCCTTAACCGGCCTGCTCCGTAGCCGGGGTACCCGTACGGGTCAACGGCATAGGGATCGGCCGGGTAAGCCGGGTCGGCCTCCTGCGCGAGGGCCGGGTAGCCAGCCGGCTCATGCGGCGCCGAGCCATACGGCGCGGCCGGGTACGCCGGCGGCACCGGCACTCCGCCGAAGTCCGGGCCGAAACCGCTTGCCGCTGGCAGCGCGCCAGCCGGCGCGGGCGGGACCTGGTAAAGGCCGCTCCGATCGGTCTGCGGCGACTCGTGGTAGCTGTATCCGGCGGTCTGACCGGAGGACTGATGGGCCGCCGGGGGGAGCTGCGATTGCGGCAGGGCTAGCGGAGGCAGGGCCGGCCGAGGCGCGGCCGGGAGCGGCGCGGGCGGGAGCGGCGCGGGCGGGAGCTGGGCCGGGGGGAGGTAGCTGTGGTCGGTCGGCAGCGGATAGCTGGCCGGTGAGGACGGCGGCTGCGCGGCGGGCTGGTAACCCTGACTCGCGTAGCTCGGCGGCTGCTCGTACTGGTAACTCGGCGCGGCCGGCGCGGGTACGGAGTAGCCGCCGCTGTCATGGTCGGCTCCGTATACGGGCGATGCTGGCAGCCCGCCGCCGTATCCTCCCGCGTCCTGGCCCGGATAGCTTGGCGCGGACGAATAACTGGGGGCGGCTGGCATGGGGGGTGAGTAAGGACTGGTGGCGGAGTCGGCAGGGTAGCCGTTCCCGCCGGAGGGCAGGTAGCTGGCCGCGGGCTGAGCCGGATAGCCGCTGGATGCCGCTGGCGCCTGATAGCCGCCATTGCCAGCTATCGAGTGCGCCGGATAGTTCTCCTGCGCTAGCTGCGGCTGGTAATGCTCGGCCGGCGGCGAGTACTGCGCGGCGGGGGCGAGCTGGGCCGGAGCTGCCGGTGGCAGCGCTGCGGCGGGCGGCAGCGCTGGCGGCAGCGCTGGCGGCAGGGAGGGCGCCGTAGGGGCGGGCGGGGCGGCGGCGTATTCGGTCGTCCGGCTATAGCCACTGCTGCGGCCCGGCTGGCTGTCGAGCGGTCCTACTGGCGGATGCTGGCCGGGCTGGCTGCCCCCGGTCTCAGGCCTGCCACGCCGGTACGACCGGCTGTCATCGGAGATCCGCGGGAACGAAGGGCTGGTCAGCGGGTCGTCGTCGGTAGGCTGGGCCGGCCGGCCTGGCGCTGCGGGGTTCGTCCTGCTGGCTGACGCCGCGCGTATTGGCTCACCGCCAGCGGCGATTGTCCTGCGTAGCTCAGTCGAGCCATAGACGTCGGTCCTGCCGCTGAACGCGGCGTCGACTGACTCGCCGGCCAGCGGCGCGAAGGCAGCATCGACCGTGGTGCGCGGTGTTCTTGCCGCTGGGAGCAGTGGCTGGTCGCGCCGGTCCGGCTCGCGCCGGTTCGGGAGGCTGCGGTCGGGGTCACGCCGCTCCGAGACCTCACGGCGCTCCAGGTCCCTGCGGTCGCTGTCACGCCGGTCCTTGGGGTCGCGGCGCTCGGTAGCGTCGTGGCGTTCTGAGGATTCACGCCGGTCAGCGCGGCTCGTGCTTGCCTCGGCGCGGGCGTCTTTGCGGTCACGATCGGGTCGCACAGGCGGCGTAGCAGGCTGTCGCGCAGGCGGTGTAGCAGGCTGAGAGGTCTTGGTGATGGGCTTGTCGGACGCGAGTTCTGCCCAGTAATCGACATCGGACAGCTCGTCCCACTCCGTGCTCGGCCACTCTCCGTCATCATCGCGCTTGCCCTTGCTCGGCCTGGGCCGTACATCAGGCAGGGAATCATCACGCCGGCTCGACGGCGCGGAAGTCCGACTCCTGTCGGGGCGCGCGTTCTGGCCGCTGGTGCTGCGGCGGTCACGCTCGTCCCGGCCGGCGCCAGCGCCGTCCCTTGAGTTCGCAGCCGAACGACCGTCCTGGCGTGAATACTCGCGGGTCGCCGCCGAACTGCTACCGCTTCTGTCTTCGGGCTCATCGCGCTGGCTCGACCGGCTTGTCCGGCCAGACGCCGTGCTCACGCTGGTCACGTCCGCTGAGCTGTCGGCCTCGTCGAAGTCCCGCCCGCTGCTGCGCCTCGGGTCCCGGTGCGGGCCGGAGTTCCTTGTGCTTCGCTCGCCGCGGCCGACCTGGTCGGTGCCGTCCCAGTCGCGGTCGCCCGTACGGCCGGCACCCTCGCGAGCGCTGGGGCGCGAAGGCTCACGGCTGGGCACTTCGCGCGTGCCAGAGCCGCGCCCGGTCCCGTCGCGCCCCGTGCCGTCCCTGCCAGTCGCATCCCGGCCGGTTCCCTCACGGCCTGAACTGTCGCGACTGACTCCACGATGACCGTTCGAGTTGCGACGGGAGTAGCCGTCGCCTGCGGTATCCCGATCCCGGTCAGCGGACCCGCCTCGATCCGGGATGCCACGGTCGGCGCTATCGCGGCTGCTGACCCGCTCGCGGGTCGGGCGATCGGACCCTGAGCGGTCAGTGCCTGCCCGGTCAGGCCCAGAGCCGCCCCGGCTGGAACCGTCCCGGCCCGTGCGGCTAGCTCCGGCGCGGCTCGCCCCGGCACGGGACGCGCCACCTGCGCTGTCACGGTCACGCTGCCTGTCCCGGCCGTGGTCGTCATCATGCTGGCGGGAACGCCAGTGATCACGCGCCGGGTGGTCACCGCGGACCCTTGGCTTGCCTTGCTCTGACGTGCCGTCGCCCTCGAAATCGTCCTGGTCGTCTGCCCGCAGGTAGCGCATTCCAGTCAAGACGACGATCACAATCATGGCGACGACAGCTGCCAGAATGATCAGCACCACCGTCTTGTGCATCGCACCATCCATCGCGGTC
The DNA here is from genome assembly GCA_963750405.1 of uncultured Actinomycetota bacterium. Classification (GTDB taxonomy): domain Bacteria; phylum Actinomycetota; class Actinomycetes; order Streptosporangiales; family Streptosporangiaceae; genus Chersky-822. The sequence continues at coordinate 641,392 of CAVVQP010000011.1, forward strand.
TTGGCCTGGGACTAGTGCTCGTGCGCCCGCGCCGGCCAATCGGCGCGAGCACGAGGGTCACCCGAGCACCCTGGGCAGTTTCCAGATCAATCGTTAAACGACGATTCTGTCGGACCGCTATGGCCCGTGTCAGGAGTTTCGAGAAGTTTAACCATCTCTGTCTACGCTAAGTAACAGAACGATCACGGATAGGCGCGGTGGTCAGTCGTCCCGAAGCGATGACATGACTCGCTATAGCCGACCACGCATCGCGCAATCCCGCACCGTTCGGCAACTTAATTACCGCATTGAGAGCGTAGACGGTAAAGCGGTACTGATGTGAGCTTTTCAGAGGACACGGCGGGTCGTAGCTTGCCTTGCCAGCGCTATTGTCGGCTTGCTTTGCCCCGGTAGGGAGCTGATTCTGACCAATCGCTACGGTCGTGGGGCTTATGTCGAATACAACCCAGTACACATATGGTGCAATTGGCGCCTGAGAGTCATCCATGACTATGGCGAACGACTTTGCCGCTGGCCGAGTTGCTCCTGACCATTGCAATGGCGGGCTGAGCCCGGGGCCACGGCAGGTATAGATGCTCGGCAGCCGCACTTTGGCGCCGAAGACCGGACTTGACACTGTCATCGACTGCGGCGACGCCAGCGTGGAATTGCTCAGCCCGCCAAGCATCGCGCAGCCGTTGATGAGGGGGAGCAGCGTCACGATCGCGGCTAGCCGTATCCACCGGGCTGGACTACCGCTGCGCCCGGCGTGGACGTCGCGGACGTAACGGATCAAGCCTCGTCCCCTCACCTGATCAGACGGCACGGCCATTGCGATCGGATCTTACGCGGGCCAGCAGGACCACCGAGCCTGTTGTCCTGGCCCCGCATGCCCGAGGCGGTGAACACGAGCCGGGTTGGCCAGGTCAGTCGGGCTGACGGGAGTTGCCGAACATGATTTCGTCCCAGGACGGCACCGACGATCGCCGCGACCGCCCGCCGCTTGCCCGCCGGGCCGGGCGAGCGGGCCGCTCGGGCTGGCTGCCCGGTCGGCTGCTCGGTCGGCTGAGTGGCTGGCTGCTCGGTGGTGTCGGCTTCCTGCGAGGCCGACGCGGCGGCGTCCTGGTCCTGCACCGGCTGGGTCCGCGTCGCCTGGTCCTGCACCGCCCTGGTGCCTGCACCGCCTGGTCCTGCACCGCCTGGTGTCGGTTTTGCTTAGTCTCCTGGCCGTCTCCGGGCGCCGGTTGTGGTTCGGCGTCCTGCTGTGGTCTGGCTGGCTCTTGGGGACTGACCTGCTGCGGCGGCTGATCTTGAGCGGCTGTGGCGTTCAATGCGGCGCTGGCTATGGCGCTGGGCTCCGCGCTCACCTGATCAGCGCTATGGCCCGAATCGTCACTGCCCTGACGGCCGCCGCCATCAGGCCCGAGTGCGGCCGGCTCCGCGTGAACGGGCTGGGGGTGAACGGGCTGGGGGTGAACGGGCTGGGGGTGAACGGGCTGGGCCGCCTGAGCGAACTGGGTCACGGGCGGCGCGGCCGCTGGTGCCTGGCGCGACGGATGCGCGGTGGCGGCTCGCGATCCGATCGGGGTCACGGTAGCGGTCATGGCGGGTTGGGCCGCTTGGCGCGGTCCTGGCCAGCGCGTCTCATCGAGGCAGAGCCGAATCGCCTCATCGTCTTCTGGCGTGACGTGCTTGCTGCGCGGGTCATAGACCCACTCGGCTACGTGCATCCGGCCGGCCAGCGTATAGGCGAGCTGTACCTGCCAGTTGCCATCGGTTCGCTTTCGGGAGTCCCATTCCTGATCCTCGGCACTGCCGCCGAGCTCCGCGAGCCGCTCGCCGACGACCTCGCCGAGCCGCGGCCCGATCCCGGCCTCACTAGCGCCCCTGACCGTTGCCCGCTGCGCCTCGGCTGCCCTGAACTCGCGCTCGGCCAGGACCGGCCCTCGAACCGGCGAATCCGCTCGACGGGCAGGCCCGCTGCGTCCGCGATCTCCTCGGCAGTCTCGCCAGCGCGGATCCTGTCCTGGATCTCCTTGGGTCGCAACGGACTCTCCACTTCGATCTCGTACTGGGCAAGCCGGGAGAATTGCCCGCGTGCCACAGTCCTGAGCCGCTCATCAATGGGCAGCGCGTAACGCCCGCTCCGGCCGGGGACAACAAGAACCGCATAGCTGCCGTCCTCGCTGACTGCGACGAGTCGCAGCTCCTGCATCAGCGCCCCTTTCGCGCTGCTCCTGGCGACGTTGCCTTCTGGCGACGCTGCCGCGCCGGCGCTGCGATCGCCTGTTCGCGATGCCCGCCACCCCGGGCGAAGCTTGTGCACCTCCGAGCACGAGTCTGACCGGCCTTGGCCCGACCCGCCAGCACCGCCATCGGTGAGTCCGGATCTAATCGCCGAATAGCTTCGGCATTGCCTTACGGCGCCGTGGTTCGGCGCCCTCACCACCAACACTGCCATGACCAGCGCTAACGGGCAGAGTATTCACCGAGCCCGGCGCAGGCACGCCGAACGGTGATTCCCGGGCCAAGATAGTGAGCCGCCGACGCTGGCATGCCCGTAACCTCCCGTTCCGGTACCCTGTGCCGCCGGGTCCCGGGTGCGGAGCACGGAGCGATGTTCCGTAGTCATGGACCGGGGCATGACCACGGAATCTTGCGCCTGTCCTGACCTGGGTGATCTACCGTGATCAAGGTCACGGTCATGACTACGGAACATCACTCAGGTCAGGGAGGCTGTCGGGTGACTCGTTGGTCTGGCGCGGCGACGCGACCGGCCGGGGCCGGGGCCGGGGCCGGGGCCGGGGCCGGGCCGGGACAGCATCAGGTCGGGCCACGTTGTCGTTGCGGCTGTCCGGGAACAGCAACGCGGCCCGCCCTGATGCTGCGGGGATGACAACAGGGCGGGCCGCGTTGCTCAGGCCTGCGCTGCTCGCGACAGCAACGGGGAGGGCCGCGTTGCTGTCGCCGCCCGGCACGCCAGGCCGGGCAACGGAAGGCGGTTGACGCAATCAAGGAAGAAATCGCCCGACAGCCTCCCCCGGCACCAGCCAGTCCCGGCCAGCCGGCACGAATGGTTGCTGTTCGGGTTCGGCCGATGACGGCTGCGTGGCCATGCCTGCTGCTGCGGAGGTGCTTGCGGGGGCTCGGGAACGGGGCGGGTCGGGTGGGAGGGTAGCGTACCCGGGTAGTGACCCTGCGCGGCTGGCCGGTGACCAGAGCGCTTCCCTTTGTCTACTACGCTTCGCGGCATGAACGTCGACGCGATATTCGGCGGCATCGGGAGCTTCTGCGTCCGTTTCCGCTGGCTGGTGACCGTGGTCTGGATCGTTAGCGCCTTCTTGGCGGTCCATTACCTGCCCTCGCTGTCGAGCGTCACGCAAAGTGACAACTCTAAGTTCCTGCCGGCGAGCGCGCCGGTCGAGAAGGCGACCGCGCTCGCCGCCCCTTTTGGCACGTCTAACCTGATGCCGATCCCGGTGGTCGCGGCCCGGACGAACGGGCCGCTGACGTCGGCGGATACAGCCGCCATCGCGCGGGTGCAGGCGAACCTCAAGTCTGTGGCCGGGGTACGGCGGATCATCGACCTCGGCACTTCGCCGGTCAAGCCGCAGGTGCCTGGCCAGGCCAATCAGCTCCTGGTGCTGGTCGGCCAGATCGGCGGCAACCAGAGCGCGGCCACCGACCTGGTCGACAGCATGCGAGCCAGGATCGCGGCTGCCAGCCTGCCAGGCCGGCCTTCAGGTCCACCTCACCGGCAGCATCGCCACGCAGGTTGATCAGCAGAAAGCGAATGGCGATCAGGGCGGCCGGATCCAGAACCTGTCGTCACTATTCATCATCCTCTTGCTCGTGCTGATCTTCCGGTCATTGACGCTGGCGCTGACGACGTTGATCCCGGCGTTGCTGTCCGTGCTGATCTCAGGACCGCTGGTCGCTGAGGCGGCTCACCATGGCCTGCAGGTATCGCCGATCGCGCAGCTGCTGATGATCGTGCTGGTACTCGGGGCAGGCACGGACTACGGGCTATTCCTGGTATTCCGCGTCCGAGAACAGTTGCGGGTAGCCGACTACGACGGCGGGCCCAGAGACGTCAGGGCGGCGCGCGGGCTGGCGCGTGCGGCCTGGGCTGACCTGCGGCAGCCCAGGGACCCGGCCAGGACCGCCATCGTGACCGCCGTGACCAAGGTCGGCGAGTCGATCGCCTTCTCGGCGGCGACGGTCATCGCGGCTGTGCTCACGTTGCTGCTGGCCAGCTTCGCCTTCTACGCGGACCTCGGCATCCCCTTCGCGATCGCCGTTGTCGTCACGCTGCTGGCCGCGCTGACCCTGCTGCCAGCCCTGCTGTCGATCAGGCTGTCGCTGCTCGGTGTCAAGCGCACGGTGTTCAACAGCTGGTTCGGCAGGCCGAAGCTGCTGCCCTGGGATATGCAGGGCGCGGGCAAGCCCGGAGTCTGGGGCAGCGTGGCTAACCGGATCGTCAAGCGGCCGGTGACGACCTTGGTGATCGGCCTGGTGGCGTTCGGAGCGCTGGCGGTCGGAGTGACCGGGTATGTGGGCGGGGGGTTCGGCGGCAGCACCGCCGCGCCGGCTGGTACCGACTCGGCGGCCGGGCAGGCGCTGCTCACCAGGTATTTCCCGCAGGCGTCGGCCAACCCCACTGACCTGATCTTCCAGTTCAGCAAGCCGGTGTGGGATAACCCCGCCGCCCTGGGCACCGCGACCAAGGGGCTGTCAGCGAGCAAGCTTTTCACCCAGGTGACAGGCCCGCTGAACCCCGTTGGCGTGACGCTGACACCCACCCAGCTCGCTGAGCTGCATGGCGCGCTTGGCCCGGCCAAGACTCTCTCGCCGACGGCGCCGACCGGCGGCAGGATTCCGCCCGAGGCCTACCAGCTCTACCGGGCGACCGCCAACTACGTCAGCGTGGACGGCCGCACCGTACTGTTCTCCGTCGGGCTGGCGGCCGGGGACCCGGGCAGCACGTCCGCGCTCAACGCTGTGCCGGCGATCCGGGCCGAGACCAGCTCGGTCGCGCACGCCGCCGGGGCGCGGGACTCAGGCGTGACCGGGGAAGCGCCGGCGATCTACGACATCAGCAGCATCTCCAACAGCGACCTCAAGCACATCATCCCGATCGCCATTCTCGTGATCGGCCTGCTGCTCGCGCTCGTGCTGCGCAGCCTCGTGGCCCCGCTGTACCTGATCGCGTCGGTGGGAGTGTCATACCTGGCCGCGCTCGGCCTGTCGGTCCTGCTGTTCATCAAGCTCGGGGGCTCGGGCGGGCTGGTGTTCTTCCTGCCGTTCCTGATGTTCATTTTCCTGCTGGCGCTTGGCGAGGACTACAACATCCTGGTCATGACCAGGATCAGGGAGGAAGCTCACAAGCTGCCGCTACGCGAGGCAGTCGCGCGGGCGCTGAGCGTAACCGGGACGACCGTGACGTCGGCTGGCATGGTGCTGGCGGGCACGTTCCTGGTGCTGGCGATCGTCGGCGGTACCGGCAGCGGCGGCAGCAGCCAGATCCTCGACATCGGGATCGGGCTCGCGCTCGGGATCTTGATGGACACGTTCCTGGTCAGGACGCTGCTCGTGCCCTCGACCGTCGTCTTGCTCGGCCGGTGGAACTGGTGGCCGTCCAAGCTGACCATCGACAAGCCTGACGTACCCGCCGGCCAGCCTGAGGCGCTCACCGCGCAGGCCGATAGCGTCCACTGACGGCTGCGATGCCCCGGTGACCGCGGACGGTCCGCTCATCAGCATCGTCATCCCGGTGTTCAACGTCCGGCCGTACTTGCCGGACTGCCTGGACTCCGTACTCGGTGCTGCTCAGGATGGCTCGGCCGGCGTCGAGGTGATCGCGGTCGATGACGCCTCGGATGACGGATCGGGCGCGCTGCTCGACGAGCGCGCCAGGGCTGATGGCCGGCTGACGGTCGAGCACCTGGCCAGCACGGCCGGTCCTGGCAATGCCCGCAACGCGGGGCTGGCCAGGGCGACTGGCAGTTACGTCTGGTTCGTTGATGGCGATGACCTGATCCAGCCGGGGGCGATCGATGCGATCAGCGGTCGCCTTGGGGTGAACCGCCCTGACGTGCTGCTGATCGACTACGTAGAGTCGTACCCGGATGGCAGCGAGCGGCCGAACCCGGGCGCCGGGCTGCTGCGCGCTGTGGCGGGCCGGGGGCTGCTCACGCTCGCTGACGCGCCCGAACTGATCAACGCCACGATGACGGCCTGGAGCAAGATTTTCAGGCGCGATTTCCTCGTAGGCCTGGATGAGCCTTTCCGGTCTGGCATCCACGAGGACATCCCGGTGAGCTGCGCCGCATTGCTGAACGGCTGCCTGGGCGTGCTCGACCGGGCCTGCTACCGGTACCGCCGATCTCGGCCCGGCTCGTTCATGGCCACGTCGAGCACCAGCCACCTAGCAGTTTTCAACGCCTATGAAGAAGTGTTCGCGATGCTGGGCAAGCGTGCCGCCGCCAGTGACCCGGCCATCACGGCGGCGGTTCAGTCGGCGGTGTTCGAGCGGGCGATCGCGCACTACGCGGCGGTGCTGCAGACGACGGGTCCCGGGATCGGGCGGTGGGGGCGGCCGGGGCTGGTGCCGAGGCGGGACCGGCGGCGGTTTTTCCGGCGCATGCATGAGGACTTCGTGCGGTACGAGCGCTGGGTACCGGCTGCCGGGCGGCGCCAAGGGCGCCAAGTTCGAGATGATCAGGCGGGACGCGTACCTCGCGTACGAGCTGCTCGAGCCGGTCAACCAGAGCCGGGTTGCGCTGCGCGACATGTTGCGCCGCTAGACGGGCCGTTACCAGGCATTTCTCAGAGTTTGGTGACTGAGAGTAGCGGCGGGCTCGCGGATTTTGGCGATAAATTACCTATCGACTATTTGCATATCCCCCACCCGAAGTACGGTCCGTAGGTAATGTGCCAGGTGGCTGAGCCGCGTCGCTGCGCTCGTAGCCGGCGCGGAAGCCAGGATCCTGCTCGACCGGAGGGATATGGCGGATGCGACACCTTGCCGGATTGATTCTTGCTCTTGTCCTGGCGGCGGCGCTGTACTTTGGCGCGGGCTGGGGCGTCGAGCGCGTCATCGCGCTACGCGGTGACATCACCAGCCACGGCGCCCAGCACGCGCTGACGAGCCCGGCTGGCCTGTTCGCGGTGGCTGCGGTCGCCGGTACCGGGCTGCTCCTCGGCATCCTGCTCGCCGCCCCGGGCGTCTCGCCGCTGGCCACTGGCCTGCCGGGACTCGTGCTGCTGGGCTGGTCGGTCCTTGTGGTCATTCACAGCAAGTACGCGCTGCGGTACGTACCGTTGCCGGGCAGCCATTTCACTGCCGGGATCACTTATCTGCTGTTCAACGGTATGCTCGGGCTACTCGGCGCGGCGATGATCGTGCCGCTGGTGGTGCCGTCTCGCTGGTACCGCCGCAGCGCGTATCTCGAAGACGAGGAAGAGGAGTACGACGTTCAGCGTGAACTCGGCCTAGTGCCGTAGCGCGGCGGATTCAGCAAGGCTAGCGGCCGGCGTCGCGATGCTTCGACTTTTCGATCCGGTCGATAGTTGTGCGTCCTAGCCCCGTGAGCGCATGAACTTCCTCCTTCGTGAACAGGCCGCTCTCCAGGCAGGCCAGCACGAGGCGATCGCGGCTGGCCGCCTGGGCGCGCTGAGTCTCGCCCCAGGAGCGGAGTTCTTCCCGCAGCGTCTCGCGGTTCTCGGTCTCAGCCACGCCTACTCCGCCTCCGCGTGGCAGGACGCCAGGAACCTGAGCATCCCGGTCCCGTCCGTGCTCCGGTAGAAGTCGATCATCTTCTCGTTGAACTCCTGCTTTCGCGCGGCCGGGACGCTGATCGCGTCGATGCCGTGAGACATCAGCCAGCCGTTCATCATGTACCGGGCGGTCCGCTTGTTCCCATCGAAATAGAACTGCATGAATGCGCCGAACAGAAAGTAAGCGCCGGCCTGCTCGAACACGCTGGGGACCGTGCCGTGATGAACGCGGTACCCCGGTCGTAGATGTGGCGCAGGTTCTCCCCGCCGGGCTCGGTCGGCGGGGGGTGGTGCGTGCCGTACTCGCCGAGGGAGACGCGACGTTCGCCAACTCGCGGCCCTCACCCCGGAAATGCCCGGCCTCCAGGGCTTCATAGCGGGCTATCAGGTGGTTGAGGTCGATCAGATGTCTCCTTGCTGAGCGTGAACCGGCCGGATCCGCTAGATCATGCAAGCTGGGTCGCGGACTCGGACAGGCTGAGGATCTGCCGCTCATCGCTGAGGCGCCGACCGCCGACCGTGATGCCCTCCAGAAGGGTCTGCACCTCGGGGTAGGTGAACGGGTTACCTTCCAGCACCGCCGCGTCCTACACATACGTGGGGAGCATGCGCATGAACCGCCAGAGCGCCCTCTTGATGCCGCGCGTCGGCAATTCCGGTATGGCGGCAGAATCCCAGGTGAAGCCCAGGGTACTCGTGGCCTCATTCGCACCCATTTCCCGGACGATACATCACTCGATGCATCGATCGCTACGTTGACCTCTGTCCTCGCGCGGGTTCGTCAGTGCTCGTGGCAGGATCTTCCGCAGGGTCGGAGCCAGGGAGGTCTGTTTTATGGGCAAGGCGAGTCGGCAGCGGCGGCTGAAGCAGGAGAAGGAGCGCAAGCAGCGGCCCGCAGCGCAGCCGTCCGCGCCATCGCCGTCCGCCCCGCCGCGACCGTCGCACGATACCCGGTGGCATGACAGCCCGCCTCGGCAAGGGCGCGGGGCGCGGCGCGACGTGCTGCACGAGCCGCCGCCACAGGCAAAGCGGCCGTCTGACAGGGAGCTCGCGGCCGCAGGCGTGACCGAGGCCCTGCACGCCCTCGGGCACGGCCTGGACGGCCAGTTCATGAAGTGGGTGGGGGCGCTGGCCGGCCAGCGGCAGGTGCCTGACTGGGACGCTACCGTCAGCCGCGAGCTGGTCAGTCGCCTGCGCGCCTCGGTGACCAGCGCCTGGCGGCACGGCTGGCAGCCTGCTGAGCTGGTGCGGCACGCGGGCCGGGAGAAGGGTGACCCGCACGCTCGGATGGCCACCGACATGATCGCCGACGAGATGCGCGGCTACGCTGCCGCCACAGTGGACCACCGCTGGCTGGCACAGCTGTCCGCCCTCCGGACCGAGGTGTGGTGGGGGAGTGACGACGCTTACCTTGGCCGGTGGCGCGACCGGGAGGGGGACAGCCCGCAGGCTACGTTGATAACGGCGGTGGAGCTGCTCTTCCTGCTCGGCCATCTGCCGGTACTGCCCCAGCTGTGCCCGCTGCCCGGCACTGTACGGCCCGGTGCGGCGGCCAGGCCGGACGCCGCGGCTGGCGAGGAGCGGACGGCGGACGAGCGGATCCTCGGCAAGATCCGTGCCCTTCTCGCGAAGGCGGAATCCACGGAATTCACCGAGGAGGCTGAGGCGCTGTCCGCCAGGGCGCAGGAGCTGATGGCAAAGTACAGCATCGACCACGCGCTGCTCGCGGCGCAGGCGCGCAGGAAGGATCAGCCAGCCAGCCGGCGGCTGCCGGTGGACAACCCGTACGAGGGGCCGAAGGCACAGCTGCTTGAGGAGGTCGCCAAGGCCAACCGGTGCCGTGCCGTGTGGTACAAGAGCCTGGGGATGTCGGCGGCAATCGGCTTCCCCGCCGATCTCGATGCGGTTGAGCTGCTGTTCACCTCGCTGCTTGTGCAGGCGAACACGGCGATGCTGCGTGATGGCGCGAAGCGGGATCAGTACGGCCGGTCGCGTACCCGGGCGTTCCGCCAGTCGTTCCTCACGTCCTACGCCATCCGGATCGGAGAGCGGCTGACCGGCGTTACGGTGGACGCGGAACGCCAGGTGGCGGCCGAGGTGCAGGGCCGGAATCTGCTGCCCGTGCTCGCTGCCCGGCACCAGGCCGTCGACGACGCGGTCGATGAGATGTTCGGCGACGGCGTCTCGTATCAGCGGACCGGCCGTGTCAGCGACTCCGAAGGCTGGTATTCCGGCCGGGCAGCCGCCGACACGGCGGCGCTGCAAGGTCGCCGTCAGGTCGAATGACCGCCGTGGCGTCGCGCGCCATAGTGTCACCGTGCATGGACATCCCTCGGCAGTACTCGTTTCGGTCGAGGATCTGGAGCAACTCGAGGAGACCCTGGAGATCTTGCGAGACGCTAACACGATGCGTGGGCTGGCGGCGTCCGACGCGGAGTTGGCGCGCGGCGAATCCGTCACGCAGGCGGAACTTGCCGAAGCAATGCGGCGGCGCTCGGCTGGCCGGTGACTCAGGATTCTGCGGAGCCTTACACGCTGCCGAGCGACGCCAACCGTGCGCCGTGCCCTGACCGGCCTCCTGCCGCAGGCCGTGGCTTCCGCCGCATACGAGTTCATCACCGGGTCCGTTGCTCGACAATCCCCATCGCAGGCAGCTGCGGTGGACGCGGAACGCCGGGTGGCGGCCGAGGTGCCAGGCCCGGAATTTGCTGCCAGTGTTCGCTGCCCGGCACCAGGCCGTCGATGAGATGTTCGGCGACGGCGTCTCATTTCACCGGACCGGCCGTGTAAGCGACTCCGGGGACTGGTAGTCCGGCCGGGTAGCCGACACGGCGGCGCTGCACGGTCGCCGTCAGGCCACCGCCGAATCCGCCTGAGCGCACCGCCGCACCCAGGTCAATGCAGCCTTCAACCACCGCCAGCCGCCGTGACGTATGAGAGGCAGGTGTGATGACCGGAAACGTCCGTCCCGCCCGGCGTCGTAGCACCCGGACATCTAAGTGCTGCGCGAACCGCGAGCGTACTGGCTTGGCTATAGCATCGGATGCATATAGCATGTGATGCATGGAGGGTCTCTACTCGGTTGAGATCGAGCCGGAGGTGCGGTCCTGGATGTCCGGCCTGACCGACCGGGATTTCGGCCGCGTGGACTTCCACGTCGGCCTGCTGGCCGAGAACGCTACGGATCTCGGCGAGCCATACACCCGGCACCTGGGTGGGAAGGTCCGCGAGTTGCGGTTCCACTTGTTAGCCCAGCAAACCAGGGTCACGTACTGGCTCGCTCCCGGTCGCCGTGTGATCTTGCTGACCGTTTTCCGCAAGACCCGCAGCGCCGAAATCGCTGAGGTAGCACGGGCCATGCAGGCCCAGAAGCGATGCGAGGCCGAGCACGGCCCCGCCCATGACACGTTCGACCGCGAGGTGCAGCCATGACCGCCAGCCACGATTCTTACGAAGACTTCGCCCGTGCTCGCCGTGGTAGCGACGGATACCGGCAAGGCTACGCCGAGGCGCAGCGCGCCTTTCTGATCGGCAGCGCAATCAGGGAGCGTCGGCAGGCGCTGAGCCTGTCGCAGACCGAACTCGCCCGGCGGGCCGCCATGACCCAGCCGGCCTTGTCCCGCCTGGAGGCAGGCGGCGTCATCCCGACGATTCCCCTGCTTGAGCGCATCTCCACCGCACTCGACGCCGACCTTATCGTCGAAATCGCACCACACGCCGCCTGATACCCGGTTGGGCGACCGGGGCTGGAGTAGCCTGACGCCATAACGGGAGTGTCAGCCTGCGGAGGCTTGCTGGGTGCTGGTTCGGTGGGTGAAGACGGCGCTGGCGATCTCGGTTCGTGACCTGGCGCCGAGCTTGGCCAGGATGTGCGAGACATGGGCCTGCACGGTGTTGCGCGAGAGGAAGAGCCTCGCGCAATGTCGGGGTTGGACTGGCCGTCAGCTACCAGAGTCTCCTGGACGATGTCCTCGGCACGATGCTTGTCACCGAGCGTGAGCTTGAGCGCGAACCGCATCAGCACGGTGCCGTGAATCCGCCATACCTGGTTCATCGACTCGCTGGCAGTCCTGGGCGGGGCGAGCGTGGCAGCGTTCATGACTCGTCCTCCTGAGTCCGGCCGAAGGGCCTGTTCCTTCGGATTGCTGCCATCGTGGCTGGTCATCGGCATGCGCCACGTCAGCTAGATCAGTGAGCTTTAGGCCGCGAACTCAGTGATAACTTCGGCCGCTCATTGACATCTGCGGGCCGCTCAGTGATTTTTGGCGCCGATGTTTGGGCGCCGATGTTTGGGCGCCGCGGAGCTAGTCCTTGTCGCCGACGAGGGCGGTCTGCAGGATCTGGAATCCGCGCCTGGTCAGCAGCATGGCCCGGCCGGGCGGGAACTGCCGCGGGCGCACGTTGCCGAGCAGCGCCCCTTCCTGCCGCGCGGGCCGCCGCCCGCGCGAGGTCAGGATCGCCGGTCAGGAAGATCTGGGCGAAGCTCCGCAGGAAGACCGCCACCGGCTGGTCGGCGATCGTGGCGTGGGCGCTGATGAACCGGCGCAGCGCCCTGGCGCACAGCGGCTCAAGGTCCTCAACGGGCTTGGTCTGCATCGGGTTGATCTTGACGGCGAAGAGCTGCGGCCCGGTGCCGATCCTGATGTCGGCGAAGTCCGGGTGCGCCGGGCGTCGCTCCCACAGCCGCGCGCTCATGGCTGCCGACCAGAGCGCCGCCGGGTCGGGGTGAATCCAGGCGAGCGCCCGGCGCTGCTGAGCGGCCTGCTGCCTGACCTTCCGCCTGGTCTGGCTCAGGTAGCGGAGGTAGTCACGCCGCTCGCCCTTCGTGCGGCGCTTGCGCGTGCTCGTCGTACGGCCCATCTGACCGACCATCATCGACATGGTGGTGACCATCATCAGGCCGCCGGCCAGCCAGGTTGTCGCGCCGCTGCCCCGCCCCGGCGTCACGAACAGCAAGATCATCATGCTCGATCCGAGCGCCATCGGCAGGAACGTCAGCAGCAGCCCCAGGTTGCCCGTCGGCTCCTCCGGCATCACCGGCGGCTCCTGCAGCGACAGCTCGCCGCCCGGCATCTCAGGCGGCTGCCGCCGCGCCGGGCGCCGGAACAAGATCGTGCTCATAGGGCCGGTCTCCCTCTCTGGGTCGGCGCCCGCAGCGGGGTGAGGGGCGCCCTCGCGGCCGAACCGCGACGTTATCAATACGCGCGTGATGCCGCCGGAGCGTCAACGCGGCAATGAAGCACCCCGGCCGGTCCGCGCGTATGGCTGAAATGAGCGAAAACTCGCCAGAGCCGGCCGCGAACGGGCGCGGCAGCCCGCTCGCGGGCACCGCGCAACGGTCAGACGTCAGCGCCGGGGCGGCGCAGAGTCAGGCCGCCGACCCCGCTGAGCGCGCCGAAGAGCAGGCGCGCCAGCCAGCGATGACAGACGACTTGTGCCGCCTGACCCTCTGCGGGCCCAGCCGGAGCGCGGAGCTCGCGGTACCGGCGCACGTGCCGCTGATCGACTTGCTTCCCGCCCTGGTCGGCCATCTCGGTGACGGTCTCGCCGACGCCGGGCTCGAGCACGGCGGCTGGGGGCGCGCGATCATGGCCGACGGCCAGCCTCGCCCCGTGCTTGGCGACGCTGCTCTCGGCGGCGCGGCAAGGAAGGGATGAGAGATGGCGGATCTCGAAGTCGACGCCGCGAACCTCTCTAAAGACGGTGATGAATTCAACAACCTCGCGTCCGTGGCCTATTCGATCTACGGATCCCTGGCAAGGGCGGCAGCGCTGATCACCTTTCCGGAAGACGACGACATCAGCCGGATGTTCAGCGAGCAGTGGAATTCGCTTGTCGGCGGCGCGCAGGGGATGCTGCTGGGCTTCCGTGATGGCATGACCAAAGTGGCCGGCAACGTCCAGAACACCGCTGAGCTCTATCAGAAATCGAATGAGGTCAACGCGGAGTCCGTAACTCCGCCGCCGACCGTGCACCGCTGAACGGAGGCGTCCGCGATCTCACCCACCTGCCGGCCCCTTTCCTGGAAGTGCTCGTCGCCAATCTGTCAGTAGTTTGGTGATTCGGTCGTGGGCCGTGCGGGGTTGGGGTGGCTACGATCGCATTTGTGGCAGACGGGCTAGTGGGACGTGGTGATGAGCTGGCGTTGCTGGCCGGGCTGGTTAGCCGGGGTGTCGGCAGGCGTCGGCGGGGTCGTGCTGGTGGAGGGCGAGCAGGGGATCGGGAAGTCGTCGGTGCTCCGGGCGGGTCTGGCGGGCGCTGAAGCAGCAGGCTGCCGGGTGCTGTGGGCAGCGGCGGATGAGCTCGGGCAGCGGTTCCGCTGCAGCTGATGATGGAGTGTATAGGCTCTGCGGCCGAGCCTGAGCAGATCGGGGAGCTTTTGACCGGCCGCGGCGGGGTGATGTCTGGCGATCCGGTGCTGGCCGGCGTGGAGCGGCTGCTCGCCGTCGTCGACCGGTTGTGTGCTGGGTCGCCGGTGGTTCTTGTGGCTGAGGATCTGCAGTGGGCTGATGAGGCGAGCGTGCTGGTGTGGTCCAGGTTCGGGCGGCGGAGTGCCGTGCTGCTGGCGGGTCGGGCGGCCGGGGACGGGCTGGAGACTCGGGCGGCGGGCTGCCTGGCGCGGGACGTCGAGCTCGGGCCGCTGCCGGAGGGGTCCCGGTGGGGGATCTGGTCGGCGGGCATCCCGGGCGGCGGCTCGGCTGAGTTCATCGGCCGGGCGGGCGGCAATCCGCTTTACGCGCGGGAACTGGCGGACGGGCTGCTGCGCGCGGGCCAGGTGGGGCTGGCGGGCGGCGTAGCGGAGCTGGCGGATCAGCCGGGGCGAGCACCGGTGCCGATTTCGCTGACGGCGGTGATCGGCGAGCGGCTGGATGTGCTGGCCGATGATGTGGTGGCCGCGCTGCGGTGGGCGGCCGTGCTGGGCGCGGAGTTTTCCGTCGCCGATCTTGAGGTGGTCTCGGGCCGGTCGGCGGGGGAGTTGATCGGCGTGATCGATGCGGCGCTCAGCGGCGGGGTGGTTGCCGAGGCGGGCCTGCGGCTTCGGTTCCGGCACGGCCTGATCCGCCAGGTCCTGTACGAGCGGATGCCCGCCGGGCTACGGGCCGCGCTTCATCTTCAGGCAGCCCGGGCGCTGGCCGGCGCGGGTGCCGGGCCTGGCCGGGTCGCAGCCCAGCTTGCTGCCGTCCAGCACGCACCTGGGACTGAGGTCGAGCCGTGGGTCGTGGAATGGCTCGCCGCCGCGACTCCGGCGCTCACGTATCTTGCTCCCGCTGTCGCGGCTGACCTGATTCGCGACGTCCTGGCGAGCCTCCCCTTTGCCGACGCGCGCCGTGAGGGTCTCGAGGCCAGCCTGGTGACGGTCGCCTTCCTGCTCCTTCGTCATGACGAGGTGGAGCGGGTGGGCCGGCGCTTGCTCACCGCTGCCCGCGATCCCGACCGCGTCGCTGAGATGACGTGGCTCGTCGGCTACACCTTCCTGCGAACCGGCCGGGGCGCCGAGGCTTCCCAGACCGCCGGCGCAGCGCTCGGCCGGGCAGGGCTCAGCCCGGCCTGGACCGCCAGGCTCACCGCGCTCAGCGCCCACATCCAGTTTTCAGAAGGGCTGGCCGACCGGGGTGCGATTGTCCTTGATGACGCGCTGGCGGTGGCGGAGCGGTCCGGCGACCGGCTCGCCATCGGCTACTCGCTGCACGCCCTGTCGCTACGCGCTCTCTTCGGGCGGGACGAGGGCGGCATCCTGGACCTGACGAGCCGGGGACTGGCCGTGATCGGCGACGATCCCCAGGCTACCGACCTGCGGCTGCTGATGCTCGGCAACCGCGTCTCGGTGCTTGGCGAACTTGACCGGCGGGCCGAGGCCATCGAGTCGGCGCGTGAGGCGCTGGTGCTCGCCGAGCAGGCAGGCACCCCCCGCGTTGCCACCGCCCGCTTCGTGCTCGCCGACAATTATTTCTCGCTCGGCCAGTGGGACGAGGCTCTCGACCGAGATCGATCCTGCGGTTGGCCTGCCCGGCCCGAGCTTCCTGCCGCTGCTTGTCCACGGGCTGATCGCCCTGATCGCGGCCCACCGCCAGGACTGGCAGACAGCGGAGGATCACCTGAGCGCACTGCCCGACCGGCAGGTCGCCGGCTTCGCCGCAGGGGCCAACATTCACTTTGTCCTGCTGGCACGCGCGCTGCTCGCGGAGCGAGCAGGAGGGTACGCGCAGGCCGCCAGGATCCTGTCGATAGCGGTCGACCCGGGTATGGCGCCGGAGTTTTCTGGTCGGTACCTCCTGCTGCCCGCTCTGGCGCGGGCCGCTCTGGAACTGGCCGATGATGCGATGCTCGCCGGTGCCGCGGCGGTCGCTCAGCAGGAGGCAGAAGGAACGGCAATGCGCGTGAAGTCCGCTCTGGCGGATCAGTGCCGCGGGCTCTTGACCGGCGACCCGGGTCCGGTGCTGGCGGCCGCCGATTATTTCGGTGCGGCCGGGAGAGTCCTTGACCGGGGCCTGGCGCTGGAGGACGCCGCGGTGCTGGCCGCCCGCCGGGGCGATCAGGCCGCGGCCCGGCGCGAGCTGGCGGCCGCGGTGGCGGCGTACCAGGTGCTTGGGGCCGAGTGGGATATCCAGCGCGCGGGCGCGCGGTTGCGGCCCTTTGGAATCCGGCCCAGGCGGCTCGCGCGCTCCGAGCGCCCGGTGTCGGGGTGGGGTGCGCTCACGCCGACCGAAGTGAAGGTCGCCGGCCTGGTGGCTGGCGGGCGGTCCAATCCCGATATCGCGGCCGAGCTGTTCTTGTCGCGGAACACAGTGCAGACCCACGTGTCGCACATCCTGACCAAGCTGGGTGCGCGGTCACAGGTCGAGATCGCCGCCGAGGCGCTGCGGCATGCGCCGCCGGCTGAGCGGGCGACCGCCTGACCTGGTCATCGGCCGGCGCGCTCAGTAATCTGTTTTCGCTCTTTGCGCGGGTAATTCACCACGTCACTGGAAGGGAACGCAGGCCGTAGACGGTGGCGAAGCTGCGGAAGGGGACCTGTTCGAAGGGGATCTCCAGGCGAAGGCCGGGGAAACGACTTGGGTGTGGCTCTTTCGGGGTGAGGCTGCTCTCGCAGGAGGGTTTTCGGGTTCGTGCAGGAGGGTTTCCGCATCTAGGAGGACCGGACTATACGACGACAACCCTCCTTCATGCGACAACGCTCCTACAGGAACCCGGAAACCATCCACGGTAAGGACGAGTACCCTCCGCGGACCTGCGGAAGATCCTCAGGGAAGCGGAGATCCCGCTGTCATCTCCGGTGACCCGGTGCTGGCCGAACGAAACCGTGACCACGAATCTGGTCACTTACCCGCCGTAGAACACCGCCTCCAGCACCGCCACACCCGGGATCACGAACTTGGGCTGGATCACTAAGAGATCCGATTTATGCCGTTACGATGCTTGCATCTATCACTGCGTTGCAGCGATATCTCCTCACCTCCAGTGCTAGGGAGTAGCCGGATGGGACCCCGTGAGGACGAGCTTCCCGGCAGTTGGCTGCGGGGGCTGCGGGAGGCTGCGGGGCTGACGCAGGAGGAACTCGCTGGGCGATCAGGGCTGAGCGAACGGGCCATCGGGAACATGGAACGCGGGATCGGGCGGCCCTATCCGCGGTCCATCCGGCTCATCGCGACCGCCCTTGGCCTTTCCAGCGCGGCTAGCGAGGGACTCGTCATCGGCTACCGGACCATGGGCAACGCCAGCCAGGTCCGGCCGGATCGGGCGCCGGCGGCGGCGTGGCCCGGCCGCGGCGCCGGCCCGGCCGCTGGGTTGCATCAGCTCCCCGCAGCGATTCCGTATTTCGCCGGACGGACCGCGGAACTGGCGCTCCTTGACCGCTGGCTCGAGCAGGCCAACGGCGCGGCGATAGCGATCTCGGCGATCAACGGAATGGCAGGCGTGGGCAAGACCACGCTTGGCGCTGCACTGGGCGCACCGGATAGGCCAGCCAGTTCCCTGACGGCGAGTTGTACGCGAACTTGCGTGGCCATGACCCGTCCGGGCAGCCCGCCGAGCCCGAGTGAGGTAGTGGCAGGTTTCTGTACGCGCTTGGCGTGACCGCCGCGGCAGGTACCCGCGGACCTGGAGGGTCAGACGGCGCTTTACCGCAGCCTGCTGGCCGGCAGGCGAATGCTGATCCTGGCATGACAACGCCCGCGACGCCGCTCAGGTGCGGCCGCTGCTGCCAGGGTCGCCTGGGAGCCTGGTGCTGGTGACCAGCCGCAGCCAGCTCGACGGGCTCGCGGCCACTGACGGCGCAAAACGCTCAGCCTGGACGTGCTTACCAGCGCCGAGGCGTCCGATCTGCTCGCCGCCCAGCTGGGCGCGAGCCGGACGGCAGCCGAACCTGAGGCGGTAGCCGAGCTGGTCAGGTTGTGCGCCAGGCTACCGCTGGCGCTGGCCATCGCGGGCGCCAGGGCCGCGTCGACTAGCTGGCCGCTGGCCGCGCACGCCGCCGAAACTCGCCGAGCGACGGCACCGGCTCGACGCCCTCGACCTCGGCGAAGCCGCCGCCGATGTGCGCAGCGTGTTTTCCTGGTCTTACCGGCAGCTCTCCGAGCCGACCGCGCGGATGTTCCGGCTGCTCGGTATCCATCCGGGGCCAGATCTCTCGGCATCCGCCACGGCGAGCCTCGCGGATCTGGACGGTACCCCAAGCTGGCGCGGCGCTGCGTGAGCTGAGCCAGGCTAATCTCCTGATCGAGCGGTCTCCCGGCCGGTACGCGCTGCACGACCTGCTGCACGCGTATGCATCCGAGCTAGCCAAGAGCGAGTGCCAGCGACGCGCGAGCGAACACCGGGCCGCATCCGGCCGGATGATCGACCACTACCTGTACTCAGCGCAGGCCGCCGACGGCGCGCTGGACGAGGCGCAGGACCTGATGACCGCGGACCCGCACCTGCCCGGGGTGCGGCCGGAGCGGTTCGCGGCTCGCGACCAGGCCATGACCTGGTTCGACGCCGAGTTCAAGACGCTCATGGCGATCACCAGGCTGGCATCCGCAGCGGCGCCGGGGTGCGGACGCAGTGGCTGGCCTGGACTATGGTGACGTTCCTCGACCGTCGTGGCTTCTGGCCCGACCTGGTGGCGGTCCAGCACATCGCGCTCGAGGCCGGGCGGCGCCTGGGCGATCTGGCCGGGCAGGCGCGGAGCGCACCGCAATCTCGGCCGGGCCTACGTCAGGCTCGCCCGAAATGATCGCGCGCTTGAAAGCCTGAACCAGGCGGTCGAGTTGTCCGGGCGAGTCGGCGACCGGGCGGCGGAAGCCCGCGCTCACCTCACCATCAGCGTGATCCACGAGACCATCGACGACCTGCCTGGCTCGCTGGCTGGCCAGCCTGCGTGCGCTCGACCTGGCGCAGGCCGCTGGTGATTCGATGCTGACCGCCACTGCCTGCAACAACGTCGGCTACGGCTACGCGTGCGCTCGGCGACTTCCGCCGGGCCATGCGATACTTCAGCAGGCGGTGGAGGAGCATCGCCAGGCGGGTAGCAGCGCCTCGCTTGAGGCGAGCACCTGGGATAGCCTCGGCTCCGTGTACCACCAGTTCGGTGACTACGCCCGCGCGGCCGACAGCTACCTGCGCGCCCTGGCTCTGTTCAGCGAAATCGGGGCGAGTTACCTGCACTCGCAGACCCTCGCCGTCTCGGCGACACCTATCAGGCGCAGGGCGACGTGCGCGCGGCCGTCGACGCCTGGAAGCACGCACTGACCATCCTGGCGGACCTGGCCCATCCCGAGGAGAGCCAGGTCCGGGCCAAGCTGCGGCAGGCACAGAGCCCTGACCGGGCCTCTGATCAGGGCTCCGCGCCTATCCTGAGCTTATTTCCTCACGGTGACGGCCAGGTTTCCTTGCCGTGGTCGGCCGGCGATCCGCAGGAGGGCTGGCTTCCCGGGCACTCCTTATTGTCGTTCCCACGAAGTGGTCCGGCGGAATGGTCTCCGCCGTAAAGTCGGTGACATAGAGCCCCTTGCGCTTCCCGTTGCCGACGGTGTACTTCTTGACCCATTTGATCAGGGCAACAATGCGCCTGGCCGAAACAATCGCCACCAGCGTAGCTACGAAGCTGATTATCGCCGCGAGGTGGGGATGATTGGGCACGTAAGCTACGAGGAGGGCGTTAAGCAGAGCCAGCCACCTGGCGACGGTGTCGATCTTCTTGGTAGCCACCTCGATGGTGATCTTCGCCATTTCCCCGGCCATAGTGGCTGATGCGTCGTAGTAGTCGTCGCCGCTTATCCGGCTGGTCCGGTGGAAGGTCTCGTAGATCCACCAGAAAAGCCCGGTGGGGTCGGCGCGGGATGACGGGGTTGTCGCCGGCGTAGGCGTAGGGCTGATTGGTCTGGCTGATGGCGGGGTCGACCGAGATGAAGGCGCCGGCCGCGGGGTCGTAGTAGCGGTTGAGCAGGTAGGTCAGGCCGTCCGGGTCGGTGTAGCCGCCGGCGTAGCCGAACGGGGTGGCTGGCCGGTCAGGCCGCCTGCGGTCGGCCGGGTTGCCCCAGGCGTCGTAGCTGGCGGTGCCGGTGAGCGCGCCGCTGGTGCTGACCGTGCCGCGGACCGAGCCCAGCGCGTCGGCGGTCAGGTAGGTGATGGCGCCGGCGGACAGGCTGACCTGCTCGGCCGGGGCGGTGCCGCCCGCGTAGATGTACGCGTTCTTGGCGTCCATGATGAGCTGCGGGACCGCGGGCAGCGTGTTCCAGGTGAACGTCTGCGTTCCCGAGCTGGTGGTGGCGGTAGCGCGGTCGCCGTTCCCGTCGTAGGTCGCCGCCGTCATGTTCGCCGCGGTGTTGCTGTAGGAGGCGAGCTGTGCCGGCGCCGTTCCAGGACGCCGAGATCGATCGAGGTGCCGCCTTGGGTCGCGCCGAGCCGCTCGCCGTCGGCGTTGTAGGTGTAGCTGGTGGTCGTGCCCGACAGCGCCGACGAGGTCAGTTCGCTGTCATGGTCGTAGCTGCCGGTCGCGCCGGCGGGCAGCGTGGTCAGGTTTCCTGAGGGATCGAACCCGTAGCTCAGGGTTGTTCCGGTGCCCGGCTTCATCGAGCTGACCCGGCCCTGGCCGTCATAGGTGTAGGTAGCCGGAGATGACGGCGAGGACGGGGTGTCGGTCTCAGAGAGCACGGTGCCGGCGGGCGCGTCTGAGTAGGAGAAGGACTGCAGCGTCGAGGTGGAGTTCTTGAGGCTGATCAGCGATGGGGTATCGGTCGGGTCGTAGGTGGTCGTGATGGTGTCGCCGGACGACCCGAGGCCAAGCGAATTGGTCAGGCCGTCCGCATTATTTCCAACTGAAATTTGATGGTTATTAAAATCGGTGACCGAGCTAAGCAAGTCTGCGTTGTCGTAGCCGTAGTTCACCGTGCTGCTGGTTGCCCAGGTCGCGCTGGCGGGCAGCGGGTAGGTGATGCCGGTCACCTGGCCGTCGGCGTTGTATCCGTAGCCGGTGGTCTGGCCGGCGCCGTTCTGAGTGGAGGTCAGCTCGCCGAACGCGTCGTAGGTGAAGGTCGAGGACCCGGTCGCGTCGGTCATGCCGGTCCGGTTGCCGCTGGCGTCGTAGGCGTAGCTGACCGAGTGCGCCGACGAGCCCGAGTAGCTGACCGTCGCGGGCTGGTTTTGCGGGGTGTAGGTCCAGGTCGTGGTGACGCCGTTGGGGTCGGTCCTGGTCAGCGTGTCCCCGGACGAGTCGTAGGTCTCGGTCGTCGTCGCGCCGGTCGGCGCCGCGGTGGTGGCCGGGCTCGTGCTCGACACCACCTCGCCGGCCGAGTCGTAGCTGTAGGTGGTCTGGTAGGCGGCCTGGGTCGGGAACGAGGTCGCCGACACGACGTACGGCGTCGAGGTCTCGCACGTCGCGGTGCCGGAGGCGTTGCCGTCCGGGGCCACCACCGCGGTCCGGTCTCCGTTCGGGTCGTAGCAGAACGAGGTGGTGGACGCCGCCGAGGTGCCTGACCCGGTCGTGATGGAGGCCAGGTTTCCCGCTGCGTCGTAGGTCTGCGTGCGTGACCTGAGTTCGCGCCGCCGTTCGTCGCGGGCGGGGCGGTGGTCGTGACCAGGTCCCCGTCGCTGTCATAGGCGTAGGTGGTCGTCTCGAATCCGGACTGGCCGGCGGGCGCCGGGGTGTACATCGCGGTCTTCTGGCCTGGCCGTCGTAGGTGGACATCGTCGCGTCCGAGGCCAGCATGCTCGTCGCGGGAGCGTAACCGGCCGGGTAGGCCGTCGGGCACGAGGCCGCGGTGAGGAGTTGCGCGGCCACTCCAGCCGGCGGGACCGTCTGCGACGACGTTGCCGTCGCCGTCGTAACAGGTCAGCGTCGCGTTGCCGTCGGGGTCGGTGACCAGGGTCGGCTTGTCATCGGCGTTGTAGGTGGTCGTGGTGGTGAAGCCGCGGGCGTCCTGACGGTGGTCTGGTTGCCGTCCGGCGTCGTAGCCGTAGCTGGTGACCCTCGCGGTGACCGTGTGCCCGGTGCCGCCGCCCGCGGTCACCGAGTCTCGGCTGGCCATCGCCGTTGTACGCGGTGGTGGTGGTGTAGTTCCCCGCGTTGGCGCCGGCGAGGTTGCCGTCCGGGCTCGGTTACCGTAGTCTGCTCGCCGTCACCGTCGTAGGTGTACGGTGGTCGTCGCCAGCTCGGTGCCGTTGCCGTCAGGCGTCGAGACTGGAGGTCAGGTCGCCCTGGGAGTTGTAGGCGAGCTGGGTGACGGCGCCGTTCGGCCGCGATCGTGGCGCACGGCAGCGAGGCTGACGGCCGGTACGCGCCGTGCAGGTGATGCGTGGTGCCGTTCAGCGTGACGCTGTTGCCCTTGAAGAGCTGATAGCTGGTCGCGAGTACGCGGCGGTGCCGCCGCCTGGCTCGTAGACGCCCGTCGTCGAGTACAGCTCGTTTCCGTCTGGTGTCGAACAAGGTCCAGGTCTCGCCCAGCGGCGGCGCCGACGACGGCGGCGGTGATCACGCCGCCGGGCGCGACCGGCGCTGGCGGGCTCGCGCTCGCGCAGCCGGTACGCCGGTGCGCCTGGTCGGTGCCGTCGCAGCTCGATCCTGGTTCAGGCTGGGTGTATGAGTCGGTGGTCGTGCCGGCCTGGCGTGCCGATGCCGTCCGGTGTCGATGCTGGATGTGGCGTTCCCGGCCGCGTTGAAGGCGTTCGTCGTGATGTTGCCCAGGCCGTCGGCGGTCACGGTGTCGAGCTGCGTACCCGCGCTTGGCCCAGATGCCGTTCTGCGCGGGCACGTAGTCCTGCTCCGATGCCAGCGTCGTGCCGGCGGTCCAGGCCGACTCGGAAGTCTGCGTGCCCTGGGTGTAGCCGTAGACGGTGGCGTTGCCGTCCGGATCGGTGACGGTGACGAAGCCGGTGCCGGTCGCCGCGTCCATGCAGTTGCCCGCAGCGGCATTGACGCAGTAGCTGAAGGTGGTCTTGAACCCCATCGGGTCGGTCTGGCTCGTCACCTGGCCGGCCGCGTTGTAGACGTTCACGGTCGAGTCGCCCGCGTCAGGGCCGCCGGGCTGGGCGTTGGGGGCGGTGATGGTGAGCAGGTCGCTGGCCAGCAGCGGGTTGCCTGTGCGAGCCCTGCGCCGTAGGTGTAGCTGGTGACGTTGCTCATCGGGTCGGTCGACCGAGGTCAGGTTTGCCTGGTGTACCCGTAGGTCCAGGCCGGCCCATGCGGGTCGGTGACCGACGTGACCAGGCCGCTGCCGTTGGAGCCGATGACCAGCGCCCGGCCCGAGAGCGGAGGTGATCGTCTCGCAGGAGGTGGCCGTCGCCGGGCAGTTCCCCGAGCCGGGCGCGGGCGACTGATAGGTGATCGTCAGGGTGTCGCCGGCGGGGTCGGCCTCGCTGACACGAGCTGGCCGTGCCTAGGAATAGGTGTAGGGTGTCGGAGCCGGGGGACGGGATGAACGTGTAGGTCTGCGTGGTCGTGCTGTAGGTGAGCGCTGGCGCCCTCGAACGACCGGCAGCGCGCAGTAGCCGCCCGCCACTGGTACGGCGGCGGCGCAGGAGCCGCCGGACTGGGGGTAGAAGGTGACCTGGGCGCCGCCGGGCTGGCTGACCGTGATGTCGCAGGGCTGCGGGGCCAGCGAACTGGTCGCCCGGGGTCGGCGGGATCGCGGAGTCGGACGTCCATGACCGCGCTGGACATCTCGCCGGCGTCGGAGATGAACAGGTCGCCGGCCGGGTCGACGCCGATGCCGACGGCCGATTCAGCTGCGCGGAGGTGGCCGGGCCGCCGTTGCCGGTGGTGCCGCTCAGCCCGGACGCGCTGCCGGCCACGGTGTAGATGTCGCCGGCGGTCATCGACTGGCCCCACTGGGTGCCGTTGGCGCCGGCGACCTCGCGGACCGGTTGTTCGTCGGTGTCGGCGATGTACAGGTCACCGGCGCAGTCGAGTCGCGACCTGCGGCGGGGAAGTCGAGCAGCGCCGAGCCGGCCGGGCCGCCGTCGCCGCTCACTGCCGCTGGCGCCGGTCGCGGACCCGGCGATCGTGTAGATGTCGCCGCGCGGGCATGCGCTGGCCCCACTGGGTGTGGGTGCCGGCGGCGACCTCCTGGATCCGGTTGTTGGCCGAGTCGGCGATGTAGACGTTCCCGGCCGGCATCGACCGCGACGCCGGCCGGATCGCTGCAGCAGCGCCGAGGTGGCCGGGCCGCCGTCGCCCGTGGTGCCGGACGCGCCGGTGCGTGCCGGCGACCGTGTAGATGTGCCCGGCGGTCATGGACTGATCCCGAGCGCGGTGCCCGAGGTCGCGGGCACCTCCTGGACCTCGGTTAGTTGGCCTGGTCGGCGATGAACAGGTCCCCGGCCAGTCCACGGCGACGCCCATGGGCGGGTCCAGCAGCGCCGAGGTGGCCGCGCTGCCGTCCCGCCGTCACCCGCGGTACCGGACAGCTCGCCGCTACGGTGCTCGCCGCGCGAGGTCATGGAGATGCCCCACTGGCTGTGCTCGCGGCGCGACCTCGCTGGATCCTGCTGTTGCCGTAGTCGGCGATGTACAGGTTCCCGGCGGCGTCCACCGCGACGTTGACGGGCGTGGTCAGCAGCGCCGAGGTGGCCTTGCCGCCGTTGCCTGAATCGCCGGCCTGACCCTGCGCGCTGCCGGCCACGGTGTAGATGTCGCCGGCGGTCATCGAGATGCCGCACTGGGTGTGCGTGGTGGCCGCGATCTCCTGGACCCGGTTGTTAGCGGAGTCGGCGATGAAGACGTCGCCGTGCGGATCCGAGGCGATGCCGTCCGGGGTGGCTGAGCCCGGCGCCGGCGGCCGGGCCGCCGTCGCCGACGTTCGAACACCGTGTACCCGTTGCCCGCGGAGTCGGTGATCTCGGAGGTGGTGGTGCTGACCTCGCGGACCTCGTTGTTCCCGGAGTCGGAGACGTAGACGTTGCCGCTTGCGTCGACGCAGACGCCGCCGGGATCGTTCATCAGCGCCGAGGTGGCCAGCGCCGCCATCGCCGGAGTCGCCCGGTGTCCCCGAGGCTGCCGGCGACCGTGTAGACGTAGTCGGCGGTCATGGACTGGCCGAATTCGGTGTGCGTCGGTGCCGGCGACCTCCTGGACCCGGTTGTTGCCGCTGTCGGCGATGTACAGGTTGCCGTTCGGGTCGCGTACCGAGGTCGGCGATCCACAGGTTCGACTGGATTGGCGGCCTTGTTATCGAAGCCGATCGTGCAGTTGGTCCCGCCGTTCCGGCCCGCCACCGTGTACAGGTCGATCTGCGTCATCGAGGTGCCGCAGTAGGTGCCGGTGGACACGGGGACCTCCTGCGACGCGGCAGTTGCCCGTGTCGGCGATGTACATGTCGCCGTTGCCGTCGATGGTGACGCCCTGCGGGTCGGTGAGGCCAGCGCTCGTCGCCGGGCTGCCGTTGTGGACTGGCCCGAGGTTCCGGCCGAGCTGCCGGCCACCGTGTAGACGAAGGTGGCGGTCATGGACTGGCCCCACTCGGTCTCGGTGGTCGCGGCGATCTCCTGGATCCGGTTGTTGCCGGCGTCGGCGATGTACAGGTCGCTGCCGTGCGTGCCGGCTCCCAGGTGCAGGCTCACCGGATCGTCAAGGTCCGACTGGGTGGCGACCTTGGCGTCGTTGCCGAGCGCGCACTGGCCGGTGCGGCCCGCGATCACGTACATGTCGCCCGCGGTCATCGAGATGCCCCACTGGGTGCCGGACGAGGCGGCGATCTCGATGACCCGGCAGTTGCCGGTGTCGGCGATGTACAGCCCGGACGAGTTCACTGCCAGCCCGTCCGGCTGGTCCAGCAGCGTGCTCGGCGGCTGGCGTCGTGCTCGAGGAAGCGCCGGCCTGTCCGCCGGGGCTGCCCGCGACCGTGTAGACGTCGCCGGCGGTCATCGAGATGCCCCACTGGGTGCCGGTCGTGACCGGGATCTCCTGGATCCGGTTGTCCTGGGCGTATCGGCGAAGTAGATGTTGCCCGCCCCGTCGACCTCGTCGGCCTGCGGGCCGCTGACCACCGACTGCGGGCCGGGACCGCCGTTGCCGTTGTTGGTGGCGCAGACCGCCGATCGCGTAAATGTCGCCCGCGACTGGCTGAGTCGTGGCGAGCGAACTGGCCCAGTTGTCGGTCCAGCCGTAGCCCATCGGGCCGGGCGTACCCGACTTGACCTGCTGCTGGGCGACCTGCGCGTCGTAGCTCCTGGTGAAGGTCAGGTCAGGTCCGAAGGTCGGGATCGACAACGTCGGTGGCGGACTGGGTGAAGTCACCGTTCTCGGTGTTCACCGGGTCGCCGGCGGTGGCCGGGGACACGCCGGGTGCGGCGGCGTTGCTCGTGCCGCCTGCGGTCGCGTAGGCAGGAACCTCGCCGCCGTTCGACGGCGCCAGCGCCGCGGTGCCCGCTGAGGCCGGCGCGCCGAGCAGCAGGTACGGCTGCCCGGCCTTGCCGTCCGAGGCGGTGAAGTCAGCCGCGGCGTCTGCGGCCGCGTCGTAGCCAACCGGGGTGAACATCGCCGGCCAGTTGTCGAACGCTTCCTGGACCGGGCACGCCGGGGATGGCCAGGAGCCGGACGAACCAGAGGCCAGCGAGGCGCTGGTGAAACCGCCGAAGGTTCCTGCCGCGCATTGCCTCCCAGGTGTTCACCGTCCCCGAGTCCGTGCAGGACAGGTTGCCCTGCACGGTCAGGCCGCCATTGGTGCCGATGCTCTCGACCCCGTTGAGCAGCGGCACGCTCGTGCCGGCCGTCGCGGCGGAGTACTCGCAGTTCAGCGACACGTACAGGCCGGTACCCGTCGACCCGGAGCTGGAGTACGCCCGCCGCCGCATAGCTGACCGCATCGGTGATCAGCGTGTTCGCGCCGGCCGTGCCAGGGAGCGCGGGCGCGGTGCCGATCAGCGCCACGTTGCCGCCGACCGCCGCTTGCCAGTTGGTGCCCAGCGCGTCGCTGCCGGAGGTGGCCGTCGTCGGCGTCAGCGTCGAGCAGGTGCCGCTGGCCGACGGATCGCCGATCACCAGCGCCGCGTACTGCTGGAACGAGCGTGGTCGACATCGACTCCCAGGTGGCGGGCGTCACCTGGGTGACGGTGTAGCCGGCGCTGCGCAGCACGGTCGGTCTCTGGCGCCGTGGTCTCCCCGTTCTGCAGCAGCACCAGCACTGGTCCGGTCACCGCCGCCTGCGCCTTGGCCGTCATCGCCGACCGTGCGCGACCCCGGTCGCGGCGGCGACGCGACCGCCACCGGCGCCGCTATCGGCCAAGCCGACGATGCCGCGGCCAGGACCGGCCCGAGGCATACCCCTGACTACCCGCCTTACGCGCGAGTGCTTTTTCATCCTCCGCAGACCTCCTGGCCAGGCCACGGCGACGCCGCAGCGGGAAATAGCGAGAAATCGCGAGGCTCAGCGCTATGGCGCTGCCGGGAACTAGCCAGGTACCGAGGGCTCTCCGGCCGCGCGGAGAAGCTGGTTGAGCGGGCCAAGGTCATAGAGCCCGGTCAGGGATGAAGGCAGCCGTTTGATCGAGCCGGGCCGCCTCGGCGCGGCTCGGCCTGGAAACTGAACCGACGACGCCAGCGGGTCGCTGGTGTACTCAATCCGCGCGAAGGCGCGGCTAAGTGGCTGGTCTTTGAGTCGCTTTGGTCCCGAGCACGGCTAGCTCGGCTTCGAATGCGCCCAGCGCCTGCACCGGGTCGGTGCCGAGCACTCGTTCGGATTGAATGTGGCCCTTCAGCAGGGCGGCGGCGAGTGCTGGCCTGGACTTCAGCAGCGCGGTCGTGACAACGAGGACGGCGGCGCTGGCGCGGCCAGAGCCGACGCCCCGCGCCGCTGCTCCGGCGACGACGAGGACGGGCTTTCGTCCTCCGGCCAGCCACACGCGCACTGCCGTTACCGGGTCCAGGTAGGCCGCGTCGAGCTGTCCCGCTTCCAGGGCGTCGCCTTCGGCGGCGACCGACCTGAACGCCGTGAGCTGGAGGCGGATCGAAGTTCCTAGCTCCTGCTGGAAGAGCCCGAGCCGCGCGCCCACCAGACCGGCCGCGTCGGCTAGCTGCCGCGTCAAGCCCAGCCGGAGCACTTGCCCGCCGCCATCGGCTGCTACCGCGAGCCGCTCTCTGGCCGCGGATGCTTGCTTCCTGGCGTTGACCTCTCCTTCATGAATGAGCTCATGCCTGGCGGTCGCCGGGGACGGTGCCGCACAGGCTGCGGCGAGGGTCATCGTGACGGCGGCCAAGAAGCCGGTTGCCAGCCTTCCGGCGAGGCTCTGCGGTGCGGAAGCGGAAGACCGAGGGCTTAGCGTCATGTTCTGCTCCACCTCGTTACACAGACGCGCTAGGCCGAACATAAGGTGCATGTCGTAGCCCAACCAGGCCATCTCGGTGGCAATCTTGCTGGCAAAGTCACACGTCACCTAAACTGTGTTACTGTGAAACTGTGAAGAACGTTACGGTCTCCGTGCCCGATGACGTGTACCGCAACGCCCGGGTCGCCGCGGCGCAGCGCGATACTTCGCTGAGCGCACTTGTGGTCGCGTATCTCGAACGGCTGTCCGGGCGGATGGACGATTTCGCGAGGCTGGAGGCGCTGCAGCAGGAAGTGCAGGCCGAGATCGGCCAGTTCCGCGCGGCCGACCGGCTTGGCCGCGACGAGGTCCACGACCGTGCGGTTCATTGACACCAACGTCCTGCTCTACGCGATCTCCCGTGACCCTGCGGAGCAGGACAAGGCGAAGCGCGCCAATGACATCCTGGCCGACCGTGACCTGGCACTGTCAGTCCAGGTGCTGCAGGAGTTCTATGTGCAGGCAACCCGCGCCAGCCGGCCGGACCCCATCACCCATCAGCAGGCTGTCCGGTTCATCGAGTCATTCCGCCGCTTCCCAGTCCAGGACGTTACTAGCGCGATTCTGATGGCGGCCCTGGCCACGCGTCAGCGGTTCCAACTCTCGTACTGGGACTCCGCGATCATCGAGGCATCCCGCGCGATGGGCTGCGCAGAAGTCTTGTCCGAAGACCTGGGTGACGGCCAGGACTACGCCGGAATCCGGGTCACCAATCCGTTCCGATGATGTCGGTGGCATCCGCGTAGGGAGCTGACATGACGCGCTTGAGGTGGCGCAGGGCGTAGTAGGCGCGGGACTTGACGGTGCCAGCGGGGATGGCCAGGGATTCCGCGATCTCGTCCACCTGCCGGCCGTAATAGAACATCTCCGTGATGACCTGCTGGTGCTTGGGCGTGAGCTTGGCAATCGCCGCGCGGACGTCCAGGGCGGTGACGGCCCGCTCGATGTGCTCGACCGGGTCGGCCCGGCTGCGGGAAGTGACCATCCGCCGATCCGCCGGGCCGTAGGGTCGGGCGCGACGATTACGCCATGCCGCTTCAGGCCCGCGGCGGCAGCGGCGGCCGGCGCTTGGACGCCCTGGTGCGCGGATCGGGGGGTCGCGCCGCGGGTCGCTGCCGCAGGGCTTCCAGAGCGAGCTTGACCGCGGTTTCCAGCTGGGTGTCCCGCCCTGCAGCCCAGTCGTCGGGCGAGATGATGACCTCGACGTCGGGGTCAACGCCGTGGTTTTCCACGTCCCAGCCGTGTTCGTCGATCCACATGGCCAGCCGCGGCACGGTGATCTGCGTTCCGTCGATCAGTTCGTGCTCATGGTCGAAGCCGATGACGCCGCCCCAGGTCCTGGCGCCGACGACGGGGCCAAGCCGGAGCAGGCGGATGGCGGCGGTGACGATGTCGCCGTCGGATCCCGCGCATTCGTCGGCGAGGGCGACAACCGGCCCGCGCGGTGCGTCCTGGGATAGGTAGCCGGAATCAGGCCGCTTGGCACGTCCCAGGCGATTACGCGCCGCGCCAGTTTCTCCACCACGAGCTCTGAGACCTCTCCGCCGGTGTTGCCGCGCACGTCCACGATAAGCGCATCGCGCAGCATCTCGGTGCGCAGATCCCGGTGGAAATCCGCCCAGCCCTGGCTCACCATGTCCGGCACGTGCAGGTAGCCGATCTGGCCCCCGCTGAGATCCCGGACCTGCGCTCTCTTCGCGCGGACCCAGTCCAGGTAGCGCAGCCTGGTATCGCTCCGCAGCGGCACAACCGGCACGCTGCGTGGCCGGCCCCCGTCGGCGGGCGCGACGGTGAGCTCGACAGGCTTGCCCGCGGCGCCGGTCAGCAGCGGTCCGGGTCCGTGAGGCCCGACCGGCCGGCCATCCACGGCGAGCAGCACGTCGCCGGCGGCGATCCCGGCGCCGGGTGTCGTCAGCGGTGCGCGGGCTCGGGGATCGGAGGTGTCCCCGCGCAGCACGCGGGTCAGCCGCCAGGTGTCCCCGTCGCGCTCGATGTCCGCGCCGAGCAGGCCGGGCCGGCGGCTGACGTGCCGCGGTCTGGTGCGTAGGCGTAGGCATGCGAGGTGCCAAGCTCGCCGAAAACCTCCTGCAGCACATCGACGAATTCGGACGACGTGGTGATCCGGTCGAGCAGCGGCCGGTATTCGTCCAGCACGGTGTCCCAGTCCACATCCGCCATATCGGACACCCAGAAATCATGCCGCATGATGCGGCCTGCCTCAGCGTAGGCCTGATGCCACATCGCGGCCGGATCAAGCACGAACCTGGCCCGGCTCCGATCGACCTCGACCTTGTCGCCGGGATTACCCCCGTCGCCCTCGCGCTCTGCCGGAATCACGATGAGCTTGCCGTGATCGCTGGTCACGAGCCTGGTGCCGTCTCCGCTGGCCTCGAACCAGTCCACCTTCCCGGCGAGCTCGCACACTTCGCGTTCGGCAAAGCCGAACCGCTCGAGCACCGGGCGCGGCGCGTCGTCGCCCGGCCGCGCGCCGCCGATGCCGAGGTTGCCCCTCACCGGCTCGCGCAGCCATGCCAGCCCGTCCTTCACCCGCGCGCAGGCCCGAGTACCGTGCCCCGGGCACCGGCAGCGCGACCACACGATCAGCCATCCCGGTGGTCTCTACCGGCACCGGCGGAACGCGCTGCCCGTCGCTGCCGGCCGCGGCATCGGCGCCAGCGGCGCCAGCACTCGCCGACTCGCCGCCAGCCGCCCGGTTGTCCGCTGGCCCGCCGATCGGCCGCCCGCCAAGTTCGGGCGCGAAGGGTGACGGAGTCGTTGCGTCGAGGGCAACAGGTAGGGCCTGGCTCCGTAAGGGAACGCGAGGTCGAAGGAGTGCACGTCGTTGATCGGATCGAAGTCGCGCATCGACAGGAACGCCAGATATCTGCCGTCGAGGGTGAAGACCGGCTCGGTGTCGGCGAACCGCCCGTCGGTGACGTCGAAGACCTGGCCGTCGGCGATCCGCGCCAGCCGCAGCCGGCGGAGCGACTGGCGGGACATGGTGATCGGCTGCTCGGCTGGCTGCGACCACGCCAGCCAGGCAGAATCCGGGGACCAAGCCACCCCGGTCACGACCCCGTTGCCCGATGCGGCGATCTCTCGCAACTGGCCTGACCCGACATCGACGACCCGCAGCCGCCCGTCCTGCGCCGCGACCGCGACCGCGCTGCCGTCCGGCGCCGCAGCCAGCCCGGTGATGCGACCAAGCTGGCCGGCCGCGATCCGCCGCGGAGCGCCAGCCGGACCGGCCGGACTTGCCGGGTCGCCGGAGCCGATCTCCAGGGCGTCCCTGCCATCAGCGTCGGTCGCCCAGACCACCTGCCCGCCGGTCCCTAGTACCTGCGGGAAACGCGCCCGGATGCCAGGAACAACCGACACAGCCCGAGCCGGCCCATCCCGGTGGGTCAGCCAGTGCACGGTTCCGCGGACCTCGATCGAACTCCCCCGCCCGCCATGGTCGACGGACATCGAGCCGACGTGGTCCTCGGCCGTGACAAGGCGGGGTGCCAGGCCGCGCAGGGACGAGCCGAGAGTGATGTCGAGCCGGATCGACCCGGCTGCCCGCAGATCCTCAAGCAGCCACAACTCGCCGCCACTCGCGTAGACGATCCGCTTCCCATCGGTGCTGGCCTGGCGTGCGTACCAGCCCTCGTGATCGGTGTGCCGCCGCAGGTCGCTGCCGTCCAGCGCGCAGGAGTAAACGTTGCCTGTGCCCTCGTGGTCACCGATGAACGCGAGCCGCCCGCCGACGATCATCGGGCTCGCGAACTGGGTCGAGGACTTCGACCCGTTCGGCATCGCCGATGAGACGTTGCGGCGGTAGGACGCGCTGTGGGGCGAGTTGACTCACGAGGAGATCCTGCTCCCGTCCCACCAGCGCTACCGCATCGCCGAACGGCTGCGCCGGATCAACGATCTCGGCTTCGACGTCGATGAGGTCGAGCTCATCGAGGCTGGCGAAGGCAGCCGGCTTCGGCTGACCACCCGGGTCGCCGAGCCCGGCCATCACCGCAGGCGCCTGTTCGCGCAGACCGGGCTCGACGTGGGGGAGAACCAGGCCCGCCGCCTGCGGGGCGACATCGCGGCCTTTCACGGCTACCTGGAACGGGTGCGAGCCGCCCCGGTACCGGACGTGATCGCCGCGAACCAATGGCTGATGGAGGTCTACGAACCGGTGGTGCGCGCGATCCCCGCCGCGCTGCGCGGACGGCTCGAAGAGGCAGAGATCTTCCACGAAGTGCTCGAGAACCGGTGGCTGCTCTCCGAGGCCGCGGGCCGCGACATCGGCACCACGGCAGCCGCGAACGACTACTTCGCCACGATCCTCCCGCAGGTACCGGTCGAGCTCACCACCGCCCCGCCGGGCGAGATCCAGTAGTCAGGCTGCGGCCGCAGTCGTTCAGTCTTCGCTGCGGGCGTGCTCGAGCGCGGCCAGGAGCGGTTCCACGGTTGTGACGGCCTGGTCGACCAGAGTCCTGAGCGAGACGGTTCCCTGGTCGGCTGCCCAACGGCGGGACGCGGTGAACAGGACCGCCATGACCGCGGCCGCGGTGAGCTGGACTTCATAGTCGTCCGGGGTTCGCGCGGCGCGGTCGGCCAGCAGTCGGGCGATCAGGGCCACGCTCCTGCGTTCCTCGCCGGCGTGGCGGGCGTCGAGGACCGGGGAAGTGCCGATGAGGCTCAGCCGGGCCAAGTTGCTCTCCTGGTTGGCCTCGGTGGCGGCGGCGACCGCTGCGGCGGCGGCTCGGAAGGTGTCGGCCAGTGCCTCGCCGGCTGGCTGGCCGGCGATGGTGGCCTCGACGATGGCGTCGTAGTCGTCGTCGAGGACGATATCTTCCTTGGTGGGGAAGTACCGGTAGAAGGTGGTCGTGGAGGTTTCGGCCGCCTCGGCGATCTGCTCGACGGTGGTCTGCTCGTATCCCTGGGCTTCGAACAGGCGCAGCGCCTCGGCCTGAATGGTCCGGCGCAGCTTTATCTTCTTGCGCTCCCGCAGCCCCGCTGGCGGGTCAGTTCGTGCGGTCATCGTCAGCGCCGGGCGGTTGCTGCGCGGACGGCGGGCACCACCTCATGGACCCAGCGGCTCAGTGTCGTGTCGCTGATGATTTCGCCTGGAGGGAGCAAGTAGATGAAGGCCGCGGCGCCGCGTTCAAGCGCCGCGAAACTCAGCTCCTCGACCCACTGCGTTACTCCGCCCCCGATCCAGCGGCCGTCGTCGTCCCTGGTCGCTGGCAGCGGGCTCTGGGTAATCCTGCCTGACACGTTATAGATGGTGTCGATGTCAGCAGGATTTCTCCCCGCCGAGGCAGCCGCTTCGTCAACGATGGGCCGTGACTGCGCTACCGATGTGCTGCGCCAGTCGGCGAGGTGACCTGGTATCCATCCGTCCGCGTGCCGGCCGGTTAGGGCCAGCATCTTCGGGCCGAGCGCTCCGATCCAGATCGGCGGCGCTGGCGCGGCTGTCGGCGTCAGTCCGGTGACGTGGTAGAACTCGCCGTCGAACGTGACCGGGTCGCCGCCACCGCAGAGCGCTCGAACGACCACGATCGCCTCTTCCAGTGCCCGGACTCGGGCCGCGGGCGAAAGGCGGGGGACACCGAGGGCGACCATTTCCTCCTGCATACCGCCCGCGCCAATTCCGAGAACGACGCGACCGCGAGAGATCGCGGACAGTCCCGCGACGGTCCTGGCCAGAATCGGGGCGGGCCTGCTCAGCAGGTTCGTCATGATCACCGCGCCGGTGATGCTGCTGGTTGCGCCAAGAACGAATCCCAGTGCGGCGTAGGCGTCGAGGCGCTCAGCGAAGTGGGGATGGTCGGAGAAGCTGAAGATGTCGAGTCCGGCCTCGTCGGCGAGGCGGGCGTGCCCGAGCATCTCGCTCACCTGGTGGGCACCATTCTCCGGACCGAAGCCGAAGAGGACCCTGCGCCCGGAAGCAGATTCGGGGTTCTGTACTTTTTGGGTCAC
This sequence comes from uncultured Actinomycetota bacterium, assembly GCA_963750405.1. GTDB lineage: Bacteria > Actinomycetota > Actinomycetes > Streptosporangiales > Streptosporangiaceae > Chersky-822. Next base: position 675,892 of record CAVVQP010000011.1, read on the forward strand.
AGTCACATATGGGAATGTAACCCAGATTTGAGCCAGCGGTCCATCCAGTCGAGAATCGCCTCGGCACGTTGAACACGCAAAGCGAGGTCGGCTCCGAACGGGTCGTGCGGGACGCCTGGGAGGCGGAACATCTCGGTGACCTTCCCGGCCCGCTTCAGCTCGTTGTAGAGCACGTCGCCCTGGGAGGTCGGGCACCGCAGGTCATCCTCGTGCTCCAGGATGAGCAGCGGCGCTGAGCAGCGCGCGGCGTAGGTGGCAGGCGACATCCTCAGGTACGGCTCCATGGAGTCCGGGCCGTGGCCCGGGCTGCTGTCCATGGACGCGGCGACCAGCGCGTGCAGGTCGGAGCCGAGCATGCCGGTCCAGTCCGACACGAGGCACTCGGCAATGCCGGCCCGGAATCGGTCGCTGTGGGTGAGCAGCCAGGCGGTTAGCCAGCCGCCGCTGGAGAGCCCGAAGGAGGCGACCCGGGTGCTGTCCGCCAGGCCTTGCTCGACGGCCACGTCGACCGCCTGGAGCACATCGGCGAGGTCGTAGCGGCCCCAGTCGCCGATAAGCATTTCCGCGTGGGCGTCGCCGTAGCCGGAGCTGCCGCGGAAGTTGACCATCAGGACGCCGTAGCCAACTGCGGCCAGCAGCAGGTTGTCGACGTTGAAGATCTCGCCATGGGCGGCGAATGGGCCCCCATGGATGTGCAGCACCGTGGGATATGGCCCGGTGCCGTCGCGCGGCGCCAGGTACCAGCCTTCGATCTTCGCGCGCCCGTCGGTGGTCGGATAGGTGAGGTGATGGACGTCGAAGGGCAGGCCGGTCAGCCAGGCGCCGTTGAGCCCCGTGACCGCCTGAAGCTGCCCGGTCAACACGTCGACAACGACCAGGTCGGCGGGCCGGGTGTGGGAGGTCCGGATGGCGAGGAGGCGGGTTCCGTCGATATCCACTGGGATGACCGACTCGCTGGCATCAGTCAGCGGCTCTACCCTCACCTCGCCGGCCAGGGCGACCCGGGTGGTGCGAAGCGCCCCGCCCTGCTGGACGTAGACGTACGCCCACTCGCCAGCGGCATCGACCAGTATCCGCGGAGCCATGGCCCGGCAGTCGACGCCCGCCACCATATCCGCGAACAACTGGCCCTCCGGGTCAGGCATCCGGGTCTCGCAAGTCCCGTCGCGCGGATCACAGACGACAAGCTCGATCCGCTTGTTGACCTTCCACGGGGAGGAGTAAACGACCTTGCCGTCGGCGATCCAGGCGGCGACAGACGCGTCACCCAGCAGCGGTCCGCAGGTGATCGTGCGACAGTCGCCGGAGGAGACGTCAACGGCCCGGATCGCGTAGTCGGGGTCATCGCCGGCACCGAAGGTCCCGTAAAGGACCGACGCGCCGTCAGGTGACCACTCAAGGAACGAGATCACCCCATCGTCGGCGGTGAGACGTCTGCACTCCCCGCCAGCCGCGGGCACGACCCACACGTCACCCCGGACGTCGTCGGTCAGCCCCATGCCATCGCGCCGCCAGTTGAGCCGGGTGATGCGGTATGCCTTTTTCGGGTCGCGCCGTGGGAGGTCAGAGGCGTCAACGGCGATCTGCGTACCATCGGGTGACCACACCGGACCTGCCTGCCCCGTCCCGCGCGCGAACTTGGTCAATACAGTCGCCTCGCCCCCGGACCGCGCGCAGACGGCCAGCTGCCAGGGGTCGTCGTCTGCCGTTCCCGTCTGCTGGAGGAACGCCACCAGCGACCCATCGGGCGAAATGGCCGGCTGTGCCTGGCGGGCGCCGGAGGGCACGAGGCGGCGACGCTGCCCCGCCTCAACCAGCCATAGAGCGCTGAGGTCGCTGGCGGTGCTGCCATCAAGGGTGTTAGCGACGTAGACGACGGCGTCGGTGCCGGGGACGAGCGCGCCGCCAAGGCAATCGACGAAGCGGAGCAGATCTTCGGGACGGTAGGCGAGATCGGAGTCCATGTGGTTTCCTCCATCCAGTGATCGCGTCGGCCTGGAATTCACCTGCGTTGCTAACGCGCGTTGCACGATTCGCTGAATCCGGCGGCGTCCCGGGCGGCGATGGACGGGTCGCTTGCCGCGGACTTCTGCTCGGCGTCGATCTCGCGCTGATACGCGGCAGCACCCTGCCGGGCGGCCCGCAGTCGCGCCGCGTCGAGTTTGCTGGCGAATGCGATGTAGGCGGCAAGTGCCCGCGCCTTGGCGGCCGCGGCCTGGGGCACGGCGATCGCGGCGAGCCGGCGATCGAAGTCGTCGACCAGCTTGGTGTGCTGGGGGAGCTGGGCGAGAAAGTCCTTCAGCGGGATGTCGAACTTGCCGCCGTTCAGCGCGGTGATCTTCTGCTCCAGCCCATCGCAGAGCGCATCGACCGCATCGAGGTACTGCTGGACCGAGTCGCTGCTGCCCGGCGACGACACCGGGACCGGTCCGGGGACCGCCGCGTGCTGGGCCGACGAGCAGGCCGCGACGAGGACACAGCTGCTCGCGGCGATTGCGATCGCGCGCATCCGTCCCATATCGCACATGATCGACGCAACGAAGCTAGGTCTGCGCCTTCGTAGCCAGTTCGTTGCGCAGTCGCGACACCGGCGAGATGGCCTCAGCGACCTCCACGCGCCGTCAGCTCACTGTTTTCGGATTTGGGTTGCCGCCCTATAAGGTGGCAACCCAAATCCGAAAACAAGAGGTGGTCGTGGTCGCCTGTCGTGGTGCCGGCGGGTCTACGGCTAGCTGGATAGTGCGGGCTAGTGCGGCGGGGGTGTCGGCGGTGATGGTGGTGTAGAGGGTGACCTGCAGGGATGCCGATCGATTGCGGCAAACACTGGCGGTCCTGCGGCGGCGCTGCCTGCCGTCACGGTGAGGGCTGCCTGTGGCAATCAAGATCGATGACGACATGATGACTAACACAAGATCGAAACGCCGCGCAGGGGTCAATGGTGCCAGTGAACAGAAGGCTAATAAATGACAACCTGATGTCGCAGGCGATGCGCGAGCTCGGGATTTCTGTCGGCGATCTTGCTGGGGCTGACGGTGGCCGCTCGGGCGCGGGCGTGTATCCGGTACGGACGCGCGACGGGCTAGCCGCGTACCTCAAGCTCACTCCGGCGAGACTGGGTAGAGACATGCTCGGCTGCGCTCGGCACGAACTGAGCTTCTATCAGCGGCTCGCGGACCAGGTGCCGGTCAGCACACCGCCACTTCTCGGCGGACTTGACACCGACGCCGGCGTCGCGATGCTGCTCGCCGATGCTGGCAAGCTGGTGATCGTCGAAGCATGGGGCGACCAGGCGTGGGCTGCGCTGGGGCAGGACCTGGCCTGCCTGCACGCCGTTCCCGTGGCCGGCCAGGACCGGTCGGGCCAGGATTCGCTAGTCAAGGCGATGTCGGAACCTGTGCCTGACTACGTCACCGGGTTCTGGAGTGACGTCCTGCCTGAGCTCCCCGAGTTGCTGGCCTCGCGGGACGCCATGCGCGCGGAGCTCGCCTCGGAACCTGTGGCTTTCATCCACGGCGATTGTCATACAGGCAACATCGTCCACGGCCCGGACGGCTTGGTCTTCTGCGACTGGCAGTCCGCTGGTCCCGGCCGGGCGAGCGCCGACCTCGCCCATCTCAGCGTGCGAGCGACACCTGCGGGCGTTACTATCCCGCGCGAGCTGATGACCGCGTATCTGGACAGCCGCGGCGGTGACGCAACTGACCTGGAACAGGCGCTGGTGCTGGCGGAGTTGGCGGTCTATGTGTTCCAGTGGCCGCCATACGCGGTCTACAACAGCCAGGCCGGGATCGAGCGCGTGCACCGCCGAGCTCGGCTCCTGGCGAGGAATTGGCTCGGCCTGACTCCTCGCAGTCGCGCATGAAGCTACGGCTTTTATAGAGCGAATTGGCTAAGCGATGGCTGGCCATCCATGCTGGAGCTCGAAATTGAATCGCTCCCTCAGCTGATGCTCAAGGGGTCGTGAGTCGATGTATTCAAGATAGGTCCAGTCCCGGACGTCGAAGTGGGCGTTGGTACCTGCGCGGAGGATGGTGATGACTGTCTTGCCGAGACCTCTCGCGTATCCGAGTTCGAAATAGACATTCGGCCGCTCGCGGCTTAGGTCGGCCACGATGAAACGCGCCGCCTGGATGAGGGCCAGTATTTTCTCGGTAATCCGGTAGTCACCCTGGACATCCTTGACGCGCTCGGCCCGCAGGCCCACCGCTGCCGCCGCAGCAGCGATGGCATCGAATATCGGGTCCATGTCAGGGTCGAAGGAGCAAACGACGAATACCAGCCGATCGTCAAAAGCTTCCGGTACCGTGCCTGAGTCTGGCGCTGAATCCCGCAACTGTCGGACAACTCTGGCGGCTACCTCCTCGATCAGGCCGAGTCTGTCCGTATCTTCGCCCCCGTCCGCGCGACCTGATTCGCGAAGGCGACCGTCGGTGCTGATCTCCTCAGGCCGTCTTTCCTTCATTCCGTGAACACGATCTGCCGCATGGACGGCGGCGCGACATCTGCTGGCCATTGCTAAGTCACTCCCTCCGCGCGGGCGCGCCGCGCAGAAGCCGGGCTACATATGTAGCCCGGCAGGCAGCCCAAAGACCGAGTGATGCAGCGCGGTCAGCCTGGGGACGGGCGACGACAGAAGGGCAGGTCGACAGCGAGGCGTGGCATGTGATCATTCGACCGGTCCGGTCCTGGCGATGATCCTCTGGCGCCATCCTTCACGGATTTCCCTGACCACCCGGCGGCCCGCTCTCGTCCCGCCAACTGCGGCGCCTGCGCCCGCGCCGATAATCGCGGCAATCATGACGGTTGTGGCGGTATCCGGAGCGTTGAAGAACCCGCAGAAGATTCCGATTGTGCCAACGAGGCCTCCGATCAGGCTCGCTGGCAGCGCACCGCCGAGAATGTATAGCGATGCGATCGCAGTGGTCGTCCGGGCGTAGGCGAACAACCTGAGGACTAGAAAAGCATCACTGGCGGCATGCCCCCAGGAGTAGTGACCCGCTCCGGGATGCTTATGCACGGTCCGGTGCTGGTCGACAGCGAACATCAGCGCCGCCGCGATTCTGACCAGCCTGAAACGAGTATCGATGTCATCAAGGATGAAGGGCAGTTCTGCCGTCCATTCCCTGTATTTGTCCTCGGCCGCGCCCGGCGGCATGTGCCGGGTGGCTCGCCAGAGGATGTAGGTGCTCGCATCGAGCGCGAGTTTCCTTGCGGTCACTGCGCCCGCCCCGGCGCGGGCCGAGTCAGCCGCTGACCGGCACGCCGTTCGTTGAGCGAAGCCTCGGCAACCTCAATCCTGGCCACGCGGGCGCCCTCGCCGGTGAGCCGGTAGTACTTCCGGGGCGGCTGGCCTTCTCGCTGCGGCGATTCCTCCCACGCTGAGGCGACCATGCCTTCGTCTTCCATGCGGGCAAGCATCGGATACAGCGTGCCGCTAGCTAGCTTCGCGGCCTTCATCAGGTCATACCACTGGGCGCGCAGTGACGGCTGGCATCTGTCGCAGGGCACCGGAACGCTCGAACTCAGGCCTGGTACCGGTGGGGAGCCGCGCGTGGCTCAGCTGCCGGCGGGGTCGAAGGCGGTGTTCAGCACTTCGGGCGAACCGCAGTATGTGCAGTCGCCCGAGGGTGACAGTTTCGTGCGTGGCCTTGATGGTCAGTTGTCGGCGGCGCGCGACCTGGAGGTGCGGAAGAACGACGAGCCGGCTGTGCTGGAGACCAGCGAGGGTCAGCCGAACGTGGTGCTGGGGCGGGAGAACGAGGCGATCCTCGAGAACGGGGTCCCGATCGCCTACCGGGAAGTCACCCCGTTCCGGCGTTTCATCGACGGCGGCGGCGTCTGGCGGGCCGGTGAGAACAAGGTCGGTGCCTTGTCTGAGCCGCGCACGTTCGTGCTCGATGGCGAGGACCGCTGGACTGAGGTCGGTTCGGTGGACTCCGAGACTGTCCAGGAGTTCCTGGCCGGCGCCAACGGTGCCCACGATGAGGCGCGGTTCTTCCACGACATCGCTGACCGGAATGGCCCGTGGCTGCCCGAGAGCCAGCGGCTGTCGGCGATGGACGATGCCTCGTTGAGGCACCTGTATGACAGCAGGTCGCCCGATGACAGGTTTGCCGCGGTGTATGAGTCGATCCGCCGGGGCGGGCCGGGCGTCGGTGGCCTGTCGGCGCGGTGGACGCAGGTCAAGGCCATCCGGGCGCTGGTGAACCGGGAGATCGTGGACCAGAAGACCGGGGAAGGCAAGACCCTGGGATTCCTGGGCGCCGCCGGGATCCTCGCCAAGGGTGACGCCCGGGCGGTGCACTTCTTCACATCCCATGACCACCTGGCCGAGACTGCCTACAAGGAGTTCAGCGCGGTGCTTGGGCGGCTGGGCGTCAGGGTCTTGCGGATGGACCACAACAACCCTCCGTTGCCGGCCGACGGCAAGCCGACCATCTACGTGGGCACCCCCAGGACGGGGCGTTCCACTGGCTGAAGTCAGGCGGCAAGCTGTTCGGCCAGCAAGACAAGAGCGACCCCGCCGTTTTTGACGTCCTGATGGACGAGTTCGACAAAACCTTCGCCTACGACCAGTCCGGCGGATATTTCATCAGCGAGGGGGAACGCGGGCCGGCGTCCGAGGAGTTCGCGGGGCAGGTACGACAGTGGAACCAGTTCCTCACCCGTCACCTCGGCCGCGACGACGGCCTGGCCGACGCGCACTTCGGCCGGTTCCCCGGCCAGGCCGGCGGGACCGCCTCCCTCACAGAAGAAGGCAAGACCCGGGCCGCCGGACTCGCCCGGGCCGACGGACTCGCTGGCCAGGACCTGAGTCCCGACCAGGAGCGGCTGCTGAACGACGCCGCCGCTGCCCGCCTGGGCCTGAAGGAAAACGACGATTACGTCCTGCACGGCGGCGAGATCGTCATCATGGACCAGACCACCGGGTACCCGCTCAAAGACCCGACGACCGCCAACTCGAGCCGGTGGTTCACCTACGCCCCGCACCTTGAAGCCTTCCACGAGCTGACCATCCGCGATGACCCGGGCGGCCCGAACCACACCACTAACAAGGACTTCTTCACCCTGCCCGGCTATGGCCGCGGGGAGCGGGTGCGGGGCGCGTCGGGCACCGCGGCGGGCGGGGGCAAGGAGCAGGCCTACGCCGCCCAGGGGCTGCCCGGCCAGGTCACCGTCATCCCGCGCTACTACGCGTCCCGGCTCAAGGCCAGCGAGCCCCGCGTCTTTCTCAACGAGGAAGCCAAGCTCGACGCGATGGCGGACGACATCAAGCAGACCTGGGACGGCGGTCAAGGCCAGCCGCAGCTGCGGATCTTCCCCCGCAACAGCCAGGTCGCCGAGCTCGCCCGGCGGCTGGACGCCCTGGGCGTGCCGCACCAGGTGATCGACGGCCGCTGGATGCTCGAGCAAGGCGCCGACCTGGAACCCCAGCTCGAGGACCTAGCCGCCGTGCTGGCGAAATGCGGCCAGGGGGATGAGGCCAGGTTCGCGCTGACTGAAGCGGTCGGCTTGTACGAGAGTCTCGACGCTCGCTGGGACATCCGGCGAGCTGAGGCCCGGCTGCGCCCCTTCGGCATCAGACGGGGGACACGCGGCCGGCGCCCAGCGCGGGCTGCCTCCGGCTGGGAGGCGCTCACGCCGACCGAGGTCAAGATCGCCTGTCTGATCGGTGACGGGCGTTCGAACCCCGATGTCGCGGAGCGCCTGTTCATGTCTCGCAACACCGTGCAAACCCACGTGTCCCACATCCTGGCCAAACTCAGCGCGCGATCACGGGCCGAGATCATGCGGGAGGTGCTCCGCCAGGGCATCGCCATCTAGTACTGCAACAGCGCCTCGTGACTGCTGGTCCGGCGGGCACAGCGGGATTTTCGGGCGCTGACCTGCCGGTAGCGTCTTGAGTCTGACCATTGCCCGCGGAATGCCTGCGGCCGGGTGATGCGTGTGCAGGTGAACAGGCGGTGTGCCCGGGCGACAGCTGGGGTTCCGGGAAAGATCTGCCCCGGAGTTAGCCGTTCTCCACGATCTTGTTCATAAGGCGGCGCACTGTGTTTAGCCTGCTGTCGAAATTCTGAATTAGATCGCCAATGCTGCGTCCTCCTGGCACCGGTTCAGATGTGTGGATCAGATGCTCTTGAATTGCGATCTGACCAGCCAGAGCGGATAGCTGCGAGCTAAGGCGTGACGTGTCAGATGGGTAGGGGCCGATCAGCAGGCGCGCGCGCCGCACCGCCACGGCCTGATTGGCGAGAAATGCGATTTTCCTTTCGCGTGGGCGGGCACGCGGAATATTACGGTTGGTGCCGTGCGCGATGACTGGTTCGTAGGCCGGGGCAAAGATCTTGACTTGCTGAGGGGGCTGCTGGCCGGAGTCGTTGCCGGGGTAGGCGGAGCAGTCCTGGTGGAAGGCGAGCAGGGCATCGGCAAGACGGCATTGCTCAGGCATGAAACCGGTACCATAACGATATGGACACCTACAGCCTTGCGGTTACGGCGGCGGCTCTGGGGACCTCGGCACCACGGGTACGGCGGGCCGTGGACCGCCTGGGCATGTCCGCAGAGCGCACCGCCTCGGGTGTCTTCCGGCTGACGCCGCGGCAAGTTGACGAACTCGCCCGCGAGCTGGGCGCCTCGCCATCGGTGCCCGAGTTGTCGCGGATAGAAATCCGAGCGCTCGCCGCGCTGTCGCGGTCACCGCGGGGCGTGGCGTCCGTGCGCGAGGCTGCGCGGCGGGCAGGGGTCTCGCCAACCGCTGCTGCCCGTGCCCTCGCTCGGCTTACGTCCGAGGGGCTCATCGCGCAGACGCCGATGATGCTCGCCCAGGGTCACGCCGTGGAGGCGATGGTGTACCAGGTCATCTTCGGGTCGCCGCGGTGGCTGGCGCTCGCTCCGGAGATCGCGCGGGTGCGCCTGCCAGCCCGTCCAGCAGTGCCGCCTGCGACGCGTGTTCCCCCGCGCCTGCGGCACTTGTTCTGGAACGCGGCCCCGGCCCAGCTCGAAGTCGCGGACTCGGCACCATTCATCGCCCGGCGGCTGATCACGTCCTTCGACCCCGATGGCCTCGCCTGGGGAACCGCGAACCTGCCCGCAAGCGCCTGGGAGCACGCCGCCCATACCCGCGGCCTTGAGCCGGCCAAGCGCGCGCTCGCGCACAACCTCGCCCGGTATGCTCCCGATGCCGTCTGACCACGTCCGGGAGATCCTGCCGCCCGACACGGCAGTGACGTGGGATGCCATCGCCCCGATCATCCCGGCGGATGTCTACCTTGGCGGCGGGACGGCCATCGCCGTCCACCTCGGGCACCGGATCAGCCGGGACCTGGATTTCTTCTTCCACCATGGCAGCGTCGACCTCGGCGAGTTGAGCGCCGGCTGTCCGCGGCAGGCCCCTTCGCTGTCACCGAACGCGCTCCGGGAACCCTTAACGGAGTGTTCTCGGCCACCAAGGTCCAGTTCCTGCACGCGGACGAGGGCCGCCCGCAGCACCTGCTCGAGCCCCCGAAGGAGGTCGATGGCCTGCCAGTCGCAGGGCTCAGCGACCTGATGGCCATGAAGCTCAAGGTCGATAGGCGACCGTGGCGAGCTCCGCGACTACTTCGACCTGATGACCATCGAGCAGCGAACCGGGCGCACGGCCGACGAAGGCCTCGCGCTCTTCGTCGCTCGCTTCCGACCCGAGTACCCCCAGCAGGCGATCGACCACATCCTGCTCGGACTCGGCTACTTCGACGACGTCGACCCCGACGACGCCCTGCCCGTCCCGCGCGCCCAGATCATCGACTACTGGACACGCCGGCAACGCGAGATCATCACGACCCGCGGACGATTAACTACGTGAGACAGTCTCACAGCGCCGTTATCGGCGGGAGCCGCCACCGCTTGACCCGCGCCAGCAGCGGGACCGTGGATGGCTTAGCCCGGCTGGCCGAGGCGGGCGGTGATCGCCGGGGCCGCCTGGCGCAGCCACGCCTCGGCGCGCGGCAGCCTGTCCTTGGCGCCTTCCTCCCATAGCTTGCGGTATACCGGGTCAAGCTCGGCTGAGGCGCGGGAGTCTTCGTGATATCGGCGCGCCATGTCGACGGCGAACGGTGCCAGCTCCTTGCGATGCCGCGCCGTCATGCCGTAGGCGTCTGCGAACACCGCGACCCGGTGCGGGATGTCGGCGTCCGCGAACGCGGGCGCCCGGTCCTGCGGATCGCGCAGCGGCGCCCAGCACCACAGCGCGTTCGCGATGTCGTAGAGCCGCGTGGTCGGCATGGCCAGGTCGAAGTCGATCAGCGCGACGGGCAGTCCGTCGCGGAAGACCACGTTGCCCGGGGTGTAGTCGCGGTGGCTGACCAGCTCGGCCTGTTCGGCGATCGGGCGTCCCGCGTTGGCGGGCGTGCCGCCCCACACGGCGTCGGGCGGCGGCACCCACCCGGCCGACGCCTCGTGCAGCGCGCGGATCAGCCGGGCCAGGGCGACGAGCACGTCGTCGCCGGACGTCTCTGGCGGCAGCGGGTTGCGCGGCACGTCACCGGGGACGAACGAGAGCATCTCCCGCCCCTGCTCGTCGACGCCGAGCGGAAGCGGCGCGCCGGTGAACCCGGCGTCGCGCAGGTGGGCCAGGTACGCCTGCACGGTCAGGCTGAACGGCCGCAGCGGCCGCCGCACCGTGTCCCCGATCCGCACGATCCCCTGGGTGACGCCGTCCCCGATCAGCAGCTCGCCTTCGCTCACACCGCCGCAGCCTAGCCTTCGCCCGTCACCCTAAGTCACGGCGCGCGGTCCGTTGACGCGCCGCGATGAGCTCGTCAAGCTGGGCGCCCGCTGCTGCGGGTGGGTGCGTGCTACGATTGCTACAGAGAGTGGAGGTGCGGTGCCGTGCGGACCATTAGCCATCGAGAGCTGCGTAACAACAGTGCGGAGGTGCTTCAGCGCGGTGGGTGCCGGCGAGACCATCGAGGTGACCAACCATGGTGAGGTGGCGGCGGTGCTCGTCCCGCCATCCCTGACACCGTATGAGCGCTTGGTGGCGGCGGGAAAGGTCCGGGAACCGCGAAGGGACCGGCCGGTCGACCTGCGCTACATCCGCCGCGTAAGCGCTCCGGTGTCTAGCCAAGAGATCATCGCGGACGTCAGAGGCGACCGGTGATCCTCTATGTCGACACCTCAGCGGCGATGAAGCTCCTGGTGGAGGAAAAGGAATCGGCTGCGCTGGCCGACAATCTGCAGCAGCGCACACAGGTTGGCGACACTATGGCAGCTTCACTGCTGTTGCACACTGAACTGCACTGCGCAGCGAACCGTCGGCCTGAGCACATCGCGCACCGAAGCAGTTTCCGAAGTGCTGTCAGGCGATCACCGCGCTGAGTCGATGTTGAGGAAGACGGCGATCTGACCGACCGCGCCATTGCTGCCGGGACGGTTGCGCTCGGCTGACGCCAGAGATCTGGTCCGGATCAGCGCTACGCCTGAATGCGCGCGTGATGGTCTCCTACGACGCTGAACTGCGTGCCGCGTCCCGGACTGCGGGCATCGATGCCGTCAGCCCTGGCGCGGACTGACGGCACGTGCCCGGGCTATCGGCTTGCCAAGGCCACTGATTGGCGAGAAACGCGATTTTCCTTCGCGTGGGCGGAGCAGCACGGAATATTACGGTAGCGCGGTGCCGGGCGTGGATCGACTGTTCGTGAGGCCGGGGCAAAGATCTTGACTTGCTAGGGGCTGCTGGCCGGAGTCGTTGCCGGGGTAGGCGGAGCAGTCCTGGTAGAAGGCGAGCAGGGCATCGGCAAGACGGCATTGCTACAGGCATGCGCTGCTGAACGCGGAAGACCGATGCCAGGTCGCGTGGGCGACGGGGGCTGCTCAGCAGCGACCCGGCTCCGCTCCAGGAAGCTGTGGCGCACTACCGGAAGGTCGGCCCCGCCGTTGAACTGCCTGCTGCGCTCGAGGACCTAGCCGCCGTGCTGGCGAAATGCGGCCAGGGGGATAAGGCCAGGTTCGCGCTGACTGAAGCGGTCGGCTTGTACGAGAGTCTCGACGCTCGCTGGGACATCCGGCGAGCTGAGGCCCGCTGGCCCCTTCGGCATCAGACGGGGGACACGCGGCCGGCGCCCAGCGCGGGCTGCCTCCGGCTGGGAGGCGCTCACGCCGACCGAGGTCAAGATCGCCTGTCTGATCGGTGACGGGCGTTCGAACCCCGATGTCGCGGAGCGCCTGTTCATGTCTCGCAACACCGTGCAAACCCACGTGTCCCACATCCTGGCCAAACTCAGCGCGCGATCACGGGCCGAGATCATGCGGGAGGTGCTCCGCCAGGGCATCGCCATCTAGTACTGCAACAGCGCCTCGTGACTGCTGGTCCGGCGGGCACAGCGGGATTTTCGGGCGCTGACCTGCCGGTAGCGTCTTGAGTCTGACCATTGCCCGCGGAATGCCTGCGGCCGGGTGATGCGTGTGCAGGTGAACAGGCGGTGTGCCCGGGCGACAGCTGGGGTTCCGGGAAAGATCTGCCCGGAGTTAGCCGTTCTCCACGATCTTGTTCATAAGGCGGCGCACTGTGTTTAGCCTGCTGTCGAAATTCTGAATTAGATCGCCAATGCTGCGTCCTCCTGGCACCGGTTCAGATGTGTGGATCAGATGCTCTTGAATTGCGATCTGACCAGCCAGAGCGGATAGCTGCGAGCTAAGGCGTGACGTGTCAGATGGGTAGGGGCCGATCAGCGCGACACTACTGCTGTCTGTTTCTAGCTTATTCACCGTAGATATGATCAAATTGCCCTGCTGGCTGGGCAGCGCGATCCGGAGGGATTTTTCCTGGATATACGGATATTGTTCACTAAAGAAAACTACCGCGTCTGTCATGAATGAGCCGTATGCTGTCTCTCGCCGAGCAGCAAGCGCCTGCTGGCGATTAGCGCCGATTTCCATGCTAGTCGTCCAGTACGTTACCGCCCCTCCCGCGAGCGTTCCGAGCAGAGCGGCAACCAAGGGCAAAACACTGCTGGCCCAAGTGGTTTTCTTATCATCACCCATAAACGCCATGATAGCAACTACCATCTAATGCGGCTCGGTAAATATTTCCGAATAGTCCCGAGAGGTTCAGGTCGCCGAGTAGTGGAACATCACGAAGAAGTCCTTCACCTGGGCGGCCGCGTCGGCGATGTCTCCGGCGCTGACTGATAGCCACCACAGTTGCGGGACCGCGCTGGGTGACGATTGGGCCCTGACCCCGTAGAGCGCGTTCGTGCCGTACCCGGGTTGGACGCTCAGGCTGACCCCGTCGGTGCCCGGATCAGGGGTCTGCGGAACCGGCGGGACCGGCGGGTTTGCCGGCGGCGGCCAGGGCACCTGGGTCAGGTACACGGTCAGCGAGGTCATCGTGGCGCCTGTGCTGAGCAGCGCGAATACCTCGATGTCGCCGGTGGTGATCTTCCTGCCTCGGTACTGGAACGGGAACCGGTCCGGCGAGATCCACAGCGGCATCTGCCCGTAGCTTGCCTTGGAGTTTGACGGATTTAGCAGGCCGTACCACCCGGTCGGGAATTCGTGCTTGACGCTGAATAGCCGGTCCCGCCCGCTCTGCGCTGACGCGGGCGCGATCTTCGCGGCCTGGGTCTGGGTCGGCGGCGCGGGCAGGGTCGCGGCCGCGAACGCCTGGCTGCGCAGCAGGTCGCCGCCGTACCTGGCGGTGTAGCTGAGCTTGAACACGACGTCGGTGATGGTGTCGAAGTCGAAGGCGTTGCAGGCCGGCGGCATGGTCAGCATCCAGGTGGACATGGCGCCTGCCGTCTCGAACGGCAGATACCGCTCATCGCGGAAGCTGACCGTGAAGACGCCGCTGTCGTCTTGCGCGTGGCTGGTGGCGATGGCGGCCGTGGCGCCGGAGTAGTAGATGAAACGTGCGTCCCCGCCCCGCTTCTCCGGGTACGCGCCGGCGCCGGGGCCAGTGGCCGGGTCGAAGCGGACCTTGCTCGACACCAAGGTGAGCGTGCAGTTCACGTTGGTGTACGGGCCCGCCACGCACGGGATTGTCAGGCTGACGTCGCGCAGCCGCCGCAGGTAGTGGCCGGGGTAGTCCAGTGTCGAAAAGCTGCTCGGGCAGTTGGACCACGCATTCGCCGGTGGTCTTGAGCGAGATCAGCGCGGCCGGGTCGTGCAGCAGCAGTGACACGTGCCTGGTGATCTCGAACTCGCGCTGATTGGCGTTCTGGTAGGCGAGCTCGAGCTGCCTGATCGCGAGCTGGAGGCCTTCACCGGCGACCAGGCCCTTGCGCAGGCTGTCCCAGTAGCCGAAGGTGATGTAGCTCGATTCGGGCACCCCGAGCTCGCGCTGGTAGGCGACCTCGGCCTGCTGCGCGGTGGCGTACGCGAGCTGGTAGAGCTGGCTGTAAAGACTGGACACCTGGGAGATCATCCAGGTGTAGAGCTGCTGGCTGGTGAATTTGCCCTCCAGGTAACCCTGCACCTTCTGCGCGTTCGCCACCTGCGCCGCAGTCACGGCCAGGTCGTCCTGAGCGACCGTCACCCGGATGCTGGCGGCGTTGATCTGCTGGTCAATCTGCATGATCTCGCCCGCCGCCAGGTTGGACTGCAGTGCCCACTCCTGCTGGCGGCGGAAATAGCCGCCGATCTTGCCCGCCGCCCAGGCCTGGTAGGTCAGGTAGTTAGCCTGGGTTTCCAGGCCATGAACCGCCGCCTCGGTGGACGCGGCCAGGTTCGATCCGCCGAAGCTGACCCCGATGTTTCCGCCGGCTCCGAACGGCAGGAAGTCGACCCCGGTCGAGATGGTCGGGAGCTCGGCCTGCCTGCTCGCCAGCACCTGCAGCAGGCCGGCTCCGGCGTGCAGCAACGCCGCCTGGCCGGACAGAGCAAGCTCCGACTGCTCCTCGCCGATGAGCTGCACACCGCCCGTATTCTGCGTCGGCAGGCTCGGGACGGATGCGAGCGCGATGCTGGACCCGACCGCCGGGATAGCGGCGCCGGCGTTGCCGAGCAGCATCTGGTAATAGGTGTACCTCGTCGCCGGCACGTTCCTGGCGGCCGCGAGTGCCTGGACGTTCGCCTGGGCGTCGGCGAGCTGGTCCTGCTTGAAGGTCTGGATGAGGTTCTGGATGGTGACCTCCTGACTGGCGCGAAGCAGCGCGAGGCCCTCAGCGTCGTTCTTCTCCAGCGCGTCCAGCAATTGCTTGCCGAACGACTGGCAGATGCCGGTCAGCTCGGCGGCCTTGACTATCAGGTAGCTGAACCGGTAGTTAGGCAGCGGCGCGCTCAGCGATGCGAGCACGCTGCCCGGGTCGATGCCCTCGGCCGCGGCCTCGATCAGCGCCAGCGGGTTCGCGATCGGCGGGTACGGCGCGAGCGTCTGCGGCATGCCCTGCAGGTTCAGGCAGTGCCTGATGTTGTAGAGCCGGCCAGCCACCGTGGACCAGTACCGCAGCAGCTTCTGGTTGGGCGGGATGCAGAAGAAGAGCAGGTTGGTCAGCCCTAGCAGGCCGCCGGACTGGCCGGACGGGTTCGAGCCGACCGGCCCGGCGTAGGGGAACTCGTTCTCGACAGTCTCGACGAAGTTCGAGAACGCGCCGAGCTTGGCGCGGATCTCGGAGTACGAGAGCTCGGCTGGTGACTGCGGCGAGGGAATCTCACCGGCAGCTCGCCGAGCAGTTGCGCGGCGTAGATGTAGAGCTGGGTGGCCTGGTTGACCGATTCCATCGTGTCGACCTGGCCGTACAGGTAGTCGCCCCAGGCGATCAGGTTGTCCAGGTAGGCCATGAACACGTACTTCTGGAACGCGCTGATCCGCAGCCTCGCGATCGGGAACGGCTCGAACGGGTGGTCTTTCCACTCGGTCACCTGAGCCGCGGCGGCCGGGTCGCCGGCGTCGAGTGCCTGCATGAGCTGCAGGAGGGTCTGCGGCACCCCATCGCGGAACGGCTTGACCTGCCAGAACCGGTCGGGTGCCGGCACGGCCGCGTTGGCGTCGGTGGGATTGAAGATGTACCTGAACCAGGCCTCGGCGTCGGCGAACTGCTGGTTCTGCGATAAGGTCAGCGCGACGAGCAGGGGGGCGTGGAAGAACAGTTCCCAGTTGTAGTCCGCGTATGCGCCGCCGGCCGAGAAGTCGATGGTCTCGGGTCCGGGCTCCTGGACATACTCGGTCACCGGCTTATAGCTGGTTTGGAACGAGAAGCTGGACGCCGGCTTCTGGTTGCCGATGTTCAGCAGCCCGCTGATCCCGCCGGACTGTTCCTGTCCCTGCGCGGTCACCAGGTCCTGGATCAGGTCGCATACGAACGGGTGCCGGTGGGTCTGGAAGGACAGCAGCGTCGCTGTCGGCGGGTGGTAGCTGCTGCCAAGAAGTTGCGTCGGCGCCGACCAGTTGTGACTAGTCGCCTGCTCAGCGGAGGTCCAGGTCGCCGGGCCCGCCAGGAACGCGGCTGACGGGCTGGCTTCGGCTTCCTTCAGCTCGACCGGCGGTCCGCCTCCGCCCGCGGGCGGCGTTTCCGCGATCAGGCCGGCGATCAGGAGCCCGTGCAGATCCACGCTGCTGCGGTCGGCGAGCTGAGTGACGAGTGGCCAGCCCAGGCTCGGCTGGACGAAGAACGTGCGGTCATTGTCCTGGTAGAAGAACGGCTCCTGAAGCGCGAACTGCCAGTCCTGCTGGCTGACCCGCAGCTCGAACTGGCTCGGCGAGGCACGCAGGAAGGTAACCGCGTCCAGCGGCGGGGTTGAGCCTGAAATCCGATTATCGCCGATGTTGGCTGTCGGCAGGGCCAGCCCCGGCGCCGCCCCGTCGTTCTGAAGGAAGCCGTTAAAGTAAACGTTTGTCGCCGGGGGCATCGCCAGCGTCGAGTTCTCGATCACCTGGCTGGACAGGTCCGGCGGGTCGGTCAGGCCGACGTCCGTCAGGCTCCCATGCTGCAAATTGGTGTAGGCGACGCTGACACTGTCGCCGCATGCGGAGAAACGGAACTCTCCGAGCAGCCAGGGTCCCACGCGATTCTTTTGGAACGTGCCTGGCACGCCTGGCGAGCCTGGCGCGCCTCCCGTGCCTGGCACGGGCTTAACTGTCCAGTTGGCGAATTCCGCGTACATGCCGATGACCAGGTCGGCCCCGTCGAGCCTGGCCTTGAAGGTGTGCGCGCTTTGCGGCGGCGCCTGGAGCGGGACGCTGTAACCACCGGGTGAGAAGTAGGAGACCAGGAAGTCGTCGGTGACGTTCTTCGGCTGCCAGCCGCCCTGGTAGTACTCCGTCCACGCGAGCGTGATCTGCCAGTAGTTGTCGGCCGGCTTTCCCGCGATGGGCGTCATCTTGCCGCCGGAGGTCGACGTCAGGTCCGTCACGAGCGGTGCGTAAGCCTGCTGGGTGAAGACTGGCCAGCTGAGCCGTAGCTTGCCTTCCCAGATCGCGGCGACCAGGTGGTCGCCTTCGATGTCGGCCTTGACCGGCTGCCACGGGGTCCAGCCGTATCCCGAGATGAGCTGCCGGTAGAAGTACTGCCTGGGGGTGTGGAACGTGCGGCCGAATACGTGCAGGATTCCGGCCGAGCTGGGCACTGCCCGATCTGGCGGCTGCCAGAACACAGTGCGGATGTCGAGCCGTTTGACCTGGTCGAGACCTTGCAGGTAGGTCAGCAAGGCGGCCGACACGGCCTCATCGGTGATCGTGCCCTGCTGCAACGACGACGCGAAGGCCTGGTACAACGGCGTCTGGTCGTCCCGCAACGGTGGCAGCAGCCAATTTTCCGGATAGAAAAAGACCTCGCGGTTGGCCGCCCAGAGGGAGTACGAGCTCATCCAGGACTGCCAGGTCGCCGCGTCGATCTGTGCCGGTCTGACGGTGAGGCCCGCGCTGCCTTCCGTTTCCAGGTTGAGCAGGCAGCGCTGGACGAAAAGCTGCACCGAGTTGATTGCCTGCGCGACCCGGGTGGTCTGCATGCAGGTGCCCATCTCCGGGTCGATCAGCAGCAGGTCGAAGAGGTCGTCGGGGTCGGTCACGCCGAGCTGGCCGAGCAGGCAGGCGACGAGCGCGCCGCGCTGGCTTGACCGCATCGTGTCGCTGAGCGGCCCGGCCACGGCCAGCCAGGTCTGCGGATCGTAGTGCGAGGAGATGGCGTTCTTGATGTCCGACGCGATCGATCGCAGGCCGCCATAACTGGCCTGCGCGCTCGGCCAGGCGAACGCGGCCCAGGAGAACAGCTGTGAGACCGACGCGCCGAGTTGCAGGACCAGCTGCACGCACGCCCGCGCCGTGATCAGCCAGCCCGGCCCGGTGAACGGGTTCGGGGTCGTGGCGGCCGGTGCCGGGAAGAAGGCCGCGAGCAGTGCGCCGACCACGGTGGCGTCCCAGCCGGTGGCCTGCGGGATCAGCGCCGCGGCCGCGTCGAACGTGGCCGCGCTGAACACGTCGATGAGGCTGACCGAGCCGTTCGGAAGGCTGTTCCTGACCGCCACGTAAGCCTGGACCTGGATCCAGCTCGCGAACAGCGCGGTGGCCTGGGCCGCGCTGATTCCTGGCTGGAGCGGCAGCGCGTTCAGGTCGAAACTCGCAAATACCCGGTGCTCCCGGCGACCTCGAGGTACCTGACCTCGGCCGCGCTCAGTCCGAACTGCCTGGTCAGCAGCGCGGCTTTCTGCATCCGCACGTACGCGAGGCCGAACTCGGCGAACACCGCGCCGGGAAGCTGCGCGGCGGCCGGAATCGGCGCGCTCGGGGTGGCGGCGTTCTGCCAGGTCAGTACCGCTGTACCGGCTGCCGGAATGGCGGTGACGTCGAGCCGCAGCCAGGCCAGGGTGCCGGCATTCAGCGTCATGGTCGCCGAGGGCAGGCCGGTCACCGGGTCGGGCGCGAGCGTCACTGGCGTGGCCGGATCGGTGATGAACAGCGCGGGCGTGCTGTTGGTCTGGATGCGGAACGTGTAGGTGGCGCTGGCCGGCACCGCCAGCCAGGAGGTGAACGAAGCGCTCTGCGTGCCGGCTGGCAGCGCGGCATCCGGGGCAGACCCGTCGAAGTCGACCTGGCCTACCGTCTGCGTTGACGCCGGGGCGCCGGACAAGTCAGCCGAGGTGTAGAAACTGGCGGTGCTGCCACCGGTCGCCAGTGCCAGCAGGTCGCCGATCACCGGCCGGCCAGGCGCAGCTGGCTCGGTGAGCACGGTCTCGAGCAGCGTGCTGGTCAGCTTCGGATCGAGCGCGAAGGTGTCGGCGATCGTCTGCTTCACCAGGGTGTGGCTGAGCAGGCCCTGCAGGTAGGGCATCAGCTTCCCGAGCAGGTAGCCGAATTTGACGGCGATCGCGGTGCTCGCCGCCAGGGTCGGGTCGGTGACCACGTTGCCGTCGCCGTCCACGAGCACGGGGTTGAGCTGGCTGTCGAGCGAGGCTGTCGCCAGGAACAGCGTGCTCGCCGCGCTGGGGTCATCGAGCAGCGGGGAGAGGTTACCGGTCAAGAACGCGGCCGGCTGGCCGGACAGCAAGGCGAGCGCCGCCAGGTAGGCGGGGTCCGAGCTGACCGACTGCAGGTCCGCGTACTCGGCCGAGGTCATGGCGCCGATGAAGCCGAGCGTTGCTGAGGCCGGGTCATAGGTGAGCTTGGCGCCCACCGACGCCGGGGTCTTGGCCGGGTCCACGCCGATGACGTTGCCGCCGCCATCAAGCCGCGCCATGCTAGCGGGCAGCGTCGCGAGCGGCGCACCGCTGGTGGCGGTCCCGTTGACCCAGGCCACGGCCTGGGTCGCCACCGTCTTGGACACCAGCTGAGTGAGAGCGGACGAGGTGGCTGTTCCCTTCGGATCGGGCACGATAGCGCATTGGGCCGCGATCTGGTTCAGCCCGTCGCGCAGCGTCAGCGCGAGCACCTCGAGCGTGGTCTGCTGCGGGGCGATCCCGGTGGGCGGCGCCGATACCTGCTGGTACAGGTAAGCGAGCTGGGTGGCGGTAAAACCGGACTGGCTGACGTCGCCAGCCAGCGTGGCGAAGGCCGCGGCGTCATCGGGGGAAGTGAACGGGTCGAGGTCCGGGCCGGCCAGGCCCTTGAGCGTGATGAAGTCCGGCACGCTCACGCCGAGGGAGAGCGCCAGTGCCGCGTACCGGTACAGGGCCGACACGCTGGCCAAGGTGAGCGGCGAGGTCTCGGTGAGGCCGGCGTCGGCGCAGATCAGGCTGAGGTCACCTGCGCTCACCTGCAGCGCGGCAACGAGTGCCGGCGTGTGCGTGCTGATCAGGACGCTGCCGTCAGTGAGCACCGAGCCGTCGGAGGGCCGGCTGGAACGCCGGGTCGTTGGGCAGGGCAGCCGGGTTCGCGAACAGTTCCCGGTAGAGCGAGTCGCCGCCATCCGGGTCCAGGTTCGCCCACAGCGCGAACAGAACCTGCGGCGCCGGCGGGTTCAGCATCGCCTGCAACTGACTGATCCTGGCCAGGTCGTGAATCAGGACCGGGGTGACCGACGGAGCGCCGAGCGCGGTGCAGGCACGGTCGAGATCGGCCATGCTCCAGCCGAGTACCTGCCACAGCCTGATGAACGCCTGCATCGCGTTCAGGTCAGCGTCGGTCGGCGGCTCGTGAGTCCCGAGCTGGGCGATGACCGCGTCGTCGAGGTCGCAGCTGCCGCCGAGGCTGTAGATGACGAGCATCTGGCCGAGGTCCGGGTGACGGCTCCACCACTGCGCTATCTCGGTCAGCGTGATGCCGGCGGTGGCGAGGTCCTTCAGGATGGCGGCGTCGGCGGTAGTGAAGCCCGCATTCACGATCGTCATCAGGGTCGCGTAGTCGAACGGCAACTCTCTGAGGAAGGTAGCGTCCGGGCGGCCGGCGCGTTCGGGTTCACGAATGAGGTGAGCAGCAGGTTGGTCAGGTCGGTGAACCCGATCCCGGTCCGGGCGAGGAACGCGGGCACGGCGGAGACCTTCGCCTCCCACGACGGAGTCGCCGCCGGGTAGCCATAGAGCTCGGGCAGCGGCGGTGCCGCGACCGGGTCGCCCGCCAGGTCGACGCCGGTCAGCAGCTGGTACAGGTACGGGTCAAGGCCCAGGTACTCCGCATCGACAGCCGCCGCGGCGCTCGGATCGGTCTGGAAGGTGCTGAGTACCGCGTACCTGCTGCTGCCGGGCAGGCCGAGGTACGTCCGGGCGACGGCGATCGGCTGGTTGTATGGCAACGTGAACGGGAACACAGTGTTCGCGAGCGTGTAATACGGGCCGGCCAGCGTGCCGGGGCCGGATGGCGCGGGGTACTGGGCCTGGTCGAGCGTGTATTGCGGGCTGGCATCCAGCTGTGGGGTTGTTATCTCGCCGGTGTCGTGCGCCGCGTACTGCGTCGGCCCGCTGTACAGGAGGTAGCTCTCGAGCACCTCATTGACCAGGTCGATGTAAGGCAGCTCGGTATTCGTGTTGTCGCAGGTCAGCTTCAGGTACGCCAGGTCGGCCGGCGGCCGGTTAATGCCGCCTTGCCGATCAGGACGTCAAGCGGCGTGTTGCCGGCCGGGTTCGGGCTGGAGTTCGCCAGGAACTGGAGCAGGTCCACGAAGTAGGCGGTCGGGCTGATCGCCGAGGTGCAGTCGTCACAGTTGCATGGGTCGAGCGCGCCGAAAAGCTCGGTAAAGTCAGGAAAGGCCGTGACCAGACTCTGCTGCGCGGCCGCGGAGCCGTTGCCGAATTTCCCTCCGCTGATGGCGATCGGGTACAAGCCGTTGACCGCGTCGTTCATCGAGGTGATCAGCTCGAGGCTCCTGGCATTGAGGAACGTCGCGCGGTCGTGAATGGTCAGCGCGAGATCCTCGCCGCCGAGCGCGCCCGCGTACCGGTCGGCGAACAGCGTCCTGGGAATGTTGGCGACCTTGTGCGCCGCGTCGAGGCCCGCAGCAAGCAGGCCGGTCATGCTGTCGGCGGTCACGCTGATCTGGAATGCCCGCTGCAGCCGCTTGAGCTGATCTGCGAGCGCCGGGTCGGCGTCTTCGGCTAGGTAGGAACTGACCTTGGTGGTCGCGATGTCGAAATCGGGCGAGCGGCCGAAGAACTGGGTCACCGCCGCGCGGAGCCGGTCATCGGAGATGACCGAGGTGTTCGTGGCCACCAGGTTCGCGACGGCCTGGTTCGGGAACGCGGCCTGCAAGGTGCCCATGATCCCGCGCACGTAATTCGCCGACCGCTCGGCCGGGCTCGCACCGGGCACGCCTGGCGGCACGCCGATCGGCTGCCCGTCGACGGTCATCTCGAGCAGTCGCGTCCAGGCCGCGCCGTCCAGAGTGGTCAGCTCGGCGGGCGAGGTCAGGCCGCCACTCGCCAGCAGTTGGCGCACCAGCGGCGTGTGGTTGCCAGTGAGCAGCCCTAGCTGGAGCGTGAGCTGCAGCTTCGCGACCGTCTGGGCATCAAGCCCGGGCTGGCCGGACAGGCTGTGCCAGAACTGGCCGGCGAGCCGGTAGCGCTCGACGCGGCTGTGATTACCGTCTCTTGCTGCCCGGCCGACAGGCGGCCGGGCCGAGCAGTTGCGACACGGCGCCACTGTGGCCGGCCGCAGGGGATGCCAGTGCCTGCCTGCCGGCCGCGCTGGAGATCTCTGCGGCCAACTGCGGGGCCAGGGCGTTAAAGCCGGCCGGGATGATCCCGCCCATCGCGGCGGCCGCCAGCTTCGCGGCAATCGCCGGCGTGCCAAGCAGCAGCAGCGCTGGCCAGGAGGGACCGGCCCCTTCCCTGATCAGTCCGTAGAACGCCGGCACCGGGATGCCGGGTTCGGCGCCGGTGACAGGAGTCTTGGGCGCAGTGTCACGCGCCAGGCTGACGGCGCTCAGGAGAGCGCTGATCAACTGCTGGCCGAAGCCGGTCTCACTGGCCAGGAAAAACTCGTCGGTCTCCCGCAGGCTCAGCAGGCCAGGCGGTTCGACGTCCTCGAGCAGCGGGATCACCCTGGCGATGACCCGGTCGTACTCGGACGGCTGCCCGGCAACCGCACCGGACACCTGCAAGTCGATGACCGCAACCGGAGGCGCGTTGAACATGACGGGCGACGCAACCGCCACCTCGCCGTCCGCGCCGTTAGCCCGCACGATCAGGTCAGCGGTGTCGTCCTCGGCCCGGGCGAACTGCTCGCGGCTGTACGGGATCTTGTAGTGACCCGAGTCGTCGGTCGTGCTTTCCTCGCGGAACCCCGGCGCGTGCGGTCCGAGTGGCTGCTCGCTCCGCAGATCCTGGTCGACTGCCCGGATGACGATCCCGGTCACCGGTCGCCCGTCCGGCCAGGTGACGGTCCCTTCGACGACGTAACTCTCCGGTCGCACGGCTTCCGGCGATGCCTGGCGGTCCCCGCGGAACGGACATGACCACGGTTGCCTGGTCGCGGCCTATCCTGGCCGGCTCGAACCGGGCTGCAAGTTCGGCGAACCGTACCAAGTCACCGGCCCGCAGTACCCGTGCGCCCTCCAGCCGCTCGTCGTTGATGAAGGTCCCGCCGGCCGAGTTCAGGTCGCGGACGGTCACCGAGCCGTCGGCGGCGACCGAGATCAGCGCGTGCCGCCTGCTCACGTACCGGTCGTCCAGGACGAGATCGGCGGTGTCCGAATGGCCGGCGATCATTTCCGGCTCGGTCAGCGGCAGGACGAGCCCGCGATGCTGGGCCGGCTCGGTGACCACGAGCCGGGGCAGTTCAAAGTCGTTGCCAGCCATTGCTTACCTCGCTAATTCACTGAACCGGCAGCGTAAGTCAAAACGCAAAGCCGGCCGTAAAGACAAACTGGAGGACAACCGGGGCCGAGACGCCCATGTTGGAGATGGTCTCGTGTGACGCGAGCACGCTGAGGCCGAGGACGGACGGCCCGGGCTGGTAGCTGATCCCCGCTCCCAGGCCCAACTTGAAGTCGTAGGCCGACATGGGGCTGCCGCCGGACAACGGCGTGCCGCGCATGCCCCAGGCGGCAATCTCGCCGTTGATGTTCAATGCCCCCGCACTGCCGACGAAGTTCAAGTCGACCATGCCCGAGGCGATGTTCGACACGTTGGCGCCCTGACCGGGGTTGCGGAAACTTCCGTACCTGGTGTAGCCCGGCTGGACCGACGCGTCGAACTGGAAGCTCCCATCCTTCGCGGAAAACGCCCCGGTGAAACTGGCGGACGGGTTCACGCCGCCCCCCGTCCGGCCGGGACCGAGGACGAGCCCGGCGGTTTCAGCTGCAGGGGACCCTGGCCAGTCAGGATGCCGGCCTGCAGGTAACCGCCAATCCCGCGGCCGCTGACTTGGCCCCAGGGCTCGTACCGGTTGCGTCCGGGCGTGCCGGAATGCCCGGTCAGGTAAAAGCTCCCCGTGTTGTATCCGGGGTTTTTGGAAAACGCTGACAGCTGGCCTTGCTCGGCCCAAGTGAACCCGCCGCCGACATCGACCGTCCGGGTCTCTAGTTTCCGGTAGGAGAGCCCGGTCGACACGGCCGCTGACCCGCTCGTGTCCACGGTAATCACGAGCGGCTGCCACTCGAGCACCCTCGGGTACGGCCGTATCGATCCCAGCCCGCCAGGGGCGCCGTAGGACCCACCATTGACCCACGGCGCCGGTGCGTACCCAGGCGGCTCTGTCGGTGGTAGCCCGCTCAGCCCGACCGGCGGGGGAATCTGCCATTTATCGAGCTGAGGGAAGGCCTCGCCGGGCTTGGCCTCCGGCGGCGGGTCATCCGTCATCCGCATGTTCGGCGGGTGGGCGGCCTCGTACCTCGCCCCGGTCTCGATGTCCGCGCTGAGTTGCGCCCGGGCGTCGCCGGCGGTCATCGGCTCGGTCTGGGTGCCGGTCCGGTCGACGGCCCGGACCGGATTGCACCGCGCATACTGGTACAGGCTCGGGCCGTCCGCCGTCCCGAGCGGGTCACAGCTTGTCCACCGGCCTAGCCAGGGCGCGTAATACCGCGCCGCGTGGTAATACAGGCCCGTCTCGGCATCCCGCTCCCGGCCGGTGTAGTGGTACCGCTTGAGGCCTACCTCAGCGGCGGATGCGCCAGTCTGGAACGAGGTGCTGCCGTACGGGTAGTACTCCTCGTAGGTCAGGATGGCCGCGGCCGGGTCGAGTTCAAGCACCGCGGAGCCGAGCAGGTTGCCGAGCTGATAGCGGCTCACGGCTTTCGGCAGGGTCCCGGGGGTCGCGCTGGCGTCCATGGTCGTGGTTTCGACCAGGCAGATCAGCCGGGTGCCGTCTGGTATGTGCAGGCTCTGCCGTTCCAGCGTGAGCGCTCCGGCGGGCGAGTACTCCCGGTAGACCTCGTATCCGCCGAGGTAGATCCGCTCGCTGGCGAGAGCGCCGGCCGGGTTGGCCGTGGCCTTCCTCGCCCGCTGTCCCGCGGAGTCGTACTGGTAGTACGTCGTGGGTACCGCCGCCTCCGGCGCGGCCGCCAGGGCAGTGGCCTGGAGCTGGTTTTTCCAGTCCCAGGTCATGACGTGAAGCTGCGGCATCGCGGTCAGGTTGCCGTCGGAGTCGTAGCTATAGCTGCTGGTTGAGGCGCCGACGGTGCTCGACCTGAGCTGGTTGCCGGCGGGCGGGCTCCCCGGCCCGTAGCTGTAGCCGCGGGTCCAGTTGCCGCCTGCGGCGGCGTGCACGACGGTCGTGAGGTTGCCGACCTCGTCGTAGGAGTAAGCCTCGGTGTAGTTGCGCATCGCCTGGCCGTCGGCCGGCAGCGGCACTCTGATCCTGACCGAGTCGTTCCAGTCCGTCTGCGGCGCTCCGGCCTGGCCGATGTGCTCGCGCCCGGTTGCCTTGACCAGCCGGTAGATGGCGTCGTAGGTGTAATCGGCGCTCGCGGTGACGACCTGATTGGCGAAGAAAATGGCCTGCTGCGCGGCGTCGGCGATCCTGGTGACATTGCCGACCGGGTCATAGGTGTAAGTCAGGCTCTGCAGCGGATTGCCGGCCGACGGCCTGGTGGTCTGCAGCTGGATCAGCCGGAGGGTGTCCGGATCGTAGGCGTAGCTGGTGGTCGCGCCGTTGCCGTAGGAGATGAGCTGGCGCTGGCCTTTCGGGTCGTAGCTGACGCTGCTGACGTAGGTGACCGGGCTCGCGCCTCCGGCCAGGACAGCGCTGACCTGGGCGAGCAGGTTCCGCTCGTTGAACACCGGCCTGGTCACGCTGCCATCGGGGGCGGTGATCGTCACCGGCCGGTTCAGCGCGTCGAAGGTGGTGGCCGTGGCGAAGACATCGGGGCTCAAGACGGGGGCCGGTGCCGGTGACCAGTCCACGTCACCCGAGTAGTCCGCGAGCAGTTGGCGGCTGGCCGAGGTCACGTTGCCCTGGAAGTCCCGCTGGCTGGTCGCCGCGATGCCGGCCTCGTCCCGCTGCTGGTAGACGGCACCGCGCAGGTTGAGCGCCTGGGCGCCCGCGACGGCTTCGCCGTAGCTCACCTGTTCGGCAATGCGCGCCGAGCCGCCGCTTATTGTCACTGACACGGTAAGCGGGCGGCGCAGCTGGTCGTAGTCGCGCACCGCTTTCGTGCCCCGGCTATCCCAGCCTTTGACCGGCTTGCCATCCGCGGCGGCTAGCAGCCACCGTTCGCCCGAGTCGATGCTGAGGCTGTGCATCTGGCCGCCGGCGAGGCTGTAGTCCTGGGTCAGGATCTGGCGGCCGAGCGCGTCAGCGACCGCGACTGCCCGGCCCTCGATGTCCAGGGTCAGTGTGGTCCGATAGAGCGGCGGCGCCGTTGTCGGCCACGGTCAGGAACACCCGGCCGAGCGTGTCCAGGTTCGTTGTGGAGGGCGTGCCCGCATCGGCCGCGGCCTTGGCGGCGGCGTCGGCCTGGTCGGGACCGAGCTGGCCGGCGCTGCGGTTGACATACCAGGCGCTGGCCAGCGCCGTGTCATTCTCGTCGGACGTGACGACCTGCCAGGGATCGAATTCAACCGTCCGGTAGCTGCCATCGGGGTTGTCCACCCGGATCAGGCGGCTCAGCGGATCGTAGCGGCTGATCGCCGTGACGCCCCAGTGGACGAGATCGGTCTCATCGTCGAACATAGGGCTCGAGTCGAAAAACGGCTCGTACGCCTTCACCGGGTTGCCCTTGTTATCCAGGCTGACCCGGCCGGTGCCGACCCAGCGGGTGGCGGTGGGCTGGAACACCAGCGTCCCGTTCGCTGCCTTGATCAGGTTCCCCGAACTGTCGCGCGCCGGGGCGAGGCCTGCCTCGGCCTGGGCCTTCTTCATCGCGACCCGCCCGAGCCCGTCGGCGTAGACATAGCTTTCCAGCCACGGCGTGACCGGGTCCTTATGCTTGACCCGAACTCGGGTATGCGCCCAGACCGGGGCCGGGTGGTCAGGATCGCTGGCCGGGTCGCCGGCCCAGGCCTGGTACGCGGTCAGGTCATAGTCGAGCGTCGTAGTCGGGTCGTCGCTGGCCGAGGGCTCGTCAGTGGCCAGGTCCAGGTAGTCGCCTTCGGTGCCGCCGCCGGGCGCTACCTTGCCCATGAGGGCCGTGGCGGTGATCATTCCGAGCGGGTCGTACCGGACGCCGCTGACGTTGTCGTTCGGGTCGGTCAGCAGCCAAGGTCCGAGCACGCGGTAGTTGTTCCGCGCGGTGGTGACATTGCCGAGCGCATCGGTCGCGTTGACCGGCAGCAGGTGATGGCCGTCGTAGCCGACGGTGGCGACGTTGCCGAACGGGTCGATGCTCCCCTGCGGCAGGTAGAAGCTCGCGGCGGCAAAGGCCGGGTCAGGGGATGCGGGGTCGGCGGAGTAGAACAGTCGGCCGGAAGGCGCCCACTGGTTGCCGTCCCCGTCCAGGTCGGTCAGCCCGCACGGCCCGGACAGGAGCGCCGCGAGCGCCGGGGCGCCGATCTGAGCGGCGTAGATGCCGGTGAGCAGGCCCGCCGTATAGGCCAGGGAGTAGCTGGCATAGGCAAGGCCGAGCGAGTCCACCTGGCCGGCTGGCAGCGGGCCCGCCAGGTCGTCGCCGCGGTACAGCGTCCGGCTCCGCTGGATCAGCCGCTTCTGCGCGGTCGCCCCGTTCGGCGCGGCCTCGTAAGGGATCTGCTCGGCCGCCGTGGCGGCGGCGAGGAGAGTGATCGGGTCGAACAGTGGCCCGCCGGCCGGCAGGACGCCGGTGAGCTCGAACACCCGGGTCTCGACCGGCAGGCCGATCCGGTACCAGCCGGTTTGCTCCGCGACGTTGGTGACGTCGTGTTCGGTGCAGGTCAGCAGCGTCGGCTGCTGCTCGGGGAAGGCCGGGATCCGGCGCGGGTACCCGACCGCCGCGCTCTTGGTCACGTTGCCGAAGTCATCGATAGCGAGGGTCAGCGAATGGCTGATCCTCGGATCGGCCGGGTTCCGCTCGTAATGGCAGGACAGCGACTCGAGCTCGCAGGCGTAGAAAGACGCGAAACAGCAGCCTGGGCTGGCCGGGGCGATGCCCGCGACCGGTGGAGTGGCATTGGGCTGGAGCAGGCTGACCTGGTAGCGGTGCTCGGTCGTGACGTACGGGCTGACGCTTTCGGGCAGCCCGTCGTCGGCGTAGACCTCCTGCCGCAGCATGCGCCCGCGCAGGGCACGGCAGGCTTCCCTGGTCTCCTCGGCGGTCAGCCCGGCGGGCAGGCTGGTCGCCTGCGGGTGCGGTGCCCGCGGGTCAAGGCTGTAGTACTCGGCGGCGAGCACGGCGGCGATGTCGCTGCCGCCGGCCCAGGCGCCAGTGTGGTACCAGGTCCTCGTCCAGACCGGCGGCAAGGCGAAGCCGGCGTCGTCGATGTGCGGCGTGCTGGTGAACTGGCCGGTCCCCGAGTCGGCCGGGACCGAATCGGCGTCGTACCGGTCCACTCTGGCGAAACCGCGGAACTCACGCTCGACGCCGTCGTAGTAGCCGTGATGGTAGCTGTAGGTAGAGACGAGGCTGGTCCGGCTGATCATTTCGTCGATCTGGGCGCGCACGACCACGTGCGCGGGGAACGGTAGCCTGGTTACCCACGGCGTGCCGGTCAGCTCATCCTGCACGTAGAAGCCGGTGGACGGCGCGTAGCTGAGCGTCGTGGCCGCGCCCAGGTTGTTGACGATGCTGGTGAGCAGGTACGGCTTGACGCCGCCGGCAAGGTCGATGTAGCGCAGCGGCCTGGCGGTGTCGCCTGGCAGCGGGCTGGTCCAGACGAGGCAGCCGGTGCCTGAGCCGAGCAGGTCGATGACGTTCATGGTGGCAACGTCGTCGACGGGCGGGCTCTCGGCCAGATCTTGCCCGCGGGTCCAGCTGTTGCCTGACTGGTTGAAGTAGGCCCGCACCGTCTGCGTGCCCAGGTAGATAATGTCTGCCGTGCCGGAGCCGTCGATGTCGGTCAGGCGCAGCCGTCTCTGGTCGAACTGGTCCTCGATGTCGAACAGCGGGGCGTTGTCCATCGTGATCTTGGCGCCGAACCGGGCGAAGCCGAGATTCGGCCAGTAGCAGATCTCGCCGTTGCGAACTCGCACCAGGTCAGACAGCCCGTCACCGGTCATATCGGCCAGGTAGATCGAGCCGGTGCCGTCGGCGAACACCAGCGCCGGCCCGAGGTCCTCGTCGAATGGCTTGCGCACCATCTGCGGGCCGGCGAAGCCTTCCCGCGGCACCCAGCGATACCAGGTGAACACCTCATCGCCGGTGATCAGCAGGTCGGCGAGGCCATCGCCGTCGAGGTCGACCAGCCGCAAGTCGCCGCTCGTCCAGTCGACGCTCGCGGCCGACTCGAACAGCCGCAGCCGACTCCAGCCAGCACCAGTGGCACCGGCAACGGCGCTGTCAGGTGCCGGCGGCTCACGCCCGTACCAGCCCGCCAGCGGCGGCGCGTACCTGACGGCGGCCAGCCTGCCGTCCCCGTTCAGCGAGGCCAGCTCAAGGCGGCCGAGGCCAGGCGGGGCCGGCAGGTCAGCCACTTGGCGCAGCGGCTTGAGCCGGGCGGCCGGCGGGCCGTCCGGATTCCAGGCGCTGATGTTGCGCTTGTAGTACCACGCGTTCGCGTCGACCGTGAGCAGGCCGGGCAGGCCCTCCCCGTCCAGGTCGGTCCACCGGCACCTGGCGCCGTCCACCTCGCCGAGTACGTTGTCCAGCGTGTCGGGACCGGCTGTTTGCACGGCAGCGCCGAGCTGGAACGTGCTGTAGCCGAGTGTCAGCGGGGGAAGCTGCTCGGTCTGGTAACCGGACTTCCCCGCAGGCAGGAGCCATCCGGTCCGGGTGATCGACTGCAGGAAGGTGTAGGCCGACAGAGCGCCAGGAGACGAGGCGGCGCCCGCTGAATAAGCCAGATCGGTGGAGCGGACCAGCAGGGCGTCGGTGCCGAGCTCGGCCGGGAACTGGTGGAACATCAAGAACCGTTGCCCGGTCCGGTAGGTGCGGATCTCGAAGCCCGCCCGGTAAGTGGAGAACGGATCGGGACGGCATGGCCACGTCGTCACCTCGGCCGGCGTGGGTGCGGACCGGTCGTGGTCGCCGTAGTCGACGACGAGCTGGAAATCCCACTGGCCCGGCTGCTGCGGGCTGACCGACGGCAGGTATGGCGTGTCGTTGCCGTAGCAGACCCGCTTGAGGTAGCGATTGGCTACGACCACGCGGCCGGCTTCGTGCGCGGCGTCCGGCACGTTCCTCGCGTCCTCCTGCTTGTAGCTGAAGGAGATCGCGTTGCCGCGGTCATCGTAGCTGAAATCGAGCAGCCAGCTGAAAACCCTGGACGGGTCGGCCGGGTCGCTGATCCTGCTGCTTGCGTCCTGGCCGTACAGGCAGGTGACGTTGCTGGCCGAGACGCTGCGCCAGTGCACGTCGCCGGTCAGGGCGTGCTGCCACCTTTCGATGCGCGCGAATGCGGCCTCAACCCTGGGCCGGTACCTGCGCACCGCGTAGGTGACCGTACCCGCGGTGGCCTCGAACTCGTCAGGTAACCACTTCCCGGCCGACAGCCGCAGCGCCGGCACCAGGTCCTCGGCCGAGCTGAGCACGAAGACATCGGAGTCGCCGGCGTCCTGGTACCTGGGCAGGCCGCGGGAGGTCTTCCGGGTGATCGACGGGACGGACAGCGTCCAGCCAAGGCCGAAGGGGCCGTTCCCGGCTCCCGAGTCGTATCTGAGTTCGAGGCTGGGCGTGAAGCCTTGCCGTCCGGGCGAGACCGAGATGGGCACGGACAGCGACGCGGCCCCGGTCGGCTGTCCGATCGTGAGCTTCTCGTCTATGCCCCGGACCGCGCCACCGCCCGTTGGCAGGGAGATGTGCGGCAGCGTCGCGCCGGAGTCCCCTGAATCACCGGAAATTTGCCGACCATTAGCTACTTGGTGATCCTCGGCTGCCTGATCCGACCATGCCGATGAATGCCCAGTGGTTGCTTGACGTAACTCAGGGCGGGGCAGCTGAGAATAGGATCCGCTCAAGAGCCGCCCCCCTGAAGCCCGCAAGGACCCTGGAATTGGGATGTACTTCGGATCATGTCAGGCGAAGCCGCCGTCCGCCACCCGGTGCTGCGCCGCGCCGCCACGGCCCTATTGACGAGAAATGCGATTTCCTTTCGCGTCGGCGGGCGTGCCGAATATTACGATTGGTGCCGTGCGCGATGACTGGTTCGTAGGCCGAGGCCTGGTGGAAGGTGAGCAGGGCATCGGCAAGACGGGCCCCGCGATGCTCCGGCTGGCCGCCGACCTGGCCACCAGTTCCCCGTGGCGAGGCCGCCCGGCCAGGGCCTTAGTTCCGAATCTATGTTGTAACATATTGGCATGACAACGACGACGATGGGCGTGCGCGAGGTGACCCGCAGCACCTCAGAGGTCTTTGACCGGACGAGCAAGGGCGAGACCATCATCGTGACCAACCGCGGCCGGGTGGTCGGGATCATCACGCCGCCGCAGGCCTACTCGCCTCAGCTGACCGAACTGATCGCAGCTGGTGCCGTGCTTCCCCCGGCAGTGCCGGGGGGGACGGCCGCGTTGCTGGCCATGCCGGTGCCGACCGGGAAACCAGGGGACTCGGCGGCCGACCTGGATGCGCTTCGCGAAGACCGGGCATGATCTACATCGACACCTCGGCCGTGCTCAAGCTCGTCCACCCCGGGGCGGAGAGCGGGGCGTTGCGGACGTGGCTCGCGACTCACCCCGACGACCTGGTCAGCTCGGCCCTGGTCCGCACTGAAGCCCGTCGTGCACTGCTCCGCAATGATCCGGGGGCGCTGCCGGGGCTGCCGGCCATTCTGGCGGTAATCGCGCAGATCCCGGTGAGCGAGGCCATCCTGGACTCGGCCGCGATGTTGCCTGAGCCGTTGCTGCGCTCGCTGGACGCCATTCACCTGGCGAGCGCGCAGTCCATCACGGCGGTCACTGCGGTTCTTGCCTACGATAAGCACCTCATCGACGCCGCGCGGAACGCTGGCCTCACGGTAGCCAGCCCAGCCTGACTCACAGCGCGACCGCTCTCTGCCAGGCCGCATGGCCGGCGCGAAGCGCTTGCAGCCCATTTCCCGATGAGGTCTTCCTACGTGAGACAGTCTCACAGCGCCGTTATCGGCGGGAGCCGCCACCGCTTGACCCGCGCCAGCAGCGGGACCGTGGGACGGCTTAGCCCGGCTGGCCGAGGCGGGCGGTGATCGCCGGGGCCGCCTGGCGCAGCCACGCCTCGGCGCGCGGCAGCCTGTCCTTGGCGCCTTCCTCCCATAGCTTGCGGTATACCGGGTCAAGCTCGGCTGAGGCGCGGGAGTCTTCGTGATATCGGCGCGCCATGTCGACGGCGAACGGTGCCAGCTCCTTGCGATGCCGTGCCGTCATGCCGTATGCGTCGGCGAACACCGCGACCCGGTGCGGGATGTCGGCGTCCGCGAACGCGGGCGCCCGGTCCCGCGGATCGCGCAGCGGCGCCCAGCACCACAGCGCGTTCGCGATGTCGTAGAGCCGCGTGGTCGGCATGGCCAGGTCGAAGTCGATCAGCGCGACGGGCAGCCCGTCGCGGAAGACCACGTTGCCCGGGGTGTAGTCGCGGTGGCTGACCAGCTCGGCCTGTTCGGCGATCCGTCCCGCGTTGGCGGGCGTGCCGCCCCACACGGCGTCGGGCGGCGGCACCCACCCGGCCGACGCCTCGTGCAGCGCGCGGATCAGCCGGGCCAGGGCGACGAGCACGTCGTCGCCGGACGTCTCTGGCGGCAGCGGGCTGCGCGGCACGTCACCGGGGACGAACGAGAGCATCTCGCGCCCCTGCTCGTCGACGCCGAGCGGAAGCGGCGCGCCGGTGAACCCGGCGTCGCGCAGGTGGGCCAGGTACGCCTGCACGGTCAGGCTGAACGGCCGCAGCGGCCGCCGCACCGTGTCCCCGATCCGCACGATCCCCTGGGTGACGCCGTCCCCGATAAGCAGCTCGCCTTCGCTCACACCGCCGCAGCCTAGCCTCCGCGCGTCACCATTAGCCACGGCGCGCGGTCCTTCAGGCTGCGGTGAACGCGCTAGGTACTGCTGGCGTAGCCCGATAGGGATCAACCGAGCGACACTGCCTCGGCGGCTTTCTCGTGGAAGGTAGAGGCCGATGAGCACAGGGGAACACGAACCATCTGATATGGCCGTGCACGAGTTCGTGCAGCTTCTTGCCGGCTGGGTGCCGGATGAGAAGCTCGTCACTGTGCGGCGGACGCTGGCCGGCGGCCAGCCGGCGGCGGCAGCGGTCACTGCGGTGGCGATGGCGGCCGAGCACGACGTGCCGCTGCTGGCCGAGAGCATCGACGCCGCCGGGTCGCTGGTTCTGGCCGGAGAGCGGGGGGAGCTGAGGGTCGTGCGGCCGGTGGCCCGCTACCCCCGGTTTCCGTTCTGGTTCAGCGTGTTCGGCCCTGACGAGCTCGCCGATGCCGATGACCTGGACCGGGTCATGGCGCAGGCCGCCCAGGTTCGGAGCGCCCTGATCGCCGGCGTGTGGCGGACCTGGCGATTTCCCCTGGATGGCTTCGGCGATCCGGATGCCGGGGATGCGCCGGCGGCGCAGGAGGAGATCCGGCTGAGCGCGGCGATCGATCCCGGTGATCCGGGCCGGGCCCACCGGGTCTACATAGTGCAGGTCCCTGACGGTGCCGTGGCACCCGCCCTCACGGGCGAACTGCAGGACGCCCTGGCCGGGCTGGGCGACGCGGGCGTGGAGGTCATCGGCCTGGACACCGCTCCGCAGCCGTACCAGGCCGCGGCGCTCGAAGGCTCGGCCTTGCTGTGGGACGCGCAGGACGACGAACCGGCGTTCGGCAACGGCGAACCGCCATTCAAGATAGCCAGGGTCTTCGACTTCGCCAAGCCAGACACCGGGCCGGGTTTCCGTCCCGGGCACCGGGTGGTCACGGACTCCGGTGAGCGCGACCGGATGCTGCGATACCTGGCCTCCGGCACGACCGTCCTGCACACCACGGCACGGACGCAGGATGTGATCAACCTCGACGCCGGCCAGGTCGTGCCAGCCGGCTTCCGCACCGACGGCGAGTGGATCTGGACAGACACGGTGGCCTACTACCTGGAACAGCACGGCATGGCGCCCGATGAGGAGCTGGCCGCGCACATCGACGCCCGCTGGGAGGCAGGGGACGTCGATACGGAGACCGACGCCGAGACCGCGGTTCAGGCCGCGAACTTCCTGCTCTACCCGCCCCCGCAGTACGCACGCGAGGCCGCCTGGACCCCTGGAGCCAGCGTCTGAACGACCGCTCGCAAAGTGGCGACCGTAACCACGTTGCTTGACACTCATGACCAGCGGGCCGACTATAGACGCAACTGTCAGCAACTGAGAATTCGGAGCAACATATGGAGCTACGCTTCCTCGGAAAGGTCACCGAGTCAGGCAATTCACCCACGCTCTTCGACACCGATGAGATCATGTACGGCAAAGAGGTCTTTGTCGTCCAGGGGTGGAAGGTCACCGACCCGGAGACCTTAGCCAGCCTCAGCATGCCCGACCATGAAACCGTCATCGCCGTGCCGAAGGAACTCATGAAGTACGTGCCGGAGGGGAACGATGGGGCCACTGACTGACGAGCAGTGGACCAGCCTGTTCCAGCAGTGCCGGCGCTACGCATGGCACCTGGAGGCGCACGACCTCTACGGCGTCGATGACGAGAAGGGCCGCTTCGCCCGGTTCCTCGCCACCGGCCAGCGCGACCACCAGGCTGAGGACGCCGAGCGTCGCCACTGGCTTGACCTGATGAGAACCACTACCAGGGCCGGGAAGCAAGTGAGACGCGTCCGGCTTGTCAGCGAGCCGCTTAACGACTACATGCGCTTCTGCTATGCGGGAAGCCAGCTCAACATCGACGCCGGCGAGGACATACGATGGCTGCCGCGCAGTCAGGCTTCACGCCTGGTCCTGCCGGGCAACGACTTCTGGCTGTTCGACGGCGAACGAGTCTTGTTTAACCACTTCACCGGAGACGGCCGCTCGGCGGGCCATGAGCTGGCCACCGACAGCGAAGCGGTGCAGCTCTGCGTGAACGCTTTCGAAGCGGCCTGGACTACCGCAGGTCCGCACGCCGACTACCACCCGCTCTGACCCGGCAACCGCTTTGCCCAGGCAGCTAGATCAAGCCCGCGAGGCCCTGGGCACGCGGCTGCGCGAGATCCGCAGGGACGCCGGCCTGTCGGGACGCGAACTAGCTACCCTGGCAGGCTGGCACTTCACCAAGGTCTCCAAGCTTGAGAACGGCAAGCAGCACCCATCCGACAGCGACCTGCGCACTTGGTGCACTCGCTGCCGTGCGCCAGGCGAGATTGCCGGGCTGACAGCCACCGCCCACAGTGTCGAAAGCATGTACATCGAGTGGCGCCGGCAGATGAAGTTCGGGCTCAAGAGGCCCCAGCAGGCTCGGACGCTGACCTACGAGCGCGCGAAGGTCTTCCGCATCTACGAGCCCAGCCTCATCCCCGGCCTATTCCAGACCGCCCAATACGCCGCCGCGGTCATGGCCAAGGTCGTCCAGTTCCACGACGTCCCTGATGACCTCGATCAGGCCGTCGCCGTGCGACTTGAACGCCAGCAGATGCTCTACTCAGGAGACCGCCGGTTCCACGTGGTTCTCGAAGAACAGGCCCTCCATACGCGAGTCGGCACGGCGCAGACTACTGCCGGGCAGCTCGACAGGCTGCTCACGCTGATGAGCATCCGGACAGTGGCACTCGGCATCATCCCAGCCCGGGCCGAACGCCACACTACGCCGGCGTCAGGGTTCTGGATCTTCGACGATGACGCCGTTCAGCTCGAAACCGTGTCCGCGGAACTCACCATCACCCAGCACCGCGAGGTCGCTCTTTACGCCAAGAAGTTCGACCTCCTGTCCCGCTCGGCCGCAACCGGGGCACATGCACGGAGCATCATCGTCGCCGCCCAGGATGGCTTCGCGGACGACCTAGATTGACGCAACTTTGAGCAACGTCATTGATATTCAAGGTACGTGCGCCATACCGTCGCACCGTGACGACCAAAGCGACATCCCAGCCAGCCAAAATGTCGGACTCCACCTGTACAGCAACGCCCGCGGACAGCCAGCGGGTTATCTCGGATTCTGAGGCTGACCGCCGCTCGCTGCTGCTGGGGCAGTTGCAGGCTGCTCTGGCGGAGCGTGGCGTGCAGGCCGTGGTTGCCCGGCATCAGCGGCTTGCTCTGGGGTCCGTTACCAGGAGTGTCGGCGCTTCTGGGCGCACCGACCCGAAGCTGCACATCTACGTCCCGGACGGCACCACCCTCAAGGCCGTCACGAACGCGACCGTCTACCGGCTAGACGATGGCGAGGAATACCTCGTGAGCGATCCTGGTGCCGTTGCCGCCGCGATCTGCGGTCAGCACGTCCAGTCATCGCCTGACGCTCTTTTTTAGCTCCCCAGGACTCGGCCGCCCGGCCGAAGGTGTCTGCCAAATTCCCGATTGGGCCGGCTGCCAGTTACGGCTGCGGCCATGCCGGCGGATGTGAGCGGCGGCGGCGCCGGCCAGCAGCCCGCAGCCAACCCCGAGGCAGAGCAAGATCGCGGCTGTGACCGGCCAGGTGTCGGGTCGCCTCAGCGGCGGCAGGTGCAGCGGCCGCGCGGCCGGGACGGCAGGCGGCAGCCCGCCTGACTCCTCAGGCAGCACGGTCGTGACCGCCGTGTAAGGGTCCACGGTGCCGTAGCCGACCTGCGGGTCAGGCAGCGTTACCCCGGGCTGGTCGGCCGTCACCTCCAGCCGGTGCACGACGGCAGCCGCGGAGAGCTTCGGGTAGTAGCTGCGGACGAGGGCGGCGGTACCCGCCACGAACGCCGTCGCCAAGGCGGCCCCATCGCCGCTGATGTCGCCCGGGCCGCGGGGGCTGATGCTGACCAGCCCCGCTCCCGGGGCGGCAAGGTCGACCCGCACGCCTTGCCTGGCCGCCGCGACCGGGGTGCCGCCCGCGTCGATGGCGCTGACCGCGACCACGCCGGGATAGGCCGCCGGGTAGCTGACGACGTTCGCGGTATTGGTCCCGGTGGCGGTGCTGACCGGCGCGACGACCACGACGTTCCTGCCCTGCGC
Organism: uncultured Actinomycetota bacterium; assembly: GCA_963750405.1. Classification (GTDB taxonomy): domain Bacteria; phylum Actinomycetota; class Actinomycetes; order Streptosporangiales; family Streptosporangiaceae; genus Chersky-822. The sequence goes on from CAVVQP010000011.1 coordinate 713,304, forward strand.
GTACGCGACCGCGGCGCGCAGGGCCGGGCTGGGCCCGGGCGTGACGGCCGTCGAGACGTCCACCACCGTGGCCCCGTTTGCTGACGGCGTACCGAATCCCGGCGGCTACGGCACTGCTTGACATCACCGGGTGGGCCGACTCGGCCTGGACGGGGTCGACCACGTCAACCGGCAAGATGAGCGCCTGCGGAGCTACGCCCTCGAGGCCGGTGCCTGGCGTGGAGCGGGCGGCGATCAGGCCCGCCACGAACGTGCCGTGGCCCAGGCAGTCGCTGTTGCCGTCGCTGCCATTCAGGACGTCCCGGCCAGCCAGCACCGCGCCCGCGAGGCCGGGGGCCGCGCTGCTCACCCCCGAGTCCACCACCGCGATCACCTGGCCGGCGCTCGCGGTCAGATTCCAGACGCGGTCAGGGGCGAGTCGCTGCTGGGCCCAGGGGACAGCGCGGTACCGCCGGGACGCGGCGGCCAGGCACTGAGCGGTCGGCCGGGTTACCGGAGGGCTCGGGTGATGCGCATGGCGGTGCCCGGCGGGGGCCGCCGCAGCGGCTCTGGCCGCACGGGTGCCAGCGTCACCGAGACCGCCGCGGCACCGAGGGCCGCAGCCAGCAGGACAGGGGTGAGCTTTCGCATGGCCCGGCCTCCTTCAGTACCGGCCGCCGACCAGCGACAGCACGTCGTCGGGGGTCAGCGTCCGCAGATCGTTCTCGGTCGGGGCCGCCATCAGCCGCAGCCTTCCGGCCTGGCGGGCGATGATTTCCTCAAGCACCTTGCGGGCGTACCTGCCGTTGCCGAACGACCTGTCCCGCGGCACCAGGTCGAAGTGAGCCCGGAGGATGGCCAGCGTCTCGTCGGCGCACTCGTAGCCCGAGCTGGCGGCGTGCTGGCAGAAGATCGCCCCTGGCCCGGTTGAACGCCTCGCGAGTGCGGTGCGCGGTCTGGCCGATGTACTAGCCCACCAGGTCGGCCCGGGCCACCTCGACGAGCGGGCCGCCCGCCAGCACCCCGAGCGCGGTGAGGATCTCCTTGTACAGCCGCGCCACGGTCGTCTTGCCGGTGCCCGGCGCGCCCGCGAAGATCAGGTGGCGGCTCATCGGCGGCACCGGCAGCCCCGCTTGCTCGCGCTGCCGAGCGGAGGCGATCAGGTCGACTACGCTAGCGACCTCCTGCTTGACCTGAGTCAGCCCGACCATCCCGTAAAGCTGCCCGAGCAGGGTCTCGATTAGCCGCGCGTCGGCTTGCGGCCGGTCGCTGCCGTGCGGGCCGGCCAGGCCCAGGTCCTCGGGCAAGAACGTCGTCAGGTCCGCCACCGTGGCGTCTGGCATGGACGCGAGCGGCCGGCCTGCCGACCAACCATTTCCTCGAAAAATTTGCGGACCGCCCGTCCGTTCCCGAACGACTCGCCCCTGGGGACCTGCCGGAAATAAGCCTCAAGCGCAACGCGTGCGTGGTGCTCAAGCACATAGCTGTGCCCGGCGCAAATCAGCTCCATGATCTGTACTAGCTCGGCCGCGTCGTAGTTCTCGAACTCGACGGTCCGTGAGAACCGCGACGACAGGCCAGGGTTGGAGCGGAGGAACGTGCGCATCTCCTCGGAATAGCCCGCGACGATGACGACCACCTCCTCACGCCGGTCCTCCATCAGCTTCACGAGGGTGTCGATAGCCTCGCGGCCGAAGTCCGGCCCGGTGCCGCCGCCGCCAGCGGACAGCGCGTACGCCTCGTCGATGAACAGCAGGCCGCCCGAGGCCTCATCGAACTTCTCGGTGGTCTTCAGCGCGGTCGCGCCGACGTACTGGGCGACGAGGTCGGCCCGGGCCACCTCGACGACCTGGCCGGTGCGCAGCACGCCGAGCGCGGCCAGGATCTTGCCATACAGCCGGGCCACCGTCGTCTTGCCGGTGCCGGGCGGGCCGGCGAACACCAGGTGCCTGGCCATCGGGGGCGAGGGCAGCCCGGCCTGTTCCCGCCTGAGGCCTAGTGCATGCAGGTGGACCAGGCGGGATACCTCCTGCTTGACTCCGGCGAGGCCGACGAGTGAGTCCAGCTCCCGCAGCAGCGGTTCCACCGCCGCCTCGGCGCTGCCCGCGGAAACGGTCGCGACCGACGCCGGGGCGGGCGCCTGCGCTTGTGCCATTGCCTTGGCGCGCTCGTAGGAGTTTGGCTCGAGGTTCCCTCGGCTGGTCAGGTTTTCCACGGTGAGCATGTCGGTATCTACCGTCCGGCGCAGGCCCGCGCCCCGGTTGTCGCGCACCGTGCAGTCGCGTACCAGCACCGACTGGCTGCTGCCGACGACGCCAGTGGCGCGGTGTACATATTCGGGCTCGACATGAACGACAGCGCGAACGTTAAGTCGTTCCACGCGAGGATGAAGGCCAGGATCGCCACCGTGAAGCTGCCGCGCGCTAGTTCGCGCCAGAGGGTGATGGCGGGGTGGCGGGCGGGGGCGATGATGAGGTCGTTGTTGATGCCGGCGGGGAGCATGTGGAGGGTGAAGCCGTGGGGGGAGGCGGTGACGGCGTCGAGCAGCGCGGTGAGGGTGTCGGGGTCGCTGGTGGTGATGTGGTTGTCGCCGTCGAGGTAGGTGCCGCCGAGGAGGTGGATGATGTCGAGGCGGAGGTGGTCGCTGGCGCCGGCGTAGCCGCAGGGGAGTTGCTTGGCTGTTTCGGCGGTGTACTGGTGGTGGAGGGTCATGGGGCGGGTGTTGTGGAAGACTTCGTGGATGTTGATGAGGTGGATGTGGTTTTTGCGGGCCCAGGTGAGCATGTCGCGGTGGGGGGCGTGGGGGTCGGGGGTGCCGGGGGGCGGGGGTGGTGTGGTGTCGGCGGCGGTGGCGAAGGTGGCGCGGATGGCGGCGTGGGCGGGGATGGGCCCGCCGAGCCAGATGCCGTGGGTGATGTGGGGGATGGTGGTGGCGGGGGGGAGCAGCGGGGGTTGCTGCCAGTGGCGCTGGGCGGGGGTGCGGCAGGTGGAGACGGGGCCGGGGTCGGTGTTCAGTGCGGCGGGGGTGAGGTCGGCTGGTGCGGGGGCCGGGCGGGTCATGGAGATGCGGCGCAGGAGGGGGGCGATGTGGCGGGGGTGGAGGGTTTCGGGGCGGACGTTGGTGAGGAAGGGGGGCGGGGGGAGGGTGAGGTGGCCGAAGAGGTCGGGTCCGGTGCGGCGGGTGAGCTCGGTTTCGTAGCCGGGGGTCAGGACGGGTGCGCCGGTCTTCTTGCGGAGCCAGGCGGCGGTGGCGGCGGTGATGATCTCGTCGGCGGGGGTGAGGACGGCCCCGGCGGGGACCTTCCCCCACGGCGCCGGCGGCCCGGCGGCTCCTCCAGGCCGGTAGTGATCGGCGGCTGGCACCAGCGCGCCCCGCAGCTCGGCAAGCAGCAAAGCCGCCCGCTCAGCGCGGGACCGGGCCGGTGAACGGGATCCGCTGTCATCGCCGTCTTGGACAAGCCTGAGCCTGCGGCAATCGCCTGAAGCGGCTGAGCCGGATGACGATTCGCGATCGTCGGCTGACGGTGCGGAGATGGCCGCCCCGCTGCGGCCAGCATGATGGTGCACGAGGGATCCTCCCGCTGAGTGAACTGACGTCGTAGCGGCGCGTTTGCCTTGGCCTACTCAGATTCCCGCGTCGCCGTTCACCCACTCGAAACGGAAAGTGGCCGCTTCGACCTCCGCTCATGACCACTGCAACGCGCGTCTCACCTGTGGAAAGGCTTGCCTCGACCAAGGCGCCGCATCGGTTGTGCCCTGGAACGCCGCCCCCAGTGGTCGCGGCTGTCAGTGGCTGGTGATGGCGTGGGTGAGGTCCGTGATCTGGCCTTTAGGGAAGTGGATCTGGGTGCGGGCAGGCGGAGTCGCCGTCGGCTAACGACCATCCGTGCCGGGGTCTCGCTGGCGGCTGTCCAGGGTCAGGGCGGTGCAGCGGACCCCGCCACCGCCCTTGGCGAGTTCGGTCGTGTCGAGTTCGACCACGCGCAGACCACGCTCGCGCAGCGCGCCAGCCAGCTGCGGTACGCCCCGGGCCATAGTCACGGTGGTACCGTCGCTGATCAGGTTGAGCGCGAACCGCGCCGCCTCGTCCACAGATACCTCGATCAGGTCTACCCCGAGCCCGTGCACGCGTCGGCGGCTGCGCGCGTCGAGTGCCTGCGGGCAGTAGGCGAGCGTTCGTGAGCCGCCGATGACCGCGACCGCCAGGTCGAGGTCAAACCAGCGCGGGCTAACGGTGCGCAGCGGTACCACCTCATAGCTAAGCTCCCTGGCCAATATCGCGTGCATGCGCCGGTCGGTGCGATGGCCATACCCCGCCAGCAGGAGATCGCCGAACGCTAACGCGTCACCCTGGCCGCTGAAGGCGTACGGAGCCTTGATGATCTCGTACCCGCGCCCGGCCAGCCACTGTTGAAAGTATGGAATCTCAGACTTTCGGTCGAGTGGCGGACTGCCCAGGACGGCTCGGCCACCGCGGACCAAGGCAGCGTTGGCGGCGAACACCATGTCCGGGCACTCCGGTGCGGACGGCAGGTACTCGACCATGCGGCCTGCCGCGAGATGCGCCGCCACGATCGCCTCGTGCTCGATGATTGCCGCCGCCGGGTCGGGCTGGACGTCGGTGCGCATGTATGGGTTGATCTCGTAGTCGACCCGGAAATGGGCCGCGTCGGACACCAGCAGTTCGTTGTTCACGGTGCGCTCCCTCTTCGGCCAGCAAGAACATCAACTCAAGGCATCCTCCGGCTCCACTGGCGGGTCCCTCCGGACCAGGGCAGCCTCGCCAAGCGCGCGCTGAAACACGTTGCCCGGGCCGAGTATCCGCTCGAGCTGGGCGGCCAGATCGCGCAGCAGAATCCGGCGTTCAGCCCGGTAAGTGCCGGCCAGCAGGTTCGCCAGCACAGCAGTGAACCCGCCCGTCGGGACGGCGCCGTCGCCGGAGAGCGCGACCACCAGCAGCCGGGCCGGGGAGTCCGGGCCATGCAGCGCCGCCATGACCGCATCGGCGATCTGGACCGCGTGGCTGGTCTCCACGATGACCATGGCCCAGCCTCCGGCATCGCCTGCCTGCTCCTGCGCCCCGGCACCAGCCTGCCGCGCGCGGATTGCCTGCGCCAGTTGCTGCGGCTCCAGCCCAGACCCGCCGACTGCGGCCGGGCTCTGGGCATGAGCTAGCGCCGTGCGGGTGCCATCTGACCAGCCATGCCCGGCCCAGTACAGCACCGAACACCCGGTCGGCGGATCCGCCGCGGAGTCGTCCAGCTCGCCGGCGCCACCCACGGGAGGCTGCGGGCCAAGCCACTCCCGCAGCCGGCGCTGGACCGCGTCGGCGCCCCGGTCACGGGCGGGATGCCCCCACGGCCGCCGACGGGCACCGAAGGGGGCCAGCAAGTCGACAAGCCGTCCGACCGGCGCGTCGACGTCCAGGTCGGCCAGATCCGCATCGGCGTAGTAGCCGATCGCTACCGGGAACACATCCACCGTCGGCCGCATCTGCGCATCCCCTCGCGCTGAGACCCGGCGGCCCGCGGTCGCGGCCGGCGGTGCGAAACGGCGCGGCACTGCGGGCCGACCGCCCGCATGCAAGGCTGGCTCCGGCACCATGAGTGCCGGATCGCCGACCAGGATCTGCTGGTGTACCTGGCTCAGCCCGGCACCCGGCTCGGTGCCGAGTTCCTCGACCAGCACGGCGCGGGCCTGCTGGTACGCCGCCAGCGCCTCACCCAGACGGCCGTCCTGGTACAAGGCCAGCATCAGCAGGCCGTGCAGCCGTTCGCGCAGCCGATGAGCCGCGGCTAGCTGCCGCAGTTCAGTAATCACCTCGGCGTGACAGCCCAGGTGCAGGTCCGCGTCGATACGGGTCTCCAGCGCCTGCAACCGCATCTCGGCCAGCCGAGGACCCTCCTGCGACGCCAGCACCTCCGATCCCACATCAGCCAGCGGCTCGCCCCGCCACAACGCGAGCGCCGCACCCGCCTGCGCCGCCGCGGCCTCCCAGGCGCGGTCCCGGGCCGCTGCCCGCGCGGCGTCCGCGTGCGCCCCGAACCGGATCACATCCACCTCGTCGGCCTCGGCGCAGATCAGGTAGCCCGGCGGCTGCGTGCAGATCCGGGAACCGGCATCTGTCAGGCTGCGGCGCAGTCGCATCACATGGTTCTGGACAGCCACCCGCGCTGACGCCGGCGGCCGGTCTCCCCACAGCACCTCCCCGAGATCGTTCAGCGACACCACCCGCCCCACGCTCAGCAGGAGCGCTGCCAGCACCGCCCGCTGCTTTCCATGCGGGACCGGCACCACAGCCGTCCCGCTGCGCACCGTTAAGGGGCCGAGCAAACAGAACTCTATCCCCATCTATCCCGTCCCCACCTCTATAAGGTTCCCAAACCCTGCCGTAACCCCTCCGGCACCTTATGATGATCAAATGTTAACGGGATATTAGCGCCGCAAGCAAGACTTAAACCATGAAGACCCCGCAACGTGTGAACACCCCGCAACGTGCTCCTCCGCTCATCAACCGGGAAAAAGATCCCGTGATAGCTGCGTGAGCTGCTCGGTTAACCGGAGCGAGGTTTACTAGGTTCGGCGCTGACCAAGCGCCGGGCCGGAGGGGAGGGGCGTGAAGTATAGGGTCTTGGGACCGCTTGAGGCCTGTTCTGTCACCGGAGAAAGAATTTCGGTTGCCAGGCCCAAGCACCGCCAGCTCCTTGCGACGTTGCTCCTTTCTCACAACGCGGTCGTGACCACGGATCATCTCATAGGCAACCTATGGGAAGACGGGCAGCCGAACACGGCCCGCGGTCTGCTGAAGACCTACATATGGGGACTGCGCAGACTGCTCTCGCCAAGCGACCCTAACGTCGCTCCCATAGAAACACTTATCGGTGGCTATCGCATGCTAGTAGATACCAACGACCTGGATCTACTGGTGTTCTCCGAACTCGTCAGAGAAGGCCGGAACCTGCTCAGGGGCGGTCACCTGGACACCGCTGACGATGCCTTGCGGCTTGCGCTGAGCTTGTGGCGAGGCCCCGTGCTCCAGGGAGTGCCAAAGTCATGGTCGCTGAGTGATGCCGCCGCGAACCTTGACGAGGAACGGCTGAACGCGGTCGAGGACTGGGCCGAGGTGCGGCTGACGCTCGGCTGTCATGTTGATGTAGCCGGTCAACTGCGGCCGTGGGTACGCGCGAACCCTCTCAGGGAACGGCTATGGGGCCAGCTCATGCTGGCCTTGTACCGTAGCGGCAGGCGGGGGGAGGCCCTGCAGGTGTTCCATGAGCTGCGGCGGGGGCTGGATGACGAACTCGGCATACCGCCGAGTGCTCCGGTGCGGGACTTGCACGAGCAGATACTGCGCGGTGACCCTGGACTGCTCGTCCCCGGCTCCGCGAGCCTCTACTCGCGTGCGCCAGGCAGCACGTTGTCGGCTCAGGGTTAACTCTGGCTCACGGTTAGCGGTTAGCTTTGCCTAATTGTTAGCTCTGACCAGTAGCGGAATATCTCTTGGCCTCGGCTTCGAAGAAGCCGGCCAGTTGCGTGATGCCCTTCTGTGGCGTCCACCAGCGGGAAGCGCCGGCAGGTCACGAGGTATGGCGAGCGCCCAAGGATCTTGTTGGCGTACTCGCCCGTGTGCTCGGGCGCCGAGCGCTTAGCTACGCCGGAAACATATCTATCAAACCGGTCCTGCGGGCTCCTGCCCCCGGGCGTCAGACACGTTTGCCCGCTATGTCCACGTCCAGTGCTCACGACCACCACAAATCGGACTCATGATCGCGGAATTCTCAAGCCCGGCGGTTTCGGGTGTCGTTATTGAAACGCCTTTCTTTCCGTCAGGTGCCGATCCACGGCCGTTCCAAGACATTGCTAGTCCGAGGATAGTGAATGGACGGCCCGGCAGCGGCGCCGCTGCGCAGGTACACCTCGGCCAGAATCGCCGGCGGCACGTCAGACACAAATGGCAGACTGATTCATGACGAAGCTCCGGTGGCCGGGATCTGTGAGAGGACCCTGTTCCTACCGGAGCTTCGTTACCTTCCCCCGCTCGCCACGCCGGTCATGATCACATCGCGACGCTCGACGGACTCGATCTCCTGCGCGCCACCAGGAATCCTCCACTCATGCGTTCGGTAGCGGGTTGAACGAATCGCTCACTCTCGGCCAGGTCACACCCGGTCAGGACCGTGCCTCGGTCTCCATCCGCTCGCGCAAACTGCGCGGCCGCATGTCCGTCCATACCTCGTCGACGTACGCCGAGCATTCGTCTTTGGTGCCCTGTTTGCCCACCAGATACCAGCCGGCCGGGACGTCGTGGCCGGCTAGCCACAGTGAGTACTGGTCCTCGTCATTGCGCAGCACCTCATATGTGGCGTCGTCATCCATTTCGTTGTCTCCTTCCGTGATGAGCTGGGAGTTCGGATTGAGTCATGTTTCGGCCACGGCAACGGGGGTCTGGTTGTCAGCTGCGCTCTCGAGCCGGGGAAAGTGGCGCAGCGTGGGACTTACTGTGACCACGAGCGTGATGGCGGCGATGCCTGCCGCGCAGATCAGCACCGCCTGGGTGCTGGACAGCAGTTCCGCCAGATGCCGCCGAGCATCGGGCCTACGGCGGCGGCGACCCCGACGATCAGCCCGATCACGCCGCTGAGCCTGCCACGCAGGTGGTCCGGCGTGATCAGGAGCAGCCGGGTCAGGATCGTGGTGTTCGCTGTCGGCGGCAGCAGCGCGATGCCGAAGAACAGTGCGCCCAATCAGGTAGCCGCTGTGGATGAAGATGGCCGTGGGGGTAAGCGCCGTGAAGACCCAGAACACCGAGGCGATCGAGGTGAACGGGCTCAGCTTGTTGTGCAGGTAGGGCGCGAGCAGGGAACCCGCCACACCGCCCACGCCCAGCATGGCTGCCATCACGCCGATTTCGCCGGATGGAATGCCCCTGCGCCGTGCCAGCACGATGATGACAAGGTAAAAGGCGGTGAAGAAGAGGTTCAGTACCAGCGCGCATATCGCTAGGACCCGGATGATGCGCTGCTGCCATACCCAGCGCAGGCCGTCGAGCATCTCGCGGCGGAGGTTGCCCGGCGGCTGGGGCCGGGCAGGCGGGGAGGGTATGCGCAGGAACATCAGCGCGGAACACGCCACGGCGTGGCTGGCCAGGTCGGCGACGAACGGCAGCGCTCTGCCGACGGCGAACAGGAATCCCCCCGCCGCGGTACCGGAGAGGCTGCCCAGCGAGCTCCTGGCGAAGTTCATCGCCAGCGCCCTCGATACTTGGCGGTCTTGCACCAGGTTCGGCAATGACGCGGATTCCGCCGGTTCGAACAACGCTCCGCATACCCCGATCACGCCTGCTACGACGATCAGTGTGCGGGATGGTCACGGCGTGCCGGATGAGCGCGACGACCAGGCTGGCGGTCGCCGCGGCCAGCATCGCTTCGCAGCCGACCATGATGTACTTGCGGTTCCAGCGGTCCGCGAGCACGCCGGCGGGGAGCCCGGCGGCGAGCTGGGTCGCCGCGATCGTTCCGAGCACGACGCCGGATTCGGCCGCGGACCCGGTGATGGCGAGCACCAGCAGCGGGAAGGCGATCCCCGCGCTGCTCAAGCCGAATCCGGACAGCATCCTGCTGCCCCACAGGAGCTGATAGTTGCGGTTTCTCGACAGCGGCGGTTGCATCAGGTCTCCAGGCATTCGCGGGCGATGTGCCGCAATGCATCGGTGAATTCCCCAGCGATACGCTCAACGGTGGATTTGTCGTGCACGTCTGGCCGGTAGAACCAGGTGAACTCCAGGCGGCCGGCCGTGGTCGCGCCGACGACCTGGAGCAGGTGCGGGTCGTGATCGGACGGGTCGTGGTCCTGGCCGAGCGGGCCGAGAACGGCCCGGCCTAGTCCGCCGTCGGCATCCGCGGATCGGGCGTCGAACTGGCCGAGGTAGTTGAACGCGATCTGGGGTCCGGGTGAGGCTGATAGCCGGTCGCGGGCGGTCGCGGAGCCGAGATAACGTAGCGCGCCGAAGCCGATGCCGTTTTCTGGCACGGCCCGGAGCTGCCGGCGCACCGACTTGATCAGCGCACGCCAGCCAGGCTGATCCTGCCCGGGAACCTCCAGCGTGACAGGGAAGACCGTGGTGAACCAGCCGACGGTCCGGGACAGGTCCACACCGTCCAGGAGATCTTCGCGGCCGTGGCCTTCGAGATCGACGCATGCCCGGCTTGTGCCGGTCCACCGGTACAGTGCCCATGCCAGAGCCGCGAGCAGGACGTCGTTGATCCGGGTGCGGTACGCCGTCGGCGCGGCCCGCAGCAGCGCGTCGGTTTCCTCGGCGCTGAGCTGGGCGTGTACCGTCGCTTCCGGGCTGGCCAGATCCGGCGGGCGCGTGGTCTACGGGGAGCGGGGCGCAGGAGCCCAGTACCTCGGACCAGTGCTCCAGCTCACCGTCCAGCCTGCCAGCCGCAACATGGGATCCCAGCCGCTCCGCCCAGTCGGGGAACGACGTGGTCGCGGGCCCGAGATCGACGGGTATCCGATCCACGGCCTGCCGGTACGCGACGTCGAGATCGTCGAGCAGGATCCGCCAGGACACGACGTCAATGACAAGATGATGTGCGACGAGGAAGAGATAGGGTCCCTGCTCCGGACCTCGTACGAACAGCACGGCCTTGAACAACGGGCCGGTCGCGAGGTTGAAACTCGTGTGGACGTCGTTGGCGACCTTCTCCATGGCCGCCTCCTGCTCGCGAGGGTCGACCTCGGCGAGGTCATGTCGTTCGAGAGCCGCGGGCGTGACAGGCGCGATGCGACCGCGCCATTCTCCGTCGGCCTCCTCGAACCGCGTCCGCAGGGCGTCGTGATGCGTGAGCAATGCGTCAAGTGCGTGCCGCAAAGCCGCTTCATCCAAGTCAGCTGCCAGTTCGATGAGCGCCGATTGGTTAAAGTGCCGCGGGTTCCCCGACGTCCTTGGAAGAACGATTGCTGGATGGGGGTGAGGGGGGCGGGGCCGGTGACAGGCTGGTGTGCGGCGGGGCGGGTGG